>CBDBMC010000001.1:0-5082957 GCA_965207095.1 Candidatus Poribacteria bacterium | reverse complement strand
TTGACGAAAGACCGTGCCAGTTAATTGATGACATCATTGCACCGATACCTATGAAAGCGGATAAACAAAAGCGACAAGATTATCAGTATAAGCGCAACGGCGTGGCAACTCTGTTCATCGCTTTTGAACCCCTAACCGGTCAACGCATCGTAGAGGTGCGTGACCGTCGAACCAAAACCGATTATGCACATTTTTTGAACAAAGTCGCTCAACATTACCAAAACGCAACTCAGATTCGGTTGGTTCAGGATAATCTCAACACCCATAACCCGTCATCATTCTATCAAACCTTTGACCCATCAAGAGCATTTGCTAGCAGATGGAGCGATGTGATGGAATACACAATCGAAAATTGTCAGAAATTAGTCGATGAATGGATTAAAACCGTAGGAGTCCGCTATTTTTCCGAGCTGACGAACACCGCTATCCTGATGGAAGAGGTCGGGGAGATGGCGCGTATCATGGCGCGCCAATACGGAGATCAGAGTTTCAAGGCATCGGATAGGGAGGTGGATCTCGCGGAAGAGATGGCGGACGTGCTGTTTGTGTTAATCTGTTTGGCGAACCAAACCGGTGTGGACCTTGAGGACGCCTTCCGGAAATCGATCGAGAAAAAAACAAAACGTGACCGGCAGCGGCATCAGGAAAATCCCAAACTCTAAGGTTCACTAAGACTCGCGCAGGCAATCGTAGGCGGAGCATCTTGCCCCGCGTCAACTATGCTGAAATGCCTAAATCTATAAGCGGGACACTATGGGGAATACCAAAAACAGATAGACACGTTCGCCGCCCGGTAGGTGCGGTTTCTAACCGCACCGGTGCCGACTCAGCTTGCGCTCCTTGCCTCTGCGTTACCGGGGTCGGAACGGGACTCGATAAATCGGGATTTGGAGTGTCGCATTAATTCTAAGATTCACCATAATTCACGCAAGTTGCTCGTGTTGAGCCTCCATCGTTTTGTCGTTAAGATTGAGGGATTCTATCTTTCGCTCCGGAGGAGCGATATGTCTATAGAACGGCGATGCGGTCAATGCCTGCGCTCCATTTTTGAATCCCGCCTGCCTGCTCTCGGCTTGTCGGAGGCGCGCCTGTCCCGATTCATCGGGGATTCATCGGGGATTTATCGGGGCGGAGCGCAATGTCTATAGTTTGAGGACTTTCCCCGTTTTTTAGCCCCAGCGGGGCGACATGTTTATAGAATGTGGATATCACCCATACACCCAAGCCCCAGCGGGGCGACATGTGTAGCCTTACTTCAGTGAGTCTAATTTGTGGCGAGTGCGGAAAGGCGACCTACAGGCTGACTAGGTTCTGTTGACATTTAACGGTCCGTAGGTTGGGTTGAACGGTTAAAACCCAAGCCCTATCAAGTCCAATAGAGGCTTGGTCGTTCAACCACACCTGCTTATAGACAGATAGAGTGAAACCCAACGCCGTTTTTCATTGGGGTGTCTCCTTTTGAAAACATTATTCCCTAAAAGTGGTCTTTTGTAGGTCGAGATTCATATCTCGACAAAATACTGATTGCGATGAAATGTCAACACGCCCTAGCAACTTAGGTATAATTCACTAATGCACCAATGAACCAACTACGGTATGTCAATCTCTACTTCGACCGCTTCGTCGTAATCTACACCATCGACCTCAAAGCCGAACAGGTTGCGGAAGCTACGCTGCAGACCGTCGTAGTCGGAGATTTCCCGGAAATTATCCGTGTTAATCTGTCCCCACCGTTCTATAATTTCAGCGGTCACATCCGCGCGAAGTTCTCGATCGTCGAGTCGGATACGGCGTTCAGCGTCGAGTGTCGGGGATAGCCCGGGACCCAAGTGCTCTGTGAAAAGCCGTCCCATCTGTGCGATCGGATCCTCGTTGGTGCCTTGGGCATCCATTATCTGGTTCAGGATACTCATGTAAAGCGGGACAACCGGTATTGCCATTGACGCCTGCGAAACAATCGCTTTGTTGACAGAGAGGTACACGCGCCCGCCCAGTTTGTCCGCGACGGTTTGGTCCAGTTTATTCACGCGGGTCTCCAGATCCTCTTTCGCTTTCCCGATTGTGCCATCACGATAGATTGCCCACGTGAGTTCAGGCCCAATGTAGGAGTATGTTACCACCGTCGCCCCCGGTGCGAGTAGGTCTTCGGCTAACAACGTGTCCACCCAAAATTCCAGATCTTCGCCGCCCATCACGGCAACGGTATCGCTGACCTCCTCCTCGGATGCCGCTTCAAGCGTAACATCGGTGACCACTTCCCGATTCAGGTCGATCGTCTGGCTGGTGTAGGATTCACCAATCGGCTTCAACACAGAATTATGCTCCGCCCCGGTGCGCGGATGGATCCGCCGGGGAGCCGCGATACTGTAAACAACCATGTCAATCTTCCCCATACCGCCCTTGATCCGATCGACGGTCTCTTGTTTGATGGCGTCGGAAAAAGCATCGCCGTTGATACTTTCGGCGGAAAAACCGTCCTGTGCTGCGAGTTGATGGAAGCCGACGGAGTTATAGTAACCCGCTGTGGCAGTCCGTCTTCCAGACGCTGGGCGTTCATAGAAGATCCCTAACGATTTTGCAGCGTATGCCCAAGTGAGTGCGATACGGGAGGCGAGCCCGTATCCGGTGGATGCGCCAACCACGAGCACATTGAGGTCTGTCTGTTTGGTTGTGGTCTTTGCTTTGATGTAATTTACTTGGTCCTGCACGTTTTGACGACACCCGACCGGATGGGCATTTGTGCAGATAAAGCCTCGAATCCGAGGTTTAACAATTTCAACTGACATGGTTTCCCTCTCTTTATTGATACATTGGTAAATTAGTTCATCGATTCATTGAATTGTGGAACGTGATGCCTGGAATGTAATACGTAAGGGACTCATGGGTTTTTATGGTGAATTTGAGAAATGAGTAGGCATTTACCAATACCTCCGACCTTCGTGTAGCTTCCAAAGTCCCCCTGATAAGGGGGATTTAGGGGGTTGACTGTGCATTGGTTCATTTAGCCCCAGTGGGGCGACATGTTTATAGAAATACCGAATCTCTAAAGGCAAGCCCCAGCGGGGCGACATGTGTATCCGAAGGGTGGAATGCAAGTAGAATCGCTGAACTAACCAACTAATGTAGGACTTACGCAGCTGGTTCATAAGTCCCCCTGATAAGGGGGATTTAGGGGGTTGACTGTGCATTGGCTGATTGTGCTATAGACATATCACTGTGCTAAGCTCAGTTGACATTTGATAGATTGTGAATCGACTCCTGTAGGGGTAACCCTTGTGGTTACCCTGTGTTTTAATCATCTTTGTTTTGGGAAGGTACAAGATCTGCCCCTACCGAGACCGGGCAATATAGAAATATAGGCTCAGTTGACGTAGATTGTGAATCGACGGGTGGTTACAATCATCTTTGTCTCTGCCCTTGCCCAACCTATAGCCCCAGCGGGGCGATATGTTTATAGAAATGCCGAATCTCTAAAGGCAAGCCCCAGCGGGGCGACATGTATTATAACGTGATGTGTACGGAGTCAACGTCTCTCACTAAGTTTATCTGTTGTCTGATATAATCTGAAAATGAATAACGGCTGATACCCTACTATAATCACGGCAGTTCAAGGATCGAACAATGCAAGTCAATCCCGACATCTTCAAAGCGAACGATATTCGTGGTGTCTATCCCGATGCCTTAAATGATGCAGTTGCCCACGCGGTCGGCCGCACCTTTGTTACGCTCCTCAAGGTGGATGCAGTCGTTGTTGGTCGGGACATGCGTCTCTCCAGTCCGCCGATGTTCGATGCGCTAACCCAAGGCATAATGGAGGGTGGCGCCGATGTGCTCGATATCGGCATGGTCAGCACCGATCAATACTACTACGCCTGCGCGACCCTTGACCGTGCTGGGATTATGGTAACAGCCTCGCACAACCCGCCTCAATACGGCGGTTTCAAGATGGTGGAGCGGATGCCCCAAATCTTGAGCGGCGACACGGTCCAAGAATTACGCACCATCATCGAAACTGACGCTTTCGCACGATCGACCCGCCATGGAAAAATGACCGAAGGGGCACAGCACACCAATCTCGCCGAAGGTTTTACCGAGAAGGTGTTGAGCCTGATCGATGTGGACGCCTTGACCCCACTGAAGGTCATAGCGGATACCGGTAACGGCATGGTCGGTCCCATCCTGAAACGGATCTACTCACGCCTCCCCACCGTCCAATTAACCGGTATGTATCTGGAGCCCGATGGCAATATGCCGAACCACGGTCCCGACCCCTTGCAGCCCCAGAATCGGGCAGAACTGCAACGACGGGTTGTCGCCGAAGGTGCGGATATCGGCTTTGCCTTCGATGGCGACGGCGATCGCTGTTTTGCAGTCGATGATCGGGGTGAGTTTGTTTCCAGCGACTTTCTGAGCGCACTCGTCGGGCAATACCTCTTAGAAAGTAACCCCGGTGCGAAAATGATATACGCGCCCCGCTGTTCTCATGCGGTGCGAGATCTTATCACCGATGCCGGTGGTATCGCCTTGGTAGAGCAAGTGGGCCATGCCATCATGAAGAGTCGGTTGAAACAGGAAGACGCGCTCTTTGCCACCGAGGGAACCGGGCACTACTACTTCAGAGATTTCTTTTATGCGGACTCCGGTATCCTGCCCTCTCTCATCGTTATGGAGATACTTTCCAAGAAGCGCACGACGCTCTCAGATCTGCTCAAGCCGTTGGAATCGACCTACTTCATCTCCGGCGAAATTAACACCCCCATCTCCCAGGATCCGCAAGCCAAGATGGAGGAGATTAACCAAGTTTTTGGGGTGGGCGGTGAGGTGGAATGGACCGATGGTCTCTCCATTCACTTCAGCGATTGGCACTTCAACCTCCGTCCCTCAAACACCGAACCGTTGCTCCGTCTCAACCTTGAGGCAACGTCCCAAGAACTCATGGAGCAGAAACGAGACGCAGTTCTGAAGGTAATCCGAACGACATAAAGAAACCGAGTTTTTTTGCCGACTCAGCTTGCCCCGATGCAATCGGGGAGCATCCCGAGAATCGGGACTTGAAAACTCGGTTTCTCTGAATACCCCATCCACATTACTATTCGATTTCGATGACCAATTCAACTTCGACAGGGATGCTGCCCGGTAACTGCACCATCCCGACCGCCGACCGCGCGTGCCTGCCGTCATCACCGAACACCTCCACCAACAGATCGGATACCCCGTTGACCACCGACGGTTGTTCCGTGAAACTCGGAGCGGAATTGACGAAGCCGACCACTTTCACGACGCGCTTGACCCGATCAAGACTGCCGAGCGCACTTTTGAGTGTAGCGAGAAGGCATAAGCCAACCTGACGTGCGGAGGCATACCCTTCCTCGATTGTCAGATCTGTTCCCACCTGACCCTTATACAAGGGACCTTCGCCCCTGCCCGGTCCATGGCCCGATGTGAATATCAGGTTTCCTGTCTGTACAGTTGTTACATAATTCCCTATCGGTGTTGCTGCTGCTGGCAGCTCAATTCCGAGTTCTTCCAGTCGTTTGTCTGCTGACATATCGAAAATTTCCTCCCAAAAATTAGGTCTCTCATATTAAGAAATCGTACAACAGAAACCGAGTTTTTTCTTGAAAACTCGGTTTCTCCTCGTGTTTTACGCCTTCCATTTACATGAGCCGATTAGATTACAGTGAAATCTATAAATAAAGAGACACTTGCACACCCCCAGTAGGTGCGGTTTCTAACCGCACCGGTGCCGATTTATCGGCATCTCCCGATACAGTTTACCCCGATTTATCGGGGGGATCCTCGGAACGGGACTCGACAAGTCGGGATTTGGCGTGTCTCATTAATGCTAAGATCCACTATACATGAGCCGATTAGATTAAATGTAATGCTGACAATGCAGTATAGCATAGTCTATTGAGACAGTCAACGAAACAATGTCTTTTCGCTTGTCCATGGTGGCGTTGTGTGCTAAAATCGCTGGACGTGATGTGTGAAGGTGCATAGGTTGGGAGACCTATACCTACGACGGCGTGGAGCGTGAACCGCGATGTGTAATTGGTTCCTTTAGCCCCAGCGGGGCGACATGTTTATAGCCGGGTGGTATCTCCAAACCCCTAAGCCCCAGCGGGGCGACATGTATTATGGAAGGCGAGCAAACGGGAGGTTGAACCCGTAGAGGTTGGGTTCCCCCGTCCGTCAATTGTTCTATCCTTCGCTCCAGATGAGTTTTAAGAAATAAAACGGGTAATTCTATATTTCCCCCAGACCCGGTAGGTGCGGTTTCCCACCGCACCGGACATCGCTCGGAAATTACCCAATTAATAAATTAATCTTCATGCGGAGCGAGATGTCTATAGAAGGACGATATATCTAACCCCCGCGCTCCAGTTCTGAATCCCGATTTATCGGGGCGGAGCGCAATGTGTATTATGGTGAATACCAAAAACAGATAGACTTTCGCCCCGGTAGGTGCGGTTTTCAACCGCACCGGTTTGGAGTGTCCCATTAATTCTAAGATCTGCCATAAAACGCACCGCACCCGCAGGTCGGGCATCTTGCCCGACTCATAGCCCCAGCGGGGCGACATCTTTATAGGTAAAGCGACTCACCCAAGACCTAAGCCCCAGCGGGGCGACATGTGTCATGGACGTAAAACATGATGCGTAAAACGTAAAATATTGGTCTATTTGTGTTCGGTTTCGCGATGCTCGTTCAACCCAACCTACGATACTTTATAACAAGGTGCTTTGTGGCAAGCCTCAATCTCAAATCAACACACAAAATCATTAAGGACTACTACACTGAATTGGATCAGTTTGATCGCCTCGGCGCGACGCACGAAGGGGCAGTACGCTCGGCATTCCAATCCCTACTCCAAAAATGTGCCGGACAATTTGATTGGACGCTCGTCCCCGAACACTCAATGACCGTCAGCCGAGGCAGACGCATCCGCGTTGACGGTGCGTTGATGGACAACTTCCGCCTGACCCACGGCTATTGGGAGGCGAAAGATGAGGACGACGACCTGCCGTCCGAAGTGGTCCGCAAATTTGAGAGAGGCTACCCCCGCGACAACATCCTCTTCCAAGAACCCCACCGCGCCATCCTTTGGCAAAACAATTACCAGACCCTTGATGCTGACCTGACCGACCCGACAGAACTGATAGGGACGCTCGAAACCTTCTTTTCGCACCAGCCACCGGAATACACAGAATGGGAGAATGCCGTATCGGAATTCAGGGAAAGGGTGCCTGCGCTTGGAGAGGGTTTGGCGCAACGGATTCACGCTGAACGGGAGACGAACCAAGCCTTTATCTCCGCCTTTGCCGATTTCCATGAGAAGTGTCGTCAGTCAATCAACCCGAACCTCTCGGAAGCCGCCGTTGAGGAGATGTTGATCCAACACCTGTTGACCGAACAGATCTTTCACACGGTTTTCTATAACCAAGACTTTACCCGCCGAAATGTGATTGCCAATGAGATAGAGAAGGTGATAGACGCGCTCACAAGCCAGTCGTTCAGCCGTCACGATTTTCTGGGGCACCTGAATCCATTCTATACGGCAATCGAGCGCACCGCTGCAACCATCGACGACTTCTCACAAAAGCAGGGGTTTCTCAACACGGTCTACGAGCAGTTTTTTCAAGGCTTTTCGGTGAAGGTTGCGGACACGCACGGGATTGTCTACACGCCGCAGCCGATTGTCGATTTTATGGTGAGGAGTGTTGAGGAGATCCTAAAGACCGAATTCAATCGATCGCTCTCCGATGCTGGCGTTCATATCATCGACCCGTTTGTGGGCACAGGCAATTTCATTGTGCGGACGATGCGCGAGATTCGCAAGACCGCTTTGGGGGAAAAATATACGGCAGAGTTGCACTGCAACGAGGTGATGCTGCTGCCCTACTACATTGCGTCGATGAATATTGAGCATGAATTTTACGAAGTAATGGGAAGGTATCAGCCCTTTGAAGGGATCTGTCTTGTGGATACTTTTGAATTGGCGGAAGATCGGCAGTTGCCGCTATTCGCACCTGAGAATACACGCCGCGTTGAAGGTCAGAAAGAGACACCGATGTTTGTTGTCATCGGCAATCCGCCCTACAACGCGAAACAGATCAACGAGAATGACAATAACAGAAATCGGAAGTATAAGACGATGGATGCACAGGTTGCAGGGACCTATGCAAAAGCCTCCGTAGCGGCCAATAAAAACGCCCTCGCTGATCCATACATAAAAGCGATTCGGTGGGCATCAGATCGGATAGGAGAGGAAGGGGTTATCGCCTTTGTAACGAATGATAGCTTTCTTGATGGTGTGGCGTTTGATGGGATGCGAAAACATCTCGCAAACGATTTCGACGCGATTTATATTCTCGATCTGAGTGGGAACGTCCGCAAGAACCCAAAACTCTCTGGCACGACCCACAACGTCTTTGGGATTCAGGTTGGGGTGAGTATTAATTTTTTTATCAAGAGGTGCGACGGTGCAAATGCCCAAGCTGAAATTTTCTATGCCCGTCTTGATGAATTTTGGCGGAAGGAGGACAAATATCGCTATCTCGATTCAAAGGAGCATTACCGAAACATTGAATGGAGCTCGATAACGCCTGCCCGGCAATACACATGGCTGACAGAGGGACTTCACACCGAATTTGAGAGTTTTGTCCCAATGGGGACTAAGGAAGCTAAGGGAGCGAAGGGTGAAACAGTGGATGTGATTTTTAAGATTTATAGCCGCGGTGTCGTAACCTCCCGTGATGCGTGGGCGTACAACTTCAACCAAAATGCTTTAACTAAGAACATGAATCGGTTGATTGAAACTTATAATGCTGAAGTCGATAGATGGGACCGACGGGTAGATCGGGATACAAATGTTGATGTCTTTGTAGCTTCTGATGAAACGAAGATTAAGTGGAGTTCAAGCTTAAAGCAGAAACTGAAAAGTGGCCAACCTGCGGGATTCGTAGCATCAAGAATCCGAAAATCGGTTTATCGGCCGTTCACGGAGTCGAACTTCTACTTTGACCGAATAATGAACGAGGCTGTGTACGTCTTTCCATCCATTTTCCCGACACCTGAGACAGAGGCAGAAAATCGAGTGATTTGTGTCAGCGGGGTAGGACACGAGATTTTCAGATGTCATAGTGCTAATCGAATTGTTGAACTAAAATTTTCAAATTCGTCAAATGGGGGAACTCAATCCTTCCCCTTCTACACCTACGACGAGGACGGGAGGGACCGCCGGGAGAACATTACCGATTGGGCGTTAGAACAGTTCCGGGCGCATTACCGAGACGACTCCATTGGCAAATGGCATATCTTTCATTATGTCTACGGTCTGCTCCATCACCCGACGTATCGGGAGCGGTATGCAGCCGATCTGAAGCGGGACCTGCCGCATCTGCCGTTCACGCCAGATTTCTGGGCGTTTGCCGAAGCAGGGAAACGGTTGGGGGAGATCCACGTCGGCTATGAGGACGTGGACGAATATCCGCTGCGTTTCGTCGAAACACCGGATACGCCGCTCGATTGGCGTGTGGAGAAGATGCGGCTGTCAAAGGATAAGACGCAAATAAAATACAACGATTTCCTGACGCTCGACGGGATACCGGCAAAGGCGTTTGAATATCGGCTTGGGAATCGATCGGCGTTGGAGTGGGTGATAGATCAGTATCGTGTCAAGACGGACAAGCGGAGCGATATCGAGAATGACCCGAACCGCCTGAGATGATGAGGAGTATATTGTCCGGTTGATCGGGAAGGTGATTGCGGTTAGCTTGGAGACGGTGGAGATTGTGGAGGGGTTGCCGGAGTTGGGTATTGCGGATTAAACGTGAAACGCGTGAAACGTCAAAGGTTAGGAGTTACGCACTTGGTCAGAGAATAGGTTATAATAACGCCCAGATATTGAAAATCCATCGGTTTTCTCGTAGGGGCGGGGTTTCCCCGCCCGTCAAGTGTTCTATCTTTCGCTCCAGCGGAGCGACATGTGTATAACCCCCGAAACCTTTGGTGCTATTTTAGAGATTATAGTGAATTCAAAAAATAAATAGACACTTTCGTCCCTCGGTTTCGATCGCCCCGATAAATCGGGGTAAACTAATTATCGGGTCCGGTAGGTGCGGTTTTCAACCGCACCGGTTTGGCGTGTCTCATTAATTCTAAGATCTACTATTGTGAAAGCGACTCTTGTTTTGAAGTATACCCAACACCGATGGGTAACCTTTAAACTCTTATCCAAATGGAGGATTTTCATGAACATCACGCTGAGAAAACTCAGTTTTCTATTATGCTTTTTATGCTTCGCAGGGAACGCCCTCGCTCAATCCCATATTACGTCTGCCAACGATCTTTATACCTTTGAAACGATAGCCGTTGAAGGAGTCGATTATCTGGCAGTGGGCGCGAGCAGTGATTTTGAGGATTATGCGGGCAATACGCCAAGCCCTGATGGTGAGCGAATGATCGGTTTTACGCTCATTGATGGGGTCTTTAAGACTTACGATTTCCCCGGTGCCAAGAACATCTATTTCTACGCGCTCGGCAATAATGGAGTCGCCGGCGGATACTATGAGGATAGCGATGGGCTTCATCATGGTGTCATTGTGGAAAATGGGGAGATGAAACGATACGACTTTCCCGGTGCAGTCGAAACATTCATTTTCGGTTATAGCGATTCAAAAGGGATATTCACTGGCAGTTTTATTGATGAGTCTGGATTGAGGAAAGGCTTTTCTGGCGATATTGTCATTGAGTTTCCCAGAGCGAGAGCAACTTACGCTGATTTTGTGAATGCTGAGGGGCGTATCGTGGGCAGTTTTATTGATGAGGACGGACTTTATCGCTCTTATTATCGCAGTCCTGACGGGAGGGTTGCGATACTTGAGTATTTCAAACCTGAGAAGCTCGAATACTTTTTCGTGCATGGCATAACGGACTCATCTAGCCTGATGGTGCTTTGTCGTGCCAAACAGGTGGGCGATGTCCCCCGAACTTATATCGGTTCATTCATACGTGGTCTGAAAGAGTTAAACTTCCCCGGCAGTGTCTCAACTGAGGGCTGGAATATCAACCAAGATAACTCAGTAGTTGGACATTATGATACCGAAGATGGACGTAGGCATGGATTTATAGCAAAGCGAATTCGATAAGCCTGAAATGATATAACAGAGGGGTGTGCATCATTATTGTTTGAATCAGGAAATCAGTTGATTTCGCAGAAAATATCGATAAACAAACACAACTGCTACCAGACTCACATTTATGGGTGTGTGTGTTGATTGAAAGGACTTTCAGCAAGCCGGATATACCAAAGTCCTGATGATCCGACAGAAACCTTCGCTCCAGCGGAGCGATATGTCTATAGAACGGCGATAAGCTCAATGCCTGCGCTCCAGATGGGTTTTAAGAAATTAAACGGGTAATTCTATATTTCCCCCAGACCCGGTAGGTGCGGTTTCCCCGCACCGGACATCGCTTGTTACCCAATTAATAAATTAATCTTCATGCGGAGCGCGATGTGTATGCAAGCAATAGAGTTAATCTACTAAGATTGCTACACATGCACACCCCTCATATAACAGGAATACAAGCATAAAAAAGCGGGGAGATGAATAATACGACTATGTTGGTTTATTTTTGTTGGGTTTCACGATTCTCGTTCAACCCAACCTACGCGACCGGTTAACATACCGGCGATTTTATCGAATTTTGCAAAAAGTGTTAGATTTTGTTAGATTCTGTTAGGTGATTGTGGATAACTTGCCAAATAGAAAAGGGGATTTATGGAAAAATCAGATATTAAAGCGTTGACGTTTGATTTGTTCGGTACAATTCTGGATCTCGGAGGCAGCCTAACGCCCTACATCGCAGAATTCCTAAAAGCGAAAGACGCGGACACTACGGCGGACCGGTTCTGGGACCAGTGGCGCGCACGACAACGCATCGAACAATATCAGGACACCCTCGTGATGCTGGGGCATAGCGGCTATCTCGAAACGGTGCGCCGCGCCTTCGTTTACGTGCTCAATCTGAATAAGATTCAAACATCCGGCGAGGAGGTACAGGATTTCATGGGCGCATGGGATATGCTCTCTCCGTTCCCCGAGGTACTTCCGGCATTAGAACGACTCAAATCCCGCTACCAGCTGGTGATCCTGTCAAACGGGGATCCCCACTTCCTCGACCATCTCGCGAAGAACCGTGTCCGGTGGGACTTTGATGACATCATCTCGGTGACGGATGTCGGCGCGTTCAAGCCACACCCCGCGGTCTACCGCTATGCCGCTATCAGCAGGCTTCGGCTCAACGTGGAAGAGTGCCTGATGGTCTCCGCCAATTCGTTCGATGTGATGGGCGCAAAAGTCTGCGGTTACAAATCCGCGTTTGTCAATCGCTACGAACTGCCGTATGAGGATTCGCCATATCTACCGGATCTGACCGTCCCAGATTTCACAGAATTGGCGGAGGCGCTGGTCGATTAATTCATCGGTTCATTTAGCCCCAGCGGGGCGGCATGTTTATAGCACGCGCGATGGCACGAACGCTAAAGCCCCAGCGGGGCGACATGTGCTATAGAAGGCAGGATACACAAGGTGTAATTGATTGGTTGATTTGTGTTGGGCTTCACAGTTTGCGCTCAACCCAACCTACGTGCGGTTTAATCCGCGATTCAGACAAGTTTTTTCTTACGCATCACGTTTCACGCATCACGCATCACGTTTCACGTTTCACGCGTTCTATCCACCTGTCGGCCCTCTGGGTCTATCTCAAAAATTCGGTTTCTACGGAGGAATCAAACATGGCATTTCCATCACACGGTGTTACCCACCGTCCGACCGTGACCGGCACACGCGGCATGGTTTCGAGCGCACATCCACTCGCAAGTTTGGCGGGCGCACAAATACTACTTCAGGGCGGCAACGCTTTCGATGCGGTTGTTGCGGTCGCGTCCACCCTCAACGTCACCGAACCCTACATGTCCGGCATCGCTGGGTGCGGTTATATGATGGTGTACCACGCGAAGGAGGACACGCTCCAAGTCCTCGACTACATGGGAACGAGCCCATATCAAGCAACGCTTGACGCATATTCAGAGCCGGGATCAAACGAGGTCGGTATCCGGGCGGGCATGATCCCCGCTGCCTGTGGCGGTTGGCTGGCACTCCTCGACCGGTACGGCAGCATGGAGCATGCGGATATCTTTGCGCCGGCAATCGGACATGCCGAGAACGGCTACGCGGTCACCGTGAAAAACGCCGAATTCATGGCAGGCGCAGGACCCCGATTCTCGCCAACGGGAGCGAAGATTATCATGTCCCGTGGACGGACACCCCAACCGGGCGAGGTGTTAGTCCAGAAAGAGCTTGCCCAGACCTTCCGCAAGGTGGTTGAAGGGGGAGCAGAGGTCTTTTATCGCGGCGAGATCGCGAAGCATATCGCGCAGTTCTTCCAGGAGAACGACGGGCTAATCACGGAAAAGGATCTAGCGGATTTTCAGACACATTGGCACAAGCCCATCTCGACCACGTTCAAGGATTTCGAGATCTTCTGTCCACCTCCGCCGTGTTCTGGATTTCAATATCTGGAGACGTTCAATATCTTGGAGAACGATCCGCTCAGCGATTTGGGACATAACTCTGCGGAATATCTCCATCTGTTGATCGAAGCGATAAAGCTGGCTAGCGCAGACCGTGCGGAATACACCTGTGCGGAGAACCCACCAATCACCGGCTTGCTCTCTAAAGGTTACGCCGCCGAACAACGGAAACGGATCGGATACCGTGCAGGAGTCGGGGGCGGCGAACGCTACACGAAGGAAAAGCTGCCCGGCGAGATCCTGCCGGGGAATGCCGCCGAATGGATTAACGAATGCACCACCCATTTCGATGTGGTTGACGGCGAAGGCAACGCGGTAGCGGTGACGCAAAGCCTCGGATCCGGTTTCGGCTCTGGTGTCGCACTTGGTGAGACCGGCATGTTCCTCAATAACTTCATGAACTGGTTCGATCTCCTGCCTGAAAGCCCAAACGCCATCGGACCGCACAAGCAGATCGAGATGTGCATGTCCCCGTGCCAAGTCTGGAAGAACGGAAAGCTCTTCGCAGTAATCGGTACGCCGGGCAGCCACGGCATCCTACAGACTACCGCGCAGATGGTGTTGAACCTTATCGAGCACGGCATGAACATCCAAGCCGCAATCGAGGCACCGCGTGTCCGCGTTGAGAGTTCGGGACCCACTGTCAGTATGGAAGGGCGCATCCCCACCGATGTTGTAGCGCAACTTGAGGCGCGTGGGCATGAGCCGAATGTGATGCCGGAGTGGACGGCTGGCGTCGGGGGCGGTCAGGGCATCGCGGTCGATCAAGCGGAAGGTTCGCTCATGGGTGGTGCCGACCCACGGCGTGACGGATATTCGATCGGGATCTAAAAGAACAGTGCGTAACGAGTAATGCGTAAGATTTTTTCTTTACGTTTTACGCATTACGCATTACGTTAAATGGAGGTAGGTATGAGCACATTGATTGTTGCGGTCTTGAGTTTCTTCGGCTTTATCGTCGCTTATCACACCTATGGGCGATGGTTGGCAAGGAAGATCTTCGGCATCGATCCAGAGGCACAGGTGCCGAGCCAAGAATTACGGGATGATGTGGACTATGTTCCCACAAAGAAAGAGATTATCTTCGGACATCACTTCACAAGCATCGCGGGCACCGGGCCGATTGTTGGTCCTGCGATTGCCGTCTTTTGGGGTTGGCTGCCCGCACTGCTATGGGTTGTGCTGGGCTCCATCTTTATCGGTGCCGTTCACGACTTCGGCGCGTTGGTAGTTTCACTCCGCAATCGCGGACAGACGGTCGGAGACATCGCGGGCCGCATGATCACACCGCGCGCGAAGTTGCTGTTTTTGACTATCCTGTTCATGGCACTGACCGTTGTTTTAGCTATCTTCGGTCTCGTCATTGCGATCATCTTTGCGCTCTACCCGGAATCGGTGCTTTCGGTCTGGATAGAAATCCCCTTGGCGATCGCCATCGGACTCTGGATCTATCGAAGGGGCGGGAACATCCTGATCCCTTCAATCATCGCGTTGGGAATAATGTACATCGGGATGTGGGTAGGCGCTTACCTGCTTCCGATTAACATCTCGGCGTGGTTTGGAATCCCACTGTTGGGTCACACATTTGCAAATGCAGTCGTCATCTGGACGCTGATTCTGTTTGTGTACTGCTTCATTGCGTCCGTGCTGCCGGTTTGGACACTGCTCCAACCGCGTGATTTCATCAACAGCCATGAGTTGATTGTAGCGCTCGTCCTGCTGATTGTGGGGCTCGCTGTCGCAGGCCTGACGGGGAGAGCGGACCTCCTCGCCTCCGCCCCAGCGATTGCACCCGACATCCCGCCCGATGCACCACCGATTTGGCCCTTCCTCTTTATCACCATTGCCTGCGGTGCGATTAGCGGATTCCACTGTATGGTGAGTTCCGGTACATCCAGTAAGCAGGTCGCTTCAGAGAAGGATGCACAATATGTCGGTTACGGTGCGATGCTGCTTGAGGGCGGACTCGCGGTCATCGTTATCCTCGCATGTTGCGCCGGGATCGGCATGGGACTGTTTGAGCGGAGCGGGACAGGAGCGAGTTACGCCTTCCAACCTGTGATCAGTTCTGAGACGGGTCAACAGGTTCGGTATCAAGAGGCGTGGAGGACGCGCTATGCTACAACCGAAACCGTCACGAACGCAGATGGCACAACCCGGACGGTCGGCGGTTGGGCGAGCCACAGCCTTGCCAAAAAGGTAGGCGCCTTTGTCGAGGGCGGCGGCAACTTCCTCGGAAGCGTTGGTATCCCCTTGAAGATGGCTATTGCGATCATGGCGGTGCTCGTAGCAAGTTTCGCAGCAACGACGTTAGACACTGCGACGCGACTACAACGCTACGTCATCCAAGAACTTGCCGGTACTATGGGGGTTAAACCGCTTACCAATCGGTATGTGGCAACCGCTCTCGCGCTGTTCTTGGGCGGTGCCGTCGCACTGATGCCGGGACCGAACGGTCCGGGAAGCGGCGGCTTGATTCTATGGCCCCTTTTCGGGGCGGTGAATCAGTTGTTAGCGGGACTTGCCTTTATGGTGACGGTGTTCTATCTGCTACGACGGGATCTACCGATCTGGTTCGCGGTGATTCCGATGATAGTGATGTTAATTATGCCAGCGTGGGCGATGTTCTGGCAGATGTTTAACCCAGACACGGGGTGGCTGTTCAACGAGCAATATCTACTCTTTACGTTCGGTATCGCCGTTGAAGCGGTGCAGGTGTGGATGATCGTTGAGGGATTGATCACGTTGAGGACGGCACGCGGCAATTATCCAGAACTTCCGCCGCTGCAGCCACAACAGCGGGAGCAGCCAGCGAGTTAGTTCATCGGTTCACTGCACTTAGGTAAATTTAGGATTCAATCCAACCCGGTAGGTGCGGTTTCCAACCGCACCGGTGCCGATTTATCGGCATCTCCCGATACAGTTTACCCCGATTTATCGGGGGGATCCTCGGAACGGGACTCGACAAGTCGGGATTTGGCGTGTTTCATCAATTCTAAAGTTCACTATATTTGTCCCCTATAGAAGGGGCATCTCCCGATTCCATCGAGGATCCTCGGCAAAGTCGGGACTTGCCCCGACTATACGGACTGAGAAGGTTTATCCTACAATGGCTACTGGAAAAAGCGTCTACCTATTTTACGGTCCCTGTGGGAGGGGCATCCTTGCCCCGCCCTGCCCATGCTGAAAGGGATAAGTCTGAAGGCCGGACATTTCACCCCGCGCTAAAATGCGTAAGTCCTGTATTGGTTGGTTGTTATAGTTGATTTGTCCGACCTGTCGCTCCAGTTTTGAATCCCACCTGCCTGCTCTCGGCTTGTCGGAGGCGCGCCTGGTCCGATTCATCAGGGATTCATCGGGGATTTATCGGCGAGGAGTGCTATGTGTATAGCTTGAGAACTTGCCGCGTTTTTTAGCCCCAGCGGGGCGACATGTATATAGAAAAGCACATTCCTATAACTCCAAGCCCCAGCGGGGCGACATGTGTACCGTCACTTTGGTTATTTCTAACTGAGTGTCGAGCATGGAAACTCGGGCTATAGACTAACTAGCAACTTGGATTATTTTAATTATTTGGTCCCTGTAGGAGGGGCATCTCCCGATTCCATCGAGGATCCTCGGCGAAGCCGGGACTTGCCCCGATTGTACGAGCTAAGGATATTTATCCTACACTAGGTTTGGTGGAACTGTTGTAAGTACACTTCGTCGTTCCGTGATTTGGACAAGAGTTACGGCATACAGAGTATACCTACTACCTTAGACTTAACGCATATAAGCATCCCTTTCGCTATGGGGGTATAGAGGAGGTTTACGATGCAAGACCAATCGCTGCGGTTTCTTCTGGTTAAAGCCCATCCACACGATTTTACTCACTGTGCGGGTACGTGCGGGGTTCACGCTTCTCAAGGTGATTCCATCACGGTCGTCAGCATGACCAACGGAGTAGGCACCCACAATGAGCGGCTCCACGACGAGCTACTCAAGCCGGAATCAGAACAAGATCCTGATATTATCAATCAGAGCGCCGATGACTACGCCAAGATCAAAGAGGAGGAGTTTCGCGAGGTCTGTGCGCTATTCGGGGTGACGGATGTACGAATCCTGGATTTTCCGGATAAGCCGTTCCATAAGACACCGGAATCCGTGGAAGCGCTGCGACAGATTATCTATGATGTCCGTCCGCATGTGTTGATCACGCAGCGGCCTCATCTCAGTGGACGGAACGGGATGGCTTCCGCTGCCCACAATGACCACGACGAGACTGCATTTGCCATTATGGAAGCACAGGGATTGGCGGGAACACCCGATTACGGCAGCCGTCAGAGACCACACACGATTGCGGCGACCTACTATCCCGGTGTCTATTACATGCCGGACGAAATCGACTTCTATGTGGACATCTCCGATTGGAAAGAGCAACGGGTTCAGGCGGAAATCCTCTTCAGTAGTCAAGGGCACACCGAAACGTTTGCTCGGAAACGGATCGAGATTCATACAGGTCATGCGGGTTGGTACGCTGGGACAGGATATGCCGAGGGATTTGTTCGTGCGAATCCAGAAGTTCTGTCGCGGATCCATGTCCCGGAAACCGCGTTACGTCGCGCTTCGGAGCCACGTCAAAATCACCTGAAACGTCTTGCAGGCGAGCTTTGATAAAAGGTCATTGTTCATTATAGTGAATTCTAAAGATAAATGGGCACTTTTGCCCCGGTAGGTGCGGTTTCCAACCGCACCGGTGCCGCTTTATCAGCACTCCCGATCTAAAACGGGATCGACAAGTCGGGATTTGGAGTGTCTCATTAATTCTGAAATCTACTATAACGCAAGTTGCTAGTCGTAAAAAAGCCATCAAGTTTCCGCAGAAGCGGGGTCTTCCCACCCACCGTTGCGTTGTTCCGAATGCCAATCTTATCCGACAGGAGCACTATCTGTCCAGTCCGGGAAAATCTCAGGTTTTTTAGCCCCAGCGGGGCGACATGTTTATAGAATATAGGACAAACCAACAACCTAAGCCCCAGCGGGGCGACATGTGAACAACTGTCTGAAGATGGCCGTTTCACTTTTAAAACAGGCTCTAAAGATAAATGGGCACTTTTGCCCCGGTAGGTGCGGTTTCCAACCGCACCGGTGCCGCTTTATCAGCACCCTCGACAAGTCGGGATTTGGAGTGTCTCATTAATTCTGAAATCTACTATAACGCAAGTTGCTAGTCGTAAAAAAGCCATCAAGTTTCCGCAGTCTTCCCACCCACCGTTGAATGCCAATCTTATCCGACAGGAGCACTATCTGTCCAGTCCGGGAAAATCTCAGGTTTTTTAGCCCCAGCGGGGCGACATGTTTATAGAATATAGCAAACCAACAACCTATATGTGAACAACTGTCTGAAGATAGGGCACTTTTGCCCCGGTAGGTGCGGTTTCCAACCGCACCGGTGCCGCTTTATCAGCACCCTGGAGTGTCTCATTAATTCTGAAATCTACTATAGTACATTGGTGCAATCAATGAACGAGTGAACTTATTAACTGACGCAAGTTGCTAGTAGCCTATATAGTCGTAGGCATACCCGTATGCCGTACCCCTTGTGCATACGATGGGACGATAGGGCTTGCCTACTACTGTAGATAACACGTAGGTTGGGTTGAACGAAAAAAGATAAAAATAAGAAACATAATAACTCAATGCCAATGTGCACTTCTCATTCAAATCTCAAAAATACACGTGAAACCCAACGCTTTTCTTAGCAGCTGTCTAGGGCGTGTTGACATTGTGCAGTAGTTGTAATGAACAACGAGCGCTGTTGACTGCGACACCCTTACAGAACCGATGCCTTCGTAGGGAACGGAGATCTCCGTTCCTTATGTTCTAATCCATCGGGGTAATTGTCGGTTTCCTGCGCTTGTGTAGGTCGAGATTCACATCTCGACGCTGAAAGGTCGATTTTGGAAAATCGCCCTACAGCACGCCGGAAATCGTCTCTGACGTGTGAACAAAGGGTTGGGTTTCCCAACCCCTACGAAGAATCATGCGTCTGCACACCCTCTTGATTGAATGAAATGTCAACAGAACCTAGTTGTCCAACTCGCTCGGCTTGGATAGACATATCCAAGCCATACCTGTGCGTGTGCAGTGGATTTGTCAATCCACTGCGAGGGGTAATGGGCGCTATTCAGTTCCCATTACCCCGTTTTGTGACATGTTCCATCACTAGCAACTTGCGTTATTAACTAATAAACTCAATTTGTTCACGGCTGCTGGCTTTCATTATCATTCAACTCAACCTACGATATGCACCTTTACGGGGACACTGCGATGCGGCTGATTTTTGATGGACATCTAGATCTGGCGCTGTTCGCCCTTGCCCACAACCGAGATCAGACCGAATCCGTAGCGCAGATCAATGCCCGTGAAGCGCATATGACAGACGCGCTTGAACGGGGTGGCGCTACCGTCAGTCTGCCAGAGATGCGTCGTGCAGGCGTAGCGGTGTGTCAATCGTCCATATCAGCACGAGCGAAGCGTGAGATCCAACCCGCGACGGGTCACCGACGGATCGACCTCGACTACGGCACACAACAGATGGCTTACGCCTGGGCACAAGGACAGTTGGCGTATTACCGGATCCTTGCCCAGCAGAACGAGATAAAACTCATCCACACCTCCGACGAGTTGGACGTGCACTGGCAAACCTGGGAGCAGAACGCCGATGAACGGCCGCCTGTCGGGGTCATTTTATCCATGGAGTGTGCCGATCCAATTGTCGAACCGTCGCAGGCTGAAGCGTGGTGGCAGGACGGGTTGCGCAGTGTCATGTTAGCACATTTTGGGTTCAGCCACTACGCCGCTGGCACGGGCGTGAGCGGACCCCTGACACCCAAGGGGATCGAACTGCTCAAGCAGTTTGAGCGAATCGGGATGATCCTCGACCTAACACATCTGTCCGACCAGAGTTTCTACGAGGCACTTGACCGTTTCGGTGGGCCCGTCATTGCTAGCCACAACAACTGCCGCACACTGGTTCCCGGTGATCGACAATTCTCCGACGAACAGATTGGACAACTTATTGCCCGTGACGCGGTCATTGGGGTAGCACTCGATGCCTGGATGCTCGAACCCGATTGGGTACACGGCGAATCGTCAACGGAGGGTGTCAAACTGACAACAGTGGCGGATCACATCGATCACATCTGTCAACTGGCGGGGAACACGCTGCACGCTGCGATTGGAACTGATACGGGTGCTACCTACCACATGCCGTCTGACTTCAAGGCGACGGAGGATTTGTGCAAATTGGACGCTATCCTCGGAAAGCGCGGCTACAGCGATACCGATATTGAGGACATCTTTCACGCCAACTGGCGTCGGTTCTTCCGTCGATGGTTGCCCCAATCGTCCGCGGGTGAGTAACTGAAAAATACTGTTCCGACGAAAGCCCCGCCGTAGCCTCGACCGGAAGATTGAGCTGTAGGTGAATTAAATGCCCCCTACTGCTTCAATGAATATTCTTGACCTCTTTTGTCAAGGGTGGTATAGTAAAAAAAGCTGATATCTATGCCTTATCCCGATTCTGAAATCGAAATTTGAACAACAGAGGCTAATGAAAAAAACAGTCGGTAATGGGTAAGAAAAAATCGTTTTCGACGCCTTACGCATTACCCATTCTATACATCTCACTCCATCCCGACAAGATCGGGGCTCAGAAAAATTTGAGCGAATTGAAAGGATAGACGATATATGACAGGTAATCAAGCAATTGCTAAAATTCTTAAAGCTGAAGGTCTTGACTGGTTCGCTTGCTTCCCCCACCATACGCTGATTGACGCGGCTGCCAAAGAGGGATTGAGACCCATCCTCTCCCGCCAAGAGCGAGCGGGCGTGAACATGGCTGACGGGTACAGTCGCATCATGTGTGGAAATCGTATCGGTGTCTTCATGATGCAAGACGGTCCGGGTGCCGAGAACGCGTTTGGTGGCGTTGCACAAGCGTACGCTGATTCGGTGCCCATCCTGCTCCTACCCGGAGGTCCACGCCTTTCAAGCGTCGGAATGCACCCCGGCTTCGTTTCACACCGGAACTACGGTGGGGTCACCAAATGGACGGAGTACATTAATTCGGCAGAGCGCATCCCCCAACTGATGCGCATGGCGTTCACTCGGTTAAAACATGGGAGACCGGGTCCGGTGCTTCTGGAGATCTCTTCGGACGCTGCGAGTCAAGAAATTCCAGATAGTGCCTTCAACTATGAACCAGTACAGGTGCGCAAATCGGGGGCGGATCCCGATGATGTCCGTAACTTAGTGACCGCTCTGCTCAACGCGTCAAATCCTGTTATCAGTGCGGGCAGGGGTATACTATACGGCGAAGCTACGGAGGAATTGGTAACACTGGCGGAGTTGACGAACATTCCGGTCATGACGACACTACAGGGCAAGAGCGGCTTCCCTGAGAACCATCCGCTGGCGTTGGGCACCGCTGGGAATACTGGTACACAGATGGTGGGGCATTTCCTGAACCAGACGGACTTCGTCCTCGGTATTGCGACAACGCTCAGTGGCGGTTACAGCCCACGGATGCCCGCTGGTGCTACTATCGCTCAGATTACCAACTCGACCGATGACCTAAATGTGCATCAGTCGCTTGCTCATGGCGCTGTTGGCGATGCGAAGTTAGTGCTGCAACAGATGATTGAAGAGGTAAAGCGACAGATTGGTGAACAGGGGAGAGAGGATATCAACGGTGTGGTGAACGAAATCCGTAAGGTGAAGGCGGAGTGGCTGGCCTCTTGGCGTCCCCGGCTCGAATCGGATGAAGTCCCGATGAATGAGTATCGTGTCCTGAACGAACTGTACAAAGCGGTGGATGTATCGAACACCATCGCTACCCATGACGCAGGTTACCCGCGAGATCGAATGTGTCCGTTCTGGGACACCGAGGCTCCGAATACCTATATTGGGTGGGGCAAGTCGACGCAGTTAGGTTATGGGCTGGGTTTGGCGCTTGGCGCGAAGATGGCTGCACCTGAGAAATTAGTGGTCAACGTGATGGGAGATGCCGCCTTCGGTATGGCTGGCTTAGACATTGAGACGGCAGTGCGGTCTGAGATTCCGATATTGACCGTCGTTTTGAACAACGGTATAATGACTCACTACGACCAGAATATGCCGTATGCCACGGAGCATTGGGGTAGCAACAAGCTATCCGGCGATTATGCCAAGGTCGCCGAGAGTTTGGGCGCCTTCGCCGAAACGGTTGAAACACCAGACCAACTGCCCGGTGCGATTGCACGGGCCGTAGCCGCTACAAAGGAGGGGCGTCCTGCCCTGCTACAGACGATGACCTGTGGGGAAGAGACCGTTTCTCATTACCAGCAGCGAGGTTATTAGAGACGGAAGAGGCGCATTCCACATGATCAGGGACATTTATGGTTGCGTCCCCCGGTAGGTGCGGTCTCATGAAGTTTAAGTATTTGAGGGGTGTGCATCATTATTGTTTGAATCACGGCGTCAGCTGATTACGCAGAAAATAGCGAGAAGCAAACAGAACTGCTACCAGACTCACGTTCTTTCAGCAAGCCGAATACACGAAAGTCCTGATGATTCGACAGAAACCTTCGCTCCAGCGGAGCGATATGTCTATAGAACGGCGGTAAAGTCAATGCCTGCGCTCCAGCGGAGCGCAATGTGTATGCAGAGCAATAGGGTTAATCTAACAAGATTGCTACACATGCACACCCCTCAAGTATTTAAATCGGTAATCCCGATTTTCCTCGAAACATACGGTAGGCGCGGTTTGCAACCCTGGTCTCGGAACGGACCGCGCTGGGGTCGAGAGCAAATTACCGAACTGTTTTTTTCTTCATCCAACCGCACCGGGTTGGAACGTCTCATTAATTCTAAGATCTACCATAAACGATCCTACCACACGGTAGGGATGCGTAATTCAGAAGCATAAACGGAGTAAGATGATTTTCATCTATCTCTACCGGGACCTGTCGGTGGGGCCAAAAGGGAGTGTGGACGCAGATTCTGCCGATTTGTGTAGATTGCTAAAGACCGATCTTGTCGGGCAGTTTGCACTCTCGGAACGGAGTAAAAAGAGAACAACAAAAAAAGTATTTCCTTTAAGTGTTCAACTGGGTGAACCTTTTAAGGAAAGACAAGGAGGAGAAATTATGGATTTTTCCACATGGTCACCATCATATACTAATATTGCGATCTTTGTGGCGGTGATGTTCTTTGCACAGGTTGTCGTCTTGCTCTACCGCACAGGGCGGTTAGAGAAACGACTGAGCAAGCAGTCGGACGATCTACGGAGGCTGCACAACCAGCTGGAAGGTCGGATAGACCAAGGAATTGATGATTTCAATCAACCGGTTGTCGGCATCCGAAAAGAGCTCAGCGATGTCCGAATCGCAATCAGCAAGATGAACCAGAATCCTATCAAGTACCTGACACATGACAATCAGGTGTTGGAGGGTCAACCTGAACCACGCAAAAGTCACACCACGGTTTAGGCTGAAAATGCAAGAAAGAGGTGGAAATGGCTGAACAACGGGAGAAAATTCTGGCACGTGGCAGTTATTTTCCCGGTGACTGGGTGCGTCCACGCTACAATCCCGGCACATGGATGGCGATGGTAGATTTGGCGGAGATTTTTACCGGACATCGCAGCATAACCCGTCAGGGAAGCTACGAAATGTTCGACGCACCGATTGGTGTGAACTTGCGGGTGGAGCCGGGAGAAAAGTCCGAGCCATTCATGCTACCCGAAAAAGAGTGGGAAACCGACGAGATAATCTACCCCGCGCATATCTGGCGCAAAGAGGGGCGACTTCATATGCTCTACGGCGTCGGGGAGCGGACCTGCCTCGCTGTCAGTGACGATGGCTACCATTGGGAGCGACCGGTGCTCGGACTGACTGAGTTTAACGGTTCGATGGATAATAATATCCTCAAGACACAGCTGCAGGCGAGCATCTTTGAAGATCCGTCCGCGCCACCCTCTGAGCGGTACAAAGCTCTAGAAGCTGAAGGTTTCTGGCTTGATCGCGAAACCGGTGAGAAGGTAGATGGCGATGAGGCGGACAGCTATTGGCGCGCTGAGCACTACGAAGGCCGATCCTATACCGGGCGCAAAGTGGTTCTGAAAGGGCAGCTACGCGGCTGGACTTCGCCGGACATGCTTACTTGGACCCGCCTCCCCGAACCGCTCGCCAACTATTCAGTGAACGGCGGAATCTGTCCGGGTTACGACGCACACAACGGTGTCTACTACGCCTACATACAACCCCAAGGGGTTGCACCCTCTGAGCCACAAGCCTTGGGTGCCAGTATGCCTGAGACGGAGGTGGTGCGCCGCGCGATCGGGCTGACTCGGACAAAGGATTTCCGTAAGTGGCCCGCGGCGAAACTGTTGATCCATCCCGACGCACAGGATCCGCCCGATATATCGTTCTACGGAGCGTGCTACTTCCCCTATCCAGGCCGAGATGAACTACACGCCATGGTCATACCGGTCTTCCATAACGCCACCGATCATGTCGACCTGCAGCTCGCCTTTAGTCGTGATGGTCTGATCTGGACCCGCCCGGAACGCAGAGCGGCGGTTGAGTTAGGACCCACGGGCAGCGGGGAAGAGGGACAGATCCATGTTTGGCGCAACGGTCTGGTGGAGCTTCCCGATGGCGATTGGGCTGTGCCTTACCACGCACGCTCCACGCTGCACACTGTTAAGGAGCAGTATCAGGAAGCAATCTTTCCGGATATGCAGCCTTCCCAGAATAGATGGGCGCGCTGGCGTCCGCATCGGTTCTGTGGGATTGAGGCGGAAACGGAAGGACGATTTACCATACCTACGGTGTTCCGCACGGAAAATGAGCTGCGCCTGAACTACCGCTGCGCCCCCGGCGGATGGATTCGTGTTGAATTGATGCCGCGGGTGCCGACTATGCAATGCCCTGATGCAAATCCTCTCGAAGGCTTCACTTTTGAGATGTGCGACCCGCTGACAGGTGATCAGGAGGACCAGGTCGTTACTTGGGGTGGAAGCAGTGACATCACCAACGTCGGTGAGATGGTTGCCATTCGTATTAAAATGTTTCAGTCGAAACTGTTTGCCTATAAGGTTTAACTGTTTCCAACTTAGGAGGAATATGTGAAAGCTGCACAAATTGTTGCCCCCCGTCAGATCGAGATAATCGATATTGATAAACCTGACATTTCGTCTGATCCGGAGGGGACCGTACTTATTAAGACGCACATGAATGCTATTTGCGGCACTGATATGCCGTCGTTTGTCCTTGAACAATCAGCCGATGCCTATCCACTATCGCCCGGGATGACTATCCACGAATGTATCGGGGAGATCGCTGAAAGCAAATCGGATCGGTTCAAGGAAGGGGACGCGGTGCTTGCACTGCCGGGTCGTCCCGGTGGACTGGCGGAATACTTCGTTGCCAACGAAGCCGTCACCGTCCCGTTAGTGGAATTTGAACGGAAGGACTGTATCCTGATGTCTCAACCGCTCGGCACAGTAATCTGGGCGTGTAGCAAGTTGGGGAATCTGCTCAATCAGGATGTTGTTGTTATGGGGCAGGGACCAATGGGATTGCTGTTCACGCACTTAGTGAGCAACCTGGGCGCGAAAACAGTCATTGCAACAGATATCGTCGATTTCCGGTTGGAGGCAGCAAAGCAGATGCAGGCGACCCATACGATTAACGCCGCAGAGCTAGATACGGTCGCTGCCGTTGAGGAGATCACGGACGGTCGGATGGCAGACTTAGTTTTTGAGGTGATAGGACATCAGACGGAGACAATCAATCAGGCAATGGATCTCGTCAAGCGAGACGGCACTGTTCTGGCGTTCGGTGTGCCTGATGACCCGACCTACCCTTTCCGTTTCGGTGACCTGTTCAGGAAAAATCTCCGACTGATCGGATCTGTGGGACCCGATGCACAGAATAATTTCCCATTGGCGATGGATATGATTGCACAGGGACGGATTGATGTTTCACCCATGATCACCCACTGTCTGCCATATACCCAAGTGCAGCGCGGATTTGAGTTGTCTTTGTATAAAAAGGATGAGGCTATCAAGATTGTGCTTGAGTATGATTGATAGAATCCTCACCTAAGCCTGTGCAAGATCCGTTAGCCCCAGAGAGCCGCGTCTTATACACCTGTCACCTCTCTGGGGCTTTTTTGTTTATAGGTTGAAAGGCATAGCATATGCAACGGAGATCCAGTCTCGTCCATCTGATTTTAGCTATCATCGTCACCTTAGGGCTGACACCGTTGGTGGTAAGCATTGAGGCACAGGCACAGATTGCGTTTGTGTCTGAAAGGGATGGGAACCCTGAAATCTACGTGATGGACGCCGATGGGAAAAATCAGCGTAGACTGACCAACAATCGCCATGCTGACCATTCACCGTCATGGTCACCCGATGGCAGGCGCATTGCCTTCGTATCAGAGAGGGATGGGAACCGGCAAATCTACGTGATGAACATCAAGGGGAAGAATCAGCGTAGACTCACCAAGAGTCGCCATGATAACTATTCACCGTCATGGTCACCCGATGGGAATCGTATTGCCTTTACTTCTTTTAGGGATGGTAACCGTGAAATCTATGTGATGGATGTTGACGGGGGCAATCCTCAAAATCTCACTAACAATCCATTTGATGACTGGTATCCCTCATGGTCTCCCGACGGTGAACAGATTGTCTTTGTTTCCATCAGGGCTGGTGGCTTGGAAATCTACGTGATGGATGCCGATGGGAGTAATCCTCGAAACCTCACCAATAATGGTTTTCATGACGACAATCCCTCATGGTCACCGGACGGTAAGCATATCGCCTTTGATTCTGTTAGGGGCGGTGGCTTGGACATCTTTGTGATGGATGCTGATGGAGGTAATCAACGAAGACTCTCTGACAATCCCCTTAACGATACAAATCCTTCATGGTCTCCGGACGGTAAACGGGTTGCCTTTACTTCTAGGCAGGGTGGAAACTTTAGGGATAGGAACTATGAAATCTATGTGATAGATGCCGATGGGGGTAATCAGCAAAACCTCACCAATAATCGCCACCATGACAGCTCTCCTGCGTGGTTTGGACCTGCTTTTTCGGTTTCTCCCGCAGATAAGATATTCACGATATGGGGGAGGCTCAAACAGCCCGTCCAATAACTGCCATTATTGAGAGAACGGTGTTTAAAGATAAAAAAAAGCAATTTGAGAACAGAAGGGAAATGGCAGATGCACCGGAGATACAATCTCACACATCTGATTTTAGCTTGCGTTATAACCTTGGTGCTGACATCACTGATGGTATGCGTTGAGGTACAGGCACAGATTGCCTTCGTGTCTGATAGGGATGGGAACTTGGAAATCTATGTGATGAACGACGATGGGAAAAAGCTACTAAGACTCACCAATAATCGTCATGATGACTACTCACCCTCATGGTCGCCCGACGGCAAGCGTATTGTCTTTGGCTCTATGCGAGATGGGAACGGAGAAATCTACGTCATAGATGCCGATGGGGGAAAACCTAAAAACCTCACCAAGAATCGCCATGATGACGATTCACCCTCATGGTCGCCCGATGGCAAGCACATCGCCTTTGACTCTAAGCGAAATGGGAACGGGGAAATCTACGTGATGGACGCCGATGGGCGTAATCCTCGAAACCTCTCTGACAATCCCGCTAATGACAAGGATCCCTCATGGTCACCGGACAGCAAGCACATCGCCTTTGTTACCGTTAGGGATGGCGTCGAAATCTACGTGATGGACGCCGATGGAGGTAATCAGCGGAACGTCACCAATAATGGCTTTCATGAGGAAAATCCCTCATGGTCACCGGACGGCAAGCACATCGCCTTTGAGTCCGTTAGGGGCGGTGGCTTGGACATATACGTTATGGACGCCGATGGGGGTAATCAGCACAGAATCTCTGACAATCCCTTTAAAGACACCGCCCCTGCATGGTCCCCCGACGGTAAACGCATTGCCTTTGCTTCTAGCGAAGGTAGAAACTTTAGGGAGAGAGACTATGAAATCTACGTGATGGATTCCGATGGAGGTAATCAGCGAAATCTCACCAATAATCGCAGCCATGACACTGAACCTGCATGGTTTGATCCTGCATTTGCAGTTGCCGCCCCAGGCAAAAAGTTCACGATGTGGGGACGGTTCAAACAGGCCGACCGATAAAAAATAATACCTAATGCGTAAGGATAAGCGCCACGGGGATGCCCAACATAGAACCCAAGATGCTAGCTGAACGAAACCAGGTTTTGAAAAAAAAACTTGAGAACTCCCAGTAGAAATTTGTGTCTATATCCTAACATTGCTGAATACCAAAACCAAATAGACTAGGACTTACGCAGTTGAACGTTCAACCCCTTGTAGTTCGGTGATTTATCCTTGATAGATGTGGGAGGGGCATCTCCCGCGAAAGCGAGGATCCCGATAAATCGGGACCTGCCCCGATACGCTCTCTTCATTGTGCCACTACAGTAAGGACTTAGGTTTGTAGTAGGGTGATTTATCGCCCGTCTGGACGCGCAATCAATTGCGCGACTACGAACTGAAGTGCGTAACTCCTATAGACATTAAAAACAGATAGTCTTTTGTACCACGATCTGTTAGATTGTGATCGGGAGCCGCACCTATCGGGCCTGGGGAAAATATAGAATTACCGAATTATTTTCTGAAAACTCATACAGTTTGCGCTACAGTGTATCGTTAATTCTAATATCCACTATAAATAGACATTAATAGGAGTAGGCACATTGCTTTGAATCCCGCCTGTTCCGTTCTGAGAATCCCGACGAGTCGGGACCTGCTCTCGCTTCTTAGTCCCGATTCATCGGGGGCTTTTCGGAGGCTCACCTGTCCCGATTCATCCGGGATTCTTTGAGACTGCTTATTCGGCAAACGTTGTCACCATTGGATAATCTGACATAAGTAGCGTCCCGACCTGTCGGGATTAGTTTGCGGACTCGGATCACAATCTAAATGAAGATTAAAATATAAGTTCAGTAATTTCTGAGTGATGTCCGGTGCGGTTTCTAATCGCACCGGTTTGGCGTGTCTCATTAATTCTGAGGTCCACGATATTTAGCCCCAGCGGGGCGACATGTTTATAGCACACGGATAAACAAATACCCGAAAGCCCCAAATACCCAGTGGGTCATCCGTCATCAAATGGCTCATTGAGCCTAGCATCTTGTGCAACATTCTAAGTATTTCCGACATGTGTATCCGAAGGGTGGAATGCAAGCAGAATGACTGAACCAACCAACTAATGAATCAATGAACTCTTGAAAAATGTCGAAATGACTTTCTCACTAGCTAGGGCGTGTTGACATTTGTAAAGCTATTGCAATCGTAGGGGCGAGGGAACCTCGCCCATTGAACAATACGGGTTAGCCACCCCAAACCGTACAGGTTGAATTGATTGTAGATTGTCCCGATTCGTCGGGATGCTCGGAATGGCATAGGTCGAGATTCACATCTCGACGCTGAAAGGTCGATTTTGGAAAATCGCCCTACAGCAAGCCGGAAATCGTCTCTGACGTGTGACCAAAGGGTTGGGAGACCCAACCCCTACGGAGAATCATGCGTCTGCACACCCTCTTGATTATCTGGTTACAATGAAATGTCAACAGAACCTAGCACCAAAGGTTATCAGGTCCGGTAGGTGCGGTTAGATGAAGTTTAAGTATTTAAATCGGTAATCCTGATTTTCCTCGAAACATACGGTAGGCGCGGTTTGCAACCCTGGTCTCGGAACGGACCGCGCTGGTGTCGATAGCAAATTACCGAATTATTTTTTTTATTTTAACGCAAGTTGCTAGTGTTGAGCATCCATCGGTTTGTCGTTAAGATTGAGAGATTCTATCTTTCGCTCCGGAGGGGCGATATGTCTATAGAACGGCGATGCGGTCAATGCCTGCGTTCCAGTTTTGAATCCCGATTTATCGGGGCGGAGCGCAATGTCTATAGTTTGAGGACTTTCCCCGTTTTTTAGCCCCAGCGGGGCGACATGTTTATAGCAGCAGTGACTTCTTACACCCCCAAGCCCCAGCGGGGCGACATGTGTATCGTTACTTCAATTAGTGGCGAGTGCGGAAAGACGACCTACAGGCTAACTAGCAACTTAGGTTATCTTAATTTAACCGCACCGGTTTGGCGTGTCTCATTAATTCTAGGATCTACCATAAATTGACCGAAATCTCCACCGCAGTTGGAACACATTGCCCTATCAAGCTGACCGCAATCACGCCCAAAAGATAATAAACCGATATTCGAACAGAGGAGGCATAACAGATGCAACGAAGATGCAATCTCACACATCCAATTTTAGCTGGCGTTCTCGTGTTGGGTCTAACGCTGCTTATGGTATACGTCGAGGCACAAGCACAGATTGTTTTCGCGTCTGATAGGGTTTGGGACGATTGGGAGTGGGAGATCTACATGATGGATACCGACGGCGGTAATCTGCGAAACCTAACTAACGCCCCCGGTGACGACGAATACCCCTCGTGGTCTCCCGACGGCAAACAGATTGTCTTTACGGCGGATAGGAGCGGTAAGGATTGGAACCGACAAATCTACGTGATGAACGCCGATGGGGCGGATCAGCGAAACCTTTCTGACAGTGACTCTGATGACTGGGATCCCGCATGGTCTCCCAATGGCAAACGGATTGCTTTCGTGTCTAGTAGGGATGGGGGCAGTGAAATCTACGTCATGAACGCCGATGGGAGCAAACCTAAAAACCTCACCAATCAGGGCGCTCCTGATTATGGACCCTCGTGGTCCCCGGACGGTAAGCACATTGCCTTCTATTCCTGGAGGGGTGGGAACATGGAAATATACGTGATGAGCGACAAAGGAGGAAATCCTAAAAACCTCACCAACAATGCCACCTCTGATACGAACCCCTCATGGTCCCCAGATGGTAAGCACATTGCCTTTGAATCTTGGAGGGATAGGAACGCTGAAATCTATGTGATGGACGCCGATGGAAGTAATCCGCGAAATCTCACCAATCATCCCTTTAAGGATACAGAACCCTCATGGTCCCCTGACGGAAGGCGGATTGTCTTCGTATCTGATAGAGAGGCGGATGCGAACCCCGACATCTTTGTGATGAACGCCGACGGGAGTAACCCCAAAAACCTCACCAACCATCCCGAAGATGACCTTGCGCCTGCATGGTTTGGATCTCCTTTTTCCGTTGCTCCCGCCGGTAAGGCCCTCACGCTGTGGGGACGGGTCAAACAGGTAGATCGCTAACGGCCACTGTTGAGAGAACGGTGTTTAAGGATAAAAAAACCGGGTTCATGTTAAGAAAGCGTGCCAGAATCGTAGGGGCAGGGTTTCCCCGCCCGCGCATTGAGGGGGAAGAGCAGATAGCAGATGCACCGGAGATACAGTCTCGGACATTTGATATCTGCTGTTGTTGTAGCATTAAGTCTGACACCGCTGATTATTGTCGTTGACGCACAGGGGCAGATTGCCTTCCATTCTAAGAGGGATGGGAACTTTGAAATCTATGTGATGGACGCCGACGGGGGGAATCTGCGAAGACTCACCAGTAACTCCGATAAGGACCTTTTTCCCTCTTGGTCTCCTGACGGTAAACGGATTGTCTTCCATTCTGATAGGGATGGGCACCCTGACCGTATCCCCGGTTGGTTTACTTCCGAAATCTACGTGATGGACGCCGATGGCGGGAATCCGCAAAACCTCACTAACCATCCCTCTGATGACAGATCTCCCTCCTGGTCTCCTGACGGTAAACGGATTGTCTTCCATTCTGATAGGGATGCGGGGGGTAATCCTCATAACATTGAAATCTACGTGATGGATGCCGATGGGGGGAATCTGGATAGACTCACTAACAATCTCACTATGGACGTGGATCCCTCATGGTCCCCGGCTGGTAAACGGATTGTCTTCAGTGCTCAGAGGGAGGGGCACGTTGTACACAACTTGGACATCACTGATGAAATCTACGTGATGGATGCCGATGGCGAGAATCAACAGAGACTCACTGAAAATCGGAATAATGATTGGGATCCCGTATGGTCTCCTGACGGTAAACGGATTGCCTTCGCGTCCGATAGGAAGGGGGACTTTGTCAGCTTTGACATCTACGTGATGGACGCCGATGGCGGGAATCCGCAAAAACTGACCAATAATCGCGGTTGGGACAGCTCTCCGTCATGGTCTCCTGACAGCAGACGGATCGCCTTCACGTCTGAGAGGGAGGGGAACTATGACATCTACGTGATGGACGCCAATGGTGGTAATCTACAAAGGCTCACCAACAATCGCCATAGTGACTCTGGGCCTGCATGGTTGAACTCTCCTTTTTCGGTTGCTCCCGCCGGCAAACAGTTTACGATGTGGGGACGGGTCAAACAGGTTAGCCGATAACTGCTATTGTTGAGGGAACGGTGTTTAAGGATAAAAAAACCGATTTGAAACCATAGGAGGCATAGCAGATGCACCGAAGACATAGGCTCGCACATTGCATTTTAGTTGTCGTTTTAGTGTTGGAGATAGCGCTGCTGATGGTATGCGCTGAGGCACAGGCACAGATTGCGTTTGCGTCCAATAGGGATGGGGACAAGGACATCTACGTGATGGACGCCGATGGTGGCAATCTGCGAAGACTCACCAATAATCGCGATGGTGACAGCGATCCCGTATGGTCCCCCGACGGCAAACGAATTGCCTTCAAGTCTGATAGGGATGGGCACGTCAACAGACACGGTTGGCCCACGCATGACATCTACGTAATGGACGCCGATGGCAGCAATCAGCAGAACCTGACTAACCATCCCGCTGATGACTGGGATCCTTCATGGTCCCCTGACGGTAAACGGATTGCTTTCACCTCTTGGAGGGATGGTCCCTTTAACATTGAAGTCTACGTAATAGACGCCGATGGAAGCAATCTTCAAAACCTGACTAACAATCCTCGGGATGACCGGAATCCCTACTGGTCGCCCGACGGTGCACACATTGTCTTCAGCGCGCGTAGGAAGGGACACTTTGAAAACAAGTTTTCAATCACCCATGAAGTCTACGTGATGGATGTCGATGGGGGAAATCAAAGAAGGCTCACTGAAAATCGGAGTAATGATTGGGATCCCTCCTGGTCCCCTGACGGTAAACGGATTGCCTTTGAGGCGGATAGGAAGGGTAACCTTGAACAATTTAACATCTACGTTATGGACGCCGATGGAGGGAACCTACAAAAACTCACCAATCATCGCGCCTGGGATGGGTCTCCCTCCTGGTCCCCCGACGGTAACCGCATTGTCTTTGATTCCCGGATGGATGGAAACGCCGAAATCTACGTTATGGACGCCGATGGGGGAAATCTTCAAAACCTCACCAATCATCCGCGTGGTGACTTTAGTCCTGCATGGTATACCCCTCCTTTTGCAGTTGCTCCCGCAGGCAAACAGTTTACAATGTGGGGACGGGTCAAACGGATTGACCGATAACTACTGCTGTTAAGAATCTGTTTGAAGGATCCAAATAATCTCTGAAAATTGTCATTTTACGGGTAAATGTTCTGAAAATCGGTTGATTTTGCCCCTAGAATGGTAAAAGATGACCGTTTCACCTACTCTTAAAACAGACTCTTAGCCCCAGCGGGGCGACATGTTTATAGCATACAAGACAAACCAACAACCTAAGCCCCAGCGGGGCGACATGTGAACAACTTTCTAAAGATGACCGTTTCACTTTTAAAACAGGCTCTTAGGAAAAAAACGATTTGCCTACAGAGGAGGAATAACAGATGCGACAGAGAACCAATCTGATATCTTTGATTTTGGCTGTCGTTTTGGTGTTGGTTCTAACCCCGCTGATGGTAGCCGCTGATGCACAGGAACAGATTGCTTTCTCGTCTAATAGGGATGGGAATTGGGATATCTACGTGATAGACGCCGATGGCAGGCGAGACCCCCGAAGACTCACGGACAATCCCTTTGCCGACTGGGATCCCGTCTGGTCCCCGGACGGTGAACGTATTGCCTTTACTTCTGGTAAGGATAGAGACCCTGTGGTTGGAGGGCATTGGGGTATCTACGTGATAGCTGCCGATGGGAAGAATCGGCGAAAACTCACCGACGATTCCTTTGCTGCAGGCTACCCCGCATGGTCTCCGGACGGTAAACGGATTGCCTTTGTTTCTAGTGAGGTTTGGAACATTGCAAGTGGAACTTGGCAAATCTACGTGATGGATGCCGATGGGGGTAATCCGCAAAACCTCTCTAACAATCACGTCAATGATTCGGGACCCTCATGGTCACCCGATGGTCAACACATTGCTTTTGATTCCAATCGAGGTGGGATAGGGAACAGGGATATCTACGTGATGGATGCCGATGGGGGTAATCAGCGTAACCTTACCCAAGGTCCCTTTTCTGATGATTCGGACCCCTCATGGTCTCCGGACGGTAAACGGATTGCCTTTGTTTCTCTTAAGGATGGAAACGCGAGGGATATCTACTTGATGGATGCCGATGGGGGTAATCAACGAAACCGTACTAAAAATCCCTTTAGTGATAGGTCCCCCTCATGGTCCCCGGACGGTAAACGAATCGCTTTTGTATCTGATAGGGACGGGAACTGGGAAATCTACACAATGAACGCTGATGGTGCACGGCGGATACAGAGACTCACTAAAAATTTCCATGATGACACTAATCCCGCATGGTTTGACCCTACTCTTGCAGTTAAAGTTGCTCCTTTTGCGGTTGCTCCCGCAGGTAAGAGATTCACGGTGTGGGGTTGGCTCAAACAGGTTGATCGATGACTGCCATTATTGAGAGAACAGGGTTTAAGAAAAAAACGATTTGAAAGCACAGGAGGACTAACAGATGCAACGGAGATACAGTCTCGCCCATTTAATTTTATCTGGCATTGTAACTTCGATGCTTATACTGCTGATGGTATCCGTTGACGCACAGGGACAGATTGCCTTTATGTCTCATAGGGATGGCGACCCTGAAATCTATGTGATGAACGCCGATGGGAGTAATCAGCGTAGACTCACCAATCATCAAGGTTGGGATCGTTCACCCTCTTGGTCGCCAGACGGCAAACGCATCGCCTTCGTGTCTGATAGGGATGGGGGCAGTGAAATCTACGTGATGAACGCCGATGGGAGCAACCCTCAAAACCTCACCAATCATCCCGCCCGTGACAGCTCTCCATCTTGGTCACCGGACGGTGAACAGATTGTCTTCTCGTCTGATAGGAATAGGGATAGAGATCATCCTCATAACATTGAAATCTACGTGATGGACGCCGATGGTGGTAATGAACAAAGGCTCACTGAAAATCCTAATGAGGACGAGTATCCCGCCTGGTCGCCCGACGGGGAACGCATCGTCTTCAGTGCCCGTAGGGAAGGGCACGTTGAAAACAGGTTCGGAATTACCTATGAAATCTACGTGATGGCTGTCGATGGGGGTAATGAACAAAGGCTCACTGAAAATCGGAATAATGACTGGGATCCCGTATGGTCCCCTGACGGTAAACGGATTGCCTTCGAATCTGATAGGAAGGGGGACGTTGTAAACTTTGACATCTACGTAATGGACGCCGATGGGGGCAACCTACAAAAACTCACCAATAATCGCGCTTGGAATGGCGCACCCTCTTGGTCACCCAACGGTGAACGAATTGCTTTCTGGTCTAATAGAGAGGACAAATTTAACGCTGACATTTACATAATGGACGCCGACGGTGGCAACCTACAAAAACTCACCAATAATCGCCATAGTAACGTTAGTCCTGCATGGTTGAACTCTCCGTTTTCGGTTGCTCCTACGGGCAAACGGTTCACGATGTGGGGACGAATCAAACAGGTTGACCGATAACTACTCTTGTTGAGCGAACGGTGTTTAGGAAAAAACGATTTGCCTACAGAGGAGGAATAACAGATGCGACAGAGAACCAATCTGATATCTTTGATTTTGGCTGTCGTTTTGATGTTGGGGCTGACACCGCTGATGGTAGTCGTTGACGCGCAGGGGCAAATTGCCTTCGTGTCGAGGAGGGATGGGAACGCTGAAATCTATGTGATGGACGCCGATGGGGAGAATCAGCGTAGGCTCACCCAGAATGCCGATGCTGATTACCAGCCCTCATGGTCTCCGGACGGTAAACGCATCGTCTTTTGCTCTGATAGGGATGGACACCCTGACCGTGTCCCCGGTTGGTTTACTTGTGAAATCTACGTGATGGATGCCGATGGGGGTAATCAACAAAACCTCACCAACCATCCCTCTGATGACAGATCTCCATCGTGGTCCCCTGACGGTACACGGATTGCCTTCCAGTCTTATAGGGATAATGATAGGAATCATAACATCGAAATCTACGTGATGGACGCCGATGGAGAGAATCAACAAAGACTCACTAACAATCTCATTGAGGACGAGGATCCCGCATGGTCACCGGATGGTGGACGGATTGTCTTCTCGTCTGCGCGGGAGGGGCACGTTATAGACGCCGATGGAAACACCACTGATGAAATCTACGTGATGGACGCCGATGGTGGCAATCAACGAAGACTCACTGAAAATCGGAATAATGACTGGGATCCCGTATGGTCCCCTGACGGTAAGCGGATTGCCTTTGCGTCCGATAGGAAGGGAAACTTTGACGAATTTGACATCTACGTAATGGACGCCGATGGTGGCAATCAACAAAAACTTACCAATATTCGCGGTTGGGACAGTTCTCCCTCCTGGTCCCCTGAGGGAGAACGGATTGCCTTTATGTCTGAGAGGGATGGGAACACCGAAATCTACGTAATGGATGCCGATGGTAACAATCAACAAAACCTCACGAATAATCCGCAGGGTGACTTTGGTCCTGCTTGGTTGAACTCTCCGTTTTCGGTTTCTCCCGCAGGCAAACAGTTTACAATATGGGGACGGCTCAAACGGTCCGACCCATAACTGCCATTACTGAGAGTACAGCGTTTAAGGATAAAAAAGTGATTTGAGAATAGAGGAGGAAAGACAGGTGCAACGGAGAACCAATCTGACACCTTTGATTTTAGCTGTCGTTGTAGCGTGGGGGCTAACACCCCTGATGGTATGCGTTGAGGCACAGGCACGGATTGCCTTCCAGTCTCATAGGGATGGGAACTGGGAAATCTACGTGATGGACACCGATGGGGGGAATCAGCGCAATCTCACTAACAATCCTGATGATGAGCTGGACCCCACATGGTCTCCTGACGGTAAACGGATTGCCTTCGTGTTCGATGAGAAAGATAAGGATTGGAACCGGCAAATCTATGTGATGGACGCCGATGGGAGTAATCAGCGAAACCTATCTAAAAATGCCTTTGATGAATGGGGCCCCTCATGGTCTCCTGATGGTAAACACATCGCCTTCGTGTCTGATAGGGATGGTAGGCATGTGAGTTATAGCATCTACGTGATGGACGCCGATGGGCGTAAACCGCGAAACCTGTCTAACAATCCTGATTATGATACGCACCCCACATGGTCTCCTGACGGTAAACGGATTGCCTTCATATCCAATAGGAAAGGGGACTTTGAAAACTTTGACATCTACGTAATGGACGCTGATGGCGGGAATCAGCGTAGACTCACCAAGGATCTCCATGATGACCGTTCCCCTTCATGGTCATCCGACGGTGAACGGATTGTTTTCAGTGCCCGTAGGGAGGGGCACGTTCAAGACAAATGGGGTCTCACTTATGAAATCTACGTGATGGACGCCGATGGGGGGAATGAACAAAGGCTCACTGAAAATGGTGTTTATGAAGGGCAACCCTCATGGTCCCCCGATGGTAAACGGATTGCCTTTGCGTCCTCGAGGGATGGAAACGTTGACATCTATGTGATGGACGCCGATGGAGGTAATCCTCAAAACCTCACCAATAATCGCCATGCTGACTATAGTCCTGCATGGCTTTACGCTCCTTTTTCGGTTTCCCCTACAGACAAGAAATTCACAATATGGGGCTGGATCAAACAGGGTGACTGATAACGACTATCGTTGAAGGAACGGTGTTTAAAAAAAGCGATCTTCAGTAGGACTTACGCAGTGCCTACGGAGGAGGAATAACAGATGCAACGACCAGATAATCTCAGGCGTTTGATTTTAGCTGTCGCTGCGTTAAGTCTGACACTGCTGACGGCAGTTGATGACGCGCAGGGACAGATTGCTTTTGTGTCTGAGAGGGATGGAAATCCTGAAATCTATGTGATGGACGCCGATGGGGGTAATCTGCATAGACTCACCGATAATCGCGATAGGGCCTCCCAGCCCTCATGGTCACCAGACGGTAAACAGATTGCCTTTACTTATCGTGGGTTGGACATTAGGGTTGAGAACCGGCAAATTCACGTGATAGACGCCGATGGTGGCAATCAGCGAAACCTTTCTAACAATGACTTTGATGACTGGGACCCCTCATGGTCGCCGGACGGCGAACGGATTGCCTTCGTGTCTGATAGGGATGGAAAATGGGACATCTACGTGATGGATGCCGATGGGGATAATCCGCGTAACCTCACCAATGATGCTGGAAGTCGTAACGATAAACCCTCATGGTCACCAGACGGTAGACGCATCGTCTTTGTTTCCATTAGGGATGGAAAAATGGACATCTATGTAATGGATGCTGACGGGGGCAATCAGCGAAATCTCACCAATAGTGATGGTCGTGATGAGGATCCCGTATGGTCGCCGGACGGTGAGCGGATTGCTTTTACTTTCATGGGGAATGGGGCGGATCGAAACCGGGACATCTACGTGATGGATGCCAACGGGGATAATCCGCGTAACCTCACCAATCATCCCGACAGGGACTGGAATCCCGTATGGTCTCCTGACGGCAAGCACATTGCATTCGTGTCGAATAGAACTATGATCTGGCACCCGGATATCTACGTGATGGACGCCGATGGGAAGAATCCGCGAAACCTCAGCGATAATCCCCATGATGACACTGATCCTGCATGGTTGAACGCCCCTTTTTCGGTTGCTCCTGCGGGCAAACAGTTCACAATGTGGGGGTGGTTCAAACAGGTTGATCGATAACTACTGCTGTTGCGGGAACGGTGTTTAAGGATAAAACATAAACTTCAGTAGGACTTACGCAGTTGAACGCTCAATGTTCCGTTCTGAGGGGCTTTGACTTGGGGTTCGGCGATTTATCCTCAATAGACGTGGGAAGGGCATCTCCCGCGAAAGCGATGATCCCGATAAATCGGGACCTGCCCCGATACGCTCCATTCATTGTGCCACTACAATAACGCAAGTTGCTAGGTTCTGTTGACATTTAACGGCCCGTAGGTTGGGTTGAACGGTTAAAACCCAATCCCTATCAAGTCCAATAAAGGCTCGGTCATTCAACACATCTGCTTACCTAGACAAATAGAGTGAAACCCAACGCCGTTTTTCATTGGGGTGTCTCCTTTTGAAAACATTATGCCCTAAAAGTGGTCTTTTGTACCACAATCTGTTAGATTGTGATCCCCGTCGGCAAGCTAACAGATTGTGCTACATTTGTCAGATTCCCCGATGATTACAACGTTTGCCGAATCAGCATTCTCAAAATGTCAACACGCCCTAGTCGTTGAAAATCTATTGGTGGGTTGTTGTAGTTGATCTGTCCAACCTGTCGCTCCAGTTTTGAATCCCGATCTTATCGGGGAGGCGTGCTATGTGTATAGCTCCAGAACTGGCCGCGTTTTTTAGCCCCAGCGGGGCGACATGTTTATAGAATATGGATATCACCCATACACCCAAGCCCCAGCGGGGCGACATGTGCCTCGTGACTTCAGTGAGTCTAATTCGTGGCGAGTGCGGAAACGCGCTCCACAGGCTAACTAGCAACTTAGGTGACAATAAGGTCTTAGGTTTGTAGTAGGGCGATTTATCGCCCGTTGTGACGCGCAATGAATTGCGCGACTACGAGCCGAAGTGCGTAACTCCTATTCAGGCCACAGGAGGAATGACAGATGTACTGGAGATGCAATCTCGCACATCTGATTTTAGCTGGTGTTATAGTTTTTGGTCTGACGCCCCTGATGGTATGCGTTGAGGCACAGGCGCAGATTGCCTTCGTGTCTAATAGGGATGGGAACTGGGAAATCTACGTGATGAACGCGAAGGGGAAGAATCAGCGCAGACTCACCAAGAACCGCGGTGATGACTGGTCACCGTCATGGTCACCCAATGGTAAACAGATTGCCTTTGAGTCTGAGAAGGATGGGAACCGTGAAATCTATGTGATGGACGCGGATGGGAAAAATCAGCATAGGCTTACTGACAATCGCCTTGATGATTTGTTAGGGTCATGGTCACCCGATGGTGAACGCATCGTCTTTTCTTCTCTTGGCGAAATCTATGTGATGGACGCCGATGGGGGTAATCAACAACGCCTCACCCAAAATGACCAGAATGATGCGAAGGACTACTCACCCTCATGGTCCCCCGATGGTAACCTGATGGTCTTCTCGTCTGAGAGGGATGGGCACTTTAGAGAAGACGATGGAAACACGACTACTGAGATCTACGTGATGGACGCGGCTGGGAAGAATCCTCAAAGACTCACTGACAATCGCCTTGATGACTGGTCACCGTCATGGTCACCCGACGGTGAACGGATTGTCTTCCATTCTAAGAGGCCGGGGAACTCGGAAATCTACGTGATGGACATCAATGGGAAGAATCAGCGCAGACTCACCAAGAACCGCGGTGATGACTGGTCACCGTCATGGTCTCCTGATGGCAAGCGTATTGCCTTCAGTTCCTTTAGGGATGGGAACGGTGAAATCTACGTTATGGACGCCAATGGAGGTAAACAGCGAAATCTCAGTAAACATGATAGTTTTGACTTTGCTCCTGCATGGTATGCTCCTGCGCTTGCGATTTCTCCCACAGGTAAGAGATTCACGGCGTGGGGATGGCTTAAACAGGTTGACCGCTAACTGCCATTATTGAGAGAGCGGTGTTTAAGGATAAAACATTAACTTCAGACCATAGGAGGAATGACAGATGCAATGGAGATGCAATCTCGCACATTTGATTTTAGCTAGCGTTGTAGCATTAAGTTTGACACCGCCGGTGGTTGTTGCTGATGCAGAGGCACAGATTGCCTTCGTGTCTGATAGGACCGGGAACAATGAAATCTACGTGATGGACATCCATGGGAAGAATCAGCGTAGGCTCACCAAGAACCGCGGTGGTGACTGGTCACCATCATGGTCACCCGATGGCAAGCGCATTGTCTTTAGTTCCGGACAAGATGGAAACAATGAAATCTACGTGATGGACGCCAATGGGCGCAATCAAGTAAACCTCACTAACAGTCCCCAGGGTGACTATTCACCGTCATGGTCGCCCGATGGTGAGCGCATTGCCTTTAGTTCCGCTGGTGAAATCTATGTGATGGACGCGGATGGGGGTAATCAACAAAGACTAACCCAAGAGGACCATAAGGGCTTTTCACCATCATGGTCACCCGACGGTAAACGGATTGTCTTCTCGTCTGAGAGGGAGGGGCACTTTAGAGATGACCTTGGTAACATCACGTCTGAAATCTACGTGATGGACGCCGATGGTGGCAATCAACAAAGACTCACTGAAAATCGCGATGAGGACTGGTCACCGTCATGGTCACCCGACGGTAGACATATTGCCTTCTCGTCTTGGAAGGCTAAGAACTGGGCAAGCCTTGAAATCTATGTGATGGACGCCGATGGGGGTAATCAGCGGAGACTCACCAATAATCGCCAGCCTGACGCTTCGCCGTCATGGTCACCTGATGGCGAACGTATCGTCTTTAGCTCGGAACAAGATGGGAACCGTGAAATCTATATGATGGATGCCAATGGGCGTAATCAGCGAAGACTCACTAAACATGGCGGTTTTGACGGCAGTCCTGCATGGTATGCTCCTGCGCTTGCAGTTTCTCCCACAGGTAAGAGATTCACGGCGTGGGGATGGCTTAAACAGGTTGACCGATGAGGAATAATACGTAATGAGTAATGCGTAAGGAGAAACCGAGTTTTTTCTTCAAAACTCGGTTTCTTTGTGATCGGTGTTAGGTTCCGTGATTAGAGTGGCAACTCAACCATCCGTCCCTCTTGGCTGGATTTGTAAATGGCAAGGATAATCTCGACCGCCTTGCGTCCCTCACGACCATCGACCAGATGGGGCGTCCCGTTCTCGATGGCGTCAATGAAGTTCTGCATTTGTAGGCGATGGTTCTCGTGGGTAATTGCACGGGGATCTGCGGCACCCCCGCCTCCTGACCGCGTCTCCGCGAACTGTTCACGGATCTCTGCATCTTCGGGCAGATCCGGATCGAACTCCCACCGGATAATGTCTTCATCTTCGAGCGTAACAGTACCTTTATTGCCGGAGATCTCGAGCTTCTTTAGGAGGCCCGGATAAACGGTTGTCGTGCCTTCAATCACCCCTAACGCACCATTCTCAAAGCGCAGTGCCGCAACTGCAACATCCTCGACCTCTATCCGTTCATGCGTCATCGTGTCGGTAAACGCTTGCACCGCTTTTACCGGACCCATGAAGTACTGGAGGAGATCAATCGCGTGGATCGACTGGTTCATCAACGCGCCACCGCCATCGAGTGCCCACGTGCCTCGCCACCCGCCGCTGTCGTAATACTCCTGTGTGCGAAACCACTTGATATAGGCATCGCCCAAAGTAATCACCCCGAACCGACCACTCTCAATCGTTTTCTTGACCAGTTGGCTACCTTCGGTAAAGCGCGAGTTAAAAATTGCACACAAACGCACGCCTGACGCGTCACACGCTTGAATGATGTCATCACAGCGTTCCAGAGTAATCTCAAGTGGCTTTTCGACGATAACATGTTTCCCCGCCTTTGCTGCAGCAACCGCAGGATCCCGATGTGCCCCACTGGGCGTGCAGATGCAAACAACATCCAAATCGGAACGCTTGAGCATCTCATGGTAGTCGGGATACCAATCCACATTGTAACGGTCCGCCACCCGTCTTCCGTTTTCTTCGTTCCTCGAACTGACCGCGACCAATTTTCCGCCCTCAAGTTCTGCAATCGCCGCCGAGTGATAATCGGAGATCATGCCGCAGCCGATAATGCCAAATCCGTAGGTTTTCATAGCGTAGTAACGCCTCCATCCGATAAGGTTGAATTATGACGACGCCATTATATATCCGCATCAGGTGCGTGTCAAGTCCCAACCCCGCCATTTTTTGATAGTATTCCCTGCCCAATTTATGATAAAATCCTTGTTGTATACTTGGTACAACAGATCGTTGGAGGTAGTGTATGAATGAGGCAATCCAGGGCGCCCGTGACGTGGCGTTAGACATCTTGAAACCGAGTCGGCGCGATATCGAGCACGGTATGGAGCTACACCAAAACTCTATTGTTTGTGATTCATACGGCTTTGCGCCACGTGCTGCCGTTGATGGCGAGGCTGTAGCAGCAGCTGCTGAAGCCGGCGCATCGGAGGTCGAGATTCGGGACATGACAGAAGATATGTCGATGACCCGATATGTTACCGACGAGCGAGAGAAGCAAGAGTTTATGGGAGCGTGGAAAGCTGCAGGGGTCACCTGTATCGTGCAGAATGCGGGGGAGGAAGGCCAGTCGGCACTCCGTCTCGTCAAGCGTTTAGCGCGTTTCACCTACGCTACAGACATGATGCGTGACTTTATCCAGAAAGCGGTTAGCCCGGACGATATTGTTGCTGCGAAGGAGGCGGATAGACACTGTCTGTACTTCAGCGGGAACGGCGTTCCCCTGCCTCAAGATTGGGTTTCGGTCGAGGAGGAGTTGCGGTATATCCGAATCTTTTTCCAACTCGGTATTCGCATCATGCACCTCACCTATAATCGGCGCAACATGATTGGTGATGGATGTGCAGAACCGGCGAACGGGGGGTTAAGTGATTTCGGCAGGGCGGTTGTCGCGGAGATGAACCGTGTCGGTGTGATCGTGGATGTGGCGCATTCGGGTTGGCAAACCAGTCTTGAAGCGGCGCAGTTGTCAGAGCGTCCGATGGTGGCGAGCCATTCCGGCTGTTGTGCGGTGAACGTGCACGATCGCTGCAAACCGGACGAAGTTATCCGTGCGATAGTAGATACCAACGGTTATATCGGGATCTGTGCGATCCCAGCGTTTCTGGGCGGCAGCGGCGACATCAGTGCGCTGCTGAATCATGTCGATTATGTCGCCAAGAATTTCGGGGTAGACCACGTCACGATCGGAACGGATGTGGCTTACACCTCCTCTACAAGCCGGGAAGCGCAGCAGCAAATTCCAAAACGACCCGCAGGGCGCAAGCGGTGGGAATATTTCTGGAACCCGAATGATTCGATGTTTTCATCACAGTTTCAGCAAGCGAACCAGAAGCAGAGTCTGGCATGGACCAATTGGCCCCTCTTTACGATCGGTCTTGTTCAGCGCGGCTACGCGGACAGCGATATCCAGAAAATTCTCGGCGGAAATGTGCTTCGTGTCGCACGTGCTGTCTTGGCGAACTAGGCTTCCTTTCGTCCGGCTGTTTTTTCTTCGTGAAATGCTATAATTATAGGACTTGTTCAGTTGGTTAGTAAGTCCCCTGCAACTCCTCCCGCGAGCGAGGACTCCGAGAATCGGAGCCTGACAAGGATTTCCCCCTGATAAGGGGGACTAAGGGGGTTAGGGGATCGTCTCCCCTTGTCTTTCCCCTCAACCTCCCTGATAAGGGAGGATTAAGGAGGGTTCCAGAGGGGTTGGGGATTTAGGGTGGTTAAAAATAACGCAAGTTGCTAATGTTGCAAATTCATCAGTTTGTCATTAAGATTGGCGAATTCTATCTTTCGCTCCAGAGGAGCGATATGTTTATAGCATGTGGATAGCCCCCATACACCCAAGCCCCAAATACCCAGTGGGTTATCCGTCAATTCTTGGCTCATTGAGCCTAGCACCTTATGCAACATTCCGGGTATTTTCGACATGTGTATCGTTACTTTAGTTAGTCTAATTACTGGCGAATGAGGAAAGGCGCCCTACGGGCTAACTAAGGTTCTGTTGACATTTCATCGCAGCCAGATCATCAAGAGGGAGGTTGGGTTTCCCAACCCTTTGTTCGCACGTCAGAGACCATTTCGGGCTTTTGTACCACGATGTGATCCCACGCTACCTATGGCAGATTGCCTGATGATTGCAGCGTTTGCCGAATCAGCAATAGCAAAGTGTCAACACGTCCTAGCAACTTAGGTTAAAAATAAGAAAAACGCGCTCCATGCGCTAAATTTGCGTAAGTCCTGAATTATAAACTGCGTGCTTGAGTTTGATGAGGAACTACAATGACAAAACCGATTCGTTTGGGATTAATCGGCTGTGGCGGAATTGTTCAACTGGTTCACGCTCGCGCATATCAATCCTTGACAGATACTGTCAAAGTGGTTGCAATAGCGGATGTACTTGAGGAAAATCTACAGCAGGTCGGTCAAACCTTTGCTGTACCGGCTGATCAGCGATATACCGATTACCGGGACATGCTGGCGGACGCTGAAATTGATGTGGTGACCATTGCTACACCGCATTTCCTCCATGCCGAACACGCTATCGACGCCGCCTCCGCAGGTGTAGCAGTCATATCGGAAAAGCCGATGGCGACCTCATTGGCGGAGGCTGATGCTATCCTCGACGCTGTTGAACGCAACAATGTGTCTTACGGTATCGTGCATAACTATCTGTACACACTTGCAATGCAGGAGGGGTTTGCTCAGCGTGCGAAACTGGGAGCGTCGATTTTTGGGCGCGCCACAGGGATGGGACTTAAACCAGCCGACTTCTCAACTGAGCATTCGGATCCCGCCCAAGCGTGGCGTGCCAGTAAAGCGAAAGGCGGAGGATGCATCGGCGACTCCTCGTATCACGAAATCTATTCAGTGAACGCCCTAATGGGTTCGCCGGCACGATATGTCGAAGCGCGGGTCAAGACTTTGAGCATTGACGTTGATGTCGATGATATTGCGATGCTGCTTTGTGAACATGAGAACGGTGCCGTGTCCACAGTTTCCAGCGCATGGTGTGTCCCTGACCTCGATACCGGCTGGTGTGAGGTCCACACGAACGATGGATCTCTCCGAATCAGGCATCGGAAGAACATGCCCGATTCACTGATGCGTTATACCAGAGCGGATGACTGGCAACACCTCGAAATCCCCGGTCGGTCTGATCCAGAATTTAACGACCCCTCCGGACACGTCGGATACTTTGCTGCAACGTTTGATGCCCTCGCATCTGGCAGGAAGCTCCCGATTAATGGGAAACACGGCAGACACAATCTGGCAATCATTGAAGCAGCACGGCTAGCAACTGAACGGAGACAAGCGGTTGATCTGGAGTTGCTAAAAAGAGGATGATCATATAAAAAGAAAGTGCAAAACGTAAAAGGAAACCGAGTTCTTTCTTGAAAACTCAGTTTCTCTCTTCTGCCCCAGATCTCTATTGCACGATTTCTTTACATGAGCCAATGAGGATAATCGGAGACAGAAAAGGGAAGAACATGCACCCCTATATTGATGTCCACTGCCATATCGGCATGAGTATAACGTATGACCCAATCGCAGGGCAGAATACCGGTCTCTGTCTGGGACGGATGGCTTCAGCCGGCATTGCCGCCGCGATTATCGGTCCAACCGCGGTTGGCAGTCCGCAAGCACGAGGTCTCCTTGATACACGCGACCAGAACGCCGTGATATCAAGAGCGTGCCGTCAATACCCGGATCGTTTTCCGGTTGGGCTTGCACTTATTGAGATACGTCACGGATCTGCTGGAGTGGAGGCGTTGGAGCGCGAACTGACAGAGAACGGTTTGATGGGGGTTATGTGGCATCCGGGCGGTGTCTCACCCGAAAGGCGACTCTATCCCTTTCTTGAAGTTGCAGCGATGGGGAAAGGGTTATGCCTTCTGCATGAAACGCCGACGAGGACCGCATCATTCGCGCGTCGTTTTCCAGATCTAACATTCATCCAACACGCTGAGACTGAAGCGGTAGAAGTTTGTCGGGACTTGGAGAACGTTTGGTTTGAAATTGTACAAGTGCCAAAAGGAGCGGCTTCCAAATGGGACTTTGCTGGGTTAATCAACAAGGTGGGGAATGAACAGCTGATGTTCGGTGGGGACGCGCCCTATTACGATTACCGTATCCTTCAAGCTGACCTAGAGTCGGCGAACATCGACGAAGAAAGCCGTGATCGGATCACCTATAAAAATGCTGTGACTCTGATTCAACAGTTCCGACCTGATTGGGAGTTACCCACGGAAAGGCTTGAGCCGCCGCGGATTTATACAGAGGCGGAACTTTGGACAGCTGAGAATGACAGATTACGTTTAGTGGATGCTTTTTGATCAAGATTTGATCTATTATCAGAGGATTTTTGAATATAGGTTGGAGATGTGATAGGTTATGTTCGGACGGACACCCAAATCATTTCGATTTTTACGTTTTCTTTACCACCTGCCAAATTTCGTGCGATTGACGTGGCGGCTATTTTGGGATTCCCGCGTCCCGATTTACCGGAAAGCAATTTTAGTCATCTTTGAAGCGATCGCGATCGCGTTTGCGGTGGGTTACTTCCTATTTTTGCGTCTAGATTTTCTGCCCGATTTCTTCCCGATTCTCGGATATACCGACGACCTAATCATCGGTCTCTTGCTGATTCTCGTCCCAGGTGCGTGGCTGTTCATCAAATGTGCGCCAGACCATATCGTGCAGGAGCATGTTGACCAGATCTCGAAGGGAAATTGATGCGTTACTCGCAAACGGCTCGTGCGTTTGCCATCAGTTGGTCTAGCTTTTGCTGATCGCGAATCCCCTTCGACGCCTCGACCCCCGAACAGAGATCTACGCCGTAGGGGCGAACCGTTTCGATTGCTTCCCTTACATTCTCAGGTCGAATCCCGCCAGACAGGAACGCTGGCACCCTACACGCTTGGATAAGCTGCGCGCTCAGGTTCCAATCGCTTTTCTTGCCGGTACCGCCGAAGCGGGCTTGCCCGTCCCCGAACTCTGCGGTGTCGAACAGCAGGGCGTCTGCACCCGCGTCGATGTGCGCCGCTATCTGTGCGGAGATGGCGTGTTCATCTGCCTCCGGCTCGTTTTCGGTCGGCAGGAACAACGACTTCCAGACCTCGCAGGATAGGGATCCCTTGAGGGCTGAGACTTGGGTGGGAGGCTCGTGGCCAAGTAACTGAATGGCGAACGGCTTAATCTGTGCTGCAGCCGCTTTCACCCAATTTGTGGGGCGGTCAAACACAAGAATAACGGTCGGGATCGGTGTCTTCCGTGCGATCTCCGCGGCTGAATCGATAGGAACGGATCGCTCGGAGAAAGGGACTTCGACGACAACGCCGGAATAATCCGCACCCGCGTCTGCTGCCATGTGTGCATCAGCGACATTTGTCGTCCCGCAAATCTTGACTTTGCATCGGTTGGAGGTCATACGCGTCTGTCTATAATCGGGTAATCCTATTCGTCTTCAACGAAAATCGTTTGCCGATCGCCGGTGGAATAGCAGATAATCATTGTTACCGCCTGCCAGCCAGTATTGACAGCGTTGTGTTTCACGTCTTGCGGAATCCGCAGCATCGACCCTTCTTTCAACGGGATAACCTCGTCGCCGAGTTGGTGGTCGCACTGGCCCGACAGTACATAAATCAGTTCCTCGCAGTTCGGGTGGTAATGGAGTGGGTTGCCTTCGCCAGCGTTGAGGTAAACAATCCCGAAAGTCATTTCTGCGTCCGGATCGATCTGGTCGTTGCACAGCCACTTAATCGCACCCCAAGGGAATTGAAGTGCTTCCCCTTCGTTAGCATTCGTAAGGGTTGCTGAACTCATAATGTTCTCCTTGTAGTAGATTTCATAATTATTTCGACACTGTAGGAGGGGCATCTCCCGATTCGATCGAGGATCCTCGGCGAAGTCGGGACTTGCCCCGATTAGGCCGACACCAACAGGAGTAGTGTCTACTTATTTTTAGAATTCGCTATAATTGGTATTAGATTCCTAGCGTCTGTCGCATATAGTCACAGCTCATAGTAGCGCTTTCTTCTGGCGTTTTATCCGTCCGATCTTGTTCGACCGTCAACCACTCAGCATCTATTCCCCTGACCGCTTCCATGATACCTTTCCAATCGAGAATCCCGTGTCCGACTTCTCCAAAAGAACCGTCGGGGTACATGTCCTTGAAGTGGAGATAGGCAACCCTATCGGCATACTGCTTCAGGAAAGCAGCAGGATCTTCGCCACCGTGCTGGACCCAATACGTGTCCACACAGGCGTGGACCAACTTTGGATCGGTTGATTCATAGAGTGTGACAAGTCCAGTCGTTCCACCAAAGTCCTTGAATTCCCAACTGTGGTTGTGGTAGCAAAACTTAATCCCTGCGTCATTGCAGCGGCGTCCCACCTCATTGAAGACCTCTGCCGAACGCTGATAGTCTTCGAGTGTATCCTGTCCACCAACGCCGGAGACCATCAAGTAACCGGAGCCCATCGTTTCAGTAAATCGGACCGCTTCCTCGAACTGTTCAATGCTCCCATAGCCTGTGTGGACGCCTGCCAACTCCAAATTGTGCGATGCAAGCAGTGCTTTTGTCTCTTGAGGCGAACGATCTCCGTTGTTGAGATTGCCGGCTTCTATTCCATCGTAGCCTGCTGCTGCGAGTTCCGCGAGCACACCGGGGAGATCACTGTTCTGGCGGTCACCGTAGATAATTAAGCCACAGCCGATTTTGTAGTTGCTCATGTTTATCTCCAAAAAGTAAAATATCGGGTTGGAGTGCCTAAGAACCTGTTTGAAAAATCCAAATAATCTCTGAAAGTTGTCATTTTACGGGTAAATACTCTCAAAATCGGTTGATTGTGCCCCTAGAATGGCAAAAGATGACCGTTTCACCTACTCTTAAAACAGACCCTAAGCCCCAGCGGGGCGACATGTTTATAGAATACAGGACAAACAACAACCTAAGCCCCAGCGGGGCGACATGTGAACAGCTTTCTAAAGATGACCGTTTCACTCTTAAAACAGGCTCTGAAGTGTGATAACCAACGCTACCTATTTCTTAAAGGATGATGCTATGAACGTCAATAGGTCAGAAGATAAGCTGCTTGTAGAACTCAAAACGCTCGTGGATCGAACGAGTGAGCAGCTGCAATGGGGTGACTTAACGGTTAGGGAAGCCTGTGAGCGAATACGGCAGGCACGCACACAAGCAGAAGCACTGATACCAGATCAGATGGAACTATACCAACGCGTCTATGAGGCGCGGTTTCAACGCTTGCTGAACCAGTTTGTTCTCCCAAGACAATCTCAGTCACAACATAATTGGCACAAACCGTACTGATCGGCTTAACTTGTGTATCAAGTGATCTATCGAAACTACGGATTCATCACCGTTACCTCTTCGCCATCCTTGAGGGTGTGTTGCCCCGCGATAACTACCTGCTCACCCTCGGAGAGTCCACTGGTAATCTCCACGCGGCTGCCTTCAGTCAACCCCATCTCGATCTGCCGGCGGTTACTGCGTCCACCGACGACTACAAAGACGGTTTGGGTCTTCTTGATGCTATCTTCTATTATCGCAGAACGCGGGAGGAGGATGACGTCTGCGCGAATTTCCACCGGGATTTTGACCTTTGCAAACATACCCGGCTTCAATCGTAGGTCCGCGTTATCAATCACAATTTCAACCTTTGCAGATCGACTTGCCTGATTGAGAACGGGACTGATGAGCGAGATTTTACCGGTAACAGGTCGTGTTAAGGCATCAACTTCAATCCACGGTTCCTGATTCTCCGAGTCCAGTTTGCTCAGATCCGATTCGATCACGCTGACCGTCGCTTTCACGCTGTCCATATCCACAATCTCGAAGATCGGTGCGGTCGGTGATGCCAACCCACCCAGATCTAGGTAACGCATGGACAGGATGCCAGCAATCGGTGCGGTGATGGTGGCATCGCCGAGCCGTTCTTGCGCGAGATCTAATGCGACCTTCGCCTGTTCCATCGCAGTCTCAGCGGCTATAATTTCCGCTTCCCAACTCTTGGCGGCTGCTAACGCTTCAGCGGCTTTGAGAGTTGCGCGTGCAGCCTCCACTTGGGACTGTGCCAATGCCCTATCCTTTTCCCATGTTTTTGTGTTCGCTTGGGCGTAGGCAAGTTTAAGGGCAGCTTCTGCTTGTGCAACCTGCGCCTCCATCGCTTGGATATCTTCCTCTCGTGCACCGTTTTGGATGAGTGCGAGTTGTTCACTGGCGACCTCATATTGCGATTTGGCGATATCCAATTGGGTTTTCGCCGATTCAAGGGACTGTTTGCTGATCGCGCCGTTTTCAAAGAGTTTTTGCATACGCTTGTGGTTATTCGTTGCATTGGTGAGACTCGCTTTGGCTCCAGCGGCCGCAGCTTCCGCCTGACGGAGATCTTCGTCTCTCGCACCACGCTTAATCTTGACCAAATTTGCCTTGAGGGATTCCAAACCTGCCTGTGCCTGTTCGACCTGTGAGGTCGTGCGCGTCTGTGACAGATCTTCCACCTGTTGTAGCGCGACGATCGCGGAGGTCAGCTGTGCATTTGCCTGATCGATCTGTGATTTGACACGAATCTCAGCAAGCTGCTGTGCCTGATTAAAAGCGGTCTGTGTTGCCCGATGTGCAGCTTCCGCTTGACGCACCTGGAGTGCCAACTCCGCGTGTTCGATGACCGCGAGCGTTTCCCCTTTTGCTACCCTTGCCCCTTCGTCAACGTGCATCTGAATGATTTTTCCGGGGACTTCGGGGAAGACGGTCACACGCGAATTTGCTTCAATCGTGCCTGACAGTTGCAGCTCAGAACGTATCTCGCCGAGGGGGGCATTCATCACCTCGACCGCCTTAACCGTTGCCGCGACCGCTCCGGTTATTTCACTGCCTTGTTGTCTAACGGCGGATCTGATGAAAATTGCTGCGATTGCGATTATGATGATAAGTGCGATGATTAAGAATTTTTTCACTGTGCAGTCTCCATAGTGTAATGTGTAATGCGTGATGCGCAATAAACAATGTGTAAGAAAAACTTATGTATTACGCATTAGACGAGTCGGACATATCTGAGATGAGTGCTTGGACCTCCGTTTCCAATTCCAAAGTGATGTCCTGTACTGTCTGTTTTTTGTCTTGTCTGTAGGTTTCGTAGCGGTCAAGTAGGTTCTTGGGTGGTCCAAAACGCATATACGCTATCCGGGGTCCCCTCGGTTTTGAGTTGCCAAAAACTTCTCTTTCCAATCTCGTGATAACTTCCAAGAAACGCTCCGGCGATCGATTTTCACCGACGTATCCATCATAGATAGCGATGAAATTGAACAAGCGGTTTAGATCCGGATAGAACTCTTGAAATTTTTCCAATCGTTGTTCATGTATCTGTCTTTCATAAGCGGGAATCTCTTCCATTTCCCTGTAGACTTCCGCATCGATAAGGTTCTTCAAGGCACGTACCCGCGTCCTGGGAAGGACGGACGCCTGCGGGGTAACTCCCATAAACTCTTCCATCTGCGAGAGGATATGTTCGCGCAACTGTTCAATCCGTTCATTCAATGCCCTGTCTTCATCCACCTTAAGTTTATATTCCCTCTCCAGTATGGACACCACCGCAGCACCGATCTGCCGTAACCTGCCATACAGATCGTCAGCGATGAGTGAACCTTGAGGCAGAATTTCTCGCTCTAATCTGGTGAGTGAGCGCTCAATTTCGTCCCACATCTCCGCGTTGTAGATGTACTTAATTCCGATTGGGACAACATAGAGCGGTTTGACCGTATCTGCCTTTGCCATGTCGTCCAATGCCCAGAAGCAGAGTTGTGTGACACCGCTTTCAAATGGCAACACCGTATCATTCTGACGTGAAATCTCACCTTCAGCGAAGATGACCAGTGGCCGCTTTCCCTCTGACAGCAGTTTGCGCGTTGTGCGAAATGATTCTCGATCCACACTGCCCCGCATCACAGAGTATACTCCAAACCGCTGCATAAAAAAACTTCTGATCCCGCCCGTGAACGTTTCGCGCGCACACATATAGTGGAACGGCTTCCCAAACCGCTCCGACAGTGCAAACATGATCGAAGCATCCGCATAGTCGGCGTGGTTAGGCACCAACACCATCGGGCGGTCCGAAATCCCTCTCAGCTGCTCCAGTGATTCAGAGTCGATGACGAATTTAGAGATTTTCAGGGGTCCCCGTAAAACGAGAGGCACCAGCCATTGGGCTACCCTGATGAAAAGTGAGTTTTGTTTGGGCGGCTTGAAATCTAGCATTTTAATTGGTTCAATAGTTCGCTAGTTCATTGGTTCATCGGTATACGCCTAAGAGTGGTTTTTTGCACCACAATCTGTATAACGTTTCGGAAAATGATTCGGTAATTCTATATTTTTCCCAGGCTCCAGTAGGTGCGGTTAGATGAAGTTTAAGTATTTAAAACGGTAATCCCGATTTTCCTCGAAACATACGGTAGGCGCGGTTTGCAACCCTGGTCTCGGAACGGACCGCGCTGGGGTCGATAACAAATTACCGAACTGTTTTTTTATCTTCATGAAACCGCACCGGTTTGGCATGTCTCATTGATTCTGAGATCCACTATAAATTCTGAGCCCCTACCGCAAATTAACAGTTAGCGCTACGTATGGCAGATTGCCCGATGATTACAGCGCTTGCTGAATGAGCAACATTAAAATGTCAACACGCCCTAAGAATCTACGGAATTATGTCAAAGGTTAAATAGCACATCACCACACAGAGACTCGTATCTGTGTGACTTTACCAAGTTCACCGGGGCTATCAGGTTTTTTTGCATCGAACCACTGTATTTCTATTAGGTGGAAGTAAGGATCTATTACGGCAAACCAGTCGCTCCTCTCCGCGTTCCTATGCTTTACTGGATGCTCTATCAGCTGCGTGGGGTCATATCCGAGCATCATAACCGCTTCCACGGCAGACACAATGCCTGAATGGGTTAATTCTACTCGTCCTACTTCACTTCCATGTAGGTTCTCACCCAAAACAAGATATGCTTTGTCGTTCAGAGTATACCAGTCAATGCGGTTGAAGTGTGATTCCGAAAAATATGGTGTGATTCTCCCGTACTCATAGTCCATTGATACATAAGAGATAAAATTTATCAGGTATACGCGAAAGTCAGTCGTTGCTGTTACTTTCGCTGTACTTTCCTTCAATGAAGTTCCTAAAAGTTTTTGAGCATCTATCACATACTCAGGCACAACCGCTTTGGTTTCTGTCTCAGGTTCCGGCACAGCCTTGGCACCACATCCCGCCACCAGCAACAAACCCACCACCACCAGCCCATGCCGCATAAAACGCATCTCATTCACCCTGTAAGAAAAATTGACGCATTACCACACACTGGCTCGAATCTGTGTCACCTGCCCAAGCTTTGTTGCGTCGTCCTTTTTTGCATCGAACCACTGTATTTCTATTAGATGGAAGCGGGAATCTATTAGAGCAAACCAGTTACTCGTACCTGCGTTCCTATGTTTAACTGGGTGTTCTATTAGATTGTTGGGGTCGTATCCAAGCATCATAACCGCTTCTATGGCAGACACAACGCCTGAATGGGTTAATTCTATCCTACCCACTTCAACTTCCTTGGCGTTCTTATCTACTTCTGTAAAATACAGCGACAGATACGCTTTGTCTTTCAGGGTGTACGTTTCAATGGGTGTGATATGTTTTTCTTTGAAGTATGGCTCTGTTCTTCCGTAATCAAAACGGCGTGGCAAATACATGTTGTGTCGTCCCCCGTTGCGACGGAACCAGAACTTCGTTGCTCCCATCACTTTGCCTGCGCTTTCCCTTATTCCGAGGCCGAATAGTTCTTTCGCATCTACCACGTAGGTTGGCACAATCGCATCGGTGCTCTTCACAGGCGCCTCTCTGCTGCTCTCCTTCGACACATTCTCATCCAGCACAGGCTCCGTCATAACCTTGGCACCACACCCCGTCAACATCAAGATTGAGATGGTGCAAATTGGGAATAGCACGCATTTCATGATGGCTTCGCCTTCAACCTCAATAACCTCGCACAAGTCCAGCCTACATAAGGGATTGTGCTGTTTTTCTTTTATGGTGAATTAGAGAAATAAGTAGCCATCGCCAAATAACTCCAAAGTCCCCCTGATAAGTGGTACATCCACCTGCTCTCGGCTTGTCGGAGTCGCGCTTGTCCCGATTTATCGGGGACTCATCGGGGATGTATCGGGGATAAAATCGGGGTCCCGATTTAGGGGGTTGCATCGGGAGTATCTGAGTAATTCTAAAATCTACCATAATAGACCCTCAAGTCTAAAATTACTAATTCCGATTATCTGTCGGTATTTTCTGCCCTATTGCCTTTTCCAATCGGGCGACTCCCACGGTATAATCATGCAAGGATTGCAGGCGGTTCACCTCCGCTTGCGACAGCGCGAGTTGGGCATCAGTCAGTTCAACGCTGGTGATCATTCCATTTTCATAGCGCAGATTCGCAATTCGCACACTCTCTTGCGCTTGTGCAACCGTTTCCCGTTGGACATTGATCAATGTTTTAGCTTCAAGCAGATTCAGATAAGCAGACCTGACCTCGAGTTCAATGACGTCGGTCATTTGCTGCTTTCCAAGCTGTGTCTGTTTCAAACCGGATTCTGCTTGCTTCACCGCAGCCCGCGTTGCCAAACCATCGAAGATTGGGTAATTGAGCGCAAAACCGAGGTTCCAAACCCGGTTCATCTCGATAAGTCTTTCATTGTGATCGAGCTGATAGTTAGTAAAGAAGGAGAGGGCAGGACGGCTGCGGGTCTTGGCGACATCAACCTGTTTTTTGGCAGCGCCTTCATTGAACGCAAGCTGATGGAGTTCCGGTCGTTTTTCCAAACCCAGTTGAATCAGTTGATCAAGATCGAATTCGAGGATCGGTCGCTCCAAACTGCCTTCTACTTCAACAGACCCACCGAGGTCGATGTTCAGGACATTTTTATACACATCCATAGCACCCCGTGCACCATTTTTGGCGCGGATCAGGTTCGACTTTGCGTTGGCTAACAACACCTCTGCACGTAGGACATCAAAGTTGGTAGATGCACCCGCCTCAAAGAGGTTTCGCGCAATCTTTAACTGTGTCTCCACAAGTTCAACCGTCTGTTCGGACACCTTCACAAACTCAAGCGACAGCAGGACACGGTAGAAGGCTTCGGAAACATCGAGCACCAATTGGTTATAAGCCGCGTCTAATTCCTTGTGCGCCGCTTCCAAGCTAAGTTTCGCGCTTTGATAGCTTTTGTAGTAACGACCCCATGCAAAGACCGGTTGATTCAAACTCACATCCGCCTGAAAGTTGTGGTGTGCCCCAAACTCCAGTTCGATGATAGTTTCGTCGTCACCATCCCCAACCATAGCGGGTGGCATATCTCCTCCCGCACCGGGCGGGCCAAATGCGCCGCTCGCTTCAAGTACCGACTTTGGGAGTACTCCAGCATATCTATAGCTGCTATTGAGCGCGACATTTGGCAGCAATCCCGCCTGCGCGGAACGCACCTGTGCTTCGGCAGATTTCACACGCTCCTGAGTCGTTTGAATTGAGAGATTGGTTTGTCTGGCAATTTCGATGCTAGCTTCAAGTGTCAAGTTTCTTGGCGCTTCCGCGGATGCGGTGCAGCTCCATAGCAGCAGTAGCAAAGATGTTACAATAAAAAAATCTTGTCGGGTCATTCGTGAAACGTGAAACGTCAAACGCAAAAGACGTTCCTCCATTCTTTTCTCCTCTGTTTGATCATCGGTATGTTAAATTTCAAGCAGATGTTTTGCCAATATTACGCGGAACGTGGGTTAGGTGGTTTCTTCTTACACCAAATCTGTCCACTCACCCGGAAAGGTTAGCGTTCATCTACTCAAGCCGTGCCTCAATCCGTTTGACTATTTCCGCTCTCGTGAGAGGTTGTCCCAAATCCATCACATAGACGCCGAGATTTTCAGAACTATCACTCTGACCCACAAAAACAATGTGTGTCCCATCAGGAGTAAAGATCGGGTCACTATTGATGAGATCATTGTTAGTAAGTTGTCTCTGATTTTTGCCGTCTGCGTCCATCATGATTATCTCCGTGTCGCCATCTCTATAGGAGTCAAAAACGATCTGTGCGCCATCGGGGGAAAAGACAGGATGCGCGTTGATCGCAGGATCAGCAGTCAGTTTTGTGAAGTTGCTTCCATCGTTATCAATGACACAAATTTGGCTGGAAATGCCAATAGGTCCGCCGACAGCATATGCCGCAAAAGCGATGCGCCCCCCATCGGGTGAAAATCCTGGTCCATGATTATTGGTCTGGGTTTGGGTCAACTGCTTCTGATTTTTGCCGTCTGCGTCCATGATATAGATTTCGCTGTTCACACCAGCCCTGTTTGACTCAAAGGCAATTTTGCTTCCGTCGGGCGAAAAAGTGGGATTGCTATCCGTAGCGGTATTGGCTGTCAGGCGTTCATTCGCTTTTGTGTTAATATCTATGACGAAAATTTCGTCGTTGGGGTTCTGCCAACGGATAAAAGAAACGTAGGCGACTTTTTTGCCATCCGGAGATAAAGCGGGATTGTAGTCACTGGTATCGTTGAAAGTCAGTCGCTGCCTGTTTTCGCCGTTGATATCCGTAATGTCCATAACATAAATTTCATTGTTATCATCAACAAAAGCCGTGAAAGCAACCGTTCCAGCCGCGGTTGAAACATCATGGATCTGGACAAAGTCGGGGGTCAGACGTGTACTTGGATGCAGGTCGCCGGTGAGTTCGCCAATTTTTTCAATCCAATCTTCCCGTTCCGTGTTCTGTAAAATCTTCAGGAATGAGTTCAGCGCAAACCGGTCGTGTCCAGCTGCCAAGTAGGTTTCTCCAAGTGCGAGCTGGACATCCATGCGTTGTGGTGCATACCTTGCAGCGGTTCTCAGGGATTCAAGTGCCTCGGCCTGCTGGTCTAGCAGCAGATATGTTAGGCCCAGTTGATAATGGATTTCTGGGTTTTCCGGCGCTGTTTCTAGCAGTTGCTGAAAATATGTAGCCGCTCCTTGATAATCGCCGGCAGCAAGTAACCCTTTGCCTCTTTGAATGGCTATGTTATCCCCGCAGCCAAACAGAGATACCAGAAAAACGAGATATACGAAAATTGTGAGACATGCAATGTGATGCGTGATGCGTAATTGATTCATTAGATGTATTATAACGCAAGTTGCTAGTGTTGGGCATCCATCGGTTTGTCTTAAGATTGAGGGATTCTATCTTTCGCTCCGGAGGAGCGATATGTCTATAGAACGGCGATGCGGTCAATGCCTGCGCTCCAGCGGAGCGCAATGTCTATAGTTTGAGGACTTTCCCCGTTTTTTAGCCCCAGCGGGGCGACATGTGTATCGTTACTTCAGTGAGTCTAATTCGTGGCGAGTGCGGAAAGGCGGCATACAGGCTAACTAGCAACTTAGGTTATTATAGTGAGTCATAAAAGTAAACAGACACTTTCCCTCCCCATGTTTGGTAGGCGCTGTTTCTAACCTCCCCGATTTGCAGTGTCTGGTTAATTCTAAAATCTACCATAGTTCATTGGTTGATTATAATGCATCTGCCACCTTGGTAGGGCTAAAAAAGAATAATGCACAAGAAAAATGTATCCGCGGGTTACGGCATCCGGAGTATGCCAATCACTTTACTGTGCAAGTGCAACTTCATCCTGTCCAATAGCACAACGGAATCCTACTATATACGCGAGGTGGTCTTCTGTGCCTATATCACGCGAGGGAGTGCGAGCTCCAATCGGGTTGAGGCTGTCGTAATAATACCATGAACCGCCACGCAGGACACGGTATTTCTTCCCAAATTCTTTTGCCCTGAAAGTGCTACCCGGATACGCATCATACCAGCTATCCGTCCACTCCCATACGTTTCCCGCCATATCGTAGACACCATAAGGACTGACGCATTGTGAGTGGCTTCCCACCGGCTTGGGTCCCGAACCCTCCCACGACTCTACATTGCACTTCGTTATATCAAATTCGTTCCCCCAAGGCCAGATTCTGGCGTCGGTGCCTCTGGCCGCTTTTTCCCATTCCGCTTCTGTTGGAAGCCGCTTGCCCGCCCATCGGCAATACGCATTGGCATCCTTCCAATTGACATATACGACAGGTAGTTTGTCTTCTCCTTGAGGGTATTTTCGATTTGCCCAGTGCCTGGGGGCAGGGTAGCCGGTAGCATCGATGAATTCTTGGTAGGCAGCGTTGGTCACCTCAAATTCATCGATATAAAAAGCATCTAAATCAACCTCCTGCTGCGGTTTTTCCGACTTAAACCACCTCGGGTGTTCCACAATCTCGCCGCCGCCTAACTGACGGGTGACCAGTTCTTCTTCCTCATCGCTGGTTCCCATGATAAACTTACCTGCGGGGATTAAAATCATATCTGACAGACCGAGTTTTTTCAGTTGGATTGACCGGGCGAGTTTTCCGCCTTCATGCCTTAGTTCTGCTGTCGCTGCATGATAGCCACGCTTGCTAACCATTACTTTATACGGGGTTCCTTGCGTCGCTTGTCCTTTATAGGGGGTAGTACCGACCTCCACACCGTCTATAAAAACCGTCGCACCAGATGGGGTTGAAGTGACTTCGATTGTTGGAATCCTTTCACAACCTACACTTGCAAGCGCGGCAATGAACAGAAAAATGGCATAAAAACGCATAAGTATTGGCTATCTCCTTGAGTGTGGAGGGCTTGAAATTGTCCCTTGCATAATTTATTCGCGCTATCCCTACTGCCACGATTGAAGAAACATGAAGGGGGTTGGGCGAGAAAATTGAGGGTGGAGTTTTGGGTTGTAAGCCGTCACAAAATGGAACGGGTGGGGTGACGGCTTACGACCTGAATAGTGCTTTAATATCTTAAGATGGTGCCCCATTCACCGACAACCCAGAGGTTACCGTCTCCGGATTCGGTGATATCGCTTAGATTATTACGCGTAGGACTCTCTTGGACAATCCATGTTACGCCACCGTCGGCGGTATGCAGAATAGTGCCGCCTTCGCCAACTGCCCAGCCCTCGGTAGCGTTGCGGAAGCAGATGCCTTGCAACGTCTCGTCGGTCGGTGTGATCTGTTGATTCCACATCGCGCCACCGTCTGTAGTAGCGTAAATCGCGCCTCCAGATCCAACCGTCCAAGCGGTCTGAGCATCTACAGCGTAAATAGATCTGAGCTCATCCGGACCGATAATTTTCGCTTCCCATGTTTTACCGGCGTCCATCGTTTTGATAACGGTGCCACTGGCGCCGACCGCCCAACCGGTATTGGCATCAACAAAGTAGGTGCCGTACAGGTTGTTGAAAGCAACCATCATGTCCCCGGAGTCTTGACCGTTCCATGTCTGACCACCGTCGCTTGTATGTGCGATTTTACCGACTTCACCGACCCCCCAGCCGTCTTGCGGTGTTGAGAAGTGGAGGTCATAGTAGCCAAGGGCGCTCTTCCAACTGGTCGCGGGATCGGAAAATACAATTCGCTGCGCCGTGCCGTGTCCTTCGTCCGATGGGTCACTGACGCTGTGCCAATCTGATCCACTGTTTAAGCCTTCAAGTAGCGTCGCATTGCTACCAACGATGTAACCTCTATTTGGTTCAACGAAATGGATCCCGAAAAGTTCAAACACATTTCCGCTGTATTGGGCTTGCCATGTCTGGCCCCCATCGTTAGTGTGCAGCACGGTTCCCGATAGACCCACTGCCCAGCCCAATTTATCATCGTAGAAATGGACTTTGGTTAAATGGTTGCTCATCGAGATGTTTTCCCAGGATGCGCCGCCGTCGCTACTATGCAAAATTGTCGCAAATTCACCGACCGCCCAAACCTCTTGATCCGTGACATATTGGACCGCATAAAGTCTGTTCGGCGCAGGTCTGGGTTCAAGCGGTGCCCAAGTCTTACCACCATCGGCAGTCTTCAAAATGACACCAAACTCCGCCGCACACAGTCCGTTATTGGCATCGGCAAAATGAATGCCCCAGATCGGTTCAGGCATACCGTTGGAATGAGGAACACTGCTCTCTTGAGTTGCCCAAGTTTCACCCGCGTCCGCCGTATGGATCAGAGCGCCATTACCGCCGACAGCCCAACCCATCTGGTCGGTGAGCATATACATTCCGTCAAGACTGGCCGCAACGCCGCCCTGCTGGGCTACCCATGTCTGTCCGCCGTCTGTGGTATTAATCACAGTACCAGCGTCGCCGACCGCCCAACCGACTTCGGGGCTGGCGAACTGGACGCTCCGGATCGCGTTATTGGTTCCGGTTTCCTGTCGAGTCCATGTGGTGCCACCATCTGCGGAGTGAATGAGAAGCCCCCCATCACCGCCTGCCCAACCGTGTCTATCATCGACGAAAAACACGGTTGATAGCGCGGCACGCGTGCCGGTGGATAGTTTCATCCACGTTGCACCACCATCAACTGTTTTCAGTATCGTACCTTCCTCGCCTGCAATCCAGCCGATCTGTGGATTAATAAACCGGACCTTGTGAAACTCGTTCTTGAAGGGGAGCGGTTGGCTCGGTTGATTGACCCAGGTCTGACCCCCATCTTTGGTATGCAGGATTGTGGATCCCGACCCAACAATCCAGCCGTGCTGCTGATCGACGAAGTAAATATCTATTAACGCCCCCTGCCATTTCGACTCGCGAACAGAGGCCCATGAATGTTCTGACGCGAAGCTATTCGCTACAAAGATGAGCAATAACCCTATAGCGATCAGTGTCGTGATATGCAACCGTTTGTTTATTTTCATTGCTGCTTCCTCCTGTGATGATTTCGTTGCCTGTTGTTGTGTGAACAATCATATTATACAACGATGGAAAAAACGCGTCAAGCAGTTCTTTGCATCGTAGGCGGGGCATCTTCCCCCGCTCAAAATTTACTGACCCTATACCGTTTGTGAGTTTCCAATCTACCTTGACAGTCGGTGTGCTTGCTGATATGATAACCAAAGCTGTCACTTATCCCTGTTGACCTCTGCCCTGATAAATCAACCGTGAACCGGGAATTTTATGTAAACCTATTTTAGGACTTAACAAAGTAACCAGTTAGACGCCTTTTCCCTTATATTGGTTCATTACTATATATCCACACCGAAAGGGCTATGTTGGTTCATTGTTTCATTACTTTATTGGTGTCGGATTCGACTTAATCGTCTATAACTTAGGTGGCTTTGAATATTCACTGACTTCTCGTTATAATTCATCTGCTTAGCTTTTCGCTCCGCTGGAGCGAAGGGTTTTCAATGAAATCATCCTGTGAATCCTTAAATCCCAAAAATCCTGATTCAGACTGATTTGAATCCCAACCCCCGCATCGGCGCAGAAAATCCGTGCAATCCCTTAATCCGTTCAATCCGTGATTCAGACAATTATTATGAGCACCCTTCATATAGCTCAAGCGTCCAATGAACCAATGATTTTCACGTTTCAATAATTCGCATTAGGTTAATGATATGGACAAACTAGTCGGTATCCTCGAACGAATCGTTTTTGAAAACGCAGAGACGGGCTATACCATCGCTCGATTGACTTCGCGTGATTACCCAGGTGAACTAATCACCGTTGTGGGTAACCTGGCTGCCGCGAGTGCTGGCGAGAGTCTCGCGCTCAAAGGGGAGTGGGTCAATAACCCGCAGTACGGCAGACAGTTCAAGATCGAGGGGTATGAGACGGTGCTGCCCGCGACTGTCGTCGGGTTGCGGAAGTATCTCGGTTCAGGGATGATCAAGGGCGTCGGACCGGTGATGGCAGCGCGGATCGTCACGAAGTTCGGAATGGACACAATGGAGGTGATTGAACAGACACCCAATAAGCTGCGGGAGGTTCAGGGGATCGGCAAAAAACGTGTCGATATGATTAAAGAAGCGTGGGCAGCGCAGCGCGAAATCAAGAATGTGATGCTCTTCCTGCAATCCAACAATGTCAGTACCGCTCACGCTGTCAAAATCTATAAAACCTATGAAAGCGATGCGATCCCAATTGTCCGCGAAAATCCCTATCGCCTCGCCGATGACATCTACGGGATAGGCTTCAAAACGGCGGATACCATTTCGCAGAATCTTGGTATCGAGCATGACTCGCCCCACCGGGTGATGGCGGGCATAAAATATGTCCTAAGCCATAAGGCGGACGACGGTCACGTCTTCCTGTATCGAGATCAGCTGCTTACCGCGTGTGAGGAGATTTTAGATCTCCCGCCCGAGACGATTGAGGTCGGGATCGCGGAATTGAGTGCGAAAGAGGAGGTTATTTCCGAATACACGCCGGAGGGCGAGGCAATCTACCTCGCACCATTTTATCATGCGGAAATTGGTGTAACCAATGCAGTTTCAAGTCTATTGCGATCCCCCGCCAATCCTGTCCAACTCGACTTTGTTGATGGCTCGATGGATCGACTTGAAAAGCAGATGGGGATTCATTTTGCTGCCAACCAGCGGGAGGCGATTAAGACTGCGTTGACCGCTAAGGTAATGCTCTTGACAGGTGGACCGGGGACGGGCAAAACGACGACCACGATCGGTATGATCCGTCTCTTTGAAGTGCTCGAAAAACGGGTCCTGCTAGCCGCCCCCACGGGTCGGGCAGCCAAACGCCTCAGCGAAACCACCGCACGCGAAGCCAAGACCATACACCGTCTGTTAGAGTTCTCACCGCAGGAACACGGTTTCAAACGGAATCGGGAGAACCCGTTGGAGGCGGATGTGATCATCGTCGATGAGATGTCGATGGTTGATCTTATATTGATGAACAATCTGATGAAGGCGGTTCCGTGGAACGCAACCCTAATCATGATCGGTGATGTGGACCAACTCCCATCGGTGGGGGCGGGAAATGTCCTGACAGATCTCATCGGTTCTGGACAGATTACTGTTGTTACATTGACTGAGATTTTTCGTCAAGCGCAGGAAAGCTACATCGTTACCAATGCCCACCGCATCAATCGTGGAGACTTTCCACGGACGACTGGTCCCGCTGACCGCAACTTCTTTTTTTTGGAGGAAGACGATCCCGATCGAGCGGTTGACCTGATATGTGATCTTGTGGGGAAACGCTTGCCCAAGCACTACGGCTACCACCCGATGGACGATATTCAGGTGCTCTGCCCGATGCGGCGTGGCTCGGTTGGCTCTGAAAATTTCAATAAGCGGTTACAGGAGATCCTTAACGATTCGTCAGAAGAAACAATTCGTGGCGGGCGGAACTTTCGCGTCGGGGATAAGGTGATGCAGGTCAGGAACAACTACGACTATGAGGTTTTTAACGGCGATATTGGACGTATCACCGATGTAGACTTTGTTGACAAATTAGTCACAATCCAGTTTCCTGAAAAGCGGGTCGCTTTTGATATGGCGGATCTGAACGAATTGGTGTTGGCTTACGGTATCACCGTCCACAAGGCGCAAGGCAGCGAGTATCCCGCCGTCGTCATACCGCTGATGACGCAACACTATCTGATGCTGCAACGGAATCTGCTCTATACCGGTATCACGCGAGCGAAGGAGTTGGTCGTCCTTGTTGGCACCAAAAAGGCGCTCGGTATGGCGATTCGGAATAACAAGGTTGTCGAGCGAAACAGTTTCCTTGCTGAACGGCTTCAACGTGTTTTACAGTAATAGGCGCACGCCGTGTGCCGTAATCTTCGGGCGTTGTTGATATTCCGTAACCTCTCTACTACCTTTAACGCAAGTTGCCAGTCGTAAAAACCCGTCGAGTTTCCACAGGCGCGGGATCTTCCCACCCACCGTTGCGTTGTACCGATCTCGATGCCGTGTGTCACTGTTAGAAGTCCACCCGGATGTAGGGGCAGGTTAAGTGTAGCGAAATCCCGATTTGTCGGGAGCTTGTGCCTGCCCGAACCGCTTTCGCTCCATTTGCTTTTAATCCCGCCTGCCTGCTCTCGGAACGGAACTTGCTCTCGGCTTGTCGGAGTCCCCCTAGTCTCGATTTATCGGGGCGGAGCGCGATGTAAATGAGGGAGTGAATCACCCAAACTCATCTTTTCTTGCTCTCACGCTTGAGTTGAACTGGAAAAGGGGTTTCGTAGGGGACGCAGATCTGCGTACCCTACACAGATTGATGTCCAGCAATCCCAACTGCCGCATAGCAAGACCGAGTTTTTCGCGTTGATATTGCCTGATTGTGGACAAGTGGGTTCGATTTTACCTTAAATCGCGTGCCTGCGATATAAAAAACTCGGTTTTTGACCATTGATTTATCAATTAGCCACTTAGGTTATTCATGGTAAATATGAGGTGTCGTCGGCGTCTATTTTATGCTATTTTATGCTGTTTTTTATAATTAACTTATATTAACTTGTTATATGTTAATTGTTTTGCCAATAATTTCTTAATTTTTCTTCTGACTGATCTCTCAAAAGCAAGGCAGGGAGCGGGTCCGGCGGACACCGCACATTTTGCAAGTCGCCCCGACACGCGAAATTCAGGAAGCTGAATTTTTTAAAAAAGTGTTAGATTCTGTTAGATTTTGCCAGGTCATTGTGGATAACTTTTTGCCTCAAATTCATGGGGAATTCCCGCCTCCTTTTGCTTACGTATTACGCAGCAAATCCTTACACACATGCCACCCCTCCGAGGCTAAAAGCTTCCCTCGTCTTGTGCCTTTTCCCAAGTCCCCCTGATAAGGGGGATTTAGGGGGTTGTTTTTGGCCTTATCCGTGTAATCGTCTAATCCGCATAATCCGCGATTCAGGCAAATTATCACATGCCACCCCTTCGTGGCTCAAGACTCGTTCTCCCGTTTTCCCTGCGTCCTTGTCCCCTTGCGCCCCTGCGTTAAATATTCCTTACGTATACCTGCCGCCCCTCCGGGGCTAAGTCTCCTTTTCTCACTTTGCCACTTCCTGTCTTCCATAGCGTCTCGGTGGCTTCGCATCAAATATCTCTTACGCTCCGAAGGCAGGGATTCCGATGAGCCGAGTCAAAAAAACTGTCAATCTGGTTGGTGAGCGAAGGACAGGGCTGGGCAACTGGGCGACGAGATCGCTGTTCTGCTGGCTCTGTACGGCGAGCAGGCTGGTGAGTTTATCCACCAGTTCCGCGAGGCAATCTATCTCGGTTGGTGCAATAAAAAAGCCCCAGAGGATTTCTCCGGGGCTTTTTTGTGGAGAGGAGGTGTCAATTTCCCGACCAGCGTTCCTGCCAGTGATAGTATGCCTCAATGGACACGGCATATGCGTGACCCCTCGGATTGGGTCTACTACTCCGTGGTTTACGGCATGTGGCACACGCCGTCACTACCCTTAATCGCTCTGGTCTCTTCTCGTGGCCTATTCTAAGTTGTGATCCTTTTCTCTACATCTTGAGATTCAATACGTACCCCTCGCCATTGACGAATATCATCGCTAATTGCATAAAACGCTGGAATCACGAACAGCGTCAGCAGGGTTGCCACCGACAGGCCCCAAACGATGGTGCTCGCCATCGGCATCCATAGTGCCGACTTCCCGCCTACTCCTAACGCCATCGGTAATAAACCGCTCACAGTGGTAATTGAGGTAAGCAGAATCGGGCGTAAGCGCGTGCGCCCTGCGTTGATAATCGCCTGCCATTTACCAGCCCCCGCTGTCCGTTGACGATTAATAAACTCAACCAACACAATCGAGTCATTAACCACGATACCAGCCAGCGCGACGAGCCCGTATGTAGAAGCGACGCTCAAAGGATTTCCGGACGTGATCAGGCCTACCATCGCACCGATGAATGCAAAAGGTACGGTCATCAGAATAACCAGCGGTTGTAGGAAGGACCTGAACTGTGTTCCCAGTATGAAATAGACCACCATGATCCCAAAAGCAAAGAAGATGGGGATATCCGTAAAAACCTGCTGAAACTCCGCAAATTCACCGCCAGATTCGAGGGTGTAACCCGGATAACGGGGACTGATCTCATCGAAATGTGCCCGAAGTTTCTGATTCACGTTCACCCCAGAGACTACATTTTCATCCACATTCGCGGTGATTGTGATGGCTCTCTCCTGTTTGTAGCGATGAATGGTGGAATAACCTTGCGCCACATTCATCTGGGCAACATCTCTGAGGGGAACGGGTACCCCCGTTGCTCCCATCAACTTCAAATCCGCGACATCTTTTAGTCCCGTACGTCCAGATTCGCTGAATGTGACAACAACATCAATCTCCTCATCACCATCGCGGAAAACGGTTGCCTTCGTGCCTTCAAACGCATTGCGCACTGTGAAGGCAATCTGCTGAACCGTCAACCCATATTCGTTAGCCTTGTCCTCATCAATATGTAGTTTGATCTCTTCTTGACCCAAAGTGTAGTTGTCTTTGATGTCAGTGACGCCGGGAGTCTTGGTTAGTTCCGATTTCAGTTCGCCAGTGATTGCTTCCAGTTCGTCGAAGTATTTTCCTTTCACTATGACTTCCACATCCGCACCAACAGGAGGACCTTCTTCTCTTGTTTGAAGTCCGACCTGATCAGGTCCCGAAATGTGACTAAATTTCTGACGAAGTTCCGCGATGATTTCATCAAGCGTCCGGTCACGATCTTTGGCTTCAGCGACTTCAATATGAAGCATTCCGAGGTTGCCGTTACGCTCATTAAAGTTGTTCTCTACCTCTTGCCATCCCGTTCTCGCGATAACTGCCTTCACTTCAGATTTGGGCATCGCTAAGGTAACAGCCTCAAATTCGCGGATAATGTCATCTGTTGTCTCCAATCGGGTGCCTACCGGCATCGTGACGTCGACATAAATTATTGGATACTCGTCGCCGTGGAACATGTCAACCTCGACCAATCCGAAGCGGATGGGGAGAAAACTCAGGAATAGACAAAGGAGGATACCACCCAGTACCCAGTGGCGACGGCGTAGTGCGAACTTCAAAAGCCGAGTGTACGGCTTTAGTAAGTAGCGCATCAGTCTATCTTGGGATTTTGGGCGCCCGACCTTACCCCAATCCGCGATGTGGGACGGTAAGATAAAGAAACATTCAAACAGAGATGCGGCGAGCGTCAAGGCGACAATGATCGGGATGATTTTCATGAACTTGCCCACAATCCCCGGTAATAGCGCGAGGGGAAGGAAGATAGCAGCGGTCGTTAAGGAGGCAGTTATCACGGGACCCGCCACTTCATGTGCACCGTTGATAGCAGCTTGAATCGGCGATTCCCCTTCCTGCATGCGACGATAGACATTTTCCATCACAATAATAGCATCGTCCACAATGATACCAAGCACCAACACCAACCCGAACAGCGACATGTTGTTAATCGATTCGTTGGCAACACCCATCAGACCAAAGGTGATCAGCAGTGTCAACGGAATGCCGATGGCGACAAAGATTGCGTTCCTCAATCCCATGAAGATGCACAAGGCAAGGAGTACAAGCAGTACACCGAAAAGGGCGTTTGTTTGTAGCTTGCCGACCGAATTGCGGATGTGGATTGAGCTATCGTTCACCAACGTGATTTCCCCACCTTCCGGCAGCCGATTTATCCGGTATTTCTCCGTTATGGTTCGGACTGTATCAACGATTTGGATTGTGCTTCCTTCGCCCCGTTTTGCTACTGAGAGTGTAATGGCGGGTTTTCCATTCAAACGGGGGATTACAATCGCTTCTTCATAGGTGTCTCGAACCTGTGCGACGTCCCTGATGCGGATCTTGCTGCCGCCAGGAATCTGTCGCACGATTACATCCTGGATCTGATCAATTGAATCAAACTCGCCGACGGTACGCAGCAGGTATTCCAACCGTCCGATCTTCAGTTCCCCCGCAGGAACGTTCATATTCTTGGCTGCCAACGCGCCGACAACCTGTTGCAGCGTCAGTGAATACCGATCGAGACGGTCGGGATCGATCTCGACCCAGATTTCGCGGTCACGTTCGCCAATCATGTCGACCTCCAAGACGCCTTCAACTGCTTCGATTTCATCTTGGAGTTCTTCCGCCAGTTTTCGCCTCTCTCTTTCGGGGAAGTCCCCCGCTACAACAACGTTAATCACCGGCGTGAGTGTGTTTGATTCTAACTTGAACATGATGGGATCTTCCGAATCTTCGGGCAGATTTTGGACTTTATCTAGCTCTGTGCGGAGGTCTTGATACAGTGTGTCAAACTCGTCGCGTGAGATATTCTGATCGAATTTGACGCTGATGCCCGTGAACCCCTCAGCAGCGGTTGAGGTGATAGACTCAATTTTATTTACATCAGCGATTTCGTCCTCAATCGGTTTGGTAATCAGTTTTTCCATCTCGTCGGGCGAAACACCGGGATATACCACCCAGATAATCGCCCAATTGAAGGACATATCGCGTTCGAGCTCGCGGGGCATACTGAAGAGCATGTATGATCCAAATACAATTGTTGCTATCGTGATCATATGAACCAGTACAGGGTTGTTAACGGACAATCTGAATACGGATTTCATTATGAGTTTTTCCTAATTGATGACGTTATGTTTTAGTTTATTCCATATAGGGATTTTTAGTTTTCCGTTTTTTGACCGATTTTGGCGGCCAAATAGCAGATTGATCCCTGCGCTATAGCCGGCGCATCTTGTCCCACCCGAAGAATTTAATGACCCCATGATTGCATACTTCTGACCTTGACGTTATTGACGTTTTCGGTTATGCTTTCGTTGGCATGGGCAGAAGAGTACATCGCAATGTGATTGAACGATGAAAATAGTTAATGGCGTTGACCACTAGGAGGCAAATTTGAATCATGGGCTGGATAAAATACGCAGCGATTACCGCATGTGCATTGGCTGCCGCAGATCTTTGTGTAAAGCTAGCAGCAGGCAGAATTTCTAGCAGTCTCTTAATGCTGATATACGGCTGCTGTACACTCTCGACGGGCCTGTCTTGGGTGCTTTGGCAATGGGCGCGCGGCGTACCACAACATGCACAGTTCTCAGGTATCTTAGCGAGTATGGGTATGGGATTTGCTTTCAGCGGTGTGACTTTGGGATTGTACGTCACTTTTAGTGCAGGGGCGCCAATTTCTCTCGGCTCCCCGGTTATCCGGTTTGGCGGGATACTGCTGACCAGTATGGCTGGCTTGATGCTACTTCGGGAACCGCTCACTCTGCGATACATTATCGGGGTGCTTCTCGTCTGTAGTGGTATGTATCTGATTATTACAAGGTAGAAAACGCAGCGTCGTCTCAAAATTATCGGATAACCGGCTGAGAAGCTACGATTCCCATACATACTTGGCCCGAACGTATGCCATCTCGAAACCGGCGCGACGTAGATTGCGATGTGAAACCAATGGATTGCGCGGCTTGGGTGCAGCGGTTTCGCTGGTGAACCAGCCACAATCCAACTTCAATCCGTCAAGCACTCGTTGATGAATCATTGCTTTTTGAATTCCATGCCGTCGGAATCCCGAAAGGGTCGCGGCATCTGTCAGATGTGCAGCACCATCCTGAGCATACATTGCTGCAACCGCCACCGGTTCGTTTCCATCATACGCTAAATAATGGCGCCATTGAGGAACGTTGAAGCGTGCCTCATACCATTCCCTTCGACTTCTGAACTGGGAAAACACCGTTGACATGACGGTGAACCAATCAGAGGCTTCTCGGCTTTCAACTCTTTTGATATGAAAGTCTGTGTGTACCTCTTCGATTGGCGATTCGTCTCGCCACATCTTCGCTGCTCCTGCCGATTCATGAAACCTTCTCTCCTGCAGCCAATTCACGATTTCATTCGGTGTCGCTAACGGGCTAAGTTCAACCGCAAACCGTTTGATCTTCCGTTCTGCATAATAATTGAGAATTTGGTCAATTTGCTCAAGCGTCGCTTCGGCTCCAAGCCCAAGTCCAACGACCCGGTTGAAGTATAGGCTGTTACTCTTTCGTGTGGATAGCAGTGTTGCTGAACCGATGGTTGTCGATTCAATGCCGAGTTTGGCGGCGTACTTTCTTGGTGCGCTGCGATGGAACGCTGCTCCCGAATGCGCTTCAATATTCTCAATAATCTCGCTCAATTCTCGTGTGACAGTTTTGCTCATCTTCTTCTAATTATGGTGAATTCCAAAATAGATAGACGCTTTCGCCGCCCGGTAGGTGCGGTTTCTAACCGCACCGGTTTGGAGTGTCTCATTAATTCTAAGGGCCACTATAGTACTTACCCAACTGGTTCATAAGTCCCCCTGATGAGGGGGATTTAGGGGGTTAAAAACAGAAAATATCGGACCGTGTGCTAAATTTGCATGAGTCCCGTTAATTTTAATTGCTATCAACTCACGCTGACAACATAATTCCCGCCCCGAATCTACCCGTTGTTCCCTTTTGGTGTCGTTCAGAAAAGAAGAGGTGTGGGTTGCAATAGGTGCATATCTGCGCGACCTCTATATTACGTGCAGGGATACCTGTCTCTATAATCTGCCGCTTATTCGCTTCCCAAAGGTCAAAATACCCCTTGCCATCGGGAGTTTCGTCGTTGATATAACCATCTGTGCTGCCGAAGGTTTCCTCAACTTCTGAGATCACTTCGGGACCAACCTCATAGTGGCAAGGTCCAATGGAAGGACCAATCCCTACCAGCATATCAGTCGGCTTGCATCCGAATTTTTCCCTTAAAGTATCTACGGTGTTCCGCGCTGCCAATTTGACGGTGCCCCGCCAGCCAGCGTGGACGGCAGCGACCACTCGCTTTTGGGGATCAAAGAAAAGCACCGGCACACAATCCGCCATCAGAACCGTGAGACATATGCGGGGCACGTCCGTTACTATCGCATCTGTCCCCTCGACCGCTGTATCAACGTCGGCTGCGCCGCATCCCCGCATCCCCTCTGTCACGATTGTCACCGTACCACTATGAATCTGTTTCGCGATTGTGAAATCGGAGAGCGGGATTCCGATGTTTTCTGCCAAACGTTCACGATTCTTGAGGACAGTTTTAGCCGCGTCTGCGACGTGAAAACCTAAATTAAGAGATTCGTAAGGCGCAGGGCTCCGACCGCCGACGCGTGTCGAAACAAAGTGGTCTACCCCACCCTGTTTCGACAGGTTCTGGAATTGGAGTGTGGACAGTGATTGAAGGCGGGTTTCTCGCATAGCGTTTAGCATTACTTTCGTTACCGTGGTAGGTGCGGTTTCCAACCGCACCGCATGGCTTCTAACATAGCATTAGCCGTTGCTTTCGAGCGCTTGGAGCAACCCTCGCATGTGCCCAACACAGTAAGCGATGTACTCTCTGCCTTCTGGTCCATCCGTGGTTAGTCTCATAATGTGGTCGTAGTCGATGACAGCATCATAACCCACATCGTGCAGGGCTTTAGCCACGCGGTACATATCCATATCACCGGCGTCCGGGATTACCTCTTCGTACCCTTTCTTTTCGGGAATCTTACCGCGCACATTGCGGAAGTGGACGTGAAAGATTTTGCCCTGTTCCCCGAAGTGACGAATGCCCTCAAAGACATCTTCCCCTGACTCATAGCGGGTACCCACGCAAAAGGTCATGCCGTTGTTCGGAGAGGGAACTTCGGAAAAGAGACGGTCAAAGGCAGCAAAGTTGTAGAGAACCTGCGGCACACCATAGAGACTCGGAACCGGTGGATCGTTTCCATGCATCGCAACCTTGACGCCAGCGCTCTCTGCGACGGGTACAACACTCTTAAAGATTTTGAGGGTGCGTTCCCAGATCTCATCGTGGGTAGGTGCGCCGTCTGGCGGTGGTTGATTGAGAGCTTCGCTCAGATCCACCTTCACGTGTCTATATCCGCCGCGCCCCTCAATGAAGTCATGCATAGACTCCGGGTAATGACCGAATTGGCCCGCTTGGAAACATTGGATGCCCATCACCGGTAAGTCAAACTCACCACAGAGTTCTGCGTTGACAATCAGGTTGTCAATCTCTTCTTCGGAACCGGGCTGACCGAGAAAGGTCTTGATGCAGTCGCTGTTAGCGGTATTTGCGCGTTCAATCTTGAGGCCCGCTTTGTCGATGGCTGCCACCACTTTTTCCAGGCCCGCGCGGTTGGCTCGACCGCCAGCTTCTGAATAACCGGGACAGATATTCAAGGTGATGTCCACGCAATCAACGCCAATCTGTTTGAGAAAGGCAAGGTCGTTGGGACGGTCCAACCAATCAGGACTGATACGGGTGCCAATTTTCATCATTTTTACTTCTCCTTACTGAATAGATAAACGGGTAGTAATATTGAAATTACCGATAGACGGCTTGGACCATTGATCGGATATAACCAACAGCAAAGGCGCGTCCTGCCCATTGGGCGTTTTCTTGAGGGAAGCTGGGGGTATGATCCATCATGAAGGGCCCCTCAAAACCCACCTCGCGGTAGGTCTGCATCGCTTCAAACATATCCACGTCGCCCTCATCCACGAAAACCTCCTGAAACCTGTCTGGGGTCCCTCGCAGGTTACGGAAATGGACCGCAGCGATTTTATTTTGGGCACCAATGCGCCGTATAGCGGCTGGTACGTCTTCTCCCATCTCACGAACACACCCCTGACAAAACAGCATGGTGTTCACGTGGCTGGGAACTGTTTTGAACATACGCTCAAAATCGTCGAGGGTCGAGAGGATTCGTGCTGCTCCACCAAGCGGTTCTGGGCGCGGCGGATCGTCTGGATGCATGGTAAGCTGTACCTCCGCTTCTTCAGCTACCGGCACGATGCACTCAAGGAAATGCTTTAGATTCGCTCGGAGTTTTTGTTCCGAGATATGGTGATCGGGGGAATCGGGTGCTTCTTTCATGAACTCGTCATAATCGAATGTGCTGTAACTTGCCCCGCCTCTACCGATGGTTCGCGCGGTCCGAAAGTTCCCGATACCTCTGAAGTTATAACACAGCGTCGGGACACCGGCTTTCCCCATATTGCGGATTAAGGTGCACCAACCCTTGATGTGTTCATCTCTGCCGGGTTTGCCAAGCGTAATTTCTTTCGCAGGCCTAAGCCCGACGTTATTGAACTTCATCCCGTGGGATTCAACTTTTTTGCGCACCTCTCTCCAGATATTCCCACGATCGTTGGGCTTGGGCGGTGGTGGATGCATAACCGCAACATAGTCCACGCCGATTGCCTTGAAAATGCTGAGATTCTCGTCGTTGATTCCGTCCAGAGAAAGGTGGTCTTGGATTGTCATGGCAGCTGTCTCCGATTTGTATAATCTAACGCTAGTCCGTAGGTTGGGTTGAACCGCATCAATAAAAAATACCGAGGGACCTACTTGTATTCGGACTCTGATTCTGCTTGAGAACTTCCCAATTTAGTGAAACCCAACATTCAACAATTAACGTGTTGGTTGGATTGTTGGGGCTTCCTCTCGCTCAACCCAACCTACGATCCGACTAATGGACATGTCCGCGGGCAGCGATGTCCCACTGCTCAGATATCTGCCCATCCTTTAGCACGGTATAGGTGTCCAATAGATTTGCAACGACGCATGAGTGGTTTGGTACGACCCGAACTTTGGAACCTATTTCCAAGTCTAAATCCCCGCGTATTACAACCCCATGCTCTTCCGAAAGCCTGGTCACAATCATCTCGTGGTTTGTATCTTCGAACTGATCTAGGGGGTATGCAAGACCAAATCCTTCCATCCCCGGCATTCCGTGTGCACCCTGATCTGAGCTCAGGGTCTTGGAACCGGAATCGATAATAAAGTAGTCCGCGTTTTTACTTACCACCGTTGCTAACACGGAGAGCGCAATCTGATTTAACCCAATGACCTTGAGCCGCAGCGGCATCCTATCCATAAAGATGTAATTGCCCGGTCGAATTTCGGTGATGCCGTCGTAGCTATCGCTCACAAGGGTGCCGGGGGTGGATCCGACGGACACTTCCGGAACTCCGATACCGTTGCTTTCCAGTCTCTTCCGTACGCGCATCATAATCCCGCACTCGTCCTCGGCGATTTTGCGTGCTGCTTCGGCATCATCCGCCCCGTAGGTGTGACCGGCATGGGATAGAAGCCCTACAAAATTCAGATTCGGCTCTCGAACAACTTTCTGCACTAACTCAACCAAGCCCGGATCATCTTCCGCGAGTCCACAACGGTGTAACCCCACATCTATCTTCAAAAAGATGCTGACCTGTTTCCCGTGTCTGCCCGCTACCTTGGCAATCGCATCGACCCCCGCAGCACTATCTACGATGAGCCGAAGGTCAGTATCGTTTGAACGTGCAGCAGCGATGAGACGGTCAAGTTTTGAATCGACCACGAGAGGATACGCCACAGTGACTGAACATATCCCATTGTTGATGAAAACAAGGGCTTCATCTACCTTTGAAGAGGTAACTCCAACCGCGCCAGCGTCTATCTGTTGTCGGGCGAGTTCAAGGCACTTGTGAGTTTTGATGTGCGGTCGAACATTGACACCGCGAGTATTGCCGATGTCCTGAATCAGTTGGATGTTGGCTTGTAATCTATCCTGATCTAACAGGATATGAGGGGTTTCTAATTGTAAAAGCGATTGATCTGTCTGTCCCATATATTTGCCTCCTAGAAGAACAACGGTTGTTTTTCGTGTTTGCCCCACGGTAGGTGCGGTTAGATGAAGTTTAAGTATTTAAATCGGTAATCCTGATTTTCCTTGAAACACACGGTAGGCGCGGTTTCCAACCGCGCTGGTGCCGATAGCACATGACCGAACTGTTTTTTTAATCTTCATGAAACCGCACCGGTTTGGAGTATCTCATTAATTCTAAGATCCACTATAGTTCACTCATTCACTAATGAACCAATGAACAACCTGTTTTTACATTTCACGCGTTTAGCGTCTTGCACTTTCTTTTTGGATCAGCTAATGCATTATATCGTGACGTAGATCGGGCTTGCCCACGCCTTTGCCCCGTCCGTCTGCAGTACTCGAACCCAATATGGATGGCAGCCTGCGGGCAACGCCGCCTCCCGAAACGTAAAGGTCACTTCCCTACCAACCGCCAACGGGGGGCGTTCAAACACAACCTTCATATCAATCCCACCGACATCAACGATAAGGGGCGAATCACTGACCTCCTGAAGCGAGACGGCCCGATTCACTACCGGCGTCTTAAAATTAAGCGTCGTCTCAGCCGGCGCATCGAGTTTCAGAAGCACCCCGTCGGCATCCCCCGTGGTTACGGATCGCCAAGAGACGCTACGCGCAGTGACCGTTTCGATCCCTTCAGCCGGGGTATCAAAGGCGTAACCTTTCGCGTCCAGAATCTGTCCCCTATCTATCTCAAGGCTTCCATCCCATCGTACCAACCGGTTTCGCGCTCGGATACGCTGACCCGACCATGCAACGCGGATCTGATCCTCCGCCCGTTCGGTCATTTCAGGGAAAGTGTAAATCTGTTCCAACCCTCTGAAGATATCCACCCGCTCGATCGAAGCGGTGCCTACTACGTTCACGGAGATCTCCGGTGGTTGGCTTGCCTGATACGCTGACCCCATGGGTCTGCCATCGGCGGTTACGTCAAGCAAGATGCGCTGCCCAGTTGTGCCGTAACAGCGACGGGCTTTCAGCGCTTCCCACAGTCCCTCTCGCGTCAGTTCAGTTGCATAAATACAGGTCAATCCGCCGTACACACCAAACGAACCGCTACCCGGCGGCGCAGCACCGGGGCGTCCCTTATGGTCGTCACTCCCAGCTGTGAAACCGACCCGGTAACCCTTCTCCAACGCTTCGTGCAGAAACCACTCGAACTCGCCCCACTCGGAATAGACCTCAACGAGCGGTTCCAGTTCCGGATCGTGCCAATTGAGATTCGCATAGCGTCCGCCGACGTGGGGCAGTAATAGAACATCTTTTCCTCGCAACGTGGCATAGAGATCTGTAACGTGCGTACAGTCGGTATCAATATCCGATTTGTCGGGAATCAGCACATGGCTGGAGCGGTGCAGGGGACCATCTTTTCCCGGATAGTAGACGTTGTGGTCGCCTCCCAACGGCGTATTTGATGACCACTCATAGCCAACAAAAGTAACAAAGCGACCGGGATCGTACTGGGTATTTGCCTGCGCTTTAATCTCCCGCCAGACTGCCTCGGTAATCTGGAAGTCATTCCCCTGATGCCCAGCGAAGTCAACCAGGGCCGCCTCGCGTGCAAAGCGAAAATAGGAGGAAACAGGGTTGGTTCCAACGGTCTCTTCGCTCTGACCGTGCAGGTCGCCCCAGAAAGGTTGATGTATGCCGCGATCTTCTACGCAGCAGAGTGGATTGCTTTCCGCCACCAAGCCATTTTCTGAATCGGTTGCCCGCACCCGGTAAATTCCCGACTTGCGTGCTGTCACACCTTCAAAACGGCGGACACCTCTGTCTGTGGACTGAAATTGATACCGCTCTGGCAAGCCCATCAGTCCCGCAGCGTCAATCTGAACCGTTCCGGTATATGCAGTACTCGGATTGCCCCAGAGGTCTTCTGCTTTAATCCCGATCCAGCTCTCGGCGTCGGGTGTGGTTTCTGAGGCAGCCAATATCACTAGGCGATGGGCAGGACCACTAACAATTGGAATTTTTGGCGACGGCACCTCCGTGTAGACCCATGTCCCACACCAATCGACAGCAACTCGAAATTCGAACGCCTCTTTGCAAAAAGTTTGTGCCCGACTCCCCGGACTACCGCCTGAAGTGTCTCCGAGGATTAGGGTGATGCTATCGCCTTCGGAGAGGGAATCATCGAACACATCAACGGTCACGCAAAGCCGCCACGGGCGGATATAGCGTTGCTTTTCAAACTTCGCCCGCAGCGATGCCGGACCTGTCGTAGAGACGGAGGCATATTCAGGGGCGGACGAATCCTCAAATTGGGGCGTTGCCCAATCGCTGACATCCCGCCATGCAAATTTGACGACCCCGCCATCATCGACACCGTAGCGACCGACATGGTAGGTGATACGCCATGTGCTTACCCCGCCCGCCACGATAGGGGCAGCAGGGTCAATCTCCGCCCAACCGTATGCAGCACGAATTTCTGATTCTGTCATGGATTATAGTAAATGCTAAAAATAAATAAACTAGGACTTACGCAGTTGAACGCTCAATGTCCCCATTCCGAGAGTTTTTGATTAGAGTTCGACGATTTATCCTCAATAGACGTGGGAGGGGCATCCCTGCCCCGATACGCTCCATTCATTGTGCTACTACAATAAGGTCTTAGGTTTGTAGTAGGGCGATTTATCGCCCGTTGCGACGCGCAATGAATTGCGCTACTACGAGCCAAAGTGCGTAACTCCTAATAAACATTTACCAATAACTCCGATCTTTGTGCAGTTTCCAAAGTCCCCCTGACACGTGGTACATCCCGCGTGTTCCGTTCCAGCCTGCCCCGATTCATCGGGGAGGTATCGGGGATAAAATTGGGGCTGGGATTTAGGGGGTTGGTTGTGCATTGGAAGTGTTCAATTGATTCTAAAATCTGCCGTAGTTCTCCAGATCGTGCGCGAGATTTTAGTACCACCCAGCTTTGTTAACCACATTGCGTAGCGGCTCACCGGCTGCGAATCTGCGGGCATTTTCGAAAAGGACCCCGAACCGGCGGTCGGGGAGGTTTTCGGCGTCCTTCACAGCGATGTGAGGTGTGAGCAGAACATTGGGCAGATTCCATAAACGGTGATCCGACGGCAACGGTTCTGTCTCAAATACGTCCAGACCGACCCCGGCGATTTCACCCGTCGCGACAGCGTCTGTGAGGTCGTCGATCTTCATCGTTTTGCCGCGACCGATGTTGATAAAGTAGGCAGTATTCTTCATCAGGCGGAAGCGGTCGGCGTTCCATATCCCCGCGGTGTCGGGCGTGTGTGGCGTTGTCGCTATCACGAAATCGGCGCGTGGCAGCAAGGCATCCAGATCTGTCGGTGGGTGCATCTCGACGTACGGAAGGTCATATTCCGGTCTCGGTTCTATACCGATTATCTTCATCCCGAATTCCGAACATAGCCTCGCTGTCTCATGACCGATGCCGCCAACGCCGAAGATTAGCGCGGTCGATTCAGCGAGATCGACATAATTTTTCCGAGCGTCCGGATCCCATCTTCGCTCTCGTTGGGCTTCGACGTAGTAGGGCAGCCCGCGAGAGAGTCCGAGCACAAACATCATGATATGGTGGCTGATGTGATCGTAGTAGATACCGCGTGGGTTACAGGCTATCACAGGATGCTCGATTAGTTCCTTGTAATAGTAACCCGGAAAGGGTCCTGCGTCGGGATTTTGGAGCCATTTCAATTTTCTTGCAGCCTTCAGCGCGTCAGGCGGTATCCAACCGTATGCAGCGTCGGCATCGACAATTTCACGCAGGGCTTCTTCGTCGGTTTCGGGGACGGCTACCTGATACTCCGGTAGGTTTGCTTCCAAACGCGGGGCAAACTCGCGCTTCAGGTCGTCCAACGGCGGCATCATCACAAGTTTGATCATGATATATTATTCCTCTGTAATTGTTCGGGATAGGTAGGTCGAGATTCACATCGCGACACAGTATATTGATTATGGAAAATCGACCTACAGGGATCCCAAATCGTTTCAAGTTGCTTTGAATCCCGATCTCATCACGGCGCATCAAAATTGATTCAGTTTCTCAAATGTCAGCAGAACCTAGCTGAAGCGAGATCGGCGTGATTCCATGTTGGTATGCACATCGAGCAGAACGGCGCGACCATCTGCGTTCAATTGCTGCGCCTGATCCAGTGCAGGAATCATCTCGCTCGGCTTAACTACGGTAATGCCGACCGCACCCATGCCTTCAGCAATTTTTGCGTAGTCCCCTGTCATTTCTGTTGTCCCAAACTGTTCACGGGCAGTGGGATAGCCGCCCGGGTAGGTCGACATACCACCGTTGTTGAGGACGACCGTCGTGATAGGTGCGCCAGCGCGAACAGAAGTTTCGATGTCTAAGCCGGACATACCAAAAGCGCCATCGCCCATGAAGTTCAAACAGAACTTATCGGGTTTTGCAATCTTTGCTCCAATCATCAGCGGTATACCGAAACCAAGGTGGGTGGTCTTGCCCCAACCGATGTAGCTGTGAGGCACTGTGCCGGGGTAGAAAGGCAGGATCGAATCACGGGGCGCGCCGGCATCGTGCGTGACAATGCTGTTCTCCAGATCCATCGCCTTAACCATATCCCCGATTACTCGGTATGTGTTAATCGGTTCTTCGTCGGAGTTAAGCAGGGGCGTCCACTCATCCAGCCACGTTTTCTTGAGTATGGCAATATCTGTGGCGACTTGGGTTTGGCCCCTTCTCCCGCTTTCGCCGAGTTGGGATTTGGCTTCTTCGATCATCGCCTCCAGCGTCAGTTTAGCATCGCCAGGTAGCCCGATGTCAACGGAGAACTCCTTGTTGATATCTTCGATACTTTCAGCGTTATGGATAATAACCTTGCCATCTGGGATCGGTTGACCGTAATGTGTGCGGGTCATGCTTGAACCGAGAGCGAGGAGTACATCCGATTCCTGCAACCACGTCCGTGCGGGGAGGGTTGTTGCGCCGCTACCGGAGCCAACGGAAAGGGGATGACGCTCGTCGAACGAGGATTTGCCGGGCATGGTGCAATACACCGGTATCTCGGTCAATTCAGCAAACTCCCTGAGTGCCTCGGTCGCTCCGGACAGCAGCACGCCCATACCGGACCAGATGACAGGTTTCTTCGCGTTCAGGAGTTCCGTAACGGCGTCTTTGATATCGCCCGGCGCGGGGACCTGAATTGAGCGCTTCGGAGGCTTGTAGTTGAGCGCACCTTCCGGGACTTCCTGCAGTCCGATGTCGCTGGGGGTCTCGACGATCACGGGACCGGGGCGTCCATTCCGAAGGTGGTGGAACGCCCTTCGCATAACGTTAGCAACTTCGTCCGGTTTGGTGATAACTTCGCCGTATTTCGACACTGTTTGGTATGTACGAACCGGTGAAAAGGACGGACGAATCGCATATTCGCTAATTGCAGGACCACCGGGCAGGTATAGTATCGGAACGTTGTCGGCAAAAGCCTGTGCAATACCGCCCATAGAGTTTTCGGCACCGGGCCCACCTTGTGTGATAATGACGCCGAACTTATTTCGGTTATTAACACGGCTGTACCCATCCGCTGCCATCACAGCGCCGCGTTCGTGCCGGAACATAACCGTCCGAATCCCTTCTTGGGCAACCGCTTCGATGAGTTGGTTGGACGGGAAACAGGATATCCATTCAACGCCCTCAATCTTTAATATTCGCGCTACTGCTTGTGTTGTATCCATCTATGGGAGTCTCCTTTTTTGGTGGTTGATTCATTAATCCATCTGCTTCTTTAACCGTTGAGCCCTATATCACATTGAGCTGTTGGATGATACCGTGCGTTATTATAACGCAAGTTGCTAGGGCGTGTTGACATTGTGCAGTAGTTGTAATGAGCAACGAGCGCTGTTGACTGCGACACCCTTACAGAACCGATGCCTTCGTAGGGAACGGAGATCTCCGTTCCTTATGTTCTAATCCATCGGGGTAATTGTCGGTTCCCTGCGCTTGTGTAGGTCTATATTCACATCTCGACGCTGAAAGGTCGATTTTGGAAAATCGTGCGTTATTATAACGCAAGTTGCTAGTTATGTGAGAGCTGCTCATTATTCAATGCATATCATCGCTCGATTCAGACAAAGTCAACTTTGCAAACGTAGGGGCGAGGTCTCCCCGCCCGATGCCTTAGCAGGACCAACCCCTATGTCGGGAACGCAGATCTGTGTTCCCTGCAGCAACTTAAGATTTCTGTAGTTGCCCGCCTGTCCCGATAAGTCGGGGATTCATCGGGCATCACGCTATCAATCATGGAACACACCACTTCAAACGCTCAACTGTGCGAGTTCTAACCTATTTATGAGCACCGCTCAGTTATGTACGGTACGATAATTGACCCGTATATCCGTAGGTTGGGCATCTTGCCCGACCCCTATCGAGAGGGACAATACAATGGTTGGCAGGGAACAACGGGAATTGCTCCCTACAGTTCGGTAGATAAATGTCCTTTCGCTCCAGCGGAGCGATATGTTTATAGGCTGCCGATGCCTCTCATCCCTGCACTCCAGTTTTGAATCGCGCTGTCCCGATCCATCGGGGACTTATCGGGGAGGTGTGCTATGTGTATAGCCCCAGAACTTGCCCACATTTTTTAGCCCCAACGGGGCGACCTGTTTATAGCATGTGGATAGCACCCATACACCCAAGCCCCAGCGGGGCGACATGTGTGTTGTCAAATCGGTTATTTCCAATTAGGTAGCGCGTCTGAACACTCGACCTGCGGGCTAACTAGGTTCTGTTGATATCTCATCGCAACCAGACCATCAAGAGGGAGCACAAACCCATAATCCTTCGTAGGGGTTGGGTTTCCCAACCCTTTGTTCGCACGTCAGAGACCATTTCGGTCTTTTGTACCACGATCTGTTAGATTGTGATCCCAGCCTGCAAACTAATAGTTTGCGCTACTTATGGCAGATTGCCTGATGATTCCAGCGTTTGCCGAATCAGCAATAGCAAAATGTCAACACGCCCTAGCAACTTAGGTTATTATAACGGATTCCCTATAGTTTCGCAAGCGTTATGATTTCGGCTGTGCACGCTTGACAACCTTCGGAAAACTGGATAAAATAAACTTTGTATATAGCTGACAGAAATATACAATTTGACAATGAATCTCCACTGTCTTTTCCGTTTCCTTTAAAAAATAGTGCGTAATACTTGAATGTGTAATAGTAACAGCTTCTGATTACGTATTACTCGTTACGCATCAGCCTTCTGTACGCCCCAACCTCTGTACGGTTGAGAAAATTGAACGACCAACAAGTCTCTAGCGATGCGGGATCCCATGACATCAATGACCATGAACTCGTCCGTCGATGTCAAGACGGTGACAAGCGAGCTATGGAAACCATTATGCGCCGATACCAACACTGGGTGTATAATATCGCTTACGGGATGCTCTCAAATCCTGAAGATGCCAACGATGTCGCGCAGGACGTTTTTCTTTGGCTTTGGGAGAATATTGGACAGTTTCGGTTCAAATCTCAGTTCTCGACATGGCTCTACCGGATCGTTACCAACAGATGTCTCAATTTGAAGGATCAGCGGCAGAGACGCAAAACCGATCCGATGGATATTGACGATTCGCAACCGTGGGTGCCGCTCGACACCGCTACCCCAGAAAGGACAGTCCTGCAGGCAGAGCAGCGGGAGATTTTGCAGAAGGCGCTCGCTGCCCTCAAAGATGATTACCGAAAAATACTAATTCTCCGCGAGATGCAGGACCTGTCCTACGAGGAACTGGCGGAGGTCCTCGGTTGCTCGGTTGGACGTGTGAGATCGCGGCTGCATGAAGCGCGACAAGCGCTGCGAAAGGCATTACAACGGCTTGAACAATGATTGAGTGATGTAATCCAAATACTGATCTGTCGTCCCGTTAAAGTCAACAATTAAAGTGAGTAGGAGAGAGGGGCGGAAAATCCCGCTTATCGGGAGGCTCGGAACGGCATAAGAAAAAGGCGTTACACGCTATTGTCTTTGCACACCTTCTCACTTTCGCACTTTCCGTTTGGAGAGCTATTGTTCCGTTAGAACTACCAGGTAACGGCTTAGGTTATTTCTATTGCTAACACCAACCCGAAAGGATCTCTGCTATGTCATTTCCACTTGCCTATAGTGCCCTCCGTTGGGAAAACCCCAATTTAGAACAGACACTTGTGCAACTCCGAGAAGCCGGTTGGGACGGTTGGGAAGCCCGTCAGTCGCTCGATTGGCTCGGTTCTGCGCGTCGTGTTACTCAGATCTGCGATGCCGTTGGTATACAGGTCGCTGCCATTTGTGGCCCCAACGTCACACTCGATGTAACCCACCCAACCCATGAAATCAACAAACGCCGGATCGAATTTGCTTCCGACCTTGAGATCCCCACCTTCATGACCAAAGGTCCAGGACGACTTGAGCGGGAGACCACAGACCTTGATCTGGACCGGATGGCCGCTGTGTACGAAGATCTCGCCGCGTATGGCGAACCGCTCGGTGTTACGGTTACCTTCCACCCCCATACGGGTCATGTGGTGGACAGCGCCGATGAGTGGAAGCGATTTATGACGCGGCTGGATCGGTGCCGGCTCTGTCTTGATATGTCCCATGCTGTGCACTGGGGCTACGACCCAGTTCAGGCGGTCTACGACTATCGGGATCGGATCTCCTACGTCCACCTGCACGATCATAAAGATGGCGGCAACGTCGAACTCGGTGAGGGTCCCATGTGCGACTATCCTGCTTTCCTGAAAGCGTTGGCAGATATCGGCTACAGCGATTGGATTACCGCCTGTCCGGGAGCGACGGAGCGTACCGACGAAGCGAAAATGCAGATCAATCGTGCCTACCTGAAAAGCATCGGCTATTGATGTTGGTACAGTGGTACGTTGGTACATTATGAAAATATAGTAAATTTTACAATTCTTTGTGCACTGTGGGAGGGGCTTCCTAGCCCCGATTATGCAGGCATACCCACTGAAAAAGTGTCCACCTGCTTTTTGAATTTACTATAACAACGCAAGTTGCTGGTTATATGCGACGCAGTAAAAGTCAAACCCTGATACCTGTAGGTCGGGCATCTTGCCCGACTTATAGCCCCAGCGGGGCGACATGTGTATAGAAAATAGGATAAAACCAGTCTTAAAGCCCCAGCGGGGCGACATGTATATGGTATCATCACGCAACTAGCAACTTAGGTTATAAATAGACACTTTCGCGGCCCAGTAGGTGCGGTTTCCTAACCGCACCGGTTTGGAGTGTCTCATTAATTCTGAGATCCACTATAGCCCATCGGTTGATTGGTGCTGGGTTTCATGGTTCCCGTTCAATGGTTACGGCATATTGCCTTGAATCCCGATCCGTCGGGACGGCGTATGCCTACTACTCTACTCATTTGTCTCCATTTCTTTTTAGCTCGTGAGAAGGTGCAAAATACCAAAGGAAACTGTAGGCGGGGCATCTTGCCCCGCCCGCCGTGCCAAAAACTTATAGTGGATTCTGAAACTAAACAGACACTTTCGCTCTCCATGTTTGGTAGGCGTTGTTCAATTAATTAGGACTTACGCAGTTGAACGCTCAACCCCTTGTAGTTCGGTGATTTATCACCGCACACCGACACTTGATGAGTTGGATAACTACAGTAAGGGCTAAGGTTTGTAGTAGGGCGATTTATCGCCCGTCCGGACGCGCAATGAATTGCGCGACTACGAACTGAAGTGCGTAACTCCTATTAATTCTGAAATCTACTATAGTTTCTGTTGCACGCTTTCTTAACATGAGCCTTCTTTCTTGACCCTAAAGCAGTATCATGGAGGAACGCGGTCACGTGCATCGACCGGCTCTCCGCACACTCGTTCCCTACACACTCGGCGTTCTTAGCGCGGGGTTCCTGCCAATTCCTCCCTTTTGGACCTGGTTGATCGCGTTAGTCTGCCTAATCGCCGGCCTTGGATTGCCCTATCTCCGAAAAGGGGAGGCACGTTCGTCCAAACTTCAATGGCTGCTGCTACTGGGAGCACTCTGCGCCTGCGGCATGTTCCGCCTGAAGGTTGCACTGACTTCGCCCATTCCCCCAGACCTCTATGATCAGCAGGTACACTTCTCAGGGGAGATGACCTATCAGCCAGAGCGAGGAGAGCAATGGGAGGCTGGCTATGCAAACGGAACCCTCCGACTAATAGAAGCGCCAGACTTAACCGTCGAAGCGAAGCTCCTAATCCGATTCCGCGAGCCGATCCCTTTACGCTACGGCGATCGGATTGAGCTCCAAGGGGTATTACGCCGTCCAAACGAGCAACGCAATCCGGGAGGCTTCGATTACCGTGCCTATCTTGCACGCCGGGGAGTCTTCGGGATTCTGTTTCCGAATCGAAGTCAGGAGATTGTACCCACAGATCGGTCCGGTTTTCCGCTATTGCACTGGACAGAAGGGGTGCGCCGGCGAGTTGAAGCTGTCATTGATAAAGCCTATCGCGACAATCGCATCCATGCACAAGTTCTCAAGGGGATGCTTCTCGGGCTACGAAATGAGCTCTCACCCGATATTCTTGACGCATTCCGTAATAGCGGGAGCATACATATTCTCGCTGTATCGGGATTGCACGTTGGGCTGATTGCGACCGTCTGCTTCTTCGGCTTTTCGCTCTTGCGCCTGCCTCGAAGAGCCACCGATCTACTGACAATTGCCGCTGTGGTTCTCTATGCCTGCCTCGTCGGTTTTCGCCCCTCGGTTTTCCGTGCATCCTTGATGGCCGTTATCTTCCTGATTTCCCGGATCATAGAGCGGGATCGAGACCTCTTTAACCTGCTTGCGTTTGCCGCGCTTGTTCTGCTGCTGATTAATCCGGCGCAACTATGGGACATCGGTTTCCAACTCTCCTTTGCTGCGGTAGCAGCTATTGTCTACCTTATGCCCAAGTGGGAGAGCTTTATCGCCCGTATCATCGGGTTAGATCGAACGGATCCGAGTGCCGATCAGGATAGCGCGATTACCCCTCGTTCTGTGTTGATACAGACCGTGTGGTGGCTGGCTATGGGGCTTGGGGTAACGCTATCCGCTCAAGTAGGAACCACGCTGATCGCTGTATGGCACTTCCATCGATTTTACCCGACCGGGCTCGTAGCAGGACTCTTTACTGTCGGCCTCGCCGCATTTCTCGTCAATGTGACATTGATCTCGGTGTTGTTCGGCTTAATCTGGTTGCCACTTGCGATACCGTTTGCTTATGCCAATCACTTCGTGCTCTGGATCTTTCTGGGATTGGTTGAATTTTTCGGTCAACCGTGGACGGTATTGAAGATGCCACCGCCAAGTTTCGGTTTCATCGTGGTTTATATCGCTGCCTGTTTCGCGGTCGTGCACTGGGTGTGGGTATGGATGCACCGAAAACAGGTTATAGTGATTGGACTGATGGTTCTGGCAGTCTGGATCTGGGATGCCGCTTGGCGTGAACGGGGCAGGCTGTTAGAGGTCACGTTCCTCGATGTCGGACAGGGGGACGCAGCGTTCGTCCGATTCCCTGATGGCAAGACCATGCTAATCGATGGGGGACTCAATTCATCCAGAATTGAAGTAACCCAAGCGGGAGTTAAGAGGCGAGTCGGTTTTGACAATGGCGAGCGAACACTCGACCCGTTCCTGTGCTATGAAGGTATTTTCACGCTAGATCTTCTTCTCCTGAGCCATCCCGACAACGACCACGGTGGTGGGTTTGCACACATTTTGCGAGAGTTTGGTGTCAAGCGGGTGTTGGGGGTGCCACATCAAGATTTGTCGAAGTCGACCCATCGGATTTTGCATGAAATTGTTGATGCGAAGAGGATTCCTCATGAACTTGGCTACGCAGGATCAGTTGACTTGACCCCTACGGCGCGGTTGGAGTTGCTGCACCCGTTTGATGCAGCGTCAACAAATCTGCATGATAAGGATGCCAATAACGATTCACTTGTTCTGAAGTTGACCTACGGTGACGTGCGAATCTTGTTCACAGGGGATATCGGACGAAAGGTCGAATCGAAGTTGGTTGGCTCAGGAGTAGATTTAGACGCAGAGATTGTTAAGGTGCCCCATCACGGGAGCAAAACCTCCAGCAGCGCGAAATTCCTTGATGCCGTGCGTCCACGATACGCAATTTTTTCGCTCGGTCAACGCAACCGATACCGCTTTCCGTCTGAGACGGTTGTGGGACGTTACCGTGAACGGGAGTGTCGTATCTTGCGGACAGACCAGCTTGGTGCCATCCGTTTGCGAACCGATGGACGACGGTGCTGGATCACGCATCATGTGGAAGAACGATGAGAACGGTGGTCAACGAAAATCCTTGCAATGCGTTGAGGTAGTGTGATACTATCGCAGCGGGAAATTGGCAGCAACTGACTCGTGAATTTCTATTCTCGAAATCGGAGCACGCTGATAAGACCGGGCACCAAAGCAATTTAGTAAATTCGATGCTTTCCATCTGCTCCGCCCAGATTGCGCGCCTACGAACCGGGTATCTATTTATGGACATTTCTCAATTAGCTGAGGAGACCTCCATAATAGGACCTCCGCTCCACCGGCCGGGGTTGGGCAGGCACAAGACCTGCCCCTACAATGGGTTCATTTCATAAATTAAAATCAGGAATTCGCTCACTGTGGATTGACAAATTCACAGCACGTTTTCAATGACCCGTTGCGGACAGTAATGACCGATACGGGAGGTTGCGGAAAATGTTGAGCGAAATATACGCCCACGTTCGTGTGCGACGGGTGGTTTTTGTCGGGATACTCGGCTTGCTTGCTACATTGTTGTTCGGGTGGCTGCTTTGGCCCGATCTGTATCTTTCTGAGTTCAGCGAACCAGGCATTGAACTCGCTCTACTTGAGCTGACATTATACGGTTTCACCGGTCTGTTGATATGGCATTTCTGCGGACAGAATTGTAAAATCAGAAAGATGTTCGGACCATGGCCAAATCGGAGGGAGATGTGGATTTATTTAACCCTCGGTATTCCAATGATAGGGGTTGGTCTTTTGGGACAATATCTGTTGTTCGGACCATTGTCTTACGTTGCCCCGACATTCGTCTCTGAGTGGCACCTAGATACACCGCCTGCCACCTTTCTGGGAACATACTCGCTTGAAGCGATACTAGTGAATGGCTTATCGGTTTTGAACATAGCACTGCTAGTCCCGATTGTAGAGGAAATTGTGGTTCGAGGATTTATCCTCCATCGATGGTGCGAAAAGTACGGCGAGACGAAAGGCATTGTGTTCTCGTCAATATTGTTTGGTATACTGCACTCGGAAATTCTCGGTGCTTTCGTCGGCGCGGTGATCGTCAGTGTGCTTTGCCTGCGTACAAAGTCGCTAGTTGGTCCTATTCTCATCCACATTGGCAATAACTCTGCAATAATGCTGGTGGTGGTGGTGTTTGGCTCATGGGTGGGGATATGGCAGAACTTTTAGCCTCCTCAACAATTGAGGAATTTCGATCGACTTGGTGGCTCGCGCCCATCGGTGCAGCTGTAGGCATTCCATGGTTGTACTGGTTTGTGAAAACCCGATTATTGGGATCAGATACCCCACGCTAGACAATAGTTGCTGCAGCTCGTTGCCGATTGACAAGGCTACAGACTACAACACACCGGAGCATTTGGATGCAGAGTTTTTCGCAATGCTTCTCTATGTGATGTGTTTTCGATGTTCAATAGATCTGATTCAAGTTGATAGGGTGTGCTGACATTTGACAACACGTAGGTGGAATTGAAAATGAGCTATCGAACCCAACACTTTAATGTGTCAATGAACCAACATAGCCCCAGAGGGGCGATATGTATATAGCAATCCCAGAATTCCACACCCCCAAGCCCCAGAGGGGCGACATGTGTGCCGTCAATTTGGTTGTTTCTGGTAGGTGTCGATTATGAAAACTTGACCTACAGACCGTCTGGCAACTTGAGTTAAGGTAGTAGAGGCCACACGATGACGATTGTGAAGGTATCGGTATGAGTCTAAAAATACGCTTAAAAAATCTAGGCATCCTAAAACATGCGGAATTTTCGCTCGGAGATTTGACCCTAATCTGCGGCGAAAATAACACCGGCAAAACCTATGCGACCTATGCACTGTACGCTTTCTTGAATGCTTGGCGTGGACTGATTGATTTCGGGGTGAGCGATGCTCATGTCCAACGCTTGCTTACAGACGGCGGTATCAAGATTGGATTGGGGGGATATATCGAACAGTCAAATCAGTTTCTCGCAGAGGCGTGTAGACGGTATACTGATCAACTGGATACTGTTCTTGCTGCAGCTGAGGGACGGTTCCGCAACAGCGAATTTCAAATACAAACAGGACCAATTGACATACGCGATAAAGAATTCAAACGCGAAATGGGAATTGTTGCAGATAGACTCTTAACGTATTCAAAGGAAAAGGGTAGTGAAGAGCTCACAGTAAGTTTGCTGGTGGAAAAAGAGCTTGGAAGAAAAATCGATCCTGATTTTGCAAGAAGTGCCATTAACTTTATTATCGGCTACGCTATTTTTTCCGATGCTTTTCCCGAACCTTTCGCCTCTTCAGTTGAGCGTACTGGAGCTGCTATTTTTCGGAGGGAACTCAATTTTGCTCGGAATCGCCTCCTTGAGGAAATAGGACGAGCGGACCAAAGGACTGATCCCCAAGAATTACTATTCAAATCTTACCAACCTTATCCGCTGCCGATAGAAAAAAACGTGGGCTTTATACGTCAACTTGAAGATATTGCAAAAAAACAAAGTTTTCTTGTTAAAAAACATCCTGAAATATTAGACGACTTTGCTGACATTATCGGTGGCGAATACACTATAACACAAGATGATCGACTCTACTATACCCCTAAAGGAACGCGACTCAGGTTGACGATGGTTGAAAGTTCAAGTGCTGTGCGTTCACTTGTCGATATCGGTTTTTATCTACATCATGTCGCTCAAACAGGGGACCTACTTATGGTAGATGAGCCGGAGCTAAACCTACATCCGGCAAACCAACGTCGTATCGCCAGACTTTTTGCGCGTCTGGTGAATTTGGGCGTTAAGGTCTTTATCACTACCCACAGCGATTACATCGTCAAAGAGTTGAACACCCTGATCATGCTCAATCACGATAAACCACACCTAAAAAGAATTGCCGAGGAAAACGGCTATCGACAGTCTGAGTTAATCCGTTCAGATCAGGTTAAGGTCTATATGGCTCAAGAAGAATTAATGCCGTTAGAGGAGGAGCAAAAGGGGTGCAGGAAAGGAATTACGCTTGTGCCGGCGGATGTCGATCCAGTGCTTGGCATTGAAGCCCCCAGCTTTGACAAAACGATTGATGAAATGAATGAGATTCTGGAAGATATCGTGTGGGGTGCGGAGTAGGATCGTGAACGATATTGAAATATTGAGAGAAATGCTCATCTCTGATGCCCAAGTTCCGTTACGACAGCAGCAAGGTGGGTTTCCATCAGTTCAATTAACAGATAGACAGGCGAACACAACTGTAGAAATAAAAGGACTACCTCATGACTCAGTTGTTATTAGAGCAGAAGATTTTGAAGACCCTCTTACTGTTTTTGCGGGTTCAAAGGGAGAACGCAAGCGGGCTGATTTTGTGATTGTGTCCAATGGGGAGCGGGAAAAGTGGATTATCTGTATTGAAACTCAAGCGGGCGATTATAAAAAACGAAGAGAAGTTATTGAACAGTTAAAAGGGGCGTTATGTTTTGTGCGTTACTGTAAATGTATCGGAAAGGAATTCTGGGAATGGGAAGAATTTCTTGACGATTATCAGTACCGATTCATAAGCATGGTAGAGATTAACAGTAACAAGGGAACGAAGAAAACACGTCACTACTCCCCTCCCATGCAGCCTACAGGAGGATTACACGACACTCCCGCCGCTTTTCTGAAAATTTTGCGGAGTCCGAGTCTCTACTTTCGCAAGTTACTTTATGAGGTATCCTAATGGCACTGCATCCCGACTTTCCCGAACCCCTGCACGAAACTATTGATCCCGCAGTACATGGTGAGACAACGGCTACAGCAGTGCTACTGAAACAAGCAATGACACAATGACGATTGTGGAGGTAACAGTGTGAAAATAGCTTCAATCCACGCCCACAAAATGAGCTAAAGCAGTTCTAGGCGGATGTAGGCTACCCACCCACGGGAACTCGAAAATGAATACGGACAACTGAGATCTCAGGCAGCGGGCGCATTCAATGCCGCGTATGACAGTCTGAAATCCACATTTTCTATCCTGTAAATCCTTGAATCCTGTAAATCCTGATTCAGACAAATATTCGTCGGTTCAATGAACTAATCAACCAATTTGCACATAAACCTTTTTTCAAAAGCTGTAAAAAATTGTAAAGAATTGTAAAATGGCAAATTGAGGGTTGAAGATATAAAAATATACTATAGAACGGAGCAAATTATGGCGCAGTCGAATTCAAAACTTATTTTGGCAGGTCTATTGGCAGACGGTCTTGGTGGGGAATCCATAGCGGATCAGGCGATTCTGGTGACGGGCGATCGCATCGCTGCGGTGGGACCGCGGCGGGAGATTCGACGGCAGGCGCCGCGGGATGCCCAGCAGATCGACCTGAGTCGTACTTGTGTGACTCCCGGTCTGATTGATGGACATACCCATCTGAGTCTGGCGGGCGATGGACGCAGCTATGTTGAAATGTTCTCCGAGAGCGATGAGATGATGGTGCTCACCGGAGCGATGAATCTACAACGTCATCTCGCTGCCGGCATCACGACCATCCGAGAACACGGTGCGCGGAACCGAGTGGGATTTACGATCAAAGAGGGGCTGGGTCGTGGCTACATCCCGGGACCGCGTATGCTTGTCAGCGGACGACCTATCACCTGTACCGGCGGGCATTTTCACATGTGCAATGAAGTCGCTGACGGCGAGGCGGAGATGCGCCGTTCGGTCCGTCGCTTGGTACACGAAGGCGCGGATTACATCAAAATAATGGCTTCCGGCGGCGGCACCGCAGGGACTATCCCCGGACGTGCGAGTTATACCGTTGACGAACTTCACGCCATTGTCCACGAAGCACATCACTTTCACCGTTTGACAGCAGCGCACTGTCGTGCGAAGGAGTCGATGGTACGAGCGGTTGAAGCCGGTATCGATCTGATGGAGCACGCGGAGTTTCTCGACCCGGACGACGAGCTCCGTTTCGATCCGAAGGTCGCTGAGATGATGGCGGAATCCGGTATCTGGATCAGTCCAACCCTCCAAGCGTGGACGGGCTATCCCGCGATTGTCAAGCTCACGGCACAACGGGATTCTGGTACAATCACCCCTGAAGGCGAGGCAGAATTGAAACAGCTTGAGGAACGGGCAGAGATACGCTTAGATGTGATGCGGCGTATGTTGGACTACGGTATGCGGGATCGGATCGTTCCCGGCACAGACTCCGGTGTCGGTGATCTCGCCTTTGGGCATATCGATTACGATTTGCAGCTGTTGGTTCGTGTCGGCTTTAGCCCTGCTGAAGTACTTGCTTCTGCCACCAGCATCTCTGCGGAGGCGATTGGCATGGGGGGTGAGATTGGCGTGATTGCGCCGGGCAGGGCTGCGGACCTTACTGCCTTCGATGGCGATCCAACGATTGATGTGTCCGCTTTCAGTCATGTTGTGGCAGTGTTTCAGTCCGGTCAAAGGGTTCATTAATGTCCATTGGTTTATTGAGGTTGTTCGATCCACGTATCACGTTTCACCCTTGATCCCTGACGGGGCAAGCGTACCAACAGTTAGAAACTAGCACCATTAGTTCATAAGGAACCATAGATATGAAAAATTCAAAAGTAGAATCCTATCTGGACGATTGGAGTGAAGAGGAAGAAATCGCCGAATCAATGATCCCACTTATCGGAAAGCTCTACCGCGACTACGGGGTCGTTACTACCATATATGGACGTTCACTCGTTCGTGGATCTACTATTGATATTCTCAAAGCACACCGTTTTTCTCGACAAATTCTCAAGGACAAGCTCTCTATCGCCTCAAGCCGTCGGGTGCTCCAAGCTGTCAGGCGGCTTAACTTGGCTCCAAGTCGAATCGACATCGGCAAACTAACAACGAAGTTTGAACGTGATAGTAGCTGCGTCGATCCAGACATCTTCGTTAAAAGCGAATTGGCTGAAATCAATACCGGTCAAAGAAAATTCTCGGACGAACCTCAAGACGTCGTTCTCTACGGCTTCGGACGGGTTGGACGGATGCTGACGCGAATCTTGATTGAACGGAGCGGCGGCAGCGATAAGTGGCGGCTACGAGCTGTCGTGGTACAGAAACAGCAAGCAGACGACCTCAGGAAACGCGCCAGCCTCCTCCGGCGAGACTCGATTCATGGACCGTTCAGAGGAACGATTGTCCTCGATGAAGCGGAAAACGCCTTCGTCGCCAACGGGAACATGATCCGCCTACTTTACGCCGATGCACCGGAGCATCTAGATTATACCGAATACGGCATCCACAACGCCACGGTCTTGGATAATACCGGCGTTTGGCGGGACCGTGAAGGGCTTGAATGGCATCTCAAAGCGAAGGGTGTTTCAAGCGTTATCCTGACAGCACCGGGAAAGGGAGACATACCCAATATCGTCTACGGTGTGAACAACGATGCTATCACAAAAGAGGAAAAGATTTTATCCGCTGCAAGTTGTACAACCAACGCCATTGTGCCCGTAATCAAGGTGATGCACGACCGCTTCCATATTGAAGATGGACATATAGAAACCTGTCATTCTTATACGAATGACCAAAATCTCATAGATAATTTTCACAGACACGGTCGGCGGGGCAGGGGTGCACCGCTGAATATGGTAATTACTGAAACAGGTGCCGCCGAAGCTGTGGCAAAAGTCCTGCCAGAATTAGCAGGCAAACTCACTGCGAATGCCATTCGAGTTCCCACGCCCAACGTATCGCTGGCGATTCTGAACCTGACCTTTGCACGGGAAACCACTGCGGAGGAAGTGAATAACTATTTGCGGGAAATTTCGTTGGATTCGCCGCTGCAAGGGCAGATCGATTATACCAGTTCCTCTGAGGTAGTTTCCAGCGACTTCATCGGTTCCTCCAAGACTGGAATTGTGGATTCCCTGTCAACCATTGTCCAAGGAAAGCGGTGCGTTTTGTATGTCTGGTATGACAACGAATATGGTTACAGTGTCCAGGTGATAAGAATTCTGCAGCATATCGCGGGGCTTGAGCTTCCCTCATTTCCGAGATAGTGTTGGTTTGGCGGTTTACGCCCAGCCCAATCTTTCTACAAAACATCAGTTTTCCCGTAGAGGCGGGGTTTCCCCGTCCGTCAGGTTTGTAGGTTGAGATGGGCGATTGAAAAAGTGGCGAATACCTTGCAATCTGATTCCATTAGTAAATTAGGCTGTGATTCTATGTGCATAAAACGATAGGAGAAATTGGAGATGGCAGGTCAACCCACGGTTACGATTGAACAGTGGTTTGTTGAGGGCTGGAGATTATACAAACGGAATCCGATTACCTTTTTCTTTGCAAGTTTTCTTGGCGCGTTAATTTGTTTCCCACCGGCTATTCTGTTTTTTGCTGGGCCGCTCTATGCGGGGCTCTACTATATGGCGTTAAAAGCAATGCGTGGGGAAAAGCCGCGAATTCGCGATATGTTTAGGGGCTTTCGCCGGTATTGGGGTGCCTTATTCCTGTGGTGGTTATCTCTGATTGCATTTATCGTGCTGTGTACAACGGCGATTGGCATCTTGGTAACGCCACTCCTTTGGGCGATTACAACGTTGGCGTTTCCGTTGCTGATCGATGAACGGAAGAGTGTTGGTTCCGCCTTTGGGGCGGCGCTCAAGGCTGTGTTCACATGGAAGAATTGGGCGCCTTTTTGGCTATATGGGTTGATTATCCCTATTGTCTCATTTCTCGGTATTATGGGATTCTTCTTCGGTGTGTTTATCACGTTTCCGGTTGCTGTCTGTGTCCAAGTCATTGCCTACCGCGACATCTTCAAGCCGGAGGAGGCTTTCCAACAGGAGATGTCCCAACCGTTGCAGGGATATCCCTTCAAACTCAAAGCCAAATATATTAGACCTATGTCGCAGTTGAGTGAACTGCGCACCCAAATTTTTGAGCAAATCGATTCTGCGAATGACAGTGTCAAACCCTTGCTGGAGGGTTCGATTGAACATATAGATAATGTTTTCGAGAAAGCTGCCCATCTTTGTCACCGTCAACAACAGATCGATGACTACTTAGAAACAACCAATATGCAAACGCTGCACATTGAAAAGGCAGAAATCACCAGAAAGTTAGCGGAATCGCCCAACACTGCGGTGTATGCCCAGTATGAGGAGGCATTACGCACACTCGAAGAGCGCATTGAAAATCATGAGCGGCTTGAGGATTCAGGGAAACAGATCGATGCTCGGTTAACCACCATTCGTGTGTCACTTGCCAACACGCATGCAAAAATTATTCGGATCCGGACGGCAGAGATCAGTAACGTCCACCTTGAAAGTGATGATGTTTCTAAAGCCTTGCGAGATTTACACATCGAAATGGATGCGCTGCTGAAGAGTCTGGACGAGATGTCAGAGGCGGCGTAACACGAGTAGGAGAGGAAGAGTGGGAAGCGAGAAGAATAATCAGCTCGGAAAAATCTCGCTGCTCGGTCTGTCTGTTGCGGCGTTCTTTTATTGGATAACCGTCACAGCTGAAGCCGCACCACACCCAAGATTCGGGGGCACATTGCAAGGGGCAATTTTTCAGCCTGTTACAACGCTCGATGCGGTCAACTATCTCAATTTTGCCGAATTACAGATTGCGTCAAACCTGTACGAAGGGTTGGTGAAACGGGATCAGTTCGGGCGGATTAGTCCTGCAATTGCCCAGAGTTGGATCCATTCCAATGACCACCGGATCTGGATATTTGTAATCGCGCAAGGGATGACGTTTCACAACGGCAAGCCTGTTACAGCGACGGATGTAAAACTGGCTTGGGAGCAGTTTGTACGACATGGAAACTGGCTGGTTTCGCCACAACCCCTGTATCAAATTCGGGGAGCCGAAGTCTATCGAAAGGGCACGGTGACGCAGATTGAGGGCATTCGTGTCATTAATGATTCTCTCCTCCAAGTTATATTGAATGCCGGCGATTCGGAATTTCTGGGGAAATTGATCTCACCAGCAGCGTGGGTGACAACGCGCGGGGATTCGCAGCCTGTTGGCACAGGGCAATTCCGCTTGGAAGTCTTCAGTAGAACAGAAGTCCGATTGACCGCACACTCCGGCTATCTTTGGGGCAGACCCTATCTGGAAAAACTGACTTTCCGCTATTATGCCAATCTGGATGAAGCCCTGTTTGAGTTTGAATCAGGGGTGTTAGATGCATTACCACTATCTATTGCAGAGCTGGAAAGACGCCAGCGTGAAGGGCTTGATCATATTTTAATCCACACAGATGCCGCAACACTTGTATATCTCCGCCTCCCTGATAAGATCGAAATCTCTAATGCATCGCAAACCTCGCCGGTTCCGACTTGGCACAACGTGCTCAGATATGCAGTTGACCCAAACGCGCTCTTGCGTTTACAATACGGAGAAAAGCCCTCCAAAATGGTGTCTGTTCCCTTTAGGTTCTCCCATGATCGTGTGAAGGCGCGCAGACGCCTAACACATGCGGGCTGGATCAGTCCACTCAATCTGGTCTATGCGGAGCTACCGGATAACACGGGCAGTGCGATCGCAACTTGGTTGGAACGCGATTCTCTTGCTCAGATTGGATTGGAGGTAGAGATCAAATCAGCAGATTCCGATACTTTACATGCGGGATTCCAGGAAGATGCGCCGACGCTTGCGCTGCTGTCTATGCCGATCACACCAGAGAGCGATATCCCAGCTCTACAAATTGGTTACTCCGATTCCCTTATTCCACTTTATCTGCTGCCCGCCAGCTTTCTGTGTCAGCCCAAAGTCCGGGGGATTCAGGTTGTGTCAGGGGGCGTCCTCGCATTCGAGAGGACATGGTTAGCAAAATGATATGATATCGTCCAAGCTATCGCCTATCATCTTTATAATAAATTAGGACTTACGTATTTCCTCTTAAAGTCCCCCTGACAAGGGGGATTTAGGGGGTTAAAAACACCGAAAAATAACTACCTTTTGAGTAAAATATGTCCCTTTTCTGCTCAATTTGCGTAAGTCCTATAAATCTAATACTTGTTGCTTCGTTGGACCGTTACCGGGTGACTTGAGCTAGACTAAGCAGGTTTTGATTGATATTCGAGAACCACATCATTGATGGAGGATATATCCTATGCGTGGATTAAATTCTGAACAGATTGCGTTTTACAGAGATCAAGGCTACCTCTTGGTGGAGGATGTGATCCCTGTTGAGGACCTGCAGCTGCTGATTTCGGAACTAAACGAAACAGTAGACCAGAACGCCCGAAAAGCACAAGCGAGCGGACAATTATCTGAGGGATTTGAAGATGAACCTTTCGAGCGGCGACTGGCTCGGATTGTGGAGTCTGTTACTGATCCGTCTGATTCCTCATTTAGCGATACCCTCTTTGAGGGGTTGCACGGTAAGTTGAAGACAGAAGGGATGTTTGCCGTGCAGACGCACCCAGCTATTTTGGATATTGTTGAATCGTTGATTGGACCGGAAATTCTGGCGCATCCTCAATTCAATATCCGTCCCAAGCTGCCCAATCAGGATACCTCCGTGGTGCCTTGGCACCAAGATTTGGGGTATTTACAATCGGACGCCTCAGAGACGTTCATGGTCAACTTCTGGATTCCACTTGTGGATGCAACGGTGGAGAACGGTTGCATGGAGGTGATTGCAGAAAGCCATAAGGCACCGTTGATTAACCATGTTACAGGGTTGGGACCGGGACTCAATTTTAAGGGAATTGTAGATGAAGCGTTGCCCGATGGCGAGCAGGTGCAGTGTCCGGTCCGATTAGGCAGTGTGTTGCTCATCCAACATAAAACCATTCACCGCTCCGTGCCGAACCACTCCGATCACATCCGTTGGAGCATGGATATACGCTATAGCGACCCTCGGATGCCTACTGGACGCGATGGAGTGCCGGGGTTCATTGCGAGAAGTAAGGCACAGCCAGCATCTGTGGCAAATAATCTTGAAGATTGGTTACGGCTGTTCGAGTCAGTGTAACCGGCTAGCAATGTGCGTCCGAAGTTCGGACAGCATCTACAGGCATACATCAAACGGGAGGTTGTGACCATGAACCAGCAAGAACAATACACGACCATGGAGGATCGCGAAAAATACCTGTTCGATCTCCAAGGTTTTTTGTTGGTAAAAGGTTTTCTTTCGACTACTGAAGTAGATACCCTGAACGAGTCGCTCGACGCTAACTTGGACAAACGTGGAGAATACGGAGAGCCGAACGTCCTCAGCGGAGAATGGCAGGGAAGGCCCCTCGAAGGTCGGTTCAGTCCATTTCGGCATTACAGCGGCATGTTGACGTGGGAACCGCCCTGGTGTCAGCCTTTCCGCGACCTGCTAGCTCACCCCAAGCTCATCCCGTACCTCAATACCTTGATGGGGCGCGGTTGGAAGCTAGATCACGGTGTCGATGTCCTGAGCTCCACAGCCGGCTGTGAAGGACTAAAACTTCACGGTTCGGGCAATACTACTTTCAACGGCTCTCGTTTCTACGCTTACCAAAACGGAACAATGCGTTGCGGGCTGATCGTTTGCCAATATTCCTTGGCCGATGTAAATCCCGGCGATGGCGGCCTGTGCGTGATACCCGGCAGCCACAAAGCAAATCTCTCCTGCCCCGAAGACATTCTGACTTTAGAAGCCAATGAGGAAGTCGTCTATCACATTCCCCTCTCGGCGGGTGATTTGGTAATCTTCAACGAGGCGACCACCCACGGCACCCTCCCTTGGACAGGAAAAGGCGAGAGACGCACGGTACTTTACCGCTACACTCCCAAGTATCTCCACTATGCCGGTGGGATTTATCAGACACGCCTGCCGGAGTGGGTTTCCGAACTGACCGAAGCCCAGCAGGCGGTGCTGGAACCCCCCTATATCTACAATCGACCGCTTATCGAGGCGGATGGTGAAACTTTAGTACAGCCCCGAAGAGAGGGAGAGTAATACGATGGGGGCACGCAGCCTCCCGCTTGATTCTCAGAATTTTTAGAACATCGGTAAATTCTAACAATAAATAGACTCTTTCGCCCCCGGTAGGCGCGGTTTCATGAGGCCTAAGTATTTAAATCGGTAATCCCAGTTTTCCTTGAAACCCACGGTAGGCGCGGTTTCCAACCGCGCTGGTGCCAATAGCAAATTACCGAACTGTTTTTTTTAATATTCATCCAACCGCACCGGTTTGAAGTGTCTCATTAATTCTAAGGTCCACTAATGATCAGAAAAATAAGCATGACATTTTGCCTCATTGTGACTGTGCTGTTTATTTGGGTTTGGCACCATCAGAGCCAGTTTAATGACCATTCGCGCAAGGGGTTCTTTCATTTGACGAACGGTGAATTAGATCTGGCAGTTGAGGCATATACCAAGGCTATAAAAAACAAAGAGCGGACGATCTTTTTCACGAGAGCACCTTCGGCGTATAATAACCTCGGTCAAGCCTACCTGCGCCAAGAGGAATACACCCCGGCAATCGCTGCCTTCCAAAAAACGCTTGAAATAAGCCCAGATGCGGTGGGAGCTCATATCAATCTAGCTACGGCTTACCTGAAACAGAACTTACCAGACTTGGCAATCGAGTCTTGTGAGACGGCAATTCAGATCTCTCCAGATGTCGCACACCTCCACTATAACTTGGCTTGTGCCTACGCCCTAAAGAAACAAAACCAGAAATCCATTGACTCCATCCAGAGAGCGATTGAACTGGATGGACGGATGCGGGCCCTTGCGGAAGATGAGAGCGTATTTGATCCGCTTCGATCGCACCCTATCTTTTCTGCTGGGCTTGAGTGAGCCACTAATCCTTACGGTTGTGTAAATTTCTGCTTGACAATTTGAAGGTAGGCATGTATAATTCACCGTTGCGTTTGCTGGCGTAGCTCAGTTGGTAGAGCGAGTGATTTGTAATCACTTAGTCGGGGGTTCAAGTCCTCTCGCCAGCTTTCACTCTATCTTGCTAATGGGCGGATACCCAAGTGGTCAACGGGAGCAGACTGTAAATCTGTTGGCAATGCCTGCGGAGGTTCAAATCCTTCTCCGCCCATCATATCTAAGCGTCGGAGACACGTCCCTGTGACGTCCCAAGCGAAACGCGGGAGTAGCTCAGCTGGTAGAGCATTGGCCTTCCAAGCCAATTGTCGCGGGTTCAAGTCCCGTCTCCCGCTTTTATAGTAGATCTTGGAATTAATGGGACACGCCAAACCGGGGCGGTTAGGAAAACGAAACTACCTTTCTACCATTTGGTAGGCGCTGTTTCTAACTGCGCCTATTCGGTGCGGTTGGAAACTGCACCTACCGGTGGGCGAAAGTGTTCATTTATTTTTAATATCCACCATAAGTTTTGATTCCGAGCATGTAGTCCATAGTTATGCCGACGTAGCTCAGTAGGTAGAGCGCGTCCTTGGTAAGGACGAGGTCACCGGTTCAATCCCGGTCGTCGGCTCCATCCCATTTTTTGACTCAGTGCAGTCAAATGAAATTGAGTGAGTATTATGCCAAGAGATATTGTGACGTTGGCGTGCGATGATTGTAAACAGCGAAATTATGTGACGACACGAAACAAAAGGACGCAACAAGAACGGTTTGAGATGAAGAAGTATTGTCGCTATTGTCGTAAGCATACATCGCACAAAGAAATCCGATAATATTAATATGTTTGTCTTGCAGGCCAGTAGCTCGAACGGCTAGAGCGTCGGTCTCCAAAACCGAATGTTGGGGGTTCGAATCCCTCCTGGCCTGTCCCTTTTTAACTTTGAAAACCTATGATAACACGTATAAAAACATTTATTCGAGACATTCGGGCTGAATGGGATAAAGTCTCAAAGCCGGACCGGAAGGAAGTGCAAGGCAACACGCTTGTCGTGATTGTCGCCTGTGCAATTTTAGGGTTCTTCCTTTGGCTGGTTGATGGCAATACGGAATATCCCGGTTGGGTTTCTATACACGGCATAATTCTGCTCATCGCAATTATCGTCTGTGTAACCGTGGTTGCCAAACGCTCTACGCCGAGATGGCAGGTTGCATTCTTAGTTTCCCTGATCCCACTGGTAGTTGTCGCTATTGCCTATTTTGGCCTCAATTACTCTATCGAAGGATTCGGGTTCGCTCTGTTACGCAGCTTGTTCATTCGGACAGGTTAATCCGCAGATATGTCTAACTGATTTCAAATGTAGGTGCACTATGGATGACTTTTGGTACATTCTTCATATCTATTCCGGGCACGAGAAAAAAGTAAAAATTAACATTGAGCAACGAGCGCAAGCCTTAGGGTTGGATGAGGAAGTTCGCCAAGTAATTGTTCCAACCAAAGAGGTTGTAGAAATCAAAAACGGTAAAAAACGGACCTTCGAGCGTCCATCTTATCCCGGATACCTCCTTGTCCAGACGGCACATGAACTTCGCGCGGATGCAGAAAACGAGGCAAGTCAGCAGAGCTGGCATCTCATTCAGGATACGCCGAGTGTTATGGATATTCTTGACTCGCTCAGTCAAGAGGAGGTCCAGCAGATTCTGAATCTTTCCACAGATGAGGAACCAAAGCCAGCACCTCCAATGCTAGAGCACGCAGTTGGCGATAAGGTCCGGGTGATTGACGGTCCGTTTAAGGAATTTCCGGCAGAGATTAATGCGATTGATGAAGCTAGACAACGCTTACATCTGACGATTTCTATCCTAGGCAGATCTACCCCGATTGAACTGGATCATTTCCAAGTAGAAAAGATATAGAATTAAGGAGATATAGATGGCTAAGAAGGTTGCCGGGGTTGTTAAACTTCAACTGATATCCGGGCAGGCGACGCCGAACCCACCAGTGGGCCCAAGCCTTGCCCCTTATATGATTAATATCCCGGAATTTATCAAATCTTTTAATGGCCGAACGCAGGATCAACAGGGATTGGTGGTTACCACTATTGTCACCTGTTACGCCGATCGTTCGTTCACTTTTGATGTTAAGTCGCCGCCTACAGCGGTGTTGTTAAAAGATGCAGCAAAATTGGCTAAAGGATCCGGCGAACCTAACCGAAATAAGGTCGCTTCCGTAACGCCGGCGCAGGTTGAAGAAATCGCCCGGACGAAGCTGCCAGATCTGAATACAACGAGCTTGGATTCTGCTGTGCGGATGGTGGCGGGCACTGCCCGGAGCATGGGAATTACTGTCGATTCATAATTTTCGGGAGGATACGAATGGGTAAAAGAGGTAAGAGATACAACGAAGGTTCACAGCTGGTTGATCGCCTGAAGTTATACGATCTAGAAGAAGGTGTGCAACTATTAAAGAAGTCTGCGTCAGCCAAATTTGCGGAAACCATAGATTTGGCGGTACATCTTGGTGTAGATCCCCGTCACGCAGATCAGAATATCCGTGGCACCGTTTCTTTGCCACACGGTACCGGTCAAGAGGTACGCGTGGTCGTTTTTGCCCAAGGGGATAAGGCGCGTGAGGCAGAAGAGGCCGGAGCCGATGCCGTTGGGGCCGAAGATCTCGTCGAAAAGATTGTCGACGGCTGGATGGACTTTGACACAACTATTGCCACCCCTGATTTGATGCGGACAATCATGCCGAAGCTGGGGCGCATTCTTGGACCCAGAGGCTTAATGCCCAATGCGAAGACGGGAACTGTTACAATGGATGTGGCAGAGGCAATTGGGACGATTAAAGCCGGACAGATTGAGTATCGGGTCGAGAAGCAGTCCGGCGTGATTCACGCTCCTGTTGGCAAGGCTACATTTGACGAAAATCAGATCAAAGAGAACATTGAAGCCGTGATGGGGGCCCTAGTGCGATCCCGTCCGTCTTCTATCAAGGGAAGATATTTGAAAACTGTTGCTATCTCTTCGACGATGGGCGTTGGAATTCGTCTGGAGCCGCAGCAGTTTAGCTAAATTGAATACGTTATATCGGTTTTTAGATGTCGTCGTAGACAGTGGGTGCGATTGTGCTTAAATGGATCCCCAGCCTACCGAGGCGGATTTGATGCCTACCAATTTCTGCTTTCGTGTCGGAATTGATAGAGATTGGTGGGTGCGATCCATAGATGTGGAATTAAAGCCTCCTATACGACAGGAGGTTTTTTTTTGCTTATGGAACGAATGATTGAATTGAAGAGAGGGGGATCGAATGCCTAACGAAAAAAATATTCAGCAGGTTGAAAGCATTCGAGAGGATTTCCAGAACTCAGAAGTCATTATCCTGACAGAATATCAAGGATTGACTGTTGAGGAGATAACTGAGTTACGAGATAAGTGTCGTGAAGCGGAAATCCAATATAAAGTTTATAAAAATACACTTATCAATGTTGTCGCTGAAGAGCTAAAGATCGAAGACCTCGAACCTTACCTTCAAGGGACGACAGCGGTTGCAATGGGCAACGATCCAGCTGCATCCGCAAAGATCTTATCGGAATTTAGCAATGAACATGAGAATCTGAAGATTAAGGGTGGGATACTTGGTAACAGGACTATTGACGGCGCAGCGGCTGAAAAATTGGTCGATATGCCATCGAAGGAGCAGCTGATCGCCACTACTATTGGTGGGCTGAACGCTCCCATTTCCGGATTAGTCAATGTCTTGCACCAAGGCTCTCCATTGACTGGACTTGTTAATGTTCTAGATGGTTCACTTCGTCAAGTTGCGACGGTGTTACAGGCAGTGGCTGATCAGAAGAAAGCATCTGAATCAGCTTAACTTAGGTTGAACACGGTCTTCAGCAATTAGATATAAGATAGATTGTTGATGGACTCTATTTTTTTAAGAAAGGAACGAGACAATGGCTGATGTTGAAAAACTAATCGATGAGATTAGTAATATGACGGTTTTGGAGCTTTCCGAATTGGTAAAAGCGCTGGAGGATAAGTTTGGTGTGAGCGCTGCTGCCGCTGCGCCAATGATGGTAGCGGCCGGTGCAGTGCCGGGAGCCGCAGAGGGTGCCGCGGCTGAAGAGGCGCCTGCTGAAGAGGAAAAGACCGAGTTTGATGTCCAATTGAAAGAGATTGGCCCAAATAAGATTCCGGTAATTAAAGAGGTGCGTGCAGTTACCGGGCTTGGACTTAAAGAAGCTAAAGAGGCGGTTGAGTCTGCACCCAACGTTATTAAGGAAGGTGTTAGCAAAGAAGAGGCTGAGGAGATTAAGGGTAAGTTGGAAGGTGTCGATGCCGTTGTAGAAATTCTTTAATCTTCAACTTTTTTCTCAACCTACACAAACCCATTGTGGTCTTATGACTGCGATGGGTTTTTCTGTTTACACATCACGTTTTGCGCCTCAGATATTCACCGTAGGAAGCAACCTGTATGGTTCTTATCTTCTATATCGTTTTCAGCCAACTGGCAGTCGGCGGTCTTGCGCTGCTGCTGATTATACCCAAAGACTTAGTGGGACGCGGATTTTACCGACTCATGGCTCTGATTTACCTGCTCGTCATGATCTTTGCGCGTTGTGCACACTTGGCGATCAACGGCAGTGCTGTCAATGTCGGCAACTTCTTCCTTGCTTGGCAAGGGTACGATTCCCTTTTTGTCCTTGTCTTCAGTGCGTTTCTCCTTCTATACACCATAAGTCTATGGCTAAAGCCGTCTTTGATTAATCGCCTTCTACTAATTGCGGGCACAATCTGTGGTGTGGTCTGGGTAATATACAGCGCACAATCGTATGAGACGTCAACCGACCTTCCTGCGAGCAAACTGCTGTTGTCCGTGCAATTTCTTATCTCCGCCGTTTTATTGGGTTCCGTCAATAGCGGTATGTGGTTTGGACACTGGTATCTCGTGACCCCAAATCTGCCCGTCATCCACCTGAAGCGGTTCAATCAAATCTTCTTGGGCTCCCTACTCTTATCGATCGCATTTTTCACGCTGAATGTGCTCCTTCGATGGCAAGCGGCGGATGTGAGTCCACTTAATTTCTTTCATCAGATTGCGTTTTGGTTGCGGCTTCTCATCGGATTTGGCGGATCGGCCCTGCTATACATCATTATCTGGGATTGTTTGCGTGATAAGTCAACGCAGCGGGATGTTGTTGGGGCAACACGCGCTGCAACCGGATTCCTCTACATTGCCATGTTGACAGTGTTTATAGGTGAGTTCTGTGGACGACTGCTACTATTGGAAGTGCGATTTATCTTGTGATTGTGGAAAATGAACTGTACCCAGTCTAACCGGGGTAAGTGCCCAACCGCAGATCAACACAACAAGCGTTTACCATGAGTCAATGGTGGTGAAACAGCCGCATTCAGAAAGCGATAGGACTTACTCAGTTGAACGCTCAACCCCTTGTAGTTCGGTGATTTATCCTTGATAGATGTGGGAGGGGCATCTCCCGCGAAAGCGAGGATCCCGATAAATCGGGACCTGCCCCGATACGCTTCATTGATTGTGCCACTACAGTAAGGGCTTAGGTTTGTAGTAGGGCGATTTATCGCCCGTCCGGACGCACAATGAATTGCGTTACTACGAACTGAAGTGCGTAACTCCTAAGCGATTAGCTTTTACAAAAATCGTCGGACTGCTCACGCCTTAAAAGGTTCTCCTGTTCGACGCAGCTCTTTGGTGATGGCAAGTTGGCAAGTCACATAACCGCTTTGGCTATACCCGCGGCGATTCAACGCACCGGCAGCGTATCCCGGCCGGGCGTCGGCGATCGTGCCAACAATGAGGTTCGCGTGCTCAGCTGTCGTATCGTAACGATCAGCAATCAATCCTACCATGTTTACCCAGGCGACCTTTAGTGCTTCCTCCCAAGTCGCGCCCTTGCCAGTTGTGAGGATTTCATGAGTTGCCTCTACCAGCGTGGTGGTTTCTACCACCGGATTACCGGTTGGGAAGCCGGGCGAGCGGTCTACCTTCAGGGTAATCGCAGAGTCAATCTCGACCCCGGTGCCGGTCAACTCGCCGTCCCCCATCCGGGCGTGAACATCGCCGAAAGAAAGATAACCGCCCGGTTTCTGAGCGCGAATGTGCAGGGTACTGCCCGGTTGAACGGAATTAAAATCCATATTGCCGCCTAAGTCCATGGCACCGGCATGCGGCGCAACCTCTTCTAACTGAACCACCCCAATCATCGGTCTAATCGGTACCACAAAGTCCGGCGGGAAATGGACCAATCCGTCCCGTACCGGAGCAATTAAACGCACACTCCCCCAAAAAGGACCGCCGTTGCGGTAGAATCCATAAGGTCCCACCTCCATGTCAATAATCTCTATTGCAATCCAGTCACCAGGTTCGATACCTTCAATCAGAAATGGTCCACCGGGACGAGACCCACGCGGTGTCGTGATGTCTAACGGAGTCCCCGGCTTGAGTTCTCCTGTGATACTGATGTCCTGATCGTGCCCACCGACTGTTTCAATAACGACAGTTTCGCCGAGTTCCAAAGTGCCTCTGACTTGACCGCGTTCTGGATCATCCGAGCCCGTATAGTAGGGTGTTCGAGTGAAATGGCGCATGGGATTTTATCTCCTTCGTTCAGATTTGTGTCAATCTTGGTTTCCATTGTAGTTGAATTTAAATGCAGCGTCAACAGCGTTGTGTCGTTCCTATAAATTGCTTGCCTTCACATCGGATTGGCGGTATACTTCCCTTGATCTTTCAAAAATAATCTAGTCCAAGCTTGATAAGGAGTGGACGTTGCGAAAAGAATATGGTTCTATTTTCAGTGCGATTTTTAGCTTACTGCTGATCACTGTATCAGTGGACGGACAGATTATCAGCCCGGAGGAAGCGATCGGGTTTCCTGTGGGAGCCGACTACAAGCTGGCACGTTGGGAGACCATTACCGACTATCTGCGCTCACTGGACGCAAATTCCGATCGGATTATCCTAGAAGAGCGCGGTAAAACAACCGAAGGTCTTGATTTTGTCCTAGCCCTGATATCTTCGCCGGAAAATTTAGCAAACCTTGACCGTTACAAAGCCATACAGCAGAGACTTGCCAATCCACAACACGACCTGACGGAGTTGAAGCAACTCGCGCAAGAGGGAAAAGCGGTTGTCATGATTAGCTGTAACATCCATTCAACGGAGATCGCTTCCTCTCAAATGTCAATGGAACTCGCTTACCAACTCGCGACGGAACAAACACCGGAGGTCAAGGCGATTCTGGAAAACACGATCCTCCTGCTGATTCCGTCCGCAAATCCTGATGGCTTAAACATGGTCATTGATTGGTACGACCGCACGGTCAACACCCCGTATGAGGGCGCACCGATGCCTTGGCTCTACCACAAATATACTGGACACGATAACAACCGAGATTGGTTCATGCTGACGCAGGTCGAAACGCAGTTAGTGACCCAGATCCTCTACGAAGAGTGGTTTCCTCAAGTAGTCTATGATGTGCATCAGATGGGAAACAGGGGCGCGCGGTTCGTTATTCCGCCCTACTTCCATCCTGTCAATCCCAATATCCCGCCGCTGCTCCAACGTGAACTCGCCCTAATCGGTGCACAGATGGCACTCGATCTCACATCACAAGGGTTCACCGGTGTGCTGTCGAACGCGGTGTACGATACATGGTGGCACGGCGGTTTTCGCACGGTGCCCTATCGTCACAATATGATAGGTATTTTGACGGAGGCTGCCAGTGTCAACATCGCCTCGCCAATTTTTCAGCGGAAATCGAGTTTGAGGGGGCATCGACGGGGGTTGAGTCAGTACGCGCAGCAGACCAACTTTCCTGAACCGTGGCCCGGTGGATGGTGGCGGCTACGCGATATTATCGAATACGAGAAAGCAGCAGCGTATTCCATCCTGTCGATCGTTGCCAGGCAGAAGCAGATGTTTCTCACCAATTTTTATAAAATGGGACTCGACGCTGTCGAAAAGGGGTATTATGAACCACCACGGGCATTTCTTGTGCCGACGGATCAGCGGGATATGAATACTGCCCTCAAGATGCTGCAGATTCTACAGCGCGGTGGGGTGAAGATCCATCGGGCGAATGCGAACCTAACAGTGGATGGTGTCGAATACCCTGCGGGAACCTACGTCATCTTGATGGCGCAGCCGTTTCGTGCACACGCCAAAGATCTCCTTGAGGTCCAACACTACCCCCGCCGCATCCCCGCACCCGGTGCACCGCCGGAACGGCCCTATGACATCGCAGGTTGGACGTTGCCACTGCAGATGGGAGTCAACACCATCAAGGCAATCAACGCCTTTGAGGCGGATCTAACGCTCGTTGAGAAAATTCCAGAAGCGGAAGGCAAGCTCCATCTTGACGGGGTTGATGTCCAAGACGCGGTCGTCTACGCTTTCAAAAATCAAACGAACCTAGAGACTGTAGCACTGAATCGGTTGCTCCAAAAGGATCGATATACAATCTATCAGCAACAGAGAGAAGACGTGTGGAGAGATCTGCACCTGCCCCGTGGGACGATTATCCTCAAATCAGACCGGATACCCGGAACCGATTCCGCCGAAATGCGCGATTTTGCTGAATCCGTCGGGATTGAAATCTACGCGCTCAATCAGCGTTCAGTAGATGGCAGAGCAAAGTTGAGACAGCCGCGCCTGGGGCTCTATAAGCCGTGGGTGGCGAACATGGATGAAGGGTGGACCCGGTGGGTGCTGGAGGAGCATGAGTTTCCCTATCGTAATTTGACCGATGCCGAAATCCGTGCCGGAAATTTAGCTGAGTGGTATGATGCGATAATCCTGCCCGATATGAGAGCATCAAGGATGATTGAAGGACACGCGGAAGGTAGACTCCCACCGGAGTATGTGGGCGGTATCGGACTGGAGGGTGCCGCGAACCTGCGCACCTTTGTTGAACAGGGCGGTACGCTTATCTGTTTCAACTGGGCAACGGAGCTACCAACAAAATATTTTGGGCTGGAAATCACTAACGTTGTGGAGTCAAATCAATCGAATTCACAAAAATCGACCGGGTCGCAGTTCTTCTGCCCTGGATCGCTGCTGCGGGTTTTCGTTCAAACAACCCATCCAATCGGCTACGGACTCGACCGTGAGATGGCGGTCTTTTTCAAATCTGGACCTGCGTTTGAAGCGCGTGGCGGGAAACGGGTCGCAGCCTATCCCAACTTCAATCCACTTATGAGCGGCTGGATTGAGGGGGACAGACGGATTCGTCAGAAAGGTGCACTCTGGGATCTCAAGCTGGGCAAGGGGCGTGTGATACTGTTTGGCTTCAAACCGCAGCACCGAGCACAGTCCCACGGAACATATAAACTACTGTTCAATGCGATTTACTACAGCGTTGTTGGAAGATAGCTGCGCTATCCCTCCGCTGTTAGACCTGCATAAACCTTTCGTCCCTCATGAAACAGGTGCAAAATTTCCTCTCGCTGCTCATCCTTAGTGAACTTGCCGATTCGACTGATCCAGTCAATAGAGTCGTCAATTGAGCGGACAAAGAACCCCGCGGACTCCTGTGCGATACTGGGGGGACGTCCCGTTCCGATCTGCACCGGACTGGTATGTGCGTATATTGACTGTGCAAAGCTATCCCGGGCGTCACCATAGGCGCGCGCTGCAATCCATCCATCCGTTTCGATTTCGAGATCGAAGCCCCATTCACCACTCTGTTGTGGCGCTTCGTTGAACTCCTTGCGTTGCGCGACGCGGCCGTTGTGGACTAACTCCACGCGGTTAATCGGATAGTGCGAATTCCACGAAATCACTCCTGATAGTTTGCGGCGACCTCCATTTGGAGAGTCAATCTGTCCGCCGGGCATCGCGCCGTCAACGGTGAGAAATAGCGCCGGTCCGTTCGTGATGAATGTATTTCCGTCCTGTAATCCTCGTAACCAGTTCTCGTAGGTGAAATCCCGATCTGTTTGAACATAGACGCGGTTGTTGGAGCAGATAAACCAATCGGTTCCGGTTGACGCTGGCAACGAAATGCCACAGTTGAGCAGATGATACCAGATGTCATATTCTGGATCCATCCAGTATGGGTCAAAGAGATTAAAGGCGTCTAACTTGCCCAATGCTGCTGCGACCGGTGCCTCCATCCCAATTCCGTTGTGGCACCATAACACGATGCCTCCTTGCCGTTTCGCGTCGTCGCAAGCGTAGCAGAGCGGCGGATAATCCGGATCGAAATCGCTGACGAGATCACCACGGCTGACCGGTTCCACCAAATTGCGGATACGCAGCAGCATGATGTGCCCATACGCCATACCGCCGCGACGATAGTTGTGCCGATTCTCTTCTCCGCAGTCTACCAGATGGTGCGCGGTCGAGTAATCTGTCATAAACCCTATCGGGTACTTATTGCTGGCATAAGGCAACTCACGCCGCTGCAAAATACTAACTACCGTTACACTGAGATCATGGACTTTTGGATCGAGGTTCAGGCGATCGTCGGGCTGCATCTCATTCTCGCTATAGTGGAGATGGGTATTGCCCGGATACCAATTTTGCGATGGAAGATCTGTCCACCGTCTGAGTTGCAACTCGACGTCAACGTGCCCTTTTTGAGGGGCTGAGACTACTTTCCGTAGCGGCTCGTACTCCGTGCCTCGTTCAACGATAATGTCCGTTGAACCACGAGGGACATCTACGGTAAATTCGCCCCCACTATAAAAGAATGGATCGCCGGGACCCACTTTCAAGATACTGTCAGCGGGATGCACAAAATTTCCACTGCTCGTCAGGACATGCACCTTGGCTTCGACCGGTTCGCCTGAAACGCTGTCTCGAATGACGCCGTGTAGTGTTCCCATCGTTTTTCTCCTTCGTCGTGATAATGCAACACAGTTGTTCGCTAATGAATAAGGACGCGGACGATTATAGCATTACGTACCATTCCGGTCAAGTTGTTAGAGATATGCACTAGCGTTGGGATTCGGAGATCCCTCCTACAGGGTCACTAAAGTCACTAAATTGCCCTAATATTCCCGTTGAAATAAAAAAAATAAAATTAAGCGAACCTTTCCCCGCTAAGCAACGCCTATTAGGGTGGAAGAGGTAATAGAATGAATCAAATACCAGATAGAGAACTTATTAAAAAAAGTATTGATGGCGATGGTCAAGCCTTCGCCACGTTGATTAAGCGTGTTGAGACACGGCTTCTACGGCTCGTCAGATATGAAATAGAGGATCCGACATACGCCGAAGATGTCTTGCAGGAGGTGCTGTTGGATGTGTGGCGTGGCTTGAAGCAGCTACGGGATTGGGAACGCTGGGACGCATGGGCGCTACAGATTGCCCGACACCGGTGTTACGATTTCTTTGGGGCGGCACAGCGTCGAGAGGAACCGATGGCGCACAGCGACCTTGAACCGATAATCGACAGACAGAGAAGCCACAGTGGTTTTGAGTCTGAATTACTCGATTCGGTGCTAAATCTACTGTCTGAAGCACCACCGGACCAAGCCGAAGCTACCGAAGCCGACTCATTGCTTGCTGTACGACTATTCTACGTTGAAGGTTTGACCATCAGACAGATCGCGGTGCACTTGGAAAGACCCGAAGGAACTATCAAACGATGGCTTTCCAAATCACTGCAACGCAGGGGGTTTACACCCACGTTTGTTTGATAGAAGCCGACCTCGGATTGACTCAGTTGAAGTCGAATCGACACGTCAATTTATGATAGACAAGCCATACGAACCAAGAGTTACCTATAGCCGAGAACAGGCACCATCAATTGAAGGGGTATGGTCTGATTAAAGTGTTGAAGATAGTTTCTCCACACGGCGACATTGTGAACTTGAAAACTTGTATCCCTGAAGGTCAATTGAAGTGTATCTAAAACGATGGCTTTCCAAGCTGTTGGAGAGACACTGAAACGCAGTTGGTGAGGCCAAAACCAACATTAAGAGATGCCGCGTGCTCTGGCGTGACTTGTCTGAAGCACCACCGGACCAAGCCGAAGCTGCACGACTATTCTACGTTGAAGGTTTGACCATCAGACAGATCGCGGTGCACTTGGAAGACCCGAAGGAACTATCAAACGATGGCTTTCCAATGCACGCAGCTTTGTAAGAAGCCGCCTCGGATTGAGGAGAATAAGAACTGAGAGGAGAAAAATTATGGCTTTTGAAGCATTTGAACTTGAACGCAATAAGCGTGAAATGTTACGTACAATTGTTGCTTGTCGTGAAGACAAAGCATCGTTGATTCACCTGAAGCCTCTGGCTGGAAAAACGCCGCCCGATGAGTTATGGACGCTGACTCACTTGAAGAAGCTCTGGCTGCGTGGCGGTACGATTGAACATCTTCCAAAGGAGATTGGTCAATTGAAGGAATTGGAGCAGCTTGAACTATTAAATACCAAGCTTCAAAGGTTGCCAAATGAGATTGTATCCCTGTCGCACCTGCGGCACTTAGAACTGACCGATAGCCAAGTTACAGAATTGCCAGAGGAGTTTGGCCGTCTTGGTTCATTGCGGGTGGTTATTTTCCACCGCAACCAACTTCAGAAACTGCCCGATAGTTTTGGGGAGATGAACCGGCTTGAAATCGCTGAAATAGACTTCAACCAGATAGAGAAGTTGCCAGATGATCTTAGCGGTTTAACAAATCTGAGCGTTCTAGGTTTAGGCGAAAGCCAGCTCGCAGCATTGCCTCAATCAATAGGTGAGCTCACAGCTATGGAAGAGCTGTACCTCGGAGCGAATCAGTTGACTGAGTTGCCCGACGAAATTGGCAATCTTGAGAGGCTTGAGACGTTCCAAATAACAAGAAATCAGGTCCGGGCATTGCCCTCGACGATTGGTCGTTGGAAAAACCTGCGACATCTCGCGGTGGAATCCAATCAACTGACTGAACTTCCGCCGGAGGTTGGTCAAATGACGGAGCTGATAGAACTCGGCATTAGCAACAACCAGCTGCGTTCTTTACCGAAAGAACTAGCAGATTTGCCGAACTTGGAAGTTGTGAGGATACATGACAACCCGCTTCCGGAACGGTTAATCGAAGCGGCAAAAACGGGAGTTGATAAATTCCGTCAGGTGCTGTCAGAGATGTGATCGAACGTGAAGCGTGAAACATGGAAGAATTAAAACATACCCGCCCTCAGTTCTCCAATGGCTGAGGGCGTTTTTCTAATTTGTAAGATTTGTAACAGGTGTATTACAGGCTGATGTGAATTATTAAGGAGTTTACACATGTCTAGAACAATTACAATTGATGAAGTTAAATCTTTCCCCTTTTCGGGCGTTCGTGGATGCCATCTCTCGTTGGATGGCAAACGGGTTGCCTACGACTATCAGGGAAACATCACCATTTTTGACTTAGACAAATGGTGCGCCGAAACTTCTTTTAATGGCGCTTTCCCCAGGTGGTCGCCTGCCGATCCCAATCTGCTTGCTTATGTGAAATCGGACCGCTCCGGTATCTTCATTCGACACGTAGATGGAACTGAGCGACATTTGGGTGAAAGTATAGGAACCGTGCAAGCGAAAGAGTGGGCGTTCGGCGGCCATCCCACTACGCTTGACTGGTCTTTTGACGGAAAGTTTTTGGCGATGGTTGTTGAGCGAGATCCCGCGGAGACAGACATGGGGTCCAATGAGGATACAGACGGCATTGAGGTGGTGAATGTGTCTCCTGATGCGAGCACCGATGCCCTTGTGGTTCTTGACGTGTCGACGGGGGCTGTCACCTTTGAGTTGTCCCCTGCCGCCTACGAAACCTACTGGAAGATCGCTTGGCACCCGTCCGGCGAGTGGTTGACTGTCCTTTCCAACGGTTCAGACTCACCTGAGCCGGTCGATCCTTCTGACTATTCTTTCGAGACAGGACATGTAGACCCCGATTGGCATCTCTACGATATTGATGTTAGGGACGGGCAGAAAAAGAGTCGAGTTGGTCCCCGCGCAAATGAGATGAATTTGATAAAATGGTCTCCTGATGGGACGAAGCTGGCTCTTGCTTATTCGCCATACGTGGGTGAAGTCCGTCCTCTGTGTGCCTTAATGGAGCGGGATTCAAACCAGATAGAGATATTGAGCGAAGACTATTACTGTGACCAAGTCCTATATTGGGCTCCCGATAGCCGGAAGTTATATGTTAACGGACTCAAGGGGTTGAGTGAGCGCGTAGTCTGTGTGGATACTGTGTCAAAATCTACCGAAGAGGTGGTGAACTGGACTGGGCGGACCTCGCTTTCGGGTGTCAGTCAAGATGGGCAAACGCTTCTCATCCATTGGAGGGGTTTAAACAACCTTTCAGATGTTCATGTGGTCTCAATAGATTCCGGGGAGTCAAAGGCAGTCACCCACTTTACGGACCAGCTCAATGTATACGAACTACCGACTTCAGAGGTTGTCGAGTGGCCGTCGTATGATGGGCTTGTTCTACAAGGGGTGGTTGTTTCGCCCCACGGACAGCCAATGAGTCCAGACCGCCCAACGATCGTTGATTTACATGGCGGTCCAATTGGGGCGGGTGTGGCGATCAGCCAGCCTATTTGGAACTGGTTGGTATCGGAGGGGTTTCAGGTCTTTGCACCAGATTTCCGTGGTAGTCAACAGTATCAGTTTGTTGAGACACCCAACGAAGAGATGAATTACAGAGATGTGATGAGCGGTATTGAGTGGCTCGTCCAAAACGGGAAATGCGATTCGACCAAAATGGGGCTAACCGGTATGAGTTACGGCGCGATGCTCGGGTCCTACGTCGTTGGACAGACATCTCGCTTTCGGGCTGCTGTCCTGTGTGGAGGGAATTACGGCTACACGGGTTTGTTTCAACTTGGTCTTCATGGGGCACGGAACGCCATCCGTGAGAATGACAAGTGGAAAGTTACTTTGGAAATTCCAGATTGGTATTTGATGCAGGGTATCTACTATGCTGACCGGGTCGAAACGCCTATGTTACTGTTTCAGGGTGAGCATGATGACCCTATCGAAGCCCAAATGTATGCACAGTACCTTTCGGACGCTGGCACGGAAGTTGAGTATGTTATGTACAGAGGCGAAGGGCACATCCCAATATCCGCAAACAGAGATCGTCTCGAACGGATGTTACGCTGGTTTCGCAAGTATCTTGTCGAATCAAATTGAAGTTTGCTCTTTGTGGATATGGATTTAGGTGCGTGTTAAGAATGAGTAAAGGCACATATGAAACGTGACAGAATTAGAATCTACCCGCCCTCTGCTCTCCAATGGCAGAGGGCGTTTTTTTTGTAAGATTTGCAATGAGGGTATTACGGAATTATGTGAATTATATTGACATTATGTGGGTTATATTGGCAACTTTCTTACAGCCCGTAATCTATACGCTTTCTTGGTGCAGTGCAAACCGTATGATTGGTTTGTCCCGTTCTGCTAGATGCTCTGGCTATAGGCACATCCAGAAATATAAAAAAACGACGCTGAAAGTGGAATAAACGTGAAAGGATGAAGCAAGTTTGAAACTCAGTGAAGGATTTTTGGTTGGATTCACAGCCATCCGCACGAATAAGATGCGCTCCCTCCTAACGATGCTTGGGATTGTCATCGGTGTCGCTTCTGTACTGGCAATGATTGCTATCGGTGACGGTGCGAAATTGTTGGTGCTGGAGGATCTGGAGAAACTGGGTGGCGCGAACCACTTTCGTCTGTATCGAAATGATTGGATTAAAAAAGATGGACGTTGGGAACGTAACCGTAGCGGCGAGTATTTTAAGTATGAGGATGTGCTAGCGATTGAAGCCGAATGCCCTTCCGTTGCGGGAGCTTGGCCACGTATCAATTACTATAACATTCTCGTATTGGCTGAAGACGGTTCGGAAACACGCACGGGGGTAATAGGTATTACACCCTACTATGAAATCGGGATGAATTGGGGGATCAGGGGCAGGGACGGTTTATCTCAGAGGAAGATATCGCTAATAGAACCAAAGTCTGTGTTCTTGGTATCAGTGAGGCAATCAACTTGTTCGGCGATCAGCAGCCGGTTGGCGACGCGATTGGCAAGGAAGTTAAAATTATCCTCGATTCCAGCGGAGAAATGGGAGGCTGGAGACGAAATAGAGTTGCGGAACGGTTCACGATTGTAGGTGTGATGACGCAACGTGGACAGACCCTCGCTTTTGGAGGGGGCCAATGGAGCCTTGATAATCGTTTGCTGATACCGTTGACAACGATGCAAGAGCGATTTGCTGGGACAGATCATATCCGGACAATGTCGGTTCAGGCAAAAACTGTTGACTTAGTTGAAAAGGCAATGGAGGAAGTTAAAACAGTAATACGCAGGCGGCATCGGAATCGGGACGATTTCTTTGAAATGTGGGAGATGCACCGAAGTATGGAGGAATTGGATAGAGTAAGCATGATTATCAAAATCATGCTCGGTAGCATTGCTGGATTCTCGTTACTTGTCGGTGGAATCGGCATTATGAATATGATGTTAGTGTCCGTTACAGAACGCACACGAGAAATTGGCTTGCGAAAAGCAGTCGGAGCAAGACGTAAGGATATTTTATTGCAGTTTTTGGTTGAAGCAGTTTTAATGTGTGGAGTCGGTGGATTGCTCGGTATCGGATTAGGCATCTTTGCCGGACAGGGTATGGCAAATATCGCTGTGAAGGTTGTCAAAATCGTTCCAGAGTGGCCCGCTGTGCTATCTGTACAATGGATGGTTATTTCGGTTATTTTCTCAGCGGCCATTGGGATTTTCTTTGGACTGTACCCCGCAATCAGAGCAGCACAACTTTCGCCCATTGAAGCGTTAAGGGCGGAATAGGGGCTACCCCAAAATCAAGATCTGTACCACGCTGGCTTTATTCACGACCGGTTTGCAGCTTCCGACGGGAGGTTTTTGATATATTGCTCGATCCCTTCGGCAATCGCTATCGCAAGTTGACGCTGATACGTCTTGGTCGAGAGTTTTTTGCCTTCCGTTGGATTTGAGATGAAACCGACCTCCACAAGCACTGCGGGCACTTTTGTGCCGATGAGGACCACGAAAGGCGCGTGTTTGACCCCCCGGTTCTTCACCTGTTTCCCTGATGCCAGTTGTGCTTGAATGAGTTCTGCCAGCCGACGACTCTCCGTACTCTTGCTCTCCTTGAGGATTCTGCCCACAAGTGCGTCCAGTTCCTTCATGTTGTACTCCGCCCCGGCGTTTTCTCGCATGGCGGTTCTTCGGGCGGATTCGTCGGAGGCGAGCGCAAGATAGTAGGTTTCTATACCGGCAGCTTTACGGGAGGTGCTGGCATTAGTGTGAATGCTTATGAACAGATCGGCTTTCTGGCTGGTAGCAAACCGCGTCCGTTTTCTGAGTGGCAGAAAGACATCAGTCTCACGCGTCAGCCGGACGTTATACCCTTTCTTAACAAGGATGTCCCGCAGGGTTTTTGATAGGTTGAGCACAATCTGTTTTTCTTGCCTCGCTTGGCTCACAGCACCGGGATCTTTGCCACCGTGCCCCGGATCGATAACAATCGTTTTAACACTCAAACCCAATTGTTGGGCAAGCGATGGGTCGGGGACAACTTGTGGTGTTTTCGGTGGTTCAGGTGCAGGTTGTTCCTTACTCGGCGGCGTTGCTGGTTTGTCCACAACGGGAGGTTTCTGTGATGGGGGCGCTGACTTGCTTGGCGGCGTTACCGTTTTGGGTTTAACGACGTCAACTTTCTTCGGCGGTGGAACGGCAGCGACCGGTTGAGGTGGTTTTGGGGGGACAGGAGGAGGCTTGGTCACTTCTGGTGGCGTTTGGGGTGGACTTGGTTGGGCAACTTTAGCGGATTCTGCCGGTACAATTTCAGGCGGAGCCTCAACGGGGGCTTCCTCCTCTATTTGCTCGACCTCAACAAGACGTGAAGCCAGTTTTTTTGCTTGGGCGCCTATTTGTGCATCTCTGCTTCGTTGAGCCAGTGCTTCGTAGGTGATACGCGCCAGTGTGAGGTAACCTTGTGCCTCGTATGCCCGCCCGAGCCGCAGCTGCGCCTTGGCGGCGATTGCGTGATTGGCGTAGCGACTGATAACTGTTTGATAGCATGGTACCGCTGCACCATAATTTTGAAGCCGGTCGTGGCAGTCCCCCAGCCAGAAATGTGCTTCCGCTATGTATGGTGAATCGGGATAGTCTTGGAGCAGTGTCGTGAGCGCGGCGATTGCGTTGTCAAGTGCCGGTTGTCCAGCCCGTTGTGCCAACCATAACCAGCAGGAAGCGATTGCGTATTGAGCATCGTCTGCCCACTCCCCTTCCGCATCCGTGTCGATCACACGCTGAAATTCTTCAATCAAGATCTCCCACTCCGCTGCAGTGGATGGGACCTCTCCATGTGCAAACTGGTAATGCTTGGCTGCCGCCGCACTATACAAGACTGTTGCGTCAACGGGTGTTGGTGGAGGTGGCATTGTGGGCGCACAAGCAAGCAGCGGTGATACGAGCAAGATAAGTGTGAATATAGATATTTTCATACTGTTCTCTAAGGTGCGGTTTTTGGTAATAGTGGGATTATCTCAGGTGTGATACGTGCATCCCTTAGTTCACTGATCTGCTCAGTTGTTGATGCAAACCGTTCGCAAGCGTCGCAAACTCGGCGATGTCCAACGTTTCTCCACGTCGCCGTGGATCAATGGCGAGTTGATCGAAAACGGCATTAAGCGTGTCAGCAGAGATAGAAACGCCGTTTTTCAAGAGTGCGTTTCGTAACATTTTGCGTCGGGATTGGAACGCCGCCCGGACTATCCGAAAGAATAACGCTTCATTTTCAACGACGACTTGAGGAGTATCCCGCATCTTGAGCTTTAGGACTGAGGAATCAACTTGCGGTGATGGGTAGAATCGATCTGGTGGGATGCTGTGCACAATTTCAGCCTCAGCGTAGTAGGAGACACCGATGGAAAGAGCACCATAACGTTTGTTCCCCGGCGGTGAGATGATACGTTCAGCAACTTCTCTCTGCATCGTCAGGACACAGGCACCGATTTTTTGGTGACACTTCAACAACTCCCATAAAACCGGTGTAGTGATATAGTAGGGAAGGTTCGCGACAACTCTTGTGTTTTCTGGAGGAAAATCGTTCAGCAGGGCGGTGAAGTCCAGTTTAAGGATATCCCCTTGAATCAAGGAGATATGGGGCGTTTTGGAGAATTTGAGCTGTAACTCGGCGTAGAGGAATTCATCGATTTCGATCGCAACAACCTTTTTAGCAGTAGCTGCCAACACTGATGTTAAGAATCCGAGTCCAGCACCGATCTCCAAGACAAAATCAGAATCGGTTAATTTTGCTCCCCACACTATCTCCTGCAAGGCGTGTGGATCGATCAGAAAGTGCTGGCCGAGTTTCTGATTGGCGTTTCTGCCGGTGCGTTTGAGGAATTCACGGGTCTGTTGGTAGAGAGTCATTGCTGGGGATTTTATCTTGGGTAGGTGTAGTGAACGCAGATCTGCGTTCACTACGGAGACTGCGTCAATTTAATGGATTGTTACGCCGACCTCTCGTGCGACGTGACGGATGTATTGCTGTCCCGTGATGGTGTCTTCGTATGGGAAATGTTCCACATAGAGCGTGACATCGTGATTCAGCTCATCCAACCGCCGGAGGATGGTCGCATAGTCCATAACGCCGGACTCATAACGGTGCTCCGCTTCTTTTGCCCCCGGAACCGCTTCGTCTATGTGCACGACAGATAAGCGTCCGCTCTCGTTCTGGCGCACCGCCGATATCGACAAATCTTTCGCATGGAGCGCTGTGATTTTATCTCCCATTTCATCGAAGATCTTATTTACTAATTCCGTTGTTCGGTAGAACAGATGGGGCCAGGTCAAGTTTACACAGTCCATCAGTGCCTTCATTCGAGGTGAGGCGGCTGCCTCAAACATCTCTTTGTACCGTTCCACGGAGCAGAGCGGACTCATGATATGGGGGTGTGCGGCCACATCCATCTCCGCTGCGTCTGCCTCCCTTGCCAAATCTACCGCAGCGTCGAGACATCGCTTCCATGCCTCTTCAGTCCACATTTGGGGTGTACATCTGTAGGTTAATCCGACGTTAAACCCGACGCAGTGCGCACCTAAGATCCGAGCGTGGCGCAGTTGACGCCGATAGTGTTCGATGGCGGACTGGTACTCGGTTTCATCCGCTGCACCGAACCCGCTGTGGAATGCGCTGAACTCACCCGGACGTATGCCGTGATCTTCAAGGAATTTCCTCGCCTCCTCGACATCCGTATCGCTCCAATCGGCGGGTGTGCTCATGGAGACCGTTTTAACCTCCATGATGCTGACTTTGCGAAGAAACTCCTCCCGCTCTTCTGCTGTTTTCCCCGGGTGTATGTTGGGACTCATTAAAATCATCTGACCCTCCTGATAAATAAAAGAAAAGCCTCTTGATGCTGATGGGAATGTGCGTCTCTACAATCGTGCGCATCAAGAGGCAAATTAGATAGTTCTACCAATCCGTCTCACGGATTGCGTTTTATAGCCGCCCACGCTGTAGCAAGCTTTTGATGTGGATCGACGCCGAGGAATTCGTCTCCAGGTGCCAGCATAATTTCTTGGATTTCTTCCTCTGTGAAGGCAACCTTCCAGATCATCACCTCATCAATGGCACCTTGAAACGGTTGAGCAAACGCTCCGTATCCACCAATGGTGATGGGACCCCTAGCGGGTAGAGGCGGTTTGGAGCCATCGCCTTTAGACCAGTCCTTTGCTTCATGGCCCTTGTTAATGCCTCCATCTCGGCTCGATTTCTGATTTTTTCCATTGAGATAGATTTTCATCGCGTCAGGATCCCCGAAAATGTTGGTGGCAGCGATATGGGTCCACGTGTCTATCGGTACAGAGTCCCATATCCCTGTGACACGATGAAAGTTCACGTCTTGTTGATCTCGATAGAAGAAAGATGGGTCTACAGTCTCCAAGCGAATTGCATAATTCGCTTTGATTCCGTTAGGGCTATTATAGAGAATTCCACGAGCGCCGGGTCTTGCGACATCCATACTCACCCAAGCCATAATCGTGATTTCGTCTCCGCCTTCAAAGAGGAATATTTTGTTTGCTGGGGTGCGGACCATGCCAGGATCATTGATGGAAAAACGTATAGCTTTTCCAAATTTCCCATCGTCCCACTTCCAGTTGCCTTCCAGCTTACCGTGATTTTTAAATCCAGATGTGTCTTCCGCCGTTTTTCCTTTTCCCTCATCAAAAGGAATATACAGAACTAAGTCCTTCGGATCTCGCTTTCCCTCGACGAAGGAGGGCGGAGTCAGGAGCAAAAGAACACCTGCTATAACCAGAAAAGAGATCTTTGTTTTCATCAGCAACCTCCTTAACAGTGCCAAAGGTTCGATGGATTCTCAAAAGGTTCGTTTCAGGGGCTTTGTTTTAGTGTTCCCCATGTCGTCGCTAGTTTGTCACGGGGTTCTACACTGAGAAATTCGCTTCCCGGTGCCAGCATAATTTCTTGGATTTCTTCATCTGTGAAGGTTCCCTTCCAGATCATCACCTCATCAATGAGACCTTGGAATGGGTCGAGAAATTTCCCATAGCCGCCAATCGTAACAGGACCTTTGGTTACCATGGGCGGTTTCGTCCCATCGCCTAGGGACCAATTATCAGGTTTGGTGCCTCCCTTCATGTTGGTACGTTGCAGTTTCCCATCTAGGTAGATTTTCATTGTATCAGGATTCCCAAAAGTAGTGGTAGCAGCGATATGTACCCACTTATCTATCGGTATTGCATCCCATATTCCTGTAACACGATGAAAGTCCACATCTTCACTGTCTCGATAAAAAAAAGATGGATCGACACGATCCATCCGAAGTCCGTAATTCGCTTGTGTGTCTCGGGGGCGATTGTAGATAATCGCGCGTGCCCCAACTAGTTTCTCTCCGACATTAGCGGGATCGACATTTATCCACGCCATAAGGGTTATTTCGTCTCCCGCTCCAAAAGCAAAAATTTTGTGCTGTGGCGTTTGGACAATACCCGAATCAGCACCACAAGCCACTTCTCTACAAAAGTAGAGAGCGTGTCCAAATTTCCCTTTGCGCCATGCCCCTTTGCCTTGCAGCAGTCCATCATTTCTAAATCGAGATAGGTCTTTTGTCGCCCTTCCTCTTATTTCGTCGAAGGGATAATAGAGGACTAGATCCAATCCGCGACGCTGTTTCCCGCTGACCAAGGATGGCATGAGGAACAAAAGGAAGCCCGCTATAAGCGCCAATGCTTTCATTTTTCGTACCCCCTAGGTAACCAATCACAAATTTTGAGTCCTTCCCTACCGGAGTGCGTGATATTCCACATTGCCGAAGCCTACCCCAATCCATCAAAGAATTGGGCATAGGGAAGCGACTCATAAATCTGGCTACATCCCTGACTTTCTTCATTAATAACCAAGCCTTAATTAAAAAAGCCCCCTGATGCTGATAGGAAAGTGTATCTATTTGGTATAAACATCAGGAGGCAATATTGTCGTTGCGGGTTTAAGTTTATTAATTAGAACTGCGTTTTAGAGTTGCCCACGTTGTAGCGAGCTTCCCACGGGGTTGAACAGCGAGGAATTCGTCACCGGGGGCAGACATAATATCTTGGATTTCATCGGGTTCAAAGACTCCCCTCCAGATCATGACCTCATCAATTGAGCCGTGGAAGAGATGTTTGCCCTGACCTCCCCAACGGGAGCCAATATCAATCGGACCTGGCACCGCTATCGCCTTAAAATTACCGTTGCCATGACTCCAGCCACTGGGACGTTCTTCCCCGTTGACATAAAACTTCATGGTGTCTCCCTTGCCCAGAATAGCGGTACACGCGACATGTACCCACTGCTTGGTTGGTAAGGGGTCACCTCTCGCTGTCTTACGGTGCCAGTCCGCATCGGCTGCATCTCGATAAAATAGGGCGGGGTGCCCCGGATCCTCTATCCGAAAACCGTAGTTTGTGAAATTTCCTTCAGGACGGTTATAGATAACTACAAACTGATTAATCCCAGCCCAAGCCCAATGGTCAGTCTCATTTCTGATCCATGCCATCAGCGTGATTTCCGCATTCCCCTTAAAGGCAAATGCTTCATTTTCTCGGGTTCGGATATTACTAGTACCTTCGGGATCGCCGTCTCCATCCTTCATGTTAAACCGAACGGCTTTTCCATATTTGCCATCAACCCATTCTCCCGCTGATAATTTGCCGTCGGCTTCGCTTTCGGACTTGTCCTCCACGGTTCTGCCGCCGCCTTCGTCAAGGGGATAATAGAGCATTAATTCCAATCCAGGGCGTTGTTTCCCGTCGCCCAGCGGGGTAAGGATTAAAAGGACAGCTGCTATAAGCAGGACAAAAATCGTTGTTTTCATTTTCATTGTTCCTTTCTCCTTTGCTATCGCTCTGTAGATACGGTTAAGGTAGAACGTGCTGCTCGCCCGTTCATTCTCTTGTGGCAAATCGCCCATGAACTAGCTAGTGGCGAGTTCTACCAACGCATTAGGATTGATTATACAAGCGGTTTTGAACACCTCCCTATCATGTTGGGGGTTGGCATACTCAGATAGCTAAAGCGTTAGGATTCTTCCGAATCTCGCTCTCTAGTATATCACAGAATCGGAATGGATACAAAACTAATGCACGTATGTATGCCGGAAAGCAATCTTGCGATCTTGGCCCTAAAGGATCTTCTTCCTGATCGCCCTCCCTCCGTTTTTCAGAGTGTAAGTTTTTGTGTGGGGAAGTCGCAATTGGGTGCTATGCTAATCAACTTCTTGGATTAAGTCGACCACGCGGTCTATGATTCGATCAGCCACTTCTCGTTTGGGGAGGAGGGGTAGTTGTTCGCAGTTCCCGCTTTGGTCTAACAGGGTTACGATGTTGGTGTCGCCTTCAAACCCCGCGCCTTCTGCCAATACGTCGTTTGCTACGATGAGGTCGCAGTTTTTCTTAATCAGTTTCTTTTGGGCGTTCTCGAACAGGTCGTCTGTCTCGGCAGCGAAACCGACCGTGATTTGTCCGCTGCTTTTCCGTTCGCCCAGTGCTTGCGCGATATCCGGGTTTTGTTCGAGTGGGAGGGTCAGCTGATTGGTGGTTTTCTTGATTTTGTTCGGAGAGAACGCTTGTGGACGATAGTCGGCGACGGCTGCTGCCATCACCACGATGTCGGTCTGATCAAACCTTTCAAGGAGAGCGTCTTGCAGCTCCAATGTGGTTTCTATGTATCGGGTTTCAACACCTGTAGGCGGTGCTGCTGTCGCGGGACCGCTGATGAGGAGCACCGCTGCACCTCGATCTCGCGCCGCTTCAGCGACCGCATATCCCATCTTTCCGCTCGATCGGTTGCTGATAAAACGCACCGGATCGAGATATTCCCGCGTGGGTCCCGCTGTGACAACTACCCGCTTGCCGTCGAGGTCTTTGCGTGTTTGAAGCATTTGGGTAATGCGTTCCAAGATGACCTCGACCGTGTTCAACCGTCCCATCCCCTGTTTCCCAGATGCGAGGTCACCACTGACAGGTTCGACAAACTGCACACCGTGTTCCTTTAGTTTCTGGATGTTTGCCGCTACAAACGGGTTTTCCAGCATGTGCTGTTCCATCGCAGGAGCGATCAGGATTGGGCAGTGGACGGAGATTGCAACGGTGGAGAGTGCGTTGTCGGCGATGCCGTTCGCCATTTTTCCGATGATATTTGCGGTGGCGGGGACGATTGCCAACAGGTTGGCTCTGTCAGCCAGGTCAATATGCACCGGTTTCCAGTCCGAGCCGAGATCGAACAGGTCGAGCAGCACAGGGTTCCGGGAGATCACTTGGAATTGGGTCGGTTGCACCAGACGGGTAGCGTTTTCTGTCATGACCACGTGCACCGAATGCCCTTGCTTCACCAGTTGGCTGGCTAGGTCAATGGATTTATGGATGGCGATTCCGCCGGTCACGCCGAGGATGATGGTTTTGTTGTTTTGTTGCATTGTGCTATTTTCTTATGGCTCATAGAAAAAGAAAGTGCAAAGTACGAGGAGAAACCGAGTTTTTTCTTCAAAACTCGGTTTCTGTTGCACGCTTTCTTTACATGAGCCTTTCTTATATTGATGATAGGCTACCTACGCAAGGTTATGCTCATCATTGGAAAATGTTGATCAAAGGCAAACGCTTCAGAGATATTACGCCTCCGACAAACCACAAAACTGGTGCAATCTGTAAATGATAACTTCGCAGTATCGTATTGGCGAAAAAGCCGCTCTGCGTTCTGAAATAGGACGCGATCGATAGCCAAAAGGGTTAGAACGCCTGTTGCTCTAGAGCTTTCGATAAGATCAAGGAACCGAACCGCTACCGGGTGGCTCGCTCTATATCTGAGCCAAGTTACTGTTTCATCAATCACGTAATCTGTAGTTAAAAGCTGGATGTTTTGTTGTACTAAGTTGTTGAGGATTATCGTAGCGTCGTCGTGATGCTGATCTCTACGATTCAAGAGGGCAATCCAAGCACCACTATCGACAAAAGTCATGGTTTTGAATCCAACTCATAGATAACTTCATCGTGATTGACAGACCCATCAGTTGAATCGGATTCTGCAATTCCAATCATCTGACCAAGAATCTCGTATCCTCTTTCTCTGTTATTCTGTGCAATGATTTCACGGTTGATTTGGCGGCTTCGTATAAGAAAGATGAAGTAATCGAGCACATCCAAAGCCTTTGAGAGAATTCCAGCAAACACTTCGCGCAAACTCTGACTCTCAATACCGAAGTCCTTAGCAATCTTTTGGTAGTTGCTCCCTTTGCGATGTGCGCTACCCCTAGAACGCAAACGCCAGAGTTTTCGCAGAAAAGCGATGTGCTCCGCGGCATCTTCAACACCGCAGGAATTGAGGACAATTTCGAGACAACCGATACTCCCTTTAAGACGCTCCTGCTGATCGGGGGTCAGATTTTCCTCCTGTTTTAGTGAAATCAGTTTTTTCAATTCCTTTTGGTTTAGGGAGTCAATTAGTATCTTTGTGAGACTCAAAACCAAATCATCGAAATCACCCTGTTCGTCAGTGGAGGGGATTCTTAATCGTTTAAGATGGTGATTATCAGTAAGGGTTAATGGTCGTAACAGTTGCCAACCAAGGCATTCATTACATGTCGCTTGTAACTGTTCATAACTTTGTTTGAACAAGAGATCTGGCTGATCTGAGCTTACCCATTCTCCTTTGAAGTTTCGTCTCCAGAAGGTGGGACTTACACCACCCTCCGGCGGAATATTGTGTGCTAGCCAATATTGCTGCTCTGTGTAAGGTAGTGAGTGGAAATCGCCCAACAATACGATTACTTTGTCAGGAGAGTGATTGTCAATTTTCATGCTCCATAACGAGGCACATTTTAGTATTGAATCTTCAACAGTGTATTTACTGGGTTCATTGTAGTATTTATCTAAGACGCTCTTGCGGAAATGCACAGGGGTTAGGTCAGAGGGAGCACCCGGGTTACTGCCATAAAGGCTCAGTTTGGCACGATCACAGGTGTGTTTAATCTCATCTCCATTTTCATCAATATCAATAATAAATTCGACATACTCTTGTTCCTTGGCAAAGGCAAAATCCCCGAAATCGCTTTTAGATTTTTCTAAGGGTTTGATGAGCTTTCTGCCGCGTAGTCTACTCTCCGATCGAAATCCATGGTAGGGGCTAGTGTCTAAACGGTCATAACGCCGACACATGAGACCATCGCGCTTGAATTCAGGATCTTTCTTGTTAAGTCCGAGTTTCTGTAGAGAATATGTCGAATACTCGTTGAATTCAAATAATATTGATAAATACATCTCTTTGACAGCTAAGAACTGGCGGATTTCCTTGAGCCTTATTTTAACCTCGTCAGGTTTGACAAGTAGCGATTCTTTCCTCATTTCCAGCATCATCAATTTTGATGTACTCATCCGTTTCTCTGTTGTGATATAGATTGTGGAAGTGGCGGAACTCTTCAGAGATTTCGTCATAAGGTGTTTTAATTCCTCCAAAATAACGGGAAATAATTAGAGGTTCAGATCCTATTTCATGTGCATAGTCACCGTAGCGGAAGTATTTAATCTGTCTTTTGTTGTTCTGGATTCCGTAATCAATAGCATTGGGAGTTTCACCAGTGTGTATCTCTGGATCATCTGAAAAGTTCGTTTCACAAAGTATTTTCTTAGCTAGGTCCTTTGGGATTAGGACGCAATATATGAAGTGATCAATAGGAGTACCATCATTTATTGGTTTGTGCACGGTAATAAGATCATGAGGTGGTCGTTCACGGCGTATTTCTTCCAGTCTTCGTTCTTGTAATAGTTTCTTTCGGTCTGCATCAATACTCATAATTCCCTCCCGATCCATTCTAACTCCAACCGCCGCAAACCCTTCACAATTCTGGCCGTATTCAATTAGAGAATATCTGGCTCAGACAACGCTCTCGCTAGATTCTCACTTCTTCCGCATCGTCCTACCCGAATCCGCAACGTCCCGCGAAAGTTCACGTTGAATTGTCTGGTTCCTCGGGGATTGGTCCATTTAACACCCCGTCCTTCAAACAGAATTGGTCTATAAGCGGTTGTCAAAGGCCTCGTTCTTGGAACGATGTTGGCGACAAAGTGTAAACTGTTTTGTAACTTTTCAGTGACTTCCGATTGTTCGGCTCTACCGCTCTTGAGTTCAATCGGAGCTACAACAAGATTGTTTCCGGCTATATAGAACAGAAGACGGTCAGATCGTTTCTCTGTTATATTGCGTGAATCGAACTCACCTTCGACATCTATCACAACCCGCTCCGACGGTATGCCGGTCATATCCACGCGACATCCCTCGCCACTACACGAATCAATAAGGCTCTCCTCATTCACCTGTTCCCGGATATGGTCGAGAACCCTATTCACATTCACGTTCGCTCTCGTCTTTCAGTTCCTCAATTCGGTTCTGCAAGCCCGCCCAACGGTTGTAGAGGGATTCAGCCACATCCTCATAATCCTCCGGTTCTATGCCGGCGGTATGGTCAAATTGGATTTCCTTCACCGGTTGATCTTTTTGAAAGTGCCACGCTCCGACTTCATCTGGCAACAACCAATCGTTGGTTTCTTTCTTCAGGGCATCTTTTTCCTTGAGCATACCGACACGCATCAGGTTGCCAATCTCTTGAAGCATGAAATCGCTATGGGTGGTTACAAGCACTCGCACCCCTGCACGGACCAAGCGGGCAAGCGTCGCTGCCATTTGGGCTTGGGCGGCGGGGTGCAGATGGGCTTCGGGCTCCTCAATGATAAGTGTGTCACCGGGGCGGACGAGGCCGCGGATATACAGGACGAGAGGAGCAAGCTCAGACACCATTGACGAGGAGCGGTTCAGACGCATGTCGTGTCCTGTTCCTTGCGGGCGATAGAGAAATTCTGGATACCCTGTCTGTGAAGACTTCGTGATTATTTGCCCATCAAGTACATCGGACTCTAATGCGTCGGCAATACGATTTATCTTATTCTCTGATCTTATCTGCTCTCTGTAGAGTATAAGTTCTTCCAGGAAGTCCGCTACGACCGCTGAAAGGGTCGGCATTTCTGACGCTTCCAAGCCTGCGCGGGTGGAACGTGCTACAAGGGAACTTGCTATCACCCGATGAATCTGCATGATGCCGCTCCGAGCGGCTGGTAGATAGTAAGGCTTTCCCGTGTTGACACGACGTCCAACGAAACGTTCACTCAAATATTCAAAATTAATACGTTGAGTCGAGGGGAACCAGTCCTCGGAGAAAATGATAGTGTTTTCGTTGATCTCCCCATCCATGGTAATCTCCGACTTGGAAGTTCCTATTTTGAAAGACCAGAGGCTTTGATGTTCTTTGCTGATTATCAGTGAAACCGTTGTTTCATTGTTTTGGCCTATGCACGATCGTCTTAATCCTGAAACGGAGCCGATGTCGAAACAACGTTTGAGTTCAGTCTCCAAATCGTCGCCATCAACCTCTAAATTCCTGAACTTAGATTGTGCTCGTTCACGTACTGCCTTGGGCAGATCTGAGTATTTGAACGGTTGATCGCTGTTTAACTTGTCGAGCACTGCTAGAAGTGTTTCTCTATCTGTCAGATCGTAACGCAAGCCATGCCCTAGGAGCCGTGAGATATACAATGAAGGAAAGTCTAAGAAATCTTCAAAGATGCGGTGCAAGGCATAGATCAGAACGGAAAGATAGGTCTTACCGGTGTTGCTGGGTCCAACAAACACCGTCAGCGGGCGCAGGTCGAGATCCGCTTCTGCGATTGGCCCGAAATTGCGGACTGAGATTTCGACTTTCGGTGTGTTGTGGGCTTTTGCCTTGTCATCTCCGTTCATGTTAATTTCCCTTCTCATTGATGCCGGGGTGCCGTGAGAACGAGGTGGTCAGTCGTACAGCCTAACTACTGGCGCGAGGAAAACTCTTGAGAGATTGCAGCAACAAGCTGGTCGTCGATTCGGCAGCGTTCTGCGGAGATGATATGGCGAATTTGAGTTACAGCTTTCTCGACATTGTGGTCCGGATTCACGATACAGTAGTTGTAGTCTTTAACATAGGCGAACTCTGATTTTGCTGTCAGCAATCGTTGTTCGAGTTCCGAATCGGATTCTGTCTTGCGGTTGCGAAGCCGTTTCTCTAAGCTTCCGAGGGAGGGAGGTAAGAGAAAGATACTGGTATAGCGGATGCCAAGGTCTTTTACCTTCATTGCACCGTGCACATCGATTTCTAGGACCAGATCCTTACCTTTTTCGATGGTTGATTCTATGGTAGATTTTAAGGTGCCGTAGTAGTGTCCGCCATACTTTACCCATTCCAAAAAGCCTCCACACTGAATCAGGTCTTCAAATTCGGTTTGATCTAAAAAGTGGTAATCGATGCCATTAGTCTCGTCGGAGCGGGGCGGACGGGTCGTCGCGGAGATCGAAAACGCTAATGTTGGATCGCTTTCGCACAGCGCTTTGATTACACTCGTTTTGCCGGTTCCAGAGGGGCCTGATATAACAATGAATAACCCCTTCTGGGAAGGTCGATTATTCCACATTCTGAACCAATTCCCGAATCTTTTCGATCTCTGTTTTCAGGGCAACAGCGGCGTAGGAGATGGGGGATCGAGACGCTTTAGCAGAGATGGTATTCACCTCTCGATTCATCTCTTGTAGGAGAAAATCCAGTTGTCTGCCGATGGGCTGTGTTGCTTGCAGATATTCATCAAATTGAGAGCAATGGCTGTCGAGCCGCACCAATTCTTCTGTGATATCCGAGCGGGAGGCAATCACACCCGCCTCCATCGTGAGCCGGTGCGGATCAATTTTTACGCGCCCTTCAAGGAGCTCGTTCAAGCGCGCTTCGAGTCTCGTATGTGTCGATTCCACGAGATCCGCGCTAGCTGCTTTGATCTTCCGGGTCAGGAGTTGGATGGAGTGGAGGAGGCCCTTGATTTCTTCAAGCATGGCTGCCCCTTCTGCCTGCTTTGTTGTGTCCAATCCGTCCAAAGCGATCTCTATATGGGATTCTAACACCTCCCAAATCGCCTCTTCATCCAAATCGGCTTTCTGGGCAGTTAAGACGCCGGGGAGTTGCACGAGTGTGGGAAGCGAAATCTCATTTCCCAGTTGCAGCCTATTTTGCAATTTAACAAGTGCTTGATGGTACTGTTCTGCCAGCTTAAAATCAAGAATGGGAAGTTGGTCTGAAACTGAGGTGTCCTCGGTCCACTCAACTGTAGCTTGGATTTGCCCTCTCGATACCCGATTCCGTATGGCGCTGTGGATTTGATGATCGAATCTGGAGAGAAACTCTGGGGTACGGACGGTTACTTTACAGTAGCGAGAATTCCACGATTTGATCTCAATAATTAACTGACCGAAATTGGTTTCTGCTCTATGCCGACTGTAGCCTGTCATGCTTCTAATCATAATTAGTCTGCCGCTTCCTGCCATTCGACTAAGATTGGAGATTCAACACGAATCGCGTCTTTGATGCAAACCTCTTCACAGAGTTTGCAACCGACACAATCTCTCGGTTTCACAAGTTCGCAGATGCCGAAGAAACTCTCGGCGTGTTCGCCGGTCACAGGATCTTTTAGCTCTAGGCAGTCCCATGGGCAGATGTGGACACAGAAGTCACAACCTGAGCAAAGTTCTTCGTAGATGACGGCGATTGGGCGATCCTTGGGACGCTTAATAAATTTAGCGACATCTCCATTCTGATCATGGATGGCTTCGACCGGGCAGACCATACCGCACGCACTGCAATCGATACATATATCCGGATCGATAATATGAAGCATTTTGCGATCGCCGGTGATGGCATCAACGGGGCAATTTGTGAGACATGCCATACAACCGACACATTCTTCTGTTATGTAGTAAGCCATTAAAAACGTGCTCCCTCCTTTGAATCAAAACACCTTTGCGGTTGGAATGAGTGGCGGAAATCAGCGATCAATACAGATAAATCCTAGGCAAACAACCAATCGCCCATAATTATAACACGAATACTGTAACTAAATCAACAGAGAACGTCAATTGATTTTCGATAAAATCACCTATACCGCTGCTATGCTAGATAGACCACGATCTGTGAAGTGAATTCAGACTTTCGTTTCCTACGAAGACTCCTTTTTGAGGCACTTTAGTCTGTGGCTGTCCTCTCTTTTTTGTTGACACTGTTTCTGCAAAAAGGTATGATGAGAAACCAACGAATCGGGGGTAGACGCAGATCGCCTATCCCCAATCTGCGCTTCATGTTTAACGGAGGTACTGGGGTATGTATTTACCAGATGACATTCGCGAGTTTTGGGGAGGAACACGTGCCGCACTCGACGAAATCCCCATGCAGGCTGAACTTTCACCTGCACCTGATCAGAGTGCCAGAGAGTTTGACACCTATAACGTGACGCTGACCAGTTTTGGAGGAATCAAACTCCGGGGTTGGTACTCGCTGCCGAAGGATAATCCACGAGGGAAGTGTCCTGCGATTCTGGCTGTCCCCGGTTACAGCGGGAGCAAGCAGATCCCAACGCATATCGTCCTTCAAGGGTACGCCGTCCTCACGCTATTCCCACGAAGTCAAGGTGAGAGCAAGGCAGAGTGGCAGATTGAATCGGGAACCTACCTTACCTATCATATTACCGACCGGGACCGGTATTTTTATCGTGGCGCGTATATGGATTGTGTCCGGGGTATCGACTTTCTGGTGAGTCGTTCTGAAATTGACGCCGATCGCGTCGGGATGTGGAGCCGGAGTCAGGGCGGCGGATTGACGCTGGCAACTAGCTCCTTGGACACGCGAGTTAAAGCCGGAGTTGTCGAAGAACCGTTCTTGTGTAACTATCCGCTTGCGATTGAGGTGAAAACGAATCCGTATGTCGAGCTCGGCGAATATCTGAGTCAACACCCTGAACAGAAAGAGACTGTTCTTGAAACACTCGCTTACTTCGATCCGCTCAATCTGGTGGAGACGATTACCCAGCCTATGCTCGTCAATATCGGAATGAAAGATGACGTCTGCCCTTACCACACAATTGTTCCTGTATTTGAACGGATTGTAAGTCATAAAGCGTTGATGATCTACCCCGATTTGGGGCATTCATCGTGTACTGATTTCAACAACCACGCCAAAAATTGGTTGGATTTATACTTATAGCCAAGAATTCTATTATGTAGGAGGAATCAAATGCTAACGTATCAAGATATAGGTATCAAACCTTTTATTAACGCAAGTGGGACCATCACGACGCTGGGGGGCAGCGTTATGCCAACAGAAGTCGTCGAATCCATGCGTGAGGCGGCAACTTCGTTTATCCATCTCAACGAGCTCCACGAAAGGGTTGGCGACAAATTAGCGGATATGATTGGGGTCGAAGCGGCCTTTGTTTCTTGTGGGGCTGCCAGTGGCGTACAGGTCTCTGCCGCCGCGTGTCTGACAGGCACAGATATGGACCGTGTTCACAGACTGCCTGACACAAGCGGTCTGAAAAACGAATTTATCATCAGCTTGGTTGATTCACATTTCTACATCCATCAGGGAATCGAAGCGGTCGGTGGAACCCTGGTCAAGGTCGGCACCCGCGAAGCCGTTACGGCAGCAGATATGATAGATGCGATTGGTCCTAATACCGCGGCGATCGTTTTCTTCTTCGGTGCACAACCGAAAGAACAGTTGGCGGAGATTATTCCTGAAGCCACGAAGCGTGGGGTGCCTGTGGTCGTTGATGCTGCAGCACAGCTGCCGCCCCGGTCAAACTTGACCGAGATTGCTGGGTTGGGTGCATCGTTGGTGAATTTCAGCGGTGGAAAAGGGATGCGCGGTCCCCAGAATTCAGGATTGGTCATTGGGAAGCCGGAATTTGTCGAGGCAGCGCGTTACAACTCTAATCCTCACAGCGCAATCGGACGCGGTATGAAGGTCGGCAAAGAAGAGGTCATGGGGTTACTCACGGCCGTTGAAATCTTCCTCGCCAAAGATGAGGAAGAGGAATATGCCGAATGGCGTGCACAGATGGAACATATCGCTCAAGCTGCTGAATCGATTGATGGTGTGCAAGCGCAGGTGGTAGATGCCAAGCAGCATCCATCAGTTCAGATTACCCTTGATGCTTCGTGCGGAAAAACCGCCGAACAGGTGAACGCTGAGTTGAGAGAAGGAACTCCCTCAATCGTGAATGGCGGGGGTGCGGATAGTGTGGTGTTCAATCCGATGACGCTGCTACCGGGTGAGGAAAAGGCTATCGCCAAGCGCTTGGCTGAAATCTTGACGTGATCTGTAAAATATAAAAAAATAAGCGGCAAAGTGCCGAGGGGGACGTGATGGACCGAGAACAGATGAGCAACGAGGAGAACTACTGCTTCGATGTAGCTGGGTATCTAATTGTTCCAGATGTCCTGACGCGGGAAGATCTTGAGGCGTGTAACCGGGATATTGATCAGATAGGAACTACCCCGTTACCGGAATCTTTGGCAAAACTGCGTGACCATCCTGTACTGGAATGGTATCTGAACCAGATCTGCGGGGAAGAGTTCCAACTTGACCGGGAGCCACGTCTCATTGGAGAGACGGAGGAAAACGTAGGCGGTCCGCTGATCGGCGGCAACGAGCCGCGGGACTTGGCTCGTGGTTATTATCAACAGAACGATGCTCGGTTCTGTCAGGGAGTTCTTGCGGTTTGGGCGTTGGAAGACGTAGAAGAAGGTGATGGTGGCTTCGTACTAATTCCAGCCAGCCACAAGAACTACGTCGAAACTCCGAAAGATGTGCTGACCGGTGCAGACGATATGGGACTGACCCTCCAACCGTCTCTTAAAGCAGGAGACCTCCTACTCTGCGCAGAAACTACGCTGCACGGGGTGAGACCGTGGCAGAGAAAAGCTCTTCAGCGACTGCTCGCATACGGGTATATCGCTCAAGGCGCGCGCCAATCAATTGATGCTGATACCACAAGTGATGAGGAATCGCCTCCTGAGTGGATGGCTGAGCTGACACCGGTGCAGCGTGCAGTGATGCAGGGACAGAATTCCTATCGCGCCTACCCTCCGCCTCCCGTAAAATCGGATGGGAACACCTGTTGGATTGGCGAGTCGCCGGAAGTATATCACCCGTCAATCTTTACCCGTGATCCGGAATCGATAATTGACGAAAAGGAACTCTACTTCTGGGATCTGTGCGGACACCTTGTGATTCGGAATGTGATGGATGCCGCGTGGCTGGAAGCCGCGAATGAGGCTGTCGACAAATTTGCGGATCGGATTGTTGTAGGCGGTGCTCCTGACAAAGGCTCAAAAACGCTTGCGGGGACAGGCAGACCCGATCTTGGTGGACTGTTTGAATTGCCGAAACCGTATTGCGATCCGTTCCGAGAGATGATTGCCCATCCAGCGGTCATACATCGATTGAACTGGATGGAAGGGAGTGGGTTTCGGTGTGGCAACGCCACAGCGATATGCTCTGAGAAGGGAACTGCTGGGCACGCGCTCCACAGTGGCAGCGATCCTGCGAGACCAGGAAATAGCTACTTCTTCCAGAACGGACGAACCTACTGTGACTCGGTGAATGTGGCGTGGCAGCTACGCGATGTGACCGAAGCGGATGGTGGGTTCGTTTGTCTGCCCGGTAGCCATAAGGCGAGGTATCCTATGCCGCCGGGCGTCCAATCCTGTGATGAGCCTATGGGGTTGGTGCGCCATGTATCGATGAAAGCGGGGGATGTGCTTATGTTCATGGCGGGCGCACAAACACACGGTGCTTACCCATGGAAGAGCGACACCCAGCGCCGTACTGTCCTGATGAACTATATGGGCAGACATCGTATGTGATTGAGTTTTTGGGTTGGAGGAGACAGATCGCATGGATCATCGCGCACATGTGTATAAGGGATCGCCGCCGAATCACTGTGTCTGCGATCAGGCGTTGCGTCAACTTCCCAATGGTGATTGGGGCATCATCTTCATGACGGGGGGTACGCACGAGCCGGAGTTAGAGAATCACATAGCGATATGCCGATCGAGGGATCAGGGAGCGACGTGGAGCGCACCGGAAACCGTTCTCCGTTTCGACAATCGTGCCTGCTTGCTCTCTGAGGTTATCGTCCACGGCGAAGAGGTCCACATTATGGGCGAGAGCCATCTCGGTCGTTTTGAGGATTGGCAGGTCTTTGTACTTACGAGCAGAGACAGTGGCGAAACGTGGGAAGAACCAGTTCCCTTCACACCGCTGCCGAGACGAACTTTCATACGTAACCTTTACATCAGCACATGGGGTGAATGGTTTCTACCGTTCCAGAGCTATGATACGATGGCTGACCCTACTGCCTCTCCGCTAGCGGATGGATCATTCAAAAGTGCAGTCAACGGCGTGTTAATCAGCAATGACGAAGGGCGGACATGGGAGAAATCCGCCGAAACCGGTCCGACGTCCGGGTGGGCGGAAAACAACCTCGTCGAACTGAGTGATGGTCGGCTTGTGATGCTCATCCGTGCTGACCGAACCGGCGCTCTGAAACGTAGTGAGTCCACTGATCGGGGACGGACGTGGTCATCACCAGTCCCGACCGATATCCCCAACCCCGGCACAAAGTTCCGCCTGCACCGTCTCAGCACCGAGCGAATTGTCCTGATCCATAACCCGAATCCCAAGCCCGGCGTCCGAAACCCCCTGGCGCTTTGGGCTTCTGACGATGACATGCAAACATGGCAACACAGACGAACCCTGATTGATTTTCCGGGGCAACTGCAGTATCCAGACGGTTTTGTGGATGCAGACGAGAAGTATGTCCATTTCGCTTTTGACTATAATCGGCACGATCTTATCTATGTCGGCGCGAAATTGCCGACTTGATTTTTTCAATTGGAGGAATTATGAGCAAAATTAAAACAGCCGTGATAACCGGACAGCATGCCTTTGATGTGCCAGGCTTTCACGGACTGTTCAGGAATATTCCCGAAATCGATTTTTATCTACAGGATCTGGAGAACTTCGCAGCCGATGCCGGCAAAGTTCGCGATCAGTACGATGCCCTGGTCTTCTATAACTTTCATCGCCAGATGCCGGAGGACGGGAGAATCAAGGAAACCATTGAAGCGTTGGGCGAAGATGGAACAGGCATATTAGTGCTGCACCACGCCATTCTTGCATTTCCACAGTGGCAGCTGTGGTCTGACCTGTGCGGTATCCAAGATCGCAGTTTCGGGGTCCAAATTGACCAAGACGTCCATGTTGACATCGTGAATCCGCAGCATCCGACAACACGGGGATTAACTCCGTGGGAGATGGTGGACGAGATCTATATCATGGCAGATCCGGGGGATGACAACGAACTGTTGTTGACCACCGATCACCCCGATAGTATGAAAACGTTGGCATGGGCTAGACAGTATAAGAACGCGCGTGTATTCTGTTGTCAGTCAGGTCACGACAATCAGGTCTTCTCTGACCCAAATTTCCGCGCAGTGATTTCGCAGGGAATTCAGTGGCTCGCGGGAAGAATATAGGGGGAGAAAGTTAATGCGCACGTTCAGTATTCAAGGCTTACCTGCCAAGCGCCGGCAGAAAGTGCTCATCCATGATGGACCCGAACCGGAGGGACCAACCGGCAATGAAGTCAAAACTGAGACGATCTATTCCGGGATAACTAACGGTACGGAACGGAATCAACTCATTGGCGGAAACTACGCGCCGAAAGATGAACAACTGCCCACCAGTGGAGGGGGTTACCAAAACGTGGGGCGGGTGATTGAGGTAGGTCCTGATGTCAACGGGCTACAGGTTGGAGATGTGCTGTATATGAGTGCCGCTCATTCGGAGTACATCGTGATGGCAGAGGATGACCTACTCATCAAGTTGCCCGACTCAATTGACCGCACGGAAGCTGCACTTTTCGGTATGACCAGCGTTGCCATGCGTACCTGTCGCAACACCGAGTTAAAAATGGGAGAACGGGTGCTCATTGTAGGGGCTGGTATCATCGGTCAAGTTGCTGCACAAATCGCAGCCGTTATGGGCGCACGTGCTACGCTTTGCGATATCAACCCCGACCGTCTGAAGCTTGCTGAGGAAATCGGTGCGGCTGAAACTGTTCTGGATGTGTCGGGGGACGGTTGGGAAAAGGGAATTACTGATGGAACTTTCGATGCGGCGATCGATTTTGCCGGGGTGCCGGGCATGGAGGATCAGCTGATCAGTGCCGTGCGTCAACGCGGCAGGGTGATATTCATCGCTGGACGCGGCAAAGTGACATATACCTTTAACCTCGGTCAGGGACAGGAAATTCAGCTGAAACAGAACAGCCACTTTGATCGCGATGACCTGCAGAACCTCTGTCGCTTGGTCGACCGGGGACAGGTAAAAATTAAGCCCTTAATCCGCGATGTTGTCCCAGTGAGCGAAGCCAAGCGTATCTATGACACATTGCGGGATAACCCCACCGAACTGTTGGGGACCGTCTTTGTATGGTAGGCTAACGCAAGGTGCTAGGTTCTGTTGACCTTTCAGCGCAACCAGACAATCAAGGGGCGGCACAGACCCATGATTCTTCGTAGGGGTTGGGTCTCCCAACCCTTTGTTCACGCGTCGGAAACGACATCGCGTTGCTGTAGGTCGAGATATGAATCTCGACCTACAGTTGTGGTTAGGTTTCGCAGTTCCTGTTCAACCCAACCTACAGCAGGCGCCGGAAGTCGCGGATCTGATGGAACGTAATCCGATTGGCATCGTGATAGTTATGTGCACCGTCGTAAGCCGTGCGAACGATGTAGAGGATATCGTCACCGTCGAACTGCCAGTCCACATACTGGAAGCCGGTCAACTGGACAGATTGCTCATAAGGCAAACCCTGATCGTCCTCTAACAGCGTCAGTTTGTGGTCCCAATGGAGGAGATCTTCGGAGGTGTGCAACGACAACACCGTGCGCCGAGAAGGTTGACCCGGGTTAGGATTATTGTTGCTAAGGGTAAGATAGCGTCCAGTCTCCGGGTCAAAACGGATGGTGAACTTCGTCATTCCGCCGGGAAAGTCGATGAATCCTGTCTCTGGACCGAAGGTGATGCGCTTACCATCGTCGTGAACTTTAACGATTGCCGCCTTATCCCAAAGCGGAAGCGAATTGACGCGAAGGATATTCCAGATCTCGCCGCTCTTCGTTTCTACTATGTTGCCTTCTAGCCAGCCCGGACGCTCCAATTCTCCCCATGCTTCAGGAACCCATGCCGGATCGAAGGGGAGTCTGTTGCTCATTGTCCAGTTCGCAGCGTCGAGGAGATCTGCATCCGCGTCGGCGGAGATTACGAGAGATTGGAAGCCGATGCCCCAGACACACGGATCGCAGTCCTCGAACGCCCGATATAACCTGCCGTCTTTCAGATGGATGGGGACGGGGGCGCAGTGGTAGTTGGGAGGTTCACGGAAGGCACCGCCCTTAAAAAGTAAACCCGATTGCTCGTCTTTGGGGTGGGTCCATGTGTACCCGCTGTCGCAGCTGCGTCGGATCACAATTGAACCGTATTGCTGCGATGTGCCGATCAGGTAAACATCGCCGTTGTGGGTAAATAGCGAACTCCAGAACGCATTAGCGATGTGGGTGACGTTAGCCCAAGTCTCTCCGTCGTCGTCAGAACGGTAGACGCTGGTCAGGTGTTCTTCGTGTTCGTGGTTCAGCGGACAGCCTTTCCCAAAATAGTCGTGCGTTGCGAGTAACGATCCCTCCGCAAGTCGAACGATACTCGGACTGCCGAGGTAGGTTTGCGTCTTTGCGTCCTGAAACTTGATTTCGTTAAAGTTCATAGATTACCTTTCGCTGAGGAATGGGTCTGTTAAAAACATAATTTATAGTAGATCTCATAATTATAGTGAGTTCGAAAAATAAATGGACGTTTACCAATAACTCCGTCCTTCGCGAAGTTGCCGAAGTCCCCCTGATAAGGGGGATTTAGGGGGTTGGTTGGGCGTTGGGAGTGTCTAAGTAATTCTAAAATCTACCATATTTGGACACCGTAGGAGGGGCATCCTTGCCCCGATTATACGGGCTGAGAAGGTTTATCCTACAATACCTACTAGAAAAAGCGTCTACTTATTTGTTGATGACCGTTTTCAGTCTACCAAAGTTGGGAGATTAGGGCAACGAAAAGGAGTTGGTAATGCAAATTCTGGTCACCGGTGCGAGTGGCCGTATCGGTCGTTATGTTGTGAAGGAATTGGTGGCTGCGGGACACAGTGTTACTGGCGTTGACATATTACCTTCTCAAGTGAAAGGTTCTCGTTTCTTGCGCGTTGACCTGACCCATGCCGGAGAGGTATACCAAGCGTTAGCGGCTCCGAAAGCGGAGGCAGTGGTCCACTTGGGCGCATGGGCGAATGCGGGCGTAGTTCCTGACACGCGCACCTACGGAGATAACGTCCAAGGCACTTTTAATCTATTCCAAGCGTGTGCAGATTTAGGAATTCAGCGGGTAGTCTCAGCCTCAAGCGCACAGGTCTACGGGTTTGCGAAGGCACCACCCATCTACGTGCCGGTTGATGAAGCCCATCCGTTACGTCCCGCCAACTGCTATGCGCTTTCAAAGGTGGTGGGCGAAAAAGCTGCGGATTACTGTGTTGAGCGTTTTGGCATGACGATTCTGTCTTTCCGGCTTATGGGAATTCGGACGCCAGCGCAGCTGGATGCAGAAGTGGATCAGTTGGCACAGGACCCGGAGGGCGGGACAGCGCTGTTATGGACGCGAACAGATGCCCGCGATGCCGCAGTTGCATGTCGGCTCGCGGTCGAGGCGGAGTCGGTGGCTTCTGGTCCCTACAATATCACCGGTTCTCGTATCGTGTTATCAGACCCGACTGCGGCGTTGGTCGAACGGTATTTTGGAGACGAGACAGAGGTCCGAGATACCTTGCCCGGCCACATTTCCCCGATGAGTTGTAGCAAGGCGAAAGCCGCTTTCGGCTATCAACCGCAATATCTGTGGTCTATGTCGCAAAAGCACTTGGAGTCAGGTTAAAATAGCTCAATATCCCACTGGAGGAACCCGTGCTTATCCACAATCCCAAAGGTCATTACCACTTTCTCAAAGGCATCGATCCGTATTCCTGTGGTGTCATCGCTGATCCCGGATACGAAATCGTCAACATCACACTAAAAAAGCCTGTTCCATGGCGCGAGGGGTTCACGCACGTTGATGCATATCTGAAGGCGCAGGGACAAGAGCGGACAGCCTTGTGTGCGATGCAACTCCGAAGTCCAGCACCTTTCACCATGGAAGGATTTATCGACTTTAATCGTGGTTACTGCGAAGTTTTGCAAGAATGGGGACTCTATGTCGAGGAGCTCAATCCGTTGGCGCGCACAAACGTGGCGCCGTTGGTAGAGCCACCTGCATACCCACTGCTGTACGGCTTTTCCCATGTGCTTCCATGTGATAGTCCGATGGAACCGACCTTTATCATTGCCGGTGCCGGTGAACTTTTGGAAGCAGCACTGAATTCCGACGGTATCGTTCGTCGAGGGGAAACTGACAGAGATGCCATACGGGAAAAGGCAACTTATGTGGTCGAAGTGATGGAGGAACGACTCTTGGGGCTAGGGGGAACTTGGGATGCGGTGAATCGGATTAACATCTATACCGTGCATCCAATCACCGAACTTGTCGAAGATATTGTGCTTCCGAAGCTGGTCGCTGGTAAGGGGCACGGCGTCCATTGGTATCCATCAAGACCGCCGATTGTGGACATAGAATACGAAATGGATATGCGGGGGGTGACGCGAGAGCTGCACGTTGATTTCAGTTGATACCTTTGATGCTCGCGCCAATTTCAATGGATGGATGTGAGCGGCTGGAGTTAGATATGACGCGTGATGATGTGTTGGCTTCGTCACCACGCATCATAAGATCTATGTTTTAAGCGCCATTGATGGCAGAGACAATCTGTCCTGTAGTTGGGTACTCTCCGGTTTCCAACTTGGAGTAAATCAGTTCTCCGTTCAGGGAGACTTCAAAGCATCCACCACCACTGGGTACGAGGGTGAGTCCTTTAACATCTGTTTTGAATTTGCTCAATATATCGTCCGTCAAACTGACGGCTCTGGGCAGGTAGTTTCAAGCAGAGCAGTATTCAACTCGTAATTCCATTGTTAGTCCTCCTAAAGTATCAAATTTCCCAGAGATCTAATCTCTGGGCGGGTGATTCGGTTGCTTGATAGCACGAATCGGATTTGTATGGGTGTGAATCAATATGGGATCTCTTAAATTTTACATGAAAAGCTATCGACTCTGCAACTGTTTTTTGGAATTATACAGGGGCTATAATCAAAAATCGGACCTAAAGTAAGGGGTTGAGATACGATGAAATTTGGCGTTGTGACCCATGCGGTGGGACATCACATGTCATTTGAAAAAACTTTGGCGGCAATCAAGGGACTCGGTTTCGATTTCATCCTGTTGTTGACAAGTCGGGGGGCAGAACCGGTCAGCGCCCAAGGGAGGAGTGAAAGTCCATTCCCGAACGTCCTCGATTCTGATCCTGAGCATGTCCGCAAAGCGATACGTGACGCCGGACTGGAAATTGGCGCCCTCCATTTTTCCGGCGACATTGATATCGACAGCGATGAAGGGATTGAACCCACAATTGCAGGGCTAAAAGAATATGCGGACTACGCACTGGCGTTAGAGTGCAAATACTTAACGCATCCCGTTTCGAGTTGTGGCAGGTCTAAGATGCCCACGGTAGAGAAAGCCGCGGAAATCAGACGGCTTGCTACCTGCATGAACACCGTGGCACAGACCTATAGGGATGAGGGACTAAGAATCGGGGCTGATATTCACTATACGGCGTGGGTAGAGGGGTTGGACGATTGTCGCCTACTGCTTGACTCTATGCCCTGTGAGAACGCCGGCATTATTCTGAACATTGGGCACATGACTACGGCAGAGGGTTACGGGTGGTTGCTCGTCGATGAGTATCCCAATCGGATACCGGTTGTGGGCTGGAAAGATCATACACTGGCGAAGGATCGTCCGCAGCCCATGTGGTCGATTGAGTTGGGGACCGGAAACAGTCCTTTTGAGCTGTATATCAAGGCGTTCAAACGGAATCCTGCACCCCGCGTCCATCTAATTAACTGCGAAAACGTTCCAGACGAGGAACGTATCGCTGTTCTACAGAGGAGTCGCGAATACCTGACCAACCTCTGGGAGGCGGTTCAATAAATGGGGAAGGGAGCTTTCAATGTTCAAGGTTGCGATTCTTGGGTATCGTGCGCAGGGATCTTATCACCATGCGCCGTCGTTTGCCAAACTCGCTGATTGCCAGATTGTCGCCGTATGTGATATCGTGGAAGAGCGGGCGAGGGCGGGCGCAGAGCGATACGGTGTGCCAGTCTATACCAGTGTAGACGCGATGCTCGACACTGAAGAGATCGACATCGTCGATATCCCTGTCAGCGAACGCTTTCGCTATGAGCTTGTCATGAAATGTCTACGGCGGGGGCTGCATGTGTTCACCGAAAAGCCGTTGGCGGGAGCGGAGGGGCAATACAACATCCAACTCTCCGACGTCCCGGTTGCCCAAGAGATGGTTGACGAATGGAGGAAACACGACGTACACTTTGGTATCTGTTTCTGCCTCCACGCCTCACGCAATGTAAAGCGGGTGAAGGAGGTCATCCAGAGCGGTCAACTGGGACAGCTTCGGCAGATTCAAGCTCGCACTGCGCTAGGATCTTGGAATCACATTATCGATATGGTGCGATTTCTGAGCGGAGAGGTTCAGGAGGTGTTTGCCTATGCCGACGAGGGGATGGGAAACAAGGCAGCGTGTCTGAAGTTTGAGAGCGGCGCGGTGGGAACATTGGCGGTGTCGCAGGATTTAGGTCTGCAATTCCAGATTAAGTGGATCGGCGAGTTGGGAGAGGCAACAATCGACAACATCGCCGGCAGCGCTTACTGGCATTTACACAGTTCGCATGATATGACCCGTTGGAGCGATGTGCGGCAGTTAGATGGGGGCACCTATGCTACCCAATTTGAGGACCTAATCGCCGAATTTGTCGATTCTATTAAAGATCAGAGGTCTTTCGTCGCGGACGGTTGGGCGGGACTACGCCACATGGAGATTGATGCCGCAATCACGGAATCCATCAGGACCGGGAAATCGATCCCTGTTCACCGATATATGCCCGATAAGGGACACACAATTTTAACTTTGACTTAGATAACTTCTTGTGGAAAAAAATAATGGAATATCGCAACTTTGGCATAGCGGGCGTGAAGGTGTCGCCTATCTGTCTGGGGGTTGCCTTTCGTGGCCGCCCCGATAAAGCAATCCAGCGGGCAACAATCGAACGCGCAATCGAGGGCGGTGTCAATTTCATTGACTGTGCAAACACCTATCAGGGCGGGGATTCTGAACGCATCCTTGGCGAAACTATCAAGGGGCGGCGGGATCAATTCGTTATTACTACCAAAGTATGCGAACCCATCAACAAGGGAACGAATGACCGAGACACGCCGAATGACCGAGGGCTATCACGTTTTCATATCATGCGGGAAGTCGAAAGAAGCCTGTCGCGCCTTCAAACGGACTACATTGATGTCTACCTGCTCCATCATGTGGATCCAACGACACCGATAGAGGAGACGCTGCGAGCGTTAGACGATCTTGTGCGGCGGGGGAAGGTGCGGTATGTTGGCTGCGCCAACTTTGCTGCATGGCAGGTGTGTAAAGGGTTGTGGATCAGTGATCGTCGCAACCTTGCCTCCTTTATCTGTGTGCAGAGTCATTATAATTTGCTAGATCGTTCTCCTGAACGGGAAATCATGCCTTTCTGCCGTGCGGAGGGACTGGGGATGATGACATACAGTCCACTCGCTATCGGCTTGTTAACGGGACGGTTTCGACACGGTGTGTCGCCTCCACCGGATACGCCGTGGGGGCAGGGGCGGTTGGGATTTGAGAAAATTATGACACCTGACGCCGACCGGGTGGTGGAAACACTCATTCATATTGGGGCAGCGCGGGGGAAGACACCGGCCCAAGTTGCTATCGCGTGGGTGCTGTCACACCCTGAGATTTCTGCAGCCATGATCGGTCCCGACTCCCCAGAGCAGCTTGAAGAAAACTTAGCTGGTGCAGGTTGGGAATTGACCGCAGAGGAACGCGCGACGTTGGACGAGGCCTCGATGTGGGCACTCGCTGGTGAGAACGTCGGTTGATACGACAAGAATAAACCCCGATACGCTGTAACCCGCCTATATATTCGTAGGTCCGGCAGCAATGAAATATGGTGAATTCTGAAAATAAATCGACGCTTTCGCCGCCCGGTAGGTGCGGTTTCATGAGGTTTCAGAAAATAATTCGGTAATTCTATATTTTCCCCAGGCCCAGTAGATGCGGTTTCCAACCGCATTCATTCCAACCCGGTAGGTGCGGTTTCCAACCGCACCGGACATCGCTCGGAAATTACCGAATTAATAAATCAATCTTCATCCAACCGCATCGGTGCCGATTCATCGGCATCTCCCGATACAGTTTACCCCGATTTATCGGGGGGATCCTCGGAACGTGACTCGACAAGTTCCGATATATCGGAATGCTCGGAACGGCATCGGGATTTGGAGTGTCTCAGGAATTCTAAGGTCCACTATAAATTATATTTCACGCATCACACATCACGTTTCACGCACTTACTTCTTTCGATATAAGCCTTTATTTTTCGATGCAAATTACACCCCATTGAGGTATCCGATGAACGTTAAACAGATTCCAATCTTAAACGCTGATGCCGATGAATTGACAAACATCAGCCAGGAAGGATTACTTTCGCTCAATCTCACCGAAATGCAGGCGATTCAAGCCTACTTTGCCAAATTGGAGAGAAATCCCACCGATGTCGAACTTGAAACAATCGCCCAAACGTGGTCAGAGCATTGTGTCCACAAAACGTTTAAAAGCCTAATTGAGTATGCTGAAAAAGGACGAGAGACGGAGACAATTGACGGACTGTTCAAAACGTACATCCAACGCGCGACGGAGGAGATTGGTGCGGAGTGGTGTGTCTCCGTTTTCACGGATAACGCGGGTATCATTGAGTTTGATGATAACTATAATATCGTTTTCAAAGTCGAAACGCACAATCATCCCTCTGCGATAGAACCTTATGGCGGCGCAGGCACAGGGATCGGTGGGGTGATTCGGGACTCGCTCGGTACAGGGCTTGGTGCAAAACCGATTCTTAACACGGACGTTTTCTGTTTCGGGCTCCCCGATCTCAGCTATGAAGAATTGCCGAAAGGGGCACTGCATCCCAAACGGATCTTCAAAGGAGTTGTCTCGGGTGTACGGGACTACGGCAATCGCATGGGAATTCCGACAGCGAACGGCGCAATTCTGTTTGACCCACGTTATACAGGGAATCCGCTCGTCTATTGTGGCAACGTCGGTCTGATTCCAAAGGACCGGTGCGATAAATCGGTAGAACCCGGGGATCTGGTCGTCGCTGTCGGCGGACGCACCGGACGTGATGGGATTCACGGGGCGACGTTCTCCTCTCTGGAGTTGGACGACACCTCCGAAAGCCTTGGCAGCGTTGTACAGATCGGCAATCCGATTATGGAGAAGAAAATTGTCGATGCCCTGATGGGTGCACGAGATCGACAACTCTATCGCAATATCACCGATTGTGGGGCCGGTGGATTTTCCTCGGCTGTTGGTGAGATGGGTCAGGAGATAGGTGCGGAGGTGCATCTGGAAAACATACCGCTCAAATACACCGCCCTGGATCCGTGGGAGATTTGGCTCTCTGAGGCGCAGGAACGGATGGTGATTGCCGTGCCACCTGAGAATATAGAAGAATTGACGGCGATCTGTGAATCAGAATCGGTTGAAGCCACTGTACTCGGTACATTCACCGATACCCACAGGCTGCGCGTATTATACCGTGGAGAGGTTGTCGCGGATCTTGACATGGACTTCCTCCACAACGGTTTGCCCCGCCATACGAAAAAGGCGGTGTGGGATCCGCCGCAACATCCCGAACCTGAAATTGACTCTACACAGTTCACCGAGGACCTCTGCCGTATCCTCGCAAGTCCTAATGTCGCAAGCAAGGAGTGGGTTATCCGACAATATGACCATGAAGTGCAGGGTGGATTGGTTCTGAAACCGCTGGTTGGACGCGAAAATGATGGTCCCGGCGACGCTTGCATAACGACACCCGTCCTCGGCTCCCGAAAGGGGGTTATTGTGGCAAACGGCATTAACCCGAAATATGGCGACATTGATCCGTACCACAGCGCAGCTGCGGCGATTGATGAGGCACTGCGAAACATCATCGCCGTGGGTGGGAATCTCGAGCAGACCGCGCTGCTCGACAACTTCAGTTGGGGAAATCCTGACAAACATGATCGCCTTGGTGGATTAGTACGTTCAGCGAGGGCATGTTATGACATTGCCGTTGCGTATGGTACGCCCTTCATCTCCGGCAAAGATAGTCTTTACAACGAATATCGCGACACCACCACCGGCGAACAACTTGCAATTCCGCCGACCCTGCTCATCTCCGCGGTCTGTGTCATGCCCGATGTGAGCAAGGCGGTCTCGATGGACGCGAAATCGCCCGGTAACCGTATCTATGTCATCGGTAAGACCTACGCTGAACTCGGCGGATCCCACTACTATGCGATTCACGGATTTATCGGGAACAGTGTCCCGAAGGTACGACCCGCTGAAGGGAAGCGGACGATGGAGGCGTTGAGTCTTGCTATTGATCAGGGGCTTGTCCGTTCCTGTCATGATTGCTCCGAGGGTGGTATTGGTGTGGCTGCGGCGGAGATGGCGTTTGCCGGTGGGTTTGGTATGCACCTTTCGCTCAAGAACGTGCCTCGCGACCCCGATGTTACAACCGACGATGTGTCCCTTTTCTCAGAGTCTAACAGCCGATTCGTCGTGGAAGTCGCGCCGGAGAAGCAGGAAGCGTTTGAGAGCTGTATGGCAGGTGTCCATTCCGTGATGGCAGGGTTGTCACCGCAAGTGAAGGAAGCATTTGAGCAGGGGATAGCGGGTGTCCCGATTGGCTGCATCGGCACCGTGGTTGAGGGGATGGATTTTGTTGTCAACGGCACCGGCGGGAACCCAATTGTAGAGACGACGATTGATCGGCTCAAGGAAAGTTGGCAGGGGACGTTTCGGTGGTGATGGGTTGTTTCCACCTATCTGCTCAAGGGGGAAAAGGTACATGAAAGCAAATAATCAGTCAACTGAACCAAGACGGAAATTCCTCCTCGCGGAGCCAGCGAGTTCTATTTACTTACAACCCGTCCAATCCTCGAATCCTGATTCTACTCGGTGGAAACTATCGAAAGGAGCCAGGGCACGCCTTGGTAAAGGCGGAATAGACGACATCGCGTATTCGCCCGATGGCACTCAGCTCGCGGTCCGAACTAGCATCGGTATTTGGCTTTATGATGAGCGCACTAGCGCCGAGATTAACCTGCTTGCGGGACATACAGCTGCTGTGAATGCCATGGCGTATTCCCCGGATGGTAAAACGCTATCAAGCGGGAGTTCAGACAAAACAATTCGTTTGTGGGATACTCTGACCGGAGAACACAGACATACCTTTGAGGGGCATACGGGGGAGGTCAGATCCATAGCATACACTCCGGACGGCCGTATACTTGCCAGTGGGAGTTGGTCGGGGGAGATACGTTTATGGGATGCCGTGACCGGCGAACACAAGCAGACGCTTAAGGAGCATACATGGGAAGTCAATTCTGTGGCGTATTCGCCTGATGGTAAAACACTGGTCAGTGGTAGCTCAGACAAGACGATTTGCTTGTGGGATGTGCATACCGGAACACACAAGCAGACCCTTGAGAAACATGCACGTCCTGTCAATTCTGTGGTATATTCATCTGATGGTAGAACGCTAGCGAGTGGAAGTTCGGACGGAACAGTTTGTTTATGGGATGCGTATACCGGAGAGTGCAAGCAAACTCTTAAGGGGCATAGGGGCGAGATCTATTCTCTGGCATATTCTCCTGATGACACGCTGCTAGTAAGTGGAGGAATGGGAGAGATGTGCTTGTGGGATGCCGTAACCGGCGAACACGAGCAGACTCTAAGGGGCTACGCGGACTACGTCACTTCGATAGCATTCTCCCCCAGCGGCACGACACTCGCTAGTGGGAGTTCGGGCGCTACGGGAAGGTCGGGCGGAACGATCCATTTGTGGGACGCGACAACTGGACAACTCAAGCAGACCCGCGCACATACAGATTCTGTCCGTTCTGTGGTGTATTCGCCTAATGGTAGTACACTGGCTAGCAGGGGTGGGAGCAAGACGATCTGTTTGTGGGACGCCCGCACCTTACAACACAAAGAGGCTCTTTCAGCACATAGGGATTCTGTCAATTCTGTGGCGTATTCGCCTGATGGCAAAACGTTAGCGAGTGGAAGTTCAGATAAAACCGTTCGTTTGTGGGATCCACACACAGTGGAGCTCAAGCGGACGCTTAAAGGGCACACAGGACAGGTTAACTCGGCGGCGTATTCTCCGGATGGTAGGACGCTAGTAAGTGGAGCTTCAGACAAAACCGTTCGTCTGTGGGAGGTCCCCACCGGAAAACCCACGCAGACCCTTAAAGGACATACGAGAGAAGTCAATTCCGTGGTGTATTCTCCGGATGGTAGGACATTAGCAAGTGGAGGTGTAGACAAGACCGTTCGTTTGTGGGATGCCCGCACCGCGAAACTCACGCAGATTCTTAAACATACAGGCGAGATTGCCTCCATAGCATATTCCCCAGATGGCAGTATGCTTGCTGTTAGTAGTGGAAGTAAGAAGGAGATTCGGGTCTGGAATACCGTGACCGGGCATCGTAAGCAGACCCTTTCGGGACATCTGGACGGTGTCAATTCTGTGGCGTATTCTCCGGATGGTAGGACACTAGCGAGTGGCAGTTCAGACAAAACGGTTTATCTGTGGGATGCTGTAACTTGGCAACATCAGCAGACCTTTTCAGGTCATACTGAGGCTGTTGAATCCGTGGTGTTTTCCCCCGATAGTCGTACGCTTGCCAGTGGGAGTCGTGACGGTACGGTTCTGCTGTGGGAGGTAGGTTTGTAAACGATGGTGTTTCCTACAGAGGCAAAATTGTTCCAAACATTGCCAATCTATTTTCACCAAGAGATTTAGGAATACTCTATTATTGATTATGAATATTGATGCTTCATCCATCAAGTGGATAAAACTGTTGTTTGCCAGTGGATGCTAAATAGGAGGCAAATTGAGATGAAACCGAAGGTCCTTATCCTTCGCACCGCAGGCACTAACTGCGACTATGAAACAGATCACGCCTTTCAACTCGTGGGAGCGGAGACATCGCTGATTCACGTCAACGGACTGATTGCCGGTGAGGTTGACCTCATGGATTATCAGATCCTGGCGATCCCCGGCGGTTTCTCTTACGGCGACGATGTCGCCGCCGGCATCCTGTTAGCTAACGAGATGCGATACAAGCTCGATGATTCACTTGCCACTTATGTCGAATCAGGACGGCTGATGATCGGTATCTGCAACGGCTTTCAGGTACTTGTACGCGCCGGTCTGTTGCCTCGCCTCGATTCACAGAAGGTACAACAAACGACCCTCGCCATGAACACGTCCGCAAAGTTTGAGTGCCGTTGGATTCACTTAGAAACACAAGAGAGTAACTGCATTTTTACACAGGGATTGAAACCACGTATCTACCTGCCAGTTGCCCATGCAGAAGGGCGCTTCACCGCTCCGGCCCAGATACTTGATCAGATCGAAGCCAACGGACAGGTCGTATTTCGCTACGCTCCCACCAACGGCAATGCACCGGAATATCCCCACAATCCGAATGGCTCTGATCGCCACATCGCTGGTATCTGTGATCCTACCGGTAGGATCTTCGGCATGATGCCGCACCCGGAACGGTTTCTCACACGCTTCAACCATCCCCGCTGGACGCGAGAGAATCTCCCGGAAGACGGAGATGGTCTGGCGATCTTTCAAAACGCTGTTGATTATGTATCGAGGCTGCCGTGATTCGTTATCTTGATTGTCACTGAAGCCTGACTAGAAAGAGAGTTGACTGAATGAACCTTCACCCTTTTTTGAGGGAAGATCTCGCAGATCTCACCCCTTACCATGTCGCTCAACCGCCCCACCGAGTTAAGGCGGACGCGAATGAGTCTCCCTTTGATCTACCATCGGAGATTCGACAGGAGTTGATCGAAGCCATAGCCCAACTCAATTTTAATCGTTACCCCGACCCGAGTTCGGATCTCCTACGAACACAACTTTGTGACCAGTTGGGGGTTGATAAGACAGAAATTGTCGTTGGCAATGGATCTGATGAGTTAATCGGCAATTTTATGTTGGCGTTCAGGAGACCCGAAGCGTGCGTCTCCTTTCCAACCCCAACGTTTTCGATGTTTGGAATTCTCGCACAGGTCGCGCAGCTCAAAGCCGTTGGATTGCCACTTGATGACGGGTTTGATCTGGATCCGGACGCGTGGAAGGCTCACCTTGATGCCCACTCAATCAACCTTGTATTCCTATCATATCCTAACAATCCGACAGGCACTAATTTCTCGGCAGAAGTGATTCGTCAAATCCTTTCCCGTCCTGATACGCTGGTGCTCCTTGATGAAGCCTATTACGAGTTTTCCGGACACTCTCTCATGGAGGAACGCGACCAATACCCCAATCTAGTCATCACGCGCACATTCTCCAAGGCATACGGGCTGGCGGGGTTAAGAGTCGGATACGTAGTTGCACATCCAGAGGTCGTTGACGAACTTAACAAGGTGCGTCTCCCGTATAATCTCAACCGTTTCTCGCAGATCGCTGCAACGCTTTTGCTCAAACAGCCCGACCGATTAGCCAAACATCTGCAGCTAATTCGCAGCGAGAGGGAACGCGTTTTTGACGCGCTGAAAACCATAGATGGTATCCACCCATTCCCGACAGATGCGAACTTCATCCTGTTTCGAACAGACCAACCTGCTCTTGAAGTCTTTCAACGTCTACTCAATCACGGCGTACTTGTCCGTAACCTCGACCGTCCGGGTCCGTTGCAGAACTGTTTGAGAATAACAATCGGCACACCGGAAGATAATAATCTGTTTCTTGAAGGTTTGCAGGCGTAATTTCCTCTGTCCTGTCATCTGAAATACCGTGATTAGGCGTTTGTATAGGCAGCTTCTACAAAACACCTTTCGAGAGGAGGCGGACAACTTGGATTATTGCGCTTTGCGTTCCATCCCAGAAAGAAATCCAGTGAATATTCCCCTCAGAAAAACAGAAAAACGTCGACTTGACAAACTACATCGCCGCTTGCTGCCGTTCTACATGAAACCCTTCATCTTGATTGCTTTCATGGTAACTTCGTTGGTGGGACAGCTGACATGGACAACGGCTATGGCAATCGCTGAAAGTGTAGACGCGCGATGGTGCGGTGTTGGTTTTGGGCTTGGGATTGTTCTTGGTTATATTCAAGGTGGGTGGATATCGCGGATGTGGGCGCGCGATTATCTGCGCGTGCTGAAACGCGAAATTACATTTTGGGAGGCGAAGGGTGCCGCCGGGACAACCGTTTTCGTCATCTTGGCGCTGGGTATTCCGATTGTGGCTGGGCTGTCTTTGAGGCATGCACATCATATGTTGGTGGGGATTCAATCGTATATTTTTGGCTTTATTGGTGGGATGAACCTTGCGCTATACCTCTGGGTGCGGCGGTTACCTAAGTAGGTAAATCCGTTGGCGTTCGTAAAATGAACCTTGGAGAGTGAAAATAGAGTGGTGCTGTCAGCCTGTCATCGTCATCTCTACAGACCAGTGATAGCAAGCGCTACCGGTTGTTGATGAAACCTACGCTAGGCGCTCACCCCGTAGACTTTCGCCGGATTATCGTGAAAAGCAGCTTGGGCGACGTCGAGTGCGACAGATTCTGACACCAATCCCTCCCGTATCATTTCAGCGAGCGTAATCGCGAAGTTCTGACGCGCCATCTTGAGGTGGCCATAGACCGCTTCCACATGTTGGAGGTCATCACCGAAAGCGATGATCTTGTTATAGGGCACCATCTGAAGCCACTCCCTCAAATCGAGCCGCGAGCCGATCGGCGAGATAATATGAATCCAGGACATGTTTAAATAAACATTGCTAAACGCCTTGCCGAGAACGGCGCCTTCTCGTAGGTAGGGATAGCCAGCGTGAGAGAGATCAAAACGCGCCTCTCGAAAAGTCTGGAACAATTCAGTGAGCGGCGCGGGGGTGCACCCTTCCATGCTTCCATAATTCCCAGCCCGTATGCCTTGATGGAACTGTATGGTCAGGTCGGCATCGGAGGCGGCACGACAACACTCAAAGACGAGGTAGTCTTCCAAGAGAACACCTGCTTCGGAATCCAGTCCGGCGTACTCCCCTCGCATCAGTCCATCGAAGACTCTCACAGCGTCGTCTTTCTGACGTGCCGTAAAATCCATACGGCGATGGTACGACTGAGACATCTTCACACCTGCAACGGTTGCCCGCTTCCAATCCCGACATACCTGCCGAATAACTTCGACATGTTGGGGGAGACTCGTGATAGTAACGTCATAATCCTTTTCGATAGCTTGAACTTGATCGGCGGAGTGAAGCATACTGAAACGGTTCAAGCGTGGCAACGGCAGGAACAGTGTTCTGTCCACTTCGATGAGGTCTTCCATGTTGGTTACTGTGAGCGCGATGTTAGATCGATGCTGCAACACTTCGTGGTAAAATCCCGGTTTGCTATGTTCACGCAGCGCATCTGAAATGGGTGCAACGGTCTCGGCAGTCAAGTCGGAAAACCCAAGCAGATCTCGGAACCCTTCAATGATGCACTGCGAAAATCCAGTCAGACGGGTGTATTGGAAATACGGCTCGAAAATCTTCCAGCGTTCTGCGAGTGGAAGTCCCGGTTCCAGCGCTGCTTTCATCTGCTCGTTGGTCAGCCCTGCTGAGACCAAATCAGAGCGGGGATAGGCGTGTTTGAAGAAGGCGAGGGCGTCGGGTGCTTCTGCGATCCGGTCTATCTCAGGACTGATGTGAGAATGGGAGTTGACACACGGAATTTTAGAAATTTCATCAAACAATTCTGTAGAAAGCGTATCCATTGCGAGAGCCTCCTTGAAGCCCGTTTGATTCATTCGTTGATCGGTTGATTAGTCTGATGCACCCTATAGATTTTCTATTTTGTCACAAAAACCCCGTAGATTCAAGTAGATTAGGAGTTACGAACTTCAGATTGTAGCTGACCGCCTGTCCCGATAAATCGGGGATTCATCGGGCTTCGAGGAAAATGTCCCGACTCCACCCCCATCGTAGGCGGGGCATCCCGGGTCACGGAATCCTCTCGGACTTGCCCCACATTGGCAATGAAGTATCAAACTACAACACCTCTTCGTTTAACTGTGTAAGTTCTACAGATATAGAAATAGATCTGCGTTCAGGTAAGATCGGTTAGCGAAATCTTATAGGTGAGTGGGCACTTTGTGTGTATGATTCTCCAATATCTTCTGATATTTGCCATTCTGTTTATTTCGACCTCTATCCATGCGACCCTCGGCTTCGGTCAAGCGTTGATCGCTATGCCGCTGTTGCTGATGGTTGTCGAACTAAAGACCGCTACCCCATTAGTAGCGTTTGTTCTAATGACAGTGGGAGCCGTTATCTTGGTGAAAAATTGGCGCGTCGTAGATCTGAGTGCCGCTGGGCGCTTAGTTCTATCGTCATGCCTCGGCATACCTGTGGGGCTTTTTATGTTAAAAGGTGTGCCCGAAGAACTGATGAAACTGTTTCTGGGAATACTGGTCATCCTGTTTAGCCTATACAACATAGCAAATCGTCATCTGAAGATTATCAGTCCTCGCCGAATAGGAGCTGGCTCCGCACTCACTTATCTGTTTGGATTCCTTGCTGGAGTGCTCGGCGCAGCTTACAACACCAGCGGGGTAGTGATTACCATTTATGCGACGCTTTGTCATTGGTCGCCGGATCGTTTCCGATCTACCTTGCAGAGCTACTTTGTGTTTACCGGCGTTCTCATTTTAGCGAGTCACGGGTTGGCTGGCTTATGGACGCCTGATGTACTTAGGTTTTATGTAACCTCCTTACCCCTAATCTTGGCAGCGATATTCCTCGGCAGCAGACTGAACAGATTTATACCCCAAGGGCAATTTGATAGATATGTCAATGTGGCGTTATTGGGCATGGGTATCTTGTTATTTCTCTAATTGCGTCCAGCCGATACTGTTAAGTCCCTTTGCTGGGGCTACGTTGGTTCATTGGTTTCTTGGTTCAGCTGTTTTTCGTTGCAGGAACGGCGAAATTTTGATATGATTGATTCGTTGGTTTCGTTGGATTTATCTTTTGATAAGGAGGCGCGGTGCCCCAACAGTAGCGGGGCTGCCGCCAAACTTCAATGAGAAACAAGATTCGTGAGAAATTGTCGGATGGAGGGGTATCAATCGGGTCATGGCTCAACCTCGGTTCGCCACAGGCAGCAGAGGTGATGGCAGCCGCCGGATTTGATTGGCTTGCAGTCGATGCAGAACATTCGCCCGTGGGGATCACAGAGATTGCAAACATGTTCCGGGCGATTGAATCACGTGGGGCGACGCCGATTGTGCGCGTATGGGACCATGCACCGGAGACCATAGGGCGTGTGTTGGATGCTGGCGCATTCGGGGTTGTTCCCCCGCATGTCAGCACGCCGGAGCAAGCGGCACAAATCGCTCAGGCATGTCGCTATCCGCCACGAGGGAAACGGTCTTCGGGATCTGGTCGGTCGGGGACATGGGGACCCGATTATAAGACGTGGATCGACGATGAGGTGGTGGTTATACCGCAGATTGAGGATCGAGAGGGAATTCGGAATGCGGAAGCTATAATGGAGATCGAAGGCGTTGACATCGGCTTTCTCGGACCCGGCGACCTATCCCTTGAAATGGGCGTTGTTGCTGGAAGTTCCGAACATGAGGAGGCGATACAACATTTTCTTGACGCCTGCAATCGGGTTGGCAAACCGTGTGGCATTCCTGTTGGGTCCGCCGAAGATCTCCTGAAACGGAAGGAACAAGGCTTTGTTTTTTTCGACTTGAGCAATGATATGAGTTTCTTGGCTGCCGAAGCAAGGCGGCAGATGAGAGAAGCGAGGGAGGGATAAAAATGGCTACCAATGATAGACTCGGCTGGGCACTCATCGGGTGCGGAGGCGCAGGCAATGGTCACGCGCGATATGCCTCGGACACGCCGGACGTTGAGGTGCGTGGTTTCTGTGATGTCCGATCTGACTCAGCAAAGAATTTTCACGAACAGTACGGTGGCGATTACTATACGGCAGATCCAGACCGGGTGTTCTCCGATCCATCTGTGGATATTGTTTCAATCGCTACGTCCCATAGTTCGCACGCTGACTTGGCGGTTGCTGCATTCAATGCCGGAAAGCACCTCTATCTAGAGAAACCGATGGCGATGACAACGGCGGATTGTCTCCGCATCTATGAAGCAATGAAAGCCGCTGACCGGAAACTGATGATTAATTTCTCTATCCGTTTCTCTGGGGCGGCGCGGGAGATTAAGAAGCGGCTACGCTCGCCGAAGGTGAGCCATGGTCAGTGCATGATGGGACCAGCAGATCTGAGTCGGTGGCGTTGGCACGCCGAAGAGGGCGGCGGTCCGCTCTACGATGTCGGTGTCCACGCCGTAGATCTGCTCTGTTGGATTCACGGTGCGGATCCGGTAGAGGTTTACGCGACAGGGGGACAGATTACCCATCCTGATGGGGAGTTAGACAGCCCCGACACGGTGGACACAGCTGCGGCAACGATCCGTTTTGCCAACGATTCCGTGGCGACTTTTCTGATGAGTGATGCAGGCAGTAACCCTGTCATTTCTAAATGGTTTTTTGAATTCTTCGATGGTGAGCAGTCTGCGGTCTTATATGAGCACTTCAGCAAGGTCACTTTTGGTGGAGATGAAACCCTGAAACCCGGACCTATCGAGCGGATGCCGTTCTTGGTGGAAGCCATCCGTAACGATACTGATTCTTACGTTCCAGCCCGTCCCGGCATTGTTTCTACTCTGTTGGTAGAAAAGATTTCGGAGTCTATCCACACCGGCCGTCCGCAAAAGATAGAAATACCACTCTAGCTCCCTTATGCCAACACCAATTTCCCTCATAGTTGATGACAGTTGTCCACTAATCCACGTTTATCGTTTTCATAAGGAAGAGGTGCATGGCAGCCGTCCTTATACCACCGATGGACGATTGTTGTTAGATACCATTCCGAATGAATTCTTGGATCGTTTCTGCGATGTGGTTGAGGCGCACGGTGTCGCTGGCAAGTTCTCGATTATCCCTGTACCTGCCGGACGTGGAGATATTTTATCGGGGATCGAGGGGGGTGATCCGGCGCTTACCCACGAATGGTTGGATACAGTGAAACGCCGTCTGAGCGACCGGTTCGATTTCTGCCCGGAGATGCTCACCCACAATCTCGCTGTGAATTTAACCGAGGGTGGATATTTCGATGAGGGTGAATCCCCGTGGTCGCAGAAGCAGGACCGACGCACGCTGACACCTTATCTCACGAAAGCGATGGCATACCTGAAAGCTGCAGGGTTTGATGCAACGGGTGTAACGTCGCCGTGGACGTTTGGAAGCGATGTGGAGGTGGAATATATCGCCGCGATTGTTGCGGCGCAGCGGGAAGTATACGATCGGGATCTCTCATGGTACTTTCTGCACACACTGCACGATAAGCCAGAATCTAAACCGTGGATTGCGTTTCAAGAGGGCAATACAAGGCTGGTTTCAATCCCTTCGACCGTCAACGACTTTTGGTGGCAGACCATCGATTCCCCGCGATCTGATCGTGAGTTCGTCCAGCATACTGCGGACACAATTATCACAAGCGATGGGCGTGGTGGCAAAATCCGCGAAGTCTTAGATGCAGGCGGGTCCCCCATTTTGTTGACACACTGGCAATCGCTATTTTCAAACGGTTTGGAGACCGGCTTAGCCGCGCTCAATGTCGTTGGCGGGCGGATCAATGAAACGTTGGCGGGCGAGGTCGAGTGGAAAACCTGTTCAGAGCTTATGCATCTGACACTGAGAACGGCATGAGAAAATGTTTTTCCAAGGGCGACTCATTATGTACTTCTGAGAACGCGAAAGCCAAGTCAATCTTGACATATTTTCGGATGATATGTTATATTTACTCCGCTTTGAAGGTAGTCTGTTTGAATCAATCACACTTCTTGATTTACACAGAAGGTTCTCTCTTATTTTGAGAGTCTGATGTAAATGTGAGAGGAGTGGAAGCAAAAACCTAAAAATTAGGTAAGGAGGTTCTTTTGAGAACGGTTACAATGAAAGAGCTGCTGGAGGCGGGCGTTCACTTCGGGCATCAGTCCCGACGCTGGAACCCGAAGATGGCACCGTATATCTTTGCGGAACGGAATGGAATCTACATCATAGATCTCCAGAAAACGTTGCGCCTACTCCAAACGGCTTATGAATTTGTGCAGGATGTAGCAGCACGAGGTGGGGCAGTGCTCTTTGTCGGAACGAAGAAGCAGACCCAAGAGACGGTAGCAGAGGAAGCCGCCAGATGCCAGATGTTTCATGTGAACCATCGTTGGTTGGGCGGTATGTTGACCAACTATGAGACGATTAGGCGTAGTATCAGCCGGTTGACGAAAATAGAGCAAGACGAAGAGAACGGAGTCTTTGAGCAGCTGCCTAAAAAGGAAGTAATGAGTCTCAGACGTGAGAAGACGAAGTTGGACAATAACCTTGCCGGTATCAAAACCATGGGACAACTTCCTGAAGCTGTGATTATCACAGATACGCGTAAGGAGCACATTGCCGTAAAAGAGGCGAATAAGCTAGGCGTTCCAGTGGTTGCAATCGTTGACACGAACTGTGATCCAGATCCGATTGATTATCCGATTCCTGCGAATGATGATGCAATCCGGGCAATTAAGCTTATCTGTTCCGTGCTGGCAACCGCCGTGATTGAGGGACGGGCGAGTGCGCTAGAGGGCGCTGATGAACCCGAACCTCCAGTAGAGGAAGCTACCGAGCCGGAAGCATCGGAAACTGAATCTGCAACCGATGAAGCGGCGGTCACGAATCAAGAGTCAGAGGATTCTCAACAAGAGAGTCACGAAGGTTCACAGGAAGCGGATCAGGAGGATAACGGTTAATGGAAATTACTGCAAAGATGGTTAGTGAGTTGCGTGCACGTACAAGTGCCGGAATTATGGATTGTAAGAAAGCCCTAACGGAGACGGAGGGAGATCTGGAAGCAGCGATTCAACTGCTGCGTGAAAAGGGATTGAAGGCTTCGGAACTCAAAGGTGGACGCACCACCTCTGAAGGATTGATTGCATCGTATATTCATCCCGGCAGCCGCATCGGTGTGTTGGTCGAGGTCAACTGTGAAACCGATTTCGTCGCCCGCACTGAACAATTTCAGGAACTGACGAAAGAGATCGCTATGCAGGTTGCTGCCGCCAAGCCTAAGTACGTCAGCGAAGAAGATGTGCCAGCAAGTGTGCTAGAGTCAGAGAAAGAAATTTTGAGGAGACAGACGCTTGACGAGGGCAAACCGGAGCACATCGTCGATAAAATCGTTGAGGGTAGACTCTCAAAATTTTATGCTGAGGCTTGTCTGCTCGAACAGCCTTATATTCGGGAAATGGATAAAACGATTAAGCAGCTCATTCAGGATGCCATTGCCCAACTTGGGGAAAACATTGTTGTGAAACGTTTTTCGCTCTATGTGTTAGGTCAAGACTAGATTCTAGGACTGAAGATTGTTTGCAATTGATGCACAATCTGAATAGGAGTTTTCAAAATGCCTAAAACAATCCTTCGTGATGCAGAGACACGAATGCAAAAGGCTGTAGAAGCGACAGCAAGAGATTTTGCACATGTTCGCACCGGGAGAGCCTCGGCTTCTCTATTGGATAATATTCATGTCGATTATTACGGCACCAAGAGCCCAATTAATCAAGTCGCTACGATTACCATCCCTGAACCTCGCCTGATTGTCATCCAACCTTGGGACAAAACAGTTACTAAGGAGGTTGAGAGAGCTATTGCTCAATCCGACTTGGGATTGAATCCGAACAATGACGGAAACGTGATTCGCATCCAAATCCCTGAGTTGACAACGGAACGCCGCCAAGAACTGACCCGATACGTCGCTAAACTCGCCGAAGAGGGACGTGTCGCTATCAGGAACATCCGACGTGACGCAAATGATGCGCTGCAGAAGTTAGAGAGATCGAAAAAGATTTCTCAGGATGAGCGCCATACCTATGTGGCGGACGTCCAGGAGTACACGGATCTATATACCGATCAGACTAACGAGCTGTTAAAATCCAAGGAAGAAGAGCTACTCGAACTGTAACCAGAAATCGAGACATGGTCTTCGACCAAAAATTTGTCCGTCCCTGTAACCAATGTTTTGGAAGCGAGTCATCAGTGCGATCATCCTAATACCTGTGATTATCTTCCTTGTTTGGTGGGGAGGGTATCCCTATGCAGCATCAATTGTATTGGTTAGTGCTTTGATGCTGATTGAATTTTGGGGGCTTTCCCAATCAATTCGGGAAAGGGGCGGTCAAATTTTCACAGTCGTATCTGACTCAAACCAAGTGCCTTCGCGTACTGAACCGGTGGAAGCCGGTCGAATTTTCACCGTAATATGTGGCACCCTGGCTTGTGTAGCGGCAGTTAATTCGGTCATTAAAATCCCTCTCGAACTTGCTCTCGCTTTGGCGCTCCTGCTTCCTTTCTCCTACCAGATTTTACGCGATCGGATCAGTGTTGCCTCCCTTTCCGTTGACAGTACAATACTGGGAGTTGTCTATATCGGTTGGGCTTTTGGACATCACATGATTCTGCTCCGCGACATCAACGAGGCAGGTAGGGGATTAACCTGCTTCTTACTGGTGACCGTCTGGCTATGTGATACGGCCGCATATCTCTTCGGCAAGCGGTTCGGGAGGCACAAGCTCCGTCCAACAATTAGTCCCGCCAAAACTATTGAAGGGACAATTGCCGGGATCGTGTTTGGGACGCTTGGCGGGCTTGGTGTCTGGTCTTTTTTCTTGCAAGAGATTCTGAGTTGGCAACACGCACTGATTCTTGGAATTCTGTTAAGTATCGTTGGTCAACTGAGCGACTTGAGCGAGTCTATTATCAAACGGAGCGCTGATGTTAAAGATTCGGGACATTTAATTCCCGGGCACGGTGGATTACTGGATCGATGCGATAGTCTGATTTTTTCGGCACCGGCACTGTATATCTATTATGTATTTTTGGTAAGCTCAATTTGATGGACCTGTTGCCTTTTCCCACTTAGAGTTGGATGTCACGCTATTTCTGAGGTTTCAATCGGAATCGAACGCCAGAATAGTAGTGAAGTACTTGCGGTTTTTTGTTGATCTCGTTCAACCCAACCTACGTGCCGATACGTCCAATGTAATACGAGCATTGTGCTGCCCTAATAAAAAGAGAAAGCGTGCGGTAATTTGTATAAGGCTTACAGCATATTGCTCTGAATCTTGGTTCGTCGGGAAGTCGTAGGTGGACTACTTTGGGCGATAGAGTCTAAAACCTGCTATACTTTCATTTGTGAACCTGTTATGAAACACCTCGCCATTCTTGGATCCACGGGGTCTATTGGCCAAAACGCGCTGTCAGTTGTGGAGACCCATCCCGACGAACTCGTCGTCGATGGGCTTGCTGTCAATACATCGATTGACCGAACCGAGCAGCAAGTGCGTCAATTTAACCCACGGCTCGTAGCAGTAAGGGACGAAGAAGCTGCTAACCAGCTGAGGAAACGGTTAAAAGATGTCAAAACCGTTGAAGTCCTTTCAGGATCCGAAGGGGTTTCAGCAGTTGCGACGATGGCGGAGGTTGACCTTGTCCTTGAAGCAATGGGCGGTGGCGCAGGACTCTTACCAACACTGGAGGCGATTCAAGCCGGAAAAGACCTCGCATTTGTCAACAAAGAGGTGCTGGTGATGGGCGGGTCGTTGATTATGGAGGCGGCTAAGGAATACGGCGCGCGCCTCTTACCTGTGGACAGCGAAATCAGTGCAATCTTTCAGTGCCTTTCTGACGTTAAAGGAAATGACTGTACACGTGCCGAAATTCATCGGCTCATTCTCACGGGATCCGGCGGTCCCTTCCGTGAGACACCTTTGGATCAACTGAGTTCGGTGACGCCTCAACAGGCTTTGCAGCACCCAAACTGGAAAATGGGGGAAAAGATTACTATCGACTCGGCAACAATGATGAACAAGGGGTTTGAGGTCATCGAGTCGAAATGGTTTTTTGATGTAGAATTGTCCCAAATCGAGGTTGTTATTCACCCGGAAAGCATTATTCATTCGATGGTTGAGTTCGTCGATGGCTCGTTGCTTGCCCAGTTGGGCGTATCGGATATGCGCCTGCCAATCCAGTATGCGTTGACCTATCCGTGTCGTCTGCCGACCCGCGTTCCGCGACTTGACCTGGCTCAAATCGGTGTCCTCCACATGGAGCCGGTTGATTCGGAAAAATTCACGTGCCTCGAACTCGCCTATAGTGCGGCGAAAGTTGGCGGTACTTTACCAACGGTTCTTAGTAGTGCTGATGAGGTGATCGTACAAGCGTTCCTGAACCGACAAATAGGATTCATGGACATCCCGAACTACCTTGAAGAAGTAATGACTCGACATGATGTGACATTTCAGCCAATGCTTGATGATATTCTTGCTGCGGATCAATGGGCAAGATCAGCGGCACAGCAATTAATCCAGACAAAAAGGTGACATTGATGATTCATTCTGCTACCATTATACTTGCTATCCTCGCCCTCGGCTTTCTAATTTTTATTCATGAACTCGGCCATTTCTTTGCAGCAAAACGGTGTGGGATTCGAGTAGAAAAATTTTCGATCGGTTTCGGTCCGAGACTCATCGGTTTTCGGCGCGGAGAGACCGAGTACTGTATATCCGCCTTGCCGTTTGGTGGGTTTGTAAAAATGGCGGGAGAGAGCCCTGACGAACAGAAAGGTGAAGCGGGTGAATTCGCTTCAGCCCCCGTCGGACATCGTATTTTCGTGGCAATCGCAGGACCCGCAATGAACTTCATACTCGGAATCCTCCTTTTTTCGTTTGTGTATCTTATTGGGTTAGATCACGGTACAATGTGGTTGATGGAGATGCTAGTTGGACGGTCAGATCGGATGGCTCAAATCGGATTGGTCGCTGATGATAGCCCCGCGAAGAAGGGAGGCATCGAACCGGGTGATACTATTGTTTCAATTAATGGTCGAAAAATTAAAAATTGGCAGGATTTCAACACCACAATCCTTACCCACCCCGATGAGGAGTTGACAGTTGTTGTTTCTCGCGACGGCCAACTCAAGACACTCTATGTTACGCCGAAAAGTCTTGACAGAAGGGGGATCGGACAGATTCGAGTCTCCGCTCGGCAGTCAGCGGTGATTGAAAGTGTCACCGAAGACAGTCCAGCAGCGCAAGCCGGTCTCCAAGCCAGGGATCTGATTGACAGGATCAATGGGCGGAAAATCTATCACGTGCCTGAATTCGGATCGGTTATTTGGGAACCTGCCTACCCCTTTGGATCTGCACATCGACGATTTTATGACGAGATCAACGCAGGACCAAACGACAACATCTCACTCGGAATTCGGCGGGGCATCGAATCTTTAACGGTCAGTTTTCCGATTAATTGGGTCATCAGTGCTGTTGTCGCAGCGGGAAGCGAAGCAGAACAAGCCGGCATCCAGAATGGGGATGAAGTTATTTCAATTAACGGGGAAGCCATCAAGAATTTTGAGTTATATCCGAAGTTGTACGAGTTGACCACCGCAAATCCCGGTCAACCCGTTGAGATTGGCTTAGTCCGCAACGGTGAACAACTGACCGCAATGCTAATTCCCGCTCTCAGCGACGATACGAATCAACTCAACCTTAAAGGGATGCATTGGAAGCTCTCGCTGAGTGGACTTGCGCTTGCTGTGCCCGCTGTTCCGATTCCACAATATAATGTCGTTACGGCTGTGGGTGAGGGGGTCCATACGAATTGGCTAATTTTGGAAATGGTTGCAAAGGTGCTCAAGCGCCTCGTTACCCGCGAAGTTAAAACCAAATACCTCACCGGCCCCATTGGAATTGTGGATACGACTCGCCGAGTTGTGGAATTTGGGTTCAGAAGTCTACTCTTCTTTGTGGGCTTCATCAGTGTAAATCTTGCCATCGTGAATTTATTGCCTATTCCAATTGCAGATGGGGGGCAGATCCTTTTCTTCACCCTTGAGAAGTTACGCGGCAGACCCCTAAGTATCCGTAAGCAGATGATTATTCAGCAGGTCAGCATTGTGTTGCTGGCAGGTCTGTTTTTATACATCACGTTCTACGATCTAGTGCGCGTCTTTTTGGTCTGACACCTAAAACTACAGTAGTTCATTGATACATCGGATCATTAATCATCTGTTAAACTATATCGGACTTACGCAGTTGAACGTTCAACCCCTTGTAGTTCGGTGATTTATCCTTGATAGATGTGGGAGGGGCATCTCCCGCGAAAGCGAGGATCCCGATAAATCGGGACCTGCTCCGATACGCTCCATTGATTGTGCCACTACAATAAGGTTTCAGGTTTATAGTAGGGCGATAAATCGCCCGTCCGGACGCGCAATTCATTGCGCTACTACGAACTGAAGTACGGAACTCCTACTATAGTGAAATCTAAAAATAAAGAGACACTTGTACACCCCCGGTAGGTGCGGTTTATAACCGCACCGGTGCCGATTCATTGGCATCTCCCGATACAGTTTACCCCGATTTATCGGGGGGATCCTCGGAACGGGACTCGACAAGTCGGGATTTGGAATGTCTCATTAATTCTAATATCCACTATAATGAACTAATATTGAACAGAGGACAATGCTAAATCTCGCTCAAATCAAACAGCACGATTCCGAGGATATGCTCCATCTACTGTCCACCTTCTCTGAACAGTGTAAGCGTGGTTGGGAGATCGGCGAACTTCTCGAACTAGCGGGCTGTCATGAGCGAATTCCCAACAACATTGTCATTGCTGGGATGGGTGGGTCTGGAATTGGCGGGGATCTTGTGAAAGCAGTGGTTGGGCGTGAATTTCCATGCCCGATCATTGTCCACCGAGGATATACCCTCCCTGCGTATGTTACATCTCAAACCCTCTTCATTGCTGTCAGCTATTCCGGCAATACCGAAGAAACCCTCCTATCGGTTGAAAACGCGTTTGCACAAGGTGCTAACATCCTGGCAGTTACTAGCGGTGGGAAGCTAAAGGGGTTCGCGGATGCACACGATTTCCCCTGTTTGATAATTCCAGCCGGTCAGCCGCCTCGAGCTTCGCTCGGCTATCTGCTTATGCCGATCTTATCAGTCTTTGCTCGACTTGGATTTACTCCAGACCTCAAACTCCAGAGCGATCTGGAGGAGGCAGTTGCGCTGCTGGTGAGACTGGCAACAGGTTTTCATCCCGATAACCCAGAGTGTCAACCCAAGCAGCTTGCACACGCATTGCACGAGAAATTGCCCGTTATTTATGCCTCTCAAGAACTTGAAGCGATTGCAATGCGATGGAAGGGCCAGATGAATGAGAACGGCAAATCGCTCGCCTATTATAGTGTGTATCCTGAGATGAACCACAATGAGATTGAGGGTTGGAAGCAGCCACCGGCGTTGACCCAAGCGTGTCACGTCATCCAACTCCGCGACCCGGCTGCTCCGTCTCAGACGCAGCAGCGGATGGATATCACAGCGGAACTGATTCAACCGTATACCGGCGGCATTACGCAGGTGCATTCAGAGGGAACATCGCTACTCGCCCGCCTGTTATCGTTGGTTGCAATTGGGGATTGGACCAGTTATTATCTCGCTATTCTGTACCAACAGAATCCAACACCTGTCAGGCGAATTGAAGAACTCAAACGCCGATTGGAGACGTAAGACGCAAAACGTCTTGCGTTATGCCCCATGTCAGATCAGAATGAAGTTGTCGAAGGGTATTTGGAACTTGTCGCAACAGTGAGGGAATACGTGGAAGAACAAATGCAACTCGGTTTCACAGAACTGTTTGAAGAAGAGGAAGAACCCGAATCCGAATTTGCCCAGTTGGATATAGCGCAGTTGCGCGATGAAGCGATGGGCTGTGAGCGATGCGAACTGCATGAAGGACGGAACACAGTCGTTTTTGGAACAGGTGATGAAAACGCCGATCTCATGTTCGTCGGGGAAGCCCCCGGCGCGGATGAAGATCAGCAGGGCGTGCCTTTTGTAGGGCGAGCGGGGCAACTGCTCACGCGGATCATAGAGGCGATGGACTTGAAGCGCGAGGATGTTTATATCGCCAACGTGATTAAGTGCCGTCCGCCCGGTAATCGGAATCCGAAACCCATCGAGATTGAAAGTTGTGAACCTTTCCTCCTTAGACAGATTGAGCTAATCAAGCCGAAGGTGATTTGTGCGCTTGGCACCTTTGCAGCTCAAACCCTACTTGGCACTAACCAGAGTATCTCTTCATTGCGTGGTAGTTTCCATGACTATCACGGCTGCAAACTCATGGCAACCTACCATCCCGCCTACCTCCTCCGAAATCCGCACGGCAAGCGAGATGTTTGGGAGGACATGCAAAAGGTAATGGCGGAACTAAAAGCGTAGTTAGTTCCTTAGTTCACTCATTCATTAGTTCATTAATGAACCAATTAGGACTTATGTCGCAGGTTCATAAGTTCCCCTGCAACTCCCCTGACAAGGGTTTCCCCCTGATAAGGGGGACTAAGGGGGTCAAAAATCAAAAATTTACTCCCGCGTGCTAAGTTTGCGTAAGTCCTGCCAATGCACTAATGAACCAACGAACCGCTTATATTTTTCGCCATGAAATACGCTCGCATCGCTTTCCCACTCCCCGAAGATCTCACCTTCTCTTACGCTATTCCAAGCCGGCTTCAATCCGTAGCACAGCGTGGCAGCCGTGTCCTTGCGCCTTTGGGACAGAGACCACGCGAAGGGGCCATCGTTGATTTAATGGATGAGCCCGACCTCCCCGATGAATCAATAAAGATCAAAAATCTTACCGACTGCTTGGACGATACCCCCACATTCTCCGACGAACTGCTTGCTTTGACAAAATGGATGTCGGAATATTACCTCTCTTCATGGGGTGAGGCGTTGAGGTGTGCCGCCCCCGCAGCGGTCCGAACACGTCAAAACCAGCTCGTACATACGCTTGCAACCGAAGAGCAGATCGCGAGTATGAGGCAGTCACGTCAAACGGAGATTTTGTCGGTACTTAAGGATGAGGACGGATTATCCCTTCATCAAATTGCGAGACGTATCGAAGTTGAGGTGTCAAAGTTGCGCCCGGCGGTATCTGCCTTACAAGAAAAAGGTCTCGTCGAACTGAAGTCGAACATCCAGTCCAAAGCGAGACCCCAAACGATTTCAGTCGTTTCGCTCGCCAAGCCGGTTTCCGAAATTGAGGAACAGATACCGCAATTGGAAGCTAACCGAGCCCCGAAACAAGCGGAGATGCTGCGGGTTCTCCTCGACTGCGACGGTAAAACGCTAACCACCGCTGACCTTACCAAACGCGCGGACACATCTCTATCGGGCTTGCAATCCCTTGAGGGTAAAGGGTTAGTCCGCCTTGAATCTGTCCAGATTGTGCGAAATCCGATCAGTTTGGATCCTGTGCCTTCTACGCAGCCGCTCGTACTGAATCCGGATCAGGCGACTGCGCTACAGGCGATTGAAGACGCGATCGATTCGGATAGGCAGAAACTGTTTCTCCTGCACGGTGTCACCGGTAGTGGTAAAACGGAGGTTTATATGCAAGCGATGGCTTCTGTCCTGGATCGAGGAAAACGAGTGATTGTGCTTGTTCCCGAAATCTCCCTGACACCCCAAACGGTTTCTCGTTTTGTCGGACGCTTTGGAAGTCGAGTCGCTGTTCTCCATAGCAATCTTTCTGATGGGGAGCGATATGATCAGTGGCAGCAGATTAAGAATGGAGCAGCCGACATCGTTGTGGGACCTAGATCCGCCATTTTTGCGCCCTTTCCGAACCTCGGGCTGATTGTAATCGACGAAGAGCATGAAACGTCATACAAGCAGGATGCCGCACAGCCATTCTATCACGCACGCGATGTCGCGGTGAAGCGATCTGAGTTAGCCAACTGTCCGTTAATTCTCGGCAGTGCGACACCATCGTTGGAGAGTTTTTATCACGCACAGCAAGAGGAGTATACCCTCTTGCGACTTCCCTCCCGCGTGTCGAATATTGAGATGCCGCCCGTCGAGGTTGTGGATATGCGCGAGGAGTTAAAACGGGGCAACCGGACGATTTTTTCGACAGCCCTCCGAACTGCTATTGAGGAACGGCTTGCAAAGGACGAACAGATTATACTGTTCCTGAATCGGCGGGGATACTCCACGCATGTTTTTTGCAGAGAATGTGGCTACGTTGAGCGGTGCGATCACTGCTCGATCTCGCTGACATTCCACTTCCATACCAAGCGGATGGGGTGTCGTCACTGTGGCTATGAACGCCCAACGCCCAAAGTCTGTCCAGAATGTGGCAGCGCGTATATTCGCTATTTTGGGCTTGGCACCGAGCAGGTTGAGCAGGAGGTGGTCAAGGCGTTTCCCGAAGCAAGGGTGAGACGGATGGATGCCGATTCGACGGGGCGCAAAGACGCGCATCAGAAGATCCTTGACGCTTTCAAATCTGCGGAAATTGATATCTTGGTGGGAACGCAGATGATTGCGAAAGGGTTAGACTTCCCCAACGTAACCCTTGTCGGCGTGATTTCTGCGGATACCGCGCTCAATCTGCCGGATTTTCGGGCGGGTGAGCGGTCGTTTAATTTACTAACACAGGTCGCTGGACGATCCGGTCGCAGCGAAGCGGGGGGCAATGTCATTGTCCAGACCTACATGCCGGAACACTATAGTATCCAAGCCGCACAGGGACATGACTATCTCCGTTTCTACCGTGAAGAAATCGGTTATCGGGAGGCGCTGCTTTACCCACCGTTGAGCCATGCCGCAACCATCCTGCTCCGCGGAGAGGTCGAAGATGAGGTTATCCAGGCCGCCAACCATCTGCTGGATCAACTTGAAACCTTCAAGGCGGATCGCTTCCCCTCAGTTGAGATTCGGGGTCCTGTGCCTGCGCCGCTTGCCAAGATCAGAAATAAGTTCCGGTGGCATTTTCTGTTGAGATCTGAGGATGTGGAAGAACTGCGTGAACTGATTCAGTGCGCGATTGACGAAACGTCAGCTACGAATATTGATCTGATTGTGGATATTGACCCGATGAGTGTGTTGTAGGATTTCGGTTCATTGGTTCACTAGTATATTAATAGGTGTTACACGCTTCATCCGCGAAAATCGTGTTTTTGTAAAGAAAATAAAGGCTCATGTGAAAAGACAGTGCAAAGCATAAAAATAAACGCGTTTTTCACATTTGGTGGGGCGGTGTTTTTTTTATTTTTTTTCGATTTTTTTTGGTATAAATTTCCAATTTTTGAGAGGGTTTGAAACTATTTGTCTGAAGTTGAAGTTTTTAAATCTTGCGTTGGCTTGCTTTGTGTGGTGCGCTTTAAGTGCTTATGTTAGAACCTGTTTTAAAAGTAGGTGCAACGATCATCTCTTGTCATTTTAGGGGCAAAATCAACCGATTTTGAGGACATTTACCCGTAAAATGACAACTTTCAGGGATTACTTTGGATTTTTCAAATAGGTTCTAAGATTTAAGATATGATTTTCCAAGTAATTGAGGGGCCCAGCAGTGGGTTTAATGCTTACGCTTCTGGCGGATCGATTTTGAAGGAGGTATATTTTGAATCTGTTGCTTCGTATTATTGTTGGTGGAATTTTTGTTTTTGTATTTATCTATGGTTTTGTCATATGGTATTGGTGGGATTCACCGGTGCAGCCGGCAAAAGTTTATGAATTACCGGATTCCGGGGTTGGGGTAGCTGCTGAAGTGGAATCTTCGGTTGGGGTCGATGTTTTTTCGCCGGCGAGCGGAACTAATACGGGAGGGGATGATTTGGAACATATTGGGGAAGCACAGGAAGGTTATGAAAATAATGGTGTGGCTGAGGAGAATTCCTTTGAAGACTGTTGTCCTGAAGCTGAAGATGAATATCTTGGACAAGATTCAGAAATTGCACAAAATGTTGATTGGGACACTAATCCTGTATCGGCGGAAGTTTTGGCGGATTCAAAGCGACACTATGAACAATGGCAAGGGGAGGTGTTATATCATCAAGAGTACTCTGCGCTTGGCGATGAATTGAAACAGTTGGAAAGTGAATGGCATGCCCTTCTTGAGCTTGATATAGATGAATCTCTTTTGGCAAAATTGAAAGAGTGGGAAGTGAAGTATAAAGCTGTCCAACAGAAAATGGACAAGTTGAATAGAGAAAAGCCGTAATGATTGGTGGGTTGATACGATTATTGATTGCTTAAATCGCATGTAAAAATTTAAGGAGGAAAATCGTGAATTGAAAAAAAATGCTTGTGTTTACTTTGTTTGTGGCAGCAGTCGTTTCCTTTTTGGGTGAATATAGTTTTTCGCATGAGCCGTGTATGAGTGAAAAGGCGAAAGTAGATACTGCGAAAAAGGCCTATGATGACGCACAAAAGGAGGTTAATAGGCTAATTGGGGAAATAAATGAGAAAACGAGACATATGGCATTTGATACTCATAATGGTCTTCCGCACACACAAGCACAGATTCGTACACACTTCAATGAGAGAGAAACTTTGCGGTCGCAATGTTCATCTGCGGAAACAACTCGTGATAATAAGAAAACTGCTTATGATGTTGTGGTGGATAATTATAACTCCTGTATAGATTCGGCCTTCCGCAAGTGTCCGATGAATTGTGAGGTAGAACACACGAAAAATGCTACTTCGTGTGAATGTAATTGTGAGTATTCTCAATCGCAGGGGTGTGCCTGTGGTCCCTGTTCGTCATCTCTAAACAATAATTAATAGATGATTACGGTTCAGAAGAAGGGGCTTCGTCGTCTGAGAGAATCTAATCCTTCAGTGGATCGGCAATTTGAGCGCGATGGGCAAATTGCCCTAGCCCGTGATGCAGATTCATCTCCGCCCCACAATGCGCCGTAAGGGGCGGATTTCTGATAAAACAAAACTGGGGTATCTTGATTTTGATACCCCCTTTTTTTATCCCTGCCAAAAACCTCAAGCCGCTAACAGTCCTCCTTCCTTTCAGTCTTCAATGTCTGCGATCCACCATTCAAGCGTCCACACGCGGAGGGTATGATACGGGGTTTTGACCTGTTTTTTGGTGACGGCTAATCGCTTCTGCTCCGGCACATCGGTTATCTCATCCCACAGTCGTTTAGCGTGTTCGTATTCAGCGGGGCGTCCCTTCCCCCTTTCGCCATCCTTCACATTGAAGTCTTGGTCTCCTTCATATCCAAGGGAATCAAGTTCTGCGTGAAACTCAGAGAAGTGCATTAGTCGCTGCACAGTTTTCGGTGATACCTGCAACGCCTTGCCGCTCTTATTGATGTCACGGGTGATACGGGCGAACATAAACGCTGCCTGTATGATCTGCTTTTGCTTCGGTTCTGTTACTCTACTCACGGCTCTCATTCCTTTCTAACCAATCACAAAAGTGGCAGTATCTCACGATATTGCTGCGGCCCTCGATAAGATCTTCTTCTTCAACTTCGTAGAATGGCATGTATGCTTCACATTCATTACACCAGTCGGCACCGGGTAACTGCACATGATACTTTTTCAACACTGGGTGCCGGGATTATGCTAGTTGGGATGGGGGTTGGAGCTATCGTCTCACCCCCTTTAATCGCACAAAGAAATGGCGTATTGGGTGAGATTCAGTGTGCCCCGGGCTAACGGTGGTCGATATGTCGGGGAATCCAGTAATTGTCTTACGCGCTGACGAAACCTTGGGCAATGGGGTTGTCATCTACAATCCGGCGGGGACACCAGCGGTGCTCTTCGTTGCCGATGAAACGGGAAACAGCGTCGCTGTCGCCGATAAGTCGGGGGAGCCTGCGGTGCTGTTACGCGCCAGTGAACTGGCGAATCGTGTCATCGTCCGCAATCCGGCGGGGAAAGATGGGGTTCGTCTATCCGCAGGGAAAGTGACTAACCGTGTAACCGTCTACAATCCGGAGGAGAGAAATGCGGTGCAGTTATACGCCGATGAAGTGACGAATCGTGTTTCTGTCCACAATAAGATAGGTATCATCAAATGGGAATCACCTTAAAGAAGAGTTAAACAAGGCACCTTCCTGTGATGCGCCTGATGCCCCATAGAGGACAACTTTCATCCACACAATAAGCGGTATCACGCCTTTTTTAGGGCGGATACCGCTTTTTTTGTACACCCAGTGAAAAAATGATATAATCGCCCCGCAACCCCGTGATGGGGTGAAAGTAGGTCGAGATTCATATCTCGACGCCGGCATGTTGCTTTGAATCCCGATCGCAGCATCGGGGTCAATTTTGGAAAATCGACCTACAGAAAGCTGACAGGATCTTAAGGTTATTGGGATTGGTTCTATCCGTCAAATGTCAATAGAGCCTAAAATTTCACCTTAATCTGTAACCTCGACCTTCCCCTCGAATATCGACCTGATCGTGGATATTGACCCGATGAGTGTGTTGTAGGATTTCGGTTCATTGGTTCACTAGTATATTAATAGGTGTTACACGCTTCATCCGCGAAAATCGTGTTTTTGTAAAGAAAATAAAGGCTCATGTGAAAAGACAGTGCAAAGCATAAAAATAAACGCGTTTTTGGCATTTTGAGGGATCCAGTCGGTGTTCCTTATATTTTTTTTCGATTTTTTTAACATGAATCTAGGTTTTTTTGAGAGCTTGAAACTATTAGTTTCAAACTGCATTTTTTAAATCTTGCGTCTCCTTGCTTTTTCTAGTATGCTTTAAGTGCTCATGCTAGGAAGGGTGCAAACCACAACCGAGTTTCGCCAAAAACTTGGTTTTTCTTGGTACTTTGCACTGTTTTTTTATATGAGCGAAATAAAAAAGTGTCGACACTTTTTGGCAGATGTTGTAAAGTGTACTCGGGTGGGTGCACCGAGCTGCAACTCGACGCACCCATGAAGCAACCCGAGTAGTCCCTCGAATCGCTTCAGTTATGCAGTATAACCTACATCGCCTTTAGTGTCAATTCAAAAAAGGGGGCTGCTCAATTGCGGGAGCAGCCCCCTTTTTTTCGTTGAGACTGATGGCGTAAAGGAGATAAAATTATGTTTAGTTTCCGCCGTTTACAAGGAATGGTTCTTGTTCTAATTGTCGGTGTATTGGTCCTCGGTTTTATGTTGACAGGTGATGTTGTTCAGGAATCCCTAGCGGCAGATTCTGCCTGTGATGAGGCATGGGATGACTATGCTCGTGCGGCTCTAGATGCACGTTTGATATGCCTCAATTATGGTAGTGACAGCACTGAGTGCCGGGCCGCATGGCTAAAAGCCATGTATTATTTTCTTAGGGCTGTAGTCATCTGCGTCAATTAGAGATACGGCTCGGCGTGGATTTGTATCTCCGTGCCGAGCACCACTATCCCCTAGGAGCGTCGAGATTATGAAGAACGAGTTGATTAAAAAAGGGATTATCATTTTAGGTGTGTTGTTAATAGGGGTGAGTATCTGTGCATCGACGTGGTTCTCACTCAGAGAGCATGCGGCGCGGACAAATCGCCCATTTTCTCCCAATGATATTGATTACGCTGACAACCAAACGACGGTCCAGCGCCCCCAAACAGACACGATATCGGACGATGAAAAGCCTCTGACGGAAAAGGAACGAGCAGTCCAGCGCGCTAAAAGTGCGTTGATGTCTAAGTTGGGCGAGACGCAACCTGCGAATCCGTCCATGCAAAAGATGCTTGAAGTCATGGACTCGCCGGAATTTTTGGACCTGCTTGAAAAGGATTTGACCGAACGGCAGTGGAATGACTTTATGGAATCGAAAGGAGTGACTGTAAATCGAGAGTTCCCTGGGCTTTTTGGTAAAGTTATTCCCAACACGGAGTTGGCGGATTATGAGCAGGAGGTCCGTCTAAAACTAGCAGAATTGTTTATCGCCGCCGAACCGGTGGACCTGGCAAACCCAAAGGCAGCAGCTCGACAACGTAGTTCAGTATACCTTCAATTGGGTAAAGAATTTACTAAAACAGATATGGCTGCAGTGGCATGGTTCATAGAAAGATTCGGTGAAGGCAGAGACGGGGCTTTTCGATGGGACGCTGTAAACAACCCTGCGTTTATTTGGATGACCGACATACAACAAAACGCAGCAAGTATTGTAGCTTCCGCAAAAACAACAGAAGTCAATGCACCTGAAACACAGGCTTCTGCTCCGTCGTGGGATCTATCATCTGTCATGGAAAGTCCTTCTACAGCCTCTGATGAAACGTCGGGGGATCTTCCAAGCCTGGCTGTCCCCGTGCCTGATCCAGCTGAACGTCCCACAAATCCAAACACCGTCCCTCGTACCGCAGTGACACCGGCACCGACCGATGTGCCCGAAACACCGACAAATCTTCCCGCCGTGGAAGGCCTTGAAACCTCACTGAAAGAACGGTTTTCACCGGAGCGTTTCGATAGGGTGATGTCCACGTTGGAACGCTATGGCCCCGAAGAAGGGCTCCGCCGTCTCAGAGCAAACGACCCAGAAGTTGCCAAGCAGATAGAGCGGCACCGCAGTGGAGAGAGAAGGGAGGTTTCCCAATGAAAGTGTTTCTAATTATCGCGTTGGTCGCCGCCGTTTTCTATGTACAGGAGGCTAAGGCAGATGAGTGTGACACTGCAATGAAAGAGTGTGGGCAAGCCCAGATAGCAGAAATAATAGCTTGTTGGGGATCGCGGAGTAACAGTAAAGCCTGCATCCAGGCTAAGGGACGTGCCGTTTCCAAATGTTTGCAAGCGGTAATCATCTGTGAGAATTAGAACCGATGCTTGGTGTGGATTGTCAAATCCATGCCAAGCTATTATCGACATGGTTTAGGAGAGTCAAATTCATGAAAATCGAGTTGATTAGAAAAGTAATGGTTGTTGGTATCGCGATGTTGATAGGGATAGTCGTTTGTGTATCGGTGTGGTTTCTTCTTCGCGAGCATAAGGCTATGGAGTTTCAAAGGCAAAGTCGCCCGACCCGTTCCAATAACGAGATCGCTACTGACAATCAAACGACTCTGCAACTGTCTCAAAAATCCGCTGGAAATCCCAATGAAGAGTCCCTAAGTAAAAAAGAAAGAGTCACACGGCAGGCCAGCAGTATGTTTATGGCTAGCTTGAGTGAAGAGCAACTTGCAACTCCATTCGCGCAAAAAATGCTTGAGGCAATGAGCTCGCCGGAGTACTTTGCTCTGATGGAAAGTGATTTCACTGAACGGGAGTGGAACGACTTTCTGGAATCACAAGGGGTGCCGGTAACCAGGGGGTATCCTGGGCTCTTTCGTGAATTCGTTCCCAACATGGAGTTGGTAGATTATGAGCCGGTAGTGCGTCGAAAATTCGCTGAATTGTTTATCGCCGCGGAACCGGTGGACCTGACAGACCCAGTAGCAGCAGCTGACCAGCGTAGTAGCGTATTCCTTGAATTGGGTAAGGAGTTGACTCAAACAGATATGGCTGCTGCGGCATGGATTATGGAAACATTCGGTGAGGACCACGACGCAGCCTTTCGGCCGGACGGCTCCAATGACAGCCCTGCTTTTGTATGGATGACCGATGTTCAGCAAAACGCGGCGCGTATTGTCGCGAATGCAGAAACAATGGGCGTCAATACTCCCGAAACACAAGAATCCGCACAGTCATGGGATTTATCGTCTGTCGTAGAGGATCCCTCCATTGATAGTAGCGAGACGGAAGAATCTACTGCATTGGATACATCTCAACGCGCCACAATGACTGATGCAGAGATTATGGCAGAAATCGAAAAGTCGTTGGCACCTAAAACCTCCGATATAGTAACCAATGAACGCCTTGAGATGCCGGGCAAAATTCAGAGCAATCTTGAAACAACATTGAAATCGCGGTTTTCATCAGAGCGTTTCGAGCGGGCGATATCCACGTTAGAGCGGTATGGACCAGAAGAGGGGCTCCGCCGTCTGAGGGAAAACGATCCAGAGATTGCCAAGCGGATAGAGCAGCACCGTAACCGAGAGGAGGATTCCCAATGAAAGTTTTTCTGGTAACGTGGGGTTTATTCTGTCTTTTAGTCATTGTGGGGTTGTTCCTCGCGTATGCGACAGACAATTTTCCCGGTGTTCTCGCTCCTCAATCCCGTTCCGAGGATCTGCCGATACATCGGCATTCTCGACAAGTCGGAACCGATAAATCGGAACAAGTTGGGCTGGAAGTCGAAGACTCTCGGGACAGAGCGGAAGAGTGTTCGCCGTGTGAAGAGAATCTGGCACGACTCAGAAAAGTACTTGAACAACAAACGGCAAGTCAGGAACCTGCCGGAGACTCAACACCGTAAAGGAGAATTTACTATGAAAAGCAGATGTTTGGTTCTAGCCGCCATTCTCGCAATGGGAGTAATGACCGTTATCCTGATAAACGAAGTGACCCAAGCCCAATCTCCCGATCGGGGCGATCATCTTGATGTTATCACAGCGAGTGTGACCTCATTTGCGGATAAATCGTGGGCAGATCTCACATTTACGCTCAAGGTTGACGACGACATTCTCATCAAAGCCCGTCCCGTTTATCAGAAATACCGTGATAATCTTGAGAGCACTGTTAAGGACAGAGAACCTGGAGCCTCTGCAAACTTGTATGGATTGATGAAAGAGAGTCGCGATGAGTTCATGGCAGAATTGCAAGTGGTGTTGACCGAAGCGCAAATTGCTGAACTTAAAGCACTCGAAAAGAAACGTGTTCGGATGATGCTTCAGGATGATGGCAAATGAGTCACAGGCAAAAGCGTTTCCACACCGTATTGGGTGCCGTGATTATGCTTATTGGAATTGGGATTGGGGTGATTGTTTCGCCCTCTCTAATTGCACAGAGCGGGGACGTGCTCGGAGATCTTGAGTGTACTTCGCTAACGGTGGTCGATATGTCGGGAGCCCCTGCGATTGTCTTACGCGCCGATGAAACCTTGGGCAATGGGGTTGTCATCCACAATCCGGCGGGGGCACCGGCAGTGCTTTTCGTTGCCGATGAAACGGGAAACAGCGTCGCTGTCGCCGATCAGTCGGGGGAGCCTGCGGTGCTGTTACACACCAGTGAACTAGCAAATCGTGTCATTGTCCGTAATCCGGCGGGGAAAGATGGGGTTCGTCGATCTGCTGGTAAAGTTGCTAATCGTGTAACCGTCTACAATCCGGAGGAGAGAAATGCGGTGCAGTTATACGCCGATGAAGTGACAAATCGTGTATCCGTCCACAATAAAGTGGGGAGCACCTTAAAAGGGAGTTAAGCGAATCACCTTCCTGTGATGTGCCTGATGCCTCGTAGGGGTTGTCCTTCATTCACACAATAAGCGGTATCACGCCTTTTTTTCGGGGCGGATGCCGCTTTTTTTGTGCACCCGGGAGAAAAATGATACAATTCCCCCGCAACCCCGTGATGAGATGAAAGTAGGTCGAGATTCATATCTCGACGCCGGCATGTTGCTTTAAATCCCGATCGCAGCATCGGGGTCAATTTTGGAAAATCGACCTACAGAAAGCTGACAGGATCTTAAGGTTATTGGGATTGGTTCTATCCGTCAAATGTCAATAGAGCCTAAAATTTCACCTTGATTTGTAACCTTGTTTTATGCTGATAGGGGTTCACCCCAGATGCGATAATATCCTTGGCGATGAAATATAGCACTTCCACGCTGATATTCTTTTCCAGTGGCAAGACGAATTTCAGTTCATGTCCGTGTGTGTTTGGGTTAAATATATCCGCGTTGTTGTAGTTCGATATCATCGATTCACGTTCAACCCAAACATAGTGGTAAAGCGCACGGAGTTGCCCTAAACGAGGTATCGGTCCGACTCCAATTTCTACCCAAAACGCCTTATCATTGACATCCGTGAGTAGGTTCTGTGCGTAGGCACCGAGAAGCCATAAAGGGGTGGACGCAATCTCAAATTGGTACTTCGCCAAGCCCTCCGTCGTCCTGAATTCAGATAGATAAGTGGAGCTTCCAGTACCCGCCCCAATCCGCGTATTCGTATCCCCGCCGCCTAACCTACCTTCTTCGACCGCTTGGGCGATATTGTCTTCGTTCCGATATTCATAGAGCGTTGCGCCGAAAGATAAACCCTTGAAATGGAATCCCTCGACAAACAGTTGCCCCGCAAAAAGATTGGTATCCGGTCCACTTTTGATCTCATCCAGAACGAACTGACCGAGATTTAACTGTACCTGATCGATGAAACCTACCTCCTTCACCCTGACCTGCTGCGCTGCCCCTTCCAACTGCACATCGTTGTGAAAGACCAACTCAACATGTTCAAACGGATTCGGGAACTTGCCCATTGTGACCGTCAGCAGCGAACTCGGCACGTATCGGAGGAAGAGTCGATCCAGATTGAAACCTTTCTTTGAGAAATAGTTGTCGAGATCAACGTTACCTGTGGTGGGATCATCTGTCGCACCGGTGACCATTCTGAAACCGAAATCTACCTTTGAATGGATCGGGAAGTTGCCATTCATTCGAAATCTGATACGATATCGGTAGCGGTTCGGCGAACCGTCGCGAAAGATGCTTTCTTGGCGGAACCTACCATCAGCGGAGAAAAACGCACCCCAAAGCTGTTTTGCCAGTTGAGATATATCCGCGTCTGTGAGTGTAGTCACGGCTTGTTCTACTTTGGGCTCTGCGGACACATCAGCGAAAGCAACTTGAAGCCAAAGAACATTAAGAAATACCATAATCCACAAGCAAACTTTGGCTTTTTCCATCATGTTGGCTTCTTCGTGCCCCTCAACTTGACCGTTGCACCCCTTTTGAATTGGTTTATTATAGTGAAATCTAAAAATAAAGAGACACTTGCACACCCCCGGTAGGTGCGGTTTCTAACCGCACCGGTTTGGAGTGTTTCATTAATTCTAAGGTCCACTATAATGAACCAATGAACGAATGAGCTAATATTGCGGGTTCAGTCTCCAATGGCTGCCTTCATCTTCTCCAATCCGATCCGTGCGACTTCCCGTGGATCTTCTTCCCAATAGCTGGGGTTGAACAGTTCTAAGGAAATCACACCTTGGTAGTCCGCCTCCTTTAGAATCGCAATCATCTCTTTTAGATCGAGGATGCCATCCCCAGGATAAACGCGATCTGCGTCGGTCTGCTCCGCACGCGCCGGTGAGGCTGGCGCATCGTTGAAATGGAATACCGCAATCTTGTCCGCGGGAATCCCGCGCATATCATCGGTTTCACCGCCGCCGCGGTAGATGTGAAATGGATCGAGAACGATGGTACTGTCGGGATGGTCGGCGACCTGCATGACCTCCCAAGCGTGCTTGACCTGATTGATCCCGTCCACGAAACCGAGAAACTCCATTGCCGGTTTGACCTCCAACTCACGTCCCACTTCGAGGAGTTCACGGTAATTTTGCCCGCCCAACTGTAAATCTGCCACCCCACGCGGTGGACTTGCTACACTGTAGGTTGATCCAACAGCCGCAGCTTGCGCCATACGTCGTTTTGCTTCTTCGAGCGCTTCTTGATGTTCTGTGCCGGTGCTGTCCAACCACCCATGTAGCGCAATAACGGTCACGACGGGCAGCCCGTAGTCGTCGAGGGCACGTTTCACATCTTCCAATGAACCGTTCTCTGCTTCATAAGCCGTGAGATCATCGTTCCAGAGTTCGATGGCTTCGTAACCCGTTTCACCGGCAATCCGAATCTTGTCCATTAGACTTGCCGGACGAATTGTGCTGGTATTTAGTGCGAGTGTAAATTGGCTCATCTGTCCCCTCCTTTCATTCTCCGATCTGTTCGCGCAAGCTGTTAATAAATCGGACATCAATCCGTGCGAGATCAATAACGGTATCCACCGGCTCCCCGCTATATTCGCTGTGGAAGCTGACGGGACCCTCGAAATTCATCTCCGTTAAGGTTCTGACCGCTGTTTCCCAATCGACGAAACCGTGCCCCATTCGGACCACCCGTGTGCCGCCCCCCGGTGGACGCATCATATCCTTAAATGACATCACCGCGAGGTAATCCTTCACGATGTCGAGCGCCATATCGATCGGTTCACCGACAATCGAGAGATGCCCCGGATCCGCGAAAACCCCTACATGCTGCGGATCGAATCCCTTCACAAGGTTCATCACAGCGGACGAGTTCAAACCCATCGATGTCCCCGAATGGTTGTGCAGGCAGGTGCGGACACCGTGTTTCGCAGAGAGATCTTGAAATCCGTCGAGCGCTTCGCGGATGCGATCCACCTCTGCCCAATATCCGCCATCCTCCTTCGACCAATGCCAATATCCGACTTTGAGATTGGCAACGTCTGCCTTCCCACACGCCGCGTATACCCGTTGTACATCGGGGGCTGCTGGATCGAGAAAACTGGTGGGCGTCGTCACGATCGGGATCGACAACCCTTCATCGGCGAACTGCTTGGCAGCCGCTGGCAGTTGTTTGTCGGCATTTTCGGGGTTGATCGGATAACCGGGACGTACGCACAGGTCTGCGCCTTCCACGCCGACCGATTTTAGGGCGCTAATGATACCATCGACATCTAGGCCCTCCAGATGTTTCGTGAACATTATGTATTTCATTGGGAATGAATCCTTTCTGTTAAGTAGCAAGCATACGCCGTATGCCGTAGCCTCTCAGTCTAAAGTAGCAACTTAGGTTATCACAAAACCGTTAGGGAGTCAAACCCTCGATAGCGGATGAACAAAAAACCTCCCAACAGCTTCGAGCCGTGAGAGGTGTTAAAACGAAAATTGCTACCTTGATCAGAGACGAGTTCTCGTAGGGAACGCAGATCCGTGTTCCCCATACAGATGGACGATCATCAATCCCAAGGGGTTTTGGCTTAAATTGGTTTTATTGCACCAAAAAAAAGTGAAAGCAGTGGCAGAATAATGACAACAAGCGGTAGGACCATCGCAATATATGGTTCAGGTCATAACCATTTTTTAACGAACGGTGTATCCTCGAAGAAGTGGAGCACTGCTATTAAAATTGACCCGATACATAGGAAAATTGCCCACGCTATATCCCCCGTCGAAACCGCATAAGCCGCCATTGCCCCAAAGAGAATTAAGTTAAACGTGATTGCCACGAAGCTGAGTCGAGGTCGAAATTTTCGATAACAAAATGCGAGAACTCCGAGTAGAGGATAGGTAATGCCTATCCAAATTGCTCCTTCTATATCCCCTTGGTGGAATCTGATATAGGCAAATAATCCGCCTATGATTATCAAGAATACAGCTGCAACATAATAGCGTTTCATTGGTGATTCTCCTTTTGTTCAGCCGAGGAGGACTCAAATTGGTTTTATCGCGCTCCGAGGCGTAGAATCAATAATACGATAAGCGCAATGCTCGAAAGGACTACCCCAATGTATGGAACCGGTTTCAACCACGGTCGTATTTTGTCCTTGGCTAACGGCGTATTTTCAAACAGCGTCAGGACCACCGCAATGATCAATATTACACCGCCCACAATTACCCATGTTGTATTCCCATCCATGAAATCCTGATAAAGGAATCGCCCCATAATAATTAAGACGACTGCATTTACTATAAGAGATCTAACGCGAGGTTGTAATCTTGCGAGCACAAACATGGCAGCACTGGCAAGGATAAAGATAGCACCCGTCCGAATTGCACCATTTATATCCTCATCATCGTACCTTAAATAAGCAGATATGCCCCCGAAGATTAGGAGAAACAGAGCTAAAATGTGATGGCGTTTCATTGGTCAGCCTCCTTTTTTATCTTCTCAGCCAAGGAATTATTTGTAACGACTTTCATTTCAGATTATGCCATCAAACTGTTAGAGATAGTACTTACGCCGTTGAACGCTCAACGCCTTGTAGTTCGGCGATTTATCGCCGCCAGCAACTATTCCCGATGCCCGATAAATCGGGCGACTACAATCTGGAGTGCGTAACTCCTAAGAGATTTAAGGATCAGCAGGATATAGGCTCTTTCATTTCACCATGGAGGGAGCTTTGACTTGGATTTGTTTCAGTCTTTAAAGAAGAGCCAAAGCAACAACCCAGTGAGGAAAGCAAGCGCAGCGAAAATCCCAATAGATCGAGTATGTTTTAATTTGTGTCGTATTGTGCCCTTAACGGTCGGTTCATCCTCAAACAACATCGGGACTCCCACTAAGATTAATATGATACTTAGTATAAGTAGATTTCCCGTATTCCCTTTTATGAGATCATGGCAGGTGAATAAACTCCAAGCAATGAGAAGCATCGTAGCTTTTACGAAGACTCCGAGTCGAGGCAGCAACCTTCCGTCGAAAAGTGAGATAGCTCCGAACAGAGGAAAGGCGATACCGAACAGAACTGCACCTACACCGCCTATATTCCCATGGTGGAATCTTGAATAAGCAAGCCATCCCCCAACGGTTAACATACCCCCAAAGGTTAAGAGGGGTAAAAGGTCATTCCACTTCATTTTCAACCCAACGCCGTTCCGTCCCGACGAGTCGAGGATCCCGACCGGGAAGGCGCTTCGACCTACGTATAAAATGTTAATAGAACCTACCTATTGCGAGCAGTGGCAATCATCAGCCCCCCAATCTCGCATAGCGGCGTGAGCAATTCCACCTCTCGCTCTGAGTAGCCGCCCGGACGGTCACCCAGCGAGGTTGCACCGACCAGATCGCCGTCCACAAGAAAGGGCAGTCCGAGGAACGCCTCAAGCCCTGCGTGCCCGAAGGGGAGACCCCCGCTGCGCGGATCGTTCGGTGGATCGTTGGTCAGCACGGGGCGCCGACCGGTCATGATTGCTCCGTTCAGCGTGTCAAGATTATGGAACTGGAGATCCGTGACGATATCGTACAAGCCGAAGCCAGGTTTGTAAATGTCGGTTACCGCATGTGAATATAGATACGGCCTGTTCGGCGTACTATAACGGACCTCGGCGAGGAAACCGAACGGACTTTGGGAGACCCGGAGTACCTCCGGCAGTAATTGGACGAATGCCTTCGTTACTGATTCGGTGGTGGAATAGACCCTCAACGCCTGTGCCAGCGCGGATAGCAACGCAGCCGATGTCTCATCCTTCTGGGTCGTTACACGCTCTTCCCAGAACCTTTCCAACCGCGATACAGATTTCTGGAAAAAGGAATTTCCCCATTCGTCAGCGATAACGTTGATATTTTCGGTGAGGTTTACCCATTGGGTATGGAGGGCATCTGGGCTATTGGTGGGCATGTCTGAAAATTCCTTGCAATAAGTCTTTATAGGCTTTTTCTTTCGCGCATTCTCTGTATCTCAGGTGAATGATGCGTAACAGGCAATACGAAAGGGATAACCTCCACAGCCAGATTGGCTCGTTGGTGCGGTTGTTTACGGATCAGTTTCGATCCATTCCCGATACTCCCTCCACGCATCTTCAGGGCTAACGAACGGTTTGAAGACAACGCGACCACTGAAATGATACGGCTTTAACACCTCACAATTCCTGATAACCAACGCGAAATCCCATGCCGGGTTATTCAAGCCGCCCCCTGTTGGCTGAATGGCAAATCGTAAATTGTCCTCGCTCTTGAAAATCATTTCAAGCATCATATTACGCCAGCGTCCGTAAAACACCGGAGCAGCATAGCGAGTTGGGCGGATGTTGTGAAACAATCTTCCATTGGGGTCGGGCTCAGTTGGCAGCAGCGGGTCTGTTTCGCTGGCAAACACACGCGGATTAGGTGGGCTTTCCTCCAATGATTCAATCCATTCCAACGGACCGTCTTTTTCTCGATGACCGCGAAAATAGGTCGTCTTATTTTCAGGCGCATGAATATAGCTTGCCCAGAACAGTCCAAGCCAATCTCCCTCGAAACCGTTGGACCGCACCACAACCGTCGTTTCCCAATCAATGTAATGGGGTGAGACGAGCGTAAAGATGGTGCTCACATCAACACGATGCGGTTCGGGGACAAACGTTTCCAAGCGAACCGAATTATCAGTCAGTCGAGTCAATCGGCTTGGTGTTGGCGGACTGCCATTTTTCCCGTCAATCCAGCGCGGTGTCATTGCAGCGCCTGAAACGTCATAAACGAACTCAAAATTGAGGCTGCTCCCCCAGCCGGAGCGAAAGATATTCTCTTGCGGTCCTTTCCGACTGTATAGTTGGCGCACACCGTTATAACCGTTGGAACGCTCGAACGGGAAAGCAGTGCTATCAAAGCTACCGTCCCGATGTGCTTGACCGAGTGTTTCGAGCCGTTTGGGTGGAATTCCACCCCCATCGTTGTTGTCCACCACTTCGACAAACAGATCTCCGTCTACAAGAAATTCACTTGCCATGGAGTTGATTCCCTTTTTCAAGCCAATCTCTTCATGTCTCACGCTTCCGGTTTAAAAACGCCTCCAACCCTTCTTGAACTTCAGGCGTTGTGAAACACGTCGATAACGCCAACGCTTCGTAGGAGATTTCATAGCCATTTTCCGGCATCGGATTTCGCGTCAACGTCGCTTTGGCAGCACTCACAGCAACCGGACTTTTCTGCGAAAGTGATTCGGCAATTTGGCTCACTTCAGCCAGTAATCTTTCCCTTGGGACAACCCGATTCACCAAGCCCAAGCCGTGTGCAGTTTGAGCGTCAATCCGCTCGCCGAGAAATACCAACTCTTTCGCTTTCGACTCACCAATGACGTTCAGCAGGCGATGGGTGCCACCCCATCCCGGAAACCAGCCGTGCGTAATCTCCGGCAGACCAAAACTTGAATCCTCTGACGCAATCCGCAGATCACATGCCAGCGCGAATTCGAGCCCGCCACCGACGGCATAACCGTGAATCGCTGCAATCACCGGAACCGGAAGGCTAGCAAGACGGCTGAGTACACGATTCCCATCGTTGACCCATTTGCGAATGTCAGCGGAGTCAAAGGTCGCAATCTGGCTAAGATCCGCGCCGACACAGAAGGCACGCTCCCCGCTTCCCTTCAACACAACAACGCGCACCGATTCGTCTTGATGCAAACGGTTCACTTCTGCATCAAGCATATCCAACATTTCGCGGTCAACAGCGTTGAGTTTGTCGGGGCGGTTCAGCTGGATTGTGGTTATCGCCCCCGTTTGACGGACAGCGATTTTCCCATCTGCTTCAACCATCTATTCCCTCCCCGCTTCATTCTGTACCTGTTGTGCAGCCTCCAAAAGTGCACTCGCCAAAAATTGTGGGTTGACCTCAGCCTTCCCACGGAATGTCCTGACCTTCTCCCCGCGAATCTTTAGCACAGCGAGCTCCTTGCCGCCCAAGTGGATCCCGACCTCCGCGTTTCGGGTTTCGCCCGGTCCATTCACTTCACATCCCATCACTGCTACAGGGATCCTGATATTGTGTTTTTCCAGCAATTCTTCGGCGATTGTCACGATGCCTTCATAATCTGCCTCTGCATCACCGCGTCCACAGAACGGGCAAGAGACAACATCAAGGAGATTATCGGCAAGACCAAGTGTTCGGAGCAATTCCTTCGCTGTCAGAACCTCCTCCGCGGGATCGCCGGTGATCGATATCCGGATAGTATCCCCAATGCCTTCCATCAACAACGTACCGATACCAATGGTAGACTTAACGTGCGCCCGGCGCGGGGTGCCTGCCTCCGTTACACCGAGATGAAGCGGATACCGGACCTCGGCGGAAAGCAGCCGATTCGCCTCGATCATCCGCAGCGGTTCGCTGGATTTGACAGAGATGATAACATCCGTAAAGTCGTGGTCTTCGCAGATCTTGACGTGGCGCATTGCGCTTTCAACAAGGGCTTCGGCTGTCGGTGAAGGATATTTATCCAACAAATCCTTTTCCAGGGAGCCTTCATTGACCCCAATACGGATCGGAATGTGCGCAGCCTTTGCCGCGGAGAGGACCTGTGCGATCCTTTTCTCGACCCCGATGTTGCCCGGATTAATCCGCACTTTCGCAACGCCGGCATCGACCGCTGCTAAGGCGTACCGATAGTTGAAATGGATGTCTGCGACAATCGGTACAGGTGCGCGTTTGACCAATTCAGGTAACGCTTTTGCATCTCTCTCTTCAGGCACGGCAACCCGTACAATCTGCGCACCCGCTTCTACACACCGTTCCGTCTGACGCAGTGTGGCGTCTATATCATGGGTCAGCGTGGTGGTCATCGTTTGAATCGAGATTGGGTTGCCATTGCCGATCGGTATGTCGCCGACATTGACTTGCTGCGTCGGTTTTCGATTGTCGATTTGTAGTAGGTCTTTCATGGGATTCTTTCTTCTGTCAAGGGGAATGTCCTGAAGCGGCTTGTTCCAGATCATCCACAAACCGCTCTACCAGATCTCGGTAACGTTGAAATTCTTCGTCAACCTCGTCTACAGGATACTCGCCATCATAGCCATAGCTGATGTGAAGGGTGTCAATGACTTCTCTAAATCTTTCCCATAAGGGCTGAGGCAATGCACGGCGCAACTGCCCCCATCTCGTTTGTTCGCTACCGAGGTAAGCCATAGCAGCATTACGAGCGATGTCAAACAATTTATCGGGGATAAAATCGGGAGCGGGATTTAGGGGGTTAGGTGTACAGTTTCCCAAGTCCCCCTGATAAGGGGGATTTAGGGGGTTGCTTTTCGCCTTATCCGCGTAATCCCCTAATCCGTGTCAATCCGCGATTCAGACAATCTTCTCCGCGCAATCCATTAGAACCTGTCCCGATAAATCGGGATAATCTCTGAAAATTGTCATTTTACCGGTAAATACTCTCAAAATCGGTTGATTTTGCCCCTATAATGGGAAAAGATGACCGTTTGACGTACTCTTAAAACAGACCCAAAGCCCCAGCGGGGCGACATGTTTGTAGAATACAGGACAAACCAACAGCCTAAGCCCCAGCGGGGCGACATGTGGAAAACTTTCTAAAGATGGTCGTTTCACTTTACAAAACAGGCTCTAAATCCATAAGGGCGCTACTGAACTGATAATTTTCACGTTTCACGCATCACGTGTCATGTTCGTCACGTTCGCACTAGCCATAGTTTTCAAGCACAGCCCGAAGTGTCTCAAAAATTCGATCCGCCTCGGCGATTGTCAGTATCAACGGTGGTGCGAAGAATATGATATTCTCTGGCTCATCCACAGTCTGCCCAATCCGCCCGACGATAAGACCTCGCTTCAGAAGTTCCGCACAGATCGCTTTTGTCGTTACGGTATCCAGCTGTGTTCCCGCGCTATCGCTGACCAGTTCAACACCAATCATCAGCCCTTTTCCTCTGACATCCCCTACAATCTGTAGGCTCTCTAACGTCTTCAGGCTCTTGAGGAGGTAGGCACCGACGCGTTCAGCGTTCTCTGCCAATCTTTCCTCCGTAAGGATGTCTAAGTTTGCTAACCCTGCTGCACATGCAACAGGATGTCCGCCGTAGGTACAAACCTGTGCGAACTCCCGATTTTCTTCCGGTTCACCGAGAAACTCCTCAAAGACTGCATCGTTTGCCGCACATGCGCCCATCGGGATATATCCGCTCGTGAGTCCTTTGGCAAGAGTCATGATATCTGGTTCCACGTCCCAATGCTCGCAGCCGAACATTTTCCCTGTCCGACCAAAGCCGGTGATCACTTCGTCGGCGATCAACAGTAGGCCATATTTATCACAGATTTCCCTAACTCGTGGGAGATAGGTGTCTGGTGGGACAAGCACCCCACCGCCACCGATGATTGGTTCAGCAATCACCGCGATAACCGTCTCTACCCCTTCCCACTGAACAACCTTCTCGATTTCATTGGCGCAGGCGATACCGAAATCGGATTCGCTGCATCCCTGCCCATAGCGGTAGGTGTAAGGCGGGTGCACATGGTGAAAACCTGGGACAAGCGGTTCAAACGCTTTCCGACGGCGGGTTTGACCCGTTGCCGACATCGCTCCATACGTGAACCCGTGATATCCACGATAACGGCTGATAATCTTGTAACGGTTCTCGCCGGGATATTTCTGCCGACCGTATTGCCGCGCCATTTTTATCGCAGTTTCGTTCGCTTCCGAGCCGCTGTTGCAGAAGTAGACGTGGTTCAGATTGCCCGGCAAAAGTGATGTCAGTTTTTCAGCCAGAAGTGTCGCAGGAATGTTAATCTGGGCGTGTGGGTAGTATGGCAATTTCTGGATCTGCTCATAGACCGCATCAGCGATCTCCTGCCGTCCATAGCCGACATTGACATTCCAGAGCGCCGAGTACGCGTCTAAATATTCGTTCCCGTCTGCGTCGACAATCGTTGTTCCGCTGGCTTTTTCAAAGACAAGGAGATCCGACCGGTCCAAAAGCTGATGTTGAAAGAGCGGATGCCAAGCGTGCGCCTGATCAATTTTCCGGTAATCCTGTGTAGATAAATCTTTTGGGGCATTTGCCATCATCGTTTAACGTTCTCCAGATAATTATGCCGGAAGACTTAGTAGGTCTCCCTGACGATGAAATGTTTCGTTATTAAGCTAAGCGTTAGGAACCGAGTTTTTTCGGCAAAACTCGGTTCCTCAATGATTACTAGTGTTGACATTTTACAGCGGTTGCACAGAACAATGATTGTTGCTCTCTACGAAAATTCCCACCAAGACTTGGAATCGAGTCATTTGTAGGGAACGGAGATCTCCGTTCCGGATTTTTTTAGCCATCACGTATTACTCATTTGGGACTTACGTAGTTGGTTCATAAGTCCCCCTGATAAGTGGTACATCGCGCCTGTCCCGATGTATCGGGGATAAAATCGGGAGCGGGATTTAGGGGGTTAAAAATAAAAAAATCTCGCGCCCTGTACTAAATTTGCGCAAGTCCTGTCATTATCCTTCATTAGCCCCAGCGGGGCAGTATGTTTATAGAAACGCGAAACGCCCAACACCCAAGCCCCAGCGGGGCGACATGTGTATTGTAAATTGGATTACATCTGATTAGGTGCCGAGTCTGGAAACTTAACTCACTGCCCAACCACCCACTTCGGCTATATTAACGCCAGTGCCTTTGTCATCCCTGCTGTCCAACCCCCATCTACAGTATGGGCGGCTCCCGTGACAAACCGAGACGCATCGCTTGCAAGGAACACCGCTACCCCCGCAACATCGTCAGGTTGGCCTATCCGGCCCATCGGAGCGATTGTACCCGCGAACGCTCGACCTTCCGGATTTTCCTCTAAGAATGGCTGAGACATCGCTGTTTCGATCCAGCCAGGACAGATACAGTTGACGCGCACCCCTTCCGGCCCGTGGTCGATTGCCATTGCCCGCGTGAGTTGCAGGACCGCCCCTTTGGTAGCGCAATAGCCCGCGATATCTGACTCAGCATAGAAGCTGTTCACCGATGCAGTAATGATAAACGATCCGCCGTCGCTTTGGCGCATGGCGGGGATACCATATTTCCCACAGAGAAATGCCCCTTTGACGTTGGCATCAAAAAGCGCGTCCCAGTCTCCTTCGGCCAAATCTACCACCGAACCGTCGCGCATGATGGCAGCGTTGCTGAAGATCACATCCAGCTGCCCAAAATGTGAGACCGTTTCAGAGACAAGCCGTTCCACCTGATCCCCTCTACTGACATCAACAGTGTGTGCGATAACTGCGTCAGGATAATCTGCGCCTACAATATGGGCTGTCTCCTCGGCACCTTCCCGCTGAATGTCAGCAGCCACAACCCGGGCGCCCTCTTCGGCAAATCGAAGTACAGTGGCACGACCAATACCACCCGCCGCTCCCGTGATAATCGCTGTTTTGCCTTCAAGCTGCATTTTCTATCTCCTCCAAGAAAAGCGTCCCAAGCGTTATTATGGTGAATCCTAAAAATAAATAGACACTTTCGCCCCTCGGTTTCATTCCCGCCTGTCCTGCTTCTCGGGATCCCGACCTGTCGGGACCTGCTCTCGGCTTGTCGGAGTCCTGATTCATCGGGGATTTATCGGGGTAGGTGCGGTTTCCAACCGCACCAGTTTGGAGTATCTTATTATAGTGAATTCAAAAAATAAATAGACACTTTCGCCCGCCGCCGGTAGGTGCGGTTTCCAACCGCACCGGTGCCGATTTATCGGCATCTCCCGATTCTCGGGATCCTCGGAACGGGACTCGACAAGTTCCGGTATATCGGAATGCTCCCCGATACATCGGGGCAGGCAGGAACGGCATCGGGATTTGGAGTATCTCATTAATTCTAAGATCTACCATCTATACCGAATACGCCTGCCAAGTGCCCAGACAGCCGTGCCCGCGACGCACGTGCAGCACCCTCTTCGCCGGTTCGGCGATGTAGCCGGAGATTGAATGCATATTCTGTTCCCCGTGCCGACAAATGCCACCCGGATCACCTTCGTGGTCGGCAAGGATGTGCTTCAACGTGGCGACAGTAATCTTACCCCAATGCTCCCGAATTAGGACTCGGATGCGATCAAGTCGGGGGCAGGAGTCCGGCAGGGAGTGGGTTTCATAATCGGCAAACGGAGCGGTCAGGTAATGGTTGGTGTGCAGACGGCAGTCCGAATGTTCATCCTCAAAGGGCGCGATTCCTTCAGGGCGGACTTCCACATCGCCGATGTTGCCTTCACCGTCACAAATCACCGCATTCGCCGCTGAGCAGGCTCTATGCTCCTGCAAAAGTTTAATACACCCATCAAGATTTGGTTGTTCTAACATGACCCGCTTGAGGGGATAATGAGGAATGCCCAAACACCACTCAAAATCATAAAGCGCATTGGCGAAATGAGCTAAACCGTACTGGTTCATGCCCGAATAGCCAAGCTGTCCGGCAAAGGTAAATATCAGGGCTCTGGGACGACCGTCGGTCGGCTTGACGTGAAGTAGAATCGCTACATCCGCATATTCCGTCTCCAAATCCTGGTTTTGACCCGCCAAAGGGAGGCCATCAGCTGTGGCTGAACCGGTGAGCGCAAACGCTGTGCAACCCCCTTCGTGCACACGGGCCGCTTCCGCGCGTGCCTGACAAAGCACCGCCTCTTCAAAACTGATATCCGCTCCGTCGGCGAGCCCTCGGATCTCCTCCACAAAGCTTGGACTGAGTTTCTCCATCAGGGGCAGAAAAGCCATGGCGTTCTGACACAGGGGATCCCTCGATTGCCCTGTCAATCTTTCAATCCATAGCAGGTACTTTTGGATCAGATCTTCTGCTTGCGCCCCATGCTCATAGCCCATCTGATACGCATCGCCGGAGACCTCGATTAAGGGGAATGTATGTTCCGTCATGTCCTCTCCTAAAAAAATGGGCGGATTAGCGACTAGTGGAGTCCACCAAAAGGATAACCGATTTCGGGCTTGAGGGCAAGAATTTTTCTGCTGTCCTTAGAGCTATTAAGTTCTCCACGTGGCTCATATTAAGAACCTGTCCCGATAAATCGGGATAATCTCTGAAAGTTGTCAGTTTACGGGTAAATACTCTCAAAATCGGTTGATTGTGCCCCTAGAATGCCAAAAGATGACCGTTTGACGTACGCTTAAAACAGATGCTTAGCCCCAGCGGGGCGACATGTTTATAGAATACAGGACAAACAAATAACCTAAGCCCCAGAGGGGCGACATGTGTGTAAAGTCAGTTTTGGACGGATTGCTGGATGGTTGCAGTTTATCGAATCAGCGACACCAACAATATCAACACGTCCTCGTCTTGACGGGGGCACAGGGAACGATCAATACGGCAACATGCCGCCGGATACGTTAAGGGCTTGTGCCGTGATGTAGCTGGCATCTGATGATGCAAGATAGACAATTAGGTTGGCGACATCTTCCGGTTGCTGGATCCGTCCAACCGGGATGCCAGCGGCTGCTCGCTCCTTCACCGAACCGACCGGTGCCCCTTCCAGCTGTGCGACTTCACGGTCAATCAGGTCCCACATCGATGTATCCACAATGCCCGGACACACGCAATTCACCAGAATCCCGTGCGACGACAACTCCAACCCGAACTGTTTGGTGAGTGCGACAACGGCGTGTTTGCTGGCAGCATAGGCACCAAGCGGTGTAGTTCTGCCGGGAGCGATCTTACCTGCGCCGGAGGCGTTGTTGATAATACGACCCCCGTCGCCCTGAGCGATCATTTGCCGGGCAGCCGCTTGAGAACAGAGTAACACGCCCTTTGCGTTCACGTCCATCAGCGCATCCCATGTTGCCTCGTCCGTGTCCATCAGCGACGCAATAACTGCGATACCCGCGTTGTTGACCTGAATATCCAACCTACCAAACCGATCTACTGTCTCGGACACCATCCGCTCACTGTCGGCTCTGTCTGTTACATCCACCGTAATGGGGTGGGCGGTTCCAGCAGCCGATTCGATCTCTTCAGCAACCCCTTTTGCGTTTGCTTGGTCGATATCTGCAACGCTGACACTTGCACCTTCGCGAGCCAACCGCAAAGCAGTCGCCCTGCCAATCCCGCGGCCTGCACCCGTTACAATTGCTACCTGTCCATCCAGTTCATACCTTGGCACTGTCTCCCTCCTGATCGTGTGGTTGAATTTGCGGTGTCTAGGTTCTGTTAATATTTAACGGCCCGTAGGTTGGGTTGAACGGTTAAAACCCAATCCCTATCAAGTCCAATAGAGGTTCGGTCGTTCAACCACACCTGCTTATAGACAGATAGAGTGAAACCCAACGCCGTTTTTCATTGGGGTGTCTCCTTTTGAAAACATTATTCCCTAAAAGTGGTCTTTTGTACCACGATCTGTTAGATTGTGATCGCCGTCCGCAAGCTAACAGATTGTGCTACATTTGTCAGATTCCCCAATGATTCCAGCGTTTGCCGAATCAGCATTCTCAAAATGTCAACACGCCCTAGTCAATCTGCATCGTGTGATAGTAACACGGCATCGCCAGCTGAGGCAAGAGAAACCTAGAGACACTCGGTTTTGCGTTTTTGCTCATGCTCCGCTGTTCGCAGTAGCATATCCTTTCCCCACCCGGTAGGCGGGGCATCTTTCCCCGCTGTTTGTAGGAGCACGTTCATTACGCCTTCTCATCCCAATTATCAAGGGCACTTTTTCCGGATGATTCGCCAATCCGTGTTTATCCGTGGTTCAGAGAATAATATGGGAGAATAAAATGCCCCTCGCCCAAACTTTAGATTCGTAGGCAGATCGTTAATTATAACGCAAGTTGCTAGTACTTTGTCAGGCAAATTATGGTTGTGTATATTGATTGAAAGCAAACGATAGCAGATACAGGATTTATGCGCTTTAGCCTGTAGTTGCCCGATATCGGGCGGTGGAAATAGTGTTATGCGGCGATAAATCGCCGAACTACAGGGCTTTGCCCCTTCAGCAGCGCAAGTCCTAATATATAATAATTGCAAAACTTATCTGATTGAGTACTAGTGTTGAGCATCCATCGGTTTGTCGTTAAAATTGAGGGATTCTATCTTTCGCTCCGGAGGAGCGATATGTCTATAGAACGTCGCTGCGGTCAATGCCTGCGCTCCAGTTGCTTTGAATCCCGCCTGCCTGCTCTCGGCTTGTCGGAGGCGCGCCTGTCCCGATTCATCGGGGATTCATCGGGGATTTATCGGGGCGGAGCGCAATGTCTATAGTTTGAGGACTTTCCCCGTTTTTTAGCCCCAGCGGGGCGACATGTTTATAGCCGCAGTGAATTCCTACACCCCCAAGCCCCAGCGGGGCGACATGTGTGTCGTTACTTCAATTAGTGGCGACTGCGGAAAGACGGCATACAGGCTAACTAGCAACTTAGGTTAATTATAAGATAGGACGTATGCAGTTGAACGCTCAACGTCTCCGTTCCGAGGGGCTTTGACTTGGATTTCGGCGATTTATCCTTTATAGATGTGGGAGGGGCATCTCCCGCGAAAGCGAGGATCCCGATAAATCGGGACCTGCCCCGATACACTCCATTCATTGTGTGACTACAATAAGGTCTCAGGTTTGTAGTAGGTCTCGGACTCTCGGAACGGAGGCGATTTATCGCCCGTCCGACGCGCCATGGATTGCGCTACTACGAACTGAAGTGCGTAACTCCTAATAAGAGTTGAAAAGCACAATCGGCATCAGCTCACCCCATAACCACACGGGCAAGATAAATCGAGGTTGGAGAGTATTTACCCGGTAACGGTCCTGGCCCCATCAGGAGATTGGCATCAATTGTCTCAGAGCACGAATAGTAGACAACTAACAGATCCCCGTCCTCCGTCACCTCAATCCCCGGATATGCGCTGTCGCCCCAACTTGGTAATGTAACCCCTTCCGTCAATTTACCGCTCTGGTCATCGAGTAGCCATAAGCGCGTAGGACCATACGCGTCGAACGCGGTGTCAGGAGCAAATCGAGCCGGTCTCTCCGATCCTGGGACCAACGCACGACCGGCCACTACCCACTGATCTCCTACACGCCGGACTGCGGGAGAGTTCAGCGGTGCACTCAAGGTCAATCTTCGCCAGTCTGTGTAGGGCGGATCGCTCACGTACGCCATAGCAGGACGATCCTCACTCATTGACGCACCAGTTCGACTGACGACTAACATACGACCGTCCACAGTGAAGTCAAAATCTGGTTCGTCGTTATCATCAACGCCGATATCGCTAACCCATGACCACTGAAGCCCATCTTCAGACGCAAACAGAGACGCGCTTTCAAACATTTCAATCGAATCCGCAACCGGAATCATCCGTTCTAACTCCGGGCTGATCTCCCAAGATTGGCCATGGCATCGGAAACCGATAACATAGTGCCGACCGTCGAAGGTATGGGGTCGCCAGACGCGCCAACTTGGCTCGAACAACGGCTGCGGTGCGGAGAAGGTATGACCGTCTTCCGTAAACGTGAGCGCCGTCCGAAACGATACATCGTGGTGACCAATCCAACGCTCAAAGCTCTGCTCAGAGCCGTTGCGTTCCAGCCATCGCCGCTTGAACTGCTGCTTCTGTACGTCCAACACGTCGGCTTCTCCGGTCGCGTAGTAATAGAACATAACAGTCAGTCTATCCTCGGTCGGCAACAGTTTAGGACACGTTGCACCGCGTGTGGCATCGGTCGATACGGTCCACTCCATTGAGGGGCGCTCAATCACCTTCTCCCACCGCTCACCATCGGTAGAAGACAGCAGACAAATGGAGTGACCATTGGCGTGACCCACCCCGCCGGAATTGAATATAACGTAATATCTATCCCGCCACCGACACATGTCGGGCCAAGCGTTGTGTTTACCATCAGCATAAATCTCTTGAACATTCACCCATCTCATAAGCTATTATCCTTCTCAAAAATTCGTGTCCCGTTCGTATATTAGATTCTGTTGGGTTTAACCAATTAAACCATCTCTATTCCTGTAGGGGCAACCCTTGTGGTTGCCCTGCCGTAGGTCGATTCTCCAAAATCTACATTGGGAAGGCTATACTGCGATTTTATAGAATTTTGTAAAAAGTGTTAGATATTGTTAGGTTCTGTTAGATTCATGTGGATAACTTCCTAGTCCGGGGCGAAAAGCGAGAAAACAGAATACCAAAGGAGCGGCGCAGTCCTTAGTGTTTTTAGCCCCAGCGGGGCGACATGTTTATAGTACGCGAGATAACCTAATACCTTTAAGCCCCAGCGGGGCGACATGTGTGGCATGCGTAATAGACGAATAATATACACACCCCAGAGGCACGGAGGACATAGTGGATCAGAAAACCGCATATTATGGTGAATTCTAAAAATAAAGGGACATTTACCAACAACTCCGACCTGCGCGAAGTTTCCCAAGTCCCCCTGATAAGGGGGATTTAGGGGGTTGGCTGTGTATTGGAAGTGTCTCGTTAATTCTAAGATCCACTATAAATCCGTAGGGGTTAGGTCCCCTAACCCGATATATAGGACTTACGCAGTTGAACGCTCAACGTCCCCGTTCCGAGGGTCTTTGACTTGGAGTTCGGCGATTTATCCTTGATAGATGTGGGAGGGGCATCTCCCGCGAAAGCGAGGATCCCGATAAATCGGGACCTGCCCCGATACGCTCCATTCATTGTGCGACTACAATAAGGTCTTAGGTGTGTAGTAGGGCGATTTATCGCCCGTCCGACGCGCCATGAATTGCGCTACTACGAGCCGAAGTGCGTAACTCCTATAACTGTTAGATATTGTTAGATCTCTATTAGATTCATGTGGATAACTTCCTAGTCCGGGGCGAAAAGCAAGAAAACGGAATACCGAAGGAGCGGCGCAGTCCTTAGTGTTTTTAGCCCCAGCGGGGCGACATGTTTATAGTACGCGTGATAACATAATACCTTTAAGCCCCAGCGGGGCGACATGTGTGGCATGCGTAATATATGCATAATATACATACCCTAGAGGCACCGCAGGACATAGTGGACCAGGACAAAACCTGGGAGTTCGGCGATGCTTGGTAGATGTGGGAGGGGCATCTCCCGTGCGAGGATCCCGATAAATCGGGACCTGCCCCGATAGGTCCCATTGTGTAACCCGGTTGGTAGGGCGATTTATCGCCCGTCCGACGCGCCATGAATTGCGCTACTACGAACCGCGTGTTAAATGCGTAGGGGTTAGGTCCCCTAACCCGTTGGATGAAGAAATCAACACCAAATCCCGCAAACGACTCGACCACCCAGTTTCCGCAAAAAGTGTTAGATATTGTTAGATTCTGTGGACAATTTCTAGCTCTCTGGAATCATCTGGAATCCCGAAAACCGAACACAGTGCTCGATGAAACAGGCTCAATATATAGTGAATACCAGAAATAAATAGGCACTTTCGCTCCTCGGTTTCGATCGCCCCGATAAATCGGGGTAAACTAATTATCGGGTCCGGTAGGTGCGGTTTCCAACCGCACCGGTGTGGAGTCTCTCATTAATTCTAAGATCTACAATATTATACGCTGTCCTGATGCAAGAGGGTGTAAAAAGTAGTCTATTGCGACTTAATCTGTCCCAAAGATAGAACGGCTGATCGCCTAACACAGATAGGACTTACGCATTTCCTCTTAAAGTCCCCCTGATAAGGGGGATTTAGGGGGTTAAACGCAACCAAATAACGACTTTTCAGCAAAATATCCCAATTTCCTGTTCAATTTGCGTAAGTCCTAACAGATATAAATTAGCTTGACCATGTTTTTTCTGTTATGTGCGTTTTATTATCTACCCAACGAAACGACTGTGTGGTAAAATCTATAACGATTGTGACTTTGGATTTCTGTCCACGACTTCACAACTACCTGACATTCAAGTTAGCAGTAGAATTGGTGAAACCACCCCCATAAACTCTAATCAGACGTGTGCCATTGATTGGAAGTCAACTGGTTCTACACCAACAGTCCAGCACTTTATTAAAAGAAAATAGGGGATACCATGGGACAAAAAATACGCCATATCCTCGGTCTTTCCGGTGGCAAAGATAGTTCAGCACTCGCAATTTACATGCGGGACAAAGTGCCGGAGATGGAATACGCCTTCTGCGATACAGGAAAGGAATTGCCGGAGACGTATGAGTTTCTCGATCGGTTGGAAGCCTTTCTTGGGGAAAAAAATTGAAAAATTAAACGCTGAGCGTGACGTTTGACCACTGGCTTTCGGTTTTCGGCGATTGCTGCCATCATCGCAGGTGCGTTGGTGTACACGCCTCCTCAAAATCAAACCCTTTGAGGAGTTTGTCGGTGAGGATAAGGCTTACAACTACATCGCCATCCGCGCCGACGAGGACCGCGTTGGCTATAAGCCCCTGAAGAACGTTGAGGCACGAAATATTGAACCCAAGTATCCCTTCAAAGAGGACGGCATCACCGAAAGAGATGTCTATCGGATTCTGGAGGAGAGCGGTCTCGGCTTACCGGAGTATTACAAGTGGCGAACACGCTCCGGGTGCTACTTCTGTTTCTACCAACGCAAAGCGGAGTGGATTGGGTTGAAGAAGAATCACCCCGACCTCTTTGAACTCGCCAAGGATTATGAGAAATTTAATAAAGAGACAGGCGAGAGGTACACTTGGAGTCAAAGCGAAAGTTTAGAGGAACTGTCCGATCCTGAGCGGGTGCGGCAGATTGAGGAAAATTATGCGAAGGCAATGGCACGGGAAAAGGAAGCCCAACCGAATCGTCCGTTGCTTGAAATCTTCGGTGATGTTCTTGATGATGAGGACGATGAGGAACCGTGTTTGATTTGTAGTGCGTAACTTATTGCAAATTCCCCCAAATAACAAAGCGTCAAAATGGACAGAGAAGAAATTATTCACAAATTTGAGGCCTTGAGACAATGGCGACGAACAGGGGAAAGAGCACCCCATAAACCCTTGCTGGTTTTGTATGCCATTGGAAGATTGCTACGAGATGGAGTTCGGTTAATTCCGTACTCCGAAATAGACGAAGCGCTTGGAAATTTACTGAGGGTGTTTTGTTCCAGTGGATCGAACTATGGAACACATTATCCGTTTTGGCGTCTCCAAAATGACGGAATTTGGGAGATACTTGATGCTGACCAAATTGGACAAACATCCAGTGGGGACGCCCTAAGAAGTGACCTAGTTCGTTACGACGTTTCCGGCGGTTTTCTCGAGGATATTGCCTATCAACTTCAAAACGATTTTGAGTTGTCTTTTGGGATAATCCAGAGCTTACTAGATGCTCACTTTCCTTCTTCGCTTCATGAGGATATTTTACAGGCAGTTGGGATTGAGTTCCCTCTCCAAATTCCTAACCGGCAAAGGAGCAATATCAACTTCCGATCGAATATCCTGAGAGCCTACGAATATAAATGCGCTGTTTGCGGTTTTGATGTGAAATTGGGCTCCTCGCCCATTGCGCTAGAAGCCTCTCATATCAAATGGCGTCAGGCAGATGGTCCCGATATAGAAGTAAATGGATTGGCGCTATGCTCGCTACATCATAAACTGTTTGACCGCGGGGCATTTACACTATCACAGCAGTTAGAAATACTAGTATCAGATGATGCCCACGGGTCTGTGGGTTTTGAGGAGTGGCTTCGGAGGTTCCATGGTGAACAAATTAGCTTTCCTCAAAGGCGATCTTTTTATCCGGCACCAGAGTTTATCGGTTGGCATGTCAGAGAGGTGTTCCAAGGAGATTACCGCGAATTGTAATCGATAAAAGCCAAAGTGACGCATTATAATCAGTTCAAGATGATTCCGCGGCAAACGTCTTGGACCACAATCCACCTTCGATTAGGCAATTTCACTCACCTGTTAGAGGAAAACCCGTGAAAAAACTGACGCTTTTCCTGTTTTTCTTTATACTGGCAACATCCCTTTGGGCAGAGGAAGATCTCAAAGAAACACCAACCGAGAAGCCCAGTAACAGTGGTAGTTTCGGGGGACCGGTATTAAAGCTAGCACAGATCAACGACGTATTCGGCTTGGTGGTCGGCGGTCGAGGCGGCTGGATCTACAAGCACACCTACGCAATTGGAGGCGGCTTTTACGGCTTACTCAGAGATATAGAGGTGGAGGTGCCGCTTACCGATTCTCACCGTGATTTCGAGTTTGCCTACGGTGGATTGGAGTTGGAATATATTATAGCACCCCGTCGAGATATCCACCTTTCGGCGCAAACTTTGGTCGGTTTTGGTGGGCTAACGGATCGCTATCAGCGGACCTATGTATACTATGATGAATACGGCAGACTGGGCGGTCCCGACGATAGTTTTTTTATCGTTGAACCGGGACTCAATATCGTGTGGAACATGAAAACGTATCTCCAGATCTATTTTGGAGCGAGTTATCGCTATATCCGTGGCGTCGGGGTACAGGGACTCCAGAACGCCGATCTAAACGGATATGCCGTTGCAGTAACCTTCAGATTCGGTAGGAATGCGAAGGTGGAACAGCCAGACGAATCTGAGTTTGAGGGCATCTACATATTCTGAAACTTGAGTGTTCCACGTCATAACCGCACTTGCGTATTTCCGCGCCTGACCTGCTATCCGCCACTAACTTTGAATTCCCACCAAATTGAGTTCTTCCGCCAGATGACACGCCACAAAATGACCATCTGAAATCTCTCTGAGTTCCGGCTCTTCCTCGCTACATTTCGCTTCAGCATATCTACAGCGAGTTTGAAAGACGCATCCGAGAGGCAAATCACTCGGATCAGGCGGAGCCCCTTCGAGGATGATGCGGTCACGTCGACCCCGCTGAGTCAATCGCGGCACGGCTGAGTGTAGTGCTTCGGTGTAGGGGTGCGCCGGGTGTTGCAGCAGTTCGTCCCGCTCAGCGTATTCCACCAATTTACCCACATACATCACGGCAATACGATCCGATACATAGCGAATCACCGCCATATCGTGCGAGATGAAGAGATAAGAGAGCCCAAATTCTGCTTGCAGTTCCTGCATCAGATTCAGAATCTGTGCCTGTACCGATACATCGAGCGCAAAGACCGGTTCGTCTGCAACGACAAATTTCGGCTCAATGGAGAGCGCGCGAGCGATACCAATCCGTTGCCGCTGGCCCCCACTAAAGCTGTGTGGATAGCGACGCAAGTGTTCCTTTTGAAGTCCCACCTGCATCAGGAGATCTTCCGCCTTCGCTTCCCGTTCTTGGCTCGTCCCAATGTCGTTACATACCAGCGGCTCAATCACATTGTCCAAGACCGTCATGCGCTCGTTTAATGACGCAAACGGGTCCTGAAAAATCATCTGCATATTGGCGCGCACTTGGCGCATCTCACGAGGAGAAAGTTCCAGTACAGACAGCTTGTCCTCCCCATGGTGCAAGATTACCTCACCTCCCATCGGCTCATAAAGCCGAAGGATGGCACAGCCTAAGGTAGACTTACCACAGCCACTCTCGCCCACCAACCCCAACGTTTCACCCGCATTAATGGTAAAGCTGACCCCATTAACAGCCTTGACATAGCCGACAGTCCGTCGGAGAAAGCCTTCTTGGATAGGGAAAAACTGCCGCAAATCTCGAACTTCTAAAATCGGTGTTCCATTCTTATTCATTGTGGAAATGACTCATTTCCTGAATGACGGTGTTTTATACATAGAGCGAACCGTAGGCGGGGCATCTTGCCCCGCACTTACTTTGCACTTTCTTTTTATAGTAAACACGAGAAATAAGGATACATTTACCAATAATTTCAACCGGGCCGAAATCTTCAAAGTCCCCCTGATAAGGGGGATTTAGGGGGTTGGCTGTGTATTGAGAGTATCTCATTAATTCTAACATCTACTATATATGAGCCTCGAGCGAAAGACACTTGCCATGTTTACGCCTTATCACTCGCTACTATAAAGATAACATGCAATAAAATGATCTGGCTCCGCCTCAATAATCGGAACCGGTTTCGGCGCGTCGCAAACGCCGGGCATAAACTCTGAGCAGCGAGAGGCAAAAACACAACCCGGCGGCAAGTCCCTGGGACTCGGAACAGCGCCCGGGATCGGCACAAGCTGTTCAAGCGGGCCGTCCACGCTGGGAATCGACCGCCACAACCCTTGGGTGTAAGGGTGCAACGGATTATCAAAAATCGCATCGGTGGTGCCAAACTCAACCCGTTTGCCAAGATACATGACCGCAATATCATCCGCCATCTCCGAAACAACCGCTAGATTGTGCGAGATGAGCATGATCGCCATACCTGTTTCCGCTTGAAGGTCAGTCAAGAGTTCCAGAATCTGTGCTTCGATCGTAACATCTAATGAAGTCGTCGGTTCATCAGCGATGAGGAGCATGGGTGAACAACAGAGCGCCATCGCAATCATGGCACGTTGACGCATACCGCCGCTAAATTCATGCGGGTAGGCGTCAATGCGTTGCTCCGGGTTAGGAATGCCTACTTGACGCAAAAGTTCTATCGCTTGGTTTCTTGCCTCAACCTTGTCGATCGCCTTCCGATGGACCAGAATCGTCTCCGTAATCTGGTTGCCAATCGTATGCAGCGGACCAAATGAGGTCATCGGTTCCTGAAAAATCATGCCGATATCGTCACCCCGAATATTCCGCATTGCTTCTTCCGTCGGCTTGAGTTTGGTTATATCGATAATCTCGCCATCTCGGTGCAGCAGAATTTCGCCATCAACGATCTTACCGGGCGGCGACGGAACAAGCCTCAGAATCGAATGGGCTGTGACCGACTTGCCACAACCACTTTCGCCAATCACCCCCAAGGTTTTGCCGCGTGAAATCGTTAAATTCACCCCATCGACGGCGCGGATTGTCCCCGTGTCCAAGCTGAAGTGGGTTTTCAGGTTTTTAATTTCCAGAATAATGTCTTCGTTGTTATGATTCACGTTGTCTTTGGACATAGGCGTTAAATTCGCTAATTTATATTCACGGAAGTTGCTAGTGCTGAATGTTAAGATTGAGGGGTTCTCCCTTTCGCTCCAGCGGAGCGATATGTCTATAGAACGGCGATGAGGTCAATCCCTGCGCTCCAAATGGGTTTTAAGAAATTAAACGGATAATTCTATATTTCCCCCAGACCCGGTAGGTGCGGTTTGCAACCGCACTGGACATCGCTCGGAAATTACCTAATTAATAAATTAATCTTCATACGGAGCGCAATGTGTATAGCTTGAGAACTCGCCTACATTCTTTAGCCCCAACGGGGCGACATGTTTATAGAATGTGGATAGCACCCACACACCCAAGCCCCAGCGGGGCGACATGTGTATGGGTATCGTTACTTTGGTTAGTCTAACGCAAGTTGCTAGGGCGTGTTGACATTTTGCTTTTGCTACCACGAGCAACGCTAAATCAATAGAAAAGCTGCCAAAAACCGAGTTTTTTCTTGAAAACTCGGTTTTTTTCTCCGTCAGAGAGCCGATTTATGCCTCCCTGTTATCTGGCTACGATGATATGTCAGCAGAACCTAGCATAAAGCCCTACTAAAAAAAATCAAGAAACGGTTATCACATTTCATTAATCATATCTCACACTTCTGTTCCCCTTAACATGAACCTAATCCGTTATCTCGACGAAGCATACGGGTCCGCTGCGTCGCGTAAACCATCACCGACGAAGTTGAACATCAGAATCGCTCCAACAACAAAGAGCGCCGGAATGAGCATCCAAGGGAAGTTAGCAAGGACATTCACATCCTGTGCTTCCTGCAATAAGGTGCCCCAGCTTACCGCCGGCGGTCTGATGCCAAGCCCCAAGAAACTGAGAGCAGTTTCACCCAAAATCATACCGGGAATCGCCAAGGTTATATGTACGATCAGATAGCTGCTAAAAGCCGGTAACAGATGCTTGAAGATGATACGTCCATCGCTGGCTCCTGCAGCTTTGGCTGCCAATGCGAATTCTTCCTCGCGCAAACTAATAATTCTGCCCCGGACCACACGCGCTAAACCCGTCCAGCCTCGAATAGACAAGATCAACGTGATCGCAAGGTAAATGTTGATCGTTCCCCAATCGCGGGGAAGCGCTGCGGACAGGGCGATCCAGATCGGGATATCGGGAACACTAATCAACACCTCGATGACGCGTTGGATGGCCTCATCGACCACACCGCCGTAATAGCCGGAGATACCCCCTAAGATACTACCCAAAATAAACGCTACCGCAACGCCACCGAAACCAATAAACAGCGAGATGCGGCCAGCATAGAGGATTCTGGAGAAAACATCTCGACCCAACCGATCTGATCCAAACAGCAACAGCGGTACCTGCCGCTTCTCAAGACCAAAAAGTTTGTGCCGCATCGGAATAAAGCCCAACAACTTATACGGTTCTGTTTTTACGAAGATGCGTATAATATGTGATTTTGACGAATCCTCTGAATACTCATACTTAAAGGTGTCAGTGTTTAACTCCCTTTTTGTCTCATAGATACAGGGACGGCTTAACTTTCCATCTGCGTTGATAAGGTGAATGCCGGTTGGCGGCGCGTCATTGAAATCCTTAAACCGTTCAAGCGGGCCAAAAGGGGCAAAGAAGTCCGCAAAAATTGAGACAAAATACAGGACGGTCAACAGCACAAGTGAGACGCGCGCAAGTTTATGCTTTTTGAAAGCGTGCCACACCAGTTTGCGTTGGGAGGCGTAGTACAAACTTTCCTGAACCTTCTGCGCACGCGCTTCCCTCCATCTGAGGTATCTGGAGGCAATCCCTGAAAAAAATGAGTGTGATATTTTTCGGTTCATATTCTAACGCAAGTTACCAGTTATGTGAGACCTGCTCATTATTCAATGCATATCATCGCTCGATTCAGCCAAAGTCAACTTAGCAAACGTAGGGGCGAGGTCTCCTCGCCCGATGCCTTGGCAAGACCAACCCCTATGCAGGGAACGCAGATCTGCGTTCCCTGCAGCAACTTAAGATTTCTGTAGTTGCCCGCCTGTCCCGATAAGTCGGGGATTCATCGGGTATCACGCTATCAATCATGGAACACACCACTTCAAACGCTCAACTGTGCGAGTTCTAACCTATTTATGAGCACCCCTCAGTTATGTGAGGGGCGTTCATAAATAACCACTGGTGCTCGTTTGCAGTTATTGATAACGTGATACGTGAAATGCCGTTGCGAGCAGCCTCGACGAGTCAGGATGTCAACACCATGGGTTCATCGTTTCACTTAGCCCCAGCGGGGCGACATGTTTATAGCCCACCGATAGACAAATCCCCCAAAGCCCCAGCGGGGCGACATGTGCAGCCGAAGGGGGAACATAAGAACAATGAATGAGCCCGTGAACAATGGAGAACGCCGCTCTCACTCACTGGCACCACAGGTTTAATAGCCTGCCGATGCGTCTACACATCAGGCGTCCGTTCCGTTCGCCCCGGGACTTACTGAACCAACACCCCTTATCCCATTTTCGCACATCAGGCATGCTTTCCTGAAAATCCTGAAATCCTGATTCAGACAACAATTACGAGCACCCCTCAGTTATGTACGGTACGATAATCGACCCGTATATCCGTAGGTTGGGCATCTTGCCCGACCTCTAGCGAGAGGGACAATGTATAAAAAATCCAATGATTGACAGTGAACAACGATCGTTGTTCACTACAATTCGGAAGATAGATGTGCTTTCGCTCCAAATGAGTTTTAAGAAATAAAACGGGTAATTCTATATTTCCCCCAGACCCGGTAGGTGCGGTTTCCAACCGCACCGGACATCGCTCGGAAATTACCCAATTAATAAATTAATCTTCATAAGGAGCGATATGTCTATAGTATGCCGATGTATCTGATCTCAGCGCCCCGGTGGAGCGTAATGTGTATAGTGCAGGAATATCTTTAGCCCCAGCGGGGCGCCATGTTTATAGCAAACCGAATCCTATATCCCAAAGCCCCAGCGGGGCGACATGTATGTCTTTTGCCCCAGACATGCGATATATCCATAAAATTCAGTGCAATGAATCAATGAACTAGTACAGCCCCAGTTGTTTTGAATTCTGCCTGTCCCGATTCATCGGGGCTTGGCTACGCACCAATCCTTTCAAAGCGAATACGTGGATCCAACCATGCCAGCAAAATATCTGAAAGGAGAGTGCCCACAACCGTGAGACTGCTCAAAATCATTACAATGCTACCCACCAAAAACATGTCCTCCCCCAAAGCCGCCGCCAAGAGTACCGGACCAAGCGTTTCCAAACCCAACGTTTGAGAAACGATGATCTCGCCGCTGACGATAAAGGGCAACGTCCAGCCGATGGTGCTAATGAGCGGATTGATCGCGACCCGAACCGGATACTTCATAATCAGCCGCCGCTCCGGCAACCCTTTCGCCCGCGCGGTGGTAACGTACTGTTTGTTTTTTTCGTCCAGTAGTGTTGCGCGAAGAATGCGGATCAGCGATGCAGTCCCGGCACTGGCAATGACCACAATAGGCAGCCAAATATTCCCCAATAGATCTGCGAACTTACCAATCGACCAGGGTGCCCCCTTGTACTCTATAGAAAAAAGACCCGTAATCGCCCTTCCCGTACTGGAAAATACCCAATACCCAAGTGCCAACGCCAGCAAAAAATTCGGTAAAGCGAGTCCGACAAAGCCGATGATCGTAGCGACATAATCCCCGACCGAATATTGCCTCAACGCGGAATAAACGCCGATAGGGATAGCTATCAGCCAAGTGACCAGCAAAGAAACTATAGCGATAGTTGCAGACATCGGCAGCCGCTCCATAATAACGTCCTTCACCGGGCGTTGGTAGATAAAGGAGCGCCCCATTTCGCCCTTCAGGAGAAAATTGCTCATCCACAGAACATACTGCAGCGCAGCAGGCTGGTCAAGACCGTACTGCCTATAAATTGCCTCGATTTGCCCCTGATCCATGATGAACCCGGTGCGTTCGAGGTTCTGTACGTAGGTCTCCACATAGCTTCCGGGCGGCAGCAAGATCGTGGCAAAAGAGATGACGGAGATCAGGAAAAGCAAGGGGATGATCAGTATCAACCTGCGTACGATGAACGCTCTCATAGTCTGATATCCTTGCTAAATCGCAACTGTTAGTGTGAGCAGTTGACTAGCCTTCGCTCCAAATCTCAATTCAACCCACAATCCTTCTAAATGCTTGAGTGATGAAAGATCTATAATTTTCTTTCATCGTCTGTTCCGTGATGTCATGCCTACCAAAAGACCGAAAGAATGCTACCCACTTGGTGAGGTCCGAGCCAACGAGGCGAGCGATGCGTAGCGCAGCGCATAAGTCCCAATAAGGAAGATTAGTATAATCGATTGGCATCCTTGATTTATAGTGCTGTGTGAAGCATTCCATTGCATCGATCCCAAATATCAGCCCAATGTCCAATCGACTGGTAGCAAAATCAGTGAGCGCACTTCCTAGCGTTGCATCCTCCCAGTCGATTACTGCCACTAGCTTCTCCTCCCGACACAATACATTCCCGGGCCAAAAGTCGCCATGTAGCAGTACGGATGGATTCCGTTGCGATAATGACCCAATGGAAGCCAAACTATCTCGGATATCGTCCAGCGATTCATCAAAGGCTGCCGGCCGACTTCTACACAGCTCAGGACATCTGTTAGCCTTTTTGGGCAGGAAAGATAAATCCAGATCTCCGCAGTTTACACTGTGAATTTTAGCCAACTGCACCGCCAGTTCAAGAAGATAATCAGCCAAATTCGTGGGTGCAAATTCCGGCTTGCCATCAATATATTCGATGATAAGGTAGGGTGTTGCGAAGATCTGACCCGATTCGTCTAGATGATAAGGGGTTGGTGTCGCTAACCCCAAGGATCGCGTTATTTGCAAAAGCCTGAACTCGTTTACTGCTGCCTGCGGGTTTCGTTTCAGAGTCCCTTCGCTTGGTTGACGTACAATCATTCTTCTCGTTTGGCCATCAGGACGTTCAATCTCAACCGCAGTCATCTGCGCCGAACTTCCGCCTCTTAAATGCCATATTTGAATTAATCTGCTTTGGGGAACGATTTTTTGAACGAGTTGTTTAAACTTCTGTTCTTCTTTGAATACTGCCATAAGTGGACAATCTCTTTATCTACGGTTCCCCTGATTACCCAAAGAATGCTATGGTGAATTCTAAGAATATAGGACTTACGCAGTTGAACGCTCAACCCCTTGTAGTTCGGTGATTTATCCTTGATAGATGTGGGAGGGGCATCTCCCGCGAAAGCGAGGATCCCGATAAATCGGGACCTGCCCCGATACGCTCCATTGATTGTGCCACTACAGTAAGGGCTTAGGTTTGTAGTAGGGCGATTTATCGCCCGTCCGGACGCGCAATTCATTGCGTGACTACGAACTGAAGTGCGTAACTCCTAAATATGGTGAATTCTAAAAATAAAGGGACATTTACCAACAACTCCGACCTGCGCGAAGTTTCCCAAGTTCCCCTGATAAGGGGGATTTAGGGGGTTGGCTGTGTATTGGAAGTGTCTCGTTAATTCTAAGATCCACTATAAATCGGTAATCCCGATTTTCCGCGAAACATACGGTAGGCGCGGTTTGCAACCCTGGTCTCGGAACGGACCGCGCTGGTGTCGATAGCAAATTACCGAATCATTTTTTTATCTTCATGAAACCGCATCGGTTTGGAGTGTCTCATTAATTTTAAGGTCCACTATAAATCTGTGTTGTTATTGCGGAGTCCTAAAAAAAAGCTGCTCCATACCGTAATCCAAGGCACGATCAAAAGGGTATCCGTCTTTAATCACATTGCCTAAATCCGCGTTATATACGGTCGGAACTGTCATTCTACCAACCGGCCAAATTGTGACGTAGTGCTTCGAAAACCAATTCACGAGATCGCCGTAAAGCGCTTCCCCTATCTCTGATTGGGGTGGAACAACCTTCCGAGCCACATGTAGGTCGAAAAACTCCTGTAAATACTCCGGGGGCTTTCGCCCGGATTCTCCGTTCGTGTTGAAGTACATCTCCGACATCGGTGCCCAGTGCCCCTTAAATCCGGGCCAATAGTCCTCGGAGATGCCCGGTGCCCAAATGGGTTCGTCGCTCCAATGGATGGTAGCCATCAGTTCATTGCCGTTCATGCGCTGACCGAACAACGAACTGCCAATCACGTCAAGAGTCGTGCGAATCCCTACATTCTCAAAATAGTTTTTTAAGAGTTCGCCCAAACCGAGAAAATCCGGCGAGACTTCAGCGGTGGTAATTGTCAACTCGAAACGGTTTCCATTTGGGGCGCTTCGGAAGCCGTCAGCGTCGCGTTCGGTCATGTCAATTTCGTCGAGCAGCCTGTTAGACGCATCCGGGTCAAAGGTCTCCTTGGTGAAGCCATCGAGCGTGTAATGACCGAAGTAGAGCGTATTGTTCACGTCCTCCTTATCAATCGCACTGGCTATTGCACTGCCGAAACGTGGATCGGATACAAGTTGCTGCCAAACGCTGCCTTCCGTTTCATAGTCGTAGTCATGATTAAGAAATAGGATCGGCGGGTTGTTAATTGAGCCGTGGAGGACCGTCCTAATGTTGGAACGCTCCGCATTTTCCCGATAGAGAGGCATCTCTCTGATCTGTGCAAAAGAGGTAACCACATCGTATTCCCCAGCAGCCGTTTTCAGAATGATAGATTGGAGTTGGTTCGAGACCTCCGCCTCGACCCGGTCGATGTAGGGAAGTTGGTTGCCGGCGATATCGACCTTCCAGTAGTAGGGGTTACGAACCGCCCTGACTACCGAGCTGTTGACCTCCTCAGCTATCCACGGAGTCAATGAAGGAACGCCAACGCCATGCTCACGGTATAACTCCCAGTGGCGCATGTCCTTGAGGATAACGAGATCTTCCCACGTCCTAATCTCCAACGCGTCAAGCATCGGTTGAATCTTTGCTATGTCAGTGTAATCCGCATGGAACCGTTTGATGAAGTGGGCGGGGCGAAAGAGCAGAGTGTAATCTGGAATCCAAGAAGACAGTTCCGCCAAGAATTGACCGTAGGGCGCATCAAAGGTGACGGTGAAGGTCAAATTATCAATGATAGTGACTTTTCCGGGGGTGCCATCCGCACGCCCCAACGTTCTGGCTTTGATGGGGAAGGTTGGGTAAATTCGCTCATCACCGTAAAGCTCAAAGGTCATCCGCACATCTTCGGTGGTAACCGGTACGCCATCGGACCATTTAAGCCCCTCGCGGATGGTTAGTGTGTATTGGGTGAAGTCCGGACTAATCTCGTAACTACTCACAATAGCGGGAAGCGGATCCTTGGTACTCTGATCAGGCGCTCTAAGAATTGTCATACCCATCGCCAACGCGACTTCGTGCATCGAACCGTTGAGGTTAGTGGTACGGATAGTTCCACCATAACGACCAACCTCCCAATCAAGCCACTTCTCGGAGTTCAGCACCCCCGGTCCCACCACAAACGGTTCTAAGGGGAGGCGGTCGGAGATCGGCGGGAGTTTGCCAGCAGCGACTAAGTCCGCGAAGAAGGGCACTTCGTTGTATGTGGAGGGCGGATCATACTTCTGACTTCTGACAGAGATTGGATCTGATTCCAGTACAATATTTGAAGGCAGGCGGGGCAGAGGGGTTTTTGATGGGATTTCAATGGATTCGTTTGAATCTGCATCTTCTATTGTTTCTGCTGTGGAAGGTGTCTTATCCCCGCGACAGGCGACAAAAGGGAGCATGATGCTCGTGAGGAAACAGAGAACTTTTAGAAACTTCACTGCTCTGTGCTCCATATTCTTTTCCTTTATTGCGGGATTGGTATTTCCTTTCGCACCCTTATCCACTGAGGACTTCGCGGTCACGGTCTGGACCCGACAGCGGAAGTTCTGTCCACGCCGCATTGCGGGCGTGTGAAGCGTGGAAGCCGACAATCGCTTCCAGCGTATCGACCGCTTCGGAGGCAGGATACGGAAAGTCGCGCCCATCATCAAGCCACGTCACAATTTCGGAAACAGCCCGGTCCATGCCAGATACACCATCGTTGGCGCTGTCCCAATGTTCTCGACGCCCGTCCCAGTATTCAAGGGTAATACTGCTGCCATCGGAGGTAGCGCGTCCCTCAGTGCCGTTGAGGGTGATTTGTCCCGGAACTGTGGCATAGTCCCCCGCGTCCACCGTGATCATCATCCCGCCCTCCAATCTTATAACACCCCAACCGCCAGGATCACGAAATGCTGGTCCCCGACAATCGGGTTTGCCAGCCAGATCGAGCGTAGCCGAGACCGCGTCAATTTTTCTGCCCGTGAGCATCAGCAGCGCATCAATCATATGCGTGCCAACATTTCCCAGTCTGCCAGATCCCCACTGCAACGACCCAGAGGTCAGTTCGCCTAAGCCATCCACAGCGATAAGCTCTCGCAGCCGTCGGTGGTTCAGGTTAAAGCGTCGTTGATGGTTGAGAACCAAAAGCGCACCCGCCTCGTCACATGCCTCGATCATCCGCTCCGCATCCGGGAGTCGCGTCGCTATCGGCTTTTCACAATAGATAGCACGGACCCCCTGTTTGGCGCACCCAACGGTGGGGTCTGCATGTACCGGCGCATACGTTGCGACACTAACAATGTCGAGTGTCTCTCTATCCAGCATCTCCCGCCAGTCGGCATAGGTCGTTGCGCTGGCGCGTTGTGCAAAGCGTTCCCTCCGTCCTGCATCGCGGCTGCTGCCAGCAACCAAATTGACGCGGGGGTGGTTGGACAGAGAGGCGAAGTGTGTGCCGTCGAGGCCACTGACATACTGACCGAGGGCGTCCCCGGAGACCTGGTCTGCCGCGCCGATAAAACCAAGCCCAATGATGCCCGCTCGATAGGTTGCGTTGGTCATAATGTGCTCTCCCAAAAAAGTCAGATTGAATCGATCATATATCTCAGACCATTGATAGCGGATCAGAAAAATAAATAGACCTTATAGTAGATCTTAGAATTAATGAAACACTCCAAATTGGTAGGCGCTGTTTCCAACTGCGCCGTTTCAACCCAACCAACGGTGTGTATGCGGTTCGGTTTCGCCCCGCACCTACCGGGGAGCGAAAGTGTCTCTTTATTTTTAGAATCCACTATAATCCCCCTGCCAAGGGGGATTTAGGGGATTGCATATCAAGTCCCCCTGATAAGGGGGATTTAGGGGGTTGGCTATGGCTGGGTAATTCTACAATCTATCATCCCCCCATTACGGTCTTTCGCCGTGGCGTAACCGTTCCTCAAGCAGATCCAGAATCGGCGGCACATCCCAAATCCCATCCACCACATAATGTGCACCGGTCTGATACATCCGCCGATACGCCTCTGCTAACTTGGCTTCCTGCACATCTTGGGGTAGATCTGCAATCTCCTGCTCATTGAGTCCAATTTCATTGCCAGTCTTGGCGAGGCCAACGGTCCACATGCCAGCGTTCAACCCTTCTTCGATGTCTGGAAGGGTATCGCCCACTTTGACAATTGCCTCCATCGGATAGATGCCCAAATTCATTGCATTTTGCAGGCACATCCACGGCTCTGGACGCCCAGCAGGCACATCGCTCGCGCAAACCGTCGAGTCAGGGGTGTAGCCACGATCTCCAGCCTCTTTGAAGAGGAGTTCCATCATTTCGCGCAGGTATCCAGTCGTCGAGCCAATTTTCAGTCCTCGACTCCGGAACGCTGCTACAGCTTCTAACGTGCCAGGAATCAGATCCGCGTAGTCCGCGAGACAAGCCAGTTGGAGCGGGATAAACTCTTGGAACATCGCTTCAACATCGTTTTCATCGGCGTTACGTCCATGTGCTTCCTGCCATCGCTGTGCCACCGATTCAATCTGCGAAATCTTGCGAATATGTACTTTTTTGTGCGCGCCCATCGGTACACGCGCTTCTTCGATGGTGATTGGAACATCCTTCCGCTTATAGACTTCAACGAATACTACGGCAGGTGCGTAGCACCCATAATCCATAGTCGTTCCCGCCCAGTCCAGAATTACTGCTTTTAAGGAACCGCGATAGGTTCGCTGATAGGTATATTCAGATTCTGTCAATGTGTAATCTCTCCGTTAGGTTGAAAAATTATTACTACCTGAAATCAATCTCTTTCCGCTGTTCCGCAGATTGATACATTGCTTCCGTAATACGAGCAACAGTCAGACCGATTGCCCCGGTATCGATCATCTCAACACGCCCTAATAGACCCCAGACAACATGCTGCTGTGAACTCTCGTAGCCATCTCCCATCTGACCCAGAGAGCGCAGCCGCCTTTCATAAGCATCGATATCCAAGGTTACATCCGCATCCATACCGTAGAGGTCTGTGTAGAAACTAAATGGATTCAGCTTGATTCCACCCTTCGATCCCATAATCCGATCGCCTTCACCGCCATCCATGTTCGCAGCCCACGCCTCCTCCACAAGCATCGTGATCCCACCTTTGAAACGGACAAAGCCTGTGCCGAGTTCCTCAACATCGTAGCCGCTGTCCTGTCGGCGTTCTTCGTCCATATCAAGTTCTTGAAAGGTGGAGGCGGTTACCGTTTCGATGTCCGGATTATCGAGCAGATAAACCATGCGCGCCATGTTATAGATGGCGGTGTCCAACAGTGTGCCACCCCCAGCTTTCTCTTTTTGAACGAAATGAGGGGTGGCATAGCCATCAACATAGGGACGCCCACGGCGACGATAGTGGCTTGTCTTCACATAGTAGACGCTGCCAAGTGCCTCCGCCTCGATAAGACGTTTGGCTGTCCGAGTTTCCTTGGTGAAGACGGTTGCCATTTGGACTGACAATTTTTTCCCCGTCCGCTGCGCTGCTTCATACATCGCAATCGCTTCAGGACCAGTTCTTGCCATCGGCTTTTCACAGTAGACATGCTTTCCCGCTTCGAGCGCTGCAATCGTAACCGGGGCGTGCAGGAAATTGGGAAGACAGACATCTACGCTATCAATTTCGTCAATTCTCAGCAGGTCGCGAAAGTCGGGAAAAACGTGCGGAATGTTGTGCTCTTGAGCAACCCGCCCTGCTTCAGATTCATCAATGTCTGCGACTGCGACGATCTCAACATCATCACGCATGGACTGATAACCGCGCACATGGCTTTTGCCAATGATTCCTGTACCGATAATGCCGACCTTGAGTTTATTTGACATGATTTCCTCCAAACAATAATAGGAGTTACGCACCGCAGACTGTAGTTGCCCGATTCATCGGGCGTTGAGAATCGTGTCCTGCGGCGGTGAATCGCCACAGGACAAGTTGCTCTGAATCCCGATGTCCGCATCGGGGGCGTTGAGCATTCAACTGCGTAAATCCTAAATAATTAGGACTTACGCAGCGAATCGTAGGCGGGGCATCTTGCCCCGCACTACCCATGCCGAAAGGCATACGTCTGAAGGCCCGACATTTGGCTCCGTGCTAAAATGCGTAAATCCTATGTAATAACGTGTGAGGGGTAAAGCGTAATGCGTGAAACGTAAGGGGGACCGCTTTTTTTCCGCTTTTACTCCTCTAAAATGGCGTTCCGTGTGCGTTCAAAAATTTCAACGGCGTATTCCAAGTGGGCTGGAGACATAATGTTGAACGAAACACCAAATTTCTTGGGTGTTACATCGGCGAGATTCGATCGACATTCGGCGATCTGCCTCGGGGTGAAATCACCGTGAGCGTCGATTCGGAAGTGGTTTGCTCGTTTCGATGGATATGACCCCATCCACCATCTTCCCCCAACTGTCATACGAATCTGGGCAATCCGTGGACGGAGAATCGCACCGCAGGATTCCACATAATCGAAGAATTGCTGCGCAACCCGATGAAGTTCTCCGTTCTCGGTAAGCGTAGCAAGGAAACGCTCGCGAGTTAAAAATTGCCGGGGCGCGTACTGATAGGTAGCGCGAGACTCCTTAATCCCAGAGGTGCCGAGGATTGTCTTTGTAGCGATCAGGAGTTCGTCGGGAGCTTGGTAGGAAAAGTAGGATATATACGTCAAGTCGATGCCCATACGCCGTAGGTACTCAGCGATATCGAGGACCCGCACATCAACGCCTTCGGACACAAGCACCATCCGTTGCTTCCGATTGAAGGTAGACATCCGCATTGCACCCAATTCATAACCAAAGAACGTGCTGTGCAATGCTGACAGCGAGGTGAATTCGCGCCCCTGTCCTTGAAACCAGCGTCCTGCAAAACGCTCAATATCGGCGAAGGAAAATTTAGCCACAGCTGCAGCGTATTCCAGAATCTGTGAGATCGCTGCACGGGACGCTCTGCCCCGCTTAAGCTCAATCACGATACAATTTCCCTGACGGTCAAGTGCGAGGAGATCGACTTTCTGAGATTTTCCGATGGGGACTTGCCGGCTAATTATGCAGATACGCTCATTTCCCAACAGAAGGTTCGGATCTTGTTCAAGTAGATCCTCAAGATCGCGTTCTTCTTCAAAGCGCATCGGGTCCAGTTGTCGAAAGCCCTTTCCTTCCCATCGGTAAATTTCCATTGAGCCAGCCTTTCACGTTCAGGGGATTTTTCGTAGGCGTGTGTTTGACAGGATAATCTCCAGCATCAACAGGAGCGTTGCCAGGAATAGGGGGTACGCTGCCAATTCCTTATAACGCGTGTATTCTGTCACCTCAATCTTCGTTGTCTCAAGTTGGTTAATCTCTTCATAAATTTCAGATAATTTCTGATTATCGGTCGCTCGAAAGTAGCGTCCGTCTGTAATCTCTGCGATCTGTTTGAGCGTTTCTTCATCAACGTAGGTTCGAGTTCGGCTGTATTGCAACCCAAAAATCGGATCATGGTACGGAATGAACGCACCACCCTCTTTCCCCATGCCGATAGTATACACCTTGATGGCGAGGGCTTTGGCAGCTTGGGCAGCGGTCAATGGATCAATAGTCCCCGCATTATTTTCTCCGTCGGTAAGCAAAATCGCAATTTTGCTTTTAGTTGTTGAATGACGTAGTCTATTCGTAGCATTGGCGAGGGCATCCCCGATGGCAGTGCCGTCTTCAAGCATACCGATCTCGACATTGAAAAGCAGATTTCCAAGAACCCGATAATCCAAGGTGAGGGGACACTGTGTGAAACTTTCACCAGCAAAAACAACCAGTCCGATGCGGTCATTCTTTCGGTTAGCCAAGAACTCGTGGATGACCGCCTTTGCCGCGTGCAAACGGTTGTCAGGCTTGAAATCTTCCGCGCGCATGCTTCCAGATATATCGAGGATGAGCAGAATGTCAATACCTTCGGAGGTAATCTGTTCACGACTATGGGACGACTGTGGGCGGGCGAGCGCGAAAATCATCAAGACAATAACAAGAAATCGTGCAAAATTTAAAAACGGAAGAGACCTGACCCAGAAGCTAGGTGCAATCTGGCGACCGATGCTGAGATCGGAAAAGCGGATTCGCCCGCTATTTTTTCGAGCCAGATACCAAAGGAGGAGTGGCAGAAGCAGGAGTAAAAAAAGAAATCCAGGATGATCCAATCGCAAGAGCACACCTCAAATTAGTGACCAGATGAAGAGTTCGGTGTTAGCCAACTATGCTTAGGATTGTAGTAATACCGGACAATCCTTGCATATCGCCAGCATTATCGACGATAATTCGAGGGAGCATACTCCCTGCGCGGGTTGTTGGTAGTCCCAATCGGTTTCTGACCAAACAGCGTTCGGAGACTAACGCCAACCCCGATAGTGCTTGCAATAATGAAAGTTGGAATACTCAGGTAGGGAACCACCGTTGCCATTCGATAAATCCAGTATCCAACAATGACCGCGACAACATTCGATCGTTGCGGGAAGATTGTACCCCCAATTGAGAGAAAAATTGCAGTTTTTCCGTAAATCGCTATCGGCAATAGAATGGCACTCAAAAGCAGAGCAAACGGAATGCCAGCAATCGAGAGGATGAGGAGGATCGACAAATAGGGCACGATTATCAGAATCATCAATCCGAGGAATGTGCTTCCAACTGGACGATGAGAAATCGTAGATGCCATATTATTTATCTGTTCTGGAAATATTAGTACGAGCAGCAGATGGACAAGTGTCAGTGTGATGAAGGTCATCAATTCCCAACCAAACCGTGCGTACTGCCGGTCGCCCCACAGCTCCTTTGGCATCCCGTCCATCATTAACGAAGCGGCTGCAGTTGCCAGTTTGAATCCATTGATTTCTTGATAGGCCTCCTCTCCATGGTCTGTATGTTCCCGCAAAGCCTCTTTACCAACAATTTCGCCCAGAACGACTGTTACTTTGCCTGCGAGCTGCGCGCCCTTTTCAATTTTGGCATTTCCACCAAATACAAATACATAACCCTTCACGTGCCCTTGAATCTTTGCATCTCCTGCAACTAAGATGATATCATTAACGGTTTCTGTCGGTGCAAGATTGACTCTGCCGCCGATTTGCACAATTCGGGATATATCTTCTGGGTCGGTTGATAGGGTCGCTTTACGTGGTGTCGAGGATTCTTCGAATTGCGTTGAAACCAGCTGTTCTGCCTGTTGGTGGGAATTTGTCTCAGCGCTCTCAATTTGAGCGGTAGCGGAACGGAATGCGAGCGGTCCAAGACTGAGATATAAGACTAAAAATAAATAGACTACTTTTGTCATTGAGGAGCCTCAAAGCGAAAAAATGATATAGAAAATGTCATGATAGCGGGTTTTTAAAAAAGGGCTTCAATATGTATGTCCCCAATCAATTGCTTTGTCTGAAGCTTCACACCGCGCAACAGTGAACTTGGCTAACGATTTAGAATCGGTTGGGGATAGGTCGAAACGTAGGTTATATGTATGTAGAAGAGGGGCTGACAAGTATTCAGTTCAATCCGCACAAGATGTTGTATGAAAATTACCTCTTCTACCGAATATATTGGGGCATACTATAAGGTATTTCCACAAAATTGTCAACAAAAATTTAAAAACCGCACTGGAGTTAGAACGGAATCAGTCACTTTTTTTTGACGATTTGAAGATTCGCCTTATAATCGCTTGCTAAGATCCTGTAACATAGGGTAAAATTAAAGACAAATATCCTTCGCTTTGGTACAAAGCGGAATTTACCACCGGAGTTAGACGGGCTTGAAAATTTTAACAAGGTATACCCTCAAGGAATTTTTCCCTCCTTTCCTCTTAGCACTTATCTGCTTTACCTCCATTCTATTGCTAGACGAAATCTTCAGATTAACTAAGCTTTTCGTCAGCAAAGGTGTAAGTCCCCACTATCTGTTTCAATTGTTGATCTATGTGCTGCCAGCGACCCTCGTTGTAACCATTCCCATGGCTACGCTCGTCGGGATTTTGCTCTCACTTGGCAGGTTCTCAACGGATAACGAGATCACCGCCATGAAAGCCCACGGTATCGGCTTCCACCAAATCCTTGTGCCCCTGCTGGCTATTTCTACCGTACTCAGCATTTTTGACTTCTTTTTTATGGATTATGCACTCCCGCGGGGTAACATCGCTTACGTTTCGTTGAAGCATGACATAAGTAGACGGCACTCCGCTATTGTCCTCGAAGAGGGAGTGGTAATGAAAGAGTTAGAACGCGAGGGAAAGCTCTGGCTATACGAATCAACCGACCCGGCTACCGGTCGTCTACAGGATGTGAAGGTATGGGATTCAATATGGCCCGGTCAACCACGCTTTGTTAACGCAAAAGAAGCTACGGTCGGATTTAAAGACGGCCAGGCGTGGTTAACACTTTATGATGGGGTTACTTATGAGCCCGTTTTCGATAGCGATAACGGTTTTCGCATAACCGCTTTTGCTAAAGATCAGATCGCCCTTGACTTTACAGAGACGCTGGAACGGACAGAGTTTGAATCCAAGAGTAGCCGAAATATGCCGCTCGCTAAACTGAAAAACCATATCAGCGAACTTGAAAATCGCCTAACCCAAAACGAAACCAAACCTCACTTGGATAGGTTGCGATATGCACAGGTTGAATATCACAAGAAATTTTCGATCCCATTCGCCTGTTTTGTATTCGGTCTAATTGGTGTGCCTCTCGGTTTGGTTGTAAAGCGGAGTGGCAAGATGGTAGGATTTGGTATCGGACTTGGGCTTGTTCTTGTATACTACCTGCTGCTACAGGTTGGCCAGGATACGGGCCGCAGTGGTGTGCTTCCCGCCGGTTTCGCAATTTGGCTGCCAAACCTTGTTATCGGGTTATTGGGTTGTGGATGTGCAATGCGAGTGATCTTGGAGGGCAAATTGGAAACCCAGCAACACCCAGAAGAGAAGCCGCCACCTTCCTTTCAAAATACAGAACCCCGGGAGGTCGGGGAATCAGACTAATGCGGAGTCTCGATCTTTATAGAGAGGACTTACGCAGTTGGTCCATAAATCCCCCTGATAAGTGGTACATCCTAGGGGGTTAAAAAGAAAAAATCGCGCGCTGCGTGCTGAATGTGCGTAAGTCCTGATAGCAAAGAACACGGGTATAGATCGACAGCTACCAAGCGTAAATCACTGGCATTGGACACATTCACCAATAAATTGTTCCTAATCCTTTTAGTCGAGTCGAAGTATGAGAATTCTTGAACGATACGTTTTAATTGAATATCTGAGGACATTTGCGTTAGCACTTACCTTCTTCATTGCGCTGGTCATTATCGTTCGGTTACTCGATAAAGATATCAAGCGTTTTGATGAGGAAGTGTCTTATCTCACAGCGGTCCAGATTGTGCTCTTGCAAGCCCCTCGACGGATTATAGAGGTGGTTCCGTTAGCCAGTTTTCTCTCCGTTTTCTTCGTTTTTGGGCGGAAGGTTCAAAACAACGAACTAGCTGCGATGCAAACCGCTGGAGTTAGCATTTACCGCCTTCTCATTCCGATCCTCGCAACCATACTCTTGGTCTGCATAGGTTTTGTAGTTTTCTATAATTTGGTTGCTTCACCTGCCTTTCATCGCGCCAATCAGCTCCAGAAGAAAATCCGCTTGCGTCGGAGCCGAAATGTACTCTTCAAAGGGCAGCACAATCGATTGTTCTACATCCAGAATCTGGATTTGGAAAATGGGACAATAGATCGGATGACGATTTATGAATTGGATCAAAATGACGAACTCAGTCGGGAGATCTTTGCAGACTCAGTCACATGGTCACCGAACCAGTGGAACTTGTCAAAGGGATATGTCCGGCATTTTGAAGGAGCGTCCGAGACCGCTTTTGAACCGTTTGTAACAAAACAGATCAAGCGGGCAGAGGAACCGGAGCGTTTCGCAGGGAGCAATAAAGATCTACGGGCGATGACTATTGGCGAGTTGCGACGGCAGATGAAATACAAAGAGATGGCGGGGCAGACGACACGGCGTGAGGAGGTCAAAATGCACCATAAGATAGCGTATCCTTTTGCAGCGTTTGTTGTAATCCTAATTGGTGCCCCAATTTCGATTCGCTTTGGTGGTGCCGGATTTTTTGCTGGGCTGCTCGTTGCCTTTTTCCTGGTATTTATGTATTGGGGAATTTCACTCGCAACGCTTGAAGGACTCGGTGAAAACGGGAAATTGCCGCCAATTGTCGCCTGTTGGGGGGCGAATCTGCTTTACGCGGCTGTCGGAGGCGTCCTGATTTGGAAAATGCCTAAGTAAATCCAGGGAGCGAGACATTCAGGAGCTGTTCAGGATGGTCAAATCTACCACGTCTCGTGCCTCGCGCTTCACCCTCGCGATTGGGCGCCGACTCTTTCGGTTACGCAGTCTCACCGCGGTTCCATTCATATTAATCGTAGTCTATTATGCCCGTCCCACATTGTCTTCCGCGCTGGCGGGTTCGCTCCCTCTGGTTCTTGGTGAACTCTTGCGGCTATGGGCAGTAGGCTATGCCGGTGGGGCGACCCGTTCGCGGACCCTAAGCGCTGCCAGTAATCTTGTTACAACCGGACCCTACGCGCATGTCCGCAATCCGCTCTATTTGGGAAATCTGTTGCTCAGCCTCGGTGTCTGCATTATCGCCAATGTTTACTGGATGATTATTGTGCTGCTGGTTGGATATTTTATCCAATACCTCCCGATTATCGCCGCCGAAGAAACATACCTACGGAATTTTTGCGGAGCAGCATACCAGACCTACTATACGGTCGTTCCCAGATTCATTCCCCGGCTTCGCAGGTATGCCAACCCTTCTGTACATCGCTTCTCTATCTCTCGTGCACTCAAAGCCGAAAAGCGCACATTGACCGCAATTGCTTGCGTGATTGGCTTGATTGTAGGGGCAACTATGTTGTAATATCTCGTGGGGATTCACACCGCAGGCTGCCCGTTTCCAATCCTAATAACTTTCATCCGAAAGTTATAGATTTTTTCTGTTGACATTTCAGACACTTTTGATTAAGATAAAGTGTGCAATATCTATTTACTAAGTTTTCCAATACCCATGTAGGGTATTTAGCGTGAATAAAACCTCTCACTTTGAAAGGAGATTGATACTTTGCGAGCGTTTGAATATGTTCCCGCAAAAACTGTAGCTGAAGCTACCTCCTTGCTCGCCGAAAAAGGTGATCAAGCAAAACCCTTGGCCGGCGGAACAGATCTCATCGTTATGGTTCGGGAGAACCGGCGGCAGTTGGAACGGATGGTGGACATCAAGGACCTTCCTGAAACTAACGTGCTTTCATATTCCCCTGACACCGGTTTAGAGCTCGGTGCGGCTGTTCCCTGTCATGAAATCTACGCGGATGATGCAATCTCTGCCGCATATCCTGGACTAATTGATGCTGCCAAGATTATCGGCGGAACCGCGATCCAAGGTAGGGCAAGCGTTGGGGGTAATCTGTGTAATGCCTCTCCCGCTGCAGATACCATACCGCCGTTGATAGTGTTGGGAGCGATTTGCGTCATCGCTGGCCCAAATGGATCCACGCGCGAGGTTCCGGCAGAGGCGTTCTGCACAGCACCGGGACAGACCGTTTTGGATAATGGTGAGCTTCTTGTTTCATTCAAGGTGCCACCGCCACCGAAAAATTCCAGTTCGTTTTACCTCCGTTTTATCCCACGTAATGAGATGGATATCGCTGTGGTCGGTGCCGGTGCGTCCGTTGTGCTCGACGATACGCAGACATCTATTGTCTCCGCGCGGATCGGGCTTGCCGCTGTTGCACCAACACCACTTCTCGCCGAAGAAGCTGGTGCCTCACTCGCTGGAAAGGAAATTTCCGACGAAGCCATTAACGCTGCTGCCGAAGCAGCACAGGCGATTGCGAGTCCAATCAGCGATATGCGTGGAACGGCTGAACAGAGAACACACCTTGTCGGTGTGTTGACACGTCGTGCCTTAAACGGTGCAATTCAACGAGTGAAGGAGGCATAAAAATAGATGCCTAGAAAAGTCCACGTTCAAACAACAATTAACGGTGAAGCAGTTGAATATTTATGCGAACCTCGCCAGAGCTTGCTTGAAGTCTTGCGAGATGTACTCCATCTGACAGGTGCCAAAGAAGGTTGCAATAATGGAAACTGCGGTGCCTGCAGCGTGATTCTTGATGGGCGACTGGTCAATTCGTGTCTCGTGCTTGGTGCAGAACTCGAAGGGAAATCGCTTGAGACAATTGAAGGACTCGCCGAGCCAGACCAGCTACATCCAATCCAAGATGCGTTTTTAGAAAATGCTGCCCTCCAATGTGGTATTTGTACGCCCGGATTTATCATGGCGGCAAAGGCATTGTTAGACCAAAATCCGAATCCAACCGAACACGAAATCCGCTATTGGTTAGCGGGCAATCTGTGTCGTTGTACCGGATATGATAAAATTGTACGTGCTGTCCAAGATGCAGCGCAAACTACGTCTTAGGAGGTAAGTGCATAATGGCAGAAAAGAAAGACTACAAAGTCGTTGGGACTCGTCCCATTCGCCACGATGGCGTTGATAAGGTTACGGGTCGCGCCCTATATGGCGCGGATTACCAAACTGTTGGATTGTTACACGGTAAGGTGCTGCGTAGCCCACACGCTCATGCACGGATTAAGTCGATTGATACCAGCCGCGCAGAAGCCCATCCCGGCGTCAGAGCGGTTGTAACAGCGAAAGATTTTCCGAGTGTTGAAGATAAGATAGCAGATCTTGGAGAAGGTGCAGCCAGTGTGAAAGATCTCCAAGATAACGTGCTGGCTGGCGACAAGGCGCTCTACAAAGGACATCAGGTCGCAGCGGTTGCGGCGATTGACCCCCATACGGCAGAAGAGGCGCTTGAGCTAATTGATGTTGAGTATGAGGTGCTGCCGCCGGTGATCAAAGTGCTTGATGCAATGAAGGAAGATGCACCGCTTTTGCACGAGGACATGAGAACCGATGAAATGGGGGAAAAGTCCGAGAAGCCGAGCAATATTGCCAGTCACTTCCAGCACAAACAGGGGGACCCCGAAAAAGGGTTTGCCGAAGCTGATGTGGTCGTTGAGCGTGAATATACGACTGAGACCGTCCATCAAGGCTATATCGAACCCCACAATGCGACCGCACTGTATAACCCTGACGGACACCTCACAATCTGGTGTAGTACACAGGGCGCATTCGCTGTCCGAGAGCAAGTGGCTGAAATTCTCCAACACCCCGTCTCAAAAATTAAGGTCGTGCCGATGGAAATCGGTGGGGGCTTTGGGGGTAAGATTAATGTCTACATCAAGCCCATCGCCGCTATGCTTTCGAGGAAAACAGGTAAACCTGTCAAGGTCCTGATGAGTCGTGCTGATGTCTTTGAAGGCACAGGTCCAACCCCCGGTTCCTACGTACGGGTGAAGATGGGTGCAACGAACGATGGACGGATCACCGCTGCGGAAGCCTATCTCGCATTTGAAGCCGGTGCGTACCCCGGTTCACCCGTTGGAGCAGCGTCGTTCTGCGTTTTCTCGCCCTACAAGGTGGAGAATGGAACGGTTGATGGGTATGATGTGGTCGTCAATAAGCCCAAGACCGCCGCATACCGTGCGCCCGGCGCAACAAATGCTGCATTCGCCGCAGAGACTGTCATTGACGAGATTTGTGAGAAGATCGGGATGGATCCACTCGAATTCCGTGTCCTCAATAGTGCTAAAGAGGGGGATATTCGGATTGATGGTCCTCCGACTCCGCATGTCGGTTTCGTCGAAACGGTTGAAGCTGCAAAGGATCATCCCCACTACTCTGCACCGCTTGAAGGTGAGAATCGGGGACGTGGCGTTGCTTCCGGCTATTGGCCCAACTTCGGTATGAAATCGAGTGTCGTGATTAACGTAACTGCCGATGGGACAATCAGTCTTGTCGAAGGGTCAACCGATATCGGCGGCACACGCGCATCGATTGCAATGCAAGCTGCAGAAGTGCTCGGCATTCCCGCTGAGTCTGTCACGCCTACCGTGGCTGACACCGATTCTGTGGGTTACACCGCTGTAACAGGCGGTAGCCGTACCGCGTTTGCTACCGGTTATGCCGCTTATGAAGCCGCACAGGATGTCAAGCAACAGATGATTGAACGTGCTGCGAAACTGTGGGAAGTCGATGCGGGAGAAGTGGAATTTGGCGATGGCATATTCAGTACCGTCAACGGACAAGAACAAGAGATCGACTTCAAAGGTCTAGCAGCGAGGTTGGATGAAACTGGCGGTCCCGTCGTTGGACGTGGCACGGCAGATCCAAACCAACCCGGTCCTTCAATCGGTCTACACGTTGTTGATGTGGAAGTCGATCCGGATACCGGCAAGATTGAGATCTTGCGATACACTGCGACCCAAGACGCTGGCAAGGCTATCCACCCCAGCTATGTCGAAGGACAGATACAGGGTGGGGCTGTTCAAGGTATCGGTTGGGCTTTGAACGAGGAATACATCTACAACGAAAAGGGCGAGATGACCAACGCCAGTTTCCTCGATTACCGTATACCCACCTGTCTTGACCTGCCCATGATTGATGCCGTTATCGTTGAAGTTCCTAACCCCGGTCACCCATACGGTGTTAGGGGTGTCGGCGAAACGCCAATCATCGCGCCACCCGCTGCCATTGCAAATGCAGTCTATCGTGCAATCGGCGTCCGGATGAAAGAACTGCCAATGTCGCCAGGGCGTGTCCTTCAAGCGATGGGCAAGATCTAACTGCGGCGTCGTAAATTTTAGCACTTTGGGACCGCCCGATTAATTAAATCGGGTGGACCTCAAACTACAATCAGGGATATAGGGTGCTGCGTTTGCCTTATATCCCTGATCTATTTTATACGGAGGGTTTTTCATACCATGCCAACAATTGCAATCCCCTCACTCATGCAGAAACTAACCAACGGTGCGAATCAAGTCGTTGTGGAAGGAAAAACACTACGGGAAGTGGTCAATAATCTTGAAGCAGCCCACCCCGGCTTCAAGGATCGGCTCTGCGATGGCGATCGGATTCGTCCCAGCATCTCAGTATACATTGATGGTGTTATGACCCGGGAAGGGATGCATCAGCCCATAGCCGAGGAGGCGAATATCCATTTTGTGCCGGCGGTTAGTGGCGGTTTATCCAGCCATGCAGAAGATTTGTCCTAAATACGAAAAAAACTTCTGTTTTCTCTTGACAGGGTGGATAGGGTATGCTATAATTCCACCTGCCTCCGTTGAGGAGGATTAAAAGATGCTCTTTGAAAGCTAAATAGTTTCTGTTACGCGCTACGTTTTTTGATAGCATATGATAGGGCTTGTATATTGTACAAAGTCCTCCTGTCGACTTAGAAAATCCTACCTAATTTTATTAGACTGGGTTTTCTTCAAGACTTATTGGAGAGTATGATACCGGCTCAGGACGAACGCTAGCGGCGTGGATTAGGCATGCAAGTCGTACGAGAATCAGGGGCTTCGGCCCCTGAGGAAAGTGGCGAAAGGGTGAGTAACGCGTAGGCAATCTACCTTCGAGATAGGGATAACGGTTCGAAAGGGCCGCTAATACCGTATACGATTGGAATTCCTTCGGGATACCCAATGAAAGGTGGGATCTTCGGATCTGCCGCTCAAAGATGAGCCTGCGTCCTATTAGCTAGTTGGTGAGGTAACGGCTCACCAAGGCTACGATGGGTAGCTAGTCTGAGAGGATGATTAGCCACATTGGGACTGAGACACTGCCCAAACTCCTACGGGAGGCTGCAGTCGAGAATATTTCGCAATGGGGGAAACCCTGACGATGCGACGCCGCGTGAGGGATGAATGTCTTCGGATTGTAAACCTCTGTGTTATGGGAAGAATCGCTGACGGGTGATAAGCCCGCTAGCTTGACGGTACCATAGTAGAAAGCCCCAGCTAACTACGTGCCAGCAGCTGCGGTAATACGTAGGGGGCAAGCGTTGTCCGGATTTACTGGGCGTAAAGCGTGTGTAGGCGGTTACATAAGTCGAGTGTGAAATGGCTTGGCTCAACCAAGCAACTGCGCTCGATACTGTGTGGCTTGAGTACGGAAGAGGAAAGTGGAATGTAAGGTGTAGCGGTGAAATGCGTAGATATCTTATAGAACACCTATGGCGAAGGCAGCTTTCTGGTCCGACACTGACGCTGAGTACACGAAAGCTTGGGGAGCGAACGGGATTAGATACCCCGGTAGTCCAAGCCGTAAACGATGGGTACTAAGTGTAGGGGGTATTGATTCCTCCTGTGCTGTAGCTAACGCATTAAGTACCCCGCCTGGGGAGTACGGCCACAAGGTTAAAACTCAAGGTAATTGACGGGGGGCCGCACAAGCGGTGGAGCATGTCGCTCAATTCGAAGCAACGCGAAGAACCTTATCCAGGGCTTGACATCGCGCTGACCGCCATAGAAATATGGCTTTCCTTTTGGACAGCGTGACAGGTGCTGCATGGCTGTCGTCAGCTCGTGTCGTGAGATGTTGGGTTAAGTCCCGCAACGAGCGCAACCCCTGTCGCTAGTTACCATCAGGTAATGCTGGGGACTCTAGTGAGACCGCTGGTGACGAGCCAGAGGAAGGTGGGGATGACGTCAAGTCCGCATGGCCCTTATGCCCTGGGCTGCACACGTGCTACAATGGTCGGTACAGAGGGAAGCAAGACCGCGAGGTGGAGCAAATCCCAAAAAGCCGACCTCAGTTAGGATTGTAGTCTGCAACTCGACTGCATGAATTTGGAATCGCTAGTAATCGCGAATCAGCAGGTCGCGGTGAATATGTTCCCGGCCCTTGTACACACCGCCCGTCACGCCATGGAAGTCGGTAGCGCTCGAAGACGGTGGGCTAACCTTCGGGAGGCAGCTGGCGAAAGCGAGACCGATGACTGGGGCGAAGTCGTAACAAGGTAGCCGTAGGGGAACCTGCGGCTGGATCACCTCCTTTCTAAGGAGTCAAGGGCATTAACTCAATGCCCGAGCTCGTTGAATTGTGCATAACGGATAACTATTTGGCTTTCATAGAACGCATCTTTTATTGTGCTAGGGGCTTATAGCTCAGGCGGTTAGAGCGCGCGCCTGATAAGCGCGAGGTCTCTGGTTCGATTCCAGATAAGCCCACCAACTCTATGTGGGGGTGTAGCTCAGTTTGGGAGAGCGTCTGCTTTGCACGCAGAAGGCCAGCGGTTCGACTCCGCTCATCTCCACTAAGCATAACAGCTTCTGATCTTTGACAATTGTATAGATTTGAGAATTCGGCTTCTAAAAAAGTATTTATCAAGCTACTAAGGGCTGACGGTGGATGCCTTGGCGCCAGGTAGCGATGAAGGGCGTGACAAACTGCGATAAGCTTCGGGTAGTTGTTTAGTAAACTTTGATCCGGAGATCCCCGAATCGGGAAACCGGGCAGGCTTTGCCTGTCATCCCGGCATGCGCCGGGAGGCTAACCAGGAGAAGTGAAACATCTCAGTAACCTGAGGAACAGAAAGAAAAATCGATTCCCCCAGTAGTGGCGAGCGAAAAGGGAATAGCCTAAACCGGGTATATGTTAAAGTCCATATACGTTGTATACCTGGGGTTGTGGGGTAGCGTTGGGTTTGGGTATGGCCAAACCGGGAAGTTATAAACCAAATTCTTAGCTTAATGATTCTGGAATAGGACAACCAAAGAGGGTAATAGTCCCGTGAGCAAAAAGAAATTGGCTTCCTCAACGTTATTCCCAAGTACTATGGGATAGCCTAAACCTGTAGGAATCTAGGAGGACCACCTCCTAAGGCTAAATATGACTTGGCGACCGATAGTGAAGAAGTACTGTGAAGGAAAGGTGAAAAGTTCCCCCGCTAGGGAAGTGAAATAGTCCCTGAAACCGTACAGCCTACAAGCTGTGGAAGTGCTAAGTCTCGATTCGTCGAGACATGCATGACTGCGTGCCTTTTGCATAATGAGCCGGTGACTTACTCTGTGTAGCAAGGTTAAGCTCTTATGGAGCGTAGCCGTAGCGAAAGCGAGTCTGAATAGGGCGATTCAGTTGCATGGAGTAGACCCGAAACTGGGTGATCTATCCATGGGCAAGGTGAAGCATACGTAAAAGTATGTGGAGGCCTGAACCCACCAAGGCTGAAAACTTGGGGGATGACCTGTGGATCGGAGTGAAAGGCTAATCAAACCCAGTGATAGCTGGTTCTCCCCGAAATAGCTTTAGGGCTAGCCTCATGTGTTTGCCAGTGGTGGTAGAGCTCTGATTGGACTAGCGGCCCCACCAGGTTAGCAACTCCAGTTAAACTGCAAATGCCATTGGCTAAAGCATGGGAGTCAGTCAGTAGGGGATAAGCTCTACTGACAAAAGGGATAAGAGCCCAGATCGCCAGCTAAGGTCCCCAAATACAGGCTAAGTGGTAAAGGATGTGTCGTTGCCCAGACAGCCAGGATGTTGGCTTAGAAGCAGCCATTCATTTAAAGAGTGCGTAATAGCTCACTGGTCAAGTGGCTTTGCACCGAAAATTCTCGGGGCTTAAGCCTGTTACCGAAGCTGCGGATTTTGACCCACGTGCCGGTTCGCCGACAGCGGGGTTGAAGTGGTAGGGGAGCGTTCTATAGTAGGACGAAGGTGGATCGAAAGATACGCTGGACCAATTAGAAGTGATTATGCCGGCATGAGTAGCGATAAAACAAGTTAGAAGCTTGTTCGCCGAAAGCCTAAGGGTTCCTGGGCAAGGCAATTCCACCCAGGGTTAGTCGGATCCTAAGCTGAGGCCGAAAGGCGTAAGCGATGGGTAGCAGGCATAATATTCCTGCACCACCATTACAAGGACGAAGCTAGGGGAGACGCAGGCATTAGGACCTACCAGCGGATGGATGTGCTGGGCTAAGCCCGACAGAGGAGACTTCAGGGAAATCCGGAGTCTCACTACTCTGAGAGGTGATAGGGATTCCGTAAGGATACAAACTGGTCTAGTTGTCTGCCAAGAAAAGAACCTCGAGTGGACGCGTAATGGTGTCCGTACCGCAAACCGACACAGGTAGGCGAGGAGAGAATCCTAAGGCGCTCGAGAGAACTCTCGCTAAGGAACTCGGCAAAATGACCCCGTAACTTCGGGAGAAGGGGTGCTTTTAGTAGGAGATGCATCACGCATGCCAATCCGAAAGAAGCCGCAGTGAAGTGGTCCGTGCGACTGTTTACTAAAAACACAGGTCTCTGCAAAATCGTAAGATGATGTATAGGGACTGACGCCTGCCCGGTGCCATATGGTTAAGGGGAAGAGTCAAGGGTTCGCCCGGCAGCTCTGAACCGAAGCTTCAGGTAAACGGCGGCGGTAACTATAACCGTCCTAAGGTAGCGAAATTCCTCGTCGGGTAAAATCCGACCTGCACGAATGGCGTAACGACATGGACACTGTCTCGGCGAGAGACTCGGCGAAATTGTAATACCGGTGAAGATGCCGGTTACCCGTAACAGGACGGAAAGACCCCGTGAACCTTTACTACAGCCTGATATTGGGTTTTAATGTAGCCTATGTAGGATAGGTGGGAGACTGTGAAACTGGGGCGCCAGCTTCAGTTGAGTCGACCTTGAAATACCACTTTTGCTGCATTGAGATTCTAACTCTGATCCGTTATCCGGATCGAAGACAGTGTCAGGTGGGTAGTTTGACTGGGGCGGTCGCCTCCCAAAATGTAACGGAGGCGCCCTAAGGTTCCCTCAGCGCGATTGGAAACCGTGCGTAGAGTGTAAAGGCACAAGGGAGCTTGACTGCGAGACAGACATGTCGAGCAGGTGCGAAAGCAGGGCTTAGTGATCTTGCGGTTCTGTGTGGAAAGGCCGTGACTCAACGGATAAAAGGTACTCCGGGGATAACAGGCTGGTCGCGCCCAAGCGTTCACAGCGACGGCGCGGTTCGGCACCTCGATGTCGGCTCATCACATCCTGGGGCTGCAGCAGGTCCCAAGGGTTGGGCTGTTCGCCCATTAAAGTGGTACGTGAGCTGGGTTTAGAACGTCGCAAGACAGTTCGGTCCCTATCCGTTACGGGCGTAGGATATTTGAGAGGACCTGCCGCTAGTATGAGAAGACCGTGGTGGACGAACCTCTAGTGTGCCAGTTGTCGCGCCAGCGGCACCGCTGGGTAGCTATGTTCGGAAGAGATAAACGCTGAAAGCATCTAAGCGTGAAGCTCGCCTCAAGATTAGATATGCTACAGAGTTAATCTGGTAAGGCTCCTTCGAGACTAGGAGGTTGATAGGCCAGAGGTGTAAGCAGTGTGAACTGTTTAGCTGACTGGTACTAATAAGCCGAGGGCTTGATAACTTTACTCTATAGCTATTTTTCAAATCTATACAACTGTCAAAATTTTATGGAATAAATCGATTAATATATTTTCCGGTGATAACAGCGAAGGGGAAACACCCGTACCCATTTCGAACACGGCAGTTAAGCCCTTCAGCGCTGATGATACTTCGAGGGTAACCTCGTGGGAAAGTAGGTCGTTGCCGGGAATCTTAAATCAAGCTCCAATCTCTTGATTGGGGCTTTTTTTATGTCGAAAAATCCCTGTCACAAATGACAATACAATTTCCTTGCATCTACCTTACCTGTATGCTAAAATACGCTAGATTCTATGGATAGGAGAGGACAAAATGTCAGGTCATTCAAAATGGTCATCAATTAAACACCGCAAGGCTGCTGTTGATGCGAAGCGTGGAAAGCTCTTCTCCAAGCTAATTAAGGAAATTACGGTTGCAGCACGAATCGGCGGCGCCGACACCCACGTCAATCCGCGTCTGAGGTCTGCAGTATTAGCCGCAAAAACAAAGAATGTCCCGAACGATACAATCGACAAGGCAATCCTACGCGGCACAGGAGAACTTGATGGTGTGGATTATGAAGAAATTGTATATGAAGGATATGGACCCGGTGGCGTTGCGATCATGATCGATGTCTTAACCGATAACAGGAACCGAGCGATCGCGGATATTAGACATATCTTAAGTAAACATGGTGGAAATATGGGAGAACCCGGCTGCGTCTCATGGTTGTTTGATAAGCGGGGTTGGATGATCATAGAAAAGCACAGTATTGACGAAGATGAGCTATTTATGATTGCGCTGGATTCGGGGGCAGAGGATATGACGGTTCAAGACGAGAACCTTGAAATTATCACGTCGCCTGAAAATTTTGAGGATGTTAGAAAGGCTGTTGAGGAAGCCAGCGCTACAATTATTGAAGCTGAATTGACGATGCTTCCCCAAAGCACAGTGAAATCGGAAGGTAAGGAAGCGGAACGGATGCTGCGGTTGATGGAGGCGCTGGAAGATAGCGACGATGTCCAGAAAGTTTATGCAAACTTCGATATCGCCGATGATATTTTAGAAGCTGCAGCCTGATTCCCTCTTAATAATGATCGTCCTTGGAATAGATCCCGGAATTGCAAATACTGGCTATGGCTTCATTAAAGCGGAATCATCAACGTTTAGCCTGATTGATTTCGGCTGCATCCAGACATCGCCCAAGGATGAATCTACCCAACGTTTGAAAGCCATCTATGACGAACTGATTCAGCTGGCAGGCAAATATCAACCGGAATTCTTTGCGCTTGAGGACCTTTTCTTCAGCAAAAACGTGAGCAGCGCATTCGCTGTGGGAGAGGCAAGAGGTGTGATTAAGTTGGTTGCCGCGAATACAAATCGGCGGCTCTATAACTATCCGCCCGTTCAGGTCAAGGAAGCGGTTGTTGGATACGGTAAAGCACCCAAGCGTCAGGTCCAAGAGATGGTTAAGCTTTTGCTCAGGCTCAAAGAGATTCCTCGTCCGGATCATGCGGCAGATGCGCTTGCCGTAGCCATTTGTCACGCACGTTCCCATAAAATACTTCAACTGCGCGAAAGGCTCAAACAGTCATGATTGCGTTCGTAAAGGGCATCTTAGCAGTCAATGGATCAAAACAGGTCACGGTTGATGTCAACGGAGTCGGATACAGCGTCGAAATACCGGAGAACACAAAATCGCAGTTGCCAGAAGTTGGATCCGAAATCAAATTTTATACGCACTATCACTGCCGCGAAAACGAAGTCAAGCTCTACGGATTTTCGTCACCGGATGAACTCACAATCTTTGAAACCGCCCTGGTGGTAAAAGGGGTAGGCCCCGCCTTAGCGTTAAATGTCGTCTCAAAACTCTCCCCTCCTGAATTCCAGCGTGCAATCCGCGATGGCGATCACTCCACTCTGATGCGAGTACCACGCCTCAATAAAGAGCTTGCGCAACTCATGATTATGAAACTCAAAAATACTGTTCGTAAGATTCACTTTGATGCCAAGGTTGAAGAGGCTGGCAGTCAAGAGCATACGGAGGCGGGGGTACAGGTGTTGATGGGGTTAGGAGCCAACGAAGCCGCAGCAGAACGTGCAATCACAGATGCCCAGAAAATCTTAGGTCCCAAAGCAAAACCGGAGGATTTGGTCCGGTTGGCTCTTGCTCGATTAAATCAGTGAGTCTAGCTCATGAATACAGATAAAGAGATGCAAACCCTTCTCAGCGAATCGGATATCGAAGAGTTAGCGAGCGACCAATATAACCTCAGACCGCAGACCCTTGATGAATTCATCGGACAGGAGAAGATTAAAGAGCAGCTGCGTATTCATATCGAAGCTGCCAAAAGTAGGGATCAAGCATTAGCACATATTCTCTTTGTGGGACCGCCCGGACTCGGTAAGACGACATTGGCTCGGATTGTTGCCAACGAAATGGGAAGCAGCTTCAAGTCAGCAGTTGGTCCCATGATGGAACGTTTGGACCTTGCGACAATGTTAACTACCCTCGAAGAACGGGCAATCTTTTTCATTGATGAGATCCATCGTATGAAGGGCTATGTTCAAGAATCAATGTATCCCGCAATGGAGGATTACAAGATAGATTTACCCATCGGTCAGGGACCTGCCGCGGATATTATTACCGTACCGCTCGCCCATTTCACCCTCGTAGGCGCAACTACGCGTGAGGGATTGTTAGGGGGGCCCTTTCGAGATCGCTTTGGAACGCGCATCCATCTCGATTATTACGCACCGGAGGAAATTCAGATCGCTATCAATCGGCTCAGCCAGCGGATGCAGCCTCCCGTGAAAATTGATGAGGAAGCGGAGTACGAATTGGCTCGTCGTTCAAGAGGCACCATGCGTATTGCGGAAAATATGTTAAGAAAGGTCAGGGATTACACAACCGTCAAATCTGACGGTGTTATCACCTATGATATCGCTCAGGAAGCGTTGGATTTTTTCCAGATTGATGAACTCGGCTTGGACGACAACGATAGACTCTATCTCCGGACAATGATTGAAAACTTTCGTGGACGGGCTGGTCTGAAGGCGATGGCGGTCGCCGTCAGTGAAGATGAGCGTACCATCGAGGAGGTCTACGAACCCTACTTAATTAAACTGGGCTTTTTAACCCTGACACCGATGGGGCGGGTTGCAACAGATGCCGCTTATCAGCATCTTGGGTATCCAAGACCTGAGTATCAGACGACACTTTTCTGAATCTCTCTGCTGATTTATAAAACAGCACCAAATCTAATCCTTCCGTAAATATAATAAGCATGAAACTCACCGATTATGACTATGACCTACCTGAAGCACTTATTGCACAGCACCCCTGTCCGCAAAGGGATGCGTCCCGATTGATGATCTTGGATCGAGGTACACGCAAAATTCACCACACACAGTTCTCCCAAATTGCCGAATTCCTCCCTACCCGTTCCTTGCTTGTAATCAATAACACTAAAGTCATTCCAGCACGTCTGATAGGTCGAAAAATCCCAACGGGTGGAAAGATTGAACTCCTCCTAACCCGTCAGAAGGGCGCGAATACTTGGGAGGCGCTTGTCAAGCCGGGCAGGCGTGTCACGCATGGAACGCGTATTGTCTTTGAGGATGGAGCGTTGACTGCAAAAATTCTTGCAAAATCATCACTCGGTCTTTATACTGTTCGATTCAAATACGATGGCAATTTCGACGAGATTCTCGCACAGGTGGGGAACGTTCCTTTGCCACCTTATATAAAACGTGATCCGAACCGCACTGACAAAGAGGAGTATCAATGCGTGTATGCGAAGGAGGCAGGCGCAGTCGCTGCCCCAACCGCGGGATTGCATTTTACGTTGGGTTTAATGGATAAACTCAAGCGTAATGGGATTCCTCAAGTGCCACTGACGCTACATGTTGGACTCGGCACGTTCCAACCCGTCAAGACGGAAAATATCGAGATGCACAAGATGCACTCGGAATATTTTGAGCTGTCCCAAACAAGTGCTAATCGGATTAATGTTGCAAAGGAGGAAGGGCGAAAAATCGTCGCAATTGGAACCACTTCCGTTCGTGCCCTTGAAACGGTTGCGTCGGGTTGCAGCGTTAGTCCGTATCAGGGATATACCGATATCTTTATATATCCCGGTTATCAATTCAAAGTTGTCGATACTTTGGTAACTAATTTTCATCTACCGAAATCAACCTTGCTCATGCTCGTCAGTGCATTTGCCGGGCATGATTTCATTCTCGAAGCGTACCAAGAAGCAATTGCACAAAAATATCGCTTCTATAGCTATGGCGATGCAATGCTCATTCTTTAACTTGGAGGACATTACATTATGGAGTCTCTTTTCAGCTTTTTCTTTCCCATTCTTCTGATAATTCCTATCTTTTACTTCCTGATTTTACGCCCCGAACAGCTGAAGCGAAAAAAACATCAAGCTATGCTGAGCAACCTGACCAAAGCAGACGAAGTTGTTACCACAGGTGGATTGCATGGAAAAATTGTGGGTGTGGATAAGGATCTTGTCGTTCTGACAATTGCAGAAGATGTGAAGGTCGAGGTCTCACGAAGCGCGATCGCTTTTAAAAAGAAAGCTGGTGAGCTGATCGAAGGCGAGTAGCAGCTTCACCCACTTCGTGTCTGGGGCGAACCTTCCCCATTTCGAGTGCAGCAGCTTTAGTAAAATGGTTAAAATCCATGAAACAGATTGGTGAACTTCACGTCATCACGGATACAACTATCCAATCGCGGTTTTCGCACGCACAGTTAGCGCAAATGGCGATTGAGGGCGGCGCTGATACCATCCAGTTTCGTCAGAAAGATGGAAGCACACGTGAATTGGTCGAGTCCGCACAGACGGTGCAAGCTGTCTGTGGGGTGCATGGTGTCTCCTTGATTGTCAACGATCGAGCGGATATCGCCCTCGCTGTCGGTGCGGCGGGTGCCCATTTTGGACAGGATGATCTACCGATTGCGATTGGACGACGAGTCCTCACATCGCGAATGATTATCGGCGCGTCGGCACGTACGGAGGAGAAGATCTTCGAAGCTATCTCTGCGGGAGCAGATTACATCGGATTCGGTCCTGTCTATCAGACCTCCTCCAAGCCGGACGCAGAGCTACCAAAAGGTCTAGAAGTGCTGCAACGCATGTGCGAGACCACGCAATGTCCCGTCATTGCGATCGGTGGTATTGCCGCTGAAACTGCATATGAAGTTATCCGGGCGGGTGCCCATGGAATTGCTGTCATTTCAGCGGTATGTGCACAAGCGGATCCTGTGGCCGCAACGCGTCACTTATCCGATGAGATCCAGCGTGCGAAGGCGAGTTTAGGTGTGTAGTTTTTTTGTCGATAAAAATCTTAGGAACCGTAAATCTCGGTTGTAAACCTCTCCAGATCACAAATCGTTTAGACAAAAAATTCGCCTACTCTTATCGTCACAGGAAGTTGCTCATGGACAGAATCGTTGAAGATGAAATATTAGTTGCACAGTTTCAAGCCGGTCGCCTTGATGCATTTGATGCTCTGATGAAGCGATATAAAGGGCAAATTTACGCCTACCTTCTCAGGTCTGTGAAAAACTATGAAGATGCTGAAGAGTTGACAATTGAGGTCTTTTTTAAAGCGTATCGCGCGCTTGATTCTTGGAAACCGCAAGCCCGTTTCTCAACGTGGCTTTATAAAATTGCTCATAACCTATCAATTGATTTCCACCGTTCGAGAGCGCGTCGTCAGACCTACTCGCTCGATGATGAAGAGTTTGCCCTAAACGAACCAACCGCCATTGATTTGTGGAGTAATCCCGAGTGGGAGGCTGAGGAAAAAGATCGACATCGGGTTATTCGTGATGCAATAGATCAACTTTCGCCAAAACAGAAAGCTGTTTTTGTGAATCGCTACCAAGGACTACAGATTAAGGAAATCACTGAAGTGCTTGGAATGGCAGAAGGTACGGTCAAGATTCATCTGCACCGTGCCGTGAGAAAATTACAGAATTTGCTACAACCCCTCTGGGAGGGAGATGAGATCTAATCAAAGGAGTTTGCCGAATGAAACAATGCAAACAGTCAGAAAAATTATACACCGACTATGTCTGTGACCTCCTTGATGAGGAGCAGGCTGCACGCATCGAGGAACATCTAGAAGGCTGCGCTGCCTGTGCCCGCGAAGTGCAATCCTTGCAAAACACTTTGCGCTTGACCGAGGAGATCGAGGAGATACCGATACCCCCTGTTATCCTTGATAGCATTGAGATGAATGTCTACAAACGTTTAGCGACAGAATCTCCGCCTCCCAAGCGAACGCACTCCCTTTTCCAATTCCTTGCTGCCTTTCGATTGACACCAATCAAGTGGGGACCTACATGGATTTTTCACAGTGCTCTGGCGACATTTGCGCTAGTGATTGTCATTTCAATCGCTACGATTTTTATGAACCAAGATCAACCGCTAGATACATCAATACCGTCGTCACACGAGAGAATTGAGTTATATCGACAAGCAGAGATTCGGAATAACCGCACTGAAGCGCTTGAAACGAGACATTTGAAGGGTAACGACCGGTTGGCAACGCTTCGGCTGCTGGTATTAGCAGAGGCTCCCTAAGACAAGACTCCTGTGAATCCCGATCGAACCCTGGGTGCGGAGGGATGAAAGAATGAAAGAATCCGTTTTATGTGATAGGCACCACGCTCCACACCTGAGATGCTTCCTGTGCGCTGCTGCTCTATATCTAGTTCTGTTCACTAGCACAGAAATGCAAGCCCAGAATATTACCACCCTGCTTGAAGATGGAAAGTATCATGAGGCTGCGCAGCGCCTTGAGAAGCTGGCTGATTCAACAGAAAGCGTCGAACAGCTCAGCGGGATCTACGAAAAATTGGGTGATATTTACTATGCCCATACCCATCAATATCCTCAAGCCTTAGACGTTTACGATAAGATTATCCAATTGGGTAGTAAAGGAGCCACACGGGAAGATCTGTTCCTCGGTTACATCAAGAAAGGCGACGTGTATTGTCGCATGGGAAGATACGAGCAAGCGATTCAAACCTATCAAACTCTTGCTGACCAGTTTCCACCTACCCACCTCGCATACAAAACTGGCTTACGAAAAATTCATGCTATTCAGACCGCTCTTGATGATTTGCAAGAGCAGCAGCGCATCATCCAGACCCACAAAGCAACTCCCCTCGCAATCGAAGCAAAATTCCATATTGCAGAGCTGTATCGCAGCCCCTATCAACTGAATCAACCGGAGAAAGCAATCACCGTCTATGAGGAGATTTTGCAGCAACCCCTCGACACCAAACTCGCCTCCGAAGCACAGTGGCGCATTGGGAATCTGCGAGATAAGGTCCTGAATCAACCAGCGCTAGCAATCGAAGCATATCAGAAGGTTGTTCATAACTTTCGTCACGTGAGCCTTTTCGCAGCGGAATCACTTTTTCAAATCGGGCGCATCCATCAGATGCAGGGACGATTTGCTGCAGCTGTACACGCATTTGAACAACTCCCACAGAAACATCCGGACTTCTGGAAGATGCACGCCGTCTTCTACTGGTCGGGCGTCTGTTATGAACAATTGCATGACTATCGAAGCGCAACTAAGGCGTTCCAAACATTTCTGTATGCTTACCTGCCTAACTTAGATCCCATCTACTTGGGCGCAATTGGAAAGTATGACCAAGATCCGTCGCGAGTCGAAATGGAGTTGAAAACAAAGATTCAGCATCTGGAGTTAGATTTTCCGAAAGTCGAATGGCATCGAATAAAAGATCTGCTCGCCGCAAAAAACTATATTGATGCTCTCCCACTTACACGGCAATTTATTATTAATATGCCCAATAGTGAATACGCGACACAGGCACAGTCCCAACTCCGCTCTATTGAATTGCATGCGACCATCCAGCAACTGCAGTCAACGAGCGGTGCGTTGACTCCCTACGCACTATTCCGTGCGGGAAAAATTTATGAGCGGGAGTTGAAAGATTACGAGGGGGCAGTCGCTGCGTACCGCCAAGTGATTGAGGGATATCACCAGTCCCTGTGGGCGGCTGAAGCTGTGTATCGAACCGGGGTTATCTTTGCTGAACATCTCAATGATACGGAAAAGGCGATTGAAGCTTATCAGATGCTTATCGCGGATTATCCTTCCTCCTCACATACCATGATGGCACATTTCCAACTTGGCGAAATGTATCATACCCTCGACCAGTATGATGCCGCTGTGAAAGCCTATCAGACCACAATCGCTTATCCAAAACAGACGCATTACCTTGCACCGGGCTATAGAGATAGCTTCGCCGACCAAGCGGAGTTCCGGATTGGTCGTGTCCATTATGAGAATCAACGTTTCGACACCGCTTTTACCATTTTTCAAGAGTTTATTGCGAGGCAACCGCGCTCACCGCGGCTTGCAGCTGCCTACGCCTTTCTCGGGGATATCAGCCATAAGCGTGGCGATTCCAAAAACGCAGTAACTGCTTACGACAACGCGATGCGTTTGCTTGAGGGCAGCCCCATCCAAGCCGAAATGATGCTCGATGAGGCGCACGACCTCGGTTTTCAGGAAACAACCCCAACAGCTGTCATTGAACACCTGAACGAACTCCGCAAGCGAGTGCGAGCAGAGTAAGTTTAGCGAGCTGGTGAGACCTTTCTGTTCTCTTCTTCCTCCGCAAGGGTGGATTGAAACCTATCCGCCCATACCTTCCATAATTCATAGACTGCCTTGCCCTGTCTACAGGGAACAGGGCTCGCACACTGCAAGCTTATAGTGACCGCAGATCGGAGTTCCCTACCTGTCCGGTGCATGGAACGAAACACAGCTGCAAGCGGTCATGCGTGTGCAGAGACTGAGATTCCCTACGACTTGCAACCACCTGCGTGACGATTTTATTTCTTCCCCCGTTGGTGGCATGATATAATCAGCGCTGTCCATTATTAACAATGCACATTTGAGGGAGGAGTGTATCTTCAATGGCACATCAAAGCTCAACTATATCCAACCGCCTTCACGCTGGAGCAGCTCAAATTGACATAACCCCACAGACCGACATCCATCTCGCCGGGGCTGTTGGACAGTTTCGCCCTGCTCAGTATGTTTACGACCCGCTTTACGCTAGGGCGCTGGTATTGGAAAACGGTGGAAAGAAAATCTGCTTTGTGAGTCTGGATCTCACCATCATTACCGAAGAATGGACGGCAAAAATTCGACGGGCGGTTGAAGATGAGTGCGGACTTGCCCCCGATGCTGTCATGGTACATGTAACGCAAACACATTCAGCGCCATCGCTAGGACATTTCATGTTTGATGAGAGTTTCCGGAGCACACCGCCGGAGATGGAGTGGCTGCGTGGCGGAGATCCGCGATACTTCGATTTTGCATTCGACCGCATCGTCAATGTTATTAAGCAGGCAAACAGTTCTCTACAGCCAGTTCAGCTCCGGGTCGGCAGCGGAGTCGAAGGACGCGTTGCCTTTAACCGAAGGGCGATCATGAATGACGACAAGGTGCGCATGCCGGGGTCAAAATGGGAAGATCCCTTGGGACCCTCTTATATTCGTTATATGGAGGGACCGATTGACCCAGAGGTCGGTGTGATGTGCCTGCAAACGGATTCGGTGGAGATGCTCGCAATGTTGCTACACCACACCTGCCATCCAGTGAACATCTTTCCCAGACCGATTGTCTCGGCGGACTGGCCCGGTGCATGGTCAGACGCAATGCGTGAAACCTTCGGGGGCAGATGTGTTCCCTTGGTCCTCAACGGCTGCTGTGGCAATATCAATCCCTGGGATCCGTTTGATCCAGACTACGTCGCCGATCACCAACGAATGGGCAGCCTCCTTGCTAAAACGACTCAGGCGGTGATTGAAACGCTGCCCTATGAGGAAGATCTGTCCATCGATTGGAAGGTGCGCCACGTGAAGCTACCCATTCGTGATGTTGAACCTGAACTGCTTGCACAGTCGCAGAAGATCTTAGAGGCACATCCAAAGCCAAGATGGTCGGATCAGAATCCGAAGCAGATTGATCCAGAGTGGATAAGGGCAGGCTCTATCTTGAGCGTCTATCTCCGAAAGCAGCGAACGCCCGAACTAGATTACGAGATTCAAGTTTTACGGGTGGGAAAAACGGCGTTTGTCGGTCTGCCGGGCGAGCCATTTGTCGAAGGGCAACTGCAGCTCAAAATGGCTTCCCCGACCCATCCAACCTATATCGCACATTGCACAAGCCACTACGTCGGTTACCTTCCTATCCCCGACGCTTTCCCCCGCGGCGGGCACGAAGTCGAAACGCGATTTTGGGCGAAGCTGGAACCGGAGGCACTAGAGATGGTGGTCAATGCGGCGTCCGAAATGCTCCATGAGGTTTTCGGGGATTGAGGTGGTTCCTGACAGCAGTTGGTGCCTGAGTGACCGATGTCTGCCCGACAATCGGACCCACTGCGTGATACAGTCCGTGAGGCGACGTTAAGAAAGGAAGAAATCTATGAAGATTATTGATGAGAAGGAGGCGTGGATTCATACCCATTTTTTCGTTGATAGCGCCCTGGTTACGCTCCAAGAGCAGAAGCTTATTTCGATGCGCGTTGAGCCTGAACTTAGGCAGATGGGGATTCAGTACGGATTACGCTACGAGAAGCCTCTCAACCCTGAGCAATCGCTCATCGTTTTGGAGTGTATTCCCTTTGAAAATACCAGAGAAGTGATCAAAACCCTCATCAATGAGACAATCAAGGAGTTTCCGAGTCGCAGCCCCAACCCACCCCGGAACGTTGTAACAAATATAACCGTTGAGGGACCGGAAGCAGCACAACCGTAATAACCAATGGTGCTAGTTTGCAGCTGTTGATAACGTGAAACGTGATGTTCTGATAAATCGGGACAGGCTGTGAAACGTAAAAATCATTGATTCAGCAGTTCATTTAGCCCCAGCGGGGCGACATGTCTATAGTACAGGGATAAATAAATACCCTAAAGCCCCAGAGGGGCGACATGTGTATCCGAAGGGTGAGACATAAGAAGAATAGATCAACCAATCAACTTTCTGACTAAACTAGCACCAAAGGTTAATGACTATGTTCTAAAGGGTTTAGGTACTTTATGGTGAATACTAAAAATAAATAGACACTTTTGCCCCCCGGTAGGTGCGGTTTCCTAACCGCACCGGTTTGGAGTGTCTCATTATTCTAAAATCTACTATAATTCATCGAAAACGGAAAGGAGGATATACTCATGGCGTTACGCGCTGGGATTGTTGGCTGCGGCGGAATCAGCCGGAGTCATGCAACCGCATATACACAGCTGCAAGACGTGGAACTTGTCGCCTTGTGCGATATTCAGCCCACGGCACTCAATACACGAGCGGACGAGTATGCCGTATCCAACCGTTACACCGACTTCCACGATATGTTTGAGAGGGAAACGCTGGATGTCGTCAGCGTCTGCACCCATGCACCACTACACGCACCAGTCACGCTTGCCGCTGCTGCAGCGGGTATAAATGTCCTGAGTGAGAAACCGCTTTCCACCGATTTGGAAAACGCTGATCGGATGGTCACGACTTGCAAAGAGGCGGGGGTGAGGCTCGCGGTGAGTCATCAATATCGGTTCACGCCGCTGTTTCGTCACGCGAAGGAGTGGATCCAATCCGGCCGGATTGGCGACTTTCGCTCCATCCGCGAGGTCGGTAAGGGACGTGAAGCCGGATTCGAGTTGATGGAGATGGGTGTCCACTACTTTGACGAAATGGATTTCTTCATGGACGGAATTGAATGGGTTCACGCACAGGCTACCTATCAAGGAAACTCAGTCAATGTTGAGGACATCATGCACAGCAGTGAACTCTGCAAAACGGATCGGCGTGACAACGGGATGGTGGCGGGAGATACGATGTTGATTCATCTCGGTGGGAAGTCGGGCACAAGCGGCTTGGTTGAACTCTATCGACGTGAACCTCTCCAAGGCTGGATGATGGGTCCCCACATTTTAGGGAGTGAGGGGCAACTGATGATTAAGCCGAATGCCAAAACCGGGGTAGATGAAATGTGGCATTGCCCGTTTGATGTGTCGTTTGCTGCACACACCCCGCAGTGGGAGCGTGTTCTGCTCCCCGAGGAAGCCTTCGTTATTGATGGTCAACCGTGGGGCGATAGACATTCAATTTGGAGCGTTAGGGACATGGTAAACGCGATCCGCGAAAACCGACAGCCAGAACTTGGTGACACGAAGGCACTGACCTCTTTGGAGTGCGTCAGTGCCGTCTATGAGTCCCACTTTACTGCGGCGAGAGCCTACCTGCCGTTAGAGGACCGCCGTCACCCGCTCATCAAGCGATTGGCAGAATGAAAGCTATGGCGAATACCAAAAATAAATAGACCCTTTCGCCCCTCGGTTTCGATCCCGCCTGTCCGGATTTATCGGGGATTTATCGGGTCCGGTAGATGCTGTTTCCAATTGCACCGCATTCAATCCAACCCGGTAGGTGCGGTTAGAAACCGCACCGGTCTGGCGTGTCTCATTGATTCTAAGGTCCACTATAAATTGAGTGGCTCATGTAAAAAGAAAGTGCAAAGCATGAAGAGAAACCGAGTTTTTTCTTGAAAACTCGGTTTCTGTTGCACGGTTCCTTAACATGAGCGAATTGAGTTAATCACCGCTCGCAGTGGATTGACAAATCTACTGCACATGTACGGCAGTGGCTTCGATATGTCTCTCCAAGTCTTATACCCTCGGCGAAGTCGGAGCCGAGCGAGTTTGACAACGAGCAACTTGGATTATTATTAACTCATCGCCGCTTTTTCCACGTCAGCCAAAAACACGCGCTCACCGTTGTTCACTGCTGACCGATGAACGGCGCCCTCGAATACCAACTCATTCCATGCCGCTTCCCCGTCTGCCGGGAACGACTCGTTTGCGTGCATGGCTTTGATCACGCCGTCAGCCATGCGGGGGAAGGAGGTTTGATAGCTGTCTCCCTCCTCAGATTCCCATAGTTCTTCGCCTTCGGAGGTGTTGGCTCCGCGCCAGATATTGGCTTCGCGCCGACGATACCATCCCTCTAAACCACGGGCTTCGGCGTAACGTTCATCGCCGACAATCATGACGCGCAGTGGATGGTCGTCGTCACCCCATAGGTTGCTCCCAGCAAGCGAACCGATCACACCGTTTTCCCACTCCATATGAATCATGCGCTGCCAACCGCCTTCCTCGCTTGGATCGCCCATGACGCTGACCCATTCGGGTCGTCCCATGTTCCAGAGGATTTGGTCGATGACGTGCGACCAGCAATTGAAATGCGCTCGGGCACGCACCATCCGTATCTCACCTAACCGTCCTTCGACTACATCATCGTGAAGCTTTCGGAAGTGGGTCATGAAACGGTAGTTGAAGTCGATACCGAACTTTAGACCTGAATCTCGCCACTCTGAGATTGCCGCTGCCGCAATCGGTAAGTCGTCCTCTCTGACGCGGAATTGCCCCTCCAAACCGCAAAGCGGTTTCTCAGTGAACACATTCTGACCTGCTGCGAGTAGCTGTCGTAACGGCGGGATACGTCGGGTTTCATTAACGATCAGCAACATCAAATCCGCATCGCAATTATCGAGTAGGTCTTCGATGCTAGAATATCCGCGGACACCAAACTTTTCTGTGGCTTCGGCGAGCAATTCGGGATCCATATCGCAGACACCGATGACTTCGGCATCGGGGTGGTTGTGGAAGTTTCCGCCGTGCATCAAGCCCATACCCCTACCGCTGATGAGTGCGCATTTTATCATGGTTAGATTCCTTTCCGTTTCAGGTTAAGAGTATACGGTATATGTTTATGCAGTTATTCATATATCACGGACGTAGGTGCGGATTGATGTCCGTTGTAAAGCATAACCAGAATTAACGTTGGGTAGGTGGAAAATCCGCAGACATGGTGGATATGGCGTGAGATGAAATCGTATGCCGTAAGGTGGGAATCCCATCAAGAGAACCACCCCCTATGTTATAACACTACGAATCATCCGATTTTTCGTCGTTTGCGTCAAGCTGTGCTTCCAGTTGAGCGACACGTTCTTGAAGCCGTGCAAACGTCTGCAACATCTCTGGCAGTCGGCGCAAGGAGGCTTGGACACGCAGCTGCTGTGCGTGGTTTTCTGCGGGAAAACCAGATACATAACTTCCTGCAGGGAGGTCTTTGGTCGCCGCCGATTTGGCAAAAACGGTACTGTCTGCCCCAATCGTGATATGTCCAACCGCGCCGGAGTGACCAGCCATGGTGACTCTGTCTTTCAATTCAGCACTACCGGCAATGCCGGTCTGAGCGGCTATACAGCAATCTTCGCCAATCACGACATTATGGGCAATTTGTATAAGGTTATCGAGTTTTGTGCCTCGTTTAATCACTGTTGCGCCGTTCGTCATCGTGGCACGATCGACGGTGGTGTTTGCACCAATTTCTACATCATCTTCAATGATAACGGTGCCAATCTGGGGGATTTTATGGTGGCGATCGCTGACCGACGCGAAACCGAAACCGTCACTCCCGATAACAACCCCGCTGTGAAGGATAACCCGATTGCCAATCTCCACATCCTCACGAATTGTCACGTTGGGATAAATGAGAGTTTCATTGCCAATTTTCGTATCGTCGCCGATATACACAAAAGGACTGATAGTCGTCCCGTCGCCGATTTGGACATTATCGCCGATATAGGTATAGGCTTGAATGGAAACCATCTCCCCGATCTGCACATTATCGCCGATAATTGCGGTTTCATGAATCCCATACGCAGTTTTTCTTTTGCGCCATGCAAACAACTCTAAGACTTTGACGAAGGCAAAGTACGGATTGGCAACGCGAATAAGCGGTGTACCGTTATACGGGATGTCCTGACCAACGATAATTGCTGAAGCCTGTGTGCGTTCTATCTCACGCAGATACTTTGAATTGGCGACAAACGTGAGTTCATGCTCTCTCGCCTCTTTGATTCCGGAAACGCCGATAATCTCGATTTCGCCGTCCCCTAACAACTCCCCATCGATTAATTCATTAATCTCTTTCAGTGTTTTTACCATAATTGCTTGAGGGTAGACCGCCCGGTGATATCAGCCGGGTAGCTCCGGCACTAGAACTATAGGGCAATCACTAGTTGCTCTTTTCCCCTTCCTTTCCCGTCTCCGTTGCAGGGGGAGTTGCCGATTGTGGGACGTCCGTCGATTTGTCTTTTTCGTGTGAATCGTTTAATAGCTTGACAACCCTCTCGGTCAAATCATACTTTGGATCAACATAAAGCGTTACGAGGCGTTTCTCAAAAATGAAGCTATATCCTTCACTTTCACCCATCTGTTTCAGTAGGGCTTCGATCTCCTGTGTTAGCGGTGCAAGTAATTCCTCGCGCTTAGCTATAAGCGATTCTTGCCCAATTTCCAGTTCGCGTTGGAGCTCTTGTCTCTTAATGCGAATATCTGCTTGCAAAGTTTCAGTTTCAGCGGCCTCAAGAAAAAGTTTCTGCTTCGTCAGGCGTTCTTCCATGGTGCCGATTTCTTCCTGAATTCCGTTGAGCTGAGTTCTCAATCGCTCTTCGGCAGTTTTCAAAATCTCATTGGCTTCTTGGGCTTTTGTATAATTCTCAAATACGTTTTGTGTATCCACCACGGCCAACTTCAGGTTGTTTTGTGCTGCGGCGTTAAAACCCACACTAAACGATCCAAATAGCACAATGCTGAGTACTAGGTAAAAGTTTGAAACTCGAGTCATAAAACCTCCGTGAAGTGGAAACGCCTCACATGAAGACGTCGCCATTTTAGGTGTCCTTATACATCACTTTTGTTAGAAACCGGGACCGATCGTGAAGTGAAACTTGCCTCTACTTCCATCAAATTCGGGTCTCCGATCAAATCCATAGCCCCACTCAAGGCGCGCCAACATACCCATTAGATCAAAGCGGATGCCGACCCCCGCGCCCTTCTTGAGCTTAAAATCGCTGAAGACGTTAGTAACACTTTCATCCCATACCTGTCCCACATCAAAGAACACGACACCGGTCAGTTGGTTCGCAAATGGAATGCGATATTCCAAATTGCCATAAAGGACCTTGTTACCTCCATTGTAATTATATGTGTTGGTACCCGCGATAACGGGAAAGATCTCAAAATCCTCATAACCACGGACCGTGTCGATCCCACCGATCCGGTATCGCTCATAATATAGGAATCGCCAATCGGTACTTTCACTATTAAGGTATGAAGCACGCACATGGCCCGCCAAGACGGTGTTAAAAAAGCTTGTGAGGAACCAACTTGAATCCGCAGAGTATCTTCGAAACTTGTTGTCCGCACCAAAGAACCCGCCAGCGTACTCATAAGAGAGCGTGTTAAGTGATCCGGATACCGGTTCATGAAGACTTCGCTGATAGTCCCGGGTGTCTCTGGATAGATTGAAAGTTATACTGCGGGTGAGGCGACCGTCGATAGTTTCTACGCCCGACCCATGTGCATCAACAGATTCATTCTTGAGACGAATTGACAGGTCTATATCTTTGGAAAGCGGACGGCCAAAGGTTAAAGAACCGCCCACACGCTTATAGGTATATCTATCATAACCGCGATTGCGAAAGATTGAACCATAGTATCGATGCGTACGTTGAGTGTTGTATAGACTGGTACTGAAACGGGTAGGTGTACCCAAAATCCATGGGGTACTAAAGCGCAGTTCGCCGGTATGCCGGTCGCGAGCGCCCAACTCACCCTTCAGATGTACACGATAGGCGCGTCCCCAGAGATTGTTTTCACCAATCTGCGCCACTCCAAAGATGCCACCTTCTGTGCCGTAGCCTCCGCCAAGACTGAGAAGACCAGTGCGCGGCGTTTCTGTAATAGTGACAATCAGGTCGCGGATCGCACCTTCAGAGTTGCTCGGAACAAACTCAACGTTCCGAATAAATGATCCCATCCGAAAGATTCGCTGCCGTGCTTTCCGTAGCGACTGTACGTCGTAAAATTCTCCAGGCTTGATATCCAGTTGGTCTAACTCGCGCCGGATTACGTTGTCCTTTGTTTTTTCTAATCCGTTGATATGCACGTCACCAATGATAATGACAGCGCCTTCTGTGATGTTTAATGTCAAATCTACGATTCCATTGATCTCATCGAAATCGGGCGAGGCATCCACCTGTGATAGCAGGTAGCCTTTGTTCTGGTACGCTTCCTCAATCTCCAGAAGTGATTGCTCAAACTCTCCACGGTTGAAAATTTCTCCTTCAGCCGGATTCAGCATGTCGCGAATGTCTTCCTCAGAGAATGCCGGTTTTTCGGAGTGCGTGAGCTGGACCGTGTGTGTCCCAATAATAAACTGTGGTCCCTCATCAACAGTGATGTCGATCATTAGTTCTGTTTTATCATCAGAAAATCGTTTCTCATGCTTAGCAATTCTTGCCTGGTTGAATCCGGCATCTTGGTAGTATCGAAGTAAAGTGAGCAGATCCTCTTCAAAGAAATTCTCATCGAAATGCTTGCCTGTGCGGGTTTTAAGCTGCTTGCTCAGTGACTTTGACGAGAGATTATCATTACCGATGAAGTTAATTTCTTGTACCTTAATCCGTTGCCCCTCTATAATCTCATATGTTACGGCTATTGTATTGGTATCGGGATTAAGATCGGTAACGGTTTCCACCTCTGCTAAATAGTGACCTGCTTCTTTATACGTTTGCAGGATATTCTTTTTATTCTCCCACAGGCGGTAATCGGTACAAAGCTCACCCGGTTTCAGACTGATCGCCTCTTTTATCTTTTTATCTTTTAGTTGTTCGTTGCCGATAATGTTGACACTGCCCTCGATTTTAGGGTTTGGAATAAGGCGATAAATGACCTTCAATCCACCGCCGTCAGCAGGTTCAACATCAATGGGAATGTCATCGAAAAAGCCGGTATCCTTATGAAGATTTTTAATATCTTGTGATAACTGGTAAGGAGAGATCTCCTTGTCTACATGAGTTTGTATGATACTTTTTATTAAGCCTTCTGAGTCCTCCATTATCCCTTCAAACTCGATCTCTTTTACAGTTAATGCACTATCGGTTGTCACCGCTTTGGGTGTTTCGGCTGCATCAGTTGCCGTTGTTCCTGATTCTTCTTCGGCAGCAGCAGGGATTGTCGATAACATGACGCACATCAGTCCTACCAGTAAACCGATCTGCCAGCGTAGCACTTGCATCTCTTTCCTCCTCTGTCTTGTCGGTGGTCCGAACTATCTGACGCCTACGATGGACCTCATTCGGGGTAAATGGCGGTTCCCAATATATTCGTAACGTGATGGAATTCTTCGATCAGCTTCTGTGTAACAGTGCCCGGCGATCCATTCCCAACAATGCGCTGATCTATTTTAACAACAGGAATCACTTCTGCGGCGGTTCCCGTCAGAAAACATTCTTCTGCGGTATACAGGTCGTGTCGCGTAAACACCTTTTCCTCGACAGTGATGCCTACTTCGCGCGCCAAGTCAATAACAGCATTGCGGGTGACTCCCTCCAGAATACCGAGGTGGGTGGGCGGCGTAACAATGATATTCTCTTTGACAAAAAAGATATTGTCTCCGCTGCACTCGACAACGTATCCCTCCGCATTCAGCATGAGGACCTCTTCGACCCCTGCCTGTTTGCCTTCAATCTTTGCCAAGATATTGTTGAGATAATTCAGCGATTTGATGCGAGGGCTGATTGCTTCAGCATAATTTCGGCGCACGGAAACTGTGACGATTTCTAGACCATCGTCGTAAAGATGCGGTGGATAGAGTGCAATTTTATCTGCAATGATAATGATAGTCGGCACGGGACATTTATCCGGGTCTAAACCAAGATCGCCGACCCCACGGGTTACAACCAAACGGATATAGGCATCATGAAGCTGGTTCCGACGGAGCGTCTCCAAAACTGCTTCTTCCATATCCTCAATGGCGATGGGAATCTTGAGCATAATCGCTTTTGCCGAATCGTAGAGACGTTGTAGATGCTGATCAAGTTTGAAGACCCGCCCCTTGTAAGATCGGATGCCCTCAAAGACCCCGTCTCCGTAGAGTAGGCCGTGATCAAAAACAGAAATTTTTGCTTCCTCTTTTGGAAGGTATTTGCCATCAATATAAACCAACATAACATTTTCCTCAAATCTACGAATCGCCGAACCTGCAATTCGTGTATTACACATCACATGTGTAGCATCTTAATAGCTACCCTTGCTCATATACCTGACCATCCACGAGTTGAATCAACCGGTCTGCACGTTGCGCAAGTGTTTGATTATGCGTCACGATGATAAACGTCTGGTTAAACTGGTCATTGAGCGTCCACAGTAGATCGTGCACCGCTTCACTCGTTTTTTGATCGAGATTGCCAGTCGGCTCATCCGCCAACACAACCCTGGGCTGATTCACTAACGCACGAGCGATAGCAACACGCTGTCGTTCACCCCCAGAAAGTTCAGACGGACGATGCTCCAGTCGCTCCCCCAAGCCGACATAGTCTAACAACTCTTTAGCTCGACTGTGAGCGACACTAGATGTCTGTCGAGCAATCAACCCCGCCATCGCGACATTTTCAAGCGCGGTGAACTCCGGCAAGAGATAATGAAACTGAAAAACAAACCCAATCTCTTCGTTGCGGAATTTATCTAATTGCGGATCGTTCAACGCGAAGATGTCTTCTCCTTCATAGAAAATTGTGCCCCCGCTTGGACGATCCAACCCACCAAGTAGATGTAGCAGCGTACTTTTCCCCACACCAGAAGCACCGACAACCGCTACAATTTCCGCCTCTTTGACCGCCAAATCAACCCCTTTAAGCACGGGTAGTTCTGTTAAACCGTCATAGTAGGACTTACATAGATCAACAACACGGATGAGATTATTCATGTCGGAGTGCCTCAACCGGGTTTAATTGAGAGGCCTTGCGGGCCGGATAGAGTGCCGCAAGCCAGCAGGTTGCCATCGATAAAAGGTTCATAAGAACGACAAACCCCCAACTTATTTTGACCGGCAATCGGTTAAGTTGATAGACGCCGCTCAAATTTTTCCCAAGGATGTCATTAAGGTAAATCGGTTGTGCGATGAAATAGAGGGACAAAGTAATCGCACCACACCAGAGTAAAAGAAGTCCTGTTGTGTTGTAAGGGCGCCGCAATATGTGCCACCCCACTTGCCAGACAACAGGAATCAACAGAATTAGAAGACCATACCAACGTGGCACATTGCCAATCTGGAACTCAAGTCGCCAACAGACGTAAATACCAAGTGCTGTTCCCAAAATAGATCCCAAGATACCAATTATTCCGCCTTGAAGGATAAAGATCCGTCTGATGCCCTGTTTCGATGCGCCCATTGCTCTGAGAATGCCGATGTCCTGTGTTTTTTCCATGACCATCATGATGAGCGTGCTCGCGATATTGAACACCGCCACGAGAATGATTAGCGCGACTACAATCATTGTCACAACTTTCTCAAGTTCAAAAGCGTCAAAAAAATCCGCACGTGATTCCATCCATGTCATCGTTATCGGTATCGCGCCCAAGCCTGGAGCGAAACGGATATCCTGTTTAATCTGATCGCTCACCTTCGGAGCCATATCCGCTTCAACGAGGCGAACCTCTATCAAGTTCACCTGATCTGGCTTTTGGTACAGTTTTTGAGCGGTTTGTAAATCTATGAACCCGAATGCGTTATCATGAATGTAGAGCCCTGATTGGTACAGGCCGACCACCACAAAGTTACGCATCAACGGCATAAAGGATCCAGGGTTAGCGGGATTTGGCACCATCTTAGAGATAAGACGCAGGACATCCCCTGGCACAACGCCAATTTTCCGGGCGATGTGGTAGCCCAAAACAATACCGCCTGTGATTGTCTCTGTACCAGCTAAACGCCTATGTGCTTCATCAATGAATGGCGATCGATTAAACTCGGTAAAATCCTTTACAAAGTTTGAAAATCCTGTGACTTCATTTTCCGCTTGCAGATCGATCCCTTTTACATAGATGGTTGCTTCTATTGATTCGCTGCCCTGGGGTTGTAGCGCAAGTTGACTAAGAATCAAGGGCGAAGCGGCAACGACCCCTTCAATTTTTTCGATCTGGTCAATCTTTCCCTGATAATTCAGAAAATAATTATGCGCCGATCGAACAATTATGTGCGCTTCGTTGGCAAGGAACTTCTCTTTTAGTCCGTTGCTAAAACCTTCCAAGGCAGAAACGACGATAATGACAGCAGCAATACCGAGAGTAACTCCACCCACAGATATGATGCTAATGATTGAGATAAACGCCTGTTTTCGTCGCGATTTCAGGTAGCGGGATGCGATAAACCATTCGTATTTCATTGATTCAACTTTCCGGACGCATCTGCGGGAATAAAATCACATCGCGGATTGAGGCCTGATCTGTAAGTAACATAGCGAGCCGATCAATCCCGAAGCCAAGTCCACCCGTCGGCGGCATGCCGTATTCTAACGCTCGCAGATAATCCTCATCTACCATCAATGCATCTTCATCCCCGTCCTCACCCTTCTTAGCGCCCTCGATAAATCGTTCACGCTGATCTATTGGATCATTCAACTCGCTGAAGGCATTGCCCATCTCCATGCGGGCGATAAAGAACTCGAACCGTTCAACGAAGTGATCGCTACCACGCTTCTTCTTGGCAAACGGCGAAATCTCAATGGGATAATCGTAAATGAATGTCGGTTGAACAAGATTGGGCTCGACGTGCGCCTCAAAGAGTTCGGCGATAAGTTTGCCTCTGGGGGTGACATCTTCGAGTTCAGCACCAGCGTCTAATACCGCATTGCGTAACGCTTCGTCATTCAATTCATCGACATCAATGCCTGCCTCTTCCTGTATCGATTCAATCATTGTTAATCTACGCCAGGGCGGATCGAGCGAGATAGAATCGCCTTTATAGCTGATCTCTGTTGTGCCAAGGACCTTCTGCGCCGCATGTGCAAGTAAGTTTTCAGTCAAACACATCATATCTTCATAGTCCGCGTACGCCTGATAAAGCTCAATCATCGTAAATTCGGGACTGTGGTCGTGATCTATCCCTTCATTTCGAAAATCCTTCGAAAATTCATACACCCGGTCGAAACCACCGACAATGAGCCGTTTGAGGTACAGCTCATTCGCGATACGGAGATAAAGCGGCATGTCCAATGCATTGTGATGTGTGGTGAAGGGACGCGCGGCTGCTCCTCCATAAATTGGTTGAAGGATTGGCGTCTCTACTTCAATAAAACCTTCCTGATTGAGATAGTCGCGGACAGCTTGAACCATCCGTGTGCGGTTGATAAAAACTTGCCGAACCTCAGGATTCATTATCAAATCCGCGTACCGCTGGCGATAGCGTGTTTCTTTATTTTGTAGGCCGTGCCATTTTTCCGGCAGAGGACGGAGAGATTTGGCGAGGAGCTCAACTTCGTTTGCTACCACCGTGAGTTCACCGGTTCGGGTACGGAAAACAGAACCGCTTGCACCGATAACGTCCCCAACATCAAGCTTTCTATAGACCTGATAGGTTTCTTCCCCAACCGCATTTTGACGCACATAGATCTGGAGACGACCAGTGGAATCCTGTAGATGTGCGAATCCGCTCTTGCCATGGTCACGTTTGGTCATAATCCGCCCGGCCATACGAACCGATTTCGTTTCGTCCGGGTGGTCTCCAACCTCGGCAAATTGTTCTCGGATTTCCTGAGTCGTATGGGTCGGTGAATACTTGTAAGCGTATGGATCCACGCCAAGTTGACGAATTTCTTCTAACTTTTCTCGGTGTTGATCCATCAATGCGCTCGAATCTTCCAATTGTAAGTTCCTTTGCAGAATTTGCTAAGGTGCTAGTATAGCATTTCTATAGGCTTTCGGCAATAAAAAACTAAGTGCTGCTGGCGGTTCAGCGTAACCAGATAATCGAAGGGGGTTCACCGATAGATGGTGCTTCGTAAGGGGCGAATCCCCAATCCCTTGTTCACATATAAGAGACGATTTCGGACTGCTGAAGGTTGACTTTCCAAAATCAACATCGTGGTATATACAGTCAGCCTCATGTAACAGACAATATGCGCTAACTTTAGTGGCGAGTGTGTCCCCTCACTTCTTGTCAGATTTCACATCTTTTAGATAGCTTTCAATAAACTGATCCAGTGCTCCATCCATAACGGCATCAATATTTCCAGTTTCAACCCCCGTTCGTAAATCCTTCACCAGACGGTAGGGATGGAACACATAGGAACGAATCTGGCTGCCGAAGTCGATACCGAGCCGATCTCCTTGCAGCTTTGAGATCTCTTCGTTCCGTTGCGCTTCATAGTATTCATAGACCCGTGACCGCAGAACCTTCATCGCCATTTCACGGTTCTTGTGTTGCGACCTTTCGTTTTGACACTGTGCGACAATCCCGGTGGGAAGGTGGGTCATTCGGACCGCAGAATCTGTGCGGTTGACATGTTGGCCACCGGCACCACCCGATCTGTAGGTTTCGATACGCAGATCCGCCGGATCGATCTCGACATCAATATTATCACTAATTTCAGGGGACACAGCCACAGCTGCAAAAGAGGTGTGACGGCGATTATTAAAATCGAAGGGGGAGAGGCGCACGAGACGGTGGATGCCCGCTTCCGCACGAAGATAGCCATAAGCATACTCGCCGGTGACTAAGATAGTTGCACTCTTAATGCCCGCTTCTTCGCCGGGCAACAGTTCAATCGTCTCGGTTTTGTAGTTACGGGCTTCGCACCAACGGAGATGCATCCGCATCAACATAGCAGCCCAGTCCTGAGACTCGGTGCCACCTGCGCCGGGATGAATACTTAAGATCGCATTGTTCGGATCATGCTCGCCACTGAGCATCAACTTAAATTCAATCCCCTCAACCTCTGCCGCAATTCCTTTCAAATCCCTCTGAATTTCCTCACTTACGGTCTGGTCATCTTCCTCTATTGCGAGTTCAAGAAGCACTTGAAGATCTTCCAGCTGGGCGTGGAGTTTTCTATACTGCTCTACATCATTCCGTAGGTTCGAGAGTCGCTGCGTGACTTTTTGGGCGTTTTGGGGGTCATTCCAAAAATCTGGTTTTGCTGTTTCTTCTTGAAGGGTTGCGAGTTCTTTTTCTTTGTTCGCTAAGTCAAAGATGCCCCCTAAGTTCAAGGAGTCGAGTCGTCGTTCCTTCAATGTCGGATTTTAAGTCTGCGAGCATTGTCTATTTCCTTCCCAATCTTGAATAGATAGGACTTACGCATTTCCTCTTAAAGTCCCCCTGACAAGTGGTACATCGCGTCTGTCCCGATTTATGGCGGATAAAATCGGGGGCGGGATTTAGGGGGTTAAAAGCGCCAAAAACAACTATTTGTTGAGTAAAACATGTCCCTTTTCTGCTTAATTTACGTAAGTCCTATAGAAATATATTTGGCGCGGCGTGGTGTTCTATTTTGAATTACTCTGCCTGTTATGTCCATCTGTTGGTAATTATGCGTTCCGTTTGAACTTAGAGACGAACCAACTTCGGTGATGGTAGAGGATGAGGAAGATGCTAACAAAGAAACATAAGGCGGGAAACCAATCGCCATAGCGGGTATAAATAGTTCCTCCACGATTGCTCAGCGGAATTCTCCCGACCAAGAAACTCTCTGTATCACTGGCTGAAACAGGGGTCGTGATACTCCGGCCGAACGCATCAATTATACACGATACGCCTCCATTGGCGCAACGGAAAATAGCTACCCGGTTTTCAACTGCGCGAAAGGGTGTCATGGCAAGATGCTGCTCTGGGCACGCTGTTCCGTCAAACCAAGCATCGTTGGTCAGAATCCCCATCACGGACGCACCTTTCTTGACAAATTTACGAAAGAGATCGGGAAACACCGATTCGAAACAGATTACAACCCCCATTTGCCTATTTTCAGTGTGGGGAATCGGGAAGATATCGATTGATTTCCCCGGTTCAAAGCCGGTGGGCAGTTGAATGAAGTTCGGGAGGTGAGAAGTTATCGGGACATATTCCCCAAACGGAACAAGGTGGATCTTGGAATAGCTTCCGAGTTTTTCGCTGTGTGGGGACAGCAGAAACACGCTATTGTATACCTTCTGTTCGGGCGTGTAGTAAAAAGTGCCGGTGAGCAGGTATATCTCCTGATCTGCTAATATCTGCCTCAGCTGCTTAATGTAGGTGTTTCCTTCGAAAGCGAAGACTTCGCCGCGCAACGCGGTTTCAGGAAGAATGACGATATCCGGTTCTTCGGCGTCCGCCTCCTTTACCAGTCTCATATATTTCTCGAAGATTTGAGGCCAGTATTGACGATCCCACTTCTCAATCTGGGGTATGTTGCCGGGGACAAGCGCAATCTTAATATCTGAACTGGTCTCAACCGGTTTAGACAGCCTATGTGCACCGAAGACTATACAAGCAATGACGACCACAACGGGTATGACTTGGGAAAACGTGAAACCCAACACAGATTTCTTCCAACGCGTTGAAGACGATTCTTCCTCGTCCTTCGGTCGATTTTTCTGAGTGAGGTACGTGCGGATAAAATCCGCGATTGCCGCATTGAACAGCACAACTATGAAACTCACGCCGTGCACACCTGTGATTGACGCAATCTGGATTGCAGGTAGATTGTTCCACTGCGTGTACCCCATGCTGCCCCACGGAAAACCGCTCAAAAACCAGCTGCGCACCCACTCTAATCCTGTCCAAGTTGCCGTCGCGATGAGGATAAAGGGCAGACCGGAGGTCCATGGAAGTCCATATAGCAGCGCAGAAAAAATGCCGAAGTACAGTGCGAGATAAGATGCCAACAGTAGACAAGCGAATGTGGTCAAGAATATGTTAGCGAAGGGATACAGCAGGGTAATCCAATAGACCAGTCCGAGGAAGAAAATCGCTCCGGCGAGATAACCGTGCAGAAAGGCGGACTTTCGACTCGATGTGGATTGTAGGGCAACCAGCAGTGGGACTAGGCCAATCCACCCAAGCGGGTAGAGGTTAAAACTTGGGAAACTTAAGATGAGTAGGACGCCCGATATACCGGCGAGTATCCAGCTTTGATAATGTTTTATACGCATGTTAACCAATGATGCCAGTTTGCAGCTGTTGATAACGTGAAACGTGATGCGTGAAACGTAAAATTATTGGTTCAGCAGTTCATTTAGCCCCAGAGGGGCGACATGTCTATAGTACACCAACAAACAAATATCCGGAAGCCCCAGCGGGGCGACATGTGTATCCGAAGGCGGGAACATAAGAAGAAGGAATCAACGAACTAATGAACCAATGAACTCCCCGATAAATCGGAATCCAAAGCGACTTAAACAATGTGAAAAAAACTTCCTCACTGAACTAGCACCAAAGATTATTATACTAGTGCTCTTTTTAATAATCTCATTCGCTGCCCAATACCTAGGTGAGCCAAAGGGTTCTGGAGGGAAAGGTTCAAACGCTTACAAACGCTTTCGAGTTTTTTGTAATAAGATTGCCCGCATAGGGAGATCACCGCCTCATATTTTTCAATCTTCATCTCAACGAGTTGCTGCCCTAACCTTGTTTCGGCAAGTGAGGATGAACCACCTTTGAATGAGACATCATAGTTTTCGTTGATGATAAAATCAGGAGATATGATTCCGTACTTTGCGGAGAAAATTGCCCAACCTGTTCCATATTTTTCGGCGAACCCACGACATTTCCGAAAATAGGTACTAACGTAAGCATCTTTAGCGGGAGTAGGTCCAGCACTGGGAGTTTTGTCCCATATTTTCTGTTTTGCGCATGAGATGATAATAAAGTTATTATGATAACGGCGAAACTGGTTCAAAAGTTTATTGTTCATGGCTTTAGGTTGTTGATATTGGATTTAGGATATGATCATAGAACATTCTTACGTTATGAAAACCACGTCGTTTATTTCTATTTGTGCCACGAAAAATCATGATGTCAAAACCTACACCTTTGCAAATTTCGCACGAACACTGTTCCCTCACTCGACTCTGTAAGGTTTATTTATATTTTTCTTTCAGAATAAGGTGGATTGCCAATAAGAGGTTGATTGTAGGGCGATTAACAGCGGGCTGAGGCTGATCCACCCAAGCGCGTAAAGATTGAAACTTGGGAAGTTGAGGCTGAGTAGAATGCCGGATATACCGGCGAGAATCTAAGTTTGATAGCGTTTTATGTGCATGTCACAATTCAACCGTCTATTTATTTGAACCACTGTGGGGGTATAAGAAAAACCGGGCCTCTTGGATGAACCGTGATGCTGTCAGAATACTTTTCAAGCCATTTTCTGAACAATTGCTCTACTGCCGAACTTTTTTCATGTGGAATAACTGCCATACGGAGATTTTTCCTGAGATGAACTTGTGCACGGTAACCATCGAAACGGCTATCTGTATTATCTAATGTTGCGTAGAGGTTGACTGTCATTTCACTTCTCATGGGCACCGACGGTCTTATTGAACTAATACTGTCAGCTGTTGGAATTGCCACGTAAGCGCAAAACTTCGATGGTGCAAATTCGCCAGAGTTGGAATCGTGAACAAAATATGTCACAGTTCGTCTTCCCCACACGCTATGTCCCTCTGGAGTTGCCAAATCGCAATTCCACTTTTTCAAATTCAATATCACCTCAAAAATATCACTTGCAAAGTGAATGTGCCGGTCAGCTGTTGTCAATACTGTGTCAGAAACTGTAAATATGCGCTCAATCTCCGATTCGACCGTCAGTTTCTCGTTCACAAGGCTAGGCGTGTGATTCAGGCACTTAATTTCCGTACTAGATAAATGCGGCAATAATAGTGTCTGAAAAGCCTTCATGCCGATGTGCCGCATAAGATAAATTGCATTGAAGGCGAGATTACGCCGTCCTCGATTTACATTAGAACTTACCATCGAAATGAAGGCATCTGTCGGTAATTGTGGTTGAAACAAGTGTCCTGTAGCAAACTTTGCATGATTTGCGACCGGATCGGCACGACTGACTTCAAACTCAATCCAAAATCTCCGCGAACCGTCATGTTTTTGGAGTAACAGATCAGCACGAGGAGAATATCCCAGCGTTTGTTCTAGCTCGCGCGTCAATAGTCGACATTCATGCTCACCAGATGGACATTTATTAGTAAATTCTTGCTGTAAGTGTTTGGTAAGTGTTGGCATTCAAGTTTGTATTCGTCAAATCCTCGCTAACTTCGTTAGACACAGGGTTAATATCTTAAGATTGGCAGTTTGAAATCTGGAAGTCAATTGGCATAACAGAACCTCCTGACTTCATTTTAATGTCAGTTTGATTTATTACATGACCTATCTCCTTGGTTCTCTTGTTCACCTGTGTGAACGGGTCTATACGTAGCTGCCGCCGTAGGTGGAACAAAGATTCAGGTCTTCTGTGAAACGTGCCCTCCCAACGACGTAATGTCCACCGTACTGGCAGCACCATCTACAATGAGAATCGCGACCCCTCTTTTTTTTTATTCAAAAGCTTCGACGATCAAGAAATCCAATTTTCCGCTTTCTGAATCTTCTTCAATCTGCCGATCCCACTTTGCCCAGTCTAATTCATTAAACCAATTTCTTAATTGAAGGTAATCAAATTCAGGAAGAGACAGAATCGCTTGCTGAATTTCTGTAATGTTTGACATTTCTCTTTCTGCTTTGGCATATAACCTGTTCTTATCCAGCGGTTTCACCGGCTATATTGGAAAGACTGTTCTTCTTAGGTGTAGGTTTATTTGTTAATCTAAGGACAATGCTGCACGCGTGTCGTCCCGTTGGGGTTTGGGTGTCGGTTGGTTTGATGAGCTGCTATATACACATCGCCCCACTGGGACTTTTTATTAATTCAGAGGTTTATTGGTTGATTCAACTATTCTATAAGACATATCGCTCCGCTGGAGCGAAAGAGACGGCCGTTAGGCACGATTTCCGCCGTAGGTAGAAGACAGCTGCGTATCTTCTGTGAAACGTGCTCCTCCCAACGGCGTAATGTCCACCGTACTGGCAGCACCATCTACAATAAGTTCCGCCATGCACAATCCGATAGCCGGCGAAATCTTAAACGAATGACCGCTCCCGCCTACCGCAAGGTACAGACCATCAACATCGGTACTTTTGTCCAAGATCATATTCCAGTCAGGCGTAACAGTGTACAAGCCGCTCCATCCCTTAACGAACATTGCTTGTTCCATTGATGGCAGCCGATGGCTCAGGCGACGGGAAACGTCCTCGACAAAATCGCGGGAAACATCGCGTGAGTATCGGTCCGGGTCCGTCAATTCATTCTCCTTCGGGTGCCCAACGCCGACGAGGAGCATCCCGGGCCGTTCAGGGCGCCAGTAGGTGCGGTCTACCATGTTCGAAACCGAGTGTCGCACAGGCGGTATATCCGCGGGGATACGAGCAACGACCTCTGATTCTCGCGTGACTTCCAGAGGCAGGTCTAATCCCACCCACTGCCCCACCGCTTTTGCCCAAGGACCGGCAGCATTAACAACAACAGGCGTGCTAATCTCTCCTTGATCCGTGACGACAGCGGCAACCCGACCGTTACTCAACTTGATATCAACAGCCGGTGTCTGAAGATAGACCTGTGCACCATCGGTTTTGGCTTTGGCAGCAAAAGCGCTTGCCATACCGTGGGGATCTACATAGCCGGACTCTGGCTCGTGAGCCACACAGCCAATGCCTTCCATATTTAAACCCGGTAGCGCCTCAGCAGCGTCATCTAATGAAACCTCCCAAGTCCGCACCCCCAACCGCTTCAACTGTGCCATGTTGTCATGGAAAAGATCGGCAGCCTCCGGCGGAACCAGAAAATACCATCCAACATTGTGAAGTACCTCCGTCCCAAACACTTCAGGAAAATGCTGGAAGATTTCGAGGCTCTTCTTAACGAGACGGATACTGACTTCGTTAGAATAGTGTTGACGCATAATTGCCGCCGAATCGCCCGTAGATCCGGCGCACAGCAGTCCCTTCTCCAAGAGTACCACATTCCGCACCCCTTTAGCGGTCAGATGGTACAGAAGGCTTGTGCCGATAGCACCTCCTCCAATGATGACTACATCAGCTGTTTTAACCATTGATGTTTCTCCTTAACTCTCCATAGAGTTGCTTGTTCAACGCCTCGTCTTCCTTGCTGACTCCAAAACTTTCATCATCTATCTCCGAAGGGTGGACGCAAAGTTGGTTCTCATTGAGTCTACACACAATCAAAATAACGACAAAATAATTTGTGGTATTGCCTGAAAGCATCTTCTTTCAGGGTGCCATACTTTTTAATGATTACTGACTTTGACACAACAAACGTCTTTCTGACCATTACCTTGGAGGTTTTCGGAAGCCCTCCCTCACTAAATTGTGAAGAATCAACAGGCCTTTCATCCTGATATAGTTCTCTTAATCGGCTGCTGATTGGAATACCTACGAAATCATTATGGGGAAGATTATCCTTTAAGACTAAAACAGGTCTTTTTTTTGGATTGCCGTAAATCACTAAAATAAAACTCACACAACACGACATCCGCGACGTTTATTTCTACTTCCATACTTCATCCTCCGAATCATCCAACCATTCTTCAATCAGATTGGCACTATGATTTGAAAATAGCAATGTTTCGGTTTTATCATGCTGTGCCTGTCGCGCCTGTTTCTCATAGCGTTGTTTTATAAACAGGAAAAAGTCATAAATTTCCTGTTGTGCTTGCTCGGGCAAAGATTGCCACTCTTGATTATCAATCGCTTGCATTACAATTCTCCATAGATTGGTTGTATTCCTTTAACTCATTTCTGTATAGCTTAACTCCAGTTGCTACTTACCGCTCCTGTTTTATGCTTCCGGGGTTGGATTGATACCGTGCACCATCAGCCCGTGTCCGGGGGAGATGTGAATATCCTTAAGCCGTCGATCGGTGGCAGAGCAGAATTGGAATAGGGCGATGCGGCGTGGGTGATCTGTCCGATTGAGATATGAACCGTGGGGGGTGAGATAGCTGAAGAGAAGCACATCGCCTGCGTTCCCTTCGCACGGCGTCGCGTCTTCTATCGGATATTTCTGCGGCGAGAGATAAAGTCCATCCGGTTCATGCGGCAACGGTCCCTGTTTATGGACGCCCGGCATCACACACAAACAGCCGCTTTCCACCGTTGCATCTTCAAGATAGATTACCGCAGCGATCATCGTGTCCTGTTCGTATGGAAAGTAGTGGTAATCTTGATGCATCGGAAACGGGGAGCCTTTCTCAGGAGGCTTAATGTGCAATTTTGTGTGGTGCAGCTGCACGTTGGGTCCAATCAAATCGGCGAGGATTCCAGCCAACTGCGGATTGACCAACATTCTGGTGAAAATCGCCGAATGGTACTGCATGTTATGGATACCGAGCATCGCTGTCTTGCCAAGTTCCTCTTTGGGAATTTGGGTTTCCTGCCATTTGCCTCTCCATGTGCCTTCGAGCTGGCGTCCACCCTGCTGGGCGCGGTCAAACATCGCGTCAGTTTCACGCACACATTCCTCAATCTCTTCAGGTGTGAAAACCTGTTCGGCGAGCAGGTAGCCGTTGTCTTTGTAAAATTGAATCTGTTCAGGTGTCAGCATAGGCTTGCTCCAATTGTGCTATGTGTGTTGCGTTTCAGATCTGTTCCGACTCGATCATCAATTCCAATGGTGACGCTTCTGTTTCGAGTGGCAGGTAGATAGCGCGGTGCAGCCGCGAAGATTCCATGATTGCCATGAGAACTTCCATCGTCGCTCTACCATTTTCTCCACGCGATCGGTGGGGCGGACCCCCTTCCATCCACGCAATCAACGCTTCTATCTCCGCCTGTTTGGGGTTAATATCTTCGAGCGAAATGTCAAGTTCGCCATTTTTAGTGATGACCTGCAGCGGTCGTCCTTCGGGTGCATTGACGCTGATGATTCCGGTGGTGCCGCAAAGTTGAAAGGCATAGCCGCTTGGAGCAAGTTCGCCCTGCGCGAGCATCGCATAGACGCCGTTTTCAAACTGCCAATGCCCGATAGCGTTATGTTCGACGCGATGACCAAAGTTCACCTTATCCGATGGGCGATCGATCTGTCCCATGACCCAGCGGATCGGGGAATCATTGACAAAATAGCGGATGAGATCAACGACATGGGTGCCGTTCGTGAGTAGATCGCTGCTGCAGTGCCCGAAGATTGACTGCAATTCACCGATTGCGCTTCCCTTGAGGAGGTCTATCGCATTCACCGCCTGTGAGTCAAAGCGGTGCTGATGTCCGATGACAAGTTTTGTTCCAGTCGCTTCACACGCTTCCAGCATCCTATCCGCTTCCCCCAAATTAAGTGCCATCGGTTTTTCACAGAGTATCGCTTGTGCGCTGCTTTCAGCGCCAGCGATCGTCATTTCGCAATGAAGTGGGGGCCATGTGCAGATACTGATAATATCCAACTCTTCATTTCCAAGCATGTCCCGATAATTTTCGTAAAGGCCTACAATGCCGTAACTCTCATCAAATTTGAGTCGACGTTCCGGATCTGATTCTGCGGCTGCAACAAGTTCGGTAGACTCGATTGCTGTATAAGCATTGGCATGTCTTGTAGCGATTCTGCCGCAACCAACGATACCAACCCTATAGTGCTTTGACATTGAACTTTGCCTCCACTAATCAATGATCTGTATCCTTGGGGCAATTCATCTCAAGGATAGCATCTAACGATAGGTTTCCACCCACCGGACCAATTACCGTCGCTTAAACCGGCTCTCCAGCTCATTTCGGTGCATTTCCACGATGATGGGGCGTGCGTGCGGACAGTTGAACGGCAATTTCGCCTGAGAGAGATCTTTGATGAGGTTGACCATCTCCTCCATCGTCAGCACATCCCCAGCTTTCACGGCGGACTTGCAGGCAAGCGTGATGAGTGCCTTGTCCTGCACTTCAAGGTGTTCTATAGTCGGTGCTACCGTACTCCCAATCCCATCCAATAGGTCTGTAACCGTGACGTTGACGAGGCCTGTAGGTAGCGTTGCGGGGATAGACCGGACAAGGATGGTTCTCCCACCGAATCGCTCCACATCGAAACCCAGTTTTTTGAACAATTCGCTATGATCATCCAGTGCTGCTAACTGTTGAGGCGTTGCATCGATGGTGACAGGTAGTAACAACCCCTGTACGGGAATGCCGTCTGTCTTTAGCTGTTCGACAAAACGCTCGTACAACACACGCTCCGCTGCTACATGTTGATCAATCAGGAACACGCGATCTCCACCTTCTGCAACGATATATGTGTTAAATAGGTTGGTCTTTAGCTGTACACCTTTAAAGTCAAGAAGTTCTAATTCTGTGCCTTCAGGAATTGGGTGTTGTGGTAGATGCACCGACTCGACGTGAAGAGTTTCCTGTTGCGATCCAGGTTCGTTAGAACGTAGCGGTGTGGTAGTAGGAGCGGAGGTTGAGTCCGGCGGCATAAATTCACGCCGTTCCACAGGGAAGATAGAGGTGCGATCGGCTGGCGTATCCACCTCGATTCGCGGTTGTTGAGGCGGCAAGTTCGGGGGAACATCTCTGCCTGTAGGAATCGAATCTTGTGCTGATTCAGCCTCTCCATCTTTTGCTTCCATCTTGGGGATGTATTTGTTTTTGTAGATGCCGCTATGCAGCATGCGCACCACCCCGCTGTAGAGGCTGCGTTCGTTTTGGAACCGCACTTCGATCTTGGCTGGATGGACATTGACATCAACGTGCTGGCCACTCATTGTCAAAAATAGAAACGCAACCGCGTGCCGATCTTTCGGCACCATGGATCGCATCGCTTCGTTGAGGGCTGCGCCGAGAACCTTGCTCCGGATGGGGCGCCGGTTCAAGAAAAAGAGTTGATAATTGCGATTTGACTTCGTGAAATCCGGTTTGCCGATAAAGCAGTGAAGATGCAGGTTCGGAAGTTCCCCATCAAACTCAATCAGATTTTCGGCGAATTCTCTCCCGTATAGTAATCGTATCCGCTCGATATAGGATTCGCAGGCTCGGACATCAATTAGAGAGCGGTTGTTGTGTGAAAGAGAAAACTGAGTTTGCGGGTTGGCGAGTGCCGCCCACGTCACCTGATTTGTGATGTGATTCAGCTCCGTCACATCACTCTTGAGAAATTTCAGACGTGCTGGCACATTAAAAAAGAGGTTATTAGCTGTGAGATGTGTCCCCGGTGAGCAACCACTTGCCTGCACAGGACGAACCACGCCTCCTTCGACGGTGATTTTTGTGCCCTCCACCGCATCAGGAGTTCGCGTTAACAGTTCAAACTGAGATACTGATGCAATGCTTGGGAGCGCTTCCCCACGAAATCCAAACGTCTGGATGGTCTCCAAGTCTTCAACAGTGCTGATTTTACTGGTGGCGTGCCGTTCTATTGCGATGAGTGCGTCCTCACGGTTCATGCCCACGCCATTATCTGAGACTGAGATCAGGCGCTTGCCGCCCGCCCGGATCTCGACATTGATGTTCGTGCTTCCTGCGTCAATCGCATTTTCGACCAGTTCCTTAACAACAGATGCCGGGCGTTCAACGACCTCGCCGGCGGCGATCTTGTTGGAAATGTCGGGGGGTAAGATCCTAATTGACATGATCAACTCCTGATACGATTCTCGTTAGTAGAAATCCGGGTTGAACCCTTCAACTTTAGCTGCATCGCGAAAACTCCAAGTGAACCAATGAACTAATGAACTGATGAACTGACATTTCTCCAGTTGCTTTAAATCCCGATTCAATGGGGCTGGAGCGGCATGTGTATAAAAAACTTCCGTTAAACTTGATGGCGGGAGAGGGTGGGAGTCGAACCCACCTACCCACTTGCATGGGCAAGCTGGTTTTGAAGACCAGTAGAGCCACCGGACCCTATCCCCTCCCACAGCGCAATTTGCATTCAAGTTTAGATCTGACCTCTTACGCCTTACGTTGTGAACCCCGTAGTCGCCGGTGATTGCCCTCACGAATCGTCAGACCCTGACCGTCACAGTATTCAAGAAACGGCACAGCATATTTCCTGCTGGTTTGTGCAAACTCCCGAAATTCAGCAACAGTTATTATATCATTTTTCTGGAGGTAATCGGTAAGCGAATTCACAATTGCGTCGAACATATGGGTATGAATAAAAAGGTCATCACCAATTCTCATGAAGCGTCCGAGGTTCATCAGTGCATAAAAGGTCTGCTGAACCGACTCCGGCCGATATTCGGACAGTTGAGCGGTCAACTCACTCATGGTGGGGGTATTTATGCCAGCATCAAGGAAAATTCCTTCAACCTTTTCCCTAATATCTTCTTCCTCCGCTGAAAACTGAATTTGATGTGAGGATAGACGCAGTAGGTTTCCATCTGTCACAATCTCGTTCTGACGAATTAGCTGATCGGTGATTTTCTCGAAACCAATTTCATCCAGTTTGAGTTGGAGACGGAGTTGGGCGGCGTTCTGGCCCCCGGCAAGTGGTTGCGCTTCATGGAAACTCGCTAAGGCGTCTGTCAGATCTGCTTGCGCCTGTTGCGCTCGGTCCATCGCAGAAATGAGCGGCGTGCTTCCCTGCCAGCGCACAATCTCTTGACGGTTCTCCAGGTCTCTTAAACAGGCTCGAAAGTCCGCATCAAGGTAAGGAAGATAGTAGCGAAGAAAGTCCTCTGGCACACAAAGGTTACGCCTTTGCGACAATACCAATCTCACAACCTCTGCATCATCTGCACCTTCCCACGCTGTTAGGATTTCTAATGTTTCTTCCGTGAATCGTTTGTGGCGTGGAGCGAATGGGTTAATCACTAGTCCGCCCCCGACCGTATGTTGGGCTGAGAAATCGCGCACAATAAACCGATCCCCTTTGAAGGTCAATATCGGTGTCTCAAATCGCAACTGAAGTTGTGTCGAATCCCCCGGCAAAACCGCCTCATCCATCAACAAGATTGCCCGGCAGAAGGTCTCACTGGTGCCGAGATAAAACCGAAGCCGCGTCCAGTGTTCGAGCATCCGTGGAAAAGACGACAGCAGGTTAAGGGATACATCGATATTGTCCGTTACCTCCGAAAACCCGTTTGGACAAAGCACATTCCCGCGATCGATCTGGTCTTTCGTGATACCTGATAGATTCAATGCTGTCCGTTGGCCGGATTGTGCATTTTCAGCCTGTTCGTTGTGAACTTGAACGCCACGGACACGTGCCTCCTGTCCTTGGGGTAGCATAACCAGCCGTTGTTCGCGTTGGATCGCACCGCCCATCAACGTCCCCGTTACTACAGCACCAAACCCCGTCATTGAAAAGACGCGATCCACGTACAAGCGTGGGATGCCATTATGCCGCTCTACTTGTGCCTCTGTGTCAACACAAGCTACGATTGCACCCTTAAGGTCATCTAACCCCTCGCCTGTCACGGCTGAAACATGAACAGTGGGCGAACCTTCAAGGCTTGTTCCAACTAACATCTCCTGAGACATTTCAGCGGATTCCGCTAACTGATCCGGCGTCACCAAATCCGCCTTTGTCATTACGAGGATGCCGGTCGAGATGCCGAGAAGATCTAGAATCTCCAGATGTTCCAGTGTCTGTTCCTGCACACCCTCCTTTGCATCAACGACAAGCAGCACCATATCCATCCCATACGCACCGGAGAGCATGTTTCGGATAAACCGCTCATGACCAGGAACATCAACGATACCGGCACGGGAGCCGTCCGGCAGATCGAAGTACGCAAATCCCAGCTCGATTGACAGACCACGCTCCTTCTCCTCTTTGAGGCGATCGGTTTCGATGCCGGTGAGGGCGTGTATCAGCGCAGATTTTCCGTGGTCAACGTGTCCGGCCGTACCGATGATGACGTGTCGCATAATATTCTGTCCTGTCTATGTCGAATGATCCGATGCTGCTTGGAGCTTTTCCAGCACGCCCTTTGCTGCTTCAACAATCCATACCGATTCCTTCCCAAACACCGTCCGAACATCGAGTCGGAGCCGCTCATCCTGCACACGACCAATTACCGGTATCGATTGTGCTCGGAAGTATGTTGCGAGGACTGTGGCGGGAATCTGGGGCGCGTGTAAGCTAACGACGATGCCCGGCAAGGTGTCAACAGGGAGTGAACCACTGCCAATCTGTGCAGCGCTCTCTTCAATCGTTACTTCGATTGCGTCGCCGAAGATGTGCCGGAGATGATTGGCAATTTTTTCTGCAACTTCACGAAGTTCGGGAACCGATCGCGTATAACGCTGAAGCATCGGCAATTTTTCAGTCAACTCTTTTTCGTTGAGGTAGAGCCTCAACGTGGCTTCGAGCGCAGCAATGGTAAGTTTTCCCACGCGCAATGCTCGCATCAATGGATTCTTGCGAATTTGCTCGATTGTGTCCAACCGACCCACAATGATCCCCGCCTGTGATCCTCCGAGCAACTTGTCGCCACTGAACGTAACGACATCAACTCCCGCATCTATACGTTCACGGACCACCGGCTCATAGGGCAAACCATAACGGGTCAGGTCAATCAGCGAACCGCTGCCGAGATCTTCCATGGTTGGTACACCGTGCCGACGTCCAAGTTCGGTGAGTTCGCCCATCGTTGGAGTTGAAGCGAATCCAACCACCTTGTAATTACTCGGATGGACCTTGAGCAGCAACGCTGTATTTTCATGGATTGCGCGCTCGTAGTCCCGAAGGTGTGTGCGATTGGTCGTTCCTACCTCGCGTAAGATGGCTCCGCTCGCCTCCATTACGTCGGGAATGCGGAACGCCCCGCCGATCTCGATGAGTTCACCGCGAGATACGATTACCTCTTTGTCACGTGCTAAGGTGTTCAACGCGAGCAACACAGCCGCCGCGTTATTGTTTACTATTGTCGAGGCTTCACACCCCGTCAATCGCTGTAGCAGGGGTTCAGTCAGCCTGTCTCGGTGCCCACGCCCACCCGTATCAAGATCATATTCCAGATTTACATAGTTGGTAGCGGCTTGAGCGAGGCTTTCAGATGCCGACGCACTAAGCAGCGACCTGCCCAGGTTGGTGTGCGTGATTGTGCCGGTGGCGTTCACAATCGGACGAAACGCGGGAGCGGTTATGGCTTCGAGTTCCGCACGGACCAGTGCCGCATACACCGATTCATCAAGGGATTCCACTGTCGCTGTGCTGTTAAGGATTTGCCTGCGGACCTCGGCGGTAACCGTGCGCGAGGCTTCTGTTATGAGATCTCGCGAATACTGTTCCTGCATACGGAGGAACGGTTCTTGAGAGAGCAGCTGTTCAATGGACGGGATACGGCGTAAAGCCTCAACCTGTTCTGGCGTTAATTTTTTTGCCGACATGTTTTTTTGAAATCTATTGGTGAAGGCTAAAAATAAATAGACACTTTCGCCACCCGGTAGGTGCGGTTTCCAACCGCACCAAATAGGCGCAGTTAGAAACAGCGCCTACCAAATCCCGACAGGTCGGGATCCCGTGAATATGGGACGAGGAGAACGGTCGTTTCGTTTTCCTAATCGCATCGGTTTGGAGTGTCTCATTAATTCTAAGATTCACTATAGTTCATTGGTCCATTAGTTCACTGAATCGCGGGGCATAAATTCATTCGTCGAACTGGTTGACGACCTTTACTGGTTTCCCTGTTTCTGCGGACTCTATACCTGCAACCAGAGCCGAAACGGTTTTTGCTCCTTCGCGCACATCAATTAACGGTTGTGCCCCATTAATCACGCAGTCAACGAAATGAGAAACTACCTCCTGAATCGCATTTCCGTTCTCTGCTACAATCTCTTCTGCACGACCATCGCTATGGTGGATATGGTTCTTCCAGATCGTTCCTTCTGTGCCATAGATAGAAAGAAATCCCTCGCCCATCCCACGACCTTTGCATCCGCTGGTAACAAGTACTTTTCCGATACAGCCATTCTCAAACTGGAAGGTAAAGATGTAACAGTCATCGAGCGGAAAATCTTGAGCGGCGTACCCATTGGAATACGCATGGACTTCTGTAACATCAGAGCCGACCGTCCACCGGAGGAGATCGAAGGGATGGCAGCCGCCGCCGAGCAAGATGTTCTGGGCAGTCTGCGGATGAGAACGCCAAGTTACCGGGTTGTAGAGCGAGCGCATATCGTGGATGTAGCTACCTTCAACGAAAAAGGCACGTCCGATCCCTTCAGCATCATAGATCCCCTTTATCCGCTTATAAATCGGTTCAAACCGCATGAACTGGCTCGCCATAAATGTGCCTCCGGTTTCGTCCACTGTCTGTACCAATTTTCGACAGCTTTCTATATCCACCGCCATCGGTTTCTCGCAGAGGACATGCTTCCCCGCCCGAAGTGCCGCGATGGCGTGTTCGGCGTGAAAGAGATCTGGGCTGCAAACCAAAACGATCTGGATGTTTTCGTCGTCCAACAGCTGCTGATAGCTGGCAGTCGCATACCGCATCTGACCCTGATGACACAAGTCTTGCGCTGTCTTTTCGTTATCGTCAGCAACGCCAATTAATTCAACATCAGGGCAAGCGACAAATGCCTTGATATATCCAGACACATGGACATCGCTGCCCATCACTCCAACGCCCAGCTTATCCATCTGCACATCCTCTTAGAATCCGGCACTCTTGTCGACTTGGTTGCGTAGCGGTGATTCACCTCGCACGAAGCGCCCAATATTTTCGCCGAAGATCTCAAGGACATGCTGCCCCTCAAACTGTGTGCCGCCGGAAACGTGTGGCGCGATTAATACATTCTCCATCTCCCACAGTTCGCTATCTTCTGGCAGAGGCTCCGTTGCAAAAACGTCCATTGCCGCCGCAGCTAACCCGCCATCACGCAATGCGGATACCATCGCTGCTTCGTCAACGATGCCACCCCGTGACATAGGAACTAACATCGCTGTAGGTTTCATCAGAGCTAACTGTTCCGCACCGATCATACCACGCGTCTCCGGGGTACGGGGTACAGCGATTAGTAGGTAGTCGGACTCGCGCAATAGGTCGTCAAGCCGATCAAAGCCCCACACTTCGCTGACGTAGTCTGGTTTGTCACCCGGATAAAGATCTACGGCGATGATACGCATGTCGAAGGCACTTCCCCGCTTGGCAATTTCGCGCCCAATATTCCCAAATCCAATGATCCCCATCGTGCTGTTGGTCAATTCCACCATCTTAGGGCGTATTTTGCCTATCGCCCACTGCTTATGTTGTTGTGCAAGGATAGAATCTCTGATGCCACGGGTAAAGGCGAGGATCATGGCAATCGCACTCTCTGCGACACACGCAGCATGGGTCCCGCTTGCGCTAGTGAGCAGGACGTCGCTCTCTACCACTTCGGGGATGGTGACAAAATAGTCAACCCCAGAACTGGGTGATTGAATCCATTTGAGGTTTTCAGCAGCAAGGAAGAGATCGCGGTTGAGCCAACCGATGTAGACATCGGCATCAGCGATAAGTGTTGGCGCGTCTTCTGGTTTGGTGCAGTGGACAAATTCTACGTCAGGATGAGTTTTCTCGAATTCAGGAATCCCGTCTTCGAGTTTCATGTGGTTGGGTCCGACCAAAATCTTCATCTACAGTATGTTCTCCTTAGTATGGTGAATTCTAAAAAAATAGACACTTCCGCCACCCGGTAGGTGCGGTTTCTAACCGCACCGGTTTGGCGTGTCTCATTAATTCTAATGCCCACTATATATACGCAAGTTGCTAGTGTTGAGCATCCATCGGTTTGTCGTTAAGATTGAGAGATTCTATCTTTCGCTCCGGAGGAGCGATATGTCTATAGAACGGCGATGCGGTCAATGCCTGCACTCCAGCGGAGCGCAACGTCTATAGTTTGAGGACTTTCCCCATTTTTTAGCCCCAGCGGGGCGACATGTTTATAGCAGCAGTGACTTCCTACACCCCAAGCCCCAGCGGGGCGACATGTATGTGGTATCATCACGCAACTAGCAACTTAGGTTATATATGTGAAAAATTTCTTTGAAAAGCGTGGTTTCTGAGAATCGCAGCATGGTATACTTAGCATCGTATGAATTGCGATTTGAACCGCACGATCCGTCAGGAGTTTTATCCGCCAAAAAATCAATCTCCGGCGGCAGGCAGTATACCATATCTATCGTTAATCTGAAACCTATTTTTTTGCTCATGTTAAGATTTAGTGCAACAGAAACCGTACAGACCAGACCACCGTAGGCGGGGCATCTTACCCCGATCTTACTTGGCACTTTCTTTTTATATGAGCCTTTTTCTAAAGTGAGTTCCTGTTGTAGTGAAAAGGAGATAAAAATGATCGAAGAATTGGATCAGCGTCTGGAAGAATACAAAGCAAATGGGTTTACCGTTTTTGAAGGGTTGTTTACCGAGACACAGATGCGGAGTTGGCGTGAGAGGCATCAGGAGTTAATGGCAGATTATGACGGGCAAACTTGGTTTGGTAACATGCTTGAATATGCACCCAAATTGATGTGGCCCGCGGTGAAGCATCCGACAATACTCGATTTTTTGGAGGCGGTGATGGGACCGTTTGTACAACTCGATAACCTCACCCTTGCCGCTTTTCCAAGCATGCCCAAGGATCAGGCTGAAGGTCGCGCCTCCGGTTGGCACCGAGATCGGTGGGCAAGGATGCCACAAAAGGATATTTACGAGCGCCCGCTTGCTTCCAATGCGATTAGCTATCTGCAGGATTTAACAGATGAATCTGGCCCCTTGCGAGTAATTGTCGGGTCGCATCGGCAGCCGATCACCATAGAGATAGAAGACCGGAATAAGCCACATCCAGACGAGACTCTACTCTATATGAAAGCCGGCGATGTCGTTGTAACACACAATCATCTGATTCATTCGGGGACGCCGAATACCGCCAAGGACTTACGCTACTTTTTCAGCATTTACTACAACTCGACGTGGCTCAAGCACACCGATAACCACAGCGGTCCCCTAACACAACGCCTCTTTGAAGAAGCACGTGACCGTGATGACTACCGGTTGATGCGGCTTCTAGGCGTTGATACGCAGCTGCAGCCGCGCTGCAATTCCGGGTTTCTGGCGCCGGATGAGGATCGGTGGGAGGAGTGGATCGCTGCAGATCGCGCCGCGATTAAATCTGATTCCGCGTAGGTTGGGTAGAGCGCTAGCGAAACTCAACAGCATCGGCTGAAGTCGTTACCGAGTTGGGTTTGACTGGGCCTATTTGGTAAGAAAGTCTTCGCGACAACCGACCGCGCTCTTGTCTTTGATAGGGATTGGGACTTAACCGTTCAATCCAATCTACAACACTTGAGCGATTCTGGTGTCGAGATGTGACTCTCGACCTACTGCTCGAGTTTAACTGGCAATAGGGGTTCGGATCTGTTGTCAGAAACCTAGCGAATCCGTCATGCCATATTCTTCCGCCAAAGACCTGAGAGTATTCCATGTGGCATCTTCAATAAAAATACCTTCCTGCAACTTCTGTTGGGTTCGCAGATGCTCCAATTCGCCGGGATAGAAGACCTCTGTAAACCCAGTCGCCGGTGGACAGCTTTTCAGATAAGCCGCGAATTCTGCGACCTCTTTCTTGAATTCCGCAAGCGAACGGAACGCATCAACGTTAAAGGCTGCCATGAAGCAGCCATCGTTATGCTTGCCCGCCGGATCATGCCCAAAACCCAAACCCGTCAGGATACCTGAGAAGATTTCAACCATTACCGATAGTCCGTATCCCTTATGTCCCTCCGGGCCGCCCAGTGGGAGTTGAACACCGCCACGCCCAAGGTCTTCAGGGTCTGTGGTTTGGTTGCCATCCTTATCCAGAATCCAACCCACTGGAATTTCAGTCCCACGCGTACGCGCCACATTGATTTTGCCACCAGCAACGGCACTGGTCGCCATATCTATAAACAAGGTGCCCTCCAAATCACTGGGCATCGCCATACAAATAGGATTCGTGCCGAGCCGGGCTTCCCTGCCGCCGAAGGGCGCCACCGATTTGCTAGTGCGTCCGGAATCCGCAGTCATCAGACCGATGAGATCCGCTTGGGCTGCCATGATAGGGTAGTCTGCCACCCGTCCAACATGGCTCTGCTGGTACACTGTGGTGGCTGCGACGCCATGTTGCTTTGCCTTATCAATCGTGATCTGCATCGCCCGCTCAGAAACCACGTATCCAAATCCCCAGTTGCCATCGATCACTGTGGTTACACTGGTTTCTCGAACGATCTCAAACGGAGCACCCGGCACAATATGTCCCCGTTTTATCCGATCAATGTATCCGGGAATGGCAATAATCCCATGCGAGTCGTGTCCCGCTAAATTGGCGCCCATTGAGTGCCGAGAGATAATTGCTGCCTCCTCTGCATTGGCTCCGGCACCCTGAAGGAGTTGAGAAGCAATTTCTCGCAACTGTTCAGCTGAAATGGTCGGCATAATATCCTCCTGATTTGTATGAATATAGCGCGTGTCTAATTCTTCTGCTGCTTGACCGATGGTGCTGCTCTAATCTAACGCAAGTTGCTAGTCGTTGAAAATCTATTGGTGGGTTGTTGTAGTTGATCTGTCCAACCTGTCGCTCCAGAGACGTGCTATGTGTATAGCCCGAGGACTTACCCTGTTTTTTAGCCCCAGCGGGGCGACATGTTTATAGCAGCAGTGACTTCCTACACCCCAAGCCCCAGCGGGGCGACATGTGTATCGTTACTTCAGTGAGTCTAATTAGTGCCGAGTGCGGAAACGCGCTCCACAGGCTAACTAGCAACTTAGGTTAATCTAACAAAGCCAAGGTACACTGTCAAGTTGAAACTGAACATGAAACTTGATCCGTGAAAAGGTAGAAGTGAATTAGTGGATTAGCTCATTAGTGGGACTTATGGCCAACTGAAGGTGCTGGCATCCCGACCTATCGGGGCGGCGCATCTTGCCCCGACAGTATCAAGCTACCCAGTAGGCGGGGCACCTTGTCTCCTGCGGAAATGTGTCAGGCCCAGATGGTTGATTGAGCTATATTCACAGTTTCCGTTCAATTCGACCTATGATTGATGATTGTACTTGGTGTTTGAGGACTACGGTATAGGAAGATTACGGCATACGGCGTGTGCGTACTACCGTAACGCGTGTTTGAGCAAGATGTTTGGTCCCTGGGAATAGTGGCATCTACTTGAAAGTCAGATAATTTCTCGTATGAATTTTTTCCGTAGATTGATGAAAATTGTATAAACCTCTCGGCAACAGCACACCCAACGAATAAGTGGAAAAAGATTAAACCCCCTGTCGTTTCTACCCGTCTTATACGGGTTCTCACGCTATAAAAGCATCTTAGACAACCTTTGGCATCTTTTATGCCGATTTATAGTTGTCAGGATTCGTTTTTGAACTTGGTAGAATACGTCATTTGCTCGCTTGGAAAACGAGCATTGTAAAGGAGATAACAGATGAAACATAAGATGCACGTCGCATGGTATTGGTACATCGTAGCCGTTTTCGGTTTAGCCTCTCTTGTAGGAAACATGACAGTGGGGGCGGAGGAAGAGGGTTCATCGTTGCCCGTTGACATCGCAATTGATGCTACCTATGCAAGCGCATACTATTGGCGAGGTGCGAGTGCAGGTGCTGGAACGAGTTTTATGCAACCTTCTGCCGATGTTTCTTACGCCGCTGGAGCTTTCACCATTGGTGCCAATGTCTGGTATTCGCAAGGTATTGATGGTGGTGGTGAAGACAACAGTACAGATAACAGTGAGATCGATTACACCGTATACCTTGGCGCTGGTCTTGGTGCGGTTGATGTCAGCGCCGGCGTTATTGACTACGTGATTCCCGGTAGTTTTCCGTTTGCAGAAGACCATGTGCTTGAAGCAAACGTAGGTGTCGGTGTCAATGCGTTGCCGTTTGACAACAGCATAACCTTTTATGTGAACCTTGCCGGCGACGATGATAGTTCGATGTATCTTGCTCCCAGTCTCGGAACCACCTATAAGAACGTGGGGATTGGATTGACGGCGGGCATTGCGCTTGGTGAAAGCGAACTGTACGGTACTGATGGTGCTGCACTGGTTGACATCACGCCAAGTATTTCCTATTCCATTCCCGGTGATCCAGAGACCGCTGTCAGCTTAAACATCGGCTATAACCCCAATTCGGGGCTGAAGATGTCGTATGTCACCATTGGTACTTCATTCAGTATTGATTAAAGGCACCGGAATATCTGGGGCATGTCAGCATTCGTGTGAGACGTGTACAGCATTCCCGGATAACAACCCAATCGTAGGACGAGTTTCCTTCGCTTCTACGATTGGGTTGTCAACTGTCAACTTGAGCTAAAATTTAGGCAGTGTGCTGCTTGAATTTTCAGCATACCAGTAACAATAGTATCAACCCTCCAGTAACATCCCCCGAAAATAATCATCTCAAAAATTAAGTTCACCTACTGTTTCTACCCACCTCGCACAGATTTTCATCAAATAAAAAATCCTCCAGTCAATCTTTGGCATCTTTCTTGCCAATGCCTATCACCATATCTTTTCTAGGCCGTTGACGAAGACGCTCATTTCACGAGCAGGATGTCTGATTCGGCAATAGATCGGTTGAAAGTAGGCGTGGACGAAATCTTTTTCAACGCTTTCAACCTCAATTCCAAAATGGAGGTTAATTGATGATTGCAGCAACGTTAAAAACCAGAGGTATCCAAGCGTTATCTGTTTTCGCCATGTTGGCACTGACTTTCGCGCTCGGATCTGCTTCTGCGGAGATTAAACTGAACGATAACCTATCGATCTCAGGTTTTCTCGATATGTCAACTGTTACGACTATGGGTGATGAAACCGATACAAGTCTATCCTTCGATCAGTTCGAGATGGACTTTCATCTGAATTACGGTTCAGTCACCGGACAGGTTGATATCGATAGCACCGATCCGGATCAAGGCATCAAACTGGAGCAGGGCTTTGTAACATACGCGGCTCCTAAAGATATGCTACCCGGTGTGAGCATTACTGCGGGCCGCTTCCTCAGCTCCTTGGGTTTTGAGGCGGCAGAGCCGACAGGACTCTATCAGTACTCTTTTTCAGAAGGTATCCCCTATCCTGGATATCAGAACGGTGTTGCACTAAACGTTAAACCCATGAAAGCCGCGGGACTCTACGTCGCGTTTCTGTCGAGCGTGTGGGACGCAAACGAAACGGATGCGGGAACCCCCGGCATCGAAGCTCAGCTTGCATTGACCCCAATTGAGCAAATTACAGCCAAGATTGGCTATGCTTTGGATGCGATGGACGACTATACACAGACCGAACTTAACGCTTGGGTCTCATTCGCACAGGGACCGTTGACCCTCGCGGGCGAGATCGATCTGTTAGGGAATTGGGGCGCTGATGGTAATAACGGTATGCACTTTTTGGGCATGGCGAATGTTTCGCTGGCAGATATAATTTCTGCGCCGGTTGGTGTAACCCTCCGCTTCAGCGGTATTACTCTGGATGATTCCGACACGTCCACAGAATTTACGTTTAGCCCCTCTTATAGCGCGACGGATAACTGGTTACTTCTCGCTGAATTCAAACAGCGCCTTGACGCTGAAGAGACAATTATTGCATTTGAATCCCTGTTTACGTACTAAGTAAAAATCTGATAAACACAAACTTTTTAGGAGGTTATTAAATGTTGCTGTCTAAATCGAAGTTGTATAGTATCGTTGCAATAGGTTTGTTGCTTTTCGCTGTAGGGATGCTCAACGTTGGTAACGTAAACGCTGGGCATCATGGAGTAAAAATTGGTGTGCTACACTCCTTGAGTGGAACAATGGCAATCTCTGAGACGTCTCTCAAGGATGTGGTCCTGATGGCGGTCGAAGAGATTAATGCCGCCGGTGGCGTAATGGGCAAACAGATTGAGCCTGTCGTCGTTGACCCCGCCAGTGACTGGGATCTTTTTGCTGAAAAAGCGAAGGGGCTAATCACGAAGGAAGAGGTCGCTGTAGTCTTCGGGTGCTGGACCTCTGTGAGTCGGAAATCTGTTCTCCCTGTCTTCGAGGACCATAATTCCCTGCTATTCTACCCGGTGCAGTATGAAGGGGAGGAGCAGTCGCTTAACGTTTTCTATACAGCCGCGACCCCGAACCAGCAGTTGATTCCTGCCGCTGAGTATATGATGGAAGAGGTCGGTGCCAAGAAATTCTACCTATTGGGAACGGACTATGTCTTCCCACGCACAGCGAACAAGGTGCTAAAGGCTTACCTGAAGACGAAGGGCGTACCGGACGAAAATATCGTCGAAGAATACACACCGTTCCATCATCAGGACTATCAAACAATCGTTGATAAAATCAAGAAATTCGCGGCCGGCGGCGATGCTTGTGTGCTGTCCACGATTAACGGTGACAGCAATGTGCCTTTCTACAAAGAGTTCGCCAATCAAGGATTGACCTCCGATGACTGCCCGATTATGGCTTTTTCTGTTGCCGAAGATGAGTTGCGGGCGATGGACGTGCCTCCCCTCGTTGGCCACCTCGCCGCTTGGAACTATTTCCAGAGCATCAATACACCAGAAAACAAAAAGTTTGTAAAGAATTTCAAGGCGTTCTGTGAACGAGAAGGTTTGCCCGGCGGTTCGAAACGTGTCACAGACGATCCGATTGAAGCCGCTTACTTCGGTGTTTACGTCTGGAAGGCAGCCGTTGAAAAAGCAGGATCCTTCGATGTCGATAAAGTGCGCGAAGCAGTCTACGGACTGGAATTTGACGCGCCCGGCGGCAAGAAGATGATGCATGCAAACAACCAGCATACGCTGAAACCAGTTTACATCGGCGAAATTAAGAAGAATGGTCAGTTCAAGATCATCTACAAGTCAGACGGACTGGTTTCGCCCGATTCCTACAGCAGCTATCTCCACCCGGATGGCAACTATCCGGCGCCAACCGGCGGACCAAACGAGAAGGTTGGGATGTAGTTGAATCCTTAGTTTTTCAGTGTTGTAAGGTAAGGTATCATTAAGAACCTTTATGGTGCCTTATCTTATAATTTTTTCAATCACGACCCCTCCGTACCGCGGATCCACGATGTTGTAAAGATCCAAAGGATCTAAGGGCATCGGGACATGCGCCCCTCCCAAGCGGAGGTCAACTCGTCTTACCAAGCGAATCCCTTGAACCAAAAGTCCATGCCAAAACCCTTCATAATCGTCGCATTTGCTCTTATACTAACTATTCGTGTCATATCTCCTTGCATTGCCCAAGTAGACGACGCATTCATCCGGTCTGAAGCCCAGAAATTTGCTGATGAAGATGCCTCAATCCGCAAGACCGCTATTATGACGCTGGCAAAGTCTGGCGATCTGCGTGTCGAGGCAATCCTGGAGTCGTACAAACTCGGCGAATTCTATCTCTGGAATGGGGAGATGGTGCTCTGCAAAGAAACCGTCGAGGATGAGGACTTCAACGAATTCTGCCTCCTTGCGGACCTGTTGACCGCCGAACCTATTCTGGACGCAAATGGGGAACAGGCTCAAGTCCCGCTTGAGGAGTTGGAAGAGATCTCCCCGTCAAGGGCTGAACGCAAGCTCACAAGCAGCGCAAAATTCCTCCTACGAGTTTCAGCACCAGACCCTGAGATTCGGATGTCAGGGGTAAAAAAGTGTGGCGATCCGCCGGGAATTATCGAAGCTGTTCCCCAGCTTGAAGAGATCGCTCAAAATGACCCAGTGAAGAAAATCCGATATATTGCCAAGGAAAGTCTACTCCTTATTCGGTTGAGCCGCACATCTTTGGACCAGGATCCGGATGCACATCTTGAAATCGTACGCGAGTTGGGAGAGATCAAGAGTATGCGCGGACTGCCTCGATTGCAGGAAATGTTCGATGAACTGATGGTAGAGGTTGAGGCATTGCCGGATTTTGAGGAAGGGACGGACATTGAAGACCTTGACCCCGCTGATGAAGCGGCACTGGGTATTTATAAGTACGCGATTGCGTATAAATACGCAATTAACCAGATTAATAGCTATCAAGGCTTTGTCAGTGGTATCGGGAATATATTCCGGGGACTCTCGCTCGGATCTGTGCTCATCTTGATGGCGCTGGGGCTTGCGATTACGTTCGGTCTGATGGGCGTCATCAATATGGCACATGGTGAACTCATGATGATTGGAGCTTACGCGACCTTTGAGATGCAAAGGCTGTTTGGTCATACGCCCGACAATCCATCTGACTGGTATTATGTCATGGCGCTACCTGCGGCGTTTCTGGCAGCGGCGTTCGTTGGCTACCTCATCGAGGTTTTGGTCGTTCGCCACCTGTATCGACGTCCTCTGGAATCTCTGCTAGCGACATGGGGGATTGGACTCTTCCTAATTCAACTTGTGCGCCTTCGCTACGGCGACAACATCGGTGTAAATGCTCCAACTTGGGCGCGGGGTGGGCTTGAAGTGGTACAAGATCTCATCGTTCCGTATAGTCGCTGCTTTATTATCCTCCTGTGCGGTTTGTGTGTCCTGCTAATCTATTACCTGATGAACCACACCAAACTTGGCTTGCGGATGCGAGCGACCATGCAGAACCGGAATATGGCAAACAGCATGGGAGTCAATACACAGCGCGTTGACCGATACACCTTTGCCTTCGGTTCCGGGATCGCTGGCGTTGCAGGTTGTGCATGGACACTTATTGGAGGCGTCACACCCGACATGGGGCAAAACAACTTTATCATTGATTCATTTCTTGTTGTTGTCACAGGTGGTGTGGGTGAACTGATCGGCGTCATCTGTGCAGGATTAGGGATTGGGGTACTGATGAAGGTGATTGAGCCGTTGGGAATTGGATCTGTCGTAGTCGGAGCGATTTGGGCGAAAATCTTACTCCTGATTATTATTGTCGGGTTCATCCAGTTTAAACCTGCAGGCTTGTTCGCACCGAAAGGCAGGCTCAGCGATGTTTAGAAAAGCTGCAATCACGCAAACAAGTCGCCAACCGATTGAGACCGATGAGCAAGATCTATGGAGGGACAAAAAGATTGAAGCGGAGAGAAGTTCAGTCAACGGTCAATTGTCAATTTTCCTTCGACGCTATGTTCCGTGGGCGCTGCTGTTCGTCGGCTTGGTTGTCATCCCAGCCCTCTACTATATGGGATTGATTACTATCGGAACAGTCAACATGCTCGGTCGCTACATGGCGTTTGCCATTGTCGCTGTGGGACTCGATCTTATCTGGGGCTACACCGGGATTCTGAGTCTATGCCAGTCCTTCTTTTTTGCGCTGGGTGGTTACGCCATGGGGATGTATCTCGCACACCACGGCGGCCCCGAAGGAATTATAGACGCCAATAACTGGAAAATTCCCGCATGCTTGTATGTGGTTTATCCGTACAAAGTTGGTGAAGTGCCGGGAGATGCCCTCGTTCCATGGTTCTGGAAACCTTTCTATACGCTGCCGATTACACTGATTCTGGGATTACTGATTCCGGGCATAGCCGCTCTGGCGATCGGTTATTTCGGTTTTAAGAGTCGGGTTCGTGGAGTTTATTTTGCCATCCTCACACAGGCGATTACGGTCGCTGGCTGGCTGGTGTTCTGCATGAATAACATGAAGCTGTGTGGTACAAATGGCTTGACACGGTTCGACCGAATCGCGGGATTCAAGTTAACAACCCCTCATGTCAAGGTAAGCCTTTATATTATTACGCTGCTCGCGCTCGTTGGGGTCTACGCCTTATGCAAACAGGTCGTCAAATCTCGTCTGGGACGGATTCTTGTCGCCATCCGAGATGACGAGACCACGCTACGCTTTTCTGGCTATAAACCTTACGTCTATAAGCTTTTCGCTTTTTGCCTCGCTGGAATGATCGCTGGACTTGGTGGAATGCTGTACGCACCGCAGATGGGTATTTTTACACCCACGAACATGGAGGCAGGTGCATCTATCTTGGTCGTTATCTGGGTCGCAGTTGGCGGACGTGGTGCGCTGTCCGGCGCAATTCTTGGCACACTGGCGGTGAATCTGCTCTATAACTTCTTTACGTCCGAAAAGAATCTGTTCTTCTTCACCTGGAAGGCGGAGTATTGGCAGTTCATTCTGGGTGGACTGTTCATCGGTGTGGTTCTGTTGTTCCCCGGCGGCCTGATTGATTTGTGGCATCGCTTGGTGGGCAAGACGAAATGATGGCAACCATAGCAGATTGAGACATTGAGGATTAAATATGAACCAAGCCCAACGGATTGCTGAATACAAAGAATACAGCCCACGCGAGAGTCGATTTACCGAAGAGCGATATCTGCTCTTTTTAGAAGATATTTCCGCGGTCTTTGATGGGTTTAAAGCGCTAGATATAGAGGCTTTGGGAATTGAATACAATGAACTCCGCGTCATTATCGGTCCCAACGGTGCGGGCAAGACGACGCTCTGCGATGTTGTAAGTGGGAAAACCCGCCCGACCACTGGATCTGTCTTTTTGCAGATATTACCCAGCAGACAGAAGCAGAGATTGCACTGCGCGGAATTGGTAGAAAATTTCAGACGCCGACCGTCTTCGATAGCCTGACAACCTACGAGAATATGGAACTTGCTCTACCCGGTCACTACCGTCTGTGGTCAAACCTGTTTGGCTCCACGGCAAAAGCACAGCGTGAGCGGATCATGGAGATTTTGGAGCGTGTTGGACTCGTTGAGGAAGTGCATCGGGAAGCGAAGTACCTGAGCCATGGGCAACGCCAGTGGCTGGCGATCAGTACGCTCATCCTTTCTGACCCGAAATTGCTCCTCGTTGACGAACCGGCTGCGGGTTTAACGGATGCGGAAACAGCGTTGACCGCCGAGCTTCTCCTTGAACTGAAAGAAGACCACACGCTTATCGTGATCGAACACGATATGGACTTTGTGCGCCAACTTGATTCATTTGTCACCGTGCTGAACGAAGGGGTCATCATGGCGGAAGGAATGATGCACGAGGTCCAACAAAACGAGGAAGTCATTGAAGCATACCTCGGACGGTAGTGCTGAGAAAACGAAAAGACGAGAGAACCAGAGAACAGAGTTGGGTAAAGAAGGATGGCTCAAAAAATTCAATATCACTGGCAACTTGAGGTGTCTCAGCTTTCTGTGGAAGCTGCTATGGAGATTTACGAATTATCTACAGCGTTTCCAAAAGAGGAAACCTACAGCTTGACGGATCAAAGTCGTCGTGCTTCACGGTCTATCTCCGGTCAAATAGCGGAGGGTTGGAGGCGTAGAAAGTATGAGGCAGTGTTTGTTAATAAAATCAATGAGGCGGAAGGTGAAGCAGCTGAAACTCAAGTTTGGATCGAATATACTGTAAAGTGCGGATATATAAGTCGGGAGGATGGAACTCGTCTCCATAAAAAATATGATGACATTCTCGGCAAACTTATCAACATGGGAAACAATCCTGAAAAGTGGGTACTCAGATCGAGAGCGTAACAGTGATCTCGTTTTCTCCTTAATATTATGCTGACAGTTTCAAATCTCTCATTTTCATACGGGGAAGTCCAAGTGCTGCGCGACATTGACATTCACGTGCCTCCCGAAACGATTGTCTCCATGATGGGACGCAATGGCGTAGGCAAAACCACGCTGATGAACAACATCGTCGGATTGCTTAAACCGTCGGCCGGTTCTATCCAGATCGAAGACCAGGAACTCGTGGGGGTCGCAGCGCATCGTCGGATTCGAGCAGGGTTGGCTTACGTGCCGCAAGGGCGGATGATCTTTCCAAAACTGACCGTCGAGGAGAATTTAAGAGTTGGTCTCTCAGCGCGCGCGGATAAACAGACGCAAATACCCGATGAAATATATGGACTTTTCCCAATTCTCAAAGAAATGGGCAGCCGTATGGGTGGTGACCTCTCCGGTGGCCAGCAGCAGCAGCTCGCTATTGGGCGTGCCCTCGTCACCGATCCAAAGGTTCTGATCCTCGACGAGCCGACCGAAGGGATTCAACCGAACATCATACAACAGATCGGGATGGTGCTGCGACAATTGGTTGAAAACAAGCGCATGACAATCCTTATTGTTGAACAATATCTCGATTTTGTTCGTGAGTTCTGCCAGCGATTCTACATTATGAACCGCGGCGAGATCGTCGCACACGATGAGACCAACTCGCTCAACGAAAACATGATCCGGGAGTATCTCAGCGTTTAATATGTCACGCATTGACTCCAGTGCCGGACGTCACGGTCAACTCAAGCTCGCTTTTTCACAGCAGGACAATCGAACTGTAATGGCGGAAAATTTCTTTCGAGTCCCACTGCAGGTGATGAAACCGCGTTACGATGAATCGGGTTGTGCATGTGTCTACCTTTTAAGTCCAACAGGCGGCGTGGTGCAGGGCGACGACTACCAGATCGATGTGACGCTTGCACCTGACACGCACGTCACGCTGACGACGCAAGCAGCGACAAAAGTGTATGCCATGCCTCTTCAGGGCGCTACCCAATCGATGCGGGTTCGAGTCGGAAAAGATGCAACTTTTGAATACCTGCCCGATTCAACGCTCCTGTTCCGTGACGCGAACTTTAGCCAATCCGTCTCGCTCGTTTTGGAACGTGGAGCGAAGGTTGCCTTGCAGGAAATTGTCATGCCAGGGCGATTGGCGCGTGGCGAAATGTTGACGTTTACGGAGTATCGGAGTTGCATTGAGGTGTCAGATTCGGCGGGGTTATTGCTCTGTGACACCTGCCACGTCCAACCGAAGCGCCACCCTTACCTCACCGGACCCGGTGTGTTGGAAGAGTACGCGTGTTGGGGAAGCTGGTATCTAATCGGTGACTTTGAGATGCCTCCGTGGGAGGCACTTTGCGAGTTTGGCGATCCGCTACTCAATCAAACTTCAAAATCGATTGGTGGATTATCCCAACTACATCGAGGCGGGATTGCTGTCCGGATGCTCGCTCACAACATAGAGACGATTCAGAATACCTTTCAAACAATCTGGGATTGGTTGAAAACAGAACACTTAGGACTCAAAATGGTTGATTTGCGGAAGTACTAACTCGGAGGGAATCACCTGTGAACCTGACACCACGTGAACAAGAGAAACTGATGATCTACGTCGCCGCACAGCTTGCCAGAGATCGACGAGCGCGTGGCTTGATGCTTAACTATCCTGAAGCGGTTGCCCTCATTACCGCCGAAATCTTGGAGGGTATTCGTGATGGGAAATCGGTTGCAGAGTTGATGCAGTATGGTACAACGCTACTGAGCCGTGAAGAGGTGATGGAAGGGGTGCCCGAAATGCTGCATGAAGTACAGGTTGAAGGCACGTTTCCTGATGGCACAAAGCTCGTTACAGTCCACAACCCAATTCGGTAGGAATGAAACATTACAGGAGCGATGAGATGATTCCCGGAGAATACATACTTGCGGAGGAAAATATCACCGCCAACGATGGGCGGAAGACCGTCGAGTTGACAGTTGCTAATACCGGTGATAGGCCCATACAGGTCGGCTCGCACTTCCACTTTTTTGAGGTCAATGCCGCTCTCCAGTTTGAGCGCGAGAAGGCGTTCGGTATGCGGTTGAATATCCCCTCCGGCGTTGCTGTCCGCTTTGAACCGGGTGACGAAAAAACAGTTACACTCACAGAATTGAAGGGCAAACGGGTCGTGCACGGGCTGAACAATCAAACCAATGGACCACTTGATCAAGGATGAGAAACCTGCCTTCGACTGGTCTTTCTTCATTTTGAAATCCTATAGGAAAAGACAATGTCACTCAATATTCCACGACGAACATACACAGACATTTACGGGCCAACCGTCGGCGATAAGGTTCGCCTTGCAGACACCGGTTTATTTATTGAGGTCGAGAAAGACCACACTGTCTACGGCGATGAATCGAAGTTTGGAGGCGGCAAGACGCTACGCGATGGTATGGGACAGATGCCCGGCGCGACCAACGCGGAGGGAGTTCTTGATCTCGTCCTGACCAATGCCTTGATTTTAGACTATTGGGGAATCGTCAAGGCAGACATCGGAGTGCGCGACGGCAAAATCGTCGGGATCGGCAAGTCAGGCAATCCGAACATTATGGCTGATGTCAGCGACGGTATGATAGTCGGTGCGGGAACGGAAGTCATTGCAGCTGAGAAGCTGATTGTGACACCGGGAGGGCTTGATGTCCATATCCATTTCATCTGTCCCCAGCAGATCGACGAAGCGCTGTCGTCAGGGGTCACAACAATGATTGGCGGAGGAACCGGGCCCGCAACCGGGACCAACGCCACTACCTGCACCCCCGGTGTATGGAATATCGAGCGGATGCTCGAAGCCGCCGAAGGATTCCCGATTAACCTCGGCTTTCTGGGCAAAGGAAACTCATCGCTGCCAGAATCACTCAACGAACAGATCGAAGCAGGGGCGTTAGGACTGAAACTCCATGAGGATTGGGGGACAACCCCCGCCGCGATTGATTGCTGCCTGTCTGTCGCCGATCAGTACGATGTGCAAGTCGCCATCCACACCGACACACTCAACGAAGCGGGCTTTGTCGAAGATTCGATCGCTGCGTTCAAAGGGCGAACGATCCACACTTACCACACGGAAGGAGCGGGCGGTGGACATGCGCCGGATATCATCAAAGTCTGCGGTCAGAGTAACGTGTTGCCTTCCTCGACCAATCCCACACGCCCTTTCACAGTCAACACCATCGACGAGCACCTTGACATGCTGATGGTCTGTCACCACCTCGATGCCTCTATTCCGGAAGATCTCGCATTCGCCGAGTCTCGCATTCGCCCAGAGACCATCGCCGCTGAAGACATCCTGCACGATCTCGGTGCATTTAGCATGATGGCGTCCGATTCACAAGCGATGGGGCGCGTCGGCGAGGTGGTTCTCCGCACATGGCAGACCGCTCACAAGATGCGGGAGCAGCGGGGTCGCCTACCGGAAGAAACAGGCGAAAACGATAATGTCCGTGCAAAACGGTACGTCGCAAAATACGCGATCAATCCAGCGATAACCCACGGCATCAGCGACTATGTTGGTTCAATTGAAGTGGGGAAGCTCGCGGATCTTGTTCTGTGGGATCCGGCATTTTTCGGTGTCAAACCGCAATTGGTGTTAAAGGGCGGATTCCTGGTCTGGGCGGCGATGGGCGACGCAAACGCCTCAATTCCGACACCCCAGCCAGTTTTGGGACGCCCGATGTTCGGCGCGTTTGGGCGCGTTCCCTATTCCGCCTCGTACACCTTTGTATCACAGGCGGGAGTTGAGAGAGATATTGGAAACCGCCTTGACCTACACAAGCCGACCATCCCCGTGAAAAACTGCCGCGATGTGAAGAAATCGTCGATGATAAACAATACCTACCTCCCCCAAATCGAAGTGAACCCCGAAACCTACGAAGTTCGTGCTGACGGCGAACTCCTCACCTGTGAACCCGCCGAAGTCCTTCCAATGGCGCAGCGTTACTTCCTGTTTTGAAACAGCCTGCCATTTCCTCCATTAACACGCTATGCCCATCCTACTCTCCTATTAACATATTTACCAGGGCGTTTGAGCACTATCCGAGCTCCCACTATATGCTTGACTGAAATCCTCCTGTGATAATATAATTACGCAGGTTGCTAGATAGTCTCTAGGTCAAGTTTCTATACTCGATATCTAGTAATACCGTCTCTGAATGATTTTGCCCCAATGCACCACGATAGGCACCTTTAATTCTCCTGTGGGAGGGATCTCCCGATCCCGAACTCGCCATTAAAATCGGGTAAGCGTTATACTTTTAGGAGTTACGCCCTTCAGTAGCCAGGGCAACCACAAGGGTTGCCAAGTGTAGGGGCAGGTCTTGTGCCTGCCCACCCCGGCCGGTGGGGCAGAAAATATAGTAATCACGTCCAAATGCGTAAGTCCTATCTTTATCAGAGTTGGTATAACCTATTGAGATTACTAATCTGGGAATAAGCTTTTCAATATGTCGTACGTTAACCCAACGCGATACATGATGGATCGGGCATCTTGCCCGACTTATAGCCCCAGCGGGGCGACATGTGTATAGAAAATAGGATAAAACCAGCCTTAAAGCCCCAGCGGGGCGACATGTATGTGGTAACATCACGCAACTAGCAACTTAGGTTATAGATTAGGAGGACGATGCACTGAATTGTCCATTCTGCCCACCAAAAGTCAACGACGAATTTATTCGACTTGAGAATGAGTTGAGTCTCTTTATCGATCTGAAACACTCGATACTGCAAGGGTCGGGAATTATCGTGCCAAAGGCACATCGTCAGTCAACGTTTGATCTCACCGCAGAAGAATTCGCCTCGACATTTTCTCTCCTTACCGAGGTCAAAGCATTGATTGATGCTGAATACGATCCACAGGGCTACAATCTGGGTTGGAATTGTGGGGCCGTAGCCGGGCAAACCGTATTCCATGCCCATTTGCATGTCATTCCACGTTACGGCTCTGAACCCTACGCAGGTAAAGGAATTCGCTACTGGCTCAAACAGGACTCCAATCGGCGTAGCACCTAGACCGTTGTTGTTGAGAACAAATTCAAGTTATCTGTACAATTCTCAGTAAATCCGTGGCGTCTTGATCTCCTGTAGCGGCTTGCACAGTCTTTTCATTGAGAGAAGCGGGCAGCAATGAGGACAATTATCATACTATGGGTCGTGTTATTTCTTACTACTGGTTGTGGTGATGATGAATATCACAATAGCTTGTCTGTCATTGATTATCTGATTATTCCAGAGGAGGTCAATCCGAGTACCATCGTTGAATTACAAGTTGTCGCACGCGACGCGGACGGCGATGCCTTGATCTATGTCTGGGACGTCGAAAGGGGAAAGCTGGATTCAAGAACAGGCCAAATTGTGAAATGGACGGTCCCTTCGGATCTCAAAATAGCAGCTGTCACCGTTTCTGTAAATGATGGTGTAAACGAACCTGTTACTATGGTGAATGATTAAAATAAATAGACACTTTCGCTCCCCGTGTTTGGTAGGCGCTGTTTCCAACTGCGCCGATTTGCAGTGTCCAATTAAATCTAAAACCTACCATAAATTAACGGGGGTGCCAATCACGCTCCAGAACAGTGTCCCTCTCATCGGAGAAAAGCGAATGACTGTCGGGCTAGCAAGCGCAGCCTACAGCTACCTTCGGGTCCTATTGCCCGGTTTCTTAACATGAGCCATCAAAGATTCCTTGTTTAGGTTTGGAGGTACGTCAAACAGAGGGTGCCCGTCGAGACTACGGTGAAACCCGAATCACTGCGTTAGACCGAAGCGAAGGGAGGATCCCTCGCATTGTCTATGATATGTCGCAATTTGGTAATCGGAAGTTTCATCAAGAAAGGCTAACAGACATGAAACCGCAGCATACATACACAGAGGGCGATAAGCGGCTATCTACAATTCTCAACAGTGTGAGTGACGCTGTAATTGCCACGGATCGAAACGGATTGATAACATTTATGAATCCGGTTGCCGAGATCTTGACAGGTTGGGAAATGGAAGAAGTATCTGGAAAGCACGTAACGGATATTCTCAATATTTGTGTTAGAGACAGAGGGGGTCTTAGAAAAGATACGTTTTTGATAGAGGCACTCCAAAAAGGATCTGTTACCACCGGGGGATTGTCTTCTACTGCTGAGGTAGGCTGCGACACCCACCTCATTGCGAAATCTGGTCAAGAAATCCCTATCAACTATAACATCTCACCCATCAAAGACGAGATGGAAAACCCTACCGGCATCGTTATAACCTTCCACGATATCACCAGGTATAAAACGATGGAGGGGCAATTAAACCGATCCATCAGCGAGTTGCGCCATCAAACCCGACTGATGAAGACCGTTTTTGATAGTATGTATGATGGTATCGTGGAGCTCGATTTAACCGGTGAAATATTGTTCACCAACCCAAGTATACAACAGATTTTCGGTGCGGAGCCCCCGGATACATTACCCAATCAATGGCCTGAAATGTACGGGATTTTTTATCCTGACAAAGAGACGCGCGTTCCAATCGATCAGATTCTGACACATATCTCCCACGGTGAAGCAATAAGAGATCAAGCGTTTTTTATACGCAATAAGGAACAGCCGGAGGGAATTCACATCAGAGCGAGTGCTATCCCGTTATTTAATGAGAATCGGGAGGTTATAGCCTGTCTGTGCATTGTTCGCGACATCTTACGCGCCGAACCTGAAGCGACCCGCCCCTTCGGTGAAATTATAGGCAAAAGCCGAAACATGCAGCAGATGTTCACGTTAATGCAACGGGCGGCTGAAGGTGATATTACGGTGCTTATTTCAGGTGAAAGTGGGACTGGTAAAGAATTGGTTGCGCGCGCAATCCACGCGAATAGCGATCGAAAAGCGGGTCCCTTTATTACAGTCAATTGCGCTGCCATTCCAGAGACACTGATTGAAAGCGAGTTGTTCGGTCATGAAAGAGGGGCTTTCACCGGTGCCACAGCGAAACGGATCGGCAAATTTGAAGGTGCGGATCGAGGGACTATCTTTCTTGATGAAGTTGGTGATATGGAACTGTCTCTGCAAGCAAAATTATTGCGTGTCCTCCAAGAGCGGCAGATCCAGCGCGTCGGCGGCACCGCCAATATCCCAGTTGACATCCGCGTGCTAACAGCGACAAATCAGGATTTAGAAGCGGCGATGGAAGCGGGTACTTTCCGGGAGGATCTGTTCTATCGAATCTCCACCTTCCCAATCGAGGTGCCCCCACTTAAAGACCGGCGCGAAGATATTCCTCTCTTGGCGGACCATTTTCTAAAAAAGTACACCGAAAGTACGCCGAAGTCCATTAACGCGATTTCCCCCGATGCGTTAGAATCATTGATGCAGTATGACTTTCCGGGCAACGTCCGCGAGTTGGAAAACATCATTGAACACGCGGTTCTGCTTGAGACCACGGAACTATTACAATCGATCAACCTACCCTCACAGATTCTGTCCATGATTTCTTCCCAACCTATTTTATTTTCCCCTGACTCAACGGAAATTCTGCCGTTTGAAGAGATAGAACGCCAAACACTTGTCCACGCGCTCAAGGTGATGGACAATAATATCACGAAGGCTGCCCAAGCGTTGAGAATACCCCGAACGACCTTTTATAGGAAATTGAAGTTGTATCAACTCTCCGAGTCGGATTAAGGACCCAGACAGAGGGCTTGAAATCGATATGTTACCATGTGAAACGTAACGACGGGGGAATGGAGTAGTCTCGTTTTTCCCTCCCGGTGTAATGAACTCATATCTCAGTGAACGCTTCTTGATTGTCTCAAAATGGGATAATGTCTCAATATGAGACATATTCGCCTGAATTCCGCGTGATTACAGGCTTTCTGCCAATATCCTTCCCATTTAATCGATTTCAACTGTTCCATTTCGGTGCACTTTCAGTCCGGCCACTTTCACGCTATCTACCCACTAGTATTCTTCCCTGTATCCTTGAAAGCCAAGCTATCAAAGGATTTCCCTGTCTCTATTGAGTGTACGCCCTCCTTCGAGCAAGCATTGGCACGGTTTATGCTATATATGTTTAAGGAAAAAGGTCTAATGGACCGGTTTCCAGTTTTCTGATCAAGGATATTCCTTGAGTTTTGTGGGAGCTCCGAGTGCTAGCTCGAAGCCCCCGGAAGCAAAACGAGATACGACCTCAAATCGCTTCGTAATTGTTAGACGTGAATCTAACAAACACAATAGTATAAACCTTTACGCCATTGATTTCAATCTGAAAACAAGGGGCTGCAAGCGATTTGAGATTATCGCCAAGCAGCTCTTTATCTGTTTTCAGACTGAAACATGGCTATAAGGAGATTTAAGATGAATGCAATGAAAGGGCGTTTGAAAGTTGCGTTGTTGGTCGTTGGGGGTTTGTTGGTTAGTTTGGGGATGTATGTTGTTTTTCACGTTTCGGAAGGTGAGGCAACCCATTCTTCTTCGAGTTGTTCACTCAAGTTACATAAACCTGGAAGTACATCGTACGTTGCTATAACTACTGCTACAACTAGCACGCGCACGAAAATCATGAATTGCTCGAATTGTCCAGGAATGCCGAAGAAAAACCACACCCAAAGAAAGTATAAAACAACCTATTATTATTCCCAACCTCATTATCACAAATATCCGTGGCAATCCAGCTATTCTATGTGTCATACTCATACATGGCAAAGTTGGAGCTATAATTGGGTAACTGTGCTTTGTGGTGGCTAAGGTTTCTGGCAGATATAGCCTCCATGGGCGTAAGTTCCGCGCAGCGAGAATCCTCGACAAGTCGGGACCCGCTAGAAACTCTAGGGTAAAAGGTTTTCGGAAATTTTTGGCAGCCTTCAGGTTTCCACCTGCCCAAAACGCTGGTAGGCATAAGCCTCATAAGGCTGCCGAAAACTCTAAAATTACTAGGGCGCGTTGACATTTGTGTAATAATATAGATATGTCAACTCGAACCTTATCGGATACTCAATAACACCTGTCCCGACATCTACACCGGACAGGAAACACACCTAAAGCGTTTTATCCAAGCGGTGCTGTGGATAACTCGTAGTGGCAGCCAATGGCGTCTGTTGCCAAAATCCTATGGCAATTGGAACAGCGTCTACAAACGATTTGCAAGATGGTGCGATAAAGGGATCTTTCAACGGTTGCACCAACACTTTGTCAATGACCCAGATATGGAGTGGCTCATCATTGATATGACTATCGTTCGTGCTCACCCGTGTGCCGCGGGTGCTTTGAAAACCAGTGGTGGACAAGACTCACAGGCACTCGGACGGAGTCGGGGTGGCTTTTCAACCAAGATTCATGTTGCTGTTGATGGGTTAGCAAACCCATTACGTTTTGAGCTAAGTGCCGGGCAACAGCACGACATCACTTGTGCTGAGACGTTAATTGACGGCTACAGCAGTGAGTATGTGATTGCCGACACATCGTATGATGCGACGGCATTTGTTGAGTCAATAACCGAAAGGGGTGCCGTGCCGGTGATACCCCCTCGTGCCAACCGTCGGGAACCACGCACTTACGATGCACATCTGTATAAAGAGAGGCATCTCGTCGAATGTTTCATTAACAAAATCAAGCACTATCGCCGGGTTTTTTCTCGTTTTGATAAGTTGGCTACGCGCTATATGGGATTTCTAAGTTTTGTCGCTGCCATTATCTGGTTACGATGAAATGTCAACAGAACCTAGCAACTTGCGTAGCATTAGATAAAAAAAGTGATGTAATAGTGAACTGTAGGGCGGTTAGGTGATAACTAATGGATTTAGAAGGAGGTTTCCCTGATGTTAAACCGTCGTTTCATCCCCTATATTGTTGTTGGAATTTGTATTCTTGCATGTCTCTATGTCTCTTATGTAGGCTATATAGCTTACCAAAATCACGTTGCATATAAGGCGTTTTGGGCAAATCCTCAAGCGTTTAATCGTTCTGTTGAGGGGCAACATGAGCATTCTTCCCACGACCACACCCACGGCGATGAAGACTCGCTAGTCGCTTTGAAGCCCTATCATATCCGAGAAACAGGGCGGGGTGAGTTTAGACAAGATCACGACCATCATCTTGCACCATCAGGTGAGTATGTTTATGAGATAAATGGTATTCCTCATTATTCTGATATGCCTATGAGTCAAGAAGCAATAGAAATACGGAAGTGGGTTCTGACGGGGGAAATGTCACCTACTGTGGAAAAGCAGTTAAAGTATCGTGAAATGTTTCGTGAACAGGAAAAACGAAATGTGGTGCAACGGGTTGTAACTCCTGATGGCAAGCTGCATAAAGTGATTGTTCCTCGTGATGTTCAATATGATGAGGGCGATGCGGTTTTACAATCAGAATTAGACCCACCGTTCATTGAGATGGCATATAGAAACAGAAATGCCGTGTACTCAACTAAACTTACTATGGATGGCGTGGATTATTATCCACCCGAAGAATATCATTCCATCTCGGATCCGTATGAGCGTGAAGAGTATTTTACAAAGTTCGCATGGTCCATAGAATTGGGAATCTCAATGGCTGAAGTTGAAAAAAGAATCGCACGAGGGCAGCTGGGTTCTTCACTTTCTGAGGACGTTAAAAGGCACGTTGATGAACAAATGGCAATGATGGAAAGGTCTAAAATGCTGCAGCCTGAAATTCCCTCACTGTTGGACAAGCCCCCGGTGAAAGTGAAGATTCTGTCGGATGAAGGTCCTGATGCACTGCCGGGCTGGATGCAAAAAGAGGAGGGCAATTTCCCGTCATTAAGTACCTCAGCAGCAGGGACGTATTCAGGAGAAGACTTCGTTTCTGAGAGGGGAAGTCATGAAGATGTAAGTGGTGCCCCGGTTCGCTCAGATGTGCCGCGCTCTCCATCAGATCTACCCGGCATGGTCGAACCTGTGCATCAGGACATAGCAGATCTCCAAAAGCGGTTGACGCCGGAAGGGGTCGAAGCGAAACTGGAGCAATCAGTATCACCAGATCATTTTGATAAAGCACAACAGTTGATTGACCAATACGGCACGGAGGAGGGGCTTCGGCGTCTGAGGGAGATAGACCCCGAAGCAGCTTGGCAATTTGAACGGGAGCGTCGTCCGGTGCCATCCCGTGATGTGCCTGATGGGGAACAATCGGAATCAGGATCAAAGGATTAACAGGATTTTCAGGATAAAGCGGTGGTTATCCGGGCAATTCTGATACAGATTGGGGGTATATCTTCGAAATTTGAAGAATATGCCCCCTTTTTATTATGTGTGGTTTGCCCTAGATTTGGTGAATAGTTTTCCTATACATGCTGTGAACGATGGACGGGGAAGTGGAATCGTCTCGTTTTCTCATGACGGCGTAATAAACTCATGTCCCGGTGAACCCTTTTCAACTGTTCCAAAATGGGTCAGTGTTCCATTATGATACACTATCGCCCCTATCCCGCGTGATTACAGGCTTTCTGCCAATATCCTTCCCATTTAATCGATTTCGACTGTTCCATTTCGGTGCACTTTCAGTCCATTTGCTATCACGCTATCTACTCGCCCGTATTCTTCCCTGTATCCCTGAAAGCCAAGCTATCAAAGGATTTCTCTGTCTCTATTGGGCGTATGCCCTCCTTTGAGCAAGCATTGGCACGGTTTATGCTATATATGCTTAATGAAAAAGGTCTAATGGACCGGTTTCAAGTTTTCTGCTCAAGGATATTCCTTGAGTTTTGTGGGAGCTCCGAGTGCCAGCTCGAAGCCCCCTGAAGCAAAACGAGATACGACCTCAAATCGCTTCGTGCTTGTTAGACGTGAATCTAACAAGCACAATAGTATAAACCTTTACGCCATTGATTTCAATCTGAAAACAAAGGGCTGCAAGCGATTTGAGATTATCCGAATATGCAGTCCTTTTTCTGTTTTCAGACTGAAACATGGCTATAAGGAGATTTAAGATGAATGCAGTAAAAGGACGGTTGAAAGTTGCGTTGTTGGTTATTGGGGTATTGGCAGTCGGGTTTGGCTTGTATGCCGCTTTTGACATACATGATGCTCATGCGCATACAGCAGCAATTCACGGGTGGGATATTTCCTACTCTTGGCATTGGGTGAGTTCTGTTGTTACCAATCTCACAACGTGCCCAGCTTGCGGGGGCTCTCGATCCGGTACGAAGAGGGTAAATACCTACGATGTCTACAGAGAGTTAATTCATAAACATTATGTCTGGGGTACGGGTTGGGTCGCACAATATTGGACAGAAGTGTATGACAGCACCGAGAGCACCGTAACAACTGTTTGGGACGATTGCCCTAATTCTAGCTGCGGCGGCTGATGTATCTATACGCAGTGTTAAGGAGGTTATAACCATGTTTAATCGGCGTGTGAATCCATATATTATTGCGATTGGCATTGCTGTGTGCGTTTGTCTCTTTTATCTCGGTCTCAGAGCTTATCAAACCCATGTTGAGCTTGAGGCGTTTATAGAAGAAGCTGTGGCATTTAGTCAATCCCTTGATGTTGACGATAACATCAAAGGTGCCTCACCTGTTGCGCGTCCGTTAGACCCGGCCATCAGTAAAACCAGAAGAGGATCAGCAACAGCCTTGTACAAGAATCGGATAAATGCGCTTCCTGCACCAAAACAGGTTGTGAAGGTTGAGGTGCTACCACCAGACCGAGGCGCGGTGCTATTGAGAACAACGCCCGCCCCGCCTATAGAAGAAAAAAGGTATACCCTAGAGGACATGGTGAGGCAGTCCATCCAGCTGCCTGACGGGAAAATCGTTGAAATTCTCTCCATTCCTGGTCTGGAGGTTCAGGAAGGAGATTCTTTAACAATTGAGTATCTGGAGTCCCATATGCCAATACGGACGACACATACGCAAATAGATGGGGTAAGGTATGATATTCCAATAGGCGCAGATACCGCCCATTTCAAGCAAAAAGCGCATTGGGCACGTGCCTTAGATGTCTCAATCGCAGAGGTTGAAGGAATGATAGCGAATCGGGAGCTCATTGTGAAACCTAACGGGGGACCAATGACACTTGAAGAAGCAAAAATCAATTTTAATGTGCTACGCAACATACCGAAGTTTGCTTCCCATATTCCCGATCTGATGGCCTCCCATCCGGAGTTATCGGAGGCTAGTTCCCGCCTTGATAATGCACCGATACCGTCCCAGCAGCGTGTGGAAACAACTGTTCCTGAATCGGCATCATTTGATGCGCCTTCCGATTCGGTTGACAAGGCACACGCAGCCAATGGGGCAGGTGTTTACCAAGAGGAGGGGCCTGTACACGCACCAATAACAACTGAAAGCGCTGAAACACAATTCAGTGAGCAGTTGTCTCCGGAGCGTTTTGATAAAGCACAACAGTTGATAGACCAGTACGGTACAGAGGAAGGACTTCGCCGTCTGCGGGAGATGGATCCTGAAGCGGCTCGACAATTTGAACGGGAGCGTCGTCCGGCCCCCTCCCGTGATGTGCCTGATAGGGGACAATCGGAATCAGGATCAAAGAATTAACAGGATTTTCAGGATAAAGGGGTTGTTATCTGGGCAATTCTGATGCAGATTGGGGGTATATCTTCGGAATTTGAAGGATATGCTCCCTTTTTCTTATGTTTGGTTTGCTTTAGATTTGGTGAATAGTTTTCCTATACGTGCTGTGACCGATGGATGGGGAATTGGAATCGTCTCGTTTTCTCATGACGGCATAATAAACTCATGTCCCGGTGAACCCTTTTCAACTGTTCCAAAATGGGTCAGTGTTCCATTTTGGAACAAACTCGCCCCTATCCCGCGTGACTACAGGCTTTCTGCCAATATCTTTCCCATTTAATCGATTTCGACTGTTCCATTTCGGTGCACTTTCAGCCCATTTGCTATCACGCTATCTACTCGCCAGTATCCTTGCCTGTATCCTTCAAAGACAAGCTATCAAAGGATTTCCCTGTCTCTATTGAGCTTACGCCCTCCTTTGAGCAAGCATTGGCACGGTTTATGCTGTATATGCTTAATGAAAAAGGTCTAATGGACCGATTTCAAACTTTCTGATCAAGGATATTCCTTGAGTTTTGTGGGAGCTCCGAGTGCTAGCTCGAAGCCCCCGGAAGCAAAACGAGATACGACCTCAAATCGCTTCGTGCTTGTTAGACGTGAATCTAACAAGCACAGTAGTATAAACCTTTACGCCATTGATTTCAATCTGAAAACAAAGGGCTGCAAGCGATTTGAGATTATCCGATATGCAGTCCTTTTCTGTTTTTAGACTGGAACGATGGCTATAAGGAGATTTAATGATGTTTGTAACAAAAGGACGGTTGATAGCAACGCTTCTAATTGTTGGGTTCCTGGTAGCTGGTTTGGGGATGTATGCGGCTTTTCAGGTTCAGGATGCTGAGGCTCAAAACGTCAGCCTGTCTTGCTGGTATGATGTCAATATGTGTTGTATGTATATCCATGTAGCACAGGCGGTGTGTGATACTTTGGGTTCCAGTAGTTCGTTATGTAATTACTATCAAGGACTTGCCGGTTACTGGTGTTCTCAGGCGGCTGATTCGTGTGGCTTTTCTGCCGTTAGTTATTGCTATAACTAATCCTGTCCTGATAAAACTGATAGCAGCTGTTTCTCCCCTTGTGACAGAAATGTAGTCCTGTCACAGGGGGCATAAGGAGAAAGTTGATGCAAAACAAACTGAAAAATATAACTTATGCGTTGGGTGCTCTATTAATCGGGCTAGTCATTTGTATCTCATTGTGGTTTTTTCTTCGGGAGTATAAAGCCAAGAAACTTCAGGAGAACGGCACCCCTACTGTCCATAACAATAGGGGAACAACTAAAAACAGCAATACCAAAGGTAATCTTACGTCTATATATACCGAAGAGCAGCTAGCACTGCCCTTTACGCAAGATTTGCTTACAATTATGGATTCTCCAGAGTTTAAGGAACATATGAAAAGTCGTCCTACGATCCGGATGACAAATGACTTTTTGGAATCACAAGGTTTCTCGGTCCCTCAAGATGGTTTTATCCAAGTGTTCCGTGTCATCTTTCCCACCGGAGAACCGGCGGATTATGAGCCAGAAATGCGTGTAAAAATAGCACAGATGTTTCTTGACGCCGAACCGGTAGACCTGACCGACTCGGTAGCAGCAGCAAAACAACGAAGCGAAGTACTCCTGAGTTTGCACAAGGACAGACGGGCTTTTGGATGGTTCCTCGCGCAGTTCCAGGATGAAGACTGGGAACACAATTTCCTGCCAGAACCAGAAGACATAGGTGGCAACTCGGCCCTTGAATGGGTGAGTGCCGTGCAGCAAAAGGCGGCTGATATTGTCGCAGCCGCAGAGACAGTAGAAGTCAATACCTCTGAAACACCGAAGGCTGCAACACCGTGGGATCTATCGTCTGTTATAGAAGGTCCCACGGCATTTCCTGACGAAATGGAGAGGGACCGTCCAACCACGGTGGCTCCTTTGACAGATGCTGATGAACAGTACGATACCGAAAAACGCACAGCTGCGACACCGATGGCAGATCCAGAAAAGATTGTTACCAATGCGTTGTCTACCGTGCTGACGCCTCCCACTGTGGAGCAGGTCGAAAACGCGCTGAGAGAACAATTTTCATCAGAGCGGTTCGGACAGGCAATGGATACTTTGGAACGGTACGGTCCTGAAGAAGGGCTCCGCCGTCTCAGAGAAAACGACCCGGAGGTTGCCAGTCAGATAGAGCAGCACCGAAACAGATCCCGTTCCGAGGACTCCGATACATCGAAGGAGGAAGTTTCCAGATGAAAGTGTTTATGATAACGTGGGGGTTATTCTGTATTTTGGTAATTATGGGGTTGTTCATTGCGTATGCAACAGACAATTTGCCCGGGGTCCGCGCTCTCCAACAAGTTGGACTGGAAGCGGAGGAGGACTGTTCACCGTGTGAGAAAAATCTGAAACGCCTAAAAGAGGCAATGGAGCGGTGGGAGCGTGAGCGTAACGCCCAAGCCGTTGCTGCGTCCAATACACAGTAGGGACTCAGAGAAAACTCGATGAATTACAAACAGAAGTGTTTCTATACCGCGCTAGGCGCGTTGATTATGCTGATTGGGATTGGAGTCGGTGCAATCATTTGCCCTCCGCTGATTGCACAAAGAGAGGACGTGCTTGGTGCTATTACGCACCAGTGAGCTAGTACGATGTCGTCGTGCTCTATAAACACAGATGGTTCTGGAAAACAACTTGGGACTACTGTCACGCACACACATATAGGATTGGCATTGTGAGTTGGTACCTAATACGTTGTAATAAATCCGGTGGCGATGATAATTAAAAGAAGGAGGCTTGTCCGATGTTAAAATATCGTTTTATGCCCTATATTGTTGGCGGTTGTGTTCTGGTGCTGCTTGGCGTGGCGTATCTGTCTTATGTCAACTATAAAGCGGACCAAAACCATAAGGAATGGCTTGCCGAGATGACGGCGTTTCAACGTTCAATTGAAGGGGGGCACGACCATTCTTCGCACCCGCACATTCATCATGGTGAAAAAAAATCAACTGCCACAAGAACCGAAACGCGTGAGTACGAGGGGGATAACCCCGCCTTCACGGGGATGACGCCGGACGGCGACTATTCTTATGATATAGCCGGTCGTCTCTACATTTCTAACACGCCAATGAGCCAAAAAGATATCGAGCTAGAAGAGTGGAAGCTGACGGGAAAAATGACCTCTGCTGTAGAGGAGGTAAAGCGTCATGTTGAAAATTATGATCGAGTCCGTTTTGGGGGCAAGGTGATACAACGGGTTATAAGTCCTGACGGGCAGATGCATCAAGTAATTGTCCCTAGCTGGGCACAGTATGAGGAGGGCGATGCGATTTTAGAATCAGAATTAGACCCTCCCGAGATTGAGAGCGCAGAACTTAAAGAAAAGCCTTGGCTAAGTACTAAGTTAGTTGTAGATGGCGTAGAGCATTTTCCGCCAGAGGAGTATTATTCTATAGAGGATCCGTGTGAGCGTGAGGAGTATTTTAAGAAGTTTGATCAGTCGATACAATTAGGCATCTCAATGGCTGATGTTGAGAAAAAGATAGCTGCGGGCGAATTGGATGTGTCGTTATCTGAGTCTGAAAAAAGAATGATTGATGAGCAGATGCTCTATTTGGAAAGAAGCAACCGATTCGCACCGAGTCTGCCCCCGCTGTCCGATAAGCCGCCGGTGAAAGTGAGTTTTCTGCCTGATGAAGGTAAGGACGCACTACCGGGGTGGAGGCGAAAAGAAGTTGGCAACCTCGCGTCAGGAAGTGGCAAGACGGAATTCGGTGGGCAACTTCCAGCGACAGACTTCGTTCCTGAAGAGGAGCGGTATGACGGTACAAGGAGTCCCTCGTTTGGCTCTGATGTGCCGCGCGCTTCACCAGATGTACCTGATATGGTCAAGCCTATATCCCCGCAAAGTGTGGCGGACATCGAAAAACAGTTGACGCCAGCGGGGATTGAATCGGAACTGAGCGAAGGTCTATCACCAGAGCGTTTCAATAACGCACAACAGTTGATAGACCAGTACGGTACAGAGGAAGGACTTCGCCGGTTGCGGGCGATGGATCCTGAAGCGGCTCGGCGCTTTGAGTCCGATAAATCGAGACCAGGGCGGGAGCGTCGTTCGGTGCCTTCCCGTGATGTGCCTGATGGGGAACAATCGGAATCAGGATCAAAGAATTAGCAGGATTTTCAGGATAAAGCGGTTGTTATCCGGGCTATCCTGATACAGATTGGGGGTATATCTTCGGAATTTGAAGAATATGCCCCCTTTTTCTTATGTGTGGTTTGCTTTAGATTTGGTGAATAGTTTTCCTATACGTGCTAGGGCTATTCAGTTTTAGGCTTTTTAACTGATTTTGGAACAACCCGAATCCGTAGCCGGGGCATCTGGTTTCCCCGCCGTAGCCTCGACCGAGAGATCGAATTACGTGAGAATTAAATGACCCTATGATAATCAAAAGGGATTGGACAAATGGGAGCAGATTATGCTATCATTATAAGTTACAAAGCGTCTTTTTACTACAAGATGAGATTCAGTAAGGAATGGAGGTGAGTTGAATTGCCCACAAGAAGCTCTGGTATGAAGCATATCCGCGCGGACAAAAAAAAGCGCGATCGAAACATGCAGCGCAAGTCTGCATTAAGAACCATGCTCAAGCAAACCGAGGTCGCAATCGCAGATGGAGATATGGAACAAGCACAGGAATTATATCGTCAAGCAGCGAGCCAACTGGATAGAGCTGCAGGGAAAGGGATAATCAAAAAGGGCATGGCAAATCGGAAGAAATCCCGCCTGTCACATGACATCAATAAAATAGCCACCGCGTAAATTCAGGAGCGCGCTGGTATACGTAAAGCGTAAAACGTAAAAGATCTATGAGTGTTCTCCTCGCGTTTTACGCTTTTTGTTTTTCCCCTTCATGTTAGGGGACCTGTGTTATTATTATTCTCCTCGTTAGGTCAATAACAGACGGTGCTAATTTGAAACGCTAGACGGAAGAATCATGAACTGGTCGCCTCGTGTAAAACCTACCAAAATTCGCCGTCTCTACCGCGCCGCTCGGTTAGGTTTCCACGATGACGATCTGCTACAGACCGTCGGTTGGGAACTCTATGGTCGCTGCGCTGACATCGCAGCGGTCGCCGATGTGTACCGAGATGGATTGGTCCCCTGCCCCCAATGCAGGACAAAGGTAAAGCGCCGAATTGATCCCCTATTTCGCTCTAGCGATGGTGGTACGCACGAAAATTGGTTCCACTGCCCGCATTGTGCCAAGCGACTGATCTGGCGCGACTGTCGTGAATCCCTTCGCGAAAATCCACGCTGCTTTGATTGTCATTCGTTGCTGGTTGGCACCGAAGAATTGCAGTGCCGTTGCGGTAAAACTTGGGATCCAAAAGTTTACCGTCAGTCCGTAAAAACCCGTGTCCGCCTACCTTGCCCCGGCTGCGGTGGAAATAATACGCAAACCACCTCTCGACGCGACCAAGCAAGTCGTCAAACATCGGCGGTCTCAACCTGAAATAGAATGCCCTAAATGCCAATCGGTTGCGTTTCATGTGCGCGGCAATATCCAGTGTCCTACCTGTGGCTACAAACGTCGATGGCGGGATTATCGAAAAAGTCTGAAAAAGCGAGATGAAAAGCTTGAATGTACGAACTGTGGGCACACCTTCAGGTGGCAGGCATGGCGTCGGAGTGCTAGGTCCTTGAGAACCGGTAATCCGCAGCCAGCCCGTGAATTTGTCGAACGGTGGCCCAAGTGCCGCACACCAAAGACCCGCATGGTTCAGATCGACCGGCTACTTCAAGCCCTGCACGGTCGGGGTGCCTTGGCCCCACTGTTCATCGTTGGTGATGCGCGCAACATCCGCCAGATGCTCGATGAGTTCGCTTCACAGGTTTGAGTTGAGGGAAGTGATAGGCGTTCGCAATAATTCCTGGATGAACCGGAAACGGATTCAGTATCGTAGGTTGGCTTGAACGGTTAAAAGTGCCTTGCTATCAACGACAGTGGCGTTTCTCCCTTTCAACCCCGCGCTTTTACAGATAGGGGAGTGAAAACCAACACTCACATAGGAACGACAATTGAGGAACAAAATGAAGTATTCTTTGCGGTTCATCGTGATTCTTCTCTTATTGTCAGGATTTCTGGGGTGTTCGGGAGCTGTGAAAATGGAGAAGGTAAAAGTTGGCGAAATAGAAGAAACGAAAGAATGGACTGACGCTGACGGAAGGCAGCACACAGAAACCGCAATCACATATATATACGAGGAGCAAGAAAAGATAAACGGACCAGAAGACAAATCAGATGACTTTTGGCTGTATTATATTACGTTGATGAATATTTTGCTATTATTAAGCTAGCCGCGGATAGGCAATGGGCTAACTTTACAGAGCCTATAGAAGATTTCAGAATGAAGAGGATTCTATGGCTTGCCCTTTTCTTTTTCTTTCGACTTGTACTATCATCGCACAGATTCCGTCCAGATAAACTCACCTAGGACTTACGCAGCGCGCTCATAAGTCCCCCTGACAAGGGGGATTTAGGGGGTTAAAAACAAACATCGACCCCCGTGTGCCAAATTTGCGTAAGTCCTGTTATTGCTAAATATGCGGTGTTTGAGGGTATGTTCCTGCCTTGATGAATTTAACCTTTACATTTTCCATATTTGAGGCGTGCAATTCCGCCCCGGCCTACCAACTCTGCGCGTGCATAATGCGCTGGCATCTGAAGTGATTTCCATCGTCCCGCGACTTGCATATCCACAACAGATGCCCCCGCTTGAGCAAGCGAAACAGCAGAACCAACCCGAAGGGAATGTCCAGAGATGAAACCTTCGACCCCAGCCTCGCGTGCCCTGCTCTTGATAGCGTTTCTTGCACCTTGAACCGATAGCCTGCCGCTGGTTATGTTATCACCGCGACGAATCCGCCGAAAGAGTGCGCCCGTGGTAATACCCCCTGCTTCGCAATATCGTCTTATCACCTGCCGTGTGGGAGCCCCAATGTATAGCGTCGCAGCGGGAAAGCCCCTAGTCTCAGAGTCGGTCTTTGATTGATGAATTGTCAACACACTATCGACATCCGCTACATCTACTGCGACCGCTTCACTGATTCGTAATAGACAATCACTCATCAGTCGAATCAGTGCTGAATCTCTCAATCCTGCGAGGGTTTTATCCGCCTCGGCAAGGGCACAAATCTGTTCTACCATATCCCACGTTATGCCTCCTACCTGCCCCCGTCCTCGATTTTTGCCTTCACGCCGAATACCAGCGAGTACCTTTTCCGTAATCTCGAAAGAGAAGCCGCGAGTTCCCACACCGTGATTTTTTGCCGTCCATTTGACCGCAGCAATAATTTTACTGATTGTCGCCGGCGACTTGCCATCTTGGTGTAGCTCCGTGATGTAGTTTGCAAGTAAGCTATCGTTCGGAGGACGCCCCTCCAACCAGATCGCGAACTGTCCTATTGCGTGTTGGTACGTCTTAATAGTGCTGGGTGCGACACCCGCTTTGCTCAATGCTTGCGTTTGGTCGCTGATATTTCGATCTGATTCGTTCATGATAATTCTTCCATAATTGGGGTACAAATACTCTGATAACTATATAGAAATACTATTCTATAACATAGAATAAGTATTGTCAAGGCTTTTTTAATTATTTTTTGCTATAGGGTTATAATAAGGAGTATACTATATCATATCGCTGTTGAAATACCGATAAACATTGATAGAACCGCATTATAGCAAAACAGCCAACTAAGTGCTGAGGCGCAAAAAAATAGCGAAATTAATCACCGCTTCGCTCAATTTGACCGGCGAATCTCCTCTAACTTTGTATCGTTGATAGTTTTCGGGTTCAACGTCTCAAAGCTAGGCCGCCATTGAGTTTTTGGCAAGGGACGCTTTTACATTAACGTCATAGAATAGTATATCTAAGATGTTATTTGTTTCTAATGTAGAAGTTTTTTCCCTAACGGAATGCGAATGCATTCCCTTTCATGCCAAAAGTTTCAATCAAAAACAAAGGACTGTGTGATTCGACGATGCAGCCCTCTTCTGTTTTCAGAGAGAAACAATGGTGACAAGGAGATAAATGATGTTTAACCAAAAATCAACGGCGGGTTATTCCCGAAATATGAGTGTTTACCTTATGCTATTTGTATGCGTTTTTATGTTTCTCAGCTCTGTAACAACTTATGCAAGCCATTGTGGAGACCTTGCGAAAAAAGCAAACGATGCTTTAAAAGATTGGACAAATGCAACATCTGCTTTTGCACTCGCTACTGCTACTGCTACCGCAGCATGCAACTTCGCCAACGATCACCCCTCGCCAGAGGCATTGGCTGCTTGTGGTGTCGCTCGTCTCGCTCAAGGGGTAGCCGGTATCTACCTCACCTTCATGACAGCAAACTACTACAAGGCTGCAAAGGCGTATATTGAATGTCAGAATGAACATAGTGGTAGTGGGTCAGAAGATAACTAACCAGTAAACCTTTTTCCACCATTTCTCGAATTACAAAGGAGATAAAAATGCCAAAACAAAACCGATGGCTGTTTCTTTCTATTTCCATTATTGCTATAAGTATTGCGGTTTGGGGTATCGCCAATTTTTACCGCATACACACAGCGAGTCATGAGGTCGAGAAGCGATACGTGGTGCCCTCAAAAGCAGAGCGCAGGGCTCGAGCCGATGTCGCAAACTCAATACCTATCGCACCTGTTCCTGCGTCTTCCGCCTCGACCAGCGAAACTTACAGTGAGGTTCATATAGAAGATTTAGCACCACAGAAGGCTACCTTTGAGGAAACCGATACCCCGGAACCTGAGAGTATGCCTATTGCAGAATCTGAATCCGAAAACGGATTGAAGGAAAGTCACGATTCATCGTCGCCTGAATACGAAGAGTTCCTGGCAAAACACCGATCATTTCTGGCAGAACACGAAAAATATCAGTCGGAAATAGATGCTAACCTGTCCGAAATTCCTCACTTTGCTAACATGCTCAATTCATTATCAGCTGATGATCAGCAGAAATTTCTTGCGGACGTGAAAGCCATGGTACGCGATCATGCCCTGCAAGCAGGGGTAGAGGATTCAGAGCTGTTAAACGAGGCTATGGCAGTCATGCTCGATCTGCTTATGGAGTCCGGCTTTGAACCTCGCTATTGATTCATTAAGGTCAATTTTCTATCTGTAAGGATTTTTTCGATAATGACCATAAGTAAAGTGATTATCTTCTTGGTTCCTTTGCTTGTCTTTTTAGGTGCGTTGGTAGTTATCTTAGCTACGTCAAAAGGCACAGCGACACGTAGATTCGCTATGAAGGCAGCAGTTCGCATATTCTGCTTCCTATTAGGCATGGGTCTACATGCCATGTTATATCAGTTTCCACTCATAATTTGGATTTGTGCAGGAACGGCGTTGATTGTTTTTTGCCTGACATCAGGAAAAAAAGCATCGTCACGGAAGTGGGTGCGACCACCCATGACCTATACCTATACTGTTTGTGGTGTAATGGGCTTTTGTACATTATTCTCGAATCACACGGGGGCGGCAGGAACAGCGGTAAGCCTTTTGCTTTTGTTTATTGTCGTGATGTATGATTCGGATCTCATGTTGAATCTATTTAAACAACTCTCCCGGGACCAACGCTTTGATAACAAGCAGCAATCCAAGCGTTGAGACCGCATACTATTGGCAAAAATACTTGTATTGAGGAGGGGGTTTATCGGTTAAGGGAGTCTGACCCCGAAGCGGCTCGTTGATTTGAGAGGGGGCGTCTCCGTTTCGAGAGTTCTAGACTTTCTGAGTCTGCCCGTGACGCCCTAGAGGAGGCACCCTCAACACGATGGGGATACATCTGAAATTAACACTGTAAGCGGTATCACGCCCTTTTGGGGGTGATACCGCTTTTTTATTTATCTCTTAGAAAAAGGTCAGGGACTGACTTTTTAACCCCTACCTTTGTATATACGTCTTGATGTAATCTTCGTTATCCAGCCAGAGGTGGCGTCGCAGTAGAGGAAATCATCCCCTGGCGGTAATAATTAACAGAAGGAGGTTTGTCCGATGTTAAAGCGTCGTTTCATCCCCTATATTGTTGGGGCTTTTATTGTTGTATCGCTCTCTATCTCCTATGTTGGCTATAGAACTTACCAAAATCATGGTGAGTTTAAGCGTTTTATCTCGGAATCCGATCGCATAGCAGGAAGTAACTCGGAACATAAGGGTAAAAATCCTGAGAATGAAGCCCCCAATCTGTTAGACCAATCTCCAGTGAAGGTGCGATATACAGAGGCAAGCGAAATCGGCGAGCCCTCTTCTGCTTCTTCTGACAGTTCTCACGTTATCCCATACGAGGGACCTCTAGTGCCACAGTTTATTGAGACCCCTGATGGAAAAATCAGTGTAGTGTACACCCCACCGCACATGCCAATAAAAGCAGGGGCTGCTATCCAACATAACGTAGCGCTCTATCACTTTTGGCCGAGCCCCCTACTGATACCATTGATACCATCCAACAGTTCTGGGATGAACTAAAGCGTACAGGGGATGGCTGGTTTACGGTGAATCCTGAGGATGTCCCAGATCATGTCCCCGAATCGGAAAGAGAAGCGTACATGGAAAAAATAGTTGAGGCTGCAGAGATGGGAATCTCAGTAGAAGAGCTTGAACGAAGGCTCGCGTCAGGAGAGCTTATAATAGAATACGCCCCCCTAACCCCTGAGGACGAAAAAATGCTAGATGCTCACTTCGCGGGAATCGAGAGACGCTCCCTTCCTGATGGTGAGCATAAGCCTTTAAGCCATGCAGCGACAAATACCGTTTCTGAAGCGAGCTTCCCTGTTGATACAGATCCCGTTTCTGAAGGGAGTATTCCCCATGATACAGATGCTGCCCAGGTTCGCCCCGACGTGCTTTCTGCATTGGATAACAGCATGGTCAAGCCTATATCCCCTCAAAGTGTAGCGGACATTGAAAAACAGTTTTCATCGGAAGGGATTAAAGCAGAGTTGACTGAAGGCTTATCGTCCGATCGCTTTAATAAAGCGCAACAGTTAATAGACCAATATGGCACAGAGGAGGGGCTTCGTCGTTTGCGGGAGATGGATCCTGAAGCAGCTCGTCGATTTGAGTCCGATAAATCGAGCCCTCCATTCCGTGAGCAGGCAGGACAGGAGCGTCGTCCTTCTGAGCCTACCCGTGACACATCGGATGATGCAGCCTCTACACAGTAGAGTTGCGTCTGAGATTCACACTGTAAGCGGTATCACGCCCTTTTGGAGGCGATACCGCTTTTTTATCTGTCTCTTAGAAAAAAGTCAGGGCCTGCTCTTTATAGGAGCATTTATAGTAAATTTTAGAATTAATGAGACACTCCAAATTGGTAGGCGCTGTTTCCAACTGCGCCGTTTCAACCTACCACGGCACCTATGCGGTGCGGCTAAAAACCGCACCTACCGGGGGCGAAAGTGTTCATTTATTTTTAGAATCCACCATAGTTTTACTGTAGGAGGGATCCCCGAATCCTGACATCTCACTGTAGGATGAATCTCCCGGTTGCGCCTTTTCAAACAAATAGAAGTTACACACTTCAGTTTGTAGTAGCGCACCTGTCCTGATTCATCGGGGATTCATTGCGCGTCACGACGGACGATGAATCCCCGAACTACAGTTGGTTCGCCCCCGCTTGTGCTTGCATCCCGATTTATCGGGGCGGGAGAGTTAGAGGGGGTCGAAATGGAGACTTTGAGCTTTCAACTGCGTAAGTCCTATCACCCTCCAACGCCGTCAACTTCACCGGTAGAATCTGATTTACTGCTGAATCAGGGACATCTATCAGCACTCGTAGATAATTCTCCGTAAAACCTGCCAGATGTCCGTCCGCACCTTCGCGACTGTCCTCAACCAATACCTGCATCGTCTTGCCTAACATCGCTTCCCGAAATTCAACGCCAAGTTGTTTTCCCAGCGCGATCATCACTTTGCTGCGTTCCGCGGAGACGTGCGGCGGTACATGATCCGCGTAATCCGCTGCAGGGGTGCCACGTCGGGGTGAGTAGCGGAAAACGTGCAGCTGACTGAAACCAATCTCTTCCACAAATTGAAGCGAGTCCTCAAAGTCTGCGTCCGTCTCGCCCGGGAAACCCACCATGACATCGGTCGTAATCCCGACATCTGGGAACGATGTGCGGAGTTTTTCGACAAGCTGCGAAAATTCTGCCTTGGTATAGCGACGCCGCATCTGGCGCAAAGTTTTATCGCTACCAGCCTGTAACGGCAGGTGGAAGTGGGGCATACATTTGGGCAACGCTGCCATCCGATCAACTAGATCCGGAGGGAAATTCATCGCCTCAATCGAACTAAAACGGATGCGTTCAATCCCATCAATGGGATGGATGTGCTCCAGAATATCTGCAATGGTTGTTTGACTGCCGATATCCAACCCGTAAGCCCCCAGATGCACGCCGGTAATAACGATCTCCTTGTACCCGTTCGCAGCGATCTGTTTTGCTTCCTGCACAATGTCAGGCAAAGGACGACTCGTCATCCGTCCACGGACGTAGGGGATAATGCAGTAGGTACAGAAGGCGCTGCACCCGTCCTGAACCTTGATGAGGGCGCGTGTATGTTTGCCCGCCTCACTCACCGACATACTGAAATTCGCATGTTCGCGGACAGCGTCGTGATGGACAGGTTCGATCTGCAACAGGGGTGAGCGATCCTGTTCTATCCACGATCTGTGAACTATATCCAGATATTTCTGGAGATCCGCCTTTTCGCGATTCCCGAAGACCAGCGAGACCCCCGGAATTGCCTCAATTGCGTCCCGATCACTCTCGGCGTAACAACCCGTGACGAGCACTTCGGTATCCGGATTTTTCCGAATCGCTCGCCGGATGACTTGACGGGCTTTCTGGTCTGCGGCATTCGTCACGGTGCAGGTGTTGATGATGCAAACGTCCGCGGGATCGTTCTCCCCCACGACGGTGTATCCGTTACGAAGCATCACCTCCTGCATCGCTTGTGTATCGTATTGGTTCACCTTGCATCCCAAGGTGATGAGTGCCGCTGTTGGCATTTTCCCTCTCCTTCGACGGTTGGGTCAACATTCGGAAGGCTTCAGCGCGTTCTTGCCGAAAATTACCGGAAATGTATCGCCAGTTGCTACATGTTTGGTTGCCGCATCCATGTAGGCAGCACTGAATGCGCGTCTCCGTTTCCCCGTAGGGTTCACCCCGGAACGGTGCAGCAGGAGGTTATTCAATAGAACGACTTCCCCCTCCTCCGCTTCCAAATCAATGGCGTTCTCCTCCAACTGATACTTCGCCTCGTCCGTTTCCGTGGCAAAATGTCGCTCATTTATCACGCCGTGCTTGTGAATGCCGGGCACGATCTGCATACAGCCATTTTCTACTGTTGCGTCGTCCAACGCCATCCAGACGGTGATAATTGGATTACTGTCCAGCCCCCAGCCAACCCCGACATCTTGGTGCCACGGCAACACGGTACCTTGATTGGCGGGTTTATTCATGAACATCGCCCGGTAGATCGAAACATCTTCGCCGATGTAACGCCGCGTGATTTCACGCAGGAGTGGATGCTGCATATAAGACAGGAACAGCGAATCTTGCTCAAGGTCCATTATCTTCCGGTATTGGAGGGTCGCACCCTTGTGTCCCACGCTCTCCGGAGGAGCTTCACGGTAGACGCCAGTAGTGCTATCGAGCTGAAATCGCATATTCTCGTAGGGTATCTTGCCCAGCATAATGTCATCAATCCGTTGCTGCAGCGCAGCTATTTCTTTACCTGACAGGAGGTGTCCGAGTCTGACGTACCCCTCCTCCATAAACTGGGTATGTTCTTGATGCCCAAATTTAAAAGATGTCTTCGTTGGCATAGGTACAATCTCCTTCTAATTGTGTGCGATTGCTGAAGCTGTGAAACAACCGGGTCAAAACTCTTCTGTCTCCGCCTGTTTCGGCGGCAGCACAATAATCTCTATCCGGCGATTTCTCGCTCGGCCCCTCGAGTTTTTATTTGTATCGATTGGACGGTAGTAGGCATACCCAACCGCTGCCAAACGGGCGGGATCCACACCGGCGCGCGTCTGCAGATAACGAACCGCAGAAATCGCCCGTTCCGTGGATAGGTCCCAGTTGTTCAAGACCGAACCCCTGAACGGGACGTTGTCCGTATGTCCTTCAACCCGAATCTCTCGATTCGGATAACGATTCAAGAAAGCCTGCGCGATCTTGTCCAAAACACGCTTTCCATCCGCCTTGATCTCAGCTTTGCCGGAGGCGAACAGAATCTTATCCATCAGGTTGACTGTCAACTGTCCTCTAAGTGTCGTGATGGTGATTTCTTGTGCTTCAAGTTCCTTTTGCAGCTGCTCACGGAGATCTTTAAATTCTGCTTCTTTCCGTTTTAATTCCGCTTGTCTGCGCTGCTTTTCTGATATAAGCTCCCTCGTTTCTGCCTCTGCCTTTGCTTTGGCTTCGCCCAGGTTGGTTGCGCGGTCTTGTACTTCATCGATTGTGTCTTCCAAGATCTGGATTTTGTTTTTCTTTGCGCCAAGTTCCGCTTGGGTTGTGTTCAATTCACGTTGTAGCTCTTCAGACTTTTTTTCGTACGTAATTCGACTTGCCTGTTCTAATTCGAAGTTATTCTTAAATTTAAAGATGTAGTAACTCATAACGGTGACGAGAAGGAGCAGGAGTGCTCCCGCGCCGCCCCCAATGAGATACAGTTGCTTTTTCATTCTTCTCTTTCTCCCTTACCCATTCCTTCCGATCTCCGTGTCATGTGAAGGAAGGGTATAACTGGCGATTTGGTTACAAATGCAAGCGTAAGTGGCGGTTTAGGGCTACCTGAACTAGTAACCACACGATTAGTACGCAATAAATAGTAGCATAACGTGGGCTAAATCTCAAAGAAATTTCTCCTTGCAGAAAGTCATTGACACCATCGACCGCTCTGCTATAATTAAGTTTATAGGGGATTCCTAATGTCCTTTGTATCCGAGGTCTACCGATGAGAACACTTCCAGTCTTTTTCTTGATTTCGATCCTTTCTTTGAGCTGCCAACCTGTCGAGAAGAAACCCGAAAAAGAAGAGCAACTGAGCCGTGAAGCGACCCGACTGCAGATGGGAATGATGCTCACACCGGAAGATCCAACCGGCCATCTGGAACTTGGCGAAGTGTACCACGAAATGGGAGAATACGAGAAAGCCATTGAGCAGTTTCAAGGGGCACTAGCGATCGATGAGGAGAATGCACAAGTACACAACGCACTCGGTTTAGTCTACATAGACATGCAACTGACGGATCCGGCAATTATGGCGTTTCAAAAGGCAGCTCAACTCTCCCCTGATAATCCAGCCTTCTATAACAATTTGGCTTATGCTTATGACAGTGCCGATCAATTTGGTGAAGCAATCGAAACCTATCTCAAGGCAATTGAGGCGGATCCCACCTTTCAAGATGCCTACTTCAATCTGGGCGGCGCATATCATGCCCGCGATCAGTTTGAAGAGGCAATTCGCTATTATCAACAAGCCATTGAATTAGATGAGAGCGATCACGACGCACATTATAATCTCGCTCACGTCTATCAAGAGACGGAACAGTTTGATCTCGCGATCAGTGCCTACGAAAAGTCTCGATCGCTTAACCCGGATGATCCAGAGGTGTACTATCACCTCGCGCGGATGAACGAAAAGCGGGGCGATCGTCTTACGATGAAACGCTATCTCGATCTCTTCCTACAACGCGCAGCAGACCTACCACAGTTTCAAGATGAGGTTGAGGCTGCTCAACAGATGTTGAGCCAATAGCAAAGTCATCAATCCATCTTAATTCTTACGGATATTTACAGGCAGATGGGATGTTAGACAATCTATCCAAACTTATCACCGAAAAGCGAAATCCGAGCTCAACTGATATTGATCTCAAATCGACGGAAGAAATTCTGCGGATCTTTCACGAGGAAGATGGAAAAGCACTCGCGGCAGTGGAAGCTGAATCTGCGTCAATCGCACAGGGGATAGAGCTTATCACAGCAACCTTTCGGCAGGGCGGACGGTTGTTTTACATCGGTGCAGGAACCAGTGGCAGACTTGGTGTCCTCGATGCCTCTGAATGTCCACCGACGTTTAGCACCTCGCCCAGTTTGGTACAGGGAATCATCGCCGGTGGAGACCAGGCGTTGCGTCGCTCTGTCGAGGCTGCGGAAGATAAGCCTGATGCCGGCGCACAAGCCCTCCGCGATCACGGTGTCACCGATCTCGATGTAGTCGTTGGCATCGCTAGCAGCGGGCGCACACCCTATGTCCACGGTGCGTTGGAAGAAGCACATCGAATTGGCACCAAAACGATTTTCCTCTGCTGCACCCCGCCTGCCGATAATTTGAGAGCGTTTGTGGACGTCTTTATCGCGCCGGTTGTCGGTCCAGAGATTATTACCGGCTCAACCCGGTTGAAAGCTGGGACAGCGACGAAGTTGGTGCTAAATATGCTTACCACCATCTCGATGATCCATATCGGAAAGGTGCACAACAATTTAATGGTCGATATTCAAGCGTCCAACGCAAAACTCGCCGATCGGGGCGCGCGCATCATCATGGAGGTTGCAGGTACGGACTATGCCACCGCCCAAGGTGCATTGGAACGTGCCGGGGGCAGCGCAAAAACCGCAATTATCATGCTTGTGAAGAGGGTCAATCGAAGGGAAGCTATTGCGTTATTGGAGAAGAACAGCGGCTTTCTACGGCGTGTGTTGGAAGATAGTTTGTCCAACGAAGAGTAAACCTTTTATCAGGAGATAGAATGATGAAAAATATTATCGCGTGTAATTTGAATAGCTATGGCAAATTTAGCAATGGTGCTTATCCGCATCTTGCAAAAATTGGGTTGACGAATGTCGAGATCGCCGCGCCTGCGCTGGAAGATGTCGACAGCGTGCTAACTGAGTTGAAATCTTACGGACTCACGGCAACCAGCGTTGCCGCGGGCTGCGATGTTCAGAGTGAGAACGTCGTGTCCGACTTTCAGGCTTGCTTGGACGCTGCAGCTCAGGTCGGTGTCAAGGTTATCTTTACCAGCGCACATGCCGGCGATCATGATCGAAATATCATCTATGAACGACTACAGCAAATTGGCGAGAACGCTGCACCACTCGGAATCAGAGTCTGTTTGGAAACGCATCTCGATCTAGCACACAACGCTGATGTCGCGCTCGAAACGATGCGGGGGGTCAATCATCCGAACATCTGTATTAACTTCGATACCGGTAATGTCTATTTCTACAATCATAACGTCACCGCCGTCGGCGAGCTTAGGAAAATTATCAACCATGTGGGGGCGGTTCATCTCAAAGATACCAACGGTGGGTATCGAACTTGGCACTTCCCTGCACTCGGCGAGGGCGTAGTCGACTTCAAAGCGGTCTTCCAGACCTTGAACGACGCCGGTTTCTACGGCCCCTGTGCAATGGAATTGGAAGGGATTGATGGCGAAGACATCGACGAAGCGGGTGTGCGAGCTCGGATGGAGCAGTCTGTGACATATCTCAAGAGCATTGGAATAATGGATTAAGGGTTGTCTCAAGTATGGATTTCGCTGGAATCCCCTTGAAAAACCTATTGACACCACGCGCCTGAATCGGTAAAATCAGCGGCAACTTTTGATAGATCTTCTAAAGTAGTAGGCATATTGCCTTGAATCCCGATTTATCGGGGCGCCGTATGCCGGAACCCTTGTTGGTACTACGATACACTGGGGCGGGGCTGCGACTAATAACTCAAATCAAAAAAATATAAAAATGCGAGGGATGAATAAATGGCTGACGTGCTACCACTTGTTGCATATCCAGATTTAGAAAGTCGAGTCAAAGCTATAGAAGAAGATGGCTTTGTCTATTTCCCCGGGGTTCTCAACGCCGAGGAAATTGCTGAACTGCGAGATGCTATGGATCGACTGACGCAGATTCCAGAAAGTTTCGATAGACACAATACGCCTGAAAACGGTGGTTTTCTCAATAAGCATATCAATAACGCCTTCAACCGAGATGTCGTTTTTCTGCAATATCTCGACAAGCCGGAGATTATAGAACTCGGGGAAGCGATTCACGGAGACGATTGCCATGTTATTGGGATGACCGCATGGACGACAGGCCCCGGGCGTCCAGACCAAAATTTACACACCGATTGGCTGCCGATTAGCCTTCCTTCAGATGTGCTGGAAGATTCACGAGTCAAGGTTCCAATTTTTATCACTACCGCCCACTTTTATCTTGATGACCTGTATGAGGAGTTAGGACCGACAAAGTTTATTCCGGGAAGCCATCAGGCAGGACGAGGCCCCAATGGCGATGTTGAGTGGAAAGGGATTGGCGACCACAGCATCCTGTGTAACGCCGGCGATGTCGTTCTTTTCCGAAGCGAGGTCTGGCACCGTGGCTCGGCGAATACGAGCGATCAGAACCGTTACCTATTGCAAGTGCATTACGCCAAGCGGATGATTACGCAGAAGTTCCCGCCCTACCTCAACAAGTTCCAGTTTGATGAAACGATTCTCTCGCAAGCCACACCACGGCAACGGCGGTTGCTCGGTGACCACCGCCCAAGTAATTATGACTGAGAAGTTTTTCGGTATGAGGTGAATGGGAATTGGAACGGAAGCCTGGGAGCGTTCCTGCGATTCCGGTCTCATTACGTTTTGCCGCAATGGGTCCAACCTGATGTGTAATGCAGATTGTGCAACGTAAGAGAAAGAAGCGCGGGAAAATATGAGTGAAAAACCTAACATCGCCGTTGACCAACCAAGCGCTAAGGTCATCGCGCTGGTGCTGTTGCTCGGCTTGCTCTGGGGCGGCAACTCGGTTTCAATTAAAATCGGCTTGCAGGGGGTTCCGCCCTTTGCACTCGCGACGATGCGTTTTCTCCTCGGATTTGCCGCGATTACGTTGTGGTCGTTACATCAGCGTGTTCCCCTCCGAATGAATCCGGGCGAGTTGCTCCCACTGGTTTTTGTGTCGGCAATTTTTACGCTGCAAATTACCACGCTGAACCTCGGAACCCAAATCACAGAGGCGTCACGATCGACGGTTTTCATCAGTACATACCCGTTCTTTACTGCATTGTTTGCCCATTTCTGGGTGCCGGGCGATCGACTCTCGGTCAGGAAGACGATTGGAATCACCCTCGCATTCGGTGGTGTCCTGCTGACCTTTGGGGGCAACCTAAATTTTGGGGCGCAGGATTATCTGCGCGGGGACTTCATTGTTTTGCTGAGCGGTTGTCTGTTAGGGCTTCGAACGGTGGTCACCAAACTCATCATCCAATCCATCCACCCGTATCGCCTCCTGTTCTGGCTAATGGTTTTTAGCATCCCATGTTTTGTCATTTCGAGCCTGTTCTTGGAAAGGGAGGCTAACTTTCACTTTTCAGTTTCCGGCGTGAGCGCAATTTTCTATCAGGGCATCGTTATTGCTGGATTCTGCTTTGTCTCTTGGACATCGATTCTTGAGCAGTACAGCCCGAGTAGGCTGGTTGTTCTGTTCTTCGTGACACCGTTGTTTGGTGTGTTGTTAAGCTATCTGCTCTTGGGCGACGAGATCGGTTTTACACTGATTGTAGGTGCCTGCTTGGTCGCTTATGGCATATATCTTGTCAACAAAAGATGAGTCGTGAATTGCAGCGACTTCCCCTTTTTCGTTTCTCTGGTCCCTGTTTTCTATTTCTATTGAATGTCTCAAAAGACGCTCTCGATTCTCCTCCCTGTATCTTCCCTTTTTCTTTACCTTTTTCGACATAACTCAAGCTGCTACGTTCCGTTGACGTTAGCGAGAATGATGCGTAGGGAACGCAGATCTGCGTTCCGTTTTTTTGCGTTTTACATTTTATGCTTCATTACTCTCAGCTGTTTTGAATCTCCCAATAAAGCGGGATTCGCGGAACGAAACCGATTTTATCGGGGCAGGACGACATCTGCAACTCAATTAAGTCTATTACTGCGTCGATTCTTTGCTCGTTGACCTTTTTTCCGCATCGTGATATGATGGACACATACTGATAAGAGCGCGAAATTCTAGATAGGGAGAACCGTATGCAAGCAGACAAAGTCAGATTGGCGATCATTGGTTGTGGTGGGATGGCAGGGGCACATCTGAACGCCTACATTGGACTCAAGAATCAAGGAATCGATATCTTCGATTTTGTGGCGATGTGTGATGTTGATATAGATCGGGCGAAAAGTTTTGCCGCGAGAGCTGCTGAAGTGCAAGAAGGGGTGCAGCCAAAGACCTACGACGATATTGATAAGATGCTAGCCGCAGAGAAATTGACCGCAGCCGACATCTGTGGTCCCCATTTCTTACACCACACGCTCGCGATTACCTGCTTTGAAGCGGGCGTTGACGTGATCGTTGAGAAACCGCTTGGCGTGACAGTCCGTGCAGGTCACAAGATGATTCAGAGCGCAGATCTCCATAACCGAATCCTTGCCACCGCAGAGCAGGTGCGCCGATGGGTGGGACCGCGTACTGTCGAATGGCTAATCAACAAGGAGAAACGGATCGGGGAGCCTCGTATGTTCTTCCGACAGAGTGTCAGTGGGACTAACGACAATCCCGAAAATCTCTTGCGCGATGAGATGACGACATGGCGGAGAGACAAACTCACGAGCGGCGGAAATGGAATCATCGACGGTGGTGTGCACTACATCGATCTCCTAATCTATTTCTACGGTGAACCCGATGAGATTTACGCCCGATCGGAGAATCTGAGTCAATACCAGTTCAAAGATTCGGCTGGCAACCATACACCACAGACTGTCGAGGACACCGCACTTGCAACAATCACGTTTAAAAGTGGCGTAATCGGTCAATGGGTCAATACCGGCGCTGCTCCGGGACGCAGTATAGGCTATAACAGCTATCACGGAAGCATCGGGTCCATCTACAGCACCGGTGGATACCCACAATCGCCTGAATTGCAACTGTGGGACGGGAGCACAGAGGACCCAGACACCTTGCAAAGCACCTACATGGCAAACCTCAGTCCAGAGGAAAAAGAGCGACTGTTCCCGTACGGAATCACGGAGGGCGTAATGCTTGAGGTCTACGATTTTCTGGACGCCGTCCGCACGCGGCGCAGGCCCGAGCTTGATGGGGTTGATGGCTTGAAGGCACAAGCCGTTTGCAATGCGATTTACGAATCGGGGTGGATCGGTCAAGCGGTGAAGTTCGATGATGTCTACAACGAGAGGGTAACAGGCTATCAAGACGAGATCAACGAGCGATGGGGGATCTAAGCACCTACTTGAGAGCTGCCATCTTGCCTGAGAAAGTGTGAGAAGTACATGGAATGGAAATTTACGCTCGGTGTTGGCGGAGCAGTCATCCGTGATGGACAGCTGCTCTTAGTGCATCATGCATACGGTGCTAAGAAGTGGCAGATTCCGGGAGGATACGTCAAACCCGATGAATGCGCCCATGCGGGAGTCGTAAGGGAAATTTACGAAGAAACCCGCATCCGAGCAGAAGTGGATGGGCTGCTTGGAGTACGCCACCGTGTGAAGGAGGGTGATAACTCGACCTATCTCATTTTCAGACTGACGGCCCTCTCATCGAACGATCCCATTCCCGACGGACGTGAAGTCGATGCTGCCGGATACTTTACCCTTGAGCAGGTCGAAACGTTCTCGCCAGAAGAAATTCCTGCACTCAATCGTTGGGTCGCTCGATCTGTTTTGGGCAAAACGCCAAACATGCTATTGGATCAGGGCGATCCTGATGGGCTGAGCCGACCATACAACCTTTACATTCGTCCTTGAATGGTCTACATTTCACGCGTGTTGCTTTGAATCCCGATCTTATCGGGGAGGAGATTAACATGAACCTACGCGAACAGGAATCAACTGTCAACGCAGATCAACTCCAACAGGTCTGTACTCAACTCTACCAAAAAGCTGGTGTCGCACGAGAGTACGCAGATACCATTGCTCAGATGCAGGTGCTAATGGATCTGCGGGGCGTCCCTTCGCACGCGACACGCGGTGTACCGGGCTATGTGCGCGGGATGATAAACGGTGATACCAACCCAAATCCCGACATCAAAACGCTTGCAGATAATCCCGCGTCTGCTCTACTTGATGGGGACCAGGGTTTGGGGCACCTTGTCGCTATCCACGGAATGAACCTAGCTATTGAAAAAGCTAAAGCAACTTCGATTGGCGTTGTGGTTGTTCGCAACAGCAAACACTTCGGTGCCGCCTCAAGTCATGCAATACGTGCGCTTGAACACGATATGATCGGTTTTGCAACCACCAATGGAGGGGGCGTGAACGTGGCAGTCTTTGGCGCAAGGACCAACTCAATCGGTAACAACGCACTTGCTTTCGCTATCCCCGCCGGTGAAGAGCCTCCGATTGTGTTGGATATGGCGTGCGGCGCTGCAGCTGCCGGTAGAATTGGGACTGCACGGATGTATGATCAAAAAATTCCTTTAGGTTGGGGACTCGACGCAGATGGGGAGGAGACCGACGATCCATCAAAAGTCGCAGCGATTCTGCCCGCTGCGGGTCCCAAGGGTTCTGCACTTGCCATTATCATGGACGTGCTGTGTGGGCCATTAGGGGGCGGACTGATGGGGATCAATAAAGCGTACAACCCGCGGAACGCACCGCCTGAAAAAATGGGGACCGCTCACTTTTTCTTTGCTATCAACGTTGCGAGTCTGACCTCAGTCGATCAGTTTAAGGAGGAAATGGACGAACAGATTCGCACAACCCGCAAAGCCGAACCACGTAAGGGATTTGATCGGGTCACCCTTCCCGGTGAAATCGAATGGGAACTCACCCAAGAACGTCGTACAAACGGCATTCCGCTCCACAAATCCCAAGTGCAATCCCTCGAAGAACTAGCAGATGAGCTAGGGGTGCCTGTGCCTTGGAAATAGACTTGCTTCGGTTCTGTTGACACTTGACAGTACGTAGATCTAAGACTCTCCCAACGGAGTTGAGTTGAACGGGACTTCCAAACCCAACACGTCAATGTTCCAGGGCATCACTATAGTCCCAGGGGTGCGACATGTTGCAAAGCGACTAAAGCCTCTGATTTTTGCGAAAAGTGTTAGATTCTGTTAGATTCTGTTAGATTTTTTTGGGTTCTGTTGATATTTGACGGATTGAATTTATCTGATGTGGGTGATGCGATTTGAGAAAATCGCTTCAATTTCTGACGGATCGTTCGATAATTCTACGCCTTATCGAATCACCAACGCCAAAATGTCTATATACCCTAGCTAGGTCAGGTATGTTTCCTTTGAACGAATAGATGGAACGCTATCACCTGATACGAGAGGGAACGGAGGGCTGAGATATAGAGGCACAGAGCAATCAGAATCAAAAAGGTATCACCTATCTAAATAGCAGAGCATGGTACAGGTTGCTTAAGGTTTTGTATATCCTGATTCTTGGACTGACGATAGGCCTATCTATTCTGATCGCCTTGGTTTTTGGCTGGCTTCAACTAATATTAATCGCACCCGTTGTTGTCATCTTCATACTCGAAATAGGCAAGCAATCCCTCTATTACATCGTCACCGGGAGAGTCTTTCCCAACCGTTAGGGAGGACTGTAACGCAACGAGGAAAGCAAGTGCAGCCTTGGAGCTTATGCTCATTGTCCTTGAATCTGTGGACCCACCGCCTCAGTGATGACGAGTAGTTGATTCGCTGCAATATCCGCCAATGTTTGCTCCGCGCCGCTGGGCCAAGTAATTTTCACAGTCTCCGCTTCCGTTTCTGTTCCCAACCCAAATATGAGCCGCAGATCGTGTCCCGAAAGATAGCTCGATCCGGCTTGCACCTCTTTGATTTGGGAGTGGGAATGGGTTACAACCTCGACCCGTGCCCCAATGCCATCGCGGTTACTTGTGTCCCCAACCGTTTTTATAGTCAGCCAGTTGAGTTTATTCCCACCCTCGTTACGGAGTAACACCCCTTCCTCATTCAGATTCACCACGAAAATATCGGTATCGCCATCGTTATCGTAATCGCCAAAGGCAGCACCGCGCCCCACCCTTCTGATCGAAAAATACTCCCCGGACTGCTCAGAAACATCAACGAAAGTCCCGTCCCCTGTGTTGATGAAAAGCTGGTCGGCTTGTGCATATTCGAGCGCGTCTGATTCCGTTGGATAGAGATGACCGTTCGCAACAAAGAGGTCCAATAGACCATCGTTGTTCGCATCGAAGAACTTTGTTCCGAAAGCCAGTTTCAAAAAACTGACCTCTCCCAGACCCGCAATGTTCGTAAAATCAATTAGGGCACCGTCTGTGGTGTTATGGTAAAGTGTATTTGTTTCGTTGGAGAAGTTGGTCACGAAAATGTCCAGAGAACCGTCGTTGTTATAGTCCCCGAAATCCACCCCCATCCCACCTTCCGCGACCCCATGCTCGTTATACGCTGCACCCGCGAAAGGACCGATATCCACAAAACGCCCATCGCCAGAATTGCGGTAGAGAAAATTGGGCGTTGTGTCATTGGCAACATAAATATCGATACGCCCATCATTGTCATAATCTCCGCAGGTTACGCCGAGTCCTTTGCCATCCTTGTTATAAACGCCCGCTTGTCTCGTAACGTCGGTGAACGTCCCATCACCATCGTTACTATAAAGGGTGTCTGAGATGCCTGTGTACACCTGTGGATTGGAATAGATCCGCCGTCCCCGGGGATCGAGCCAGTCCCGATCTCCCGCGAGATCATAATCGAGGTAGTTAACGACGTAAAGATCTAAGTCACCATCATGGTCGTAGTCCACGAAGGCGCAACTTGAACTCCAGTTTTGCCCGTTTCCCACGCCGGCTTGGGAGGTCGCGTCAGTGAATGTGCCGTCTCCGTTGTTCTGATAGAGAAGATTCTCGCCGAAATTGGTCACGTATAGATCTGTATCTCCGTCGTTGTCATAATCTGCGGCGACGCAGCCCATACCGTAGCCGGTGTCGCCTACCCCTGCCACAGTCGTAATATCGGAAAATTTCCCGTTCCCGGTGTTTTGATAGAGGGCGTTTTTCGCTGGCACCGCTGTCTCAAACCCGGGCAGCGGTGCCCCGTTAACGATGTAGAGGTCTAAATCCCCGTCGTTATCATAGTCCAAAAACGCTGCGCCGGAACCCATTGTCTCCAGATAGAACTTCCGATCGCTGGCACCGTTGAGGTGCTTGAAAGCAATACCCGCTTCCGTGGTTACGTCAACGAATTGGACAGGCATTTGGGCATGGGAAGTGGCAATGAGGAGATTGAGGATGAGGAAAAACCGCTGTTTTAGCTTGATTTTCATTCTTTCAGCCGTGTCTCTATCTCCCTCGCAGTTGTCGAGCGATTCTGAATTCCTGAGCAGCTTTTCTTGGCTCACCCAGCCGTCTATACGTTTCGCCCAAGTTTTCGTGAAACTCCGGGTTGCGTGGGTCAAGCCGAATGGCAGTGATAAACGACTGACTTGCGTCGGAATACCTTCTCTGGAGAAAATAGCTCATCCCAAGGGTATTATGCGCCTTCGGTTCGTCAGGGGCGACGCGAACGGTACTCTGACATACACGCTGCATTTCGTCCAATCTGTTGAGTCTCATGTAGCAGACTGCAAGCACGTTATAGACTTCCCACCTGTTCGGACTAAGTTTGATGGATTGTTCTAAAGGTGCAATAGCTTTTTCAAATCTGCCATATTGTGCGTGAACACTTCCCAACTGATGCCACCGTTCAGGGCTTTCTGGATTCTGTTGGAGCGCGATTTCAAGCTGCGATACAAGATTCATATAAGGTTTGAGACCTTGATACTTTCTAATCAGTTCAGCACCTTTTTGTACGTTACCCTGTCGGATGTATGTATTTCCTAAGCTATAATACGCCCGAATCTGGTCCGGATCAAGATTGATTGCCTGTTCAAAGCAGCCAATCGCATCGTCAAAATTGCCCTGCTTCAGATAGACCATACCGAGGTCGTAATACGGGTGATAAGGGTAATCCGGAGTGACTTCAGGTTTCAACTCAATAGCGCGGCGCAACGCCCGAATTGCCTCCGGATATCGGTTTCGTTTGAAGTAGGCGACGCCAAGCATCTGATGTGAGGCGGGATTATCGGGGGCTAATCTAATCGAGACTTGGAACGCTTCAATTGCTTCTGTGGTTCTGCCAAGATAAAGCAGATAGATGCGACCAAGGAGACGGTGCGCGTCCTCACGGTTGGGGTCAATTTGGACGGCTTTTTTCAGCGATTCTACAGCCTCTAAATAATCCTCACTTCTGCTCAAGTCTAATCCACGGTTATAAAATGTTACATAATCGGCGGACTCGATGTCAGATGAATCACTATCCGCCGGATCAGTCTGCGTTACCGTGATCGAGTGGGGTTTGTGATAATCTTGGGAGATGTCAGATCTGTCGCTCCCGTTCTGAGTGCCTGATCCCAGTTTTAACTTATCCAGTTGAATTATTGTGTACTGTGCTTCGCCCTCGGTAATCTGAATGAACTGATCAAGCGGCACATCGTTGAACGTCTGTATAAGTCCGGTGGTGGGCCAGAAGACTTCAAGTGTCTCAATTTTTTCCGCCTCACCTAAGCCGATTGTTTGCCGGAGTGGATTGGCACCGAAGCTGCCCCCACTGTTGACATACTTATAAATCGAGCGTAGCTCCCCATTTTCGACAATATGAACGCGGATGCGCGTGCCAATCGCCGAACGGTTTGAGCGGACACCGAGGAGTTTGATCGTGAGAAAATGGTGCCCGAAACCGGGGTTTTCATATAGGACATTACTGAATCCATCGCCGGGAAAAGCACCGCCCATTTGCTCGAAGATGTCCTGATCGCCATCGTTGTCGAGATCGGCAAATACGACAGCGTGCCCCTTCTGCAAATGGCCAAACCCGCCTGCATAGGTCACGTCCACGAAGTCTATGCCTTTCCGGTTGCGAAACATGAGGCTTGGCATAAGGTTCTTATAGTCCGGATATCCCGTACCGAGGTAAAAGTCGAGATAGCCATCGTTGTCGAGATCCCCAAAATTCGAGCCCATCGGTGCATTGGGCTGCATCAGATTGTGTTGCCTCCCAACCTCTTCGAAACCGCCATTTCCATCACCGCGATACAGATGAGCTAACCCACTCTCACTCGGATCTGGGCGGTTATGATAGGTCGATTCTGACACTACAGCTTCTGTTGAAGATCGGGGATCCATAGGGAGGCCAAGTGCGTTTGCCGCGAGATGGGAAATGCCAGTAGAATAGCCAGACACATAAAGATCCAACACCCCATCATTGTCAAAGTCCCAGAACCAAGCCGGGAAGCTACGCATTGGGAGGTCAATGTTGAGTTCTGCTGCTACGTCAGTGAAGCTCCCATCGCCATTGTTGCGATAGAGACGATTGACACCTTTGAAATTGGAGACATAAAGATCCGGGAAACGATCCGCATTGTAATCGCCCCATATCACCGACTTAGTAAAGCCGTAGTTTTGCACACCAGCCTCTGCAGCCACGTCAGAAAAGGTGCCATCGCCATTGTTACGAAACAACTGACAAGGCGCGTTGAACGCTTCAGTTGACTCGTTTCCGATATACAGATCGAGGTCCCCATCGTTATCGTAGTCGTTCCAAGATGCAGTCTGAGTGGGATAGTGAACATCGCCCAAACCAGCGTCGAAGGTGACGTCCGTAAATGTGCCATCGCCTCTATTACGTAGCAGAGAGTTTGGGTGTTGCCCCGCTGCTTCCAACCAAGCACCCCGCAACACAAAGATATCTATATCATCATCGTTGTCGTAGTCCGCTTGGAGCAGATTCAGTCCGCCATATAAGCCTTGAAAGCCGGCCTCTTCGGTTTGCTCTGAGAAGGTTCCGTCCCTATTGTTTCGAAAAAAGCGAAGCTGTCCAGCGGGATCCCACGTCGAAACAACGATATCTAAGTGGTTATTGTTGTCGAAGTCATCCACGATTGCGCCGCCCGACAGATCGAATGTATCGAGTCCCAGATGTGGTGCTATATTGATGAAGCGCGGTATATCTTCTGCGGATTGGAATGCCTCCGGAGGAAGCAGATGTTGCTTCGGAACCTGCTCCGGATATCCTCCGATTGTCATGTAAGCTATGTTGAGTAGCCATTTCGCTTCCAGATGGAGTGGTAATTCAACCGTTGTGTTTCTCAGAACTTCTGTGAGATAAGTTATTGCGTTTAGCGAACCGTCTTGGTGAATGTGAATTCCTCCGTCTCGCAACGGAAGAATGCAACTGTCAGGATTGCTCTGAATCCCAACTGCGTTGGGACAGCAATTTTGCGTTTCCCCCTGTCGCATATATGCCACGCCGAGACGAAAAAGGGTCTGATTCGCCATCAACGGAGAGAGCTGCCCCTTCAGTCGGGGTAGTAATCTTCCTGCCTGTAGAAATTGATCAATTGCCGCTGCTTCATTACCGAGCCGAAGTTCTGCTTCACCTAACTCTGCATGAAGACGCCAGCGGTTCAGATCGGGAGCATCGACAGGTAAGTTGGCGAGATGTCTACGCAGCTGGCGTGCCATTCCCTCGCCAATATAATTGTTCGTTTCAGCTGTCTGATCCGCAATTTGTTTAAGCACGGTGAGCATCTTTTGGTGGCTGTCCATCGACGTATCGGTATCTGCAGAAATGTTCCCTGTAAGGACGATGGAGATCCCCATAACCAGCAGGGCAAGCGCGACCCAGTGAATACAACCTGCATATATTCGGATATGGGATCGCTCCTCCGCTTGATTCGCTAAGTCCAGCTTGCGGTGATAGAGCGCTGGGTTATTAAAAATTCGCTTGATAATTGACATGGGTGGTGCTACCCTAAAGATATAACGAACTGGAACGCTCTGTCTTCGATCGAGGTTGGTTCACGGAGGAATCTGATTTTGGGAGACATTCAGATGTCCAAACATGTTGAGGAGAATCATCGTCTAGAAATGCTTGTTGACCAGCTGAATCCTGGTGGCGAACCCCAAGTTCGTTGGGTTTACCGCGCTACCCAACAGATTAAGATGGCTGGTAGGAAACTCGGTATCTTTTCCGGATCCTTTAACCCGCTCACTGTTGCCCACATCGAAATGATCGAAGCAGCACAAAAAAAGTACGAGCTAGAGGAGGTCTTGCTAATCTTGGCGAGGGCAAATGTCGATAAGGGAGTGTTCGGTCTTTCTCTCGCAGATCGGCTGTCGATGCTCAAACTTTATGCAGCGAACCGTGAGGATTTTTCTGTCGCCGCTTGTAGCCATGGTAAATTCATTGAGAAGATCGAAGCGCTGAAGCCAGTATATCCTCTCGGTACACACTTTTCATTCATTGTCGGCTACGATACGTTTATTCGCCTGTTCGATCCGAAATATTATACCGATTTGCACGGCGCATTGGAAGCCCTTTTCGATCAATGTCGTTTCATTGTCGCGAACCGCCAAAACTATGATGCGGGCGCGGTGAAGCGCGTGATGGACGATCCGGATTACCAGCGTTACGCAGGACGCATCGATCTTATTGAGCTGCCACACTTTTTTGCGGAGATATCTTCAACAGACATTCGCGTGCAGATTCAGGCGGGAAATTCGGTGGATCACCTTGTGCCAACCGAGGTGCAGGAGTTCCTCAAAACAGTTCGGGCGTATCAAGCTTGAAAGCCGATCCTGACAGGGGTTGCCCACTCATAGTCCACTACGATCCGATTGGTTGTTAGGCATATATAGACCTGCTGATCTAGATGTCTACACCGCTGGCATGTTTTCGAGGAGTTATCTGGCTGCATTGATGAAAAAAACTCACATTTCACAGCAATCTGTTTCATCTGCTCCTGATCGGCTACAGGTAGCTGGAACGCATTGACCGGTTCTACTGCGAGGTTAACGACGCGATCTGTCCGTCCTTCTCGTTGCCAGATGTTGTTAATGATCTCTTCCAAAATGGCGCGATAGGTTTGCGCCCCACGCGGCTCTGGCGAATGAAGGGTGATATCATTTACCAAGCTGTGTTCCATTAGCTTTTTGAGTTGGCTCCCCTTCTTCCGGTATTCTGCCCTCATCTCAGCCGTGAATTGTTTGCGAAACACTTCCCAACCAATTTCTTTAGATTCCCACTGTGTGAGCAACTCCTTTGATGGTGCCAGTTCTGAAATGTACTGCATAGCGGGAAGTGTGTCGTAACAGGTTACATATTTTTTCGCCGTTTTACTGGCTGCAACATTTTCAACTGAGTTCAGATATAACATGATATTGCCTCTTTTCTGTTAAAGGCTATTTTATATTCTTAAAGAAAATGTGAATCCCTCACCTCGGTGTGGCGACAGGAGAGTTTCCGAATCCCCTTTAAGAATGCCCAGATCCCTAATCATGATACAAAAACTCTAATGGGAAAATTTTAGGAGATCGATTCGAAATTTGATCCGACCATCGTGTACACGATGGTGAGGACCTTGTTAAATCAATGTTTTTTACATCTATCTTTTGCCTTAGTTGGCATTACATTTGCGAGGTATACAATGACACAAACTGGCGCACGGGTTGTTGTTAGACCAGATAATAGCGTAGGAACGAAAGCAACAGAGATTCGTTCACCACAAAAGGGTGAGGTACTTGTCGAGACGGTATGCACGTTGATTAGCGCGGGAACAGAGCTCGGCACGCAAGAGCAGGGGCGCACGGACGATTTTACACCCGGTTACTCAAACACCGGACAGATCATCGAAATCGGCGAAGGGGTAGAAGGCTATGAAATCGGGGATCGTGTGTTGTCGTTGGGCAGCCACGCAAGTCACGTAACTGTGTCTGCTGCACCACAATCGCTGGCGAAGCTGCCGGATGGTGTCTCTTTCGAGGAGGGCACCTTTGGCGTACTCGGAAGTGTCTCGATGCACGGTGTCCGAAAGGCACGAATTGAACTGGGTGAATTCGCCTGCATTACCGGGATGGGACTTGTCGGTCAGTTGGGGTTGCAGCTCGCAGCCCATACGGGAGCTGAGTTGCTTATCGCAATAGATCTAAGCGATCCCCGGTTGGAAACGGCAAACGCTTCGGGCGCAACACATGTCCTGAATCCGAAACACTGTGATCTCCGAACTGAAGTTGAGAGTATCACTGAAGGACGTGGATTGGACGTGACTATTGAGGCTTCAGGCTATCCAGAGCTGCTACCGATTGCGTTCGATATGGCGCGGATCGGAGGGCGAATTATGGCGTTGGGGTCGATTTGGCACCGAAAAGTCGAAGTGGATTTTATGGACTTCCATCTGAAAGAACTCACCCTCGTTGGATGTCACCAGCCGAAATGCCCAACGGTTGCCACACCGGCGTTTCCTTGGACACAGCAATACAACCGACGCCAGATCTTGAAAATGATTGAGCATGGGGAGCTCGACGTGAGTCGGTTAATCACGCATCGACTGCCTTACACAGATGCGGGTGAAGCCTATCGACTGCTGCGCGATGACCGTGATAAGTCGCTCGGGGCTATACTCACTTGGTAATCAAAGGGAACGAGTAATACCCACGCTCCTTTCTTTAGGATTACGCATTACAGATGACATGGACTCTGCATTTGATTTAGGGGTAATCCTCAGAGGGTAGCCCAATGGGGCATACAAACATCACAACACGTGAAATTCGATTGATCGCAGTGCTCTCACTCATTGCGGGAATTATTTTTGACTACCTGTTTTTTGGAAAGGGAATCGGGGTTTCATATCCGTTGTTTGTGGCCGTTTTCTACTGCGTATTCTGGGTTGGTTCACACAAACAGGTTTCGTTCCGAATTGACTTTGGATGGTTTCTGTTTATCCCCATTTTATTGCTCTCAGCTGCGTTTGCCCTCCATTCAAATCCGGTATTGCTTGCCCTCAATTTTATCCTGATCCCACCGCTCCTTCTCCTTCAGACGACGCTGCTGGTTTATAGATATGAGTGGTCTAGCGTTCAATGCGTCCTCCGTTTTTTAGGAAGATTACTCCGTCAAATTTTTGGCAATACGCCGAAGGTATTCTTGGAAGTCATTTCGCTAGCGAAGGTCACGGATAGAATTGCATCTGAGAAGCGTAAGACTTTCAAAAACATCTGCATCGGCTTGGTAATCTCCACGCCTGTGCTAATTACTGTGATTGCCTTGCTTGCAGAGGCAGATACAGTTTTTCAAAATGTTATCGCACATCTTCTCAAGCCTATAGAATCTATAGGTTCAATCCCTTTCGCCGAACATGTAGCGGTTATTGGGATTATCACAGTGCTACTATTTGGTTATTTCGCGGTTGTATTAACGGCAAAGGGGAAAGGGGTGGCAGCACCTGCTGAGAAATATACATGGAGTTGGGATGCCATCATCGTTACTACGGTTTTGGTCATGATGAACGCTGTTTACATTCTGTTCTGTGTGATTCAGTTTACATACCTTTTTGGTGGTGAAGCAACTATTCGCTCTATCCCTGATTATACTTACGCGGAATACGCGAGGCAGGGTTTTGCCGAGTTAATCCTTGTTACCGTAATTAACCTAAGTATATTACTGATAGGTCTGCACTTCACAAAAAATGGCGGAAAGCTGGATCACGTAGTTCGCGCGCTACGTTGCCTGCTTATACTTTGCACCGTAATTATACTCTATTCCGCACACTTGAGATTGAAGTTGTATGAGGAGGCGTATGGTTACACTTATGCAAGGATCTTCGCCCACACATTTATCGGTCTTCTTTTTGTTCTGTTTATGCTCACCCTTTACAAATTCTGGCGGAGGGAATTGCCTTTGGTCAAAGCCTTTGCTATTGCCGCGCTGCTCACCTATACCACCCTAAACTATGTCAGTGTAGACACAATTATCGCGCGGAAAAACATCGATAGGTATGTTAAAACTGGGGAGATTGACCTTGAGTATTTCCAAGAGCTATCCTACGATGCAATACCGGAATTAACCCGCCTGAGTTCTCACGACGATGACGACACGGCTGCAAAGGAAATGGCGGAAGTTCTACGCGATAAAAGGACCGAGCTAAGTTCAGAAAGCCCTTGGCAATCCTATAATTTCTCGAAAGCCAGAGCCAAACGAATCCTATCTCAAATTCTTCACTAACTTCTTACACCCCAAGTTGCTCATAGCAGGCAGACTCCGTATGCCGTAACCTCAAGTTATTCGTTCCCCAGTCCACGAATTGAGGGGTGTGCATGATTGTTGTCTGAATCACAGATTCAACAGATTACGCAGAGAACGCGGATAAGCAAACAAAGCAGCGACCAAATTGGCGTACCTTCAGCAAACCAAATACACAGAAATTCTAACGGCCCGACCGATATTTTCCCTCCAGAGGAGCGATATGTCTATAGAATGCTGATACAGCCAATGCTCGCGCTCCAGATGAGTTTTAAGAAATAAAACGGGTAATTCTATATTTCCCCCAGACCCGGTAGGTGCGGTTTCCAACCGCACCGGACATCGCTCGGAAATCAATTAATAAATTAATCTTCATGCGGAGCGCAATGTGTATACTCAAATCATGCAATTATGACTACCTATGCACACCGCCCCATTAATTGCAGTAATGAACCAGTGAACTGATGAACCCTCAAAACCCAAGTAGGGGCAACATGTGCAGAATTCGATACCGAACATCGGCTGTAGGGGGTTGGCTTTCCCAACCCGTTGGGCGCAGGAACTTCATCGTTACAATTAGATATTTTCCACTGAATTACAGATGTACCTCGCAAAAGTGTCCACAGCACCAAACATCTTGCGGTATTATAAGGGTGCAACGCACATGCGATGATAATCCTTTTCCTCGCTAATCAATCTTCATCGTTCGCAAAGCCGTGTGCCTTGCCGTAGCGGGGCAGCCAGTAGTCGAACCATGTCCGTTCGCATCGTTCATCGCAAAAAGCTAAGGATTTCCCGTCGTATTCCACCCGCCATAAGCGCCTGACCAACATCTTCCCACACAGATCGCAGTGATGAATTTGTGTCGCATAAAGTGCGTCAGAAATCGGTTCCCACCGAGCCATCAAGATACCTCCTCCGTTCCGCCTGCCTGCTCTCGGCTAGTCGGAGTCCCGATGTAATCGGGGAGAGTCTTCAACCTTTCGCGACGAAGTGCCCCTGTCATATCTTCATCGATATGCCAGTCTCCATCGTACCGCACAAGAGCGACAGCGTATACCTCCCGTGCTTCTTCGAGGGATACTAAGCCTTCACGGAGGTCCTCCAAAACCTCGCTCGGTTCTCGCGTTTCAGGGGGACCATACCCACCACCTCCCGGACTGACAATACGAATCTCATCACCGGCTTGGACCTGAATATCGGCGAATTTGTTGGGCGAGGCCGTTCCGTAGGCTTCGGAGAATGTCTGCCAACGATCTTCCCCGTGTTTACGAATCCGCACCGCGCCGCTTGCCCCCTCTTTTCCCCCGAACAGTCCCCACGCTCCCGTCTCATGCCTGTCCATAAAACTCGAGACCGTGATTTCCGGCGCAAGTGCTTCGATAACCCTTTCGCTACCACAACCACCACGATGCTGACCGTGTCCACCCGAATCCTCCACGATGCGATATGTCTTCGTCAACCAAGGGTAGCGTGTTTCAAAGACCTCCACCGGGGTATTCCTACAATTGCCGTTGATTGGACACTGTGTGTGATTTCCGTCCCCAGTTGCCTTGCCACCCCAGCCACAGCCATCAATGTGGTAGTTCGCATAATACTGTCCCGTATTTGGGTGTATACCCCCGAAAAGGAAGTTGCACGAACTAGCACCGGTCGCCGCCGCAACGCGCTCCGGCACTGCGCCCGATAAACAGCCGAACAGGACATCCACAATCCGCTCGTGGATCTCGGAGTTGCCCCCTACGCTAGGTCCCGGGTGTTTCACGTTCACAACCGTGCCCGGCGGGACGATCAGTTGGATCGGTCGATAACAACCTGAGTTGCGGGGAATAGTCTGATCCGTAATATTGAGCATCGCGTTGAACGTCGCAGATGCCGTCACACCATACGTGCAGTTACACGGACCACGCGCTTGGGGACTTGAACCGGTATAATCGAAGAGGATGTGCTCTTCGTCCACGATGGCCGTGCAATTTATCCGATACCGTTTGTCGGGAACGACGCCATCATTTTCGATCCAATCATCGAATTGGTACTCGCCGTTGGGGAGGTCTCGGATCTCTGCCCGCATCCGCGCTTCCGAGTAGTCCATAAGTTGTTTCCCAGCGGTGAGCACTTCGTCGAAGCCGTAGCGATCAAGCAGTTCGTGGAGTCGCCGCTCCGCCACATTGAGGGATCCAAGCATCGCGTGAAAATCGCCCCAAGAGGTGCGCGGTGTGCGGTGGTTTTCGAGAATAATTTTCCAGATATCCTCAACGGGTTCCCCTTCGCGGATAATCTTGACCGGCGGCAATCGGAGACCTTCTTGATATACCTCCTTGGCATCCGCCGCAAAACCGCCGACCGCTTTCCCACCAATCTCCGTAACGTGTGCGATGTTGCCGATAAACCCGTATAATTCACCGTCGTGGTAGACCGCCTGAATCACTGTATGCTCCGGCATGTGGCAGCCTCCACGATAGGGATCATTGTGCATTACCACATCGCCCGGCTTAAAGTTCTCCAGACCGATCTCTGCAATCGTCCACTGCATAGTATAGAGGATCGCGCCGATCTGGGCGGGACAAAACTCTGCATAGGCTACCATCTCTCCGTCGCGATCGAAGATAACGCAGGAGAAATCCAGTCCTTCGTTAAAGATGGAAGAGTATGAGGTCTTCATCATCGCCAATCCCATCTCACGACAGGTATTGACAAGGTAGTTGTTGATGATGGTGAGCGTAACGCTGTCGATCAACTTTTCTGTTTGCATGTTTCCCTTTAATCAGCAGTTTATGGGTGCGCTGTCGATTGTACATCTGTCAGAAACCGCGTTTTCAGAAACACTTGGTTTCTTGGGTAAGGAGTTATCTGGACGAGTAAGTAGCAAACCTATCTACTAAAGATGCGAACCCAATTCGGATTTACTTTTTCTTAAAGGCGATGTTATCACCATTATCGCTGTTGAGTATGAGGGTATTCCCTTCTCTAGACCATGTACCGGTGCTTTCTTTAAGGGCGGCGATAGGGATATCTTCCAGTGTGAGAGTATAGTTAGAACCAGATAGGGAGTAAGTGCCTGATGTCTTAAGCGTACTTGTCAGTGCAATTGCGGACTCGCTCCCTTGATTTCCAAACGTAAAACCGATCTCCGCTTCCAACGTCTCATCGTCATGAAACGTCCAGTTGTTGGTGACAATAGAAATAGTCACCCCTTCTGGTGCTAATTCTTGTTCCAAAACCTGTTCTAAACCCTGGTCATCATAGGTTTCGAGGCTCCATGTGCCGACCCACATGTTATCATTATCCTCACTATCATCATCACCACAACCAATGATTCCCACAGTAAGAGCTCCATAAAGCGTAACGATCAACAAGAACAGACGAGGGACTGCCCGTTGAAAAATTTTCATCTATTTTCCTTTGAAGTTAGAATAAACTCTAGGTTTCTGGATAAGGGAGAAAGGGAAACTAGGCAACCAACATCTGTCTCCCTTTCTTGTAGTTTTGGCTCAAATAAAAAGAAAGTGCAAAATATGAAACGAAAACTCAGTTGCAGTTGCACGCTTTCTTAACATGAACCGTAGTTTTTTGGCTACTTCAGAATAACCATCTTCCGCGTGGCGGAATAGTCTTCGGCAGACAGGTGATAAAAATACACACCACTTCCTACCTGCTCACCGAACTCATTTTCACCGTTCCAAAGATGGCACGGCTGCGGTTCTGATACCTCCCTGCAGCCTGATGTCCCAACCCAAACTGCCGAACCACCTGTCCGCTCATGTTGTAGATAGTCAACGTGACATCGACATCCTTTGCAAGATGATGCGGTATCCACGTCTCTGGATTGAATGGGTTCGGGTAGTTGGGCAAGAGGACGGTTTCTTTCGGGAGCAAAGCGAAACGAAAAAATTGTGTTTTCATCGATTTATTCCCCCTGCGATCGGAAATGTATGTTCGGCATCTGTGTGTTGCTTGCTTGTTTCCTTTATCCGGGCGGAACGTTTCGGTTTCGCTAAGGAATCCCGTGGAAATTAGCATACTACACAGTGAAGATATCAGTCAACGCTTTTCTGTGGTTGGCTGTATCCAGAAAGGTACTCCTTAATAAAGACCGGGGTCATAATCACGAACTGTCGGGATTGGCAGATTTTTGGTTTACAGAGATCTTCTGTCATGCTATAATTATTCATCTTATCCACGACCAACATCCCCGATAAAAACATTCGGGGACCGGCGCTAATAGCAAGATTGGAACCAAAGTAGATAGTTATGTTCACAGGAATTGTTGCAGAGCTAGGAAGCGTGAAGGAAATTCAACACGGCTCACAAGCGGGAACGCTAACTATCGCAGCCGTAGAGATGCTATCGGATGGGGCTGTCGGGGATAGCATTGCAATAGATGGCGTCTGCCTGACGATTACCGACTTGACACACGACAGTTTCACAGCCGATGTTTCTGCCGAAACATTACGACGCACAACATTAGGTTCTCTCAGGCCGGGCGATTCAGTCAATCTGGAGAACGCATTGCGTTTGGTGGACCGACTGGGTGGGCATCTTGTTCTAGGACATGTTGATGAGGTCGGGACCATCAGCGGCTGGCAGGATGAAGGCACATCCTCCCTAATGCATGTTTCAATTTCTCAACAGGCAATGCGGTATGTGGTATATAAGGGATCGGTCTGCGTTGACGGTGTCAGCTTGACAATCTCAAATCTGTTTGACGATGGCTTTGAGGTCGCGCTTATCCCCCATACCAAGCAGGTGACAACGTTAGGACATAAACGGGTGGGCGCTCACGTGAATATTGAGGTAGATCTGTTAGGGCGCTATATCGAACGATTGTTGACCTACCCCTCCGCCGAAGGGGCATCAATTGATATGGATTTCTTGGCGAAACACGGGTATATTTAGAGACAAAAATTTCGACTAAATGAAGGCACCGCCTATGAAGTTTAACACAATTCCAGAAGCCATTGAAGCGATACGAAATGGAGAGATGATTATCGTCTCCGATGATCCAGATCGAGAAAATGAAGGCGATTTAATCATGGCAGCCGAGAAAGCCACGCCGGAGGCGATCAATTTCATGGCGAAATATGGTCGCGGCATGATCTGTCTCCCCGCAACCGCAGAACGGCTATCAGAACTGAATCTCCCGCTGATGGTTTCCGAAAACACCGCCCAACTGCATACCGCGTTTACAATAACAATTGATGCCAGCGATGTCACCACCGGCATCTCCGCTTACGAGCGAGCGCATACCATTCAAAAATTTGTCCAGCCAGACGCGACAGCCGATGATTTCGCCCGTCCGGGCCATATCTTCCCGCTACAGGCAAAGGAAGGCGGTGTCTTACGCCGTGCCGGTCATACGGAGGCGACGGTCGATTTAGCACGTTTGGCGGGCCTTTATCCAGCAGGAGTACTCTGTGAAATCCTGAACGAAGATGGCACGATGGCACGCCTACCCCAGCTCTTTGAGTTCGCTCAACAATACCGATTAAAGTTCATCACTATTGCAGATCTGATCGCCTACCGACGCCAAACAGAGACACTGATCAAGCGAGTCGCGGAGGCGGACCTTCAAACCAGGCACGGATACTTCAGGCTCCATGCGTACCAAAGCGCCGACGATCAAAAAACCCACATCGCACTAATCAAAGGGGATATTTCGGACGGTGAGCCGGTGCTGGTGCGGATGCATTCACAATGTTTCACCGGGGATGTGTTCGGTTCGCTCCGCTGCGATTGTGGTGAACAGTTGGAAAAAGCCATGCTGCTCATCCAAAAAGAGGAGCGGGGCGTACTGGTTTACATGCGTCAGGAGGGGCGAGGTATGGGACTTGGAAACAAAATTCGAGCCTACAGATTGCAAGACAGCGAAGGGCTCGATACCGTTGAAGCGAATGAACGACTCGGCTTCCCGCCCGATCTGCGGGATTACGGTGTCGGTGCCCAGATTTTGACCGACCTCGGCGTGCAGAAGATGCGTCTGTTGACAAACAATCCCCGAAAGGTAAGCGGTTTGGAAGGGCATAACTTGGAGATTGTCGAGCGGGTTCCGCTGCAAATCAAACCCCACGCATTCAATCGTCACTATCTGGAGACGAAGAAAACGAAGCTAGGGCATCTGTTGCTGGATACTATCAACGATGAGAAGGAGGAGACGGTGCACGGTTATGACGGTCTAATGGTTCAGGGCTAAACAGCCAGCACTGGAGGACAATGCCAAACATCTACGAAGGTAACCTTATCGGTACTAACCTGAAAATTGGAGTCGTAGTCAGCCGGTTTAACAGCTTTATTACCACCAAACTGTTAGACGGGGCACTTGATGCGCTCAAACGGCACGGGGTAGACGAAGACGATGTGGACATCTGCTGGACACCCGGTTCATTCGAGATCCCCACAACAGCAAAACGCCTTGCTGAGAAGGGACGATACGATGCGGTCATCTGTATTGGTGCGGTTATTCGTGGCGCGACCCCACACTTCGACTTTGTCGCCAACGAAAGTGCAAAGGGCATAGCGCAAGTCTCTTTGAATACAGGAATTCCGGTGATTTATGGCGTTATCACCACCGATACCATTGAGCAAGCAATCGAACGCGCTGGCACCAAAGCAGGGAATAAAGGGGCAGAAGCAGCGGTCACAGCAATCGAAATGGCGAACCTGTACCAGCAGATTGATAAATAGATGAATTGATAGGTAATGTAAGGTTATGGCAATTTTCCCAGAAATCAGAATTGGTAACGGGCGGATTATCAAAGGGGATTGTCTCTCAGTCATGGATAGTTTCCCAGATAACCATTTTATGCTTGGGTTCACCTCGCCTCCCTACCTGAACGCAATCAATTACGAGGAGCATATTGAAAAACTGCACGGTACCAAAGCGCGATGGGAACGGGAGGATATATCCTACGAGGAGTATCGGATTTTTCTGGAGAATCGGTTCAAGGCGCTGCTGCGAATTACGAAGCCGGGGGGACACAATGTGGTAAATATAGCCCCGGTCTTATGGAATGGTATGCGCACGGCGCTCCCGTTTCATTTTGTCAGTTGGCTTGAGGAAATTGGATGGCAATTCAAGGAGGATATTATCTGGGAAAAGCCAGTTGCGAGGGATAGGCGATCAGGGGTACTGTTGCAGCATCCCTATCCCGGATATTACTATCCTAGTTTGGTTGCCGAATATGTATTTGTCTTCCAAAAACCTAGCGATAAGAAAAGTCAGAACAACATTTACTGGAATAGAAGTGATGAAGAGAAAACAGAAAATGAAATCGACCTGAAGGACTATCAAGGAGAGAAGAGCAAAAACGTCTGGAAAATCCGTCCGTTAGCTCCTCAAGAGAATCTGCATCCGTGTCCATTTCCGTTAGAACTCGCGGAACGGGTCATCCAGTTCTACTCCTATAAGGGAGATGCAGTAATTGACATTTTTGCCGGAAGTGGTCAGACAAATTGTGCCGCAGAGAAACTGTCTAGAGCGCATGTTGGAATTGAAACGCAGCAAAAGTATATAGATTATGCGGTTGAACAACTGAACCAAACATCACGCAGCCCAAAAAGTACGTTAATGGGGTTCAGATTATGATCGATGATAAGTTTTTCACATAATAGGATAGAGTATGAAAGCAACTGTGCTGCATGGAGATTGTGCTTCGTTATTGGATCGGGAGAACACCGACTTGGGACATGTTGACCTCACTTTTCTCGATCCGCCTTTTAATCAAGATAAAGGCTACAACGAGTGGGATGATAATTTGCCTGAAGCGCAGTATTGGAAGTGGCTGGGCGATGTGTGCACAAAGATTTACCACCGAACTGCTTCAGGCGGCGCAATCTATTTCATGCAGCGCGAGAAGAAAACTGAATCCGTGCTACGCTGTCTACGCGAGTCTGGCTGGATGTTTCAAAACCTGATTATTTGGAAAAAGAAAACGTCCGCTGTCCCCGGAATGAACCGCTTTGGCAAGCACTACCAGATCATCGCGTTTGCAACGAAAGGGGAGCGTCCACAGGTGTTTCACCGCCTGCGTATCAATCCACCACTTCCTGCGGGTTACAAATATGAACGGGAAAATGGCATGTTCCTCACCGATGTGTGGGACGATATTCGTGAGTTGACTTCGGGCTATTTTGCCGGAGATGAGGCTCTGCGCGATTCAGAGGGAAATCGCTTGCACAAGCAGCAGGCACCGATTCAACTCCTTCTTCGGATAGTCCTCTCTTCAACGAATCCTGGTGATGTTGTATTGGATCCATTTGTGGGTTCAGGCACAACGTTGGTCGTTGCGGAGCAATTGGGACGGAAATCGATTGGCATTGAACTCGATAAAGTCAACCTCAAGATCATTGAAGAAAGGCTTGCCGAAAAAAGGGAAGCAGATGATATTTCGCTCTCATTCAAAGACTATGAATGCACACCAGACTTAGAAGCGATTTGGGGCCGAGCTAAATCGAGAGCTGCAGCCACTTCCAAACAGATAGAACTTTTTGAGTCCAAACGATAGATGGCGAACTCAATCTACCACTTCTTCGCTGACTTGTGTGGGAAAAAAGGGGAATTCATAGCTCAAAATCCGCTTGATACGTTTCCTTTCAGCGAAGATATGCTCTCATGTGTCAACGATGGACTTTTCCCCGATCTGGCTATCAAGCTCAATCATAATGATTCAATTTTTAGTGGTGGGGAGCTTATCGAACTGAAGGATAGCAAAAGTTATTCAGTCGCTTCTTTCAACTCGACGATTCCGACGGGTGAAAAAGATATCCATGAGTTGATCGAGGGGACAGAAAACATTATTCGGACACAGATGCAAGAAGCAGGCGATGATATTCTTTCCTTACCTATTCGGCAGGTGTTTTACTTAACTCGTGGTAGACGAAGGTCAAATGTGAAAGTTTGCTTAGTTCACGGCAAGTTCTTTGAGACAGTTCCTGTTTCCACCTTGATTTCTGAATCATTTGGGCAGGCTCTGGAAGAACGGCTTACCGAGCTTGGGACATCGGTATCAGCCTCAATGAAAGAAAAACTGTTAAATCTATTCAGTGAGTAGGAAACTTTCAGTAGGACAAGAAGCGTCGAAAATGCCTCGGTTCGGCTACGTTTTCGCGTGATGACTGAAGTCAAAGCAGGAGGAAACATCCTAAATCAGAACCAATATCCGCAAATTGATGACAATACGCTGAACTTTGCCGTCCCTTGTCACAGTGAGGAAGCGCAAGAATTACATATTGATCGAATGAAGGTAGCATTTGAGCAAACGAATGTCTCCAACCTATTTCCACAGATTAAAACTTTCACCCTGCAACATCATTTCAACGGCCCCTTTTTAATTTTTCAAACGAACCTTTTATCGACATGAGTTTTGAATGATTGCAATCATCGACTACGGCGCTGGCAACCTAACAAGCGTTGAACGCGCGGTACAATACTTAGGCTACGACGGAAAAATTACCGCCGATACTCAAACCATTCTGGGCGCAGAGAAGATTATCTTCCCCGGTGTAGGTGCGGCGCGAGCGACAATGGATAACCTAAACGCGGCGGGACTTGCAGCGGTTTTATGGAAGGTCTACGAGTCGGACAAACCGATGTTGGGAATCTGTATCGGGATCCAGATCCTGTTCGAACACAGCGAGGAGGAGGATACCGATTGCCTCGGCATCCTGCCCGGCGTTGTCAAGAAGTACGAAGCGACGCCAACCCAAAAAGTACCGCAAATTGGCTGGAACGAGGTATATCAGACGCAGGCGCACCCAATTTTTCAAGATGTTCCCAACCCCGCACATTTCTACTTTGTCAACTCGTACTACCCGATACCGCAGGACGATTCAGACATTGTCGGCAAGACCACCTACGGCGTTGAGTTTTCCAGTGTCGTTGCCCACCAGAACCTGATTGCCACACAATTCCATCTGGAGAAGAGCGGTCGAATCGGACTCAAGATGCTTGATAATTTCTTGCGAGATGGGCGGTAAGTCCTTGATACCTCATCGGAAGCAACTTTTGAAATCGCGAACGATTCATGCTAACTTTCTTCCTGATATTCGTCGTCCTGTTGATTAATCTGTTTGTTTACGGCTTGGATAGTCCGCAGAACTACGGTGTTGCATCACATCTGTACTATGGGATTATAATTCTCGCAGGAATATACGACAACCGCCGCGGACAATACCTGCTGCTTGCGTGCACGACATTGGCAAACTGGATACACGCCGGACTTTACTATGAGCAGATCCATTTGGGCGTGGTTGCGATCCTATATCCCCTTGTCGCCTATTTCATCGTTCGCACTATCCAGCTTTTCCAAGCCCAACGCGCCACCACCGAGGCGCAGCTGCAACAGATAGATCAATCCAACACCGACTTGGAAAAACGGGTGCGCGACCTATCCACCCTTTTTGAGATTGGTGATACAACAGATACCGCCCTAGAGCTAGATGAACTGTTTCAAAAAATTATCAAAACGCTTGCTGACCGGATGGGTGTGTATCGAGGGACGTTGAGAATTTGGGAGGCTGATCAGCTAATCAAAAAAGTTGAGGCAGTTTTTGGGTTGACCGAAGCGGAACTCCGACGTGGAACGGACAGTCAAATCGACCTTATTCAACAACAGGTCCTCCAATCCGGGCAGCCGATTGGTGTGCCCCACAGTCGCACGCCTCTCCAGCAAATCGAGTTCCCAGATGCGAAATCCGTGCAGTCTAAAGATCCGATAGCTTTCTGGTGCGTTCCCGTGATTGTCGATGAAAAAGTTGTCGGGACATTGACAATCGATAAAGCATCTGACGAATTTTCGATTGAGGACGATATTCGCATCTTGACACTTATCGCTGCGATTGTAGCACAGCGCGTCAAGATTCAACAGATGATTGATTCGCTTGTGCAATCAGAGCGCCTTGCAACACTTGGCAAACTCGCGACAACGGTGGCTCACGAAGTGAGGAACCCACTCGGTGGAATCCGCGGCGCAGCGCAATTGCTCCAACTGGAAGGCGAATCGAATTCCGAAATTCAGGAATATATTCAAGTCATCATTAAAGAGGTGGATCGACTCAATCGTGTGGTTGAGCAGCTACTTGTATCCGGTAACCCACGCACCGCCGGTGTCAAACCAAGCGACATCGGTGACTTAATTGACAATAGCCTCTCGATCTGTCAGCCGGAGTTGGATAGCGACAACATCTGTGTTGAAAAGTGCTTCGCTGCCGATTGCCCACCGGTTGCTATGAATGGCGACGGAATGACACAGGTGTTGTTGAATCTATTTCGTAACGCAATTGAGTCGATGGAAGATGGTGGTGTGTTGACAGTTCGAACCGTTTATAATGCTGGGAATCAGGCAGTGCGAATTTATATTAAGGACACTGGACGTGGAATACCGCCGGACGTTGCTGCGCGCCTGTTCGATCCCTTCTACACGACGAAGCAGAAAGGTACTGGGCTTGGACTGGCAATTAGTCAGCAAATCGTTGAGGAACACGGGGGCACCATTGAAGTCGACGTAACAGAACCTCAAGGGGCAACCTTTATCGTTACCTTACCGGTTTGAGATGCTCTCAATGGCGCTTACCTCTACGAAGAGGATGTTTCAGATTGTCAAGATACAATAATAACTCAGCCACGGCGAGACATATGAATCTATCCGAATCCACAGATCTGATACCGGTAGATTCATCTAACCGTAGCCAAACCATTTCATAAAATTCCAATGGCACACGCAATTCTCATCGCTGACGACGACGATAGCATCCGTTTTGTTTTGGAAAAAGCCCTTCAGAAGGAGGGGTATCGCACATTCTCCGCGCGGAACGGGAAGGAAACGGTAAATCTTCTCCACTCAGAAACGATTGACACAATTTTCCTCGATATCTTTATGCCTGATGTCAATGGGTTAGATCTGATTGAAGAACTTCGCGAGATCAACAAAACCGCATCGATTGTTATTATCACTGCTCACGGCACAACACAAATAGCCATTGAAGCCGCGAAGCGTCACGCCTATGACTATATGACCAAACCTTTTGATCTCAAAGAGATTGCACCTTTGGTCGCTCGTGCGGTATATGCTGCGGATCAAGCAAAAACCGCAATCGCCGGAGATTCACCACCGGCGGATACCACCCCATCACAAAACAGGGACGAGATAGGCACTCAGATTGTTGGGGAGAGCGATGCGATGCACGCGATTTACCTGACCATTGGCAGGGCGGCGATCAGCGACGAAACGGTCCTGATTATGGGAGAGAGCGGCACTGGTAAAGAATCGATTGCCAAGGCAATTCACCAAAATAGCAATAGGGCAAATGAGGAGTTTGTGGTGGTCGATTGCAGCGCAATCCCCTCGGATCTAATCGAAAGCGCACTCTTTGGGCACGTTAGAGGGGCGTACACAGGTGCTGACACAGCACGCGAGGGGAAATTTGAGCAAGCAGACCGTGGGACGATTTTTCTCGACGAGGTCGGTGAACTACCAATAGAAGTGCAGATGAAACTGCTGCGGGTCCTCCAAGAACGGGAAGTTGAACCGATTGGGTCAAATGAGATTCGCAAGGTCGATGTGCGGGTGGTTGCTGCCACAAACCGACGCCTTGATTTAGCAATTCAAGAAGGTGCATTTCGGGAAGATCTGTTTTATCGGCTTAATGTAGTACCGATCTTTTTACCGCCATTGCGGGAACGGAAAGAGGACATCCCCGATCTAGTGGATTTCTTCATGTCCCGTTTTGCTCAGGACTACGAGCAGCCCAAAGGAACAATTTCGCAGGAAGCCTTCAAGCTGTTGACGGCATATGATTGGCACGGTAACGTCCGCGAACTTGAAAACGCCCTAAAGCGAGCACTCGTAATGTGCGCCGGTCACGTACTGCTTCCAGAACACTTTCCAGAACTTTCGGGTAACCCAGCCATCTCGCTTACAAAGGCTCCAGGCGGGTTCGAGAGTCGTCTTGCCACCTTAATGTCAGAGCGTGTTGAGGAATTTATTGAATCGGGAGCCGCCGCCGGGGAGCTTCATGCAGAGATACGCACTGCCGTTGAAAAACCGCTCTTTGAACTCATTCTCCAGCACACCGGCTGGAATCGCAGGAAAGCCGCTGAGATCCTCGGAATTAATCGGAATACCCTCCATTCTAAAATGGAAGAGTATGGGATTCAAAGGCGCTAAAGATAACTCAAATTGCTGGTTATAATATGTTTCAAATTTTACACAAACGTAGATAGCCACCTACAAAATTTATGGATATTGCAAAGGTCCTCGGGACCATCGTCGCAACTCGAAAAGATCCAAGCTTGGTCGGGTATCGTCTGCTGGTTGTACAACCCCTTGATGCTGAGGGAGAATCTAGCGGCGATCCAGTCACTGCCGTTGATATACAGGGTGCCGCTGGATATGGTGAACTGGTCTATATCGTTACTGGCGGAGATGCCGCATTTGTATCAGCGGAACGTGCGATGCCTGTTGATGTCGCTGTCGTGGGGATTGTTGATTCGATCACTGTGACTGGGAGAGCGGAGGAGTGATGTACATTGCAAAGGTTATAGGTAAAGTGGTTTCGGTTATTAAACATCCCGCCTACGAAAATCGCACACTCCTACTCGTTCAACCGCTGAGTTTGAAATCAGAATTGGTGCGAACACCGACGATTGCTGTTGATTATGTTGGGGCAGGAGAGAACGATATCGTCCTTGTTGGGGCAGGACCGGGCGTTGCCCAAGAGGTCTTTGAAATTGAAACAGCTCCCATTAGGGAGTTAGTTATGGGAATAATTGATCGGTTTGATGTGTCGAGTGAAACGTAATTCGTGAAACGTAAAGTGTCGTGTGTCGTATTCAATGTGTGAGTAATTCAAGCTGAGCCTATCTGCTCATCTGTCGAAAGGATACGACACTTTGTTCATTCCACTTCCGAGCACACCATCAACACAGAGATCCTTCAAGCCGCGCGCGGTCCAATTCTTAATCGTTACAAATCTCGTGGTTTTTGTATATCAGCTTTATGCGTTATATCAAGGGGTCTCGTTGGCGGAAGTATCTGGCGCAATCCCCACCCAGATTTTCCGTCACTACTCCTTCCTACCACCGCTTCCAAACCTTTTGGATCCAACGCTCCTGACCTCCCTATTTTTACACGATGTCCACATTATACAGGGAGGATTTATCCACATTATTGGTAACATGCTGTATCTCTCAGCTTTTGGGCCAACCCTTGAAAATATGATTGGGAGTCTGAAATTTCTCCTGTTCTACCTGTTGTGCGGTGTACTGGCGACCCTCTGTTACGTGATAATCTACCACAATTCCAGTCTGCCCCTGATTGGCGCAAGCGGCGCAATCGCTGGGGTAATGGGAGCGCACTTCGTCGCCTGTCCCAAGGCGCGTGTTCGATGTCTTCTCTTTATCTATATTATTTCCGTACCCGCGATTGTGCTGCTGTTACCGTGGATCGCCATCCAACTAGTCAACGTCTATTTTTCGTTTCAAGGGGCGTCTGTCGCTTGGGCTGCACATGTCGGTGGGTTTGGTGTAGGAATGCTTCTTATCGGAAAATTCCAACGGACTTGGTTTCGACCTAAACAAGAAGCAGCTAAAATTCGTCCTTACCTTTGAGAATGAAGGGTGTAATCTGTGAAATGGAATTGGGAGGAAAAAGGATGAATGTACGAAAATACTGTGGAATTTCCCTTTTGTTCGCTGCTTGCATCGGTCTATCCGGCTGCGTTTGGTCTTCCCTGCTATCGAATTCGTGGAGTGAAAACTTCGCGCTGGCAAGTTACGGGTCAAAAGCAAACCACCCAGCGCTCAACGATGGGAAACTAGACACCATCGCAGCGGTAGCAGCAACAAATGAACGAATCTTTACGCTACGGTTTTCAGAAGTTAAACCTGTTCGGAAGATTATCATCCATAACGGAAATCTATTCTGGTTTCAGGTGGATTACTGGGATCTTGATAAATTTGAGTGGAAAACCGTGCACTCTGTACGTCAATTACGGGATATCGGCACGGAGCGTGCACCTTCGGAAATTGTCATTGATCGCCTAAATTGCCGGACAAACACCATCCGTATCAACGTTTCTCGCACGGTCGATGATAAGGTTGTTACAAAGGTTATGTTATCGCCCGGTGACAAGGTCGTCGATCGAAGGACCACACTTGCAGGGGCATATTATCCACACTTCCGTGTTATCCAACCGGCATGGGCACAAGTCCGCGAAATTGAAGTATATCATCTCGCATCCAAATAATACCGAATCGTGATGCTACGCTTTTTTTATCGTCGGGACAATGTAGGGGCAACCCTTGTGGTTGCCCTGTTATACGTCCATTGGAATTTAGACAGATTGAACCATTCCGCTGCGCCGTATGCTGATTTGGAGCCATCGTGGTGGTTTTCGTCGAATTACCCGGTAATTACGGCGTTCGCCCAATTGACATCGGCATAATGTCAACGCGTCCTAACGTTTCACCGCAACGGAGACTCCATCGCGAAGCGGAATGATTGTTGTGAACACATCGGAAGAACTGTAAAGCAGCCGCGTCAATTCTTTGACCCCGATGGTCGTCTTGTGCCGCCATTCCTCCTCCTCATCAAGTCCTTGCACATCAACCTCCGTATCGTATGTGACAACACGCCCCAGCCACAGCATGTTGTCGGTAATGAACATCCCACCACTCCTGAGCCGTGGAATCGCTTTGCCAAACGCTGCGGGATACCCGTCCTTATCGATGTCGTTGTAGATAATGTCAAACTCACCTTCTGTTTCGTCGATGATTTCGAGCGCGTTCCCCACACGATAGTCGATGCGATCCGCAATCCCACCTCGCGCAAGATAACCTGCCGCAAGCTCCGCGTTCTCCTCTGAGCCGTCGGTACAGATGATCCTTGCTTCCGGTTGACGCAATGCCTTCGCCATCCAATAAGCCGAATAGCCAAAACCGGACCCCATCTCGAAAATCCGTGTCGGATTGGTCAGCAGCACCAACTGATGCAACACCCGACCCACGAGGGGACCCACAATCGGGAAACGGTTTTCCCGGGCGTATCCCTCCATCTCCGTCAGCACTTCGTCACGATCGGGAATAAGATCGAGCAAGTATTCATCAATCGATGGATGAAGCACATCCAAACGTTCCATAAAGCCCTCCTATTCTGTCTGTAACATATAATGAGTAATACGAGATTTTCTACCTTTGCGTATGACGCATTACTAGTTACGTAGTTTACACGTTTCGATTTAAGCTGCTACAACCTGTTTTCTAATTTCTTATTTGAAGACAAAGTTTTGTAGAAACGCTTATTTTGGACGATTCAGACTAAAAGATGTTCGGAGTTATTCTAACGCAAGTTGCTAGTGTTGCAAATTCATCAGTTTGTCATTAAGATTGGCGAATTCTATCTTTCGCTCCAGTTTTGAATCGCGCCTGTCCCGACCCATCGGGGATTTATCGGGGAGGAGCGATATGTCTGTAGTATGCCGATGCATCTTCTCCCTGCACTCCAGTTTTGAATCTCGATCTTATCGGGGAGGAGTGCTATGTGTATAGCTTGATAAGTTGCCCACATTTTTTAGCCCCAACGAGGCGACATGTTTATAGCATGTGGATAGCACCCATACACCCAAGCCCCAGCGGGGCGACATGTGTATCGTTACTTTAGTTAGTCTAATTAGTAGCGAATGAGGAAAGCGGACCTACGGGCTAACTAGGGCGTGTTGACATTTGTAAAGCTATTTGCAATCGTAGGGGCGAGGTTACCTCGCCCGTTGAACAATACGGGTTAGCTACCCCAAACCGTACAGGTTGAATTGATTGTAGATTGTAGGTCGAGATTCACATCTCGACGCTGAAACGTCGATTTTGGACGGACCTACGTGGCAAATCGACCTACATCTGACGTGTGAACAAAGGGTTGGGAGACTCAACCCCTATAGAGAATCATGCGTCTGTACACCCTCTTGATTGTCTGGTTACAATGAAATGTCAACAGAGCCTTTGAGCTGAGTACTAGCAACTTAGGTTATTCTAATTTTTTCAGAATGGATACTTTTTCTCGCAAAATCCTGCCAAGAACCATCATTTCGTTTTGACTTCTGTTAGTTCAATATCGTAAACTTTTACGATCTGATTGTGATGGCATAGGATTGACAGCGGGTCTCGTGTGATCTTCTGCCATAACATTTTTTCGAAAATTCTTTATCTTTCAAGTGAGTGTGTTATGAAAGGGTAAGCTGTGCAGCGAACAGATGCTGTGTTAATCTTGGTGTTCATGCTGACAGTCTTTGGTATCACGGGGCGCGGTTATCCCCATGAGACATCCGGGCTAGCACCACATTTAATATGCTCGATTTGGTGTTAGGCGCATCGCGGTCTGGTGAGTCTGATGTGACAGAGGTTGACAGGAACAGTGATGGTGTAATCAATGTCCAGGATTTGGTTCTGGTATCAAACACGTTTGGGAGTGTTATAGACGCACTGGCAGCCAATTGAGGCGCTTACGATGTGGCGAATCATTTGAGCATAATCCGAAACCCTAAAGGATCCGAAAATGGCACTAGGGCAGTCCAATCTTTGGGCAAAATCCTATATCAACGACGGATATTTAATGCTTCCGGCGCTCATTACACCGGAGGAATGTGACGATCTGAAAGCGGAAATGCTAAAGATTTTTCGCGGGGATTATCCGTGCGAGGCAATCCCACCGATGCCGGAAACTGCAAACGAGACCGAAGTGTTAGATCGGATTATGTGCGTCGGCGAACCACATGTCTTTAGCCCTTTAGTTCGGCGTTACATTGAACATCCAGAGATCCGTGAAGTGCTCCGAGAGATTGTTGGGGCACACATCCCATTTTGGGATGGTGGTGTGAAGTGTATGCAGTCAATGATGTTAAGCAAGGTCCCCGGGCATACCGGCAACCCGTGGCACCAGGACGAACATCCAATCCCGACACGCGATAGGTCGCTGATCGGCGTGTGGATTGCACTAGATGACACTACAATTGAAAACGGATGCCTATGGATTCTGCCGAATAGCCATCGGTCCGGTGTGATTTACGATCGTGTGCCGCACAACAAACACGATGAATTCGACAGCTGCCAAGAAGCCGTCGGTTTTGATGACACCGACGAGATTCCGATCGAGATGCCAGCCGGCAGCGTCCTCTTTTTCAACGGTTACCTCCTACACCGGTCCAAAAAGAATCGAAGCGATACATTTCGACGTATCCTTGTGAGCCACTATTGTTCAACAGCATCTTGGTTGGGCTGGAAAGGGGAGCGAAATTACCGCGGTATTATAACCGTTGCTGGTGAAGATCCATACATCGACGAAGGACATGTCACACCGAACGTTTGGGCACGATGGGAGTAGGAGTTCCGTTGTGCCATAGAGGCTACTGCCGGGGCAAGTTGCTTGGGATCTCCCGATATATCGGGATCCACGCCTGTCCCGATGGATCGGAGGAACGGATCTGATTCTGTCGGGGATGCCCCGCCTACAATTTTAATGGCGGATCGACTGTAAACCTGCATTTACAGTTGCTTGTTTCAAAGTACCCCAGAGCGTTGCCTGTGTGTATGTCTGCGGCGAAACAGATAACCCCGACGGGCCCCATGCAGGGGAAAACTCCTGTCCCGGATCTTGTGTCAACTGTTGGATCTCCCCATCCGCCACACGGATCAGATGGATGTCTTTGTTGTTCCCCTGAGTTGATACATAAGCAATCCATTGCCCATCATGTGACTCAACAGGCTCTTCGCAGGCTTGTTGGGCGTTCGCCAACCTCCTGACATCTCCGCCGTTGATATCTATGGCAAACAGAGTAGGCGCCCTTACATCATTAAGCATATCGCTAGAAAAGTAGATCTCGTTGCCCTCTGCCGACCAAGTAGGGTTGGTCGCAGATACCTGTGTGACGGCGCGCTGCCTTTTGCCATCTGCGTTCATCAGATGGATAGCGCCGATACCATCGAGTGTGGTGCGAAATGCGATCCACTCCCCGTCCGGAGACCACGCCGGTGTTGAATTGTGTCCACCCTTGTTTGTGAGTTGTTGGACCTTCCTACCGTTCGTATCCATTATGTAGATGTCAGTATCCGCTGCATGTTCCCTGTGGTGGTTGGAGGCAAACGCAATCCAGCGTCCGTCCGGCGACCAGGCCGGATCGATGTCAGTCGCATTATTGTTTGTCAACCGCCGAGATTCCTTGTTATCCATCTTCATCACGTAAATTTCTGGATTGCCATCTCTGTGTGAAACGAAGGCAAAAGCGCTACCATCGGGCGCCCATGTCGGAGAAGTATCATCTGCCGGATGGTTGGTTAAGTTGACAGGATCCTTGCGGTTAATATCCATGATGTAGATATCAAGGTTTCCTGTCAGATCGGCAGTGAAGGAAATTGTCTTACCGCTCGCAGCGTTTAGGGTCAACAAGCTGCTTTCCAACAGCAGCACCATCCAAACTAATTTTCTTCTCATGAAGATATCTTTCCTGTGTGCTTGCGCTTTTTGGTCAATCAGGCCATACTGCTACTTGGCTAAAACGCCACCGAAACACCCAATGTCGGCAGGATCGGCAGCATCGGCTCTTCATCAATTTCACACCCAAGCAGTGCACCCGTTTCCTCGTCGCGCGTCTCCCTGAACGCATATTGATCAACGTTAGTACGATTGTAGAGATTTAAGATTTGGAAATACCAGGTGAGCTCCCACCGACTATATGGATTCCGTTTCGTAAACCGAAAATCGAGGCTATGGTAAGGTGGCAAACGCTCCGAATGCGTCTCCCCAAACTGTCGGTCACACGCAGGACCACCGTCCGGTTGTGAAACCAGCACATGTGTCAACGGCGTGCTCGGTTGGCCAGTATGGAAACGCCAGGTCAGGTAGAGATGCCACCCCCGCGAAAGCTGATGACTACTACTGAGAGCGAGAGAATGTCGTCGATCCGACTGTCGAAAAAATGTCCCATCAGCTGTTCTTTCTTTCGCAACGGCATAGGCATAGCCGACTCCCCACGTCAACCTATCTGAAACCGCATGTGTTACGAAAACATCCACGCCTCGTGCTGTCCCGGATTCGGGGGGTACAAAAAGTTGGGTCTGTCGTCCGAACTCCCGGAGCCGCCCTGAAAGGTTGTCCAATGTTTTGTAATACGCCTCCAAACGGAAGAAAAAATTGGCGTTTGGGTGGTATTCACCGCCGAGAATGTAGTGAACCGCCTGTTCCGCACGCCCGACAGTCTGAACGTTATCTTCCACAGGAATATTCATCATAAAGATGGGTTGATGATAGATCCCCCACGCCCCGCGCAACACCAGTTTCTCTGTTGGGCGCACCGCAAGTGCAACCCGAGGTCCAATCTCATAGCTTTGGATGCCCGTAGCACGATAGTCCTGAAACAGATACCGCCCTCCCACATTGAGTGCGAGTTTCGGATGTATCTGCCACTCGTCTTGAAAAAACGCTTTGATTTCGCTGCCACTGTCTTCGAGGTTTGCAAAGATCCGTTTGTACTGCTCTATTCCGGGTTGCCGTTCTTGCACATCGTAATCGTAATGGGCGGTCATCCAACGCCATTCGATTCCGCTGCGAAACAGATGTTTATCCAAAAAACTGCTTGTGAATTCCGTTTTGGCACCAAAGAAATCGAACGAACGGAGGTCGAAATCCGCCGCGCCAGTCCGTCGATCTTGCGCGGCGTTCCCCCCAAAAACAAACACATCAGACCAGCTTTCCGTGCCGAAGCGATGTCGCCACCGCGTCCAAACAGTTAAGTTATCATAGTTGGAATCTAAGTTATTGTCGGGGTCCCCTAACCGAATCCGATTCTTATCCCATCCATAAAGCCCATTGAGTGTGAGCGTGTCGGTTTCTGTTGGCTCGTATGTCAGTTTACCATAGACATCCGCATATTGTGGCTTATAATCCTCGTCCAGGTCCATCAGCGCAAGAATCAGATCCACGTAGCCTCGACGTGCTGACAAGCGCCACGATCCTTTTTCCGATAGGGGTCCCTCTACCAGCGCGGTTGTATTGATAAGGTCAAGCCCGAAGTTGGCAGCAACCTTCTCAATATCCTCCTCTTTCGTTGTGATGTCAAACACACCGGCCATTTTATCTCCATACTCGGCTGGGAACCCGCCCATCAACAGTTCAACGCGCTGAATTAAATCGAGTCCAACCAGTGAAACAGCACCGCCAAAATCCTGTAGATGGTACGGATTGAAAAGTTCCATTCCGTCCAATCTCACCAAGATGTCATCCTTTTCGCTCCCACGCACACTGAAGCGCGCACTGTAATCGCTGGCAACGACCCCGGGGAAAATATGTGCAGACCGCATCCCATCATTACCGATTAACGGAAACCGCTCAATTCGTTGCTTTGAGAGTGATAATTTGGAAGGTATTCCATCGTCAATTGTGAACCGGCCGGGTGTCACCACAATTTCGTCGAGTTGAACCGTTTCTGTGTCATCTTCTGCTGAAACGTCAAGGCAAATTCCAAGTCCAAAAACTAGAAGATACAGACAGATTGCGTAGGCGGATTTAATCATCAGTTTGATCCTCACAATGGTTAAGTGCTTCTTCGATTATAGCACGTGGCAGGTAAGCAGGCAACAGTAGCTGAGAAAATGCACAGAACTACTTATGGTGAACCATATAAATAAGTGAACATTGAAAAGTAGTAGGCATACGCCGCCCCGATAGATCGGCATTCACAGCAATATGCCGTAACTCTACGAACAAAGTTTCTGACCTCGCTCGTTCACAGCATTAGGAGTTTGGAAATCAATTGATTTTACCGCGCAACAATCATCCGGCGCGTTGTCTGATAATCCCCTGCCACTAGCGTGTAGAAATACAGTCCGCTGCTGACCACTTCCCCCATGTCATTGCGGCCATCCCAATATACCGCTTGTTCTCGTGACAGATAACTGCCGACAGGCTTAGTACCCAGATTCAACGTCCTCACCAAATCCCCAACGACATCATAAATGTGAATTTTTACGTGGGCAGCCTCTGCCAGTTGATAGGGTATCCACGTTTCGGGGTTGAAAGGGTTGGGATAGTTTGGCAGCAATTTTGTTTCCGTAACCAACGGCTGCATTTGGGATAACCGCGCTTTGAGCAGGTCGTGGGCGAGGCGTGCCCCACGCGAGGAGTGTACCTGTGATTCTAAAGCTGCAAGGGCTTGGAATTGACGCTTGACACTTGGTGGGTGATAATTGGCAGTTAGGTGTGAATCGTCAACAGGTGGCGCAAGGGCTGCAGCGTTTTCGCTTAAATTTACGCTGATAAGTATCAAATCGAACACATCCACCTTCCCGTCGCCATTGACATCTCCGGCGAGCTGGGTGCCAACTTGCCCGAAGTGAAGGACAGCCAGTATCAGATCTAGAATATTCACGACGCCATCTCGATTAACGTCCCACGGTGAAAACGAAACTGCTGGGGGAATTGGAGGTTCGCTCTCTGTTTCGTTATTCAGGTTGTTCTTGGCTCCCTCATTGACCCAATCAATAATGAGTTGGATCTGAGCTTCCGGTAAAGGTGGACCACCCGGCGGCATTTTACCCTCAACAATCTGTTTGACCAGCTCGCTCTCTCCCGCATTGCCTGCAATAACGATAGCACCCTTACTGCCTCCGGCAATCACGGCGTTATATGTGCGGAGATCTATACCGCCTGGTCCTCCGGCGACATGGCACCCTGCGAAGGCACATCGGTTTGTAAGGATAGGTAAAATATCGTCCTGAAAAGAGGGACTAGGGCTGCCAGCATCTGTAGGATTATCAGATGACGCATTCGTTTCATTATTTGAGCTGTTTTTGGCACCCTCATTAATCCAATCAATAATGAGTTGCATCTGAGCTACCGGCAGAGCTGGACCACCCGGGGGCATTTCGCCCTCAACAATTACTTCAACCAGTTCGCTCCTTCGCGCGTTGCCTGCAATAACAATAGCACCATCATTGCCTCCTGCAATCACGGCATCATACGTACGGAGATCTATACGGTACGGTCCCCCAGCGACATGACACCCTGCAAAGGCGCATCGGTTCGTAAGGATAGGTAAAATATCGTCCTGAAAAGAGGGGCTGGGTCTACCGGCATCTGTAGGATCATCAAATAACACATTATCATAATGGTAATCGTCGTCATCATCGTCATACTCATCATAGTCATCATCATCGTCGTCATCGTGGGGAGCTTGTGCACTCTGGATATACGCGTTGGGTCTCATCTGTTGGGCTGTTGTGGGAACCAGTGCCCCATCGCTATAACCACTTACACTAGAATCAATCGCTCCATTTTCGCCGAAGTTATGTTGCTCCAAACCAGCCTCTTCAGGGTCTGTGGTGTTACCCACGTCTTTCTGATTTTCATCCTTGGAGGCATCCAGCCCAGCATCATGAGTCGAAGAACTCTGGAGCTCACCTGCCTCATTTGTATCCAAACCATTAGAGCCTTGGTATTTAGTCGCACAGCCTATTACTATAAAAAGCAGACATGTTGTGATACTCAGATATTTTAATCCTGTAGACATTAACTGTTTCCTCCATCTGATTGTTTCGCGCTGCACCTGTGGAAGCTTACACGGTGCGGAAACGCGTCTGATTAAGTTTAGTTGTTCTTGGCACCCTCGTTAATCCAATCAATGATGAGTTGAATCTGAGCTGCTGGCAAAGGTGGACCACCAGGCGGCATCTCGCCCTCAACAATTACTTCAACCAGTTCACTCTCTCTCGCATCGCCGGCAATGACAGTATCATCATCTCTTCCTCTCGCAATCACGGTGTCATACGTGCGGAGATCTACGCCCTCCGGTCCGCCGGCGACATGACAGCCTGCGAAGGCGCATCGGTTCGTAAAGATAGGTAAAATATCGTCCTGAAAAGAGGGGCTGGATCTACCGGCATCTGTAGGATCATCAAATAACACATTATCATAATGGTAATCGTCGTCATCATCGTCATACTCATCATAGTCATCATCGCCGTCGTCATCATCGTAGTCATCGTCGTCGTATTCTTCACCACAACCGACCAACCCAGTCGAAATCAGTAATGTAGTGAAAAATAAGATTTTAGTAATGTGTAACGGCTTCATCCTTTGATCCTCCTGTAAGAATTTGTTTGACAATTGTTTTGAATTGGATTACCTTCATTGGCAGCAGAAAAGGCGCAAACGCAAACACCCCTCTACGAGAAATCGGAGATCGGCGTGTCGAGTTGATTGTCACGTAGGAATTTGCTAACAATTGGCGTTGGGAGCGTTTCCTATGTGGCCTTCGCTGCCTTTTCTGCAATTATACCGAACCCCTGTGGATTCGGCTTTCTCAATAAAATCGGATTTTACTACGTTTAACTCACGTTGCGCATATCGTCCTGCTATAGCTATCGGTTAGGCAAGTCGCTTTGGAACCCGGCTTATCGGGGAACCTAACTTACTATTAAAGTGTTGGGTTTCTTGTTCTAGTTCAATCCAACCTATGTGCTGATTTACAGAGCTTACGGCATACAAAAACTCGATAAGGTCGAATATGGCTGCACCTAGCAACTCGCCTTACGTTTAACATGATGATAATGGGGTGACAAGTCAATTTCTGCTGATTGTCACCATCGGTATACATCACATACATCTTCCAATTGTCCTCACCCTCCCAGTAGTGCCCAACCCTAATTTGTGGTCAATGAGGGGCCTAAGCTGCCCAGCTTTCACCCGCGCCGCTAAGCATGGTTCGTGCTCGGTTTCTCCATCTACGTCCCTCGTGTAAATTTAGGCGGTCCCATCCCATATGGATAAAAACACAGTTTTGGTGTGGAGGGAATTCACAATGGCCCAAGGACTGACTAGAAGGGTAATAATTATATTCAAATGATCTGAATATGTAATAATCCTTGCCCGAAATGTAATTGGGGATCAGGTGAGTGTGTGCGGGATCCATCGAAGCGAGTATCTAAATTCCTGACTATTAAAATCGGTTATCAAGACTGACAATCACGTTGAACCCCGGTGCATTAATGCCGGAGCCGTGCTCACGATACCGCTTATCGAGTAGGTTCTCAAGAGCGAGAGTGAGTTGATTGTACTGGGTTACCTGAACGCCACCACGTAGGTTTAACGTCACCCACCCCGGTGAACCTTGATCAATCGCCTTACCGGTCGAATCAAACTGGACTTCACCTGTATCACGGGTGGTTCCCGGAATCCGTGGATCCCGAATATCGCTCCGATTTAACCGCCGCTGCTCGGTTGCACCACGGACAAAGAATTCCGCCCAGAACCGTTGAGCAGGCGGTTGCCAGCGGATACCAACCATGCCGTTAAGTGGCGGTTCCCGACGAATCCGTTCTTCCCACGGCTTGTCGGGATCAGGCGCTGCACCGTTGATGACCAGTACCTTCCCCCGCGTGAATGTTGCATTGCCGTAAACTGACACCCCGTTCTGAATCGGAATCATTCCCGCAAACTCTACCCCTTGGATTTGCACTTCATCCACGTTATCGAATACATAGACATCAATGCCCGGATTGTTCTGCTGGATCTCTTTTATCAGGTTAGGAAGCGACTGTCCAGCGTAAGCATCTTCGACCGGAACACGCGTGACCAGATCGCTGACGCGACCGTGAAAAAGGGTCACTGAACCGATAAGCCACGAATAACGCGCTTTAAATCCACCTTCCGCTGTCCAGCCTCTCTCCGACTTGAGATCGGGCGAAGGAGAATCGATGCCCTCATTGGTGACCTCGACAGCAGTCGTATCATTCAACGAAGGTGCTCGAAACGATGTCGCGAAATTCGCAACCGCGTTCAACCCGTCGGTGATACTTGCGACCACACCCGCGCTGCCGGTCAATGCATTGCCGGATTGATTAAACTCCTCGAATTGAGGGTCGCGCACGGAGAGATCTGCGTGTGTGTTGTAGAGGGTATAACGTCCACCAAGCGTCACCTCAAGGCGGTCATGCAATTCAATTTCGTCCTGAACGTAGAGATTGGCATCCCAGAACTGCGAACCATCAATAAACCTGCCTTTTGTGTCGTCTACATTTTCAGTACCCGTCTTCACGTCAGTCTTAATCGTGCGGCTCGAAAGCGTATCAAAGTAGAATTCGCCACCTGCAATCACACGCTGCCTCGGCAGTGATGAGTTGGTCACCTGTGCACTGAGTCCCAATGTGTTGACACGGTCGAATCGCTCGCGGCGTTCCGTTGCATCGCGTATAAGTTCGTTGCGCCCTTCGTTCTGACGCTGAAATGAGGTGGTGAGTAGTACCTGGTCGATCACCAAAGTTTCCGGTTTGGAAACGTATGTCGCGTAGAGTAGATCCCGGTTCTGCGGTTCAAAGAAAAACTCGTCATACTCACGGGGTGCAATCTTATCGTAGCGGGGGGTTTGAGGTTGCCGCCAGAGTTGGTAGGCGAGGTTGACTGTGCTTGTGTCTGTAACTTTGTAAGAGAGTTTGGCATCGCCGTCGTAGGCGTTCCAACCGAGTGGTGCTTCAGCGTCAATTAGCCATTGGTCGGGGATATCTTTGGGCGGACCTTCAAACACCTGCACACCCTTTGGTTTCTCAGTCACTATTTCAAACTTACGATTCTTGCGGTGCAGATCGTAGCCGCTACCGGGGTTGATATTGCCAAACCATCGTGCGGATGCACCCACCGAAAATCCAAGTTGCTTTTGGCTGCCCACTACCTCAAGCCGTCCAAGCCGCTCTGAACTGCCTGAAGCGAATCGAGTGAAAGCACGAGACTGGATGGTCCAAGCGTCTGTCGCGTTATCGAGAATAGCATCTTTGGTGAACATACTGATCACCCCACCCATCGCGCCGCTGCCGTATAGCATTGAGCCAGCACCACGTAACACCTCAATCCGGTCAAGATTGTCTGGGCTGGTGGTTACCAGATATTGATTCGGACCGGAGCGGAAGGTAGAGTTGTTGAGTCGAACACCGTCAATCGCAAGGAAGGCTTGATAACCGGTAAGTCCACGCAACAGGGGTGAACCTTGACCAGCCGTCGTTTGCTGTGCCCAGACTCCCACAGTTTCGCTCAAGAGTCGGGGAGTCGTTGGCGCATTCATGCGCTCGATCTGCTCCCGATCAATCACCGAGATTGCGTTCGGTGTTCGGAAGGTGTCTTTCTCAGCACGGGTTATAACGGTGATCTCCTCAAGTTCAATAGGAGGAATTTCTGCCTCATCTGCTTGGGATTGAACGAGGGTAACACCGAGGAGAAACAGGCTCAAACATATCCATAGTTCTTTCTGTATGCGCTTCATAGCGTTCCCTTTCTCAATATGAATTCTGATAGTCGAATGCTTGATGCTATGTGTTGACTCAAGGCAATTTTTGTGCCAAAAAGGTATAAGCAGGATTTTGTGAGTTTATGCGGATTTCTGACCAATCTTTTTTCACGAGACGCTTCCCATTGTTCAACTTCTGAACAGTCGTGTCTGCCTTCTGGACAGTTATGTTTGTTATAGAAGGAACGGCTGATATGGGTTATAATAATTCCAGCTGTTACTTAGTAAAAAACTTACATATTGAAGAAACGAAACTATATCAGTTGAGCAGCCTTGGTCTCGCTGGTTCCCCTAGTCGCGATTTATTGTGGATTTATCGAACGCTTCATCGGGGCACGGACGAATCCTCAGCCGATTCTCGTCCCGACGAAGCCGAGGATCCCGATCTATCGGGAGGAGCATCAGAAACGAGATCGGATCTGCTCGACACAATTCGTACGAAATGCGGATCTACGTTCCGTACCCCAGTTGTTTTGAATCCCGCCTGTTCCGATTTCGTCGGGGATTTATCGGGGCGAGGCGACATGTGTTGCATTACGAGATATACGAGTGATTCTCCTGAGATGCAGAGAAGTCAAAGGAGAAAAAGCCTACGACGGCTGATCGCAATGCCAAATTAAGTTGACATACTATCCAACCTAGTGGCACAATAATTACCGGATTATCCTAGATAAAAGAAAGGCTGTCGAAATAATGAAACGAGCAGCACTACGCAGACTACAAATTCGCGTGCGTCATCTGTTGTTACTACTTCCTATCGTGGTGGGTTGTACTACATTTGTTCCCGACGATCCCAATCTGCCGTTGGACGATTTCGATTCAGGTTCGCAGGCAAAAAAGACGTGGCGGATCGAACGTCGGCTCGTAAGTAATGAAGTCAACTGTATTGCTGCCGACCCACACAACGTATGGTTTGCAACGCAGGTTGGTGTGTCGCGTTGGGATCGGGATCAAGATCAGTGGTTCCACTACACAATGGAAGACGGGTTGTCGAACGATGCAGTCAACGCCGTTGCAATTGATGGACAGTGGGTTTGGTTTGCTACGCAAGAGGGAGTGAGCCGCTACGACACGCAGACGAATACCTTTTCGACTTACCGAACCATTGATGGGTTAGCAAGCGATGAGGTGTCGTCCGTTGCAGTTGATGGTAATTATGTTTGGTTTGGAACAGCCAACGGGTTAAACCGTTATGACAAAACCATTGATAGTTGGGCAGTCCGTACCCGTAAGGATGGACTGGTTAGCAAAGTCATCACAACACTTGCAGTCGAACCAGAGTATGTGTGGGTCGGTACGGATAGAGAGATAAATCCGGATCCCCATGGATGGGAGGATGACCCTCGTTTTAGCAAAGGCGGAGTCAGCCGATACCATAGAGATACCGATTCTTGGAATAACTATAAAAAATCCGACGGCTTGATAGACAATGAGATTGCTACTATCGCGGTAGATGAGAATAGCGTTTGGTTCGGAACACAGGACGAGGGCGTCAGCCAGTACAATCAGGTTGACCAAGCGTTCATTAAAACGTATACCAAGACCGACTTGCTCAAAAGCAATATGATCTCTTGTATCCGTGCTGATGGGTTCCAAGTATGGTTTGGCACCGCTAATGCTGGTGTCCATCGGTTCATAAAGCCGGTCAACACGTGGGTGCACTACACCAAAGCGGATGGACTTGCAAGCGATCATGTCAGTTGGATTGCCACACAAGGAAATGATGTCTGGTTTGCAAGCAAAGAGGATGGAGCGAGCCGTTTTGATAAGGTGACTGGCGACTGGACACTCTACAAACAGGCTGACTTTCTTGCAGATAACGATGTCCGGGATATAGCGCGTGATGCGGCGGGCAATCTCTGGCTGGCGACCGTATCGGGAATTTCGATTTACCAACCCCAAACGGATAGTTGGGAAATCATCTCTAAAGAAGATGGTCTTCCAAGCCCTTATGTTACGAGCATCGATGTTACATCTCCATTGCATGACTCGGGACAAGGCGATGTGATCGAAATCTCCTCCGGCGCAATTACTGGTGCAAAGGTCTGGATCGGTACAGATAGAGGACTAGGTACACGACCTTACTCCGGTGGCGAATGGACGTTTTCTTCTCCCCGCCGATCTGCGACGAATGGAGAGTCCTTTGTGACGGCTTTCGCTGCCGATGGAGATAAACTCTGGCTCGGTACAAGTTCAGGACCTGCCATGTATGACACAGCGTCTCGAGAATGGACGCAGCTTGAGACGCCGGGTGATCACTCAAACGCGATTGTGTTATCCGTGCTTGTTCAGGAGGGGACGGTCTGGTTTGGTGGGGCGACGGGTGTTTGGCGATATTCGGTTGCCGATGACAAAATGCGTCACGTTTCTGAGGGACTTCCTAGCACCTATGTTAATGTGCTATTTTCGACAGAGAACATCCTTTGGGCGGGGACACGCCAAGGACTTGCACAATATGATGCCGCACAAGAGCGTTGGGGGCCGACGCCGGTTAACGCACAATTGCCCGCGTCGAACGTCACGGCACTGGCTTTTCGAGACGGTGTGCTCTGGATAGCCACGCCGCAAGGGTTGGGAAGCTATGCGATTGGTTCGGAGGCTTGGAGCCTGATCTCGAATGTGTCGTATAACATTCGGGGCATCCTGTGTGATGGGGAAGAAACACTTTGGTTAGCGACACCGGTTGGTCTGGTCGAATATCACATTTCAAATGGTCGCAGCGTGCTACATCAGTCGCGACCGGTGCGAGAGCCGTTTCTTGAAACAAAGGTTTCACATGTCAAATTTGATGGGGACTACATCTGGTTCAACAACTGGGCTTCTTCACCGAACGGCGGGCTTGTACGGTTTCATCGCCCGACCAGAGCGTGGCAACGCTTCACCCGCTTGGATATTCTCCAGTCAACGCAGACAAGGTCGATGACTTTGGTGCGCTGGAGTTATGTGGATACGGACGCGGTCTGGTTTACAACAGACTACGGGGTTCTCCGGTACGATAAATTGGCCGATACGTGGGGGCATTTTACGATAGAGGATGGACTCTCTACGAATGATGTGGACAGGATTGCCGTGAGCGAACACAGTGTCTGGGTGATTCCAATGATCGGGGTTGAATTGAGCCATTATAGTAAAAAGACTGGAAAATGGAACAGAATTGCGCCGGGAAAAGAGACGCAGATTGAACGGTTGAACGCGTTAGCGGTTGATGGACCCGAGGTCTGGTTCGGCTCAGGGCGCGGTCTTCACCGTTACAATGAATTTACTGGTGAATGGCGTGATTTCACGCCGAGGGATGGACTGGCTGGAAGAGGGGCTGAGTGGATTACAGCCGATGAAGATTTCATCTGGGTTGCACGCTCGGAGTGGGATAGAGACAGTAACCGGCCGTTATCACGATATAACAAAAAAACGGAGAAGTGGGATACATTTTCAACGAGTGATGTGCTTGCGTCAAATACCATCAGACGAATTATCGCCACGAAGGACGATGTTTGGATATTGTACAGACCCTGGACCAAGAAAGGGGTCACCCGATACGACAGGCGCACCGGAGAATGGACGACAATCAAGTCAGGGCGTGGGACGCTTGAGTTGGCGGTGGACGACGATTACCTATGGCTAGCTGTACCCAATAATGGGCTGAGGCGATTTCACTTCGCATCTGGTACTTGGACGGTGTTTAAAGATCTCAAAGGGATGCTGCATAACCATGTAGATGAGTATGGGCTTGCTGTTGATGATAGGTACGTGTGGGTGGGGACGTTGCGTGGGCTCTCGCGTTACGACAAACAGAAGGAATCTTGGACCCCGTTCACAGCGATGCCAACCCTTTCTGGCCGGACCATTCGGACGGTGGATACAGATGAGCGTTTTGTTTGGGTCGGCACCGACAACGGTTTGTCTCGTTATGATAAGGAATTGGGCACTTGGAAGCAGTATCAGCAGGAGGGTGGTTCCGAAGAGATAGCTACCCACGGTGGCCATTGGCACCGATGGCGTCCTAAAAGGAAAGATACACTGTCCGATAATTCAGTGAGTTCGATTGTGGTTGATGACCAGTACGTCTGGGTCGGCACGCGAGATGGGGCAAACCGTTTTGATAAACTCGCCCTGCGCTGGGATCAGTACAAAACCAGGCAGGGGTTGCCTGCTAATAATGTAACCTCCGTCAGCAACGATGGCAATAATATTTGGGTTGGCACCAACTCTGGGATTGGCAAGTATCCCCGAACTGCGGATGACCTGAATGCTTGGATCGCTTATACCTCCGGCACGGAGATTCAACCTGCATCTGTCTCCAAAGAGTTCGCGGAGTCGTTGGTCACGGATGAGATCTGGTGTATCGCTAGCAGCAAGAAAAATGTGTGGGTCGGCACGCGCCGAGGTGTGAGCAAATACGATATTGGTAAGGATACCTGGAAAACTATCACGACAAAAGATGGTTTGGCGAGCGATGAAATCAGTTGTATCGCTATTGATGGTGAACGCGTCTGGTTTGGAACGGACCGCGGTGTAACTGTTTATAATGACGAGACGGAGGTTTGGATCGCCTATACAACGCAAGATGGGCTCGCGAGCAATAAGGTCACCTCGATTGGTGTTGATGGGACAGAGGTGTGGATTGGCACGTACAATGCGGGGGTGAGTCGATTCGACCCAACCTCCAATAGCTGGATAACGTACACCCGAGAGGATGGATTGGCTCATAACGGTATCCTGTCCATAGCAATCGGAAATACTTATGTGTGGTTCGGCACGTATCGTGGTTTGAGCCGTTTTGATAAACTCACCGGAATCTGGACAACCTTCACAGAATCTTATGGTCCAGAGGATCTCTGAGGTTAAAAAAATGAAAGTTGGGCGCGTAGAGATTAGATCAATCTTCTGCGATGTCACAAGCGAGCGAAACTTCGCCGCCTCGACTCACTTCATGCATACTCTCTAAACTAAAGGAGAATTTATTTTAATGTATTCGGACGCCGCACAACAATCGGGCGGTGCTACCTCCTATTCCCAAGATGGGCACGGCTTCGGGACCGCGCCTGTTTTCCTGACCTCTATCTGTACGATTCTTGGCGCTATTCTGTTCTTGCGGTTCGGTTACGCCGTCGCTCATGTGGGGCTTTGGGGCAGTCTGGCAATCATTGTCCTTGGGCATTTGGTGACCATTCCCACGGTTCTGGCAGTGTCTGAAATCGCGACGAACCGACGTGTGGCAGGTGGGGGTGCCTACTACATCGTTAGCCGTTCCTTTGGACCAAGTATTGGTGGGACAATTGGAATTACCCTATATCTGGCGCAAGCGATCTCGATCGCCTTCTATATGGTTGCGTTTGCAGAAGCTTTGCAACCCATCTATGACTGGATAGCCAGCACGTACGACCTGAGACTTGATCGTCGCTGGGTGAGTGGTCCTTTTACTATTCTGCTTATCACGCTGATGTTAACGAAAGGGGCTGACATCGGTGTGTGGGGACTATGGGCAGTCAGCGCAATCTTAGCTGTGGTAATTGGTATGTTCCTGTTGGGCGAGGCACCCAAAGATATGCAACCCGCTGGGCTAAATGTCACAGCACGTATTGAAGGCGGTGACAGTTTCGGCACAGTTTTCGCGGTATGCTTTCCCGCCTTCACAGGTATGATTGCCGGGCTTGGGCTATCCGGCGACCTGAAAAATCCTCAGAGGAGTATACCCCTCGGTACGATTGGTGCAACGGTGGCAGGCATGGTCATATACGCGATCGTTGCAGTCAAACTCGCCCAAAGTGCTACGCCTGAAGAGCTTGCCGCCGATCAGTTTGTTATGACAAAGATTGCCTTGTGGGGTCCCGCAATCTACGTTGGGTTGGGCGCAGCCGCACTATCGTCCGCCCTTGGTTCAATCTTGGTCGCCCCCAGAACGCTGCAGATGCTTGGTCGTGACAATGTGCTACCGTTTTCTCAGCTGAACCGTCTGATGGAAAAAGGAGTAGGGCAGACACAGGAGCCGGTGGTCGCGACCTGCGTATCGGGCGCGATTGCCATAGTTTTTGTGGTTGCTGGCGATGTGGACTTTATTGCCCGAATCCTGACCATGTTCTTTATTGTGACATACGGTGTGCTTTGTGCAGTATCGTTCCTTGAGCACTTTGCAGGTAATCCGTCCTACCGTCCCACATTTCATTCCCGTTGGTACTTGTCACTGGTTGGGACTGTGATGTGTGCCTTGATGATGATTCAGATAAACGTGATATACGCAGCTATCTCCATCTTTCTAATGCTGGTAATCTACCTCGCACTCCGCCATGGCTATAAGGGGCAGCGCGACTTAACAGCAATCTTCCAAGGAACAATGTTCCAGCTAACCCGGTGGTTACAGATTACTCTACAGAGGAACCGTGTTATCGCTCCAGAAGGGGGTTGGCGTCCATCAATCGTCGCGGTTACCCGATTTGGAGAACGCCGGCTTGGACATTTTGATGTACTTCGCTGGATCTGCCATCGGCATGGGTTTGGTCACTTCCTCCAGTTTTTCCACGGTGATTACTCATTCCTTGATGAGATTGAGGCGCGTATGCACGTTGATGAGTTAATCCAACGAACTGAAGTTAGCAGAGCTGGCATCTTTGTCGATACGCTGATCTGCCCAACATTTCAACTCGCTATTGCACAGACGTTGCAGATGCCCGGGATTTCCGGTTTGCCGAACAACTCTATCCTCCTTGAGTTTGATCGGGACAATCCAGATGAAATCAACGAAGTTGGACAGGGCGCTCGGCTCGCTGCCAATTCGTTGTTCAATGTACTAATCCTGCGATCGACAAAGTACCGATTCGGGTATCGCTCTTCAATCCATGTGTGGGTGACCGAGGAAAACTTGACAAATGCTCCCATGATGCTGCTGCTTGCGTATATCATTGTGGGGCACCCGGAATGGAGGCGTGCTGAGATTCAGCTCTTTGCGTGTTTTGAATCTGTTGATGCTGAACGCGAGGCAGACAGGCTCTCAACGTGGATGCGGGAAGGGCGCCTGCCGATTTCAGCGCAGAATGTGACTTCTGTTTCATGCAGCAACGGAACGGCTTTAGAAGAAGAAGTAGCTCACCGATCCTCCCAAGCCGATTTGGTTATTACAGGTTTAGTAACGGAAAATCTCGATCCGGAGTCGGTAACCCAAGCGCTGCAGCAATACGAGGCGGCGAATGATGTGCTTTTCGTCCATTCAATTGAACGGGTCGCTATCGATTAGGTGGAAATCCTGCGGAGCAAAGAGCAGATACATCCCTAAGCTCAAAATCAAGATGATCCCTCGTGAAGATGAGTGGAAAGATGGGTATAGAAACTGTTTTTTACGGTTGAACCATGTACGAAAAGGTGTGCTTGTAGGGGTAAAATCCTTGCGTGGTATCTATTTCTCTATCGTGCCGCGTATAATGACGTGTCCAACATGCGATGATATTCTGGCAGCACAATTATGTACGAAAGGATATAAACTGTGCAAGAGCGAGTAATACTCGTTGACCGTCTGGATAGAGAAATCGGTACTGAAGAAAAACTAAAAGCACATCACGAGGGTAAGCTGCATCGTGCATTTTCAGTTTTCATTTTCAACGGTAAAAGGGAACTGCTGCTTCAAAAACGATCGGAAACAAAGTATCACTCTGGCGGCTTGTGGACGAATACCTGCTGCAGTCATCCACGTCCAGGTGAAAGTCATTATTGCGCGGCGAGACGACGGCTCAATGAGGAAATGGGATTTGATTGTGAATTGACTGAGCTTTTCAGCTTTATCTATCACACCAAACTGGAAAATAACCTGTTTGAACATGAATTGGATCGTGTCTTTGTTGGAAATTATGACGGTCACCCGATACCCAATCCTGACGAAGTTGATGATTGGAAATGGATAAACATCGACAGCCTCGAGCGAGATGTTGGAGAAAACCCCGGTCATTATACGTACTGGTTCAAATTGATATTTAATCGTGTCCTTAAACACTGTGAAAAAGCCAGTCCTCAGAATGAAACTTAAGAGTGAAGCGAACTATGGTGAATTCAAAAAATGAATAGACACTTTCGCCCGTCGGTAGGTGCGGTTAGATGCAGTTTAAGTATTTAAATCGGTAATCCCGATTTTCCTTGAAACACACGGTAGGTGCGGTTTCCAACCGCGCTGGTGCCACTAGCAAATTACCGAATTATTTTTTTTATGTGCATTCAACCGCACCGGTTTGAAGTGTTTCATTAATTCTGAGATCCACTATAGTTGGGCAGTATTATCGAATGTTGAAATATTCTTGCAGAAGGAAAAGGAATAATGAGTTGGCGCGTTGTAGAGCATATCACGATATACCGTGAAGAAGGTTGGTACGGTGCCCACCCCAACCTAATCCGCACACCCGCTGGGGATCTACTAGTTCTGTTTCACCGTTCACCGTACGTAGGATATTCCCACCATAGCCACCCGTTGTTTGATGTGCGAGCCTGCCGTTCCGAAGACGAAGGGCAGACCTGGAGCGAGCAGCACTTTATTACCGCCGATCCGTTGGGCGGAGTACTTGATTTTGGCACCCATGCGCTCTCAGATGGGAGTATCTTCCTTCACGCATCCAACGTCGAGTTAGTTCCCCAAGATGAAGAGCGAGAAGGTGGGGAATGGATCGCTCGCGCCGGTATCCCCTTCTGGGTACGTTCCCGTGATGATGGGCGTACTTGGACCGAACCGGTACGCTTTCCGCCCCTACCAGACGCCGTGTGGGGACATCCCGCTACTCATTCGGGAATTGCCCGGAGTGGCGTGATACAGATGCCAGACGGACGTCTGCTCTTACCCAGTAAGGCGACCGACCATCCTGACGGTGCGATGCCATTTTTTGGCATGTTGCGAGTGTCAAGGGATATGGGAGAGACTTGGGAGTATGGTGGGCGGATCGCGGAAGACCCCGTTACCCATTTCAGCGAGCCAGCCATCTATCTCACGGCTGGTGGACGAATCATCGTTCTCTTTCGGTGCCACCCTGGCCCCGGTGTAGCGAGCCGCGAGGTTTGCCTTGCGTTAGTGGAATCGACCGATGGCGGAGAAACGTGGTCTCCGTGGCGACAGACGACAATTCGTGGTTGTCCCGGTCACATGCTCGGATTGCGGGATGGGCGCATCTTCACCACTGTAGGTACGCGATGGTCCGGACAACGGGGCTGTCTGGCGCGGATCCTTGAACCGGAGGGAAGTGACTTGGACACCGCACCGGCACTAGTTATCCGAAGCGATTCGCACGACTCGGATTGTGGTTACCCGTGGTCTGTTGAACTTGAAGATGGCCGCGTGTTGGTCGTGTATTACTATGTTTATTCGGATGGCCATCGGGGCATTGAAGGAACGATTGTCGAAGAAGTTTCGTGATGGAGGGTTGTGGTCGGGCGATTGATTTTAGTTCAATCCGAGCAACCGTACCGATAGGAGCAAATATGAGCGAAGGACTTGATATTAAACTCGCCTGTATGAGTCTGATGTGGGGCGGGGATCTATCCAACGAAGATATGCCTGCTTGGATTGACGATGTGTCCACGGCGGGCTATGCCGGTGTTGCTACCTTTGAGAGGGTGCTGGTTCGGTTTATTGAGGAGACAGATTTTGTCAAGCGGATAACAGATCGTGGGCTTCCATTGGTGAGTGTTGATCTCGTTATAGACCGCGACTTCGATAGGGTCAACCGTGTCTGTGAGATTATGCAGCAACTCGGTGCGAAGCATCTAGTGACGATAGGTGGTCTGGCACAGAAGGGGGCAGACATGAATGAGATTGGCGACCTATTGAACCAGATCGGTGAGATTGCACTGAGGTATGACGTGCGTGCATGCTTCCACAACCATACCCACCACACCGGAGAAACGCTGGAAGAGACTGAGGAGTTGTTACACAAAGCTGACCCTGCCAAATTCTTCGGATTCTTGGATGTCGGACACGCGACAAAGGATTTCGTGGCGCAGCCGGTAGAACAGCGTGCATCAATCTTCCTTGAGCGCAACTGGGATCGGATCGATTTTCTGGAGTTTAAGGATTGGTGCGAGGATTCCGACTTAAGGACAGAGGTCGGTGCTGGCGACTGCGACTATGAAAGCGTGTTTCGGATTCTGAAGGAGAAACGTTATTCAGGCTGGGTTACAGTAGAGCAAAATGGCCCAACGGGCGATAAGACCCCATTGGAATGTGCCAAAGCCAGTCGAGAGTTCATCCGACAAGGCTTAGGTGTGTGATTATTCATTGATCAGTTCATAGACTGTGATATTTTCCCATTTCCTCTTAGCTCTGTGCGTCGCCACCCGCTCCTTAAATCGGTTCAAAATGGCTAAACCGGCCGCATCAATCATCTTCTCTAAGCGTCTGATCGCTTGTACACCGGAGGCATCCGCATACCCGATGAGTACGCGTCCCCTTGGGTTGAGATAGCTGGAGAGATCGCCGAAAAAACGGCGCAGGGTTTGCTGCTTCTCGTCGTGAATGGCAACCTCCGCACGGTTTCGGGCCCGTGAGACAACCCACGGTGCGTTGAAGATAACTAAATCGAAGCGGAGTGTAGGTACTGTGTGGAAGAGATCCCCTGCTGGCATGATATGGATGCGCGCGCACTTGCTGTGCACATCACTGTAACGTTTGAGGTTTAGTCGGGTTGTCGCAACCGCTTCGGGCAGCAGATCCGAGGCATAAATTCTGGCTCCCAAATCCGTGACTTCCTGTGCAGCAAGCAATGTGAGACTCCCACAACCACAACCCATATCAAGCACGGCTGCGCCTTGCGGCAGGTGGGGTTTAACGCTCCGAAGACCACGTTGAAACAAGTCAACCGTTTCTTGAGAATGGGGTGGAAGCACATTGTCGGAAGCGTGAATCGATATACCAAGCGTACGAATCGGATATGTCTCTGCGAGTGCCTTCTGAATTTTCTGAATCCTGACAACGGGGATTAGAAACGGGTGACCTTCATTCGTATCCTGATTCTCACCGATCCATTCTAGGAGATAAGGTAGATCTGGCGGCGGGCTTACCTGCAAGACTCCGGTTGAATCTGCCCAACACATCAAGCGTGACAGCGCTCTTTCCCTTTCTTGTGCGGGATTTAACGCTGCCAACCTTGCATCGGATGCGCGCCTGTCAGCCCCCTTTCGACGTTGCCATCTGTCTTTGTCGCGACCCACCCTTTTTCTCTCTTGCCCACCCTCGCGGGACGACTGAATCAACTCCTCTTTTTTCCGTTCGATGTACTCCATCACACCCGTTACTTGCTCCCAATCTCCGGACAGGATTGCCACGCCACCCCGGCGTACGTGAGTAAAGATTCGATTGAATTGTCCCAAACCGCTATCTGTGAATAGCTTCCATGAAGCGTTCTCTGCGGCAATTTCTCGAAATGGGTGAGGGACGTAAACATCACCGATGTCACCTATCCGGCGAAATGGAGGCATAGGAAGTAGAGATGGTTGAAGTCATTTTTTGCTGGCGATCAGATAAGCCAGATATATCGAGCTACGAAAAGCACTGCGAACAGATAGATCAGCCAGTGCACCTGTTTTCCTTGACGCGTGACCAGTTTTAGCAGGGCGTAGGAGACGAACCCAAACGCTATCCCTTCCGTAATACTAATGGTAAGAGGCATCAGCAGCAGGGTTAGGAATGCTGGGATAGATTCTGTCATGTCGTCCCAATCAATGGATACGACATTCTTGAGCATGAAGCTTCCGATAATAATCAGTGCCGGGGCAACGATGGGATAGAGGAACGTATTTTCACCGATAGGATATCCCGCTCCAACCATTTTGATTAGTGGATTGAAGAATAGGGCGAGCAGCATCAGAACTGCTGTGACCATGCTGGTTAAGCCGGTGCGTCCTCCTGCGGAGATCCCAGACGCGCTCTCAATGTAGCTGGTAACGGTTGATGTGCCGAGCAAAGCACCTGCACTTGTGGCGACCGCATCGGAAAGCAGTGCCTGTCTCGCTCTCGGCAGCCTGCCATCGACCATAAATCCGCCCTGTTCGCCGACCCCGACCAACGTTCCGACGGTATCGAACAGATCGAGGAAGATGAAAATGAAAATTACCGAAATCATCTTTGGATCTACGAGAATGTTCGGGATCTGAAGTTGGAGGAAAGTAGGCGCGATAGAGGGAGGGGCGGAAACAACCCCTTGAAATTTGACCATGCCGGTGATTAGCCCAACAATGGTTGAGGCGAGAATGCCTATCAGGATTGCGCCGCGGATTTTCAAGGCGAACAGGACAGCAATCACTATCACTCCGAACAATGAGAGAAGTGCCGGGGGTGATTTCAGATCGCCGAGGGTGACGTAGGTTGCCGGGTGGTCAACGATAAGGCCCGCCCATTCCAAACCCACCAGCGCGATGAGCAACCCGATTCCGGCAGGGATGGCGTTCCTCAACGAAACGGGTAGAATTATCATCACTTTTTCGCGCAGACCGACGAAGAAAAGCAGGACAAACAGCACACCTGCAATGAAAACGGCGCCGAGCGCGTTTTGCCACGATACGCCGAGCGTGAGACAGACTGTGAAGGTAAAGTAGAAGTTATGCCCCATTCCCGGTGCAAGAGCGATGGGATAGTTGGCGAGAAGTGCCATCAACACCATTGCTAATGCACTGGTGATGCAGGTCGCCGCCATCACTGCGCCGGAATCCATCCCAGCAGCTGACAGCACCGCCGGTTGGACGAAGATAATATACGACAACGTCATAAACGTTGTGCAGCCTGCAACAATTTCACGTCTAACAGTGGTTCCAGACTCTTGTAAGCGGAACAATTTTTCAAGCATTAGTTGCCTCCCTGATGATTATTATTCGAGAATCACCCTTCTAAATGTTAGCGATACCCTACGCTGCCTCTCATACGTTTGACTAGCCCACGTATCTGGTTTTCTGGGGGCGATACCGTGTAACCCTTTATATCTCGTTTCATTTTTTAATACAATAATCCTTCTTAGTGCAGGCTAGACAGGATTTTTTTGCCTTGTCATGTTTGTTCGTGAAATCGATAACATAACCCAAACTCAAAGAAACAATCATATTTGCAAAACAAAGTGCACAATCTCATCTATACTGGGTGAGTATTGCCCTTCTGTTGAGACATGAACTGTGGGCACGTTGAAATCCGGCACCACATAGTTACCAGGAGGCGACATTACACCAGTCTTCCTGTAGATGCTAACGCGCTCATCGCCGTGGAAAAACTCCCGGCTTGGATCAACCAGACCACGCTGGAGATGGCGCTGGGCTGCCACCAGCCCGTCAACGGAGCATACAACAATGACAGGAGAACCCAATTCAACGATTTTGGGCATCCTTGGTGCCCAAACCTTACGCTGAAAGGCCGCCTCTATGACGACAGAGATCTTACCGGCGAGGTACTGATTCACTATCTCGAAGAAGAAATTGGTGACCACGCCATTAGTGTCCGGTGGAAGCTGATCGTGCTTGACACCATGGGTGTTGACATAGCCCTCCTTGATCTCGTCGCGACTGATAACCGGCATCCACAGTCGTTCAGCAAGTTTCTTGGATAGACTTGTTTTCCCTGACCCCGGACGGCCTGTAACGATAATGCATTTGGGTTTATTGCTCATGCTTCTGGATGCCCTTCTGAATCCCCTCCCAAGTTTGGTTGCGAATAGGCGGTATATTTCTGTCTATTATGGAGAGATACTGAATCAGATGACTTTTCAAACAGATTCTAAGTTAGTTTGCCTATTGAAAAGTATATCAATGTTGCCTGTTTTGTGTCAATTTCTCCAATAAATCCTCTAACCCCGCACTCAAGACAACAGGATATTCTTCCGCCTCCGCCAGCTTTTTATGAGATTCGGGCAGCCTCGCCAGTTCGGTTTTTGCTTTCGTCTGCATTGCAGCCATATCAGGGAACGAATAGACTAACTCGTCCCTTGAGAACCACCGGCACAAGCAGCGACTCGCTATCTGGTAGATCTTCATCCCAGAGACTGATCACATCCTTAACGTAGTTGCCGTTATCATCGTATATGCGATGGAGCTGCTTTCTGCCGGGAAGAGTTGATTTGCCTGTTTCCTCGCTTAACTTGATGGTGCCAGTAACCTTCTCGTCCTCGATTCGTTCGACATGCTTGTAGACGCCGGGCAAGGCTGATGGTCCCCCTTCGTCTGTCAGCGAGTTGAAATTTGCGCCCGTGGCCAAACGGGTGCCGACACCAAAGCCGTCAATCGGGGCACCTTCAGCCAATAGCTGATCAATCTGAAATTCATCGAGGTCGTTGCTAGCAAAAATTTGCACATCGCGCAGCCCTGCCTCATCCAAGATTTCTCGCACTGCCTTGCTCAATGTGAGCAGATCGCCACTGTCAAGCCGAACACCTCTCAGCTGTTCACCTCTCGCCTGCATCTCTTTTCCTACAGTGCAAGCGTTTTTTGCTCCCTGAATGGTATCGTAAGTATCAATCAACAGGAGAGTGTTATGGGGGAAGGATTTAGCATAATCTCGAAACGCCTCTAATTCGGACGGACGGTCCATGATAAACTTATGTGCAACTGTTCCGACGTAAGGAATGCCGAAGTATTGTCCCGCAATCACGAGGGATGTACCGGCAGCACCCCCAATAAATGATGCCCGTGCAGCCAAAATGCCGGCATCTCGCCCATGTGCCCTGCGTGCCCCGAAATCGAAGCATGTTCGTCCACGTGCCGCATGGACGATCCGTGCAGTCTTCGTGGCTATGAGCGTCTGGAAGTTCACCATGTTGAGAAGGTAAGTCTCGAAAATCTGGATGTCGATAGACCTGCCTGTCACATTAATCAGTGGCTCATTTGCGAAGACGGGAGTGCCTTCGGGCACTGCATAGACATCGCCATCGAATCTGAATTGACGCAGATAATCGAGAAATCCATCGCTCATATCCGGCGTCGCCTTGCTCTCCTTCAGCCATTTGAGATCTGCATGGGTGAAGCGTAAATTCAAAATGTAGTGGATAACCTGTTCCAACCCTGCCGCTATTAGATACGCGCCCTGTGGGATAGACCGGACAAAGTAGTTCTCAGTGCAGATCGCGTTGTTTCCACCGTCAAAATCTGCCTTGCCCATCGTGAGCTCATAATAGTCCGCGAACAACGCCATATTCGATTCAGTGAGGAGACCCGATTGGGGTGTCTTGGTCATCGTTCAGTGCCATTGGGTTGTCAATTAAACTGTTGGAGCTTCTGTTGTAACCACTGCGTCATAGGTCCCACCGCCGGATCGCATACCTCGATCATGCGACCCGGTAGAGGTTGTCCAAGCAATCCTTCCACTTCCTTCCGACACGCCTTAACTACACTCGGGTGAGTCCTAGCCACGTTGTGGATTTCTGCGGGGTCATCTGTCAAGTCAAACAATTCATCACCGTCCGGGTCATCATAACCGACAGCCGTACAGAAGTTCCAGCGTTCATCTCTTACGCTCACACGTCCACATGCATTGCCTGTGGTAAAACCTGCCCAACCGATCATTATTCGATCGCGGATAGATTCCTGTTCACCTGTTACCAGTGGCCAGAAATTCTGCCCATCAGTCCAATCACACGGAACCCCAAGCTGATTTAACAAGGTTGGCATCAGGTCGTGATTTTGAACAAACGCATCGACCTCCTGACCTTGTTGGCGTCCTGGATGTCGAATCAACAGGTTCAATTGGGTATTGAATGGATGCAGCTGGTCAGGTCCTTTTCCGAAGCGTCCTTGGTCACGAAGTTGAGTGCCATGGTCCGAGAGAACTACCACCAACGTATCATCTCGTAATTTTAACTCCTCTATCTTTGAGAGCAGTCGTCCGATACATTTATCAACAAAAGTTACTTCGCCGAGATAGAGCGCTTCGACCCGGCGGAGTTCATCTTCTGTTGGGTTGCCTTGTTCAGACGCTGCCCCCGGTGTGATGAAGTCCTTACCCGAATAGGCCGAGAAATAGGCGTCTGCATAGCCGGGAGGTGGATCCCACGGTTCATGCGGATCGAAACTATCTATCCATAGGAAGAACGGTCCCACTGTGTGGTTGTCATCGAGCCACTCATAAGCCGCACGAAACACACGAGCACAACTGTAATCATCTTCGGATTGTCTATGTCGTTGATTCAGAAGGTAATTGATAAGTCCTGCGTGGCGCTGCCAGTTAATCGGCTCCCTGACATGCTGCCTCAACTGATCCTCAATGAGTCGTGGATCACCGCTTCGCCAGTTGTCCGATTCCTGCCCACGGACGAAATCCAAATGAGCAAATCCGCGTGAGAAATTCATCGTCGGTTTAAACATGTGATAGGTGTCCGCAATTAGTCCTGTCAAATAGCCCCTCTCCAGCAGCACTTCAGCAATCGTATCCTGCTCTGGCGGAATTTTATGCCAACCGGGTGCGTGGTGCCAATGGCCACGCCGGTCGAAGTTGAATCGCCATGGAAAACTTCGCATACCTGTAAACAGTCCGCGGCGGATCTGAAGCGTGGGTTGTCCTTCCCCAAATGCCCGCGTGAACCGAATACTTTCCGCTGCGAGTGCGTCTAAGTTAGGCGTTTGTGTGTGGCTGTACTTTTTGCCCGACCCGATAATATCGGCTCGAAATGTGTCTAAGCAAACGCAGATTACGTTCATTGTATATTATCACGCCTCCTCCCATGCACGACGGACAAACGGGACAGCTTTTTCAAATCCTTCCTCTCCAGTACGGCTTGCCTCTTCAATGCTCAACCAGCCGTCGAAGCCATTCCGCTTCAAGATGGAGAGAACCTGTTTTATAGGAGATGCTCCGGTGCCAACAAGGACTGTCTCAAATTCGCCCGGGGTGCGGATGTCAAATACATGAACGACCGCTATCCTATCCATTACGGCTTCTAGCAACGCTATCGGATCTTCTCGGAGAACCAGCGAATTTGCCGTGTCGAAGCAAACCTTGAGGGAAGTATCTGCCAAGCCGTTCAGAATTTCCAAGAAAATCTCGCTGGGTTGTGAGAAATCCCAGTATTGCCAAGGAGCGCCTTTGGTATGATTTTCGTAGACTAAGGTGACCCCCAATCGATCTGCCTCATCCACCACTTTGCGAAGGCCCTCAACTGCCCAGCCGATACCCGCCTCCCGATCGGTACCGGGATGATTCTGTCCCGCGGTCACCCGCGCGTATTTTGCGCCAAGCGCTGCTGTCAGTTGCACGTCCGCTTTCATCTGTTCTATCTCTTGTGCACGCTGCCCAGCGTCCGGGTGCGTAAAATCAGGATAGCATGCCAACGCACAAAACTCAATACCAATCTTCTTCCCCTCCGCAACGAGAGTATTAAGAGTAGCTTCGTCTCGAGTCGGAAAGAATTTTACGCTGAAGTCTGCCCCCTCCAGCCCCAGGGCAGCAGCAAAATGTATCCAATCGCTAACCGATCTTTTGCTGCTAAAAATATCCTCGTAGAGTGAAACCGGTATACAACTTAACTTCATAGTTACACCTTCGTTTCTGATGAATTTGTGTAAAAGGACTAGGCCTTCCGTATTTCCTCGTAAAGTCCCCCTGATAAGGGGCGGTTAGGGGGTTAAATGCAACCAAATAATGACTTTTCAGCCAAATATGCCAATTTTCTGTTCAATTGGTGTAAGTCCTAAGAACCTGTTTGAAAAATCCAAATAATCTCTGAAAGTTACCATTTTACCGGTAAATACTGTGAAAATCGGTTGATTTCGCCCCTAGAATGGCAAAAGATGACCGTTTCACCTACTCTGAAAAACAGACCCAAAGCCCCAGCGGGGCGACATGTCTATAGAATACAGGACAAACCAACAACCTAAGCCCCAAATACCCAGTGGGTCATCCATCATCAAATGGCTCATTGAGCCTAGCATCTTGTGCAACATTCTAGTACACTGTCAGGCAAATTATGGTTGTGTATATTGATTGAAAGCAAACGGTAACATATACAGGACTTGCGCACTTTAGCCTGTAGTTGCCCGATTCATCGGGCGTTGGAAATAGTGTCATGCGGCGATAAATCGCCGAACTACAGGACTTTGACCGTTAAGCGGCGTAAGTCCTAATATATAATAATTGCAAAACTTATCTGATTGAGTACTAGGTATTTCCGGCATGTGAACAAAACTTTCTAAAGATGACCGTTTCACTCTTAAAACAGGCTCTAAGGATAACGCAAGTTGCTAGGGCGTGTCGACATTTTGCTTTTGCTACCACGAGCAACGCTAAATCAATGGAAAAGCTGCCAAAAACCGAGTTTTTTCTGGCCAACTCAGTTTCTTTTCTCGGCTTTCTCTGTCAGAGAACCAATTTATGCCTCCCTGTTATCTGGCTACGATGAAATGTCAACAGAACCTAGCAACTTAGGTGAGGATAAATAAACTAGGGGAAAAATTGATATAAAGGCGTATTGGTCAAAATACTTAGAATTCCCCAAATATTGCTCAATAGATAATCTCCCAACGCCAAACCCAAAAAACAAGGGATGGCGCGACGATAAGCATTAAGGCCCCCATACCTAAGGATGACAGCCTTACACGCCCAAGCGACAAACAGACAACTCCACAGGTTGTACATCCCCCAGCTATCCGCCATCGCATAGCCGAGAGGGTGAAGTGACCACCATAGGAAACGTCCCCTCAGAAACATCAATATTACCGCCACACCGAGTCCGCCACCCATAAACATAAGTGCAGGTTCGTCTCGCTCTTGAGGAGAGTTCAACCAGCTTTCGAGACGGTTATAGATCCAACCTCGTTGAGTGGTCGGCCCCATGTAGTATCCCGACTCAGCACCGTGCCGGTAGTAGTTGTCTAACAAGAGCCAGTACGTTGCTACCGCCCCGATGAACGTCGCGAGCACGATAGCGAGAACGATATGGCGAGGATTGATATTCCGCCTTTCGGAGATCTTGAAGGCTTCCAGCTGCTGCGGCATCAGGTTGGTCCGGTTTGCGAAAGTGACGTGCATGTACAACGTAAAAACCGTGAGAGCAGCAGCACCCAACCTGCGTGTCCCGAAGGCATCAATAATCATGTGATGTGGATCGACACCGTTCTGGAAATCGTGACACAGAAATCCCATCTCTGCACGCAGCCGCGCAATCATCGTTCCTAATAAGAAATAAATCCCGAAAAACAGTGGAATCACCCATAACGGCATACCCGCCTTGTAAGAAAATAGCGTCAAAAAGAGTGTACCAAATACCACGCACATGAATGCGAGGCGATAGGGTATCGGTTCATGCGAGTCATCCAGTTGAGACGTGGAGATAGCACGGCTGAATAAATGGCGGCATAACCTTGTGAAGTGCGCTCTACCAGTCCAGAGAGCAACCGCAAATAGCCCTACATACACTCCAAAACTCTGTTCCGCGATATATGGAAAGCGTGGAAGACTTTGCCAACCCATTATGTTTCCAGTCATCAGTTCGATCTTATAAACCCAGTAAAACACCCAGCATGATAGTAGAAGGTCAAGTGGCATGAGAAAGCTTATGCCAATGACGAAAGGATAGAAAGAGAGTTTTACACTCCCCATTGCGTTCCAAGGTCGCTCGGTGAAATACTGATGGATGTACTGACGTTTAACTGGGATATAGGGGAAGGCGGGGTAGATTGAATTGAGCAGATTTTCGATACTTATAAAAGCGGCGATACCAAAACCCAACCACATCAGCCTGTTCTTGAAGAACCCAGATCTCGGATTGGTCATCTCTAGGGGGAGTTGAATCAACGGATACGTCAACCGTTCGTGTTCCGTCCACTGTTTTCTCAACAGGGTGGTGAGCCCCAACATCACAATCATTAGTGCAAATAGAAATGCAATCCAAGCAACACCGGGGATAAGCCATGCCTTAAAATACCCCTCCTCGTAGAGAGTGGAACCTCCTTTATAGAATGGTGTCAGGGCTTTTTCGTCCCGTACAGTAAGCCATTCAGGAAGATGTTTGAAAAGCAGTTCGCGCCAACCATTTTCAGGTGTCGCGAACCGAAACGGATGTCCCAGAATCGGGACCAAGATCTCCATCATGTCATACGAACAGAGGCAGGAAACAAAACCAAGCATGACATAAATGGTAAGAAGCTCCTGCTGAGAGATGCCAAGTGTCGGAGAAATCTTAGCAAGCAGTCGCTGAATCAGCAGGAGCCAAAAAATGACAAAAATAACATTTGAGAACGGATGGATAATTGTCGGGAAAGTATAGCGAACTACTTCAAGCTCGATAAGCCAATACACAGTGATTGGCATGAACAACAGGGAGATTAGACAAGACTTGAGCGTTAAGCCTCTCTGGAAGGTGATAGAGGGGGCTTTCATTGGGCTATCGCTTTGCATTGTCAAAAAAAATAGGAGTTTAATAAATCAATTCTTTTGCCTCGACAGATGGGCTATACAACTTTGATTTTGGTGGTGCGATAAATCCATTCTGCGATATTCAAGTGCAGCTCACAACTACGTTTCCTCTCCGCAGCCAATCTCGGCAATCGCCTCAACTTCGACAAGCAGATCGCTGTTGACTAAAGTAGGCGTAGCGACCGTGGCACTAGCCGGTATATTATTCGGGAACGCCTCCGTACGGGCCGCCGCATATTCCGAATACCGGCTCATATCAGTAAGGAAGGCTGTAATTTTTACTACGTCTTCCATAGTTGCACCGGCTTCAGCGAGGACCGCTTGAATATTGATGAAAACTTGACGCGACTGCGCGCCCATGTCGTCTCCACCGACTAAATTGCCCTGTGGATCGAAGGCGACCTGTCCTGATACGTACACGGTATTTCCTACCCGTACCCCTTGCGCGATCCGGAATTGGCTCGCCCAGGGCCAGGGTGGATTCAGTTCAACTCGCTCTGGCATCTTATATCTCCTACTGTTTTGGTTGGTAGTTATAGTGTGTTCAAGACTAGATACGAACGGAATAACCCAGTACGACTTGGTATTTTCTTTTAGCTTGAGTCTATATCCTCGGTCGCGACGGATGTTATCACAAATTTCGGTGGGAGACTACGAAAAACTTCTCCTAACTAACGCAAGTTGCTAGTGTTGCAAATTCATCAGTTCGTCATTAAGATTGGCGAATTCTATCTTTCGCTCCAGTTTTGAATCCCGATCTTATCGGGGAGGCGTGCTATGTGTATAGCTTGAGAACTTGCCCACATTTTTTAGCCCGAACGGCGCGACATGTATATCGTTACTTCAGTTATAGGACTTACGCAGTTGGTTCATAAGTCCCCCTGATAAGAGGGATTTAGGGGGTTAAAAATAAAAGAACCTCGCGCCGTGTACTGAATTTGCGTAAGTCCTGAGTTAGTCTAATTAGTGGCGAGTGCGGAAAGACGACCTACCGGCTAACTAGCAACATAGGTTAGGTTAACTAACTCAATGAGATCTGCTCAGTTAGGCAGGATACGAGTTGAAGATAGCGCCTCCCACGTTATCGGATGGGGCACTGCTTTGGGTTTACCGGGGTTGATTAACTGTGAGTAAAACGGCGTTGAGGACATCGCGTTCTCTCTGTCCCGACGGACGATTCACGACTCTTCCATCAACAACGAAGGTGCTTGATGAACCACCATCCAGATTGATAGCTTCTGTCGCACCGAGTTCAATTAGGAGGCTTGCAAGCCGATAAAGCGATAAACCTGCGCTATAACCCGTCCGCCGACCATCCGCCACAATAAGAATCAGTTTTTCCTCATTGTAACCGAGGGCAGTGCGCGGTTCATAGCTCAGCACCAAGTCGCGCTGCCGTCTGCCAGGCGTGTGTTTTTTCTGAGCACGGTGGTGTTGCTCTATTGTTTCATTGACTCGGCCATTCTTGACAAGCCGTACTCGACCGCCAATTGCTTGAATCGCCTGATTCCAGATAGTTGGTTTGAGCTCAATTTCGATCTTTCCGTGCTTCCCCTCGCTTAATTGTGTCTCCAATTGCTTATCGATTCGTGAACGGAAGGAAATCACCGCACCGTTTTCAGGAATCGAGCCGTTGCCGCCTCTTCCGAACCGATTCACAATCAATTCGCTCTCATAGCTGGCTGTGATTGGCAGCCTGAGTTCGGTTAGGATAATCTCGTAAGTTCGCTTACGGTTCGTGTGCGTCGAGTCACCCATGCGGGGCGTATAAAGGATAGATTGGCAACCATCGAGAAATCTCTGGTTGATGCACTCAAGTGGGAAACTATATGTTCCCACGATCACGGTCGCTTCCATTTCAAGGGGACCAATCAAGAAATCGCCGTCCGATGTTACACCGAAACACGCCTCCTTATCAGAAGCGGGTTGCGTCATCAATTCCCCAGCTTCGATATGCAAATTTTCTAACGCGCCGCCGTATCCTTTCATGTCACCGAGAACACCAAATCCACCGTTGATGGCGACCAAGACGCGGCGATCTCCGCGTTGTGAGCGTCGATGTGCGATAGATCTGACGGTCTCCTTCCCTAATATTTGATCTTGCGCGATTGCCGTTTCAAAATGGAGATCGGTATGGGAGCGATCCATTTCGGCCACATAAAGAACACACCCCTCCTCGTGCCAGTTGTACCGATAGACCTGTAGCCCCGGATGCAGATCGTCGAACAAATCTGTGCGAGTTGAATTAGGATTCAGGGGTGAGGAAGCCGCGTTGCGTGCTATAACGGCGCGATTGGTAATCAGAAGGAAGCACAAGAAAATTATAGATTGAAAAACAGCCGTTGATTTATCCATCTGATTTTCGTTTCCTATGGATCTCAACGCCTGCATAGGTGAGTGTTGGCTCAATAGGTGGGGATAACTTCTTGACGGTAATTCGAATTTCCTCGACTTCGAACTGAGTGAAAATTGCCTCTGCAACCGTTTCCGCGATAGCTTCAAAAAGTTGAAAAGAACGTTGGGTTCCAATTTCAACTACCAGTTGAATCACTTGAGCGTAGTCGATTGTGTTGCCGAGGTCATCGGTTCTACCAGCGACAGAGAGATCAGTGGTCAACTCAAGGTCAACTTCATATTTCTGCCCGAGCTGACGCTCTGCTTCAATAACGCCGTGATAGCCGTGGAATCGAATGCGTTTGAGAATGATTTTGTCCATTTAATAAATCGGGTGGAGAAACCGAGTTTTAAAAAAACTCTATCTATCCGGCGCATCTTGCACAAAGGAAATCGGTATATAATCCCATAAAATCCTACCAGTCCTCATCATAGAAGGATGTGCTTGGATAACTGTAGGTATTCCCCTCATAGTTTTTCAACCGGATTTCTTCATCATCAAACGACACAACTGGATCCGGGATGAGTGCGATTTTGCCGCCGCCACCGGGAGCATCTACCACATAGTGTGGTACACCGAGTCCAGAAATATGTCCACGCAGTGCCGAGACAATTTCCAGTCCTGTTTTGATCGATGTGCGGAAGTGATCCGTTCCGTAAACGAGGTCTGCCTGATAGATATAGTAGGGTCTGACGCGGATTTTGAGGAGTTTCTTCATTAAATCAACCATGACCGCGGGATCGTCGTTGACACCTTTGAGCAGGACAGCCTGATTGCCAACGGGGATGCCGGCATCGACCAACATGCCACACGCTTTCTCGGTTTCTGGCGTAACTTCGCGGGGGTGATTGAAGTGGGTGTTAATATAAAAGGGGTGGTACTGCTTGAGAATTGCACATAATTCTGGTGTGATGCGCTGTGGCAAGGTAACGGGGACACGTGAACCGATTCGGATAATTTCAAGGTGCTTGATGGCGCGGAGGCTGCCGACAATATAGTCAATCTTCCGATCCGTCAGCATCATCGAATCCCCACCGGAGATAATCACATCGCGGATTTCGGGATGGCTGCGGATATAGTCCAAGCCCATTTCGATATTGTTATCGGGAATGGAGTCTGGATCTCCCACTTTCCGTTTTCGGGTGCAGAATCGACAGTAGATTGGACACATGTAATTGACATAGAACAGTACCCGATCCGGATAGCGATGCGTGACGTTGGGAACAAGGCTGTCATCCTCTTCACCGAGTGGATCGTCTTCTTCAAAGCCGGTTCGAACTAGCTCTTTTGCGTCCGGGACAACCTGTTTCCAGATCGGATCTCCCGGCTCCTCAATCAGGCTCAAATAGTACGGATTAATACGGATAGGAAATACTTCGTGAACGCGCTTTATCTCGTCGAGATCAACGTCAAAAATAGCAGCAAGTTTTTCAGGTGTATTGACTGTATCCCGAACGAGTTGTCTCCAGTCTTCCATGAGTTCTTTCGCCTTTCTAGGAAAATTATCTATCGTTTTCTGTTATCGTCGGGTGGTAGTCGTTGAGTGTGACCTGCTCCATTTTATCACCTTCGCGGAGTTGATCGACGACCTCTAACCCTTCGATCACGCGCCCAAAGGCAGCGTATTCTCCCTCGAGGTGCTGATACCCGTTGGGATCGGGATTCAGGCAGATGTAAAATTGGCTGCCCGCAGAATTCGGCTGTTGCGTTCGGGCCATTGCAACAGTGCCTTTTTCGTGCTTGGGCATTTTAGACCGAAGTTCGGGGTCTTGGAATTCACCGTAGATCGTCCACCCAGGTCCCCCAGTTCCATTCCCCGTTGGGTCACCGCCTTGGATTACAAATTCGGGTACATAGCGATGGAACGAGACTCCATCGTAGAAGCCTTGTTGGACGAGAGTTGCAAAATTGTCCACTGTTTTCGGGGCGGCATCCGGGTAGAGTTCGATGACGATTCGTCCTTTGTTCGTTTCTAAAATTGCATTGGGTTTGGATTTGTCACACCCATTGGAGGTGGTAAGAATGATAGCCCCCAACCATAACAAAGATTTTGTAGTTGGCATAAGTGTCAAGATAGACTCTGCATTTTAGAGCCTTAGTTTGTCTCCAGTGTGTAGTAGAAACCGAGTTTCTGTTATAAACTCGGTTTCTGGTTATACTCAATATACGGATTACTTCGCTGCCTACACTATACCGTTTCAGCGAGCGACTTTTCGACAATCGAAACCGCTTCGTCGACGTGCGCCGTGGTAATGTTAAGCGGCGGCAAGAAGCGCATCACATAATCGTTTGTACAGATCGTAATTAAGCCATTCTCGATACACTTGGCGGCGAGTGCGTTCGCATCAACAGACAGCACCAATCCTCGCAGCAAGCCTTTGCCACGAACCTCTTTGATCGGGTATTGGTCTTTGAGCGCCATTAATTTGCTTTCCAAATAGTCACCCATCTTAACTGCATTGTCACCAAGATTCTCATCGATTATGGTTCGGACCGTTGCACACGCTGCGGCGGTCACCAGCGGATTTCCCCCAAATGTCGCCGCGTGGGTGCCCGGAACGAAACTCGCCGCAATATGCCCCTTAGCTAACATTGCACCGATTGGGGCTCCGCCACCGAGGGACTTTGCCATCGTGATAATGTCGGGAATTATCCCGTAACTTTCATATCCGAAAAGTGGTCCGAGACGGCCCATCGCTGTCTGTACTTCGTCAAGGATGAGCACCAAACTGTGCTTGTCGCAGAGTTCGCGCAGCCCCTCGATGTAACCACTACTCGGTGTGTTGACACCTCCCTCAGACTGAATTGCCTCGACGAGGATGCCGCAGGTCTTGTCGCTAATCGCTCCTTCCACAGCCGCGAGGTCATCATACGGAACATAGGTAAATCCCGGAACCATCGGCTCAAATCCCTTATGATATTTGGGTTGAGCGGTCGCTGTGATTGTTGCCATTGTGCGTCCATGGAACGAGTTGTCCATCGTAATAATCTCGTAGGCGTCCCGACCTTGGTCTCTGGTGAATTTCCGCGCAAGTTTGATTCCTGCTTCGTTGGCTTCGGCACCACTGTTGCAGAAGAAACACTGATCCATATCGGAATTATCAATCAACAGTTTCGCCAACTGGGCTTGCGGTTCAATGTAGTAGAGATTGGAGACATGCAAGAGTTTGCCTGCTTGCTCACGGATGGCTGCAGTTACGTTGGGATGACAGTGGCCCAACCCGTTGACGGCTAAACCACCTAGAAAATCGAGGTATTGTTTCCCATCCGCATCCCAGAGATAAGCCCCTTCTCCACGAACGAACGCAAGTGAGCGTTCACCATAGGTGTTCATAATATACTTCGTCGCCATTGCTTTAATTTCGGCGGTTGTCATGTTATGTGTCCTCCTTTTAGGGTGCGCGTATGTTTGCTGATTGACCTAGCGAACCACTGACTGCCTTCAGGCAATCGGTTAAATCGTACAAAGATCTAACGATGTAGCGTGTATTCACCAAGTCCTACAAATTCTTCCTAATATATAAGCATGAAAATCCGATATCGGCGTAAAAACTTGGTGAGTTAATCTATGGTGAATACCAAAAACAGAAAGACACTTTCGCGCCCCGGTAGGTGCGGTTTCCAACCGCACCGGTGCCGATTCATCGGCCTCCTCGACAAGTCGGGATTTAGAATGTCTCATTAATTCTACGATCTACCATAGTATCAAATATTATAAGGGAAATACGGCTGATATTCAAGATCAAAGTCATAAAGTACGGGAAAATTCCAAATGTCGAGTCGCCTAAACTCAGTTGGTGCTTCCTATAGAAACTATATTCTATCGGGGGTTGTTTTCTTTCGACCTTGTGGTCTGTTTCTGCGAACAGTAACCGGAGCAGGCTAGCATGGGTAGCTGCGGATATTTCCGAAAATCAGGGTTGGAATCTGAGAGAAGGCACCGATAGAAACGGCTCTGGTTGGCATTTTCGATTATTTTGACGTGCTGGCAAGTTTGACACAATCCGATTTCTATTCGACTTTTGGTTTTCATGGGGTTCACCTGGAGGACTGTTCCTCTGCTTTATCTAAAACACTGGATAGCACCTCTATAAGTTCGTCGAGATGGATGTGTCGAAAAAACTCAGAAAGTCGTTTCTGCTTCGGCTTAGTTGGCAGCAAAATAAAACTCGGGTACTGCTTCTGGATCAATTCTAGAACCTTGCGATAGGCGTTACTAGTGGCGTAGCCGACAATCAGTTCGTACTGTTGTCCATGTTTATCAAAATAGGTGTTGAATCGCTCTGCACAGAGTTGAATTTGAGCTGCGTTTCGAGGCAACAATTGAAAGTCGTAACGGACCACCGCTTCCTGCTTTTCGAAGTCTTCTGGGACTGGACCGTAGAGCCCCGAAAGGGTGACTTTGTGGATGAATCGCTGACCCGTGCCAAATGCGGTGTGGAGTTTTGTTTTCACAATGGCGTGGGTACGTGAAACGGAGTAGGGCTTCTTGCCAGCGCAAGGGATCGTCAAAAGAATCCGTTTTTCTGGCGGCGGTTGATAATCTGGTGGGATAGAAAATGAGTCCGGCGTGTAGTTCAGGGACAGGGTTTGTTTCGCCGGCTGAGCTGTTGAACGTCTGGGGACGGGGATCGCAGTTTTTGACATTTTCGCTGCAACCTCAGCTCTGTTTTCTATGAGCCAGTTGGCTGCTTCTCGAACACCGCGTACCTTTGAGATGTGTTCAATTAGTGCTTCAAGCGCATTGTCGGCTTTAATCGCCTGCACCATCTCGTCGAGGGTCTTGACTTCCATCTCGAAATTGTGGAGCGCAATTTTGGCGTAGTAGTAGCTTTTATATTTTCCTGTTGAGGTGCGTCGATAGCGTATCGGCTCCATGAATGCCTGCTGCATCTCTTCGAGACAAGTTTCTCGACATATCCGACAGGTGCACTCCAGTGAATCCAACTCCATGATCTTTAGTTTTTTCTGTGTCTCCGGATGTGAATAGCTCAGACTACGCGCTGCTTGAATATAGCTCGTGCTATCAAAACTATCGACTCCCAAATAGGCGAGTACTGGGGTTAGGTTGCCAGAGACCCCGAAGGCGTGGATGGGGATCCGATCTCGTGCCGAGTCCGGAATGGCGTCAAGCACACCACACATTCTTGCCAACACCTCCGAATCGTTGTCACCCCGTAGCGGTACAAGCGAGCCGACCGCAAGTCCGAAGGGAGGAACCTCCGTTAACCGTTCAAAGACCTGAGTGACATAGTTCTGAATATCTTCTCTGGATTGTCCGTGGCAGCAGATATACAGATAAGGCGGATTGTCCATTTCTGCGAGTCGCTCTGCAACGCGAAATGCGTTCTGAAGGCTCTGTTTCATACGAGTTTTCGCTTCGGAGCGAACAAGACCAGGCGGCAATGGATAATCGAGGGTGGCTATGATATCTCCTCCGAGACTGAGTTGAAAATCTAAGATATCATCCGCTTCTGTCTCCTTATGGATGCCGAATTCTGAGAGCGAGAGCCCGGCGTTATAAAGTAGTTTGAAGCCGCCGGAGTCCAAAAACATGGGAGCGTCATAGGGTCCGTTGGGAGCTCGGTAGCGTTCACGCATCGACATTTCGCGCCAATAGCCGATATGTTTGCCCCTCAAGTTAAAGTCGAGGAAGTGCAATACCTGCGAAAGGATCGGTACGTTATGTTTCATAACATCTTTCAACAGGTATTTCCATATCCCGCCCCCGTTTGTGCTAGTGCTGGTCATGAACGAGAGAACGGGATACAGAATTGGCGTTGATAATGGTGGGAGTGATACTCCGTTGCGCTGTAGGTGGAATTCTCCAATCCTGCCAGCCTTCGATCGCTCTGTCGTTTTATAAACTGGCGTGTCGCTCATCTTAGTCCACCTTTAAGTGAGGCGCCTCCCACTCTTTTCCTGCCGGTTCCCGCAGTTCGACTTCAACGGCTTTCAGTTCAGCATCTGCGTTCAGTTCTTCTATGGCTTGGGAGACGTGCGGATAGAAATGGGCAGCAAGCGTTTCACAGGTGGGGCAAGCAACCCGATCCCGTGTTAGCAACGGATTTTCGTTGAGATATATGTCGGCAGGTTGCCCAACGTATGGATCGGTGAACTGGCGCAGCTTAAGAATGTCAATCACCATACCGTCTTTCTTTCAAGGTGTCTCTTACGAACAGTTTGAGCATCCAATAGCCGCTATGGCGGTTCTCCCGCGAGGAAAGGCTATGGCTTGCGTAAAATTCGAATGGGACGGTGACGGTAGTATACAAACGTCAATTCCTTTCTTTCAAAAGACTTCAGGGCATCTCGCACAACATGCTTGATATTAGTCTATGCAACTGGATAGGTTTTGTCAAGCGTTTTAGTCGCCGCAAAATACTAACCCCAGTTTCAGGATTTGGCGTTGAAAAATAGGTGTTGATATGAGATAATGAACATCCTTAGGGTGTAACTAGCGCAGAAGATTAGAACTAAGCCTTTCGGTTCCTTGTGTTGGAGGTCAGACAGTGGCAGGACCAAATATTCCGGCTGATTTAATATCTATCAAGGCAACAGAGATTTCGTCTCCACCGGCGTGGGCGTTGATGGAGCGTCAACTCATTCACCTGATGGAAAAAGCGGTGGATCTAGCCGCGCAGAAGTATGGCAGTCTCGATGGAACTCCTTATAATGTAAACGATGTCGATGATACATACGAAGCGCACTCATACAAAGGACTCCTCTACGCCATTGGTGCGGCTGAGAGAGTGCTCGAGATTGGACTCCAAGAATGGAATGCAATTACTCGACTTTATGACGATGGCGTTGTGCGACGGGACGAGGATCCGCAACACCCCGAATTTCGGGTGCAACTCCACAATGAATACTATAACCTGAATGGTCCCGCTGACTGGTTTCACATGGGTGAAGGAAATCAGTCGTTTTATTGTTTCGGTTTGGCGGATCCAACTCACCCCGATAATATCCGACGTGCGAAACGGTTCGCGGCGATGTATATGGGTGAAGATCCCGAAGCACCCAACTATGACCCTAAACATAAAATCATCCGTTCCCCCTTCCACGGCAGTGTTGGTCCCCGTTTTCACGCAGATCTTGAGATGGCAAAGGTTCTGCTGGACCCGATTTACTATCCCGGTGGCGTTGCACACGGACACGCGCAGCGGTCAAACCTCTATCCAATTGTAAAGGATTTGGAAGAGGACTGGTTCGAAAACCCAGAACGAGCGGAAGAGATTCTTAAGATTTTCGACGACGTCGTTCTGAACGGTGATGTCCCCGACAATTTGGCGGCTACCGCTCTCATAACAAATGCGTATCTTTACACCGGCGAGGAGAAATATAAGCGGTGGGTCCTCGACTATACTGAAGCTTGGATAGATCGAACACGGGCGAACAACGGTATTATTCCGGACAACATCGGACCGACTGGCAAGGTGGGCGAGCAACGCAATGGTCAGTGGTGGGGCGGATTCTACGGTTGGAACAGTCGTAACTCTGCCCGTAATGCGTTTTTAGCCGCGACCATCGCCTCTGAATGCGCTCTATTGCTCACCGGCGATTTTGGTTATCTTGAATTTATCCGATCACAAATCGAATTTCTGTTGAGTCTTGCCAAGACGCGAGAGGACGGCCAATTGCTTGTCCCTACACGGATTACACCCAACGGCTGGGAAGGCTATCAGCCGAGGGGTATTCAGTGGCTGGGACGCGTATATCATGCGTCAATGGGGTCAAGGGATTATGAGTTAATTTCAACGCTGCGTGCCGGTGAAAGGGAGAGCGATTGGAATGAAGTCGAAGTTGCAGGGGACCGAAGCGGCGGGAATTTGGAAGCACGTTTTAACTACTACGATGGGATAAACCCCGATTGGCCCCAAAAGCGGTTACAGGCGGAGTATCAATATGTCTTGGCGATGTATGAGTTTATGCGTCTAGACTCGCGGGATCCCGCACAGATTATTGCCGACAACCGATGGCCCCCCAATCCTGTTGTTACCAAGGGACTTACCCAAGTGACAATGGGTTCGCCGCAGCCTATCTACAACGGCGGACTGTTACGTGCAACGGTCCGGTACTATGACGTGGACTTTGCCCGTCCCGGTCTTCCGAAAGATGTTGCCGCCTTGGTCGATAAATTAGAAGCTGACCGGGTGGGCATCCAACTTGTGAACCTCAACCGAACTGAAACCCGCAATGTGATCGTGCAGGCTGGTGCCTTTGGGGAACATCGGTTCACTCAAGTCCAGTTTCAGACAACCGATCAAGAAGGACCTTCGGAGAAGGAAGTTCCGATTGATAACAAATATTTCGCAGTCCAGCTTCCTCCCGCTACCAGTATTCGACTTGAAGCAGGCATGCGACGTTTTGTAAATCAACCGAACTATGCTTTCCCGTGGCATGGAGACGGGGTGCCGATGCCGTTTCAATAGGGCACTAAAATGGCATTGTTCAAACAACTCGAAATGGAGATGATATGGAGAGACAAACTGCTATAAGCATTGCTGATGATGCATTTTATATCAATGGACAAGTCACCTATCCCGGTCGGTTCTATAATGGGCATAAGATCGAGGGGCTACTCCTCAATTCGCGGATGGTGCAGGGAATTTTCGATGATCGCAATCCAGAGACTATCGGTATGTGGGCATATCCTGACACCGGCAAATGGGACGCGGAAAGGAACACGCGGGAGTTCCTAGAGGCAATGCCTGAATGGAGATCCTACGGATTACTAGCATTTACAATCAATCTTCAAGGCGGCAGCCCCGAAGGATACTCGAAGGGGCAGCCGTGGCACAATTCAGGGATTGAAACCGATGGCAGCCTGAATCCCGACTATATTGATCGACTCACCCGCATCATAGATCGGGCCGATGAACTGGGGATGGTTGTGATTTTGGGTTATTTTTATTTCGGGCAGGAGGGACGTGTCCGCGACGAGGCAGCGGTCATTACTGCCGCGGATAATGTTACGCACTGGATCTTTGATCAAGGATATACGAATGTCCTCGTTGAGGTTAACAATGAGTGTAACGTCCGGTACAGCCACGACATCTTGAAACCGGATCGCATCCATGAGCTAATTGAACGGGTAAAGGGGATAATCCGTGATGGACGACGGCTACTTGTCGGGACGAGCTACGGTGGAGGCAGGGTTTCGGAGGAGAACGTTGTGCGATCGTCAGATTTTCTGCTGATGCACGGCAACGGTGTCAGTGACCCTAACCGCATCGCAGAAATGGTTCAGCAGGCGCGACAGGTACCCGGCTACCGAACCATGCCGATCCTATTTAACGAAGATGATCACTTCGATTTTGACAAACCGCTCAATAACTTCGTTGCTGCGATCAGTGAATATGCGTCATGGGGTTATTTCGATCCGGGAGAGAACAACTACTGTGATGGCTACCAAAGTGTGCCGGTACAATGGGGACTGAATACAGAACGAAAGAAAGCTTTCTTTGAGAAGGTTCAACAGATCGCCGGAGATAGCGCGTAGACGGTGGTCAATCTATTATTATAGTGAATTCAACAAATAAATAGACACTTTCGCCCGCCCCCGGTAGGTGTGGTTTCCAACCGCACCGGTTTGGCGTGTCTCATTAATTCCGAGATCCACTATAAATCAGCCTCAAAAAGATGGGAGAACAGTATGAGATTTGGCGTTTGCGCTCCGCTCGAAAAAATTGATACGCTCGCAGCGGCTGGCTATGACTACATTGAATTGGGAGTGCAAAATGCGCTCATTCCAGAAGCAAGTGATGAAGAATTCCAAAGAATCCAAGATCGTGTGGCAGAGGCGGATTTAAATCCTGAAGCTTATTCAGGATTTATCCCCGGCGATCTGCGTGTCGTCGGGGAGGCGGTCGATCTTCCACGGTTGTCGCGTTATGTCGAAACCGCGTGCCGTCGAGCGAGGAGAATCGGCGGAGAGATTATCGTCTACGGAAGCAGCGGATCACGCAATCTTGAGGAAGGTTATTCGGAGGAGAGGGCATTAGATCAGATTGCAGAATTTCTAGACATGGCTGCCGACCACGCGGAAGCAAACGAAATTACGATTGTGATTGAGCCAATTTGCCACCGGGAGGGGAATATCCTCCGCACCGTTACGGACGGATTGGAGATGGCGCAGCGGGTTAATCGAGAAGGGATTCAATTGCTGGCAGACCTATACCATGTCTGGCAAGAGGACGAACCGATGCAGGATATAATTTATGCAGCGGAATGGTTAGCGCATGTCCACATCGCTGAGCCGGTCAAACGCTCGTATCCGGGCAACGATGACTTTGATTACGAGGAATTCTTCACTGCGCTTGAGGGGGCTGGCTACGATGGGCGTGTCTCCTGTGAGTGCAGTTTTGATGATTTTGATGCTGATGTGGAGACCGCACTTCGAACGATGAGAGCATATATCTAATTGGCTCATGTTAAGATTTAGTGCAACAGAAATCGTACAGACCAGACCACCGTAGGCGGGGCATCTTGCCCCGCTCTTACTTTGCACTTTCTTTTTATATGAGCCATCTAATTTTATTGTGCAACTTGGATACAAGAGATTCTAACAGTGTTCTAAACGGCTTGCAATATAGGCCCCCCACAACCTAAAGGTCGCACGTAACGGACGTGGGACTTCGACCTCCAATCTTCAATGTTGCTTATGGACACGATGCAAGGGCAAGTCATTCGCGCAAGAACTAGCTTCTATGATGTTCAAGATGGGCACACAATTCTCCGCTGTCAGCTGCGTGGGCGCGTCAAGCGTGCCCAGCGATCTGCGGAGGGTAGGCAGATCTACGCAGATCCTGTCGCTGTTGGTGATGTGGTCAGCGTGACGCCGCTCGACAATCAGGAGGGGGTCATTGAGGAGATATTACCACGTCGAACCAAATTTTCGCGGAGATACCCCGGCAAGCGTGATGCAATCGAACAAATTGTCGTTGCAAACGCGGATCAAGTAGTCACTGTCCTCTCGACGCGGCTGCCTGACCTCAATCTGCGTTTCTTGGATCGATTCCTAATTCTGGCGGAAGTTGGAGAGTTGTCTGCCGTTGTCTGCCTCAACAAAATTGATCTCGTTGACTCAGCGGAACGGCGAAAATTGCGCTCAATCTTGAGCGCATACGAACAACTCGGCTATCCAGTGATTTTTACCAGTATCAATCAGCCACAGAGCATCGAACGACTGCAGGAACTGCTACAAGATAAAGTCAGTGTCATTGTCGGTGCGTCCGGTGTTGGAAAGTCAAGCCTACTGAATGCGGTTCAGCCGGGATTGGGCTTGCGTGTTGGGGAAGTGGGGCTGAAAACAGGAAAGGGCAGGCATACGACGACGTTGGTTGAACTTTTCCGCTTAGAAGTTGGGGGTAAGGTGGCGGATACGCCGGGCATCCGAGAGGTAGGCTTGTGGGGAGTTGATACGGAAAATCTTGACCTCTATTTTCCGGAAATGGAAAGTTATCTCGGCAAGTGCAAATATACAGATTGTGTTCACCTATCTGAACCCAGCTGTGCCGTCATTGAGGCCGTCAACTCCGACAAAATTAGCGAGGTTCGATACCTTAGCTACGTGTCACTGAAAAACGATGAGAAGATAGAGGATTCGACCTCTATACCGTAAGTCAGTCTTCCACACTTTGTACCGGAGTACATCAACAATTATGTTCCGGGGGAACAAGTCCATTAAACCGGTTCATTGCCGTCTGAACCCCTTCCGTAACAAATGTCTCAATCGCGTCTACTCCACGCGGGATTGCCCAATCAATGTATTCTCTTTCATCAGCGGAAAATTCGGTCAGCACGTGATCCATCCAATCGCCTTCTACCTGTCCGATTCCTACACGCAAGCGCGGAAAATCCTGAGTGCTCAGATGATGGATAATTGACTTCATTCCGTTATGCCCCCCGTCGCTTCCCGCCTTTCGCAATCGCAACACGCCAATGTCCAAGTTCAGGTCATCATAAACCACGCATAGATCCTGCGGAGAGATGTCAAATTTCCGAACGATCATGCTGACTGCCTGCCCACTATTGTTCATGTAGGTCATCGGTTTGGCAAAAATCACCTCCGATCCGTGCCATTCTGTTCGAGCGACAAGTGACTTACACAATGGCTCTAACCGGCTCAACTGTAGTCTCAGCAGCAGTTCGTTGACAACCCAAAATCCGAGGTTATGCTTGGTTTTTTCGTATTGGGGACCCGGATTGCCGAGTCCAACGATCAGTTTTGTTGGCGTGAACATTATCGGTGCCTAGTTTTAGGAAACCTTGAATCGCATTTTACACTGAGGACCGATTTTATTGGTCTGAGTCCGGCGTGCTATTCTGGTCTGTTTCCAATTTCTCGTTTTCTACCGGTACTGCGTCTATCGGTGCCCCTTCCACGTGTGCTGCTTCCGGTGATTCTGCCTCTGTTGATTGCGTCTCCATCGACTCCACCTGCCTGCTTACAACTTCCAAATCCAATGAAAGACTCAACGGTTTTGAAATATCGATATGTCCTCCGATTGTATCTGTTTCAAGTCCCTCAATAAGAATCTGTACCTTTCTAATATCATCCACGAAATTCATCCTAACGGTTCGCAGAATTGCGGCTATGGTCAGGGCTTCACTGGTTGTGCCGCCGATATGTTCGTCCTTGAGATGGTGTGAAAAATCCAGATAGGCTGTCGATTGTTCATCGACGTAGACTTCATACAGAAGGGTTCCTGTAGGGATAGTCTGGTATAAGCCGCTGCTAGAATCACCGAGAAGTTCAGTGATAGTCTGTTTGAGGCGTTCGTTGACATCTTGGGATAGATCTAACTCTCGTTCTTCACCGGCGAGCCTAAGTGAGTTTATATCAAAGAAGAAAAGCGTACATGTTTGCAGCTGGCTCTCCGCGGATTCAGATACAACAGCAGCTGGAGAGGAAGGGGGCGGCGTTGGATCCGTCTCTGCGGAATCACATGATATTAAAATCATTAAAATAACAACACTGATTACGAGAGTAGCAAGTGATATTGCCGTTTGCCGAATTCGGCTGAATCTCAAATTTTTGCAGTTTACGCTAGTTGCCATTTGCAGCTTCCTCTGATGTATCTGATTCTGCGATATACATCTGAATTGCTTCTACTATCTCCGTTGCAATGAAAGCGAGGTTGTCAGCGTCAGCGAGCCGTGCTTCATCGGCTTCGTTGGACAGATAACCAATCTCAATCAGAACTGCTGGCATATAGACCGCTGCTAGTGTTGCCAAGGGTATCTCAGTCACGGGAATCGCTACGGGCGAGAGCGTCTCCAATTCTGTCTGGAGAATCCTAGCAAATTTCCGACTCTGTGCTAAGTACTCTTCTTGGGCAACAGCTTCGATAGTTGTACCCTGCTGTGGGGCTGTGTTTGGATCGGTTGGCGGGCGATCTAATTGGGTGATTCCCAAGGAATTGCTGATGTAGAGATGGATCCCCGCTGCACGGTCTGAAAAGGAGGTGTTACAGTGTAGACTTAGAAAAAGTTTGCCTTGGTTTTTCTGTGCAATGTCGATTCGTTCTTTTGGGCGTTGGTCAAAATCTGCATCCCGTGTTAATACCACCTCCAGCTGATCCTTACGAGCCGCTTTCTCAACCTGTTTGGCAAGGTCAAGAACAATATCCTTCTCCGCCACCCTTGTACTTCCTAGGTAACCTGTATCGGAGCCACCGTGTCCAGGATCGAGGATAACTAGAAATTTTTCCGGCCCCTCCGTAACCAATGTGGGAGTAAGATCGGGGAGTGGTGCATCTTTTTCAGTAATGTGTATCGTCTGAATTAACGGGTTATGGGTCACCCCAAAATCGTAGACGTTGGGCAGGATATCGGTGAAAAATGGAAGGGGAAGCATCAACTGTCCATCAATGATCAGTGGCGGGTGAGAGAGGGACAATTTCATTTCGTCCGGATCGACACTAACAGATAGTGATTCAACTTGGAGATGCAGCTGCTTCCCTTTCAGATTTAAGGTCAGTCGCTTAGTTAGGGAGATATATTGTTGTTTCATCCCCGGATCAAATGCTTCCCGCAAGGTCTGAACCGGGAGATACAATCCACCGCTTTGTGCAATAACCTGTGCTTGGAAAAGGGTCTTGCCGCTGCCATCAACAAAACGAAGCGGCGAGGATTGAGCAAAACTATGGCTGATACAACTCGATAACAGAATTGCAATGGATAGAATAAATTGACGCACCATTAAGCACCTGACTACAAGATTGCAGTAAAATAGTTCCGATATTCGGGTTATATCTGGCAAGAGCTATCGGGGTTAATTTAGCGTGGTTTATCTTGATGACCTACCGTATAGTAGGCAAAGGAACTGTGTTACCTATCAGAAATCCTACGGCAGCGAATAAGGCATAGACACGATTTTGCCTGTCTATTCTTCATCTTCCTCATCATCATCGCTGCGGCGAGAAATCACTTCAGGCTCTGCATCTTCGTCGACTAGTTCCTCTTCTCCTTCAATATCTTCATCTGCCGTCGGTTCTTCCTCCACTTTTGGCGGGACAACGGCGACGATCCGTGTGTGCGGGTCATCCAAAATTTCAATCCCTTCAGGCAGAGAAATATCTTCCACAGAAAGCCTATTGTCAATTTCCAATTCGCTGATATCGACTTCTATTTCCTCAGGCAAAAGTGTTGGGAGGCAGTGTAACGTTAATTGTCGGTGTGGGAACTCAAGGATGCCACCCTCTTGGATGCCCGGAGCAGATCCGACTAAGACGATCGTTGCCGCCGACGTAATAGGCTCGTCCATCGAGATACGCAGGAGATCGGTGTGAAGCAGCTGATTACTCACCGGATCTCTCTGAATCTCTTTTACCATAACGCTTTCGGTGCCATGATCGACAATTTCCAAATTGATAAAAGCGTTCTCCCCGTAATTTTGCAGAAAATCCTGAAATCCTCGCGTATTGATTTGGATCGGGATAACCTCGTTCTTGCGACCATACAGCACGCCAGGAAGATGCCCTGCACGTCGCATGCCACGCGCGGCCCCTTTGCCAGCCGCTTCCCGTTTCTGAGCTTCAAGTTTAGCTTGTTGCATATTGTATTCCTCCAAAACATAAGAAAGCCGTAGCTGTGACAATAGCTACGGCTTATGAAAATGCTGGGCGGGTAGGGATCGAACCTACGCATGCGGGTGCCAAAGACCCGTGCCTTACCGCTTGGCGACCGCCCATCAAGAGATACACACGCCCACGCTACTCATGGGGGTTGCACTGCAAAAAGCAAAATCGCTCTCGAAATGTGCGGCAGCACGTTTCGCTTGAACGTGGTTTTGCAGGAACGCAAATACCGTTGCACCGCTGCCTGACATGAGCACCCCGCTGCTACTTGGGTATTTATTGAGTTTCATTTTTATTTCCGCAATAACGGGGTATTTCGAGAGAACAGGTACTTCTAAGCCGTTATAGAGATGGCGCACGACCTGGGTCAACTCGCCATTCCGAAAACAACGAGTCAAAATTGTAACATTTTTTTTAGGGTGAGTCAATGATAAATTGATTTGCTGATAAGCCCAAGCGGTGGAAATTTCAAAGCCGGGGTTTGCAAGCAAAATCCACGTCTCTCCAAAAGGCGGTAGCGGCGTTAAAATTTCACCGATACCGCGTCCGACTGCAGCGCCACCCAGTATGCAGAACGGCACATCCGCCCCGAGTTGTAAGCCCAAGCGTATCAAATCTGTCTGTGTCAAACCCAGGTCGAAAAGGGCGTTCATTCCGCAAAGCACTGCAGCCGCATCCGCGCTGCCTCCGCCAAGTCCTGCTGCAACCGGTATCCGTTTCTGAATCTTAATATCCACCCCGGCCAGCTCAGGTATATCGTCCAGCAGCAGCTTAGCAGCTCGATAAGCAAGATTGCGTGGGTCGGATGGCACATGTGGGTGTTCGCAGTGCACTGTAATCTGTCTGTCTGTGCGTTTGCGGAGGTAGATGTCGTCATGCAGTCCGACAGAATGAAAGATTGTTTCAATTTCGTGATATCCATCTGGACGTTTTCCAAGGACATCGAGGTACAGGTTAACCTTTGCGTGTGCATGGACGCGCAAGTCGAAATCTGCCATGCTATTTCCCCATAATTCGGCGCTTTCTGCCCTGCTGCAAGAATCGCTCAAACTCAAACTTGCTGTCACTGATGTCGAGGTTGATCTCAGGCTTCACAATCTTCAGCATAACCCGCGTCTGTTCGATGGGACGCTCAATCTCAATCTTGTGTGGTCGGAGGATACCACCGACTTCTCGATAGTCTGAAAACTTTGCCCGTTGAACAGTGGTGCCACTGCTATTGCGTACTTCCCAATCGCTGACTTGCGGCTCCGAATCGCGCATAAAGATGGTTATCTGCTCAATCTGACCGGAAACGACGCCGCGACGTGTCACCACATATTTTGCGCCGGAATGTGCTAAAGATAACTCGTGTGTGCGTCCATCGAGGAAGGGGTTGGCGAAAATCGCACTACGCACATCGGAAACCCGAAGATCTACTCCGAAAATTTCTTGGAGCACCTGATCTTCCAACGGTTCAAAAATCACCTCTTCTTCATTGACAAGGTAAAGCAAGAATTGGTCTTGCGCGGCGATAGCAACCACTCGTGGCTCATTCAGTGGACCCATCGCTTGAATGTGCAGCATATCGCCATCTGTCTCGGACCTCTTGTACCAGAGCGACTCTCGGACCTCTTCTTTTTTGCCCTCTTCCTCTATAGTTACTATCAGCTGCAGAATTCTTAAAGTCGAAGTCAAATCGTAACTCAGTTGAAGTTCCGCGAGAATTGGATTCAATTTCTCGGCATCAGCGGGGGATAACTGAAAATTTGCAGCCGAACCTCCGCATCCAGTCAGTGCTATCAGAAGGCAAAAAGCGATGACTAAGAAGCACGATATTAAACCCTTGGCGGTTGGCTTTAAAGAACTATTGTATAGCATCATGAATTCCGATCCGTGAGAGTACGCAAGAGAGTCGGGAAGTGTAAAGCATCTAACATGGAAGTCTACAATTCATATCACCGTTCTTGGGTGTCGATTCTTGAGATACGCCACCCATTTTCAGACTCAGTCAGTCCAAAAAACAGCTTGCCTGAGAGCGTTGAAGGCGAGCTTCCTGCCGGAATTAGGAGGACCGTGTAATCTGCATCAACTGTTGCTGTCCCGGTTTCGTCTTCAATGTGCAAGTCTTGCAATGAAAAATCAATTTGCGTAAATCTTCGGAACACATCCGCCATCTTTTTGCGTAACTGATCGTAATTCTCACCATCTCTCAAATAGTTAGGTGATATAGTGGCCATCAATGCAGGCAGATCGCGATTCGAATAAGCAGACGCATACCGGCGGATAACGGCTTCAATAGATCCTTGTGGACCGACCGCTGCCCCCATCTCCACAGACAGAAGATCCTCGGAGACGGCTGTAGCTGCCCCCGAGGACATGGGCGCAGTCAATTCTTCTGAGAAAATCGCATCAAGCATCTGTTCGTCAGTTGTATCCTGCCTTGATGCGGTTGATGACGCTTCGTCTCTCTTTTCAAGTCCATAAATCTCGATTTCGGTGAGCCGAATAGTCCCGCGCATGGAATGCAGACTGATGCGGCTGTATATCCCGCGGACGAAGCCAACGGAACGCCTCTTATTGTAGGTTTCGGTATCGTTTGTCAACCGAATAAGCAGGCGGATCCGTGACGTCCGTACCGGCTTAAAACGCACGACAACTCGTCCCTGCTTGTTGTTACGGATACTGTTATGTTGCTCTCCAATTTTCTTCCCGATCCGATCGACGTGCTTCCAGCTGTTTGCATGGGGTGTCCAATATTGCACAGCAAAATCGCTGAGTCCGTACTGGCTGGCAGGATACTTATCTGAATCGACGCTGTGAACGATAACACGGGTTACTAACTCTTCCTCCGCAAACCGGATAACAGCCCACCCCACCGCCGAAGAACCAGTGCTGTCTATCCCAGAGCCGTAAAGATCTACGCTTCCGTAATCTCTCTGATTCCTATTTTGGCGCGGCCGTGTTGCACCGCTTCCCATACCGAAGGTAGCTAACTGCTCACGTTCTCCAACCTCCATGTATCCCCCATATTCGTATTCACCATCAAAAGGCGATTCCCACCCCTCACCTTTATTCCAGTTTTCGGAACTAACAATTCCGTTGGTCAAGGTTGAAGCGGGATGATCAGGGTTATCTTGAGACACATAAATCATACCTCCATTTTCGGGAAGGGCATAGTTGACAAGCTGTTTGTCTATTTCACTCGCGTCAGTAAAAACCTGTTGGAGTGTTGGCTGGCAGCCGCAGATCAGGGGCAGATAGGCAATAATGAAAGTTGCGATTTTAAGATTCTTCATAGACTTTTTCCGAAAAAATCCTCAGAAGTGGTATGTGGGTGCGGAGACGCACCCCAATCGATGCTTGACTTCGAGCCAGTACATTCTCTGTTATAGCCTCTCAACTATAGCTACTGTTTTGGTAACAATCAAGTCTTCAGTGCCCTTCGAAAACGGGGCAGGGCGCAAAAAGTAGAAGTGTGAACGGTCTACCTCGTATCCGCCGAGGTCGTATGTTTCCTTACTCGGTACATAAGCGATTAAGCCATTACTATAAGCGACTGTAATCGTCGTTGCAGGCTGAAGCACGCTTTTGATGTGCAGGCCTATTTCTGCTAATACCTCGCCACCGAGGAAAATTGCGCGTATCGTTTCGTTGAATTGCAACACCTGCACCTCTTGTGGACAGCTCTGGGGCAATCCGCCGGCCTCAGATAGTTGCAGCATTTCTGATGCCCAATGTCTAATGAACGAATTGCTGTGGTTTTCTGCCTGATCGCGGAGCGCAGCGGCATCGGGCAGTTCGGCATAAGGTAAGTGATGAAATTCGCTCGTGATACACAGCCCTTCAGTGTTCACCGGGGTTGTGTCTTTTCCGGACTGCATCACCTCTGTCGCTATCCGTCGGGAGGCGACTTCCAGCTCTTCGAGGGTTGGCGTATTAAACCCGTTATTCTCACCCTTAAACCATGGGCGAATATTTCCCGCGCAGCCAGTCGAAAAAAACGATGGAGCTCCTGTCTGCTCGCTCAACGCACGGCACAGAAATCCCGGATAATCCCCGCCAATTAGATACCCACCTCGACTCGTTGGGTGGCACCCGAAAACAGTAAGGCTGCCAATCAATTCTCCATCTGCGTTGTTAAACCAGAGCGTATCGAGATCCCGATCCATCGGACCATCCGGATTTGGGGCGAACAGCACACCTCCTCGCCCATCGGGCAGGCGGCGGCTGACGCCAAAGTCGGAGCGTCCCCTCGAAAATGCAACTGCTCCTTCGACCTGTTGATTTTTCGCCGAAACTGCAACCTGAACAAGCTGGTCCAAGAGAAATTCTGCATACCCCTTCTCTACCTCACCCGGCATCGCCATCGGATAGAAGAACGGAGCACAGTGGGTATGTGTCGCCGTCAAAACGACCTGACGCGGTAGCAAGCCAGTGGATTCTGCAATCCGGTTCTTTGCTGCCGCCGCGTAGGCAAGGTCATATCCGATAAGGTCCGCGGTTAAGATCAATACCTCGTCTGTGTCACCAGCAATAGAGATAGCCCCGGCGATAAGCGGCTGATAGACGCCTTCCGATCTGTGGTCACGGTTCCCATAGCCCGTTAGCCAAACTGGATGTTGAGGGGTTATGTCGATACTGGCAATACCAATCCTTGTCATGAATTTCCTCGTTTTGTTGGGTACTCGTACGGGTTCTGGATTATCGTGTAATAACGCAAGTTGCTAATTATGTGAGGGGTGTGCATCATTATTGTTTGAATCGCGGAGGCAGCTGATTACGCAGGAAATATCGATAAGCGAACAAAACTGCTACTAGATTCACGTTCTTTCAGCAAGCCGAACACGCGAAAGTCCTGATGATCCGACAGAGACCTGCGCTCCAGCGGAGCGATATGTCTATAGAACGGCGATAAGGTCAATGCCTGCGCTCCAGATGAGTTTTAAGAAATAAAACGGGTAATTCTATATTTCCCCCAGACCCGGTAGGTGCGGTTTCCAACCGCACCGGACATCGCTCGGAAATTACCCAATTAATAAATTAATCTTCATGCGGAGCGCAATGTGTATGCAAGCAATACGGTTAATCTACTAAGACTGCTACACATGCACACCCCCCAATTATGTGCGACGCAGTAAAAGTCAAACCCCAATACCTGTAGGTCGGGCATCTTGCCCGACTTATAGCCCCAGCGGGGCGACATGTTTATAGAATGTGGATAGCACCCATACACCCAAGCCCCAGCGGGGCGACATGTGTATCCTTACTTCAGTGAGTCTAATTCGTGGCGACTGCGGAAACGCGACCTACAGGCTAATTAGCAACTTAGGTTAGATTAACAGAGTTGAGCAGCCTCACAACTGGAAATGATTTTGATACCAAACGCTTTTTCCAGTTGCGCCCTATTTTCCACATGAAATATGGATCTAGTTCCCGAATTTCCAGCCCTGTCGTCTGTACAAAAGAAGTCATTACCCGCTGCGTAGTGTGCCGAAAGTGAATTACCGTCGACCCACTCGGCAATCGCTTTAGAGAATTTCTGTTCCTGTTCACTGGGCATGTTCGGACCACCTGAACCAACCAGATTAAATTGTTCTTCAAATTGATTGTACGCTGCTTGTCCGCAACCCAGTCCCGTTATAAAATTACTGCAATTGTCAAGCAATTCAGCATACGTCCAGAATTCCTCAATATCGTCCTGTCGTTCATACATATCATCAGAGATTTCTTCGGTGCGGACTGTTCTCTGACCATCTGTCATTCCGAGTACCTTGAATCCGAGATCGTGAGCTTTCAAAAGTTTGTCCCACAGCTGGGGAGGGATGCCGGGGTGCTGTTCTGTATTTGGCTTCACACGTACTTGCATAAAGAACGTTCCATTTTTAGGCGGCAAGTGTTCCACTGTTATACAGGGCTCATAGTTTCCAAAGAGCTCAGCCCTCTTTGCCTTCTGAACCGCTTCTAAATCTAAAGCTATTTCACAGATATATGCCTGAATTTTGCCTTCGCGGATCTTGTTGTTGATTTTTACAAGGTGATGCTCTTCTTCGTTAATCACCCTTTCCCAGACGTTTGAATCAAAGGTTATTTTCATTGTAGATTGCTTTGACTGTAACTATCAATGTTTTCGCTTCTTTTAGATTTTATCCCAATCGTTATTTGATTGCCTTTTTCATTACAGGTTGCAGGATGGTAGATTTACCTTTTGCATTCTTTCATTTTACCATAGTCCAGTGTATTGGACAAGTATGAAGCGGCCAGGAGAGGTGACAATGTGTAGAATCTGCTTATGATATTGCACAGGAGAGCAGGAATCGGGTATACTAAATAATATCGAAATTAAGATAAATTCTGTAAGCTATTGATAGGCAGGAGAGATAGATGACACCGAAAACGATGTTTGAAAAAATTTGGGACGCGCACATCGTCCACGAAATACCGGGCGAAACGACAATCCTTTATATTGATACACACCTTGTTCACGAAATTACATCTGCACAGGCATTTGAGGGACTCCGGCTCGCGGGACGAAAGGTGCGCCGGCCGGATCTGACCTTTGCCACTATGGACCACAATGTGCCGACCACCGATCGATTGCTCCCAATCCAAGATGAGATTGCTGCCAAACAGATGGAGGTATTGGCTCAGAATTGCGCCGAAACTGGCATCACCCTATATGACCTGCATAGCCCCAATCAAGGGATCGTACATGTAATTGGTCCTGAACTCGGTATCTCCCAACCGGGGAAGACGATCGTTTGCGGCGACAGTCACACCTCTACCCATGGAGCGCTCGGGGCACTCGCCATCGGCATCGGGACCAGTGAGGTAGAGCATGTCTTGGCGACCCAGTGCCTCTTGCAGCAACGTCCCCAAACTTTCAAAATCGAGATTGATGGGCAACTAGGACGTGGCGTTACTGCAAAGGATATCATTCTGGGGATTATCGGCAGAATCGGAACCGCTGGCGGCACCGGCTGTGTCATTGAATACACTGGCTCTGCCATCCGGGCGTTGAGCGTTGAGGAGCGGATGACGGTTTGCAATATGTCGATTGAAGCGGGTGCCCGCGCTGGTATGATTGCGCCTGATGATAAGACCTATGAATATCTCGCAGGGCGGGAGTTCTGCCCGCAGGGTGAGGCGTTTGACCAAGCAGTCGAGCAGTGGAAACAGTTGCCGACAGATGAGGGGGCGGTCTACGACAAGTCAATCGCCATTGATGCTGCAACGCTGGCACCTCAGGTGACGTGGGGAACGAATCCGGGGATGGTGACTGAGGTAACGGGACATGTGCCGGATCCAGATAAAATGCCGACGCAGGATGAGAAACAGGCAGCGGAGCATGCACTGACATATATGGACTTAAAGCCCCTGACGCCGATTGAGGAGATTCAGATCGATAAGGTGTTCATCGGGAGTTGTACCAATTCTCGAATCGATGACCTCCGCGTTGCTGCTGAAGTTGCCAAGGGACGCAAGGTTGCTCCGGCGGTGAATGCGCTCGTCGTACCGGGGTCACAGGCGATCAAGCGACAGGCGGAAGCGGAAGGTTTGGACGAAGTTTTCCGTCAGGCGGGCTTTGAATGGCGTGAGTCCGGCTGTAGCATGTGCCTCGGCATGAATCCCGATATCCTAATGCCGGGTGAACGCTGTGCCAGCACGTCGAACCGAAATTTCGAGGGCAGACAGGGTTGAGCGTCTCGTATGCAACTTGTCTAATTCTGTTGATTTGAGCGGATACGTCAGTTGTTCCATCTGCACTATGAGCAACAAACTTCACCATCCATTCAAGAATTGTTGACCTGCGATTCCATTTTATTACCGTCGCGCTGACAAATCCTCAATTTTTTCTTGGCTTTGGCCTATCTCCCGTTGAGTTCTTAACTTTCTCATTGAGTTGGCTAATCTCGTCTTGTAAGTTTTCCATTCAGCTTTTAAGACAGCAATTTGAACCTCAATTGGAGTTTTTGCCTTTTTATTTGAATTTCCTGTTGTTGTCTTGATAGTCCATCAATTTTCTGTTGGGCGCTTTCAACCTTTTCATTGCAAGGGAGGACGTACGCATCTCGTCAGTCCACAGATGGCTGCAGGCGCTGCGATCGCCGGGCATTTTGTCGATATTCGGAAGTGGGAGTAGGCCAGCGTAAATTACACTTGATCTACTCAACGCCCCTACCATTTTGATATATCCAATCAAGATTATCTTGGGCTGCGGAATAGCCACCTTCAGCGGCTTTACAATACCACTTAATTGCTTCCACATCACTTTGCGGAACACCTCTGCCGTGCTGATACATCCAGCCTAAGTTGTCTTGGGCTTTTGCAAGAGAGCCACCTTCGGCAGCTTTTCGATACCATTTGACTGCCTCCACATCATCTTGAGGGACGCCTCTGCCATGTTGATACATCCAACCTAAGTTATCTTGGGCTATGGCATAATCACCTTCAGCAGCTCTTCTATACCATTCGACTGCCTTCACATCGTCTTGGGGGACTCCTCGACCATTTTGGTGCAGCCAGCCGAGGTCATTCTGAGCAGATAACTGCTTTTCGAAAGTAATGCAACAACTTTCTCTACCACTATATCTTCGGGACCCATGTTAGGTTTCTGTGACCTTCTAAATTAATGGTGCTCTCAACATCTTGAATGTACTTCTGCATCATTATGAGGGATGCCATTTTGATACATCCAGTAAGGTTATCTTGGATCACCGCCCTCGGCGAGTTGTCGCAGTTGCCCTAATGTCTCTGTTTCCGGTGTTTGTCCCTCGGCTTCAAGCCGTTGATGTGCTGATGATTTCTCATCATCTGGCATAGAAAATTGTCCTCAATTATTCCTGACCAATCATACCTTCCAAAGGGCTCGAAGCTGTCGCGTAAAGTTTTCTCGGAATCCGTCCCGCCAAAAACGCCTCCCTACCCGCCTCAACCGCCTTCCGCATAGCACTTGCCATCAGTACCGGCTGCCGGGCTTTGGCAACCGCCGTGCTGAGTAGAACACCGTCACAGCCCAGTTCCATCGCAATTGCTGCGTCAGAGGCTGTTCCCACCCCTGCATCAACGATGACAGGAACGCTGACAGTGTCGCGAATGATCTGGATATTGTACGGATTGCGGATACCCATGCCCGATCCAATAGGTGCACCCAACGGCATCACCGTTGCACACCCGATGTCTTCCAACTTCTTACACGTATCATCGTTGCAGTACGGCATCACGGTGAACCCATCTTTAACCAGCGTCGCGGCTGCCGGTAACAGCTGTTCAACATCGGGAAACAGGGTCTGATCATCACCGATGACTTCAAGCTTGACAAGGGAGGTGCCGAGCGCCTCACGTGCAAGCTGCGCTGTCAACACAGCATCCTTTGCTGTGAAGCAGCCTGAAGTGTTTGGTAAAATTGTATATCCCTTCTCGCGGAGGAGGTCGAATAGATTTTCCCCTGAACCATCCCCGAGTTTTACCCGACGCATGGCGACAGTGGCAATTTCCGCGCCGCTCGCTTCGAGCGACCTGATCATTACGTCAAAGTTGGGGTAACCGGCGGTACCGATTAACAGTCGTGACTGATAAGCGCTATCACCAATTTTGATTCCGTCCATTTTTTCCTCTTTTTCGGTCTAATTTTAATCTTTGTTCGTATGGTATATATTTTCGCAGCGTGTTACCAAATCAATTCTTATCTACGTCTGAACACTTATCCTCCCTGTGCTGCCCGAATAATCTCAATCTCGTTGTCCGGCTGAATTTCTGTTTCCTCCCACTCCGTTCTGAAAACTACCTCCTGGTTGATTGCAATAGCAATCCCCGGTCGGGAGGGATCGATTTCCAGGTGTAAAAGCAGTTGTTGGAGGGTTAATCCCGATGAAACTGATTTGGTTTCGCCGTTCACTTTTATGTTCATGTCCTCCCCTCCCTAACCATTAAAACCGAGACAAGTTAAAAGGTGCGATAGGTTCCGGTGTTTCGCCTGTTAAAATAAGCGAAGCGATTTCACGGGCGGTGATGGGTGTGAGCAATATCCCGTTCCGATAGTGGCCCGTTGCCATGATGAGATTTTCAACTCCCGTCTCACCCAGAATCGGCGCATTGTCTCGACTGCCCGGACGCAGGCCTGCCCAAGTTTCCAAAACAGGGAGATCGTATATGCCCGGAACAGCCTCCCAAGTGCCTCTGAGAAGTTCAAATAACCCTCCCGCGGTCAATCGTGTGTCGAAACCCATCTCTTCGCTCGTCGCGCCAATTACCAAGCGACCATCATCCTTTGGGACCAAATAGACATCCGTTGGATACTTGGCACGCGGTGCGCGGATAACCTTTTCCAGAACAATTCCTTCCTCCATCTGCAACGCGAGCATCTGTCCTTTGACAGGACGAACAGGTGGTTGCAGTCCTTTAGGTAAGCCGTTAATATCGCTCGACCAGCATCCTGCCGCCAACACAATGACATCAGCTTCTTCTAAATTGTCCTTGACCCAAATTCCTTCTGCTTTTCCGTTCACAATCTCAATTTTATCAACAGGGGTCTCTTCGTGCACTATACCGCCCGCTCGGCGAAATGCCTCAATCAGCGCCTCAACCATCGCGCGGTTGTCAACCTGATGATCATCCTTGCTCCAAATCGCTGCGGTAATTTTAGGAGAGAGTAGCGGCTCTATTTCCCGCGCCTCTATGCCGGGGATCCACTCCACTTTCAAATCCAAAAGTTTTTGAGATTCGTAGAGGTGTTCCAACTCGCGTGCATCGTCCCGATCTACCCCGACGATAAGTGTGCCTTCTGCGCGATATCCAGCGCTCATCTGGCTATCAGTCTCTAACTCGGCAATCCACTCAGGATACATCCGACAACTCTGAACGCCCAATCGAAGCAGTTCACGTTCCTCAAAATGGACCTCCGCGTGCGGTGCTAACATCCCTGCAGCTGCCCAGGACGCAGCACGTCCAGCTTGATCGCGTTCATAGATGGAGACAGTGCAACCTGCTTTTGCCAGCTGCCAGCCGATGCCGAGTCCGATTACCCCGCCACCGACGATAATTACACGTCTATTTGTATGTATATTGCGGATTGGTATAGTCATAGATAGGCTTCCAAGCCGTTGCTTAGTCAGATAAGACTCCGCGAGAAACGGAGATTGCTGCAGATGGCAGTCATTCAAATTTTAGCGCACATTTACCCCCTCTGCAATGAAAAAATATCTATTTAGAAATTCCGTTGCGTCTTTCTGCGTATTTGTGCTATACTATATATGCTTAACCTGTGCCAAAAGTTTGACCCATACAGGTCGTTGGTGACCTTAGAAAAGGAGGAGCTGGTGAATTAAATCTATCAAATCTAGTGCCGTTATTGAGTTTTGAATAGAGCCAGTCACGTGATGAACGAGGATTCAAAAAAGGAACAAGAAACAACAGATCAGCCCACGGTCGAAGTGGAAGATACTGATGCCGCTGAAACTGAGGAGGAGTTGGACTCCTCTTCAGTGAGTGACGATGACACTCAGGCGGAGGAACAGCCTGCGGAAGCAGATCAGCCACAAGATGAAGAACAAGGGGCACAGCCAACGGAGGAGACAGAGGAAAATGGCGAGGAAGTTTCTCTGTCTGAAGGTGAATCGGGCGAAGCCGATGCGACCGATCAAGCCGTCTCTGTTGATGAACCTACAACAGTAGAGGAATCCGCCGATGCGCCGGAAGCGACACCGGAGCTTGCGGAAATTGAATCTCTTGAAGAGGCGTATGATAATTCCCTCAAAGCTTTCTCGGAAGGCGAGATTGTCAAGGGAACGGTAATTAATGTCGATCATGACGAAGTTATGGTGGATATTGGGTTCAAGTCAGAAGGGTATATCCCGGTGTCGGAATTTCCGGTTGGCGATGAGAGCACACCTCCTGTAAATCTCGGTGACCAGATTGATGTGTACATCGTCCGGAGAGAAGACTCCGAAGGTCAACTTGTCTTATCCAAGGAGATTGCTGACCAGAAACTGGTTTGGGACGAGATTACCGAGGCTTACGAAGCGGGACGGCTTGTGACTGGAACCGTCGTGCAGCGCATCAAGGGTGGCTTGCAAATAGACCTTGGTAAGTTACGCGCTTTCCTGCCGGCGTCTCAGGTTGAATTGCGGCCCCCACAAGATTTTGAACAATATATCGGCCAGACACTCGAAGCGAAAGTTGTTAAACTGAGTAAGCGTCGCCGCAACATCGTCTTGTCGCGTCGTGTGATTCTCGAGGAGGAGCTAGCTGCACAAAAAACCGCTCTCTTTGAGAACATCGAAACGAGACAAATTCGGTCCGGAGTCGTAAAGAGTATTACAACCTTTGGTGCATTTGTCGATCTTGGTGGGATTGATGGATTGCTCCACAAAACAGATATGTCATGGCGTCGAGTGAATCATCCATCCGAAGTCGTTGCAGTCGGAGATGAGATAGACGTGATGGTTATCTCTGTTGACCGCGATACGGAGAAGGTCTCTCTCGGATTAAAGCAAAAAACAGTCGATCCATGGGAATCGGTTGAAGATAAATACCCTATTAGCTCCACCGTTACAGGAAAAGTGGTAGGCATTGTCAACTATGGGGCATTTCTGGAGTTAGAAGAGGGAGTTGAAGGACTCATCCATATTTCGGAGATGTCGTGGACACGGCGAAACATTGCGCCGTCAAAGGTGGTTGCAAAGGACGATGTCATTGACGCAGTTGTGCTGGATATCGACAAAGATAATCAGAAGCTATCTCTCGGATTGAAGCAGCTGCACCCCAATCCTTGGGAACTGTTGGAGACAAAATATCCTGTCGGTACGAAACTCACAGGCCGTGTGCGCAATCTGACCAATTTTGGCGCCTTCGTCGAAATTGAAGAGGGTATCGATGGCCTAATCCATATTTCCGACCTGTCTTGGCTGAAACGAATTGTTGATCCGCGCGAGGTCCTAAAGGAAGGTGATGAAGTTGAGGTCATGGTGCTAAGTATTGACCCAGCACAGCAGAAAATTTCTTTAGGATTGAAGCAGATTGAACCTGATCCATGGATAGAGGTTCCCACTAAATACAAAATTGGATCTGTCGTCCGGGGTAAGGTTGTGAACATAACCAGCTTTGGTGTATTTGCACAGCTTGAAGATGATATCGAAGGGCTAATCCACATCTCTGAATTAGCTGAACAACGCATTGAAAAGCCGGAAGACGTCGTGTCGGTCAGTCAGGAATTGGATCTGAAAGTGATTCACTTAGATCCAACCGAACGCCGAATCGGCTTGTCCCTGAAAGCTGCGCAGGCTGAACAGGATCGTGCAACCATCACTCAATACGAACAACAACAGGAAGAACGCGTCCAGGATCAAGAAAAAGATCGGGAAGAACTGACAGCCTTTGGAGGATTATTAAAGGAAGAACTAAATAGATCTGGTTCTGAAGAGACGTCTGAGGAAGCTTCCGAGGAAACTTCTTAAGAGGCTTCCAAAGAAAATTAACATGTAGGCGTTCAGGAAGGATAGACTGCCCTCCATTGTGAAATTGAGCGCTTACTTAATATTGAACTTGCGTATCATTCTAAATTATCGAACACACCTTTAGGTCTAAAACCCAAACATTTATGTTTGGAGCGGTTGGGACGCAGCCTATACAGACTGCTTTAGCCCGTTTTCTTAAATTTGCAGGCTAAATATGGTATGCTTGTTCTTAGAGGTTAGCGGTTCGGTTAACTCTTAGCAGGGGTAAAATCCGCAACAGTTAGGATATACCGACGGATATAGGGCTCCTCAATAAACCGCGCCAAAATTCCCCTTCAAGGAGTCGCGAGTTGTCAAACTTTACAGCTCCCGATTCCATGAGGCAGTGGGCAGGGCGTTGTCCATTGCGTTAGCGGTATGTAAGGCGGACTTCGGTTCGCAGCCCTGTTTGACCGCACAATTAGCTCTCCTGATGGAAATGGACTCGTAAGAATCCCAATCCTTTAGGTTTGCGGAGTATGTCAAAAATTGCTATCGCTTAATCTCTATAAACGACTTTGATAATGTCAATCTGCCGTTCAGCAGTGAGTATGAGGCGTGAGGTCTGATTTTTCGCGTGTCCCGCCTCATATTCCATTTATGGCTGTGGTGGTTGTCCAACTGTGCACAGGTTATGTGGTAGTACAATATGTTTTCGTATATGTATCCAAGACCTTACCATTATCCCTCCCGTGTAACCTAAAGCCTTTCGTGGCTAATGACAAGTGGTTCTCATCTCTTCGCTAGGGTACTACCCCCAGCAATACCCGATCAAACTCTCGGAGATCCCTAATAACTGATAAGGATTGCTAATGCTGCCTGATCGGAGAGAGGAAGGGATACATGTGGCAAAGGCAAACACTCATGGTTAGTTTGAAGGTTTGTGCTGCTTAAAAACAGGGGTTTTAAAGAATTCTTTATACACTGAAAAAGTTCCCTTAGTTGGGTTTAGGACAAGATTTGCGTTCACAATAGTAGTCTAAAATCCTGTCCCAAGTTATCTTGCTCTTTAGTGTATAGAGGCATTAAATCAGGAGAAACTCAATTGGCTCAAAACTATGTATTTACCTCTGAATCTGTAACCGAAGGACACCCCGATAAACTTGCAGATCAGATCTCTGACGCCGTGCTTGATGCGGTCATGGCAGAGGACCCAATGGGGCGTGTCGCCTGCGAAACGTTGGTCACAACCGGGCTCGCGCTCATCACCGGTGAAATGACAACCGGCGCAAATTTCATTGATATTCCCGCACTGGTCCGTCACACTATTCAACAGGTTGGATATGTTAAGGCGACCTATGGGTTCGACTATGAACATTGCGCTCTGTTGACTGCGATTGATGAGCAATCAGCGGATATTGCAATGGGAGTGGATCGGCTCGGTGCAGGCGATCAAGGAATGATGTTCGGCTATGCATGCCGGGAGACGCCGGAGCTGATGCCGATGCCGATTATATTGGCGCATAAACTGACGCGCCGGTTGGCACAGGTCAGGAAAAACGGGATATTGGACTTCCTGCGACCTGATGGAAAATCGCAGGTAACTATTGAATATGTTGATGGACAACCGGTAGCCGTTAATACCGTCGTGATTTCGACCCAACATGCGCCGGAGGTTACCAACGACGAATTGAAAGAAGCTGTTATCGAAGAAATCATCAAACCCACTATTCCTGAAGAACTACGTCAAAAGCAGTCTGACATCACCTACCATGTCAACCCGACAGGGCGTTTTGTGGTCGGTGGACCGCAGGGTGATTGTGGATTAACGGGGCGAAAGATTATCGCAGACACTTACGGGGGTATGGGGCGACACGGGGGTGGCGCATTCTCTGGCAAGGATCCAACAAAAGTTGATCGAAGCGCTGCGTATGCCGCACGGCATGTTGCAAAAAACATTGTCGCCGCCGCATTGGCGGATCGATGTGAAGTCCAACTCTCTTATGCCATCGGTGTTGTTGAACCAATTTCGATTATGCTTGATACGTTTGGCACAGGGGCGGTTCCCGATCAAAAGTTGACCCAGCTTGTAGAGAAGCATTTCGATCTGACGCCAGCCGGGATTATCGAACGACTTGAACTCCGGAAACCGATCTACTCAGCGACAGCCGCTTATGGGCATTTCGGACGTGAAGAACCGGGCTTCACATGGGAATTAACGGACTATGCAGACTTGCTGAAGTCAGAAGCAGGCGTGTAGGAGGCAAAGCTATGAATTACGACATTAAAGACCGAGAACTCGCAGACGATGGAAAGCGGCGGATTGACTGGGCAGACCGGTTCATGCCTGTCCTCCGTCTGATTCGCCAACGATTTGAGCGGGAACGTCCACTCGAAGGGGTGCGGATTTCTGCCTGTTTGCACGTTACGACGGAAACGGCGAACCTCGCCCGTGCACTGAAAGCTGGTGGAGCCGAAGTGCTTCTATGCGCTTCTAACCCGCTCAGTACGCAGGACGATGTTGCCGCGTCGCTTGTGGCACACGATGGGATCCCCATTTTTGCAATCAAAGGGGAGGACACTGACACCTATTACCAGCATATTGATGAAGCAGTTAACTTCAAACCGGCAATCACCATGGATGATGGTGCAGATCTCGTCTCTCGGCTGCACGCAGAGGATGCAAACCCTTCTTACGTGGAGAATGTCTTAGCTGGAACAGAGGAGACAACAACGGGGGTTATCCGTCTCAAAAGCATGGCGGCCGAAGGCGTGCTCAGATACCCAATCATCGCTGTGAACGATGCCAAAACTAAGCATTTCTTTGATAATCGTTACGGAACGGGACAGAGCACACTGGACGGGATTATTCGTGCAACCAATCTACTCATTGCTGGAACTACCGTCGTTGTGGCGGGCTACGGGTGGTGTGGTCGCGGTTTTGCTGATCGGGCGCGAGGCTTAGGCGCAAACGTCATCGTCACGGAGGTCAATCCGTTGAACGCATTGGAAGCAGTGATGGATGGCTTCCGCGTCTTGCCCATGGTTCAAGCCGTCGCTGAAGCAGATGTTGTCGTTACGTTGACAGGCAATATGCATGTATTACGCCGTGAGCATTTTGAAGCAATGAAGGATGGCGCGATTATCTGTAATTCGGGGCATTTCAATGTTGAAATTAATATCCCAGATCTCAAAGATTTAAGCACCGAGGTAAGAACGACACGGGAATTAGTTGAGGAGTATGCTCTTAAGGATGGACGTAAGCTATATCTGCTTGGCGAAGGAAGACTCATCAATCTCGCTTCAGCTGAAGGGCATCCCGCCAGCGTCATGGATATGAGTTTTGCCAACCAAGCGTTGTCTGCGGAGTATGTTGTTAAAAACCATGAAGAGATGCAAAACCGCGTGTATGACGTGCCAGTGGAACTGGATGACTCTATCGCAACGCTGAAACTCCAAGCGCTCGGTGTCTCGATTGATGAATTGACGGAGGAACAGGAGACTTATCTCAATTCTTGGACGATGGGAACTTAATGCAGAGGGAGTGACTCATGAAAAAATCGGATCTCTGGGAAAGCATCATTCTGCTTGTGTCGGCGATCTTACTCGTGCCAATCTGGATGTACAAATCCAATCCATCGCAACTATCTGACGGAATGTTCAAATTTTATCAGATACTGCAAGTGGTATTAGTCGTCGTCCTTGTTACTATCTTGGTTAGGCGCCTGCGTCGTGTCATTACAGCACTACGCGAAAACAAAAACCGTCAGGGACCCTTTCCTTCCTAAATCTACTTTTACATGCTAGACCCCGTTCCTAGCAGATATGGTTGCGAGGTTGATACATGAGTATTCTAGTCGTCGGATCCGTAGGGATGGACGATGTTAAAACCCACGCCGGCAAAGTCGAAAACGCACTGGGCGGATCGGCGATCTACTTCTCGACAGCGGCAAGTTTCTTCTACGGTTCCATCCGGTTGGTCGCTGTGGTTGGAGATGATTTTCCCCAAGAACATCTCGATTTCTTGGAGGCACGAGGCATTGGACTTGAAGGTTTGGAACAGATCCAAGGTGGAAAAACCTTCCGTTGGGGAGGTGACTACACCGATGATCTCAACGCCGCGACAACGCTCTTTACCGATCTGAATGTCTACGGTGACTTCGAGCCGAAATTACCGGAAACCTATAAAGATACTCCCTACGTTTTCTTAGCTAACATCAATCCTGAATTGCAACTGAATGTGCTTCGGCAAGCGACAACGCCAAAGCTAATCGTATGCGATACGATGAATCTCTGGATCAATAACAGTCTTGACGCGCTGATGCTAACGTTGAGCGAGGTGGACATCTTAATCCTCAATGACGGGGAAGCTCGCCTGTTGACGGGAGAAAGCAACCTAATTCGTGCTGGGAAACAGATTCTCACCTACGGTCCAGATCGGGTTGTGATCAAAAAAGGGGAACACGGCGCGATTACCCTGACCGATTCCACATTCTTTGCTGCTCCTGCTTATCCCTTGGAATCAGTATCAGACCCCACCGGTGCAGGTGACAGTTTCGCTGGCGGATTTTTGGGCTATCTTGCTTCTGCCGGGGAAACCTCGGAACCAGCAGTCCGAAAAGCAATTATCTACGGAACAGTGATTGCTTCGTTCAATGTTGAAGATTTTAGTTTGAACCGTCAACGTCGACTGACACGACCTGAGATTGAAGACCGCTATCATCAACTATACGAAGCCGCCCTGTTCTGAATCTACTGTCCGTGCATTACGCTTCACGAGCAGCGCACTCTCCCAACCTCTGTAAATCGGGCAGTAACATACGGTGTGACGCCTACCGCGGCCCCTGCACGATAAGCACCCACCACGGCATATTGCCTACATCATAGGTGTCCAAAGGATAAAGATAACCGGCATCCGCATCAATGCGATACGAGGCTAGCCGGTCAGCAGACTCTCCAGCACTAATTAGAAATTTGCCATTGGGGTCAATCCTAAAAGAACGGGGCGTCTTCTCCGTCGGGAAATAACCGACAGATTGCAGCGAACCATCGGAACTGAGGGCGTAGCCAGCGATACTATCATGGCCACGGTTCGCAGCATATAGAAATTTTCCTGATGGATGCATCTCCAAGCGGGCGCAGGAATTACTGCCGCTATAACCCTCAGGCAGCGTTGAGAGCGTTTGGAAGGGGCGAAGTGTGCCATCGGAGGCGTTGAACTTATAGGCGGTTACGCTGCTGCCCTGCTCGTTGTCCGCATAGACGAAGGGGTGGTTCGGATGGAAACAGATGTGACGGGGGCCATCTTCGCCTTCCGGGATAACTTGGGGTGTCGTGTTGGGCGAGAGGGTGCCAGAATCGGAATCAAACTGGAACTGAAAGATTGAATTAGTCGGGCATGTGTGGGATACAAAGACCGATCTGTTTGACGGATCGATGGCAACTCCATGGGCGTGTTCACCAGTCGAATGCGTATCACTCGGTTCATCTCTAAGCCTACCATCCTCCCGAATTGGATAAACCGTTACTTTACCGGGAACGTAGTAAGGTATTATCAAGAAATTGCCCGTCTTGTCGATCTCGAGATATGCTGGATCCTCCCAACCTGTCACGGTTGTGTCCATCAGTTCAAGCTGCCCTGTGCTTCTGTCGATCTGAAAACTGATAATATCTCCCGTAGCTCTAATTGCGGCGTAAAGGACATCCCGCGCCGGAGGGACAGTGAGTATGCTCGGAGGACTGTAGACCGGGACCTCCCCATGGGGAGTAAGTTCCCCCGTTTCAGGCGACATCTTGAAGATCGAAATTTTGTTCTCACCTGCGATAGAAACATACACATATAGATTCGACCGTGTTGGATCCATTCTGTTCCTCGTTAGTCCAGACGTGTGCCATCTTGGCAAGTTGATATGGTGATAATCCAGAAAGAGATTGGTGGGATTTTACTCAATCCTCGGTGACCTGTCAAGGGTTTTTAGATGGACTTCTACGCGCCGCAGCCGTAGATCGGGCATCCCCGGTTGCGTCTGGTCTCGCCTGTCCCGATGTACCGGGGATTTGGGGGCAACGGGCGGACCTTCCTCCGATTCCTCGTCCCGGCGAAGCCAAGGCTTCTTGATGAAATAGGGGGAGTCCTCGAAACGGGATCGGATTTGCCCGACACTAACTAGGTTCTGTTGATCTTTCATCGCAACCAGACCATCAAGAGGGAGCACAAACGCATAATCCTTCGTAGGGGTTGGGTTTCCCAACCCTTTGTTCGCACGTCAGAGACCATTTCGGGCTTTTGTACCACGATCTGTTAGATTGTGATCCCAGCCTGCCAACTAACAGTTTGCGCTACTTATGGCAGATTGCCTGATGATTCCAGCATTTGCTGAATCAGCAATAGCAAAATGTCAACACGCCTTAGTCAACGTAGCATAGGTTTCCTAACCTGCGGAGCGGTATGTGTGTGATTCATCAGGTTACTGAACCAATAAACAGATGAACTAATGAACCAGAATAACCGCAGCGGGGAGACCTGGCCTAACACGCCTTAAAAGTTATCTATCAACTTAGGTGAAGTGGAATCGACTCAGGAGGACACGATGAAAGCCGCACGATTCTATGGTGGGAAAGATATACGACTTGAAACACTGCCCGATCCAGTGCCAGAGCAAGGTGAAGTGTTGGTTCAGGTGGAGGCGACAGGCATCTGTGGCAGCGATCTGCACGGCTACCATGCGGAAAACCCAAAGTCGCTTTCACCTCGCACCGCGGGCCACGAATTGACCGGTCAGGTGGTAGCCCTCGGATCGGGAGATGTCAAACAGAAGATAGGTGACCGTGTCGCCATCGAACCGACCATCCCCTGTAACGAATGTCCCGAATGCTTCAGCGGAAACTATAATATCTGTTCTAAATTGGTGCATATTGGGGGCACCGCTCGTGCCGGTGGATTTGCCCAATACATGATAGCTCCTGAGGATAACGTTTATACTCTCCCGGACGCTGTCTCTTTTGAAGCCGGTGCGTTGGCTGAAGTCTACGCCGTAGCTGTGCACGCATTGTCAATGGTTCCAGTAAAACCAGGCGATCAGGTTGCCGTAATTGGCAGCGGACCTATCGGACTGACTATCGCTCAGATGGCACATGTGGCAGGTGCGGAGTCTGTTGCTGTGTTGGGCAAACCCGATCGTCCATTGCAGATTGCGCAACAAGCAATTGGCGCGATTCCCATAAATGTTGATACTATGGATCCGGTGGAGGAGGTCACGGCATGGACCGACGGTAGGGGTGCGACTGTTGTCTTTGAAGCGGTGGGCGGTCGGGCAAACACGCTGATGCAGGCAACTGAAATTGCCGCCAAACGTGGGAGAATCTGCATGGTCGGCGGTCATGTGGCGCCCTTTACACTCGATGCCCGATACGCCCGAAGTCGTGAATTGACAGTTACTTGGGCTTTCTGTTATGGACGCCGTGATGGGGAGAAGGAGTTCCAGATCGCCTTGAACTTGATGGGTGCCGGCAAACTCGATCCCACGCCGCTAATTACCCATCGTTTTCCACTTGATGATATTGAGCAGGCTTTTGCCGTCGCGGACGGACGCGAGGCACACGGTTCAGTCAAGGTTCTCGTCCTTCCGTAGAGCAATTCAAAAAACTAAACAGCCCCAAGGGTTGCCCCCACACGAATCAATTCATTGTAGGGGCAGTGCCCACCCAAAGGTATTGGGGTGATATCACCGATCCTATCACAGTCGAACCGCCGATCCCGCTGCGCCGATTAACTCCGCTTTTCGTAGAAGCCATCCACGCTCCACGGGGTGCACAACAACTAATGTCAGTGTAATTTCATACGTTCCTAATCCCGTGATAATTTTGGAGGCGTCTACCTCTCCTATGATGCTTATCCCTTCAGCGGGATCTACCTCTCCTACTGCTTCTTCTTCAACAAGCAGAACTCCATTGACATCAACGTTCAAAAACGCCCCAGTTTTTGCTTCGTCCTGAACGATATCATATCGCAATATCACCGGCTGATGAATAATCTGTGTAACATCGACCTGATATCTCAATACAAGCGTTTCCCCGTCACCTGTCCAATAGGCATCAGAATCTACTAAAAGTGACTGCGGGGAAATAACCTCAACCGTGACCGTGTGTTCAGCCATTGCAAACCCATCGGTCAATTGTAAGGTGATTGTATGTATACCGGGAGTGTCTGGAGCAACGTAGGCAACGCTTGATGCCTCCCCAACAATCTCTCCACCGCTCGCGTCCCATCCGAAGATTAAGTCGGCTTTGTCTCCCGAATAATCAAAGGTTGCTGTAATCGTTGTGGTGCCGCCCGGCTCTACCGTTAGGTCTGTCAGGTGTAGTTTGCTGATGCCGACAGTATGCCGTATTGGAGGGGTTACTATTTGATCTGTATCGCAGCCGATTAGCATCAAAATGAATATACCGCTCACTAAGAGCGGTATCCGGCGGTTATACAGGTCAAAATGTGTCGGAGGTCGAAGCCGACTCTGTGTCGGTCTCTTTCTGCAGGATATTGTTTCGGAATACATACCTTCGATTGCCATACCATTCGATTCGCCACCGATCAAAACCACGCTCAAACTTAGTGATGCGTTCTGGGGGACCGAGTTCGACATGGAGGTTCTCCGCAGCCTGTTGATCGCGTTCAACCAGATATTTCGTCAAAATCGCGACGCCACCTAAAATTACTGCAAGTGCCAGTTTACCCTGTGTTTTCACACTAATGCTATGGGCACTTGACACGGGACTCAGCAATAAAACGGCCACCACGAGGTAGCATGTAAGTTTTGTTATCGGTTTGAAATGCACCGTTCGGGTAGGAGCAGCGCATCTCAAACCAGTATCTCTACTGTTCATACAGGTCAACCGCTGTCTCACCTTTCGCGAATCGTAGCGCTGTCTTTGCGGCAGAATCGCTGTTGCTGTTTTTGCGTTCGTCGGTCGTCCAACGCGCCAGTCCAACAAGCAACTGATTCCGACCCGGATGGTCTTCGCACAGTTTCCATTCGTCAAAAGCTGCCCGTAAAGTATTGAGGATACCCCAACCGTTATCATCCCTGAGGATGCACTGCCCTAATTCGGACAGTAACCGGTCGCCGGAGAAGTCGCTGTTTAGGTATTGTCGCGTTATCCGCCCGACCTCCTGGATCTGCACCGTTTCAATAGTGTTGATGACATCCGCAATCCCCGCTTTTTCGTCTGGTGCAGCCGAAGGGGTCGTGCTTCTCGGCGCGCTTAGGGGCATTTGCCGAATGTTAAGCCACCGGTTGCTGAAGAATTCCCACGCTACATGGTAGAGCGCCTTGGCGGCAACCTGAAAACCACCAAATCGTAACGCTGTGCGAACGGACGAGGCAAGAGTGATTTCCTGACCCAACTCCCACCAGCCTGGACTCATGCTCGCGGGTGTGCGTGCCATCCGGTCTGCACCCAGAAGCACCATTGTTTGAACGATTCGATTTACTCCAACACCGCTCTTTAGTGCATCGGTGATTGTATCAAAGGTGTCGTCGAGATCGCCGCTTACCAACCCGGCTGCAAATGCATCCTCGTTAAAATCAGATGATTGATTGGGTGGATTCGCAGCTATATCTGCTACAAAATCCTCCAGCGACTCCAGCTTCCCGATCGCCTCGCGCCGGATTTCGTCCGGCGCACCACGCCCCCGACCAAGTATCTTCGCAGTGAGACCACACACCAGTTCTTCGGACACCTCCCAACCGAACTGTTCAAGCAACTCTGCGAGATACCCGATATGGAGCAAGCTATCACCATGTCCCAAGAAGAACGGCTCAACAATACATTCATAAGCTAACGGGATAATTTTATCGTCATGCTCTCCGAGCCGTCGGGCGGTGATGAGGCATTTTTCTATACCTTCCCATTCTCGGTCTGCCGAGAACACGCGAATCCATCGCTCTAATTTCTCCCATGTAATATCGCCGGGCAAGGGGGCAACAGCCGGTCGGTCACCTGCCCGTCCCGATGCGCCTGATGCTGCCATCATGAGTGGGATAAGTCGATCCTCCGGTTCATATTGGCTGGCAACCTTCACGCCGTTTACCAGATTAGCCAGTTGCCATCCGCCCTCTCTCGCGTCAAGCTCGGTCACAAAATGTCGACCTGCGTGCCGCACCAATCGATTCAGGACATCACTTTCGGAAACGCCCCTGGCGAGTATAATTGCGACAGCTTTCGACAGTGTCCAATTGTCTCCAAATAGCAGTCCTTCTTGGAGCAGAAGGAAGTGGGCATCATCCCGCTTGTTGCCACCACCAGCAATATCAATATAGATGTCGTTCTCACGAATTTCGACCGGGAACGTCGCTAGATCATCGCAACCGCCGGTAAAACAGCCACCACCCCGCATGTCGTAGCTCCATCCGTGCCAGTCACACGTGAGAACACCGCCTCGGACGCGACCTCTCGTTAGTGGATAACCCATGTGGGGACATTGATTATCAGTGGCATAAATATCTCCGTTGTGCTTAAACAGGGCGATGCTCTGCCCCTCAGCCTTAATAGCTCTCGGCTTCCCTTCCGCGAGTTCGTCCAGTGTTGCGACTTTGACGAAGTTAGATGATGTGCTTAACATGATAAACCTCCATTGTTATTCTGTTTGATATCTGTCTGAATCAATGCTATAACGGTTTGAACGCTTAATCCCAACTAGGGATCTGTATTAGGAAGCTGGTTAATCGTCAAAGATCTCGACCGTGGTCCTGCCTTCCGCAAAGCGCATCGCCGTGGTTGTGGCGGATTCACTGTCCTTGTTCGTGCGGATATCGGTGGCGTAGCGCGCAAGTGCAACGATAAGTTGGTCGCGAGCAGGATGTCCCGCGCAATTGTTCCATTCGTCGAGAACCGTGCGGAGTGTGGGGAGTATTTCCATGCCCGTATCATCCCAAAGGATGGCTCTTCCGAGCGCATGGAGCAAGGTTTCACTAGAATATCCAGCATTGAGATACCCCAGCACCTGTCCACCGATTGCCTGCACGTTGAGAGTTTCGATAGCGTTAGTTATCTGCTGAATGCCTTCCTCCTCGTCGCAGGCGTTGAATCCCTCCTCTACCGGTGGTGCAGTCAGTGTGCGTGACGGAATGTTGAGCCAACGGTTATCGAAAGTAAGCCACGCTGAGTGGAAGATGCCTTTCGCCGCAGCATCATCACCAGCGATGCGTTGCACCGTGCGAAGTGAAGCAGCGAGGTTAAGTTCCGTTGTCAAGCACTCCCAACCGGCGTCCACGTTGACCGGTGTGCGTGCCATCCGGTCAGCGGCGAGTATTACCAACGTTGAAATGAGTGCGTCCATTGGAACGCCACCTTTCAGAGCACCCCCGACAGCGTCGAACGACCTTTGAATATCTACGCTTGACAGTGCGTTCACGAATGCCTCTTCGTCATAATTACCTGATGTTTTTTCTGCCCCCTCCAATTCACCGAGTTTTTCTCTCATGATCCCGATCGCGTCTCGACGGAACCGCTGAGGTTCACCACGCCCACGACCGACCAGCATAGAGCCGAGATTGAAGACCAGCTCATAGGCTTTCTTCCAGCCGAACTCGTCAACCGCTTCGGAGAGATAACCAAGCGAAATAAGGTTGTCCGAGAAGCCAAGAAAATGTGGCTCAACTGTACATTCAAACAGCAGCGGCAGAATTTTATCAGCATCGCCGAGTGTATAGGCGGTGAACAGACAACGTTCGATCCGTCCAGAATGTCCATCGCGTGAAAAGCTGCGCACCCACGGCTCGATATTCTCCCAAGCCACCGGCTCCGGTAACGGCACAACCTCGAGACGTTCTGCGGCGCCACCGGAGGACGCACTTGCCGCAGTCGTCATCGCTATCAGGCGATCTGCGTCTTTGTAGCGTCGTCCTACGGCAAGTCCATTCATCAGTCGAGCAATATCCCAACCGGCTTCCGATCCGTGCGAGCTAGCAATGTGTCTGCCAAGATGTTGTAGGATCAACTCCACAATCTCTACTTCCGCTACGCCTCCTTTGAGGAGTAGGGCAATCGCCTTGGACATCGTCCAGCGATCTCCACTTAGAAGTCCCTCCCAGAGCAGACTGAGATGCTCCGCCTTCCGTTTGTAGGTCCAATCACCGAGCTGCACCCAGATTTCGCCGTCTCGTACTTCGGCGGGGAAGGTCTGTAGGTCATCGCACTCGACATTAAAGCAACCGCCGCCGTCAAGGTCGAAACTCCGCTCGTGCCAATCGCACGTAAGGATTCCGTGCCGAACACGGCCCCGGGTCAGCGGATATCCCATGTGGGGGCATTGATTATCGGTTGCATAGAGTTTACCGTCAACGTGGAACAGCGCGATGCTCCGTCCTTCCCCTATCTGCACTGCCTTGGCTTCTCCAACAGGAACGTCGCTCAAATCCGCCAATTTTGTCCATTGTGCTTCTTGAGTTGCCATGCGTTATTTCCTTTTCTGGTGATATACTGTTTCATGACTATAATTCAATCGCTTAGATTACTATAACGTAAGTTGCTAGTCGTTGAAAATCTATTGGTTGGTTGTTATAGTTGATTTGTCCAACCTGTCGCTCCAGTTTTGAATCCCGCTCTTATCGGGGAGGAGTGTTATGTGTATAGCTCCAGAACTTGCCCCGTTTTTTAGCCCCAGCGGGGCGACATGTATATAGAAAAGCACATTCCTACAACTCCAAGCCCCAGCGGGGCGACATGTGTATCACTCTGGTTATTTCTAACTGAGTGTCGAGTATGGAAACTCGGACTATAGACTAACTAGCAACTTGGATTACTATAGATCACAGCGCCCTCAATAATGAAGTAACAAATTTTATTTTACCATAACAGGTGTTAAGTATCAAGGGCAAAGTGTAGAAAAAAAATACCTGTTTTCTTTTTTCATACGTTTAGCTTGATGTGGCTTTACTGGTCAATATTTGAGATCTTTGTTCAAGAAAGGCAACGGAGATGGAGCATGACAATTGAGTTGAGGAACGGTCAAACATTAACTCATAGCGCGTTAGACCAAATGAAGTCCAGAAACCGATTGACAATACAGCATAAATTCGCTATTATTATTATCAAGAGAGTACCCCTAAAATCTCTTGAAGTAAATAAAATAACAACTGAAACATTCTATTGCCTATAAAAGGAGCACTGAATGATTAAACCACACGGTTCTGATACTTTGAATCCACTTTACGTTGCCGACGATGCCGAGCGTGCAGCGTTGATTAAAGAGGCTGAGAACTTACCTGCTATTCTAATTTCTTCGGGCGCTGCTGGATCTGCGGTCATGCTCGGTTCGGGCTATTTTAATCCACTCACTGGTTATATGAACCTCGCCGAAGCGATGGGTGTCGCTCAAAATATGACGCTGCCGAACGGTCTGTTCTGGCCCGTCCCAGTCATGAATATTGTCAAATCAGAACAGGTTACCGATACCATTAAAAACGCTAATCGAATTGCGTTGCTCGATCCAAATGTAGACGGGCAGCCGCCTATCGCTGTCATGGAGGTATCAGGGATTGAAGAGATCTCTGATGACCAGAGAACGTACCTGATTGAACAGATTTTTCGGACGACGGATCCGGCGCACCCCGGTGTGGAAGCCTTTACTGAGATGGGAGATCAGGTGATTTCTGGCTCTATCCAGGTTCTCAACTATTCCTATTTCAGATCTGATTTCCCTGACACCTTCCGCACCGCCTCTGAGATCCGAGAGGATATTGAGGAGCGGGGGTGGAATACGGTTGTTGCCTTTCAGACACGGAACCCGATGCACCGTGCACATGAGGAGTTATGCAAAATTGCACAAAATGAGGTTGGTGCTGATGGAATTCTGATTCACATGCTGCTTGGCAAGCTGAAGCCGGGAGATATCCCTGCCGATGTCCGCGACGCCTCCATCCGCAAAATGGTCGAGTTGTATTTCCCTGAAAATACCGTTTCAATTACCGGTTACGGCTTTGATATGCTCTACGCCGGTCCACGCGAGGCTGTGTTGCACGCAGTGTTCCGTCAGAATTGTGGATCCACACATCTGATTGTTGGTCGTGATCACGCGGGGGTCGGGGATTACTACGGTCCATTTGATGCGCAGACGATTTTTGATGAGATCCCTGAAGGTGCACTCGAAATCGAAATCTTTCGAGGGGATCATACTGTTTGGTCTCACCGGTGCGGTAAGATTGTGATGCTACGTGACTGTCCGCACGGACCGGAAGATTATCTATTCCTGTCGGGAACTAAGGTCAGGGATATGTTAGCAGCGGGCGAGATGTTGCCGCCGGAGTTTGCGCGCCCTGAAGTTGCGGAAATCCTGATGAAGTTTTACCAAGAGGAGGGGTAATTCCGCAAGCCCCTTGCACCGTCAGTCCTGAAGAGCTGCGCTACCATTTCATATTCAGCGCAAATCGCGGTTGATTGCTCACATTCTTACTCCCCGAATGGATGCACAGATTGTGCAAGAATAGTATATCGCCGCGATGAAGGGGCATGCCAACAGGATCACCGAGATCGAGATCGGGAAGGTCTGCGTTCAGCACGGTTCGGTACTCGTAACGAGTTGGATTTTTTCGAGCCTCACGCTCTAACGCGTGATGAGATCCGGGCCAGACAAACGTTCCACCGCCATTCTGCCCAATGTCGTTCAGGTAAATCAGCGCACCGATGCGAAAGACCGGTGGGAACGTCTTGTGATAGTGTTCCTCAAGGGAGTGGTCTAGGTGTCCGCCCGTCGTAATCGTTGGACTCTCCCACTCATCCAAGGTTGGATAGATATTGATGGTGTAAGCACAGTCCCATCTGAAGAACTTGGAAACATCTGCCTTTGCTTCCTGCGCTGCGAGGAAGTCCGGTGCACAATAGGTTTTCGGATGCCGATGCAGCTTGCTAAATGTAGCTGGATCCTCACCGGTCAATTGCGCCGCAGCGGCAAGGCATTCCGGGGTGAAGCAATCGACCAGATCCCCGCTGTTGTATAAGCAGATCCCTCCTTGGACCTCCTCCCAAGACGACGGTGGATGATCGGAATCAATTCCCACGCATCGCCACATCGCAGCCTCCGCTTTTGCAGCGATGTCCTCAGGAATCAACCCAGAAACGAGCAGGTAGCCGTCACGATGATATTGCTCAATTTCTGCTTCTGAGATCGGAGTGCTATTTCTGTTTGGGTTGGTCATGTCAAGTCCTCCGTAGAGCTTTCAGTTATGGCGGTCATTTCAAGCAAGATAGCATAATATTGCAAGTTAAGCAATACAAAAAGCGAAGTTGTATAAAGCCTGTCGTCCTACTTCAATATGTGGTCCGAGAACTTTTCGCTCCAGATGAAGTTTAAGTATTTAAATCGGCAATCTCGATTTTCCTTGAAACACACGGTAGGCGCGGTTTCCAACCGCGCTGGTGCCAATAGCAAATTGCCGAACTGTTTTTTTAATGTTCATGAGGAGCAACATGTATAACACGTACGTTGGGTTAAACGGTTGAAGGCGGATCTATATTTCTCACATAAATACATTATGACTTTTTTCAACGTGTACGGATAGACAGATACAGTGAAACCCAACGATATTCACTAGATTAGCGTAAGCTGCTAGTGTTGAAAATTCATCGGTCTTTCGTTAAGATTGAGGAATCTCCCTTTCGCTCCAGTTTTGAATCCCGATTCATCGGGGCGGAGCGATATGTCTATAGAACGGCGATGAGGTCAATCCCTGCGCTCCAGAGGAGTGCTACGTGTATAGCTTGAGAACTTGTTCACATTTTTTAGCCCCAACGGGGCGACACGTTTATAGAATGTGGCTAGCACCCATACACCCAAGCCCCAAATACCCAGTGGGTTATCCGTCAATTCTTGGCTCATTGAGCCTAGCACCTTATGCAACATTCCGGGTATTTTCGACATGTGTATCGTTACTTTAGTTAGTCTAATTAGTGGCGAATGAGGAAAGGCGACCTACGGGCTAACTAGGCTCTGTTGACATCTCATTGTAACCAGACAATCAAGAGGGTGTGCAGACGCATGATTCTCCGTAGGGGTTGGGTCTCCCAACCCTTTGTTCACACGTCAGAGCCGATTTCGGGCTTGCTGTAGGTCGATTTTCCAAAATCGACGTTTCAGCGTCGAGATGTGAATCTCGACCTATGCCGTTCCGCCTGTCCCGATCTATCGGGGAGCATCCCGATGAATCCGGACAATCTACAACCAATTCAACCTGTACGGTTTGGGATGGCTCACCTGTATTGTTCAATGGGCGAGGTAACCTCGTCCCTACGATTGCAAATAGCTTTACAAATGTCAACACGCCCTAGCAACTTGTGTTAGATTAATACACAACAAATCGAGAAAATTCCTGTCGTCGTTTAGCAAACTTAATCTTCGTAAATTTTGCTATCTCTAGGTTACCTGCAATTGATGAAACCATGTCTTCTTATTCTTCTGAGTTTTGCATGTCTGTTCATCGGATGCTCAAGCGAGGAGTTGGTCATCTTTGGCGCGACGAGCTTGACAGACGCGCTCACAGAGGTCAGCCAACGTTTTGGCACAGTGCAGAATGTCAAGGTATATTGTAATTTTGCCGGTTCTTCAACCCTACAGCGCCAAATCGAAAAAGGTGCACCAGCCGATGTGTTTATTTCTGCCAGTCCCAAGCATATGGACGCGTTACAAGGGAAGGGACTGCTTTATGAGGACTCGCGTAGAGCGATCCTAAAGAACCGGTTGGTGTTGGTTGTGCCCATCAATAGCCCACTTACTATGACTAACGTGGAGCTGCTCGCCCAAAATGCTATCCGACGTATCGCTATCGGTGAACCGAATTCAGTCCCCGCTGGTATCTATGGGAGAGAGGCTTTGACCCACTTGGGAGTCTGGACCACCATACAGTCGAAGCTGATTCCAAGTGCAGATGTTCGAGCTACGCTGGCGTATGTTGAATCTGGTGAGGTCGATGTTGGGGTTGTCTATCAAACAGACGCAGCGATCAGTAAGAAGACCAGCATTATCTATCAGTTTCCTAGTTCGAGCCATTCTCCAATTGTGTATCCCGCAGCGGTACTCCGAAACACGGGACATAAAGTTTTCGCCCAAGCGTTCTTGCAGTACCTACAAGCTCCCGAAGCTGCATCAATCTTTGAAAAACACGGTTTCTCTGTGGTGAAATAATGTTAACAGCAGCGGAAATCAGCGCGTTAGTTCTATCTATCAAAGCTGCCTCGTTGAGTCTACTTCTCATCCTGCCGCCGGGACTCCTAACCGGTTGGCTACTCGCCAAGTTCTCATTCCCCGGCAAATCGCTCCTCAATACCGTTGTTATGCTACCGATGGTTTTGCCACCAGTTGTCAGCGGTTTTTTTCTTCTGATCCTCCTCAGCAAGCGTGGTCCAATCGGTGGACTGCTCTTCCGTCTTTTCGGCCTCGAAATAGTCTTTTCATGGCTGGCAGTAGTGCTGGCAATCTCTGTGCTGTCGTTTCCGCTGTTGGTACGCGGTGTCGTTACAGCGATAGAGACGGTGAACCCACAACTGGAGAATGCCGCAAGGACGCTCGGTGCATCACCATTGAAGGTGTTTTTTACCGTTACCCTGCCCCTGTCGTATCGTGGGATTATCGGGGGAGCAATCATGGGATTTTCTCGGAGTCTCGGCGAATTCGGGGCGACGATGATGGTGGCGGGAAATATTCCGGGAAAAACGCAGACATTGCCTTTGGCAATCTATAACTTTGTTCAAGTTGGTCAGGATCTAAGTGCATATCGTCTGGTGTTTCTGTCTACCTTAATCGCTTTTGCGACACTGTGGGTAGCGGAACGGTTGTATATCAAGAGATGAAGTAGCTCCACCCAATCCGCTGTTGCATTTTAGGGCCCGCTCATATCAAAACGCAAGTTGCTAGTGTTGAGCATCCATCGGTTTGTCGTTAAGATTGAGGGATTCTATCTTTCGCTCCGGAGGAGCGATATGTCTATAGAACGGCGATGCGGTCAATGCCTGCGCTCCAGATGGGTTTTAAGAAATTAAACGGGTAATTCTATATTTCCCCCAGACCCGGTAGGTGCGGTTTCCAACCGCACCGGACATCGCTCGGAAATTACCCAATTAATAAATTAATCTTCATGCGGAGCGCAATGTCTTTAGTTTGAGGACTTTCCCCGTTTTTTAGCCCCAGCGGGGCGACATGTTTATAGAATGTGGATATCACCCATACACCCAAGTCCCAAATACCCAGTGGGTTATCCGTCAATTCTTGGCTCATTGAGCCTAGCACCTTATGCAACACTCCGGGTATTTTCGACATGTGTATCGTTGGCGAATGTGGAAAGACGGCATACAGGCTAACTAGCAACTTAGGTTACAAAAGAAAGCGCAAAGCACAAAGAGAAACCGGGTTATTAAGAAAAAACTCGGTTTCTGCGGCACGATTTCTTTACATGAATGTTAAGGATTACGGCCCATGTTAAAGCTCAGTTTTCGCAAGCAGCTTGGCAATTTTCAGCTTGAGATTGATCACACCATCACCGAGAAAGTAACGGCATTTCTGGGACCGTCGGGAAGCGGAAAAAGTACACTGCTCAATTGTATCAGTGGCATCCTACATCCCGACGAGGGAGAACTCCTGTTGTCCGATCAAACGTTGTATTCCTCCCAACAGAAAAAGAGCCTACCACCGGAAAAACGTCATTTTGGATATGTCTTTCAAGAAGGGTATCTTTTTCCGCACCTGAAGGTTCGACAAAATATCTCCTACGGTCGTTCTCGGCGACTCGACAGTGGAACACAGATTGACACGGATACAATTATCGATATCCTTGAAATCGGGGAATTGTTGGATCGGTATCCAAGTCAACTCTCCGGCGGTCAACGGCAGCGGGTCGCTATTGCGCGCGCTTTGGGAATGTCGCCACGCCTGCTATTAATGGACGAACCGCTTACATCTCTGGATACCGGTTTGAAAAACCGCATCCTGCCCTACCTCTATCACATCAAGGGGGCATTTGACATCCCTATCCTCTACGTCACCCATTCCATCTCAGAGGTGATGGCACTCGCAGACGAAGCGTTCTTACTCTCCGAAGGTCAGGTTACAGCGCGTGGAGAACCTCACCAACTATTGACTTCTCCCGCAGCGTTGCCTGTTGCTCAGATGACGGGCGTGGAGAACATCCTCGCTTTACCGGTGGTGGTTGCGTCGGAGGAGCGCGGTGTGACGGAGTTGGCACTGGGAGAACAGAGACTGATGGTGTCGTATACGGAAACAGAACCCGGTTCAACGATGCCGATTGCCATCAGGGCACGGGATATCATCGTTGCGATGGATCCGGATCTACGGATGAGTGCACGGAATATTTTGCGTGGGACAATCCGGGTGGTTGCCGTTCAAGCGGGGCGTGTGATGCTATCGGTCGATATCGAGGGGCATCTGCTGTCGGTGGAGGTTACGAGCGATGCCCGTGAGCAGCTTGGACTTGCGGAGGGGACGGTGTGTTATTTTATTATTAAGGCAAGTGCGATCAATCTGCTTTGGGAGGCCTGAGGGGATAAATGTACCACCAAAGTCCCAGAGGTGCGACACGTAAAAAACGACTAGACGCCTTGATTCTTGAAAAAGTGTTAGATTCTGTTAGGTCGTTTCATATTTCACAACCGGCAGCGCACAACAGACATCCTAGAAACACAGAGTTGAATTCGTAGGGGTTGGGTCTCCCAACCTGTTGAGTAAGTTGAGGTTGGTGCTATGATTAGAATTTTATCGGCGAATTGCGACCACACCCCACATTAATGTCAAAACGCTCTAGAAACGTCGGTATACCTTCGTCACTTCGCCGCTTTTTTCGCCTCCTTGAACTTCTCTTTGGCAAACGCTCTCCATTCCTTCAGCTTCTGGTTTCGGAAATCCGGTGCTTGCCAACTCCCCTGAGACAGTTCCAGCGCTTCCGCTTCCGTTATTGGAACCTGACCCAAAATCTGAATCGCGGCAGCGCGTTTCTCCGGATCTTTGCTCTTGTTAATAGCTTTCCATGTGCTGACCAGATCCTTGTGTGGCTCAATGACAAGTGCACCAATGAGATCCCCCACGATGTCCCACCGTATCCCACCTTTTACCGCGTCGTAGTCTATAGGGTTCAGATCTAACTCAAACGGATTGGCAGCCACGCTGCGATCCCCAAGTTCATGATACAGTGCTGGAACAACGCTGCTCCGGTTCAACCCACCTTTCCACTTCGGTCCCTCGGGATCTGTGTCGCGTAACACCCACAGTTTTTGGGCTTGATCTGAGAGAACGAAATCAAGGAATTTCTGTGCAACCGCCATGTTGGGGGCACCCTTAAGGATAGCAATCGAATCAGGGCTGACGACAGCAGCATCAGGCGGCACAACATATTTAATCTTGTCTGCTCCGATGACAGCGATCTGCCCGTAGGCATAAAAGTCAATTGCCATGCCGTAGATTACCTGCCCTGCAACGACATCTCGGGGAATTGCATTCGACCCCGCCGAAAAGCCCCTCACATTCGCGCCGAGCTGCGTAATTAGCTCGAACCCTTTCTCCCACCCGTAGCCTTGTAGGATAAGTTCGTACATCATATGTGCACTTCCACTTTCACGGGGATCTGCTGCACCGACACGGTTAATCAGTTTCGGGTGCGTGAGATCGTTCCACGTCTGAATCTCGGGTAGGTTAAAAAGTGCACGCAACTGCTCATTATACATGATCCCAAAAGTTGACAATGCCGCGCCGTACCAGCGGTATTCTGGATCGTAGACAGGGATTCCAAAAATTTCTTTCGGGATCCGTGCCAGATGCGCGTCCGGCAGTTTGTAGGGAGCCAGCAACCCCTTATTAGCGAGCTTGAGGTAATTGTCGGTCCCGCCCCCGAAAAAGAGATCTATCCCAATACCTTCGGGCAGCCGCTTGAATTCTGATTCAATGAACCGGAAGTCAGAAGAGGATCCGCCCTGATCTAGCCAATCTACAGTGACTTCCCGGCTCGTCTCTTTAACGTACCACGCCTTAAACGCGGTATCAAACTCTGTTTCGATCCCTTCCCAGTGTGGTGATATGATAACGAGTTTATCTTGGGCAGAAGCGGTTTGCGCGCAAACGAGAGCGATAACACTGCAAAGGGTGATAAGGGTTGTAAAAGCTAATCTATTCTTTAGTTTCAGCATAGTAATATATCCTTAGTGTTAAAATTGTGATTCAGGTGGGTTTCACGAATGGTCTGGATTTGGATCCACCTTCATCGGGTGAATCCGCCATAACAGTTAGACGGGGAGCCAACGGACAATCGCTGACATCTTCCACATCACTACTAAAATTATTGCTAGCAAAATAACATACCCTATAACACGCTTCCATGAACCTCTACGTCGAACGGGACGTTCTGAAAGTCTCATCTTGTCGGTTTACCTCCTGTGATTGTTAGTATAACCTAAGCTGCTACGGCGTGTTGACATTTGACAGCCCGTAGGTTGGGTTGAACGAGAACTGTGAAACTTAACACTTCAATTTATCATGCGCCATCATAGCCCCAGAGGGGCGGCATGTTTATAGACGGGCGACTCCCCTAGTAACAAAAGCCCCAGCGGGGCGACATGTGTCGGTAATGCACAAACACATACCCAATCGTAGGAGCGAGGTTCCCTCGCCCATCGGATTAAGTGCACCCGATCCCTACAGTTTGGCGCTCAGTTTATTGGCTGTTTTTAGTGGGCGTCGCGTATAGCAGCTCGACCTCGATATTCTCTAACAACCTAAGTTAGTATATTTGTATGACATGAAGCGATGATAAGCCTATTGATTTGCCTCTGCCATCGTGACCCAGTCGGTTTCTGGTGTCGCAGGTGTTAGACGATAACGCAGCTTTGCTTCAATCTTCTCCGTATCATTAAATGTGTACACAAATTCCCGTGTTTCGCCGGGGTGTATCCGACTGTGTTCAGGTTTATCCGATTCCTCCGAAATGAAAATTTGCTCATGGCGAATCACTATCCCACCGGCATCGGAGATTCTCACATCAAGGATAATCGCTCGCAAGGCTTCACCCGGAAGGAGATGTCCCGCATTATTGGTCAGACGAACGGTTGCTTTGCCCTCCTCACGGACGATTTTCAGGTTTGCAGCACTCTTGAGTTTACTCACACTACGACTGCCCGCCCACGTGTGCCGCCGAACGGTAACCGTCTCGTAGGTGTGGACGCTTAACGTCCGTTTGACAGCAGGCATATGGCAGCTGGCACAATTCAACCCTTTTTCTGCAGCGGGGCTATTTCTAAAGCTATCAACCTGGTTGTGTTCCGGCACACTCGGTTGACCGTGGCAGGTAGCGCACAGTTCAGTCGGCTTGGCGTGAGCTTCGGAAGTCACGTTTGCATGATACATCGGATTGGTGCTCTTATGAGGACCGTGCATCGCGCCGTGCGCGTCGATATGGCAGACGATGCAAGAGACACCGTACTCTCGATCTTCTGCTCGCAGCGTCGGCATCTTGCCGATGCCCGTGATAAGAATCGGTTCGGGCGCATGACATGGATCGCACGTCTTCTCCCGATCTGGAACCTTACTTGCCGCTTCTTGGTAGATCGGATCCTCCCACGCTTTCGCGTGCATCGATCGCTCCCACTCGCGCCATATTGCCGGGTGACACCGCTTACACATCTTCTTTGTCGTGAAATCTCGATAGATGTCGTCGTAGCTTAAATAGCTGGGGGTGAAGAACGATTCCTCATCTATTTCGTCAACAGCGTCTACCTGTAGGCTGGAAGTAGCAAGCTCGACGAGCAGGCAGACCAATACAATCCGTACCATAAAAGCCGACATAATCTTCATCCTTGCTCCAAAAGAAGGGATGCCGCCCTCTCTCCGCTGTTAATACAGTCCGGAATCCCGATGCCGTGGTAGGCGTTTCCAGCGAGTGCGAATCCGGGAAGTTTTCTCGCCTGTGCCTCAATTTCTGCGACCAGATCTAGATGCCCCAGATGGTATTGAGCCATTGCGTTCGGGTGTTTGTACACGAGGCTCAACTGTGGATCGCCTTTGAGTCCCAGCAGTCCGTGTAGTTCTTTGAGCACCGATTCGACTATCTCCGACTCTGAACGATTGAAATACGCCTCTCCCGTGCTTCCCGCTCCGCCTACATACCCCCGTAACAGGGCATAATCTTCCGGAGCGCGTTGTTCAAACTTGACGCTGCTGAATGTGCAGCCGATGATCGAGCGTTCCTCAACCGCGGGTACAACAAAGCCTGCTCCGTTGAGAGGGTGTTCAATATCTGCGCGGCGAAAAGCGAGGTTCACAATGGCAGATGAAGCGTAGGGAATAGAGCCAAGCGACTCAGACAGCACCGGAGCAAGTGTTTTAACCAAACCTGCCGCACGGTGTGCCGGGAGCGCGACACAGACCAAATCGCTCTCCATCCTTTCCCCATTTACGAGGTGAACGTCCCATTTCTCCTCTTCGGTTCGGTAATCAAGAGAACTGACTTTTGTTCCAAGTCGGATGCAATCGTCGGGTAAACGCTTGGCAAGGGTATCGGTCAGCGTCTGCATCCCATCCTTGAAAGAGAGGAACAGGCTGTAGCGCGCACCGCTTGTGCCGCTTGTCCCGCCTTGAGTTTCTTTCTTGCGTGCCACTAAGGCTTTGATGATGCTGCGGTGTTTCTTTTCCATCTCAAGAAATTGCGGCATCGTAGCCTTGAGGCTGAGGTCTTTTCCATCAGCGGTGTAAATGCCACCTATCATCGGCTGTGCTATTCGTGTGAATGCCTCCTTTCCCAACCGTCGTGTGATGAAACCTTCCAGCGATTCATCTTCATCGCCCCGACGGCGGGGTATAACCCAATCTAAACCCATCCGCAGTTTTCCGCCCCAACTGAAGATGGGCGTTTTCACGAAGGGCATAAAGGAAGCCGGTGCCATCAGGTAGAAGCCATCGGGAACGGGATAGAGCTTTCCTTTTCGTAGCACGAAGCTGCGGCGTTCCTTCGGGTTTGTGCCGAGAAACTGATCAGCGATCCCCAACTCTTCGGACAAAGCCTTTGCCCACGGCTTTGTGGAGATGAAAACATCGGGACCGTGTTCGATGATAAAGCCATCCTGTTTCGACGTATGGATTGCACCCCCGACGCGATCCCCTGCTTCGAGCAGTTTTACGTCGAGGGGAATACCACGCGTGGCTGATTCAGTGACCAAACGGTAACAGGTCGTCATGCCCGCAATTCCGCCACCGATAACAATAGCCCGCTTTCGACTTGAACTGTCTGTCATTTCCTACCATCCGATTGCGTACGATGTTGATCTTGGGTCGGCCCCACCGGCACGAACACCGGTATCCGGATCGACTGTGATCGCACAGACACAACTGACCGATCCCCACTCTTGGCTGTCGTGGACGATATGTCCGCGTTCTCTTAAAATCTCTCGCACCTGTGGCTCAACACGCGCTTCAACGGTTACCTCACCCGGCTGAATACCGTGGGGCCAGAACGAGTTAGGAAAACTATGTGTAATGGCACGGGGCGCTTCGATAGCCTCCTGCGGTTCCATCCCGAACTCAACGATATTCAGAAAAACCTGTAACATTCCCTGGACCTGTGCATCACCGCCGGGACAGCCAAACGGCATAAACGGTTTTCCGTCTTTGAGGGCCAATGCAGGGTTCGGCGTGAGTCGCGGTCGTTTCCACGGCTGCAAGCAACACGGATGTTCCGGGTCAAGCCACGTCTGTGTGCCACGCGACGAGATTGCAAAGCCCAAGCCGGGAACGACTGGGGTGCTGCCGACGCCGTCCGACGGTGTCGCGGAAAAGGCGTTGCCCGCTTCATCAACGACACAGATGTAGCTGGTATCTGTCTCCCATTCTGATGTGTATTCCGGCTTGGGACGATCCGGATTCAAACTCGGGAACGGTCCATTTTCGCGACGGGGTTCCGGATGGAAACTCCACGGATTGCCGGGGGCGGGCATATCGGGCGTGGCGTGCTGTGGGTCAATAGCTGCGCGTCTCTCGGCAGCATATCTTCCATCTAACAATCCCGCCATCGGCACCTGCACAAAATCGGGGTCGCCGAAGTATGCGTGCCTGTCTGCAAAGGCAAGTTTAAGGGATTCAATCACGCTATGGAGATAGTCCGCGGTGTTGTGTCCGATCCCCTTCAGATCAAAGCCCTCGACAATTTTCAGCGCCATGTTTAGCGTGGGACCTTGACACCAAGGACCGCACGTGTACACATCATACCCTTTGTAGGTAATATGCTCCGGTGGCTCGACGCGCACCGAAAATGCCGCCAGATCCTCATAAGTCAACAAACCACCCTCCGCCCGATAGAAATCTGCGATTTCGTGGGCGATTTCACCCTTATAGATTAGGTCCCGTGCCGCACGGAGACCGGCGTGTCGATCTCCACCTGCTTTGCGCTCGGCTTCGATCATCCGTTTGAAGGTTTCTGCGAGGTCTTTCTGGACGAAGATCTCTCCAATTTGTGGCACATGCCCACCGGGGTTGTAGGATGCGGCGGTTGTGGGGCAATTTCTGATGCCATCTCCGCTCACAAGTCCGTGAAACTGATCATCCACAGGTCTCCCGTTTTCGACGAGGTCTAAGGCGGGTTGGATGACCTCTTCAAACCTCATCGTGCCGAATCGCGCAAGTGCCGTCAGCCACCCATCGGGTGCTGCGGGCATGACCGTGCGGAGGATTCCGGCGGGCAGATCGCCGTTGTGATGTTGGTGAAAGTAGTCCATTGTCGCAGCTTTGGGCCAGCGTCCGAGGCCACTAATCGTTTCAACGGGTTCGCCCGAAGCAGGACAGTAAATAATCGGTGCGACGCCACCAAACTGAGCGGATCCAGGCTGCAGGACATTGATACAGATGCCGGTTGCGACACCGGCGTCGGCGGCGTTGCCTCCGCTTTCGAGGATGCGAACCCCCGCCATCGTTGCAAGATAGTGAAGCGATGAGACAACATAACGTTTCCCCCGTACTGAAGGGCGGTGACTGTTTGGCATCGGTATTTCTCCTCTCTCAACAAGTTCATTGAACTAATGGACGATTTTCCTTGGATTCACGCATCACGTTTTACGTTTCACGCACTCTATAGGCATATCTCACGGTTCAGAAAGCGTATGGAAAATTATATCCCATGGGACTTTTAGGAATAATCAAGCATCTACTTCCCAATCCAGTAGGACACCCAATGCCTCATTCATTCGGGTGTAGAGCAGGTCAAATGCAGCAGCGGCCTCAGTATAGGGGAAGCGATGGGTCGTCATTTTTTTCGTTTGGATAGCGCCCGAACCAAGCAGCTGCATCGCGCGCAGCGCAACGCCAGCGGGCACTACCTGACCATAATAGCCACCCAGAAGTTTCCGCCGCTGAATCTTACCCGACATGAGCGGCAACGGTTGATGTTCGTATAAGCCGATCAGATGCAGCAGCCCACCGACCGCTACCATGTCCAACGCCTGATCAAATGCTTTCGGTCCCGCTGGTCCTCCGACAGCGTACGCTACAATGTGCGCGCCGACTCCGTTGGTGAGTTTTTTTACGGCGCGGACCGGATCCTCGTCGCTAGCGTTGATGACGGCGTCTGCTCCTAATTCCTCGGAGAGCGCGCATCGGCTATCAAGCGCATCCACCGTGATGATGCGCCCACGTCCATTCGCTTTTGCGACCTGCATCAGGAGGCTGCCGACCAACCCTTGCCCGATAATGACAACCGTATCATAAGGTTGGATATCCTCAATATCTATCCAAGATACGGCACCGGAGGTCAACGGATAGTAGGGGGCTTGGTCGAAATTCACCGACGGTAGCATGGGGACGACTTGGGCTTGGTCGTTGGGCGAGCTCAACTGGACTGGACGGACGGTGTATTGTGCGTGGGGCGCTGAAGCGACGACCCGGTCGCCGACAGCGTAGTGTTCAACATCATCACCGACAGCGTCGACGATGCCTGCCAGCGAATACCCCATGCTTTCGGGGTTGACCGCATATTCGCGGGTATACCGTCCTCCCATCTCTGAGCCGCGACTGATGAGACTCCGCACCGCTTTGACACGGACCTCGCCAGCACCCGGTTCAGGCATCGGAGCGTCTTCGACAACAACGTTAAATTTCCCTTCTGGCTTCGCGACTCGTTTCATTCAACCTTCCTTTCTACTTCTCGTTGGCGTTTGTCTGTGAGTCAGTCTTCTCTGGTTTCCATTCACGCGCCCGACGCTGGGCTTCAGCAATTTGGGCGGGAGTCATCTTCTCCGCAATTCGATCCCGGTATTCGCGGGCTTTCTCGTAACCGTGTGCCCCAGCGAGATTGTACCACATGTGGGCGGTTACGTAGTCTTGAGGGACACCCTGACCATTTTCATACAGCCAGCCAAGGTAAAGTTGTGCGGGAGCATGGCATTGTGGAACGACATGGTGCAACCATTTAACTGCTTCGCTATAGTTTTGAGGGACACCCTCACCCCTGTAATACATCCGAGCAAGCGCATATTGGGCATCGGCATAGCCCTGTTCAGCAGCCTTGAGAAGCCATTTGACTGCCTCAATATTGCTCGCTGTAACGCCTCTACCGAATTTATACTTCATGCCAAGTCTGTACTGGGCTTGGGGGTAGCCTTGTTGGGCAGCTTTGCGGTAGAATTTAGCTGCCTCCTCGTTGTTCGTCGAAACCCCCCAGCCATATTCATATCTCACGCCGAGTTCAAACTGGGCATATACATCACCCTGTTTTGCTGCTGCGCGATACCACCTAGCTGCCTTTTCGTCATCTTGGGGAACACCCCAGCCGTATTCATACAGCTTGGCAAGGCGGAACTGTGCTTTGGCGTAACCGTGTTCGGCGGCTGTTCGATACCATTCGAGTGTTTCTTCAATCTCTTGAGCGGTTTCCTCGTAATTGCGGAGCATCCGGTCAAATTGTTTATTCCAAGCCAGGACATGGAATTGAGACAAGGCTTCGCTGTGCCATCTGTTTTGCTCCTCATCATCTTGAGGGACATTCCAACCGTATTTGTATCTCAGGCTAAGTTCAAACTGGGCAAAAGGGTTGTTGTGTTCGGCGGCCCTTTGAAACCATCTGATCGCTTCCCCGCCGTCCTGCGGAATGCCCCAACCGTATTGATACATCATGCCAAGAGGGAACTGTGCCTTGGCGTAGCCCTGTTCGGCGGCTACTCTGTATAGATTGGTCTTCTCATCGTCGTTCTGAAGGATGTTCGCGCTACTGGCAAACATCCGGCTCAATTTATACCGCGCCAGATCAGAACCTTGTTGAGCGGCTTTATAGTACCACTTGACTGCCTCTCCCTTATCCTTAGGCAGCCCTCTACCATCTTCATACCAGATCCCAAGAACAAATTGGGCTATAGTATCACCGCCCTCAGCGGCTTCCTTGTATAGTTTTGCCGCCTTCGCGTCGTCTTTAGGGACGCCATTGCCCCTTGCATACATCCGCCCAAGATAAAACTGAGCCTTCGTGTTCCCGCTCTCGGCGAGTGGTTCAAATTCTTGTAATGCAGTTTCGTAATCCCCTTGTTCATAAGCATCCATACCCGCCTGATAATCCGCCCACACGGATGCAGTGGTGAGTAGGCACATCATCAAAACCGAGAGAATAACTCGCTGAGCTGGATGGCACATAATTTGCCCCCCAGTATCTATAGGATTCGATATTTTGTACGCCCTGTTTCGCGGCCTCAATCCTCCACACATGTTCGGTCATTGTGGGTCGCCTTCGTTTTATTTATGGTGAATTCTAAGAATAAATAGACACTTTCGTCGTCCGGTAGGTGCCGTTTCTAACCGTACCGATTTGGCATGTCTCATTAATTCTAAGATCTACTATAATATTGTGGTAGGTTAGCACCGAATGATTAATTGTGTTGAGCAAATCACCGAAACTGGGTACAATAAAAAATATACCACGATGGATAAATTGAGTCAATTGAAATATCGAAGTTATACAGGAGGACACTTCATGAAGATTGCTGATATAAAAACGTTTCCGGTGGCGGCGGATGGCAACCAGCTTTTTGTGAAAGTGGAAACCGATGTGGGTATTTATGGAGTCGGTGAGACAGGACTTGCAAAACGTGCCTTGGCTGTGATTGGAGCAGTTCAGCATTTTCGTGAATTTCTGCTGGGTAAGGACCCGATGCGTATCGGTGCACTGTGGCAGGAGATGTATCGTAGCCAATATTTCGAGGGCGGACGTATCCTCACAGCCGCTATTTCTGGGATTGACATTGCACTGCATGACATTGCCGGTAAAGCTTTGGGGGTTCCGGTGTATCAGCTGCTTGGCGGGAAACAACGCGACTATGTTCCCTGCTTTGCAACAACACAGGTTCAATCAGCGGAACAGTTGATTGCTGATGCCAAGCTTCTGATTGACAACGGTTGGAACGTCATCCGGACAGGGATGGCACGGTCAGCGCCCAAAAGCGAGGAAAATATTTTCGAGCCACGTGAATCAATCGCATTGACCGCGGAGTGGTTGACGCAGTTGCGCGAGGCGATTGGTTCCGAGCCTGTACTTGGTATCGACTATCATCACCGTCTCAATGTTGCGGAAGCGGCTTCATTCTGTCAACGGATGCCTCCCGGAACACTTGACTTTTTGGAGGAGCCGATCCGAGATGAGACACCGGAGGCGTATGAATCGTTGCGGACGATGGTGGATGTGCCCTTCGCAATTGGGGAGGAGATTTCGAACAAATGGGATTTTCTGCCCTATATTGAACGGGGTATCACCAATTTCGTCCGGTTGGATGTCTGCAATGTCGGTGGTTTGACGGAGGCAGCGAAGGTCGCCAGTTTGGCAGAAGCACACTATATTGACCTCATGCCGCACAATCCTCTGGGGACAGTTTGTACCGCGGCGACGATTCACTTGGCGGCGGCGGTGCCAAATTTCGCCTGGATGGAGATAAGGCAATCGCCGACCGAAAGTACGAAACGGTATAATACGGACCTGTTTCCGGTTCAACCTCAACTTGAAGGGTCGCGGTTTCCAGTCCCTGAATTGCCGGGGCTTGGAGTTGAGTTCAATGAGGAATTTGCACTTGCCAACCCTGCGCAGAGTGAGGGCAGACGTTTCCTCCGCCGGCGCGATGGATCGATTACTAACAGCTAGAAGATTCATGCGCATGGTCTGTTCCACCTTTGGCGATATGCTACGTGAAACGTGAGGCGTGATTCTATACCAGCGGGTCGACATTTTCTATTAGGATTTAGGCAGCTCGGTTTGTAGTAATGCAATTCATTGCGCGTCCCAACAGGCGCGTCCGCCTATAAACCTAAGATCTGACCGTAGGGGCAACCCTTGTGGTTGCGCGCCTATCCCCCTGGTTTCGGAACAGGCGATAAATCGGGGATTCATCAGGCTTTGAGCGTGCAAGTGCGTAAGTCCTAATTATGTTGGGTTTCACTCTAATTCTGAGATTCGATATAGAATCTTCCCCGCGATCTAGGTATGCTGTGTGATATGTTTCGTAGATTTCCTTCAATCCAACCTACGTGAAGAAAGGATTATCATGAACACCAGTCCAATTTTATCGGGTGAGCCGCTCAGCAAAGAGAAGACCGAACAGATTGTCAAACAGTTCCACCGTGACGGGTTTGTGCACATCCCCGGTGTGCTAACGCCTACGGAGACCGCCGCGCTGCGCGACACAAGCGATAGGCTCTTTGCGGACACAACTCTCGCCGAGAGGACGAATCCGCACCTTGCTGATACGAGATACATCCAAATGAGGCCCCACGATGAATCGGGAGAAGAACTCCCGTTTATCTTAAGGAATACAATCGAGCTTGACCCGATCTTTCGGGAGATGCTCCTCCGGGAGCCGATTCTCAGTTTGGCGGAAGCCATTGTGGGTGAGGGCTGTAAGTTCTGCGGTCAAAATGTACTGCGAAACCTGCCCGGTCTGTCAATTGAGCGGTGGCATGTCGATGGTCAAGTCCATTTCCCGCTTCCCGACGATGTGCCGCGCTTCGATCCACGGATTCAGATGCAGGTCTTATGGATTACCGTCCAGATGGCACTGACCGACATTGAGACAATCGAGCAGGGACCAACACAATATGTCGCCGGCAGCCACTATTCCGGGCGCGGGCCGAATGATCAGGAAAATCCGGAGTTTGAAGGTCGCGGTCCAACGTCGATCTTCTGTAAGGCTGGAGACATCTACTTCCAAGATCCCCAGTGCTGGCACCGCGGTGCCCCCAACCGATCGGATCGAACGCGCTATATCTTACAATCGCAGTACGCTGCGCGATGGGCATATTGGCGCTTTAATTTATGCAATCAAGTGCCTGTTCCTGAGGATTACCTACAGGCCGCCGATGATCGCCTGTTGAACCTATTGGGTCGAAGCCGCCCAGATAGTAGCCACCATTAACCGTTTTTAGAATGGGCAGAAGAACTTTGAGTAGCTGAAAGGAAGAGAAAAGCCATGATAACGAAAGCTACATTTATCGCCAGTTTAGTCCTTATGCTGAATATGGTTGGGGGCGCATTCGGTCAGAAGACAGTGACCGTTGTTCCCGAAATCTTCCTGAGAGGCTACGATCCTGTTACCATCTTTTTCCCTGAAACTGTTGGACCGAACGACAGCCAGTCGGCAGATGATCCCGGTGAGCTGCTTCAAATTGAGCCCGACCATCCCGGTGAGTATCGATGGTTAGACGACAAAACCCTACAGTTCCTTCCCACCGTGCGTTGGCCCGCCCTCCGACGATTCACGCTAACCGCCAACGGTGTAGTACACACCCTTGTTACGTTGATGGCAACCCCGACAAGTATCTCACCAGCCAGTGGCAGTCGAGAACTGGAACCCATTCAGGAGATACTGCTATCCTTTGCAGACCGGTTGAACGTTGATGAGTTGAGTGCGATGCTTCGTTTTGAAGTGCGCCAAGCTCCGGGACTAGCAGCCATCAATGATACGAAAATGCCGGCGTCTGTGAGGCTAATGAGGGAAAACTTCACTGTAAAGGAGGTCGAACGAAAATCAATTCAAGATGCCGTCCAGTACCAGATTACTTTTGACAATCCTATTCCTTACGGTAGAGTGGTGACTATGACGTTGCAGCTCTCATTGGACGAGCGTCTAAAAGGGGCACTCATTCGGTACACTTTTGCAACGCAAACTACCTTTAGGTTGACCGGCATCGGTTGCGGGCGCGTCGTCTTTCCCGTTGCCGCCAGAGGTAGCGTTTATCCGATAGAGCAACCACTCGAAGGCGGAGGAGGCAGTGAGCCGCTCTTCCTCGAATTCAGCCATGAGCTGGGCTCCATTTCAATGGCGGCAGTGAAGCAACTGGTACGATTTGAGCCCGCCGTGAAGAACTTCCGTTTTTCGGTTTCTGGGAAGCGCCTCAATCTCCACTTTAGCCCTGAAAGAGATCAGACCTACCGATTTACACTTCAGCAAACGAATTTGACGGACAGAAACGGCAGAGATCTATCGAGCTTCGGGGATACCGCTCTCTATTTTTATTATAGACATGCCGATCCCTATCTGCGGTGGGGGCAGAGCAGAGGGATTCTTGAACGGTACGGCGCGCAGAAATTCCCCATGGAAGGACGCGGTGAAGAACAACTCGATCTCCGGATATATAAACTGAATCCCCTAGATAGGAATTTTTGGCCCTTTCCAGACAAACCTGTGAGAGTCAATGAAGAAGCGCGTCCACCGGGACCCGGAGAGGAGCCCAAGTTCGATACAAATATGCCAAAACACATCCAGCTGCTCGGCAGTCCAATCGTCTCCCGGCTAATCCCTCTACCCATGAAAGACCGAGCGGGCAATCTCCGATTTGGTATCGAGCTGAAAACGTTATTGACGAAAATTTCCGGTGCAGACCAGCCGGGAACATACCTTCTCGGTTACCGTAAAATAGGCAGCAGCACTCACCGAGATTACGCGCGGATTCAGGTAACCGATTTGAGTCTCAGCACGGTTGAGGAGGATTCAGCAGTTAACTTTGTCGTGACCTCTCTGAGCACCGGTAGCGCCTGTGGGTGGAGCACAGGTGCTCGTGGAAGGACGAGATTATAGAGATTCGGACCAGGCTTGGAAGCCAATTATTTCAGGCGTCACTGACAGCACGGGCCAGTATCGTTATCTGCATACCGGCAAGGTTGAAGGCCATCTACGCCGCATCGTGATCAGTCACAAAGGGGATGTGTTGACAATCAATCCTGCGAAACCACCTCCACACTTTCTGGATAACCACTGGTATGGATCACGTAGGGGTTGGCTCGCTTGGTTGAGGAGCGAGCCACGGCAAATCAAAGACATACCAGTGCAGAAAGCACATATTTTTACAGAACGTCCGGTGTATCGCCCAGAAGAACCCGTCCACATCAAGGGGTATCTACGTCTGCGGCAAAGGGGAGACCTCAGATATGAGCCAGATCGGAGAAGAAGTCTGGTGGTGGAAGGACCGGGAGACAAAAAGTGGAGGTATCCACTTACCTTTACGCAGCACGGCAGTTTTTATCACAAATTTGATGAGACCGAGTTGCCTACAGGAACGTATCGGGCAATCATTTTTGATGATGCCGATCAGCAGAATCTTGCCTCTGTCGATTTCTCAAAAGAAAGTTATCGTATCCCTCGATTTGAAGTTCAACTGTTTGGACCGGATACGGTGCCGACCGATAGGGCATTCACGCTGACCATGACCGCTGATTATTATGCGGGCGGCAGGGTGGTCGGGCAGCAAGTGCATTGGGACGTTGCGCAATTTCCTCATACCTTCAAAACTCCGGATGAATATCCAGGTTTTCTGTTTTCGACCGATCAGCGGTTTAGCGACAGCACTCCGTTCCGCAGAACAGGCAGCTCTAAACAAGAGGTCACGGACGAAAAAGGTTCAGCAACGCTGGAACTGAACCCCGCCTTGGATCCAGATGGTAGAGCTCGCCGTTACTTGGTGCAAACGACGGTGTGGGGCGCCGATGAGCAAACCGTCACAGCTTCAAAGCGCGTATTAGCTGTACCGGCTTTCATTCTCGGATTGAAACTGGAGCGGTTTCTCAAAGATACACTAATCATCAACCCAGAAGTTTTGGTGCTCGATCATGAAGCTAAATCGCTGGAAGGGCTGGAATTCCAGCTGCGGCTGATGCACCGTCAGTGGCATTCGTATCTCAAGGAAAGCGATTTTACCACCGGAAAAGCGGAGTACGTAACCGACGTAGTAGATGTTCCCCTGATTCAACAAACTCTGATTTCAACCGCTGAACCGACGGGACTATCATTGCCTGTCGAAGCAGCAGGCGTTTACGTCGTTGAAATTGAAGCCCAAGACAGACTCGGCAGACGGCAAAGCGTGTCTGCTGATCTTTATGTCGCGGGCGATACCCCCGTGGCGTGGGAGAAACCCAAGGCAAACGTCTTTGAAACAACACCCGATAAAACCGTATACGATCCGGGCGAGACAGCCAACCTGCTCCTAAAGAGTCCGTTTCAGCAGGCACATGCTCTGATTATCGTGGAAGGACCAAAGGCCAACCAGTACCATTGGGTTGAGATAGAAAACGGTCAGGGGGTTTTCCCTCTTCCAATCAGCGGAGACATGACCCCGCGTGTGCCCGTACATGCGCTGCTGCTGCGTGGACGGCTCGAAGGAATGCAGATGCCTGATGGAGCTACGGTCGATGCTGCCAAACCGATAACAATGGCAAGCACCGCTTGGATTCAGGTGAACCCGCGGGATAACCAAATCAAGGTTGAATTGGATCATCCCGCCCAAAATCTCCCCGGTGTATCTATGCCGATGACCGTCAGGCTCAGTGATCCAGATGGAGCTCCATTAAACGGCGAAGTCACCCTCTGGCTCGTAGACCGGGCCGTCCTTGCCCTCGGCCGAGAGAAACGGCTTGATCCTGTGCCTTCCTTCATTGACGAGGTGAAAGCGCACCTCCGCATTCGCGACACCCGAAACGAAGTTGTCGGCAATCTGACCGTGAACGAAACCCCCGGCGGGGATGGAATACTTTTATCGTATTCCGCAGAGGGCGGATTGTTTGGTGAGGTAACGGTACGGAAAAACTTTCAGCCCGTTCCGTATTACAATCCCCGTGTGCAGGTGGTTGACGGTATTGCAACACTTAGCATTGACCTGCCCGATAATCTGACCGATTTTGCTGTCCGAGCTGTAGCCACCGATGGCGCTGCCCGTTTCGGTTTCGCCAGATCTGTTCTTTCCATCCGTCTGCCATTGATTGTTCAGTCTGCACTGCCGCGCTTTGTGCGTCCGGGCGATAGTTTTGTCGCAGGTGGTATCGGTCGGGTCGTTGAGGGTGAAGGTGGACCGGGACTCGTCGAACTTCAGGTGGAAGGATTGGAGGTGAGCGGTGAGACGCGCCGCCAAGTGGACTGGATGAAGGATAAACCTGAACAACTCTACTTTCCAATGAAAGTTCCTACAGTCGTGCTCATTAATGACGAAACTAATCGAATGAAGGTACGGCTTGCCGTCATGAGAGAAATTGATGGAGCAACTGACGCGTTTGAAGTAACACTTCCAGTCAGGGACGACCGCGAGAAACGTCGGTTGGAAACCTTTGTGCAGGTGAAACCGGAGGAAACAATCTCCTTTCCCTCCCTTGAAGACGAGCCAAGACCGGGAACAGTTCGTCAGTCTGTATTGTTGACCTATCAACCCGCGCTGGTGAAGATGTTATCAGGACTCGATTACTTGGCGCGTTACCCATATAACTGTACTGAACAGCGCATCAGCCAGTTGATGCCTGAATTGGCACTCAAAAACCTGCTCGATCAGATTGGTCGGGGTGATCGCGCGGAAGCTATTGATCTGTCAATCCGCGAGAACTTTAACTATCTGGAGACTGTGCTCCAACCCAACGGGCTTTACAGCTATTGGCCCGGCTCCGACAGTTACGTCAGCCTAACCGCCTATGTGGTGGAATTCTTGTTGATGGCAAAGGCACAAGGGTATGAATTTGACGAGAAGCTCTTGGAAAGAGGGCTTGACGCGTTGAAAGCTTCTCTACACTCGGACTACACCAATTTTATCGATGGTCAATCGTATGTCGAGCGTGCCGAAGCGCTCCATGCCTTAGCCATGGCCGGTGACTTCCAAGATGCATACGCGCACGACCTACTCGCTCACGCATTGACGCTGGACCTCTACAGCGAGGCTAAAGTTCTATACGCCTTTCTCACAGAGGCATCAGATGAAACCGAGTCGATTAATCGGATCCGTGACGATCTCTCAAAAAGTTTGATTTTCGCGCTCCAGACCGGGGAAGAAGTCTATCAAGGGCTACAGTATCGGGCGCGAAGCTGGGGCGGATTAATCAATTCCAGTGAGGTCAAGACGCTTGCGAGCGTCGCCAGATCGCTCTACACCGCCTCTCCGCAAGAGCCGAAAACGCAGTTGCTAATTAACGAACTGATTTCTCGGGGAGATACAAACGGCTGGGGCAACACAAACGCCAATGCCGCCGCCCTGCTCGCTTTGAGCGAAGTATTGAGCCTACAACCACCGCCGTCAACGGGGCATCAGCTAATCTTGCAATTCGGGTCGGAGTCTATGGAGTTTGACACCCACGGAAAAAACGTCAGTCAGTATGAAACGGTTGCTTCTACTCCCGGTGGCGTGATGTGGCAATCGGGACCCACCGATAACATGCCCTATGCACGGTTAACACTCGACTACATGCCAGCAGCGAGCGGCGATCAGGTCGCCGGGAAAAACGAAGGATTTGTCGTCGAACGGCGGATTCAGATTATCCAAAACGAAGACGAACCACCCATCGTGCGTCCTGTCAAGGCGGGAGAAGTTCTTGAGCTGGAGATCGGGACTATCGTGGAGGAACACATCCGCGTAGTAAACCCGGAACGGAGGCACTATGTCGCAGTGTCCGCACCCTTTGCCGCCGGTTTTGAGCCGATGAATCCCAATCTTGCCACCGCTTCGAAAGCAGCCAAACCTGCGGGGACGATGACACGAATGCCTGCCTACGCACAGTATAAAGATGACGAGGTAATTTTTTATTACGACACGCTCCCCAAGGGAACCTATGACTTTTACTTCCGGCTGAAGGTGAGTATTGCGGGGAGTTTCGTCCATCCGCCAGCAAAGGCAGAGATGATGTACAGAGAAACGGTCCGAGGTCGCTCTGACGGTACACGCGTTATCGTCACACCTAATCAGGATTAAAGAGACCCTTGTGAATCCTAGCCAGAATAGGACTTACGCACTTCCGACTGTCATTGTCCTATCTGTCAGCCGTTGCAGACGCTGTCCTGTAGGCAGGGCATCTTGCCCCGCAATAGAATTTATAGTAAATTTTAGAATTAATGAGACACTCCAAATTGGTAGGCGCTGTTTCCAACTGCGCCGTTTCAACCTACCACGGCACCTACCGGGGGCAAAAGTGTTCATTTATTTTTAGAATCCACCATAACATTGATAACCCAGACGAATCCGGTTGGAAGGTTGAACCCCAACCGTCTAAAATGACCAACTGAATTGACCTTATGCAAAACACGCCCGGCACTTACCAGAGCGGTCTAACGCTTAAGTCCCTCCTACTTGCCCTTGTGCTCATTCCCTTCAATGTTTGGTGGCTTATTGAACTCGAAGTAGTTCGCGTTGGCTACCCAACAATCATCCATCCTCAGGCGAATGTCATTTTTATCATTTTTTGGCTTTTGCTGATTGGATATGTACTCCACAAGCTCTCTCCAAAACTTGGTATCTCTCAGCAGGAACTGTTGACCGTCCATTTCATGTTGTGCATCGTTTCCTGTCTCTGTTCGTGGGATATGCTGCAGATTTTAATGCCAATCATGAGCTATCCATTTCAGTTTGCCACCCCGGAAAACGACTGGCGCAATCTTTTTTGGCGGAATATACCAGAGTGGCTCACCGTTTCAGACGAAAAAACCCTACTCGGCTACTATGAAGGGGATTCAAGCCTATATAATGCCCGTTTTCTGAAGGCATGGCTCACTCCAATCGCCGCGTGGAGTGCGTTCATCTTTGTCTTGATGCTTGTACTCCTCTGCATCAACACACTATTGCGGATTCAGTGGACTGAGCATGAACGGTTAAGTTACCCGCTGACGCAACTACCCTTAGAGATGACCAATCCGCGGTTGCGTTTCTTCAGGAATCGGCTTATGTGGATCGGTTTCAGTATCGCCGCGCTGATTAGTATCGTTAATCTACTCCATTCTGTCTACCCTGTTATTCCGTATATCCCTGTCAAACGACAGGGGATCGGGGGTGGAATCCGGGTCTCTTTCTACCCATTCGTTATCGGCATGAGTTTTATGATGCCGCGAGATCTCCTATTTTCATGTTGGGCGTTTTTCTGGCTCTACAAGATCGAATTAATGATCGGCGATATGATGGGGTGGCAGAACCTTCCGCGTTTTCCGTATGCAGCTGAACAAGGCTTCGGCGTGTATATGGGATTGCTGGTTTTTGCGCTCTGGATCGGTAGATCGCATTTCATCGGGTTAGTCCGTCATCTATTCACATCTTCTAACTCCCGCTTTCAGCTGGATGACCGCCGTGAGCCGATGCCATATCGTTTGGCGGTGATAGGCATTGTGTTTGGTATAATCTTCTTGACCGTCTTCTCTTACAAAGCCGGTATGTCGTTGTGGGTAATACCTATTTTCTTTGCGATTTATTTTTTGCTATCGATTATGATTACCCGATTGCGTGCGGAGCTCGGCTTCATCGTTCACGGGCACGGTTACCGTCCGGGTATCGATCCACACACCATGATTGTTACCGGGTTTGGCACGTGGCAACTTACTACCAATACGCTTACCGTCTTTTCGATGTATATGTTTTTCAATCGTGCCTATTGGGTTAATCCGATGCCGGAACATCTGGAAGCGTTCAAGATGTCGGAAAGACGCAATATCAACCTGCGTCATACATCGATCGCTATTCTACTTGCAACGGCAATCGGAGTGGTTGTCAGTTTTTGGTTTCTATTAGACGCATTCTACCGACATGGGCATGACTCCGCACATTTCCACCCACATTCGTTGTGGTACGGACGTATGGCGTACGGTCAACTCGAAAATTGGCTGAACTACCCGCGGGAGGCTGACGGTCCCGCCCTTGCGTTTATGGCCGGTGGATTTGGATTGACAGCGGTGCTGATGTTCTTACGGACACGGTTTCTATGGTGGCCCCTCCACCCGCTCGGCTATGTGACAGCGGATAGCTGGGGGATGTTCAACCTATGGTCCTGTATCTTTGTCGCTTGGGTGATTAAGTCAATTATATTGCGATATGGTGGGCTTGGTTCCTTTCGCCGGGCGGTGCCTTTCTTTCTGGGCGTCGCGCTCGGGGACTATATTGTCGGGTTTATCTGGAGCATCTTGAGTATTCTAACCAACACCCCGCTGTATAGCTTCTTCCCCTAGTAAACCGGTGTTAGGAAAAAGGTGTTGGAACTATTAAAGGAGTTGGAGCTAATGGATATCCTATCTACCAAACCGAGAATGAGATTAATTGTGTCGGTTCTCGTAGTTATGCTCATCACGGCTGGTTTCTATTTCGGAACGCGCTGGACAACCCAAGAGGACCAGTTGGAAGCAGACCTAGCGCAAAAAAAGGTGCAGCTAGAAGAGTGGAGCGAAGATTTTCTCAATGAATTTCCCGACGTGCCCGCGGTCAAGGCTACAGTCGAAAGCTATCAAGAAATTCTAACCCAAGTGATTGAACGGAATGAAAAGCTACGCCAAGAGGGAGTGTCGAGGAAGAAGCGCATAAAACAACTCACTCGCTATGCAAAGGAAATTTCGGAACCCATAGCGGAGCGTACGCGTTCTACTGAACTTCACTTGGAACTAATGCACAAGAACACTGATCTGAAGATGAAGATCGACCGCTACATGCACGCAGATTGGATGTTGCCGCTCCCAATTTATCTGTTAGGATTGAATAAAAAAGAGATGGGGGTGCTTCAAGAGCAGTTGCAAGCACCTTAACATGGACATCAATAGCATCAAGTCTTGGTGGAGCGTAAACAATCCAGTTTATAATGAATTCTAAAAATAAAGAGACACTTTCGCTCCCCGGTAGGTGCGGTTTCTAACCGCACCGCATACACACCGTTGGTTGAGTTGAAACGGCGCAGTTGGAAACAGCGCCTACCAATTTGGAGTGTTTCATTAATTCTGAGATCTACTATAATGACTTCGTAGCATCGGAGGAAAACGAAAGGAGTATCTAATGGGTAAGCTAGATGATAAGGTTGCGCTCATCACAGGAGGTAACAGAGGAATTGGCAAGGGCATCGCACGCGGCTTGGCAGACGAAGGAGCAACCCTTGTGTTAGCTGCGCGGGGTGTTCAAGAATTGAATCAGACAGCCGATGAACTAAGGGAGGGTGGCACGACGGTGCTTGCCGTACCGACCGATGTCACCGATGAGGCACAAATCGAAGCGCTGTTTGAGCACACGATGGAAGCGTTCAAACGCTTAGATATTTTGGTCAACAATTCGGGGGCGTTTGATGGTGGTCCGCTTGACGAGCTTTCGACGGAAGCCTTAGATAACGTGCTTTCGGTCAATCTCCGTGCGCCATTCCTGTGTACGCGCGCAGCAATGCAGATTATGAAGCAGCAGGGCGGCGGACGTATTATCAACATCGGTAGTATATCCGCACAGCGGGTTCGACCCGGAGCGGGACCTTACTGCGCCTCTAAATTTGGTATTTGGGGACTGACGCAGGTGACAGCCTTGGAGGGACGTCCGCATGGAATCGTTGCGAGTTGTCTGCACCCGGGTGCCACACAGGTCAGGGAGTTACCAGAGGGCGATGAACGAACAGATCTGATGCAGGTGGAGGAATTGGCTCAAGCGGCGGTACTTATGGCGACCTTACCGCCGAATGTGAATATGCTTGAAGCGAAGGTGGTGCCGGTGGAGCAGCCCTATCTTGGTCGTGGGTAATAATTCTTGAGTACGGTTTCTTAATTTTTGGAGAGTACGAATTCACTATAAGAAAGGCGTAAAGTTTCATATCGCGCAGAACGAAGCGCAGCCGGGTCGTTTGACCAACAAGTTCGCTCAGGTCGTCTTTGCCTTGCCATGTCACAGTTTTACCGATCGCGTTTCCCACCATTGGATCTGCCTCTGTGAGCCTAAAGCCGGGCAACGGCTGTCCATCCGCGTTCTGAATTTCGACTTGGAGCCAGCCGCCGGCACTTCCATCGAGATTTAGCTCAAGGCGATTGCCGCCAAACTGGAGCACCGGCGTGATGAACTCACCGCCGCCAAAACCCGCATCCACAGAGACGAATCCATCCTGGCGTATGCGTGCACGAAAAAGGCTGCTGGAACGCCCGACATCGTCAGGATCCGCACCGTGGTTGTGAGCCATGCCAGCATAGTACAGCCACAGTTCGTCGTCCACAGGGATGAGCCACGGATTGGCGAAAAGCATCCCGCTGTAAACCGCGTCGTCCAGCCCGTGTCGCAGGAAAGGACGGCGGTTGCCCTGACGCCGCCAATTAATGCCATCGCGGCTGGTCAATAGCTGTGTATCCATGGTTGCGGGAAAACCATTCTCACCCCAGTGGTAGTAGACTGAGGGAAACATCAGATACACATCTTGGACACTTTCGTATTTCATTGCACAACTGGTGTAGTAGTCGATGCTCGGACGCTGGTCATCAGACTGTGAAGGCACGGGGATAGCTAAATCCTCTGTATCTGCCTCCAGAACAATCTGAGTGCTCGACCAACTGCGGAAATCGGGCGAGGTGATGCGGCCGATACTCCGGTAAGCGACTTTGCCGGCGAGGGCAGCTTCTTCGGAGCTTTGGGTCTCTCTAACTCGTGTGTAGCCGACGTAGCATTTGATGGTATCGTCCCAGAAAAACATATTCTGAGTATCACACGACTGGTTAGGTGGGTTAGGCTGGTTGGGATACGCCTGCCAGTGAATACCGTCGGGCGAGTGCATCGCCCAGAGTCCGCTCCGAATATCCGCTGCGATCTGAGAGTCAGTAGGACGGAACTTGCTCCACAACTTGTAACGTTCATCAGCCGAGGCGCGTTCGTCGCGATACACAGTGGCTCCCTGCATGCTCTGGCGTTCAAGGAGAGGAGCAACGATGTTATTTGCAGTGGAACCACGAAAGGGGACAAGACCGAGCGACGGTTTCTCCCAGTGGAGGCCATCCTCTGATTCGGCGTAACACAGGCGGCGGGCACTCTCTTGAGGCGTCCCAACGCCGAGAAGCGCATCATACCAGAGGCGAAATCTGCCGTCGGGTTCGCGGAAGGCTGTGCTGTAAGCACCTATGCCCTTTGCCTCCCACGGTTGGTCCGCTATGAGCACAGGTGTGGGATCCTGAACAGGTGGATTCATGCACAACTCGATACCCTCGCGAGTCTGAAAGAAGCGTTCGTCGATAAAGAGTTGTTTGTGGGTGCCAACGTTCATGGAGCCTGTCCTTATCTATCACACACCATTCGAAACTCTACTGCTCCTCTTACGATAATTCCTTGGCTGCTGCTGCAACAGCATTAATGGTCTCGTCAATCACCCCATCGTCGTGCGCGGCAGAGAGGAACCAAGCCCCGCGTTCGAGCGCGCGGACCCCGTGAGAGAGTAGAACCGTTGTAAAATTAACGTAACGCGCTTTGTCTGCCGCTAAGGAATCGCGGTAGTTAGAAAACGGCGAACCAGCACCCAAAGCAACGTGGAAGATTTGGGGGAAACCTTGCACCTGTGCTTCGACACCCGCATCAGCCAAAGCATCCTTAATCCCAGTCATCAGTTTTTTGCCCTGTAATTCGAGGAGGTTGGAGGTCTCTGGTCTTTTTACTTCGTTCAGCGTTGCAACGACAGCTGCCATCGCCGCCGGTAATGCGTTATAGCTACCACCGTGCAAGACACCACCGGTTGCCATCTGCTCCATCAAATCCGCCCGTCCTGCGAACGCCGAGACCGGAAAACCGTTCGCGATCGCTTTGCCAAAAGTTGCTAGGTCCGGGGTAACCCCGAAATACTCCTGCGCGCCCCCGGGAGCAAGTCGGAAACCGGTAATGATTTCATCAAAGATGAGAACGGTCCCTGTCTCATTACAAACCTTGCGCACCCCCTCCAGATATCCTTGTGCGGGCGCAATCGCACTCGTGTTGCACATCGCCGGTTCCATAATCACCCCCGCCACATCGCCACGTCGTAAACGATCTGTCAATAAAGGGAGGTTGTTCCAAGGAAGCACCTCAATGTGCTGGCCAGCTGCCAAATCCTGTCCCGCGCTCGCAGGAATTGGGGTCGGTGAGTCTTCATGACCAAATTGATCGGGTGTAGGGGCGATGCTCCACAGTACATTGTCGAGCCAGCCGTGGTAATGACCTTCAAACTTGATGATGATGGAACGGTCCGTGGCAGCACGAGCCAGTCGCAAAGCTGCCTGAACCACCTCACTCCCCGAACAGTTGAAGCGCACCATCTCCGCACACGGTACAATTTCGCAAAACAGCCGCGCCGCTTCAAACTCAATGTCGCTCTGACCGGCATATAGAATCCCGTGTTCAAGCTGCGCCCTCACCGCGTTGAGTACTGGTTCAGGATTATGCCCTAAGATCATCGGCCCCATCCCCAGATAGTAATCGATTAGTCTGTTGCCATCGACATCGTAGAGGTAAGGTCCTTCGGCTCGTTCGAAGACAAGTGGAGTCGGGGACATGCCCAGCCGAAAGTTGCTATTGACTCCGCCGGGTAGATACTTCGCAAAATCAGCAAGCCGCTTCTTCGATTGATCGAAACTTATCATAATTAATTCCTTTAGTGTGTGAGAGCGTACGTAACAACGTTCATGCCCTGCTCAAATGCCCATCGCCGCTGTTCTTCACCGCCCGGTTCACACACCCGTCCCTCCCACGCACAGTTAAGATCGCTTGGACAAAAATAAACTGCAACCCGGTCATCAATCATGATCGCTTCATCGAAATCTGCATCCGGTGTGACCAGCTTGTCACCGCCGAGATACTCATCGTGATCATAGAGGGTGTGATAGATTGGATGGCTCATATCAAGCCGTTCAAACCTTTTGTCTGGAAAAACCTGCTGCATCAGGCGATACACCGCAGGGCGCATCCGGTTGACGCGGATGTCACAATCTTCCACATGGAGGAAACCGCCGCGTTCCAAATATTCCCGTAATTTTCGGATATCATCATCGGAAAAGCGAACACCTAAATGCCCTGTCATAAAAATGAAGGGATAGCTACATAAATGATCGATGTCATCCTCTGCGATCGAAACATACTGTGGGTTCTCGTGAAGTTCAACGTCAATTGATGTGTATCTTGCGAGGAGCTCTGTGAACTTTGTATCAGCGGGCCACCGATAATAATTCACCGCGTTCGTAAACCAATCTCCGCCCGGATATTTCAGTCGGACAAAGACAAACTTTTCGCCAATCGAATCAGGCGATGGACGGTGATGTTCAATCCAGCCGAAATGGTGACCGTAATGTGCGTCTCGTGAGGCATCGTATGGAATGTATTCTCTGAAGGGCGCCGCTTCGCACCAACCGGTAAATTGATCCACGGTAAGAGCGGCCGCTGCAATCCCTGTCGCACCCTTGAGAAACGCTCGGCGCGACAACTGTGTCTGAGATGCACTTACCGGTCCCTGCTCCCGAAGATGGACTTGCTTGCGCTTAAATATCGCCCCACTTTTCTTGTAAATCCATTCCATAGATATATCCCCCAAGTTGCGAACAGTTATACATCAGCACCAGCGATTCTTGTCAACTACGTTCTCCACCGGTTCACCTGCGACGTATCGGCGAAGGTTTGCAGTTACCACCTCGATGCGTCGTTTTGCCGTATGGGGTCCTGATCCCGCAGTATGTGGTGTGATAATAACATTCTCCATATCCCAAAGTGGATGATCAGCGGGAAGCGGTTCGGTCTCAAACACATCGAGTCCGGCACCGGCGATCTCACCCGCCTGTAAAGCACTTGTCAAGGCTGCAAGATCTACGACAACGCCCCGCGAGATATTGATCAGATATGCTGTTTTTTTCATCTGCGTAAACTGGTCAGTGTTAAGCAGCTTAAAGGTTTCGGGCGTGTGGGGTACGCAACTAACCACGAAATCGGCTTCCGTTAGGAGGTCGTCCAACCGGTCAATACCCCATAATGCGTCAACGTGGTCAGGTTTTTCGACTTCTACTGCGTTGGTTGCGATGACTCGCATCTCAGCCGCCGCGCCCCGTTTTGCCACCGCAGCCCCAATCCCGCCAAGCCCGATGACTCCAAGCGTCTGATCCGCGAGGTGAAGGACGGGGACATTACTTGACCAGTTTCTTTCAAGTTGTTGGCGTAGAAAGATATGAAAGCCGCGCGAGAACATCAGGATATATCCCATCACATGGTCTGCGATGTTGTCACTGTAAATGCCCTGCATATTGGACAGCGTTACGTCACTCTCTGCCAGTGCAGGGAACATATAGTGCTCAAGACCTGCCATCGGGGTTTGAATCCAGCGCAGTTTTTTCGCCCGCGCTAACAGCTCTGGGGTGATTCGACCGTACATGGCATCGACTTCGCTAATGATTTCAAGTACCTCTGTTTCGTTTTCAATGTTTTGCACGTCAACTGTACTTGAAACTGATTGAATGGCTCGTAATTCATCTTCACCGACTGCGGGGTAGATTAAAAAATTCATCAAGTACCACCATATTGGGTTGTGTCAACTTATGAGAGATCTAATGTGGGATGTACACTCGATAATCGTATTATTCAAGCTGCCACGCAAAGTCCCAGCGGGGCGACATGCACGGTTATTCATAGTGCAAGCTGCCGGTCGTCAAGAACCCACCGGGCTCACGCAGGGGCGGGGTTTCCTCGCCAACGAACTATTAGATAAACATAATCCCAGCGCCGCCACATGTGTATAAAATACTTAACCTAGTATAGCATTTCACCGCGCCTCTGTAAAGGAAAAGAGGGAATTTTTCTCCCTATTGGCGCGGGGTCTACACTCTGATTTTTTCCTTGATCTTCCTTTTTATATCCCTTATAATCTCCTTATGGCTGTGGGGTATAGGAACACTTACAGATAGGAAAAAGAGATAGGTCCAAATCCCCAAAATTCCCCTATGTACGGAGACGATTATGCCAGCAAATCTCCCTCCCGAATACTATAAACTGAAACATGAACTCGAGGCCGCAGGGACCGACGAGGAGCGACTCCAGTTATTGGAGGAAATGACGCGAATCACGCCCAAGCATAAGGGCACCGAAAAGGTTCGCGCGGATCTTCGTTCTCGCATTTCAAAACTCAGGAAAGCCTCCGGAAAGAAACAGTCGAAGAAAGGACACAGTTATCACGTGCCCAAGCAAGGTGCGGGCCAACTGGTGCTAACTGGCACTCCTAACGTCGGTAAGTCACAAATTATCGCCAGCTTCACGAAAGCAAAACCGGTTGTCTCCCCAACGCCGTATACGACTCAAGAACCCAGCGTCGGGATGTTGGCTTATGAGAACATCCAATTCCAACTGGTTGACACACCGCCAATCACACAAGACTTCGTACAGCCGTGGGTATTTGATATTGTGAGGAATGCGGATCTCGTCTTCCTCGTTGTAAGTCTTGCTAGCGATGAACTCCTAGATCAAGTGGAAATCATTAAATCAAGGTTGACCGAAGCAAAGATTCAAATTGCGGGAATCAAAGAACCGCTAGATGATGCGGAGGAAGGGTTTAGCGCGAATTTCACCAAAACAACCCTGCTCATTGCTAACCAGGTGGACGAAGACGGTGCTGAGGATCGATTAGACATATTGCGCGAATTCTATTCTGACGATTTCCAGATCCACCCGCTCTCTGCTATCACCGGCGAAGGACTCGATCAATTGCAAGAAGTGGTTTATCAACAACTCAGTATCTCCCGCGTTTACACAAAGTCTCCAGCCAAACCCGTTGATTACGAAGATCCTATCGTACTTCCGAATGGGAGCAGGGTTATTGAGGCAGCGATGGCATTGCACAAAGAGTTCGCTCAAGATTTTAAGTCTGCACGGATTTGGGGCGATAACTGGTACGATGGACAGACTGTCAGTCGCGACGATGTGGTCTACGACGGCGATGTTCTGGAATTTCATGTATGATTAACTCCTGAGTCATTCAGTGGTCGGTATGATGACCTCCAAAGAGATTAGTCTATTCCGCAAAAACCTTCTCGCGTGGTTTGGTACCCATCAGCGCCAACTCCCTTGGCGTGAAACAGAAAATCCCTATTGTATCTGGGTTTCGGAGGTGATGCTGCAACAGACGCAGGTGAAAAAGGTGCTGGAGTACTATCAGGATTTTCTGAATAGGTTCCCCGATGTAGAAAGTCTGGCAAGTGCTGCACTACAGGATCTGCTGAAAACGTGGGAAGGGTTGGGGTACTATGCCCGAGCGCGGAATCTCCACAAAGCCGCTCGAATTGTCGTAAAAGATCTGAAAGGTGAGATACCCACCGATTACGGGACATTCCGAAAACTGCCCGGGGTAGGAGAGTACATCGCCGCCGCGGTACAAAGCATTGCGTTTAATGCTCCCTACGCCGTCGTGGATGGCAATGTGAAACGGGTCCTTGCGCGACTGTTTCTGATTGAGACGCCGACTAATCAATCCGCGTCGGCAAAGGTTTTTCAAGAGAAAGCGGATCTGCTGCTCAACCACAACGTACCGGGGATTTTCAATCAGGCGATGATGGAATTGGGGGCAACCGTTTGCCGTCCGAAATCGCCAACCTGTATTGTTTGTCCAGTGAATACGGCTTGTCGTGCATTTAGAACCGCTCAACAAGAGGGGTTTCCGGTAAGGAAGAAATCAAAACCCTTACCCGAATATCATATCGTTGCAGGAGTCGTCCACAAAAAGGACTCGATTTTAATTACTCAACGTAAACCGGATGGTTTACTTGGTGGGTTGTGGGAGTTCCCCGGCGCAAAAATCCGGGGCAAAGAAACCCCTGAAAAAGCTTGTATTCGCGCAATTCGAGAAGAGACGAACCTTCTTGTTGAACCAATCGAGTACCTGACCCGCGTCAAGCATGCCTACACCCACTTTAAAACTGTGATGGATGTTTTTCGTTGTCATTACCAATCCGGCGAGGTTGTTCTGAACGATGCTGTAGATTATCGCTGGATTACGGTTGATCAAATTGATCAATTTCCTTTTCCACGTTCTAACCATAAATTTATTCCCCTGTTGATACAGGGTAAGGAGGACACCAATGAGTAACGACGGTCTTACGGTTTACCGAGATTTGGGCGTCAAGCCTGTTATCAATGCAATGGGTTTCATGACAGTATATGGCGGTTCCCGTCCGTCACCGGGGGTTCAAGCGGCGATGAATCATGCCAGCCGATACTTCGCTGACATGGAGGATCTGCTCAAGAAAACGGGCGACATTATCGCCGATCTGCTGGAAGGCGAAGCAGCTTTGGTGACGCCCGGTTGTGCGGCTGCACTTGCGCTGAGTTCGGCAACCTGCATGGCTGGAAATGATCCCGACAAGATTCAGCAACTCCCGGATACGACCGGCATGAAGAACGAAATCATCATCCAAAAATCACAGCGATATCATTATGACCGGTGTATAACCGTTTTTGGTGCCAAAATGATCGAGGCTGGCGACGAGCATACCACCGCGAAGCAGGTGGAAGCTACCATCAACGAGAACACTGCTGCTATCCATTACGTTGCACCCGGGGGCGGTGCAGGGGTTGTATCGTTGGAAGAGGTGATTAGCATTGCCCATGCCCACGATATTCCGGTGATCGTCGATGCGGCAAGCCAAGTTTATCCGCTGGATCAGATGCGCCGTTATCCTGCGGCGGGTGCGGACCTGATCGGATACGGTGCGAAATACTTTGGGGCGTGCAATTCGACGGGCGTACTGTGTGGCCGTAGAGATCTGGTAGACGCTGCGTTTGTGCATAGTTTCATCGGCTATGAAACACAGCTGTCTCGGTCGGTTGGCAGACCGCTGAAACTTGACCGTCAGGAGATTGTCGCTGTTGTGGCTGCGTTGCGAGAGTGGTTCTCCATGGATCACGCCGCACGAATCAGCGAGCACGGCTGGAAAGCGCGCGCTATTCAAGATGCACTTGATGGTGTCCCTCATATCACCTGTCAGCCGGTGACGGATGAACGGACGCTCGGTAATGGGCTTGTGGTAAACTTGGACGAGGGGGCAGCGGGCAAAACTGCTAGCGAGATAGCCGCTACCCTGCTTGATGGAGATCCGAGCATTGTTCTGCACGGGGGTAACGGTTCACTGCACATTGCTGTAGGGAATCTCGTCGAAGATGATGCACAGGTCCTTGCCGATCGGTTGAGAGAAGTCCTGACGGCTTAAGAACATCGGTTACTGTAATAGCGGGGAACAACGGTTTCGGGTGGGTGCACGTTTCTTGATTCCGATAAATCGGGGTAGATTCAGTTGCCTAACGGACCCCCGTTGTTCCCTATACGGCTTACACCAATAGAAGGAGATTATTTATGCCACTATGGGAACGCCAAATCGAAGCATGGCTTACCGAGAAACCGGAACGCACAGAGGCGGATGATTTTGATGCATTCTGGGAGGAAACGCAGTCGCTTGCCCAATCCCAACCGCTGAACCCAGAAGTCACTGCTGTGGATTATCCCTCAAAGAAGATATCCGCGTATCAGGTCTCGTTCGACGCCTTTGATCGTGGCCGCATTCAGGCGTGGCTACTCGTGCCGACTACATCCACATCGGAGAAACTTCCCGCGCTCATCCGCTGGCACGATTACCTCGGTTTTCGGGGACGTATCTGCACACATCTGACGTGGGCACTTCAGGGATTTGTGGTGCTCGTGCCAGATATTCGGGGCCACGGAGATTCTTCCGACTTGACCCACTACTCGTGGGGCAATAACAAAGGTTACTTCGCCCAAGGCATCCAGGATCCACAGGAATACTATCTGCGGGGTTGCATCGCCGATGGACTTCGAGCGGTTCAGTTTCTTAACGGACGAGCGGAGGTTGATCCGGATCGGGCTGGGATAATTGGAGATGGACTAGGCGGGCTTATTGCTCTGTGGACAGCAGCATTTAACCGACAGGTCAACACAATTGCGCCAGTCGGCCCCTATCCCTGCAATTGGGAACGACATGTTATCAGCGCCAGCAGCACCGCTGCAGAGGAAGTCAAGATTTATCTGACACGCTATCCGGAGCAGGAAGATACCGTCTGGAAGACCTTGAGCTACTTCGACCCAGTCAACATCGCTCACCGGGTCAACTGCCCTTCCTTGTTCCCGCTCGGTCTACAGGGCAACACCGCACCGCCTCAAGACTCAGTGGGTATCTACAACCTAATCGAGGGCGAAAAGGAGCTAAAAGTGCTGCCTTACGATGGGCACGGCGCAGGCATCGAAGAATTGATTCGCTGGATGCAAGAACGGTTAAATCCGTAACGCAATCGGAAGGAATGGGCGTTACTACCGTCCTTCAGTTTGTGCGATAACAGGAGACCTATAACATGTGGACATTTGACTTACCATTAGAAGAGTTGGAAAACTACAAGCCAGCCCGCACCGCGCAGCCCGACTTTGAAGAATTTTGGGATCGCACGAAAGCGGAGAGTGCGGCACAGCCGCTAAACCCTGAATTGGTTCCTATTGATTATCCCGTGAAACGGGTTCAGGTGTTTTCGGCGACGTTTGATGGATTTGCAGGTGGAAGTGATCAACCGCCGCGGGCAGGCGGTTGGTTTTTCATTCCTGAAGAACCTGGACCCCGGCCGGCATTGGTAATCTACCACGGCTATCACGGCTATCGCGATAGAATCTCAACCCACCTGCCCTGGGCACTGATGGGATTCGTTGTGTTAGCAATGGATGTACGCGGACGGGGTGAAGCTCCGGACTGGACCGAATATGAAGGCGGACATGGGCTCGGCTGGATGACGCGAGGTATCATGAACAAGGAGGAATACCTCTACCGTTTCGCCTATATGGATGGGGTACGGGGTGTCGATTTTATCGCGGAGCGGCCGGAGGTAGATCCCGATCGGATTGGTGTGCTAGGTGGTTCACAGGGCGGTGCCATGAGTCTTGCTGTTGCAGCTCTGAATGACCGACCCGCCATCGCAATGCCGATGGTGCCTTTCCTATGCTACTATCCCGATGCTGTCAAGATGGCGCGAGAGAACCAATACGGCGAGTTGAACAACTACTTCATCCGCTATCCTGAGCGGGAAGAGCAGGGGATGAAGACGTTAAGTTACGTCGACAATATGAACCTGGCACCATGGATAACCTGTCCGACGCTTGTCTCAGTTGGATTGCGGGACACAACCTGTCCGCCCTCGACCGTCTATGCGACCTATAATCACCTCACCTGCGAGAAGGAGATCCGATATTACCCCTACGACATGCACAGCGGGGGCGGTGACGCACATAGGGAGCGGGTAATCGAGTGGGCGCACCGACTGAATCCGTGAGTTATTGCTGCAGTGCGCTAGTAGCATACCAACGCTAACAGATAAGCCAGACGGGAAAGCGAGAAAGGGGTATTCTCTTGTTTTCCCGTTTTTTTTGTCAGAACCAAGTTGTATAAAGGGGGGTTTTGAAAACGATACTCATCAATCCCCAATAAGTGCCGACAATGAAATCACCAACCACCAATCCCATGAAAAATGGAACCACCTTCCGATAGGCTGTCGCCCCGCCATGTTTTAAAATCAGCAGTTTTATCGCCCAGCACACAAAGAGCGCGAACCAGTACACGTCAATAGTTCCTGAACTGATGCCAAGTATGTATCCCGCCGGGTGAAACGGAAACCATATAAAGCGCATCCGCAGCCAACCCATTATTATTGAGAAAACTGCCGATCCCCCGATGATACCCGCCCCTAAAGTATCTGGTGGCTTAGGATTCAGTAACCAGCCGCTAAGGCTATTGCACGCTTGGGTTCCTGCCGCTAACAATTCCCCGGCGGTTGACGCGCCGTAGCGGTAAAGCACCATCGGGAAAATCCAGAACGCCAGAAGGACGCCAAAGATTAGAGAGACCATCATTGCCCATGTAAGCCTGTTGGTATTTGCACCGGTGCCTTCGGCCGACTTGAATGCCTCCAATTGGTGGGGCATTGGGTGACTGCGGTTCAACCGATTGAACCAATAAAATAGCGAAAACATGGTGAGATTCGGCGCACCAATTTTACGCGTTCCGAAGGCAGAAATGAGAACCACCTGTGGGTTCACGAGGACTATCGCATGTAAGGGCGGACCCAGTTCAGCCCGTATTCGGGTAAGCGCCGTCGCAATCATGAAGTAGAGTCCAAAAAATGTTGGTACAAGCCATCGAGACATCCCCAAACTGTTGCAATAGAATATCAACGCAACCATTCCACCGATAAAGCTAAGTACCGCTGTCCGATAGCGCATCGGCTCATCGGAATCGTCAAGCTCCGATTTCACGTTGATGACCTTCTTGAAGACTTCCCAGAAATACCGGCGCCCCATGTAGAGTGTCATCACACATAACCCGATCATCGCCCCGGTAGCTTGTTCACCAAAGAATGGGTAACGTGGGTACGTATTCCAACCCATCATTGCGCCGAGCAATCGTTCCATCTTACGAAACAGAAAGAAGAACCAAGTCGAAAAGGTGAGGTCTAAAGGTATTAAGAAGGATAGCCCAATGAGAAATGGGTAGAATCGCATCGGCAAAGCACCAATGGCATTCCACGGTTCTTCTGTGAACAAGACACCCAAATTGTAGGTTGGTTCCTTGATTGGGAAATGGGGAATTTTCGGATATATGAAACTCACACCGTTGACGAGGCTGATTACGCCTGCAACACTGAAACCTATCCACATAAGTCGATTACGAAAAAGACCTTGGGTCGGACTTGTCAGCTCCATGGGGATCTGGATAATCGGATAGGCGAGTCTTTCATTTTCAATCCACTGCTTCCGAAGGATGACATTAATACAGATTAGCATAAAAAAGAGGACTGAAATCAGAAATGACCACGCGATGGCGGGTCGAATCCAGAATCGATAAAAACCCGTTGCCCAGAAGGCAGATTCGCCTTTGTAGAAATACTCAACAGCGTCAGGATCTTGGACAAGCAAGACATCAGGAAGGAATCTATGAAAGAGGTTTGCCCAGTCATTTGCAGGTGTCGCGTAAAAATAAGCGTGGGGTATAACCCCCATCATGCAAACCATATTGTCGTGCGCAGTGACCGCCGTTGTTGCGGAGACTGTGGTGTAGATCATCAACATCTCCGCTTGTGAGAAAGGCTCCTTCGACATAAACCTCCCACCAGCTTTATTGATTAAAACTAATACAAATAGGAAGAAGATCGAAAGCTGCGGGAGAGACATAGAGGTCCAGTGGAGGGAGTGCCATATCATCTCCTCAAGTGCCACAAGGTATAGGCACAGAGGCATTAGCAGTAGTCCAAACAGGATTGCTTTGATTGAGAGGCGGGAGGCTTCAACCTGCTTCATTATGTATAGCCTTCTCGGAGTGGCAAGTGCTTATCGGGTTGAGGACCTATTTTTGAACTGGTGAGGATGATCTTCCGTGCTAACGCAGGCTATAATCTACTGCTTCGTTGGACTTAGCCGCGCTATCGAACTGATAAATATCTATCGGAATTAGAGTTGAAAGACTCTGAGGATGAGAGACAGAGTGGATGAAACGCGAGATCAATGGCTGCTTTGTTGCCTCAGAACCACGTTGTATACAGGGGCGTGCCCAAGATAATACTCAGCAGTCCCCAATACGTGCCGACGATGAAATCGCCTACCACCAATCCCATGAAGAACGGTAGGACCTTCCGATAAGTTTTGACTCCGCCGTGTCTGAGTACCAACAGTTTTATCAACCAACAGACGAAAAGCGCGAACCAGTAGACGTCGATTGTCCCGGAGCTGACCCCCAGAATATACCCACCCGGGTGGAATGGAAACCATAAAAAACGCATTCGCATCCACGACATCCACATAGAAAAGATTAGTGACCCACCAATAACGCTGCCAGCAACGGGGTCCGGGGGACGTGGGTATTGCAACCAACCACCGAGGCTATTGTACGCCTGCCAACCTGCGCCCAACAATTCTCCAGCGGTTGAAGCACCGTATTGATAAAGGACAACGGGGAAGATCCAGAATGAAACGAGCAGACCGATAACCAGAGAGATCATCATCGCCCAGAAAAGGCGACTCGTGCTAGCGTGGGTGCGTTCTGCTGACTTGAATGCTTCCAACTGGTGCGGCATCGGATGGCTACGGTTGTACCGGTTGAACCAGAAAAGCAGAGAAAACATAGTTAGATTGGCTGTGCCGAGTCTCCGGGTCCCAAGCGCTGCCACAAGGATAACTTGTGGATTCACTAACCGGATCGGGTGCAAGGGAGGACCTAACTCCGCACGCATACGTGTCAGTGCCGTGGCAATCATGAAGTAAAGAGCGAAAAACAGGGGCACAAGCCATTCGGACATCCCCAAGTGACCGCAGAATAGCATCAGCGCAATCATGCCACCAATTAAACAGAGCAACGCGGTTCTATAGCGCATCGGCTCATTTGAGTCGTCAAGCGTGGATTCGAGACCGACCGCCTTTTTGAAAACCTCAAGAAAATGCCTGCGACCTAAGTAGAGTGCTGTAACGCATAGCCCTATCATAGCACCGGTGGCTTGTTCACCAAAGAATGGATATTGGGGGATGGTGCTCCAGCCAACCATCGCACCGACCAATCGCTCCAATTTGCGGAATAGAAAGAAAAACCAAGTCGAGAAGGTGAGGTCTAAGGGGATCAGAAACGAGAGACCGATCAGAAACGGATAAAATCGTAGGGGCAGTGTACCTATAGCGTTCCACGGTTCCTCGTTGAAGTAGACGCCTAGATCGTAGTGTGGCTCTTTTATCGGTATGCGCGGAACGCTCGGATAGAGAAAGTTCAGACCGTTGAGAAGGCTTATCACCCCAGCAACGGTGAAGCCGATCCACATCATCCGGTTGCGGAAGAAACCAGAGCGCAAATCGGTCATCTCTAACGGAATCTGAATGATGGGATACGCGAGCCGCTCGTTTTCAATCCACTGCTTCCGGAGGATGACGTTGATGCAGAGCAGCATAAAAAAAAGGAGAGCAAGTAGAAAGGACCAACCGATCGCAGGTTCAATCCAGAACTGATAGAATCCGCTCGCAAAAAAAGACGATTCACCGCGGTAGAAATAATTCACTGCATTGGGATCACGGATAACGAGCAAGTCCGGGAGGTGTTTGTGAAAGAGTGCTGCCCATTCATTTTCTGGGGTGGCGTAGAAAAAGGCGTGTGTAAGCACCCCCATCATGCAAACCATGTTGTCATGCGCAGTGTATGCCGTAGTTGCAGAAAGAGTGGAATAAATCATCAACAATTCTGCTTGTGAGAACGGGTCTCTTGACATCAACCGCCCGACACCCTTATTGATGAGAATTAAGAAAAACAGAAAAAAGATGGAGAGTTGAGGCAGGGACATGGATGTCCAGTGGAGAGAGTGCCAAATCATCTCCTCAAGTGCCACGAGATAGGCACAAAACGGCATCAGCAGCAATCCAAACAGAATTGATTTTATGGAAATACGAGAGGCGGCTGGCTGTTTAGCCTCACCGTTTTCGTTCAGGTTCATCACTTCCTTTTCAGGGCTACGGGATTCGCAGGGTAGAATGGGCTTTAGTTATATGAGAGCTGCTCATTATTCAATGCATATCATCGCTCGATCCAGACAAAGTCAACTTTGCAAACGTAGGGGCGAGGTCTCCCCGCCCGATGCCTTGGCAGGACCAACCCCTATGTAGGGAACGCAGATCTGTGTTCCCTGCAGCCGCTTAAGATTTCTGTAGTTGCCCGCCTGTCCCGATAAGTCGGGGATTCATCGGGCATCACGCTATCAATCATGGAACACACCACTTCAAACGCTCAACTGTGCGAGTTCTAACCTATTTATGAGCACCCCTCAGTTATATCAAAACATTGTGCAACTGGAGCCGGGCAGATATAAACCGAAAGTTGGCGCAGGAATCGATAATCGGTCAACCTTACGCCAATCTTGATTTTCTCGCTGAAAATTTCTTTATCACGCATCAACGGACTACGGTTTCTTGAGTTTCCCCCACACCGTCGTTAGCTTGTCTTGCGGAGAAACAGAGAGGGATCCCGGCGTGTACTCGTAAATTGATGGGAACGATTGTATTCCAGCTCGGCCGCCCGGCACATAAATCTTACCTCCTGCTACGGTGGCAGGAACCCCGGCTCTGCCTCGGGGTAGTGGAATGGCTTCGTCAATGACCCACTCGTCGATGGCTGGATTGTATACATCTACTCTTTTGAGTACCTCATCATTTTGATTATCGTGAAATGTAGTCAATCCACCGATTGCGAAGATTCGACCACTCAAAGCTGTAATCCCAAAGAGGGCTCTCGCAACTGGCATCTGTTTCTTTTCTTCCCATGTATCTGTCGCAGGATCGTAGACTTCAACAGTTCTTAGAACCTCTTCAAAATTCCATCCACCTATCGCATAAAGCTTTCCCTGAAATGCGGCGACTCCAAGACCACCTCTTGGTGTAGGCATATCCCTTTTCTGATCAAATTTATCTTCTTTCGGATCATACTCGAAAACGGTGCCGTACACTTCGTTCTGTGCGCCCTTATCCCAACCGCCGACGACATAGATTTTGTCACCCACCACGGCTGCGGAAGCTGCTGAGAGCGCTTGGGGTAACTTTGCGAGTTTCTTCCACGCTCCCCGTTCTCCTGCTTCGGGGTTGAATGCCTCTACTGCGTCAAGTACCTTGCCGCCACGTCTCTCAGCGCCTCCAAACACATAAATCATACCATCGAACGTCACAGCTGTCATGCGTGCTCTTGTGGTTGGCATATCTCGCTTCGGTGCCCAGGTATCGGTTACAGGATCATACTCCTGAACGCGGTCGAGTGTCAGGTCACCGGGGTTCGGGATGTGCGGTGCTCGATTGACTTCGACCCCGCCGATGACGTAGACTTTGCCACCGATGCTGGCAGCAGCCGTACAACACCTTGACGACTCCGGCATGTTTTCCTTTCTTTCCCATTTGTCATCCGCTGCCAAAACGCTACCGGTTATGGATAACAGACCAATCAGGATTAAACATGCAAAAAAATAGTTAAAATCAGATTTTGTGCAATGTGTTAATTTATGCATTTCTATAGTTACGATTCTCCTTTCTCAGAGTTTATGCTGCATTGGGAACAACCCATGTGCCTGTTTTATTCGCCTAATCCTGCGACAGCACCCCCCGTTTAACCTCGCCAAGAGTTGTAAAACGCTTCTGGCGTGGTTCCACGGAACGCAGCTCGAATTGTGGATTCCATCTTGGATGGGTATCGCTGCCATCAGGATTATTACTCAGATTTCTAAGGTCACCGCCATTGGCATCCATGGCATATACCTCGCGTTTGCCATCTCGTTTGGACTCAAACAACATTCTTCTGCCTTTGAGGGACCAGATGACCCCATTATCGCCCTTTTCATGGTTTGTAAGGTTGATTTTGTTATTTCCATCGGGATCCATGCGGTAAATTTCCCAGTTTCCATCCCGTTGAGTTTCGAAGGCAATAACGTCCGTGGACGACCATTCGGCGCGTCTGTCGGTTTTCTCGTGGTTGGTCAAACGTGTCAGATTTTTTCCATCGGTATCCATAACATAGATTTCCGAATTACCATCTCGCTTCGACCCAAAAACAATTCGCATACCATCAGGGGAAAAACGTGCCCATTCGTCCGGCGCAACATGGTTGGTCAGATTGACTTGTTGGTTGCCGGCACCTCTTCCATCTGCGCTAGAAATAAAGATATCAAATTGAGATTTGTTATCAATCAAATCACGATTGCTCTCAAACACAATTTTTGTGCCGTCAGGGGACCAAGAACCTTTCTGATCCTTGTTGACGCCTTCACCCTCCGCATTTGTGATATTAACCAAATTTCCGGGCTTCATCCCGTCTTTCAAGGTCAAAAAGCCAACATCCCAACTTGCCCCTTTCGGCAGCCCCTGAGCATACACAAGGATGCGCGGGTCACCCGCCGGTGCGAATTGAGGTTCATTCAATTTTATACCAATATCTTTTCCCGTTAGGTCGGCGTCTTTTGGCTTCGCTGGGTCTGTCAGATCTATAATACGCAAATCAAAAAGCTCTCCGCCTCGAGGATTTGCGCTGTAGACGATGTAATTACCATCGGGTGACCAGCTGAGGCTTAGGATTTTCGCCTTAAGGTTTGTGACTTTCTTAACTTCACCATTATCGTATGCCACACAAACTTGAGTACCATCACCTTGGTCACAAAGAAAAGATGCCATAGGCACCTGCGCATGTGCGAAGGTGCCGCCCAAGGAGCCAAGAACGACGCCTAAGCAGATTAAGGTCATACTTTTTCTTAGCATCATTCTCTCCTCTTTGCTTAATCTTTTGACAGGGCACTGCGCTTAACCTCGCCAAGAGATGTAAAACGCTTCTGGCGGGGTTCAACAGAACGGAGTTCGAACTGTGGATTCCATCTTGGATGGGTGTCGTTGCCGCCGGGATTGTTACTCAGATTTTTCAAACCGCCGCCGTTCGCGTCCATGAGATACACCTCTCGTTTGCCGTCTCGTTTGGACTCAAACAAGATTCTGCTGCCCTTGGGCGACCAGATGACCCCATTATCGCCCTTTGCGTGGTTTGACAGGTTCACCTTGTTATTCCCATCCGGATCCATGCGATAAACTTCCCAGTTGCCATCACGCTGGGTTTCAAAGGCAATAACGTTGGTGGACGACCATTCGGCGCGTCTGTCGGTTTTCTCATGTTCAGTCAACCTTGTCAGATTTCCTCCATCAATATCCACAACATAAATCTCATAATTGCCGTCACGCTTCGACTGAAACACGATCTGCAGACCATCAGGAGAGAAACGTGCCCACTCGTCCGGTGCAACATGGTTGGTGAGATTGACCTGATTTTTACCAGCACCTCGTCCCTCTGCGTCAGCAATAAAGATATCAAATTGAGATTTGTCATCAATCAAATCACGATTGCTCTCAAAAACAATCTTTGTGCCGTCGGGCGACCAAGAGCCACCCTGATCCTTATTGACGCCTTCACCTTCTGCATTTGTGATATTGACCAAATTTCCGGGCTTGATGCCTTGTTCCAAGGTCAGGAAGCCAACATCCCAACTTGCGCCTTGCGGCAATGTCTGAGCATACACCATGATGCGTGGATCGCCTTGCGGTGCAAATACGGGTTCATTCAATTTCACACCGAGATCTTTTCCCGTCAGGTCCTTGTCTTTTGGATTTGCCGGGTCCGTCATATCTACGTAACGCAAATCGAAATTTTCGCCACCTCGAATATTTGCGCTGTAGACGATGTACTTACCATCCGGTGACCAGTCGGGGGTCAACGTCTTCACCTTATGATTTGTGACTTGCTTAATCTCGCCGTTGTCATACACCACATGGACCTCATCTTCACCAGAGCGGTCAGAAAGAAAAGATGCTAAAGGCACCTGTGCAGATGTGGTGTTAACGCTGAGGGTGACAAGAAGAGCCAATAACATGCCGCCCCAAAATATTATAGAGTGTTTACCCAACATTGTTTTCTCCTTTCGATTGGATTGGAAGTTTAGAACTTAGAAGACAAAAATTGAACTGTGGGCAAATAGCATCAAAGGTCAACAAGGACCTTCCATTGGGAAAAATGTTCGCTATAGGGGGCATACAACGGAAAGTGTGACGGTTTTCCTTTGCCCTTTTCCTTCCTTACGCAGTTCCCTGCACGATTTTATTTCATGACGACCATTCGTCGGGTTTCAGAGAAGTCGTCAACCAAAAGCTGATAAAAATAAACTCCACTTGCCACGGACTGTCCTGTATCGTCTGTACCATCCCAATAGGCAGCACGTTGTTGGCTCGTGTAAGCCCCTGCTGTCTGTTTGCCAACATTGATGGACCGAATCAACTCGCCCTTAACGTTGTAGATCCGCACGGTGACGGAAGCATCTTCAGCGAGATAGTAAGGTATCCAGGTCTCAGGATTGAAGGGGTTTGGGAAATTCTGCATCAAACTGGTGCGTTTGATATTTGCAAGGGTCGTAAAAAACTTCTGCTGTGGCTCAACCGCGCGGAGTTCAAACTGAGGATTCCATCTCGCATCGCTGTCATTGCCAGGATCGTTACTGAGATTCTTCAGTCCAGTCCCATCGGCAAGCATCATGTAGATCTCCCGCTTGCCATCGCGTTTAGATTCAAATAAGATTCGCTTCCCTTTGGCGGACCAAATGGGTTTCTGATCACTCTTTTCGTGATTGCTGAGATTGACCTGATTGTTTCCGTCGGGGTCTGAGCGATAAATCTCATAATTGCCATCGCGCTGGGCTTCAAAGATAATACCGCCGGAGGACCATTCTGCGTTCCGGTCTGTCTTATCATTTTCGGTTATGCGCGTGAGATTTTCCCCATCGATACCAACCGTATAGATTTCCCAGTTGCCGTCTCGTTTCGATTGAAACACGACCGCTTTGCTATCAGGTGACCAACGTGCCCTCTGATCCGGTGCCTCATGATCGGTGAGGTTTATCTGGTTTTTTCCGGCACCCCGTTTTTCTGCATCGGCGATGAAAATATCGAACTGAGCTCTCTCTTTTACCAGCGTGCGCTCGCTTTCAAAAACAATCTTCGTTCCGTCGGGGGACCAAGACCCTTCCAAATCCGCGTTCGCCGCTTCGCCATCCGCATTTGTAATGTTCACTAAGCCATCAAAATTGCCTCTTGCATCTAAAGTCAGGAATCCTATATCCCAGCCGTTGGCGTTTGGTAGCCCTGTGGAATAGACAAGAATCCGCGAATCGCCAGCGGGATCCCATCGGGGTCCAGAAAGTTTTAATCCCGGCCCGTCGGGCGGACCGGTCAGATTTTTCTGTTTCGGATTTTGAGCGTCGGTGAGATCTATGATAAAAATATCAAAGCTCTCGCCACCGCGCACGTTGGCATCGAAAACGATGTAATTGCCATCCGGCGACCATTCGGGGGTGAACACTTTGGCTTTGTTCTTTGTCAGTTGCTTAACCTCGCCGTTATCATACACCACGTGAATCTCATCGTCACCAGAGCGGTCGGAGATAAAGGAGGCAATTGGCACCTGCGCGTGTGCCGAGCCGATGAACAGCAGGACAAGGCTCCCCAACACTGTAATGATACTTTTGTAACACATTGTTAATTCCTTGTCCTCCTATTTCATCACTACCATTCGTCGAGTTTCGGAGAAGTCGTCAGCCAGCAGTTGATAGAAATAAATTCCACTTGCCACGGATTGTCCGGTGTTGTCTTTGCCAGCCCAGTAGGCTGCGCGTTGGCGTGTTGTGTAAGCCCCTGCCGCCTGCCTTCCAACATCGATAGACCGTATTAACTCACCCTTAACGTTGTAGACCCGCACGGTCACAGTAGCAGCATCAGCGAGATAGTAGGGTATCCATGTTTCAGGGTTGAAGGGATTTGGGAAATTCTGCATCAAACTGGTGCGTTTGATGGCGCCAAGGGTAGTGAAGTGCTTATCCTGCGGTTCCACAGAACGCAAAAAATAAACGGGATTCCATCTCCCAAAGTAGTCCTTCTCGGGATTGTTCGTAAGGTTTTTCGCGACGCCACCATCAGCATCCACGAGATATAGTTCTGTATTCTTATCCCGTCTGGACTCAAATAAGACCTTTTCACCATTGGGGGACAAGAACGGGTTTGCATCTTTTCCCGGGTCATTTGTCAGATTGGTTTGATTGTTTCCATCGAGTCCCATCCCATAAATTTCCCAGTCTCCATCGCGCTTACTTTCAAAGACAATGCTATTTTTTGACCACTCGGCATTTCGGTCGGTCTCATCATTTTCGGTCAACTGCGTGAGGTTTTCTCCATCGGCGTCCATGACGAAGATTTCCCAATCTCCATCTCTATTCGATTCAAAGAGAATCTTCGCTCCGTCCAGAGACCAGCGTGCACGTTGATCCCCTGCGTCGTGCTTGGTAAGCAGCACCTGGTCAACGCCCGGTTTCTTGGTCGTCATATCCGCGACGACAATGTCGAATGCGCCGCGGGGCCAAGCCACACGCCCACCATGAAAAGCTATTTTTGTCCCATCGGGGGACCAGGTAGCCTCGCGATCTTGCCCCTCTCCCTCACCCGCAGAGTTCGCCACATTGAAAACGATGAGATCATCTTCCTCAAAGTCTAACATGCCGACATCCCAATGCAGCGCATTTGGCAGACCACCAAGCGACTCAACAAGCAGACGTTTCTCGCCCGCGGGCGACCATCGGGGTAGCTGCCATATTCCCCCTAACTTCCCCTGCATCAGGTCTGTCTGCTTCTTAGTCTCCACATCTATCGTGTAGATCTCGAAGCTCTCTCCGCCTCGTATGTTACTGGTGAAGGCGATTGTCTCTCCATCTGGAGACCAATCGAAATCAGGTGTTCTGGCTTTGGCTTTTGTGAGCTGTTCGACATCACCGTTGTTGAACATGAGATAAATCTCTTGGTCGCCGGATCTGTCCGAAAGAAAGGCTATCATCGGCACCTGTGCGTATGCCGAACCGATTAAAAGGAGGATAAGGCTTCCCATTAGGGTAAAAATACCTTTGCGCGACATTGTTAGGCTCCTTTCCAAGCGCGCCTACCACATCCTCTGCAAGCGCGCCTATTTCAAAATCAGCATCTTCCGTGTGGCTGAAAAGTCAGGGGTATTTAAACTGTAAAAATAAACGCCAGAGGCAACCTGTTCACCCATGTTGTTACGTCCATCCCAGTATGCTGCCGTTGAGCGGGTCATATAGAACCCTTGTGGCTTGAAACCGAGATCCAGTGTCCGCACTACATCACCAGACGTGTCGTAGACTTGGAGCGTGACATCTGCCGAGGTTTCAAGTTGGTACGGAATCCATGTTTCAGGGTTGAATGGATTGGGGAAGTTCTGCAACAATTGAGTCAACTTTGGTTGACCAATGCTATCAAGTCTGATAGACAGCACCGCGTCAGCCAAATCCTCAGGGGTCACTATAGAACTGAGTATATCTGACTCAACATTTCCACCCGGACCGATAACGCGAACTTCAATGACATCTCCCACTTGAACAACGCTCCGCCGTGCCAAATCAGCGGTCGCAGCAGCGAAGTAATCGCCTTGCACCGAAGCGGTAATTGTGTTGTTTGTTCTCAAGTTCCGGACGATGACTTGGTAGCCGTCAAACGCGGATTTACCCTCCAAATGACCACTTACAACAAACGCCCACGCTTCTTGGAGCGGTTCCACCGATATGGCAGGGGCCGCCGCAGCCTCTGTTTCATTTGTCCACTGCGATCCGACAAAGGCGAATTGACGGGCTTCGGCCACATTGACGATATATCCTTGTCCACCTTCAATCACAAAGCCGTCATCCGGTGCATCTGGCGTCCAACCGACAAATTCCTGTTTTTCCGCATCGAGCATGATGACGGTGGTCGCTCCCGTCAGTGCTGCAAGTGATTTGGCAGTCATCGGTTTAGGTGGTGCCAACGGCACAGAAATCATGTTTAGACCTTTACCGAGGGTGGTGTTGAAGACATTGCCAAAATAGTCACTCGCCGCTTGGGTAGTGGGTCTCGCGATAAAGCCGTGTACGCGTCCATCCGCCGATTGATAGTGTCCGACTACAGAGCCGTCCTGATTAATATTGTAGCCCTGCGTGAAAACGCTCTCCGGATACCTCAGTTCCTGTAGTCCATCTCGGAACGTCCCGACGTAAGTGCGTGGGATATCTCCCACCCGTTTGGATCTGCCAACGAGCGTCCCTACATCGTTGATACCGTGCAAGAACATGTATTCCAGAGTCGCTGCGCCCGGAAGGTCGATAGATATAAACCTGCCTCCAGGGGTCCGTGCGTAGGGATGATATATACCGTCAGCATCTACGTAGCTGCCGACGAGACGGCCCGCACTGACGAAGTCCGCGTATGTTTCCAATGCCCCGGGTGCTTCAATGATTGTCTCTCCTGTGAACCCACGGCGAATACCAGAATCATCGGTAAAATTACCCGTCAAGGCACCTGTCGTATCGGAAATACCGTATATCTCCGTTTGGACAGCGCCCGGAAAATCGTATTGGCGCAATTCTCCATTTTCCAAAACGATCCCGTGAAAAAGTCCGTTGCTATCCTCGTAGTGTCCAGCAGCATTTCCATTATTGCCCAGTGCAAAGAAATATGTGTTCTGCGCGCCGCGGAAATCGTACGTCGCAAAAGCACCATCAATGAGCGTGAAGGCAACATCTTTTTCACCATCGGCGCTCCGCGTGTAGCCCGCGTAATCCTCAAAGTCGCTGCTCGCCGACAATGCAAGAAACTCTACACCGGGAACATCGATGCTCTCAAAAATAAAGTTGAGTGCAGCCGGTGTAACAATGGGTATATCGTCGACCGGTGCAACAGGCTTGGCGATAAAACCGATTGTAGCCCCATCCGCAGATTCATAGTACCCAACGATAGAACCATCCTGATTAATATTCCAGCCCTCTGTGCTGACGCTGCCCGGAACCTTAAATTCCTGCAGCCCCTCCTGGAATTTGCCGACAAAGGTGCCCGGGGGACCATCCACCCGCTTGCCTCGGGAAACGACAACCCCTGCATCGTTGATACCGTGCACAAAATAGTATTCCAATGTTTCTGCATCTGGAAGGTCTAGAGACACAAACCTGCCACCCGGGGTCCGCACGTATGGATGATATACACCGTCAGCATCTACGTAGCTGCCCACCATACCACCGCTCGCGTTCACAAAATGAGCGTGTGTCTTAGGCGCCTCTGGGAACTCGATTATTTCGTCCCCCGAGAATCCGCGGAGCACGCCGGAAGCATCTATCCAATCGCCCGTCAATACCCCGGTCGCGTCACTGATGCCGTAGATGAACGTCTGAACAGCATTTGGAAAATCGTATTGCTGCAATTCGCCATCTTCCGTGATGATGCCATGGTACAGACCATCGGCATCCTGGTAGTGTCCGGCAGCCCGCCCATCATTACCGAGCGCATAGAAATAAGTGTTCTGCGCGCCTTCAACCTCATAGGTTTTAAAAACGCCATCAATAAGGGTAAAGGCAATCGCTTTTTCATCGTCAGCGGTCCGGGTGTACCCTGCGTAATCCTCAAAGTCGCTGCTGGCAGTGACCGCTAAAAAATCTACACCGTCCACATGAATAGGATCAATCGTATAGTTTGAGCCTCCTGTTGCGATAACGGAACCATCGCCGACTTGTGCGATGCTGTTCCCTAGGAAAAAGGAATTGAGACATACGGACAGGGCAAAAATGTAAAACAAAAACTGAGATTGAGTCTGATTGTGCATTAAGAAAACCTCTCTTGTGGTGGCATACTGTTAAATTGAATTAACCTGTTTTCGAAAAATACTGCAACTTAAATATAGGGGTTATGTGGATTCATCCACTACCAACAAAACTAAAAAATCCGAAAGTCTTTTCTGCCTGGACCCAACCCAATAATAGGAAGCGATTAACGTCGATCGATACATGGGCGTGAACGTAAAATATTAATAACGAAGGCTGCACACGATGCCATAGGAGCGTAAAACCTCGAATTACTTCACTTCATGACTACCATTCGTCTGGTCGCGGAAAAATCATCAGCAAGAAGTTGATAGAAATATATTCCGCTCGCCACGGACTGACCGGTGTCATCCTGGCCATTCCAGTATGCTGCACGCTGTCGGCTCATATAATTGCCTGCAGCCTGTTTCCCAACATCAATCGACCGAATTAACTCGCCCTTGACGTTGTAGATTCGCACAGTTACAGAAGCCTCTTTGGAAAGATAGTACGGTATCCACGTTTCAGGATTGAAGGGATTGGGGAAATTCTGCATCAAATTGGTGCGTTTGATATCTCCAAGGGTCGTGAAGTACTTGCTCTGTGGTTCAACCGAACGAAGTTCAAATTGAGGATTCCATCTGGCATCTGTGTCGTTTTCAGGATGGTTACTGAGATTCTTCAGTCCAGCCCCATCGGCAAGCATCATGTATATCTCCCGTTTACCATCCCGTTTGGATTCAAACAAGATTCGCTTCCCTTTGGCGGACCAAATCGGTTTCTGATCGCTCTTTTCGTGATTGCTAAGATTAACCTGATTGTTTCCGTCAGGGTCAGATCGATAGATCTCCCAATTGCCGTCGCGTTGGCTTTCAAAGACAATGCCACCGGGAGACCACTCAGCGTTACGGTCTGTCTTATCATTTTCGGTGATCCGCGTCAGGTTTTTCCCGTCAATACCTACCGTATAGATTTCCCAATTGCCATCTCGCTTTGACTCAAAAACGACCGACTTGCTATCAGGCGACCAACGCGCCCGTCGATCCGCCGCCTCATGCCTGCTAAGATTTAGCTGATTTTTCCCGATACTTCGTTTTTCAACGTCAGCGATGAAAATATCGAACTGCGCTCGCTCTTTAACTTTCTTGCGTTCGCTTTCAAAAACAATCTTGGTTCCGTCCGGGGACCAGCTGCCTTCCAGATCTTGTCCCGCCGCTTCGCCACCTGCGTTTGTAATATTAACCAGTTCATCGACTCTGCCTTTTGGATCTAACGTGATTAGCCCTATATCCCAGCCGTTAGCGTCTGGTAATCCGGCGGCGTAGACGATAATCCGCGTCTCACCGGCGGGAGCCCATTTCGGTCCAGACAGTTTTAGTCCCGGTCCGTTGGGAGGACCTGTTAGGTTTGTCTGTTTCGGTTGCTGCGGGTCGGTGAGATCTATCAGAAACACGTCAAAGTTCTCTTCACCGCGCACATTGGTATCGAAAATGATGAAATTGCCATCGGGCGACCACTCGGGGGTGAACACCTTGGCTCTGTTCTTTGTAAGTTGCTTAATGTCGCCGTTGTCGTATATCAGATGAATCTCATCGTTACCGGAGCGGTCAGAGAGGAAGGACGCCATCGGAACCTGCGCCGATGTAGTGCTGACACTCAAAGAAAGAAGAAAACTGAATAGAATACCTCGCCAAAATACTATAGCGCGCTTACCAAACATAGCTATTTCCTTTTGATCAGATTGAGGATTTACCGTTTGGGGAAGACGGTTGAACTATGGAAATGACAGTGGCAGGATAACCAAGTGTTGGCTATAGCGATGAACGTTACAGGGTTGAAGCAGTAAAAGAGGGCCGCAGAGATTGACTGTTCTCTCCAGCCCTCTGTCTCCTTCCGATAATTCTGGTGCGCTCCTATTTCATTACGACCATTCGTCGGGTTTCGGAAAAGTCGTCAGCCAACAACTGATAGAAGTAAATCCCACTTGCTACAGATTGCCCTGTGTCGTCTTTACCATCCCAATAGACTGCACGCTGTCGGTTCGTGTAAGCCCCTGCCGCCTGTTTTCCAACGTCAATGGACCGGATAAGCTCGCCTGTGACGTTATAGATGCGTACTGTTACAGAAGCGGTGTCGGCGAGATAGTAAGGTATCCACGTTTCAGGATTGAAGGGGTTCGGGAAATTTTGCATCAAACTGGTGCGTTTGATGTCGCCAAGCGTAGTGAAGTGCTTGCTTTGCGGCTCAACCGAACGAAGTTCATACTGAGGATTCCATCTGGCATCTGTGTCGTTGCCAGGATCGTTAGTCAGGTTCTTCAGACCCGCACCATCGGAAAGTACGAGGTATATCTCCCGCTTGCCATCGCGTTTAGATTCAAATAGGATTCGCCTGCCTTTCGCGGACCAAATAGGTTTGTGATCGCCTTTGGCATCGTTGCTGAGATTGATCTGATTGTTTCCATCAGGATCGGATCGATAGATCTCATAGTTGCCATCACGGTTGCTTTCAAAAGCGATGCCACCGGGTGACCATGCAGCGTTGCGATCGGTCTTGTCATTTTCAGTAATCCGCGTCAGGTTTTCCCCATCAATGCCTACGGTATAGATCTCCCAGTTGCCGTCCCGCTTTGATTCAAAAACGACCGCCGTCCCATCTGGAGACCAGTCTGGCAACCGATCCTCTGCTTCATGATTGGTGAGGTTTATCTGATTCTTTCCGATAGTTCGTTTTTCTGCGTCGCCAATATAAATATCCATCTGGGCTCTATCGTTGATTTTGTTGCGTTCGCTCTGAAAAGTGATCTTGGTTCCGTCAGGAGACCATACTCCTGCCTGATCTTGACCAACGCCCTCACCGTCCGCATTTGTGATATTAACCAACGCTCCCGGCTTGCCTCTTGCATCTAATGTTAGGAGTCCGATATCCCAGTTGTCAGCGTTCGGAAATCCTGTGGAGTAGAGAAGAATTCGCGGTTCTCCTGCAGGTGCCCATTGGGGTTCAGACAATTTTGTCCCTGGCCCATCGGGTGGACCTGTCAGGTTGCTCTGTTTCGGCTTCGCAGGGTCCGTGAGATCAACGATAAAAATATCAAAATTCTCAGCACCGCGCACATTGGCATCGAAAACGATGAATTTGCCATCGGGCGACCACGTGGGGGTGAACACCTTGGCTTTGTTCTTTGTCAGTTGCTTAATTTCGCCGTCGTCATACAACAGGTGAACCTCATCGTCACCGGAGCGGTCAGAGATAAAAGACGCCATAGGCACCTGCGCGTACGCCGTACCGATCAACAGCAGTGCCAAACTTCCCAGTAGGGTAATAAAAATACCTTGACGTAACATTGTTAGCTCCTTTCCAAAGATGGTAAGCTCCTTTCAACAAAGATCATAGATTTAGACAAATGATGGTGAAAGTGTAATGGAGGGGAACAGTAGATCTGATGCTCCATCACACCTCACCATACGAGTGATTCTATTGCGTGACTGCCGGTGTTCCACCACGTTTTAGTATGCCCCAAGTGGTTGCGAGTTTCCCTTTGCTCTCAACAGCACGTGGATCTTTTCGTGGAAATTCCGTGGGCCAAGGATCGTCGTCCGGACGCTCGTCCTGATCTTGACTGATCAGCAGCTGATCAAGATTATGCGGCTGCTGTCTCGGACTTGAACGTACCACGTGGAGACCGCGTTCTTTTGCTTCCCACTCAACAACCGTTTCCGGTGGAACGCCTTGACTGATCCACTTGTAAATGCCAGCGTCAAAGACATCACGCCAGTTACCCAATCCGCGACCTAAAAAGTCCGGATCCGCGGTGTGATCTGTGGTGCCAATTTGGTCATTAAACTGAAGCCAAAAGGCGTCAGTACCGGTGTTGCCGTCACTTTTGCCCCTTGCCCAGATGTAATAGGTGCCCTCGTCACACCAGAACTCAACTTGCCACCACGCTGTCGGTTCGGCAACCGGGGGATTCACTGCACCACCAATAAATTGGAATGCAAGGCCATTGGAAGCGTCAGCATCTCGTGCAAATGCAGTATTCTCTGGTGATGTCTCACCATAATCTCTGATTGTCTCTGCGCTGATGACAATCTCGGTAATTGCAGCAAAGCTGCTACTAGCCATACCGAAAACGCAAAGTGCCATTAGCGTGCAGATTAATAAACTTGGTGCTCTCATTATTAAACAACCTCCTGATAGGTTACTAATTTGGTGTATATAGATACAAACGGACTATCTGGCTTGCTAACCCCACCGCAGATGCTTCTATCGGGGTGTAACCCCGATTAAGTTGGAAGTTTAATTCGCAGCATCCTGCAGGGATTATTAGCCCCTTTGTAAAATAAATGTCACATCAATTTTAAATTTTAGCAAAAATTCTCGGATAATGCAACCATTAAAATGAACCAATTGTCAGAATAGACATGAAAACCCGCAGAAACCGTCCTCAATGACCACTAATTCATTGCTTGAACCCTTGTGTGTCGATTGCATGTTTTTCTTAATTCATCTTAGGACTTACGCAGTTGAGCGCTCACCCTCTTGTAGTTCGGTGATTTATCCTTGATAGATGTGGGAGGCGCATCTCCCGCGAAAGCGAGGATCCCGATAAATCGGGACCTGCCCCGATACGCTCCATTGATTGTGCCACTACAGTAAGGGCTTAGGTTTGTAGTAGGGCGATTTATCGCCCGTCCGGACGCGCAATGAATTGCGCGACTACGAACGGAAGTGCGTAACTCCTACATCTATCAGATGTAACTCCCCCAAGCTCTGGTGTGTCGGCATTTTACTGCTGCTAATTCAGCGGACACTGTAATCATCGAGCAGTGCGCTATAAACTATAGTGAATTCAACAAATAAATAGACACTTTCGCCCACGCCCGGTAGGTGCGGTTTTTAACCGCACCGGTTTGGCGTGTCTCATTAATTCTAACATCTACTATAAATCCATGTCGGCTGACTGGAACCTTTATAGCAAAGTAGCTTGAATGGAACGATTCTAAAGATCATCTTTATCAGTTATGTTCAGCTTTTCGACGACGTTCCTTTATGAAACCATGTGGTGAAATTAACTCTGCTCCGACGGTTTTTACTTTACCGCATCGTTAAATATCGATAGCCCCTGCTATGGCGGATCATAACGAAAAGTCCTTGAGTTTGTTATCAATGTTTGATACACTACATTGGAGCGAATAAGAAAATATCTAACTGTTCGCCCATCGGATGAATATACACGATCACACCACTATTTTGGGAGGTTTGAATGACAGAAGCGTTCAGTGACACGACGGCTGAAAACTTCAAAGGTATCCTGCAACAATATTGTCAGCAACGAGCGTTAGGAAATCTAATTTATGAAACCGACCAACAGGGGACACCAAATGAACCGAGTTGGATTGTCACTGTTAAGTATGGAGAAACCACCTACACCACACCTACACCGATTCCTGGATCTAAACGCTGGGCAGAAAAGATGGCAGCCAAGCAAGTCCTAGAGCAAATAGAATCACACCAAGAGGCGTTCCTAGCGGGAGATTCAATCGGCAGAACCGACGTGCGGGGACAATCAACCCAAGTGTCATCTCCACAATCGCTCTATGTGCCAACCGAGCTCGTCACAACAGCGCTTGGTATTGCAAATCATCGATTGAGTGGGCAGCAACGTGGCACACGCTATCGCGACTCAGCACCGTCCAAGCAAGGGAACGAAACTTTTGCACAGCATCTGGCAGATCTCACAGTGCAGATTGTACGTGAAGTTGTCACCGCTGCGGAGACCGCTGGAATAAAATTCGGGGACACATCCCGGCCCCAATCTGATAAATCATCGGCAACCTAAAGACGACTTCAAATGAAGTTTAAGTATTTAAATCGGTAATCCCGATTTTCCTCGAAACATACGGTAGGCGCGGTTTTCAACCGCGCTGGTGTCGATAGGAAATTACCGAACTGTTTTTTTAATCTTCATAAGAAGTCACACTTTGCTCCTGAATCGCAAAGATAGATCCAGAGACTCCTAATCCTTCCGTCAGGTTTGGGAGTAGATTGAAAGGAAGGAATAGATAATGTCTGAAAACCCGAAGCACACTAACCGTCTCATCAACGAAACCAGTCCATACCTCCTGCAACACGCGCATAATCCTGTTGACTGGTATCCGTGGGGTGAGGAAGCGCTTGCACAGTCCAAACAGCAAGACAAGCCCATCCTATTGAGTATCGGCTACGCCGCCTGCCATTGGTGTCATGTCATGGAGCACGAATCTTTCGAAAACGAACAGATCGCCGCGGTCATGAATGAGCTTTATATTAATATTAAAGTTGATCGCGAAGAGCGTCCGGACCTCGACGAAATCTACATGAACGCGGTCCAAATGCTTACCGGACAGGGCGGCTGGCCCATGACTATGTTCCTGACGCCAGATCTAAAGCCGTTCTACGGCGGCACCTACTTCCCTCCCGATAGCCGTTACGGTCGCCCAGGGTTTCCCCAGGTGCTACGTGGTGTCGCAGAGGCGTACGGCGAACGCCGCGATGCGGTTGATGAACAGGCGAATCAGATCATTGCTAACTTGAATCAGTTGGCGGCAATGGAGGGACACGGTCATCAGTTGACGACTGACATGTTGGATCGAGCATATCAAGATTTTCTGTCGCGATTCGATCATCATGATGGTGGGTTTGGAAGTGCGCCTAAGTTTCCCCCGAGCATGGGACTCTTGTTGCTGTTGCGGCATTGGCATCGCACAGGCAATGCCAACGCGCTCAACATGGTTGAAGTGACACTGGAGAAGATGGCGCGCGGCGGGATGTATGACCAGCTTGGTGGCGGATTCCATCGCTACTCAGTGGATGAGCGCTGGCTGGTTCCTCACTTTGAAAAGATGCTCTACGACAATGCTTTGTTAAGCGTTGCCTATCTGGAGGCATATCAAGCAACAGGGAAGGCTTTTTATCGCCAAATCGCTACGGAAACGCTAGACTATGTTTTGGCGGAAATGTACGATGCAGAAAAGGGCGGATTTTACTCTACACAGGATGCCGATAGTGAAGGCGTTGAAGGCAAATTTTTTGTCTGGGAGTTGGACGAGGTAGAGCAGCTCCTCGGGGAGGAGAAAGCCAAGATCTTCTGCGAATATTATGATATTACCGAACTTGGTAATTTTGAACACAAAAACATCCTACATGTCCAGACGCCGCCGGATCTAGTTGCTAGAAAACTGAGCATAGAGTTGGACGAGTTGGAGGACATACTCGCCGAAGGTCGCCAGAAACTCTTTGAAGTCCGTGAGCGACGAATTAAGCCCGGCTTAGACGACAAAATTCTTACGAGCTGGAACGGTCTGATGATTCGGAGCATGGCGATCGGATATCAGATCCTTGGGGATGAACGCTATCAGGAAGCCGCTGTAAAGTCCGCCCGCTTTATTTTAGCAGAACTTGCCCAAGATAACGGACTGTTGCTTCGCACACACCGTGATGGCAAAAGTCACCTGAATGCTTACCTTGAGGATTACTCGTACTTTATTGCCGGCTTAATTGATCTCTATGAGGCGACCTTCGTGGTTGAATGGCTAAAAGAGGCGGAACGGTTGAATCAGATTATGATCGAACAGTTTTGGGATGATGCGAATGGCAGTTTCTTCTTTACAAGCAGGAACCACGAAACCCTTATCGTACGCTCAAAGACGGGATATGATGGCGCAACTCCCTCCGGTGTGTCGATGGCGATCCACTGCCTATTACGGCTTGACAAGCTCCTCAATCGACCTGATTTTCGCGAAAAAGTGACAACTACCCTCGATGTTTATCACCACCAGATTGAACGTTCGCCCAGCGGATCGGCGCAGATGCTATGCGAACTTGATTTTCTGCTGTCCACACCCAAAGAAATTGCTATTGCTGGTCATCGAGAAGGCGACGACACCCAGGCTGCGCTAGCGGCCATTCATAGTCGCTTTATCCCAAACAAGGTGCTCGCTTTGGCTAACGATGGAGAAGACGTCAGTGATCTGATTCCGCTCCTTGAAAGCAAGATACAGGTTGATGGTAAGGCAACAATCTATGTGTGCGAGAACTATACCTGCAAAGCCCCAACGACGGATGTGCAGGAATTGGCGGAGCTGCTTCAGTAGATGTTCTGTGCCCTAAGCGTCATATAGTTCTTCTGTAGGAGGGGCATCTCCCGATTCAATCGAGGATCCTCGGCGAAGCCGGGACTTGCCCCGATTATACCGGCTGAGAAGATTTGTCCTACAATACCTACTGGAAAAAGCGTCTACCTGTTTTTAGAATTCACTATAAATGGCACTAACTACCCTAGGAGTCCAACCTATAGATGATATAAGGAGTCTACCGTGAACGAAGATGAACTTGAACGGAGAGAACAAGCGCTACTGTACCTGCTGGAGGGAGAAACTCATCAGATGCGGGGTGAGTTCGGACGCGCAATTGCGTTGTATATGAAGTCAATTGCCCTCTATCCTACGGCAAAAGCGCACACTTGGCTCGGTTGGACCTACAGCATGATGGGGCGTCTCCAAGACTCAATCGATGAGTGCCACAAAGCGATTCGCTTGGACGCCGATTTTGGCAATCCGTACAACGATATCGGCGCATGCCTAATTCAACTCGGCGAGTATGATGCCGCTATCCCTTGGCTAGAAAAAGCGATTCAGGCGCCAGACTACGAAGCCCGGTGTCATCCCCACATGAATCTGGGACGTGTCTGGGAACATCGGTTGGAATGGGGCAAAGCAATCGAGAGTTACAAACGCGCCTTATACGAAAGCCCTGACTATGAACCAGCGTTCGTCGCACTCAGAAAGTTACGGGCAAAGCTCAATTAGCTTATAAGCAGTTACGTTATTATTTAACGCAAGTTGCTAGTGTTGAAAATCCATCGGTTTGTCGTTAAGATTGAGGGATTCTATCTTGCGCTCCAGTTTTGAATCCCGATTTATCGGGGAGGAGCGATATGTCTTATAGAACAGCGATGAGGTCAATTCCTACGCTCCAGATGAGCGCGATGTGCATGGCACACGAGTTGTAGGGAATGACGATTGTTGTTTCTTACTCCTATGTAGATTGGGACTCGTTTTTGGCTTTCGCGCTTCCGTTGGATTGGAAAAGCGGCTTCGTAGGGAACGCAGATCTGCGTTCCTTACACAAATTGACGTTTACCAATCCCAACGGACAACTAGTACACTGTCAGGCAAATTATGGTTGTGTATATTGATTGAAAGCAAACGATACCATATATAATAATTGCAAAACTTATCTGATTGAGTACTAGCAACTTCGGCTATAAAAGGAGAAAACCATGGCAGTTCTGGAAGGTGGTCAGATTATTACTAAGGTCCTCAAGCAAGAAAATGTGGAATATCTATTTACTCTCTGCGGTGGGACAATTGAATCGATTTATGAAGGATGCTTGAACGACGGCATCAAGATCATCGACACGCGCGTAGATCCATCCGCAACCATGATGGCGGATGCGTACGCAAGGGTGACCGGAGGCGTCGGCGTCAGTGGCGTTACCCGCGGTCCCGGACACGCCGCCATGATCTACGGGCTAGCAACGGCGCACATGCTGGGGAGCCCACTATACTCAATAAGCGGAAACAGCGACGCAGATCAGCTTGACATGGGCGGTTCTCAGGAATATAACCAGACTGGGCTGGTCAAGCCGATTACCAAGTGGACACGGTTAGTCGCCCAGACGGAACGGCTACCGGAGTATGTCGGCACAGGGTTCCGTAAGGCATTAGGCGGGCGTCCCGGACCCGTTCATCTGAACGTCCCCTACGACGTTCTGTACGACAAAATCGATGATGCGGAAATTGATTATCCTGAGCCGGCTAACTCTCGTGCGAAAGGCAGAGTCCACGGCGATCCAGAGCAAATAGATCGCGCATTGAAGCTATTGGCGGGCGCGGACAGTCCGGCCATTATCGCCGCCGGAGCCATTCACTGGCAGAATGCCGCGGAGGCACTTTTAGATTTTGTGGAGGCGACCGGGATACCGTTCTTCTCAAGGGGCGCAGATGTCAACGCAATTACCCGCCCACATCCCCTCTTCTTTGGTATGGCGACTTCCCGATTTGGCAATGCTTCAAAGGAGCTGCGTAATGCCGATGTGATTCTCTCCTTGGGAGTAAAATTCGATACAAACATCAGCTACGGCAAACCGCCGTTTTTTCATAAAGATGCTAAGTTTATCTGCGTCGACATAGATGCTGAGGAGATGGGCAAGAATCGTTCCTTCGATGTCGGTATCGTCGGCGACCTGCAAGCCGTCTTGACCGAGATGACTAACGGTGTGTCCAAGCACGATTTTCACCAACCGACAGATTGGGTTGATCGCCTGAACCTGACCCGTCAGGGTTTCCGGCAGCGGCTCGCTGAAGCAGAGAATTCCGACAGCGTCCCGGTTCATCCGCTGCGCATCTGCAAAGAGGTCCGAGAGCTTTCGGGGATGATGCTACAATTTCTCTCGATGGTGGAGACGCCTCGCTCTTTGCACACATGGCGCTCGATCACTACCACCCTCCCCACCTGCTATTCACCGGACCCATCGGTGGGATTGGACAGGGCGTGCCCTTCGCGTTGGCGGGAAAAGTAGCGAGACCAGACCATCCGAGTGTCCTGATTACCGGTGACGGTTCCTTCGGTTACGGCATCATTGAGTACGATACCGCACTCAAGCATAAGTTGCCGATTATCTCGATAGTCTCAAGCGATGAGGCGTGGGGTATTGTGAGACATCCGCAAATCCAGCGGTACGGTTTGGATCGTGCTGTCGCAACGGATCTCCGAGCGGTCAGCTATGAACGGGTTGCCGAAGCACTGGATTGTTACGGAGAGCTGGTCACAAAACCCGATGAAATTCGCCCAGCCCTGCAGCGCGCTGCCGACTCAGGGAGACCGGCGGTGATTAATGTCCCCACAATCTTTACAAGTGCGGCAGCGTACTGTCCGTAATAGGTTTAATGCGCTTCCCACGATGTCCGCTTCAGCGGATCGTGAACATCAATTGTCAGCGACGGACCAAATCCCTCAATCTCCAGACGCAGATTATCGCCGTCCTGAATCGGTGCCAAGGCGTAATGATGGGTGCCTGTGTTTACGACGTTGCCGGGTTCAAGCGTTACGACTTTGGTGACCTCTTCTAACACCTCTGGTATGAAACGCGCCATGGAGTCAGAGGAGAAATCGTGCCGAAGCTCGTCATTGACCCACAGCTTAATACCGAGGTCGTTTGGATCGGAGACCTCGTCAGCGGTGACTAGCGCGGGTCCCATCGGGGCAAAGGTATGCCAGCTTTTTCCGAGGAAGAAGCCGCCGGGAAGGCCACGGGCAGACACATCGATAAACTGAGTATATCCAAAAACATGATCCATCGCTTCAGCCTGTGAGACGTGGCTCGCCGTTTTTCCGATGACTATACCGAGTTCAGGCTCGAAGTGGAAAACCGTTGCATTCGTGTCGGGGAGTTGAACCGTATCGCCTTTTCCGATGATGCCGGTCGGGGATTTAAGGAAGGCGTTAAACTCTCCCCGATCGGGAGCCGCAGGTTCTATATAATTGCCGGCGAGACAAACCAACTGATTCGGTCTTGGCAGCGGAGCTCTGAGACGAACGTCATCAACCGCTGTTCCTGCGTTTCCTTCGGCAGCCTGTGCGATCTGAGCTTGTAGGTTCTCCCAATCTTTGATAAGTGTCTCGATTAGTTCTTGGGGACTGTGGTAAGAAATACCTCCCAGCGCAGAAGCTACATCAACAATCTGATCCCCGCTAATTACACCCAGTTGATAGTCATTGAAAAATGCAAGTTTCATCTGATCTTTTTCCTTTCGATCTTTGGTTATAGTAAGGTTTTCTTGCGGAACATGCCTGCTGCCTCTGACTTCGCATCCATGCTCTCAACAACGGTTTTCATTATAACACGCGTGGTAGAAGTGTCAAAACACTTTCAAAGGACCTTGATATTTCGATCCATTCTTTTTTAGCAGCCAAGAGCAGCAAGAGGTCTTCCTGCCCCGCGCTACATGCAGAATGTCTCAATCATCTGTCCATACACACCGACAGCTTCCGAAAGTTGGGCAATATCAATCCACTCTCCGACAGTGTGCGCTTGAACAATATCGCCAGGACCAAGGATAACCAGTTCCAAATGATGTTTGAAAGCGTGTGCGTCCGTGCCGAACGGTACCGTTCCCGGCTTTGCTGCGCCTGTGGCTTTCAATCCCGCTTGCACAATCTCAGCATCAGGTGAGACATAGAACGGCGTGCCTTTATGTGAACTGGCTTCAAGTCCATACTTCTCAGCGATCTCCGATATCATTCCAATCACATCGTCGCTCCGGTCGTTTGGCATCGGTCTAAAGCTGAGCGTGCATACCGTTTTCGCTGCGGCGACGTTTGGGCGGCAACCACCGTCATCAAGTACCATATTAAATCCGTTCGTCGGCGGATTGAACTCCCTATTCATAAAAGATTCATCGGTCTTGAACAGTTTTGCCAGTTCTGCCATCTCGGCGAGGAAAGGCGCGATGAGGAAGTTTGCTGAGACCCCTTTATCTGTGCTCGTGTGTGCTGCACGTCCTTGCGCGGTTACAAGTACCCGTCCGCCGCCTTTATGGGCGTAGACAGGGGTCAATCGCGTCGGCTCGGCAATGACACCCTGTTTGGGGCGTTCCGCGTTGAAAAATTCTGACTCTTCTGCAACCTGACGCGCACCCCCTCCGCTAATCTCTTCGTCCGCCGTGACGACAATAAAAAGGGGTTTCCTCAAATCCGCAGCGTTGACCTGTGCGCCCGCAGCAATTGTCGCGGCCAGTGGTCCTTTCATATCACAACTGCCACGACCAAAAAGTCGGCCGTCTTGAATTACTGGGTCGAATGGGTCCCACTCCCCCTCAAGACCTGGAACCGTGTCGGAGTGGGAAAAAAGTCCAAAGCCGTTGGGGCCTTCACCTTTCTTCCCCACTAGGCTTACCTTTTCTTCGCCATTGTCATCAATGTATCCTAGACGTTCGACCTCGAAATCACAATCCTTTAGCGTGTCTTCAAGGAGATTCGAAACCTCCCTATTACTCTGCTGGCTAACCGAGTTAATCGCCACAATATCCCTGGTCAGTTGAACAACATCAAGTCCCATTAAGAATAAGCTCCTATCCCAAATTTAACTCATTCCAAAAGCTAAACAACCATTTCGCGTGTTGTCAGAATGAATAATGTGTTTTGTGAAATTGCTGTTTGAGAACAGAATATGGTCATTGCAATAGATTGCAAACGCCGGGTTGAATTCCTAACTAGTGGCAATAGTACCATCGCATTCCGAATAATGCGGTAACGGCTCGCGCCAATCTCTGGTAGTAGCATCTTGCCCTGCCGGCTGACAAGGCGCCAATCTTGTTGCTCCACATCTGCTCAAGATGCGTAATGCTACCACATATTTGATGAGAGGTCTATAAAAAAACGGTCTGTCAATTTTCATTGACTTTTCATTAGTATATGGGTAAAATGACTGATGTTACATATCCCCAGACCTGGCTTATCAACAGAATTTCTCTGGGGAGGCGCGAATTTTCGATGATCGTAAGGCGTTGTTTGCTAACAACATGATCTCGGGAGGGAGAGAACAATGAAACTGAGGCTTGCAACTTATTTAATCTGCGTGGTATTTGTCGTGGGCTTCGTTGCTTGCGGAGGAGACTCGGAGGACGACGCGGAAACGCAACCTACAAAACCCGCGCCATCTGCCGGCGGTGGTGAAGTCCTACAGATTACTGTGGATTATCCAGCCGAAGAAGCGGCAATTATCGAGGTTATGACCCTGCATGCAGAAGCTATCGGTACAAAGGACCCCGACGAATTTATGCCCTATTGGTTGCGAAGCGAAAGTGAAGATGTCTTTGTGGCTTGGGACTTTTGGGCGGGGGCGTTTGAAAAACACCTCGGATGGAAAGCCATCAAAAAGGGATGGGAAGGCATTTTTCGCCTCCGCAGCGGCAAGATGAGCGTCGAAATCGAGAGCGTTGCAATCGATAAAATTGGCAAAAATGCGTCGCTACGTGGGCGTTATACATGGGCGGTTAGTGGTGGTCTGATTGCGTCCATGAAAAAGGACCGCGAAGAAGGTTGGAAAATTCAGCAAATTGATTACACGAATCAGAAGTTTGGTAAGCAGGTCGATGAACTTAAGGATCCTGCCTATGTGAATCCGCCACCCGAATAACACAAGAAGTGGACACTGGTTGAATTACCTAGGGATAGAGGACTATTTTCTGACCGTATGACCGTAAGAAGGAGACAACAATGAAACGGAACTTTAGAACTTACTTAGCCTGTGCGTTATTTATCGTAAGCATCATTGCTTGCGGGACGGATTCGGAAGATGCCGTAGACAAGCAGCCCACACAGCCGTCAACCCAGCCTTCCACATCGGGCGGCAGCGATGTCCTACAAATTGATGTTGATTATCCGGCGGAAGAAGCAGCAATTATTGAGGCTTTTACCCTACACGCTGAGGCTATTGGAACAGAGGATTCCAACCAATTTATGGCTTACTGGTTGCGAAGCGAAAGCGAAGATGTCTTTGTCGCTTGGGTGTTTTGGGCGGGGGCATTTGAGAAACACCTCGGCTGGCAAGCCGTAAAAAAGGGATGGGAAGGTATTTTCCACATACGCAAAGGCAATATGACCGTTGAAATCAGTAGTGTCGCGATAAATACAACCGGTAAAAAAGCCAGTTTGCAGGGTAGTTATCGATGGGCGGTCAACGGTCGTGTAACCGCGCTAATGGTAAAAGACCGCGACGAGGGGTGGAAAATTAAACAAGCTGATTACACGGGTCAAAAGTTTGGCAAACAGGTTGAGGAAATCGAAAATCCTGCCTATGTGAATCCTCCACCTGAAGAAGAGTAAGGGGAAATGCCAGCACATAAGGGTTGGCGGGTTATCTTTGGGGCGAGATTTGGGCTGCCTTTAGTCCAGTGCGCACAAAGATACCAGAAACCCAGTCTTCAAAAAAACTCGGCTTTGCTACCCTTCTTTCTGTTTGTTTCGCAATGCCCTGTGAATTGGTTGCTTTTTGTCGGACATAAAACACAGCACCCGTGTCACATGTCAGGTTTTTCTCGACGATTAACCGACGATAAGGTGGAATCCAACTCCAGCGATGCCTGCGCCTACATACCGCAGCAACTGTCCGCCCTCCTTGATTCTTTCGGCAATAAGACCAATCAAAACACCAGCAATGTGAATACCAGCTGTCCCGAGCACAAATCCACAAGCGTAGAATAGAGGCTTCGACAAAAACGGCATCTCAGTTCCGTGGGCGTGACCATGAAATATCGCGAAGAAACCCACAAACACCATAGCTAACAATGATGAAAGTTTGGTTTCTAAGGCGATCGCAATGCCTAGCGCCAATACAGACAAAGCTATACCTAATTCAACTGAAAATAGAGGTATGCCATTTATTCCAAGGATTCCACCACCAAGCATCACCAGCACAAAAGTTAATGGGACCCTCCATATAGCTTGCCCTCCCATCTGTGCGCTCAGAATCCCTACGCTTAACATTGCCAGGAGATGATCAAATCCAAGCACCGGGTGCGTCAGGCCCGCCGTGAATCCGCCGCCGGCCCCTTCGTGCGCGTAAGACATACTCGGAAAAAACAACACCACTCCCAATATTGACAGAGCGACTGTTCTCATAAGCTTTGCTCTCCTATCACTACATGTCTGTAATTGTGGGTACAGGTTTCGCAACCTGTGCGTAATAACCAATGGCTAATTTGCAGCTGTTGATAACGTGATGCGTGAAACGTGAAAAGCATTGGTTCATCGATTTATAGTAGATCTTAGAATTAATGAAACACTCCAAATTGGTAGGCGCTGTTTCCACCCGCCCCTACCGGGGAGCAAAAGTGTCTCTTTATTTTTAGAATTCACTATATTTAGCCCCAGCGGGGCGATATGTGTATAGCACACGGATAAACAACTACCCGAAAGCCCCAGCGGGGCGACATGTGTATCCGAAGGGTGGAATGCAAGTAGAATCGCTGAACTAACCAACTAATGTAGGACTTACGCAGCTGGTTCATAAGTCCCCCTGATAAGGGGGATTTAGGGGGTTAAAAATAAATAAATCTCGCGCTGCGTGCTACATTTGCGTAAGTTCTGTAATGAATCAATGAACTCTTGAACAATGTGGAAATGACTTTCTCACTGGCTAGCACCAAAGGTTAATAAGGATACCTGGTTATAACCCTCAAGCCTATTCGTGAACGATTACAGATATTATATCGTACAACGAGTGAAGTGATCAATTTCTTTCCTGGGTCTACTGGACTGTCCGAACGCTTAGCGAGCAGCTGCTTTACGCCTGTCTATACTCGCGCACGTTTATGTTGAATTCTAAAGATAAATAGACACTTTCGCCCCTGGTAGGTGCGGTTAGAAACCGCACCGGTGCCGATTTATCGGCATCCTCGACAAGTCGGGATTTGGAGTGTCTCATTAATTCTAAGAACCTGTTTGAAAAATCCAGATAATCTTTGAAAATTGTCATTTTACGGGTAAATACTCTCAAAATCGGTTGATTTTGCACCTAGAATGGCAAAAGATGACCGTTTCACCTACTCTTAAAACAGACGCAAAGCCCCAGCGGGGCGACTTTCTAAAAATGACCTTTTCACTTTATAAAACAGGCTCTAAGATCCACTATAGTACGGTGCTGATTAGCGCGAGGATTTAAGTGTGGGAAGGTAATCTGGTGTGAGCTCATCCCCTTCGCAGAGCACGACCGCCCTTGATATCATCCCCGACAATTCTCGGACGTTTTCTGGCCAATCATACTCATAAAGCAGATTCATTGCTGCATCAGACACTTTGGGTGGCTTCTTGCTGTCTAATTCTGCCTGTTGTTCAACGAAATGCTTTACCAGAGCCGGGAGATCTTCAAGCCGTTCCCGGAGCGGTGGGGATTGTACCATACAAACACTCACGCGATAGTATAAGTCTGATCGAAACTTCTTCTGATCGACATATCGCTTAAGGTCGCCATGGGTTGTGCCGATAATACGCACATTGGCATAAATCGGTTTTGTTCCGCCGACACGAGTAAAATAACCGTTTATCAGAAAATCGTGCAATCGGCTTTGAGTTTCGAGTGGAAGGACATCAATCTTATCAAGGCAAACTGTGCCCCCATTTGCTATTTCGAGCATCCCTTTTTTCTGGATCACTGCCCCTGTGAATGCCCCTTGCTCATGGCCAAATATTTCACTATTGATGAGTGATGTGCCTGTTGATGCTGTGTGAAAAGGGACAAAGGGACCGCTCGCATACTTACTATTATAGTGGATTATCCGGGCGATAAGTTCCTTCCCTGTCCCGGTTTCCCCCTGAATCAGGACAGGCGAGTGCGTTGCCGCAATCTTGTGTAGATTAGTGCGAAACTGTTGTGTCCATTTACTCGTGCCAACCAACTCAACCTTAGGAATTGATGGCACCGGTGACCGCTGTGGCGTTGCCATTGCGCTCAAAAGTTCCTCGGCTTCATCGACAGTGATTTTGTGGTCATGAAGCAGGATAAGTACCTTCCGTTGTGCTGCGTACATGTTCGGCCTCCTGATTCTGTTTTACGGTAAATTCTAAAATTAAGTAGACACTTTCGTCCCCCGGTAGCTGCGGTTAGAAACCGCACCGGTGCCGATTTATCGGCATCTTCGACAAGTCGGGATTTGGAGTATCTCAGTAATTCTAAGATCCACCATAATAGTTTATTTCGTTAATCCGATTCGGATTTGTAAAGAACATCACTAACTGTTTGCATGGCTGCGATGCCTTCTTGTGGAGACATCTCGCCACGTTCGATTGCCTCGAGGATCTCGAGCTGTTCCCGTCTCTCTACGTGAGGCGCATAACCCAGTGAATCAATGACCTCATCCAGCTTTTTTCGGACCGTTGGGTATGAGATTCCCAGTTCTTTTTCAACCTCCTTGATGTTGCCCCTGGCAACGAGGAACGCTTCAACAAATTGCTGCTGATCCGAGGGCAGTAAGCCAAGTTTCGATATTGGGAAATGTCCCTCCATTGCTATTGTGCAGGAGGTACATTCCAGTTTGACGGGTTCAAGCCGCCCGTCGCAGATTGGACAGTTGCTGATCGGTTTGCGCATAAACACCCCTCTAACAAAAAGGATTCAGATTTTACTGATACATATTATAACCAAGGAAATCATAATAATCAATAATAATAATTGAATATATTAATTAAATTGAAAAAATTATTAATAACAATGAGTTTGCCCGTTGATAAATGATGATTTCGTCTCCTGCCATTTGAAATCTGCCTGCCTTATCTCACACCTATTCAGAATCGTTGCTAAATCGACCGCATCACAGATTTCTATTCTGTTCTCAGTAGCGTTATATTATAATTGTTACGAGATTACCTCTAACCCCTCACCTTTCAAAACAGAGGAGAACTCCATGAAAATCGGAATTGGTGCCTCAACTGATGTCGAAACCACTGTGGAACGCTGCAATCGACTCGGTGTGCGGCACGTTTTTGTCAGTTGTGCTTCCCTACCCGGATATGCAGAAAATGGATATCCGACTCTGGACCGTCTGCGAGAACTCAAGGGACGATTAGAGGATAAGGGCATTGAAGCGCCAAGCGCCACCTATTGGTTTGCGAAGTGGCCCCCGCGACCCTGGCGTGACGGTTCGACGAATCCAGATATATTATTGAACCGCGATCGGATGTGCATTGATGCCATGCTGCGGATGATCGAAATCTTGGGAGAGGTTGGGATCACATCGGTGTTGCACTACGTTGACCTCGGTAAACCGCTGGATCTTGCACAAGAAGAGGCGTGCTGGGAGGGGTTAATTGAGATCTACCGCGAACTGATGCCGACGGCAGAGGCAAATGGCGTCGGTATCGGTAACCACAGTCTTCACCGACTCCTGCCAGACGGTGTTCGTGAACGAGCCGTTACGGACGGGGTGCGCATTGAAGATTACAGTACCTATATGGCGGAGGGCTGGGGAGGACCCTTTCTTGTTGGGACTTGGAAAGAGTTACGGCGGTTGGTGAATGCGGTCCCTAGTCCGTCGAATGGTGTGACGTTATGTACCGGGATGGATATCCCCGGGGGTGATGTGCCTGCGTTGGTGGGGGAGTATGCAGAGAAGATCCATTTCTGCCAGCTTCGGGATCACTCCGATCGATGGCCCGCCGGACGAGAAGGTCCCCTCGGCGAGGGACGGGTTGATCTGCCTACCATCATCGAGACCTTGCGGGATACTGGCTATCAGGGAATCCTGAATCCAGAACACCTCGGTCAATCGAGATATCCGGGTGAGGATCTAGAGGCTAAGGCAGTTGCTTATATCGAATCGATACTAACCTGATTTTGGAGAGTAAGGTATAGGAGTGGTAGTATGCAGACACGGAAACTTGCAACGCTTGACGTAGCACCTATCGGAATGGGCACGTGGAAGACCTTTGATGTCCGCTCTGCGGCGGAAATTGCTGTTCGCAGGGAGATTATCACAGCGTGCGTCTCGGAAGGTATTTCCTTTCTCGACTCGTCGCCCATGTACGGCGAGAGTGAAAGTGTAGTCGGTATAACAGCTGGACGGAGGCGAGAACAGTTTCAATTTGCAACGAAGGTCTGGTGCACCGGGAAGTTGCAGGGCAAAGCTGAGATCGCGCAATCGTTTGAACGGTTTAAAACTGACTATATTGATGTCTTTCAGATCCATAACCTCTTAGATTGGGAAGCCCATCTGTCTACACTGGAGGGGTTGAAGGCGGAAGGAAGAATCGGTCTGATCGGAATTACGCACTATCTGACCAAATCCTATCCTGAAATGATCCGAATCATGAAGGGCGGCCGCATCAGCACAATTCAGATCCCATATAACGTCTTAGAACGGACCTGCGAACGGGAAATGCTCCCGCTTGCTGAGGAGCTCGGAATTGGTGTGATTGTCATGCAACCACTTGGTGTAGGGCGGCTGGTGACAGCTCTGAAAAAGGAGCCAGATCTCAAGCCGCTTCAAGCGCACGGAATAGAAACATGGGCGCAGGCGTTATTGGCGTGGCTTCTTGCCGATGCACGCGTGAGCGTGGTAATTCCAGCGACCTCCAAACCGGAACGGATCCGAGAGAACGCGGCGGTAGGTGGATTGCCCACCCTTCCTACGGAGTTACGGACGTATATTGAGAAGGAAGCAAAACGATGCCTCTAACTGATTTTGCTGCGAAGTAGAACCTGACCTTGCATGAAAGGAGTATCACATGCTGACGCAAGAGCAAATCGACTTTTATCACACCAACGGTTATCTCGTTATTCAAAATGTAATTTCGACGAAAGATATCGCAGCGCTCCGAAAGATCACTGATGGATTTGTTGATAAATCTCGCGAAGTAGCTGAACATACAGATGTTTTTGACCTTGAACCCGGACATACGCCAGAAGCGCCTCAGTTACGGCGTCTCAAGAATCCGGTGGTCCTACATCCGGTTTACGACCGGATGCTTCGTCACAACTATATTCTTGATAGCGTTGCCCAATTAATCGGACCAAATATCCGCTACGATACCTCCAAACTTAACATGAAGTCCGCCGGGTTCGGCAGTCCCGTCGAATGGCATCAGGATTTTGCATTTGCGAGGGAGGTAACCAACGATGATATGCTATCAGTCGGTTTAGCGATTGACGATATGACACAGGATAACGGCTGCCTCCTCTTTATTCCAGGGTCGCATAAAGGTCCAATCTACGACCATTATCAAAACGACATTTTTGTAGGTGGAATTACTGACCCTAATTTCAGACCAGATAACGCTGTTCCTGTTGAGGTAAGGGCTGGCGGTATTACGATCCATCACACCCGTACCTTACACGCCTCCGCGCCTAACTCTAGCGGACGGTCGCGTCGTTTGCTGCTTCTTCAATACTGTGCAGCTGATGTACTATCTTTATTGCCCATCAGTGACTGGACTGCACTCGACGCCGCCATACTGCGGGGTGAACAGGTCCGCGAGCCTCGCTATACTGATATCCCTCCTGTTCCCCGGCCCAATAATCCTCAGCCTAGTGGGCGTGGTGGATCCATCTACGAAATACAGACTCTCTTGGCGAGAAAACGAGTTTCTGACAGTGCATCTAAGTAGGCCTCATTAGCTAGGATGTCTTCTGTATTTTGCTTGACACTTCAAGAGACGATTTGCTATCATTCTCACATATCTTCTGAGTGACATTCTGAGTGGGTAAATGAGGATAACGCCCTTATGACATCTGCTGTTTGCGATAACAAGGGTTACAAGATCAGGAGACGTGAGCATGATGAAACCTAATTGTATCCTATCAACAGTTCTCGTGCTCGCTGGGGTTTTGATATGCGACCCAGCCGCTTTCGCCGGTACGTGGCGCGACGATTTCGAGGACAGAATCACGAAGGAATGGAAAATTTACAACTTAGATCGTCAGGTCGAAAATTGGTGGGTCAATAAAGGCGAGGCTGTTGGACGAATCTTTAAGCGGGGGTTCATCAGTCTATGGCTGACGGGCGAGTTAGATTGGGAGAATTACTCTGTTACATGTCGAGCAAAATTGGTCAAAGAGCGTAACGATCCGGCACGCGTAGGACTTACATTACACGATAGAGGCGATGAGCAGAGTCGTTATCTGTTTTTTATCAACTTCTTTTTTGGCACTGTATCAATCACTAAGGCCGCTCCAAATGTTTGGTCTACGCGGGACTTTCCTTTTATCTCCGATATCGATACGTGGTATAGACTGAGGGCAACCGTTCGCGATGGTCAGCTTGAATTTCAGGTGAATGATGAAATCTTCGTAGCGGAAGACCCGCAGCCCCTTAAACCCGGTCAAGCAGGACTTGTGGTCGGTAATGCCGAAGGCCGCTTTGACGATGTTGCGGTTACAGGAGTCAACATTAAGAGCGGTGGACCAGGGCGCCAGCGCGCAGTGGATAAACACGGAACCCTTTCGACAACGTGGGGGCAAATCAAGCGTCATCGGTGAAACGTAGGTGTTCTGTTTAACTTGTTAGTGATTTTCGTGTGAATTTTTGGACGAGGAAACCCTTATTAGATTGTACTTGCATGGACTAAGGGATTGTGCTACAATGAACCACATGTTTTTTCATGAAGGAGGCAATTATTTGAGAGACACTGATAATCAACCATACGGTTTTACATCTACACAACTCCTCATTGTGATCGTTATTGTCGGAATTGTGGTTGCTGTTGTTCTAGCCTCAGGTTTACTGGGGCAGGCAGGGAAAGCGGATCAAGCACAAGCAGCGGAAGAGATCGAAACTATTGGAATCGCACTGGATACCTACGCGAGAGATAATGGGGATTATCCCTCGACTGAACAAGGACTGGCAGCGCTCTGGGAAAAGCCTGAACAACCGCCAACTCCCGTCAACTGGCTGGGGCCATATTTGAAGGTGCCTATCACAAAGGATCCGTGGGGAAACACCTATATCTACATCCGTCCCGGTGTGCATGACCGATATGGGTACGATCTGGTCTCGTTCGGTAGCGATGGACGCGAAGGCGGCGCCGGTGATGCGGAGGATGTGGTCAGTTGGATCCGTCCCGATGAGTAAACATTAAAGTGAGAAGCCGAAGGAAGGTTATTCGTTCGGCGCTAACCGGCGACGGAAATTGCGGTTTTCAAATCCAACGCGCCCGTGTAAAGTGCGCGTCCAACGATGGCTCCATAGATCCCTACCGCTTTGAGGGCTTGAACATCCTGTATTGACGTTATCCCTCCGGAGCCAACGACGCTCACCGAGACGGCGTCGGCGATAGCCCTCGTTGTCTCCAGATTGGGACCTTGGAGCATACCGTCGCTTTTGATGTCTGTATAGATGATGGTTTGAACCCCACAGTCCTGCATCTCTCTGGCAAAGGCGATGGCGGATTTCTCAGAGATATCGAGCCAGCCTTCTGTGGCGACCATTCCATCTTTTGCATCAATACCAACAGCGATTCGGGATCCGTGCGCTTTACATGCAGCTTCGACTAACGACGGATTTTTCAGCGCAACCGTACCAAGGATTGCTCTCGTCACACCGAGCGATAGAACGCTCTCGAGTCTTTCTATTGTCCGAATACCCCCGCCTAATTGGACGGGTATCTGAAGCACTTCGACAATTTCCTTAACAATGTGGAGATTATCAACTTCTGCACCAAACGCACCGTCAAGGTCTACAAGGTGCAGATATTCAGCACCACTTTGTTCCCATTGCATCGCCATCTTCACAGGATGATCTGAGAAAATTGTCTCCTCTCCTGCGCGTCCCTGCACTAAATTTACACATTTTCCATTTCGGAGATCGATTGCTGGTAAAATTAACACGGTTTTGGAACCCTCTGTCTGTGGACTAATCCGTTCAGATGATATCGCTCGTACGACGTTGAATGATTTGATTAGGACTGATGCAGTTGAACGCTCAACCCCTTGTAATTCGGTGATTTATCCTTGATAGATGTGGGAGGGGCATCCCTGCCCCGATACGCTCCATTGATTGTGCCACTACAGTAAGGGCTTAGGTTTGTAGTAGGGCGATTTAGCGCCCGTCCGGACGCGCAATTCATGGCGCGACCACGAACTGAAGTGCGTAACTCCTATTGATGAAAGAAAGGAATCGCAGATGCGTCCAGTTATCGGCATCACTTGCAGCCTAACAGCGAGCGCTATTGGCGACTCGATGTACACACTTGAACGCAACATCATCGCGCGCGACTACGCCAGTGCGATCGAGCATGCTGGAGGTACGCCGCTCCTCATTCCGCACGTGGGAGATCTTGAGTGTATGGATCAATACTTGCGAGTACTCGATGGACTTGTTCTGTCCGGGGGCGGCGATGTTGATCCGTTACTATTCGGACAGGAACCACACCGAAATATTGGTAGTGTTGACCGCGTCCGCGATGAAATGGAGCTGCAGCTTACTCAAAAAGCATTGAAGCAGGACTTACCGATTCTTGCTATCTGTCGTGGTATCCAGATGTTGAACATCGCTGCGGGTGGAACAATCTACCAAGATATTGCCGCGGAGATGCCGCAGCCGACTTTGTGCCACTCGCAAACGGGCGCCGGTTGGTATGCCTCCCATACAATCGACATCCTACCCGAAACTCGTCTGCTTCAGATTATCGGCAGCCCAACCACCCGTGTCAACTCGTTCCATCACCAAGCCGTGCGTGATGTTGCCGAAGGTTTTATTATTACGGCTAAAGCGAAAGATAACGTCATCGAAGCTATTGAAAGCCCGACACACCGGTTCGCGCTCGGCGTACAGTGCCACCCGGAGATGATGTGGGAACGCCAGCCGGAAGCCCTAAATCTGTTTGCCGCTTTCTTGAAAGCGTCCCAATAAATAATCAACGAGATCGCTTGGCTCCCCCTTCTGGTGTCACCTACAAATCCCTGCTACGCCCATATCTTGCTCTCGCGCCCTACCACCCGATGATCATACAATAGTTTTGTCTCCTCCGGGAACGTATCGAAAACTTCCGCCGGAATAGGTGCTGTATTGACCCCGAAAAACTCCAGATTCAGCCACCACGGCGCATAGCGCACTACTACCGCAGTTCGTGGATTCTCACTTGGACTGGCTGCATTCGAGTGCCAGATACGGCTATCCATTATCAGCACGCTGCCCGCATCGCCGGTCGCTTGCAATTCGCCCGGAATTGGTGCAAACTCATCAATACCGTCATTTTCCCCTCTCGGATTTTTTTGGCTTACATGCGTGCCGGGCACAACCCAAGTGCCGCCGTTGCTAGTTGTGAACGGAGTCAGCATCCACAATGTTGTAATGCCGATAACCGCTTTGGGAAACGGTTGGCTGACATGCCACGGTTGTTTAAGATCATGTGGAAAGTCCGAGTGATAAGCGCGATTTAACTCGTAATGTGGCGGCCGAATCTTATATTCGGTTTGCGAGATGCGCACTTGTGGTCCCAAGATCGCTTTAATGACATTCAACACGCGTTTGTTGGACAGGTGGGGTGCCAGCGACGGAAAAAAGGCGATGACGTTTTTTGCCCATCGATCGTGTTCTTCGCTGAACTCCTTATACGATGGCTCAGATATCTCTACCTCTTCGCGCACCGCATCCACTTCATCTGCGGGGATGATACCTTCCATCACACACCATCCCTCTTGTTCCAGCTGCGTGACATACTTGTCGGTTGCCCGATCTTGTCTTTCCATACGATTCACCCTCCTTTTTGCAAGTTAGTTGGAAAACTTTCTTGCTTATAGGCGTTGACCTGCTTTTCGGTCAGCATCTTTGGTCGCCTTCGCTTGTACAATAGACGCTACGCTGCGAGTGCTTCCATCTGCTGGGTATATTCGCCGTAACGCGCAGCACTGTTGCATTTTGCTCGATGGTAGAAGACCTTCTGCGCTCTGGCAGCATTGGCGGCACTTCCGCCCCATGCTTCAAGCGTTGGTCCCTGCAGCGCTCGTCCATAGGAGAAGCTAAGTTCCCATGGACAGTTGCCTATAGCGTTCATGGCGTTGAGATGTTCTGTCGCTATTTTAGCACTTTGACCACCGGAGAGAAAGACTATTCCGGGCACCGCTGCAGGTATAGATCGTCGGAAACAGCGCACCGTCGCCTCGGCAACCTCTTGGACACCTGCTTGCACCGGACAGTCCGTTCCCGAAAGCACCATGTTCGGCTTGAGCAGGGTTCCCTCAAGAACCACCCGATGTGCGTGGAGTTCAAAATAGACCCGTTTCAGTGTTGCTTCCGTGATCTCCTCGCAGCGCTCAATGGTGTGTGTCCCCTCCATTAAGATCTCTGGTTCGACGATCGGGACAAGTCCAACCTCTTGGGCTATGGCTGCATAACGTGCCAAAGCGTGTGCATTGGCATCGATGGCGAATTGCGTCGGGAGACCGTCGCCGACGTTGATAGGAGCCCGCCATTTGCCAAATCTTGCCCCTAGTTCCCGGTATTCGGTGAAGCGTTCACGCAGTCCATCAAGCCCCTCCGTCACTGTTTCACCGGGGAAGCCGGCGAGATCTTTGGGACCCGTATCGGCTTTGATGCCGGGTATGATCCCTCTGTTTGCAAGCAGTTCGGGAAAAGGTGTGCCGTTCTGAGCTGTCTGACGGAGGGTCTCCTCAAACAGAATGACACCGCTGATGAATTCTTCTGCGCCCGGTGTGGTGAACAACATCTCGCGGTAGGCACGGCGATTGTCCTCACTGTTTTCCACGTTGATACTATCGAAGCGGCTTTTGATAGTAGCATCTCCCTCATCGGCCGCAAGAATCCCTTTGCCTGCTGGAACGAGGGCTTGAGCGATCGATTCGAGTTCTTGTGTTTTCATGAATTGAAGACTCCTTTCAATAGCGTGAGGTATGCAGATAGCTTGACGTAGACGGATAAAAGCGCTTTACCTGCGTCTGGGCTGCATATGTGACGGTCAATATTCTCGTTCAATTAAGAAATCAATTAGACCTAAAAAGATATCCTTAGCTCTGCTCTGCGGTAAATCAGAAAATGCGTCATTGAACTGCGTGTATGCTCTCTGCGCGAGTGTTTTGGCGTGTTGCTGGGCGTATTGTATTGACTCATACTGCTTCATCAGATCTAACACCTCTCCAATCTCTTCCTGATGTTTGTCCGCACGTGGTCGCCCCATAATTTCAATAACACGTCTTCTCTCCTTGTGTGAACAGGTGTTCAGCAGGTGGATCAGAATAAGAGTCCGCTTTCCCTCGCTGATGTCTCCCCCAATCTCTTTGCCGTACAGCCTTTCTTCACCTATGAGATTAAGGACATCGTCCTGAATCTGAAAGGCGACGCCGAGGTTCATGCCTATATTAATGAACGGGTTCGTCTCATTCTTGGACGCTCCCGCAATCAGAGCACCGAGGCGACATGGGGTGATGCAGGTGTAGGAAGCTGTCTTCTTGACACACATAGTCGAGTAATCCGCCTCCGTTAGATCCCAGCGATTATGCTCAACCCAGCTCAACTCAATGTGTTGTCCTTCGACGATACTATTGCTCAGTTGTGCAAATTCTGAGGAGATCTCAAATGCGAGTTCATATCCGAGCAAGTCGGTGTTTCGATTCAGCATCTCCCACATTTTGCAATGGAGTCCATCGCCCACGTTAATGGCAATTGGAATTCCATATTTCTGATGAAGGCACGGTTCGCCGCGGCGCAGGTCAGAGCCGTCTTCAATATCATCGTGGATTAACGCCCAATTTTGTAAAAGTTCAAGCGCAGCAGCAGTGTTGAACGCCTGCTGCGGATTTCCTCCGAACGCTTCGCAAATTAGTAGACAGATAGCTGGGCGTAACCCCTTGCCGGCTCGAAGTGGGTAGTCCAACATCATCTGATAGAACTGATGCACTTCGGGATGACTGTGATGACTGGGGAGAAAATCAAAGATGTGTGCGTCAATTTGCTTTTTTGTCTCTCTGAGAAAATCGAGCGACTGGGCTGTTGACATAACGAATTATTGCCTTCTCAAGAGGGGTTTGATATAATGCCGCAGTTGGAGGGAAATCTTGCACATAAAGTTGGCTTGATATCGCCGTTTAAAATTATAACCTATGTTTCCTCAGTTTTTCAATGTCTGAACTCACTCTTATTGAGAAATAATGATGACAGTTTTCGGTAAGAATGATATACTAACGAAAATTGCTATCTATCGTAACTCAGGTTGTTGTCTGCCTTATTTATGGTGGATGTTAAAAATAAATGAACACTTTCGCCCACCGGTAGGTGCGGTTTTCAACCGCACCGAATAGGCGCAGTTAGAAACAGTGCCTACCAAATCCCGACGTTTCATCCTGATTAATCGGGATAGAAACGACGAGGGATGCTCGGAACGGCACGGTAGAACGGTAGTTTCGTTTTCCTAACCGCCCCGGTTGGGCGTGTCCCATTAATTCGAAGATCTAATATAATATTACATACCTGTCGCTCCTCTGGAGTCTGGGGTATCAGTTTGAGTCAGAACATAAGAGCAATCTTTTCATCCCATTATTGTACCTTACGCTAAACAGTATCAGGAGAAAAAAATGCCTAATGTAGCGCCCGAACGGTTGCGTAAAATCACGGCAGACATCTTTGAAGCAGCAAAGGTGCCCGCCGAAGACGCACAAATCATTAGTGAAATCCTTGTAGATGCCAATCTCGCGGGGCACGATTCACACGGCGTGATCCGCGTTCCACAGTATATGGGTTTCATAAACGCCGGACAAATTGATCCCGGTGCTACGATGGAAATTGAGCGGGAATCCCCGTCACACGCTCTTATTAACGGCAACTGGGGATTTGGACACGTCATCGCACAACGGTCGATGTCACTAGCGATCCGTAAAGCAAAATCGAGTACTGTCAGTGCTATTAGTATTTATAACTGCAATCACATCGGCAGGATAGGCAGCTATGCCATGATGGCGGCGAAAGAGGGTTTAATCGGAATCGTGATGGTAAACGCGGGAGGTGCCGCGCTTTATGTTGCGCCCTTTGGCGGCAGCGACGGTCGACTTGCCACTAACCCTGTTGCGATTGCTTCCCCAACGCGAGACAATGATCCCATTGTTCTGGATATCACGAGCAGTGTGGTGGCGCAAGGCAAGATTCGCGTCGCCTTGAATCGTGATGACGCTGTTCCACTCGGTTGGTTGATTAACGGTAAAGGTGAGCCGACCACCGATCCACGTGATCTCAATGGACCTCCACCCGGCGCGTTGCTACCGCTGGGCGGAATTGCAGGGCACAAGGGGTTCGCGCTCGGTTTGATGATTGATGTACTCGGAGGCGCACTGTCTGGGGCAGGTTGTAGCGGTTCCGGCACAACACAAGTCCAAAACGGAGTCCTGATGATAGCAATTAACATTGCACAGTTTACGCCCATGGAAGATTTCTACAACCGTGTTGAGGCACTTGTTGAGCATGTAAAAGCGTCGCCGCCTGCGCCCGGTTTTGATGAGATTTTAGTTCCCGGTGAAATTGAGTCGCGTCAGACCAAACGGCGTTCGAGCGACGGGATTCCAGTTGATGACGAAACGTGGCGACAGATCCAGGAGACAGCAGCGGCGGTTGGAATATCGGAGCTTTAGATAGTGTAGGGGCGTAACATGGCAAAAAAATCAAAACTTTCCCCTTTGATGGAACAGTACAGGCAATCAAAAAAACAGTATCCAGATTCGATTCTGCTCTGCCGTGTCGGAGACTTCTACGAGGCATTTTATGAAGATGCAGAGCTAATTGCGCGCGTCCTGGAAATTACGCTTACATCGCGGGATAAGGACAGCGTAGGAGGCGCAATCCCTATGGCGGGGGTACCGCATCATGCACTCGATTCATATCTGTACAAGCTAGTCAATTCCGGCTATAAAGTTGCAATTCTGGAGCAGGTCGAAGACGCAAAAAAGGCGAGGGAGGAGAACCGGCTTGTCAAACGTAATCTTGTGCGGATTGTCACCGCCGGTACTGTCACTGATCCGAAGGTCCTAGACGGAAAAACAAATAACTATCTAATTAGTGTCTATCTCCTCAAAGACAGCTACGGTTTAGCAGCCGCCGATCTTTCAACAGGAGAATTTACGGTAACAGAACTGGAAAGCTTCGCAAAGCTGTGGTCCGAGATTCACCGGCTCGCCCCCAAAGAATGCCTTTTCTCTGAGGATTTTGATAGCTCAGAAATACTGGGCAAAATTCAAACAGATCTGAAGGCGGTCGTCAACCAGCTTCCGGATTGGCGTTTCTCGTTTGACACTGCGCGATCTGAGCTCCTCCAACATTTTAACACCCTTTCACTTGATGGCTTCGGATGTGAACATCTCCCGGCTGCAATCTGTGCAGCCGGAGCGTTAGTCTACTATCTCTACGAAACCCAGAAGCAAGAGGTCAAACATATCGTCTCCCTTCACACCTACACCATCGCGGACTTTATGCTTCTGGAGGCGGATACCCAGCGAAATTTAGAGTTAACGGCATCGATTCGAGACGGTTCATCGAAGGGCACACTTCTGGAAGTGATGGACGAAACCGTAACGCCAATGGGCGCGCGTAAACTTCGGCAGTGCATCTTACAGCCGCTCCTACAACCTGCGGAGATCAGTGCACGCTTGGATGCTGTCGATGAGTTAAAAAACCGCATTGGGTTGCAAGAGGAGTTGCGTGAACGACTGAGTAAAGTATACGATATGGAGCGATTGATTTCTCGCATCAGCTTGGGGTCGGCTAATGCTCGGGATCTCATCGCGTTGAAAGACTCGCTACGCCTACTTCCCGATATCAAAGTACAACTCAACGAGTGCGCCTCGACCCTACTAAAAACCTTGAACGAAAACCTCGATCCGTTAACAGAATTGGCGGATTTAACTGAGACATCCATCCATCCCGATCCGCCCGCGACAATCCGTGAAGGTAGATTAATCAACGATGGATACAGCGAGCAGTTAGATGAGCTGCGCGAGATTACCAGTGAAGGCAAAAACTGGATTGCGGAACTTCAACAGAAAGAACGTGATCGGGTGAACATCCCTTCTCTGAAGATTGGCTTCAATCAAGTCTTTGGATACTACATTGAGATTACTAAACCGAATCTTCATCTTATCCCGGACTACTATATCCGAAAACAGACATTGACCAATGCCGAGAGGTTTATCACGCCAGAACTGAAAGAGCGAGAATCGCAGATCTTGAATGCACAAGATCAGATTCAGACCCTTGAGTACGATCTGTTTTGTGAGGTACGCGCCCAAGTTGCCGCTGAAACCGAGGGAATTCAAAAGGCTGCCGCCGTGGTTGCGATGATCGATGTCGTGGCAGGACTCGCCTATATTGCGTCCAAATACGATTACGCCAAGCCGATTATTGATGAGAGCGATGAACTCATCGTGCGGAACGGTCGCCACCCCGTCGTGGAACGACTTTTTACGCGGGAGGGATTTGTTCCTAACGATACATCGCTGAACTGCCGTGACCATCAGATGCACATTATCACCGGTCCGAACATGAGCGGCAAAAGTACCTTTCTCCGTCAGACGGCACTTATCACGTTGATGGCGCAGATGGGCAGCTTCGTTCCCGCATCTGCCGCCAAAATCGGTATTGTAGACCGAATCTTCACCCGCGTTGGGGCCTCTGATAACCTTGTGATGGGTCAGAGCACCTTCCTTGTGGAGATGAATGAAACAGCGAATATCCTGAACAACGCGACGCGCAAGAGCCTAATCATCCTCGACGAGATTGGACGCGGCACCAGTACATTTGATGGACTAAGCATCGCGTGGGCGGTGGCAGAATACATTTTGGATGAGAAGCGGATAGGTGCGAAAACGCTCTTTGCAACCCATTATCATGAATTAATCGAACTTGCTGGTAAATATAAGAACGTGAAGAATTACAATGTCGCGGTCCACGAGGACGGCGAAACAGTAACTTTCCTGCGAAAGGTTGTGGAGGGAGGAACGGATCAAAGTTATGGTATCCACGTTGCTCGGCTCGCGGGATTGCCGCAGGCTGTCATTGAGCGAGCAAACCAGATCCTCGGAGTCCTTGAACAGCACAATCTTAGTGTCGAAGGCGAGGAATCTGACCAATCTCCAGCAAAGTCCGTTTCGAAAGCCCCACGTGCGCGACGTCGAATGTCCAGATCTACCTTCCAAGGCGATTCTCTACAACTCGCTCTCTTCACGCCGAAGACGCATCCCATTGTTGAGGAGCTTCGGAATACTGAACTTAATCAGATGACCCCCATGGATGCGTTAAATCTGATCTATCATCTGAAGGCGAAAGCCGAGGAATAAGGCTTTATCTTAGCTGATTATATGATAAGGAGCTAACTATGTCTGAAATCCGATTAGGGATTATCGGCTGTGGCGGAAATTCGTCGGGCCATGCCCGCCGAATGAATGAAAACCCTGACGTCGAGATCGTCGGCACCTGTGATGTAAACACCGACATCGCTAACAGTTACATTGACCGTAACCTACCCGAGCTGGATCCCCGTCCAGCTGCCTTCGATGATATTCCAACGATGCTCGACGCAACCTCGCCTGATGCTGTGGTGATCTCTACACCACACACCCTTCACTTCGAACACAGTATGCATGCCCTCAATGCGGGTTGCCACGTATTGGTGGAAAAACCGATGGTAACAGCAGCGGAGGACGCGTATACAATCGCTGAAAAGGTCAAACAGACGGGCAAGATGTTTACCATTGGTTATAATACGCCCTGTTCACCGAACTTTTATTATGTGCGGGAATGCGTCCGCAACCAAACATTTGGCAAACTGGAGTTGGTAACAGGCTATATCACGCAGAACTGGCTTCGCGCAACGAAGGGCGCGTGGCGACAAGTACCGGAACTATCGGGTGGCGGACAAGCGTATGACAGCGGAGCACATCTATTCAACAGCCTCTGCTGGTCCGTTGAAGCCAATGTTGCTGAAGTCCATTCCTTCATTGACAATTGCGGCGCGGCGGTTGATATCAACAGTTCAACCAACGTCCGGTTTGAAAACGGAGTTTTCGCGAGTATCGTCGTTAGCGGGAACTGCCCAAGCCCCGGCGGCACCCACATGGCACTCATATTTGATAATGGTCGAATCGAGGTTGACGGCTGGGGAGGCGGCTGGATCCGTGTCTACGAAGGTGGAGAACAACTCGATCCACCACCCATTACTGACGAGATGTCCGCGGGTTCCCCGGACGATAACTTCATTGATGCAATTCTTGGTCGCGCTGAACCACGCACCAGTCCCATTAACGGAATTATCCAGTCCGAGCTGATGGACGCAATCTACGAGTCGGGCCGTACCGGACTGCCCGCCCGTCCTGTGCGGAGATAACGCAAGTTGCTGGGGCGTGTTGACATTATGCTTTTTCTACCGCGAGAAAAGCTAAATCAGTGGAAAAGCTGCCGGAAACCGAGTTTTTTCTGCAAAACTGGGTTTCTTTTCTCCGTTTTCTCCGTCAGAGAACCGATTAATGCCTCCCTGTTATCTGGAGGCGATGATATGTCAACAGCACCTCGCAACTTAGGTTATTAATGGTAAATATGAGGTGTCGTCGGCATCTGTTTTATGCCGTTTTTTGATGCTTAATATATATTACCTTATTATATGTTAACTGTTTTGCCACTAATTTCTTAATTTTTCTTCTGCCTGATCTCTCAGAAGCAAGTCAGGGAGCGGGTCCGGCGGACACCGCACATTTTGCAAGTCGCCCCGACACGCGAAATTCAGGAAGTCGATTTTTTTAAAAAGTGTTAGATTCTGTTAGATTTTGCCAGGTCATTATGGATAACTTTTCGCCCCAAATTCATCGTGATTTTCCGCGGTTTTTGCTTACGCCTTACCCACTAAATTTTTACACACATGCCACCGCTCCGGGGCTAAAAGCTTCCCTCGTCTTGTGTCTTATCGGTGTAATCCATTACACCGATTCCCAAGTCCCCCTGATAAACGGAATTTAGGGGGTTCACCGCGATTCAGACAAATTGTCACCCCTCCACCTCTAACGGAGAAGTGAAAGAAAGAAGATGAACTCAATGCATACCAAACAAGGGGTGAATGGATAGAACGGAGGCGAGCCGTAAGAGATTTGCTAAGCAGTTTCATCATAATCTGTGCCATAGGGCATCGCGTGTTCTTGGTTATCTGGCGGATTATTCGGGGATTCCGATGAACCGAGCTTTCCTAATTTAACCTAAGCTGCCAGTTGTGTTATAACGCTACACACATATCGCGCTGCCCCAATAAGATCGGGGAGGCCCAACCTACGGATATATGGGTCGATTACCGTACCTAGCAACTTGCGTGGAAATAATAGACGACGGGTCGATAGGACTAGATTTTGTGTTGTTCAATTTGATTAAAATCACAAGGGTTCGCACCTGCATTACGCACTACGCTTCATGTTTCTGAGGACGGAGGACTCTCATGCAGACATATCGCGCGGCGGTTATCGGATGCAGCCGGATGGGCGCATTTATTGACAACGAAGGCGTTGCCCATCTTGCATCTGAAATAACCGACTACCTAGCACAGAACTTCCCACGATCACATGCTGCCAGTTTTTTTGCGGAGGAACGTACAGATCTCGTCGCTTGTTCTGACCTGCGGGCCGACGTGATGGATGAATTTGGCGGACGATACAACGTCCCGGCAGCTCGACAATATACCGATTATCGGGAGATGCTTGAAAAGGAGCAGCCGGATATCATTAGTGTTGCGACGCAACCCGAGCACCGTGCGGGGGTCGTTATCTACGCTGCAGAGCACGGTGTCAAAGCCATTTACGCAGAAAAGGCGATGGCGGCATCTATGGATGACGCAGATGCGATGGTGGAGGCGGTCGAACGTAACGGCGTAGCCTTCAATTTGGGCACCAATCGGCGTTGGGACACCGGTTTCGATAAGATGAAAGAAATTATCGATAGCGGTGAATTGGGGGCGCTTCGGACGCTAATAATTTACGGGAACGGATCGCTGTTCAACACCGCTAGCCATAACTTCGATCTGATCCTGCGACTTAACAGCGATGCACCGGCGTCCTGGGTGTCGGCGCATCTTCCGAACGGAGATTCAATCATTGACGGGGATATAGTCCGAGAGGATCCGAGCGGACAGGGCATGATCCAGTTTTCAAACGGGGTGACCGCTCACGCACTTCTCGCGCAGCTGGGCTGGGAGGCAATCTGTGAAAAGGGGAGCATCGCTAGTCATAGAGATGGTGCCATGTGGCAGGTCCGTCGTCAAAACCGGCTCGAATCCTTCCCAAGATTTGAACGCACTAGCAGCGGGGCGAATATCGTCAAAGACCTTGTCCATGCCTTGGATTCAGGTGAACCGACCCGGGGTGGGGTGCGCGTCGCCCACGCAAGCACGGAGCTGATTTTTGCGTTTATGGAATCCCACCTGCGCAATGGGGAGCGGGTTGAACTCCCGTTGAGGGGAAGCAAGCTGCGCCTACAACGAGATCGGGAGCCGCGACAACCAAGATTTCAGCCACAATGAGGAGACGACATGGCAGAAGAAACAATCTTCAGCAAAATTATCCGTAAAGAAATTCCTGCCGACATCGTGTATCAAGATGATCTGGTAACCGCCTTTCGGGACATCAACCCCCGTGCGCCCACCCATATCTTGATTATTCCAAACCACTTGATCCCTACCGTTGACGATGTGGTGCCTGAAGATGAGCAAGCTTTAGGACGTCTATTCACAGCCGCCTCGAAAATTGCCAGAGAAGAGGGAATTGCCGAGGACGGTTACCGTTTAATTGTCAACTGCCGACGGCATGGTGGGCAGGAGGTCTATCATCTGCACATGCACCTTCTCGGTGGGCGTCCGTTAGGGAGAATGGTAGCAGACTAGGAGCGCTGAGGGCTTGCCCCGCTGAAATGCGTAAGCCCTAACGCCGTTTCACGATCGTAAGTCAAAAACAGTTTTTACCGCACCGGATTGTCCCGTGGACATCGCAGCTTGGATGGCTTTTCGATACGCCTTCAGTGAGAACCCTGTGCCAATTAAAGGAAGTAATTTATCCCCCATCCGCTCCAACAGTCGGATTCCGAGTGAAAACGTCCGAACCTCTTCGCCGGCGTACTGTTCAATCCCGTAGGTATATGCGCCGCTGACCTGCAGCTCCTTGTACCAAACTGATGTCCAATCTATATTTTTCGGAATGGCGGGCATACCCACAACAATAACGCGGCCCTGCCCTCGCGTAAAGCGGAGCGCATCGTCGATTGTCGTAGCGGAGGCGACACAATCAAACGTCACATCAACACCGCCAAGCAGGACCGGTTTACCCAGTTCCGGCTGATAACTCTCCGCCCCTGTTAAGCCGCAGAAATTTGTGTAGAGCGATTTGTCCGATGCGATAATTTCATCCGCGCCCAGTTCACGTGCGAGTTGACGCTGATGGGGATATTTGGCGACAATCAAGATGCGATTGGATTTCCCGATTGCGCGGATTGCTGCAACGGTGAGAAGCCCAACCGTCCCCGCACCGATGACTAAGACTTCGTCCGTGTCTTTGAGGTCAGCTTTCAAAACACCGTGCAACGCACAGGCAAACGGCTCGAGAAGCACTGCCTTCTCATCAGAAAGGGTGTCTGGTACGCGATGGATCTGGTTTTTGTGCGCTAGGAAATAAGGACTCCAACCCCCACCGGTGTCTTGACAATATCCCGTTTGAATACCTGCGGAAATGCTTCCCTTGGTGATATTTTCACAGTTTGCAAAGTGACCTTGTTGGCACTGGTAACATGCAGGGTCAATGCCGCGGATTTCGCACGACAACACCGGTTCAATCACAACCCGATCGCCAGTCCTATACCCTTCAACTCCCTCGCCTCGTTCGGCAATTTCGCCGACCACCTCATGGCCAAGTACAAACGGGCAGGAGGTAAAGGGCGAAAAGTATGGACTGCCCTTCGCTGTAATGGTCGCGAGATCTGAGCCACAGATACCGCTCAGGCGTGTTCTGATTTTCACCCAATCCTGCGCGGGAAGTTGCGGTTCAGCGATCTCAGCCAAACGGATACACGAAGCGCCAGAGGTATAAAGCCAATTCCAGCGTTTTCCTAACACGCGCACCATCAGATAACGTGGCACGCTCTTAATATATTGGATAGCTTGCATGGTTTTGTGAGCTAGTAACACGCGGATGTAAAATGCTACTCAAACGCTACCCCTAACTTAACGCTTTTTTCCGGATGTAGATCCATCTCCTCGTAAGCTTGAGGTGATTCGGCAAACGGTACCACCGGGGAGACTATCTCCTCACAATCGAACCGCCCATCGGAAAGCCATTCCCAGCAATGGTCTGTAATACGCCCAAAATCCCACCGCGGGTGATCGCGATTGGGATCACTGCACGCACGCGCAAAGATTAGGTTCGGGATATCGAAGTGTGCAACTGCACCAAGGTCTAATCCACCCTTGCATTCCTTCATCCAACCGACAACAGCGACGTTACCACCGTACGCTAACCCGCGGATTGCGCCGTCCAATGCTTGGTAGTTTGCGCTTGTCTCGATTGCCACATCTATGCCAAGTCCGCCGGTCGCCTGCTTCAGCTCCTCTCCGACATCAACAGCCGTCGGATCGAGCACAAGGTCTATCCCGAGGTTTTCAACGACCTTCCGTCGTTTAGCGATTGGATCCACAGCAGCGACGAAGGAGGCACCCGCCATCTTCGCCATCTGCACGGTTATCTGTCCAATTGCGCCAAGTCCGAAGACGGCAACCCTATCTCCCAATCGAACCTGACCATCGCGAATCCCAGCGAGCGCAAAATGCGCCGGATCGTAACAGACCGCTTCTTTCCAAGTCATCCGATCGCTCATACGCAGGACTCGTTCAGCGTTCCATGTATGTGTCTCGCGCAAGTTTCCATATCCGGCAACCTGATCGCCAATCGAAAACCCATCCACACCGTCGCCAATTTCGATAACCCGACCAACACACATATTTCCCAGGCCCATCGGAAACGATCCCCCACGAAGACCATGATACCCAGTCAATTCCGTGCCCCGTTTGGGTGCGCCAAAATCCACCTTAATACGGATACTTCCCGCTAGCACAGGTCCTTCTTCGTAATCCAGTAAAGCAGGCTGCTGCACTGCGATCGCGACTAATTCTTTCGGCATTTCACTCTCCTTGGTTCTGATTTGATTTCAATCCTTAAAATGGACGATTCTTTGCCTTCATCACAATCCATTTGAAAAATAGTATCAGTCTGATTATTGCTGCCGTTGTAAGGCAAATTGCTAGGTTCTGTTGACATTTCATTGTAACCAGACGATCAAGAGGGTGTACAGACGCATGATTCTTCGTAGGGGTTGGGTCTCCCAACCCTTTGTTCACACGTCAGAGACGATTTCCGGCGTGCTGTAGGTCGATTTTCCAAAATCGATGTTTCAGCGTCGAGATGTGAATCTCGGCCTATGCCGTTCCGAGCATCCCGATAAATCGGGACAATCTACAATCAATTCAACCTGTACGGTTTGGGGTGGCTAACCCGTATTGTTCAATGGGCGAGGTCTCTCGCCCGATGCCTTGGCAGGACCAACCCCTATGCAGGGAACGCAGATCTGTGTTCCCTGCAGCAACTTAAGATTTCTGTAGTTGACCGCCTGTCCCGATAAGTCGGGGATTCATCGGGCATCTCGCTATCAATCATGGAACACACCACTTCAAATGCTCAACTGTGCGAGTTCTAACCTATTTATGAGCACCCCTCAGTTATGTACGGTACGATAATTGACCCGTATATCCGGGGGTTGGGCATCCCCGATAAGATCGGGATCCAAAGCGACTTGCCCGGACCCTAGCGAGTTGGTAGGGGACAACGATCGTTGTTCCCTACAATGCAGTAGATAGATATCCTTCCGCTCCAGATGAGTTTTAAGAAATAAAACGGGTAATTCTATATTTCCCCCAGATCCGGTAGGTGCGGTTTCCCACCGCACCGGACATCGCTCGGAAATTACCCAATTAATAAATTAATCTTCATGCGGAGCGGCATGTCTATAGTATTGCGATTGACCTAATTCTTGCGCTCCGGCGGAGCGCAATGTGTATAGTCCAAAGGTGTTTCGCGTTTTTAGCCCCAGTTGCTTTGAATCCCGCCTGTCCCGTTCCGAGGATTCCGATTTATCGGAACCTGCTCTCGGCTTGTCGGAGTCCCGATTTATCGGAGATTCATCGGGGATTTATCGGGGCGGGGCGACATGTATATCGGTCTAATTAGTGGAGAATGAGGAAAGACGACCTACCGGCTAAATAGCAACTTAGGTTATTGTAACATTGTGGACAAATTAAATACCAGCGAATTGTGCCTACGCGAACTCGTAAGCATTGCAGAACTGAAGATATCCTATCGCTTCAATCGCACATTTTCTCTGTTGACGTCTAACGGAAAAGCTGCTAAAATCACGAATGTGAAGCGTAGGCATTTTATGCCAATCTGTTCGCGCTATCTGATCCCACAGACAGGAGAAACCATGATAAACACGCCAGACATTGAACGCCCACCCAAACAACTCATCGAAACGCTCTCTTCTATCAGTAGTGCTACTGCCGCCGGTGAACTCTGCCGCCTCGGGATACGCGACCCCCAGATTCTGGGTCCCGTTCCGCGTACACCCGGAAAATCGGTCGTCGGTCCAGCACTCACCCTGCAATTTATGCCCAAACGCGAAGACATCTACGCAGTTGACGAGTATAATGACCCCGAAAAACAGCTGCATCGGCATGCACTCTATCATACCCAGCCCGGCGATATTATTGTCGTCGATGCCAGAGGGGACTTGAGTAGCGGCGTTTTTGGCGAGATGATGTTGACCTTTTTCAAGGGGCGCGGGGGAATTGGCGCTATTATAGACGGTTGTATTCGAGATTTTCCGTATGCACAAACCCTAGGGTTGGGGCTCTGGTTGAAGGGAACGACTCCCAATTTCCATACCCAAACGAACATCTATCCCTTTGCGGTCAACGTGCCGGTCGCCTGCGGGGATACGCTGGTTATGCCGGGCGACATCATTGTGGCTGACGATGATGGTGCGGTTGTGGTGCCGACTAAGTTAGCACCCGAGTTAGGTGAAAAAGCTACCGCCCACGCGGAGTGGGAGGATTTTAGTCGCATGAAGTTGGCGGAAGGTGGCCACTTGCGCAAATACTACCCGCTCAACGATGAGGCGCGGGAAGAATACGAGGAATGGCGTAAAGCCGAAAAGAAATAGCACGCCGAAGGACCATTTATAAGGAGAAAATCAATGCCAGATACAAATAAGATTGGTTGGAACGCTGTCAGCAAGACCGGTGCTGTTGCTGCGGGCGGTGCAGGCGCTGTTGATGCCGGGATTCAGATCCTAAAGGCAGGGGGTAATGCAGCAGACGCAGCGGCGGGAACGATCCTCGCGCTTAATGTTACAGACCATATTGCCTGTTCTATTGGCGGTGAGGTGCCAGTTCTCATATTTGATGCAGAAAAACGCGAGGTCAAGTCACTCTCTGGTCAGGGACGTGCCCCGCTTTCACAAGAAGCCATCGACTGGTATATGAAAAACGGGATCCCGGCTGGTGACATGAAAATGGCACCCGTACCCTCGGTTGTCGACCTCTGTATCACGATGCTCCAACGCTATGGAACAAAGACGTTTGAGGAAATCGTGGCACCGACACTTGCGCTCTTGGACGCTGGAAACGAGGATTGGCATCCCAATCTCGCGGTCACGTTACGTCGAATGGTTGAGGAGGAACAGATCGCAGCCGGAGACCGTGAGACGAAGCTGCAAGCCGCAACCGATCGCTTTTACGGACGGAACAAGTATCGCAATGATATTGCGGAGGAATTGGAAGCGTTTTACATCAATAGGGGCGGATTCCTTCGTAGGGAGGATCTCGCCGCCCATACGACGCTTATCGAGGAACCCGTAAAGGTGGATTACAAAGGGTATACGGTCTACAAATGCGGCACGTGGACGCAGGGACCTTATCTCTGTCAAGCGTTGCGGCTGCTGGAAGGTTTTGACTTGAAGGGGATGGGACACTTCTCGGCGGACTACGTCCACGTACTCACGGAAGCACTTAAGCTAGCGATGGCGGATCGTGATGAGTATTACGGCGATCCGGTTTTTGTTGACGTCCCGATGGCCGGACTGCTTTCCGACGCCTATACCGAGATTCGCCGACCTCTGATTGACATGCAAAAAGCGTCGCTTGAAGCTCGGCCCGGCGATATAGACAATATGAAACCGGTGAAAGAGGGTGGTGTGTTTCGACCGGGGGTCGGTGGAACGACGACCTGTGTTGTTGCTGATCGCTGGGGTAACGTGGTTTCTGCCACGCCTTCGGCTAACGTCCATCGTGAAGAGAGGATGGGAGGTTCAACGGGTGTGAGTTTCGGAAACCGATTGCGAAGCCTCAACACAGTTCCGGGGCATCCAAACTGTATCCAACCGGGTAAGCGACCCCGTATTACGCTGACACCCACGCTTGTACTGAAAAATGGCAGCCCGATTTTGGCAATTAGCGTTGCGGGTGGTGATTTGCAGGATCAAGCAGCGCTGAATTTGCTCCTTGATTTCATTGAGTTTGATATGCAGCCTGAAGAGGCTGTCATCGCACCACGCTTCGCTACAGCGCATCACCAAGATTCCTTCGATCCAAATCCCAATCGCGAAGAGGCATTCAAGCAGGCTGGAGCGTTGACCGTCAGTGACACGGTGGATTCGAGCATTCAGGAGGAACTAATCCGACGTGGGCATCAACTTGAGTCAAGCGCGGGAGCAATTGCCACGCCGGTTATGCTCGCTATTGATCAAGAGAGTGGAATGCTTTATGCCGCTGGCGATCCTGCTGCAAACCGCCATGCCGCAGGGTTAGACGACGAGTGAGAGGAAATAATAATGGCTGAAAAACTGACTGTCCTGTTTTTGCCGCACCCGCTCGGTCCCTCAATGTTCAAACCGTCGGGGGACGATGTAGTGGCCGCAATCGGAGACCGTCACAATCTGTATATTTTGGATTATGATCAACCCATTGCCCCGCAATTTGATGGGATCGACGTGGTCATTGATCACGGCGGTTCAGCGGGGACACGAGAGATGGCCGACGCAGCGGAGGGAAAGGTACGGCTCTGGCAGATCCTTGGAACAGGGTTTGACCATTTTGATCTGGAATATTGGCGGTCAAAGAACCTTGCCGTAGCAAACTGTCCGGGAATTTTCAGCGCTGTAGCTCTGGCTGAATGTGCCATAATGTTTATGTTGATGCTGGCTCGTCAATACCCGGTCACGCAAACGAACTTAAAGCAAGGAGAACTGTACAGACCGGTTGGCATGGAACTTGACGGGTTGAACTTAGGCATTATCGGTTTCGGTGCGAGCGGCATAGAATTGGCGCGTCGAGCTGCACCCTTCGGCTTAAAAATGTCGGCGATTGATATCCGCGACGTTGGAGCGGAGGAGGTGCGTGAATTCGGGTTGGAGTGCGTTGGGAAACCGGCAGATCTGGACACTGTCATCGCCACGTCCGATTTTCTGTCGTTGCATCTGCATCTCAACGATGAGACACGCCACATCATTGACGAACGACGCCTGCGTCTGATGAAACCGACGGCATTTCTCATTAATGTTGCACGAGGAGCCTTGGTAGATGAAGCGGCGCTGATTGCGGTATTGCGGGAAGGCGGAATCGCCGGCGCAGGACTCGATGTTTTTGCCCAAGAACCACCAGATCTGAATTCCGATATCTTCAACCTGCCAAATGTGATTGCGACACCCCACATCTCAGGAGGCACCGACGGCACCTCGCGGAAACGCGCGGGTGCGGCGGCAGAGAATGTCGACAGGATAGCGGCGGGGCTAGAGCCGTTGTATCTCATAGCTTAAGTATGTTTACGAGAAATGCACAGAATCGAAACCTGAACAAACAGATTCTTAGCCTCGCGATTCCCAACATTATCAGTAATCTGTCGGTGCCGATGCTGAGTGCCGTTGACACCGCACTGATGGGGCGCCTCGAAAATGAGCAATATCTTGGTGCCATCGCCATCGGTGGTATCATTTTCGGTTTCGTCTACTGGGGGTTTAGTTTCCTCCGGATGGGTGTCACTGGGTTGACCGCACAAGCCTACGGCGCAAGAGATTCTGAGGAAAGCACACTCATCCTGAAGCGGGGGCTGATGGTTGCAGTACTGAGTGCACTACTGCTCCTCCTCTCTCAACGCCTTATTGCAGCGCTTAGCTTCTATTTGATGGATGCCGGTCCTGAGGTTGAACAATTTGCGCGCTCTTATTTTTATATCCGTATCTGTGCTGCACCTGCTACCTTAACCCTGCATGTCTTTCACGGCTGGTTTTTGGGTATGCAGAACGCCAAGTACCCTATGTTCCTCACCATTCTGGTGAATCTCTTGAACCTCGCGTTGAACCTCTTCTTCGTAAAAGTTCTGATGATGAATGCCAATGGAGTTGCACTCGGGACGGTGATCGCACAGTACCTTGGGCTGTTATGCGCCATTGGCCTATTTTTGAAGAGATATAAGCATCTGTGGGACGGCTGGTATCTCAAAGGGATGTTGCGTCTGCCAGCCCTGAAGCGATTTTTTAGGATAGGTAGAGATATCCTAATTCGCACGTTTGCCGTGCTTTTCTGCCATGCGTTTTTCACATCAAAGGCGGCAGCAATGGGCGATACAGCACTCGCGATCAATACCATCCTTCTACAGTTTATCCATATCTTGGCGTATGGGATTGACGGTTTTGCGTTTGCCGCAGAAAGTCTCGTCGGTAGGTATAAGGGGGCACTGGACATAACCAAATTAAAACGGTCCATCCGATATTCGTTCTGGTGGGCGCTATTCCTTTCGGCGGGCTTCAGTCTAGTGTTTGGATTGTTCGGGACGAAACTGTTGTACCTGTTCACGGACAAAAGTGACCTGCTTATCGGTGCCCGTCCCTACCTAATCTGGATTGCCCTCGCGCCACTCATAAACTCTACCGCCTATATTTGGGATGGCGTTTTTGTCGGCGCGACCGCCACGACCGCTATGCGAAACTCGATGCTAACTTCGACAGCAGTATTTCTGCTAGCGTATTTCCTGCTAAAAGGATTCGGAAACCACGGACTCTGGCTGGCGTTGACACTGTTTTCGCTCGCTCGCGGTGCGACGTTAACCTTTTTAGCCCCCAAGCATATCTTTTCATCGAGCGTTCCACATAAGGGGCGTCTGGCATAAGAACTATGTTCAATTGGTACCAGTGGAGGTTATCTGCCTAACCAGCGTTGTTTCGTAAACCTTGTTTTTTTTCGCATTATGCGGTATCCATTACTTTTTCGAGCGTACAGAGAAGTCATTAACGACTTATTGTCCTTTACATAACACGTATATCTGGAGGAAGCAAAAAATGGTATTGAAAGACCGAGTCGCCATTGTTACCGGGGCCAGTTCCGGTATCGGACGTGGAATTGCAATCGAACTCGCACGTGAAGGCGCTAAGGTTGTCGTTGCTGATATTCAAGAGGCTCCCAAACGGGGTAAGTACCACGAGCAGGACGTGACGACCCCCACTGTCGAAGAAATCGAGAAACTGGGATCCCAAGGGCTATTCGTCCAAACCGACATGTCAAATGACGTGCAGGTCGATCGACTGGTCCACGAGGCAGTTTCACACTTTGGCGAATTAGACATTCTGGTCAACAATGCGGGCATCCATATCCCCGGCACCAGCCAAGACATCACGATAGCCGATTGGGACAAAGTAGTAGATGTAAATCTGCGTGCCATTTTTGTAGCGACAAAACTCGCTATCCCCCACTTGACAAAGTCGGAGTATGGACGTATCATCCAAATCGCTTCCGTTCATGCCTTCGGGGGCGGTGGCGGTCCTGCTTACGCATCGGCAAAGGCTGCACTCGTCAACATGGTACGAGATACCGCTCTAGAAGTTGGGGGCTACGGCGTTACCTCCAACGCAATCTGCCCTGGATATATTGAGACCGCAATCCAAGATTACCTCACACCGGAACAGATTCAGGAGGCAAGCGAAAGAACGCCAATTCCGCGTTTCGGTTTGCCACGGGACATCGGTCGCGCTTCGGTTTTTCTGGCATCGGATGATGCGGAGTGGATCACCGGTGCCTCGTTGTTGGTTGATGGAGGGTATGTCGCGGGCCTTTAAATAGGTCAAGGGGTACATTTATGCGATCGCTATCACGCGTTCTCTACACATAGGACTGACGCAGCCAACTGTGCTGAAATGCGTGAGTCGTGATACACTGTGGGTCATACTGAAAAAGGAGAATCTCATGAGTCAAAAGACATATCGTGCTGCCGCGATTGGACATACAGGCGCTGGAAACTACGGACACGGGCTACATCTGCCATTTCAGGAGTTAGACAATATCGAGTTTGTTGCCATTGCTGATCCAGACGAAGCAGGACGCCAAGAAGAGATGGAAAAGACGGGCGTACAACATGGGTACGCCGATTACCGTGAAATGCTCGACAAAGAGGAGTTGGACCTCGTCAGCATGGGACCTCGCTGGACGAGTGACCACCTCGAAATGCTGTTGGCATGTATCAACGCCGGCTGCCACGTTTATAGCGAAAAGCCGATGACCGCAACCCTCGCCGAGGGAGACCAGATTGTGGCAGCGGCAAAACGAGAAGGGAAAAAAGTTGCTGTTGCCCATCAGGCAGTCTATCTGCCATCAATTCATGCCGTCAAAAACATGCTGCACGATGGCACGATCGGGACAGTGCAAGCGATTCACGCACACGGCAAGCAGGACCAGCGAGGCGGAGGTGAAGACATGATAGTGCTTGGCACGCATCTCTTCAATATGATGCGCTTCTTCGTTGGTGATGTTGCATGGATGCAGGCACACGTCACAGATAATGGAAAGGAAGTCACAATTGACGATGCGCGCGACGCTACCGAACCCGTGGGACTTATCGCTGGAGATTGCGTTAATAGCTACTTCGCCTTTGAAAGTGGTGTTTCCGGGCTGTTTGATTCCCGAAAGCACGAGGTAAGCGGTGACTACTACGGCATGGAGATTATCGGTGACGAAGGCAGGATATCGATGCGCGGCGGCGGCGGGGACAGCTTGGTCATCTATCCGCATCCGTGCTGGTCACCAGCGGATACGTCCCAAAAATGGGGAGCGGTGGAGGTTGATGACACCCCTTTTTCTAGCGGTAATAACCTTGCAGTCATCGATTTAATCGATGCAATCGAAAATGACCGTAAGCCGATTTCCGCTGCGGAAGATGCTGTTGCGGCGTTGGAAATGATTCTCGGTGCTTATGAATCTCAGCTGACTGGAAAGCGGGTTCCATTCCCGATTGCAAATCGAGAGCATCCGCTAAAAAGATAGCTGTGAGCGACTATCTGGTCTGAGTATAAGGCCTCTAAGCCGTGTTTGATATTGACGTGCCTCTTTTTTCGTGTTAGAATGAGAAGGTAAGCTTTTCTGTAGCTACGTTGTTGCATTGCTCGACGAAATTAGCATAACGTGGTAAACGTTTTAAACGCTGCAGCGGTTACTTCATAAGGGAGACAGCCCATGAAAACTAAAAGACGCATTTTCAGCGGTGTGTTGATACTTCTCGCCATACTCCTGCCTTGGTTAGCAGCCGTATCGTCAGAAGATGCGCTTGTGTACGTCATCAATATACGAAATGAAATTGGCAACGGGCTCCGGGTGTATATCGACAACGGGATTAAGCAGGCATCAGAAGCGGAAGCGGACGCTATTATTTTTGACGTCCACACACCCGGGGGTGCTGTTGGTGCTGCACGAGATATTATTGATGCTATCCAGCGAACAGAAATCCCTACGATTGCTTACGTCAACACAGAGGCAATCTCTGCCGGTGCCATGATTTCCTTATCATGCGACCAAATCATTATGAGGTACGGCGGTGCAATTGGAGATTCTGCACCCGTTTCAATTCAAGGAGAGGAACTGAGTGAAAAGGCTGTCTCTTATATCCGTGGCAAGATTCGTGCAACAGCGGAACGACAAGGCAGAAACCCTGATATCGCCGCCGCCATGGTAGATAAACGGCTCTATCTCGTGAGACTTATAGACGGTGAAATTATCACGCTCAGAGAGGAAGAGTACATCGAGCGGAAGGAAGCCGGTGAGGAAATGGACATTATCGCTGCCGGGGGTCCCGAGGGAGAGCTGCTGACCTTAACAACTGAAGAGGCGCTGGAGTATAACCTCGCCGATGGAGAGGCAGATACGGTCGCAGATCTGCTGGCAATGTATCAGATTGTCGAAGTTGACGGCGAGCGCAAAGCCCTAACGACACAGGGGATTGCACAGAAACAGGTAGAGCTGGGCGATGATCGTGTAAACGTAATTAAATCCCTAAATCACGCAACACAGGAAACCGTTTTGGTAACTCTGGCAGACCGGTTTGTCTTTTTCGTTACCAGTCCACTTATCAGTGCGACACTGCTTACATTGGGCTCACTCGGACTACTCGTAGAGATTCGGACTCCCGGTTTCGGCGTTCCGGGCATTGCTGGACTGATTTGCCTTGGGCTATTCTTCGGGGGACATAGGCTCCTGAATATTAGCGCGGATTATGCTGCACTCGCATTCATTCTTGGCGTGGTGCTGCTTCTGATAGAGCTGTTTGTCATACCGGGGTTTGGTGTTGCGGGCATCGGTGGTATTGTGCTGATGTTAGGCAGTGTCTTTTTCGTATTCCGAAACGCTTACAAGCTCGAGACAGCAGTATTTACACTGTCGCTTTCGATCATTCTTGCTTTCGCGCTTGCAATTGCACTCTACAATATCTTACCCAAAACCCGGACATGGAATCACCTCGTTTTGGATGCTGCCATGGATGCAGGATCGGGATTTCACTCCGCACCACGAGAGGATTTTCGAGCCTATGTAGGTAAGACGGGGGTTGCCCTCACGCCATTGCGTCCTGCCGGCACGGTTCGTATTGACGACAAGCGACTCGATGTAGTCACTGCTGGCGACTTCATTATACGTGAAACGCCTGTGAAAATTATCAGTGTGGAAGGATCGAAAATTTTCGTCGAAGCGATTGATGAAGTATAGAGGATCGGCTAATCTCATGTCATGGTTTTTGATTTTTCTCATCGGTCTTGGGGTTGTATTACTTTTCATTGAAATTGCTTTCCTGCCCGGTTTTGGTGCCGCAGGCGTCCCCGGAGTAGCGCTCGTCCTTGCAGGTATAGGGCTTGCATGGATTAAATTTGGGTTGAGAACCAGCTTGATGTATGGGAGTGCCACGGTTGCGTTGACCATTCCACTCGCGGTTATAGGATTTTGGTTGTTCCCACGCACGAGGATCGGAAGGTCGTTCATTCTTAATATCGCTGCCAATCGTGCGGAGGGCTTTCAAGCGCCGCCCCAAAATTTGGTCAACCTGGTTGGCAAATCGGGGAAATCCATTACCCCCTTACGGCCCGCCGGTGCCGCTTTGATTAACGAGCAGCGTGTTGACGTCGTTACACTGGGCGATTTCATTGAAGCCGAGGTTGAAGTTGAGGTCATCCTTGTTGAAGGAAGTCGTATCGTCGTTCGGAGTTTATAAAAATAGGTAGGTACTATAAAAAAGGAGGTCAAGAATGGGTCCAGAACAAACGTCTCTCCTATTTCTTGCTATTGTAATAATTATCGGATTGTTGGTGCTCTTCTGGGTCGTGCCCGTTGGGTTGTGGATCGCTGCTATTTTCGCCGGTGTCCGTGTTCGCATTATCGAGCTCATTGGCATGCGCCTCCGTCGGGTCAGTCCACCAGTAATTGTAAACGCACAGATCAGTGCACACAAAGCGGGACTAACCATTGATATGGAGCGCTTAGAAGCTCACTACCTCGCACGTGGCAACGTGATCCGCGTGGTCAATGCCTTAATTGCCGCTGACAAAGCGAAGATCGATCTTGGCCTTCAACAAGCAACCGCGATCGACTTGGCTGGACGTGACGTGCTTGATGCTGTCCAAGTGAGCGTTAATCCACGAGTCATTACAACACCAAGAATTACAGCGGTAGCGCTCGATGGGGTTCAACTCATTGCTACAGTGCGGATTACGGTCAGGGCGAACATCAACCGGCTTGTTGGAGGTGCCGGCGAAGAAACAATCGTCGCGCGCGTTGGCGAAGGCATAGTTAGTGCAATCGGTGCCTCAGAAACGTATGAGGATGTTCTAGAGAATCCCGATATCATCTCTAGAACGGTCTTAGATCGAGGGCTTGATTCGGGGACCGCTTTTGATATCCTCTCGATTGATATTGCTGATGTGAATGTAGGAAAAAACATCGGGGCTGAACTACAAGCAGAACAAGCAGAGGCAGATCTCGTTGTTGCACAAGCCAAAGCCGAGGAACGCCGCGCCATGGCAGTTGCACGCAAACAAGAGATGACAGCGAATGTCCAAGAGATGCGCTCTAGAGTTGTTGAGGCAGAAGCAAGTGTTCCACGCGCAATTGCCGGTGCATTTCGAGATGGGAATCTAATGGGTCAGAATTAAGGATGGGTCCCCGATAAAGCGGGATCTATCTCTACCAACCTCGGGAGGAGGTTTTCAGATGGCTATTCCATACATTATTCCAGCGATTGTCGTGATTATTTTTGTCCTTTGGTTAGCTTGGTTCGTGCCGTTGGGACTCTGGATTGCCGCACTTGCAGCAGGGGTGCGCATCCGAATCTTTGGGGATCTCGTCGCTATGCGTTTGCGTCGTGTCCCGCCTAAAGCGATTGTCGAACCCCAAATTGAAGCGACGAAAGCCGGACTGCAACTCAGAGTTGATAACCTTGAAGCACATTTTCTTGCTGGAGGGAATGTGACAGACGTTGTGCGCGCACTTATCGCTGCAGATAAAGCGACCATCAAGTTAGACTTTGCACAAGCTGCGGCAATTGATCTAGCGGGTAGAGATGTGCTACAAGCCGTGCAGATGAGTGTCAACCCACAGATTATCGATGTTCCTGCGAAAGGTGACGTTAGTCCCGGCATTACCGCTGTCGCACGGGATGGGATTCAACTGATTGCGAGAGCAAGGGTTACTGTCCGAGCCAATATCGATAGACTTGTCGGCGGGGCAGGTGAAGCAACCGTCATCGCTCGGGTCGGTGAGGGGATTATTACAACGATCGGTTCATCCGCGAGCCATAAAGCGGTCTTGGAAAATCCGGCGCAAATTTCGGAAGTGGTCCTCGAAAAGGGCTTGGCGGCAGGTACGGCCTTTGAAATCTTGTCCATTGATATCGCAGATATAGACATCGGCGAAAATGTGGGGGCTAAACTCCAAACGGATCAAGCCGAAGCGGAACTAAAAATCGCTCGTGCCAAGGCGGAAGAAAGGCGTGCCCTCGCCCAAGCGCAAGAAGAGGAAAACAAAGCCTTAGTCGAAGAGATGACCGTGAACCTTGTTGAGGCGGATGCTGAGGTGCCGCGCGCAATCTCAGATTCTTTCGCATCCGGTAGGATTAGTGTTATGGACTACTACAATCTGCGGAATGTCATTGCGGATACCGAAATGCGCCAGTCCATTGCATCCCCTACCGGCGACAAGGATACAACCCGTTCATCCCACGCTGTTGGTCTATCGTAGGAAATCAGTGCGTAAGCAAATAGGGGGTTACCGATGGAAGACTGGATTCAACTAATTCTGTTTCTCATTTTTGGGGCTGTAGCACTGTTTACAAGGATGTTGAACCGGAGGGGTTCGCGGGAAGAACCTGACGCTGCGCAAGGAGAAGAAGAGATAACTTTGCCACCTTGGGGGAACGTGCCGATGGAAGAGGATGCTCCACTGCCTGATTTCATTGAGGTTGACGAATCGGCGACTCCGACTGCACCACCGCCGGAGGTTCAAGTCGCTTCACAACCAGAACCCCGAAGGGAAGAACCCCCGCATCCACCGCCTAGCAGCACACCCCCTCCTGTGATCCCAACAATTGCAGGCATCCCGCTGTCTCCTCAAACCTTTCGGCAGGGGATTATCCTCGCCGAAATTCTGCGCCCTCCCAAATCGCTCCGGGGACCTCAGCAGTAGATTGCGCGGCACTCTATACATGGTTAGGACTTACGCACTCCGGATTGTAGTTGCCCGATAAATCGGGATTTGGTAGGTGCTGTTGCTAACTGCGCCGGTTCAACCCAAGCGACTATGTGATAGGTTAGCAAACCGCACCTACCGGGGGACGGAAGGGGTTATTTATGTTTAGAATTCACCAAATTTAACTGCCGCGTCTCATCACAGCTCACCACACAGCGCTTCATACAAGCAGGAAGTTTGTAGATCGAGATTCACATCTCGACATCCGTTAACTGCCCCTAATCACCACACAACGTTTCCCACAGGGCACGATAGTAATTCATCACCCGCACGGGATCAGAACTCTCTGGAATTTCAGCCAGTGTGTAACCCTCATATCCAGATGCTTGCAGTAATGTAAAGAGTTCACGCCACGGGTATTCTCGCCGATGTAGCTCATTGATGTGCACCAACTGAATCCACTGTTTGACGAGATCAAAATTGTTCTCGACAGACCCATCTTCAACTTCCCCCGGATTAGAATTCCAACAGACAAACACGTTTTCGTGATCGGCGATCTCCATGATGGTTCGGATATGCGGGGGATGCGATGTCTCCCGGCCGTGTACCTCAAGCCGAATCTGAACCCCAAGATTATTGGCAAACTCGCCGCATTCGCGTAGGGCTGCCCCAATCTGCGCCAACGTATTCTCCACGGGTACACCTTCGGGCAGACCATTAGGGCGAACCTTCACCCCCGGCGCACCGACATCTGCTGCGAGTTGCGCGTATTCTTTCGTCCCTTCGATATTTTGCCGTACTTCTCCCGCATGTGTTGAATGATAGTCGAAGGCACTACCCAATCCCGCCAGTTCAATCGGCGAATCCTCAAACTGTGTCCGCACCTCCTGACGCTCATTCGCGGAAAGATTCACCTCAACATTATGAGCGTGGGTGGTACGGAGTTCAACCCCTTGAAAGCCCGTCGCCGCACAATTTTCAATAATTGTTGGCACATCCCAATCCTTCGCCATATTATATGTAACAAGCCCTAATTTCATTTAATATCTCCTTTGTCTGTGGTGGGTATGGAGGTGTTTATATAGCTGTTACCCTAATCGCTCTAGTATGACCCATTGAGCTTGGGTAACGCAGTGTGAAATAAATTGTGCTCCAGTATCGGAAAATAATTGATCTCGCTTCGTTTTTATATTACAATAGTTCCTCATCAGACGCAAAGGCAAAAGAGAGGATTGCACAAACAGATGGAACGAAGATTTTATGATGGACTTGCCCACGCAGCTCTACAGGGAGACCTGCTCTCCGATGAACTATGTCTGCAGATGTTAGCTTCATCAGCGGTTGAGCTTCTCCCGTTGCTTGATGCAGCCTATCAGGTACGCAAGAAATACACCGGCAACGAGGTACAACTACATATCATCAATAATGCCCAAAATGGCTACTGTCCCGAAGATTGTTATTATTGCGCGCAGGCGAAGTCATCAGACGCGGATATCGAAGCGTACCCTATTAAGTCCGATACAGAAATGTTGGCTGAAGCACGGGGTGCCTATGAATCAGGGGCATATCGCTACTGCATGGTCTTTGCGGGGCGCGGTCCGTCCAAAAAGCGCGTTGAACATCTCGCCAGATTGATTGCAGAAATAAAGTCTCGATACCCGATCCAAGTTTGCCTTAGTGCGGGGCTAATTGACCATGAGGACGCACAAGCCCTTAAAGCAGCTGGTTTGGATCGACTCAACCACAATCTCAACACATCAGAAGGGCACTATCCCAAGATCTGTACGACCCATACATATCAGGACCGACTAGACACACTGCACGCTGCACAAACGGCGAGTATTGAACTATGTGCTGGAATCATCGTTGGGATGGGAGAGAAGGAGAGGGATGTGATCGAGGTCGCCAAATCCCTACGGGAGCTAGAGGTTCAGTCGATACCGGTCAACTTTCTGATCCCGATTCCGGGAAATGCTCTCTCGCAAGCATCGAATCTCACGCCAGAATATTGCTTGCGCGTGTTGTGCCTGTATCGCTTCCTGAACCCCAAGGCGGAGATCCGAATCGCGGCAGGGAGAGAAGTGCATCTGCGAAACATGGAGGTTATGGCACTATATCCGGCGAATTCACTCTTTGTGGATGGTTACCTGAATACGAGGGGAGCATCGAGGAGAGAAACCCTACAGATGATCAAAGATGCGGGATTTACCATTAAAGCAGATCGTGCCTTAGAAGACCTGTTGGAACAGGAAGATGACGCTCAAGACCTGCTGACCATTGATGACCGCAAAACACTGCTGAAAGACATTAAGGACCTGAGACCGCAGGTTTAATTAGAGAGAATGTGTCGCTATGAAATAGGTGTTCAAAGCCGTGGGAGGATTAGGACAAAATACTTTTGATTAAACACAAGGAGGCTCAACGGATGGTTAGATTGTCTGATGAGGATATTCTGTTTTTCAAGCAGGAAGGCTATCTGGTTAAACGGAACGTCTTGGATCCGGATCTGATGGCGCGGGCGCGGGCGCGACTGTGGGACGGTGCACCGCCCTCCATGGACCGGTATGCCCCGGAGACTTGGGTGGGTCCCATCAAGAAAGAAGAAGAATGCGAAGATTCGATGAATGCGAAACGTGGCTTCCGATGGAACTTTCGCGAACCGGGCAGCGAAGATTGGATGGTTCAACTGCTTGCGACGGATCCGAGTGTCTGGGGGATGGCGGAACAGTTTCTAGGTGAAGGGAATGTACAGACACCCGATGGGATTCGGGGGATTTACTGCACGCTCCCTTACGGCGATGAGCCTGAGAAGCCGACTACGTGCCATGTGGACGGTCATCCCTTTCACCTTGGGGTTGTCGGATACATTGACCACGTTCCCCCGCGGGGCGGTGGATTTACGGTTTGGCCCAAAAGCCACCTGAAGTTCTATTATGAATTCCATTCCCAATATAAGCATGAAAGAACGGATGGATATGATGATGTGTTAGCAGAAATTAACCAGACACCCTACGTTGAGACGCACGGCGGGCCCGGGGATATCGTGTTCTGGCATCACCGCATCGGTCACGCGGCGGGTCAGAATTTCTCCAACCAGATTCGGCAGGCGGTGCTATACGATTTCCGGAAAAAGGATTTAGAGCAGACACAGGAGGAGCCGCCATGTGAAGATATGTGGCGCGATTGGCCCGGGGTTCAAGCGTTGAAAGACGAGAATTGACAAGGAGCGAAAATGGACAAAATTAGACTTGGACTGGTAGGCTGCGGTGGCATGGGCACCCGACATCTCTACGGTCTGCGGGAGTTGACCCAGACGCCATTCAACAATGTTGAGCTGTGTGCCCTCTGCGACATTCGTCGTGAGAACGCGGAACTCGCTGCCGCCGAAGCGGAAAAGCTGCTCGGGGTGCATCCGGCGATATTCACGGATTTGGAGGAGATGGTACGTCAAATACCCGATCTCACCGCCGTAGATGTGGTGACAGATCCGTCAGTACATCACACCGTTGTCTGTCAAGCGCTGGACTTGGGGCTGCACGTGATGGTTGAGAAACCGATGGCGATTACGGTCGGGGCGTGTCAGGCAATGATTGATGCGGCGGAACGGAACAACCGAAAGCTGTCCGTGGCAGAGAACTACCGACGCGATCCCTCAGCACGGTTGGTAAATCATCTCTTGAAAATCGGCGCGATTGGTACGCCCTATATGGGGCTTTTCCACTCGCTCAGTGCCGGCAATGACATTTTTATTACCCCGTGGCGACACCTCAAGGATAAGGGCGGACCCATCGTCGATATGGGGGTCCACATGGCAGATCAGATCCGTTACCAACTCGGAGACATCGCGGAGGTCTATGGCGATGTGTGGTTGATCGAGCCGGTGAGACGAAAAGCAGATAGTATTGGTGACACCTACACCTTCTACCAGAATCGACATCGGGCGATGGACAATGAGGTTCCGGCGACGGCGGAAGACACCTCAATGGCGATATTCAAGATGGAGAGCGGTGTGACTGTGAACTGGCTCATCAGCCGGGGCGGCACCGGCAGCTATGGAGGTCAGCTCATTCTGGGAAATCAGGGATGCATCAACGGCTTTGGAGCGCGCGGCAGCCGGGTCAGCATGAAACGCAGAGACGAAGAGGAAGCCAGTCAGGAGGAGCTCCTTGCATCCGCGGACTCATTTGCGCTTGAACCTTTGGCGGAACACCTCTTCCCTACGCGAATCACCGACAAGGACAGCAAAGTAGATTGGAAAATTCTCGCTCTGGAGTATTATGAACTAGCGGAAGCGATTCTAAATGACCGGGAGATAGAGGTAGATGGGCTTGAAGGCCTGAAGGATGTGGCAGCTATCTACGCTATATTCGAGTCAGCAAGAGCAGGACGAGCAGTAAAAATGAGTGAAGTCGAGAGCTGCCAAGTTTATGAATATCAATCGGAAATCGATGAAGTGCTGGGGCTTATGTAAGGAGAAAACATGGAGTATCGACACATAGGAAAGACTGGCGTTAAGGTGTCCAGCATCTGCTTGGGGACGGCGTTCCGTGGTCAGGCGGACGAAAAGGCCGCCATACGGGTGATAGATCGGGCGATAGATCTCGGGTGCAATTTTATTGATACCGCCCTCTACGGTGCGGGACGATCGGAGATTATTGTCGGCAAGGCGATTAAGGAGAAACGCGACGATATTGTGCTATGCACGAAAATCTTTGGAACGCTTGGGGATAGTCCAAACCACACCGGCTTATCACGCGTAAATCTGATGCAGGGTGTTGATGCAAGCCTTGAGCGACTTCAGACCGACCATATCGATCTTTACCTGCTCCACAGTTTTGATCCGAAGACCCCACTTGAAGAGACGGTGCGTGCGTTGGACGATATAGTCCGCGCAGGAAAGGTGCGGTATATCGGTTGTAGCAATTTTCGAGCGTGGAAAGTTATGGAGGCTCTCGGTATCAGCGCGCTTCGGAATTTGGAATCGTTTGTTTGTATCCAAAACCAATACAACCTGTTGAACCGTTGGGAAATTGAGCCAGACCTGATGCCGCTGTGCCGTGAACAAGGGATAGGGATCATGACGTTCAGCCCACTTGCCATTGGACTGTTGAGCGGACATTTCCGGCGTGGACAGGAGCCCCCGGCGAACACGCCTTGGGGCAAGGGACCTGAATGGGGTCTAAGCGCGCATAAATACAACTTTGAAGAGGCGATGACAGAGAAAGTCGATACGATTGTGCAGACACTCATCGACATCGGATCGGAAAATGGGCGAACCCCCGCGCAGGTGGCGGTGGCGTGGATTTTAGATCATCCAGAAATAACGGCCCCCATTCACGGAGCAGATTTCCCTGAACATGTGGACGAGGTGTTCGGATCGGCGGACTGGCGATTACCCCTTGAGGCGCGAGAAACCTTGGATGAGGTGTCGAAGATTGAAGAATTGAGGCGATACGCCTAAAAATAGAAAAGCTGATATAAACCGAGTTTTTTCTTGAAAACTTGGTTTCTGTTGCATGATTTTTTTACATGAGTCAGACTCATATAGGAGCTACGCACTTCGGATTGTAGTTGCCCGATTCATCGGGCGTTCGGAATAGTGTCCTGCGGCGATGAATCGCCGAACTACAGGTTGTTTTGAATCCCGACAAAATCGGGGGCTTTGAGCGTTTCAACTGCGTAAGTCCCATCATATTGAAAAAGTGCAATTCCTACAGGCGTGAAACATGATGCTCCGTTCCGCCTGTCCCGATGGAATCGGGGAGGATCCCGATCTATCGGGACGTGAAACGTAAAAGGAATTTGTTCATTAGAAGTATCGCATACAAAATCGGTTTTCAGTTAATCAGGCTTGAGCGAAATATTACCGGAGGACAAATCTATGTCAACCTATCGTGCCGCAGTAATCGGCCTTGGAAGAATGGGCAGCACCTTTGACGATGAGATTACGCAGGGCGGTTCCCTTTTCCTGCCCTATTGCCATGGGCCCAGTTACCACGCAGCACCGAATGTCGAACTGGTCGCCGGGGCAGATCTCCACGAAGAACAGGCATCTATCTTCGGGGAGCGTTGGGGTATCAGTCCCGACCATCTGTATAGCGACTATCGGGAGATGTTAGCGGAGGAACAGTTAGACCTCGTCAGCGTATGTACAACAGCGCGTGTCCGGTCGGCTATTGTACAGGACATCGCACGTGCAGGGGTTAAAGCAATCTGGGCGGAAAAACCGATTGCCTTGACCCTGGAGGAAGCGGACACGATGGTCAATGTCTGCCGGGAGAATGGTGTTGCGTTGGCGGTCAATTGCGCCCGCCGCTGGAATCCCTTCTTCAGTGAAGCCCGGCGACTCATTGATGCCGGAGAACTTGGAGAGCTTCTGCAGGTAACGGTCTATGCCCAATGCGGCTTATCGCACAACGGCAGTCATGCCATCGATATCTTGCGGTATATGGCTGGCGGCAATGTCGAATGGGTTTTTGGAGAGATGGAATCGGATGAAGCCGCCGTGGGTGAAAATGACCTGAGTGGCAACGGTTACCTCGCTTTTGATAACGGGGTACGCGCTTATCTTCGGAGTATGCCGTGTGGTGCAGCATCTTGGGAGGTGGACGTCATCGGTACGGAGGGGCGTATCCGTTCCCTGAATAATGCAGAGGAGTTTGAATTTATCCTCACTGTACCCGGCGGCCGTCGAGGGCGTCCCAGACCCGCAAAGGTTCCATTTCCCTGGCCCGTAAGGATGCAAGGTATGGGACTGACCATCGTCGCAGACCTGATCAATGCTGCGAAAACAGGGCAACCTCCCAAATGTTCCGGGGACGACGGACGGGCAGCCCTAGAAGTCGCTGTCGGGTTGCGGGAATCGCACCGGCGTGGTGGAGCCAAGGTTAATCTTCCGTTGGCAGACCGCAACTTGGGAATTCAGTCCATAGAGATTGCCAACGATGATGTGCCGGCACGAATTCGACGGCTGCAACAGGAACGTCCCTAGGCGTGAGTATCACATGGTCCCACAATCTTGTTGACCCATGCAGCGTTATCTGCTGTCCTTGATGATTCCGACCCAAGAGCAGTGTGGATTTCAACTGCAAGTTGGAATTTGTAAAAGGCAGCAGTACTTAGATTCACCCGATTTCGTCCTGAAGGCGTTTTGTCATGAAAATCCTAACTTTGAATCGAATGTGTTTTCAGGGATGGAGGCTACTGCCTACTTCGCTGCTCTTACTTTCAGGGTTCATCATAGCCTTGTTAGTTGGGAGCAGCGGGTGCAGTGATTCTGATAGGATGGATGAGGACGATAAACCAAAGGGACCACTTGTGGTCCGCAATGCCTGTCTCATTCCGCCCTATCCCTCGGAAGCTGAGATTCTGGCAGATCGGAGTTTGCGCCTCGAAAGTGATGAACTCCTGTTTGACCCAAAAAAGCGAGACGAGCGCATCGGGGAAATAGAACGGATTCTGCCCCGTATTCGAGACGCTTATCCGGAAGTTACGAACATCTCGGCACGAAACATTCATGTCTTGGGCTTGCTAGGGCTCGACCTTGAGCCCGGATTTTATCAAACCCTGGCGGAGATCTTGGCAACTGAAGAAGAGTTCGTCATCCTCAAGACAGGGAATGCCGAATTTGATGCGCTCACGACTACACTGGAGCTACAGGGCATTGTATTAAATTCTCCCAAATCAATTTTTACTCGTGCCAGTTTGTGTTTTAAGGAATGGGTGAATACCGATGCGGCAAGTGATGCATATTTGGCGGTAGAAGGGGTCAGGTCTGCTGCTCCTGCTTATACAGCAGGGGATGGACCAGATATCGTGGCGTTAAAAGAGAGAGAGAGATGGTTTTTCATCTTTCGCGATGCGTGGGGAGATTGTCCCTCGGGCTGTGGTTATCAAGAACTCTTCTTCTTTACGGTTGTGGGAAATGAAGTCGAACAGATTGCTGGAGAGACGTCCTCCACCATGCTGCCGTTCCAGAAATTGCTCTCTACACGCCCGTCTTGGGAACGAGCGTGAGATTGCGGAATTTGTCTAAGCCTACCTATGCATCCCTCGGTGATTGATGGCGATGGATAGCGTCGCATAACTTACAATACCCATAGGAGTTACGCAGTTGGTTTTAAGTTGTAAATGGGTTTAGCAAGATATGCACGGACGGCATCTCTGATAATGCTGGTTTTGGCCTCAAACCAACTGATACCGTTTGAAAAACAGTGTCTCTCCAAACGGAGAAAGGCACGTAACGCCAATCCAATATGATTCCGTTGTGCGATAGCCTTGCGTGCAAAACATCTCTCAACACCGACAAATTGCTTGATGCCTCGATGATATACTTCAATTGACCAAGATAACTCAGCATACTTCAGACGATACAAGTCGTTCATCGATAGGTTGCTTGTTGCCCAGTATTCAATGTCGCCGTGTGGAGAAACTATCTTGAACACTTTAATCAGACCATACCCCTTCAGATGAACGATGGTGCCGGTTTCGGTTATGGGTAACTCCCTTATGGGTCGGTTGGCTTGTTTATCCAAATTGACGTGTCGATTCGACTTCAATTGAGTCAATCAATGCCAGTGGTACTGTCGAATCACCTTGAGATTCTTTAAGCTACTGTACCAACTGTCAAACACGACGCACTGTGGTGTAAACCCGCTTTGATGTGCGGTGGCAATCAGTGATTGGAAGTGGTCATTTTTACTCAAGCCATCGGCATCTTTGTTATAGAGACGGTAATCACATGGAATCTGGCTGTCACCATCGGTCCACATCAAGGTTATCAGGTTAATCCCTGAGACCACTTGTTTCTGTTTACCAGACCAATGGCGGGTGACCAGTTCCATCTGTTGGGTATACGGTTTATCAAGGGTAGAGTCGTCTATGACCAAAACCCCTTGGGCTTTGTTGACAGCGGGTTGTGCCTCTGTCCACAACGCTTGTGAATCAGTAGGCAGTCGATACAGCAACCGATTCAATGAGTCATGGGCGGGTGGATTATCGGCTGACGGTTGCACACGCGCTGCCTCTGTACAACTGTAGACACTCGGGGTCGCTATCACAAAGTTGATGTAGTCATATTCACTGCATTTTGCTGGATTCATACACAATAGTATAACCTATTTTTACGCCAACTGCGTAACTCCTAACCCAATTAGACTATAGGAGATCAAGATGTTAAATCGAAATATAATACCAACAGTTCTGCTTATACTGTTAGCTTTGCTTGTCAGCTGCATTTTTCCACCCCTATCTTTTGCCCAACGAGACAAAATTAATCAGGCGGTTTTAGACGCTGTCGAAACACAAGAAACCGTAGCGGTGATTATCTATCTCCAAGAACAGCCGAATCTAGAAATTTCGCCTGTCGTCAAAGCGCAGTTCGCTCCAAATATCGACATTAAAGCCGATAGCATCCGTAACAAAAGTAATCCGTTCCTTCAACAGGGACAACCCCTTCCTGTGAACATCAAAGCGGAGGTGAAAGCCCTGCATGAAGATATAGATCGAGAAACCAGTCAAATGCGAAGACAGATTTACACGCAGCTATGGAATCGCGTTTCCGCCGGTCAAGGACGGGTGCGGCAAGCGATAGAAAATGCGGGTGGTACAGTTCACGCGCAGACTGCTGTTACCAACTCCATTGGGGCGAAAGTTCCTGCTTTATCGATGGTTCAAATCGCGGGGTTGGCTGATGTAAGATCTATTGAGATAGCTCCGGAGGCTGTGCCAGAGTTGGCTGTCAGTGTTCCGACCACGCAGGTCAACAGTCAATGGAATGCCGGGTATACCGGCGGTCCGTATGATATTGGCATCGTTGAGTGGGGTGTTGCCGAACACCCTAATCTTCGTTCAATAGCAAGCGGCAAACTCATACGCCGAAGGGATAAACCGGGAAGCGCGCACGGGACCCAGGTAGCGGGTGTTGCGGCGAGCACCCATAGCACGCGAAAAGGCGTCGCTTTTGGACTGGAAAAAATTTTTGATGCTTACTTTGGCAATCCGCCGAACGAGCCGGAAGTAACAATTGATGAGCCTATGGAATGGGCAGTGACATACTCCCCAGATAGTGCTGATGTTCTTAACCTTTCCGTAGCTGTAAGGGTGGATGGTGAGATAAGGATGGCGCAGGGCAGTCCTGATTACTCAAGCCACGGAGCAGCTGTAGACAGCGTTATTGATACCTATGCTGTGATTGCCACAAAAGCCGCCGGAAATGGTGGACCTGCATCATATACATTGACCTATCCCGCGGATGCCTATAACGCTATTGTCGTTGCTGCTTCAGATGATAAAGGAACTACATTGCGTTCTGACGACACTCTCATGGATAATCCGAACAGCTCTCGGGGACCGACACCGAGTGGACGTAAGAAACCGGATCTGACTGCCCCCGGTGAAGGAATCCAGAGCACATCACTGAACTCAGGCTGGGCAACTGATAGTGGAACCAGCTACGCTGCTCCCCATGTCGCTGGTGCTGTACTACTGGCAAGAGACCACGCAATATGGAGACCATACTTGATCAAAGCTTGGCTTATCAACTCCGCGGATGATAAGGGTTCAATAGGTTGGGACAACGGTTGGGGTTGGGGATACATGAATCTGAGCACCGCACAAGATATCGTCAGCTATGTACAGACAAACTCTCTAACTCAAGGCGGCAGTAAATGGTATTCAGGGACGATGAGCTCAGGGGACAAAGCTACCCTCGTGTGGCACAAGCACCTGAATCAATCACTCAGTAACTTGAATCTCTACCTCTACAATTCCAGTGGAACCCTTTTGGCATCGTCTACATCCACCATAGATAATGTAGAGCAGGTTGTGCTCAACTCAGGTTCAAATATATCCGTATATCTTCGGGTTGTTTATGCGAACGGATCCGGAACGGAAGAGTTCGGTCTGTCTCCTTCACAGGACCTTGATTTGACATCTGCGCCATCGTGGGCTTCTGGGGCACCGGCGGCGGTGCCTCTGGCTGATGAGGCGGATTCCCCGGCACTCTATAACAACTACCCAAACCCCTCCAATCCTGAAACATGGATTCCATATCACCTTGCTAGCAACACCGATGTACAGATTTTAATCTATGACACAAAAGGTGAATTGGTGCGTCAATTGGATTTGGGGTATCAACGAGCAGGAGATTATACGGATCGGCGTCGGTCCGCGTACTGGGATGGGCGTAACGAACATGGGGAATCGGTGTCAAGTGGAGTGTACTTCTACACACTGACGACCGCCGACTACACCGAAACCCGTAAAATGCTGATTCTAAGGTAGTGGCAGGCTCATGTGTCTGCCATTTCTAAAAGGAGAAATAGCAACATGAAAATTACGCAAGTGGACCTTTACGAGGTGGAAATTCCTCCAATCCCACCGATTGCTAAATACATGCCCAAGATCTACGACATTACCCTCTGTCGTATTCGGACCGACGAAGGCATAGAAGGCTGGGGAGAGTACCAAGGCACGCGATCTGCACACACAGATACGGCACATTCTTACATCGGTCAGGATGTTTTTGCGTTAGATCCATTCGTCCAACCCGATGCGTTCACCTGTGCGTTATTGGACATCACTGGACAAGCCCACGGCATTCCGGTGCACCGTTTTTTTGGTCCGAAAGTACGCGATGAGGTGCCGGTCTCCTACTGGTCCTGTCCCATGGAACCGCATGAGACAGCTGCGGAGGCAGAAGTAGGTGCGGGTTTGGGATTTACGAACCACAAACTGAAGGCACGTTCCTGGAACATCGTCGAAACGGTACGCCTCATAAAAGAAGCAGCAGGACCTGATTACACTGTCGGTGTGGATCCCAATACAGAATTCAAATACCTACATACTGCCACCCGCTTGGCAGAACAGCTTGAACCTTTCGGAACGGTTGCCAATTTTGAAGACCCGGTGCTCAAAAATAACTTGGACTGGTATCGCCTGTTGCGTGAGAAGACCCATATCCCCCAAGCCTTGCATCTGGGACCACCAGCTGGGGTCCTCGCGGCGCTCAAGGCAGAATGCATCGACTATGTGAACTTAGGAGGATCCGGACAAAGCCTACGAAAATCCGCTGCATTGGCTGAAGCCGCAGACGTGCCCTGTTGGGTTCAGATGGGAGGTCTCTGTTTGAGTATTCTGGCTGCCTATTCCGTCCATGTGCAATGCACGCTGCCCAACGCGACCCTGCCTTGTGACGAATTGCCCCACATGCGCATCGCCGATGTTGCCAAAGAAGGGCTAACAATCAAAGCGGGGCACTTTCTGGTGCCGGACGGTCCAGGGCTTGGCATCACAGTGGACATGGATGTAATTGAAAAATACCGTGTAGCGTAAGGTTGGTTCATTGGTTCACTGGTTCATTGAATGTACCAATGAACTAATGAACTAATCCTGAGAATCCTGATTCTGACTTAATGCAGCTATCCAAGGAAGATTGCACCTGAATGCCACTAGTTGAATTGCAACTCTCCGGCCGAATCGCTACACTAACACTGTCTCGCCCTGAAGCGCTTAACGCTATCAATCAAGCCTTATTACATGATTTCGAGGAGGCACTGCGGCAGGTGCGGGAGGATTCAGACGTAGCAGTATTGGTCACGCAGGGCAGCGGACGCGCGTTCTCCGCAGGCAGCGACCTAAAGGAGTTGGCGGAGTGTGCCCCCGAACAGGCGGCTGCGTTTGAGTATGCGCACGGACAGGTTTTTGCCCAACTGGATGAACTTCCACAGATTACTGTCGTCGCATGGCGGGGGTATGTTCTGGGAGGCGGACTCTTCTTGGGCGTCTATCACGATTTTCGGGTAGCGGCACAGGGTGCTAATATTGGACTGCCAGAGGTGGCACACGGCTGGACGCCGCCGTGGGGCGTTTCGCGTTTAGTAGAATTGGTTGGGGTTCAAGCTGCCCGAAAACTGATGATGTGCGGTGGGCAATTTGATGGCGTATCAGCACAGCAGCTCGGCTTGGTCGATGAAGTGTGGTCTGACGAGGAATTTGACACTCAATCTGCCGAGTGGATTAACGAACTTGCCGCTCGTCCGAAAGCTGCACTCGCTGAAACCAAAGCCTTACTCCGTGAAATGCGGATACTGGATCACGAACATTGGGAACGACGGACTGTTGAAGCGTTTGAAAGGTGTTATGGGACGCCGGAGGCAGAGGAGTCAGTAAATCGGTTTATGCAGCGGGAACGTAAAGATTAATTTCGTAGAGTTGAGGGAGAAATAGAGTGGACATCGCTGGTAATCGTACACTATCATCTATCTTTAGCCAATTCGCAGCACACCATCCCGACAAGACATATCTGATTTTTGAGGATTTGGATGGACACTGCCAACAGTGGAGTTTCGCCCAGTTTGAAGCATGGGTGAATCAAACTGCCAGGTGGTTGCTGGAGATAGGAATCAAACGTGGGGAATCGTTCACCTTTCATGCACCCAACTCGCCGGTTTTTGTGGCACTTGCCATCGCTGCAAGTCGCATTGGAGCAGTCATGGTCCCGGCGGACCACCGCGCTACGGTTGATGAGCTTGTTTATATCCTCGACCACTCGGAATCCCGACTCGTTATCACGGAGTTCGATCAACTGACAGTTGCACAGGCGGCAGCATCAGCGACCGCTTGTGTGCAGGAGGTTGTGGTGTCTGGATGTGAGCATCCGACTGGACATCCGATCTTTGAGCGTGAAGTTGCACGCCAGGATACCTCCCCGCCCGATGTTGAGATTTCGGCGGATGATGTCGTGCACATGATATATACCTCTGGCACAACCAGCAACCCCAAAGGCGTACTGATGACCAATAGGGCGTTGATCTATGGGGCGGAAGTCTTCGTGCGTGGCAGCGGTCTAAGGAATGAAGATCGACACCTCATCACACTGCCCGTTTTTCATGCCGCCGCACACTGCCACGCCTTTTGGCCCTCTCTGGTTTGTGGCGCAAGCATCGTTGTGTCTCCGCGATTCAGTCCCTCCCGGTTCTTTGGATTGGCTGTCCGACACCAATGCACGATGGCGGCACTGTTCTCCGCGCCGCTGCGTATGTTGCTTGCCCAACCTCCCAACGAAGGCTGGCGATCCAACCGCCTGAGAAACGTTACATTTGCTATTGCGCTGACCGATGAACAGTTTGCCGAGTGGGATACGCGCTTTGGGGCACCGCTCCAGCATCTTTGGGGGATGACCGAAACGGTCGGCTTGCCGCTGATGAGTCCGCTCTACGGCCCGCGAAACCTACCCTCAATGGGAAAACCTGTCTTGGGCTACGAAGTGCGAATCCTCGATGACAAGGGCGCCGAGACCCTTCCGGGAGAGATTGGACAGATTGCGATTGGCGCGGATCCTGGTCGCACAGTGATGAAGGGGTATTTCAAAAATCCGAAGGCGACGGAGGAGACCATGCGGGATGGTTGGCTGTACACCGGCGACAACGCCTACTACGATGAGCAGGGATATTTCTATTTTGTGGATCGGGGCAAGGATATAATCAAGCGCGGTGGGGAGAATGTTGCTCCAAGTGAAATCGAGGCGGCGATTAAGCGGGTAGAGGGTGTATCTGATGTAGCGGTCGTCGGCATGCCAGACCCAATGTTTGACGAAGTGCCTCACGCGTTTGTGATCCCCAACCGGGCGCAACGCTGACCGAGGAGGGGATTATAGAGGGTTGTAGTCAGTCGCTCACGCGGTTCAAAGTCCCCGTGGCAGTCACGTTTTGCGACGAATTTCCCAGAACCTCTGTGGGGAAAATTCAGAAACATCTGTTGCGGGATCAGGCGTTGGAATCAGAAAGTTGACTCCCCTGATAAATACAGAAAGCCTTAATAGCTGATGAAATAGTTGTGATTACAGACCAAGTACGTGTAGCTTCAACGAAGGAAATCCTCTTTTTTCCTCATGCCATACGTCAGATGAACAAACTGGAACGTATGATTTCAGCGAGGGAAGTGGTCGAAATCGTTACTCAAGGCGAAGTGATTGAAGACTATCCTGAAGATGTGCGTGGACATAGCTGTTTGATGGCAGGTGAAACCGCCGAAGGACGAACCGTACATGTTGTTTGTTCGCCCAAAGATGACTATCTTGCCATCATTACTGCCTATATTCCTGTTCCTACAGAATGGAATGAAACAAAGCGAAAGAGAAGGAGAAAAGTTTGAAAAGTCGAATGAAGTGTTTGCACTGCCAATCGGAATTGAAACGCGGCACAGCTACATTTACCGACAGCCGCAACGGTTATGTTATCGCATTACAGGATATCCCCGCTTGGGTTTGTACACAGTGTGGTGAGCCTATGTTTGATACTGATGCTGTATCCGGCATTCAAGATTTACTTCGGGCAGTAGATGAGCGCATTGAGAAATTACGTGACGTGGCCTAAGGAATGTAGATAGAATTTCAATTCCCGTCTGTCGCGATTTGGAAATCGCTCCTACTCCTTTCTTGATCATGAATTAGATCTCATGCCTTACGGTTGGCGTGTTGTTCAACCTCCGAGGGGAAATATTTCATCAAACTCTCAGTGATGTTGGGCGCAGCCGTTCCGAGACTACACGCACTCGTTGCCTGCATGGTTGCACCGATGTCGCTGACCTCACTTCGCCATTTCGCTAGATCACCAGGTCCTGCCTTCCCAGTAAGTCGTTCCGTGAGTCGCTGTGTGCCGATACGGCACGGGAAGCACTTGCCACACGATTCTTCAGCGAAAAATTCCATCGCATTCCGCGCCATTTCGATTATGTCTCGGCTGTCATCGAAGGCGATAATCCCAGCAGCCCCGAGCATAGCCCCCACCTTCCCGACACTTGGTTCGTCGAGCGTTACGTTCAGATCATCGCCAGCGAGGAAACCGCCGGATAAGCCCGCCATCGTGACCGCTTGAATCGAACGCCCTTCTCGCGGACCTCCCGCCCAGTCATAAAGCAGCGTAGGTAACGGCAATCCAAACGGCACCTCGTAGTTACCCGGTTTCTGGATGTCTCCGGAGAGGCTGATGACCTTCGTGCCAGCATGATCATTCAGTCCGAGGTTCCGATACCATTCCGCTCCCCGACGCAGAATTTGCGGCGCAGCCGCAAGGGTTTCAACGTTGTTGACAACGGTTGGGAGATTGTCATAGCCGTGGGTTACCGGGTAAGGAGGACGATTGCGCGGGAAAGGGTGCTTACCTTCGAGACTATTTAGAAGCGAACCCTCCTCGCCGCAGATGTAAGCACCGGCTCCACGTCGCAGGTAGAGGTGAAAGCTGAAGTCCACGTCAAGAATCCGATTTCCAAGGAATCCTCCTTCTTCGGCTTCGGTAATTGCCCGCGCTAATATGTTGAAGGTTTCGGGATACTCATATCGGAGATAGATGAAGCCGCGCGTCGCACCAGTCGCATAAGCCGCAAGAGCCATAGCCTCAATCACCGCGTGTGGATCGTGGTCGAGGATTGCACGGTCCTTGAAACACCCCGGCTCCCCCTCGTCTGCATTACAGACAACTGTTTTTGGAGTGCCGGAAGCTTCCGCTACTGCTTGCCACTTTAACCCTGTCGGAAAGCCTGCTCCCCCACGCCCCGCCAGCTTACTCTCTGTAATGACTTCGATGACTTCGGCTGGACGCATCTCCTGCACCGCACGGGTAAGCCCTTCGTAGCCGCCGGTTCGGAGATAACCGCCAATGCTGGCGCGATCCGGTTCACGGATTGCGCCGTAGACACACTCATCGATCCCACCCGGATTTGGTGGGGGTAACGGAGAGGGCTTCGCTTGGAGTGCGTCCTTATCCACCCCAATTAGCACTTGATCGCCCTTCAGGACCGGCACGAAATCATCGCACCGTCCGGCACACGGCATTGGCGTCGCCCCTTCTTCCTTGAGCGCATCAAGAAGTTCAATCCCACCGACCAAGCAGCATACCGGTCCCGTACAGACGCGGGGTGCGCTCTGCCCCGGTGCTTCGCGAGAGAAATGATGGTAGAACGTAACGGTTCCATAAAGATCCGCCAGCGGAACCCGAAGTCCCACCGCTATGTCTCGCAGAGCTTCCTCAGAGACAACACCGTCTCGGTCATGAAAGGCGTGGAGCAGCGGAAGCAGAGGTGCTGGTTCATTACGCCAGCACTCAATCAGCTCTCGGTTCGTTGGGGTTGACATCAGTAATCTCCGTTGGCTCATATTAAGAAAGCGTGCAACAGCAACCGTAGGGGCGGGGTCTCCCCGCCCGCGCCTCGCGCTTTGCACTTACTTTTTACATGAGCGTCTCCGTTAATAACCAGCCAACAGCGCGCGTAGTTGGCTAGCGGCTTTGCGTACCTGATCAATTCGATCTGGATGTTCGCCTTCGTAGACAATGGAGATGCAGCCGTTGTAGTTGACGCTTTTCAAAATCTCGGCGATTCGCTCATAATCGAGCCACTCCTCCGTGCCACTTTCGTTTTTGTAAAATTTTGTGCGGACATACAAGGCATACGGCACAGTTTGCTCCATGAACCCGTAAAAGTCAATATCCGGATCCGTTTCTCCGCGTGGTCCAGATCCGGGTGAGCCGACCCATTGCCCAGTATCCATGATAAAGGAGAAGTTATCTCGATTGGTTTCGCTCCGGATACGCAGCATATCGTCCCCTGTGGATGGGTGATTCTGCAATCCCACAGCGATTCCTTTCGTGGCTGCGTAGTCGGCGGCATCCTGATAACCCTGAATCATAGCGGGCCAGGGATCATCGCCATCGCCGTTCTTTTCTGGTATGACGGCACAAAACGCGCGAATCAACGGTGAACCGAGAAACGCAGCGAGGTCGATCGCATCCCTACAATTCTGAGCGTGTTCCTCACGTTCTGCTGCATTCCCGACAAACAAACCACTCACGCCGATATAGCCAATAGGCATACCATATTCGAGGCACTTCAGTTTTATGCTTGCGAGATATTCTGGATCCGTCGAAGGGAAAGCCCGGTAGTGAAAATCAACGATGTCCATCCTTAAATCGTGGGCGACATCGAGGAAGGTTTCAACATCCGTATTTTGCAAACTCAGGAAGTTACAGCCAATTTTTATCATGTGTATCAATGTCCTTTCATTTTGGTGGGTGCTATCGCACCTAATAAAATTATTGAAGATTCCCCCAATCTGAAGCCTAATGATGTCCTCAAAGCTTCAAATCGAAAAACTATGCTACTATACATACAGCCGGAAGTCAATATCAATTCGCCCACGAATAGCTAAACAGCCTTCCATTCTTAAGCGTAAAGCGGAGTTTTACCTTTTGACCGATCAGATCGGCGAGAGGTTGTAGAAAGGACACACGCGCTTCAATGTGGTCTTCCCGGAGCGGCTGCGACTGTTCGTAACCTTTCAGCGGTCGTCCTCGCTCGGTCAGTAAGCTAACGACCAACTCGCCATCTATGGCATCTAGATTGACCGACAGATGACTGCCGCTCACAGTCAACTCTTTCGTAATCACGCGGCCGGTGCGGTTACCCGCTTCCAAGGAGATATAGCGGTCAGGCCGAAAGCGTACACAGCCGATCGCTTGTAACGGGTGCCGTTTTCCCGCTTCAATCAACTTCCGCTGCTCAATTAACCATTGCTGATCTACGGAAGGGTGCGGGAGATTACCAGATGAATAGTACTGATACATCCAATCCCCTGCGCGGATCGGCACGCTATCGAAGTGTATCATTGCACAATCCTGTTCACCGGCTTTGCCCCTGCCAATCCACGGCTGGCGGCCACCAAGTCGATCCCAATGCACCAGGTCCCGGCTATAGACCAATTGCGTCTCCATGATGCCGTGCTGATTCCACATGCTATGTTTGTACATGTCCATGCTGACATCGAAAATATAAAGGGCTCCAAGAAAAACGTTCCCTACCGCCCACGGCTGCATCGTATAAAATTCACAGTGCTGGTCTACCGGATCGTTGTAATGGATGATTCCATCCGCGTAGGCTTTGTCCAAGCGTTCACGCGCCATCTCATCGTCAACGAGATCTGGAGCGAGAACGAGGTTAGGACGGGGCCAATCCAACATCAGTCGGGCGCGATTGGGGAGAGAGTTAGCAAATGTCATCCCCACAGCCCGCCGACGGAAACGCCCGACAGTAGCGTGGAGGCGTGGGAACGCGACATAACGACCGGGTACGTCGTCGCGCATCATAGGAAACGACTCGTCGGCGACAAGGAACGTGCCGGTGTCGCCTACACCATCACTGATCCCAGGTTCATCGTCCATATTTTCCGCTGTGTGCCACGTGAATCCATCCGGGCTAAAGATCGGCAGATATCGCTGCCTCCACTCGCCGCCGGGGATCCACGAAACTGTCCGATATAGTGTGTCTTCACCTTCAGAAAGGGTCGATTCAGGACAATAAAACACGGCTCCGGGTCCGATCCGTCCCGGTGTCTTTACTTTGTTGTTCTCGGTGTTGCCCTCAATCTCTGCGAGATGGAGAATCGGCTTTTCCCAGTTAAGCCCGTCCTCGCTCGTCGCATAAAGGTCGTTGAGATCGTCCTTTGAGTTCCAATACCACATTTTGAAGGTTCCCTCCGGCTCACGGATGACCATAGGGCAGGCACAGCCAGACTTATCCTCCCACGGTCTGTCCGGCTGGAGTACGGTACCAACCTTTTCCGGCGGATGGAACCTTCGCTTGAGGTTCTGCTTGGACTCAATCTCGAAATCGTCGATAAACAGACGCTTGTTTTCCATATCGGTCCCTTCTTACATTTCTTTGAACTATAGTATAGCACCTTTGACTTTTTATGTGCATACATCTAAAAAATGTCTGGCATTGATAGGCTAAATCAGGTATCCTCTTAATAGGAATTGATTAACACGACCTGCAAATTCGAGAATGGGAGGGAGAAATGTCAGCCCAAAATGACTTGAACGGTTACTCGGTCTTGACCCCCGAACAGTTAGAATTCGTGGATGCCAACGGATATCTCGTAATCAAGAATGCCTTGGAACCAAGCGTAGTCGCTGAAATCGATGCCGCCATTGATGAGCTCCATGAACGCGAAGGAAAAGCTGGCCGTCTGGAAGCTGATGGCAGATTGAACATGCGCAATTGCATCACTCAGCACGAGGCCTTTTTTCAACTGCTTGATTGGCCCAAAACCGCACCACTCGCTTGGGGAATCCTGAATTGGAATATACAGATGATTACTTCACACCTGCTTGTGCTTCCATCGAAGGATGAGCCCCCACCGAAGGTGAAGGACAGGATTGGTTTGCACCGCGATGGCGGTACGTCGCCCAGTGAAATGCAAGAGCCCCATCCCAGAATACTCCTGAAAATTGCTTATGCGATTAGTGACCAGTCGGACCCAGCTTCAGGTGCGACCGTGCTTGTCCCCGGTAGCAACAGACTCACAGGGACACCGGCTGTGGATTCCGATACAGGGAATGCAAGAGGGGCTATTTCCATGAACGTAGAAGCCGGAGATGCGTTCATCTTTGAGCAGCGAACTTGGCACGGTCCGGGACATAACTGGTCTGGAAAGTCGAGAAAAACAATCTTCATTGGCTATGCCTACCGATGGGTTAAGCCGATGGACTATATCGCGATGCCAGATGAACTAATTGCTAAGTGCAGAACCCCGCTACAAAGACAACTACTCGGCGTGGTCAGTGACCCACTCAGTTATTATCTTCCACAGGATGAGGATGTGCCTTTGAGAGCCCTCCTAAGTTGAATCGACTTCTCAGTTTATGTCCCAGCAAGATTTATTGGTGTCTATTCAGCAGCGTGCCTAGGAAGGTATAACGCAGGAAAAATTGATGAATTAGGAGCAGAACACCTGATACCCCAAGACATACCAAACCGAACTTGACCAGCGCGGGCAGGTTCCATGTTCGCACTAGCTCCTGCGCCATGAGGATTAACGGGAGATGTGCGAGGTACAACCAGTAGGCGACATCCGAAATGTATCGCCATGGTCTGCTTTCTCTTGTTATCAATTCGTGGCAAATGCCCATAAGAGAGAAGACTAGCATCCACGCGTACGATGCTTTCAAAACCAACGAGACGAGATGGTACTTCTCGTACGAATCTGGGGAGAGACCCAATATCAGCGTTACCGGAAAAATAACCAGCAGGGCTATAGGCATCGTGATTACCCACTGTTTTCCAACTTTAGCGTCCGCATCGTCGGCATCGTAATAAAATGCCCCCCAAAAAAAGAAGATCCCATAATAAATGACCAAATACGGCATGGGTAAGATAGCGAGGGAATTATCTGGTCCAAAGTTCGGAATCGCCCCTCGGCCTGCCATAAACCATTGTGGTGCCATGGTTAAGGGAATCAGCCAGAGATAGCGGAGCGGAGAAAGGATCATTGTTCGCGGTGGTCCTGCCCACTCAAACCGGTCAGCGATTGCAGCATATAAGGCAAAGGCGAGAATCAGCCAACAAAGAAACCAGAACAACCAGAGGTGATGGAACATTCTCCCCGTCGTTACTGCTCGCCATATATTGTTTGTTGCTAAGGCAGATACTTTTCCCCCCGAACCGTATTGAGATGCGAGTACAGCGAAACGCAATCTACCGTAAAAGGTATCTACCGGATCTAACCTTACCTGTAAATCCTTAACTCTCGAATAGGTATCGCCCCAATCTGTCTGCGCGTAGTTCAGTGGGGTTGCACCGTCTTCATCCCGAACATCCACCGATGCACCCTTCTGCAGCAGCAGTGCAGCAATCTCATCCTGTCCCATAAAACCAGCTTCGTGTAGAGGCCTAGTGCCGTCCCTGTTTTTTCCATTTACGTCTGCTCCCGCTTGGATGAGATGGTCGGCAATTTCGGTGTCCCCGACAAGGACAGCCCAGGAGAGAGCGGTGAATCCCGTATAAGGATCTGGGGCATTGAGATCTGTCTGATTTGACACGTGCACCTTGAGGGCGTCGAGATCGCCAAGCTTGGCTGCACTCCAGATATTCTCGCTCGGAAATTGTAAGGGTGAACGCGCAGAACTAGTGACTCGTGTCAACGCATCGTCAACCAATTTCTCATTAATCCAGTGTGCAAGGGGAGCAACAGTGATGAGACCGAACACCAACGGCATGAAGATGCGCCGAAATCGATGCCCTAACCACACCTTCAGCCCCCGCGTACGCCACATCATTGCGGTGAAAAAGCCACTCATTACAAAAAAAAGCGGCATTTCGAATCCGTGAATCACAAGAAAAATAACGGCGAGTGCCTCATTTCCTTGCTCATCTTGAATAGGCCAAGGCGCATTAAAAAACGATAGCGAGCCATGAAAGAGAATAATTAAAACCATGGCGATGCCGCGTAGAATCTCTAGATCATGTCGATGGGGAGAAAAGGTGTGAGTATTCATATAGTGAACCGTTATGTGTGCTTTCTTCTTCAATAGGGACAGCTAATAATGAAGAGTTGAGGAACGTCCCTAGATTCTATTACAGTTATGCCCGTTTCTGAACGAAATAGACTATAGCGAGTAGTCCAAGCGCAATTACGAAAGTGTAGATATTGTAGATATATGCTAAGAAGGCAGCAACTGCTAGGATGCCCCACTCTATCCATGTCGTTTTGCGGAGGAAGTAGCCCATCGTAACAATTGAAAAGATGAACGTGCCAACGACAGCCGTGACAACAGACAAGACATTTTGCAGTAAAGAGCCATCAAACAAGATATGGGTATAAGCGAACAGTAATGGCATGATATACAGGAATTTCGCGAATTTGAAGCATGCCCAGCCGGTTTTCCACGGATCCGCGCGTGCGACCGCAGCCCCCGCATACGCCCCAAGAGCGACAGGCGGCGTTATATTAGAATCTTGACTAAGCCAGAAGACAATCAGGTGCGCCGCGATTAAGGAAACCCCCATCTGGTCGCTTGTGAGTATGGGAACAGCGAGTTCGGAGGTAATAAGATAGGCGGCGGTAACGGGGATACCCATGCCCAGGATGAGAGATGCACCGGCAAGTAATAGAATAGCAATTACACGACTGTCTCCAGCAACCGAGAGAACAAGGTCAGGAAAGATTCTGCCGAGTCCAGTGAGATCTATTACAGCAATAATGACACCGATACTGCCAACCGCGCCGCCGATAGCAAGAGAATTTCTTGCGCCGCTCACCATCGCCTCCCAGAGGCGTTTGGGCGTGAGCCGTGTCTCTCGTCGCAGGTAGCTGACACCGATTGTAGTCAGGATTGCGAAGAACGCAGCTTGTGACGCAGTGTGCCCCGCAACCAGCGTTGCAATCAATACAATCAACGGAATCAAACAATACCATTGGCTTTTGAGGAGGGTGGACAACCGCGGTAGTTCTACCGTAGGTAGCCCTTCAATCCCCTCCTTTTTTGCCTCAAGGTGCACCATCACCCACACGGAAAAGAAATACAACAGCGCGGGAATAGCTGACAGCAGCGCGATATGGCTATACGGCAGCTCAGTGCGTTCAGCCATGATAAACGCCCCAGCGCCCATTACCGGCGGCAGAAATTGGCCTCCGACCGATGCTGTCGCTTCAACGGCGCCAGCAATGTGGGACCGAAAACCGGTGCGCTTCATCAACGGGATGGTGAACGCGCCCGTTGCTACAGTGTTTGCAATAGCACTTCCAGCCACGGAGCCAAAGAATCCCGAAGCAACGACCGCTACTTTCGCCGGACCACCCACCAACCTGCCCGCCACCGCCATCGGTAAGTCAATGAAAAACTGTCCTACCCCTGACTTTTCCAAGAATGCGCCGAAGAAAATAAACAAAACAACATACGACGCCATGACGTTCGCCATAATGCCAAAGATACCCGCCTGGCTGAAGAAGCTGTATTCAAAGATCCGGCGTAACGGGAATCCTTTGTGGGCAATGACGGAGGGCATAGACTGACCAAACAACGCGTACAGAATGCCAATCCCAGCGATTATGGTAAGTGCCCAGCCGACTGTCCGGCGGCTATACTCGAGACTCAGGAGGACCGCCACCGCACCAACACTTACGTCGAGTTGGCTGTATGCACCCGCCCGGTCTGCGAGCGTTTTATATTCGACGATCCAATAGCCGATTACAAAGATGGTTAATCCAACCAAGATCAGATCTACCAGCGATGGACGTGAGTCAGGTGAGCTGCGCCTGAACTGATAGAACAGACCGGTCAGAACGAATGTGAGGAGCAGATACAGCCCGACGTGATACTGTTCTCCTGACGTTCCGAAACCCGCGCCATAGATGTAAAAGAATACAAAGCCAACGGCGATGATCTCAAAACTCCACTTCGAGATACCTGTCAGATCCCGACCTGAACGTTCAAGTTTTTGCAATGTTTGCGCTTCTGTATCTGCCATCTCCTCCCGTTGCCTCTTTTCGAAACAGATTGTCAGTTGTAATCTATTGCAACCGTCACATCCTTCAGGATCAACGGTTCTCGCCGTGTCGCTTGGGAGTTGACTTGTCGTATCTCTAGTTCATTGATGCCTTTTTTTAAGAGTGGGCTGGCGATCCCAAATTCGATCGTGTCGCCGGGGATCCGTACCTCTTGAGTCCGAGATGGATATTGGTTCCAACCCGACTCATACTCCACACGAATTCTGTTTTCTGATGCGACTACACCTGTGTTCCAAGTAATCGATGCACCGTTCAATCGAATCTCAAACACATCTTCTACGGTTAGTCCCTCAAATCCCAGACCAAGTGTGCAGCGACTCAAAGTTCCATCGGCAGCAGCGGACTCTATATCATCAGCGATATCTAGACGCAGACTTACCCACTGATCATAGAAGGTTTGGTGAAACTGCACGGGAAGTTGTGCTGCAGGAATGGCGTTAAGGAATGAATAGCCGAGTTGAGATGTCGGTTGATGTCGATTGGAGTGATCTAATTCGTAATGTTTATCAAGTCGGCGAAGCACTGTAGGATCCGTCAATTGATTCAAGACACTCCGCCTCCAATCGTTGGACATGCTATAAAAATTAAAAAAATAAATGCCATCTACCCCTGCCTCCCAATACCGGAGGGCAAGTGCCTTGAGCGCCTTTTCTTCAAGCAATGGTCTTAGCCCCTCGAAACAACCGTAGATCTTGCACCCGGTGCCTTCGGCGGTCTCAACCCACTCTCGGATGGGCATTTCAAATGGAATAAATCCGCCACCTGCGATAAGCATGTCTATCATGCCTGCTCGAATCCACTCCTCGGCGTCGAGGCCAATTCGCTTTGCGTCCGCTAGCGTCGGTGGCACACGTACCGCAAGATCGAGATGTTTGCCCTTTTTCTGACCGACCCGGTTTAGCTTTGTCCGAACGCCGGATATGAAGTCTGTCATTAGGTATCGGTACTGGTACGCTTCCGCGACGCGAAAAAAAGCGGGATGCCGCATAAAGTCCAGCTCAATGCCATCAATATCGAAGCGTTCAATCAACTCGAAGATAATCTTCGACATGTGGGTTCGGACCTCCGGAAATGCATAGTTCAATCCGGTGCGTATACCCCATTCAAGGCTCCCATACGGTATAGGTTCCCCCGGACGACCAATGCACAGTTCCGGTTGGTCACGCCGAAGCCTTCCATAATTCGGCGCAGATTCCTCCATATCGTAATGCTCATTCATTCTGACGGATGGGAAAAACGCGAGACCTGCTTCATGACATAGCTGTGAGATAACCGTCACCGGACCCCCGTGTGCTTCTATCATCTGACGCAAATTTTCAGCCTTCCGCTGTTGTCCGGCGTCAAGGTCTTCGTACCCATCCCCGAATCGTTCTCCAACCTCGGTTTCGTAGTCGTAGACCTCATGTCCTCCGATAGACCAGAGAAACACATCAACCGGTGAACCTGTGTAGGGGGCGATCATTTTATCCCGTATAATGTCTGGAGTCAGCGGAGGGTCGTAGGCGCCTATTATCCAGCCATCATCATTGCTGAGTACCCGCCACGGCTTCTGCAATATTGTCATGTCAGGGTTTCCTTGAGTGGCAAAGTGCTGGGCATCGTTCCTGCTTTATTGGCAGACAAACAGGAAGGACCCAGAAGTTCTATCATTATAACACGCGCTATGGCTTCCATCCATGAAAAAAATAGAAAGCGAGCCTCCCCACAACGAACTTGTCTTCCGCTTCGGGTACGATTGAATATGGAGTGTGGATTGTGATATACTCATTGTTGATGCCGAAGGTCTGAATTTATTGCTAAACCGCGAGTTAAATCAAGCTGGATGCTATTTTCGCCATAAAGATTTGCGGCATTACTGGGATGGAAGCGGCCCCCACAAGAGTTTATGAAGATGCGATACATCACATTTCGTGTGTGCTAGAAAGTGGATAGATGACGATGAGCCCATTTATGGAAGCCCTGCCCCCTCAAGTCGATACTAAACTGAAACAGATAAAACCACCGGGGGAACAAGTGCGCTTTCAAGTCGCTACAGACTTCATCAACGATCGGTCCTTCGGGGAAAAATGGTTAATTGCAACAGATCGGCAACTGCTGTTTATCCCAACTGAAGGGGTGGACGGTACTGTGGAAGTGCCCCTTGCAGCCGTACGGGAAGCGAGGACAGAAGAGCTCGTCGGGGGAGGGTGTCTCGCGGTTGAACTCAAGGAAGGGCAACCTATCTATCTACACTATTCCAGCACATTGGCACCCAAATTTGCGGAGATTGCTGAAGGCATTCAGCATCTCTCCAAAGGAGAACCACTCGAACTACCGACGGAGATGGAGCGCACACGGTGTGAGAAATGCAGAAGGCTGCTTGCAGAAAAAGATGGCAGATGTATCAACTGTGCTAAAAAGCGGGATACACTCTGGCGGATACTCAGCTACGTTAGACCTTACTATTTGCAACTCATACTCGTCTTTGTGATTACATCAGTTGCTGCATTGATTGATCTACTGCCTCCCCTCATTACAGAACATATTATTGACGACGTGCTCACGCCGAAAGCAAACTTTGAACTTCTGGTCTGGTTCGTACTGGGGCTATTGGGGATTCGACTCGTGATGTGGCTTGCCCAAGTGGCGCGCACAGCCATAAGCAGTTGGCTCGGGTTTCGAGCGGCCGAAGACATCCGCGCCCACTTGTATCATGTGCTACAGTTCACGCCTCTGAGGTTTTATGATAAGCGGAAAGTTGGATCTCTTATCTCCCGAATGACAAATGACGCCGACCTGCTGGAGGAATACATGACCTTCGACCTCCCTTTCATCTTGTCGAATGCGTTGTTACTATTGGGCATCTTAGGGATGCTGCTATACAAAAGCTGGATTCTCACCATCTACGTGCTACTCCCCGTACCGCCGATTATCTTGGGCGGCGCATTGATCTGGAATCGTATGGAGCGTTACTGGCGTCGGTGGTCTATCAAATGGGGGCGATTTTCAGCCCACCTGAACGAGTCCATCACCGGCATTCGATTGGTCAAAGCCTTTGCCCAAGAAAAGCGGGAGGGTATTCGTTTTAACCAGCGGAATGACGAGCTACGACAGGTCAGTGTTAGCGCAGATCGAGCTTGGTTCGTCTTTTTCACAGTGATGAACTTTCTAATGAGTTTCGGTGTGTTTTTTGTCTGGTACTTTGGGGGCAGACAGATCCTCGGTGGCGAATTGACACTCGGTCAATTGACAGCGTTTATCAGCTATCTCTGGATGTTCTACCGTCCCCTCAAATGGTTTGGCGACTACTACAACTTCATGATTCACGCCTATGCGGGGGCAGAGCGAATTTTTGAGGTGATGGACACCCCCACGGAACCTTTCAATGACCCGGGTGCGAAGCCAATGCCCCAGATTGAAGGGCGCGTATGCTTCAGAGATGTTACCTTTGGTTATGATCCTGGAAAACCCGTGCTCAAAGGGATTGACCTTGAAGTGACAGCCGGTGAGATGATCGGGTTGGTGGGCAAATCAGGAGTCGGCAAAAGTACGTTCATTAACCTTATTTGCCGGTTCTACGATGTAAATCGAGGCCGTTTGGAGGTCGACGGTGAGGATATTCGGAACATCCGCCTTGAAGACTTGCGTTCCCAGATAGGTATGGTCCATCAGGAACCAACACTGTTTAATGTTACAATCGCCGAAAACATCCGATACGGGAAACCGGACGCAACCTTTGACGAGGTGATTCGCGCAGCGATAGCCGCTGAAGCACACGAATTTATCGTTGCTAAACCGGATGGCTACGACACAAAAGTTGGTGAGCACGGCGGGAAACTCTCCGGGGGCGAGAAGCAGCGTATCGCCATCGCACGCGCCATTTTGCATGACCCGAAAATTCTGATCCTTGATGAAGCGACATCCTCGCTTGACACACCGACTGAGAAAAAGATTCAGATAGCGATTGCACGACTTGTCAAGGGGAGAACTACCTTTGCGATTGCTCACCGGCTATCAACGCTACGCAATGCAGACCGACTGGTTGTTCTGGACCATGGCAAAATTGCTGAGGTCGGATCACATGCGGAACTGATGGCAGGGCGGGGCATCTTCTACCAGCTTGTTCATACGCAGCAAGCAACGACAGCGATTATGGCGGTTGGTGGTGGGAAGAATGCTTCAGAAGAAGATTCAGACGAAGATGATGAATAACGTCAGCGTATCAAAGCCGTTTGACTTTTTCATATGGTGTCGATATAATGTGAAGCCCTGCTTCCCGACCAACGCTAACTGAAATATGCTAGATAACCCGTGGTAGAACTGGCAATCAATGGTATGGTAATAGGCATATGAGGGGTGTGCATCATTATTGTTTGAATCACGAAATCAGGTGATTACGCAGTAAATATCGATAAGCAAACAGAACTGCTGCCAGACTGACCTGCTTTGAGCAACCCGAATACACCAAAGTCCTGATAATCCGACAGAAACATGCGCTCCAGAGGAGCGATATGTCTGTAGAACGGCGATAAGGTCAATGCCTGCGCTCCAGATGAAGTTTAAGAGCCTGTTTTAAAAGTGAAGGGGTCATCTTTAGAAAGTTGTTCACATGTCGAAAATACCCGGAATGTTGCACAAGATGCTACGCTCAATGAGCCAAGAATTGACGGATAACCCACCGGGTATTTGGGGCTTAGGTTGTTGGTTTGGCCTGTATTCTATAAACATGTCGCCCCGCTGGGGCTAAGAGGCTGTTTTAAGAGCAGGTGAAACGGTCATCTTTTGCCATTATGGGGTCAAAATCAACCGATTTTCAGAGGATTTACCGGTAACATGACAATGTTCAGAGATTATTTGGATTTTTCAAACAGGTTCTAAGTATTTAAATCGGTAATCCCGATTTTCCTTGAAACACACGGTAGGCGCGGTTTCCAACCGCGCTGGTGCCGATAGCAAATTACCGAATTATTTTATTAATTTTCATGAGGAGCGCAATGTGTGTGCAGAGCGATAGGGTTAATCTACTAAGATTGCTACATGCACACCCCTCAGGTATACGTAGATAGGAACTTGAGTCAATGTACTGGAGAATGTAATGACATCCGACGAAGCCAGAACCGAAAGCCCCACTGACAAAGGAAGCGCAAGCGCGGAGAAGACAATCACCCCTATTCAAGTGACCCATCCGGAGCATGTTGAGCCTGAGGCGATTCGGCTATTCCGTGAACCACCCTGGGTACTACGCCTGACAATTGAGGGCGATCGTTCCTATATCAAGGTCCGAGTCGTGTGTGCTGCCCCTCTATCTCAACCGGATCGGTACATTTGTCTCCTGGACGAAAAGAATGAAGTAATCTGCACAGTCGAGGATCCGATTGATCTAGACGCGGTATCCCAGCGCATCGTCAAGGAGGAGATTGAACAACGGTATATGACGGCTATTATCAAGCGGGTTGACTCTCTCAGGAGTGAGTTTGGCGTTTCCTATTGGGAGGTTCAGACTGATCGGGGCGATAGGGAGTTTGTCGTGCGTAACGTTTCCGAGAATGCACAATGGATTACAGACCGCCGGCTCCTGTTGCTTGATGTGGACGGCAACCGTTTTGAGATCGCCAACTTGGAGGTCCTCGATAAAAAGAGCCGTGGACTAATCGAAATGGTATTATAGAGTGCGACGTTTATCCAGATGATAATAACACCAGCAAATCTCCAAGCAGCCTATTCTTCATACACTGCTGCAGGTGACTAGCCTTATGGATAGACCGAGTTTTCTATTCCTAGGTTGTCTGACTTTGACCAAATCAGTTGAAGTTTTCCGCCAAGCCATACCCTCCCTTTTTCTCAACGAGCAGCAGACCGCATAGGAGAGTAGTTTTTCATGAATCTATCCGAAAAAGATAAGCCTTGTGGGAAGACGCTACTCCCGCGCCGCCACAACATGGTGCTGATACCTGATGGTAAGTTTGAAATGGGTATTGACGATACTGAGTCTGCTTACGGGCAGCTTGGGCATACGGCGCACGTGGATGCGTTCTATATGGATACGCATCCTGTGACGAATCTCGAATATCAGCAGTTCCTGGTCGAAAATTTCGGGTGGCAGAAAACTCGTATTGAAGACAAATTTCACGATGGTGACTATCTGTCGAATTGGGATGGCAACAACTATCCAGCAGGGCAGGCGAACCATCCTGTCACTTGGGTGAGTTGGTATAGTGCGATGGCTTATGCTATGTGGGCAGGAAAGCGCTTGCCGACGGAGGCAGAATGCGAATACGCCGCACGCGGTGGACTATCGGGTAAAAAGTATCCGTGGGGAGATGTGTTATCTGCTGCGAGAGCGAACTATGACAGAAATGTTGGAGGTACGACGGCGGTTGGTAAGTACGCTGCGAACGGGTACGGTTTATATGACATGGCTGGAAATGTTTGGGAGTGGTGTCTGGACCTTTATGATGATGACTTCTATTTCACATCACCTCGCAAAAATCCACGTTCAGGTACGAATGAGCCAGAGTGGATAATGGACAATTTCATGGACATTACATCCGAGCGCGTGTTGCGTGGTGGTGGTTGGAGCGCTTCACCACAAGCGATCTGCGTTGCCCATCGCTTCAGGCTCTTACCCATGAACACCACTTATGATTACGGTTTCCGATGTGCGCGGTAACGCCTTAGGGCTTTATCACGCATCACGCACCGCATCAGCCAAAACTTCGATCAGATGCCTCGCCTCTTTACCTGTCCCCTGCTTGACCTGCTCGCGGCAAGAGACCCCCGCCACTGCCACCTCAAAATCGCCATCCTTCTCATTGATTGCCTTGAATAGCTGACGACTGCCAACCTTCATTGATACGTCATAGTGCTCGGTCTCATAACCGAATGAACCCGCCATGCCGCAGCAACCGGAATCCACAACATTGACGTTATACCCCGGCGGCAAACTCAAAACCTGTTCCGAAGGTTTCACACCAACAATAGCTTTCTGGTGGCAATGGCCATGCAACAGAATCTCTTTCGTTGTATCCCTAAATTCCAAATCTAATTCCCCTTTCTCGTGGAGGGACAGCAGGAACTCCTCAAGCATAAATGTATGTTGTGCCACAAGATCCGTATCTGCACCGGGGATCAGATCCACATAATCGTCGCGCAACGCCAAGAGGCAACTCGGTTCACATCCAACGATCGGGATACCTTGGGCAGCGTAAGGGAGGAGGCGTTCGACGTTGTAGCGTGCATTCTCAATTGCGTCGTCGAGCATCCCCTTAGAAATCATTGGACGCCCACAACACCGCTTTTCTGGTAGAATCACCTCGAATCCCGCAGCTTCAAGTACAGTCGTGGCAGCCTCTCCAATGCTGGGGTAGTTATAGTTCATGAAGGTGTCATGAAAAAGAACAACCTGCTTTCCTGTGTCCTGCCGTTGTTCGGGATGGGAATCCTGATGTTTCTGAAACCACTTCTCGAATGTTTCGTGCACAAAGTTAGGCAATGATCTGCGTCGATCGATTCCGCTAAACTTTTCCATCGCCCATTTCGAGATGCCGCTATTCATAAACCAATTCGACATTGGTGCAAATGCGGATCCAATTGCGCTGAGTTCAGCGATATTACCGAACAACCGATTTCGCAACGGCAGTCCGTTTTCCTTGTAGTAATGAGCGAGAAATTCGTACTTCAGTTTCGCCATGTCCACGTTGGAAGGACACTCTGCCTTGCAGGCTTTACACTCCAAGCAGAGATCCAACACTTCGTAAAGCCGTTTGTCTTTGAAGTGATCATGCGGCAGCGTTCCAGAGAGCACATTTCTCAGCGCATTTGCGCGACCACGCGTTGAGTGCTCCTCCTCCAGTGTCGCCATGTAGGACGGACACATTGTGCCGGTCAGTTTCTTACGACACGCACCAACACCGTTGCACATCTCGATGGCACCGCCGAATCCCCCTTGACTCGAAAAGTCGAAATAGGTGTCGATTTCAATTGCATTGTATTTTGGTCCAAAGCGCAAATTTTCTGTCATCGGTGGTGGGTCGATAATCTTGCCAGGATTCATGATACCCGTTGGATCGAATGCAGCTTTGACTTCGCGGAATGCCTGATATATCTGGGGACCGAACATGCTCTCAATCCATTCACTCCTTACCAATCCATCACCGTGCTCACCACTCATCGCGCCACCGAGTTCCATCAGCAGGTCTCGGACATGTCGGGCGATCGAGTGCATCTTTTCAATATCCTCTTCCTTTTTCAAATTAATCACGGGCCGATTATGCAATAATCCAACGCTGGCATGTGCATAATAGGAAGCTGTTGTGTCGTGATCTTCGACGATCTTCCCAAAACGGCGAACATACTCCGGCAGGTTTTCAATCGAAACCGCCGCGTCCTCCACAAACCCGACAGGTTTATAGTCGCTTCTCGCCCCCATGAGCAAGCCCAATCCCGCCTTCCGCGTATCCCATACGCGCTCCTTTTCGTCTGCCGTCATGCAGCGCACAAAGGCATAACCAAGTCCAACAGATTTCATTTTTCGTTCAAGGGCGTCAAGTTGGTCAAACAGTTCATCTTCTGATTCGCCGTAGAATTCCACCGCAAGAATAGCTCCCGGACTTCCTTGGATAAAGGTACTAATTCTTGAGAACTCCAGCGACTGTTTTGTCATGTCAATGATGGTCTTATCGATGAGTTCGACGGCGGTTGGATTGCATTCAAGGATAGGCTGCATCGCTTCCATTGATTCAATTAATGTATGGAAGTGAATCACATTGAGTGCCGTCATCGTCGGAGTTGGGACGAGGTTAATCTTCGCTTCGACGGTTGTTGCGAGCGTCCCTTCTGACCCCACGATGATTTTCGCAAGACTGAACGGATGATCTGCGTCGCAGCCATCTCTGCGGTATGGTGTTAAATCTCTTGACCCTGCGTCAGCAATGAACTCGTCAAGGTTGTATCCGGCAACGCGGCGTAGGACTCGCGGAAATCGTCTCCGAATCTCATCTTCATTTTCCGAGGCGATTCGACATATCTCTCGGTAGATATGGCTTTCGCGAGAGTCCCCTCGCTGTTTGGCAGCAAGTTCATCGAGCGAAATTGGCTCCACAAAAATCGCTTCCCCGTTGGATAGACGTAGATCTAGCGACATCGTGTGGTCAACGGTTTTACCATAAATCAAGGAATGTGCGCCTGCTGAATTATTACCGATTGTGCCACCGATATTTGCACGGCTGCTCGTTGCGACGTCAGCGGAATACATCAGATTGTGCGGTTTGAGATGATGATTCAATTCGTCGATGACAACTCCCGGTTGTACCCGCGCCCAGTGCTCCTCGACGTTGACCTCAATAATCTCATTCATATATTTGGACATGTCAATAACAATCGCTTGTCCGACGGTCTGTCCCGCCAAACTTGTTCCGCCGCCGCGAGGCAGAATCGGCAGGTCGCGGTCATACCCTATCTGGATGGTTCTGGTCACGTCCTCTTTGTGTCGGGGGATAACAACACCGATGGGCTCCATCTGGTAAAGACTTGCGTCGGTGCTGTATAACACTTTGGAATACGCATCGAAGCGTACCTCACCTTCGATTTCTTCTCTTAGGACCTGTTCCAGTTCGGTGTGGCGATTATTCATCTCTATTGTGACTCTCTTTCTATTGGAACGTTACGCTTTTGATTTATGGTGTTAAAATAAAATCTTAACACAGTTGATGTGAAAAGTCTATCAAAATCGTTTGCCCAGCCGGGGGAATTTAGCTTGCCGTTTTAACGCCTGTCCTCCTATTCGTAGCAGCCAGTGGAATCCGTTCATCCAGGGCTATACGCACTAAATTAATTAGGACTTACGCAGCTGGTTCATAAGTCCCCCTGATAAGGGGGATTTAGGGGGTTAAAATAAATAAATCTCGTGCTGCGTGCTGCATTTGCGTAAGTCCTGTTAATCCTAAATTACATGGGGATTGTGCTGGTCATTCTGCTAGCCATGTATGCCTATCTGGATTATTCGCTCAAGCAGAACCTAAGTGAGCGAATTACGGCGGAGTTGACCGTGCAGGCAAATCTGGTACGGGAATCTCTGCTGGAGACGCTACCCGACACACTCAGCTACGAGGTCGTGTACGGTTTTATAGATCGGCTTGGAGCTGGTAGTACGGCCCGTCTCACATTTATTGGGCGCGATGGAACTGTGCGGGGAGATACGGAGCGTGATGGACAGCATCTGCGGGATATGGATAATCACCGAAATCGACCAGAAGTGCAAGGGGCAAGAATATGGGTTGATAGCACACCGGGAGAAGGATCACTGTTTCACTTTGCCTTGCCGCTGCAAAGGCGATTTTCGGCGACAGAGCAGATAGCGCAACTGTCTCATATTGACCAAACTGAAACTGTGTCTGCGTCAACAACGGAAAACGGGTAGAAATGAAAAAGCCCTGTTCGGCACAAGACCAAACAGGGCTTTGAATAACTCTCCCGGACGGATTCGAACCGCCGACAAAGTGGTTAACAGCCACCTGCTCTACCAGCTGAGCTACGGGAGATCATTGTGCAAAATATCGCTGGCAACGTGTAGAAGCACAACAGAGCGTAATTATACATAATCGTTTAGGGAATTGCAAGAAAAATTGAATCGAGTGAGGGAGAATAGAGAAAATAAGTTAATAGAATAGGACTTACGCAGCTGGTTCATAAGTCCCCCTGATAAGGGGGATTTAGGGGGTTAAAATAAAAAAGTTCGAGCTGCGCGCTGAATTTGCGTAAGTCCTGTAGCAGACAGACGGATACCGGGAAAACCACCCATAGGACAATTCTATTTGACAATTACCATCCGCCGTATCGCAGTATAATCCTTCGTCCGAAGTTGGTAGAAATAAACCCCACTTGTAACTAACTCGCCTCTTTCGTTGCGACCATTCCAATGTGCTGCTTTTCTCCGATCGGTGTAATCTCCCGCAGGCTGATGTCCCAAATCCAACCGACGCACTAACATCCCTTTTATGTCATAAATTGTGAGCATCACATCCGCATTGTGGGCGAGGTGATACGGTATCCATGTCTCTGGGTTGAACGGGTTTGGATAGTTAGGCAACAGGGTAGTTACTTTCGGAGTCAATGCTGCCAAAAGCTGCTTTAAGAAGATAACCCCTTTTTGCGATGTTACATCCGTGAGATGTAATTGCCCTGCTTGGGCAAGCCAACCTTGGACATCAGCGGCGGTTAAGGTTGCAAGTGCCTGTGGCTGTGCGGAGGGAGCGGCTGCGGGAACCTCTAACGTTCCCGCGACCGTGACGAGATCCAGAATATTCACAACTCCATCTCCGTTGACATCAGCGTCATTCTGTCCTGTCTGCCCGAAACGGGACCCAATGAACACCAAATCTGAAATATCTACCACGCCATCGCGGTTGACGTCTCTGAGCAGTAGTGATTTCGCTATAAGGGGTATTTCCCACAGGAGCACCGTGCCGTCCAAACTCCCACTGGTGAGTGTCTGTCCATCTGCACTGAATGCAATACTCCCAACATTATCTGTATGCCCAGTGAGACGCCACTTGGGCCTGCCTGTTATCCCATCCCACAAACGGATAGTATCATCATAACTCCCACTCGCGAGCGTGCTGCCATCCGGGCTAAACGCGACGCTACTGACGCCAGCCGTATGTCCAGTAAGGGTCATTTTGTGTTCACCCGTCACGGTATCCCACAGATTCACAGTGCCATCCGATTCTCCACCTGCGAGTGTTTTCCCATCCGGGCTGAATGCCACGCTCGCAACTCCATCCGTTTGTCCAGCGAGGGCTAGTTTCTGTTCACCTGTTTCAACATCCCACACGCGGATGGTTTTCCCGTCGATAAAAGAACCCAGATCCACACCGCTACCTGCGAGTGTCCTTCCATCTGGACTGAAGACAACACTTTCGACTCCATGTGTGGGGCCGGTGAGAGCCTGCTTGTGTTCGCCCGTGACGGCATCCCACAGACGTACTGTACCGTCCGACCCCCCGCTGGCAAGCGTCCTCCCATTCGGGCTGAAAGCAACACTCAGGACATCATTCGCACGTCCGTGGACGGTTATTTTGTGCTCACCCGTTGCGGCATTCCACAGACACACGGTGCCGTCTCTACTCCCACTGGCGAGCGTGGTCCCATCCGAGCTGAATGCCACGCTCCAGATACTACTCACATGTCCCGTGAGGGTCATTTTGTATTCACCCGTCATGACATTCCACAGATGGATAGTTTTGTCATTCCAATGCCAACCGCTGGCAAGGGTAGTCCCATCTGGGCTCAATGCAATGGTACTAACAGGTTTTGTATATCCGGCGAGGGTCATTTTGTGTTCACCCGTTGCGGACCCCCACAGACGCACACCGGTCCCACCTTGACTGGCAAGTGTCTCCCCATCCGGACTGAAGGCGAGACTTTCGACCCAACGCGTATGTCCGTGGAGGGTCATTTTGTGTTCGCCTGTTTTGACATCCCATAAACGGATAGTATCATCATAACTCCCACTGGCGAGCGTGTTGCCATCTAAACTGAATGCGACGGTCACAACCGAATACCTATGCCCGGTGAGGGTCATTTTGTGTTCACTTGTTTCGAGATCCCATAAACAGATGGTATCGTCGTGACTCCCACTGGCGAGGGTGTTCCCCTCCGGGCTGAATGCAACGCTACTGACCGCAGATGTATGTGCAGTGAGCGTGCCCTTCCGTTCACCTGTAACAGCGTCCCACAAATATACTATGCTGTCTCGACTACCACCGGCGAGTGTCCTGCCATCCGGACTAAATGTGATGTCATTAACCCAATCTGTATGTCCAGTGAATGTGCCCTTTTGTTCGCCCGTAACAGCGTTCCATAAACGCACTGTGCCATCCCAACTCGCACTGACAAGTGTCCTGCCATCCGGGCTGAAGCCGACGCTATTAACCTCATCCCTATGTCCGGTGAGTGTGTCCTGATGTTTACCTGTAATAGCATCCCACAGGTACATTGTACCATCCCGACTCCCACTGGCGAGTGTGTTCCCATCTAGGCTGAATGCAATACTATTGACCCAATCCGTATGCCCGGTGAACACAGCGACCTCTTGGTACGTCGTCGTATCATAGAACCAAATACCGATGGCACTGGCAACTGCAAGCCGACTACCATCGGGCGAGTAGGCAATATCCTCAGTTATCACGCCTTTACCAATGCGTGCTTTGGTACCTTCGGGCAAGCTCCACCCCGGGGAATCGTCGACATAGCCGTTCGGTACAAGCACAAGTATCACAAAGAGGAGGGTTAACATCAAGAATAATGCTATTTTTATTATGGAGTCCACCTCTTTTGATAAGAAGTCACGGGTTAGTAGCATTGATTCATCTTTAGAGCTTCTAATTGGATGGAAATTTCGGAGGGCATCACGTCTTATCAAGAAGCTCTTCAAATTCTGCAACGGTGTGTCCTTCCATGATATATCACCAACCCTATGATGTCAAGCTACAACTTGGTCGTAGTAGGGGCATTTAGTTTTAGGTTTTTTGACCGATTTCGGAATGATCCCAGTCCGTAGGCGGGGCATCTTGCCCCGCCGTAGCCTTGATCAAGACATCGAGCTACGGGAGGATTAAATGACCCTATGGTTGTAGTTCCGAGCAAAATGACAGCTGCAAAGGGGTAATTCTTGACATCACTCTCTATCATCTGATATAATCGGCGCCAAATTCGATTGAGGTGAGCGTAGACACGGTTCCACACCTTCGCGCGCGTCTATCCTTCATAGGAGAAATTGATGTCACAACCGGAACAAATTCGGATCGGTCATAGTCCTGATTCTGATGATGCCTTTATGTTTTATGCCCTCGCCAACGGCCTAATTCCAACCGACGGTTTTGAAATTATCCAAGTCGCCGAGGATATCGAAAGCTTAAATCGTCGGGCGGTCAACGGGGAGTTGGAGGTAACAGCTATATCTGTCCACGCCTACGCATACGTTGCTAATCACTATGCCCTTATGCCTTGTGGAGCGAGCATTGGTGATAAGTATGGTCCGCTCGTCGTGTCTAAAGAACCAATGCAGCCAGAGGATCTTGAGGACAAAAAAATCGCGATACCGGGGAAGATGACAACCGCTTATCTGACATTGCGTCTTTGCCAACCCGACTTTGATCCCGAAGTTGTTCCATTTGATCAGATCTTGCCGTATGTTCAGGGCGGCAACGCAGACGCGGGATTGATTATCCACGAAGGACAGCTAACCTACGGTCGCGCAGGGCTGCATAAAGTGGTCGATTTGGGAGAATGGTGGTATCAGGAGACCGGATTACCCTTACCACTCGGGGCGAATGCCATCCGTCGGGATCTCGGTGCGGAAAAGATCCGCCGCGTTACCGCACTCATTAAGCAGAGTATTCAATATTCACTGGAGCATCGAGAGGGAGGCTTGGCTTACGCCATGAACTATGCCCGTGATATGGAGACGGAACTGGCAGACCGATTCGTTAGTATGTACGTTAACGACTACACCCTCGACTACGGTGAAAAAGGTAAGTCAGGAGTCAGAGAGTTGATGGAACGCGGATATAAATCCGGCGTTATTCCGCATCCAGTGAGTGTCGAATTTGCGGTAGGATAGCCGAGCGATCTCCCATTCACATCAAGGCAGATTCTTGGGAGGTGTTCTGTTTCCCACACCGATTCAGACATCAACCGCGATGCGTTGTCCGATACCCGTTAGCAAACGCCCCCCATCGACGACAAAAGCACTGCCCGTAACAAACGACGCATCATCAGACGCCAGATACGCGACAGCTTTGGCAGTGTCTTCCGGTTCGCCAGCACGTCCAATTGGTAGTTCGTCCGCCCACCGCTCAAGTGTACTCTGTCGGTCTGCGTCAGACGGAACGATCATCGGTGTCGCCGTTGGACCGGGGCACACAGAATTAACGCGAATGTTGTGTTTTGCAAAATCCAAAGCCATACACTGCGTCAGAAGGATAATAGCCGCCTTCGAGGCACCGTAGACAGAATAACCACTGCCACCAGACATTCCCGCGGTAGAAGCTGTATTGATAATCACCCCACCACCCGTATGTTGCATCGCGGGAATAGCATATTTGGAGACGAGATACACACTCTTTAGGTTGATGTCGATGCACCTATCCCAGTCTGATTCCGGTATAGTGGTGACGTCACCGACAACCAGAATACCCGCATTATTGTGCAGAATGTCTAACCTGCCGTGTTGGCGAAGGGTTTCTTGGATAAGATGGTCTGCCTCCGCTGCCTTTGAAACATCGGCTTGAATAAAGGAAACCGGTTTCTCGGTTTCTTGGCTGATCTGTTGTGCAACGGCTTGACCATTAGGGGCTACGTCAGCGATGACAACATCTGCCCCTTCGGAGGCTAACTGTGTGGCGGTTGCTTTTCCAATGCCTGAAGCCCCTCCCGTTACGATAACCGATTTTTCTCGAAATCTCATCTGTTCTCCCTATCGTTGTCGTAGTGATTTAGCGCGGAGCAATTGTACCTCAGTCTTAAAATCAAGTCAACTCTCCCTCACGTTCTAATAATTCTTCGTACACATCATCAGCAGACACCTACGAAAGCAGGTTTCATGAATGAAAATTGGTATTGTTGGACTTCCTTATGTCGGAAAAACCTCTCTATTCAACGCACTGACGCAATCCGAGGCAGAAACGGGAGCTTACACCGCTAAAAAGGCATGGAACGTCGGTTCAGTCAAAGTTCCCGACGAGAGATTGGCAGCATTAGCGGAGGTGTTCACCCCGAAGCGGTTGACCCCAACGAGTATTGATTATGTGGATATCGCTGGTGTTTCCAAGGGTGATATAGCCCTTGAAGGGTTAGAGACTGGAATCATTGCAGAACTCCGTGAGGTTGACGCACTCGCGCACATTGTTCGCGTATTTGAAGATGATGCTGTCCCGCACGTTGACGGGGACGTAAATCCAGAGCGGGATATCGAAACCATTGACATTGAACTCGCTTTTGCAGATTTGGCAATCATTGACAATCGGTTAAATCGGCTTGATCGGGAACTTCGAACGCAAAAAATCCCAGCACTAGAACATGAACACGCGGTGTTGGAACGATGTAAGAACGCGTTGGAAGGGGGCACTGCCATTCGACAGCTGCAGCTTTCTCCGGAAGACGAGCGACCAATCCGCGGCTACGGATTCTTGACACAAAAACCGTTGTTAGTGGTTCTCAACATTGGTGAAGAGGAATTGGAGGGCGCAGATGAGATACGTGCCAGTTTTGCGGCGTCTGAACGGGAAATTGAAATCCTTACGCTTTCCGCAAAACTGGAGATGGAGTTGGCGCGGCTGAATCCAGAGGAAGCCGGACTCTTCAGGCAGGAAATGGGACTTAATGAATCTGCATTGGCACGGGTGATCGATGCCTCGTACCGCACCCTTGGACTCATAACCTTCTTCACCGTCGTTTCGGAAGAATTACGCGCTTGGACGCTCAAGACAGGCATGACCGCGCTGGACGCAGCTGGTGCTATCCACACAGATATGGCACGGGGATTCATCCGGGCGGAAACCATCCACTGGGCGGATCTGGTGGAATGTGGGAGTTTGACAGAAGCGCGGGACAACGGGCTACTGCGGCTTGAAGGAAAAGATTATACCGTATCCGATGGCGAAGTTTTAACGATACGGTTTAACGTTTAGGAGGGCGATCAGGACTCCTTGACATACAGAATACCATCTTCCACTTTAACCGGCAATTGTTCCAGCGGACGGGGTGGAGGCCCCGCTACTACGTTACCCGCACTATCGAACACCGCGCCGTGGCAGGGGCAGAAGAACTGATCCTTCCCCTCATCCCATCGCACGAGACAGCCGAGATGGGAACATACTCGCGAATACACCACAAAATTCTCATCGCCTTGATCCGTCACATAGACAGAGCGCCGTTTATTCGTCTCAACCCAACCATCTTTGCCGTTGAAGGTATAGTTGATTTTCTTGTAGCGGCTCCCCTTCAACAGATCGACGATACCGAGATCCACCCATTTCTTCGATGCTTTCCTAAAAGCAGGGGAAATGGCAAACCCCACCAGCGGCACAGCCATTGCTAGACCCACAAGACCGCCTATAGCTGCCATACCCACCTTAAAAAATGTGCGTCGGTTCTGCGCTTCCTCTGGGACCTCTGCCATACTAATCCCTCCTAATTCAAGTCGTCATCAAGATCAATCTCTTCCACACTGAAGCGGAGATGTGCCTTGTCTGCTAAATCGATAATCTCTTGCCACTGCTTTTGAGTTTTCTCAGAGATGCCTTCTGCTTTGAGGGTTTGAGCAAATTCTTGGATTGCATCGTGGAATTGCTTCTGAAGGTAGCCATATTCATCTGTACTGTTTGGGTTCTTAGGTGGCTCAAAATAGTCGATGAATTCGGTGTGCTTTTGAAGCCTTTTTGCCGCCTGCACTGCCGCTGCTTTATCAGTTTCCTTTGATTCTGCCCCCTTGTCGAAATACGCCCGGATAAGATCATATTCGTCCTTCATCATCGCCATGACCTCTTTCAGATCTTCCGGTTCGATCATTTCTGGCGCCTCTTCTTCAGTCTTTGTGGGTCTTTTCAAGAACAGCGCATAACTGATAGCAAGGGTCTTTTTTGGCATAAGTGCAACAGCCTGCGAGGCTGCCTGTCCTCCAGCAAATGGTTTAACGTCTTCACCGACTTTGAACTTATCCTCAATTCCCTTACCGCTAAACTGCTTGAGAAATTTCTCGTCAGCAATTCCTGTCACTTCGCTGTGTTTGTGGACTTCAACTTTGACCACCTTTCCCGTCATATCGAGTCCCACGCCACCGTTGATGATACCGTTCGGTCCATGGACGGCTACAAGGAGAGCTAACCCGATCGGTTTTTTATCCTTGTTGACAGCGATATAAAATGTCGGTGTTAAGTCTTCAGGGCGCAGTTTTGTTCCGATTTCCTCTTCGATGGAAGCGACCTTTTCGGGAGTTAATTCCGCCTTTTTGGGCAAAAAGTTTTCTGCCTTCGGAAAGATGGACACCAATTTCTCACTGGGCGGGGTTGTTTCCTCCGCCCCGGCAGCAGTGAACGAGAAAGCAACTAATACGACTGAAAGGGCGATTCGGCAAGATACAACGGTCTTGAGTCTCATCAGTTTTTCTCCTCCTAAACTATTCTGAGCATCAGTATAACTGGCTCATATAGTGCCTGTCAAGGGAATCCAAAGAAGCCCAGGGTCATATAATTATCCTGTGGGAAGGAATTTCCAATTCCAACTTTTCACTGTAGGAGTGGCTTCACCATAACGATTTCGCCCACAGAATCGACAGGGAGCCGGAAACTATATGACCCTAAGAAGAGCAGCTTCGTCTCCTAACCTGATCCCGTTTTCCCTAAATCGCGGCGAAGCTCATCTGCTGAAGCAACATCTGCAACTGTGCCCGGAGGATTTTCATACCAACCCGGATCGTCGTAGCTGGCAAGCTGCTCCCGAACTTTCAGGAGGGTAAACATTCCACCCATTGTGATGTAATCAAACGGTCCCCGTGCACCGACCATAGGGATACTGTTCTTTGGCACCTCCATGTGGCCCGCTTCGACGTGAATTCCGTGTTCTCCCATGCCGTGCTCTCCCATCATCATATACGCAGGCAGCAAGCTGCGAACTTTCCGGTCGAACCCCTCTTTCTGAACCCCTACCACATTCGGAAAATCGTGGCCCATCTGATTCATGACGTGGTGGGTCATGTGGCAGTGCACCGCCCAATCTCCTGGATCACTTGCGATAAACTCAAGATCCTGCGTGTCACCGACAGGGACAAAGAGAGTGCTGCCGGGATGCTGCGCCGCAGGCGGGATACGACCGCCATTCGTTGCGGTAACCTTGAAGTAGTGACCGTGAAGGTGAATCGAGTGATGGTCCATCGCCGAGAGATTGCCAAAGCGAATCCTCACCCTATCGCCTATTTTGGCGACTAACGGCTCGGTTCCAGGATAACATTTTGCGTTCATCGTCAAAATGTTAAAATCATTCATCTCATTGGGGTTAGGTGTAGAGGTTCCTGGATCAATCCGCCACTCACTTAACATAATTGCGAAGTCTCGATCTACCTTGTAATCAGGTGAAGGTTGCCTCGGATGGAAAACGAGCATTCCCATCATGCCCATTGCCATCTGAGTCATTTCGTCATGGTGGGAATGGTACATAAAGGTACCCGATTGACGCACCGTCCACTCATATTTAAAGGTTTCCCCCGGCTGGATAGCGCGCTGGGTGAGGCCCCCGACACCGTCCATTCCGTTCGGGAGGAAAACCCCATGCCAGTGGACAGACGTAGGCGCTTTGAGTTTGTTAGTAACGTAGATACGTACACGCTCGCCCTCCACCGCCTCAATGGTGGGACCGTGGACCTTTCCATTGTAACCCCAACACTTCGCTTTCAAACCGGAGGCAAAGGTGTGCCATACCTCTTCAGCGATCAAGTGAAAGACTTTAACGCCGTCAACAATTTTCCACGGTAAAGAGGAGAGGTTGGGCGTTATAACCGGCGTGTAGTCTTTACCGGGCAGCCCCGGTGCTAAAGCGGGGCGTTGTACATCACCTGAGTAAGATTTCTCCCATTGGGAGTCTGCCGCGCTGGATTTAGCCGCTCCTAGAGCAACGGCACCGCCAACCAGTGCCCCTGTTTTCAACATATCTCTGCGATTCATTTCAGTGTCCTCCTTCTGCAGCTGCGTTACCAAGCTGTCCGGCAGCGTTATGTCCTTCTGATAAGGATAGATCTGCCGTATCCGAAACCAACCTACCATTGAGAATCTGATCGAACTCGGCGCGTGCAACATGATAATTGTAGAGTGCTTGGATATAATCCCGACCTGCGTCAATCTGTTGTTGCTTCGCCAGTAGCAATCGTGGTGTGCCCACCTGCATTGCATTGTACTGTAGTTGAACCTGTTTGAGAATCCGTTCTTGGAGTGGAAGTATTTCGCTCTGATAAGACAGGGCGATCTGTCGAGCAGTTAGTAGACGACGGTGTGCCACGCGAACGGCGGAACGAATCTCAACCGCCAGCGCGTAGTATTCCTCTTGCTGGCGGCGTAACTCCGCCGCTGCCGCCGCCCGCTGCCCCTGTTTTCGATCAAACACAGGAATCTCGAATCCAAGTGCAGGACCCGCATTCCAAGCCCCTTCCTCTTTTTCGAGTTCTCCACCAATTTCCAAGTGTGGCACTAAGGACGTCGCTTGTGCTACACCAAGTTGTTTCCCAATAGACACAATGCGTTTCCGTGCCATGGCGAGATCTAGACTTTTCTCGATCGCGACCTCCTCAACGTTATCAAACTTCATCAATTCCGCTGAGATGTTCGGCAATCGAGACTCAACCGTCCAAGCAGTCTCTTCACCCCACAAGCCCATAAGCCGATTGAGGTGTTCCTGGCTTTCGGCTACTGAAACCTCCGCAGCAGCAAGTCCTAGCTTTGACTGTTCGTAAAGTGCATGTTCGAGCAGCAAAGCCAGTTCTGGGATATTCCCGGCTTCGTAGAGTTCAGTAGCAAAGTTGTATCCCGCTTCAGTTGCTAGAACAATCTGACGGAACATTTCCAACATCTGCGTGTCGGCTTGAACACGATAAAACGCTGTGCGCGTCTGTCCAGCCAAATCTATCACAGCAGCCGTCACGCGGAGTTTTACTGTCTCGAATTCGGATTCTGCAACTGACTTTCGCATCGATCTATGCAGAAACGATAGAAAATTCATATGAACTTCAAACACATAGCTATCGTGACCGGGATGTGCGGTCATCGGATCTTGGGGGAGAGCAAATACCGCGCCTCCGTGAAAAGCCGGATTAGAAACAGTACCGGCCTCAATAACCGCAGCTCGTGCGATACCGATTTCCTCGTAGGTCGCTTGGAGACGACGGTTGTGTAGTAACGCAATCTGCACGGCAGTATCGGCGTCCAACGGTTTGTCCAACATTTCCTTAACCATCTGTTCTGTTTTATCGACCGAAGCCGCGTCCTGATTCCAATTAATGGCTCCGCCGATACGGTTATCTACCTGTTGTTGGACTTCGATGAAAGCCATCTCTTGCGACACACCGGCGCATCCGGCAAGGATAGATAACGCCGCGAAAAATATCGCGGCGTATCCTATTTTCTTTTTCATTTGTCAAACTCCTTATCTGTATCAATGGCTATGCTTGTGCGATTCCATCTCCGTATCACCCGACATATCGGTCCTTGAGGTGGACATCTGTGTTTTCGAGGTATGACATCTGAGCATCGCACTCCCGAAATACGGATTCCGAACGGAACCCTCGGTTTGCATCCATATCCCGGCTTTAGGGACATCCGGTGCCATCCCACAGACGTAGCTAAAGATCGGTATATCGTAACCTGCAGGCACACCCACAGCAGCGATAAGATGATTGAAACTGTCGCTCAGTGAGCCGTAAGCGAGTCGGGCAGCTTTAATATCCGAAAGATCGCCAAGTTGGTGTCCCGTATCGTGGATTGTTTTGGCATGAGATTCGTGAGCATTCCACAGGTCAGCAGAAGCTGCACCTTCGACCGTGTGAAAGGCTTCAAGCATTGCATGTGCCTTTGCATTGACATCGTCCATCGTGTCCGACGCCAGTTGATTTCCGATGTAGAGGTAGGCATCGAGCATAGCTGCCAACGCTTCCGCGCCGTTGGGTGAGAGTTCACCGCTGCTATGCTGTTTGCCGTGCATCTCTGCTGCCGGCATATTGGTGTGAGAAGGGGCGGTTCCATGTTTGCTGGCGGGATCTGCTGGATGATCTCGTGAGCTAGTGAGGCTAGCGGTTTTACTACCGCAGCCAACGGTTATCAGTAAAAATAAAACGACCAGTATCGACGGTGTGTGCGGGTTGAAGAATCTGGATGACATGAGAATAACCTCCGTTTTAAATGAAAGACGATCAGAATTAGTTCGCTGGTGTTGCGGCACACGGGTGCAGAAACACCACGCGATCAATACATCTCGGATTCGGGAAAAATGTATAGAAAAAGTTAGGCGAGGAAAAACGGAGGTGCCCGCGGTGAACACGACGGGGGCGGAGGATCTGTGTAGGGGTTGAGAGAGAGTTGAAGAAGCGCAGTCAGAAAGACGGAGCTCGAAGAAATTTTAGGGGTCGTGGGGACTAATAGAACAGAGGAGGATGTGCCCTTTTGTATCTGTGAAGTGGACTGAGGCTCGCTATCTCCGAGCGCTTCCCAGCGGTTGAAGCAACAATGCTGCTCTCGCTCCTCTCGGCTGTCATGGGTAGACGCTGGTTGATCTTCACGGCTACAACAGGTTGATCCAGTAGCTTCATCCGCGCTTTGCGGCGCAGTCAGAGGTAGTTGATAGAGTGAGGTTGTATTAGATGCGGCATGTCCATCTACTTCACCGATTGCTGCACACTGTACTGGACAGACAAAGTAGACGGACCCTATTAAAAGCAAGAAAAGCGCGCAAAGGTTTTTCAATCTCATAGGATTACCCTTTTCCATACAATAGCGTCTCTGTCCAATGAGGACAACTACTGCTTGCTCCTGTAAGCTTCTGTAGAAGACGCGAGATATTCGGAAGGTTGAGGCGACTACATATATTCTTCCTCATCGTCCTCGGCGGGATAGATGTTGACATCCGATAGGGAAATCGATTCACCGACATAGAAGGTCAACCAATTCCCGACAAGCTCAACAGACATCATCTCATCATCTTCACTTGTGTATTCGTGCAGCTCTGCTTCAAACGTTTCCATCTCCAAGAGATTTACAACCGTCATCTCCGCTGGGACGATCTCCTGACGCACGTATTCAACCAAAATTTCCGCATCTGCATCGTCAGGGTCGGGGTAGTGTAGCGTAATTGTATCAGGAAGATCCTCAGTCAATTCTTCTTCGCCATCGATAATCCAGCGGGAGATCTCATATTCGTTTGTGCCTCCAACCCGATCTACCCCCAAAACCACGACGTCATCTTCGTCTTCAAGCCGATACATATAGCGCAGTAAACTACCGCCTTCATACTTTTTCCGCTCTGTCAACTCGAATGTGCGAGAAGCCGCATCGCTCATTTCAAACGTAATTGAATCAGAAAGTTCAATCATGCTTCCAAGCGGTATATCCAACAATTCGTGCCGCTTAGGTTCTGTATCTCTCGATCTGCGGCGAAACAGTGCCATTGCTGTTACCTCTATCCAATTCGGAACTTTTGCTAACTAATATCAAAGCAATTTCGCATCACTCCTGTATTACTATAAAGCGAGTGATTCCCTAATATGGTTTAGGTGTTGCGGATAAAACCTAAACGAAATCAGACTAGACTATACCGTCTGGGTCTAGAAATAGCCTTTATTATACATTATCAAAACAACAACGCCGATAATCAGAATGCTGCCGAAAACAAGAACGAACCAGGTGCCACCGGAAGTTTTTTTCTGAACAACAATCTTTTGCGGCTCCGTTTGCACCTGAGATTGTGTTTGCGCCGTTGATGTTGATGCGGTTTGATTGTCGCCTGCTAAGACAATGTTGCGGAGTGCCGCCTCATCAGGGAGTTCTTCAACCGTTACCGTCTCTTCGGCGTTCGCACCATAAAATTTATCACTGTTTTTCTCGACATGTGCTTCGATGTAATCTTCATCTCGATTCGTTCCGGGATCTACATAGCGTGAGTCCTGCTTGATGCCTTGGCTATCGTAGTAAGCTCGCCACTTTTCGTATTCCATCTGGCGCTCTCGTGACCAATGCGATCTATCGTAGTTCGGATGGTGATAGTACCACAGCCAGCTGTGGCGAATCCGATGGTTATAGTAATCGTGGAAGTAGATACCTGAAATCATATTAGCGAATACCATACTGGCAGTTAGGCTATAGATGGAGTAGCCTGCCATTGGATAGTACATCCCAAAATTGTTGACGGTAATTGGGGATTGTGCTTCGCGCGCTTGGCGCCGTGCACGAGCGGTGTCCCGTTCTGCGCGTCTGACTTGCCGCTTCAGGCTTCGATTTTCTGCCTTGAGGTTTCGAGTCTGCTGGCGCTGTTGGGATTGCAGTGACCGCTTTTGACTGCTCGACATGTTTTTTGTGGAAACAGCGGAACTGGTCTTTGCACTGCTCATTGCGCTCTGTCTCTGCCGTACTGCGCTGCTTGCCCGTGCTGCGCTCGGTCGTGATGAGCGGGTGGCACTAGTGCCATAGCTGCGGCTGGTACTTTCCCTGCCTGTGCTGGAACTTGCGCGTGCCGAACTGCCATAAGATCTTGACGATGAATAGCTGCTGCGGGACGATCTCGACGATGTTCCGTAACTTCGACTACTACTGTAACTCCGACTACTGCTGTAACTTCTGCTGCTACTGTAACTTCTTCCACTTGATCTAAAGCCTTTTGAAAAAACATCAGAGCCTATACTGAATGCGAATAACACCATAAGTGCCACAATTGACACTTTTTGGAAAGGACGTCTCATATTGACTGCCTCCTTGGGAAGTTGGAATAAGCTCTCTTCTTATTGAACACTCTTGCTTCGGTGAAAGTTCCCTGCGCCTGAGAATTAACCTGAAAATCGCCTCATTAGAATTTGCTTGACAATTTATAAGACGTGCATTATTATTACAATTCAAGATGTGCCTGTAGCTCAACTGGATAGAGCGTTAGCCTCCGGAGCTAAAGGTTGGGCGTTCGAGTCGCCCCAGGCACACCAGCCCACCTTGTTTCTACTTTTTCACACATCTGCCTTAGCATCATATTAGTCTGCGTATCCAATAGGAAAATTATACTTTCTATCTGTCATTCCTGTCAACGATTTCTTCTTCTGCCGCGCCACATTTTTTTCTCCTCGCCGACGATAAGAGGTTACTACGGGTTTGCTACCCTTTAAATGTAGGTTCCATGAAAAGAAGGTTAGGTCTCACTATTCGATGTGTGCAGCCTTAAAATCCACCCGTTGGCAGTGTATGTTTAACTATAGGTCTATTAGTTTTTGTTTATCGCTAATCTCGGCTGTTTTTAGTCGCCTGTTCATTGCGCGTTCCCATCGCACGTCTGGAAGGGATCTTTTAGCAGTATTATCCGTCAGTCTGTGTTATCCCTGATTCAGTTTACCTTGACACCTTGATGCAATTGGAGTTGCTCTTGAACTTCAATCTTATCAGGGCAAGAATAGTAGGAGAACCACATGCCCCGAAGTCGGACGATTTTTTGCTTGTATTATTGTTAGGTGTGTGATACTTTATCGCACATATATTTGATATAATAACCTCAAATTTTCACGGTTTTCACATTGCATTTCACGTTTGCCACGGTGCTGTGGTGAACCGACTATCTGTGACCCTAGCATACGAAAGAAAAAGGAGGCGTATATGAGTCTTGATGTTCGATCCCCAAAATTATTAGACCTAATTGATGCTGATGCAGAACTGACGCAACTTGGGACCGGCTGTGAGTTCACAGAGGGACCCGTCTGGCATGCCGAAGGCAAGTTTCTGTTGTTCAGCGACATTCCCGCAAACCAGATGAAAAAGTGGACGGCGGACGAAGGTATCACCAACTTTCGTGTTCCTTCCGGCAAATCCAACGGCTTGACCTATGATAAGCAGGGCAGGCTCGTAACGTGTGAACATGCCAATCGCCGAGTGTCACGAACCGAAGCTGACGGGACCGTTGTGACGATTGCTTCACATTATGAGGGTAAGCGATTGAACAGTCCGAATGATGTGATTGTAAAATCGGATGGCAGCATCTATTTTTCTGATCCGCCCTACGGTCTCACAGCTGACTATGGTGTTGAGGGGGAGCAAGACCTCGACTTTCAAGGTGTCTATCGCCTTTCGCCTGACGGTCAAACCGTGACACTGTTGATTGATGATTTTGATCGCCCGAATGGACTCTGTTTCTCGCCGGACGAGTCAATCCTTTATATTAACGATACTGAGCGTATGCACATCCGCGTGTTTGATGTCCAATCTGATGGCACAATTGCGAACGGGCGGATTTTCGCCGAGGAAGAGGGCGAAGATGGAGTGCCTGATGGCATGAAAATTGACGTGCACGGCAATATCTATCTCACCGGTCCGGGCGGCATTTGGATTTTCGATCCAACCGGGGAGCACCTGGGCGTCCTACAAACTCCTGAACGCGCTGCCAATCTTGGTTGGGGCGGCGATGACTGGAGCACACTTTTCATTACCGCGAGCACTTCGCTCTTTAGTATTCAGTGCAAGGTTGCGGGAATTCCTGTTCCGTAAAGTCTGTGATTGGCTGAGGAGGCGACAAAAATGAAAAAGTTGACGCGGTTGGCAATTCTGATTGCTGCCCTTGCTGTTCTGATATTTAGTGTAAACACACCTATAAACCCACGAGTCGGGGAGGAGGAAGACAAGATGGAGATGAAAATCTGGAAAATTGCGCTACTCATGAACGATATGGAAAAAGCAGAAGACCTTTATGTCAACAAACTCGGCCTCAAAGTGTTAGACCGCTTGGATCTCGGTGAGATTGGTGAGGCGATCTTTTTGGATGCGGGTAACGTGAATCTGGAACTCATCCCCGCCGCTGCGTTCGAAGGGGTCTGGGGACTGGATCGTCCGGGTGTGCATCACATCTCGTTTAAGGCTGATGATGTTGAAGCCGGTACAGAAATACTCCGCGAGAAAGGGGTCACTGTCAAAAAGGAACCTTTCCAACCGCTTGAAGGAATGACCCTTGCCTTCTTTGACGGACTTGACGGGGTCAATCTACAACTGTACCGTCACGATAAGGGAGAGGAGTAGGCACGGCATAAACCCTGCCCTGATTTAGAGTCTGAAGTGGGAAGGTAAAGGGGGATAGAAGATCTGTTATTGTTCCCTTTTTCTTCCCTGCTTTATCGCTGATTGGAGTTTATGCAGCCAAGTGTAGGCGGCAGCCCTGTTCACGGGTGTGCTCTCGCCTGTCCCTGTTCATCGGAGATTCTCTCGGACTTGCCCCGCGCTAACTGGGCAGAAATGCCTAAAATCTACTTGTGAACAAATTTGTAGCGGATTGACATACTCATGAAAGTCAAAATCAAGCGTCTTGATAAAGATCTTCCGTTGCCGCAGTATGAAACGGATGGTTCCGTCGGTTTTGATCTATTATGCCGTGAATCAGTCACAGTTGCACCGCAGACCGTAACGTTGATTCCGGCAAACGTCATCATCGAAACACCGCCCGGATATATGTTAATGGTGACGTTGCGCAGCAGTACACCTCGCAAACGGGGACTACTGATCCCGCACGGTGTTGGGGTTATTGATCTGGACTACTGCGGCGAAGGCGACGAGATCCAAATCCAAATCTATAATTTCACTGACGAACCGGTTACCATCGAGCGTGGTGATAAAATTGCACAGGGAATCTTTGTGCGGGTGGATACCGCCGAATGGTTAGAGGTGTCCGAAATGCAGTCAGAAACGCGCGGTGGGTTTGGCAGCACGGACAGCAAGAACTGATGATTAAAAGTGGTTACGGTTGTATCCTTGAAACCTTGTTTCATTGGAAGGACTAGACAGTGAAGCAATATTTAGATGCGCTGAAACAGATCATAGAAACAGGTGTAGACCGTGGAGGACGTAACGGTCTTACCCGTGCGCTGTTCGGTATGCAGATGCGGCATGACATGGCAGATGGTTTCCCTGCTGTAACAACCAAAAGACTGGCGTTCAAGTCCATGAAGGCTGAACTCTTAGGCTTTCTGAGAGGTTACTCCGATGTCAAGGATTTCCAGAAGTTGGGCTGTGATGTGTGGGATGCGAATGCAGATGCGGAGTACTGGAAGCCAAAGGCGCAGTTTGAAGGAGATCTTGGTCGAATTTACGGCGTACAGTGGCGCTATTGGAGAACTCCCGATGGACAGACTGTAGACCAGATTTCCAATGTTATTGAAGGCATTAAAACGCAACCCCACAGTCGCAAACATGTCGTAACAGCGTGGAATCCGGGTGAGCTAGATCAAATGGCACTTGAGCCGTGCCATGCCTTTTTCCAGTTCTTTGTGGCTGAAGGAAAATTGTCACTACAAATGTATCAGCGAAGTTGTGATATGTTTCTCGGTGTGCCGTTCAATATTGCCTCATACTCTCTGCTGCTGCACATGATTGCACAGGTAACGGACTTGGAGCCTGGCGAATTTATCCACACCTTGGGCGACGCACACATCTACCACCTCCATTTTGAGCAGGTAGAGACCCAATTGCAGCGAGCACCACTTGAACTGCCGAAGCTCTACCTGAATCCAGAGGTCAAATCGATAAACGACTTTAAGATGCAGGACATCAAGCTGCGCAACTACAAACATCACGGCACGATTAAAGCGCCTATGGTGGTGTAAAGGGCGTACGAATGATTATTTCCATCATTGCCGGTATGGACAAAAATCGCCTGATTGGTCAAGGTAACCGATTGCCTTGGCGACTACCCGCCGATATGAAACACTTTCGACGACATACATTGGGCAAGCCTGTGTTGATGGGACGTAAGACTTTTGAGTCTATCGGCAAACCGTTACCCAAGCGCACTAATATCATACTCACTCGTGATCGTGGCTACAGGGCAGAAGGCTGCATCGTGGCACATTCCATTGAAGAAGCGTTGGATACGGCTAACGCCTGCGACGAAATCATGATAATCGGCGGTGCATCGATTTACATAATGTTTTTGCCACGCGCCCATCGGCTCTATCTGACATACATCCACGACTGCTTCGAAGGTGATATCTACTTTCCTGCTTTCAATCTAGCTGATTGGCAAGAAGTCAAACGGGTTGACCGTCAGCCGGACGAAAAAAACCCGCACCCATACAGTTTTCTCTTCCTGCACAGAAGGAGCGAAGATGCCCAATGATCGGTTAAAACTTTGCATGATTTCCGGCTCTTTTGAATATGACTCAGAAACATCTCTCGCCGTTTTCCAAGATTATATCGAGAAAAATCACCCCGTCCAAGCAAAGCAGATTATCTATCAAAGTGAAGACGATGATCAGTCGCTCGAACCGTTGCAAGATACGGATGTACTGTTAGTGTTCACGCGGCGACTTAATACCAAAGGTAACGAACTTGACCGTTTCAAAGCGTATTGTGCTGCAGGCAGACCCATCGTTGGTGTGCGGACAGCGAGTCACGCTTTTCAGACTTGGCTTGACTTTGATAAACATGTCCTTGGCGGGGACTACCAAGGTCATTACGGTGCCGGTCCCATCGCACACGCCGAAATCAGTCCAAACGCAAAAGACCATCCCATATTACAGGGCATCTCAAACTTCGACTCTTATGGCAGTCTTTACAGAAATCCCTCCATTGCCATCGATACCACATTGCTGTTGACGGGAAAAACGGAAGAACACACGGAGCCGGTAGCATGGACACGTACCCATCACGGTGGGCGTGTTTTCTACACCTCACTTGGACATCAGAGAGATTTTGAAATTACGATGTTTTTGCGCCTGCTTGCAAATGGGGTGCTGTGGGCGGGTGGTCACTTGGATACAATATAACACACAGTCAACGCTGAAGAATATCTTGACGAAGAACGAGAGCGGTCTTCGTACTGATCCAACTTACAGCAAACGAAGGTAGAACTCATGGCAATGATTGATTACCGAGATTTTGACCGTGACATCTGGGAAAAAGAGTTGGAGGATTTCGTGCCTTCCGTCGTCTACGACATGCACACCCACATGTGGTCGGAGGCGCACAAAGGCACGCTGACAGGTCCGCCCACTGGACTCCGTTGGGAGATCGATTACCAAGATCATCTAGCGTGGGCTGCGAAGCTGTATCCGGGACGGGAGATGCACTATCTGGTTTTGGGGACCCCAATGCCCGGGATGGATGCAGAGGGACACAACGATTGGATGGCGACGGAAATGGAAGCGGATCCCCAATCGGAAGTGAATATGATGGTCACCCCGGAGATGACATCGGACTATGTCGCAGCACAGGTGAAAAAGCACGATTTTTTCGGACTAAAACCGTATCGCACGTTTGCACCAGATCCAGCGAACGCTCGAATTCGGGATTTCCTGCCAGAATCCTTTATTGAGGTCGCACACGATATGGGGTTGGCGATTACGATGCACCTTGCCAAGAAGACGGGTCCGGCTGACCCCGACAACATAAAAGACTTGCAATACTACACAAAGCGGTATCCGGGAGCCCAATGGATCCTCGCGCACTGTGCCCGCGCGTTCAATGCGTTTATGATGGAGGAAGCCATCCATGTTCTCAAGGAGATGCCGAACATCTGGTACGACACATCAGCAGTGAATGACATCTACTCTCACTTCCTACTCATGAAACATGAGGACCGTAGACGGGTGATGTTCGGATCGGACAATATCGTGGCGGGGTGCGCGCGCGGCAAGTACATCACATATGGCCGTGCGTGGGAGTATTATGGCGGTTTCCCAGACTTGCCACACTGCGATCCGACCCCAACGTTCGTGATTTACGAGCAGTTACGTCAAGAGCGACAGGTTGCTGATATGCTCGGACTGACTCCAGATGAGATTGAGGATCACTTCTCCAGAAATGCCATACGGTTTATCAAACAGGTGCGAGCGGGGCGTAACTAACGAAACGGAGGTACAGTTGATGAAAAGAACACCACTTTATGAAACTCATCATGCACTTGGAGCAGTCTTTACGAGGAACGTTGAAGATTGGGAACTGGTCGACCATTTCACGCCTCCTCACCAAGAACACCACACGGTGAGACAGGGTGTTGGAGTCCTAGACCTCTCGCATCGGGGGAGGCTTCGTCTTACAGGAATTGACCGAGTAGCATACCTCCACCGTATCATCTCTAATGACGTCGAGGGCCTTTCGATTGGGGAGGGAAACTACGCGACCATTCTGACCAATCGCGGAAAAATCATCGCTGATATGAAGGTCTTCGTTTTCGAGGAGGCTGTCGGTATCGAGACGAATGCCGAAACAACCTCAACTCTTTATCAGGAATTAGATAAGTACCTAATTGCCGACGATGTCAACATCGAAGACTTTAGCGATCGCACCGGTGTTATCGGTGTACACGGACCAAAATCTACTGAATTGCTTCGGGAAGTCTACGGTTTGGATGTTGGACATCTTTCCGAATATCACAACATTGTTCATGAAACTGATGGACGTCGCATCATCTGTGCCCGTGTCAACGAAACTGGCGAAATTGGCTACAATCTGTGCACCGCATCTGAATCGATAGAGTGGATGTGGGATACGATTCTGACCAAGGGACGGGCGTTTGGCGCAGCACCTGTGGGCTTAACCGCCTTGAATAGCCTCCGCATTGAAGCGGGTATCCCCAGATACGGAGCGGAATTGGGGGACTCGATTTTTCCGGGGGAAGCGGAGTTAGAAAACGCAATTAGTTACGAGAAAGGCTGCTATATCGGTCAGGAAATTGTTGCACGCATGAAGTATCGTGGTCACCCGAATCGCTTGCTGCGTGGGCTCGAAATCACCGGTGACACCCTTCCCCAGGGTGACACCCTCCTTTTTAAGGAGGGCAAAGAGATAGGGTGGATAACGAGTGCCGTGGTTTCACCCACGTTTGGTAAGCCGATTGGAATGGCGTATGTCCGCGTGGCTTTTGCAGATGAGGGCAGTCAGGTAGAGGTCGGAACGACGGACAGTCGAGTAGACGCAACGGTTCGGTTGCTGCCTTTTTACCAGAATGATACGTGATTTTGAGGACAGGCATTCTGCACGTAGGAAGCGCTGGGTCACAGTGGGACCACGCCCTTGAAGTTACCTTTTTGTTTGACTAAGATATACCTTTTTGTTAAAATTTGTGCCAATCCGGAGCCAGTCATCTTAGTGTCTGCCACGAGAACCGATAATGAGGGAGAAGAATATGACCGGAAACGATAAAAATCGTTCCTATTGGAAAAAGAACCTGCAATACCTTGGGGCTCTATTGGCTATATGGTTCATTGTCTCTTACGGCTGCGCCATCCTGTTTGTCAACCATCTCGACAAAATTAAAATTGGCGGTTTCCGGCTCGGTTTCTGGTTTGCACAGCAAGGATCGATTTATGTCTTTGTCGCGCTTATTTTCGTCTACGTTTGTCTGATGAACCGTCTTGATAAGCGACACAGCACGTCCGAGAGGGAGGATGAGGAATGAGTGTACAGGCATGGACGTTCGCGATGGTCGGTCTATCCTTCGCAATCTATATCGGTGTGGCGATCTGGTCGCGGGCGAGTTCAACGGGGGAGTTCTATATCGCAGGTGCGGGTGTGCCTCCAGTGGTCAACGGTATGGCGACGGCAGCTGATTGGATGAGCGCCGCATCGTTCATTTCCATGGCGGGTCTTATTTCGTTCATGGGACGGGACGGCTCGGTCTATCTCATGGGCTGGACGGGGGGCTACGTGTTGCTAGCACTGTTGTTAGCACCGTATTTGCGCAAATTCGGCAAGTACACCGTACCTGATTTCGTCGGTGACCGTTACTACTCACGAACAGCTCGAATCGTTGCTGTTATCTGTGCAATTTTTGTTTCGTTCACGTATGTCGCAGGGCAGATGCGCGGTGTTGGCATTGTCTTTTCCAGATTCCTCAATGTCGACATTAGCTTTGGTGTGCTGATCGGCATGGGCATCGTGTTCTTTTACGCGGTCTTAGGCGGTATGAAGGGAATTACCTATACACAGGTCGCACAATATTGTGTCCTCATCTTCGCTTTCCTTGTACCCGCGATTTTCATATCGCTATTGATGACAGGTAACATTATCCCGCAGCTCGGTTTTGGTGGAGTATTGGCAGACGGATCTGGGGAATTCTTGCTTGACAGACTCAACGGATTAAGTCAGGAGCTCGGTTTCGATACATACACCGATGGACGCAAAGCAACAGTCGATGTCTTCTGCATCACGGCGGCACTGATGGTTGGCACGGCGGGCTTGCCGCATGTCATTGTGCGTTTCTACACTGTGCCGAGGGTTTCTGCAGCGCGGAGTTCCGCGGGGTGGGCGTTGTTCTTTATTGCTATCCTTTATACAACCGCCCCTGCGGTGGCGGCATTCGCTCGAACAAATCTTTTGAATACAGTTTCAGACGCAAAATACACGGAAGTTCCGGGCTGGTTCAAGAATTGGGAAGCGACAGGTCTTATCAAATTTGATGATAAAAACGGGGACGGTAGTATTCAGTATCGCGGAGTACACTCGGAGGTCGAAAATGAGTTGACGATCGACCGTGACATTATGGTGCTTGCGAACCCGGAAATTGCTAAGCTGCCGAATTGGGTTGTAGGGTTAGTTGCAGCGGGTGGACTGGCGGCTGCGCTCTCGACGGCAGCAGGGCTGTTGCTCGTGATTTCAACTTCGATTGCCCATGATCTACTGAAGCGGGAGCTCGTCCAAGAGATTAGCGAGAAAGGCGAGTTAATTGCCGCGCGTATAGCGGCGGGGGTTGCCGTTTGCATTGCGGGCTATTTCGGTATCAATCCGCCCGGCTTTGTTGGACAGGTGGTTGCCTTTGCATTTGGTTTGGCTGCTGCTTCGTTCTTCCCGGCAATCATTATGGGTATTTTCTGGAAACGGATGAATAACATCGGCGCAATCAGTGGCATGATCGTTGGCATCACCTTCACAGCGGGCTACATTATCTTCTTTAAGTTCATTCGTCCTGACCTGAATGTACCCGCGCACTGGTTGTTCGGCATATCTCCCGAAGGTATCGGAACGCTTGGCATGGTGCTCAACCTTTTGGTGTCGATCCCCGTCTCTTTACTCACGGCTCCGCCACCGGCTGAAGTCCAAGAACTTGTTGACAATATCCGCAGCCCTCAAGAGGCAGGACCACCCCACGAACTATCTGTCTGATCGGCGTTTTCTGATAAGCTGTTGGAAGTACTGTTGCCAATTCATCAAGATCCTTCGGACAACGAAATCCGAGCGATTACAACGGTCTAGATAAGGAAATGTATGCTACCTTGGCTATCTTGGAATCGTAATTTTCGATTATTGGCAATAGCCGTCTTCGGATCGGGTATCTTTTTTGGCGTTCAATTTTCGCTTTTCCACAATTTCATCGTCGATCGAATCGGTATTGAAGCCCACGAGTTGGGCTATATGGAAGCGTTACGGGAAGTCCCCGGTTTTCTTAATGCGCTCTTTATCGCCGTTACAATCCTGTTGTCGCCGCCGCTGCTGGGTGGTGTTTCCCTTATCGTAATGGGATTGGGTTTGGCGCTGTACTCGCAGGCTGACAGTTTTTCGGCGGTCCTGATCTATTCGTTTGTCTGGAGTGTCGGGTTTCACGCATGGCTACCGTTGCAGGGCGCAATGTCACTCTTCTATTCGGAAGGGGAAGAAAAAGGCAAGTGGATTGGTAGCTTAAGGAGTGTCCAGAGTCTTTCGATGCTGGCTGCAATTGTGTTGTGCAAATTCGCGGTCGATGTGTTAGAATTTGGCGGATTATTCCAAATTGGTGGTGCAGCGGTTGCTGTCGGCGGAATTGCACTGATGTTTGCCTCGCGTCAGTTGCAGACCGAACGCGAACCTCGTTTTGTGTTGAGGAAACGCTACTGGCTCTATTATCTGCTATCGTTTCTACAAGGTTGTCGTAGACAGATTTTTATTACCTTCGCGGTTTTCGCACTTGTGAAAGTGTACGGCACCGATCGGGGCATCATCATTAGCCTTATCCTAATCAACCAGATCGTTGTATTTCTCTGTTCACCCCTGATGGGTTGGCTTGTGGATAAACTCGGTGAGCGTCTTATGTTGACCATGAGCTACATCGGTTTGACCTTTATATTCATCGGCTACGCACTGCTGAAAAACCCAAATCAGTTATATATTCTCTATTGTCTTGATAACTTCCTATTTGTAGGTGGAATCGCGATGACAACATACGTGAATAAGATTGCGCCGAAACGCGACCTCAAACCGACACTAGCGATGGGGGTTACTATGAACCATATTGCAGCCGTGGGTGCTCCATTGGTGGGAGGATTGATATGGGTGAAGCTTGGCTACGAGATCATCTTTCTCAGTGGAGGCGTGATTGCGTTTATCACACTAATCGTTACCCAGTGGATGAAGAACGAGCCTGTGCTCGGTGGCGCAAAACCAGAAGTGGCTGCAGATTAAAGCACACAACAATCGAGAAACTCATATTTTATTCATTACGTAGTATCAAACACGTTTTATTTATTTTAACTGTTATCTGGAGCATTTATAATGCCTAAATCATTGGTTGTTGTCGAGTCTCCAGCGAAAGCGAAGACAATCAACAAGTTCCTTGGTCGAGATTATATCGTGCGCTCCTCAGTAGGCCACATTCGTGATTTACCTGCCAAAAAGCTGGGGGTCGATCTTGAAAACGGATTCTCCCCAGAGTACATCACCATTCGGGGCAAAGGGGAAGTAATCAAAAAAATTCAGGCTGCTGCAAAGAAAACTGATGCGATCTACCTCGCCGCTGATCCTGACCGAGAAGGTGAGGCAATCTGCTGGCATATTGCGGAGACGCTTAAAAGCGCCAAAAAGCCAATCTACCGGGTCACCTATAATGAGATTACCAAAAGCGCTATTCGTGCGGCGATGGAGAATCCTGGTGAAATCGATCTACACCTTGTAGATTCCCAACAGGCGAGGCGTGTCCTAGATCGGTTGGTTGGCTATCAAATCAGTCCTATCTTGTGGCGGAATGTGAAGCCCGGATTAAGTGCCGGACGGGTGCAATCCGTTGCGGTGCGCCTTGTGTGTGAGCGGGGAGCAGAGATTGAAGCCTTTGTTCCACAAGAGTATTGGACGATTACGGCGAATCTGTCCGGGAAGAACCCACCGGCATTTGATGCAAGGTTGCTTCAAATCGCCTCGGAGAAGGGGACTATCAGCACCTACGGTTTCCCAATAGATGAAGCACGTGCAAACGCAATCGTTGCAGATGCGAAGACGAAACCATTTATCGTCAAGGACATCAAGAAACAGGAACGCAAACGGCGGCCCGTTCCTTCATTTATTACCAGTACGCTACAACAAGAAGCAGCCCGCAAGCTTGGCTTCACCGCCAAACGCACGATGTCGGTTGCACAGCAGCTTTATGAGGGGTTAGACGTTGGGGCGCAGGGCGCTATCGGTTTGATTACTTACATGCGAACAGACTCAACTCGTATTGCAGAAGAAGCCCTCGACGAAGCGCGAGGATACATCCAGAAAACTTATGGCGCGGATTATCTACCAAAGAGCGCCGTCCGTTACAGGAGCAAAGGGGGAGCGCAGGATGCACACGAAGCGATTCGCCCAACTTCGGTCAATCGGACACCGCAGTCGCTGAGAACCTATCTTTCTCCTGAACAGCATCGACTTTATGATCTTATTTGGAAGCGGTTCGTTGCGAGTCAAATGAACCCCGCCGTATTGGATGTAACGACAATTAATATTTCTGCGGAAGAATATCTGTTCCGTGCAACCGGATCGATCCTCAAGTTTGATGGATTCATGAAACTCTATCTAGAAGGACGCGATGATAACAACATGGATTCCAATAAGGATGATGAAACAGATGCAATCCTACCAGTCCTAGAGATTGGGGAGCGGCTTGATCTGCGTAAGCTCACACCCAAACAGCACTACACGCAGCCACCACCTCTATATACTGAAGCGACGCTTGTCAAGGCATTGGAAGAAAAGGGAATTGGACGCCCGAGCACATATGCATCAATTATCTCAACGATTCAAGATCGGGAGTATGTAGTCAAGGAGAAACGGCGTTTTCAGCCGACGGACATGGGTAAACTAGTCAACCAGTTGTTGATTAAAGGCTTCCCCGATGTCCTTGACACTCAGTTTACAGCAAAGCTGGAAAGTCAACTTGATGAGATTGCGGAAGGAAAATCAGACTGGGTGGGTGTTCTCAGCGCGTTTTACGAACCCTTTAACCATGCCCTTGAAGCAGCGCCGGATGTGATGTATGAAGCGCGTAAAGAGATGGAAGAAGAGTCTGATGAAGTGTGCGAAAAGTGCAACAGCAAAATGGTTATCAAGTGGGGGAGATATGGTCGCTTTCTCGGCTGCTCAAGCTATCCGGAGTGTCGCAACATCAGACGTTTAAACGGAGACGAGGCACCGCCCGCTGAAGAGGAACCCACCGATGAAGCATGCGATAAGTGTGGCAGTCCAATGGTGATTAAAACCAGTCGGGCGGGCGGGAAATTCCTCGCATGTACAGGGTATCCTAAGTGCAGAAATGCAAAGCCTATCAACATTGGCGTCGATTGCCCTGAAGCTGACTGTGAAGGTTATATTGGTGAGCGACGCAGTAAACGTGGCAAAGTCTTTTATGGATGTAGCAACTATCCGAAATGTAATTTCGTTTCTTGGGACAAGCCGGTGACTAAGGAATGCCCAAAGTGCCACGCGCCATTCCTTGTCGAAAAGACTACGAAAACGAAGGGGCGTTACCTTGCCTGTAATGATAAAACATGCGGCTACGCAGAGTCCTTGAACGATTGAGGTGTCAAGAATGATATATCCGTTAGCCAATTGCATTCAACAATTTTGAGGTTACTTTAATTGAAATGATCCAAGTGTATAATCTCTCAATGAGCTATAAAGAGGACATTGAAGTCCTTCACGAAATCAACTTTGAGGTCAAGAAAGGGGAGTTTGTCTTTCTCGTTGGCACCAGTGGGGCAGGAAAAACAACGATTCTCCGGCTCTTGTACCGGGAACTGGTTCCTACCTCCGGACACATTGTCCTTGCGGGTCAAAATCTATCCCAAATTTCTCGAGCGCGAATACCGTATCTGCGCCGAAGAATGGGAGTCATCTTTCAGGATTTTAAGCTGCTGCCGAATAAAACGGTCCAAGAGAACATTGCGCTCGCCATGAAAGTGACGGGAGCCAAACGACCTCAAATTCGCCAGCAGGTGGATCAGCTGCTCCATCAGATGAGTTTGGTCCATCGGAAAGACGCACTGCCAGAAGACATCTCGGGTGGTGAGCAGCAGCGGGTCGCCATTGCTAGAGCGATGGCAAACGACCCAGTAGTTGTCCTCGCTGACGAGCCCACAGGGAATTTGGACCCGAAACTGTCGCTTGAAATTATGCATCTGTTTGAAAGTTTCAACTTCCGGGGGACAACGGTCATGGTTGCAACACATGATCTCTCGCTCGTCCAGCAACTTGGTAAGCGTGTGATACGCATCGAAGATGGCAGAACTGTTGAAGAGTAATGATGCGTAAAGGGTATCACTTCTACATCTGGTAAGTTAGGACTTACCCAGCTGGCTCATAAGTCCCCCTGATAAGGGGGATTTAGGGGGTTAAAAACAAAAAATTTCGCGATGCGCGCTGAATTTGCGTAAGTCCTGATCTGGTAAGTTAGTCTTCTTAACCGTGCTCCGAAGTACACCCACTCACCATCATAGGCCAAATGTGCAGCAAGCCAAGGGCATGACCACTTCAGCCAAATCATATGACATTGCAATTCTTCAGCCCGCCGGAAGCGGAGATTCTGATGGTTCTGACCGAACGCATGGTGGGCACAGATTCCCATGATACGCAGCAACAACCTTCTGCACGCGGAACCTCGACATCATACCGCCCTCCCACGGTGACAACTATTGACGCTTTCGTTGCCGGACTACCAGCGAACATGCAAGTGCGACTTCGTCGAGCACTTCACCTATTTCAATGGTGTCCAATCCTGTTCGTCGGCAAACTGGGTCCCTTTACCCAACTCTCACTCCATGATGCAGATGCCTATATTCAATCGTGGGCGGCAAGTCGTTTCGGACTACGACGACGTCTCTTTCGAGGCTTGCGCGATGTAACGCTTCTCGGGTATTACAGCCAATCTACTACCGGGGTCTACCAGAACACAACTGAGAAACCGAGGGGAAGATGATCATCGAGGGTCGTGGCGTTGGGCAGGATCTCCATGAAACGGTTGATGTTTGCGTTATCGGATCGGGAGCAGGTGGCGCTGTCGCCGCCAAGGAACTCGCGCAAGCCGGACTTTCGGTGGTCGTACTAGAGGCGGGCGAAAATCATGACCCAACAACATTCAGCCAACATGCGCCAGAGATGTTGCTTCGTCTGTTTTGGGATGGCGGCATGCGCACGACCCGCGATGGCTCTGTATTAATCTCTCAGGGACAGGGGGTTGGCGGTTCTACTGTCCATAATCTGTGCTATGCGGTGCGTGTCCCTGACTCGATTTTGGAGCGATGGGAAACTGAGTTTGGCATTCGAGGTCTGTCACCGAGCGATCTCAGCCCCTCTTTTAATCGGGTAGAGACGACCTTGGCCGTGAAGCAAATTCCGGAGGAACAGGTTAACAAGCTGAACCAAACCATTCGGCGCGGGGCTCAAGCCATGCGTTGGCGTGGGACCATACAGCGCCATAATCGGAGTCGCTGTCCCAACTGTTCGGCGGACTGTCTGCTTGGGTGTCCTAGTTCCCAGCCGGGAATTGGGAAGCAGAGCATGGCGGTCAGCTACATTCCTCAAGCACTAAAAGCCGGAGCTCGCCTCTACACTGACTGTCTTGTCGAAAGCATTGTTGTAGAAAACGCTCGCGTGGTTGGAGCTACCGCGCGATTCCGGGCTAGCGATAAGCCGGCGCCTCGCCAGCTTGAGCATGCGAGGTCCCGATCTGTCGGGGTGGATGTGCAAACAGACAGTTCCGCTAATGTAGGGAACAGTCGGGGTCACAAAGGATACACGCTCACAGTTCGCAGCAAAGCCGTGGTTTTAGCAGCCGGGGCAATCAACTCGCCTCAGCTGTGGTTGAAGAGCCGTCTGCCCGATCCGGGGAAGCAAGTGGGACGCAATTTACATCTCCACCCTGCCATCTCTGTGGCCGGTCTCTTTGATGAACACATTGATGCCTATCAGGGGATCCCCCAAAGTTTCTATGTTGACCACTTTCTCGATCTGGCGCGTTACCCCGATAACGGTTATCTCGTGATGCCAGCCTTCGGACCAATGGCACTAGTTGCAGTCAGTATGCCCTCCTTTGGACGCGAGCACAGAGACTTGATGCGAGCCTATCGTGGGATCGCTGCGTTACTTGTGCTGCTCCATGATCGTTCATCAGGACGGGTAAAGGTGAATCGATCTGGGAGCCCGGTGATACGCTACCGTCTCGGTCGCGATGACCGAGCATCTTTAATCCAAGGGTTGATACACGGTGCTCAACTGCTTTTTGCTGCCGGTGCAAAGGAAATTGTGCTTCCCTACACGCGGCGAGTTATTATCCGGCGGGAAAGCAATCTTGAAGTAATCCGTCAACGCGGTATTGTTGAGAACGATATTCTGATAACCTCTAGCCATCCCCAAGGCACACTGCGAATGGGGAGAGATCCACGTAGAACCGTCGTAGACTCCACTGGAGAAGCGCACAATGTCAAAGGGTTGTTTGTGGTTGACGCCAGCTTGTTTCCGAGCTCAATTGGCGTTCCACCGATGTTGACAATCGCTGCCATGGCAGACCGCATTGCCCGACGGTTGGCTACGAACTGGCCACCTTGATCATGTTCCAGTCAGTTAGCCTATCAATCAGTTTTCAAAAATATCTATACCTCAACGAACACATCGTTTGGTCGCTACGTGAAATTATTTGTGCAAAAAAAGGCACCCCTTGAACCTATCCGCTATGTCAAAGCGCAGCGGTGTGAAAAGCAATCGAACCCGTTTGGTAATGTTTTTGTACGGGTGTAACTTTATCTTCAATAACTAGGAGATTTCAATGAAAAAATTACAGGTTGGAATTGTTGGACTGGGTGGAATCGCGCGCTCCCACTGCGATGCGATTGCAACATTGGATAACGTCGAGGTTGTAGCGGTTGCTGACCTCTTTGAGGAAAAACGTCGCGAATACATGGAAAAATATAATATTCCAAGGGGGTATGAAACACACACCGAACTTCTGCGGGATGACGAGGTTGATGCTGTGGCAGTTGTTCTCGGTCACCAGCTCCATCACCGGCTCACCGTGGACTCCTGTAACGCTGGCAAGCATGTGTTGGTAGAGAAACCTATGGCGATTAGCCTACAGCAGTGTGATGATATGATAGCGGCGGCAGCTGCTAACAATGTCAAATTGATGGTTGGTTATAGCCAACACTATTACGGCACAAGTGTAAAAGCAAAAGAAATCCTCGATTCGGGCGACTTGGGACCACTCATAACAGCAGTATGCTACATGTCTAAGAATTGGGGCTATTCGGGCCGTCGCCCACAGTACCGCAGTCGCTACCACGGTGGTGGTATGTGGTTGACTAATGGGGTCCATGTGGTAGACCGCCTCACGTGGGTCATGGCCTCACAAGCTGCGTCCGTGTCAGCGTCGATCGGTGCGCGCGCACACTATCAAGCTGCCGATGACTCTGCCACCGCTTTTATCCGATACAAGAATGGACTTGCTGGAGTTGCCGTGGCGATCGGATTCGCCGATGGTGCGCCAGATTTTAGTTGCCAAGTTATCTGTGCTAATGGCACGTTGCGCTTCAGCCAACACGGTGAAAAGTATGTCAGGGTGGGAAAGGGTGACGAGTGGGAAGATGTGCCCTTTGATGATCCTCCGGTTGAGATGCACAACGAATGGAAGTCGTTTGCGGAAGCGATCGAAAAGGATATCGAGCCACCGACGCACGGAGAGTGGGGCCGTCACATCATGGAAATCCTGTTTGCCGCTGAGCAGTCTGCAATCACCGGCAGAGAGGTGGTGTTGGATAGCGGAAACGGTTGGACGAATCAGACCTCCGGCTCTCCGATCACGATCGATCACGGCTGGGTTTGAGAGTATCGGGGTAGAATTTGTCCGAATGGACAGATAGATGCATCCGAATCGCTGTCGGAAGGAATGGAGGCAAAAAATGTCCAATTCAGTTTTGCAGGAAACATGGGCACACAGCGATGTGAAAAAAAACCTGGTTCTATTGTCAGAACATGGTTGTGGTCGTGCCACGGCATACGGTGATTGCAACAAAATAATCACGTTTCAGGATAAAACGCACGTAGCTTGGCTCGATACAATCGCTGAAGGTTTCCGTGTGCGCTCCCGGACGCTGGATCGAAAAACGCACCAGTGGTCTCCGATATATACCGTCGGTGAGGCGTACGATAATCACGGCGGTCCTGCGTTGACGGTAGACAGCTTGGGATACCTTCACATCGTTTATTATCCGCACCACCACCCCTTCCGATATCGTCGCTCGGTTCGTCCAAACGATGTATCCGAATGGGAGGACGAAATTGAGTTCGGTGAACGATGTACTTATCCCACGATGGTTTGCGGTTTGGACGACACCCTCTATCTAACAGGAAGAGAAAATCGGGGATCCGACCCTTGGTATGTGAACCTTTACACCAAACCACCCGATGCACCTTGGCAGGCGCCTATCACGATTTTCCAAGACGATAAAGGTGGATATGTTCGCTATCAGGGAGCGTTGACTTGGAGTCGAGACCATCGGACGTTGCATATGACACTCCTGATATTTGATGAGAATCGGTCATATACTGTCGGTTATCTCCGTAGTCCTGACAGTGGTAGAACATGGGAGCGAGCCGACGGTACGCCGGTTTCACTACCTGCTACCCGCGAGACAGTCACGCTCATTGACACCAAGCATAGCGACTTGCGTTTCGGGTCTATCGCAGTTGATGGAGAGAGCACCCCTCACATCCTCTACAGTACCTGTCCTTCCGTTTCCATACCGTCCCAAGCATGGGTTGTATGGCTGGATGGGGATGGTAGGTGGTGCCGCCGCTCACTCTCCGAGGAACTACCCAAGGAATGGAACGGTTGGAGTCTCGCTATGGATGGCGCCATCCATATCGCTCCTGATGGTCGCGTTTTTATCGTACTTGCCCTGATGAAGCCAGAAACGGTCAGTGAGGGAAACTGGGCGCATCAGAGTGCCGAGATAATCGGGTTGCAAGCCCCGCATATCGGCGGCAAGTTCCGCATTGACTTACTCTCCAAACCTGATATAACGGTTCCACATTGGCTTCCGACCTTGGAACGTCCAACAGGGCACAACCGCGTTGACGTGCCCAGTGTGATGTATACTGACGGTGTTGCAGGTGAAGGGTGTCATGATATTCTTTCCAACGGGGTTTATTGGATGGACATGCAACCACAGTAGTCGCCTGGTTTTCAGGATCTTGGTAGAATCGTGGTAGCAATATCCAAATGAGCAGATAGATGTGTGTTAGTTACTACCGGCGAAGCTAAGAAATGCCCAATTCAGTCTTGCAGAACACATCGGCGTACAGAAATGAGAGTAGGAATCTTTTTCTTCTCTCGGAGAATGGTTGTGGCCGTGCCACCGCATACCCAGATGCCAACAAAATAATCACGCTTCGGGAGAAAACGCACGTGGTATGGCTCGATACAATCGCTGAAGGCTTCCGTGTGCGCTCCCGGACGCTGGATCGGAAAACGCACCAATGGTCTCCGACATATACCGTCGGTGAGGCGTACGATAATCACGGCGGTCCTGCGTTGACGGTAGACAGCTTGGGATACCTTCATATCGTGTATTACCCGCACCATCACTCCTTCCGATACCGACGCTCGGTTCGTCCAAATGACGTGTCCGAATGGGAGGACGAAATCGAAGTTGGCGAACGGTGCACTTATCCGATGATGGTATGTGGACCGGATGACACCCTCTATCTGACGGCTCGACAAAGTAGAGGAAGGGAACCATGGTATGTGAACCTTTACATCAAACCGCCCAATGCACCGTGGCAGGATCCTATCACGGTTTTCCAAGACGACGAAGGGGGATATGTCTGCTTTCAACAACCGTTGGCATGGGGACAGGACCATCGAACGCTGCACATGACCTTGTGGATATTTGATGAAAACCGGTCATATACTGTCGGTTATCTCCGTAGCCCCGACAGCGGTGAAACATGGGAGCGGGCTGATGGTACACCTGTGTCACTACCTGCTACCCGCCAAACTGTCACGCTCATTGATACTGAACACAAAGATTTGAGTAACGGTTCTATCGCCGTTGACGGGGCAAGTACACCCCATATCCTTTACTCCACTTGTCCTTTCTTCTCGCTACCGTCCGAAGCGTGGGTCATATGGTTGGATGAGCGCGGTAACTGGCGCCGTCGATCGCTTGCCGACGAACTATCCAAGGAGTGGGCGGGCTGGAACCCCGGTCCCCACGGTGCGCTCCACATCGCGCCTGACGGTCGGATTTTCATCGTACTGACCTTGATGAATCCCGAGACTGTCAGTGAGAAAAATTGGGCACATAAAAGTAGCGAGATCGTCGGGCTACAGGCACCAGACATCGGCAGCAAGTTTAGCGTCGACCTGCTCTCCAAACCCGATGTAACGATACCGAACTGGCTTCCAAACTTGGAGCGTCATACAGGTCATAATCGTGTTGATGTCCCCGGCGTGATCTACACTGCCGGCATCGCAGGTGAGGGGTGTCATGATATTCTTTCCAATGGAGTCTATTGGAGGGAAATGTAACCGCCGCGATGACATAGAATAATGCAAATTACTACTTACAACGCACGGCAACTTGAGCGTGCCTACGCGAACCAGCGCGCGCTCGCGGCGGATTGACAAAACCACTTACGTACATGGATTGTGTGAATATATAGTAAATGTTACAATTCTTTGTGCACTGTGGGAGGGGCTTCCTAGCCCCGATTATGCAGGCATACCCACTGGAAAAGTGTCCACTTATAGTAGATCTTAGAATTAATGAAACACTCCAAATTGGTAGACGCTGTTTCCAACTGCGCCGTTTCAACCCAACCAACGGTGTGTATGCGGTCGGGTTTCCAACCGCACCTACCGGGGAGCGAAAGTGTCTCTTTATTTTTAGAATTCACTATATTTTTAGAATTTACTATATATGTCCAAACCGGGAAGATTTTCGTAGGGAGAATTGCTCCTTGTATACCGGGGTCGTTAAAATAAGGAAGGTGATAGTAGGAAAATTACGGTGCAGAAAAGCGGCCAAAAAAGTATCTATCGGAAATTAACCCCCATCCTGTTTCTCGCTGGGATTCTCTTTTTTACGTTCTTGTCACGCGTTGTCTTTTCACCGCTCTTGGTGCTAATTGAGGAAGAGCTCCATCTTTCCCACGCGAAATCTGGAAGTCTGTTTCTTCTAATCTCTATCGGATTCGCTCCGGTGATGTTAAGTTCCGGTTTCGTCTCCCAAAGGCTTACGCATCGCGGGACAATCCTGCTTTCATCAATAACGTGTGGATTGGCAGTTCTCCTAATCGCTATCAGCCGGTCGTTAGTCGGTATTCAAATCGGCATGGTGGTCCTTGGTATGGGATCAGGACTCTATTTTCCGTCGGCGATGGCGACGATGACCCGCTTGGTTGATCCAGAGCACTGGGGGAAAGCGATTTCGCTGCATGAAGCTGGACCCACGATGGGATATGTGTTGGCACCTATCGTCGCAGAGGTGGGGCTCAGCTTTACGTCATGGCGGGGTGTCTTGATTATCGTTGGTGTTGCAGGCTTAATGATGGCTGCGACATTTGCGCTGTTCGGGAAGGGAGGCAGATTCGCAGGTGAACCGCCGCGCCTAGATAACGTCGGACGAATCTTTTACCAACCCTCATTTTGGGTCATTGCTATTTTGATGAGTTTGGCTTGTGGGGCAAGTGTAGGCGTATACTCGATTCTGCCAATCTATCTTATCAGCGAACAGGGATTAGACCAAGGTTTTGTAAATACGCTCGTAGGCCTCTCACGGGTATCTGGCCTTGTGGCTGTTTTTCTCGCTGGCTGGTTAGCCGATCGCTTTGGCGCAAAGCGGGTTATGGGCGGAATTTATTCAGCGACTGCTATTCTGACTGGACTAATGGGCTTCGGTCAAAAGATAATCCTGATAAGCGTGGTATTTCTCCAACCGGCAGTCGTTGCCGCTTTTTTCCCGGTGGCGCTGTTAGGGCTGGCGAACGTAGGTCCCGCCAAGACCCGAAACGTAGCTGTCTCATTGATGATCCCTTTTGTCTACCTATTTGGTGGTGGTGTTGTTCCCGCTGCCATGGGGGTAGTGGGAGAATACTATGGATTTGCGCTCGGCTTCCTTCTGATGGGCGGACTACTGTTAATTAGCTTATGTCTCCTACTGGTCTTGCGGGACCAACCGGATCCACGCTCGATACCAGCAGATGGGTGAAACCCTAACGAAATTATGATGGATGCAAAATAGTATCTGTGAGTTTTGAAATGAGGTCAATGAGAATGAAAATTCGAAACATTCAAGCCTTGCCGCTCGCCTACCCAGAGCCACACTACAAAGGCATTGAACGGTATATCACCCTTGCACGCGTGGAAACCGAGGATGGCACGGTCGGCTGGGGGGAATGTATTTCGCAGTTCCGAGAAGCAGCACTCGCAACCAAGGTCATCATCGAACAAGGACTCGCACCGCTCCTTATCGGTGAGGATGCCATAGATGTTGACAGACTCTGGCACAAAATGCAGTCCCGTATCTGGTGGTATGGCCCTGAGGGGATCGCTGCCTTTGGGGTGAGTGCCTTGGACATGGCACTGTGGGATGTGAAAGGGAAAGCGCTCGGTTTGCCTGTTTGCCGACTTTTAGGCGGGCAGCTGCACAACAAAGTTGTCGCTATGGCATCCTTCATCTTTGACATGGAAGATTTTGACTGGACGCTTAACGAGTTTCGTTTTCTCTGTGATGAGGGATACCAAGTTGTTAAAGCTGGTTGGGGCATGCGTCCCGAGGCACTCTTTGGTCAGGACCGGCAGCGCGATATCGAAATTGTTCGATTGGTTCGGGAGGTTATCGGTGATGACTTGGAACTGATTGTTGACACCCCTGGGCATCACCGACTCTGGGATGTCCCAACGGCGATTCAGCGTTTTCGAGATCTGGAACCGTATCGGCTCAGATGGATTGAGCAGCCGCTTCCACCACACGACCTTGAAGGACATGCCCGGCTCCGATCCGCGGTTGCCACCCCTATCGGTACGGGTGAGGATGAGTGGAACGTCGAGAGTTACCGGCGTCTCATCCAATCGGGAGGTATCGATGTGGTACAGATAGATCCGGGCCGTTGCCACGGCATCACCGGTTGTCTCCACGTCATCAAACTTATTGAAGCAGAGAGCTTGGAGTTCAGTTTTCATACATGGAGCAGCGCCCTCAATACCGCCGCCAGTCTACACCTGCTTGCCGGATCGACACATGGCGTTGCAATGGATTTCAAGCCACATGAGTCGCCAATGCAACACGAATTGGTCAGCGACCCGTGGGTGCAAGAGGATGGTTATCTCGCGGTGCGTGAAACCCCCGGATTGGGGGTCCAGGTACGCGAAGATACTGTAGAGAGGTATCTATTTGGCTGAGAGTGTTTGCAGATGAGTTCACACGTAGTCGGTATCGACATCGGTGGGACAAAACTTGCCACTGTTGTCGCTAATAAAGATGGAAACATCCTTCAAAAAGTGCGGAAGCCAACCGAGTCAGAGAAAGGACCTCACCATGCTGTGCGAGTCCTCCTGGGAATGGTCGATGAGGTGCTGGGGCTAGCAAATTTGCAAGGTGAGGATATCTCAGGGATTGGTGTAAGCTGCGGTGGTCCCCTTGACACGAAAACCGGGATCATCTATTCGCCACCGAACCTGCCGGGATGGGACGCGCTGCCGCTGAAAGATATGATCGAGTCAGAGTTTCAGATTCCGACTGTCCTTGAGAACGACGCAAATGCCAGCGCACTGGCGGAAGCGCGATTCGGCGGCGGACGTGGCTACGATTATGTCCTCTACATGACGATGAGCACGGGCATCGGCGGCGGCATCGTTGCTGACGGCGAAATCTATCACGGTGCAAACGACAGTGCCGGAGAGGTAGGGCATCAGATCCTGCTCCCCGACGGCCCCCTCTGTGGTTGTGGTCAATATGGGTGTCTCGAAGCCTTATGCTCAGGACCTTCGATAGCGCGTCGCGCACAGGAAGCGCTTACAGGTCAATCACACACCGAGATCCTTACGCTCGCGGGGGGACAGATTGACCACGTCAGATCAGAGCACGTGCTCCAAGCTGCGCGAGATGGCGATGCTTTGGCAATCGCGCTGGTGGAGGAAACTGCTTACTACATGGGTTGGGGTATTGCAAATCTTGTCAATATCTTGAACCCACAAATCGTTCTCCTCGGCACAATCGCGGTTGCTGCCGGTGATTTACTTCTAGACCCAATCCGACGTACCGTGGCGGAGATGGCGATGCAGCGTCCCTTGGAAGCTGTCAAAATCATGCCCGCGGAATTGGGAGATTCTATCGGTGACCTCGCCGCAATTTCATTGGTGATTGGGAACCAAGACTGACAGAAACTGATGTAGCACGTAGGTTGGGTTGAACGGCTCAAGGCAAAATCCTATCAATGGGAATACAACTTCTCCTTTCAACCACACCCGTTGATCAATAGATGGATTGAAACCCAACGTCAGTAGGCCGACTTTCCAAAATCGACATTTGGACATCGGGATATGAATCTCGACCTACGAAGCTCCAGCGGGGCGATATGTATCGCATTGGGTTATATCCAATAGATCGGAACAATCACTCGATCTACTGACTATCTGGCAACCCACGTCAATTGAGAAAAACCGCATACTATTAGATCGAAATCTGGAGATGATTCATGGATCGTATCCAAGAATATATTTCACATCTACAGGGCGTCCTGGACCGCCTTTCTCTACACGATGTCCGTCAATCGATAGATCTTGTGATGCAGGCATATCACGCAGATCGTCAGATTTTCGTCATCGGCAACGGTGGCAGTGCGTCGACCGCGTCGCACATTGCTACTGACTTGGGCAAAGGAACAAGCCTGCCCGGTGTGCGTCGCTTTCGGATAATTAGCTTAACCGATAATGTCTCGACGATGACTGCGTGGTCTAATGATGTCTGTTACGAGGATGTGTTTCTTGAACAACTCAAAAACTTGGTCAATCCCGGCGATCTTGTAATCAGTATCAGCGCGAGCGGAAACTCGGAAAATATCATTCGGGCGATCGGCTATGCCAAGGAGGTTGGGTGCAAAACCATCGGTTGGACAGGGTTTGGTGGTGGGAAACTCCAAGAGATAGCAGATGTCAGCGTTGTTGTAGACAGCCATGAATATGGACCTGTTGAAGATGTACACCTCATCCTCAACCACATCCTTCATGCGTGGATTAGGAAAGAACTTGAAAGCTGAGAACCAAGTCTAATCTGTTTCTAACCATAGGAGCGTATAGAAAGAAAAAGGAGAAAGACTGTGCAATATCGAAGGCTTGGACGGACAGAACTAGAGGTGTCGGAACTCGGTTTTGGCGCATGGCACATCGGCTGGACATCACCGGAAGAGGGCGGTGCAATCGGACGCCTCCTCAACCGTGCACTCGATGCTGGCGTCAATTTTATCGACTCATCGGCGGCATACCGTTGGAGTGAAGAACTGATTGCCAAATATATCGGTCATCGCCAAGACGAGTTTTATTTTGCTACTAAGTGCGGTTCGTGGCGCGTACAACAGTCGGATGGCGAATGGGTGCAGACATTGGACTATTCTGCCGAAGCTATTGAGCCGCAGATTGACCGGAGCCTACAACGATTGAAAACAGACTGCATAGATATTATGCAGCTGCACAGTCCCAAATATGATGATGTCGCTTTCGGTGACGGACTGGAAGGACTGAAGAAGGCACAGAAAGCAGGGAAAGTGCGTTTTATCAGTCTATCGGCGGATGGGGATACCGCACTCAAGGCAATTGAGATTGGCGAATACGACACGCTGCAACTCACTTATAACGTGCTTCAGCAAGAACCTGCAGAAGTCGTCACTGCTGCCCGCAAAAAGGATATGGGTACTATCATCAAGGGACCCATTGCGAATGCGATTTTCGAACAATCGCACCCTAACGAAAGCAACGCCAAAGCGTGGTACAACGCTCGGAAGATCCTTGCACCCGAAGTGATAGGTGATATGTCCCGCGTGGAGGCTTCGCTGCGGTGGCTGCTGTGCAATCCAGATGTTCACACCGCCATTGTCGGCACCACCAATATTGACCACTTCAACGACAACCTTGCCGCTACAGAGCGTGGTCGATTACCTGACGAGATGTTACAGGAAATAAGGCGTCGATACGAGCAGGTAAAGACAGAGGGTGCCCAATAGGAATTTCGACAACTTCTGAACATAAAGAAAGGAAGGGAACGCTTTACGCCTTGGCGTTGAGAAAAAAATTATGCTACCCTATGCTTTTATAGTTCCGTTATTGGTATTGGCAGCGTCTATCGCGGAGGGTTTGGAGGTAGGCGATAGTGCATTGCGGACTCCGATTGCGGTCGGGGATAAGGAGATCAAGTTTGTCGATTTTCATGGAACATCCAACCTCATCGTTACGAGCGATGTAGCGGAGCATGCAGAACTTTTCGCCGAATTGGAGCAGAAAGCGGCTGCATTTGAGGAAAAGTATGATGCAACGCTACTTCGGCTACAAGGGGCAGGTGAAATCCTGATTATTGACAAGTCGGGATATGTACGTTGGAAGTTTCCCGCCGTAGATGGTTCAGCACAACCCACAATCAAGGTAATTGAATCCGAACTAACAAAACTCAAACGCGACGAGCCACTGCCGATCGGTTCATCTGCACCAGATTTTCGATTAGTTGATGTGGAGAGTGGATTACTTTTCAGTCTTTCCACATACAAGGGGAAGAAGTATGTATTAGCTACGTTGTTGCTGCAAACTTACTGACCGCATTGTGCGAGGTTCACGTCGCAGGTTGCGGCGAATCGCCAGCTATTTGATGAGGAGTATGAAACCGTTGTTGTCGCTATTAAGCCCGAACCGAAACCTCTTGTCTTTAGCTTCAAAGATCGGGTAATATCGACTCTTCCACTTCTAGCCGATCCGGGTTCCTCCGTTCACGAGGCATACGGCATCGTGAAACCGTATCGTTTTCACAACCGAGATATGTATCTGCCGGCAACATTTCTCATTGATAAACAGAGTGTTTTGAGATGGATGTACATCGGTAAGAACAACTCTGACCGACCCAGTTTGGCTGTGATAATCGAACAACTTGAAAAATTGAACGCTGAATGAACTGCAGGAGCATATAATGACCTCAAAAGATTCTATCGTCAAAGACATTGAACGAATTGTGCTAAATGTGCCATTCCACCCACGTTGTGCTCATGTCAAGGAAGTTAGAGTTTCCGACTGGTCCGTTGTGGAGTTGTGCAAGGTGACTACCGCTTCGGGAGTTATTGGAATCGGGGAAACGCTTCCGTACTATACTTGGGGCAGATCTGGAGACGAACAATTTAACCGAGTACGCGACCGAAACCTGTTTGATTTTCTTATGGACGATAGTCTGGGCGCAGGTCTACAGATGGCACTATTCGACGCTGCAGGCAAATTGTTAGACGTGCCCTGCCATCGTCTGATGGGAGCGCAGTACCGCGACGCCTGTCCAGTGTCTTGGTGGGCGCAAGATATGAAACCTGAAGAGTGGGCAGCGGAAGCAAAAACGGCGGAAGCGCACGGTTTCACAAGTATCAAGGTAAAGGCGCGCCCTTGGTTTGACATCGACCAACAGTTGGCATCGGTCTGCGAAGCGGTATCGCCCCACTTTAAGTTAGACGCCGACTTCAATGGGTTACTGCTGGGTGTGGATGTGGCTGCACCATTGATCAGTCGCCTGGAACAGAAATACAGCAATCTGGCAATTGTGGAATCCCCAATTCCGCAAGAAGATGTGGAGGGCAATGCGCTACTACGACAGAAGATCCGCACCCCGATTGCCATGCATATGGGCAATCCGCCAGTGATGACCGCAATCCGGGAGGGTGTGTGTGACGGATTTGTCATAGGTGGCGGCGTTAACCATACCCTGAAAGACGGTATTCTGGCGGAGCGGGCGCAAATGCCATTCTGGTTGCAGATGGTGGGGACAGGATTAACCACTATGTTCTCTGTGCACTTGGGAGCGGTGTTGGAGAGTGCCCGTTGGCCCGCTATTCCATGTATCAATATCTTTTCGCACCACCTACTCAGGGAGTTTAAGGTAGAGGGCGGACAGGTTAAAGTGCCGCAAGCACCGGGACTGGGCGTTGAACTCGATTGGGATGCGATCCAGCAGTTCCGTGTCGAACCCGACTTCAAGAAACCAGTTGCTCGTCAAATTCACACCATTCTATGGCCCGACGGTCGGGAAACGCACTATCCGGACGGCGGATATCGAGCGGTTTTCCTTTCAGGTAAACTTCCGCCATTTCTGCCGGGCGTGTCCTTAGAACGCCGCTTGGACGACGGTTCAGAGGAATTTGATCGAGAGTATCGAGAACGGTTTCCCGAAACGAGTTAACGACATCTACCTTACTGCCTGTAGTCAAAGGAGCAGCGCGATGAACTTTTCAACTTCGACGGCATCTGCCTTCACCATCCCGCCAACTGTTATCACAGGAATCGGTGCAGCGAAACAGGTCGGCGAGTGTGCGAAACGATTGGGAGGACAGACGGCATTGGTGGTTACCGATCCGGGCATCGCCAAGCTCGGTTACGCCAATGAGATTGTAAAACAGCTTAACGCTGTCGGAATTGACGCATCAATTTTCGAGGACGTGACGCCTGATCCAACGCTACAGAATGTCAATGACGGCTTGGAACAGTATCGGGCAGAGAATTGCGATCTGATTGTTAGTATCGGTGGTGGCAGTGCAATCGACTGCGGGAAGGGCATCGCTGTGAAACTAACCAACGATGCCGCACTCGCGGAATATATGGGTGTAGACAAGATTCCCAATCCGGGTGCGCCGCTTATCGCTATCCCAACAACAGCCGGAACGGGCAGCGAGTGTACGAAAGTCACCGTGCTCACCGACACCGAACGCAACGTAAAAATGATGCTCAGTAGCCCTTGTCTGCTAGCACAGATTGCGCTTATCGATCCACTCTTGTCGTTGACGACACCGCCACATCTGACTGCGGCGGTTGGTGTTGATGCCTTGACGCACGCTATTGAGGCTTACATCTCGAAACGCGCTCAGCCAATCACCGATGCGCTTGCACTCAAGGCAGTGCGGCTAATCTCCGGCTCGATGCGCCAAGCATGGGCAAATGGGGAGAACATTGAGGCGCGGACAGATATGATGATCGGAGCGTCCATCGCCGGCATGGCGTTCAGCAACTCGTCCGTTGCGTTGGTACACGGGATGTCCCGTCCGATTGGAGCGTATTTCCACATCCATCACGGTTTATCAAATTCCGTCCTACTGCTGGATGTTATGGAATTCAGTGTCGTGGGAACGCCGGCCCGCTTCGCAGATATCGCTCATGCAATGGGTGAACCGACTGAGGGGTTGTCGTTGATGGGTCAGGCAGATCGTGCGATTGAAGCAGTAGAACGGTTAATTAACGATATTCAGATGCCGCGCTTGGGAGAGATTGGAATCGATCTGGACAAGTTTGAGGCGGTCGTTGATCAGATGGCGTCGGATGCAATCGCGAGCGGTAGTCCCGCCAACAACCCACGCCAACCGACACACGAAGATATTGTCGCGCTGTATCGGAGGTGTTTCGCAGAACGGAAGTAGCGATGTTCATACGGCTAAGATGAACCTTTGCGCTTCGTTCAAGCGAGCGTATGTGTCCGGGCGGATAAATTTGCGTTGGTCGGTCAACTGGTTCTGATCGCGACGACAGTAGTAGGCGAGCATCCCGTGGCGCCGGGAGTCGGTTTGATTCAATCCGCCCGCGTGCCAGAGATGTGAATTGAAGACAATGACAGTTCCTGATGAAGCTGTCAACTGAATTTCGTCCGGGTGCTTCTGTGTTGCGTCCTCTAATGCATCCTTAGGGTGCTTACCGCTTCGATGCGACCCCGGTACAACACGCGTCGCACCGTTCTCCACCGTGAAATCGTCGAGTAACCACATCGAGTTGCAAACGTAGTAATCACCCGGCTGAACGCCCGAACGCCAGTCCGCGTGAAACGCTTGGTGCCCCTGTCCGGGTAATGCCATCCGGCAGTCTAAAGAGGAAAGTTTGAACCTAGGACCTATAACATGGCGTATGGCGGCAAGCACACGTGGGTGTGAAAAACCGATCTCGAACATTGGTCCCTTATTGACGAGGTTGCTTACCCGGATTGTCCCACCTTCCTGATGGAGTTCCACCCCGGCGTCCTCTCCCTCTAATGCTGCCAATTCGTCCAATCGGCAAATCATCCTCGCGATCTGCTGTTGAGTAAGAATATGCTTGAGCGGGAGATAGCCGTTCATGTCCAAGAACCGTTTTTCCTCTGATGATAGGGTGTTGTCCCGAACACCGAACTCGCGTAGGGACTCGTCCATGTTCATGGTCCATTTCTCCTCTTTAGACCGGGCTTGGAAGATTTCTCTTTTGCTCCCACATTTCCCAAGATTCGACTGTTTCGGGCCGCCGCTCACTGTGTGCGATAAAACCGGGCCATTTCTCGAGCAACCATTCTAATGGACTACCGGTTGGACTGTACCGCAGGTCCACACTCCAGCGAATATTTTCACTGGTATTCTCTAGGGAACGGTGAAACGTCAGATTGCCAAATACGAGGATATCTCCTACCTTCATGTGCACATTTTGCACCTCGCTCCAGCTTTCAATATCCTCTACAGGAACGAGTCGCCCATTTTCATCCCGGCGTGGCGGTCGAAGCCCCCGTTTGTGGCTCCCAGGAATTATTTGGAGGCAGCCGTTGTGCTCATCAACATCTACCATCGGAATCCATACCGTCAGAATTTGACTCTCCTCCGAGAAAACAACTTGCTGATCTGAATCGGCATTTCCATTGTAGTAGATGCTGTCTTGGTGCCACGGAAAGACCGATTCACCTCCGGTCGGCATCTTGAAACGAATCCAGTAATCTCCATTGACAGTAATTTCAGGACCAATTAACGAGGCAACAATATGTAATATCTTCGGATGGGTTAATAGTTGATAAACCTCGCGGCTGAAGACCTCTCTGTTCCAATTCCAACTCAAGAGCGGTCCCTTCTGAGATTCGCGGAGAATCTGCGTCAATCGATGGTAAAAAGACAGGTCCTCATAAAGGTTCGAGATTTTGCCTTTGTCGTAGAGTTCTCGCGCACGATGGTCAATGGCAGACGAAATGACCCGCCGAAGGGGCGCAAAATCGTTATCATCAAGCACATCGCGCAGCAGCAGATACCCCTGCTCATCAAATGCCTGACACTGTTCAGTAGTTAGCCTGCTATCCATGAATAACCTCCTGCCTCGATAAAATCGGGAGGCAAGCACCCTGTTAACCCCAACGCTGCTCCGGTGGATCAAACAGAAAACCGTGAAACAGCTTACGCTGTTCTGGAGAAAGACGACTGTTGTAGAAGCCTTTGGAATAGCCCCAGTGTTCTTGGGAACCAATCATCCACGGGTGCTCGTAGGCGTAATAGAGCATGAATCGAAAGCCACCAGTTTGGGTAAAAGGTCCCGCCGAATGCCAAAGGGCGTTGTGGAAAAGAATTGCTGTCCCCGCAGGGGCACAGATCTGCACCGCGCCGGGAAACAGGTCGGGTCGCTGCAAATCCTCTTGGGGTGGCTCGTGCGTTGCTTTGTGGCTAGCGGGGACGACGCACAGATTCCCCTGTCCGGGCGAAGTCATATCGTTCAGATAGTAGCCGATCTTGAGTTGCAGGAGTGGAATCGGTGCCCCAAGTCCGCGGTATCCCCGGTCATGACCATCAATGTGCCAGCCCATCCCGCGATCCGTTAGGTCGCTCTCGTACTCGATGATCGCATCGGAAGCGTGATGGTGAGGCATTTCATTGATTAGCCCTTTGACGTAAGCCATCATTGGGGACCAATCCAACATCTCAAGGAACAGAGGGTCATCGTCTAGGATATAAAAGATGCGGGCGCTTTTCTCGCCTTTAATATCCGTCATGCCTGTATGAGGAATTTCTTTCTCCTTTTTTTCGCGCCGTTGTGCTATTACCCGGAACAGCGCCTCTCGGAGTTCTGCCACATGGGACTCCGAGAGAAAATTCTTCAACACCAAATAGCCGTTATTGTCGAAAAAAAAACGCTCCGACGGTGTTGGTTGTACTTCCTCTGCATGCGTTACATTCTGGTCTGACATAATATAGGCACCTCTACGATCACGGTTTTGCGAATTCTAAATTCGCTAGGGTAATTCGCTCACTCATATCAACAACTGAATGCGTGAGCGATCTTCTGGTGAAAGCACAGCGTCAATCCGTTTCCGAATCATATCTGGCGGATAACGGCGCGAAAAATGGGTCAAGACAATGTGTTCGCTCTCAAACGTTTCTAGCAGCGCAGGCAACGTATCCAGATGCAGGTGCATCGTCTGTGCTGCACGATCTCGATGTTCGGGAAGCAGGAAAGTACACTCGCAGAGCAACACCTGACACTGTTTCAAGAGGGGATGGGCGTCAACGGGAACCGTGCGCGTGTCTCCCAGGTAAGCGATGAGGGGCAGCTCAACTTGGTTCGTTACCGCAACACCACTCTGCTTCAATTGAACGATCTCATGTCCCGGCAAACCGAAAAATTCGGGTTTGAGTTTGTCCCGTCTTTCGCAAACAAGGTAACCTATCGATGGAACGCGGTGATCAAGCGGCAGAGCGTGTGCTACCAGATTTTCGCGAAACGGAAGCACATCGCCTGCTTCTACCGGTGTCAGATGGTAATCCCACACCTTCCCACAATCCAGCAAGGAAATTCGTTCAATCAAGTCTCGTAGCTGATCTGCCCCCTCTTGCGGGACGTAGATTTTGCCCGGTGGTATACCGTTGAGCCATCGCTGACTGACATAGATTGGGATCCCAAAATAGTGGTCTAAATGGAAGTGGGATATGAAAACATGACCGGTGCCGATAAAACTCATTGGACATCTGCCTAGGTCAAAGATGAGATCGAGTTCTTTCACCCGCAGGTAGGTCGCCACGGCGGAACTCGACTCCCCTTCAATCGCTAAGTTCCCACAATGTAATGACACCATCTATTCCAAGTTCCCCTTATACCAATGCGCCGGTGCAAGATGATCCACTGCCCGCCGTACAGCCGAAACAGTAGTTTCCCGTCATAATTCTTCGATGCGCAAATAGATCCGGATCAAAATCTTTTATATGCTGTGGCAGCCCTTTTTCCACGGGTAACTTGAGGGCTAAGTTGAAGTCGCAGTCGTACATGCTTCCGTCCCACCCAATGTTAATCTGATGCCGACACATTAATCCGTCTAGTGTCGCCGAGTTGAAGGAATCTCGGAGCAGTTGATTATACCCTTCAAGCCGATTCTCCCGCTTCAAGTCGCTACGAAATCGGCCGATGGGCATATTGGCGATTGTCAGTAGATGGGTAAATTCTATGCCGTATTCTGATCGCAATTCCTCTCGGTAGTCTATTTCGAGTTCGGATTGGTCGGCCGGCAGCGTAGGTCCAACAGGATTGTACACAAGGTTCAGGGGAAGGTGGGGCAGGATGCCATACCCGTAACCATTGAGACGTTTCAGCGCTGCGATACTATCCTCAAAAACGCCTGTGCCACGTTGCGTGTCAACGTTCTCTTCGAGGTAGCAGGGCAGAGACGCGCATAGTTGGACTGATTGCTCCTGGAAGAAGGCAGGGAAGGATTCATAGCCCGGTTGAAGCAGGATCGTGAGGTTGGTTCTCACCAGAACCGGAAACCCTTTTTCCCGCGCTGTTTGCACAAACCGACGAAACTGTGGATGCATTTCAGGGGCGCCACCCGTAATGTCTATTAACTTGGCATCTGTTTTTTCTGCAGCAGCGATAACATGTTCCATCGTCTCCCAATCCATCATCTCCTTGCGTCGTGGCGAGGATACCACATGACAATGCGCGCACTCCAGATTACACTTGAGCCCGATATTCACCTGAATCGTCTCAACATCCACACTGTGTAATCCTTTTCCATTCTGTTTTGCGATTGCCTTCTCAAACCCATTCATGATCTGAATCTCCTTATCTTCTGAAAATCGGTTGAAAGCGGTGTGCCGATCTGATAAAATAAGCAAGCACTTTTACTTTATTGAGAGAGGCCTCCGGGTTTGTTAATGACAATGATAACGTATACTAACTTCAATCGAATGGAGAACTCATGAGTGTTAAAATCGGCGTGATCGGCGGTTCAGGATTTTATCAGATGGAGGGACTAACCGATGTTGAAGAAATCGAGATTGAGACTCCCTTTGGAAAACCGAGCGATTCATTAGTGTTAGGTACTCTTGAAGGAACGCGTGTGGTGTTTCTACCGCGTCACGGCGTAGGGCATCGACTTCTCCCATCGGAGATTAATGTTCGTGCTAACATCTACGCCTTGAAAAGCTTAGGAGTCGAGTGGGTTATCTCTGCAAGCGCAGTCGGTAGCCTCAGAGAAGAAATCGAACCGCGCCACTTCGTTGTTCCCGATCAACTTTATGATCATACCAAGAACCGGATAAGTACCTTCTTTGGCGGAGATCTCTCCGCCCACGTCAGCCTTGCGCACCCATTTTGCCCTATCTTGAGCCAACTGCTATACGACGGTACACGCGATGTTGGCGCAACGGCGCATAAAGGTGGTACATATATCTGTATGGAGGGACCCGCCTTCTCTACGGAAGCTGAATCCAATGTTTATAGGCATCTCGGATTCGACGTCATTGGCATGACTGCTGCGCCGGAGGCGAAACTTGCCCGCGAGGCAGAAATCTGTTACGGCGTTCTCGCTTGCTCAACGGACTATGACTGCTGGCATCCCGATCACGACGCAGTCACAGCGGAGATGATTTTTGAGAATCTGGCCGCTAATGTAGAAACTGCCAAACGTATCGTCAAGGGTATCATCCCCAAAATTCCTGAAGAACGCACGAACTGTGCTTGTTCCCAAGCACTTGAAAAGTCAATTGCCACAGATCCGACGCGAATGTCCGCATCAACGAAGCAGAAACTCGACCTTTTTATCGGCAAGTATCTGAAGTGATCTTGCCGGCCTTATTGCACTCCAAGCCTTTCAAGTAAGTCCGCTGCCCGTGCCCGTTTGGTCGGATCGGTGTCGCGGGCAACGACCCGTTGCAGCACCGAGATAGCGCGTTTGTCGCCCTGTTCTGCCATCTCGAATCCCATCTGATCCCGCTTTTCGTGGTAACTATTATCGTATTCTTTGACCTCCATATCCAACTTTTCCCAGTAGTACTTCAGATCATCCCGATCCCAATCGGGATCCGCATAGACCTCGTCCCAGGTGGCCGGCTGGGCGTGTGGTAGTAGGCTGCCCGGCGCAATCGGATCGCTTATTTTCTGGTATCTGGCATCGATCGACATACGCAGCCGGTCGCTGGAGTTCGATACGCCCTTGTGCACCACCATGCTGTGAAATATTAAAACATCGCCCTGCTTAAACGGATTATTGACCCAAGTGCCTTCTAGTGGATTGGTCACCGCAATTCCGCCCGCGCCCATTGCGGGTTTAAAGTCGTAGATACCGTGCCTATGTGAGCCGGACGCGATCTGTAGACCCCCCAATTCCGGGGGTATATCGCACAATGGGATCCATGCTGTGTAGGTGTCGGCTGTGCCTTGGATTGGGATGAAGTCCTGGTGCGGTGGGGTGGTGAACACCTCCCGCTGCGGAAAAATTGTTCGTCCAATGATGCGTGCGTGCGGCATCACGGGCTCGCCCAGTATCCGCTCCATGACCCCGATCAGGTTTGGATGATGTTGTAACGCCTGAAATTCTTGGAGTTTGTACATGTGGAAATACACCCCCATGTACTCCGGTTGCGGTTCAACGCAAAAGCCGTCCAGGTCTGCAATCGCGTCTTCCAGTGGCGTGTCTTTCTTAACCCAACCTGCATCGTGTGCAATCTCAAGACACTGCAGCCGCAGACTTTCTAATACCTCGGTGGGCATCAACCCACGAATGAATATGTATCCATCTCGTTCCGCGCGCTCCCGTAGTTTCAGTTCATCATTCACAACATCCGTCGAATCGAGAAAAGGTTGCATCTGTGTTCCTCCTTGAAGATTCGTTATAAAAAAGATTATCACGGATTTTGGGCGGTGTCAACTTCCTTTTTGAGAGCCACTCAAGACCCCACCTGGGCTAAGGCGTCTATCAGACTTTTTTCAATCAGATCGCATAGCTCATCTATATCCGATTTCTCTGCGATTAACGCCGGTGCTACCGCAAACCATGTCGGATCCACGCGGATAACCAGGCCATTTTTGAGCGCGGTCCGTTTCAAAGCGGTTCCCAGTTCGGGATAAGGCCGGTTGGTGTGGGTATCCTTCACCAATTCTACGCCGCGCAATACACCTTTACCACGCACTTCCCGGACAACACCGTACTGTTTCAGTCCCTCAAGTCTTGCTGTGAGATAAGCGCCTAATTCGCGCGCTTTGTCGGCGAGTTGTTTTTCCACCATCTCATCAATAACGGCGATGCCCACAGCACTCGCGAGCGGATTGCCCGCAAATGTATGACCGTGTGCAAAATTCACGTCATCCGCTGCCGGACCGTAGAAGACTTCGCCCATGTCCTCCCGTGCTATCATAGCACCCAAAGGGATAGTCCCACTTGAAAGCCCTTTGCCGCCGCAGATAATATCTGGCGTTACGCCAAAGGTCTGCGCCGCAAACATAGATCCTGTCCGAGCAAAACCGGTGATGATTTCGTCGTAGATTAAGATGACACTGTAGCGGTCACAAATCTCGCGAACGATCTGAAAATACTCGTCAGTCGGCGTGATGATGCCCCCTGTGTTGCCGATAGGCTCGACAATGACCCCGGCGACGGTATCCGGATCTTCGTTGATGATTACGTCTTCGAACATCTGGGCACAGAACCGATTGCATTCCTCCCACGACGAGAAACGGTCACGGTAGTAAGTCGGCGGAAAAACCTTGAGGAAGCCCCCCATCTGAGGTTCAAAGGGAGTTTTGCGCTTACCGGTCCCGCTAGCAGACATCGCACCGAAGGTCGCGCCATGATACCCAAAATACCGACTAATAAACTTATATTTTCCCGGCTGTCCACGCTGCTTGAAATATTGACGGGTGAACTTCATGGCGGACTCGATCGATTCTGAGCCACCGCTGTAAGGTTTGATATAGTTCAAGTTACCGGGCGTGACCTCGCCCAACTTCTCTATGAAATCGAGCGTAACATCTGCAATCCCGTGCATCGAAGGCACAAAACTCAGTGTTTCCATCTGCTGCTGTATCGCCGCCATAAGCCGTGGGTGTTTATGTCCAAGCGTGGCAACGAATATGCCGCCGATCCCATCAAAATAGCGCTTCCCCTCCACATCCCAGTAATAGAGCCCGTCCGCCCGGTTCACAATGAGCGGATTCTTGAAAAATTCCGCGGTCTGTTGATAGTCCAGAAAGGTGCGTTTGAGCAGTTTCTTCTGGCGTTCGTTAAGATTCACCCGTTTTCCTTTCTTCATTTAAGAACTGTCGTTGGCTTCTGAGCGCGAAGGATCTGTGATCGATCGCCCGCTGCACCGCCAATATACCGTCGAGATGATCGACTTCGTGTTGTAAGAGTTCCGAGAGATCTCCCTCAAGTGGCATGCGTTGTTCCTTCCAATTCTCGTCCCGATATGTAATCCGACACCGTTGATGTCGATGCACCTTGACGAGGAGTTCGGGGAAGCTCATGCAATCATCCCAAAGCTCCATCATCTCCGCACTCTTGAGATCTAAGACCGGATTGATGAAGACCACCGGTTTGTCGATGTGCATATAGACCACCCGTTTCAGCGCACCGATCTGCGGTGCCGCGATGGCACGCCCAGCCCTATATTTCTGTCTGAAAGCCATCAGTGTGTCGTGCAGATCCTTGATGATGGGATTGATCTGTCCTATCTCTGTCTCTTGCACAGGTTCACACATCTCAAAAAGTTTGGGATTGCCTAACAGCAGAATTTCCCTCGCTGCCATTTTATACCTCGCTTGCGTGTCAGGAGTGATCTAACTCCCAGATCGGGACGTAAAAGGGGAATATCGTTTGTAGAATCTCGCCCGTTACACCACTGGGTTCCACCGACGTTGCCGCAGGGTGCGGACCAAAAATCAGTTGAGTCAGCTGCCGACGGGTCAAGATCAACGCCGCCGCGGATCGCTCAGTTGATAGGTCAACGTCTCCATCACGGAACTTGAGGGTCACGGATTCATCAGTTTCTCGACAGACAAGACAAACCTCCCCATGCAGCCCCGCCGATTTAGTCCGCAGATGATCCTCAATTTGCCTAAACAGTTTTTCAAGGCTATTGATACGCATCATCTGATAGCCCACACCTTTGGCTTCTTCGATAGGGCGACCACTCCCCGGTTTCTTCTCCGCTATCAGTTGTCCGAGGTTTGATGGAACTAGCGGCAGAAGGACTTGGATTTCTGAATCGGAAGATCGTTCTAACAAGATGTGTCTCACCAACGTCTCTAACCCCGCTATATCGCCTCCACCTTCGATTATGCCGGGCTTGTTGGTCCCCTCTCCGAAGGTGAGATAGGCAACGACTTCCTCACCGTTCACGGCTAAAAATGTGTTTGTCTTGGGCAGCGAAAATAGAGCGTGGTATTCCTCGTGAGTACGGTCAATGCGGTGAGGTTCAGCGTCGTGTAGCCGCATCATCTCGTTCAACATATCCGTGTTTCTTGGGTCGTATTGAACCACGTCGAAAGGACCATTTTCAAAGAGTGCGTGTTCTTCTGGCATTAGCTGATACAACCAGCCTTGCGATCCAACCGCCTCCCAGCCGGACTGCTGATAAAAAGGAAACGTCGCCTCCAGCGTCCACAACACTGACAGGGGCCATCCCTTTTCCTCCATGATACGGACACAATCTCGAAGGCATAGGGTAGCATATCCACGTCTACGGTAATCCGGATGCGTGACGGTAGGACTGATGATGCCGAACTGTAATCTATCGTTCCCAGCGACAGCCTCGCGCGGCCAAACCGGCACATGGGCAACGACCATCCCGTCCGCCTTGAGTATACGCATGTACTCCATTTTTGAGTGGTCGAACACCAAGGGGTAGTCCGTACGAATATCTTGGTCTGTCTCTGCCCTGAATACCGAATTGATCAGCGCTATTACTTCTTCAAACTCGGCTGCCCGGCACCCGCGCGGTCCTTCTATCATTACTTGTCCTCCTCGCGCTCAAGATCTTGGGATGATCGGCACGATAAGTCGAGACGGATATTCCGCATTGTGGAACACCGTCTGATGCGCGACTCGTAACTCCGTGTCCGACCAGAAATCCGCACCGGTGTTGTGGTTGCGATCAAAATTAGGGAAATCGGAACTTGACACATCAAGGCGAATCCGATGCCCGCGTCGGAACAAGATGCCCGTGGGATTGAGGTGGATGCTGTATTCATAGGGTTTCCCCGGCTCAATAAGACCCGGCTCGTCGTAACCATTCCGATATCGTGCGCGCATGATGCCGTATGTCAGGTTCACCGTCAGACCGTTGGGGTGCACATCAATCAATTTTGCGGCGAAGTCGGTGTCGGGAGCACTTGATGCGGCCCACAGCTTCAAGGTTACCGGTCCCGTCACCTCAATATCTTCTTGAAGCGACGGCGTCTGGTAGACTAGGATATCCTGTCTGCCGTTCAATGGAGATTGATCCCGCGGTGCAGCTTGCGCATCAATTCCCATCAGACTCATCACTGGATCTTTAGGATCGTAGTCATAAGTATCGGGCGGGTCATCTCCCGGCTCGGAGACGGACAGAACGCCGTCACCGCGCACGGTATTAGCGGCGCCGTTGCTGCGCAGGAAAAACTCACTGTATTGTATGCGAGCTAGGGGCCACTCGTACTCAAAACGCCACCTGTTTTCACCCATAATAAATAGTTTCACCGGTGGCTCAGATTCCAATCCATTATTCATCCCTTTGAACTGATAATCGTACCACCGAGCGACCTCCCGAGGATAAGTGGTATCCGCATCGGGACCAAAATCCAGCGGTCCTTGGCTTCGAGTCAGATTATTACTATTGTGCCCCCATGGCCCAACGATGAGCCGATGTTCGTCTCGAAGCGATTCTGGACCTTCTGTTACCATACCCGTGAAATTATCGATTGTGCCGATGAGCCGGTCATACCAGCCAGTCAGTTGGCATGTGGGCACATTGACCTTGTGGTGGATGTCTTGGAACGCCCAAAATTCCTTATCCTGTTCCCTGAGATATGTTTTTAGGAGTGGGGTCAGGGTAGAAAACAGATAATCGGGGAGTCCGTCCAGCGGCAGATACCAGATCCACTTTCCTCGTTCGACTTCGTGCCACTGCGCGTCAGCTTCATCCTCAGATTTGGGTCCAAACGCATCCCCTGTCCGACGACGTGCATTGACCGCCATCTTGTAGGTCCACTGGAGGCGGCGCCCTGTTTCAAAAATGCCAAAGTTTAGGTCGAGCAGCCGTGAAGACATACCGCTTGCAAACAGTGCCTTGAGAGATGGCGGTTGGGTTCCGGCGAGGCGCCAGATACACCATGACGGATAGGAATGTCCCCATGTTCCAACCTGCCCATCGCTGCCGGGGATATCCGCTGCCCATTCGACTGTGTCGTAGCCGTCCTCTGCGTCAAAGGTCTCGGCGTTGTTCTGAAACTGCCAAAAATACTCCCCCTCAGAAATGCCGCGCCCACGGATATCTTGGACGATAGCGACGTAGCCGTTGCCTGCCAATGCTTGTGCAATCTGGATGTAAGTCTCTTGTCGCTTGTCATACGGTGTGCGACACAACAACACCGGACAGGCTGCCTCTCCGATTGGACGATATATATCCGACCGTAGCAGTACACCGTCCCGCATTTCGGTGGGGACATCCCGCTCAACAGTTATAGAAAAATGTCCGTTTTTCGTTCTAGCCATTCGTGATTCTGCCTTCACCGCTCCAAACTAATCTCCACAGCGTCGAAATATGGATCTCAACTGAGCGGAATTATACGCTGATTCAGACGTGAACTTGCCGCTATGGATTGGGAGCTGCCCGTGTAGGGGCAACCCTTGTGGTTGCCCAGTGTAGGTCGATTTTCCATAATTGAGGTTATTGTATCGAGATGTGAATACTTCCAGCCCTTCAGCATTGGCGACAGTAAAATACCAATGTGCCGCAGCCATTAGTATTCCATCGCCCTTCCCGTAGGGGTGGGTTTTCCCCCGTCTGTCAATGATTCTGTTTTTCGCTCCAGTTACTTTGAATCCTGCACGGGCAGAACGATATGTGCGGAAACCGAGGTAAGGAAAGAAAAAAATCTATGTCTTGACCCATTTTCTCACCTTCTCACTTCTATTCTTCACTGCGGAGTGCGAGATGTATGCAGCATTGAGTCTTATCTCATGCCCGAAGCATTGCAACGGTTCTCCTACAGTTTTACGCCGAGTACATTGGCGATTGTGTACACATCCTTATCGCCACGTCCAGACAGACATAGGACAATAATCTGGTCCCGATCCAGTGTCGGGGCGAGTTTTCGGATATAAGCCATAGCGTGCGCTGCTTCTAATGCAGGAATAATCCCCTCCGATTCCGATAGTAACTGGAATCCTTCGACCGATTCCTCATCGGTAACCGAAACATAGTCAGCGCGACCACTTGCCTTATAAAAACTATGTTCGGGACCGACGCCCGGATAATCCAATCCCGCGGAGATCGAGTGTGCAGGCGTGATCTGTCCGTCATCTTCCTGCAGCAGGTAGCACTTCGCGCCGTGAAACACACCAACGCTGCCCTCGCTAATCGTTGCCGCGTGTTTCCCACTGAGTATATTTTCGCCTGCGGCTTCGACGCCGACTAACTTCACCGTGCTATCCTCGTAGAACGGGTAAAACATACCTATCGAATTGCTTCCACCCCCAACGCAGGCAACCACATAATCCGGCAACCGTCCCGTCTGCTCAAGTGTCTGTGCTCTGGCTTCCTGACCGATAACCGCCTGAAAGTCGCGAACAATCATCGGATACGGATGGGGACCCACAACGGATCCGATTAGATAGTATGTCGTCCGTACATTCGTCACCCAATCGCGAAAAGCCGCGTTAATGGCATCCTTCAAGGTGCACGAACCAGAATCCACAGGCGTGACGGTCGTCCCCAACAATCGCATACGGAAGACGTTCAGGGCTTGCCGTTCGATATCTTCTTCGCCCATGTAGACCTCGCACTCCATATCAAACTTTGCCGCTACGGTTGCCGTCGCAACGCCATGTTGGCCGGCACCTGTTTCAGCGATAATCCGATCTTTTCCCATCCGTCGAGCGAGTAGTATCTGTCCGATGGTGTTGTTTATCTTGTGCGCGCCCGTGTGATTGAGATCTTCCCGCTTCAGGTAAATTTTCGCGCCACCAAGTGCGTGCGTCAGACGTTCAGCATAGTAGAGCGGGTTGGGACGCCCGACATATTCACGCAGGTAGTACTGAAACTCCTCTTGAAAATCGGAATCCTCTCTGAGCGACATATACGCATCTTCTAGCTCCAATAGCGGGGACATTAACGTCTCTGGTGCATACCTGCCTCCAAACTCTCCAAAATGTCCCGTTTCGTTAGGTAAACTCTGATTCAATTTGTAACTCCTTCTCATTTAGGACTTACGCAGCTGGCTCATAAGTCCCCCTGATAAGGGGGATTTAGGGGGTTAAAAATAAACAAATCTCGCGTTGCGTGCTGCGTTTGCGTAAGTCCTGTTATTTTATAGTAAATGTTACAATTCTTTGTGCACTGTGGGAGGGGCTTCCTAGCCCCGATTATGCAGACATACCCACTGGAAAAGTGTCCACCTGTTTTTTGAATTTACTATAATATGTTACTGTGACCTGCTTCTCACGCCAAACCCCGTCGTTTCCGTAAAAACCACTCTAACCCAAACAGAAAGATTACGATTGCGAAAATGAGTGGCATATCCCAAACCTCCTCGTCAACGAGGCGCGATGTAGCACTCTCGACTAAGGGAATATGGTTCACCATCTGTGACGCATCTTCGAGGGTATAATACCTGCCACCGCTCGTATTGGCAAGCGTTTGCAACAGTTGCGCGTTGAGCTCTGCGTTTGTGAACTCAGCATACGATTCAGCCACTTCAAAGAGGCCACTCTGCTCACCCAGACTTTTGCCGCCTAACGTCCCCACCAGAGTCACCCGATACTCGCCATAGCGAGGCGGAATAAATCTTGCCGTATATAACCCGTCCTGACCAAGCACCTGTTCCAGGGAGATGTCCCGCTTTCTACCACCGTCGTCTGTGATAATAACCCGAATCTTCGCCTGATTGGTCAACTCAAACTGATGGTCGTAAGCGGTTGCGTTGATAATGACCGTTTCTTTTAGGGCATAAGATGTCTTTGGAATATCTAGCTTCAGTCGGTCTTTCTGAACGGTTGTCAACCACTTCGCTGTTTGACGCCAGAAACGTTCATGGCTATCATCTTCATGTGACATCTGCATCTGCCAGTTCCACGAACTGACAGGTGTGAAAACCATAACCCGGCCCGCGTTGTAATTGTGCGTAGCGATGAGGATGCGATTCCCAAATTCATTCCGGTCTGTGGGGTGTACAGCGAGGACGGTCGCCCCGGCTTTGGCGCGCTGCACCCGGCTGTAGCTACCTATGGTCGGCAGTTGTTCCCAACGCATCGCGCTCTCCCGCGGTTCGTCCGCCAGAGCCATCAGCGGATCTGCCTTGCCCTCCGCAGTCAACTGTAACGTATATCCTGTAGGCGAAGTCCCTTGAGCACGCCGTGGTGGGGACGCAAACCGCCGCCTCACCGGAGTTGGGGAGGGTGGCGGTCCTAGCTCAAGTTCGACCGGAAGCACCTGCGCGATCGGCGTATTGATATAGGAATCCTCTATATTGGGGTTGCCTAACGAATGTGATCCGCCGAGCATCAGAAATCCGCCACCGCGTGTGCGGACGAACTCAACTGTGTTTTCAAGCTGTTGCCTCGAAAATTTCGATGACGCTATGTTTCCAAAAATAATCCCATCATAATCAAAGAGCACCTCTCTTGCGGTTGGATAGAGGTCGAATTGATGTCCAGTGGCGCTGTTCGCTCCGCCGATACCCGTCCCAGAGGTGAGGTATCGAAGCGTCAGTTCGATATTCGGATCGTTCTCCAGCGCGCGCCTGATAATCCCAATTTCTCTGCGTAGTCCGCCCTCAACGTATAAAATCTTGACACGTTTGCTGGGGGCAACCTTTAACAGGAACTTTTTCCTGTTGTTTTGCGGCACAGCCTCGTCCGCTTCCGCTGGCACCTCTACCATATACTTCCGCGTCCCCGGATTCCGAGGAATAAACTTGATTCGTACACGACGGGTGGGGCGCTCTTCGTTGAGGTTGACGTTGAACGTCTTGACGACACGGTTTTCATCCCTAAGTCTCAACGTTACTTCCCGTGCGCTGTAACCTTTGCGCCGTATAGTCGCCCAAATGTCAACAGGGAAATCCTCTTCCGCCGTCCGTGGGGCGTCAACTTTGACCACCTCAATGTCTTTGATCCCTTCCGGCGAACCAATCCCAACCGTGTGCACCGGCACCTTGCGATCACGCATCCGGAACGCAAGTTTGGCAATATCCTCGCCGCTCGCATCCGCACCGTCGGAGAGTATCACAACGCCCGAAAGCGGGACCCCTTGCAGATTTTCCAATGTCTCATTCAGTGCGGCAGGTATATCCGTAGTTTCGCCGTTCGCCTCCGTCAATGCCGTGGGAACCATCCGCTTGGGTGTTCCTGCAAACGAGAAAAGCCGTGTCTTGAACTTCTCATTGAGTGAGTTGAGTATCCCGGCTTCAGGCGCAAAAAGCAGATTGTTGGCACTGCTCAGACGGGATTCCTGATTCACTGAGTCGGTCACCTGCATACTTTTCGATTCATCCAACAGCACCGCGAGGTAGGAGTCGTCCGGACTAGTCTGATAGATCGTCACAAAAGGTTTGAGCAGACAGAATGCCAGTCCACAGAGCGCAAGAATGCGCAGGAAAATGAGGAACCCACGGAATCCCCGATGCGTCCGTCCCTGTGTCGTCCGATACGCCCAAATCGACGCTGCGATCAAACCAACAAAGATCAGGAATAGAATAAGCCCCGGCAGACGGATCCCAAAATAAAAATCCCCCTGACGGAAGATGTCGATTGGGTATTTCAGCAGCTGTTCAAACATCTCGGATTCCTTGCGATGCGCTAAAAACACCGATTCGTACGGCAGTCATTGCACACTAAAACTACTGGTGTCAAATACGTAAGCCATTAACGGGTTATTTTTCTCAAGAGGTAATCTTCCAACCTAGACAAATTTTTGACCTTGATCTTCAGATGATTTGCAAGCTCTTCAATCGAACATTGTCCTTGATGATATCTGCTGAACGTGAGCTCTATAAATCTGTAGCCGAAATACACTGCGTGGGTGTTATAATAACGCAAGTTGCTAGACAATTTGTAGGTCGAGTTTTAATACCCAACACCTATCAGAAATAACCCAATTTACGACACACCTGTCGCCCCTCTGGGGCTTGGGTGACATCGTTTGCCGATGCACTATACACCTATCGCCCCTCTGGGGCTTTTTCGGTCGGGCAGGATGCCCGACCTACGGGAATAGGGTCAATTTTATGGCACAGTGCAGCACTAGCAACTTACGTTAAAAATAAGATACTGGCATTCCTGCAGCATCATTCGTTTGCCTTTCGCTGCTCCATTTCGGCTTTGCTCTTTGCCCCCCAGTCACCCATCTCATCCCCAAAGAAGTATTGAGGCCAATTCGTGATATTGCCGTACTCGTCCATATTGAGTCGCTCAATTTCGGATGTGCCATCGCTGACTTGGCAGAAATAGAGTGCTGTATCCGCCGCTGGAATCTCCTCCTCGGCGATACGTCGTTGCAAGCGTCGAAGCAGATGCTCGCTGTGGGTCTCAAGGATAATCTGGATATTCCGATTTTTTACCACGTCGATGAGAACATCCGTCAAATCCGCCTGCGCTTTCGGGTGCAGATATGCCTCCGGCTGTTCGAGGATGAGGATTGAACCTTCAGGCACGTAATAGCAGAGCGCCAACGTCGGCAGAATCTGGAATACCCCCAGTCCGATGTCTGTAAGTCGGACTTCAGGACCGTTCTTGTACTGCTTGAGGCGAAATTCGTAATCCCTGTCGCCATCAGGGTCAGCTTGGAGTCGGTAGGAGTCAATCAGTTCTAAGCGCTGCAACCATTTCAGTATCTGCTCGTCGATCGAAAGCAGTTGAATCCGACCGGATAGCAGGGCGGCGATTGCCTGCTCTCCGTATCGCCCAACACCCTTTGGATGTTCACCACCGTATGCGTAGTGGTGTCGAGGCGGTTCACGGAGGGGACTGAGGTGATGGATGCGGGAAAACAGATCCTTAAATGCCCGCTCAAGCGACAAGAAAGGGGTATCCGGTGTCTTTGCCGACCCGTCCCGAATTCCGTAGCATCGAAATGGAAAGGAAGAGAAGGCACCTTGCAAACGCTGGTTCGGTGGGGCTATCAGTTTGTACTGGCTATCAGCGTCCCGAACGATTCCAAAAAATTCGTACCCATCGGACATATAACCAAAACCATCAACCGCAACCGAATCTGTGCCAGCAGCAACAAGGGTGGTTGAAAAGGAAAGCCCACCAATTTCAAGGCGATCGGAACTTTGGGTCAATCCGGGGAGCGCTCGTGCGGGCGCTCCCCGGCTGTCGATAACCAGCTTTTCGGGCAGCTTCCACGATACAGAGAGATCAAGACTCAGATCCGTGTTGTGTTTATGGATGACCTCCTCGAAACTGCATAGGTTGACCACCGATCCCGCGTCGCCGAAATCAATCGTCCCATTCCAATCGGTTGGGCGCTCAGCCGTCTGCTTGAGCATAAGTAAGGTCTGGAAAATACCGGTTTTACCGGAGCTATTGGGACCGAAGAATCCGGTCAATGGAGCTATCTCCACTTGACCCGTATTTTCCCAAGACTTGAAGTTCTGGACGCTGAGTTCGGTAATCATAACTTACACCTCGCTTTCTGTTTTTTTACGCATTATGCAGCACATTCCTTCTACACATATCGCCCCGCTGGGGCTATATTGGTTCATTGGTGCAATTAATGAACTTTTGAACTAATGAACCAACGAGCTCCAATTGATGTGACTTACGCATTACCTTTCACGTTCCACTTATAGTGAATTCTAAAAATAAGTGGACACTACTCCAGTTGGTATCGGTCTAATCGGGGCAAGTCCCGGCTTCGCCGAGGATCCTCGATGGAATCGGGAGATGCCCCTCCTACAGTGTCCAAACAGTTATGAAATCTACTATAGTTTGATACGCCGTCCTGTGTGTGCGGACTCATGCAGCCCATCAATCACACGCATGTTCCCCAACGCATCCGCTATCGGCAGAAGCGGCGGTTTCCCCGTAGATACGGCTTCGCACACACTCAACAGTTCAGCCGCATACGGATTCACCCCTTCAACCGTCACCGTCTCGGTTTTACCATCTCGTATCAGTGTGAAGCTACACTCACCCTCGCTGTTTCCCCACGCCTTTGGTGCGAAGATTGTACCTTCCGTCCCAGCTACCTCATAGCATTCACGCCATGTCCAGCCAAAACTGCAATCAAACTGTCCCGTAACGCCGTCGCCGAAGTCAAGCGTCCCAATCAGTGTATCCCACACATCGCTGATCGGCTCAAATTTGCCGGTTGCCCAGACGGATTGGGGTTCCGCCCCAACCATATAGCGGATAACGTTAATGCAGTAGCAGCCCAAATCCATCACCGCTCCACCGCCCTGATCGCCGCGTAGTCGCCAGTTTGTTCGATCTGTCAATCCAGTCGAAAATGAGGAGCCAGCAAAGCGGACCTCCCCGATCGCACCATCAAGGATATGCTGCTTTACTGAGAGCGTCAGCGGGTGATGCCGATACATAAACCCTTCCATCAACAGCACATCGGCGGATGAGGTAACCTGAATCATCTGTTCGAGTTGGGTTGCGTTGATAGCAATCGGCTTCTCACAGAGAATTCCCTTCACGCCGCAACGCACCCCTTCCAAGATATGTTTTAGATGGAGCGTGGGCCATGTTGCGACTATCAACACGTCAGGCTGTTGCTGCTCAAGCATCCGTCTTAGATCGTTATAGGTGTTTTCGACGTTGAACCGCTCCGCGAAGTTTTTGACCGCCTCAAATTTGACATCACATGCAGCGACAAGGTCTATCTCCGGACGGTTTTGCGAAGCGAGTCCGTGCGCCGTGGAAATCCCGCCACAACCGACGATGGCAACCCTATATTTTTCGCTCATAATTTCTCCTTCTCAACCGAGTAGGGAATGCAGATCTGCGTTCCCGGCAGTGGTGAACTTCAACCCATACTGGCTATTGGCACCGGTGTTCCTGACTCACTTGACCGGATCGCCGCCAGTGAAATTGCCAGACTCTTAACGGCATCGCTGTAGGGACTCAGAATCTTGGACCCATCTTGACTGCGAATGGCATCGACAAAAACCTCGTCGATGCTTGGTCCCGGGCCTGTTTTGGTAACGACCTCTCCATCTTCTCTTACATCCAAACCACCGACACCCCAATGAATGAGTTGGTTCTCATACAAGATATCTAACACATTCGCATGTGACCAGTCCCCCGGATCGTAGGACCAAGAAGTGGTCAACGATCCAACCGCACCATTGGCGAACTGCATCGTCACACAGTTATTGTCGGGACAATCAATCTCTTTCAGAACACGGTTCGCACTGATCGCGTAGACCTCCTCCACCTCACCGACAAGGTAACGCATCATATCTATCGTGTGGGTCGCCTGCTCCAATATCTGTCCCCCAGATTTGCCCATCTGACGCTGCCAAGCATTGGGATCGCCGCGTCCACTTCCAGACCAATACTTGCCGATAGCAATATTAACCGTTTTCTCATCGAGTACCTGACGCGCCAGTTGCGTTGAACCCAGATACCGTAACTGGTAACCGACACAGGTGATGATACCCGCAGCGCTCACCGCTTCCTCAACCTGACGTGCGATTTCCATGTTGGCCGCCACCGGCTTCTCAACAAGGAACGGCAATCCACGCTCGACCACATCCAGTTCCGGTGTTCCGTGTGCGAACACAGGTAGACTCAGATAGATACCATCAAGATCATCGCGTTCGAGCATGAGATTGTGGTTCGTGTACGGTTGGGCGTTGTAACTCTCCGCCGCATCGCGTGCACGTTCCTCTTGAACGTCACAAGTCCCAACGATACGGACGCCTTCCAAATCGGACAACCGTCGCATATGTCCGTTGGCGTTACCGCCGCAGCCAATGAAACCGATTCTAACTTCTTCCATTACTTTCCTCTTCTAAGCGTGATTGGGTTTTCCTCCCCAAATTGTAGCAAATCAGAGCCCGTCCGTCAATGCCTTTATCCCGTCGTACATGATGGACGCCCAATCGTAGTAAGCTGTCTTCGCAAGGGCGTAGAATCAACCTCGGTCCTATCACAACTTTCGTCATTTTTGATTAGACGTTTTACCACAGTTTGCGTCATAAAAATAAATCGACTCTGAATTCCAATGCGAATCATGGTGAATTCTAAAAACAGATAGACACTTTCGCCCCCCGGTAGTTGCGGTTTCCAACCGAATTCACTCTAATCCGGTAGTTGCGGTTAGAAACCGCACCGGATAGTCACCGTAGTTGAACCGACGCAGTTAGAAACAGCGCCTACCAAACGGTAGAACGGTAGTTTCGTTTTCCTAACCGCCCCGGTTTGGCGTGTCTCATTAATTCTAAGATCCACTATAAAAGAAAATTGACAACAAACGACTTATAAGGATAATATTTGGCGTAACACCATTGTCATAGTACACGGGGAAGTAAACCGGTGAAACAACAGAACACAGAAAACAGTACGCTCACACCTCAATCCCTGTCGATTTATAACTTTTCCCAACTACTCAGTTGGCTGGGGCTATTGCTCTGCTGCGTGACGGTGGGTGATACCTACGCGGACAATTATTTCGACAGGATAACCGTCGCCTCCAATGGTCGTTTGACACGATTTGATCGCGATCGTATTACGGTCTATACCGATACTATTCCATTTGAAGCAGAGAGTTATGAGGCAGCATTGAACCGATCGCTTTCATTGTGGGAGCAGGGAACCCAAGGGAAGCTACAATTTGAACGCACACCGGACGCTGCTGCGGCGGATATTCGGATAAAGTGGGCATATCAGCAGCCCAGACGACGCAGCAGCGAATACATCGGCGAAGCAATGCTTGTCCGAGACACCGAAGGATTTTATGTAGAAATTGAGATTTCTCTGCGAGATCGAACTTCGCTCAAACCTCATCCCCCTGAAATTGTACAAACCGCCTTGCTGCACGAAATTGGACACGCGATCGGACTGTGGGGACACAGCGGTGATCCGAGCGATGTGATGTATTTTGCCTCAACGGCGAAATCCCCAACAGCGCGAGATATCGCAACATGGACGAAGGTCAGTGAAACGGAAATTGATACCCCCTTCCACAAACAGGCGCTCCGGACGCTACAAGCTGAAATCGAGGATGATCCGACCGTTGCTGGCAACCACTATCTCATCGGTATGGTCTACGCGGATCTAGGCGATTATCGCAGGGCAATTAACGCATTGCAACATGCTCTCAAACTCGAACCGCAACTCGGCGTCTCATCGGTGCAAATTGCCCAAATTTTCCAACAGAAGGGGATATACGACCAAGCTATCAAACACTACACACAAGCATTGACAACGTCACCTTCGGCTGAGGTGTTTGGTGCTTTGGGACACTCTGGCTACTTCAGGAGGAGTTTAGTCAAGCCGTGAATTCCCTTCAGCGAGCACTCACCTTTGATCCGGGTTCCGCGACGCTGAACCAAAACCTGCTCGCGGCATACCACCGGTGGGGCGTCCACTACCTGAAGACAGACCAATTTTCGGAAGCGTTCAAATGCTTTGAGCGGGGACTGAAACGATTCCCATTCTCGGATATCCTCCTGTCAGATCTCGCCGCAACGCAAGCCTCTGTGGGGAATACCAGAAAGCCTTCGACCTCTATCAGCGGGTGCTCCAAATTAGCCCTGACTATACTGCTGCGAGAATTGGACTGGGAACCACGTTAAACAACTGGGGATCAGAATACGCCCGTGAGGGGGATTGGGAACAAGCGCTCGCGTGTTACCAACAGGCGTTGGTGTACGATCCGGCGTGCCAACCAGCGCATCAGAATCTGGGAGCAACACTGATGCGAGTTGGGTGGGAGCAAGGCGCTACGGGGGATATCGAAGCGGCGATCAGCACGTATGAAAAATTGATAGCCGTTGCCCCCGATAATGCCGAGGCACATAATAATCTGGGCGTTATTCACTTCAAGAAGCGGGAATTCAGAAAGGCAAAAACATACTTTGAAACCGCACTCGCCTTAGACACCAGCTATGATGAAGCACACGCCAACCTGAACTATTTGAGGCAGGAACAGGTCTATGGCCTAATCAAGCGGTGGGGTGTGCCAATCGCAATTGTGTTGGTGGGTTTTGCTATTGTAAAGGTAATCAGCAGTCGGCGAAAAACAAGGAATCCGAAGCCAACGCCGAATCGTCCGTTGTAGAACAGACTTCACCTAAGCATTCAAAATCCATTGACCTTCCCGTAGGGGCGGGGTCCCCCGCCCGTCAAGGTTCCAGTCTTTCGCTCCAGCGGAGCGATATGTCTGTAGAATCTCACATTAATATGCATTCGTAATCACCAACGGTTCCATCCCCAATGCTACGACTTGGCTGCTGAGTTCTGCCGCATCCTCCCTGCTGTGAAAGCCTCCAAGCGTCACACGATACCATAGTCTTGATCGGACCGTCACCTCCGTGAGATGGGCTTTCGCTCCCAATTCCAACGCTTCCAGTGAATCAACAAGCGATTCAGCGTTCCTGCGATTTTGGAATGAACCGACCATTATGGTGTATTTCGGCGGTGTGTCGGAGATTGCTACTTCTTCCTGTTTTTCTTTATTTGGCGCTCCTACAACCTCTTGTTCATCCTGGCGTGTGTCTTTTTTATCAACCCGGATGGTCGAAAACGATGCTTCACCCGTGCTCCGGTTGCCCGCAATGTCATGCACTGTCACCACACAGCGGTAGGTAGCTTTTTGAACACTATCCGATTGTTTCCAGTTATTCCATACAACGGTGTCGGAAGGTTCACCTTCTTCATCAATGTGCTGCACCAATTCTTGATTCTCATCGAAGAATTGCAGCGCCCAGCGGGCGAGCGGATTTGAATCTGACGCTTGAAGATGCACTTTCGGCATTTGTAGAACGGTCTCCTTGCCAGGATCTGTCACACCGGTCGTTGCAAAGATAGGCGGCTCTGCAGATATCTCAAGCGAGGCGGGGGTTGTATCAACAGTGATTTTTACCTCACTCTGCAGCTGACGGTTGCCAATCTCATCGACAGTGAACCACCTTGCAATGTATATTCCGTCGCTCACCCGGTCACCTGCGTCGTCCTCACCCTCCCAGATTATCTTAGTCGAAGGTAAGCCAGTGCCAGCATAGCGCTGTAGAATCCGTTTTGATACGCCTCGATCTGTTTGCTTCCGAATCTCCAATTCCCACGACTTATCTTCGGAAATTTCAAGATTGAACGCGATCTGATCTTTCACACCATCGCCGTTAGGAGAAATTACTTTCTCTGAGATGTGCAAGGCAGTAGGAATCGGCTTGGGCATGACAATCGGTGCAGGCTTCTTTGGCGGAGTCGGTGGCGTTTGAACGACTGGGGGACGCGAAACAGGGATACCAACAGCTCCTTCGCCCCAGCGCAAGGTGGCAGAGATCCAGTGCATCGCGCCCTCCAACTCACTGCCTCGGACGTAAGCGTAATCAAGCTGTCCGGAGGAACTCTGAATGCTTAAACCTGTAGACCACTCACCGGTTGTGAGTCGATTGGGCACCGCTGTGTATCCGAGCCGCAGTCCCAATCCTTTCTTAAACAGCCAACGTTCGATGCCGAGGTGTGTGCGCAGACGGTCTCCAAAGTAAATACGTGTATCGTTGTGCAGTACAAAATCTCCAGATAGAGTTGTGTACGGATTGATCGAGTGAGCCGCGCCAACGCGTGTCACGGTGGGTATTCTTGCGACGGTTTCTGCGTTCTCCCAGATATGTCCCGCTAAATCTTCGAGAGCCAAACCGAACGTGACTTTTTCCCCGGGACCGTCCAGTTCACGAACGAAGCGGATACCGAGGTCAAAACTCCAAGCGTATCGGGGTGTAACGTTGCTTCTATGACGATAGTGGCGTAGGTTTGTACCGGCAGCGATACCTTTACCTAGGGAAGCTCCATATCCTACAAGTACCATTCGGTTTTTCTCAGCGTCATTTCCCCAACCATCAAACCAGGAGGATACTGAGAAATTCCCTATATTCTTTGCAGCAATTCCAAGCTGCTGCGGATTTAATCCCAGCGAGAAAGCCCCTTCGCGATCGTCTGCCGATGTGGGGAAGGGGAGTCCGATGAGAGATAATTCTGTCGAGTCCAATGACCCCAGCGACGAGGGATTCCAGAATGAGCTATCGCTTGATGCAGGGCCAGCCGTGAACGCGCCGCCCATCCCTATCGCGCGTGCGCTTGTCCCGACAAAGACCTGTCGGTTCTTGATACCCGATTCTGCTTCCACGAGCGATAAACTGAAAACGATAAGGGAGAGTGTGCTCAACACCGTGCTTATAAGATTTTTCCGAATTTTCATGTCATAGCACTCCATCTGTGTAATTTTTTGAGTATTGATTGTCTGTCAATTGAACCTTGATCTATCAGTTATAATTTCAGTTTCATAAAACGCCTATTTCCCAGCATTCGATACAGAAAACGGTGTGCGAGGAGCAATCAAGTTCTTAACCGATGGATCATAAGCTGCCATTATATATCTTCTTAGAACCTGTTTGAAAAATCCAAATAATCTCTGAAAATTGTGATTTTACGGGTAAATACTCTGAAAATCGGTTGATTTTGCACCTAGAATGGTAAAAGATGACCGTTTCACCTACTCTTAAAACAGCCTCTTAGCCCCAGCGGGGCGACATGTTTATAGAAAACAGGACAGATAAAGAACCTAAGCCCCAGCGGGGCGACATGTGAACACCTTTCTAAAGATGACCGTTTCACTTTTAAAACAGGCTCTTAGGAGTTACGCACTTCGGCTCGTAGTAGCGCAATTCATTGCGCGTCGGACGGGCGATAAATCGCCCTACTACAAACCTGAGACCTTATTGTAGTGCCACAATGAATGGAGCGTATCGGGGCAGGGATGCCCCTCCCACCTCTATCAAGGATAAATCGCCGAACTCCAAGTCAAAGACCCTCGGAACGGAGACGTTGAGCGTTCACCTGCGTAAGTCCTACTTCTGAAGCATTTCTACGCTTGGCATAAAAAAAGCGAGGGAATGCCAAGTCCATCAAACTTAGCAAATCCCCCGCTTGGGGTAAACTTCAGCAATTGCAGAGATTCAAATCATATCCCGCCGTAAACTGCTACGATCTGATTATATCATCGTATCGGTCGAAATATGTTCGCGTTGCCTGCATCACTTTTGGCGCTAGCAGAAGTGTAGAGATCATCGTTGGAATCGCCATGAGAGCGAAAGCACCGTCGATGAGGCCGATTGCGGCGTCCAAAGAGACCACAGCGGCCACCACCATCAATGCTACATAAAAATAGTTGTAGATGTGTTGGCGTTCAGCACCGATTAAGAATCCCATACATTTTGCACCGTAGTACGAGTAGGCAAACATGGTGCTAGTACTGAAACATACCACACAAAGGGTGAGCAGATACGGTCCGATGCCGGGCATCGCTTTGTTAAAAGCCATCACTGTCAGGGTAATGCCGTTCGCTTCGGAGCTCTGCCATACGCCCGTCGTGAGGATAATGAGTGCTGTGATGGTGCAGACAATAAGCGTGTCGATCGCGGGACCAAGCATCGCGATAAGTCCTTCTCGAACCGGCTCGGTGGTCTTCGCGGCACCGTGAGCCAACGCTGCCGTTCCGATACCCGCTTCGTTGGAATAGGCTGCCCGACGTACGCCGGTCATGATTACGGCACCAATCGCCCCACCAGCGACAGCTTGCCCAGAAAAAGCATCTGTGATGATTAACCAAAGGCATTTCGGTATATTGGCGTAATTGAGCGCAAGAATCCACACAGCGGCTGCCATATAGAGTATCAACATCCCGGGTACTAACTTTGAAGCCACCGTCCCAATCCGTAGAATACCACCGAATATAATCAGCGCGACCGATCCTGCGATGATGATGCCCGCTATCAGATCAAAGGTAAAGTGCGACTCACCCACCCAGCCGTTTGGGATAAAGACAACGTCGCGGATAATTTGAACAAGCTGGTTCACTTGGAACGCAGGCAACGCACCTATCAGCGCAGCGACGCAGAAGAATACCCCTAAGGGTTTCCATTTCTTTCCAAGTCCCTCCACAATTGCATACATAGGTCCGCCCTGCGGATTGCCTTGGCTGTCTGTACCTCGATACATGATAGCGAGAGAACAGGTAAAGAACTTCGTTGCCATTCCTACTATGGCACTGAGCCACATCCAGAAGATAGCACCCGGTCCACCCACTGTTACAGCGACTGCCACACCAGCGATATTTCCAACCCCAATCGTTGCTGCCAAGGCGCTAGATAGCGCTGCAAAGTGCGAGATATCACCGGGGTCGCTGGGATCGTCGTATTTGCCACGCAATATGTTAATAGCATGCCGAATGTATCGAAAAGGCAGAAACCGGGAATAGCAAAGAAAAAAAGCGCCGCCACCCAAGAGCAAGACCAGCAGCCAGGGGCCCCAAGTAACATTACCAAAGCCGATTAAGATTTTCTCGATCTGTTGCATACTGTACGTCCTTTCTCATATTGGGTTTAATCTCTAACAACTGCTCTCCACTCTATTGCCTCTATTGCCCGTCGTCGAAGATAACGATTGACACAGTATTCTATCTATGCTACGATAAAAAACAGCTGATGGTAAGATATCCGGGCGGATACACTACTACTTATCAGTCTCATCTCCTTTTTCAGTTGGGAGACCCGCAGCTACCCAGCCTCGGAACCCTCCCGTCAGTACGGATGCGTTCTTGTATCCCATAATTTGAAGCGTATGTGCGGACAGGGATCCGCGGGTGTTGCCACCACAATGTGCGACGATGTGCGTGTCCTGATCAGGGACAACTTCATCAATTTCTAACTCAATAGCTGCGCGGGGAAGTGAGATCGCACCGGGTAGGTGTTCGGCGTCATACAGTTCTTCATCACGCACATCTAGGATGACAACGGGTTCGTTGTTCTCAATAGCTGTTTTCAGTGTTTCTGCAGAGGTGTGTCCAATTTGCGCTTGGGCTTCGGCGACCAACTGTTCTAAGGTTTTTCCACGCATTACTTTCGCTCCTTATGTAAAGCATGTCATGTGCATTGAGACATATCGAGCACATAACCACAAGAAATCTACTATAGCTTTCAATAATATCTAAGCGCATTTTAGCACAGCTACCAAATACGGTCAAGCAAACGCAAGATTTTCCGCTCTGCTGATTGAGTGGGAATTTGAGATCTCGTTTCGCGAAAGTTTCTTGCCGTGCTTGGGATAGCATCAATGATATTACTATCAATGGAGGTACTCCTATGATACAGTCACTTCAACAATCGGTCCAATCCGTGATCGATGAGGGACGAATTGGCAGCCCCGTATTTTTACGCTGCATCGTACATGCACCGATCGAAGCAGCTGAAACCGTAGCTGGCGTTGCAGCCTTGACGGAGATTGCCAATAACTGGATGCCCGACCCGCCAGAACAGATCTACGCGCTAGACAGCGCAGATACAACACAGATTACTGCTATGGTGAAGTACACCGGCGGACAGTCCGCGCTACTAAGTGTGAATCGTCTCCCGGCGGATGGAGAGGTCGTCGTCGATTTAAGATTGGTAGGAAACAACGGAATCATCTATCACGAAACGCCTACCGGTCCCTATCGCCTGATGAATCCACCACTCACCTTCAGCGGTGGCGAAGCGCTAGTAGATACAATTCGTCAGGGGCTAGAAACCAAACAACCGGTCAATGTGATGGAGGGTTAAAATGAAAAATGGAAAATATGGCGTATTGGTGCTTGGTGGAAGACGGACACATCAGGAAAGCTACGCCCGCTGCTTTGCCGAAGATGAACGGTGCGAACTCATTGCCGCAGCCGACGAACTTGACGCGCCTCCTGAGTATGTAAAATTGAATCGACAACTTGCCGAAGATTTGCAGATTCCCTATATTCCCAATCTGGACGAAGCGTTGGCACGTGATGATGTCGATATCGTCAGTTCATGCGTCCAGAACGAGCGACGAGGCCGTGTGAATGTGAAATGTGCTGAAGCCGGAAAACACCTCTATCTGGATAAACCGTTGGCAATGAGCGTTGAGGATGCGCAGACGATTGCAGCAGCCGTGGAGAAAGCCGGTGTCTGTAACCAGATGTTCACTAACATGCACACCCCGTGGGCGCAAGCTGCCAAAAAGGCTCTGGAGGACGGTGAAATCGGAGAACTCCGCGCGGTCCACTGCGATGTGCTTTTTGCCAAGGGACATGTTGGTACCGCGCCGGTAGGGCGCAAAAGAATCGAAAAGCCGACCGTTGAGAGATACACCTTCATCGAGGCGAAACGAGAAATGTTTGATGTTGGTGTCTATCCTGTATCGCTGATTAATTGGCTCACGCAGAAACGGGTCGAAACAGTTTTCGGCACGACCGCCAACTACTTCTTTGAGGAGCATATCTCATGCGATATTGAGGATTTCGGGGCACTGATGATGACGCTGGAAGATGGTGTTGTGGCAACAATCATTGGTGGACGTGCGGGGTGGATGAGCCATCCTAAAGGTGGGGTTCAACGGCTACATCTGATCGGTACGCATGGCACATTGGCATTTGATGGCGCACAACCGCGCCTTGAAGTGTTTGCGGACGAAGAACCTTTCCGACAGACACCACCGCATCCGATGGATCCGATGGGAATGTGGTCAAGCACACAAACCGAATCGGGAATGATCCCTAAACGCCAGTGGGTGGGCGTGGATCAAGCGGGTGAGCAGCAGGGTCCAGATATGAGAGCGTTCGTGGATTGTATCGAAGCGGGGCGAGAGAGCGAAATGAACGCCACAGTCGCCACACAATCGGTCGCTGTGATCCGCGCGGGATACGAATCTGCAGCGAGCGGTAAAATCATCGCGCTCTGAAATTTGTCTGACCGTTGAAGTTCCAAAACAACTAACAGCGGGGATCCGTGTCTCACAGATTGTCTTTTACGTTTTACGCATTACGCATCAATTGAATGGAGCTTAACCATGCGAACGCTTAGTCCCAATGTGAACGGCTACTACGATGTCTCAGACCAGATGATCGATGATCTGCGCCGCCGAGCGGAAGCACATTTCCGTCGGCAGGAGGTAGAAAAGGCAGAGTTGATGTCGATCCCTGCTTTTGAGGAACACCGCAAACGGGTGCGAGATCACTTTATGATAGCTATCGGCGGCTTGCCGGAAGAACGTACGCCACTAAACGTCCAATGTACGGGCAGCGTTGATCGCGGCGCGTTCACGATCGAAAAGTTGATCTATGAGAGCCTACCAGAGTTTTACGTCACGGCTGCGTTATATGTCCCGAAAGGCATTGTGTCACCTCAACCCGCCGTGGTCTTTGTGCATGGACATAGCGATCTGGGCAAATCCTACCCGACGTATCAAGCTGTCTGTGTCGACCTTGCTGCCAACGGTTTTGTCGTGCTTGCGGTCGATCCGCCGGGACAGGGTGAGCGATTCCAATACTTCGATCCTGCGAAGGGGGAGCGGATTATCGGCGGCTGCACAACGGAGCACACCTATGCGGGGCTGCAATTCACGCTCGGCGGCGCGAGCATTGGGCGGCACTTCATCTGGGATGTGATGCGCGGGATCGATTACTTAGAAACGCGCCCCGAAGTTGACCCGACACGCATCGGCTTAACCGGCAATTCGGGTGGTGGCACACAGTCTTGTCTGCTGATGATGAGCGAACCGCGGTTTGCGGCAGCGGTCCCCTGTACCTTCGTCATGACATTGGAGTCGTACATGAAGACGGGACAGGCGCAGGACGGCGAACAGATTGTGCCCGGTTGTTTTGCTAACGGTCCTGATCATGATGACTATATCACCGCTATGGCGCCCAAGCCAGTACTGGTCGGTGCAGCGGCTTACGATTATTTTCCCATTGAGGGTGCAATCGAAGCTGTGGACAGAGCCAAAAGGATCTATGCGCTCTATGGGGCTGAAGACAACGTTGACATCGTAATAGCGCCAACACGGCACGCCTATTCTCCACATCTGCGTCAGGCCTGTGTCAATTGGTATAAGGGACATTTTCGTGGTGAATTGCCCGACTTTATAACCGGTGAGCCGGAAACCTTGCCTGATGAAGCACTGTGGGCGACACCAAACGGTCAAGTGCTCGATCTGTATCCGAAGGGCAAAACAGTGTTTGACCTGAATCGGGAACGGTTGGAAGAGTCACGCGCTGCCCGACCTCCCATTAACGCTAACACCGATCAGATACGGCAGACAATATCGCAAGTTCTCGGCATCCCGGAAGGGCGGAATCGAAAGATCTATCCTCGAATCCTCGCGGAAAACATCGTCGATGGATACCGAACAGAGGAGATTTTTTTCTTCAGTGAGGCTAATATGATCGTCGCTGGCGTTTTTATACATCCACTTGAAGGTACTCCGGTTGAGGGGACCGACCTGATTCTCTTTGAAAATGGGACAGCTGATAGCCCCGATAAACGGGAATGGCTTGAGAACCGACTGGCTTCCGGACGGCAACTGTTTGTGTTTGACCCGCGGGGTATCGGCGGCGTGCAGGTCCGTCCATTCAACCGAGGCGGCACTCCGCACGGGGGTGAATATAAACTTGGATCAGATGCGATGATGTTAGGTATTTCTACGATGGGCTTGCGTGTTTTTGATGTCCTGTGCGGATACGACTATCTCCGCACACGGTCCGACGTTGATCAAATTGGACTGTACGGCATTGGCAGCGGTGCGTTTTACGCCTACTTCGCCGGTGCGCTAGAGGACGGATTTGCATCACTGGAATTTGAGGATCTGCTCTACTCGTATCGCAACCTGACAGATACACGCTACTATGATCAAGAACGCTACGACCTGAAGGTAATGGCGTGGAATCTCCTGCAAAACCTCGATCTCGTAGATCTGACACCCTGTTTTGGCGAGCGACCTATGCATTGGGTTTCACCGAGAAACGCCAAAGGGGAATCTTTGACAGTTGAAGTATTCGATCGGGAGTTTCTTACTGTCGCAAGGGAACAGGGATATGCAGGCAAAGCAACGTTGACGCTTTGCTGTCAATGATTCAGTAGGCAATAGGGGAATCCGTTAGTTATCCCCAAAAATCTCACAAAATCTAACACTTTCGAGGGAATTGTTATTAACCGAGATCGCCTCTTGGCTCGCCAAGCCTCATTTTGGACAAGCGAATTTCAGCGATTTATAGTAAATGTTACAATTCTTTGTGCACTGTGGGAGGGGCTTCCTAGCCCCGATTATGCAGGCATACCCGCTGGAAAAGTGTCCACTTATTTTTTCAATTTGCTATAAAGCAATCTCAAGAGGTTAATTCGATGTGCGAGATGTCATCATGATCCCGCTTAAACCAGCAGCAGAACGTTGAAGAACACAGCATTTCAGTAAGCAAACCTGGCGGTAAGCACGCTTGAAAAACCGTATACTCTCTTTTCCTCTAATCCTTCTCTCTATCCCTTGAGACTGCCTTCGCGAATTTCCTATTGACGCCCTCTCAGCGGAATGCTATACTTTTCCAGAATTTAGTCGAAAATTGCAAGCTTAGGGCTTCCATACCGCGGAGGATATATGAATCGGAAGTTTATCCTGCTTTTAATGAGTTTCTTCCTGTTTTGGGGATGCCAGTCCCAAGATCAGGAGACCCAACCAACCTCGAAACCAAAAGCCCAAACGGAAACCCCACCGAAAAGTCAGCCAATCGTTCCACCCGTCGCTACCCGCCCTGAAGATTGGCCGATGTTCATGTACGATTTGCACTTTTCTGGCAGAAGCCCTGACCAAACACTCAAACCTCCGCTCGAGCTGCTCTGGAAATTCAAAACTGGGGGACCCATTCAAGCAGGTCCCGTCATTGCCAATGGAATGGTATACGTTGCCTCCACAGATCACAGGCTTTACGCGCTTGACGCAAAACAGTGGGGGATCAAGTGGAGTTTCAAATCTGGTGGTATAATCCGGTACGCACCGGCAGTCTGGAATAACCGGGTCTATTTTAGCGCGCGAGACAACCATATTTACGCCCTCAATGCCGAAACTGGCGAATGGCTTTGGGAATTTCGGTCGGAAACATGGATGGATTCCCCACCAATTTTGTCAAAAGGGAGACTATATATCGGGGCATACACCAAGAAGATCTACGTTATTGATGCGACAACCGGCGAATTGGAATCGCAGTCAATGGGGCGGGTGTATATCGATGGCGTTGAATACGTGTGTTCACAAGGACAGTTGCGCCCCATCTCTCCACAACATAATGTCGATATGTGGAGAAAGCTCATCCCGCTGACTTACAGTTATCCTGCAATCGCTAACGGTGTGGTGTACATTGGAGCCCGAGACAATCGAATTCACGCCTTAGATTTTGAATCTCAGCAGGAGATATGGTCTTATCCAACGAAAGGATTTATTGACGCTGCGCCAGCCATTTCCGCTGGCGTGCTTTATGTAACATCTGATGATGGATATGTGTATGCCTTTACCAATTACGAAGGTGAGGTCCCTCAAACTGTACTATCGCATGATGAGGCTGGTCCGGCTGTCGGATCACAAGAGGAAGAGGCATTACCGGTGGGTACGGTAGTGCGAGATCAAGCTCCCGTATACACAGAGAAAGACGCGGCCTCCACGGTCAAATTGACGCTCAACGACGGAGTAACACTCCCGATTCTGGATCAAGCCGGGGAATGGTATCACGTTGAACTGCCAAACGGCGACGTGGGTTGGATGGACGTAGGGGGGATCGGTGTGTTTGCGCTAACTGATGATATCCAGTTCAACACGGCAACCTCCAAACATAACCGTACCTTGGAACTAATAGAAGGGGCGGAGTATCCGCACTGGTCGCCTGATGGCAAGAGACTCGCGTTTTTGAAACGGACCAACCTGTCTGGACAGTATTGGCAGGCGAGCGAGCTCTGGATCTCCGACGCGTGGGCAAAGAAATCGCGCCGACTGTATAGGGGCGCCTTCTTCAACCCTCATCTATCGTGGTCGCTTGATAGCAACTTTATCGCCTTTGAAGCGTACGATGAATTCAACGAGAGTTATATCTGGGCAATCGACTGGCAAACCTTACGTGTGATTAAACTCGTACAAGGCGATGCGCCCGCGTGGTCCCCCACAGCCAACCAGATTGCGTTTAGGCGATGGGAAGAAGGAATAGACGTCATTTATCGAATTAATATCGACAAAACCGACCTTACGGCAATGGCGCGTGTGCCTATTGACGGCCGAATTATACCATTCAGCTATCTTGACCCCCCGCGATGGTCGCCCGATGGCAAACGTATCGCAGTGGGCCTAGACCATCAGCATTACGAGTCGGGGCATTCTCGGATTCGGATTCATAATACGGATGGCACCAAGGTCAAGGAGATCCCGACCCAATCCCAGCGTGTCACAGAAATCGCATGGGCACCGGACGGTGGACATCTCGCTTATGTTCTTAGGGGTAATCCGAAACCAGACCCGGCGCTTGACAAACAGCTCCATATTGTGGATGTTTCCGAGACGGGGGCTGCAAGTGCCTTGGACAGCAGACAGGTTCTGAAGCATACTTCCCCAGCGTGGTCACCACAAGGAGATCGCCTCGCATACATGGAGCGCGAGGACTGTATGGGGCTACGGTGGAAAGTATGGGTCTTGGACCGTAAGACAAATCGGAGCCTGCCGGTTGCACGTACGACGCTTTCTCTGTCTGCCGTCACTTGGTTGCCGGATGGCAAGCATCTGTGTTTCTGGCATACATCGGAGTATCTGCGCGGCGGGGAATACAAACCTGCCAAAACAAGAGGCTGGGTCGTAGAAATTAATCATTGACATACTCCCACACCCTCAAGGGTGGGGATGCTTATCCGTCACCCCGTCGGGAGTCGAATTGCGCTATCAACAAGGACAGGACGGCAAGCCGCCTCTTACGTCCTCTCCTTCATGGATAGATGTCCCTACCCTGTAGATGTTAATGGCAGCGTTACGGTCTCGGTCATGAGTTGTGCCACAATCGATGCATTGCCATGTTCTATCACGCAGATTCAACGCTTCATTGACAGCACCACAAGTTGAGCAGGTTTTACTCGAAGGATACCACTTATCAATGAAGGTGATTTTGACACCCTTCTTTTGTGCAATATACACCAACTTTTTCACAAAATCGGCAAAGCCTAAGTCACTGACTTTGCGTCCCCAAAGCGACTTCATGCCCTGTAGGTTTAAGTCCTCAAGCCGTATTTCATCATATTCATCGGTGAGTTGGTGTGCCAACTTCCAGTGGAAATCTTCTCGTTGGCGTTCAATCTTGCGATGTTTCCGTGACAAGTCAAGCCGTGCACGTTCTCGGTTCTTTGATTTTTTCTCGGTTCGTGAATGTGCTCGGTTCGCACGTTTGATAGCATTGATACTCCGTTTGAAAAACTCAGGTGATTCTATATCATGCCCATTATGACCGGTGAGGAACCGTTTCAGACCGAAATCAAACCCCGCGCTGTTACCCGTCGTGAGTCGATTGGGGTCAGGTTCTTCGTAGTCTGTGAGAATCGTGATATAGATGTCGCCAATAGCGTCCCGTTTGATTGTGCAACGTTTCAGATTGCCACACACATCACGGGATTTGAAATAGGAATAGATATATTTTCCTATCTTGATACAGTTGCCCGGTAACAGTTGCCAACCGGCTTGTTTGAGCGTAAACGATTTGTATACTTTGCGCTTCTTAAAACGAGGCCGGCCAGAACGTCTCGGATTTGAAAACTTTTTCTGATACGCTTTATCAAGTCGGTCTATTACGTCTTGCAATGATTGACTCGGCAGTTGATGCCAATGGGCAAATCGGGGCAGCCGTTTCAACTTGGTTAAGTGCCGCATCAGGGCTTTCTTGCCCGGATACTTGCCATAGATAGCGTAGTATCGGCGACACAACGCCACAAAGTGATTCCACACATGGGAATGGCTATCAATCGTCTTGTGCAACTCACAATTCCCGTGATTGCCATACAACTTGAACTTATAGGTCTTCATGGTAGATTAGCTTTCGGGCTTTCATGTCCGCTTCAATGGATTGTGAGGGTCCCTACCGTGCGGTAGGGTTGAAGCACCCTCACGAAAGCCAGAAGAAGTATACCACATTTTACCTACAATTTCAACGTTTTTTCACTAACTAACACGCTTGGGGCGGACTACATAGGCTTCGCCCCAACTGCTCCCAACCTAAAGGATGGGGCATTGCCCGCAAGATTAGGTAACGAGAACATGGCATTCCAAATGTCCACTCGCTCCAGTGACGGAAAGGACTGCAATGAAACGACTTATTTTCGATGACATCTACAGTTGGTCAGTTTTTAGTGAAATGCGCCAGGTTGATTTCAACGGACATTTGTGGGTTCGGTCCCAAGGTAATGTCCTCATAGATCCTGTGCCGATGATTGATGCGGATCTGAACCAATTTGATGGACTTGGCGGAGCGTCACTGATTGTACTTACCAATAGTGACCACGAACGGGAAGCGGAATTCTTTAGGAAACGCACGGGAGCTGATATTATTATCCACGAGGCAGATGCGGATGCGTTAGAGGTCGCAGCCGATCGGCAGATCGCCGATGGTGAGGAGATTGTACCCGGATTGCAAGCAATTCATCTGCGTTACGGGAAGAGTCCGGGAGAGATTGCGCTCTACTTCACCGAAAAGCGTGCGGTACTGTCAGGGGATCTCGTTGTCGGGGAACCGATCGGCTCCTTGACGCTACTGGCAGATGAAAAATTGGAAGATCCATCGAAAGCCGCGCTGGAATTGCGGAAAATCCTTGCGTTGCCGTTTGATGCGATCCTGGTGGGCGATGGCCACTCCATTCTCCAAGATGCGCATCAGCGCTTAGCTGAATGCCTCCAACGCCGCACAGATATCTATATTAATCGAATCAACATTGATGAGATCGATTGGGTCAAAAGGGATGCCCCTGAACCCTACAACTTTGAGGATAAAGATATTGATCCGCTCATAGGGGCGCAACTGTTGGGATATCGACTCATCCGCTTACACCCCAACAACGCCAGCTTCCCGATGCACTTCCACCATTTCAGCGAGGAGATGTTCTATGTGATGGAGGGCGAGTGTACGCTACAGACCCCGCGTGGCGATCTTGCAATTACGGTAGGAGATTTCATTGCCTTTCCTCCGGGGGAGGCGGGCGCCCACAAAATAGTCAATACGGGGAAAGCGGCGTGCACAGTGCTTGCCGTGGGGATGACTCAACCTCATGGGGTCAGCGAATATCCTGACTCCAACAAAGTGTTTCCCTACGTTTCAGGGCGCCTCTTCCGCAAAGACGATAACGTAAGCTACTGGGACGGTGAAGCGGAAGAATAAGCATCGGCTTGAAATCTTGTCGCGGTTTTAGCCTGTCGGTTCATGTATTGTGTTCCGTTTTGTCCGTTGGACGTGCGGAAAGGTCGGTTCGGGGTGGAATATCCCACGAAATGTAACCACACACCGGGCATTCGAGTTCTTTTTCAACAAGGTTTCTCACCTTTCCTGTCCTTTTCGGCTTTCGTTGGGTCTGGCATTGTGGGCAGCGGACGGAGCGTAATTCATGGGATTCGCCCTGACCGAAACGGGTTAAAAGATAGAAAAGCCCAAAAAGCGCTCCGACGATAGCGAGGCAGCAGACGATAAAGAGCACGAAAGGAATAATTTCCATGCTTTCAAGCCTTCCGTAAGTACAACACACTCAACCCGTAGACAATCACGCTTGGAATGGTGAAATGGATCCGTCCCCCAACCGTTTCATGAGGCAGGACGACCGAACCTTGCTTCTCCGGGTAGATCCACTCCACCTTTTGCACCACATAACCCCCCGGAACCTTGCAGTCTACCCGAACCGGTCCAACCGGTTGCGGTGTTTCGATGTCCGTTTCCTCGTCCTGCTTGTAGTTGACCCAATGCAACACCAGAACCGTATGTCCTTCGGGTGCCCAAGCACGTACCCGAACGAACCACGGGGCATCTGTTTCTAGGTAGGTGTCTTCAAGCAGCCGTTCTAAATTTCTAATAAAATCCTGTCCGAAAACGTCGTTGTCGAAGGTCGGATACACCGGGAGTTGTGCGCCATCTACCTCTACTGAGTCAGGTTCCCACTCGGCCGTTGGGAGGTAGTACACATCTTCTGGTTTTGTCCCCTCGTGACTTTCGTCCGTGTGCAATCCCCAATCCGATAGCAGCCCTTCCGGGTAAGGTTCTCCGTCAAGTTGATACTTACCGGTATCCCCTGTAAAGACAAGTTTTCCACCTCTTTCGACCAACTGTTTGAGGTGTGCGCCTTCCTCCGGTGACAGACGTTTTACATCTGGTAAGATGAGTGCGTGATAGTTAGCTGCACAATCAAGGAGTTGCTCATCGAGAATGATGTCGAACAGCAGATGTCTGTCCTCCAATAACCGACCAATCCGCTTGAGGGGCTCTAGACAGCCCGCTTCGTCCTCTAACTCCGAGCGGCGCGGGTAGACCAGCGCAATCTGTCCCCACGGTTGGGCGGGATGCAGCAGGGTTTCATGGTCTGCGAGGAAACGGTGATAGCGAATAACAGGCGCGTAGTAATCCTCCATGGCAAAATCCGGGTTTTCATCATGGCCCCAATGAAACGCGAGTGCTGCGCCGTGATTTGCTGCAGCTTCGGCAATGGACAGTCGCAAGCGACGGGAATCGTATTTGTTAATAACGAACGGTCTACCGCCGCCAGCTGCGTAGATGAACCGAGCGGGCAGTCCCATATCCGCCAAATATCCATGATCGATGGCACTCATCCCCTTATATCCGCCTTGACTGTACCAGATATAATCCTCATCTCTTGCCCACAGTTGGCTTGGCAGAAGGCTGCGCTCATCGTGCGGGTGGAAATCGTACTTGTGATACCATTGCGCCAACAGGAGATCTGGATTCAATGAACGGCCATATGCAACGTATATTTCGTCAAGCGCCTCTTTCCGGCGTAGGTGGGTTGCGCGGTTCACGATCAATTGAAACCGGTGCCGTAAATTCTCTGGACAGTCTTGGTGCGGTGTGAGGAGTTCTGAGACTTCGGCGAGGTCTCGTCTGCCAAAAATCCGTCGCAAATCCTCGCTATCAAAGGCTTCCTCTAGCTTGGCTCGCACGTAATCACGGCAATAGTTACACCGACAGAAGTGCTCGAAGTTGTGATGCACATTGAATCCATCTATTCCCAACTCGATCGCTTTTTTTATCATCGGTTTCAGTGTGCCAAGCCAATGTGGGTTACACATACAACCGCTGTATGTCAAGTATGGGCGTCCTTCGATGTCCCAGCGTCGCAACGATCCGTCAGCGAGTCGTTGTTGGGTGTCTTCTGCGTTGGCGCATGGAGCCTCACCGAGAAGCGCTTCCGTCCAGATTCGTTCCCACGCACCGAACAGTCCGTGTCCGCTCTCGTGGTTTCCGTAGTTCCATGCCATGCTCATCTGCCCGACAACCCGCGCTCCAGCAGCTTGGAGTTGAGGGATAAGTTCCGCTGCGCGAGTAAGGTTTTCCCTTACACCAACTAAGGGCATACCCACCCAATGACGGTTGACTTCAGGGTCATCTGCTAAACTGTAAAACATTGGTCCAAAGGTTCCCACCTGCACAACCTGCAACTTCGCTCTTCTCACATGTTCGACCAGATCTATGCGCTCCGGGATGCTCCAATGTTCAACCATACGATTAAACCAGAACTTTTCTGTCATTTTTTCCTCCTTAACCAAAGCCTGTTTCTGTAAAAACAAGCATTATAACGAGCGATTTCCACCCTGATTCCACGCCGTCTATGCGAGTGCTTCTAACAGACGGGAGACATCTTCTTGGTTGTTGAAGACAGAAGGCGCGATTCGCATCTTGTTGCCGTAGCGCATTGCGACATGAACGCCGACGTTTCTGAGTTTCGTCATTGTTTCGGCTGGATCGGGTGCCGCAAAAGTCACAATCGGGCTTTCGTTCCCCTTGGGCGTAATGGTAGGGTAGCCGAGGGCAGGCAGCTCCTCCATCAGGCGATCGGTAAGTGTGCGTACATGGTTGCGGATATTGTGGACACCTAATCGCTGGATGTACTTCAGGCTTTCTTGTGCACAGATAGCACCTTCGTAGGACGGGTAACTTACTTCGTAACAGGAGGGACCGGGGGTTGGTGTAAATGTGTATTCGGCTACATCCGGATCAGGTTCTGCGACCCAGGGCGCGTAGTTAAAGCCCAAACCGCCACAGTGCTGCGTGGGTTTCACCACGTTCTCTTGGAGGTCTGACCGCACGTAAAGGAAACCAAATCCCTTGACACCCATAAGCCACTTAAAGGTGGAGCATGCCGCGAAGTCGATGCCCATCGCTTGTACATCGACCGGCACAGCCCCTACCCCTTGAATAATATCGACATAGAGATAAGCGCCGTGTGCGTGGGCAAGTTCGCTGATAGCTTTCACGTCGGACAGGTAGCCGTTTACATTAGACACTAACGTGATAGCGACCAGTTTGGTGTTGTGATCAATCGCACGCTCCATGTCGCGGTAGTCAATCTGCCAATCCCGGTGTTTGACGATACGGAGACTCTCGTTCTCCCCAACGTGCGAGCGTGGCGAGCCCTGTTCCCGCATTTTGTAGTTATAAAGCGAAGCAGCGTAATGTAGGTCATGTGTAACGATGTTGCCGCCTGCGAGATGTTGTTGCATACCGTTTAGCAGGTTGCTCTCTGCTTCGACGGCGCTACGGGCAAACGCAATCTCTTCCGGTCGGGCATTTATCAGTTTCCCAAAGAGGTATTTTGATTCATCCCGCGAGGCTGCCCATGGGGGCCACCACGGTTCACCTACCTCGTGTGTGACCCAATCGATATAGCGGTGTAGGGCAGCGGCGGAGTGAACGCTAAGTGGGTGTGACGAGGCGTTGTCGAAGTACGCAGCGGTCTTTGCCCGCGGAAAGTCATTGCGGACTGCGTCGAAGTCGGGTGTTCCCTCCGGAGACGCGGCTGTAGACGTTTGCGCGTTACTACGAGGATCGTCCTGAGAATTCATAATCGATCTCCAACGCTGGGTTGAGGAAGTACGTTATGACAACGACGTGAGATAGTTCCACGCATACATTAAACCAGAAGTTTCCTCGATTATCTTATCAATATTCTACCAATTTTACAACATATAGTGAATTCAAAAAATAAATAGACACTTTCGCCCGCCCCCGGTAGGTGCGGTTTCCAACCGCACCGGTTTGGCGTGTCTCATTAATTCTGAGATCCACTATAAATGCAGTTGAGTTGTAATCCCATTGTTTTGTCGCTAATATTGAGAAAGAGTGATATAATAAATCAAGCTGCTAGTCGTTGAAAATCTATTAGTGGGTTGTTGTAGTTGATCTGTCCAACCTGTCGCTCCAGAGGCGTGCTATGTGTATAGCCCGAGGACTTACCCTGTTTTTTAGCCCCAGCGGGGCGACATGTTTATAGAATATGGATACCCATACACCCAAGCCCCAGCGGGGCGACATGTGCATCGTGACTTCAGTGAGTCTAATTAGTGGCGAGTGCGGAAACGCGCTCCACAGGCTAACTAGCAACTTAGGTTATAATAAATCAAGCTGCTAGGTATTAAACTGCATCGATCTGCTGCTGATACTGAAGAATTCTGATCTTCGCTCCAGATGAAGTTTAAGTATTTAAATCGGTAATCCCGATTTTCCTTGAAACACACGGTAGGCGCGGTTTTCAACCGCGCTGGTGCCAATGGCAAATTACCGAACTGTTTTTTTAATGTTCATGAGGAGCGATATGTCTATGGGCCGGCGGCAGATTCGATCCTCGCGCTCCAGTTTTGAATCCCGATTTATCGGGGCGGAGCACAATGTGGCTAATAAGCATGGCGGATCATAACCCACTGCAAGTACTCAGTCTTTCCCAATCTATTCTTGGTTCATTGAGCCTACAATTGCTTGATGGACATCTGTATATCTGTGATACATTGCAACTTGCGGTATAATAAAGATTAAGATCATTAATTGCACGACAAGAATTCTATCTCTCACAACGGAGGTGCTTTTATGCCATTTGGAGGCAATGACTGGCTTGCTTTAACCCCGGAAACAACACTGGAACCGGAGATTCCTATCTGTGATCCCCATCACCATTTCTGGGACTTCCGGACGGAGCGTGTCCCTTATCAACGATATCTGCTCCATGAGCTGGCCGATGATGTGAACAGCGGTCACAATGTGCGTTCCACCGTATTTGTTGAGGCAAGAGCGATGTACCGCGCCGATGGGCCCGAGGAGATGCGGCCCGTGGGTGAAGTCGAATTTGTGCAAGGATTAGCGGCTGCCAGTGCAAGCGGGTTATACGGTCCCTGCCGGGCTGCCGCGGCAATTGTCGGTCACGCTAACCTGAACCTTGGGGAGCAGGTTGAACCGGTGCTCCAAGCATTGCAGGCAGCGAGCCCTAACCGCTTTCGTGGTATCCGCCATGCCGTGACTTGGGACCCGCATCCAGAAATTGAAAACACCAGCGCTCACAGAATGGAGGGGCAGTTGGCTACTGACAATTTTCGGGCTGGAGCGCGTGTTCTCGCGGGTATGGGGTTGTCCTTTGAGGCTTGGATGTATTTTCCCCAGCTACCTGAATTAGCAGATTTCGCCAGAGCAGTGCCCGACTTAACCATCATCCTTAACCATATCGGAGGCTTACTACGGGTTGGTCCCTACGCTAACCGGGACGACGAAGTCCTTGCCACTTGGCGGAACGGCATTGCGGCTGTGGCGGCGTGCCCCAATGTCAACATGAAACTTGGGGGCATCGGAATGCCGCGTACCGGTTTTGACTGGCACGATCGAACAACACCCGCCGGGTCGGAGGAACTCGCATCGGATATGGCACCGCTGATGAACTACTGCATTGAGCAGTTCGGTCCCGATCGGTGTATGTTCGAGAGTAACTTCCCGGTGGATAAGGTGTCATATTCCTACAATGTGATGTACAACGCTTTCAAGCGGCTGTCGTCGGGCTACTCAGGGGACGAACGCGCTGCTATGTTTCATGATACCGCCGTGCGCGTGTACCAGATCGATCTGTAAGGTGCCTGATCCAGTGCCGTACAGCGATCTGTAACCCATAATTCGCTGTTCTACGTATACGTTCCGATGTCGTAAGAGAGGTGTGAAGACGCTATGCAGATAAAAGAGTCATCGGGTATCAAACGTGGCTTAACAAACTACGGAGACCCTGAGTTCAGCGTTTACATCCGTAAGGCGTTCGCAAAGGCGATGGGGTATTCGGATCAGGAATTGGAGCGCCCGATCGTTGGCATCATCAATACCTTCAGCGGTTTCAATAGCTGCCATTACAACTTTGCCGACCTTATTGAGGCGGTGAAGCGAGGCGTGTTATCTCACGGTGGGCTGCCGATTGAATTCCCGACGATTTCGCTTGGGGAGATGTTCACGGCGCCGACCACAATGATGTTCCGCAACCTGATGGCGATAGACACCGAGGAGATGATTCGCGCTCAGCCGATGGACGGCGTTGTTCTGTTGGGTGGGTGCGACAAGACCGTACCTGCCCAATTGATGGGAGCCGTGAGTGCAGACCGTCCGGCAATCTGTCTGGTTGCAGGACCAATGATCACCGGTGATTATCAAGGGGAACGACTGGGGGCTTGCACGGATTGCCGTCGATTCTGGAGTGAGTATCGCGCTGGGCGTTTGGATGCGGCCGAGGTGGCGGAGGTCGAAAGTCGCTTGTGCTCCAGCACTGGGACGTGTATGGTGATGGGCACGGCCAGCACAATGGCAGCGTTGGCAGAGGCGCTCGGATTGATGCTGCCCGGCGGTGCTGCTATCCCCGCAGTGATGTCGGAACGCCGACGCCACGCGGAAGCGACGGGCAGGACGATTGTCTCGATGATCAAGAACGAGCTCCGACCATCAAAGATTTTGACAGAACAATCGTTCGAGAACGCCATCCGGCTCCTCATGGCAATTGGTGGTTCAACAAATGGTGTTATCCACCTGACAGCCATTGCACGGCGACTCGGCATCCGACTTAATCTTACCGACTTCGATCGCATCAGCGACGAGACCCCGGTTGTAGTAAATCTCAAACCGAGCGGGAAGTATTACATGGAAGATCTCTTTAAGGCGGGTGGGATTCCGGTTGTGATGAAGTTACTCGAAGATGTCCTCCACCAAGATGCTCAAACGGTCCTGGGGAGTACCATCGGAGACAATCTGTCGGACGTGCCTCAGCCCGCAGCATGGCAGGATGTGATCAAACCGAGGACGGCACCGCTGTTTGAATCTGGAACGCTTGCTACTGTTTTTGGAAACTTAGCGCCGGAGGGGGCGGTGATTAAACGGTCGGCTGCTTCGCCCAATCTTCTGACGCATCGTGGACCAGCTGTTGTGTTTAGATCGCTAGACGACCTGCACAATCGCATTGATGATCCCAATCTCCCGGTCACTCCAGAACATGTCATCGTGCTGCAGAACGCGGGTCCCATCGGTGGACCGGGGATGCCGGAGGCAGGATATCTCCCAATTCCGAAGAAACTCTTGCGGGATGGGGTCAAAGACATGGTTCGCATTTCGGACGCTCGGATGAGTGGCACCGCATTCGGCACGATTGTGCTCCACATCGCACCTGAAGCAGCCATCGGAGGACCGCTGGCTTTGGTACAGGATGGAGATATGATTGAATTAGATGTGCCAAACAAGCGTTTGCAGTTGTTAGTGGATGAGGCAGTATTGGCAAAACGCCGGGAACAGCTTGTTCTGCCTGAGCCACACTTCCAGCGAGGTTACGGTTTGCTATACACCCAACACATCGAGCAGGCACACTTAGGATGTGACTTCGATTTCCTTTAGTCCAAGCTCAATGTTCCGGTTTGTAGCGTGAACGATAGAGGTGACCCAGTGCTCAAAGCCTGTCCCGTAACTGTTTGGGGGACAGATCTTCGGCACAGGCACAAATTCAATGTCAGATTATTGAAGGAGAAAAATAGAATGCTCGAAGAGCAATATCAAAAGGGTGTTGAACAGTTCGCAAAGATGATTGGCAGAGATAAAATAGATGGGTTAAGAGAGAAATTTAGAGCGTTATCACCAGATTTTGAAAGGTGCGTAATGGGAACTGTTGGCGGTGAGATTTGGAGTCGTCCCAACCTAGATTTAAGGACACGTAGTCTCTGTAGCATTGCGGTTCTGGCGGCTTTAGGTCGGGTGAATGCCCTAGAACTTAACGTAAGAATGGCGCTGAATAACGGCGCGACAAAGACGGAAATTGTCGAAGTCTTTTTTCAAGTTGCTGCGTATGCCGGGTTTGCCGCTGCATGGGACGGGTTAGAAAAAGTCAATGAGATCTTCCAAACATCTGATGGTTAATTGTGCCGGTTGTCAATCATAGGCTGGAACAGCGAGAGCTTAGGAACGTAATGTTCAGGAAAGGAATCGTATATGAGTCAATCAACTCGTGTTGGAATCATCGGCCTCGGACAGCGCGGTCTACAGCACTTGGGCGCGCTGTGGAAGCTTCGGAGCGAAGGACTTGTCGAAATCGCAGCGCTAATTGACGCTTTCGAGGATAACCTCGCGGAGACGAAGATCCAGGGTTATGTGAACGGATTTCGAATTGATGGTATCCATACCTCTACAGATTTCCGGGAGACCCTTTCGGCACTATCGTTGGACGCAGTCTATTTCGCCCTACCGCCGGGGGTACACAACGGCGAAGTCATCCAAGCAGCGAACGCGGGCGTCCATATTTTCGCTGAGAAACCGATGAGCCTGTACCTAAACGAGGCTATTGAGATGGAGCGCGTGATACGCGAAAACGGTGTCATCTCCACAGCGGGCTTCCAACAGCGCTACGATTCGCGTTACGAAGCGGTTCACAAGTTCCTTGCCGACAAACAACCCGTGATGACCACCATGATCGTGAATGGTTCGCTTGAAGGTCATTCGGTCAAGCACACTAAAACTGAAACGTTGGGAGGACCCTCCAATCGTGTTTGGACGGCAAACGCCGAATGGTCTGGGGCGACCGTTGTAGAAGGGGGAATTCACCAAACAGATCTGATGCGGTATTGGTTCGGTGATGTTTCATGGGTTGAGGCGAGTTATATCCACCGTGATCCGTCAGACATCGTTGATGGTGGCGATAACCCGTACGCATACAGCGTGAGATACGGTTTTGAGTGTGGTTGCATCGCCAATCTCATCCTATCGCGTCTGCGCCAAACCTACTATAGCGATGGCTACGAGAGTGTACTCTGGACGCACGGACACCTGAAGTTTGAGGGAAATGATGTGGTCGCTTACTACTACGATGGTCCCTATCCACCGGCGCAAACACCATCAGAAGAATCAGTACGTCATCCACTTCCGACATCATCGCCTGTAGACCCAACTGAGGGGATCAGTCGTGCTTTTCTCAAGGCAATTGAAACGGGGGACTCCGACCAACTTCGCAGCACCTTCACGAGTAGTATGAATAGCCTTGCCGCAGTGCTTGGCGCGAACGTCTCCGATCAGCTTGACGGCGAGCGTATATATCTCAAGGATTTGCTTGTGGATGAGAGGTACGACCGTTTCCGCCGAAAGCCTGCTAACAGATAGTGCCTACTGTGAGAGAAAGGTAGCCCTTTTTCCCTAATCATGAATGCCATTCACACATCAACGGACTGTTTTTATCGTTGAGGCTTTGTGGGAAAGATGCATCGGAAGCCAGTCGTCAGAACGCGCAAGTCGGGGTCAGCCTTAAAGCGATTGCTCACGGTTAGGCTTGTTGGCCCACTGTCCCATGCTCCACCACGCCAGACACGAGGGTCTCTTAGGTTGTGAAAATCGTCCTCCAAAGGAATCAATCTACCAGCAACAGGATTGTTTCTCCGACTCGTGGCATAGAAATCTCTATCATATTCATCAAGGCACCACTCCCATACATTCCCTGCCATATCGTACAAACTGTAGTCATTCTGGGGAAAACTCTTAATGGGCGCGGGCCAATACCATTGATCACGTTCAGCTTCTCCACTATAATTGGCGTGGTCATGGCTAACTTCATTCCCCCATGGATATCGTTGACCGACCAGCCCACCTCGTGCGGCATACTCCCATTCAGCCTCCGTTGGCAGCCGTTTGCCCGCCCATTTCGCATACGCCATCGCGTCATGCCAACTCACATAAACGACGGGAAAATGCGGTTTGATTAACTGCTCGGCCGGCCCCGGATTCTCCCAGTGATATGGTACTCTATGTCCGGTTGCCTCAACAAAGGCTTTATATCTATCGTTAGTCACCTCTGTCTCGTCCATGTAAAAGGCGTCAAGGTAGACCGTGTGGACCGGACGTTCATCGCTTTGGCCTTCTCCAAAATGATCCCCCATCTCAAATTCGCCAGCGGGAATCAAGCGCATGACGGCTCCATCTGTTTCAAAACGTATCTCTTGTTGAACTACAACCGAAACCGCCTGTTGTACTGCCTTACTTTCAGGCACAGGTGCGTTGTTTTTCACAACAAGGGCAACAAGATAGTTTCCCGGTTGAATATAAGTATGTTCAGCGGTCAATTTTCGACTGTATTCGGTCTGTCCCCCATCTCCCCAATCCCATTTGACGGAGATATCGTAAAACGTATCGTTTGATTCACCTGCATCGACGATGATATGCCCATTCTCCAGATACCCCGCTGCTGTTAACCTAACTTCGCTGGTCAATTCAAACGTTGCAACAAATTGATGGACGATAGCATTCACCGTGATAGGCGAGACATTGGCAAGGTCACGATCTAAAAAGAGAAGCTGACCATGTCCTTGATACACAAGAATTTTGTCGTTTAAGACGAGCCGCATGTCTATTTCGACCAACCATTCCCCTTCGCTCGGAACCTCGTCAACTGTGATATAAACTGTATCGCTGTTCGATTGGACAATCAGATCTTGTTCTACCCTGACTGGCTCTATGCCGGCACCCGTTAGCGTCACGTTGACCGCATACGTTCCTTCCACCGTCACATTCTTGAGAAGGATCGGGATCTCTACCGAAGTCGTTTCTTCCGTATCGTCCCCGCAGCCCCATGAAAACAGGGCCAAGCCAATGACTAAAAGAGTGATGACGGTCTTCATAACAGTCCTCCTGCCACTGCGATAACCTAACTTCCAAGGACGTTTTAACATCCATACGAAATTATGTGAAGCTCGTCGTAATCGTAGGGGCGAGGGAACCTCGCCCATTGATGGCTGCCTTAACTTGATCAGTTTAACCTCAATTTGATGATTCCTTGTGCAAGGAGTGAATAAATGTGCTAAACTGTTAAGCGCGGATTTCCAAATGCTCAATCCAATTAAGGACTTTGGAGGGCGGTTGACAACCTGCACCTCTTTTGTAGGATTCACAAGAAATTTCTTACGGATTCATCCGTAATGTGCGAGTGCGTCCCACAGTGTCTGATTTGCACTGATCTTTCAAAATAAAAAGGGCATATAGGTTCACCCAATGGACTATCCGTGGATGATCCATAAGGCAAACATATATGCCCTCCGATCTAAATCTGGGTAGCAAAATATACCGATGCCACAGCCAATTGTGTTACAACGCTAGTACACTGTCAGGCAAATTATGGTTGTGTATATTGATTGAAAGCAAACGGTAACATATACAGGATTTACGCACTTTAGCCTGTAGTTGCCCGTTTCTTAATCCCGATTTATCGGGGATTCATCGGGCGGTGGAAAGAGTGTCATGCGGCGATAAATCGCCGAACTACAGGGCTTTGCCCCTTCAGCGGCGTAAGTCCTAAATATAATAATTGCAAAACTTATCTGATTGAGTACTAGGCGGGTCAGTTAAATGCGTCTACCGTTGCCTAGTATGAAAAGTCCGAATCTTGTTTTTCCGTTGCCGTTTGAGTTCTAGGCGTCGTCGTTTTTCACTCGGCTTCTCATAGAAGCTGCGTCGTCTAATCTCCGTGACGATACCTGCTTTGCCGCATATTTTCTTGAAACGAGCGAGTGCTCTATCAAGTGTTTCGTCCGGTTCAACTCTGACGTGAATCATCGTATTAAACCTACCCCCCTTTCAGTTCTTGAGGTTTTAGCAATTGGTGACAGGTTGCTCAGAGAGCATGACATGAATAATCATGAAAGGACTTAAATTAATTCAATACCTGCAAAGATACTGGCGGAACCAAGGTCGCCAGTAACTTTCCAATCTCGTGTGCAGATTAGATGTGGTTAATCTCTAATCGCGGGTGCGAAATCGTATCGTACCTGCCTTGCTAAGCTCCCAAGGTTAAGCTCTTGAAAAACCATTCTCTATTATACCAACTTGTCCTGTTATTCTCAACCTAAAAATTCAATACAGGCAATATTATGGTAAATTCAAAAAAATTAGGGTTGACTTTTGGCAGCCCGTAGGTTGAATTGAACGGTTAAACGGCACTCCCTATCAAGTACAGAGGAGTCTTTTGTACCACAATCTGTCAGATTGTGATCCGAGTCCGCAAACTAACAGTTTGCGCTACTTATGTCAGATTATCCAATGGTGACAGCGTTTGCCGAATAAGCAGCCTCAGAATGTCAACAGAACCGAGACACTTTCGGCTCCCGGTAGGTGCGGGCGGGCGTGTCTCATTAATTAAGGTCGACTATAATTCCAAGAATTGGAACTGGACACACCGACGCTAGGATTCAGATCTACGCTACCGTGGGGTGTGATTGGTTCCCTGCTTTCTGCAACAGCTGATTGCTGAGGAGTCAGATATGGCACTGAAATGGGGCGTGCTTGGCGCAGGCAGCGTCGCACAACGCCGAGCTATTCCCGCGATAAACAGAGCGAACGATACGGAACTCCATGCGCTACACTCTAGGGATGAAGAGCGCGCTAAACGACTTGCTACAGAACATGGCGCGCCCGTGTATTACACAACAGTTGAGGAACTCCTGTCGGACGGAGCGTTAGATGGGATTTATGTGTCAACGCCCGTGTATCTGCACTGCGAGCAGGTCATCGCGGCTGCCGAGCAGGGGTTGCACGTCCTCTGTGATAAACCGATGGCGATGAATACAGAGGAGTGCCAACGGATGATTGATGCTTGTCAAGCAAACAGCGTCCATCTGCAAATCTGTTTCCTATTCCGTTTCCACTCCTGCTTTCGGCAGATAAAAAGCTGGGCGGCAGCGGGGTATTTAGGACAGATTGTCCACGGACGGGTGCCGTTTCTTAAACCTTTCCCAATTCCGACGGGCGCGTGGCGTGGTAATCCGGATCAGGGCGGCGGTGGATCTCTGATGGATCTCGGATCGCACGGAGTCGATCTCTTGCGCTATATTATCGGAGAGGTCAATCAGGTCAGTGCATTCTGTAACAGTGTTATCCACGGCTATGATGTCGAAGAGACCGGGTTGATTATGATGCGTTTTGAGAACGGTGCACAAGGGTTCGTCGATACCAGTTTTGCTGCAGCGGGATGCGACCTCGTCCTCGAGGTATACGGCACGGACGGGTGGGTGTGGGTTTATAACGATGATGGCTGGAAGATTAAACTCTCTACCAATGACGGCTCTCAAATCATCAACTCTCCGTTTGAAGATTTGTACCAGTACCAATTTGAGCATTTTGCACGATGTGTGACCGAGGGCGAGGAACCAATCGTCGCTGGGATAGATGGTCTCCGAACCAATCAGATCCTTGCAGCTGCCTACGAATCAGATCGGACGGGGCAGACGGTCTCGTGTTCAGTAGGTTAGGGTGTGTTTGCTAATACGGCGAACGGTGTAATTATCGGGGGATATGGCAAATGTAGCGTCCCGACCCGTCGGGATTAGTTTGTGGGTCGGGATCACAATCTAAATGAGGTTTCAGAAAATACTTCGGTAATTCTATATTTTTCCCCAGGCCCCGTAGGTGCGGTTTCCAACCGCACCGGACATCGCTCGGAAATTACCGAATTAATATTTTAATCTTCTTACAGATCATGGTACAAAAGACTACTGCCTATGAGTCAGATTGCACAGGGAAAGCGGTTTCGTGTGCGATTTGAGGCAGAAAAACCTAATGGATGGATGTGCGACAAAATGGCACGATAGTGGGAGGCGGGCACACATAGGTGACAATTTGTCTCGGTTTTAGGGTGTCAAAATGTCATTAACAGGCGAGGAATCCAGTAGTAGTGGGGTGGCATGTCTATTGCATATCGTAAATGCGTTGTATCAATTTATGAGTGAAACCTTAACGAAAAGGAGATTAAGATATGGCACTCACACCGTTAGGCGATCGGATTCTTATTCGACGCACTGAAGAAGATGAGCAGACAACCAGTGGGGGTATTATCATCCCTGACACTGCTAAAGAGAAACCTCAAGAAGGCGAAGTTATTGCTGTTGGGCACGGACGCCTACTTGATAATGGTCAGCGTCAAGCCATCGACGTTGCAGTTGGAGACACAATCCTGTTCGGGAAATACTCCGGCACCGAAGTAACATATGAAAGTGAAGAGCTGCTGATTCTACGCGAAGATGACATCTTGGCAAAAATTAGCTAATTTTGGAAGTCAAGAAAATTAGGAGGAATAACAATGGCGGCAAAACAACTGGCGTTTGATGAAAGCGCGCGTAACCAGATTAAAGGTGGTGTTGATGCGCTGGCGAATGCCGTAAAAGTAACATTGGGTCCAAAAGGCAGAAATGTCGTTCTCGATAAGAAGTTTGGCGCACCCACAATCACCAAAGACGGTGTGACCGTTGCAAAAGAGATTGAACTCGAAGACCCGTATGAAAATATGGGAGCACAGATGGTGAAGGAAGTTGCCTCCAAGACCAGTGATGTTGCTGGTGACGGAACAACGACCGCTACCATTCTGGCGCAGGCGATTTATCGCGAAGGTCTAAAGAACGTTGCTGCAGGTCGTAATCCCATGGCGCTCAAGCGCGGCGTTGAGAAAGCGGTTGAGGCTGTTGTCGAGCGGCTGCAAAGCGTGAGTCGAGAGACCTCCGAGAAAACAGAAATCGCACAGGTCGCTGCTATCTCTGCCAATAACGACGGCGAGATCGGAAACCTGATTGCGGACGCAATGGAAAAGGTCGGCAAAGACGGCGTCATCACCGTCGAGGAAGCGAAGAGCCTTGAAACCACACTTGATGTGGTCGAAGGTATGCAGTTTGATCGTGGCTACCTGTCACCCTACTTCGTGACCGATCCAGACCGCATGGAAACGGTGCTTGAAGACGTATACATCCTCATCCATGAGAAGAAGATTAGCGCGCTCAAAGACCTCGTACCGATGCTTGAGCGAGTTGCGCAGCAAGGCAGACCCTTCCTCATCATCGCAGAGGATGTTGAAGGTGAAGCGCTAGCTACCTTGGTGGTGAACAAGATCCGTGGAACCATCCGTGGCGCAGCTGTCAAAGCACCCGGTTACGGCGATCGCCGGACCGCAATGCTTGAAGATCTCGCTGTTCTCACGAATGGACGCGTCATCTCTGAAGACCTCGGCATTAAGCTTGAGAACATTAACCTGAACGATCTCGGTCAGGCAAAGCGGGTTGTCATCGATAAAGACAACACGACCGTTATCGAAGGCGACGGTAGCACCGAAGCCATCCAAGGACGAATCAACCAGATTCGTAAGCAGATCGAGGACACCACTTCCGACTATGACCGCGAAAAATTGCAAGAACGCCTTGCAAAACTCGCCGGTGGTGTTGCTGTCATTAACGTTGGCGCAGCGACGGAAGTCGAGATGAAAGAGAAGAAGGCGCGCGTTGAAGACGCTATGCACGCAACCCGTGCAGCCGTTGAGGAAGGTATTGTTGCTGGTGGAGGCGTTGCGCTTGTCCGTGCAGCTTCTGCGCTCGATGGTGTCAACCTCGACGACGAGACCGAGCAGGTCGGTGTTGATATTGTACACCGTGCCCTCGAAGAACCGCTTCGCCAGATCGCACACAATGCGGGTCAAGAAGATTCCGTGATCCTTGCAAAGGTGAGAGATGAAGGCGAGAGTGTTGGTTACGATGCCCTGAAAGATGAATTCAGCGATATGTTCAGCGCAGGCGTCATTGATCCAACCAAAGTGGTCCGTGTTGCCCTGCAGAATGCGTCCAGCATCGCTGGGTTGATGATTACCACAGAGGCATTGGTCGCAGATATTCCGCAAGACGAACCCCCGATGCCGGCAGGACCTCCCGGTGGTGAGATGGGTGGTATGTATTAAACGTCTGAAATTACAGGCAAATATGGGGGGCAGAGATTTTCTTTGCCCCCCATTTTTTTTGCCCTGCCGATAAACGCCTCCTTCTTTCCCACCGTCAGGAGTGATACGTTCCGTCACCCCTTGCCCTTTGAGTTACCGATTGCTTACGATTTCATAGAAATTTTGCAAAAAGTGTTAGATTCTGTTAGATTATGCCAGAAATTTTTGCAAATTGTGGATAATTTCTGAATTAAACTGTCTTGCTTAAGGCAACTGAGGAATCCTGTAAAGCTACATTCCAAAGTCGATCTACCAAAGAGAAATACTCAATAACATGCGATTATCATGGAATGAAATCCGCGTCCGTGCCGCAACATTCGCTCAGGAATGGGCGGATGAAGGCTACGAAAAAGGGCAAACCCAACTATTCTACCGCGACTTTCTCGACATCTTTGGCGTACCTGTCCGCCGGGTCGCGGCGTTTGAGGAACCCGTCAGGGTTCTCGGCGATAGGCGTGGCTTTATTGATCTCTTTTGGAAAGGCGTGCTCCTTGTCGAACAAAAAAGCATGGGACGTGACTTAACGCCAGCCAGAAAACAAGCACTCTCTTACTTCCCCGGTATAAGTGACGCCGACCTGCCCCGCTATCTTCTCCTGAGCGATTTCCAGACCTTTGAGTTACATGATCTCGACGAAGACGAAAGTGTTACCTTTCCCCTCGCTGAGCTGCCCGAACATGTCGAAGCGTTCGGTTTCATTTTGGGGGTACAGAGGCGATCGTTCAGGGATCAGGATCCAGTCAACATTGAAGCGTCCGAGCGGGTTGGACACCTCCACGACGCGCTGGCAGACTCCGGTTATACGGGGCACGACTTGGAACAATTCTTGGTCCGCATCGTTTTCTGTTTCTTCGCGGACGACACCGGCATCTTTGAACCACGCGACATCTTTCTTGATCTGCTGGAGAACCGGACACGGGAAGATGGCTCGGACATCGGTGGTTGGCTGGCGCAACTGTTTCAGGTGCTCAACACACCGGAAGACCGCCGCTCTCGGAACTTGGACGAAGATCTCGCTCGGTTTCCCTACGTCAACGGCGAGTTGTTCCGCGAACAACTGCTCATCCCGTCGTTCGATTCCGAGATGCGTCAGCGGCTTATTGATGCCTGTCATTTCAATTGGTCGGATATCTCCCCAGCGATCTTCGGCTCCCTCTTTCAATCGGTGATGGACAGAGATGAACGCCGCGCCCAAGGTGCACACTACACCACCGAAAAGAACATCCTCAAGGTGATTGAACCGCTCTTTCTTGACGAGTTACGTGCCGAGTTCCAACATCTCCGAGCCCGCCGTGACAACCGTCGCCTCCCTGAGCTGATTGCTTTCCAGCACAAACTTGGACGATTGCGCTTTCTTGATCCAGCGTGCGGCTGCGGCAACTTCCTCATCATCGCCTACCGTGAACTGCGGACATTGGAGATTGAAGTGTTAAAGGAGATTCGTCCGCATGGCCAACTTGATCTGCTCGCGCAGTCGCTTTCGGTGGTCGATGTGGATGCGTTCTACGGAATTGAGTTGGGAGAGTTTCCCGCGCATATCGCCGAAGTTGCCCTATGGATGATGGACCACATCATGAACAACCGCCTGAGTTTGGAGTTTGGACAGACCTATGCGCGCATCCCGTTGGAGAAGTCCCCGCATATTGTACACGGCGATGCGCTGGAGTTTGATTGGACGGAACTGCTACCATCGGAGGACTGTTCCTATGTGCTCGGCAATCCACCATTTGTGGGCGCGAAGTTCCAATCGGCAGCACAGCGCGAACAGGTGCGCCGTATCGCTGCATTGGGGGGAAGTGGTGGTACGCTTGACTATGTGAGCGCGTGGTTTATTAAGGCGGGTGAATACATCCAGCAGAGCAAGGCGCAGATCAGCTTTGTAGCGACCAACTCCATCACCCAAGGTGAACAGGTAGCGCAGCTTTGGCCCCTCCTGTTTGACCGTTGCAGCTTGGACATAGCCTTCGCTCACCGCACGTTTGCTTGGGGTTCCGACGCTCGCGGTATGGCGCACGTCCACGTCGTCATTATCGGGTTGACAAGACAGGGGGACGCACCACAGGAGAAGCGTCTGTTTTCCTACGATGCTCCGACGGGTGAGCCGCACGAAAGCCTGCACACCGCCCTCTCGCCCTATCTGTTCGACGCCAGTGGATTGACCGATCCACGGATCGTTGTGAAGAAAGAATCCCGGCCGATCAATGGACTGTCGAAGCTAATCATCGGCTCCAAACCCATTGATGGAGGACACTACATTTTCAAGGCAGACGAACGCGCTGCCTTTCTGCGCGAAGAGCCCAACGCTGAACCGTATCTGCGACCCTTTGTAGGAAGCCGTGAATTTCTACAGGGTGGAAAACGGTGGATACTGTGCTTGACTGATATGGAGCCGCAAGTGCTGAGGACGCTGCCAAAGGTCCGTGAGCGCATTGCCGCTGTCCGTGCTTATCGGTTGTCGAGCAGGAGCAGACCTACCCAATCACTTGCCGAGACGCCGACGCTTTACCATGTCAACGTTGTTCCCACCACGCCGTTTTTAGTCATACCAAAGGTGAGCTCTGAGAGGCGGGAATATGTACCGATTGGGTGGCTGGAGCCGCCGGTAATTCCAAGCGATCTTGTCTTTATCATCGAAAATGCCAACAAACCCCTATTTGGATTGCTCACTTCAGCTGTGCACATGGCTTGGCTGCGCCACATCGGCGGGCGGTTGAAAAGTGATTACCGTTACTCCATCGGTTTGGTGTACAACACCTTTCCACTGCCCAAAGTTCCTTCAGAACGCCTACAACGTATCGAACCCTACGCTGACGCTGTCCTTGACGCTCGCGCTGCCCATCCCGACGCAACCTTGGCGGACCTCTATGATCCCGATCTGATGCCTCCCAATCTCCGCAGAGCACACCGCGACTTGGACAGTGCTGTTGATAAGCTCTACCGGCGTTCAGGATTTTCTTCCGATCGTGAGCGCGTTGAACACCTGCTCCGTTTGTATGAAGAAATGTTAGTGCCGCTCGCAACAAACCCCAGAGCACAGCGTAGGCGACGGCGAAGATAAATACCAAAAGATCACGACCCATCTTCTTGGAGGTGCAAAAATGAGATTTTTCCTCATAATTGTCTTGGTTTGCTTTCAGCTTGCGGTGGGGACAATCCGCTCTCTTCACTTATCGGAGGAGAAGAACATATTGAAGTCATCACGATTGGTCCCTACACCGGGCGGTGTCATGACGCGCATTTTGAACGAGACTGTCTGATGGAGTACAATGAGGAATCAGGTCGCTGGGAATTCTTCTACGAGTCTATTCAGGGGTTTGATTTTGAGCCGGGGTATATCTATACACTTGAGGTAAGATTGGAAGACCGTGGTACGGAGATACAAGATGTGGGTCGATATGCCTACCACCTTGTGAAGTTAATCGAAAAGAAGAAGGCACCCGATGACTTTAGCTACGAAACCTACGTTCCTGCTTAAGGCAAAACGCAGGGAGTCGTAGGCTGGGCTGATACTCACAGACTCGTGAATTCACGGTTCCGTAGGGACGAGGTTACCTCGCCCTTACAGAATGTGAGATATTTCCACCAGTTATCCCATCCGGAGGCTTCGATCCTCCGTTATTACCCATCTTGTGCACCCTACAGAATTAACCTAAGTTGCTACTTATTCCAGTTAGTAGGTCGAGACGCGTATCTTGACAAAACACTGGCAGATCTGCCTACTACACGGAACCGCTCTACAACATATCCCTGTCATTGAATGAAATCTACACCACTCTTTTTCTGAGGATAGTCCTTTCTTTCTCGCTTTGTTGCCTCCATTGAGATTAACAGGGGGATTGTGCCGAATCGTGCAATTCTGAGGGCACAATCTAAACCATTTGGTGCGTGAACCCTATTGATCAACAATACAAAATCCTCGTTTTCCGCGGATTTTCCCAGTTACAAGTCAATGGCACACTAGTTGCTCTTAGTTCACACGTCACAATGTAGACCCTTGCATCACGCCTGATGCGAGGGTTCCCACAAATCTGGAAACACAAACCGTGATTTTGGAGGACCAACATGAGTGCCAAGAGGACTTCAGGAGCTGTGATGACCTCGTTGATTGTTCACGGAGTCGTCTTCTTTATCGCAGGTATCTATCTCGTTACCCAGACTCAGCAGTTCAGAGACCGGTTTGGTGCCGAAGTGCTACAAGCCAAAGAGCCGCCCAAACCGCAAGTTCGCAAACCGATTATCAAACCGATTAAGCCAACGGTTCCAACGACAAGTACAGTAATTGCTGAACCAGTTCAGGTTAAACACAGAATCACGACAGCACGGCTCGTGCGTCCAACCTCCGTACAGCCAGAAACGGTCCTGGACTTTTCCAACAAAGTGGTGAAGTTGGAAGATCCCATCAACCCCAATATACCTAAAGTGGTCAGTGCTAATGCGCCAGTGCCGCAAGTTGTAACGCATGCTGACCTGCCCGTTTCTGACGCGCCCGGCGCACTGGCATTTTCCGCACCTGTCGCAACGGCTCCAAGTGCCGCCCCTGCTAACATTGGTCGCGGTATCGGCGGTATCGTGCAGGTAAAGGTCGCCTTTGAGCGTCCGGCTGGACTGGCTATGGTCGAACACGTTGGCGCAATCCCCGATGCCTTGGGTGATGTCGTTGAAAACATTACTTTGGGTAACGTCGAAGTGCCTCCACTGCCTCGTGGTGAACCCGGTGGTCGCGTCATTGGCCGCGGTGCCGATATTCGTGGCGTGTTCCGGTTTACCCGTGTCCGTCATAGCCTTTCCGACTGGTGGGCTGATGCCTCCTCGCTGAACGCGTGGACGAAGTGGATGAACGAGCGGACGAAGATCAAAACAGACATGAACGTCGAAGGTGGCGCGCTCAAGTTCACTGATGCGAACTTGCATAAAGCCCCTATGCTTTTCATGACGGGCCATGATCCATCACTCGTCCGTTCCAAGAACCTGATGAGTCGTCAGTACGGCGGTGGTAAATTGGACAATCGTCTATCTGAAAGCGAAGCAGCGGCACTCCGTCGGTATCTCGTCGAAAAGGGTGGCGTCCTTGCTTTTGATGATTGTGGTGTGAATGCACCGGCACAGGCAATGATTCGTCTATTCCTCGCTCAGATGCGTTTCGTTATGCCTGAATATCAGGTAACACGAATTCCGAACGACCATGAGATATACAGCAACTTCTATGAGATGGGTGGACCGCCGGTTGGATTCGATCTGTGGTGGTGGGGAACTCATCCGCCGAAGCGGAATTATCTTGAAGGAGTTATGGTTGGCGACCATCTTTCTGTGTTAGTGTTCCGTCGTGATTATATGTGTGCGATGGAGTCAGTCAGTTTGCCAACCCGTAGTGTTCACTATTCACCAGGCGTCTATCGTTTCATGACCAACGTTGCAGTTTACGCACTGACGCACGGCTCGATTTCTGACTACTCCGGTTATGTGCCAGAAGATACAATGGCAAAGAAGAAACTGCCGACCAGCGCACCTGAAGCTGCAAAGATTGGTGCTGTTGAACAGAGCCTGTTCTGATTTGGACAGATTCTCATATCGTGTTGCATTGAGCAGCCAAGCCATTCTCTTGGCTGCTTTTTTTATCTCATTTTATGGTGAATTCAAAAAATAAGCAGACACTTCCGCTCCCCGGTAGGTGCGGTTCTTAACCGCACCGCATAGGCACGTCCCGAAAATCGGGATCCCGACCTGTCGGGAGAAACAGTGCCTACCAAACGGAAGAACGATAGGACCGGTTTCCTAACCGCACCGGTGCCGATTTATCGGCATCCTCGACAAGTTCCGATATATCGGAATGTCCCGATCTTATCGGGATTCTCGGAACGGAACTCGAACGGCATCGGGATTTGAAGTGTTTCATCAATTCTGAGGTCCACTATAAGTAGCTTCTAAAGTGGTGCCGACTTATGACACCCGTGAGCGAATTGACATTTTTATCCAGTCTTCCTATAGTGCCGGTCTCCGTTACCCCATCCGCAGGCGTCGATCCACCAACGGCAAGTCAACCCGCACATTACCACGACGATGAGATTCACGCAAACCTATAGCGATCTCCAGCGCTTCCCTACCAAATTCGCCCGGACAGATTAACTCTTCTCCAGCCTCAAGGGATCTGCAAACACCTTCGATTGCGTCCACCATCGAACTCCGTGGATACCAAGGATTGGGGAATTGACATTGGATAGGTCCACCCGTCTCTGGATGGGTACTCCATAGCTCGAACTGAGCGTGCGCGTTCCGTGAAACGATACGCCCCTTGTCGCCGATAAATTCGAGCGTCCATGTCTCCCCGCTAGTCTCGGATCGGGTATTCATAACGGCACGGACCCCGTTTTCGTAGACGATATATCCCGATCCAGCGAGATCGCTATCCCCTGCCGCTCTCTCCTCACTGTCCATTATGCCAAATACCCATTGTGCGGGAGCCCCGGCAAACAGGCGAAAGAGCGCCAGTGTATGGCTGTGAAGATTCGAGAGACTAGCTGGACTGTGGCAGATCATCGATCTCAGATTGCCAATGGCACCATCAGCGATTGTCTGGCGAGCGTTTGTGTACCAGTTATACCAGTTGAGATGGCACGCAATAGCGAGGATGGTGCCGTGTTTGTGGCAGGCATCGATCATTGCGTCCGCCTCGGCGAGCGTCCGACACATCGGTTTCGTGGCATAGATCGCCTTGACGCCTGACTCAGCCAGACCGATAGTAACCTCCGCACGGGGTTCGGGGCGGGTCGTTAAGCAGACGATGTCCGGCTGCTCCTTCTCCACCATCTCCCGATAGTCGGTGTAAAGCGCTTCAACCCCCCAGCGCCGCTTAAAATCATCCAGTTTTTCCTGATCCACGTCCGCAGCGGCGATCAGGTCTACTCCCCGTGCCTCGATCATTGCGGGAGCGTGTGCCCAGGGCCACGGATAGTGTGGCATTCCGATGTGTTCATCGTCAATTGTACTGCCCATCCTACCGCAACCGACAACCGCACCGCGATAGATCTGATTGGGTTTGGTTTCGTCCACGACACGAAATGCTTCGCCTTTGGGTTCAGCCATGAGTTGTTCCTTTCGTTATCAGTTGTGCATATTAAGGCGTAAAGCGTGAACCCAAAACGCGAAATACACATCTCTTACGTTTCACGCTCCACACTTGACACCTTCTGCGACTCATTTCCGTTTCCGACCTTTGCTTTCAACGCTGCGAGGTCATCCTCAACGTTGCCTGTCTTTTCCAGCGCTGCAAACTCATCTTCAAGAGGATCCTTCTCAAAATCAGCCATTTCAGCGGCGGCATCCGCCCTAGCCTCCATATCACCCACCTTCTGCTCCATCCGATCGAAGGTGTTAAAGGCGGTGCTATCTTTCATGCCTGACATGGTTTCATGAATTGCCTTTTGAGCTTTGGCACGCTTCTGACGAGCAATCAGCAGATGCTTCTTACGATTGGCCTCACCAATCTTCCGTTCTAAATCTCTCAAATGCTCCTTGAGTTGGTCAACCGCCTGTCGCTGTTTCTCCCACTGGATTTTATATTCATCCGCGAGCTGCTGCGCCTCATTTCGTCGTGCCAAGGCTTCTCGCGCTAAGTCATCGCGTTCCTTCTGGATTGCGACCGTGGCTTTCTCTTCCCACCCCTTGGCTTCTTCAGCGGTTTCTTGATGCTGTCTCTGAAGACGCTTTTCATCGGCAATAGCGGCAGCCACCTTCCGTTTCGTATCAACCAGCTGCGCGTTCATTTCGATGGTCAGTTGGTTGAGAACCTTTTCCGGATCTTCCGCTTTGGTTAACGCATCGTTGACATTGGCTTTGAAGACTGTGGATATTCGACTGAAGACACTCATTTTACTATCCCTCCGTATCATATAAGCTGCGATGTAAGTGAACTGAACCAGTAAGTGGTTCAGGAAATCGCTTTATGATGATGCAAGGGAATTGCCATTCAGTCTTATCAGCGCGGATATACTACAGCAGCTTACGCTTCGCTGTTTCCGGAGGATTGTAGTTCCAACCGCCCTAGCTCAATCAGACTTTCTAAGTCCTGCATGTCTTCGGGGGCATGTTGGGCAAATAGCATACGTACTGCATCCAGTGTTACCTCTCCTGCCTGTCCCAACATTCGGGTCGCATCGGCAATATCTTGAACCCGACCCGCCCGAAGTTTTATGAGAACGAGGTAGGGTAAGGGGATAATTGGTAAACCCTGGCCATCCCGGTTAGCTTGTGCATCGGCGATGGCCTCTGTCCACCATACATCGGCGCCTTCTAATATGTCTATCAATTCGCCATTGGGGGCCGTCCATGATGAGCCGCCAATGCTCAACTCCCCTTGGTAGATGAACCCCGCCTCAGTAAGTTTTTGGCGTACTTGTGAACCATCAACAGTCCGAATCACGATATCCAGATCCTGAGTCATTCGCTCTGGCATATACAGTCGTGTTGCTACCGCACCGACTACCGCCCATCGAATGGGTGATAAAATTGAGGTGAGATCTGGCCACATCATTTGTGTTGTCCGTTCTCTAAGGAAGTTAAGATGGCTGCCCGTGCCTATGCCTCGCTTCCGCTGGGCAATTTTGATCAGAATCTTCCGGGATCGTTTGGGAATGTTGGTTTTCATAGCAATATTACCAATGGTGCCGTTGTTGCCTGAATCTCAGGGAATGGTATTATACAACCAAATCCTGTGCGTGTAAAGGGCATCTTGGTTTTGGTCGAGGGCAATAGTATTTTGTCAGTTGATATTTGACCGATCCCAATTTTTCACGTTCTGGCTCCGTTTCCTCTCTTGGTAAAGTATCCTACACAGCCAACTATCTAAAGCCATATCAACCCTAAACGCTTGAAAAAAGGACAAGTGGGTTTTTTCCGAAACTTTCCCTTGATACTTAACGTATGTTATGGTAAAATAATATCTAACGTCTCATTTTTTGGGATGACTATGTATAAATGAGCTACCATGTATCACCCGAATAGGGTTTTGAGGGTTGGGTGAAATTCCCGATCTACTGGAATAAGTAGCAATTCAATTAACTTCACACATGGAGGACAGATATGGAACTCGGTTCAATTCACGATGCGGCAGGCAACGGCGACTTGGATTCAGTAAAAAAAATACTTGAGCAGGATCCTTCTCTGGTTAATCAAGATGATCAATATGAATGGCGTCCGATATTTCATGCCGGATTGAGGCGTCGTTATGATGTTGTTAAATTTCTAATCGACTCTGGTGCTGATCTGGCAGCCCACGACGGTTATGTGATTCACTATGCCGGGCAAGTACCAGACAATAAAGAAATTGTATCATTGCTCACCGCGTATGGGGGATTGGATGCCCATACCAAACCGTCCAGCGAAATCGCACGCCAGTTTATATACGCTGTGTTCTTGGTCAATGTGGGGAGAGTCAGTGCTATGCTGCGTGATAACCCAAAGTTAGTCCAAGAACGCTATGCCCGCGGTGATACAGCTCTGCACCATGCTGCACGTAACGGTGACTTGGACATTGTAAAGCAGTTGATCAGTAACGGCGCAGATGTCAACGCAATTACGGACAATGACCATTTTCCACTGTACTGTGCAGCCGGTCATGGGCATGCGGAAACAACCCGGTATTTAGTAGACAGAGGCGCAGATTTACAAGCTAAACTCTCGGACGGCAAAACAGTCACTGAATGGCTCAAGCAGTATGCGGATCATGACCGCCGGTTGAAATCCACTCTTGATGTGTTGGAAGAGTAATTTACGCTAGGTTCTGTTGACATTTCATTGTAGCCAGCCAATCACGAGGGTGTGCAGACGCATGATTCTCCGTAGGGGTTGGGTCTCCCAACCCTTTGTTCACACGTCAGGGACGATTTCGGCTTGCTGTAGGTCGATTTTCCAAAATCGACGTTTCAGCGTCGAGATGTGAATCTCGCCCTATGCCGTTCCGCCTGTCCCGATCTATCGGGGAGCATCCCGATGAATCGGGACAATCTACAATCAATTCAACCTGTACGGTTTGGAGGCTCTAACCCGTATTGTTCAATGGGCGAGGTTCCCTCGCCCCTACGATTGCAAATAGGTTTACAAATGTCAACACGCCCTAGATAGATCTTCGATTCTATGGACTTAGGCATTATGGGGATGGTTAATGGGTCCCCCTGTAGCTCCTCCCGCGAGCGAGGACTTTCCCGAACCGGGTTGGAGTGTCCCATTACTTTTAAAATCTACCATAAATTGGCGTAAGTCCTGGAAGTATCACTACAGACGCTGATTTGAGAGAAGGTATGATGAAAAAGATTGATTTACTGCAACATGCCATAGAGGTGTTTGCGCGTGGGTTCTGTTTTACGCGCAGTTTTACGCACCCCTATCTGGCGGAGCGAATCGGAGAAATTTGGGTAGTCCGTGACGCCCCACGAACTCGCGGAGACTATCGGAGAGAGGAATGGATTGCACACGGGGTACGACCGGAGAGCATTGACGAAACTGTCCGCAAACGCACGCGTGGTCGCTATGCTGTGTGTGCGATTCACGGCGTGAACGAATCCGACCAACCGCTCCGCGAAGGTTTCAAGGCGCTCAACTATCGACTTGGCGGAACCGAGCCTATAATGGTGCACGGATTGAAACGGATTCCGCGCTTCGAGGCACCCGTAGAAATTGGGCGCGTCACCACAATGGATTTAGCTGAACGGGTGAACACAGCAGCAAGGTCTCGCCAAGTTCTGCCCGAACATCTGGGGAAGGAGTCGCCGTTACGCCAATACGCCGCGTTAGTCGACGGTAATCCGGTAGGATGGGTTCGCAGTATTGATGTGGAGGGGGCGACGTGGTGCGCTGATATGTATGTGATCCCAAAGTTCCGTCGCTGTGGAATTGCCCGAGCGATGATGGCTCAGATGCTGCGGGACGATCACACCAACGGCTCGAAATTGGCGGTGCTCACCGCCAGCCATGCGGGCGCTAAACTGTATCCACTTGTGGGATATAAACAGATCGGCACACTCATGCTGTACACCCCTAAGAAGGATTAGGGCGTGCTAACCTCCAACATCACGTAGGTTGGGCTAAACGGTCAACTGTAACTTCCCGTCAAGGCAATGGTAGTTCCGTCTCTGCAACAGGATTCCTATATGGGTCGATGGCGTGAAACCCTGCATCATATCCGTAGGTCGGGCATCCCCAATAATTAGTTTACCCCGATTTATCGGGGGGATCCAAAGCGACTTGTCCAACCTTCCCGCTCTGTCCATCCATACAGTTTCCATGTTTAATAAAATTCTAATATTGTAGCCACTTCCATAGCTCAGCTATCGTCGGCCGTTTGCCATACATCAGTATGCCGGTTTTGTATATTTTTCCCATGACTAGGATTGCTCCAAGGATTGTAGCGATCATCACGGTGAGGTTGAGTAGAATTTCCCACAACGGTGGGGTAAGCACGCTGATTCTCATGAACATAATAAGCGGAGAGAAAAGTGGGATATGCGAAAGGGCTATGGTCAATGTAGAGTCCGGAGCCCGAAAGAGACCGAACATCAGCATAAAGGGAATAATTAACGTCATCACGATAGGAGTTGCGATCTGTTGCGCTTCCTCTTCGCTGTTGCATACCGCACCAGCAATGGCATAAAGGGTCGAAAAGAGAAAGAATCCCGAGACAAAATAGATCAAAAAGTACAGAAACGCTGATGCTCCCGTTGATTTGATAATATCGGTAATTCCAACGAGTGCCGGAGGTAGTTCCTGTATTCCAAATAGTCCCAAGACAGGAGTGATGTTTATCAACAGCAGGACACCACAACCACCCCATATCAAGAACATAGTGAGGCATACCAAACAGACACCAACGATTTTTCCAAGCAGCAATTGGTGGGGCTTGATAGAAGAGATAATCACCTCCACAATGCGGGTTGTTTTCTCTTCAAGCACGCTCCTCATCACCGAGGCACCGTATATCAACGTAAAAAGATATAGGGAAAAAGTCAAGACGTAAGTTAATCCTAATTTAACCATGGTTGTCTCTTGGCTTTCGACCTTGCTGGTTTCCTCACCTTCGGTCTGTTCTGTTTTAGCGGTAACGGCGTATTCGGTAAACCTTATCCGTCGCATCAGGTCTCTGACTTCGTGTGCAGCGTATCCTTTATCCTCCAGTCGTTTGTTGGTGACAATACGCGAAATCATCCCGCTCAAAGCACGTTGTACCTCAAAGTTCGTGATGTTTTTTGCGTAATAGTTGACCTCGAGGCGTTCAAAGACATCTTGTGGAATTTCGATATACCCGTGAATCTCCTTCGCCTCAAGCTGCTGATTCAGTTTTTCCTTCGCCTCTATATTGCCGTTGAGATCCGAGGGTTCTTCAATCAACCGGTACACCCGCTTTCCTTTATATTGGAAAAACGGGTTTTCATCAAGAGCCTCCTGCAATTTGGAAAAGATTTCCTCAGTTTCATCAAAAACGACAAAGGTCTTTATCTCATCGGATTTATGCTGTAATGTCATCATCAGACTGGGAAGAACCATTACAATGGACATCATCAGCGGCATTAATAGAATCGATGCTATAAACCCCTTCGTTTTGACACGTGTTATGTATTCTCTCTTGATGACTGTAATGACCTTACGCAGCATTTGGTTGCCTCCCTTCCCCTTTCACACTTTGAACGAATATCTCATGAAGTGTGGGTTCCATCAGTTCAAATCGGGTGATATCCACCGAGGCTTCGACAAGATCCCGTAGAAGTGCACTATAATGTTCTGGTGCGCGTAGCTTAACCTCTACATATTGACCAAAATCATTACATCTTTCGACAAAACGTGAGTTTCTTATCAGATCAACGTTTCCCGAATACTCAATCTCTACTGAACTCATGCCGAAGGATTTTTTGATTTCCCTCAAATCGCCCTCGAGCACAATTCTGCCCGTATTTACCAGACAGATCTTTTCACATAATCTTTCAGCTTGCTCCATGATGTGTGTAGAGAAGATAATAGTCGCACCATCGGTGTTGAGCTCAAGCATCAGATCTTTCAACAGTGTCATGTTGATGGGGTCTAGACCGGAGAAGGGTTCGTCGAGGATGATTAATTCAGGTTTGTGGATGACGGTGGCGATAAATTGAATTTTCTGTGCCATTCCCTTCGATAACTCCTCAATCTTCTTATTTTCCCACTCGACCAGATCCATCTTCTGCAACCAGCGGTCTATTTCACTGAAGGCATCTGCGCGCCTCATTCCCCTAAGTTCTGCCATGAAAAAAATTACATCTTTCACCTTCATCTTTCTATACAGGCCCCGTTCTTCCGGCAGATACCCAATCCGATCCGCAAAATCCGCACGCCGCTGATTTCCATTGAAGGTAATCGTTCCTGAATCCGGAGCGATGATATTCATGATCATCCGGATAGTGGTAGTTTTACCAGCACCGTTCGGACCGAGCAGTCCATACACAGATCCCTTTTCAATATCGAAGGATATATTGTCGACAGCTGTGAAGTCCCCAAAGTGTTTGCTTACGTTTTCAATTTGAACCAAATTCATATCGGCTCCCTGTTATATATAACCAAGTTAAAACTCCAGTGTTTTTGGAGAGGGGTTTTGGACCGTTGTGTTACGTCAAGTTACCGTTCCGCCTCCATCGCGGAGAGAGTTCCAGAAAAATAGTTTTCAAGCGGTAATATTCGAATAGCTATAACTGTCTGAGTAACAATTAGGGTTACCTATAGAAAAAACTTTTCGCCAATCACCTACAAACGACCGGCAAAATCGAGCAAACCGTTGGTTGTCCACAGCCGTCTGAAAGCGGCAGAAAACCCGTTCTTTTTCTCCAAACCGATTCGGCGGAACAAAAGATAGAGCGTTCTAAGGTTAACGGGAAACTGGTGGATTCTTGACAAATAACAGCTGGGGTTAGTTATGGTGGATGTTAATAATAAATGAACACTTGCGCCTACCGGCGGGCGCAGTTAGAAACAGCGCCTACCAAATCCCAACGTTTCATCCCGACTAATCGGGATAGAAACGACGAGGATGCTCGGAACGGCACGGTAGAACGGTAGTTTCGTTTTCCTAACCGCCCCGGTTTGGCGTGTCCCATTAATTCTGAAATCTACTATAATTGTGTTCTGCGGTTACTACAATCGAGTCTTGGTGGGCGTTTAATCTGTTTTACCTGTTTCACAGTGGGATCACCGGTGTAAAGGCTTGCGGTCTTATCAAGGGGAAGACGCTATATCGAGCCACCGAGCATCAATGCTCCAAGTTCCGCTTCATCCGTCGCTGATGGTTGTAGAATACCGACAATTTTGCCGTTATACATCACCGCTATCCGGTCGCTCAAAGTCAAGAGTTCCTCTAGATCTGCCGAGATGAGTAGAATTCCTTTGGACCGGTTACGGGCATCGATTAATTGCTGATGGACAAACTGACCAGCGTTAATATCCAGACCGCGTGTGGGGTGTGCCGCAATGATTAGTTCGGGATTACTTTCCAATTCGCGCGCTACAACGACTTTCTGTTGGTTGCCGCCGGAGAGGGTCCGAATTGGGAGATCTACGCCCCCGGCACGGATTTCGTACTTTTCAACCGCGTTGTCCGCAAATTCATGGGCGGCGTCTCGTTTCAACAACCCCTGTCGGCAAAAGGGCGGTCGATTGTGGCTGCCAAGAATCAGATTTTCATCAACCCGGTCGTCAAGGCTGATGCCGTGTCGATGTCGGTCAGCGGGCAGATGTACCACACCTTGTCGCCGAATCTCAGCCGGTGATCGGTTAGCAATGGACTCGCCCTTTAGGGTGATCGTTCCGGTATCACTTTTCTGCAGCCCTGTTAGTATCTCAATGAGTTCGGCCTGTCCGTTTCCTTCTACTCCGGCGATCCCGACAATCTCTCCCGCGAAAAGTTCAAGCCCAATCCCATCCAGCAAGGCGCGTCCGTTTTTGGCGTGCAGTGTAACATCTTCCAGATGCAGCAGAGGCTCCCCAGGTTTATCCGACCTTTTCTGGGTTGGTACATCGTTGAGAATGTTCTTCCCAATCATCAATTCGGATAACGCAGCGGTGTCCGTCTCCACGCTCCGAAGTGATGCAACTGATTTGCCACTGCGCATCACCGTAATTATATCGGCAATTGCCATGACTTCATTGAGTTTGTGCGTAATCAGAATAACGCTCGTTCCCTCCGCTTTCAACCCACGCAGACAGTCAAATAGTCCAGTAATCTCCTGCGGCGCGAGCACCGCCGTCGGTTCATCAAGGATCAAGATTTTTGCACCATGATAGAGTGCTTTGAGGATCTCTACATACTGCTGAGCGCCAATAGGGAGAGATTCGACCTTCGCGTGGAGATCAAGCTGGAAGCCAAGTTGATTCGCGAGCGCTGAGATTGTCTGATGTGCTGTCGCTGTATCGAGAAGGGTTTTGAATCGGCGTGGCTCTTTCGCTAAGACAATATTTTCAAGGGCAGTCAACGCCGGGATCAGTGTGAAGTGCTGCTGCACCATGCCAATGCCAAGTTGAATCGCGGTACGCGGACTGTCTATTTGAACGAGCTCATCCCGAAAGTAAATCTCTCCGCTGTTCGGTTGATAGAGTCCGTAGAGAATCTTCATCAACGTCGATTTACCGGCACCGTTTTCTCCGATGATCGCATGGATTTCACCCTGTTGTAACGAGAAATTTGCTTCGTCATTCGCAATAACTTTGTCGAAGCGCTTGGTGATATCGCGCATCCTAATAAGTGGTGGGTTGGTCATGAGGGAGTTGTTGGAGTTGGAGGTCAGGTGGATGCGATCTTACCGCTGTCGGTTCATACCACGGCGCCAATGTTCGATGAGATTGGATGGGATTTCACGGAGAAACATCGAACTTCCGCTTTCATAGTTACTCCTACGGCGACGGACGGATGTGAGATAAAGCCGCGCTTGAGCGCGGGTCATGCCGACGTAGAACAGACGGCGTTCCTCTTCAAGTTCAGCGACGGATTGGTCTGAGCGCCAAATCGGGAAGGTTCCGTCCTCCAGTCCCAAGATAATAACGACTGGGAACTCTGTTCCCTTTGCGGCGTGCAGCGTCATCAGCGTAATTTCGTCCGCTTCAGTTTCCATTTCATCCGCACTGTTAATCAATTTCTGGTAGTCAAGGAAATCGGTAAGACTTCTTTTGGCACTGATGGTTTCAAAATGTAAAACGCCATTCATAAATCTTGCGCGCCTCGAATGCCAATCCCTATCTTCAGATGATTCCTCAATCTGTGTCTGAGTGAGTGTACTGATGAAATCTTGAACGGACTGTTGTTCTTCGGGGTGTAGGTCTGTACTTAGCCAATCCAGATCTGGATTATGCGTCTGAACATAGCGCGCAGCAGCTTGGTAAAACGCTTCAATTACGCCCGCTTTCCCGTCTTCTGTTCCAATATCCTGTCGTCTCTCCTGCGCGGCAAGAATTCCAATTCCGACCAACGGCAAAAGTTCGGGCAGCGATTTCACTTCGCGACGACGCAGATCTTCTTTGATCAGTTCATCAAACACTTGGTGGTTGACCTCTACATCTTCATGTGCGCGGTGCATGGTACCATGTTCGATGCCGAATTTTGTCGCAAGGGCTTCTAAACTACAGCTTTCGCGTGGATACAGGCGTTGCGCTGTGGTAAGAGTATCGTAGTATGGATTGGAGAGTCCGCATTTCAAATAGCGTCCTAGATCCCGTTCAAGCACCAGATTATCAAAATCGATGATGTTGTGGCCGATGAGAATACGATCCTGAATGAAACTCAGGAACTTTGGCAGTACCGTCTCAATACCCGGTTCATTTGCCACAGTTTCGTTGTTAATGTTGTGGATCTTCGTACTTGATGCAGGAATTCTGACCGTCGGTTTTACGTATTGATGGTAGCTCTGAATCTTACTACCAGCTACGCTCAAACGATTCGCGCAGATTTCAATTATTTCCGTAGTTTTCGGGTTGTTATCAATTGTCTCGAGATCGTAGACGATCATATCTGCGAGGTTTGGTTTTTCAAAGTCGCTCAAGAGTCGTTGGCACAGTTTCAATGCCGTAACAGTGCGAAATTGAGCGAGTCCTGATTGACCAAGTTGAATCACGTTTGCATCGGCACTGGTGGCAGAACCGAGGAGGATTGTTGTATTTGCCTGTTCAGGCACATCCATGAAGTCTCCAATCAAAATACCCACGCCGTTTGCGTCCACTGCCGGGCTTGATGGCGAATCTGGCGGGAGTAAATCTATACCAATCGAAAGGTCGAGGTATCGTTTCAGAGTACTTTGTATGATGTACGCAGCGCAGTAAGAATCAACCCCGTAACTTGCCATCAGGTGGATGGGGTCCCCGCGATCAATTGCACTATACAACGAATCTGCCGCAGCGCGAAGGCCAGGAATTTCCGGTTGACCTTCAATTTCGTGCACATTTTCGGATTGGTACGGACTACGTCGTTGTGATAGGAGATCGAAGAGCCGATTCGCAATCGTATGAATCGGCTCCCCTTCGGTTCCCCGATGAAAATTATCAATCTGTTGGAAGAATTGACGCACGTTCCAACGGGTGAGTGGTCCCGCATCATCTGGGTAGTCATCGATTATTTTTAACAGTTCAATTAGCGTAATGCCCTTCTGTTGCGCAAGCCATTTCAATCGAACTAATGTCAAATCATCGATTAACTGCTGCGGAAAGTTGATTGCCTTTTCAATATCACGAGGGAGCTGCCACTGAACGAAGCTCAGATACGAGACAATCCCCTGCGCGTGCTCCTCTTGGAAAGAGTTGGTTCTTCCGATGCGCTGAAATGGGATGCGCTCTTGGTGCAGTCGATCGACTAACGTATCCGCTAATTGGTGCGTTCGGTAGAAGACTGCGATATCACGGTAGGAGTGATGTCGCCCTTCCACAAGTTTTCGAATAAGTTGAATGACGATGTTTGCCTCTATATCAGGAGTATCTATCGCGTAATGGTAGAGCGGGTTTCCTGCGCCCTTGTGTGTCGTGAGAACACTCTCTTTCTGGCGCGTATTCTTGGAAATCACTGTTCCAGCAGCACGCAGTATCCTCTCACTGCATCGATAGTGCTCCTCTAACTCAACGACTGCGGGGTTAAAGTCTTTTTTGAAACGATCGATAAATCTGGGGTCAGAACCCCGCCAACTATAGATTGATTGATCCTCATCTGCGACGACCATCACGTTATGTTCAGGCGATCGTGCAAGAAGTCTGAGCAGGGCATACTGGGCAGCGTTGATATCTTGATATTCATCGACAAGGATGAAACGGATATCACTGTGGTACTTTGCACGAACATTGGGCGCCTGTTCAAGTATTTCGACCGACCGAGAAATCAAATCATCAAAATCGAGGGCGTTGTGGGAAGCGAGTTTTGTCTGATAGGTTTTGAGAAGGTCAAGGATGTTTTCTACCTCCACTGGATCGTTGATAACGGTCCCATCGCCTAGCCGAATCTCATCTCGGTCTGCGATAGGATCTTCCAGTTTCACCTTACAGACGCCGATGATGTCACGAAGCATCCACGGGGGATAATCGAGCCGATTCTGGCTAAGTTCACGTAGGCATTCAATCAGCACTTCGTCCTGGGTTTCTTGACTGAAAATTGCGAAGTTTGTCCCCAACCCAATCTCTTCCGCATGTTCACGGAGCAGACGGACACAAAAGGCATGGAAGGTGTGGATGCGGACCTCTAATCCTTGCGTTTGACCAAGCAGTTCCTTAATCCGCTCCAGCATTTCCTGTGCGGCTTTGTTCGTGAACGTAACGGCAAAAATCTGCTGCGGAGTTACCTGATGGTTTCGGATAAGATGCGCAATTCGGTGCGTGATGACATTGGTCTTACCGGTACCAGGTCCCGCCACAACGAGCATCGCACCGTCTGTATGGGATGCAGCCTGCCGCTGCTTCTCGTTGAGTTCCTGTAAGATTTCCATAATCACCACCTCATTTTCAACATGCTTTTTGGTTAATTGTATTTTAACATACTGATAAATTTAAATCAAGTAAAATATGATGTGTGAAACGTGATGCGTGAAACGTGAAAACCGAGTTTTTGATCGGGTTCAAATATCGTTGTTCCCTACGGTTTTTGGGGCAAGTAGGGGCGGGGAAACCCTACCTCTACGGTTTCTATTGCACAATTTCTTAACATGAGCGGATCTCTTAGAGCTTGTTTGAAAAATCCAAATTCATCTGTGAAAGTTGTCATTTTACGCGTCAATGTTCTCAAAAATCGGTTAGTTTTGCCCTTAAGATGGCAAAAGACTACCGTTTCACCTACTTTTAAAACAAGCTCTTAATATATGAGCCAATATCTGACAGAGGAAGAAATACGGCAAGCGCACGGTCATACGCTTGCCGCTGACTCTGATTAATCCGTCGCTAATGCTTCAAGGGCGTTCAGGTGCCAATCTGGATCCTCCAACGCTTCATACACAACCCCGCCTTCTACGTTCCGAGGCATGGGGAGACCCAACAGATGGCAGAGCGTTGGCGCAACGTCGATCACCCGGACCTGCCGTTGGAGGGCCACGCCTTGACGGACACCTGCGCCAGAAAGAATGAACGTTGAATGCTGCCCACCGATACCAAAGCTGACAGACGGAAGTTGTTTGCCGTGGGCGCCGTCAAATTCCGGGCGTAGGGCGTAAACCACATCTCCTACGAGGTTGCTGGTAAGGTTCACCATCTCGGCATCCGCATGTGTCAGTGCGAGCGAGAACGGATGTCTGCCGGTTTCTGGATCTTTATAGGCGTGAAGGGCGGCGATAATCTCGCGCTGTGTTGCCTCATAATCGGCAGGATCTACAATGCCGTCAGGTTCACGTCCTTTCAGGTTGATGAAAATGTGCACCAAGCCAACGTCAACGGCACGCGTCTTCGACCAATCAATCTCTCGTGTTCCCTCTTTGTAGACTATGAAGCCGGCCTCTTCCAACACCTCGGTGATGTTGACCGAACGGAACTGGTTTGGTGTTCCCCCATGGTCTGAGCAGACGAGAATAACCGTATCGTCGTCCGCAAGTTCCATCACGCGTCCGATCATTCGATCGGTCGAAGCGTAAGTGCGAATAACGCCATCTCGACACCGTTGGATTGTTTCGGGGGTTGCACCGCTTACCTCGTCTGCCTGACTCAAGAAGAAGTGGCTTGTGTAATCTGGCGCGTGGGTTTCCACCATAAGGACGTCCCATTCACCTGTCTTCGTCAGATGCTCAGCAACATCGGCAAGTCTCTGATGGTGGTATTCCAACGTCTCAAAATAGGTATCATCATCTATGACACCCAACGCATCGCGACCGGGATTCTGAAGGAAAGTGCCGATTTCCTTATCAATCTCTGTTGCAACTTCATCGGGGACGGTATAACCTTCTCGGGGCCAAATCTGAGGGACGAACAGCTCAAACGCATCCGCATTTGGGGTGAGCGTAATCAGTTTCATGCGAACATACCCCTCCACATCAGCCCCATCAATCTCGAAGGTATCCAGCCAAAAATCGCTCCACTCTCCTACACTAAGTTCCGTAACGACATCATCAGCAGATCGGCTTCGACATATCCGTACGCGATCATAGCCGTTTCCACCTGTGGCGTAGATTAGTCCTAAGAACGGTTTGGGGGTGCCCTGTTTTCCACGGTTCATGTCTGCCCGTCCTCGCGTAAGCGGTTGGACTGTCAATTCAACTTCGCGCGGCGGTTGTGTCGAATCGGGTAAATCCGTCCAGCCCTTCCCTTCAATCGATTCTACCGTGACCGGATCAATGGCGCTGACGTCCTGTAATCCGCTTGGATCTAGCGTCTCCGGATCCCGTTCCCCACCAATCGGACGCGGTGTCCATTTCCCGCTGACAAAGAGGTGATAACCCGCAACCTGATGGTGATTCGATACGCCTGGTCCCGTGCCTTCCACTTGGACGCCTGTAGTTACCGTTGGGGGCCAAGACATTTCCCACTTGACGAGAATCGGCTTTCGTCCAGCGCGCTCTACCAGATTCCAGAGGTATTCCGATTGACACAGTCTCGTATTGATGCCCCAAACGGTTTTATCCAGTCGCTCGCCCAAAGCACGGATATTGAAATCCATTACTCGGTGCGTACCGGGCCACGAACCGGTGCCGAGTGCAGTCCATCCCGGCGGGGTCAGCGTAGGAAAGACACCGATCATGGGCCGGAAGACCCCTTCCGCTAACAAGCGACCCATGTTCGGGGCGTGTCCCCAGTCAATCACATTTTTGACTAATTCCATACTTGCACCGTCCATACCGATTAAAATTGCACGTTTGGCCGGAGATAAATCTGATACCTTAGAATTTGTGGGCATGATAAGTTCCTTTCTCCTAACATTCTCGCATTTTTGAATAAGTTAAGCTGATTTTATCACAAGTCGGTTAATCCGTCAATCACTAGGTTCCGTTGCGGCCTGAAAGAATGTGTTAGCTCCGATGTACTTGAGGGACCGTCGAGATTTTATACAATTTCTGTGAGATTTTGTTAGTGTTAGATTCTGTTAGATTTTGTTAGGTTGTATCGCCATTGTGACATACGGAATCAGTCTTACGTATCTTGGGAGCAGTGGGGAGGAGGGGTCTGATCTTTGCTGGAGCGTCCCTCAATTAGAATAACTCGCGCGAGACTTACAACCTAAGATTTACGACTTGTCAAGAATAGGATGGATCGAGTATATTATCATAAGGCGTTCAACCATCGAAATGCTGCTGCAACTCGCGTCTCTAAATCTATGTTTTCACAATCGTATAGATTAATCCAAATTCAAATGCTATAATGCGCTTCACCTAAACTACGAATTAACCAACTATGGAGAGTAACTATGAATGTAGTTCCAGACGAATTTATCCGTGTGATGCCAGATGCACTTCGAGGCTTCATCAGTGAAGCTTTCCAGAAGCGGGCACCTCGGAAGAGGGCGCCGCGCACATGGCGCACCTACTCGTTCTTACGGATCTGCGCGGTGTGTTTAGTCACGGCACGCGTCAGGCACCGGGGTATATAGACATGATGCTTGAGGGCAAAGTGAATCCACGACCAACTGTCCGCTGCATCGATGAATCGCCGACGACAGCTATCTATGACGGCGACGGCGGGATGGGACACTTCGCCTCGTATCACGCTGCGAAGGCAGCGGTCAAAAAAGCTAAAGAGATGGGACTCGGTGCGGCAACAAGCCGCAATCACTTCCATTTTGGGAGTGCTGGCAAGTATTCACGGATGGCGCTTGATGCGGACTGTGCAGGGTTTGCGGTCTCTTGTCACCGTTTCCGCCACAGTCCCGATGGCGCGATTGCTACCGCAACGGGCGCTTCACCGATGAGTTTTGCGATTCCAGCGGGAGAGCAGCCGCCGATAGTCGCCGACATGGCAACCGGTATCGATGCCAAACTGCCGTTAGAACAGGCGTTTGAACAGAGTCCCGCTGCCTTCTTCAAGATGCTGGGTCTGAGTCATGTGAGTCACGCGCTCGGTGGGTTTATGGCAGGCATCTGGCTATTCGATAAGCCGCCGGATCCCCCAACCATCTGGGAGGGCGCCAACCAAGGCGCTTTCATCGCAGCGATTGACATCTCCCGGTTCCGACCAATCGACGAATTCAAAGCCGAGATCGATCAACATATCCACGATGCGCGACAGATGCAACCGGCGCCCGGTTATGACCGATCGGATCTACCCGGCGGCTTGGAATGGGAACGTGAACGGGAGTGGGCGGAAATCGGAATCCCGGTCGGTGAACTGCATCAAGAGCAGCTGAAGATAGTCGCCGAACGGGTGAGTATTCCCCTTCCATTCTAAGCGTATCCTGATTCTGATCGAATCGAGAGCACTGTAATCAACGCCAATTCTGTTCGTTTCAGCCTCTAATTCCACTCTAATTTAGTAACAGCAAAAGGAGCCTCCAAATGTCTCAGATTAAATCCGTTCTACTGTGGGAAAATCCACGACGATATATCCGCGAAGCGATTGATGCCGGAACGCTCAGGGGCGCGATTATCCCAACAGGCAGTACCGAGCAACACAATGAGCATCTAGCAATGATTCACGATACCGCAAGCGCAGTGCATGTCTCAAAATTGGCCGCACAAAAATTGTTTCCCGAAGTTATTGTGACGACACCGCTGGCGATCGGGGTATCCGAGCACTGGATGGATCACAAAGGAACACTGACACTTCGCGCCGAGGTATTCGGACAGGTGCTGTATGACGTGGCGGATAGCATGCGTCGTCATGGGATTACAAACATACTGATTATCAACGGGCATGCCGGTAATGCTGGTCCCGTAACTGAGCGATTAGATGGTTACCGTGAACAGCTTGGTATTAACATTGATTTCCACTCCTATTGGGAGGCGTATTCCCCTGAGTTTGTCCAAGAGCAGATGGAGACAGGCAGATGCCCCGGTCACGCTGCAGAGTTTGAAACCGCGTTTGCTTGGGCAGCTTTTCCAGAAAATGTCGATTGGGATGGCGTGGATTATGATAGTGCTAAGTTGACTATCTCCAATCCAGACCAGGCTGAAGCTGATCGGATGTATCATCACGACGCAAAGTTCGCAACCGCCGAGAAGGGGCAAGCGATGATCGATGTCGCTGTCGATTGGGTTGCCGGTAGGATGCAGGAGATGATGGGATGACCTTCAACCGTGCGAAGGTCGCATCGCTTCGCACGGTTTACTCACTGAGGTGAACACTATGAAAACCAAGATTCTGGGTCGAACCGGATTAGAGGTTCCGATTGTGGGTTTGGGAGCTGCGTTTATTGGAATCCCCACTGCCAATCAGGCAGCTGAAGAATACCCCGAAGATCCCAATAACCTACGCGGCGATGAATTCCTCACCAGCTACATGGAAGAAGATCTCGGTGTACAAACCATCCACACCGCCATTGAGGCTGGAAGTACGCTTATCGATACCGCACCCCTTTACGGTGGGACCCGAAGCGAGACCACGATTGGTCATGCGCTGAAAGCGCGCCCTGATTTGGCTGCCAAGTGCACCGTTACCACCAAGGTTGGGCAGATCACGATGGATGCAAAGGACTTTAGTTTTGATGCGATCCTACGTGATGTGGAAGCAAGTCAGGAACGTTTGGGAATCGAACAGTTTGAGGTTCTCTATATTCACGATCCCATGGACGCTCCGATGGAACAGGTGATGGGACAGAACGGTGCGTTGGGTGCGTTACGCAAGCTGCAGAAAGAGGGAGTTGTCCAATATGTTGGTGCTGCCGCTAACGAACCCGAAACGAACGCCCCCTACATCGAAACTGGCGAATTTGATGCCGCCGTACTGCCAGAGGCTTGGAGTCTTCTGAATCAACTTGCGGCGGAACGTATCCTACCTGCTGCAGAGAAACATAATGTAGGACTTGTAGTTGCTACACCGCTTGAACGGGGGCTGCTCGCAACGGGTCCCATAGCGGATATCAACTATTTAGCGCGGAATTTCAGCCAGCGCTGCCTAGACCATGTCTCCCACATTCAAGCACTCTGCCGGGACTACAATATTCCGATGGTGGCGGCGTCCCTGCAATGGTGCACCCGTCACCCACAAGTTGCTGCTACGATACCCGGTGCTCGTACCCCTGAAGAAGCTAACCAGAATGCACAGGCAGGTGGTGTTGATATTCCAGAGTCCTTCTGGGCAGATTTGACCCCACTCGTTCGACATTTTGAAATCGGGGCTGATCGTTAGGTAAATCGAAAAGGTGCTCAATCCTTTTCTATCTTGGGGCGTAATGTTATGAAGCAAATAGTAATAACGATTGTCGTTGGTCTAATCGTGGCTCTTGTAAGTTTCGGCTGTGGCTCAACAAATCAGCTTGCTAGGGAAACTATATACGACGCGACAGCGCAGATCAAAGCAGCCAAAGCAGCGGACGCTCAAAATCTGGCAACTCAAGAGTTGGCGGATGCCGAGCAAATGCTTGCTCGGTCGGAAGAATTGTTGAACGCAGGACAAGAGACGGAAGCGTATCGGCTGGGAATGCGTGCACAGTTGAAGGCTCGATTTGCAGAAGCTGTTGCTATCGTGAATCAGTTGGAAACAGAAGCGGGCGGCGCGGAGGTGGCATTGGAACTGAAACTACGGGCTGCTGAAGCCGCACGTAGAGACTTGGAACGGGCAGAACAGGAATTACAAGCGCTGCAGTCAGCGCCTGAAGATTAGTCTCACTCCGAGGTAAGGGGCAGGTTGTGTACTTGACAATGAAATGGTGGTTAACAGTAGTCGCTGGAGGAATGGATTGAGTCGATTCATGGCACACGCAGTACGGAATACACGATACGCAACTTATTTCGGGCGCACTGTGTTTTACATTCTCATGGTAATCGGATTTGTAGGTTGTGCAGGCAAGGTGGATCCGATTCTGCTCGAGTCAAGCCTGAATGATACGCAGAAGGCTATTTCCGACGCCCAACGGTTGGGGGCGGCAGAGTATGCCCCCGAAACATTCAACAAGGCGACACGACTGTTTGAAGGGGCACAGCAAGCCCAACACAACGGCGATGGAATTCTGAGCATAGAGTTGGCGTTCTGGGCGGAGATGGAATCTCACATTGCGGCTGTACAAGCGGGTCAACGCATCGCTCAAAACCGTATTGATAAGGCAGATGCCGAAGCCCTAAAAGCCGTGATACAGGAAATGGAGTACAGAACGCAAGCCGCACAAGTCCGTCAGCTGATCGCAGAAGAAAAAACGACGCGTGCTTTGGCGAGGGCACTCCGAGCAGAGCAGCGCGCAATCGCCGCGCAAGCAGAATCAGTCCAGGCAAAAAGGGATGCCCAAAATGCACTGCGCCGATCACAAATACAAATTCTTATTGATAAAATCGAGCTCATACTTGATGATGCTAAGGAAGCAGGTGCACTCACTTACGCTTTGGACAATTACCAAGCTGCGGAGGATTTGATTGACCAAGCGCGCGCCACCCTCGCACAGGATAATTTTGATGAAGCCGAATCGCTTGCCGAAGAAGCGGAAGGCTACGCAAACAAAACCAAGATTGCAGCCGTTGCGGGAAAGAACGCTGCCGCCAGCGAATCTCAAGCGGCAAAGCTTGAAGCACACACAAACGCAAAGGTGGCAATCGCACGCGCACGGTTTGAAATCGATCGAGCTGAGAAAATTAATGCGTTTGAGCATGCTGAGGCACTCTTTCAACGGGCATCGACTAGCTTGGACGGTGCGAATATGGCGTTGACAAGAGAGCAGTATGACAAGGCATTGCAACTTGCGGCGCAAGCTGAAAGCAGCGCCTATGATGCCTTCACCATTGCTGAGCCGATTGAGCGCAAACGTCTGGCAAAGGAAGCCATAGAGGAGCAAATTGCTCAAGCTAAGGATGCAGTTTTCCGGGCGGATGAGGCGTTGGGCAGAGAGGCAGCAGCGACAACAACGCTTATCCCAGCGTACCATGAGAAGGCGAAAACACTCTTGGCGGATGCCAAACAGGCAATCGCGGAGGAAAACTACTCTCATGCTGCGGATCTAGGGCAGCAGAGCTACGATCACTTAATGGCTGCGATTGAAAAGGGGGAAGAGATTGAAGCAGTTGAGACCCGGATCCTAGAGGCAGCTGCAGCGGTTCCCGATGCAGAAACGGCTCGAAGTGAGCATGGGGTACTTATCCGATTCAGTGGAGACCTTTTTAAGCAGGGTAGCTCGGAAATAAACCCGACATTCTTCCCGAAGATTCGCCAACTCGCTGAAGTCATCAAGGCGTTCCGCGGCTACAAAGTGCGAATTGAAGGACACAGCGATAGCAGTGGGGCAACGGCTGTGAATCTTCGAATAACGCGGAAGCGTGCTGATGCGTTCATGAAATACCTTGCTGAAGAATGCGATGTGCCGCTGGAATGGATGACGGCTGTCGGTTTGGGGGAAGATCATCCTATTGCCGATAACAGCCTTCCGGTGGGCAGAAATAAGAATAGACGGATTGATACAATCCTTTTGACAAGAGAGTTAGAAATTCAGGAGTGACGGATAGCTGCCGAAGTTGTACATTGTCAGGGAGGCTTGGAGGCGCGTGCCAAATCGAGACACATCTCAGAAGGTTGAACCGTTCATCGTCCACCAGATCGCACAGAGTATCTTCGGAGATCGGTATATCATCATTTACGATAACACGATTCAATTTCACAGCCATTGCTATCACGTCAAGCGGATTGAGGAGGCAGCGCACCTATACACCGGACACTATTATCTGATGGACGCAAATACACAACTGGCGATGCAGACTGATGAGGACTTCGCTCCTCCGGGCAGTTACGGCGCAATCTTCGATGCGACTACAGGAGAAATTGTTGGTTATGATGGCGACGGGTAACGCAGCGGAGTGAATTGCATACGTTTTGGTAAATTTGCACTTTTTGGTTGACAAATCCGACTGTGTTTGATAAACTTAAAAACGCTTTTGCGGGAGTAGCTCAGTGGTAGAGCTCTACCTTGCCAAGGTAGAGGTCGCGGGTTCAAGTCCCGTCTCCCGCTCCAATGTGGCGGCGTAGCCAAGTGGTAAGGCCGGAGTCTGCAAAACTCCTATGCGTCGGTTCAATTCCGACCGCCGCCTCCATTTCTTTATCAGGGCGGTTAGCTCAGGTGGTTAGAGTGCTTGCTTGACATGCAAGAGGTCACTGGTTCAAATCCAGTATCGCCCATCACATACCATTTAACACTAAAGAGCCGAAAGGCTCTTTTTTTATTGAAGAACGCCTGGAGCGCAGGGATTTATACAGAATTGAGCGGGAGACGAATCTACGAAAAGTTCAGAAGAGATGATGATTACCGGAGAGGATTATGGAAAACTCAGAAAAAGATCTACTTTATAAAATCCGGCACAGCGCCGCACATATGATGGCACAAGCGGTTACGGAACTATATCCGGAAGCGAAATTGGCTATTGGACCGCCGATTGAAAATGGATTCTATTACGATTTCGATCTCGGAGCCGATAGTGATGGCAAACCGGTCGCATTTTCGCCGGAAGACCTAGAGAAAATTGAGAAGCGTATGCGACAAATTGTTGCAGGCAGGCATGAATTCAATTATCGGGAAATTGGTCCCGATGAAGCCCGTGAGCTATTCAAGAATCAACCCTATAAGCTGGAACTGATAGATGGGCTCATTGAGGGCAACGCCGATGAATATGGGACTGTAACTGATGAAACGCCAGTTTTGAGCACCTATCGACAGGACACTTTTGAAGATCTTTGCCGGGGTCCCCACGTCGGAAACACCGGCGAAATTCGACCCGATGCTTTTAAACTTTTGACTGTTGCTGGGGCATATTGGCGCGGCGATGAAAATAACGCCATGCTGCAGCGCATCTATGGCACGGCGTGGCAGACCAAAGAAGAACTTAAGCAGCACCTTCAAATGCTTGAAGAGGCGAGGAAGCGAGATCATCGGAAGCTGGGCAGAGATTTAGAAATTTTTATCTTCGATGAGGATGTTGGTCCCGGACTTCCCCTGTGGTTACCGAACGGGGGTATTGTTATTGAGGAGTTAGAAGCACTTGCCAAAGAGATGGAAGAGAAAAGGGGATATGATCGCGTCAGGACGCCTCACCTCGCCAAAGATGCACTGTTTGAGCAGACGGGCCATCTGTCGCATTATGCTGAGAGTATGTATCCGCCGATGGAGATGGAGGGGGTGCGGTATTACATGAAGCCGATGAACTGCCCATTCCATCACAAGATCTTTGATAGCAAGCCGCGGAGTTATCGGGATCTGCCACTGCGCTTGGGGGAATATGGCACCTGCTATCGCTTTGAGAAAAGTGGTGAACTCTTCGGTTTGATGCGGGTCCGGTCTATGCAGATGAACGATGCCCACATCTACTGCTCTGAGGAACAGTTCGAAGAGGAATTCATGGGGGTCGTTGACCTATACCTTGAATATTTCCGAATCTTCGGTGTCGATAAATATGTGATGCGTTTGAGCACACATCACGAAGCCGGACTCGGCAAAAAGTATATTGACAACGAACCGATGTGGCTCAAGACTGAAGAGATGGTCCGTAACGCGATGAAGAATGGTAACGTGCCTTTTGTAGAAGTTCCTGATGAAGCGGCTTTTTACGGTCCCAAGATTGATGTGCAGATCTGGAGTGCGATCGGACGGGAATTTAGCCTCGCCACGAACCAGGTTGATTTTGCTGTGCCTGCCAGATGCAATCTCAGTTTTGTCAATAGGTCTGGTGAATCCGAAATCCCGATATGCCTTCATCGCGCACCGTTGGGTACGCACGAGCGGATGATCGGTTTCCTGCTTGAGCATTATGCTGGCAAATTTCCGGTATGGCTCTCGCCGGAACACGCGCGTGTGATCCCAATCAACGATAGCCACACCGACTATGCCCAGAAGATTGCTGAGCGGTTGAGAGAAGCCAGAATTCGCGCACAAGCGGACCTTGGACCCGATCGCATGAATGCAAAAATCCGTCAAGCCCAGCTGATGCAGGTGCCATATATGCTCGTCGTTGGGGACAGGGAGGTTGAAGCTAACACGGTTTCTGTCAGGACGCGAGATGGCGCGCGTCAGAACGGGTTGCCTGTGGAAGAATTTGTAGCCACTACCGAAGAACGCATTGCAACCCGGTCGGCCGAGCTATAGAAGACGCCTGAGGAAGGTGGTAAAAGTCATGAGTCGTATTTATCTCGACCATAACGCAACAACCCCAGTTCACCCGCAGGTGCTTGATGCGATGCTCCCCTTCATGACCGATCAGTTCGGCAACGGTTCGAGCATCCACACCTACGGACGTGAAGCGCGCAACTCCATTGATGATGCGCGTGAACAGGTCGCAGCCCTCATCAATGCCAAAAGCCCCAGCGAAATCGTGTTCACAAGCACCGGGACGGAGGCTGACAACTACGCCATCAAAGGGATCGCCGAGTTGCAGCAAAGCCGCAATGGTGGCAACCATATCATCACCTCTTCAATCGAGCATCATGCTGTGCTACACACATGCCAATACCTTGAGAAACGTGGATTTGAGGTAACGTATCTCCCTGTTAATCGGTATGGACAAATTCAACTTGACGATCTGCGTGAGGCTATTCGGGACGAGACAATCCTCCTTTCGATCATGCACGCGAACAATGAAACAGGGGCAATTGAACCGATTGGGGAGGTTTGTGAAATTGCCCAAGACCGTCGTATCCCTGTCCATACGGACGCAGTGCAGTCGGTTGGTAAGTTACCGGTTGATGTTCAAGCGTTGGGTGTTAGTATGCTTTCGCTTTCCGCACACAAGATCTATGGTCCGAAAGGCATCGGTGCGTTATACCTGCGGCGTGGCACACGGTTAGAGAATCTACTGCACGGAGGCTCACATGAGCGGAACCGGCGGGCAGGTTCAGAGAATGTGCCTTCAATTGTTGGGATCGGGGCGGCTGCAGCGTTAGCACATAAGAATCGCGAAGCGAATGTTGAGCATCTGAATCAGTTAACAGGCAAACTGCGTCAAGGATTGCACGAAGGCATTGATCGTATCCATGAGAACAGTGATCCTGAGAATAGTTTACCGGGAACGCTGAACATTTCGTTTGAGTATATTGAAGGGGAGAGTCTCATTTTGCGGCTGGATATGGAAGGGATTTGCGTTTCCACCGGTTCAGCTTGTACGTCCGGATCGATGGAGCCGTCTCATGTTTTGGCTGCGCTCGGCCTCCAACCGCAGTTAGCACAAGGGACCGTCCGGTTTTCGCTCGGTAAAGATAACACCGAAACGGAAATTGATGAGGTGATTGAGAAAGTACCGAAGATTGTTGAGCAGATGCGGTCGATGTCACCCGCATATAAGAGATTGGGCAAGAACTCACGTGTTTAAGAGACAGGTGTGAGGATACACCAATGGCGAAGAAACGAGCGAAGAATAAGTATCAGAAGAGACAGCAACGTCGTGGTGAGGATCGATTGCGCGGCGACAAAATTGACTTGTACATTTCGATGGCATATTCAGATGCCCCGGAAGACAGGGAAGCTGCGATGGAAAATCTCTGTCCATGCCATGTGCGCAGACGAATTGATGCCGTATGGGAGGCGCTCTACCGAGGGCTGCAAGACCCTGACATTAAAGTTCGCAGGGCTGCTTGGCATACCCTCGACGATGGTGGGCGACCGAACGATCCACAGCTGCAGCCAGTCCTGGAAAAGATTGCAAAGAAAGAGACGGATCCAAAACTGCGCCAACGTGCACTCGATCTCATCCAGTCTGCCAGACGGTTGGTTGATAAACATCAGGAACTAGTGGCACAAAAGGCGGACTACTTTCGTGGGAAATGTGACTGGTGTGGTGAGACAGGCGTGCAAGTGACATACGATTATGAGACAGAGTTTGATGGTACTGGTGGACAGAAGAGATTTGCTTTGATGTGCTCTGATTGCGCTGCCGTATCCCTTTAATTGGCTAGGTGCTACCACATAACACGACCATCACAGTTGATGTCCTGCCCCGTGATACTCGCTGAGTCATCTGAGGCGAGGAAGAGTGCCAAGTTAGCCATCTCTTCGGAACCAGATCCTCTTTCATGATAGCCTTCATCAGCACACCATCTTCCCGCGAGAACAGCCTTCGGATCTGGTTGGCGCATCCGTTCGCGAAGCGCTGCCTCATCAAAAGGTCGATTCATGTATTCTGCTCTTGCCTGTGACAATTCGACGCTTCTCTCCTCATGCCCGCCGGGACAAATCGCATTGACATTGATATTATAACGCCCAACATCAGCGGCGAGTGTTCGTGTGAAACCGATCACTCCCATCTTTGATGTGGCGTACGGTGCTCTGTGAGAAAGTGGCTGTTTGCCTGTGCCCGAACTGAAGTTTATGATTTTCCCGTATCGCTTCTTTATCATTTCGGGGAGCACTGCTTTGCAGCAGAGGAACTGGGAATCGAGATTGACCGCGAGCGTCCGCTTCCACTCCGCCAAGGTCATATCCCAGACATCCTTGGTCGGTCCCGCAATGCCGACAACGTTGGCGAGTATATCAACTGTCCCCAACGTTTCAATAGTTGCCTCTGCCATTTGGTTCACCTGCCGCTCTTCCGAGACATCCGTTTGAAAACAGAGGACATTTCCGCCGGCGTCCCTAATTTTCGAGCCCACCTTCTCTTGCAATACTGCCAATGGAATCACATCGCATAAAGATACTGCGGCACCCTCTGATGCAAATTGCAGGGCAATTGCCTCCGCGTGACCTCTGGCAGCACCTGTAATCATTGCGACTTTACCATCCAATTTTCCCATGGAAATTCTCCCTCTTGTCTGAATCCCTTGAGGACTTACGCGGTTGAACGATCAAAGCAATAACTCGGCACCGGGCTTCGTTCCTGCTGGGTCATTTTGGCGATTCATCACCGCACAGGATAACTCCCAACGTCCGATAAATCCCCGATAAATCGGGACAGGCGGGCAACTACAGCAGATCAATGAGCACCGATTCTGTTTCGTAAGGAACAACGATCGTTGTTCCCTACACAACTGCGTAACTCCTATCCCTTCTTAATCAATCGGGTTGAAGACATACCTTGCCAAAATTTTCCCGCGCTTCTATGATTCGGTGCGCCTCGGCTGCTTCTTGCAGCGGCAGCACTTGAGCGATAATCGGCGTCAACTTTCCCTGCTCAGCAAGGCGGATAATCGTCTGAAGTTCAGACCTCGTCCCAAGTGCCGATCCCATCAGAGTCAACTGCTTTTGATACATCTTACGGATGTCAATCTCACCGATATTTCCCGTTGTAACACCACATGACACAAGACGTCCTTTTTTTGCAAGGCTTGCTATACTCTGGTCCCATGTCGCCGCCCCGACATGCTCAAACACGATGTCAACGCCCCGTCCATTCGTCCCATCAAGAACCGCTTCGCTGAAGTCGGTCTGCGTATAATTGATTGTGAAATCGGCCCCCATCTGACGGGCGCGTTCCAGTTTCTCATCGGTACTTGCCGTCGCGAAGACTCGCGCGCCACACAGTTTGGCAATTTGTAAGCCAGCACTCCCAACACCGCTACCGGCGGATAAGATCAGCACATCATCGCCGGGACGAACCTGTGCGCGCGTTACAAGCATGTGCCACGCCGTGAGATAGGCGATAGGAATAGCAGACGCATCGACATATGAGAGATTAGGGGCAATCTGAATAGCGTTTTTGGCAGGCGCTTTGACATATTCCGCATAACCACCATTGGTCTGAAAGCCCAAGAGTTCCTGAAAGTCACACATATTTTCGTCGCCGCTGAGACAATCCGGACACTGTTCGCAGGGGATGCAGGGTGAGAGTACGACTCGATCACCGGGGGCAACGTTATGGACTTCGCCTCCAACCTCAACCACCTCCCCGGATATGTCCGAACCGAGAATATGCGGGAATGGCTGCACCTCGGGGCGGTCACGCCGGGCGCGGATATCGAGATAGTTGACCGCACACGCGTTGACTTTGACTAATACTTCTGAGGGGGTTATCGCCGGGGTGGCGACCTCTTCGTAACGGAGTTTGTCGATTCCGCCCTGTTCGTGAAAGATAATCGCTTTCATGGAATTCCTTCGTTCAATTTGGGGTCTGACGCGCTATGCTGTCTTGTTGCCGTTAACCGTACGCCCCATGTTCAAGGAACCCCAGCAATCGGCGTAACCTTGGATTGGCTTCTTTGTAGATATGCTCCGGCATGTTGTAGTTCATGAACGGATAATATTTGTGTCCAATCATGCGGCGAGCGTAGGTAATCTGCGTGATATATCGTGTTCGGTTACTGCGGTTAAGCCCGCCATGATGCCACACCTGATTGTTGAACATGACCACGCTTCCTGCTTTGCCCAAATTGTAGTGAATTTTGCTCTCCCACTCCGTGCCATCGATTTCCGGGGGTGGACCCGTGCCGAACAGATGCGAGCCGGGAATCACCTCCGTACCACCGTATTTGATCTCCGTGACATCCGTTAAATAGTAGTTTGCTGTAAAAAACATGACCGACAAACGGATATTTTTCGGTGGCTCACCATCTGTAACCGTGAAATGGGGGGCATCGTCTTGATGCCAGCGAGTGATGCCGCCACCCGGAAAACTCTGGAATGAGTTGTTGTGGATGACGTGGCAATTTGGGGCGATGAGGGCTTCGGCAAAGCTGACGATAGGTTCCAAGTCGAATAGCTTGAGGTTGGTGGCACTGGTTTCAAACATCCGGTGAGCGAGCGCAGTTCGCTCATTCACACCGTTTAGACCGTTGGGATTTTCTTTTAACGCCCAGTCTAGATCTTCACGCATCTGGGCACACCAATCCGATGGTAGCACATCCTGTAAAAACAGAAAACCGTCCCGATGAAATTGGTTCACCCATTCCTGAATCTGTTCTTCGCTCACAATTTGATTGGCTAAGTAGTTTCCATTTCCTGAAGTCTGACTCATAAGCGATCTCCTTGTGAAATGCGGCTATTGCGTGTAAACGATTATGGTATATTGACCTTAAAGATGTCAATATCAAATTCTCTCTTGGCTGGACACGCCGCTGGTAGTTATTTGCATGCGCCGCGATAGGCAACTCCTTACTACAACTGCACCGAAATAATCTCGCTATCCCGCAACGGTTCTGGAAGGCCCTCCGGAAAACTCCGAATCTCGCGGAAATCGGGTACAGGCAGTGGGACACCGCCCTGATTAATCGAGGCTTCCGAAACCAGCCCCGGCACCGTCATGTCGAGTGTTTCGTAGACGTCAATCGGAGGCTTCGTGTCCTGAATAATTGAATCGACGAACTCACGAATCTCGAAATAGTCGCCCCCACCATGTCCGGCGCGTAGAGCTTCCTCCGGTGGATTTCGCCACATCTCTGGCATAAATTCTGCCTCGAAATCCCACAACGATTGCCATTCCATCTTCTCCGCGTAATCTGCCAGCCAGATCTTCGGGGCATCGCCAAAGCCGCGTGGTGCTTCATAGCACCCGTGTGTCCCCTGCAAGCTATAGTATGTGAGATTGTGGGGCCGGTTGGACAACATATCAACCCGTATTTCAATCAGTCCGCCGTTTGTCGTCTTGCACATCATTGTTGTGCTATCTTCGTTCTCATAATGTGCGCCACGTGGATCGCGGTAGTGGTGACCGGTGCCAAAACAGGAGACGGTACAGACGCGTTCGTTGAACCACTGCAACACGGGTCCCAGGCTGTGCGTTGGGTAGGTTGATCCGTTGCGTCCGGTTTGCCATTTACGCCTCCACGGCGTTCTTTCGTTGCCTGCTTTCAATTCATGGATATATGCGCCTTCACCGAAGTAGATCTCGCCAAACAATCCGCGTCGTGCGAGTTCGCGCACCAACACGTTCGGTTTCATGTAGGTATAGTTTTCTGCCATCATGTACTTCTTGCCGCTCTCTTGAACGGCGTTGACTAGGCGCCAACACTGTTCGAGATCCGTTGCCGCGGGGACTTCCGAAAGCACGTGTTTCCCCTCCGAAAGCGCTATCACAGCTTGGGGCACATGCAAGGGCATCGGCGTAGACACAAGAATCACATCGAGGTCTGACTTTGCCATCTTTTCAAAGTCAGTATATCGTTCCTGAATCCCATGTTCATCGCCTACCTGATTTAGGATGTTGCCGTTAATGTCACAAATGGCAACGAGGGCAGTTTCATGCACAGTTTGGAACGCTCGGATAAACCCTGATCCGCGTGGAACTCCGACCAAGCCGACTTTCAGTTCACTTGTCATAGACTTACCTTTCTAGTTGCGCGTAGCTGACTTATCCCCTTTGAAGTTTGTGTCCTTTTTTCATTCGTCTAATTCTTCCTCTTCATATTCGTGCACCAGTGGCTTTCCAACAATGTGTGCCAGTTCCCTTGCCTGTGCTTCGAGTTGATTTAGTTGAGAAAAGTAGGCGATGGAGAGCCGTGAACCATCGACGAGAAACAGGTAAAGGTGCAAGATTCTCAGGAATTTCCCACGAGTCACGATCCTTACAGAACGAACGCCGGAAAACGGGACTGATCGTTCACTGGGAAAAAGAAATAGGATACGCCGTTGCCACAGTATATCGGCTAACGGTAGCCGGATATTCATCGTCATGGTATAGGTTAACAGATGTAGTCCTAGGAGCAGACAGGGCACAGCAAGCCATATCCGATCATCCGCCTTGAACATAAACATCAGGAGAGCAGCAACTCCAAACCAAATCAGACCAGACAGCCGAGAGACGAGGCTGCGTCTAAGAATAACTGTGTCTGGATTGGGTTGCTTAAAAATAAGAGCCATGGATAAGAGTTACGCTAGATAATCTGCCGTTTACGTCGGCTAGGATCCCTATGGATATTACATAGCGATGTTGGTAGGAATCCATTCACCTATTGAGTAGCGATCTTTCGCTTTTACACTTCGACCTTGTAGTTTAAATCGATCTCGTCACCTGGCATACCACGAAAGCCCCAATTGTGCTTGGGCGTCTCGGTGATGGTGATCTCAAGGTCCTGTGGAAGAATATTCAGTTGTTGATGCGCCCTTTCAAACAGCAGGCGAATCAGATATTTCTTTGTTTCGGCGGAACGCCCCTCAAACATGCTAATCTCGATAATCGTATACTTCGTCGTGCGTCCACTGGGATAATAGAAATCATCAGGATTAAGCGGAAAGAAGCGATGCGCCCTCTTATCCTGCGGGAACTGCAAGGCATCAACCACACACGAATGAATAACATCGGAGAGCTGCGCTTTGATAGGGTCGAGGCTTTCTCTTAGTCCGTAGATTTTAACTTGTGCCATCGCGTGTCCTTTCGGTAAGTTAGGCGGTCAGAATCTCAACACCGCTCTCCGTGACACGCACGGTATGTTCCCACTGGGCTGACAATGAACCATCAACAGTGACAACCGTCCAACCATCTGCCAGTGTTGTGCATTCGTAGCGGCCGGCGTTTATCATTGGTTCAATAGTAAACACCATGTTCGGCACCATTTCAGGTCCGCTATCTCTTTTGCCGTAATGGGGAACTTGAGGCGCTTCCCAGAACTCTAAACCGGTACCATGACCGCACAAGTCACGCACCACAGAATATCCCAGCCCTTCGGCATGCTGCTGAATTGCGTAGCCGATGTCTCCAATAGTGTTGCCGGGCTTCACTTCATCAATCCCACGGTACATGCAGGTCCTTGTTTCCTCAATTAACTTGAGCGCTTCTTTCGAGGTCTCACCGATTACAAACATACGACTGGTATCGCCAAAATATCCGTCCAGAATTGGGGTGACATCAACGTTGATAATATCGCCCTCCCTCAAGACTGTTTCATCCGGAATCCCGTGACAGATTACATTGTTAATCGAAGTACAGCAACTTTTATGAAATCCCTTTACGTCAAGCGTTGCGGGATATCCTCCGCGGTCACAGGTGAATTCGTAGACCCATCGGTCAATCTGGTTGGTTGTAATACCAGCACCAATACGTCCGGCTAGCATGTCCAAAGTCTTCCGCGCCAATTGACTACTCCGACGAATGCCTTCAATCTGTTCCTCTGTTTTGATTACAATTCCCGAAGCCATTCGTGGTTGGGCTGTTCCTGATTTTCTATCCTGTTTGAGATGGCAATGCTTGTATCGTTTACCACTCCCGCACCAGCAGGGATCATTTCGTGATGGTTTTCTCATTGCTTTCTGATCTGGGTAAGTCTCTGTTTGAAAAAGAACGGTTAATCTTGCACTCGCTGTAAAATTATGGCTTTGAGGGTTGATCGGCTAACGCCTCTCGTTAATCATCTATCTGCCATGTCTCAAAATCCTTGATACAGGCTACCACTTCACCGGTGATAGCGTTTAGCAGGGATTCACCCTTTTCCGGCGTGGCGTGCTGCGGTTCCCCCATTGCCCCAGTCGGTGCTCGCGTGACTAACCGCTTGCCGACATTTATGCGTCCACCGTGCTCGCTGTGATAAAACGGTGAATCTACCATTGGCGGACTGGAGGTCACCCGGTCCACACGCATAATCTCGCCGTGTAGAAACAGCATCATTGAGGTTTCGTACTCGCAGGCGTGTGTCAAATACGGTGTCTCCATCCCGTGACGTTCTGGTGCCATTGCCGGTTCAGCCACTGTCCAATAGGTGCCCAACGCAATCCACATTTTATCGTAAACATCCGACTCGTTTGACAGTTCTGTGATTGCTTGCGTGCCCGGAATGACATTTCCACCGTGACCGTTGAGCAAAAACACCCGCTGGAATCCTGCTTTAGCGATAGACCGGACAATGTTTTTTATCATCAACGTGTAAATGTCATTGGGGACGCTCACCGTGCCGGGACGATCCAGGTGATGGTCGGACGCACCAAGCCATAACGTCGGCAGCAGATAGATCCCCTCACTGAGTTGTTGTTCGACCCGTCTTGCCACCGCGGTTACAAGATAGGTATCCGTCAGCAGTGGAGAGTGATGGCCATGCTGCTCCAGGGATCCGAGCGGCAGAACGACGACTTTATCTTTATCTGCTTCCTGAATATCAACCCAGCAGTTGTCTCCATATTGCATATAATTTTGTTCTCCTGAATGTAGCCTTTTCTCTACGATTTACGTTTCAGAGCGACGCTATGTGGCGATTAAGAAAGTGATGGCGACCTTATCAGGTGCACAGCCGATTCAGTGCCGCCGCCAGCTGCTGTATCCCCACGTCGATTGTTTCGAGACTAACCGCATAAGCAAACCGAAGATGGCCAGGACGCTGAAACTTGCTCCCCGGCACTGTTACGACATTTGCGCTTTCAATCAAGTAAAGTGCTAATGCTTCGTCCGTGTTGAGAAGTTCTCCCTCCGGCGTTCTCCTGCCAAAATAGCAGCGCATATCCGGGAAAAAATAGAATGCGCCAGACGGACGCTCCCAAACTGCTCCCTTCACGAGGTCGCTAAAGCGTCCTATCAACGCGTCTCGCCGCACCGAAAGCGCATCCCGAATTTGGTGTCGCATACGCAGATCTGTATCTTTTCGTAAGAAATGGGCGTACCCCTTTTGCGTAGGTAAATTAACGCACGAGGACGTGTTTCCCTCAACATTTGCTATCACCCGTATCGTCGCTTCCGGTCCCGCAATAAATCCCAGGCGCAGTCCTGTTCCGGAAACTTCTTTGGACATGCCTCCAACGAGCAAGGTCTGATTGGGTAGGTAGGACGCAATACTCGTATGTTCGAGATCATCATAGACGACGGTGCGGTACACTTCATCAGACAGAACGCAGATCTCTTCGTGTTTCGCGATGATTTCAGCAAGTTCGCGTGACAATGAAGGCGGATAGACTGTTCCTGTTGGATTATTTGGCGAATTTAGCACAATCAGTGCGATCGTATCATCTTGAGTCAACAGGTTCGCTAATTGATCTGGATCGGGTAGAAAATGTGCATCGGTCTGCAACACAATAGGTGGTTCACCCGTTAAGAGGATGGGCAGGTTCTCGTAAGACTCATAGGTAGGGGCAAACGCGACCAATCGATTCCGGTGAGAATTCGGGTTCAGCATCGTTACACAGATCTTGAAGAATGCATCTTTGGGTCCGGGGCACACTACAATCTCCGACGAAGCATAGTTTAGTCCGAAAAGACGAAGATCTGCCTGAATGGCTTCAAGCAATTCAGGATCGCCGGCTTCTGGAGAATAATGTGTGGCATCATCCATTACGGCTTGGGAAATCGCGGTTTTCAAGAGGTGGGGAACGGGAAGCTCTGGATTCATCTCACCAATTCCGAAATCGTAAATCCGTTTTCCTTCCAACCGCAATCTATCCGCTATCGACTTGATTTCCAGCGTTGGCGATGGTTTTATCTGTTGCGCCCAAACTGATGGCATTAACCCCATAGAACAGTTCCCTCATGATGTGTCAGATAGTATGCTGATGGATTTACAGCACTCGAAGCTAATCGAAATAGTAGCATGAACTCTACAGGGGCGTCAATCTCAAAGTTATACGGAATCAGGAGTATTTATAGTGAATTTCAGAATTACTGAGACACTCCAAACCGGTGCGGTTAGGGAACCGCACCTACCCCGATAAATCGAGATCGAGACCGACCGGTCCCGACAATTAATTTAGCCCGATTTATCGGGGCGATCTAAACCGATGGGAGAAAGCGTCTATATGTTTTCAGATTTCACCATACTTTTCCGTTTTGGCTCACGCCTTCCTGTTTGTAGTCGCGTGTTTGATTCGCGCCTGGAAGGCGGGGCATCTTGCATCGCTGTTTAAAAATAGGCAGGATGGTTGGAGGTGTCCAAGAAATAGTTGAAATCTCCAAGAGATCTCGATTATCCTGCTCGGTCTATCAAGTCGATGAGCTGATCATTGCTCAAAAAAATATTGACAGCCACACAACGAAAGATTATACTGATAACGAAGGTTAATCGTACTGCTTGACCGTTCTTGAATCAGAAATAACCAAAGGAGGCAGATCATGTATAGAATTGGCATATACGGCGACACCGGCATGGTGGGCCAAGAGATTGAACAGGTCTTAGAGCACCACGATCAGGTTGAAATCTGCTTCAGAAAAAATTCAAGAAGAGAAGAAGGAGTGTTAAGCTCCTGCGAACTGGTCTTTCTTGCGACGAAAGATCCAGAATCCATGACGTATGCACCATCAATCTTTGCGCTTGGAAAAAAAGTAATTGATATGAGCGGTGCTTTCAGATTTCCCAGAGAAGAATTTGAAGGGGAGTACGCACCGCGAATTGGACTTGACCCGCGCGAGTCAGCGGACTATATGCCCGACTTGTTAGCGGACGCCGTATACGGGATGCCGGCACTGCTGCAAGATCAGATTTCTCAGGCGCGGTTGGTGGGGAATCCGGGCTGTTACCCGACAAGCGTTGTTCTGGCGTTAAGGCCGCTCAAGGGGCTGGTTCAAGGAGAGGCTACAATTGTAGCAACTTCCGGAATTTCGGGCGCACGCAAAGACGTTGAAGAGGTGCCTAATGAAGTCACATACTCCTACGGCAGAAGGCACAAGCATATCCCGGAAATGGAGCTATATTCCGGATTTCGTGTGAACTTTACGCCTATTGTCCTTCAGTCAGTTTTCAGGGGAATTAACACGAATATCAGGGTTGAATTGACCGAACCGCTAAAGAACCTCTCCGAAGAGGCAGCGGTTGAACAGTTGAGCCAGACCATCCGAAATGCCTACCAACCAGAGGACCTGGTATTCGTCGTGGAAGATACCTCTGATAAACAGTGGGGCACACGCGACATCGCGAATACGCATAAACTCCTCGTCAAAGTAGGGGTTGATGAGGGATTTGCCTATATCTGTTCCCTTGAGGACAACCTTGGCAAGGGTGCCGCTAGCCAAGCAGTTGAAAACATGAATATTATGCTCGGATTACCCCGGCTATACGGCATTGAGCCAGCTTATAGCACGAGTTAAATCGGGTATGCAAATTACCCTTCAGTGCGCCCACTATTGATTGGTAGTGGGCGCACGATTAATCCCACCGGAGAACTATGCTCCATATCCAGAGATGACTCCAATGCCCACCTCTGTCGAACAGATCCCACCACTCCGGCAGCAGATGGCTGCCGACCCGTATCGTCCCCTATACCATTTTTCGGCACCGGCAAATTATCTAGGCGATCCGAACGGAACAATTTTCTGGAAAGGCAAGTACCACCTCTTTTACCAATACAATCCTGATGGTGCTTTCGACAATTCTAGGCGGATGCACTGGGGGCACGCTGTCAGCAAAAACTTGGTATACTGGAATGATCTCCCCATCGCGCTGACACCGACACCGGGTGGTCCCGACCAGAGCGGTTGTTGGAGTGGTGGTGCAGTGAACAACAACGGCGTGCCAACTCTCATCTACTATGGTCACCCCGAAGGCAACTGCATTGCGACTGGTGATGACGAGCTCATAACTTGGGAAAAACACCCCAAGAATCCGGTGATACCCTATCCCCCGAAGGAGGATGGTTGGAGACCTTTCGATCCATGTGCTTGGCAGGAAGATAATACGTGGTATTCACTTTCTGGTGGGAAACTGGAGGGTGTTGGAGATACCGCGTTTTTGTGTCAATCGAAAGATCTCATCAACTGGGAATACATGCATCCGTTTTACATCAGCGAACTGGACAAAGCCCCAGAATCGGATTGCGCGGTACCAGACTTTTTTCCACTTGGCACTGGGTATATGCTGCTTTTCGCTAGTCACGAGCGTGGTGTACAATACTATCTCGGAATTTATGAGAATCATCGGTTCTATCCAGAGCATCATGGACGAATGAATTTCGGTGAATTTGGGGTTGAGAGCGGCCATCTCTGCGCGGGATTTACTTTGCTAGATGGGATGAGCCGTCGAATCTTCTTTGGCTGGATTCCAGAGGGACGCCGTGAAGCCGTGCAACGGGTAGCCGGCTGGGCAGGTGTGATGTCGTTGCCACGTGTCCTCTCCCTCTCTGACGCCGGTACATTGGAGATAAAGCCGGTTCCCGAACTAGAAATCCTACGTCACAACCATCGCCGCTTCACGCATCTGTCAATTGGGTCTGATACCACTATACCACTTGAGGAGGTTCACGGAACTTGCCTCGAACTCTTGGCGACTTTTGAGTTAGGTGGTACCGAAGCAGTGGGGGTTAAGGTGTGTTGTTCACCTGACGAAAAAGAGCAGACACTAGTCTTTTATAATCTCAGAGATCAATCCCTTGTCTTGGCTGCTGATCAATCAAGCCTAAATCCCGACGTTGTGAGTCTCGGTGTGCAGCGGGCGGCTCTCGAATTGGCAGCAAATGAGCCCTTAACACTACACATTTTTGTGGACCGTTCGGTCGTCGAGGTCTTTGCGAACAACCGGCAATGTCTTACCAAAAGGATCTACCCCGCTAAGCAGGACAGCCGAGGTGTACAGCTTTTTGCTCGTGGCGGAAGTGCGAAACTAAAGTCACTAGATGTGTGGGACATGGCAGCGATATGGCACACATAGACCTGAGACAAAGAGTACACGGTTAGATAAAACAATCCCCAAAGACTTCCTAACAAAATATAAGGAGAATTTAATGTCTGCATCGAGTTATCGTGGCGTATTCACCATCCCATCTACTCCATTCCGAGAGAATGGTGAGATTGATGTTCCCAGCTTCCAACGTATGATCGATTTTTGTATCGAGTGCGGATCCCACGGCTTGGTCTATCCCGTCAATGCCAGCGAGTTCACTGCCCTCAGCGATGCGGAACGACTCCAGCTGTCCGAGGTGCTCGTTAAACAGAATGCTGGTCAATTACCAGTAATTATCGGCGTTGCCGGTGTAGCACAGGAGGTAGCGGGAGGATTCGCCAAGCATGCGCGCGATATCGGGGCAGATGGTGTCATCGCGATGCCTCCATACATTCATCATATCTCCGAAAGCCTCGCCTTTGAATATTACCAAGCAATCTCAGATGCAGCCCAGATGCCAGTGTTCATTCAGAACAATATGCCGCCTATCGGTTCAAACCTATCGGCAGAATCCTTGCTCAAACTCTGTCGAGAAATCGAGCACGTCGAATATATTAAAGAGGAGACACTGCCGAGCACGGTCAAACTAACTGCTGTAGTGGAAGGGGACGATGGATCATGCAAAGGTGTATTCGGTGGGGCGGGCGGTCGCTATCTAATCGAGGAACATAGGCGTGGGAGTGCAGGGCAGATGCCTGCCAGCCATGTCACTGAGGTCGTCGTTGCTTTATGGAACGCTTTAGAGGCAGGCGATGAGGAGCGGTCAACCTACATTTACAAAGAGATGGCACCGCTGTTCCTCTTTGAACATCAGCTCCCGGGTTGTTACAAGGAGGTCCTGTATCGTCGTGGGGTTATCGACTGTCCGCTGAAGCGGAACGGAAAGATGCCATTAGACGAGATCGCCTCGAAATACTTAGATGATATACTCGGAAGGCTTGAACCGTTGATGACTTGGAAGAAATAGTTGCGGCGTGTTGATGTGGTAGAAAGCAAAACATGGGCAACCACAAGTTTCTTAATCCCGATCTATCGGGGGGTGCCCCTACAGGAATTGAGCCAATGTAGGGGCAGGTCTTGTGCCTGCCCAAAATGTTTGAGTTAAATAAATTAAAGAGAGTATAAAAATAAAGAAACCGAGTTTTTGGCAAAAACTCGGTTTCTGATGCTTCGGAGTAAATTGGGTTAAGGGATAACCGCATCTTCTCCGAGGTGCTCCTCAATCCAGTCTCGAAGAGGAACATCTTCATCCTTTGGTGAGGTGTATCCCAATCCGCCTGTGCTGGCGCCCAACAACTGTTGTCGAATCGGGTCACTGCGGTCCATATAGTGGTCAACGGTCATATTGTCTCTCGGTCGCAGCCATCGATAACTATAACCGTAAAACAGCACCTTTCGGGTGATATCGGAATGATTGGGACTTGCCGCATGCCAGATCCGCCGGTCGAAAAATACTGCTGTACCGGGGGGCACCTTCACCACTGCCGTTCCTTCGGGATTTGAGAGCTCGTCGTCGGGCAGCTCTAGTTGGTTCCACAGGTGGCTACCCGGAATGACATAGAAATTCCCACTTCCCTCTTCCGTGGTATCTGTCAGAAAGTAACCAATTTTGAGGGAGATTCGCGGGCGGGGGTTGCTTTCCAAATCCATGTTCAAACGGCCACTGTCCTGATGCCAGCCTAAACGGGCATCATCGGACCTTTCCTCCGGCGGTAGTGGTGGCGTAATTCCCAAGTGCGAGTGATAGAGCTGAATGTGCCATCCCAAGATCCCCCACACCTTCGGAAACGTCTTATGCCAATCAAGTAATTCGAGGAAGAGATCATCCTTTCCAATGAAGTCGAATATGTTACAGCGTTCATGGGGACCCAAATTTTGCTCGGGTCGATATTTCGCCTCCAGCCGGTCTAACACGGCGTTGAGATCATCGACCAATTTGGGTGGTAACGCATCTTCCACAATGAAGAATCCGTTCTTTTCGAATTGGAGTCGTTCCTCATGCGTCAGACAATAATCCAAACAGGCAGTATCCATATATACCTCCTCTAGTCAATTTATCCCCAAATCCGGAGTTCGATAGATTTTCATTATAGCATATTATATCAGAGATCCACACCTCTGTAAACTAAAGAATAAGAAGTCCATAGAAACATACAGATAAAAAACACCTACGCTTGTCTGTAAAAATGGGGTTTTACCTACCGAAGGCTTTTCCGAAAAAACACCTCACCGATACCCTCATTAATGCCAGCGATGAAGCCACATTCTTCAAAGCCCACATGTCGGTGCCACGCTTGGGGTTCAGGTTCATCAGCTTGTGATGAACTGTAGAGTGCCTCATGCCCTGTCTCACGGAGAAAGGTTTCGATGAACCCAAGTAAGGCTTTACCGACCCCTTGCCGCTGATATTCGGGTAGCACTCGGATCAGCGCAATGTACGGCACGATTGACCACAAATACTCAAGCCGCACATACCCCACCCGTTTTCCATTTCGTTCGGCAATTAGAATATCTTCAATGCAATCAGGATTCAAAGCAGTTTGTCCCTCAATTTTTCGCTTCAATATTTCTGGGCAAATATACCCGTCCTGATGTGCGAAATCCAAGTCATCAAGCCGTGCAAAGCGTATCACTATCTCGTCAGACATTCCTATTCCTCCTCTGTTGGTTCTTGGAGTTTATACCATAGGAAGATAAAGGTGTCAATCTTGCCCCTATAAAAACGGGGATTCTACAGAGGAGAAACCGGATTGACCCCAGAGACGGTATCGTGTTAAAATGCAAACGCATTGATAACCAGAGGATCGAGGAATATACAATGACGACAGAAACAGTGCGGCTAAAAACAGGTGAGCAACTTGTCATCAAGACCCTACACCCGCCGCTCAACGACTACGTCAGCAAAGTCGGGTGTTGGGGTGATATACGCGACGACCTGCTCAACGGAAAGTTGACGGAATGGCTTTTCACACCTTACTTTGTGGGTGAAATTGATGGCGAAGTTGTCGGCAGCATGAGCTACTATACGCCCACGGACACGCGAGATGTCGGTGTCGTAGAGTTTGTGCGAACAGAGGAGGAACATAGGAGCAAAGGCATCGCCTCGGCGCTCATGGATTGCTTGATACGTCGATTCCGCGCCGATGATGGGATAGCACTCTACCTGTGTACCACCAATCCCATCGCCGGAAGTCTATACGAAAAACATGGGTTCTGGTATCACTTGGGGGATGGGATGCGTTATCTCGCTCCTGATTCGGGGGACTTTGACCAAGCCTACCTTGCTTTCAACGAACCAGCGCAAATCCGAGATGCTACGTGGGCGGATTTACCGCGTGCCTCCGCGCTCTACAATCATCGTGATCCGTGTTGGTTGATCAAGGACTATTTCACCCAGACCTTCCGCGAGACCCGTTTTGAAAGCCACTTCGTGAGACTGATGCGACAGGTCGAAGATCGAAACGGCGCGTTTGTCGTATTGGAAAACCGCGCCCAGCGCATCGTCGGGACAGCCGTCCTGAAGCGATTTGACACATTCCAAGAACAGCATATCGCTACGCTTAGTTTTCGTGTCTGTCCAAGCTACTTTGAACAAGGGGCTGAGCTGTTGATCGCTGCTGCAGAAAAAGCGAAAACCCTCGCGATTCAGGGGTTACAGATCTACCTCGCTGATTGCGATGATGACCAGAAAGAGATGCTGAAAGCCGTAGGATTTGTCGAAGAAGCGCGTTTGCAGAATCGACTTTACGACGGAAAAACGTCGATAGACATGCTTGTGTACACCTTGTGGCTGCCTGATGTTGACCCATTGAGAACGGAAGAGGAGTATTACGGTAATAGGAAAGTGTGGCAAGCAGAACGGGTTGCAGCTGCTCATGACTAAGGGACAAATATATGGGGCGCGTTGACATTTTGCTGTCCTCAATCCGGCGAGCGCTGTGAACATTGGGCAGAGATGTCGATTTTGGAAAATCGACCTACAGCAAGGCAACCACAAGGGTTGCCCCTACGCGAATCAGCCAAATGTAGGGGCAGGTCCCCGATAGATCGGGATTAAGAAACTTGTGGCTGCCCAAAATACCGACTAAGGAGAAACATTACAATGTCAAAATCGAAGATTAGGGTTGGCATCGTTGGTGCCGGTGGTGTTGGAGGACTTGGGGGAAGAGAAAACTCCCATGCCGGCGGCTATCGGCGGTGCGAGGAGGTTGACCTAGCAGCCGTCGCCGATATCAATCCTGAGCGTCTACAACAGTTCGGCGATGAATGGGAAATCGAATCTAAGCATCGCTACAGCACTGCACAGGAAATGTACGAAGAAGCGGATCTGGACATCGTGAGTGTTACCACTCATAATTTCCACCATCATGAGCCGGTCATCGAAGCTGCAGAAGCGGGGATTAAGGTGATTATGGTGGAGAAGCCGCTTGCTATCAGTGTCGAGTGGGGCAGGAAGATGGTCGAAGCCTGTGAGGCGAACGGCTGTCGATTGGCTGTAGATCATACGCGCCGCTTCCTACCCCACTATCGGAGATTGAAAAAGATGGTTGATGACGGAGCCGTGGGCGATGTACGTACCATTACTTATTCCGGTGCCCGTCCGCTGCTGCATAACGGCACCCATACGGTGGACTACGCATTCTATTTCACGTCGGCGCAACCCAAGCTGGTATCGGGCTTTCTCAGCGATGAACCGGTTGCTGATCCGGGTGGCGGCGGGATGGTTGTCTGCGAAGGTGGCGTGGTCATCTTCATCAACTGCATCCCGACTCGCAAGGAATCGCTCAGTGATGTGATTATCGGGGGCACCGAAGGGCAGATCCACTTCTGCGAGCTGCGCGGTATCTGGGAATACGGTCCCCTTGTTGAGGCGAGCCAAGGCTATGGCGCGCGTTACGACTTTGAGCCACTTCCGGACATGCCCGAAACCCTTATCCTTGACGACTATTTTTACAGTGCAGCACGAGAATCTGTCGACTGTCTGCTGGAAGACAGGGAGAGCGTCTCGACCGGACGCGATGGGCTGAAGTCACTGGAGGTTATCACGGCGATGCACATCTCGCACAAAACAGGGACGCAGGTTCCTTTGCCGCTGGGGGAAGGGCTTGATAACGTTGAGATTCGATCGACGGGACACTAGAGCGTGGGTGTCTATTCATACCAATTATGGATAACATAGACCGGATCTGACCCCTCCGCTAGGCGGATGGTGACCTGATTTTCTTCGGCTACAAATTCGTTCCGTAAGGCATTTGTCTTGACCGGATCTACATACAGTCCGTTCAGGCTCCATCGTAGGCCTGTACTATTCTCGACGATGGCATTGGGTCCGTCAGAAAGGAGCGATACTCGTTGTAAACCTTCGTTCTTGCGCTGTAAAATTACGTTCGACACGACAAAGTGAATTGTTTGATATGGGTCGCGCATCTGCGCCTGCCAGGTGTGCTCGTCCCCGCCTATTTCTTGAAACAGTTTCAGCCCTAAGCACATCAGCCGCAAATTGCCGAGAAAGTGATCTATTTCATAGCCATAGGCGAGAGGGAGTCCACCGTAAAACAGAGCCCTCCGGCAGCCGTACTCTGAAATTGCATAAGTGACTGCCAGCTGTCCGTCCGTGTCATCCTTATCTACATGTCCAATCCAGTCACGGATGATGTGTGTTCCAGCGCGCTCCAACTGTTCAATCGTATTGTCCAACATCTCCTCTAAAGAATCTAGATCGCCGATTACGACGTTGGGGAAAACCTGGGCTTCGCCGGTCTGGTTGAGCTCCGTGAATAGGCGGAGGCCCCCATCAGCGCAGATGAGTGGGTGACCATTTTCGATTGCCCACACCAGTGCCTCCCGGTAGAAACGTGGATAGCGAAGGTCATACTGACCGTTGAGGAAAATTAGAGCTGCTTTCATAGGATCTGAATTAGGGGTTGGCTACGGAAGAAATAGATTGTAGGATGAGAGCTGCTTAGCAGGCCTATAGGATTGCTTAAGGCGTTTGAGGTTTTCTAAGCCGGAGTCGTCCATAGTGTTAATCCATTGATAGGCGGCCTGTTCTCGACAAAATTCTCGAAAAATGAACTGTGCGAGGCCCCTTATTCCAAGGTCTGTCACTTCAAAGAGAATACAGAAAATCTCGCTGTTAAGAGGGAATCCGAAAGTATATCCTCTCAGAACGCCATCAATGAAAACAACCTTACCAATCAAGCCCAATTTCTCGTAGTTAATGAGTCCTGCTTGATGGGAATGCCGTGAATCTTCCAATATCGCGCGATAAATATCATCGTGGGATCGTTCCCATCTTGCCTGTTGCCATGATTCATAGAGTGCAAGGCAATCCGCCAGATGGACAGGTTGGTAGGGTTGCAACTGTGCGGCAGGATGGTTGCGAGCCAGAACGTTGTAGGCAGCCCGTTTGCTCTTATATCGATCTCCCTTGAGCTGAATCAAAGCCTCCGTTTTGTATAGATATTCCGTCTCCTTTTGGACGGCGTGGAACCCCATCCGTGAAAAAAACGGGATCAGACTTGATGGGACGTTTTCGATCCGTGCGATCTGCTTCGCACGATTGGTTTCAAGGATGAACCGATACGCTTGGCGAATCACGCTTTGATTTAGCGACTGCCCCATCGGGAGGATGGGCATAAAGTAATCGCCGTCCTGATTGGCGAAAAGACAGAATTGGTCATCAATTATTGTCCAATAAAAATCGAAAAAGTCGTGCCATACATAGTGCGGTGCGAAGGCGTAGCGCGATAGTTGCACCGAGATCTGACGGGCACATTGATCGAAAAGGGGTTTGTCCTTTAGCGTGAGTGGCTGTAGGTTCTTTGATAAATCAGGCAATCTTTAAGCAATCACTTGTTCGCTGTGACGGTCGAATAGATGAACCCGCTCCGCATCAAAATCAAACCAGATGGGTTGCCCCACATCGGGTCGGAACGCAGGGTGTGTACGGGCTCTGAGGATGATCAGATCTCCCGTTTCGCTGTTTTCGCCCAGCAATATGTCAATAATATTGACTGATCCCAACGCCTCTACGAGGTGCACAGCAGCTGTGAATCCCTTTTCAGTCGGCTCCTTCGAGACGGTAATATGTTCAGGTCTAATGCCAAAGATGAATTCCTGCAATTGACCGATGCGTGACAGCTGTTCTGTCGATAACTCAATTCGAACATCTGTGTGGGTTAGATGCAGTCTTGGTGTTTCTCCGCCGCTGGAATCCGGGGTCAAGGCAGCTTCCGACTGAATAGTGGCACTAATCAGGTTCATAGATGGACTTCCCATGAACTGAGCGACGAAAACGGTTTGCGGCTGACTGTATACTTCTTGGGGCGTCCCGACCTGTTGTAGGCTTCCTTGGTGCATAATGACGATACGATCTGCCATAGACATCGCTTCCACTTGGTCATGGGTGACAAAGATCGTTGTCGCTCCTAATCTGTGCTGCAGACGTTTCAGTTCCGTCCGCATGTCTACTCTCAACTTCGCATCAAGGTTAGACATCGGCTCATCCATCAAGAACGCTTTTGGTCGACGAACCATCGCCCGTCCTAAAGCAACGCGCTGCATCTCGCCGCCGCTTAGATGACTCGGCTTCCTGTCGAGCATCGCCTGAATTTGTAGGATTGCCGCGACCTCTTTGACCCGTTCTTGAATTTCGGATTTCGATGCTTTCACCGCTTTGAGCGGAAATGAGATGTTATCATAAACGGTCAAGTGCGGGTACAACGCGTAAAATTGGAAGACGAACGCAATGTCCCGGTCGGCGGGCGATAGCGCGTTGACCCGGTTGCCATCAATAAAGATAGCACCCTCGTCTGGATATTCCAATCCGGCGATGGCTCGAAGCGTGGTTGTTTTTCCGCAGCCCGACGGTCCCAGAAAAACAACAAACTCTTGATCATGAATTTCAAGGTTCATGTCGTTGACGGCAACGACATCACCAAAACGTTTTGTAACGTGTTCAAGTTTAATCTCTGCCATTCTGCGTATTTTAGCACATGTATATGGAAATGAAAATCAAAAATGACAATGACAACATGGGTAGAGGTGGATCTCTCGGCAATCCGATCTAATGCACGGCAAATCAGAGCGTATACCCAGGGCAAATCGCTGATTGCTGTTATCAAGGCAGATGCCTATGGACACGGTGCGCTTCCAGTTGCTGAAGCATTACACGAAGAGGCGGCGATGTACGCTGTGGCTACGGTGGCGGAAGCCGTTAAATTGCGTAAGGCTGGCGTCACAAAGCCGGTGTTGGTGTTGTTTAACGCACTACCAGCCCAAGCGGAGACGATTATTGAGTATCAACTTACACCATCGGTCTATGAACCAACGCTCTGCATCGCACTGTCCCGCACAGCTCAGGCGAAGGGGACATCGGTTAAAATACACCTTGACCTCGATACTGGTATGAATCGTGGAGGATTATGGTATACGGAGGCGGTGGACTTCCTGAAATGGCTGACGTCGCTGGATAGGATAGACATTGAAGGTATCTTCACACACTTTTCCAGCGCCGACGAAGCCAACAGAAGTCACACTTATCGTCAGTTAGAACGGTTTAATTCGGTGCTATCGACCCTTTCCAAACTGAATCTGCGTCCCCGAGTGGTCCATGCTGCCAACAGCGCAGCTGCATTAACGCTGTCCGATTCCCATTTCGACGCAGTTCGTGTGGGCTTGAGTTTATATGGTGTTTATCCATCTCCCGAAGTAAGACGCGGGAGTCTTGTGTCCCTGCGTCCTGCGCTGAGTTGGAAAGCACGTGTTATCTGCTTGCGTCAGTCAAGAGAAGGGGAGGCAGTCAGCTACGGTCGTACTTACACAGTTGATGCGCCGGTATGGTTAGCCACCCTCCCAATAGGCTATGCCGACGGCTATTCGCGCGTGCTATCAAATCGGGGTGGGGCGTTAATCGGCAGGGCAAGGTGCCATCAGGTTGGATCAGTTTGCATGGATGGCACCGTTTTTCAAATTACGCCGCCGGGAGAGGGGGATACCGATATCTCCCTTCACATTGGCGATGAAGCTGTGGTCATTGGGACGCAGGGGGATTTGGAGATTACCGTCGATCAGGTTGCGGAGGAGGCTGGGACTATTCCGTATGAAATTCTCACCGGAATTGGAGAGCGTGTTTCTCGGGTTTACGTGAATCCAGAGTCATAAGCGTTTGACATCAGGACGGAAGGATGATACACTGAAACACAGAATTCATCATGCACCAGATTTGATAGGAGAGAGCCATGACAGCAGAACAAGCAACTGCCTTGAAAGCAACTTTAGAATCAATGTTCGAGCATATTGCCCAAAAAGAGAGTATAGTCGACGACCTCCAGCAGATTGAAAGTCTGCAGCAGGAGTTTGCGTCAACTGTCCCTTCACAGTTACGTCACTACCTGCAACGTCGCAGTTATACCAAAGCACTCGATTTTCTGAAGGATGACTTTGTTGCTAATTCGGAATGATATCAAATAAGGGTTCAGTGAATGCAAACACGGGAAACCTAAAAAACTAAATCCACAACCGAAATGTGATGCAAACCGTAAACTGCTCATTCTACGCGTTAGGATAATGAAAAAGAAAAAAGAAAATTACTTTGAGTCAGAAACAGAGAAAATTTACGGTGCAGTAAAAGGACCTTATAACCATAAAGAGTATTAAAAAGAGAATCGAAGCCCTTTTTTTGGATAACCTTGGAAAGATTCTACTGCGAGAACAAATCATCGAAGTCGCTAGTACACTGTCAGGCAAATTATGGTTGTGTATATTGATTGAAAGCAAACGGTAACATATACAGGACTTGCGCACTTTAGCCTGTAGTTGCCCGATTCATCGGGCGTTGGAAAGAGTGTCATGCGGCGATAAATCGCCGAACTACAGGACTTTGACCGTTAAGCGGCGTAAGTCCTAATATATAATAATTGCAAAACTTATGCTTTGACTGAGTACTAGTACACTGTCAGGCAAGTTTTGTACTTTTGATATTTGTATGGTATGATGATAAGGTATATGAACCGCTCTTCTTCATGACGACAAAGGAAGAAGATTTAATTTATGATCCTATGTGTGTCAGTCTGGCACTACTGGCGCATTTGCATTCTTCTTCATGACGACAAAGAACATAATCGGAGTGCAATTTTATCAGACATCAACGAGGAATATATTTCTATCGTTGAGTCAAGGCTTCTAGATAAGAGAATTCACCCTAACAAGACATTGCCCTCAACGCTTACAGCTATGTGACAAGTATGAGTGAACTTTAGGTTGCGTTGCTGTAATAAAATTTGGAAGGGATTATGAATCATATTAGTGTCGCCATGGCAAAATTGGCTGGCCTTTCTAAGACTGTAAGTGCACGGTTGGTAAATCCACGGGCACATTACTTCGATCCATCAACTGTACTTGAGTATTTTGATGCTTATAATCGTACTTCAGCAATACTCAAACAGAAACTACCCTAGCTCTTTGGCGATCTCCCAGATCTGCCTATACCGGAGCCTAGCGGAACCACAGATTTTGAAGGTCGCGGATACATTGAACGCCATCAGCTAGAACAGGTTGTGCGAGATATCGAGTACATCATAGAAGTACGAGCTCATAGCGAACTAGAGGTGCCAACTCATTTACCCGAACGTGAGCGGCGAATATTCATTAGTCATGGTACACCTCCCGATTGGCGAGAGGTTCAAGAATTTATTGAGAAAGACCTGAGTATTCCGACCCTTGAATTGGCACAAGAACCCAATCGTGGACGGACAGTTCTTCAAAAACTTGATGAGGAATCTGATCGGTGCAGCTATGCCGTTGTTGTTATGACCGGTGATGACAGGGTTCAAGATGGGACGTCACGAGCGCGTGAGAACGTCATGCATGAGATTGGATACTTTCAGGGAAAGTTTGGTCTGGCAAATGTGTGTTTATTACATGAAGAAGGGGTAAGCATTCCAAGCAATATCCATGGACTAGTCTATATACCCTTTCCAAGAGATATGGTACGAGCTGCGTTCGGTGCGTTGGGACGTGAACTCGGTACGGTATTCAAATGAAAGTCATACTTGCATAATAATCTATGTGCCATGCCTAGCACGAGTTTGAAACCAGCATTAAATTCAATATAAAAAGACTATAATTAACCAAGACAAAAGAGGCACTGAAATGGCAAGAGAAGATGGGCGCACGCCGAGTCAGTTGCGCCCAACCCGTATCGTTCGAAATTACATTAAACACCCAGAAGGATCCGTCTTGATTGCTGTCGGCGATACAAAAGTTGTTTGTACGGCATCAGTGGAAGAATCACAGCCGCGCTTCATGCGTGAGCAGCATCTCCGAAATCGAGGTTGGGTTACGGCAGAGTATTCAATGCTGCCTCGCTCCACCTCTGACCGGATGCGGCGTGAGGTTACCCGTGGTTCTCTTGGCGGTAGAACACAAGAAATTCAACGACTCATTGGCAGATCTTTGAGAGCGATCGTCGATCTCAAAGCCCTCGGTGAACGCACAATCTGGATCGATTGTGATGTCATCCAAGCGGACGGTGGCACACGCACCGCATCAATTACCGGCGCGTTTGTCGCGCTTTGGGATGCCTGCCAGTGGCTGCTGGATCGAAAGCTGATAACAACGGTTCCAATCATCGAGCATGTAGCAGCGACCAGCGTCGGTATCATTAATGAAGTTCCCATGCTGGATCTCTGCTATACAGAAGATTCGACCGCTGATGTAGACATGAATGTTGTCATGACCGGCGCGGGGAAATTCGTTGAGATTCAGGGCACTGCCGAAGAAACCCCCTTCTCAAAGGACGAAGCGGATCAGATGCTCGATCTCGCGGTCAACGGCATTGAGCAGCTAATCCGGCTTCAGAAGCAGATGATTATCGAGAATAGAGATGAAGTTAGTGTTGGCAACTCGAAATAATGGTAAAGTCCGAGAAATCCGTGAGATGCTTGAAGTGCACAACGAGATTGAACTCTTATCGCTCCACAGTTACCCGGACGCACCAGATGTCGTTGAAGATGGGGCAACCTATGCAGCAAACGCTATCAAAAAAGCCGCCACGTTGGCTGAATACACCGGACATTTAACTATCGCCGATGATTCCGGTTTGGAGGTAGACGCACTCGACGGAGCACCAGGTGTTCACTCCGCACGCTACGCCGGTGAGAATGCATCAGACCAAGACCGTAATGCCAAATTACTTGGTGCGCTTCAAGACGTTCCCAATGACCAACGATCAGCACGTTTCATTTGTGTCGTGGCCATCGCTGAGCCTCTATCCGAGTCAGAGATTGTTCGGGGGGTCTGCGAGGGACACATTATTCACATGCCACGTGGAGAAACAGGTTTTGGATACGATCCAGTTTTTGTCCCTATGGGCTATGACAAAACCTTTGCCGAATTAGGTGACAACATTAAGAATCAGATCAGCCACCGCGCGAAGGCGTTGGATAAAGCGATAAAGTTACTAAGTAAAATGAACTGTTGAGAGTTTTCACACGAATCGTCCTATGAAACCCGCCTTTACCAATAGTCGTGCCCGCAAAGCCGGTATCCTGATTCCCATACTGGTTGTCATTCCGTTGATGGGACTTGGATTCTACATCGTGCTTAACCTGTTAGATACTACGCCACCAACTCTGATGGTGAGTGGGCTGGATCCGAATCAAGGCTATCGCGGCTCTTTGACGCTCAACATTATCGCCGTGGATAAGAGGTCTGGCTTGGGTTTGTTAACCGTGCAAGTGGATGATGCCGTCCCAACCGCCCTAAGCTTCCTCGAGGAAGAGCCCATCCTTTGGAAGCTCCAAACCGATACATTCGCCGATGGGCTGCACACGGTTTCCGTGACGGCGATGGACAGGTCGCTGCACAAAAACCAAGCGCAGTACACGCTTCCGTTCTACATCGACAATACCCCGCCAACGCTTCAGCTGCATCCAGAAACGCTCAGCGCCGGACAAGGTAAAACACTCGCGCTTTTCGTTCAGGCGGATGAGCTACTTTCGGAAATTGAAGGAAAGCTATTTGATAAAATAGTTAGCTTCTATCCAACCGGTCCAGAGAACCTGTACCAAAGTTTCTTGGGTATTGGTGTGAAATCTGCTGTCCAAAATTATCCACTCAGCGTGAAAGCGATAGATTTGGTTGGCAACGAGACGGAGCAAACTTTTCAGTTACAGGTGACTAAAACAACCTTTGCGCGCGGCGGTTACATCAGCCTGTCACCCCAGAAGCAGCGGATCATGATGAACAGATCTAAAAGCAGTGAGGACAATGCAAAACGGGGTACAGCTTACGCAACGGCGGACCAAGAATCCAAGCAATTTTGGCAGGGGAAGTTTCTCCGACCCACCGAAGGCAGAGTGACATCACCTTTTGGGAAATACCGTGAGTATAACACCGGCGTCCGACGTCATCACTACGGTACGGATATCGCGAATGTGGTAGGCACGCCGATCTATGCATCTAATAGTGGCATTGTTACTCTTGCGGCCAAATTGCATATTTACGGTAATGCCGTGATTCTCAACCACGGGCAGGGGGTGTCGACAAGCTATAACCATATGAGTGAGATTCATGTGAAGATTGGAGAACGCGTTGAGAAGGGCCAACGCGTCGGACTAATGGGATCCACTGGACAAAGCACGGGATCCCACCTCCATTGGGGAATGGTGGTCAACGGGGTGGCGGTAGCACCGGAAGAGTGGACAGAACGAGACTTTTCGTCGCCGGTAAGTGCGCAATTATCCCTTCCAAGCGGGAGATAGAGATGAGTCAACTGATTCCACTTGACCAGATCATACCTAGCAAGGTCTGCTTATCATGTGATGTCTGCTGCCGATTCTTGGAACAAGACAGCTCCCTCGCACCTGTCTTCACCGATGCTGAGATGGAGAGGGCAGTCGCTAGTGGGCTAAATGCGACTTTGTTCCGCCCCACTACAGATGGGAAAAGTGTGCAGATTCAACTGAAACCAAATGGGGATATGTACATCTGTCCCTGCTTCAATCCTGACACGAGTGAGTGCACAATTTACCCGATTCGTCCGCTGGACTGCCAGATCTATCCCTTCGCGCTGATGTACAGCCAAGACGGGACGGAAGTTGTGCTGGGCGTTGATATGATTTGTCCTTACGGTGAGACCGAAATCCAGGTCGAGGCATTCCAACACTACATCGAGTATGTGGTGAGTTATCTGGAATCGGATTCGGTGGTGGAAACCATTGCTGCAAATTGGAAGCTCATTGGTTCCTATCAGAAAACAGTGGTAATTGTCCGGACGTTGGAAAAGTTGACGTTGGCGAGAATGAGAAACAGAGATCGGATAACCAGGATTTAAAAAGGAGAAAAAGATGGCAGAAGTGCCGTGCCGTTTGGCGGCGTTGGATTTAGATGGAACGCTGCTCAACGATGAGCATGTTGTGACAGACCGGAGTTGTGAAGCTCTCCAAAAATTATCAGCGCAGGGTGTTGTGGTTGTACTGATTTCTGGACGGATGCACCGTGCTATCTTGCCCATCAGTGACCAAATTGGGTTGGAAAATCCGATAATTTCGTATAATGGTGGGATGGTCAAACACCCTCGCACGGGAGAGGTAATCCACCATACCCCCATACGAGCAGCGGACGCAACAGCGTTGATTGAATATGGGGATCAGAAAGACCTCCATCTTAACTTCTGTCTGAACGATCAACTGTTCATCAAGGAGTATAACGAGTGGAGTGAACTATATGAGAAGAGAACAGGGGTTTCAGCAACGGCGGTCGGTGATCTTCATGAGTTAGATGGACAAGAACCCACGAAAATGCAGATTTTGGATTGGCCTGAAAGAATTAATCTACTGCTCAGTGAATGCAAAACCGAATTTGGCGAGCGGTTGTATGTTACACAAACTCAAGTCGAATACATCGAGTTTATGAATCTACAAGTATCAAAGGGTAGCGCGCTTCGGGCACTCGCTGACCAACTTCACATCCCGACCGATCTGATTGTAACGTTTGGAGATGGATACAACGACGAGAGCATGATGGAAATTGCCGGTTTCAGCGTTGCTATGGGAAATTCCGTTGATGCGATTAAAGCTATCGCCGATTACACAACGGACACCAATCAGAACGACGGTGTCGCACTAGCGGTTGAGCAGTTGCTACTTTAAGAGCGTTCAGCAGCATATTGGCTTATACCTGTACGGGATGACGGACTTTCGTTCCAAGGACTGGAATATTTGCAACGAGGGCCATTGAGTCCTGTTCCCGCTCAAGTTCGACTTCAACTTGCTCACGCTCCAGTATAAAATACTTCGACAGAACTTCAGTCAGCTCTGTTTGCAGATTTTCCATAATTTCTTCGTCAATCCCAGTGCGATCTTGGACCAAGATGAGCTGCAAGCGGCTCTTCGCGACACTCTTGCTTTTCTGCTCTCGATTCAGTAGCTGGATTAATCGTCTGAACATCTGCTTTCTCCTTTTAACCCTTAAACAGTTTGCCAAACCAGCTAGCAAAACCTGCCGACTTAAACTCTGGGATTGGAACATCTTCCCCTTCAAGCCTCTGCGCGATACGCTTGTAGGCCTTCCCGGCATCTGATTTATGATTATAGGTCGTCGGCATACCTCGGTTCGTCGAAACCACAATCTCCTTATCTTCCGGGATAACACCGATAAGATTGATGGCCAGAATATCTATGATATCCGTCGGCTCCATCATATCTCCTGTCTTAACCATTTCCGGTGAGAGTCGATTAATAACGAGCGCCAAATTAGTAATAGCCATGTTTTGCAATAAACCGATGATCCGATCCGCATCCCTGACTGCTGCGACTTCTGGCGTTGTTACGACGAGCGCATCGTCAGCCCCCGCTGCCGCGTTTTGGAATCCCTGTTCAATACCGGCTGGCGAGTCGACTAGAACATAGTCGTGTGTCTCCTTCAGTTCTAGACACAGTTTTTTCATCTGTTCCGGCTGAATATCGCTCTTGTTATTCTTCTGCGAAGCGGCAAGCAGGTAGAGATCCTTGGTTCGCCGATCTTTTACCAGTGCTTGGTCAAGCTCACAAACGCCTTCGAGGACATCCATGGATGTGTAGACAACGCGGCTTTCTAATCCCATTATAACGTCAAGATTTCTCAATCCTACGTCCGCGTCAACAACAACGACCTTCTTGCCCAGGACGGCTAAAGCTGTTCCAAGATTCGCCGTGGACGTGCTTTTACCGACCCCGCCCTTACCAGACGTAACGACGATCGCTTTTCCCATTTTTTTCCTTATCCTTCCTTTATAACGGTGTTAATGTCAGACTAGTACTGATTGGTAACTATACCCAACTACCTGCCGCTTGGGATGGCTTCGGTTCAAATAATAATCGCTCCTAACTGTCAGTCAGTAAGAAACGTCGACATCGAAGGACGAGCAGCGAGTAAGCAGCGACATTTCATCACAATTAGGAAATTGGTAAAACTTGAAGATGGTGAGGGAATTTGTGCACGTATGTATCATTCTAATTCGAACTGGAGTCAATCGTAATCTTCGACGACAATCGCATCTTCTAGGACGCGCGCAATTTCTGCTCTCTGGTGTCGGTGTTGTTCAGCAGGGGCGCGGGTGATAAAACGCCCAATTCTCAGTTGAGTGGGTAGCAGATTCAACGCGAAAATTAATGATGATGTATTGCCGAGTGCGCCGGCATGAGCAACGCCGCGTAACGCGCCAAGAACAATAATGTCTCCTGCCGCGACCACCTCGGCGCCGGGATTAACGTCCCCTAAGATAACCATGTTTCCTTCTAAGGCGCGCTCGATTTGTCCAGAGCGCAATGTTTGCCGAATAAACCGCGTCTCTTCATTCAGGGGAGCCAATTGATCGTAAACGCGTTCTTCTCCATGGAGCGCAGGTACACCTGCAATCTGGCGTGCCTCGGTTCTGCTTGGATCGTCTTCGGCATCACCGATAATCTGCTTAACCTCCAGTCCATAATTCTCGTTCAACAGATTTTTTAGATGGACTAATTCTTCGTCATTTAACACTCGGTTTTCAAGATCGATATTCATCGTCAAACCTGATAACGAATCCCCTAAGTTTGCCATTCGTTCTACAATTGCTGGTTCGATCTCCTCCATTGAGGCTTCTGGATCAATAATCAGGCGCATGCCATCGCGGAAGCCCTTAAGTTCAACAGTTGGACGTGATTCGTTCTGCATCTCACTCCTCTTATGAAATAACTTTCGTATAATCTAATTTGCGATCTTGGCTAATACGTAGGGACCGTCAGGAAGCACAGCAATCTGTGCATCATCTCCATGTTTAGAAAGTACGCGCTCAAGTCCTTGTTCGGGGGTTTGGATTGGCTGCACAAATAGGTCTTTCAGTTCGTCATAAGGTATCCCATCGGCATAACAGAATATCTCGGCTTTTCTCACGGCTTTTGCTAACTCCTCCAGCTGCCATTGATCAATGACGAAGTTCGCGGGATCGTGAATATCGTGAATAAACTGCTTCAGGTCCTTTGTTTTTAAAATCAGGTCGGTGAAAGGTCCGCTCCCAATTCCTTGGCTACACTCGGCGACTAAAATAATGCTGCCATTCTGCTTGACGATTTCCACAGCTGCGAGGACTCCTTTGACCGCTTGATAAAAGGTAGTATCAAGTGGGTAACCGGCACTCGAAACAAGGACAGCGTCCACGGGTTGTGGTACTGTTACCTTTACCTGTCTTTCAACAGATCTAACACCTGCCAAATGCGATTCGACGATATCGCCAGCAAATATACCGGTTAACCGACGTTGGTCGTCGATCGTCACATTCACGTTGAAATCGACACCCGCCATCAACGCAATCTCGGTGGCTTCAATATGAAGGGGATTACCTTCAAGAATACCGACTGTAGCCTTCGGATGTTCCAGTATTTGGGGTCCGTGCAAGACTTTCATGGTTTCAATTGAAGCTAGTCCTGGGCAAATAGACTTGCGTCCACCTGAGTATCCCGCCATCAAATGGGGTTCAATCAGCGCAGTCGTGACCTTCAAGTCCGACTCCAGATAAGTTTTGTCGATGTAGACCGGAGCACCGCCCTGCGTTAAACCGAGATATTCATGCGTCTCGATTTCCTGCGAGAAATGATTGACAATCCTATAACTATTCATAATCTCGGTGCCGACCATTTCTTCTAACTCTTTACCTTCGTTGGGACGGTGAATACCTGTTGCGATCAGAATCGTAATGTCCTCACGGGGAATGCCGCTTGATTCGAGCGTCTGTAGAATTGGTGGCAGGATTAACTTATTCGGTACGGGCCGGGTTATGTCCGAAATGACAACGCATGCGGAAGTCCGATTCTGTGCTAAGGCAGCTAGCGGCGCGGATTGGATTGGTGATTGAAGCGCGTTCCATACTGCATGGTCTGGATCCTCAATTGGGACAGATTCTTGGAGGGTCAGGACCCCTGCCAAATTTTTATCAGGAATTTCGACTTCCAGCAAACCCCGTCCGTATTTCATGCCAACTTGCATTAGAATTCACCTCAGCTTGCTGTCCTCTAAGGGTAGAGAACCATATACATCTTACTATTTTAACATTATAAACGAAATCTGTAACATTATAAACGAGACACTGTGGCTCGTGCAAGTCTTTTTTTGGGGTAATAATTGGGAAAAAGCCTTGCTATGTCTGATTCCAGAAGCTGCTTGACGATTAATTTCGTTCCATGAGATGGAGCCGAGAATGTCTGTGCAGAAATTTGAGACTTGACGAATTGAGGGTTTTTGTGGAATAATTTTAGGCTTGTGCTAAGAATATGGAGGATGATTGGATATGTCAAGAGTTGGAATTAACGGATTCGGTCGAATCGGACGCAACGCATTGAGAGCCGCATTAAAGAATAGAAATATTGCTCTCGACTTTGTAGCAATTAACGATCTAACAGACCCAGAAACACTTGCGCACTTGCTTAAATACGATTCAGTGCTTGGGGAACTTGACGCTGATGTTCAACCAACAAATAACGGGCTTATTATCAACGGGAAAAAAATACTTGCCTTTTCTGAACGAGATCCAGCTGCACTTCCTTGGAACACTTTGGGAATCGACGTTGTTATTGAATCGACAGGTTTCTTTACGGATGGGAACGAGGCATCGAAGCATCTGGATGCAGGCGCGAAAAAAGTGGTTATCTCTGCGCCCGCTAAGAATGAAGATATCACTGTCGTGATAGGTGTTAATGACGACAAATACGACAAGGAAAAGCACCACGTCATCTCTAACGCTTCCTGCACGACAAACTGTCTTGCGCCGCTTGCAAAGGTGCTATTGGAAAACTTCGGTATCCGTAGTGGTCTGATGACTACCATCCATTCTTATACGAACGATCAGCAAGTTCTGGATCTCCCGCATCAGGACATACGGCGCGCTCGTGCAGCTGCCCTTTCGATGATTCCTACGTCAACAGGTGCGGCAAGTGCAATTTCGCTGGTCATTCCTGAACTCGAGGGAAAATTTGATGGCATGGCAATTCGGGTTCCAACGCCGAACGTCTCTGTTGTAGATCTTACTGTTGATTTAGAGCGGAAAGCAAGTGTAGAAGAGGTGAATGCGGCTGTAAAAAATGCCGCCGAGGGAGAGCAGCAAGGGATTTTGAGTTATTCAGAGATTCCGCTTGTGTCGGTTGATTTTAAGGGAAATCCTCATTCGTCAATCTTTGATGCGGAATTTACGAGGGTGATCGATGGCGAACTGGTCAAAGTTCTCTCTTGGTACGATAACGAATGGGGATATTCAAACCGCTTGGTTGAATTGACCGCACGGGTATTATAATAATCCCCAGTTTGATAGTCATCAAAATCGTTTGGCTTGGACGGACGCATCCAAGTTATATCTGCAGATGTATAGCAGTTGTGTCAATCCGCTGCGAGCAGTGGTTAATCTGCTTTATCCCTTGCTCTACCGGTTTGTGACATTTACCATAAGTGTGATCGTAAGTTATAACAGGAAACCATGCGAACACCAATCATTGTCGGTAATTGGAAACTCAACAAGACCATCCAGGAAGCGGTAGCCCTAGTCAAGTCACTGCAACATATGGTCGCTGATGTTAACGATGTTGAAATCGTAGTTGCTCCGGTGTTCACTGGACTCACCTCGGTCGCGCAGGCATTATCGGACGGAAACATTCGACTCGCAGCACAGGATGTCTTTTGGGAGGACAGCGGTGCGTTCACGGGTGAGGTGTCACCGGGGATGCTCAAAGATGTGGGATGCGAGTATGTGATCATCGGGCACTCCGAACGCCGACAGTATTTTGGTGAAACGAACGAAAATGTCAATCGCAAAGTCAAGGCATCACATGCACACGGCTTGACACCGATAATCTGCACCGGCGAGACGCTTGAGGAACGGGAGGCTGGCAGTACCGGGGCGGTGGTCAAGGAGCACCTTCTCAATGGAATTGCTGGATTATCCGCAGATCAGATTGTCTCCACGGTAGTTGCATATGAACCTGTCTGGGCAATCGGAACAGGGCATAATGCAACTCCGGACCAAGCCCAGGAAGTGCATGCGCTGATCAGAGCGCTCTTATCGGAGACTTATTCGGACGATGTGGCATCGCAAGTCCGCATTCAATATGGTGGAAGCGTCAAACCGGACAATGCTGCTGTGCTAATCGCGCAGCCCGATGTAGATGGTGCCTTGGTCGGTACAGCGAGCTGGGAAGCAGAATCATTTGCGGAAATCATCAAATCTGCAAACAACCCTTTTGGAACTAACTAAAGCAAACAATTATTACGAAAGTGAGGAATTATCATGGGAATTGTCGTGGGTTTTATTCTTGTTCTTTTTATACCTGCTTGTATCTTGCTGCCCATTATTATTCTGTTGCAGGATAGCAAAGGAGAAGGGCTTTCATCAAGCGCATTTGGTGGGGCGGGTGGCAGCATGCAGTCCGTTTTAGGGGGACAGGGCGCCGCAACGTTTCTTTCCAAAGTTACAACGTGGCTAGCCATCGGATTCATGGCAATGGCACTATTTCTGATGCGCTTCTACGGCGAAACAGGCGGCGAATTAACACCTCTTCAGGAAGAAACTGCACAGACTGAAGTCACGATTGCGCCTTCGGATGAAACGTCGGAAGCGGGTGAAACGGCTGACACCACCGGAACGGATGGAGGAGATGTGTCGACATCTGATGGTTCAGACGATGTCGGAGAAGGTGTTGGGAAGTAGAACGGTGTCAAGCAAAACCTGTTAGGTATACTGGCGTCGAGCATAGGTTGGAATCTACATGGTGTACCTTCACCGATTTGTTACTCTCCTTGATTATTGAAACTGTGCGAAGTGCCTGCCTAAATCTTGCAAGGCAACGATCTTTATCTTTTTATAGAATAGGCGGCGCAGCCATCGCGCCACGCCGAATTTTGCTCGTGCTACGAGTCCGTCGATGTACGATCAGTCTATCCCTCAACTGACTTGGGAGGTTCATCCGCTGCGCGAAAACTGGATGCGATCTGCCCTGCTCTTACTCTTTCTCCTCCTCCTTTTCTTAGGGATTCACTGGCTTTTCCAGTCGGTTTTTGTTTCCCTCCTTTCAGCGATCTTTGTAACCGGTTCTCTATACAGATATTTTGTTCCGTTCCAGTATAAACTCTATGAACATCAGCTGATCGTTACGGCACCATTTTATCGCTTGACAAAGCCTTGGAGTAGTTTTCGGAGCCTATATGTTGACAAGAACGGCGTGCTACTCAGTCCATTCGCGAAGCCTTCTCGTCTCGAGAACTTCCGTGGTGTTTATGTGCGGTTTGGTGCGAATCAATCTGAAGTGGTTGACTTCCTCAAGGCTAAAATTTCAACTTGAAAACGTATGCCGAAAAGCCACTATTCTATCGTAGGGGAGGCGCCTTTTCAGTTGAATGGCGAGTGATGCGCTACAGAACTCGCCGCCAGTGAGTATATCAAGAGAATGGCAGATAGCAAATTTACAGTTGTCCACACAGACTCAAAGACCCAAGCCAGAATTGGGAAGCTCCGAACAGCCCACGGTGTTGTCAATACCCCGATGTTTATGCCCGTGGGTACACGTGCAACGGTCAAGACATGTACCCCTCACGATCTAGTTGAAATTGGTGCGGAGATTATCCTCGGCAATACCTACCATCTCTACCTACGTCCGGGTCATCGTGTCGTTCAGCAGGCGGGCGGCCTACACAAGTTTATGGCGTGGAAGAAACCTGTTCTGACAGACAGCGGTGGGTTTCAGGTCTTTAGTTTAGGACCACTTCGCACAATCACCGAAGAAGGTGTGGAATTCCGCTCTGAGATTGATGGGTCAAAACACTTTATCAGTCCAGAGCGTTCCATTGAGATTCAGAATGCACTCGGTGCGGACATCATCATGATTTTCGACGAGTGCCCACCGCTACCCAGCGACTACAGTTATCTCAAGCAATCAATGGAAATGACGCTCCGCTGGGCGGAACGCTGCAAGAAAGCGCACCGAAATCCGAATCAACAGTTGTTCGGGATCGTACAGGGCGGTATGGAGAAATCGCTGCGAAAGATCAGTGTGGAAAGGACCGCGGAGATCGGTTTTCCCGGCTATGCGATCGGTGGGCTTAGCGTCGGGGAGGAGAAGCCCTTGATGTATGACACGTTGGCCTATACCGCACCACTGTTGCCAAAAGATTCGCCGCATTACCTGATGGGTGTCGGAACGCCAGAGGATCTGGTCTACGGTGTAAGCTGCGGGGTGGATATGTTCGATTGTGTGATGCCGACGCGCAACGCCCGAAACGGTTCACTCTTTACGACGGTTGGTACGCTTAAAATCCGTAACGCGAAGTACAAGACAGATTTTACGGCGTTGGATCCGAACTGTATCTGCCACACTTGCCAGAATTTCACACGCGGTTATCTCCGACATCTGCATTTAGAGAACGAGATTCTCGCCCATCGGCTACTCACACTGCACAACTTGCACTTTTACCTGAGTCTGATGCGGGGGATTCGAGGCGCGATTCGAGAGGGTACATTCGCCCGTCTTAAGGCTGATATTGGGAAGTTGATGCAACTTGGGCAGCATCAGGGCAAAAAAGAAACAGAAAGCAGGAGCAGCCGAATAGAAGAGGGAGATTCACGAAATCGACCAAATGAATTATCCATGGCCTCTTCAAATCGCAAACGCAGACGGACAACAACATAAAGAAGCTACACACAGCGTATTAAAGTCCAAAGGAGAATTGGTAGAATGAGCAAGAAACAGTGGGTTCTCGGAATTGCAGTCTCTTCAACTGTAATATTTGTTTTGCTCTGCTTAAATTATGCAGAGAGCCAGAGCGATCTCGTCAAACGTGGTAAGTATCTCGTTGATGCGGTAGGTGCCTGTGGTCAATGCCACACACCGCGCAAAGGTGCAGAGATGGATATGACCATGTATCTTGCGGGTCATCCTGCAAACGCACCGTATCCTAAATTCGATATGAGCATGATGCAACGCGGTGTTTTTATGCTGGCTGCACCAACGCTTGCGGCGTTTTCAATGCCTTTTGGGACAACATTTGCCGCAAACCTAACGCCCGATAAAGAGACGGGTCTCGGCGAGTGGACAGAAAAGATGTTCATTGACACGATGCGAACTGGTTACCATCAAGGTGATGAGAGAAATCGAAAACTCCTGCCTCCAATGCCGATCACGAACGCTTACGCAAACATAAGCGATGGAGATCTCAAGGCGATGTGGGCTTATCTGAAATCGATTAAGCCTGTTAAGAACGAAGTGCCAGCGGCGCTTAATCGAATGGGTAGACCTTTTTAGGTTTGGGTAGAAATCCGTTTGTTGGCTCGGTGATTTTTTTTATCAAGATGGTAACTTAGGTAATAGCTATGAAAGATCTAACTATCATTGGCGGCGGGTTAGCTGGCAGTGAAGCAGCATGGCAAGCGGCTGAGCGCGGCATCCAAGTATATCTCTACGAGATGCGTCCGTTTACGCCGACCGGCGCCCATCTCACGGATAACCTTGGTGAATTAGTCTGTTCCAACTCGCTTGGATCTGACCTGCCGGATCGTGCCTCCGGCGTTCTCAAGGCAGAGCTGCGCCGACTGGGATCTGTGCTGCTGGAGTGTGCTTATAAAACGGCGTTGCCGGCGGGCAGTGCATTGGCGGTAGATCGTGAGGCTTTCGCACAACTCATAACAGCGCGCATCTCAAGTCATCCGAAAATTGAAGTGGTGCGCGAAGAGGTTACCACCCTCCCGGACGGAGCTACCATCATCGCTTCCGGTCCATTGACTTCGCCAAATCTCTCCGACGCCATTGGCTCTTTGAGTGGGCAGGAGCATCTTTACTTCTACGATGCCATAGCGCCGATTGTGAGCCTAGAGTCAATTAACCTAAAAACTGCTTTCCGCGCGTCACGTTATGGACACGGTGAACAGCCAGAAGGAGATTACATTAACTGTCCGATGAACCACGATGAATATGATGCCTTCGTGGCAGCATTGGTCGGTGCGGAGCGTATTAAGCTGGAATCTTTTGAGCAGGAGTTAGAGGAGGGTGTCAGGGCGGGGTGGCATCAATTCTTTGAAGGGTGTCTACCGGTTGAAATAATAGCGCGACGTGGGCACGAGAGTTTGGCTTTTGGTCCGATGCGTCCGGTGGGATTAACCGATCCACGTACCGGGCGGCGTCCTTACGCCGTAGTACAATTGCGACAAGACAACCTCGCAGGTACGCTTTTTAACATGGTCGGTTTTCAAACAAACCTGAGGTTTCCTGAACAGAAGCGGGTTTTTCGCACAATTCCCGGACTCGAAAAGGCAGAGTTTGTACGTTATGGACAGATGCACCGTAACACCTTTATCGATGCACCGACACTGTTATATCCAACACTTCAGTTCCGTGGACGGGCTGATCTCTTTTTTGCGGGGCAGATCACGGGCGTTGAAAGCTATATGGGTAATATCGCAACAGGCTTGCTCGCTGGCTGGAACGCTGCTCGCCTACTACACAATCAATCTCTGTTATCTCTTCCAACCACCACAATCCTTGGTTCCTTGTGTCATTACGTGACCCACGCCAGCCCGGCTGATTTTCAGCCGATGAAGGCAAATTTCGGGATCTTACCTCCCTTGGACACAGGCGAACGACTCAACAAACGGAAACGCGCTGCCGCTTATGCAGAACGGGCATTGGGAGATCTGGAGGCTTTTCTATTAGGGATTGACGGTGAGATTTAATAAAAATCCGCCTGAAATTTTATGGTAGATCATTGTTAAATATGTGGTGTGGAGGGTATGTTCCTGCCTTGATAAATTCAACCTTTACATTTTCCATATTTGAGGCGTGCAATTCCGCCCCGGTCTGCCAACTCTGCGCGTGCATAATGCGCTGGCATCTGAAGTGATTTCCATCGTCCCGCGACTTGCATATCCACAACCGACGCCCCCGCTTGAGCAAGCGAGACAGCAGAACCAACCCGAAGGGAATGTCCAGAGATGAAACCTTCGACCCCAGCTTCGTGTGCCCTGCCCTTGATAGCGTTTCTTGCACCTTGAACCGATAGCCTGCCGCTGGTTATGTTATCACCACGACGAATCCGCCGAAAGAGTGCGCCCGTGGTAATACCCCCTGCTTCGCAATATCGTCTTATCACCTGCCGTGTGGGATCTCCAATGTATAGCGTCGCAGCGGGGAAGCCCCTGGTTTCAGAGTCGGTCTTTGATCGATCAAGTGTCAACACGCTATCGACATCCGCTACATCTACTGCGACCGCTTCACTGATTCGTAACAGGCAATCACTCATCAGTCGAATCAGTGCTGAATCTCTCAATCCTGCGAGGGTTTTATCCGCCTCGGCAAGGGCACAAATCTGTTCTACCATATCCCACGTTATGCCTCCTACCTGCCCCCGTCCTCGATTTTTGCCTTCACGCCGAATACCAGCGAGGGTCTTTTTCGTAATCTCGAAAGAGAAGCCGCGAGTTCCCACACCGTGATTTTTTGCCGTCCATTTGACCGCAGCAATAATTTTACTGATTGTCGCCGGCGACTTGCCATCTTGGTGTAGCTCCGTGATGTAGTTTGCAAGTAAGCTATCGTTCGGAGGACGCCCCTCCAACCAGATCGCGAACTGTCCTATTGCGTGTTGGTACGTCTTAATAGTGCTGGGTGCGACACCCGCTTTGCTCAATGCTTGCGTTTGGTCGCTGATATTTCGATCTGATTCGTTCATGATAATTCTTCCATAATTGGGGTACAAATACTCTGATAACTATATAGAAATACTATTCTATAACATAGAATAAGTATTGTCAAGGCTTTTTTAATTATTTTTTGCTATAGGGTTATAATAAGGAGTATACTATATCATATCGCTGTTGAAATACCGATAAACATTGATAGAACCGCATTATAGCAAAACAGCCAACTAAGTGCTGAGGCGCAAAAAAATAGCGAAATTAATCACCGCTTCGCTCAATTTGACCGACGAATCTCCTCTAACTTTGTATCGTTGATAGTTTTCGGGTTCAACGTCTCAAAGCTAGGCTGCCATTGGGTTTTCGGCAAGGGACGCTTTTACATTAACTTCATAGAATAGTATATCTAAGATGTTATTTGTTTCTAATGTAAAAGTTTTTCCCTAACGGAATGCGAACGCGTTCCCTTTCATGCCAAAAGTTTCGATCAAAAACAGAGGACTGTGCGATTCGAGAACGCAGCTCCTGACTTGTCGAGGATTCCGATAAATCGGAACCTTGTTCTGTTTTTAGGTCGAGACGATGGCTACAAGGAGATTTTACAATGGTTCTGGTAAGGAAGCATATTCAAAGTTTCGCAATAATTTGTCTGATGCTCTTTGCGTTTTCGTTTTTCAGCGTTGCATTGGCATCTTCTTACGCTGAGCTGCTGAAAAAGCTCACAGCGGCGTGGGACGTTATCCGACAAATCCTATCTGCAATTGGGTTGATCAAGTTAACGATTAGTCAACTCGAGTCAAACAACCAGAGACTGCAATCGGATATTGATTCGTACAAAAGCCGAGTTGCATCAATGTCGGGTAAGTTAGACACTCAAAATGAAAGACGTCGCGGTCTTGAAGGTTACATACGCTCGGCAGATAAGAAAATCAAGGCGGCGAAAGATGCTGGTAATAAAGATGAAGTTAAGCGTTGGGAGAAAAAGAAAGGGATAGCTGTCCGTCGATTGTCTGTAACGCTTAATGAGATCGGCATTTTGACTATGGGTATAAGGACCGCAGAGCGCGGTATTAAACGAAATGAAGCACGGATTAAAAGCAACAATGAAAAAGTCCGTAGAAAGCAGGAAGAGAAGCGACGAAAAGCGCAAGAATATGATAGGGCTATTGACAAAGTGAATCAGATTCAGGACGAAATTAACAACTACAACGGAGGCAATAATTGATGAGGATTTCGTTGAAAGACAATAGGATGATATTCATCTGCTCATCAATTAGCATTGCTTTTGTGATTGTCTGTTACGTTGCGTCCCAGTGGTATTATTCACGCTGGGACGTAGCACCTTTTGTCTTTGCAGAAAATGACGAATCGAATATCCAAAGGATTCAATCATTCAACGATGTTTATATTGGCGCGGATGATCCGTCGGGCAGGTCTAAAGAGTTAGTCGAACAAATAGAAACTTTTGAAGATCTGGTTTTCGATCACCCATTTACGAAGTATGATGAATACGATACAGCTAAATTAAAGCGATACTTTAACAAAGCAACCGGCGACCGCAAAACAGAAATCGCATGGGAGATCATCGATCAGTTTGACAACGCCCATGATTTCATGATTCGGTTAATGGAATTGTATGGCGACAATAAATTGCCGTTTGAAAAAGGAAGTGAACCTTATCTGTTTATAGAAAAGATGGTTAATAGTTATACGCAGTTTGTCGAAGAAGTCGAGGATCCGTTTATGATACAAGCGTTTCACGACTTAGAACAGCGAATTACAGAGGCACAACAGCAGCGAGAATCAGATCCGGAGTGGATTAAACAAGACAACGCGTATAAAAGGGCTCTCGAATTGGTAGAACAAATCGAATCTGAAATAAACGCGCGGGGTTATGATTTCGATAATGTGTCAACAAACATGCCTTGGGTTATATCAAAAGAAGATCAAGGACATTCAATTATTGATGACAATGAAAAAGCCGAATCGTCTGCTGTTTTTGATGATTTGTTATCGTCAACTGAAGCCAATATAGTTGATATTCAAGATGATAAAACAAGAAAACATATGCGATCTGATAATGAGTTGCTAATGGAAATCGACACACATCAGAATACGCCTTTGTCTCCTGAGCAATTGGATAATGCACTAAAGTTGATAGACCAATATGGTTCAGAGGAGGGGCTGCGTCGGCTGAGGGAGTCTGACCCCGAAGCGGCTCGTCGATTTGAGTCCGATCCCGATTCCATCGAGGATGCCGAGAATCGGCATAAATCGAAACCAGAGCGGGAACGACGTAATCCACCTGCCCATGACACCTCGGATGATGCAGCCTCTGCACAGTAGAAGTGCATCCGAGATTCACACTGTAAGCGGTATCGCGCCCTGTTGGGGGGCGATACCGCTTTTTTGTTTATCCCTTAGAAAAAGGTCAGGGGTTGGCTCTTTAACCCTTACCCTTGTATATACGCCTGGACTATCTCCCTTATTTTTTGCTATAGGGTTATAATAAGGAGTATACTATATCATATTGCTGGCGAAATACCGAAAGACATTGATAGAACCGCATCATAGCAAAACAGCCAACTGGGCGCTGAAGCGAAAAAAATAGCGGGATTAATCACCGCTTCGCTCAATTTGACCGGCGAATCTCCTCTAACTTTGTATCGTTGATAGTTTTCGGGTTCAACGTCTCAAAGCTAGGCCGCCATTGGGTTTTTGGCAAGGGACGCTTTTACATTAACGTCATAGAATAGTATATCTAAGATGCTATTTGTTTCTAATGTAGAAGTTTTTTCCCTAACGGAATGTGAACGCGTTCCCTTTAATGCCAAAACTGGCAATGAGGAGATTCACTATGTTTGCAACAAAAGGACGGTTGAAAGTTGCGTTGTTGGTTGTTGGGGTATTGGTTGTAGGGCTTGGGATGTATGGGGCTTTTCATCCTAAGCAAGCGGAAGCTCACGGCCCATGGCCAGTGTATCATTCCGAAAGCGAGCATGGCTACAAGTGGAAAGATATGTCGTCGGATACGATCAGTGGCACTTGCTCGTATTGTGGTAGTTCGACCACAATTCATCGAACCCGCGTCAGAGAGGAGTGCTGGAATACCCAAGAGACCTATAAGATAGTATGGTGGGATCACCGACATTTCCTCAGTATCAAGTGGGCGCGGTATTATTGGCGCCTTGATTCGGTAACGTGTTCAAATTCAAGCTGCGGAGGTTAGGTGAACTTATACCAAAACAAGCTTGTCTTGTTCTATACTTGTTGAGGAGGTGTTTATCATGTCAAATCGTCGTTTTATTCCCTATCTCGTTCTGGCGGGGTTGGTCGTGTTGCTCTCGATAGGTTATATCAGTTATCGGCAATACCAGAAACATATCGAGTTTGAGTCGTTTATTACGGGCACTCAGGCATTAAATGAAGCATTTAATGATTTCGTTGAACACACAGACGTATCCACGCCGGGTTATCTTACCGATCCTCAACTGCATACCGATGCGGATCGTGGGAGTCGAGTCCCAGGCGGAACGACGGACACTGCTAACCCCTATTTCGTCGGGAAACGGGGCGATGAGTATGTGTATAAAGTTGGTGATGGTCATATCTATACACCTGAGCCTTTTGATTGGGAGTTTATAGAGATGCAAGCGTGGGAGATTACTGGCGTAAAAACTCCTTATGTCGAAAAACGGCTAAACGAGCTTGCCGAGAACTCACCCTATAAAGGTCAGGTCGTCCAGCGAATCGTAACGCCCGACGGTCAGCTTCACAACGTCATTGTCCCGCGTGATATGCAGTATGAAGAGGGCGACGCGATATTGCATTCAGAGTTGAACCCGCCCATTTTAGAAGCGTTTAATCATCAACCGTCCGGCGAGGTCGATATCGGTGGTGAACCGATACCTGATGAATACTATGCGATAGACGATCCTTATGAACAGTACAAGTTCATCAAAAAGGTGATGTTAAGCAAAAGGTTCGGGAAGTCGATAGCAAAGATAGACGCAAAAATAGCAGCGGGCGAACTGGATCTGTCGTTATCAGCAGGCGAGCGAGAGGGTATCGATCAAAAGTTGGCAATAGAACAAAGAAAACAGATGCTATTGTCTTTTGCCAGACCTGCTTCATCTGATAAATCGCCGGTGAAGGTGCGGTTGCTGCCTGATAGTGCTGAAGATGCGATGCCGGGCTGGATGCGAAAAATGCAGGGCACCCTCCCGTCAGGAAGCGGCGAAACAGAATTCGGTGGGGACTATTCAGGGACAGACCCCTTTTCTGAGGGAAGCATCAATGAAGATGCAAGTGGTGCCCCGGTTCGCTCAGATGGGCCGCGCTCTTCGTCGGATTTATCCGATATAGTCAAGTCTACCCCTTCCTCTCCCAACGTGGCGGACATCGAAAAACAGTTGACGCCAGAAGGGATTGAAGCGGAGTTGAGTCAGGGGCTATCGCCGGAGCATTTCAATAAGGCTCAACAGTTGATAGACCAGTATGGCACAGAGGAGGGGCTTCGACGGTTGCGGGAGATGGATCCTGAAGCGGCTCGTCGATTTGAGTCTGATCCCGATTCCATCGAGGATGCCGAGAATCGGCATAAATCGAGACCTCCGTTCCGTGAGCAGGCAGGACGGGAGCAACGCAATTCACCTTCCCATGATAAATCGGATGATGCAGCCTCGACACAGTAGCGTTGCGTCTGAGATTCACACTGTAAGCGGTATCGCGCCCTTTTTGGGGTGATACCGCTTTTTTATTTTTGTTAGGAGTTACGCCCTTCAGTAGGGAACGCAGATCTGCGTTCCCTACGAAACAGAACCGGTGTCTGAGAACTAACTGTAGTTGACCGATTCATCGGACGTTGAGAGTTGTCCTATGTGGCGATGAATTGTCAAACTACAGAACTTTGAGCATTCAACTGTGTAGGTTCTATCTGTCTGGGAAAAAGATCAGGGGCTAGCTTTTTAACCCCTATCTTTGGATATACGGCCTGACTCACTCCCTTTATACCGTAATCTTCGTTATCCAACCGGAAGTGGCGTCGCAGTAGAGGAAATCATCCCCAAAGGCCGACAGCCCGTGCGGCTCAGGATCATCCTCCGGCACCTCAATCCGATCCAACTCCTCACCACTATCCAGATCGAGTTTGACAATTACCCGGTCCGAGGTGTGTACAACCCAAACGCCATCGTCTACCCGCACAACACCGTGTCCCCGTCCATACGGCAACGGGATCGAGTGCTGCACAGACCAGTCCGAAATCCGTACCTTGTGCATGATCTGGTTTTTCAACGTCTGAACCCAGAGATACCCCTCTTCATGATGATCGTATTCCACGCCATGTGTGCCGCCGCCGTCCGGTATAGGATACCGCCCGAGGCATTCTCCGGTGTGTGGGTCGGTTTTAATAATTTCGCCCATCCCCGGTTTGGCATCGTTTGGTCGCTGTGGACGCCACCGCTCTCCGGGGCCATTTGCTGCTAGCCAGAGTGCGCCATCGCCGTAACACATTCCACTGGTGTTGGAGCAATCACTCGGAATATCCCGAATCATCTTCGTCACTCCGTAATCGGAGACGTCGCTGGTTTCGACCAAGGCGACCCGATCAGTAATTTGGTCTGCGATCCACAACCCCTCATCTGTTACCTGCAAGCCGTTGGGTACGCCGTAAGGTGCACGAAATAACTTCTCAACTTTTCTTCCCATCTTCTTTCTCCTTCATTTACATTCAACAGCTATAGTAGCAAACGTACGAAATTATAGCAGAACTCTCCAGAAATACAACAAAATTCTACGTTACGCAAAATTCACCTCTAGATCTACGATTTCTGTATCTTTAAGGAGGCGTAGGGCTATTTATAGTGGATATCAGAACTAATGAGATATTCCAAACCGGTGCGGTTAGAAACCGCACCTACCGGGGGTGTACAAGTGTTTCTTTATTTTTAGATTTCACTATATAGTGGATTCCAAAAATGAATAGATACTTTCACTCTCCATGTTTGGTAGGCGCTGTTTCCAACAGTATATATCCGGTGCGGTTAGAAACCGCACCTACCGGGGTGATCGCCCGGATTCCCATCCTTTTCCCCGATAAAATCGAGATTGAAACCAATAGGCGGGGTTTCCTAACGTCGCCAATTTGCAGTGTCCCATTGATTCTAAAATCTACTATAGTTTTCCGCTTTTTGACCGATTTCGGGATGACCCAGATCCGTAAGCGGGGCATCTGGTTTCTCCGCAGTGTGTAGTAGCGCAGTTCATTGCGCGTTCTTATCCAGTCGAGCACTCTCGGAACGGAGCTGTCGATAGCATCTTCTATTCGTGTAATCCGTTAATCCGCGTTAATCCGTGATTTAAACAATACTATAGGAGAATTAAATGACCCTAAAGGAGTTGGGAAAACGGTTGCGTTTATTTCTGAAACAGGGTAAAATTATCAACACCCTTCGTAGTTGATGGATGAACACACGCTAATATAGCGTAGAACGTAACACTTTACGTTTGACCTAGAACGACATAAATTCCATGCCGAATCCCGTGCAAAAATTTGATCTTCCTACAGAGGTGCTTTCAAACGAACCGGTTGCTGAAAATCACTTTCTTTTACGCTGTTCGTGTCCAGAGATTGCTGCAGGCGCACTTCCCGGACAGTTTATCCATGTTCTTATCCCGCAAGGTAGTGGATTGTTACTTCGCCGGCCTTTTACAGTCTACACTATCGAAGGCGACCAGATCACTATGCTCTATCAGCTCATCGGTGAAGGAACGAATGTGTTATCCAGCTTGAAGCGCTGCGATTCGATTCGGGTGTTGGGACCACTTGGAAATACTTTCGAGATTCCGCCAACTCTCGATCCTGCGATAATCGTTGGTGGGGGTGCGGGAATAGCGTCGTTGATGTTGCTTGCAGTTGCGTTACGGGACGCAAGTGTGCACACGATCGGCTTGGTCGGATCGATGAACGAAGCGCGGTTACTGAGCGTAGCAGATTTGAAAGCGATCGGCGTTGATACACACATTGCAACCGATGACGGCAGTGTGGGACATCACGGATTCGTCACTGAACTGCTCAACCATGTCCTACAAACCCATGACCTGCAACATCCTGTGATCTACGCTTGTGGGCCCGATGGGATGTTGCGCGCTGTTACCAAAATTGGGATGGACTCTGGTATTCCTACACAGTTGGCGATGGAGAATCGCATGGGATGCGCTTTGGGAGTCTGTCTCGGTTGTGTTTGCAAAGTGCAACTGCCCGAAGGCGGATTTGAATATCAGCGCGTCTGCACAGAAGGTCCCGTGTTTAATGCCGAGGACATCATTTGGTGAAACGTAGCGAAACCGAGTTTTTCGGAAAAAACTCGGTTTCTTTGTACGATTTCTTAACATGAGCGAAGGTGAAAAGACTTTGAAAGGAGATTCAATCATGGCAAACTTAACAGGGATGAAATGTGTTGCTTGTCGTCGAGATGCACCAAAGGTTACTGACGCGGAGATCGCAGAGTACCACCCGCAAGTTTCCGACTGGGAACTGATTGAGCGGGATGAAATCAACCGCCTAGAACGCCTCTTCCAGTTTGACGGATTTGCGCCGGCATTGGCATTTACAAACCGCGTAGGCGATCTGGCTGAGGACGAAGGACACCACCCCGCTATTCTGACGGAATGGGGAAGGGTGACCGTGACATGGTGGACGCACAAAATTAGAGGACTGCATCGGAACGACTTCATCATGGCAGCGAAAACAGATGCCTTATATGCAGACTGAGGATCGGAAAATGAGTGACACCCGTCCTTTACTGGAAGTTAATGTGGCCGGTATACAGATGAAAAACCCCGTCATGACGGCGTCGGGGACTTTCGGCTACGGCAGCGAGTATGTGGACTTCATTGACCTGAACAAACTTGGTGCGGTCGTTGTTAAAGGTATAACCAGCGTCCCGTGGGTGGGCAATTCTATGCCGCGAATCTTTGAAACGCCATCGGGCATGCTCAACGCCATTGGCTTGCAAAATGTTGGCGCCGATGGATTTATCGATAAAAAGCTGCCCTACCTACGCAACTTCGATGTCCCCGTCATTGTCAACATCTGTGGAGAGCAAGTAGAAGAATATCTTGAGATCACAGAGAAATTGGACGCCGCCGATGGGGTTGCTGCAATCGAGCTCAACATCTCCTGCCCAAATCTACATTGCGGCGGGTTGAGTTTTGGTGTTGATCCCAAACTCACCGATGAACTGGTTAAAGGCGTTAGGGAGAAAACAACCCTCCCACTGCTGGTCAAACTGTCGCCGAATGTCACTGATATCACAGTGATTGCTCGTGCCGCAGAGAGTGCCGGTGCCGATGGGCTTTCCGTAATTAACACCGCTCTTGGTATGGCAATCGATATCAACACGCGTCGTCCGCAGCTTGCAAACATCACAGGGGGACTTTCCGGTCCGGCAATCAAGCCAATCGCACTCCGCATGGTCTGGCAGGTTTACAACGCTGTTAGCATTCCAATCATCGGGATGGGCGGCATCATGACCGGTGATGATGCCGTAGAATTTTTCATCGCCGGCGCTGCTGCCGTTGCGGTTGGAACAGCGAATTTCATCAACCCGCATGCCTCCTTGGATGTAGTTGATGGCATTGAAGAATATCTCGATCGACATGGGATGCGTTCAATCGCAGAATTGGTGGGAAGTTTAGAAGTCCCATAAAAGACAGATACAACTACAGACTGCTATCCATATCGTCAGTGAGGATTGTTTATGAGACACCTCATCACGCTTGATGACTTATCCAACTTTGAAATTGAACAGGTTTTTCGGCTCGCAGATCAGATGCGGACCGAGCTTGCTACATGGTCTGGGTTTTGTAAAGGCAAGCTCTTAGCAACGCTGTTTTACGAACCGAGTACCCGAACGCGCCTATCCTTCGAAAGTGCTATCGGACGGCTTGATGGTCGCGCACTCGGTTTCGCAGATCCCGACGCCGCCTCCGTCGCAAAAGGGGAAACTATTGCGGACACCGCACGTATGGTCACTAACTATTCAGACCTGATTGTGGTTCGTCACAGTTGGGCAGGTGCCTCCCACGTGATGGCGCGTTATTCCAATGTTCCTGTGATCAATGGTGGCGATGGAACCCATAGGCATCCTACGCAAGCACTCACAGACCTATACACAATCCTTCAGCGTAAAAAGCGGATAGAAGGGTTGACGGTTGGAATTTGCGGTGATCTGAGATACGGACGCGCAGCACATTCGCTTGCGCTCGGAGTTGCACGATTCGGAGGAAAACTCATCCATATCTCGCCGGATGGATTTCAGATGCCAGACTGGATTTCTACGCGCTTGAAACATCTCTACGGTCAGGTGCCAACCGAGACCAATCAGCTCAGTGATGTGATTGGCGAGTTGGACGTTATCTATGTGAATCGTCTTCAGGAGGAGCGTTTGCCACCGGAGATTTCCCCGGAAGATGCGCGAGGGAGCTATCTTGTGGACGTTGCGATAATGGATTACGCTAAACCCGATGCGATCATCATGCACCCACTGCCGCGGGTCAACGAATTGGCTTATGAGTTGGATGACGATGAACGTGCCGCGTATTTTCAACAGTCGGCTAACGCTGTTCCCATCCGAATGGCGTTGGTTGCAAGTTTGCTGGGACTTGAACAGTTAGTTTTGACACGACCGCCCGTGAGACAGATTGTATCGGATCGACGAGTCTGTGAGAATTCCAATTGCGTCACCAATCATGAACGTTACTTAGAACCCGAAACGGAAGTAATTGTAGATTCAGCCTCAATTTCTGCCTGCGCCTACTGTGGTACTCTTAGACCGTGACCGGCACTCCAGATTAAAGGAGATTTCATGAGCAACCTAAAAATTCGTGATGTTCGCGTTATTGTAACGCGGCCGACAGCAAACCTCAACGTCGTTAAAATAGAAACCAACGAACCTGAACTGTACGGCTTGGGCTGCGCTACCTTTACCCAACGTGCGCTTGTTGTTGAAACCGCTGTCAACGATTACCTTCGTCCGTTCCTCATCGGTAAGGATCCCGCTGACATCGAAGACATCTGGCAGTCATGCAATGTGTCTGCATATTGGCGGAACGGTCCTATTCTTAACAACGCTATAAGCGGTGTGGACCAAGCCTTGTGGGACATCAAAGGCAAGGCTGCGGGAATGCCTGTTTATGACCTATTTGGTGGGAAATCAAGGGAGGCGGCTGCCGTATACGTCGTCCCCGGCGGAAACGACCTGAAGGAATATGAAGAAAACGTGTGGGCGCTTATCGAAGATGGTTTCCGTTACTTCAAACTTGGGGGCGCAGACCGCCATTTTGCAGACGATACGCCCCACAGTGAAAAGCCGATCATCACCGACAAAGTTTCCGAATCGCGTGGCAGTATCTACGACCCTGCAAAAGCAGTTCGCGGTATCGTGCGTGCCTTTGAACATTTCCGCTCTACTTTTGGTTGGGAGTTCGAGCTCATTTACGATGTCCATGAACGTCTTCCACCTATCCTTGGACTCGGTTTAGCAAAAGAACTTGAGCCATTCAGACTCTTCTTCTTAGAGGATCTTTTCGCACCAGAGGACAATGATTATTTCCGGCTAGTACGAGAACAAACAAGTACGCCGATTGCGATGGGTGAGCTATACAACAATCCACACGAGATTATCCCAATGGTCAAGGATAGGCTACTCGATTTTATGCGTGTCCATGTCTCTCAGATCGGCGGACTGACCCCAGCACGGAAACTCGCTGCACTTTGCGAAGCGTTCAATGTCCGAACCGCTTGGCATGGTCCGACAGATGTATCACCGGTGGGTCACGCGGCGCAACTCATGCTAGATCTCAATGTATGGAATTTCGGGATACAGGAGGCAGGTCCCTACCAAACTGACCTGCTGAAGGAGGTCTTCCCGGGCACTCCTGAAGTACGCAACGGGTATATGTGGGCTAACGGCAAACCAGGCTTGGGAATAGATATAGACGAGGAACTCGCGGCGAAATATCCTATTACAGATCCCGCGGGTGCCAACTGGTCATGGGGTAATGTCCGACTGGCTGACGGCACCATCATCCGCCCGTGATCCACAATGAGAGACGGAGTGTTTTCGGAAAGGCTCGGTCTCTTTGTACAATCTCTTAGAATAAATACAAGGATCAATCATGTCAGATCGAATCAAAATGGGATTAATCGGTTGTGGGGGCATGTCCGGAGCGCACATGCGGGGTTATCAGGAGCTTTGGTCGAAAGAGATCAAAACCTTTGACATCGTTGCTGCGTGTGATATCGACGCTAACCGCGCAGAGGAACGGGCGGCTGAAGCGCATGAATTTCAAGGGGGCACGAAACCGACGGTCTATACAGATGTCGAAGAAATGCTCTCTAACCACTCGGATCTGGATTGCGTGGACATCTGTGCACTCCACAGCGCACACCACACCCTTGCCGTGACTGCGTTAGAAGCGGGGGTGCACGTCATCATCGAAAAGCCCCTCGGTATCACCATGCGCGCTTGTAAACTCATCCTTGATGCAGCGGAAAAGAACGAGCGTATCCTTTCGGTCGCAGAAAATTATCGTCTCGCTCGTGACCAGCGTGCACGATGCTGGGCTGTCCGTCAAGGGCGGATTGGGGATCCACGGATGTTTTTCTGGGTAGAGGTTGGCGAGGGTTTAGGCAAATGGAGCTGGCGGAATTTCAAGATGGACGCCGGCGGCGGTTGGGTGCTTGATGGTGGTGTTCATTTTACCGATCTCATGCGCTTTATTCTCGATAGGGAGGCGGTGGAGGTGTATGCTATTAATAAGGCTTACGAACCTTACCGCTATGACGATCCAGCAGCAAGGCAGGGCGGCTACGATGTTGACGTTGAAGATGCGATGATCTCCGCAATTAAATTTGAGGGCGGAGTCACCGCGCAGTGGACATGGGTTGGTTCAGGTCCGGGGGATGGCATCAGTCGCAGGACCATTTACGGAAGCGAAGGCAGTTTGGATTTCGCGACGGGGCTAACGCTTCGCAACGGCGAAAACATCAGCAACGAAGCGTTGGTTAACGAGTTTCTGGCACATATCAACGGTGAAGAGCGTGAATACTACTTCCCAAGCGGTATTGAGGACACCGTTGCCATAGAACTCAAGTATTTTGCGGACGCTATTTTGACCGGTGGCAAACCGGAGGTCGATGGGGTTGAGGGTATGAAGTCTGAAGCTATCTGCATGGCGGTCTACGAATCCGGTTGGCATGGACGCCCGGTGACGCTCGCCGAGATCGAGAACTGTGAGTTGGAAGGCTATCAAGGCGAGATTAACGAGACGTTGGGAATCGCGTAAAGTAGAAAGCCGTCATCACACCCTAAACAGGAGACAAGCATGAATCAACAGATAACGTCGCCAGAAGCGTTTTTCGGATTCCAACTCGGTAGCGATCTCAAGATGGCACGGTGGGACCAGATTGTCGATTACTTCCGGCTATTGGGAGAGCAGAGCGACAAGATCCAAGTCGTTGATATGGGTCCCTCTACCGAAGGACATCCGTTCCTATTTGCGGCTATCTCCTCCCCGGAGAACTTGGCAAATTTGGCACGTCTTCAGGAGGTGAACGATCAAATCAAAGATCCGCGCGGGATGTCGGAAGAGACGATAAACTCGCTCGTCGGCGAAGGGAAGGCGATTATCCTCCAATCAATGGGACTGCATGCCACAGAGATTGGGAGTACGCAGATGGTATCTGAGTTGGCGTATGATCAGATTACGCGGAACGACGACGAAGCAAGGCGGATTCTGGATAACGTTATCTCGCTGATGGTTCCCTGTTTTAACCCGGATGGGCAGATTATGGTGGCTGACTGGTACAACAGATATGTTGGCACGGAGTATGAAGGTTCTACGCCGCCGTGGTTGTACCACAAGTATGCTGGGCACGACAATAACCGTGACGCTTTCATGTTTAACTTGGTGGAATCCCAATATATGGCGCAAATCATGTATAAAGATTGGCAGCCCCACGCTTATCAAGATCACCACGAGATGGGCTGCTACGGCGCGCGCTTATGGATATGTCCCTATTCAGAGCCGCTGCATCCGCACGGCGATCCATTGGTTTGGCGCGAGATTAGCTGGTACGGGGCGCACATGGCGTATAAGTTGGAGGAGGCGGGAAAAACTGGCGTTCTCAATGCGTCACTATTTCCAGCATGGAGTCACCTCGGTTTCCACTGGATGGGCAACTATCACAACATCGCAAGTATGCTGACGGAATCAGCACACGCAAAGTTGGCAACGCCTATGTACATCCACAAGAGCCAACTGAAAGGTGAGGACGACAGAAAACAGCTGCTGGACGAAGGCAGTAACACATTAAGAGCATTCCCCCACTACAAACCTCAGACTAACTTCCCGCACCCTTGGGAAGGCGGTTGGTGGAGAGTTCGCGACATCGTTGAACAGCAAAAAATTTCAGCGTGGGGCCTGCTTGACATGGCAGCCCGGAATAAGGATACGATTCTGCGAAATGCGTATCTGAAGGCGAAACGCCAGACCTCACTTGGTGCTTCCGGTACACCTGCCGCATACCTCATCCGCCCGGACCAACACGATCCATTTACCGTCATTACCTGCATCAATAAATTGCTGGTGCAGGGGATAGACATCGAGAAAGCGACACAAGATTTTGCAGTCAACGGCGTAAGCTACCCGGCAGGCACCTACCGCATCCCTCTCAATCAACCGAAGATGGGGGTCATCAAGACGCTGCTGGGACGAACACTATATCCGGACGACGCTTGGACGCGCCAACCGGATGGCACACCGCAACGCCCCTATGATACAACAACGGACACCATGGCAGAATTCATGGGGGTCGATGTCGTGCCGATCCAAGGGAGTGTGGAAAGGCGTTTTGACGCTGTTACGGCACCTGAACCGCTCAGTGGGGAAGTTCTTGGCACCTCAGAAATCGGTTATCTTTTCGACACAAGACTCAACGATAGTTTCAGAGTCCTTAATCGCTTGTTCGATCAGGACGTGCAAGTCACACGTCTGGGAGAAGGGGTATCGGTGAGGAATGAAGAATTGCCCGCGGGCGCGTTTGTGGCTGCATCCGGCTCAGAAGATCTGCTCACTGAGATCGCCCAGCATTGTGGGGTTAGCTTCTATCCACTTAAAGGGGAGTTAGGGACAGAACACGTTGAAATTCGGCGTGCACGAGTAGGTATGTATCAGCGATACTGGGGTGGTAACATGGATGAGGGCTGGACGCGACTGGTCCTGGAACAGTTTGAATTCCCGTACCAGACATTGAGGGATGAGGAGATTAAAGCCGGCAACCTGAATGAGTGCATTGACGTCCTGATACTGCCCGACGATTCTACCGACATGATCATCGGTGCTAAGACGGAAGATCGGCTTAGAGAAAACCCCACGCCACCAGAATACCAGAGTGGGATCGGGGAGGAAGGGATTGAAGCGATAAGGGAATTTGTAGAGCGCGGCGGGAGGTTGGTAACACTCAACCAAGCCTGCAACTTCGCCATTGACAAATTGGATCTCCCGATTACAAACGTCCTCGCAGGTAAATCCGCCAAAGAATTCTACTGTCCGGGCTCCACGCTACACGCCAATATTGACACGGCACATCAACTCACTTACGGTATGCCCGACGAGGCGCTCATCTTCTTCTGGAATGGTCCCACCTTCCGGGTCCAACCCTCTTTTACCAATGAAAAATACGAACTTCTCGTCCAATATCCAGAGAGAGCCATCCTGCAGAGCGGATGGCTGGTCGGTGAGGAACAGATAGCGGGGACGGCTGGCATGATTTCAGCGAGTTACGGTGAAGGTTCTGTGGTTCTTTTCGGATTTAGACCCCAGCATCGGGCTCAAACGCACGGGACGTTCAAACTGTTTTTCAATGCGCTGATTTGTACGACAGGATAGTCTTTTCGCAACATTAGAAAAACATGATGCAGACGGGAGATTACGCTATGTTACCTAACAAAACAACGATTGGCTGCGGATATTTGAACAGCAAGATTCACGCAGGGCTAATGTTCATTTTCCTCCTGTTCACACCATCTGTTTTAGTTTCGTGCGGTGAGATACTACTTGTACCGATTAGTGACGTAGAAGAGGATTTTGAATTAATCGGTGAAGTAGAGGCGGCCGAGATAAAGGCCGTGTTGAACGATCGCTCGTTCCGTCAATTTGACCCTGATGTCGACGCTAGTCCGAGAAAAGGGGTTATCTTGGATTTCTTTAACGGGATCAGCCTCTGGGCGCAATATGCCGAGGGTAGATATGCCATCAACGAGTGGGAGATCCGTGCAGACGACTATCGTATTGAACGAGCGGGGGACGGTTCGGAGATAAAAATCTATTTCATCGATCCGAGTTCAACAAGGATACTTCCGAATCGGTGTGAAAATTGTATTGAAACGGCGGGGATCTCTATTTCGATCAGGAATGTTTTCGACAGCGAAAGGATAGCTTTCAAGCTGAATGATCCTGATAATAGCTTGCCCTCGCCGTTTCCGGTGTTTCAGGAGTGGACAAAATTTAGAGAGGATGAATATTTCGATTAATGTGTGAGCAAGTTGGATGTTGAGTTTCGCTCCTACTATTTCGGATTTAGACCGCAGCATCGAGCGTAAACGCATGGGACATTCAAATTGTTGTTTAACGCGCTTGTTGGTTAGGGGTATGGGAAATTGTTGTCTGAATCACAGATTAAGCAGGTGAAGCAGAGGATACAGATAAGCAAACGAAGCTGTTGCCAAGCGGTTGAGCGGCGACGGGTATTTTTGGGCTAGAGGCGTGATGAATTGCACAACGACTAGAGAAGTTTTTCTTCTAGTTTCAATGTCGATCTAGGCCGGCATATCCTCAATTTTTTCCAGATCTAGCTTGTCTATCAAACTGATAAAATAATTTGTTTTCAATCTGTTTCTTCGCTGCTAATAAAGGTAATATGGGAATAACAAGCATAAATGTAATTGACATCATCAACAATAGAATATACGAGGATAGAATAAGATGCTCAATAATATGATCATTCATCCGCGTATAATAAGAAATGATAATTTTTTTCTGTTCATCAGTACAGTTTTTCTTCAATCTTTCTGAAAAAGGTTCACTAATGTAATTTTCTTTTAATGCGATATGTAGCAATATCACCTGCATAAGGTTAAGCTTGTGTCCGAATCGGATAAAACCGTTTATGGCACTTCTCAACATAACATAAGCGTCATCGTCAAAATTTATCGTTCCTTTACGAGCTTCATCGAAAAGTTCGTCTCTTAATTGAAACATTATCTGACGAAACGCATCAGTGCGATAATCTCGGTAGCGCCATAAAAGTAGAAATAGTATAAACGCAATTGATATTAGAGATGCTAAGAATGTTGTAAGTTCGCTCATATTTTATCCTCCGGTCTGGTCTCACCATGAGGCGTCAAGTTGCTAGTAGAACGGTCTGGATCTATTTCCGTCTCTAAGTCCCGTATTCTTCCTTGTAACCGTTCTGTGGTACTCTTGCGTAGCTTTCTTTGCCTTTCACCATAAATTAAACCTCCTGCGCCAGCAACCCCAGCCAATGCGACTGAAACTTTAATATTACTTAGGAAGTTTATGCCAATATCCGCTAATGTGTTTTGGCCCGCAAGTGATTCAATGGATAAATAACCGTAGCGTGCAATTAAAACAATTGCTCCCCAACGAAAAAGATTTGATGATATTTGTACGACGCCTTCCACCAACCGAGTTATCCTTAAAATACGCAGTTCAATTTCCTTCTCTGATCTGACCCTATTCTTTGCCAAAATCATAGCTCCATTTTATAGAAAATAAAACGGTTAAATCTAGGTTCTGTTGACATCTATTGTGTCATCGGCTGAATTGTTTATAGGTGCTGTTCCGATTACCGCACTGTTGGTTAACAGTCACCGTTGACTACCACTACGAGTCGTCCAAGGCACCGCTTGGATAGAGTGTTTGAAATTTGAGTTTTAAGATATCCATATTATGACCCAAACCTCTATACATCCTAGTCGCAGCAGGTACTCAACAAAACTGCCTGCTCAGCCTTATTCGCCACAACTTCAAAGACCGTTATAAACACATGGCTTCCTGCTGTTATCTCCATCGTGGGTTTACCTTGAAGCTACGGAATCCATGCCGTAATACAACAATGGTGTTACCTCCATATCAATCAAGAAGTGGGCCCTATTATTATCCCCTCAAAACAACCCTCGACATAACGGACAAGCTGCTTTCGGTTGACGATATTATATCTATTATATAACGATTTGAGGATTTTGTGCAACACTGAATTGAACAATATAGCGTCAATCGGGAAAACTGCCCCTTCAAAAGTTAGGAGCGAGGATAATGCATATGCCCCCTTTGATCACTCCCTAGGCATCTATAATTTTCAAAACTGTCGAACCAACGGCCCCTTCAGGATTGAGCATAAGTGTGTCCCCTGTCCGTGCCCACGTACCCGTTTCCACCTCATCAAATATTTCCGTTGTGTAAGCGGAACCAATTAGAGAGTAGCTGCCCGATATCTGATCCGTGCCGATGAGCACCCCTTGCGTGTCTCCCACCGTCAACTCCAACCGGATTACAACCCCTATCTCCATGGCTCGTGCCTCAGAAAATGTATAAGTAATGCTCCCATCATAACCGGTAACGCCATCACCAGACCAAAACGCTGCGATCGCCTGTTCCAGCAGAGTTCCCTCCACAGCTGAACCAGTAGCGTCCAGAAAAGTCCAGTCCTCCTCATCATAATCATCATATTCCGCCAGGGTTTCTAACAAACTGAGTCCCATGTAACTCTCAAGTGCCCATGTACCAATCCACTCGTTATCTTCGGGCTCAATCGGATCAGGATCTGTCAGGTCAATAAGCAATACCTCAATAGCACCGCAGCCTATGACTCCGATAATTCCGCAAACACCGAAAACCGCCAAAAACAGCTTCATAACTATTGGTCTAAACATCTTTTTCTCCTTTATTAGTATGCGGTCCAAAAGATAGCAATACTTACTCCGATGCTAACGATGCGCTACGGATGTATTTCCACCCTACCGGTGCAAGCCTGAGATTCTTCACCCGTCTGTCAATAACCAAAAGTCGTTGCGCGTGCGCCAACGGCACCCACGGTGCATCTCTGTGGAAAATCGCCTGTGCCTGCTGATACAATTCAATTCGTTCGTTCTGATCGGTGCTCGTTCTGGCACGTTCAAGGAGATCCTGCATCTCATCGCTTCGATAAAAGGCGATGTTAAACGCAGGCTTCTGTGCATAGGTTTTGCTCAAAAGATAGTAGAAGAAGTTATCCGGATCTGCTTCGTCAGCACTCCAGCCTAACATCGCCATGTCGTGTTCCCCATTTTCCGTTTTCTCAAGATAGGTGCCCCAATCGTAGGTGACGATTGTTGTCTCAACACCGATGTTTCGGAGTTCGGACTGTAGCACCTCTGCGAGGGCGTACCCATCTGGAATGTAGGGACGCGGCACCGGTAATGCCCAGAGCGTTGTCTCAAATCCATCAGGGTAGCCAGCTTCAGCGAGGAGTTGTTTTGCCAGTTCTGGATTGTATTCGTAGTCCTCAATGGTATCATCATAACTCCAGAGCGCAGGCGGGATTGGATTCTTCGCGGGGATGCCTGTGCCTTGATAGAGGTTTTCGATAATATTGGCTTTGTCAATTGCGTGATTAATCGCGAGCCGTACCTTGAGGTTTTCAAAGGGTGGTTTGTCCATATTCATCGCCAAATACCCGATATTCAGACTTGGCTGCATAAGAAGTTCAAGCTGTGTATCGCCCCGGATAATCGGGATTTCGTCTGGATTCGGAAATTCCATCGCGTGGAGGTTATCCTGCTGCAGTTCCATAAGCCGCATCGAGTTGTTGGGAATAGAGCGGAAGATGAGCCTATCTAGTGAAGGTCTGCCAGCCCAGTGTGTGTCGTTTGCTTCAAGCACAATTTTCTCGTCCCGATCCCACTGCACAAACTTGAAAGGACCGGTTCCAATAGGATTATTAGCGAAATCAATCCCAAAGTGTTGAACAGCTGTCGGACTCACGATAGAAAGCGCAGTTCCAGCGATCATACTGATAAAGGGTGCAAATGGCATTTTGAGTGCGATTTGAACTGTCAACGGATCCAGCGCAGTAATCTGGCTGATAAATTCTGCCTGAAAATCACGGAACACTGCCTCTGGTCGGGTGAGCGAAAAGACAACAGCGTCTGCGTTTAACGGGGTCCCATCGTGAAATTGAACTCCTTGTCGGAGGTGAAATGTCCACACCAAGCCATCAGCGGAACTTTCCCACGCTTCCGCTAGGGCGGGTTCAATTTCCGTTGTGTTCCCTCGATATTGAACAAGGGTATCGTAGAGCATATCGCAAACTTTTGCCGATTCGCCATCAAGCACCCGCACTGGATCAAGCGTAACCGAATCGCCGCCGCGTCCAAAAATCAGGGTGCCGCCTATGGGAATTTTTTCACTTTGACTCATACCATTGGCAACAATTACTAAGTCAAGGACGTCCACGATACCGTCGCTATTGACATCTATATTCGACATCTGTGCTTCGTCAATGCGTTGGCCATAGTGTGAAGCGACAAGCGTTAAATCAAGGATATTCACAATACCATCGTCGTTGACATCGGCCTTTTGGACATTCGTCGCGTGGACATTGTTTCCTGTCAAAAGTATTAGTGATAGACCAATTACTGTGGCTGCAAGAATTATCTGTTTCATGTTATGTCCTAATGTAATATCTATCACGGAGTTGGGCTAAATGAACTAATGGACGTCTACACATCACGTTTCACGCACTCAATCATTATCTTTCCCCAATGTTGTGCGTCCGGTACGGTGTGGTGGCTCGTAGATCGCCAGTTCCTCAGGCGTTGGATCTGGAATCGGGCATTCAGCGTGTGGTGAACCCCACGACAAGAATCCGGGTGAACATTTGAACAGTATCGAGCGACGTTCCCTGTCGGTGGGCTGCCACGGAAGTGTGCCGTGCACAAGTGCTTCGTTGAAGATAACAACGGAACCCGGTCCCGCGACAACCTGTCGAATGCACTCCATCCCATCCTCTGTGGACAAAACCTGCTGGGGTGGTCGGTAGTTTGATTTGTGGCTGCCCGGCACGCATGCAAAACCACCATCTCCGTCGCGTACTTCCGTCAGCTGCCACGCAGCAACACAGAGCCCACACTGCATCCGCCCATGCTCAAATCGATGATATTGACTTGGATCGAAGGTCATTCCGCCGTGAAGCCAGTGCCCCTCGGTTCCGTCCACCATCTGAATGAGTCCCGGACCGTGATCAAGCCGAAAACCGGGTCCCAATATCTCGTTGAAGACATCAATGACCCGCGGATGCGTCAACATCCGTCGAAACGGTTCGCACCACGGCCGATCAAAGGTCAGTGGATTCTGATGAAATTCTCCTCGCCCCGTATCCCCTTCCAACTGTTTGGATCCGTGAGACAACCCCGGATCGCGATTGGCGATGAGATGTGCGTGACGGTCAACCGCTTCGTTTGCTAATGCCACTTCGTTGGGCGTAAGTACATCCTCAATTACGACATAACCCCAAAGATCAAACAGAAATTTTTCATTATCAGTCATGTGAATCTTCCTTCCTTTTCGCAATTACACTGTGGACACCGACACAGCAGACACGCTATAATGAATCGGCAATAAGAATAAGGCGTAATGAGAGACGTTAATCTCCTACGTAGCACGCATTACACACTGTTCCTTGCTATTATTCAATTTTAAACGTAATCTAAAGGAGAAGTCAAGTATGAGTGGAAAATTTATTCCCGCAGCGGAAGCAGAACGTGAACAACTGGACTGGGGGGCGTTGGCATGGTTGAGTCGTCCTCAAACAACGGGCGCAAAGGATTTGGTCGTTATAGAGGTGAGCCTATCTCCCGGCGGCGGACACAACTTTCACAAGCATCCAGAGCAGGAAGAGGTAATTTACGTCATTGAAGGGACTGTAGAACAGTGGCTTCGAGACGAGAAACAGATGCTGAGTTCAGGTGACTCAATATTTATTCCAGCCGACGTGGTACACGCTTCGTTCAACGTGTCTTCTGCTCCCGCGAAGCTGCTAGCGATCCTAGGACCGTGTGTTACCGCTGAAGGTTATCAACTGGTCGAAGTCCACGACGAAGCACCGTGGAATTCTCTTCGCTAAAGGAGATCTACTTTGTCATAGCTCGCTTCGCAGGCGCGTACAACTAACGTGGTGTTTGTTGGAGATTGTGAGATCCACCGGCGATATGGGTTGTGCGTAGATGGGGCTCGGCTTTAGCTGGAAAGATTACTTAGAGAATTCTTCGAGGACAACGGTGCGTTCGATATCTCCATGACTAAGATCGATCACCGCCAACTTGACTGGACCAACATTTTTGGCAAGCCAGATTGAATAGTAGTTCTGATCGTCAACAACACTCACGTCAATACGGAAGCAGTCATGAAAGATTGCCGCGGGCGTGTTGACAGTTTCCTGTGTTACAACTCTCGCTTCGCCTTCCCTTCCCTGCCAAGTGGTTCCAACCTTGATTGGTGGACTGTAAATCAATTCTCCCTGCAAGTCATTGATCGTCTGGTGGAACGGTATCAGGTTGTTAACAGTCTGTGATAGATACCCCTTTTCTCCATCACTTGTTGTGCTGATGAATACCGTTTTACCATCGCTCAACCTCGTTGTTCCTGTAATGACTATACTTTCTGAAGCTCTGGGGCGTTCAGGATTACTGAAACTCCAAGAGTTCCCGACCGCAATTGGCAGATAATCAGCACTTATGACGTCATCACCCTCACCGCAGCTTGTCATGAAACTTATTACAATCACAGTGATGACAATGTTAACAATTGAACCGGATTATTTTATCATAATTGTTCGTTCTGAGTTTAATTCAGGTTGTTGGTGGTGTGTGTACTCTATTGAAAGTTTAGTGGTCATCTACTCAACGGTAACACTTTTTGCAAGATTCCGGGGTTGATCTACATCGCAGCCTCGGTGGACAGCAGTATAATAGGCGAGTAGCTGAAGCGGGATAGCAACAAGCAGTGGGGAAAGCTCTTCCGCGATATTGGGAATATACAGCACCTCGTGTGCATACTCATGAATCTCTGTATTGCCCTCAGTCGCAATGGCGATGACAACGCCGTTGCGAGCGCGGATTTCTTGAATAGCGCTCACAATTTTGGGATAGATGCTGCCATTAGTAGCAATGCACACGACCGGCACGTCTTCGTTAATCAGCGCGATGGGACCGTGCTTTAGTTCGCCTGCAGGATGTCCTGCCGCATGGATATATGAAATCTCCTTGAGCTTGAGCGCCCCCTCAAGAGCGTTGGGATAGTTATAGCTTCGCCCAATAAACATGAATGCACCGACATCGCTATATTTTTCCGCACAGGCGTAGATCCGTTCCTGCCGAATGGCTCGTTCCAGAAGAGACGGTACAGTTTTGAGGGTTTGCAGAAATTCGTGTATTTCTCTGGGCGTTAGTATTCCCTTTAGCCTGCCTAAGTGCATTGCAAGCAACCCAAGCACGGCAATCTGTGCCGTATAAGCTTTGGTGGAAGCGACACCAATTTCTAAGCCCGCATGAAGTTCGATAACCGCATCCGCTTCCCGCGCAATGGTGCTGTTAATCGCGTTGCACAGAGCTAACACGTGCATGAACTTGCTTTTCGCTTTACGCAATCCTTCAAGCGTATCAGCTGTCTCACCGGATTGAGAAATAGCGATGACTAATGTATCCCCCTCCAAAACTGGGTTGCGGTAGCGGAACTCTGAGGAGATATCCACCTCGGTGTGGATGTGTGCATACTGTTCCAACAAGTACTTGCCAATCAATCCGGCGTGCCATGATGTACCGCACGCTTGGATGACAATCCGATTCACACGGGCGAGAAAGTCGTGGTCTAATCCGAAGTCTCCAAAATCGACTTCCATCTCATCGGTAACATAGATATTATGTAGGCGGCGCAAGACGTTGGGTTGTTCGTGAATTTCCTTGAGCATGAAATGTGGATGGTCACCTTTATCAGCAACGTCAGGACTCAAGCCGATGTGATGGATACGTGGTTCGACCTGTTCTCCTTCCACGGTTTGAAGTGCTACCTGTTCCCGCGTAAGCACCGCAATCTGATCATCTTCAAGATAAACTATCCGCTGCGTGTGCGGCAGCAGCGCCGGCACATCCGAAGCGACAAAATTCTCTCCCTCCCCAAGACCTAAGATGAGCGGGCTACCGCGTCTGGCAACTACGATGCAATCCGGAAACTGATGGTGAATAAAAGCAGCCGAAAATGTCCCCTCTACCTGCGGCAGTGCTTCGGAAACCGCGCTGAGTAAATCTCCGTCCATTGCTTCCTCAACGAGGTGTGCTAACACCTCAGTATCGGTATCCGACTCAAATAGATGCCCTCGTCCTTGCAGGTCCCGCTTGAGCGGAAGATAGTTCTCAATGATTCCGTTATGTACGACTGCCAAAGTTTTGCTTTCATCGGTATGTGGATGGGCGTTGCGTTCATTCGGCTCTCCATGTGTTGCCCAGCGCGTGTGACCGATACCGATAGCACCGCGCATCGGATTCTGGCGGAGGCATTCGTCTAACTCACGTAGCTTTCCCGCCCGCTTTCGCAAATCTATCTCCCCATCGCTGATGACAGCCATACCCGCCGAGTCATATCCTCGATACTGAAGTCGTTCCAACCCTGTCCACAAAACCGAGTCAGCGTATTTATCTCCTATGTATCCAACAATTCCACACATTGGTTGTCTCCTTTATTTAGGCAATGTTTGGGTGGGGAAGGGTGAAAAGGGGGCGTACCTTGGTCACGAAACCGATTCATGGAACCTTGGATGATCACTCAATACCTTGACTAATGTCTGTGCAAGTTTTTCGGGATGGTGGCGGATCACGGGCTGGGGCTCTCCGCTATCAATAATCTCGGTGGTGTCTTGAATCAGTTCCGCCTCTACAATCCGCATATCCGCGAGGTCATCTCGGGCTGGATTATAGAAAATTTGCACATTAGCCGGTCCCGCCATCTGCTTAGCTTCGTTGGAAAGTTGGGAGATGTCTTCAGTTAGATTTAACACGAAATCTATGATTTCTTCCTGTTCCTGTTCGAGCATAGACAGTCCTTTTTCCGCATTCATCTTAATTTGGGCGAGTCGACTTAACAGTCCCTTCTGTCTATATCGCTCGATGATCTGTTCTGGTGCTGGCTGATTATTGACAATCACATAATCTAATGCTATTCCGGGAGCGTGAGACAGGATTGCTTCGACATGGTCAGTGACAGAGTATCCATCCGTTTCGCCGGGTTGCGACATTACATTACAGATATAGATTTTCATCGCATCTGATGATTGGATGGTTTTGGCAATTTCCTTAATCACAAGATTGGGCATAATACTGGTGTATAAACTGCCGGGTCCAATGATGATGGCATCTGCATCGGCGATGGCTTCTACAGCCTCCGTATGTGCGGCGCATTCATACGGTTCATTGTGGTACTGTTTCCCATTCTCACGCGGTTTAAGAAAAACCCGTTGAATTGGTTCCTGATTGGATCGCTCTGGGATGTTGGATTCACCAGACACAATGTCGCCACCAGCTAGTTCAGCACACAGTATAGTGCCATCGAGGCTAACCGGTATAATCCTTCCGCGCGTGGAGAGCAACCTAGACGCTTCTTGGATGGCTCTGGGGAAGTTGGCATTATTCAATTCCGTGAGCGCGATCAGCAGGAGATTTCCAACCGTATGTCCGCCCAGATCGCCATCACTTGAGAAGCGATATTCAAAGAGTTTGGCGAGTAACTCATCGTCATTGGATAAAGCCACCAATAACTTTCGAATGTCCCCCGGGGGAATCACATCGAACTCTTCAACTAACCGTCCAGAACTGCCCCCATCGTCAGATACTGAAACGATGGCTGCCAAATTATCCATATCGATAATCTCTGCACCTGGGCGTCTATTGCCTGTGTGTTGTTTAATTCCGCTCAATAGGGAAGACAACCCTGTACCGCCGCCTATGCAGACCAGCTTTAGTGCATCTGCCATGATAAGCCTCCATCAATAAATTACAACCATAGTCTACTAAAATTGACGTTGGGGGTACGTTTGCGTTTCAAGAAAAATTGTAAAGTGGGGAATTCCCCACAACCTAAAAACGAGTTGGGCAGCTAGTTGGAAACTCGCTGCATCAAAGATTGCAGTGTGTTAAGCGTTGAGTCACATAAGTCCTGCGCCTCCTCAGCGGTATGCGCTTCGCTAAAAACGCGAATGACCGGCTCGGTACCGGATTTCCGGATATTGACCCATCGATCATCCCAAACCCGTTTTACGCCGTCTGCTAAATCGAGTATCTCATCTGAATAAGTTTCGACTGCGAGACGAAGAACAGCATCAGCAATCTGCTGGGAAGGCACGTCCAACTTCTCCTTGCATATCGCGTAACTTGGCATAGAAGCGATAAGATCCGAAATCGTTGACGCAGTTGATTCGCAGAGAAGCTGGACAATCGTGGCTATTGAGGCAATTCCGTCAGTCGTGTATTGGAGTTCTGGATAAATCACGCCGCCAGTTCCTTCCCCGCCGATGACTGCGCCTGTTTCTCGCATCTTCTCGACAACGAACCCGACTCCCACCGGTGTTCTGTGCAGCGTTACAGCATGTCGATTCGCTACATCATCGAGCATCCGACTGGTTGATACGGTAGCAACGACATCGCCTTTCTGCTTGTTCAGTAGGAACTCCGCTGCGAGGGCGAAAGTATATTCACTGCTCAGTGGTGTGCCGTCCTCGGAAACGAGCACCAACCGATCGGCATCACCATCGTGTGCGAGGCCGAGGTCCGCGCCCTCCGTTTTAACAACCGAACATAGTTTATCCAACGCATCGGGTGTTGGTTCGGCGGGGCGGGGAAAAAGACCATCAGGCACGCAGTTTAGTTCAACGACCTCACAACCCAACTTTCTCAATAAGCGAGGACTAATCACGCTGCCCGCACCGTTGCCACTGTCGATGACAACCTTTAAGGGGCGGGCATCTATCTGATCCTGTGCAATCCAGTCGCAGCTGAGGACACGCTCTATGTGTCGATCAATCGCCGTGTCAGTCGTCTGGACGGTTCCCTGTCGATCCCAACCAGCCAGCTTGAAATCCCCGGATTCGTAGATATCCATCAGACGTCTGCGTTCTCGCTCATCTAAGAGCCTGCCGGATTCAGACGCAAATTCAATGCCATTCCAATTTATTGGGTTGTGGCTTGCTGTAATCACGAGGCTTCCGCTGGCATTCATTGCTTTTGACGTGAGTAGAACGGTCGGCGTTGGACAAACTCCAACATCAATCACTTTACAACCGGTTGCGACAAGCCCCGCGAGGACCGCATGATGTGCCATAGGACCGGATGTCCGCGTATCTCTCCCAACTACAACGGTTTGCCCGTCAATTAGCGTTCCGAATGCGCTCGCAAAGCGGGTTAATAGGCTTGGATCCAACGCGCTACCGACTGTGCCTCTAACGCCGGAAACGCTGATGATTAAGTCGCTTCCAGAGGTATGGGATTTTGCTCCAGCCAACGTACCTGCTCCTACTGTAAAGAAAAATTAGATGCGTTTACCCCATGGTAGCACGACGCAACAGATTCCAATCACAATCTGCCAGAGGCAAACAATGTACCATGATGGATAGACAACCCTGTATGATGGGATTGGGGTTAGTTCGTATAAGTGTGGTGTTCTAAACACATCGATTGCGAGTAGATGACACACGGCACTCAGTGGATTGAGATGCAAAAATGGTGGAATGATAGGTTCGAGATTTTCTACATAACGGTCTAACGGTACTAACAGAAACACACCACCAATCAGTAGAATCCAGCCCAAATATGTCGCCTCTGTTGCGTAGATTTCGTGACGAAAAACGCGCCACCATAATCCACCGACCGAGGCTGCGACAATGATGTAAATTGCGATAACCAGTTGCAATCGAACCACTTCAAAATGGGAAATTTTGCTGATTGATGGTATGAGAATCAGAAAAACGAGGGTTGCGAAACTGAGGAAGCAGAGGGTGTAAATCTGGCTTCCCAATATAACGCTCATCCAGCTCCGTCGGTGGCACATTTTACTCAATTGCAAATGGGTTAGCGAAAGGAGCGGTGCAACCTGTCTATTAAGTTCGTTACACGCCAAATAGGGGGAGACAATCAAGACGAGTAGAGCTTCCGACAAGAAGATCATATCCGTGTAGCGCCCCAATTTTGCACGGAACAGGAACTGGCAGATAACGAGCAGGAGAAGGCTCTGTATAATAAGGGCACAACAGATCTTACCGAGTTTCCACTGTTGGTGTATCACTTGATCGAGGATCGGATTCTCAAGACGGCGTATCATTTCATTTCCTAACGCCTATTTCTCTGCTCTTGCAATGCTTCTTGAATCTGCAAAACCGTATGCGCGACACCGTAGAGGCTTGGATGAATCTCTAATGCTTGCTGGAAAGCCTTTAGTGCATCCGAAAGATTGCCGAGACGTAGATAACATTGTCCCATTCCAGCTAACGCACCAAAATGGACCGGATTGAGTGCAACCACCTTCTTGCAATCATCGATCGATTGTTCCCACTCTTCCAACATAAAATATGCGATCGCCCTCTGGTTGTATCCTTCGGCGAATTCAGGGGCTATATGAGTGAGCTCCGTCAATAGATCAACGGCTTCCACGTACTGTTCTTGCTTGATATATCGCGCACCTTTTTGAAGCATGTCATCGATTGATTTATCACCAGAGCGAAACCAAATTGCCCACAACGCTTCCTCTGCGTTGGAGCGCAGATCCGGATCATTGTGCCGAAGCGCTTTCACTAACGGCGAGACTGCAGCCATGTTGCCAATGATACCGAGTGAGTAAGCTGCTGCCTCACGCGTTGGAGCAACCTCATCTGTCAAGTAATCAATGAGGCTTTCCTGTGTGTAATTCTGTAATAAGAGCTGTGTTAGCTTTTCTCTCTGTCCTTGGGCGGGATAGCGAACTAGCAGCTTTGCTAGTTCTGAAAACCCATTGCGTTTTGCCATGACGGGTTCCTCAATTGGCTGTTTTTTTCTGACTGATATGATTTGCTCATCCTATCACACGGTAACTGCAATGACAAGGTAAAAAGATGGTACAGCGCTGATTCCCGGTAAGAATTTCTGGTAGTCCAGGGTTTCTGTCTACGGGATAGAACACTTGCGAAATACAAAGAGTTCGGCTATAATGAGGTATATAGTCCACCAACGAAGTCATACGATAGTTTGAATTGAAGAAAATGAGTATGAAGTGATGCAAGGGCTAACCTTGCCTAGCCACCGACACATTGCAACTCTACACTTTGTCCCGTTGCTCTAAACCCCGATGTGATTGCTGAAGCACGATATGTCAACACAAGAGACTCGACAGTTGTCGCTACCCGGTACGTCGCTATGTGTATAGCAGAAAGGGACAGTCACAATCTTTTAAGCCCCAGCGGGGCGACAGGTAGTAACCTAAGTATACATTATCCTACAAGGAGATTCAAACATGGCGCAACAATCATCGCCAAATAAACCTCCCATCGGTTATGATGACACACCATTGATACCCGGTACGGAATGGCACGTCCACGATGGAACGCGACCTCAGCCCCGGGTTGTTACTCCTAGTACTCAAGGTTCACAGAACGAACCGCCCTCAGATGCAATTGTCCTCTTTGGTGGCACCGATTTATCCGAGTGGACGGGGCGTGATGGGCAAGCCGAGTGGAAGGTCGAAAACGGCTACATGGAAGTTACTCGCACCGGCAGCATCGAAACCAAAGAACACTTTGGAGATTGCCAACTGCACCTCGAATGGGCTGCGCCGGCAGAGGTAAACGGAGACAGTCAGGGTCGTGGGAACAGCGGTGTGTTCCTGATGGGCAGATATGAAATCCAGGTGCTCGATGGTTACGAGAATCCCACTTACGCGGATGGAATCACCGCCGCAATTTATGGGCAGTATCCACCATTGGTTAATGCCTGCCGCAAGCCCGGCGAATGGCAGACGTACGACATTTTCTTCACAGCACCGCGCTTTGGCGGACAGAAACTGATTAGCCCGGCTTACATAACTGTCGTTCACAACGGGGTATTGGTGCAAAACCACCGTGCGGCTATGGGTGCAACAGGACACAGACAGGCTCCCTCCTATGATGAACCACATCCCGATCGAGGACCGATAATGCTTCAAGACCACGGCGATCCCGTACGATACCGTAACATCTGGATTCGCCCCCTCTAGCGGATTACCTGATCCGCTCAATCTGTATTGACAGCTTCTAACCCATTTCGAACTCTGCCACTATGGTTGCAAATATTCGGCGAGTCCTTTTTCGGACCTGTGCCGTCATTCTCAGCGTCTTTATTCTAGCCGAGGTCAACTATCCCCGGCTCTCGCCCCAAGCCCAACTGGCGATTTTCGCGATGTTGGGCTTAATCCTCGTCTTTCTCAAATATCCCCTACATCGTCGTTTTGAAAAAGTTATCCTCTTCCAGATCTTAGATTTTGTTTTCGTGCTCGCCGTGGTAATCTGCTTCGGCTATATCCTCATTCAAACGGAACCTGTGTTCAAACGGTTTTGGGTTGACGGTCAACGGCTTGGAGATCGGGCGGGAATGGGAACCACCACGGACTACATCATCGGGCTGATAGGACTGCTCCTTGTCTTGGAGGGGACACGCCGCGCTATCGGTTTGACGCTCTGCATCCTCTCTCTGGCTTTTTTGGTGTACGCGGCTTTTGGTCAATCGATGCCAGACTGGCTGTTTCCGCACAGGGGTTATTCTTGGGAACGTCTCGTCAGCCAGACTTTTCTGCACAGTCAAGGCGTATTTGGCATAGCCTTGAAGGTGATGTTTACTTATGTGTTCCTTTTCGTCCTGTTTGGCGCGTTACTGGAACAAACGGGAGCCACCGGTTATGTTATTGACTTTGCAAGACGTGTCTTTCGTTCAAGCGTTGGAGGTCCCGCCAAGGTTGCCGTCGTCAGTAGTGGGGCGATGGGTTCGCTGTCTGGTAGTGCGGTCGCCAATACTGCCACCACCGGCACCTTCACTATTCCAATGATGCGAAGTTCCGGGTTCAGACCGACAGTTGCTGGAGGGATAGAAGCTGCCGCGAGTTCAGGCGGTGCGCTAGTGCCTCCGATCATGGGTGCAGGTGCTTACATGATGCTCGAAATCGTCGAACCGGCGGTGACCTATCTGCAAATCATCAAAGCTGCACTGATCCCTGCGATCCTCTATTACACCGCCCTCCTACTGATTGTCCATTTCTACGCCAAGCGCGTTGGCGCATCAGCCGAAAGGGCCCAAGAAACGGTAGCCGAAACAGCTCAGTCCAAAACCAGGATAGAGGGATTAGTTTTTTTGGTTGCGTTTATCACACTTATCCTTTTTCTCCTGCTTGGTTATACACCGTTCCGAGCGGTGAGCCTCAGTTTGCTCCTCATCCTGGTGCTGATAGGTATTCGAGGGCTCTGGGACATTCTCGGACCATTTATTCATAGCGATTCTTCACCAGCCGGGACATCAATTAGGGAGTCCCTCCCGATTTTCGCTACGCAGATCTGGATCGGGATTCGTCGAGTGGTAGAAGCGATGGAAAAAGCAGCACACGGAGGCGTTTCGTTAATTGCTGCGGCTTCGTGTGTAGGGTTAATTCTTGGTGTCGTCACTTTAACGGGAATTGGTGCAAAACTACCGGGCACCCTTTTACCGCTTGCAGAAAACAGTCGCATCCTTGCGCTTGTGCTCCTGATGATCTCGACTATTATCCTTGGCATGGGATTACCGTCGTCGGTGTGTTATCTGCTCATGGCGACCTTGGTTGGACCGGTATTGAGCGAATTAGGATTGGTTCCCCTTGCTGCCCACCTCTTCATCTTTTATTTTGGTATGATGGCAATGGTGACTCCACCGGTCGCTTTGGCGGCGTATACAGCGGCTGCTATTGCGGGCACTGGTATCATGCAAACGGGAATTGCTGCCTTTCGATTTGCATTGGTGGGATTCGCGCTGCCTTACGCTTTCGTTTTGAAACCGGAGCTATTGCTTTTAGCGCCAGATGGAGGTAGCGCAGGTTTTTTTCCTATCGCAGCAAGCGTACTGATTGCTGTCGTCGGAATTCTATCATTGGCTGCGAGTGTTTCCGGATACTGGTTGGCGCCGCTTAATTTTTGGGTGCGAGCAGGGCTGCTCATCGCTGCTGCGCTTCTCTTCCTCACCCATTCCGGCTGGGGTCAGTTAATCGCATTTACTGTTGTTGCAGCTGTCGTCTTTTTTAATTGGCGCTCAAGAATTGCTTTGTTGAAAGACCGATAACTCTTCATTTGGAAAACTGGTACAGGGGTTGGGGTATATCCTATATGGTCGGTACGAGTTTCAGGAAATTATTGCACAGATTGGGACATAGAGATGGTCTTATCTACGATTAAGTACCCCCGTATCGCCGAAGGCGGAACATCCGAAATTTTCGCATGGGATGAAGATAAAATTCTCAAACTGTACTATGAGGGTGCTCCGCCGGGGGAAGCCGAGGAAGAAGCTATTCGTGCCTCCCTCGCGTACGACGCAGGGCTGAACACACCCGCCGTCATTGATACTATTACCATTGAAAATCGCCAAGGTATCATTTTTGAAAGAGTGCACGGTGTAGACATGGTCGAAGCCATAATTGCTGATCCTGAAAAACTCATTCCATACGCACATCTCCTCGCAGAATTACAGGCACACCTGCATACGTGCACTGCATCTGCGCTGCCTTTACAGCGTCAGCGGTTACACCGTCAAATCCAAAGCGCCTGTGGATTACCGGCAGAGACTAAAGCAGCCATCTTAGTTGATTTGGATCAGCTTCAGGATGAAAACGCCATCTGCCATGGTGACTTTCACCCAGAGAATGTCTTGATAACGGCTGACGAACCTGTTATCATTGATTGGGTAGACGCCACCCAAGGATGCCCATTGGTCGATGTTGCTCGCACAACCTTAATCCTTCGAGTCAGCCCATTACCGCCTAGCGCGAGCGAGCGACGCCGCCAAAAAGTTGCTGAGGTACGTCATCTATTCTATGAAGCTTATCTAGAACACTGCGCGCAAATCCGGCGAATCTCGCGCGAAGCGATTGCTCGCTGGGAACTCCCCGTTGCCGCTGCTCGTCTATCTGACGGAATCAGTGAACATGAGAAAACTGAGCTCCTAAGAATTATCAAAGCCTCATTCCTATAAAACTTGGGGGACTAAATGAGAAAAGCTTTCTCCAAATCGATTCTTTATATTGCGCTTGCAGTATTGTTTCTGCTGCATAATGATTTCTGGCTCTGGGACAACCCAAAAATGTTGCTTGGAATGCCCATTGGCTTGCTTTATCATATTGGATTCTGTGTCGCAGCATCCCTATTGATGGCGTTGATAATCAATCAGGCTTTGCCCAGTCATCTTCAAGAAGAAGATACAGATGAGTAAAAATCTATCATGATAATTATCGTCGTTATCTTTGCATATTTGGGGCTTGTGCTGATTGTTGGCACAATGAGTCATAAATTATTTCGCGGCACCGGCGAGGACTTTTTCGTCGCTAGCCGAACTATTGGACCATTTGTGCTGCTGATGTCCCTGTTCGGCACGAACATGACGGCTTTCTCCATCCTTGGCGCTTCCGGTGAAGCCTACCACAGAGGCATCGGTGTTTTTGCTCTGATGGCTTCCTCGACCGCCTTAGTTGCTCCTTGCGTCTTCTTTTTTATTGGCACCCGATTGTGGGCAATCGGGAAGCGATGCGGATATTTTACGCAGATCCAGTACTTCAGAGAACGATGGAACAGCAATGGGTTTGGGTTGCTGCTTTTTGTCGTCATTGTCGCGCTCATCGTTCCATACCTGCTAATCGGCGTAATGGGTGGAGGGATCACCCTACATCAGATCACGGGGGGACAGATCCCGCCGTGGTTGGGTGGACTTCTAGTGTGCGCTGTGGTTTTCATTTATGTCTGTTACGGGGGTGTGCGTGGGACCGCCTGGGCAAATACTTTTCAAACCCTTGTTTTCATGACGCTTGGCGGGGCAACGTTTTTTTTTATTGTGCATAAGATGGGCGGATTTTCTGCTAGCTTGGCGAGGGTGGCACCAGATCTATTAATGCACGGGAATCACATCAAGCCACTGGAGCTGTTGACCTATACCTGCATCCCCCTATCGGTAGGCATGTTTCCTCATATATTCATGCACTGGCTCACGGCTAAGAGTGCGGGCTCGTTTCGGTATCCTGTAATGTGGTATCCGATATGTGTCGCTATCGTATGGATTCCGAGTGTACTACTCGGTATTTTAGGCAGCGTGGATGTTCCGGGCCTCAAGGGACCTGAAGCCAATTCGGTTTTGGTTCAGATGATTCAGCGCCATGCGCCCGGGGTGCTCGCAGGCCTTCTAGGTGCGGGTGTATTTGCAGCGATTATGTCTTCTCTCGATTCTCAATCGCTGTCCATCGGAAGTATGTTTACACACGATATTATCCGTCACTACAGATTCCGTCCGGACTCGGCGAACGACGGCATGAGTGAAAAGAAGCAAGTATTGGTGGGACGACTTTTTGTCTGCGGGATACTTTGTCTAACCTACCTACTATCGCTTCTGCTCAATCGGAGTATCTTCAAACTTGCGGTCTGGTCTTTCACAGGGTTTGCATCGCTGTTCCCGATCGTCATCGCCGCACTCTTTTGGAAGCGTAGTACCAAATACGGTGCCTTCGCCTCCGTGATTAGTGTCGTGGTGTTATGGATATATTTCTTTATTCAAGGCTGGGAGGCACCCGGTTACACAGTAGGTGGCACCGGAATCATGCCGGTAGCAGTTATTCTCGCTGTCTCCGCTGTAGCGATGATCATCGGTTCCCTGATAAGTAAACCGCCAGATTCCGCTGCAATCCAGAAATTCTTCCCATCGGAAGTGGAGAAGACAGATCCACAGGTTGATGGAAATCTCCTACACCCTCATTGAACTAGCCACTCTAAAAATTGCTCTATATTTGACAATTCAGAGCGGGTGGGATCTGAAATGATACCATCACCAGATGGATGGTAATCGTCAAGTAAGATTGTCGGGATGGGCTGGTACCATCGATACTAAAGGAGAATTTATGGTGAATATTAAAAATAAATAGACACTTTCGCTCCGTTAGGTGCGGTTTCTAACCGCACCAGTTTGGCGTGTCTCCACCATAGTCAAAAAAGAAACTAGAAATTACATACAGCTAAAGATTCGTTTTGTTTTTTCCTCAGAAATGTAAAAAGTTTTGCATTTCTGGGTGTCATGATGTAAAGTATGTTAGGAGTTACGCAGTTGAATGTTCAACGCTTTGTAGTTCGGCGATTTATGCTGGACACCGGATCCAACCCTAGTCACGATTTACCGGACGTCCGATGAATTAGGCACCTACAATCAAGGCTCCATTAACTCCGACCTGCACGAAGTTTTCAAAGCCCCTCTGAAAGGAGGCACCTCCTGCCTGTTCCGTTCCAGCCTGCCCCGATTCATCGGGGAGAATCCCGACGAGTCGGAACCTGCTCTCGGAACGGAATCCCGATTTATCAGGGATAAAATCGGGGGAAGGATTTAGGGGGTTGGTTGTGCATCGGGAGTATCTATAGTGAATTTTAAAAGTGAATAGACACTTTTGCCCCCTGTAGGCGCGGTTTCTAACCGCAGCGGTTTGGAGTGTCTCATTAATTCTAAAATCTACTATAGCTATGAGTATAACTATGAGGAACAGATACGAAAACGTGCGTATCTATTTCTTAGTTTCAGAACCAAGGAGATTCAAAATGAGGAGCAAGGGACTCACCCAATTCACCCTTGTATTGGCGATTGTCGTTCTGATTGCGTGGCTTTCGGCCGGACAACTTCTTGCCGCGCCCCCTGACATGGGAGGGCTTAGCGAAGAAATTGTCATTGGACTTGACCTAGCACTGACCGGTAAATATGCCGATCCATACGGCTTACCGATGCAGCGTGGTTTTGAACTCGCTCGCGAAGAGCTTAACCAGCTCGGTGGTGCACAAATCACCTTCATCACTGAGGATGATCGGAGCACAGTTGAGGGCGCCGTTAAAGCGTTTAATAAACTGATTCATCAACACGGCGTATCTATTATCGCTGGCCTTGCTGTCTCAAGGCTGGGCGCCCAGGCGTTTCCAATTGCCCAAGAAAACGGCGTTGTATGTCTTAGCCCGGTTTCTTCTGCCGCCGGTTTGAGCGCGATAGGCGATTTTGTCTTTCGTATCTCGCTTGCCACAGATGTGCAGACTCCAATTGGCGTCCGGATAACTCAGGAGAAACTCGGTTACCAAAAAGTAGCACTAATATATGATGATGATGATGTTTATTCCACGAGTAGCAACGAGGAGTTGGAGAAAGTGCTTGCTGCGAGTGGCGTCGAGATTCTGATTACGGAGACTTTCCAAGGTGGCGACACCAATTTTTCGGCGCAATTAACTCGGATAATGGATGCAAATCCTGACGCTCTTTTTATTTCCGCTTTATCAAGAGAGATAGCTGGAATCTTGACTCAAAGACGAACGATCGGTATGCCTGATTCTGTTCGGTTCATTATTCCCGACCTGACTGGAGACGAAGTCGAGACCGCCGGTGATGCCGCCGAAGGTGCCATCGCTTTTATAGGTTGGACTAGCAAAGCTGATACGCCGGGCAATCAAGCGTTTGTCCAGAATTACCGGGCGAAGTATGGTGTTGAACCGGAGCCGTGGGCGGCGCAGTCCTATGTAGCACTCAATATTCTCGCTGAGGCGATTTCGGAAGCGCAATCTACCGAGGCAACGGCGGTGCGAGATGTTATGGCGAATATTATGGATCTCGACACTATTCTCGGTCAGTTCTCTTTTAACGCTGATGGAGACGCAGTTTATACCCCAAATATACTGATTGTCGAAAGCGGCGAATTTGTGCCCCTTGAGTAATTCGCAACGTTGGATTGGAACAATCGCTCAATCTACTGATTCGACCACGATTCGAGACGCCCTGGCGAATATCACAGATTTCGACACTATCTTCGGCAAACTCTCTTTACACTAGGTTCCTGACCTCGCTCATTCATAGTGTAAATTTAATTATAAAATCCGCCATATATGATTTTCAAAAAATTGAGTTGTTTTGTACTAATCGTTACCTACCTGTTCATTGGAGGTTGTGGCGTTAAGGGACCAACCCCCATTGCGCCGGAGGGTATGGTGCTGATTCCCACAGGCGAGTTTCAGATGGGGAGTGTTACCTCAGAGGGATCTCCCAATGAATTGCCTGTCCATATCGTCTCCATTGACGCGTTCTACATGGACAAATATGAGGTCACCAATGCCCAATACAAGCAGTTCGTCGATGCTAACCCACAGTGGCAAAAGGATCACATTGATAAATCACTCCACGATGGGACTTACTTGGCACTTTGGAATGGAAATGATTACCCCAGCGGGAAGGCGAACCATCCGGTCGTGTATGTGAGTTGGTATGCCGCGGTAGCTTATGCCCAATGGGCGGGAAAGCGGCTGCCGACAGAAGCAGAGTGGGAGTACGCAGCGCGGGGTGGCTTGTCGGGGAAAAAGTATCCATGGGGCAATGACTTAGATAGCAGCAAAGCGAACTACAACTATAATGCTGGTGACACGACACCCGTGGGCGCGTATCTGCCCAACGGTTACGGCTTGTACGACATCGCGGGCAATGTGTGGGAGTGGTGTCTGGATGAATATAACGAAGATTTCTATGCCCGTTCTCCCCGTGAAAATCCGCTCTCCGGTGCCGTCACCATCGGTTGGATTATGGATAATTTTACAAATGTTGAAACCCATCGCGTGTTGCGTAGCGCCTCGTGGCTCTCTTATCCGGAAGCCCTGCCCGTCTCCTTTCGCAGTGGAGAGGTCCCGACGAATGCTAACGATGTCATTGGGCTTCGTTGTGTAAAGGCTCAGTAATCCCTTGAGCCTTCAGAAATGTTATAGGTTTATCAGCCCATTTACGTTTCACGCTTTACGTTTCATCCTCAATCCATTATGAAGATCGCTTATATCGCCGCAGGTGCTGCAGGGATGTACTGTGGCACCTGTATTCATGATAATACGCTTGCCGCCGCATTGCAAAGGAAGGGGCACGACGTTGCCCTGATTCCGACCTACACGCCCATCCGTACCGACGAAGCCGATGTTAGCATGGATCGCGTTTTTTACGGCGGAATTAATGTTTACCTCCAGCAGAAGTCGGGACTATTCCGCCATACCCCTTGGCTGCTTGATCGGTTATTCGATAGTCCTACGCTGCTGAACAGATTAGCCCGTTTTAGTGCTTCCACCAGCGCACAGGATCTGGGCGCGCTTACCGTTTCAGTCCTTCAGGGAGAGGAAGGACAACAGAAAAAGGAACTAGCGAAACTGATCCAATGGCTGAAAAATTCCTATCAGCCCGATCTGGTTCAACTTACTAACTCCATGTTCGTAGGATTCGCGAAGGAGATGAAGAAAGCGTTAGGTGTTCCTATTCTCTGTGCCTTGCAGGGCGAGGACATATTTCTCGAAGATCTCATCGAGCCGTACAAATCGCAAGCCTTGAAGTTACTGCAAGCACGGGCTTCGGAGGTGGATGGATACATCGCGCCCTGCCAATACTACGCGGACTTCATGGCTGAGTATCTAGATATTCCACCGCACAAAGTTGATGTCGTGCGTCTCGGTCTGAATCTGAGTGAACATGGACTATCTGAAAAAGCCCTCCCTGAACCACCCTTTATCATCGGGTATCTTGCCCGCATCTGTCCTGAGAAAGGACTTCATCTGTTGGTTGACGCGTTTCACCGTTTGACCGACAGGCTCGGACCGAACAAAGTCCAACTCAAAGTTGCCGGTTACCTCGGTAAAAAAGATGAACCGTATTTTGAGAAATTGGTCGAACAGATTAACGCGTGGGGGTTGTCAGGTGCCTTTGAGTATTGGGGAGAAGTTAATCGTCACCAAAAAATTGATTTCCTTAACGGTCTCCACGTCTTATCCGTGCCGACTACATACAAAGAATCGAAGGGTCTTTTCATTCTGGAGGCACTTGCCAATGGTGTTCCGGTTGTTCAACCGAGACATGGAAGTTTTCCTGAACTGGTAGCAGCAACCGGTGGCGGCATATTGGTGGACGCGGAATCGCCGGACGCTATTGCAGCGGGAATATCTCAATTCATGAATGATCCGAATTACAGGGGCCAACTGGGGCAGCAGGGCAAGGAGGCGGTACATCGTGAATTTAGCGATGATGTGATGGCAGAATCAACTCTCGCAGTTTATGAAAAGTATATCAGTTGATTAGGAGGATTCCAGACCCACATGACTTGGCTGGTATTTACACTTATCGCGACGATATCGTCTGGGATTTTCGGTGTTCTTACTCATGCTGGACAAAAGGCGATGGGCGATTCGGCGAATGGGGAATACAAGGCACTTCTTTTTGCCGGTATCGGCTATTCATTGGTAGCAATTGTTGGGGCAGGTTTGATGTTGACAATAAGGGGCGCGCAATGGGGTTTCCCAATAACCGGATTCGGCTTGGCGATTCTCGCAGGAATTGCCGTTGTTGGGGTAATTTTCTGTAACTTCTTGGCATTTGCCGCGCAGGGTTCGCCGGTTGTTGTAATATCCATCGGCGCCGCAGGCGCACCTGTTCTCAATGCAGCTATCGCTATAACATTGTATCCACCGGCTCCGGGCAGTTTACGCTGGGAGTTCATCTTCGGCATCGCAGCAGCAACGATTGGCGGTTATATGATAACGGTTTATAGGCCCGGAACATAAGGGGATTATAGATGCGTCGTAGACGTTTGCTAATATTTCGTAGACCTTGGCTACTGTTTTCGTTGATGAAGGTTGGCGCGCTCGGAGTCTACGGTATCTTGCTCCACGCGAGCCGGATAGCAATGGTAGATCCGACCCATGCACAATACAAAGCACTTTTTGCTGCGGGCGTGGGCTATTCATTGGTGGCGATTGTTGGATCAGCGCTCATATTGAAGTTCAAAGGCATCCAATGGCGTTTCCCTGTAAGAGGGATGGTCTTGGCGACTTTGGCGGGAGCTGCTAGTGGAACGACTGCGTTGGGCATCCTCTTGGCATTCCAGGCAGAGGGAACGCCGGCTGTGGTTATGACCATTTTATTTACCGGTGCGTCGCTTATCAATGCAATTGTCTCGCTGGTAATAGATACACCCCAAGCGGGAGGATTACGATGGCAGTTTCTCGTCGGTCTCCAGTTAGTGATCTTAGGTATTTTTATGGTGACAATTTATAAGCCGACGATGTAACACAGCTTTCCGTAACTTACCTGCCCATTTAGGTATGAATATAGGAGGATTTTGATGCGTATGACTTGGTTAATATTTGCACTTATGACTGTTGCATCGTGGGGACTCTATGGTGTCCTTCTGCATACAGGACAGATATCGATGAGCGATCCGGTGCATGGGCGGTACAAAGCGTTTCTTTTTGTGGGAATTGCTTATCTGTTGACGGCGGTCATCGGCTCGGCGATTATGTTGGCTGTCAACGGCGCTCAATGGACTTTTCCAGCGAAGGGGCTGGTCTGGTCAACGCTGGCGGGACTTGTGGGCGCGGTGGGGGCGTTCGGTGTCCTTTTGGCGTTTGGGGCAAAGGGCACACCGCCTGTGGTGATGTCCATCGTTTTCGCTGGCGCACCGATCGTGAACGCAGTAGTAGCAACGGCGTTACATCCGCCCGCGGGAGGTTGGAGCGCCGTACGGTGGCCGTTTGTCCTCGGCATCGTGTTAGCAGCGATCGGTGGCTGTCTAGTAACGCTTTTTCGACCCGGATCGTAGCCGGAGAGAACACAACGTGGTGAATGCTGAAACAGCCGTCTATTCACACTGGCTTCTTCACACTTAACAACTGTGCGTGGATCTGCTCCCAATCGCTACGACGATTACCGATAAGGATGAGCCGATCTGATCGCTGGATTTGAAAGTCTAAAGATGGGTTAATCAGGTGTTCGCTGTTTCTGAGGATGCCAACCAAAATGACCTCCGCTTTCAATTTCAGAAGCAGGGATTGCAATTCCCCAAAGTTTATTCCGTCGATCTCAATAGCTTCGCTATACAGTTCGCTCCCTTCTGCTTCGGTCAACAACTCCCGGACCGCGAGAGCAAGCCCACGGTCACGGACCTCCTGCGCCAACACTTTCGCGGCAATATTATTCGTCGGAATTACGGCGTCACATCGAAAAGATCGGAAAATCGCCAAGTGTTGAGTGCTCGTACATTCAGCAATAGTGCGGATATTTGGATGGAGTGATTCGATGAGTGAAATTGTCGATGCCGTGATTGCATCTGCCACGTGTTCCTCGGTTTCGGGCGCGAGGATGAGGACCGCGTACCCCATGTCAATGTTTGCCCGCCTCCACGACTCTTCTTCTAAGGGTGCACCCCGGACGAAGTGAACATCAGAACGGTTGAAACTCAATTCTTCCACGCTATTTGCCAAGATAACAATGGGGCGGTGTGCTGTTACTACATCCATGGAAAGCTGTTCTATGATTGAAGCTACCCTCAATTCGGACGGATAATTGACGATGATGATATGATTTTCAACGAGGTCCCGGCAATCAATGAACCCACGACGTCGATCGTTATTTCTCTCCACAGTTGTGTCCACAATCTGAGTAATCACATAGGGAAATGTAGCCAATCCAACCCCGTATAACAGAACCATCGTTGCTAGCCTTCCCCCGACCGTTGATGGGGCATGATCCCCATAACCGACGGTTGTTATGGTCGTAAAACTGAGCCAGAAGGAATCCCAAACCGTCAGGTCTGCCTTCACTGCCTTTTCAAAGAAGTAGAAACATGCGGAATTGAGCATGATGCACCCTAGAACGATCAGGGCCGCCACGGTAATCCGCTGAATGTGACGGTTACGGCTTACACGGCGCAACCGACGAAACCAGAATTTGAATAACATTACTGCCCTCTCTTTTGAGCTTTCGAAACAAATTTATCCGCTGGTTTGGTCAAAACAGCAAGTCATCTCCGCTCTCTTCTGTTGGGGGGACACTTTCCTTGCTACCACCAACCGTAAGATAAAATTGAAAACCTGGTTCCGTTACATAGCCAATATTAAAAGCTGCTGTATCGGAAAGCCTGTATCGAAAGCCGACGCTGATTAAATCACTGATGGTAATACCGCTAAGGGCACGTCTCCGCGAAAAATCGGCCACAAGCCAAAAATTATCGGTCAAGCCAAATTCGGCGCCGAGCTGCCACAGTAGTTGAAATGAATCTGTTGTTTTTAGCGATTTGGAAGAGAGATGACTGCCAATCCCCGCGTGCACTCTCATAAATTGACCAAACCGCTGTGTTCCTACCAGATAGGTGTTAATCCCCATAAACGGGAAGCTATCCGCAGGTGAAGGATCTGCAAACTCCTTGTCAGAGTTAAGTTGATCGTCCGCGGTGAATCCAATCTGCACGTCACCTCCGATCGATACACTAGGAAAACCGTCCTGTAAGTCCGGTTTGATATTATGTTTCAATCCGATGACGACATCAAAGACGGACTGTTCATAAACCCGTCGATCTTCTGTCGCATCCACCGGTTGATCTGCGTCGTAGTTATCTCCAATTCGATAAAAATCGGGGATAATTTTGCGTGTGCCGCCGGTTGAAAAGGTCGCCCCTAAGAGTAGATCTAGGTGCTCACCGATGCCGTAGGTCAGTCGAGCGGGGATCAAGAAGGTATTAACCTCAAACTCAACATGATGTAAGCCCTCAAAATTACCAATCACCACACGCTGCGGTTGCTCGGGTGTAACGTCCAACTGTTTTCTATCAACTTGATACATCCCAAAAGAAGTTGCGTAGCCACCTTTACCCAGAGTGTCGGCGGTTTCCATTACACCAAGCTGCGTGACGGGTGGACTTTGTGCAAAGAGGGAGGTTCCGGTTATAATAAAAAAAGCCAAAACGACTAACAAGATTTGCTGTCGCGTTATCTGGGGTAGGGACATGTCTATCCTTTATAAGCGGACTTTCCGGGGCAGATCAACTCATGCGCCCGATTAGTATTTACAGGTTAAAGCGAGTGGATTGGAGACCTCAAAGAGGTTCACACAGTATCACATTTTGAACAGCATATCAACACGTCTTAACGCACCTCAACCATCTCACTTTCGTCCCGCCGACCATTGGGTTGAGGTGTGTTATCAAATGCGGAGACAAAGTATCGTCGCGGCACTTCTCTTTGTCCGTCCAAAAGAAATCCCTCGCCGGTGAACGTTACGCTTGTATCTTTTGCGTCTACTCTCCTGCGGTGAATCAGATCTTTCCCGACAACAAGCTCGCCGCCAGTTTCTTTAGTCGCGTAGATTAGGTAGCCAGCAAGGTCCGGTTCGGTATTCTTTGACCAAGCAATTCGGATATCATACCTACCTCTCCGCAGCCCATAGCCCGCGCGGACATTTTTCGGTGGCGATGGTGGCAGGTTAGGTGAAGTGACTTGAATGACTTTTACCCCTTCAACGCCAAATTGGTCGACAGCAGCAATACGGTAAATTTTGATGGCATTATCCCGATCAAATTCCCGATCGAAGAAATATTGCTGATCTTCCGGCAGCTCCGCACGGAGACGAAACGGCAAGAACTCACCGCTCAAACTGCGCTGGGATACAATCACACGAAAGCTGTCAAAATCGCTTGGTGTTTGATAATCCTGCCAAAACAGTTTAACGGTGAGATCTTCCAGATCTTCACCAACGGTAACGTCGGGGATGGGTGGGGCGATGCTCGGGGTTGCACTCGCTGTTTGCCAAAATCGGCGCGGTTCTTCGCTCTCGGTCGGGGGAGCGTTAGGATCGGGCACTTCCATTCCGTCTGCATCAATATAGGAGATGCGATAGATATAACGGTGAGGTGCACCATTGACCTCATCAAATTGGTCGTTTTTTAGACCCTGCGTGTCAACAAACTCTGTTTTTGGGCGACTGCCGTTTTCCTCAAGGACCTCTCCAACAAATTCAAAGGTGGAATTCGCGTCACCTGTAAATCTCCGATAAATTCTATACCCGATAATCCCCTCGTGTCCGGTGTCAGTCCACGAAACAGTAATCTGCTCATCGCCAGGTAGGAGTTCTAAACCGACCGGCGATCCGGCGGTCCGCAGGTTTTGGGGGTCCAACGGATTAGAAAAATCCTGATTATCCGCGCATCCCAGGCAGCAGCTTATTACAGTGACGATGATAAGAATAACTCGGGATGGAGCAGCGATTGGTGTCATGATGTCAGAAGTCCCGTTGAACGATGAGCGCAGCTTCGCGTGTGTGTGGACGAAAACTTGATTTTAGGCTTAACTTTCCTGACCGGGAATTAGATGATTCGGAGATATCAGCGAATTGGTCAAAGATCGATATTAGCACTGCAAGACCGACAAATCCCATCCCTGTGCGAGACAACCCAAGACCCAGGATGCGCTTGCTTTTGTAGTCGTCTCGATGCTTTATGATGTCACGCTGGAGTCCGGTAGAAAGATACTGGTCGTAGGTGTCCTGTGCTGAACCAGCGACGATAGCACTTCCAAATTTTAGCCCAACACCGGAGGTGAATAGCCCAATCGTTAAGAGGCGCGACCGATCGACGGCTTGTGCGGGAGTAACGGTAGCCACGAGGATAGCGATACAGCAAATCAGAATTTGCAGCGCGAATCTGTGATTTTGGCGTGAATGCATCAGGACGATTCCCTTTCAAATTTGTTCTATTTAAGGATCTTGTGCTGCTTGTTATCCCAACGGGTGATTATACCTGATTCGATTTTTCGTCGCAAGTTTTTTAGATGGTGTTTGAAGTAATCGTTGATTATACGTTTAAGCCATGAAAACAGCGCAACCGTACCAGTGGGCACTACGGATGTGACTGAACGGGGAGTAGCCTTGTAGGGAATGCGGATTTGCACTCCCTACCTACCGGCTTTTCTAACTCACGGGTTACGTTGTCCGAACATCAAATCCGTTCTCTTTAACGGTACGGGCATAGATCTCCTCGTCCAGATTTAGACCGAAACCGGGCGAATTGGGAACATTCACCAGTCCATCAGAGATTGAATACCCTGAGTCATCCAAACCGGGCGTGTCAGCCTCATCCCATTCGACAAACTCAAATCCTTGGATTGCCGCAGAAAGATGGCACGACACATAGTTGCCGTAATGACCGCCGTAATGGTGCGGTGCAGATCCGACGTTCCATTCGTCAAGTTGAGGACCAAGTTCTAACCAACGCGTGAAACCGGGGTGGAAGATATCGTACTGGATAATATCCACCAACCCTTCTTCCGCCCACTGGAGCAGATTGAGTGAAGCGCCGCCTTCCCCATCAGCAATCTTCGTCCCAATACCCTCCGAATTTAGCCACTCCTTCAGATTGGCGTAGAAACTACCATCCTCGTGGAACGCCTCCTCCATCCAGTACACTTTTGCCTCGGCGGTCTCACCCAACACCTGCTTAGTCAGGTTTAGATTGTAGCCGTTGTTGGCATCTATTAAGATTGTGGCATCGGGTCCGACAGCGTTCCGGACAGCGCGAATCACCAGAATGTCGCGATGCGTTCCCTGTTCGAGTGGCAGGTGCATCGCGCCTCGCCCCACCTTAATTTTGTATGCTTTGTGTCCCCGCGCTTTGCCCTCTAGCGCTTCAGAAGCAATTAGCGCAGCAGCTTCATTGTCATCTGTTAGATGCAGATCATCGATGTATAAAGATGTATCATAACAGCGAGCACGGAAAACGCCATCCGCATCGGGTTCTCCACCGAGCATCTCATATACCGGCTTTCCAGCGAGTTTTCCAGCGAGATCCCAGAGTGGGTATTCAAGCGTGCGGAATCGATCGGTGACACCGTTTTCCGGGTCAAACGCCTCGCTCAACGGCGTGCCGACGAGGCCCGCCGCATCTTCTTCAGACATACGTGACAACCCGAAGCCGGTCGCTCCGTCACTGGTGGTGATACGTGCAATGGGTGGCCTGACATGCAGTCCATGTACCTGTAGCCGTGAATTACACCCCGCCTGCCGGGGTCGCGTGCCGATAAGCGGCACGCACTCGATACGATCTATTCTTGAATTGTTCATGTTTGCTCCTCATTTGGATTATGGGTTACGATCCCCGACGAATGGGGGAGCGACAATCTGTCCGAACTGAGCCTCTTCGATGTCTTGGGTAACCGCGATCGTTAGCCCTTACGTGCGCCTGATTCCTTATGCCTATGTGTTTTTGGATTAACGCAAGTTGCTGGTTATATGCGATACAGTAAAAGTTAAACCCTGATACCTGTAGGTCGGGCATCTTACCCGACTTATAGCCCCAGCGGGGCGACATGTGTATAGAAAATAGGATAAAACCAGTCTTAAAGCCCCAGCGGGGCGACATGTATGTGGTATCATCACGCAACTAGCAACTGAGGTTATGGATTAGGTAAATAGGAAACGCAGCTGCGCGGCAAAAGGTAGAAACCATTCTTTAAGATTATGTCTGTTGCGTTTGTGATTCCCAAAGCGGCTCCGAATCGCCTAATCGATGATTGACCACGCGGGCGAGTACAAACAGCAGATCAGAGAGTCTGTTTAGGTAAATGAGCACCTCCGGATTCACCGATTCTTCCTGGGCAAGACTGACAACACACCGCTCGGCGCGTCGAGCTACGGTACGGGCTAAATGGATTGCTGCTCCAGCAGCTGAACCACCGGGAAGAATAAAATTTTTCAGCGATGGGAGTTCGGCCTCAAAGCGATCAATCTCACTTTCCAGTTCGGTGGTCAGGATTCTGGGCGTTCTCAAATTCGCCGCTCTTGGATGCGCGTCCAGGGTTGCGAGATCTGCCCCAACATCAAAGAGCTCGTTTTGGATGCGATGGAGGCTAGCCTCGATTTCCGCGTCCTGAACGTGAGATCTTACGAACCCAATCCAGGCGTTGAGTTCATCAACCGTTCCGCAAGCCTCAACGCGTCTTGCATCCTTAGAAACCCTTGTCCCACCATAGAGTCCTGTCTCGCCGGTGTCTCCAGTTTTGGTATAGATTTTCATATTATAGCTATCATCCTTTTTTTGGTCATTATAGCAAATTCGACGAAAACCTGCAACGCAAAGATGTATCTGAAGGAAATAAAGCAGTCGGCATACGCTGTATGCGGCAACCTCTGTTTTCTCGTTTTCCTGCTTTCTCTCCATGTGTCCTTTTTCATTCGGACGACCAAGGGATTATGCTATAATGTCGATCAATCCTGATTTCCCTTAGTTACAGAAGGAGAAAACAAACATGCACGAAAACCGACGTAATGCATTTATGGAAAAAATAGCGGGAAGTGTTGCAATCTTTCCAAGCGCAGTGCCAGTGATGCGTACCCACTCGACCGAATATAGATACCGCCAAGACGCCAATTTCTACTATTTAACTGGTTTTGAGGAACCAGAATCGGTCTGTGTCATTGCCCCAGATCACCCTGAACATCGGTATGTCTTATTTGTCCGTCCCCGTGCCCCCGAACAGGAGGTGTGGACCGGTAAGCGCGCTGGTGTCGAGGGTGCAAAAGAGATCTTTGGCGCAGATGAAGCCTATCCTATCGAGGAATTCGACGAAAAGATCTCCGAATATATTGGGGAAGCAGAGCAGCTCTACTACGGTTTTGGTACGAACGAAACCTTTAATCAGAAGATTATCGAACTCGTCAAGGGATATAGGCGACATCGGTTACGCGATGGAACGGGACCAACCACCTTAATTGACCCCACTGACATCCTCGCCGAGATGCGTCTCATGAAAGATAAAACGGAGCTCAAGCGAATTCGCAAGGCAGTAGACATCAGTGTCGAAGCTCACGTGGCAGCGATGCAAGCGGTCCGCCCCGGCATGTATGAATACGAATTAGAAAGCCTAATCGACTCAATCTACCGAAAAAATGGTGGCACGGGTCCCGCGTTTCTCACGATCGTGGCGAGCAGTGCTAACGCGACGACACTGCACTATACAACAAATGACCGCCAGATTCAAGATGAAGATCTGGTGCTCATTGATGCAGGTTGTGAATACCGATACTATTGCGGTGATATAACGCGGACATTCCCTGCCAATGGAAAGTTTACCGATGCCCAGCGTGCAGTCTACGAATCCGTGCTTGGCGTTCAATGTAAGATTATTGAGAGCATTCGTCCCGGTGTTTCGATCGGCGATCCCGTGCAGAATGCTGTGGAGCTGCTAACTGAAGCGATGCTGGAATTGGGATTGTTGGTGGGAGAGAAGGAACAGCTGATTGAACAACAGGAATATCGAAGGTTTTATATGCATAGTGTCGGGCACATGCTGGGGGTAGAGGTCCATGACGTAGCGAAGACGCGGGATGGGGAGAAATACAAGACCTTCCAACCGGGAATGGTAATGACCGTCGAGCCAGGACTCTATATTGATCCTGAGAGCGAAAACGTCCCTACGGAATATCTGGGAATCGGTGTCCGAATCGAGGATAATATTCTGGTAACCGAATCCGGTTGTGAAGTTCTGACGGCAGCCGTACCGAAAACGATTGAGGATATTGAGAAATTAATGGCGTAAATTACGTTAGTTCAGTGGGTCCAACTGACCCTGCGTTGGTTCCGCTCAGCAGAACCAATCTTCGGTCAGCCGAGGCGGTCGCTTTCGGTCAGGTTCAAAAGCCAGTGGGAACGCAATGGAAGATTCCTCTTTACCGATTGCGGTATAGACAAGGTTACGCACCCGATGGAAGGTTATAGTGGCATCCTCACCGCTCTGTGCTGCACTCTCTACGACAACACTGGCGGCTTTGTGCAGTTCATCCATTCGCGGATCAGGATGTGTCCAGCGATAGGTGAACGATTCCTGATCCAACGTCCCGAGGTAAGGTTGAATTGATGGCTGGGAAAGCAGAGAGGAACCGGGCGGAACGAGCAACCGAATTGTGTATTGCACGGGATCGATGTGGTCAATGAGTTCTTTGTTTTCAACACAGTCGAAGATAGACAGATAGCTATCAAGGGTTTCCCACGGTGTGAATGGGACAAGCGAGGGGCGCAAGGCAATTCCAACCTCTTTCAAAAGATCGATAACGGTAAAAACGTCCGCACGTGTGTGTCCTTTCTGGAGATTGTTAAGCACTGTGTCGTTGAGCGATTCGACCGCGGAAACGATAAAAACACACCCACAGTCGCGGAGCTGAGGTAGGATAGAACGGTGCTTCAGGAGGTGCTCAATTTTGGTTGTACAGTCGAAGGTTAATTCTGGAAAGGCTTTGTGCATCGCTTGAACGATCCTGAGTGCGTGTTTGGGACCGTTCAGGAAATCAGGATCGCTAAATGTTACATGAGCCGCCCCGGCATCAACTTGAGTCCGAATATCCGCCATCACAACTTGCTGCGGTACGACGGAAAATCTGCCTTCATAAACTGGAGGAATGGGGCAATGGTAACAGAGATGTTTGCATCCACGACTTGCTTCCACATAACCGGCGAGGTGCGCGAGGCCATCCCGTTCAAGGCGCGCATAGTTATCAAGGGGCGGCAATCCTTTCCGGCTTGGGACAACGAAAGATCCGCTAGGCAAGTTGCTATCCGGTTTATACACATTGATCTTAGAGTGTATAGGTCTCAGGAGAGGGTTGGATTGAGGGTTATCTTGAAGCGATTGAAGATCCTCACGTCGCAGAACACCAGCTATCTCCACAGACTTTCCATCCGCAAGGGAGTCAACTAATTTAACCAGGGGTGCCTCGTATTCACCCCCGATGACTGAATCGGCGTGGTGTGCGAGCAGGTATTTGGCGTTAAGCGAGGCGTAAAGACCGTAAAAGCAGATATGGCAGACCGGATTAATTTCGCGAACACGCGATGCTACATGGACACCTAAGCGAAGGGCAGTGTGCATCGGCACACAAATTCCAACAAAATCCGCATGCGCCGCTTTTTCCAAGTCGAGATTTTCGACAGCAATATCCATCACGTCCGGCGCAAAACCGGCTCGTTCGAGGAATCCAAGCGGAGAAGCAAGACCGATTGGCTGATGCCCAAGCTCGTAACAGGAAATGAGTAGTATCGCCCCGGGACGTTTCATCGTAAGTTTAATCTTCCAGAAAAAAGAGGCAGATACATTAATCTGCCCCTACAAAGAATTATCTTCAAGTTTTTCACTTCCGCCTGCCTGTATCGCCGATAAATCATCAACGACGGACTTACTCCTGAATGGAACGGTTGGTGGGTGGCGCTTCCGCTTTGAAAACCGATTGTTGAATCAATGCTTCAATCGGCACAGAATCTTGCCATCCCGCTTCCGCAAGCAGCCTCTGGGCTTGGTCTTCCCCTCCTACCAGTTCTATCCAGTCCTCAAGCCGCATTAGATATGAGCCATCCGAATCTATAATCATCGTCGCTATCAGTGGATATGACTTTGGTGGCAGATCTGGCGAATCTGGAGTCCAATCGCGGGGCGGGAGATGGTCACGAATATCGGGAGGATTCTCGGGAAGTGGGGGATTCTTTATATAAACTCCTTCTTCACCGGTGAGTATTCCCAACTCTGGAAGCATATTTTCTTGCAGTGGTCGAACCTTATACATTTCTTCTTCAGGCAGCCCAATTGCATGAAATACTACTACGTCCGCTGGGAGGACAATTATCTTAACAGGGTTGACAACACTGCTATTCCACTTCTCCGGTGTATACACCCATACAGGAAGTTTCAGCGATGGAAGCGGCTTTTTGATATCCCTTGGCAGTTGGCTTACGGCTTCCTCCTGCCACAAAAACGCACGGTCAACCGTCTTAATCTCTTTGCTAGGCTCAAACTGAATCGACTCTGCGATTGGTCTCGATCTCTCATTTTCAATATGTTCGTCATAGAATCGGTACCCCATAAAGGCACCGAGAAGCACAGCTAGTCCTACGATATACAAGATGAGATAACGCTTGAGCATGACAATCTCCTTGACACCGCTAAAGAATAAGTTGCCTTTACTCTATGGCTCATGTTAAGAAATCGTGCAACAGCAACCAAGTTTTGAAGAAAAAACTCGGTTTATCTTCGTGCTTTGCACTTTATTTTTTCTATGAGCTTCCTCTATAGACATTGCTCGAGGCCGTAGCCGTCTGCGTTTGTATCAGAGAATCAACAAGCCAGTGGTAAACACCATTTTCATCCCTTACTCGGCTGGTAGTAGGGATTCGCACCAGCAGCGTGATCAGTCGTATCAATAATATTCTTAATTTCCGGGAAATGCTCTTGGATCATCCCTTCGATACCGTGCTTCAAGGTGACATTTGCCATGCCACAGCCTTGACATCCGCCGCCCATGTGGATATAGATGGAATCCTCGGTAACATCTAACAGATCGATCTGTCCACCGTGCGACGCAACCGCCGGATTAATCCGTTCGTCAATTAACTCCTGAATAGCTTGAGCTTTAGGGTTATCCCAAGTGGGCGTGTTCGGGTTATCAATCTTAAAGCCGCTCGAATTCAGGTCCTCAACATAATCGATGGTTGCCCCCTTCAGGTTTTGAGCACTTTCCGGGTCGATAAGAACCTTGAATTCACCGCAATCAATTACGACATCATCTGGATTAGGCTCTACTTCAAGACCTAACCCATACTCATACGCTGATGCAGAGCGACCATTGATACTAATCCGTAATCCCTCAACTTCCATCCCTTGGTCTTCAATCACCGATTGAATTTTCTGTTTGGCTTCCTCAGTGACAGTTACCAACCCCGGCTCCTCTACGGTTTGCGGGGGCTTCGATTTTAATTTATTTAACAGATTCTTCATCGTTTCTCCTTAATCTTGGTAGACGCTACGCAGCCGAACAACTTGGAGCCCCTTTGGGAATCCGTAGTTCCCCGGTCTCATCGTACAGACGTTTAATCCGAGCGATTGCCTCAATTTCTAACTGTCGAATCCTTTCCCTTGTAACATCCATCTTCTCCCCAATTTCACGCAAAGTCTTCTCTTCGCCATCTTCGAGACCGAACCGCATCTTGATTACTTCACGCTCCCGCGCCTTCAATTTACCCAGGAGTGTATCCACCAAATTCTCTTCTACTAGATCTGCAATTGGTCCCACTTCCGGGTTTGCTTGCGGATCTTCGATTAGATCGCTCAGAGTAGTTGCATTTTTTTCGTCGTTAAGTGGTAATTCGAGCGAGACCGTACCGGAATTGAGCAACAGGAGATCTTCGATCTGTTTATCTGTCAACTCAAGCACCTCCGATAGTTCCTCAATCGTCGGCTCACGGCGGAGTGTTTGACTCAGATGTGCATAAGCGGCGTCGAATTTCGTCACCTTCGCAACGACATAAGAGGGCAGCCGGATCGAACGTGAACAGTTATCGAGCGTTCTCATTATCGCCTGTCGGATCCACCATATGGCGTAGGTGCTAAACTTGAACCCTTTACGATAGTCAAATTTACTCGCTGCGCGCATCAACCCAATATTCCCCTCTTGAATCAGGTCTTCGAGAGGCACATTATGTCCTTGGTATTTCATGGCGACTGACACGACCAATCGCAAGTTCGCTTGAACCAACTCATCACGCGCTTCCTCATCGTTCTGCTCGATCCGCTTGGCAAGCGCAATCTCCTCGTCCCTGGACAAGAGACCGTGCTGTGAAACTGTTTGCAGCCAGGTGCTTAGCGCATCAATTTGGGGTGGTTGCGTTTCATCCTCTGCCGCCATTGCCCAGTCGCTATCACCTTCATAGTTCTCTGTATCGTCAGTCGGCGCTTCAACAAGGCTCTGGTTGAACGCTCCACCGACCGTTTGATTTGCCCTTGTTGTCATTTACCTCGTTCTCCTAAAAGGCTGGTCAACTACCTTACCGTAACAGGGTTTAGCATCGAATTGGCAGAATAGTAACACGATATTTTATGTTTTGTCAAGTAAATAACTTAAAAAACCTATTTTGACTTGTAAATGCGCTATTTTTCTGATATAATCTAAGCGGGATTATACAGGGATAGGGCGTTAGTCAATATTTTTTTGCCTAATCAAGGAATTTTGGAAAAATAGGAATGTGTAGGAGTTAAAGCGTGTTCAGCACCAAAACTGGGAAGGTAAAACGATGAAATCAGTACCAAAAGACACGCGCGGTGCAATCGTCGAACTCTTGAAAAAAAATAACGGTATGACAGCTGGCGAAATTGCTAAGGAGTTGGATCTCCATTCGATGACAGTCCGTCAACATCTGTCAATCTTGGAGCGGGAGAGCTATATTCAACACTATCGCGAAAAAATTAGCCGTGGCAGACCCGTATATATATATAAACTGACCCCGGAAGCCAAGGAGAGTCTATTTCCGAACGACTACCCGCGATTCGCGCTGGGTACGCTGGATGCTCTGGTAGTAATCGACGGCGCAGAAAAGGTCAACCAACTTCTTGAATATCAGATGGAAGCGAAAATTCAGATGTGTCTCGACGATATCCAGGGTAAAAGTTTAGGCGAAAAAATCAAAGTACTTGCCGCGTTCTTGGATGAAGAAGGCTATCAGGTTGAAGTCGCAGAAACGCCAAATGCCTATATCCTTAAAGAGCACAATTGTGCCCTCGACTCTATTGCACAGAAGTATCCCCAACTGTGTCAGCTTGAATTGGCACTTTTGCAGCGGCTACTCGATGTCCCGGTTGAGCGAGAATGTCACATGCCCTCGGGGGATTCGATATGTAGCTATAGAGTCTTAAAGACGGATGACACTCAAGAATTTAAAGGATAAGGCAAAGCCAGTGCTGACTTAACATTACCCACCCTCTACCCTTTCCAACGTCTCCCAAACTGACAGAAATGCGACACAGTCCTACGCGTTTTTGTTCAGCTCAGTGCCTTTTTTATTCGATCCAATGCTTCATCCAACCGATCATCTGGCACCGTCAAGACCAGCCGAAAATACCCTTCCCCATACTCGCCGTAAGATGCTCCCGGTGCAATCACGACCGCTGCCTTTTCAAACATCAACGTCGCAAAATCTACAGAATTCATTCCATCAGGCGTCGGTAGCCAAAGGTAGAACGTTCCCTTCGGCACATCGTAGTCTGTCCAGCCAAGTTCCTTGAAGGTGTTGAGTACCCTTTCACGACGATGGGTGTAGATGGGCATCATGTTATCAATGTTATTACGGCACTCTGTCAAGGCAGCAATCCCAGCATATTGAATCGCGTTGAAAATTCCAGAATCGGTATTCCCTTTAACTTTTGCCATCCCTGCGATTAATTCTGCATTTCCCATAGCCATACCGATTCGCCAGCCCGTCATGTTGAACGGCTTGGACAAGGAATTGAGTTCAACCCCAACCTCCTTTGCGCCCGGCGTCGATAGAAAGCTCAAGGGTTCTTCCCCTTCAAAGACAATCTCGCTATACGGGTTATCATGACACACAGCGATATCGTAAGTCTTAGCAAATTCGACGACTTCCCCAAAAAATTCAGGCGTTGCGGTTGCCCCCGTGGGGTTGTTGGGATAGTTCAGGAACATCGCTGTTGCTTGGTTTGCAATCTCTGACGGAACATCGGCAAGCTGAGGTAAAAAACCGAGATCTCCCCTGATTGGAACGTTGTAAGGCTCGCCTTCAGCCATGAATATACTCGCGCGATATGCGGGATAGCCCGGATCTGTCATCAAAACTGTCTCACCTGGATTCACAACAGCGAGAATAAAATGGTGACAGCCCTCCTTCGATCCGATTAATCCAAGCACTTCCTCCTCCGGATCCAGTTCAACGCCGTACCGCTCAGCGTACCAATCCGCGACTTCCTTGCGAAATGCAAACATCCCCTTCTCTTCGTCAGTCGGATAACGATGGTTTGCGGGATCAGCTGCAGTGCGACAGAGTTCGTCAATCACCGGTTGCGGAGTTGGCTCAACCGGATCGCCGATTCCCAAGCTGATGACATCAATACCATCAGCAATTGCTTGGTTAATTTTGTTCCGTAGCTCGATAAACAGATAAGGTGGAATCCGTTTTAGTCTATTTGCAATTTGCATCTTTTCTCCTACTAGATAGAATATCAAAATACCATTTCTTGCGCTGCTCGAATTGTATTAGCAACATCGTCAATGTCCAAGAGCTTTCAGGATGACATGAACATTCCGCCGTTGACATTAAGTGTGAAACCTGTCACGTATGAGCCTTCATCGGAGGCTAAAAACAGGATCGCGCTTGCGATCTCCTCCGGTTCACCGACTCGCCCCAGAACCATCTGCGCTGTTAGATCCGGATGGTTCGTTGTCATATCCGTTGCAGCGACGCCGGGAGCAATCGCATTGACTGTGATATTGTGCGGTCCGAGCGCGCGAGCCAACGATTTCGTTAAGCACATGACACCGGCTTTAGAGGCAGCATATGGTGCAGATGAAACAAGTCCCCCGACCTGACCCGCTAAGGAGCCAAGGCTGATGATTCTGCCGGACTTCTGCTGCTTCATTGTAGCGATAACCGCCTGTGCACAAAGGAATGGCCCCTTAAGGTTGACCGCCATTATTCGATCCCACTCCGCTTCAGTGCACTCCTCAACCTGTGTATAGCTAAAAATTCCTGCGTTATTTACCAGAATATCGATCCGCCCAAAAGCGTCCAGTGTCTGACTCACCATCGAGCGTACAGAGTCACCATCCGAGACATCAGTCTGGAGGACAAGACTCCGCACACCGAGCGCTGCGACCTCTTTTCCGACGACTTGCGCTGTGGTCGGGTTATGCTCTGCGATGACGATATTCGCGCCTTCTTTTGCAAGCAGCAAGCAGGTTGCCCGACCAATTCCCTGCCCACCGCCTGTTATAATTGCAACACGGTCCCTCAGCCTCATTATGTTTCCTCCCGTATGAACTATTTTTTGTGTTGAGAATCTCCAAATGCTTATGATAGAATAAGTCCAACTAGATATCTATTATCGCAAAAAGTATTCTGCAAGTCAACAGCAAATGGGAGTTCACCCCTCTTCCATCTTGGAGGGCCATTATGTCAAAAAAGCGGATAAGAATCACCGCTGCGCCTGTTGTCATGGAAGCCAATCTGAATGAATCGCGGACAGCACAGCGGATCTGGGACGTGTTACCGATTGAGGCACCCGGGAACACCTGGGGTGATGAGATTTACTTTTCCATCCCAGTGGAGGCTGAGACGGATAACGCGCAAGAGGTAGTGGAATTGGGCGAGCTCGCCTATTGGCCCCCCGGCACGGCGTTCTGTATCTTCTTTGGACCCACCCCAATGAGTCGAGGCGCAGAGATTCGCCCTGCAAGTCCCGTGAATGTCGTCGGTAAACTTATTGGTGATCCAGAGATGTTCAAACAGGTCAACAATGGAACTATTGTTACAATTGAGCAAATCTCCGACGAATAACGGAGAGTAAAGCGAGTGTTTCAGGAGGTAATCCTTGTGCAGTTAAATAAAAAAGACAAACAGGCGTTGCAGGAAAAATATAAAGCGCAACGTCAGGCAATGTGGTCAGGAAAACAGGCGGCATCGCAAGATTCTGAGCAAGAAGCAGCAAACGAACCCGATAATCAAACGGTGATTGTGGAATCTTCCAGACCTATGGAAACAGCCGGTGAAGAAACGAGCCAAGATAATTTGAGCGTTCAAACAGAATCAAAGGTTGAAACACTCCCCACCGCAGAGAATACTGAAGAGAAGGAAGAGTCAGAAAGGGAAGGCGAGCGGGTATTTTGGGAAGAAGACCGGGAAGGAGGACCAAACTTTTTGACGTGGAAATTTGTGCTAGCTGTTATCGGCGTAGCGATCGTTTTAATCGGTGTAGGCGTTTATTTAGGTTTTTTATTTGCTGGCTAATCTGTGAGTGAAACGTAATGCGTAAATGGTCAGGGGTTCATTGATTCATTAGTGAACTAAACGAGCACCAACAGGTATAATCTAGCTGTAAAATAAGGGAAAAAAATATTATGAGCCAAACAATTCAGGAGATGATCCGTTCAAAAGCCCAAGTCGCCAAAGCTGCTAAACGCACACTGTCCAAAACCTCCGTTGATGTACGTAATGGGACGCTGCTGGCGATGGCGGATAGTGTCCTGACATTTAAAGACAAGATTCAGGAAGCTAATCAAATCGACTTAGCGGAAGGGCAAAAGACAGGACTCGCTGCACCACTGATGCAGCGACTGGAGTTAGATGAGAAGAAAATTGCGCGGATGGCGGACAATTTAAGGCAGGTTGCTGCACTACCGGATCCAATAGGAGAAGTTTCACATATTCGTGAGCGGCCTAACGGTCTACAGATAGGACGGGTAAGTGTTCCAATCGGGGTAGTCGGCGTCATCTATGAATCGCGTCCGGATGTCACGGTCGAGGTTTCCGCCTTGTGCATCAAGTCCGGGAACGGTGTTATCTTACGCGGTGGGTCCGAGGCGATTCATTCCAACACCGCACTCGCGAACATCTTGAGCGAAACGGCCGAGAGAGAAGGAATACCGGGTGCGGTTCAGTTTGTCGATATTACGGATCGACAGGCTGTCCATGAGATGATCGGACTGCCTGACCTAATTGATCTTATTGTACCACGTGGGAGTTATGAATTAGTCCGTTATCTCATGAAGCAGTCGGAGATTCCAGTTCTCGGTCACGCGGACGGAATCTGCCACGTCTATGTTGATCAGGCAGCCGAAACTCAGATGGCAGAGGAAATCTGCCTTAACGCGAAGAGCGGATATAAGGTCGCTGTCTGCAACGCAATGGAAACTCTGCTTGTGCATGAGGAGATTGCTCCCACGTTTCTTCCGTCAATGTGTGCAAAATTTGCCGCCGAACAGGTCGAATTGCGGGGCTGCGAGAAAACGCGTGCAATCTGCCCCGACCTTCTTCCCGCAACAGAGGAAGATTGGAGAACGGAATATCTCGATTACATCCTGTCAATCCGGATTGTGTCGGACTTCGACGCAGCGGTGGAACACATCGAAACCTACGGTTCGCACCACTCGGACACGATCGTAACGGAGAACTACACTACCGCGCAACGGTTCCTCAAGGAGGTTGATTCCGCGGCAGTTTATGTCAATGCGAGCACCTGCTTTACCGACGGTTACGAATTTGGACTCGGTGCGGAGGTGGGTATCAGCACACAGAAGCTCCACTGCCGGGGTCCCATGGGGCTTGAGGGATTGACAAGTTACAAATACATCGTCTACGGGAACGGGCAGCTGCGGACGTAGCTGCCCGTCTTCAGTGTAATTTCTGTAGGGATTGTGCTAAACCCCTTTCAAAGTTGGGGCATTACTAAATTATTCAAGGAGGAAAACATGGCAAACTCAGACTACAGAATCGGTGTTGTGGGTGTGGGCAGGATGGGAGCAAACATCGCACGCCACCTAAATGATGAAGGGTTCTCGGTCGTCGCTGTCTATGATGTGGATGCGGATCGTGCGACATTGCTGGGTGAAGAGATTGGCGCCGAAGCAACGGATCAACTTGCCCGCGTGACAGAACTTGCTGACTACATTATTACCGTTGTGACGGACGACAACGCTATGCGGCAAATCTTCTCAGAGGATGCGGAAGACAGCCTGCTCACAGGTGCGAGCGGGACGACATTTATCAACTGTGCGACCATCTCGCCGCAGGTACATGTAGATGTCGAACAGCTCGCGGAAAAGCACGGAGCATCGAGCCTTGAAGGTTGTATGGCAAGCAGTATCACCCAGGCACGAGACGGCACTCTGTACTTGATGTGTGGCGGAAAAGAGGAAACCTTCAATGACACCAAACCGATCCTCGATTCAATGAGCGTTTCTCTGCGCTATATTGGTGAAGCCGGACAAGCTGCCCAAGTGAAAGCACTTGTGAATATGGTAATGAACATCAACACTGCGGGCTTGGCAGAAGGACTTGGACTCGGTGCTGCGCTTGGCTTGGATTTGGGGATGCTGCAAGAAGTATTCGCCCAAACCGGGGCAAACTCCCGCGTTCTTGAGACCGATGGCGAGGACATGGAGGCTCGCGACCATGAATGTTATTTTTCCGCGGCACACGCATCGAAAGATTCGGGAATTGCGCTCGATCTCGCCGAAGCCGCTGGCTTGAACCTTCCGCTTGCTGAAGCAACCAAGGCGCAGTACGATAGAATGATCGTGCTTGGCAAAGGCGAGTTGGATAAATCCGGTGTCGCTGAACTCACCTTCCCCGGTAGGGATTGAACAACAGTCGTTAGGAACTTCGGATCAAAAAAGAAGGCGCAGCGTACAAAGAGAAACCGAGTTTTGAAAAAAAACTCGGTTTCTTTGCTGCCGGATGCATGACTTCAAGCGGGAGAGAATGTCCCGAGGACCATCGGCTGCGCTGCCCCTGTAGCCTGCGGTAAGTTTGTCGGCTGCCCATGCACTGCTTCATTGGCAAGAACAGCAAAGGCAACTGCTTCTTTGGCGTCGCTCGAAACCCCGATGGCATCAGCTGCAAGAAGCGGAATCGGTTGGAATAACATCTTTAGATGTCGCATCAACGTGAGATTATGACTGCCTCCGCCACTGATATAGATTCCGTCGATGGAATAGTGCGGGAGTAGAAATCGGCGATAATAGTCAAAGATTGTCCGTGCTGTGAACGCTGTTAAGGTAGCAACCAGGTCCGCTGGGCTCACGCCTTCAGCTTGCGCTTGTTCCAGGGCTTGATACGCGAACTGCCTGCCAAATGTCTCACGTCCTGTTGTTTTCGGGGGACGTGCGCTGATAAAGGGGTGCTGAAACCACTCCTCCAGTAGCGACTCACACACGCTTCCCCGTGCAGCAAACTGACCCAAATTATCGTACTTTTCCTCTCCATCCGTAAGAATTTCCATAACCGAATCGATAATCATGTTCCCCGGTCCCGTGTCAGAAGCAATTACATCTGTGCTCATTGCTTCTGCGGGTAGGAGTGTTACGTTGGAAATCCCGCCGATATTTTGGAGGGCAATTGTCCGATCCGCTCCCCGAAACAGCAGAAAATCAACATATGGCACCAATGGTGCCCCCTGTCCACCTGCTGCGAGATCTGCAACCCGAAAGTTTGCGACTGTCGGGATGCCTGTACGATAGGCGATGACTGCCGGTTCACCGAGTTGCAATGTGGACGGAATATATTCCGCTCCTGGTTGTGGCGGAAGGTGATAGACCGTCTGCCCGTGTGAACCGATCAGATCTATTTCTCCTGCTTCTAACTGTGCATCGCGAATGACCGAGAGTGCCGCATCTGCAAAAATCTCCCCGATAAGAAAATTCATCTGACAAATTTCGTCTACGCGGCTTGTCTCTGGCTGAAAGAGATTGAATATGCGGTCTCTGACTTCCGGCGCGAAAGCGCGCGAATGGAAAGCAACCACTTCAACCCGGGTCTCTAGGCCGTGCCCTTGTATTTCAACGAGCGCTGCATCAACACCATCGACAGATGTGCCGGACATCAGCCCGATAACTTTTTTCGTCGGTTTTTGCGCAAGCTGATAGAAAGATCTCATCGTTGTAAGTCCTGTCGCTGCTCACAGTGGATTGGCAAATCCGCTGCAAATCTGCGGATATGGCTTGGATATGTCTATCGAAGCCTTGGACTCTCGGCGAAGTCGGAGCCGAGCGGGATTGATAAGCAAAAGGCAGTACAATGCGCTAAAAAGATCCCAAGCTTCAATTTTCAATAGAGATAGGACTTACGCAGTTGAACGGTCAAAGTTCTGTAGTTCGGCGATTCATCGCCGAGAGATACTGTTGCCAACGCCCGATAAATCGGGCAACTACAGTAGGGATAAAAGCTGGTAGTAGAGCGATTTATCGCCTGTCCGCACGCGCACTTCATTGCGCTACTACGAACTGAAGTGCGTAACTCCTAAGAGAATAATTTAGATTATTACTAAGTTTTTTTAGAGCCTGTTTTAAAAGTGAAGCGGTCATCTTTAGAAAGTTGTTCACATGTCGCCCCGCTGGGGCTTAGGTTATTTGTTTGTCCTGTATTCTATAAACATGTCGCCCCGCTGGGGCTTTGAATCTGTTTTAAGAGTTTGAATCTGTTTTAAGAGTACGTGAAACGGTCATCTTTTGCCATTCTATGGGCACAATCAACCGATTTTGAGAGTATTTACCTGTAAAATGACAATTTTCAGAGATTATCCCGATTCATCGGGACAGGTTCTTAACGCTCACTCGTAAAGCAGATACGGACGACACCGCTCGGTAAACTGCGTTACTTCTGCCTCCCAAGCCCCTATGATTTCCGTAGGTGCTTCTTGCTTCATGAGCCTCGATCGTAGTTCATCAGTTCCAGCCAAAAGGTCAAAGAAGTATTGCCCCCTATTCTCAAGAAACTCAAATTGATTAGAGTAATCGCGCTGCACTGTCGTGATGACGTGTAGAGCGACATCAATCGGTTTGAATTGGTCTCGATCGGTGACATGCACCTGTACGCCGTGACAGACTTGATCTGTGTACTTAGAAAACGTAGGAGTAAAGTGGATCGGACGAAAGTGGACGCCGGGAAGGTCTAAACTGTTGAGCGTATCCCCCCATCGCTCAGGATCAATCCACGGTGCGCCTATCCACTCAAACGGTTTGGTCGTCCCGCGCCCTTCGGATAAATTCGTGCCTTCGATTAGGCAAGTACCGGGATATACCGTCGCCGTCTCAATGGTTGGTATATTTGGTGAAGGAGGCACCCACGGCAGTCCGGTCTGATCATACCACATCGCACGCTGCCAACCGTGCATGGTAACAACATGCAATCGTGGTGCAGGCGCAGAATCCAGTTCTGTCCGACAAAATTGCGCGAGTTCACCCACAGTCATGCCGTGACGGATTGGAATCGCCATCTCCCCAACAAAGGATTGGAACGCTGGCTGGAGTAGATTGCCCTCAACGCGATCGCCTCGAATTGGGTTCGGACGGTCAAGGACAATAAAGTCCACATGGTTGGCTGCAGCCGCTCTCATCGATCGGAATAACGTCGAAATATAAGTGTAAAAACGCGAACCGACATCTTGGATATCATATACCAACGCATCAACGCCAGCGAGCATCTCCGCCGTCGGCTCTCGCGTCTTCCCATAGAGGCTATGAATCGGTATATGTTGTCTCTTGCCGCTTTCAGACGCAACATGGATTCCAGCTTGTGCACTTCCCGCTATCCCATGTTCAGGACTAAACAGCGCCGTAAGCTCAACTTCCGGGTGTTCCGCAAATAGCGTCAGGCTACTCCGAAATTGGGAGTCAATTCCGGTTTGGTTGGTGATTAATCCGACGGACCGATCCTCAACAAGGTACATCCGCTCTCTGAATAAAATACTTAAACCGCCTTCTATCATAGTGAGTTCAAGCTTATTCAAGTCTGTTTCTCTGACTAAATTCCATCGGTATCGCACTTTGAATGTGCAAATCCCGCTGCGGGAATGGAATAGTAATACCTTGCTCTCGAAACGCCTTTACGACAGCAAAATTCAGTTCACTCCTTATAATATACTGGCGGGAGGCATCATTGACCCAAACTAGCAAATCAAAATTAAGTGAGCTATCCCCAAAGTCCAAAAACTGTACTGTCGGTTCGGGATTCAATAACACCTCTTGATGGGAACGACCTACACGCAACAGAGTCTCTGCGACCAAGTCAACATCTGAGCCGTAGGACACGCCAACAGATACATGGATACGCACCTTTGAATCTCGATAACTCCAGTTCGTTACGTTTTGAGTGATGAAATTTAAATTGGGTACAATGATAGACACATTATCTAGCGTTTCAACTATTGAACTACGCGTTTTGATCGAACGAATACGGCCTTGGACGCCACCGACCTCGACAAAATCGCCCACTTGTACGGGGCGCTCAAATAATAGAATGAGGGCGCTGATGAAATTACTAGTAATATTTTGCAATCCTAAACCGATTCCAACCATCAATACCGCACCTATCGCAGCCAGGGTTGTGATGTTCACCCCAATCTGCTGTATGGCGATAAATACGCCCAGTAACATTATGATATAGTGCAATATACGCGCGATGGTCTCCTGTGTGCCTATGGTCAGATGCGTCCGTCTAAATACATTGCGCCGTAACATACCCCGCAACAAACGCGACATCCAAAATGCTCCTAGCAGAATCAACACAACCGTTATCAGAACAGCCGGTGTTATTGTCACATCTCCCAAAGAGACAAGTTTTTTCCTCAACATATCAAGAATCTCTTGCAAGTTTTTCATACTGCATCCTCCCGAACCAATACAATCAAATCATCCTGTTCCCGAAACACATAGGTTTTGTCTTGTACTGGATTCAACTCAATCAAACTATTTTTTAAGCGAATGCCCAACGCGATTTCACCCCGGTATGCCGCTATTTCCTTGAGTGCTGCAAAACTGATCTTTTGACCTAATATGTTATAATCCGTGACCGGTCGAAAACAGATCTCTGCACCACTAGCACCAAACAGCTCTGCATAAACGGCATTCAGTTCCCGGCGCAACGCAACTTGTGCCAATACATGGCTTGCCATTACTGGCGTAATCAATACTTCGGTGTCTTCATCCTGAAATAACCCGATATTGTTGGGGTCCATCAGATCTACTAAAACCCGCGGCTTCTGAGCAGATCCCTCGAGTATATTCTTTAACACCAGATGTCCCGTAATTGTCCGTGCATCAGATTTCTCTTGCGTTTCTAACCAATCATTCCCGACCATTACTACATTATCATAGCTACTTGGATTGATGGCTTCCAAATCCGAGAGAGCAGTGAGGTCGCCTTCATAATGGCTTACTGTCACACGGTCTTGGTCAATTGCTTGCTGTGCCAATTCAGTTTCTCTTTCAGCGGTAGGCTTACGAGATAGCGTCGAGATCTCGAACTGTTCAAGCAGATAGTCGTCCAACTCTCCAATCAGCGGTGCCACTTTGTGATGCCAACCCAAAATCAAGATACGTCTTTTGCGATCAGTCTGAATTTGATACCTCTGCGGCGATGTAGGCTCAAGTCGAGACGGTGATTGTTCCGATGAGAAATCTTTCGGTATTTCACAATCTTGGTACGTCTGGGATAAAAAGACTAAGCGATCTTCCGATTCTAAAGTCAGATCCACAGATGGATTGAGTAAAGAAAGATAGCCCTCACGATGGGGACGCACTACGCCGATCAAAATTGCCTCGGAACACGCACTCACCAAATCCCAAAAAAGAGTACCCGTAAACGCTTCAAAGGTGCGGATATAGATAGAATTTCCCTGTCTGTGGGACAAGATTTCGTGGAACAGCTGCGACAATCCCGGATGGCGCACGTTCTGCGCCATGCAGCGTGTGATAAACACGTCCGTTGCCAAGATTTCCAGAACCCCCTGATACGCCTTTTGTGCCATGGAAATTTTGTTCGAATCAAAAAGTTCCGTCACTAGCAAGGGTAAGGGTTGACTTTTCCTAGCTCCCTGTTGATTTGCTATTGATAGCACCGTTTTAACAATAAGTGTATCAGACTCATCTGCGCTGCCATAGGCAAAATCAGCCCCCGGTAAAATAATGACGCTGGCGTTTCGGAAATCCACGCGTTCCAAATGCTCCATCCGCAGTGGCAGCCCTGATCGAAATGTAATCTTCCGTGCATCCCATAGGGATCCAAGAGCACTACGCAATTCCATGGTACGCTCTAAACTTACATCTTCGGATAAGATTACCACATGTAATCCACGAACGCCAAGTCGGTCTAGAAACCGACGTACACGCTCTTCGGAGCGCATTAATTCCTCAACAATGGCCGGTGTGCGGTTGGTCCAACCCAAAATCAAGATGTGATTGCGCCGCACAATCGGGGTGAGGCCACTCTCAAAATTACGAATCTTCTGATTGAGCCACTGTGTCATAATCGCGACCAATGACCCCATGAAAAGAACGTATCCAAGCACAGTCAACGTCGTTGAAATCGCGCGACGAGCTACGCCTTCATCGTCACCCAAGTATCCCGGATCAGTAAGACGCAAAAATGCCCACCAAATCGCTGTTTTGTTGCCATCAAAGGGAGCATCCGTTGTCTGCACCAGCAAGCCGCCGCCGATAGCAACTATGCCAACCAGTAATGTAATAAATAGCAACCGAGAATGCGCACCACGCAACAAGAGCTGCTCAATCTGAAATTTGAATCTATTTTTCAGCCGGTCAAGGAGCATGGTATACCCTTTTAGTGCTTGCGTGCCCCTTCACGAACGCATCTGAAGCCAAGTGTCGGATTGGTCAACCTTCTCGTGTTAGCATTACGTATAAAGACTTTTAGTGTCTCGCGCCAATCTGCATAACTTCCACCTCGAGTTACCGCCCGGGTCTCCCCATCAAGATTTGTAAAATTGTCCTTTTCCGCTAACCATGTGAGATCTATCCCTGCATTCGTCGCCAACGGGTTATTCTTTTCCGGCTTCTTATAGTAATAATCGCGATCATAGTCATCCAAACACCACTCCCACACATTGCCCACTATATTATACAAATGGCTGCCTGGGTTGTAATAACTCTTAGCCATTGCTAGAGACGGTGCATAATGTCTATCAAAAGATCGATAATTTGCCTGTTTGTCAGTAATAGAATTGCCCCACGGATAATCTTGATCTTCTAAGGTGCCGCGTGCCGCTTTTTCCCACTCAGCTTCTGTAGGAAGGCGCTTTCCTAACCACTGTGCATACGCCATCGCCGCATACCAACTCACGTAGACCACAGGATGCTTACCTTTCCCTTTCGGGTAGTCATTCCCTGTCCAAAGAGATAAATAATGTGCATCATAGTAGGGGTTAGCATCTTTTTTTTCCCAATCCAACGGTTTGCGCCACTCCGGATTGGCAAGAACAAATGTTTGATATTCCTCGTTCGTTACCACGCACTGGTCTATAGAGAACTCCTCCACAATAACGCGATGCTGAGGTTTTGCGTCATCTTCAGCCTCTTCAGTGTTACTGCCCATGTAAAATTCACCGGCTGGGATTTGCACCATGTTCTCGTATGCAGCATACTCACTAATATAGTTCTCAATGCTGTCTTGCAGCGCTGTCATGTTTGCTTTATCTGTTGCTATATTACTACCTGGTCCCATTTCATAAGGCTGCTCTGCAAAAAAGCGGTTATAGGTATCGTGTGAGGGATAATCCATCTCTGAGTCCGGCAGCGATTTTAGATCGTCCCAGTCATAATGGTACTTGGCTATGTAATAATGCGCTCCTAGGATATTCTCTATTTCTATAGGGGGACGACCTCGCCTTCGGTTCTTGGATCCCTGCCTCTGGCTGTTGAGAAAGTCCTCGATTGCCTTGAACTCTGCCGTCAGTTCGGCTAATAAATCGCTTGGTATTGAAATGGGAGTTGGCATTATACCACCCTGCTCCGAAGAATCTTCTGAAGAATCTGGGTTTCCCACAGTTGATGATAACATCGCTGCCGCTGTACGAATATGAAATAGCTGTTCAGCCTCGGGCAATCTGTCAAATTCACGTGCTGGAAAATCCTGATGCAAACTCAGCCAAAGCTCTTTTGGGGATAAGTTCCCCCATAAAAGCTGTATCCTTTCTTTTGTTTGGGGCTGCATGTACTCCGGGAGGTCTCCATGTTTTACCATGTAAAACGCGAGTTCTACAGCTCGTGCATCCAATTCTATATTTTCTGAAGCTGCTACGATGTGAGCTTGGTTAATTATCTTTTTCAACTCGCGAATATTGCCGTCCCATCTTCGATCAATAAGTTCACTCAGCGCGTCCGGCGTAATATTAATTTTTGTCTTATGCAGATCGTTGTGGTCCTTGATGAAATTTCGTATCAGTTCTGGAATGTCTTCTGGTCGTTCCCGCAAGGGCGGAACATGGATGTGCGCTTGCATCAGTCTTTGCTGAAAATCTATTGGACCTAATGCGTCGTGGGGATCTTGGTTGGTCGCTGCAATGATCTGGATATTGACCTTTCGCTCATGTCTGTGTCCTCCCCCTAGTGGTCGGAACGCATAAGAGTCTAAGAAAGCAAGTAATTGTGATCGAACAACCAAAGGCAGGGTGTGAATTTCATCGAGAAATAAGATGCCACCCTCCTCGTCTTTCGGGAGTTTATACCACACCTTTTCTTCGTCAAGAGCTAGATCCTGACTGACAGTTTCAAGAATGAGCCCAGGGTTCGCTCTATCTGCGCCAGTATATGCTCCTTTTATATGGCCAAAAATCTGACTAAGGGCTAACTGTTCGTTATTCTGAAAACTCGCGCAATTTACTGCGGTGAATGGCTTCCCTTTTCGATGACCAAGTTTATAAATAAGCTGTGCAATTCCTTCTTTCCCAACGCCGCTCTCTCCACTAAGTACTATAGTGGTGTTTGAAGACTGGGCAATCATATGAGCGAGTTTATAAACCCGCAACATTTCCTCAGATGGCAGGAAAGCAACATTGGAGGGTAGTGCCTCTACTATATCCTCTAAGATCCCAGGTGCATCTATATCTAGGAAATTCGATGTTTGTTTCGGGTAATTATCATTCATAACTGTTTCCAAGTAGGTGGAGATGGTAGGCAATGCAATTAAGTTTAGGCGCGCTTGCATGGCACAGCGCTGATTCAGGACGTGCATGTTTTAAATGCGGCGGTAAATCACTGAGAGCCAAGAGCGCAAATTCTCTCAACTGCCTGCCCCAAATTTAATGCTCGGAGTGGTTTCTTCAACTGACTATATTCTACTTGAGGCAATAGCGGAAATCAAATCTTTTTTGCCGATTTTTCCAAAGGATAGTGGTTAGCTTTTTCAGGCATCAGAAAAATACATTAAAATAATAATCGTCCCTGTGTAATTTTTTTTGATATAGGAAGAACTATCGTCAATCCAGAGTTGTCCAGATTTGGTAAGGCTTCCCGTCAACTCAAAAATAATTGAACATAGATCGGGCTGCGTTGATGGCATAGTACTTGCGCTATATTGCGTTGAATGTGTCTTTTAATTTTGCTTATTTTTAGTCTGAATTAACTTGGCACATCATTGACTACCAAAACATTTACAAAAGGGAGATTAATTATGTTGAGGAACTGTGTCGTTTGCTTAGGAGTATTACTTGCACTAGTTGTAGGATTTATGTTTGTTGCAAACAATGCGTTTGCACAAAATGTATCTGTCACTGACTACGAAGTCCCAGTCAGTGCTGCGGACCGACTTTTGGTTGATTTTGCTATGAACCATGCAACATCGGGATCGACTGCGACCACCAGCAAAGGTAACATCGGCGGCATTTACAAACGATTTTATGACTCGTTGCCGTTTGGTTATTCGATTGATATTATTGGATCTGGTCTGGTGGATAAAAACATAGAAACCGACGAGTATGAAAATAATTATCAAGTCAACGGGGATGCCGGCGTCAAAAAATACCTGATGGAAGACAATCCGTTGCTCAGAGATAGCTTCGGTTCTATCCGCGCCAGCTCAGACCTGCAGAAGGTGTATGATCGGCCCGCTTCTGCCGTGACTGTTGGATTGGGATATGGACGATTTATTGAGGCAACCGCGCTGGCAAAAGCCGTTCGCATCGAAGCATTTCTTATTGACGAGGGGGAGCTTAGCGGCCATTTGCCCAAGGACGCGATTCTTGAATTGAGTAAGACTATCAATCGCGAAAACGAATACAAAGATAGATATGGCGAGACCTACGAAAAAGAGTGGTACGAAGCCATGGAAGCGGTTATGCGTGAATCCGGTCTGCTCAAAGAAGGTCGGCTTGGTGCAATTGCGATTCTTCGTATCGAAGAGGTTCTTGAACGTGAGGATATCGCAGATCGATTCTACGGCTGGGACGTAGCGCTTGGTTCCAAATTCGATATTACCACGCCGTATGAGGACCAGGATCGTCCAATAGCGAATCTTGATGTGACTGCGAGCTACGCACGTCCGATAGCGTGGCAATGGCAAATCAGTGAGCGTATTACCATGAACACGCCCTTTGATAGCTTTGGCTCTGCATACTCACTGTCACTGTCAAGCGATCTTTCCTACGAGTTGTCTAACCGAATTGACCTGCGTCTTAGACATCTGTTTCAGTTGTCCAAACTCGACGGTGAGGATGTGCAGAATAGTCAGGCATTAGGTGTTTCGTTCATCTACTATATTGAGAATAACCTCAATCTTGTGGCAACACAACAGATTGAAATCGTACCTGATGAAGACATTACCAGCAATTTTACGGTGCTACTCAACTACCGCGTCTTCTAAATAGACGGAGCGTCAATACTATGGGACTTACAGCGACTTCGTAAAGTGTAAGGTATCTTCTTCCATTCTGCGAAGTCCCCCATACCCCTCTATTGAGACATATCACCAGAATGGACATGATTTGATTCAAGTTGCTAGGCCGTCTTGACGTTTGGCTGTCGCCCATTTTGGCAGATGAAATAAATCTTGGCTCATATTAAAAGAAGGTGCAAATCGCTTAGAGAAACCGAGATTTTTCGGGAAAACTCGGTTTCTTTGCCCCCTTTCTTAACATGAGCGTAAATCTTTCAAATGTTAATACACCTCGATTCTGTAAGGAGTAAGTATGGATATTTTGCTTAATATGAATCCCTCGCTTTATTGGCAAATCCCTCTGGGTTTATTGTTAACGGTGCTTTCTGTCGTTTTTATATGGCTAGCATTTCGGATTGGGAAAACTCTGAAATCAGTAGAAGCCCTGCTAGATGAAAACGTCTTCAATCTCCTCAAAGCCATTGAAGAGTTGGTTGATATACATAAAGCTGCGAGTGCTGTTGCAAGTTCCTTATTCAGATCTGTGGATAGAGCGGCTATCACGTTGAATCGAGAACTGCCTCAGTTGCTTGAGACTACCAAGCGTATTGCTGCTTCCATTGGGCAGATTAGTGAATCCGAAATTCGACCGGCAATGCAGAACATCCAAGAAATAACAGAAACTGTTAACCAGAACGTTGCGAAAATAGATGCAGTAGTTGATACCGTGAAGGATTTTTCGCAAACAGCAATCAAGCAGGCAGAATACTACCGCGATCAAGTTTCTGGACCTGTTACAAATTTTATCAGCGCATGGAGTGCACTTAAAGCAGGATGGAAGGTATTTAACCGGTCGTGGAAATCTGATCCATCACATTCAGAAGATGAAACTCCCACAGAACAAAACAGGTAGATTTCTATGTAGAACCTTTGATTCATCAACTAGCAACTTAAACCAACTAACACTAAGGAGGTTATGCAAATGTGTAGCGAAAAACAAGGTAATAAGTTTGGTGCATTTTTGGCGTTCCTTTCGGGAGGCGTCATCGGTTCAGCACTCGGGTTGCTCTTTGCACCCATGAGTGGTAAAAAAACACGGCAGAAGATTCGTGATGCTTCGATGGAGGTCAAGGAGAAAGTTGCCAGCACTACCCATCGTGCAAAAGATGTAACAACCGAAAAGGTTACTGATTTGCTGGGGAAAGGAAAAGCACAGGTAGACGATGCGACGGAAAGTGTGAAGGCAGCTGTTGATGCTGGGAAAACCGCTTTTGTTGAGAAGAAGTCCGAACTGGCTGATACCCGCTCCGGTGATAAGGGTAAAGAAGAATCCGACGAATCAAGTTAGGGGGTGTTGACATTTTGATGAAGGAGAAATCATTTTAATGTTTTCAAATCCGACACAACAATCCGGTGTGACCTCCAGCAGCGGTGTCTCACATTCTCAAGATGGGCACGGCTTCGGGACCGCCCCTGTTTTCCTCACCTCAATTTGTACCATTCTGGGTGCAATTCTTTTTTTGCGGTTTGGTTACGCTGTCGGTCATGTAGGACTTTGGGGCAGCTTGGCAATTATCGCTCTCGGACATTTGGTGACCATTCCCACAGTGTTGGCGGTATCCGAGATTGCAACAAACCGCCGCGTGGCGGGCGGCGGCGCGTATTACATAGTCAGTCGTTCCTTTGGGCCAACCATCGGCGGAACTATCGGGATTACCCTATATCTTTCCCAAGCGATCTCAATTGCCTTCTATATGGTTGCGTTTGCAGAGGCTTTGCAACCGCTCTATGAATGGGTGGCTGCTACATATGAATTAAAACTTGATGCCCGTTGGGTGAGTGTTCCGTGCACGCTCCTCCTTATTGTACTGATGTTAACTAAGGGAGCCGATATGGGGATATGGGCCCTGTGGGCGGTCAGCGCAATCCTAGCGGCCTCAATCGGTATGTTCTTTTTGGGGGAAGCACCCGCAGATATACGCCCGGAAGGCCTGAACATCACAGCCCGTATCGAAGGTGCCGATAGCTTCGGCACGGTTTTCGCCATCTGTTTTCCTGCCTTCACAGGTATGATTGCAGGGCTTGGGCTATCCGGGGACCTGAAAGACCCTCAGCGGAGCATACCGCTCGGCACAATCGGTGCGACGATCGCAGGCATGGTCATATACGCGCTCGTCGCTGTCAAGCTTGCCCAGAGCGCCACACCTGAGGCACTTGCCGCTGATCAGTTTATTATGACAAAGATTGCCCTGTGGGGTCCTGCAATCTACGTTGGGTTGGGTGCAGCCGCGCTGTCCTCCGCTCTTGGCTCCATTTTGGTTGCTCCCAGAACGCTCCAGATGCTTGGTCGTGACAATGTGCTGCCGCTCTCGAAGTTGAATCGTCTGATGGAAAAAGGGGTAGGTCAGACGCAGGAACCGGTGTATGCAACTTGCGTGTCGGGTGCAATAGCGATTGTGTTCGTGGTAGCTGGCGATGTGGACTTTATCGCTCGAATTCTCACCATGTTCTTCATTGTGACATACGGTGTCCTCTGTGCGGTGTCATTCCTTGAGCACTTCGCAGGCAATCCGTCCTATCGTCCCACGTTTCATTCTCGGTGGTACTTGTCATTGGTTGGCACTGTGATGTGCGGCTTGATGATGATTCAGATAAATGTGCTGTATGCGTTCCTCTCAATCATTCTCATGCTAGCAATCTATCTCGGACTTCGCCATACCTATCGCGGGCAGCGCGACTTAACGGCGATCTTCCAAGGGACGATGTTCCAACTAACCCGCTGGCTGCAGATTACCCTACAGAAGAACCGTGTGATTTCGTCTGAAGGAGGGTGGCGTCCATCGATCATCGCGGTAACCCAATTTGGTGAACGGCGGCTTGGGCATTTCGATCTGCTTCGTTGGATATGTCATCGGCATGGGTTTGGTCATTTCCTCCAGTTCTACCATGGTGATTATTCGTTCCTTAATGAAATTGATGCGCGCCTTCATGTTGACGAATTAATTCAGCGGACAGAAATCAGTAGGGCAGGCATCTTTGTTGATACCCTGATTTGCCCGACATTCCAGCTCGCTGTTGCACAGACGCTGCAGATGCCAGGGATTTCTGGTTTACCAAACAACTCCATTCTCTTTGAGTTTGATCGGGAAAATATTGATGAGATTAATGATATCGGACAAGGGGCTCAGCTCGCTATGAATTCGATGTTCAATGTCCTGATTTTGCGATCGACCAAATACCGATTCGGCTATCGATCTTCGATCCATGTGTGGGTGACGGAGGAGAACCTGATGAACGCTCCAATGATGCTATTGCTTGCATATATCATCGTGGGGCACCCGGAATGGCGGCGCGCTGAGATTCAGCTCTTTGCGTGTTTTGAATCTATGGATGCTGAACGTGAGACGGACAGACTCTCAGCGTGGATGAAGGAAGGACGGCTGCCGATTTCAGCACAGAATGTGACTGCTGTTTCGTGCAGCAATGGAGAAGCCTTGGAGGAAGAGGTTGCCCACCACTCTTCGCAGGCTGATTTAGTTATTGCGGGTGTAACAGGGGAAAATCTCGAACCGGAAGCAGTGACCCAAACGCTGCGGCGTTACACGGGTGCGAATGATGTACTCTTTGTCCATTCAATTGAGCGGATTGCAATTGATTAGGTGGAAACGTAATACGCAATACGTAAGCAGACACGACAAATTGCTCTTGCTGCGGAGAGGGAATAGTGTTATTGTCCACGATAAGCCTAGCAACGTTGGGTTGGGAGAAATCCAGAGGTAAAGAAAGAGTTTAGAGTCTCGACCTATTTATCGGCGGGGCTACCACGCCCGGTTATTGCGCCCAAACACGAAGCGACAGATGGGATGATGACAAAAACGATAAACTGCCGAACAAAGATTTGTATTCAACAGGTGAGGCTGACGATGAACGGCAAGCAGATATTTGAACAGCGCAATCTGTCTGACCGTATACGTGAGTTTGAGTTGCCTAGAAAGATTTACCGAATCCTCGTTGACCAGACAGCCATTGCGTGGCACTGTAGAGGGCTTCAGACATCGTTTTCAAACCGTTGGTGCAGGGTTTATTGGTTCAATGATCCGGGAGAGAATAAGGCTGCGTTAGTTCTCTGGTTTGTTATCGACGAGTAGAGGTTTTAGTAGCTACAATCGGTAAGGAGGTAGAGGCATATTGAGTCGTTAGGGCGTGTTGACATTTGTAAAGCAGCTTAGAATGGTAGGGGCGAGGTTTCCTCGTCCAACGGGTTGGCAAACCCAAACAGGACGGGGCAAATAGATTGTCGATTGTAGATCGAGATTCATATCTCGACGCTGAAATGTCGGTTTTGGAAAATCGACCTACAGAAACCCGAAATCGTCTCTGACGTGCGAACAAGGGGTTGGGGAAACCCAACCCCTACGAAGGACCGTGTGTCTATGCCGCCCACCCGATTGTCTGGTTGCAATGAAATGTCAACAGAACCTAGCAACTGAAGTGACTTTACTCGTTGCTTTGGTCAAAGGAGGTTTGTGCATCTTCAACCAACTCTTCAACCAACTCGGAAGTGGATGCCTGATCAGAATCTCTTGAAGAGTATAGCTCAACCTCACTGCGAAGTTCTCCCTCCAAGTGGACGGGAATACGGATACCCTCCGAGGTCAGATAGAGTCCTTCTGGAGTTATCGTATCCACAGTACCACGTAAGCGAATATAGGAAGCAATGGTCCGATTTTCAATCGCTGCTTGGAGCCTTTCCCGCAACAGCTTCAACCGCTCCTCCAACGAAAAGACAAGTTTCGATTCTACTTCCTCACGCAGATGAGGAAATGCACTCCCACCTATACCCTCTGCCATCTCTATAAGTAGATTTCGCGTTGTAAGTGTGTAGCCAAAATCGGTAACTGAAAGTATCATCTCATCAGGATTATAGTGAGGCGTGCCGAGGAGATAGACCTGTCCGTTCGCACGGAGTTTCGGCATCCTGAAAGAGATCCCAGCAACAAGTTTAGTTTCACTCCCGTAGATGGTTAAGCTATCAACGAACGTCTCGATCCCTTTAATCTGATGTGCTTTCTCTACATGCGGACGTGCTAGCTGTTCAATGGTTGTGTAAGTGACAAGGAGCGGCGCCGTAACGCTGTATCCTGATTCAAGAGAGTCCACAAAATGGAGGTCTGGTATCTCTTTTTTTAGTCCTTCCCCGTCTTCCATCGGTGAAATCTCTGTCTCTGTTACATCGGGCGCAACCCGAGATTCATCTCCAATGTGCGCCTTGATGTGGGTTTTTATCCCAAAATGGAGGTAAACTGTTTCCGCATCGCTTGAGGGTTGTTGCGCGAGAATCTCTAACGGTTCGATTGAAAGCAGAATAGGTGGCTCCGAATTCACGACTATCGGTTCGTAGAGTCGTGTCCACAAACCGGAGACACGACTTTTTATCTCTATCTGGGTGATGTAGTTAACAATTTTATTCTCTAATTTAGGGAGGACTGATTCCTTTATCAATTTTGTAAGGGGCCTGCGTATCGAGACCTTTAAGCCCAAAATCTCAATTTCCGCCTGTTGGATAAGAAGGTCCGAGTGCGCTATCGCGGTAACGGTCCAGTCCGGATGGAATGTTAATCCAAGTTGTAATTTGGCAATTGCATTACCAGTAACATCTTCCCGTTTTTGCAGCGTTTTTCCAAAAATTTGCTTATAGACGCGTGCCCAACCGTTAAAGGTGAGTAGCGCCTCCGCCTCAATTACCTGTTCGTCGGAGCTATATCCTTGCGGCGAACCTTCTGAACCTTTCATGGTGAGTTCACGCAACGCTAACGTCACATAGTATTCTATCGAGTCATTTTTACTATGGATAGGGTTGCGTAGATAATCACCAAGTGCTGACGCAGCAAGGCTTTCAAGATCTTCGATCGGCAGCGTTGCCCTAACCGCAATAGTCGAAGGTATAAGCGGCGGTGGTGGAACGGGTGTAACATAGCGCGGTGGCGCGGGCGGCACAATCGAGATATCCACCTCTTTTTGCCTCCGCAAGAAGAAGAAAAAACATAGTAAAATGAATACAACCCCGCCTACAATGCTAAGGAGGAGTTTCGTCCGTCGGTTCATATACGTTCTAAGTTTTCTCCGCTGCATCTGGGTTTGGCACTAAGGACAGTTTCCTTTGGTGTAACGACACCTAAAACTGAACACCGGCGAAAATTCCGGGCCAAAGACGAATTTTCACGTCGCCCCATTCTGTCAAGTAATCTAGACCGTAGGCAAAATCGGAGGCTTCACTTTCGCCCGACAGGAATACATTCAGTGCAACACCAGCAAAGACACTCAAACGCTCATACTGTTCCCAACCTATAGCAACGCGCAGTTTGGTCAGGAAGTTGTCCTGATTATCTTTATCCCACACGCCGTAGTGAACATGTCGAACAACTCCATCAATGTTCATAAAGAAACGGCGGTTAAGCGGAGTATGCCCGCCCATGCCAATCCCGTAAGACCACCGCATTGGATCCGAGTTTTGTTGAGCACCCACCATCAATAGGTTATAGCTGCGGCTGCTGCCGAACCGCAGCCCCACGTTCGCGTTTTCAGTATCAGTGGTCCAAAAACGAGGATGCAGGGATTTACTTTTGGCAAAACTAAACAATCCAATCGAAGTACCGGTATTGCTTCCTGATATATTAACGACCCCCAACTGGAGTCCCGTCACGCTTCGAGCGATATTGATAACGCCAACCTGCGTTCCACCGACACGTCCACGTCCAATATTGAGTGCACTGAGTTGCAAACCGTGGATATCGGTCCCCAAGTTAAGTCCATAAGCACCCTGGAACCCCCTGACGCTGCCACCCGCAATATTCGCACCTCTCGCAACCTGTAATCCCTTGAGATCACCGCGGGCGATGTTGAATCCATAGGAGCCCTGGGCGCCCTCAACGTATCCGTCAACGATATTTGCAGCTGCTGATATCTGGATTCCATCAAGGTTGCTGCCAGCCAAATTGAGTCCGTAGGCAGCTTGGAATCCCTCAACATTGCCCGGGACAATGTTCGCACCGAGTGCTACCTGTAATCCCTTGAGATCAGTACGAGCGAGATTAAGCCCGGCTGCAGCCTGAAAACCCTTGACGTCACCACCAACGACGTTTGTCAGCCCGGCAATTTGCACGCCGTATACTTCCTCCGTCTGCAAATTAGCAAGTCCGCCCAATTCAAATCCATCCAGTTTGGCATAGTATCCAGCTAAGAGATTAAAGGACAAATGGGGCACCTCGTTCGGTTCGTACTCAACGGAACTCACTTGCGGGACAATCGAAAGAGCAAGCGGCAGATAGATATATTCCTTTTCGCTATTTATACTTGATTGATCTGCCGCAATAACCTCCGAATCTGAGAAGAGCAGTAGGAAGCTGCATGTTAAGAAAATATAGCAGCTACCCACTAGATAACAAGGTAATTTAATTTTGTACATTTTGACTTTCCTTACCTCTTTTACTACATGACTCATAAATTAGATGCTAGTTTATGGTAGATTTCAGAATTACTTAGGCATTCCTAACGCACAGCCAACCCCCTAAATCCCCCTTTTCAGGGGGACTTTGAAAACTTCAAGAAGGTCAAAGTTATTGGTAAATGTCCTCTTATTTCTCTAATTCACCATAGAAACTATTAACCCGAGTTGCTAAGTTCTGTTGAAGTTTGAAAATTGAGCCAATAGTGATGCCCCGACATTGGAAAAATTCCTGTAGGGGTTGGGTTTCTCAACCCGTTCCGCAATGCGACAATCCTCAAGGAAATCGAGACAAGGCGAAGGAATCTCGCCCCTATGATAGGGATGTAATGGAATGGAGACTTCCGTTTCCCACCAATTTTATACGGGTTTCTATTTCCCCCTAGGGCTTATCGTAGGCAACCGCGAACACTGTTCCCTTCAACTCATTTACTTTGGGAGCCTCTTTGAGTGTTTCCCAAATTGCGACGTCATCGTCCCCTATTCAGATGGCTCAAATAGCTGCTGATATGCGTCGGATTCTGCATATTCTTGTAAGTGTTTAATCCGTTGAAGTATGAAGGGATGCTCGGATTGCAACCGTTCTGATCGCTGCCAATGGCCAATTCCCTTCTGTACCGGTTCCGGCAGCTTTTCTAAAGTTATTTTCTGTCTTTTTTGTGCAATTTTCGCCTGTTCAAGATAATCCTCAACGTTTAGTTCGATGCCCTCAAATGAGATTGCTAACTTAAAATTCAGCAGTGCCCGTTGAGCAACTGCCAAATCTTGACATGCGATGAGACCCGCACGGTCAGCAGATATTTCGTGAGCTAATATCCAATCCACGAGGGCCAGATCACTAACCTTCCCAAAGAATGCGTTAAGCAGCTCTTGACCCCATTTTCCCAACACAAATCCAAGTGAACCAGTGGCTTTGGAGGTTAACGCTTTGTAAAACACATGATCGCATTTAATATGTCCCATCTGACGACCGATGGCGAACCGCAGTGCCTTAGGGCTTGATTTGTCAACCAACTCAGACGGAAGGACGATAAAGGGTGTTTTGAAATTAACCGCATCCGCCTTCATTCCTCCTCTGCCAATAATAAAAACAGCCGGTGGAGGAGAAATATGTAAAATTCTTGCACAGGCATCCACCTCTGACTTCACCCATGCAAACTGTTTTTCCGTTACTGCTACCCCTTGCCGCATCATTTTAATAGTCAATTCATAATCCTGAGCGTCGGCAGTATGTTTGCGCAACCACGGAACGATATATTCCTCATCCGTTTTGAGCATGGGGCGTATCAGTGCCGGAATTTTTACCGAGTCAAATTTCGTTAGTAATTCCTTATCCTGTGGCAGCTGAAAATCTTCAGCCTCCAGTTGCTTTGGGACCTTGTAATCAACTTGTTGGGCAAAGACCGTAGAAGATATCAAGGTGCCAATGAAGAATAGCGTCAGTGCCCGCTTCACGTTTGAACATCCTCTCTCAAATAGTATCGGACCCATTGACATCTTATTGTAACCAGATTATTGCAGCAGCGGAAGCTTTTTACTGGCAACACTGTTCACCTCAGAAGTTCAGTCTAAAACCGACTTCCACCGAGGTTTTATGAATTGGTTCAAAGCGGGTTTCACCCGCTGCATCCGCTATCTGCTGGAAACGGTATTCCCGGAGCATCGCAACCTCAAACCTCGGAAAGATCTCATATCCGATTCGAACCGCGAATGCAGATTTATTGTCAAGACGGAAAAGGTCTTGGACAAAATCTGGATCTTCACTCCCCGCTTCCACTGGAAAGCCGGGATCCGGTTCACCGATGTTGCGTTTCACATAGAATGCCCGGAATGATAGCCGATCCAATATACCAGACTCTGTAATGCCGACGTATAATTTGGGCTCTACGGTAGTATAATCCTCAAAAGTTGCTATGAAATCAACCTGCGGAATTACTCTGACGGCGATCATCGAAAAGTAACCCCGTCTCTCTTGACCTTCCCCGCCCTCCTCATCTAGCCCCAAAAAATCAGGACCGTCGCCTTTGGCAGCATCATAAGTATAGTCAAAAATAGTTGGGTAAAATCCTTCCCCAAAGATACGGTACTCTACCTTAAAAAGGGCTTGGGCCAGCGATAAACCGATCCCGGTAGCATTTCCTATCGCATTCTCGGTCTGCCCAGGTGTGTCCGCACTCAATTTCGTGTTTAAGAAAGCCACATCATTGTATATATCTAATCGCAGTGACTTGTTATGAATAAGTGGGAAGCCAACATCAGCACCCAATGCCATCAGCGGCTCCTCGTCAATTGTTTCTGGCAGCTGTGTGTTATCAGGAATTTGATTGGGGTCAATGTCCATCAGATATGTCCCGCCGAATTCCAGACTGTTGAGGACCGGTATACCACCCTCCTCCTTTTGCAAAGGACGCACAAATAACCGTCCGCCAAAAACGGTTGGTGCACCGACGTTGTTTATAACTGTTTCAATCCCAATCTTCTTCGTTTTCGAGCTGAGGTTGAGCCGCAAGCCTCGACGGTCATAGTTGGAATATCCTGACATAATAAAACCGTGACCGATAGTCACATAGTCCAACTCACCAAAACGGGTGTAAAACGTTTCGCTTGGATGGCCATAACGCAGATAACGGACTGTCCGCAGCAGCGTGCTGATGTCATCCCAGGTCTCACCATCCTCAGCAAGAATCTTCCTCTCTTCTTCCTCAGCAAAAGCGTTGTAAAGGAGCACAATATCTAATCCAAATCCGATTTTGCCGAGATCTATCTCAGGCTGTAACTGGAATCGCAAGAAGGGATCATCATCAATCCAAGTGAATCCAATTCCCGATAGTCCGACTTCTCTCAATGCCATATCTTCTGGATCCGGTGGGCCCCCGTATGCCAGTACTGTCTCCCCTGCAATCTCAGTTTGCCCTTCCTGTCCATAAATTGCCGAGACAAAAACTAATGATAAAATTCCTATCCAAATAGTAGCGTACGTGTTTCTACTCATAAATTTCTCCTCATTATTCGGAAAACATTATTGCACAAACATCAAAACTCTTCCGGAATAGGCGATATGATGGATTTGCACGTAGGATTCTATTCAAAACTTGTAACTCAACCCATTGACAATTTCTAAATCGTGTGCCTTAACACTACTCGGTGGTTTGCTATCGTGCCGAAAATTCAATCGGATGTTGAATGACACCTTCTCCGTCGCACGAAAATCTAAACGGCTTTCAGATAGAATGCGAAAATCGGAAAAACGTTGGAGATACGGTTGATAATAGCCGGTTACGATGAGCGTGAATCGTTTATCAAGTCGCCATATCCCAGAGACGTAATTGGTGGAACGGATAATATTGGTGTCTATCTCGCCATGTTCCTTGTCATTTATTGTCTCGTTTTCCCACATCGCCCCAACGCCGAGATAAAGGTTTAGTCCCGTACTGTTTTTCGTGTTCTTACGCTGTTTGACAACTGAAATACGAATACCGCCGCCAGCCAGATTCCTATCTTGTAACAGAATTGATTCATTATACTGTTTCTGAAGAAATAGCTCTATGCCTAGATGCGCACTGATAGAACGGGCACCCCGCAAGTGAACGAATCCTTTATCGGTATACACTTGCCCGCCTTGTTTTGCTTGTTGAAAGGTAAGAATACCGAAAGTATGATACTTGCCAACCAAATAATCTGATCGCAAACTGGTCTCGAATTTGAGTAGATCTGTATTACCAGATTGGTATTTTAAACTTAAACCAATGTCATTATACCAACCTAACTTTGAGTCTAATCGCCGCTTCGTCTCAATGTTGACCTGTGCTTTGGCACTCGTACACAGAGCAAGTAGACAAGCCAAGCCTGCAGCATATTTTATTATGCACATGTTTGCAATTTTTATGTTTTCCTAAATATTTTTTGAGTTGAGCAAGATTCGTATCGTCTTGGGTAGCACTTCCCACGCTAGTACTCAATCAGATAAGTTTTGCAATTATAGTGAATACAAGAAATAAATGGACACTTTCGTCCCCCGGTAGGTGCGGTTTCTAACCGCACCGGTTTGGCGTGTCTTATTAATTCTAAGATCCACTATATTATATGAGGGCGGTGCATCATTATTGTTTGAATCAAGGAGCCAGCTGATTACGTAGAAAATATCAATAAGCAAACAAAACTGCTGCTAGACTCATGTTCTTTCAGTAAGCCGAATACGCAAAAGTCCTGATGATCCGACAGAAACCTTCGCTCCAGCGGAGCGATATGTCTATAGAACGGCGATAAGGTCAATGCCTGCGCTCCAGCGGAGTGCAATGTGTATGCAAGCAATACGGTTAATCTACTAAGATTGCTACACATGCACACCCCTCATATTATATATGTTATGGTTTGCTTTCAATCAGTATACACAAGCATAATTTGCCTGACAGTGTACTAGGGCGTTTTGACATTTTGAAGCTGTTCATTCGGCAAACGCCGTAATCATGGGGCAATCTGCCAAATATAGCGTAAACTGTATGAAGGTTAGTTTATTAATTCGGTAATTTCCAAGCAATGCCGGTGTGGGCGCAAGCCGCACCTACCGGGACCAGGGAAAATATAGAATGATCGATTCAGTCAACTTCTTGATTAAGAGAAACCTCTTTAAACATCGGTGGCAAAGAAGCGGTCTCAGATAGTTTATACTCTATAGCAGAATGGGGGTAGGCAAAGCCCAGCTGATCACTGTTACTAAAGGCTTCCACAACTTTTGCGACAATTGCAGTCGATATTTTCTGTCTGTCCACAGCAATCGATTGATACCGCAGACGCATGAATACCCCTGAATCAAAGAATTCTGCACGCACTTCGGGCGCTCTGCCAGTATCTTTGATGATTTCCTCTGTCACCTCCTGAGCACATCCAATTAATGTTTGCTCCGCCAATTTATAATCCGAATCGTAAGATACCCTCACGGGCACCTCATCCAAGATATATTTCGTCTCCTCGGAAACAGCGTAATTGATTACCATCTGATCGAACAACACTGCGTTGGGAATCAGAATACCGCGATTAGATGACTCCTCACCACCTACGGTGCCGCCAACTTCGCCGAGTAGAATGTGTGTGGGTGAGATCTCTAAGACATCACCACGTACCCCCTGAATAATAATGCGGTCACCAATCATAAAGGGGCGCTTAATCATCACCATCAACCATGCCGCGACTCCCGTTACGGGACGCTGGAGTGACCAACCTAGAATCATACTGACAAAAGCGACAGTCAATCCCATCGCAGCTAGTGATCCTGACAAACTCACAATTACAAAGACAATACATGCCAACAGAAATCCATATCTCCACATCGCCATGAACTGCCGAACTTGATTATCCGTGCGATCCTGAATATGCATTGCACCGATAATCAATCGCTTCGATACTTTATAAGCAATCAGTAACCCAATTAAAATTAGGATGGCATACAGGACACTAGTTATAGAGTCTCCTAATACCTGTGTTAATGATCCTTTGATGCTGGTTATAGCCCCATTCAACGTTTCTTGCATGTTGATAATATCCTTTCCAAAGCTAAAAAATAGATTCATAAAAATTAGATCGAAAATCAGCGATACCCGTACGTGACGCATCCGGATGAACCCGGTTCGTCAGTAGGATAGCGTACAATTTCCTCTCTATATTGACTCGAATTGACGTTCCCGTAAATCCGGTATGGTAGAGCGAGTCATCTTCTAATATAATCCATCCGATGCCGCGTGATTCATTTAACTTAGTCGTATGAATTGCTGCCAGTTGATCGATACTCTCCGGCCGCAAGACACCGTCTCCACGGTTGACTAACATTTGGCAGAATTTGCTAATATCTGTAGCTGTTGAAAACAGCCCTGCATTGCCTGAAACCCCGCCGAGAAAATGGGCATTTTCGTCATGGACCTCACCAACGATGACCCCTTCACGCCAATCATGTGCTTGATAGTCCACCATCCGTTTCTCAAAGTTGTTCGAATCCTCCGTCGCCGCGCAGCAATTGGACCATCTCGGCGGTGGGTTATACCGTGTCCGGTTCATTCCAAGCGGTCGAAAAATCCATTTTTCTGCGAGGATATCTAGCGGTTCAGCTGTTAGGCGCTCAATCAGCTTTCCGAGAAGGACATAGCCCAAGCAGCTATACACCACCTGTGTTCCTGTCTGGTAGTCCAAAGGGACATGGCTAAGATAGTGAACAACCCCATCTTTAGTTGGTGATTCCAAGTATAGTGCGCGCCACGCTGGCAGCCCGGAGCTATGGGTCAAAAGATGAGAGATGGTTATTTCCGAATGGCTAAATTCAGGAAGATAGTTCTGAACCGATCCGTTGAGTTTAACGGTTCCAGCCTCAACGAGTCGCATAATAAGCGTTGCAGTCACAATTGGTTTGGTGAGGGAGGCAAGATCGAATATGGTGTTGCACTGCATCGGCTTAATTTCGGGGCTGCGCATCCGGGACCCAAACGCTTCGCAGTATGGGGCTGCGCCGCGTTCGGCGATATAGGCCACGGCACCCGGGAAGATTTTCCCATAAATGCCTTGCTGCATGAGTTCGTCGATTGCTCGATTATTCAATTTGATAGCTCAATTATGGTGGATGTTAAAAACAAATGAACACTTTCGCCCACCGGTAGGTGCGGTTTCCAACCGCACCGAATAGGCGCAGTTAGAAACAGCGCCTACCAAACGGTAGTTTCGTTTTCCTAACCGCCCCGGTTTGGCGTGTCCCATTAATTCTTAGATCTACTATAAATGGTTTCATCTGCTTCGTTGGAGAAGTCTGGCAGTACCCCGGTTCTTGGGAGGAAATCTGGTATTCAACTCTCCGTCTTTATCACTTCCCCTGGCTCATTTTCAGCACCATTCACTTCAAATCGAACAGGTAGGAACTGTTGGACCAGCCAGATGTTTGTGGTAAGATGTCGCGTAACTTGGGAGGTTGTGAAGCGGGATTCTCCCGTTGCAAGCGCCATCGGAAGAATAAGTTGATCTGCCAGATAAGGGTCAATCGCTGCGTCTGATGCCAGAAAATGCTGCAATGCTTGGCACGCTTCATCCGCAACCTGCTCGGCACGTTTCCCGCGAGCACCGAGCGCAGAGAATCCGGCTTGAGCATTCTCAAACTCTGCGTTCAGAAATACAAGCGTTCCTTGCCCCACAGATTCGCCTCTAATTCGCTCGATGCTGATTGGTGGCAAATCGGATCGTGCTAAGCGTTTCTGAATCTGATTGTGCTGCCGATTAATAATGTGTTCCGGAAGGTTGGAGGCGGCTGAGATACAGTGAATTGCTCGCAATTCTCCGCGCTGTTCGAGCGCCTGACCCCGCCAATTTGCGGTAGGCTGCACCTGTGCAATCGCTTCGCCGTCCCCCTTGGGATACCAGCCCCACCGGTTTAATTGGAGCGAGGCTTCAAAACCAAATTTTGCTGCTGTTGGTATGAATATCTTTTGAAGATAATGAACGGTAGGGCTCCAGGAAACATGTGTTCCGCCGCGCAAAGTAACCGTCGAGGGAATTTTGGCGTATGAAAGCGGTAATGCTATCGACTGGAAAACCAAGGACAGTGCCCCAGCGCTGGGACGAATATCTGCCACATCAAAGGTATAGTTTCCGCCGCAAATCTTGTCGGGACGAAAGGTCACGGTATCGGAACCGAGCACCCCGCCAATCACTTCGGCATTGGTAATCGCAGCGACCGCATTAACACTGGTGAGATGCTGCGGAGCCAGCCCGGAATTTTTCCGTCCTGCCCGTATGCGGTTGATGCGGATGGGACGATTAAGAATCGCAGACAGGGCAAGGCTTGAGCGCAGTATTTGCCCGCCTCCCTCACCGTAGTTTCCGTCGATATCAAGCATGTCCATGAAAGTGCGAGGAGAAAAGACTCACTCCTCATCGGCTGCGTCAGAGTCAACGCCGGCAATTGATCCGGGGGCAGATTGGGCGAAAAGACCAAGATTCTCACGAACTTTCACCTCAATCTCTTCGATAATCTCTGGATGTTGGATCAGGTATTCTTTTGAGTTATTTCTGCCCTGTCCCAGACGCTCATTGTTATAAGAGAACCACGCGCCGCTCTTCTGGATAATATCCTGATCCGTTGCCACGTCAAGCAAATCACCTAGTTTAGAAATGCCTTCGCCAAAGGTCATTTCAAATTCGGCTTGCGTGAAGGGAGGTGCCACTTTGTTCTTAGCAACTTTAACTCGGATGCGGTTGCCAACCATTTCGTCGCCTTCCTTGAGAGTTTCCGCCCGTCGGATCTCAAGTCGAACCGAAGCATGGAATTTGAGGGCGAGGCCCCCCGGTGTAGTTTCTGGGTTACCGAACATCACACCAATCTTTTGACGAATCTGATTTGTGAAAATGATACACGATTTCGATTTGCTTGCCACTCCAGACAGTTTGCGCAATGCTTTGGACATCAAGCGGGGTAATAAGCCTACATGTGCATCGCCCATTTCGCCTTCTATTTCTGCTTGGGGTGTCAGTGCCGCCACAGAGTCTACCACAACCACGTCGATAGCACTGCTACGCACTAATGTCTCTACAATTTCTAACGCTTGCTCTCCGGTGTCCGGTTGAGATATGAGTAAGTGCTCCATATTAACGCCAATCCGTTTGGCGTACATTGGATCTATTGCATGCTCGACGTCGACAAAGGCAGCAGTGCCTCCCATTTTTTGAGCTTCAGCGATGATATGTAAAGCGAGCGTGGTTTTGCCGCTGGATTCATGTCCAAAAATCTCAACAATCCGGCCGCGGGGCACGCCGCCAACACCAAGTGCGATGTCTAGGGCGAGTGAGCCGGTTGGAATCACCTCCACCGGCACGATGTCTTCACTGCTAAAGCGCATAATCGCGCCTTTACCGTGCTGCCGTTCAATCTGTGAAATTGCGAGATCAATTGCTTTATTCCTATCTTCTAATGCCATACCAAATCTCCTTTAAGCCCATTTTCAAGGTTATCTAAGTGCATACGATTGTAAGGTTGAGTAGATCGCGCCTTTGGAGTGAAGCTGACTCTGAATAAGTGAAATTGTATCAACGGTCATCTCCGCCCCATGAATACGACCGTATTGACGATATTCGTTTGCGTAGGGTCTGAGATCAATTTTTTCTTTCAACCGAGCGATTGTTAAATGGGGATTGAATTTCTTGGTGTCAAGCGAAAATCCGCGATTGCTTAGCGCCAGGTTGATGTCTTGAGCTAGGGTTGATACACGTTCTGCACCAAAATTTACACCTGCCCATATTACCCTTGGGCGTGCAAGATTGGGAAATGCCCCAACCCCGCCGATGTGCAACGAAAAACTGTGTTGACGATTGGTTACCCCCTCGACTGCATTTCTGATCGGCTCAAGGTCCCCAGGATCCACATCGCCTAAAAACTTCAACGTCAGATGGATGTTACCCGGTTTCACCCAAGATGCTTTCGAGATCTGTTTTCGTAGTGTTCCTTGGATACGAACCAACTGGTTCTGGATCGGTTCAGGTATTTCAATTGCGATGAAGCATCGAATAGGTTGGTTCATTAGTACACTGGTTCATTGGTTGGTTGATTCATGGCGTCTTTCTGGTCTTCACGTTTCACGCTAATTTTATATGTCATCATCGGTGTACGTGTCCGGAGATCTCATCAATTCGTAGAGCCCTTTGCGGTTGTTATATAGAAATTCCAATCCCGAAATGACTGTGAGTACCATGGGGATGTACATCATGAAATAGATTGGTCCCGGAAGTTGAATGACAAAATCCATCTCTCTGTCCAGCAAGTAGCTATATTCTTGACAGACAAGCAGAACGAGGCTAATGATGATAACGATCATCTGTGAAGACGTTTTATATTTTCCCCACTGGCTCGCTGCAACCACTGTGCCGTATCGCCCCACGAAGACCAGGCGCAGCGTTGTAACGACCACCTCGCGTCCCATAATTATCAGAACCATCCACCCTGGAATCAACCCGCCTTTAAAACGCGTGAGGCAGATTAATGCCGCACCAACGAGGAGTTTATCTGCAAGTGGATCCATAAATTTTCCGAAACTGGTTGTCCCCTGTTTGCGAGCGATTACCCCGTCAAGATAATCTGTAATTGCTGCCACACAGAAAATAACCAAGGCGGGGAGCATGCGTTCGTATCGAAAAGAGAGCATGAAGAAGGGGATGAGGAGCATGCGTGCAATTGTTAAATAATTTGCGAGACGCATCACATTGTGCAGGTTCATCCGCTTTATTTACCTCTTTCATCGGCGGGTTTCGGAAGCCACTTTAAGGGTGGTAATTTGAAGGGCAAACACACGCAATTTTGTATGTCAGGTGTTGCGTGTGGCGTTTTACTGGTTTGCCGAAAGGTCAATCACTTCGGCGTCGTTGGGAACAACGAATTTGAATGAATCAGCGTTCATTTCAATATCCCGCTGGATCATAGCAAACGCCACAATGACGCTTATGCTACCTTCATCATCGTTTTCGGTCTGATAACCGAATTGGACGGGTAACCACTCATCAGATTTCACCCATATTTCAATAATCTCACGGGGCGTATTCCCTTCAAGATTAGACGGTATCTGTGGCTTGGGGATCAGCTTGATACGGTAGATTCCCTTCGGATTTGCGACTTCATCTGGCACCAGTTCCATGTTGAATTTTTCGGCAGCTTCGTCTAATGATGTCCCAAGCCCCGGCAATAATTCCTTCCGGTTGGCTCTACCCCATCTCATCTTATTTACTTGGCTAAGCAGTGGCGTATATGACCAAGAATATTCACCATCGACAACAATGAGTTGTGCCAGTTGTGTTGGATCCTTGTGGCTGACATATTCCTTGCGCAACAAGTTCGGTTTGCTAAACATTAATCGTCCGCGCGCAATACTTTTATTTCCGGCTCGCAACGTGGTCTCCTCAAAATCTGCTCTAAAATTTCTGGACTTTTCGTAAGCTTCCTTGAAGTTTTGAAAGACTTTTTCGATAGTATCGGCGGCTGCGTTACTTACGTTGATGATTAATAGAAATGCAAAAATGTAGAGAAAGTAGGACCATTTCATTGTGTCTGTACGGCATGGACTTTGCCCAAGCCACGCTCCTTTGTAGGGTGGATAAACAGTCAATGATTTTGTGCTACAAATTTCGAGGAACTTATCGCAACTTACGCAGGTAGACGTTTGGTTCCCCGTGGTTCAGCCATTCGGAATAAAAGCGTAATGCGTAACGAGTAATCCATAGGGAGATTGTTAATACGGCGCCCCACGCTTACCTCTCATCGATTCAGCGCAAGCACAATTCATGAAATATGGCTAGCAGTATAGCACCTGGAAAATGGTTTGTCAACGCCGTTTTTGCCGCTACACGGTTGTTGATGTCCTGGAACGCTGTTCCTTAGCGGCAGCTTCTCGCGCTTCCTCTTCGGTCACATGAAGCCGCGCCCAATCCAACAAAACGACCTCTATTTCGTCGGAGTCGTCAAGTGCGTATTTGATGAGACGCTCCAAAAGATCGATAACACGCTCATCTCTAAAGAATGCCTGAAACCAGATGGAAAATGCCTTAATCGCGTTAGGCTCTTCGGCAAAAGCCCAGAAGTTGACCTGACAGGAGTCAAGGCCCTCATCGACGGATTGCTGGGATACCCAGACGCCCTGTGGGAATCCTTCAAATAGACGCAAAAATTCAGGCAGTAGGCAGGGCAGTGCGTCATTCAGATAAGATATTTCTGGAGAAATATCAAACTGGATGTTATATTTGTGTGCCTGAAGGTGGGGTTGGGACACTTCGGTTTGTTCATCGGGAAGTGAGGGGTCGCTTTCAGTTTTCCCCTTGCGTCGAAATCGCACGTTTTATGTTCTCCTGTTCAGAGATATAGGACTGTCATTGTATTGGGGTATTATACCGAAAATCTTGCCTGCCAGCAACCACAATTCGAAGGTTAATCGAGAGTGCGAAGCTCCAAGAAGTCCATCTTGCGGCGTCCCTTGAGCCTTGGGGTCTATAGGACATCTCTTTCAGGTGAGTTGCACTCAACATAAGGCACATCTTTAGGTCCAATTTTCGGATAACGTACGGAAAGGAGCAATCAGATGATTAATTCTGTCAACGTCCTCGACCATGTATCAGTAACTGTTAGCGATATGGAACGCTCGCTGGCGTTTTACTGCGATATGCTTGGTCTAAAAGAAATAGAACGACATCACCTTGAGGGGGAAACTATCTCGAAGATGGCTGGCAAACCGGGTGTAATTATGGAAGTCGTACGGTTGGAAGCACCCGAAACGCCGGGCGTTCTGCTTGATTTACAGCAATACGTCGCACCTGAAGGCAAAGTATCTGACGCACAGTTGGGAGATGTCGCTCACTCACATCTCTGCTTCGGTGTACCGGATGTCTGGACCGCCTATCAAGATCTCAAAGCGAAAGGGGTGGAATTTGTATCCGAACCGGTTAGCTTCGACTTAGAATGGGGCGTCGTGTATGTAGTATTCTTCAAAGATCCGGATGGATACATCTTAGAATTAATGCAGGTCCCAATTGAGAAAAAGGAACCCAGTCATTGACTTGGGGATCTTGCCGTAGATTAAAGCAAGCTTGCTTGGCAAGTACAAGAGTTGACTTTACACGCTGTCCTGATTCATGCTAAAATGACCGTATTCGGCTTGGCTGAAGGTAGCTTATACATGATACCTACGCCTCTGTTTCTATCGTGAAAGGAAATCAGATGAACAACTCATCGAACACACATACCCCCGTTCGTGCCCAGTATGAACGCGATGGCTATGCGATTTTTCAGGACGTTCTCGATCCAGGTCTGATTCAAGAGACAAGCAATCACGTCGATTGGCTGCTTGAGAAGAACCCGGAGTTACGCCCGGAACATTTGCACCATCGCCTCGTCAGAGAGGATCCGTTCTGGGTTCGACTGATTAGCGATCCCCGGCTACTCGATATCGCCGAAATATTTGTCGGTCCCAACATTGCTCTGTTCGCCTCTCATTACATCAGTAAGCCGCCGACCGATGGCAGACCTGTGCTTTGGCATCAGGACGGTAGCTATTGGCCCCTCACACCGATGGAGGTCGTCACACTGTGGCTTGCTGTCGATGATTCTACCCCAGCTAACGGTTGTATGCGCGTTATTCCCGGCACTCATCGAATGGAACTCCATGAAATGCAGCGCAGTGTTGATGTCCCTAACGTCCTCAGCTCACACATGGATCCTGAATTGGTTGATGAATCCAAAGCGGTTGACTTTGTGCTGAAGGCTGGTGATGTTTCTGTGCATCATCCAAACATTATTCACGGGTCCAACCCCAATACGTCAGCACAGCGGCGTTGTGGTTTGACCATTCGCTATATCCCCACAAGCACAGAAATCACCTCAAGAGAGCCTTGGCCCTGCGCCTTTCTATTGCGCGGAGAGCTGGTTCCAGACGTGAACGATTATGCACCACGTCCGACGTACATTGAGGGATTCCACATGCCTTTCCGGGGGTGCGAGGAGTGGACCGGGTAGCAGCTACCTGTGAGCGTTAGCGAAAAGGAAATACTCAGATCCCAATAGTTGCGTATGTGAGCAGGGAAATTCGCGAATAGACACAGACAGTTATGGAAAAAGGAGTATACATGATAGATCCACCGGTAAAGGTTGGTGTGATTGGATGCGGCGCACAGGGTAAGAATCACTTAAACGTTATCAAGGACTTGGGCACAGACACCGCTATCGTAAGTGCATTCTGTGATCTCAACCCAGAACGATTGCAAGACGCAAAAGTGATGTGGCCCCAAGCGCAAGCAACCGATGACTTCAAGGAGATGCTTGCCGGGAAGCTCGACTTGGTGATTGTTGCTACAATGCCCAACACCCATATGCAGATGGCACTTGCGGCGCTCGAAGCAGGGGCGGACGTACTCTGTGAGAAACCGTTCATGAGAAATGTCAAGGAAGCTGAAGCAGTGCTTGATACAGCAAAGCGACTCGGTCGTCAAGTACAGCTTGGTACAAATATGCGATATATGGCTACCTCTCGGTATCTCCGTAATTTAGTGGCGTCCGGCGAGGTCGGAACACCCGTATTCAGTAAAGTCTGGGGCTGTCACGTCAATCCGCCTTGGTGGGGACCTCACTATTATCTGAGCAGTTCTGCTGGCGGCGTCCTTGCGTCCACACTGATACATGCACTCGATCTCGCTATCTGGGTAGGGGGTTCCCCGAATCCGGTCTCGGTGAGTGCGTCCATGGGCCGCCTGTTTCCCGGCAAACGTGGTACACTCGCTTCACCGGCAATAAGAGAACGGTTCAATGTCGAAGACCTATTTACCGGCTTAGTTCGGTTCGACGATGGGTCCACCTGCCTGCTGGAGGGAAATTGGTGTGATGATCGTCCGCCGCCCCATAGTTTTGAGATGGTAACGACAGAAGGTAAACTCAACAGCGAACCGCTCACCGTAACGGTGGACGAAAGCGGCGAAGTGGTCGACAAAACCCCACAATTGCGGGAGAGCAGTGGCTGGGGTGAGAGCATCCGCAACCAAGATGCGGATATTATCCAGCGGCTGAAAACGGGCTCACCTTGGACGATGCAGGACCATCGGCAACTGTTGAACTTACAGCGATTAATTGATGGATGCTATGAATCGGCACGAAATGAGCGGGAGGTAGTTTTTTAACAGCCGACCCAGATTTTACCCATTCTACACACGGACGAGGAGAAAAAAATGAAAAAAGCGAATATCATCGACGAGATCTTTGAAGCGTTTCAAAAATATGGCGATCAACTTTATGAAGGCGGTGAACAGGTTACGCAGCAACAGCACGCATTGCAAACCGCCTACGCAGCCGAGAAGGATGGTGCTAATGATACGTTGATAGCAGCCGCTATCCTTCATGACTATGGTCATTTAGTTCATGATTTACCGCAGGAGGTGGTGGCACGAGGGATAGATGACAAACATGAAGAACTTGTCGCTGCACTCTTGGAGCCCTACTTTGTTCCAGCGGTCACCGAACCTGCTCGGCTGCACGTGCCCGCGAAACGCTACCTGTGTGCAGTGGAACCGAGCTACTTCAGCACATTATCCCCTGTTTCGGTTCGGAGTTTGGAGCGTCAAGGTGGTCCCCTAACGGACGCCGAAGTCAAAGCATTTGAAGCCTTGCCTCATTATGCTGATGCAGTGCGCTTGCGTCGCTATGACGAGATGGGCAAAGATCCAGCTGCCGTGACACCCGACCTTGCATATTACCGTCCCTATTTGGAATCAGGATTAAAAAGATAGCTATGGTAGATTTTAGAATTAATTAGACCCTGCCACTCGGCGCAGTTGGAAACAGCGCCTACCCAATACGGGGAGCGAAAGTGTCTATTTATTTTTATGATTCACCATAATCTATGCCATGAGGGAGGCACAGTCACCTCTCCAACGTGGATGAGGATGCTTCAGTACAGCGATTACAATGAAAATTCAGCGCGACCTTACCACTATCCTCTACATTCTTGCGTCCGGGATATACCTCATCATTGGTGCACGAAGTTTCGCCAGAGCACCGGATACACCTGAGACGGGCTACTTCTATCTGATTGGGCTTATCACATGGGTGGTTGCCACGCTCGTGTGGATGCAGCAATCACAAAGTCAAGTTGCCTCGACCTCAGACGTAAAAAGCCGAGATGACGAAACTTTAGGGTCACACCGAGCTGCGCGAATCTCTTACCTGATGAGTATCGGATTTATGAGCATATGCTCTGTTGGCGCTACCTTCTCGATTTCTGAAGGAACGTTGAGCAGTCGGACTGTGCCGATCGCCCAGTTCGTCTCAGCGACACTTACGCCCTGCCTTTTCCTCCACTGTTTCCTTATTTTCCCGGCAGAAAAGCGGTTTGTGCAGCGTTACGCTTGGCTGTTGAAAATCCTGTACGTTCCGGGCGTTGCTTTGTGTTTGCTAACCTCTTTCTTCTATTTGCGTGGACATGAGTACACTCGCGAACTCTTCCTAATAAAGTTATCGCCCCTAGAAAACATCACGACCAGCTTTGTTTTTACATACTCGATTGTCGGACAGTTGTTACTGCTACATACCTGTTTCGCTGCACCTTCTCCTTCTCAGCGTCGTCAAGCGCAATGGCTGCTACTGGGCATTGCTGCAGGTACGCTCCCACAAGCCATTTTTTCGACAATCCCACGGGTTGGGGATGTTTCGATTCCCTACGTTCATTCGTCAGCATACACGCTATGCCTTATCCCAATCTGCTATCTTATAGCGATCATCCGACACCGATTAATGAATATTGAGCTGATCATCAATCGCAGCGTTGTATATACGCTTGTCAGCGGATTCGCATTGGGAATCTATCTGTTAAGCATTCAAGGATTGACGATGTTTTTCCATACTGCGGGGCGTTCTCGGACGGTCACCGCCATATCCGTGCTTATTGCTGCTGTGCTTTTTGCACCTGCTAAGACACGTATTCAGAAAGTGATAGATCGAGCATTCGACCGCGAGGCGTACAACTATCGGCAAACGCTTTTGACACTGAGTCAAACCCTCCACTCCATTCTCGATTTAGAAATTTTAGTAGACACTCTGCTCCGCCAGGTAACCAAAGCCATACATATCAGTCGAGGAGTTGTCATGTATCGTGTCTCGGGCTATTTCGAATCCGAATACAATCAGGTAAGTGGGTCGAGCCCTCTTTCGAGTGAAGGAGCACAATTCGTCACAGAAGCGACTATAGGACTTGATGCATTGCCCAACAGATTACCGCTGACACTATCCACAGCCCTGCTTGAGCGATTGCAGAAGACTGAGCGACCGCTTGACTTTTCAACTGAATCCCTCGACCCGGATCTAATCCACATTGCCCCTTCCCAATCTACAGAGCAATTTCTCAACTTTCTCCAATCTGCGGTATGGATCCCCTTTGTAACGCGGACAAAAGAGGACGAGAATATAGTGGGTATAATGGTACTCGGTCAAAAGCGATCGGAGGAACCATATACGCAGGCAGATTTAGCGCTCTTGGGCACACTAGCCCATCAAGGCGCAACCGCGATTGAAAATGCAATGCTCTATGCCCAGTTAAGTGCCCGCACAGAGGCAATGGAAACAGCAAGGCAACAACTGATGGTGACCTACCTAGACACCTATGGCGGTACAATACCAAGAGTCGCAGATGGTGACTTAGTTTCGGACTTTAACAACATTGCTGCCGCCCTCAAGGAAACGTATGATCAATTGAAGCAATTGGATACGCTTAAATCTCAGTTTTTGGATAATGTGTCTCACGAACTACGAACACCGTTGACGCATATCAAAGGATTCGTGGACAATCTACTCGACGGCGTCGGTGGAGAACTTTCCGGGAAACAAGTAAGCTATCTGTTACGGGTCAAGGATAATTGCGATAGGCTCATCCGGCTGATTAATGATCTATTAGATCTCTCACAAATAGAATCGGGCAAGATTTCCCTGCAGCTTGAACCAACCCAACTATATCCTATCCTTCATGAAGCAATTGAGGGCATTCAACCGATAGCGGATAGAAAAGGCATCCAAGTTGATTTAGATTGTGCCTTGGAGGTGGTAGCGGTTGTAGATCCCGATAAACTGGGGCAGATTATAACGAACCTGCTTGACAACGCTATCAAGTATACTGAAAATGGTAGGTATGTAGGAGTCTGCGTAACAATGCTATCAGATCAGCTGCTTCAAATATGTGTTGAAGACCTGGGCATCGGTATCAGCCAAACAGACTTAGACTTCATCTTTGATCGTTTCCACCGGGCTGCAGGATCGAAGAGCAGTGGTATCGGTTTAGGATTACCGATAGTGAAGAATCTTGTCGAACTCCACGGTGGTGAAGTCTGGGCGGAGAGTCAGTTGGGTAAAGGAAGTCGCTTTTATCTCACGCTGAAGTGTAAAGCATAATGAGAGCACGCTGCCAGTTGATGAAACTGTTATTTCCATAGCACTAAAGTTGGAAATTCCGCCCTGTCCTAAAGCTTATTAGTTCGAGCTTGGACTGATGAATCATACGGTCTTCGCCTTCTATTCTCGCTCCTAAACCGGATAGCGTGTCAATAGCGCAAATTAGCATCGGCGGTTATTACGCTTCGCCTCGTATTATGAACCTTTTTGTTTATGGCACATTAAGAGATCAGGAGTTGATTCAATTGCTACTTAAGCGCTCCCTCGGCAATCCAAGCGTGGCAACAATGCCTGAATGCACAACTGTTGCGTCTCAACGGGGATATTTGGTGATGATACCCGCCGAAAATTCGAGCGTTGAAGGAGTTGTTTGGCGAGGGCTAACGGTTCAAGATTTTGCTGTTTTGGATAGGTACGAAGGCTGCCACGTTGAAACCCCGGTTTATCAGCGAGAGAAGCGGGAAATCATAGTTGAGGACAAAGTAGAAGAGGTATGGGCGTATTTTGCAACTTCGACGTTTTTAATTTCGATTGGAAAGGCAAGCGATGAACCAAGAATCAGTTGAATTACTTATGAAGCTTACTCAAGCAGATGCCATCCCTGGACACGAGGAAGAGGTCAGGCAAATCTTCCAGTCACGCCTAGAAGGGATTGGGGCTATTCAAAAAGATCGGTTGGGAAGTATCTTCTGCACCAAGGAAGGAAAGTCTGAAAAACCGCGCATCCTGCTCGATTCACATATGGACGAAGTCGGATTTATCGTTCAAAGTGTGACCGGTGCGGGATATGTCAAGTTTCTCACAGTCGGTGGTTGGTGGGCACATACGCTGCTTGCACAACGGGTCAATATTTTGACAAGACAGGGTAAAGTTTCTGGCGTGATTGGTTCTACGCCGCCTCATCTTCTAAGCACAGGTTCGCGTGATAAAGTGATGGATATTAAAGACCTGTACATCGATATTGGAGCAGAAAGCGCTGAACAGGCGATGGAGGAGTATGGGGTAAAGCCCGGTTGCCCCATTGTTCCTTACGGTCCGTTCATGCCGATGAGAAATCCTAAACTGTTTTCCGCGAAGGCATTTGATAACCGTGTTGGTGTAGGCTTAGTTATCGAAACCCTCGAACAACTCGATGATCATCCGAACACCGTTATCGGTACTGGCAGTGTGCAGGAGGAGATAGGACTGCGTGGGGCAAAAACAGTTGCCACCGCAGTAGAACCGGATGTGGCGATTGTCTTAGAGGGACCGCCCGCAGACGATTTGCCGGGTTCTAGTAGTGAGAGCTTACAGGGAAAGTTAGGTGGCGGCGTACAGATTCGGTTGTATGATCCGTCCATGATTGCCAATCCCCGTTTGACGGAACTTACAATTGAAACTGCAGCCGCACACCAGATTCCACATCAGATTGCTGTGCGTACTTCCGGTGGAACGGATGCTGGCGCAATCCACCAGGTTGGACGTGGTGTACCGTCAATTGTCTTGGGAGTGCCAGCCCGTTACGTCCATAGCCATGTGTCTATTATCAATATAGACGATTACCGAGCAACGTTAGACCTACTGCTGCGTCTAATCCCGCAACTGGATTCAGCTACAGTAGATAATCTTGTGTAGCATTTGGGCTTCAGGATCGCTCTGCCTTATAGCCGATTGCCTTATTTACTAGGTACATCAGTTCGACAATCTGTTCACTGTCCATTTCAGAGAACGCATCTTTGACGGTTTGATGAACCGAATCTAAGCTACCGTCCTTTGCCCAATAGCTTTCGCGGAGGATTTCAGCAAATTCTGCTACACCGGCAGCTATCCGAAACGTTGCAGGTGCCGCAGCGAAAGATTCATGAAGTTGCGATACGGAGATGTTTTCGCTAACCTCGCTGACTGTATGATTATCTGGATCTGCATATCGAATTGAAACGGTTGCCATTTTTCCTGTTGCGTCTGGATGCAGTTTAACCTCGTACAGAGCGGTTACTTGATGTCCTGCGCCCACTTCTCCGGCATCAACGCTATCATCTTGAAATTGCTCGTGATCGAGACGACGATTCTCATAACCGAGAAGACGAAAACGGCTGACAACGTCCGGATTAAAATCAACTTGGATCTTCGCATCTTTCGCAATTAACTGTAGCGTCCCGGTGAGGTTTTCAACAAAAATTCGTCTGGCTTCGGAGAGTGTATCGACATACGAATAGCTGCCATTGCCCGCGTCGGCGAGTCGTTCCATAAGAACGTCGTTATAGTTTCCCATACCGAAACCGACCGTTGAAAGTGTAATTCCTTTATCAACGTAAGTGCGGATCTCTTTAAGGATTGCATCGGGACCGGTTTTGCCGACGTTGGCGACCCCATCCGAGCAGAGAATCACCCGATTGATGTGGTTGACGCTTGCGTTCCGCCAAGCCAAGTCGTATCCGATTCGTAGCCCTTCTTCAGCGTTGGTTGATCCCCCTGGCGTAAGGGAATTGATAGCTGCCAAGATTTCGCTACGTTGCTCGACTCCTGTATGTGGAAGCACGAGCCTCCCACGAGAGCCGTAAACCACAATGCCCACTTTGTCGGTGGGACGGAGTTGGTCAACGAGTATATTTAATGCCTTCTTTACCAACCCGAGGCGGTTCTCCCTTTTCATTGAACCGGACACATCAATGACGAATGTGAGAGTAGCGTCTTTGCGGTGTTCGTCTGCAATCACGCGCCCTTGGAGCCCGATTCGTAACAGTTGAAGCCGTTTCCCTTCGCCAAATTTCGACGGGGCTCCGTCGAGATGGATAGCGAATGCGTCCGCTGCGGGTGGATCATAGCTATAATCAAAGGCGTTGACAAATTCCTCGACACGGACCGCATCCGACGGGGGCAAATACCCATCTGTCAAGTATCGGCGCGTGACGGCATAGGAACCTGTATCAACATCCATTGCGAACGTGGACAGGTGATCATCTTCGGTATCAATGAACGGGTTGGTGCCAGATCCTTTGAAATACATATCGCGATACGCTTCACCATTTGGGGGATTCAGCGGTGGTCCGCCAATGTGTTCGACCATAGCAAGTCCGGCGGGACGTTCAAAAGCGACTTTCACCTGTACGCTTTCTCCATTTACCGCCCCAATTTTAGCTGCCTCAGGCGCACTGACGGATGCCGATCGTCGCGGTTCGGAAGATGCGGGGATTGTCGGCTGGATGGCACTGTCCAGCTTAACGACTTTGTTGGAAAACTCAAGCACTGTTTGAGGTTGAATGGAAGATGGACGATGAATAGCAGCGTGCGTACCTCTCGGTTGAACCTGGACCTGTTCTTTAACAACAGTCCTGTCTGCTGAAATGGTTGGTTTAGCTACTATGTATTTACTACCAATATATCTTGCCATACTCGCCCCGCGTACGCTAGGGCGCGGCGGTTTTGTCGGTGGAAGGATATCTACCGTCACTACATCGTGAAGCCGCACGATTCGAGCTTGGGTTATGTAGAATGTACTCGCGATCAACATGACAATGCCGTGAATCATAAGTGATACTATCAAGGCTGCTGAAATCCTCTTGGCGCTCATTTTATCCCTCCCAATTTGGCGTTTGTGATACTATGATAAATTACCTATTGCCAAATCACAGTATCGTGAGTCAACGAACTATGAATATTCACGCCGTAGATAAGGGCAAATTATGTGCCAAAGGGTATTTACGCGCATAACCCCCGAAATTGCTGTTTTCGTGCCCAGAGAATCTTTTTCAATGCACGGAACGGTTTAGACTAACCAAGCGCGTATGCCCTAACCGGTGCAGTACGTGGGAGCGAGAACCGATGCACCCGAACATACTACAGAAGATTTTAGACCGTTACATCGGCAGCTTTCTCTGCTTCCTACTCGGCGGATTTCAATCTCGTCTACCTATTCAGTATCGGAACCCGCAGCGGATTTTGCTTATCCAACTGTCTGCGATTGGAGATACCATCCTAGCCATACCAACCATTCGAGCAATTCGGAATCGGTATCCAAACGCACACCTGGCGCTGATCGCCTCCTCTATCAATTTAAAATACTTGGAAGGCTGTCCTTATATCGATCAACACATTCCCTGTCGCTTGGAGGATGTGATGAAGTCGCCGCGGAACCTGATTGCGTTTATTATGGGATTGCGCCGCCAAAAGTTTGATTGGGCAATCGACTTTGAACATTGGCCCAGGCTCAGTGCGTTAATAACCTTTGGGAGCGGTGCATCAAGAAGAATCGGCTTTCGATCGGCGGCTCAGCATCGACACTTCCTTTTCTCGGATGTCGTCGAACATGTGCCGGGGCAGCATGAGGTGGTTAATTTTCTTGAGATAGCGAGGTTATTGAGGTGTCCAATTAGGGAAACGGATCTGGAGGTGTGGTTGAGCAGGCAAGATCGGGATTGGGCGAAGGAATTCTTTGATGAAATAGGTATCGATCCGAACAGACCGGTTGTTGCTATCCATCCGGAGGCAGGTCGACGTGACGAACCGAGAAGACGGTTTCCCCAAGATAGGTATGTAGCGGTTGCCGATGCACTCATAGAACGATATCAAGCGCAAATCATCTTGACGGGTGCCCCCTCAGAAGGGGAACTCTCACAAGAAATCGCCTCGCAAGCGGGGGCGTCCTGCGTTGTCGCAGCCGGTAAAACCGATATCAACCAACTCGCTGCACTATTTGCCAGCGCTGACTTTGTTATCTGTGGGAATTGTGGGCCGATGCATCTTGCTGCTGCTGCTGGGACGCCGGTCGTTGCTCTACATGGGCCGACAAATCCATTGCAGTGGGGACCTTGGGGAGGGCGCCATACAATTCTTCATGTGGATGTGCCGTGCAGTCCGTGTCTGAATCTCGGCTTTGAGTACGGTTGTTCAGCGTTTTCTGACGGGACGTCACCTTGCATGCACACAATACAGACCGGCGAAGTGCTTGAAGCGTGCGAAAAGTATCTAGTCAGCGGGCAACGAAAGAGGGAACAATTAGGTGAGGAAAGCGCTGCGAAAACAGAAATGATAAAATGTAAGCAGACTACTTTGCCGGTTGCGCGCTAACGGTAGGTTATCCGTATTATGCCCTCGTAGGGGGTCATGGGGGTAATCAACAATCGTGCCGTGTCACTATTCATCGTCCAGTCATCATCGAAGCTATAGATCTTGTGGACGGTAACACCACCATTGATCTCTATCTCATCTCCCCCGTTGACAATCCTTGCTGGTTCCTTATCGAGGAAAACAACATCGGTCTGGGATAACTCATGCTCCATTTCCCCGATATATAACCTGCCCGCCTTCCTCAGACCAAATTCCAGCTGTAGTGGGACTCGTGCTGCTCCTTCCGTCGCGATACGAAGTTCCAAACCGTCCGACGTCGGTTCAACCTCTGTGAAAATTCGAAGATTCAGTGGAATGACTTCCCGCCTCGTCGATGTGGGCGTGTATACATATTGGATGACCTGATTTTGAGTGAAATATTGGTTGCCATCAGTTGTCAATCCTGCTGGGTTATAATCGCGGAAACCGTGGTAGATATATTTTATCCGAAACCCATCGATGATTGCTTGGCCATTTCGCACAGCAAACAGAATCTTCTTGTCACCGATAATTGTCAGACTCGTTTGGTCTCTTTGGATGCGCGCGATGTTGGAGTATGTGTAGTTTCGCTCATACTGACGGGGCAGCGGAAGCCGAGTAATCCAGTCGTTGTTCCGCTCGGATTCAATCGAAAGTAGTTCACCAATGTCAGCAGTCATGAGAAAGCGGGATACCCCTTGCCGCTTGAAGTAGGGGTTGGGGTGATTAACGTTAGGACGGATAAGACCGTTTTCGACACGACGAAGGTAGGTTGACAGGGTTAAATCGGCTGCAGCTGCGTAATAACCGTTGTGGTCGATAATTGACATATTTTTCCAGACACTATAGCCTGTGGGTAGCCCGTTTTCGACGCCGATGTGATCCGAAAATTCGGTCACTGTTTCGCCGTTGGGGTGGAAAGTATAAAGCAGAAAATTGAGGCTGCGCCGAACATACTCTAGCAGGGCGGGCCGGTTTAATTTCTCAGCAAGACTAAACAACATAGCGTTCGACTGCATGCTATAAAGAGGACTTCGATCGTCGTAGACCCCCTCGCTGTTGAGATTGATACCTTCTTGAAGATAGCTCTCTGCTCTCGCTGAAGCAGCACTATCTTCAAACTGCTTGTCAAATTCCACGAGCGCGGCTGCAGCGACCCAACGATCGTGGGACGTGAAAACAGGTTTATGCTTAATAGCTTCTATGCCTTTGCGGAGGAAAGCTTCAATCTCTTGGAGCAATGGTTCATGTTCAGTCTCACGAGAAAGCCATCGGTACGCGCGAAAGAGTGCATGTGCAGCCTCTGCCATAGTAGGGGTTGCATGTATTTCACCACGAGCGTATCCGTCAACTGTGCCATCTGGTCGTTGAGAATGGGTGAGAAACCGCATTGCCAGATGGAGCCGATTACCCAGTTCCGAATTTCGATAATATTGAGAATCCGGCGTCATATAGAGCACTGCTAACGATGCAAGTGTGTTCGCTGCTGCCAGTGGTTCACATATCTGATGCTCCGGACAGCGGAAACCACCATAATTGCGCTCTGACGGATTTAATACCTGCAATCGCAGCGCTTGCGCAGCAAACGCTTCCACCATTGCTAACACAGTTTCGTAATGAATTCTTGTCGTCATGAACCTGTCCTCTTCATCGGGTCTACTGTTATCGTTCTATGTATTTCAATTACTCAAGGGATAATAACCTTTGGTGCTAGTTTAGTGAGAAAGTTTTTTCCATATCGTTCAAGTCGTTTTGGATCCCGACGTCTCGGGATTAGTTTGCGGATTGGGATCACAATCTAAATAAACATTAAAAAAATAATTCGGTAATTTGCTATCAGCACCAGCGCGGTTGGAAACCGCGCCTACCATGTGTTTCAAGGAAAATCGGGATTGCCGATTTAAATACTTAAACTTCATACAGATTGTGGTACACAAGACCACAACCCAATCTACAGGTGATACTTTTTAAACATATTACGCATTACATTTCGACCATTATACACCTGTCGCCCCGCTGGGGCTTATAGGTTGGGCAAGATGCCAGACCTACGGTTATTGGTCTCTGTAGGGGCGGATCTTGTACCTTCCCAAAACAAAGATGATTAAACCACAGGGTAACCACAAGGGTTACCCCTACAGGAGTCAATTCACAATCTATCAGATGTCAACAGAGCCAAGCAAAGTGATATGTCGATAGCACAATGAGCCGATGCACAGTCAACCCCTTAAATCCCCCTTATCAGGGGGACTTATGAACCAGCTGCGTAAGTCCTACATTAGATGGTTAGTTCAGCGATTCTACTTGCATTCCACCCTTCGGATACACATGTCGCCCCGCTGGGGCTAAATATAGTGAATTCTAAGAATAAAGAGACACTTTTGCTCCCCGGTAGGTGCGATTGGAAACCCGACTGCATAACCACCGTTGGTTGGGTTGAAACGGCTTGTCCCGATTCTCCCCGATTGCATTGGGACAGGCGGGATCCCGATAATTAGTTTACCCTCCCGATAAATCGGGATAAACTGTATCGGGGGGATTGGAAACAGCGCCTACCAATTTGGAGTGTTTCATTAATTCTAAAATCTACTATAAATCGATGAACCAATGCTTTTCACGTTTCACGCATCACGTTATCAGCAGCTGCAAATTAGCACCATTGGTTAATATCACAGTATCGTTGTATTTCTGAGAAGCGGCACTGACCTGGTTTTCCAAATAGCGGACGGGTGATAACTGAAGATGTACGTGTGAAATCGTGTGGATGAATAGCGATTTACTACAGGATCATTTTTTTGGGGAGGTGGCAAACTCGGTTCAAATACCGCAATTGCGTTCCTCGGGCTGCTCTTCGGATTTTACTAATTGCTGCATTATGGTGGTCAAAGCGATCTGAGTCATCGTTGGGCGGGATGCTAAAAAATGTGCCAATCAGCGTTGATAGAAAACCGCCGTGGGAGATTGCGGCGACCCGTTCATCGGATTCGTCGTGGATTGCTTGAAGGTGAGTAATGAAGTTTTCAGCGTTGTGGTTGGCTTGTTGAAGCATCGACTCGACATCTTCCCATTGGGAAAATAACCAACCTTCATCTGTAACTTCTTGAGGCAGAATCACCGTGGGGCAAACGTCCTTCATCTCTGATCGTGTTAATCCAGGAAGTTGCGCCCCGTATCTGCCACTGCTTTCCTCCCATATACCGTCCCATTCGTGAAGTCCAATATAGACGTGAGGGGCGAGGGAAAGAATGCCTCCGATAATCTCAGCTGTCTGTAAAGCCCTGAGCATTGGGCTGCAATAAAGCCGGCTAACTCCTTCTCGTTGTAGGGCTTTGCCAGCGTAGCCAGCTTGTTGTCTGCCGAGATTTGAAAGTGGTGGGTCTGCGACGTGAAGCGACCCAGCGTTGTTGGTGGACTGCCCATGGCGTATTAGGTAAAGTTCCATAATTCTCTCCATAATGTGTTAGGATTAGAGGTTAAATCCTATCTGTAGGAGAAAATTCACCCGCACATGATGTCCAGATTATTTTGCACGCCCCACAAGTAAAGAGTGAAGCTGGTTAGTGGCGGAAAGATGCTGCACGCTTCCTATGATATGTGGAGCTGATTAATCAATGACGCGCTATACCCGCCTCCAAATCCGTTGTCGATGTTAACGGCAGTCACTCCCGAAGCACAACTATTCAGCATACTCAACAACGCTGCGACACCGCCGAAGCTTGCTCCATAGCCGATGCTTGTCGGCACGGCAACGACAGGTTTATCGACCAATCCGCCGACAACACTCGCTAATGCTCCTTCCATACCCGCCACGACAACAAGTACACGCGCTTGAATCAGTTTTTCATGATTATTAAGTAGACGGTGCAGCCCAGCAACGCCGACGTCGTACAGTCGGTCCACCCGGTTACCCATGATTTCTGCAGTTTCCACTGCCTCTTCAGCTACGGGCAGATCGGAGGTGCCAGCGGAAACGACCAAGATGCCATCATGTAATTCACCAGATGGTTCCCCAATCGCAATAGTGCGGCCCAGTTCATTGAAGCGAGCGGAGGAATCGAGGGAGGTTAGTGCGTCATAAATTTCGGGAGTGGCCCGGGTAGCAAAGAGTAGATGACCGGCGGCGAGAATGCGTTTGCTGATCTCCTTTACCTGATCAACCGTTTTTCCTTGACAAAATATAACTTCCGGAAAGCCTTGTCGTAGCTGGCGGTGGTGATCGACTTTAGAAAATCCTAGATCTTCAAATGGAAGATGACGTAGGGATTGTATAGCTGCGTCGACGTCAACTTCGCCACGTTTCACATCCTCCAAGAGTACGCGTAATCTGTCAAGGTTCATTGAGCGTTTGCTCCAGATAAAGAAGCCACAGGCATCTGATGTTTGCACCTGTGGCTTCTGTGTTGGGACAGGCTTCAAACCGTATAGTGACAGGTTTTAAACCTGTTTGTTGAGTGTGAATTTTAGCTCTAGGCTTCTTCCTCTTCCTTATCCGGGGAGAGGATATCTGCCAGTTCCGACTTCTTTTCGACAAAAGCGGACTTGCCGGCTTCGACAGCAGCTTTTACACTTTCTGTTGCGTCGTCAACACGTGCTTTCCCTTTGTCGACTAGGTCTGTTACTCGTTCAGTCGTTACATCTCTTGCTTGATGGGCAGCGGTGATTGTTCGCTCTTTGACATCCGTAGATGCGTCACGAATCTTCTCTCGTGTTTCTCTACCAGCCATGGGCGCAAAGAGTAAACCGAGAAGTGACCCGATTAAGCCTCCCGTAAAGAATGCCAAAAGCACAACAAGCCCATTGCCTTGTCTTTCGTTATCCATTTGGACAACCTCCTTAGTTATAGTCAAACGTTTAGGCTACGTTTACGCCTGTGTTCGCTATTTTTCCGATAATTGGTCAGTGGATCTGACTTGTGAGAGTTGTAACAGTCTGGGGTTCATCATATTCTACACTCTCATCAATTCAGTAACGCATAGATTGGTAAAGCGACATCACAAAACATGGATTTATTCGTTTTGTGGTGTCCCCGCTGTATCTTCGGGTGTTGTATCGTCTGAAGCTGAGTTGCTAGATTTTCGAGACTGATTGAATCTCTCCCAGCCTACTTTAACCGCACTCCAAGCACTGACAAAATCTGAGACAGGGACAGAAAGTTGATCGCGATAGTACTCTACATGCTTGATTGTTGCTTGCGAAAAATCACTTACTGAATCAACTAATTCATCGATTTTTGCAATGTTTTGGTTTACACTATCCGTTATTTCTTGGATGTTATGTGTAGTCTGCCGAATCTCGGATTGGCTTATCTGCTGAATAGAAGCTGTAATCCCATTTATATTCTCAAGTAATTCCGGCAGTTTCTGATTCAACTCCGTCACGGTGCCATCTAGAGATGTAAGTAGCGTACTCACATCGCTATGTACGCCTACAAGCTGCTCAGTCGCTTTAAGTAAATTAGGAATGCTCTTATCTAGCAAGTTCTCAACAGATTTTAGAGTTTTGCCAATCCGAACTGCCAACCATATAAAAAAGATCGCAAGCACTAATAACAACAGACCTAAAGGAATTTGCCAGTAAAGCGCACTATTCATATTAAGCATATCCATATTTCACTCCTTCTGGAGCTGTCTCCCTCCCGAGTTTACGGGAGGGCAGTCAATATTTAAGCCTGATCCGCCACAATTTTTGTAACGGCATCAATTGCTTCTTTCATCTTGCCTGGGTCCTTCGCGCCCCCTTGAGCCAGTTCAGGTCGTCCACCACCGCGACCACCAGCGAGGCGTGTCACTGCTTGGATAATCTTTCCAGCTTGTAAGCCGCGTGTTTTCACAAGATCTGCTGTCACACCGGCTGCAAAAGCCACATCGTTGCCACTTGCCGAGGCGAGCACAACCACACCGGTTCCAATGCGATTTTTCAAATCATCGACAAGTTGGCGGAGCCCATTGCGATCGGTATTATCAAGGGCAGCGGCAATCACACGAAAACCATCAATAGTAACAGCACTATCCACCAAACCAGAGACGTGCGATTGGCTCATCTGCGATTGAAGCGTATTAATCTGCCTTTCTAACTCCCGATTGGTGTGAAGCAGCGCTTCAATGCGTTCAGGAGTCGATTGCTTTGAGGTTTTAAGCAGATTCGATATGGCGGTCAACGCTGCATCCTCGGCATGGACGCGCTGATACGCTGCTGCTCCGGTCAATGCTTCAATGCGGCGCACGCCAGCCGCGATGCTGCTCTCACTGATAATCTTTACCAGTCCGATTTCGCCGGCTGCTTCGACGTGGGTTCCACCGCACAGTTCTTTGCTGTAATCACCGATCTGCACAAAGCGCACAATTTCGCCATACTTCTCGCCAAAAAAAGCAAGGGCACCACGGTCCTTTGCGGTCTGTAATGGGAGAAATTCGGTTTCGACTCCGCTATTCAGACGAACCTTATCGTTGATATCGCTTTCTATTTCGTAGAGGTGTTCTGGACTGACAGCTTCATAGTGGGTGAAATCAAACCGTAGCCGCCCCGACTCAACGAGCGACCCCGCTTGGCCAACATGCTCTCCAAGAACAGTGCGCAAGGCGTGATGGAGAATATGCGTAGCCGTGTGGCTGACAGCTATGTATTGGCGACGGTCAGCATCAATCTTCGCTTCCACCGCTGTCTGTGGGACAATTTCGCCCTCGACTACCTTACATTTATGAACGAACAGATCAGGCACCGGTTTTACAGTATCCACAACTCTGAGTTTTGCATGCTCGCTCTCAATAACCCCAATGTCACCGATCTGGCCTCCAGAATCTCCGTAAAAAGGTGTCTGATTCAGGATAACGGAAACCTCTTCCCCTTCGTGCACGGCGGAGGCGAGTTCATCTCCGCGGACGAGCGCAATGACCTCCGCTTCTGCGTGGGCACGATCGTACCCTAAAAATGCGGTCACATCATATTCCTTGAGGATGTCTGCGTAGATTGCTTCTCCTTGGTCGGCGCCACCGGCAGCTTTCCAGTCCGCACGGCTGCGTTCTCGCTGTTCTGTCATGCTCGCGGTGAAGCCATCCTCATCGACAGCAAAATTGTGTTCCCGAGCCAGCATTTGTGTTAGGTCTAATGGGAATCCAAAGGTATCATATAACTCAAAAGCTCGATTTCCGGAGAGAATAGATTTGTCCTGTTCTTTCAGTTCGTCAAGCGAACCACGAAGAATTTCGAGTCCCCGATCAAGAGTTTGATGGAAGCGCCCCTCTTCGCCCTGAACAATACGTTTAATGAAGTCCTGACGTGGCAGCACGTCGGGAAAAATAGGACCCAGTTGGCCAATCACCGTATCCACGAGATTGTAGATGAACGGCTCCTCCATTCCCAACCGTTTTCCATACAGCACAGCCCGACGTAAGATGCGGCGGATGACGTAACCACGCCCTTCGTTTGAGGGCATTACCCCATCACCGATGGCAAAGGTGAGGCACCGAATATGATCTGCGATAACACGGTGCGGCACCCCACGGTCATCGTCAAAATAATCCTGGTTGGTGATATTAGAGATTTCGTTTAGAAGCGGTATAAACACGTCCGTTTTATAGTTGGAATCAACGCCTTGAAGGATGGCAACGATTCGCTCAAACCCCATGCCCGTATCCACATGTTTTTCCGGTAACGGGTGGAGTTCTCCCGCCGCGTCTCGATTGTATTGAATAAAGACCAGATTCCAAATTTCGCGAAACCGATCACTGACATTTGGACCTGTGTTGGGATCATCAACCGACGTAGGATCCATCTCAGGACCGAGATCGACGAAAATCTCCGAACAGGGACCACAGGGACCCGTATCACCCATTTCCCAAAAATTGTCTTTGTCAAATCGACGGATCCGTTCAAGTGGGATATCGGTCTCTTCAAGCCAAAGTTTTTCTGCCTCGTCGTCGGTGTCGTGTACTGTTGCCCACAAGAGTTCCTTTGGAACCTTCCAGATCTCTGCGATCAACTCCCACGCATAGGCAATCGCTTCGCGCTTGTAGTAATCTCCGAATGACCAATTGCCCAACATTTCAAAAAAGGTATGGTGTCCCGGCGAATATCCGACTTCCTCTAAATCGTTATGCTTTCCGCTGACGCGCAGCACCTTTTGGGTATCGGCAGCCCGTGTGTAGTCTCGTCGCCCCGTGCCTAAAAAGACATCCTTAAACTGATTCATCCCAGCGTTTGTAAACAGCAACGTCGGATCGTCGGCGGGTATCAATGGGGCACTCGGAACAATCGTATGCTTCTGTTTTCGGAAGTAATCTAGAAAATTCGATCTAATTTCATCTGATGTCATCGCCTGTTTCCTTTGATCAATACTCGCTCGATTACACTTTGGATCGTTTCATAATCGAACCCACGTCTGAGCAAGAAGCCGTGCAGCCGCCGTTTTGAAACGTCCAGTGGGAGAGATTGGTAGCGCTTCGCCTGTTTTTGCGCCAACTGCAACGCTATGTCTGTTTCCTCCGAATCCTCAATCCTCGCAAGTACACGGTCTACTGTGGTTTTGTCTACGCTCTGATTAGCCAATTCGTGCGCTAGTATCTTTTTTCCTTTCGGCTTTGAACGTTGACGACGGGCAATCCATCGCTTAGCGAAATCTTCATCCTTGATATGACCAAGCTGCTCTAAGTCCTCCAGCGTTATGTCGATTGCCTGAGTACCAAAGCCTCTCTGCCGAAGTTGATAGATCATCTGACTCTTGCTGTAACTCTGGCAGGATAGTAGTTCAAGGCCGCAGTTCTTTGCTCGGATACCCTCGTCCGCTTGGATTAGCTTGTGAAGCACCTCTGGCTCAATCTCCAGTCCGATGCGTAAACCCAGCTTTGGGATGCAGCCTGCATCAACGTTCTCAAAGTAGGCCCCATCCAAGAAAAGGATTCGGCGTGAGGGCGTTTCCTCATCTATTTGGATGTCCGTAAGCCGTTTTTTCATCAGAATAGGTAGGCGCTCCGAATTGTCGAGATACCATCCCCTACGAAAACGCCAATCTGTAAATGCCAATATCCATGCACGCTAACCTTTATACACATCCTTACGCAAGACCTACAGAAGACAGAAACACACCGCTCAAATACATCTTTCTGCTCTTCATCCACTATAGTTACGGACGAAAGTAGGAATATGATTCATTCAGGTTAAGTTGGCATCACGAGGCAACCTGAGCGATGCGAGATACACTTCATTCCGCTGGCGTTCCCGCCCAGAGGGCGCCCCGCTGCAACAGTGTACCAAATATGTCATGTTCACAGGCTTTGGCATCGTGTCCAAGTGCCAGATAAAACACGCGGCCATCTCCCCAACTTTTTGTCCATGCGACGGGCATGGCGTCACCCTGCCACAACGCGGATGCGAGTACGTGATTACGAGGATCATAGTCGAGGATATATTGCTCATCTGTGACCACTGTTTCATCAAGGCCTTCGGTGATCGGGTGCTCCGTGTCTACAATGCTTACCTGATAATCTCGATAATGTGGATGTGTGACAAAATAACCACCGACCATTGCCCTGTACTCAGGACAGTCCCGAAATGAATCCGCAGCAGAATGCACCCCAACGTAGCCTTTGCCCGAAGCGATATGATTCAATAGGCCATTCTTTTGCGCGTCACTTATCTCCCCAATCGTGTAATAGAACACAACAAGATCATACGGATCAAGATTTGGAGCAACCAAGGCATCGAGATCCTCCTCTACTTTGGTAATCTCAAATTCATCCCGCTGTGATAGTTCTGCAATTATTGCCTCGCTGCACCCTTCCCAATCATGAACGGCACCACCTGCAAACACCAAAGTATTAATCTTTCCCATTGCGCTTCCTCCTCATAGGATGTTGATAAGAATATCCATTAACGATGATTACGATTTGAGTACAGGTTTATAATATCATAAGTCTGTGCAAAACACAAGTTATCATTCTGGGTATTTTCGAGCCGATAATCCGTTTGCCATTAAAATGAAAACCCTTTGGCTCCCGCATCTAACAAAATCTAACAGAATCTAACACTTTTTGCGAAATTGGTGTCGATTTTGGCTGATGGATCGCTGTAGGGGTAGGACTTGTGCCTGCCCAAAATATTCTCGGAACGAGTTTGGCAACTAGTACTCAATCAGATAAGTTTTGCAATTATTATATATTAGGACTTACGTCGCTGAAGGGTCAAACCCTGTAGTTCGGCGATTTATCGCCGCATGACACGATTTCCAACGCCCGATGAATCCCCGATAAATCGGGATTAAGAAACGGGCAACTACAGGCTAAAGTGCGTAAATCCTGTATATGTTACCGTTTGCTTTCAATCAATATACACAAGCATAATTTGCCTGACAGTGTACTAGCGACTTGGGTTATTTTACGGAAGTTTAGCTTTCGGATTGACATATATCTGTGATGGTGCTATTTTATTTTATGAAGCGAGGTGGTTACGATGAAACCGTGGTTAAAGCAAACAATGTGGCTGTCGTTTTTGATCTTCATCGGGTGTGGGGCGGCGCATCGTTCTGAATCAACCCAAGAGCCACAGATCACAACGCACGGCAACCCGTACTTTGAACAAGGCAACATCCATCTAAAAGAGAAGGAGTATCACGAAGCAATTGAACAATATCAGCAGGCGTTGCACTTAGATCCGAATAATGCGCTTATCCGTGCAGCACTCGGCTGGGCATATTACAACGTGGGAATGCTCGACGCAGCAATTGCTGAAGGTGAAGAAGTGATGCGTTTGGAGCCGGATAATCCCGATGTCCCAAAACTGATGGAACTACTTTATCAGGAACGGAAACGACGCCGATGAAAACTTGGTCGGATTTGCCCCACGCCGAAGTATATTAAGTCCTATCTTTGTCTGTTGCTCAGTCTTTCATGTGGTTAGCGTCTCAATAAAGTAATTCATAAACCGAGTTGAGTCAACGGAGACGCATACAGAAGTGTTTGGTTCACCTGCTACCGGTACAGTCGCCCCACGCAGATGGTCTGCACCCGTTTCAACCTCAATCCGCATCTCGCGTGTTTCGCACAAAGTCGGATCAATGAGGGTCGCCACCGCCAACGGGTCATGCAGGGTTGGGCGTGGTTCAGGATTCTCACCACCCCATAAATGGATAAGTTCGTAGCAGATCTGATTAACCGGACGGTCCACGGCTCCTATCGCTTTGACCTGCTCATAACTCATGACGCACTTGGTTGTAACATCGAGCCCAACCATCGTGATAGGTGCCCCTGTTCCGAATACAACCCGTGTTGCTTCAGGATCGCAAAGCGCATTCCATTCCGCACGCACTCGGTCTGTGGCGCCGCCCATCATGCAGATTCTCGTTTTCTGTGCTAAACGCGGTTCCAAAGTAAACGCCGCTGCAATGTTTGTAAACGGACCGACGGGTACAAGCGTGATGTCTCCATCACTCGCCATCACCGTCTCAACAATAAAATCAACAGCGTGCTGCGTTTTCGGTTGAACTGATGGTTCCTGTCTCTTCAAGACCTCCATCTGGCGCGGACGGTGATCTATCGCAACCTGTTCCCAGTCCGGAATGGATTGAAGGAGGGTTTTGCCAATCCCTGTATAAACCGGTATATCTGTGCGCCCTAATGCCTCCAATAGACAGCAAGCCAGTTCCGCGCGCTGGGCTGCATTTCTGAAAACCGTTGTCACACCGAGCAGCTCAATTCGGTCACTCATAAGCGCAAAAGCCAAGGCGAGCGCGTCGTCAATATCGTCACCAATATCAGTATCAAGTATGATCTTCTGCATTTTTCCTCCAGTATACGCTACGGGTCTAAAGGTTGTAGGACTTACGCAGTTGAACGGTCAAAGCCCTGTAGTTCGGCGATTCATCGCCGCTGAACACCGTTGCCAATGCCCGATGAATCGGGCAACTACAATCTGGAGCGCGTAAGTCCTGAGTTTTATAACTTTGGATAGTTCAATCATTGTGAGAAGTTTACCAAAAACCGATTCAATAATCCAGAAAGAACCGTGGTAATTACATTGAGAAGGCATAGCCAAACAATCAAACAAGCAAAGGAAAATCGCCATGAAAATAGGTGCTTCGACCATACTACATCGTGACCGCCCATTGAACTGGACACTCTTTCGCGAATTTCAGCAAGCGGGCATTGAGTCTCTGGAATTGACAGATTATCACCCTGATTTCTCGTTCACAGATCTTGAGACGTTTACGGCGTTGCGTTTAGCAATGGAAGATCTGTCGTTACATCTCAATTCTCTTCATATTCATCTGGAGATATTCGACGATTATGATCTCGCAACGCTTGACGCTGCACAACGGGATAAAACACTGATTGCCTATCGTCAGGCGGCAGATGCCATGGAGGTGTTAGGGGGTGGAATTCTCGTGACGCATCATATTCGAATCCCTGAGCCTAACGAACCGCTCCACTCAGAAAAGCGAACGGCATTTCTGGACAACCTCCGCACTGTTGCAGAATACGCAGCCCCCAAGGGGGTCTCCTTTGCGGTGGAAAACGTGCCGCGTGGCTATACCCGCAAGCCCATGCGCCTTGTCGAACTTATGACGGATTTGGACGCTCCAAATGTAGGCGTCGTTATTGACACGGGGCATCAAAATATCGTGGACGATCCGGTAGAAACACTACGGATCATTGGCGAACATCTCATCACCTTGCATCTGCACGATAACCACGGTGAACAGGACGAACATCTCCTACCGGGGCGCGGCAACGTTGACTGGAACGGCGTTGTGGACGCATTGCACGAGATTGAATATCCTGGAGTATTCATGTACGAACTCAGCCGCCCGGAGGATCTGAGTCGGATTCGCCCAAACGCAGAAGCACTCTTAAAACGCGAGGCGTGATTCGTAGGACTGTTGCCCATTCATCCTTGACCGATGGACGAACAGTTGATACAATGCACTCCGTTGAAAGGAGGCTCGCATGAACACCAATCCTGAGATCTTGGAAATCAAAAATATCGTTCAACAGAACAGGAACATACTTCAGCAGCATGGTGAGATGCTTCAGAGACATAGTGAAATTCTCCAACAGCACGGTGAAATATTGTTGGAGGTTGTCAAAGAACAGAATTACTTGCGTGGTGCACTCGATCAGGTAAACGAACGATTTGGCACACTCGATGCTCGCATGAACTCAATGGAAAATCGTATTGTTTCCGTAGAAAATCGAATGATTTCGCTTGAGGCTCGTCTCACCGATACTGAATCTCGCTTGAGCAAAGATATTCGAGATAACTTCAAGTGGACGATTGGACTGATGATTCCGGTCTGGTTTGGTATACTTGCTGCCATCGCCGTTGAATTGATTAAGGGCTAACGGAGGTCCGAATGGACGATATTCTTCACGCATCAATCGCTCAAACTGCAGCGCAGATCCGTAAAGGTGACCTTTCCCCCATCGAACTCATTGAGATGACACTTGGGGCAATAGATCAATATGAGCCACAGTTGAACGCTTTCATCACGGTATTTCAGGAGGAGAGCCTCGAAAGCGCAAAGAGGGTGGAGGCAGAGCTAAAGAACGGGAGAGACCTCGGTCCCCTGCACGGAATCCCAATTGCCCTCAAGGATATAATCTACGTTGAAGGAATTCGCAGTACGGCTGGTTCAAACTTCTTTTCACACGAATCACCTCAATTCGATGCCACTGTAGTCTCCAAACTGAAGAACGCGGGAGCAATCATCATTGGTAAAACTAATCTGCATGAATTCGCTTTCGGTGTGACGACAGAGAATCCACATTTTGGTGCTACGGCGAATCCGTGGGATACTTCGCGGGTGCCGGGCGGATCAAGTGGAGGTTCAGCGGCAGCCGTTGTTGCGGGCTGCTGTGCTGGTGCATTGGGCAGCGATACCGGCGGGTCGATCCGTATTCCAGCAGCGGTATGTGGGCATGTAGGATTGAAGCCGACCTTTGGACGGGTCAGTGTGCACGGCGTGCTTGCACTGGCGCAGTCTCTCGACACTGTTGGTCCGATGTGCCGGTATGTCCACGATGTCGCACTGATGATGAATACCCTCGCCGGTTACGATCGCCGCGATGTGCACAGCGAAAATCAGCCGGTGCCGGACTACACCGATGGATTAGACCGTCCCCTCCGCGGGCGTAAGGCGGGTATCCCAAAACAGCATTTCTTCGATAACCTTGACTCGGAAGTCGAGACAATCGTCCGTGAAGCGATTAAAGTCTTAGAGGGATTAGGGGTAGAAATTGTCGAACTCGATCTGCCATCTGCCGAAGCGGGTCATGAGGTAACGTTAACACTCTTGACGGCGGAAGCCGGTCAATTTCACCAAGAGCGTCTGGCAGCACATCGAGCGGATTACGGGGTTGATGTACGTGAGCTGCTTGAAGATGGGTTGGCGTTGTCGGCGGCGGAATATATCAATGCGATTCGAGTGCGGGAAATTGTCAGACGCGAATTTGCTCAAGCGTTTGAAAAGGTTGACTGTATTTTATCCCCGACCGCTCCTATTGTCGCGCCCCTTCGGAGCACCCACGATCTCTCCGGCGGCAGTGAATCTAATCGTATCCGCCCACGCTTAACGCGGAACACCCGTCTGATTAATCTGCTCGGTTTGCCGTCAATCTCCGTGCCGTGCGGCTTCGCACAGGTAGCAAATTCCAACAGCGAAGAAGGTTTGCCCGTTGGGTTACAGATTTCCGGTCCATGGTGGTCAGAAAAAACACTGCTTCATATCGCCCACGCCTACGAACGCGCCACACTTTGGCATACTAAAAAGGTGAAACGCAAAGTGTGAAGTATTTTCAATGGAAAATTAACTATTGTTATGATATAATTAACAATGAATAATACGTGAAGCGTAATGCGTAAAGAAAAGATCGTACACATTGTTTTTCTTACCCCTACGTCTAGAGGGATGAATGATGCAAGCAAAAAACAACCAGACGAAAACAACAGACATGACAGAAGAAGCGATCTGCCTGGCGAAGATTGAGAAAAACTCACGTCTGCCGTTGCAAAAACAGCGGCGCTTTGATTTGCTTCGGGGAAAACTACATGCGGAAACGTTGACTCAATCTGAGGAAACCGAACTGCAAAATCTCTGGCAAAGTGTTGAGCAGATGAATGCAAAGCGTCTTGAAGCATTGATTGAACTTTCCCAGAAGCGCGGAATACACCTCAGAGCTTTGATGGATGAACTGGGTATAGGAAAAAGCGATGAGGTTTTCTGAACGTCCTTCGCCTCAGTTGAGACGGGAAATCGCTCAACGGGCGCAATGGCGATGTGAATATTGTCTTACCCCACATGCTTACGCAACACAGCCTTTTGCCGCAGACCACATCATTCCACAAAGTCAAGGTGGTGAAACAACGCTAGAAAACCTAGCGCTTGCCTGTGGCTGTAATCTTTATAAAGGAAACAGAGCCCATGGAATCGATCCACAAACAGGACATCGTGTGTCTTTGTTTCATCCACGTCGTCAACAATGGAAGCGGCACTTTGCTTGGAGCGCAAATTTCCTGTACGTTGTTGGTAGAACGCGAGCGGGACGTGCGACGGTCGAAGCTTTGAAGATGAATCGTCCAGAACTGATAAATTTAAGGCGGATTCTCCATATAGCAGGAGAACATCCACAGGAGATGGATTAAATGTACTGTTTCGGGCAAATGATGAGGTAGCCAAGGTGACCCTTTGAGCATTCAACTGGTAACTTCTAAAACATACAAAACACCCTAATTTCTAACAGGTAGTAACATGCACTATTTTCAAGGAGACTAACATGTGCGGACGATTCACATTGAAGACAGATCCCGAAACTTTGACAGAAACTTTTCCCGGCTTCACAACCACTGCCCCCGATGAGATGGCTCCTCGTTACAACATTACTCCCTCTCAAGACGTTGCTGTTGTGGCAAACAACGGTGACAACACGGTAGAATTCTTCAAATGGGGACTGATTCCGTCTTGGGCAAAAGACCCGAAAATCGGTAATCGCATGATTAACGCCCGCTCCGAAACCTTGGCCGAGAAACCCTCGTTTCGGACAGCCTACAAACGCCGCCGGTGCCTCGTTCTATCCGATGGATATTACGAATGGCGGAGCGAACCCGGGAGCAAGCTCAAAACCCCAATCTATATTCGACTGAAATCTGAGAAACCGTTTGCCTTCGCGGGTTTATGGGAAGCGTGGTCTCCGAATATAGATGACGATCCACTGCTCTCCTGCACTATCATCACAACCTCCCCGAACTCATTCCTGAAAACTATACATCACCGGATGCCGGTCATTCTTGAACCCGAAGATTATGACCACTGGTTAGACCCAAGCGATCAAAGCTCCAATCAGTTGGACGGACTCCTCAAACCGTATGCCGGCGAGGAAATGATGGCTTACCCGGTCTCGCGCTTTGTCAATCGCCCCAGCAACGATTCCCCGGAGTGCATCGCACCCGCGAACGGTAAAGATGAAGACGAAAAACGGAGAACGAGAAGACGGGAAGCTGCATTCGTAGGGGTTGGGTTCCCCAACCCGTTGGAGGAGGAGAGCAAGCCTTTGCGATTGGAGAAGTAAACGAGAATATCTTGTCTGAATCAGGATTCTCAGGATTTAAGGATTTACAGGACCGAGGAGCGAAGAGCGATATGTCTATAGAAGGGTAATGGGGCCAATCCCCGCGCTCCAGATGAGTTTTAAGAAATTAAACAGGTAATTCTATATTTCCCCCAGACCCGGTAGGTGTGGTTAGAAACCGCACCGCATCGGCGCAGTTAGAAACAGCGCCTACCAAACGGGAGAACGGTGGTTTCGTTTTCCTAACCGTATCGGTTTGGAGTGTCTCATTAATTCTAAGGTCCACCATAAATCTGAAATCTACCAAAAAGGACATCGTTCGGAAATTACCCAATTAATAAATTAATCTTCATCCGGAGCGATATGTCTATAGAACGGCGATGCGGTCAATGCCTGCGCTCCAGTTTTGAATCCCGATTTATCGGGGCGGAGTGCTACGTCTATAGTTTGAGGACTTTCCCCGTTTTTTAGCCCCAGCGGGGCGACATGTTTATAGAATGTCGATAGCACCCATACACCCAAGCCCCAGCGGGGCGACATGTGTAGCCTTACTTCAGTGATTCTAATTCGTGGCGAGTGCGGAAAGGCGACCTACAGGCTAACTAGCAACTTAGGTAACTCATAAATAAATTCTATTACAAGAAAAGGAAGCAAATGGCAAACCATCAAGAACTCGCAAATCTGGTTTGGAATGTGGCGGACGATGTGCTGCGAGGGCTGTTCAAACCCCACGAATACGGCGACATCACCCTCCCGTTTCTGGTGCTGCGCCGATTGGACTGCATCTTAGACGAGGGCGACCGAAAAGAGAAAGCCATCAATACCTACAATCAATTTAAGGACAAAGTGCCCGAAGACGCACTACCGCCCATTATCCTGAGAGCGACAAATACCAGTTTCTACAACACCTCCCAGTACGATCTATCCCGACTGAAAGAGGACCCAAACAATATCCGCCTCAACTTTGAGAACTACCTCAACGGGTTCAGTCAGGATGTGCGCGACATCATCGAAAACTTCCATCTCGATGGCTTTATCGAGCGACTCGACAATAACAACCGGCTGTTCATCTTCTGCGATAAATTTACAGAAGTCGATCTCCATCCGAACAAGGTGGACAACCACACGATGGGGCAGGTCTTTGAGGAGCTGCTCCGCCGATTCTCGGAGATGTCCAACGAAACGAGCGGGGAACACTACACGCCGCGAGATGTTGTGCGGTTATTGGTCTCATTGCTATTTGCCGAACACCGTGAAGATTTGCGCGGACAGGGGGTTATACGCAGTATCTTCGATCCGTGCTGCGGGACCGGCGGCATGTTGACGATTGGGAAGGAATACTTTCGTGAACACATTAATCCGGATGCCACTATCCGGCTGTCAGGTCAGGAATTGAACGCACAGACCTACGCAATCTGTAAGTCGGATATGTTGATCACAGGCGAAAACCCTGGTGCTATCCGACATGGATCTAGTCTCTCTAATGACCAATTCCAAGGGGAGCGATTCGATTATATGATAACGAATCCGCCCTTCGGTGTCAGTTGGAAATCCGATGAAGCGGCGGTGAAAACGGAAGCGCAGAACGCCAACGGCAGATTCTCCGCCGGTACGCCGCGCTCCTCCGATGGCGCGTTGCTGTTCCTACAACACATGCTCTCCAAGATGGAGGATCGTGGGAGTCGGGTCGGAATCGTCTTTAACGGATCGCCGCTCTTTACGGGGGATGCCGGCAGCGGTGAAAGTGAGATTCGACGCTCGATTATCGAAGAAGATTGGCTGGAGTGCATTATCGCGCTGCCCGACAAGCTGTTCTTCAACACCAGTATCTCCACCTATATCTGGATCTTAACGAACCGAAAATCGGAGGCGCGACAGGGCAAGATACAACTGATCAACGCCGTTGACTACTTCGATAAGATGAAAAGGAATCTCGGAGACAAAGGGGTTTTCATCTCCGACAGCCATATCCGTCAAATAGCCGAACTGTACACCAACTTTGAGGAGACTGAACACTCCAAAATCTACCCCAATGACTTTTTCGGCTACACAAAAGTAACCGTCGAGAGGCCGTTGATCGACGCAGAGACAGGGGATATCCTCCGGGACAAGCGGAGGAATCCGAAGCCGGATACGGCACTCCGAGACTATGAGCGCGTCCCCCTCACTGAGGAAATTGATGATTACTACCGTCGAGAGGTCAAACCGCACCTGCCGGACAGTTGGATAGACAGAAAGAAGGACAAGGTAGGCTACGAGATTAACTTCAATCGGTATTTCTACCAGTACACACCACTCCGCTCATTGAAGGAAATTGCTGATGAAATGCTGGCACTTGAACGGAAAAGTGAAGGCTTGCTGAATGAAGTTTTGGGATTATGATTAATAGTAGTAGGCATATGGCTTTGAATCCTGCGCCGTTCCACCTGTCCCGATTTTTTGGGGATGTATCGGGGAAACGGAACCGATCTTATCGCGGAGAAGTGCTATATGTACAGTCCGGGCATATCTCAAGTTTTTAGCCCCAGCGGGGCGATATGTATATAGCAAACATGGTAAAACCCTCCTCAAGCCCCAGCGGGGCGACATGTGTATAAAATACGTCAAATGTCACGAAACGATCCGAGCCGCGCTTCGGAGCTTGGATTCTACTATATGTTTTGTGTAGGAGGGAAGTCCGATTCCCCACAATTATGTCAGTTAAAAGTAGGTTGGGTTGAACGGTTAAATGCACCTCCCTATCAAAGGTAATAGAGGCACTCCCTTTTAACAACGCTGTTTTATGGATGGATGGAGTGAAACCCAACGCCTCAACTAACCGATTGGCCCATACCATGCCCTATACCAATTATACCTCCAAAGAGGTTGCATCACAGGGTGAAGCAATCTATAGGCGAGAGATACGTGCCAAAGTTGAACCGAAGCACAAAGGCAAGTTTTTGGTTATTGACATCGAAACAGGTGAATACGAAACGAACGCCGACGATTTGGTAGCCACGAAATCTCTCCCTGCCAAGCAGCCTAATGCTGTCGTTTACGGCTTACAAATCGGGTTCCCAACCGCTTATCGAATCGGGAATCACTTTAAGTCCAATTGGGCAACCACGAAGGTTGCCCCTACGGAGGAGGGTCCCCTGTAGGGGCAGGCTTCTTAGTCCCGATGCCTCATCGGGGGCTTGTGCCTGCCCACAACAACTCATGTTAAGAACCTGTCCCGATAAATCGGGATAATCTCTGAAAGTTGTCATTTTACGGGTAAATACTCTCAAAATTGGTTGCTTTTGCCCCTAGCATGGCAAAAGATGACCGTTTCACGTACGCTTAAAACAGATTCTTAGCCCCAGCGGGGCGACATGTTTATAGAATACAGGACAAACAAACAACTTAAGCCCCAGAGGGGCGACATGTGAACAACTTCCTAAAGATGACTGTTTCACTTTTAAAACAGGCTCTAAGAATTAGTGGAACAGCCCCGATTTGCTTCAAAAACCGTAGGCGGGGCATCTTGCCCCGCCATCAACGCCTTCACCATAATTGCAGTCGTTTTTACATGAACCACTGCCGATTTTGGAAAATCGACCTACTGAAGTGAAAGGAGGGATAAGTAATGATTACCGAACTCAGGGCGCAAAATTTCAAGTCATGGCAAGATACCGGTACGCTACAGTTTGCCCCATTGACCGGACTTTTCGGCGTGAATAGCTCTGGTAAAACCAGTATTTTACAGGTGCTGCTAATGCTCAAGCAGACTGTGGAGCATCCATCACCGGATTGGAATGAACCACTTTATTTTGGTGATGAGAAGTCGTTAGTTAACTTAGGCAGTTTTAATGATATTATTCACCAACCCACAAATGATCCAAGTCTCGAAATTTTTGTGTCGTGGAAATTGCCTGAAAAGTTGAGTATTCAGAATATAGGCGAAGTTGATACTCTCTCTCTTTTATTTGGTCTCTTTGCAGGCATTCTACACGAGATCCGTTATGTGGCCGGTGAACATACCTTTCGGACATATGAGGCTGATGATAAGTACGGGGTGTCCCTCCCCCACGGAAGAGATAACGCCCAATCTTTATTTCGATGCTATGGAATTAGCAGCACATCACCGAGCACTCAGGAGATTTTTTCTGTTCTTGAGGGGGCTTTTGAAAACCTATTCTCTCAAATCCTTTATCTTGGTCCGCTCCGTGAATATCCTCGACGCCGTTACCCTTGGAAAGGCGACCATCCAAACGGAATCGGACAGCATGGAGAAAAGACAACCTCTGCCTTGCTCTCCGGCCGCATTCGACGTCTTCCCACCGACGAGCAGATACCAAAATGGTTACAGAAGTTAGAGTTAATCCATTCCTATGACGTTCAACCTGTCTCTGATACAGGAGGGGATTACGAACTTCTCGTCAAACAGTACAAAGACGGGCCCGAAGTCCCACTAACAGATGTAGGTTTCGGCGTTTCCCAAGTCCTGCCGGTCCTTATTCTCTGCTACTACGCACCCGAAGGCTCAATCCTCATTCTTGAACAACCAGAGGCACATCTACATCCGAAGGTCCAGTCGGAGTTAGCAGATGTTCTGATTGATGTCGTGAAAAATCGGAACGTACAGATTATCCTTGAAAGCCACAGCGCGCATCTACTTCACCGCTTGCAACGACGTATCGCCGAGGAACAGATGTCAGCGGATGACACAGCACTCTATTTCTGTCAGATCAACGACGGTACATCCGAAATTGAACAACTTGACGTTGATGAATACGGCAACATCCGGAATTGGCCCCAAAACTTCTTTGGTGATGATTTAGGCGACTTAGTGGAAAAGACGAAAGCCGAGATGCAGCGGCGGAAAGTAATCGAATAATGGCGGTGATTGTAGATACAAACGTCGCAGTGGTCGCCAATGGTCAGTCGCCGCAGGCTTCTTCCAATTGTATAGACACCTGTATTCATCGGATTGAAGGGATTATCCGTGGCGAGGAGAAATTGGCTCTTGATAATGGGTGGATAATTCTCGGCGAGTACCTGCGAAATCTTCGATCCAGCGGGGAGCCCGGCGCTGGTGATAGGTTACTCCGATGGATCTTAGCAAACAAGGATAGATTGTGCGACTTAGTTCCGATTACACCTGTCAATGGTTCAGAAAATGAGTTTGCAGAGTTCCCGGACGATCCGGCATTGGATGGATTCGATCCCGATGACCGGAAATTTATCGCCGTTGCAGTTGCCCATCCAGAAAAACCGCCTATCCTGCAAGCGGTGGATAGCCAGTGGTGGGATTTCCGCGACGCATTCCTTCAAAATGGGGTGACAGTGGAGTTTATTTGTGAGGCTGATATTCAACGGTTGCATGCATGCACTGGAGCGGAGAAGTGAAGCCCTGCTGAATGAGGTGTTGGAGTTATAAAAGGGATAAATTATGATTACCGACCACTATCCATTCCGAGCTCACGTTAAATTCCGATGTCCCTTTACCATAAAACTTTGAATCCCGCAGCTTTAATCATGTATAATTGACATTAACATAATCCTTACCACAGGGGCCTCAGATGAAAAAGCCAAAACTCGTCGTTGGACACCTCATGAACGACCAATTACTCGTAAAATCCGTTGCGACCTCAAAGTCCTTTGATTGGCTTAAATGGTTCGAGACAGAAGAACTTGTCGAATTTTTTGCTGAATTGTTCAAGCTGCTAACACGAATCTCAGAAGGCAAAAAAGACGCCGAACTACTTTCAATTTTTCTCTCCGAATGGCGTGAAACTGCCTTGATTAATTCAGAACCGGATGTCTTAGCAGATATTGTTGCAGCACAGCAAGAATTAGCCACAGGCGGCGGCAAGGAGTGGGCACAGATCAAAAAGGAAATTGGACTGTGAATTCCATACCATATACACTCAAAATGGTATAATAGTAGAATTTATTTGCGAGGCGGATATTCAGCGGTTGCACAGCGACACTTGAGCAAAGGTTTGCTGAGAGGTGAATTAAATGAACAACATTCGTGTCGATATACGGCTGCGATCCATTCGGTTCGGATTTTTGGTCCGTCCAGACGACAAAGAAAACGCGCTTGAGATTTTCCGTATCAATACATGCTTGTGGGGCGGCATGTTCAATCCTATCATCCCTTGTTTTAAATCTATACCGTCTTGGTGGAAGAGAGAAGATTTTCAATTTAAGAACCCTAAGCAGATCATCAACGGTTATTTAGATTTCTTTGAACCTGACTTTCTTGTTGAAGCAGAGGAGGGATTAGCGGAGGGATTCGGCTTTGATTCAGAGAGAATACTACAACTTACAGATATTCTGGAAAAGTTAGGAGAAGAACGTTGGGATACATTTGGCTTGAGTGTCCATGATCTTTATTCGGAGTTATATCAGGAAGAATTTCGTTTTGAACTTCGTCATCAGCGCAATATGGTGCATGTCGAGCCAAAAGAGGAGGCTTTTGCTGGTTTCGTTGCCGCTAATTTCGGCAGCTTCCCAACTCAAGAAGGGCTAAGGTATTTTGAACATAACTACAAAAATATATTCAATCCAGAGCATAAATTATTAGACGCTGCCGTGCTCTCAGAGTTGTATCAATCTAGGTATATTTCTGCCATAGGAATAGGGTGTGAAAAGCTTCGGATAGATTACAATGAAAATTCGTCACCCATGCTATTTATACTAGACGCCCGAGAACCAAAAGACCTAGTTGATCTCTGGAATCTACGCGCAGTATATCGACGTGTCGTTGCAGTGCCTATTCAATGGATTGAACAGTTTTCAACTTTCTGCAGAAATTTTATTCTGGATAACTCTCCCTTTCGGAACAGGAGCCGAAACGAGGTCATAACGTTCGATACCTTGATGTTGGCACCTTTAATGGTTTCACGTTTTATGTCTTTGGATAACATCAAAAAAATATGGATAAATTGCCTTCATGTTGATGAGGAGTATGTTGACCTAATACTAACACAGTACCCACCCGAATGGGGTGCACCATCAGATAGTACATTTAGAATCACCCGCCCCACCCTGGCAGCCGATAGGAAAAGCATAGATATACAAATTAGTGAAGAAAATCCTGAAATTCGATTCGATCTTCTTTTTCCAGAATTTGCGAACGGATATGGTAATCGGTTTAGGGTCGTGAATGTTGTCAGATTAGAAGATTGGAGCTATCGCAATCAAATAGCTACAGTCTTTCCATACAACTATAAAAATCCTGAACTTCCTAAGTTTGCTCTCGGACAAAGATACCTCCTGTCTACCACAGAAGGATTGGTTATTTTTCCTGGGTATAAGACTATTCCCGAATCATGGAACTTAGTTGATGGAACAACAGCGTTTAGCCAATGGTTTAAAGCAAATAAAATACCTTCTATACTTTCTGACGCGGGCAGGGCAACACAACAGATAATTGAGACATTAGGAGGTTGTGAGGGTGTTGATTGCCTAGCACACAAAGGTGTTATTGAGTACCTCAATAAAATCTCAAAGCGTCCTGTTACCAAGACCGCCAATCATCAGACATTCCGAAACAAGTTGGGAAAGGGAATTTTTGAGACATTGGTTGAACGGAGGGCTGCTGAACTCGGGTTAAACCTAAAATGTAGCAAGTGCAGCGAATGGAGTTGGTATTCGCTAACGCAGCTTGATTACTCACTAACCTGTGACTTCTGTTTTAGACAATTTAATTTCCCTATTATTGATCCGATAAACAAAAAACATTCCAAATGGGTTTACCGCCTCGTAGGACCATTTGCACAGCCTGATTACGCTAAGGGTGGATATACTTCCGCTCTAGCTATCCGTCTTTTTGTACGCATTATAGACGAAATGCACAGATCGGAGGTAACTTGGTCGTCTGGTCAAGAGCTGACGTTACCCACAGGCAAGAAAGTAGAAGTTGATTTTATGTTATGGTATCAGCGCAGTCAGTTTTTTGAACCCGATCATCCTACCGAAACAGTATTTGGTGAAGCCAAGAGTTTCAGCAGATTTGAACAAGATGATGTTGATAGAATGAAATGGTTGGCTGAAGTGTTTCCTGATTCCATATTGGTATTTGCTACAATGAGAGAAAGGACAGAATTTTCCAACAAGGAAATTAACCGCATCAAAAAACTAGCGGAATGGGGACGGGGATATGACGAAGAAACTGAACAAATGCGTGCACCAGTGATAGTACTTACAGGGACAGAGTTATTCGCTGCGGATTCTTTAGAGTTTTCATGGAAAGAAAAAGGGGGAAAGCATAAAACCCTGATTGAGTCACCACGGGTAACGACAAGAATCCATCATCTGAGGGTCTTGGCTGACCTGACACAACAGTTGTATTTGGGAATGCCACCGTATGAATCGTCAAGACCCGCCGGGGAGACAACGTGGCTTCCCGCCGAACCAAGTGCGAAAGAGCCGGAGCAAGATTGACACGTTAACCGCCGTGAGGTGCTGAAATTATGAGGCGTTATCCTAAATATAAAGCAAGTGGTGTGGATTGGATTGGAGAAATACCAATGCATTGGGTTGCAAAAAAATTAAGGTATTTCTGTTCAATGAAATCAGGAAATGGATTCTCGCATGACTTACAAGGGAGGATCGGGTTAGAAATCCCTTTCTTCAAAGTAGCGGATACCAATACACCTGAAAACAAGCTAGAAATGTTGTATGCCCAGAATACGGTATCTTCTCAAGACGTTTCTGATTTCAAATTTATCCTCCATAAGCCAAAAAGCATTGTGTTTCCGAAAGTAGGTGCCGCACTACTATTGAACAAGAGGAATATTCTCACTAAAAAATCATGTATAGATAACAACATGATGTCGCTATATTCAAATCAATCAAGCCACAAATTCTTGTACTATGCGATGCTGAATGTTGATTTTAAGAGACACCACAGGATAGGTGGCACAGTTCCATCAATAAACGAGTCAGAGGTTGGCAGTATCCCGATTGCATACCCTACAATCTCTGAACAAACCCAAATCGCAGACTTCCTCGACCGCAAGACAGGACAGATCGACGAGCTCATCCGCATCAAAGAACGACGGATAGAACTGCTGCAGGAACAACGAACCACACTGATAAATCAGGCAGTGACAAAGGGGCTTGACCCGAATGTGGAGATGAAACCGTCGGGGGTGGAGTGGATTGGGGAAATACCGAAACACTGGACTGTTACAAGATTGAAATATCTGGGCGAATCAATAATTGGATTATCATACAAACCAGAAGATGTTACAGATGAAGAGAATGGTACTCTTGTGTTAAGAGCTTCTAATATTCAAGATGGAAAGCCATCGTTTCTTGATAATGTATATGTAAATGCTGAAATAGATGAAAGATTATGTCTAAAAGAAGGAGATATACTGATATGTTCTCGGAGTGGAAGTAGAGACCTGATAGGTAAGAATATGACCATAACAAAGGAACTTGAAGGGATCACATTTGGAGTCTTTATGACTGTCTTTAGGACAAAATTCGTCCGGTTCATTTCGTACTTTTTGAACTCACAAATTTTCAAAAATCAATCTGGGCTTTTTCTTACCTCTACAATTAATCAATTAACGATCAACACATTGAATAATTTTTTAATTTGTTTGCCCACAGATGAAGAAGAGCAAACCCAAATCGCTGATTTCCTTGAGCGCAAAACCGAACAGATTGACGAACTAATTTCCGCAGAGCAACGAAAAATCGAACTCCTCAAAGAATACCGTCAATCCCTCATCTCCGAAGCGGTAACAGGCAAGATAGATGTCCGAAACGAGGCGTAGCCCATGCCGACATATACAGAAGAAGACTTTGAAGATCACATCGAAGCACACCTGAATCGGTCCGGCTACAGATCCCAACAGTCTGCCATCTATAGTAAACGTCTCTGTTTAATATCGAATGAGACGCTACAGTTTATTCAGGAAACACAACTGAAGGAGTATCAGAAACTGGAGCGCCAGTACGAGGAAAAGACGCCGGTTAATCTCCTCAACCGTATAAGCGAACAGATTGAACGCCGTGGGGTGTTAGGCGTGCTGCGGAAAGGGGTTAAAGATAGGGGTTGTCACTTCAACCTGACCTACTTCCGTCCGTCAAGTGGCATGAATCCCGACCACCAAAAACTCTATGCTCAGAACCGCTTTTCCCTAATTCGGCAGCTGAAGTATTCACAGCAAGACGAAAAATCGGTCGATATAGGGTTGTTCCTCAACGGTCTGCCGTTGGTAACGATGGAATTGAAAAACAGCCTCACCGGTCAGACGGTGACAGATGCGGAGAAACAGTACCGGACGGATCGAGGTCCGGGAGAGCCGTTGTTCCAATTCAAGCGGTGCCTCGTTCACTTTGCGGTGGGAAACGAAAAGGTTTCGATGACAACCCGATTGCAGAGAGACGAGACGCGGTTCTTTCCGTTCAACAAGGGTATCGAAAACCCGGTGAACCCGGACGGTCACAAGACCGCCTATCTATGGGAGGACATCCTCCAGCCCGATAACCTGATGGAGTTAATCAACAACTTCATCCATGAGCAGGAGACCATCGAAAAGGTCTATAACCCCGCCCTCGGTGGGGTAGAAGATGTGAAGGACACCGTCCTCGTTTTCCCGCGATACCATCAGCTTGATGTGATTCGTGGATTAAAAGCAGCTATTGTAGAAGAAGGCGTTGGATACAACTACCTTATCCAACATACCACAGGGAGCGGCAAATCTAACTCTATCGCGTGGTTAGCACACCTACTCACGCATCTGTACCGTTCTCCAGACGATACCAAACGGATCTTCGATTCCGTGATTGTCGTGACGGATCGGCGTATTCTGGACAGGCAGCTTCAGGACACCATTAAGCAGGTGGAGCAGGTTGACGGCGTGGTGCATCCTGTTGAGGGAACTTCAGCACAACTCAGGGGTTTCCTTGAGAATAGCAAAGACATCATCATCTCGACGATTCAGAAGTTCAGTGTAATTGCCGAGGAGATCGGCAGACTGAAAAGCAAGACCTTCGCCGTGATCGTTGACGAAGCGCACTCCTCACAGAGTGGAGAGTCTGCAAAGAACCTCAGAACCTCACTCTCGAAAGGGATTGAGGGAGGGACAACGGAAGATGACGCCGACGAAGTGTCGGATATAGATGCTCAGATTATTGAGGAGATGGAGCGGCGCAGGATGCAGGATCATATCTCCTATTTCGCTTTCAGTGGCACACCCAAGAACAAGACCCTCGAATTGTTCGGACGGAAGGACGAAGAAGGGAAATTGGCCCCGTTCCACGTCTATTCGATGCGCCAAAGTATCAGCGAAGGTTTTACGCTTGACGTGCTGCAGAACTATACCACCTTTCGGAGATACTTTCAACTGATCAAAAGTGTGCCGGAGGATAAAGAGTACGAGAAGGCGCGGACACTGCGGGCACTGACCAATTACGTTGACCTGCAACCCCACAGCATTGAGACCAAAACCCGGATTATCCTCGAACACTTCATCGCGCGAACCGCAAAAACGATTGAAGGGAAAGGACGGGCGATGTTGGTCACGCCGTCCCGGTTGCACTGTGTCAGATACAAGTTGGAATTCGATAGGCAGATGCAGGAGATGGATTTGCCTTACGGTTGTCTAGTGGCGTTCAGCAGCACGGTGCACGACACCGACAACGGGCGGGATTACACGGAAGACGGGATGAACGGTTTACCGCCGCGCGTTTCGATTGCGGACAGCTTCAAGAGTCCTGAATATCGGATTCTGATTGTGTCCAATAAGTTCCAGACCGGTTTCGATGAGCCGCTGCTACAGACGATGTACGTCGATAAGCGGTTGGACGGGCTGCAATGTGTCCAGAGCTTGAGCCGTCTGAACCGTGTCGCCACTGGAAAGACGGATACATTGGTACTCGACTTTGTGAATGAACCAGATCAGGTACAGGAGGCGTTTCAGGCTTACTACCAAACGACGACGCTCCCGGAGGAGACCGACCCGAATCGGTTGTATGACCTACAGACCCAGTTGGATGGCTTTGAACTTTACGACGAGGATCACATCGACCGATTTTGCCGTATCTTCTACGGTTCAAATGAACCGGAGGAGTTTCTACAGACTATTCTTGATAGTGTCGTCGAGAAGTGGTGGGGACTTGAGATGAATGAGCGGGAAGAATTCCGTTCTATCTTGCAGCGTTACATCCGTCTCTACGGATACATCTCACAGTTGATCACCTTTACCGATGTGGCGTTGGAAAAGCTGTATATCTTTGGGCACAGTCTAAACAAGAAGCTACCGAAACGAGATCACCCTGACCCGCAGGATGTTCTGGATTCTGTGGATTTGGATTCGTTTCGCCTACAAAAAACGCATGACAGTCTGCAACTGTCTCTTGAAGCGGAGGATAGTGAGGTCGAAGGGATCGGCAGCAATGTTCGTACACTGAGGGACCCGGAGCAGGATCTTCTCTCCAATATTATTCAGGCATTGAACGATGCCTATCAGACAGACTTTACAACAGAAGATAAGGTTGACATTGAGACTGTCTACCGAAAGGTTCGTGAGCACGAAGAACTCCGGCAGGTAATCGAGGGGGACAATACGGAGCCTAACAAGAAGTATAAGTTCGATCAGGTATTTGATGAAATTTTATTGGGTTTCGTCAATAGTAGGCTAGATCTCTATACAAAATTATCGCAAGAAGACCTCAACGCGGATCTCAAACGTCAACTCTATCGAGCCTACCACGAGGGAGCAACGCTTTCCTAAATAGGACTTACGCACTTCAGGTTGTAGTGAACGCAGATCTGCGTTCACTACGCACATAGCCATGAGAATCCAATCGTAGCCGCAGGTTTCCTAACCTGTGATCGGCTCGCAGATTGGGCAATCCGCGCTACTTTATATCAACTGCGTAACTTCTATCCTAAATAGGGAAGCTCATGTAAAAAGTAAGTGCAAAGTTGGGCAAGAAAACCTGATTTTTGCAAAAAGTGTTAGATTCTGTTAGATTTTGTTAGGTGATTGTGGATAACTATCCCCGTGTTTGGTAGGCGCTGTTTCCAATCCCGACTTGTCCCCGATGAATCGGGACAGAAGAAAGAAACCGAATTTTCAAGAAAAAATTCGGTTTCCCTTTGTGTTTTGCACTTTCTTTTTATATGAGCCAATTCTAAAATCTACTATAAAAAATTGCACGACTCCCTCAATAGAACCAAAGCCCCGTGAGGGGCGGCATGTTTATAGCAATCCGAAATCTTTATCCCCTAAGCCCCAGCGGGGCGACATGTGAGGCCCCGTCATTCAAGAACATAACGGCAACACAACAATCCCAATTCAAGACAGGAGCTACTCCAATGCCAAATCCAAAAATTACCAAGATCGAAACGGTCGTATTTTCATACGATATTCAGGACATGGGCACCGATTACAACGGTTTTAACCTCGTCTACGAGAAAGGCAATGTCCATAAGATGCAGTCATCGGTTCTGCGGATCCATACGGATCTCGGCGTAGTCGGCGAATGCACCGGGCGATCCATAGCCGGAAATGTTGCCAACTACGTGCTGGGAAAGAATCCCTTTGAACGCGAAAAGATATACACCGACGTCAAGCGGGGTTTACGCCATACTGGGACTACTGCCCTGTGTGGGCTTGATGTTGCATTGTGGGATTTTGCGGGCAAGGTTTACAATGCCCCAATCTACCAAATGCTCGGTGGCTGGAGAGAAACTATCCCGGCGTATGCCAGTACCTACCACGGCGATGAAAACGGTGGACTGAGCACACCAGAAGCCTTTGCCGATTTTGCCGAGCAGTGCGCTGAATTGGGCTATCCCGCCTTTAAAATCCACGGTTGGGGGAATGCCCCCATCGAGCGAGAAGTGGCGAATATCCACGCGGTCGGTCAACGTGTCGGGGATCGGATGGATCTAATGGTCGATCCTGCCTGTGAATTAGAGACGTGGGCGGACGCACTCAAGTTGGGCAGGGCGTGCGACGAGCAGAATTTCTTCTGGTTGGAAGATGCGTACAAAGACGGCGGCGTTTCAGCCTTCGGTCACAAGAAACTGCGAGAACTGATCAGGACACCGCTCTTGCAGACAGAACATATCTTTGGATTGGAACAACACGTCGACTTCATCGTCAACGGCGGCACCGATTTCGTACGAACTGGAACTTACGAGGACGGTGGTATCACCGGTGCCATGAAGGTCGCACATGCTGCCGAAGGTTTCGGCTTGGATGTGGAGTTCCACGGTGGAGGGATACCACATCGCCACTGCGTCGCTGCTATCCGTAACACCAATTACTACGAACTCGGACTGCTACATCCGATGATAAAGAATACTAAACCACCTATCCATCCACCTGAATTTACCGATGAACTGGAGAACATCGACGCGAATGGACATGTGCCGGTGCCCCAGGGACCTGGGCTTGGCGTGGAATTGGATTGGGACTATATCAATGCCCACCACGTCAACACAATTGTCTATGAGTGATGATACAACCCTTTGAGGCTTTCTTATAGGGAATTATGGTGAATCTTAAAAATAAATAGACACTTTCGCTCCCGGTGTTTGGTAGGCGCTGTTTCTCCCGACAGGTCGGGATCCCGACTTTCGGGACGCGCCGATGCGGTGCGGTTAAAAACCGTACCTACCGGTGTCATAGCCCGGTTTTTTATTCCCGATGGTCGATGTTTCCTAACTTCGGCGATTGGCAGTGTCCAATTACTACCATAATACTGCTTTGAGAGCCTTTTCTGTAGATTGTTGGGCATGGAAGCAAAGCCCTTCAAGCTGCATACACTTCTCTCCCTTCCTGCAACACAGTTCGATAAATCAGGCCGATATTGTCCTTGTGCTGCTCTAGGTCCTTGGGAGTTGCCACCAAAATATCGAAAGGCACGCCTAACCCCCTGATCTGCCGGTATAGGAGTTGGGCAGTCCGTCGTCGGTGGGCACCTTCGGGCATTACTACAAGAACGTCAATATCGCTGTCAGGTCCCATTTCGCCCCGAGCTGCAGATCGAAAAAGAATGATTCGTAGGGGTTGAACAGTCTCAACAATGCGTCGCACCAGTTGCTCGATTACTTCCAGTTCAGATTGCACGTTCAGCCTCCATTGCCGTGATAATACATTTCGAATCTGATGGGCATTTATAGTGGATTCAAAAAATAAATAAACATTTTCGCCCCCGGTAGGGGCGGTTTTCAACCGCACCGAATAGGCGCAGTTAAAAACAGCGCCTACCAAACGGTAGAACGGTAATTTCGTTTTCCTAATCTCCCCGGTTTGGAGTGTTTCATTAATTCTAAGATCCACTAGCACAGTTCTTTTAGGTATCAAAGACTATATCGCCCGTCCGCAACTAAAAAAGATTGTCAGTCTGCCCAACGGCGTGTTAAAATGTAAGTGCATTTATCTGCGACTGCGCTCACTCAAAGATTGGACTTACGCACGTCAGTTTGTAGCCGTAAAATCAAGGTAGTTGGTTGCCTCGCATGATCAAGGACGATCGCATGAATATGGGAAGCGTCATACTCTTTGTCAAAGATATGCGAACTGTTACCGCGTTCGATCGGGATATTGTTGGACTACTCCCTGACGCAGAGCAGCTGTTTTCGGGCACCGCTTCTTCTGTTTTGACACCGGGTAGTGCAAGTTCTACCTGCACAGCGCAAGCAAGGCGAAAGGCGAGAGACAAAAGGTTGGCTTTCACGTCTAAAGCGTAAAAGCTGTTCACGATGCCCTCAAGGCAAAAGGCTTACGATTGAGACCGTTAAAAATTTTAGATGATGGATTGACCTGTTTCGATATTTCAGACCCTGAAAACAGCAGAATTCAGTTTTGGGGAAACTACTAGCGACAGTCTCAAGTAACAGATTCAAAGCTACTTTTAGTTCAACCACATTTTCTGGAGGAATTTGATGTATAAAATTGCCCTCATCCCCGGCGATGGGATTGGCCCCGAGGTGACAAACGAAGCGATGAAGGTCTTCGGGGCTGCTGCAGACAAAATCGGCTTTAAATACGAAACCATTGAATACGATTTCGGCGGAGATCGTTACCTCGAAACGGGCGAAGTCCTGCCGAACAGCGCACTCGACGAATTTCGGCAGACGGACGCGATTTTTCTGGGCGCCATCGGTCACCCCGATGTCACACCAGGGATCTTAGAAAAAGGGATATTACTGCGAACCCGCTTCGAATTAGATCTCTATATCAATCTTCGTCCCGTCAAACTTTACCCCGGTGTCTGGACACCCATCAAAGACAAAGGACCCGAAGAGATCGATTTTATCATTGTTCGCGAGAACACCGAAGGGTTATACGCTGGCATCGGTGGCTTCTTGAAACACGGAACAGCCGACGAAGTCGCGATTCAGGAGATGATCAACACCCGCAAAGGGGTGGAACGTTGCGTGCGCTACGCTTTTGAACTGACCCGGAAAAGGAACCGAGCGAAGCAGCTCACCTTGTGTGATAAGGCAAATGTGCTGACGTACGCCCATGATCTCTGGCGCCGTGTTTTCGATGAAGTTGGCACCGAATACACAGATATCGAAACGGATTATGCTTTCGTTGATGCGACAACCATGTGGATGGTCAAGAATCCCGAATGGTTTGATGTTATTGTGACCTGCAACATGTTCGGTGACATTATCACAGACTTGGGTGCGATGATTCAAGGGGGTATGGGAATCGCTGCGTCAGGTAACCTCAATCCTGAGAGCGTTGCGATGTTTGAACCGATTCACGGATCTGCGCCTCGATATACCGGAAAGAACCAGATTAACCCGATTGCAGCGATCAGTGCTGCTGGCATGATGCTCGATCACCTTGGCGAAACGGAAGGCGCAGGCTTGGTTGACCGATCGGTGAGTGACCTTCTCGCGAGTGGCGAAATTAAAGATCTTGCTGCCGGACGGATGGGATTCACAACAACGGAGATCGGGGACATGATTGCGGAATCGGTTGTCAATTAAGTTGACGATTTTAAGTATCGGGATGCGGAACGTCAATTCAGTATGTACTTGAAGAGCATGGTACGATGAGAAGATCTCAACTATTTGGTCGCACACTTAGAGAAATTCCATCAGAGGCGGAAATCCCCAGTCATCGGTTGCTCCTACAAGCGGGTATGATTCGCCGCCTCGTTGTGGGGATGTATAGTTACCTACCGCTTGCCCAACGCGCTTTACGCAAGATTGAAAACATCATCCGCGAAGAGATGGACAATATCGGAGGGCAAGAAATCGATATGCCGCTTGTCCAACCCGCAGGGTTATGGCAAGAAACGGGACGTTGGGAAATGCTCGAAGGTAGGGAATTGGCTGGCTTTGAGGATCGATTTGGGCGTAAACTGGTGCTTGCGATGACGCATGAGGAGGCGGTTACAGACCTCGTCCGGAATCAGACCAACTCCTATCGGCAATTACCCCTGATGCTCTATCAGATTAAGCTTAAGTTTCGCGACGAACCGCGTCCCCGTGCCGGGCTGATCCGTGTCCGTGAATTTGCCATGAAGGATGCCTATAGCTTCCACGCCGATGAAGCCGATCTGGATAGATACTATGAGCAGATGCACCAAGTGTATGTAGACATTTTTCATCGTTCGGGCATTGAAGTTGTTTCGGTAGAATCGGATCCCGGCATGATTGGGGGTGCAGAGGCACACGAGTTCATGATGATTACGAATGCGGGAGAGGATAGAGTTATCTTTTGCGACGGTTGTGATTATCGGGCAAATGCGGACGTTGCTGTGACACAGAAACCGCAGATTGATAACGGTGAGCCTGAACCAATTGAGGAAGTTGAAACGCCAAATCAAAAAACGATTGAAGATGTCGCGAGCTATCTCGGCATTCAAAAGGAACAGACCCTCAAAGCGGTATTCTATTCGACGGACGAAAGCCTAATTTTCGCAGCTGTCCGTGGTGATATTGAGGTGAACGAAACGAAACTCAAGAAGGCTGTGGGGGCATCGCATCTCTGGTTCTCAAGTGACGAAGAGCTACGAAGATACGGCCTAGTGCCTGGCTATGCCTCGCCGATTGACGTGAAGGGTGTCACGGTAGTCGTTGATGATTCAGTAGCGTCTACCACAAATTTAGCCGCTGGTGCCAACAAACCAGGTTTCCACCTGAAGAACATGAACTATCCACGTGATTTTAAGGCGGATATCGTCGCTGATATTTCACTTGCACGTGATGGAATGACTTGTGCTCACTGCGGCGGAACGCTGATAGAGAAACGCGGAATTGAGGTGGGAAACATCTTCAAACTCGGTACAAGATATAGCGAGGCGATGAACGCTACCTACCTAAGCCAGAAAGGGCGCCCGCAGCTGCTTTTCATGGGCTGCTACGGAATAGGACTCGGACGCCTACTTGCGAGTATTGTTGAGGCAAACCATGACGAGGACGGTATCATTTGGCCCCCTGTTGTCGCACCGTATCAGATTCACCTGATGCACATCGGCAAGGGGGATGAAGTGCGTCAACGGACTGAATCTCTCTATGCGGACCTCCGCGCTGACGGATATGAAGTCCTTTACGATGATCGCCAAGAGAGTCCGGGTGTCAAATTCAAGGAAGCAGATCTGTTGGGGATGCCTTTGCGACTCACAGTTAGTCAACGCACCTTAGAAGCTGATTCAGTGGAGGTCAAGCGTCGTACTGAGCGGGAAAAGAATTTCGTGAAATTGGATGAATTAAACCCGCAGCTTTTTCTTTCATAACAGATATGGGACAACGCGTAACTATGTTTGGTAAAATTAAAAACGAATACGATGAGCAACTTGACTACGCCTTTCACGAAGGCGAAAAAGAATCTAAAAACATCGTTGTTCTCGGACACGGTGTAACCGGCAACAAAGATCGCCCCTTTATCGTGGCATTGGCGGAGGGATTAGCGGCAGCCGGTATTCCGACATTCCGGTTCTCGTTCTCCGGAAATGGCGCATCGGAAGGCGAATTTACCGATTCAAATATCTCCAAAGAAGTTGATGATCTTGGTGCTGTGCTGAATGCTCTCGACGGATACTCGGTCTGCTATGTAGGACACAGTATGGGTGGAGCAGTTGGTGTACTCCGTGCCAGCAGGGACAGTCGAATCCAATTGTTGGTTTCTCTCGCTGGCATGGTACATACCAAAGCCTTTGCACAACGTGAGTTTGGTGATGTCACCCCGGACGAAGGGTTCATGTGGGATGAACCCGACTGTCCCCTCTCGCAATCCTACATGGATGACCTGACAGAGATTAATTCAGTAGTCGATCGTTCGTCGCAGATCGGTGTCCCCTGGCTTTTAGTCCACGGAGACGAGGATGATGTCGTACCGATAGAGGATTCACACCATATTTTAGCCGAAGCCATTAATCAGGCACATCTCATCACGCTCGAAGGTGCAAACCACGTTTTCAGTGACGAATATACTCCAATGATGGTCGAAAAGGTGGTTGCATGGATAGAAACGCAGTTTGCGAATTTGCCTCCACGGATATAGACATCTGTCCCCTGTGTGGATCTGAACGGATTCGGCAGCTAGTCGTGGTTGATTCCAAGACTTACTCGCGTTGCGATGTATGTCACCTAACGTTCCTTTCGCCAGACGCCTATTTATCTCCATCGGATGAATTTGCCCGGTATCTGCTGCACGAAAACAGCCCAGAAGATGCTCGGTATCGGGAATTTCTCAGCCGGTTGACCAACCACCTGATACCGAAACTACAGCCAGGAGCAAAGGGGCTTGACTTCGGTTCAGGTCCGGGACCTACACTGTCGGTGATGCTTGAAGAGGTCGGCTTCTCTATGGATATCTACGATCCCTACTTCGCGTCGAACACCGCTCCGCTTGGGTGTACCTACGATTTTATCACTTGTACCGAAACCGTCGAACATTTCCATCACCCTGCGAAGGAATTCCGTCGATTCGACCACATGCTTCGACACGGCGGGTGGCTTGGAATCATGACGGAAATGCTAGAATCAGACGAGGAATTTCCCAACTGGTGGTATCATACCGAACCGACACATGTCTGCTTTTACAAACAAGAAACGATGGCGTGGATCGCAGCTTGGTATGACTGGAGAATAGAGTTTCCGCAAAAAAACGTCACACTGTTCCATAAGCTGAAAAAAATTGTCTGACTAAGTTCGCCTAGGAGAGATGAAATGACCATGCAAAACGCCCACATGACCAACCAAGGTCCTCGACTGTCTGTCTCGACTTGGAGCCTGCACCGCCAACTCGGCTGTCCTGATTTTTACGGACCTGAAGAGGGAAAGCACATTCCTGTCGCGACACATGGCGGCGGTGACCTATCGCTTCTGGATCTGCCTGCCCGCGTCGCCGAATTCGGTATTAACACTTTGGAACTCTGCCACTTCCATATACCGAGTCTAGACAGGGGATATCTGAATGAACTCCGTGGTGCATTAGACGCGGCAAACCTCGAACTGTTTTCCTTATTGATCGATAACGGCGATATCACACATCCCGAACATGCAGATCGAGATCTTACCTGGATTGATGAGTGGATTGAAACTGCGGGGATACTAGGTGCTACTTGTGCACGCGCAATTGCTGGAAAAGCCGCCCCCTCGGCAGAAGCGTTGGAGATGAGTCGAAATGGGCTACATAAGTTGTCAGAGCGTGCGGAAGCAAACGGTGTACGTCTGATGACGGAAAATTGGTTCTCCATCCTTTCAAGCCCCAAAAACGTATTGACGCTGTTAGACAGTCTCGACGGAAGGGTCGGACTCTGCCTCGATTTTGGCAACTGGCAGGGCGAAACCAAGTACGCAGATTTCAAGGCGATTGCACCGCGGGCAGAGTCTTGCCACACCAAAGCACATTTTCCGGCGCCCGGTGAGATGGACAAAGCTGATTATGTCCGGTGCCTGGATCTGACGCAGGCTGCCGGTTTCTCTGGACCGCATACGCTTATCTATGATGGTCCTGGCGACAATGAGTGGGAGGGGTTGACTATCGAGCGAGAAGTTGTGGAATGCTATCTCAAATAATCTTGGGATTTGGAACTTCTCACATTACTTAGGACTTATGCAGCCAAGTGTAGGGGGCAGCCTCGGTCACGCCCCTCGTCATGGGACGGGCTATCCCGACAGATTGGGATCCACGGAACGCGATCGGACTTGCCCCGTGCAGAAATTCGTAAGTTCTCATATCTAATAATAGTAATAAAGGAGCATAGTATGGCACGCATTAAACAATCCGCAACAGGTTGGAGTTTCATCCAAGGGGATTTGACCCCAGAAGGATTCATCCGGGGAGCAGCCGAGGTGGGCTTAACAGCGGTTGAACTGGTCGATCAGGAATATTGGTCCCTCGTGAAAGAACTAGGCCTGGATATCGCCACCTTCGTCGGACATAGCTCGCTCACCGATGGACTCAACAAACGGGAAAACCACGATCGAATTGAGGATGAACTCCTTGAAAACATTGAACTCGCCGCAGCAAACGATATTCCGGGCCTGATCACCTTTTCAGGCAACCGCTATGAGGGTCTATCTGATGAGGAGGGTATCGATATTGTAGCAGAGGGGCTTAGCCGTGTTACAAACGCCGCTGAAGAAAAAGGGGTCAACCTCTGTCTGGAACTGCTCAACAGCAAGGTCAACCACCCCGATTACCAGTGCGACAGTACCGCGTGGGGCGTAGAGGTGTGCAAACGTGTCAACTCACCGCGAGCAAAGCTGCTGTACGACATCTACCACATGCAAATCATGGAAGGCGATATTATCCGCACACTCCAAGACAATATCGAGTATATCGGGCACTTTCATACGGCAGGCAATCCCGGTCGCCACGACTTAGACGAAGATCAGGAAATTAACTATCCACCGATCATGCGAGCCATCGCAGAGACAGGTTATAATCTTTATGTGGGCCATGAGTTCGTCCCCAAAGGTGATCCGATCGAAGGACTGCGCGCGGCAGCCCGACTGTGTGATGTGTAAAAGAGAAACTGTTCTTTTATCGTGGACCTGAGAATTAATAAGACACCCCAAACCGGTGCGGGTTTCTAACCGCACCTACCGGTGGGCGAAAGTGTCTATCTGTTTTTAGTATTCCCCAAAAAAACTGGATAACCCGACTGCGAAGAATCTTATTCGTGGAGCACGATGATCTCCGTTCTTTCCGCGCTAAGATATCTGGGTACGTAGAGGCAAGCCTTGCGCTTACCCTTTTGCTATAATCAGAAGTTTTTCCCTTCCGCCTGTTTCCAACCTTGCAACCTTTCCTGACTCAAAAATAAGCAGAGAGCCCCATCATTCAAGAGCATTCCTGTTTTTTATTGCACTAGAATGATGAATAAGAATATCCTTGACTTGAGGATCGAATTGAGGTAGAGTTGGGATTACTTTCATTGGTGCCAAATGTCAGAAATATAACTTTATGCTTTACCAATCTTTAGAGGAAGGGATAAACATGGGACTCAGCGACGCAGAAAAAAAGTTGTTCTTCAGAGATGGATATATCGTGGTCAAGAATCTGATCTCTGCCGATGAACTTGAGACGTTACGTGAGCATTACGCGAATCTTGTGTTGGGACGCGTGCCGGACTTCCCTGAACGGCACATTTCGCGCCATACCCCGGGGCAAGCGCAACCATTGGAACCGCCCACGCCACATGGAAATCAGCATAACCGACGTGGCACCCAAGTTTTCCCAACAGGTGAAGAGAGTTACGAAGCACAACGCAGCACACCGGTCACAGATCCGCTCGACACAATAAACAAGATGAACGTGCCCTCTCGCTATGATTCTGTTTTTGATTCCTATGTCCGATCGCCAAAAATTGTTGACATCGTTGCTGACCTGATGGGGTCAAATATCAAGCTATATTATGATCAGGTGTTTGCCAAACCACCGTATGCGCGAGCCAACCGTTACCACCAGGATTCAGTGTTCTGGAGTTTCTTTGCAAGCAATTTTCAAATAACCTGTCAACTTCTGCTGGACGATGCTACTGTGGAAAACGGCTGTGTCCGTTTTATTCCGGGCAGTCACAACTTCGGACTGGTCAACTGGGATCACCTGCCTTACATGTTGACGGAGGACGTCCTCGCTCAAGAGATGCCTGTGCCGCTTTCAGCGGGTGACGCTACCTTTCATCACAGCTTGGCATTGCATTGCAGCGGTCCCAATACAACGCCGCACCGCAGGCGGGGCTGGTCTATCCACTACGTTTCGGCAGATACACGCTATATCGGCACACCGGAACAAACCGAGCATATTAAGCAGCTGGGTTGTCTCGTAGGACCGGAACCAGTAAACGGTTGGCCCCTTATCCGTGGAAGCGAATTCCCCGGCTGTGTATAGTAGCAGGGAACAAGGATCGTTGTTTCCCATCGGCTAATGTTCTAGAGTTCAAAGCAGTTGACCGAGAAAAGAAGGTGTACAGAATGAGTAACCTGAAAATTCGCGATGTTCGTGCAATTATTACACAACCACCCGGCGCGCGTACCCTCATCGTGGTGAAGGTGGAGACCAACGAACCTGAACTGCACGGTTTGGGTTGTGCTTCATTTTTCTCCAGACCGACCGCCGTCGCAGCAGCTGTGAACGATTACCTCACCCCTTTTCTTGTAGGCAAAGATCCCGCTGATATCGAGGATATATGGCAATCGTGCAATGTGTCTGCCTATTGGCGTTATGGGCCCGTTCTCAACAACGCCATAAGCGGCGTAGATCAGGCGCTCTGGGACATTAAAGGCAAAGTAGCAGGAATGCCAGTATATGAGCTATTCGGCGGCAAATCGAGGGAGGCTGCGGCTGTCTATATTATCCCAAATGGACGTGACCTTGTAGAGTACGAGGACCACATCCACGAACTCCAAGAACGGGGGTTCCGCCATTTCAAACTCGGTGCGATGCATCCGTCGTCACCCGACGACAAGCCGCATCAGGAGCCGGTTGTTATTACCAAAAAAGTGTCTGATAACAGGGTAAGCATTTTTGAGCCAGTACCCTACGCTCAAGATGTTGTAGCTGCTTTTGAACACTTCCGCACAACCTTTGGACCAACGCCGGAGATTCTGTACGATTTGCACGAACGTATGCCGCCGATTCAGGGACTCGCCTTGGCAAAGGAACTGGAGCAGTATAGACCCTTTTTCTTGGAGGACCTTTTTGCACCAGAAGACAACGACTACTTCCGCCTCGTGCGTCAACAGACCAGCGTCCCTATTGCTATGGGGGAATTGTATAGCAACCCACAAGAAATTACCCCAATGATAAAGGATCGATTGATCGATTTCATCCGGGTCCACGTTTCGACGATAGGGGGTTTAACGCCGGCGCGGAAGTTAGCAGCGCTCTGTGAAGCTTTCAACGTCCGCACTGCGTGGCACGGTTCTGCGGATGTCTCTCCTGTTGGCCATGCAGCCAACCTCATGCTAGACATGAATGTCTGGAACTTTGGGATTCAGGAGGCTTCCGTCTACCTAAACACCCATGAAACGCTGAAAGAGGTGTTTCCCGGAACACCCGAACTGCGGAACGGCTACATGTGGCCCAACGGCAAACCCGGGATCGGTGTGGACATAAACGAGGAACTGGCAGCCCGTTTCCCCGCCAAAGATGTTGGAGGCGCCAAGCTGTGGGGCGATGCCCGTCGCGCTGACGGCACCGTAATCAGGCCGTAGGAAACATACCGCCTGAACCCCTAACTACAGGTGTGAAAATGAAAATTGAGCACATAATCTTTTTAATTCACCCCTGCTGCTACGAGGACCTCGATGCCGATACCATCCGTAGAGACAACCTCTCTCTCTTTGTCCAAAGGGAGGAGCAGGTAAAGCAGCGTTGGCTTCAAGACCTCTCTGAGCGACCGGAAAATACCCTATTGCTTCAATTGGGTGGTCCCGAATATCTGAAAGAGAGCGCTGTAGACAGTCTTGGTGAAGCCGCTGTCTTCTACCCACGGACCCCGTTTCCTGACAACGGCGATCTGCGTGAATATTATCGTCGCCTTACATCTGATTTCCACGGTCACATCTCTCACCATCAGCTGCAGTTAGAGACGGCTACAGTAACCTCGGAGCTCTGGGGAGAATCTTTCGAGGGGTGTGTCCCCGGATATGGTGGTGCCTTTGCCGAATACCTCGGACTGAGCTGTGCGCCAAAGATGCGATTTGATATGACTGTTTATGACTCTCGATTCTTGTACGGTGCGCGGCGCTGGGAGATCATCCCGATCGATGGTTGCGACGTAGAAGCATGGCTCTTCGAGTGCCACGATGGAACGGGTGCTGCAATCTTTCAGGCACGATTGAGGGCACAATGGGTCGATGAACGGCGGGTGCATCTCCAACTTGATGACCGGCGTCTACAGATCTGTACCAAGAATGGACACACGATTTGGCCCCATACGCCTTGGGAGAAGGGGAAACCGGAGCGGGTCGATGCATATAGCATGACACTGGCAGATTGCAACTGGCGATGGATTCGGGGAATCGGCATGGCTATCGATGACTTTCAAGCAGTAATAAACACCGCTCGTGTCACTTCGGGAAACTAATGCCAACCGATTAATGCCCAAGACTGTTTCTTACGCATTGCGGATTAGAGCGTGTTGACATTTTGAAGCTGCTCATTCGGCAAACGCTGTAATCATGGGGCAATCTGCCAAATGCAGCGCAAACTGTATGAACAGTAAAAAAACAGTTCGGTAATTTGCTAGTGGCACCAGCGCGGTTGGAAACCGCGCCTACCGTGTGTTTCAAGGAAAATCGGGATTACCGATTTAAATACTTAAACTTCATTTAGTTTGCGTGCTCCGATTTGTCGGAATCCTCGGAACGGGACTGGGATCACAATCTAACAGATCGTGGTACAAAAGTAACGTGCCTCCCTAGATTGTCTGATTACGATGAGATGTCAACAGAACCTAGTACACTGTCAGGCAAATTATGGTTGTGTATATTGATTGAAAGCAAACGGTAACATATACAGGACTTGCGCACTTTAGCCTGTAGTTGCCCGTTTCTTAATCCCGATTTATCGGGGATTCATCGGGCGGTGGAAATAGTGTCATGCGGCGATAAATCGCCGAACTACAGGACTTTGACCGTTAAGCGGCGTAAGTCCTAATATATAATAATTGCAAAACTTATCTGACTGAGTACTAGCAACTTAGGTTGTTTTGGCAGACAAAGTCGCGGATTCCACTAGCGAAAGGTTGATTGGGGGTTTTTCATTACTTTGAAATGATACAATTTGAACGCATATATATTTAAATTGAGAGGAGAAAAACAGTGACAGATGCGGAAAAATATCTGTTCGACGTGCACGGTTATTTGGTGATAGAGGATGCCCTGTCACCCGAAGAGGTAGCAGCGGCAAATGCCGCAGTCGACCATCATTCAGATGAGGTTAGTATCCGCCCGAACGATCTTGCCAACAGATCTACAACGCTGCGAGGTAAGATGGGACGCGGCGATTTGGGCGGCATGTTAACGTGGGAAAAACCACATTGCGATGTGTTCCGACAGATGATCGCCCACCCCAAACTCATGCCGTATCTGGAGGAATTATTGGGACCTGGTGCCCGGCTAGAGGGGCTTAGTATCATCACGATGGACGAGGGTGCGGAAGGTTTCTGGTTCCATGAGGGCGCCGAACCGTTCGACCGTTCCCGCGGTTTCCTCTATCGTAATGGTCGTATGTATTGTGGTATGACAAACTTTGCTGTTCAACTGACCGATGTGGGTCCCGAAGACGGCGGTTTCGCCTGTTTGCCCGGTAGCCATAAAGCGAACTTTCCGTGTCCGGACGACATTCGGCTCTATCATACACACCAAGATCGAATTGTCACGATTCCAGCGAAAGCGGGTGACGCTGTCCTGTTTGTCGAATGCCTGATGCACGGCGGACTGCCGTGGACCGCCAAACACCAGCGGCGCTCGGTGATTATCCGCTATAATTCTGGTGTGATGGGTGAGTCGCTAATGGGTGACTACACGCCGCCCCCTTTCTACGATGAACTGACCGAAGAGCAGAAGGCGGTCATCTCTGCGCCGCACTATCGCCGCGAGGATAAAGGCTCACCACTCTACCGAACACCATAAAGGATAAACGCTCATGCAAAAACGGAGTGCAATCATGGTGAAGGTGTTGAGGGCAGGGCAAGATGCCCCGCCGACGGTTTTTGAGACAAATCGGTGCTATTGCATTAATTCTTAGCATGAATGAGGAGAGAAATATGGGAAAGTCTGAAAATTGGATTGCATATGAAGGCAACAAAGGACCGGGGGTAGGAAAACACATAGTACTCGTCAGCGGTGACGAGGAATACCGCTCCGAAGAAGCCCTTCCGTTGCTCGCAAAAATTCTGGCTGTTCATCATGGGTTCAAATGTACCGTGCTTTTCGCGATCGACCCGGAAACGGGAGAGATCAATCCGGAAGATCAAACAAATATTCCCGGGCTGCACCATCTCACAAACGCGGATATGATGGTGCTTTTCACCCGGTTTCGTGAACTGCCCGATGACCAGATGAAATATATCGTTGATTATACCGATTCAGGTAAGCCAGTCATGGGCTTGCGAACAGCAACGCACGCTTTCAGTTACACGAGAAATCTAAAAAGCCCCTATGCCAAGTACAGTTTCAATAGTGAGGAATTTGATGGTGGATACGGCCGTCACGTTCTGGGAGAAACTTGGATTAACCATCATGGGCATCACGGCAAAGAAAGCACTCGTGGGGTCATCGACACAAACGTGTCAGGCCATCCTATTTTGAGAGGGGTCAACGATGTTTGGGGACCCACCGATGTTTATGGCACCACGACATTGGCGGGTAACCCGCAAGTGCTGCTCCACGGTCAGGTGCTTGTCGGGATGGAACCATCAGATCCACCCAAACCTGAGACTCCTACGATGCCGCTCGCATGGATTAAGAACTACACGAGCGAACAAGGAGCAACATCGCGTGTGTTCTGCACTACCATGGGCGCTTCAGTAGACTTAGAAAGCGAAGGATTACGACGTCTGCTGGTAAACGCCTGTTATTGGTGTATGGGGTTGGAGAATCAAATCCCCGATAAAAGCCAAGTAGAATATGTGGGCGAATTTAACCCTACTTTCTTCGGTTTCGGTACTTTCAAGAGAGGAATGCGTCCCTCCGATTTTAGCCTCTGATTTGAGGTTAAGCAATTCATCGCTCATTTTTGGGTTACTATCACTTATAGAGGAGATTAATGAAACTAAGCACTGAAGAACGCGACACGAAAACGCTGAGCCCAGAGACGCTTGATACTGCGCTTCAGCGTATCAAAATGAATGGTTACGTTGTTTTCGAATCAGTCCTGTCGCAGGATCTGGTCAATGAACTTCGCACGCGTTATATGGAACTTTTGAATGAAAATATGGCTAAAAACGCACCCAACCGTGGGGCAAAACGGTGGCAAATGCACCTGCCGTTTGAGGCGCCGTTTAATCACCCAGACGTGATAAGCCATTCAATTGTGCTATCAGTGATTGACCAATTACTCGGGGAAAACTGTATCTGTCATTATTTGGGAAATAATACACCGCTTCCCGGTTCCGATTATCAACCCACACACTCTGATATCCATCAACTCTTTCCAGAAATAGACGCCCCATCGCCAGTCTACTGTATTGTTTTGGACATCCCGTTGGTTGAGTTTCGTAAGGAGAATGGCGCGATGGAAATCTGGCCCGGTGGTACGCATCTGATGCCAAGTGGGATTGATGTGGAAAACATATCGAAAATCATGCACTCAGAGCAGATCCTTATGCCGGCAGGTTCTCTCCTCATTCGGGACGCACGAATGTGGCATCGGGGTACACCCAACGTGTCAGACGAACCGCGTCCGAACATCGCATTAATGTATGCACGTTCATGGTTCAAGACAATGTACCCCCAGATTGGGATTCGGCAGGCTGTTTACGATTCTCTCTCGGATCGAGCCAAACAACTATTCCGTCATGAGGAAATTGGCAGCGGCGAAGACCCGCGCACCAAGATGGTAACCCGTTGGACATAGAACCACACCAATGAAATTGTGCGTCCGTTTCCAAGCGCGTTCCACCCTGTAGAAAGGAGAGATTCGATATATGGATCAGCCAAATGTCATTTTCATCTATGGCGATGATCTTGGACGCGGAATGCTAAGCTGCTACGGACAGCAGCATTTCGAGACGCCGAATATCGACCGGCTCGCCAACGAAGGCATGCAATTTAGGCAGGCTTACGGTTGTGCGTTCTGTGCGCCGTCCCGTGCTAGCATGATGACAGGGCTCCACGACTGTCACAGGGGCACCTGGACATACACCCAAGGTCGTATCTATAACAGGTTGAGCACAGGCGAGATGACGTTAGCACAAATTACGGAACTGATCCATACAACCGGTCTCCAAGCAGGACCCGATGAAGTTTTCCTCGCTCAAATTGCCCAAGAAGCAGGCTATGTAACGGGACAGATTGGCAAGCTAGAATGGGGGTTCGACACAACAGCCGACCGAATCCGTCGTCACGGCTGGGACTATCATTACGGCTGGTATGACCATGCACGTTGCCACGGTTTTTACCCTCCTTTTCTCTTTGAGAACGGTGAACTCTCCTATATCCGGGGCAATACGCGCGCTGATTGTGGGGTACATCAAGATGGAGAATCACCTGAGAATGCAGCGATTCGCTCGGATCGAAAAGGTAAGGCAGTGTACTCCCAAGACGTTTTCAACGAAAAAATTATCTCCTTCCTGCGCAAACACAAGGATCAACCTTTCTTCCTATATCATCCTTCCCAGTTGCCACACGGTCCCATCGCTATCCCTGAGATCCACCCAGCTGTAAAGCACAATTCAAAGCTGACAGAATACGAAAAAGAGTACGCTTCAATGATCCTCAAGCTGGACGAGACTGTTGGAATTGTCTTGGATGAGCTCGAACGGTTGGGAATTGACGATCGAACGATGATTGTGTTCTGTTCGGATAACGGTCACGAGGTATATGCGCTTCAAGAAGGGCGGACGTCCGGCAGGACAGAAAATCTCGGTGGTGAAGCTTTTGATAACATCAGAACAAAGTTCTATTCTGAACTAGGTGGAGATGTGTTCAACGGTAACGACGGCATGGCAGGCTTGAAATGGTCCAGCTGGGAGGGCGGGACTCGAATTCCTTACCTTGTCCGTTTGCCCGGCAAAATCGATGCCGGTGCCGTATCAAACCATATCTTGACAAACTATGACTTCATGCCGACGCTTGCTGAACTTATCGGAGCAGAGTTGCCTCATGGTAAGGATGGGCTTTCGTTCTTGCCGACATTACTGGGGAGGGTTGAGGAACAACATACCCATGGGTTCATTGTATATGCGTCCGGACTTGGTCCGGCTTTAGTGACAGCGGATAATTGGAAGTTGCGCTATATCAACAGCGAAAATAGTTTTCAGCTATACAACCTGAATCAGGATTATCGGGAGGAAAACGATATGGCTGCAGCACATCCAGAAATCGTTGACAGATTAAGTACATTGCTGCTCAATGCCTGCGACGGTGATTATGCCCACGGCACACCAAGCGCGCATCTCGCCGCTTACCCCACATAGATTTTGGAGCTTCGTATGGATCAGATGTATCAGCTGATAGACATTGAGCACGGCGATGAAATTGGGATAATTACCGAAGATCAGGTGCAGTTTCTGATCGACAACTTAGAAGAAGAAGGGCTGGAGGATCAGGATTACTACATCGATTCAGACGTGCTGAGCTTTTTAGTGGAGACTGGCTGTGATGAGGAATTACTTACAATGCTGACGGAAGCACTGGAGGGTAGGATTAACATTGATGTTCGTTACGAGCTGATTGAGTAAGTACAGCCGCTGTCCCTTGCAAACACAGGCCCATCAATAGTCTTCTGATTTTATAGGTAGTGCAGGTACACCTTTACTCACCCCGCCTTAAACGATAGATGGAAATTTTGAAAACTACCCCATCTAACCCAACAACGTCACCCGTCTGTTTCGTGTATGTAAACCCATGACGACTGATCCGTTCAAGAAAGCCAGAGGCGCTGGTTCGGTTAGGCTCGGAAAAGATAGCCTCCCCGTCGGGAGTAAGATGTGTTTGAAGCAGTGCTAGAATTGGATTCCAATGTGTGTCTTCATAGATGACATCTGAGGCGAGGATACGCGAAAATTTGCCTTTAAAGCATGGGGTGTTCCAGTCCATCTGTACAAAGGCTGCACGGTCAGCACACCTATTTTGCAACACATTATACCGAGCAAAGGCGAGACTGTCCTGTTCATAGTCTGTGAAAAGGACAACCCCGCCCTTCTGACACGCCACAATCCCTGCGAGTCCAAATCCACAACCGATCTCTAAAACGCGTTGACCCGCAAATTGATGGCTCCAATCAAGATGTCGAGCCAGACCGATTGCAGAGGGCCACAAGTAGGTCCAGTAGGGAAGATGAAGCGTTCCACACTGATCTTCCTTACTCAACGTGTCGAGCAACTGGTCCGGATCCTCAACTATTGTCATGCGGATATGCCTGTTGACCAAGGGGATGGTCTTTTCTGCAACGGGGTAACGATCCTTGATTTGTTGGAGTAGCATTTGGGGAGACATTATTCCAACCTGCGCCCGACAATCAGAGCAACCAAACTACTACTGGTCCATCTCTGCCAGTAATTGACTGACCACCTGCTTTTGATGTTGGAAACTCGCCATCCGCAGGAGTTCATAAACCTCCTCCGACAACTTGTCTCGATGTTCCTCAATAGGACCGTATCCGGGCGACCAAGAGGCGTAGGAAGTGCTATAACGGACGAAGACGGTGCGACGCGGTTCGTCGAGTGTCCACCGGCGTGCACCGTGGCAGAGTGCCTCTGTGAACAGAACTACATCTCCGGCATTCACGCTAACGTTTGCAACCGTGGGCGGACCGTCATAGATGTTCACATGATCCGGCTTAGGGAAGTTCGATTTGTGGCTACCGGGAATGCACACAAATCCTGTACCGGATGGCACATCCACTAATGAAACGCCGGCATTAAGAAAGGTGGCAAAAACCTCTCCATTGGCAGCCTGATAATCGTTCGCTGGATTGCGAAGTCCGCCGGAGAAGCCGCCGTGAAACCCGATATCGTCGGATTCCTGCGTGTTTCGGGTGAGCGCGACTGAAAGCAGTTGAGGGGAGTTCCCCGTCAACGCAAGCACTACTCGCATAATCTCCCGATTGAGAACAAGCCGTTGAAACACTTCGTCGGCATATGGAACATTATTTATCGAACGCGGGGTAGTTGGCTTGGTGTTCACATCATGATAGGTCCTTAGCGGTGGAGGCAGCTCGCTGTCGTCAAGAGCGTGCCAGATATCGCACAATTGGACCATTCGTTCTACATCTTTCGTCGGAACGACATCCTTGAGGACGAGATAGCCGTGTAGGTCGAAGCACCATTTTTCTTCTTCAGTTAGCATGAAGTATTTCCCCTTTGTTCAATCAGATTGGAAGAATGAAACGAAGATGGCAGCCCTGTTAGATTGAGGAACTGTTCATAGGCTTGATCCCAGGCTGCTGAGTTCTGTGGCTCATAAGTGACTGCATTGAAGGACCGACGCACCACCTCCCGCGCCTCAGAAATGGATCCAATCAGACCACGCGCAATCGCTTGAACTGCGATATTTCCAATCGCTGTCGCCTCAATGGGACCGGCGATGACCGATGTCCCAGTTGCATTCGCCGTAAACTGACAGAGGGTTTGGTTCTGTGCTCCGCCCCCGACGATATGGATAACGTCAATTGCTCTGCCGCGAACAGTCTCCAACTTTTCCAGAACCCATCGGTATTTGAGCGCGAGACTCTCCAAGGCACACCGAAGAATCTCCCCTACGTCTGATGGTGGTTTCTGCCCTGTGCGTTTGCAGTAGCCAACGATACGCGATGGCATGTCACCCGGAGGCAAGAAAATATCGTCATCCGGATCTATCAGCGCGGTGAAAGGCTTTGCATTTTCGGCAAGTTGCGTCATCTGCGGGTAGGACATCTCATCATCTCTCTGCGCCCATGTCCGCCGGCATTCCTGCACAAGCCAAAGCCCCATAATATTTTTGAGGAAACGGAATGTGTTTTCTACCCCGCCTTCATTCGTAAAATTGAGAGCAAGCGCCTGATCGGTGACGATTGGTTCGCTGACTTCAATCCCCATCAGAGACCATGTACCGGAACTAATATATGCCCAGTTTTCACTTTCCGTTGGTACTGCGGCAACGGCTGACCCGGTATCGTGACAAGCAGGGGCGATAACGGGTATCTCAGATAGTCCTGTCTCTGCTGCAACGGAGGGCAATAGCGTGCCAAGCTGCGTCCCCGGTTGTACGATCTCTGGCAAGATGTCGGAGGGAACACCGAGGGCGCTGGTGATCTCTGTTGACCAACGCTTCCTTCGAGGATCGTAGAATTGCGTCGTTGTTGCATCAGTAAATTCACACACCTTTCGTCCTGTCAACCAGAAATTGAAAAGGTCCGGTATCATCAGAAATGTCTCAGCAACGTCCAGTAGCGGTGATCTGTGTAAGACCATTGACAACAACTGATAGAGCGTGTTAATTTGAAGGAATTGACAACCGCTCCTCTCAAAGAGTGTTGCGCGAGGTAGACGACAGAAGGCCTCTTCCAACATACCATCGGTGCGCAAATCGCGGTAGTGATGCGGCAATCCGAGCAGCGCATCCCCTTTCCCAAGCAACGCAAAATCGACGCCCCATGTATCAACTCCAATTCCGCTGAGATCTATATTTTTCTGAGCACAGATCGAGAGCGTTGCCTTCATCTCATTCCAGAGGTGCAGGACATTCCAATGCAAGCTATCCAGTACACGAATGCCTCCATTTCCGAAACGATGGATCTCTTCTAAATTGAGTCTTTCTCCATCGAAGCGTCCAAGTACGCCACGTCCACTTTCTGCGCCAAGATCGAATGCTAAAAATCGCTCTGCTGCTCCCATTTCACTCCTCGTGAGACAGTTGTGCGTTCAATTCAGAGTGGCTATTATATGACGTGTACCGGGGGAAGTCAAATTTTTGTTTCGTTCTTGGTATTCTTGATGTATAATATATTATACGAATCAGGCGTAAGTACCCCTTTTTATAATATGCAAAACCTGTTTCAAAAGTTGGTAGCATGGTCATATCTTGCCATTTTACGGGTAGAGTAGAGTGATGATCTGGTTAGTTGACCATAAAAGGATAACTTTCAGCGATCCATCTGGACTTTTGGTAGGTTCGTAAGGGAAAAATACGTCATACAGTACATTGGAAAAATGCAGATCATTATTGGAGGAAATATGAGCAACGAAGGTAAATGCCCAGTGATGGGCCACTCTCACGCGGGTACTATAGCCAACCAACGCTGGTGGCCGAATCAGTTGAACCTGAAAGTACTTCATCAGAATCCACCCGCGGGCAATCCTATGGGCGAAAATTTCAGTTACGCCGAGGAGTTCAAGACAGTTGACTTAGGCGCCCTGCAGCAAGACATCGATAAGGTGATGACAACCTCACAGGAGTGGTGGCCCGCCGACTATGGTCACTATGGGCCGCTCTTCATCCGGATGGCGTGGCACAGTGCAGGCACGTACCGTATCCATGATGGGCGCGGTGGTGGCGCCTCCGGCACGATGCGATTTGCACCCCTCAACAGTTGGCCTGACAACGCGAGCCTCGACAAGGCGCGACGGTTGCTCTGGCCAATTAAGCAGAAGTATGGCAGAAAGCTTTCGTGGGCAGATCTGATGATCTTCGCTGGGAACTGTGCCATTGAGTCGATGGGTTTGAAGACCCTCGGTTTCGCCGGCGGGCGAGAAGATATATGGGAACCCGAAGAAGACATCTATTGGGGCTCGGAGACCACGTGGCTGGGGGATGAGCGCTACAGCGGCGACAGGGAATTAGAGAATCCCCTCGGCGCCGTTCAGATGGGTTTAATCTACGTGAATCCGCAAGGTCCGAACGGCAACCCGGATCCTGTAGCTGCAGCACGAGACATTAGAGAGACGTTCCGTCGCATGGCAATGAACGACGAAGAAACGGTTGCGCTCATCGCTGGCGGACATACGTTCGGCAAAACCCATGGTGCTGCTGATGCGGATGAATACGTCGGTCCCGAACCTGAGGGAGCCTCCCTTGAGGAGCAGGGGCTCGGCTGGAAGAACAACTTTGGCAGCGGGATGGGTGCCGACACGATCACTAGCGGCTTGGAAGGTGCTTGGACTACGGCGCCAGCCAAATGGGACAACAATTTCTTTGAGAACCTGTTCAATTACGAGTGGGAACTGATAAAAGGTCCTGGCGGTGCGTGGCAGTGGACACCCAAAGACGAATCCGCACAGGGCACCGTGCCGGACGCCCATGATCCCTCGAAGAAGCATGCTCCCATGATGCTTACAACCGACCTCTCTCTGAGAATGGATCCAATCTACGCGCCGATTTCAAAGCGCTTCCACGAGAACCCAGAGGAGTTCGCCGATGCCTTTGCTAAGGCGTGGTATAAGCTGACCCACCGCGACATGGGACCTCGCACACGGTGTCTCGGTTCGTTGGTTCCTGCGGAGCCACAGTTGTGGCAGGACCCCGTTCCTGACGTTGATCATGAATTGGTTGGGGAACAGGACATCGCTGCTCTCAAGGACAAGATCCTCGCATCAGGGCTATCCATTTCCCAACTGGTCTCGACGGCTTGGGCATCTGCGGCAACATTCCGCGGTACTGACAAGCGCGGTGGGGCTAACGGGGCACGCATTCGCCTCGCGCCGCAGAGGGACTGGGAAGTCAACAATCCACCCGAACTCGGCGCAGTACTCCAAACACTGGAAGGGATTCAAGGTGAATTTAACGGATCTCAGTCTGGTGGGAAGCGCGTATCGCTTGCCGACGTAATCGTTCTGGGCGGGTGTGCAGCGGTCGAGGCAGCTGCGAAGAACGCTGGCAGCGACGTGCAGGTTCCCTTTGCGCCGGGCCGTACGGACGCGTCGCCAGAGCAAACCGATGTCGAGTCATTTGCTGTTCTTGAACCGACTGCCGATGGATTTCGCAACTACGTCGGAAATGGACACCAGAGACCTGACGAAGCGCTGCTGGTGGATAGGGCACAAATGCTGACGTTAACCGCTCCTGAGATGACGGTTCTCGTCGGAGGCTTGCGTGTTCTAAATGCAAACGCCGGTCAGTCCGAATTAGGTGTCTTCACCAAGCAGACCGAGACGTTGACTCCGGACTTCTTCGTAAACCTGCTTGATATGAACATCGAATGGCTGCCGTCCTCTACGTCCGACGGTGTGTTCGAGGGGCGTAATCGCTTGACTGGTGAGATTAAGTGGACCGGCACCCGTGTCGACTTGGTATTCGGTTCAAATTCTCAACTCCGAGCCATTGCAGAGGTCTACGGCTGCGATGACTCACAGCAGCTATTTGTGCGTGACTTCGTGGCAGCATGGAACAAGGTCATGAATCTCGATCGCTTTGATCTCGATTAATTTCAGCGAAGCAAGGGCAGTGGGAACGTGGAACTCCGCGCTCCCGCTGCTTCCTAATTTACTCCGCATTGTCGGATTCGTAGACCGACTTTTACGCGGATTAACTTAACCGGTACTAGCGAGTCTTGGCTGTGTGTGCTACAATTAGTTGACTGTTGAATGAGGTAAAAGCGACCTTTCAAACGCAGGAATAGGATTGTACTCGCAATCGAAAAATCAATGCTTAGAAATTTATTCGATAGGAAAACAGATAATTTATCCGAAGAGCAACAGATTGAGGTTGAAGAACCTGTAACTGAACCATCGGCAGCGGCAGATACGGCTGAAACAGAAGGTGGCTGGTTCACTCGCCTTAAAGCAGGGTTATCCAAGACCCGGAATAATATTGTTGGTCAGATTTCCGGATTGCTACGCGTCGGCAGAACGATTGATGAAGAGTTGATGGAAGAGATTGAAGAGATCTTAATCCAAGCCGACGTCGGGGTGAACACCACATTAGAATTGATGGATAATGTGCGCGATGTGGTCAGGGAGAAAGGGCTTAACGATGCCTCTGAATTGGCGGAGATCCTGAAGCAGGAGATGTTGAATGTGCTTGGAGCAGATGCTCATATCAGCGTCGATCAAGGACAACCACATACGATTTTGGTGCTTGGTATCAACGGGGCTGGAAAAACAACGACCATCGGTAAGTTAGCGCATCGCTTCAGATCCGAAGGCAAACGGGTGCTTGTTGCAGCTGGCGATACCTTCCGTGCAGCAGCAGCAGATCAGTTAGCTATCTGGTGTGACCGTGCTGGTGTGGAGCTAATTCAAGGTGGTGAAGGAGCGGATCCAGCGTCGGTCGTTTTTGATGCCATGGAGGCGGCAAAATCTCGTCAGGCAGACCTGCTCATCGTTGATACTGCAGGCAGACTTCACACAAAAAAGCCGTTGATGGATGAACTGTCGAAGATTGGCAGGGTGATGGGTCGGGCAATTCCGGAGGCGCCACATGAAGTGCTGCTCGTTCTCGATGGCACAGCAGGGCAAAATGCGATTATGCAGGCAAAGATCTTTAACGAAGCTGTTCCTATCACGGGTGTCGCTGTCACGAAGCTGGACGGTACAGCGAAGGGTGGAATTGTTATCGCCGTGAAGCAGGAGATTGGTGCACCAGTCAGATTAATTGGAATTGGTGAAAAATTAGATGACCTTCGTGATTTTGTTGGGCAGGATTTCGTTGAAGCACTGTTTGAGCGGGAAGATGCCCCGGGGAATTGAGTGGGGATAAGAATAGCGCCTCTGTTGTCTGCCCATGCAGGTGGACACTCAGATCAAATTTAACGATTTTATACCATTAAACTAACTTTTTTTGAGCGATTCAACTGGGCTTAATCAACCGATTTTTAGAGAAACCTGAATCATGCGACGTCTTTTGGATTTTGAACAACCGTTACTTGAACTAAATCAATATGCCGCCCAACTAAAGGCATTTGCGGAAGTGAATCCTGAACTGGATCTTACAAAGGCTCTTACAGCTCTTGACGAGAACACAAAAGATCTCACAAGGCAGGCCTTCCAAAAGGTGACACGGTGGGATAAGGTATGGTTGTCGCGCCACGCAGAGCGCCCGCAAGCACCTGTCTACATTGACGCTGTGCTTGAGGATGCAATTGAATTGCATGGTGACAAGCTTTATACAGATGACCGAGCTTTGATTGGTGGATTAGCTTGGTTCGACGGTCAGCCCATCGTCTACCTTGCTCAGCAAAAAGGAACCAACATCAAAGAACGTCAAGAGATGAACTTCGGGTACACTCGGCCAGAGGGATACCGCAAGGCTCGACGGCTGATGCGTCTCGCGGAAAAGTTCAATCGCCCGTTGATCTGTTTCGTTGACACACGCGGTGCCCACTACGATGCAGAATCGGAGGAGCGAGGACAATCGATAGCGATCGCGGAAAATCTCGCACAGATGTCCACACTGCGTGTTCCTATTATCGTAGTAGTAATTGGTGAAGGCGGGAGTGGTGGAGCATTAGCCATCGCCATTGGAGATCGTGTTCTCATGATGGAGTACGCTATATACTGTGTCGCTGCACCAGAAGTATGCAGTAGCATTGTATGGAAAGATCAAGGTGAACGCGCTCCCGAAGCAACAGAAGCTTACAAACCAACAGCCGCGGATCTGTTGAAATTTGAGGTGATTGATGATGTGATCCGCGAACCCCTTGGTGGCGCCCATCGTGATATCCCACTCGCTGCGCGGCGTGTTAAAACTGCAATCCGGAAGCACCTCAAAGAACTAATGGAAATCGACCCGGCAGTTTTGGTTGAACAACGATGTCAACGGTACCGAGGAATTGGCGTTTACGGTGAGTCATGAAGATCCGAACTGTGACCGTCGGAGTCCCTGATCCTTTCTCGCGTGAACAGTTGCGATTTGCGGTAGATTTTAGTCATAGGTGTCAAAGCCATTTTGAAGCGAATGGATACGAGGTGCAGACCACGAGGATTAGCAGCCAGACGTGGGACCAGATTTCAAGCGTAGATAAAGCGCTTGAACTGGATCATCGTATCATTGCATTGGGCTGCGAATTTTGCAGCTTAGGCACGATTTGTCCCCATCACCCCCAAGCGTTGAACCACCTTACCCTTGTTCCAGACATCATCTCTCAAAGCCAAACCCTCTTTGCGTCCGCCACACTGACCACGCGTGAGGGTCAGATTGGACGAGAGGCGGCTGAGAAGACAGCTGCTGCGATACAGCAGATTGCCCAAATAACCGAGGGTGGTCTCGGTAACCTACGTTTTGCTGGAACGATGAATTGCCCGCCTAACACCCCATTTTTCCCCGCTGCGTATTGGCAGGATGAGGGATTCAACCTCGGAATCGGTTGGCAGGCAGCAGATCTCGTTCATGAGGCGTTTGCTGAAGCACCAGATATAGAAGTTGCATCAACGCGACTAAAAGAGCTCATGGAACAGGAGGGGAATCGAATCGTAAAGCTCGCCCAAGAAATTACGAAGCAAGTGGGGATTCCATTTGTAGGGATAGATGTCTCGCCTGCACCGATGGGATCTGAAAGCATCGTCAGCGCGATTGAAAATCAGCTACCCGGTAAATTTGGCGGAAGAGGCACTCTTGCTGTCGTAGGAGTTATCACGCAGACCCTCGACTCGCTGAACTTGCCACGATGCGGCTACTCGGGCCTAATGTTTCCGGTACTTGAGGACGAGGTGTTGGGAAATCGTAATCGTGAGGGGTGTATTGATCTTGACAGTTTGCTGCTCTACGCCTCTATCTGTGGAACCGGTCTCGACACAATTCCTATTCCCGGTAGCACCTCCATTGATCAGATCTGTGCAATCCTTACCGATGTGGCTACTCTGTCAATCCGGTGGCGCAAACCCCTTTCCGCCCGTTTGTTCCCTGTGCCCGGTTTGCAGCCGGGCGAATTAACCCGTTTCAACTCGCCCTACCTAACCAATACCGCAGTGATGAAACTGTGACAATAAAAAAGCCCGCGACTACGAGTAAATCTGCCACGGGCAAATGGTCATTTCACCTGCATTTTGTGAAAACTGTATCAGCTCTGTTACAGAAACCAGCGCCACTAATCAGGCCAAAGCAACGATCGGAATTTTCCATCGATCTGCCTGTTCGCACAGAGCAGGCTGATTCAGAACAAATGTGCGTCCGGCCTCAACGGCCAGCATACCGCCGCTAACCGTATGTAACGTTTTCAGTGTCTGCTCTCCAATCGTTGGCACATCAACCCGAAAATCGTGATCCGTTGACGCAGCTTTCGCAACGACAACACCTTTCCCACCCAGCGTGCCCCCGCGTTTGATCGCTTCATCAGTTCCCTCGATGGCTTCAATCGCGACCGCCATCATGTTCTTCACAACAACGGTCTGTCCGATCCCCAAATCCGCCACACGACGAGCAACCTGCATCCCGTACTTCACATCCGCCCACTGGGATTGGGTTGGTTGCCTTTTTGTCAATACACCTTCATTCGGCATGAGATTAGCTAAAAATCGGTGCTGCTCAACCACGGTAATTCCCTGCGACTCAAAATGTTCAATCACTGCAGTAACAACAGCGCTAGTCCCTTTGTTGCGGTTCCGCGCCAGAATCTTGACAGCCGTAGGGTCTACCAAAAACGGGCGGAAGAGGATACTTGTATCAATTTTACCGATAAATACAAGGTCTCGGACACCGGAATCAAGCAGTGTTTTGGTTACCTTTTGAACCTGTCCAATACCAAAGGTGTATACTTCCGAAGCGATAGATTCAAGTTGTTTAGAGACGGGCTGCGTAATTTGGATAACAAGGGGCATCCTACCTTGTTCCAGGGCCGCTTGGGCAAGCAATAATGGTAAATCTCCAGCTCCAGCAATGATTCCAAGTTTTTCCACTGCTGTCCTCTTGCGCTTCTCTTTCATTAAACACCGATGCCACGATTGGAGTTCTCAATGAAATTAAGAAGATATTCCACCTCGTCGTCCGTTTCGCCTTCGCTTCTTACCTGTGCAATCGCCTCTGTGAGGTTAATTTTGCCACGGAATAGAGTACGGTAGGCACTCTTGAGGCGGCTGATGGTTTCAGGAGAGAGTGATGCCATTGGGTGAACCTGTGAGGTGCCAAGCCCAACAATATTTAGACTACGCACACGTGCAGGGTGTCCATCAGACACAGTAAACGGCGGTATATCTTGCACAAATTTTGAGCACGCTCCAACCATTGCCATTTTGCCAACACGAACGAACTGATGAATCGCGGCATGAGCACCGATCCGGGCATCATCCTCAATAAGGACATGTCCAGCAATGGTTGCAAAATTCGCCATAATCGTCCGACTCCCAACAACCGTATCATGGGCAATATTAACCCAGTTCATCAGCAGGTTGTCATCACCGACGGTTGTGGCGCCGTCCTCCATCGTAGCTCTCGAAATCGAGACGTACTCGCGTAGCACATTACGATCGCCAATTCGCGTATAACTCCGCCAGCCTCCATACTTGAGATCTTTTGAGGGATTACCAATTGTAGAACCGAAAAAGATTTGACATTCTTCGCCAATCGTCGTCCACCGGTCGATCTGCACGTGCGGTCCAACCACAGTACCACGACCGATCTGCACGTCTTCGCTGATAATCGAGAAAGGTCCGACTTCTACGCTCTCGTCTAATTCGGCTTTCGGATGGATGATGGCAGTTTCATGAATCTTTGTCACCGCTGCTCCCCCTTTTTAATGATCAACTTTGTAAACCACCCAAGGAGTATATGTGTGCCTACAGCGCAAGCATCCTATTAGTTGTCTCTAAATAACCCACTCAGACTTTGAGGTTCTGTGGAAGCAGTTAGCCCAAAATGCTGTTAGTGGGTTCCGCCCGATGAATATATTACCCAATCCTTTTCTTAACCAGTTGGATCCTCTCCGAGCGCAATGGATAGTTCCCCTTCGGCCGCAAGTTGATCTCCAACATACGCTTTCCCGCCAAGTCGTGCCCATGTACGACGTCTGCGAAGAATTTCGATTTCGAGTCGCAGCTGGTCGCCTGGCACAACGGGTCGCCTAAATTTAGCTTCTTTAATTGAGACAAAATATCCAACTTGTCCTTCAGCTCCAAGTTCTTTTAACAGTAACCATGCCCCAAGCTGCGCTAAGGCTTCCATCTGCAGCACGCCGGGCATGACGGGTTGCTCCGGAAAATGTCCCTGAAAAAAAGGTTCGTTAAAACTAAGATTCTTGACACCTACTGCCCGTTTACCAGGCTCCACTTCGATAATCCGATCCAGCATACACATAGGATAGCGATGCGGCAACACCTCTAAGATATCCAGAATCTCAACAGGTTCTTGCTGATGTATCAGCCCTTTCTCCGCCATTGATAAGATAAGTTGTGCATGCAACGTATGTCCCGACTTTAACGCAACAACTTGGGTTTGAGGAAGTTTACCAGTTAGGTACAGATCTCCGATTAAATCCAATATTTTATGGCGGACAAACTCATCTGTGAACCTTAATTCCCTACTTGTGCTTCCATCATCCTCAATCACAAGAACGTTATCGTAATTTGCGCCTTTACCGATTCCTTGGGCTCTGAGTAATTCTATTTCGTCCGAGAAGCAGAAACTACGTGCCGGTGCAATTTCATTGACATAAGCCTCTGGATCTATCGTCAGATTCGCTACTTGGGGCGGAAGTTTAGGGTGATCATAAACGCAAGATACTTGAAAGGAATCCGCTGGAAGTAGAATGAGCTGTTTATCTTCGTCATATTCGGCGAGGGGATCTGTCAACACAATGGGGGCACGCGGTGCATCTTGTTGCACTATCTCTGCCTGCTGAAGAATCTGAACATACGGTAACGCACTGCCATCTAACGCGGGGCACTCCGGAGCATCAATATCGACGCGCAGATTATCAATTCCCATCCCCGCTAATGCTGATAACAGATGTTCAACACTGCTAACCGCTGCGTCTCCGGTACTGAGGCTAGTACAGCGAGGAATACTTGGTTTATAGTTGGCAGGACAAACTTCGACCGTCGGTTCATCAGCCAAGTCTATCCGGTGAAATACAATTCCGTGGTTCGCCGGTGCTGGCTTAAATGTGAGATTGACTGGTTCGCCAAGCATTAAACCGGTCCCTGAGATAGTAACCTCATTTTGAATGGTCTGTTGTGAAGCCAAAAGGTGTATGCCCTTTCGTTTAATTGTAAGCTGAAGATTGTAAATTGACGAAACTACGCACCTTCAAGTGGATTGCTTCGATCTTAATCAGTAATAGATCTCTGACGGCGCTTTATTCTGTTAATCATATTCTGATGTTCCCGTAGTGTCTTTGAAAAGTGATGCTTGCCTTCACCTATTGCAACAAAATACATATAGTCAACTGAAGCCGGATGTAGTGCCGCCAAAATTGAAGCCATGCCTGGATTACAGATGGGCCCCGGCGGTAACCCTTTATAAATGTACGTGTTATAAGGTGTATCCGTTCTAAGGTCAGCGGCTCTGGGTGGTCGATCGGGATTTCCTACGCCATAAAGCGCTGTCGGATCCGCTTGAAGCTTCCAACCACGACGGAGGCGGTTGTGAAAAACAGCTGAAATTAAAGGACGTTCATCGGACACCCTCGCCTCAGTTTCAATAATGGAGGCAAGAGTCATCACCTCGTGCCTAGACAAGTTAAGGGACCTCGCTGCATTACAAAATGCATCCGTCCAACGTCGCTTAGACTCATCAAGCATTATTTTGACAATTACGTCTGGTGTTGCGCCATCAGGAAACTGGTATGTATTGGGAAATAGGTACCCTTCAAGTGTTTTTGCCTCAATTTCATAGTTCCGCCGCCACTTGGGATCCGTCGCAGTTTCATCAAATGCTGCTGCCGTTCCGAAATTAGCCTTTTCCCACAGCTTCCCAATTTGTCTGACTGTTAGACCTTCCGGAACTACAAACTGATGTGTAATCACTTTCCCAGTTTTCAGGTGGTCGATAATCTGTGGTACACTCATTGCCCCGCTCAAGCGATAACTTCCCATCTGTAGTCGGTGATTTGCACCGCTGAGATGGGCAGCAAACAGGAAAGCCCAAGGATTTTGAATTATGTTGCTTTTGGCAAGTTGGTTAGCTATTCCTATGGAACTCATACCCGAAGCGATTTTTAAATGGGTAGGTTGTGCGTTCCTGTCCACCGGAGATAGATAGCGTAGCATTTGGAGTATAGCAACACAAACTGCGAGACTGCTAAGGAGCGATATGCTAAAGAAGATGATGGAAATATACCATTGAGTATGTTTTCGGATATATGGTGATTTCATTGAGGTCTATTCGAAAAAAGTCAAGTAGTTAAAAATTCAGTATATAGATTGGAGCGTGTGAGCAACAATCTGTGAATGACCATCATTCACATTCATCGACTTGACCTTTTCTTCGTGAATTGCGTAATTCGTCCAAATATCCCTCAAGAATAAGTACAGCGGCAACCTGATCGATAACCTGCTTCCGTTTCTTTCGCCGTTTTTTTGTACCCCTTAAAATCTGTGCTGCTTGGAAGGTGGTAAAACTTTCGTCCCAGAAGATGATTGGCAGATTAACTTGCTGCTCTAACTTATCTGCAAATTGTTTTATCTTTCGGGCTTGAGTTCCTGTTTCACCATCAAGTTGAAGTGGTAGCCCCACTACAATCCGTTCGACTTTGTGAGCAGTAACCAACTCTTGCACTTCCGCTAGCACAGCTTTTCTGCTTCTGCGTTGAATTGTGCAGAGTGGATGGGCAGCAATGCCCAATTCATCGCTAATCGATACACCGGTTCGGGCATCGCCAATATCTAAGCCAAGGATTATCGACATAGTGGTGAAACATGATCCGTAAATTCAAGAGTGAGTATGACCACCATTACCAATGGCACTCGGTTGCGGGCCAATAATGGTTTTATCTGTTTATCGGGGTACTTGATATTTTGGATGATAGCATTCATCGAATTTGATGTCAAGTCCAAACAGATAAACGCACGAACCGACGAAGGAGTAATCAAAAAAGTGTTGATGAGAAGTGGCATTTGGGTTAAAATTTCAAAATCACCCGATTTTATGCTAACTATTGCCCCCTTCTCCGTCAAAATGTCCGATAACTAATCTTATCGGACATTATCACCCCGTAAAATGTCCGATAAGTGAAACGTTGCGCCAGTTTTCGTCGTTCTAACCCGCGTAATAACTGGATTCTTAAAAAAAATGTCCGATAAGGAGACACAAAAAGTGGACAGTCTATTGCAAGACTATCGCGATTATCTCTATGATCAGGATAAATCCGAGCAAACCGTAAAGGCGTATATGACCGATCTTCGCTCATTCTCGCGTTGGTTCCAAGACATCACTGGAGACTCCCTCGACCTTGAAAGCATTACACCGATGGAGATAATCGATTATCGGAATGCAATGCTGGACTGGGGTAAGAAGCCATCAACAATTAACCGCAGTTTAATTAGTATTTCCAACTTTTGCCAGTGGGCACAGCAAAATGACCTCATTCTTAATAATCCGGCTGAAGGCATCCGAAGTGTGGCTGAGGAACCACTTGCCCCACGAGCGCTGGAGCGAAAGGAGCAGCTGGCGCTTTTACGGGCGGTGCGCAAATCAGCAAATCTGAGGGATTTGGCAATCATTACAATGCTGCTGCATACAGGTTTGCGTGTTGGAGAACTTTGTAATTTGCGAATTTCCGATATTAGAATATCAACGAATAGTAATATGATTACTGTCCGTGAAGGCAAAGGAACCAAACGACGAAACATCCCTTTAAACTCGACTGTCATAAGGGTTCTGAAGGATTACCTAAATGCATTTGACGGAGATGAACAAGCGGCTATAGTAGCCGGTCGAAAGCCAGAACAGGGGCGATTTCTGTTTTACGGGCAGAAGCGGATGCCACTGACAGATCGTGGTGTTCGCCATGTCATAAAAAAATATGCCTATCAAGCAAAAATAGACAATCTGTCCCCTCACGTATTTAGGCATACTTGTGCCAAGAACCTAATTGATGCCGGACAACCCATTGATAGAGTGTCGAGAATTTTGGGTCATTCTAATATAAATACTACTACTATTTATACTATGCCTACAGAACAAGATTTGCATAATACTATGGAAAGCATATCATGGGATTAGACATTGGCAATAATAGCAACTGTTATTTATGTTCTGCTATTTTGTTGGACATTTACATATATTCATAGTATACTATATGCAACAATTGTGATATTGATTTTACGCTAATAATTTAATATAAGGATTTTAGAGGATTGCAATGAAAGAATATCGCCAACCGAAAGATTCTCTAAAGAAGCAAATCAGCCTATTGTTACCTATGGACGTTTATGAGGGCGCAAAACGGGATTCTCAGAAGTATAACCGTTCTATGGCATACCATATTGTTGAAACGCTTCGTGTGACGTTTGACAAGTCAATACAAGAAGTGCAATCAGAACGAGAAGAAGCAGCTAAGATGACAATCCTGCAACAGCTTAAACAGCAGGCAGTAGATCAAGGCAAATCCGAGGAATTTCTCGATGCGTTAGAAACAGTATTCAACCGTTTTTCGGATACGAAGCAATCGGTAGATTTCACGGAGGCTTTCCAGCAAGATATTATGACATTTGCTGCTATGATACAGGAAACAGAAGGTGAGATGGTCGAAAAATAGCTGCATTTTACACCTCCCACGCTCCCTAAGCATATTAAACATGTGCTAATACTGACTTCGACTGTCTAGGGGCAGAGACTGTTTGACGTTATTCCTTAAACCGGACCTGACGCTGTGATGTCAGCTCTGTTTTAGTGGAGAATATAGATTACCTAATCTGTCGGTCAATGCCCCATCCCTTTAGGGTGGTGCTGTAGCACGCCAATCCCCGTTTGTTATGTAAAGAATGGTTGATTTTGTTAGTGAAATATATTATAATTGTTTTGTCTTTCGTGGGAGAGGTTCACGCCACCGCCCGGTGGTGTCTCCCATACTCCTTGAACCGGATATGCCAGACAGAAAGACAATTCTAATGAAAACCTACAAGTTCAAGTTGTATAGCAATCACGAGAATCGTGAATTGCATCAAACGATAGATAACCATGCTCACGTGTGGAATCACTTTGTGGCGTTGTGTCGTCGGTACTATGCTATCTACGGTAAATATCCGGGCAAGAAATCCCTGATGCGGCACCTGACAAAGTTGAAAAGGCTATCCCGATTTGCCCATTGGAATCTGTTACCCAGTCAATCGTTGCAAGATGTGATACAACGACTGGATAAAGCGTATACCCAAATGTTTGCTGACCGCAAAAGCGGTAAGCGTTCGGGGATTCCACGTTTTAAGAAACGCTTCAGATACAAGTCCTACACACTTAAACAAGTGGGTTGGCAACTGCTACAGAGTAACTATATTCATATCGGCAAGCGGATATACCGCTATTTCAAGAGTCGAGACATACTTGGCAACCCCAAACGCTGCACAGTTAAGCGGGACAGCGTTGGAGAGGTATGGCTCATCATTTTGACAGATTATGTAGAGATACCCTTGAATCGACCGACGACGGGTAACAGCGCGGGGTTCGATTTTGGACTCAAGCGGTATCTCACCGGGTCTGGCTTCAATGACTACGACTCTCCACAATTCTTTAAACGTAGCCTTAATGCTATCAAACGTGCAAATCGCAACCACTCACGAAAGGTTAAAGGTTCAAACAACCGTGAGCGTGCGAGACTCAATCTTGCACGGAAACACCGCAAGATTGCGAACCAGCGACAAGATTTCCACTGGAAGCTAGCGCATGAGCTGACAGACAACTATGATTGGATTTCACTGGAGACGCTCAACATTAAGGGCATGAAAAGCCTTTGGGGACGTAAGGTCTCTGATTTGGGGTTCTATGACTTCGTACAGAAACTGAAGTATATTGACTCTAAGAAACAGAATCGTGAAGTCCGATTCATTGATAAGTGGTATCCTTCGTCAAAGACTTGTCATGCCTGTGGATCAGTCAACCAAGACCTGAACCTTCGTGACAGAACATGGCAATGTCCAAACTGCCACACAGAGTTGGATAGAGACCGCAATGCGGCACTCAATATCCATAGGGTAGGGGCATCTGCCCTCTCAGGAGAAGTGGTAAGTCCCAGTTCACCGGGCTAACTTCGTTGATAGAGCAATTCGACCTCCTATTGGGAACGGGTGAGAATCTCCACCCTTTAGGGTGTGGGAATATGTCAAAAGGAGAATCAGATATGGCAAGGTATCGTGCAGGAGTCATCGGTCTAGGTTGGATGGGAATGCTCTACGACATGGCGGGGAGAATCGGCGATTTCTTCAACATCGATGATGTTGACCGGCCAACACCCGAACTGGACGTCCATCGCAGAATCTATCACCATGAGCATCCCGGTAAAGAGGGTTTACCGACCAGCTACTCTGAGGCGTTTTGGGATCGTCCAGATGTGGATTTAGTCGCTGCGGCCGATCGGGATCAGAAGCGCTTAAAGGCTTTCGAGGAACGGTACGGTATCAAGGCGCTCTACACCGATGCGGTAGAGATGCTGGAGACCGAAAAACTCGATCTCGTTGCCGTTGCCACAAACGTCAAGGGACGCGCTGGCCTCACCTGCTTGGCTGTCGAGAACGGTGCAAAGGGGATTGTCACAGCAAAACCGATGGCTCATACGCTTGAAGAAGCTGATCGGATGGTCAAGGTATGTGCCGACGCCTGCGTACCGCTCAACTGTGGTGCGATTTCGACGACTCATCCATCCTTCGGTAAAGCCAAGGAGCTGGTTACGAGTGGCGCAATCGGCGATCTTCTGTCCATCGAAGCACCACGGCCCGGTGCACAACATCAGAGTTGGTCCTATTTTTTGGATAGTTCACCGGTGTGGGTAATTGGTCTCGGTGACGAGGAACGACGCGGTATCGGCACAGATGAATTTCAGGGACCCGGCGGCAGCGACGAATTTTCGGGTCAAGGCATGTTGGTCACGGAAAATGACCTGGCAGTATATTTTCGGCCGGGGGCACCTCATCTCCGCCTCACTGGTACCAACGGTGAGATAGTTATTCCCACGATGGCAACCGGATTTAAATTGTGGCAGGATATTGAAACGACCTCAGGCGTCAACCGGGTAGAGGTATCTTGGCCAGATCCACAATTTGTCGGTCCCTACGGAGCGGTCTACGGATTGGCGGATGTAATAGACTGTATAGAAGGAAGGCTGGATGAGCCCAAAAACTCAGGTAGAAGGGTTGCCGTCGCGATAGAGGTCGAAATTGCGCTCAAGCAGTCCTCCACACAGGGTGGGGTTAGGGTAGATTTGCCATTGGCAGACCGCTCTCTGCGCCTCAACTATGACTGGTTTCGATAGATGGTATGGAGAAACAGGGATATAGACTTGCTCTGTTTTTTCTGGCAGGTTATATAGCTTATCGCGCTCGTAAGTATCTCTGACCAAAGAATGTCCCAATGCCAATAAGTATCACAGCAATAGCCACCTTCACGATCCACAGATGCGATGTGTAGAGGATAGAAACCAGCAGCAAGATTGCCACGAGTAGTACAAGCACAGCTGTGTATAATCGCTCGAATTGCTTGGATTTCCGGGTGTCTTCCGAATGTCCCATTACACTTCCTTTCACCAGAGCAAGACAAAAAGGAGATAGCAGGCAATGGCAAGGTAGATGAGTGCCCACAACCCCGGCCGTTTGAACCAGCGCGGACCTGTATCAGGTACTTCAAAAGGATACTTTGGTCGAATTGGCGCTTCTCGCAATGTTTGTTGCAGCCATGTACCCTCAAGCACCTTCAAGCGACTTGCCATCAGTTCCCGGAGGTCCGCCGTCGCCTCGTCTTGGGTATAGCGTAGCCCTTTTATATCCTGCTCGTTGACAGGGCCACGCAGCCAGTCAATGGCTTTTGAAGCAATTAACATACTAACCGCCGGTAGAATGAGATTCCATAGATACGCCCACCAAGTGTTAGTATACCACACCGGAAGTCCCCAACCCCTCGCCTCTCCCAGAATTGCCGAAATACCGTAGGTCAATCCAACTACAAGCCCGACAATACCCGTCTCGCGATGCACGCGGGTGAAGACACCCATCACGATTACTGTCATTAGCGGCACCTGAATAGCCCCAGCCAAACGCAGATAAAACAGCACCATCCCACCGTGCAGGAAAGGCACATACAGAAATCCCAGCAGAATAATAAAAGGAACTGTTATTCTACCTACCTTAGTATAGTGAGCATCAGAACCATGCTTCACAATGAAACGGGCGTAGATGTCCCTTACAAAAAGGCTTGAGATACCGATGCCGATGGAGTCAAATGTCGAGTATCCCCCTGCGACTAGCCCAGCTAGGACCAAACCGATTAAGCCGGTAGGGAGATATTTTTTCAGCATCAAAGGATAGGCTTGATCGCTCATCGGGAGCACGGGAAAATCCGCGCGTGCCAGGGGACCTAAACTCACGTTAAACCACAAGCAGATTGCTGTTGCCACACTAGCAACCAGTGCTGCCATCTTAAAATCCCACTCGGAACGTGCGCCCAAAAAACGAATGGTCTCATATTGGTTAATCAACACATACATGGTCAATACTACAACAAGCCCAAAGATGACCAAGAGGGGCGGCACTCCGGGCGGCGCATAGCCGCCCACATGCAGTAAGCTCTGAGGCAGGTTAGCATCAATTCTGGCAAGTTTCTCATTCAACCCTTTCCATCCACCGGCATTCACCCACACTACACCCCAAAGGACGAACGCTGCAACAATCATGCTAACACTCTGGAGTGCGTCCGTAACAACACCCGCTTTCAAACCGCCTCTGACGATATACAGAATTGCTGTGAAGGCGACGGCGATGACGATTAGCCAACTCCAGAACTTTTGAATATCCGCAACGATATTTAGGACCAGAAAGGTAGAGAAAAAGATGTTACCCAATACATTGGTCCGCGATTGGATGTTGATCAGGACGGATAGGAATCGGGCTGCCGGTCCAAAACGGAATTCAAGCCACTCCGCATTGGTAAATACCCCAGATCGATACATCGGCACAATAGTGAAGAAACTTAAGACAAACCAACCCACAGCGATCCCAAGCCACCACTGAGACAACTGCGATAATCCGAGCGTATAGGAACCGCCAACGATAGCCACATAATCGCCACTATCTACCGCTGTTGAGAAGGCAGACAGTCCCACGATCCACCACGGTATAGATTTGGCTGCGAGATACCAGTCAAAACTTTTCCGCTGTCCTCTGAATACAATAATTCCATACAGCACGATGCCACCGTTGATTACGAGGACCAGCAGCCAGTCGATTATGGTCATAAAGGTTCCTCCATACTAACAGACAACCCCGGACGCAACCACATTGGAAACTCGCCGGAGCAAACTCCCATTATCTACCATCTGATTTGTCAAAATCACACAGATTAACTCCTGTTCGGGATCTGCCCATGCCACCGTGCCGGTTGCACCGGTATGACCAAAAGTTGCTGGCGACACCAGTTCGCCGAAAAAGCTCCACGCTTTCGAACGTGCCAATCCCCAACCCAATCCCCAGGGTGCGTTCAGGGGACCATTCTGGTCTGTGGTCATCGCGTTGGTCGTAGCCGGACTGAAAACGCGTGTCCCCCCGTATCCGCCACCATTAAGCATAGCCTGTAATAGGATAGCGAGGTCTGGTCCAGTACTGTGTATTCCGCCCCACGGATTACCCAAATCGCGCCAATACAGACTATTCGGCCCAAAACGCTGCTGGTCTTCCGTTTCTTCCATAGATGTTCCACACCATACCGTTTCGGGAATCTTGAATCGTCCGAGCCCCAGCGCGGTGTTCATCATACCAAGCGGCTGAAAGATCTTTTCTGCCTCGAAATCCCGCAGGTGCTTTCCACTGATCCGCTCTACAATCTCCGATGCCAGCAGGATACCTTTACTCTGATAACTGAAATCGGTATTGGGCGAGTAGAGCAACGGGGTTTGCATTGCACGACGAACAAACTCGCTTAAAGGGGCGTGGGCACGACGTAGCTCAGTATTCTCAGGCAGCATATCCGGCATACCCGAAATATGTGACAACAAGTACCGAACCCGTACCTTATCGCGTTCCCCGCCTTGAAACTCCGGCAGATAAAGCGAGACTGGATCGTCGAGGGAAACCTGTCCCTCATCGACCAAAAGCATCAGAGCACAGGCGGTCACCGGTTTAGTAATTGATGCTAACAAGAAGATAGAGTCCGCTCTGACTGGATCTGAATCTGAGTTAGGAGTCAGCTGCCCATAGCCTTTTGAGTGAACGATCGTGTGATTGCGTGCGACTAGCAGGCTCGCTGCAGTAATTCGACGATTACTAATCTCGGATTGAATAATGGCTTCCGCCCGCAAGAGTGCCTCCTGCGACATTCCAACATCTAACGCCTTACCGATTTTGAGGTTGCTATGGATTGTTGACATGGCTGAACCGATAGTTTCCTTTCTTCAAGAGCTATTTCGTATGCTTATATTTGCCAATCGACACGTGTAGGATTGAAACGACTGCCCGCCCTAAAGACTGGATCCTGTAGGGCTAATCAGATCTGAGAGGGACGGTTGCCTTCCATTTGCCTTCGACGACATAGGCCTCACACGCGCCGGGCCAAGGAGGCATGGTTACCCCAATTGCCGACAAGGGTTCAGGTCCAAAAGACTGTAATTGGAAGTGAGTGCCAAGCGGGATTGTAATGCAAACGCCGGGACCTACCTGGACCATTTCCTCTTTCTGATTCTGTTTGCGCCACATCTGGCCACAACCGCTCAGGAAAAACCAAATCTCCTCGACTGTGCGATGCACAACCGCAGTCGAGATCTCTCCCTGTGCAAGCTCAAAGTGCGCGAACCCTCCTCCGGTGAGGTCAAGTAGAACACGAACATCACAGCCATCTGGGGCGATAGCATCGCGCGTAGTTGGCAAGGCTTTGGTGTTAAACTCAGTCATTTTCTTACTTTCTTACAAGTCGCGGAGAAGATCTGATATGTTTTGATCGCCATCCTCTGGCGCTAGTACGCATACCTTTCAATGAGTGCCTTACTCTTGAGTACGCCAACGTGATCATCAGTTTGGCCTTCATACTCGATACCGAAAGGATTCGAGTACCCCGCTGTCTTAAAGATTTCCATGACACTCCTGCAGTCAATTTCGTTTGACTCCCCATTTTCATCGAAACTGAGGAATTTTGCATGCGTCGCCCAAGTATACGGCGCAACTGCTTTCAAGTTTTCTACCTTATTGTCCGTCGGTCTCCAATTTAGGAAATCCGCCAGCACACGGCAGTAATCGCTATCCACCGCTTCTATGACCTGTACTATATTGTCCGGTGAAACCGAAACGCCTCCATGGTTCTCCATCATTACACGGATTCCCGTATCCTCACCAATAACAGCAAGTTCCCTAAAACTCTTAATGCACTGCCCGATTTCTTCCTCCGTTGCATCGGCACCGTGGCTTCCACCACTGTTGGCTCGGAAAGCATTGCAGCCCAGTTTGCGGCAAATATCGAACCATTTCTTGTGATTCTGCACCGCTTGATCTCGCTCATCGTCATCCAGTGCAGACAGATTTCCATGGCCGTCAACCGCAATACTCAGCAAACTCACCCCAGCGTCGTCGGCTCGCCCGCGTAAGGCATCGACGTACGCATCCGAGATTCCACTCTGTGCAGGATTATCCATATCCTCATAGTTAAAGAACGGACTATTTAACTCAACCGCATTAATGCCGAACTCATCGCGTGAAAGTTCTGGATAATCGAGCAGAGAAAGCGGATTTTCTTGGTCTCTGAAACGTCGATTGATACTCCAACCTGCAAGGGAAATTTCCATCGTTAGACTCCTAATATGTTATGTAATAGATATGTCATGAACAAAGGTTCCACTCGGCGAAGTTACGTCACAAACGGAGCAAGTTGATCCATCGAAATGCCACCGTGGCGTCGAATCTGTGGAGGCGACACGGAAAGGTCTAAAACAGTCGAGGCAACCCTAGTGCTTGTCGCTCCACCATCCAGAATAATATCAACAAGTTCACCTAATTCGGATCGGACTTCCTCTGCTGAGGTAGCTGGGGGTTCATCAGATTTGTTCGCGCTGGTTGTCGCAATGGCGCCGCCAAAACGCTGCAGAAGTGCAAGCGCCAAAGGATGGTCGGGCATACGTACACCAACTGTATCGCCACCCGCCGTGATTTCGGACGGCAAGGCTTTTGCCTCTACAATCAATGTCAATTCTCCGGGCCAAAAGCGTGTGGCAAGTCCAGCGAAGGAGGCGGGGAGATTTTGAGCAACCCGCTCAACGTCAGTGACGGAGCCAACCAAGATTGGAATTGGCTTTTCAATAGGCCTGCCTTTGATCCGATATAGTTCTCGGACCGCCTCTGGTTGGAACGGATCCACACCGACACCGTATACCGTATCGGTTGGAAAAGCGACCACACCGCCATCTTTCAAAGTTGCAATGGCTTGATTGAGGGACGAATCATCGAATAGGTTCATGTGACTCAGAAGTTTAAAGGTTCGTTTTTTATAGCTCACGCAAGCGATCCAGAGGCAGATGCATTGAGGTCAAGAGAATCTCTCAACCCCTCTTGATACTTCTGGTAGGCGACACCAGCGATCATCGCACCGTTGTCAGTGCAAAGTTGAATTCGGGGATAAAAAACTTCAGCGCCGATCTCGTTGCCCGCATCAAGCATTGCTTGGCGCAGTTGGCGATTCGCTGCAACTCCTCCCGTCAAAGTAATCGCCTTCACGTTTTTCGCTTTGGCTGCCCGGATAGTTTTTCCTACAAGTACATCGACAACCGCTGCCTGAAAACTTGCTGCAATATCCCGAACCGACGGCAGTGTTCGAGTAGCCTTCGCCTTTTCAACAAAAAACCGGACAGAAGTTTTTATTCCACTGAAACTAAACTCATAATTATCCCGATCAAGCATAGGACGTGGAAACTGGATTGCGTTACTGTCACCTTCTTTTGCCAAATCGTCGATGACCTTGCCGCCTGGAAAGCCAAGTCCGAGATATTGTGCAACCTTATCGTAGGCTTCCCCCGCAGCATCGTCTTGCGTCGTACCGAGAATCTCATATCGCCAACCTTCCTGAACCTCTACCAACTGGGTATGTCCACCTGAAACAGTAAGACACACATGTGGAAAAGGTAGTGCCTGATGTTCCATAAAGTTTGCGTATATGTGTCCCTCAATATGATTGATGCCCAGAAGCGGCAGGTCGTGGCAGTATGCTAACGATTTCGCAGCAGCAACGCCAACAAGAAGCGCGCCAATCAAACCAGGTCGGTTCGTTACAGCAATTGCAGCAAGTTCATCAAACCGGACAGCGGCTTCGTCCAGCGCTTGATCGACAATGTAGTTAATGGCCTCAACATGTTTCCGAGAAGCGAGTTCAGGTACAATCCCGCCATATTTGGCGTGCAGCTCTATCTGCGAGGCGACGATATTGGATCGGATGTCTATACCATCGGTGACGACCGCTGCGGCAGTTTCATCACACGAGGTCTCAATTCCAAGAATGTGCATCTGAATTCCTTACAGTTTTTTTCTGAAGCGTTTTACAGGATCTGGTCAAGATTTCACCACGGCAGGACAAGGTTCTAACCATACTCCCTGTTTCACGCCAACTCTAACCGAAATTTTCCCCGGTGTACTTTCTCACCGGACTAAACCGACTTTACCAACTTCCTGCACTACATCCTCACCCTGAAGTGCAGAGATAGCATAAATATAAATACCTGTTGCTGGTATTTCATTCTCTGCATTCTTACCATGCCAGCGGAAGTATCCAGACCCAATGACATTCCGCTGAACATCTGTGTAAACTATATCTCCGGCAATATTGAAGATTTGCAACTCGACCTGTTCTGCCAACTGAAAATCAGGGATTGTATATAAGAAAATCACAGCATTATGCTCGGAACGCATGGGATTAGGGAAGGCACGAACTTGGCTCAATTTCAGTTGCCCAGCCTGTGGTTCAACCCCTTTAACTGTTAAGAGATATGAATCCACCTCACTGAAACCCGACCGCGATTGCACCGAGATATAAAACCTGTCTGTTCGGCTGGGTCGAAATACGACCTGTAGCTCAGTGGAACTGATATGCTCCGCAGTAGCGATCTGCTGTCCACTTCCGTTCAGTATAGAAAGTTCATAATCCACTGTGTCGAAGGTGTCAATCAAGGTTGCCACGATTGCTTCCCCCGATATAGCATCGATCCGATAGAGATCCCGAATATCCTTTGGATCAAAGATAAAAGATTCATAGACTTGATTAAAGTCAATGGGGAAAGCCTCGCTCAAATTATCATTAGGTTCATAGGTATCTCCAAACGCTACAGAGATTGTCATTTCCTCTCCCTCAAACCCGATATTCGTGATGGAGATTCTCGATACGGTTCCGTCATTGGCGTTACTGTTTGGCGAACTTGCCGGTGTAAACGATGTCTCCCCGTCATCGGAGGAATACGCCGCGCCATCCGTAATAGTATCGATATCTATGATATCCGGGTTGTCAGGGGAAATACCAAAGTGCTTGGGATCGTTTGGATCTTCAAGCCAAATTTGACTTGCCGCGTCAATGGCTCCTGGGGGACGCACCTGCGTTTCATCAATATGCCAGATGAGAATTCCAGACTCGGGCAAGCGGGTATCAAACAGTGCTCCCGACTCTCGATAGCGGTTTTCAATCAGGAAGAATTCGGTACTTTCTCCAAATTCATTGATCTTTCCGGGTATATCAATCTTGAAAAGCTTGTTTTCACGTGGAGGCAATTCAAAAATAGGAATAGGCAGCTTTGAGACGTTCTCTTTAATTTCAACAGGCTGAATCCATCCGAGTCGACCATTTTCGGGACGTGCGTCAAGATCCCATTTTAGATAGCCACTGATGTGACCGGGTTGGAGCCCGTTGCCAATTCCATTGACAATTTCGCCCTGGTAGGGACCAAACTGTCCCATCAATCCCCACTTATGATCGAGGGGACCGACAAAATTGCCCCCATAGACATCGGGTGCACCGAAGTCGTGGAGGAATTCGTGGAAGTAGATGCCGAGATGTGGTGTTTCAAAACTCGGCTCTTCACCCACCAGCACTGCTGTACTGACAAGCACACCATCGAATACGCTGTTAACATTTGGCGTCAAGATTGACCAGATATCATCCATCTCTAACGTGGATGCTTGGTCATCCCCCGAATGGATAATGAAAACATGATCAACTATACCGTCTTTGTCACGATCATACGCCGAAAAATCCACCATGGAGTCCACTGCTGCACATGCTTCACGAACAAGTTCTCGGGAGCGTTTGACATTAATCCGTCCCTCACCGTAATAACTCATCGGATTGCGCGCGCGAACCCATTGATCGCCTTTCGGAACAACCGTGCCCATTGGTCCAGGCTGTATATCCATCTGTCCGTAGGAAACTTCCCTATAGTAGGTTTTTAACGATACCGCTTTATCCGAAAAAAGGTATCGATCCAATGTTGCTCCTGATCGTTGGCCGGGCTGATCCGAAAAGTCGATTTTAATTGCTAAAACATATTCAATACCATCTTCCTGCAAAACGCTCTGTTCACGAACGAAACAGCAGTAATCTAATGCTTCCCGGAAGTGATCCTCGCTGATGGAGGTTTTTGGGGTCCAGGAATTTGTAGTGGGATGGTAATTGTAGAATAGATAGGGGTTTGGTGGTGCAGCCCCACAGGGGCGAATTAGAAAAAACAGGACTATGAAACTTGATATATAAAATCCTTGAGTTACAGGTTTAGCTTCCAATCAATGCGTCCTTCCTCGCACGGTTAAACATTAAGCGCAACAACTCCGACTCATCACCCAAAATATCATGATGCATACTGCTATCTGTCCGACCATCGGGGCGCTACGGGTCAGACTGGGCCCTTAAACTATGTTGCTATAGTTTAACATCCATATCATTCCGTTTGCCCGTAAATTTTCGTGTGTGCTATTTCGAATTTGACAAACCACTCGTAAGTTCTTATAATTTTGTACTCATTCCGGCTTAAATTATGGTGGATCTTAGAATTAAGGGGACACTCCAAACCGGTGCGGTTACAAACCGCCTCTACCGGGGAGCGAAGGTGTCTGTTTGTTTTTTGGATTTAACCATAAAACCCAGCATGATGCCATATATAGGGCTGATTGTGAACTGGAGATGACTTGGTTTATGGTGAAAATTGGTAAGTTAGTGCTAGGCAATTTTCCACTGCTACTAGCCCCGATGGAAGATGTGAGCGATCCTCCTTTCCGCGCGGTATGCAAGACGGGTGGAGTCGACATGATGTACACCGAATTTATTTCGTCTGAGGGGCTTATCCGAAACTCTCGGCAGAGCGTGATGAAGCTGGATATCTTTGAATCAGAGCGCCCAATAGGGATTCAAATTTTTGGAAGTGATATTGAATCAATGAAAGCGGCTGTCGGGATTGCAGAGCAGGTAAATCCAGATCTAATCGACATAAATTACGGCTGCCCTGTTAAAAAAATTACCTGCAAAGGTGCAGGAGCGGGGATATTGCGTGATATTCCAAAAATGGTTAGCATGACCCGTGAAATAGTCGAATCGACGCCCCTGCCTGTCACCGTAAAAACCCGCCTGGGTTGGGATGAAAAGACGCAACACATCGTTGAAGTAGCAGAAAGATTGCAAGATGTGGGAATCCAAGCGATAACAGTCCACGGCCGAACCCGCGTACAGATGTACAAAGGAAGTGCTAACTGGACACTGATCGGTGAAATTAAAGCCAATCCGCGCATGAGAATTCCTGTTTTTGGAAATGGGGATGTGGATTCTCCGCAGAAGGCGCATCAGATGCGTCAAAAATACGGTGTTGATGGAATCATGATTGGACGTGCTGCCATCGGTTACCCATGGATCTTTAGAGAAATTAAACACTATTTTTCGACTGGAAAAACACTTGCCCCTCCCTCCATCAAGGAACGGCTGGGCACCTTAAAACAGCATCTGGAACTCTCGATTAGATGGAAGGGGCCGCGACATGGTGTTTTGGAAATGAGAAAACACTACAAGAACTACTTAAAAGGAATTCCCAATGTCAAGATGTATCGACAGCAATTAGTAACCCTCAAAAGTTATGAAGAAATTGTTGAGGTCATAAATGATGTCCAAAAACATGTTGAATCTATGATGTTCGTCTTCAACTCGGTTCGAGAAAGGGAACATAACGTCACAAGAGCTACGCTTTAACACCGATTTTTTGACCAACAGTAAACTTAACTGTCACCAAACGGGTTACCAATTACAAACGCAGGCAATGCGCTACTATCAAACAGAACTGTTCAAGAACTGAATTGGAGGTATTCACGTTTATAATGTCTGAAAACCGAGACGAAGGTGTGTCAATTGTGCCCGTTGGTGGATTGGGTGAGTTCGGGCTAAACATGATGGTGTACCAACATGGCGATGACATCATCGTGGTAGATGCTGGACTTATGTTCCCGGAAGCCGATATGCCGGGTGTAGATCTAGTTTTCCCCGATATCACACACCTCCGCGAGAATCGAGATAAAATTAAGGGTATCATCATCACCCACGCACATGAGGACCATGTAGGTGGACTTGCATTCTTTCTCCGCCAGATTAATGTGCCTATTTACGGCACCGAATTAACGCTTGCGTTCGCCAAAGGGAGGCTACGCGAGTATGGCGTTCTGGCTATCGCGGAGTTGAACGTTATAGATACTGATGATACGCTGCAATTAGGATGTTTCGCCCTAGAGTTTATTCATGTTGCACACAGTATTCCTGACACTGTTGCAGTCGCCATTCACACGCCTATCGGAACTATTGTCCACGCTACCGACTTCAAGTTCGATCAAACCCCCGTTGACAGTCGTCTAACAGAGATCTCTAAACTTGCTGCCCTCGGCGAGAAGGGGGTCCTACTGCTCATCTCCGATAGTACGAATGCAGATCGCCCTGGGTTTACCCCTTCTGAGCGGTCAATTTATTCTGACTTGCATTCGATCTTTCAAAGAACAACAGGTGGACTTTTTCTCGCGACTTTTTCCTCAAGCCTACATCGTGTTCAACAGTTCATAGATCTTGCCGTTGAACATCGTCGTTTAATAGCAGTCTCCGGTCGCTCAATGATCAATAACATCCGGACCGCTTCCGAGTTGGGTTATCTGGACGTACCGCACGATCTTCTGATCGATGCGCGTGAAGTTGATCGTTTTTCACCCCATGAGGTTGTTGTCCTTAGCACTGGTAGTCAGGGTGAACCGCGGTCTGCAATGGCACTGATCGCAAAGGATGAACACGCGTTCCTGCATATTGAGCCGGGGGATACCGTCATGATTTCTGCGAGAATCATCCCCGGCAACGAGCTATCTGTCCGACATATGATTAATCACCTGCTGCGTCGTGGTGCACATGTCTTACACGAACGGAATGCTAATATTCATGTTTCGGGGCATGGTGCACAGGAAGACCTTAAATTGATGATGAACCTTGTCCGCCCTAAGTTTTTTATTCCAGCCCACGGTGAATACAGCAATCTGGTACAACACGCGGAACTTGCAGAGGAGGTTGGAATTTCTTCAGACAATATTACGGTCGCTGAAGACGGAGATTTAATCACTTTGACCCCTGATTTCTGCGGTGTTCAGGACAAGGTGCCGGCGGGGCGGGTTCTTGTTGATGGGAAGATTGATATGGGTGTTGAGAACATTGTGGTGCATGACCGGCAGCAACTCGCTCAAGATGGTATGGTCATTCCGATTGTCGTCCTCAATAGTAACAGCGGTGAAGTTACCGCGGGACCGGACATGGTTTCGAGAGGGTTTGTCCACATGGATGAATCGGAGGATTTAATGAACGAAGCCAAGGAAATTGTGATTCACGCAATCAACCACCTGAGTACGGAGAGCAAGAGCGAAGCGGAAACGGTACAAGAAGAGATTCGGATAGTTTTGCGGCGGTTCTTCAAAAAGAAAACAGATCGCCGTCCGATGGTGCTTCCTGTGGTTATGCGCGTTTGATAGCGGTTGTCTACAAACCTGTTTGAATCGCCAAAGCCGCAATGGGAACGAGATAAATCGTTACAGATCGAAAATTACCTGTGCCATCCACTGACCATCAGGGGTTTGCTCAACGATTAATTGATGATAGGTAATGCTCTTAATCTCTGTGTAGACAGCGTGTTTCGTAAAATCCACCGGCTCGCCATAGGCAACCGCTGTCAGCCGGCACGGAGCTTCGGAAATTTCCCGAATCTCAACCCCCTGAAAGAAAATCTCTTCCACCTCGTGCCGAAAATTTAACTCATCTAGCCACACTACCATCAGTTCTTCAAGGGATTCCGCCGATACGTCGATTTCAGTTTGTGTCGTAGTGCCAACCGTGCTGAGATCTGCGATAGCCTCAAATAGCCCTTGCGCTGCGTTAATGAATAGTTCCTCCAGCGTGCTCCCATAAGCACGGATCCCGATATCGCCGGTATGCTCTAGATATTCGTATCTTTTCATCGCCCTATTTGACTCTGGAAAACATCACAGCAAGTATCCTTCAATCAGAAAATCTGCCCCGATTTGGGAGATGTTTGCGTCACGGAGTTCAAAAGCCTCAGCCAAACGAGCAATCCCTACACCCCCAATGGGACCTAGAGCATCTTTACCACCTATAAGTTTTGGCGCAATAAAGAACATTAGCTTATCGACGACTCCCGCTCGTAAGGCAGCGGCATTGATTTCCCCTCCACCTTCGATCAGCACACTTGTGATCCCTCTTTGTCCAAGTTCCCACATTAATGCTCTTAAACAGACCCGTCCGTCCTTCTTTGCAACGATTAATACCTCCGCACCGGTGGCTTTAAACGCTTCAATTTTTTCAGAGAGCGCATCTTCTGTGACAGCGATTAGTGTTCCCGAATTGCTGTTAGGATTAAAGACTTTTGCTCCGAGCGGCGTGCGCCCACGCGAATCAACGACCACGCGAATCGGATCTTCGTTTTGCCGCTTTGGGAGGCGCGCAGTCAACGATGGATTGTCTTGCAGAACGGTCCCCACACCAACGAGAATCGCGTCAACCTGAGCGCGAACCTCATGCCCCTTCAACCGCGAGGCTTCTGAAGTAATCCACTGGGATTCGCCTGAAGCGGTGGCGATCTTTCCGTCTAGGCTGATTGCGGATTTGAGGATGACAAAGGGGCGTTGGGTGGTGATGTATTTGATAAATACCTCGTTAAGCTGCCGTGATTCCTTCTCACAAAGTCCCACCTGAACAAGTATGCCTGCTTCCTCAAGTTGACGGATGCCGTTGCCAGCAACCTGTGGATTTGGGTCTTTCATCGCAACGACAACGTCCGCTAGCTTCGCACGAATGACCGATTCGGTGCAGGGCGGCGTCCGGCCCCAATGACAACATGGCTCTAGCGTAACATACATTGTCGCGCCCTCTGCCGACTCCTTGGCTTGATTCAACGCCTGAATCTCTGCGTGGGCATCACCTGCCTTTTGGTGATAACCTTCGCCGACAATTTCGCCCTCTCGGACAATGACTGCACCGACCATAGGATTCGGGCTAGTGCGCCCTTGAGCCTGCGCTGCGAGCGTTAAGGCACGCTCCATAAATTCTCGATCTCTCGCTGACCATTGAGTGTGCTTGGACAAGAGGGTCTCCATCAATCTTTCATCACGGCGACAGTATTTTCAAAGCAATTAGTCCGATATGAATTATATCACGACTCACTGCATAAAGCAAAATTAACATACTTGCTGTCCCGAAGGATGGGGTACTGGGCACAATCCCGGCACCGGAATCGCTCTGGCGATTTTCTTACACATATAAGAACTCAATAATGCTATAATTTCGGTGAAGAAATGTGAGGCCACCGGATTAAGTAAGGTTGTGACGTTTATTCAGATTATGCGGTTGGTAACGTGTTATGAAAATGAAATTGATTGAATCAATGGCACCTTCAATCAGCGAAAAGATTGGAGGATTGCTCGCCTCGGAAGAGGAGGAGCTGATTCGTGTCTCCACTGACCTGAATCGAGAGGGTAAATTTGGCAAACAGTGGTTGGTCGTTACAGATAAACGTCTCCTCGTGGTTCCAATGGCAGATCTGGATGGCATTGTCGAGATACCTATCCAGGAGCTAACCAGTGTACAGAGCGAACCCCTCGTCGGTGGAGGCCGTCTGAGCATTGAGCGGCAAAACAGACCAACTGTTATGATCCCTTACTCTAGTTCTCAAGCGGACAAATTCTCCGAAGTCACACGAGGACTTGAGCAGCTCCGTAAAGGAGAACCTTTCCTAGTCAACCCCCAACTTGACCGCACACGATGCGAAAAGTGTGGTAGGCTTCTGCCCGAAAAAAACGGTATCTGTCCCGCCTGTATCCGACGTCTTGCTACATTGGGTCGTATCGCTACCTATCTAACACCTTACAAAAAACACGCGCTCCTCTTAGCAGCTGTCTCCTTAATAGGGATGGGCACAGCAGTGATTCCTCCAATGCTTACCCGGCAAATAATAGATGGTGTTCTCGTACCTACGGAGGGGAACAGTGATACCATGTCTGACCGACTGAACCTGCTCGGTCTGCTGGTACTTGGTTTGATTGCCCTACGTATATTGAACTGGGGAATGGAATGGGCGCACGGTTGGACGGTGAGTTGGTTAGGAGCGCGCATTACTGCTGATATCCGAAACCGGCTCTATCAACAGCTTGAATTATTATCTCTCCAATTCTATGATAGGCGGCAGGTTGGTGCGGTGATGTCCCGTGTAACCAGAGACGCTGGCAGACTACAGGAATTTCTCGTGGAAGGACTTCCCTACTTAATCATCAACACACTGATGCTCATCGGCATTTTAGGTATTCTTTTCTGGATGCATTGGTTGTTGACGCTGCTGATTCTCATACCGGTCCCATTTATGATAGGGTGGGGTGTTATCTTCTGGAAGCGGATGCGACTTTACTTCAACAAATGGGATCAAGCTTGGTCAGACATTATGGCAACCGTAAACGAAGCGCTGTCCGGTATCCGTGTGGTCAAAGCTTTTGCCCAAGAAGTCAGGGAAATTGCCACCTTTGGGGTTCGCAACAGAAAAATCCGTCAACTTGCCATTCGAACGGAGACCAATTGGGAAATTTTCTTCGCCACAACAACCCTTTTGACTAGTTTTGGCATCCTAATCGTATGGCTTTTCGGTGGGCGGGAGGTAATCACAGATGCACTGACGATAGGGACACTTTTAGCTTTCTACGCATACATGTGGATGCTCTACGATCCAATAGAGTGGTTTGGAGAGGTCAACAGTTGGATGACGCGGGCATTCGCTGGTGCAGAGCGAATTTTCGAGGTCATCGATACCCCCGCCGAGGCGTACGAAGACCCTAATGCGCGCTCAATATCCAGCATTAAAGGGCATGTCACGTTCAAAAATGTCACATTCGGTTACGATAAGAGCAAGCCTGTCCTACACGAGATTAATCTTGATGTCGCATCCGGTGAGATGGTAGGACTTGTGGGGCGATCTGGAGTTGGTAAGACCACCACTGTGAACCTGATCTGCCGATTTTACAACGTAGATCAGGGGATGATTGAAGTTGATGGTGTACCTATTAAAGAGATTCGGCTTGAGGATTTACGGAGCCAAATCGGCATCGTGCCACAAGAACCGTTCCTATTCAGCGGCACTGTTGCAGAGAACATTAGCTACGGGAAACCGGGGGCAAGTTTTGAGGAGATTATGGAGGCGGCGATTGCAGCAAATGCTCACAACTTCATTGTCGGCAAACCGGATGGCTATGATACTCAAGTGGGGGAGCGCGGGAGTGAGTTATCGGGAGGTGAGAAACAGCGGGTCGCCATTGCGCGTGCTATCCTTCACGATCCCAAAATTCTCATCCTTGATGAAGCAACTTCGTCGGTAGACGTGGAAACAGAGAAACAAATTCAGGAAGCTATTGGTCGATTAACGCAAGGACGCACTACCTTTGCTATCGCCCACCGACTATCGACACTACGGAATGCAGACCGGTTGGTCATACTTGAAGGAGGTCGGATCGTCGAGATGGGAACTCATAGTGAGTTGATGGAGAAAAAGGGGATCTTCTATGAACTAGTGCAGCTACAACAACAGACCTCAGAGATTATTGCAGTAAACGAGTAACCTGTTTGGCGCATGTCCAACATAGACTGCCAAAACTATGTCATAGTCCTAGGCACATTAAGGAGTCAAAAATGGCACAATACCGGGGAGCAGTTATTGGACTCGGGTGGATGGGTATGCTCTACGACCTAGCACAACGCATGGGAGTATGGCACGTTGACGATATCGATCGTCCTACACCTGAGTTAGACATCCATCGCAAGTTCTACTATCACGATCGACATTCGCCTCGAAAGTGGATGCCGAGCAGCTATGCGGAAGCACTATCAGATCGACCGGAAATAGAATTGGTCGCTGCTGCTGAACGTGATAGCAAACGACTCGCGGCCTTCGGAGAGCGTTACGGTGTTCGAGCGCTATACACCGACGCCAAGACAATGCTTCAACAAGAGAAGCCGGATATCGTAGCTATTGCAACCAACACCAAAGGACGCTCTGATTTGACCTGCTACGCTGTAGAGTGCGGTGCGAAAGGCATCGTGACAGAAAAACCGATGGCTTACACCCTAGAAGAAGCAGATCACATGGTGCAGGCATGCGCGGATGCCGGTGTTCCTCTTTGTTGTGGTGCGATTTCGACCAGCCATCCCTCATTTGGCATGGCAAAAGACTTAATTACAAGCGGTGCGATTGGAGAGGTACTGTCAATTGAGGCAGAGTCGGACAAAAATCTGTCCCAGCATCAAAATTGGTCATATTTTATTGACAGTGCTCCCGCTTGGGTTATTGGCTTAGGAGATATGCCCAAGCGTGAATCAGGTAGTAACGAGTTCCGTGGTCAGGGTATGATGGTCACCGATACAGGGCTTGTTGTGCATTTTAGGAAAGGCGCGCCGGCTGTACGCATCACTGGCACAGAAGGCGAACTTTTTCATCCAGAACATTACTCCGACTGGACCCTGTTTCAAGATGTGGACACCCCCGCTGGACGACACCGAATAGAGATGCCGTGGCCGGGAACTAAGATGCAGATCGGGGGCGGTTCAATCAATGGACTCGCTGATGTGATAGACTGTTTGGCAGGCAAGCTTGATGAACCCAAAAATTCCGGCAGACGGGTCGCCGTCGCACTCGAAGTCGAGATCGCTATAAAGTTGTCTTCGGCTCAAGGCGGTAAACGGATTGACTTCCCGTTGGAAGATCGCTCGGTCGGTCTCGAATACGACTGGCATAGATAAAGGTACGAAGGTTTGATTCCGAGACAGTTGACCCCCAGAATCGTTCTCATATTTGTAGGAATTTTCTGCGTCCTGCTTCCACTGAGTTTTGGTAGAGTTGGAAATTGGAGCCAGAAAGCCGATATGCCCACTGCTAGGTTTGCACTATCCACCAGTACAGTGGCAGGAAAGATCTACGCTGTGGGAGGGAGAGTCGGAAATACAATTCTGTCTAAGATGGAAGAATATGATCCTTTGATAGACAGATGGGCAAAGAAAGCAGATATGCCAACTCCGCGCGAAGGATTCTCCACAAGTTCGGTGGGCAATGAGATTTATGCTATTGGTGGAGGCAATCTCGGTGGAATGCTCGCCACCGTCGAAGTATACGATTTAGTGACGAATAATTGGACTCAAAAAGCCGATATGCCGACTCCGCGGTGGGGGTTATCCACCAGTGCCATCAATGGAAAAATGTACGCCATTGGGGGCGATGGAGCTGCGTTAACGACGGTCGAGGTATATGATTCGACAACAGATATCTGGACCCGTGGACCCGACATGCCGACTCCACGATGGGGGCTCTCAACCAGCGTCGTCAATGGTAAGATTTATGCCATTGGGGGAACGCCAAACGGGCGTGAAAGCCTTCGCACAGTTGAGGTATACGACCCGATGACGAGCAATTGGACTCAAAAAGCAGACATGCCGACTCCACGGTGGGGATTATCCACCAGTACCGTCAGCGGAAAAATCTATAGCGTCGGAGGCACACAGAATGGTCGTGATGCGCTTCAGACTGTTGAAGTCTACAATACAGTGACGGATACCTGGGCAAAAGCACCGGATATGCCCACCTCAAGAGGAAACCTTTCCACCAGCAGCATAAATGGAAAAGTTTATGCCATCGGAGGATCGCAGGGACTGCTGCGACGCGCACTCACAACTGTGGAAGCCTATGATACTGGAGAACCGTTTGACAATACCCAACTGCAGAGAAGACTCGCTACAGTGTGGGGACAACTGAAAGCTCAGAAGTGATGTGAGAAATCAACTCATCTTCTAACGGGTGTGGATTAAACCCGACAGATATTCGTAAGCATCGGCAACATACCGGGGCAGGTTTTCTGGGTCTTCAACCTCCAATTCAACGGCAAGTGGACCGTCGTAGCCAATTGCTCGAAGCTCATAGACTAACCCCCGCATATCGATTTCTCCTTTTCCAATTGGCACAGATTGAGAACCGACATGATCTTTCACATGGACGTTGTAAATGCGGTCCGGGTATTGGCGGATGAGTGCTTTCCAATCTACACCTGCTTCGTGAAAATGTCCGGTGTCAATCGTAATTCCAATCTGTTTCGTAGTAATGTGTGCGAAGATTGACTCGTAATCCGTCTCATTTTGGAATTGAGAACCTATATGCGGCTCCAAGGCCACCTTTACCGGCATATCGGCAATTAACGTTGCGAGTTTTCTAAGCCCAACAAGCGTGTTTTCCAAACCAGCCGGGTGCCGTTTCGCCCCCGAAAAAACGAGCAGGGGACAATTTAGTTTTACCGCGGCTTCAACATTCAGCATCAGATCTTCGACAGAGCTTTCGGCAGCTTCCACGGAGTCGCTGGAAATTGCCGAGGCATACACCTCAGTTACCCCCTTCAATCCTACTTCAGCTGCCCGACGCTGTAGCCCCTTTATATCCAACCACCGGATAAGCCCAGGTGTCCAAGTAATGGGTCCTGCTAACCCCCAGTAGGAATATCCCGCTTTTGGTGCGTGGTTAAACGTTTCCAATATTTCATCCAGCGGCGGATTTCGTAACGCGCAGGTGGTGCAAGAAAGAATCATGTTGCCCGTAAGACCCCCTTAATTTGTATTAAGTGATGCCTAAACTATCAATTTTAGATGCCTGTTGACACGGTTTTCGGTTTGCTGATTTCCGTTGACACTGCTCGCTAAATCCGTATAATATTTGGCGAAAAATATGTCGGAATAACCGAGACACTCTTAACAGAAACAAAGGCAAAATAGCGAAAACATGGAAAACGCGAAAGCATTCGCACCCGGTAACCTCTCATGCGTATTCAAGATCATCCCTCACCCGAAAGCCACGAAGATGCACTCCCTCGGCATGGGATTTACCATTACAGAGGGGGTCGTCGCGACGGTTTCCAAGGGCGATAGCCGGACCACCGTTCGATTTAACGGTACCGACCTCCACTTTCCAACCGTTACCTCAGTCGTCCAAAAACTAACATCTCACCCAGTAGATGTAGATATTGACTCTCCCCTGCCGCTCGGATGTGGTTTCGGTTTAAGTGGAGCAGCCTCGCTTGCTACGACCTATGCGCTTAACCTTCTGCTGGAGTTGGGAAAATCTCAAGAAGAATTGGCCATGACTTCCCATGTAGCCGAGGTGGAGAATCGCACTGGGTTAGGTGACGTTTGTGCCCAATATCACGGTGGCTGTCTCGTTAAATTGAAGAAAGGATATCCTCTTGCCGCAGAACGATTGCCAATCCCAGAACAGGCTATCTACTATCGATATTTCAGTTCGATCCAGACAAAAACTATCCTCGAAAACGCCGAACGAAGAAGGCGTATTAACAGAGCTGCGGATGAGGCATTGGAAGCATTAGAAAAATTGACCAAGTCGGATACCGTTGACTTTAACGCCTGCATTCAACTGTCCAAACAGTTCTCTCTCAATAGCGGATTGTTAGAGGATACGCGCGTCCAGAAGACCATTCACAAGATCGAGGAGGCAGGTGGGGTTGCGTCCATGATTATGTTAGGAAATGCCGTGTTTAGTACCCACCCCTTTGAAGGATCTACCCAAACCAAACTGTCTGAAGATGAAAGAGGCAGATTGTTATGAGCGATGTTCCTGAAAGCCATCCTCGGTATGTGTCATTGAGACTGCGAGATACAATTGTGGCTGGTGTGGAAAGTGGCGTGACCTCCATCCACGGCTTAATGGCACATGGACGCGGTGAAGCTTTCGATTACCTCATCGGGGAGAAAACACAACCTTTCGCTCTGGATGCGATTCGCTGCGGAGCGGCCACCCTACTGCTTGCCAAGCACCCCGTAATCTCTGTTAATGGGAATGTAGCTGCACTAACTCCTAGTGAATTGGTAGCGCTTGCAAACGTCCTTAAAGCCCCGTTAGAGGTAAATATTTTCCACGCTTCAAAAGCAAGGGAACAGGCGATACAGGAGCATCTCAAGAAACATGGAGCGGGTCACATATTAATGCCGACAACGGAGGCACAACTCTCGTTTATCGACTCAAACCGGAAGTTTGTCCATCCCGCAGGTATCTTCCGATCTGATGTGATATTCGTTCCTCTTGAGGACGGTGACCGGTGCGAAGCGCTGCACAAAATGGGTAAAATGGTGGTCACGGTTGATCTTAACCCACTGTCACGAACTGCTAAGAGTGCGGGTGTGACTATTGTGGACAATGTCGTGCGGGCTTTGCCCCTGCTGATTCAGGAGATTCAGAGATTGAAAGAAGCATTTCCCACCGTGTTGAATGAACTAGTTTCCGGATATAACAACGCCAAGACTTTAGAAGCAGCTATTCAATGGATTCGCCGAGAGCGATGAATCCTATGCACCTCCAACTTCCTCATTCGCCCGCTTGACGAGCGCGTTCATATAGGCGATGGTGTAAGCGGTTCCGCTTCGGTCACCGACCATAGACGGAACATGGTCTGGAATCGCAACGCCCTTGAAATTCACCTCACGCATCACCTTCATTACCTGATACATGTCCTGATAGCCGTTATCTACAAAAGTCTCAACAAAATGCGGCAGCGGCTGATCTACATTGCGAAAATGCACTTTAAAGACCTTGCCCCATTCGCCGAAGAAACGCATAGACTCTAGGACATCCTTACCCATTAACTCGCCACCCTCTAACCAACAGCCGACGCAGAGACACATCCCCACGTTGGGACTGTCAGCGATTTCAAGTGCCCGTTTGTAGCCTTCAAAGCTGCTGAAGATACAGCGTGGGATACCCGCTAACTTTGGCACTGGCGGATCATCAGGATGGATACCAATCATCACTCCAGCCTCCTCCGCTACGGGAGCCGCTTCCTTGATAAAGTGGGTATAGTTGTCCCAAATTTCCTGTTCGGAATATTCCCGTCCATGCGAGAGAGGCATCTGATAGGTATTCTCGCGCCAATGCCCTTCTTGTGCCTTATCTAGGTCAAATCCCCTCGCGCTTGCACCACCACGGGTTGTTTCACGTTCCGTGCTCCAGATGCCGTTACCCATATGGGCGTATGTAGTATAAGGAATTCCGGCACGCCCAAGGTCACGGATATATCGTTTGTATTGTTCAATTTTTGCATCGCGGTTAGGCAAATTCAGCACGATCGCGTCCTGGTTGTGAACATCACTGTTGCCGAAACCGTAAATTTTCAGTCCTGCATTCTCGAAGATCTCACGTCGGCTCATAAAATAGTCGTAGTTGGCGTGTTCCCCATCCGTCCAGAGCACTACATATTCAACTCCCATCTGCTTAGTGAATTGTAGATCTTCTTCGGTCGGTTCGGGGGACATCTGTGCGGTCACTTTGATGCCGGGTTCGATGTTGTTCATTGGGTGTGTTGCCATGAGTGTCTTCTCCTATATTTAACATCTGAAAATGAAAAGTAACTTATGCTATTTCAAGAACTGAAAAACCTGTTCTTAGGTTTTAAGTTTCAGGGTTCGAATCGATGCGCTATTTTAGCAGAAAGTAATGAGGAGGTCAATACCAATTGAAGTTTCACTGATGTGTTTCAGTCTTCATTCTGGACGGGTACTAGCTCTAGGGCATTTTGATAAAATATCTTGTTCGCCACTTCATCGGGAAGTCCAAGCTCCTGAAGGAACAGTTGCAACGCTTGACCGTGCTGATCGCGGCCAAAAAGCAGGCGGTCTGCATATCGGATAAGAAATTGACGGGCATATCCGATGTCCCGCTGCAATGCGCCTAATCCAGATCCGGCGGACAGATCTGCATAAAGGTTGGGATAGGTATCGAGCAGACGTTGCACCTGGCCACCGGGTTTGATTGGCCCACGCGGGTATGTTGCCGGATCTGCATCCGCATCCCCGCTGATATACCGCCAAAAACCGGGAGCATGACCGATGAAAACCGTTTCGGGACAGGCTTGCAGTGTCCGCTCTAGGGGAGCTGCACCACCACCATACCAGTAAGTTTGATAAATTTCTTCACCATTCTGATCTGGCAAATACGGTACATCTAAATGTAACACTACCGGGCATCTGAGCGCACCAGCTTTCCGGAATAGTTCCAATGCACGTGGGTCGTCCAACAACATGCGATAGCTCCATTCGCCACAGACTCGTACCCCGTGCATATAATAGGCGGCTTCAAAAAGCGCTGGTGCATCGCCTTCGGTAGGGCATGGACAGTATCCAGCGATAAAGCGATTTGGATAGCGATCTCGAGCGTGCAACAGTTCATTCAAGGTAGCTCCTGCGTGTGTTCCGTCCGGTCGGATATTACAAGGGTTGAAGGCACGGGCACTTCCGAGCGCGTCCTCTCTCGGTGGCAGATACCAGGTCAACAGCCAAGTTACGTCGATTCCAAATTCATCCATTTCGCCGATGACACCGGCAGGACTAATCCCGTGATAATACGCGTGTTGATGTGAGTCAATAATCATGTTACTCTCCGTCCGTTGCAGTTGTTAAAGTCTGGAAGTTTCAAAGTTGGAATGGAATAAGACAATCTCAGTTGCTAAGCTCTGTTGACATCTGAAAAAATCAACTAACTCATTAGCACACCAAAAATCTAAGGGATTTATGGAAAAAGTGTTACATTCTGTTAGATTTAGACAGAAAAACTCCTTCAATGGGCTTGAAGCGAGCGCAACAATCGCCTCGGTCTTTCGGCAATTACTCAATAGTTACAGCGTTCACCAAACTGTAGACGATAGAATAGCAGTGCACATAAATTATTCTTATTTCATCATTTTTTTATTGTTCTTAAACTAAAGCTATGATAAGATGATTTTTGTAGTTGGAGCAAACTACCACTAAACCCTTCCCGCCGGTCCCTATTTTCATGGAGATTGGTCTTTTAGGAAACAATCATGAGAATACTGATCCATTTTTCCTTCGACGAAGCACAGATCGAAACCTTCCAACAGATTGCACATAAATACGGTGACCACGAGGTCTGCCACGCCACAAGTGAGGATGAAGCTCTTCAATTCGCGTCAGAAACACAGGTCATATTGGGTCTCTTTTTACCATCCGTTTGCGCGGCTGCCCCGAACCTACGCTGGATCCAGTCCAATAGTGCAGGTATGGATAACTTTCTATTTCCGGAAATCATCGAGAGAGATGATGTGACTGTTACCAATATGGCGGGGCTTTACGCGAGCCAAGGTGGTGAACATGCATGGGCACTTCTCCTAGCCTTAGCGCGAGGAATCCCACATGTCGTGGGACGCGACGGTCGTCGGGCATGGCAGATGCCAGTAGTTGAATTAACAGGCAGCACACTTGGTATCATCGGTTTGGGCGGGTTTGGCATGGAAATGGTGCAGCGGGCTCGGGGTTACGATATGACCATCTTGGCTATTGATCCGGTCCGTCAAGATAGACCGGACGAGGTCGCTGAATTAAAGTCCGCCACACAGGAAAATCTACACGACCTACTTAGTCGTTCCGACTCTGTCATGCTCGCATGTCCCAAAACGCCGGAAACATACCATCTGATTGGGAGTGAAGAGCTCGCTGCTATGAAACAGACAGCCTATTTGGTCAACGTCACTCGTGGTGGGATCATTGACGAGCATGCTCTCGTCGATGCACTGAAGAATGGTGAAATTGCCGGTGCCGGCTTGGACGTAACGGAAATTGAACCACCCCCGCCAGAGAGCCCACTCTGGGATGCCCCTAACCTGATTATCACCCCGCACCGTGCCGGATCCTCCCAACACCGCCCACGCAAGACTTTTGAGTTCTTCTGTGAAAATTTGGAACGCTATCTCAAAGGGGAACCCCTGCGAAATGTTGTCGGTAAGAGGCGCGGTTTCTGATTGTCATCTATTGTAGCAGAACCTCAATAGCGAATCAATACCCACTTGGGGAAGCTCTTTCATCCGGTTTCTTTTTGACACCCTTGCAATCCGGGGCTATAATCACAGCTATTAATGATATTCTCAACCACGGAAATTGACAGATCGAGCCAAAAAATTGGAGGTTAGAAATGAGAGGACAAAAAATCTTTTGTCCGTCCGCAATGGTTCACGGGTTAATCATCCTAGTTTTTGTGTTTGGATACTGCTTCAGTGTGTTTGCACAGGAGGTAACGCCACCGACAAATGTCGAAGCGATTGACACACCAAACGATGATGGAAAAAGTATCTCGATTTCATGGGAAAAGTCGTCCGATGATGGTGCGGGAGCAGAAAGTGTTACCGGCTATAAAGTGCTACGTAAGCCTCCAGATGGTGAGTTTGAAGAGGTCGCCCCGATTCCTGCGGGCACAACCCACTATGTCGATGCAGGAACAGAACGCGGTTTAGCGTACTCGTACATTGTGCAAGCTATCACAGCAGCTGGAGTGACCGCGGACTCGCAGGCAACGCCGCCTGTTAAACCCACGGGAGAGTGGTTTCATACCGGAAAAATATGGATTTTCCTTGCCGTGCTAGTTTACTCATTGACGGTGGTCTATTGCATCTATCATGCCAAGAGCGGGAAGGAACTGTTTATCCGCCGTATCCCTGGACTGGAAGCGGTGGACGAGGCGATTGGTCGCGCAACGGAAATGGGACGTTCGATTATGTACATCCTCGGTTTGGGAGGTGTCAGCAACGTCGCGACTATAGCGAGTATGAACATCCTCAGCCAGGTGGCACAGAAGACTGCGGACTACGAAACACCACTGCGAGTCCCGTGTAATGACCCCATTGTGATGAACGTCGTTCGGGAGATGGTGAAAACTGCTTATCTCAACGAAGGACGCCCCGATGCCTATAGTGAAGAGAATATCTTCTTCCTCACTGAAAGCCAGTTTGCTTATGCTGCCGGTGTTGATGGGATGATGGTACGGGAAAAACCAGCAGCGGTTTTTCTGCAAGGCACGTTTTACGCCGAATCATTAATTTTGGCAGAAACTGGCAACTCCATCGGTGCAATCCAGATTGCTGGAACCGACAAGGAACACCAGTTGCCGTTCTTCATCGCTGCATGCGACTACACATTGATCGGTGAGGAACTATTCGCCGCCAGTGCCTATCTGTCCCGTGAACCAATGTTGCTTGGCAGCCTCAAGGGGCAGGATTACGGCAAGGTAATGATTTTTGGTGCTATCGTAATTGGCGTCATTCTCGAACTCTTGGGAATTCATTGGATGACGACCTTTTTCCAGCAAGTTAGGTAAAGTTTTACGTTTCAGGAGGTGTTATGAGACGACAAGTTCCATTGGTTCTTTGTTTTGCATTTGGTATTGTAATGGCGCTCACTGAATTTAGTCCGCACCAGTGGTCTAGATGGATCAACAAGGAAGTCATCGAATGGACACTAGTTATCGGTCCGTTTGCACTTGTACTAGCTATCGCAACGCTGGTGCAAACTCACTGGACCCGCATCCGCCGACGTAGCGAATATTGGCAATATAGCTTTCTGGTCTTCATTGGGATGATTGTTATGCTTGGGTTTGGTATTCCTTTAGGCCAAAAGAGTTCGGTGTTTGTGTGGCTGTTTGAATATGTACAGGTCCCTATGGACGCGACCATGTTTTCACTGTTAGCTTTTTTCATTGCATCTGCAGCCTATCGTGCCTTTCGCGCCCGTACCCTTGAAGCCACCCTGCTACTCGGTGCAGCCCTGATTGTCATGATTGGAAATGTACCCATTGGGGACGTCATCTGGAACGCCGTGATGCCATTCGGGGATAACTTGCCTTCTGACGCTAGGCAGTGGATTTTAGACAATCCGAATCTCTCTGCTCGACGGGGGATTATTCTCGGTATCAGCCTCGGTGTCATTTCTCAGTCAATTCGCATTATTTTGGGGATTGAGCGTTCCTATCTCGGCGGCGTAGAAGGAGATTAAAAATGATCGAAAAAATAATGAACATAGATCGGCGAATTGTCTTTATCCTAGTCGCGTTGGCGGTAATCATTCCTTCCTTGCTCCAAGTCAGCTTTCCTATCACTATTTCTCAACCTACGCGCAGCACCTACGACTATATAGAAGATTTAGCACCCGGTTCAACTCTCATGATTGGATTTAACTATGGTCCATCGTCGTTCGCGGAACTCCACCCGATGGCAAGAGCAGTGCTATACCACTGTTTTCAGAATAAGATTCGAGTGATTGGCATGACACTTCTTGCTGAAGGAGCAACCCTTGGAGACGAAATGTTGAAAGATGTTGCAGCGGAAGCGGAAGCGGTCTACGGTGAAGATTACGTTTATCTCGGCTTCCGACCGGGGGCAACACAGGTACTGCTCGGCATGGGTACAGCAATCGATTCGGTTTTTGAATCCGATTACGCCGAAACGCCGCTCGCTGAAATTCCCATGATGGAGGATATCAGGAATTATGAGCAGATTGATCTGGTTCTCGACCTGGCATCGGGGAGTTCGACGGAATGGTGGATTACTTACACCAACACAAGGTATAACCAACAGATTGCCGCGGGTGTGACCGGGGTAATTGTGTCGCAGATGTATCCGTATTTACAGACAAAGCAGTTGATCGGTTTGATGCCCGGACTTTTAGGTGCTGCAGAGTATGAAAATTTAATTGGGAGACCGGGAAAAGGGACCGAAGGTATGAGCATCCAGTCTTTCGCGCATCTGTTAGTTGTTGGGCTGGTTATTCTAGGCAATATTGCCTTCTTTATCCAACGCCGACGAGCTGAATAGAACAGGAGAATTCATACATGGAATCGGTTGATACTATGGAAATAGTTGGCATCTGGGTGGCCGCACTACTTACACTCTGCATTTTTAGCTTCCTCTATCGAGATAATCCATTTTACCGATTTGCAGAACACCTCTTTGTAGGCATCTCAGTAGGCTATTTTACCGTACTAACGATCCACCAAGGCTTGATTCCATTCGCATGGGACCCGCTTTGGGAAGCCTTTACGGAAAAACAGTGGGAAGGTTTGGTGAGGCTCATTCCAATTGGTATTGGTGTGCTATTTTTCGCTCGTCTCGCGCCAACGCATGCTTGGCTAATCCGCTATCCAATCGCCATCCTCATCGGGGTGGGATCTGGTCTGGCAATTCCTAATGTGATGCAGGCTGATATTTTTCGGCAGGTGCACGGCACATTAACCCCGTTTGCAGAAATCGGCGGTTTAGAACCATTTCAAATCTTTGGTATCATTCTTATGCTTATCGGTGTAATGTCAACATTGACCTATTTCTTCTTTTCGGTTGAGCACCGAGGCGTAGTTGGCGGGGTTTCAAAGATTGGCATCGTCTTTCTGATGATTGGATTCGGTTCAGCATTTGGTAATACGGTGATGGGACGTGTATCACTATTGATTCAACGTGTTGATTTTCTCATAAACAAATGGCTTGCACTGATGTTTTAACCGCCCCAAACAGATACTGAATCGCAGCATCTAATCCGTAAGAGTATTAAGCATAAGTTAGACATATATAAAACAAAGTATTCATGACAACACAAGACAAAAAGGAATCCATCATCAGAACTGGCATTGTTGGACTCCAAAGCGTCTATTGGCCCAGCGCCTTCGCAAATTGCTTGAGTACGATTTCCCACGCCGCCCTTGTGTCATGTGCCGACCTAGGCTATAACCCAGATTTAATATCTGTCTCTCTCAGCAAAACACCCGCAGAATTTGCCGCAGCGTATGGTCTCCGGTTGTATCATGACCCAATAGAGATGATTCAAAAGGAGGGTTTGGATGCGGTTTGTATCTGTGCCAAGAACACTGAAGCTGTCCATCTTGTCGAACAGGTTGCTCCATTAGGCGTCAATATCTATATCGCCAAACCGATGGCAACTACCGTCGAAGCAGCAGAACGCATCGTAAAAGCCGTGCGGGGGTATGGAGTAATCGCCACCTCCGGCACAACGGAGCGCTTCGATGGTGGTATCCGTGAGACATATCAGCAGTTCAAAAGCGGGGTTATTGGCGAATTGATTTCGATTCGAGCGTTGCACCAACATGGAAATATCAACAGCTTTCCGGAGGACGATTGGTATTGGGAAGAAGCGCAAGGGGGTCCCGAACTATCTCTGATTTGGTACGCTGCCGATGTGGTTAGATGGTTTGCTGACTCAGAAGTGACTAGGGTTTACGCCGAGTACGACAACTATCTCTCAGACCGCTCGCCTTTTATGGATAATGGGAAGATCATCCTACGATTTGAGAATCGGGTCATGGGATCGATTGATATCTATTTTTCTGTCGACGGTTTTCGAATGCCCACTTACGAAGTTGAGTTAATCGGCACAGCAGGTGCAATTCGGACGCAGCAGAGCGTTTACGAGGGGACGCTTTTCACAAAAGATGGGATCAATAACTTTTATCGCATCCAAAATAACAATCTGCTCGATGAAATGACCCATTGGGTAGATTGTTGCCAGAAGCAAGTAGATCCGGATTTGACAATCGAGGACGCTCAACGGGTGATAGAGTTGTGTTTAGCATGTCGCCAATCTGCACAGACACATGCACCGGTCACTCTCCCCTGCGACTAATGGAGAACCAATTATGAATTCAATCTTTCGCATCGACGCGCCGACGCAAAAAAATCTTGAGGACTTTCATAGGGACGGCTATGTTGCCATACCCGAAGTTTTTACGGAGGAGGCGCTTTCGGCATTGATTGACGAGGTTCTTAACATAGAGGGAGCCCGCGAATATCTCCGTGCATTAGAGGACGAAAACGGCAAACCGAGCGATCCCACCGTATACTTCGTTAGACCATGGAACGATAGAGGTCCGTGGGCTGACCAGCTTATCGATGCGCCCCTTGTCACAGCGCTGCTCCAAGCGACAATCGGTCCCAACTATCACTTTTGCCATTCTGCGATGAATATCGCTCCTCGTGGTGCGGGCACGCTCGGCTTTCATCAGGACCATCACCATTGGCGTCATGCCAACCCGGTCAATCTCGCTGAACGGGACAAGTGGTATATCCAGATACTTTACTATCCTAACGGGTTCGCACAGGGCGACCGAAGCCTCGCGGTCATTCCGGGGAGTCATCGAGTTCCACCAACGGAAGATGTTACGCAGGAAAGGCTACTAGCAGGCGAATTTGACCATATTGCCGGTAGGAAACTTGCTGTGAGGCACCTCGAACTGCCACCGGGAAGCATGGTTTATCTTAACGCCCGGATGTTTCACGGTGTCGAACCGAAACCGCTAGACTCACCACAGCCGTTTAGACTTTTCCTGATTGACATTTTCAAAGAAGCAGGACCGCCCCACCGTTACACGCAGGAAATTCCTCCCGAGTGGATTGAACGCGCGGACCCCGCCCGGAAAAAGCTATTCTTGCGTGACCCCTATACGCCGGAGTGCTGGACCAGCTGATGCCGAGAGCACGGGCGGGTATTACATCTCAGCCACCGTGAAGAAATCGATAGCGTCCAGTTCAAAACGTAATTCATCCCGTTTCTCATCAGCAAAAGGTACTTGGGGCAGACGCGGCTTTCCACAATCGAAACCCAGCATCCGCATCACCTCTTTGAGTGCACCAAAAAAACCGAAGGAAAACAGCACACGGGTTACTTGGTTGGCACGTACTTGGAGTTCCTGACCTTTCGCGATATTTCCTTCCTTGTAACTGTTGTGTATTTCGCGATAGATTCCGGGTATATAATTGAGCGTTGAGCCGATATTGCCGCACGCGCCCTGCATAGCGGCGTAAACACACTGCTCATCCATGCCCGAAAAGATACTCCAGTTATCCCCTCTTAATTCCACAATCTCTCGAAACTCGAACATATTGGGACCTGTGTACTTCGCACCGGCAACGGTAGGGATCTGCATTAACTGCTGCATTAGCGCGACGGCGTCAGTTGGGCCACCGAATATGTAAGTCAGCAGCGGTATATCCGGTGCAGCAGCAGCAACTCGGTGAAAGTAACGATATAAACTTTCGCTATGCTGAAACATCGGCGGAATGACGCTGCTTATCCCCGCAGCTCCTACCGCCTGTGCGTGATCCGCCAACTGGACTGCATCACCTGCAATCATGCTACCGACATGCACAATGACGGGGACGCGCCCATTTACTTGGTCAACCACAGTTTCAGTGGTTAGTTTGCGCTCCAGCGGCGACATAAAGAGTCCTTCCCCAGTACCGCCGCAGACATAAAATCCTCCAACGTGTTTATCAATAAGATACTCCGTGAGTTCTCGCAATACTGCTTCATTCACTTTATCTTCGGGCGTGAAGGGTGTGACCAAAGCGGGCCAGGCACCACTGAAACCAACCATAAAATCCCTCCATTCTTGACGATGACATAAATGAAAGACTTCTCCATGAAACCGACAGTGCGATCAATCTGTCCGGTGCATGGAGACTCCCTTTGGATTCTCAAGCGCATCAATCCAGAGTCGACACCATTGAGCATAATCACGTAAAACACTTTCCGGATTGCTTGGAGAACGCACAATAAAGGCTGGATACGCTGTCCTGCCTGTGTGATGTCCGGTAGTTTGGTAACGGAGATCCAGAGACCAGCGACATTTGTCCGAGACGTTGGGAACTGAACGGTGCGGAGTAAATTTATTCAACAACACCACATCTCCCTTATAACAGACGAGATCCATCGGTTCAACCGGAGGCAGCACTTCAGACCGAATCGTGACGGTTGCCGCTTCCTCTTTGAAGTGGCTCAGATAACCCTGATTGAAGACCCCGGGGAGCGCCTGCATACAGCCCATTTCGACTGTTGCATCTCCCAAGGGTAGCCAGCAAGTTATAATGTTCGACACCTCCGCTTCCGGCATCATCACACCCGCGTCTTGGTGCCAAGGAACTACATGAAATGATGGCCCTGTACCTCCCTCATAGGCTGTGGGTGGTTTGGTACGGGCATGTTGGATAGGATTACACGTGATTTCTGGGCCAACGAGGGTTTCGACCGTATCGAGTAAATTCCTGTTATGCAGAAACTCAAACATAGCTTTCCCACGGGATGCGCTGATGTCGAGTCCATCCCCAATCTCCTTACACTGTTTGAAAAGGAGTCCAAAACGTGTATCGAAGGACGCATCAGAATGCAGATTCTGGATTTTTTCCTGCGTGTGTAGTTCGTCCGCGCGTCTATCTACCCAGGTTTCGAGCTCGGCAATCACAGGATCCAACGCAGATCCTTCAACAGCATTCTTGACGATTAATACGCCATTAGTCTTGAATTCTTCAACCTGTTCTGCCGTCAACTTCACCTAATTTTGCCCTCCCTTGTTTAAATATTGACGCGATTTGTGAGCAGCGTGCATAAGATAAACCGTAGAGAGTCCGTTAGAGGAACTTAGCCTATGGTCGGTCGTAGATCTAGAATGCTTGACCTAGCTGCAGGTAAAAAATTGGTTTAAATTCTTGCATCAATGGCACTCCAACATCTACGCGGGCGGGCCCGAGTGGAGTATCTAATCGTACACCGGTGCCCATTGCCGTCCGCGGCAGGACGTCCTGAATATCGGAAAATTTATTCCAAACATTGCCCGCATCCAAAAATAGGACACCACCGATGAATTTATAAATTGGGAAACGCAGCTCTGTGTTAAGGATAAATAACACATCCCCTCTGTGGTTTCCGAACTCATCTTCAGGACCTAAACTCCGCTCTGAATACCCCCTAACTGATGTTGATCCGCCAGCGTAGAAACGCTCAAAGGAGATAATCTCTCGCTCACGGTTTCCTCTCAACCCTTTTTCATAGCCAAAACGAACTGCGCTGGCAAGCACAATAGTGCGCCAGAACGGGCGATAGTACCGATGGTCAGTTGTAAATTTAAAAAAACTGGTTTTCCCTTTGAGAAAACCACCTGCATATTCGATTGCCACTTCATTGAACCAGCCGTTTTTCGGATCAAGAAAATGATCTCGGTTGTCTCGATGATACTCAATACCAAGGCTACTCACTGTAGTCTGAACTTTAGGAGGGTCCTCGTGATCCCGCAGGTCTTGAGATTTATACTGTAATGCCAAATTGCTGAATCGCCCGAGCCGTTTGGCAATATTCGCTGTACCACCACGCGCCCGTATATCTTCGTATTCCTCAAGATTGTCGTTGAACAAGCGAAAAGTGCCAATGGTGGGCCCAATGAGTTTATCGAGGGGCGGAAGTTTGAACCACGGTTCAATAAGCGTGATTTCGTACAGATTGCCTCTGGTCCCTCTACTAACTTTTGCACTGATTCTCATGTTACGCTTGAACAGATTGTTATGTGCAAGTCCTAATGTACCACGGATACCCTCAGAGGAGATATATCCCCCAGCGATGCTGACTGCTCCTGGTTTTTTGACCGCAACGCCTACGTTGACATCAATGATCTCTGTATTTTCAACATATTGGTCAGCTTTCGTAATTCTAACTTCTCTAAAAAGTCCTGCAGTCAACAGACGTCGCCGAGATTCCGTGAATAAGCGCGCTTCATTAAACACCGCCCCCTCGACCAATCCGAGGTTTTCAAATTCTCGTTGCAAAACATGTAATTTCACCTTCCCCTCGCCATCAAATCTGAATTTGCCAAATTTGGCTTGAACTCCTTCAGCAACCCTATAGGTGAGTGTGCGCGTTTCTGGATCATAAACGTGGTTGATATGCACATAAATGTACCCCTTCCGCTCATAAAGCGATTCAAGCGCGCGTTCGCCGCTGTTTGCTTGGTCTCTGTAGTAAGGGGTATTACGCACTGTCTTAAGTTCGGAATATAACTCCGCCATTTCAAAAACCGTTGCCCCTTCAATTGAAATGTTATCTATGCGCTGCTGTTCGCCTTCTCTAATTTGTATGTGCAAAATTAGCTTATTTCCATCATCGATCTCGGGGGGACTGGTCGTAATCTCTACATCCGGGTAGCCTTTTTTTCTGTAAAAAAGTTCCAATGCACGCTTGTCATTTGCCAGTATTAACGGATTATAGATGCCAGTGGAAAACAGCCATCCAAGTCCGGGGATTATGAATTTACTGCGCGGTTGCGTTTTCATTTTATCAAGCAACACGGTATCTGGAAATCCCGTGTTACCCTTGAAATCAATGTGGCGAATAGGCAGAGCTTTGCCCAACCGAATGTCAAAACGGATGACCTCTTCTCGACCCGAAATTTTTTCAACCGCATGGGTTACCTTCACCTCATAATATCCCTTCGCCTGATAGATCTGGCTGATCTGTTCCTCTGTACTTTTGAGATTTGTGATCGAAAAGCTATCCTGAGAGTTATCCCGTGTGAACAGAAGTAGCTTTTGCTTAAGTTCCGATGTGTCGATACCGCTGCCCATGAATTCAATTCTTATCTTTTTACCTTCGCTAATTTCGTAGGTAAGCACAACTCCCTTGGTCTCTTCATGGTAAATCGGGCGCGGTTCCACCTTTACAGTCCGATATTCAATATTGCGATATAATTCTTGGATACGACGCACATCATCATCGACCAACTGTTTTTGGTAAACCTCACCTTTCTCACTTTTGATGGTGTTTTCCAACTGTTCCAGTTCAACTGCATTGACGCCTTCAAACCGAATATCCTTAATCAGCGATCGTTCACCCTCGTTGATAGTATATAGTAAATCTACTCGATGCAAAGCATTCGTATCCGCAGGTATAGCCAAGCGAACGCTTGCCTGAAAATATCCGTAATTTCTGTACAGGTCGAGGACCCTACGCCGATCGTCCTCTGCAATATCGGGGGAATACTCCTTCTTGGGACGTGATACTACCGCGCCAAGAAGCAGATCTCTATCTAGAGTGTTACCCGAAAAATCGATTCTCTCAATTAGGGTTTTGCTAGTGAGATCAAAGGTCAATCGCACCCCATTGGGTCGAGGCGTTTCAATCACTGTAACCTGAGAAAAGAACCCAGTCGTGTAAATCAACTCAATGCTTTTTCGAATCTGATAAAGCGAAACTGGACCGCCAATCCGAAGCTGCGTTTTACGGTGTAAGTCCACAGGAAGTGCATCGGGAGTGACGATTTCGCCATCTAATCTATATTGAATTTGAATAATAGGTTGAGTTTCAGACTGGCCCGAAGCTGTTCTGATGAAAAGAATCGAGAAGGCTAGCAGCGCCAGAAGCAACAAAGAAGATAAGGACGATATAACGGTTGGAATGCAGAGGAGTTGATTCGTCAGTTTATGAATTCGCCGATCTGCCTTTTTGCTCATTCGTACATTTCCACCTCCCTCCTCTGTTTCTGACTCAATTCGCAGGATAGAAACTGGGATGTTAAACCTGCAAACTCACCGATTTCGCACACTGTGTGTTTCTTCAAATATTTCTAGGGATCTGAAAGCGCAAACAGTGTACGCCAGAACCTATTGTAGCCGATTTTGATGCCACAATTCAACATGATATTAGATGAATTAGCAACGACCTTCTGTGAGAGCGCGCTTTGGTGGGCTAGTCCCTACGTCAGAAAAGGTGGAGAACCAACCCAATTTCGCTGCTAGAGGATTACTGTACGATGCAAGTAGGTCGGAAGAGAAAATGGTGGTAAGCAATAGGGAGGAGTTTCTCAGTTTATGAGATATTTGATTGCATTTGAGCCTTGATCAGCGAGTTCCAATGCTACTATGGAAGAAGTCTATGGCAGATCGAATGAAACCACCTAAGAAATGGAGGACGTTTTCAAAGGCTAATATCATAATGAGAGAGTAAGATTCGACTGTTCGGTTTCTACCCAGAATGGGTAGAACGACAAGAATTATAGAGCACGAATATTCCACCGATCAATCTATTCAATGGAAGCCTGCATCGCCGTGATAATCTTATTGGCACACAACTATTCCGAGCTCTTCATCTCCAATATGTGAACCAGTATTTTTCACTCCAGATCGGAAAGCAGCCGTCTTAATTCTTCCTTTACTATCTTATGCGTCTCAGTCTGTTTTAGATACTGATCAAGGTCATACACCAACTGTGGATTCACCAACGATGCCACTCGTATCTGCTTCATCAGCGCATCTTTCCTAAGCAGCTGAAGAATACGTAGGCGATCTTCTGCACTGTCAATGTTGCCAGAAACTAAGGCTTTAGCAAGCCGAGTCGTCAATCCCTTGGTTAACTTTTGTTCCGCGTGAATACGCAGCGCTTCAGAAGCCGCCTGTTTTGCAGCGTTGTCGGCACTGCCCGTAAGGACTTGAGTAAGGGGTACAACTGCTTGCTCGGTCGGTCGACTCTGCAATGCCTGCGCCGCGTAGGTAATGACGCTATCATCAGTGTCCTGAAGTGCGTTGAGGACGCTAGCTACCGGGTAGTCACTGAGATGTATTAGTGCTCGTGCGGCAGCACGGCGAACATTCACATCGTCGCTATCCAAGCCTTCGACAATCGTAGTTGAGTATTCATTTTTCCCGAGCCTAAAGAGAGTAACGCTGATCTCCATCTTCAGTCCAGCATCGCTGGTGCGGTTGAGGATTATTTCCAGATCAGCGAGCCCCTGTTGCCCGCCTATCCGCCCGATAAGGCGTATGAGTGCAATCTTCACCTCCGTGGAGGTTTCAGCGTTCTGAATGGCATCAACCATTAGCTCCAGACCATCGCCACTCGCGCCAATCTGATACATCATCTCTATGATATCACTATGCAAGTTTTGGAACTCAACGTTACCTAAGGCACTAATCAAAACGGGGAACGTGTCCACACCTTTGTCGACGACCACCTGCATCGCATCCTTCTGAAGTCGAGAACGTCTTACCAGAATTTGTAGAAGGTGTTCTATTTCTTCGTCTCCTAACGCAGCTAACCGCTGTGTGCGTTCACGCATGAATTCAGGTTCCAACCCTTGTGCTTTTGCAGTTCCCGTTGACAAGGCATGTGTATAGGCGAGAACTAATAGCGCACGAGGCGGAGCCTTATCTAACTCATTTACCTCAGCCTGTTTTAGATGCTTAACGGCATCTACTGCAAGTCCTGAATTTAGAAGCTGCTGCCGCCCAACTTTCAAATAGTCGATCTGCTGTTTCGGCTCACAGCCGATCAGCACGATTAAAAATAAAAACACTCCCCAGAGAACTGACATTAGTGAAGTGGGGAACCCCTGAGTTATTTTCGCAGAAGGAGTCCTGCTTGGGGAGCTAGCTGGACAGTATGATTTAGGAAATTGAGGACGAGTAGCCAAGGTGTCTTCATGTTTCTTCATAAGATATTGTTCTCCTGATTCCTTTTTGTTTTTCGTGACGATAGTTACGCACCGGGGTCACCATTTACCATGTACTTGGCTTGCCGAGATGCGCTTAACTGGTTTTGACTTAAGGCATGAAATAAACTGTAGCAAGAAGATGTTACAGGATTCCTGAAATTCTGTTAAGTTTTTGTAGCGAGGAGATCTATCAACAGCTATTCACTAGAAAGCACTTTCTGCCGTGATTGAATCCATGAGATGAGAATTCAAAAACAGGCTCTAGAACCTCCGCTCCAACTTTAGGTCTACACCGTACTTTCCACGCTCATTTCGCTCCCCTTTCACATAGAAGTGTCTATTAATTTGATATTCAACCTCAATACGCGGCTCTGTGTGGAGCTGGAAGGTAGAAGAATAAGTCAAAGAAAGACGTTCTGAGAATTCTTTTGTCAAACGGAAGCGCGATTCTTCAAAGTTATCAGGGCTCAGATCGAAACGGCTTTCGCGCAGACCCACCACCTTTGCCAACCGGTTACCTAGATAATCCTGAACAACGCGGGACGGAGTGGCAATTTCAGAGTCGAGTGGATCAACTCCACCAAGTGTTAAAATAGAAAGGATTTGTTGTTGGGTTAAATCATACTCCTCACCCGCCCCTCTTCTAAGCACTTGCGCTTGAAACTCTGGATTATGTTTATCCATAAGGGAACCGCTCAAGTTCATGACAACTCTAAGATCTCTAGTGTAGGTTTGACCGTCACTAGTTGGAACCTGGACACTCCGAATTGGTTCAATTGTCTCAGCGGTTATCTCATACCATGGATTAAATTCCAGTGCATTTCTGTTTTCTACGTACGATCCCTCCTGAATTTCAAATTCATGACCTCCAGAAAGGGATAATTTACCTTCTAAGAGATCTGCGCGACCACTAAAGACAGGTCTCTGAATTGGTCCAACGAGTTCACCGTTGATTGATGTTTCGATCTCAATTTCGCCGAAATGCGTGAAAACTTCTTCCAAGTTTGATTTCACCCAGAAATTGTTTGGGGCAACGATATCGAGATCTAACTGGACATCGCGCACGACGGGATAATCGAACCAGACTTCAAACTGGACCTCTGCTACCTTATCAACTAGATCTTGAACTAGCCGCTTCCAATCCTGTGTGTATTGACCTTCTTTGACGCGGATCGCGCCCCTTAACAGGGGCAGTTTGAGATTCCCATCTGTCGTAATATCCCCTCTCATCTGTAAGTTTACGCTTTCACACTCAAGCCAATAAAGGTCAGGTTGTTCAAAGGTAGTCCCTTCACTCAATTCTGCAACAACATCTATATACTGCACATCGAACCAATCGGATAGTATATCGCCACTAATCTCAAAGGTGCCACCATTCATATCGCCCGCCATGTGCTGGATACTCACGCCTTTTTCGGTCAGATGGAGATGCGCTACTCCATTTTGTAAACTAATGTGTGAGTTCGGAATCTCAAAGGCAAATCCTCTCAGATTTGTCGAACCCTTAAGCATTGGCGAATCAAATTGACCGCCAAGGGTGGCATTAATGGCACCCGTACCTTCGGTAAAGGCCAACTGAGGAAAAATAAGGGACAAGAAATCTAAGTTGCCAATAGCTATATCTAATCCGCCCTCGATATCCTCTGGTAACAGTTCTGCTTTGAAATCTAGTAACGAGAGGTGGAATGGAATCAACAGGGATAGGACTGCGTGATTCGTCCCAATAGACAGATGAGCATCACTGTTTTGCTTGCCACTAACTCGGATTTTTCGATTTTCATATGTTATATTACCGGTAAATTGATCTACCTCTGCTCGGTTTATTTGGAGTTGTGGGGTTTCCCAGGTAAAAGTAATCTTCGGTTCTGCATCCGTCCCACGCATATCGAGCGAGGCGTTCAGAGAACCACGAACCGCATATGCGTCAGGCAGAAAACCCGAAATAAAACCGAGATCAAGATTGTTCATCTCAAGGTGGAAAAGTAATTTCTTTCCGACTTCCCAAGCTCCGAACCCCATAACTCGAAGACGTTTTTCTTCGACTTCTGTTGGCTTTTGGTCTACCAAGCTAAACCCTTCTCCCAGACTAAGTTTCTGGTTTGTAAGTGTAATCTCAATTACTCTGGGGTTGCGGATTGTATAGCCTAAGCCTTCGATTGAAACGTCTTGAATATTTAGCTGACCTGTTACATATTTGATTACATTTGGTAGGCTAAATGGTTTAATGAATTGCGGAATCCACGCTGTTTCACCAGGAATGAGAAACGTATTTATGGGCATTTTCATACTGGCTTCCGCGGTTATATATCCATCCAGACCCTCAGTTGACCTGACGTCAACACTGATTGGATCAGACTTTAAAAATCTCGATCTGGTAGGATTAAGAAACCGGGATTGATCTCCGATAAAATCAGCAATTCTTGCTTTCTTTACTCTCAACCGGCTAATTTCAAAATCTGTTGCGACGAGCCCGTCCAACGCGCAGCTGATTTCCCCCGTATATTCCCCGTGGCCTAACTGAAAACGGAGTGAGGGGATACGAAGTTCCCCCTCATCAACCTGTAATTCAAGGGTCCCATTCGAGATCGGTGCATGAAAATTCGGCAATTTCAGTGTTCCCTGTTGAACCGACAACGTTCCTTGCGGATAAGGTGATGCTGTTGTTCCCTGTATTCTGAGATCTATGTCAGCAATGCCATCGGCATGTTCAATAAGTGGATGGAGCAGTAAACCGAGGGGAGCTAACGAAATCTGTTTGCCCCGAAGTTTCAGGTCAATGGGCAAATCTAGGAATCGATTTTCAAGAGAAAGTGATTGGAATGCAAGGTCAATTGGAATCCTTCCGGACATCTCCAACTGCTTGTTTACACCAGCGATTCGCTGCGTATTTTGGAGTAAAAGCAATTTTTCACGATACTCTGCCCTTCCGCTATCCTTAAGATTGGCATGTCCCACATGACCGTCCGACTCCCATTCTGCAGTCATGATTGGATTCATAAGATCGCCATGGACATGAATTTTGCCTGTCAGAAAACCGTCGAATTTAAGAAAAGATTGGTCGAAGAGTGTTAGGGTTATCGCGGGCACCAACACACCATAAGGCAGTCCATCTAACGCTAAAGCGAAATCCATATTTCCATCAAGGTCAATAGTCCCTGTGGCGTTAAGCCAAGCCGCGTCTCGTTCCCCTATTTCGACTGGCTCAATTGTAAGCCTCCGATCTGTGAAATGGCATCGAATCTGGTTTAAGTTTCTCATCTCACGACTGTGAATTTTGATGCCCATACTATCGCATGTGAGCGTTGCTGAAATCTGATCAGGACGATAGCCGCTGCCTCGTAAATCCAGCACGATATCCGCCCGACTCTCCACACCGTAGACTTCACGTTTCATTATGTAATTCATCGCCGTGACTATATTTACGCCTACGCCATTGACGTGAAGCCGAAACTGGATGGAATCGTGTTTCTCTAAAACATCTATAATTGAAGTTAAGGGAAGGCTTGGGTCCATCTTGGGCAAACTCCAAACCCCCGATGCTTGATACTGTCCGCCATCGAACTGCCAATCCGCCGATTCCAAATTCACCGTGATTAAGTTAGGTGATGCTTTCTGCCCAGCCGAGACTTCAAGTGTAACCTGTAAGTTTTCAACAGGTTGAGGCAAGTCCAACAGCTGCAACGTCTTCTGGGTAGCATCAATGGAGGCAGTCAACTCCGGTTGAGCCAAATCACCGGTAATCTGTGCTTCCAGGTCGAATAGGATAAGATAGTTATCTAGGTAACTCGGCAAATTCTGAAAATCTCCAGAATCTAACTTAAAATTTGGGCAAGACGCGTGGAGGTTAAGCCGCGAAGATGCAAAAGACTGAAAATCAACCTGTAGATCGCCCTGCACCTTAATGGGATTTCCAAGCAAAAAGAGATCGAAAGACTCTACGTTAAGGTTGCCATCCTTAAACACGAGTTCACCCACAGCTTCACGGATCGGGATCTGCCCAATAGGTGTTTGCAGCATCAGCTTGGGAATGTTCCAATTGAACTGCAATTGTGGAGCCTCATAAGTTCCACCACCCGTGAGTTTGTAGCTGACCTCCCCTGAGAAGAGAGGAGGCAATCCCAACAGGCGCGATAAACCCTCGAGAGGGAACCCGTCGGATTCTATAGTGAAACCGAATGTATTCGTGGTTTCAGTCTTGCCAGCTGTTCCTATCTCGCTCTGGATGGGGAAAGTCCCCATCGCATTCAGGAATGGACTGGCTTCCTGGTTACCAGCAAGCACAAGGGATTGAACATGCCATTGGTTATCCGTAAAGGAAACCCTTATTGGAGCAGGGTTAGTCAACTGACGCCCATTAACATCGAGCGCAAGCCTGGACAGGGCCATCTGGAGCTTGAACTTCGATAGATCGTCTAACATTCCTTCAATTTCAATACTACCATCAACCGTACCGGTAAAATAGTCTGCCACATCAAAGATTCGTAAGAATGGAAGCAGATCGGTTCCAACAGCAGCAATAACTATCTGATATGGGACGCCTTCAATAGATTCCAAAACTCCTTGAATTTGGCAGGTATCGTTAAAGCCTACCCCTTCAAAATTCAGAGCATCATTTCTGAAGACGCCCGTTATGTACACATCCGCCAATGGATTGCCCGCGTAAGTAACATTTGAGAGATCGAAGGTAACGTCTACAACCGGATCTACCGCGTTTGCACGCCCTTGAGCCGTAACAATTAAATCGGCGTCCAATAAAAAATCGGTCATTCCACGGGCGATCGCAATCTCCGCCAGTTGCATTGGCTCACTTTGAAAATCGAGGACATAGTCCTGATTAGGATCAATTTGTACGTTAAGGATACCTTTTTGACCACGAGTCAATAACTCGAAATCTGGGATTTTTACAACATAATTCTCAATCTCTATCGGTAACATCAAGGAGTCAAGCGCCAAATCCCAGGCTTTACCATTTTCAATCTGGAGCACACCGCGACCATTAAGGTGAGCCAGCGTTCCGTCCAATACTAATTCACCCGTTGCGATACCTTCAATTGGATAATCGTCACCTGCCAATCTCACATAATCCGCGATCTGACATGGCACTGCTCGCACCTTAAGTTCAATTGGTGTATCCCCTTCTATACGGGCAACCCCATCGGCAACCAATTCGCTTTCCCCTTTGACCAAGCGGATCGAATTGAGAAACACCTGGCTTTCCGTGTATTGAAAATCTGTTGTCAGTACGCCGATTGGCACGTCGTATAGCGTAGCTTCTGGAACGTTAAGGAAACCTCGCAGCGCATAGAGTGAGCTGTTCAGCCCACCGGCGCTGCTTTTACCGGTGAGTACACCTTCGCCATCAAGGTCTGGCATCTTCAAAATTTGTGAAAGCTTGCCCACGTCAATCTTTGCAATTCGCAAATTCATATCGTGCGGTCCAGCTAAGCCGGGGTTGCCCGTGATTTGGATTTGAGCGTCGTCAAGGTTTGCCGTAACCGATAGATGGTTGTCCTTGAGCCGGTACCGTGCTACTGAAGGACGAATTGGTACTCCATTTAGGCTTGCATCATCTAACTGCCAGCTTCCATCAAGGTTAATCTTCCGAAGGTCTGAACTATTCCCGTTGAACTGGACTTCTCCATCCAGATCGGCAGTAATATCTAAGACATCTTGGGGAAAATCTATGATTGGCAGAAATTCCTCTGTCCGAAGTGAATCAAATTGTACAACTCCTTTATATTCTAAACGTTGTGAACTGTCCTTGGCGGGATCAATGTCAATTTCTGCCGTCCCTGTCACTTTGCCGGAGGCGAATAGGGCGTCAAGCTCCACAATTTGGATCTTACTCGGCGTAAATTCAGCTTGAACAGTTAGATTCTCAAATTGGAGTGCGTTTAGTTGGATAGAGGGAAGGTTAAGTCCAATTCTGCCAGCAATTTTCGGCACTGAACCATTAGCTTCCACCTCCACTTCAGCCACACCTTCTATTTTTGCCGAAGTAGATAGAATTTTTCGGACATCACCGAGATCAAGGACGACGTTAAGTTGTGATTGGACTTGCGGAGACGGCTGACCGAGCTCGTTTACCTCACCGGCCAAGGTCATTATAGAATTGCCGAACGACAGACGAAGTGATTGCAAGACACCTCGATTCTGCTGCAATTCAAATTCAGTTCTGAATTCATCAATTTGGGTTTCAACACCATTGATTTCAAAACGTCCGTCTTGCACTTCCAATTTGCCAACATGCGTCCAGCCTCTTAGGGCGACATCACCTTGACTGCGACCATAAATACCACCTATTGCAGCTCCAAGGAGGCCTTTGCCATCTTCATAATTGATAGCACCATCGGCCACACTAACATCGGAAATTAGCAGTTGAATAGGGAGTTTCGCACCCGATCCAGATTGGCTTTTCGGAATCAAATTGGCTAAATTGAGAGTCCCGTCTACATTTATCCGGGCATTCACTTCTGGGCGGTCGAAATGTAATCGGGTGATGAGCAGTTTTCTGTGCACTAAGCCCCACAATTTATATTTTATATCGATTTCGTCCAAAGAAACCAGGGGCGGATCGTCTGGATTCAGATCCGCGATCTGAATTCCTTTGAAATTTAACCCGGTGAACACATCGCCTGAGATCCGATCGATAGTGACTTGGTGTTTCAACCATTTTTGGAGTTCATCTTCCAGTTTCAGGCGTGTCCAGTCGAGCATATAGGGAGAACTCAAAACGAGCAGACATGCAATGAGGAGAGGCACCCCAATAAACGTGAGAAAAACTAAGATTTTCTTTCGTCGACGCATAGGTCCTATCTCAATTCTTTCGCATTTGAAAAACATCTACCATACTCAGATCCAAAAAGACCCACTCTGCTCAGGATCAGCCTATATTATAGCATATGCGAATTTGACAGTTGATAAAGATACAGGGGAGAATAGCGGAGGATTCCGATACTGTTGTGTGCCTTAGAACTAAGGACGGAATCCTAAAAGCAAGGAGAGAGGACTAGTGAGTTATTTTGAATCCAATTTGTTACTAATGTACTCGTAGTTTATAAGATATCTTTTTTCGGCTTGTTGATTAGTAACCGGAAATCCAGCGTGAGATCATAGGAGTCGAGAACGGATGCACCTACTCAACGCCTGCTGCCATTTAGCGCGGTTAGGGACAATTCCCTGTTGGGATTCTGATACAACCATAACTCCATGTTCTGCTTAACCTGAACCCATTCACTATCCACCAGTGAATACCAAGCAGTGTCCCGATTACGCCCCTTTACGATCATGTGCTGCCTAAAGATACCTTCAAATTGGAAACCAAGACGTAGAGCAGCCAATCGCGACCGCTCGTTCGAAGAATCACACTTCCATTCTACCCGCCGATATTTTAGTCTATCAAATGCCTCGCACAGCATCAGATATATGGCTTCCGTGTTAACGCTTGATCTTTGAGCATCGAGCGAATACCAAATGTGGCCGAGTTCCAGTCGTCGCATATCTGAAACGATGTTGAGAAAGCTTACCATCCCCACTCGGTGCTTTGATTTACGATGGTAGACAGTAAAGAAGAGCGGATCCTTCGATTTTGTTCTTACTTCGAGCCATCGTCGCATGTTTTGCACACTGTCAAAAGGCCCGTAACTCATGTACGTCCATATCTGCTCTTTCCTGGCTGAACCGTGGCTGCATTGATAGAGTTCTTCAGCATCGGTTTCTGGGTTGACGGGCGAGAGAACAAGAAACTTACCTTCATACGTTGTTTGCCGAGGCACGTCAACATGAGATTGCGATTTTATTGCAGCTCCAACTAGGGCAGATAAGCCGATCATAGGTACCCGACTTCCAGTTGCCGTCCCACGACCTGAAGGTTGAAATAGGTCCAGCATTCAACCCAAAGATGTTAAAAATATACGAGGTACTACCCAAACATAAATCTTAATGGGTTAATTTTTGCCGATGATGCCGTGTAATGTCTTGACAGATGGAGTTGAAACCCGGTAGCGAGAGAAATATAATAACAGGATCTGGTTGATTGAATTTGCCAGCGCTCACACTTTCAGGCACTGACCAAACCTTCGTTAAGTCCAAAACAGGACCTTGAGTTCAGTTGAAAGACAACTGATTCTAAATATCTTCTGCTCAGGAAATCGGCGGATACATAACGACTGTATAAAGTCCCACACATGCGCTCTGCCACGCCATCGTCCACACGGCCTGGTAATAAACGACTTTACCCAATCGAGAATCAGAGTTAGATATGTGCCGATCTGTTCATGGACGCAGGATTAACCTACACAGATGAAGGAGCACATCGCAGCCACTCCATAGTACGAGAAACCCGGCTAACGCCCTAGATTGTTCAACAGCATATTGAGTTCCTCTTTAACCATGTCATTCTGTTCATCGTTCTGAAAATAGTAGTACAAATCGAGTTCAATATTATCATCGTGTTCTCTTGGAGCAGTCCGAATCTGTTCTATAAGAGCGTCTTTTTTGAGGACTAAAACAATGCGTATTCGGTCTTGGGGATCGCTCACACTTGGTAATATCTGAATGAGACGCCGCGCCAGTTGGTTCCCATAGTCCTGTCCACCGTGAACAATCAAAGCTTTTGCTGCTGCTTCCTTTGCGCCTTCATCTGCATCATATGCCACCATTTCAAGGAGCTGATCAATAGCTTTTTCAGTTGGATATCTTTCAAGCGTTTTCCCCGCATACATACGCACTTGTGCATCAGCGTCACTGAGAGCACTAACAACTTGATCTACCGGGGGATCATCAAGTCGTAGCATTGCCTGGGCAGCTGCACGACGAACCGCAACATTGCTATCACCCAACCCCTCAATGATTTCAGTTCTATACTCTTGCTTACCGAGATTATAAAGTGCGATGTTGACTTCCATCCTCAAGCCTGGGGTGCTTCCACTTTGGATTGCTTCTAACGCAGGAATTGCGCCCGGATCGTTGATCCGCCCAATTAATCGCGCTAGAATCAGTTTGACCTCTGGGGAGGTTTCGGCATCGCTCAGCGCAGTGGTGAGATGGTTCACGCCGTCGGAACCGATCTGGTACAGCATTTCAGTCAAATCATTTCGAAGAACTAAATATCTTCTGATACCTAGATATTCGACCAATACCGGGACAGCCTCTGCTCCTTTATCAACCAAGATCTGGATAGTCGCGTCTTGCGTGCGATGCCGCTCTGCAAGCAGTTGAAGCATTTTCTTCATTTCAGTGGTGCTTAATGCCGCGATCCTTTCACTCCGCGCCTGTTTATATTCGGCTTCAAGCCCTGGAATTTCAACTTCTTGAGTTTTAGCGTCTCCAGTAGCGATAGCATGTGAGTAAGCGATTAGCAATAATGCTCGCGGTTCCACCTTTTCGGCCGCGGTGTCAGCTTCCTCAGTTTCCGCTCTTTTTAGATGATCAACAGCTTCGATTGACAAACCGGCACCGAGCAGCTTATTTCTTCCAACTTCTAATTGTGTAATCGGTTGTTCTTGATTACATCCAAAACCAGCAACCAACATAAGAAACATCAGTAGGATCGAAAACTTTTTCATATCTAACTCTTTTTCTCCTCTTTCACATTTAAGAGATTGTATTGGGTAGAACGTATGTTTAGCGCATGTGTTTTTTTGCGTAGAATCTAAGTTTACAAAATATTCGCTTTTCTGTCAAGAGAATTATCAGCAAAAATTTCTGCAGCCATAGCCGGTAGCGACTTCACAGCCATAGCCAAGGAGTAGGCTCCTAATTTCGTTTGCGTTTTCTCACACGGTATGCTACAATACGCTTTCCGTTACGCTTGAAAAATCAATAGGAGTCGATGGATGCGCGTTGAAAACAATAATCGTTGTTTTGCCTGCGGCAAAGAAAATCCCATGGGCTTGCAGGTCAATCCGGATATTACTTCCGATGGAAGACAGGTCAAAATCGAGTGCACACCCCCCGATTATTTCCAAGGTTGGGCAAATGTAATTCACGGTGGCATCTTGAGTACACTTCTCGATGAAGCTATCACCTATGTGGGTATTGCTAGCTTTGATGGTCCGGCGGTAACAGCTCAACTTGAGGTCCGGTTCAAAAACCCTGCGACGGTAGGTGCTAAATTGTTCGTTACGGCTAGTCGAGTGAAAATGGGTAAACGGCTTATCGAAGTAGAAGCACACATCGACTCCGAACAGGGCGAACGAATTGTCGAAGGAAGCGGAAAGGTGATGAAAGTCACTGGTACTTTTTAGCGCCTGCTTGCTAGCCTGTCAGACAGGCTTACGCCACATACCCACGAGGTTTGGTTATACCCCTCTTTGAACGAAACACAGCCTTCCCAAAGAAAGGAGGGCGTAGCTAAACCCCCTACACAAAGTCTATAATGATTCATCGATATCTCGTCCAGTTTGACTCAGCCAAACTACCAAGAATTGACACCGATTTCCTAGTTATCGGCGCCGGCAGTGCCGGTTTAACGGCAGCGATTGAAGCCAGCCAACACGGCGATGTTCTGCTCATTACCAAGCGTACTGAAGAAGCGCTCAGCCTCCCTTACCCACACGTAGGGATTACTACCAATACCGACAAAGATGCCACCGTTGCTACTCATGTTGAAAAGACGCTCGAAGTAGGAGGAGATCTCTGTAATGAAACCGCGGTTACGGTGATGGTTGAAGAAGGTATTCGACAGGTACCGGACCTGATTCAGGGCACGGTCAGCCGTAGCGAAAAGGCGATGACATTTGCCGATTATTTCAGGAATCTGGAAACAGTGCGGGTCATCGAACAAGCTTTTGCGGTAGACCTTATGACCCACGAGGGTAGGTGTTATGGGGTAGTTGCACTCATTGACAATACACTTCACTGCATTTTCGCTAAAGCTACCATACTTGCTTCGGGCGGGCTTGGACATATCTACCGATGCACGTCGAACCTAACGGATGCAACAGGTGATGGTTTCGCAGCAGCATGGCGAGCAGGCTGTGAGATGACAGATATGGAATTCGTCCAATTTTATCCTACCACGCTGTTCCTGATGGAGGCACCACATTTCCCAATTAGTCACAAAGTACGCGAGGAAGGCGGTATACTAATTAATTCGCGTGGGGAAAGGTTTATGAGGAAATACCATAAGATGGAAGAGCTTGCTCCGTGTGATCTTGTAAGTCGTGCAGTTCTGAATGAAATGGAACTAACTGGAACCCCATGTGTTTACCTGGACGTAACCCATCTCTCATCTGATTTCATACGCAGCTGTTTTTCAAGTCTCTATCAGTCTTGCCATCAATATGGAATTGACATCACCACCGATGTTATTCCTATCAGATCCGGTGCACATTTCACAATAGGCGGCATCTGCACGACTCTGAATGGAGAAACAACCCTCCGCGGTCTGTATGCTTGTGGCGAGGTGGCGTGCACCGGTGTTCACGGGGCGAGTCAGTTAGCCGGTAATCCTTTGCTTGAATGTGTTGTTTTTGGCATGCGTGCTGGGAGCGCGGCTGCTGAATACGTCCAACCAATTCAGCCGGACAATTATGCGAGCCTCCGGGTCTCCTCTGACCATGACGACACTCCGTCACAAACGACAGCCCGAGATATCGATGTTGAAGCAGCAAAGGAATCTGTCCAAGAGATGATGTGGCGACATGGTGGGCTTGTTAGGAATGGGGAAGATTTGGAATGGATCGCCGATGAATTGAAAGCGCTAAACCTGAACGGGTATTGGCACAGTCGCGAAGAAATTGAATTTCAAAACATGCGTGATGTTGCGTCATTGGTGACGGAAGCAGCGATTCTCCGTACCGAAAGTCGTGGCACACACTATCGGGAGGATTTCCCTGAGCAGGACGATGTTAGATGGAGAAAACATGTTGTTCTTCAACGAGGAAAAGCAGCCCGAATAGTCGTGTGATATTTATAGGAAAATAATGCTTGTTTGGGAAATTACGGTCAGTTACTAACTTATTCCTAAGAATCCATCTCACAGGAGAAAGATACCGATGAAAAAACCACGGCTGATTTACTACAACGATGCACATCATTTCAATGCAAAACGGATAGAACCACCGGCGTCGATTCATAAACTCCAATTGCCCGTTGATGAGGTACTCGGTACCGGTGTGGATCTTTTGGTATTAGGTCTCGGATATGCCGATGTCTATTTCCATAACAGCAAGGTTGGACGTGTTGTAGGACAGATGAAAGAAGTTTGGGAAAACTATATCGATTGGCGAATTATGCGGATGGTGGAGGAAGGGCAAAAAATGGGCACCGACCAGGTCCGCGAGGTCATCAAGAGGGGTCGGGAGACGGGGTTGACCGTATTTCCTTCGCTAAAGTTGCAGGCGAGCTCCCCGCCGGGAAGTGAACGTTGTGGACTATTGAAATGGAACCACGGTGCCGAGGTATGTATTGGAGAAGAAGGGAGAGCAGAATGGTGCTATGACTTTGCTCACGAGTTAGTGCGCCAAGACAAACTGGCTGTGCTCAGAGAGATGTTGGAAGACTATGAAGCTGACGGGATCGAGTTGGATTTCATGTTCGATTCATATTATTTCAAGCAGGCCGAGATAGAGAAAAACATCCCACTGATGAATCGATTTCTTGCTGAAATTCGGCATATGGCAAACACTATCGGAACTCAACAGGGCAGAGAGATCTCGATTATGGCACGCGTTGATCTGAGGGAAGAAAAAAACCTAGAAATGGGACTGGACGTCGGGACATGGCTCAAGGAGGGTAACATCGATTACGTGGTCGGGCAAGATCCGTATGTGCTAACCGACACGCAACCGAAACCTCGATGGCTGCCGGAAGCTGCTAATGCAGCCGGTGCGGGGGCGTACTACCGCCCGCCCCGACGGGTCTATGATGAGCGGACAGGATTGCCAAGTATCGAGATGTACAACGCATTGGCACAGACCCTGAACTGGGATGGCTGGGCGGGCATTTATGATGGTTATTTGTCTTGGCCTTTCAGTGAAAGAGAATATCAGATTCTACGAGAAGTTGCTTATCCGGAAGTTCATGCGCGGCGTAGTAAACGTTATCTGCTCCAGCCACGAGAGGGGGAATTGGACAGACCGACAACAACTCCACAGCGCCAATTACCCTTAGAGCTAAAAGAAGGGCAAACTGCAGCTATCCATATCTGGATCGCTGATGACATCGAAAGTGCTAGCCAAGACGGAGAGATACGCAAATCTATCCTTACGCTTCGCTTCTCTTTTTTCTGTATTGAGGACGACATTGAATTTCGTTTCAACGGAAGGACATTGCCGTGGGAGGACGCAGAAATTACTGACGAACGCGCGTTGACCATCCCGGTAAAACTCGCGGGTTCGATGCAGCTGCAAGCACCGCTTGGTATGTCTGCTCACTGGTTTCGGTACAAATTAGAACTGGACGGGCTAAAACGGGGAGAGAATACGCTTGAAATTGAAACGAGACGTTTGACAAAGACAGCGGGCTTTATTCGTAGTCTCAACGGTGTTGAAATCCAAACACGCTACAAGGATTTTCTTCGTCCGGAAGGGCTTGAGATAGAGCGGATCGCACCAGCAGGCGGGTAGTATTGGAATTGTTGTTTTTTTGATCTTCAACGCAGGTTACTGTCGCGGTTAAAAGATCTGGCTATCTACTCTGACTTAGAGCCGAATTGCAGAAACCCAATCTGGCGTGACTGAAAAAACCTTGCATTTCAAAAGGTCATATGATATGTTAAATAGGTTGCATTACGCAGAAAGGAGGTGGTTCAATGGCTCGAGTTTGCCATGTTTGTGGAAAAAAGCCGATGGCGGGTAATAAAATTGCACGAACCCGTGGGCAGATTAGCAAGCGTTCAAAACATAGACAGTTACCCAACCTACAACGGGTGCGTATCCAAGCGGAAAGCGGAAGTCAGCGAGTCCGTGTATGTGTGCGATGCCTACGTTCCGGGAAAATTATAAAAGCGATTTCAGGTGGTGGGCAAGTTGCCTACGGCAATTAACAGATTAAATGGAAATAGATATCAGCGTATTTTTTTTGCGCTCCTACGCCTTTCAGACGCAAAAGATGTAATCCGGGAAACGTTTCGCACTCCCTTTAGGTAGCGGATTGACTCCATGATAGTCTCTAGCTGTTCAATTCCATTTACTTCTAGAGTGAATTGATCGTGCCCCGTTTCCTTATTGAATCTGTGAGAACCGACGTTATCGATATTGACTTTGTACTGGGCAATTAATGTAGTAATTTCTGCTAACATTCCGGGGCGATTATCACACTCGACGGTAATCGGTGCCGGATAGGTGACGTTCTCAACCGGTGTCCAGTCGATATCAACGATTCGTTCTGGTTCATTAATAATTCGGGAACAGTCCGCTCTGTGAACCGAAATCCCACGCCCGCGTGTGAGATACCCTATGATTTCATCTCCCGGAATAGGATGGCAACACTTCATAATACGTGCCAGATCTAGATCAATACCTTCAAGTTCGATTGATGGTGCGGATTGGGGTGGACGGGTGGTCTTTTCTTTTTTCTCAGTAGCAGGAGTTAACCCAGGATTCAATAAATTGACAACATGCGTTGCTGACTCCTTACCATTCCCAATCTGTCTAAAAAGTTCGTCAATTAGCGGTATTTGGGCTTTCTTTTTGGAGACGAGTTTCTCCGCCACGTCAAGCAGCTCTTTCGATTTGAGATAGTCCTTTAGGCTTAGTTGCCGCTGCCGCATCTCCAGTTCGAGAAGTCGTTTGCCCAAATCTATGGCCTGTGCTCGGTTCTGTTCGTTGAGCCAAGACTGAATTTTGTTACGTGCCCGCGCTGTTTTAACCCATCGCAGCCAGTCACGGTTGGGCTGTCCACTTGGCCGCGTCTGGATTTTTATTCTATCCCCATTCTGCAACCGATACTTAAAAGGGACTATGGCACCATTAACCTCCACCCCAGAGCAGGTCTGTCCAATGTCAGTGTGTATTTTATACGCGAAGTCGATTGGTGTAGAACCTGCTGGCAAGCTATGGAGGTCTCCCTTGGGCGTGAAGACAAAAACCTCATCCGGAAATAACTCACCTTTCATAGAACGGATAAACTGAAATGGATCTTTGAACTCTTGAATCTCTGCGAGCATCTCTCTGAACCACGCAAAAATCCTTTCGTTATCTGTTTCCGACGGCATCCCTTCCTTATATCGCCAATGAGCGGCAATTCCGTATTCCGCAATCTGGTGCATTTCGTGGGTCCGAATCTGAATTTCTACAGGCTGGCCCCGATCTACAACGGTTGTGTGCAAAGATCGATAGCCATTCGCCTTCGGAAGACCGATAAAATCCTTAAATTGCTCGGGAATATGATTCCATTTATTGTGTAGAATGCCGATTACTGCATAACAGTCTCCCACACTATTGACCAACACACGAAGCCCAAACAAATCGCGAATCTGTTCAAAAGGCACGCCTCGCTGGTGAATCTTCTGATAAATACTATAGATATGCTTGGGCCGACCGTAGACCCTCGCTTTGACGCCCATCAAATCTAACTCCTGTTGGACAACATCGACCATCCACTTCGTATACGCTTCCCGTTCACCTAACTTCGCCGCAAGCAAATCAGCAATCTCTCTGTATTCAGTGGCGTGCAGATATTTGAACGCCAAATCTTCAAGTCGGCTCTTAATCCGCGCAATACCCAATCGGTGGGCGAGCGGAGCATACACTTCAAATGTCTGCTTGGCAATGCGCTCCTGCTTATGTGGCGGTAATGACCCCAGTGTTTGCATATTATGCAAGCGGTCTGCCAACTTAATCAGAATGACCCGCGTATCCTTCGCCGTTGCCAGAAGCAACCTCAGGTAATTTTCTGCCTGCCTTTGTTGGATTCCGCCTTTGAACTTATATTTACTGATATTCGTTACACCTTCAACCAATTCGGCAATCGTATTTCCAAACTGATCCACAAGTTCATCACGGCTGGCTGATGTATCTTCGAGTACATCGTGCAGTAGTCCTGCGCAGATGGTATCCGTGTCCAATTTCAATTCAACTAACGTCTTGGCTGTCTCAAAGCAGTGGCTAAAATAAGCATCTCCGGATATCCGCTGCTGACCATGATGACAGGTTTGGCTAAATTCATAACTTCTACGCAAAAGATCGCAATCCGCATCCGGGTTATATGCTAGGATTTGGCGAATTAGATAGTTGACGCTCATACGATACTCTCTCCCAAATCTGTTGGACATTTTGCCGCAATTGGAATTCCGAAATCCATCGGCTTGTTTGTTTTATCTGTTCACCGTTTAGATAAGTTTCGGATTCATGGAGTTGGCGCTTCTTCGATGGTGATGGCAAGAGTTTAATTTCTTGTTTTGAGAAATTTGGATGTCGCGTCAAAAGCTGTAACTCTTCAAGGATTGAAAGGCCATTCTTGACAGCAGGCACCGGGATTGAATCAGCTTGGGCACCCGCTATGACTGTTTCAAGAGTAAGTCGCTGTCCGTTGTCCTGACTGAGTGCTTGTAAGCATTTATAGAATTTCTGCAGAATCTCCTTATCTGGATGTTCCCAAGAGATACATTTTTGCATCCATTCTATATCCCTTGGCTGGTAGATCAGATGGATATATGTTGTCTCAGGAGATTTGAAAGCGGGTTCACACCGGTTAAAGAAGGTTAGGTATTGAGGGGTTGGATGACAAAAGACTATGTGGCTAATATGAGGCAGCTCAGTCAATGTACAACTTGAAGCGATCGCAAATAATTCTCCATCTATCAATTTATCCGAGAGTTGCTCTCTATCAACCTCGGACATATCGGCTTCACAACGCCCAATCTTGTCCGTTGGATCAAGCATCTCAAAAAGTTGATCCAACGCTCTTTCATCACGTACATACAGTATTGTTTTTTCTTCTCGTTTGAGGAGATTCAACAGGTAGTCCTGCTTGCTTTCTAAAGTCCTGTGGTCAACAAATTTAACCGGGCTTTCTTCCTCCTTGGTGGGAAACATCGTTGCAACAGTGCTACGTTCAAGTGCGCGAACGCGTAAATCTTCAATCCTTAGCTGCACACTACGGCTATTATTCCACTCATTAATCTGTGGTTCAAAAGCCAAGTCCAATCGAATGTTCTTATTCTTCAGCGCAATCAAGTGATCCGCCATCCCCCACCCAACGGCTTCAAGTGGTTGGCCTCCATCAGTAACGAATAATTTGAGATGGTTCTTTTCCTTGCCCATTACCGTTGGTGGTCTTTGAAGCCGCAGATTGCACAGCGCAAGGCGCGGCGGTGAATTTTCCTCGCCAAACGGCTCAAGCTGCTGTAATTCCTCGACAGATTGGAGCGTCAAATAAGAAGCCTGCACCTCAAGATCCAATTTTAGCCTAGGGATTAGATCCTCATCAGAGAGATGCTCACACGCATATTGATCAAATCGGTCAGCAAACTCATCAATGTTCTCCGTTCTGATTGTGAGTCCCGCCGCCGCCTGATGTCCACCGTGTTTGACCAATAAATCGCTACAGGCGTTTAAGCTGTCGGCAAGATTCATGCCTTCGATACAGCGTCCCGACCCGTGTGCTTTGTCACCCTTAATTGCCAATACAAACACCGGGCGGTAATACCGACTAAGCAGCTGCGAAGCGACAATCCCAACGACTCCCTGATTCCAATCTTCATCGGCTTCATTATAAACAACCAACCCTGTCTTTTCTGTATGGTCCCTATTCTTTTCAATCTTAGCAGCTGCTTGTTCCTGAATGCGGTTCTGCTCCTCCCGCCGCTTTTGGTTATGAGTGTCCATTTCTTCGGCAATTGGGATTGCTTTTTCATACGATTCAGTCGTTAGCAATTCGACCACTTTGGACGCTTCATCTATCCGTCCCGCGGCGTTAATTCGAGGTCCTAAGACAAACCCCAATGTATAACCAGTAATCAGCTTGTTATCGCTATAGTTTGCCACATCGCAGAGTGCTTTTATCCCTGGTCGTTCACGTTTATTGAGTTCTACTAAACCAAGGCTTGACAGGACTCGATTTTCGTCCGTTAGTGGAGCCATATCTGCAACCGTGCCAAGCGCGACTAAATCCAGTTGAGATTGCAGAAATGGGCTTAAATCGTCGCCGCCCATCAATCCGTGTGCTAGCTTGAACGCCAACCCGACTCCCGCAAGTCCATCAAAAGGATATTCGCTCTCAGGCATCTTAGGCGTGATTGCCCCAATAGCTGGAGGTAGCTGCCCAGGCGGGGGTTGATGGTGGTCGGTGATGATAACATCTATACCGAGGGAGTTAGCGAATTCTACCTCTTCAATTGAGGTGATACCACAGTCAACCGTAATTAACAGATCGCAACCGTGCTCAGCCAACTTCTCAATCGCTGCCTTGTTGAGTCCATATCCCTCGTCAAAACGGTTGGGTATATAAGGTTTCACCGGGAAGTCCAGGTGCCGGAAAGTAGTTATCAGCAACGAAGTGGCTGTCGTACCATCTACGTCATAGTCTCCGAAGATCCAGATCTGTTCACGACCCTTCATTGCTACACGGATGCGCTCAACTACCTTCTCCATCCCGTGTAGTAAAAACGGGGAATGCAGCTGACCGAGCGTTGGATACAAATACGCACGCGCTGCGTCTTCCGTTTCAATTCCCCGATTGATGAGAAGCTGTGCCACTAGCTGTGAAATCCCAAGTCTTACTGCCAATCGGGAACTTTTCTCAATGTCTAGTATGCGAGATTCCCAGATTTTTTGTTGCCGTTCTTTCATGGCGATTATAACCTAGATCCCCGTTGAGTGACAAGCTCGTACTCTGGCGTCCATTGCTGTAGCTGTCACCACCCCATAAGTAGCAACTCGCGCTCGTAATAGTATCACGAATCCATTTTCTCGTCAAGCGGTGATTGAGCCTGAAATACATCGCGGAAAAGAGTGAATGACTTCACATGGGTGTCATAGTGTGCCATTCAATGTTAGCCCTTCAAAAATCATAGACGATGCTAAACCGATGGCTACCCAAGGTGTCACGTATTCCGCCGATAGGAAAAAGAAAGCCGTAGTCAATGCGGAGACTTCTGAATGGACGATATCCACCACCAAGAGTCAAGTTTGCGCCCCATGCCAAATTTTCCAACCGGAATCCGCCGCGCAGGGTTAAATTCTCTTCATAAAACTGAGATTCAATCCCAACTTTGACATTGACCTCGCTTTCTCGGAAAACAAGGTCCATCCCCCAGGTGGCGTTTTTGGCAATAATACCAATGCCGAGCATCACCTGTCGTGCAAGACTTTCCGGGGACACCGAGTCGGAAGAAGCGATATTGGGGGTGTTGAAGTTCTGGAGGGATAGAGCAATTGGGATATTTGGGGATGGACGAAAGATCATACCAACATCAAAAGCCAAGCGACTTCGCCCTGGCAAATCCTCCACGACCAAACCATCCGCTCCGACTGTAGGTGCTGTATCCCAATTTAACAATTTGAGGCCCGCACCCAATAGGATGCGACGTTTATCTTCCGACCCGAAGTTGTAACTTTTACTCAATCCGACGAGCAGGTAATTCTCAAAATATAAGCTTCCGGCGTCCAACCGCTTCCACAGCAAGCCTAAAGCACCACGTGCCGGGTGGGAGTAGGCATAGCTAATCAGATTCTGTGTAATTGAGGTTTCATCACTCAATCCGGCATGCAGTCTAGCGGTTGTTGCTGATACCTGTTGCGTGGATCGACCTGATTCAGTTTGATGCTTCAGGTTGGCAATTGATGCAGGGTTAACCAATAGGGCATCTGACTCATCCCCAATCGCAGTAAATGCTCCGCCCATCGCGAAAGCGCGCGCCCCAATGAATCCATCCTGAAAAGCTGCATGCGCCTGCACAGGAAATTGCGCCACACTAACTCCAGTCAATAACAAAAAAAATATCGACCGAAGGAAAGAAAAAACATAATAAAGAGAGAGAAGAAAGCGACCAAAAGTTAAGGCGCACGTGTGGGAAAAAGGCAAAATAGGATGATTTGGACATCCGCAAGTAAACAGCAAGCAGAACCCACCTCCACTTCCAGACCTCCGAGCAACTGAAAAATTACTCGTCGGTAAATTTATAACCAACTCCCCAGACAGTTTTGATGTACTGCGGGTGGCTTGCATCTGCCTCGATTTGTTCCCGTAGTCGTCGTATGTGTACATCAACGGTACGCACGCCGACGAAGCTGTCTTTACCCCACACAGAATCAAGTAAATGATCCCGTGCATAAACGTGCCCTGGGTTTTGCATCAAGAATAATAGGAGATCAAATTCTTTCATGGTAAGTTCCAGCAGACGATTCCCACTGGTTGCCCTTCGGCGTTCGGTATCGACAGACAAATCCCTGTATTTTAGTATTGCCGATTGACTATGGGATTGATAATCTTGGCGATAGGCTCTTCGTAAAATCGCCTTGACCCGTGCTATCAACTCGCGAGGATTAAACGGCTTTGGTATATAATCGTCTGCACCTATCTCTAGTCCAACAATCTTATCCACGTCTCTGTCCTTGGCAGTAACCATCAAAACCGGAATTGCAGATTCCGCCCGTATCTGCTTACAGACCTCAAAGCCATCCATTCCTGGCAACCTTACATCAAGGATAACTAGATCAGGGCGCTCTTGTTGTATTTTATCAAGTGCATTAGTCCCATCGTAAGCTTTGATGACCTCATATCCCTCTCCTGTTAAATAATCCCCGATAAAATCAGCGATATCTATTTCGTCATCAACAACTAGGATTTTATAACTCTTCATTATCATTACCTGCCTTAGCATTATCTACAGATTTATGATTTTCTGAGTTGATGCTGGAAGCCTACATTGTTGGAAACACGGCTCCATCAGATTTGCGTGCTTCAGTTTGTAGTGGTACAATTTAACCCGTGTCAGGCTGGATGCGGACTTTTTCCATGGCAGACACAGGAGAGCGAGTGGAATTTAGCCACCATGCGCCTGCAGACTTTTCTTAACAATATAGGGAGTTATGCGGGTAACGTGCGTCGGGGAGAGTTCCTACAGCGTCAAAGCGTCCACTAAACCACAACACCAATTTTCTCCGCGTTCCGAATGCCGTTATTATACTTTATGTCTAGATCCTTGTCAAATCTCGGACCAACACGGAAGGGATAAAATACACCAGAGTCGGTATTTCTTTTGTATAATGTATAAAATTGAGATATAATCTTACACGCTAAGGGGGTAGCGAAGAATTGCCAGCCAAGATAAGATTTAAATTTCTTAGCGAACATAAGTATAAGCACTTGATCTCTGTTTTCTTTTTTGTTATAATATAGTCTCATAACCTTGATAAGCAAAGGCGCGGAAACCGATCTGTTTACGCCTCAGGTACAAGATTGGGAAGAAAAGCCGCCCCATCGGAACTGGAGTTATAGCAACTTACCAAAATATTAGCACGGATAGTAGCGCAATAGATCAGAAGATTAAACCCCATCAGGCACAACGTTGTTTATACGAACCCCAACCCCAATTTGGAAGGAGCCACTAATGGCGACAGAAAGTTTAGCACCTTTTAACACGGAGGCAATAGATCCGGAGGAGGCCCGCGCAATTGAGATTTATGAGATGCAGCTGGGTCGTGTCCAAGCGGGTCAGATGCCAGAGGAGATTTTCCTCGAATTTAGACTCCGTCACGGCGTTTATGGACAGCGTGATGAAGGTTCACAGATGATTCGTGTAAAAATTCCGTTCGGCGGTCTGAACGCAGGACAATTGGAAATGCTTGCGGATGTTGCCGAAGAATTCTCGGATAATATCATTCACATCACCACCCGCCAAGATGTACAGTATCACTATGTGGATATTAACAATACACCGGAGTTAATGCGTCGATTGGCGTCAGTTGGCATAACAACCAAGGAAGCATGCGGCAACGTGGTTCGGAATGTCACCGCTTGTCCACTTTCTGGTGTATGTAACGATGAAGCGTTTGATGCGACGGTTCATTCCAAAGCATTGTCCGCTTTCCTGCTAGGACATCAGGACGCACAAGACTTCGGACGGAAGTTTAAGATCGCGTTCTCTGGTTGCGACGAACACGCCTGTGGCTTGGGATACATGCACGACATCGGCGCAGTAGCAGCGATTAAAGAGGTCGATGGCAAGCCGAAGCGTGGATTTAAGTTGCTTGTCGGTGGTGGCCTTGGCCCTGTGCCGCATCAGGCAAAGGTTTTTGACGAGTTTGTACCTGAAGAGGAATTGTTGCCGATTTCACAAGCAATTTCGAGAGTGTTCACCCGTCTCGGGGAACGTAAGAATCGCAACAAGGCGCGGATGAAGTTCGTTGTAGCAAAACTCGGCATCGAAGAATTTCGTCGCCTTGTGCTGGAAGAACGAGAACAGTTGCGCCACGATCCTGCGTGGACAGCTCACCTCGACAATCTTGATGCGTATGACGAAACACCGCTGAAGCCGCCGACGCAGCTCAATGGTGCATTGAAGCCGGAAGGGTTTGATGAGTGGCATGCCTCAAACGTGCGTTCGCAGCGACAACCGGGATACGCAGTCGTCAATATCACGTTGCCGCTCGGAGACATCACCGCGGATCAGACACGGGCATTGGCGGATATTTCGCGCAAATATGTGAAGGACACCATCCGCACAACCGTCGAGCAGAATCTTGTTTTGCGCTGGGTCAGCCTGAGCGATTTGCCTGCACTCTATCAGGAACTCAAGGAAATAGGCTTGGGCGCATCGGGTGCTGAAAGCACGGTTGATATCACAGCATGTCCCGGCACCGATTCCTGCAAACTAGGTATCTCCTCCTCTCGTGGATTAGCTGCTTACTTGAGGAACTATTTCATCGAAACCGGTGTGAAGGAAGGGCTCCAAGATCTGCGGATCAAGATCAGCGGTTGCCCGAATTCATGCGGTCAGCACCATATCGCAAACATCGGGTTCTTCGGCTCATCGCGACGTATGGGGAAACATATCGCCCCGTACTATCAGGTTCTGTTGGGCGGTCATGCTATTGAGAATGCAAGTGCTTATGGGCTTGCCGCCGGAAAGATTCACGGTAAGAACATCCCACAATTCATCGAGCACCTGACCGGAAGATACATCGATGAACGAGACGGCGATGAATCTTTCACCGACTACATTGCGAGACTTGGCAAGGTCGAAATCAAGGCGATCCTCCGTGAGTATGACCAGATTCCGTCCTTTGAGGAAGACCCCAGCTACTATATCGACACCGGCGACACAAAGGAGTTTCAACTCAAAACGGGTGTCGGCGAGTGTGCGGGGGCATTGGTCGAGTTGGTTTCGTTCATACTTGAAGAGGCGGACCGGCTGATATACGAGGCGGGGATCGACTTGGAACGGGATCAATATGTGGACTCCGCTGAACACGCTTTTGAAGCGATGATCAAAGCCGCAGATGCGCTGCTGACGACCGAGGGACAGCAACACATTGACAATGAGACGACGGTACGAGAGTTCCGAAGTCGGTTCTTTGAACCCGGAGTTGTCTTCCCCGGCTTTGGGGCACATATCTTTAAGGCGGCCGAGGAAGATCCCGCGACTTTTGATAAGGAACTGACCCACCGTCGTGTCGAGGAAGCAACCCTCTTTGTTGAGGAGGCGCACAACGTCTACGGACGGATGCGGATTCGACAGGAGGAGGAGGCAGATACAAAGAAACGGGAAGCCCGACCAGCGCGTATCCCGAAGGCACCGCCGAAAGCGGAGCCGGTTGAGGAGATCGTTGACAGTCTTGACCTCAAGGGTGTGGCGTGTCCGTTCAATTACGTGCAAGCCAAAATCCGCTTAGAGACGATGAATGTTGGTCAGCTGCTCGAAATCACCATTGACGATGGTGAACCGATTGAAAACGTTCCCAAGAGCCTCACGAATGATGGGCATGAGATTACTGATACCAAGAAGGTTGGTCAGCACTATCGGCTCATGATTCGCAAAGGTGAATAACGGATAAAGGGTTGTCAAAGTAAAGCGTGATGGACCGCAGCTAGGTTCGTCACGCTTTATTTTTTTTAAGAAGGGTTTGACTGACTTGTTCTCCTTACTGAAAGGAGGATTTAAGATGAACAACTTCTATAAAAAACTTTGTACATCTGTAATTGCCCTCCCTTTTTTAATGGGTGTGTGCTGTCTCGCAATTGGAGCAGCAATAGGTGTGAGCTGGCCAAAGGCTAAGGTAACGCCAGTGGTCATCGTCGAACCCAGTATTGGGGGATTCAAACCCATAGGGAATAGTTCAATGTTAAATAGATGGTCTAAGTCCCAGGTTGAGCCGGTTCTCTTGGTAAAACCAAGTATTGGTGGATTCGTACCTCGTGAGGGAAGTAATATAGGTAACAGGTGGGGAAAGAAAGACGTCAGGCCGGTAGTGATCGTAGAACCCTCCGTCAGCGGGTTTGTTCCATTACGTTTTAGCAATTTCGGAGGCGAGTCAATAGGTGGTGCGCCGCAAACTATTCCCACTATCTCATCTGTTATCGAAAGTCGAATCGACGGGGATTTCGAGGGCTGGGAAGGAGAAACCATTGTAAAACTATCAAATGGACAGATATGGCAGCAGAGTGAGTATCATTATCATTACCATTACGCATTCATGCCCGAAGTATTAATTTTCCAGTCAGGCACCGGATATAAGATGTGGGTTGAGGGAATTACGAAAGCAATAGGTGTCGAAAGACTGAAATGATAACCCCAAGTCGCTTTATCGATTGATTTCCAGTAATCTTCGCTGTAATCAAACGTCTTCGCTTGAGTAGGGATTAACCATGAACTCAGAATTTAAGATAAGCCCAAAACTTGAAAAGTGGCTCAAATGGATGGAAATTATCCAGGGTGAGATTCAGACGCTCCTGCGGGATACAAACATGTTCTGGGAAGTCCAAGACATTATCCGTGAGAATCCGCGTATCCAAAAGCCGAGTGCTTTCTATAGTTACCTTGGAAGGACTTATCTTTCCCATGCGTTAGCGGGGCTACGTCGGCAAATCAAACCACAGAAAGACAGTATATCTTTTGTAGGCTTGCTTGATGAGATTGCTAAAAACCCTGAAGAGTTGTCCTTCAAATACTACTGTTCTATCCGGTGGTCTGAGTCTGAAGCCCAACAGTTGACCAAATTAGGGTTGGCTAGATTTGGATTGGACCATCAAGAGGTAATGAAAAGTGAGTTTGAAAAATACGCAGATGCCAGCGGAGAGCATGTTTGTCCCAAGATGGTAAAAGACGATTTGAATGCACTCAAATCAGCAGTCGATAAACATGAGGAATTTGCCGATAGACGTATCGCGCATTGGGATAAGAGTGAGCCGGACGTTATACCGACCTTTGGGGAACTCGATGATTGCATTAAATTGCTGGACGAGACGTATGTGAAGTATCATCTCCTATTTTATGCCGAATCCATAGACACGCTGATGCCAATCTATCAATACGAGTGGAAGACCATTTTCTTGGAACCATGGTTGAAGACTGGCTTTGGGAGTGCCAAAGGCCGTATTCATATCGGCGAAGATTTTGATGACGAACTCCCAGACTTCAAAGAGTATATGGAATGAGATACCTGCTGGATACAAATGCGCTGCTCTGGTTTCTCGCTGGCGATGAAAAACTTAGTGGTAGAGCGTGACAATTAATTGAGGATCCAAGCAATGAGAATTTCCTTAGCATCGTTAGCCTATGGGAGATAGCAATTAAGGTGAGATTAGAGAAGCTTGAATTAGATAAGCCATTTGAGCAGGTGTTTCCGGAGAGACTGGATTTCAACCGCATTCAGATATTGGATATCACATTTGAGAGCCTCATAAAGTTGACCACCTTGCCTTTTCATCACCGAGATCCGTTTGACCGTTTGATAATTGCGCAAGGATTGGTTGAAGGACTTGCAATAATTAGTGTAGACACAGTTTTTGATGTTTACGGCATAAATCGAGAATGGTGACGATGCGACAAATACGGAATCAGAAAGATGATCCAAAGCGCAAGGGACGTCAAGATTGTTGAATGGTCTGAAGAGGATCAATGTTTCGTCGGTTGCTGTCCGGGAGTGATTGGTCCGTGTTGTCATGGGCACGATGAAGCCGAGGTTTTTCGGGAGTTGTGCCAGATTGTTGATGCGTGGTTGGCAATCGCTCATCAAGAAAATAAGACCCTACCGCCCCCAACCATCGGCAGGAACGTTGCGGAACTATTAACAACTACTTGACCAAAACCCACGGTTGCAGTTAATGGTAAAGTTTGTGGTTTTATAATGTACTCAAGGTTTTAGCAGGTTTTGTTCTTGGAGATTTTTGACAAACTCATTTCAGGGATAATTATATTTTTTCAATAAGCTCTCAGCGGTTGAGATAAACCGATTCGGCTCACTGATGTAGCATTTTTACAACAACGATGTAACGCAGCTGCAACAACTACTTTGTGAAAACCATGCTCCTTTGAAATAATGGCTCATACCAAAAGTCAGTGCAAAGCTAATCAAAGAAAGGACTCTCCGAAAGACTCACTTTTTGGATCAATTTTATCACTTGATTCGAAACAACAATGGCATTCAAATTGCTCGTAGTCAGTGAGCCAAATGAATTTTGTTTGGCAACAATTCGCGTCAGATTCGCAAATGACGTTTTTAGAATTGGAACCCACACAATGCGAAAATTTGCATAATAACTACAAAATCGGAGGAAATCAATGATGAAAATGACGTGGCTCCTTGTATCTGTTATTGGAATTATGTGTATCGCAGGGTGCGCGACAAGAACCTCAATGCTAGAGGCTCCCCTTGACGCAGGACGTTCACAAACTTTTAGCGTAGAATACGACCGAGTCATTACAGCATCACGCGACGCTCTAACCTCGTCTGGACTCGACATTGACAACGCAACCGAAATTGATAACAGAACATTCGTTATCCTAGCCCAGAAAGGCGCCTCAATGTCGAGTTATGGTGAATTAGTTCGAGTGGCAGTTCAAGGGATAAATGATAGTGAAACTGAGGTCAAAGTGTATACAAAAAGGAAATTGGCAACTAGTATTTTCACCAGAGGTGACTGGGCGGATACAGTGTTTGCAAACATTGCACTACAACTACGATAGCATTTCTCTATGATTGAAATTTCTATCAAGCCAATTTGTCATTTGTATTAAAGCACGAAACAGTATAAGGTATAAGGAGCCGAACTAACTATTGCCGTTCGACTCCTTATACCCTAAATGGGTGTTAAAATCATTGACAGAAAAGGAGTTTCTGATTACAGTAAACTATGGATCTACAACAAATTAACATTAAGGTCTTCACCACAGAAGACAGCGATATCAATTATGAGAATTTCATCAGGGTATTCAACAGGTGGATGGCAGAAGGAGAACCAGACGAGTACCTGAACTACGCTGACTACTCGTTTACTCATGCGGGTCCCGGCGTTTTGCTGATTTCTCAAAGCACGAATTATAGCATAGATGCAGCCAGGAACCGTCACGGCTTCCTCTATAACCGGAAGCATAAAGTGGAAGGGGATAATCGTGAAAAGATCCGTCAGGCGTTCACTGAAACGCTTCAAAGATGCGTTCGTTTAGAAGAGGCTGAAGAACTGGAGAACGCAGTGCATCTGAATGGCGATGAAATCCTGTTTTTTATTAATAACCGCCATATCGCACCGAACACCCAAGAGATGCTTGACGCGATTCAACCGGATTTAACCGCCGTGCTTGAACAGATGTACGGTGGGAACGACTTTACAGTTGCACTTGCGTTTGAAGATGTGCGGGAACGGTTTGCCGTTCAAATCTCTGCGCGTTCAGGTAAAGGAATTGCGGATCTGCTGGCAAACTTGGAAAATAACTAGGATCTATTCTTACGGTTCTCAACGAGGGTATTTTTAGATGTACAACTTTAGTAATGAACAAATTGAGCGATATAGTCGACACATCATCCTCAAAGAGGTCGGGGGGATGGGTCAAACCAAGCTGCTTGAGTCGAAGGTGCTGCTCATCGGCGCAGGCGGGCTCGGATCGCCCGCGGGACTCTATCTAGCCGCAGCCGGTGTGGGAACACTCGGAATCGTTGACGATGACGTTGTCGATATGAGCAACCTCCAACGACAGGTACTGCATGGAACAGGCGACGTAGGGAAATTGAAAACTGAGTCTGCAAGGGAAACGATCAATGACATCAATCCTGACGTCAAGGTCATTACACATCCCGAAAAAATTACTTCGGCAAATGCTTTCGAAATCCTTGAAGGTTACGATCTTATTATTGATGGGTGTGACAATTTACCGACCCGCTATCTGCTGAATGACGCCACTGTAATGCTTGGTAAACCAATAGTACATGGCAGCATCTTCCAGTTTGAAGGGCAGGTAACTGTCTTCCATCCCGGCAGGGGCCCGTGTTATCGCTGTCTTTACCCAACGCCTCCCCCGCCTGATATGGTGCCAAGTTGTCAGGAAGCGGGCGTAATCGGTGTGCTACCGGGCATTGTTGGAAATGTGCAAGCTGTTGAAGCTATCAAAGTTCTACTCGACATTGGAAAGCCGTTAATCGGTCAACTACTTCTGTTCAACGCTTTGTCGATGGAATTTAAAAAACTTACACTTCGCCAAGACCCTGAATGTCCAGCATGCGGTAAAAATCCAACGATTCACGAATTGATTGATTACGAGGAGTTTTGCCAAGTGCGATGGTAACTCCATTAATCTATGGTAACTCCATTAATCTGATGATAATGAGAAGCCCCAAGACACAGAAATATGGCGTCTTGGGGCTTTTTTTGGATTGGCAAAAGCGTGGTATAGAGCGATATAAGGATCTTTAACTCTCCCGGCGTCCCAATCTCTCGGTCGAGGCTGCGACGGGGCAAGATGCCCCGCCTACGGATTTGGGTTGTTCCGACATCGGTCAAAAAATGGAAAACTGAATAGCCCCAAGAGCGATATGTTTGTTCTTGACAGCACCTATGATGGGTGCTATACTTAAACCTATTCTAAAAAAACAGGTTACACCCGCAATAAAGCCTATCAAATCATGAGGCTGCGACATTTTGAGCTTTGAATATAGGTCAATATAAAAACTGTGAAAGGAGCTATTGAAGTATGTTAAAAAAAAGAGTAGTTTTATTGGGAGCGATTCTATTAGCGGCTCTGTTGGTGACAACCGTACCCCACGCCGACGGACAATGGAATGTTTTACAACAGATGGACATGGAGGATGTTCGGGACTATAATGGGGTTGCTTTTATCAGCCGCGACGAAGGTTGGGTTGTCGGTATTTCAGCACTGGATATGGACAGTCCGGGATATATTGGGCATACCAGGGATGGTGGTAAAACGTGGCAGAAAGCGGAAGTGCCTATCGAGCAGATGCTTACAGACATCTACTTTTTCGATAAAAAAAATGGATGGGCAGTCGGTCAACAGGGCATGGTTGTTGGAACAACAGATGGAGGACGACGCTGGGATATCCAAACGAGCAAAGTTGGGAACTGGCTTAAAGGGGTTCACTTCGTTAGCCCCAAAATCGGCTATGCAGTTGGGATGAATGACACAATCGTTCAGACTACCAACGGAGGAAAACAGTGGAGTGTGCTGCGTGGTGGTGAGGTTGCCGCTGCTGTGGGCGATGAAGAAACGGTTGTGCTTAATGCAGTCCAGTTCATGGATGAATCTACCGGTTGGGTGACCGGGGTTAGGATTAGTCCGGAAACTGGAGGGCAAGATGGCTTAGTGCAGAAGACAACCGATGCCGGACAAACATGGACGGATCAACCTACAAATATTCCAGATATTCTGGAAGATATCTTCTTTGTGGATGCCAATAACGGCTGGGCGGTCGGAGAGAACGGTATTGTCTTGCACACGACAAATGGTGGCGATAGTTGGGAACTTCAAACAAGCGGAACAGAGGAAAAGCTATTGAGCGTCAGCTTTGCCGATAGTGCTGTCGGCTGGGCAGCTGGCGGAGGGTTGGGCGTCAGTATCATCCTTCATACGACAGACGGCGGGACAACCTGGGCAACACAAACTATTGATGATCCCATCATCAGTAAAGTGCCAGCAAACGGTATTTTTGTGCTAGACGCAAACAACGTCTGGGTTACCGGCAATAATGGTTTCGTTGTGTCATCGTCAAAGTAGAACCTATTTAGTTGAACGCAATCCTATGTTAGGAGAATCTATTTTCAAAAATTGAGGTGATAGATGAATTTTGCAGATCGAATGGACCGTTTGGGAACGGAATCTGCCTTTGAGGTACTTGCCAAAGCTAAGGGATTAGAAGCGCAGGGTAAAGACATTGTCCATCTCGAAATTGGGCAACCCGATTTCATAACCCCTGCGAATATTAGCGAAGCGGCTTTCAAGGCGATGAAGGACGGTCACACCGGATATGGACCATCCGCAGGTTTAGTGGAGTTTCGAGAAGTTATTGCTGAACATATTTCGGAAACGCGTGGTATAGCAATTCACCCGGATGAAGTCACCGTTACACCCGGTGCCAAACCTATCATTTTCTTTACCATCTTGGCACTTGTTGATGAAGGAGATGAAGTTATTTATCCCAACCCCGGATTTCCCATCTATGAGTCTGTCATTGATTTTATTGATGGGAAAGCTGTCCCTCTGCCATTGCGTGAGGAGGTGGATTTTCGCTTCCGGATTGAGGATCTTGAGGCTGCGATCTCAGATCAGACGAAACTGCTGATTATCAACTCACCGCAAAATCCGACAGGGGGCACGCTAGCCAAGACTGATTTGGAAACAATTGCCGAGCTAGCAAATAAGCATGATTTCTATGTGTTAACAGACGAGGTCTACTCACGAATCATTTATGAAGGGGTGCACGATAGCTTGATCGGTCTCCCGGGTATGAAAGAGCGAACGATTCTGCTTGAGGGCCACTCCAAAACCTACGCTATGACCGGATGGCGGTTGGGTTATGGAATAGCTCCCACAGAACTAGCGGATAAAATTACACAATTGACCATCAACTCCAACTCCTGTACGGCAACTTTCACCCAATTTGCAGGCATTGAGGCACTGAAGGGACCACAAGATTTTGTCCACGATATGGTCAAGGAATTTAGACTGCGGCGTGATGCCATCGTTGACGGTTTAAACGCAATTGAAGGTGTAAGTTGTATCAAGCCCCTTGGCGCATTCTACGTGTTTCCAAACGTCTCACGCCTACCTCTTTCCTGTCAAGACCTATCTGACTACCTGCTTGAAGACGCAGGGGTTGCGGTCCTACCTGGCACTGCTTTTGGTAAATATGGCGACGGTTACTTACGACTGTCGTACGCAAATTCGTTGGAAAATATCCAGGAGGCCTTATCCCGAATGGACGCAGCCATCTCGAGAATTCGATAGCTGTTTCTTATCTCCGTAGGTAGAATTAATGCCCACCAAAGCAACCGCTCGTGTGCCAGCGAGCACAACAAATTTAGGTCCGGGCTTTGATGTCCTTGGACTGGCGCTACAACTCTATAGCTCGGTCTCACTTGAGGAGATTGACACAGGCACGCAAATTGAAGTTGTCGGTGTTGACGTAGATAAACTCGCCCCCAACGAAAACAATATAGCCTACCGAGCGGCAAAGTTGGTTTTCGACAGATCTGGCTATAAACCGACAGGACTGCGATTAGTTCTAACAAATGGGATTCCTGCAATCCGGGGACTGGGAGGCAGCGGTACAGCAATACTGGGTGGATTGCTGACGGCGAATGCTGTATGTAATGAGCCTTTTTCGCGGTCCGAACTCCTCGATTTTGCGGCGGAGTTCGAGGGACATCCGGATAATGTTGCTGCCTCCCTACTAGGCGGTTTAGTCATATCTATGATGCAGGGCAATCATGTAGACTCAATCCGACTGGACTGTAGTGCAGATCTGCGTGTTGTTGTGGCAATTCCTGACTTTTCCTTGTCAACTAAGGCAGCCCGACGCGTTCTTCCTCAAACAGTTGATTTCGCCGACGCCATCCACAACGTGAGTCGTTCCTCCATGTTAGTGGCAGCAATTGCAACAGGTAGACTAGAAATGTTACCGCTCGCAATGGCAGATCGACTCCATCAACCGTATCGCATTCCACTCATCCCTGGATTTGAGGATGTAGCTAAATCCGCGATGGATGCTGGAGCATTAAGTGTGGCTCTTAGTGGAGCGGGCCCAAGCATTGCAGCCTACTGTGCGGCATCAACAGATGGCGTGGCCCTAAACATGAGCCGAGCATTTCAGCGACATCAGATTTCATGCGACATGAAGGTGTTATCAATAGATTCCACCGGCGCAACAGTGCAAACACTTGAAACGTAGGCATGTGAAACCTGTCTCTTCTTTCCTCAAAAAGATCTTCCAACTCCCCTTTTTATCCTATTTTTTTCTGTTTCGTTCACTATTTTCTAAACGTTATATAAGATAAGGAGCGAGCAAACGGTGAATACAGACACCGCAAAAATCTATGCGAAAGGCGGCAGAGGCGGGAACGGCTGTATCAGCTTTCGTCGAGAAAAATTTGTCCCGCGAGGCGGTCCCAATGGAGGTGACGGCGGGCGAGGTGGAAGCGTTGTCTTGGAAGTGTCCGAAGGGATAAGCACACTTATTGATTTCCGATATAACCCCCACCAAGTTGCCGAGAATGGTCAACACGGGATGGGTAAATTGATGCACGGCGCGGATGCCGAAGATCGGGTCGTCAAGATTCCAGCCGGCACAATTGTACGAATGTCAGAAACAGACGAAGTTATTACTGATCTTCAAACGGTAGGACAACGTGCAGTTATCGCGCGAGGCGGGATTGGCGGCAAAGGGAATGCCCGCTTCAAGAGCAGCACGTTCCAAACCCCACGCGTGGCGGAGAAGGGAGAACCGGGAGAAGAACGACACCTCACCTTAGAAGTCAAACTGATTGCGGACGTCGGCTTGGTCGGTTACCCAAACGGAGGCAAATCGACACTGCTAGCGCGGACCTCTGCCGCAAAGCCGAAGATTGCGGACTATCCCTTTACGACACTGACCCCCAACCTGGGCGTTGTCCGCGTCGATTCCGAACGCAACTTCGTGCTTGCCGATATCCCTGGCCTTATCGAGGGAGCGCACGAAGGGGCGGGCCTGGGCCACGATTTTCTGCGCCATATCGAGCGTACCAAGATGCTCCTCCACGTTATCGACATCGCTTCGGTCGATGGTCGGGATCCCATCACCGATTACGAACAGATCAATACAGAGCTCGAACGGTACAATCCCCGATTAACCCGCCTACCGCAATTGATTGTTCTTAATAAAATTGATCTTCCTGATGGACAGACCAACTTGGAACGAGTCAAAGAATACTTCGGGAAGCGGCGTGTCTATCCGATCTCCGCGGTGACCGGCAAAGGAGTCGATCCGTTAATCAGAGCAACCTATCAACTGTTGCGTCGGATTAATGAACGGATTCGCGAGAAGCAGGAACCAGTGGAGCCTCAACCAACCTTCCACATACCCAAACCTGATGAACGATTTGAACTTAGCACGCAGAAGAATCGTTTTATCGTGCGTGGCGAAGAACCACGTCGCGCTGTTCTTATGACCGATATGGAAAACGATCAGGCAGTAGTTCTTCTCCATCGAAAGCTCAAAAAAATGGGTGTCCTGAATGCACTCGTGAAAGCTGGCATCACAGAAGGCGACACTGTCCAAGTTGATGTCTTCGAGTTCACATATGCCCCTGACGAAATCAACACACAGTGAACCTCGCCAACTGTTAGCACGTGCTCGACGAGTCGTGGTGAAGGTTGGGAGCACAACTGTTTCAAAAAACTTTAACCTCAATGCCGAACGGTTAGACGCATTGGTGCAAGATCTCGCATCAGTGAAACAGAAGGGCAAGGAGGTTATTCTCGTTACCTCTGGTGCAATTGCGGCGGGCACCGGAAAATTGGGACTCACGCAACGCCCCCAAACACTTCCCGGATTGCAAGCGGCAGCGTCGGTTGGACAAACCCGCTTAATGCACGCATACGAACACCGGTTTTCGCGCTATAACCAGATTACAGGCACGATGCTGTTGACGCAGGACGACTTTAATTCCCGCGAGCGTTATACGCACATGAGCAATACGCTACGCGCCCTCCTACGGCTTGGTGCACTTCCAATTATCAACGAGAATGATACTGTCGCAGTAGAGGAAATAAAAGTCGGCGACAATGATACATTGGCAGCCTATGTAACTAATCTCGCAGAGGCGGATCTCCTGATTATCCTATCGGATCAAGATGGGTTCTATACCGCAGATCCCCGCAGAGATTCGGAGGCGACACTGATTAGCCTCGTCTATGACGTTACCGACGAACTCAAACGGGCAGCGGGAAGCGCGGGGAGTAGAAGCGGGACCGGCGGCATGGCTACGAAATTACACGCTGCTGAGATTGTAACGGGGTCAGGTGAGATGATGGTACTTGCAAACGGTACTGAACCGCAAGTTATCAACCGAATCTTGGCAGGCGAAAAAATCGGCACCTTGTTCCTGCCACAAGAGCGGATGTCGGGTCGGAAACGCTGGATAGCCTATTCGCGTCCACCGAAGGGGCGTGTCTTCGTAGATAGCGGGGCCCGGCGTGCGTTAGTTCATCACGGTAGAAGCCTTCTACCCTCCGGAATTCAACGTGTAGAAGGAAACTTTAGTCACGGAGACACTGTATCCTGTCGCGATGAAAACGGCATTGAGCTTGCAAGAGGACTTGTCAATTATAATACCCACGACTTGCAGCGGATCATGGGCAAACAGACGAGCGAGATCGAAAAGGCTCTCGGATATTACTACTATAACGAAGTGATTCACCGGGATAATCTGGTTGTCATGCACAAGACAGACACGTAGGGTTGATCTGCCCTTTATTTTAAAATCTCCGACAATTCAATCTGGGCAGCCCGGCGATATTCTCGTGTGTTTCCATGTTGCCTTGCCGGAACTCGCAGTTGCCCCCAAGAAAAAGGGCTTCAGAAATTTAATATCTGAAGCCCGATTGCAACTTTAATATGTCAGCTTGAAATTTGAATATCGATTTAGTTCAATTCATCGAGTTGACTCAGCACTTGATTCACCGCAAGGGTGTTGTCCGGTGGAGCATCTTCGACATGTTTGAACGCAATATTACCTTCCGTGTCAATGATGATAACCCCACGGTTCGTGATACCAACCTCTTCAAGCGCCATCCCAAACTGTTTTGATACTTCAAGATTCATGTCAGCTAGGAGCGGGAACTTAACGCCACCAAGATGTTCATTCCACGCTTTATGTGCGAACGCTGAATCACGGTTAATTGCGATGATGTCGGCATTTTTCGCGCGAATCTCATCAACCTTTTCGTTAAAATCAGGAATCTGTTCGGAGCAAACCGGCGAGAAGTCGAGCGGATAAAAGATCACCACTAGATTCTTCCCTTTGAAGTTATCCAAAGAAACCTCTGTATCCTCAGAACCGAGAGTGCCTGTAAGTGTAAAATCAGGTGCAGCACTTCCTACATCTGCCATACGATTAAACCTCCTTCTAAACATTTCATATTATGCTTCAATAGCCAATACAGTTATGTTTGCACCGCAAAGTCTATCACAAATTCAGAGGAGTGTCAAGGAGAGAGTAAGTACCTCTCATTTTGAGTTCAGTTAGGAAAAATTAGATCGCTAAATTCCTTGCAGGCTACTTTCTCCTCACCCATCCCTTTTCAAAGAGCCAGCGACGCCACCGCTCCCACATCAATTTTCGCCTTAAGGTTTTCACCTCAATCCGATGCACAAACAGTTGCTCTCCTTGCAATTCAAGCACAGGGATAAGCTCTTTATATTTTGTGAAAAGTCCTAAATTTACTGTGATGTCAATCTCTTCAATCTGGATTGGAAACTGCGCTGCAATCGATTCAAGCGATTTCTTGGCTTCATCACAGAGGGGACAATCAGCTTTTGTGTAGAGTTGGAGTGTGATTGTATCCATTGATTCAGGCTGCTGGAGTATTGTGCACTGTGTTCATTGTGCAAGAGGTAGACCTATTTCCAACCCTATTTTCGCAGAAATATGTATCATCGTCAAATTTTTTGAAGGGTCACTTGGTTCTCAGCCATCTGCCAGTTTTCTGGGATAAGCCACTTTCGGCAAGTCGATGGCTTTTTCGCCTGTTCTGGCTTGACATGGGGGCTACCGTACAGTATAATCAGGTTTTTCTAACCTTTTGGGGGACCTATCATGAATCTGGTTACACTTAAAAACTGGTCTACGGAGGATATAATCAAGGTTGTCGAAGGTAGTATCGCGATCAAGAACAACCCAGAGCAGTATGCAGATGCTACAAGTCGGCGCAGTCTCTCCATGCTATTTCAAAAAACCTCAACCCGGACCCGCTGTGCCGGGGAAGTTGGTATGACCCAACTGGGTGGACATGCAGTTTTTCTGGATTGGCGCGCCACCAACTTTGCGCTCGCAGATTTAGGGGATGAAATTCGTGTACTATCGGCTTACTCGGATGTAATCCTCGCGCGTTTCCTTAAGCACGCGGATGTCGTGCAGGCAGCCGAGAGCGCAACGGTGCCTCTCATTAACGGCTGCTGCGACCGTTACCACCCGACCCAAGCACTTGGCGACTTGATGACCATACAAGAAAAATTTGGCCGCGTTGAGGGGATTAAACTGACTTACGTTGGGGTACACAATAATGTCTGCAATTCACTAATTACCGCTGGACTAAAAGTGGGCATGGAAGTGACCGTCGTTGCGCCGGAGATTAATCCTGCAGCTGTTGATGAAGAACTCTACGAAGCAGCGCGCAAAGCGGGCACCTACAAAGCATCCGATCAATTGGATCAAGCCATTGGAAACAGCGATGTTGTTTATACTGACACATGGGTCGATATGGAGTTTTTCACGGATCCAGCGTTCAAGGAGGAGAAGGAAAGACGCATTAAGGCACTTTCGCCCTATCAGTTAAACACAGAGTTACTCGCAGGGCAGGATGTCCTCGTTATGCACTGTCTGCCCGCCCACCGTGGCTATGAGATTTCCGGTGAGATTGTTGAAGATCCCAGATCGATAATGTTCGATCAGTCCGAGAACCGGCTTCATAGTATGAAAGGACTAATCCTGAAACTGTTGGAAACACTATGAGTTATTTTACTCATCTCGAATGCAGCCGTTGTGCCCAAGTTTACGACCCTAATATGCCACAGAATCTGTGCACAGAGTGTGGCAAGCCACTATTCCCACGTTATGCGCTGGACAAGATAGCTCAAACTTGGGACAAATCGACCCTGGCGGGACGTGAAGCATCAATGTGGCGCTATGCTGAACTTCTGCCCGTAACTGACTCGGAGAACATTGTATCCCTCAATGAGACGATGACCCCACTTCTCCCAACACAACGGCTTGCTGCCTTCTTGGGCATCGAAGCGTTATGGGTCAAAGATGAGTCTCGTCTACCAACAGGCAGCTTCAAGGCACGAGGGTTGGCAATGGCAGTATCTAAAGCCAAGGAGCTCGGACTGACCAAACTTGCGATCCCGTCTGCTGGTAACGCAGCCACTGCGCTATCAAGTTATGCCGCCCAAGCCGGGATAGAGGCACATATCTTCATGCCCCAAGATGCTCCTCCGTTTAACCGGGACACCTGTCAACTGGCAGGTGCAAATGTTACCCTTATTGACGGATTAATTACGGATGCGGGAAAAATTGTTGCTGAGCGGAAGGAAGGTGAAGGATGGTTTGACGTTTCAACGCTCAAAGAGCCGTATCGCGTAGAAGGGAAAAAAACAATGGGGCTTGAGATTGCAGAACAGTTTAATTGGGAGCTTCCCGATGTTATTGTCTACCCTACGGGAGGCGGCACAGGGATTGTCGGAATGTGGAAAGTATTTCAGGAGTTGGAAGGCATCGGGTGGATCGGCGCGAAACGTCCACGCATGATCTCCGTGCAGTCGGCCGGCTGCGCCCCGATCGTCAGAGCGTGGCAGGACGGGTCAACCGAAGCAGAGCCGTGGGAAAACGCGGAAACAACTGCAGCGGGTTTGCGGGTGCCACAGGCTGTCGGTGATTTCTTGATCCTTGATGCTATCTATCAGAGTGGCGGGACTGCGATTGCCGTCACCGATGACGAAATACAAGAGGCGATGGCGACCCTGGCAACATACGAAGGCATTTTGGCTTGTCCTGAAGGTGCGGCAACTGTTGCGGGCCTCTCCAAACTAGTGGCAGCTGGCGAGATTCAGCCCGAAAACAGGGTAGTATTGTTCAATACAGGTGGGTATCAGGCCTGAATTCTTCTGTCAACTGTTATTCCAAATGCAGAAAAAAGCTATGAACGAAACAACGTCAATTCTTGAAATTACCGACCTGAGCAAGCATTTTGGCGGCGTGACCGCCGTGTCAAATATCGATATATCGGTGCAGGAAGGACAAATTGCTAGCCTCATTGGTCCCAACGGCGCAGGAAAAACGACACTTTTTAACTGTGTTACAGGACTGGAACCACCATCCGAAGGACGCGTTAATTTTCAAAATCAAAACATCGTTGGTATGCGCCCGGATCAGATTGCCGAAATTGGGATGGCGCGGACATTTCAAAACATCCGCCTGTTTTCCGAACTTACAGTGTTGGATAATGTCAAAATTGGCAGGCACTGCCGCTCAAAAAGTCGCCTCTGGAGCTCAATCACTCGTAACCAGAAACAGCGTCAAGAGGAATCACATATCACCTCGCACGCATTTCAACAACTCAGCTTCGTCGGACTAGAAGGGTTTCGGGATCAACTCGCCGGCAATCTTTCTTATGGTGATCAGCGCCGGGTTGAAATTGCGCGCGCACTAGCGATGGGACCAGAGCTGCTCCTTTTGGATGAACCCGCGGCGGGCATGAACCCACAGGAAACACAACAGTTGATAGAGCTCATCCACGCGATCCGTGAACAAGGGATCACGATTTTGCTGATTGAACATGACATGAAAATGGTCATGCAGATTTCAGACTGGGTGACTGTGATTGCTCAGGGAGAAAAGATTAGCGCCGGTGAACCTGAATCGGTCCAAAACGACGAGCGGGTAATCAAAGCTTATCTTGGGGAATCCTACGATGCTCAAACTTAACGAAATACACACCTACTACGGCAATATTCGCGCTATTAGGGGTGTCTCACTTTACGTTGAAGAGGGGGAAATGGTCTGTCTGATTGGAGCAAATGGCGCAGGTAAATCAACGACGCTGATGACGATATCAGGCATCCATCAACCCGCGCAAGGGACAATGACCTTCGAGGGGGACGATCTAACCGAAACCTCAGCAGAAAAGCGTGTGGAATTGGGGATTTCACAAGTCCCCGAGGGGCGACTTATCTTTCCTGAAATGACAGTGTTAGAAAATCTCGAACTTGGTGCATTCCTGCGCAAGGATACCCCTGTCATCAGAGAAGATCTTAATCGAGTTTTTGATCTTTTTCCGGTGCTACGCGAGCGAAGAGCGCAGCAGGGCGGTACATTAAGCGGTGGCGAACAGCAGATGCTGGCTATCGGTCGCGCGCTAATGTCACATCCCCGTCTCCTCCTGCTTGATGAGCCCTCGCTGGGACTTGCACCAATTCTGGTTGAGCAGATTTTTGAGATAATCCAAGAAATTAACAAACAAGGAACGACGATTCTTCTCGTCGAACAGAATGCCTATCTCGCCTTACAGATTACGCATCGCGGCTATGTTATGGAAACCGGGGAGATAGCGATTGAAGGCACGTCCTCCGAACTTCTGAACGATGTGCGGGTACGGGAAGCGTATCTGGGAGAGTAGCGACGAGGTGGGAAAGCCCATGTTCGGTTTCACTTTTACGACTGTAAAAACGTCGTAGCGAGACGCAGAGACGTGGCTGTCTGTGACAGCGAGTCGTTTTCAACCGTTCAACCCAACCTCCGATACTTCGCAAGTTGATGGCAGCTGGGGAGATTCAATCCGAAAACAGGGTGGTGCTATTCAACACAGGTGGGTATCAGGTGTGAAGGTGCCTTTTACTTGTAACAACCTGCTGGACACCCACTTCTCTATCAACAGGATGTGGTTTGTTGCTGTTGACCGCCTCTAAAATGAGGACGCCTATAGCGAGTACAAGAACAACAGCAGAGTAAATAATTCCCCTCTTCCCCTGCAGAATCTCCATGAACAGGAAAGTGATACCGAGTAGCACATAAAATAGACCCGCATAAATACTTCCTATTGCCAAAAAATACACCCCAATAGAAATAACGATAACTGAAGCCACAAGACAGAGAGGTTTTCTGACTGCCATTATTTTATCTCTGATGTGACCTATATGCAGTAGGAGGTTTAGTAAGAGCAAGCCAATACATACTCCCCCGACGGCTACAGCCCCTTCATTGAACCCTTTTCGCCAAAAAGATAGTGCGAAGAAAAAAGTTACCACTACCGGTACATATTGTAGGATTCGTGCAATATGGCGAATTTTCTCGCTTCCTAGCAATCTCATAGAATTTCTCCTCAACTCTTCTTTAGTCTATTACTATTCAAGACAATGCGGACTATTTTTTTCGGGGTACTCGTAGGAATAGGATTCAAAATTCTCTATCCTCAAGCCGTGTCCAACCCCGTCCGGGATTATATGCTCCCGCGCCATGAAAGCGTTCTCGGATTTCACGGAATTCTTTGGGACTGCGAACCTCCTGATCTGGGTGTTCGGGATTACGGAGGACAAAATCGGCTTCTGGCGGGTAACATGCCATCGTAACTGGTTCGCGTTCCGGTGTATAGGATTCTGGACCTTCGTCTGCGTTGTTTGGGGCTTCAGCGTTCTGATAGCGTAGGTCCACACTCCAGCGCACCTGATCACTGTGATTTTCAAACGAGGCGTGTGGTGTTAGGTTGGTTAGAAACAGCACATCCCCCGCCTTCATCTCCATCGGAATGGGTCCTGTGTCTGGAAATTCGTCGGTGGGCATTTCGAGGTATCCGCCGTGTCCGCCCGTGTAATGTCGGAAAACACCTTGTCGATGGACCTTTGGCATCACGTAGAGACAACCGTTATTCTGGGTTGAATCTACTAGAGGAATCCAGCAGGTGACAAGCAGGTGTTTATCACAGTGGGGGAGGAAATAGCCGGAATCTTGATGCCACGGCACCTCACCACGTTCCCACTCCGGCAGTTTTGGGCGAATACGATACGCTGAAGCACCGATAATGGCGGGACCGATAAGGCTTTCGACGCAAGACAGTAAAGGATCGTGGGTGAGCATACCGAACATTGATGCCCCGTTAAAACCGCCACCGCCTGACCCCATGACAGCTCTGGTAATCTCTGTCGCAGCATCAATGTTGAATCGGCTGATCCGCCCCAAGCGATTACCAAAAGGTTCGTCGGCATAAATATCGTCCAACACACCCTCAGATTGCAGGCGTTTTGCTTCCGTATCGACTATTTCACTAAGTGCATCTCGGATTGGTTGTAAGGCGTCGGTCGAAAAAACAGAGGGCTTCACTACATATCCCTCCTCATTAAACTGTTGCAATTCCGCGTTGGTGAGGCTCATCAATACCTCCTCCAAAGTGAGTTGAATCTGTTTTAGCGATTATCTATAATTGCTCAAAAACAGCGATTGAAAGTTATGGATTTGTCTAGTGTACCAAAATCAGAGTAGAAAAGGCAAGTAGGAAAAATATGAGTAGCAAAAAGACATGGGATGTTATCGTTGTTCGGGACGTTAGGGTCCCTATGCGGGATGGCGTTGATCTGGTGGCAGATCTCTACTTTCCTGCAGCAGACGGTCGTCCGTTGGAAGGAAAACTTCCCGCTGTTTTACAGCGCACTCCTTACAAGAAGGAAAGTTACGAGAACATGGGTAGTTTCTTCGCCAAGCACGGTTATCTGTCAGTGGTGCAGGACTGTCGGGGTCGCTTCAAGTCTGGTGGGGATTTTTTCCCGTTTCGAGATGAGCCGCAAGACGGCTATGACACGGTGGTATGGCTCGCGGATCATCCTTCTTGCAACGGGAAGGTCGGGATGTATGGCTGTTCGCACATGGCTTGGGTGCAGTTCCACGCAGCGACACAGAACCCGCCGGGATTAGCCACAATAATCCCCTATGAAGGACCCATCAATGCGTATCATTACAGCATGCGCGTGGGCGGTGCGCTGCACTTGGGGCTTCTGAAATGGATTCTTGAAACGGCAACAACCAGCCAAGAGGCACAGCAGAATCCTGCTATCGCCGAAGCCGTTCGGACGATGAGTTCAGGTCAGAATTTTCTGAACTGGGCATCTCGAATCCCATGGAAACGGGGGCAGACACCGCTCAGTATTGTGCCCAAATATGAAGAGGCTGCCTTTCAACTCTACTTTGAGAACTACGACTATACGGATTTCTGGCGTCAGCCCGGCTTTGCGATGGACGAGCATTTTGACTGTTTTCCTGAGATTCCCATCTTATGGGTTGTCGGTTGGTATGATTGGTATCCACGCACCATCATTGATGGTTACCAGAAGATGGTGAAGATGCAGCGCGAAAATCAGTATCTCCTCGTCGGTCCTTGGACGCATAACAACTTCAACTCGCTGTGCGGCGATGTGAACTTTGGAACAGCCGGGACTATTCACGGCTATGACGATTTTTTAAATTTGGAGTTGGCATGGTTTGACCGTTGGCTCAAAGACGATCAGACCGGTGATATCGGAACGCCGGTCAAGGTATTTACAATGGGAGACGGGGAAGGGAAACGCGACAATAGCGGAAGATTGATGCACGGTGGAGAGTGGCATTACGGCGACATTTGGCCTCCCGAAGGCATCCAACCGACACCATTCTACCTCCGCGCAGAGCGGGTGCTATCAGAAGAGAAGCCGATTCAGGAGAGCGCACAGACAACGTACACCTATGATCCACGGAACACGGTTTCCAGCAATGGTCGTTGTATCATCCCTTACGGACCCGCCGCCGAAGGAGGCTTCTCCGGGATGGGACCACGCGACCAGATTGAATTGGAAACCTTGCCGGGGCATGGGATTCCGGGTATGCCGATTGCTTCTCGTCCAGATGTATTGATCTTTCAAACTCAGCTGCTATCTCAAAGGGTCAGAATCGCTGGAAATATAAAGGTAATCTTGTGGGTATCGTCAGATTCGCCCGATACCGACTTTTTCGTCAAGCTGATCGATCTTTATCCTCCAAGCTCCGATTATCCAACGGGTTACGCCCTTCCCATATCCGAAGGTATTCTCCGTGCGCGCTATCGGGAGAGTTGGGAAACACCGAAACCGATGGAAGCGGGGCAAATATATCAGATTGAGATACCCCTTGAGCCAACCGCTAACCTATTTGCGGTGAATCATCGGATTCGTATAGATATTTGTAGCAGCAATTTTCCAAATTTTGACATCAACCGCAACACGGGCGATCCAACTGATAGGCGGTGGCGTATCGCTGAAAACACGGTCTATCATGAGATGAATCACCCTTCCCACATCGTGCTGCCCATATACCCACTTGACCCTTAAGCCTCCGAACAGAGAACAAGTGCACCCGTGTAGGCGTGTGCGAAATTTCGATTGCCAATGGGAGCAAATTCGGCATTTCCGAAAAAACCGATAACCGGCAGATTTGGAAATTTCTCCTTGATAATCTGGATATCGTGGTTTGGCTCGCCGTATAATCCGGCGCCCCTGCCCAAGCAATTGAAGTAAAGTCCGAAAGCCGGCGGATGTACTTGCGCTCTTTCATGCAGCCGATTCACAATTGCATGGATATCTTCTGATGCCGCAAAAGGATTTCGAAGATGAAACTGTACGATTTGTCCCGTTTCGATTCTTTCTGCAACTCCGACTGCGGAGTTTTGCGGATCGATACCCGTGATGTTACGAATCAGGTAGTCACCCGGCTTCGGCAATCGATTCGACTTATCCATTGCAATGCCTATGAAAATCATCCTGCCAGAGCGCTGTATATCTTCTTCGGTCAGCAGTGCAAGTGATTCTTGTAGCACCTCTACCGCTTGTTTACCATCCAACTCAAGAATCAGGTTGTCTTCTGCACGAGTAATTTCAACAGGACTTCCAATGGGTTGACAACCCTGTGCAACACCGATCTCGGTGTGGAAATCCCCTGTCAACAGGACACCTGCAACGCTCGACTCTGTAATTTCCGTCCCGCACCATTGGTGCATTTGACCGCTCATCGGATCTCCGGACGCAGCCGCTCCAACGATAGGGAGCGTATCTCCATTCCCTCCGATTTGTTGGACAAGTTCGGCAGGTTGGACACATCGCACATCTGGTAAAACCACCAAGAGTGAATTCTCGCACAGTTCTGGCTGTATCTGGTTGCGTATGGTTGTACCGATAGGCGACACGCCATCTTCAGTAACACAGAAAGACAGAGCGGATAACTGATCTGAACGCAGCACAAGGACAGCCACAACAGCTTGCCCTTCAAACTCTCCGTCCGAAGTGAGGACACCCATCCCGCTACAACCGATTAGGTGTTCACACCCTGATATTCTCTGCACCTCTTCACAGAGCTCTGTGTATTCACTCTGATAGTCTGCCGTTGCGAAAACAAACGCAAGATCTGCTTTCGCCAATTTTGCCTTGCCCATTGCCATTGTGGTTGCTTGTTCAGCGGCTTCGGCCCCTGAAGCATTGAGGCTATGCCCAACACCAGCACGTATCATCGACCTCACCTTGCCTTTCTGTAACTCGAAGCGTTAGTGGCTCGCTTGCTACGATTATTCTCTATTATCACGCTCTATAACGTTGCAATTGCCATGTGGATCAGAGTTTCCTTCCTGTAATGACAAAATCCAAGCGACGATGTGCCTCGCGTAGGGAGGCCTCAACACTTTCAGGCGTTTTGCCTCTCGCAAAGATAAATCCGAGATAACTTGCACCTTCTGGTAACGGGAGGACCTCCTGTCCAATCGGTATACTAATGGTAATTTCCTCAATGCCTGCGACCTGTTCCGCGTCTGTTTTGCCTCGCACCTCCCGCAGAATGCCAGCGTGGGGAATAGGAATCATCATCACACCAGCTGGTTGCCTTTCACGCTGCAATGATTCAACCTCCATCCCAACAGCATGCCTAATGATAAGTTCTTCCAGCGAAATCCGCGTGCCAAAGCGCAACGTCCGCGCACAAAGCCCACCAATTGACCGGGCAGCGATTTCGATTATCCATGCACCGTCGTCATTCACCCGCAGCTCAGCGTGGACGGGTCCCTCTCGTAAACCGAGGACATCTGCCGTTTGTGCTGTGCACGATATAATATCGTTTTGCACATCAACAGGCAAACGGGATGGGGTGACGTAGAGCGTTTCCTCAAAGAAGGGTCCATCTAAGGGATCCGGCTTATCAAAGATAGCGAGCACCTTGAGTCTGCCTCGAATCATGATCCCTTCAAGAGCAACTTCTATCCCTGGTATGAAATCTTCCACAAGAATTTGCTCCGCCCTAGCATCTCTGCGTGATTTAACGTCAGACGAACTTAGAATGCTCACAACCCTTTGAAATGCCTTTATAAACTCCTTCGGATTGTTCGCACGGATGACACCCCGACTCGCCGAAAGAGAGAGCGGCTTGAGGACACACGGGAAGTTCACACCACTTGCAACTTCTGCTGGATCCGTGCTAACTGAGACAAGTTCAAAGTGCGGCGAAGGGATGCCTCCCGTTGCAAGGACTTGGCGCATCTCATATTTGCTACGGGTAGTGCGAGCGGCTTCAACGGAATTATGCGGTAGGGACAACGCCTTAGACACCATTGACACCAAAATTGTTGTGTCGTCATCAACACCCACAACGGCATCAATCGGATGGGTTTGGGCAAGTGCAACAATCTCCTTTGTGACCTTCTCAGGTTTACTGAAGTTAACGACCAAGGATTTTCGAGGTGATAACTCAGATAGCGTTTGCGGTTGATCTGATCCAATCGTAACCGCCACGCCTAGCTGCGATGCGGCCGAGAGAAATGCCTCCGCGCGGTATGTTTTCGTGGGCAATAGTAAGAGGATGTGTTTTCTGTTTGGGTTCATAAAATATCTTCCAACTGAAAGTTTGTTTAACAAATTATACAAGACCCACCAATCTAAGGCAATCGGAAAAGCCGATAGAATAATTGCAATTCCGTACGTTCTGTGTTAAACTATAAAAGTTTCGAGAGCAGTTTGAAAACTTCTTGAGAAGCCCTCGATATTATGTTATCCACCAATGCTGATAAGTTGATAATGGAGGTTTCAACACTTCAAATTCACATACCCAACTTTAAGGAGTGCAAAAATGATGTACCGAACGTTCTTGGGCATCGTTGCCCTTATCACAACCATCAGCATTTTAACGGGGTGTGCGCCAAAACCGCAGATTGAAGTCTATATGGAACCTGTTGCGGGTAGAGAGCATGCCCAGATCGATGCAGAAAAAGATTCTATCTCTGTGGAGCATAGCGACGTTCAAATCACGCTTGAACCACTCGATGAAGTGGAGTTATTTGAACTAACAGAAGATCCGCGGATTAATCCGTATCTTGGGATTGACCGTTGGGGTAATGTCGAACCCCTGTATACCGTTTTTTGGATCCACATCGAAAACAGATCCAATTCGCGAGTCATCGTTGATTCGACAGCGATTCTGGTGGATCTAAACGGTGAGCAATCTGCCTCGCTCCCCTACGATTACTTCAAAGAACTTTATGAGAACGTGAGACCGAGAACAGTGGCATTCTATGCCCCTGGATATCGTTATCCTTACCCACGTTCCTACTACCGGAATCCTTACCGTTATTATTACCACCATCCGTATAACTATCGTGTAGGCTATCGCTACCGTTATACACCGTATCGGGTGTACGATCACTACCCGGACCCAGCTGCTGCGAATCACGAGCGGCTGGTTGCCCGTGAGACGGTGTTCGATGGCGGTCAACTATTCTCTGGTGCGCAACGCGAGGGACTCTTGGTGTTTGATAGACTGGACATTGGTGCGACAGATATAAAGGTTGTCTTACCGGAAGTTCAGATCGTCAATAAAAAGAAAAAGCGATCGGAATCCGATTTCGTATTTGATTTTCGCCAAGTTGTCAATGTAAAAGAATAAAACCTTTGACAAGGTTAAACAGAATGACTGAGATTGTCAGCAACGAGAAGTTTACCGCGCTTTCGTTGCTGACAATTTTTTGTCTGAAGATGGATCATTTAAGGGGGTACATATGAAGAAAAACAGAGTGCGTTCAACCGTTTTGCTTGTCATTTTTGCTATGGCATTTGTAACTATTATGGGTTTTGCACTTACTGGATGTGAAACCAAGAATGAGATTAAAGTTGCTGTTGCGGGTCCTTTTACTGGTCCTGTTGCGGCTTTTGGGGAGATGATTAAACGCGGTGCAGAACTCAAGGCAAAAGAGATTAACGCGGCGGGGGGCGTCAACGGCAAGACACTAACGCTTATCTTTGAGGACGATACCGGCAAAGATAAAGAAGCGAGTTTAGTCGCAGAACGAATCGCCAGCAATCGGCAGATTCTCGCAGTCGTCGGACACTTTAATAGTTCCTGCTCTTTAGCTGGTAAACCTATCTATAAACGCGCGGGTATCGTTGAACTCTCGCCGGGCTCGACCAACGTCCGCGTTTGTGTGGGCAGCGAGTGGACATTCAGAAATCTGTATCGTGACGATTTTCAGGGGGCGTTTGTGGCGAGATATATCAAGAATGTGTTAGGAGATATTCAAAGGATCGCCATCTTTTTTGATAACGATGACTATGGACGCGGTCTTAAAGATGGTTTTACCGCCGTCGCTGAAGAACTCAGTCTTGACATCATAGCAGCCGAGGCGTACGATCGCGATAATACTGACTTTAAGGCACAACTGACAAGCATTAAGGCGAAGAACCCTGACCTGATTTTTATTTCAGGATTATATAGTCAGGCGGGTTTAATCGTATCACAAGCCCGTGAGGCAGGCATCACGGCACAACTCTTTGGTGCGGACGGTGTCGATTCCCCAGATTTTCTTACGATCGCCGGTGATGCAGCTGAAGGCACCTATGTCTCGACGCCGTTTGTGTTTGAACTTGGTGGGCCCGAAGCCCAAAAGATGGCGGTGGCATTCGAGGAAATGCATGGCGTTGCTCCCGACACTTGGGCGGCCCTAACCTATGATGCTGTCGGCATGATTGTCGAATCAATCGAAAAGGGCGGTGAAAATCGACAAGCCATTCGCGATCACCTAGCGTCAATTAACAGTCCTGAAAAAGGGTACAACGGTATCACAGGTCTGACCTATTTTGATGAGAACGGGGATTGCACCAAGCCAGCTTATGTCAAGATTGTCAAAGACGGTCAGTTTGTCCCTGCTGAAGGGCAGATGCTTAGTGCAGAGTAGCGTGCTCTGTGGTATTTCACGCGGCTGCAGTGAAAACTCCTGCTGTGTTTTGCCAACTCGCCCATTGACCTTTTACATTTCACATATAACGTCGTAGGAGCTTTTAATTCCTTTATGGCCCAATTTTTGGAACAGCTTATTAATGGACTCGTGCTTGGTGGCATCTACGCCCTAATTGCCGTGGGCTATACGATGGTCTACGGCATTATCCAACTTATCAACTTTGCGCACGGTGAGATTTTTATGTTCGGTGCGTATTTTGCCTTCGTATGCGTCACCACGTTTGGACTTTCATTTTGGGTTGCCTTACCGGTTAGCATGGGTATGTGTGCTCTGATGGGCATGTTAATCGACTTCGTGGCTTACCGTCCCCTCCGCAACGCGCCGCGCCTCTCCGCGCTGATTACCGCCATTGGTATGTCTCTGATGCTACAAAATCTTGCTCGCTTGATTTGGGGAGCAAGATGGCGAAAATTTCCCGCCGAAGCGACCCCCACAGCCTTGACGGGGAATACTATCCCCTTGCCCGGTGGCGCACAGGTCTCATTCCTAGATGTCTTTATTATTTTGCTTGCCGTAGGCTTGATGATTGGCCTAAACCGGTTAATTCATTTGACAAAAATTGGAAAAGCGATGCGGGCTTGTGCTCAAAACAGAGCCGCAGCAAGCTTGATGGGCATTGATACCAATCGGGTAATCACCGTAACGTTCGCAATTGGTTCTGCGCTGGGCGCTGTTGCTGGTGTCATGGTTGGACTGCGTGAGGTCACAGAGCCGGCAATGGGATACTATAAAGGAGTTGCAGCATTTGCCGCGGCGGTGCTTGGAGGAATCGGTAACATTACCGGCGCAATGCTGGGCGGCGTCGTACTCGGCGTTGCTGAAGCCCTCGGCGCTGGCTACATCTCCTCTGAGTACCGACTGGCAATTGCTTATATCATTATGATTCTCGTCATTATCTTTCGACCATCTGGATTGCTGGGAAAATCAACAGCAACACGGGCTTAATCCAATAAACCGCCATGCCGACAAAACTTTTTACCCCCAAAACGATTATCTTGCTCGTAGCGGTGTGTCTATTTCCGGTTCTAGCTTACGGCTCCGACCGTATTGTCGATCTGTTATATGAACGTGGCCTGGTCTTACCGCTGCCGAGCGGAGACTACATCCTCCGAGTTATCGTGCAGGCTTGCCTTTATATGCTGCTGGCTTTAGGACTCAACATCGTGCCGGGATTCACGGGATTGCTTGACTTGGGATATGTAGGATTTTACCTTGTCGGTGGGTATACGGCAGGACTGTTGATGGCGAGGCTCGGTTGGAGTTATTGGATCGCGTTGCCCCTTGCGGCGGTTCATGGCGCACTCTGGGGTCTACTACGCGGTGCCCCTACCTTGCGTCTGACAGGAGATTACTTTGCCATTGTGACCTTTGGGTTTTCGGAACTCCTTTTCAGGATCGTGAAAAACGAGGAGTGGCTCATCGGTGGTCCCAACGGATTTGTCAATGATATTCCACCTCCTAACCTTTTTGGATATGAACTGTACGCGTACTGGCAACAGTATTACCATATCTTGATTCTGTTGGCGCTTACAGTTATCGTTGTATATCGTTTGCAGAATTCGCGCGTCGGGCGGGCTTGGGCAGCAATCCGAGAGGACGAACGCGCCGCAGAGAGTATGGGGATTAACCTCCGCGAGTACAAATCGCTTGCCTTTGCTGTCAGCGCAGCAATTGGAGCCGTTGGAGGAGCGTTCTTCGCACAATTTCAGGTCAATATCAGCGCAGGCGCATTTGAATTCTGGGAATCTATTTTCATCCTATGTATGGTCGTGCTCGGTGGAATGGGAACCATCAAGGGATCCGTTCTCGGGGCGGGCCTCCTAGGGGTTTTAGGAGAGCTTCTACGTCCATTCGGTGGATGGCGCTATCTGATTTTTGGCGTTATCCTAGTCCTTATAATGCGTTTCCGTCCAGCAGGATTACTATCACCCAAGGCACAAGAATAGCCTCAAACTCAGCAGGTGGTCGAGAGTCGATTTCATTTTTTGATTTTGGGCAAGCTATGAACCTAACAGAATGAAACCTTTGACACGGTTAGATGGAATCGCGTAGATTGCCAGTAATGAAACTTGGTTGCTGGCATTTTTTTGTGGCAGGACATACAATAGAGATAAAAAAGGAGCAAATATGCGGCAAAAAGCACCGTGGTTTTATAGTAAGACAGGAGTGGCTACCCTACTCCTAGCGGTATTGACGACTCTATATGTGCTATCTGCTTGGGCACAGGAAAGCGGAGAACCTTCTGCCCTCGATAAAGCTAACGCGACAATTGGCGCGGTTCTCTTTTTTGACATTGCCTTTGGTTCTATTCAAATTGATAAGGTGGACCGAGATGGAAATCCGGTGCTGGATGCATCCGGCAATCCCCAGAAAAAGGTTGTTAGCCTTCCTTTTCTTATTGTTGTCCTAATCCTCAGTGCGATCTTTTTTACCTTCTGGTATCGCTGGATTAATTTGCGGGGATTGAAGCATTCCATCAACGTGATTCGAGGAAAATATGATAACCCAGAGGATACCGGGGAAATTTCCCATTTCCGTGCCCTGACAAGCGCGTTGTCTGCAACGGTTGGTCTCGGCAACATTGCAGGCGTCGCGATTGCTATTCAGTTAGGCGGTCCGGGCGCTGTTTTTTGGATGCTTATCGCAGCAGTATTCGGGATGACTGCAAAGTTCAGCAGTTGTACCTTATCCCAACTGTATCGGCAGACAAACGCAGATGGTAGCATCTCCGGCGGGCCCATGTACTACGTCGATATCGGATTGAAACAGATGGGCGGGGGTTGGGCATCTTTGGGGAAAGTGCTAGCAATCATGTACGCACTGATGGCCATGGGAGCTGCCATCGGTGTCGGGAATATGTTTCAGGTGAATCAGACAGCCGAGGCGTTTCGGAGTACTTTTGGACTTTCAGCCAGTGCGAATTGGATCGTCGGGATTGTAATAGCAGTTTTGGTGGGGGCAGTGATTATCGGTGGGATTAAACGAATTGGCGCAGCAACCTCTAAAATTGTACCTGCTATGTGTGGTTTGTATGTATGTATTTCGATTCTAATAATTTTGATGAACTTTACCAAAATCCCTGAAGCCATCGGTCTTATCTTTAGCATGGCTTTCACAGGTAATGCTTTCTACGGCGGATTTATTGGCGTACTGGTCTGGGGTATCAGACGCGCATCTTTTTCAAATGAGGCGGGGCTCGGCAGTGCTGCTATTGCTCACGCAGCAGCAAAGACAGACGAACCTGTTCGAGAAGGTATTGTGGCAATGGTTGGTCCCTTCATTGATACTATCATCGTGTGTTCGATGACGGCGATGGTAGTCATCATTACGGGCGCATGGAATGATCCCAGCCTATCGCAGTCTGATGGCGTTACGCTAACGACCAAAGCGTTTGAAAGTGCCATAGGTTGGTTCCCGTTGATCCTTACTGTCAGTATCGGGCTGTTTGCCTATTCCACAATGATTTCTTGGGCTTACTACGGCGAACGGGGTTGGATCTACCTGCTCGACCATTTCGGTGGTGCCGGTCTAAAAACAGTTGTTGTTTTCAGAATTATTTTTATCCTTTTTGTTATCGTTGGTGCAGTCAATAAATTGGATGCGGTTTTACATTTTTCGGATGCGATGGTTCTCGGTATGGCTTTCCCAAACATCATTGGAAGCATCCTCCTTGCACCGAGGGTACTAGAAAAAGTCAGGGACTATTGGAACCGTTACCAATCGGGTGAAATGGAGCCGGTTCAATAAATGATGTGGTCTATGTCAAAAAAGTGCACAATCTAAGCACTTGAAAAGTGATGCGTGAAACGTAATGCGTAAACAGTTCAGGCTCATCTAAAAAGAAAGTGCAAGGCATGGAGAGAAACCGAGTTTTCAAAAAAAACTCGGTTTCTGTTGCATGATCTCTTAACCTTAGCCTCAAAGTTTAGCCGGAAAGCAGCGGTAACTGCACAGGTTGCTTCGTTTCATAGCATTGCAACGCAGCGAAAGCAATCTCGTGCGTTTTAATAGCGTCCTCCAGATTGCAATGTGATTCCCGATCGTTCAAAATGCAATCGACGAAGTGATCCATCTGCCCTTGGAACGGATGATGCGTGACGTCGGCACTGTCCGGTAGGATAGCAGGGATCTCGACCCACCCATTTTGTCCGGGATACTTATGTGACCAGATTCGATTGTCCCTGATAGATCCACGATTGCCAAAGATTTCAAGTGGAAAAGTATAGGGCATGATACAACCGTAATTGACAGAGACCTTGCCCAACACACCATTTGCAAACTTGACGAGACAAATTTCAAAATCGTCATATTCCAGCGGCGGTGCCTCTTGCCATTGGGAGGTAAAGTAATCATACTCCTCCGAAACCCCTTTTCGGTACCCACCGGAATAAGCGAACACTTCGACGGGATCAGCTGCTTCATATTCACCCTTAGCAGCAAACCAACGAAGTGAATCGGCAGCATGGCATCCTCCCGTAATCATTGCGCTCACACCTGTTGATTTCTTGCGGGCATCCTCGTAACCCGTCCACCAACTGGCGATATCGTGTTGGTAGTCTGTTTCGGCAAAGTAGATGTCACCAATCGCGTTATCAGCAATCATGGCCTTGAGGGTTTCAAAGAGAGGATTCCAGCGTAGGACAAAGCTGACTATTGTTTTTACTCCAGCGACTCGTACGGCGTCACGCATCGCTCTGATTTCCTCAAGACTATTGGCAATCGGCTTTTCGATAACAACATGTAGCCCGCTTTCGGCTGCGGCAATTGTGTTCTCAGCGTGTAAGTATTGGGGCGTACAGACAGAAACAATATCCACTCCATCATGCTTGAGAGCCTGCTCGTAGCTGTCATAGAGCCCAATCCCTTCTAATCCTGCTTCTTCCGCGCGAGCTTGGCAACTTGTCAGTTTTCGACTAGAGATAGCAACTACTTCTGTATGTGGATTCGTCTCAAACGCTTTAATGTGTTGCGTCGAAACCCAACCGGCTCCGTGTACTAACACTCCTAACTTTTTCTCAGCCATCTTAACCTCCTTCACTAAATTCATAGTTTGATAACAGCATAAAACAATCCATCCGCTAAGTCAACTCTTTTTCGGAGTCACCTCACTAAGCTCCACAGGACGTTCCCCTCTGATTAGACATGACCATACTTTCTCATTGACAGAGATCTGAGAATGTTTATAATCGAATCCACAATAGAAATCGGATTCGATAAGGTATTGAATTCTGGCGGAGGGACATATATTTGAAAACAGGGAAGGGGACAGATGAACTATTCAGCGAAACAGCAGCCCGTAGAAGGAACAGATCATAGCTTTGATTCTAACGTTTATACCCGTCTAGGTGTCAAACCATTCATCAATGCCAACCTTCCTTTCACGTTCTTGAGCGCGACAGTGGTATGGCCAGAGGTACGCCGCGCGATAGACGAAGCAGCGCATTATATGGTTGATGTGGTTGAATTACAACGGGGAGTGGGCAGACGTCTTGCAGAAATTTCTGGAGCGGAATCCGGTATGGTCTCTTCTGGCGCTGCGGGATCGATGGCACTTGCGACCGCAGCGTGTATTGCGGGCACCGATCCAGAGAAAATTTGGCAACTGCCCAACACCACTGATCTAAAAGATCAGGTCATCATGTGGGGTGGACGCAGTATTTTTGATAGTGCGCTGCGACTAGTGGGCGGAAAACCGGTGGTAGTTAGTTCGTTGAAAGCACTGTGTAATACCATTAACGATAAGACCGCCATGCTTTGCACTGCATACACCGCCGATCCAGAGCCAGTTGATCCGCCCCCTCTAGCAGAGATGGTGTCGATATGCAAATCTGCTGGTATTCCTGTTTTTGTGGACGCAGCCGGCGGCATTCCACCCATTGACAATATTCGAAGATACGCTCGCATGGGTGTAGACCTATATGGATTTAGTGGGGGCAAGGGGTTGCGCGGTCCTCAAGCCAGTGGGTTACTACTTGGACGGCAGGACCTCATTGACGCAGCACTTGCTAATGCAACACCGGTTGAAGGCGCGATATGCCGAGCCATGAAGGTGGGCAAAGAGGAAATTATTGGTTGCATGGCGGCACTCGAAAAGTGGCTGACCATCGATCTTGAGGGGTTGTATGATGAACAGACAAAGACATTGGAGACGATAGCCGCGTTTGTAGAATCCGTACCTGACGTTGAGTCCAAGATTGAACTCCGTACCGGTAGTAACCGCTTTATGCAGCTAATCCTGACCTGGGACGAAGAGGCTTTCGGGTTGACTGCGGACGAATGCGGAAAGGAGTTACGAGAAGGCAATCCCCCCATATCAGTGCTATGTGGTTACAACCCTTATGTAACGCGGGTTCGTGAGTTCGCGGCTCCAACTTCTCCCGAAGGGAAACCGCCACGACGTGAGAGTAGCCCGCTCACGGTCTTCTCGCTCAGTCTTCAGCCTGGAGAGGACCAAATTGTTGGGAGTCGGCTTCGCGATGTGCTTAAGGCTGCACTTAATGGCAACATCTGACGTAAAATTAACAGGTGAAGTTGCGATTGTTCAACGAAACACGGATGGGGTCATAAAGCTGTATCTAATGGAGGGAAAGGATTATTATAAGACTATGCCTAACGGCGCCGAATCGTAAGGTTTAAGGGTAAAAATAGCAGAACGGTGCAGAATGCAAGCATCCATTGCCACTCTTTGAAGAGAGGAGCAAAACCAAATATTCGTTGCGTCGTTGGTAGATAGACTATAGATAGATGCAGCGCAATACAAGCCAAAACGGTAAAACATAACGGGAGGTTCGCCTTTATCCTTTGAAAAACGGATTCCCAAAAGAGACGTTGACACTGGAAGTTCGATATCAGCAACCCCAAAATTAGTGTAGTACACGCGGCCGTTTGCGCCGCAGCATGAGGATTCTGTGACGTTGCATCTGAACCCACTGCTGTAAGAATAAAGCTAAAAATACTCATTGATGCTATGACAAGGCTGCGCAGCAGCACATCGTAGAAATCAGCTCGTGATAGGAAAGGAGGAACTTGTTGAGGTCTACTATATCTAAAGTCGCCCCGGATGCGATCATACCCCAGACTCATTAACGGTATCAAATTCACGAGCAGATGAATCCAAAACAGGTGCAGCAGACTCAAAGGCATGGGTAGATCACGTAACGGCGAAAAAAAGAAACCGATATATGGCAGAGCGAATCCGATGACAAGCGTGATAACCTGTGTAAGGGTACAAGAAAGCAGCCAACGCATCGTGCCTCTCAGATTGATATAAGATTCACGGACCTGACGCAAGAGATCTGTAATGACGCTAAAACCGTCTTTAAGCACCACACACCCTGCTCGATGCTGAACGATATGAGATGAGCGAGCAGCGGAAGCAAAACTGACATCTGCCAGTCGCATCGCCCGTAGATCGAGCGGTGACTGTCCCCAAAATCCAACAGAATAACCAAGGCGTTTTAGATGCTGTACCAAATTCTGTTTCTGTTCGGTAGAAGGACGGCAATATACAAGCAAGCGATTCACAACTAATTCATAATGCTCATCGGTGAACTCAGCCAAGTCTTCATGCGTAACAACACCGTGTTTGTCCTGAACAATAGAAAGGTCTTTGGCAATATCCAGCGCGGCGTTTCTGTCTCTCTCGGTTATTGTGATGATTTTTAGGCCTGCGTCAAGACTAGATTGGATAATGTCCTTTGAATCAGGGTACTCCTGCTCCACAAAAGTAATGAAGCCTAAAAAGGTCATGTTGTGTTGCGTTTCCTCCGGCGAAGGTAGAGTGTTTAGGTTTCGATACGCAATGGCGAAAGCGCGAGTTTTACTGTTCGATAGATATTCAGTTGCTTGTTGTATTACCTGTTTCTGGTCAAAGCTCATATAGTTAGCACTGCCATCAAGTTGAATGCGATGGCAAATTTGCAGGATTGACTCTGCCTCACCAAACATCAACTTCAAAAATCTTCCATCTTGCAGTGCGTACACAAGTGTTTTATATAGCCGTTCTGATGTTTGGATTTGCTCATCAACCTTAGTGAAAGCTGCATTGTAGCGCTCCAAGTCAAATCCAATTCTTTCAGCAATTTCATTTAGTTCAGCGCCAACGCTTGTTTCTCTGACAGTGGAGATTTCATTTAGGTTACTTCTACCTCTAGTAGTGATACAGCGGCTCGCGAGTAAGATTAGCAGTGGGAATTCCTGTGGCACTCCTGAGTCTGGAGGCGCCGTTAGAGTTATTCCGTCGCCAGCCTCATCCGATATATGTTCATCATGGGATTTCAACCAAGTTTCCCATGTTTCTCGATCAACAAGGCTGTCATTGACAAAGATGTGCGAAGCAGTCATCTCCTCTGTCATAAAATTGCCCACTTCATCAACACAAACTGCTGTGAGTTTGCTCAACCTTTCCAGATTGACAAGATTACGAATCGCGATACCTTTCTGCAAGAGTCTATAAGCATGTTGCGTCAGAATAGTTCTACTTGTCGATGCGATCCCTTCGGGAATTGCTGCTACAACAAACCCGAATCCGAGAAATAGAAGTTCGCTCCAATGGGCACTTTCATCTCGAAACAGAAGCGCTACGCCAACCGCTATCACTCCTAACACTGCTCCGGCAATTCGGAAATAATCGTAAAAGAAACTCATTTGTACTTCTGCTTCGGCATCTAAGTCAACAATCGTGGCTGTACGCAGGTCAGATTTGCTTATTTCCAGTTGATTTCCAGTTTTTACGACAATTGCCCGGGCTTCCCCTTCAAGGACATACGTTCCCGCAAAAATCATATTACTCTGCTTTTCAGGCGGCAGGTTCGGCGTCGAGATCTCTTCATCGGTTTTGTGCGTATACGTTGTCGTTCCAAACACCGGTGCCTCATCAACCAGCAGACCATCAGCCTCAACGATACGGGCATCAGCGGGGATGTAGTCTCCTTCCCTCAGGACCAACAGATCGCCTGGGACAATCGCTGTAGGGGGTAGTGTTATAACGCGCTCATCTCGAATAACAGATACACTGACCTCTAAGTGAGCTCGAATGGATTGAAGTTGATGGTGTGCCCTCCCGGCCTGAATGAACCGCCAAAGGACATGAAAGCACAGAATGGATGAAAACACCAAGATTTCATGAATCGTGCGCTGGAGATAGAAAAGGGTGCAGATAACGACGAATAGGAGGGCAACTGTTAAATTGGGAAGTTGTTTCAGTAGGAGGGAAAAAAGGGAACCTTCATGGGATTGCAGAATTTTGTTGTTCCCATATTTGGCACGTTGGGCAGTCGCTTCGTCACTACTTAACCCTCGTTCGAGATCTGTCTTGAACTCATGTAGAAGATGTGGAATTTTTTGGGAATACCAATTGGACATGATTCAATTTCGTTGCTGAAAACTTCGTAATGTATAGAAAATAGGACTACCAACACAAAAATCGGAAGATCGATAGCACCTTTCTGCTAACATCAACTCGGCTCTACAGCCAACATCACATTTTGTGGTGTGAATCTATATCCAAGAATATAAAAAAAGCCTCGTTTAATGACGAGGCTTTAACTTGGACAGATTGATGAAATGAGCGGCTAAAATTCAGGGCGTTCTGTGTAGACACTAACTTTTCTGCGGAACTTGTCCTTCCGTTCAAACCACACATAGCCATCAATTTTTGAGAATAGTGTGTAGTCGTTCCCAACCCCAACGTTTCGTCCGGGGTGTATGTGTGTACCACGCTGTCTAACCAGAATGCTCCCTGCGGTCACAGCACTGCCAGAGAATTGCTTGACACCAAGCCGTTTGCCGATACTATCCCGACCATTACTGGTACTTCCACCGCCTTTTTTATGAGCCATTTTCGTTCTCCCCCTCAGATGAGTTACTTCCGTGTCGTATCTCAGTAATACGCAAACGAGTAAATTGCTGCCGGTGTCCGAGTTTCCGTTTATAGCCTTTGCGCCTTTTCGACTTAAAAACAATCAGTTTTTTGTTTTTAGCCTGTTGTACAACTTCACCGACGACCGTAGCATTTTCAAGATATGGCGTTCCCACTTCTACGTTGCCGTTACCATCGCCTATAGCCAATATTTCTGATAGGATTACTTCTTCACCGACAGGCATATCTAATTTTTCAACGTCAATTAACGTATCTACCTGAACACGATGCTGTTTCCCACCTGAGGCAAATACAGCATACATCTTTCTTTCTCCTTAAAAAAATCTGCGTAGTGTTTGCCTCTCCTGCAAAGCAGGTAAAGACGTGAGTAGAAAGTATAACAAAGATTCCCTCAACAGTCAACCTTAATTCAAGTAAATCTCGCGATTAGAACCTTCTGCAAAGATTTGATAGTCTTCAAGATGGAGATCTGCATCTCCTTGCAACCGAATTTGTAGATTCATCGACTTTTCAAGTTGCTTCAGCCTGCGGGCTTTTTCATCCTGCAAATGGGATACGACATGTTCATTTGCTACCACTTTGAGTCTTCTTTTTCGCGATTTCCGGTAGGCCTTTTTGATAGATCTCAACAGACCAATAGTAATTGTATCAGTTGAGAGAACAGAGCCGTGCCCATCACAATAGGGACAAGATTCGGTAAGGACAGTCGCCAAGCTAGGACGGGTTCGCTGTCGGGTCATTTCTACGAGCCCAAGTTCGGATATGTGCAGAAGATTAGTTCGAGCGCGATCCTTGTCTAAAGCTTGCTGCAATAACTTATAGACCATTCGTCGGTGTTCAGGATTATCCATGTCAATGAAGTCGATGACAATAATTCCCCCAAGATCTCTCAGGCGAATTTGTCTTACCACTTCTTCAACTGCTTCTAGGTTTGCACTAAGGATTGTGCTATCAGGATCTCCCTTTCCGACAAATTTCCCTGTATTGACATCAATAGAAACCATCGCCTCCGTCTGCTGGATAACCAAGTGTCCACCACATTTGAGCCAAATTTTTTCACTCAGCGCCTTTCTGAGCTCTTTTTCGATGCCATAAGATTCAAAAATGGGGGTTGTTTTGTCATAGAGTTTGACGTGTGAACGTAGTTCGGACCCAGAAGATGAAAGATATTGCATCGCTTCCTGGTACTGTTCCTTAGAGTCAATGACAAGCCGTGTGACTTCACTTGTAAATGAATCTCGAATGACTCGTACAATGAAACCGTGCTCCTTATGGACGAGGCTGGGAGCGGGCATTTTCTCAGCTTGTTGAACAATTCGTTTCCATTGTTCAACAAGGTATTGAATTTCGGCGGTAAAGTCCTTCTCACTTTTTCCTTCAGCAGACGTTCGAATAATAAACCCGCCTTCGACATTAGCACGTATCCCTTCGGCAATATCCCTCAGACGCTGTCTTTCTTCTGCTGATTCAATTCGTCGAGAAACACCGATGTTTGAAGCAGTCGGCAAATACACCACATAACGGCCGGGAAGCGTGATACAGGTTGTTACGCGAGGTCCCTTAGTACCGATTGGTTCTTTTCCAACCTGTACTAGAATCTCCTGGTTAGGCTGAATCAGGTCGCTGATAGAATACGAGTATCCTCGTCCGGGTTTTGGTGAATCTGTTGGATTTCTATTTAGATCAAGCTTTGCGGAATCGTCGTTAGAACTGTCTTCTTCTAAATCACGAATAATATCCGATATATGCAGAAACGCGTGCCGCTCCAGTCCAATGTTTACAAAAGCAATCTGCATACCGGGCAGGACATTTTCTACACGCCCCTTATACGTGTTGTTAAGCGTGTGTTCATCATTTTTGCGTTCAATATCAATCTCGGTCAAAACGCCGTCCTCAAGGACAGCACACCGCGTTTCATATTCATCATCAGAAAGAATAATCTCTTTTTGCATTGTCGCCTCCGGTGTTAAGTTCCCGTACTAGGTCACAAAACTCACGGCCGATCTATCTATGGAGGCAGCGAACAAAAAGTTCAAGAAAAGTAATCTTTTAATCAATAATAGCAATCCGCATATTTTTACGTTGTCTTGGAATATATCGCCATATTATCCGGACGTAAGACCGACGATGCATACAGTTTCGTTTTTTTCTTTCAACTGTACCATCGCTATATTCGTGACAATCTTCACTAGGACTGCATCCCGAGCAGAAACGCGAGGACTTCCTCTTGTCACGTTCCGTGCATTGTATCCAAGTTCTTAAACTATCAAGGAGATTGTGAGAACTTGAAAATCAAAAGATTAAATAAGTATGTGCACCTTCACTCAATACGCGAGAAAATCGAATACGAACAAGATAAACAGCCAAAATGCCAAGCTGTTGAAAGCGCGGAGCTGCTAAGTTGGAGGTGGAGAGGACTTCCTCTACCCTTTTAGTTTTTGACTTTGCAGCCTTCCGTACTATACGGTAAATACTGTTGCATGAGATTTCTCACAGGCGATCTGTTAGCACACCTTTCTAACGTAATTTTCTTGGAACCTCAACTTTGTTCGCGTGGAGTCATTGTGACCACCGGTATAATCAATTCCCCTGTCGAGATGCCTCCATGTTGAAAGCCTCCTCGAAACTGGCGGGTATATTCATTGAATTGATTGGGGTAAACAAAGTAATAATCTTCTTTTGCAATAATGTAGTTCTTGCTTGAATTTTCAGCAGGTAATCTATACCGTCTTGGATTATCGATATAAATGGCTTGATCCGTATCGCAACCTAGATTCGTACCAACTTTGAATCGGAGACTCGTAGAGGTTTCACGATTTCCGTACGCCCTTGATGGTCGGTTGCAAAGAACCGAGCCGTGATCCGATGTCAGCACAATAGTTGCGTCTTGCTTTGAGATAATTTTCAATATTTCAAACAGAGCCGAGTGAGCGAACCACGACTTTGTTAACGATTGAAATGCAGATTCATCCGGCGCCATCTGTTGAAGAATGTCTGACTGCGAGCGTTGATGAGTCAGCATATCAATGAAATTAACAACCAAAGCAGAAAGGCTGATTCGATCAAACGATGAAACTTGGCGGATAAATTCGTTGCCACCTTTAATATCGAAGACTTTAAAATATTTCAATCCCGGCTTAAGCTTGATTCCTGCACGCTGGAGTTGGAGTTGGAGGAGGTGCCTCTCATAACGGTTTGTGCTGGTTTCGTCCGCAGCGTCCTCCTGCCAGTATTGTGGAAATCTTTCCGCTATCTCTTGCGGAAACAGACCACTAAAGATTGCATTACGTGAGTAAAGCGTTGCGCTGGGTAAAATAGAAAAATAGTAATCCCTATCAATATAGAAATAGGGTTGGAGCACGGGTTCAATTGCCATCCAATGGTCCAATCGCAAACAATCAACAACAATCAGAAATACCTGCCGGTCCTCACGCAGGTGGGGAATAACAAATTTCTCGACAACATCAACAGACAGGATTGGTGAATCCTCACCCTGTAACCAACGGAGGTAGTTTTCCTGCACATAATCAGAAAATAGAGCGTTACACTCCTTTTTCTGTTCTAAATGGGTTTCTTCCAGCCCAGATTGTGCCAAGTGATTCAGTTCGAGATCCCATTCGAGTAATTTCTGATAGATTTCTATCCATTTCCGCCAGTCGGGATTCGCGTCCTTACTTGCACGAATCTGATTAAAATCGTCGGTATAGTTGCGTGGCACCTGTGCTTCGATTATCTGGGTCTGATCCAATACACGCTTTAAGGTTGAAGCAATTTGAGCAACACCGATGGGTTTCACCAAAAAATCACTCACCCGTTTCCCTAGTGCTTCGTCAATTAATCGATCCTCGCTACCTTGTGTAACCATGATTACGGGCAAGATCGGGTTAATCTCCCGGATTCGATCGAGCGTAGCCATCCCATCCTGCCCCGGCATCACCTGATCGAGCAGAACAGCATCATAGTAGGATTCCTGGAGCAGTGAAATAGCATCGGTCCCGTTGGACACTGGCGTGACGTCGTAAGACTTCTCGCGGAGTAGAAGAATGTGGGGCTTCAGCGCGTCGATCTCATCATCAACCCACAGAATTTTTCGCGTTATGTTTTGCGTCAACACTGTGCTCCCTCTTCTTTTTCTCCTTCATCCTCGTCAAGAATAGTAGAGGTTTCGTGAGGAGTTTCGATGTGTTTGCGTTTTCAGCCATTTCCACGGGCAGTACAATCTCAAAGGTTGTGCCTTGTGAACTAGTTGCAATGAGTCGAATCTGTCCGTAATGATACGCTTCAACGATTCGTTTAACAAGCGTAAGACCAAGGCCCCAGCCATGTTCCTTCGTTGTCATCCCCGGACGGAAGATTTTATTCCGGTCGCCACGGGAGATTCCTGTACCGTTATCTTTGTACAGGATGACAATCTGATGCCCCTTTGGGTGCAGATGTGAATCAATCTGGATAACACCATTTTCTTTATCCATTGCATCAAGTGAATTCCGAATTAGGTTTTCAAAAACCCACTGTAGCAGATCTGCATTTGCCACAATTTCGGGTAGGTCACGGTCGCCCACACGTAACTCAACCTGTTTACTTAGATTCGGGAGACGCTTTTGAAAATAGGCGACCGCTTCATTGATAACCGAATTTATGTCAGTACGGGTTTGCTGTGGAACCGAACCGATCTTACCGAAACGTTCTGTGATGCGCTGGAGTCGAGTAAGGTCACTCCGCATATTCGCATAAATTTCGGAGGCTGGATCGTCTCCCTTCCGCTTGTTCAACTCCATCGATAACTCGATCCACCCCATAAGGGACGAAATCGGTGTGCCGAGTTGATGCGCGGTTTCCTTCGCAAGCCCACCCCAAATTGATGCCTGTTCAACGGTTTTGATCCGTCGATAACTCAAGAAACCAACAATTAAAACTGTCGAGAAAACAGCCACTAACACAATAGGCATGACGAAGATCCCGTAATCGGGGGTGACTTCGTAGTACAGATAGCCCTGAAGGCTGCCGGGGTTAGTTGACAATGGGACGTGCTGCCTCATGGCTTGGGAATTGCGCACGAACATCCTCGCCCGTTCGTATTGCTCGGGGGTGGCGGTTTTTGGTGTGAGCAGTTGATCCCAGATCTTCCACTGCCGTGGGTTGTCCCCTACATCCGTGATGACAAACGGCAACTTATCTATTGCGTTTGGAGCCGCCGCACCATGATAAAAATAGCCATCAATTAGGAAATTCCGGAGCGGTATGGGTTTGTTCCGCTTCATCCGACTGAGAATGCCAGTGAGTTTTGACTGTTCAGCATCAGAGAGCGGGAGGCCATCAAAAATCCTGTTTTCGATAGTCTTATCGCTAAGGTTTTTAGCAATTTTGACCTGACCATCCTCGGCATCCGTGATGATAAATGAGAGCCGGCTTTCAGCTAACAACTCCTCCTTGATAATCTGGCTAAGCTGACTTTGGATTTGCACATCGTTGATACTGGGAAGCAAAGCCTCAAGCTCCGCCAGTGGCTTCACTTGCTTCTCGAAAACCTCAATATGTTGGAGAAGCAATCGTGTATAATACACAAAGGCGAGCGAAAGAGTCAACAGCCCGACAATGAAGCAAGTAAGTAAGAAATTGGAGGCAGCGTAGCCGGTGGGGACAGTCCTCTGACGTTTGAAAAACATCTGTGCGCCTCAATCAAGCACGATCCAAGTTTATGCGTGCACAAGATATATTCAGTAATATTGTATCAGACGATATGCTGCAAAGTCAAGCACTCGTTTGGATTGTCCGAAAACAGGCTTGACAGAGCACTAAAGCTTAACCTATAATCAAGTTGGTCTTTTCTGCTCACCGAGGTTCAGCAAATGAAAGGAATTATGATGAAGCTTGTAGACAACAGATTTTACTTTATCCTCCCGATATTATTTATAGTTTGCTGGAGCGCCTGCCAGGGCGGTGCGTTCAACGTCGGTGAAATAGGTACTAGTGAGAAGCCATTGGAAAAATCCGGCGAATTAACAGAGAATGAAGTCTGGGCAGGGAAGATATTAATCGCGGGTGATGTTATTGTGCCTGAAGGGAAGACGCTGACCATCCGATCAGACTCGGTTGTCGGTTTTGATCCGATAACCGGCGTGCATCAATTAATTGTCCGTGGATCGTTATACGCAGAAGGCGATCCGGATCGTCAAATTATATTTGGATCGCTTGGAACCGAGACGGAACTCCCCAAAACTGGTGACTGGACTGGGATTCGATTTGAAGAGACAAGTCTCAATTCTCGTCTGAGCCACTGCCGTATTCAACACGCTGACACAGCCCTCTCCTCCCAATCGGATAGTGTACAGATTGAAAGTTGTCTTTTAAACAATAATAAGCTGGGTATTCTTTGTGATGATGGCTCACCAACAATCACCGACAATGAAATTAACAAGAATGGAACAGCAATCCGATGCCTCAAAAATGCGTCTCCAGACATCACCCGGAACACGATTCAAGCAAATGAGTTTGGAATTGCCTGTGATGACGACTCGCGACCCACAATCCATTACAACGAAATTGCTAGTAACTACCAAGATGCGATTAGGTGCTATGCCTCTGCCTCGCCAGAGATTTTTTCTAACAATATCCTCTTGAACGGAGGTTGGGCGGCGTATGATGGCGGACGATTGCGTGAAAATTACATCCGTGGGAATAAGGAAATCGGTCCAGAGGTTGTCGATCGTGGTACGGGACGTGATAGTGGGCAATTCTATGGTGTGGACGAAGTTTTGGATCCTCGCGCTGTTCCTGTGCCGGACGCTGGTGTACAACGGGAAGGATATTAAAACCTCAATGCCTAGAACTATATTCTGCTCACAAACCGGACCGGCGCAGAAGAAAGGACGTTAAGGACACAATATGGCGCGACCCATGCAAATCTCGGCAGATCGGCATAATTGGGACGCCTGGATTGGTACAGATGAAGCAGGAAAAGGGGATTATTTCGGATCGTTGGTGGTAGCAGGTGTATATGTCAATCCCCACAACCGCAGCACATTACACACATTGGGGGTGCGAGATGGGAAACAGCTCACCGATTTGCGGGTCAGGAAACTTGCCCAAGAGATTCAGCGGCACTGCGGCGATTGTATCTCGTTAGTTGAACTTGAACCCTCTGAATATAATGCGCGGTACGATGCATTCAGAAAAACCGGTAAAAACCTGAATGACCTCCTTGCGTCGCTTCATACTGAAGTAATTCGGAATCTCCTCAACAGATATGTGGACTGTCGCCAAGTTCTTGTAGACCGTTTTGCTAAGGAGGAGGTACTAGCAAGGCAGTTGCGATTTGGTGCGAATTCCCGCGTTAAGTTGGTGCAGATCCCGAAAGCAGAAAGTGATATTGGTGTCGCTGCTGCATCAATTATTGCTCGTGATGCTTTTCTACAGCGACTCGAACAACTGTCCAAAGACTACCAAATCCAACTGCCCAAAGGCGCGTTTCAAGTAATTGACGCAGGCAAACAGTTCGTTGATCACCATGGTGCTAAGGCTTTACATTTTGTGGCTAAACGACATTTTCGGACAACAATGGATGTTTTGGGGAAGAAGCAATAGACTGAAAGCACGATAGGACAGTGGAGGACGTTATGCTGACTCGCTTAAAAATTTCTGGATTCAAGAACCTTATCGATGTGGATGTTCCCTTGGGTCCATTTACCTGTATTGCCGGTGCGAACGGCACGGGTAAATCGAATCTGTTCGATGCAATTCAGTTTCTCAGTGCCTTAGCCGACCACACGTTGGTTGATGCCGCCCGGTCGGTGCGTAGTGAGGAAGAAAGGACAGGCGATCTGCATGATCTGTTTCATCGTAGTGGTGATACGGATACCACAGAGATGTCCTTCGAAGCAGAGATGATAATCCCCGATGCGGGTGTAGATGACTTGGGACAGCAGGTAAAAGCAACTACCACGCTTCTACGCTACCGTGTCGTACTTGCGTACCGTATGGATGACGGTTTGCATCCGTTGGGAACCCTTGAACTCATTGAAGAGAAACTTGATCGCGTAAAGTTAAGCGATTGGGGAAAATATTTGAAGTTCGCTGACCATAGAAAAGATTGGCGAGATTCTGTACTGAGAGGTAAGAGAGCAGTCCCGTTCATTTCTACTACGATTCAAGGGGGCAGTCGGGTGGTAAAGGTGCACCAAGACGGGGGAAACAGTGTTAGACCTCACACAATTCCAGCCAAGACCCTCCCACGCACTGTTCTTTCTACTGTCAACACCGCAGAGAGCCCAACCGCACTGTTAGCGCGTCGTGAAATGCAGGCTTGGAAGCTGCTGCAATTAGAATCTTCCTCGCTGCGTGAATCCGACGATTTCACAACGCCCCCTGGTTTATGTAGCGATGGCTCTCACTTGCCGGCAACCCTGTATCAACTCGCGCGCTCTCAAAGAGATGCCAATCCGTCTGCTAATGGGACCGAGATATATGCCCAAGTCGCTACTCGGTTATCAGAATTGATCGATGATGTTGCAGCGGTCAAGATTGATCGGGACGACAAACGTGAGCTACTTGCTTTGGAAATCAGAGATCACAGCGGCACAGTTTATCCAGCACGTTCGCTTTCGGACGGGATGCTGCGATTTTTGGCACTATCGGTTTTGGAATCAGATCCCAAAGCCACCGGTTTAATCTGCATGGAAGAACCAGAAAACCGTATTCATCCGTCACAAATTCCATCAGTCTTACAACTACTTCAGGATATCGCTACGGATACAACTATTCCTGTTGGAGCGTATAACCCACTATGTCAGGTAATTGTAAGTACACACTCCCCATCCGTTATACAAGAAGTTTTCGATGACACTCTCCTTATCGCTGAACTACCGGAGGATGTGCCAGATAGCCAAAGATCTAATGGGGTACGCTTCAGTTGGTTATCAGACACCTGGCGAACAGCAATCCTACCGGAAGTGGCGCCTGTATCTAAAGATCAACTTCTGGCGTATTTAGGACCTACAATGTCAGCCACCCCGTTACCGAAATCCAAACTGAAAGGAAATCAGAGGGTTATAGACCGGTCTGATATACAACCACTACTGTTTGATCTCAGTGATACGGAATGATAGGACCTTGACAAGCCTAATGGAAAAGCTATTTTTGGTGCACTATGGCGAGGTTGGATTAAAAGGGAAGAATCGTCCATTTTTCGAGAAGAAGCTCGCCCAAAACATCAGAATGTCGCTGAAAGGCGTGGGTTGCACGGAGGTGCGGCGCATTTATGGGCGGCTTTTGGTGATGCTGCACCCAGACGCGGCTATTGAGACGATCCGAGAGCGGTTGGGTAGAGTTATGGGAATTGCTCATTTTGAACTCGCCTTAGCAACGGGCCAAGACATTAACGCCATCCAAGCTGCCGCATTGGAGCTTGTCAAAGAGCAGCACTTTAAGACACTCAAGGTTGAAACGAAACGGGCGGACAAACGTTTCCCGCTCACTTCGCCTGAGATTAGTGCAGCGGTGGGCGCACATCTACTTGGCGCAACAGGCGCATCAGCAGATATGCACACTCCTGACTTGCGCTGCAACATCGAGATCGTTGACGAAGCAGCGTATGTCTATGTGGAAAAAATCCGAGGCGTAGGCGGTCTGCCGGTAGGTGCAAGCGGGAAAGTTCTGGTCATGCTTTCTGGTGGTATTGATTCACCGGTTGCTGCTTGGCGGATGATGAAGCGTGGGGTTAAGGCGCTTTTTGTTCATTTTTACAGTTATCCCTACACAGACAGGGCATCACTTGAAAAAGTAGAGGAGCTTGCTGGGATTTTGGCGACGTGGAACTATCGGACGCAGATTTACCTTGTCCCATTTGCTGAGGTCCAGCGAGAGATTGTAACCCAAACTCCTGCACCGCTTCGAGTTATCCTCTACCGTAGAATGATGGTACGCATCGCGCAGCAGATTGCAATGGAGGCAAAAGCAGAGTGTCTCGTTACCGGGGAAAGTCTTGGGCAGGTTGCCTCACAAACGTTGGGCAACCTCCGTGCAATTGAGGATGTTGCAGAGATCCCTATTTTGCGTCCCTTAATTGGCGACGATAAGGCGGAAATTATGGACTTGGCTGAGCGGATTAGGACCTTTGAAATTTCGATCTTACCACATGATGACTGCTGTTCGCTCTTCGTTCCTGATCGCCCAGCCACCAATGCATCGCTTGAAGCGGTTCAAGAAGCAGAGGCAGCGCTGGACATTAGCGCCTTAGTAAAGTTAGCAGTGGAATCGGTTGAAAGAAAGATAATTGACCACACTGAATGTTGACTGTAATCTCTTCTACTCGGATTCTGTGAGAATCGCCTTTAGCCGTTCTGGATAGTTGGTCAAAATTCCATCGACGCCGATTTCGATGTAAGCCCGCATATCTTCAGGGGTATCCGCATAGAAGACGTGCACGATTCGGCCTGCTGCATGTGCCTTTTCGACAAAATCGCGAGTTGTGATATCGCGCCCTGGCTGCATCGTCCGGAGTCCCATCTCTACTGATTTTCGGATGTATTCCTCCGGTGTGCGACCTGCACGAAAAATTCGGCACTCGAGCTGTGAGTCAATCGTCGCAAAAATTCCAACGCTTGCGTCGCTACATGTTAGAATAGAATCTCCCACCATCTGAAAATCCTCTAACGCCTTTGCAACCTTGTTTTCATAGTGACCATCTGGATGACCGCCCTCCTTAAGATGGACGTTGAGTCGAACTTTCCCCTGCACAAGGTCTAACGCTTCCTCCCACGTCGGTACGCGTTCCCCGCGAAACTGTTCACCAAACGCCCTGCCGGCGTCAAGGTCCTTGATTTCAGGCAGCGTGAGATCTTCAATCGCACCTGTACCGTCCGTCGTTCGATCTACGGTTGGGTCGTGCATGACAACTAGATGATCATCCTTTGTTAAGTAGAGATCAAGCTCAATCTCATCAACACCAATTTCTAATGCCTTCTGAAAGGCGATTAAGGTATTTTCGGGGTAGTTTCCTGAAGCACCCCGATGCGCAACATTAGCGACCATTTCTCATTCCTCTTGAACCAACAGTGAAAACCTGATAAAGTAATTGGAATCTCCCTAGTACCAGAAACGGGTAACAATCGTAACACGAGCAAAAAGCCCTCGTCAATGCAAAAGTGGATACACACGGATTCGCACAGAAGGAGATTCTATGGATGAAGCACGCCTAAGAACAATTATGGAAGGGTTTCGAGAACGAAGAATTTTGGTTGTCGGGGATTTTTATCTCGATGCATATTGGATAGTTGATAAAACAAAATCCACCCTGTCGTTAGAGACTCCTTGGCACACGAATCCAGTGGTAGACCAACGGTATAGCCCCGGTGCTGTGGGAACTGTCACGAACAACCTCGCCGCGCTAGAGGTCGGCGAAATTTATACGCTCGGCGTGATCGGTGAAGATGGGTTTGGAAGCACCTTGCTGGAACGTCTGGAGGCCAACGGTTGTATTACAGATTTCATGATTACTGCCCCGGATCGCGTTACTCCAACCTATCTCAAACCCATCCATCGCGGATATGAAGGGATTGAGACAGAAGGTCCTCGATTTGATATTGAGAACCAATCTATAATGCAATCTGAGGTGGAAGATAGCGTGCTTGATGCCTTGCGTCAATGCGTGCCACAAGTGGAAGGAGTAATCGTCGGTGATCAGATACCGCGCGACAATTTGGGTGTTGTCACGGATCGGGTCCGGACGGAAATCTGCCGTATAGCTACGGAGTTTCCGAGCAAGATCGTTTTTGCAGATTCTCGGACGCGGATCGGAAAATACCGTAATATTACTGTGAAGCCAAACCGATTTGAAGTAAAACGTGCTGTAGATCCGGACTGGACCGGGGAAGAGGTCGATATAGCGGAGGCGAAGCGATGCGGGCAGATCTTAACGGCCCGGACAGAAAAGCCACTTTTTGTGACCGTTGGTTCGGAAGGCATCTTGGTGTTCCACGATGGACAGATTGAGCATGTACAGGGCATTCCACTTGAGACAGAGACAGATCCAGTGGGAGCAGGGGACAGTGTTTCTGCTGCAATGGTGGCGACGCTTTGCGGTGGCTTTAGCTACCTTGAAGCGGCACAGCTTGGAAACCTCGTTGCATCGATTACCGTTACTAAGATTGGAACAACAGGCACCGCTTCACACAGAGAGGTGATTGATAGATTCGGAGAGATTGGATCTTAGCGGAAAAGTCTCCTTGAATAGCCCACAAAGAAATGATATACTTATGTTATGTGTAGCATATTTTTACAATCAGGAATTTTGAGAAAGAGGAACGTAACAGTTTCAAGACTTATGCATATTTAGCACACGGGGATAGATTTTTTACTTTTAACCCCCTAAATCCCCCTTATCAGGGGGACTTATAAACGCGCTGCGTAAGTCCTAACTTTTAAATTCTATAACATAATTATTTAGAGAAGCCGATATGCGGGTGGAGAACCGTTATAAAAGGAGATTGGGATGAGGGAAACGATCAGTATAAGAGGTGCGAGAGAGAACAATTTAAAAGATATAAACATCGAAATTCCCCGCAATAAACTGGTGGTTGTGACGGGCATTAGCGGCTCTGGGAAGTCCTCACTTGCGTTTGAAACGGTTTATGCCGAAGGGCAGCGCCGCTTTTTAGAATCGATGTCTACCTATGCCAAACGCTTCGTCGCACAGTTAAAGAAACCGGATGTCGATTTTGTTGATGGACTGTCCCCTGTTGTGTCGATTGAACAGAAAACAGTCACCATGAACCCGCGCTCGACTGTGGGCACGATGACCGACCTCTATGACTATATGCGGATGCTATTCGCAACAATCGGGATTTCTCACTGCCCTTACTGTAGGGCCGAAGTCCCAACCCGCACCCCCTATCAGTTGATGGAGCATATCCTCTCATTGCCTGAGGGCACTGAACTTGAGATCTATGCACCAGTGTTCAAGATTTACGGCGAAGATTATCCCTATCTTCTTGATGATGTTCGTCTGAAAGGGTGCCGCAGAGTTCGGATTAATGGCGATCTACATGATCTCAGCGAAGAGATTGAACTGGACGAACAGCTGGAATACAACATTCAAGCCATTGTTGACCGATTTGTTGTCAAGGCGGATATTGACAAACAGATCCTTGCTGCCCTTGACCACGCAATGCTCGTTGGTGAAGGATTCATGAGCTTCCATATTCTAAGCCCTGATAAAACTGATAAAGACATTAATGCGTTCTACAAAGACTTTGGCTGTCCCGAACATCGTATCGTTATGGGTGAGTTGGGCCCACACCACTTCACCTTTAATGAGCCGACCGGTGCCTGCGTGACCTGTTCTGGATTGGGCACTTACCTCCAAGTTCACCCCGACCTGCTTGTCCCAGATAAAACCCGCAGTATCGTAGAAGGGGCGTTCGTGAAACAAGCCTTTAATTACGACCCTGATCGTTGGGATGGTCGGATGATGTACAGCCTCGCACAGCACTACAATTTCAGCCTTGACGCGCCATTTAAAGACCTCTCCGACGCGGTTGTCGATCTCGTGTTCTATGGAACGAGAGGCGAAAAGATCAAGATTGTTATGCCGGAAGGCGCGAAACAGGTAACGCACCATCATGTTGGCAGAGAGATTGAGTTTGACGGGATTATTAACCGGATCGATCGACACTATCGGCACTACCGCAAGCGTGGGGAAGCCCATTCAGGAATGGAGGAGTACCTACGGAAGGTGATGGTCGAACACACCTGCCCTGATTGCGATGGCAGCAAACTAAAAAACCAGAGACTCCTTGTCACCATCAAAGATAAACATATCCATGAGCTGGGCGATATACACCTTGAAGAATTGAAGGATTTTCTGGACGGGATAACGTCACTCCCAGAACAGAAAAGAGAAGCGGGAACACGGGTCATTAAAGAACTCACGACCCGGATTGAGCTGCTGCTCGGCATCGGTTTAGACTATCTCAACCTCAACCGGCGATCAGCGACGCTTTCGGGAGGGGAATCGCAGCGTATTCGTCTCTCAACGCAGATCGGCTCCGGTCTGATGGGGATGCTATATGTGCTGGACGAGCCGACAATTGGGCTTCATCCCAAAGATAACATTAAGATGCTCAAAACGCTGAGACAGCTGCGAGACATTGGGAATACTGTCGTGGTAGTGGAGCATGACGAAGCCACGATCCGAGCCGCAGATCACATTATCGAATTGGGTCCCGGACCTGGAATTCATGGTGGGAAGATAGTTGCAGAGGGACCTGCTGATGAAGTCTTGAATAATCCGGTCTCGCTAACCGGACAGTATATGAGCGGAGCACAGAGCATTAAAATCCCGCAAGACCGTCGGGATGTGAACGGAACTTCGATCATCATTCGTGGAGCGCGAGAGAACAATCTTAGGAACATTGATGTAGAGATCCCTTTAGGGCTTTTTATCTGCATCACGGGGGCGTCGGGATCTGGCAAGAGTACACTGATCAACGAGATTCTCTACAAGCAACTCTATTCGATCTTCCACGATAGCCGTGTTTTATCAGGAGACCATGATAACGTTGAGGGATATGAATATATCAGTGATGTAATCAATATCGATCAATCGCCAATCGGGCGCTCTCCACGTTCCAATCCGGCGACCTACATCGGCTTCTACGATAACATCCGAAAGCTTTTTGCAAGCACTCCAGAATCGCAAGCACGCGACTATACGCCTTCACGATTCAGTTTTAATGTCAAGGGTGGACGATGTGAGGAATGCGGCGGTGAGGGTCAAATCACGACCAAATTACACTTTATGCCTGACGTAGAGGTCCCTTGTCCCGCTTGCAAGGGAGCACGATACAACGATGAAACGCTTGAGGTCACCTACAACGAGAAAAACATCGCAGAGGTGCTGCAGATGTCGATCGAGGAGGGCGTTGATTTCTTTGCGAATCAGCGGCTCATCCATCATAAACTGAATGTTCTAAACGATCTGGGTATGGGCTATTTGCAGATAGGACACCCGGCACCTATTCTCTCAGGTGGGGAAGCACAGCGGGTAAAGCTGGCAAACGAACTGGGCAAAATCAAACGGGGCAAGCATAACTTCTATATCCTTGATGAACCCACCACTGGGTTGCACCTCGCCGATATTCAGAAGCTGCTGGATAGCTTGAACCAACTGGTTGATGGGGGACACACGGTGCTGGTGATTGAACACCATCTCGATGTAATCAAGACCGCAGACCATATTATCGATCTTGGGCCAGAAGGTGGACATCGTGGTGGAGCGATTATCGCAGAGGGAGTGCCCGAATCCGTCGCCCAGAAGCCCGACTCTTATACCGGGCAATTCCTCAAGCCATACCTCTCCCCATAGATAATCAAGGCACAAAATGGGGAAAATTTCACTCAAACGTGCGGTAATTCAGAAACGTCTTGTCATTTTCCCGAATGACGACATCCTCTAACCTGTCCGTTTTAACTTGTCGGTTGGCGCGGTTAGAGAACGAAAGCGTCACATTGTGGGTGCCCGCTGGCAAACGCAGCCGCAGAAGAAAAATTTGATTAGGCAAGGTTTGCCATGAACGGGTGTCTGCACTTTCGGTGACAACATTCAGCAAGTTGACCAGCCGCCCGGCGAGTTCCCCTTGTTGATTAGCGCGACGAAAACCGAGATATTTTAACACACCACGCACAACGGTGCGGAGCATAATCGTTGGTAGCTCAGATTCAAAGGTTTTCATTGCTGCAGCTTCAACATCCTCAACCAGAACCCCAGAGACTTGCCCATGCGTTGTGCTTGCGTCAACACCGACGATCCTTGGCCGATTTGAGCGGTAGGCGGGAATCGCAACCCGCAAGAGGTATTCGACTTCAATTTCTTTATATCGTCGGTTTCGTCTGCGCATCAGCGTGCGCGAATACTCACGCACCTTTTTTTCGTCTCGATCGGCATCTTCTTGGAAAATGGGATCGACCTTGAGAATGGGGAAGACTATGTTTTCCTCGATTTTGTGAGGTACGAACCCGGTTTCGTAGAGCAGGATGAGTTCGCCTGAATCGGGAATGTTCTCCGGTGGTTCCCCGTAGGTTGCCGCATATCTCTCAAATTCCTCTTGAAAACCTAACTTCCTCGCGAGACGTACCAGAGACGCCCCGACATCCTGTGGGAAAGGAAACCCGAAAGCCTCTTCGTACTGCCTATAGGCCCGTTCTGCCCAGCGATAGGCGATGAAGGCATCGTTCCAATCCCCCGCCCACTCGTAGAGGATACCGGATAGATAAGCGATGAACGCAGCGCCGACAAATTCGTAATTCTCGTCGGCATCGGCATAGAACTGCAGCAGACCGCTCGCTTTCCGACACTCAACGAGTGCGTCGTCTGGCAGATTTAGATAGACGTAGTTGAATGCGCGGTAGTAGTGGATCAGCAGCCGCTCATATTGGCTTCCAGCATATGAACGGAGATTATCTGAAGTGAGGAGTGAAACGGTTTCCCGTGAGATACTTTTGGTGTACAGGTCGTCCGAGGTAATCTCAGCGAGCTCAAATGTGCGGTTACTCTCATCATACCGGTCACCGTAGTGGGAAATAAGCCCACGCTCGAAAAGATACGGTAACTTAGCTTCTCCCTTACCGCCCGCATCCAGTTCAATCAGTGCAGTATCAAAATCACCCTCTTCAAAAGCGATCCGCACCTCCTCCATGCTGTAAGGGCTACACCCAAGACTCAGGCATAGCAGTGCCAAGAGTGGCAGGATTTTCACAGTTTGCATGGCTTGCTCTTTCTAAAATGCTGCTCGCTTTCGCTCGATGAATTTCTTGATTTTCTTTTGACCAATCCATATTTTTTCATTGGTTTCGATGTTGGTCAAGGTCAGATCGGTTTGATAAAATGTGACCTGTTTCCCGCCTTCACGGTCTTCGATCGTGTTGATCTGCCCCGTCATCATGTAGTCCGCACCTAACTCTTGCCCCATTGCCTTGACCGTTTCGAGACTGGCAAATTTGCTCTGGTCTCCTTTCTCGTCACGTAGCTCACCCCGCTCGAGCGCACTGGCGACGACAGATACCAAGCCGGAATTAATGAACGCACGTTCAATATCGCTGACAAAGGTAGGAATTGCAATATGCTCGGTGCTCCGGTTGCGGACCGCTCCAACAATAACAACCGGCTTTTTGCCTTCGGCACCAACGGTGTGCCGTGAGATCCACGCGTGGTTGAGACAATCTGCAATCATGGCCTCGGATACTTGGCGGGAGTCGGTGTCATTCCATCGTCCGGAAAGGTCAATGGTTGTTTCGACTTCGATGCGCTCGACCGTTTTTTTCGAGCCGCATCCTGCAAGGATGATGAACAGAATGCAAGTGATTGGGATAATTACCTGTTTCATGATTCCTCCTAATGTTTGAAAGTGTATAGGTTTTGGTCGCCTTGCAACGCAGATAGAAAAATCTGACGTGAATTATTACCAAACGAAATTTACATAGTGCATTGACCATAAGCAATTTAGATACCACAGTTATCTCGAAGCATATACAGTCTATTCCATGAAAGCTGGATCCTTCGGAAAACGCCTTCTCAAGCGAACTTTGCTTATGTTTTGACATGAGCTATGATTTCAAAGAGAATCTCATGATCACGAATAGGTTGTCGAAACTCTGCCACACCGTCGTCGCAAAAATGCCACACCGATATCCAGAATGGGTCTCCTATTCAATTGGGTTGCTTGAGCAATCAACGGTACAGGATTATACCATACGTTTAGCCGTAAATCTATAATTTCAGAAACGAAAGGAGTATTCTGTTCGGAAGGAAGTGTATCACTTGGGTTTGGTAAGAAAAGTAATTGTTATTTGAAGCCGATCGTCAGTGCCATTTTGAACATCAATTCCAACCTTGTAGGTTGTTTCATTGGCGAGTTTCTGTCCCGCAATCGGGGTTAATGTTGCTGTTCGACCTGCGACGGTTGCAATCCAGTTGAGGTCGGCACCTGCTTCATCGGTCAGTTTAATAGTTCCTGTGATGGGTTCATCGAAATCATACCGCAGACCGCCTTGATTAATCGGCGCAGGGTCGACATCTGCGTCTCCATCAGCCACTGTCCACCTCGTGATTCTTGGCGGCGTACCCGAGACCTTAACAGTATAAGGACCAGTCACCGTAGCACCGGGACTACCGTCTCGGTTTGTCCAGCCAACATTCAGCGTTAGAACCTCCCCTTCCTGTAGCGTCAGCGATACGGTCCAGTTGAGGCCGGATCCGGTGGCTGCAACACCATTGACTGCCACCGCTACAACATCCTTCACCCCTACAGCCCCCTGTTCAAAGGTCAGTGAAAACTCGGGATTTGGGGGAATTACTGCACCTGGAGCAGGACTTACCTGGAATGGGGGTCCTGTGTGAGGTGGAATGTCATCCTCGACTTGCGTCGGTTCCACAGCTTCTTCGGGTGGACCATCATCACCGCAACCACCGATTATACAGATAATAAGCATTCCAAGTGTGATTAGAATGGCAGTTCTTAAAAGTTTGTGCATCGTTTTAGTCCTTTCTCAAAGAACAGATGTCACTTGGGTTTGGTAACGAAAGTGATCGTCGTCTGTAGTGGATTGCCAGCACCATCGTGGACATTAATTTCAATCTTGTAGGTTGTCTCGTTGACCAGTTCCTGTCCTGCAACCGCGGTCAAGGTTGCGGTCTGACCAGCCAAGTTTGCAATCCAGTTGAGGTCGGCACCCGCCTCATCGGTCAGCTTAATAGTTCCTGCGACAGCTTCATCGAAGGTAATCTCAATCCCACCAGCATTAAGTGGCGCGGGATCGATATTTACGGTTCCATCAGTTACCGTGCCAGTCGTGATTCTTGGCGACATCGTATCCGGGACCCTAACAGTATAAGGGCCAACCGCATGAACGCCGGAACTACCGTCTGGGTTTGTCCAGCGAACAATCAGAGTTTGAGAGGCTCCTTCCTGTAGCGTCAGCAATACTGTCCAATGGTTGTAAGCTCTGGTGGCTGCAACACTATTGACTGTCACTGCTACAACAGCCGGATTATCAAAGGTCAGTGAAAACTGGGTATTTGGGGTAATTTCCTCACCCGGAGAAGGATCTACGATAACTGGGGATCCTGTGTGAGGCGGAGGGGCATCATTAGTTCGTGGGGGTGTGACCCCGCTTGTCGTTGGATTGGACGGGTCCGTAACTACTTCCGGTGAGTCATCACTGCAACCACTGGCTATACAGGTAATCAACATCCCAAATGTGACTAGAATACCCACTCTTAAAAGTTTGCACATCGTTTTAGTCCTTTCTTAAAGAGGATATATCACTTGGGTTTAGTAACGAAAGTAATCGTCGTCTCTAGTCGATTGCCAGCACCATCATGGACATCAATTTCAATCTTGTAGGTTGTCTCGTTGACCAGTTCCTGTCCTGCAACTGCGGTCAATGTTGCGGTCTGCCCTCCCAAGGTTACAAGCCAGTTGAGGTCAGTACCTGCCTCATCGGTCAGCTTAATGCTTCCCGTGACGGCTTCGTGGAAACCAAATTGGAAACCACCGGCGTTGAGCAGCGCGGGATCGACATTTACGGTTCCATCAGTTACCGTGCCAGCCGTGATTCTTGGCGGCGTCGTATCCGGGATCCTAACCGTATAAGGACCAACCGCCTGAGAGCCGGAACGACCGTCTGGGTATGTCCAGCTAACAACCAGAATTTGATCGTCTCCTTCCTGTAGCATCGGCGATGTGGTCCAGTTGCGGTCGGATCCGGTGGCTGCAACACCATTGACTGCTACCGCTACAACAGCCGGATCAAAGGTCAGTGAAAACTGGGGACTTGAGGGAATTTCCGCACCCGGAGCAGGAGTTACATTGAATGGTAGTACTGGCTGCGGGGGGCCATCATCAGTTCGTGGGGGTGTAACCCCGCTTGTTGTTGGATTGGCTGGGTCCGTAACCCCTTCTGGTGGATCATCACCACAACCGCCAATTATACAGATAATAAACATCCCAAATGTGATTAAAATACCCACTCTTAAAAGTTCGCACATCGCTTTAGTCCTTTCTTAAAAAGGAGGTATTACTTGGGCTTGGTAACGAAAGTAATCGTCCTTTGAGTTTGATTGCCAGCCCCATCGTGGACATCAATTTCAATCTTGTAGGTTGTCTCATTGACAAGTTCCCCTCCTGCAACTGCCGTCAGAGTTGCTGTCTGATCAGCCACGTTTGAAATCCAGTTGAGGTTAGCCCCCGCCTCATCAGTCAGTTTAATGGTTCCTGTAATGGGTTCATCAAAATCAAACCGAAAGCCGGCCGCATTGATTGGTCCAGGGTCAACATCTGCTGCCCCATCTGACACGGTACCAACCGTAATTTCGGCAGGTGTTCCGCCACCCCCATTGTCGGCAACTTCATGAGGGCCACTTGTTGCAAAACCCCCTGAACCGTCTCGGTTTGTCCACGTGATTTTCAGAGTTACAGATCCATAGGGTAAAACGGGCTGTGCACTCCACTGCCAATTGAGCCCTGAACCCGAAGCAGGTGTGTCGTTGACTGTCACTGCTATGACCCCCTCATTAAACGTCAACGCGAATTTTGCGTTGGGTGGAATTTGATAGACAACTCCATCAGTGCTTACACCTGGTGATGGATCTATCACAACCTCTGTCGCAGAGGGCGGTCCAACATCATCTTCCGATTGTGGTGGATCATCATCACCACACCCGCCGAATACACAGGTAATGAGCATTCCAAGCGTGATTAGAATGCCCGCTCTTAAAAGTTCGCACATCGCTTTAGCCCTTTCTTAAAGAGGCTGTATCACTTGGGTTTGGTAACGAAAGTAATCGTCGCTTGAAGTGAATTGCCAACCCCATCTTTAACATCAATTTCAATCTTGTAGGTCGTCTCGTTGACCAACTCCCGTCCTGCAACCGGGGTCAACGTTGCTGTTTGGTCCGCCACGGTTCCAATCCAGTTAAGGTTGGCACCAGCCTCATCAGTCAACCTAATGGTGCCTGTGACGGGTTCGGTGAAGTCAAACCGGAAGCCTCCCGCATTGATGCGTGCAGGATCGACGTCTGCAGCCCCATCGGTTACTGTACTACTCGCAATATGGGGAGGGTCTCCGGGGCACCCCGATACAACGTGATAAGGACCCGCTTCTGCAAAAGCCGTAGAGCCATCTCGGTTTATCCACACGATTTTCAGAGTGGTCGGTCCTTCGGATAAAGAGCCGCCGAACCATTCCCAATTGAGCCCCGAACCTGTCGCGGGTGTTTCATTGACTGTCACTGCTACCACTCCCTCATTAAACGTGAAAGTGAATTCTATGCATTGAGGAATAACAACATATCCTCGTGGTAGTGGATCGATCACAACGGATGTTGCAGACGGCGGACCAACATCAGCCTCTGATTCTGGCGGGGACACAATGTCCTCAGTCCTATCATTAGCACAACTACCGATTATACAGATAATGAGCATTCCAAACGTGATTAGAATGGCAGTTCTTAAGAGTTGGTGCATCGTTTTAGCCCTTTCTTGAAGAGGATATATCACTTGGGTTTGGTTACGAAAATAAGCGTTGCTTGAAGTGAATTGCCAGCCCCGTCTTTGACATCAATTTCAATCTTGTAGGTTGTTCCGTTGGCGAGTTCTTGTCCTGCCACCGCCGTTAGGGTTGCTGTCTGACCTACAACGATTCCATTCCAATGGAGGTCAGCACCTTCCTCATCAGTCAGCGCAATGGCACCTATAACATCTTCATCAAAATCATACCGGAAGCCGGCCGCATTGATTGGTCCAGGATTGACATCTATAGCACCATCTGCTACTGTACCACTTGTAATTGCAGGAGGCTCCCCGCTATTGTCTATAACTGTATAAGGACCAACCGTTTTAAAACCTTTTGAACCATCTCGGTTTGTCCATTTGATGTTCAGTTTTACAGGTCCATAGGGTAAAGCATGCTGTGCACTCCACTCCCAATTGAGCCCCGAACCTGCGGCGGTTGTGCCATTGACTGTCACGGCTACAACCTCCTCATTAAACGTCAACGTGAATTCTGGGTAGGGTGGAATATAGATTCCCGATGGTAGAATATAGACTTCTGATGAATCTACCGGATCTACCATGACCGTTATAGCGGATAGTGACACATCATCTTCTAATTGCGGCGAATCTGTAACCTCCTCAGGTGGATCATCATCGCAACCGCCGATTATACAGATAATGAGCAGCCCAAACGTGATTAGAATGGTAGTTCTTAACATTCTGTGCAATATTTTTGTCCTTTCTTTAGAGTTTTCCCACCAATAACTTTCTCTCTATCTCATACCTCTAACCGTGCGAAGTTCTAAACAGAGAAAAATCATGCCAGAGATTGAACGTCAAGGTTGTGGTCGTAGAAAATGTGCCTTTTGATGACGTTAGTTGATAGTTAGCATGTAAAACATCCTGAAAAAGTGCACACAATTGGGTGTCGAGATATGAATCTCGACCTACAGTTGCCTCCAAACCGGTGCGGTTGGAAGTCGCACCTGTCGGGGGCGAAAGTGTTTTTTTGTTTTTAGACTGCACCAATGTCCGCTAGATTCACAAGTAGTCATATCCCATATTTTTTTCCTTGATTATTTCCTTATAATCGCCTATCATCCCCGAAAAATCAACGCGCAAAGATGCACAAGAAATAAAAGTTGGTAACGCGTAGGCATACAGCGGGAAGACGCTATAACGAAACATAGATATGCCACGCACGAATCTGAAGGGAAATAACAGCGATGAACGCATCAAACCTTATCGAACCCCTTCGTCCATGGCTGGACGCGAAGATTGGGGCAAATCTGGATCTGGTAGGTTCAGATCCGATACCGGTAGTTGAGACCGAGGAAGGCGCACCAAGCCCGCTGTTCGCGGCAAGGGTTGGTGAACGTGGTCTTGTCACAACGGAAAGGAAATGGCTCGCACAGCTTAAACCGATCGTTGCAAATCTGACGTTGGAGGAGTTGTTTTCGACATTCGGCGGGTATGAGCTTGCGCGTGTATTGCTGCCTGATGGCTGCGGGGTGTGGGGACCGAGTTGGTTCTATGTTGCTGATGAGAACTGTTTTCGTGATGCCGGGGATGACCGTCCTGTACAGCTTTCCGCGGAGGAATTGGCAGAAACGGTCGATCATCGTATTTTCTGGCACTGCTTTGAAGATGAGGCGATGACCGGTTTCGGCATCTTTGAGGATGGCAAATTAGTGTCACTTGCAGCGGTTCATGCTGAAGATGATAGCGTTTGGGAGATCGGCATTGACACCGTACCGGAAGCGAAAGGACGTGGATTAGGGCGTGCTGTGGTCAGCGCAGCTGGACGTTGGATATTGGAAAATAACCGGTTCGTCTTTGCTTCAACCGCGCCTTGGAATGTACGCTCCGCTCGCACACTCCGATCCGTAGGATTGCAATTCATCATGTCGGTCATGATAGGGATGTCGGGACCGTTTTATGCGCCGCCGCAGCCGCTCGGCACTCCATATCCCGGTGCAGAGGTGTATAACTATTACCCCGACTGGGCTATCAATAAAGAGATTAAACCCCCATTAAGGGATTGATCGGCTCAAGGGATTGTCGGGGCACGTTTTTAGATAAGGATAGGACTTACGCAGTTGAGCACTCAACGCCCTGTAGTTTGGCGATTTATCGCCGTCGGCAACTACAATACGCCCGATAAATCCCCGATGAATCGGGACAGGCGGGCAACTACAATCTGAAGTGCGTAACCCCTATAAGGAGAAGGGTTGCTTCAGTCCCTTGGCTGGCTGTGGAGGTGTTTGGGAAGGCGCGTCTTCAGATAAGGAAAGGGGTTGTTCTTGACCTCACGCAAGAGGGTGTGGATGTATGGCTGAATGCGAAAGAGTCGGCAGTTAGAATTTCCCAGCAATCCCCGGTTTAGCACCCCGACTTGGTCCCAGAACGCTCCGAGCAACGGTCTATCCAACGCGGGGTAGGGCGTTTCGGGGTCCTGTTCAAGCAGCTCATGCCAATAGAGGACTTCCACAAAATGGATATACGTAGAAGTGTTGTAGTCCACGCCAAGCATGAGTAGTTTTCCGTTGGCTTTATACGCCTTCTGCATTGGGGAGTGTGTGCCGTAAGTCTTGCCCCACGGCTCATGGTCCCACGGTGATTTATATCCCTCACGACTGAGATGGGTGCTCACAAACGCTTTCGCATCTTTTCCTCGCGCGGCGACGGAGTGGGAGTAGTGGTCGGAGCGGTAGGTGTATGGCATCTGGCGGAAAAATTCGGTGAGCCATCCGACTGTGGACGGTGTCGTTTCGACGTTCCATGTGTTCACCCGTAACTCTCTTCCATCTAGGAGATTGAACGAAGGCATCAAGATGAGTCCCTCTCGTCCAACAGCGTCCTCCAGTGCACTGACCACAGTTTCTGCCCCGCCTTCAACAGGTCCGAGGCTCTTAAAGGAGGAGTGAATAAAGAGGGTATCCCCTAGTTCAACGCCTAGGTTTTTCAGGTCGTGTGTGAGTGTTTCGCGTGTGTGTGGTGTTGTCATGTTAGCCTTAATAGTAATTAATAAGATTGGAAATATCTATGGGAATTTACGAACAATTTGGAGTTACACCGATTATCAACGCCTCCGGATCGGTGACTCGTCTCGGCGGTGCGCCGATGCCCGATGCGGTACTGAATGCGTTTAACGAGGCTGCTCGTGCGTCGGTGCCGCTTGAACAGCTTCAGGCAGCCGCATCCAAAGTTATTGCGGAAGCGACCGGGACGGAAACCGGTTTGGTTTCCGCCGGTGCTGCGTCCGCCCTGACTCTAGGCACCGCTGCAATTTTAACAGGTTACGACTTGGGACGAATGGAGCAGCTACCGCACTGCGACGGATTTCCCAACGAAATTATTATCGCCCGAGAGCAGCGAAGTGGTTACGACCACGCAGTAAGAGCCGCAGGTGCGCGGCTTGTGGAAGTCGGTTTCAACGAAATCGTTGCAAATGCAGGGGTACGGCGAACTGAAACGTGGGAGTATGAAGCGGCTTTTGGGGCGAATACCGCAGGGGTCCTTTACGTATACAGTCCAACCTCTAGGCCTCCACTCAAAGAGTTAGTTGATGTCGCACATCAGCATCACCTTCCTGTACTGGTAGACGCAGCCGGCGAACTTCCCCCGCGTAGCAACCTCAAATCAATTGCGGCGACGGGCGCCGATTTGGTAGCGTTCAGCGGCGGCAAATCTATTCGGGGACCTCAATCAACTGGGATTCTCTGTGGGCGCCGTGATCTCATTGGATCCGCCATCGCACAGCTGTTAGATATGGACGACCACTTAGAACTTTGGAATCCACCGCCAACACTTATCAATAAGACAAAACTTAAGGGCATCCCGCGACACGGCATCGGGCGCGGTTTTAAGGTATCAAAAGAGGAGATTGTTGCGCTGCTCGTGGCGTTGGATCTTTTCACTTCTGGCGCCTATGACGAAGAGGGCTCCAAGGCATACACTCGCCTCAATCGGATAGTAGAAAAGCTGAGCGGCGCTCCTGTACAATGCAGCCTCCGTGACAAAGGGGATGGAGAAAGTCTCCCACTGTTGGAAATCACGATTGATGAAGCGGCTGTTGCTCGGGGCGCGATGGAGATTTGCCACAGCCTCCGAAACGGTGTTCCACCGATTTATGTTAGCCACGGCGGTCTCCCAGAGGGTAAACTGCTGGTTAATCCACTCCACTTGAACGACAGCAATACGGAAACCCTCGCCGAACGGATTCGTCACGAATTGGAATAGCGTTTAACCACTGAAACATAATCCCCAGGACTGACGAGTGAATTATGCCACGAAAAAATAAGATTCTCAAAATCGGTAATAAGGCACCGTTATTCACATTACCCTCTGTTCAGCGTCAAACCGTAACCCTAGAGTCCTATCTCGGTCAACAGCCGGTTATTCTCGCCTTCTTTCGAGGCACATGGTGACCGAATAGCCGTCGCCAGTTAGGAGACCTTCAGCACGCCAGCGACGAGTACACAGAATTGGGGGCTGCTGTACTTAGCATCGTTGGTCAATGGCCCCGTGAAGTGCGTCGATATGCCGAAACGCACGATATCACCTTTCCGCTGCTCACGGATAAAGAGCGAGGGGTGATTAAAAGCTACGGAGTGTACCATTGGCTGGGACTTGATGCGTACAATATCGCTCGTCCCGCGACATTCGTGATCGATAAGGACTTAACTATCCGTTTCATGTATATTGGCTCACATCAGTTTGATCTCCCCAAACATGAAGATATTATCGCAGCTGTGAAAGGGCTTCAACATAACCACAACTAACGAGAGGACTCAAATGATTCTTACCGGACATCGGGGCGCAGCAAAACTTGAACCTGAAAATACACTACTATCCATGCAAAAAGCGATAGATCTCGGCGTTGATCAGATCGAGATTGATGTGCATCTCACGCGCGACCAACACTTGGTGGTCATCCACGATGTCACCGTAGATCGGACAACCGACGGGGATGGGGCAATCGCCGACTTCACCTTAGCAGAGGTGAAACAGTTGGACGCTGGCAAAGGAGAGCGCATCCCGACGCTACAGGAGGTGATAGATCTGGTGCGCGGCAAGGTGATCCTTCAGATTGAACTGAAAGGGCCCGGCACCGCCGAACCGGTCATCGAAGCCGTTAAGCAAAACAACCTAGAAAATGGGGTGCTGCTGACCTCGTTTGTCCATGACCGGCTGCGGGAAGCACGTCAATTAAATCCGAACTTAAGATTAGGAGCGTTGTGGGCGACTCCGCCGCCCGATGCGTGTGAACAGGCAATCGATATGGGAGCGGAAGCGATACATATCCAACATCTGAACATTGATGCGGATCTCGTTCAGAAAGCGCATGCACACGGTCTCCAGATTCGTGCTTGGAATCCTGACACGATTGAGGAGATACAGCGTGTCATGGATTTCGGGGTTGACGCTATCGGTTCAAATCGTCCGGATCTGTTAATCGCAATTGGGCAGAGATAACACTATCGCAATAGTCGGGAATTGGAGTTCCCTCCTACAAAAAACAAGCGGTAGGGGGCTGACCTTCCGAATCGCGACGAATCCTTTATGTATGAAACTTCATGTGTGCTACACACATTGCGCCCCTCTGGAGCGAAAGCCTAAAAAAAATATCTTTAACGTCAACTCGATAGGTTTTCAAGGAATAGCAACTTGGATTATATAAGAAAATTGGCTGCGTTTATTTTGTTCAAAGGTCTACGTAGGAGGTATGTAACAAAGTTCTAACGCAGTCCCACTGTCCTAGCGACGCAGCGCGCATAGCCATGAGGGTAGGAATGAGGACAAGCTGCTCATCGGGTAATTCACGCATCTCTCGGTACCCCTGCAAAAGAGCGTCGCGACGCTGTTGAAAGCCGGGTCTTTCCCAGGGTCCCGCTAATACAACAGCCAAATCGTAGAGGTAGTAGCCAAACCCGCAGTCATCAAAATCAATAGGCGAAACCGCATCAGGCGTGAAAAGTACATTACCAAAACTTAGATCTGAGTGTATCAATCCAAACCACTCAGGGTTTTTCCCAAGTAGGTGTTCGATTTGTTGTAACTGCTCATACAGCGCGTGCAGCCAACCCTGAACCTCCTCTGGCAGTTGCTTATAGGTGACAACGCTATCAGTTCTTAGTACACTGGTAGCATCGTACAGAGGTCTGTCCAGTGCAAAAGGAGGTGTCCAGTGTTGGGCGTGATGGTGGAGTTCGGCAACAAGCTGTCCAAGCTGATAAAAGTGTTGTGCCAAACGACGGTCTTGAGGAAGTATCCGCCCCTTAAGCCAAGAGAGAACTGTTACGGGATAAGACTCTGGCACCCCAACCTGTTTCGCTACCGCAGTCATCTTTCCATCGAGAGAACGCTGTGGTATCGGCACAGATAGTGTTGTCTCGTCCGCAAGCGCCTCAAGCCAACTCAATTCGGACTCTACTGCTCTCTGTGTTCTCGCTCTGTGGATTCGCACAAGGTAGCATCCTTCATTGCAGTCCAGACGAAACGTTGTGTTCACGAGATGCTGTAGAAAAGTGAGCCGGTACCCGTTAAAACTGAATTGTTCTAAAGCTGCATCAGCAAGTTTACGTAGTCTATAAACTTGCTCTTTCTCTGGTAAATCAGCCCAGTTATCGCTGTTCAGGACCATTGCTGTTTCTCTTTGCTTGCATTATCCTCTTACAAATTGACTTTTGGCGGCAGGCTCCCTTAATTAAGAGATTTGTGTTCAAAGCTCAGGTGAGGTTGATTATTGGCGATAGCTGCGAAAGTGTTAATGCTGCCTTTCGAGTTGGTTGTCCAGGGATCATCATAGGAGACAAATTAGAGCAGATTGGGTGACTCCTTAATTTATTCCGGATAGAAGTGCCTGCAATCGAGTAACCCCCTCCTGATACTTCTCTTCCAAGTGAGCTATATCAGTCTCATTATCAAACCAGAAATCTGAAGCTCTTTCAGAAATAAATGATAACCTCATTTTCATAGTCATCAATAACAGGTTGAGGAAGACTCCATTCGCGCTGTTTTCTGATTCGCCGAAGTTCAGAAAAACTTGCACATTTCTAATCCCAAGTGGAATGGAGGCGGGAGCATAGCGAGATCATGAGCAAAAAGCGTTGTTCCTGACAACCATCCAGAATTCTACTTTCTGCTTCAGTTTTTTCAATAATCTGCTGCCCGTCATAGTGCAAAGAAACCGAGTTTTTTCTTGAAAACTCGGTTTCTCTTTACGTTTTGCACTTTCTTTTTATCTGAGCCTTTAATCAATAAAAACATTCTCGTTATGCCACTCGAGGGCTAATGTTGCAGGGGTATACTCTTAACGGTGGAACGAATAGGTTGTTCAGCATACTGAACTATCTGAGCTCCTGATGAATCTCCGCTGTGTGCCTTGATGTAAGCTGCAACTCGGATTGTCAAGTCGGGAAGAACTGAAATAACACCTTTATCAAACATCCAATGATGGATACCGCACAGGCCAATCCCATTTCGCGGATCGTCTGTTCCTGCTTACTGCGTGGGATGATATGTGCAGCTTGGATCTCATACATGTTGTCAGGTGTACTAAGTCGAAAATTACAAACTGCACAAGCATAATTATACTGTTCGACGACAATATTGCGGAAAACGCGACTGCGGATATAGGCTTGACGCACCAAGTTTGTCCGCGCAACCGTTTCATCGAAAGCTGTGAAAGGAGCGTTAAGTTGTGCATGTATAATTTTTTCTTCCGCCTGAATTTCGTCTGAGCTCAAGAGTAGAGATTCAGGTGGGTGTTCGACCATAAATTGTTGCCCTTCGGCGGTAAGCCGAAATTTGCCATTCTCAACCTCAATAACACCGAATGCACGTAGCCAGTCCACACGGGTCCGAAATTGATTGGAGATGTGGCTTTCTCGCCAGCCACGCATTCGATGAAAACGATCACTTGTGGTTGCAAACCATTCTAGCAGCAAAACCTTCATTGGCAACTCATTACGGTTCTGCAAAATCTCCATTATTTCTATCAATCCAACAAAGTTTTTTGCAAAGACCTCCAATAGAGGATCAAACGAGGATGAATGAAGTACGATGTAACCGTCACGGGTGAGCCGACACTTACCGTTTTCGACTTCCACCAAACCCGGACTGCTGAGAAGAACAGAGTAGATGTTTTGGGCATATTTATCAACCAAGGGCTTACCAGGACGAAATGCTATCTGTAGCCATTTCCAAATTTCACTTCCTTTAGAGGGCCGCGAACTATGAATCCATTTTAACGTCTTTCGCAAATTAAACGCTTGTTGTTCGATACCGCCAACCATTGGATAGCATACAAACTTAGCGCGATTGTTGGAAGTTGATTTTGGGCTCATTGTCTCACGAATTCCTTTGTTATTAGATGAGCATTCTCTACGCAATCGTCTTGCCTTGATACGGGCCCGCGATCGCGATACTACATAGATCTGGGTGCAGATATTTCTGGGCAGCCGCGTTTACCTCTGCACGGGTGAGGTTCCGGTAAATCGATTCATGTTTCTCAAGATAGTCAAGTCCTAATCCGTACAACTCCGCAGTTAGGAGCACTGCAGCAAGTCCTCTGTTTGTTTCGAGCGCGAGCGCGAAATTTCCAATAATTAAGTTCTGCGCGTCCGAGAATTCTTCTTCGGTGATACCATCAGATTTCATCAATTCGATTTCGTGCAGGATACTGTTAACGGCTTTATCCACGTTGCCTGGATTGACGCCTGCACTCGCATGGAAGAGCCCTTCGCCCATTAATGGAGTGAAGGAGCTCCAGACGCTATAAGCAAGACCTTGTATGTCACGCACGCGCCCAAACAGACGAGCAAGCCCCGCGCTCCCTCCTAAAACAGCGTTCATCAGATTTGTGGCGTGAAAATCTGCATTTGTCCGGGCGATTCCTTTATGCCCCAATTCGATATTCGCTTGTGATTTATCCATCATGGGATGGACGACAATCTGTTTCTCCCCATATTCGACCGCGGGGATGGTAAAGGGTGGCTTCCGACCATTTGCTATCCAATCCCCCATTGCGGTGTCGATCTTTTGAATAATCGCTTGTGTTTCGACATCCCCGACAATAGCCAAGATGAGTGAATCGGGGCGATAATAGGACGCATGGAAATCTACGAGTGCGTCCCTTTGCATGTGTTTAACCGATTCCTCCGTTCCTTGTACGCGCCAGTGGTAGGGATGCTTATCGGGGTAGACAGCCTGTCTGAGCAAGCGATCCGCGACATCGTCCGTCTCATCCTCCCACGCCTTCAGCCAGCTATGCACCTGATGTCGGTGTTTTTCGAGCTCCGCTTGCGGAAAGTTGGGAGCACGCAGGATGTCGTTAAGCACATCAAGTACACGATCGAAATCTTTTGACAATAAGCGCCCCTCAATACTTACGGTCTCCGTACTCGCCGCTGCGCCTAAACTTGCACCGACGGACTCGGTCGCGTCGGCAATCTCTTCCCACGTCCGATTTACAGTTCCTTTCGTCAGCATATTGGCAACAGCATCCGATAGCCCGTAGTGCCCCACATTGTCATACATGCTACCGGCTTTCAGTCGTCCACTGATTGCAACGGTTTGATTGAAATGGTTCTCTTGGATGAGCAGCGTCAAACCGTTATCAAGTGTGTGACGTGTGGCTACCGGTTGATGGTTACTCATCGCTTAATTCCTCCTGGGATTTGAAAAAGACGGGCTGTCTTATATGATGCAGAGTAGATGCAGCATCTTCGCCGGATGTACCACCATGCCCCGGTGAAATTGGTTGAAAATATCCAACCGTCCGGTTATCTTGCGCGAGGTACTTCTGGGCAGCTTCGCGAATTTGATCGGGGGAAACAGCGCGAATATTGTCGAGATAGGTATCGAGGTATTTGTAATCGTAGACTGTTTCATAGTAACCAATCTGAGCTGCCTGATTTGAAACGCTATCAAGAGAAAAGATGAAATGTGCCTCCGTCTGATTGATTGCTTTTTCCAGTTCTGCTTCTGTAAGGCGCTCGTTCTGGATACGGTCAATCTGTTCTAACAGTGCTTTTTCGAGTATGGCTGGATCTACATCAACCTGCGCCTCTGCGAAAGTCCAAGCAAGTCCTGCATCTTTGGAAAAATCTGGATAGAAATAGGCGGAAGTTGCTAGCTGTTTGTCAACCAAGGCGCGGTAGAAACGCGACGTTTTTCCCATACTTAAGACGGTGCTAATTACCTCGAGTGGATAGAAGTCTGGATGCCCGGCTGCGGGGATATGGTAGACGATGGCGACATAAGCGAGCGTCCCTTCCTTGCGGATTGTGACCCGTCTCTCTCCACGCTGTTCCGGTTCAACTGTGCTTGGGTCCGCTATCGGTTCACCCGGAGGCAGCGGTCCAAAGTATGTTTCAACCTTTTTCATCAGGTCGGTGGTATCAAAATCGCCAACGAGAACGAGCGTTGCATTGTTTGGAACGTAACGTTGGCGGTAGTAGTTGTAGAGGTCATCGCGCGTCATGGTTTTAAGGTCTGAGGGCCAACCGATGATACCCCATTGATAGGGGTGCGCCTTGTAGGCGATGGCTTGCACCTCTTCCCTCAACACAAATTGAGGTGTATTTTCATATCCTTCGCGCTCCGAAAGAATTACAGTGCGTTCCGCTTCGACCTCGTCCGGATCGAAAACACTGTTTTGCATCCGGTCTGATTCCAAGGCAAGCGCGACCGAAATTTTGTCCGCGGGTAGCGTTTCATAATAAGCGGTATAGTCATTGCTTGTAAAAGCATTCCACCTACCCCCGTTGCCTTCGATAAAACGTCCGAGCTCCTCTTTGGAAAACTTGGGTGTACCTTTGAAAAGCATGTGTTCAACCCAATGGGAAACACCTGTGAGTCCGGGACGTTCATTACGAGCACCGACTCTGTACCAAACATAGCTACTTGCAACGGGAGCGGCGTGGACCTCTTTGGTTAATACCTTCAAACCGTTAATCAGCTGATGTTCGATGACTTCAGACCGGTTTTCAACCTGTGTAGTCATAATAGGATCCTTTCGCTCATAGTACGGCTAAGATAGCTTCCACAATGTAATCCAAGTTCTTCGGCGAAAGACCTGCGACATTGAGCCGACCATTTGTCGGCATATAGATGGCATATTCCGCTCTCAACCGATCCACGGCATCTTTGGAAAGCCCAGAATAAGAGAACATCCCATTCTGCTTGTACATGAAGCTGAAATCCACTGAGCTGCCGCCTGCGTTTAAGCCTTCAGCCAACGCTTTGCGCATACCAGAGATTCGTTCCCGCATGAGAGCCAGTTCCCTCTCCCACTCCTCTCTAAGTGCATCGGAGGCGAGCACGGCTGCAATGATGCGCGAGCCATGTAGCGGCGGATTAGAGTAGTTAGCACGAATGATCCGCATGACTTGAGACTTGACGCGTTCGGCGGTTTGTGAATCGGCTGCGACAACGTAGAATCCGCCAATCCGCTCCCCGTAGAGGCCAAAGTTTTTGGAATAAGAATTTGCAACGAGCATTTGATGACCATCGGCCAGGAAGTGACGGACTGCCATGGCATCTTCATCAATACCACCCCCAAAACCTTGATAGGCAAAGTCAAATACCGGTAACAGGCCCTGTGCCCTGATGGCCGCGGAGATTTCCTTCCAATCCCCTGGTGTTGGGTCAAGCCCAGTTGGGTTGTGGCAACAGGCGTGAAGTAGAATTGGACTTCCGGCCGGGATAGACTTAATCGCTTCAACCATGTGCGACTTGGTAAAATCCCTGCGCTCTGCATCATAGTATGGATATGATGCAACCTCTAAACCCACTCTGGCGAAAATCTGGTTATGGTTTGCCCAGGTCGGATCGGGTATGTAGATAACATTGCTTCCGATCTGGCAGAGAAACTCGGCAGCAAGTCTGACGCCAGCGGTTCCACCGGGCGCCTGTGCCCCGAAGATATTATCTTGCTCTGTATCGAATACTAGTTTGATAGAGCGTTTCACGTAGTCGGGGTTACCATCTTGAGAAAGGTACTCTTTATCCATCTCCTCCGAGAGAATTTGCTGCTCCGCCTTTCGGACAGCTGTAAGGACAAGCGGCTGGAGATCATCAGTCTTGTAAGCCCCAATGCTCAAGTTCACTTTGTTTGACCGCGAATCCGCCTTAAAAGCCGCGTTAAGTCCCAAGATAGGATCAGGGGGTGCCATTTCGACTGTATCGAAAAAATTCATCTTGTATACTCCTAAGTTTGCGCAGTTCTATCCGAAGTGGTAAGAATAGGTGCCCCTTTGGAATGGCGCTCCCTAAAGTATCGTCATCAATTTTCGGAATGCGTTTAGTTGTGGCTGAATGACATGCGGTTCGGGCACCCGTCCCTCAAGCGCTTCAATAGTCTTCAGTCCGTTGCCGGTGATGCTGACAACAATACGCTCATCTCGGCTAATATGGCCACTTTCGATCAGCTTTTTCGCTGCTGCGAGTGTGACACCGCCAGCTGTCTCAGTGAAGATGCCTTCCGTCGCTGCAAGAAGTTGGATTGCTTCGACAATCTCATCATCGGTCGCATGTTCTCCGTGTCCACCTGAATTCCGGACTGTATCAGCCGCATAAATCCCATCGGCAGGATTACCAATTGCAAGAGATTTCGCAATGGTATCTGGTTTAACAGGCTTAACAAAGTCACTATTCTCCTTGACGGTTGTGGCAATCGGTCCGCAACCCTCGGCTTGTGCAACGTGGATGCACGTTTGCGGCTTGTCAATTAACCCTAACATATGAAATTCTTTTAATGCTTTGCCCACCTTTGTGATGAGCGAACCTCCGGCTGCCGGAACAACAATGTGATCCGGTGCTTCCCAGCCAAGCTGCTCAATAATTTCGTAAGTGAAGGTTTTGGACCCTTCTGCGTAAAATGGGCGGATGTTGATGTTAGCAAACGCCCAAGGGTAGACGCCGGCGATCTCGCTGCATAAACGGTTGACATCGTCATAATTTCCTGTGATCCCTACCACCGTTGGTGCATAAACGAGGGAAGCCACGACTTTCCCCATCTCTAAGTCCGCTGGAATGAAGATGAAGCAGTTAAGGTTCGCGATCGCTGCGTTTGCCGCAACAGAGTTCGCCAAGTTGCCGGTCGAAGCACACGAAACAGTATCGAACCCAAACTCTTTTGCCTTACTCAGAGCAACCGCAACAACACGATCTTTGAACGAAAGAGTCGGGTGACAGACCGAATCATCCTTGATATAAAGCGCCTCAACGCCGAGCACCGCCTCCAGATTCTTAGCACGGATTAACGGGGTAAATCCGGAACTGATTCCATCGGTCGGTTCACCATCAATTGGCAGTAGGTCGGCGTAACGCCAGAGGCTTTCGGGACCGGCCTCAATGGATTCTCGTGAGATTGATTTCTGGATTACTTCGTAGTTGTAATCTACTTCAAGTGGCCCAAAACAAAATTCACATACATGGAGAGGCTCCTTAGGATACTGCCTCCCACATTCACGACATTTCAATCCCAGTACTTTTTCTTCCATGTTCGTCTCCGTTGGTTCAAGATTAAGGAAATTCTGCTAACAAACAATCAGTCAATTTTACGAGTCAAGACCGATTGACCGTTTCGCTGAAAATGTGGACAATAAAAAAGCCTATCATCACGACTGTGACAATAGGCAATTCTTTAAGGCATATATGTTAAAAACAACCCCGCTTCATATCTAAATTTGCCTATTCTCACTTTGTCTCGCACGCATGGACACCGCAACAGCAGCAATGTCCATGCCCGGCATGTACATGGTGGTATTTGCGAAGGGAACAAAGTGAGTAATTGAAGAAAAGTTGAAGTGAGATTGTCGCATCTTTTTTATTCGCCTATCTAGATTATATAATTAAAGGTTCATTTAATTTTAGCATATGCCTCCAAATAAACGCAAGGGAAAATCAAAAATCGTTGGACTGTATTTATTGACGTCGTTACGAAAGGTTCTCAATCGTTACTGGTTCTACGGTATCTGCGGGGATAAAGCCAAAGACTTTGCCATAAAAATAGAGTTCCGCTTCAAGTGATCGCTGTATGTTCTCGCTGCGGCGAAATCCGTGCTGTTCACCTTCAAATGGGACATAAGCCACCGGCAACTCTTTCACGCGCAACGCTTCGACCATCATCTCCGCCTGATTGGGCGGAACAACTTTATCTTCGAGACCTTGAAACAGAATCAGCGGACATGAAAGGCGATCCGTAAAATGGATTGGTGAGCGTTCTCGGTAACGATCCCGTTCTTCAGGGTAGGGTCCAATCAGGCTATCCAGATAGCGGGATTCAAATTTATGTGTGTCCGTCGTCATCGCCTCAAGGTCACTGATCCCGTAGTAACTGGCACCTGCCTTGAAAACATCACCGAAGGTCAAAGCCGAGAGTGTCGTGTAACCGCCCGCACTTCCTCCCCGAATTGCTAGCCTGTTCGCATCTACATAACCTTGTTCGGCGAGATATCGCGCCCCATTCACGCAATCATCAACATCGACAACACCCCACTGATCGTTGAGTCGTTGTCGATACGCACGACCGTAGCCGCTGCTGCCGCCATAGTTCACGTCAAGAACAGCGATGCCCCGGCTTGTCCAGTATTGGGTCTCTAAATTGAGCGCGGTCGAAGTCGCTGAGGTGGGACCCCCATGGCTAATAACCAGTAGTGGCGGCAAATCGTCGGCAGGTGCAGTGTAATCACGATTTTGTGGAGAATAGAAGAAGGCGTGAGCGCTCAGACCAGCTTCGGTTGGAAACTCAATCGCTTGTGGGGTTGAGAAATATCCGGCATCAATTTCTATCTCACTGGAACGGCATACGACCTCGAATTGTCTCGTGGTGAAGTCAAGCCGGACAATTGACGCCGACTCCGTTGATGAACTAGCATTGAAAAGAATTCCACCGGGAATAGCTTGCAAATTAGAAATTGATGTGTAAGGGGTTTCAATCCGATTAAGTCTGCCTATTTCGTGTCCAAACTTGCCAAATGCCAGATGCCGTCTTGTGTGTAGGTACAGATAATCTGATTGGCGGAGACGAATTTATAAGTAGACATACCAAATATCCACTGTGGCCTCCCGAACTCCGCTTCCATTTCGGATAACGGCTCCACGGTCCCAGCCTGACAACGATAGAGATTCCACCAACCGGTTCGATCGGACACAAAGTATAACGTCCCATCGGGCGACCATTCCGGCTGAAAGATTGATTCATCGACATTGCCCGCCACGCGTTCAGTGTGACTGAGGGATCCGTCAGCATCGACCTCACCTACCCAGAGTTCAGCGCCATCCCAAGGCATATTCGGATGGTTCCAAGTCATCCATGCCAGACGAGTGCCATCAGGACTCAGGCGGGGTGCGGCATAAAAATCGTTGCCGCTGACAAGCATTTGTCCGCTATCCGCTCCATCCAGACCGATAGCTACCAGTGTATTGACAGCTTCGGATTCAGAATCGGTATGGTCTTCGCGGACACAGATTAGGCGGTTGCGTTTCGCGTCCACAATACCATCTGCATACCGCAGATCTCCTTCCGGGGTAAGTGGCTGTGGGGTTGATCCGACCGTTTGATGGTAGAGACGCTGATCTGAAAAGTTTGAGAAGTAGACCACACTGTCACTCACTATGAACGCGGCACCACCATACTCATGGACTCGTGTCCGTGCGTTGAAAGGCGCAGGTATCACGTCGCTCGTTTGCCCATCCGGTGTCCGCCGAACGATGACATACCGACCGCCCTCGGCTGGACGCATCTCAATCCAATAGATGTCTTCTCCATCGGCTACGGCTTCTATTATTCTTCGCCCTTCCGTAGAAATAAGATTTGCACTAATTGGGGATTTCCAAGAGCCAAAGGGTGCCGTCTGTGGTTGCGTCATCATCTTCTCCTTGAATTGTAGATTGTGTAAAATATGAGGGATAATGTAACAGAAAACGAGTTGTGGATCGAGGTAAGCAAAAACACTCTACTTGATTGAGAGGTGTGCATACGTAGATATCGCTGTTTATATACATTGCGCTCCACCCCGATAAATCGGGATTCAAAACTGGAGCGCAGCATTGGCTGTATCGCCATTCTATGGACATATCGCTCCTCTGGAGCGAAAATATCCGTTAGGTCGTTGGGGCCTTTGGGTATTTGGTTTGCTGAAGGTACGATATTACGGCGGATGCTTTGTTTGGTTGTCCGTGTTTTCTGCGTAATCTACTGAATCTGTGATTCGGACAATAATTATGCACACCCCTCACTTCTTTGTTAAGCTGTTAGAAAGTATAGATTTGACTCTTGTGTAAAATGAACTATCTTGGCTTGGCTGCTGGTTGGTCTGTGCTGCTTCATACATGCTAAAACCCAAGACCAGGAGGAGGACAGTGGCTTGCGTCACCCACGTCAATTTTGAGGGGACTTGGGCAATTATCTGCATCTCCTCGGAACCCGCCTGCAGCATACCGAAGAGCAGCGCCGAAAAGATAACACCAATCGGGTGAAGCCTCCCAAGCAGCGCAACGGCGATAGCTGTATAGCCGTATCCGGGCGCATTCTGATAGAGTCGATGGGGGCTCAACCCAATCAACTCAATTGTGCCTGCTAGCCCTGCCAGCCCACCACTGATTAGCATGGCGATGATTATATTTCGAGATACATTGATTCCCGCGACCCTCGCAGCAACTTGGTTCTGCCCAACCGCGCGGATCTGATAACCGAGGACGCTGCGAAACAGGATCCAATATAGGATTACCGCAAGGGCGAGCGCAAGGATAATTCCCAAATGAAATCGGTTGTGCGGAATCCACTCTTTCGGCAGCAGTCGGGGTAGGACCGCGTTCGCTGCAATCCTTTCGCTCTGTTGATATGCCCCGGTAGCCTCTTGTAACGGTCCCCCATCAATAGAGTAACGAACCAGCTCAAGTGCTATGAAATTGAGCATGATGGTGCTGATCACCTCTTGGACACCGCGATAGGCTTTGAGCAGCCCGGCGATAATTCCCCAGAATCCTCCAGCGGCGAATCCAATCCCAAGAATCAGAGGGATAAAGAGAACTGGCGACAGGTTGGCGATTGATGTGCCTATCCACGTGATGACAAGCGTCCCGATGAGGTATTGCCCTTCGGCACCGATGTTCCAAACACCACACCGAAACGCAAACGCAACAGCTAACCCGGTCAGGAGTAGCGGACAGGTTTTTACAAAGGTCTCCGTTACCTCTCGCATTCCTCCCAATGCGCCTTGGTACATAGCGATAAACGCCTTGATTGGTTGGTAACCACAGGCAAACATAATGAGTGCATTAATGAGGAGAGCTAGGAGCGTAACGAGAATTGGAAAAACGATCTGGGTTGATTTGATACGCATGAAGATTGGCAGGACAACAGAGCAAAAGGGAAGAAAATTAGGAAGGTATGGGGAGAAGGGAAGACGGCTAAGCCTCCGGTCTTCCCTTCTTCCAAATCTGAAACAGCGTTATGCAAAAACTATAGTAGATTTCAGAATTAATTAGACACTCCAAACGGGTGCGGTTAGAAACCGCACCTACCGGGGCGAAAGTGTCTATTTATTTCTTGTATTCATTATAAAATCCGGTTAAATCTCACTCAACGACCCACGTATCGCCCTCATTGAGTAGAGCGTCCAAATCACCTTCTCCCATCCGCTCCTTAGCAGTGTTAATCTGCTCAGTCATCATACCTTCGTAACAAGGATGTTCGACGCTACGAAAGATCCCGATCGGATGGGGCAAGCCTGGAACTTCAGTCATCCGACTGAGAAAGTATGCCAATGTTCGATCTTCGGCAAACCGATCGTGGGTAATCAGATTTTCAGTACCGTGCGCGCCTTCGGTCAAGGAAACAACCTCCGGTTTAAATCCGTTCAAGCAGATCCCCTTGTCACCGTCCTTTCCAAACACCAAGGGTTCGCCATGTTCTAAAAACACGGTATTATCAGCTTTTGTCTCCTTTTCGGTGTAGGTAAAGAATGCACCGTCATTGTATACGTTACAGTTCTGGTAGATTTCGACGAATGAGGTGCCTTTGTGTTCAAAAGCGGCCTTGATGACATTTCGCAGATGTTCGGGATCTCTGTCAAGCGAACGTGCAACAAACGTAGCTCCAGAAGCAAGCGCCAAGCTGATCGGATTGAAGGGATTGTCGATTGATCCCATCGGCGTTGAGTAGGTTTTCTTGCCTTGCTCAGAGGTCGGAGAATACTGTCCTTTTGTCAAGCCGTAGATACGGTTGTTGAACAGCAACACGTTGATATCAAGATTACGACGCATCAGGTGAATGAAGTGGTTGCCTCCAATCGACAACGCATCGCCATCACCTGTGATTACCCAAACTGATAGGTCAGGGTTAGCGGTTTTTACGCCCGCCGCAATAGTTGGTGCACGGCCATGAATGGTATGAAAGCCGTAAGTATTCATGTAATATGGAAAACGACTGGAACAACCAATCCCTGAGATAAAGACGAAATCTTCCTTTGGGATGCCTAGCTCTGGCAAAATTCGTTGGGTTTGAGCGAGAATAGAGTAATCTCCGCAGCCTGGGCACCAGCGCACATCTTGATCGGAGGTAAAATCTTGCTTAGTTAACGTCTGGACAGCAACAGGTATTGGACTGGAGGTCCGGTTTTTCATGCGTCACCTCTTAACATCTCATCAATTTTAGACTCAATTTCAAATACATGGAACGGTTGTCCTTGGATCTTATTTAGACCGACGGCATCTACCAGATACTCCGAGCGAATTAATAGGCGCAATTGTCCAAGATTCAGTTCAGGGATGAGTAACCTGTTGAAACCTTGCATAATGTCACCAATTTCTTTCGGAAGCGGGTTGAGATAGCGCAGATGTACATGCGAGACCGATTTGCTTTGTGCCTGTTTATGTTCAACGGCTGTTCGAACAGCACCGTAGGTTCCGCCCCAACTCAACACAAGAAGTTCGCCACTTGATTCACCAAATATTTCTGTGGGTGGGAGGTCATCTGCGATACGAGCGACTTTTTCTGCTCTGAGATGGACCATCTGCTCATGGTTGTCAGGGTCATAGCTCACGTTTCCTGAGATGTCTGCTTTCTCCAGACCGCCGATTCGATGTTCCAGACCGGGGGTACCCGGGATAGCCCAAGGACGTGCTAGCGTTACTTCATCTCGGAGATAGGGCTCAAATCCATCGGTGTCGGTCGGAAAGTGCACATCAATCGCCGGCAAATCCGATACGTGCGGAATGAGCCAAGGCTCGGCACCGAAGGCAATATAAAGATCCGACATAAAAATCACGGGCGTCATGTATTTGATTGCAATTCGGCAGGCTTCATAAACAGTTTCAAAGCAATCGGATGGACGTGAAGCGGCAATGACAGGGAGCGGAGATTCACCGTTTCGACCGTACAACATCTGTAGCAGATCCGCCTGTTCGGTCTTTGTCGGCATCCCTGTGGAGGGCCCGGCTCTCTGAATATTGCAGACAACCATCGGCAATTCGACGATCATAGCAAGATTGATAGCTTCCGCCTTGAGGGCAATCCCAGGGCCGCTACTTCCAGTTGCACCCAACGCGCCACTAAATGCGGCGCCAATTGCAACACCCACCGCTGCAATTTCATCCTCCATCTGCATCGTTTTGACTCCAAAGTTTCTATATCTTGCCAGTTCATGGAGAATGGTGCTTGCCGGTGTAATTGGGTAACTGCCGTAGACGAGCTGTAATCCAGATTTTTGAGACGCAGCAACCAATCCCAATGCTGTCGCCATATTCCCTTCGATATTGCGATATTTTCCTGGTGCAAACTTGGCGGCCTTGATCTCATAAGAGGTCGCGAATTGTTCCGTGGCTTCACAATAAATATTGCCTGCTTTCAAGGCGAGGGTATTGGCTTCGATATATTGCGGTTTTGTAGCGAACTTTTCTTTGAGCCATTGAAACGCATAGTCCATTGGGCGGTTATACATCCAACACACCATCCCCAGCGCGTAGAAGTTCTTGCATCGATCAACTTCGCGTTGCGTGAGGTCTGTGTCCTTCAACGCTTCTCTCGTGAGGCGGGTTAATTCAACCGGGAACACCTGAAACTGCGCCAATGAACCGTCTTCAAGGGGGTTACTACTGTATCCAGCTAGTCTGAGGTTGCGTGGGGCAAAGTTATCTGTGTCGACGATAAGAATCCCGTTGGGTTTGAGTTTATCAATGTTGACCTTCAGTGCTGCCGGATTCATTGCTACGAGCACATCACAGATATCACCGGGCGTATGAATTGTCGAACTGGAAAAACGGAGTTGAAATCCCGAAATCCCAGCCAACGAGCCCGCCGGAGCACGGATCTCCGCAGGGTAATCTGGCAACGTCGCAACATCATTTCCTGCGATTGCGGAAGCTTCAGTCATTTGAGTTCCAATTATCTGCGAGCCACCGCCAGAATCGCTCGCAAACATAATTGTCGCTTCCTCTATCGATTGTTTCTGTTTTTTCATCCATCTATCCTTCTTTCTAGTTAACCCTATCGTCGTAAAAGCAGGCTCAGGCTCCTTCACGGGCTTTCATCGCGTCATTATCGGGTTTTGGCGGCAGGGTTAACACTTCCTGCGGAAAATGTTCGACAAGATAAGAGATAATGTGGCGAATTGAGACTATCCCAACCGGCTGATTCTGTTCATTTACGATGGGTATATGGCGGTAGCCTCCTTGCGCCATGTAGAGTATAGCCGTGTCAAGAGAGTCTTGTACGCGGGCGGTCTGTGGGTCGGCTTTCATAAATTGCTCAATGGGAATCTGTGTCAAATCGCCTACCGGTTTGTTCAGGATTTTTAGAAGCACATCCCGTTCACCGAAAATCCCTTTGAGAATCCCAGCGGATACAATGAGAATTGCACCGACCTTATTGTCGAGCATCCGATCAATTGCCTCTTGTGTGCTTGCACCACTGTCAACCGTGACAGCGGGATGCATCAAAGAGTGCAGCGGCACGTGAATCTCGTGAGGGCTTAAGGTTTTTGAAGGCTCATCAGGGTTTTCCTCATCCATGATAGCCAATTCTTCGTCAACAATTTCTTGGTACAGCACGGTTCATCCCTCCTTACCTCTCTCCAAAAACGCGGCGACATAGTTCGCGATGTCCTTGCTCGATATAACACTAGCGGGATATACACCTTCATCTTCATCGGATTCTCCAACGAGCAGAGGAATATGACGGAAGTGACCCAGGTGCATGAGATTCAAGGCAAACGCCATCGAATCGTTGGGGCGCAGCGATTCTGGCGATGGAGTCATAATATCGTCCACCCGAACCGCGTCCGGATCTTCTCGCACTTCGGCAATGTGCACGAGTAGGTCCCGTTCTGTGATGATACCGGTAAGTCGCTCCAATTCATCAACAACTAACACACACCCAAATCCTCCTTTTTGCATCAGGTCGATGACCTCCGAAATAGGTGTACCCAGCTCCACAGTACAGGGTTGATTGAGGTTCAGTATGCTAATCGGTAAAGATAGAGTTTGTGCGTCCATAGTTTTTCCTTTCAATCAACGTCCGAATCAATCATATCTCCTTCGCAAAACTGACTAAATAGGGCAGCAGTAATAGTAAGGAAATGGTAGCACACACCTCGACATTTTGCAAGTTGAAATGGAGCAAAAGAGGAATAGGCAAACAAACGACTGGACATAAGACCATCGCCAACAAAAGACGAGCGTCTACTAACATTTAACGATGAATCCTATGGGAAGTTTCTGCTGGTAATCCTTTCTGCGATTAGCGATCCTTTAATATCTGTTAGCAAGGTTCAACTGCGCCTGATACCGGCGATAGAGATGCTCTATGAATGCGAAGGCAAGTTTACCATATTATGCCTATAAATTCAATAGTTTTGGGCGTTTTTACAGACTTGGCAGGGCCGTTTACACGGACAAAAGATGTCCGAGAGATCTGGTATAAGAAGATGCACTAAACACACTACTACAGACAGTGGGGTAGGTCCGAAGGTATCCCGTGATAGAGGCTGCCGCGCCCCGAGAAGTCGGCAGGCAAGCACCGACTGGTTATTGATAAAAGGGATGACTGCGAACAGGGCAGTAAGAGTAGTAAGTTGGGGCATGGAAATCGCTCCTACAACCGAACTAAATGCCCCTAAGAGATAGACGAATTGGCTTTGACAAGTGACAGCATATATGATAGAGTGTTTGAAATAGTTCACTGATAATTATACTTCCCGTGTGTGCATCACAGATAGCAAATTCATATAGTTTTTTGGCTCATGTAAAAACAGAATGCAATTAGGGTAAAGACATTGAGAGCGGGGCAAGATGCCTCGCCTACGTTTTATGAGGCAGGTCGGAATTGTTGCGATAATTCTTTACATGAGCGAGTTTTTTAGCTGCAATCACAGGAGAAAAGAACATAATGATTAAGATGAGCGGAGGCCAGGCACTGGCGAAATCGCTGTACCGAGAAGGGGTGCGGGTCGTATTTGGACTGCCAGGAGCGGGACAATATGAAGCAATCGATGCAATTTACGAGGAACCGGCGATTCGCTACTTCACTACACGGCACGAACAGGCGACCACCCATATGGCGGATGGATATGCTCGTGTTAGCGGAAACATCGCTACGGCGTTGGTTATTCCGGGAGCGGGTGTGTTCAATGCATCTACCGGCATTGCTACAGCTCATTCCGTGTCTTCACCGGTACTGGCGGTGACAGGCAGACATGACCAAAGTCGCAGTGATGAGATGGCTTCAATACGACAGATTACCAAGTGGGCGGCGCGAGCATCTAGCCCCGCAGACGTGCCAGCGATTGTTCATGAAGCGTTCTATCATTTGAAAACAGGTCGTCCACGTCCTGTTTACATTGAAGTACCTCATGAAGTGTTAGCGGCAGAAGCGGAGGTCACTTTGCTTGAGGCGGAGTGCTACGATCTGCCCGCCGGTGATCCCGACTATATTGCAAAAGCAGCGGACCTCCTAGTAGAAGCACAGCGTCCTGCGATCTGGGCTGGAACCGGTGTACAGCGTTCGGGAGCTTGGCAGGCACTCCAACGGCTGGCAGAACACCTACAGGCACCGGTGGTCACTGGGCGAGAAAGCAAAGGCGTGATATCAGACCGGCACCCTCTTTCTCTTGGCATGGGTGAACTCCGCTTTGCCCCTCTTCGAGAATGGGTGGCGCAGCGGGATGTCATTCTCGCGGTGGGTACGACCTCCCAATTTGGTGAGAACAACGATAGACAGCGAATCATTCGGATTAATATAGATGAAGCAGCCATCGAGGATACAGTAGATAACTGTCTCAATATTTTTGGAGATGCGCGTTGCGGTTTGGAAGCAATTTATGATGTCGTCTCAACCACGACACCTGCCCGTACAAATGCGTGTGTAAAAGAGGTACATGCCATCAATGCCAAGCGGTTCGCCCCAGAAAGTCAACTTCAGCCCCAGTGGGATTTCATGCAGGCAATACGTGCAGCGATCCCTGACGATGGCATTTTTGTTCAAGGAATGAACCAGATGGGATACTATAGTCGGAACTACTATCCGGTGTATGAACCAAGGAGTTACCTGATTTCAGCGGGCAACCTTGGTGTAGCGTTTCCTATTGCCCTTGGTGCTAAGATAGCAAAACCGGATAATGCCGTGGTGGTCGTCTCCGGTGATGGGGGTTTCCTCTACAGTTCTCAGGAGTTAGCAACCGCCGTTCAGTACGGGATCAATGTGGTAGTAATTGTGTTCAACGACAACGCCTATGGCAATGTCCTGCGCGCCCAAATCGAGCAGTTCAATGGTCATGTTTTGGGAACGGAGCTGTACAATCCAGACTTCGTCAAGTTGACTGAAGCGTACGGTGTGTGTGGTGTCAGGGCACATGATGCTGAACAATTGGAACTGGCGTTACGTGAGGCATTGGCGGCTGATGCGCCGAGGGTCATCGAGGTACCGGTCGGCAGGATGGAGAGAGAGTATTAAGCAAAGCGAAACGTGATTCCTGAAGACAATTATTCATTAGTACATTAGTTCATTGATTCATTACTGAGGGGTGCGAAACGAGCCCTTCTGAAACTGCTCCGCAGAGACGCGGAGAACGCAGGGAAAAGCGTGGAAGGATGGAAGAGTAGGACGCTCATCCGATTCTCCAGCCCTTGTAATTAACAGTTTTTCGTTTTTTCGCTGGTTTCATTTTCACAGATGCTTTATAATACGCCCAATAGGATTGATCCATATCCAAAAAAAGTAAAGTACAAAGCACGAAGATAAACCGAGTTTTTAAGAAAACGCTCGCGTGCTTTCCACTAAATTGGATCTCACTTGTTAGAGAAGCCTTGAATGAGAAGGAGGGTGTGTTTATGAGTACCTTATTGCATGTGGGAGTGCGCGCTTCGAACCTTGACCGTTCAATCCGTTTCTGGCGCGACGGCCTGGGATTGAAGGTCGCCAAGCAGCGGGAAAATCGCTATGACCTTACAGATGGCTATCATAACTTCGCAGTATTTCAGCACCAAGGTGAGGAACGTCCACAGCATTTGGGTGGAATGCTCGATTATCTGCACATCGGCGTCGGAGTACCTGATGTCGCTGCAGCTGCGAAACGCCTACGAGAGATGGGGTACGAAATCTTTTCCGATGGATTGGGTGGCAAAGAGCCACTGGACCCGGACAATCTCCAAGAGCCTGCGTTCAAGGTCGAAGATCCGGACGGGATTACTGTTGATGTCAATGGCACTGATGTAAATTGGCCGGGCACGACCCTGCATCCGAGACGTGAAACGTAAAACGCGAAGACAATCCCTTGAACTCCGCAATAAATCGGGATCCAAGGCGACTTGAACAAGGTAGCAACGGCAACCTCACCAATGTGCTCCAAAGGTTCAGAACCAGTGAGGGTTTTTCCGGATAGGATGTGAAAAATGACTGATTATCGCTTCAAACTCGGTATGTATATTCCTGAATTGCGTCTCCCTTTTGATGAGGCATTAGCACAGGCAAAGGACATTGGCGCAGAGTATGTTTGGTTTAATAGTCTTCCCGATGAATCACCAATCGCTGAGATGAGCGATGCTGAAATAGACCACATGGGAGAGCGCGTTGCGCGACACGGGTTAGAAATTTTCCTAATAGGTGCTAGCAACCCTTTCAAGCAGATACATCTGACCGATTTTGATCTGGACACGATGGAGACACATCCGGGATTTCGCAAGGAGTTTGATAACTTCAAGCGATCTCTACAGGTCGCGGTCCGTTTGGGGATAGGCGCAGTAAATATCTTCACGTTTGCTTGGCCCGGCGAGTACACGGCGGGTAAGCCGACTTGGCCCATGCGGTGGAGGACACGGGGTGGCGTTATTGCTGATATTGATATGGAGAAACTCGTGAAAGCATTCTCAATGGTCGCTGAAGAGGCTGAGCAATGCGATATTGATGTTGCTTTCAGCATGATGCCTTGGAACTACACCAATACGACGGGCAACTTCCGCCGCGTTGCCGAAGCTGTCGGCTCAAGGCGGCTTAAAGTCATGTGGGGTCCCGCGGACAACACGAACTGTGGTGAATCGGATACAGCGACCACTGGCTTCGACAATGTGCGCCCCTACCTACATGGGCTCCACCTAAAAGATCTACGTGTAATCGATGGACTGCATCTCAATTTCGAATACTGTCCCTTGGGTGAAGGCGATGTCGATTATTTGACGGTATTACGCAATCTGCGCGATCACCGTTGCGATGCAGTGCTATCCGTCGCAACACATTTCCAGACGCCGAGTGGCTCCGCCGAAGAAGCAATGCGCATCAATTACGCCAATCTCAAGGCACTCATCCACAAGGTTGAAGCTGACGCGGTGTAGGGCTTTAGTAGGGCTTAAGCACTTGACCTCAATACCAGATGAATCGGACATCCACGAGGGTTGCCCCTACGTTAAGATCCTTGGTTTATAGCCGTGCGCGCCTGTCGGGGCGCGCAATGAATTGCGCTACTACAAACTGAACTGTACAACTCCTAACTTTAGGAAAGCCTAGTGGGGATAGCGGGGTGCGTGCTGAAAAACTAACGAATCTTGACCGCCTTTGCATTCACACCATAACAACTAAGCCTTGGTCGATTGAAGAAATCATCGAAAACTATCCAAAAGCCGGGGTGAAAGCGGTCTCTGTGTGGCGTGATCTTTTGGTAAATCGCGATCCTGTGAAAATTGGTGAGCAGATTCGGGCTGCCGGAATGGAGATTGGCTCATTGGTTCGAGGCGGATTTTTCACTGGTAACACCGAGACAGAAATCCGTGCATCTCTTGACGATAACCGGCGGGCAATCGACGAAGCCCACGCGATAGGTGCACCGATAGTCGTTTTAGTCTGTGGTGCGGTCCCCGGTCAATCTATCCAGCGATCATTTTCTCAAATTCAAACCGGCTTGGAAACCCTCCTGCCTTACGCGGAAACTCGCAGCGTGAAATTGGCAATTGAGCCCCTCCATCCCATGTATGCAGATTCCCGCTCTGCTATCTGCACTATGAAGACCGCCAATGAGTTTGCCGAGAGATTCGATTCTCGCCACATCGGTGTTGTGGTGGATGTTTTTCATCTTTGGTGGGATCCGGACTTGGAAAACGAGTGCAGACGTTGTGGAGAAAACGGGAACCTATTCGCTTTCCACATCTGTGACTGGAAGATAGACATGGAAGATATGCTTAATGATAGAGGATTGATGGGCGAGGGTGTTATTAGGGTCCGGGAGATTCGTTCTTGGGTCGAAGCTGCTGGGTTTAATGGCTTCCACGAAGTTGAAATTTTCTCCAACCGCTGCTGGGAGGGAGATCAGAACGAGTTGTTGGAACGCATCAAGCGGGCGTATCTAGAATATGTTTGAATCCCAAAATTTACATCAGGTAAAGGATCGTTTTTAACCGGAGTGGGAAAGGGGCAGCTGACACCCTCTTTGTGATGGATACCGATGGAAAAAACCTTGTGCAGCCTACGAGTCAAGATGATCCCGATTACCTGCCCAATTACTCATCTGATGGTAAAAAAATTGTGTTCACCGGCGAGCGTGACGGGAATGCGGACATTTACGTCATCAATGCCGATGGCAAAAATCGGACACAGTTGACGAATGACGAACACAGAAACTGGTATGCGAGTTACTCGCCAGATGGCAAGAACATTGTTTACAGTTCCGATCGCAACGGGATTGAGGATATCTGGATAATGGATGCCGACGGTAGCAACAAGAAAAAACTGACAAACAACGACAATAAAACTGCCCATGGTCCCACCTTCTCACCCGATGGTAAGACGATTCTCTTTATGAGCGATATTCAGGGAAAGTTCGGGGAGAAAATGCAGGTTTGGACGATGAATGTTGATGGAAAAAATCTCAAGTGTCTCACGTCGAGGGACGCGTATCATTCGGGCGTGGATTATAGTCCAGATGGACAGCACATTGCGTACAAGTCAAACTGGGACGGACACTGGAACCTTTACGTAATGAATGCGGAGGGCAGCACCATTGTGCAGATTACACGTGAAACGGGTGAGGACTTGAATACTCGCGGGAGTTGGAAACACTGAAAGTATAACGAGAAAACAGGTCAACCACATTTTCATCTGTACTATTAAAAAAGGAGCGCAGTTTCCTCCTCAGAAACATCCGGAACATCGCGCTACAGTGATGGCTCAATTCTCCTGGCTCGACATGGTGTGATTCGAGTATCTTACTATAGCGTAACCCGGCTAGGATTTCAGGGGATTACCACTGCGAAGATCTTTGATGACTGTTCGTGAGATTGAACAAACCGGACCTTACCGTTACACCTACTCCCCATTCCATCCGCCCATTGCAGCGGTAACACCCGGTGAAACGGTCTGCATTCATACGGTAGACGCCTTTGAAAACAGAATGACACCTGAAGTGGAGCACTTTGCGGATGTATGTACCTATCCTTTCTTAAATCCACAGACAGGTCCAATTCTTGTCGAGGGCGCTGAACCGGGCGATACACTCGTTGCTAAAATCCACTCCATCGAACCTACACGGGACCATGCGGTCACTGGAACAGTGCCATACTTTGGAGGATTGACCTCTACACGGCTGGATCCGATGTTGCAGGACGCCCTTGAGGAGCAGTGGCTTTTCCTGCCTTTTGAGGCGGAGGGCATCCGCTTCGATGAAAAGCGGGTGATCCCTTACGAGCCTTTCATGGGTACGATGGGCGTTGCTCCGGAGATTGAGGCTGTTAATGCGTTGACCCCCGATTATTACGGCGGAAACATGGACTGCGTCGAAACCTGTCCGGGAAACGAGGTCTGGTTTCCGGTCTTGGTGGAGGGCGCACATTTTTTCACCGGCGACGCACACGCGAGCCAAGGGGATGGAGAACTCACCGGTGTCGCGCTCGAAATTCCAGCCAAAGTAATCGTGACTCTCGATTTGAAGAAAGGGTATACGATCGGCTGGCCGCGTATTGTAAGTGATGATTTTATCATGGTGGCTGGTAGCGCTAGACCATTGGACGCGGCAGCGCGCATCGCTTGGGTGGAATTAATAGATTGGATGGTAGCAGACTACGGGTTTGACCGGATGAGAGCCTATCACTTTCTCGGCCAGGTTGGACAGATGCGATTGGGCAATATGGTAGATCCGAAATTTACCATGGTCGCCAAGTGTCCCCGAAAATATTTGTCGTAAAGAGTTGAAAGGGAATTACTGATAGGATTTACGCACTTGAACACCTCAAAGTCTTGTAGTTCAGCGATTCATCGCCGCTAGATACCATTTCCAACGCCCGATGAATCGGGCAACTACAATAAGATCTTAGGTTTGTAGGGGCGCGATTTATCGCCGTCCGGATGTACACTGAATGGATCTGTTGTACGGCACTTGTTTATCTCGCAATACAGGCACGGGATAGCGAAAAGCAGGGATGGGGTTGGATCTTTGGGGTTACAGCGGCTATTTGCAATCCTATCCTGAGGGTACATTCGACACGAGAAATGTGGTCTGTTGTAATTTGGTCACGACCGGTTAGGCGATAGCCTCCATCTATGTTCTGAAATCTAATGAAACAGAATAGTAACAGTTATGCAGAGGCAAAAAAGAATAGTGTAGGAGTATTGATAAATCCAATTGGATTAATACAGATACTGTTGGTAGAGGAGTCAGGAGATTATAAAGTATGCTTGCCAGAGTGTTAAGCAGCGCTGTAATGGGGATTGACGCTTATATCGTGGAGGTAGAGTTAGATATTTCCGATGGATTGCCCGCTTTTGCGACGGTTGGTCTCCCAGACAGCGCAGTCAAAGAGAGTCGAGAACGTGTCACGGCTGCGATTAAGAATTCAGGATTCTACTTTCCCCCCAGCCGAATTACTGCAAATCTCGCCCCTGCCGATGTCCGGAAAGAGGGTTCTGCATTCGATCTGCCCATGGCGTTGGGTGTCATGGCAGCTACAGGGCAGATTCAGGCGGCGAATTTTGAGAGAATGTTGGTCCTAGGAGAGTTAGCACTTGATGGAAGTGTTCGCTCGGTGCCTGGCTGCCTTCCAATGGCAGCCATTGCAAAAGAAAAGCAGCTCGAAGGTATTATTCTACCGAAGGCGAACGCGAAAGAGGCTGCCGTCATCCATGACTTAGCAGTCTATCCGGTGGAGTCCTTACAGGAGGCTGTCGAACACTTGAACGGAGAGCGTAGCATTGCGGCGTTCCAATACGATATTCGGGAAGCCTTTGACCAACACTCAGACTACCCCGTTGATTTTCTCGATGTTAAAGGACAAGAGCATGTCAAACGGGCGATTGAAGTTGCCGCTGCGGGTGGACATAATCTTATTATGATCGGTCCACCAGGCTCCGGTAAGACGATGATTGCTAAACGTATCTCAACCATTCTACCAGATATGACACTGGAGGAGGCACTTGAGACGACGCAGATTCATAGCATCATGGGACTGTTAGGGAATGAGATCCCTTTGATCGCAACGCGCCCTTATAGATCGCCTCATCACACAATTTCTGACGCCGGATTAATCGGCGGCGGCAAGTTTCCACGTCCCGGAGAGGTAAGCCTATCGCATCATGGCGTTCTCTTTCTGGACGAGTTACCGGAATTCCGCAAGAACGTCTTGGAAGTGATGCGCCAACCGTTGGAAGATGGGCAGGTAGCAATCGCTCGCGCCGCTGCGTCCTACACTTATCCCGCCAATTTTATGCTCGTCGCGGCGATGAATCCGTGTCCATGCGGTTTTTTTGGTGATCCTAGTCGCGAGTGTCGATGTTCACGACAACAGATTCAAAATTATATTTCCCGTATTTCGGGACCTTTACTTGACCGAATTGATCTGCAAGTGGAAGTGCCCGCTGTCCAGTACAAAGATCTGGCAAGTGATTTGGCGGGAGAACCTTCGGCTAGCATTCGCGAACGGGTACAGAAGGCACGTCACCTTCAGCAAGAACGGTTCACGCAGGCTCAGATCTACTGTAACGCCAACATGGAATCCCGCCACCTGCGCGAGTTCTGCAAAGTTGAAGACGCCGCTCAGGAACTGCTGCGGGTTGCCATCACACAGTTAGGTTTAAGTGCCCGTGCCTATGACCGTATCTTGAAGGTTGCGCGGACAATCGCTGATCTCGTGGAAACCCCAACCATTGAGGCGGAGCATGTTTCAGAGGCTATTCAGTACCGGAGCTTGGACAGGAGTTTCTGGAATTAATAGTAGGGGAGGTACCAACCCGCTAAGCTTATGTAAAAAGAAAGTGCAAAACGGAAAGAGAAACCGAGTTTTTGCTGTATGATTTCTTAACATGAGCGGTATGGGACGAATACCATCTGCGGAATCGGTTTACTAACCTACGTAATGTCTGAGAAAGCTGCCCACAAAATATGTACGGCCAAAACTCCACTATATCTGGACGGGTAATTCCGGTACATATTGAAATTCCGGCTGCGTCCTCTGCTTCTTCACGATTGCAATAATCTGCTTCCAAGCTGTCAGAAGCCCTTTAGGACAATCTGGAAGTTCGGGCTTGATTAACTTATGCAGTTTCCCAAGGTTGTAACAGGGGACCGAAGCATACATATGGTGTTCAATGTGATAGTTCATGTGCCAATAGAGAAATGTCAGGAACGGATTCAGAATTATGGTTCGGGTACAGAGTCGGAAATCGGCTATATTGTCCGCAAGTCCTGCATGCTGAGTGCCGTTGCATAGATAGCGCAGCCAACCGCCGTAGAATGGCGCAAAGGTGATCAAGACCGGTAGCAGCCAAACCCCAAAGTAGAACGAGAACCCAACAATCAGAACATGTCCCAATAAAATGACACGGGGCCAACTAAACAGGTGACGTCGCCGAGGTGGGTTCGATTCGGCAAAAAGGTGTGTTTCCCAGTCACCTGCTAGCTTGCCAAAACTGAGACGGATGGTTGCGTGGAGAGTACTGTAGAATGTCCATGGGCTTATAACGGCATTCTTGAGAAAACCCTTAACTGACAAGTCCACCGGCAGCACAACTTCAAGGTCGTCCGGAGGATGCAAGGTGTACTTGTGGTGTTCTCCGTGGCTTGCGGAAAACATACCATGATTGCGCCAAACGAGGAAGCAGAACAATCTATAAAAGAATGTGTTGAGTGCCCTCGTCTTGAAAACGCTGTTGTGAGAGAGTTCATGGGACCCATTCCCAAGAAACGCGTAGAATGTCCCGTGAAAAAATAGGATCAGGAACAGCACACCCAGCGGGAGCCTGCCTTGGGCATACATGGCAGCAGTACCTGTAAGCACAACTAAACCCAGATGGCCGAGTACCTCAAGCCATCCTTTCCAGTCGCTGCGTTGATTGAGAGACTTGAGTGTCTCACGATCTAATCGCGATCTGTACCAGGTGATTTTTCGTTTATTTTCGTCGTTATACATCGGGGATGTTTCCTCTCGGTTTGCTAGTGCTTGTACTGTAGGTATAGTGTCTAATAAGCGTCTTGACAGCCATTCACGTGTGGCTGTTCTCATTGGCGAACTTGGGATTTATTGGCGAATTATCTTACACTTTCTTGATTTTCAGGTCAACTAAAATTCTGAGGTTTAGGGCTATTCAGTTTTCGGCTGTTTAGCTGTTCTGTTTGAAAAGTTGTTAAAACAGAAAGTGGGAAAGTGAGACAGTGGGAAGGTAAGAAAAGACAAAAACTGTTGGCTTGGCTACGATCTTTTGTTTTTGCTCCCTTTCTCGCCTGCTGCTTCTACCTACAGTGAGACATCGGTTCCGATTTCATCGAGAATCCCGATAATCGGGAGATTCGGAGATCTCTCCTATACTAAAACGATGGTAAATTTTAGAATTACTTAGACACTCCCAATACACAGCCAACCCCCTAAATCCCCCTTATCAGGGGGACTTTGGCGATTTTACAAAGGTCGGAGTATTGGTAAATGTACACCTATTTCTCTAATTCACTATAAATGACCCTAGTGAGGTTTCCTGTATGGCGCTTCTTCGGCGTGTGCTGTTTTCTAGCTCAAACAGCAACGAGGGAACAGTGTGGACATGGAGACACTGGGGAGATTCTTTCAAGGGAACAGGCAGCGACGTGACCTAGAACACAGTCAATCGCTGCAGCGGAGTTGAAGCGGGGATGCACCAATGAAGCTAAAGGACTCAATGGAGTTGGGAGGCGAACATCTGTTGGGCTGGCTCAACCCGGAAAGGGACTATCTACCGACAGATAGCTGGGCAATCACGCACGATCTCGCTCGCTGGTGGGACGCCATGCTGCGCTTGGAGGATGCCACTGGGTTCGTCATTCCGGGCCATCTTGAGGGTGCGAGTCTACGCAATCTGGCTTGGCTTACCGACAATCCGGACGGGCTGCTATGGGTTCCTCCCGGGCTAGATTGGCATCAAATGAAGTTCGAGTTCCACAGTTTTCGCGAAGGTATTCTAACGTTTGCGGCACTAGCACACTTTCGCGGCAGCACTTGGGCGAAGACAGCCGGTCGCCGCTATCTCGAGTCGATCAACCGCGCCCTCAAGCCGGATTTTTCGTGGGAGGTACACGCTTTTGAATACGCTAGGCATTTTGCAACTGGAGAAAACGTACACCCCGGACATACTCCCGAAAACGAGAACCGATTCCAACTCACCGTTTCACATGGACGCTGTATCGAGGCACTGATCTGGTTTTATCGGTGGACCGGAGATTCACTTGCCATGGAACTGGCGGACCGTTTGGCGAGGTTTCACCTTACGTACGCTACGAATACGGCGGGCACTATTCCTGAGCCCCTCGCATCTGAATCTAGTCGTCCTGGCGACCGGCAATCATATCTCTATACCCTGTGTGGTCTCCTGCTCTACGGGTTGACAACCCACCAGTCGGAGTATGTTGATGCGGTCGTGCACACGTATAGGACAGGTGTACCTGATCTGGTCAACAGATGCGGCTGGGTGGCTCACGATCTCGGGCTTTTGATATTTCCCGACAAGACGGGGAACCCTCTGGCTAACACCGAATCGACCGGGGCGGCGGCGCGACTGGCACTATGGCTGGGCATGTATACACAGAACTCGGCGTGCTACGACGATGTCGAACGGCTGGTGCGGGCACGCTTGTTTCCCGGACAGATAACGGAAACAGATGTGCGAAACAACCCTAGCTTAGATCTCGACGAGAAAGCTATCGGTGGGTGGGGTGGCAACGACTATCCGCACGCGGGCAAGGGTTTCAACCCTAGCGGCACTGCCGAAATCGTGCATACGATGAGTGCAATCTACCAGAACATCATCACGCGTGATGAAAGCGGCCTGTTCGTCAATCTGCATTTCAATTACGACGACGACGCGGTACGAGTTGCCGTAGCGCGTGACAGCATCGCCCGAGTCAGGGTTGTCCCGAAGATACACGACAATGTCCTGCTACGGGTGCCGGGTTGGGCGACGGCAGAGTCGGTCCGAATCACCGTTGACGGGGAGCCAGTGCCTCTTCGGAAGGTGGGTTCGTACGCTTACATCACCCGAGAACAGATAAGCGTGGGCAGGGAGGTTGTCCTACACCACGACCTGCCGACACAACGGACTATAGAGACTCTTCCCGCCGGAGACACTTATGAGTTCGCTTGGCAGGGAGACGAGATCACGGGTGTGTATCCTAACGCGCAGCCGCTGCCGTTTTATCCCACGCTGAACAATCCGCAAAGGATAGAGCAGGGTAGGGGATGAGGTCAACCTGCTAAAACGCCGCCTTGAACAGATCGCTCATATCCGCTTCGGTGCAAGATCGCGGATTGAATTTATGGCAGTGGTCGAGCATAGCGTCCTTTGCGATTTTCGGAATGCGGTCCCATTTCAAACCCGCGATCCCCAATCCCTTCGGTATTGCAAACTCCTCGTTCAACGCTCGAATTTCAACGATAGCAGCATCGGCGGCATCCGCCGTTGACATATCCGACGTGTCTACTCCCAACGCGGCGGCGATGTCTGCGTAACCCTCGGCAGCATGAGACATGTTGAATTCCATCACGTCTGGCAGCAGGATCGCGTTGGCAATGCCGTGGGGGATGTTGGCTTCCGTTGAAAGCTGATGCGCGAGCGAATGTACGGCACCCAGCCCTTTTTGAAAAGAGAATGCCGCCATCGCCGAAGCGATTAGCATTTCGCCCCGTGCCTCAATATCCTCGCCGTGATGATAGGCTTGGCGGATGTTTTTACCGAGTATCTTCAAGGCTTGCAGTGCCACCCCTTCTGCGATGGGGTGATACCGTGTCGCCACGTAAGCCTCAACGCCGTGTGTTACGGCATCCATGCCCGTCGCTGCTGTCAAACCGGGAGGCATACCCACCGTCAACTCCGGGTCGAGCAGCGCGACAGATGCCATATTGTATGGCGTACCGAGGGCTCGCTTACGATGTCCCTCAGTTGTGCGTCCGGACGTATCGGTGATGATCGAACCTTGTGATACCTCGCTGCCTGTCCCTGCTGTTGTCGGTATACATATTAGTGCAGGGAGATCGCTGGTAATCCGATCAATTCCACCCACATCAAGGTAGTAATTTTCTAGCGGCGGTTCGTGTGTTGTTAGGATACGAATCCCCTTGGCGGCATCCATAACGCTCCCACCACCGACGGCAACTACCACGTCGCAGTCTTCAACCCGATAAGCTTCTAGCCCTTCGAGGACGCTAAGGTCTGTCGGATTGGGTTGAACGGCATCGAAAACTGTGAAATCGATCTTCGCTCTTTCTAGCGGCTCAACGGTTTTCGACAAAATGCCGGCGTTTGTCACCCCCTCGTCCGTGACAATGAGTGGCTTTTGCCCGTCGAAAGTATGAATATGCTCTGCTAAGTTTGCAATCGCCCCGGCACCGAATTGGATTGATGGGGGCAAGAAGTAATTTATGATTGGTTGTTGCACCATTTTACTCTCCATTTATAGATGTTTCGCTAAGGTATAAGTGCATAGTCATCAATTGGTGTAATGTCAACAGATTGCTAAGTGAACGCCCTTTTGACAGAAACGACATACAGGATATGTTCGGCAAAATCGACGATTGCGGGTTGATTGCTTGTTTCAGTCACTACGTTGAGCCAGTTCCGCCACTTGTCAGCGTCTTGAAGGGCCTTAGTGCGTCCCACATCCGCGCACCCCGAGGAACAGCGGGGATGTGGTTTTGGCCACACGAACCAACTTGATTATCGCCTTTCTCCGGTCCTCAATATCGGTCAGATATGTTAGCGGATCAAGGCATAGGGTTCCATCAAAGCTGTCGTTACCAAAATGCCACAGATCGCGGACATCGCCAACCAATAAATCAGAGACGTTCTCACTCAAAGCGTGGAATTCTGTTTGCAGTTTGTGTTTCGCCAAGCCAATGCAACCTTCGGACAAATCTAACAGCGTGACATCATATCCTTGTCGTGCCAACTCAAAGGTATAGCGGCCGGGACCACCTTCTGCGTCGAGAAGTTTGCCGGATTTCGGCAAATATTTCTGCAAATAGTACGTAACAACCTCATACTCAACACGGTGATAAGCATCCTTCTCTAAGCGCTTCCACTCACGCTCTGGATCTTCATTGTAATCTGTCGCCAGTGACACGGTTTCTCGTTTCATGTTTCGTATTTTCTTTACTTTCAGTTTTATTCCCTGAGGCTAGAGATCGGTATCCATAGTCCCCCTGTGCCTTGCACCAGCATTTTCTGAAAGGGTTCATCACGTCCGATAATGTTGACGCCAATCTTCTCAGATTTCAGTTTTCTCAATACTCTTTTCGGTGAATATGAGCCGCTTACATATTCATCTGTGACCAAGATGAAGCGCCGCTCTGCGCCTCTGCGAAACTTCACTTTGGCTGCGGCTCGAACGAGCGCATCTAACGCCTTTTCTCCGCCTCGGCACTGGATGGCAGCCAGTTTCCTTTTAATTTCCTTAATTGATGTAGTTTGGGAGGTTACCTGAAAGTCCCAACCCAGCAAGGAAAAACTCGTACCGTCTCGGAATGCCACGAGTCCAACGGTGAAATCTAAGTCCGCCGTTTTGAGCAGGTCAGTCATTTGGCTCAGATGATTGCGCACTGCGTCAATATCATTCCGCATGCTTTTGCTAGCGTCAATGACAAAAACGATATCGAGAGTATTACTCTTGCGCGTATTTAAAAGGTGCTGACCAATTTTGATGAGCGCCACATCCGGTTGTGTCAGAGGGCTAACCTCAGAGAGCACCGTCTCGTTTTCTAGCCCAAGTGAACTCCGCGTTGGTGCAGCCTTACTGTCACGCCCTAATCCGCTGCCAGACCATATCTGCTTTCCTCGTCCAGTCCCACGATTTGATTGCTTGAAAGAAGTATCGCCGACAGAGGAAGACACCGCTGAGAGCGGGATGGATTCTTCCGTCAACATCGAAAATGATTCTCTGTCGGAAACATGATGTGGTTTAGTTGTAACGATTTCCGGCCGGGGTGGGCTAAGTACCGGATTGCTCGTGACAATGGACTGGAACCGAGGAACTACGGCATTGGGAACTGGCAGGACGTGTAACGGACGTGGCAACTTTCTTGCCACTGGCTCTCGTGACTGCGAGACAATTTCAACTTGGACAAATAAGTCGTCCTTTGCCGGTTTCGCCTCCCGTTGAACAGTATTCAATGTTCCCATACAGACAATATGCAACAGCAGTGAAAATAGCAGAGCTTTCGATAGTTTTCGCCTTCCTTGTGTACGCTGTTTCATCGGACCACATCCTTTTGGTTTCTCAATCCAGCGCTCTGGTTTTCAACTGTACCACACCGTTGGTTGCTCCGTCAAGGTGAAAGAAATGTTGCGAAACTTTTGCTCGCCAATCCAAGAGATAGGGATTTCTTGAGCGTTTAGCCCATTGAATCTCAGGAGAACACGATCTGCAGATGCCCTCCTCTCTTCTATGGACCTTCTTCGTTAAACCGACGTAGATGTCGGGCGGGAAATTCCTGATATGGATATTTTTCCAATGCCGTTTCGTCAAGCGATAACCCCAATCCGGGTGCCGTTGGCAGTTGGATGTAGCCGTTTTCAACCTCAATAGGTGGCTCTGAAATTTCATTCCCACACTCAGTAAAATTTACGAAGTATTCGGTGATAAGGAAATTAGGCATCACTGCGCAGGTCTGCACCGTCGCCGCTAATCCGATCGTTGTGCTGTTGTAGTTGTGCGGTGACATGATGACGAAATAGGGTTCCGCCATTGCTGCGATCTCTTTGAGCTCCAGAATGCCTCCACAGTTACAGACATCCGGGTTTAGGATGTCTGCGGCACTTTTCTCAAACACTTCACGGAATTCTGCTTTGGTGTAGAGTTCTTCACCAGTGACAACTGGGAGGTTAATCGCGTGCCGCACCTCCGCTAGCGCGTCCAAATTTCGTGCGGACACAGGTTCTTCGTACCAAAAAGGCTGGAATTCCTCCATCATTTGGGCGAGGCGGATGGCGTGAACCGGTGCAAGACGCCGGTGGATTTCGACCAAGAGGTCAATATCGGGTCCGACAGCTTCGCGCACAGCCTGGACACACGCGACAGCTTCACGTTCATCATCACGACTGATGTGTGTTCTCCAAGGATTGGGCAGCGGATCGAACTTCATTGCAGTGAACCCCTGTTCCACCAGCTGCACTGCCCGTTCAGCGCGCTCTTCAATCGTGCTGCCTCCCCAACCGTTGGCATATACACGAATCTTATCCCGACACGGACCGCCCAACAGGTTATAGACGGGGGTGTTCAGTGCTTTCCCTGCGATGTCCCATAAGGCGTGTTCGATTCCACTGATTGCGCAATAGACTTCCATTGATCCCCGCTTCCCAGCAAAATCGTGATATGCCATGAAGGTAAAGTGCTTAATATTGAACGGGTTTCGTCCAACGAGGTAACGGGCAAGTTGATGCACATGAATTTCAATGGTTCGGTCACGATCAGCTTGCGTGTAGCATTCGCCCCAACCGTGGATACCTTCATCCGTTTCCACCTTGACAAACAACCAGTTTTTGCCACCGCCGGGGTGAACAAGGAATGTTTGAACGTTTGTGACTTTCATTTGATTTTTCCCCTTATCGTATAGTAAATGGGAGAAGCGCGACAGTCTCCCCAATCGGCTGAGCACTCATAGGACCGGACTCCATTGCGGGTTATCAATCATTGACCTCCACGCTATACGGCATCACCAGAAAGGTTCGCTGTTCCATAATTGCCTCTGCAAGCGTGGGGAATTTCCAATTCATTGGGGTATGGCTCAATCGCGCTGCGTGAAAGGCAGCGAGCCACTGTTCCCATACCCCCTGGCGTGGCAACCGGATGAGCTGCACCTGTTTTCGCGTAAGTCCCGCTTTTTCCCGAGCAATGGAGAGGGCAAGATTTAAGCCACCGAGTTCGTCAACTAGCCCTATCTCCTTCGCTTTTTTGCCTGTCCAGATTCGCCCCCGTCCGATCTGATCTACTGCGTCTTTTGTCATGCCGCGCCCTTCTGCTACCTTCCCGATGAAATCCTGATAGATTTCCTGAATCTGTGCATGTATAATTTCGCGTTCTTCCTCCGGATAATCACCGTAGTCTGTATAAAAATCGGCGTGTTTCCCACGTTTGATAATTTCCTTGTGTAATCCGATTTTGTCGTAGAGCCCTTTGAGACTGTACTTGCCGGCGACAACACCAATCGAACCGGTGATAGTGCCTGGTTCAGCAACGATAACGTCTGCCGGTGCAGCGATATAGTATCCTCCGGATCCAGCGACATCCCCCATAGAGACTATCAACGGCTTTTCCTTCTTAAGGCGGGTCAATTCACGCCAGATTGTATCGGCGGCAACAACCAATCCCCCGCCGCTATCAATCCGGAGCACAACCGCTTTGACTGACGAATTCTTGCGCACATCTCGGATGGCGCGAGTAATGGTGGTAGATCCCATCGTTCTTGTTCCTGTGAACGGATCTGTGAAACTCTCACCTGTCATCATCATGCCTTCTGCCTGAATGATTGCAATCTTGGGTAGAGGCACTGCCCAATTATATTCATATTCGGTGATATTCAGATACTGACGTGCTTTGATTAAACGGCAGTCTTTCCCGGTAATGTCCTTCGCTATCCCCTTAAGTTCGTCGCGATAAGCGAGCCGATCGACAACGCCGTGAGCCAACGCCTGTTTCGCTGTAAAGGGTCCTTGATCAATAAGGTGCTTAACATCTTCTTGGGTCCAACTCCGCTTTTCTGCAATCGATTGGGTCAACTGATCGTAGAGATCGTCAAGGATCGCGTTTTGCACCTCACGATGTGCGTCCGACATCTTCTCCCGCGTGTAGATATCCGACGCTGACTTATACTTACCGATGTGCTCAAGATCCGCTCGGATGCCAAGTTTGTCCAGTATCCCCTTGTAGAACGATGTCTCTGAGTGCAATCCAATGAGACGCACCTCCCCGGAGGGATGCAGCACAATTTCATCACAGGCGGATGCAAGTAGATAATTGCCCGTCGAGCAGTTAGTCATATACCCAACGACCTTTTTGCCGCTCGCCCTAAAATCCAAAATGGCTTGGCGAATCTCCTGCGACCTCCCCATGCCGTAGCGGCTACCGCCAATTTTGATTAACGCTCCTGCGACTTCCCGGTCTCGTTTTGCAACTTTGAGAGTTTTTTCAATCTCACCCATCTGTACGTCTAAGAAGGCGTTGCGCCGGATATGTCGGGTAGTATGAAATGCCTGAGAAAGAGAAATATGTCCTACACTTCGTTGGTACTCTTGGTTTTCATCGAACCGGTTATACAGTCCCAGTCCAAACTGGCGGAAGTTCAGACCGAAACGGAGGTCAAAGCTACTATCATCGTTCAAGCTAGCTCGCAAGGTCACCCAACTAAAGGGACGCATCTCTACAGCAAAGTTGAAATCTAACCCATCAACCTTTTCGACTTTGCGGGCATCAATCGAGAGGGTTATGCGGGATGTACTTGGTCGAATCGCTACGCCGAAATCGTATGCTCTACCCAGTTTTGCTCTGTGGAAACGGGGGCGATTGAGATCCCTGCCGACAATACCAACGGAAAGGTATCGCCGCCGCAACATCAATCCCAGCGACCACGATGTAATCTTATCGTAAGCTGCTTCATCAGAATTAATCCAACTGTACCCGGTTCCCCAATAAATCGAAGATCCAATGCTGCTGCCGCTGGAAAGGGTATATCGCCTAAAATCGACCCCATCTTCGCCGGTGGCAAACTCCATGCCGAAACCCGCTCTTGCGGCAGAGATGAAAAAGGCATCGTCAGTCCCGAAATTGCTTTCGTAGGCGCGCAGATAGTGAAAGTTAAAGCTTCGCTGTCCAGCACCTAAACCAGCAGGGTTAAAATAAGTAGCGAGCGCATCGTCGCTAACGGCAACAGAGTTAGAGGGTAAGGGAGCATTGACTTTGGGTGAATCCGCAGCGGCAAGCTGGTAAGCGATCAGAGTTAAAATGCTGATACCAAGAAGCAGGTGTGTTTTCTTCAAACGGATATTCCTTGTGAACTGGACATGCCCTGAAATATGAGTGACTTCAGCGTTAGGACAGGCTTCAGATTCAATGCGGTGAAACGAAACAGTGCGATCTACTTCTCTCGTGCACCGGAGCGCAGTTACTCTTCACTTTCAAGTATTCCCATGCGCGAGAAATCCGCCGTCCACTGTCAAGCAGGTGCCATTCACGTAATCGCCCATTGGTGAACATAGAAAAACAGCTGCTTGCGCGATGTCGTTCGGTACGCCGATTCGACGACTGGGAATTGAGGACAAGGCATCGCCGCCGACGTCGCCTTGGGCACGCTCGTTTTCTTGTTCTGGTGGCAACTCACGGCTATCAATCCAGCCCGGCGCAATCGCATTGGCTGTGATGCCGGTTCCCGCCAGATCCCGGGCGATACTCATCATCAAGCGAATCACCCCCGCCTTTGCAACGCCGTAAGCCGTATCTTCTTCCCAAACGCGCACAGAATGTATGGAGGAGATACTGACAATTCGACCGTCTGATTTTTGGTTAATCATCTCTTTTGCAGCGCGTTGGCTGCAAAGGAAGTATCCCTTCAAGCTGACCGCCATCGTTCGATCCCAAACATCTTCGGTGATCTCCAGAAACGGCATATTCTCCGACCAGTACGGGTTATTCACTAAAATGTCGATTCGACCGTGTTCAGCGAGAAAGTCATCGAACAGGGCGTTTACCGACTGGCTATTGCTGATGTCAGCAACGGTGAAGGTACATTTGCTTCCGGTTTCACCAATAAGCCCAATTGTCCGATCTGCGGAGGCGTCGTGTTCAATATCGTTGAGTCCAATATCGCAGCCGTTTTGTGCTAGTGCGAGGGCGATTCCTCGTCCAATCCCGCGTCGTGAGCCGGTGATTAGCGCCTTCTTCCCTTCTAACAGCATTTTGAGTTCTCCCATGAAGTTACGTTTTGATCTGTTTTTTCCAAGTTCCGACTGTAGATCAAAGAAAAGAATAAACAACTCTGGTTATTTTAGCAACTGTTGCAGTGATAATGCAGCCGTATTTGAAGGCTCCGTTTGGAGCGCACTCTCAGTAGCTGATTGAGCCAATTCGATTTGACCAAGATAGTAGTAGCAGGCGGCTCTAAGCGTATGGAGATCCGCTGCCGACTGATAATCATGTCGAAAGAGGGTTCGGTGATCTCCCTGAAATGCGTTATCAATAGCGCGGAGGGCGGTTTGAAAATCCGCGTCACTTTCACGGCGAAGAAATAGGGTGTTAGCCAACCCGATCCACGCATCTGCGTTGGAAGTGTCAGATCGAATGGCGCGCTCAAATGCCTCTTGTGCTTTTGCAATAGCTTCGGGCGTTTTTACCGGTTCGCGCGAGATACTGAGGTGGGTCCAACCCAAGCCGTTGTGTGCATCCGCAACAGTTGTATCCAATTCGATAACCTGTTGAAAATGCAGCAGTGCGCCAGCAAAATCCCCTTTATCATAAGCTGTCCATCCATTAATGAGCCGGTCTTGCACAGCCGCAGTATCAACCTCCGGGTCATCCGAGCAGCCGAAGGAAGTTATCACCCAAAGAATTAAAGTTACACCGGTCCAATATTTTACTGGAAGCCTGAAAATAGAAAACAGAATAGGTGAAACGGAATTGTTCATTGATTCATATATCGCTGGCACGAATTTTCGGTGCTTAGCGCCTTGAGTTAGGATAGCATTCTCCAGATAAGATTGTCAACCGCTTTTGCTGTGGCTCATCAGCAGCATAGTAGATCCGTAGTGGGTTCAACAAATTTCAGTGACAAACAGAATCGGCTATGCTATCATTGCAGGCAACGGGAACTCCGACCTATCGTGGGTGAAGGCACCCCATTCTAGCTGCAGAAAGGTAACATCTTAATGATGCACCAAACAGACGATGACCGTCACATATGGCTACAATACTCCGTTATATTTTATTTTACTATAATTTCTCTCCCGGTATTTGCACAAACGTCATCTATCCTTCGTGGTTTTACTCCATCGAATTCAATTTCACAAAAAAAATACGAGGAAGCGTTTAAGCAGCTCACCTCGCCTGAAACATGTCGACAGGAATTGCGCCGTCTGACAGAAGAACCGCACCTTGCAGGGACGGAGAACAGCTACAAGGTTGCCCAATATCTCTACAACAGGTATCAAGAATACGGGTTAGACGCCCAAATCTATGAATATGAGGTCTATCTACCCTACCCAATCGAAGTTCGTGTCGAGATGATTGCACCGACGCATTATCTCGCTGTGGGAAAAGAGGAAAGCTGGGAGTGGGATAAGGATTCTTACGAAACGAATATTGTAGCAGGTTATAATGCTTATTCGGCGGACGGTGATGTCACCGCCGATCTGATCTATGTCAATAAAGGCTTGCCCGATGACTACCGGAAATTAGCGGAGATAGGTATTTCTGTGGAAGGCAAGATCGCTATCGCCAGGTATGGAGGCAGCTATCGAGGGGTCAAAGCGAAGATCGCAGGTGAGCAGGGGGCAATTGGCTTGATTGTCTATTCCGATCCGGCAGACGATGGGTATATGAAAGGCGATGTTTACCCGCGCGGTCCTTGGCGATCAGCCGATGCAATCCAACGAGGGACAGTGAAATATATTTTCCAACATGCGGGCGATCCACTGACCCCGGGCTGGGCATCGACCAAAGATGCACATCGTATCCCAATTACAGAGGCGACCGATCTCCCACAAATTCCCGTCGCGCCGTTGGCGTATCGAGACGCAGAACCGTTGCTCAAGGCGCTGGCGGGTCCAAACGTACCTAGAGGCTGGCAGGGCGGACTACCATTCGCATATCACATTGGACCGGGACTCGCAAAAGTTCGCCTTAAAGTGCGTAGTGAGCATAAGAACCGTCCAATCTATAATGTCATCGCTAAATTAGAGGGGACGGAAAGCCCAGATCAGTGGGTGATACTTGGCAACCACCATGACGCTTGGGTTTACGGTGCTGCGGATCCGGGTAGCGGTACTGCCACTCTTCTAGAGGTCGCACGCTGTCTGGGACAACTCGCAAATGAGGGGTATCGACCCAAACGTACCATGGTCTTTGCGAATTGGGATGCGGAGGAATTCGGCATCATTGGTTCAGCCGAGTGGGTTGAAGATTTGAAAGCTGAACTTCAGCAGAAGGCGATCGCGTACTTGAATGTCGATACTGCGACAACGGGGACGGAGTTTTATGCGAGTGCGGTGCCATCACTGAAGCCGCTAGTGAAGGAGGTCGCGCGAACCGTTATAGATCCACAGACGCATCAAACAGTTTATGAAGCGTGGCGGCAAGATCAAGAGAATCATGTCCCACGCGTTGGCAATCTCGGTAGTGGTTCGGATCACTCTCCCTTTATTGGACATCTAGGTATACCATCTATCAGCATGGGATTTTACGGTCCGTACGGTGTCTATCACGCTATGCAGGACAACTTCTATTGGATGGAGCGTTTTGCAGATCCGACGTTTCGTTATCACGTAGCGATGGCACAAATTTGGGGGATTATGGGTCTACGTCTTGCGGAGGCAGATATCTTGCCATTCGACTACGCGAGGTACGCTGACGAACTGTTAAGCCATTTAAAGGCACTGCAAAACGAAAATAAACATAGCACTATTACGAAGGATCGGCCGGAGCGACTCCGGGCATTGCTCAGAGAGTGGGAGATAATCGCAGCGGATGTCCACAAAGATCTTGCGACCCGCCTCGAAACTGGGGAGCTGGTCGAAACCGAAACGATTAATCGCGGTCTTCGAGGTTTAGAACAGATACTGACTTCTGAATCGGGATTGCCACTGCGACCCTGGTATAAGCATCTTGCTTATGCGCCGGGGATTCATAGTGGCTATGCTGCAGCTATTTTTCCGGGAATCCAAGATGCGCTAGAGATGAACGATGAAGCGCAGGCGTCAATCGAAGTAGATCGTCTGGCAGAAGCATTTCAACGTATGATTGACGCACTTGAGCAGATTGCCGATGTAGATGACAATTTGTGATTTTTGAGCAGGACTCAATTGTGTTAGGACTCACCCGCTTTGCCGTAATAAATTGGGATTTTGACTCGGTCAATCTAGGAAAGTCATTCCCAATTCGTGCTATCGCTGGTCGCAGAAAGCGACCGCCCTATGATCGGCGAGGACTTCATTGATTGCGCGTCGGGCTATGCCGGCAAGTACAGGGTTGGTGATTTGATAGTAAGGGAGCGCAATCAACCCAAAGGACAGTGCCCAGCCACGACCTCGCGCCCAAGTCGCGTCATCCACCTGTAGCAGTTCACGGAATACCACTCTGCTTTCGGCAGACAGGAGTGTCCATGCCGCCATCACGTCACATGCTGGATCTCCCACGCCCAATCCCCCGAAATCAATAACGGCACTAAGCCTACCCTGTTGGACGAGCAGGTTGCCAGCGTGCAGGTCACCATGTAGCCAGACGGGTGCCTTGTTCCACAGTGGAGTTGCAATGGCTGTGTCCCACGCTGCGGTCGCCTCGTCGACATCGATCACATCATGTAAAGCTGCGATTGCGTCGCGGGTCTCCTGGTCTCGCAATGCTAGCGGTACACCACGGTAAAAGTTGTGTTGCCCCGGTGGTGGACCGTCGGTAGCCTCAATCTGCTGTAGTGCAGTTATGAATTGAGCCAAATCGGTCGCTGCTTGGCGTGGATCGGCGATGGGTGCGGCGGTCCCATCCTCACCTTCAAGCCACCGATAGACCGACCAATGCCATGGGTAACCGTCGCTCGGTTTCCCTTTCGCGAGGGGAGTCGGGATGTTGAGTGGTAAGAGCGGCGCAAGTATAGGGAGCCATTTCTGCTCCTTAGCCACTTGCCCAATAGCGGAGGGAATGCGGGGTAGTCGTACAACCATGTCATCGCCAAGCCGATAGAGCGCATTGCCTGTACCAGCGGAGTGGGCGGGCTCAATGGGAAGATTCGCCCATTGTGGAAATTGTGTGATAAGGAGCCGGAGTACAAGCGATACGTTGGTTTCCACCTCATCGAGGTGCATCCTGTTAGTAGCCATAAGCACTTCACAAAATAGATAAGTTGACAGGCGAAGTTTGTGCTAATTGCCTGAATCAGGATTTTCAGGATTCAAGGATTTTCGGGATAGAAGTTACTCAGTTAAACGCTCATTGCCAACACCTGAAATGGTTGTACCATGTTCTTGGTTTATAGTAGGGCGATTTATGGCCGCTAGACACCGTTCCCAACGCCCGATAAATCGGGCAACTACAGTAGAAACACCATAAGGAGCCTGCAGGGAACAACTCTTGGACTCTCGGAACGGAGGATCATTGTTCTCTACTGAAATGCACAAGGCTTATGCTTACCTTACCGGCATCTCAACATCTCTCAGTGACTATTTCCTAGAATGCCTTGCTTCCTTGCATAAACGTCGCGCAAATCCTTGCACCGGCGGTATGTGCATAAAATGAGATTGGTCCAACCCACGCAATTTCACAACGCGGATAGCCACGATTTCTCATATCTTGGAGACAACGAAGGAAGAGAACTTTCCCTATTCCCAGACCACGGAGCGATTCTTCCACGCCTGTGGGACCAAACCCACCGCGAAACATCGTTACATCGTAGGTTGCGAAACCACAGATGTTACCGTTTGAATCGAGGGCAATGAACGTCGTCACAGGGGTATTTTTGAGCGAATTGCACGCCTCTGTTGTCCAGTTTTGGCTCCAAGTCCCCAACATCCACTCGTAAAACGTCTGCTCGTCTCCGTGCGCTAGCCGTCTAATCTTGAAGCCCTGTTTCGCGAGTTTCGATTCTGTCTGCGAAGTGTCAAAATCAGTTGCTGTTAGGTCTACCTCCATGTTGTGGACATAGCGCTCAGCCGTATATCCGTGCGATTGAAGAAAGCAGAATGCTTCGGTATAACGCGGATCTAAGCCCGGTGTAAAATAGCACGGCGAGCAATTTAGGATACGCACTCGCTCTGCCCCGCCTGCCCGGAAAAGAGCTTCTATTTCCGCCAACATCATGCTCCCGAACCCTAATCTACGATGCTCCTGATCTACCGCGAAGAGTTTCAGGCTCCCCTGATTTTCTCGTAATACACCAACCATAAATCCAATTGTGTTTCGATTGTCGCGCAGTAGAAAAGCGTGATCGGGTGTGTGATGCTGGTCGCCGAAAATCCGCCTGTGTAGAATATCTGCTTCAAATTGACCCGAATGAAGTTCAAAGTTTCTATTGCAAAAACCGGTCAATTCATCAAGATGCTGTGGCTGAAGTTCGACAAAGTGCGGCAAGTTGTCCTCCTATAAATCACATTTTAATTTCGTTTTGGGTTACAGTCCAATAGAGTTGCGCTAAATCTCAGGAAAAACGTTACAACCGTGGGGAGCTGTCCATAGATCGGGACCATCTCCGGTGGAAATGTGGGCATTTCTACCAAATTCCTCAAGGATCTGATAATCATTTTGCGTCGTTTGGAGCGTGTTAAGGACCGTTTCACCAGACCAGCCCGCCCTGACTTCGGCAAGCAGTTCCTCTCGAATTCCCGCATAGGCGGTATCCGCTGCAAGGTCGTTCCATTCACCGGGATCGGTTTCAAGATTAAACAGTTGGGGACGATTATAGCCATGATAGTAGTTCAGCTTCCAAGCCCCACGGCGAATCATGCGAGCGGGAGGATCGTTCTGGAGTCCGCCCAACTCAGCAAACGTTGTATTCTGCCAGCCGGAAACCTCTCCATCATTGACCAAAAATTCTTTGAGACTTCGTCCACGCGCCCCAACCATCGGTTCGCCTCCTACGAGGTCAACAAGTGTCGGTCCAATATCAAGCAAGCTTGTCACATCAGAGATTGTCCGCCCCTCGGCAATCTGGGCGGGCAACGAAAAGATAAGTGGAACGCCGACAGAGTCTTGATAGAAACTCGACTTCCACCACATCCGATGCTCACCTGCCATTTCGCCATGGTCGGAGGTGTAGATAATCAACGTGTTCTCGCTAAAACGGGTGTCTGCAAGCGTAGATAGCAGCTTTCCAATCTGTTCATCCATGAATGTGACTAGACCGTAGTATGCTGCGCGGGCAATCCGTACCTGCTCGTCTGTCAACTCATCTACTTGGCGATGTTCCCGCCACGATTTCATGAATGGATGCAGCGAATCGTGATAGCCTTGCGGAAGCTGTGGCACATCGATCTGATCAAGGTATTCGTCGAAAAGCCGTTTCGGTGCGATGAATGGGCAATGTGGCAGCACGTACCCAGCCGTCATAAAAAAGGGGCGATCCCCCGGATTTTTGTCTCGCGACTCAAGAAATTGGCAGCCGCTTTCCGTGACATCTTCGTCATAACGGGTGTAAGCGGTACGTCCGGGACCCGCAACCGTGACGCCGGCAGCGGTTTGACCGGTGGTGTAGCCGGGAATATGCCCCAATTGTGGGCTGATGTCTCCGATAATTCGCCGTTCAAAACCGTGGCGTTGATCGGGACCGTTAAAGTGCATACGTCCGCACAAAGTCGTTTCGTATCCGGCATTGACGAGGTGATGGACAAAGGTGGGTATGTCGGATTGGAGGCGGCAACGATTGGTCCAAACCCGGATATCGGAGCTATGACGACTTGTCAAGAATGTCATCCGTGAAGGCACACAAAGTGGATTCGCGCAATGATTGTTGGCAAAACGGACTCCCCGCTCCGCCAACTGGTCAAGCGTTGGCGTTCGTACCACTTTGTCTTCTGCACAGCCAAGGAACCGTGGACTATGCTGGTCTGACATAATCAGCAGAATGTTGGGAAGATCTGTCATGTGAAAACCTCAACCTGTGGTTGAACCGTTGGGTGAACGGAGTGCTGCTGTCAGACAATCCTTCAGGGTAACACAAACCGTTCCAAAGCCGCTGCGACGCCGTCCGCATCGTTCGAGGCAGTCACGTAGAATCCATGCTGCTTAAGTGCTTCGTCTGCATTCTCCATGATTACAGCCGTTCCGGCGAACTGCAACATATCTAAATCGTTATAGTTATCGCCGATTGCGAGGATTTCCGACGCGTCTATCTCCATCTGTTCAGCAAGGTAGCGTAATGGTAAATCCTTACCAACCTTAGCGTGTGAGAGGCCAAGAAAGGCGTGTCGTCCGTTATTGATGATTACAAGGATTGGTTTGACCTGTCCGTTTAAGCGTGTGTGAAAAACTTCAGCAACCTTATGCGCTTGCTCCGCGGGAACAACAGAGATGACCTCAATCACATCGCCCGGCAGATCGGTTGCAAGATTATCGACCCATTTCAGATGCGCTCGATTCTCCTGAAGGTATCCGCGCTCCCATTCACTCAGTTGGTCGCCGTAGTCCTCAACAAAGATATTAGCTGCATCTTGCGTTCCCTCAAAGACCACTGGGCAAAGTCCAAGTTCCTTCGCAATCTGGACAACCTGTTTCGCAATGGCATAGGGCAGCAGTTGGTAGTGAAGTAGCTCGCCGTTGAGCCGCTTGAGGATCGCGCCGTTATGTGCCGCTAGCAACACCTCTGGAAACTCAAGCTGTGAAATTCTCGGTTGGGCTGTGATGAAACGCCGTCCGGTTGCAACAACGATGGTCGCCCCCGTTTGGGCGACGGAATGGACAACCTCCTTTGTGCGTGTGGTAATCTTTCCGTCCGAATTGGCGAGCGTGCCATCAATGTCCAAGGCAATCAGTCTGTATTTTGTCATCATTAATTGGCTTTGTTCAGCAGCTCCGCTTGTGCAGTCAATACCGTTTCGACCGACAACTCTTCGTCCCCTTTGGCGGTGCTACATTTGGTGCCAAGAAATATCGGTTGGGGACTTGACGCTAGCACAGACGCGCAGGACAGTGCATCCTCTTCAGTAAAGCCGCTTTGGGGATCGAGGTGCGAGTTGTGAGAGTCCATAAATCCATCGGCTGAATGGCCGGCTCCGGACAAAATCACACCGGACAGCGGTACTTCCGATTCCAGAATCTGATTTAGGCTGGATAGTGGCACATCGCCATTGACCAGCAGGCGTCCCCAGTTCACCATGAGCGCAATGGGATTACCTGATGCGGCCTTTCGGTTTACGAAGGACAGGATTTGAATGAGATCGGATAGTGTCAGTGAAGCTTTCTTGGCTGCGGGGAACGGTATCGGATGGTCGGAGGGAAGGCTATCCGTCACTTCCACCGCCAATGTCGTGTCCGGCAGGATAGTAGATGCCAATTCGTGCAGGTCGGTTAAACTTTTATGGAATGCGATAGCGTGCGGGATAGTTTCGCCGGAGCGTCCGCCGGTGTGGATGAAGACATTGCGGACACGGATGCCAGCATCGGATAGGGTCATACATTGCTGCAATGACGAGCAGGTATCCACCAGTGCTGTTTGACGAGACGATTCGTCCAATGAGGACAAACCGTATGCGGGGTTCTTCTGCCCGGCTGTTGCCCACTGCGCCACAAAGGTTGCCACAATCGAAGCAGACAGTTCGGTGAGCACGTCAACGACCTCTGGAACTACCGGCACGCCAGCCAAAATCGGAACTTCAAAGGTATTGATATTCCACTCTTCCACGGCTTTGCGATACCAGTCAGCTTGTTCGGTCGGGGAAAGCGTGCCAACGATGGTATACGCGCCTAGAACTTTTTCGGTAATCATTCTGATGTCCTTTCATCATAGGGGTAGGTCATGTTAGGAAGATGCAGAATCGTAACAGATTCCCACCTTTTTGTCAAGAACTTTGCCCCAAATCTGGCTTGACAACGCGGTATGTTTTTGCTAAGATGATTTTGATTTGCAATGGGGCATTCTCGCCCAGCAGCATGTTACTATCGAATGGGTGGCGTCGGACTTTCATACAATCTCTTTTTCGGGACGTTGAATGTTTGCCCAATTTTCGTCGGCATCTACACCGCAACAGAGAATGCTTTGCTGATTCCATCCTTCGTGAGCGATCACGTCTGTCGAAGCGTAGCGCATCGTCAGTCCACAGCGGCGACGATTGGAGTTGTTCCGTGGAGAACCGTGCAGCAGTAGGTCGGAATGCAGGGAAATTTCGCCAGCTTTCAACTCGATATGAACGGGTTCGGCGCGAATCTCTGTGGCTTCAGCGGTTCGGTACAACACATTGTCTTCAGCGGGATCGCTGGCGTGGTGTTTTAACTCTCCGCGGCGATGGGATCCGGGGATAAACTGCATGCAGGCGTTTTCGATATCCGTATCGTCGATGGCAAGCCACACAGTGACAGTCTTTGAGGGGGTTAGGGGCCAGTAATGTGCATCTTGATGCCATGAGACCGTTTTTCCATCGCCGGGCATCTTGCAAAAATAGTGCGTTCCCCAGCAGACAAAGTTCTGTCCGAGCAGATCCTGCACATATTCCAAGATGATTGGATTCACGACGAGATCGTAGAGCCCTTGGCAGTGTTTGTGATAACCGTTGATTGAGTAGCTATTTTTCTCAGGTTCGAGATTCGCGAGTAACTTATCAAGATATTCTCGGTTGGCGGTCGTTTCCTCGTTACCGAAGACACGAAATCCTTTCAGGTAGCCGTTCTGATTGTAAAACTCGATCTGTTCTTGGGAAAGCCGACGCGGTTGCTCGTGCGTGGAGGGGTAGAATCTCAAATCCCTCTTGAGATGGGGCCATGTGCTGTCGTTTGCCATAGTATGTAAACTCTCTTTTCTTGAATTGAATAGGGCTTGTGTAGTTGCAAGATTGATACTGTAGTTCGATGCTTAATCCACAATGCGGGGCAAGATGCCCCGCCTACGATGGGTGTGAAACCTGAATACGCTCCTCGATGCCCGAAGAATCCCCGATCTATCGGGACGGGCAACCACAGCCCGATGAATCGGGCAACTACAATTATGGATGCGTAGCTCCTATAGAAACTAATTTTACTCTTCGCCACGTGCCAAAGTATACAGGAGGTAGCATTAAATCGGAAGCGTATTTTCGGGAACCCATTAGGACTTCGGCAGTTGAACGATGCGAGGCTGTCGTTCAATGTTTCAACCGCAATCCGGGGCAAGATGCCCCGCCTACGACGGGTGTAGGTTGTACCACACGCCGATACGCCCGATGAATCCCCGATTTATCAGGACGGGGCAACTACAATCTGAAGTGTAGTTTTGGAAATCCGTAATGACTATTCAAGAATTTCAAAAGCTTATCGAACACATTTATTATGATCGAGATGCCGAACGCGGTGTAGAGGGCACATTTGTTTGGTTCACTGAGGAGGTTGGGGAACTTGCCAAAGAGATTCGGCGTGAGAAGCGGGATATAGAACGGCTCCGGGCTGAGTTCGCTGATGTGTTTGCGTGGATGTCAACACTCGCTAGTTTACTCGGTGTGGACTTGACTGAAGCTGCACACATTTACGCCAATGGCTGTCCAAAGTGCCAATCTACCCCTTGTGATTGTTGAATGGAGTAGCAATGATGTGTAATTTCTCTGGATGTTTGAGTCAACGTATACAGGACCTACGCAAACTTAGCACACGGGAATAGATCCTTGATTTTTAACCCCCTAAATCCCTCCCCCGATAAATCGGGATGTAAGCACTTATCAGGGGGACTTTTGAACGCGCTGTGTAAATCCTAATATATTTTGAGAGATCTTTCAAGGAGGTCAGCATGGACCTAGCTCCATTAATTGAAGGACAGGAAAGTGTCTTAACAGATAAACAGAAACGGCAGTGGAAGGAAGACGGCTTTCTGGTTCTGAAAGGCATCCTGTCTTCAGAGGAAATTGAAAACCTCACAGCCGTCGTTGATCAGATGTATGAAGAACATCTCCAACAACCGGATGTGAAGCCGGAAGCAGGATTAGATCGGCGAAATGTCATGGAAAACCACGACATCTTTGTTGATCTAATGGATCATCCCGCGACGTTTCCGATAGTGCTTGAGCTGATGAGTCCTTACATACACTTGAGCATGTCCGAAGTCATTGTCCGACCAACAGACCCTGAAGGCAAGGGACTGCTACACACAGATGGCGGTCAGGCGATGCGGCAGATACGGGTTAGTGAGAGCAGTCTACCATTCCAGATCAAGTTCCAATATTTCCTGACCGATCTACCCGAGCCGGATATGGGAAACTTCACGGTCGTGCCGGGCAGTCACAACCGCCCCTTTCCAGAAGGGGGATTTGAGGAGGGTCCGTATATCTCCGAGGCGCTACCGTTATGTGTGGAGGCGGGTGATGTGGCCGTCTTTCCTCACGCGATGTGGCACGGTTTTGTTGCCAACCGATCGGATAGACCGCGAAAAACGCTGATTTATTGTTACGTTCATCAATGTATGCGGGCGTTCGATTTTGAAAAGCCGTCGCCGGAATTGCTGGAGCGGTGCACGCCTCGACAACGGCGTTTGGTTGGGGATATCGGCGAATGGAAGGCCGGTTCTTACTTCTATTCACCACCGGATCAGGTGGATGTGATGTTGGAAAATGAATCTTGAGATGAATATCTCCCAATTTGGCATGATTAGTCGGTAGCTGGATTCGGCAGGATTGTGGCTTTGACACAGCGCATCGTCATGGCGCTCTGCACTGCCTCCACCACTCCCGCTTCGGTGAAAGGAAACTCTGTTTGCATCCGACGCCAAGGATAACGGTCACAGGCTCGATCAAGCATGTCGATTCCAGCGGGCAGGTCGTTGGCAGTAATTCCCCAGCTTCCCACCAACTTTAGGTCCTTGACGCAGATACGGTGCCAATTCGTCTCGATGGATCCGGCGTCCGTGAACTGTCCCATCTCTACATAGGTTCCCCCGTCCCGAAGCATCTCGATGCCCTCTGGACCCGCTGAAGGGTGACCGCTGCAATCGATTACAAGGTCCGCGCCAAAACCGCCGACGATTTCTCGGACAGCGTTAATTCGATCTTGCGCCGTCTTATGCTCATCAATCGACACGGTAGCTTCTACGCCAAACTCGCGGCATAGTGCGAGTCGCGGATTCTCTGGGGCTCCCACCATGATAACACGGCCCGCCCCCATCTCCTTGGCAGCGGTAATCATTAATACCCCAATAGGACCGGAGCCTTGGATCACGACGGTATCGCCGAATCGGAAGCCGTTGATTGAGGCAGCCCGGTTGAGGGCACGGATACAGCAGGCTAAAGGCTCAGTCAACGCGCCAAGCATCAATGACATATCGTCTGGCAAGCGGTAAATCTTTGTCGCTGGCAGCATCTCCAAGTCAACATAGACCATTTCCGCCCATCCGCCCCAAAGATGCGGTGGCTTGTCAAAGGGTAGATAGCGACCATAGTAGGTTGGATTGAGGCAGCGATTGGCGTGTTCTGGGTAGTGGGTGCAATAGTAACATTCCCCGCAGGGCATCAGCGGCGGCAGCATGATCTTGCTGCCCACTTCCAATGGGTTGCCCATAAAGTCCACTTCTAAAGCGGGTCCCTTTTCAACAATAACCCCAGCCAATTCATGCCCCAGCGTAAAGGGCCAAGGGAGAGGTTTGGGCCAATGTCCCTTGAGGATATGTAGGTCGGTGCCGCACACCCCACAGGCACCGACCTCGATTAGTGCCGCTTTGTCGGGAACATTTGGTCGGGGCACGGTCTGGATCTGGGGTGCACCGGGACCATCGAAGGTTGCCACACGTACTGTTTGCATAGGAAACTCCAATTTCATGAGATATTGATATTACCGGTCTGTTACACCACTTATAGGGTCATTTAGTTCATAGAATATTATTATCTGAATCACAGATAAACACGGATTGATGGATTACACGAGATACTGATATCGCTGAACTTTCGCGCTGACACTAACTGGTATAAGAAAGCGCAATGAACGCGCTAGGGCGGGGCAAGATGCCCCACGTACTGGGTGGCGATGGAACGTGCTACTACCAGCAATAGGGCGTGAGCCAAAACCGAAAACTATGGTAGATTTTAAAATTATTTAGACGCTTTCAGTGCGCTAACCCTCTAAATCCCCTTATCAGGGGGACTTGGGAAACTTCCCAAAGGTCGGAGTTATTGGTAAACGTCTACTTATTTATCCAATTCATCATAGAATTCACTATAACTTCATTTTCTGTTCATCGGGGAATGATAGGCAGGACAATGTGTGAAGGACGGTCGCGGTCAAGGTATACAGTATTTTGCGCTACGATGGTATGTGTATGTCGTCCCATCGGCTCGCCGGTGTTTGGGTTGATGTCGAATCGCGGAAAATTGCTGCTTGATATATCAATCCGAATCCGGTGTCCTGCCTTGAAGAGATTACAGGTTGGTGGCAGGGCGATCTGGACCTGATAGACCGTACCCGGTTCCATCAATTTCGCCTGCTCCCACCCCTCGCGGTAACGAGTACGGATAATAGAATCGACCAGGTTCATGTGGTAGCCCGCAGGATAATCTTCGTTTGGCGGATAGACATCAATCAGCTTTGCTGTGAAGTCGGTATCGACCGCCGAAGACGAGATCCACAAGTTTACCATCGTTGCCCCTGTCACCTCAATGTCTTCAGCTAACGGGGGAGTCTGAAATACGCGGACATCGGATCTTTCCGCAAGAGGGAGATACGGCGGTTTAGCCCCCACGATGCCCAGTTCTTCCTTCTGGTGTGCTGCCCCATCCATGATGATACTATGCATCCGTGCTCTGGGCGGTGTGTACTGTGGTGCCATTCCTTCGCCCAATGCTACTTGCTCGTAAAACCCGGTGACGTTTGCAGCGATCGTCGGGACCGGATTGTCTGGATCATGGTGGAAACGGGCAGGCGAATCGCCGTCTCCCGGCAGCTCCGACTTCAGCACCCCACCCGTGTGGAGATAATAGGTGGTATGTTTCGTGCGGGCAGGGGGCCACTCCTTTTCTGATCGCCACACACCGCCGTGATTCAAACGTCCCTCGCTGTTACGTCTGCCGTCACCTCCACCCATTACAAAGATACGTACCGGCGGGTCATCTTCCAATCCATTTGGGACCTCCTTCAGCCATCGATCGAACCAGCGGAGCCGTTCCTGATTGTAGATTTCATCGCCCCACGAAGCGTCGAGCCCGAAGTCTACATCACCTACGTATGAAGCACCTTCGCCCCGCATGGCACCGTGATTCCAAGGTCCCATGACCAACCGTTGAGCCGTCTGGTTCTGCTTGCACATCGTCGTAAAGTAGTTCGTCGTCGCAATGGAAAAAGGATCATACCAACCGCCGCTGAAGACCGAAGGGGCATCTATGTGTTGATTGAAGTAACGCTCTTGGTCACAACACTCCTGCTGCCAAAATTCATCGTATTCGCCACGATAGTAGTAGTTGAAAAGCGTCCGTTCAAGGTTAGGAACTACCGCAAGAGGCGTGTGTCCCGGTTTGAAAGGGGTTGAATAGACTAGCTTACGCATGTTTTCCATTGCCTGTGAAATCGAGTCTTTCGCTGCGGGGTTGTCGCGAATCTCCTGCGAATCGTGGGCGTGCAGGAATAGAGCACCAAACATGTGAAGTGCCATCGCCCCGCCTTCGCGCGCCTCGTGTGCGTAGATGTTAGTAGGTCCTACATCTTGCCACATCGCCGTCAAGTGCGGCGGCTGGTGCAACGCCATCACGCTCTGGACAATCGCGCCGTGTGAGCTGCCCACGGTCCCCACACGCCCATTCGACCAAGACTGGGCGGCGATCCATTCCACGGTATCGTAGCCGTCGGGTCCTTCAGTGGGGTTGGCAGTGTGGAAGTATTGTCCCGTGCCTTCAGACCGCTGGCGACCGCGTAAGTCTTGGATGACGGTCACGTATCCGTGCCGGGTAAAGCACTCCGCTACCGGCTCCACCCACATCTGTGGGCTGTTCTTGTCGTAGGAGGTGCGTCCCAGAATGGCAGGAAATGCCCTGGGTACTAACTCCCCATCAAGAGTAGGTCGATAGATATCGGTCGCTAGCCGAACTCCATCGCGCATCGGCACCATCACGTCCTTAAATATGGCAATTCCGTATTTCGGTTCTGATCCCTGCATAGCCACTAAAGTCCTTGTAGAAAGGGGTTCTCGCGCTTTTCTCTCCCGATCGTGGTACGCGGTCCGTGTCCGGGACAAATGATTGTATCGTCATCAAGCGGCCATAGCTTTGCCCGGATCGAATCCAGCAACTGTTCATAATCTCCGCCCCACAGATCTGTGCGTCCAATGCTGTCTTGAAAAAGTGTGTCCCCTGCGAAAAGAATCTTCTCTCCTTCGAGGTTGAAACATACACCGCCGGGGCTATGTCCGGGGGTTTCGATGACAGACAGGGTATGCCCCGCCCAATCAATCTTGTCCCCCTCGCAGATGTATCGGTCTACAGTTGGTGGTTCTGGTGCTATGAGTCCAAACATCGTGCCTTGTAACTCCAAATTATCCAAAAGGATTTGATCTGCTTCGTGGATAAGTACCGGTGCTGCTGATTCTTGCTGGAGGGAAGCGGTGGCAGACACATGGTCGAGATGTCCGTGCGTGTGTATCAGGTATTTGAGCGTCAACCCGTGTGCTTCTATAGTTTGAAGGATGCCATTTTCGTCCCCTGGATCAATCACGACAGCGGTCTGTGTTTCGCTGCAGCTGAGGATCCAGCAATTTGACTCAAAAGGCGGAACAACCAGACATTCCACTATTAATTTCATTGGCTCACCCCAAGTGATTTTAGCATATCAGTTTTTCACTTGTCTATAGGTATATCCAACTTAAGCAGGTATTTATTTGCATTTCAATTTGGAAAGATGGAAGAAGAGAGGAAGGGAAGGAAGTGTGGGAGCGGTATAGTTTAGGGCGTATTGACATTTGTAAAGCTGCTCATTCGGCAAACGCTGTAATCATCAGGCTATCTGCCAAATGTAGCGTTTGCAGGCTCCGATTCATCGGAGTCCGCGGAACGGGACTGGGATCACAATCTAACAGATCGTGGTACAAGAGTAGGATGAAATGTCAACACGCCTTAGCGTACTAGAATTGCCAGTTGGTGATTAGTAGGTGCATTGCCAACCCGGAAATTAGGGGAATCGTTACATTATCATCCACTCCAACGGGCAAGAGTTCGATCAGTGTTGCCACGAGTGCTCCGGCGATTGCAACAACAGGATGCAACCCTATCAGAAGCGCTGCCGCTGCACACACAACAAAACAGGCGAGACTGCCCTCCAAGCTTTTTCGGGAAAAGAGCTTAATCCGTCCCCATTGCTTCCCGATTAACGCTGCGCATAGGTCACCCAAGGTAAGAAAACAGAGGCAGACGATTGCTAGCGTTTTATCGAAGAGAAGTATGCAGAGGAAAGATCCGATAAGAAAGTACGTGGCGCCGGTGAGGCCGCCTTTCTGTTCTTGGGAACGCAGTATCGGGGAAAAAATACGCAGAAATATAGCCCGGAAGGCTGGGACCACGCCCTTCAGCAGCTCGGCGGCAAGAGCAAGCGTAACAAGCCCACCAACACCGATGATAGCCAAGTCCCGCGATGTGAAAAAGTACAGGATAGGAACGACTAACCCCAAAAGATGGATACTTTTGCGCCTTAATTCTCGTGCCATGATTTCATCGCCTACTTTCACAGTGTTTTGTTAGACGATAACTACATGGCAAAAACTGTGCCAGGGGACGCTAAACCCGCTGAACGCAGAGAAGTGGGGCGAAGCTGCAAACAGCAGGGCGCCATTCACTATGCAGAATTTACGAGACTATGCAGAATTTGCACACAAAAAAGCAACAGATAAGATAGAAAGAATCCGCATTTACGAGAAGATTTCAACCCACCTATCTTCCCTGTGTGTTTCACATATTACGCTGCTTCAAGCACGTTCTCTGGAAGATTTTCTAATCGTCCCATCCAGTATCCTACATCGAACTTGTCATCTCCAATCAAGAATCGCCAGAACTTAATCCGATTGACAATCTCAAGGCGGACGTCATTGCCGTACCACTTGTGATTATTGTTCAAAATTCCCGGAATTGCCGGGTCATCAAGATCATCTGTATTCCAGAGGCCCATCTGGCGCACTGTCGGGTTCAACCTTAGCTTAAACATATATCGCGTGCGGTCGGTCAGATTGGGTTGCGCGCAATGCCAGATACCGTGATGGACCACGAAGACTGTGCCCGCTTTGCATACGATCGGCAGCTGCTCTAGGAAGTTGTGATAGCGAGCGATGTCTGACTCGCAGACACGGCGGTAATGGCTGCCCGGCAGAATCATCGTGCCCCCCATCTCGCGCGGCGTGTCGTGCGCGAAATAGAAGAACTGAATGTCAAAGTGCATGCGAGTGTCAATAATCGCGTCTGCATGCCAGTGTTGTCCTATATCTCTACCCGCGTTGACGGTATGAACAGCGTGGTGGTCGTAGAGTGGATCGGGTCCAACAAGGCTATGGATAATTCCTTGAACTTCAGGCAGTCGAAAGACCACGCCGATGGGCGATGATTCGGGCCAGACTTCACTCAAGGGAGTACCCGCCGTACCACGTCCAATGCCGTGATCTTCCATCTCGGCGTGAACAGCTTCATTCAACTCAGTAGGGACCAATTCATCAAAGCGCAGGTATCCATCAGCGACGAAATGCGCCATCTGTTTGGAATCCAGTAGATACTTTTTGTCAACCATCAATTTCCTCCATTTTTTCGAGAATATATTCAAACCTGAGATACGAAGTACTATATTCCATGCCCGGATAGGCGGGGAATTGTTGCGGGAATTGAACTACGCGCCAGCCGTGCTGCATCGCTTCGACGACGGAGTTATAGGGAGGCTTGTCGCTATCACCCGTCGTAGGGTTTGTATTTCCCGTCCCGTCGTACATCGACCACGCAACAACATTGCTATTCAGATCTGGTGTGTGCAGATAAAGGACGAGGATTTTCTGTCGTAACTGCGGCATCGCTCTACCTTTCTGGGGCATGTTGACATTTTGCTATCACCGATTCGGAAACGACCGATGCGATTGTCCCAAATTGCCTCAAGGCGTATCAGATGGGTTCAATGTGTCAAATTGGCACGCTAAATCTAACAAAATCTAACAGAATCTAACACTTTTTGCAAAATTTCTATAAAATCTCAGGTATATGTTAATCAGGCAATTGAACCTATAGGGATTCAGATTTTGGCCTACCAATCTTGACTTTGAAAAATAAGGCTACAGACATCCGAAATTGTCTCAAGTATATCAGGGGTATCTGAATTGATCAAATATCAACAGAACCACCTGTTTTGAGACGTTTAGTCGATACGCCGGGAAGCAAGAACATCTTCGTTCAACTTTGAGCCGAGTCCGGGCAGATCCGACGGGATGAGTTCACCGTTCTCAATCTGGAGGGGCGGATCGATTAAGTCATATTCCCACGCCGCTTCCGGAGCGGTGCCCGCATACTCCATATAGAGCAGATTGGGTATCGTTGCAGAGACGTGGGAAGTCGCCCGGGTGAGCACGGGACCACACCAGTTGTGTGGCGCCATCTTGACATCGTGCGCCTCTGCCATTGCTGCGACCTTAAACGTCTCAAGAATGCCGCCATTATTGCCGACTTCTGACTGAAGAATCTGGATGCCGCTGTGGGCGAGCACTTTTTCTGCGCTCCGCCGCTCGGAGAGTAGTTCGCCTGTGGCAATAGGTATCGAGGTTGAATCCACGACCTGCTTGATAAGGTCGGGTTGATCCGGCGGATTGGTCGGCTCTTCAAAGAAGAAGGGCTGTAATGGTTCCAGCGCCTTGACAGTCATCAGCGCACCTTCGAGACTAAACCTTGCGTGTGCATCAATTGCCATGTTGAAGTCGGTTCCGAGTGCCTCCCGCATCGCCGCCACCTCTTTAATGGCTCCGTCTAGCTGCACAGTCTCTGGCGTACCTTGAATCCCATAATATCCAAACGGATCCCATTTGAACATATCGAAGCCCATTTCTTTTGTGCTTACCGCCCGTTCGACCCGCTCTTCCACAGTCTTGGCTTCACCGAAGACACCATGGTTAGCATAGAGTGGAATTCGCTCCCGCACACGTCCACCGAGCAGCGTGTAGATGGGAAGTCCTGCCATCTGTCCCAAAATATCCCACATCGCAATCTCGATGGCGCTGACCGCCGCGAACCACTCCCAACCTGATCCATTCTGTGCACTTCCGTTTAGAAAGGCTTGAATCTCCAACGGGTTTGTGCCCTCCAGGTCTGCTGCAATCGAATCCACAAAGTCTCGAATTGCTAATGACCGTGCCTCCCCGGAGGCGTGACACTCTCCGATACCGTCAATCCCCTGATCTGTCCGAATTCTGACGATCAGGAATGCGTAACCACGGGTCGATGGTTTAATCAAAATTGACTCTACTGCTTCAATTTTTATGGGATGACCTGTTTTCGATACCGCTTCTGAGTGAGGTGTTTCCATGGTTTTCCCTTCCCGCATGAATTGTACAAGACCGGATGATAGGTGGTATTATATCGTTATCTGTTTGGATTGTAAAGTGCATTTTACCGATTGGGGATAAATCGCTCTTGACAGTGATTTTGGACGCTGATATGATACCTTTCAAATTATCTCACCCTGCCAATCACACAATTTCAGATAGATTACACAGTGATAATCAAGGATAGGCATAATTATTGCTGTGATATCATACAATCGGGATTCCAATCACAGATTCAGCAGATTATGCAGCGGACATGGATGAGCAAACGAGGTAGCTGATAAGCGGTGAGGAGCGCTGCCGGGTTAGAGCCGTGATGCACTGTACAACGATGAAGCGGTGTATCCATTTATGTACACCCCCGTATCTATTTATGTACGTCTCTCAGGGAGGCCCTGCAGATGAACCATTAACCGCATACTATGGAGGTCCCAATGAAAAACATACCGCGTGCGACCGGGACTTCACAATCTCGGCAAAAGCCAATCCAAAACCACCTCCTTCTGTTTTGCGTTATTTTGTCCCTTGTGGTGCACCTGTTAGTTGTTACCACGTTTCTTGTCCTGAGAACGCCTGTCGTCGGTCAGGTGGAAGAAGGGTTCACTGTTACTTTTTTCTCTACCAAACAACCCGCGTTGAAGCGCACATCAATATCACACAAACCGCTCAATCCGATTCGCTCTCCAAAAGCGTTAGCAGATATTGGGTCTCAGAGCGTACCTCCCCAATTACATCAGGATTCTGGACAGCCTGCAATTCGCTCTACCCCTTTACCTCTTCAGTCCTTCTCCAACAATTCCTCACCTATGGCAAGTATGGCAAACGCTGAAGGCTTCGGAGGGACGGGTGGTAACGCCGGTGAAGGAGGATTAGGAGGCCGTACCGGCACAGGTATTGGAATCTCTCTTGTATCGGGTGGAGCAGCAATCAATCCCCAAAACACCTTCTCCAACTACACCGGGGCCCTTCAATCTCCAATGGATAAGGAGAAACCGACACGAGCGATTGCCCTCGCTAACTCGATTGATTCCGATCTGCTTCAGCCTCCACGGTTGGAGCGTAACCGCTCAAATCTGATTGATGTTGTATTTATTATCTCTTGTAGGGAAGAAATGCGTCCGTACATTAACGACGTGGTTGCATTTGTCGAGCGTGAGATTCAGCGATACCGAGCGTCAGCCAAAGATTACCGGGTGGGTATCATTACCTCTGATCTTGAATACTGGGAGGGACCTCAATATATCAAATACTTTCCGTTGAGCGATCAGCTTGATAAAGCGCTCAAGGCTCTCCGCCGCATCCAGCTTCGCCCGTTCTATCTGGATATTCAACTGAATGCGATTCAGTACGCGCTGGAACGGTGTGCGTTTCGCCCAGATGCCCAGCGTCGGCTTATCGTCTTCGGTAACGATATTCCGATATGCGGTGGCTATTCTCCCCTGTCTGTTATTGAACGGTGCCGCGCACTTGGGGTTGTTCTCGACATTCACGGTGCGGATACAGAGGTGGGACCCCTTCTGGCATCACAGACGGGAGGAAAATGGGTTCACGCTTTTGAAAATCCACATGATATGAAGGAGCTAGAAGGCGCTCCCTATTGGAAGCTCCAGATCACGCTAAACGATGTGATTGAAAAGCGAATCTATGTGTCAGAATAAATAAGGGGGACAATCCAATGAAGTGCAAATTTTCGCCACTGTTAATCTTTCTCTTTTTAATCTACGGTTGTAGCCCGTCTGCGCTTCAGGTCGAACGAGCAATTGCGCCGGGGACTCTGACTGTGATTCAGTTGTCCGACAACGGCTCTATAGAACAGACCCTTGATCAGCTATCACCGACCGAGCCAATTGCGGGCCCCTCTGAGGTCGTTGTTCGGGACGGACGTGTCTATATCGCCAGTTACAAGCAGTTTTCGATAGTAGAAAGTGACGATAACGACAGGCTGCGGCAGCTGTCTTCACTCCCGCTCCCCGGTTACAATGCAACCCTTGCTCTGCACTCAACGGCTGCAATCGCCTACATTACCAATACAGAAGGCTTACTGGTTGTGGATGTCGGTGACCCAACCCAGCCGAAACAGATTGCACATCTGAGACTTTCCGACGAATTAGCAACACTCAACCTTCCAAACCCGCTCGAAAATCCGATTGGAACCGATATCGGGTGTGAGGACAATAAATTGGTCTTGACGCTGCAGGGAAAGGGTGAGAGCCTCAACACACCCCGCGCCAGTATTCCGAGCCGTGCGGGTATCGTCGTGGTGTTTGACGTAGAAGAACCGCGCTCACCCCAAATTGAACGGGTTTTGGACCCCTTAGGTGGTGCAGCCGTTGTAGAGATGGGACTTTATCATCATCAGGTGTTCGTTGCCGGGGATGAAGTGGTAGAGTATCAAAATTCTAAACGAGTACCGACGATGGGAAGGGGAATCTGGATCGAAACCGTCAAATTTCCTAACGGCACAGTAACACCGGGGGCGGTTCCGGGGAATGTTGTTGATATGAAATTTGTGATGGGTTCACGCAAAGATTGGGAAGCAGGGAAAACAGCCGGTATCATCAAGCAGTATCGTCGCCAATCCCCAAGAACGCCGTGAACTTGAGAGGCTCACACCGTTGGATCATGGCGTTGTCTTTATAGCCACAGAAAACGCGGTGGTTTCGCTGTCCACAAGCCATAAGTGGATCATATGGCGACTTAGGAATAACCGTACGGCTTCTGACCGCTTTGGTCATCTTTACGGGATAGACGCCTATGGATATTTCGGAGTGTACGTGGCAGCGGGGATGGAAGGCGTTTATGGACTGAAATGGGATGGCGAAGCCGAATTTTGGAAGCGTGATCACCTCAAAACCCTTCCGGCTCCCGCCTTAGACGTTGCGGTTTCGGGAGACAAGCTTTATGTGTTGTGCGGTGAACTGGGTCTACGGAATGTGCAACACAACGAGAACCTCACTGTGAACGAGAAGAAGTAGGCGATATTCGCTCGGTCAATCAGTCGCTCTCCATCTGCCTCAAATCGTTTGTATTTTTTAGATATTGGCTCATGCTAAGAAATCGTGCAAAGAAACCGAGTTTTCAAAAAAAACTCGGTTTCTCTTCGCATTTTGCACTTTCTTTTGATATGAACCTTGATATTTACCCATCCAAACACTCTTTTTTTCTTCCTGCTAAATTTTTCGCATTTTTCCTTGACACCCCTTTTTATATATGCTAAAATTTTAGCATCTCATCAAAAAGGGATTCGCTTGGCAAGCAAATTGCCGTGAATCTTTAGTGGATCTTAGAATTAATGAGACACGCCAAACCGGGGCGGTTGAAAACCGCACCGCATAGGCACCGTAGGGTGGGTTCAAACGGCGCAGTTGGAAACAGCGCCTACCAAACACGGGGAGCGAAAGTATCTACTTATTTTTAGAATTCACTATTGATGTGATTAGGGCTTGTACCTACGTATCCCAAGAGAGGATAGCATGGAAGATTATCGTACCGTAAAACTAAGCCGTCGTGAGCGACAGATTATGGACATTATTTACCAGCACGGTCGGATGTCCGTTGCCGATGTGCTTGAAAATCTTCCAGATGCACCGAGCTATTCAACAGTGCGGGCGTTGCTGCGGATTTTGGAGGAGAAGGGGCATCTCACCCACCAAAAAGATGGTCCCCGCTATATCTATCAGCCGACACAACCACGCCATCAGGCGGGACAGTCTGCGCTCAAACAGATTGTTCAGACCTTCTTCGATAAATCGATCGAAAAAACGGTTGCAGCGTTAGTGTCTGATGAGGAAGTTTCAGACGAGGAACTTAACCGTTTAAGCCAACTCATTGAGCAAGCGAAAAAAGGAGGACCTCCATCATGATACCGTTGATTGAAACCCTTGAAATAAACCTGTGGCTGAAATTCTTGATTGATGCCACGATGAAAAGTTTCGTGATTCTCGCCGTTGCAGGGCTACTCGGGTTCATTCTGCACAGGCACTCGGCAGCGGTGCGTGCTCTGATTTGGGGTCTCGCAATCCTTGGATGCCTCGTCGTGCCGTTATTTTCGTTCGCACTTCCGCAGTGGGAGATTGGTGTTCTACCGGCAACACCAGTAGAATTTGAAGTGATCCGGTTCGCAGATAACAGTCCAACATCTGCACCCTCCGTTTCAATTGCGTCGCGTTCGTTATCGTCGTCCACTGCGTCCCCGACACCGGTTCAGCCAAAACCCGTAATTAGTGAGAGTGGTGCCCCTCAATCCAATATGTCAGAGACGGGCTTTGCCTCGCTCCATTGGACTGAGTGGATAGCGGTGTGTTGGGCGGGCGGTGCGCTGTTTCTGATTACCCGTTTGATTGTGGGAATCGGTGCTGTTTGGCACATCTCCGCACGTGGCGACAACTTCAACGGGTCAATTTCACAGGCGCAGCCCGATTGGAAGCGACCGGTCAGTATTCGCCAAAGCAAAGCAGTCACGGTGCCAATGGTATGGGGTTTATTTCGGCCGGTGATTTTGTTGCCTGCTGATGCGGAGGAGTGGGAGCCTGAACGGCAACGTGCTGTACTGCTGCACGAATTGGCACACATCCAACGACAGGACTGGTTAATGCAGACAATGGCACAGATAACCTGTGCGGTGTACTGGTTTAACCCACTCTTATGGTTTGCGGCGCGTCGGATGCGGACAGAGATCGAGGGTGCGTGTGATGATCACGTACTCAATGCGGGCTATCAATCAACCGACTACGCCCAACACCTGGTCGATATTGTGCGAAACATCAAGAAAGCAGGCACTGCTACGAGCGCCGCTGTGGCAATGGCACGGCACTCAAGAATTGAAGGAAGGCTCCGAACAATTCTGGTCGAAAACCGGAATCGGAAACCGATGACGAAAATCGCCGTAGCAATCGGAGTGCTCACGCTTACCTGTTTGGCTGTGCCGATAGGTGTGATGCGGTTGGCGGAAGCGGTGGGACCAGAGCAGGCATTGTATCAGGAAATCCAAGCGGCGGACAATTTCCAACTAGAGCCCCTACCAGAAAATGCAACAGAAGCAGAGCAAGCAGCGCAACTGGAACAGCTTCAACAGCACTTGGACCGTGGGATCCAACTCTGTGAGCAGTTCCTTAACATCTATTTGGAGAGCGATCGATATGCTGAAGTTCTTTATAAAAAACTCATATACACCAAGGCTCTGAGACGTGACACTGAATTTGAGGAGGGTGTTGAAGCATTTTTCTTAAAACATCCGGACTCGAAATACGCTGGTAAAGTCCGTAGTCTCCGTGCGTATAATCTTGAGCATCAGTTCAAATTTCACGAAGCCCTTGCGGAATGGGATAAAATTGATGATCCAGCGTTGCTACTTGAAAAGTACGAGAGAAAAGCAACCATTTACGCAGAGATGGGCAACTGGGAAAAAGCAGATGAATTTAATCTACTTAGCATCGAACTCATCCTCGGCAAACCGGCACCCAAATTTTCGCACAAGAGTGTGTATGGCAGACCCGTTTCGCTGAAAGATCTGCGAGGCAAAGTAGTGGTACTTTACCACTGGCAAGATGGAATAATAGGGGAAGATAGTGAGACAGGCTGGAACATATCAAGACTCAAACAGCTACACGAGACACACGGTGAAAACCCCGATTTTGCCCTAATCACCATCTGTACAGACACTAGTAGAGGCAAGATGAAGCGCTTCGTCAAGACACACACGATGCCGGGTATCCATCTACTTCTCAAATATGAGACGTTGCCGTATCAGCTGGGTATAGATGGTTGGCCCCACTACGTAGTTATTGATAAAGCAGAAATAATTCGCGAATCTGAATCGGCCGCAGGGCTGAAAGATTTGGAAGTCGAACATTTAGTCACAGCACTTCTCGCGGAGGATATAGATGTCCCCGGGGAACGCGTTATCCCTCGATTCGGTCAAATCCGTGCTCAGCTTCACGAATCTCAACAACAGTGGGAAAAAGCAATCACCGAATATGAAAAACTCCTCGATTTCATGCCAAACAACCCTGGTTTCATGTGGGAAATCCGCTATCGCAAATTTAACCTCACAATGGAGGAGCTCGATCGCAAACGTCCGAGGTCGGATGATGATATGACGGCATGGATGAATCAAGTATACGACGAGGTTGTTGAAGCGAGTCAGTTTTCCCCGAGTCTAGGAAACGCTATCGTACGTATGGCACTTGAGTTGGGGTCTTTTTACTCCCATCAGGGCAATAGAGCAAAGACATGGACGCTGTTTCAGATTGCGGTCCTACATGGTGATATTAAAAACCAATCTCCTTTCAGTTATAACTCTGCCATGAATCAGGGTTCCGGTGTCGGTCGCAACATCGCCATCAATCAAGCAAAACAGCGACCGGAAAGTTTTGCGGCGATTCAGGATATGCCTGAATTTCAGAAAATTATGGCTGAGACACCACTTACCGAAGTAGACAAGCGACGTATGGAAGCAGACCGGAAACGTGAGATGTACTGGAAAGATTTCCTTGCCTCGCATAAATCGTACGTGGCGGTGAAAGCAGACGGTGAGATTTTCACAGGCATTGTCTTGAGTCGAGTCGGTCATATTCTTGTGCCTTTAAGCGCGACAAAAGCAGCGGCCATTCAGGCCAAAATCGGCGATTATCAACCCGCTAAAGTTATCGCCGTTGATTCGAAGAGCAGATTGGCAGTGATACAGGTCGATGGGCAGACAGATTTGCGTCCTATAGCTCTTGGAAACACAGAGCACCTGCGAGAATATGCGCCAATTACGCTGACCAATCAGAAACCTATCTATACCGTCTTCGAGACCATAGCAGTGATTTCCACACGCGGCTATCCCAATGTCCCTGAGATCCCTCAAGAATGGCATCAGGAGGCTCTCGAACGCCCAATCGATCGGACAGGCAGTATCCAAGAACTCGAAATCGACGATGGTGGGAAAGTGACGGTGCTTGAAGCTGGAACTCTGGATGGCAAAATTATTGGAGGCGATGCTTTCGTCTACCACGACGGACGACTGCTTGCGGTTGCCGTTGACAGTGAAGTGCGTTACGAGTTTGGGTCGGCAATTACCGATCCTCTACCAATCGACCAGATTCGTGCGGCACTTGAACGAATGAACATGATTAAGTTGATGGAAAGTTCCATTAAAAAACCAGCAAAGTAGAAATTATCTACCAAGATCTCTGTCGGAACCGTGGCGCTGGCAGCTACGCCTTTCGAAAGGATTAAGATGCTCCATAAATACGTAAGACGTGGACTGATTATTGGTATGGTGCTGCTTGTGTGTCTTGTTCTGGCGTATCTCCTCGGTGTAAAGACATACGGTGGATCTAAAAAAGGAACAACCCAGCTTTATCAACCTTACCGCTCTAGTTCTCGCACGACGCCAACTTCCCGGCTTTCTTCCTTTAAAGGTACATTGACAACCCTACAACAGTTTGGCGGGGGTGAAGTGATTTTTGAAGGAGGAAAGGGATTTGTCCGTTTTCGAGTTCACAAAGATGGCACGCTCGTGGCAATGGTTCCAGTGTTTGCCACGATTCTACACATTACATCCAAGACTCCCCTTGCACGTCGGTTCTTACAAAAGAAATATTACACCATCAGGTTATCCTCATCGGAAAGGGAACAGCTCAGGCAGATGGCAGCCTTGCAAAACGCCGCAGAGCGGGAAATCCCATATCCGAGAACAGACCCACATATATTCCTTGAGGCAGAGCTGGGATCGGATACGTCAGCTGCTGCCGAGTTGGTAGAAGCCGTCTTGACAAAGGTTTTCGGTGTTAAGGAAGGCATGATAACAACCTTCGGTGGGGATTACCGTGAATTTCGATCGTCCGCTTCGTTCAGCAGTAGAGAATAGTAAGTTCCTCACAGTCGCTTTTATGGTGGACCTTAGGATTACTGAAACACGCCAAATCGGTGCGGTTAGGAAAACGAAACTACCATTCTACCATTTGGTAGGCGCTGTTTCTAACTGCGCCTATGCGGGGCGGGGGGAAACCGCACCTACCGAGGGGCGAAAGTGTTTATCTGTTTTTAGAATTCACCATAGTTTGAACTCCTACCAGTTTCCACATCTTCCCTCTCTATATCTCCAATCCCAGTGGTTATACAACTTCAAAAAAGTGCTACGGTTTTTGACATTTTGTAAGGCGTGATATATACTCTTACCGTTTGTTCCGTATGGAGTGTATTCAAACAGATTGTGTTTGTCGGTTGTAAGGAGATCTGGCGCCTATGATAAAGTATCTGATACTCGGCGGAAGTGCCCTGCTTCTCGGATTCCTGTTCTTTCCTCGTGGAGAGATTGTCCCAGTCGATGATCCAGATTTTATCGCGCCTGTTCGCATCCTCGATAGTGAACCGCTTCACTACACCGGCATTCTGCGGACGGATCCGATTGTAACAACCTACGATTTAGGGTATGTGTATCGGATTGATAAGGCGGAAATTCGCTTTGAGAATCCCGATGAGAGTGGTCCTAGGCAGTATGATATCCTTGTTCATACTGATCGCGTGGGAAAGCGATTTGAACGCGCTTTTTCTTACACGGGCAGTTCCCGTGAATATACTTATCCCCGACAAGCATTTCCTCTCCCGATTGAAGCACGCTGGGTGCAAGTTGTCATCAACGACTGGTTCAGCAGCAAACCGCAACTGGAAAAAGATGTCTTTCGCGTCGGTCCACGCTATCAATCACATAGTCCAATCCTTGCAGTCCGTGCAAATTACAATTCCCCTGAACTCCAGCATCTGACAGATCTACTTCCCTTCGAAAATTCTAAATGGATTGCGGCAGAGCGGACAGAGAAAGAGGTAGATCGGGGAGATGGGAAAAAAGCGATACAGATCTCCTATGAGGCACCGGCAAGCACGATTCAGGTGATCGGCGATCTCGGATCGAATCAGAAAATCTACGGCGTGCGCCTGACAACGGATGGTCCCGGGAACAATCTCAAACGGTATCGCTTCTCCGTCAGCGATGATGGGCAGGAATACACAGAGGTCTATGTCTCCCACACGCTCGTTGATGAGGTGGTTACCCATGTCCGTCAATTCCAACCGCCAATATCGGGACGTTATATCCGTCTGCATATTGAACATGGGGATTGGTACGGTGATTATCCCGAAATTCGAGAGTTTGAGGTTTTCACGGATACCTATCGGCTGCCGCCATCCAGCGATAACAGATTAGATGAATACAACGCAGTGCAGATGCACTACGAGAACCTCGGCGAGAGGGGAAACACCTTGGCACCACATCTGGAGCAGGGCTTCGCATTTGATAGAGACACGGGAGATGAAAATCGTTACCGGCTACCGGAAGGTGGCACACCAGATGCGGTAGATGTGGGGACTACACCGAGCGAGCGGAGCTTCGCTTACCACTACGATACAGTTATCCTGAGATTTACCGATCTGCAGCCATCGCTGTTATACTGGGTGAAAGTGTCTTATCTTCAGGACAGGGGCGGCACCCGGATCCAGAATCTTGACGTTGATGGATTTCTACTGCACGATGCAATTGCAATTCCGAAAGGCAGGGCGGAGTCCCACACGTACGCACTTCCAAGTCAGGCATACGCCGACGGTGAGATCGCCCTCAATTTTAACCGTTTGGCAGGTCCGAATGCAGCGGTGTCGGAAGTCTCTATCTTCGAAGCAACTCCCACCACCGGAGTGGTCAGCGGACCCGCCGAATCGGAAAAATCGAACGACCAAACAGTTGGGCGAGCGATTCGCGTGAGCAAGCAGATTGTAATTGACGGGACACTAGATGAGTGGCCATTACTCTACCCAATGCTTCCTCAACACTACGATAATCCTGTCGATTCACCTGTGGCACTCTACGCACAGTGGGATGAGGAGAATTTTTATATTGCAGCTGTTATCAACCGGCATGCTGAACCGCGTCCGACTTCTCGAAAATCCGGCGGCGACGAGGAACTACATCTGTTTGTCGATACGACTCTGACCCGTTCACCGGGAATGTACACGCCAAGTGAACATCACTTCGTTTTTACAATCCACAATCCAGATCGTCCTCAACCCCGCGTGCAGCCCTCGCAGATACACCATCACCTTGATGCTATTCCGAAGAACATCGACTTCCACGAGTCCATTGAAGTGCGTGCTACGAAAACAGAGATTGGATACAGCCTTGAAGCGAGAATCCCAAAAGATCAGGCATTAAATGCGTTTCGACCGGAAATCGACAGCGCTATCGGTTTCAATTACATCATGACTAACCTCAAACTGATGAATGATCAGTCTGGACAGTTTGCTTACGCTTCGGACGAATTCACTGCCCCACCAAGCCACTGGAACGAAGTCGAACTTGTAAGCCGAATCAGCGCGGAGCCGGTGTTGATGGATGGATCTGCAACCCAGCCGATTTCGTCCTTTAACGCTGGCGATACCCTGACCCTCTGCGTGTGGGACGCAGAGAGGAATACGGATCGCTACCAAGTGGAATCCATAGAGGTGGAATTACTAAATGATACGACTGGACAACTACTACCAGTTGTCCTTCATGAGTCCGATTTTCCTGCACTTTTTGCTTTGAATCCCAATGCGATCGGGGCTGACGAGAAGCCGCCAAACCATTTTAGTCCGAACAGTTCCCTATTTGCCGCGAAGATTTCTACCGCCTTTGGCGGAACCGAAGAAAATGGCGCCAAACCAAATGACTCAGGGAGGGCAGATCTGCAAACACTTTTCGTTCGTGGTAAGGAGACGGTGTCCCTAAAATACATCGATCCGTACTACAGTAATACCGCCCGAAACCGCGCTGTAGATATCACTGTAGGTGTCAATACTGGAATGACCGGAACAATTGCAATCACGACAGAATCTGGGATACCAGTCGAGTCCTTGCGACTTGGTGAGCCCCTGTACATACAGGTTGAGGATCCGGATTTACTTAGATCGGTCAACCAGCTTGCGCGTGAAAACGAACCTACAGATCAAGAGGTTGATGCGCCACTACCTCGCAATATGCAGATAACTGTCAGGTGTCTTGTGCCAGAAATGCAGGAGGTTGAATCTGTGAAACTCACCTATCAACCGGAGCAGGAGTACTACGTTGGCTCGGTTGCTACAGGTTACAGTGAAACTCCAACGTCAGATAATGGTCGTTTGGAGGCGTTGGGCGCGCAGAGGGTGGCAGCGATTTATTTGGATGAGATTCAAATCACCGGCGAGACAGACGTACCGGTTAGCGCACAAGCAAGCGTTGCCCGCGGCGACACCGGACGGATCGAGTTCCTTGGGCTAGATCGAGTCTTGCCCTCAACGGATCAGAAATTCATCAAAGCAGGCAGTACACTCACAGTAGTATTATGGGATGCAGATCTAAACCGTGACGAAGCTCAGCGGGAGACAGTTGATGTGCTGTTGAACGGTAACCGGCTCAATGACCGGTACCAACTCACCCTAACAGAGGCGCATGATGTCTCGGGTCAATTCACCGGGACATTTGGGACTCGCTATGCGATGGCAGCAAATTCCGCCAACAGTGTACTTGAGGTAACAGGGAACGAGGTAGTAACAGTCAGCTATATTGACGCCTTAGCCGGTTCCGGCAATACTCAGGTTGTGGTCACAGATATGGCACAGGTCAGTGCCGGTAAAAATGGAGTACTCGATATCCTCAAAGCGAATTATGTTACCGATCTGGAGAGCTTCAAAGCAGGGGACAGACTCTATTTTCGGCTCCATGACACGGATATCAGTGATGAATTCGTTGAAATCACGCTCACTGGGGAAACGCTGGGAGATCAAGAAACGGTGCAGTTGTTCCAATCCATGGAGGAAGAGACCCGCATCTACCCAGTCGAGGGAACGTTCTTCGGATTACTCCACACCGCGTATGGCACCCAGCGCCGAGAGAACGATGGCATCTTACAGGTAAAAGGCGCAGAACAGGTAAAAGCCATTTACATAGACGAATTGCAATCTACAGGCGAAACTAACGTCACATTTTATGATACTTGTGAGGCGAACGTTGGTATCACAGGAACACTCAGAATTTATAACAAGACAAATTTCGATTATGCTTTGGCTCAGAATCTTGAGACATCGAGTTTTCGAGCCGGTGATACGCTGATTTTGGAAGTTCAAGATGCGGATCTCGAAACCACGACTGTAACCGTAGAACTGCTTGAATCCGATTTTACGGAGGACACAGATCGGGATAGAAGCAGTGTGGCTTTGGCTAAAACGGAAGACAGTGTAGATATCTTTCGTGGTGAGATTAGAACCGCCTACGGCAATGCCCCTATTCCAAACGACAATATTTTGCAGGTACAGGGCGAAGGCGTTGTTACATGCAGTTATATTGATGTGCTACAGAATACGGGGGCAACTTTGGTGCCGGTTCAGAAGAGCCTTTCAATAGAAACGGGGGATGCAGGTGAACTGGAAATCTATAGCGCAGACAGTGGCGTGATTATCAGTGGATCTGCTGTGGGCACTGGGAGTTTCCATGTAGGTGAAGAGCTAAGAATACGGTTAGCGGATAAGGACATGAACCTATCGCCAAGAACCTCCGATACCGTGATGGTGTCGGTACGGGGCAACGTGGTCACCGATGATGTTCAGCTAACTTTACGCGAGACATCAATCAACAGCGCGGTTTTTGATGGCAACCTACTCACTCAAAAAGGAGATCCACCAGTCATTGAAGGTATCGCACCCATAACCACAGATGAAATTCTACACATTACAGATAAAGAGGTTATCACTGTTGAATATATTGACGAGATTACTACAACTGGCGAAACGCAAGTGCGAACACAGACTCAAGCTGTTGTATTGGGCAGCAGTGTAGGCATGTTACGGATTGTTGATGCACACGTCGTTGATCCGCTCGTTAATCCGGAAGAATCAATTCCTAGTCTCACGGCAACGCGGAAAGATTTCGCCTCCATCCATGAATTAGGTAGCTTTAACGCAGGTGAAATAGTCTACTTTTGGCTTGAAGATCTGCTGCTTAGTACAGTTGTCGCGGCAGACGAAGTCAAGATTATGGTCACCGGTGACAAAACAAGAGATAACGTCGAAGTTATCCTCCGTAGAAAGCTGGGCACCGAAGGGATTTTTACCGGTTCTGTTCCAACCCGCTACGGTACAACACCGGTTGCGGACGAAACGCTGGACGTACAAGGTGATGAAGAGATACGGGCGATCTATACACCGAATTTTCTGGGCGTGAACTACCCCGCTGTCGAAGATTTTGCTTACGTCAATAAGGGAGTTCGGGGATATCTCGCGATCACTCGTGCAGATGGCACACCGGTTCGGCACTTTAATGTGGGAAATACCCTTCACTTTCGCCTAGAGGACGCCGACCTGAATCTCGACTACTTCAAGATAGAATCGACAACCCTAACGGTTGTGACAGAAGCACAGGAAACGTCAATCATCCTGCATGAGGAGAATACCAATTCGCATATTTTTCGGGGACAGGTGCCCACTCAGTATGGGCGAAGGATAAGTCAAAGATCAACCGCTCCCTTTAGAGAGGATGATGGATCGCCAGTCCTTGGGCTAATTGGAGGGGATACCGTTAGAGCAACTTATGAAGATGGGCTTACGGATACCGGGGAAACGAACGTTGAGATTGGTATAAACTGCCGTGCAAATTCTATCGCCTGGGCCCCATATACTGACCGTCCGGTGTTAATTGATGGACATGAGGATGGCTGGCCCCTTGAGAAGGCGCTCAAAACGTCTCAGGATGCAGGAATTCTCTGGTTACAGTGGGACCGAGATCATCTCTACCTTCTTGCACAGATCTATGATGAGGACATCGTTGTGCCGGATGTAATCGAGTATTACCATGGTGCAGATGCCTTAGAATTGCATATAGATTTGCAGCCGGATTCCGTCAAAAAGCCGAGCTATTTGAAGACGGAGAACAATCCGGATCGGTATGTCATTTGGATATGTCCAAAAGGTGGTGGTTTTCACGGAGACCGCCCCTATATCGGTCAGGGTGCTCCTGAATTTATCCCTAACTATCAGGCGGCCAATCTTGATGTGGCGGTGAGACAGCAAGCAAGTTATTATGTTATAGAGGCGCGCATCCCTTTCTTCCCTGTGCTTCGGGGATTTCATCCGCTGAAAACGAAACAGCATAACCGCATCGGCTTCAATTTTGTTCTCCACCGATCTAGCAATCAACCGATTTATTGGGCATCACAGATGCCAGAGGTGGTCTCGGTGTTTCCCAGTGATTTGGGATTGCTGATTCTGGAGTCACCGACACCTTAAATTGTTTTTTGTTGACGCGACTGCCCCAAAGTGATATGATTGGAAATATCGGACAGTGCGAATGTCGTGCGTACTGAAAACCACAGGGTTTAGTCATCAAGATAAGTTATGGCGGTGTGGATGTGTGTTCGTTTCAGTCAAAACACAAGCAGAACTTCATAAGCCATCATGGAAACCACTAATGCTCCTGTCACAGGCGTTATACTTGCCGGTGGGCGGAGCCGCCGAATGGGTCGAAACAAAGCGTTGATGCGTCTGGGAGACGAACCGCTAATTGCACACGTCATCCGCCAAATGGAATCAGTTACGGATGAGCTCCTTTTGATCACGAATGAACCGGAGTTATACACTGCCCTGAAATTGCCGATGTACAGAGACATACTACCGGACATGGGAGCATTGGGCGGTATCTACACAGGGCTGACATACGCTGCAAACCGCATCGTGATCTGCGTTGGCTGCGATATGCCGCTGTTACAGCCGAATCTCCTATCTCACCTAACCACCCTTCTTGACAATTATGATGCCGTAGTTCCGTGTGTTGAAGTGGAAGATCGGTCTGTAAGCGTGCTGCAAACCCTTGCTGCCATTTATACCACAGGGTGCTTACCGATTATTGATGAGATGTTGGCTGACAGCGAATTGCGCGTGCATGCGCTGTACGATCGTATTAATGCGCGTATCGTCCAACCACAGGAATGGCAGCGATTTGATCTGCAGGGGCTTTCGTTTTTCAACATTAATACACCTGAAGACTTTGAAATAGCTAACAGATATATCGGAGAAAATTATCATGCTAACAGTTGAAGAAGCACGTCAGCAAATGTTAGATACCGTTACCGTGTTGCCCGCCGAAGCGGCTGGAATCTTAGACAGCCTCGGTACGGTTCTCGCGGAAGATGTTTACGCCAGTGAGAACATACCACCATTTCATAACTCGGCTATGGATGGTTTTGCCGTGGTTGCGTCGGATGTGTTGAACGCATCTAAAGCGCGTCCAGTTCAGCTTTCGGTAGTCGAGACAATTCAGGCGGGACATGCCCCAACAACCTGCATTCAGCGCGGGAGTGCTGCACGCATTATGACGGGTGCGATGATGCCTGAAGGCGCGGATGCTGTCGTTATGCAGGAAGTGACGGAAGTGGAAGGGGAGCAGGTCACAATTTTTGAAGGGGTAACAGTAGATGAGAACGTCCGGTTCACCGGTGAGAGTGTGAAGCGGGGAGATCTAGTCATGTCAAAAGGGAAGCTCATCCGCCCACAGGAAATCGCGATGTTTGCTTCGCTTAACCGGTCCGAAGTCACAGTTTACAGACGCCCAAAAGTTGCGGTGGTCTCCACAGGTGATGAACTCACACCGCTCGGTGAGCCGCTTGCAGCCGGTAAAATCCGGGACAGCAACCGTTACGGTATCTGCGCCCAGATTGAGGAGGCTGGCTGCGATCCTATCGACATGGGAATTGCGCGTGACGATGAGACTGAGACAGAGCGGAAGTTCCGCAAAGCGTTGGATGGAGCGGATGCCCTCATCACCAGTGGCGGGGTATCTGTGGGGGAGTTCGACGTTGTGAAGGCGGTGCTATCTAAGCTCGGTGAAATCAACTTTTGGCGCGTGGCAATGAAGCCCGGGAAACCACAAGCCTACGGCATCGCCGATGGCAAACCTATCTTTGGACTGCCTGGGAATCCGGTTTCGTCGTTGGTCGTGTTTGAGCTTTTTGTCCGTCCTGCGCTCCTCAAAATGGCGGGACATTCGGAACTGCTTCGTCCGACTTTCCGGGCGATTTTAGAGGAGAATATCTCGAATAGGGATGGGCGTGTCAGCTTTATGCGATCCGTTATCACATCACGTGATGGGAAATATTACGCAAAGACGACAGGACCGCAAGGGTCGGGCATCCTGCATTCACTTGTCTTAGCCAACGGTTTTATCGTTGTCCCGGCGGGTGTGACGATAAGTGCGGGTGAAACGGTGGAAGCACAACTTATGGGGTAAGTAGTGAACAACGATCGTTGTTCCCTACTATGGCGCACGTCAGAATTAATGAGACACGCCACATCCCGATTTATCGAGTCCCGTTCCGAGGATCCCGATATATTGGGAGATGCTCCCCGATTGCGTCGTCCGTTCCGAGACCAGGGGCGGCAAGTTGAGTCGGCACCGGTGCGGTTAGAAACCGCACCTACCGGGGGGCATTGGATTATGTTTAGATGCGGTTGGCTTCAATATAGTCCCAGTCGTATTCTATCCCCAGTCCGGGCTTTTGGGACACGATGACATTGCCTTCAGAGTCTATTGGATCATCAATGGCTTTCAGATACGGCGGGGGCTGCTCATAATCAACACCCGGCCGTAAGAGCCCTCGCTCATAATATCGGCAGGTCGCTTCCGGTGCCGCACAGGCAAGATGGACGTGGGGTGCACCTGTACCGTGCAGCTCACACTGGATGCCGTAAGCCTGACATAGATTAATCACCTTCCAGCACCCTGTAATCCCACCGTAGAAGATGTCAACACGCATCATGTCGCATGCCCCCTGTAGTATCCACTCTGCCCGGCTAAACACACCGCCCGGAACATGTTCTGGGGAACAGATGGCGATATCCAACTCGCGGCAGAGTCGCCGGTACGCTTCAACACGGGTCTCAATCATGGGGTGCTCTAACCAGTAGTAATTGAGTTTTTCCAACTCCCGCCCCACCCAGATAGATTCATCCAGGGTATAGACGCCGAATGGGTCGAGCATCAGTACCATGTCATCTCCTACCGCTTCACGCACCGCTTTGCATACCTCAACATCTTCCTTTGGGAAGCCTGGGAGTTGAGGTGCAGGCTCCTCGGTGTGGGGGTTCCAGCAGATGTAGGCATGGACTTTATACGCCTTATAGCCTTTCTCTTTACAAGCTATTGCGTGTTCGGCATAAACTTCGGGACCACCTAGGTTGGGAAAGGTGCTTGCATAGGCTCTGACCTTCTCACGTGCGCCCCCGAGGAGTTGGTAGACCGGGACGCCAGCTTTGTTGCCCAACAGATCCCACAGTGCACAATCGACCAATCCCATTTCACTCTCCGATGGCTTATGGGTGAAGGTGGACATCTGGTCCATCCAGTGCCAAATCTGCTCTCGATGTAACGGATTTTCTCCCAGAACGAGTGGTTTGATAACCCCCTCCATCGTTGCCTTGTCGCCTCCAAGCATGTGCCCGTTGATACCGTCGTCAGTAGAAATCCTGGTTATTGAATCGATGCTCTCCACTTCATCTCCCCAGACACCATATCCCCACTTGGTGGGGTGGCCCCGGGTCGTCGTCCGAAATTGAATGACTTCCACGTCAGTAATTTTCATGGCTCTCTTCCTCTTTAGTGGCAGCTTGAAAGTTGAATAACGCCAATTTTCCCTCACCTTATCAGCGAGATAATAACCGTAGATAGAATATGAGTTATTATGATATACTGAATACACCTGTTTGTCGACAAGAAACTGGTCTCACAAGAGCTGACACACACGGGATTGTATATCGGGAAGGAGATTCAAATGGCAAAGACAACTCCTCGGTTTTTGACCGCAGAACTTGGTGTTGAGTATCTGTTAAAGCAGATCCCATCCCTGCATTTCACCGGAACATCAAAATCGGAGTGGCAGGAGTGGCGGAAAGCCTTTCGACGTAAATTAATCAGGGACCTGGGACCAAAGCCAGAAGCCGTTCCGTTAGAGGTCGAAGTATTAGAACGAACAGAGATGGACGGATATGTGCGGGAGAAGATTATATTTAATCCTGACCCTTTCTCTTCTATTCCCGCTTATGTCCTTAGTCCTGAAGGGGCGGGACCTAACAATCGCTGCCCAGCGGTGCTCTGTGCACACGGACATGGTATTGGAAAAGATCCACTCGCCGGAATAGGTGAGGATTACCAGAAACAGTTTGCTGTCAAGTTAGCACAGCAAGGATTCGTTACAATTGCACCTGATTGGCGCACCTTCGGTGAGCGTAAAGACCGCGATGAATGGGTTCGGCGTCCCGGACGCGATGGTTGCAATGTTGCCTATATGGCATACGGGTATTTTGGTTATCAACTGCTCCAGCTTCATATATGTGACGCCCAGCGCTGCTTGGACTATCTGCAATCCCGACCCGATGTAAATGGGAGCCGACTTGGTTGTATGGGCTGTTCGTTCGGTGGAACGATGACCACCTATGCTTCTGCATTGGATCAACGGGTCAAGGCGGCGGTGATTGTTTGCTACCTCAGCACCTTGACCGATGCGCTCAATGATCGTGGACGCGGAAATACGTGCGGCTCCCAGTTTATGTTCGGGCTGCGCGGACACGGAGATATATCAGATGTTGCGGGCTTGATCGCTCCCCGGCCCTGTATGGCACAAATAGCATCGGATGATACTTGCTTCATCGCAGCGGATGCCAAGGGTGCGTTCAATCATCTTGAGCAGATTTATGCTGCAGCGGACCGTCCGGATAACCTTGAGTTGGACTACTTTGAAGGTGGGCATGAGGTCGATGTTGAGCCGGGGCTTGCGTTTCTAAAAAAACATCTGATATAAAGTTTTTGCAACGCATTTTCGCATTTTGGAATAGAGCAGATAAGCGGTTTTTATAGTGAATCTTAGAATTAATGAGACACGCCAAATCCCGACTTGTCGAGGATGCCGATGAATCGGCACCGGTGCGGTTGGAAACCGCACCTACCGGGTTGGATTGAATGTGGCGCGGTTAAGAAGCCGCACCTACCGGGCGGGCGAAAGTGTCTATTGATTTTTAGACTTCACCATAATTGTTTACGGCGTAATAATGATATTCTTTGGAAGGTAATCTTGACGAAACTGCAAATTCGCCCGATGGTGATTATCATACGGGATGGGTGGGGACACAACCCCTATCCAGAGTGGAACAGAGCCAATGCGATTCATCTCGGCAAAACGCCGGTTGACGATTGGCTTAGGCGGGAATATCCGCATGTGTGCATTGATACGTCCGGTGAAGATGTCGGTCTGCCGACAGGTACAATGGGCAATAGCGAGGTAGGCCACCAGAATATAGGTGCGGGTCGAATCGTTGATCAGGAACTTTTACGAATCAGTAAAATGGTTCAATCGGGTGAGTTCTCAAGAAACCGAACACTGGTCGCTGCCATGGATAACGTCAAAACCCGGGGAACCAATCTGCATATCATCGGTTTAGCAAGCGACGCCGGTGTGCACAGTTCATTGGACCATCTTTATGCTCTGCTTGCATTGGCAAAAGAAACAGGTGTCTCGGCTGACCGTGTTCTGGTTCATAACTTTAGCGATGGGCGCGACTGCTCACCCATGAGTGGCATCAACTTCTGCAGGCAGATCGAAGCCAAGATGAAGGAGATTGGTGTTGGACAGATTGCTTCAGTAGTGGGTCGATACTATGCCATGGACCGTGATGATCGTTGGGAGCGGGTAGAGAAAGCCTACCGGCTGCTGACTGAGGGTGTGGGCAACCGTGTGCTTGCCGCGGTGGAAGGATACCAGCGCTACTATGACTCCCCGACCAGAGACAACCAAATCGGGGATGAATTCATTGAACCGACGGTTGTTATTGACGACAAGGGGAATCCGTTACCGCGCATTTCTCACGGCGACGCGGTAATCTTCTACAACTTTCGAGGCGACAGACCACGTGAACTCTGTAACGCTTTCTGCGCCCCAGAGTTTCCATTTGAAGCAGCGGGTAAAGACGGAGTAGTCCGGAAAATGGGTTTTGAACGCGGAGAACAATTGGAGATTCAGTTCGTCGTAATGAGTGAGTATGAACGCGGTCTTCCTGTAGAAGTTGCAATTCCGAAACCACGCAAGATGCACAATATTCTGGGAGCGTATGCAAGCGATGTGGGGTTGACACAGTTTCGTTGTGCCGAAACGGAGAAATTCCCGCATGTCACCTTTTTCTTTAATGACTACCAAGAGGAGCCGTTTGATGGGGAAGATCGACAGATAATTCCGTCGCCGCGCGATGTATCAACGTATGATCAGAAACCGGAGATGGCGGCACCAGAAGTTACCGAAGAGATGCTACGTCGGATAGCGTCAGACAGATATGATCTATTTATCTTGAACTATGCAAACGGCGATATGGTCGGTCATACAGGATCATTGGCAGCTTCAATTAAAGCAGTAGAAACGGTGGACGCATGTGTTGGAAAAGTAGTTGATGCGGTGAAGTCCAAGGGTGGCGGCTTAATCGTAACAGCCGATCACGGGAACTGTGAACAGTTGATCGATCCTGAGACCGGCGGACCACACACTGCACATACAACATATCCTGTTAATCTGATCGTTGTGGATGATCGGTTTAAGGGCTACCAGCTAAGAACAGATGGCAGATTAGCAGATATCGCCCCGACTGCGCTAAAATTGCTGGGTTTAGATCAACCGACTGAAATGACTGGAGAGTCGCTGATTTGAATTTTTCATATACAAACGCCTCCATACCTTTTCCTTTAGGATTGGCGTATTTCAGCGCGGGGGCAGATGCCCCGCCTACGATGGGTGTAGATCTTGCCTATGCCCCGATACACCCGATGAATCCCCGACTTATCGGGATTGCGAAACGAACAGCTACAATATGAGGTGCGTAAGTAGCGATGACGCATATTCCGCTGATAACCACAACTGGCAGAACGGACGATAATCCGGGTGACACCTTCATTGGCGTGGGACTTCAATATCTGTTTGAACGGGCATTGGGACCTCAGGTGTGGGTGCTTATTGATCGTTTCAGTCCAAAGGGTTTCCGGGACTATGAAGATGTTGTTCGAGATGCGCCGTTTCTGGTCTATGGCGGGATGCCGCAGTACAATAATTACGATGACTGGAAACACTGGTACGACGACGCGATGTGGCGTGATTTTATTATGCGGTGGGAGCTGAAAATCTTTACAATGGCGGGCGGGGCAGGTTTTTCTCATCCCGACATCGACGTTGACGCCTACGTTGCACACTGCATGAAGAGCAAAAAAACAGTGCGGATTATTCGTCAACGGGTTGCACAGAGTCTCTGCTTCACTGTTCGCGATCTGTATGCGCACGCCTTGCTGAATACGCTGGAAATTCCGAATAGCTACCTTCCGTGCTCCGCGGTTTGGGCTAGTAAAATGTGGAATATCACACCATCGCAGCAGAGACCGTATCTCATTCTTGTTCCCCCATCACCGCGGCACACACCGAAGCGGATGGGACGCAGACGTATCCCCCGGCGTCGGAGACTCCAACAGTTCGCAGATAATTGGAAGAACCTTTACACAACCCTCGATCGGAGTGGTTATAATGTTCGGGTCCTCTGTCATGCCCACAGAGAGTATACCGCCCTCCGGGATGCGATTCCGTCCGAAGCCCTCTGGTTTCACGGAGATCCTTACACGCTGCTGCGACAATACGCTTCTGCACACACAGTTATCTCTGCCCGTCTTCATGCCAGCCTTCCCGCCTACGGTATCTGCGGAACACGGGTATTGAACCTCTCGGTGGATGTGCGAGGCTCCGCAGTTGAGGTTTTTCCAAGGATACGTAATCTCCGTATCAGCGATGCGAATCCAGATATGCTTTTAGCTACGATAGACCAATTGGAACCTTCACTATCAGACGATTTGGTTAACCCACAAGAGGCTTATCGCGAGCTTATTGAGTCGTCTTTGTCGGGTTAGACGAAATAAAAAGAGGGGCAAGATTTAAGCCTGCCCCTCTCTTATTAGACGATTTTTTTGCTTATTTTCTTTGTGGCTACAAATTGGCTGACGCTTATCCTGTCAAATCGGCGTGCCAGTCGGTCCAATCCTCAAGGTTATTGAGATTTATTGCATCCAAGATTGATCCGTCGTCACCAACTCCGGCTGCGCCTAGAATAGCTCCACGGGTGTCATCATCATGATTATAGCCTGTGATAGCTGCATTCAATTCATCGACTGCTGCTTGATCCAGGCTTCCGCCTTTTTTGTCCAGAATCCATTTCTCAAATTCGGTATAGCTTGGACGATTTTCGTTGATATATGCCAACGTTTCTTCCTTATCAAGACCAAGTCCATCAAGAACCATCTGATCGAATCCTGCGCCGCATGCCGGATAGTCAGAATGTAGTTGTCCCACGGCGTCCAGCGTGACCTTACTCCAAAATCTTGGTAGATGAAGGACGCCAAGTGGTCCGGCGGCACCTGAACTGATTGTCGGAATAACTCCTGCCATTTTATTTTCTCCTTACTATCTATAGTATTGACAAACTTACAAATTCAGCCTGTCTGAATTTGTAGATAATTCATTATAGCACACGTTAAAAAAACTGCAAAGCATAAAATTGCAGCTACTTTAAAATCTTACTGATTTGTCCCGTAAATTGCGCTGGCATCAATTTTGGCAAGCCCATCAGCGGTGCCAATCCAAGCGGCACCCACACCCAAATCGATGCAGCTAACGATAGGTGTACTGATTCGACTAGACGGAAATTCTATGGGGTCTCGCCAACCCTGCACGGTTTTAATCCACACGCCCCCGTTCGTAGCAATCCACACCGTATTAGGTTCAGCAGCAACGTAAATGCTCTGATAAGGCACCAGATCTACAAAACGAAGGACTGCCTCAACTGTACTGCTCAGATCGCTCTGGTGGATTTCTCCGTATCCATTGGCTTTGTCCAAGCTATAGTTCCATGTAAAGAAAACTTTATCGGTGCTGACATCGAAACTTACAATTTCACTACCCGCTTTCAGATCGAGATTATCAACAGCCCCAAAACTTCGCCAAATTTCCATGGTTCGATTGTAGACCCCAATGCCGTTTTGAGACGTCCCGATCCAAACCCTGTCCGGGGTGATGGCCAACGCAACAATATCATCAGCGGGTAAACCATCTTTGGCTCTGCTAAAGTGTTTCCACTCTCCTGTGGATCGCTGATAACGCGCAACCCCGGCGAAGGTGCCGATCCAAACCTCATCCTTGTCAATTTTAATGTCATATATTGTGTTATCCGGCAGCCCCTTGCGTCGGTCGAAAATGTCAGGAAATGTTGTGTGCTTACTATAACGAATTACACCGTGATTTAGGGTTCCGATCCACAATTCCTGGTTATCAACCGCGAGTGCTCGGACATCAATCGGCTTTTCTTCGTCAAAAAGGGTATTGATATGGTCGGTTATGTCCGTGACTGGCTGCCATGTTCCTGTGCTGAAGTCGATCTGTGCCAAGCCTTTGGGTGTGCCAATCCATAGCGTTTGTCCATCAATGGCAATCGCCTGAATTTGATTGCTCGGTAATCCGTCAGAGACAGTATAGATTGTCCATGCACTTTCGCTCCGTTTCTTTCGCGCTTCATTTTTCAACTTGAGGTTTGAGGTATATGGACTGACGGAATTATAGTCAGCAACTGCGTCCGTACCTCGCCGCAACTGCCTATAAGCATCCCCTCGTTTCATATAGGCGTTCGCGAGCCACCGGCTTTGTGGGTAATTTTGGATGAAACTACTTAATGTCTCTACCGCCATTTCCGCATTCCCAAGCTCGGAGTGTAGTGCACCGATGAGGTATGAAGCGCGTTCCAAGTGTTGGCTGTCCGGGAAGTGATCCACCGCATCCTGAAGGACTTTGAGTCCCTCCTCGCGTTCCCCCAACTCCTCAGCTAACAGAAAACCTGCGGCGTACGCTGCTGCCTCTACACCGTAGCGGTCAGGATAAATTCGGAATAGAAGCAGGTAGGCATTTACCGCTTTACGATATTCTTCCGCCGCCCGGTATGCATCTCCTGCTTGCTTAAACTTTGCCTCCATGCTGTATGCATTGGGATTGATTTTCACGACGTGGCCGAAATACTTCAGGGCTTCATCGGTGTTTCCTTCTGCTTCGAAAAGACGGGCGAGCTGATAGTGGGCATCGGTGTATTTCGGATATTCCTCAATTGCTTTCATAAAACTGACTTTTGCCCTCTCGTACATTTCCAGCTGCGAGAAGGTTTGGCCGTTGAGAAAGTGTTTTTCGGCCGCCTCGGTGGGAATAGCACGTGAATCATCGAAGGCAGTGATGTATATAATTTCACGAAGAGGAATGGATAGTTGCTGATCGTAGACTTCGATCTGTATTGATTTTTCGTCACCGCCCAACCAGCGTCCTTTGAGATGATCTCCGTTTTCGAGATAAGTTGAGATGTAGTGCTGTCCATAAACCATTTGAGCACACAAGAGAATAGCGGTAAACCAAATTAGCACATACTTGAAGTTAAAAATATGTTTCATGCTTAGTTTCCTCGCGCAATTAGCGTTAGATGGACGTATTACGCCATTCTGTTTCTGTTTGGCTGTGGGGATATAATCCATCATTGTGGGGTTAGTAAATCACGATTGGCAGCTTGCTTCACAGTTATGGTGAGTCCACTGGCATTAGATCATCGTATAGTATACAACAGCCATCAGTGACTGTCAAGACGTAGAGGTGTGCAGTCCGAGCAACGCCTCAATGTTGACCACAGGAGTACGGCAGATTGCCGCAGCAATGTTAATTCTTTTGACAACTCAGTGATCTTTTGATAGTATCTACTCAGGAACGGGCGCAACCTTGCCCTGCTTAACGTTGACCCTTGATTCTATAAAATTGCTTCGCGTTATCGTGAAACAGTTTCTCCTTATCTTTTTCGTTAGCACTCTGTATTGCCCACTGTAGGGCTTCTAGCCACTGTTTGTACTCGGCAGCCAACGTGCAGACGGGCCAATCGCTGCCGAACATTAGGCGGTCATAACCGAAGGTTGCGACGAGGTGATCGATATACGGCTTAAGCTCCGCTTGCGTCCAGCTATCACTTGCGGTTGTCACGATACCTGACACCTTACAATACACGTTATCAAATGAAGCCAGTTCACTGATATGATCTGCCCACGGTTGAAATTGGTTGCCCTTTATATCGGGTCCGCCGCAGTGGTTGACTGCATGTCGCACATTCGGTGTTGCTTTTACTAAATCGATAGCAGCAGGAAGCTGCAGATGATTGGCACAGAGATCAAACGAGAAGTTATACTGCTCAAGCAGTTGTACCCCTTTAATGAGTTCAGGGGACCGATAAAACTGATCATCGGGATTGTGCCAAGCCATACGACGAATCGCCACCACAAGGTCGTATTCGGCAAGCTGTTTGAGGACTTCCTCGGCATCTGAGTTTTCAAGCGGGGCAGCTGCAACGACGGCTCCAATCATGTTGTCTGATTGCACAATCTGTGCCAACCACTTGACTTCGTCGACAACGTGTGTGGCTGCCACATCCGCTTCGACATGGACAGATCTAACCACGTCGATCCCCTCACAGGCTCGACGGTAGTCCTCGATTAGATAACGTTTTCCAAGGGCATCGAACTCGTCCAACCAAGGATAGCTTAGGTTGGAGGTATCCCACAGATGTTGATGTGTGTCAATGATTCTTGCCATTTGGGTTCACCTTTTATGGTTATTCTGGTATACACGTAAGATCTGTGATGGTTGGAAGGTGTAGTCACTATGTAGACGATAGAGTGTGTACAAAGTGTGTGTCTTTAGCCACATCTCTATTTTCATGTCAGAATCACTCTTTTCCAAGAAGTCTCGAATATAGCTCATGTCTAACGGTCTTCTCGCCAATATCCGAAAAATCTTAATTATCCGTAATGATGGTATCGGCGATATGCTCAATTCGACGCCTGCGATAGCCTTGCTGCGAAAAAATTACGCAGACGCAGAAATCACGGTGCTTGCTCAACCGTTGAATGCCCCGATCTTGATTGGCAATCCGGATGTCGATCGGGTGTTGATTTTTGACCCGGCAAAGGCACATCATCAACTACGAGACCGATTACAGTTTTATCGGCAATTACGACGTGAGCAGTATGATCTTGCCGTTGTGCTGCGAACCGCGTGGTGGTGCAACTATGTCGCATTTTTGTCGGGTGCGAGGTATCGTTTAGGCCGGTATCGAAAGCGCCTCAAAAGTCTGCTGACACATACTTGGCGAGAGCCGTACAAGAAAGGGGAAGTCCACGAAATCGATCGGAATTTTGATTTAGTGGGGCTAATTTGCAACGGTGAAGGACACAGGCAATTGGTGCTAAATCTACTCGATGATGAAATCGCGAGAACGCAGCAGCTGTTATCGGGTTGGAGAATTGCACCGAACGATTTTTTGGTTGGCATCCATCCGGGCGGCAGTTCGTTTGATAAACGGTGGCCTGAAGAGAACTACGCAAAGATTGCCGATACTTTTGCCCACGAATACGGCACGAAGATCCTGATTCTCAGAGGGCCCGACGAAGTTGAGTTAGAAGAAAACATCCGGAAGGCTGGTCGATCTAACTTTATCACTTACGCCCCGAAGTCAGTACGCGAACTTGCTGCTCTCATCAAACGCTGTAATTTCTTTTTATGCAACGATTCGGGACCCATGCACATCGCCGCAGCGTTGGATGTACGAACCGTCGGAATCTTTGGTCCCACCGATCATGTCGTCTGGAAACCGCTCAGCGAGGAAGCAACAATTGTCAGACGAGATATGCCGTGCTGGCCGTGCAGTCCCCACAGATGCAAGATTGGCTGGGAGTGTACAAAGAAGCTACCAGTTGATACTGTCTGGAACGCGGTAGAGAAATGGACGCAGGATAAAGTAAATGGGACAGATCACAAGCCCTGACTGAACACCTTGTGATATACAACCGACACCAAAATTTCTAAACTGTCGATACACCAGAGCATAGGGCACAGAATGTCCCTCGCTTGCCGCTCGGTTTATTTCCCACTACACGAATAACTCACAGATCGTATCAGCATATTTTACAACGGTCCGATCATCAACTCTCGTTGCCCCTCGACGTAGGTAGCCCTCAATAGATTGTCCTTCCAGAACACGGATCTCCTGCTCATAGGGCGGATCGATCTTCAAAGGGGTAATCCGACAGATATTACTGCATGCCTCAGCCGCTGTTTTTCGGATGGATTCCCGCGATTTTTGGGGAGACAGATGTAAGGCGAGTTCTTGTCCAAGCCCCTGTTTCGTTTCTACAGCGTATATATCGGACACTAGTTGCTTGGCTTCGAGGACCGCTTTATCATCCCCCGAAATGAATACCGTTGGCACATCAAATTCCCCTGCCATTGCTGCACGGCATCCAAATTCTCCAATCTGCCTGCCGTTAAGCTTGTAGTATTCGATAGATCTCGAGGAGTAGGTGTGGCTCAATGGTGCGTTTGATGTGCCCGCCATCGCATGTTGTCCGACGAAATAAAGCGCATCATAGGTTTTATCAAGATAGTAGGGCGGACTGATGGGACCCCTTGCAATTAGTTTTGCCTCCGGATGAAAATCCGCCACATCAATCCCACCGTTGCCGTGCCCATCCCAGACTACAATCTCCGCCTGCTGATCAACCTCCAAGATTCCATCAATAGCGGCATTAACCTCCCAAGTCAACAGTTTCATCGCGGCCCACTTCTGCGGTCCCTCTTCTCGGGTTTGATCAAATCGGGACACCATCGCAGGACCTTCCAGATCGGTGAGGATGTAGATTTTCATCAAGCCCTCTTTTTTACTTCTGCTTGAGATAGGGAAGCAGTAACTCGTGGGCTGTCACGACATTAACTGCAAGCGAGTCCAAGGCAAGGAGCAGTTCATTGGCATCCAAGTTTTCTGTCGCGAGACTATCCACTAAAACGATGTGATTGTCATCGGGATCGCTTGAATCAATTCCAAAACAGGTGGGAAGGATTTCCGTGTTTTGGTCAAGGATGTTTGCGTAGATTTCTCCGAGTTTTGATGTGTCAAGATCGTTGAGGCTGCATAAATCGACCATAAACTCAATCTGAGTCTCATCAACCACTGCAAACATATTGAGTCCATCTTCATCTTGGATGATAAGAATATCATCCTCTGTAGCAATGCTGTATCCCTGGTCGTCTAGGAATACGGTGATGTCCACCGGTGTGTTCAGTTTTGACATTGTTCCTCTCCTTCACTGCAGCATAAGAACGGTATTCCAGCGGAGACATGCTGGCGTTTAGCGTGCCTATTGTTGAGCAGGTTTGCTGCCGCCCATCTTGGCTTTGAGGGCTGCTAAATCATCATCCACGTTCCCAGTTTCGAGCGCAGCGAATTCTTCCTCAAGTGGATCACGGCTTAGTTCAGACATTTCTGAAGCCGCATCGGCACGGGCTTCCATATCCCCCACTTTCTCCTCCATACGATCAAACGTTGCAAAAGCACTATTATCCTTCATTCCCGCCATTGTCTCATGGATCGCCTTCTGAGCCTTTGCACGTTTCTGTCGAGCAATTAGCAGGTTTTTCTTGCGACCTGCTTCATCAATTTTCCGCTCGAGTGTTCTGAGGTTATCCTTAAGCATGGTAACAGCTTGTTTCTGCTTGTCCCACTGTTCTTTGTAACCCTGTGCGATGTTTGCATGTTCATTGCGCCGCGTTAGTGCTTCACGTGCAAGATTCTCGTTCTCTCTCTGGATGGCGATCGTTGCTTTCTGCTCCCAGTCCTCCGCTTGCTGTTGCTCGTTTTCGTAGTCCTTCTGTAGCCGCTTTTCCTGTGCAATGGCGGTGGCAACCTGCTGTTTCACTTTTACTAACTGTTCCTGCATCTCGGTCGTGATCTGGTTTAACATCTTTTCCGGATCTTCTGCTTGGTCCAACGCAGCATTCACATTGGATTTGAAGATGGTGGATACACGATTAAAGAATCCCATTTTATGCCTCCTGTAATGTAGTGATCGGTGTAACAGCCGAAATTGAGTTCGCTAAAACGTAGGTTCAATTATAACCGAAAATCGCTCTATTGCCAACCAAAAAGTGATGAATCTGTGGGGAGTATGAGAAGCGATGTCTCCTTTTGGTTCTTCGTTTAAATCGGGTTTCGGTTACATGGTCGAACGCTTGCAGAGAAGGTCGTTTCAACTTTCAGTTAATTCACCGATACCTTGTAGAAGTCCTGTTTCATTCCAGTATTATCATTTTCCGAGTCTGGGTTTCATCATGGAATTCAAGGACGTAAAAGTAGGTGCCGCTTGCCGCACGTTCTCCGGCAAAATTACGTCCATTCCAGTAAGCTGCACGATGCTTTGCGGAATAACTTCCAGCTGGCAATCTCCCAAGCTTGAGACTATTAACCAAACTGCCATCAAGATTGTAGATCCGAATGACTATCTGATCGGAAGATGCGAGTGTAAAGGGAATCCACGTCTCTGCATTGAAGGGGTTGGGGTAGTTCTGCAAGAGCTCGCCTCGTTTCAGCTTGCCCAAATATGTGGGTAACGGAGCTACAACCGGATGAACCGCGATGGGCTTTGGAAACCCAGTATGTCCAAATTGATTGAACAACTTGTCATAAGCCACCTGTGCGCGCACAGTACCGTAACCCGCGATATTATCGGGTTTGTCCGATTGTGATGCTGTCATACGAAGAGTATGAACGATATCCGCTACTGTTGCGAGTGGGAACGCTTCCATCAGCAGTGCAACTGCGCCGGTGGCGAGGGGCGTCGCAGCTGATGTCCCGGTAAAATCGTCCACAAACCCTTCACGGGTGGTTGTGTCGATACTTGTGACACCTATACCCATTGCCATTAAATCAGGCTTAATCCGACCGTCGAAGGTGGGTCCCTGTGAACTAAATGGCAGCGCCAGCCCATCGCGATCTACAGCACCGACCGCCAGCACATCAAAGCCATCCGCGGGAGGAGTAATTCTCCCAAGCAGTCCGACCCCATCACTCGGCGGATGGCTGCCTAAATTTCCCGCGGCGATCAGGACGGGTATCCCTTTCTGAACAGCAAGGTTCGCAGCGATCGTAACTTTTGCCGTAGTCCCATCTAAATCTGCAAAGCGATACCAATCGGAATAGCCGAGCGAACTACTGATTACATCTGCGCCCATCTCCTCAAGCCACTCCAGCCCTTCAACCCACCAATCTTCTTCGATTTGCCTCTCAAAAATGTAACCATCCTGTGAAACTTTCTCTGTCTTTCCGAGGAGATAGCGGGCACGAGGCGCCACGCCCATGAGGTGACCTGGTGCATCGGCAGCCAGGAGCCCCAAAACTGCTGAACCGTGGTCATCCTGAGTTGGATCATCCTGATCCGCTTGATCTGCGGTGTTGATATCGTCATTGATAAAATCGCGTTGGGCAATTACGTCCACGCGCTCAAGCGCGGTGTGTCCCAGATTGAACCCCGTATCCAGTAGTCCAATGACAATGTTCTCACCAAGAAAGCCTTCTTGGTGTAGAAAGTCCGCCTGAATCTGTGTAATCTGTTGTTTAGCGTTTCCGTAGTCCAAGGACGGGGCAGCGGAAGGGACACCTGGGGACAACGAGCCGCCAACTGGAAATTCCGTAGTCACTGTGTACCGACGGATGGGATCGATTGCGTGGACACACGGCAAACGAGCAATCTCGCGAATCTCCTGTGTCGTTGCTTCCAATCCAATAGCGTTTAGCCATCGACTCGTGCTACGTAGGTGCCCTCCCACCCGAAGCACTGCCTCAATATAGCGGGAATCAATAGGCAGATCTGTAAAATCCGGAAGGCTATGATGTGCCCGTAGCTGGCGGCGCCGTTTCACTTGACTGGGTATCTGGCTCTGATATTTTACTATCGCGCTTTGTTGATCGGACAGTCGCGCAAATCCCTTGTCAACGAATAAGATCCACACCTTCAACGTTTCGCTGGGGGCTTGGAAGCGAATAGATGGGGCGATTTTTAGGTGTTGGTTGGGGTTCGATTTCGTTGGTGAGGCTACAGCAAGTGCGATGAGTGCGACAAGAAAGTAAACTAATCCTTCAGGCTGAAGTCGCTTAGTTGTCAGTCGACTGGTTTGCCTTAAATTTCTGGATTCTTGGGTTTCTATTTCCATTGTTGTTTAAGAGGAAAATCATTATCATGAATGCCGCTTTTCCAACGGTTCAAATTCTTTCATCGGACAACTTAAAAGGTATGGAGATAAAGCTGAGTAGATTGGTAAGATTTTAGCAACGCTCTATGCTTCTGTCAAGGGTAGATAATTTCTTTGGTCTTTCTGATTGACAGGTGTAGGGGTGCCCCTTATAATACGGTCAGAATTTTGCTCTTTACCTAGTGGCACAAAAAGTCATCAATAGATACGGCGAAGCACCCGGGAATAGTAGCTTGTGGCGTCATTGTCTTACCTGGGATTTTACAAGTAGAGCGGACCGACTTTAAATCACTGAAGGAGTTCCTGATGTATCGAAAGAAGCACGTTATTCCAATTTTTGGATTCTCAATTCTGACAACTTTAGTTTTCGGTATTTTGACACCAACTTTTGCCGAGAACATGACAGAACCCCCTGTAAGTTTCACGCTGCAAGTACTTCATGCAGCGGATATGGAGGGCGGTATTGAAGCATTTGAAAACGCCCCACGATTTTCCTCCGTACTGAATGCACTCAGAACCGAGTTTGAGAATACGGTTATCATTGGAGCAGGCGACAGTTATATCCCCGGTCCATTTTTCGCAGCGGGCAACGATCGAAGCCTGCGTGATGTTTTGGGCCGTGAGGGTGCAGGACGCGCAGATATTTTGATTCTTAATGCTATAGGATTTATGGCGTCAGCACTCGGCAACCATGAATTTGACGTGGGCACTAACACGCTCGGAGGGTTGATTCGGAACGACGGTAGGGGTTACGTCGGCACAGCATTTCCATTCCTGAGCGCGAACTTAGATGTCAGCATTGATAGCAATCTTGCCGATTTAGTTGTTGAAGCTGGTCAGGAAGCAGGCAAAATTCCAAACAGTATAACTAAGAGTGCGATTATCACGACACGCTCAGGCGAAAAGATTGGTGTTGTCGGCATAACCACGCCACGTCTCAGAAGTCTATCCAAATCAGGAGATGTCGGAGTGGCGCCAAAAGATCCAGATGATATCCGAGCATTAGCATCAATCCTCCAAGACGCTGTTGATGGGTTGACGGCAACTGGTGTAAATAAGGTAATCGTCACTGGTCATCTTCAGCAAATTAGTATTGATGAAATGATGGCAGCTCAGCTGCACGATGTTGACATTATCATTGCTGGCGGCTCGAATACACTGCTTGCTGATAACACAGACCGCCTGCGCGAGAACGATGTCGCTGAGCGGCTCTACCCAATTATGACACGATCCGCGAGCAATCAACCCATCGCAATTGTCGCCACAGATGGTAATTACAGATATGTCGGCCGATTAGTCGCCGGTTTTGATGAGGCGGGTGTTCTGTTGCCGGAATCAATTGACGCTGAAATAAGTGGTGCTTTCGCAGCGGATGATCAAGGCGTTGTGGCTACCGGCAACGCCGCGCCCGCGCCGGGCGTCATTGAAATCACTGAAGCAATCAAGAACGTCGTTATTTCAAAGGACGGCAATATTTTCGGGCAGGCGAGCGTCTATCTTAACGGAGACCGGAGTTCCGTTCGCACGCAGGAGACGAATCTCGGTAACTTGACAGCCGACGCTAACCTTGACGCGGCGCGACGGATTGATCCACGAGTGGTCGCCTCGCTGAAGAATGGCGGAGGGATCCGCGCATCTATCGGTGTTACGGCTGGTGGCACATTTCCACCGCCGGGGAACCCGCTGGTCGGCAAGTTACCTGGTCAAATCTCTCAGATTGATATAGAAAACACACTGCGATTCAATAATGGCCTAAGTCTATTGACACTCACAGCGACACAACTCCTTGAAGTGATCGAACACGCGGTCGGTAGATCCAAGCCGGGTTCAACGCCTGGACAATTCGCTCAAGTCGGGGGCATTGGCTTCAGTTTTGACATTTCGCAGCCGGTGGGTTCACGGGTCAGGTCGCTCGTGTTAACCGATGCCCATGGGAATACGACTGACCTTATCGCGCAGAATGGTAAGGTCGTCGGCGACGCAGATCGAGCCTTCCGCATCGTTACACTCGACTTCCTCGCGGACGGTGGCGATGACTATCCTTATCCGAAGTTTCCGAATTCCGACCGCGTAGACCTATCCACAGTGATGTCGGAGGAACAATCAGGTGGACAAGCGACCTTTACCGTCCCCGGCACGCAGCAGGATGCACTTGCAGAATATTTGGTGGGAAACTTCTCAACAATCCCGTTTGGGGTTGCCGATGTTGGTCCCGAGGGCGATGAACGTATTCAGAATCTCGCTTTCCGCGCTGACAGCTTAATTGTAACACCTCCAGACGGGAGTGCATTCAACATGGAACTTAGTGCAGGTCTGAACATGATTAGCTTACCGCTAATGCCCGCCACACCCTACACGGCGCGCGCTTTCATGGAGAAACTCGGTGCGACCGTTGTCATTGAGCACAATCCATCGCTTGCTAGCTTCATCGGGTTCACAGAACACTCGCCGGGAAACGGTTTCTCTATCAAAGGTGGCGGAGGCTATATTGTCAATCTCACCGAATCGAAGGTAGTTAGATTTACGGGTCAGGCATGGGAAAACAGGCCAGCGACAGTTTCGGCGGCGCCTGCAGTATCTCAGATCCCCGCGGTGTGGGCGTTAGTCCTACACGCTCCACTTGACGAGATCGACGGCGTGACGCTGACTGTCTATAACCAGCGCACTGGAGTATCTGAGATTGTAAATGTGAACGAATCACACGCTGTTTGGGCAGACATCAACCGCCGGACGGTAGCGTCTTTCGGTGATACACTGGTGATTGAAATGCGTGATGGCAGTGGGGAGCTGCTTCGCACACTACATCATGAGATTGATGCAACGGATATCCGACGAGCATTCACGGAACTGATATTGACACCGGAGCACCTAAAGCCGGAACAGACCGCACTCCTTCCCAATTATCCAAACCCGTTCAATCCGGAAACGTGGATCCCGTATCAATTAGCAGACGACGGACATGCGACTATTCGCATCTACTCGCAGATAGGAGAAATTGTCCGATCGCTTGACCTCGGATTTCGGCTGGCGGGATATTATGTTGGCAAGTCGCGCGCTGCTTACTGGGATGGCCGTAACGCCGCCGGTGAAATGGTCGCTTCAGGCGTTTACTTCTATCAGTTAATCACCGCGGATTCAGCACCGATACGGAAGATGGTTATTGTGAAGTAGGACGGTGTGACACGGTTGGTCGACTCGGAAGGTCAAATTCGGGTAGCCCCTTAACAAATCGCTGTAGATTTACACCGTTACGACAGAAAAGGTACTCAAGAAAAACCTCGACTCTCGAAGTTGCTCCTCAACATGCAATCTTGTCCCATCCAACATATACGCGGCTTGAGCGGTTTGACACGGGCTCAAAAGTTTTCCCTGCCCGATAGACTTGCTAACGACGATTTTAACTATCCTTTCCATCTTACATCTGCCAGCCCTTTTACAAGGTTAATTTAGTTCAGAAAAATCCCTACTAAATGTCCATAAAAATTTGACATACATCTATTCTGTAAAGTATGATATATTGTTGTTTCAATAAAGGCCCACCACTATATGTTGTAATTGGTTGGCATCCAATTCCAACGGAACAACTTCGTCAATTACACGAAGCATTCTGCATAATTTGCGGGTATTGGGATGTATCAATTACTAGGTCCCGTGGTGTGAGAACGCTGTCGGAGCGTAAACCGACGGCGGCGCGGTTTTGGTGGATATCAAAGCGAATTATGCAGTTGTCGAGAAGGTATCGGTTACGATTGGCGTTAGTAATGTTCTCAACGTAGAACCGGACGATGTCACCGAATCCGAACCTGATGCCTCAGACTTCACGACTAAAATTGTTTGGAGAGTACAGTCCATACGGATTTGGCGGTGTGTTCTGATATGCTAAGTGTACCTACAATTTTTAAGGTTTTCTGAAGTCCGGATAGTGAACTAAGGCGGGTAGGCTCTTAGGTTGACCCACCGGATAGGGCAATGGGGAAAGTTTAGCACTCCAAAATTTCTTGACAATGGCTTAGTGTAGAAAATATAATATAGTTGCGGCAAAAACTATCCGATAAAATCGGTTGCAATTGACAAGTGTCCAATTTCAACCGTACGGATCCCTCAATTTTTTGTCGCCATGTCAATTCTTATGTACCTAACTCAAAATCAACAATTTAATCAAGGAGTCTAATTAGCTATGTCTCAAACAGGGAAAATAACGCTAATTTTGTTCAGTGTTATTGCGTCACTTTTTGTCCTGTCTACCGCTATGGCACAGGAATCAACTGAAGCTGATATGTCGGATGATATGGAAACGGATATGTCGTCTGATACGGAAACTGAAGAAGAGGTTATTGAGCTTGAAGAACAGGTGGTCATTGGTTCGAGAGCGCGCCCTCGCTCGGTTATTGATTCAGCGGTACCGATTGACACCATCCGCGGTGACGAAATTGGCAAGCAAGGTGTCACGGATTTACAAGACATGTTTAGAAATTTGGTGCCTTCCTACAATGTTAACACCCAGCCAATCAGCGATGCAGGGACAGTTGTTCGGCCTGCAAACCTGCGGGGATTGGCACCGGACCACACATTGGTGCTAATCAACGGTAAACGGCGGCACCGTGCGTCGGTGATTCACTGGTTAGGTAATGGATTGGCTGATGGCGCACAAGGACCTGATTTATCGGCCATCCCGTCTATCGCGCTGAGACAGGTGGAGGTGCTCCGGGACGGTGCATCTGCTCAATACGGTTCCGATGCCATCGCGGGCGTGATGAATTTCCAACTCAAGGATAGCCACGAAGGTGGCTCTATTGAATTCAAGCCAGGGATTTATCAGTATGGCGATGGCCGGCAATACGCGGTCGCTGGTAATATCGGTTTGGGCAGTGAGGAAACTTGGACCAACCTGAGCTTAGAATATGGGGGTTCAGATCCTACCATCCGCTCCGTACAGCGTGATGATGCCAAACTGTTAGAGGCAGCTGGCAATACTAGTGTGAGAAGTCCCGCGCAAATTTGGGGACAGCCCATCGTAGAAGGCGACCTCAAATTCTTCGCCAACTATGGAAGCACCCTCACCGATAACGTCGATTTCTATGGACACGCCAACTACGCCAGCAAGCGGGTCGAAGGCGGGTTCTATTTCCGAAATCCTAACACCCGTAGCGGTGTGTTTAGCACTGACGGAGGCGAGACTCTGCTGGTCGGAGACTTGTCGGGCGGGGAATACCCAAACATTCCTATCACCGACAGCAAGCCCGATCCGGACGAATTGGCAAAGGTCTTCGCAGATCCGAATCTCTTCACGTTCCAAGAGATGTTCCCGGGCGGATTCACACCGAGATTTGGGGCAGATACGGTAGACAGCTCTGTTCTGGTTGGGATTAAAGGTCGCGCGCTGGAATCGATGCTTACTACGGGACTGGGTTGGGATTTAAGTGGCTATTTTGGACGGCATCATGCCGATTTCTTTATATTTAACACCGTCAACGCTTCTCTGGGGCCCGACACCCCAACCGACTTCGATCCGGGTGATTACATCCAGACCGATTATAATCTTAACTTTGATTTAACACACCAACTCAGTGATATGCTATTCCTCGCATCAGGGTTGGAGTATCGGAACGAAGGCTTTGAGATAGTCGAAGGTCAGAGAGAATCGTATCAGATCGGTCCTTTGGCGGGTCAAGGCTTCAGTGCCGCGTCTAACGGCTTCTCAGGATTCAGCCAAGTTGCTGCAGGCGAATGGAATCGCGCCAACGTTGCGGCTTATTTGGAAAGTGAAATCACACCACTCAAACACTGGTTGGTCGCTCTGGCGGTGCGGGGTGAAGATTTCGAAGACTTTGGACAAACCCTCAACTACAAAGTCGCCACCAATATCGGTGTGACAGACTTTCTTGAGGACGCGAACATGATTGCCAACGATGAGATGATTCTGAAGTTCCGTGGCAGTTTCAGCACAGGATTCAGGGCACCGACTCCGGGGCAACAAAACGCCTTCAACGTAACGACCGAATTCAATTTCGAAAAGAATGATTTGGTCAACAACGGAACCATTCCTTCAACGAACCCCGCTGTTGCGGTCGTTACAGGGAAGGAAGATAACTCACTTGATCCCGAAACGTCAACGAACTTCACCAGCGGTTTCACCTTTGAGGTGCGGGACATAAACCTTACGGTGGACCTGTTTGATATTCGGATGAAGGATCGGTTGGCTCTGTCCCAAGACTTCGCCCTCACCGAACAACAGAAGCAAGATCTGCTGGCGGCGGGTGTGACCAGTGCGGCGAACCTGCAGGAGTTCCGATTCTTTACCAATGACTTCGATACTACGACCCAAGGTATTGATATAGTTCTCACTGTACCGGTACCGAATGGCGATGTGACTATCCTTTATAACCGCACAGAGACGACCGTTACCGACCACAATCCGGATACGCTCGACGACCTGCGGATAAAAGAATTGGAAGAGAATCTACCGAAACAGCGTGGAGCGCTCACACTGACGCAATCGCTCACGAGTCAATGGAGCGCACTTGCCAGGGCGAGTTACTACGGGGACTGGTATGATTCTGAGGATGATGAAACTTACACCGGCAAGGTGCTTTTCGACTTAGAATCAACCTACATGGCATCTTCCGGCATAACCATCACGCTCGGTGTCCAGAATCTCCTCGACACCTATCCCGATGAAAATCCGAAGTCCGGCAATATTGGCAATCAATACGGTCAATTTAGCCCATTCGGTTTCAACGGTGCGTACTGGTATGCAAAATTTGGTTACTCCTTCTAAATGGTTGAAAAGTGAAGCGTGAGAAGAATAACGAGTAATGCGTCAGATTTTTTGTTACGCATTATGTATTGTGCATTGCGCTCCATTTGAACCAATGAACCCATAAAGTGAAACTTAACACAATAATCAGCGGATCAGTTGAATAAGGTGTTAGGTTTCACTTTTTTTATGTCTAATGCAAATTGCTGGGAGATGCTGAGATTTATGTGGTGCGCGTTCGTCATTCAACGCAAGCATCCGCTGGGCTAGGAGCACCCAGTCCCTGCACATTCAACCATATCAAAATGAACCGATAAACAGACATAGTTCCAACAGGGCAAAAGTGCTGGTATCGAGATATGAATCTTGATCGACCACCTCCCAAACTAAAAGAACGACTGTATAATCAAATTTATGATGGTCATGAGGGTAGCTTTCTTCCCACAGATTACGAATTATTTGATCTTCAGATCAACAATAGAACGGGATAAACCGTTTCATGAACAAGAACCAAGTTAGCTTTATTGTTTAATCGAGTAGCGGGACTGTGCAGAAATTGTAATAATTTAGGGGAACAGGGCAAAAGACTGATCTCACAAAGAAGGAGATACGATGATTCAGAACATCCTCGTTGCCATTGGCGACACACCACATGAACAGAATGCCTTTGAATATGCAGGACATTTAGCTGTCCTGTTAGATGCTCACCTTACGTGTGTTTACTTTGACGATAAAAAGCACCGCGGTCAGGAAGACATTGCCGCAAGAGTTTTCGATAACACGGAATTAGCACTCGCTGAATTTGAATTTTTATCTGCTCACGTTGATACCATCACTGGTGATTTCGTAAGAAATCTCTGTGAAAAGGCGCACACTGCGGATCTCGTCGTGGTGGGTATTCCTGAGTCCATCAAGACTAGTGGATTGCGCCTTATCCACGACAGCATTGACGATATCTTGTCCCACATTACAAAACCGATGATCGTCGTTCATGAGCAATGCTCGATGTTAGAAAAAATCCTCGCTGTTCATCACGGCGACGCGGCATCGGATCATGTCCTTGAATTGGCAGCGGAGTTGGCGAAGCGAAGCGAGGCGCGCTTGCTCAATTTAGCATTGGCAGACACACAGGTAAGGGCAGCCGAAATCTCCGGACAGATGCGTGGGTATTTGGAATACCACCAAGTAGAAACAGAGTTCATCGCGCGGTTGGGGTTCACTGTAAACAACATTCTACAAACAGCAGAGCAAGAGAACTGCGACTTAATCGCGTTGAGCGCAAGTCATCACGGGCGGTTGTATGAGGTGTTTTTCCAAGATCCAGCGGAGATCGTTGTCAAGATGGCAGACCGAGCGGTACTTGTTACGCGGTAGTGTTTCGTTATTTTCGGCGGTGAAACCGGGATCGTCAAAAACTACACAATCCCAGCGACTGGGGTCAGTGGCGTCGTAACAGAGCTGCGACACAGCAAGCAGTGCCTCCAAAAGTTTGTGGCATCCAGAATTACGATAGTAATTTCATGGGGAGCGTGCACAGGTCAGAGTAATGGCGCAAGCGCAGCAGGTAGAATTTCAAGCCAATTATATTCGGATGGCTTTAGTGGTCGCAATTTTCGGCGGATTCGCGCTTGCTGGTCATCTTTGCTTCGTCATGGGTTTTGATCGCTCATTGGGTGATGGTTTTGCCAGTCTCATTCAGATTCATGGCCACCTACAACTCATCGGGTGGGCAGGGCTATTCATCATTGGTATCAGCCTACACGTTATCCCACGTTTATCAAGCGTCCCCATTTCACGACCTCAATGGACTGCATATGTACTGCGACTCATTGGCATTGGTTTGCTACTACGTTTCATTTCCCACTCGATTTTACCCTACCTTGATGACGGGCTGTTTTCTGTTCTGTTAAGTTGGATCACCGCTATCTCTGGATTTCTTGAGTGGTATGGCGTGCTCATCTACGTGGCACTGTTGGCAAGTACAGTCTTCCGCATACGCAAGGCGGATCGACAACCGCCTTGGATGGCTGTTCGCCCATACTTCGGAATGATGATAGTAGGTTTCTTGCTCTACGCGACAATTCATGCAGTATTGCTGTTACAAATGGCATGGAGCGGAAAGGTTGTGGTAGGTCAGACGTGGAATGAGGTTTCGATTCACATCTTCATCGGTCTGGCGTTGTTGCCCGTTGCATTTGGGTTTTCAATTCGGCTGCTTCCGCTTTATCTTCGACTCCCGGTCCCAACTTGGCCAGTTCGGCGTGTGGCATACGTTTATCTCATCGGATTTCTGTGCCAGATTAGGGAAATACTTCCAATCGATTTCCTTACCCATTTAGCGGGATATATCTCCAGCGTGGGGCTGTTGGTTAAAGCCGGCGTCATCTTATACTTCGTCTGGAAACTTGATGTTCTGACGCGCAGAGAAGCGGCGTCGATCGGGCATCGCGATTCAAGGACGTCGCCGGACCGCAGACAGTATGGTCGTTTTGCGTGGCACATTTATGCTGGTTACGGGTGGCTTGTATTTGGCGCACTTGCCGAGATACTCATTGGTAGTTTCGGGATTTTTCAACTCCCGCTTGCAATCAGTAGTGATGTGATTCGACACATCTATTTGCTTGGCTTCATTACCAATGTTATCATGGGGATCGCGGTTCGGATGGTTCCCGGCTTTCTTAGAAAGCGACGGGTTGCGAGTACTAAGTTGATCGATGGGACATTCTGGCTAACCAACATCGGGGTCGTTGGAAGAGTAGTGCCGTTGCTTGTACCGTTGGTGCTATTCGATGTGTCTGAAGCCATCGACACAATCGCTCAAGCTGTATTTGGGGTGTCGGGAATCTTAGGTCTCTTCGCAACCATCTGTCTTGGCATTAACCTATGGAAAACAGCACGGGACACACCTGCATAATCTTCGTAGAAAGCACTTGTTCCTTCCACAAGTTTTCGGATGAAATGCGTTATGAATCGAGGAACCCCTCAATTCCCTAGTTTTGGGGGACTATTTACGCGGTAAATGAATCGAACCGTGTCGTCGTGTTGACCATTCCTGGGCAACAATACGGAAGATATCGGATTCAGTAATGATGCCAACAAGATGGACACCCACAGGATCAAGGACGGGTAGACCGCTGACCTTGTTTTCCAGCATCTTTTGCGCCGCTTCGCCAACCGTCGCATCCTCAGCAACCGTTACTGGATCGGGTGTCATCACTTCCTCTATTGTCATGTCTTCCAGTTTTTGGACGAGTGTCTGTTCTGTGTTGCTCAATAAATCAAACACTCGATATAAATCACTCAAGGTTACGATACCAACGAGTCGATTGGAAGCGACGACCGGTAGGCGCCGAATCTGATCGGTAAGCATCAATTGATATGCCTCGATAATCTCCGTTTCCGGTTCGGCAATGCTTAACTCGTGTGCCATCCAATCCCTCACCAATGTATGAATCATATTGAGGTTCCTTTCTCGTGCTTACTATCCTACAAGTTGATGGAAGTGTTCTAGTGCCCGGAGTAGCAATTGAGCAAAAGCGATGCCAATCAGGAATCAACAGTCGAACAATTGTGCAAATAAGTAGGTTCTATTATAACCTCGGTCCAGATTGGTGTCAAAAAAAATGCCGGACTTTAGAACCTGTTTGAAAATCCAAATTAATCTCTGAAAGTGCTCATTTTACGGGTAAATACCCTCAAAATCAGTTGATTTCGCCCGTAAAATGATAAGAAATGCCCATTTTATCTACTTTTAAAACAGGCTCTAAGACGGTGGATTTTGTGTTTAGCGGCGAATGAGAGGAAAAGGGAAATGAAACGACGGAAAAATGAGAGAACGAGAAGACTTTTACCTTTTTACCGCAGAGGCACAGAGGACACAGAGAAAAAAAGAAAGTGCAAAGCACGAAGAGAAACTGAGTTTTCAAGAAAAAACTCGGTTTCTGTTGCACTTTACGTTGGTTACATCCCAAACCAATATCGGCATTTGACCAGAAAAATGTTCTCTCCTTCATCCGTGAAACTGCTCCCCAAACGATGTAACGGACGAAACTCGAGGTCAGCTCCTCTGACTGTGTCCAAGGCAGCTTCACGTGATTGGGACCAAACCAGGAACAGCGTGCTTCCGGGTTGGAACTCCCAGCGAAGCACGGCGTTGCCCCGCAAAGATCGCCGATGGAAGTCCCGGTTCTCGTTCAAGGGATACGGTTTGAATTGATAGGTCTTCGGCGCTACGAGCTCCTTGAAGTGGGTATAGTCGCCGATCGTCACGAAGGGTTGCAGGTAGAACTGCAAACTCAGTGTGGGGGTAAAACTGATGTCCACGCGCGTGGTAAAGTCAAGTGTTTGACTTTCTAACTCGCCATAGACATAGTGTTTCTTGACGGCTCCGTTGATATTCTCTTCGACCAGATCTACCCATTGTGCATCCTGCATCCCATGTCGGTATGAGGGGCCCAGGGTAACCTCAATATTGGAGGCGACGCGGATGCGTAACCCGAGTCTCACATTATACCAATAAGTCTGTTTGTCATCCCAAGAGAAAACAGGATTCCACCAATAATAAGGATTCAACTGCAGCTGAATCATTTTCCGGCTATCTGTTGAGAGCTGCGTAATAATACCCCAGCCTGCAGGATTCTTAATCAAGACTCCGCCGCGCCGGGCGTCCTCATCACTGAAGGATTCAAAGCTGCGGAGAACTCCTAGTGTATACTCCCAATAATTCTTGAATTGACCACGTGTCCACATATTAAAATAGTGACCGATATTGACACCGTCGTAGTTCCAGGTGACCTGGCTAAAGGAGCCAAGCGTGGCACGTCTGAATATGCTAAATGGCTGCTCCTTGTTCGCCGTGAGGTAATAACTCCACTCCACTATATCCGCGCGCCAACGGAAACCGAGGTCGTTTATCTCAAAGTCAGGTGAAAACGCTGCTACATAGGTCTCACCCCTCAACCATCCACCTCGTTTGTCAAATTCAAGGAGTGCGACATATCCCGATTTGCGTGCTTCTAGTTCCCCGGCGCGACTTCCTGCGACGGTGCCGGTTATCTGGTACATATCGTTGGCAAATCTCAAATCCCAATCAATTCCACCGACATACGCGGAGTTAGAATCCCTTCGATTTACGGCAGTGGTTATTAGACCAACAGTCGAGCTCCCTTTTAGGATGCTTTGCTTGAGCCGCCCAACAAAGTAGTTGGTTAACGGTTCAATGAGGTGCTCGTTTTGTACTGTCTTACCATCCACCGCCTGTTCAATCTGTGCATACTCCGGTGCCGTAACGGCCTCCATAATGCCAAAAGAGGTGCCGCCTTCCGTTCTCCCTACAATTTTAGCGGCACCGAGGATCGTCGTTGCTTCCGGACGACTCAGTTCGGTCGCATCGTCGGGCAGTGAGAAATGTCCCGGTCTTCGTCCAATTCGTCGGGAGTAAAAGAAAGAATAATCCGCGTGTTCAAAGGCGGTTGAATCTTTGACAAAGAAGGGACGGCGTTCCCTAAAATAGTCTTCATACGCGGAGAGATTTAGTGTCGCTGGATCCGCTTCCACCTGTCCAAAGTCAGGGTTAATTGTTGCATCAAGTGTAATTCCGGAGGTAATCCCGTATCGCACATCGGTACCGGCAGTGCCCCACAAGTCGGCATCATCGTCCAGTCGCGTGCGTCCCATGGCGTAAGGCACAATCTCGATATGACGGGAAAGGCGGATGTTTTTGATACCGGTGAGGTCTCCAAAGCGAACTACCCAACTAGCTGCATCGCGTTTGACCAGCCGCCAGTGATTTAACTCTTTTTTGCGACTGATGTACCGCTCCACCTGTAATCCCCAGGTGTATTCTTCCTTTGGGGAAAACCGCAGTATATGAAACGGGATTTTGTATTCGGCTGCCCAGCCATTTTCGTGAATACGGGGCTTCACGTCCCATACACCGTCCCACGTATCATCAAACGGAGGATTATATTCGTCTGTGACTGTTCCGTCGGTGACGGATCCGGAGGCATAGGCGGCAAACCAAAATCCGCGCTGTCGGTTGGGATGTGGGGCAAGGCTGACGGTGACCTTATCTGATTCAATATCGGTGTCTCGCCTGACCAATCGAGACACAATTTTATCGGGTTCATTGTCATAACACATGATCGCAAAATAGAGTGCCTCATCATCGTAAGCGATTTGGAAGGCGGTGCGTTCAGTTTCGGGCTTCGTTTCCTCCGGCTCGCGTTGGCGAAAACCTTCATGGATGGGTGCATTTTGCCATATCTCGTCGTCCAAAACGCCATCTAACTGCGGTGGTGCACCGGTAATGCGGATAGCGGTTGCGGTTCTGTGCGCTGCTGCGTCTTCGTCCTCAGCGAATACGTTGCTGGAAGTTTGAAGAATCAGAAAAATCGCAACAAACAGCCAGAAAATTCGAAAGTCCACGTCATTTTTCACAGATAATTTCCTCTCTTGTTTTTGATCCTCCAGATACATAGTGAAACCCTTTATTTATTAGAAAATTCAGAAGTTTTTAACCGTTATCCGCAGCGCTGAAACAGGTTACCTCCTTGCAACAAGCTGTTGACCTTTCCTTCTTCATCTCGCACAAAATGAATTATCGCCCCGGCGTAGTGATCCATAAATACATCTGTGCCGATAGCAGTATAGGGCATCGCCTCCTCATCGGGGTAGTGGACTGCTAGTCTGCCTCCCTCCATTTCTACGGTAATCTGTACCTCCTCATCCTGGTAGACCCGTGTGTAGGTCCCAACATATTGTGCAAGGGTGTCGCCGTCTGGAAGCGCGTAATGTGTGCTGAAGGGAAGCGGGTCTTTAGGAGTTGGTCGTAAGAGGGGCGTGCCCGAAACACTATTTGCCAATTGTTCGGCAATCTGTCGCGCTTCTCCTCCGCCCAGATTCGTCAATACCACCACACCGAGTTGTTCTGCCGGGACCATCAGCGCATGTGTAGCGATGCCGGAAAGCCCGCCACCGTGTGAAACAATCTTGCGTCCCCCATTCCAGGCAATATTCCAACCGAAACCGTAACCCCAGCCGGTGTCACCGTGTGGCATAGAGACAGTGTGCATCGCATCGAGTGAACCTGCTGAAAGTAAAGGGCTGTGGGCATAATCCATTGTGGCAATGAGGTATTTGGCAAAATCATAGGCGGTGCTACAGATACCTCCCGTGGAGAGGTAAATGCTGTAATCTTCCGGGAGTTGTGTCTCCTCATAATCTCCCTCTTTTTTCTCATAGCCGTGTGATCTATTCGTATCCGATTGCCACTGCGAAAATCGGGGGTAAGTCCGTTTCATACCTACCGCGTCAAAGATATGCGACTGAAAGTAATCTTCCAGTGGGATTTCACTTATCGTTTCCACAAGATGCCCCAAGGTGGCGTAGCCTTCGTTGCAGTAGGAAAAAGCAGCGTTGGGCGGTGTTTGCAACTGAACTTCTACCAACTGCGAGACAAGCTCACCTCGGTCTTTATACGGCTGTGATTCTGTAAACATCCGTGACTGATGCCCAGTACGCCCCATTCCACTCTTGTGACACAGTAGGATGCCCGGGGTCATCTTACGACTTGCTTCTGTATCTGCGACGCGGAACTTTGGAAGATAACTGACCACCGGCTCATCAAGCCAAATCTTTCCGGATTCGACAAGCTGCATAACCGCGACCCCGGTGAACGATTTTGTTAAGGAACATAGAGGTGAGACAGTGTGGCTTGTCATCGGTAGATTCGCGTCGCGATTTCGATTACCAAAGCCCCCAGCAGTGACAATCTCTCCGTCCTTAATAATTGCAGCCGCTACCCCGGGAATCCCATCTTTTTCTCTTATGGATTCAATGATGTCTTCTTGTTCGGGTGAGAAATCTAGGTTTTGTGTTATCATGCCGTTCCCTTTCCGGGGGTTTAGGTTAAATAGTGACGAAAAAGTGGGGAGGCTCTTAACCGCAATTCATCAGCACCAATTTTGTTTTATTAGATGGGTTTATTTACTTTCAGTCAGAAAGGTTGCTCTTGGAGTCCCGCTTTATAGCCCAAACCAATACCGACATTTAATGAGGAAGATATTTGACCCGGCATCGGTGAAACTTGTTCTCAAACGATGGAACGGGCGAAATTCGAGATCTGCTTCTTCTACACGATCTAACTCAACCTCTCGCGATTGAGACCAAACCAGAAACAGGGTACTTCCGGGACGAAATTCCCAGCGAAGCACGGTGTTGCCGCGTAAAGACCGGCGATGAAAGTCGCGGTTCTCATTCAACGGATACGGGTTGAACTGATACGATTTCGGTTCGACTAATTCCTTGAAATCCTTATAGTCTCCGATGGTGATGAAGGGTTGCACGTAGAACTGAAGGCTCAACGTCGGTGTGAAGCTGATGTTTGCACGGGTGGTAAAGTCAAGCGTTCGGTTCGTCAACTCTCCGTAGACGTAGTGTTTTTCGACCTGCCCATTGATCTGCTCCTCAACCATTTCTACCCACTGTGCATCCTTCACCTGATAGGAATAACTTGGTCCAATACTCAAATCAATGTTGGAAGTGGGTCGAATACGTAGGGAAAGGTCTACATCGTAGTCATACGAACGCCTATCGTCGTTCCAGGCGAAAACGGGATTTAACTCCAACCGAACCATTTTGCGGCTGTCGGTAGCGAGCCATGTATAAATCCACCAGCCCGCGGGTTGTTTAATCAGCGTTCCACCACGCCTGACATCGTGATCGCTAAACGTCTCTAGGTTGCGTCCTATCCAGAGGTCATAGTCCCAATAGTTCTTGAAGCGCCCACCTGTCCATATCTCGACGTAACCGCTGATATGGGTCCTGTCATAATTCCACGTTTGCCAACCGTAGAGCCCCAGAATAGCGCGTCGGAAAATGCTGAACGGCTTCTCCTTCCGCGCGGTGAAATCGTAATTCCACTGTATCATGTTGGAACGGCGCAGAAAACCGAGATCGTTTAGCTCTAGGTCCGGTGAGAGCATTTTAACATTGGTTTCCCCTCTCAGCCACCCACCGTGTTTGTCGATTTCAAGGTGTGCGAGGTAGCCGGACTTACGCGCCTCCTGCTCTCCTGCCTGACTTGCTGCTAACGTACCGGTCAGCTGAAACCGCTCTTTGGCGAATTTTACATCCCAATCAACCCCGCCAACATAGGCGGAGTTGGAATCCTGTCGATTTACGGCGGTCATTATCAACCCAACGACCGAATTCCCTTTCAGCACGTCCTGATTGATTCGCCCCACAAAGTAGTTGGTTAACGGTTCCACGAGGAACTCTCGTTCTATCTTGTCTCCATTGATCTTTTCTTCAATCTGTGCGTATTCCGGCGAAGTGATCGCCTCCATTATACCAAAGTGGGTGTTGCCTTGGGTTTTCCCTACAATTTTGGTAGCACCGAGAATTGTAGTTGACTCTGGACGACTCAGTTCGGTAGCTCCGTTGGGAAGATCAAAGTGTCCCGGTCGTCGTCCGATTCGTCGTGAGTAAAGGAAGCTATAGTCCAAGTTTTCAAAGATCCGTGCACCTTTCACAAAAAAGGGACGACGTTCATTAAAATACTCCTCATAAGCCGAGAGATTTAAGGTCGCAGGATCCGCCTCCACCTGTCCAAAGTCGGGGTTAATCGTGGCATCCAGTGAAATTCCGGAGCTAATTCCATATTGAACATCAGCTCCCACATTGCCCCATAACTCGGTTTCATCATTGAGGCGTGTGCGTCCCATGACGTAAGGTACTAGCTCCAGATGACGGGAGGGGTGGATATCCTTAATACCAGTAAGATCGCCGAACCGAGACGCCCAACCGGGTTCATCGCGCTTGACGAACCGCCAGTGATCTTGCTCTTTTTTGCGACTGATGTATCGTTCGACCTGTAGCCCCCAAGTGTATTCCGCCTTTGGGGAAAAGCGCAATATATGAAACGGGATTTTATATTCTGCCGCCCAGCCATTTTTGTGAATCTGGGTTTTTACCTCCCACACGCCATCCCATGTGCTGTCCCACCAACCGGTTTCAGGTGCAATACCATCGGTCACGGAGCCAGAGGGATAGACGGTAAACCAGAATGCGCTCTGCCGGTTGTAGTGCGGGTCAAGACTGACGGTGACTTTATCCGATTCAACATAACTGTCTCGTCTGACCAATCGAGAGACAATTTTATTGGGCTCACCATCGTAGCACATAATCGCAAAATAGACCGCTTCGTCATCGTAGGCGATTTGGAGCGTGGTGCGTTCTGTTGCCGGTTTTCCTTCATCGGGGTCGCGCTGGTGAAAGCCTTCGTGCAGGGGTGCGGTTTTCCAGATTTCGTCGTCCAAAACGCCATCCAACTGCGGTGGTAAACCGTTGATTCGGATAGCGGTAGCGGTTCTGTGATGCGGGTCTGCTTCGTCTGCAGCCCGTCCATCGCCTGGGGATTGAACCGCTAAAAGGATGGTGAGAAACGCCCAGACGACTCGATAGTCGAAAACAATTTTCACAGTTGTTTTTTCTCCTTTGCGTAGTTGTTTGTTCATTGAAACCCCTTTTGTGGAATGGACTTCAGTTTTTTTTCGATTTGTGCCATCCAAAAAAGAGGCTTGAGATAACTTGCGGTTGTATGTACAATAGATGTGCAATTTAAGCTGACAAGGCATCAAATAAATCTGCATCTTTCGCGTATTCAGTACATACTAAAACTAACCTAAACACTCTAGGAGATCCAAGTCGATGAAAACATCCATTTTTCATTTTACCTTTTTCATAGCTATCTGCCTCAGTTTCGTATCAGTGGCTGGAAACACGCTGCTGTGGGCGCTCTCTGAACCGTCTGAATCCACTGTGGACTATATCTTCGAGACGATTGAGGTATCCGGTGTCGAGTTTCTGGAGTTGACTTCGACCAATGATCTGGGGCATTATGCGGGTAACACCCGTAGCCCCGATGGCGAGAACATGGTCGGCTTCACACTGATTGACGGTGTACTTTCGACATATAATGTCCCCGATTCCCTCACCTTTGGTTTCTACGGACTCAACAACGCAGGCCAAGCTGTGGGTTTCTATCAGGATGCGAACGAGATCTCTCACGGTATAGTTGTGCGGGATGGTGAATTGACACAATACGATTTTCCGGGGGCAGCCGAAACGGAAATCTTTGGCGTTAGTGAATCAGGGCTACTTATCGGTGATATTTTTGATGCTGACGGTGCTATTCATGGCTTTGTGGGTAACGAACAGTTCGATGCACCGGGAGCAACGATAACTTATGCCGACGACATGAACGCTACTGGCTTCCTTGTTGGGAGTTACGTAGATGTCGATGGCGTATATCATGGGTATATACGCCACCCCAGCGGTAGTTTCACCACTTTCGATTATCCCGGTATGCTGTCGAACTTAGAGTACCTTTTCGTGAACGCCATCAACGATGCAGGCGTCATCGTGTTCCGAGCCAAAGCGTTTGACAGTTTGGAACGAACTTATATCCGTCTCCCGAATGGTACAATGAAGGAGTTGAAGTTCCCGGGCAGCGTGACTACGGTGGGACGGGATATTACGAGCGAAGGGGCAGTCGTCGGTTACTACGACACGCTGGATGAACACCGACACGGATTTATTGCCACACCTCTTCCGAGTGAAACTGTAGAATCTTTTAGTAGCGTCTATTCGGTTTCTCTCCCTAAAGGCTTGAACATGCTTTCAGTTCCCCTCAAACCAAAGACACCGATGACAGCACGCTCTTTAGCAGAGATGGTTGGTGCAACAACGGTGATCGCTCTCGATGAGGCGAGGCAAAAATTTATCGGCTGGACACCGGACGCGCCAGACGACGGATTTCCGATTGAAGGTGGGAAAGGGTATATCGTCAATCTCCTGCAGCCCCAGCAGGTTACTTTTGTCGGGGCACCGTGGACGACTCAAACCCAAGTCGCAGCGGCACCGATCGGGACATTGAGCGAAGGGACCTGGGCGTTTGTGCTTAGTGGACGTTTGCAGAGTGAGCGGAACCTCAACGGTTATCTGGTCACAGCGCAGAACCTCCGCACCAATGCTACGATGACAGGAAGTGTAAGCGACGGGTACTTCGCTGTAGCGAACGCAGATCTCTCGCGCCGGAGTATCGTAAAGGTTGGGGACTCTTTCGAGGTCACTGTCACTGATACGACAGGGGAGATCGCTTCGGAGAAGTTCAGTTTCACCGTAACGCCCGATACGCTCGCAAACGCGGTTCTGCCCGTAACGCTCGATGGAGTTGGTGCACCGAACCAGACTCTTCTGTTGCAGAACTATCCAAACCCCTTCAACCCCGAAACGTGGATTCCATATCACCTTTCAGATGCTGCGCCTGTAACACTGTCAATTTACGACACGACCGGACAACGGATACGAACGCTTTCGTTTGGAATCCAAGCAGCGGGTTTCTATCAAAGCCAGTCCCGCGCCGCATATTGGGATGGGCGCAATGATTTGGGCGAGCGGGTTTCCAGTGGGGTCTATTTCTACCAGTTGTCCACCCCATCGGAGCATCAGATCAGGCGGATGGTTATTGCGAAGTAAGCGGGATAAGTTGAGCGCAGCGAAATCCCGCCTGTCCCGATATCGGGGATCTTATCGGGGAGGACCCGCCTACGATTACTATGCTTTGTTACCACCTGCGGGTAAAGCTCAACCTTCCGGTTAAGCCGGTTTGCTCCTCCTCTTTTTTGGTATCATATCCGACAAGTATACCGAGAGTGTTATTTTCACCGTAGCCGATGTTGATGCGCGGACCGACGACGAAACTGACGAGCCCAACACCGCTCCCCACAAGCACAGCTTCTACCTGCGGACCAACCGCAACAGTTCTGTTGAGGGAATAGGTGATATAATTGCGGGTATATACCTCGTTGCTCCTGTCTTCGTCGAACACGGAGTAGAGGGTGCCAATTGTCCACGACTTCAAAAAGAGTTTACCGGCGGGCATAAAAACAAAGAGGTGTGGATAGATTGCGAGGGGACCATCTGGTGCAGCATAGTCATATCCAAGGCCGAGCATAGGGAGCAGTGTGATGCCGAAACCATCACCTTTGACAGCAGGAATGGACACCCCAAGATCAAACTCGCCGATCGTGTCGTCAATGAAGATATTAGACTCAATCGAAAGCCCACCGACGGAATGAGTCGCGCCGATTAGGAAGTGCGTACCTAAACTATCGGTATCAACGCGGAACCAGCCGGGAATGCGGGATTTCTCGGGTGGCATTTCACTTTCATCGCTCTCTGCATGGGCTGAAAAACTCGCAATAGCCACGATAAATACAATCATCAAAACGAGGGTGAATCTATACATTTTTCTGAATATCCTTTCCTTAATAGGCGTTCATTGGTTCATTACTTCATTGATCCATTGCCGTAGATTGGGAATCCCTGCTTCACCTCTCAATTATACCCTCGGCAGCCAATTTTTGAAATAAAAATTTGTCAAAGCTAAACCGCTTGTGCTATAATGCTTCGTTGCATTTCTAAATACCCCACTCTTGAAAGAGGTAAAGGCTCTTGCAGAGCGATCGAATCCACATTAATCTAACTAGCTGGATAATTGCGATGGCCATTTCTTATTGCCTGATGGCAATAAGCTTGGTTGGACTTCCACATGACCACGATCATGAACATGACCATACGAGCCACGGTTCTACAGATTGTTCTGCTTGTTTCTTCAGTGCCAATCACATCGGTATAGAATTTGATCCGGTTGACACTACCACCCCTGATACGTGCATCTCAATTCACCCGCCTTTCTACTCTATTTTTATTTCCACGACACTTAACAACAGCATCCAATGTCGTGCGCCACCAGCGTTCTCCGCTTAATTTATAGCCTCACTCATACATTTGTTTTTTTATTTAATCAATTTATGCCTTTTCCCTGCGGAGTTGACCGTGGCGTTAGTTTGCCTAAGTGATGATGCCGGGAAACAAGATCTATCTATATCTGGAGGAAATTGTGTCTACCTGTTTTTTTAGATTCACGTTGTTATTACTCGCATTTGCTGTACTGTTCGCCGCTTGTGGCGAAGACGATAATCCCATTATTGACGATGACCATGACCATGAGGACGAACCATTCCATGCCGATGCCGACGGTTTTGTCCTCAAGGTTGACGGAAATCAGATTTACCGCCAATTTGAAGGGGAACATGAGGGGAGTATTACCCTCAAAGTTGGCGAGGAATTAGAGGTTGCTGCTGCATTCCTTGACCACGATGAACATGAATTTCTGCCTGAAAATCCCGAAGAAGGGGACGAACATGATCATGATCATGACCATGGCGAAGAAGAGGTGTTTGCCTTATCTCTCAGTGGGTTTGATTCGTCAATCATTAAAATCCACCTTCACGAACATGACCATGATGACACGAAGGTGAGATGACGACCATGATGACGACCATGATGACGACCATGATCATGAGGACGAACACCATGATGATGAGCTCGCCGAGCAATTCACGTTTGAGGTGGACGGGATTAAAGCTGGAGAAACAACGATCAAATTCCAACTCCTGCACGGTGACCATGCTGATTTTACGGGGGCGCTCATGATCCCCGTAACGGTTACACCGTAACGGCGTTTGTTTGGTAGATTTTTCTGCCTATATTGCCAAATCCAATGGTTGATGTGGGTTTGGCAATACAGGCAAAACAGAGTGAAAATGAGAATAACTGTCACATGATTTTAGGGGAAAACAGTTGAAGAGATACCTGAATCACTCACTTGTAGATAATGTTGGGGCATGTGTCTCGTTTGCATGTGCCCTCCACTGTATGGCAACCCCGTTGCTGATAATCGCCCTACCGCTCCTAGGTCTTGGATTTCTGCTCGGTGAATCGGCCGAGCTGGTGATAATCGCCGCAGCGGCGGGACTCGCTGTAGGGAGTCTGACGTGGGGTTATCGACACCATCGAAAATGGCGGATATTCCTGCTTCTCGGTGGTGCGTTCCTATGTATATTTATTGCACACTTCGGGGTGCAAGAACAGTACGAAAGTATCTTCATGGCTTGCGGCGGAATTCTACTTATGGCAGGTCATCTTCTCAATCGGCGCTTTTGCCGCGCGTGTCAACACTGTGAAGCACTAGAAGACTAATCGGAGACTGTAATGTCGCTCTTGACAGTCACGAACCTTGAAAAGGCTTACGCTTCACCTGAAGGTTCACAGAGCCGTATCATTAACGTTCCCCATTTTGAGATGGACGCAGGAAAACAGATTGCGCTTAGAGGGAGCAGCGGTGCTGGAAAAACAACATTTCTGAACCTGATCGCAGGCATCTTGCAAGCGGACAGCGGACGCATCGTTTTCGCTGGTGAGGAGATGACTGCTCTCTCAGAATCTGGACGTGATGAACTACGTGCGCGCCATATCGGATATATTTTTCAGACCTTTAATCTACTTGCTGGCTATACAGCTTTAGAGAACGTCATGCTCGGAATGATGTTTGGGAAGGGGATCGACACCAATTTTGCCCAACAGCTGCTTGAACGGGTCGGACTTGGCGATCGGATGCAGTATCGTCCTTCCCAGCTATCGGTCGGTCAGCAGCAACGTGTTGCGGTTGCCCGCGCCGTAGCAAATCGACCGCGTCTCGTACTCGCCGATGAACCGACCGGTAATCTGGATTATCATCATGCCAACGAAGCGGTCACACTTATACGCGAAATTTGCCACGAAAACAGTGCGGCGTTGCTCATCGTCAGCCACGACTCAGAAATTTTGGGGCAATTTGAAGAGGCGAAAGATTTTGCACAGGTGAATTGTGTGTAAGAGAACGTTGATTAGGGACGCGGATCTCGCTGATTGTCACTGATAAAAAAAGAAAAAAGGATAGAAATCTGTGTTCAACGCCGTTCATCAGTCCCTAGGACTTACGTAAATTTAGCACGCGACGCGAGATTTTTTATTTTTAACCCCCTCAATCCCTCCCCGATAAATCGGGATGCAAGCACTTGTCAGGGGGACTTATGAACGAACTGCGTAAGTCCTACTTATGTTGCACGATTCCTTAACGTGAGCCAATGAAAAAACGGATCGGGTTGTTGTTCATCGTTCAACGCAGTCTTCGACAACACGCGCTTTCAACACTGATCACTACGTTGTCAATCGCGCTCGGCACTGGACTTGTCATGGCGGTTATCGCCATCAGGGTGCAATCCGTTTCAGCATTTACGGGCGGTCCGATCGGCTTTGATGCGGTCTTGGGAGCCCGTGGCAGCCCGTTACAATTGGTGCTGAACACCGTATTTCATCTCGAAACCTCGCCGGGGAATATCCCATGGACAATGTATCAAGCGGTGCAAAACGATCCACGCGTCGACCTCGCCATTCCCTACGCGCTCGGAGACAATTATTACGGTTTCCGTATCGTCGGTACGACAACGAAGTTGTTCACGGAGTTTGAATACCAAAAAGGGATACGGTTTCGGACGCAAGGAGACGGACGTTTTTTCGATCCCAATCGGCAGGAAGCGGTCGTTGGTAGTTATGCCGCACAGAAGTTGGGCTTAAAGATGGGGGACAAGTTTAACCCGTATCACGGCTTGGTGTTTGATGAATCAATGCGGCATGATGAACAATATATTGTTGTGGGTGTGCTTGAACCGACCAATTCACCCTCGGACCGCGTCATCTGGATTCCGATCGAGGGAGTTTATCGGTTGGAGGGGCATGTGTTACGGGGAAGTGGTGAGGAATATGTCCCTCAACCCGGTCAAGAGATTCCCGATGTCCACAAAGAGGTCAGCGCAGTCATGCTGAAGTTTCGAAATCCGCAGATCGGATTTCATGATGGACGCAACCATCAACAAACAGGGGAAGGTCGCAACATTGGCATGGCCCATCGGGGCTGTGATGGCTGGTCTGTTTGACAAAATCGGTTGGATGAACCAGATTCTGGCACTCGTTTCTTATCTTGTTGTGCTTGTTGCAGCGGGCTCAATTCTCGCGAGTATCTACAACTCAATCAACGAACGGCGGCGTGAGTTCGCTATTTTGCGATCTCTCGGCGCGCGCCGTAAAACAGTATTTTCGGTTATTGTACTGGAGGCAGGATCGATTGCAGCGTTGGGTGTCATCATAGGATTTATTGTTTATGGTGCGATTTTCACCTCAGCATCAGCAATTGTTCGCGCCCAGACAGGTATCGTTTTGGAGTTGTTGAAATTTCATCCGGTGTTGGTGGTTGCACCAGTTTGCGTGATCCTTTTGGGAATGGTCGCTGGTATTATTCCTGCTTTCAAGGCGTACCAGACAGATGTTGCAACGACTCTAGCGCCCATAAGCTAATGCAAGCCGTACCATACAGCGGTGATAGCTCGGTCCCCGCTTGGCACCGCAAATCCCAGCCAACTTTCACGGAGGCGCTGTGGATTTGTCAATCCAGAGTGAGTCAAACTATCAGAGCTTACTGGATGGCAGGCCCATTAACTTAACTCAAGTTGACAGTTGTCAAACTCGTTCCGAGAGTGTTTGTGAGCAAGCACAAGCGTCCGATAAGTCGGAATTTCCGCTGCGCTACAACCGGTTCCTACAAAGGTCAATCAACCGAAATTGACACCAATTTTGCAAAAAGTGTTAGATTTTGTTAGGTTCTGTTAGATTTTGTTGATAAACTACAACTTTACCACTCTGGATGCGACACATACGCTGCCCCGGCAGAGGAACTTTCAGCGACCAGCATCTTGCGTGGACTAAATTATTTGAACAGGAAAATCATCATGAAAATCCAAAGAACTCTCTTGATATGGACGGCAATTTTAGCGGTTGTTATCACCCAATTCAGTTGCGAGAAAAAGGAGGAGCATCGCCACGAACACGAGGAAACGCCGGAAGCCCAAGGCCACCACGAGCATACCGCGCCTCACGGTGGGACATTGGTTGTTTTTGGCGATGAGTTCGCGCACATTGAGCTTGTGCTGGACCAGACGACCGGAAAACTAACCGGCTATGTGCTGGACGGTGAGGCGGAAAAATCGGTGCGACTCTCACAGAAAACGATCGAACTCAAGATAGATCGAGAAGATATCGAGTCCGAGTTTTCGTTGCAACTTTCAGGGGTTGCGAACGTTCTGACTGGTGAGACTGAAGGCGACACCTCTCAATTTGTAGCACAATCGGACGGGCTGAAGGGCGCATCGGAATTTCATGCAGAAATTGTTTCAGTTGGCATCAAGGGGCAGCTGTTCACCGACATCGACTTTGAGTTTCCTGAAGGCAACGAGGAAACACACAGTGAGCATGGCGAACATTAATTAGGAGGCAGCAGGAATGAAAAAAGCCAAAACCAAAAACCGACGGAGTGGGTGGCTAAACTTGGCAATGGTTAGCGCGGTTGTCGTTGGGTTGTCACTTGGCCTTTTTCAACTGTTGCCTGAATCGCACCCGATGCGAGCACTTCAGGGTGGGAGCAGCGGAACAGATCAAGCGTCCGCACCGAAGACTGTGCGGGGCACACCGTTACCGACAGAAACGTACCAAGTGCTGACCTTCAGTATGCTCACAGGCTATCCGTTTAGGGAACCGAACTGGGCGAAAATGGATGACCCAGCCTACATTGCCTCGCTCAAACTTGATGAACAGATTTCCCCACAGATTCAAGCGTTGAGTGGCAAGAAGGTGGAGATTCAAGGGTTTATGTTGCCGCTTAATATGTGGGAGGGCAATCTTCGCACTTTTATGCTGCTCAAAGATCAGATGGCGTGCTGCTTTGGTAACATGCCTCGCCTGAATGAGTGGGTCTATGTTCGGGTGCCAAAACAGAAACAAGTGAGTGTCCATCAGGATGTATTGGTAACGCTGCTTGGCACGTTGCGTGTCGGATCGAAGTTTGAAGGCGAAGTGCTCACCGGCATCTACCACCTCGAACTGGATGAACTACAGATGGCTCAAAGGGAGTGATGAATTTGCTTAACACATTTTCTTTTTACCCATCACGTTTTGCGTTTTCTGCAACAATCTCTGTCCTGATCCTCAGCATATACTCCGTTTCTGTCCCCGCCCAAAACGCCCCGCCCGAAGAACTGAAGACGTTCACGCTAGATAGAGAGGGAAATGTATTCATGTTTGGAGGCAGTCAGTTCCGAGCGGCAACCGAACGTATCAACGGAAGCATTGCAGTCGACTCCGACGCGCTGCATAAGACATTTAAGGCGATGTTCCAACTGGACATGAAACGCCTGAAAATAGAAACTGTTATTGATAAGGGGATACAGAAGGTTGTGTGGAACGCCGCTGTCTATCCGCAAGCCATTCTTCGGATCGAAAGCCTCAATGTCGCGGAAGATGTCCGACTGGTTGATGGCTTGCCCACCAAGGCTGATGCCGAAGCGACCTTTGAGTTCCACGGTGTCAAAAAGCCAGTAGAATTGAAAGAGTTACGGTTCACCTATTTTTCAAGAGACAGTCGGTTTGTCCAATGGTTGCCGGGCGATGTGCTACGCCTCGTTGGCGGGTTTGAAATTCAATCTGCGGACTACAATGTGGCAACAGAACCAGAATTAACCACCCCGATTCAGATTAACTTTAGTCTTTTTGCTGTTGACACCGCTGAAGGCGCTGCTCTTCCCACCGAAATGATTGGTGACTACTTACGCGTACCGTTCAGTTTCTTAGGTGACTACTGGCTTGATGAGCCGGATTGGAGGCAGTTGGCAGACTCGGACTATATCGCCTCGCTTTCTTACGACACAGAAATTCCCGACGAAGTTAAGCAAATCGATGGAAAGAAGGTCGCCATCACGGGATTTATGCTCCCGATTGACGTTGACAAGGGGAAAGTAAAACGGTTTCTGTTGCTCAAGTCGACGATGTCGTGCTGTTTCGGTGTTGCACCCCGTATTAACGAGGTTATCTACGTTGAATCGTCAAAAAAGCAGAAAATCCAAACGGTGATGGACACGCCAATTACTGTTTTTGGTAAACTTTCGGTCGGTCAGCAGTTTCGGGAAGAATTGATGCTGGTGGGTGTCTATCATCTGGAGTTAGATGAGGTAAAACGTGCACAATAAGCATGACAATTCGAGGCATCAGTTGTTGTACCGTAGCGGTGCCTCCATGAAGTAGCTACGGCTCTTGATATTCGCCATTTTCCTGACTCATTCGGGCACCCAATCAGAGACAAGTGTGTAGAATCTATCCTCGATACTCCAAAGAACGTAGCCAAAGCATTATTGGGGATTAAATCCAATCATTGCTATACCCCCACCACCAAGAGGTCCAAAACCGAATCATTTAGGCTTTCGGCACTATAGTATATAATTCTCAAAATAAAAAAATTGTCAAAGTTAATCCCCTTTTTTTTAATTTGTTTGTTCAGTTCCCAAATATCCCACTCTTGAAAGGGGTAAAGGCGCTTGCAGAGCGATCGAATCCACATCAATCCAACTGGCTGGATAATTGCGATGGCCATTTCTTATTGCCTGATGGCAATAGGCTTGGTTGGACTTCCACATGACCATGAACATGACCATGAACATGACCATGCGAACCACTGTTCGACAGATTGTTCTGCTTGTTTCTTCAGTGCCAATCACGTCGGTATAGAATTTGATCCGGTTGACACTACCAACTTTGATACGTGCATCTCAATTTACCCGCCTTTCGATTCTACTTTCATTTCTACGACACGCAACAAAAGTATCCAAAGTCGTGCCCCACCAGCGTTCTCCGCTTAATTTTTGGTCTAATCCATATCTCTGTTTTTGTTTTATTCATTGCTGCCTTTCCCGGCTGATTTGATCTTAGTGTTAGTATGCCTCAGTTATGGTGCTGGGAAGACAATCTTTTTATATTCAGAGGAAATTATGTTTACCTGTTTTTTTAGACACACCCTGTTACTGATTACATTTGATGTGAAGTGGCTCCGTCTTCTGCTATTAGCTATTTTTCTCATCTGTTTTACGGAAGGGAACTCCTTTGCCCGCAATACTCCCATCTCAGGAGAGGTGATTGATGCAGAAACGGAAACTCCCCTTGTGGATGTCCACGTATCCCTGTTACGCGACAGCGAAGGGATATCTTTGTTCCGAACCAACAGGACTGGGGAGTTTCGGTTTGATGAAATTTCGCCGGGGACATATACACTTCGCTTCGAGCGTGCTGGCTATGAAGCATTAGACGAAGAAATCATCGTCGCAGCAGATCCGCTGACGATGACAGTCAAATTGAAACACAATCCGGTCGAACTCGGAGAGGTTATTGTCACACCCGGCGACGAGGAACACGCTCATTTTGAGAAAACAACTGACCTGAACCTTGCCGCACAGGAGCTCGATCAGCAGATGGGAGCAACTATAGCGGAAACGCTTAGTGGCGAAGTGGGGATGGCTCAGCGAACGATGGGCAGAGCGACTGCGCGTCCGGTGGTCCGGGGCATGGGCGGCGATCGACTGCTCATCCTCGAAGATGGTGGCCGTACCGGCGATAAATCCGCCTCCGCAGCAGATCACGCGGTCGCAATTGACCCTACCACTGCGACAAACATCGAAATTACGCGCGGACCGGCGTCGCTCATTTATGGCTCCAGCACACTCGGCGGCGTTGTCAATGTCAAGCGCGAGACGATCCCGCAAACGCTGCCCCATCGCCCAACAATGAATCTCACATTTCAGGGGGAATCGGTCAATTCTGGGTTGACTGGAACGACAGGATTTACGATTCCGATTGGTGATCTTGCGTGGCGACTGGAGTTGAATCGCCGTCATACCGACGATACGCATACCCCCATCGGTATTTTGGAAAACACATCGCTATCGCAAACCAATTTTGCGACCGGCATGTCACTGGTCAAGGATTGGGGGCATCTCGGAATCTCTGGTGGTAGTTACAGCTCAGATTATGGGGTTCCCGGTTCACCGGAGGGACATATCCATGGCGTTACCATCAACCTTGACCGCCAGCGGTATGAGGGTGATTTTGAATACGAATTTCAGCAGTCGTTTTTTGAGAAACTGAAACTGCACTCGACCTACACACGCTACCAACATCAAGAGCGGGAATCGAACAACCGGCTCGGCATTGAGTTTGGAGTCCTGACAACCAACGTTTCCGCCTTGGCTTATATGCGTGACGACGCGGTAGCCGGGGTTTGGGGGGAATATCGGGATCACGCAACGGGTGGGTTTTACTGGACACCGCACACACGAGAGATGTCCTTGGCAGGTTTCTACTTCAAACAGAAGCAACTTAATGATGACTTAACGCTACAAGGTGCAATTCGCTACGATGTCAGGCGGGTTGAACCGTTTAGGGAAGGTATTGTCACCCGCGCGGGACCGGTGGAGCAACGGGACTTCGGGGGTGTATCGAGTGCCGTTTCGGGCATCTATCATTGGGATGACCACTTGGAAACCGGAGCCACCCTGATGAAGACGTACCGTACGCCGGGGATCGAAGAGCTTTTTTCCGATGGTCCCCATCTCGCCGTCTTCTCCTACGAAATTGGCAATGCTGAACTCGGCTCGGAGGATGGCTTCGGAACAGAAGCATTCCTGCGCTATGCAGCCAAACGGCTGAAAATTAATCTCACCGTTTTTCGCAACCAAATTTACGACTATCTGATTCAGACCAACACAGGCGAAAAGGAGTGGGGGAGTGGCGCAGCGGGGTGGTTGTGGATATATCAATATCAGGGACAGAACGCTGTCCTTGAGGGTGCCGAATTTAGCGTTGACACGGAAATTCTGCCACGATTTCAGGTGGAGGCAAGTATGAGTTACGTCAAAGGGACATTGACCGCCAGTGAATCGCCGCTTGAACGTATCCCGCCGTTTAACGGAAAAGTCGCGCTGCGATATGTTACGCAGCCGTTAAATGCCTATCTCGCAGCGCGATTTTCCGATGGTCAGTACCGGCTCGGCGAATTTGAAGAGGCGACCGACGGATATATTGTCTATGATGCAGGTATTCAGTTCGCATTTCCGGTATGGCAACTTCAGCATCAAGCGGTTGTCACGGTAGAGAATATTTTCGATACCGAATACCGCCAACACCTTTCGAGAATCAAATCGGTGATGCCGGAACCGGGCCGGAACGTGAAACTTTTGTATCGCTTGATTTTTTAGGATCGGCAACGAAAGTCGGAAAAACGGCGTATTAGTCAATACGAAAGTTCTGTTCCACATCGTTGACAATAACTGTGTAATCACCGGCAGGAAGTGTACCAACAACAACCCTCTCTTGATACTCTGTTACGACCGTCGCACAAGCAAGATCTTTCGGACGTATGGTTGTGATCTGGATAGTGATAGTGTTACCTTCCTGCGCTTGATGTGTCTCATGGTATGCGGTACAACTATCCGGTAGCCACCCGTTGACCTCAACGATCACTTTAACGGGATCGCTCTCCGCAAGCAGCACTTCGATCTCCCAAATAGGCATATCTGCAATGATAACACCATCGCCTTCTGGCGGTCCTCCTATATCTTTAAGAATATCATTGAAGTCTGCACAACCTGTGAAACATACAGCACTGATGACTGCGGCGAACTGAACAATACGATGCAGCAGCTGGAAACGGGTTGTTTTCATGGTTAGTCCTTTCGATTGCGGTTAGGATACCACCCCTACTGTCGTCCGGTTTGGTAGGCACTGGTTCCAATCCCGACAGGTCGGGATCCCGAGAATCGGGACAAGCCGATGCGGTGCGGTTGGAAACCGCACCTACCGGGGTGAAGGTGTCTAGTTATTTTTGGACTTCATCATACTATGACGTCAGCCAAAATAAAAGGTGTATGTCGGCCTTTTGAGGACTATCCCTACCAGACTCCAAAAACTTCCCAAGACAAAATCTCCCAACGCCAGCCCTAGAAATAGTGGAATGGCTCTCCGATACAGTACTATCCCTCCGTATTTCAGTAGGCTCCATTTGGCGACACCGCGATGATGAACGGCGCCCAAAACATAAACATGTGGGACGAAAGCGAAATGCCGTATCCCAGCGGATGGATGGGCCACCAGAAAAACCGGGCGCGAACTATCCCCAGTATCAACGTAAAACAGAACCCGAAACTCATCGCGGCGATATGTCCGTTCTGCGGATCGCGCGGGGTGGTCAGCCAACCGTGAAGAAAACGATAGGCGCGTCCCCCAAAACTATTGATCTGACCGCCTATGTTACCGGTGTCCACTCCCAACCTGAAGAAGGTGTCTAACAACATTACCAAGCACATGGGCATTGCAACGACAAGTATCGCAAGCATCCAACGGGATAATCCTTTGACATCAAGGTGCCCCCGCTCAGCGAGCTTAAACGCCTCCAGCTGATGCGGCATCGGGTGACTCCGGTTGTCCCGATTGAACCAAAAAAAGAGCGAGAACCATGTCAAATTCTGTGCACCGATCTGTCGAGTACCCAGCAGACTGACCAAACTGTGGTGGGGTCCGATGAATGTGGTCGAATGGATCGGGAAGCCAATCTGCGCACGGAGACGTGTGAGGGGAATCGCAATCGTCGCAAAATGTGCGGCGAAAAACAGCAGGGCAATCTTGAACTCCATCCCGCCTCGCATGGCAAACCCAATGAGAAAGAGTATTCCCAACAGCACCCCTAAGAAAGCGGTTCGATACCGCATCGGTTCCTGCTCATCTTCTTCCTGCCGCGGTCTGATGGCAAGCTTCACAGCTCGCCAAATCTGCCGACGTGTCGCCCAGAGAGCAATCACACATATTCCCGTATACGCTCCGGTCTGCTGTTCATAAGGATACGGGAAACCGGGAATCTGTTCCATGCCTGTCACGCTTGCGAGGAAAAATTGCATTTTGTATACGAAGAAAAAGAGGAGACACGACATCAGTAGATCCATCGGCATAAGAAAGAAAAGCCCCACGGCAAAGGGATATACGACAATTGTGCTTCCGCCACGCAGCAGTGCGTTCCACGGCTTTTCAGTAAACAACGGTGCTAAGGAGATGGTCTTAGTTGGGATCATTGGGATGATTGGGAATAGGACATGCAGCCCGTTGATAAGGCTGATTCCCCCTGCAATGGCAAATCCCCACCACATTGCCTGACTGCGGAAGAAGCCGCTGGTGTTGTAGGCGAGTTGGTAAGGAATTTCGACAATTGGATAAGTCAGCCGTTCCTGTTCCGCCCACGCTTTTCTAATGATAACATTGATAGACTGGGTGACCAAGAGCCAAACAAACGCAAAAGAACACCACCAGAATATAGGATTCACCCAAGCGAGGAGATAGTGCGGCTCGAAGAAGGATTTATCGCCCCGATAAAAGGCACGTCCTATCTCCGGATTGCTAATTGTCAACCAGTCAGGTAGGTAGTGGAAGAAGAGATCCCGCCACTCATTCTCAGGCGTGGCGAAGTAGAAGGCGTGCACAACAATAGAGACCAACGGGAGGAACATGTCGTAGGACATGAAGATCAGGGACATCGACATCAGAACGTAAAAGAGGATGAGTTCTCCACCGGTCAGGGTATATTTGGGATAAAATCTCTTCAGGAGCAGGTTAAGCGAAGTCAATACCAACAAGGCAAGAACGACGGTATATAGTGGTGACATCAGGGTCGGGGGTGGACCGAAGGAAGGCAAGGCTTCACACTCAATATGCCACCAGTAGAAAATGGGCAGAACGAGCAGTGTAATGACGATCGGGCGCCAACTAATGGGTTCCGGGTAGGTAGCGGAAGAATTGGTTTGCATTGTTTCAACTCTGTTGAGGAATCAAGGACGTTGCTTATTGGGAAGGTTACATAACTCCATTCTGAGGCAGCTATTATAGGATGCCGCTTATTTTTTGTCAAACGGATTCAGTTGGATTATCCACTTTAGTTGCATGGGTGGATCGGGACGCAGATTTCGCCCATAAAAGGATTAACATCAGAGACTTCCCCGAAAGTGGTTACATTGATTAGGGTCATTTAATTCTCCTGTAGGAGGGATTTCCCAATCCCGATACCCCACTGGAGATACGATCTCCCGGTCACGCCTTTTTGAACAAAGTGGTTAAAAAGCCGAAAACTGAATAGCCCTAATTACATTGATGGTGAGATCGACGAAAAGTTGGAGCTGTGGTATAATGGATTTGGTATCGGACGTGCACAGAACAACTCAGCGGACTCTAACCCCATTTCGGAAGCAAGGAAATTGTCAAGACGGAGGAGGCAAAATGAAGAAACATCGGGGCGTTTCTAAAACACTATTTCTTATTGGGATAATAATTATTGGGACTGTATGGACACAGGACTCGTCCCAAGCTACTGAGGAAAATTGGCCACAATGGCGTGGTCCCTATCAAACCGGTGTTAGTGATGCCGAAAACCTGCCCACCACATGGGGTGCGACGGAAAATATCGTCTGGAAGACACCGTTGCCGGCATGGAGCGGCGGCACGCCCATCGTGTGGGGCGATAAAATCTTCGTTACCTCACCCACAAAAGGCGCAGGTGAATCTGTAACGCCGCCTCCGGAACAACGGCGCGAGCGCAGAGGCCGCCGTGGGCGTAGGGGAGGAGGACGCTCTCCCGGCGGCGATGAACTGTTGTTGATCTGTGTTTCGAGAACGGGCGGCGAAGTTCTTTGGCAGCGCGAACTGGACACAGGGAATCAATTGCATCGCAAAGGAAATGACTCGTCTCCCTCGCCCGTAACCGATGGGAAGCATGTCTGGGTTGTCACTGGCACTGGTGCTGTGGCCGCGTTCGATATGGAAGGCAAAGAGATTTGGAAGAGAAACCTTCAGGATGATTACGGCAGGTTTGGCCATATGTGGGGGTATGCCTCGTCTCCATTGATTTACAATGGAACACTAATTGTGGAAGTGCTTCATGGGTATAGGACTGATGACCCGTCCTATATTGTCGCGTTCAACGCCAGCACCGGTGAGGAACTGTGGCGACAGGAACGACCCACCGACGCTTTAGCTGAGTCCCCCGACGCTTACACGACGCCTGCACTGCTCGAACATAACGGGACTATGCAGATTGTGATTTCGGGTGGGGATTATGTGACGGGACACCACCCGGATACCGGCAAAGAGATATGGCGTTCTGGCGGACTGAATCCACACCAAGAGGGGAACTATCGGGTTGTCGGATCACCCCTTGTCGTGGAAGGAATAATCTATGCGCCAACCCGCAAACGACCGTTGTTAGCTCTGCGTGCAGGCGGCACAGGTGACATAACGGACAGCCATCTGATCTGGAAATGGGAGGGTGCGGGTGCTCCGGATGTTCCGACACCCGTCTGCGATGGAACCTATTTCTATATGGTAGACGATAGGGGAATGGCAACCTGCCTCGATGCAAAAACAGGTAAAGTGGTCTGGGGGCCGGAGCGCACTGCACAAGGAACGGTCAGTGCTTCGCCGATCCTTGCGGATGGTAAGCTCTATATAACCAACGAATACGGGGTAACGACGGTTATCGCTGCTGGTCCGGAGTTCAAAGTCTTGGCAACTAATGAATTAGATGGCAGCTACACATTGTCATCCCCTGCCGCTTCAGGCTCCCATCTTTTCATACGGACCGGAACGCATCTGTATTGTATTGGGACCGAATAGGATGATTGAAATCCGGTCTTTAACGCAACTGAACCTAGCTGACCTGAAGCGTGTTGCAAGCGGCTATTCTTCTGACAGCAAATATGCGGTAGTCTATACAGAGACGGAAAGCTGCGTTTCATTTGACATGCACGTTGTTACCCTCGACGAACCGTATGTCAGAAGATTCCATTACGAAGATGAGATCCTTCAGCAATACAACACCCATCTCAAAACTGGCTATTCGTTTGGAGCATACGATGGCAATCTGCTTGTGGGACTTATTATTGCTGAAGGACACCAATGGAATCGCAGTTTATTTATCCATGAGTTTCATGTCGCGGAGACACATCGCAATCAAAGTATCGGGAAACGATTGATGGAATGTGTCAGGAAGAAAGGGAGTCGCGCGGGTTTTCGGACACTCGTTTGTGAGACGCAGAATACGAATCCTACCGCTATCAGTGTATATCGTAAATTGGGTTTCAGAGTTGAAGGGATTGATATTTCCCTCTATTCGAACCACGATTACCCCGAAGACGAGATAGCAATTTTTATGAAGCTACCACTAGGCACGATTCCGTAGCTTGTTTGGGCTGTTAGATCGCATCACGGGTAAGTTAGATAGCCTTTTCGCTCCGTTCGCGTACGATAGAGGCAGCCGCCCGCAGTCACGTAGAGTGTTTGTAGGTCAGCGTCGCCAAAGGTGCAATTTGTCGGTTGGTCGCTCGGAATTGGATGTGTTTCCACCACACGACCATTCGGCGCGAAGACGTAGATCATGGGTCCCGGACCGCTCTGCTCCCAACCCGCGGTTGCAACGATATTTCCTTCCGTGTCAAGGCACATCCCATCGATTCCGCGATGTGGGAAGAAGTTGTGCAGCACTTCATATTCGCCAACAGTTCCATCGTCGTTGATTGGATACCTACGTAACTCCCGTTTGTTTTCGCCATAGTGGCTTTGGGCAACGTAGAGCCACTTCTGATCGGGCGAAATTAGGAGTCCATTCGGCTTTGTTGTGTCGTATGTGACCCGGTTAATCTCCCATGAGCCATCCGCCTGCGGGTCGAGGCGGAACACAGATTCGTGTCCAAGTTCCATATCATCGAACTTCTCGCCGTAACGCGGGTCGGTGAACCAGATCCGTCCCTGGGCATCGAAAGCAAGGTCATTTGGGCTGTTGAGGCGTTTCCCTTCAAAGCTATCCGCGAGTACATCCGTTGTGCCATCTACGTTATAGCGCACCATCCGCCTGCCTCCGCTTCCACCTTCGCAGGCGTATAGTTGTCCTCCTTTATCGAACATAAGACCGTTTGCTTCGTTCGTTTCTGTGCGAAACTCTGTGCATTCGCCGCTGCTCGGATCATAGCGCATGATGTGGTTGTTCGGAATATCTGTGAATAGCACCGCTTCTCCGTCCCAGGCGGGTCCTTCAGTGAAATCAAATGGTCCCGCGACCAGTTCAAAATTCCAACTCATATTTTTCCTCCCGAAAGAATGATGTAGTACGGTGGCAGTTATAACATGGATTCTCAGTCCAAGTCAAGCGGAGAGTTCACGGTTTTTTCGTTGGCAAGTCGGTGAGTTTCGGTTATAATATTGTTGATTAATTGGGGCATCAGTTCATTGATTCATTGGTTACAGCATACGGGGTACACTTAACCACTAAGGAGGACTATCAAGATGGCATTTCTGAGGCATGTCGCATTGCGAGTTAAAGACAAAGAAGAGACACGTCAATTTTATGAAATGATTGGATTCAAATTTGTTGGGTATCGGGGTCCGGATAGCAGTAGCAGCATTGATCTCACCGATGGGACGCTTAACATGACAATCCTCCAGTACGACGGCGAAGAACGTCAACCGCTAGAGGAGCTTACCGAGTTTATGCACATTGGGGTCATCGTGGACGATTTGGCGGACATCTACAAAAAACTCTTAGATAGCGGTGCTGAGCTCTTGCGTGATGATGTGAAACAGCGGAATTTGATCGATTGGGAAAAACCACCGACCCGATCTTTCAAGGTTTCTGATCCGGATGGGAACGTGATTGATATCACATGTGCAAAGGACGAGTGGCGCGGCGTTGCTGTCTGATTTTGTACGACGAATAATCCTTTGAGTAGACCTGTCATATACCGCGTATCTACCTCTATGAGAAGAAGCCGTACATGTGCCAATCTGCATTTATGATCCGTATGGCTCAAATCTCAACCTCTATCGGGAGTGGGTTGTGGAAACTGATTGTTATATGCGTATTCGTGCTCTGTGGATCTTGTGCTCAAGTTAGCACAGAGGTTTCCCAACCAGAGGTCCGGTTTGAGCCAATTGAATCTTGGTTAGGTGAGCACGTTGAGTCATTTGAATACAAGGATATGCCAATTGGTGTTCTGATTGGGTATATTTCATTTCACATTCCGATATGCTTTGAAGGTGTCGAAAGAAACTCACTCGTGGATCGCCCGAAATATAATGTATCATTCCAAAATATCACTTATCGGACGCTAATAAACGAGGTTGTTGGGCTGGACAATTCCCTTCAATGGAAAATCACCTCAAATGGCGTGATTAACGTGTTCCCACGAGGAAATAAAGATGACGAGTATAGTAATTCAATACTTAATTCCATTATTTCTGAGTTGGAGGTTGAAAATGTTGAGCTGGCATATTTACTGTCTAATGCACATCTATTCGGGAGGACGTTAGGAAGGTATGGGTTGTCCCTTGTTCAGTTTATTAGGGGTCAAGATCACACAGGCACGAAAAAAGTCTCAGTCCATCTAAAGGATGCAACACTTCGAGAGTGTCTCAATGCGATTGTAAAATCCGCAGGAGACAACTTTTATTGGCATGTGATGGGCTTAAAACAACGGGGAAAGTCGATAAATGGTGAAGAAATTGATCACAGATGGTATTGGGTGGAACAAACGCATTCTCGGAGTCCTGATGGTAGATCCCCAAAGTAGTAGGTTTACGGTATACGAAGTATGCCTACTATTATATACTACATAAATGCCCCACTCCGGAAAGAGCAGGTAGGAGACATCATTGACTTGGAGGCTTATCAATACCGGGCAGAATAACGCCGCTATGAACATGGCGATTGATGAGGCAATGCTTTTGACACAGAAAGCGAACCTCCAACCGACGTTACGCCTTTACGATTGGCTGCAACCTGCGTTCAGCTTCGGCTACTTCCAACGGCTTTCAGACGAGGTAGATGTCTCCGCATGTACTGCTCACGGCATTGAACTTGTTCGACGAATGACTGGCGGCGGCACCGTGGTGCACGGTTGGGATGTGACCTATACGATTGTCGTTCCTCACGGCTCCGATGGGCTACCTAAGGATATCTCGGCAGCATACTGCGCCATTAGTAACGGTCTGATTTACGGATTGCAGCGGTTAGATATTGATGTTGCATACCAAATTGAAAAGCCCACGATGGGAGATGCTCCAAATATTTGCCTCACCAATCCAGCCCAGTATGATACCCTGATCAATGGGAAAAAGATTGCAGGTGTCTCTCAACGTCGCAATCAAATAGGAGTGATGTACCAAGGTTACATCGCTCTCGACCTTCCTACCTCAGATATTTTAACCCTCGCTTCAAGACAGGCCGGCTTTGATCAGGTAGCAGCAGGGCACTCCACCGCGATCAATCAGTCTCGACGTGCCCCAATCTATCGGAACCAGCTAGAGAATGCAGTCGCCGTTGGATTTGAGGAGACGCTTGGCGTACAATTGGTTGAAGCCGAACTGTTTCCCCAAGAGATAGAAACCGCTGAATCGCTCGCACAAACAAAGTACGGGTCCGCCGAATGGAATTTTCGTCGATAAACCCAAGTGGTAACCAGTCAGATGCCCTTCCAGATTGGGATGACGTTCTCATTCCGCCAAGCGCATTCATTATGGGTACTGACATTGAACCGTTCTACGGTACAATTCTGCCACAGTCTCGGTATGCTAAACTCGATGAAGCACCGATACATGTTCGGTTTCTTGCGCCTTATCGCATCGCTCGCTATCCGGTGACAAACGCAGAATATCAGGTTTTTGTGAATGCGACAGGACACGCACCGCCACCCCAGTGGAAAGGTGGAAGAGTTTCCGCGGAGGAAGCAGCGCTGCCTGTGGTTCACGTCAGTTGGTATGATGCACATGCCTATGCTCAGTGGGCGCAAGGGCGACTTCCCACCGAAGGAGAATGGGAGAAGGCAGCAAGGGGTGCAGATGGTCGTATTTACCCGTGGGGAAATGAATTTGAACCTTCTGCAGAACAGGAAGCGTCCATGCTCACAGATCAACCCACCCCGGTAGGAAATCGTCCCGCCGCTGCCAGTCCCTACGGCGTTCATGAAGTCGCGGGAAACGTGTGGGAGTGGACCGCTGACTGGTATCAACCGTATGAGGGAAACGCGCATCGAGATGGCGACTACGGGGAAAAACATAAGGTCTTGCGAGGCGGCTCATGGTTAGAGGTTCGGGACGAGACTGCAAATCGATACTTCCGATGTGCGAATCGGTTGCACGCCCCACCCAATTATACCGCAAGCAACATCGGTTTTCGGTGTGTCCGAGATATCGCGATAGGTGGTTTGAACTCCGTCGAAGTGGAGAAGGAAACCCCGGTCTATCCGACACAGATATCTTCTGAACTGTTGAACAAGTATGTCAGACAGGAGAGATCAAAGAATTTACACAGAATTCGCAGGCGCGCAGGAGAACGTTGTCTTACTGATTTTGGCATCGCAGCCCTTGCCATTGGAGTGGGTTGTTACGGCATGATGGTACCGAGATACGCGATAGGTGGATTTACATTGGGAATGCTTGGTATCGGTTTCTTATTCAGCGCAGGCGTGAATTTCTGGCGACAGTGGAAGGCGAGAAAGCTTCTAAACTCAAACATAATGAAAGGACAATCCTGACGATCCTTTAGTACTTCTCAGGATTCTGGTAGGAACTTTTTGAGCTGAGATGAATGCAAATGACACCGATCGGCGTCTCAAGTCACGTGGCGTTATACTTCTCCTCTCCGTTTCGATTATTGCAATCTGCGCAATTGTTTACGAGCTTGGAATCGGGAGTTTATCTTCCTACCTCTTGGGCAACAGTGTCTATCAATTTTCGATTACGATCGGGCTGTTTATGACAGCGATGGGGATCGGATCGTATCTATCGAAATACATCACCCGGCAACTCATTACAGCGTTTATCCGAATCGAACTGGTAATCGGCTGCATTGGTGGTTTTTCGTGCCCCATCCTTTTTGCGGCATACAGTTTCAAGTTTTTCTACGTCCCAATCATGTGGATATTGATTATTCTCATTGGGACCTTGATTGGCTTGGAGCTACCGCTGTTGACCCGAATCTTCCGTGAATATACAACCTTGCGGATCGCTCTAGCGAATGCCCTTACCTTCGATTATCTGGGCGGATTAATCGGTGCCCTTGCGTTTCCACTCTTGCTGTTGCCGCTGCTGGGGATCTTTGAGACTTCGCTGGTCATGGGACTTGCCAACTTAGCCGTGGTAATTGGCAACGTGATACTGTTTCGACGTGAAATTCAGCATTTCAAGAAGACCGTTGTAGTGACTGTTTTGATAACCGTGGGCCTGGTTGCGGCACTGGTAATTAGCAATCCGGTGAGCGGTTACCTTGAGCAGCGTGTCTACACTGACCGCATCATTTTATCGAAGACATCCAAATATCAACGAATTGTCGTAACACGCTGGAAGGATGATGTCCGTCTCTATATCAACGGACGTTTGCAATTCAGCGCAATGGACGAATATCGCTATCACGAAGCGTTGATTCATCCTGCGGCTTCTCTGGTTACTTCACGTGCAGAGGTGCTCGTCCTTGGCGGTGGTGATGGGCTGGCAGTACGCGAAGTCCTGAAATATGACGATGTAGAGCAGATTACGGTTGTTGACCTTGACCCGCTGATAACGGAGCTTGCCTCCACGGATAGTACACTGCGAGAACTCAACCGAGATGCGCTCCATGATCCGAAGGTGCAGGTAGTTAATCAGGATGCACAGCAGTTCCTCCAAGCAACCGATCGACGCTATAATTTAATAATTATCGACCTCCCCGATCCCAGCGATGAGTCGCTTGTGTCATTGTATTCAGACACATTCTACCACATAGTCAAACGCCATCTCGCCAAAGACGGACTCGCCGTGACACAGAGCAGCTCTCCCTTTTTTGCACGCAATGCGTTCTGGTGCATCCATCGAACGATTGAAGCCGCTGGCTTGTATGCGACGGCTTACCATGTGAACGTGCCGAGTTTCGGTGAGTGGGGGTTTAATCTGTTTGGTGGGTGGCAGATTGATCCACAGCAGATTCAGATAACAGTACCAACCCGGTTTCTGTCCAATGAATCGCTCGCACCGCTATTTGTCTTCGATAAAGATATTGATGAGGTTGAGACGCAAATCAATACTCTCTTGACGCCAATTCTGCTTTTCTATCACCGGGAAGGTTGGGAGTCGTGGGGGCTATAAGACTTTGGGTACAAGTTGATGAGAGTATTGAGTTCAAGGGTTCATTGGTTCCTGGGAGTTACGTACTTGTGGAAAATAGATTCAGGACTTACGCAAAGTTAGCACGCAGCGCAAGTTTTTTTTATTTTTAACCCCCTAAATCCCCCTTATCAGGGGGACTTATGAACCACCCGCGTAAGTCCTATAGATTACACTCATGCTAAGAAATCGTGCAACAGAAACCGAGTTTTCAAGAAAAAACGCGGTTTCTCCTATCTATGAATAAATCGCTTGCTCGTTTCACTTAAATCATGCGTCCAATTCCCCGTCGTCTTTTTCTCCAATACTGCCTCCTTGGATTAGGAATGCCGTTTTTGCCGCGTTGCTCGCCCACCGCCCCTAAACCGTCAACCTTCGATATTTCGGGCGAGATCGTCGGTGAGCCAAGCGGAATAGGACATCTTGTACGGCAGCCACTCGCGGAGGCACTTATCCCTCCGCCGACGGATAAGCGACACACCGCAATCATCATCGGTGGGGGCGTGTCGGGGGTCAGTGCTGGCTGGAAGTTGGCAAAATCCGGTGTCACCGATTTTGCTATTCTGGATATAGGCGATCAATTGGGCGGAACCTCGATTGCTGGTCAGGTCGGGACAGGTGGCACTGCCTTCCCTTGGGGCGCGCACTACATCAATACACCGCCAATGGAGGCGGATTGTATTCTTGAGGTGCTCGAAGAGCTTGACGTCGTTATAGATTATACTCCGCTTGGATGGCCCATCATGAACCCTGACTACATCCTGCGGGAACCCGAGGAACGTCTGTTTATTGAGGACCGCTGGGTGGAGAGTCTCGACCCGTTTTCTACCGGGACTCAGGAAGATCAACAAGCATTTGAAGAATTTCAGACCGATATGCTAAGGTGGATGCTGTATAGGGGCGCGGATCAACGTCGTGCATTTACGCTGCCGTTAGAATATAGCAGCACGGATCCGGAGGTACGTGCGTTAGATACCATTACGATGCAGGAGTATATGCGAGAAAAGGGATGGAATTCGGAGCGATTGGATTGGTTTGTCAACTATGGCTGTCGCGATGATTATGCTTGTCCCATTCATGAGGCTTCAGCGTGGGCGGGGATCCATTATTTCGCTTGTCGCTACTATGCAGACCAACTGCAAGATCGCTTTCCAGTCCACACGGTCACGTGGCCAGAAGGAAATGCCTTTTTAGTCAATGGCATGGCACGACGTTTTTCGGCAGTGCATGTGCGCTTGAATGCGCTCGTGCTGTCTGTTCGTCGAGCAACGGAGGAGGTACTCGTGACCTTCATGGATACTCAGACTCGCCAGTTCACGACGTTGCGCGGGCAAACAGCGATCTATGCTGGACCGAAGCATATCGCCAACTATATCATACCGGATCTTCCAGACGATCAGAAGACAACTTTTCAAGAGTGTCAGTATACGCCGTGGTTGACAGCGAGCATCCACCTCAAACGCCTACCGGAAACCAATCAGAGCACACTCGCTTGGGATAATGTCATGTATGAAAGCGATGGATTGGGATATATTGCTGCCGAACATCAGACGCGGGAGGCAACCGACGGTGAGGGCCCGTCGGTCCTTACCTATTACCTCCCCTTTGACCGCAAGCCGGATATCAAACGGAGAGAACTGTTGGACAAGGGACACGGTTTCTGGGTGAACGAAATCATGAAAGACCTTTGGGAGATGCATCCCGGCATTGAAAAGGATATCACGCGAATAGATCTCTACAAGTGGGGACACGCGATGATACGACCGACGCCGAATTTTATCTGGCATCCGGATCGGGCGTTGCGTGGACGTCCGTTTGGTAGGATTTTCTTTGCAAATGCGGATGTGACGGGGCTGCCACTTTTTGAGGAGGCGTGTTATTCTGGTATCCGTGCGGCTCAAGGGGCGATGGAGGCGTTGCGGATCCCTTATGCAAGTTCGATTCAAGGTGTCTCAGGGTGAGTAAAAAAGCTGCTTTTGTTATCCGTTTTTTAGCAACTGTGCTATAATTATCTTGCTGTATGCCACTTTGTACAGTAAACATTGTAACAGGGCAGGAATCCGGTGATGCAGGCATTAGGACGACAAATTCTGATTGAATTTTATGATTGCAGAAGTGAGGTACTTACTGACAGAGATCGAATTCGTCAATACATGCTCGAAGCAGCACAGCACGCTGGAGCGACGGTGATATCGGATACATTCCATCATTTCAAACCGGACGGGGTTAGCGGTGTGGTCGTCATCGCGGAATCTCATGTGTCAATTCATACTTGGCCCGAACATCGTTACGCTGCGGTCGATGTCTTTACTTGTGGTGATTTCGTCGATCCTTGGAGTGTTCCATCCTATTTGCAGGAAAAGCTACAAGCGAAGAAGGTCTCAAATATGGAGATAAAGCGGGGACTTTTCCCAACGCCAGTACCGTATAAGAATGAAACGTGAGGCGTAATACGTGATGAGTAATACGTAAAAGAAAATTTTGCACATTAGGCAGTATTCCCCTGAATGAACCGATGAATTAATGAACTTAATATCCGCACTATCTCGCACTAAATGCTCATAGAATCTTCTAAAATTATCTCATAAAAATACTGATAGGAGGGAACTGCCAATGAAAGTGGATCTAAATGAACGAATTGCCATCGTTACGGGTGGTGCACACGGTATTGGACGCGCCATTGTGCAGGCGTTATCGGACAACGGTGCCCATATCGTCATCGTGGATATTGATGCCGATGCTGGCGAGAAAGCCGCAAACGAGATCACTGAAGGTGGCGGTGCATGTATGTCGTTAGCAGGTGACGTGTCCGACGCGGAACAGATGGAAATTGTCACCGAACGGGTTATGGATCGCCTTGGACGGATTAACATACTGATCAATAACGCAGGTATCAATACTCGCAGCGATCGGGTGCCGATTCACCAATACTCGCTTGAAGATTGGCAACGGATTGTGGATGTTGATCTGACGGGTGTTTTTGTAACCAGCCGCGCGATTATTCCGGAGATCCTGAAGAACCCCGATGGGGGACGCATTGTGAACACCAGTTCTATTGCGGGCTTGGTCCCCTTGCGGTTGCAGACCGCCTATATCGCTGCCAAAGCAGGTGTAGCCAATCTGACGAAATCGATGGCGATAGAACTCGGTTCGGAGGGAATTCTTGTCAACGCGGTTGCACCAGGGTCTACGCTGACTCGCGGGACCGAGGCATTGTTCTACGGTCCAAATGGCGCGTATACCGAAAACGCTGCCAGCTTATTATCGCACATCCCGTTGGGGAGGCCGGGTAAGGTAGAAGAGATTGCACACGCGGTGTTATTCTTAGTATCGCCGGAAGCGAGTTATATTAATGGGGTCGTCTTGCCGGTGGATGGAGGCTGGACTGCCGGGTACGTGCGTGAGTGGTAATATTAGTTCATTGGTTCATTAAGCCAACGAATCTTATATATTGTACTCCGCTACAGCGCAGGCATTAGGGATATTGGCATTCTATAGACATATCGCTCCTCATGCAGTTTAAGTATTTAAATCGGTAATCCCGATTTTCCTTGAAACACACGGTAGGCGCGGTGGGAAACCGCGCTGGTGCCACTAGCAAATTAGCGAATTATTTTTTTAATGTTCATCTGGAGCGAAGAGCTGGGTGTTGAACGGGTGGGGAAACCTCGCCCTTGCAGGGAAATTCTGGGCACTGCGGTGGGAGCACGGTACATCTCTATAAAGGATCGACCTTATGAATATCACAATCGGCAGCGCACCGGATTCGTGGGGTGTTTGGTTTCCAAGCGATCCGCAGCAGACACCGTGGGATCGGTTTATGGATGAAATCGTCGAAGCCGGCTACGAATGGACGGAGTTGGGACCGTACGGCTATCTTCCAACCGACCTGCCCACCCTCCGCAGAGAACTCAATAGCCGTGGTCTAAAGGTAACGGGAACATTTGCGATGGCGAATGTTGAAGAACCGTCGCTCTGGAGTGAACTGGAAAGGCAGGTGTTGGGCGCGGGTGAACGTCTCGCAGCGCTTGATGCAAAATATCTTGTGCTTATTGACGATACCTACACAGACCTCTTTACCGGTGAGTCAATCGCTCCTAAACGGCTTGATGAAAACGCGTGGAGACAGTTCATTGAAACGACGCACAGGGTGGCAGATATAGTGCGAGACAGGTTTGGTCTCCAGTTGGTTTTTCATCCGCACGCTGAGACGCACGTTGAGCATGAAGACCAGATTGAGACATTCCTTGAGCAGACCGATCCGGACCGCGTGTCCATCTGCTTCGATACCGGTCATCATGCGTATCGCGGAGGGGATCCCATCAATTTTATGCGCCAACACCATAGTCGCATCCCTTACCTACATCTCAAGAGCATTGATGCGGAGATACAGAAACGGGTAGAAGCGGAAGGAATTCCATTCGCTCAGGCAGTGAAGATGGATATGTTTGTCGAACCGTCCAAAGGTGCGGTGGACTTCCTTGCATTCCGAGATATGCTGCAAGAGATCGATTACAACGGCTACGCTATTGTCGAGCAGGATATGTATCCAGCACCGTTCGATAAACCGTTGCCGATTGCCAAACGTACCCGCGAGTATCTGCGTGAAATTGGGATCGGATGAGTGGTTCATTGGTTCATTACCTTTCGCGCATCACGTTTTACGTTTTAGGGAAGGAGATATAAATATGTATCGTGTGGGGATTATGGGTTGTGGGCGTATTGCCAGTACGATGGAGGATGAGTCTGATGCATACCCCATTTCAATCGCAGGAGGGTTTGAGGCGCTGCCCAACACCGAAGTTGTTGCAGGTTGTAATCGGGGCGCGGAGAAATTGCATGCCTTTGGTAAGCGATGGGGTGTGGACGCGCTCTATCACGATTATCGTGAGATGTTAGCGAAGGAGGACTTAGACATCGTCGCCGTCGCCACGCACCCACCGCTGCACCCGGAGATGGTGATTGCCTCCGTCGAGGCAGGTGTGAAGGGGATTTTCTGTGAAAAGCCGATGGCGTTGAGTATAGGTGAGTGCGATGCGATGATCGATGCCTGCGAGCAGGGCGGGGTGAAGATGTTGATTAACTGCTCTCGTCGATGGTCGGGGGAGTATCAGGCAGCAAAGGATCTGATAGACTCCGGTGAGTTGGGACCCCTACTTCATGTCGTCGCCCATTGCGAAGGATGTAAGCCGTCTCCGGAGTGGGTTGCTGATACCGAGGGACCGTTGCTGCACGATGCAGTACATACCTTCGACACACTCCGCATTTTTGCAGGCGATGTTGAATCGGTGTTGGGCACAGCACGGCGGCGTACCCGTCATGAGTTCCGGGTGGAGGATACCAGCTATTCGTTGTTGCAATTCAAAAATGGTGTGGACGGCGCTGTTATCAGCGATGAGTTGACCGAATATGAGCGGTGGGATGTGGAATTGCAGTGTGAAAGGGGACTGGTACGGTTAGGCTTTGGTGCGGGTATGTGGAAAGCGGAACCGATAGAGTTTGAGCAAGGATCTTGGTGGAACCTTGAGGCCCGTCCGCTTCCTGATCCGACTTGGGAGGAAACTGCCACCCTCCGCGCTGTACAGGATCTGATTAACTGCATTGAGAATGATACTGAGCCGCGTTGTACTGGACAGGATGGGCGCGCTTCTATTGAGGTTATCATGGCGATTTACGAATCGGAGCGACGGAATAATGCATGGGTTGATTTGCCGCTCGGCGTAAGTGATTCGTTGGTTGACATCCTACGACGAGAGGGGAAACTGTAAGAACGTAGAACGTGATACGTGAAACGTGAAAACAGTGTGTTCATTGGATTACTAATTGAGTTGGGTTTCACCGTTCCCGTTCAACCCAACCTACACCATTTCTACCCGCGCCAAACATAATATTGTACGTTTTATACAATAAAGATAATCGGAGGATTTAAGATGCATCCACTCGTAGATCTTGAAGTGCCGGAAGGGGCCGTCGGGGTCCATTGGTTTGAGCAGAGCACTTTCGCGGTGAAGGATTCGCACGGAACAGTTGTGCAGATTGACCCATACTTTCCGCATGATCGTCCCGCCGACCGATTTATCCACACCGAGCCGCCGTTGGACGAATCTCAACTTCCGACGGACTACGTGCTGTTGACGCACAACCACGGTGACCATACTTGGCCCGAATCGATCAATCGGATCCATGAAACTTCACCCAACGTAAGGTGCGTTGGGCCCGAAGAGAGCATCGCTCAGGTACTCGCGGATACCACAGTTGATGCTGATCACACGACGACAATCCACGCTGGTGAGTCATCATCCCTCGGTTCGCTGACGGTTAATGCCGTCTATGCTAAGCCGCCGAACGGACATCCTGATGCGGATATTGCTCCACCCGATGTCACGCATCTCGGCTATGTTCTCAAGACGGATGGTGTGACGCTATATTTTTCAGGGGATCCCATCAACACCTTTGCTGACCACGATGAGTTGGTGAGCGCAGTTGCTGCACACAACCCGGATATCGGTTTCCTGACCAATCATCCGACCGAAGGGGAATTTCCATTCTACGAAGGCTGCGTAAAAATGGCCCAACGCATCGGACTCAAGCACGCTGTGCCCTCCCACCGCTCCTGCTTTGTTACGCGAGATTATGATCCAAACGAGTGGGCGGCACAATTTCCCGCCGATGGACCTCAACCGTTAATTATTCCCCGAAATTCACACGTTATTTATCCGAGTTAAAGTCGATTATGTTGGGTTTCACGATTTCCGTTCAACCCAACCTACATTACTGCAACTGGTTAAAAGGAATTGGAATGGGTTGGAAAGAAGAACTTGCCTCTCTCACCCAAGGGCAAAAAAGTCCTTCCAAACTACGTTTTGACGAGCCGCTTAGCAAGCATAACTATTTTGGAATAGGCGGCAACGCCACGGCGTATTTTGAAGTGAGCACCGCTGGCGAATTGGCATATCTGGCGCGACTGAAAAAGCGTTGGGCGGTGCCGGTTGCTATCATTGGTAGAGGTTCAAACCTGCTGGTCAGCGATACGGGATATCCCGGAATCGTCGTCCGACTCATCGGGGAATTCAATCGACTCGAGTTTGAGCAGAACCGAGTCGACGTAGGTGCGGGTGTTTCCCTGCCGCGGCTGTCTAAATTAGCGGCAAGTCGCGGATTGAGCGGAGTTGAGTTTGCGCTCGGGATTCCGGGATCAGTTGGTGGCGGATTGATTATGAATGCAGGAGCTTGGGGTAGCAGCTTCGGTGACTTGGTCGAACGTGTGCAAGTTATGACGGAGGCTGGCGAGTTACTCGATCTCAGCCGTGATGACGCACAATTCAGCTATCGTCATAGCGATCTTAAACGCTACTTCTGCGTTACGGGGACGATACTCACCCTGACTCCCGGCAATGCGGGGGAAATTGAGGACCTGATGCAGGATCTCTATCACCAGAAAATCACGAACCAACCTTTTGCGGAGGAGAACGCGGGGTGCATGTTCAAGAATCCACCTGGCCATTCTGCCGGAAAGCTAATCGATGAATGCGGATTAAAAGGTCATCGGATTGGTGGGGCGGAGGTGTCCAAAACCCACGGGAACTTTATCCTAAACCTTGATGATGCAACCGCTCACGATGTGCTGTCCCTTGTCCAACATATCCAAAATCATGTCAAACAGGAGAGAGGTGTTGATCTGGAGATGGAGGTTCAGCTACTGGGGTTTTGAAAGTGCATACAGCTTGATTTGTCACCGAATTTAACGAGGAGGTTATAAAGTGCTGAAATCTATAGATGAAGACTCACTCAAAGCTGCCCAAGCGATTCTATATCCAGAAGAGCTTTTTCACTTCGATTCAGTCGCGGAAGGGATTTGGGGCGGGTTTGAAGCGGTAACGGATACGGAGGTGCAGTTTTTCCATGAACACGGCTACCTTGTTATCCACGATGCATTCAGTCCAGACGAAGTGCGCGAAACATTGGATGGGATGCTCTACCTGATGGACGGAAAAAATTCAGATTTCCGGGGCATTCAATATGAACCGACGCTAGTGAAATATAGATCGGAGTTGCCCACGAAGGAGAGGCGCGATATTATCCGCAAGATCGCCAGCTTTGTGAAATTTGAACCTCGTCTGAAAGCTATATCCGAACATGAAGGGCTACTCACGGTCGTTGAACGTATAATCGGAGACACGCCCGAGCTGTTCCAAGATATGGGATTGATTAAACCTCCACACATCGGCTCCGAGAAGCCGTGGCATCAGGACTGCGCCTATTTCAATTTGCCGCTGGATACGCCGGTTGTCGCCGCGTGGATTGCGTTGGACGAAGCCACAGCCGAAAATGGCTGTATGCACGTCATTCCCGGTTCTCACAGAGAGGGACCGGTAGTGCATTTCAACCGACGGGATTGGCAGATCTGCGATACTCATGTCCCGGTAGATAGAGAAGTGATGGTGCCGCTCAAGGCGGGAGGCTGTCTGTTGTGGCACGGCCTGTTGCATCACGGTACACCTGCCAATCGATCGAACCTGCGCCGTCGGGCATTGCAATTCCACTATTGTCCTGAAAGCACCGGAAAAATTGAGACCCAGGAGCGGATGGATGTGTTCGGAAGCGAGGGCAAAGACATTGAGTGTTAGCTGCAGAAGTTTGTGACGCTCTGAACCAATCAAGCAGGGGGAGTTATGCGTTATATCGGCAGTAAATGGAATCTACTATCCCATATTGAAGGAGTAATTGACAAGTTAGGGGTTAAGGAGGGGATATTTTGTGACCTATTCGCGGGAACGGCGTGTGTTGCAGCACACTTCAAACGCCGAGGATTTCGGGTTATCTCCAACGATCTTCTCGAACTCTCCTATGTCTTTCAGCAAGCGTTGATTGCCAATAACGGGGCTCCCCGATTCGCTGGTATTGTTGAGACACTCGGTGATGTACAAGGCGATGTACAAGGTGATAGCCTGTTTGCTAATCTTTCACCATACCATAAGGTGGTTGCTTGGTTGAATTGTCTCCCCGGAAAAAGAGGGTTTATTTACCACAACTACTGTCCATCAGGGAGTAACGAATACGGTCGGCAATACCTGTCCGACAGCAACGGACAGAAGATTGACGCCATCCGCCAGCAGATTCAACAGTGGCGCGATGCGGGTGACATCACGGAGGACGAGTTTTATCTGCTGCTCCTACCACTGTTGGAAGGCACATCAAAAGTCGCCAATATTTCTGGAACTTATGGCGCCTATCTGAAGCAGTGGGATCCTCGTACCCACAAAGATTTATCTATGATCCCGGCTGAGATCATTCAGTCGGGTTTCTCACACCAAGTCTTTCGGGGTGATGCGAACCAATTAATTGAAAATATTCGGTGCGATATACTCTACCTCGATCCCCCGTACAATACACGTCAATATATCACCAACTATCACCTGTTGGAGACAATTGCGCGATATGATACTCCCGCGCTCCATGGGAAAACGGGATTGCGAAACTATGACAAGAGTGAAAAGTCGGCGTACTGCTCCAAATCGGATTGTTATCAGGCGTTCAAAGACCTGATAGAGAAGGCTGACGCACGACATATTCTGGTGAGTTACAACGATGAAGGCATTCTACACCGCGATGACTTGATGTCTATCCTTTCGCTTCGAGGCGAGCCCCGCTGCGATTCCGCCATTGACTACCGCCGTTTCAAAAGTAACTCTCATGGCGATCAACCCACCTTAGACAACCGTGTACAGGAGTTGTTGTTTCACCTTGAAGTAAGAACGCCCCCAAAACGATCTCAACCAAAAGAAGAAGAACCGAAACGACGTTACGACCCGCGAAACCCGCTTAATGACCTCTCTGGGAGTGAGTGGACGTATTTCCTCAACTCGGTGGAATTAGAAGGTGAGGAACACAATATAGGAAAACTCAACGATCTGTCTGAGGAGGAGTGGGCGATTGGGTCGGTCCCCGTCTGGGACACACACTATCCGACCAGTGGTTCTCAGTCTGATGCCCACCACATTCGAAAGCAGCACCCTTCACCGAAACCACCGGCATTGATGAAACGTCTAATTGAGTTTTTTACAAAGAAGGGAGGGCGCGTTTTGGATCCATTTGTTGGCGTCGGCGGAACGTTGTTAGCGTGTTCCATGGCAGGTAGGCATGGCGTTGGAATTGATCTTTCACAAGAATATCTTGAGATCTATCACCAAGCCTCCGCTGAACTTGGTTTAGAACCGCAGCCTTTCCTTTGTGGAGATGCGAGGGACTTAGAGAATCTCTTAGGGGAAGTTGAACCGTTCGACCTGATCTTGACTGACCCGCCCTACGGCGACATGCTCTCTCGGAAGCGCAGGGGTGAACACAAGAAGAAAAAGGAGATGATAGTCCAACACCCTTTACAGATAGCCCTAATGATCTGGGGAATATGGCACCCGCTCGGTTCTACGAATCGCTTAAGCAGGTGATTGTTCAAGCAACGCAGCATCTCAAACCGAAAGGATACGTTGTTATTTTCTGTAAAGATCTCCAACCAACAGCAGATTACCACAACATGATCCACGCCGATGTTGTCGAGACTTTTGCGGATGTCGAAAATTTGCGGTTTCGGGGCTACAAAATCTGGTATGATAAATCGCTGAAGCTTTACCCGTTCGGTTACCCATACGCCTACGTTTCTAATCAACTCCACCAGTTCAGTTTGATTTTCCGAAAGGAGGATTAACAAGCTCTTCCACGCTAAAGCGCCCGGATCCTTATAGATAGGGCGATCACAGGTTGTGCAACCGCTATGAATCGCGGGTAGGCTTTATATTTAGGAGCAGATTGCCATCGGCGGATGCCGCAGTCGGTCTGAATATTTACATACAGTTGCGTGACATTAAGCCAAGATTCGCTTGACACACTCTGTGTGAATGTTGTTTAATGTTTCTTATCTTAACACAGCCTAAAACAACTTAGGGCAAAGACAGAGGTTCATTAGTTCAGTATTGCTACACACATTACGCTCCGCTGGAGCGAACGGTATAGGCGCCCGTTTTTATTACAACAATCCAATGAGTTTTACGGAAGCCAATTTTGGATGCAATTAAGCCACGACGCTTCATGGTATGGAAACGGAGCCAGTGAATTCAGCCAATTTTCTACTACGGGAGGTTTCTCATGCTAACACAAGAGCAGGTTAAGCAATATAACGAAAACGGTTATGTCAAGGTTGAAGGGCTTTTCACTCCTGAGGAGGTTGAAGAGCTTGGATCTGAAATGATTAAGATTATCGGCGACTGGGGAGAGGAAACGATTGGTTGGCGGGGACCGTGGCGCGAAAAATACCTCGCCGAAGATGAACAGCAGGCGACCAAGGCGGTGCTGATGCACAACCCCCATTTTTATTCGGCGACTTGGGGACGCGTGATGCTCAACGAAAAGCTAGTGGGTTGTGTGCAAGATCTTATTGGTTCCAGTGTTCAGTGGCATCACACGGTTTTACACGCAAAACCCCCGGAACGAGGGACTCCCTTCCCGATGCATCAGGACTACCCCTTCTATCCCCACGATGGTCTAGATTTTGTCGACTGTCTGCTTCACCTCGATGATACCCCGCTTGAGAGCGGAAGCCTTTGCGTCGTGCCGGGCAGCCATAAGGACGGAGGTCTTGAACACATCATGGGTCCCGACACCGCACCGCATCTGCCAACCGATGTGTACCATCCGGACAAAGTAGAGTCTATTCCGATACCTGCCAAGGCAGGGGATGTGATATTCTTTAGCTACTGTACTATCCACTGGTCCAATGTCAACAGAACCGATAAGTGGCGTCGGTCGGTCCGCTTCGGATATCACGATTCGGCGATGCGTCCCGTCGGCCGGTATGAGGATGATCCCTACCGGATTGATCCGAACAATGTACTGGAGGGTAACACGAACACTATCGTATCCGGCTATAAGACAAATCAAGCCGCGACCTAATTGTTAAGGAGGTGGGAGACAGGAGTACCCGATTCTACTAGCTCCTGAATCCCAACCGATTATTGGAGGAGATATTCTTCTATGGCATCAACAGACAACACCTACGCGAAACCGTTCATTGTCGATAAGAACTTGGGCGCGAATTTGGACCCAGATCAGACCGATTTAACCCGAACCAATGCGGACGGCAAACCGGTGGTCGAACTCACTCAGGAACAGAAGTACGTCTTCGACAGCAAAGGGTGGGTCTTGATTCCGGGTGTGTTGACAGAAAACGAAGTCAAAGAGATCAGGGAATTTGGTTATCAATTGCGTAACGATCCGGATTCTATCGCTGAACATGAACGTTCTCCTCTCGGTGGACCGATGCAGAAACTCGCTGACCATCCGCTCGTTGTAGGATTCATGAACGAATTTGTGGCATACCCGGCGTTGGCGAGTCAAGATTGCTACGGATTCCGTATGGAATCTTGCAGCCTCACGTACCGGACAATTGGGGATACGCCATTTGGGCCACACAACGGCAATGGGCTGTGGCGTTTTCCGGGGGATTCCCATTTCTACCATTGCGTTCCCGGTAGAGCACATAGCGGACTAACCCGTGTTGTCTGGGAACTGAACCCAGTGAAAGAAGGGCAGGGCGGCACACTGTTCGTTACTGCGAGCCATAAGGCAGTATATACCGCACCGCCAAGCATTCAGGACCCCGATTCACCTCTCTGGGACACCTATTCCTGTCCTGCCGGCTCTTTGATGTTTTTCACCGAAGCTATTACGCATAGCAGCTCGGCGTGGACAAACAGAGAGAATGACCGGCTCGCTATCTTTAGTTGTTATAACACAGTCGACACCAAATGGCACGACTGGGATCCGCATCCTCAACTTTTAGCAGCAATGCCGCCGAAGCGTCGCACCCTTTTCCGTCCTGTTCACGCTGCAAACAATCTTATTGCAGCGGAGGCGGTCTAATAGGAAGGGATCGATCAGGCATCTAACAAAGTAAGGGCTTCTCCTCAAAGAGCCCCGGTATCAGCACAGATTATTGCGCAATACTGGGGCTTTTTTGTTTTCCAAAACCTAATAGAATCCAACACTGTGTTGCAATAATTCAATAAAATGTAAGGCTTCCGCTAATCTGTCAGCAGGTTAACAGGTCGCAGCTTTCGTGATTTAATCCAATCGTGTGGTCAACCCTCCATTTCTAGCTTCCGTTATCTCATTCCGACACCTCTCAAAATCTTTGAGGCGTTCTTAAAGATCGCCTAGCCATATCTCTAAAAACTTGTATTTCTGGCGGAAATGCGCTATAATTGATTTCAATGAAAACGCATGAGTTGTATTCAGAAACCGAAGTTACGCGACCGTAACAGGACGTTCTGTTTCGAAAGAGAGCAGAGGCAGCTCGCGACTCTGTAGCGCGAAGCTGCATCAGGACCTGAGGTCTCGTGGACCTATCGTCGCGCAAGCACTGAAACAATGGAACGACTGTAGTGTGTGAAAGTATATAAAGGTTTCCCAACTGGAAATCCGATTCCCGTTTTTAGAGGAGAATATTATGGAGAAAGACTTTGCTTTTACAGGTGGACGCCCCGACCCGTTTACGTTTCCAACAGAGGGCTTGATTGAAGCCAGCGAAAAGGCACTTCGCAAATTAGGAGGCGACCTTGTGAACTATCCCGGCGAACAGGGATATGAAGGTCTACGTGAGTTGGCATCAATGCGCTTTGAACGTCGGGAAGGTGTGCCGTTAAATGTTGACGACATTTCAATCACCTCCGGCTCCATGCAGGCGCTTGAACTGGTCCTAGGCACTTTCATCCAGCCCGGAGACACGGTTTTAACTGAAGAGTATACCTATAGTGGTACGCTCGGTATCATGCGGCACTGCAAAGCGAATATCGTGGGTGTACCGATGGACTACATCGACGGCATGAACATGGACGCACTTGAGGAAAAGCTGAAAGAACTCAAGGCGCAAAATATTAAACCCAGTTTCATCTATACGACTTCCAATCACCAGAATCCGACGTCAGCGATCCTTTCGCTAGAACGCCGAGAACGGATGTTGGAATTAGCGGAAGAATATGACACATTGATTGTTGAGGACGATTGCTACGGGGATATCGACTTTGTTCCAAATCCGACACCTGACGCACTCTACAAACTGGATACGTCCAACCGTGTTATCTTAATCGCAACCTTCTCGAAGATTCTCGGTTGTGGTCTCCGTCAGGGATACTTCGCTGCCAAATCGCCATATAAAGAGATGATTCACGCAAATCGGTGGGATGGTGGCTGTAGTGCATTAGCAAGCGCAATCGTGGCAGAGTTCTTTAAAGAACATCTCGACGAACATCTTGCTAGGACAAACGCTGCGGTAGGCGCGAAATGTCGTGCCGTCGTTGGCACGCTCCGCGAAGATGTCAGCGACATTTGCACGTGGACTGAGCCGCGCGGTGGGCTTTTCCTCTGGATCGATCTGCCGGAAACGACGGACATGGACAAGGTGGCAGAGATTGCTGGTCAACACAACGTGGGTTACAGCACCGGTAGCGCATTCCATTATCGAGGCGATCCCGTCAAGAGCATCCGTTTGGCGTACGCTTACACCCATCTTGACCACATCGTCGAAGGCATTGGCTACCTCTGTGATGCAATTCGTGCGGCGCAAGTCGGGTCGATTGATGTCGCCGCTGATTAAATTCTCTGATTATCGGTCTTCTCCCTGATATCATCGACATTCGGAGTGATCAGAAAGTCCTTGAACGTGGGGTGCGAACCGGCAAACGCCGGATACGTCTGGCAGCACTTCTCTTGGAAGACAGGAGAATGGGCAATATTAATGAACTGCTTACACAGTTACATAATCCGAACTCAGATATCCGTAGTAGTGCGGTTGAGGCATTAGCAAAGACTGGTGATTCGAGCATCGTTGCGCCGTTGATAACAGCACTGCAAGATGAATCTAGGTCGGTTCGGGAACATGCGCTTCAGGGATTAAAGGATATTGGTCCGCCAGCTGTTCCACTTTTGATATTTGCACTTAAAAGCCGTGACCGACAGGTCCGCAGAAAAGCCTCCTGCGTGCTTGATAATATAGGTGACGAATTGCGGGAGGTTGGGGATTGTCGAGCAGTTGCGCCCTTGATAGATGCCCTCAAGGATCCGACGAGTGTGGTTCGGAGCCATTCCGTCACGGCATTAGGGAAAATTGGGAAATCAGAAGCGCTTCCGGCGCTGAGAACCGCGCTCAAAACCGAAGCAGTGAGAAGTGCGCTGGACATTGGGGTGTGCTACCGTGCCATCGAAGCTTTGCATAGACTCGGTGAAACAGCAGCTGAACTCTTAATACCGGCATTGCAACATCCGGATCCTGCCATTCGCAGAAAAACTGCCACGTTACTTGGTAAGACAGGAGAAGCAGGCGCTGTTGATCTGCTCATCGGTGCGCTCAAGGACAAGCGTCCACGCGTCCGTAGTAGAGCGGCGCATGCATTAGGACGAATTGGCAATCCAAGTGCTATCGAACCCCTGACTATTGCGATTAAGGATGCGGCGCCCAATGTGCGTATCAACGCACTTCATGCATTGGGTAAATTTGGCGAGTCGGTCACAGCAGTGATAACATCAGCATTCACAGATTCGGCGGTATCCGTCCGCAGACATGCAATCGCGGCATTGGAAAAAACAGGGGATACGCGGACAATCAACCAACTGGAACAGATAGCGCTAAATGAACCTGAAATCTCTGTCGAGCGGGCGGCCAACCGTGCGTTGAAAAGATTAAGGGCTTGACATTGCCCGTGTTGAACTAAGGTGATTCTGTCCCTCAATGTCTTGCTGTTTAGCCGGAGCGGGAGAACAACCGATGACCAATTTTAAGGAATTTAACAAATATTTCTCTCCTATAGTAGTTTTAGTCGTCAGTGCGTTGCTTTCCGCAGGTTGTGCGGCTTTAGAAGAAGCGCAACAACGGAAGCAGCAACGAACTCTACGGCAGCAACAGGAACGGTATGTGACATTTGAACGTCCAACAACTGAAATTCATATGGCAGAAGATGGTGTGACACTTGAGAGCGAGCATTACACCTTTACCTTTGCAGACGACCTGTTAACACATCCAGATTACGATGAAGCCGAGGAACGTCAGAACGTAGGAAAAGGTGCATTGCTGTTTATGGAGAGTCTGTATAGCTACGTCCACGACATCTTCGGGTTTGAACCGAAGCATCAGTTGATAGTCAACCTCCGCCAAACCCATCACGGCTCTCAACATCTTGCAACCACGTCGACTCGCACCCAAACGATTTATCAAAACGGCGGGTGGCTAAAGATTGTTAAAGGAATCGAAATGGATTTCCCGGTTACGATGTTTAACCAACGGGATGTCCGTGCGCATGAGTTGACCCATGCATTCACCAATATCTATTTGCTTCCAACGTGGTTCGCAGAGGGGATTGCGGTTCTGGTTCAAGTCGAATATGCTCGAGGAAAGAGCTTCCGCCGGCTCCATCTCAATACAGATCTGAAAACGGATCTTGATGGTCGTAATGCTGTTCAATATTGGGAAGGGCATCTGAGCAGGGATCAGTTGACGGAATGGCGGTATAGCTATTCCTACTCAATTGTGGCAGAGTTGAAAAAACGGTTTGGCGAGGGTTTTTACCCGACCCTCTTTCGTTTAATTGAGCAAGATCAGCTTCATCAAAGGCTACCTGGTGAAATGACCACCAGCTTTCTGGCTTACTACTTGAGCCAAGCTGCTGGCGAGGATCTTATTCCTTTTTTTGAGGAACTTCAATTCGATGTCCGCCGCATAACCAAAGCAGAAATTATGGCAGCAATTATGCAGGCAAACCAGGAACGGCTTGGGAGGTGAAGTAGAATGAAAATCCAATCAACCCTTGTGTATCTCTTTTTGGCACTCACCATCGTGTTATTCAATGGATGTGTGGCAGGGACAGGCTTCATCGCAGAACAAACCTGGAGCGAAAATTACTCTCTGATGGAAGGTGTGCAAGCCAACGATCCGGCAATTGTGGATGGCGATCTGAAAACGATTGGCCAATCTCAGTATGCCGAGGCATCGTCGGATACTGTTCAGAGTAATCACGCCTCCTCCGAATCAGTGATACTTCTGCCCACGCCGCGATCCATCCATCGAGTTGTGATGGTTTCCTCCAACGTGAAAGCATTTGATATATGGGTAGCCGACAACCAAGGGAGATGGGGACGAATTAAGGAGATTAAAAGCGTTGACCAGGAAGTCACTGATGTCCGCTTGAATCGCGCCGTGCGTACCACAGGTATTAAAATCCGGATCCGTCGGACTTCAGATGATGCAGAACTTAGGCAGAAGAACATTCAGCGAGTGCGTGGTTGGCGGATTTATACTGGACATGTCAACGCACCGGCGAAAATTGCGGAAATTGAATTGTACGGCTTCGTCTCTAAACAGGACATGGAGGATGTGCAGAATGTGATTTCTCAGGAGGAAGCGGACGAGAAGGAACTCGACGAACTGTTGGAATTCTAGGCAGGATTGACAGATACAGTTCTATTTCTTAATGTTGTCAATGATTTACATCAGCGAGAAGTTTCTTTATTTTTTCTTCGATTAACGCTTCGTCACCGGGGGCAAAACCCACGCTTCGGTAGCGAACGATCCCTTTCCTATCGATGTAATATGTGCACGGGATGCCTTTGACATCGTACTCTTGGGATTGAGTGCTACCATCTAAGAGTACGAAGTACGAAATTCGGGATTGTGCGAAGCGCTTTACTCTCATATAATCAGTCTCGGTGTTCGCCCCGAGAACCACCAATCCTTGATCCTTATATTTTGTGTAAAGCTCCTCCAGATGTGGGATTTCCGCGCGACAGGGCATACACCACGTCGCCCAGAAGTTGAGTACGACCGGTTTTCCTTTCAAGGTTGACAGGCTGACTTGATTTCCCTTTAGGTCTCGTAGCGTGAAATCCGGCGCATGTTTTCCAATAAGCGCGCTCTTTTGCCCACGAGTTGTTGAATCCTGTGACGTGCAACCCCATAAAGAAACCGTTATTAATAACAGGATAAGCACGGCGGGAAAATACCCTTGGGTTTGGTTTGCCCCTATCATCGGTTGTTCTCCTGAGCAATTCAGTCCATAGCTAAATTGGTTATAATAACTAACCTCACAAACTCAGTCTATTATATCAATAGGCCGTAGCAATCTCAAGCCAAATCTATCTGGAACAAAAATCCCATCTATGCGTATTCTTCACACATCAGATTGGCATATCGGACATCGGCTCTATGAGCGGACTCGAATCGATGAGCACCGTCAACTCCTCGATTGGGTGTTGAAGACAGTCCAAGAAAACGCCGTTGATGCCCTACTCGTAGCAGGCGACATCTTTGACACCGCACTGCCCTCCTCCGAAGCGACAGGCCTCTATTACCAATTTCTATTTCGACTATACCGCGATACACACGCTCACGCCGTCATCACTGCCGGCAATCATGACTCTCCGAGGCATTTGGCTGCACCTCGGGAGTTTCTCCGAATGGGACGGATTCATGTCATCGGGCTTGCATCTGATCCCGCGGAATGTGTTTTTACCCTTCCCGCGGAAAATCCGAGCGTTGCGATTGCAGCAGTTCCCTACCTGTCCGAAAACGAGCTATCACACATCTCATTTGAGACGGAACCGGAAAGAGCGGAACGGTATCGGGAACGGTTGAAGGAATTTTATCGCCAATGTGCCGAGCGCATGCCGCCGGGGATTCCTAAGATATTGATGGGACACCTTTTTGTTCACGGGGGACAGGTGGGAGATTCGGAACGCAACATCCAAATCGGCGGGGCGACTGCCATGCGGATCAGCGATTTCCCCGATAACGTGACTTATGTTGCGCTCGGCCATCTGCACCGACCACACGCTATCAGCGGAGCAGGCTATCCTGTCCAATATGCTGGCTCGCCGCTGCCACTGAAATTCAACGAGGCTAATTACTCCAAAAAGGTGTATCTGTTGGATATTCCAGTTTCCGGTGAGGTTCAGGTAGAAGAGATTGAAATTCCTGTTTTCAAGGAACTCCGCACCGTGGAGGGGAATATCGAAGAGGTGCACTCAGCAGCAATGTCATCAGAATGGAACGGGAAATATATTCAGGTGGAATTGAAATTGGATCGACCGGTTGTTGGCATTAGTGACGAGATTCGAGAGATGTTTCACCAACGTGGTGGAGATGTCTTGAGCGTTGAGGTTGAGCTGCCAACCCAAACAGAACGTCCGGAGATACCGATTGAGGATATGCAGCAGCCAACGGAAATCTTTGAGCAATTTTACAAGGAAACATTTAATAGCCCTCCGGATGAATTGATGATGAAAACGTTCAGTGAGCTGTTACAGCTCGTCGAGGAGCAGGCATGAAATTATGTAAATTGAAACTCAAGAATCTAAACAGCTTCCGCGGCGAGGTGAAACTTGATTTTGGAGACCCCCCGTTGGCTGAAGCTTCCCTTGTGGCGATTACTGGTCCTACCGGTGCGGGTAAAACGACGCTGCTGGATGCGATTTGCGTCGCCCTATATGGCAGGACACCCCGCCTGACGGGCGTCGGGACCCACAATCCGAGCCACCTCATCAGCCATGGCGAGAACGACGCCTATAGCGAAGTGCATTTTGAGGTAAACAACACACGTTATCTCGCTGAGTGGAGTTTGAGGCGTAACGGTTCCCCAAAAGGGCAGTTGCGTTGTACAGAGAACGGTGAGCTAATCAGTGATAGGCTGTCCGCCCGAGGTAAATCTCTGGGGTCCAGTGAAAACACAATCAGCGAAGAAATAGCCAATATCTTGGGACTCGATTTTGACGCGTTTAAGCGATCTGTTATGTTAGCACAGGGGGAATTCGCAGCATTCCTAAAAGCAAAAGATGAAGAGAGACGAACGATTTTAGAAGCCACAGCAGGCGTTGGTATTTACGATGAATTGAAAAAAGCGTTAAATGAAAAGGTGCGAGCCGTTAAGGAGGAACAAGAACAGGTCTTAAGAAAACTGGATGCTATACCCGGGGCCTCTCGTGAACAGCTCGCTGAGGCCGACGTTGAACTTGGCAATTTGGAAGTATCATCTGAAGCGTTGAGTGCAAAAAACGAAAAGGTCCAGAAAGAGAAAGAGCACGAAAAAAAGCGTCAGACAGAATTTGCAGAACTCCAAGCTTCAGAAGAACGGCAAGAAGAACTCTTACAGCGACAACCGAGGATCGAAGCACTTGAAGTAGAGCGGGAAGGGGCTTTTCGGGCAAACCGCCTTCTACCTGAAAAGCAGGCGTTCGATTGGACAAGATCGGAGCTTGAAAAAGAGGAGGAAACGCTTCATCATACTGCGCTCGAGATTGCAGAAGTGCAGAATCAATTTGATGCGGATCAAACCGCCTTTGATGAAAAAGATGCGGCTTATGAGGTAGCAAAAGTCGCCGGCGAGCATCAAACTGAGGTGTGTCGGGATGCGAAATCTGATGTAGCGCACGCACAGACGCAATTTCAGCTTGTCCAAGAGCGGGAACCTGATTTACAGCAACTTGAGGAAAAAATTGAGTCGGTTTCAGCTGAATTATCCCATAACCGGCAAGAGCAAGCTACGCTAGAGGAAGATATTCACAAGGCGGAAACCTTCTTGGATGAAAATTCGCTCCCTTCGGATCGACAATCGCGCCTGACCCAAGCAAAAGCACTTCAGGTAGAACTTGACTCAAAACGGCAACAGCAAGAAGATAGATTGAAGAGTCAGTCGGAGTACACTTCAGACATAGAGAGGTTAGGAAGGGAATTAAAAGTACTATCCAAAAGCCGAGAAGAACTTCTTGTGAAAAAGGAGAATGCAGCGGCTGCGCTCACAAAGGCTGACACGGAGTTAGGAGAACTTCGAGCGACCGGCGACCTTGAGGCCTGGCAGCACCGAAGAGAGCAGGCACGGCAAGCGTTGTCAGTTGCCCAAGGGTATGAAGCTTCCCAAGAAAAGCTATGTGACCAAGAACGAAATGTGGCACAATTGCAGGCACGTATTGGCGAACACGATGAATCACTCAACAATCTCAAGAAGCAGTTGGAAATCCAAGTTCATTTGTGCCAGCGTGCGGATGCTGAGGTCGCTAGGTTGGAAGCGGAGAGAGCATTGATACTCTTGGCACATCCTATCAATCAGCTTCGGCAGCAGCTTGAACTGGGCCAGCCGTGTCTTGTGTGTGGAGCTACGGATCATCCTTGCGCCGATGAAGTTGAACCTGACAGCGATGAAGAACTAGAAATTACACAGACCGCGTTAGACGCTGCTGAGACGAAGGCGCGAACAGCACAAGAAGAGAATAAGCACCTAGAACAAGAGCTAGTACGCCTCCAACAGGACAAAGCGAACACTACCACCCAAATTGACAAATGCAAAATGGAGATAGCGCAATTACAGTCAGAGATCAACTCCGCTTGCACAGAATGGAAGACATTTTACGAAACAGCAGACATCTCATCCAAATGGATTGGAGAAAAGATTGATGAAGCGGACGCCGCGATTGATAACCTAGGTAATGTTCGGAATGCGTATAACCAAGCATCAAATGACTTAGAAATGGATTCTGAGAAACTCAGAATCTGTGAGCGAGACATCTCACGGGAAAGTGACCTGTTGGCTGATACAGAGCGGAAGCTGCGTATTGTAACCAGTGAAATTGAGAGTTTGATAAGGGACCTCCGAAACAGTGAAGCACGTTTCTGGGAATTACTGCCTGAAACCTTCCAAGGGATTGGATTGGAAGATGCCGTCAATCAATTTGCTGATAAGATCGAAGCCGTGACAGCTAGTGAGCAGGAACTTAGCATGACACAGACTCAACTTGAGTCGCATAATGCTGATATACGGGCAAACCAACAACAACTTGAAAGCACAAAGGAACGCCACGCCGAATTGCAGACTGAAATCGACGTGCATCGAAACGCAGGGAACGGCTTTTTGGATGCTGCACGCGGCAAAACCGACGGATTGGTGACCGAAGCGGAAATTGATGCGGCTATCGAAAGGGCACAGGCAGAGATTCAGAGGAAAGCTGACCAGCGTGAAGAAGCGGATCGGAAATTACAGGTGAGTCGTGACCATTACACGGAAAAACAAGCCAATCATCGGAGCAGCCAGAACCGTGCAGTAGAGAGCAGTAAAAACTTTGAGATAGCACAGGCGGCTTATTTGGCTAAGCTGAGCAGCGAGGGCTTCGATTCGGCAGAGGCACATGATGCCGCGTTAAGGACAGCCCCAGAGATGGAAAAGATCCAAAAAGAGATTGATGACTTTACTCAAGAAAAGCATCTGCTTGAGGAACAAATTGTTAGGCTGCGGACTCAATTTAAGGCAATTCCTTATGATCCACAGGTGTTAGAACAGATTACCGCACAGGCTGAAGAAATTGACGCACAGATTCAAGAGGTGCAGCGAAACATTGGCGCACAACAGCGGAAAATAGCGGAGCTAAAAGATGCGCTATCGCAGCGTGAGGCACTTGGAGATAAGATGCAGATAGCATTAGACGAATTGAATCGGTGGCTTAAATTGCAAGATGCAATCCCCGCTAACAATCTACGTGATTTTGCGTTGGATATTATGTTCAAACAGGTAAGCCGAGTTGCCAATGGGCAGCTGAAATACTTGACTGTAGGCCGTTACCAGCTCAAGGTTGAAGGTATCGGTAAGCTTACCATCATCGATAGATGGAACGCCAATGAGGAACGCCCGGTCGAAACGCTGTCTGGCGGGGAGTCGTTCTTGACAAGCCTTGCCTTGGCGCTAGCACTTTCCGAACTCAGCCGCGGCCGTGCCCAGATCAATTCGCTTTTCCTCGACGAAGGTTTTGGAACACTTGATTCCGAGACACTTGACATTGCTATCGCCTCACTTGAAGGGTTACAAATGCAAGGACGCAGCATTTTCCTCATCAGTCACGTCGGGGAGTTAACCCGGCGCATCCCCGTCCGAATCGCTGTGGAAAGAAGGGGAGATGGAAGTTCGGGAGTGCAAGTTCGAGGATGATTATACAGGAGATTAAACGATGAAACTTATTTCGGTGAATGTTTCGCAACCCAAGGAGGTATCGTATAACGGTAAGCGGATCAAAACAGGGATTTTCAAAGAGCCGGTATCCGGGCGGACAATGATGCGGCGGTTGAACATTGATGGCGATGGACAGGGCGATCTGTCCGTTCACGGCGGTATCCACAAGGCGGTCTATGTTTATCCAAGTGAGCATTACGACTATTGGAAACGCGAACTTGGCAGAGATGATTTGACCTACGGGAAGTTTGGCGAAAATTTGACCGTAGAAGGACTATGGGAGGACAAGGTTCATATCGGCGACGTCTTTCGGATAGGTGAAGCGCTGGTCGAAGTATCCCAACCCCGTGTCCCGTGCTTCAAACTCGGTATCAAGATGGGGAACCCACAGATTGTCAAGCCATTTCTGGAGAGCAAACGGGTCGGATTTTATGTGCGTGTACTGGAAGAGGGGGAAGTGGGTGCCGGTGATACCATCAAGCGGACAAAAGTTGGAGAGGGGCAGATGACAGTGAAAGAGATCGTTCATCTACGGCATTTAGACAGCACGAATACGGCTGCTGCTGAGAAGGCGGCGAACCTTCCTGCCCTGACGCCTAGCTGGCGCAACTCGTTTGAAGAAATCGTTGCCAAAGCCCGCGGGGGCGATAAGTAATGAAGCCGCACACGTCCCTAATCATGGCAATAAGTCTTGACGGCAAAATCTCCACACGCGATGGCACAGGACCACGATTCACGAGTGAGGCGGACGGGATTCGGCTCAGGGAAACTCGCAGCCATGCCGATGCTATTCTCGTTGGTGCAGGAACTATCATCGCCGACGATCCCACATTTACTGAAGATGGAAAGTACAAAGACTTACGCCTTCAACGGGGCTTGGCACCTAACCCAATCAAGGTCGTTGTGAGTGGCAGTGGCAGCGTGCCTGAAACCGCCCGAATGTTCCAGCCTAACGGCGCCCTTGCCTTGGTTTTTACAACGGAGCGCATCCCTCTTAGCCGGCTCGCATCGTTGGAACGGGTGGCGGAGGTGCACCGCGTCGGCGAAAACACAGTTGATTTTCGACGTGTAGTTGAGATCCTGGGGGAGATGTACCGGGTGAAGCGATTGTTGGTTGAAGGAGGCGGGCAGGTGAATTTTGACCTGTTTCGGGCAGGATTAATTGACGAAGTATATCTTACTTTATGCCCGAAAATCATTGGCGGACGAGATGTAGTAACGAGCGTTGAAGGGGATGGATTTGATTTCCTCGACATCGTTGACGTTGAATTATTAGATTACCGCGCCGTGGGCAGCGAGATTTTCCTCCATTATCGTGTTCAAAGGAGTTGAATGCCGGATAGGACAGCACGAGAGTCTCACTCCGACTCGGATGGTATAGACATATCCCGTTTGACCCGATCTCCCTTTTTTATCTTCCCAAACCCTTCGATGATTTCAACTCTCGAAAGCCGATCACTTTGCACTTCAATAACCTTGATAACGCCTACCGGTTTCGGAATGACTCCAAGCACATCGCCTGTATCCGGATCAACCAGCGATTCGGTCGTGTAAACCTTTAGTTGCTGCTGAATGGCAACGCCTTTGGCGGAACCGATGTTGATATAGGTATTTTCAGGGTCCGCTGCATCAACGTAGACGATTGATCCTTGAATGGCGGGCGCGGGAGGCGAAGGTTGTCCGGGTTGACTCTTCTGATTCTGTACCGTTGTATCAGATCCGGGCAATGCAGGTCCAATGTTTTCGCGCAAAGCCAACACTATTTTGTGTAAGGCGTCGTTCGTTGTCATACCAAACAGGGTTTTGTCGTACTGCTCACTCCCGAATTCAATTCTGTTCAACTCAGAAGGCGCAACGATTGGACGAGGCTTTCTTTTTAGTCCCGGTGACTGTCCGAACTGCAATTCCGTCCCCTGTTCGGTAACGACCCCGTCAAGGGGACCTATGTTCACCCCGCCTAGTTGGTGTTGTTTTCTAGCGGATATTTTAGGCATGCCAATTTCAGCGCCGGATTTACCAAAGAGTTGCATCTCAAGTTGGATAGAAACGATATAAAGACTCCCCCGTAACTGTACGCCACCAATATAACTGGCTGTTGCGCCTTGATACCCGCGTCCACCTTGGCTGATAAGGCGCCCGGCATTCGCTTTCACGCGTTCTTGGTTGAATTTTCGGATATCGCCCACGATAAGTGCGTCGACCTTGAGCGCTTTTGCTAACTGTGCCCGATTTTTCGACTTAGAGAGTGCTCGCCTCGACAACCCTGCCTCCGCCATAGCATCCAACAGTTCATCTTGACTAACTGGTTCGTATATCTCTGATTGTTCCAGTTTTCGGTTGAGTAATTCTGTAAACCCCTCCTTCAGATGCCATCTTTTGTGGTGCTTCCGTCCCCCGAAGAGCCCACTGAATGGCCCAGTCGGAATACATCCACAGCCTGTTGGATGATCAAAGCGGCTATGATCTTCAAAATATAAAACAACGACCCGTTTTGGTGCGGCAAAGCTGCTAGGCGCGAACAGAATCAGCAGGCACAGGACAATCACGGCGGTGAGACATTTACTTAGTAGTGTAGATAAGCGATAGCAAGGTGGATATTGAATTTTCACGATAAAGTTGTATCCTTTTTGAATATTCTTGCCCTAGACTTAAACCCGAGCTGCTACTGTGTTAAGGAATCTAGAAAACTATTCGAAGATGCAGCAAGATCTCCTAAGCCCTATAGATTCTGCTCGTATTTGATAAACATCGCTCTAATCTGTCTTTCTTCCTCGGCACTTGTAATGGTAACAGCGGCTATACTGCGTTTCTTTTCATGCCGCCTTGTTTCCTCGTTATATGTAGTTGTTTCTCCCGTTTGGATCCGATCGAATCCGTGAATCACGATTCCGTCGGCACCTTCCTCACGCGCCCTCGATTCCAGTTTCTTTTGCAAGCGTTCTACGCTGATTCCTTCGTTCGCCTGTGCAATAACGTGTCCCATCACCCGATAATCCTCACGTATATCCTCTTCAGAAAAATAAAGATCTACATGGGTGGTAGGCGGGTACGATTGCCCAAGATAGTCAATTTTGGCGCAAGCGACAACGAATAGGACGAATAATGCTAGGAGTGACACGGTGTACTTGAACATGATAATCCCCCATGAAAGTGACTTTGGTGTGTTGATCGGTTCTGTGAACATTTTAGCGAGGCTAGAAAAATCTAATGCTATGTTCCATGGCTTTATCACCTATGGGCAATTAAGATGCCATCGCTATATCAAATCACCTAAAAAAGTGACACAAGAACCGATTTTTACCGCAAACGCCTTCTACGGGGGACTTTGTAGATGCTTTTTATACGATCGGTCATTTCAAAAAGGGTGCCGGATCCATAGAGTAACTGTCGAAATTGTGCCACACCCTCGTCGCAAAAACGCCACACCGATACTAGGCTCTACCAACCCATGTCTCGACACGATATAAGGAAAGGAAGTTCTTCTCACAGTCCTCATGTACTGATACCAACGAGGAGCACAGCCGTTGGCATTGATGTCTCTTGAGCCTTTTTGAACGCATCGCTAATATATGGAATATCATCGTCGGATGCCATGGTATTGTATGGAAATCCCCACGCCTTGAGAGTGGGTTCAAGAAAGGTTGCGGCGGTGTCTATACGGGGGGCATCAGGTTGCATGGTGTGATATCCACGATAGCCAATCAGCGATACCAAGGGAATTTCCATATTATAGGCTGTACCTCGGATGGCGTCCCCAGACTCCAGAAAGCCAGTATTCTGAATGATAACCACAGGGTGTTTGCCTCCAACGTACAAACCCGATGCGATGGCAAAGGCCTCACCTTCGCGACTAACGGTGATAACATCAATTTCGGGATCCTGATGGAGTCGCTTGAAAACTTGCGCGGTCCCGTTATCGGGTAGGCCAATCACATGAGTCACATTCCATTTCTTCAACTCGTCTACAATTTTCTGCGCGGATATCAAATTGTGTTCCTCCTAAATATATCAATAACTCTCTTGCTACTGCCGCCCTTCGACGAGCGAATCAACAACTGCTGGCTCGGCAAGCGTGGAGGTATCACCGAGATCATCTATTTCCCCTTCAGCAATCTTCCGGAGGATGCGCCGCATAATTTTGCCAGATCGCGTTTTGGGCAGTGCGGGTGCAAACTGAATTTTGTCGGGGGTCGCATGGGGACCGATATGTTGGCGCACCACACCCCTGATACCGGTCTCGATTTCATCTGAGGGGGACACGCCACTCATGAGTGTGACATAAGCGTAGATACCCTGTCCCTTAATCTCATGCGGGTAGCCGACGACGGCCGCTTCGGCAACAGTTTTATGCTGTCCGATGGCACCTTCGACTTCAGCTGTGCCCAAACGGTGTCCAGAGATGTTGAGCACGTCGTCAACACGCCCGGTGATCCAGTAGTAACCGTCTTCGTCGCGCAATGCACCATCGCCGGTCATGTAGTAGCCGGGAAATCGATCGAAATAGGTTTCGCGGAAACGCTCGTGGTTCCCATAAACAGTTCGCATCACGCCGGGCCAAGCGGTTTTGATACATAGATACCCACGTGCTGGGTTGCCCTCAACCTCTTTGCCCTCTTCATCCAGAATGACAGGTTCTATTCCAAAGAAAGGAAGTGTTGCGGAACCGGGTTTAAGTGGCGTCGTCCCCGGTAGCGGCGTCATCAAAATTCCACCGGTCTCTGTTTGCCACCATGTATCAACAATTGGACAACGTCCATCCCCAACGATATTGTAATACCATAGCCATTCCGGCTCTTTAATCGGTTCACCAACAGTACCAAGCAGTCGTAGGGTAGATCGGCTATGTTTCGTGACCCAATCATTCCCCTCTTTCATCAAGGCACGTAAGGCGGTTGGTGCGGTGTAGAAGAGATCGACTTGATGCTTGTCGATTACCTGCCAGTAACGTCCAAAATCAGGATAGGTTGGGATGCTTTCAAACATAAGGGTAATCGCACGGTTTGAGAGGGGACCGTACACGATATAGGAATGTCCGGTAATCCAACCGATGTCAGCGGCACAGAAGTAGACATCTCCTTCATGATAGTCAAAAACCATCTCGTGAGTGAAGGATGTATAAACCAGATAGCCGCCGGTTGTGTGAAGCACCCCTTTCGGTTGTCCGGTCGAACCAGAAGTATAAAGGATAAACAGCGGATCTTCCGCGTCCATCTCCTCGGGCGGGCACTCATCGTCAGCGGTTGCCATCGCTTCGTGCCACCATACATCGCGTGATTCATCGAAATCGACGGGATCGCCGGTGCGACGGACAACGATAACGCCTGTAATTGAGGGGCAGTCCACTACTGCTGCATCACCGTTGGCTTTCATGGGGATGCCGCTGCGATCGCCACGAAATGCGGTGTCTTGCGTAATTAGCAACTTGCACTGTGAGTCATTGATCCGATCTCGCAGAGAATCGGCTGAAAATGCGCCGAACACAACGGAATGGACTGCGCCGATACGGGCACAGGCTAACATGGCGATTGTCAGTTCTGGCACCATCTGCAAATAGATACAGACGCGGTCACCTTTGCGAACACCTTGTGCCTTGAGAACGTTAGCAAACCGCTTGACTTGCGCCAACAACTCGCTGTAGGTGAAGGTTTTATCCTCGTCGGGACTGTTCCCCTCCCAAATGATTGCAGTTGCATCACCATATCCTGCTTCCACATGTCGATCGAGACAATTATAGCAGGCGTTCAATTTCCCGCCATCAAACCATTTGATGTTAGCGTTCACAAAGTCATATTCTCGGACGGTATCCCATTTCTTATACCACGTAATACGTTCAGCGACAGTCGCCCAGAATCGCTCGGGATCTGCGACCGATTCATCGTACATCTTTTGATATTGCTCCATGCTACTGATATGTGCATTGGAGATTGGATAATTTGTATTTTCTGGTGGAAATGTCTTGGCTGCCATAGAGTCCTCCTAAAAATCTGTTTCGTGTATTATAAGCAAAAATATAAGGGTGTCAATCAAAAATACGCGATGTTCTGTCACTCTTGCTCGTAGACCTCTCTTCGATGCCCAACGGCAAGGACCAGCACAGTTAACTGATCGTCTTCAATTTTGCAAATTAGTCGATAATCCCCGACGCGATATCTCCAGAGCTCAATTCGGTCACCGGTCAAGGCACCACCAAATCCTCTCGGAGAAGCACACACCCGCAGGTATCGCAAGATCTGTCGTTGAACTGAACCATCAAGTCGTCGTAATTCTCTTCGGGCACGGTTATCCGACTCAACCTCCCAAGTCAAGCTCGCTCTCCAATTCTGCTAAAGTCTACCGTTTTTTCCGGTGTTTCAAGCCGTTCAATGGCAATAAAGGTATCCTCCATATCCTCAAAATACCGGAGAATGGCTTCACGTGCATAGAAACTCTTTGTTCGCCCAGTTTTATCTGCCAGCAGTTCCAACCACTCCATAATTTCTGGTGTAAGACGAACCGATAACATCGTTAAGTCCTCCCTTTCAGATGTGATACATGTATTACATATCATAGCATATCAAACTCGCTTGAGCAACGATGTTCTATTTATAGTCTCTTCTAAAATTTTATATGGCTGTATCGACTTTTGAAAGATCTGCCCCTTTCAATTGGCCTCCACACAAAAATCCTTGAGTGTCCGATTTAAGCGTGTTCCGCTCGGGACATACGCCAAGATTAATCCATCAATCACCTGATTCTGGTTCGGGACAACTCCGGTCAAACGCTCCGCCGTCATACCTTTGGAGAGTAGCAGGTAGAATGTGTTCTTTCTTAATCCCAGCGTTGTGAAAAGATTACCCTGTCCTTTTGAAATGACAAGATCCGCGTCAAGGAGCGCATTGGTAAATTCTGCTGTTGCTTGATAGAGATTAGTCCCGACAGTGTTTGAGCCCGAGGAGATCAGATGCACACCGCCAACGGCTATCTGTCCCTGAAGTTTTTGGAAACATGGCTGCACAGCAAGTTCGTGCAGATCATCAAGCGTAGCATCATTAGCCGCAGGTTCTGCTTTCCCAACAACGGTGATCTGATGACCACGCTCGGCGAGTGCTTCTATAAGCCACAGATCAAAGACCGACTCACCATCGTTATCAATGAGCCAGACGAGTCGCTTCGGTTCACCTGCGATTACTGTTGACTGAAAACAACCAGAGCAATCAATCGCTAACGAGGCATGGGTTGCTGCCTGAAAGACGAGGTTAAAGTAGTCTGGGTTCTCTCGGAGTTTCGCCACAACTCTTGCGCTGCTGTAATCAATGATATTGGCGGCGATGAGCAGCTTCAGTCGTTCCAACCAATCACAGTCCGAAAATTGGGCGAGCAGGTTAATCGCTGTCTGTCTGGCGTTGAGTTTATCCCTTCGATATGGATTAGGGTTCCCCGTGCAGAGCGTAACAATCTCGAAGATACTTCCCCAAAGTTCCTCGGGGGTAAGATCATCAGTAACATGTGTGCCATCAGCTTTCCGCAACTCCAGCAGTTCTGCAACGGCGTGCATTGCGAGCTGACGTAAAGTTGGGTTGCGGGTAGCACGTTCAATTAGCTCGGCTTCCGAATGAGACTTGACGTGCGCCCGCAGGTTCTCCCAGTCCGGCCTCCCTCGCTTTTCACCGAGGGTGAACACGCCGGGTTTATAGCCGGGCAAGATCAGTTGATTTAGGACAGTCTCAGAAATCTGGCTTGGGACGTTTCTTGTGTCGCCTGCTGCGTGATGAGCTGATCTTTCGGGTACACCTAACCGTTTGTCCCTTATGGAAACTTCAGCTGGAATCACTATTGCCCTCGCAGCAGCAGATTCGAGGGTTGTTTCCCGCCCGACTTTTACGCAATCGAATTGGCTATTTTCGATACGGCTGCCAACGTGCAAGCCAGTGATTGACCTAGTGACCTCATTCGCGAGGGTATTCGAATCAAAGACCGTGTCCGTTGCGGCTACGCCTTTCAGACCAACATGGTCGCCGACGACTGTATTCCCCAGCAGCACAGTATCTTCAAGGCGGCAGTAGTTTCCCACTTGCACGCTGGCGCCGAGGTGGACGCGGCCTAAAAGGTAGCAGCCATGACCGATCTCGACATCGTGATTTGCCAAGGTAATCTGTGCCGCCGGATCAACCCGAACTCCTTTCTGGACTAACTTTTTCTTTGCAACCGCAAAGAGGTGTTCTTCCCCGGGGAGGACATTTGACCAACGGTTGACCCCAGAAATAATTTCACTTCGATGGATGTAGGCGTTGGCACTCAAACCGTCCTCATAACAGTGGCGGATGAGATCGACATGGTGGAGCTCGGATTTGTCGCCGTGGGGTTGTAGCCGATCTACCCGGACAATAGCTGCGTCACGATGCATTAAGGTAATACCGGTATTGGTGTAGGCTTCCCCGCGCTCCAGTCGACGCCACATTGTCTCCTTTTCCGTATCGGTCATATCATACCACTCTTTTGTACCATTGAATTTGCCGTCAAGGTCAAAGAACAAGCCTCCTTTATCCACGACGGTGTCCGGAATTTTGCCACAGAGGGTAATATCGGCACCGACAATAAAGTGCGAGAGGAGTGTCCCCACAAAAATGGATTGATTCAGGAAGGGCTCATCGCCAAAGGCAACGCCGATACATTCTGCGTCGGAGTCGGCGATTGCCGACAACGCGACTCGTAGTGCGGCTCCTGTGCCGTAAGGTTGATCAGGTTGCACGCACAGGACGACGTTTGACCCGAACAGTCGATCTGTTTCTCCTGGATTAAGTGCTGAAGGCGGGATTATACCACTTGAAGGGATATCTTTTTTGGCTACGCGCGCTGCCATTTGGGAGTTAACGACAACGATATGGGGGCGACTCCCCGGTAGATAGCTTCGGGATAGTTGTAGGGTATTCTGCTCGCCAAACCAGAGGTCGAGGTTTTTGTTTAAACGACCGGACGGATCGATGCGGGTTCCTTTGCCTGCTGCGAGAATGATCCACTGCGGGTCAATGTGCCGGGACAGTTGCCCCAAATCCTCATGAATCGGAGTGGATTGATCACCGATGCGATCCGAGACCGCGCGCAGAAATCGCTGAATTAGCTCCTCAGCGTCGGTTTTACCTGGGAGGCCGATTGCCTCAGAGAGGTTGCAACGCAGAACTGTTTCAACTGTTTGGCGAAGATTGTCAAGCGTACTATTCATCCGAGGAATTCTATCTGATTTTGTGTGAAGGAATGAGGAAGAATGCGGGAGTCGAACGACAGTTTGATGCGGGAAATTAGCCAGCACTCATATAGGAGAACGCCGGTCGAGATAGGGAACAGCATAGAAATTTGCGCTTGTTAAGCGGCAAACACACTTAGCAAGCCGGATTCACAAACACAGTGGGCAGCGGGGTTGTCCTTCGACAAACCCCCGCCGCACTGTACGAACATATCAGGAGTAGTATGACCTACATCACGCCTTACTCGCTCAGATGGAAGATTGCCATCTTTGTCTCAGTCATCTCCTGTACAGCGTACTTCGGTCCCTCTTTGCCCATACCGCTCTCTTTTAAACCGCCATAGGGCATGAGGTCCGCACGCCACTGGGTTCCCCAATTCACCATCAGGTTGCCGGAGTCAACTTCACGCACGAACCGCATCGCCCAATCGATGTTCTCAGTGAAGATTGCAGCGCTCAACCCGTAGTTGGTGTCGTTGGCAAGAGCGATAGCATCATCGATGTTCGAAACCTTTGTTACACCAACAACAGGTCCGAAAATTTCGTCGCATGAGATTTTCATCTCCGGCTTAACATTGGCGACGAGCGTCGGGGCGTAGATCTGCCCGTTTCTTTCACCACCGGTAAGGAGTTCAGCGCCATTGCTGACCGCTTCATCGACCCACTCGCCAACGCGAACAGCGTCATCTTCACGAATCATCGGTCCCATCTTAGTTGGTGCTTCCAGTGGATCTCCAGTCGAGATATCTTCAACGGTGGATTTGAAAGCATCCAGAAAATCGCCGTAGATGCCTTCGTGGGCAATGACCCGTTGCGTTGAGATACAGACCTGTCCCGCATTAGAATAACCGGAGGCTGCCGCAGCTGCTGCGACCTTCTCTGGATCTGCGTCCGGCATAACAATCAGCGGCGAGTTTGAGCCGAGTTCCATCGTTACACGCTTGAGGCCAGCGGTATGGCAGATACGTTCTCCAATGTCACGGCTGCCGGTGAAGGTAATTTTCCGGACACGCCGATCCGCACAGAGGCCATCGCCAATCACGGCACCTGATCCGGTCAGACACTGTATTGCTTCTGGCGGAGCACCCGCTTCAAGGAAAAGCTCGACCAGTTTCAGGGCAGACAAGGGTGTGTCCGTCGCTGGTTTAACAATAATTGCGTTTCCTGCCGCGAGTGCAGGTCCCACTTTGTGACAAACAAGGTGCAGCGGGAAGTTAAACGGACTAATCCCAACAACGATGCCACAGGGAACCCGTACCGTGAAGCCTAATTTCCCCTTGACTCCGGGTCCCCCTTCAAGCGGGATGACTTCCCCATAGAGCCGCTTGGCTTCCTCTGCGGAGAGTGCGATGATTTCGGCTGCGCGCCCCGCCTCCATCGTTGCCTCCGCGAGAATCTTCCCTTCCTCTAATGTGATGATTCGAGCGAGTTCTTCCGTACGCTCCGCCATCATTTCCGAAACCTTATGGATAATTTCGTAACGCTCGTAACCGGTCATTTTCGCCATGATCTCTGCGCCACGTTCAGCGGTTTTGAGCGCGGTTTCGACATCATCGTGATCCCCTTTGGGAATGGTGTCAACAACAGAGCCATCAAAAGGATTCAGAACTTCGATTTTTTCTGGTTTATCAACCCATTCACCACCGATGTGCATTCTCATTGATACTAACCTCCATTGATATAAATTGGTAAATTGGCAATTAGAAGATTTGTAAGTTCAAGATACCATCTCTCATTGAAATTGTCAATCGTAATTTATCGTTCCGTCGGGTATTTTCACTTGACCCATCGGACACAGTTGAGGTAAAGTATAACATATTCCTGAGGTGAAAAACAGAACTGACTTAAGGAAAAGTGTATGAAGGCTTTGGGGTGCAGCACAATTTTATATGGAGGGTTTAGTTTAGACCAGGCGCTTGAGAGTATTGCAGCAACTGGATATGAAGCGATTGAACTCTGTGCGCGCCCGGGTATGGCACCTCATCTGGCAATTGGTAGAGAGCCTTCCTACTACAAAGAGATTAGGGACCGAGTCGCTTCGTACGGCTTGGCAATCGACTCCATTGCAGGTACGGGTGGTACTAAGATGGATAGTCCTGACTTTGACGCGGTAATCGAAGCTGCACAACAGGTCGGCGCACCTGCAATCGCGGAGGGTGCAGGCGGAAAGTCCGACGATGAAGAGAGCTTCAAACAGGTGGTGGAGTTAGTTAATGCAGCCGCCGTACGAACCTCACGGGCTGGCATTAAGCTGAGCCTTAAACCACATGTCAATAATGCGGTGTATTCAACCGAAACGGCGCTCCGTCTTATGCAGGAGGTTGATCGTGAGTGGGTCGGGATTAACTTTGATGCAAGCCACATTTGGCGGACGGCAGTCGCTGAAGATCCGGTGGAATCGCTGCAGCAACTGAGAGATTATATTGCAACGCTGCGTATCCGTGACAACCGGGTGAGCCGTGAGGGACCGATAGGTCCTGTCGAGACACAGATTCCCGGCAAAGGCGCTATAGATCTTCCCGCACTTGCCGAAGTCATGAACACAATCGACCATGTGCCCTACGTAACACTTGAGATTGTTGGCACACATGGTGGAACGGATACACCGCTTTGTGAAGTCCAGCGTGTGGTGGAGGAGTCAATCGCATATCTGAAATCACTGTTTGTGGTATAGAGTGTGAAATGTAATACGTGAACTAAGGAGATGTATGAATGCGCTTAAGTGATACACAGATCCATCAATACAAAGAGACTGGTTTTCTGGTGGTGGCAAGGCTTTTTGATACGGCGACAGCACAGCAGATGATTCAGCACTACATGGAGCGGCGGGCCGAAGGACCGAAATCAGGCGACAGTGGTGGCACAACAGATCATCCAGAAGATCCGAATCACCAATATCCTCGGATGATTAACATGCACAACTGGGATACGTTGACCGGAGAATGGGCAATGCAGGCAACGATGCTACAACTTGTCGAACAGCTGATTGATGATAAACCTGTACTTCGGCAGACCATGTTATATTTTAAGCCGCCGGGAGGCAGAGGACAGGCGCTCCATCAGGACGAACAGTATATTACCACTGAACCGTTGATTGGCGTGTGGATTGCATTGGACAGATCAGATAAATCTGTTGGACAAATGGTGGTAGTCCCTGGCTCGCATAAACGTGGACTATTGCAGGTAGAGGCTGCGGATACAGCGATTTCGTTTACTGCCGTACAGTCGGTGATGCCGGAGGGTGTGGAAGAGTTCTACGTTGATATGGAGCCGGGAGATGCACTGTTTTTCGACGGTAAAACCATTCACGGTTCCTACATGAACGAAACGAACGACCGATGGCGACGGAGTTTCATCTGTCATTATATCGGCGAAGACGCGAAAGATTTTGAACCCCCACAGGGCAAACATGTGTCGCACGTAAGGCACGATGGATAAAGAGCTACATTTTTCAATTTATGGTTATCATGTGGAGAAAATAAGTGAACGTACACGAATACCAAGCAAAACAGATCCTAGAAGCGCATGGGGTCAGCGTTCAACGCGGCGAAGTCGCATCAACCCCCAATGAGGCAGAGGCAATCGCTCGTGAATTGGACTGCCGCCTTTATATCGTCAAAGCGCAGATCCACGCGGGTGGACGCGGAAAGGGCGGCGGTGTTAAATTAGCAAAGAGTCCGGATGAGGTGAGGGAACATGCTGATGCAATACTTGGTATGCAGCTAGTCACCCCGCAAACGGGACCTGAAGGAAAACGGGTCCGCAAGGTGCTGATTGCTGAGGCAAGCGATATTGAGAGAGAACTTTACCTCGGTATGGTAATTGATCGGACAGACTCAAGGCTCGTCATAATGGGTAGTGAAGAGGGTGGGGTAGATATTGAAGAGGTTGCGGCAACCCGTCCCGAAAAAATTCTCAAGCAAACCATCGATCCAGCAATTGGTTTGCCCCCGTTTCAGGCGCGCCAACTTGCCTACGACTTGAATATTCCGCGTGAATTGGTCAACAAGGCAGCGGATCTGATGATTGGCTTGTATAACGCCTTTCTCGATTCGGATTGCTCGCTCGCTGAGATCAACCCACTCGCGATCACGCAAACCGACGACGGTCAGGATATAGTTGCCCTTGATGCCAAACTCAATTTCGACGACAATGCGCTTTGGCAGCATGAAGCAATTAGTGCAATGCGCGATCCAAACGAAGAGGATGCCCGGGAACTTGAAGCGGGAGAATCGGGCTTGAGCTATATTAGCCTTGACGGAAATATTGGGTGTATGGTTAACGGAGCGGGGTTAGCGATGGCAACGATGGATCTTATCCAGCTGCACGGTGGAGAGCCGGCGAACTTCCTCGATGTTGGGGGCGGTGCAACGACGGAAACCGTTACGCATGCTTTCCGTCTCATTCTCGCAGACGAAAAGGTGCAGGCGGTCCTTGTGAACATCTTCGGCGGTATCATGCAATGCGACATAATCGCCAACGGGATTATCGAAGCAGTTAAGCAGATAGATTTGACAGTTCCGTTGGTTGTACGCTTAGAAGGGACAAATGTGGAGTTGGGAAGGCAGATTCTCGCAGACTCCGGCTTGAACCTGATCGCCGCTGATGGGCTTTCGGAGGCAGCGCAGAAAGCCGTACAAGCAGTAGCAAACTGAGTCCAACCTTCACATCTTTATGAATATCAGTATTTGTGTGCCGATCTAGCGGGGAGTTCATCAACTGTCACATCCATGAGACAGAACCGAGGCACAAATGACACAAATGCACGCCGTTGATAGGAAAATGGATGACAGATAAACTCGGACTACACGATTTAGATGTTGCTGGCAGGCGGGTTTTAGTGCGTGTCGATTTCAATGTGCCAATGGCCGGCAAGCAAATAACTGATGATACACGCATCCGCGCCTCCCTTCCCACGATTTTGAAGCTTATCCGGGACAGCGCAAGAGTTATCTTGGTTACACATCTCGGACGTCCCGAAGGCTTCAACCCCAACTTTTCCACAGAACCGCTTGCGGTAAGCCTTAGCAAACTCCTTGGTCAACGGGTCAAACATGCGGTTGATTGCGTTGGCGTAGAAATTGAGGGGATTGTTTCCGAACTCCTTGCAGGCGACGTGCTGCTGCTTGAAAACGTCCGCTTTTACGAAGAAGAAACCAAGAATGGTTCGGAATTTGCACGACAACTTGCGTCTCTCGCAGATCTCTATGTCAATGACGCCTTTGGCGCGGCACACCGTGCACACGCTTCAACCGAAGGGGTAACGCACTTTTTCGATCAGTGCGCTGCGGGCTCGCTTATGGAACGAGAAATTGAGCACCTCGGCAAAGTGCTTCACAATCCAGATCACCCGTTTGTTGCAATTCTTGGTGGTGCAAAGATTTCGGACAAAATCGGTGTGATTGAGAACTTGCTCGATAGGGTGGATCAACTCATCATTGGCGGCGGCATGGCATATACCTTCCTCAAAGCCAAGGGTCTGTCAGTTGGGAATTCAATTGTGGAACTTGACAAGCTGGATTTAGCGGAGGCGCTGCTGCAGAAAACACGGAATCGGAATCTGACCATCCATCTTCCACAGGATCACGTCATCGGTAGGGAGTTTGATCCGAACACCGAATTTCAAGCCATCTCCAGCCAAGGCATCCCCGATGGTTGGAGTGGTTTCGACATTGGAATCGAGACTATTGCAAAATTTGGGGAAATCGTCGATACGGCAAAAACGATTATTTGGAACGGTCCGTTGGGGGTCTATGAGTTTGATCGATTTACGAAAGGGACACTTGATATTGCGAGGAGAGTTGCTGAATCGGAGGCGGTCAGCATCATCGGCGGCGGGGACTGCGTTGCTGCGGTGCATCAGGCGGGTGTCGCGGATCGGATAACACACATCTCTACGGGGGGCGGTGCGTCATTGGAATTTCTCGAAGGGAAACAGTTGCCCGGGATTGAAGCATTGACCGACAGGAGTGAAAACTGAAATGAGCGAACATCGAAACCACTTAATTCTTATCGGATGCATAGGCATAGTTTTCTCGGGGCTGTTGGGGTGTTTCGATATCAATGTTGTAAGGAATATTCTTCGGGACACACTAGAACCCACTGTTGATCCGGATGTTTCAAGCGTTGCTTCCGCGAATACACGATTTGGGTTCAAGCTGCTTCAAGATCTCGGGGGACGATCACCCGGTGAGAATATCTTTATCTCTCCGTTAAGTATTTCAATTGCACTGACCATGACCTATAACGGTGCTGTCGGAGAAACGGAACGCGCTATGGCGGAGGTGCTAGAGATAGATGCGTTGGACCTCTCGACGATTAATAATTCCAACAAGGCGTTACGAGACAGCCTTCAAAACCTCGATCCCAAGGTTCAAATCTCGATTGCAAATTCGATCTGGTCTCGTCAGGGTGTTGACTTCAACCCTGAATTTTTGAATCGGAACCAAGTATTTTTTGGGGCGGAGATCGCCTCTCTCGATTTTAGCTCACCGCAAGCGGCAGCAGTCATCAACGAATGGGTGAATACAAACACGAATGGTAAGATTGAGAAAATCGTTGACAGGATTGACCCACAAACACTGCTTTTCCTGATTAACGCCATCTATTTCAAAGGGAACTGGCAGGATGAGTTCAATAAGTCAAGAACGCGGCAGGGTATTTTTCATCTGTCGGATGGGAGTGAGAAGCGAGTACAGATGATGCGTCGAGAGGGGGAATATCCATATTTCCGCAGTGAGAACTTTGAAGCAACAAGCCTACCGTATGGGGAGGGACGCTTAGGAATGTATATTTTCCTGCCTAACCGCAATTCCAATCTCAAGAAACTATTGAGCGATCTGAACGCAGAAAGTTGGGAACAGTGGATTTCGCAGTTAGAGGATAGAACACAAACAATGATGCTTCCCCGTTTCAAACTGGAATATGAAGTAAGCCTCAACGACACACTTGAAACATTAGGGATGGGCATTGCTTTCGGTGGTGGCGCCGATTTTAGCGGTATGGGACCGAACCTTTTTATCAGTGAGGTAAGACACAAAACCTTCGTGGAGGTCAACGAAGAGGGTACGGAGGCAGCCGCTGCCACTGCCGCCGTGGTAGCAACATCTGTACCACCAGATTTCCGGGTAGACCGTCCCTTCTTTTTCGCCATTTATGATGCCGAAACGGAGACGATACTGTTCATGGGAACCGTCACAGAACCGATGTAGACAGGAAAATCGCGTCAATGAATCATAGAGGACGTGGTATGAGGAGAAAGATATGAAACACTACTGGATTGGTATAATAGCTATGATGCTGTTATGTCTATTTGGTTGTTTTGATATCAATATTGTAAGAAACATCATTGGTGATGCTTTAGAAACCAGTGAGGATCCGGACGTTTCAAGTGTTGCATCCGCTAACACACGATTTGGGTTCGAGTTGCTCCAAGATTTGCGAGAACGAGATGCCGGAGGGAATATCTTTATCTCGCCGCTGAGTATTTCAATTGCACTGACAATGACCTATAATGGCGCAGTTGGAGAGACAGAACGCGCTATGGCGGAAGTGCTAGAGATAGATGCGTTAGACCTATCCACGATTAATAATGCCAACAAAGCATTACGAGACAGCCTTGAAAACCCTGATCCAAGAGTTGAAATCTCGATTGCAAACTCCATTTGGTCCCGTCAGGGTGTTGAATTCAACCCCGAATTTTTGGAGCGTAATCGAGCGTTTTTTGGAGCGGAGATCGCCTCGCTCGACTTTAGCTCACCGCAAGCAACAGCAACCATCAACGACTGGGTGAACACAAACACGAATGGTAAGATTAAGAAAATCGTTGAAAGAATTGATCCACAAACACTGCTTTTCCTGATTAACGCGATATATTTCAAGGGTAATTGGCAGGATGAGTTTGATAAGGCATTAACTCGTCCTGGCACTTTTCATCTGCCAAACGGAAGCGAGAAACAGGTACAGATGATGCGTCGAGAGGGGGAATATCCATATTTCCGCGGTGAGAACTTTGAAGCAACGAGTCTTCCTTATGGTGATGGGCGAGTGAACATGTATATTTTTCTGCCTAATCGTAGTTCCGATCTCAATAAGTTCTTGAGAAATCTTAACGCGGAAAGCTGGGAGGGTTGGATATCGCAGTTACAGGATAGAAGGCAGACTATGGTGCTACCCCGTTTCAAACTGGAATATGAGGTAAGACTCAACGACACCCTTGAAGCATTAGGAATGGGAATCGCTTTCGGGGGTGGCGCTGACTTTACCGGTATGGGACCGAACCTTTTTATTAGTGAGGTCCGACATAAAACCTTTGTGGAAGTCAACGAAGAGGGTACGGAAGCTGCGGCCGTTACCGCTGTTGTAGGAGTTAAGTCTGTACCATCAGTATTCCAAGCGGACCGTCCCTTCTTTTTCGCTATTTATGATGCTGAGACGGAGACGATACTGTTCATGGGAACCGTCACAGAGCCGATGTAGTTTGCAAGCGACTTAATCGCACACAAACGACGGAGAGAGATGGCCACCGAACCTTTGCCAAGGCTCGATTCTGACACTGAAATTCGGAGGGAGCTACTGACCCATTGCAGACTCAGCTCCGGCGACGTTTGGGAAGATCCCGTGCAAGGGCATAGGGTCGGGGTGTTGGATGCGACCTGTCCCGATGCGGTATTGGAAATAATGGGGGACAAAAAGGCAAGGGTAGCGGTGAACGACCCGCCCTATAATGTAAGTGTCGGAAATAAAACCAGCCAAAATCTGAGCAAGCGCAATCTGGATGAATATATGGCGTTTTCTAGAGGCTGGGTCAAAAACACGATTGATATATTGGATGAAAACTCGCATTTCTACGCTTGGCTGGGCGCGGATCAGAAAGACCATTTCCAACCTTTGCCCGATTTTATGGTCATGATGCGGGACTTTGCTGACTTAGAGCCGAGAAGTTTCATCACGATGCGCAATCAGCGGGGCTACGGTACGCAGAAAAATTGGATGGCGGTAAGACAGGAGTTACTCTACTATACGAAGGGCAATCCCGACTTTACTGTTGTTTATACCGATATACCTAAAATTTTGCGAGGCTATTATAAAACGGTGCGTGGGAAACGGGTAGAAAATTTGGAACGGAGTCGATCTGACAGTATCAGACCCGGCAATGTGTGGGTTGACCTCCAACAGGTTTTTTATCGGATGGAGGAGAATGTCTCCGGCGCTTATGCCCAAAAACCGTTGAAGGCAGTTGAACGGATTATCAGCGCCTGCAGCGGTGAAGGAGATCTGATTGCGGATTTCTTCGCGCATTCAGGAACAACGTTAATTGCCTGCGAAAGGTTGGGGCGTGTGTGCTACACATCTGACATAGATCCAATATTCGCTGAAATCACAATCAGAAGGTTAGAGCATTTCCGTGAAACGGGCAAAACCGGTTTTCAATTTCGTAACCCTATGCAGTTTATGCCAAATAAGGTATAATCTTTCATCAATTGAAGAGGAGTAGATCCGAAAATGAGAGATAAAATCACACCTCGCAGTGAGGACTATTCAGAGTGGTACACCGAAGTGATTCGGAAGGCGGAATTGGCGGACTACGCCCCGGTGCGTGGCTGCATGGTCATTCGACCTTACGGCTACGAACTCTGGGAGAATGTGAAGGCGGGACTAGATCGCCGCTTCAAGGAAACAGGACACGAAAACGCCTATTTTCCGCTCTTTGTACCGATGAGTTTCATCGAGAAGGAAGCGCAGCACGTGGAAGGTTTTGCACCAGAATTAGCGGTTGTTACACACGGCGGTGGCAAAGAATTAGAAGATCCGCTGGTGGTGCGCCCTACCTCAGAAACAGTCATCGGATACATGTATAGCCAGTGGATTCAGTCCTATCGCGATCTGCCGGTGTTGATTAATCAGTGGGCAAACGTTGTGCGTTGGGAGTTACGCACCCGCTTGTTTCTCCGCACGATGGAGTTTCTCTGGCAGGAGGGGCACACCGCTCATGCCACTGCGGAAGAAGCGCAGGAAGAAACGTTGCGAATGCTAGATGTGTACGCGGATTTCGCTGTGAACGATGCTGCTATCCCGGTTATCCCAGGCCGTAAGAGCGACAGCGAAAAGTTTCCCGGCGCAGATGCTTCCTATAGCATCGAAGCGATGATGGGAGATTGCCGCGCTTTGCAATCAGGCACATCGCACAACCTCGGCCAGAACTTCGCTAAAGCCTTTGATATTCAGTATCAGGACGGAAATGGAACGCAGCAATACTGCTGGACGACAAGTTGGGGTGTGAGTACACGAATGGTTGGTGCGATTATCATGGCTCACGGCGACGACCAAGGGCTGGTTCTGCCGCCGCGCCTAGCACCCACTCAGGTGGTCGTTGTGCCGATCTATCGAAAGGACGCTGAACGAAGCACGGTTATGGAGGCGATTGAAAAGATTGAAGCCATGTTAGGTACGGATGTAGGATTAAAGGTGGATAATCGCGACGAATACTCGCCCGGCTGGAAGTTCAACGAGTGGGAATTAAAGGGAGTACCATTACGGATAGAGATTGGTCCCAGAGATATTGCAAAAGACCAAGTAGTGCTTGCTCGCCGCGACGTGCCGGGGCGAGACGGTAAATCGTTTGTTCCATTGACAGGACTAGCCGATGTTGTCTCCGATACACTTAACGACATTCAGAACAGTCTGCTAGCCCGCGCCACCGAATTCCGCGATGCCAATATATCGGAGCCATCCGACTATGACTCGTTTCGGGAGGCAGCAACACAGGGCTTCGCTCGTGCTTGGTGGTGTGGAGATGTAGCATGTGAAGATAAAGTCAAAGACGATATTAAAGCGACTACACGTTGCATCCCCTCGGATCAGCCGGGCGGAAGTGGGACCTGCATTGTGTGCGGTGAACCCGCAGAAGAAATTGCTATCTTCGCGCGGGCGTATTGAATTAAGTACCGTCATAAGGTTACCTATCTAAACGTGATTTCCCCATCGGCTTCTGATGCCGATCTGAATATGGAACGTGAACCGTAAAACGTAAGAAGTTCATTATCCGTACAAGGGTGAACGTATGCGGAGCATTCCTACTATTAGCAGCTTGAGTTATTCAATGCGTCGAGTCGCTCCCCTAACCGTTTTTCTCACCTGTGCCATCTTTTCCCCTTGGCTGTGTAGCGCAATACAGGAAAGCAATCCTGAGGCGGTAGCATCGGGAGTAGCTGTTGCAGCAGCTAACAACGACCCACTTCATCTCTACACGGCCCTCGACACCAATGAAGCAAAGATCTATATCCGCGCTTTTGAGGAAGAGAGTGGTATTCAGGTTCACTGGGTGCGCTTATCCGCAGGAGAGGTGTTGGTGCGAATCCGAAGCGAGCGAACCAATCCACAGGTCGCGCTTTGGTTTGGGGGACCATCGCCAGAATTTATCGTCGCTAAACGTGAAGGGTTACTTGCTCCTTATGCGCCGCGCATCGATTTTGAGCCGCCCGCTGGCACATTCGACGAAGCGCACTACTGGACAGGCTTCTACTTTGGCGCAATCGGTTTTGCCTCTAACACGGAGATTTTAGCGCGCAAAGGGCTTTTGCCACCAACTTCGTGGTACGACCTATTAAAACCCGACTTTAAAGGTGAAATCAGCGTGGCTTATGCTTATACATCGGGCACCGCCAATACATTGCTCGCTGCAATTGTGCAGATGATGGGTGAGGAGGCAGGTTTCGACTATGTAGCGAAATTAGACCGGAATGTCCACCACTATAACAGGTCCGGATCAGCGTGCGTAACGCAGGTGGGTTTCGGCGAAGTAGCCGTCGGGATAGCCTTTTCGCACGATATTGTCAAGAAGGGACCTGCGAAGGGGTATCCGGTTGTATTGAGTTTTCCCAAGGAGGGAACAGGATTCGAGATTGGCGCGATGGCACTTGTCAAAGGGGGACCTAACCAAGTTGCTGCCAAGCGATTCATGGATTGGGCACTGTCAGTGCGAGCACAGAATCTGATGCAGAAGTGGTTCCGGACTCCTTTGAATCCGAATGCCAAAGTCGCTGAAGGGGCGATCACCGCCGATAAGGTGAAGTTGATTCAGTTTGATTCTATTTGGGCAGCAAACCACCGACAGAGATTGGTTGAACGATGGCGAGAAGTTACAGCGCAGTGACATACTCCGGCTTGTGAAGAGGTGAGCGTATCTCAAGCAAAGAGATCCGCCACGCGGCAACGAAATCCTTTAACTGCCGGTTCGCCGGTTAAAATGTCGTCAATTGTCAAGAGACTGATATCCGTGGGTGACCGATAGACGGTCACCGTTTGAGAGAAAGGTTCAATTGCCCACACCAGTTGTGTACCGGCGTTGAGATACTCAAAGGCTTTTTCGTGCACGGCGTGCATGGCATCCGTTTCTGATACAACTTCAATGGCTAAATCCGGGGCAATGGGAAAATTCTGCCATAGGTCATCGGGAATACGTTCCGAAGCGACAAATGCAACGTCCGGTTTTCTAGCTCTATCTCCTACAGTGAATACCGTTTCTGCTGTGTATAATTTCCCCAACTGATGTTCCTTAACATAGTGAAACAAAAGTCCGAGGATTTGTGCTGCGACATCTCCATGAATAATCTTGGCTGCTGCCATCGGAATTAATTTCCCTTCCACGAATTCGTAGGACTCATAATCTCCTTCCAGAAATTCTGCCAGTGTTGATGGGTGCTCAATGGCTCGGGTTTCCATAGTGTCTCCTTCATTAAATAAGGGTGCTACTGAACCAAATAATCTTCTGAATCTATCGGCGATAACCTGCTAATTCTTCCAGACGGCGTACGCGCTCGTCCATTGGTGGGTGGGTGCTGAAGAGGCCTGCCACCCCACCACGCAAAGGGTTTACAATGAAGAGATGCGATGTCGCCGCATTCGCTCGCATCGGATGCATTTCAACGCCGCGTTCAAGCCGACGAAGGGCATTTGCCAATGCCATTGGATCACCACAGATTTCTGCGCCACCACGATCGGCCGCGTATTCGCGGGAACGGGAGATTGCGAACTGAATTATCATTGCAGCGATGGGGGCAACGATAATCAGGAACAGCCAGCCGATGATTCCACCGCCATCTTCGTCGTCATTTCCACTAAAACCACCAAATAGCGCTGCCCACTGCGCCATGTTCGCAATCATCATGATTGCGCCCGCAATTGTAGCAACGATGCTGCTAATCAGAATATCACGGTGCCTAATGTGCGCCAGTTCATGTCCAATGACACCTGCCAATTCCTCACGCGATAAAATTCGCATAATCCCGTCTGTCGCTGCGACTGCTGCGTGGCTTGGACTTCTGCCTGTCGCAAACGCATTTGGCATATCAGTCGGAATTGTGTAGACCTGTGGCATTGGCAAACCTGATTTTTCGGTCTGTTGCTTGACGATCTGGTATAATTCGCTGTTCGGGCTGGCTTCCTGTGCTCTGTACATTGACAAGACGATCTTATCACTGAACCAGTAAGAGCCGAAATTCATAATCGCTGCCAAGATCAGGGCGATTGCCATCCCGACCTCACCACCTAATATGTTGCCAATGAACATTAGCAGTGCTGTCAACGCAATCAAGAGTATTCCAGTTTTGAGAGTATTCATTTTGATTGACCTCCTGAGATAACTTTAACTGTATGTTAGATAAAATGCACTCTGTTCCTTAAACCAATTTATTTGCGGCTGAAACAGTTCTTTATATCCCGCAATTTCTTACCTGAACACACTAAAAAAGAGATTTGGTTCATGAAATATAGCATTTGGTTATTTGACGTGCAAGGGGCTTTTTAAGTGTAGATACTTTTTATTAAATTCGCAAGGGGCCGGAGACCATTGGAAACCATGCAGTATGCGGGTCCAACCAATGAATGCTTCCGCTCATCACGAGTCGATAGGAAGAATCAAGGGTTTCCAGTGAGATGTTTTTGCAATCCAATAAGGTATTATGATAACATAATGCGCTTTTCCAGACGACAGATTTTTCCTAACCGCTATGTCCAACCATAACTAGGGAGAATAGGATGAAAGAAATCAGGATTCGTAATCCACGGGCAGAAGCGAAAGCATTGCTTGAAATGGATACTAAACAGGCGGCCATCCAATTCCAACGGTATACCACGGAGGAGCAGCTGGTAATTATTGAAACGGTTTCGGACGCGAAAAGCCGCGAGGAGTTGTACTACCTCGTTCCTGATTGTACGGAACTGGTTCAACACAGTCCGACTGAGAACGTGATGCAGATGGCACTCGTCCATCTTGGAACCGGGCAATCTGCCGGTATTTTATCCGCGGCATCCTCTGAACAGCTTTCAGATATTGTGGACCTGATTGCCTACCAAAATGACAAGTTAGATGATACGCGATTTGAAGCGTGGTTGATGGAGTTGCTACACGCGGGAGAAGAAGTTTTTGAAAACATGTTGCGTTCCATCGATCCACACCTACTCGGGGAATTTTTCTGGAATCGGCTTGAATTAGCGACCTCCAAATCCAATGTAATCCCGTACCCAGCGTTCCTTGTGGAGGAAGCTCTCATCAGTCCGGAAGATTTAAGTTACGACACCGAAGATACTCAACTGTTAATCGAGATGCTCTACGCTGCAGATGGAGATCTGTTTCAATCCCTGATGGAATATATATTCCTCGAAGATGCGTCCGCCATAGATGGTTACGCTAGGGAAATCAAAGCACGGACAACGCGAGAAGCGGCCAAAGCTCGAATCGAGGAAAGGGATCGGGAACGGGGAGTAACTGAAGAAGACTTAGAGAAGTTAGTTGATCTTGATAATGTCCAACTGGACGAATAAACACGTCAGCGTACTACCCTATACATAATGGATGTCACCAATGGAAAACACAGACTCTCTCATCGAATACGACCCACGATTGTTCCTGTTTAGGGCGTTATCCCAACTTGAGGAATTGGAGCATGTCCCAATTGATCGGATTGACGAGATCAATAACCAGATTGTCGCGATTATGAACAAACGTTCAGTCATGGAACCGGTTGACATATCTAGGCTATCCGAACTACGAACGGTTGCAAGGGACGTCGTCCTTCGACTTAATCTTGGGCTTGAGCACGGCAGCAAACTTGATTTACTTCGAGCAAGACACCTGCTAGGCTGTAATGACATGATCCGCTTTTATCAGATTGGGAATACATTAATGACCAAACTGAGGCGCGATGCTAAAGACATCCGACAGCGTGCGCGATTGACTATCGCCGAAACGGGCATGGTACAGATTGGAAGACACCCGGAAGCGGCGATGGAAATGCCGCTATTAAGCCAAATCGAGGAAGATTTCCTGTCAGCCGTGATAGATGAGACTCTGATTATAGGTGAAGCTACCGTTGTCGTCGAATCAAAGGCTGAAATAGGACAACCGATTGAGCAACTCAGTCAGGTCCAAATTACCGACGGGATGTTGACAAACCTGAGCTTACGGTTGGATTACCTTCAGATGCTTCCGGTTTACCTGATGTCAAAAGAAAAGGATTTTCGATATGCGGCGAGCATGGAGTCATCGGAAGATTTAGCTGGAAAGATTACGTGCGGAATAATGGTAAACTTAGCACTTAATAGCGGCAGATATTTCTGTGTAACCCTTGATAAAGTTCGGAGATTTTGCGAAGCGTGTATCAAGGCAAATGAGGTTAATGACGCAGTTGAGGAGAGACTTCTTGCGTGGTTGATTGAATACTTGGAAACTCATCAAGCAACGGAAGCGGTAATCGACTACGCTTACGATTACTGGACGTATTGGCTTACTCAGTTAGGAAGACATTTACAAAGGTCGATCGTGGACAGCAATACACTGCATGATTGGTTCATCCTTTGATAGGAGTCAGTCAACCAAATTTACCTGTTTGGAACGCACTCCATCCTGCTATGCGTAATGCGTGAGACGTGAAAACTCCCTCCTCACGTCCCACGCCATTAATCTACTAGACGGTAACGTTGCACGTATCGTAGGCGGCTTGCATTGCAGCGAGTGGATCACCTTTTGGCACAAATTCGTGTCCAACATAGAGGTCATAATTCGTCCCTGCGATTGCGTGCATGACAGGTGGATAGTAAATTTCCTGCTCATCGTCGAGGTCTTTGCGCCCCGGATTCCCCGCCGTGTGGAAATGCCCGATATAATCGATGCTCTCCTGAATTGTCCGGACAAGGTCCCCTTCCATAATCTGCATGTGATAAATGTCGTAGAGTAGCTGAACCCGTGGTGAGTTGACACCTTTGCAAACCTCTACACCCCATGGCGTGCGATCGCACTGGTAATCGGGATGATTTACTTTGCTGTTGAGCAGTTCAACACAGAGGTTGACACCTTTTTCTTCGGCAGCTTTGGCAACACGTAAGAGTCCTTCGATAGTATTATCCCGCCCCTCCTCCTCCGACTTGCCTTCTCGGTTGCCGGAAAAACAGATGAGGCCGGGGATGTCATTCGCGGCAGCTACTTCGAGATTCTCCAGAATTTCCTGCTCAATGCGCTCATGGTTTTCAGGCTTGTTGAGTCCATCCGGAAGGGACTGATGTCCAACGATAATAGCGACGCGCATGCCATTTTCGCGTATAAGGGGCCAGTATTCTTGGGGCGCCATTTCTACGGATTTATATCCAATCTTCGCCGCTTCTTGGATGACCTGTTCGGGAGAGGCATCATCGCGCGTGAAACAGCCGTAACAGATTGACTGATTAATTGAACCCATTCCTTTCTCCTTTTAAGTTCCCAACCAAAGTCGAGAACCGGTGTGAGGATGCTTTGCCATAGAATGCTGTGCTAACAAGCACACTCTTATAGATCTACTGCTTTGCCAGTTTCAAACGATGTACTCGCCGCCATCATAATACGGAGCGTTTTCAACGCATCATTGTAAGGTGACAGGATCTTTGATGAATCACCAGTCTTAACCGCATCAATAAACACGCGGTCCCGGTCTTGCCCCCCATTTTCGGGGAGTGCTTCCTCCTCACCCTTCCGATTGATGCTGTTAGGTCCACCAACGGTCACTACCAGTCCACGACAGAAAACCTCAAGTTGCACCCGATTCCAACCTTCCATTGTACAACATGACGCGATATTGGCGATCGCCCCGCTCTCGAATTCGATATTGACCATGCTGAGGTCGTCGACATCGTACTGCGGAACATCTGTCATACTTCCACGGGTAGCAACGCCGTGTACCGTTTTAGCGTCTCCGAGAAGAAAGCGCGCCAAGTCGAAAATATGGGTGGTCTGCTCGACATGCTGCCCACCGGACTGAGCACGGATTCTCCACCAGAGTGTGCCGGGGAGTCCGCCCATCCAGTATCCCAACGCGCCGAGAACAGGGGACTCTTTTTCGAGAATAGACTTCGCATGCTGAGCATTTCCACCATAACGCCAGTGATATCCAACGCTGGTAATCACACCACTCCGCTTGACATCCTCATTGATGATAACAGCCTGCTCTAGGTCTGAGGCGATCGGCTTCTCAATGAACATCGGAATGCCTTGTTCACACGCGATCCGTTCTTGTTCCCCATGTGCAAAGGGGGGCGTACAGATATACACAGCGTCGAGGGCTTCCTTGTCGTACATTGCCCGGTAGTCTGTATAGACGTTACCCCCATATTCCTCCGCAGATCCTTTTGCGCGTTCCTCCGACACGTCGCACATTGCCGTAAATTCTATATCGTCGAAGGTTTGCAGGTTTCTCATATGAGCCCCTGCCATACCACCTGTTCCAATAAAACCGAGTTTTACTTTCATAGGGTCTCCTCAAAAAAGAAAGGAATCTCCAGTAGACAAATTTCCGGTTCAGATAAGAAAAGTACCAAGCCGAGAAATTTACCTCTCATTTTGAACAGTGTATCAAAAAATGGATGCAGCATCAACTAGAAATTTCGCATTTTGTCTGGAGTGAGAATGGTTCGATAATCGATGAGCTTTAAGGACAGGATCCAGATGGTCCAATAAAAAAGGGCAACCGTTTATGGTTGCCCCTTTTTATTGAATTGAAAAGCAGAAAAATTGGGTCAGTACGATTTAGACAATCAGTGCTGGTTCAACCCATCAGTTTTCCGAGGGAAGCTCTGGAGAGTTCGTATAGCGGATTCCAATAGATGCCGAGAAGGAGGGTCGGAACCACGAAAATTAGGAGCAGGACAAGACTACCGGCAGAGAACGAGAGAGATTCATCATCGTCGGACGCTTCAAGGAACATTGCCTTCACAATTCGCACATAGTAGTAAAGCGCTATAACGCTGTTAAGCAGCCCGACAACTGCTAGCCAGTAGAGCTTTTCTTTAATGACCGCGGCAAAAAGAATCCATTTCCCTGCAAAACCAGCAAGGGGAGGAAGCCCAGTCAAAGAAAAGAGGAAAATTGCCATGGACACTGCGATGAGCGGCGCACGGGAAACCAATCCACGATAGCCGTCAATCGTTTCGCTGCCAACCTCGTTTGCAATGAGGATAACAACAAAGAATGCGCCAAGGTTCATGAACAGATAGATAATCAGGTAGATCAGAATTGCCTGAAGTCCTTCGCTTGTCAGCAAGACGCCCCCCATAAGTAGGAAACCGCCATGCGAAATACTTGAATAAGCGAGGAGGCGCTTCACATTCTGCTGAGGGAGAGCAGCAAGATTACCGACGGTCATTGTTAAGGCGGAGACCACAGCCAGCATCAGCGACCAATCGAGGGACGCATCTGATGACTTGAATCCTGAGTAGAAAAGGCGAATGAATAGGGCGAAACCAGCGGCTTTGGATGCAACAGATAGAAATGCTGTAATCGGGATTGGAGCCCCTTCGTAGACGTCGGGGGACCACATGTGGAAAGGTACAGAGGCGATTTTATATCCGACACCTGCAAGGATAAATGTGATTGACAGTAGGACAGCCAGCGGATAAACATCACCTTGACTGAACATCTCGCCCAGTCGGCTGCTAATCAGCATAATATCCCCTGTACCGGTCATACCAAACAGGAGAGAGATGCCAAATAGCATTGTCCCTGACGATATCGCCCCAAAGGTGATATATTTGAACGCGGCTTCGCTCGAACGTGGGCTATGCGTTAGGAATCCGGCGAGGATGTAGGAGGTGAGACTAACTGTTTCGAGTGACAGGTAAATCATCAGGAGATGGGTCGACGATGCCATCAGATACATACCCAGCGTTACTGCAAGGAGAAGTGCATAGTATTCACCCTTTGTCTCCGGATCGAGTTCAACAGAACGAACTGAAAATAGAATCGTTGCAACCGTGGCAACGGAGATGACAATTTTGAAGAACATGGCGAAACTATCGAGTCGGACCATGCCAAGGAACAGGGAACGGTCTTCGGATCCAATTACGAGCGCTGTGATCACCGCTACCACAAGCCCGACGATCGCTAGATAGGCGGCCGCGTTGCCACCTCTTTTTTTCGACGCCAGATCAAATAAGATAACAACTACCACAAAGACCACTAATACAATTTCTGGTATAAAATAAGGAATACTTGCAATGTTTGTCAACGGAGTCTCCCCTTATTGTACAAGCGGCAGTATGCTCACAGCTTCTCTAAACATATCAATGGCGATTGAGGGCCAGACGCCTAGCACAATCGTAAGAATGCCCAACGGGACCAACGTTGCGAGTTCGCGTCCATTGATTTCGGTGATAGCTTCGTATTTCGGATTCAACTCCCCGAGAAAGACACGCTGTAATGTCCAGAGGAAGTACGCGGCACCAACAACAATTCCTGCGGTTGAGAGGATGGTTAGCACTTTGAATTTACTGTATGCGCCAAGCAGAGACAACGCTTCACCCACGAAACCGCTGAGTCCCGGCAACCCTAAGGATGCCATAAATGCCAGTGTTGTAATACCGGTGTATATTGGCATTTTGCTGCCGAGTCCGCCGAAACCATTGATTTCACGATGATGCGCCCGATCATAAACGACGCCCACCAGGAGAAACAGCATTGCACTGATCACGCCGTGGTTGAACATCTGGAGGATAGCGCCGGTTAGTCCACTCTCATTCCGTGCTGCGAGCCCGATGAGGACAAACCCCATGTGACCAATACTGGAGTAGGCAACAAGTTTCTTGAAGTCGGTCTGTGCTAATGCACAGAGCGAGCCGTAGACGATGTTGATAAAGCCAAGGATTGCAAGCGAGTTTCCCCATCTGCCCTCGCCATTACAGAAGAAGTCCATTCCTTCGGGCAACATCGCGAAGTTCACACGAACGAGTCCATAAGTTCCCATTTTCAAAAGGATACCCGCAAGGATGACGCTAATGGCGGTCGGCGCTTCCACGTGAGCGTCGGGCAGCCAAGTATGGAAGGGAAAGATTGGCACTTTAACTGCAAAACCGATGAAGAAACCGAGAAACGCCCATATCTGGAATGTGGGGTCTGCAAGCGCGTGACCTGGAGTTCTTGCAAGTTCAATCAGGGTAGGAATATCAAAGGTCCCACCCTTGAGGTAAACTGCGATCATAGCGATGAGCATCAACACACTGCCGAAGAGTGTATACAGGAAAAACTTGATTGCTGCATACTCGCGCCTCTCTCCGCCCCATATCCCGATCAGGAAGTACATAGGGAGCAGTGTCAGTTCAAAAAAGACATAGAATAGGAACATATCCAAGGCACAGAAGAAACCGATCATCCCCGTTTCCAAAAGTAGAAACAGAGCGAGGTATGCTTTGATTCCTTTGTCGATTTTCCACGATGCGAGAACGCATATCGGACCTAACAGTGCTGTCAAAAGCACCAATGTAACGCTTAGTCCATCGATCCCGACGTGGTAGCGGATATTAAATGCCTTAATCCACATCACGTCTTCTTCATATTGATGCCCTGACATGGATCGGTCATAATCGATAAAAAGAAACACTGCAATCAGCAGCGGGATGAGTGTAACAATAAACGTCACCCGCTTAGCGAGTTCTTCCTGTTCTCGCCGAATAGCAAATAATACCACCAACATCCCTAGCAGGGGGACAAAAATCATCAACGATAACATCCAGTGAAATCCTCCTAAAAGTTGATTCAAAGTTCATTTAGTCAACGCCCGTGTTCCTGAACTCATTGCGCGCACCGGTTCGATCGCCCGCTCTTAATTTTAGTTCACAACCCTCACTTTTGTCCTAATGCGTACTTAAAAACCGTTCATCGCACCCTATACGGCATCTTAGAATAACGCACGGAAAATCAGAATTAACAGCACCACACCGCCCAGAACCGCTAGCAGATAATTTTGGATCATGCCCGTTTGCACCCGTCTAATCCTGCCGCCGACTGACCAAGTGATTCGGGCTACCAAATTGACCAATCCATCGACAAAGGTGTTATCGAACCACCCTGCGAGTCGGGAACAACCTGCCTGTACAACAACGCCGACCCCATTGACGATTCCGTCAATGAAACGCAAATCGAACAGTCCGAGGACTTTTGAACCTGCAACGGTAAGCGCAACAAGCACCCCATCGTACAGTTCATCAAAATAGTACTTGTTCCACAGAAGGGTGTAAATTGGTCGCAGCCGCGCTGCAACGGCATCAGCAGAGAGCTTTCTCCAGTAGTAGAAAAGTGCAGATAACCCTACACCGATGATGACGATAACAAAAGACAGTGGCACAACGATGTTATGCGCTTTATCGTGGTCTGGACTATGATGTCCTGCTGCAGCGTCATGATGTGCGTCTTCACTATGTACATCTTCTGCAGCGTATGCGTCGGAAAGTCCTAACTGTGCGTGCAAGACACCTTGGCTCGAATCGTATCTTGCATGTTTTGGCGCATGGACATGGGGTTGTGCTGGTTGTTTAACATATTTTTCAAACGACCACTTATTGACGATTGGGAAACTGAGGACTGCTAAGATAATCAACGGAATTGCCATCTTCCAAGGTGATTCGTGTGCGCCGTCATGCATTTCTTGATTCCGAGGTTCACCGGTAAAAGTCATAAAGATGAGACGGAACATATAGAATGCGGTGATAACGGCGGCGAGTACTGCCATACCAAAGAGAATATAGTGATGCACCGAATTCCAAGAGATTGCTCTGTAGAGGACCTCTACGAGAACAGCATCTTTGCTCCAAAACCCTGAGAAGATATAGGGCACACCGGCGATTGACAACGTGGCAATTAACATTGTGACAAAGGTAATGGGCATTTTATGTCTGAGCCCGCCCATATGGCGCATATCCTGCGCGGGGTCAATCCCAAAGCTATCGAATGAGGCGGTGTGTATCTCAGCATGTCCGTGATCGTGGTCATGATTGTCATCGTGCGCATGGTCGTGGTCGTGGGCATGATGCGCGGCATGGAAAGCATGGATAACGCTACCAGATCCGAGGAATAGTAGGGCTTTGAAAAATGCGTGTGTCGTGAGATGGAAGAGTCCCGCCACATAACTTCCTGCCCCAATAGCCAACATCATATATCCCAGTTGGCTGATAGTCGAATAGGCAAGGACTCGTTTGATATCGAAGCGAACGATGGCAATCGTTGCTGCGACTAACGCTGTGATGCCACCAACATACGCAATGACCAATGATGAATCCACGGTTAGGATTGGGAACATTCGTGCGGTAAGATATACGCCTGCAGCGACCATTGTCGCTGCGTGAATCAAGGCACTGACGGGTGTAGGACCTTCCATTGCATCTGGAAGCCATGTGTGCAAGGGGATCTGCGCTGACTTACCAACGGCACCACAAAAGATCAACACCCCAGCAATCGATAACCAAGTCATATCACCGGGGGTCAGGTTACTGGCGAGTGCGAAAATACCGCCATCGCCGTAGAGCGACAAAGTGCGGAATTTAGTGAAAAGCATCATCATGCCGATGAACATCCCGACATCGCCAACCCGGGTCGTCATGAACGCTTTTTTACAGGCATTCGCCGGTGCATCTTGTTCAAACCAGAATCCGATAAGCAGATAAGAGCAGACACCGACAAGTTCCCACCCGATATAGATACCAAGGAGGTTATCAGAGACAACTAAGAAAAGCATGGAGAAAGAGAACAACGACAGGAAGGCAAAGAATCGAGGATAGCGGGGATCACCGTGCATGTATCCGATTGAGAAGATATGCACAAGGCTGCTGACAATCGTGACGACAAGGAGCATGACAGCAGTCACACTGTCAAAGAGGAATCCCATTGAAAAATTGACCGAACCTAAGGGAAGCCAAGTAAGCGAGTGTATCTCTGCCCCATCATGCGAATACTTATCTGGCTCAGCGACAACGTTTGTAAATAGGAGGACCGCACAGACGAATGCGATGAGCATTGCTGCGGTTGAAACGAGATCTTGACGGGGATAATTACGTCCGGTCAGCGATAGGAGACCGAAAAACGCGAACGCTGCAAGGGGTGCAAGCAAAATGATACTAATAAGAGGCACAACAGGCATATAATAATCTCCTAAGGTCTTTCAACCCACTCGATTTTTCTTATCCCTTCAAAGTATCGGTCTCGTCGGGACTAATGGTACTGAATTCTCTATAAATTGCTAAAATAATGGCTAAAAATACAGCGGCTTCGGCAGCGGCAAGGACAATTCCAAAAAGCGCGATAATCTGACCACTGATGTCATCAGGCGGTGTCACGTAGCGGGAAAAGGCAGCAAAGTTGAGGTTACATGAATTGAGAATTAGTTCGATTCCCATTAGGATGCTGATGGCGTTTCTGCGCGTCAAAACACAGAAAATTCCGAGACAAAACAGTATAATGCTGATGACAAGGTAACTCTGTAGGTTCATTCGTCCCTGACCTCCTTACGGGAGATAAGTGCGGCACCGATCAACGCAACCAAAAGCAGAATCGATGCAATCTCAAACGGGAGCAGAAATTCTTCTTTCATAATCATCTCGCCTATCTTGCGAGTTGTCGGCTCCTGCGATGCCCCTACGTCTACGTTTTCCCATTGCGGGGTATTGGTAATAACACTCAAAAGCAAGCCGAAGAGGATAACGGATACGACACCGCCCCAGAAAAGTTGTCCGCGTTCCAGCTTCAACTTCAGGTCCAAGCGTCCGCTTGTCATCATGACTCCAAATAAAATCAGTACAAGAATACCGCCGACATAGACTATCACTTGGGTAGCGGCAAGGAAATCTGCTTGTAAGAAAACATAGAGTCCTGCTACGCTGAAGAGGGTGACCATTAGCGCAAAGGCAGCATAGACGATATTTTTAATCGTAACAACAACTACCGCCGATCCAATGGTCAGTAGGGCAAAAAGGTAAAAAACCAATTGTTGAGGATTCAATTCCATAGGTAGACTCAATTACTCAGATTTAGATTTGAGGTCTTATGCCGGAGTTGCCTGGATTCAGATTAGTCTGCGGCTTCTGCTTCAGTGGATTCATCACTTGGCTGTTCATACATCTCCGGCTTTGCAAATTCGTAAATCAGGTCTGTTCGATCGAAAGTGGAGTACTCAATTCCGTCGCTAAGATTATCGTACATAATCAGGCACTCTGTTGGGCACACCTCGGTGCAAAGCCCACAGTACATACAGAGCGACATATCGATGTCAAACTGATCAAGGTAGAAAATCACGGGCTTCCGTTCAACGATATTAGCGATTTCTTCGCTTGAAACGGTGACGGTTCTATCATCGCGTGTGTTAATTTTAACTGTAGTATTGGCTGCTGGCTTTTCGTCTCCCTCAATATTGCCAACAACTTCTGTCCTATCTTTGAGATGAACCACGTTCATGCTATCCCAGAGTCGCTCGCCTTTGGGCAGTTTTTGAGTCGTAATGGCAATGCAATCGACGGGACAGATCATCTCGCACTTTTTGCAGCCTATACAGTCCTCAATGCGGTTGTGTAGCTTGCCTCGATATCCTTTAGGAATCTCGCGTATATTTTTCTTCTGTTCAAAGGAACGATCGTAAGGATATTGATGGGTGACAGAGGGTTTTAGCAACTGTTTGAAGGTGATACGCATACCGACGAGGGCTGTATAGACCCCCAAATAGATATTTGACAAATAGTGACGCATGGTGAAACCTCCTTAGAGGTAAATTTGTGCACCTTTGGTTTTTTCAGGTTGTAGCAGAAATTCGCCTCTCCGCCGAATTGGACGGTGGTTCAGGTCCCTTAGATAAACTCTTACCGAGTACGCCGAACGTGAAAATGAGTCCAAGTATGATAACAACAACACTGATAATAATACTTAATAACGAATCTTTTGGGAAAATCAAGCCCCAGATTCCGACGCCTAAGATATTGAAGAACGAAATCGGAATAAAATACTTCCAACATAAATTCATCAACTGATCGACACGCAGGCGGGGGAGCGTCCAACGCAACCACATCATGACGAACACCAAGAGTAACGTTTTGATAGCAACACCTATGAGTCCACTGAGGGTGACTGTCTTTAAGACAAAGCCGAGAATTCCGGATTGAGGTAACATCTCCGCGGGTACAATCCCGTGCCAGCCGCCGAGGAATAGTGTTACAGCGATTGCACTGACTGCGAACATATTCGCGTATTCCGCAATGAAGAACAGGGCAAACCGCATACCGCTGTACTCAGTATGAAAACCCGCGACCAATTCGGATTCTGCTTCGGGCAGATCGAATGGAGTTCGGTTGACTTCAGCAATCGCGGATATGAAGAAAACGAAGAAAGCAATGAAGGAGAATGGAGTTCGAAAAATTAGCCAGTTTGCTATCCCGTCTTGGCCCTTGACAATGTCCTGCATATTCAGACTCTGAACCAGCATGACAACGGTCAAAATGCCAAGACCAATCGGAATTTCATAGCTAACAATTTGGGCGGCTGATCGCATTGCCCCAAGGAGCGACCATTTGCTATTGGATGCCCAACCTGCCATAATCACGCCCATCACAATAACGGAGGAGATTGCCATGATATAAAAGATGCCAATATTTAGGTTGCTGACCAGGATGGACTGACCGAATGGGATTGCAGCAAATACGGCAAAGGAACAGGCGAAGATAATGTAGGGGGAAGCCACAAAGAGGAATTTATCTCCCTCTCGGGGGATGTGATCTTCCTTGAAAATGAGCTTAACCCCATCGGCTAAGGTTTGAAGGATACCGTGCGGTCCCACGCGCATCGGACCGACTCGATCTTGGATATGTGCGGAAACTTTCCGTTCTGCCAGGACCAAACCGAGCGGCAACAGGGGAACAACGGCTACAAAAATGACACAACATGCGAGCATAATTGCCAATTCGCCGAGGGGAGCCGGGAGATGTGCCAAGAATGGCACATGATCTTGGGCAAACCTTTGCGCCCAACTTTCGGAGGCTTGGACGAAAAATTGATGTAAGTTTTCAAGCCCGACTGCATCGGGATTCAAAGCAAATTGTAGACCGATTGGCATTCAAACTCCTTATCTCTGAAACGTGATTCGCAAAGACAGATATCGGAATCTAGCGATCAACTTCTCCCATGACAATATCAATACTTCCAATAATTGCGATAATGTCCGCAACCATTAATCCTCGACTCAACTCTTGCAACGCACTTAACGCGGTAAAACAGGGGGACTTAGCTTTCACGCGCACCGGCTTGGGCGTTCCATCACTCACAATGTAGAATCCTAGTTCTCCGCGAGGGGCTTCACTTCGAGAAAAGATTTCCCCCTTGGGAGGACGCACTGCCTTGAGTTCTGCCTGAATGGGACCATCGGGCAGACCGGACTCAAGGATCTGTCGAATGATGCGGACGGATTCTTTCATCTCATCCATCCGGACTTTATAGCGATTCCAACAATCGCCGGCGACCACACCGAGTTCTGGAATATCCCTGCCAACTGGAATGTCAAAATCGAATCGGTCATATATGGAGTAAGGTTCGTCTCTCCGCAGATCCCATTTCAGTCCTGCCCCACGGAGATTGGGTCCCGTGATGCCGTAGTTAATGGACATTTCGGCATCCATGACAGCGACATTTGCTGTGCGCTCTACAAAAATACGATTGGCGGTAAGCAGCGCGTTGTACACATCAATCTGCGGCTCAAAATAGTCGATAAATTCTTTAACCTCATCAATAAATCCGGGAGGCGTATCCCTTGAAACCCCACCGACACGAATATAATTGTAGGTCAGCCGGGCACCGCAGATTTTTTCAAAAAGCAGCAAGATCTTCTCGCGATCTCTAAAGGCGTAAAGGAACGGCGTGAAAGCACCGATGTCCATACCGTAAGTACCGAATGACAAAAGATGGCTTCCGATTCGGTTCAGTTCACCGATTAGGACACGAAGGTATTCGCCCCGTTCAGGGACGCCGGGGAATTTACCCTCTTCCTTTGCCATTAACTGCTCAACTGCCAAGCAGAATCCCCAATTCATATTCATCGCTGCGATATAATCCATCCGGTCAGTAAACGGAATAATTTGCTGATAGTTCAGGTTCTCAGAATGTTTTTCAAAGCAGCGGTGTAAGTAACCGATATGGGGGATCGCATCTCGGACGACTTCACCATCCAGTTTCAACTCAAGCCGTAACACGCCGTGGGTGCTTGGGTGTTGCGGTCCCATACTCACGATCATTTCATCTGAAAATGGCTTCAGTTCAATAAATTTGCTATCCTGTTGTGGTGCTGCCATGATGAATTTCCTCTATGGTTTGTTGTACTTAGTATGGCACTCGCATCCCGCGATAGAATTCAGGTTCTGTATAATCCTTCCGCATCGGGTAGCCTTCCCAATCGTCCGGCAGTAGGATTCGGCGCAAATCACTGTGACCATCAAAGATAATTCCAAACAGATCATACGTTTCCCGCTCATGCCAGTTGGCGGTTTTCCAGATATGCTCAACGGTGGAGACGTGGGGTTCTTCTTCTTTGGAGAGAACAATCTTCAGGACCAGTTTGTGACGGTGGGGCATTGAGTAGAGGTGATATACTACGTAGTAGTTAGAATCTTTCGCGCCGAGATCGACGCCACTCAAACACATCAAGAAATCGAAAGCCAACGCTTCATCTTGGGCGAGGTACTCTGCGACATCGGCGAGCGATTCGGCGGCAACAACAACAAAGGGATCCGCAATATCCTCTTCAAACGAGACGACCGATTCTCCAAATTTATCTTTTAGGTTTTCGTAAATTTCTTGTGGTGTCACGGAAAGGTATCAACGCTTTTAGAAAGCTGTCAATAGCGTTGTAATTCCCCCTTCTTGAAATTTCAACTTGATTTATCTAATTTTAACCTGCGGCTTCTTCTTGATCAGCGTGTTCTTCCTGCTCGGCTCTAGCTTCAGCCATCGCTTCCTCATTATTTTCTAAGTCCGTTTTGGTGAAGAGTTTCTTTAAGAAAGGCACACTAGTTCGTTTGGCAACCGTCTGCGTTTTAATTTTCTCTTGCAGCTTCATCAAACCTTCAAGCACAGCCTCCGGACGCGGTGGGCAACCGGGAACATAAACATCAACCGGAATAATCCGGTCCACACCCTTCAAAACGTGATAGCCGTGCTGCCAGTAGGGACCGCCGCTTGTGGCACAGCTTCCCATTGAAATGACATATTTCGGTTCAGGCATTTGTTCATAGAGGCGTTTGATTCGAGTTGCCATTTTCAGGGTGACTGTTCCCGAAACAATAATGAGATCGGATTGACGAGGCGTCGCGCGCGGAACACCTGCACCGAAGCGATCTAGATCATAATTTGAGGCTGCGGTTGCCATAAACTCAATGGCACAACAAGCGAGTCCAAAGGTCATGGGCCACAGAGAGGATGCTCGCGCCCAGTTGGCGACAGCATCAATAGAGGTAACGATGATATTTTTGTCCAGCTTCTCCTCGATTATCATTGTTCAACTTCCTCCCTTACAGACTGAATTGATCGGATCCATTGGAGGTCTCCTTTCACCCAGACATAGGCAAGACCGACCAACAGCATAAAGATAAAAATGAGCATTTCAACAAATGCGAGGATCCCAATCTCACGGAAAACCACACCCCACGGGAATAGAAACACAATCTCAACATCAAAGATGAGGAAAATAAGCGCAATGACGTAGAAGCGAGCATTAAACTTAATGCGAGTATCGCCAATCGGATCTTCGCCGCACTCATAGGGCATATACTTTTCGTCGGTGAAAAGTCGGGTCTGGAGCAGGCGAGAGACGACAAGGTTAAGTGTGACAAACAAGCAGCCAACAACCAGAAAGAGTAACACATTTGCGAAATTAAAAAGCATTTGTTCCACAAGGGAAATTCTCGCGCAGCTGTATAATACGACATATCAGCGGAAAATTTGCCTTGTCCTTTCGAGGCGGGTTGTGAAATTTCTCACAAACTGAGAGCTAAGAAGAACTGAAACTGGGCAACTATGCGGTTTAAGGTTTGCACTTAAAGTACATTTATTATATATCAGATTCAGATTATTTGCAACAAAAAACCTGACAGATAGAGGCATGCACAGGTCGTGACGTTTTGGCGCTTCATCCCGCATCAACAGTGGGATTGGACAGATTTGGGGAATCCGTTGGTCAATTCTAAATTTGAAATAGTCACGGAATTCCGTAACCTTATCAACTGTCGATATCCGCTTTACTCTGCGGTCACTTTTGGATTCTGGTAATAGTAGTGAAGGTCACTGTACTTGTGGCCGAAACAAGTATTGTCCGAACATAATGCTGCCTGTTTATTTAAGAAATCGGCTATATCAGTCACAATGACGGAGGTTTTCTATCCGTGATAATTTTCTCATGAAAGGATAGATTTCTTCCCGAAGATAGGTTATAATAGCAATTTCTGAAGTCATAAATTAAAAAGGTAAGCATTGCGAGCCGCTACTAACTTGCATTAACACTAAGGAGAGCACACTTATGAGAGGTGGAGATATTCTAATTGAGTGTTTGAAAGCGCAGGGGGTCCGCTGCGTTTTCGGTATGCCCGGAACACAGAACATCCAGATCTACGACTCGCTCCTGCGACGCGGAGTAGGAGTTATTGATCACTATCTCGTCCGTCATGAATATGCTTCGACGCAGATGGCGGATGGCTACGCACGTTCTACCGGAGAGGTCGGTGTTGCGCTAACCGTTCCGGGGCCCGGAGCAAGCAACGCATCGACAGGAATTGTGGAGGCATACACAGATTGTGTTCCTGTGTTGTTGATCACTGGACAGAGCGATTCCGAATTTTACGCACGAGATCCAAGCAAGATGTTTCACGGCTTAGATCAGATGAGTTTCTTTGAGTCGGTCACAAAGTATTGTGCTATCGCACAAACAATAGAAGAGATTCCCACGGTTGTCGAGAATGCGTTCCGTGCGATGCGATCAGGCCGTCCGGGACCCGTCGTGTTGGAATTTCCGATGGATGTGGTTACTGGAGAAGGCGAAGCATCCATTCCACCGCGCGTGGACCGACAGCCAGCCGCGCCACCTAATTCAGCTGACCTTCAATCCGCAGCGGAAGCTCTACGAAATGCGGAGAGACCAGTTCTGTTCGCGGGGTCGGCAGTCATCCACTCCGACGCGCGTGAAGAATTGCAGCAACTCGCTGAGAAACTCAACGCCCCGGTCGCGGTAGCACGATGTGCAAAGGGCGCTTTACCTGAAGACCACCCATTGGCGTTGCAGATTGTCTACGGTTATCCAGGCTATCAAGCGATGCAGATGGCGGATTGCACACTCGCTATCGGTCCCCGTTTCACATCAATAGATACACGGACTTGGACTTTCGAACCACCACGCCCATTAATCCAACTCGATGAGGACGAAAAAGAAATCGGACGAGAATACCCATGTGATGTTGGGGTAGTTGGCGATCTTAAACTGACCCTGCAGGCGTTAATCGAGGAAGTTGATGGCGGCAAAGACTCATGGACCCGGCCATTGGAACGGATTCGGGAGCGATTTGCTGCGCAACCTCCCCTGCCCCTGTTACCGGAAATCCGAGAAGTGCTTCCAGATGATGGGATCCTCTCCGTCGATGTTCATGGCATCGGCTACGCCTCGTTCGCCGAATACCCAGTGTTAGATCCGCGAACCTTCCTCTATCCAAACATCGGTGTCGCGCTGGGATATGCCTTTCCCGCTGCGATCGGCGCAAAAGTCGCACATCCAGACAAGCCGGTTGTATGCTTCAGCGGAGATGGTGGATTCATGATGGGTTCTCCTGAGCTAGCCACTGCGATGATGTATGGCATCAACGTCGTAACGATTGTTGTAAACGACGGCGCATTGAGCGCGATTAAGGGATCCCAGCAAAAGGGATGCAACGGACGCACCATTGATACCGATTTGAGCAATCCGGATTTTATTCAGTTCGCCAAGTCCTTCGGGGCTTACGCCGTACGGATTGATGAGATAGCAGACTTTAAAGGTGTGCTACAAGATGCACTCGCTGCGGACCGGCCTGCACTCATCGAAGTGTCAATGCAAGATCGACAGGAAGAGATCATCGGTATGATCGGTTGGCTACAGTCAGATCCATTGCGAAGAGGCTGAGATCCATATTAAATTACGAGCCGTGCAACAGAAGCCGAGTTTTTCTCAATAGTTCGGCTTCTTTCTTTTTTGGCTTAGGTGTGAAACGTAAAACATCAAAGAGAAAAATCTTGGACTCACGTTCTAGGAAATATACACTACTCTTACCTTTATGAGGACCTTGATTGATGACAAAAATTCGGGCATTACTATTCGATTTTGGTGGCACGCTTGATGGGAATGGCAGCCATTGGCGGGATCGAACATACCGGTTCCTCCATCAGATGTATCCAGAGATCGATAGGGAGACGTTTGATCAGATAGATCGTGCGTCCGTAGATAGGCTCATCACGGGCGGAAAAGGTCCCGATCTTTCACTACGCGAAACGATGGATGTCATTGCTACCGGCATTTACGAAGGACTCGGTTTAGACTCGGACGTTAAAGACCGGTATGTAGATTTTTTCTGTGCAGGTGCAAAGGAATGTCTTAATCGCAACCGACGGTGGCTCGCGACCCTTCGGGAGCAATATCGGCTCGGTGTCATCAGCAATAATTTTGGAAACACACAAGGCTGGTGTGATGATTACGATCTCTCACCATTGCTTGATATTGTAATCGATTCAACCGTCGTTGGCATATCGAAACCGGAGGCGGGCATATTCCACGCGGCGTTGACGGGATTAGGTATCTCCCCTGAACAGGCAATCTATGCCGGAGATACGTATTCGGATGATGTAGTTGGCGCAAAGGGTGTGGGGATGTGGGCTGCCTGGTTAGTAGGAGAGGAAACCAAGGAGTGCCCCGACGCATCGCTCGTCGATGTTGAACTTATAACACTTCAGGAACTCGAGGAGTTTTTGGACTCAGAGAATCAAACATGAGAAACTGAATTCTTATTAACATTGTGTTAAGAGAAACCAACGGCCATCGGAGGTCTAAACCTCACCTACCCTTCTGCGTCTACCTATGCACACAACGAATCTGCAGTAACGGATTGGAACATAGAGGGGTGTCAACAAATGCGAAATGCGGTGGGGAAGTCATTAGCACAACTGATACTAGAATCAAATTTAATCTCCCAAGATGAGCATCAACAGGTTCTTGAAGAAGCCGAACAGACAGGTGTTAGCTACACGCAAACACTTTCAAAGTTTGTAGACTCCAAGTCTCTCACGCTCGCCAAACAGGCTCTTGAGTATGGTGTATCGTGTATTCTGCTTGAAGATGCGATTCCAGAGAATGATGCAACCGAGCGAGTTTCAGCGAGTTTCGCTTACCGGAACAAGGTTTTACCCGTTCGCCTAAGCGAAGGAACACTTACTGTCGCGATGGCGGATGTATTGGATATTCGGTTAATTGATGAGATGCGGTTGGTTACGGAATGCGAGATCGAACCCGTCCTTGCCGATGATGGGGATATCGAGGCAGCCATTATCCGTGCCTACGGAAAAACCGCCGCCGCCATTCTGAGTGAAGGGATCAAGGGACCTGTTGGCGCAGTCGCTACGCTTGAGCGTGAAACGATTGACGATTTCGGCATCAGTGAGCAAGACCTGAGCCAAGATCCGACGGTTATCAATGCCGTGGATCAGATTATCATTGACGCTGTCCGATTGGGTGCCAGCGATATTCATATTGAACCCTTCCCCGGTGAGCTCAAAATCCGTTATCGAATTGACGGTGTTTTGGAAGACCAACCCAACCCACCGCCCCATCTCCAATCCGCAATTACCTCCCGTGTCAAGATTATGGCGAGCATGAACGTCGCGGAACGGCGTCGTCCCTTAGATGGAAAGATCGGCGTGACCGTTCAGAGCGTTGGCAATCGCCAGATTGACCTGCGTGTTTCTACCGTGCCCACGGTGCACGGCGAGAGTGTCGTCCTCCGAATCCTCGATAAACAATCGATCTCATTTGGCTTAGAGCAACTCGGCTTGTTGGAGGATAATCTGGATCAGTTTTACCGTATGATCCAGAGACCACACGGTATTATCTTGGCGACGGGACCAACAGGCAGTGGCAAAACGACAACACTGTACGCCTGCTTGAAAGAGATCAACACCACAGAGGTCAAGATTATCACAATTGAAGATCCGGTTGAGTACGAATTGGAAGGGATAAACCAAATTCAGGTGAATCCTGAGATAAATGTGACCTTTGCGGCGGGGCTAAGGCACATCTTGCGTCAAGACCCAGATAAAGTGCTAGTCGGCGAGATTCGAGACTATGAAACAGCAGAGATGGGAATCCACACCTCTTTGACCGGTCATCTTGTTTTTAGCTCACTGCACACGAACGACGCATCAAGCGCGGTTACTCGCTTGGTGGATATGGGGGTAGAACCGTACTTAGTTGCCTCAACGCTGGAGGGCATTATTGCCCAACGGCTTGCGCGTCGGGTATGTCCGCATTGTTATGAGATGTACACGCCGGAACCTGAACGAGTCCAAGACTTGCTCGGCAGCCAAGCTGGGATAATCACCTCCGATTTGCTTATCCCGCGTGCGGTCGGTTGCAAAGAGTGTCGAGGTCGTGGTTATAAGGGACGGATTGGTCTCTTTGAGGTTATCCTGATGAGTGAAGAACTGCGCGAGATGACAATTCAAAGAGCCTCTGCGAGCCAACTGAAACGCGCTGCGATGCGGCTCGGGATGAAAACGTTGCGGGAGGATGGTTGGAGAAAAGTAGTCGCTGGCTATACTACCATTGATGAAGTTGTACGGCTCACACAAGAAGACGAGTATGACATCGGCGAAGTGATATGAAAATTGAAACGCGAGAGGTAGTGTGTAAGCATTTTGTCTTTTGCGCGGGAGAAAGCGTCTGATGCCAAGATTCCGTTACGAAGCCCTCACCAACACTGGAACGGTGGTTACTAACACACAGGAAGCAAGCAGTAAGGCTGAACTTGTGTCTAGACTCAAGGTGATGGGATATTGGCCCACAAGCATTGTTGAAGATACCGCAGAGACTCAAGATCGGAAAGGGATTCAGATCCCGGTCCTGCCCACTCGGATTAAGCCGGCGGAGGTCGAGTTCTTCACATATCAGATGGCAACGCTGATTAACGCCTATGTCCCGTTGTCCCGAGCTTTGGGGGTAACCCTTGAGCAGATCAACAATGTTGAACTCAGGCGGGTGGTTGAACAGATCAAATATGATGTTGAGCACGGTTCGCCGCTTAACGATGCGCTCGCGCAGCATCCGAGGATATTTTCCGAATTATATGTCAACATGGTAAAAGCGGGCGAAGCAGGCGGTGTCCTTGGTGTTGTGTTAGAACGGCTCGCTGAGTTTGCAGAGAGACAGCGACTTCTCAAAACGGAAGTGACCTCTGCACTGTTTTACCCTGCAATCCTGCTGGTGTTAAGCATCGGTGCGGTGGCAGTCTTAATGACCTTTGTTATTCCTAAATTCACCGGCATGTTTGCTGAGTTGGACGTTGCATTACCCGGTCCGACACGGTTTCTTATTGGCATTACCAATTTCCTGAGCGTTTACTGGTGGATAATTTTAGCTGCGGGAATTGGCGGTGTCGTGGCACTGAGACAGTATATTCGTACCGACAGTGGGCGCCTGACTTTTGACCGAGTGAAGCTTAAACTCCCGATCATTGGAGTCATCTTTAGTAACTTTGCGCTGGTGCGGTTTACACGTACCATGGCAACGCTGCTTGAAAATGGCGTTATCCTGCTGCCGGCTCTCCGGGTTGTCAAGGATACCATTGGGAATTCCGTTTACGGAAATGCAGTCGCAAGTGCGGAAGAGGAAATCGAGCGGGGTTCAACTTTGTCGCGAGAGTTGGAGAGGAGTGCTGTTTTCCCACCCCTACTGACCCACATGGTCGCGATCGGCGAAGAATCTGGCGACCCTGAACAGATGCTGACGAAACTATCGATCTATTACGATCTGGAAATCAAGAAAAATCTCGAACGGCTTACCAACTCAATCGGTCCGTTGGTGATTTTATTTATGGGCTTGCTGATTGGATTTATCGCTGTTGCAATGATACTCCCAATCTTTGAGGCAAGCACATCGCTCAGTGGATAGTCATTATCGTATCATGAATAGCATCGGAGGTAAGATATGCTCAAACGGTTAAAATCAGATGAATCGGGGCTGACCCTTATTGAAATTACGATTGTCATTGTCATTCTCGGTCTGTTGGCGAGTTTTATTGCACCGCGGGTCTTGAACGCACCAGACAAAGCAAAGGTCGCCAAAGCGAAGCTGGAAATTAGTGCTTTGGAAAACGCGTTAGAGATGTATGCGATCGAAGTCGGGGAGTATCCAACGGTGGAACAAAATTTACAGGCACTGTGGCAAATACCAAACCCACAACCTGAAAATTGGAGCGGTCCCTATATTAACAAACCCATTTTCACAGATCCATGGGGCAACAACTACATCTATGTCTATCCCGGTCTTCACCAAGGTTACAATTACGACCTCTACTCCTTCGGCAAGGATGGGAGGGAAGGAGGTATAGACTTTGACGCTGATATCACAAACTGGGTACAGGGGATAGATCAGTGAGGTAGATTGACGGATACTGCTGTTTTTCTATTTTATTGGACATTGTCTCACTCCTAAGGTAAGGATATGCACTCGCCCAAACGGATTTTGCGTTCAAAAAGCGGTTTGCTCGGTAAATGGGATTGGCCTCCGCTCGCCTCGAAAGGCTTTACGCTGATCGAAATCCTGATTGTGCTTGCGCTAATCGCAATTATCTCTTCTATTGCGATGCCCTCCCTCCGTGGATTCGCTGCGTCTACACGCTTGAAATCCGCCGCCCGTGCTATTCGAGATATGCTTAGTTTCGCGCGTGATATGGCTATCACTGAGCGGACAAGTTACCTCGTTGTGTTTGATTTGACGGCGAATCGCTACTGGCTTGCCTCCAGCGAAACCTTCAACCTTGCAGCCCCAGCCACACCCTTAGTCGCGAGTTCCGTGGCTGTTCAACCTACCCAGCCAACAGCAGGTCAAGGAACCACAGTATTGCAGGGGATGCGCCCTTCACGTACAAATGCAATCCTTGGCATACCCCAGACACCGGGACATGAGATCACTTTAGCCAGCATGATAACGAATCATAACTTCCAAAATATTCAGATAGACACTGGTGTGGATTATGTCTATTTCTCTCCGACGGGTTCGTCGGAGGATACCGTTCTGTATCTTCAAGACCAGCGGGGCCAAGTGATGTCCATAACGGTTGAAAACCCGACAGGACGGGTCCGTCTTGAGAAAATCAACTCGCAACAGATCGAGGCGTTGGGATTGGCGCATGAATCCTCTGAATAATCTAATCTCACTTTTCCGCGGATCAGCGGAGGAAGAAAACGGCTTTACTCTGATCGAAATCGTCGTCGCATTAGCGATTCTGTCATTAGCCCTACCGACGCTTCTCCGTGCCTTTACAGAAGCAGCAAAAGGGCAAGCACTGGCAGAGAACAGAACCACAGCTCTGTATCTCCTGAAATTTCGGATGGCGGCGATTGAGGCTGAAGGTTATCCGGACATTGGCGAAGAGGATGGCGAATTTGGAGAGGACTCACGATTCCGTTGGCGCTCGGATGTTCAGGATGTTGAATCGGAGGAGATCGAAGGGCTGCGCTTGATCACTGTTACTGTTACATGGCAAGAACGTGGAGAAGAGAGGGTGCTTTCAACGAGCACCTATCTCGCAGACCGCCAGATGCCACAGGAACAGACGCAGGGCGGTCAACAGGGACAAGGGGGTGGCAGATGAGATCGCACACTTCACGGCTTATGCTCAACTCCCACGGTTTTACTTTACTCGAATTACTGGTCGCTGTCAGCATTCTGATCATTATTGGGGGTGCCTCCTACACGGCGTTCAATGTTGCACTTGATGTTTATCAGAGATCCGAATCGCGGATCGTCATGACACAAAAATGTCGCATTGCGTTAGAACGCGTCGCCACGGACCTGACCAACCTGCAAGCTGTACAAGGCGACGAATCTCTCGTCATTGTGTCGCAGGATAACCCAATTGAAGAAGGGATTAGCCGGGATTTAATCAGTTTCGTAACCTTGATTCATACCGACCCCGATCCGTTTCTTGCCGAATTGAATGCGGCAACCCAAACAGTCACAGCAGATGTGGAGGGAAATCCATACGAACTTGTGAGCGATGTCCAGCGAATCGCTTACTACATTGGAGAGGATATCGCTCGACAACTTGGTGGCGACCAAGAGACCGAAATGGAAATGAGCGGAGAATTATTGACAGGAGGCAGCGAAGCGGAGGGAAGATTAGCTCTTTACCGACTGTCAACGACAGCTTTGGATGTAGAAACGGTTATCCAGCCCCTACTTGACGCGGAAACGCTTCCCACAGAGGATGAAGCAGGCAATCCAATTCATATAAATATTGTACCAATCATCGATCAAATTACCTCCTTCGATATGAGATATTACGATGGCGAAGAGTGGTATGAGTCGTGGGAGAATCCCGACTTGATTCCGAAATCCGTTGTCGTCTGGGTAACAGTCGCTGGCGAAAACAGTCAGCCGCGTCAGAATACCGGTGCGAATACCATAACCCAATCGACCATGGTTTATCTACCAATGAGCGCAAATTTCAGCGAAGAACCGTCCGGTGGAACCGCTGCTGGGCCGGGTGGATGAGGCTACAAACAATGGAAGAAAGGAAAGGTTTACTATTTCATCTCAGATGCAAAGCACCCTCCCATGCCTGCGACTGTGGACTTTCGCTTATTTCGACGCTCTGGCTGTTGACAGTTCTCTCGGTCCTCGCGACCCATTTTCTGTATTCGATTCGTCTGGAGCAGCGTGCACAGGCGAACTTCGCAGATCGCACAAAGTTCCACTATGCTGCCAAGGCTGGATTCGAGCGATCAATCGTCGTGCTGCGTGGAGACGAAACTGCCTACGATTCGCTTGGCGAAGATTGGGCAGACGGGCTGGAGGAACAGATTGGAGATGGCATCCAATCTGGAAACGCACTTACTTACCGTATTAAGATCACCGATGAAGGTGCAAAAATTAACATCAATACCGCAAATGCAAATATGATCCAAGGGCTATTGGCTCTCATGGGTTATGAAGAAACAGAAACGACAGAACAAGCACTTTCTCAAGCAATCGAGGAGGGAAGACCCTATCGCACGGTACGAGACCTAGCACGAGTCCCAGGCATGACACCCGATCTACTCTATGGTCGACAGGCATCATCAGATACGGCTGCAATCGCAGGCACGGGGATTGATGGAGAAACGCAGCAGAATGTTCCTGGATTGGTCGATTTGGTAACGGTATATTCGATTGATAAAAATACGGATGCAAGTGGGAATCCACGTGTCAACATTAACAACGCGGACGGACAAGAAGTGACGCAGATCCAAGGGGACAACAATCAGCCCATTTTCTCCCAAGGGGAAAAAGACGCATTGGTCCAACAGCGTGAGTTCGATAGTATCGGCGATCTGATTGATGCAACAGCGGTCACGGAACAGGTGTTTAACAACATCCGCGAACGGATTAGTGTAGAAAACAGTGAGGAAGAGGATGATATAGTTAACATTAACACGGCCGATGCCGGGCGGTTGCAAACGTTAGACGGTATTGATGAGGGCATCGCTGATCGGATTATCGACCACCGTAACAGTCAAGGTAACTTCCAGAATGTGGATCAGCTCAAGGAGGTTAAACTGATAACGGAGGATGAGTTTAGTAGTATCGTGGATCAAATCACCACAAAGGATGAGGCAACAGTCAGCGGCTCCATCAACATCAACACCGCACCCCAAGAAATATTGCAGCTCTTACCGGAAATGGACACGGACAAAGCGCAAGCAATTATCACCCGCCGCGAATCACAACCTGAGGACGGTCAGAAGGCTGAAGCGTTGGAAGAAGCTGGCGTCGAAGGCAATCCCTTTGAAAACACCAGTCAACTGCTTGAGATAGAAGGAATTGATATGAATACCTTCCGCCAGATTGCTGAGTTGGTTACCTACCGCTCACACAGTTTTCTCGTTGAAGTTGACGGCGTTGATAACCTTGGCATAACGATCGCCTCTTGCGTCGGTGTGCTTGATCGCACCGGCGAACAGATTGTAGCTAAGTATTGGAGACAGAATTAGGTTGGAGACCGTTATGCAGAAAGCACCACGCAACCGAACAATAACACTATCAGATCAGGAAAGTGCAGACTACCAGCGAAATTTATTCAGGATTGCGAGTCCGGTTTCAGAAAATAATATCCTAAACAGAGTCATCAACCAAGATCTTCATCATATTTTAGACTGGCTTCCTTCACGATTTATCGATCTCCTTTTTCTCGATCCACCGTATAATTTGACCAAGGATTTTAACACCTATTCTTTTAAGCAGCAGTCGGTTGAGGGATACATGGAGTGGCTGGAGTCTTGGCTGCCCAAACTGATCCGCACCCTAAAGCCGGGTGCGTCGGTTTATATCTGTGGCGATTGGCGATCATCTACAGCAATTCAACTCGTTTGCGAAAAGTATCTGATTGTCAGAAACAGGATTACTTTTGAGAGGGAAAAAGGGCGGGGAGCAAAAAAGAATTGGAAGAATAACTCTGAAGATATCTGGTTCTGTACAGTTTCGGACGATTACTATTTTGATGCAGATGTTGTTAAGCTAAAGCGGCAGGCGATTGCTCCTTATCGGGAAAATGGGAAACCAAAGGATTGGACAGAAGAAACAGATGGAAACTTTCGACTCACCGCACCCTCAAATATCTGGACAGACCTCACCATTCCGTTCTGGTCAATGCCCGAAAACACGCCCCATCCGACACAGAAACCCGAAAAGCTTTTAGCGAAACTGATCCTTGCAAGTTCGACAAAAGGAGATATCGTTTTCGATCCCTTTGCAGGAAGTGGAACAACAGGCGTTGTGGCGAAAAAATTAGGGCGAAATTTCGTCATCGTTGAAATTGACAAAGAATATTGTCTTTATGCTCAAAAAAGGCTCCAGATGGCTGAGACTGATACAACGATCCAAGGATATGCTGATGGGGTTTTCTGGGAGAGAAATACATTGCGCGATATGAAGAAAAAGCAGCAAGGAAAATCAAAGGCTGAACGTAAACTTGAGCTACTTCCAAACAACTATGGAAGATTTTAGAATTAATTGGACACTGCAAATTGGCGAGGTTTCTAACCGCACCGCATAGACGCCGTAGTGGGCGGTGAAACGGCGCAGTTGGAAACAGCGCCTACCAAACACGGGGAGCGCAAATGTCTATCTGTTTTTATAATTCACCATATAAAGAAAGGCTACTCGAGGAAGAAGTGGATGTTACAGCTATATGATACATTAGAGATCTTTTATCTCGGGAAATCGAAAAAGTAAAAGACAGAATTCATCACTTCAAGCAAGTTAGAGAACGATGAGAAGAAAAAGCAGATATTTGGGAATTGTGACGAGACCGCGGCAGATCCGAATGCTATCAACTCTCTTATAAGCTCATAGAACCTATGCAGGCAAATCATGGCAAAGAACCAAATCGTATCCATTGATATTGGAACAAGCGCAGTCAAGTTGGTGCAGCTGGAACAGACTGCATCCGGAATTCGCCTCGTGAACGCGGGGATAGAAGCGTATCCCTATACCGGCTCTACGACAGAAATCTCGGCGGAAGTGATTGCCGAAACCTTACGACGTTTGTGGAGGCGTATGGGTGGACGTAGCACTTCAGTGGTGTTATCAATTCCGCGCTTGTCCATTACGTCGCGTCGATTAACAAACCTGCCTGCTGCGGCAACAGAGGATCAGCTTGCGAACCTAGTTGCCATGCAAGCGGAAACAGAACTCCCCTTTCGGGTAGAAGGCGCTATCTACGACTATCATGACGTGCATCGCTCGGAGGGCAGTATCTCTGTTGAACTGATCGCAGCAAAGCGTGAGACGGTACAGCAGGAGATTGATTATCTTAAACCGCTCGGTCTCGCACCCGAAGGCGTGATACCTTCGACCTTAGCAACGAGCGTGTTAGCAGGAATAGCGAATGACGGGGACAATTCATCAACCGAAATGACGATGGTTGTGGATATTGGTGCGGGTCGGACTGACTTGTGCTTGTTAGCTGGAAATGCCTTACGGTTTTCACGAAGTTTTCCAATTGGAGGAAACGATTTAACGCATTTATATCAGCAAGAATTGGGGAGTGATTTTGAGGTCGCCGAGCGTCGAAAAATTGTCGATTCTGCGCTGAATCAACATCTTCAAGCCGTCAATCCGTCGTATGAATGGGCGGATGGTCTTGTCGCGGAACTAGAGCGCTCTATCAACGGTGCCAGACGGGAACTTCACTTGGCTGAAGATCGGGTCGTTAGAGAAATTTGGTTGTGTGGTGGAGGAGCTCGGATATCGGGACTAACAGACTATATCGCCCATCGCTTGGAGGTGCCGGTGTTGTTGTGGAATCCGTTCGACACTTTTAGGCAAGTTTGGGATGAACAACGCTCCAACATCGAGTCTGTTGATGGATTCAGCGACACACTTGCTGTCGCATTGGGTTTGGGGGTCAATGCGTTGACCACCCAAATCTCTTTGGACCTCCTTCCCTTAGAAGAGAAGGCTAAACTCACACAAGCCCAGCAGCGGAAGCGGACATTACTGGCTGTCGCAGCAGGCTTGGCACTACTGTTAGGACTTGGATTAGGTGGACTGACGTGGAACAGGATCCATCAGGGGAAAATCGTCGCTTTAGATGGAGCGATTAGAAATATCAGTCAAGCTGAATCAAATGCAAAAAAAATTATAGTTAAAGATCTGGCTATGGTGGATCTCTTAACCCCCCGCGCCTCTCCGCTCGATATAGTGCGTGAGTTGAGTGTCCGATTCGCTGACCGCACAAAAATTGCCTGGACAACACTCAACATTACTAGGCTAGATGATCCTGAAAAGTCGAAGATTACCTTTAATATCGAAGCCCAATCGCATCAAGACGTAAGTCAGACCATCAGTATTATGGCGCAATCAGGTGCATTTGCGAACATCAAATCCGGTCAGGTGACAAGTATCGAACGCGATAAGAAGCCGATTTTTCAGGTGCAGATCACCTGTAATCTGGCAAAAGATGCGATACAGACGTTTGCCCAAGCCCGTCATCTGAATCCAAATCGGCCTTTAAAATCTGGAATTAGCGGGCAAGAAAGAGATGCCCCAGAGCGAAAGAATACTGACAAATGAGAAAACTTACACGGCGTGAGATCATTTTACTCACGATTGTTGCCCTTGTGGTCTTGATTCTCCTCATTGAGCCTATAATCCGACAAGGTTTTCCGGGCGATGAGCTTACCACGAAACAGGAGAGACTTCAGACAGCACAGAATCTGGTCGAACTCGCTCAAGTAACACAGCAAATTGACCGACAGGTTCAAGCGCAAGTCGGTTTAGAAGGGCAGATTATCTCTGATGCTTTATTTGAGGAAATTGCAAACCGAGTGGATTTAGAAGCTCTCAACGGCGCGCGTCGGGCATCGGCACTAGCGGGATTACACCCTGCCCTTGAGGATAAGGCAGATTCACTGCTTGCTTATAAGCAACAGCACGGTGAGTTTGGAGACTTGGACGAGCTAAAGAAGATACGGGGACCTATCTTTGAAGGGGAACAGGCACAGGCAGTAATTTCGCGGCGCATCTCCGATCTTGCGCGAAGAGCAGGGTTGCGTCCCAACTATCAACTCAATATTAGACCGATGCCGGGGACGAAATCTGAGAAACTTTCCCCTCAAACGAAGAAAAATCTGGTGTGCCATCTATTCTTGGGCGAACTTGCGAACGAACTCCAGCGGTTGCAATCACAGCAGAGTGCCATAGAAGAAGCAGAGAACGAGCAGAAAATCGAATCAGAAGATGCGGCGATGGAGGCGATGTTCGATGCCTGGTGGGGGAAAGAGGACGCAGAAGATGACAGTAACGGCAAGGTAGTAAAATCCAAAACACAGTCAGATGAAGAATCAGATTCCAAAGTCAGGTCCATACCAGCGAAGGAGACCCCGTCAACCCCGAAACCCCTTCAGCGAGAAGTTCACCGTCAATTCGTAGCGTTGCCAGGAGTGATTCCCTTAACATTGCGGATAGAGCTACTACAGTGGATTCAGTCAAGCCTGCAACAACAACTGGCTGGAGCGGTTGAATTTAGGAGAGGATTTTTTGCAGATCAAATCGCTTTAGCAACTGATGAAGTGAAGGGCGGATTTTTGGGGATCGGTCGTGAGAGGCAGATGACGGCTATCAAGTTCAAGCCTAATAGCGTATTGCTGTCGAAGTTCGAATCGTTGATCAACCGCTATGAGACGGATTACGGTGACGAGACGGACAAACCATTGGATTATAATCAGCAGATCCGTGCACTCACTGAGTACGTTGATCAGATTTTGGAACAGGAAAATGAACTTCACGATTGGCTTACTACAGTTCCCGCTACGCATCAAGTCGACGCGTACATCGTTGACATGCGCTTCAGCAACAATCTTGAGAGAATCGTCCGGTTAATTTACGCCATTGAATCAAGCTCGAAATGGTTACAGGTTAGGGATTTACAAATCACCATAGCGGACAAGAAGGAAACGACCGTCAGTGCAAACCTCTCAATGATAGCGAGAGTTCTCTGAAATCAAACAGAGCTACGAGATTACCAAATTTCTTGCAAAAATTCAAATCAGTGTAGGAGTATCCACAATGTTTTTTCAACAATCCAGATGTTGTAAGTACCTGATCAAAAATTTCGGCGTCTCTTGTGAGGTAGGCGTCCCATCGTTTCGGAGGCGTCACAAGGCAGGGGCGGCTCCTACGCCTAACCGAAACGGGCAATCACCAAGGTTGCCCCTACTTATACTCATACTCTCAATATTTATTGGAGGTATCGCTGGATCCTTTACTGCATCGGTGTTCGCCCAGGAAGACGATCAGAGAGGGATGGAGGTCGCAGAACGCGACGAAGCGGGTCAGGCAATTCGATTCAACTTTGACTTTCCGAGCGGGAATTTGCAGAGCTTAATTAAGTTCATTAGCGCAGAGACGGATCTGACGATTATCGCTTCCGAAAACGAAATCAAGGACAAGAAGTTTGCACTGACCAACCTTAAAAACGTGACAATTGACGAAACGTTAGAAGAGATTAAAACGGTTCTCGCGCAATATGATCTGACCATGATTCGGACGAACAATACCTTGCTGATTACAACGTTTGAAAAGGCTGTCAGAATGAAAGTGCCGGTAAAACGAATTACGGCAGATCCAAGTCTGATTGAACAAACAGATGAGATTCAGACATATATGATTCAATTAAATAGCGCGGTCGCTTCGGAACTGGTAAATAGTCTCAAACCCCTCTTGAGTAAAGCGGCGAATATCTTCGCAGATGGCAATAGCAACTCCCTAATCATTACCGACGTTGCCTCCAATATCCACCGAATTGCAACTATTCTACAGGTAGCGGACGAGGCGCCGGACACCCCACTCAAGGTGGAAATCATCCCGCTGCAGAACGCTACAGCGGTATCGCTCGCACAGACCTTGAATGATGTGTTCCAGCAGGAAGGTGAGGTTGCAAATCTCCTCCGCAAGATGGGTCAAACGAGCAAGCCTGAAGAGATGAAGGAGATGATGGAGCGTGCCAGAGAGGAGGGAGCCGGGATTGATATGATTCGCGGTCGGATCCAGATTTCCGCCGACGAAAGCTCAAACTCGTTGATTGTGAAAGCCTCCGAAGCGAATCTCGTTGTGTTGAGAGACCTGATTCGCCAACTTGACACAGCGCCGAGCATTCAGACGGAGATTCGGGTCTTTCGGCTAAATTACGCTATCGCTGAAGATGTTGCACAGACACTCGAAGAGCTGATCACCGGAGTGAGCGCCGGAAGGCGACCGGGGAGGAATGCGGAATGGTGGGAACGGCGCGAGTGGGAACGAACGCGACGAGATCTGATGAGGCGACGGGCCGAAGATGGAGGGGAGTATCAGAGTATCGTCGGTGCCGTAAATATCTCATCCAGCGATCGTTTGAATGCTGTGCTTGTCTCGTCTGATCCACGAAACTTCCCCATTATCGAGAAAATCATTGCCCAACTCGATCAGGCAGATCCGCAAGAGGAGATCCGAATCTACTTTCTGCAATTTGCCGAATCACAAAGCTTATCCGACAACTTACGCGATCTCTTTGAAGGCGGCGATTCCGGTCGTGATGAAGATCTTCCGTGGTGGTGGCGTCGCCGGGACGAACGACAGGGAGATAGTCCCGGGGGATTTGGGATTCAAGGGGAAGTTCATCTGGTGCCAGATACCCGCTTGAATGCGTTGTTGGTTTCGACTGCTTCCCAAAACTTTGAGACGATCGACAGCCTGATCAAGCGCTTGGATGTCAATATGCCCGATCAGGAGTGGGGAACCCGCATCTATAGAATGGAACATGCAGATGCGGAAAATGTAGCCAATATTATTAACAACGTCTACCAAGGTTCGAGCAACAGAAGTGGAAACTTCTTCTTTTTCGTGCCCGGACGGGCGCGGAATCAGAACCAAGGATCTCTGGCTGGCAATGTAACCGCCGAGGCTTATCCGACACTCAACGCAGTGATTATCTCGACCGCAACGCAACGGAATTTTACGCTCATTACGCAGTTCGTCGACGAACTCGATACACCAACCCCAGTAGGACAGCGAGAGGTTACCAAGCTGATCCGTCTTGAATATGCAAACGCTGAAGATACCGAAGATCTGCTCGAAGACGTGTGGGGCGAAGAGTCAGGGCGCGGTGACGATGGTTTCAACTGGGGACGGTTCTTTGCACGGGGAGGAACGCTTGAACAGAACGACATAAACTCACTGCGTGGTCAAGTTCAAGTAGAAGCGGATAATCAGACTAATTCGGTGCTCGTAACGACCGCACAACGCTACCTGGGGCAGGTGGAAGCTATGATCCGTGAACTTGACTTTGTGCGAGGCCAGGTTTGGATTGACATACAAATCCTCGAAGTGACGCTCGATGAAAGCACAAAACTTGGTGTGGAGTTGACGGCGCGAGAACGGGGTCTGTTTGGCGCAGAGGTTCGAAAGGGCAATCCGCTTGTTGGAGAATTTGGGGCAGAACTTGGCTTGAGTCAGGAAATCAGTGGCTTCAATATCAATTTGGCGACAAAGGAATATATGGCATTGCTCCACACACTGATACGCGAAAACAAAGTGCAGACGATATCAACACCGGCATTGCTTACACGCGATAACCGAGAAGCGACATGGAGTTCTGGTAGGCGTGTACCCTTTCTGCAGAGCGCGGATATTACAAGCCTGGCTGATAATCTGACGCAGCCCCTCTTCAACTATGATTTCATTGACCCACCGGTTGGCGTTACTATCACACTGACGCCACATATCGCGAAATCGCAATCCGGGGATAAGAAAAAACGCACTATCGGTCTCGATATCTCCCAGATAACTTTGAGTAATTTCGTCGAATTCACCGACTTCAACGCCCCTATCACGGAGGATAGTTCAATCAGTGCCTTCATCGATGTGGAGGATGGCCAACAGATTGTAGTAGGCGGGATGATTAAGGAGAAACGCCAGCAAATTGAGAGCAAGGTGCCCATTTTGGGCGACCTTCCCTTTATTGGTGGCCTCTTCAAAAAGACCGAAACCGTAGCGGAAAACTCTGAGGTTGTCATTATTATCACACCGCATATTATTGACATTCAGAATCCAGAAGATTACGGTAGGCTCGAGCAGCAATCTGAGGAGTGGCGCTTAAACGGTCTGCAGAATCAGGAAAAGGGAAAACAGCCGTCGGAGAAATGATTTAACTTCTATTCTGCGTTGATTAGCTGGCAACTAAGGTTAGGGCATAAGACCATGGGAAAGACAGATTCAGATGAAAAACAAAACTATGACGCCATTGTCATTGGCGGTGGACCTGGGGGAAGCACCACAGCAACGTTGGTGGCAGAAAAAGGATATCGAGTGCTGCTCTTGGAACGCGATAAGTCTCCTCAGTTCAAAATCGGTGAATCGCTAATGCCAGCGACCTATTGGACGTTTCAAAGATTGGGCGTTATAGACAGACTGAAAGACAGCCACTTTCCCACAAAGTATAGTGTCCAATTCTATTCCAGTGCTGGTAAAGCGTCTGCGCCGTTCTATTTTTACCGGAACGACCCACACGAATCTTCCATGACTTGGCAGGTGTTGCGCAGCGAATTTGACCAGATGCTGCTTGATAACGCGCGGGAAAAAGGAGCGGACGTCCAACGCGGTGTGAGTGTCCACGAAGTGTTATTTGACGGAGAAAGGGCTGTTGGAGTCCGAGCAAGATGTGCGACTGGCGGACTGAAGGAATTCTCGGCAAAGGTGATTGTGGACTCGACGGGGCAGAGCGCTTTGATTTCACGGAGATTGAAGATTAATACCGCGGAACAGAAACTAAGAAAAGCGTCTATCTTCACCCATTTTGAGGGCGGGATTCGGGACGAAGGGATTGATGAAGGCGCAACGTTAATTCTACACACGGAACACAAGGACTCGTGGTTCTGGTACATCCCACTTCCCTACGATCGGGTGAGTGTGGGGGTTGTTGGCGATCTGGACTATCTCCTACAAGACCGAAGGGAGAGTGATGGCACCCTCTCCCACCAAGCAATTTTTGACGAAGAACTTGGGAAGTGCCCCGCTCTGCAGCCACGACTCGCTGATGCAAAGCAGCTATTCCGGGTCAAGGTCACAAAGGACTTTTCGTATCGCGCCAATCGTATCAGTGGAAATGGTTGGGTGCTGGTAGGGGATGCATTCGGGTTCCTAGATCCCGTCTATTCTTCTGGCTTATTTCTCGCACTCAAATCCGGCGAGATGGCAGCAGATACCATCAATGTGGCACTGGAAAAAGAGGATTTTTCTGCGAACCAGTTGGGAAGTTTCGGTGCAGAGTTTGTCGCAGGAATGGAAGCGATCCGCAAACTGGTTTACGCTTTCTATACAAAAGACTTCAGTTTTGCAAGGTTCTTGAAACGTTTTCCAGAGTGTCAGCAGGGCATTGTTGACATTCTCAGCGGGAACGTATATCGGAAAGATGTCACCGGAATTTTCGGTCCGATGGGAGAGATGTGTGCTCTACCGGAGGATATGCACTTGTAACACATAGTGCGTGATGCGTCATATGTAAAGAGTAGGGGCAGGCATTAGTGCTATTGCTGATTCTTCGCCACCTTGAGACGTTGCTGTACGCGATAATGTCGATTCGGATGCGGGTTGGTTTTGATGAATTCCTCCCATACTGCGATCGCCTGGTCTGCAAATCCTCGTGATAGGTAATATTCACCGAGTGCGAGTGGCACCGTATCGGTATACGGATTCTTCTCCATAGATGCTTCAAAAGCGGTAAGTGCGGTATCCTCTTCTTCTCTAAGTAGAGCCAGCTGGCCCCACCCGTATAATGTCAGCGAGTGTTCAGGATACTCGACAGCGAGCGAATCTATAATCGCTTGTGCTTCATTTTCTCTTCCACTTTTATAGGACGCCATCGCGGCATGAACTGTCGCGTAAATGCTTCGGTTATTGAGGATTTCCGCTTTGAATTGGTTAGAAGGTTTGCTTTTTTGGCGTTGCGCTATGCGTGCAGCAGCCTCGTATTTCGTCTTTGCACGGGGGTAGTTGCCATATTTGTAACAGATATCGCCCAGCGCTTTTTCGCCGGCATAGGTTCTTTCATCGGATATAGCCTCATTGTTTTGTAGATCAACAAGATCTTGGAAAATTTCGGCGCTCACTGTATCGTCCAGTCGATAGTGAAGTACTTCGGCAAGGCTTTGGAGCGCGTCAGCATAGTCTGTGTCAGCAGCGATGGCGCGTTCAAAGTATTCCCGCTCCTTTGCCGGCTCCCCCATTTTCTGGTAAACCAACCCAAGTCTCCAGTAAATCTCGGGCGCTTTAGCAGGACTCAGTCCTAGAGCAGAGTTGTAGGTTTCAATCGCTTTATTGTAGTCGCGATTGATATAGTGGGTGGCACCCGAAGTGATAATGGAATCGAGGATTCTTTTGTCCTTTTTCAGCGCATTTTTCAGCACTTCATGCGCCCGTTGATGTAGCCCGACTTTGCGATAACAGACGGCTAAACGCAGATAGTGATAGGGATCTATTTCTGATTCAACCCCCTCTGCGAGTTCAATACCTCGATAATACAATGCTCCGGCTGTACGATAATTCTCACTTTGGAAGACGCCGTTAGCAATCATCAGGATGGCATTGTAATGAGTACCTTGGGCATCCAGCCGAATTGGTCCGATAGCATCTCTGAGCTCCAGGGGGCTTACACTGAAACCCGAGGCCGCGGATAAGTCTGCAGCCTTCATTGTCGGACTCAAATCAACCTTACCCCTCGGACGATCTCGTTCCCGACGTTCTTTTTGCCGCTGTAACATGCGATCGCGTGGCGATGTGAACAGTGGATCGGGTATGGGGATGTTCGCCCCCATTAATCGAAGCTGCTGCTTCGCTTCCGCAACTGTTTCTTCAGTTCCCTTGATCCTGCTGTACTGCTTGACAAGCAGTTGATAGGTCCGTTTTGCTTCGTTTTTATTTTTGAGGGATCCCTTCTGAATACGCGCTTTATTTAGGAGCGCTTGAGCCGCACGTTTCCCATCCGGATGGCGATTTGCAACATTGTCGTAGATCTCGATTGCTTTCTCAAAATTATTGTTACGCTCGTGGCTCCTCGCAAGCATCAGCTGCGCGTTATGGCTGCGCTCAAGCTGTGGGAACTGATTGACAACGCTGTCAAAAGATTTCTGTGCCGGCACATACTCTGCCGCCTTAAAATAGTAAAACCCCAGACGATAGTACGCTTCAGCCGTTTCCTCACTGTCGGGCGCGACGGCGATTAGCTCCCGGTACATCCTCACACCGATTTCCGGTCGATTCATTTTATCGATATGTAGTTTCCCAAGGGCTAATTGTGCTCTGCGGGCCTCTGAAGTTTCCGGCTTTTCATCGATCAGTGCTTGGTACATATCAACCGCACCCTGATAGTCTCCCTCTTGGACGCGCTGTTCCGCCAGTCTGTGGGTCCTTGTTGAAAAGCAAGCGGTCTGCGTGATTCCTATAAAGAAAAGTACAGGGAGGATTCTGAAGCTCTGCCACAATATAGACGGAGTTGGATGAGGAGTGCTGCCCACCCAACTCACATTCAAGGGCTTCAACCGACTGGATTTCATGCGCTACTCCCTTCTTGTAGGAGGTTTGACATAAGGACGCATCAGCGAATCAATCCATCTCACTCCCAACGACTTGGGTTCACGCCAGTACCTTCCCGCTCAAACATGTCCTCTGGGCGATGGTCGAGTTCCCAACTCCAACCTTTGGTGTTAAGTGGTTGGAGAAAACGGCGCGCGACATCGGGAGCTTTCGCCAAATCTTCCGCATCCCATTCGTCCACAGGTTGAACGGGGGACGCCCACGCAGGGCGATAGCCGTAGAGCAGTACCCGACGTATTCCGGTTGTTCCTTTGTACGGATGAGCACCGTGGAAAATACGGGGACCAAAAAGTACTGCGTCTCCAGCTTTTGCCATGAGCGCAACCTCCTCCGGATGAGCGTCGTATCGGATATAGGGCTGCGCGTCGGGGTGAAGACAGATGTGTGAGCGCGGGAGGAGACGGAAGGGACCGTTTTCCGGCGTGAGGTCGTCTAGATAGTACGAAGCACGCACGATCACCGGGGCTGTCCAGAGGTAACCACCCAGATTTGAACCGTAAGGATAGCCGTCGGTGTGCATAGCAACACCAACTGCCCCCGGCTCATAGTATCGGTAGCCACCACTGAAGAAGATGATGTCGGGTCCAATCACACGCTCCAGAAATTCAATGACCGGACGGTTGGCAATGAGGTCCCCCAAAGCACGCCCATGCCACTGAGGCTGGCAGGTAGCGTTACCCTGCCGGTCATGGTAGCTGCTGTGCTCGGTGGGGAGCTGTGCGGTCTCCGCTCGCAGTTGCTCAAGTTGCTCCGGCGTAAGCGCATCAGGGAGGACGACATAGCCTTCGACTTCGAGGTGACGGATCTGTTCGGGCGGTGACAGTGCCCGCCAGTCGGTTGTAACAATCTTCATCGGTTCCCCCTTTCCGATTACTGTATCACTTGACATCTTATAGCAGCGATAGATTTACTGTCCTTTTTCACTTCAGATCACAGCGGCAGCGGTATCGCTTTGCCAGTTGTCATGCTGCGCGTAACGGCTTCGGTGAACTCCATATACTTCACGCCATCTTCAAAGTTAGTATGCGTGATTACCTCATGCCCACGAATCGCGCTGACAAATTCCTCTTCCACGCGCCAACCGCCTTCCTCTTCAGCGGGGATCGGAAGTTCGGTAAGCACATCATCATCCTTCTGACCACCGTAAAGATTGTTATTGGCAAAACGCAAGGTGCCAGTGCTGCCAAATATGAACGCTTCGGGCCCGTCAACCAAGCCAGCGACATTGGAAATCTGTACGTGCATTTGTGCGCCACACGCTAGGTCCGCTATAATATCAATATGCTGTGGTATCCTTGTGGAGCGCATGACGCCATCGGCATCCTTGCGCATCCTGACGTAGGTTTTTCCCATCGCCATGACCGATGTTGCCTCACCAACCCAACGCAGCAACGCTTCGTACCAGATTCCCATAGTCATGATATTGAAACCGCTCAAGTTAAAATCATCGCGCCAGTGCATAGGTGCATCAGGGTCTAAGAAGGTGCCCCCCGCCCGGACGTCAACCGCCAAAACATCACCAATATAACCGTCAGCGACGAGACGTTTGATAGTATTGTCCACCCGCAGGGAGAACGGCGAAGGAACGATCTGGGTGACGAGATGCGTATTTTCACGGGAGGCGTTGCGCATTGCATGTGCTTCTTGTGCGTTCATCGCCATTCGGGCTTCACACATCACATGCTTATTTGCTGCTAATCCTGCCAGTGTAACCCGGCAGTGCATGTAGGGCCAGGTACCGATAACAATCGCATTGGTATCCGATGCGGCGACCAACTCCTGCCAGTTTTCATAGATTGTTGGGATCCCGAATTCCTGCGCGACCCGTTCAGAAGATTCGCGGCTACGGTTACAGACACTGATAACCTCAACACCGTCAATTGCCTGGAGTTTTGGAATATGGTGCGTTCTTGTGTTGGCGCCGGCGCCGACAACGCCTACACGAATTGTATCGTTGCTCATCTCTATACTCCTTTGTAATGAGACGGGGAAACCCCGCCTTTTGGAAATAAATAGACCTAAATAAATGGATAATCCACCGCTTCATTCTACATCAGATTGGCAGGTGCGTCAACGCCTTTTTTCGGACGCTTAGGGTCATTTAGTGCTGCTATATTATTGCTCCGATAAATTGTCCGACAAATCGGGACAGGCGAGACCAAATGTGCGACTACGAAAACAGAAAACAGAGTAGCATGATCCAACGCTTTCTCAGAAAGAATTTGACAGGTAGAATGCTTTTTAGTATGATGACGACAGAGACAAAATGCACGTCATTATTACTCACACCTACGTTATAACTATGTTTATAGTGAAGTCTAAAAACAGGTAGACACTTTTTCCAGTAGCCATTGTAGGATTAACCTTCTCAGCCCGTATAATCGGGGCAAGTCCCGGCTTTGCCGAGGATCCTCCCCGATACATCGGGGCAGGCTGAATCGGGAAATGCCCCTCCTACAGTGTCCAAACAGTTATGAAATCTACTATAGTATTGGAAGGATAACCGATGAACGAACGCGAAAAATTTCTGTTTGACCTACAAGGTTTTCTTGTGGTGAAAGATGTCCTCACACCAGAGGAGGTTGATGATCTCAACGCCTCTGTCGATGCGAATCTTGATAAACAGGTGGACGACGACAACTCAGCTGTCGGTGACTCCAAAACACTCGCCGGCACGCACAAGCGGGGCATGTTCACCGGTATGTTATCGTGGCCTAAGCCGTGGTGCCAACCATTTCGTGAGATTATCGTCCACAAGAAGGCGATTCCGTACCTAGACGCTATTCATGGTAGAGGCTGGCGGTTGGATCATTCGCCATTTATCCTGACCTCCGATCCCGGGACCGAGGGGTTGGTCCTGCATGGCGCAACTAACCATCACTTTTTTGGTGCGGCCTACTATATCTACACCAACGGACAGATGCGCTGCGGTATGGTGGTACTTCAGTATCAACTTGCAGATGTCGAGGAAGGGGACGGAGGACTCTGTGTCGTTCCGGGGAGCCACAAGGCGAATTTTCCCTGTCCACAGGAGATCAGGGAGTGGGAGGCAAATCAGGAGATAGTCTATAATGTCCCTGCCAAAGCAGGCGATATGATCATCTTCAACGAGGCAACGATTCACGGCACACTCCCGTGGACGAACCGTGAGCGAGAACGGCGTTCATTGCTAGTCCGTTATTCGCCAAAGTACTTGCATTACGCCGGTGGTTATTATGATGTGACGTTCCCTGAATGGGCAGATGAGCTAACTGAGGCGCAGCGCGCGTTGTTGGAGCCGCCCTATATCTACAATCGGCCATTGCTTGAAGAAGATGGAGAGACAGTCGTTCGCCCGCGCGTTGAGTATTGATACGATGCTGCCTATCTTATTATCAGTCGGGAATGAGTAATAAATCTTTATTGCTTCCTTCGATGCCAGAAGGCTGAAATTGTGGCGGTCATGGGAATGGTTAGGACAAGACCAAGTGTGCCAGCGAGCAATCGCACGATTTCGGACGACGCGATTCCAATGCTCAACAGCTCTACCGTAGGGGATTGGAAGAGGTCAAGATTGGGTGTCGCGACTGCCATGATGAACAGAAACTCCACACCCAAATAGGCAAACACCAATGTATTGACCATGGTCCCCAAGATATCGGTGCCAACGTTCATTCCGGACGTGATTAATCTCCAAGTCGGCATGTTCGGATTTGCCCGGCGAATCTCTTCCATTGAGGAGGCGACCTCAATTGCCCCATCAACGGCTACGCCGAGCACCCCCATTAACATTCCTGCCAGCAGCACCTGTCGGAAATCGAAAGGCGGCGTGCGAGTAGCTTCTATGATGTCTGCCGAGACCGCATTTTCCAAGCCTGAAAAATGAAGATAGTTTTGGGCAAACATAACAATTAGCCCGGCGACAAGGATACCTCCCATTGTGCCAAGCACAGCTGAAAAGGTCTTTGGACTGGGTCCAATCACGAACACGAGGGATACAAACGCAATCATGCCAGAGGTCAGGGTCACAATGAAAACGGCGTTTTCGCCGCGTGAGATCAACGGGATCATGAAGAAGTAGAGGATTAGCCCCGAACCAATCATCGCACAGGCGGTACGCACCCCCTCGTTTCGACCGACGATGATGATCACCACTAGCATCAGCCCAAACATCCAAATCAGAAATCGATCTCGACTATACTCTTGAACGAGATTGACCAGACTGACCTGATCCGGCGTCCCTCCCATGCGGCATAAGACGATATCGCCCGGTTCAGCGGGGATACTGAGCAGATCTACTTTATGGTTGAGGATGTTCCTCATGATGATTGTTTGCCCCTCGTAAAGTCCCGAGAGCATTTCGATTTTCAGGATGTGATGTTCTGTGGTCGCGTCGTAAACGTTGAGTTTGCCTTTGGCCTCGCCAACAGAAAACGTGGCCTGGTGCACCTCATCCCTAATGACCCATTTGGTATCCCTCCATTCTTTTATTGAAACGGAGAGGTTTTGTGATACGGGCACATTATGACTCTCAAACGCTCGTCGCAAGTGTTCGGAGATCTGCCGACGGTCCAAATTGTCTTTCTCCCCTATGTCCACACTAAACAGGAGAGGCGCGTTCGACTCGAGGAGGCTAATGACCTTACCTTTGGCATATTCTGATCTAGTGCTAAGATTGCCATCCGCGTCTCGATGCTCGACAATTACGGCTGACGCATGGTTGATTCGATGATAAAAGTACTGCGTCCCTACAAGGACAACAATCAACGCAATCGGCACCGCCAAACGCGCTTTGCTTTTCGGATCGTCTGTGCGGAAAAGCTCCTCCAGTTCCTCCTCCGACGGCAGGTCTTCATCAATTTCAGAGGGCGTAACCTTCCGGTACTTAGTCAGGATCCCCGCGATGACCGCCGCGATTGGAACAGTCAAGACTAAGCCAATGGTTCCGACGATAGCCTGTGTGATGGCAACCGCCGTCGTCTCATCATTGGCTAACCTGAGAAATGGATAGAGATATCCGACTTCGGGAAATTCAATCCGGGGGAGCAGCATCGTGATCATATATGCGCCAAGATAGGCGAAGATGAGGGTATCCGCCATTGTGCCCATGATGTCTCGCCCCACGTTTAGTCCCGCGCGGATAGCCTGCCGCACAGTGATATTTGGGTTGACCTGCTTAACCTCATAGACAGAGGAGGAGATAGACATACCCACATCCATCATCGCACCAACAGCGCCCAGGATCATCCCGGCTGCGAGGATCCCCTTGAAATCCCAACCGTGAGAAACGGGTGTTCGCCAAAGGGCAATACCAAGTTCAAGAAATCCGAATTCTTGCGCCAATCCGGTCAAGAGCATCGCCTTTTGGCTGATGATAGACAAGATGCCAACAGCGATCAATCCACCGAGGGTGCCTAGTACCCCAGAAACCACCTTAAAACTGAATCCAGCAATCAGCACAAAGGTTGTAACGGTCAGCAGGGCTGCGACGAATAGGGCAGCCGCAATCGGATTGAAGCCTTTGAGCGTTAAAGGCACTAGGAGGTATAGAATACCAAAAGCAGTGACGAACAACGTCAAGATTGCCCGTATCCCCTTCATACCGGCGACCAAGATTATTAGGATCCCCAACAACCCTGCAAGATAGAGGAGGAAAGGCGTTCGGAAATATTCAAGCATTCGTACATCGTCACGTATTTCACTCAGGGTTGTTTCATCTTGACGTCTAAGGGGCATCTCAAGGAATAGCACATCTTTTCTACTTATTACCCGATCGCCAAACGCACGTCCTGTCCAGATATTATTGACTTGAACGGTCTCTCCCCGAAATTTGCCCGAAATGACGCGGAAGGTTATAATTTGATCAACCTCTTCGGTCGTATCCACCCTTGTCACCCGCCCAAGGCAGACTAAGGTTTTCAAGGCTCCGTGTTGGACAATCTCATTGAACTGGAACAGTTTGACGTGGAGCACGAGGACGATAATGAGAATTGCCAGTACCCCGAAGATTTTTAGATTTCTTTCATTCATTCCGATTTTCCTTTCACCCAGTCTGTCAACACCTCTCTTTTGTTGCCTACGTATTCATCAGGATTGCACAATTTGGTACATTTTGGTTGCACACGTATGTACGCTACCGCAAAATGTAATGGCGCAATATCGAACTTCGACCTCAGTTGACAGGTAATCTTCCAGTCAAGCTAAGGACACCCCCATATTAGAGCAATTTTCGTACCTCTCAAACAGATTATGGACACAAATTTCCCTTTGTTTCTTATTGCGGCGGCCTGTCTCGCGCTTGCCCGTCCCGTGCTCTTAAGTGTTTGTGGATTATTGCCGCAACACCGTGCGGTATCCCTTTTACAGCGAGCAGTTCATCAAGACTGGCTTGACGTATCTTTTCAATCGCACCAAAGTGTTGAAGCAATGCTCGTTTTCGCTTGACCCCAACATTGGGGATTTCATCGAGAACTGAATGGCTGAGTGCGCGGCTGCGACGTTTTCGATGATACGTGATAGCGAAGCGATGGGCTTCGTCACGCAACCGCTGGATTAGGTGAAGCGTCGGATTGTCGCGTCGCAGCACGATTGGATCTGATTTACCGGGGAGAAAGATATGCTCGAACCGCTTGGCAATCCCAATAATCGGCAGGTGGCTCAAATCAAGGGTTTCCAATACTTCGCACGCAGCACTCAATTGCCCTTTGCCGCCATCGATCAAGATCAGATCTGGAAAACGATTCTCCTCAATAGCGCGACGAAACCGACGAATGATCACCTCCTGCATCATTGCAAAGTCATTCTGCCCTTCAACCGTGCGGATCTTGAAACGTCGATACTCAGATTTTGCGGGTTTCGCCTCCTCCATCACTACCATTGAGGCGACCGGGAATCGCTCTCCTAAATTGGAGATATCAAATCCTTCGATCCGAGTTGGGGGATGCGGTAGGTTCAACAACTCCTGCAACTCTATCAGGGCGGGGTTATCGTCAGCTTTGAAGACGACCTGCTGTTCTTTTTGCTCAAGGATGATTCTTGCATTCTTCGCCGCCATGTCTACCAACTGGCGTTTACGTCCTCTTTGTGGGACATACAGCGTTACCTGATTACTCCGCTTCTCAGATAACCAACGCTGGATGGCTTCGGGCATCTCGATGGCGTCAGGTAACAGAATGGTTTTTGGGATGAATGACGTGTCCTGATAGTATTGCTGAACAAATGCAGTCAAGGTCTCAACTGTAGAGTCGTATGAGTTTTTCAGAAAATAGTGTTCACGCTCGATAAGCTTTCCATCGCGAATCATCAGCACTTGTACACATGCCTCGTCGCCCACTTGTCCGATACCGATTACATCTTCATTTTCCGCTGATGGGTTATCGAGGCTCTGTTTGGCAATCGCCTCTTTAACATTCTCGATCTGGTCTCGATATTTCGCGGCGCTTTCAAAGTCGAGTGAGGCTGCAGCGGACTCCATTTTCGCTATCAAATCTTTTAAGACCGTTGCTTTGTCCCCACTCAGAAACCGACGCACATTCCTCACGATCTGATCATAATCCTCAACGGTGGTGAGATCTGCACAGGGACCGGGGCAGCGTTGAATATGATAATCCAAGCAGACGCGGTGTGGATTGCCCGACGCCTTTAGTTCCAAGCTACAGGTGCGGATAGGAAAGACCTTTGTCAGTTCTTTGATGGTCTGTCGTGTTGCACGCGTATGCACAAAGGGCCCAAAATACTTAGCGCCATCATTTTCCTTTTGGCGGGTGATATAGAGTCCCGGAAACGGCTCATTGACTGTCACTTTTAGGTAGGGATAGCGTTTGTCGTCCTTGAGTCTGATGTTATAGCGAGGTTGATGTTCCTTAATGAGGTTGTTTTCAAGGATTAACGCGTCAACATCACTTGAGGTGAGGATAGTGTCGATGTCGTGGACATAGCGCAGCATCGGCTTGGTCAGGGCGTGTGGGGCGGCAGCATTTTGGAAATACGACCTGACCCGTTGGCGCAAGGAGACTGCCTTGCCGACATACAGTATTTTTCCCGCTGCGTCTTTCATCAAGTAGACACCAGGACCGGTGGGTAGAGTTGAGAGTTTGTCGCTAATCTGTGGGTTCATTTTCTGGTATTTCAATGTAGGAATACGAAATTTGTTTCTTAATGGGCACTTGGTCGTCTGTCAAAAACAACTGTAAATGTCTCGGCAACCTTATCTTCAATGAATTTAGGTTCAGGGAGATTGGCTTTGAGACATTCCTCAATCATTCGGGGAACTCCAGAACCTAAACCACGATAAGGAATTCCTAGCTTCGGGACAAATGAGATCAACACCGGATTCCTCACAATCTGTATTCCTGCTCGGATCGATTCAACCGTCGCTGTATTAGGCAGCTTGCCGGGGCTGATGATTTCAACACGGTTATCGAAGATGAAAACGCGGATGCTACTGCTGATCAGGTAGTCCCGGTGAACAAGCGCGTTGACAACTGCTTCTTCCAAGGCAATTTCGGGAATTTCCAGTATGCCGGGAAAATTAAAATTCTGGCCGTTTTGTTGCTTTCGTAGATTACGTTTGAGAAATCCCATCGTCCCTTTGAATTGTTCGCCTAAGGTTGATCCAATGTCTTCGCTGTCTAAATATTCTGTCCCTTCCAAGCGGTTACCGATAAATGCGACCGCTTTGACCATCAATTGTGGTCGAATCTGTTGCGGTTCTTTCCCAAACAGGAGAAGCCCTGCTAACGTTAGATGTCGTGATTTGAGGAGTTTTAGGTTTGATAGGCTGCGCTCGACCAAAGCATTAAGCTGGTTAATTTCCTGATCGTATTGCTGCTTGTAGAAATCTCTAAATCGCAACAAATCCAACTCATCCCAACTCGTATAAGCGAGTGGCATCTCATCAGCATACAATGTACCCGATGCCTGCATTAACCGTCGGAGCTCCTCTCGTGTTGCACGGCGTTTGTCGGCACCCACTTTCACCCAAAACGCCGTTTTATTAATGGCATAAGGCTTGTCGGTGCCCAACGGAACGCTGATGACAACGACCAATTTATCATCAACTCTCAGATTTTCTGTCATCACGCTTACAGGGGGCTCGATCTTTTGAGAGCAGGCGTTTGAAATCCATTGGTTGAGTTGACGAATGTCCGTAACGCCGCAAATCTCTCCTGAATCTGACACACCAACGATGAGCAGCCCGCCCTCAGAATTAAGCATTGCCGCGATTTCTGTAGCTAAGGCATCAATGCTGTCGAATTGGCGTTTGAGCTGTGTTTTGGAGTCTTCGCCCCGGTTGATGATTTCATGGAGTTCAGAAGTCGTCACCGTAATACCCTTATCCTGTTAGCACAAATTACTGAAACTTGCCGAGTGCCAAGTAATTACGCTTTACGCATCACGGCACTACGTTTTGCGGTTTGCCCTCCAAGAAGGCGATGACGTTATCCACAATTCCTTCATTTAACAGATTAACACCCTCTGGTGTCATATCCGCGCAATGGGGCGACAGAATAACCTGTTCACAAGCGAGGAGCGGATGGTTGGCAGGCGGTGGTTCCTCATCGTAGACATCAATTCCGGCACCTCCAAGATGCCCAGAGTTGAGTGTCTCAATGAGTGCGTCTGTATTCACTATATCACCGCGTGCAACATTAATCAGCAGAGCGTTGGGCTTCATCAGTTCGAGTTCCCGTTTTCCAATCATTTCGCGACTATCATCAGTCAGCTTGACATGGAGACTGACAACATCTGCCGTTTGCAACAGCTCATCCAATTCGATATACTGGACTCCCAGTTGCGCTGCGCGTTCTGGTGAAGGGTTGAAAGTCCATGCTATCACGTTCATCCCGATAGCTCGACCGAGCCTTGCCATCTCCGCTCCGATATGTCCCGTACCGATAATTCCGAGTGTTTTGCCCTGCAAGTAGATGTTGTCCATTCGGGGCCAACCACCGTCTTTCACTGCTGCTGTCATGAACGCGGCGCGTTTGGCTGCAGCGAACATCAGTCCAAACCCATGTTCCGCAACAACGGGAGCTGTCCTGCCGGGTTGATTGCAAATTACAATACCGAGGTCCCTTGCTGTATCCAGATCGATATTGTCTGTCCCGATGGAGCAGGTCGTAATTAGCCGTAGGTCCGGGACTTGGTGCAAGGCTTCGGCGTACCATGTCACAATGCCACGTGTGTTCATGACAATATCTGCGTCTTTGGTGCGCTCAATCTGTTCCTCAAGTGACTCTGGACGATCTGTGTACAAAATAACATCGCCGTAGGGCTCGAGTCGGTCTAGATGTGGGGACCCTTGTATCTGTGGTGGATTGTCGCCGGGAACGACAATTTTGGCTCGGCCTAAGCTCTCTGTCGGCATATAGCTTTCTCCCTTCGTGTTGAAAATATTGTGCCGTTTATGTTTAAACTCACTTTAATCAAGAGATGCAGAATTAACGCAAAGTACCAGCTGTCGCCTTAGGACCTTGCAGGTTGGGCAAGATGCCCAACCTACCGGTAACTGTTTGTCTATCCCTCTGTTTCTTGTTCGTGCTTTTGCAGCTGCCCCGCCAAACGGGCGGGATCAGCAATAAAGAGGCCAAGAATCCCTAGTAGGATCGGAATAAACGCCGAAATCGTCAGCGCAAGATTATAGCTGCCCAACAGGTCTCGACCGATTCCGAGAGGCATCGGTCCCAGCGCGGAGCCGGTAATGGTAATCATTGAGGTGAGTCCCGTGATACTACCTAGGTGGCGCCGTCCGAAGTACATCGCCCAGACCACGCTTCCCAAGATGCGAATAAGTCCACTAGAAATACCAAGAACAACGCCAAACACCAATGCGAATGTAATGCTAGACAGCGAGCATGCCATCAACAGCGACAGTGCTTGGAAGAACAAACCAGTTGCCAGCAATATACGCACCGGGAGTCGGTCTACGAGAAGACCGCTGCCCCAATTAACGACCGCAGTGGTCACAGCGATAGGCACAAAAACTGCCGCGGCGAGATTGCGCGTCAATCCGTTATCGGTAAAGATACTGACCATATGGAAAAATAGACCAGTGGACAGCATACTGATCCCAGAAAGACTTGCCACCAAAATCCAGAAGACGGAGGTACGCATCGCCTCTCCTAGCGTCCAGTTCACCTCCGTTAACCTCGTAGTCACCTGTTTTCTTTTGCGAAGCCGAAATCTACCTGATTCCCCTCCATCTGGCTGGAGCCCGTAATTCTCCGGATGGTTACGAAAAAATATAAACGCCACGGGCGCCATCACAAACGTGAGTATTACCCCAAGGAGTATATAAGTAGACCTCCAACCGTAGATAGGGAGTAACCAGTTGATAACGTTTGGAAAACCGCCCAAACTGATAAGGGAACCTGCCATACCGGAAATCCCCATCACCATGCCCCGCCGACGCACCCACCACTGATTAATGATATTTGTGCAGACCAATCCCAAACTTCCTTGACCGAGCATGCGGAGTGCGATGAAACCTAAACCGAGCATGAAGGCATTCTGCACGTAGCCCATGTAGACGCAAGCGGCTCCGAAAAGCGCGGTAATCAGCACCACTATCAACCGGGCACCATGCCGATCGATTTGGTATCCCACGATCGGCAAGACGAAACTTCCTACAAGTGTGCCCAGTGTGTAGAGCGTACTGACAAGCGACCGGCTGATCCCTAGGTCTGTGATGAAGGACTCAATAAAGATCGATACCACATAGGTCTGACCGGGACTGCTCATAATCATCCCCAGCGTCCCGATTAACATTATGATCCAGCCGTAGAAAATCGGCGATTTACTAACAAGACGGCTGCGCGATACTTCCATTTATTCTGGAACGATTCTCCCACAAGTTAGGGGGCAACCTACCCGGAGGTTCAATTTTTTGGGCAGTTCGTATACGGTAGTAGATAGAGAAGCACGCGAATCATGTCTCACGCATTACATCTCAATTCACTACAAATAGGATCTTTCCCTTGCGACTATTCTGGCACGCGTGGATAAGGGCAGCCTTAGCATCGGTGAGTGGATATGTTTTCTCAACCGGCACTTCCAATTTTCCCGATCCAACGAGAGGGATTAATTGCTCGAACATCTCACGAATCTCCTCAGCGTCGGCGCGTTTATACCAAGCATTAATCCAGAAGCCACGGAACTGGAGATCTTTGAAGATTAGTAGGCTATTACTCATCTGCAAGGGCTGGAGTCCCATCGCACCATAAGTGACCAATGTGCCGTGGTCACTGAGAGACTTGGCTATCTCGCGTGCGCTCTCCCCACCCACGGCGTTCAATCCAAGTGGGGCATCAGCGTTGCCCGTGAAGTCCCGAATTTGTTTCGATAGCGGCACCTCGTCGGTAACAACGACATCCGCGCCTTCCGCCTCTAGTTCGGGAATCAGACTTTTTCGTCGCACGACGTTTACGGTTTTCAAGCCGCGGAGACGCGCAATGTGAATCACTGCTCGACCAACCCCAGAATTGGCAGCGTTTTGGATCACCCAGTCCCCCGGTTTCAGGTCAACAAACCCTTCAAGCATCCGCCAAGCCGTTGGCGGATTGACAGATATCATTGATGCCTGTTCCAGAGGAATGTCATTTGGCAAGGGAATTAAGCTGTTGGCATCCGCTACATACGCCTCGCACCAATGCCCCACACGATCCAACGAAATAACGGGTTGTCCCACATGAAGGTTCGAGACTGCGCTGCCGGTTTGCGCGATGACACCGACACCTTCGTTTCCTGCAATCGCCGGTAGAGGTGAGCGAATCGGATACTTTCCCTCAAGTCTGTTGATGTCAGCAGGATTAATCGGCGAAGCTTTCATCTCGACTAAAACTTGATTAGGTGCAATGGTGGCTAAGTCCCACGACTCAAGCCGGGCAACTTCCTCAGGAATTCCATACTCGTGATGACAGATAGCCCTTACTGCTTTTTTCATTTGACCCTCATTTCGTGCAATACCTATGAACTATGATAACGATTTGGTCAGGAAAGTCTTATCCTTCCGTCCTTGAGTTGCCTACTTATGGAATCATACCATTGTTTCTGCCAGCCGGCTGGAAGGATACGAAAATTCCAAACAGAGTGCTCTGATCGACCTTATGGGGATACACGATGTTCCCCAACAGACTCACATTTGGTGATAGGTCAACCTCTATACCGATCTGACCTGAAAACGCACCGCCCCGTGAAGTCTTCTCCCCCAGTGTCCACCAGCTTCTGTCATAAAACAGGAGCATATAGGGGGCAACGGTCAGCGATGTCTCACCTATCAACCGATGGAACAATCCAAATCCAACAGACAATCCACGTGTACTATTCTCGGCACCCGTTTTTTCGTCTACAACACTCCCGAAGAAACTCACACTCGCCATGCACTCCCAATCACTTCCGGTCAGCGGTTGAATCGAACTAATCCCAGAATAAAAGAACGACATTGGCGACAGTGTGGATGAGCCCTCGTCATCAAAATAGATCTGCCCGGCCTTCAAAAATCCTTCAACACGCGGTAAGACGCCGACCTCAAGGTTGCCAACTGCCATGACCCTTTTGTTGGCAAGCCCCGCACCCGCCGCGATGCTCGCTTGACCCATTTTTAATTGACGGAGATTGAAAGGGTGTTCATAAAGTTGGGCGTGTGTTTTCGTGAGAGCAGCTATCAACAGGAGAACTGTAACCGCTGCTGCCAGTTTTTTCATACCCGTCGCCTATTTGAAAGGATTCCTGTCAGTTCACCAAAATTCTCACGGCGTCAGCACCACTTTTCCGATTGAACCCCGTTCTTCGATCAGGCGGTGCGCCTCAGATGCCTCAGCAAATGGGTAGACGTGTCGCACCACGGGCTCGAGTTTGCCAACTTGAGCAAGGGCAATCAGCTCCTCCATAATCTCAGGGGCGCGAGACTGTGCATTGCTGACACCGCCCCATCCGATCAATTTTAGGTTTTTCATCCAAAAGGGCCAGAAATCAATTTCCCCTATACCCATGAAAGAGTTTGACCCGAAACTCACCATTCGCGCACCTTCCGCCATGCAATCAAGGTTTCGCGTGAAAACTTCACCGCCAATCGACTCCCACACAACGTCCACACCGCGTCCATCTGTAGCGTCCAAAACCGCCGCCACGAAATTATCAGTTCGGTAGTTAATCACCACATCGGCACCAAGTTCTCGCACTAGTTGAAGTTTCGCTTCGCTGCCAGCTGTTGCGATAACCCGTGCGCCGAAGTGTTTCGCAAGTTGAACGGCGAGGACACCTGTACCCCCTGCGGCAGCGTGAATAAGGAGAGTTTCTTCCGCCTGTAAGCCTGCGGCGACTTTCAACGTATGATACGCGACAGGAGCGTAGTCAAAGGCAGCAGCCTGCTCTGGTGTGAATGATGACGGATAGGCTGTCGGGCTGGGTCTCCCATCCGAGCGGGGTTGTAAACCTGCCGCATCCGCCACGCCGTATTCGACATATGATCCGGGTCGCAATCCACCGATCAGATGGCGTGAACCGATTTGGACTCCGTCGGTATTGGGTCCAAGCCCCGCCACTTCCACACACGCCATGCCGCCGGGGATGTGCGGTGGGTCCTTAATACCGTATTGCGCTTCTTGAGAAGATCCGATTCGTCCACTGCCGCCGTGTCGTATGTGGAGTTGGATGTAATCAATGGCAACGGCGAGCACCTTTACGAGCACTTCACCTTGTACAGGTTCAGGTGTCGGCATATCTTCGTAGCGCAATACTTCTGGACCGCCAAACTCTCGATACACAGTGGCTTTCATTGTCGAGGGGATTTGGATTTGAGGGTTGTTATGGTGCATATCGGAAGCCACCTCTTTATGTTTAAAATCGCATCCGCTGATTTATTTTCGACTCGATACCTTCAATCGTATATACCCTTGAGTGTAACACCAAGCTGAATGGAAATCAAGGGTTAGTTGGAGTTAACGGCATCGAGCATATCTTTTGGTGATGGATCTCATAGCCTCAAGTTTCTTTGCGACCAAAGTGTGTGTCCTGTTGCTGTCTTAGCGACCATAGCAAGGAATCTGATGGCGGGTCAATCATTTCTCGGGTGATTAGTGTGTCCGTCTCCACATCTCTGGATAAACGATTGCCAGTCAAGAGATAAAGCGGCAGTGGGTTGCCTTTGGCAATGGGAGACGCAGGGAGGATAGCTGCATCGATATCACCGCTATGGCCGTCGCCTAAGATTGTACCCGCCTTGAGTTCACAGTTTGATTTTGCAACGAGATCTACATGCGGCTGTATTGTGGCAGCACCGGTCGGAACATTCAGCAGCGCAGCAGAGAGGATGGAGATTGGGGTTTCCACGCCACAGAGGTGGTAAGGACGATAGATCACGGCAGTCGAACCGCGACCGTTAGGAATCAACCCTTTGGTCGTTAGAATCGTGCGCGAGTAGTCGTTTTCGCACGAAACCACAATGAATACACCACCGCCCAAACCGGCGTCGGCAGCCTCCCTCAAGCAGGTGACGATGTCGATTGCCCCTTTTGTTTCTAGCCTGCCGCCCTCCTCTACAGGGCAGAGCACCTCTGGAATCTCACTGATCCGAACAACGGGCAGGTGTAGCTCAGGAACATCAGGCATGAGTCCTGTGGCATTTGCCGCAACCGTCATTTCTCCCAGATCTGAGTTAGAGGTTTTGGGAAGTGAGGCTAACATGTCACGGCGGACAGAGATGTATCGGTTAGCCTCTCCATCAGGAATGCGCTTGAGTGCCCATGCCTCTGATTCATTTACGGAAACCATAGAACGCCCACAGGATACTGTCCTCGCTTCCGGGTCATAGATACATTCATTGTTTCGTGCTTTGCCACCGGAAAGCACCTCCAGCCCCAGACTCCGTGCCCACAAAACCAAGCCGATTAACAGTCCATGTTGATCACCATCCACAGGGGTATAGACCACTCCGGCACTGTCCGCTAAGTGTTTGAGAATTGGACCGATAACCGCATCTGTCTCCTTGTTAATCATGGCGACATGCTTGCCGTGTTGGATGGCTTCATAGGCGTGGAGAGCACCGGCCTCTGGAACACCTGTGGATTCAACAACGACATCTATGGGAATATCCATTAGGAGCATCGGATCTTCCACAATCACAGATTTGCCGGATTCCATAGCGTGTATTGCATCAGAACGGTTATCGCACAAAGCGATATCATCGTCATTAATACCGGCGTGATGATAAGCGACTCGTGCGGCGTGGGGATCAACGTCCGCGACGATCGAGATCTCCAGTAGCGGTATGTAGCGCGATTGGGTGATCACCGCTGTGCCGTAGTGTCCGCTGCCAATGAGTCCGGCGCGGACAATCCGCTTTTCTTTCACTTGGTCAAACAGATGGTGGTAGATCATATTTGCGCTTTCAATTTAGAACGTTAGCCCGACACGAATCGCTCCGCCTTCTTCAGCAAAGGTAAAGGCTTCGTTAATCTGATCGAAAGGGAAGGTGTGGGACATGATTTTGTGGAACGGATATTTTTCTTGGGTTCGTTTCAGGAAATCCAGCGCTCGGGCGATGACCCAGCCTTCATAAACAATCACGCCTCGGATCGTCCTGCTGCACCGTACAATACTGCCGGGATCAATTTCGGTGGGCATCCCCAGGTTGATGTTTCCGATCCAGAGGTAACGCCCACCCCAACGGAGCATCTCAACCCCCTCGGACAGGACGCGCGGCGAACCGACAAACTCGGCTACTAGATCTGCGCCAACGCCTCGCGTGTGGTCAAGCACATATTCAACCCGGTCCTTCACGGAGAGTTCATCGACGTTGATGAGATGGTCAGCACCAAATTCGCGGGCGAGATTCAACCGTGCCGGTAATCGATCCAAGACGATGATCTGTCCGGCCCCCATCTCCTTTGCCACAGCCGTGGCATAAAGCCCGAGTCCACCTGCCCCCTGAATCACGACTGTATCGCCAAGCGTGACACCGATTTGGTTAAGCCCGTAGATAACCTCTGACAACGCACAGTTGACCGGTGAAACGAGCGCGTCAGGCAGTTCATCGGGAACCTTGAAGATCCAGTGTCCCGGTTTCATGTAGTAATATTCGCCGTAAGCCCCGTGAAAATGCGGTGGCTGATCGCTTGGCACACCGAGCCAGTCTCGATACCGGTTCGGACACCCTGGCTTACCGTTGAGACATGTCCAACAGTGATTGCACGGCTTGAAATAGGAGTAGGTGATTCGATCTCCCTCCCTCAACGGTTGCCCCATGCTATCGTTCTGGATATTCTGCCCAAGTTCCTCAATGGTGCCGACCATCTCATGTCCTAACACTTGGGGAACATCGCTAGCAATTTTGGGTCCGTGCCCCCGCCAAAAGTGTAAGTCAGAGCCACAGATGTTTGCCATGCTAATTTTGACCAAGAGATCATCTGGCTCTGTTGACGGCACTGGATACTCACGGAACTCCATCGGTGCTTCTGGCTCAGTAAAAATAGCGACTTGTCCTGTCCTCATTGGGATATCCTCCGCGCTGCTCGCCTTATGCCGATGCAACGGTTAATTCGTTCAGTTTGTCCGGATCCAATTCGACACCAAGCCCCGGTCCTTCGGGCGGATAGAGATGACTGCCCTCGGCTCGGATACGCTCCTTTGCTGGCGATGCGGTGTAGAGTACAGGACCCATCGGATCACAAGGGAAGGTGAGATTCGGCATTGAAACCCCTAGTTGGACCTGTGCAGACGTGCCAAGCGTTGATTCCTGATCCGTACCAATTAAGCATCTGAGTCCGGCTGATTCTGCCAGCGCGAATAGACGACGGATATGGGTCGGTCCGCCCGAAACACATGCCACATTGAAGACCGTGCAGGCGCCACGTTCTGCCGCCTCGTAGCCGAGTGCCAAGTCGTTGATGTGTAGACTCACCGGCAAGTCCATCCGTTTGGTAAATTCCGCGCATACCCGTAGGTCGCGGGAGGGTTGCTCAAAATGGAACGGCGCGTGATGCCGAAGCACATCGGCGTAGCGCAGAGCGGTCTCCCAGTCGTTGAATCGACCGGAGAAATCAAGCTGCTTGAGCCGGATTTGATCGCCAAATCTCGCCTTCATCTCCGTCAAGAAATCGTTATCCAACGTGCTGTCGCCCGACACGTAGTAACGGAAGAGATGATGACCCAAATCCACCAACCGTTGCAGGTAGCCTGCGGTCCTCTCAAAGTCCTCCCGCACCTGTACGCCCCAGGTTGGATAACAGCAGTAGACGCTATCGCGCATTTTGCCGCCCAGCATTTGGTAAAGTGGCACCCCTGGACCTTGCCGTTGAGGTCGTAGAGTGCCAAGTCGATGGCGGAGGCGAGGTGTAGATTGGTAACGGTGCTGCCGAAGTCCTGTGCCCGTAGGAACTCGTTGATCTCCGTGATACGGGTGGCATCACGTCCCACCAATAGCTCGTTGTAGCGTCGGGTAATCGCGCCCAGATCATCGGCTCTGCTGTCCGACGCTTCGCCCAGTCCTACGGGTCCGTCGTCTACATGCACCTTGACAATGACATGCCCCGATATATGGCCGGTATAACGTGGTGTTTCGATTTGAATTGTCTCGACTTTTGTGATTTTCATCCCTTTGTCCTTTCTGTCGGGAGTTCTCTCAGAAACTCAAACGGAAAATTTTGCCCGCTGTTCAGTGATTATTATAACCGACATGGTGCAGTTGTGCAAAGCGGAAATATAAAGTAGTAGGCACACTCCGCCCCGATAAATCGGGAGGCAAAGCAATGTGCCGTAACCCTGCGGACAAGTTCCGGACATCGCCCGTTCATAGTGTATAATCAAACGTAAAACCTACCGTAGTTCGGAGAGGCTGGAATTTCAAATGGTGGTTGGGGAGGTAGTCGAGGATGGGATGGTTGAGCGTCTTAGGAGAAGCGGGAGTGTGGGATCCGAGTCGTGTGTCTCTGCCTGCGGTGGGGATAATGATTTGCACCAAGATTCCTTTCTTCAATGATCTGACTGCCTCTGGGTTCAAAGTAGAACGGCAACTGCAAAAGCCCCAAATCAGAAAGAGTGGTTGTCACAACCCCCTGTTTCTCTGCGGGAACATAAAATAGAAAGTATCCGCCACCCCCTGCGCCCAGAATCTTGCCACCTAATGCACCCGCAGCAACAGCACGTTCATAAATGGTGTCTAAAGTCGGGTTTGAAATACTATCGCAGAGGGAACGCTTCAGTTGCCAAGCACGATCTAATAAATAGCCAACCTCACAGAGACAATCTTTGTGGCTATCATTTTTGTAGGGGCAACCCTTGTGGTCGCCCTCAACGAGGATATCATGAAACGCAGGCACGAGCTCTCTCATTTGCATCAGCGTCTGGGGACTCGCAGAACGTTTCTGTTTGTGCAGGATGGTTTCGGCGCGGCGTTGAATCCCTGTGTAGAATAGGGTAAAGCGCTCTTCCAAACGCGCTATCGTTTCGGGGGTTACTGGAATGCTTTGCGTGTGGACACTCTCATCCTCGTTAAATCGAATCCGCTTCAACCCACCGTATGCAGCAATATACTGATCTTGCTTTCCGATGGGCTGATTCAAATGGTCTATCTCAATCTCACACGCTTGCTGCGCCAGAGTTTCTTCAGACATTTCGATTCCCTGATAGCCGTGCAGCGCATTGAGGAGTCCCACGGTTAATGCGCTTGACGAGCCCAACCCACAACCGCGTGAGGGGACATCGGATGTTACTGTGATAGATATGCCAGCGGTCACACCCGTTTTTCGCACCGCCTCTCGAATCAAGGAGTGTTGAATGTGATTCGGATCCGAAACCGTTTCATGGTGGTCTGGGGTATTGATAGTAATTTGAGAGTTTGTTTGTTTTGTGATGCAGACAGAGATATATTTATCAATAGCAGTGCTGATGACCGCTCCCCCATATTGCCGGTAAAAGTTGGCGATGTCGGTGCCGCCCCCAACAAAACTGATTCGTATCGGTGTGCGCGAAATAATCATAAGTTCTTCCTAACAGATTTATGGTGGATTCTAAATCGGCGCAGTTAGAAACAGCGCCTACCAAATTTTCGCTCCCCGGTAGGTGCGGTTTTCAACCGCACCACATAGGCGCATGGGTTGAAACGGCGCAGTTAGAAACGGCGCCTACCAAACGGTAGAACGGATAGAAGTTACGGTTTCACAATCTCACGAATTTGCGAACAATCAAGCGTATTGCCCTTTTGTGGACGGTGGGTGTAATACCACCAGAATCGGAGGTAAAGTAGCATCCAAAAAACACGGAAAATCCGCAACGGATTTCGATACTTTGTTTCGCCGTGAATTCGAGGGCGGTGAGAGACTACTATTTCTCCAACTTTGTAACCCTGTAAATAGAGCATGGAGGTGAGACAATTATGCATTCCTTGACCGCAAGGGTAACAATGACTTGACCGCCTCCGATCGAAATATCTTGAGTGAGCAACTCGCGTCATGGACTGGGTCCCTGAAGAGGAGATAGCGGATGAGGTTGAACGCTTTTGAAAGGAATCGTTTGGTTGCAGAGTCATGGCGGTGTTTGCGCCAGCCACAGATAGCATCATATTTTCCCTCGATTGCTTCGAGCAGTTTGGGAATATCTTGGGGATCGTTTTGTAAGTCACCGTCCATGCTGATGATATAGTCCCCTGTGGCGTAGGAGAATCCGGCAGAAAAAGCGGGTGTCTGACCTAAAGTTTTTTTTGAACCGGATGATCGTTAAGTTGCAAATCTTTGTTCTGAGCACGTCGTAGGATTTTGTAGGTGTTATCAACGCTTCCATCGTCAACAAAAATGATTTCGTAATCGTAGGGTTGGAGCTCAAGCACCGTATGAAGCCCGGTAGCAAGTAGCATGATGTTGTCTTGTTCGTTATAGACAGTTATCACAACCGAAATCTTTTTCTGGTACTGCGTTGAAACGGGTTTGTATATTTGAGAGCGGTGCATCTTTATTGCCCCGATCTTATCGGGATTCAAAGCAATCTGAATCAGGATTTTCGGGATTTAAGGATTTTCAGGACAGAGTGCCTAGGGCGTGCAAATTCCGATAATTGGGATGCCCGGAACGGCGCAGTTGGAAACAGTGCCTACCAAACAGGAGAGATGACAACCCACCCAATGCCTAGGAAGTAGACACCCGTTTCTGGATCTGGTTACAGACAGACATCAGACGCTCCCGGACTTGGGGTGTCAATAGGACGAAACCTAATAACCCCAACAGAGCGGTCATAAGCACCTGACAACAATGAATAAAAAATCCAACTGAGAGGGCCGCTCCTACCTCCATATCGGTAAACATGACCAAACTCGCCGCCCAACTTCCCTCTATGACCCCAAAGCCGCTCAATGAAAACGGAAACCATGCAGCAATCATAACGATTGAAATAACAACCAATAACACACTTAGCCTCTGATTGACATTTAGGGTTGATAAAAGCAGCAGCTGGCAACTCACGTTAATCCCATAAGTACAGAGGGAAAAGGTGAGGGCTTTCAACAACAATCGAAGACAGCGAAACCGGTCAAGTTGAAGCGAGACTTCTCCTAATTTATGACCGGCGGAGTCCAGTAAAGCGGTGTGACGCCAAGGATATATTCGGACGATGCAGGTCCAGATTCGCCCTATACCTTTGGGGAGCACACTGAAAAGAACGCGATTCACTATAATCAAGCCCCCAGCAAGGGCTAAAATGCCAACACATAACCCGTAGGTTCGCGTCCCAACGTCAATAGACCAAAGGTGCCACCCACGATAACAAATTGCAGGTCAAATAACCGTGCCTCAAACAGACTGCGAACTCCCTCGCTTACGGGAATTTTCAAATGTCGGCGCAGCAGTGCAATATAGGAAAACTCTCCGACCATCAATGGCAGTGTGCGTACAAAAAAGTTGTGGCATAAAGTAATGGGGAACAGTACCCCCAATGGCAGCTCCTTCCGGTCTAAAAGTATACGGAAACGCAAAGCACGGAAGATATTTAACAGGAGGAATAGAGCAAATAGTCCAAAGAAAAACCGAAGCGGAACGGTTTTAGCAAGTTGGAGAAAGTGGGGGTAGTCAATCTGTCCTGCCAGATAAATGACCAAGATTCCCGAAACCCCAAGCCCTAGTAGTGGAGAAATGAGGCGATTTAATCCATGTTTTTGAAGGACGCTCATGTTAAAAAATGATGCGACAGAAACCGAGTTTTTCCAAAAAAACTCGGTTTCTCTTCGTGCTTTCCTTTTACATCAGTCTTTCCTTTTTTGACAGGATACGACTTTTGCCCCTTTTCCACGGTTGGTGCTTCAAATTGTCACTGCCGCTCCAATTTCATACGTCCCCAAAGGGTGGCTTGATTACTTGACACCTCCACCGACAGAGAACGGTCAGGAATGACCCACGTCGGGTTAGTATCCGAACCCGGATCCTTAGTAAGTTGCGCCCGATTACCTCCGTTGGCATCCATCACATAAATATCTGGATTCCTGCCAAGCCGAAATGAGTGGAATGCAATCCACCTCCCATTGGGAGACCACGCAGGCGCACGGTCCTCCCACGGGTGACGGGTCAGGTTGACGATGTCAGCCCCATCAGGATTCATCACATAGATATCGTCCTGACTCTCTTTCCGTTTAGAATGAAATGCTATCCTTGTCCCATCGGGAGACCATGTCGGCGCAGCGTCGAGCGCGGGGTGGTTGGTCAAATTGACCTGCTTTCTACCATTTGAACCCATCACATAGATTTCCCCATTCCCATCCCGATTGGAAGAGAACACAATTTTTGAGCCATCAGGAGACCAAGAACCGACCTCATCCCTTCCCGGCGACCGTGTTAAATTCTTGAACTGATTGCCCTCAATATCTATGATGCAAACATCAGTCATGCCATCTGGTGACCCATTAGTGCTGGTGAGAGCTAACCACTTCCCATCCGGAGACCATTTTGGCGATAGATACATGTGACCACCAAGCCCTGCGGTCACTTGTATCAGCCTAGATGTAAGAAGATTTTTTAAAACCGCATCAAGAATGTCAAGAATAATAGGAGTCTCCAGCCATATACCGGCGATCAATTCGTCCTGTGGTTCCTGCAAGTGGTAGGCAATATATTTTCCATCCGGGGACCAGGCAACTGGACCATATCTCCAATTACTAGTCTTCCAACTCTTTTCATTTAATCCGTCGGCATCAATCAGATAAACTGTTGATTTCTTAAAAGGCTTTTCATCTCGATCGGATAGAAATGTAATGGTGCCGGTCGGTACGTCGGCAGAAGCCTGTGTAGTAAACGAACTCCATGCAAATAGAAATGTTATCGCACCAAGAATCTTCTGAGACACTGAGAGCTGCTTCAACATGTGTAATCCTCCTTGAATTTGTCTGGCACTCATGCGTGACCGGACTTCAATGGAAGTCGCCCTTTATTGCTCCCCAAGTGGTTGTGAGTTGCTTGCGAGGATACACCGGACGAGCGTCATATTGAACCTCAAAATCGTCGAAGTGGACACGGTTCCCCCATCCTGACGACAGATAAATTCTCCCTTTCGTATAGGTGTCGTCAAGAAAATCTAGCATTTCTTTGCCATCAATAAAGTATTGGAACCGATTTCCTTTGGCAATAATCTTCAACCGATACCACTTGTGCAGTTCAAAATCAAATAGCTGAAATGTGTGTAGCTTGTACCCGAGAAAGATTTCCACTCCGTCTTCCAATTCGTCTCCTGTCATATCAACCTTCATCTGTTGAATGATCGCTGCAACACCTCTTTTTAAATTTCTTATATCTTGAATATGTATATTATCTTCAATATGTACATTACCGAGGAAGAACCTGTAAGCCCTCCCGTACAGATATATTCGGGAATCCTTGTTCCTCTCGTCCACCTCTAAATGTACAGTCCACGGCTCAAGGAGCGGATGTATATGCGCGCGCAGCCCGATGGCTGGACCACCGCCAACCCTCTTAACTCGCTTGCTGATTTTTAGGGATACCGACACTTCGTAGTCGCTTGAGATTATACCATCAACCGCAATCATCACTTCCGTTTCAACTTCCACTTTAGCTTCATCCACTACTTTAGGAGAGCCGAGAACCAATTCACCATTTTCAATACCACCATCTTCAGCACCTTTTATAAACGTCCAACCCTTTAAGTCGCCATCGTTAAAATTATCGCGGAATATTTCTGCCCGTACTGATGGCACCAACAACGTAAGTATCAACATAGCCATCATTTGCTTCATGAGATAGCCCCTTCCTTCTCTGCTGTAAGTTAATACGGATTTAAGCAAAATGGATTGCACACAATCCCTCAAGAACTCAATTGTAATTACGCAGGTTTACCCTTTGTCCGATAAACCAAGCGACTACAATATTCCAATAGAGCACCGTAGCCCAAAAACTCTGTTTCTCAATCGGTAGGTTCTCCTAACATTTGACGATAGTGTAATAGTGTGGGTTGAGCGTCCTCACCCGCTCCTCGTAACGATTGGCATCGGTCGGGCTAGGAAGCCCAACCTACTGACTAACGGAGTAAAACCAGGAACTTGACCGACAAAAATAGGTAATCACTGACATAATCCAAGTTGCTAGTGTTGAAAATCCGTCAATTTTCTCGTAGGGGCGGGGTTTCCCCGCCCCGAAATCCAATCCCCATAGGTCAGATATCCCCGATAAATCGCGGTTTCACTTACGCTCAACCTGCTCAACCTCTAAAACCCCACTTGCTTTGAATCCAAATCCGTCTGGACAGGGTATGCCTACTACTAACAACTTAAATTACAAAATGTATCAATTAATAACCTCAAAATACCAGTCAAATTTAGGGCGTACAGACATAATGTGTCTGTACGCCCTAAAAAAATGGTTGAGATTAAATGCAAGAATGTTTATATTGTTAAAACTTACGCAGTTGAACGCTCAAAGCCCCGATGTGGACATCGGGATTCAAAGCAACCCCGATAAGATCGGGATTTCGCTACGCTCAACTTGTAGTTCGGCGATTTATCGCCGCGGGATCCTAACGCCCGATGAATCCCCGATTATCGGGATTAAGAAACGGGCAACTACAGCAGAGACTCCATAAGGAGGAAAACAATGGCTTGTAAAACGATTCATGCCGCAGAACCCAACCTACCAACGCATTTCTTTATGACCGAGGAAGATACGGAGGACACGACAGAAGCGAGCGATTTTAATTGGATTTCCCTCAGCTGCTGTAGTTATGGGTCTTATGCTGCTGCGAGCGACATTATTTGGGAAATTGAAGATGATGAGTAGGTATATCACGGTTTACCCATGCGTAATCAGCCAAGTTGCTAGTACTCAATCAGATAAGTTTTGCAATTATTTCGTTTGCTCTCAATCACCCATGCGTATGCGCTAGTGCGGGTCGGGTGACCCGACCCCTACGAAGTGTTTGTTGCACGCTTTGTCAGTACTCAATCAGATAAGTTTTGCAATTATTTCGTTTGCTCTCAATCAAGGCTCATGTAAAAAGAGAGTGCAAAGAACGAAAATAAATTGTAGGGGCGGGGTCTCCCCGCCCTTATGCGCTAGTGCGGGTCGGGTGACCCGACCCCTACGAAGTGTTTGTTGCACGCTTTGTCAACATGAGCCCCACCATATACGCAGGCATAATTTGCCTGACAGTGTACTAGGGCGTGTCGACATTTGTATGAAATTGTTCGTAATCGTAGGGGCGAGGTTTCCTCGCCCGTTTCCAACGCGGGTTGGGTGCCTCAAACCATATAGGTTGAGTCAATTGTAGGTCGAGACTCATATCTCGACAAAATACCTTTTGCCCCTGGTAGGTGCGGTTTGTAACCGTACCGGTTTGGAGTGTCTCACTAATTCTGTGTCTCACTAATTCTAAGGTCCACCAGTGGTGGATTGAGCCTATACTATCGCGTTATATTCGTATTGTCGATTTTGGAAAATCGACCTACAGAGGTCCAAACAAAGGGTTGGGAGACCCAACCCCTACGAAGAATCATGCGTCTGTGCACCGTCCCTGATTATCTGGTTACAACGAACTGTCAACAGAACCTAGTAACTTGCGTTAGGTTATTATACCAAAATCCTTCTTAACTGATATAAATGGCCAAAGTCAATACCCTCCTCAAACTGATTGCCTATTAAAAGGAACACCCCCAAGCCGGCGATGAAGAGATTGCCGAGGGGATTGGACTTTCACCGCGACATGTCCTCCGCTGCAGAAAAGAGGTGAATCTTCTTAAACACCAGTTGGGTGAGCCTTACTTGCAGCCAGAACAAATCCAATTGATGCTGTCACTGCTGAATTCACGAGATCCAGATCAGAAGGCGATTGCTCAACAGCTTCAAGAACAGATAGGAATCTCCTATACCGGTTGCCTTCGCACCTCACACCTCGACGAGGAGGCACCGGTTGGCTGGCTTGAGGTCGGAGAGTTGATTCCAACAGAAACGGCCCCTTCAGAGAGGCTGCATCCGGCACTAAATTTTTGGCTCCAGAACCTATGCTATGACCCGCTCCTCGTTTACCACCGAAATGGCGAAATCGAAGGACGGCTTGCAACCGCTTGCGAGGCGGTGAAAGGAAATTCACAGTGGCAGCTGACCTTGAGAGATGACCTTCGTTGGAGCGACGGCAAGCCAATTACACTTGAAGAGGTCATCGCGGCGTTTTCTGATAGCCGCATTGCACCGATTATCACAAAAATTAAACCGGACGGTAAGACCCAACTTCGGGTTCAACTTTCTCAAGAAGAGGTGCTTTTTCCCCTTCATCTGAGCGGCATCTTCGTCCACCCTTCCCACTCGCCTCAACCTCACCGCGTGACCTCCGGTCCCTATCAATTGAAGCGTTTCCAGCCCGACGCCATGACCTTCCGTTTTCAGCAAAACCCGGATTACTATCGCGGAGGAGATACCTGCATTGATTGGTTGACCCTTAGACGTTTCACGCGACCCATCAATGTGGTTAAGGCGTTAGAGAGTAGCACACTGGATCTGCTTTCTCTCTCGCCCCATGCGCTGCGGTCCTTCTACCAATTCCCAACAACAGCCCCCTGTCAACAGTGGCCCTTTTTTCAGGACAACTACTACGTCCTATTTCTTAACCGGCATTGCGGACCCCTATCGGCTGAAACGAACTGTAGGCTACTTAAAGAAGCAATCGACTATCGGGCAATTAACCTCTATCTTCGGATGGGACAGGTTGATGAAGAAGGGCGAAGTTCACAATCTCGTCGTTTGCCCTTTGACTTTCAAATTGCCTGCGCGGATGGCGCGTTTCGCTACTTGGCGGATCTGATTGGAAAGTCAACCGGTGCTTCTGTGGTAAATTCTATAGAGATGCGGGAAGATACGGATGCCTTTTTAACTAACATCTTTTTTGGAGTTGGGCACAGTCGCCTGTCGCAATTCTTCCATTCCGAGGGAATATACAACTTTTTTAGCTACGCCAACCCCCAAGTTGATGAGATGCTCTCTCAACTTAACCAAACGGCGAACTTAGCAACAAGGAGGAGGATTGGGGGACTTGTGCTGTCTATCCTTCAGGAAGATTTTGCGATAATCCCCTTGGCACCTCACTTTCAATATACATTCTCGCCGTTAGAAATCCAATTCGACGATAACCTCACCGACATGATTGATCTGGTTCAAAACATGAGCCAACTTACCGTTGAACGGCATCGGTCCGGTTAGGCGTATTGACATCTGGGTGTCGAGATATGAATCTCGACCTACAAGAGTGCGACGTGGGGAACGGGCGAGGGAACCTCGCCCCTACAATTTCTCTGGTTGGCTTTGAAGCTTACTTTATGCTATGCAGACATGGTTGACGCCGCTTCCAACCCAATTTGTGTTATGCCTTGCATTCGCATACACTCCACGAAAATGTCACCCTCCTAATCCCATTTATGGATAAGGAAGTTACCTTCACCCCAATCAAAAATCTGGGGGTGAACCTTTCAATTCAGGGTTGACAAACTATTCCCATTCAACTTGCTATCAATTTCAAGGAGTTATGACGTATTATGTCATAACTCCCCAAAAGCGACTGGACTTTTTATAGATTAGCGGATATTTTATAATTCCAACGGGGCAGGTGAATCTGTGAACTGTAAAATTTGTTCACGCCTGTCCCGAAATTGGAAAATTTAGAAGTTCTATCTCTAACAGCAGAAGTCAACCGCTTCTGCAAATCCTAAAGGAGTTAACTATAATGTCAAGGAAAGTATTGACCTTCGGAATGGTTCTCATTTTAGCACTAAGCCTGTTGGCTGTGTCAATGATTACATGTTTTACCTATGACGCAGAGGCGGACGGTGATGAGCTTCACTATGAATGCTGGTATGATGCGGACCAGAATTTTTGGGTCGGGGTTTTCCACGGCGGCCACCCAGGCGGCCTCCATTGTCAGACAATGTAAAATCGGGCGTCTTCGTTATGCTAAAGGTCTCGCTACAGGCCTTTAGCATAACGACCTATCCACTTTGCTGGCTGTTTGGTCCTAAGTAGAATACGTGCCAGTCTATTTACAAATATCCTAGATGAGCATTCCATCCTGTGAAGCAGTGATTGCGTTGTCCTCATACCACTCCGAAGGAGGGCAACATTTGAAGAGGGAATAGAATGGACAAAAGGCTAATGAAAAACAACCCCCAAGCGATTGGTAGAGTTCTCGCGCTCATAGCTTTCCGGGAGATGTTTGCCAACTACAAATATGAAGAAGAAATGAAACGGATATTGGCGAAGCAGATACAACAAATCCTTGAGCGAGAAGGCTTATGTCAAAAGAAAGCGCAACGAGAAACCAAGCTTTTTCGGAACAACTCGGTTTCTGTTGCACCATGTCTTAACATGAGCTAACGAGACAAACAACCCAATCTAACCCCTGCTGTTGTATAATCGTCCTCCCAATGAAACCAATTCCCTTGAAAACTTTCTCACTCTTTTTTGGTGTGTGCTTATTTTTGGCTGCAAGTGTGTCTCGGCTGTTCTCTTTGGGTGCTCATTGGACCTCTGATGAAGTTGTGTGGTTGGACCGTAGTACAATGTTTATAACCGCAGTCGAGATGGGTATCTTTTCAGAGACCCTCGTCGCTTTCCACCCCGGTGTCATAACCGTGTGGATTGCTGCCCTGCGCACCTTTTTTACTGAACCGCATATAAGTGTTCAAGGCTTAGCGCTAGCCCGGTGGTTCATCGGCGTCGCCCTGTTAATCGGGATTGGTGTAGCAGCGATGCTGCTTTATCGGTTATTTGGGCGGTGGGTTGCGGTCATCGGTGCGGCGTTTCTATCCTTCTCTCCACTCTTTTTAGCTCAATCCCGTCGCGTCCACACCGATGCGTTGGCGGCGATGTTTGTCCTGCTGACAGTCCTATTCCTCCTGCTCTACTGTCAGATACCTCAAAAACCGCCGTTACCTTGTCGGTTCTGGCATTGCATTTGGTCTAGCCTGCCTTGCCAAGAGCAATTCCCTTATTCTTCTCTTGTGGCTGCCTATCTGCTTCGTCCTGTTTCGGAATCGGGAGGAAACATGGGGGCAGTTCTTTCTCCGGGGACTTGGAGCGGGTCTCTGTTTCTTGAGTTGCACGCTACTTACCGTTTTCGCGCTGTTACCCCTCTTTTGGAACCCCGTCTTTTTGATGTTTGGGGCGTGTCTGTTAGCCGTCACGCTGCTTGCGTGCCGGGAGTTACAGAAAGGGGCACATGGACGACTCACCCTATATTTGGCATCGGTTGTAGTAGTGGGTGTGGCCTCCGGCTATATGGTCCGAACCGTATGGGGAGTGTTCGATGGTGTTGCGTGGGCGATTACCACGCCGCATATCCTCGAACACTTCTTTTTGGGACAGGTGTTATATGACCCCGGCTGGCTCTTCTACCCGTTTGTGCTTTGTATAAATACCACGCCATTAACGCTTCCCTTAGCGTTCGGCGGGTGTCTCTTTTTGTGGAGGAAACGCCATCAGGAAGAGTATGCGCAACAGTTCCGGATAGCACTGGCGTTGGTGGCGGTTGTCCTACTGTTCACCCTCTGCCTCTCGCTGACGAGCAAAAAGTTTAGTCGGTATCTGCTACCCGCTTTCCCAATGCTGGAGATACTTGCCGCTATCGGTTTTTTTGAGTTTCTCAAATGGGGTTACTCCTATATCGACTCCCGCTTGGGGACCAAAGCAACTCCCCAAAAACTCACCTTCTCTATCGTGACTATCCTCTGCGTCATTCTGATCCAAATCGTGCCGGTCCTACGACTTCATCCCTACTATCGCACCTATTACAACCTCTGCTTCAAACTCACTGATATCAGAAAAATTATTACGGTCGGTGAAGGCGGAGGCGCGGGATACGATCTCGCGGCAAAATACCTAAATAGGAAACCAAATGCACAAGCGCTACGTGTTAAAACCTTTCCGCCAAGTGGCCCATTCTTTTATCCCTACTTTACCGGGCAGATATACTCGGCGGACGCAGATGAAGAAGGCGTCCCAGATTATGAGGTGGTCCATATCCGAGAATCTCAAGCGGAGTGGGTGCCGCAAAGGGGAACACTCAACGGCGAGCTAGAACACGTGATAACCCTCAACGACATTGAGTATGTCTGGATTTATAGGATACCACGATAGGCTGAATGGGGAGTGAAAATAACCTAAGTTGCTAGGCATGTTGACATTTCGGTGCTGCTAATTTAGCAGACACTGTAATCATCGGGCAATCTGATATAAGTAGCGCAAACTGTTAGTTTGCGGAATAGGATCACAATCTAACAGATTGTGCTACAACAGACACTAGGGGTATTGACATTTCATGGCAACCATACAATCAAGGACGTGCACAGACGCTAGACTCTTCGTAGGGGTTGGGTCTCCCAACCCTTTGGTCACACATCAAAAACGATTTCGGATTGCTGTAGGTCGATTTTCCAAAATCGACAGTACCAAGATGTTCCGGTTGATTGAGCCAAGATTGTGGCGCGACACACCAGTATTTTGTCGAGATATGAATCTCGACCTACAGGAGCGCAGGAGGCGGACGGTTATCCCTGGTGCTTTAGCATCAATGGAACGGAGATCTCCGTTCCCTACGAATGACTCGGCTCTAACGGCGGGGGCGTAGGGAACAACGATCGTTGTTCCCTACAACTGCTGTAAAATGTCAACACGCCCTAGTAGCTCGGGTTAAAATATCTTAAAAAAGTTGATTTCTAACGGCACAAATTTTAAACATCTAAAAAACTACAATGAATCTGATTAAACTCACATCTACCGATTTTCTAGCCGGTCGAATCTTGCTCTCAGGGAAGGCACTCCTTGACCTGCTGTGGTTTCTCATCCGCAACCCCCGACCAAAGTCCTTAAGGCTCGCTGGGCTCATCCTGCAGCTGATCCCCAGATATACAAAGGTGTCGGTGAAACGGCTGATAAATCTCTATCGCTTAACACAAAGGGTAAACAGGCTAAATCTACCCGGAGATATAGTTGAGTGTGGGGTGTGGAATGGCGGATCTGCTGCCATGATGGGGGTGGCGGACCGAGACGACACAACCTCCGGCAAAGTCAGGAAGTTATGGCTCTTTGATTCGTTTCGTGGGCTGCCGCCGCCAAGCAACAAAGACGGAAAACAGGAAAGGGAGACATACTTTCAAGGGTGGTGTCAAGGTGAGCCGGAGAAGGTTGAACGAATTTTTCGGCGATTTCAGCTCTCGTTACAGCATGTCAACACTGTTGCCGGGTGTTTTGATGAAACATTGCAGACAGCAGGCGTTCAAACCATCGCTCTCCTGCATATCGACGCCGATTGGTATGCATCGGTCAAGATAGTTTTAGAAACTCTCTACGATAAAGTGGTTGAAGGTGGGTTTGTTGTTTTGGATGATTATTGGAGGTGGCCCGGATGCCGGGAGGCGGTAACAGATTATCTCAGAGAACATCAGATTCAAGGGGTAGTACTAAAAAAAGCGGATCTACACGGCGTTTATTTTCAAAAACCGTCCCGATGCAGAAAGGGAAACATCCGATAATTGATGTTATCGGTCAACCTGTTTGAGCCGTCCCCACATTGTGAAGTTTTTGCCCGCAGGAGAAACCGAAAAAGGTGAGTTCAACCATGCAGGACCATCGTCACGATGGGGATTATTGGTGAGATTTTTCTGATTCCCGCCATCGGCGTCCATCACGTAGATTTCATAGTTCCCATCCCTCTCCGACATGAAGGCAATGCGTTCACCGTCCGGAGACCATGAGGGATACCAGTCATGATGGCGATTTTCAGTGAGTCTCTGTTCATTCCCCCCATCGGCGTCCATCACGTAGATTTCATCGTTCCCATCCCTATCAGACGAGAACGCAATCCGTCCCTGTGCCTGTGCCTCAACGCATACCATCAACGGTGTCAGCACCAAAACTACTACATTCGCTAAAATCAAATGGGTGAGATTGTATCTCCGTTGCATCTGTCTTTCCTCCTCTGTTTTCAAAGCGGTTTTTGCTTATGTTAAGGAATCGTACAACAGAAACCGAGGTTTTGTAGGGGTTGGATTACCCAACCTTAGTCTCGATTTATCGGACCCGTACTACGGACGGGGAGACCCCCCTACGATTTCGCTTTGCATTTTGCAGTCCATCACGATTTCTTTTTACATGAGCCTTCTCAATAATGACAGTTATCAGTCAACCTGTTTGAGCCGTCCCCACATCGTGAGGGTCTTACCTATCAGACGGAATGAAATCCAAACCGTCAGGATTATACCATGCAGGATCTTCGTCATCCTCAAGATGATTGGTGAGTTTTCGCGGATTCCTCCCATCGGCGTCCATCACGTAGATTTCAGAAGTGAACCAACCGGGGATACGGCGGTGAGCGTGCCCACCCTATCAGACACAAAAGTAATCCGTTTACCGTCAGGAGACCATGAGGGGCCCCAGTCATCAAAATCGTTGTTAGAGAGGTTTTTCTGATTCTTCCCATCGGCATCCATCACGTAAATTTCCCTGTGCCCATCCCTATCAGACACAAAGGCAATGCGTTCACCGTCAGGAGACCATGAAGGGTCCAAATCATCAGCAAGGGGACCTTGGGTAATGTTTTTCTGATTCTTTCCATCGGCGTTCATCACGTAGATTTCCCGGTTCCCATCCCTCCTGGAAGTAAAGGCAATCCGTTTACCGTCAGGAGACCATGAGGGAAACCCAGTTCATCAAAATCGTTGTTAGAGAGGTTTTTCTGATTCTTCCCGTCGGCGTCCATCACGTAGATTTGCCAGTTTCCAGTTGCAATGTCCCAAACCTCACTAGAAACAAAGGCAATCCGTTTACCGTCAGGAGACCATGAAGGGTACCCTGCAGCAAAACCATTGCCAGTAAGGCTTCGCTTATTCTCCCATCGGCGTCCATCACGTAGATTTCCCAGTGCCCTCCGACCACAAAGTTCCTATTCTTACCAGAAGTATAGGCAATGCGCTTGCCGTCCGGAGACCATGAAGGGTCCCATTCTGCAAGGGGATTGTCAGTGAGTTTTCGCATTTGCTGTGCGTCATTGGCGTTTATCACGTAGATATCCCAATTCCCATCCCTATTGGATGAGAAGGCAATCTGTGCCTGTGCCTCAACGCATACCATTTAGCGGCAGTTAGACCTGAGGCTACAACGTAGCTAAAAAAATCATGTGTCGAGTTGTAGTCTCCGTTGCATCTATCTTTCCCATCTGTTGTCAAAGCGGTTTTTGCTTATGTTAACGCAAGTTGCTAGGGCGTGTTGACATTTTGAGAATGCTGATTCGGTAAACGCTGGAATCATCGGGGAATCTGCCATAAGTAGCGCGAACTGTTAGTTTGCGGACGGAGATCACAATCTAACAGATCGTGGTACAAAAGACCACTTTTAGGGAATAATGTTTTCAAAAGGAGATTTCCCGATGAAAAACGGAGTTGGGTTTCCTCTATTTGTCTATTAGCAGATGTCGTTGAACGACCGATCCTCTATTGGACTTGATAGGGATTGGGTTTTAACCGTTCAGCCCAACCTACGGGCAGTTAAATGTCAACAGAACCTAGTTATGGAAAATGTCGTAAAACGGAAGAATGGGAACTGAATAGAGCCCGTTACCGCTTGCAGTGGATTGACAAATCCACTGCATACGTACAAGGATGGCTTGGATATGTCTATCCAAGCCGAGCGAATTGGACGACTAGCAACTTAGGCTATGTTAAGGAATCGTACAACAGAAACCGAGGTTTTGTAGGGGTTGGATTACCCAACCTTAGTCTCGATTTATCGGACCCGTACTACGGACGGGGAAACCCCGCCCCTACGATTTCGCTTCGCATTTTGCAGTTTCTTTTTACATGAGCCTTCTCAATAATGACAGTTATCGGTCAACCTGTTTGAGCCGTCCCCACATCGTAAGGGTCTTACCTGCGGGAGCAACTGAAAGAACAGGGTTATACCATGCAGGAGCATCTTCATCCTCAAGATGATTGGTGATGTTTCGCAGATTCCCCCCATCGGCGTCCATCACGTAGATGTCCCGATTCAAATCCCTAGTCCTATTCGACACAAAAGCGATGCGCTTGCCGTCCGGCGACCATGAGGGATGCCAGTCGCTATCGGGATGATTGGTGATGTTTCGTCGATTCCCCCCATCGGCGTCCATCACATAGATGTCCGTTTGCCTATTCTTCGTGGACGAAAAAGCAATACGCTTACCGTTAGGGGACCATGAGGGATCCTTATCATTACCAGGATTGTTAGTGATGTTTTGCGGATTCCCTCCATCGGCGTCTATCACGTAGATTTCCCAGATCCCATCGCCCCTAATACCAGCAAAGACAATGCGTTTGCCGTCCGGCGACCATGAGGGGGCCCATTCATTCAGGCGGCGGCCATGGGTGAGGTTTTTAGGGTTGCCTCCATCGGTGTCCATCACGTAGATGTCCACCGTGGAAACAAAGAGAATGCGTTTGCCATCCGGCGACCATGAAGGATCCCATTCATCAGAATCGTTGTTAGAAAGGTTTTGCTGATTCCCGCCATCGGCGTCCATCACGTAGACTTGCCGGTTCCACTCTCTACCGGAAGTAAAGGCAATGCGTTTAGCGTCCGGTGACCATGAGGGGTCCCTATTAGCATCAGGATTGTTAGTGAGGTTTCGCGGATTGTCCCCATCGTTGTCCATCACATAGATTTCCCAGTTCCCATCCCTATCAGACGAGAAAGCAATCCGTGCCTGTGCGTCCACGACTACCATCAGGAGCGTTAAACTCAACACAACAACAGCTAAAATCAAATGGGTGAGAGTGTGTCTCCGTTGCATTTGTTATTCCTCCTCTGATGTCAAATCGGTTGTTTGTTCTTTGGGGACGATAAAGGTCGGATTGTTTAGGAACCTCTTGTCCAACTAATATTATACGACTATTAAAGCAATTTATGCAACGCCGTATCCCAAAACAGGGTATCAAACGAACAAAATCAGTAACATATTCCACCGTGAAACATTATGCACATTCGTTCATTATAGAATATACCAACCAATAACCTCAAAATGTCAGCCAAATTTAAGGAGTTATGACATAATATGTCATAACTCGCTAAAAAAATGGTTGAGATTAAATACAAGCAGGAGTTACGCCCTTCAGTAGGGAACACCAATCGGTGTTCCCTACGAACTCCTTGATGGTGCCCCTACTGTAGTTGCCCGATTCATCGGGCGTTGGAAATGGTATCCTACGGCGATAAATCGCCGAACTACAGTGACCATTCAAGTGCGTAAGTCCTAACAAGAATATTTATGCGGAACTGGATTGAGCAGAAGTAAAATTCAGCACTATTCTACAGAACAGTGGTACGTTTGATTCTCGCACGCTTGTAGGTCGAGATTCATATTTCGACATCCAAATGTCAACACGCCCTCGGCGGGAAAACTGAATTGCCATCTTGATTTTCTTGGAACTGTCCACTATAATGCAGAAGTTCATGTAAAATCAGAGTTCTGTTAGGGCAAAGGTGTTGAGAGCGGAACAAGTTGCGTTGAATCCCCCCGATAAATCGGGGTAAACTAATTATCGGGGATGCCCCGCCTACAGTTTTATAGAGTTGCAGCAAATACGAGCGGGGAGACCCCGCCCCTACGATTTCTCTTTGTCCTCTGCGCTTTCTTGGTTCTATTGACATTTTGAGGTTGCTGATTCGGCAAACGTTGTCACCATTGGATAATCTGATATAAGTAGCGCAAACTGTTAGTTTGCGAACTCAGATCACAATCTAACAGATTGTGGTACAAAAGACTCCTTTGTACTTGATAGGAATTAACGTTTAACCGTTCAATTCAGCCTACGGGCTGCCAAATGTCAACACGCCTTTGTTACATCAGCCATTGACTTTATATTTCTGTGAGGAGATGACGATGGAAAAATTCGCACCGCTGAATCTGATACGAGATGAAATGATTGAATATACCCGCGAGTGGGAAGGGGACCGATTCGCTGATGGTCGTCCGAAGGTTTCGGATGACATCATCGAACGGATGAAAAGTGTATCGGTGACCCAAGCGTGGGGCACCCTGCGCGGTAACGGATATCAGTGGCAGTATGAAGGGAATTGGAAATGTACGCACCCGGACGGCGTGCTTGTCGGTAGAGCGTTGACAGCGGTTTATATGCCCCGACGACCGGCGATGCGGACGCTGATGGAGGAGAAGGGCAGGCGATGTGGTTGTGTCGGAGATCAAATTTCATGGCCCATCGACATGCTGGTGCAGGGCGATGTCTATGTCGCCGACGTTTTCGGCAAGGTGGAGGAAGGTCCTGTCATTGGCGATAACCTCGCAACCGCCATCTACTCGAAATCCGGCAACGGTGTTGTCCACGATGCCGCTGTACGTGACTTGGACGGTATCAAGGAAATCCCCGGTTTCACCAGCTTTGTCAGGGGTTGGAGCCCAACCTACGCTTCACCGACGATTATGCTGACGGGAGTCAATACGCCAATACGTATCGGTCAAGCCACAGTCATGCCGGGGGATGTTGTCCTCGGAAAAGAGGATGGTGTTATTTTTATCCCACCGCATCTTGCGGAGACGGTTGTGAAAACGGCGGAGCTTGTTCGTCTGCGGGATCAGTTCGGGAAAACCCGTCTGAGTGAGGGCAAATACACGCCGGGCCAGATTGATGCGCGGTGGACGGACGACATCGAAAAAGATTTCTCCAACTGGTTGGAGGACCATATCGATGAACTACCTGTGCCGAGAGATGCAATCGAAGAATTATTGAAGGAACGGACGTGGTAAGCTGATTCCAGCGCAAATCACCGGCATCTCTGAGGTGGCGGATAGACCTCTGTAGGTCGATTTTCCAAAATCGACGCTATGGTGTCGGGATATGAATCTCGACCTACAATCTCCTTTTGTACCACGATCTGTTAGATTGTGATCTCAGCCTGCAAACTGTTAGTTCGCGCTACTTATGGCAGATAGCCTGCTGATTACAGCGTTTGCCGAATCAGCAGCTTCAAAACGTCAACACGCCCTAGTACACTGTCAGGCAAATTATGCTTGTGTATATTGATTGAAAGCAAACGGTAACATACACAGGATTTACGCACTTTAGACTGTAGTTGCCCGAGTCATCGAGCGGTGGAAATAGTGTCATGCGGCGATAAATCGCCGAACTACAGGGCTTTGCCCCTTCAGCGGCGTAAGTCCTAATATATAATAATTGCAAAACTTATCTGATTGAGTACTAGCAACTTGCGTTGTTCTAGTTTGATGCGTCCCTAAAAGCGGCGATGGATTCTCGGAGGCGTGCGGCATCAGTGTCATCACTCAAGCGAGAATCGGTGAGTAACGCCAAAGCATCTTGGAATCGTGCTTTAGGGTCGCCCCATGCTTGTAAGGTGGCTTTGCTTTCCGCAGCCTCTGGTTGTGCTATCGATTGAAGAAGACGATGGACAATCGATAGATAAAAGAGCAGTTGATGGTAATCAACCTGAGCGGCAATCTCCGTTTCAGACCACTCCTCCCGATGTTTGGAAACTTGTCCTGCGTATTCCACCACGATCGCTTGGTCTAACAAGCCGACAAAATTCCCGTTCGCTCGATTTGCTCCCAAGCTGTTGAATGATTGCACCAAACGTCGTTCGCTCCAATCCCAACCGATACTCCCAAAATCAATGAAGTTCGGGATACTCCCATCTACTACGATATTCCGTGCGTTGTAGTCCAGAGTGCCCAACGTCGGCGTCGCGCGATGCAAGCGATTCGAGAGGCGTTCCCAGATTGTGTCAAGTACCCCCGCCTGATCAGAGGGCATTGGCTCTCCCCTCGTCCACGCCAAATAGTCGAGGGTTTTTCTTCCTTGATCCAATAGCGTCTGCAGCATCTCACGCAGGAAGGTTGAATAATCGATTGGATATATGTACGGCTTGAGCGTATCGGCAGATATGGCGAACCCCTTCTCCAGTTGACAAAACGCTCGGACGGTGTTTTCAACAATCGGTTTTAGCTCGTCAGTTGGCGCTTCTTGGGCAAGATCATCAAGTGTAGTATCTCCACACCATTCCATGAGTAGAAAGTTAGCTGAATCTGACCACCAGTGAAGCTGCGGCACGGGGCAGCCGGACTGATGTAATCTCAAAAGGACCGCGATTTCAATTTGGAATGGTGTAAAGGTAGATTCGCCAACCGGTTGGGTTATCAGATGTTGTTTCAGGAGGAAGGAGCGCCCCATCGCATTTAGCCGCCAGACATTGTTTCTTTCAAACGTGCCGTGACGGATTGGGACACATTTTATCTCATCCGGTGAAACATGGAGGTATGCAGCAATCTGTTCGATTACTTGTGGAGGATCTGGTTGGTTCATGCGGCGATTGAACTATAGTAGATCTTAGAATTAATGAGACACGCCAAACCGGTCCGGTTAGGAAACCGCACCTACCGTTCTACCGTTTGGTAAGCGCTGTTTGTAACTGCGCCTATGCGGTGCGGTTAAAAACCGCACCTACCGGGGGGCGAAAGTGTCTATCTGTTTTTGGCATTCACCATAATACATCTTGTTTGAGCGATTTGAATTAATATTGCTTACGCTTGACAACCTCAATCAGGGAGGGTTTGTCCAGCGTCAAGGCTTTATCAACTGTCGGCTTGAAATCAGCCTCATCTTCGACGCAAAAACCGGCCGCCCCGAACGATTCCGCAAATTTGACAAAATCAGGATTGACTACATCAACGCCCAGCCCTGTGCCAAATCGATCGACTTGCGTCCGTGCGATTGAACTGAAGGTGTTATCATTCATGACAATTGTGACGATCGGCAAACTATATTTCACAGCAGTTGCCAGTTCTGGACTGTTCATTAGAAAACCACCATCCCCACAGAGGGCAACCACTTTGCGATCTGGATGAGCGACCTGTGCACCAATTGCCCCAGTCAATCCAATTCCCATCGCAACGGAAATTCCTGACCAGATATACATGCCCGGACCGTAAACTGTGAAGTCTTGCGTAGCAGCATATCCAGTGATGTTCACATCAACGCTCAAGATAGCATCAAGAGGCATTGCAGCGCGGAGTTGTTCAATGATAGGTGAACGTTCCGCATAAGCCGCCTGTCTGTGCAATTCGCGCAATCGCTCGCCCCAACCGTGGGACCGTTCCTTGAGTTCGGCGTTCAGTTGCTGCAGGATTACCTTCGGATTCGCACTAATGCCGACAGTAGCGGGATAGTCCCGATTAATCTCTGCGGGATCGGCCTCGATGTGTAGCAGCGGCTGGTTAATCTTCAGCGACCAGTTGCCGGTATCCCGATAGGTAAAGCGTGTACCGATGGCAATCAACAGATCAGATTCCTTCAACGCCCTGTGCGTGGTGGGATTGTTGAAAACACGCAGTGAGTATGGTGAATCTTCAGGGATTGCGCCCTTGGCCTTTGCGCTGGTTGCGACAGGCGCGTCGAGTAACCTTGCAAACTCAAGTAGCTCTTCGGTCGCCCGTGTATGGCAGATCCCACCTCCCGCAAAAATGAATGGACGTTCTGCTTTCTCAATCAGCTCAATAGCCTCGTTAATCTCATCCGGACTCGCTCCCGGTCGCAGCCCTTTGTTCATTGGTGGAATGGATGCGTCAGATTCGTTCACCTCGGCACGCAACGCATCGGTGGCGAGTTCAATTAAAACGGGTCGGGGTCGTCCTGAACGTAACGCACCAAAGGCTCGGTTGACGGCACCGGGGATCTCCTGAACCTGATGAACAAGTTCTATGTGCTTCGTCATTGTCGCAAATGCAGCCTTCTGATCTAACCCGTGAAACATCTTTCCCGGATCTTTTTTTGCAAGATGAGAGGGGTTCTGTCCGGTGACTAACAGCACCGGCGAGCAAGCTGTGTACGCCTCACCGATTCCGATTGCAGCGTTGGCTGCCCCTGGTCCCGGCACGGTCATACAGACGCCGACTTCGCCCGTCGTGCGAGCATATCCATCCGCCATGAATGCACAGCCCCCTTCATGGCGACCTACATAGTGGCGGATTGTATCGCGATTCTTGTAGAGCGATTCATATACCGGATCCAAGTGTCCACCCGGTATGCCAAAAATGTCTTTAACACCTTGGGCTTTCAAACATTCGACAAAAAGTTCTCCACCTGTCATTGATATACTCCTTTAGAATGATAATCTTAAGCAGGTCACTATCTATTGCGTCGCTGGGACTCTATAGGTTCCTGAGTGCATTGGTTCATCAGTACAATCACTGAACTTCTGAAGTTGCGGCATACATCGTATGCCTACTACTTTTTAGCGACTTGCGTTAGGATAGCACTTTCGGGATTAAAACACAAGTGCAAAACAGTGGTCGAGTTATGCACACGCAGATTCATTGAGCGACATTTCGTTGTGTCACGATTAATCTGCCCTCCCCGCAATCGAAGGACAACTGCGTGTAGGTTTTCCCGTCTGCGTGCCAGTAGGATTGCGGACGTTGCTCGCCGTTTGTCGTGTCCCACTCCTCAACGGTTGATTCCCATTGAATCTCGATTAGTGTCTCAATCGACTGTTCGCCGCGATTGAATAGGTAGAACAAATCTACGTCCGCAGATTCGCGATGTTGAGCAATGATTGAGCGTGTTTGCACATTGTCGGGTTTAGCGTAAATCTGTATTGGTTGGTTAATTTGTTTGCGTAGCAGCCGTTCCAGGGCGGTGATTTTTTCGTGCGCTGGTCCTCGTAGAATAGCTGTGCGCCGTCGATATAGTAACCGTTCAAGTGGGTAGGGATCCAGACCGATCCGACCGTTGAGCAGATAAGGGATCGGCTCCATGGCGATTAATCCGCCCCGTGCTTTGACGAATTCAGTCAACACCTCCACCGTTTTTACCTGAAGTGCTAAACACGACGGGAGCATGACCGATGCATAATGCTCTCCATTAAGGCACAGTGCACGAGCGGATTTATCGACTGCTGCTGCAGCAAGCCCTGCCTCGGAGGTAATATCAAAATCGTATCCAAGCTGCCATGTCGTTTTGCAGAGCCAACCCCATTCTTTTACTAGCCAATTCCAACCTTTTGGATCGGGCTTTGTCCATAGACTGTGAATTGGAGAGAGGATAAGGACAGATCGCTTCGGAACGCCGATTGATAAAAATTCACTCAAGCAACGCACGCCATTGCTCCCGGAGGCAAACCTACCGCTGTTAAGAACCCCGTTAGACATCCACGAATTAAAGCCCAAAGCACAGTCTGCGACGAATTGATTTGCGTGTGAGTCAGATCGGCATAGACTGATTTGACTTGAACCCTCTGAGGATTCAGAACGGTTGTGTTCCGATCCAGATTCTCCCCGATGGATCGGGACTAAGGAGCGTGGACTCCGCTCCAGTGGGAGGGGTCTTCGACTGGCAATCTGTTTTGCGATCAAAAACGGCTTAGGCTTATCCAGTTTATGTGCGTTGAGGATAGGACGGTCGGCGACTTGCAGAATTGTGGCAATATCGACTTCCAGTGCTTTCGCTGTCGAAGGGAAGTTGACAGCAAGTTGCAAATCTCGCTGGTGAGCAAACTCCTTCAAGCGTCCCACGCAGACCTTTGCAAATTCTTGAGTTAATCGTGCCCAGAAACGGCTGCGGATCGTCGCTGAATCGTAGGTTTCGTAATGAATTAATGGCAGATGAGCGAGGAGCTCGGGGTCCAAAGTTTTCGCAAACGCGTCGCTCCAAGGAATCACGGTCTCTGGCACCCTAAGGGGAGACAGAAACGTCGGAAATTCGCAGCAGAAGCCCACAACGGGGTGTTGTATAAGATCGCGAAATTCATGGATGTATCTCTCCAAAATTTGATGAGTGAGTGTATCGACACCCTGTTGACTTAACAGGTCATACCCGTGCGATTCCGTTTGATACAATCGAAAGATTGTTCGCCCTTTTAATCGGTCTGCAACGGAGAGATCTCCGTCCACGCAGTGCTGGACGTAATCGGTTATATCGTAGCAGGGTGCGTCGGTGTTTTCCTGCGCGAGAAGGTAAATACGGTCAGATGTTTGGGCGGTGTGTGCCCACTCTCGAAAGTGGCTCCGAATAGCTTCTCGCCCTTGGGTTTGGTGGAAGGTATGTTCGAGAAAGCTGAGCCAGAAGCGGGTTCCAACCGTTACAGTATCAAGCAGAATCCATGCGGCTATGCTATCCTGCTTCAACTGCTGTAGCTGTAAGCGATGGGAGTTAATTTCTTTGCGCGTGGTGAGGCGAGGGTATGGGATCACTACTTCTCCACGGTCCGCGCAGCAGCCCGATTTATCGCGGACAGCGGAGTTTCAAGGGGTTTCCGTGAATCAGCGGCATAGCTATTGTCCACAATATCTCTCATCAACAGAAATTTTCCGTTCTGATCTCCCCCATCAGGAAGGGAGGTTATGGAAGATCATATTAGCCATCGGATTCGACGCCGAACTCCGCAAGTGTCGCCGGCAGAGATCGGAAGTCACAAATCGTCTTGTACATCTTTCCGAACCTTATCTCATCAGATAATTCGTTAAACCAGATACCACGAATCCCTGAATGATTTGCCCCCAGCACATCCTTCTCGAAGCCATCACCTACCATAACCATGCGCCGCCTATCCATCCCAAGATCTTCAACGATATAGTCAAAGAACTTTGGTGCCGGCTTACTGTGGCCAATACTTTGGAAACAGTACACCCTATCCAGTGACGAATGGAGCCCGACCCGGCCAAGTGCCTTCCAGATTGCCGTCTCATCTGAATCTACTGAATTTGTGGCAAGCACGAGTGTCCACTGTGGACGAAGTTCGACAAGTACCTCTTTGACGTTGGGAACGGTTTCAACATGGGGCCAAGTAACCATCGCGCCGCTAAATTCCGGTAAGTCCCGCATTAGGGTGTCGCCCCAATCGAACAGGACACATCGATTCTCTCTGGCTATCCTTGACATCTCCTAATCTTTCGCGAAGACTGATTTCTAAACATTGGATGCTGCATTATCGTCTGAATGATGTACAAGCAGTAAAATACTCTATTCAGATATACGATCTTGAACATTGGATTCGTGGGTATTCTATCACACGGGGTTTATGCCCGCAATGGAAAAGCGCTGACCACTTTCTCCCCGTGCCGAGGGTTTTGGACTTGACAACTTGGCTTAAATGAGAGAGAATGCTTCTTGTAGACAGGCAGGCAAAATCAGAAAAGGAAATTAGATGAAACTGTTAGAAGGGGTAATCACCGCACTCTCAATTTTACGATCAAACAAATTGAGGTCGTTCTTGACCATGTTAGGCATCGTGATTGGCATTGCGGGTGTCATTGCGATGATGTCCTTCGGAGCGGGTGCGAAGACACTCCTGATGTGGGAGGTCGAAAAGGTTGGCGGACCGAGTATGTTCGGGGTATATCGACGCGAGTGGATTCGTAAGAACGAGAAATGGATGCGGAATCCGAGCAAGCACTACCTGAAAATGGAGGATGTGCGTGCGATTCAAACCGAGTGCCCCTCCGTTGAGGTAGCAACCCCGGAGGCTGGGGGCAGTGCGACCCTTTCCGTTGATGGGAAGCGCAAGTTCGCTCAGATGCAAGCCACCGCTGAAGAGTATCAGGTTGCACGCAAGTGGTATAGCGGATATGGCAGATTCTTGTCTGACGATGATCTTAGTCTCTGGAGCAAGGTCTGTGTGATTGGTGAGGAGATCTGGAGGGATCTATTTGCAGAACTTGACCCAATTGGTAGAGAGATAAAAATTAACAATCAGCGGTTTACCGTCGTGGGGGTGATGGAGTCCAGAGGCAAGGGGCTCGATCCAGAAGGTAGTGAAGACAACCAAATTTTTATTCCAATTACCACAGCGCAGACCCATTTTTGGGGGAATGATCGCGTCGGGCATATCCTGATTCGCGCAATAGATCATCAGTCTGTGGATCAAGCGGTGGAGGAAGTCAAGACGATCCTAAAGCGAAACCACGATGGCGAGGAGTTTTTTGAAACATGGGTGATGAAGGAGGAGCTAGAATCCGCGAACCAAATTATCATGGTTATTGAAATGATTCTCGTCATCATCGCCTCTGTGGCTTTGGTTGTTGGGGGGATTGGCATTCTGAACATTATGCTGGTGTCCGTCACAGAGCGCATCCCGGAGATTGGGCTGCGTAAAGCCGTTGGTGCGAAGAACCGGGATATACGCGCACAGTTCCTTATCGAATCTGTTATCCTGTGCCTTATTGGTAGCCTTATCGGCATTGCTCTAGGCGCGGCGTTGGGTAGTGGGTTTGCGTGGGCGGTCAGCAAGTTTATGAAAGATCTTATTGAGTGGCCCTCCGTCATCACCGTCGAGTCTGTGTTGACGGCTGTTTCCGCTGGCGGGGGTGTTGGTGTATTTTTCGGATACTACCCGGCCAGTCGCGCCGCGAAACTTACACCGATTGATGCGATAAGACACACATAGTGCATAAAACGTGAAACGTAAAATGCCGTAAAGAAGTGCCGATGATATCAGGTGAAAATCGCGTCCATGGTCGTACATTTTACAAATCGCTTCGTTACAAGCTGAATGGCGATAGTGACATAGATGGATTCCCTGTTGTAATCAATTCGCTAATCAGTTTCCCCGTGATTGGCGCAAGCAGAATTCCGTTTTTGAAATGTCCGGCAGCAACGAACACATTGTCAAAACTCGGCAATTCCCCGATATAGGGCCCACCCTTTGCGTAGGGACGTAATCCCGCCCACGTCTGTACGAAGGATTTCTCGGCAAGGCTTGGCATCAACCCGATCCCGGCTTCAATCATTTCTCGTGTGCCTTCCAGCGTTGTCCGTTTGTCATAGCCAACAAATTCAACGGTGGCACCGATCAAGATCCTCCCATCCGCGCGTGGGACTAGATACACTCCTAGTCCATCAATGACGTGCCGTAGGAGCGGGGGCATTGATTCAGCTAATACGATCTGTCCACGCGATGGCTCCATCGGCAGTGTACCACCGAGTTGGGCAGCGATTGTTCCTGACCAACACCCCGACGCAATTACAACTTTATCACCGTAAACGCGCTCTCCATTCACTTCAACTCCCACCACACGTTCCCCTTCCCGTAGAAACGCAGTCACAGGGTTTCCAAGCAAAAACTCTGTTCCGAGTAGCGCCGCCCCTTTTGCCAATGCTCGCACCAGCTTGGGATTTCTAACCTGAGCATCGTGCGGGAAGCGCACCCCACCGACAATCGACTGCGAGATTGCCGGTTCTAATTCCCACACCTCCTCCGGTGTCAGTACCTCCGCAGAAAACCCTCGATCGAGCCGCCGTGAAGCCAGACCTGTCAACCCTTGCTTCTCTTCATCGGTGAAGAATACCGCGATTGAACCGGACCGGATAAACTCAATATCTATTTGCGTTTCTGCCTGTAAAGCCTCCGCCAACGCCGGATAAAGCGCCAGGCTCGCTCGGCAGAGTTCAGCATAAGGATCGTGGGTTGACGCATGAGATGCCAAGATTCCTGCGCCCGCCCACGACGCCTCTCGTCCAACGTTAAATGCCTTGTCAATAACCAGTGTTTTTACCTGTGCTTTAGCGAGGTTATAGGCAACTGCACAGCCGATTACGCCACCCCCAATAACAATCACATCTGCCCGAAGAGATTCTGTATTCATGATTTCATCCAATTCTATAAAAACGCGAAAAAAGTGTAAAATTATGGTGACTATGTCTTGACCTTCGATTATAATAGGCTAACATTTGGCTGTCAAGATCTAAAAAAGCACCGAGCACTACCCACCCTCCATCTTCGTAAAAAAGGCACAAGAAGGGATATTTGCGATGAGACAGCACCGAACACTCTACTTCAATGATGCACGTCATTACTACCTGTTTGTCTTTGAACCGCCGATACGATTAGAAGAGGCGTGGTCCGCCGTGGACGAGGTCGCTGGCACCAGCTGTGACACCTTTGTTTATGGAGTATCGCGTGCTGATGGGTTATTTTATCCTTCCAAGGTCGGCATGCAGTTTGGCGACGACATCCGTCCCTTTGACAGCGCTCCTTACTGGCGGATCTGGGAAAACATGCAAAGCCTGACAGCCCGAGGCATCGATCCGCTGACGCTCCTTATCGACCGCGCCCATGACAAGGGCATGGACTTTTTTGCCAGCTTACGCATGGGAGGTTACGGCGGTATGGCCCCGCAGCACGCACTGGCAAACGGCGGACGTGGGTTCGTCCATCCGGAAGTCCGAGACCATCAGTTCGCTGTGCTAGAAGAACTCGCCACACAGTACCCTACGGAAGGGGTAGAATTGGATTTCGCAGCAGCCCCAGGTGGAAGTCCCTTCTGGCTCACACCGGAAGACGCACCGGAGTACACCGCGGTCATGACCGATTTTGTTCGGAATGCCGCTGAAATGGTACGCAGTCGGCCGGGCGGACCTGGACAGATCGGTGCGCGGATATATCCCACCTTAGAACTTAATCAAAGGACGGGACTGGATGTACAGACTTGGCTCCGAGAGGGACTGGTAGATTTTGTGGTTCCAATGGTGTATGCTTTTTTTGTGCTTGACGCAAACATGCCGATTGATTGGTTGGTACAGGAAGCGCACGAAAACGACATTTCGGTATATGCCATGCTGCAACCGTACTACAGCGAAGAGGACCGGCGATTCTATTCGGTAGAAGATGCAACACCTGCCATGATGCGAGCAGCGGCGGCAAACTTTTGGGCACGTGGGGTTGATGGGCTATACACATGGTTTCTGCCTTGGCCTCTAGGCGATGCGGAGCGCCGCACCCTCACAGAATTAGGCGATCCAGAACTGATCAAGGAGCACGATAAACACTACTTTTTACGCCGACGTTCCGAAGCGACAAGTGGCCACGATTACGAAGCCTTTCTACCGGTAGAAATTCCAGCGGCCGATGGAGAGGCACGTTATCAGATCCCCTTCTCCATCGCTGATGACACTCAGAACGACCGAATACAGAGCGTTCGACTCCGGCTCGGTCTGACCAACCTAGTGAGCGCAGATACATTTGAGGTAGCGTTAAACGGACAGTCTCTGGCAGAGGAACGATGCACACGCGAGATTATCAGATCGCGAGACCCGTACGCAGGGCAGTGGCTGGAATTTCATTTAGAACGTGTGCGACCACAGCAGGGAGGAAACGTATTAGAAGTAGCGCTGAAAGAACGTCCCGCTGGATTTGTAGGTGGAGTAATTGTCGAAGATGTGGAAATTCTTGTCGAATACAGCACGTATCCAAGCGGCTTGCACGGCTGATCTCATTCCCCTCGTGGATCTTCAAAGTTTTTTTCGTTACAAAGGGATTACATCTATTATAGGGGTTAGGAGGTTGAGAAACCGGTGCCCGGAATTAGCCACTGCAGCCCTGCAGAAACTGACCTCGATTAAATCGAGGTTTCTAATTCGGATCCGATGACTGGTTAGGCAACCTGAGGCTACGCGTATATTTCCATTGTGATGCGCCAAAGTACTACACACTATTTGTATGTGATTGCCCTGAATTCACTAAGGCAAGGCTTGACTTTATTGTTGCAGCATGATAAAATGAACCTGCAATTTTAGAAATCAGGAGGAATGGAATTTGGAACAACAGACACGAGGTACAATTGGGCAACAGATTGAACTCCCATTCATGGAATCTGTGCGGATTAGCTTTCAAAGCTTGATGATCCGTTTCGGACGATCCGTTATTACGACTGCGGGAATTACATTGGGGATCGCATTTCTGGTATCGGTTCTGGTGAATAACGAAGTGACTATGGCAATGAAAGAGAGCGGCTCAAAGCAGGAGATCACCACCTTTGAAGAAGAAGAATCGACAGGGATTACCATGAAAGATAAATGGTTAATTATCATGTCCTTAATTGTCTGCGTCGTTGGAATTGCTAATTCCATGCTGATGGCAGTCACGGAGCGCTTTCAAGAGATTGGCACGATGAAGTGTCTCGGTGCCTTGGATCGCTTTGTCGTGAGGTTATTCCTATTGGAGTCTGGATTTCAAGGGCTTGCGGGTGCTCTCATTGGAGCACTCATTGGTTGCCTTGGATCGCTTCTACTGGGGCTCAAGGATTACGGTTTGGATCTGTTCTTTTATTTTCCCCTGCTACCGGTACTGGCTGAGCAGCCTGTCAGGTTCGGGGTGTTATTGATTATTCTCGCTGGCTGTGTGCTCGGCATGATTCTATCCGTTATCGGCGCGGCGTTTCCAGCGTGGCGTGCTGCAAAGCTTCCCCCAGCGGAAGCGATGCGGACTGAAGTTTAGGAGGGACATGAATGGCAGACGTCGTTGTCAAAACGGAAAAGGTTGTTAAGGAATACCGTATGGGGACTAACGTGCTCAGAGCACTCGACGGGATTGATTTGGAGATCTATAGCGGAGAATATATTTCATTGATGGGACCGTCTGGCTCAGGCAAATCAACTCTTTTCAATATGATCGGTGCCTTAGACCTTCCAACCGCCGGTAAAGTTTTCATCGATGGCCAAGATATGGGGCAGTTGAGCCAGTCACAAATCGCATGGTTCCGGTGTCACAGGGTCGGTTATATCTTCCAAAGCTATAATCTATTACACGTTATGACGGCACTCGAAAACGTAACGCTGCCGATGATTTTCGCAGGTCTGTCGGCAAGCGAGCGTCGCGACAAGGGTGCCGAGTTGCTGGAGAAAGTTGGATTAGGGGAACGGGTTCACCATAGACCGGATGAGTTATCTGGTGGACAGCGGCAGCGTGTCGCCATTGCGCGCGCGTTCGCAAATGGTCCAAGTATTATTTTGGCGGATGAACCGACGGCGAACCTTGACACGGTTATAGGACGCGAAATTATCGATTTAATTAAAGAGCTTAATGTTGATCAGGGGGTAACCGTGATTTCGGCAACCCACGATTTAAAGATGCTCGATGTTTCCGACCGTATTGTTGATATTCGCGACGGATTGGTGGAGCGAATCCGAGATCGGGATGAAATTGAGATTCAGGTTGGCGAAGTCGGAGGCCACTAGGAGGAGACACCTAGAGCAGTGCGTTTTGAAGATTTCAATATCTCGCAATTGCCCCGTGATTCTAAGGCATCTGCATGGTTAGAAGTTAGCCCGCGAGCAGATGGGGGCGACTGGCGCTTACCACTTCTTTACGTAATAGGGGAAACTGCTGGTCCTACCTTGGTGGTTTTAGGAGCGGTGCACGGCGACGAGTATGAAGGGGTCGAAACCATCCCTGAAGTTTTTCGTCGCGTAGCATCCGACGCATTACGCGGTGCGCTGGTAATGGTGCCGATTTGTAATGTGCCTGCATATGAATCCGTCCTTCGCAGTAGTCCAATTGATGGGCTGAATCTGGCAAGGGTTTTTCCCGGCGATCCCAGCGGTACTATCACCCAACGAATTGCTTACTGGATCGCTCATAGACTGATAAAGCCGGCAGACTTTGTTATTGACTTGCACAGCGGGGGTGTAACTGCCGAAATCCCATCGCTTATTGGTTTCACCCACAGTGACGATGAACTTGGCAAACGCTCGCGAGCTGGGGCGCTGGCATTTGGGGCGTCGGTGATTTGGGAGCATCCACCACCAATGCCTCCCGGTCGAACCTTGTCGTCTGCCACGGATTTCGGTGTACCGGCGATCTATACCGAAGCTGGTGGCGGTGGCTATGCACATCCGTCTGATGTAAGTTGTTTTACTACTGGCGTAATCAATGTGATGAAACATCTCGATATGCTGGACGGTCAACCTCAACTTCGTCCTGTAACGCATCACTTATCCGGGGATGGGAATATGGACAGCGTTATCTCGACGCCTGTTGCCGGCTACTTCCGCTCCGAAGTAGCCCTGCTGGATGAAGTTAGTTCCGGTCAGTGTTTGGGTACGGTTCGAGATCCCTTTGGTACGGTTGTTGCGGAAGTTAGAGCCGAGAGCGACGGCGTTGTCATTATGTTGCGACGTATTCATCGTGTTCATGTTGGCGATAACCTAGCACATGTGACGGGATGTTTAAGTGGTTAGTTCTCGTAACTAGCAGTTTCACTCTACATCATTTGCAGTTTATAGTAGATCTTAGAATTAATGAAACACTCCAAATTGGTAGGCGCTGTTTCCAACCGCGCCGTTTCAACCCAACCAACGGTGTGTATGCGGTGCGGTTAGAAACCGCACCTACCGAGGGAGCGAAAGTGTCTCTTTATTTTTAGAATTCACTATAGTTTAGATAATAGTCGCACATCAATTAACTGATTTGACAAAATAGTCTTCGTCGAAACATCTTCCCACCTTAAAATTCTGCTACTGTTTTCTGGATAGCTCGGAATTTCAGAACACTCAACCTACCAACCCTCGACGAAATAGCTACGATACAGTAACATCGGAACGGAACTTTACTCACGGATCGGGATTTTTCGATATATTCACTCACAAACCTCTAACACACTAGGAATAAAGATGCAAAATACGCTCGATGCGAACACCTTACTATCACCTGTTGAGGCATTAACCGCGACATACGATCGGGAACGCTTTGAGGATATCGGTCACATGACCTGTATGACGTTGGTGTTGCTTGGTAACTATGCCCAGACGGGGCATTTTGGCGGACCGTTGGCTTACACGCCCTACAATGTAGCGATCCATTTAGCGGGTTCAGAACTTGGGGGATTGTGCTACGACTACCGTAACCCGAAGCATCCGTTCGGCGATAAGTTCATGCTCGCGGGTGGGCATAACATTCCTACCGCGTATGCGTTATGGATGATTATGGGCGAAGCGATGGCACGAACGCATACGGCTACGGGAGATCCGCGTTATAAGGTAGCACCGGAAATTGCCATGTTGCCGATTGATGCACTCGGTTTCCGACGTGGTGCAGGGGCGTTAAAGACTTTACTGCAAGAGAACGGCTTGGAGGGCCATCCGCTTTTTGCACAAGCACAACTACGCGGGATCCGGTCGCTGGCGGGGCATTCCGAAACGACTGATCTGACTAACGACGTCAACGGGGGTCCCTCTGGTATTGGTATCGCGACAGCGGCTGGCAAAGCGGCCTTCTGGAACTTTTTGGATGCCCCTGAATCACTAAAAGTGCTCGCGCTTGAAGGCGAATTCGCCATGACCGAAGGACACGCGCAAGAGCTAAAAACACAGGGACTCGCAATGCAGGTGGGAAAACGTCTGCGTATCCTGCTCTCTTATAATAACGCAGGAATCGACGATACCTTAGTGGGCGGGGTAATCGACTCAAAGTATAAGCAGTACGAACTTGAGGAACAGTGGACGTCCTACGGTTGGAATGTGTTCTCGCTTGAGGATGGCAATGATTATGACCAGATCCTAGCAGTTCTCAAAACGATGGAAGATTGGGATGTAGAGGATCGACGCCCCATGATCGTTATCGGCAGGACAGTCAAGGGGTATTGGCCCAGTGCGGTAGATGGGAAGATTGAAGGGTATGGGGACCAGTTGGTCAGCTATCCAAGCCACCCGTATGGTTTTAAGATGAACGAAGAATATTTCGTTGCCTTGGCAGAAACTTTCGAGAAACGGTATGGGGTGGAATTCGAGGGTATTCGTCAAGGACCGATAACGGATGAGCGTGAGCGTCTGATACAATTCAAAACCAACATTGATGTGGTAATGTCGCTGCTTGACCAAAACGGTCTCGGAAACTGGCTTGCTAATCGCCTCGTCGCCATTGGCGATTCGGTTCAGGATGATTTGCCGCTGCGGGTTGATACCAAGAGTGATCCATTTCTGGATGATAAACTTCAGGTGGAAAATCTGCCTATCGAACCGCAGACACTCACTGCAACGAATCCGGTGTCGGGAGAGGAACAGGAGGTAGATATCAGCCTGTTCAAGGAACCCGGAGAGGTGGCTGGAACCCGCCGTGCAATTTCAGAAATTATCAAGTGGATGAATTATGTGACGGATAACCGCTTTATCACCCTCGCCGCCGACCTATCAGAGTCCATTAATGTTGAGCACGGCAGCCTCTGGGGACATTATAATCCGGAGACGAATCCAGCTGGTACGCGGTTCAAAGCTCCTATCCAAGAAGCCGGGAATGTGTCGAGTGCCATCGGATTGGTTGGTCAAAGTGCCTCGCTCGATGCAGAGAAGTTTGCTGGAGTCTGGGCATTGAGCGGCACCTATGGTGCTTTTACACCGCTGATGTACTTGCCCGCGCGTGTGTGGAGTCAGCAGAATCAGGATAGCCCGTTCCGACTGGGAGTACTTAACATTCTCGCGGGCCATTCGGGCCCAGAAACCGCCGCTGATGCACGAACGCACTTCGGTATTTTTGCGCCGCAGGTGTGGAAATTGTTTCCGAGGGGTCAGGCAATACATGTAAGTTTTTGGGACTACAACGATGTCGCTTCAGGCTACTTTGCTGCTGTTGAAGTTGCGGCTCGGGATCCGCAGGTCGGAGTGATTATCATTGAAGTTGCGCGTCCAGATTTCCCAGTAGCTGACCGCAGCACGTTCGCAGACACCGACCTTAAAGCGGCAGCCAAAGGGCTATACGTCATCCGCGATTTTAATCCGGACAAACCCAAACATGGCTATGTAGTCGTCCAAGGCTCTAACTCTACGGTCAACTTGGTCCAGATTATCCCCGATCTGGAGGCGGCAGGCATAAACGTGAAAATCATTGCCGCTGTGAGCGAAGAGTTATTCGATCTACAGCCTGACGCCTATCGGCAAGCCGTATTGCCCCCGGAAGCGCGGTATGACCTGATGGTGGTGAGTACAGGAACACAACGCGTTTGGCCCATCAGAAATCTAGGACCATTGACGGACGCCTATTCACTGACCGCAGATTGGGATAACCAGTGGCTTACGGGTGGCACTGAACCGGATGTAATAGCCGAAGCGCATCTCGACGCCGAGTCGATCCTCGCCGGGATTAAACGCTTCGCAAACGATCGGGAGCAGCGTCTGTCGGGCCAGCGTGAGTTACTAACAGCCCTCGGTTGATCGTATGTATGTGTACAGTCGGGTTATAAGCCCAATAAACGGCGGGCATTGCCGCCCAAGATCAACCGTTTGGCTTCGCCAGAAATATCCGCGGTGATAATTTTGCCGATCTGGGGCCGCGGGTCCATCAAGGGTGTATCCGAGCCGAACAGCACCCGATCGGCGCCTGCCTCATTCACTAACTGCTCAATCACGCCGGGCGTCCGATAGGTAGAACAGGTTTCGAGATAGACGTTGGGATGTGCCTGTGCGGCAGCGATAGCTTCAGCGCGGGGTTCGATGACGTTACCGGCGTGTCCGGAGACAAATTTGGCGTTCGGATATTGCGGTGCAAGCTCAGACAGATACCGGGGGCGGCTTAATTCTCCATCATCGGTATGAAAAAGGACCGCCAGTCCTCGCTCATTCGCAAACTCGTAGATAGGATGCCATTGCGGTTGATTAAAGGGCCAAAGGGTGTAGGGCGGATAGAGCTTAATGGCGGGGAATTTCAACTGGTCAATCGCGCGGGTCAACTCTGGCACCATCCGCTCCGGCATCATCGGTGAGACGTAGGCAAAACCGATAAAACGATCCGGATGCTGCGCGATAAAATGGGCGGCTTGATCATTGCTGGTCGTGCCGTCGGGATGGAAGATTCCGAACACGCAGGATTTGTCAATGCCTGCCGAGTCCATTGCGTGGAGCATTAACTTCGGATCATCGTTCATGCCAAGTGGATCCCAGCGCCCCACATGTCCGTGAAAATCGATGACTTGCGTTCCGTCAATCATTGTGTTCCTCCTCTCAGAATACGCTCAAGATTCCCAGAACAAACTGATGTGAGTTCGGCATCGTTCAAGTTGGTGTGATGCAGATAAAACAGCATCGGTCCCATCGCATAGCGGGAATACCACGAGCCGTAGACCAACCGCTCGGCCCCGAATTCGTCGCGCAGAGATTCTATCTCGCAGATCGGTTCGTAGCGACTTAGCTCCAAGTGAGCATTCGGTAAAGCAGCTAACATTGGACGCAACCACAACGCATGGACGTAATGCGCTCCCACCAAGACGGTTACCAGACTTGGATATGCCTGAAGTGTTGTAACCAATGCATCTGCATCTGCCTCCGGTAGTTGGATCCACACGGGAACGCGTTCCTCACTGAGCCAAGATAGCAGCGTATCGTAAGCCCATGGACGGAAGGGCAAGTCCCGCTGCCCAGTATCGAACAACCGCACACAGTTGACCCTGCCTTCAGCGTGAAGCGATTGAATCTGTGCAATTGAATCCGCTGTAGGGATAACCATCCATTGCGGATGGGTGCGCCCGTCATCTCCAAGCCACGCTTCCAAATAGTCGTTACCAACGATAGCGCTGACATTGTCAGCGTGTGCATGATAGATGAGCGCCTGCTCAACCCCATGCCGATCCATTTCAGCCAATAATCCCTCCCGGTCACGGTAAGGGGCAGGCTCGTCGAGCAGATCTCCAACTCGCACATTAGCATCAAAAACAGGTACTCTCGATTTGAAATTGAGTGATGTCATAACTCCCTCTGAACCCAATCTGGGTACTTTTCATGGAGTATCTGCTTACACGCTTGATACTCCGCTTCCGTGAAGCTTTGATACGGTGAGAGCAGGCGTAGCGGCATTTCTTCTAACCCACCCAACCGCACAATGATTTTGTCGTAAGCGCCGTCTATCCGTTCCCTCTCCCACACCGGGTGAAGAATATCCATGCACACCCTGTGAAAGTCGTGCTGTAACCGGAAAAGTTTTTCGATTTGCTGCGCGCGTCCTGCTTCAAAATACTCCCACGTCTTATGAGGCGTCATTGGACCAAATGAAGCGAGCAGTGAGCACTCCCCAAACATGCAGCCGTGAGGAAAATTCCATTCTCCGAAGAAGTGTTGGAGTTCAGATGAGTGGTGCATCAGATCAGCTGCGCCGGGTAAGCCGCCACTTGTTGTCTTTGTTGCGACCAGATTGGGAACTACATCAATCAATTGTCGGTATTCTACACCGCCAAGGAGCCGCTTCGCACGCGGGAGATTGTAGTGCAGGAACTGTGAGTCCGGGAACGTCCCACACAGATCTTTGAAGAAAATTATGATCTCGTCGTCGTTCAACGCACCCCAACTCGGCAGAACGGTTTGGAACGTACGGAAACCGACGTCGTGTGCGTATCCCACACGCTCAACGATGTTCGCCGTGGACAAACCGATGGCACCGACCATTGGGTGAACGTCGGGGTCCTGCGTCTCTTCGTAGAAGATCTGAACAATCTGCTTAAAACGAGCCAGATCCACCGCATGTCCTTCGCCAGCGGTGCCAAAGATATACAGATGATTGAACCCTGCTTTCAGGGTATGCTGTACCTCCTGCCGAAACAGGTCCTCCATCAGGTTCTCGTTTTTGTCCCACGGTATCTCGCAGGATACCAGAATCGCTTGGGGGTAACGCGCCATCTCTCGATCTCCTTCCCTCAATCCCCCTCGAAACAGCCCACCATATCTTCGAGGAACTCATCAACGCTTACCTGTCGATACCGTTCGACAGAAGGGAATCTGTGCTGGGTGCGGGGCTCAGCTTTGTGCTCCCGCGCTTGGTGCCCTGGAACATCTTCCGCGTTGGGAAGTTGGTCGATGCTCTTCTGCACCAGATCTGCGACCTGCTGGGAGGCGCAAATCTCTATATTGGGAAACGGCGTGTTGAAATAATAGACGGTTTTAAGCCGAGTGCTGAGCATCTTACGCGCATAGGCGGGAAGGGGTGATTCGTCGAATCCCGGTTTGAAACCGTGCGGCAAGAACAACCGATTTATTTGAAAATCGAAAATCTGCTTGAGCATCCCGGTAGCGCTTCGATGTGTTGTAATCCATTTTGAATCGGGCCAAACATCCAGATTCCCCCAACCGGTGCCAATCTGATCGATCGGTACTCGCCCGCCGTGTGCGTGAATAATATCTCCACTTGTGCCAATAAATGCAAAGTGTTGCGGATAGTCGAAGAAATCGGTGCCCTGTGAGCGGAGAACATCATAGAAAGCGGTTGTCAGCGCTAACAACGCATCTCCGGTATGCAGGATTCCGTCTTCAAAATAGGGAGAAATAACGCCGATGCGGTCAAGTTCATGATAATCCGGGCAGAACGTCCCGAAGTCCGCACTAATGCGCCTATCATCAGTAAGTCGCCAATATTGAAAGTCCGAAGATTTGAGTAATGTGCTCGTGTGCATAGTTATGTTGGTTCATCAGTTCATTGGTACATTGGTGTACTAGAATTGGGTTTCACCATCGCTCAACCCAACCTACGACATATTTAAAAACAGAAGCAAATCTTTTAAATGCGCCCCGGTATAGATTTGCCACGCATTAGCATCGCGTCGTTTTCTCTTTCCGGTGGTCCTGTATATCGACACTTGGCGCTGACGTAGTGCGTTGCGTATCCTCGCCGTCGCTGATTCGTTAGGTTGGGACGACTGCTATGGAGAATGAGACCGTGGTGGAAGCTGCAATCACCCGCCTTCAACTCCAATGGACATTCCTCGGCTAGGCTGCCCTCAATCGACATCTGCTCATATTCTGCCCATTCCGATTTTTCTGTGATGCCGAATTTGTGCGTGCCGGGCAGCATCCAGACACACCCATTCTCGATTGTTGAATCGGTAAGTGCCGCCCAGCAGGTCACCATGTCGGGCGGATCAATGTAGAATCCGAGCGGCATATCCTGATGGTAGCCTTGTCGCGAGCCGATTCGCGGTGGCTTCATGAAAAGCTGGTCTTGGTATAGTTTGATGTCGGAACCCAGCAGCGATTCAATAACATCCAGAATCTTCGGATTCCGGGCATGGTTTTCAAATCCCTCATCGTAGAAGGCAAGGTGACTCATTTTCCGAAGGGAATCCGCGTAGTTCTCCGCCTGAGCCTCCCCGGCTCTCACACGCGGCTCGATCTGGAGTTGTCCTTCCGGGATGTGAGCAGCTTTGCCGCTTGCCACCCATTCGGCGTGGGCAAGAAGTGATGTGACCTCATCGGCGTCAAGCAGATTTTCCACAATGATGAACCCATTTTCCCAGAACTGTTCCACTTGTTCATTAGACAATTGCATAATAGGTTTTCCTGCTTAAACTTGGCAAAGAATTAAAACCTCCGCGAATTAACATGAATCCACGGAAATAAAAAAACAGAGACTAAAGACGGGCAACCACAAGTTTCTTAATCCCGATTTATCGGGGGGTTTGCCCTACAACCTGTCCAAAACTCGAAATGTTCGGGCGGGGAAACCCCGCCCCTACGACTACTGTGGCACGATTTCTGTCCAAGAGCAATGGACCGTTCTATTCGCGGGTTGAGGGAAGGGTTTCTCCGCGATAGTGCAGGTTATCTCCGCCAACAACTGCCCAATCCAAGAGTTTACCATCGCTGTCGCGGCGTAGCAATGCTGCATCTCCGGTAAAGCTGATGTCCTCCAACTGCTGATGTCCCGTTTGCGCTGACGAACAGTAGATGTCCTCCTGGCCGTCCGGGAATCTAATGTGGATCCAACCGTCGCCGGGAGTGCCAAGCGATTCAACTTGGGGTAAGACTGCTTTATCCGCTTTCATTGGCAAAAGGACTGTCTGAAAAATAGTGGGCAGCCTTCCCGTCCGGCGATAGGTCACACACGGCGCGGGGGTCGGACGGGGACCGCCGCCACAATACCAGCCTTGAAGGTTGGGTTCGGTACGTCCCTCAATGACCTCCACATCAACCCCATCAATGACCGCTGGGATAAATGCCAAGTTGGGTTGATTTAGCGTCACTGTTTGCACAGTTTTCATGCCCGGATCCACACTGACCTCAACAGGAATCAGATGAAAAAGCTGTTCGCAGGTGTGGACACCGTCGCCGGTCAGATGGTCGGTGATGATCCAATACTCCGGCTCGTCCTCCTCGCGTCCCTTAACAAAAATGACGTTACGATGATGAACGACCGATCTGTCAATTTCATTGCCTTCGGCATCCCCGTAACCTTCGGTATAACTCCCCGAAAGAAAATCACATGTCGCCGTGCTGAACCACGGATTCGGCAGCCGCTGATCCGTTGTGAATGGTCCGGTGGTCAGTCGAACTTGGGTCTTTCCATCCACGATGACTGTGTTGTGTGCAGCAGATGCTATGAAGAATTGGTGGAACGGAATATCCTGTTCAGTTGTTGCATAGGTGTGGATACCCAAATCTTCCACCAGCGAGCGACCGTAGGCGACGACCTCCACCGCTAATTTTCCTTCGTGGCCATGTATAACACCTACCGGTCCGACATCAAAAAACAGGTAGTTAGCTTCACGCCCCCAATCACTCCGCATCACACCAACGCCGCCGTACGCGTACCACGACGATTTGCGCGGCGGAGGCGTGCCACGTTCTCCGAAGCTAACGATGTATTGCAGATCCGTCCGGTTTTCTGAATCTGCCATTGCTGCTACATAATCGAAGGCGGAGCCGCGTGTGCTATCGCCCGTCCATACATAGCTGCCATCCGGTTTAGCGGTGGAAGCGAGGAACTCAGCTCGCAATAACATTGGTCGATGCAGATCTTTCAAAAAATGCCAGCCATTCGCTTGTGCCAATGTTAGAGCTTCTAACCCTGCTGCGGAGGCACCGACAACGTAGCCGTAGGAGTTCTCTTTAGACGAGCCATCTGGGTAGAATGCCCCCTCACCAAAAAACTCTTCGACTTGACTGAAACCGCGTTCACGCCACCGCGCCGCGTCCTTAAACTCTGGCATTCCTACCCCTATCCACGCCAACCCAAGACCGTTAAACAGGAGTTGATTGCCCGGTGCATCGTTCACTGCTTCCATCGATGCGGCACAACCGCCTGACAGCCAAGATTGAATCGCGCAAAAATCGTTGGATGATAACCGTTCCCAAGAAAGGATGAAAGGCATCAATTGCTGATAGTTGCGAGCAAGCTGCATGTCGGGAATCCAGATCCACGAACTCCTCCCATCCACATAACCGACATAGTGGGTCGCAATCTTGACCAGTTTCGCGATATACCGCTCATCATCGGTTAGCCAATACGCCTGCGCTAAGGCACGCAGACAGTATTGGTATGGTAGACTCAGCGTCCATCGCTGCCCAACGACAGGAGGCACATGCTCCCAGTTCCAATTGGGACCCAGATCTTGGACACCGTCTTCGGGATGATAAGGGATAAAAACCGTGTTATCCAAGAGCATATCAGCCAGATCTAATAGGGTATACTCGGACGGCTTTATACCCTCGGTGCGACTGAAGGTGTAGCCTTTTTCGAGACTGATTAATCCTTTAACTTTCTCACGGTCGCGCCAAGTGATTAACTCTGGGATGGTAGTCAGAAAATTCCAGCCCGTTGAGTTAGTCTCAAAGGAACGTCCTCCTCGATGCTCGGTGTGCCAATCGAGGATCGGTGGCTTTCGCGCACGGTAGTATGCCAGATAGGCTGCTTCGGCGCGGGGATAATTCCCAGTTTCTATCGCTGCCTTGACCGTCTCTAATCCGGGCGTATCCAAGTTCATGCGTTTGAACATATCGACGATACTGGACATCGCGCTGTTCCTTTATGCACCGAGTCGTTCCGACAGAAGCCTGCCGTACCCGTCAATCGGATCCTGATGCCCTAAGGCTCGCAAACAACCCCAACATGTCGCCAAGTTGCTAGAGATGACCGGCACGCCGAGTTCCGCTTCCAATCGTGCCAGCACGTCAATGGTACGCAGATTGGTACAACTGATAAACATTCCATCAGCGTCATCCTGCCAAACGCGCCGGGCAAATTCATACGTCTCTTGCGGCGTTACTTTTCCAATGCTGAATGCGTCTACGATGCCCATGCCGGCAATTGTCAGAACTTCAATGCCTTCGTCCTCCAAGAATTGCTTCTCTAGCACGTTGAGCTCGTCCGGGTAGGGTGTGGCGACTGCGACACGCCGAACCCCAAGGGTCCGCAACGCTCCAGCAACAGAGCCAGATGTCGTCACCGCTTTGGCTTCTCCTGCCCGTTCGATCTGATCTCGCAATTCAATTTCGCCCTCAACGCCTTCCACAAAACTACTCGCAGTGCAGGCAAACGCTATCACATTTGCATGTGCACTGCCGAGTTCATCCGCAGCACGCGCCACATGTTGAAGCATTGCCTTAGAATCTTCTACATCCGACCGCGTATTCCGCATCCGTGCCGCATAGACATTGATGCCCTCTGGAATCATTCGGTTAAATTCTGGTTCGACAACCGTGTTAACCGATGGCACCAACAAGCCGATTCGTCCGTTTTGTCCGTACATTGTTATCACCTCTTATTCGCGCTAATGGGAATGCAGATCTGCGTTCCCGACGACGCTTTTATAAATATCGCTTGGCGATTTTTGCCGCCACTGTCCCAATCTGATAGTAACCGACCGAGATCTGTCCGACATGCGTTAAGATGTCATACGCCTTCCAACGATCCCAACCGAATTCCTCTTCCATCCATAAGATTAACCACGCATAAGCCTGAGCGGTCGAACGCTCCATTGGGCAGCCGGTGGCAACAGTCATAATTTCTGTAGGGGATTCGATTCGAGGTCCTGGCAGGTTCTTGCTCTTGATTAGATTGACAGTAATTTCTGTTTCTGATGGCATTTCCAGTCCGGAAGCGGAAAGTTCGCCGTGCCCCATCGCAGCGTGTGCATCTCCCAGATACAGATATCCACCTGATACAAATACCGGCAGGTAAACGGTATTGCCGGGACAGGTCTCGATGATGTCCATATTCCCGCCGTGGGGACCCGCTGGTCCTGTTGTCGGTACACCGGTATCCGGTGCTGTCCCGATACAACCGAGCATCGGGGTGTAGGGAATGGTAATGTCATCGCTCCAATAGATTTGTCCGTCGCGTATAGGACAGACGTGCACACCGTGCGGACAATCATCGCCCAACCATTCGGCAAGCTGTCGAGGATCTGAGGTTCGGGTGGCACATTGACCGATGCTCGGACGGATCTCCTCAATTTTAACCGCTAGCGCGTCGCCCGGTTCAGCGCCTTCGATCCAGATTGGACCTGTCTGCGGGTTGCCGTAGGGTTTCTTGGTCTTGTCCCGTCGATCATCATTGGTGCGGATCTGTCCCGAAAATGCGTCCTCCGCTTCCACCAACACGGTCTCGCCCGGCGTGATTCGCATGCGCGGCTCGTTATGCCGACTGAACTCATAGTAAAGTGGACCAAGGGGGAGTGCTTTCATGTTTTACCTCTCTCGTTTTTGTAGTTGTATGGACCCATATCTTACCGTTTACCAGAGACTCCAACCGCCATCCACCACAAGGTTATGTCCCGTAATCCAGTTGCCGGCGCGTGAGGCGAGCAGGGCAACAGCACCTTTGATGTCATCAGCGACCCCAGTGCGTTCAAGGGGATTACTCACGCGACACCGTTCTGCCAGTTCCGGATCTGTCGTCGATTTCGGAATCTGTCCGGGACTGATACAGTTGACAGTGATATTATGTTCCCCCAATTCAACTGCAAGCGCCCGCGTCAGATTTACTATGCCGCCCTTCGCCGCCTGATAGGGCGGACCCGAACGGTTGAAATCCAGTCCTTCGTAGAGACGTTTGTCAGCGCTTAGGAAGCCGTGGATGGATCCAAGGGTAATGATTGTACCGCTGCGTTGGGGAATCATCACACGGGCTGCGGCTTGTGCACACATGTAGGTGCTCTTGACATTCATCTCCCATGTCTGGGTGAACTCATCAATCGAAGCGTTAGGGATATAACTCGCTGTCGTAGCACCGCCGGCGTTGCACACCATTATGTCCAACCGCCCGTGCATCTCAACCACCTCGTCTACAAGTGTGTTGACCTGCGATTCGTCAGTAACATCACAGCCAAGTCCGACGCATCTGATGCCCATGTCTTGTAACTCGGCTGCAACCTGTTCGCACAAGGCTTTGCGGCGACTTGCAATAACCGTAGCAGCCCCTAGCTCGCCGAGTGCAATCGTCATTGCGCGTCCCAAGTGCGTTGCACCTCCGGTAATGATGGCGACACGATCATGAAGTTCAAACATCTGCTGTACTTTCATTTGGACAATCCTAAGCAGTTTGGCTTCTCGATGAAGAAATTGGGATTATTTTAGATTCGGGAATTTTAGAAAAGTATGCTATAATATTTGTCTTTGGATGAGATGAATATCCTTCCAGTCTGGGAACTTCGTATCTACAAATTAAATCCGGAGATATTAATTATGATATTGGGAAGTGGTAAATATTCTTACCAAGTTGTCAAAGGTTGGGGACAAGGTCCCGATGGTCGAACGCTGGGCATCGCTTCGGGCGTTGCTGCTGATTCGCAGGACAAGGTCTACGTTGTAGACCGCGAACCAAATCCAGCCATCGTAGTCTATAACCGAGACGGTCGCTTTCTCTCATCATGGGGCGAGGAATTCCTCAGCCTGCCTCACGAGATTTTTATTGATTCAGAGGATCGTATCTACATCGCCGACTGTGGCGACCACACGGTGCGCATCTGCACTACAGAAGGTCAAATCCTAAAGACGCTCGGAACTCCAAATGAGCCGGGTGGCTACGGTGAACCATTCAACCAGCCGACTCGCGCTGTTGTTGCCCCATCCGGTGACATTTATGTTTCGGACGGTTACGGTCAGCATCAGATACATCAATTCTCACCGGATGGAGACCTGCTAAACACTTGGGGCAAAGAAGGAGACGCGCCGGGCCAGTTCACGCTTCCTCATAACGTCTTTACAGACCGAGAAGGCAGGGTTTTGATCGCTGACAGAGAGACGAATAATCGCATTCAAATTTTTGACGCGGACGGCGGTTTCCTCTCCGAGTGGCCGGGGCGTCTTGGACCTTGTGGATTATACATTGACGCAGACGATACCGTTTACATCGCTGAAGGCGGCGGTGTCAGCATCTTTAACCGCGACGGAAGGCTGCTCACCTGCTGGAACGTGTTGGGCGGACCAGACGATGCGCCCCACGGTGCCCACGGCATCTGGGTTGATCGGCATGGGGACATATATATCGGCGAAGTCGGCGTTGAAAACTTGCTGCATAAGTTTGTTCGTGTGTAAGAGGGTGTGCTAACACAGTCCAAAGTATTCCAGCTGCTAGTGTGCCGTCGATCGCAGGTTAGGCAACCTGCGCCACGATTGGTTTCGCTATGCTTTCTCTGCGCGCCCGGCATTTCACCGATACACCGATTGAATCACCCCCCGAATATATCCGACCGCGTATGCCTGCCCCGCTCTGCCTGCGTCCGTCTGTGGAAATCCCGGCGTGTGATCCATCATAAAGGGACCGTTAAAGCCTGCATCTTGATAGATCGCCATCGCTCGGTGCATATCTATATCGCCTTCATCGAGAAAAACCTCTTGGAAACTTGGCAGGCATCCGCGGACATTGCGGAAGTGAACGAAGACAATCTTGTTTTTGGTAGCCATCTCGTGAATCGCTTCATACACATTCACTCCCATCTCGGTGACGCATCCCTGACAGAACAGCATTCCGTTGGAGTCGGATGGGACGATATCGAAAATCCGCCGGTATTGGTCGAGCGTTGATACGATCTGTGCTACGCCCCCCAACGGTTCAGGGATCGGTGGATCATCTGGATGCAGTGCCATCCGCACCCCGACTTTGTCCGCCACCGGAATTACCCCTTCAAGGAAGCAGGTTATATGCTTCCACATCTCGTCCTCCGAAACCGGTGGGTCGTGCGGTTGGGGACGGTTCTGCGAAAATTCGTCATAATCGAAGGTGCTGTAAGAGGTGCCCCCTCTACCTGTGGCGGACGTTGTACGGAAATTTCCCATCGGTTTGAAATTGTATCCCAACGCTGGGATGCCAGCCGCACTGATACCTCGAAGCATGGTGCACCACGCCTCAATCTTCTCATCTCGATCGGGTAACCCCAGTGCAATCTCATCCCAACCCGCCATAAAGATGCTGTATAGCTCTAGTCCATGTGCTTCTGTCTTTGCCTTTGCCGCCTCAAAGAAATCTGTCCTGTCTACCCCATCTCGCAGATCTAGTGAGGGATCAACGCGGTGCATACCGCGGATATCAAGGCAGAGGCGATCAATCCCAATGGCGTTAAAAAAGCTTAGATTCTCATCATTAAACTGTTCCCAACTGAGTAGATCCTGAATATACATAAAGTTTTCTCCGATTGGCTGGTAAATTTCTAATGCAGCTATTATAACGCAAGTTGCTACCCATTGAAAATCAAATGGTAGTTATCAGTCAACCTGCTTGAGCCATCCCCATATCGTGAATTTTCTAGCTGCGAAGGCAACTGCAAAAGCAGGGTTAAACCATGCAGGACTAGTATCAGCCTGCGGGTTATCGGTGAGTCTTTGCGGGTCCCTCCTGCCATCAGCGTTTATCGTGTAGATTTCTTTGTTCCCATCCCTCTCAGACACGAAGACAATACGTTTACCATCTGGCGACCATGAGGGATCGTCACCATGCATATCTTTAGTACAGTTTCGCTGTTGCCCACCATCGGTGTTCATCACGTAGATTTTCCAGTTCCCATCCCTATTAGACGCAAAGACAATGCGTCTGCCGTCTGGAGACCATGAGGGTTTCCAGTTATGAATATGAACGTTATCGCTGTTAGTGAGTCTTCGCTGATTCCCCCCATCGGTGTCCATCACATAGATTTCGCTGTTCCCATCCCTATTAGACGTAAATGCAATGCGTCTGCTGTCTGGAGACCATGAGGGTTTCCAGTTATGAATATGAACGTTACCGCTGTTAGTGAGTCTTAGCAGTTTACCCTCATCGGTGTCCATCACGTAGATTTCCTGGTTTCTATCTATAGTGGAAGTATAAGCAATGTGCTTACCGTCCGGAGACCACGCAGGATTAGTATCCTGACGGAGATTATTGGTGAGTCTTCGCGGATTATTCCCATTAGCATCCATCATGTAAATCTCCAAATCTCCACCCCTAGCTCCCCAGTCTCCGGGCCGCCCATTACCCGTAAAGACAATGTGTCTACCATCTGGCGACCATGAGGGATCCCAGTCCACAAGGCGGCTATCGGTGAGTCTTCGCTGATTAGCCCCATTGGCATCCATCACGTAGATTTCCCGGTTTCCATCCCGCTCAGATGTGAAAGCAATCTGTGCCTGTGAGTCAACGCATACCATCACCGGCGTTAGTCCAAAAGCTACAACGCTAGCTAAAATCAAATGTGCCAGATTGTATCTCCGGTGCATCTGTTCTTCCCCCTCTGTTTTCAAATTGGTACGTTATACTTTGGGATTGATAAAGGTCAGCTTGTGTGGGAAACCCATTTCCAATCAAGGTCGCAATTCACGCTATTATACGCCAATCACGATGTTTCTGCAACGGAAATCTCCGGTTGATAGAAAGCCATTTCTCAACTATGGCAGCAACCCCAATACCTGATCAATCTCCGCTTCCGAATTATAGAAATGTGGGGACAGACGAACGCCAGCCCGCTCTGCTCCGATTACGTTTTCCCGCCTGAGTCGTTCAACCAGATCGGCGGATGTATATCGGTCGCTTTCAAAAACCACAATACCGGAACGCTCAGATTCTCCTGTGGGTGTCAATAGCCGGTAGTTCTTTGAGTGGAGTCCTTCGATGAGGCGATCCGTTAGGTCCAAGATCCGCTGCTCGATATTTGGAATTCCAACCTCCAGCAGCATATCAATCGCTGCATTTAGTCCATACAAACCGACGCTGTTATACGACCCTTCTTCAAAGCGTGTCGCGGCCGGTTGGGGGGTGAAATCATAGTTCAGAAAATCCCGCGGACTGACGACCCCTGCCCAGCCAACGTTTGTGTTGATTAACGCATCCTGTTTCTCCTTTGCACAGTAGAAGATTGCCGCGCCTTCAGGTGCGAGTAGCCACTTATGGCCGTCAGCGGCAAGGATGTCGATGTTAAAATCCTCCACGTCAACCTCAATGGCACCGACGCTTTGTATGGCATCCACTACAAACCAGAGTCCTCTTTTTCGGCAGAGCTCTCCAATCGCTCCGAGGTCATTCCGAAACCCTGAAGCGAACTCAACATGGCTTATGGTTACACACCGCGTACGCTCGTCAATCGCAGCTTTGATGTCGTCAATATGAATGCACCTATTTCGCTCTGGCACCATCCGCGTTTCCACACCGAGACGTTTCAGGCTCCACCACGGATACACATTCGCCGGAAATTCCACAGCCGTCGTCACAACGTTGTCGCCTTCACACCAGTCAATCCCGTTTGCAGCAATGATGATGCCTTGCGATGTGTTCTTCATGAACGCTATCTCGTCAACATCACCGTTAATCAGTTTGGCAGCGTTTGCACGACACGTTTCAGCCGTAGCCTCCCAACGCTTGGAATTGACCGCACCGTTGTCGGTCGCATCGTCCAAAAAATGCCCCATCGCCTGATGGACACATAGCGGGAGTGGGGCAACCCCCGCGTGATTCAGGTAGATATATTTTTCTGTCACGGGAAACTGTTTTCGCCATTTGTCCCATTCAATCACGTTGCCCTCCAATTTATAGTAGATTTCAGAATTCATTAGACCTTGAGAACGAGCCCCGATAAATCGGGATGCACAGAGTTACGGCACACGGAGCGTGCCTACTACTTTTAACGTCTATTTATTTCTTTTATTTGCTATACTTCCTTAGCGTGTACACCAATTTCTGTATAGGCCGCGTTGACATCGTGGTGTTGCCAATTCAACAAACACTGCAATCATCAGTCAATCCATCACTATATACATGTCGCCCCGCTGGGGCTATGAGTTGGACAAGATGCCCGATCTACGAGTGTTGGTTTTAGTAGGTTGAGATTCACATCTCGCCAGAATACCCGGCGTGTTGTGTTCCAGTACATGGTGAATTGAGCCAAGACTATTGCACTATGTCGTAGGAATTGTCGATTTTGCAAAATCGACCTACACAAGTCTTTAACCGCTAGCAACTTTCGTCAGGTATATGTCAGGGACTTTCAAATCAGATCGCTATACGATTCGGAGACTAGATCCTCTTCCTTAATTCCAAGTGTCTCCTTCACAAGCTGATGCTCCCGCTGTGCTTGCTCTTCCGTTTGATTGTGAATGACTGTCTCCAACTCAACAAACTGACCGAGACTTTTTACCTCATCCAGATGGATGCGGGTGTCACCAAACATCCACAACTCTCGCTGCTTCTCAACAACCGCCCTCACACCCCAAGCCGTTGTTACCATCTGCTTGAAAACTATCGGTTCAGGAATATCGCATACCTGATAATTGCTGTAACGGGATTCTGCAAGGTCAGATCGTTCATAGTAGATGAGTTCCGCTTTATGGGTATCGATCTCACGCAGCTTCAACCTTCCTTGGGGAACGTTAAAATAGGTGTCAAGTTGCGTCATTGTGCGGCGATGCTCAGCTTGAAAATTAACCAACCGTTGACGGAGCACATCAAGCGAGTCACAGTTTGCTTTGAACTCTAGATTTTTCAATGTCCTTTTTGGGAACCTCCTTCTCTTGGTATACTCCCGCACCCTAAAGCGTGGGGACTCAATATCGAAAGGAATTTTCTGTTGACAAAAACGCGGGCAACTAATAAAATCTCCGAAGCACATCATGGAGGGCGAGCATAGGAAAATATGTTTGCAGATTTTAGTCAGATCAGGAATATTACCATTTTAGGTGTCGGGTTAATCGGTGGATCTCTTGGATTGGCATTGAAAGCCAAAGGTTTCCGCGGAGAAATCACCGGACTCGGTAGGCGGATGCAGACACTCGACATCGCACTCGAACGCGGTGCAGTTGACAGTGCGACCACCGATTTCCAAACCGGGATTTTTGACGCAGATATAGTGGTCATTGGAACGCCAGTCGATCTCATCCCTGAAATGGTGCAGCGTATTGCCGAAATCCGAACATCTGACTCCCGACCTTTACTAATAACCGATGTCGGTAGTATTAAAGATCAGATTGTCGAAGAAATTGAGACCTCCTTAACTATTCCTCATCTGCACTTTGTCGGATCGCATCCGATGGCTGGTTCTGAACAGACGAGCGTGGCTGCAGCACGCGTAGATCTGTTTGACGGTGCAAAATGTATTATAACCCCAACCGGCAACACTCACCCAGAGGCATTAAAGCTAGTTACAGACCTTTGGAACTCTGTTGATACGCAGGTCTGTCATCTCTCTCCCAGCGATCACGATTTGCTCATCGCGGGGGCAAGCCATCTGCCCCACCTTATCGCCTCGATCCTAACAAACACGGTGGGAGAAATCAGTAGTGATGGGGCAACAGCGCTCGATTTCGCAGCAACCGGCTTCCGCGATACGACCCGTATCGCAGCGGGTTCGCCGCAGCTTTGGAAGGCAATCTTCCTGCAAAATGCCCGCTCACTGCTGCCGATGATTGATTCAACCATCGAAAACCTCGCTGAGTTCAAAACCTTACTCGAAAACGAAGACGATGTTGAAATTGAACGGCTCTTGGCACACGCAAAAATGCTAAGGGACACACTGGAGGGATGATGAAGGAACGCCTAACGATTGCAATGGATGGTCCCGCCGGCTCGGGAAAAAGCACAATCGCGCAGCGCCTCGCCGAAAAGTTGGATTATCTCTATCTGAATTCAGGCTCGATGTATCGTGCAATGACCCTTTTATCGATCCGAGAAGGCGGAGATCCAACGGATGTACGTACGTTAACCCAACTGGCAAAAAATTGCAGGATTGATTTCTCAAGCAATGGTAAAACCACCTTGTTGAATGGGAAAGATGTATCGGATGCCCTGCGCGCCCCAGAAATTGATCGTGCCATTGCCGATATTGCAAAGATTCCGGAAGTACGCCGTGAAATGGTGAAGCAGCAGCGTCGAATCGGTAAGGACGGCGGTATCATCGTCGAGGGACGCGACGTAACGACTGTTGTGTTCCCAGATGCAGATCTGAAATTTTACATCAGTGCCTCCGTCGAAGAACGTGCCAAACGCCGTTTTACGGAACAGAAAGCACAAAGCATTGAGACCACATTGGAGCAGGTCGAACAAGAAATCCGCGAACGCGATCAGATGGACGAGTCTCGTGAACACAGTCCGTTGCGAACCGCTGCAGATGCAATTGTCCTAGACACAACCAGTATGACGGTCAACCAAGCTGTGGAGTTTGTTCTCAACCGAGTAGAGGAAGGCTAATGCGACACCACGATTTCGGATTCTGGACGGATCAGCTGCCATATCGCTGGTCACACCGAATTACCAATTTTATCTTTAACGTCCTCGGCAAATTGGAGTCTCATGGTAATGAGAATATCCCGCGTCAAGGTGGAATCCTGATTTTGTGCAACCACCGGAGCTATCTGGATCCCTTTATCGTTGGCTCTGCGGCGAACCGAGAGTTGTACTTTATGGCAAGACATGATTCTTTTGATATGCCATTGATAGGGCCACTGATCGCTGCACACAATGCGTATCCGGTGCGACGTGGCACGGCAGATCGCGCTGCCCTTCGACACACTATCTCTCTCCTGAAATCAGGAAAGGTAGTCCTCATCTTTCCCGAAGGCACCCGCAGTGTTGATGGAACCTTGGGCAAAGCCCACGGCGGAGTTAGTTTCATCGCTCATAACGCAGGGGTTCCTGCCATTCCCGCTTATGTCAGAGGAACAATCCTCCCACGCAATGCAAAATGGATTCATCCGGCCCAACTTTCCGTAACCTTTGGCGCGCCCATGGATTTCACAAAGGTCAAACAGATCGAGGAAAAACGCGAGTTATACCGGCAGATGGGTGAGCAGATTATGCAGGAAATCGCCGATCTGCGGGACGGACAGGAGCGCAAGTGAAATCACTTGTCAGTCACTACTAACCGCAAAGAAATCCCCGCCAATCTCATTTCACGCTTTAGAAAAGGACTTCTGCGATGTCGTGTAAGCCCTTCGGTGCGTTCATCACCCACCTTGCCGCACGAATCGCTCCCCGCGCAAGCGGTTCGCGGTTTTGGCCGCGATGTGTTATCTCAAGGCGGTCCCCCGTTCCGACAAACAGGACCGTGTGATCGCCGGCAAGGTCTCCCCCTCGAATGGCGTGGACACCGATCTCCTTCTTGGGACGGGCTCCAACAATGCCGTGCCTACCGTACACGCCGACCTCAGCCAGGTTTCTATCCAGTGTTTCAGCGAGGACCTCAGCCATCGTTAGGGCAGTCCCACTCGGCGAGTCTACCTTCTGGTTATGGTGCGCTTCAATAACCTCAACATCGTAGTCGTCCCCAAGCACCTTCGCAACAAGTTGAATCGCTTGTAACATGACATTGATGCCAACGCTCATGTTGGATGCCATCACACACGGGATCTGAGGAGCGAGTGCCTGAACCTGCGCCAACTCATCTTCATCATATCCTGTCGTTGCTATGACCATCCGCTTTCCAGCGTCGACAACATTCTGGAGATGTTCAACCGTTGCACTTGGCGATGTGAACTCAATCACAACGTCTCCCTCATTCAGAATTGCAGGCAGATCGCTCGTAACAGGCACACCGATTGTGCCAATTCCGGCGACTTCCCCCACATCCTGCCCAAGTTGCGGATGTTCAGAAAATTCGATGGCACCGACAATCTGCATATCTTCCTGTTCCGAAACACCTTGCGTAATCATCTTACCCATGCGCCCACAGGCACCATCAATGATAACACGAATCATACCCTTTTCCTTTCTACATTACTAGACAACCTTGCGAACTCTTTAAATCGTCGCAACATTCTCAAAGCTGATAAAGATGAACACAAAGTTCTCGATTATTTAGTTCCGCCGTTGTAACCAGAGTCGCACATAATGCCGTCGCCTTTCTAGATCGGGATAATCCTCAAATGCGGTGCGATTGTGCAAAATCCAGCGGTTATTGGTGAATAGCATCTGTCCGGGTTTTAGGTTGAATTCCGCCCTGAAATCTGCGCGGCGCAGCAATCTTTCCACAATTTCCAGCGCCCTTCCTTGGTCTGCGGTCAGCGTTTTGCCTGCACGCGCGTGCCCCACTTGGATATAGTAGTAGAGGTATCGGAGAGTCAATTCACTCTCAGCCCACTGAAAGATTGGAAATTGGGACGTTGGCGATTCCCCAGTTTGGAATTGTCCCCGACGATCGAAACAGAACAACTGATAGAGGGTTTGAAGGATATCGGGGTGACTTTCCAATAATTCGTTGTGGAGCGCGTAGCCGCTGATAAGCTGACTCTGTCCACCTGATTTCGCGGTGTGCAGACAGAGCAGCCCCACAAGATCAGGCAACGTTTCACCGAACGAATTGTCGTTGTGAAACGAACTTTCAGCGTTGGTCACCGAAAACCGAGCTCCCTGCGCCACATTTTGTCCTGTATCTCGCACATCGTACAACAGCGTTCCTTCAATGTTCTGCTCAATCGGCGTGCCGAGGCACTGACCAATCAGCCAGTACATCAACAGGGCCTCTTCGACACTACATTGTTCGACCGGCAACCGTTCGATAATTGCAAAACCCCGCCCCGCATTAAGCGCCTCATGTATCGGTTGAAGGCATTCACCACAGCCATTGAGCGATGTATTTGAACGGGAAATTTCCGTAATCGGTGGGGACTGACGCCGTGCGTCATGGACAGCACGCTCACAGCTGGAGAGACATTCCTTGGACAATGCGTAGTGCCAAGCTGCGCTATCATCAACAGTACTCGCCCGCCAAGCCCGTGCGTCGGAAACCTCATCGGTTAACATCTGGGAGCTATTCATTATCGCGCCTCCTCGTCCCAGGTTCAACCTTACTCACTATCTGCCCAAGCACCCTTCGCCATCATCCCGCCATCGACACAAACGTATTCGCCGGTCATGAAAGAGGCTTTATCGCTGGCGAGGAACAGCACGACATTGGCAATCTCTCTGGGTTGACCGATTCGTCCCATCGGGTGGGCTTTGCCCCATAGCTGCTTGAGACTTTCCAAGTCGCCTCCCATGAAATCCACAGCTTCCGCCACCAATGGCGTATCGATCGTTCCGGGATTGACTGCCAGCACCCGAATATTGTCCTCGGCATATTCTAGCGCGAGTTGACGGGTCAAGGAGAGGGCACCGCCCTTACTGGCTGCATAGGCAGACACACCCAACATCGACTGTAACCCCTGAACACTGGCAGTATTGATGATAGCGCCACCCCCGCGTTTCTTCATCTCCGGCACACAGTATTTTGTCATGAGAAAGAAACTCTTGAGATTCACGTCAATGATGCGATCCCACATCTCCTCCGGAAATTCGTGGGCGGGCAGGTAACTATTGGCAGGTTGGATGCCGACGTTGTTGCAGAGAATATCTACTCCGCCCCATTCTGCTACCGCTGTCTCGACAGCTCCTTGGCATTCACTACTATGGGCAACATCTGCCCGCAAGAAACGAACAGTCCCCTCCATGTCTGCGGATTCTTCTGCGAGTTGTGCTCCTGCGTCTTCGTCCAAGTCTGCGCAGAGTACGTTAGCACCTTCTTCGGCAAAAGCCTGACTGATACCGCCACCGATCCCTCTCGCGCCGCCGGTGACAATTACGATTTTATCTTTGAAATCCGACATGATATTTCTCCTTGTGTGTCCCTACAAAAGGACCTTGAACCTTTGCAAGGCTGTATTGGCGTTAAGAATGATTATATATTATACAACAGTTCACACAAATTTTTCTTTAATTTCTTGCCGCAATGCCTCATCCACATTTGCACCTGAAGCGATTAGACAAACTGTCCTGTTTTCTAACGCGGTATGCATCTTTAATGCTGCGGCTAAAGGCGCAACACCAGCGCCTTCCGGTAGGTATCCGGTATGATTATAGAAAACACCCATCGCCTGTTTTAAATCGGTCTCGGACACCACCCACATTTCATCCACGACCGCTAGCATCAGATCCACGGCCTCTGGAATTGACACCCGCACTGCCATGCCGCTGGCAAAGGTGTTGCAATTTTCCGTGTCCACTGGCTGTCCCGCCTGAAACGACAATGCCATACAGGGCGCCAGATCGGATTGAACACCAATAACCCGGATTGATGGATTGAATTCTTTGAGTGCTGTTCCAATTCCGCCGATCAATGCGCCATTTCCAACGGGCACAATGACGACTTCTACGTTGGGGAGTTCTTGAACAATTTCCCACGCGATTGTCGAAGTACCGGCGACGATTTCGGGGCAAGATCCATCCTCAATAAAGACAGTATCCGGTGAGAGTGGGCGTTGTTGTAGAAGCTCCTTGGTTTCGTCCAAATCACGACCGATCATCTCTATTTCCCCACCAAATTGACGAATCAGTTCGAGTTTGCTCTGATCGCAATTGACGGGTACGCCAACGGTGAGCGGAAGGTTGTATTCCCGACAGGCAAATGCCATGGCAGCACCGTGATTTCCGGTAGAAACGGTAGCGATTCTTGATACACTTTTACTATTGACAAGTGTATGGGCAAGGTTCAGGGCACCCCGAATCTTGAAGGATCGGACGGGATTTAGGAATTCGTATTTTACAAAGATGTTGGCATTCAAGTGTTCGCTGAAGGATGGCTCCTCCTTCAAAAGGGTGGGTTCAACGTGCTGGACAATAATCTGAGCAGCGGTGGTTGTGTCTCCATGGGTGGGACGGAGTTTGATTTCGGACATAACTAATGATTCCTTTTCAGAAGCGTAATTCAAGTCTATCTTTTTCAACTTGGTTTTACATCGCATTCATGGTTATTGCACTCCCTTATCTCGAATCTTTTTCAGTCGATCTTGTAGGCCTATCAATGCACTCGGCGGACGGGGTGGTTCCGGGAGATAGATTATTTCGGGTGGAACAATCTGTTCTTGACCATCCGGTGGTTGATAGAACCATTGCAGGGCAATCTGGTAGGGTTGTCCTTGGAAGTAGTGAATTTCAATATAATGCATCCCCGCTGCGAGCTTCAGGCTCCCCCGAACGTACCGCGGTGTATGAATCCCATCGTTATCAACGACGAGATTCTGATTGATGTATAACTTCGAGCCATCATCGGAGTTCAAAGCGAAAGTATAAATGCCGGGCGTCTCAATAGCAAGCCTGCCACGAAATCGAATTGCGAAATTATCAACGACAGACTCCATTTTCGCTGTTGGAAAGCCCTCTGTATAGTTTCTTGGAGATACATCTAGATTACCTGTAATAAAGGTATAGACCGGCGTCATGTGTTCAAAGGGGGGCATTCGAAAGAGTCTTCCAGATGGTGTGAAGCAACGTTCAAAGAGGTCCACTTGAGGAATAGGAGTATCGCGGACATAAACGGTCCCAACCAAACCGTGCCCGGTCCTCACGGCGGTATCAAAGATACCAAGCCCTGTGGAAGTGCTCACAAAATTTCCCAACTCCAAGTCATCTACCCCAATAAGGCTTGCAAATCGTCTCCCAACACCGTTTCCACCCGGAACGCCGCGTCCAAGTCTGTCCATACTTGTGCCGCGACTTCTACCAATCCCCACAATACCGCTTCCAGCGATACCCCTGCTGAAACCGGCATTCGGCAGTGCTAGGGTGCCCGCTTCTGGCAGATCGGCATGAGTGACCAAGGCAGGAGCAACATCAAGATGTACCGGGGCTTGGGGGACAGGTCCTCGCGCCGTATTGGTCGGCAAAGCAGACAAAGGGGTTGACGGTTTAGTAGGCTTCGCTTGACGGGTTTGTCGAATCGGTGGCTGATATTGACGCAACACACGTTGCCGCACCTGTTGAATAGGTTCCACTTTGAATAGCAGCACGGCGGAATTATCCATAACCTCATCGGAGAGCTGAATGAGAATGGGAGCAACCGTCATAGCTAAAATAAGGTGTAACCCTAAAGAAATGAATAGTGCGCGGTTTGTATATCGGCGCATTCCCTTCCCCTAAAAACTGTAATACCATGTGGTAATGACTTCAGCCTTCCGCCTAGACTCCAAGGATTTGGAAACATAAAATCTAATCACGTAATCCTCTCCAGATTGCCAACCAATGCCAACACTCGTCTTTGGGTCAAAGCGGCGCGGTTTGTCAGACGTATTCCAGACTTGTCCTTGATCCAGGAACAACACGACAAACGTTTCTTTCAGCCAACTCCAATAATATAAATTCGAGAGGCGATATAAATATTCTATATTGAGCAGGGCACCGTGGGGACCTGTGAACGTATAGGGTGGATACCCGTTAAGCGTTCCTGCCCCTCCAAGCATAAATTGGCGTTGAATCGGCAACGTTCCCGCGGCAGCCCCCAACATCAATCGTGTGCGGATGAGATTGTTACCTCTTGATGCTGCATATCGCAGCTGTAGCTGAAATCGTGTAAAATCAAAATCGGAACCGACAGCAGGGGTGCTGTGTTCGACAAGCAGGGTATTGCGCCAACCGATGTTACGGTTTCTGCGCGTACTTAAATCGTATCGTAACGTAACACTTCGCAACCCGCCAGGGGTTATCGGTGGATTTTCCCGCGCCTTCAATTCTGAAGACCAATTCCCGATGTACCAATCTGTAGTCTTGTGCAGACTTTCATGTGACTCAGCGCGCATCATCAATTTGAGAGAATGTATTGGCCCCACCGGCTCCCATCGAAGCGACATCTCAATACCTTTGTTCAAATAGTAGTTGTGCACCTGAGGAGTACCCCAAAGGTTAGCCCAAGCAGTCGACAAATTGGCATAGTATGGTAAGAGGTCCGGGGCAATGACATCTGTCGCACGATAAACCTGAGCGGAGACCCCCAGAGTCGAAATGTCCGGTTCACCCCAGATCATATCTCCACCCACCCGGTAATTGAAATCTCGATTTCCAAATCCGTAGCCTATATCCCCAGACAGTTTTGTCAGACGTGCTCTAACCGTACTGGGGATGTACCACAGCCAGAGGGGCCCCATCTGCCTCCGTTTTCCCACTTCAAGGCGAGCAGCGGGTAACAATCCAGTAACGCGGTTAAACTGAACGAGTGGTGTTACATGGAGATAATAGTCGGAAGATAGCACTTTTTCCGTGACGGTGATTGTCGCAACGCGCTTCGTGTTGTCCCCTTCAATCCGTAGGGTAGCTCGACTAAAATAGGGTAGAGTCTCCTTCAGGGTGTCAATCGCTTCTCCGATGTCCTCCGGTGCTTCGTCAAGGGCAGATCGAATCTCCGCCTCGGTGATTTTCCGATTGCCTCGAATATAGACTTCGTGGATCGGTTCACCTTCGGCAGTCCAAAACCGTGTTGGAGGAACTTGCTCCTGCGTGATTTCACCGGTGGCTGCCATTGGCGAGGTTGGCAAATCCTCGGTATCTGGTCGCGCCGTAACGATAATCGTTGCGATGCGCTTACCATCTTCCGTGTCAATCCGAACCGTTAACGTCTGCGTATCCGGGAGCTGACCACGCAAGGTTGCCATCGTCGCGATAAGTTCATCGGGCAGCTCATCAAGCATCGCTCTAATTTGGGGTTCGGTGGTTGCCTGATTCGCTTGAATTCGCACCTCATGAATCGGGTCGCCTTCGGGTGTCCGAAGCAAGGTTGAGGTAGACATAGAGGCAGACCGCGCACCAAATGCGTTCAGTTCGGGTATCTCAATGCCGAGTACGGTGAGGCTGCCCACCAGTTCGCTGACCTGTTTTGGTGCGAACTGACCGTCCATATTTATCAGATACATCTCCTTTCCGCTTTTGACAGCCACAAAGATACCAATAACGGTCTCGTTTTGTGTGAGGGTATATAGGTGAAAGTTCTCGCTTTTCTCGAACGCGCTCCACCCTCGCGCTTTCAAGTTCGTTCCGTAGTACCAAAGTATCTTGTCAAAATGGTTTGCTGTGTAGTTGCGGAGGTGTAGGTGTGCTAACGCGTTGAACAGCGAAACGATACGGGGATCCGTGTCTTCCATAATCAACGCGATGGTGCTACGGTCTAAGTCAAACTGAAACTCAACTATAGGTGCATCAGGATAATCGAAAGGAACAAAACCGTTTTGTAGTTGTGCGTCTACCGTACCACCAAGTATAAGAAGTGGGAGAAAGAGAAGCATGAAGTGTCTCATCTAAGATCTCCTGTTGGTGTCATCAGGCAAATCAGCAGAAAAAAGTGAACACCCCAACTGCCTCTCTTTCCCAACTCGTCCTCTATATTGCTATTCGTTGGCTTCAGCCATTGAAAGCGATGTGAAGGATACGTTGAATCTGTAAACGGTATCAATTATTCAAAAACTGTTGCGCCCTTTCATATACCTCTTGGGCTGTCCCATACGAGATGGCTGCGGCTTTTGCTGCAGCAACTAAGTGGTGGGAACGAAATGGGGGACGAGTTGTCTGAAACTCTTCAACCGTTGCCTGATGATGCTTTAAGGCGTGCATCTCTGTCGCATTATCCCGGCAGACAATTTCGGTGAGGCGGGTGATTAATGCTTGCGGATCATGTCCCAACTCTCCATACTTTGCCGTCAGCGTTGCTGCGCCGTCAACGTCATTGGCAGCAATAGCTTCCTCAATCGCAGACACTAGTTGGCTTTGCCCTTGTTGAGGGATTGTAGCCACACTATCGGGAGAAGGATAAGGTCCGTCATCAATACGACCTTGTGCATTTCTAACCTCAGGACCCGAATTCCATAACAGCAGGGCTAATATCTTGTTCTCTTTGCAGATACCGTTGACCCGCAGAACATGACGCCTTGCGTTGACGCCGGTGTGCATGTGGACATCCATTGGATTACTGGTATCCAAGCGCAAGAATAGGTCTGAAGCGGCAAGTGAAAGTGCTTCACCGGCTCCCTCTAACGAAAGTCCATCTGCCAGTGCTTTGGCGGTCGTTTCAGGGATGTCAGCGAAAGCGCAGTCGTTCAACCCTGTACGCAATCGACTGATAGCGTCAGTTTCATCGGCTCCAGTCGTTTGCCGCAGCGGGGTTGACAACAGTTGATATTTCTCAATCATCTCAGTAATTTCCTGCACAGGCTTCGCTGAAGGTGGCTGCGAGATATAGCGGACAGGTCCACGGGTAAGCACTTGAAGATGTTCCCAATCCAGCCATTCGAGTAGCCGCCACGTATAGATCGGATAGATGAACTTATGATCATCCACCAGATTCTTTAGGGTGGCAACCGTCAGCAGTATATCCAAGGCTTCTTCGTGCGGTATGTGCTGAACAAGCCAAAGAAAATAATGGTCGGCATCATTGACAGAGCCACGCCGCACCGCATCCAAGAACGCCCCTTTGGTTTCCTCAACTCCACCGGCATCAAGCGGTTCAAAAGCCGGCAACACGTAGGGACCCATCGAGGGGTGATGGATGTGCTTATTGGATAAAGCGACGTTTTGCACTACAGGTAGAAAGCGATTGTCCCCGGAAAGTCTTGCGGCTATCTCTTTCACCGCATGTATTCCAGAAACGGGGTGCATGTGCCCACCGTGATGACCCCACTGCCCATTAACAAAGAAAGGCATCTCCGATGAACGGATGACCGCCAGCGCAGAGGCGGTACACATCTCCTTAATCGAAACCCCAGCGTGGAGTTTTTCTATCGTCTTTTCCACAATGTCTTCAGGTGCGGTTTCCTCTATGAATTGCACCTGAGGTTCTATAGTATCGGGATATTGGACACTCGTGTACATAGCAGACCTCCTTTTGGAGTTCTAGATCAGACGATTCACATTGTACGATTTCCAATACGTTCAAATGAAACTGAAACACTATAGATGTTATCACGATGTGGCATAGCAGGCAATAGAAATATGTGGCTCATGTCAGAAGTAAAGCGCGAAACTGAAAAAGTGAAACGTGATGCGTGAAACGTGAAAGTGCTTTGTTCATTGGTTCATTCGTACATGCCAAGCACTATTCTTCTTCGCTTAGGATACCAGCTACAATGACACCGGTCATAAGAATAGTGTATGAGCCCCAGAAAACAGTGCCAAACACTCTCCCATTCCTGACTTTTCGATCGCGATAGCCTGCGAAGAACCCTTTTTGGTAAGAATCCGGCTCGGTTTCGATTATCTTTTGCATCGCAGATGGGACATCCTTCGGTGAGGAGTTAAAAGGACCTTCTGTTTTTGCGAAGGCGAGACCCGCTTTATAGCCGCGGTCAAACTCCTCAGTATTGAGGGAGTACCGATTAATAAAAAAGTCGTGGGAGGTGCTTGAAGCACATCCAGCAATGACCAAAACAGAACAGAAAAGTGCACCGATTTGTTGGAATTTCATGTTTGTCTCCTATTTCGTATTAGTGAAAATATGAGTAGAGATCTTCACTTAGTGAAATTCTGCGGAATAGTACTGCAAGGTGGTTGAATGACTATTGCGAATAATAGATCTGCCACACTCCACTTTCTTTGCGAATTTTATTAAGTTGGTCCGGCATTTTCGACATCTCTGGTATCCCGAAATCCGATGCCCCCGGTATCTCCGGTGACGATACTCTTACTTGGAAGTGGAGTTCATCGCCGACATACTCACTGCTTACGATCTCTGCCGAACTAAGCATCTGTTTAAGTACCGGTAGCATTGCCCCTTTCATTGCCTGGATCCACTCAGCTGCCATCTCATCTAGCTTCTCTGATGGCACCATATCACGAGCCACGCTATAATATGTATCTATAAGATCTTGTGGCAACTCCCCCTTTAAGAAAGGCAACATTTCACTCTCAAACTCTTCCTTTGCAGCCCCTGCCACTACTGAGAGTATTCCTTCAACGTCAAGACTTCTTAACGCTTCCATGTAAGCGTTCATCACATCTTCAGCAAGTTGACCCTCGTCGTCTAACAGCGTAGATATGTCGGTAAAGAGATCCAGATCCGTTTCTATCTCAGATTCCGCCGCCGCTGTGAACTGTGCTGTATCGGTCTCTTCAGGTTGACCCAAGGAATCGTCAACCAGTTCCGACCCCTCTGTGGAACTCTGTGACAGATTGTCCCGGCTTTCGGTATCTTGAGCCGAATCAGTTTGTGAAGCCAAATCTTGGGAGTTGTTATGTGGGCGTTCAGTGCCGTCCTCCCATGGCGACAAATATACACGCTCCTCGACTGTGGGCGCATTCATCTGGCGGACACCGACGAAACCGATAAAAATCAGTGCAATTAATGCTGTCGCACCAATCGTTATCTTGGGCACCATTCCAGCTTTCATGGTCGTTAGACCACCTGAGTAGAATTTCTTCAGGGTCATCGCCGGGGAAACAAAGATACCAGTGAGAAGGTATCGCAACCGTTTGGTGAGCTGCTGTTTGGCGCGCGACAACCGAAAGGCAATGGCGTTGTATGACAGACCGTGTGTACTGATCAGTTCGTCGTAGCTTGCACCATCAAGGTAATATGCGTGGGCAATCTCCCTATCTTTTTCCGAGAGCGTCTCCATTGCACGACGAATCAGTTCCCTCTGTTCACTGAGCACCAACTGCTCGTCTGGCAAATCTTGTGTCCCAAGAAGGTGTTCGTTCACTTCATCAATCGGAACGGTGTCGATCCGCTGTTTTCTCAGCCAACTGCGTGCGCGATTTCGCGCAATCTCCCCCAACCAATTTTTGACCTTTGCCATCTCCTGGTACTGCGCCAAACCGCGATAGGCGTTGAGAAAGGTGTCCTGGACAATCTCCTCGGCATCGTGTGGATCGTTCACAATTCTAATAACAATCGCGTAAACGAAGGGATAATATACCCGTATCAGATCAACAAACGCACCTTCGTCCCCAGATTGGGCGCGATTAATGAGTGTATCGTCGCTAGCCATGGCTCGTTGTTCCTCCCTTGCATTTTATTATAAACGCCGTTCCGCAATTTTTTTTAGCACTTTTTTGCATTGAGAAATATTTTATCTATTTTTTTTGAAATCGGAAATAAAAAAGGCGAATGGATTGAACCATTCGCCTTATGAAGTCTTGTGGGATTGAGTTGCCGATAGCTTTAATGTTTCACTACTCGGGTCTATCGTGATAGATTTGCCAAACCCCATTCACTTTCCGCATCTTGACAAGGCTATCCATGCTCTCTGGTAGTTCTGGTATTTCCGGAAGTTCCAGCCCCGGCACTTGCGGCATCTCCGGTAGTTCCGGCATTGGTATTCTTGTTTGAAAGTGGAATTCATCCCCTACATATTCACCGCTCACAACTTCTACCTGACCATACATCTGGCTAAACATTTCCCGTGCCCTCGCTATTATCTCCGGATCCTGCATCGTCTCCAGCATCATCTGAATCCCTCTATCTACCATATCTTCTGACATCCCTTCTGGCATATTATCTGCTATATCTGCCATATTACCTACTACTTTATTTACCAATTCTTCTGACAACTCCCCGCTGAAGACAGGTAAAATACGGTCAACCCTCTCTCTGGCAGCTTCTGTCACGAGTGGGAGTAACACCTCAAAATCAGCATTTTTGTGTGCTTCGACATAAGCCGCCATCACCTCCTCAGCGGACCGACCCTCGTCGTCTAACAGCACAGATATGTCGGCAAAGAAGCTCTGATCCATCTCTGACTCAAATTCTCCCTCTGTTGCGAATTGCTCCGGATCCGTATCTTCGGATTGACCGGAGAAATCGTCAAGTTCCAGCCCTTCTGTGGAAATCTGTGACTGATTGTCCCGGTTTGCTGCGTCTTGAGCAGAATCAGTTTGTGCAGCCAAGTCTTCGGCGTTGTTTTGTGGACGGGGGGTTCCATCTTCCCATGGTGTCAAATATACACGCTCCTCAACTGTGGGTGCGTTCATCTGACGGACACCGACGAAACCGATAAAAATCAGTGCGACTAATGCTGCTATCCCTACCGTTATTTTTGGCACCGTTCCAACCTTCATGACAGTTAGACCTCCCGAATAGATTTTTTTTAGCGTCATTGCGGGGGAAACGAAGATGCCAGTCAGAAGGTATTGCAACCGTTTGGTGAGTTGCTGCTTCGCACGTGACAGTCGAAACGCAATGGCGTTGTATGACAGACCGTGTGTACTCGTCAGCTCGTCATAACTCGCACCTTCCAGATAGTAGGCATGGGCAATCTCTCTATCTTTCTGTGGAAGCGTCTCTATGATACGGCGAATCAGCTCTCTCTGTTCCAGTTGTGTTAATCGCTCATCAGGTAAGTCTTGCGTTTGAAGTAGATTTTCGCTCACTTCATCAATGGATACGGTGTCGTTCCTCTGTTTGCGGAGCCAGTTTCGGGCACAATTTTGGGCAATCTCTCCCAACCAACTTTTGAATTTGGTTGCATCCTCAAGCTGTGCCAATCCACGATAGGCGTTGAGGAAGGCGTCTTGGACTACTTCTTCAGCGTCATGGGAATTTTTCACGATTCTAATAACAATCCCATAGACGAACGCATAGTGCTCTCGCATCAGGTCAGCAAAAGCCTCTTCATCCCCGGTTTGGGCGTGATAGATGAGCGTGTTGTCCTTAGCCATAGCTCTTAGTTCCTCCCTTACACTTTATTAAGACACAACTCTGAGATTTTTTTTAGCACTTTTTTACACTGAGACGTGTTTTTTTTATTTTTGGTTTGCTTTGGTGGAACCTGGCAAATTGAGGTTCCATCCGTTTCCAAGAAACTGATAATCAACAAAAAAGCCGACCCGTAATGGGTCGGCTTTCGTATCTTATGTCACACTATTGAAAAGCACTATGCCGTTGCACCATGTTCTTGAAGGATCTCAGCGATTTCTGTGTGCCCTTTCTTCTCCGCCCAAGCGAGTGGGGTCGCCCACGGTGCGCCCGCGAGATTCGGGTCTGCACCCTCGTCAAGGAGAAACTCAGCCAGCTTGTTCTGACCAAACCGCGCAGCCCAGCCGAGCGGGGTTGACTTTAGCTTGTCTTCTAGCGCATTGATGTCAGCACCGTGATTGAGCAGCATACGGGCAAACTCAATCACCTCTTCCACTGTGTGTCCATAGGTTATGGGATTGCAGCTCTTGCCAGCCAAGTGATGGAGAATCGTGAAGTTGAACCGTTCATCTCTCGGATTTCGGAGGTTCGGATCTATCCCGTATTCAAGCAGCTTATCTAAATTTGTGATGTAGTTGCGCCGGTCAAATCCTTCGTTGTTGATTTTCAGATTCCCTAACCGCCAGCCGCGCACCGTTTGTTCCAATAGATTAAACCACTTGGCATCATCGTACTGCGGGTTATCGCGTAGTCCCATCTCGACCACATCAATATTACCAGCCAGAATCGCACTCCAGAGTAATTCTTTGCGCTCTGAAGCATCCCGCAGAAGGATTTCCGAAATGGCAGGAAGATTGTTTGTAAGACAGTAGCTCAATAGATCAGCGACTGCGCCGTGCTGAAACATCAGGTCCGCGATTCGCTTGTGCCCATATTGATACGCCCAGCACACAGCGTTTCCGGAGGCGTAGACCGCTGTGTTAGGGTTTGCACCGCGCTCGAGGAGTAATTTTACTGTATCATAATGTCCACGATTCGCCGCAAGCCAGAGCGGATGTCCCCACTGTTTCACCTGTTCACCGGCGACATCAATCTCAAACGGCGAATCCGGATCCGCTCCGGCATCAATCAACAGTTGGACAATTTGCGTATACCCTTGAAAACAGGCAACGACTAACGGGTTATCATAGTCACCCCAAAACGGTTCGCTGCTTTGGCAAAGCTGCGCCTTATCCTCACAGGCATCGATGAACCGCTTCGCGCCTTGGACATCGCCGACACCGCAGGCAACCCATAGGTCATATTCGGCACCTCGAGCGAGCAGAGCACCTGCGAGGATTGCGTAGGTTTTGTACATCTCATCCGGCTCCTTCCAACTGTGTGCGAGACAGTGGTGTATTGGTCGGCTTCCGTCTGCAGCACGATGGTCAACATCGGCACCCCGGTCTAACAATTCAAGCACCAGCGATAAATCACCCCGATCAATCGCTTTGAAGAGCGCGGTTTTTCCACCCAGATCGGTGGCATTGATAAGTCCGCCATCCTCGTTGAGCAAGGAGCGGATTTGTGCAATATCGCCATCCGCTGCGGCGCGGGTGAAAGTCTCACCCTTTGGTGTTGTGCCCCGTTGCTCGTTGAGCCACCTCTCAATGACCTCAACAACGACTGTATGCCCACGGTCTCTCGCCATTGTCAATGCACTGGTGGCTTCACGGTGGGGATATATCCCTTTGAGTGGATCGGCTCCCGCTTCCAGTAATACGCGCACGATATCGGCGTGACCTTCCTCCGCCGCAAGATTGATGGGTTGGTGTTCATTATTTGAGGCGATATCTTGGGTTGCTAACTCTGGTTTGATGGCGAGAATCTCCTGAACCCGTTGCAAATCTCCCGCTTGCGCAGCGTTGCAAATACCCACCGCATTGACAAAGGAATCGTCGCGTGAGGGAGCGTTTTCACCAAGTGTATCTTTCAACATAGTAATCATCCTTTCAGACTGTAAGGTTGTTTTTAATCGCTTCCTTGAGGCACGGAGGCGGTTATCGACGGTTGTTACCGGCACCTCTAGGAACCCTGCAATCTCTTTCTGTGAATAACCGCTGATATAGAAGAGCGTTATAACCTGGCGTTGGTGCTCCGGTAGGGTATCAACTGCAGCTAAGACGATGGATTTGGTCTCCTGTTCCTCAATCTCATCCGCTGGATCTCTCCTGCTTGAAGGTATCTCGATCATCGTTTCCAAGGGCATAAGTTCGTCGCGCTTCCCGCGCGTCAACCGATTACAGTGTTTGAAGATAATCCGCCGGAACCAGCCCGGAAAAGCAACGGGACCGTAGACCTTTGAAATGATCGGATACGCCTCAATGAACGCCTCTTGTACGGCGTCTTCAGCCAGATGGAAATCCCCTAAGATGGAGTAGGCGTAGCCCACTGCCATGTCTTGAAATCGTTGAACAATCCTACCGTAGGCGTCCAAATCACCATCTTGTGCGCGACTGATGAGTGATCCTAGATCTTCCATATCAACCCCTTTTTCTATTGATAGGTTTCACTATAATAATCCCAATTCATTAAGATAATCCGTATCAAAAATTGGGTTTATTTTATCATTTTGTTACTTTTTTGTAAACAGGAGAAAACGCAAAAAATCTCCAAACAAGGTTGGTTTTCGCGTCGGTTTCCCAGTACAAGAATCTTCCCTTTTTTTGTTGCAGTAAAAAACCGATTCTGATATAATGCCGCCGAAATCAAAGGAAAGTCAGATTTTCGTCCGCTCCGTAAAAGGGGCGAGATGCCCAAAAGGAGGCAATACCCTTGGCAAAGAAAGTCATCCATACAACAATTAATGGAGAGGCGTACACACACGAAGTTGAGCCACGGATGCTCTTGGTTCATTATATCCGAGATGTCGTTGGCTTGACCGGTTCACACATCGGCTGTGAAACGAGCCTGTGTGGTGCTTGTACGGTTTCAGTCAACGGACAAGCGGTCAAATCGTGTACGATGCTGGCAGTCCAAGCAGATGGTGCAGAAATTACAACTATCGAAGGCTTGGCACAAAATGGAGATCTCCACCCGATTCAAGAGGGTTTCTGGGAACGTCACGGTTTGCAGTGCGGTTTCTGCACACCTGGGATGATTATGGCAGCCCATCAGTTGCTAGCGCGGAATCCCAACCCGTCGGAAGAGGAAATTCGGCACGGGTTGGAAGGAAATCTCTGTCGTTGTACCGGTTATCAGCATATCGTTGAGGCGGTTCAGTACGCTGCGGATAAAATGCAGGGATAATAAGACGCAAGATACAGCGCGCAAATAGGAGGAATGATACTATGGCGACAATAGCGGCACCAACTCGCATGATGGGTGCTCCAATTAAGCGACGCGAGGATCCGCGCTTAATTCAAGGGTTATCCCATTACGTTGACGACATTAAGCTGGTGGGTACCCTTCACTGTGCATTCCTGCGCAGCGACTATGCACACGCAGCAATCAACAGTATTGACACATCAGCAGCGAAAGATTTGGCCGGCGTCGTTACTGTGATTACCGGTGAAGACCTTGCAGACGTCGGGGGTATCCCTTGTGGTGCAGAGATCCCAGACCTTAAGGTTCCAGACCATCCAGCCTTGGCAGTTGGACGTGTGCGATTCGTTGGAGAGCCGGTGGTTGCGGTTGTAGCAACAGACGCGTATATTGCCAGGGATGCGTTAGACCTAATTGAAGTTGATTTTGAGGAGCTGCCCGCTGTTACTGACCTTGATAAGGCGGTGGAGGCGGATTCGCCGCTAATTTATGATGACTTCGGCGATAATATCGGTTTCGCTATGCCGTTAGAAGCAGGGGATGCCGATGCGGCTTTCGCAGAAGCAGATCATGTGGTCTCTCAGCGTTTTGTAAATCAACGGCTGGTTCCGAATGCGATGGAAACGCGTGGTGTGTTAGCAGAATACCTGCCGGGCGAAGGCACCTTAACTGTCTGGTCATCGACACAAGTTCCACATATCCTCAAAACTCAGCTGTCTCTTATCGTCGATGTGCCGGAACAGAAAGTGCGCGTCATCGCTCCGGAGGTTGGCGGCGGCTTCGGTAGTAAGCTGAATGTCTATCCCGAAGAGGTCGTTTGCTCATATTTGGCGATACAATTACGCAAACCGGTGAAATGGACGGAGAAGCGGACTGAGAACTTCACGACGACAATCCATGGCAGGGATCAAGTCAACTATGTGGATGTCGCGGTCAACAACGATGGAACAATCACGGGGATTCGTGCAAAAATTCTTGCCGACCTTGGTGCGTCCTATCAGCTGCTCACCCCACTTATTCCGACACTGACAAACCTTATGATTGTCGGTTGTTACAAGATTCCGAATGTCCAGATTGAACTGGTCGGCGTCTTAACCAACAAGATGGCGACGGATGCGTATCGTGGTGCAGGGCGTCCCGAAGCGACCTACATTATCGAGCGTATGGTTGATTTGGCGGCAGGTGCGGTAGGAATGGATCCGAAAGATATTCGGTTCAAAAACTTCCCGCAGCCGACTGAGTTTCCGCTCGAAATCCCGACCGGAATTATCTACGACAGCGGCAATTACCAAGAAAGCTTTAACAAGGCGTTGGGAATTGTCGACTATGATGGCTTGCGAGCCGAGCAGGCGCAGCTCCGTGAGCAGGGAAGATACTTGGGAATTGGTATCTCCACCTACGCTGAGATCTGTGGTATGGGACCCTCCATAGCGATGCCCGCAGGGGGCTGGGAGAGTAGCACCGTCCGGGTTGAGCCGACCGGGAAAATTACGGTGTTGACCGGCGTTTCGCCACACGGTCAAGGACAAGAGACCACCTTTGCACAGATGATCGCTGATGAGTTTGGCGTTGATATTGACGATGTCGTAGTGATCCATGGCGACACTGGAAGGCAGCCTTACGGTATCGGCACCTTTGGTAGTCGAGCGACAGCGGTCGGTGGAACCGCGATGGTTATTGCTGCGGGTGAGGTAAAGGAGAAGATGGCAAAGTTCGCAGCGCATCTGATGGAAGCAAACCCCGATGACCTTGTCTTTGGAGATGGACAGATTTTCGTTGAGGGTTCACCGGATCAATCGATTGATTTCGCGGCGATTGCCCTCGAAGCACACGTTGCCAAAAATCTGCCGCCCGAAACGACGCCTGGTCTCGAAGCGACGCATTTCTTTGAACCGTCGAACTTCACCTATCCGTTCGGAGCTCACATCGCGGTGGTCGAGGTTGATGCGGATACCGGCGAGATTGATATTCAACGATATGTATGCGTTGACGATATTGGCAATATCATCAACCCCCTAGTCGTTGCAGGACAGGTACATGGCGGTATTGCACAAGGTTTGGGGCAGGCACTGTACGAAGGCGCAGTCTACGACGATAGCGGTCAGCTTTTAACCGGATCATTTATGGACTATGCCGTTCCAAAGATCACACAGATGCCCCACTTTGAAACAGACCATACGGTAACTCCTTCCCCAGTCAATCCAATGGGAGTCAAAGGAGTTGGTGAAGCCGGGACGATTGGCTCAACACCGTGTATGGTCAATGCCGTTGTGGATGCCTTATCACCATTTGGGGTGAAGGATATCGAGATGCCGCTGACACCGAACCGTGTGTGGCAAGCAATTCAGGATGCAAAGGGTTAAGATAATTTTCCGAAGATTTCCAGTCATCGGAAAGTTATGCTCAAGTGAAGGAAGGAGGAAATAACGAATGATTCCGGGAAGTTTTGAATACTTTGCACCGACAGCCCTTGATGAAGCGTTATCGCTCTTACAGGAACATGGAGACGATGCGAAGGTGCTCGCTGGTGGACATAGCCTGATCCCCACGATGAAATTACGCTTGGCGGAGCCTGCGGTCATCATCGATATTGGAGGCATCGGCGGGTTGAAAGGGATCTCTGAATCTGGTGGAAAATTGGTTATTGGTGCACTGACAACGCATCATGAATTGGAGAGTTCCGATCTGGTCCAGCAACGGGTGCCGCTGCTTGCAGAAACCGCTGCCGAAATTGGGGATGTGCAGGTGCGCAACAAAGGTACGATCGGCGGAAGTCTAGCTCACGCCGATCCGGCTGCTGATTGGCCCGCGACGATTCTCGCGCTTGATGCCGACCTCCAAATCGCCGGTTCTAATGGTGAGCGGACTGTCAAAGCAACCGATTTCTTCCAAGGACTTTACGAAACAGACCTCGGAGACGATGAAATCCTTACAGCAATTCATGTGTCGATTCCAGATGCGAACACCAAGGGGACATACCTGAAGCTGCACCAGGTGGCATCAGGATTTGCTCTCACGGGGGTTGCTGTTGTCTTGACGAAATCCGGAGATACCTGCGAGAGCGTTTCTGTCGGTATTACTGGCGTTTCAGATGCCCCGTATCGGGCGTCGGGCGTCGAGTCCGCGCTCACAGGAGCGGCACTGACCACTGATAACATCGCTGCCGCTGCTGCGCGAGCCGCAGACGGAATAACTGCGTTGGAAGATATCCACGCTAGCGAGGCGTACCGCAATAATTTGGCGCAGGTCTATACCCGCCGGGCGATTGAAGCAGCTGCCTCGTAAAATGCAATAGGTAATGCGTCAAACGTAAACGACTCCTGCTTTACGTTTGACGCCTTGCCAACTCATTACAAAATCATCAGCCACCCCAAATACACACCAGCCCGCCCAGATTTTCTTGCCTCTCCTAACTTAAAACCTACCTTACAACCAAATAAGTACCTCAGCAATAATAGCCATCAACATACCAAAGGAGGCCGAGGATGGCCCATAAGATTCACAAGATAGCCCTTGTCACCGATGATGTCGAAGGATCCGTCAAATTTTATACAGAAACACTTGGGTTAGAGGTTATTGAACGGTTCCCTGTCGAGGACGATGAAGATTATGTTTTCCTCAAAGCCGGCGATATGATTTTAGAACTGATGCCGAAAAAATCAATGGACGCAGACGAAGGCTTTCACCATATCTCCTTCAGAGTTGACAGCGTAGATGGAAGTACGGAGGATCTGCGGAGCAAGGGCGTAACAATCGAGAAAGAACCCTTCGACGCAGGAACCGGTGGCATTCGCTTGGCGTTCTTCAAAGGTCCAAATGAGATGCTTTTGCAACTGTTTGAGCGGAACCCCGAAGAAGGACAGTAAAGGAATGACCTCGCTATCCATACCACGCCGCCGCTTGGGACGAACAGAGTTAAGCATCCCCGTTGTCCCGTTTGGGACATTGGGATTCAGCAACCAGTTTGGGTTCGTCTCCGATGAAGATGCGGTTGCCCTCATCAAACACGCTATCAGTTTCGGTGTCAATCACTTCGACGGTGCGCGCTGCTACGGGGATTCCATGCGTAAGCTGGCGTTGGCTATGAAGGAGATTCCTCGTGAAGATGTTATTATCACTGGACGGGTCTGTTGTCATTCCGGGGCAGTGTGGGGCGGATATGGTGAGGGAACACCGGATTATTCAGCTGAGCGTGTAGTTGCGGATGTGGAAGATCAATTACAGTGGCTGAACATCGGTTATTTCGATGGGGTGCTTATCCACGACCCTGTCCAAATTGAGCCAACACTCGAAAAGGGTGGGACGCTGGAAGGCATCCTCCAATGCAAAGCACGCGGACTGACAACGTTCGCCGGGTACGGTATGGGACCGCACGATTTCCATCTGAAGGCAATTGCCACCGGCGATGTTGATTTTATCTTGACTTTTAATGACTATAACCTCATCCGTCAGACTATAGCGGCGACAATCCTACCCGCCGCGACAGAAGCGGATGTTGGGGTAATGAACGGCTGGTCGATTCTGCGTGGCTTGTTGACAGGAATTGACCTTGATTCAGAAGCAGCAAAAGAACGGTGGCAGAATAGCCCCGATTTTGGTCCCGCGAAGGCAAGATGGCGGTGGTGTATGGAAAGGGAGATAGATATGCTCCAATTGGCTATTCAATTCTGCTTGCGGGACAAGCGGATTCATGGAAATAACATCGGTTCGCTGAACCTCAAACAGCTAGAGGCGAATGTGCAGGCAGCAAGCACACCCTTATCCGCCGAAGTTTGGGAAGAATATGATGCACGTTTTGGAAGTAATATCGCCACATAACCAGAACCTTCACGAAAATTAAACCCAAGAAGATTGGAGAAGCTATTATGACAAAATATCGAGTTGGCGTGATTGGATGTAGAGGCATCGGCGTCAGACATACCTCTGGTTTGGTAGGGCTGCCCAATGCGGAGTTGACTGCTGCGTGCGATATATTGGATACCACACTCGCAGATTTCAAGGAGCAGTGGCAAGACCATTGGTCAGACATTGCGCTCTACACGGACCACCAAGAAATGTTGGCAAAGGAAAACTTAGACATCGTAACGGTGGCGACCTCCGATCATCGACACGCCGATCTAGTGGTCAATGCTGCCAACGCTGGCGCAAAAGGAATTTTCTGCGAAAAGCCGATGGCAACCAATCTGGCCGATGCAGATCGTATGCTTGAAGCGGTTGAACGCAACGGTACAATCCTATCCATCGACCACACCCGACGATGGCAACCCCTATGGCGGCACACAAAGGAAGATATTGTTGGAGCCGGTGAGATTGGGGAGGTAAAATATATCATCGGCACACTGAACGGAGGTCGTGCCATGTTATTCCGAAACGGCACCCACCTCATCGATGCAATCTGCTACTATGCCGAGTCTGACCCGGAATGGGTTATTGCGGAATTGGAAGAGGGGTACGAAGATTATTGGGAATATCGGGGTGATGGTGGACACGAACCCAAGACGGAGCCAGCTGCGAGTGGCTACATTCACTTTGCAAATGGAGTTCGGGGATATTATGCAGGCGGATCTAAGAATACTCCCGCCCCCAATTTTCGCCTTGAGATTGTCGGTACGGAAGGCTATGTCCTTATTGATAACGAAAAAGCGAGCCTCGAAAAGGACGGCACGTCTCAACCCATAACACCACCTCAATGGGAGGTCGAGGGAATACCGGCTGGCGTCCAAGAGCTGGTGCGTATCGTTGCCGAAGGGGGAGAATCCTCGTCACCGGGAAGAGACGGGCACAAAGTTGTGGAGATTATGATCGGCTTCTTGGAATCCCAACGCAGGGACAACGGCAAGATCACAATACCGGGTCCACGTTAGCGATAGAGTACCGGAGGAAAGTGTGAGACATAAGGAGGAAGGTAATGGCAGAACTGGAAACCCGACGGATGGGGCGTACCGAGATGAAACCGAAGTCGCTCGCGTTGGGTGCTGCGTGGCTGGCGCAGGGAACCGAAGCTGAGACGATTGAAGCTATCCATCGTGCGATCGAGTTAGGTATTGACTATGTGGATACCTACCCACGCCATGCAGAAGAACGCTGGGGCAAAGCACTTGCTGGCGGTCTGCGAGAGAAGATCTACCTGCAAGCCAAGGTCAGTCCTCTGGGTCCAGATAAAGACTACTCCGGCAAGACCACACGTCGAAGCGTGGAGAACAGCCTCAAGCAGCTCCAGACCGATTACTTGGATTCAGTCCTCATCCATGATCCGATCGCGATTGAAGATCCCTTGGGTCCGGGTTGTGCGCTGGACGAATTACTGAAAATGAAGGAGGAGGGGCTTGTTCGACACATCGGACTCGGTGTCCGCCAACACGAGTTTCATCGGATCGCGATTGAGACAGGTCACATTGAAGTCGTCCTTACATTTCTTGACTACAATCTGCTCGATCAATCGGTTGCCCAAACAACACTGCCGTTGGCGCGTGAACATGATGTAGGAATCATTCTCGCAAGTCCACTTGGGATGGGATCACTGACCGGCGTGGAACCGGACATAGAAACCGAGCAGCGTCGCCACCCCGATGCCAAACCGAGGGCACATATGATGTGGCAGTGGTGCCAAGAACGTGGTGTAAATATTCGACATCTTGCGATGCAATTCTGTTTGGCTGCGCCCGTAGACGGTGTTGTGATGGTGGGACCTGCTAATAAAGTGCAGGTCGAGGAAGCATACGAAGCGGCAACCGCAGATGTGCCAATAGAAATTTGGCGCGACTTTGAGGCTGAATTCGGTGTCCGCCCCGCGAACCTAAAAGGTTAAACCATCCAGCACACGGAATTCGGTCACATTGAAACGATCTTCCGCATCCGTTGAGCGAGGTCAACCTGTGCGGCATGGTCTCCGCCAACTTCGTGGATGACCGGACCATCGTATCCAATAGTGCGGAGTTCATGAACCACGGTGGGCCAATCGGTATCGCCATCGAGTAAATTGACGAACTGATGCGCTTGTCGGTCGAAGTCCTTAAAGTGAACACGGCAAATTCGAGTCCCCAGTTCACGGATCCAATGTTCGGGATAACCGTACGCCATCATATTGGCGGTGTCGAGATAGACGCCTACCCACTCGCTCTCAACCTCATCGACAAAGTCGCGCATCTCTTTCGAGCTGAGTAGGAATTTGTTCCAGACATTCTCAAGTCCAACTACGGTCCCATTGCGCTCGGCGATTGGACTAACCTCTTTCAATATACCAATCAGATTATCCCAAACCGATTGATAGGTGTCAGACACGGTGAGCTGTCCGGGGTGTAGCAGAATCCCGTCCACACCGAGTATACCTGCGATCTCAAGGTTGCGGACGAGGGATTTGACGCCACTCTCCCGCTCCGCTGCGTTCGGACTGAGCAGATTACCACGGTCAGCATAGCTAGCGATGACGCTCCCGATTTCAATCCGTGCTGCCCGACACTTCTCACCAACACTTTCAATCTCCGATGTGCTCAGGTCTGCGTTCAGATCTTTCCCATCTCGGAATGTCAGTTCCACCGTCTCGTAGCCTGCATCTTGACAGAGGTTAAGTGTGTCGTCCAGTGACATCGTTCCAAGGATAATTTGTGTTACACCGATCTTCATATTTACCTCCTATTTGTAACAGGAACACCGATCATCGTTCCCTATGACTCAATAATGATCTGGTCCCCAGAAAATGACTTCCCGTTGCGGAAACAGTGTGGATAGTAAGGATGCGAGTTGGGGTTCTACTATAATTCCCTGTTGATGTAAGGTCGGTTCAAGCTGATCCCAACTTGCTTCACCAAGTAGTGCTCGCCAGAAAAGGTGTTCCGGTACGGCTAACCGGATCGCTTGCCCATCGTGCTGAAAGGTTTGGAGCGTTCCGTCATCAAGCAGGCGTAGTCCAGCTTCTTGATCACCTACCACGAAACAGATTGAGACGGGGGCGAACTTTTGGATCGCTGCATCGAGCCGGGTTTGTAGTTCAGGTAGGAGTCGCTGGACCAACGCAGCGAGATTTACCGCATAGAGCATCATCGCAGAATTACCAGTTAAGAATGTATCTCCCGCCGTTCCCTCAGTGATTAAATTGACCATTGGGTGTCGATGCGGAATATCACCGTGGAGTTCTTCCACTCCCTCTCGTTCACACACCTGAAGCAGGTGGCTTACTAACGCCGTTAAGGCTTGTGGATGCGATCGGTCATATGCAACTTCGAGGATGTTTGCACCTTGTCCCTCAATATGAAAGTTGAGATAGCCTCCAAACCTGTCCCGATGTCGCGCGACCACTGTCGGCAGAACGTTCCGTAGCCGTGCGGGACCACTATCCCAATAGGACCGTGTGCGCACAAGTGATCCGCTCTGCTGGGCGTTGTGCTTATCGTAAAGTGCGATGGATGCCTCCAAGTCTCGCGCTTCGTCGAAAGTCTCAACGTGCCATTCTGTTTCTTCCAAACCAATGTCTTGTCTCCGAGTTACTCGAAACCCGGCTAAGGGAACGCTCGCCCAACCCAACTTCCGATAAAACGCACACGGGATCGCCGAAAAGAGCACCCCCACGTCATAACCAACCGTCCGCATGTAGTCAATTGTGTCCTTCATCAATGCTGTAGCATAACCAGCGCCTCGACGGTCGAGATGTGTGCCGACACCCCCAATCCCACCCATCGGCACGGCGATAGAGCCGATTCGCATTTGGCGTTCCCAAACACGGAGGGTCGAAACGATTTGTCCAGCCACCACCACGACGCGGGATTGGTCGTATCGGTAACTCGGTTCGGTGCGAACATATTGCCAGTACCGTTCGTGTCCGTCCGGCCGAAAGACCCGACATTGTAGGTCAATCATCTCCTCTAACTCTGATTCATGGATGCCACGAATTTCCATGGATTCCTCCAAATAGTCGCTATAATCACCGTCTATACAACAGGGTTGATTTTCGAACGTCGCTTAATCAAGAATGTCAGGACGGAAATCGCAATGACAACGCCGAACGCCCAAAACAGGATTTTGATTGTACCTGTTGCCTCATCCCCAAGATAGGAGTACAAAATTGTGGCAGGCAGTTGCCCCATTCCGGTAGCGATCCAGAAACCGAGAAACCTGAGACCGGTCAATCCTGATCCATAGCTGATCACATCAAAAGAGATAATAGGGACTAGGCGGGCAATAAGTACCGCGTGTTTACCGTAACGTTCAAAAAATCGATCAGAAGAGGCAAGTGCCGATTCACTAATCAGCTTAACAACGACAGGACGACCAAAATATCGAGCAATTGAAAAACAGAGTGCGGCACCTAACATGGCGCTGCTCCACGACAGCGCAGCACCCCACCATACACCAAACAGCAGCCCGTTGGCAAAGGTAATTAGGAAAGCGGGCAACGGGGCAGCAACACTCTGGAAGATCATGAGCAGTGCAGAAATCAATGGAGCAAGTGGACCGAAGCCGGCGATGTACTCGCGCATTACCTGTGGGTTTCTGAAGAGGTCGAAGATGCTCACGAGCCAATCGTGAAAGGGAGGGACAGCAAGGAACAGAAGGAGAAAGCCAGCTGCAGCGAGAAGCAATATTTTAGCTTTCATGGTGTTCAGCAGATTCACAATTCCTCGTGCTCTTCCTCGTCGCTGTAGGGTTCTTCCGCAGGTAAAGGGATTACATCCTCCGTGCTGACAGATATGGAAAGCGTATCACCGACATTTCTGCCGTACGTTCTTGGGTTGTACAGTGCGGCTTTCGCTGTCAATTCATCTGCGAGAGCCAGATGATATTCCTCAATACGTCCCAGATAGGTCGCGTTGAGGACTTTTGCATTCAGCCGGTTTGGTGTCCCTTCAGCAGCTGATTCATCGAAGTGAATCGATTCTGGACGAATGCAGCACGTCACCGCTTCGCCGTCTGCGAAATCGTGATAGATTGTCGTTGAATGGAGTACCCCGATTTCCGTTTCAATCTCAGCAGTTCCGTTGGACACCGATTGGATCTTACCGCTGATAAAATTGGTCTCGCCGATAAAGCTAGCTACAAATGGATTGGTGGGAAAACGATAAATTTCACGGGGAGTGCCGACTTGGATGATCGAGCCTTCTCTCATGATTGCCATCCGGTCGGCAAGGTGAATTGCTTCTTGCTGATCGTGTGTAACATACACGGCGGTAGCACCGGCTTGTGAGTGAATGCGTTTAATTTCTTGACGCATCTCCAACCGTAGCTTCGCGTCGAGGTTGCTTAACGGTTCATCAAGAAGTAACACATCCGGTTCAACGACGAGGGCGCGCGCCAACGCAATCCGCTGCTGTTGTCCGCCGGACAATTTGTTGACAGGCCGATCCGCATACTCCGGCATCTGCACCACATCTAGGACTTCATGGACCTTCTGTTTTCGGATATCCTTATCAATCTTGCGAAGCGACAGACCGTATTCAACATTTTCAAAGACTGTCATGTGGGGCCATAAGGCATAATTCTGGAAAACCATCCCAGTATTCCGCTTATTGGGTGGCACTCTGCTCATCTCCCGATCACCAAACATCAATTTACCGCTGTCCGGTTCGTAGAACCCTGCGAGAATACGTAGGCAGGTAGTCTTGCCACATCCCGATGGTCCCAGCAGAAAAAACAGTTCGCCCTCCTTAATCTCAAGGCTGACACCATTCACAGCGACCGTCGTATCAAAGGCTTTTACAATGTGATCTAAATGGACTTCAACGGACAATGGCCAACTTCCTCCTCATTGTTAATACCACGAACTAAATTCTGTTGATATTTGGGTATCGAGATATCAATCTCGACCTACAGGCTCCCCACCGGGATTGTACCAAACGGGAGGTCGGGCTCGGAAGCCTGACTTACGGGTGTAGTTGAGTTTCACTCGATTTATCAAAGAATCGCATTGAAAAACGTGGCTTTTATCGTCGTTGATGGGGACTCACCTTTTATCGTTCCACCCAACCTACGTGCTGTCAAATGTCAACACGCCCTGACAGTTTTGTCAATGCCCCCCATCAAACTCTGACTCGATCAAGCTCCCAATTCGGTTAAATCGAACGCCATTGACAATTTTCCAGACCTCCCAGGGCCTTTTCTGGTTAAAGGCATCATAGGACCAATAGACCATGAAGGCTTGTCCCTTAATATCATTCACAGACACAGGTCCCCAAGTACGACTGTCGCTACTCTGGTCCCGATTGTCGCCCATTGCAAAAACATAACCCTCTGGAACTTTAAAGGGCCTGCCATCTGGAAACGTCATGCGGAATTGATTCGGCGACAGTTTATAGGGCGTAAAGGCGTTGTCATTGGGTAAATGATAGGGCTTGCGAAAGGGTGGGAAATCGTACCGATTGCCAATGGCGCGGGAAACATGTTTTGTATAAGCACTATCTTCGATTGGTGCCCCATTGACGTAGAGCGTGTCCCCCTTGGTTTCAATTGTGTCGCCTCCGACCGCAACGATGCGTTTGATAAAGTTCTTGGTCGGTTCATGAGGCGGAACGAATACAAACACATCTCCTCTGGTAGGCTTATGGAAGTCAAACAGCTTAATTTGCGTTCCCGGAATGTTGATACCATAGATAAATTTGCAGACGAGGATCCGATCACCAACAAGCAAAGTCTCTTCCATAGAACCGGATGGAATTTTGAATGCCTCAACGACAAAAGGACGAATAAATCCAAAAACGAGTACGAAAGCAACCACAATAACCTGAAGGTATTCCCATATGACGGTTCGCTGGAATTTCTGCCACCGTGAAAGTGTTTCTTCGTGCGTATCTACCGATGTTTCGCTCATAAGCATATCACCTCTTAATCTAGATCATTCATCAATCGACAGGATTGCCATGAATGCTTCCTGTGGCACTTCGACGCTCCCGATCTGTTTCATCCGTTTTTTGCCCTCCTTCTGCTTTTCGAGCAGTTTACGCTTTCGGGTAACGTCACCGCCATAGAGTCTTGCAGTAACGTTCTTTCGTAAAGCACGAATGGTTTCCCGCGCAATTACTTTATTCCCGATTGCCGCTTGGAGGGGCACGGTAAACATCTGCTGTGGAATCACTTCTCTCAACTTCTCTACCAATGCTTTACCCCGACCGTAAGCCATGTCACGGTGAACAATTGTCGAGAGCGCGTCAACCGGTTTTTCGTTGAGCAAAATGTCTACCTTCACGAGATCTGCGGACTTGTATTCACCAACTTCGTACTCAAGCGATCCATAGCCGCGCGTCAATGATTTAAGTTTATCATAGAAATCGATGAGGATTTCTCCCAAGGGTAGATCGTAGCTGATTTGCACTCGGGTTGTATCAAGCTGATCCATGCGAATGAAAATGCCACGTCGCTTCTGACACAGATCCATGACATTACCGATATAATCGCGCGGGACAATAATATCAGCGGTGATATGAGGTTCCGCAATGAAATCAATCTGATCAACGGGCGGCATCTTTGCGGGGTTATCAACCTCAACGCACTCACCATTTCGTTGGGTTACACGGTACTTAACGCTGGGCGACGTACGGACGAGGGAGAGGTCAAATTCGCGTTCTAGGCGTTCTTGGATTATCTCCATGTGCAGCAAACCAAGGAACCCGCACCGAAAGCCGAACCCAAGCGCGATTGAGATTTCAGGCTCAAAGACAAAAGAATCATCGTTGAGCTTAAGCCTTTCGAGTGCCTCTCTCAGCGCTCCAACTTCGCTGGTATCTGCTGGATATAGCCCGCAAAATACAAGTGGCTTCATTTCACGGTAGCCGGGCAGCGGTTCTGATGTCGGTCTTGTATGGTCGGTAATTGTCTCACCGATTTTGGCATCCGCTATCTCTCGAACTCCGGCAATCACATAGCCGACTGAACCGGCTGTAAGAATATCAACAGGTTCCATGTCCGGCAGGAAAACGCCGACCTCTTCCACTTCGTAAGCACTCTTGGCCGCCATTAGACGGATCTTGTCGCCGATCTTTACGCTTCCGTCGAAAACCCTCACATACATTACAACACCTCGATAGCTGTTGTATACAGAGTCAATGACGAGCGCCTTCAGGGATCGTTCAGTGTCCCCTTTTGGAGGGGGAATTCGACCAACAATAGCCTCTAATATCTCTTGTGTACCGACATTTTCCTTAGCACTTACTAAAATGGCTTCGTCCGCGGGGATGCCTACCACTTCTTCGATTTGCCGTCTGACTTCTTCGGGCCGGGCAGTCGGAAGGTCGATTTTGTTGATGACGGGAATAATTTCAAGATCGTGATCAATTGCGAGATATGCGTTTGCTAAAGTCTGGGCTTCTACCCCCTGTGCAGCATCTACAATTAAAATTGCACCTTCACATGCTGCAAGGCTCCGCGACACTTCGTAGGTAAAGTCAACATGTCCAGGGGTGTCAATCAGATTGAGTTCATACACCTCCCCATCTGTGGCGCGATAATCGAGTTTAACGACAGTCGCTTTAATGGTAATACCACGTTCACGCTCAAGATCCATCAGGTCCAGAACCTGCTCGCGCATCTCACGGGCCGTCAATGTGCCGGTGTACTCCAAAAGGCGATCACTGAGTGTGCTCTTGCCGTGATCTATATGGCCCAAAATGCAGTAGTTTCGTATCTTCTGTTGATCATTCATTGACTGTTAGTAATTATAATCCTCATGTAAAAAATGCGATCTTTGTCTTTGACGATGGAAAACACAATCTCGTTGAATTTATCATCGACTCCTATACCGTTTCACGTATGATGAATACAATATTTGATGGACCTTAGAATTAATGAGACACTCCAAATCCCGCCTGCCTGCTCTCGGCTTGTCGGAGTCGCGCCTGTCCCGATTTATCGGGGATTCATTGGGGATTTATCAAGGAGGCTCTCCGATTGCATCGTCCGTTCCGAGACCAAGGGCTCAAGCTGAGTGGGCACCGCTGCGGTTAGGAAACCGCACCTACCGGGACGGCGAAAGTGTCTATTTATTTTTCGTATTCACCATAAACGCCAGATATATCCCTCACGCTTCATGTTTCATCATGAATTTCTTGCAATATTGTTCCTGCTGCCTGACATGGGTTATCTGCGGCTGTGATAGGTCTTCCAACGACGATATAATCCGCACCGGCACTGATTGCTTCGGCGGGAGTCATGACTCGCTGCTGATCGTTTGAGGAAGCCCACGCTGGACGGACACCGGGTGTAACGATCACAAAATCGCTCCCACAAACTTTCCGAATCAAGCCAATCTCCAACGGCGAAGCCACCACGCCCTCCAACCCTGCCTGTTGCGATAGTTCTGCGAGGTACGCAACCTGATTCTCCAGCTTGCGTTGTGTTGCAAAATCACGCTGGAAATTTGCTTCATCGATACTTGTGAGGACCGTCACGCCCAGAAGGGTTGGCTTTGGAACACCGAGTTCTGAGGCTTGTTGCTCAGCGGCTTCTGCTGCAGCACGCATCATGTCCAGTCCACCTGATGCGTGTAGGTTGATCATATTGGCACCGATGCTTGTACCAGATGCCACTGCGCTGGCCACCGTATTGGGGATGTCGTGGAATTTGAGATCTAGAAAGATATTCTTTTCTGCTTCACGTAGCAGCTTGATAGAAGCGGAACCCACAGCAGTAAAGAGTTGATTGCCAATTTTGAACCATTTGACATCATCGGAAAGTGCGGTAATTAGTTCGTTCGCTGCTGCTAAATCCTCTACATCTAAAGCAACGATGAGTTGATTTTGGGGCATATCAGATCCTTGTATCCATTCTATACACGCAATTGGGTGGTGTTTTGTGCACAACTCCACACCGGATTCAATGGTGGTCTACACGAGGCTCAATGGGTAGGGTGCGGAATTCGCGAATGAGGTTAGCGAGTTCTGTGGCGGCGGCGTTAAAAAATCGTTCGCCCTTCTCCACCGTACCGAGCGTAGCGTCACCGATGACCCCCGTCTCCGAAATACGTGACCACTGATCCATCATGCGTAGCGGAGCGCTTCCCTTGCCACGTACCGTACCGCGCCAGTAATAGCGCGAAACAGGCACCTTTACTTCGTGGGCGGCTTTGTCCATCTGTACAGCTGCGTCGTTGAGATAGCGGTAAACTGACGTCTCGATCTCGTCTGCGTGGGATAGGACATCTGACTCAACAATTTCATCGACTGCAACGCCTGCTCCCGCGTTGAGCATACCACAATGTGCATCGGTCTCGATCACAGTTCGGCGTGAGGCTAATTCTAGAATAGGGACGTTAGAACCGTGACCGTTGACGATAAGGATTTTACGAAAACCGTGGTGGGCAACGCTCTTGGTAATATCGACGACAAAATTAAGCAGATGATCATCACGGATGGTGATAGTGCCGGGAAAATCCATGTGGTGGTCTTCAAAACCGTAGGCAAGTTCAGGCAAAAGCAGCACTTCATCGGGGATCTGCTGCGCAGCGGCATCACAGATGCTGCTGACCACGAAGGTATCCACATCCAAGGGAAGGTGGTAACCGTGGTCTTCGGTAGAACCTACAGGCAGGACAACTACGGGCTGTTTTTTTATCAAATCCCGGATTTCTGGCCAAGTATAGTGGTCATAGCGGTAGGGAAGTCTGGGTCCAATCATAGTATCTCCTTAATGACTGACATTAAATGGTATTCTATAACGACTTACCGATCTCAACAAGCCACGCAATGTGGTTTAAGTCATGAAACATAACATCGGTTTTGGCAATCCCGCACGCTTTAAGATTGGATAGAAGGCTTTTCTTGGTCCATCTGGCTGACCAGAAATTTTCCGCGGTAGCTACAAATCGTCCGCCTCTGGGTGTTACTACATGCTGGTCGGTATGCTCGTAGAAATCAATCTGAGCGGTCTCCGCTTCTGGCACATCCTTATAAATGGTTAAAAACATCAACCCACCCGGTTTCAGCGATCGATAAAAGTTCGAGAATATAGCGATAAAACTCGGATTCTGATCGAGATAGGCATCCGTATAAAGACTTAGATCGGTTGATGGTTCACGAAAATTGCCGGGGGTAAAATATAAACACCAGCCGAGGTCATAGAAATTATCCGGTGTTTTGGCTTGAGCAGCATCGCCCAGAAACAGTTCAGCGTTCTTTAACCCCTCCTTATACCATCTCTCTTGAGCAATTTTTCCGATATGATCCGATATTTCAAAGCCGTGATAAAGACGACAGGTGGGAGCAAAGATTGAGCCGTGGTAGCCTGTGCCACAGCCGATATCGGCAATGGCGTATGGCTTCCCATGGAACCTTTCAATTAATATCTCATCCTGCCGTTCCCGCGCTTCTTTTATCGGCTGTGGACAGTACGATGATTCCAATGACTTAAGCACTGCTCTGGCTTCAGATTCGCGGAAACTGTCATTCATGTCATACTTCCTGTACGGTATTTCATTACCCCTTACCCTTTTCTCAAAATCAACAAAAATTCGGACTTCATCCCATCCGGATTTTTATTTTTTCTTGTACCGAATAGCTGTCGATGCTTGATGCGATCTTCATACAAGTTCTCAAACAAATAGCCGTTGTCTACAAAATACTCCATCAATATCCGCCAGATTTCAACCTTTATCCCATCAATGAGCGGATTTCCGATGAAGATGCAAGCCCTTGCATTCGCTTTTAGCTGGTTCATTGCATTCTCCAGAGCGTTGATGGTATGGCAAAAGTAGGAATCTAATAATTTAAGGAGGTCCTGCCGCGTGAGTTCCGCTCTTACTTTGTCGAGTGTTGGGGTTTGAATCACTCTGTCCGCTTTCCGATACGGTATTTCAAGCCTGGATAGTTCTCTTATTTGTTCATCGTTATACCCCAACCAAAACAGCTCCATTTTAACTGTGCGCATGTATTCTTGGGCTTGTAGATAAGGAGGCGATGTGATCAACGCATCAAATCTCCGCTGAAACGGATAATATGACGAATCCACCCCGCCCTCAAACTCAACACAGTTATGGTGATGGTTCGTAATTGTCGCAAAGTCATTCAGATTCCGCAAAGTTTCCAGCGACTGACTCCTAATCATCTTACCTAGTTTTTCATGCCAATCCGTCTGTAGCTGTTCGTCAATATATTTCAGTTTACTTTTGGAGCGGAATAGTTTAGGAGTTCTATGTTCCGCATAGGAAAAGTGCTTGCTCGCCTTCAACAGAGCCGACTCCACGATTGTGATGTAGATGTTACGCTCACTGCTTTTGATAAACCCCCAGTATCTACCAATAGTTTCCAACATCTCAGGCGGATACCAATACGCTATATTTGACCATTCTGGGGTGTAGCGATCTTCATTTTTTTTCAGATTATCTAATATCTGACTTAAACTGTCTTCACGCAATCGCTCTTTTTCGATACGCACCTTGAGCGGGATCATATAATTCAGCAGAGGATTTAGGTCCAGTAGAAACGCATGCCGTTTGCACAGATAAGCCTCAACCCCCACGGTGCCAGACCCTGCGAATGGATCAACAACCCAATCACCCTCGTTTGTGAACGATTTGAGTGCGTATCTCACGACGTGGGGTATAAACTTAGCAGGATAGTAAAAAATCGAGTGTGTTAGATACCCCGTATCTTTGATTTCAGGGACTAACTCTCGGAAAGAGATCGACTGAATTCGCTTGTCGGGCGCCTCGTCCTTAGTGGCATCTACCATATTGTCTCCGGCTAAAAGCGCCGGTTGTTCCATCATGTCCCTATTCTTCGTCATGTATTTTCGAGAACTGGTATCTTTCGTGCGGATATGCGTTGGCTATAAGATTTCTATCACTTGCAGCAAAGTGATGTGATATACTCCCTCTGAAGAGTTCATGTTACTTTCGCTACAACCACAGATATATCATCTTCCGGTTCAGTGTTTTCGATAAACCCGCGAACGTCATCTATCATCTGGTCAATGACTTCTATAGAGGAAAGATCGCTCTGTACGGCACGGAGGATGCTTCTTTCGAGTCGGTTATAGCCGTAAACCCTGCCGCTGGGGTTGATAGCCTCCGGAAGACCGTCGGTATAGAAAATAAGCAGATCCCCTTCAGACAGACTGAGTGTTTCATCTGTGTAGTTCGCCTTCAGGGATACGCCGAGCGGGTAGCTTTCTGATGCTAATTCATCAGCGGTTTCTGTATCTTGGTGATAGTGATAGATTTCGGGGTGACCTGCTTTCGACCACTGCAACTGCTTTTCATCTAAATCGATAATAGCAACACAACAGGTAATGAAAGGTGTACGTTTAGGTTGTTGACAGAGAGACTCATTGAGGGCAGTGAGCATCGCCCCCGGTGCCCCCTCTTTGACAGCGAACTCAAGCATCCCGGAGAACATTACGGCGGGGATTGCAGCCGACATATCGTGTCCAGCAACATCCGCGATGACAATCGCGAGTTTCCTCTGTTCGGGATCGATCCAGAGATAGTTATAATAGTCCCCACCGACGCGGTTTGCTGCGAGACAACGCCCTGCTAGATCAAGTCCCGTAATATCAAGTGCCTCGGGCAACAACCCTATCTGCATACTCTGAGCAGTTTGAATCTCTCGCGCCATGATCTCCTTGCCGAGCATTTCAGATACGACACGATTCCCGACAGCCAACGCGACGAGAAGTATGATAATGGTAGCAACTACCGATACCCCCATGAGCCATCGCGCCTGCTGGTCAAGGGGCGCGTATGCTGCGTCCAGTGGACTATATGTTAAAACCGTCCACACCGGACCACGGGACCACCCAACAAGAACTTTTTCCTCCCCTCTAAGCCCAATAGCATACCCATTTTTTCTTGCCCGATCTTTCCAGACCTCGTTGTTATCAGGCAGCACGATGTGAGATGTCTCTTTTAGAATGCCTACTCCATCTGTCTCGGTTGCTGCAACGATGAAGCCGTATCGATTGAGCAGTTCATAATGGCGCACGCCGCCCTGTCCCCCAGCTCCGATTAAACTCCGGATATTCTCCACACTATAGACTACTTTTATGATTCCTACAGTCTCATCATCATCCGCTTTGATACTCATGTTAATGTCTACGGAATAAACCCCCGCACTTTCATCGAAGCTAATATCTCCGACGTGTTCGCCCTTTTCTCTCGCTGCTGCCCACCATTTTTCACCAAATGGTGGATCGTCTCCTGGACCTTGGTCGAAGTCACTTGTTCTGTCCGTAGCAGCAACGACATATCCACGCAGATCGGTAAGAAAAATCTCTTTAAATTGATTCGGATTCGTCTGTCGGAGTCTTTTGAGAAACTCTGCCCCGGGTGTTGAGGTCAATCCATCGCGGTTCCATTCCTCAAATAATTCATCGTAATCCTTCTTCTCCCCTTCGGTCACAGTGTTCACTAAAACTTTTCGGTTTTCGAAACTGGTCCAATTATCGACCAAGAGACGGATGTTCTCCATTTCGCGGTCAATCTTGTCCATCACCTTAATCGCGAGATCGCGTTCTATATTGCCGACGACCTGGTTCAATGTTTTCTGGCTTGAGTAGAAGGCGAGGATCGAAGCAGAAAACAGCGGAGATAATCCGATTAGAAGAAACATGACAATGATCTGTCTTTTTAAGGCTTTGCCTTCATTCATTGAGGAGTGCTCCGAGAGGTAACTGATAGTCTTCCACGCGACGGAAGATTTATCACTATTGGTTAAAAACAGATTTACCCTTTTCTCGCGTAGATATTCTACTAACCCCTTGAGACCCGTAAGGGTGCTGTTAATCGGGAATACGACGATAAGGGTCTTACAATACACACACCGATCAGCCCTAAAACAAGTTAACTAATTTCCGTAAGTATAGTAGTTCCGTCAAAGTGAGATATAGCGCGAGCATCGATATTAACGCTACCAATAATAACACAGGCAACAGCTTCGGTTCAAAATAGTATCTGGATGATAATTGGTGTGACCGTTTTCTTGAACTTTAGGAAATCTTCCATCTGGCTTGCCGCTCCTCACCTAATTTTCAATCGATATGCAAAGAGGCGGTCAGGTTCCACAATTACCGAAATGAAGGTATTCTGCGTTTTTCTTTTTGACACCCAGGCTAAGGTTGCGTAAAATATAACAACATGATAACAAACCGAGGTCAAAATCACAAATAAAAAAACTCAATATAGCTCATAATTAGACGAGGATAGTATTTTATGAAAATTCTTATTACCGGTATTTCTGGTCGAATTGGTGCCAATCTTGCCAAAGCTCTCATTGACGAAGGACATGAGGTACGCGGATTGATTTGGGAAAAGGATTCGCGGTTGGAAAAGTTTGACCGGCTCTCCGTTGAATTAGTTGAAGGAAGTTTGGTTAATTCTGCAGATGTAAACAGAGCGGTTGGCGGTGTAGAAGCCATCTGCCATCTGGGAGCAGCATTCCAAGGTGGGGGTCCCTTCTCCAATGAAGACTTTTTTGAGATTAATGCGCGCGGTACATTCAATATGCTGGAGGCTGCCCGTGAAAATAAGGATAACCTCAAACACTTCTTCTTTGCAAGCACCGACGCCACTTACGAAAAATACGTACCCGGTGGCTTATCAGACCCGATTCGCGAAGACGATATGCCGCAGAAGCCGGGTGGTTGGTATGCGCTTTCAAAGGTGCTCGGCGAAGAGATGTGTCGCGGGTATTATCGAAGCTACCAATTACCGATTTCGATTTTCCGTTTTGCCTTTGTTGCTGCTGGCGATGAAATCCTGAATTTCGCCCAGTTCCGTCTTGATAACTGGCAGAATGCCTATGCGGGTAGAACTACAGGCGCTGCTGCCGAAACTCGCCAACAATTACTGAGTTTCGGGGACGCTGGAGAACGGCTGCTCATCGCACGAGATGAGAACGGGAGATCCTATAAAAAACATATCGCAGACGTCCGTGACATCGTACTCGGTTTCTTATCGGCACTTGGCAAAGCGGAGGCGATCGGAGAAACTTTCCAACTTGCCGGACCAGCGCCTTTTACATGGGAAGAAACAGTACCTTATCTCGCGGAAAAACTGAGCGTCGATTATGTTGATGTTAGGTTAGCAGAAAACACGCCGACCTATTATGAGTTTGGTCTCACCAAAGGTGCACAGCTTATCGGTTATCAGCCACAATTCGATATATTTAAGATGATTGACTCGGCTATTGAGTTTCGACAGGGTATCGACTCCGATGTTATCCCGACCCAAATCGCCTCTGCGTAAGCATTTGAATATGGTGAGTTGAAACCGGAGTGGTCCCAGAGGACAGGCAGTTCAACCTCAATCCGAAGCAAGCAAGCGAAGTTGAGCGCTTGTTAAGATTTCATAGATTAGCTCGTCATAAGACATGCCCGCCGCGGATGCTTGTGCGGGTAAATCACTTAGGTCTGTTAGTCCCGGCAATGTATTAATTTCCATGACGTAGGGTTGTCCATCGGTATCGACCAACATATCTACACGTGAGACCCCCCAACAACCGACAGCTTGGTGCGTCCCCAGCGCGATTTCTTGCGCCTCATTGGTCAAGGACCCGGATAATCTTGCGGGGATAATAAACTCTGTCATCCCCTCGGTATACTTTGCTTCGTAGTCGTAGAACTCCCGTTTAGGAACTAGCTCAAGTATGGGTAGAGCGCGGAGATTTTCATTGATCCCCAGCAACCCAACAGTGATCTCCTGCCCCTGGATATATCGTTCAAATAGGATATCCCCGAACTGATGTTGGGTTTTATAGGCAATCCGCTTGACTTCCGGTAGCTCGGAAATAATTGACACCCCAATGCTGGATCCCTCCGATGCAGGTTTAAGCACAAGGGGTAAGCCCAAACGATCGATTGCCTCATCACATTGCAGATCGAGACTTTGGTTAGGGTCAACTGCGAGGTAATCCGGCGTCGGAATGTCGAGCGTCGATAGTACCCGCTTCGTCATGGTCTTATTCATTGCCAACGCACTCGCAAGCACCCCAGACCCAGTATAGCTAAACTCAAATGCCTCTAAAACACCTTGAATCGTTCCATCCTCGCAACCTTTTCCGTGCACCCCTAGAAATGCAATTTCAATGGCGGCATCTCGCATCCGCTCCACCCAATCGAGGTCGATAGGATCAATTGTCACTACATCTGCGCCGAGCCGTTGCAGTGCGGCGGTGATCCGCGCTCCGGACCGCAGTGACACCTGTCTTTCACCCGATCTTCCACCCATCAACACCGCAATTCGTCTTTCGAGCAACTGCTCTCTCTCCATCTCAAAAATCTCCTTCGTCGTCATTAAGAATCACTAGGGTCTAGGCAGCGCGGGGCAAGTTGCTCTTAATCCCGAGGTATCGGGGATGCCCCGCCTACAAATGGTTGCATAGGTCCTATCATATGATATTTCGTGCAAGAGTCATGCCCAATACAGTCGCTTGTCGTTCTAATTCCGGCTTATCGATGTTTAGGGCTCAAGTCGTCTCACCGTCTCCTCGAAGTAGACTCTCTCTGGATTGTCAACCCAATCGCACCGCCACCCCAGTTCTTTCAGTTCGCTTTGAACGATCGGCAACGTCGCTCGCAATTCTTTTAGCGGCACCCAATCGCGCCAATGACGGTCGGCCGGCGGGTTGAGAAAGTCTCCAATGCCATGTACGGCCCGTTGAATCGAGGGATATACTATTGCGCCCAGTTGTGTTCGTTTAGCTGCCTCAACCAGCCACTTATCGTAGGGAAACGGCTGTCTGTCAGCGATGCAGCAGATTTTGCACAGGTATTCGATAACATTCCCCACCGCAACAAACGCCATTTCCACGTGGCTCCGAGCCGCCATAGCCAAGGGACCGCGTTGCAGGTAGTAATACTTGCCAAACATCCACTTTAACTTGCTTTCCGCGACTGCTAGCGGATACAGGCGATAATGATGCTTCAGCTCTTCAGCGGTACTTGCACAACCGTAGAGGGTCTGCGAAGTGGCAATAAGCCACATCATTTCATTGTGCCACGTTTCCAACCATGCCCGGAGGTCACCCTCGTCAAAAAACGACCAGTGGGCTTCATAATCGCCTCGATCGACGAAGAGTTGTCGGCTTTGTTCATAAGTTTTACGATCCGCATCGGAAAGACACTGCTTATCACCAATGATGCACAGGTCAAGATCCGACCATTCATCGGCAAGGTTTGCGGCACGACTCCCAACCAACATAAGGACAGCACGTTCTCCCATCTGTTGGGAAAAATCTATGGCTCGGTCAATGAACTGTTGATCTTCTGGATTGAAATGGACCTTTTCCTCAATTGCAGCCATTTTCCTTTTTGCCCTTTTGTTGGAGAAGGTGTGTTCAATCTGACACAGTAGGACCTACGCAGTTGGACGCTTGAAGCCAACCGCCCCTGTCCCCCTTATCAGGGGGATAATTCGGGAGGGTCGAGCAAGATGCCCGATCTAGGGCATGGTGTTGAATTTCACTGAAAACAGGTATCCCTAAAATATAACGTCAGATGACTGAAATGGGTTTCGCAAAACAGATGTAGGAGTGAGGTATCAGGCTGGTGTGCACTGCGGGAAAAATTCGATTAATCTTCAATAGCATCAACCCTAATCGATAACTCTTCGAGCTGTTCGTCGTTGACTTCAGAGGGGGCGCCGGTGAGCAAACATAACCCGCTCTGCGTCTTCGGAAACGCGATGACTTCACGGATATTCTCTTCGCCGGTCATCAGCATGACAATTCGATCTAAGCCCGGTGCAATTCCCGCATGTGGGGGTGTGCCGTATTCCAAGGCTTCAATAAAGTAACCGAATCGCTGTTCCGCTTCCTCCGGTTTAATCTTTAAGATCTCAAGAACCTTCTGTTGGATCTCCTGCCGATGGATTCGGACGCTGCCGCTACAGATCTCAGTGCCATTGATAATCAGATCATAATGCTGCGATTGCGCTTTGCCCGGATCGGTATCCAACAAGGGTATACTTTCATCCGTTGGTGCAGTGAAGAGGTGATGGAACGGTTCGTATCGCTGCTCAACTTCATCCCAATCAAACAGTGGGTAATCTACAACCCATAGAAAATTGAACTGATTCTCATCGATTAGATTGAGTTTGTGTCCAAGGTGGAGTCGGAGATTGCACAGCGCGTCGGCAACAATCTTTGGTCTATCCGCGACAAATACCATCAGATCGCCGGGCTTTGCGTCCATCCGCTCGCTAACTGCCTTGAGCGTATCCTCGCTGAAAAACTTAACGATACTAGATTCAAAACCACCTTCCTCTGTTATCTTAATCCACGCTAACCCCTTCGCTCTATAGATGGCAACAAAGTCCGTGAGATCATCTATTTCCCTACGAGAAAGTGAGGCTCCACCGGGGACAGCCAATCCTTTTACCTGCCCATCGTTTGCCAAGGCACCCGTAAACACCTTGAAGTCACAATCTGCCACCAAATCCGAGAGGTCGGAGAGTTCCATCTCGAAGCGTGTGTCCGGTTTATCGTTCCCGAATCGCGCCATCGATTCGTCATAAGGTATACGTGGAAACGGTGTTGGCACGGGGATATCAGCCGCTTCTTCAAACATGCATTTCATCAGTCCTTCGGTAACTTCAAGCACGTCATCCACAGTGGCAAACGACATTTCGAGATCGAGTTGCGTAAACTCAAGCTGTCTATCTGCGCGGGTATCCTCGTCGCGGAAGCACCGTGGGATCTGGAAGTAACGATCTATGCCGCTCATCATCAGAATTTGCTTGAACTGCTGTGGCGATTGTGGAAGCGCGTAGAACTCACCGGGGTTATGCCTACTTGGCACCAACACATCGCGCGCGCCTTCGGGGGTGCTATTCATCAGAATAGGCGTTTCGATCTCGAGGAAGCCTTGCTCGTCCATATATTTCCGTGCAGCAAGCGCAGTCTTGTGCCGGACCTGTAAGATCTTCTGCATTTTTGGACGGCGGAGGTCAACGTAACGATGCTTCAAGCGAACCTCCTCGGCTGTATCGATATCGTCCTCAACAGCAAAGGGCGGTGTTTTCGCAACGTTTAGAATCTCTAGTTCGTCCGTCGCTAGTTCAATCTCGCCAGTCAGGAGATTAGGGTTGGTCAACCCCTCTCCGCGTTCCCGAACTTTTCCGCTGACACTTAACACAAATTCGTTGCGAATCGCATGTGCAGCCCTATGCGCTTCAGGGTCAATTATCGGATCAAAGACCACCTGCGTGATCCCGGTGCGATCACGGAGGTCTACAAAAATGACGCCGCCGTGATCCCGGCGGCGGGCTACCCAACCGGTGAGTCGCACCGATTTACCGGCATCGGGAAGCCGTAGTTCTCCACAATAATGTGTCCTTCTCATTTCAGGCATTACTTTGGTTCTCTCCTTCGATTTATATAGAATGCAATCTCATCAACCAAGGCGATAACTCGGATAGGGCACGTTCTAGCTATCTACCTTTTCACGCAGTTTTTCCGTTAACTGTTCAAACGCAATCGACCCCTGATCGCCGCTTTCCATGTCTCGCACCGTCGCAGCTTTACTGTTGATTTCATCTTCACCAATCATGACGACATACCGTGCGTTCAGTTTGTTTGCAGTCCGCATCTGTGCGCGCAAGCCACGCCCCTTGAACTCAAGGTCAGTTTTGACTCCATTCTCACGAAGTTCTTGTGCCAATTTCAGGGCACTAGGCATCGCTGCGTCGCCTAACACAGAGAGGTACACATCCACCGGCGCAGAGGTTGGCACCGTGACGTTCTGGGCATCTAAGGCAATCATAATCCGATCCATACCGAGTGCGAATCCGATGCCGGGGGTTGTTGCGCCCCCGATCTCTTCTGCCAGATAGTCATACCGTCCACCACCACCGATTGCGTTCTGTGCCCCCAATCCGCCCGCTGTGAATTCAAATGCGGTGCGAGAGTAGTAATCCAACCCCCTAACAACGTATGGATCTTCGTGATAATCAATTTCGAGTTCGTCAAGATAACTCTTTACCATCTCGAAATTCTCACGGCAGGCGTCAGATAGGTAATTGGACAGAAGCGGCGCGTTGGCGACAACGGCACGACAACCGCTCTCCTTGCAATCCAAGAGCCGCATCGGATTTCGTTCATGACGCGCATAACATTTGCCGCACAGCTCGTCAAGGTGCGCCTTCGCATACGCTGTCAGATCTTCAACATACTTTGGACGACAGGTGGGATCGCCGATGCTGTTGAGGTGCAACGTGAGATCCTTGATGCCGAGGGTTGAGAAAAATTGGTGTCCTGCTGCGATAATCTCTGCATCAATTGCGGGTGAATCGGCTCCAAACGCTTCAATGCCGACCTGCCAAAATTCGCGATAGCGCCCCGCTTGGGGACGGTCATAGCGGAACATCTGACCAATATAGTAAAATTTTAAGACACTGGCACCATCCATCAAACGATTCTGGAGCATGGCGCGGACGACTGATGCTGTGCCCTCCGGACGCAATGAGACGCTGCGATTGCCCCTGTCGTTGAAGGTGTACATCTCTTTTTCAACGATGTCAGTGGTATCACCGACACCGCGCACGAATAGGTCGGTGCTTTCAAAAATTGGCGTACGGATCTCCTGATACCCGTAGGTGCCAAAGACGGACCGTGCGACCTGTTCAACCCACTGCCACGTTTGAACTTCTGAAGGGAGGATATCTCTCGTCCCTTTTGGTGATTGAATCTGCATTTTCTGTCGATTACCCCTTTGTCAAGTGTATGATTATGTACTGTTCAGAACTTACGCAAAGTCAGGACGCAGCGCAATTTTTTTATTTTTACCCCTCTAAATCCCCCTTATCAGGGGGACTTATGAATCAACCACGGAAGTCCTATTGTTATTTCTTTAACCGCTATCGCTCCCTTTTCTTCGACTTATCCTGATACTTCCTATCCGGTTATTTATCGCGATTTGGAAGGTGCGCCCCCTACCTCTGCATTGTCATTGCAGCTTGAATTTGACGTCGCTGCTCTTGAAAGTATGGATCGCGTGGCGCGAGGCGCACCGCCGTTTCAACCGATTTTAGCGCCTCATCGTACTTACCTTGGGCAAGATATACTTTAGCGATATCGCTGTGCGACAGCGGCTCGTTTGGTGCAAGTCGCATCGCGGCTTTGAAAGCATCGATTGCACGTCCAAACTCCTTCAGATCTGTATAGATAGCCCCCAGCAGGTTATGCACACGCCAAGAATCGGCGTCCGCTGCCAACGCCTTCCGGGCATATTTAAGCGCTTCGGGAAACATCTTCTTATGAAAATGATAGATCGATGCCATTGCACCAAAAATGATAGCGGGCAGATTTGGATCTAATTTTTCAAGCCGCTGGTATGTGCGTAGCGCGTCATCGTACCGTTCTTGACGTTCATAAATCGGACCGAGCAACGAATAGAGTTCTGGCCGATTCGGATCATATTTGAGTGCTTCTTCAAACGCGTCCGCTGCCTTTGCCAATTCGCCCTGCAGCTCGTAGGTGATTCCCAATTCAACCTGTTTCTGTACATCCCGCGGATTGCTTTGTATCGCCTGTTTAAGGGCTTTTTCAGTCTCTTTGAGTTCCTCCTGATAATCTTTGTTTGCCAATCCCACCGCATCACCAAGATTGGACCGAATCGTCTCATCTTGTGGATTAATGGCTACCGCTTGATTTAATATGCCAACAGCCTTCTCATATTCTCCTTTGGCATATTCGATTTGCGCTTCAATCAATTTTTGTGTCGCATCAAAGTAGCGATCGATTCCCTTCCGCACTTCAATTTTATCGCTCATCGCTTGACCGTAATTGACCAAATAGGGTGTCAAGCGCTCACGGTATTTCGCTAGTGCTTCAATGTTTCTATGGGTTGTATTCACCAGCGCACGGGGATGGAAGAATTCCAGACGTGGGTGATTGTCCGTATGGATTGTGGCATCGCCAGCATACGCTCGGACCACTTTTTCACTCATCATAAATGAATCGAGTAGTGAAATACCATCGAGGTCATCAACTGCAAGTGCCTCTTGGATTCTCGGAATCTGTGTCCGTTTGATGAAACGGCGATAATTTATCTTGAGACGCTCTGGCGTGCCAATTAGGATGGCAAAGTCAGGCGTGTACTTATACCAGATCGTTGTATTTGGAAATACCTCAATGAAGGTTCTCACAACTGTCTTGAGATACGGTTCCGGGAGTTGACTGAGCGGTACCCACTGACATATTATACCATCCTCTGTAAGAATACGCTTACACCATCTGTAGAAATCTGCGGAGTAAAGGTTGGACCCCTTCGAACTTAGAAGTGGATGGGTAGTGCTGGTGGTGATCACATCATATCGGTTGGGAGTCATCAATACATAACTTCGTTCATCATTGGACGTATGATTGAACAACGAACTATCAATGACGTTATAGTTTACATCAGTAAAGTATTTCCGCGCTGCTTCGATGAGTCCCTTTGGATTTTCGAGAGCGTCCACGCGGACGGCGTGCTGCATCATAGTATGGGATGTGATTCCCATTCCAAACCCGAGAACAAGGGCACGCTCAGGGTCTGGATGCAGTAGCAGCGGCAGATGGGCAATAATCCGATGGGGCATAGACCCCCGACGGGAAGTATCAGCAATTTGGTCATTGTCAACATAGGTCTGATGGACGCCTTGGTCATCCATAAACGTCGCAATGTTTGCATCAACAGTTTCGATATGCTCAGCGAGCGTGTCGTTTAGGCGTTGCGGCCAAAAGGTTCCATTTCTCAGAAAAGCGGGCGAATTCCCCCACAGCAACACCATCAGCCCAACCCCAAGGGTCAAGATAGTGCCACCAATCGCGGTGCCACTGAAAAGCTGTGATTTCTCCACATTCCGAAGAATTAGAAGACAGCACACCACCGTATTCAGCACGGCGATTAAGAGAATGCTGGGACGTAAGCCGATTAACGGAATGAGAGTAAAACCCGCACACAAGGATCCAAGGAGGCCACCAATTGCAGTGAAAGGGTAAACCGCAGATCGTGATTCAGTAGCGGCACAAATTCGCGTGGCCAATGGAAAGCTAGCCCCTATAAGGATAGCAGGAATAATCATCAGGATAAATCCCGCAGCAAATTCCCAAACGCGTCCAACTCCGAACGCAGCCTGCAACCCACGGCTGATACCATACAGGTTTCCGAAAACAGGTATCAGCGCAACGACAGATAGCCCTACTCCAATCTGGACCAAGCCGAATGGATTTATGAATGATTGAATTTGACGCGCAATCGCTGCAAATATAAAACTTCCAACAGCAATACCGAGGAGCAAGGCGGTTAGGGTGACCGAGAAAGCGTAAGCTGGGTTGCCGAGAAAGGACGTGAGAATCCGTGTCCAGAGAATAGCATAAGCCGTCGCGCAGAATCCAGCAACAGCAAATGTCCATAACAGCGCTGCCCCTATTTCTCCCGTTGGAGATATTCCCGACTCGCCGTTTACGTCCTGCTGTAAGTCCAATGAAGTTTCAGACCAAGCACGATCTAAAGCGAAAGCAACTGCTGCTAGAATTAAGTTAGTCGCCACACCTAAGTAAACCGAGTTTTGAATCCCAAGAAGTTGGATGAGATAAAATCCAGCGATAATACTACCAACGCTCGCGCTAAGCATATTGATGGTGAAGAGGCGATCCGCTCTGAATCCCGCGCATCTTTCCTTTGCAACCCTAGCGAGTAGGAGTAGGGCACCACCCATCAGCATTGACGGAATAAGCATAACCGTAAACGACAGGATAAACCGAATCAGCGAAAGGAAATGGAATCCCGCACCTAGTCCACGATAGATGAGAACACAGATAGCGTTGAGAATATCCAACAGAATTGGGAAGATAAGCGCAAAGATTCCGAGCCCCGCTCCCAGAAGAGCATACAGACGCAATAACTGCGTTTTCTCATGTGCCAAACGCCCAAAGTAGAAGCTGCCAAGTCCTAGGCCGCCTATCAGCGCACTCAACAGTGTACTCACTGCAAACACAGGGCTCCCGAAAAACAGGATTAGCTGGCGCGCCCAAATCACTTCGTAGAGCGCACCGCACATACATGAGAAAACGATGGTTAGCCCGATAATTGGTTGGATATTACGCACGGTTCCACCCCCGGAGATATGCAGGTGAAATCACGATTTTATTTATGTTCATAACGATCTTGCGGGTAATAGCCGATTGCGAGGCGCCCATGATCTAAGTCATATAGGGGCCAATTGCTGTCCGAGACACCGAACACGATTTCAAACTTCACATCCGGGTGTATGATTGCTTGCTCAAACACACGTACTGCATCACCATGACCGAGATGGTGGGGGTGTTCAGGTAGCGGCCTGTCACGGTTAAAATTTCCTATCCGAACCGCGACGACCTCCATGTCGTGCCGGTTAGCGTAGGAATATCCCATCGCCTCACCGAATACCTTGCTAACCGTATAGTGACCAACCGGCTTGGTTGGCATGTCAATCGTCCGCTTGATACTTTTCGGGTAAGGACCTAACACTCCAGCGCGACTCGCGTACGCAATCCGTTTCACGCCGTTCAGACGCGCGGTTTCGAACATGTTGTAGGTACCGATGAAGTTGCTTTGCAGAGCGGCTTCCCATTCACTGTCCGTCCCGGTAAGGTGGATAACAGCGTCCATGCCCTCTGTCGCTTTGAGCATGGCGTCGAAATCTGCCACATCACCTTCAATTGTGTCTTCAAGGTCGGGCATCGGCAGACGGTCAAGTCCGCGAATCGTGTGTCGGTCTTTCATGCCCTTTACAAGAGTTGAACCAACAGCACCGGCAGCACCGGTAATGAGGACTTTCATTTTTTCTCTCCTATTTATCTGCTAAGAACGAACCTTCCCGCTCCACCCGCTCATAGATACGTTGAAATTCTGACGAACCGTCGTCTTCCCATTTCTCGAAGTTAATTCCCCGTATCGCACCTTCCTCATAGCCTGTCAACCCTGCAACACTCAAGGAACGAGGGGTGTAAAACTTGTGACCACCAGGCAAGGACAGAATACCGATGATTCTGCCTGTTGTTAACGGTGTCCCCGAAGCGAATCGCGCGATGGCATCTTCGTCCACTTCAAAACCCAGTCCGGGGGCTTCAGGCACTGGAGAAAACCCTTCAAGCACCGGAATGCGCTCCGTGGTTATGTCCTCTGAGTATTGGTCATCGAGGTTTATTGTATGCGCAGTTGCGCTTGGAAGGACGGCAGCTTGGTGCAGGGTCAACGCTTTCATCAGGGTGCCGCCGCTCTGCTGAATCAGCGCTTGGATGTTTGCCTGCCCATACGCAAATCCTGCCATGAGAGTAGTGCCGATTCCACCACCGATCATATAAATGTCAGCGCACCCTTGGATAACTTCCTGCATACCCCCAAGCTGGGGAACGTGCATGATAAGTGGGATTCGTGTCTTCTCACGCAGCTTTCGCCAACCATCGATATCCGTCCAAGGTAGTGGATCTTCGATATAGCCGACGATCGGGTGGTTCTTCTCCAATTCATTGATGATAGGGAGTACAACCGCCAGGCTCCGGTTGTGATTGAAGTCCCAGTGAATCTTAAAGCCGGGCGGTGCAACCTCTGCGGCAAGACGGGTCTGCTCGATCACATCCCATAATTCACCGGAGTGCATTTTGAAGATCGTATAGCCTTGGGAAGCAGCGCGTTGGATTTCGTCACGGAAAACCTCCGGCGGACAGGGTCGAGTCCACGCTGCCACAGATACAGCATCGCGCACTTTTTGTCCCATCAGCTTGTAAGCTGGCACTTCAAGGTGTTTTCCCATCACATCGTAAAGCGCCATACCCAGTGCCATGTTAAAGTTGTTATGCAGAAAATCAAATGGACTGCGACCGATGAGCGTGTCGATAATCGACTGTGGAATTGGATTGGGGTCGTCTTCATAATCGCCGTACCCGACCAGTCCATTATCTGTGTGAACTTTGACAACAAGGTGTTCATCAATATCGCCCATACGGACGCGACCGTGGTGATCACTGTAGCGTTCTGCAAGAGGCATAACAATGGGAATACATTCAATATCGGTAATTTTCATGGTTGTCTCCTGTTCGGAAGTGGGAAACTAGATCTTGTCCTCTTAGTCTGTTGTTAGCGTGACTCTGTCCTGTTTGGCGATCTCCTTAATATCTGTGTAGAACGCCGGTTCGGTCAGCTCTCGCGTTTCGGGCGACAGTCTCGCGAGTATATCTTCGGGAACTGGATTCGTGTCTCCCGACGCATCCTGAAAGTACTGGGTCTTGTAGCGTAAGATCAGAAAACGGCGATCTCGGTCGGTTGGCTTCCAGACCAAAACGCCATGCGTGAGCAGTTCGGAGATAAGCACCACATCGCCGGCGCGAGGCGTAATATTTGTCATCGCTGGATGAAGTTCTGGATCGGGATCATCAGGATCTGGGAAAAACAGATCCTTCGGCCGCTCAAATTCGCTCTTGTGAGACCCCGGAATCACAACCAATCCACCATCGCCGGGAAACACATCCGTGAAATAGAAGAAAGCCACAAGATCATTGGCGAAGACCTGCCCATCCCTAGCCTCATAACGGCGGGTGATCCAACCGAGATCTTCCCGTGCACAATGGAAGGGTGTTAGCTGACGCTTTTCGTGTGTATTGATGGCGAGTGTCCCTCGGTTAAGACGAGGTTTTCCGCGGGTCAGTTCTTTGATGAGGGGCCAAGTCACTGGATGGAGCGTCAACGCCTCTAGGGCTTTATCAAACGAAAAACCGTAGGAATGCCCTTCTCCTTCCCTGTTGATGCCGGGTGGCAACTGATCTGCCGGCGTTTGACGACACCGCTCAATGGCTGCTTGTGCGTTCTGAAGTTCCTCCGGACTAAGCACATTTTTCAGGTGCAGATAACCTGTCACATCAAAGAGATACCTCTGTTTGGGCGTCATTGAGAGCCTTCCCCGTTCAAGAGAGATGGACGATGTCCTGTTTAACGATTTCTTTGGTATGTTGGAAGTGCGCCGATGCAACCAATTCACGTGTCTCTGGCGATAACCGGTCTAGGATTGGCTGTGGGAAATTATGTGTTCCCATATATTGCGGCTTGTAGCGCAGTACCAGTATACGCCGATCTCGATCCGTCGGTCTCCACCGTAGGACACCGTGGGTGAGCAGCTCAGAGATAATAATAACATCGCCCGCCCGTGCGGTGATATTCGCAAACACCGGATCCGGTTCTGGATCGATCCCATCCGCTTCGTCGAGCGTCAACAAGTCCTCCGGACGTTGGAACTCGCTTTTGTGAGAACCGGGAATCACAATCAACCCACCGTCGCCGGGATAGACATCGGTAAAATAGAAAAAGGCGACAAAATCGTCACAATAGATCCGTCCATCCTTGACTTTGTAGAGAGTGCTATACCAACCGTAGTCATCCCGGGCGCAGTGGAGTCCACCGGGATTTGTCCGTGCCCGCTCACCTTCTTCCCAATCGGTGTGTTGCTCCCGCTTGAGCGATCCTCTGGCAAAACGGGGCTTGTCAAAAGTCAATTCCTTGACAATGGGCCAGGTGGCTGGATGGAGCGTCAAGGCTTCAAGACACTTATCGAACGCAAAGCCGTGTTGATGAAGCCCTTTGATCTCAAATCCGGGGGGCAATTCATCCTCTGGGGTTTGGATATATCGGTCAATCGCTTCTTGGGTTTCTTGCAGCGCGTCGCCCATAAGTACATTTTCTAAGTGTAAATATCCTGTGACATCAAACAGGTATCTCTGTTCAGGTGTCATTACTGAAAACCTCCGATTGATTCTCTTTGTCAGGCTGCTCTGTGTATCTATGATGTTTTCGTCCAATGTGAATTCCACTACCATTTACAGGGGAGGGCAAAACGGGGCACACGCCCAACATTTTTGCTGCCGGAGTGAGCACAGAAGACATGGTAGAAAAGCACATCCCCGCGTTTGGGCGTTAACTCCACATAACCTCCAAGTTCTTCGCGATCATATTCCTGATTGAGTACCCACATATATTCATAACGGTCCGGGTCGCTACGAGCCAACGCCTCAATTTTGTCACGAGACCGGGGCCAAACGATTGTACCGCCGCCGTGAGGTTCTACGTCGGCCAGATAGGTAAGGGTTGCCACGCGAAAGGCAGGGGGAAAGGTTTTGTGTCCGTGGTCCTTGATTGCATGGTCAATATGCGATCCCGGTGGCTCCCACTCACCGGTTTGTGGGAAGATATTGATGGGCCGTACACTCTTGGGTGGACGGTAAACGTTGGGTGCCATGTCGCCTTCACCAAGTTGTGCCGCAGCATTCAGGAGTTGCGGTGTATAGACAGCAAGGACATCTGGATCGTCGCAAGTATCTGGAGATTGAACATTCTTCCACGACTCGGGATCATCGGGTTGAAGCCCGATCCATTGCCACATCGCTGCTTCTGCTCGTTCCGCAATAGCGGCCGGAATCAACCCTGATACCAGCAGGTAATTATCTTCGCAATAACGTTGGGTTTGTTGCCGTGAGAGAACTGGTGTGAGCGCCATGTAAGGTTCCTTCCAATCGCAAGCCGCTAAGACGTTAAGCATCACCGTTCAAACTTGCCAGCAACGTTTCCACCAACTTCGTCGCAAACGCATCGTCATTGATGTGATTATCCATTTCAATTAATGTAACGTTGTCCCCAAGGTTCGCCTTCAGATGTTCGACCCATGCAGCCTCAGCTTCCGCCGAGTAGAATGGCTGTCCTTCTTGATCGATTGCCGAGACACCTTGCTTTGGAATTATCACCGATGTGGGTCCCTTGGCTTGGCTCAACTTCTGTCCCATGATTTTGCCCAATTCGGCGTTTTCCTCAACCGTCGTTCGCATTAGCGTCACCGTTGGATTGTGCTGATAGAATGTCCTATCCTTAAACTGCTCTGGGACGGTGTCGGGTGGCCCGAAGTTGACCATATCCAACGCGCCCGGTGCAACTACCTGTGGCACGCCGAGTTCCCCCGCTGCTTCCAATCGATCTGGTCCGGCGCTCAGAACCCCACCGACCAATTCATCCGCAAGTTCCGTCGTTGTTGCATCAAGGACACCAACGATAAATCCGCCTTTGACCAGATCTTCCATTGCCCGGCCGCCTGCACCGGTAGCGTGGAAGACAAGGACCTCGTAACCGGCCTCCTCAAGGAGTTCACGCGCCTTCGTCACGCATGGCGTGGTTACGCCGAACATTGTGGCACCGATCAACGGTTTATCCTCTGCCGCTGGCACTTCTGCATTGACCATGCCTACGATTGCGCCGGCTGCGTTTGCTAAGATCTGTCGGGAGAGGCTGTTGATACCCGCAATGTCCACAACAGAATACATCATTGAGATGTCCTTTGTGTCCACATAGGGGCTTGTATCACCGGAAGCCAATGTTGAAACCATGATCTTGGGCACACCAACGGGAACTGCGCGCATTGCTGTCGTCCCAATCGTAGTCCCAGCGGAGCCACCGAGTGAAATTACACCGTCAATTTTCCCGTTACGGTGCAATTCAGCGATAATCTTCGCTGCGCCTTCCGCCATCGCCGCCACAGCCACGCCACGGTCGCCACCAGCCTGAAGAGCTTGTAGTGACGTGCCTCCTGCTTCCGCCACCTCACTAGCGGAGACATCAGGTACAAGGTGTGGTTCTCCTATAATTCCTGTGTTGACAACGCATGTCGCAGTGCCACTCTCCTCGATTTGTTCTTTGACAAACTGAAATTCCATGCCTTTTGTGTCCAACGTTCCGACGATGCCAACTGTTTTTGCCATTGATGTTCGCCTCCATTTAAAGTTATTCGTCCAATGCTCATATTATAGCGTATTCGCATCATATCATATCATCTGTCGACGGGCAATAAAAAAGTGAGAGATACAGGCAATTGACCGATTCAACTGATGCCAAAAAGAAACCGCAAGAGAGTTAAGCACGTGAAACGTGCTCCGCGAAACGTGAATCCGACTGGTTCATTGGTTCATTCGGACATGTGAGCGGCTTGAAACCCCAACTTATCGCGGATGCCTCGGCTACCCGGTCGGGCTGGGAGGGGCTACCACAAGCAACGAGACACAAGCCAAAAACGGGAAACCAATCACCCTCAACCACACTGTATTTCTTATTGACATCGGTTAGTAGGCGCGTATAATGATTGCATCGCTATCTGAGTTCAGACTGGAGCGCAAACTGGGGAGATGAGTAATAACAGAAAATCATTCATTTTCAAGGAAGGAGCGTGTCACATGAAACTCGGCATTAACACATTTTTTATCATGAAATTCGGATTTGAGGCAGGGCTCAAGTTTTGCCAGGATCTTGGTGTAAAAGCGGTGGAGGTGGATGCAACGGAATCTGATGTCAAGCGATACTGTGACGTGGATACGTTAGTGGCAGACGAAGGGGAACGTCGTCGGTGGCTTGACATTTACGCCAGTCATGGTCTCGAAATCTACTCGTTCGCTGCACACGGTGCACCGCTATCGCCGGACAAAGAGGTGGCTGCCGAGTATTCGCGTCAATTTCGACAGGCTTGCGCCCTGATGGAAAAGATCGGTGTCACGCGCTTAATTGTAGTCGCCGGAGTGCCAGAGGGGGCGGAAGGTGACACATCTCCAAACTGGATCGTCAACACTGATAAGGAAGGTTTTCCCGAAGCACTCGAATGGCAGTGGGAGCAAAGGCTGATTCCGTACTGGAAAGAGCACGGGAAGATTGCTGCGGATCACGGCGTGACGCTGTGTTTCGAGATGCAAATTCTGGACATGATTCACACACCGCCGAAACTGATGCGGTTGCGAGACGAAATCGGTCCCGTTGTTGCGTGCAACTTCGATATCTCGCATATGTGGATCCAAAGTATTGATCCCTTTGCAGCGATGCACTATCTCGGCGACCTTATCCAAAATGTCCATCTCAAGGACACCCTTATTCACGAACCCAACTCCCGGCTCCACGGTCTGTTTGACTCAACGGATTCAATCTACCCCGAACAACGTGGCTGGTCATTCACGCTGCCCGGCTGGGGACACGATGATCAGACTTGGCGCGAGGTCATCACGACGCTGCGCCTTTTGGGCTACGAAGGCATTCTCTCGCTTGAAATGGAGAGCGAGTTCATCGAAATTGAAGAAGGCTTGAAAAAGACAGCGGAATTCATCCAGCCGATGGTGTTAGAGCAGCCGAAGGGCCCCTCGTGGTGGGATGCCGCGGAATTGCATAAACGTTGGAAGGCGGAACAGGACTGAATCAACTCTTGATGATGTAATAACGCTCCTAAGGAAGAGGTCATGGATAAAGAGGTTTGGACGCAGGTAATCGTGGTCGGTGCTGGCAACGCTGCCCTGTCAGCAGCAGTCGCGGCACGGGAACGTGGAGCGGCGGTCGTTGTTATAGAGAGGGCGCCACGTCAACATCGAGGCGGAAACAGCGCGTTGACTGTACATATGCGGTTTCCTTACGAGGGCATGGACGACTTGACGCCCCTGCTGTCCGACACCTCGTCGGAAGATCTCTGCCGCATGGCGGAGAAGATTGGCAGGTACACCTCTGCGGAGTACTACGACGATATTATGACGGTCACGGAAGGCAAGAGCGACCCAGAACTTGCCGAGGTTTTGGTCACTCAGGCTGCTCCGACAGTCCGGTGGATGCGTTCCTACGGGCACAACTGGGTCCCGACCTATACGAATCCGGTTTCTGCTAACGTGGTGTCATTCAAAGGTGGTGGATATGGCCTTCAAGAACAGTGGTTCAAAACGGCTGAGGAGTTAGGGGTATCCGTATATTACAACACGAGCGCAATAGGCTTGCTTCAGGATTCACAAGGCAGGATAACGGGGGTGCGGACAGAAACGCCGCAGGGTTACTGTAACTTCCACGGGAGCTCGGTAGTTCTGGCATGTGGTAGCTTCGAATCAAGTCCGGAAATGCGTGCGCGCTACCTCGGTCCGGACTGGGAGACGGTCAAGCTGCGGGGGGTTCCTTACAACACTGGCGCCGGGCTCACTATGGGGCTGGAGAGCGGGGCGCTGCCCTATGGAAGCTGGTCAAGTTGCCACGCTTCACCTCAAGATCTGAACCGTCCGCCCTTCGACGTTCCGGGTCCTGACATCAGAGGCGATTTTTGGAGCCGCTATTCGTATCCCTTCGGAATTATGGTTAATCTCAACGGGTACCGATTCATAGACGAGGGCGAAACTTGGAGGGGACTCACCTATGCAAAGATTGGGAGAACCATTCTCGCTCAACCGGAGGGCATAGCATTCCAGATTTTTGACCAGAAGCATCGAGAGTTAGAGGTCATCAGGGGATACGAAAAAGCGACTGGCTTCAAAGTCAACAACTTAGAAAATTTAGCAAAACAGTTGGGCATCCAAGACATCGCGGTATTCACCCACACCGTGCGCGAATTTAATGCTGCTGTCCAGCAGGGCGAATTTAATCCCTTTAGACTTGACGAGAAAAACACTATCGGTATCACCCCACCTCGAAGTAACTGGGCACTCCCCATAGACACGCCGCCCTTTGAGGGCTTTCCGGTGGTATGTGGTATGACGTTCACCTTTGGCGGCCTACGTGTCACAACCCAAGCGCAGGTGGTCCACACCATGGGCTATCCTATCCCCGGCCTCTACGCTGCCGGCGAGATGGTAGGTGGACTATGGCATGGAAATTATCCCTCTGGGGCAGGGATGATGGCTGGCACGGTTTTCGGGCGCACTGCTGGAGCTAACGCTGCTGAGGAAGCACTTCAACCCCAAAAATGAGCCAAACGCTCTATGCTGTCTCGTTGGAACTCATTGCAACGTTGCCCATCGCCCCGGATCCGAGGCACTGAAGGGCCAACCGGAGCCACCAACGACGTGGAACTCGTCCTGCTTTCCGCAGAGCCAGTAGAACATCTCCGCCACGCGCAACACCGATTGCCATTTCCGCGTGGGACCACAAAGGTAGCTGTTGGTATAGGAATAGTCAGCGTTGGCAAAATCGAAGTTCGGATCCACAACCCAATCCCGTTTCGGAGGAACTGTTCGCCAGAACTCCCACTTGAGTAGGTTGCGTGTCGACTGATCGACCTTCTCAGACTGCCGATGCCAAATCGAATAGGCTGTAAAAAATACCGAACCCGCCGGTGCAACCGTCGCTGCTTGCCCTGCTAAATGACCGAAATGATCCAGTTCCTCCCTCGCAATGGGAACAGTGTGAGAGCCCGGCAGAAATAGGGTTGGTCCCATCTCTTTGGTGTTTGACTGGGGGATATAGAAAACCTGGAGCAGATTACAGGATCGCTCAAAGCCGGAACCGCCGTCAACATGCCACTGCTTTGGCGAGGTCGGTCCGACGAGCCGATGGTTTGCCATCCAGTCCGGTAGTTGAAAATTCTCTCCCAGAAGGGACCGCGCTGCACCTGCGACCGCTGGGTGTAACAGTACCTCCTCAATGTATCGCTTATCTGTGACCAACGCATTCGGGGTGGCACCTGCTTGGTCGAGGTACTCGGTCACCCATCGGTTGGTTGTATCCGGGATTACCCCTTCCAGCATAAGTAAACCCGTTTTGCAGAAGTCAAGGACCGCTTGGTCTGTCATGGTTGGCTTAATATCGCTTGCTGCATGTTGTGTCTCAGGTTTCATTGGTTTACTCCCATTTTTCGAGGATAAATTCACAGGTGATATGTGTGTCTTGGGTGTGACCGACGGGCAGCTGAACCGGAAACCGGATAATTCGCCAACCGTCGTTGATAGCCGCCAAAACAGTCTTGTAGGGCCAATCGGCGTAGTCAAATGGGCCATCGGAGACCGCTCCGTCTTTGACCATCAGCATCCCGATTACCTCAGAGGTCACCGCGGTAGTTGCGGTTTGCAAATAGAGTAAGTGCTGCTGTTTGGTGCTGCCTGTAGTTATAGCTGAACGCAGATCGCGCAGATGCGCTTCGGTTAATCTACCTTGTTTCAACCGCTCTATACACTCATCCAATAGTTGTATGGCATTGGCACCCATGGAAGGATTCCTCTCGCATCAAGTTAAAATTATCATCGCCGACATAGCAAAAAGGGAGATGTTCTCAGCAACAGATATTGTCTTGGACGTTGTTTCTCTGCTTCGGTTCAATCCGATTTAGACTATTTCTTGACTTTCGGATGGGGTCGTGGCAGAATAGACGATTAAGGGAACTTCGATGACTCCAAAGATCACAACTGGGATTGGAGGAAAAGATGTTAGCGGACGATGCCGCAAAACAAATTTATGATGAAGCGATTGTGATAGATGCGTTGAATGTCAGCAACTGGAACAGTCCCGCCGTGTATCACAGTTTGCACGCCGGCGGAATCACGGCTATCAATGCGACCAGTGCTATTTGGGAAAATTATCCGCAAGCGATGGACAACATAGCAGCATGGTTACGGCGATTCAAAGAATACGATGAGATTTTGATCCCCGTCAAAACGTCGGCTGATATCCTTCAAGCCAAACAGGAGGGTAAGGTAGGGATCATATTGGGTTGGCAGAACGCCTCCCCCATTGAGAATCACCTTTCTCGCCTTGATCTCTTTCACGCCTTGGGCGTGCGCATTATTCAGATTACCTACAACGAACGGAATTTACTTGGTAACGGGTGCTATGAACGCGGGGACGAAGGACTCACTAATTTCGGCATAGATGCCATCAAGGAGATGAACCGTCTGGGTATTCTGATTGATCTGTCCCACGTCGGTGACCATACAACGCTGGGAGCGATCGAACACTCGGAAAAACCTGTGGCGATTACCCATGCCAACGCCCGTGCGTTCGTTAACCACGTACGGAACAAAACTGATGAAGCACTTCTACGACTTGTTGAGAAGGGTGGTATCATCGGCGCGAATGCGTTCCCGGCTTTCTTTGAAAACACATTTGACGCAACGCTCTCGGATTATGTAGATGCCATCGACGACCTTGTGCAGCGGGTAGGGATTGACCACGTCGGCATTGGCACAGATTATACCCAAGATCAACCCAAGCCGTTCTTCGATTGGATTTTCTCCCAGCAAGGGACGAAATACCAAGAGCGCCCCATCGTCTATCCGGATCCGCTGATCCATCCCGAAGGTATGGAGACGCCCGACAAGTTGCCAAATCTTGCAGCGGAATTGCTCAAACGCGGATATAGCGAGCCTGATATAACCAAAATTTTGGGTGGCAATTGGCTCCGTCTTTTCCAACAGGTGTGGGAGGTATAGTGCGGAGTTGTCCTGATATTCAGCAGAGTTTTTCTGTCTCTCCGCCACTTCCTTACACATATCACCCATGAATTACCGTATTGGCAAAGGAGTAGATCATGCCCTCAATTGAAATTCTTGACACAGGTTGGATAGATAGACGCGATTCGGCGTTTCCCCAAGCGGTACAACTGCCAAGTGGCGACATTCTCTGTTCGTTCAATGTCGGCGGCGGTCCCAATGTCCACGGTGGGACAGATTGGGCTCGGTCTACCGATGGCGGCGTAACTTGGAGATTGGCAGGCACCATTTCGCCGTTAACGAGAAACCCTGACACAACCAGCGCGCTCAAGCTCTCGCGATCCGTCGATGGCAAAACCGTTTTTGCCTACGGGTCACGTAGCTATCGCAACCCCGGGGAAAAGTTCGGAGAGGGACGCAACGAGCCGGTCCTCTGTCACTCCACCGACGGCGGACACACATGGTCGGCACCCCGAGTGGTGCCTATGCCTGCCGATTGTCCTTTGGAGATTTCGCACGGGGTGCTGCCGCTTGCTTCTGGACGACTCTTGGCACCCGCAGCAACCCTTCCCTCCCAAGAGCGTCTGGGAGAGCAGGTCTTACTGGCTATCTCGGATGATGGTGGACAGACTTGGGAACATACTGCGGCATTCCAAGACCCCAACGGGAAGCATGGCTATTTTGAACAGAAATTCGCGGAGATCGCTCCGGACTTTGTTATGGGTGTCTGCTGGACTGTGACGTTGGGCGATGTCGTTGATCAGCCGGATAGTTTTGCGCTTTCCTCCGATGGCGGAATAACTTGGGGACCACCTCATTCGACAGGCATCCAAGGGCAGACCATGACCCCCATTCCACTCGGCGACGACCGGCTATTGGTGCTCTATAATCGGCGTTACGGCGAGCAGGCAATCGTGATGTGTCTGGTAACCTTTACAGAAGAAACGTGGACTCTGCACTACGAGGATATATTGTACGACGCAGGAACAACACGACAACGACCGGAGAATATAGACTCCGGTGTGGAGGAGCTATATAGCTTTATGTTCGGTTTCCCAACAGCGATTCGGTTGCAGGATGGAACATATCTGGCAACGCATTGGTGTCAGGAGGACGGGCCCTTCGGCGTCCGCTGGACGAAATTGCGAGTTGACTGGTGAACCAAACAAGAAAAACGGAGTTGCTTACAAACGAGTCACTCCAATTATGCCAATACTTCACGCGGTTCGCATCTAACCGTTCAACCCAACCGAAGTGCTGTCACACGCCTTAAACCTCTTCGAGGATTGCACCTTCGATGCCTCGGTGATTGTCCGGGTAATGGTGCCAGTAGACCACCAGAACCCGTCCATCGTCGAGCTCCACCGACCAAGGATAGCCGCAGTCCGCGCTCAACCCGTTGCTCTCTATTGCAAATTCAGGCGCGGTATCTAAATCGCTCCCTTCTGGGTCTAACACTCTACCGACGCAGCCGCGCTGTCCCTCCCACCGAGTGCCTACTGTGAGGAAAATGCGTCCATCCCTCAATCCAAGCATGTGACCGGGACTTCCGTGAACCGTGGTTGGACGCCACGGCGACCATGTCTCCCCGTCATCGTCAGAGTAGACCAACACGAGGAGACGACCGACGAACGCCGGATCGTCTATGAAGGGACCTTCAAACCCCTGATCTCGCACGATGTCCGGTCCCAAGCGTCCCGGATGACAGCGAAACAGCACCAAGATACGACCACTCGGTGTCCGGTGGATGGTCGGTTCGCTGAAGTGGGCAACCGGATCTTCTGCAATCCGTCCACCATATTCCCACGTCTCGCCCATGTCCTTCGACACGCGCATCATCCCGAAGTAACGAAACTCGTCGGTGGTAAGGTCAGTCGCCTTGCTTGGCATCAGTAGCCGTCCATCCGGCATTACCAATAAACCGCTTCGACTGACCCCTGAGTGCTGTGCGGGGTGACCCCAGACTGCGTCAGGCAGAGGTGGAAAACGTACAGGAGCACTCCAAGTATGCCCATCATCGCGTGATCGTACCCAGAACGGTTTGCCGTGCTGCACGACCCAACTCCCGCCATGTTCCACGGCATCTTCGGCAGGCACCAACTCGGTGCAAGATGAATGCAGAAAGATACTTCCGTCCGGAAGGGTATGTACACCGCGGTCCATGACTCCGCCGCGGGGATCAACGGTTACAAGGTGTGGGCCGCGCCACGTCTGCCCTTCGTCCTCAGACCGACATGCCTGCACATTGAACAGAGGATGTTCATGATGAGAATACCCCAGATGTGTTGCCCTCTGGAATGTTACCAACAGACTACCAGAGGGGGTGCGTGTCACGGTAGGACTAAGGGCATACATGCCCGATTCGTGATATATCGTCATACGGTCTACAACCTGCCAACTCATAGCGATCTCCTCTTTCTATCTCCTCGCCGCCCACACAACACCGCGCTGTGGGAACAGGATGCTTCTCTGTTTCTCAATGGGGTCAAACGGATCAACCCCGTATCTTGCACGGTACTCCCGGTGCAGATCTTCTTCGTACCCGGTAATTTCGGTCAGCGGCAGATCAATCGGTTTTCCGCCGTTCCGTGCAGATTCGCGAATGGCAATCAGAATCTCTTGGTCTGTACGTCCGTTGACAGCACCATATTCCGGCTCAATCCCTTCAACAATTGCTCGGTAGATGCTGTGCAATTCGGCACCCCGCGCGACATCATCTGCGTCAGCGAGTCCAAAGGCTTTTAGCGGATTTTCCCAGATTACTGGTGGATCGGTGTCAACCTGAGCGTGATCAACGACCTCCGCACCATCGATCTCTGTCGTGACGGTCTGAATTGGATAGGTCTCTGTTCCCGTCCCTCGGTAGAGCAGTAATTCATTGCCGACGATCGCACCCTCCGTTCCATCGATCTCCCAAGAGTTGCCGCGTCGTCGCGTTGGCAGCTCATAGACGAGAGATACACCGTTCTCAAATTCGACGATGCCGACCTCCCACGAAGTGCCACCGATCTCTTTGGTGTGTCCAACGACACGTACGACTTGGCTATCCACAAGTGTTCGGATTGCATTCATGCCGTGATACGACCCAGAGGTATACCAGAGATGTGCATGGGTAATTTCACCGATGAGTCCGGCATCGACAATCTTCCGTTTGAGCCGTTCATGGGGCCAACGCCAGACATTTTCCGCGACCTCCAGCTTGACACCGTATTGTGTGGCAGCATTAATCATCCGATCCGCACAGGGAAGGGTTGTCGAAATCGGTGTCTCGGTGATGACATGAACGTTGTGCGACGCTGCAATCTCCGTGATAACATGGTGACCGTCGGGACCCACTGTGATCAGGATCACATCCGGTGATTCCATCTCAATCAATGTCTCAATATCTGTATAGCCAGAGACCGACATCCGTTGACCTGTCTCCGCAGCGCGGTCCCCATCAATGTCACAAACACCAACCAATTGATAAATTGGTTCTAGTTTCGGGATGGTGCTCAGGTGGGCTCTTGCTCTGCCTCCTGTGCCGACTACAGCTATTTTTAACCTTTTCATAGCCAACTCCCTTCAAAACCTTAATTCCGCCGAGATGAAATCCGAAACGAAATCAGGCTCATAGATGCGTGCATAATCGACCCGTATCCACCGCCAATCGAATCCCAGCCCCGCCGTCCACCATCGATCCGACCGTCCACCTCGCACACGAATCAAACGGTACGGTTTCCACTCGATACCGTAGTAAAGGCCCGTCTCGTTGAGGGGTCCTCGCGGCACCACAAGGTCAACCGCAAACACCAAGTTTTCCCACTGATATGCAGTCCCGAGCGTCAACCAACTAATCCCACGCTCGCGCGGCAGATTTCCCGCAAGCAGTCCGAATTTGAGATTGGAGCGCAGCTTGACAAGCAGAGCGAGATCATACGATGGGGAGTGACCAAAAAATTGGTAATAATCGCTTGGATGCTTCCGTTTGAACTTCAGACTCCCACCGACTGCAACATGCGGATGGACCTGGTGTGCGAATGAATAGTAGTTAAAATCTGGCGTTCCTGACTCCACGCCGAGCGCAATCTTGTTTCCCCAGAATAGACCGTATCCACGATAAGCATACCCAATCCCTTTCGGATCAAAGCCGTAGTCTGAGCGATCATGAAATTTATTTACGCCGAAAAACTTAACACCCTGCCACTGAATCAATCCAGCGGGGTTCCAGAACCCTGCCGTGGCATCATCAGCAACGGCAGTAAACGCATTCCCCATCCCCAATGCCCTCGCTCCAACATAGAGTGGACGTGCCTCTTCAAACGGAAACGCAACGGGGAACGCGGGGGAGACTACAAGAAATAGTCCAATGAGGGCGCAGCATGAAACGTGAAATCTAAAACATAAGACATCGCGCGTTGAGTCCTTGAATTCCATCGGTTCTGAATTCCGGTCTTTATTGCGCCTGTAGATCGAGACAGGATAATGACAGATCTGCTGCTTCCAAGACATCTTGGACGACAATCTCCTCCATACTTTCACGTGCAATTATTGTATGGGGCTGCCAATTTGGTCCCCACTGGTGCGGGTTCGACGCGCCGAATAACCCAATCGTTGGGGTTTTGACTGCTGTGCTCATGTGCATTGGACCTGTATCGTTGCTGATATAGAGGTGACATTTTTGGATCATCGCCCCGAGTTGCATCGGCGTTGTCCCTGTGACGATAACCGGTGAACAGGACATCCTGCCTGCAATTTCGTTAGGCAATCTTCCCTCCGCTTCGCCGGCGGTGATAAGGATTTGGGCATTGTACTTCTGGTGTAGCTGGTCTCCCACCTCTGCGAATCCTGCTCTTGACCATCGACGGGAGAGAGACGCAGATCCAGGGTTCAATCCAATCAGAAGCCGATTCGAAGGAACGCCCTCCGCTGCGAGGAAATTGTCCGCCCACGTCTGTGCTGCTGCGTTCACAAACATCTCCGGCTCGTGACTATCTGGTTCAATTCCAATGCCGCGTACCACGTCAAGGTATCTATCGGTTTCATGCTGTTTAATGTTATTGGGAACAGCAGCGTGCAGCAGACACCCCTTACCAGAGTTGGTTTCAAAACCGATCCGAAATGGGATACGCGCGAGGAACGTGTGCACCACGAGCCGAAACGTTGGCTGGAGGACCACTACCATCTGAAATGACCTTTTCACCATTTCATAAATGAGATGCGGAATCGACACCTTGTAGGTGATTACCTCGTTAAGATTTGGGTTTTCAGAGACAAGCTCTTCGCGTCCCGGATTAACCATATAGGCGATGTATGCGTCCGGAAACCGTCTTCGTAATGCCCGGATGACGGGCGTGGTCAGGATCGTCTCACCGACCGGTCCCATGCGGAGAATCAGGATACGTCGAATCTGATCGAGATTGAATTGCTGACTGGATTGTTTAGAACGATGTTCCGAGATTGACATGAATTTTTCCCTCCAAAGGAGAACGTCCTTCGGCGAGTCCGTAATCCATCCGTAGCAACCCACCCTTAGCTTCAAGGCGCATACCGAAACCGTAACCCACACGGAGCGGATCGTAGACGCTAGGCTGATCTACTTGGGTGACTGTCCCCAAGTCAGTGAATACAAAGAACTGCGATGTGCGTCCAACCAATAGTCGGTATTCGATGTTCGCATAGACGCGGCGGGGTCCGAAAAACCAATCTTCATCGTAACCGCGCAACGTGTTCGCCCCACCGAAATAAAAGAGTTCTGTCGGCGGAATGTTGTCACCCCACGCCATCGCGCCGTGCAAACCGATCGCGATTACCTGTCGCCGCCATGTCGGGAAGTAACCCCGCAGATCTACCCACAGCTTACGCAGCTTGAAATCTCCCGTTGAAAACTCAAACGCTACACTGTCGAGTCGTCCACGAGTTGGGTTTAAAAAATAGTCTCTACTGTCACGGATCAGCCCTAACATCACGCCGTATTTCACACCACTTTGTGATGTCGGGTTCGCCACATCAATGATCTGTGAGTGGCTAGATGGGGCAGTGGTAGGACGGGAGATATCACCTGCGGGAAAACCGATTCGTTTATAGGAAAACCCCACCGAACCTTCAAATAGACGTTGGAAACGGGCAGCAACGGTCACGGAGGTAGCATTCTCATTTGACTCAGCATCGGTGAACTGGTTTCTCTGTCTGAGCTGCGAATATTCGACACCGATTTCTATCGGTTTTCCAAATGCCCACGGTTCAGCGTAACCTATCCTTAACGCCCGAAGCAATCCAGATTTCCACAGAAGATTCGCCTTCCGTCCTGTGCCCAAAATATTGGTCTCTGTCGCTTCAATGACGCCGGTTAGTTGTGGCACTCCCTCAAACTCCGAAGTTGGGGGAGCATAACCGATGACACCGCTGAACCTACCAGTGCGCGCCTCGGTCACCCTCGCATTAAAGATGATCTCATCTGATGTCTGCCCTTCTTCAAGCAGGGAAGGACTGACTTCGTAAAAGTAACCAAGATTCACCAAACGGTGGAAACTCTGATCGATTTTACGCTGATCAAAAACATCGCCTACTTGAATAGGTAATTCGCGCATGACCACTTCCGGCTTTGTCTTCTGTAGACCGGTCAATTTCACCACCCCAATCCGAAGTTGGTTCCCTTCCCGAATTTGGAGACCCAGGTCAACCTTTCCCTGTCCCTCCGACAGATGGAAGTCAACCGGCTCAATTTCGGTTTGCGGATAACCGCGCTCACTGTACAGGGTTAAGATTTTGTCGATTCCGCGCTCAAACGCAGCTTGGCTAAAAGGGTTCCCCTCCCGTAAACCGAGGGCACGCCGGAGGTCTCCGGTCGAAAGCAGGTGATTTCCTTCAATTTCGATCTTGCCCGTGCGGACCTGTGTCCCTTCGTGGATGTGTAGGTGAATCTGCACCTGATCGGGAGGGATGGTCATAACTTTGGGTTCAATAGAGGCGAATATGAACCCACTTTCACGATATTTTTCCAATACCCGATTAAGCCCGGCAACTATTTCCGATGAAAGATAGGGCTGTCCTGCATCAACACCGATTAACTGAGACAGCTGCTTCCGATTCAGATGTTTCACCCCATCAAATCTGATCTGACGAATTAGGTAGGATTCTTCGGTGTTCTCAAAGGAGGGAAGAGGGTGCTGTGCTGAATCACCAGTTGCAAGGGTGGGAAAAAATAGGCAGAGCAGAACCTGAAGCGGAAAGTAAATTCGACGAAATGGACTCAAAACGACCTACCTTCCCCCGTAGGCGGGACCTCCTACCTCGCGTTTAATGGAACTTGCCCTGCCTACAGGATGGGGATACCCCGCCTGCCGCGTGGGGTGGTGTGTGCGGATAGACAAGATGCCTGTTTCATCGGCAATTTTCGTCGAATGGTGCGAACCCCAAGACGGTCTTCTGTTCCTCATCAACACCTTGCTGCAAAAAGGCGGCTTTCATCGGCATTCCAATTTTTATCGTTTCCGGGTTAAGTGTGTCAACGCCTTCAATCTGTGCAACCACCCGCGGTCCTTCTACCAACTCGACCGCTCCCGAACAGTACGGGTTGTTCCGATCGTACCCCTCCGCAATCATCGCAGGGGTACCAATCGAGATACAGGTAAAGGCAACGAGGCGACCTTCTCCTTTTGTCTCCACCCACTCCATCTCTGAACTGTAGCATTTGGTACAGATGGCACGTGGCGGCACAAAAAGGGCACCGCATCCGGCGCACTGAGCCCCCATCAGTTTCCCCTCGTCCAGAAAGTGCTCAAACTGGTAATCACTTATCGGTCTGTCCGCCACGGTTATCTCCTCTCCAGAATGGTAAACGTGCAGGTGCCGCCGGTTCCGCCCAAATTGTGAGCAGCGCCGATCCGCAGGTCGTCTATCGGTACGCCTCTATCTCCCGCCTTGTACGTCAGCTGTTCCCACACCTCTATTAACTGCGCCGCACCCGTTGCCCCGACCGGATGTCCCTTGCACTTGAGCCCTCCTGATGTGTTAATCGGCTTCTCGCCATCTAACCTTGTTAAACCGTCCGCCACCGCTTTGTAACCTTCGCCCGGCTTAAAAAATCCGAGGTCTTCAATATGCAGGAGTTCCGCAATTGAGAAGCAGTCGTGCACCTCTGCAAACTGAATATCCGCCGGCGTCAAGCCGGACATTTCGTAAGCTTCTTTGGCGGCGTATCGGGTCGCTTCAAAGTATGTCAAATCATCAGCAGCATTCAGCCCGCGTCCACTCGCCTGACCAATCCCAGTGACATATAACGGGTCATCCGTAAAGTGCTTGGCAAGTTCCTCCCCGACCAATAGGATGCACGCCGCGCCGTCGCTGATTGGACAGCAATCGAAAAGGTGCATGGGCCAAGCAATCGCGGGATTGGCAATCGGGTCGCTCAGGAAATCTTTCTCATCACTCCAATCTGGCACCGCGCCCCCTTTCTCTTTCGCCCGTTTGATTTTTGACCGCATAATATCGCGTATAGTAGTTTTATACTGCGCTTTCGGATTCAATGGCGCATTGTCGTGGCTTTTGATGGTAATATCCATCAGGTTCTCACGGGAGGCACCATATCTCTCAAAATAGGCAGTTGCGATCGCTCCGAAAACCCCTGGGAACGTAAAGCCCGCTTTCCGCTCGTAGGGGATTGCTGCCAGAGCCAAGCCTTCGGCGACCGTTTCGGTGCTCCCTTTCGACATATCTTCGACACCACCGACCAAGACGACATCGTAGAAACCGGAGGCGATAGCAAAGACGCCCTCCCGAAAAGCAAGTGCACTTGAAGCACATGCCCCCTCAATCCGTGTCGCAGGTTTGGGAACAAGCCCAAGGGAGTCCGACAGGATTGCGCCCCAGTGCGACTGATGGGCGAAAAAGTCGTTTGTGAAATTGCCGATGTACAGCGCGTCAATGTCAGTCGGATCGAGCCCTTTATCCACAGAGCTGCTCATTTCAATGAAGGCTTCGGCGAACAGGTCCTTTGAGTCCCGATCCGTGAACATATTGAACCCCGACATCCCCGCACCGACCATTGCGACGCCGCGTCCCAACTTTCGCTTCTTATTCATCTCAGTCTCCTTTGTACACTATCATACCACCTGACTTGCTTTCCCTCTCCAGTATTTGTCCCTTAACTCCCGCTTGAGAATTTTTCCGTAGTTATTCTTGGGTAACTCCTCCACAAAATCGACCGACTTCGGTCTTTTGTAACGAGCAATATAATCTGTGCAAAAATCGATCAGTTCCGTTTCTGTGACCGTCCGTTCAGGTACAAGCGAGACGACTGCTTTAATCGATTCTCCCCACACTGGATCTGGCACACCGATAACGGCAACCTCTCGAACTGTGGGATGTTGGACAATAACTTCCTCAATTTCGCGGGGATAGATGTTTTCTCCGCCGCTGATAATCAGATCTTTTGAGCGATCCATCAGAAAAAGGTAGCCGGACTCATCAATGTAACCCACATCTCCTGTATGCAGCCATCCATTCCGTAAAGTTTCGGCGGTGGCATCGGGATCCTGCCAATACCCTTTCATTACCAGATCTGAGCGTGTAACGATCTCTCCCATCTCGCCGGGAGGAAGTTCATTATCATTGGCATCGAAAATCTTCACCTCGACATCGGTGCGCGGCCCCCCCGCTGACGCGAGTCGTTTCATCTGATCCGAGTCTCCGTCAAGTCGGTGGTCATCATGCGAGAGATAGGTGATAGTCATGGGGGATTCCGCCTGTCCATACAACTGGACCAGACAGGGACCTAGTTTCTCTATCGCTTGCATGAGATCCTCGACCAACATCGGCGCGCCACCGTAGTTCAATGCTTTCAAGGAACTGTGGTCATATTGGTCTGCCGCTGGGCTATCTATCAACAGTTTAATCATGGTCGGTGCAGCGAACATATTTGTCACACGGTATGCCTCAATCGTTTTCAATACCTGTTCCGGGTCAAAGGATTTAGCTTCCAAAATAACGTTAGCCGCTGCCTTGCCGACGTTGGGTAACGCGTAGCAACCAGTGCCGTGCGATAAGGGTGCAGCGTGGAGGGCAACATCGGTGGGACCAAATCCTGGACACATGTCCGCATAGAAGTTCATCGTCATGCCGAGCAAGTTACGATGCGTCAACATAGCACCTTTGGGCTGACCTGTCGTGCCGGATGTATAGAAGAGCCATGCCACGTCATCGGGCGCGACATCCGCATCCTCAAACTGCTCTGATTCAGCGGATAGCACGACCTCATAATCCAGAAACGGCTCCCGAGCTCCAGACACGCTTATAACATAGTTAAGTCGTGGTAGATTGTCCCGGAAGTCTATGATCGCCTCTTGGAATTCAGACGAGATGATCGCTACCTTAGCTTCAGAATGATCGATAATAAAGGCAAACTCTTTGGGGTGTAGCCGGAAATTAATGGGTATGACGCCGCAACCCGCCTTGAAACAAGCAAACATTGACTCCAACATTTCGGGGCAATTGTACATCAACACCGCCACGTTATCCCCCTGTTGAGCGCCAAGCCTGTGAAGTCCATTTGCCAGCCGGTTGACTCGCGCATTAAATTCGGCATACGTCAGTTCCTTCGATCCGTATGCAATAGCGAGATTTTTGGGGAAAGTTCGAGTAGATTTTGTCAGTAGTTTGCCGATGTTCATTGGCTTCCCCCGTCAACTGTTACAATCAGGTATCCTTTGATCCGCTTGCGTGAGGAACGACACGTCACGCGTCGGCCGCCACGTCCAATACAGATCCGGTGGTTACGTTATCGCGCGAGGCTTTGACCTCGATTCTATTTTTGTCCGCCTGTTGAAAAATTCTGACAACGACCACATCTCCCCCAATTTGGCATCGGATGGCATTCCCAACCACCAGTACAGAAGTTGGATTCCATACGACCTCTACGCGTTCGGCGTAAGCTGCTAAAGCTGCGTGGATTGTGGATTCCGGGGTCCCGCCCTCAAGAAGGGTGGCGCGTCCAACATGCGCCGCCTCATTTGCCGCTCCCTCTAAGCGGTCCTCTTCCGATTCGCGCGTACGCCGGCTTTCTTCTGTCTCACCACTTAACACCACATAAAAGATTGCACCCAATACAATGACAAATCCAGCTGTAATGAAGACTACAGTCAACCGCATCTCATCTTTGCGAAGATCCTCGCGGTGATGTGGATAAAACGCATCGTGAGCGTGAGCAAAATATGCGAAGAAGGTTAAACAGATTAGCGTTGCAAGCCCTATAGCGATGCGCGATTTTTTGGTCATCAAGTTGACTCCTGTGTGTCCCTCCTATCGGCGGAGGGAAGGATAAGAATAGGATGGGATTCAGTATATCATACTACAGGAAAGTAATCAATCGCAATATAACAGACTGTGGGGTGTATCTCATTACGCGAAAACCGAAAAATACCCTGTTGAAAGCCCTTGAGAGATATGCTATACTAACCACGGGGAGGCAAGCTTAACAGAAACGAGGACAACCTGTGAGCCCTTGGATAAGAGAAAAAGGGGAAAAATATTTACATGGCTGGGACCGGCGGTCAGCAGTTATCTTGCTCAGTACACCTGTACTGTTGATATTGTACCATTTTATTGGACGTCGAAGGGTATTTAATCGGCTCTTTGCAAGATTCTTTCTCGAGCATCCGCTCAGGGGGATTCTTAAGTACTTCTACTGGTTCTGGATGACAGCAGTAACGCTGTTACTGTTCCCGATCCTTGTGATTAAATTTGCCATAAAAGACAGGGTGCGCGACTATGGCTTTCGTCTGACACGCGACAGGTTGGGTTGGGGATTTATTCTCGGCGGCTGGCTGCTCATGCTACCATTGATTGCCCTGGTCCTGCAGTTTGTTCCTGCTTTCCAAGAGAAATATCCGCTCTCTGATGTTGCTGGCAGCAGCTGGAAGGTGTTTATCGCGTATGAAATTTCTTACGGCGTTTATATGTTCTGCTGGGAATTTTTCTTTCGTGGTTTTATGCTTTTTGGTTTGGAGAAACGGTTTGGCAATTATAGCATCCTCATTCAAAGCATCCCGTTCGTCGTTAAGCACACTACTAAACCCTTTACGGAAGCAATAGGATCAATTGTAACGGGGCTCCTGCTTGGCGTTGTCGCCCTGGAAACCCGGTCTTTTATCTACGGCGCAGCCGTCCACTGGCTTGTTGCCATGTCGATGGATGTCCTTGCACTCGCATGGAAATGAGAAGAAGCGATGAAAGTTGTCACCGCACAAGAGATGCGTCAAATCGACCAGCAGACGATCGAGCAGATCGGTATCCCGGGTGCTGTGCTAATGGAACATGCGGGAAGCGCCGTTGTGCAGGTCCTTCGTCAACAATTCCCTGAATGCCAAAATATCGGGATTGTTGTGGGTAAAGGAAACAACGGGGGTGACGGATTGGTTGTTGCGAGACAACTGGCACATGCAGGTCAACCGATCCAGATTTTCCTTGTTTCGCCGCCAAAGGGTTTCGCCGGTGACGCGCTGATTAACTTGCAGATAGTACAACAGTTGGGGTTGCCAATCACGCCGATTCTTTCGGGAGAGAATCTAGGTGAGTTGAAAAAGCAAATCGTGTCCTCCGACCTCATTGTCGATTCTATTTTCGGTACTGGGTTGCGCGGCGGCGTGCGCGGCTTCATTGGAGATGTCATCGCGTGTATAAACGGAGCCGGGAAGCCGGTGGTTGCCATCGATCTCCCGTCCGGTCTATCGGCGGATAGCGGCATAGCGGAAGGGGTGTGTATCCAAGCCAATTATACCGTCACCATGGGACTCCCCAAGCGGGGTAATCTTATCCACCCGGGGTGCGCCCTCACAGGCCAACTTGAGGTTGCAGACATCGGTTTCCCACCGAGCGTCATCGATGCACAAAACATTCAGATTAACTGGACGCAGCCATCTGACGCCGCGCGACTTTTACCATCTCGTCCAACATATTCGCACAAAGGTACTTATGGGCGTGTCTTTGTTACCGCTGCTTCTACCGGTATGACCGGTGCCGCAGCTTTGACGAGTGCAGGCGCGTTGCGCGTTGGAGCCGGCTTGGTGACACTGGGTGCTCCAAAAAGCCTCAACCCGATTTTGGAGGTGAAACTCACCGAAGTGATGACGCTTCCCTTGCCTGAAACAACAGAGGGATCTTTGGCGTTGGAAGCGAAATCGCACATCATCGAAGCTGTGGAGCGGAACAAATCGGTCCTCGCAATTGGTCCCGGGCTTTCCCAGCACCCTGACACTGTTGCACTCGTTCACAGCTTAATCCGCGAATGCGATACCCCAACCGTCATCGATGCCGATGGCATAAACGCGCTCTCAAAATCGAAGGATATTCTTTCGTCGCTGGTACCTCAAACGGTGCTTACACCCCATCCGGGCGAGATGGCGAGACTCATCGGGCGAACCGTTGAAACACTGGAACGAGATAGGATTGGAATTGCCCAGCAATTCGCGCAAGCACACAATGTTACGCTTGTTCTCAAAGGGGCACCGACAGTCATTGCACGTGGAAACGGCGAGGTGTGGATCAATTCAACCGGCAATGCGGGTATGGCGACCGGTGGCATGGGGGATGTGCTTACAGGTCTCATTGCGGGGTTGATGGCGCAAAAGGTTCCCGCCTTCGATGCCGCGGTGCTAGGCGTCTACCTCCACGGACTTGCAGCGGACATCGTCGCCGAATCTGTCGGAATGCACGGATTGATGGCGGATGATGTATTGAATAGTGTTCCCAAAGCGATTAAACTGTGCGGTGCACCGTCTCAAGCCTGAAAGCATAAAATCCGATCATCTATAACCATGGAGAACCTTAATTACTAAAAGAGAAAGGATCAGCCATGAAAATTATTACCCATCGTTTGAGTGAAGAGCAACTCGCAGCCGCTCGCGCAATCGCACCTGATGTCGATTTCGTGACGCCGGAAACAGACGAGGAACTGCAACGCGCGATAGAGGATGCGGACGCCATTTTTGGTGGGGCAACGCCCGAACAGATCCGCACTGCAAAAAAACTCCGGTGGATACAAACCGGAGGCGTTGGCGTTGAAAGTCTGAGATTTCCTGAGTTAATCAACAGTGACATCGTCCTTGCAAACGCTCGTGGTACAACCGCGGTCAACATTGCAGAGCATGTCATGGCACTTATCCTCGCCTTCACGCGAACACTCAATATTACGATTAAGCGGCAGATGGAGAAGGTCTGGGAAAGCCGTGCAAATATGCCGGTGCTTGAAATCGCAGGAGAAACAATCGGAATTCTTGGTCTGGGCAGCATCGGATTAGAGGTCGCCAAGCGCGCAACGGCTTTTGACATGCGCATCCTTGCGGTAGATCCGACACAGACGCACAAGCCTGATTACGTTGAATCGCTCTGGAGAGCCGATAAGCTGCACGACATGCTAAGTCAATCAGATTGGGTTGCCATCTGCTGTCCACTGACGACCAAAACGGAAGGCATCATGGGCGCAGCGGAATTTCGCGCGATGAAGCCAACAGCCTTTCTAATCAACATTGCAAGGGGTAAAATTGTTGACCAAGCCGCCTTGGTCGACGCGCTGCGAGCGAAAGAACTCGCTGGGGCGGGACTTGATGCTTTGGAGCCGGAACCACTCCCGCAGGATAGTCCGCTATGGGAGATGGAGAACGTTATTGTCACGCCGCATCATGCCGGTCAGTCTCCGAAAGCACCCAATCGTGTCTTTGAACTCTTCTGCGAAAACCTCAAGCGTTTCGTCGCCGGTGAACCGTTAATCAATGTGGTCGATAAAACACGTTGGTACTAACGACCTAAGAACCGGGAGGAAGATCTCTCTGATATGGGAAACGAAGTATCATTAACAATTGCAATTACCACTGGCGATCCCGCTGGCATCGGTCCAGAGGTTGTCCTTAAAGCATTGACAGATCGGGAGTTGTTAAACACTGCTCGTTGGGTAGTCATCGGCGATGCAGCCATTCTACAGATGGTAGGCGCACAGATTGGTTTAAAACCGCCGGACTGTATCGTCGGAGATGGTGGATCCACACAGGGTTCTGGTTGCGGAACTGCACAGATATGCCTGCTAGATGTACGTCAACTTGAGCCGTCCGAGTTCACGATAGGCAAACTGAGCGCAGCCTGCGGTCGCGCAGCGCTCGAATATGTCCGCAGGGCGACTCAACTTTGTCTCGGCGGTCAGGCGGACGCGATGGTAACTGCCCCTTTGAATAAAGAAGCGGTGTCTTTAAGCGGACAGAAATTCACGGGGCATACAGAATTTATCGCAGATCTATCCGAAGCAGCGGAGTCACGGATGTTGCTTGTCAACGATCACCTCCGGGTTATTCACGTTTCCACCCACCGTTCGTTGCGGAGCGCTTGTGACTTACACACTCCCAGAATTCTGCGTACCATTCAACTCGGTCATGAAGCACTTCAATCACTTGGCTTTGCCGAACCCCGAATCGCCGTGTGTGGCCTGAACCCGCACGCCGGCGAAAATGGGTTATTCGGGAGTGAAGATCTTGAATTCATTGTCCCCGCAATCCAATCCGCCCAAGAGATGGGGCTGATGTGCGAGGGTCCATTCCCTGCGGACACGATTTTTATACAGGCGGTTAGAGGTGCGTATGATCTGGTAGTGGCGATGTATCATGACCAAGGTCATGTTCCAATGAAGCTGTTAGACTTTGAAAACACCATCAACGTCTCTTTAGGACTTCCCATTATTCGGACGTCTGTCGATCACGGTACAGCGTTCGATATTGCGGGGAAAAATCGGGCAGATCCCAGTAGTATGAAGGCAGCAATGAAGTTAGCCGTTACCATGTCCTTGAATCGACAGAACAGTGGCAGCGGTTCTGCTTAATGATACTGCTGCGGTCAGAAAGGTAGGACACATGAAATCATTAAAGCCGATGCTAATTCGATACCTACTACTCGTCCTGATCCCTGCAATCGTAACGCCTACGACTGCCGTAGGGAACGAACAATGGCACGAAGCTATTGTAAAGGATTACCGCAAAGTTCTCAAAGAGAAAGAACCTGAGAAACAGGTCAATAAGCATCGAGACCTAGTCAAAAAATGGAAAGAGAAAGGCCATCTTAAAGCGCTGATTTCCCTTTACGAAACCGATATAGGAACTGAACGCTCTAATGCAGGTCTACACTACGGTCTGGGGTATGCTTACGCCACACAAGGTAGGATAGATACAACGCAAACTACGGTCTTATTTGAAAAGGCTGCAAACAAATTTGAGCAAGCTCTCTTGCTCGCCCCATCTCTGTCGCTAGCATATTTCAGTCTTGGTGCGATCTATCAAGAACAGAACAAATTGGAACTGGCAGCCCAAGAAATGAAAGCGTGCTTGAAATTGAATCCCAAGTATTTCCCCGCGCATTATCGGCTCGGTGAAATCTATCTCCAACAGGATAACCCCGAAGCTGCACTTGAATCGTTTCAGGCGGTGCAGAAGATTAATTCAAAATGGGCGCGCCCCTACTACGGAAGCGGATTGGCTTATTTCAAACAAGGTAATGACAACGCGGCTAGGGAAGCGTTTGAGGAAGCAATTCATCGCAATCCTAAATTTGCGCCTGCTTATTTCAAGCTGGGTCAAGTTCTGGCAAAGGAGGGATTTTTTGATGACGCATGGGGAGAATATGAAACAGGCGAGAAACACCAATCTTACACAGCAGAGGACCTATATGAACTCGGCACCATTTTTGTTCAAGCAGGAAACCCAGAGGGAGCAGTCGATATATTTCGACGGATTATCAATGGCATTGATGCGACCCATACTGCGGCACTCCTGCAACTCGGTGAAATCTATTTCGCCACTGGCGAGATAGAGATTGGTATTAAGCACTATAAGGAGGCGATCGAAGCAGATGCCTCGCTCAAGGACTACTTTGCCGAACAACTCGCACCCTATCATGCGGGATTGATGGGAAGAGATGAGGCGAAATCCATCGTTGAGCGGTTTTTGGCGGTTATACCCGACGATCCACGGGCATCGTTTTACGCCGCTCAAATCGAAACGGAGGCAGGCAACCTGACCACCGCAATTCGCTATTATGAAAATACCATCGCATTGGTTGACGTCGAGGAAACCGAACAGGGGGTCGATTTTGCACCGGAACAGCTGCTGGAGGCTTATAGATTTCTGGGAGATGCCCATTACCAACAAGGCAACCACGAGAAAGCACTCACGGCATACAGACGTACAATCGAGTTAGATCCGGAGCTTAGCCTATATTTCTTCAATCAGGGCAGATCCGCTTTCGATGCTGAACAATATGATCTGGCAATTGAACCTTTCAGCAAGTTTGTTCTGATCTATCCGGAGGACATTGAATCGACATATCTGCTGGCTCGCAGTTACGAAGCATTGGAATCTGCCGAGAACGCTTTGCGTTTTTACCTGCGAACCCTTGAACTTGCCCCGACTCATAAGGCGGCACTAACACGGTCAGCACAAATCTATCAGAGCGAGAATGACACGCAAAACGCGCTGACGATGCTGACCCGCTTAACCTCAGTGGATCCAACGAATATTGAAGCGTACTATCTTTCAGGTCTTTCACACCTCAAATTGGATCACCCTGAGGAAGCTCTTGATGCTTTCTTAGAAACCACCCGTCTCGATCCGAATCACCTCGACGCACACGTCCAGATTGCGTCCTTGTATGAACAACAGAGGGATACAGATAGTGCAATCGATCGGTATGAAACGATAATCACACTCGATCCATCGAGGGCAGATTCGTTCCTCCACCTTGGTCGGTTGTATCTGCGGCGAGGTGATAGAGATAACGCCATCCGCGTGTACGAACCGGGTCTGGAGCTTGACCCGGACCATCCACAAACGCAGTACGCCCTCGGAGCGATCTTCGAAGAACGCGGGGAGATTGAAAAAGCTATCAAGCACTTTGGGCTTGCGAACCAATATGACGACGGGCATTATGATTGGCACTTCCGCTATGCGCGTTTGCTAGATCGTTATGCTGAAACATTGGAAGATTCTGATGCCTATGCAGCAATGGCAGTTGAAGCATATAACAATACCATCAGTCTAAAAGATGACTATGTGCCAGCCTACTTCTATCGCGGTCTAATCACACGTCGATACAAACAGATTGGTGACACACTCTACCGCTACGGCCAGATTGCGGAAGATTTCAAACGGGTAATCGCTCTTGAACCGAACAATTCCGACGCCTACTACTACCTCGGCATGACTTACATAGATTTGGATGAACACCAAAACGCGAAAGAGATATTTCTAAAAACCCTTGAATTCAGTATAGCGTATACAGGTATCTACCTTAACCTTGGACTAATAGCGGAGTCCGAAGGCGAATATGAGGAAGCGATCGGCTATTTTGAAAAGGAGCTTGAAATCGACTCAGACTCTGTGGCAGCCTATCAACGGCTCGGCGAGCTGTACAGCAATTATAACGCTGACTTTGGGCGTGCCGTTGAAGCGTTGAAACGAGCCTTGGAGTTGCAACCGAACCATGTGTCAACCCTGATCAACTATGCGAGCGCACTCTACTATCTGGACCGCCTCGGTGCAGCGACGGAGCATTTTGAAATGGCGATTCAGCTGGATCCCAGAAATTTGACAGCAAACTATAACCTCGCGCTGATGTATGAGTATACCGGTAAAACAGAGCAAGCAATTCTTCGATGGAAAAAATTCCTTGAACTGAACCCACCTGCCGAATGGAAAGAAGATGCTGAACAGCACCTACGACAACTTCAACCGTAAACAGGAAGGGGATTGCTTGTTTTATTGGGCTGTTATCGTGTTTTCTAAATGAATCCATTAGTTCATTGGTTCACTACTGGACTATTAGTGGATCTTAGAATTAATGAGACACGCCAAACCGATGAGGTTAGGAAACCGACCCTACCGTTGGACCGTTTGGTAGGCGCTGTTTTTAACAGCGCCTATTCAGTGCGGTTGGAAACCGCACCTACCCCGATAAATCGGGATCGAGACCGGGGGGCGAAAGTATCTGCTTATTTTTCGAATCCACCAATAATCCTTTGATTCGTTGTCATCTATACAACAGGTAGATGAACAGTAGTGCAATATGAGGGGAAAATTTATGTCGAAATTACAAGTTGCTTTAATTGGCTGCGGCGGACGTGGCCTAGGGCATGTCCGGGTTCTCCAAGAATTTGATGATGTAGAAATGGTCGCTGTTTGCGATCCGATCGAGACGGCACGGAACGCAGCGGGCGATGAGTTCACCATCGCGGGACGTTATGCGAGTATAGATGAGATGTTAGATGCGGAATCACTGGATGCGGTATTTGTCGCGACACCAGCACATCTCAACGGACAGGCAGCGTTGCCCTGTCTGGAACGGGGCATCAACACTCTGATGGAGAAACCACCAGGAATGAGTGTTGCAGAAACCACCGCTTTGCGCGATGCTGCCGCCCGCACAGGTGCCCAAGGCATGGTCGGCTGGAATCGGCGTTTCCATCCCATCATCGTCGAAGCGCGAGAGATGGTCGAAGCGCGCGGTGCTGTCACGCAGCTTGTCGGAGAGTTCCACAAAAGTATAACCGGGTTCATAAAATCGGGTCGTTTCCCCGAACATCTGATGGACAACATGTTTCTCGAAACGCCGATACACGCACTCGACATCGTTCGTGCTATTGCAGGTGCAGAGGTAGAGGAGGTACATAGCGTCGTCCGTCGCACAATCTCGGACTACAAAGATGTGCACGCTGCGCTTATCCTGTTCGAGAACGGTTGCGTAGCCCATCTTGCGGCAAACTATACAACAGACGCCCGCCTCGAACGTTATGAGATTCATGGACGGGATATCTCTGCGTATCTCGAAGGGGTATCGCAGGGAACAGTTTTCTGTGATGGTCAGCAGCACCAGTTAAGCGGCAGCGGTACTAGTGGCACGGAGGAACAGAACCGATACTTCCTCGATTGCATCAAAGCAGATCGCCCGGTATCGCTCCCCGCAGCGAATCTGGATGAGGCGATTAAGACAATGGAGTTGGCAGAAGCGATTTTATCGGGGTTGCGTTCCTAAAAGCTGGATCATTTGTTCATCGGTTGATTGGTTTATTATAGCAGATCTTAGAATTAATCGGACACGCCAAACCGAGGCGGTTAGGAAAACGAAACTACCGTTCTACCGTGCCGTTCCGAGCATCCTCGTCGTTTCTATCCCGATTAATCGGGATGAAACGTCGGGATTTGGTAGGCGCTGTTTCTAACTGCGCCTATTCGGTGCGGGGCGAAACCGAACCTACCGGTGGGCGAAAGTGTTCATTTATTTTTAACATCCACCATAAATAAGCCAGTAAGGCAATGAACTAATTGAATTGAGATTAGGTTCAGAGAGGACTTATCAATGAGACTTACCTTGGCACAGGTCGAAGCCTTTCATCAGAACGGCTATCTGGTTGTAGAAGATGCATTAGCCGATGATGACCTGAATCCGTTGATTGCAGACTTTGAGGAGCTTATTGATACCATCGCTGATGAGCTATACGCAGAGGGGAAAATAAGGGAGCGTCATGAGAATCAACCTTTCAACCGACGTATCGCTTGGCTGACCAAGGAAGCGGGGGATCCCCTTCAGGGACAAGTGTCGTTTCCGGTGAATCTTCGTCGTCCGGTCTTTGACTTTCTGCATAACACAAACCTACTCGATCTGCTTGAATCGATTATTGGGGCAGAAATTTATTGCAATCCAACGCATCATGTGCGACCAAAATTACCTGAACCCCTAATGGGGGACGGATACGACAACTGGATACAACAGTCACCGTTCCATCAGGATGCGGCTGTGCTGATGCCAGAGGCAGACGACACGCTCATTGTGACGACGTGGATTCCTCTTGTAGATGCGACCGAAGAAAATGGAACGATCCACCTCTATCCGGACCTGCATCGCGGCGAGATTCGGAAGCATGTGAGGTGTCCTTACGGCTGGACGATTGCCCCGGAGGTGATGCCCGAAGGCGAACCGGTGACGGTCCCAGTAAAAAAAGGTGGGGTGATTTTCATCCATTGCCGCACCCCACACGGTTCACTTCCAAACCTATCGGACGAGGTTCGCTGGAGCTTGGATCTCCGCTGGCACGATGCACGGAAACCGGGAGGCAGACCGTTGCCTGGGATTCATGTGCGTAGTAGGGAACAACCGGAAAAAGTAACGCATGACCATCAAGCTTGGATAGATGCTTGGGAGGCAGCTAAGGTTGATACCACACCAAAGAAGATGTATCGTTGGGAAGAATAGAGGAGTAACAGCAGGAAAGGCGCTAAAGATTTTCAGCTTTACAAAAGGACATTGATAAGAAAACGCCATAAAGGAGAGATTTAATGAGCCAATCGTGGGTACGTAGTGATAATGAAGTTCTGGGCACGCTGCAAGATGTCGTAGCAATTGAGAGCGTAAACTCCAGTCTGCCCGGCGGGGAACGCGGCGAAGCAGGAATGGTTGAATATCTTGGTAATTTCTTCGACGCGTTAGACATACCGTACGAAACAGACGAAGTATTACCGGGGCGAAGCAATATCATCGCGACATTGGAGGGCGAAAATCCGGACCGCGTGTTACTGTTCGAATGTCACATGGACACTGCGTCCGTTGGTGTAATGACCATTCCACCTTATGAACCACATATCCGCGATGGTCTGCTCTATGGTCGTGGTGCGTGCGACACCAAAGCGGGTGGCGTTGCGATGATACATGCAATGAAACGTTTCAGAGAGGCGGGAGTCAAACCTCCATGCACCATCAAATACGCTGGTGCCGTGGATGAGGAGTTCAGCTTTAAGGGTGCGCTACGATTGGCAGAAACCCTCCAAGTGGACGCAGCAGTCATCTCCGAGCCAACGGAGTTGGCGGTGATACGCGCACATAAAGGGTTAGCCCGTTTCCATATCGTCGTCAAGGGGGTTGCTGCACATAGCGCGAAACCGTATCTCGGTATAAACGCCATTTCGAAGATGACCCGACTGATCTGTGCGATTGAGGACGAAATCGCACCGACCTATGGTTCCATGATCCATCCGCTCACCGGTAGCCCAACCCTCAATATCGGTGTTATTTCCGGAGGGGTGCAAGTTAATTTCGTGGCCGACGAATGCGTCATTGATATAGATCGTCGTGTGATCCCCGGCGAGACACCGGAGGAAGCGCTCGTCGCATTTCAAGAGCGGATAGCGCGTGCCCAAGCTGCTGACCCAGATTTAGATGTTACGATGCAGACGCCGTACCTCATGGATAACCCGATGGAGACGCCAGAAGATGCACGCATCGTGCAGGTCGCCGTGAGTGCATGTGAGTCCGTGATTGGGAAATCGGAGATAACGGGGGTTCCCTACGGCACCGATGCCAGTAAATTTACCTCTGTCGGTATTCCTTCGATTGTTTTCGGTCCTGGCAGTATTGATCAAGCACATGCGGCAGTTGAGTGGGTTGAGTGTGAACAGGTTGTGAAAGCGGTCGATATCTATCATCAGATCATGACACAATTCTAACACACACGTTTTTTCTCCTACCCCAAAAGAGAGGGCAACCATAAGGGTTGCCCCTACCGTATCTACTCATCATTAGCCAATTCCCGAATTACCGCCTTAACCGCTTGCTCGACCTCTGGTGCAAATGGTGCGCTTTGACGCCACCGCTTGTAAGCGTTCGGCTCGTACCCACCTTCGACCAAGGCTTGTGCGGTCGGGACATAAGTCTGGCAGCCCTGGGTGTAACCGAGCGTGAACGTCCGGTCTGCACCCAACAGTGATTGGGCATACAACCCGTATTCCAAGAAGAACTCACCTGAGAAAGTTATCCAGTGAAGATCACCGATGTCCCAACGTGAGAAGCTATAATCCACTTCGGTGGGGACACGATGATCCGCTTGTTCGAGTCGCACCTGCTGAACCCACTGACGCATCGCTAGTTGATTGCCAGCATGGTAGGCAGAACGTCCTGCTTTTTCTTTTTCGCTTGCTTGCGCAGATTTGACCGCTTGGGCAGCGATTTCATCAAGCGTCTGACGGGCTGGCGGCTTATCAAGCGGCAGAGGCCGTTTTAAGCGGCGCGTACGGATGGTATCCACCACAACTGGCTTACACACCTTTAGGGCATCGCCCACCGCGTCCGCTAACATACTCCCGCAGTGCATTGCATCAAGCGGGGTGCCTTTCCTGAATGACCCCTTCTCCGAGAGATTTGGGCGTACATTTCCGAACATACCGGGCAGATACAGCGCAACGGACTGACGATGCCGGGTTTCCAGAGCCAGTTGGGCTTGTCCGGGATAATCCCCTGAGATTTCTGGTCCCAACAGAATCGTCGGGTGGCAACAGTAGTTGAAGAACAGCCCTATCAACGAACCGTCTGCGTTATGGCATGCGAGGATCGGTACGCTTTTATCGACTACGCCGTCTGGATTTGGACCTGACACAGCGGTTCCCTCCGGTGTTATGCGTCGTCGGTTCACATTAAAATCACAACTCGATTTCCCAAACGAGAGCACCGCAGGTTCCACGCGGGACAGCAGATCTTTTGCCAACGCACCCACGCGATCACAGAGACCATCAAAATAAGGACTAAACCCACCAAATAGGTCAACCGGACACAGGATTGGCGCAGAGTGACTGTGGCTGCTCGCGATTAAAATTCGGGTTGGTGGAATGCCGGTTGCTTGACCGAGTACGTCCTCGATCTCCGAGATCTCTGCAACCCCGAATCCCAATGTATCAACGGCAAGGACGAGCACGGGAGCGTCGGCGGCTTCGATTATCCCAATACGGGCATAGACATCGTCCAGAACCCCTGAAGGCATAAAGAAGAAATCTGGATAGACACCGTTAATTGGAGGTGTTATTGAAACTTTTCCGAAAGCTGCCTTGATATTGTTGAGATGTTCAACTTGCATCTTATCTCCCGTTAATCATGCGCCATCCCTTATCGCTATGGTCACGGTTTGGATAGCGTATGCTCCGCCCCGATTAAAATCGATCCAACCACCATATAAATAGCTCCCCCGCTGGAAAAAGCGTATCAAGCAAACCAATTTCGCGGATCTGCAAACCGTTGGAAAAAGCTACCTGTTCGGGGCTCATATTCCCAATTAGCAGTTTCAGCAACTGTTCTTGACTGAGGGGAAGATCGATCTCCGGCGATTCGCTGCCAGATGCTATGCTGATTTCTCCATCTCGGATAATCAACGTCCGCTCATCCGCTTCGTAGCGGATACGAATGGCACCGGTCCACACCGAAAAGTCTGAATCCTTGAGTCTCGTCTCCAACAACGGCTTAATTTTAGTCAAAAGCGATCCAAAGTCGGTGATTAGCGCCATAATATTGCTCTGCTCGCGTCTCCGAACAGAGCACCCCGTCGTCTCGAATATCTCTCGGCTCTCTGATGGCACAAGCGCCCTGATTTCCTGAACCCCTTCCGCTTTCGCGCAGTGAAAGAGATGGCAGAGTAACGCAATCATCGCCTCTTCCTCATCTGGAAGATAGGCAAATTCACCGACCATCCATCTGTCCACCAGCAGATAGGCAACAGTTGTTCCACCGCGCTTAGCAACCCAATATAACGACGGATCATATGGCCTCCACGTGGGTCGATTGACCCAATACTCGGTGTTCTTCAGAAACGTCCCTGTTCGGTTGGCATTAAACTGATCGAAAATCGCCTGTAATTCCGGCAAATCTCGATCCGGCTCATAGCTCTCAATAGTTATATCAGGAGGCATTTCCCCAAGTGTTTGGGGCAGGGTTATCTCCATGTTGTAGGTAGGATAGACGACCCAACCTGCTTTGGCATAATGTGATTGGATACCTGTAGACAGCAGTGAGAGATCGTAACCCGCTGTTCGCATATACTGGACAGTGTCCTGTAATACTCTCGATGAATAGCCAGCGCGACGATGTGCCGGATCTGTGCCGACACTGCCAACTCCTCCCATACGGATGGCACAGTTCCCAATACGCATGGGACGATCGAAGATCTGCACAACACTAGCGACCTCCCCATCCACGAAACAAGCACGTGTATTATTGAGGTCAAACCACGGATCCTGTTTGACAAAGTTTGTAAAACGGCATCGTCTATCCCCTAAGTCCCCAAAAGCACGAACACTGCAATCGATTGTGTCGTCAAGTTCAATTTCGTTCTGTGGGGCACGGTATTCAACCTTCATAAACTTCTCCAGATAAAGATAAAGATAAAATCAAGATAATTTCTTCATACGCGTCGCAACCCAGCCACCGTTTCGGAGTGATAGGTCATCGGAAACAGATCCACAAGGTCCAAGGAAGTGACCTCATAGCTTGCGCTGAGTTTGGACAGATCACGAGCAAGGGTTGTGGGATTGCAAGAGATGTATAGGATATGCTGCGGCATAATCCGCTCAATGGCTTCAAGATCTTCCGACCAACACCCATTTCGTGGCGGGTTGAGGATGATTAGATCCGCTTTCACGCCACCCAGCTTGGCGAGATGTCCAACACGGAAGTTCGCATTTGTAATACCGTTAGCCTTAGCGTTTCTCGTGGCAAGCGTGACCGCCTCCGTTTGGATATCGAGTCCAAAGGTAGCCTTTGCAGTATGGGCAACTGGCAACGTAAACGCACCGACACCGCAATGTGCATCAATGGCTATAGTAGGCGGGTTTGCTCGGACGTGCTGCCGAACAATTTCCACAAGTTGTTCTAGCCCGGCGAGACTGGTCTGGAAGAAAGTGTCGGGTCCAATTCCGAAACGCAGTCCACCTGCGTTTTCGGAAAGATTTCGTTTGCCTGCGACCCATACGGGCTTCCCTCGTTCGCCACTTTGGATATATATGGAGTGGATTGCCGGATAACCCTCCAAATCTTCATCGGCGAATCTAAGGCGTCCCTTGTGCTTTTTCGGAAAAATCAGAATTAACATGACCTCGCCGGTTGTGACGGACACTCGCAACGTCAACTCCATCACCTGAAAGCACCGTAGGTCTGTTATTAGATTGGCAACTTGTGGTAAGGCACGGTTGATCGCGGAGGGCGCAATCTCACATCGGTCAATTGGGACTACGTCATGGCTTTCTTCCTGTTTGAACCCGAATTCAACTTGAGGTCGAACAGCGGAGACTGCCAGGCGGATATGGTTCCGATAGCCAAGCGGTTGAGGCGTAGGATGGCGCGTTACATCGGGAAGAGACGACAGCTTGCCAATTCGATTCAACGCTTCAACAAGCACTCGCACTTTTGCATCGAGCTGCGAATCCAGATTGATATGCTGCCATTGACAGCCGCCACACCCAGCGTCAAAGTAGGAACACGGTGGTGGACAACGATCAGGAGAAGGAGCGATAACCTTCTTAATTCGAGCGTACAGATGCCGCTTCTTCACCTCAGTAATTTCGACTTGTGCCGTTTCGCTTGGAACGCCGCGATGGACAAATGTGACAATCTCGTTAATCCGACCGACAGCAGATGCGGAATAGGTCAAATCGGTCAGTTGAATTTCGTGTAGATCGCCGACTTCCGGTTTTGTCATAGCATTTGATCCCACAACTAAGGTGTGATAGTGTTAGCTTTCCTGCGTTGCTGCTTCACTGTTTCCTGACTGTTAAACCTTTTAGAAAAAAGTGCTGGAGGATTAATCTACCCCTAGTTTTCCGCAGCCACTACCCAACGAATTCCCTGATCGACGAGCTTGCGATACCCCGGATTGGCGTAAGCGAGCCCATCGTGTCCGAGTTGGATGTAGGCGATTTGGGAATTGGCGTACCGATGGGTCCAACCGATCACCGGCGCGCTTTCCGGATGCTCGGCTTTCAGCAGAACATGCACATCAGGATTGGCATTGAAATTGCCGTATGTCTCATCCTCAATCTCGAAATCTTGCATCCCTTTTGTCGCCGGATGATCGGGATCAGCAATCTGGATGGTATATCGGACGTTGTGCTTCACCGTGCCTTCCCCTTCTTCCCAGACCCCACCAACGATTCGGTCGAATTCATCCCATTCTTGGAACGAAATCAGCGCGTGGTGTAGGTACACAATCGGTTTCCCTTGATTCAGCAGTTCAAGGTACGCCGCCTGTTGCTCAGCAGTAATTTCCTGCCACATATCGTAGAAGACAAGCGCATCGTAATTCTTTGCTGCCTCAACATTCAAACATTTGAACGCATCTGGAAAAGCAACAGTATCGTAACTGAAATTTTCAAAACTATTGAACATCTGCCAAAATGGCTCCTGCTCAAAGCCGTGTCCGCCGGTAATCACTAGCGCGTGAATTTTTGTATTGGTTACCATGACCTGCCTCCTCTTTTTTACTCAAGCTTAATTGAACAGACTAATGAGGTATAGATTATCCTTCCAATGATACCCAGTGAAATAGAATTTTGCCATAAAAAAATCAAGTTTTTCAAAGAAAACTGGTCTCTTCATATGAAGTTTTGATGCACAAAAAATTCGTACCGTTTTGTTTGTATTCTACTTCTGCCTGTGCTAAAATCTATGGTGTATAAGTGCTATAGAACCTTTCCATAACCCTCAAACTTTTTAATCCCGTTCGGAAAAAGAATAATCTGATGACAAAGAGTCCGTTTTTCAATCTCGCCATTCTGCTCGTTTCTACTCTACTTCTTCACCCCAACACCCTCGCTCAAGATTGTAGTCAATGGAATTTACCCCAAGATGCCAAAATGCGTCTCGGTAAGGGACGAATTCTTGATATAGCACATTCACCCGATGGCACTCAGCTTGCGGTCGCAAGTACCATTGGCGTTTGGCTCTACGATTTGCATACTGGTGCGGAAATCGCCCTACTCACCGGACATACAGGTTGGGTACTTTCCGTGACCTACTCACCAGACGGCAAAACCCTCGCGAGTGGTGGCATGGATGAAACAATACGGTTGTGGGATGCTTGCACAACCCAGCATAAGGCAACCCTCGGTGGCCATGGGCATAACGTTAATTCTGTGACGTTTTCACCGGATGGAAAAACACTCGCGAGCAGTGGTGGGCACGATGGGACCATACGATTGTGGGACATGGAAACTGGAAAAATTAGGGCAACCCTTGAAGGGCATGGACACGATGTCAGTTCCGTAGCATTTTCGTCAGACGGGAAAATGCTTGTTAGTGGGAGTTGGGATGAAATGATACGCTTGTGGGATACCGACACAGGGAAACACCTACAAACTCTCTTTGGACATAAGGGCGCCGTTTATTCCATCGCATTCTCTCCCGATGGGAAAACGGTTGCGAGTGGTAGCGAGGACGATACGATTCTATTGTGGAATATGGAGACTGGAAAAGTCAAGATGACGCTTACAGGACATACGGACTCCGTCTTCTCCGTGGCATTCTTGACAAATGGAAGCACCCTTGCCAGTGGCAGCTGGGATAATACGATCAGGTTCTGGGACGTGACAGCGGGAACCATCAAGATGACCCTTACAGGGTATACGAATGCCATATTTCCTGTCGCGTTTTCGCTGGACGGGAAGACACTCGCCAGCGGCGGCGGTTCCGACGGAACAATCCGCCTGTGGGATGTGGAGACTGGCGAAGTTAGGGCAACTATTGAAGGGCATACCCATGATGTACAATCTGTGGTGTTCTCCCCGGAGGGGAGTACGTTAGCAAGTAGCAGTCAAGATTCCATGATGTGGTTGGGCGAAGCCAGCACCGGAAAACATAACGTGACTCTTATGACTTCTACAATTCGGTTGTGGGAGGTTGACACCGGAAAGCAGAAGGCAACACTTGAGGACCACATAGCTCGGTTCCCTTCTGTGGTATTCTCTCCAGATGGGAAAACACTTGCTGGCGGCAGTGATGATTACACGATTCGACTGTGGGAGACAGATACTGGGATACAGAAGGCAACACTCACAGGACATATGGACTGGGGCACTGCCGTAGCATTTTCTCCGGACGGCAAGACGCTCGCAAGCGGCAGTGATGATTTCATGATTCGACTGTGGGAGATAGAGACCGAGCAACTGAAGGTAACGCTTGAGGGTCACACGGCCGAAGTCAATTCCGTAGCGTTTTCTCCGGACGGAAAAACGCTTGTGAGCGGCGGTTGGGACCACACAATTCGGCTGTGGAACGTTGATACTGGAGCACAGACCGCAACCCTTGAGGGGCATACGGACCAGGTTACGTCCGTGGTATTCTGCCCAGATGGCATTACCCTACTGAGCAGAAGTCAGGACCACACGATTCAGTTGTGGGATAGTAGCACCGCAACACACAAGGTAACCCTTTCCGGTGAGACGGATTGGGTAACGCGCTTGACGTGTTCTCCAGATGGAAAAACGCTTGCCGGTGGGGGATATCGTCACGCAATTCAGTTGTGGGAAGCAGACACTGGAAAAGAGAAAGCAATTATTGATGGGCATACAGATTACATCTTTGCGGTCGCATTTTCGCCAGATGGCAGCACACTTGCCAGCGGCAGTTGGGACCACACAATTGGGTTGTGGGATGTTGACACCGGGAGGCACAAAGGAACCTTTGAAGGGCATACCGCTCGCGTCCACTCCGTCGCATTTTCGCCTGACGGAAAAACGCTTGCCAGCGGAAGCGAAGATGGGACAACCTTACTGTGGCAACTTACAGCGCCCACCGCAAAGTCTACCGAGTGAACTTGTCCCAAACGACGCTTTTTTAGCTCACTCCCTTACTCCACATTCCGTACCTTAAAGCGCGCTGCTTGGCTAACGAGCCGCATCAACTCATCGCTCTGCTCAACTTGGATTTGTGGCAAGATACCTTCGATGACTTGATGCACCACCTCCAAACTGCCCTCCTGCGCCCAAAAGCTATCCCGTAAGATTTCGGCAAATTCCGCGATGGCGGCGGCTAACTGAAACTCCGGAGACGCATCTTCAAAGGTATCTTCAAGTTCCGCGGTAAAGATATCTTTGCTGACTTCTGAGACTTGACGAGAATCCGGATCTTCGTGCCGTATAGAAACGGTTGCGAGTTGACCCACGGCGCTTTCATGGAGTTTAATCTCGTAGAGCGCTGTCACACTGTGACCCGAACCGATTTCTCCACCGTCCGCACTATCGTCCCGGAAATCTTCATGATCGAGACGACGGTTCTCATAACCGAGTAGCCGGAAACGGCTGACGACCTGCGGGTTGAAATCAACCTGAACTTTTGCCTCCCTCGCTATAACCTGTAATGTGCCTGTCAGGTTCTCCACAAAGATCCGCCTTGCTTCGTAGAGTGTATCGACATAGGCGTAGGTGCCATCTCCCTTGTTAGCAAGTTGTTCCATGAGGATATCGTTATAATTTCCCATGCCGAAACCGACTGTCGTTAACGTTATCCCCTCTTCAACGTGGGCACGGACCTGCCTGAGAATAGCATCGGAACCCGTTTCCCCAACATTGGCAACACCATCCGAACAGAGAACAACCCTGTTGATACTACCAAATCGTGCATTCCTTAGGGCGAGATCATAGCCCAGGCGAAGCCCTTCTTCAGCATTCGTCGAGCCTTCCGGAGCGATGGAATTGATCGCTGCCAGGATATCTTCGCGTCCCTCAACACCCATGTGAGGCAGTAGGACCTTTGCACGAGAGCCGTAGATAACGATGCCCACCTCATCGCCGGGGCGAAGTTGATCAACAAGCAGCGTCAACGATCGCTTCACCAATCCCAACCGATTCTCCATCGCCATTGAGCCAGAGACATCAATCACGAAAGTCAATATCGCGTCCTTGCGGTTCTCATCGGGGATAACCCGCCCTTGGATCCCGATTCGCAAGAGTTGCAGCCGCTTCCCTTCACCGAACATAGAGGGGGCACCTTCAATATAGATGGCAAATGCTCCATGCAACGGTGGTTCGTAATTGTAATCAAAAGCGTTGATAAATTCCTCAACACGCACGGCTTCCGGCGGCGGTAGGAACCCATCTCGGAGATAGCGCCGCGTGACCGAATAGGAGGCAGTGTCTACATCCATGCCAAACGTCGAGAGATGGTCATCTTCCGTATCGATAAAGGGATTGACCCCATAATTCGTGAAGAACACATCGTCAAACGCCGCGCCATTTGGAGGGTTCAACCCCGGCGGGGAGGCGTCAAATAGTCCGTAACTAGCGTCAGATTCAGCGTAGTCAGCATCGTCATCATCATCGTCTGCATCACCGCCGCAGCCCGCGTAGATTAGGACTACAATTCCGCTCACTGCTAAGACAATCAGCAATTGAAATAAAGATGTGAATTTCATTTTCATTTGGAATAGCCTCCTTCTCCTTTAACATAACAACCCGAACGTAATGGCTAACTCACTATATCTGTTAGTAGCTATTTCACCGGAATTATTCAACTTTTTTCGGTTTTCGCTCGATTCATATATGTTTAGGTGAATCCCTATTCCTTACGCAACGAAGATCCCGCAATCACGACAGTAAACTCTCCCCGTGGTACCGTCTCTTGAAGTTTTTCAATCGCTTCGGTCACCTTGCCCCGAAAGATTTCCTCGAACTTTTTCGTCAGTTCACGCGCTACGGAAACCTGCCGATCCCCGATCACCTCCAGAACATCACCCAGGAATGGTATTATCCGGTGCGGGGATTCGTAGAAGATGAGGGTTCGTTTTTCGTCGTGTAGATCTGCAAGTTGGCGTTTGCGTCTACCCGATTTAGGCGAAAGGAAGCCTTCAAAGACGAAATTATGGAGCGGCAGTCCTGCGACCGAAGCCGCCGCGATACAGGCTGAGGGACCGGGAATCGGAATGATGGGGATACCCGCTTCGATACACTGACCAAGCAGTCGATAGCCGGGATCCGATATTGTGGGTGTGCCGGCATCGGACACCAGCGCGATTGACTCTCCCGCTTTCAACCGCGCAACCAGTTTTGCGCCCTTATGAATCTGGTTCCTCTCAAAGTAGCTGGTGGTCGGCGTACCAATCTCGTAGTGGGCAAGCAATCGGCGTGTGTGCCGGGTGTCCTCCGCAGCGATGAGAGTCACCTCCTTGAGCACTCGCAACGCGCGGAGGGTGATGTCCTCCAGATTGCCGATAGGTGTGCTCACAATGTATAGGACACCCTCTGTTGAATTGACATCGCTGGACTGTGCCATTTTCATCTAAAAGTCGGCAAAAGAACCGTCGTCCTCGTGCCAGAACATCCCCCGCAACCGGTAGGTTTCGTCCCGAAACGACTCTATCGCTTCATCTTCCATATCGACACCGAGCCCCGGTTCCGTCGGCAGCTCGATAAACCCGTCCTTCAGGGTCAGTGGCTCGTTAAACAACCCTTGCCCACGATTGTGCCCGCCCTCACAAATTAGTAGGTTGGGTATGGTTGCCATCACGTGGACTGACGCTGCCACCCCGATAGGTCCGGCTGCGTTGTGTGGGGCAATCGCCATGTTATGAATCTCCGCCATCGTCGCAATTTTTTTCAGTTCCATGATTCCGCCGGAGTGTCGAATATCGGGCTGCAAGATGGCGCACATTTCACGCTCGATTACTTCTCGGAAACTCCATCGTGTCAGGTGGCGTTCCCCGGTCGCAATCGGCACTGTTGTTGACCGTGACAGTGCCAACAGCGGTTCGTTGTTCTCCGGATGGCACGGCTCCTCGGCAAATAGCGGCCTTAGCGGTTCCAATTCCTTGACGAAGATTGTCGCCATGGTGGGACTGAACCGTCGATGGAGATCGACCGCAATATCCACTTCATCGCCCACCGCTTCGCGCACTGCTGCCACCCGCGCCACCATCGTATCAATCGCTTTTGGTGTATCCACGAAGCGCACGGGACCTTGCGAACCGCCCATCTTCACCGCGCTGAAGCCTCTCTCAACAGCAGCCTTCGCATTCTCCGCGCACTCCTGCGGCGTCGAGCCGCCCGAAGCCGTGTAGACACGGACACGCCGACGCACCGAACCGCCGAGTAGTTTCCATACCGGCAGCCCCACCGATTTGCCGAACACATCCCACATCGCCATCTCGATACCGCTCAACGCGCCGACCAGGACCGGCATACTCCGGCTGTAACTGGATCGGAACATCGCCTGCCAGTGGTCCTCGATTTGCAAGGGATCTCTGCCTATCAGATACTCCCCCATATCCTGCACTGCCTGCGCAACCGGGCGCCAATGCTCATAGTTCATCGGTTCTCCGAAGCCGACCAAGCCTTCGTCGGTGAACATCTTCAAGATCATTGAGCGTCCCTGTATCGGGATCGTTTCAAACCCTGTTATCTTCATAGTGTTCTCCTGTGTATCGTCAAAATTGAATGGAAAAATCCTGTCTTACATGATAATACATTGGGGATGCGGTGTCAATGGTGGAAAAGGCAAAACCCCAAGACGTAACTGTTCTCAGTTTTCGATTGAAGGCTCTCCTCGCAATCGGGTATAATATTACAAATTGCTACCTGTTGAATGGATTGGCAAAGTACATCGGATAATAACTCTTCATTAGAGAGATTTTCCATGATTGCAGAGATTCAAAGCACAATCGCAGCAGAAAAGGACGAAATTCGCCGGAAATATAGAGCCGAGATAAAAGGAATCTTCGGTTCGTATGCACGGGGTGATTTCCATACGGACAGTGATCTTGATCTCTTAGTAGATTTTGATGAGGGTGCTAATTTGTTCGATCTTGTTGGTCTTCAACAGTTTTTAGAGGCGAAGTTGGGCTGCAAGGTAGATCTGGTGTCGCGCCGTTCGCTCCGCGAGGAACTGCGCACCTCTGTGTTAAATGAAATGATACGCCTATGAGAGATCACCGACTTTATCTGAAGGACATCTTCACAGCAATGGTCGCGATTCAAGAATTTATTGTGGGACTGGATTTTGAGACATTTGCTTCCGACGATAAAACGGCTTCTGCTGTAGTCCGCAAGCTAGAGATTATTGGTGAAGCAACCAAGAATGTCCCAAAAGAAATTCGACGAGAATATCCACAGGTGCCGTGGAGACAAATGGCAGGGATGCGAGATCGGCTCATCCACTCTTACTTTGAGGTTGATAATTTACTAGTTTGGGAAACTGTCAAGAGTCAGATTCCATTGCTCCAACCGATCATCGTGCAGATCCTTAGACATTTGGATGAGCAGATAGTAGATGGACGAAATCGTATAGCATGAACATTATGCGTTGAGAGACTGATGTTCGATAAATGCTATTGGAATATCGTTCACCTCCTCGATGAATTACAAAAAGCGAACGATTCCCAACTTGCAAAGTAAACTTGTAGCACGGAGATTTATTGTTCGTCGCTGAAAAAGGATTCCATGTAGATGAACAACGAACTCATTTCCACCAGGACAGCGCGTATTGTGCGTAACTTTCACCCCGTGCAGATTATCCTGTTCGGTTCACATGCCCGCGGGGAGGCAGATCCGCAAAGCAACGTAGATCTGCTTGTAGTTTTCTCTGAACTCACTGATAAGCGGAAAACTGCCGTTGACATTCGACGGACCCTCGCTGACCTCCCCGTAGCCAAGGATATCTTCGTAACAACGCCTGAAGAACTAGCACGTCAGCGCAATCTCGTTGGTACAACACTACGTGCCGCCCAACGAGAAGGGGAGATACTTTATGAACGCAACTGATTGACTTGCAGAAACGATTGTACTCACACAAATTTAAATTCCTAAATAGCCCTAAAAAGCCATGATAACATATCACGGAGGGGCAAGTTGAGCGCAGCGAAATCCCGATTTTATCGGGGATGCCCCACCTATGGGGTCGGAGTCTCTTTCTTTCAATAAATTCTAAACTATCTTCATTGGTGCCTCTTTAAATCTCGGTGTGGTATCGGGATTGGGAAATCCCTCCTACAGGAGAATTAAATGTCGCTAACTCTCGTAGCAAAACCCTTGACAAATCTGACATTCCATGCCAAAATTTTTATTATCGCTACGTCTCAGAATTGATCCCACACCCAACTGAATCAGGAGGTAATGAAAATGAGTACCGATCAAGCAGCGAAACCTTATCGTGCGACCGACTTCGCCGATTTCAAACCCGAACTTTCAGCACCCGGAGCCACCCCCGAACGTCTGGAACACCTGAAAGAACACGGTTTCCTCATCATCAACGACTTTGAAGATAGCCCGTGGATTCCGATTCTGCGTGAAGCAGGTCGTCGCGTCACTGAAGCATGCGCGCCTGCCAACGGCTACAGCGTAATCGACTGTTCCAAAGCCTACGTGCACCGCACAGGGGACGACGAACCGTGGGCGATTCGGGGACTCATCCATCCCGCCTTCAAAGAACCGAGCTTTGCCGAGTTCCACGGCTCTCCAGAGTTCCTTAATTTCGTGTCCTCTTGGTGTAATGGTCTCGGACCTGAGGATGTGGTGCTGGGTGGAATGCTGCTGTGGTGCAACCCGAAATTGCGTGAAAACGGACCCAGTTGGCACCGAGATGTAACATGGTGGGGCACCGGGAAGTCCTACTTTGCACAGCGCGAGGTTCGAGGCGATGGACCTGAAGCGTATACCGAAGAGATCGAAAGAATTCGCTGGGACGAGATCCAAGAAAACAATGAGAAGTCCCTCACGGAACGGAACGGCGTGAGCATGTTCTTGGCGCTGGTGGACGACGAATGTCACGAGCTGATACCGGGTAGCCACACGCGATGGCGTACGCCGTACGAGCACGATGTGCTGCTGCCGCAAGCAATGAAGGACGCAGGTGTGCCGCACACACCGAGTTGGAATGGTAAGGATCCATTACCGGACCAAGTCGCAATTCGTCTAAAACCGGGGCAAGCACTCATCCGCAACGGTGCCACCATCCACACAGGACACGCCGTCCCTGAGCGCGAACGTAATACCTTGTCGATCGGTTGGTCGAAATGGTCAGGCGAGTCCACGGAGGAGCCATCGGTGGCAGACGTGCGCAATGCGTGGCAGCTTGATCCCGCTGTGCGCGACGCGTTACCGCACGAATGGATGAAGACCGCATGGGACCGTTGGGCGGTAACACAGAAGTTGGGTGATACCCTCGAAGACCGGTATCCGGGCTTTGACATCAATCGGATTAAAGCTGGCGAAGTCATCGGCTGGCGTACGGAGCTGGAGCGTCAAGCAGCGGCGGCAGGCGAAGCGTGGGAACCTTTCCAAACCGCAAAATAAAAGCCCAGAGATGTAATCTCAACGGTTGCCTCCACGTTTTACCCCTTGATGGAGGAAAGCACTATGAAAGTTCTCATTAGTGGTTCAACGGGTCTGATTGGATCCGCCCTGATCCCTGTACTCACCGACGCGGGACATGAGGTTGTCCGATTGGTTCGATCCGCACCGATAGCGGGTGGATCGGAAGTTCACTGGGATCCTGAATCAGAACGCATTGATACTGCGGGTCTTGAAGGCATGGACGCGGTGGTGCATCTCGCCGGGGAGAACATCGGTTCAGCCAGATGGACACGCGGCAAAAAAGCGCGAATCTTTGACAGCCGAGTGAAGGGAACCCGGTTACTGTGCGAATCGCTCGCGAATCTCACACGTCCCCCGCAAGTATTGGTATGTGCATCGGCTATTGGCTACTACGGAAACCGCGGCACGGAAACGGTTAATGAAGAGAGTACGTCGGGATTTGGTTTCTTAGCGGAAGTATGTATAGAGTGGGAGATTGCAACCGAGCCTGTTGCTCAAACGGCCATCCGGCTTGTGAATCTCCGTATGGGGATCGTCCTGAGCAGTGAAGGCGGACCGTTGGCAAAGATGTTGCCGCCCTTCAAAATGGGGGTCGGTGGCGTATTGGGTAACGGACGGCAGTATATGAGCTGGATCGCGTTAGACGACGCGGTGGCTGCTATCCATCACACATTGGTTACGGATAGTTTGCAAGGACCGGTGAACAACGTAGCACCCCACCCAGTTACGAACCGCGAACTAACGAAAGCGTTAGGGCGTGTTTTGAGGCGCCCGACCCTATTTCCGCTGCCGAGTTTCGGACTGCGCCTGATGTTTGGTCGGGAGATGGCTAACGAACTTTTTCTTTCAAGCACCCGTGTAGCGCCTACCCGCCTTTTGGAATCTGGCTATGCGTTTCAGTATGCCGACCTTGAGGGTGCGTTGCAGCACGTTCTTGGACGGTGAAACGTAACGGACAGTGCGTAGGGAACAAGGGAACGGCATCTGCGTTCCCTACGAATTATTAGGAGAGCTGCCTTGTGGGTGGGAACCCTTCTAAGACCGACTGCGAAATCAAAGGTGTCGGTATAATCGGGGCAAGGATGCCCCTCCCACAGGGACCAAATATGGTGGACCATGGAATTAATGAGATACTCCAAACCGGTGCGGTTAAAAACCGCACCTACCGGGTTCGAGTGAATGCGGTATTATCGCCCACCCTGAGAGGGGTCATCCCTTCCCCCGCCCACCGCTATGATCGCCGACGTCTGTTGCTGTGTATGGACAAGGTTATAAAAGATTCCTTTCCGCGCCATCAGATTTTCGTGCGTCCCAACCTCGGCAACCTTACCGTCGTCTAGGACGATAAGTCGGTCCGCATTGCGCAGGGTGGACAGCCGATGCGCAATGGCGAAAGTTGTTCTGCCCCTGACCAATCGTGCGATCGCTGTCTGAATCTTTTTCTCGGTAGCGCTGTCAAGGGAGGAGGTCGCCTCATCGAGGATTAGAATTTTCGGGTCGTGCAGAATCGCACGTGCGATGGCGATGCGTTGCTTTTCGCCGCCAGAGAGTTGATCACCGCGTTCTCCCACCTTTGTGTCGTACCCGTCCGGCTTGGCAGCGATGAATTCATGCGCTTCCGCGGCAATCGCTGCACTGACGATTTCATCTAAGGTCGCCTCAGGCTTGCCGTAACCGATGTTTTCGGCGATTGTGCCATCGAAGAGAAAAATTTCTTGATGGACTATACCGATATGGCGACGTAGATCCTCCAGACGAATCTTCCGGATATCCACACCGTCGATATCCACACTGCCGCGATTCACATCGTAGAACCGACAGATCAGGCTGATTACGGTACTCTTGCCCACGCCAGATTTTCCCACCAGTCCAATCATCTCACCGGGTTCCACATCAAAGTTAATTTCGTTGAGGACCGGTTTGCCCGGATCGTAACCGAATGTAACGTCTCTGAAAGCCACCCGTCCTTCCACTTGAGGGATGGGAGTTGCCTCGGAATAGTCAAACATCTCGGAGCGACTGTCGAGAATCTCAAAGATCCGCTCAGCACCGGCGAATGCGCGGGTGATAAAGTTATTGATCTGGCTGAAGAACTGCAGGGGGCGGTAGAGTTGCCAGAGATAACGGGTGAACGCCAAGAGTATGCCGTATGTGAGTGCCCCGCTCAAAATCTGCATTCCGCCAAAGTACCAGATAAAGAACATCCCGAAATGGATAAGGAAATTCATTACGGCGAAAAAGATGAACCAAGTGCGCTCACCGGTAACACTTACTGACCACAGTTCCTCGTTCCGCGTATTGAACCGCATCGCTTCTCGATCCTCCTGCGCGAAGGCTTTTACGACACGGATGCCAGAGATAGATTCATTGAGATGCGAGGAGAGCCGTGACCATTTGGCGTGCCAACGGATCCAAATGGGCCGCATACGCTTCCAAATAAACAGACCGCCCACCACAATGAAGGGGACCGGCACCAGCGCACAAATGGTCAATTGCCAACTTAGGGAGAGACACACTATCAGCGTACCTACCAACATCAGAGCGTTACTCAGCATGAAAGGCAAACCAAAAAGTAGAAACATCTCCAGCCGATCCGCATCGTTGGTAAATCTGGATATTAGGCTACCTATCTGTCGCTTGTCGTAGAATCGGATCGGCATGTACTGCACGTGGTCGAAGAGCTGTGCACGGATATCTTTGCTGGTTTGACTTGAGATGTCTGCCCTCATCAAACCACCGATAATCTCACAAAGAAAGGTTGACAACATGATACCTAAGAGACCTAGCACGGGCGGCATCATCATCCCCAAGCCTTCTCTCAGTGTAATTACTGTGCCTGCCAGCGGTGTAATAACATCGTCGACCATATATTTAACAATCAGCGGTGGGATTAGATTTAGTAAAGGGTTTGCCGCCGCAAAGATCATGAGGAGAATGGTTCTACCCCGGTAGGGCCTCAAGTAGCTAATAATCCGCTTCAGCGTATCCCATTTTTTTACACAAGCCGGGCAGATTCCGTCCTTTTCTGGCAGCAATCGTCGGCACGTCTCGCACCGGGATCGCTCCATCTCGGTTGGCAGGGTAGGGTCCTCACCCTTGATGAGCTGTTTAATGGCTTCAGCGACCTCAGCAAACTTGGGACTCAACGAGTTGGAGTAGTATAGGTAGGTTGGTTCGCCGTCGCCGTGTTCTACTTCCAGCCGCCCTGCACCGACAAATTCCTCAATCTTCGTCTCCGTGATGACGTTGAGGGGCACCTCCACAACACCATCAACCCCTTCGGTAGGGATAACAAATAGGTGTTCGCCGGTTACAACCAGCCACTGTTCACCGAAAACACGGTCGTCGATTAGATCTGTGGCAACTTGAATATGCGCCTCTTCTGCCGGAGGTTTTATATTTTGGAGCTTAATATCTACCTCAGGAGGCAGGGTTTCGAGAAAGGGATTCATCCTTGTTTGCAATCTCTCTTAGGGTGAAAGGCACGGTGAATGGTATGCAAAGTCGGATTTCAAAGTTCTACGCCTAAAGATAATCGAGAAAACCGAGCTCTCGCTCACGATCAATCCAGCGCTGGCGTTTTGCGCTGCCTTCATGATTGGCAGCCCAGTGGCTCATGATATCACGGTGTGTTTCAAACGGCAGCCCAGAATTATTGGGTTCTTTCACACTGTTGGACGCTCGCTTGCGGGTTGCGGCCTCCTCTTCGGGACCTTCCGGATTCTTATAGTAGACCACTGTACACATTCGTCGGTCAATCGCACCGCCCCAACTTGCATGCCAACAACGGACATCAAAGGCAACAACATCACCCGGCTCCGATTCACAGATATACGCCGGAACATCACAGATTTCCAGTTGGTAGCTATCCATATTTTCTCGTAGCGAGCTGTGTAGTGGATTCTTGTGCGATCCCGGAATCACGCGCAGCGCACCGGTTTCAGCACCGACCGGTTCAAGATAGTAAGCAAATTTGACTCCGTAACAGTCTTCCGTTGGATCCACAAGGTGGTCTGGATGCCAGCGCGTGTGACCGACATAACGATTGGCGTCAGAAACGATGCCGAGCGCATCTTCGCCATACAGCTGCTCTGTCGGCTCGCAGAAACGTGGATCCTCCATCAACCCGGCGAAGAACGGCGTTTCTGGTCCCATCGTCCGCACCCAATGCCGATATGTGCCATCAAATGGCTCATGGCGATAGGCGGAAGTCAAAGCGTGTTCAAACTCTGCGTTGATGGTCTTTATCTCCTCCGGGCTGAACAGCTGCCGAAAGATTAGAAACCCAAAGGTATCGAAGTGTTTCACCTGTTGTTCTGTGAGCATAGCATACCTCCCCTAAACGCTTACAGTTTTTGGCCGTGATGTGTGCCACTGGTATCTATCAGACTGTTGATGCAGACTGGGGAACGTTCAGATAACCTAATTCCCCCATCCGATCTATCCAGTGTTGACGTTTTGGACTCTTTCGAGGATTTTCGAGCCAGTGCGGATGGTACTCTGGTCCAGGTATATCAAAGGTATTTCGAGCGAGCGTCGCCCGGAGTTGGACATTTGCCGTCGCTGCTTTGCGGGTTGCTTGCTCCTCCTCAGGATTGTGAGGGTTCTTAATGAAAATAATAGAGACCATCCGGCGGTCGGTCGAACCGCCCCAACTGGCGTGCCACAGATGAAAATCGAAAGCAACGACATCCCCCGGCTCCGTCTCACAGGCGTAGGATGGAACTTCGGGGACGTTGTGCACCGAATCACCTATATTTCTGTGGACCTCGTCGTGAAAGGGTCTTCGATGCGAACCCGGAATGAACCGTAACGCACCGTCGTGCGCCCGCAAAGGCTGTAAGTAAAGGGCAAATTTGAAACCGTGCAGTTGGAAGTCGTCAGCATCGGGGTGCCAGTGCGTCTGGTTCACAAAACTGCCTGCATTGCACGAGAGTCCAATGGCATCTTCTCCGTACAGCTGCTCTGCTGTTCGGCAGATGCGGGGATCCTCCGGCAACCCGGATAGGAAAGGCGTCTCAGGTCCCAAATTGGGCCAACTCATATATGCGGGAGCCTCATCGGGAGATGTGTGGCGTTTCGTAGACGCGAGCCTCAACTCGACCTCAGTGTTGATGGTTTTCAGTTCGTCCGGCTTCAATAGCTGCCGGAAGATCAGGAATCCGAAGGTATTAAAGTGACTGACCTGCTGCTCTGTGAGCATGATACCCCTCCTGTATCGAGAGTTTTTTATCTCTCTTTTCCGCTTCGCTCGCTGAGATAGGTTTCTAGAACTATCGATTAGTCTTCAACACATTGGTTCAACTCAAACCACAACGTTCGCCAACCGGTTAGGCACAACGATAAACTTCCTTACCGTTTTTCCTTCAACATACTTTTGGATACGTTCATCGGCAAGGACTGCTGCCTCAACCTCCTCGTCACTTGAATCAACAGGAAGCTGGATTCGGCTGCGTAATTTTCCGTTGACCTGTACAACGATGGTAACCTCCTCACGCTTGAGGACTTCGGGATCGTGGGTGGGCCACGCCGCATGAGCGATCAGTTCGGCTTCTCCGAACCGCTCCCAAATTTCCTCGGTGAGGTGCGGTGCGTAAGGAGAAAGGAGCCGCAGGAACGTCTTCATCGTTTCTTTCGGCACCGCTGTGGCCTGTGTCGCCGCATTGACAAACACCATCATGTGGCTGATAGCAGTGTTCATCTTGTCAATCGATTCCGTATCCTCAGTGACATCCTTGATAGTCTGGTTTATGATCTTCCACAACTCCGAATCACTATCCGCGGGTGCATCGGTCAACTTACTGCTCGGCTCACCGGTCTCCTCATCGATTGCCAGACGCCACACCCGTTGCAAGAACCGATAAACACCTTCCACGCCACGCGTCTGCCACGGTGCGCTGACGCTTAAGGGACCGATAAACAGTTCATACAGACGCAGGGCATCCGCTCCATACTCGTCGATGACCTCCTCCGGGGTTACCACATTGAAACGAGATTTGGACATCTTTTCAATCTGCGTGTTTGTCCGCACCCCGGACTCCTTGACGAACCATTCTCCATCTCGCTCTTCCACCTCATGTGGCGAGTAATATTTTCCGTTGTCGTCCTGATATGAATAAGCGAGGATCATACCTTGATTGAACAGTTTCTGGAACGGCTCCTTCGTAGAGACAAGATCGCAATCATACAACACCTTGTGCCAAAATCGCGCATAGAGCAGGTGTAGGACAGCGTGTTCTGCACCACCGACATAGAGATCCACCGGCATCCAGTAACGCTCCGCCTCGGCAGACCATGCTTCGGTCGTGTTGTGGGCATCCATATATCGCAGATAGTACCAGCAAGATCCCGCCCACTGGGGCATTGTATTTGTTTCCCGGATTCCTTTCCGCCCGTCTGGCAGTTCCACCATCAGCCAACCCTCCGAGGCACGGGCAAGGGGTGGTTGCCCATCGGGGGTCGGCTTATATTCATCGATAGGTGGCAATTCCACCGGAAGCTCGCTCTCGGGTACAGACATAATCGTTCCATCTTCCAGCTGCACAGTCGGGAAGGGCTCTCCCCAATAACGTTGGCGGGAGAAAAGCCAATCGCGCAAGCGGTATTGCACCTGTGCTTTCCCTCTGCCTTCACTTTCGAGCCACTCAGTCATCCGCTCTTTTGAATCTTGGATATTCAGGCCATTCAGGAAACCGCTGTTAATGGAGGGACCATCGCCGAGGTAGGGCTCATCCCCGAAATCGTCCGGCGGTTGCACCGTGCGAACGATTGGCAGATCGAATGTTTTGGCAAATTCCCAGTCACGATCATCTTCTGCGGGAACCGCCATGATTGCGCCTGTACCGTAACCCATGAGCACATAGTCGGCAACCCAAATTGGGATTGCTTTGTCATTAGCAGGATTAATCGCGTAGGCACCCGTAAAAACGCCGGTCTTTTCTTTCGCGAGATCTGTCCGCTGGAGATCGGTTTTGTTCTTTGCTTCCTCCACGTACGCTTGCACAGCCGACCGCTGCACATCGGTCGTCATCTGTGCAACTAAGGGGTGCTCCGGTGCAAACACACAGTACGTTGCACCGAACAGCGTGTCGGGTCGCGTTGTGAAAACGGTAAATGAGGCATCAGTGTCCTTGATGGCAAAATCTACGTCCACACCCTCCGATTTCCCAATCCAATTCCGCTGCATCTCCTTGATGCCCTCGGGCCAGTCCACCTCTTCAATATCCTCCAAGAGCCGCTCGGCATACGCAGTAATCTTGAGCATCCACTGTCGCATCAGTCGCCGTTCAACGGGATCGCCGGTCTCTACGTATTTTCCATCTTTCACCTCTTCGTTAGAGAGAACGGTCCCCAGTGCCGGACACCAGTTGACAGGCACATCAGCGAGGTACGCTAACCCCTTCTCATGAAGTTTGAGAAAGATCCATTGCGTCCATTTGTAGTAATCAGGCGACGACGTACTTATCTCCCTATCCCAATCATACGAGAAACCGATCTGTTTAATCTGCTGACGAAACTTGTCGATGTTGCGCTGCGTGACGATTGCAGGATGGATGTTTTCCCGCTCAGCGGTGCGTTCAATGGTTAGTCCAAACGAATCCCAGCCCATTGGGTGCAGTACATTATAGCCCTGCATACGTTTCATACGAGCCAGCACATCGGTAGCTGTGTAGCCTTCGGGGTGTCCAATATGGAGCCCTGCGCCGGAGGTGTAAGGAAACATATCGAGGATATAATACTTCGGTTTTCCTGTCCACGCTTTGGGATCGTCCGGCGTACGAAACGTCTTACGTTTCTCCCAGATGTTTTGCCATTTCGGTTCAACGGCTGCAGGGTCATAAGTGTGTCTTTGCATCTAAAATCTCCTCAAGTTGTCTGATCTATAGCACGGGTATTTCTTGCGGCACTACGTTTTACACTGTCTCTGTCTTGGTCCAAATTCGCTTTGTGAAATTATACTAAACCAGTCGATAAAATGCAACGCTGTCTCTTACAGAAATTCACACAAAAACTAAGGAATCAATGGACGTTACCTATAGCCCTCCGGATGCAATCAATAAGATAAATAAAAAGCCCACCATCGAAAGCGATTCGATGATGGGCTGTGAGTCGAAGGATTAAGATGAGTCCGATTTTACATTAATCCGGCGCACTACCGCCCACCACACGCAGCAAGGTCAAAGCGAGACGCAATCGCAGCAAAACCAGATTGAGGAACCCGTTAATCCGGGAAGAGAAACGATTGTTGATAAGCTGTGGGCGGCACATCAATTCAATCTCCTGAATATCTTGTTGTGGACGGTCGTCAACATTTAACCGATGTGTGGATTTGCACAGACGATAGCTATGCTTCCAAACATTAACTTTACCACATCTCTTCTGCAGAAGTCAAGCCTCAATTCACGCGTGAGCGTTCAAGGGATTGGAAAACTCAATTTTCACGCGAGAGCCCTAGATCCACATCGGATCTACGCTTGGAGCAACTCTATACTCACACCGTCAGGGGCATTAAGGTAGGCAATGCTGCCACCCCAAGTGCTCCCGATCGAATCATCGGGTTCAATGGAGAAGGTAGCTCCTTTTGCTTTGAGAGTGTTACAAAATTCAGCGAGGTCTCCGTGTACACGGAAGGCAAAGTGATCCGCACCCCACTCGTTGTGGCTGGCAAAATCTCCGAAAGACCGTATGCTGTTTGTCCTGTCCGGATTCTCGCCCGGTCGCCGCCCACGGATAAGGATGGTTATCCCCTCGAAAACAACAGCAATTTGAGGGGCACCGCGGAGCTCATACGTCTCGGTGATTTCACCGCCCAGCATGTCTGTGTACCAAGCGGCAGACGAATGCGGGTCCTCACTGATGATATGGATGTGCTCAAAAACGAGGCTGGGGTTAGCCATGACGGCTTTCCTTCCCTCACTCCCCTAACCGCGATCCGATGGGAGTAGTATGCCTCCATTCACTCGGATCGGGCTGAAAGGGTTACGTGAGATTTCTGACCGAACGATCCGTGATTGCTTCCTCGCCTAGGTGCTCCCGCATCCATTCACGAAGTGGAACGTCTTCGTCCTTCGGTGTCGTTAAGCCTAAGTTGCCAGTTTTCGATCCGAGTAACTGTCGCCGAATCGGATCACATCGATCCATGTAATGAGAGACGGTCATCTCATCTCTCGGATGGAACCATCGGAGACTGTAACCGACGAACAGCACCTTTCGTGTAATATCTGAGAAATTCCACCCACCCGCATGCCATATCCGGCGATCGAAGATGACAGCGGTCCCCGCAGGCACACGAACCTCAAGCGCGTCCGGTGGATTGGAAACACCATCGGCGGGGTATTCAACCTCATCTTTTAGATGGCTGCCGGGTATGACGCTAAAGTTGCCACGACCGCCTTCAGAAACATCAGTCAGGAAATAACCTATCTTGACGGAAATACGCGGTGCGGGTATCGTTTCAATGTCCAAACTCACACGCCCACTGTCCTGATGCCAGTGAAGCCGCTTCTTCGAGGGCCTATCTTCCAACGGCACCGGCGGTGTAACCGTAATATGCGTGTGGTATAGATGAATGTTCCAACCGAGGATGCCCCATACCTTAGGCAAGGTTCGATGCCAATCAATCAGTTCCAAGAACCGATCGTGTTTCCCGATGAAGTCCACACCGGCTTTCACACTATCGACCGCTTCGATAAGTCCCTCAACCATTGGGGCTGGCAACGCATTCTCAATGGCAATGAATCCGTCTCGCTCAAACTTGGTACGCTCTGCCTCTGTCAAGCAGTGTTCCAAACATGCGCTATCCATGATCAACCTCCTTACTCGAATCAACAGCGGTTCGTCGAACGGAACCAAATTTTCACATATCAATCTTTATTAAGAATAAAATCCTGTCAGCGAATGCGTCAATGACGAATCACTGCGCGTGGTTGCGCCCATATGTCACCGAAGGTGCGCCAACGATGCGGGCGTAATTGTCGGTAACTACCCCTTCGCCCAAATGGTCTTTGATCCAGAAACGGAGGGGCACGTCCTCGTCCGAAGGGGATGAGGTCCCCATGGCACGTGTTTTGGCGCCGAGCAGCTGTCTGCGGATTGGATCGGAACGCTCCATAACATGTTCAACCGTTCTTTCATCTCTCGGATGGATCCAACGATGGCTGTAACCCACAAACAAGACTTTCCGTGTCAGGTCGGACAGGTTCCAGCCCCGCGCGTGGAAGAGTCGGCGATCGAAAATGACCGCCGTCCCGGCAGGCACTCGAATTTCTATCGCCTCCTCCGGGTCCGAAACCCCATCGGTAGGCAGTTCTATCTCTCTTTTGAGATGACTTCCCGGAATCACACTAAAGTTGCCGTGACCGCCCTTCGTGAGATCCGTCAAGAAATACCCCACCTTCACAGAGATACGTGGCTGGGGACCTGGCTCGATATCGGCGTTTATACGGTCGCTATCCTGATGCCAACCCCGTCTTCGCTTTGTACGTTTGAACTCCTCATCTTCGGGAGGCGTGACAATGACCTGCGTGTAGTAAGAATGGATGTTCCAACCGAGAATCCCCCAAACTTTGGGAAATGTTCGGGACCAGTCGATGAGTTCCAAGAGTCGATCGTCTTTCCCCAAGAAGTCATCGCCAGATCCAAGCCGATCTACCGCTTCGATAAGTCCGTCGATCATTGAAGCGGGCAACGCGTTCTCAACGATAATGAATCCATCCTTCTCAAATTGGGCATGTTCCTTTTGTGTCAGAAGGTACTGTAAACATTCGGCATCCATAATAATCTCCTCAAAAACATGTCAATCCATGCTAAGAAATGTGTAACAGAAACCGAGTGGGTTCATTCATGAACCAAGAAACAGATGACTTTCACGCTTCAGGCTTGGTATCGTTCCACATCGGCGGGTCCGACAAGATCCTCGCTCAGGGAGAAGTTCAATTTTGCCGCGCATTCCTGAAGTTGACTATAGATAGTATCGGGGACGTCAATACCGCTGGCGAGTCGTTGAGATCGGGAACGATATTCAAAGTCACCCGGAACCAGCACCTCGTTGAAGCCGGGTGCCGCTGGTATCGACTTAATACCGTCGAGAAACGCACGAACGCCCTGTTGATACGGTTCCAACGGCGTGAAGGCACTGATATTGATAACCTGCATCAACGTGTTACTACCCATGGAGGCACTCTCAACATCAAAGTTGCCGGACAAACCAGCAAACAGGGATACCAAGAGGGAGAATGCGTATCCCTTATGTCCGCCAAATGCTAACAGAGATCCGCCATCGCCGAGATCCGATGGCTTGACACTAGGATTGCCGTGCTTATCGACAATACAACCTTCGGGTAGATCCAGACCCATGCTTGCAGCAACCGAGACTTTACCGGCGGCAATCATACTGGTAGCAAAATCAATGATGAACGGACTGTCGTCCCCGGTTGGCACACCGACCGCGATCGGATTGGTGCCCAGTGCTCCCCGCGCACCCCCGAAAGGCACAGTGCCGCCCCTATCCCTCGCACCGCCGCCATAGGTTATAATGCCGATACACCCCGCACGTGCCGCTTGCTCCGCATATTCACCGAGTCGGCCGATATGCCCGGTATTGACAAAACTCACAGCGCACGTATCCGCAGCTTTTGCCTTCTCAATTGCCTGTTCCATTGCCCGTCGAGCAGTGTAGTGTCCATGACCGTCTCTCCCATCAACACGGAAAGTATTACCCGTTTCGTTGGAGACCTCCGGTTCAGCAGCAGGCTGAAGCCCACCATTTGAGACACTACTTAGATATCCGGGGATCCGCAGTACACCGTGCGAGTCGTGTCCGGCGAGATTGGCGTTGATTAAGATTTCTGCGACGACCTCGGCGATGTGGCGTGGTGTATCCACTGCCAGAAACAGTTGTCGCGTTACTGCATGCAGATAGCTTGCGTTGAAACAGTGCATTTCTGCCATAGGCTTTGACTCCTTCTCCTGTACCGCGCGATGGGGTTGAATTGCATCATTCCGAGTAAATATCATACACGAGAAGCTAGCACCTGTCAACACCCAAAATACCAGAAGCGTGAAATGTGATATGCGAACGTGAAAAATGAACTAATGTCCTAATGAAGCAATGTACTAAATCGGTTTCTGTTGCACGATTTCTTAACAGAAGCCATCCGATATAGATGTGCAGAATGTGGAATCCATACTCACTTTGCGAACTTCTATCAGTTTTCGATTTATGTTCTAAATCTCTCGCGGGTTTGATATAATTTTTGATGTAACTATGCTATCTGTAACTGGACCCAAGATTTTGAAATGGCTGGAGATTATTATGAATTCATTAGATGTAGCATCGCATAACGGACTGGCTATCAGCCCTGAACATATTGAGGCTATCAACCGGCAGCGTCGAATTATCTTCCAAGACGATGTATTAGCCAACGATGTATTCAGGACTGATGAGGTTGGACGAGAACGTCTAAACAAGATCATCGACTTCTACATGAGTCGGCTTGATGAACAGCCGAACCAGATTGATAGCATCTGGTTTGAATGGGGTGAGGGGAATACAGCGGTTTGGCCCAGTGAGGTGATACCCTGTACAGAAAACGTCTTTCCGAAATGGTGGAAAATTGGCATCGATCCGGTAGAGGTGCTTTTGGGTGAATCGAAGAAGCGCGGTCGAGAGGTTTTCTTTTCGTACCGAATCAATGGATCAGACAACGACGACCTGTTCGATCCGCCCCGTCCGTTTGATCAACCAATTCCGTTAAAAGCTGAACATCCGGACTGGCTGATCTACAAATGGCACCCCTACTGGAATTTTTGCTTTGAGGGGGTTCGTGACCTGAAGCTGAACGCGGTGCGCGAAGTAGCTGAGATGTACGATTTCGATGGGATCCATATTGATTTCGCGCGCATCCCGGTGCTTTTCCCGGAGGGGCAATGGTTGCACCGTGATATATTGACCGATTTCATGCGTGATATACGCACCACACTGCTCGACATTGGGGCAAAACGTGGACGGCCACTGTTGTTGGCAGCCCGCGTTCCGGAAGATCTCATGGGCTGCCACTTCGATGGCATGGATGTGGAAACTTGGGCACAAGATTTTCTGATTGATATCCTCGTCGTCGGCACACGCACAGCAAATGCGGATATCGCTGCCTTTCGCCATATCACCCAAGAAACCCCTATCAAACTCTACCCAAGCTTTGACGATCACCACTCCACCGATGGGTATAGAGAACCGGACCTCGAAATCTGGCGTGCCGCCTGTGCGAACTGGTGGCGTCAAAATCCTGACGGTATGCACACCTTCAATTTAATGGTCTCCTCCCCGCAATCGGCAGAAAATCTGGATCTTAGCCCCTCGCCGAGGTGGCAAACGCAGCGCAAAATCTTCAGTGAAATCGGGAGTCCTGAAACGCTCAAGCGAAAGGACAAAGTGTTTTTTGTCGAGCGCCGTGGAGGTGGACACGCCGAATATGTCGTGCCATCGCCAGCAAACTGGAAAACCCCTCGGCATATGTACTTCCAGACGAACATGTTGGCAGCCTTGCCCGCAGGGTTGGTAGATGATGGCAAGGAGGATACGCTGCTCACCTTGAGTGTAGGGGATGATGTGAACGCTGCATCGGAAGAAATAGATCAGATAACGCTGCGAATCGCTATCTCTGATGAGGCGGGTGAGGCTTTGTCTGCGGAGGAGAGACTTGAGAAACTTGGATCGGGGGTCGAGGTAAGGATGAACAATATATTACTGGATATCCCTCGCACGGAGACAGTAGAAACCTCAAAGGGAGATGCTTTCAAGAACTGGCTGGTTTTCACAGTAGCGCCGCGTTACCTTGCGGTGGGAGCTAATCTCGTCGGTGTGCGTTTAAACCAACGACTACCCGGTGTTCTTGGTCCTGTCCAGATTGAAAAACTTGAACTGCATATCGGTTACAAGTAGTTGATTCGCTGGAACCAACTGTCACAAAAAACACACAAATATAGTGGATCTTAGAATTAATGAAATACTCCAAACCGGGGAGTTAGGAAAACGAAACTACCGGCCTCTCGTTTGGTAGGCGCTGTTTCTAACTGCGCCGATGCAGTGCGGGGGGAAACCGCACCTACCGGGGAGCGAAAGTGTTTGTTTATTTTTTGAATCCACCATAAATAAATCAGCAACCTAGCAAGCACCAAAAACTTTCACACAAATTACCAAACGAGGGCATTATGACCACAGCCGACTTACTTGCGCGTCGTGAAAAATTGCTGGGTACGGGGACGCCGCTTTTCTACCAAGAGGCAGTCAACATCGTGCGTGGAGAAGGGGTATGGCTGTTTGACCCGGATGGACGTCGCTATCTTGATATGTACAACAATGTACCCTGTGTAGGACATTGCCATCCGCATGTAGTTGAAGCAATGCAACGGCAGGCGAGCACGCTCAACGTCCACAGCCGCTATTTGCACGAAGGCATTCTTGATTATGCTGAACGCCTGATTGACCACCACGCTGATGAGTTGGCGAGTGTTGTGTTCACCTGCACTGGAACAGAAGCCAACGAAGTCGCCATGAGCATGGCTCGCATTGCAACCGGCGGACGGGGTATCATCTGTACCGACGCAGCGTACCACGGTAACAGTGCAGAGGTTGCCAAGCTCACACGCGCCAGAGCTGGGGATCCTGAGATTCGCCCTATTCCGTACCCACAGTGTTACCGTCCGTTGCGAGAAGGCGTCTCCGAGACTGAACTGACCGATCTCTATCTGTCGGAAGTCCGCTCGGCGATTGACAGTTTTGCTGCTGACGATGTGCCTTTTGCCGGCATGTTGGTTTGCCCTATCCTCGCCAACGAGGGTTTGCCCGACATCCCAAAAGGTTTTATGCCAAAAGCAGCTGAAATAGTTCGCGATGCAGGAGGTGTGTTCATCACCGACGAGGTGCAGGCAGGTTTCTGCCGGACTGGTCGGTGGTGGGGTTACGAGGCGATGGGCCTCGTTCCAGACATTGTCACGATGGGCAAGCCGATGGGGAACGGGCTGCCCCTAGCCGGGACTGTTGCGAGGACGGAATTGATAGACGCTTTCCGCGAGCGGAAACGGTACTTTAACACCTTTGCCTCCAGTCCGCTACAAGCTGCGGTAGGTATGGCGGTGATAGAGGTAATCGAGACCGAAAATCTACGACAGAACGTCGCTCATGTCGGCGATTACCTGCGGGCAGAACTGACTAAGCTTCAACCGTACTGCCCGCCCATGGCGGAAGTTCGCGGACACGGTTTGTTTATCGGGTTGGAATGGGTGAGTGACCGCGACACTAAAACACCTGACCGTGATGGTGCCACGGTATTCGTCAATCGCCTAAAGGACAAAGGCTTCCTTATCGGCAGTGCTGGATCACTGGGCAATGTCCTCAAGATTCGTCCGCCGTTGGTGTTTTCTCGTGAACATGCCGATCTGTTCCTCACTGCGTTTGAAGAGATCGTGGAGGAAATCTATGGCAACGGTGCTTGACCGCGCCACGTTGCAGGCGATTGCCGAGCGAGCGTTGGACGAGTGGGATATTTCTGCCGCGCAGATAAAGCTAATCTCGATATCTGAAAACACCGTGTTTCGCGTTGATACAGCCAGCGACGAAACCTATGTCCTTCGCATCCATCGACCGGGCTATCACAATCTCGCGGAACTGAACTCCGAGCAGCAGTGGACAGCTGCGTTGAAACGGGCAGGCATAGGTGTGCCGTTACCCCGACTGACCCGTGATGGTCACGGCTACGCGACAGTTCCTGTACCGAGTACAACGGAAGTTCGACATGTCGGAGTCGTCGAATGGTTTGAGGGGGTAACGCTTTCGAGCATTATGGCACAGGCACCCGACATGGAAGCGCTCGCACTGCATTTCAACCAACTCGGACGCATCGCTGCCAAGATTCACAATCAGGCAACCGGCTGGCAGATTCCCGAGGGTTTCCAACGACACGCGTTCGATGCGGACGGATTCATGGGAGAGGCTCCCTTCTGGGGTCCCTTTTGGGTCCTACCAGAACTGAAAGCAGCGGAGCGGGAGCATATCCTCAATGCCCGTCGTGTCATCCATCGTGTATTGTCCGACTACGGAAAAGAGAGAGGAACGTATAGCTTAATCCACGCGGATCTGCATCCTCATAACCTGCTCGTCAACGGCGACCAGTTGCACGTAATCGACTTCGACGATTCTGGTTTCGGCTGGCATCAGTACGAAATTGCCGTCGCGCTTGACGCGTATCGGAAGCCACCTCATTTCGAGGTTGCTCGCGACGCACTGATTGCAGGCTACCGATCGGAACGCTCCCTTTCTGAGGCCACTATTGAGTTACTCCCCATGTTCCTGTTAATCCGGTCGCTGGCGTTGTTAGGCTGGCTTCATGAACGACCGGAGCACAATAAGGGCAATCGGGTGCGGAATCTGATTCAGTCCGCTTGTAGACAAGCGGAAGCGTTGGGAATGTAGCATCGAGGCTCATGTTAGAGGAAAGTGCAAAACGCTAAGGACGTGAAACGGGATTTCCCGTTGCGCTCATTGGTTCATTAATACATTGGTTCATTAATGAACGAAATTGGTTTCAGCTGCACGCTTCCTTAACATAACCTAAGTTGCTAGTTAGCCGGTAGGCAGCCTTTCCGCACTCGCCACTAATTTGACTAACTGAAATAACGATGCACATGTCGAAAATACCCGGAATGTTGCATAAGGTGCTAGGCTCAATGAGTCAAGAATTGACAGATAACCCGCCGGGTATTTGAGGCTTGGGTGTATGGGTGTTAGCCACCTCCTATAAACATGTCACCCCGCTGAGGCTAAAAAACTGAGATTTTCCTAGACTGGACACATAGGCCTCCTCTCGGATAAGATTCGGATTCAGAACAACGGAACGGTGGGCGGGAAGTCCCCGCTCCTGCGGAAACTCAATGGGTTTTTACGACTGGCAACTCGCGTAATATAGTAAATGCACTTAGGACCGGCCCAATGTCCACCTAACCCCCTAAATCCCCCTTATCAGGGGGACTTGGGAAAAGGCACAAGACGAGGGAAACCTTTAGCCCTAGAGGGGTGGGATGTGTGTAAAGATCTGATGGGTAATGCGTACGCAAAAGACCGTGAATTTCCGATGAATTTGGGGCGAAAAGTTAACCACAATGACCTGACAAAATCTAACAGAATCTAACACTTTTTTAAAATTTCGACTTCCTGAATTTCGCGTGTCGGAGCGACTTGCAAAATGTGCGGTGTCCGTCGGGCCCTCGCCCTGCCTTGCTTTTGAGGCATCAATCAGAAAAAAATTAAGAAATTATCGGCAGAATAGTTAACATATGTTACCATAATTTATATTAAGTATAGAAAAATGGCATAAAATGGGTGCTTATGATACCTCACATTTACCATTAATTATAACGTAAGTTGATAGTGTGTTATTTAATAATTCTGATGGGTGAACGGAGGGTTGGGAGACCCAAACCGTACGAAGAAGTAGGGGATGGTTTTCTAACATTGAAAAACGCAGTCGAGATGTGAATCTCGACCTACAAAAGTTTGTTGTCTGAATCGCGGATTAGGCAGATTAAGGGATTGCGCGGAGAAGACTAAAAGCATCGTCCTTAATCCCGCCCCCGATTTTATCGGGAGGTGCTACTTGTCAGGGACTTTAACACTTTCTCGTTTGCCCATCGGAAGTCGGGGCACATGTCGCCCCGCTGGGGCTTTAAGATTGGGTCGGACACGACTGCTATAAACATGTCGCCCCGCTGGGGCTAAAGACTTATCTTCTTGTTGTCCCGCTTTCTTGTGTTCTCCCTCTGCTTCGCTTTCCCGCGCCAGAGTCGGGGCAAGATGCCCCTCCTACAGGAGTATGGTAGGTGTCGGGGCAGGATGCCCCGCCCACAATCGTGCGGTTATTGGTAAAAACAACACCCTAACTCCCCCTTGTCAGGGGGACTTTATCACTCGGAGGTTCGAGCAGGCACAAGACCTGCCCCTACATCGGGGTGGACTTCTAACATTGAAAGACGGCGGCGAGATTCACATCTCGACCTACAGAAATGATACAATGTGCACGGGGATTAGAGCCTCTTGGTTTGAATATGCCGACGACTGGCAACTTGCGTTAATATAAGTCTTTGGCGCCAATTTAGAGACTGATACCGGCATCTATGGCTCGTAAGGTTTCCCGGTGCGGCGCAGTTCTTTGGTTACCGCTAACTGACAGGTCAGGTAACCACCCATATATTCCGTAGCGAATCCGGGACGTGCATCCGCTATCGTGCCGACAATCATGTTGGCGTACTCCACACTGGTGTCGTAGCGGTCAACAATCAGCGCAACCATTTCGGTCCAAGCGGATCTGAGCACCTCGCCCCAGCTGTCTCCTATGGCACTGGTGAGGTACTCCTCGGCACTTTCCACCACAGTGGTGGTCTCCACCACGGGAGCACTGTTGGGAAAACCGGGTGAGCGATCGACTTTGAGGGTAACAGCAGAGTCGATTTCGACTCCGGCACCGGTCAACTCGCCGTCCCCCATACGGGCATGGACATCACCGAGGTGAAGAAAACCGCCGGGTTTCTGAGCGCGAATATGGATTGTGCTGCCGGGCTGGACGGCGTTAAAATCCATGTTACCACCGTGGTCTAGCCCGCTGGGTGCCCACGATGCGAGCTGTACAACACCGATCATCGGTCTCACCGGCACCACGAAGTCGGGTGGAAAATGGATGAGTCCGTCGCGCACCGGGGCTACGCAGCGCCAGTTGCCCCAATTGGGTCCGCCGTTCCGGTAGAAACCGTAGGGTCCCACCTCAATGTCAATGATTTCGATCGATACCCAGTCGTCGGGTTCGATGCCTTGGATCTCGAAGGGACCACCGGGACGCGAATTACGCTGATGGCTTTGGCCAGAGGTTATCATCCCTGCTTTCGTTTCACCGGCAGCTTCATAGTCGTTATCCGCTCCACCTACAGTTTCGATAATGACAGTTTCGCCTAGTTCAAGGACACCTCGGACCTGACCAATCTCAGGATCATCTGGTCCCGTGAAACAGGGGGTTCGATTAAAACGACGCATAATAGCTTCTCCTTCTATATGTTATACTGTTCACCGCAGAGGTCGCAGGGGGCACAGAGGAGAATTAGAGGAAGCGAGGGGAGGAGTATTGGAGGGAGCGAGTATCTCCCACACCTCTCCCGATAATCAGTTTACCCCGATTTATCGGGGGGATCCTCGGAACGGGACACGTCACCTCTCTAATAAAACTCTGCGTTCTCCGTGTCTCTGTGGTTAGATTTTCTCTTTTAACAAGGAAACGAAATGGCTCTCAAAATTAGGCAACTGGAAAAACAGATCGGGGCAGAAGTTCAAGGCGTTGACATCACTTCGCCTATTGATGCAGAAACGTTTGAACAACTTCGCGGTGCGCTTTGTGAGTATGGGGTGCTTGTATTCCATGATCAGGAAATCACCAACGAACAACACGTTACATTCAGCAAAGGGTTTGGTACGCTCGAAATGACGATGCCAAATGACCCAATCGGCGACGGTGGACCCATCGGGATCATCTCCAACCTTGATGAAAACGGCGACATCATTCCACCGGAAGATTCACGGACGCTCTATACCGTTGCCAACACGCTCTGGCACTCCGACGGCTCGTTCAAACGTGTGCCGTTGCGTGGCTCACTGCTCTACGCCAAGATCGTTCCTCCCAAAGGTGGCGAAACGGAATTTGCCAGCCTCACCGCCGCCTATGCGGCACTACCCAAACAGAAGAAGATAGATATAGAAAATCTGATTGCCGAACATAGCATTGCACACTCACGGGCGCAGATCGCTCCGAACCTGATGAGCGATGCGTTCCAGAAAGACACGCCCCCAGTCAATCAACGATTGGTACGGGTCATCCCCGAAACCGGAAAGAAGGCACTCTTGGTCGGATCGTACACTACTCACGTTCACGGCTTGCCAGCTGAAGAGGGCAAAGCCCTGTTAAAGGAACTGCTCGAATGGTCAACTCAACCGCAGTTTGTGTATCGCCACACATGGCGTGCCCATGACCTCGTCGCATATGATAATCGTTGCTGCCTACACCGGGGACGATCTTGGGATCGCGGGAAGTACAAGCGCGTTCTTCATCGCACGACCTTAGCTGGTGACGGTCCCACAGTCGAATGAGGTCAAACCGAAGTAGTACCTTACGGAGAATGTTGGGAGCTGATCTGAATCTCGGAGCGTACAAGCCGATTGCCACCCTCCTGATAGGCATCAAACGATCCCTCTTGATAGACAACTCGGAAACGGTCGTCGGCTAACGCTTGGAGATTACTATAGCCCGAAGTTTGACCTTCATAGAGCACCAAAGGTTCCGACCATTGATGTCCTGCCCCATCCCAACTCGCCATGACGTGCACATTTCTCCGAGTGCCGTAGCTGCATACCAAGACACCGTTTCCCAGCATCATCAGTTGGGGACATACACCGGGGCGAGCAAGCCGGCGCGGTGAACTCCAAGTCCGTCCTTCATCGCAGGACCGGACCTCTACCATCGGACGAGACGGTTGCGTACCACACCGGATTAAGGCAAGAAGTTCTCCGGAAGGTAGTCGTATCAGTCCTGGCTCACGCCGCTCTCCAACGGTATTGTCTTCGCATACATTCGCAAGCCAGTCAAAGCTACCCCCACCATCTGTAGATTGCACAATTCCAGAGATTGTATTTCCCTCACGACTATAAACGGGCCATAACAGGCGACCATCAGGCATTTCGACCACATGTCCCCAGAGTGAAATCAGTTGACTGCCCAAGCTGAAAGGCAGATTACTTACTGGTGCATAATGTCGGGTCCAAGTCGCCCCTTCGTCCTGTGAACGGAAAATAATCGCTGTACCTTCGAGCGTGGTGCTGGACGACTGGTGAAGTTTTGCCATCCGGCAGCGATAACTGATAAGACTGCCATCCGGCAGCCGCGTAACAAAGAACTGACGCAGGAAAGGTTCAACCTCCAGTCCCATCCACGGAAGCCATGTGCGCCCCCTATCCCTCGATTGGACACACTGGACACGATTGCCGGGACCAAACGTCGACTCGAAGTGCGGTCCCTCACGATACGTCATGTACCAGCTTCCATTATCAGATTCATACAGATAGGGAAAATGTAACTGTTCGTCCGGGATACCGTACAGACCTGAATTTGAAAGCAGCACATCGCGTCTGATTAGTTTAATCGCCCCTTCCGCACCGTTCATCGGCACCCCTCCAGCCTCCATATCTTTGCCTTTCGTCTGAAAAGATACAAGGAGCATTTTACTCATTTTCCGCGTCCTCGTCAACAGAAATCTCGGAGGGGTTACCTTTCGGCGGAGGTAATCCGACAGTGTGCCAGAAGGACCAGCGTCCAATTTTTGACTTGACACCGAAGTCGTCTTCCTGTATTTTCTACACTAGCATTTAAGATTTTAGCGATCCTGATCTAGTATATAACGAAAGCATCTGGAGGTATAAAACATGGTCTTTGGTGCAGGTAAATATAGATATACAGTCGCAGAAAATTGGGATAAAACGCCCGAAGGTTGGGAGTGGGGCTGGATCCCAGCGGTGGCAACCGATTCGCAAGATCGAGTTTTTGTGTACTCGCGGAGTGAAAACCCACTGGCGGTTTTCGATCGGGACGGAAATTTCTTGGAGACATGGGGTAGCGACGTTCTTCCCCCTAAGGCAGCGCACGGCATCTACATTGACGACGACGACAGTGTGTATTGCATCGACAATGATAATCATTGCGTCTTCAAATTCGATCGGCATGGCGAACTAGCGATGACGTTAGGCACTCCCGGCGCTGCGGCACCGGCGGACGGCGATCCATTCAATTCCCCGACCGACTTGGCGATTGCCTCTACCGGTGAGCTCTTCATCTCAGACGGCTACGGCAACGCGCGCGTCCACAAGTATTCACCTGACGGCGAATTGCTGCTGTCGTGGGGCGAACGCGGTGATGGGCCTGGTCAGTTCGCGCTGTCTCACTGTGTCCGCATAGATAGAGAAGACCGCGTCTGGATCTGCGATCGCTCAAACAACCGTCTCCAGATTTTTGACACCAACGGAAATTATCTGACCGAATGGACCGACATTCCACAGCCTAATACAATCTTTTTCGATCCCAACGATGATGTAGTTTATGTCGCTGGATTGGACCATGAGTTCCTCATCTATACCTTAGAGGGCGAGTTGATTACGCGATGGGGAGGCGCAGCGTCGAGTGAAGTACCGGGTGAGTTCCTCGGCGGCGCTCACGGGCTATGGATGGACTCGCACGGCGACCTCTACATGGGCGAAGTGATGTTGGGTGACAACGCTCGGATGCAGAAATTCATCCGCGAATAATAAAACCACTGACAATCAGGGCATAGCTGGAATCGAGGGAGAAAGCGCAATGAATACAATGAGGGCAGCGATTTATACCGGTATCGAGCAGATAGGCATCCAAGAGGTAGAGAAAAAATCTCCTGAACCGGGGTATGTTACGATCGACACCAAGTGCACAGGTATCTGCGGCAGCGATCTCCATAGCTACTTTGGCCACTGGGGGCAATCCGATAGCCTCGCCGCGGGACATGAGACGTGTGGTGTCGTTGTTGAGCTTGGGGAAGGCGTTACGACGCTCGAACCGGGCGATAAGGTTACGATTGAATGTTTCTCACACTGTGGAAATTGTATCTACTGTCGGAAAGGCTACTATAACCATTGCTTGGAACGTAAATGGGTTTCGCAGAACACACACGGTGGCTTTTCGGAGTATACTACCGCCCATGCTTCGGGACTTTTCAAGCTTCCGGAGAGTATGACTTTCGAGGAAGGCGCTTTGGTGGAGCCGCTCGCGGTCTCCTATCGTGCGGTAGGACAGGCACGCGCAACCTATCAGGACCGGGTTGCAATTATTGGTGGTGGAACCATCGGACAGTTCGCCTTGGCTGCAGCGGTGGCGGCGGGTGTTAAAGAGACGCTCATCACCGTCAAGTATGATCATCAGGCCGAACTCGCAAAGAAACTTGGTGCCGACCATGTGGTCAATATCGGTGAGACGGACCCCAATGAGTATGTGAAGGGCATCACCGGGGGTCGCGGGATGGACGCCGTTATTGAAACCGTTGGCGGCGGACACAACTTCGACGCTGCGATGGATATGGTCAGAAGCTGTGGGTATGTCGTCCTTGTCGCAGGATACTACGAGCCGCTAAAGGTGAACTTGGGACGCATCGTCAACTCGGAGGCTATTGTCACCGGTTCTAACTGTTACGGCTACACCGGCATGGACACCGATTTTGATGCTGCCATCGAGCTAATATCTTCGGGAAAAGTTGATGCAACAGCACTAGTAACCCATCGGCTCCCGCTGATGGAGGTTGCTGAAGGTTTCAGGATTTCTGCCGACAAGCGTTCCGGTGCAGTCAAAGTGCATCTGTGCCAATGATGTAATGCGTAAAACGTAATACGTGAAACGTGATTATACTGAATTTTAGAATTAATTGGACACTATGAACGAGCATAGTCAGAAACTTGTTGGCAGGGTTACGGTATACGGTGTACGCCTCCGATGTAAAGGGCAATCTGCCATAAGTAGCGCAAACTGTTAGTTTGCGGGTTGAGATCACAATCTAACAGATTGTGGTACAAGAAACTATCTACTTTTGATGTCTACTTATCTTTAGAATTCACTATAGTTGATTGGCGTGTTGGGTTTCACTGTCGTTCGACCCAACCTGCGGCACTCTGAGATTGGGCGCATCACTAAAGGAAACTGCGATAATGCTTTTCGAGCTCCTCCCGACGACCATTCGTATGTCAGCGCCATTGGCTTTGGCGGCGCTCGGCGGTGTCTATTCGGAACGGTCTGGCGTGGTCAACATCGGACTCGAAGGCATGATGCTGATGGGCACGTTCGGCTATGTGCTTGGGACACACGCCTCCGGTTCGCCATGGATCGGATTAATTATTGGCATCACTTGCGGGGGTGGGATGGGACTGCTCCACGCGATAGCGTCCATTACGTTTCGCGCAGACCAGATTGTGAGCGGGGTGTCGATCAACCTCTTAGCAATTGGCATCACGGAATTTCTTGGACGCAGCGCAACCTCTCGGCGGGTGGATAGTTTGAGCCATTGGAATTTACCACTGCTTGGATCGTACTCGTTCGTCGTATACCTAACCCTTATCCTCGTAATTGTCAGCCAGATTGTCCTGTTCAGGACAGTGTTTGGACTCCGCTTATGTGCAGCAGGTGAGTCCACCGAAGCGTTGGACTCCCTCGGACTCAGTCGGTCAAGGCAGCAATATTCCGGCGTGTTGATCAGTGGTCTCCTCGCTGGGATCGGTGGATGCCTTTTGGCATCGGAAGCACACTATTTTACAAAGGGAATGACCGCTGGGCGCGGATACGTCGCATTGGCTGCGGTCATTTTCGGTAAATGGAAACCGCTTGGATCCGGTGCGGCTTGCCTCTTATTCGGATTCGCAAGCGCGTTAGAACTCGCCAATCGCTGGCACATCCCACCTCAACTACTGAACAGCCTTCCCTATCTACTCACGATGATTGTCCTTGTCGGCGTGATCGGCAAAGCGACTCCCCCAGCGAGCTTGGGTAAACCACATTGACCAAACAATCAAAAGGGTGCACACACACATAATCCTTTGTAGGGGTTAGGTTTCCCAACCCTTACTGCCCCGATAAATCGGGATGTGCCACGGGCGGGGAAACCCCATCCCTACGATTCCGCTTCATGTTTTGCACTTTCTTTTGACATGAGCTAAAAGGAAAGACAAATAGATGAGTTCACTGACGAAAGTGCTGGTCACCGGCGCAACCGGCCAGATCGGCTACATGACATATAAGCGACTGCTTGAACAACCGGACAGATACGACCCCTATGCCGTCGACCGGAAACGCGAGCCGTCTGAGCGGGTGCCCAGATCATGGACGCTGGAGATTCCCGACGATAAATTTCAGTTGTGCGACATCTCCAATTTTGAACAGGTCCGACAGGCGGTTGAAGGGTTTGAGGTCGTTGCCCATCTCGCCGCCGATCCGGGCAGTGGAGATTGGGAGAGCCTACTGAACAACAACATCATCGGGACTTATAACGTGTTTGAGGCGTGTCGGGAGGCGGGGGTCCGGCGAATTGTCGCCGCCAGCAGTATTATGGTGTCCCAAGGGCATCGCGAGAGCGAACCGTACCGTGCGATGATGGAACGGCGACACAACGACGTACCCGACGACCCTCAGATGATTACACCGGACATACCCGCAGAGCCGAGAGGTATCTACGGTTCAACGAAAGTTTGGACAGAGTCTTTGGCACGTACCTATGCAGATCGGCATGAGATGTCCTGTATCTGCGTCCGTATCGGTCAAGTCGAGCGCGACCGTCCCCGTCCACCGCAGGGCGCAGACATCTACGTCAGCCAACGAGACATTGTCCAGATTATTGAGCGCTGCATTAACGCTGATGATAGCTTACGATTTGAGATCTTCTACGGTATGTCGAATAACGATTTGCGGTGGGTCGATATTGAAAACGCTCGTCGAAAGGTAGGGTATGTGCCGCAAGACCGGGCGGAGGATAATCACGACTACGACGCGGATTAAAATGTTACCAAAACACCGTAGCATACTAATAAGCGAGACAAGGAAAGTTTTGGTAGATCTTAGAATTAATGAGACACTCCAAACTAGGGAGGCAAAAGTGTCTATCTGTTTTTGGTATTCACCAATGATTTGTCACTACACCACATCACCGACATAAGATTTGGTGATATGGTTGACCTCATTTTGCAACAGACTTGCGAGCACGACTCAAACGATTGTGCAGCGCCTGTCTCGACATCCCTAGAAGTTGGGCGGCAATAGTCTGGTTTCCGTCTGAACGCTTGAGTGCTTCCGTAATCAGCAGCTGTTCAGCATCTTTCAAGGCGGGTAGTTGATCCAGTGTCGGCAGCAGATCCGTGAATGGAAGTGGACTGTCTCGACCATTACCCGGCTCGCCTCCCTCACCTACGAGATCTGGATTACCGATTTTAGCTTTAAAGGACTTCATAGACAGCACACCACGTTTATGTCTACTGACAGCGTCAAAAATCATGCTCTCAAGCTCCCTGATGTTTCCGGGGAAGTGATAAACTCCGAGCAGCGTCAGAAATTCTGCAGGGACCATCGGTTTGTTCTTATTGAGCTGCCTCGCCGCCTTATCGAGAAAGTGTTCGACAAGTAAGGGCAAGTCATCGCGTCGGTCGCGAAGCGGTGGCACCTGAATATGATGTGTCTGAAGTCGATAGTATAGATCTCTGCGAAATGTTTCTGCCTTCATTACAGACTCAATGTCTCGGTTCGTTGCCACGATAATTCTGGCATCGGTCAGTTTCGGAACATCCTCGCCCAGCGGATAGTACTTTCCTTCCTGTAAAAGGCGCAGCAACTTGACCTGTGACTCCATGCTGAGATCGCCTATTTCATCCAGAAACAGCGTGCCCCCCGACGCCTGTTCAACCAACCCGCTACGCGCTGTATCCGCCCCGGTAAAGGCACCCTTTTTATGCCCGAAGAGGGTATCCGCAAATAGGTGGTCAGCTAACCCCGCCACATTGACCGTAACCAACTCACCTGTCCGTCCACCGAGTTGGTGGAGTGCGTGAGCAACCAACTCCTTCCCCACACCGGTCTCCCCAGTTATCAGCACTGGCATCGCATTTTCCGCAATCGCTTCGATATATTGGAAGATAGATCGCATGATAGGGTTTTGCGTGACAATTTCGGCAAACGCATCGGGCTGCTCCAGCTTATCGGAGAGCAGGTAGTCCTTGAGTCGTGTGTTCTCATCGCGCAACTCTCTAACCTCTATCGCTCTCTGAACCGTCGTCACTAGACGCACTTTGTCCACAGGTTTTACCAGATAATCGAAAGTCCCTTCCTTCATGCACTCAACTGCTGTTTTAACCTCATTGATCGCCGTGATAATGATTACGGGTAGGTCTGGAAAATCCCTTACAATCGCCGGAAGTAGATCCCAGCCCGATAGGTGGGGCATCAGCATATCCAGCACAACAACAGAAAAGTCCCCTTCGGCAAGAATAGACATCACATCACGGCTATCTTGGCACTGTATCACATTATCAATGCCCTCCGAATTTAGACTTAAACTGGCACTAAACAGGAACTGAGCCTCGTCATCTACCAGTAGCACAGGGAGAGCAGGAAAAGTAGTCGAATCCATGCGCTCACCTCCATTGCAAAAGTAAGATTAATTCCAGTCGCTGATTTTCCATTTGATACAGGACTGTGTTGTCACTGTCTTTTCTTGGCTGAAGTACTAACCCGAATCCAGTGTACTCCGACGTGTAACCGGCAGCATGACAGTAGCAGTTGTACCTATGCCGAATCGCGAAGTAAAGTGCAAATGTCCACCATGGTTTTTCACAATATTATAAGAAACCGACAGACCCAAACCTGTACCGCCGGCGTCACGCTTGGTCGTAAAAAAGGGTTCGATGATGTGGTTCAAATTTTCGGGCGGAATCCCTTCACCCTCATCTCGCACCCTGATGGTAATCAGGTCCGCCGTTTCGCTATATGATGTTGAAACAAACAGGGACTTTTGAGGGGATCGCAGGGCTTGGCAGGCATTGGTGATTAAATTGATGATAACCTGCTCAAGCTGCTGTGGATTTCCGCGAATTTTGGGTAGGCTTTCTTCCAGTTCTACAACTGGATGATGAGTTGATTTTTTAATCAGGTTGTTCACGATAACCATCGCAGATTCGACGACTGTGTTGGGATCAACCGACTGATTCAAATCGCCCGCGTCCTGACGTGCAAAGCCGCCCAGTGCTTCGACAATTTTACCAATGCGCGTGGCGCCCTCCGATATGCCCGAAATCAATTGACCGATTTTCTCATGTGCTCGGGTGTAAGGCATGCCCGCCAATAGAAAATCGCCATTTTCTTCATAGTATTTTTGGAGGATTGGCATGACATTTTGCCAAGCCATGGAAAGGATCTCTCCGTTGAGCATAATGAAGTTATTTGGGTTATTGATTTCGTGCGCCACTCCGGATACCAAAATCCCAAGCGATGCCATCTTGTCCGCCTGAATCAACTGTTGCTGCTGCGATTCCGCCAACGCCTCCGCCCGTTTGCGTTTGGTGATTTCCTGTGCGCTTCCCGCACAGCGATAGATTTCCCCCTCTTTGTTTCGAACGGGAATGACATGGGCTTCAATCCAGCGGATTTCGCCATCAGGACGCACAATCCGGTACTCGTATTCGACAAATTCCCCGCGACTCTGTTTTTCGAAATTGGTAAGTACCTCTTCCTGATCCTCTGGGTGTACAGCATCTAACCAAGCGTCTGGCTGCGCTATCAGACTCTCACGGCTGCGACCCCAAATTTCCTCATACGCGGGATTGATAAAGTAGATTTGGTTTCCATCAAGGGAACTTAGCCAGAAGACCTCGCGCAGATTTTCCGCCAGTTGGCGGAATCGCTGCTCGCTCTCCTGGAGTGCTTTTTCCGCCTTCATCTGCTCGGTGATGTCTCGGATGATGCCTTGATACCCCAACACCGTTCCGTCAGCTGCACGCCGCACCGTCGAAGTGACTAAGCAGTCTATCTGCGTTCCATCCTTCCTTCGGAATTTCAACTCATAGTCTCTCACCGATCCCTGTCGCTCAATTTCTCGTTGAAACACGCTTCGCTCTTCGGGATGGACGTACAGTTTTCGCACATTCATTCCGATTAGCTCATCATGGGGATAGCCAAGAAGATCCACCCCCGCCTGATTGATATCCAGGATTTTGCCTTCACGGGTGTTCATATAAACAGCATCTCTTGACTCGCCGAAAAGGGTGCGGTATCGTGTTTCGCTCCGCCGGACTGCCTTCTCCGCTCGCTTGCGCCGGGTGATGTTACGCCACACTGACCTACTGTAGAGGACATTTCCCTCATCATCGCGCACCGATGACGCGTTCAAACTCACATCGATTTTGCTTCCGTCCTTCCGCTTCAACGCAAGCTCAGCGTCATGGACTTCACCGGTTTCCACAAAGGATTGGAACACCTTATGTGCGTCTTCTACACACTCTGGGTGGTATCTCTCAAAGACTGAATGACCGATTATCTCCTCTCTGCTGTAACCCAGCGCCTGGACTACTGTCTGATTGCATCGAATAATGTTCGTTGTCTTAGCGTCTACGAAGACGAACATATCGGGAGCGTTATCGTAGAGATCGTAATAGGTTTTGCCCGACTGTTCCAGACTCTCCAAAGTGCCCTTGTACTGCGCCCCCATCTGTTCTAATTCAGCAACCTGCTGACGCATCTCTCTCAGTTCCTCAATGAGTTGTGCTTTTGTTTTATTTTTGTCTTTCATCTCGCACACCTCCTTGCTTTATCTTTAACAGGGCGAAAGACATATCAGGTTTCACATAATCGCTGCCAACAAGGCACTCTCGCTGTAAAGTAGCGCACGGGCAAAAGTGCCTTCGCCACGAAAATCCGGCGCATTCCACTTTCGCGGTGCGCTGTAGTATGCCGTTACGAGTTGATCACCTATTTTGACTGTGGAAGGATAGCCCAAGTCATTATCACCAAGATCGTCACTCACAATCAACCGCTGTTCTTCCCAAGTCTGCCCATTATCCTTGCTGACAAGCGCTTGTACCCCAAAAGGTTCATGTCGCACACCGAAGAATAGGATGATCCAGCCGTTGGAAAGCAGCGTCAAGTCGGCGGGGTGCTCACGGTCATTGGTAATGGGGGTTGGCTCGGTCCATGTCTCCCCGCCATCAGCAGAGCGGGATACCGCTAAGAGGGCGCGTTGATCGCCAGAACGCACGGCAACCACCAAATCACCGTTAGGCAACGAAATGAGTCCTGTTTCGTTGTAGCCTCCAGCGATCAGAGTGGGTTCACCCCATGTTTGCCCGTTGTCGTGTGAGCGCAAGATGTAAGCGCAGTCGTCCGTCCGCTCAGTAGCTTGGATAGCACTCCCGTAGATCGGCAGGAGCATCGTCCCATCAGTTAAGGTACAGATCCGCCCATAAGCTGAGTGTTTTTCCATCGGAGTGTAGTTGAGCGGCTGAGATGCCTCCCACGTCGCGCCACCATCATGAGATCGCGTGACCCGCATCTGAACGCGCCGTAAGTCTCTCGACCAACTCCCATCCTCGTTGTAGGAGCCTTGGGCATGGTAGGCTAGCACAACCGTCCCATCGGGTGCTCGACCCACTGCCGGATTGCGGTCATCTACCTCGGTATCCACGATAACAATAGGCCTCTCCCAAGTTTTACCGGCATCCAGCGAACGCACCGCATCCAACCGTCCGGTGATACCCACATGTCCCGCCCCGCCCCGCAAGACAGCGAGGATTTCTTCCGCTTGCGGATTGATGAGAACGGGAAAATAGCCTTCGTCGTGGCAGAGATAAACTTCAGAAGCGGCGGGCAGTTGACGTAGATCGAGAACGTTCATCAATGCATCTCCTTATAAATAGATTAGGATAGCGGTCAATAACACAGGCTATAGTAGATTTCAAAATTAAATATACACTGAATTCACTATAATTCTCTGAGCGGGGTAATCTGCGAGAAGTAGCGCAAACTGTTAGTTTGCGGTTTTGGATCACAATCTAACAGATCGTGGTACAAAAAACTATCTACTTTTAATGTCTGCTTATTTTTAGAATTCACTATAATCGGGTTGCACGATAAATCGAGCCAGTTCCTTGCCACGCGGTGACAGCGTTTCATAGAGTGGGCGCGGGAGCGAGGGTTCTAGATTGGGCAAACGGAACCAAGGTGCGAAATATCCGACACTGGTCATCGGTCGGATTTCCTCGGAATTATTGGCGGTGCCGCCGTGCCAGCAGCGCACATCCCGGATAAGCGCTGTTCCGGCTGGCGCACAGATAATCGACTCCTTCATGCGGTCAGGTTCCTCCTCCGTCGTCGGAACGGGCTGACGCGTGCGATGGGTTCCCGGTACAAATCGAATAGCACCGTTAATTTTTTTGAACTCGACCATCAAAAAATTTATAACAATATACGGTGTTGGCACATCGTGGATTGTCACTAAAGTCAATGGGTCATTGAAAACATCTCGGATATCGGCGTGCAGGTGTTGCTCCTTCGCACCGGGTGTTGAATAGTCACCTCCACCGCCGGAACAGATGTAGTCCGAACTCCCCCAAATCGCATCCACTATCGGCAGAATGGCTGGTAAGTCAATAAGCTGAACCCACTCCGGGTGATGAAGCTGTGGCCCGAAGGAGTAGCGCGCATATCCTCGGTTTGCCTCCTCAAGTGGGATGTCCCGCATCTGCTGGGTGATGACCCGGGCTGCCCCCGATTGGGCATACGCAAGCTGTTCGGGATTGAGCGCATCTTTGATAGGAACGAACCCATCTCGATGGAAGATAGCTGCTGCTCGTTCAACTTCAGCAGAATCAATCAGTTCGACATTAAGCATAATCGGAAAAATCCTTCTAAGTTCTCATATAGCTAACCCATGCATCAGAAAGTGGATAATATCTGACTCTGGGCAATAACTTGGTATATTACCGCAGTTTACCAGTATACCTAGGCGCCTTCTGTTGCAACTCTGGACGGTGCAGGTTATAGAGGTCAACCGGTTCATAGGGGTGCTCCAGCGCGGCCTCCTCGTTGAATTCCACACCCAATCCCGGACGATCAGGGATTTCGAGCCATCCATCCTCAAGGACCATCGGATTTGTGCAAACATCAAAGCGCCACGGTTCGGGCGGAAAATGCTCTAACACCATGAAGTTTGGGACACACGCAGCCAGTTGAACCGAGGAAGCGTAGGAAACCTCACCGTTAGGGTTGTGCGGCGCGAACGCTGCATAGTGTGAATCTGCGATTGCGGCAATCTTCCGTGCCTCAAGCATCCCACCGCAGTGCGACAAATCCGGCTGAACGATATCTGCACCACCGCGCTCAAGCAGCTGCTGAAAACTGAAGATAGTGAACAGTCGTTCACCTGTAGCAATCGGAATGTCGATCTTGCTTCGCACATATGCCATCGCGTCAAGATTTTCGTGGGGAACAGGCTCTTCAAAGAAACTGATGTTGTATTTCTCGACACCTTTCGCCGCCCTGACTGCATTGGCGGCGGTGTTGAATATCCCATTGCAATCAATGTATAGGTCAATATCCGGTCCAACGGCTTCCCGCACCGCTGCCACAGCGTCAATCCCAGTGTTCAAAATATTATTATCCAGTCGATAGAAATCGATACCGGGACGTCCGCCCCAAGGGTTGAACTTCAATCCCTTCGCGCCAAGTTTCACTATCTCTTTCGCCGCATCCTCAAATTCTTTGGGACTCATGCCCTGCTTATACCATGCGTTGGCATATAGCTTGATCCGATCACGCGTGCGACCGCCGAGCAGTTCGTATACAGGCACACCGAGCGCTTTGCCCTTGATATCCCATAAGGCGGTCTCGACACCACTGATAGCACTGGTCAACACCTCGCCACCGGCATAGAATGCGCGCCGATACATCTCCTGAAAGTGTTTTTCTATGGCAAAGGGGTCTTCGCCAACGATGTAACGGGTCAATTCCACCACTGCACCCTCGACTGTTTTCGACTTGCCTTCGAGGGTCGCTTCGCCAACACCGTGGATGCCCGCATCGGTCTCTATTTTTACAATGAGCCAGTTGCGCCAGCTTCCACCGACAAGAAAGGTTTTGACCTCAGTTACACGCATACGTTCCATCTGAAAAGTTTCCTTTCAAGCACTGCACAACAAATTGACTTCTCGATCAATCCAACCCAAGAAGCGCAAGCGAATCGCGGTGGATAATTCCTTCGATCACATCTTCTGGGATGCGCGGCAGCTTCGTGCCTTCGAGCTGATCGTTCAGTCGGCGCAGCCCGTCCATGCCCTCCTGCGGGGTCCATAACGGAAAATCAGAGCCAAAAAGGAGTTTGTCGGTCACACCCCATTCAACCATGCCAATCAACCCCTCCCAGCCCTGCCACTGACGGACCCAGCCACCACCGGAGACATCCGCGTAGACATTAGGATGCTTGCGCAAGACAACGGCACAATCTCGCTGCCACGGGTGTGCCATGTGCGCCATGATAAACTTGAGGTCTGGAAACGCTTGGGCAACTTCATCAATCAATATCGGCAAACTATATTTCAGCATCGCCCGAGGGCCCGGATGTGTTCCCATGTGCGACAAGATTGGCAATCCCATCCGCTGCGCCTTTTCGTATAAGGGAAAGGCGACGGTGGGATCCGTGGGATCGTATCGCCCCAGCATGGGATAAAGTTTGATACCGCGCAGCCCTAAGTCGGCTACGCACCGGTCAACCTCTTCGAGATGATCTTCTTCTGTCGGATCTATCGCCGCGAAACCGATTAGTTTCTCCGGTGCATGTTTGACCCACTTAGCGGTGAAGTTGTTGGGACTGTGCATCCCGGCGGAAACACCCCGCACACCAAAGACTATTGCTTTGTCGACAACCTCCATCGCTTTAAGGTACGTTTCGGGCGACAATGGCGGCATCGGCGGATAGCCTGCCCGTTCGTTAGCACGATGGTTGGCTTCACTCATGTGCTCCGGTTGAAGACAGTGGCTGTGTACATCAACGATCATCTATTTCTCCTTCGCAAATTTAACCCTCTGACGGTGCTACCCTTTTGGCCGATTGTCAACTCTCCCAACTCGCAATGAATTCCTCAACACCGAAATTGGCGGGGGTTTCATTAAAACAGTAACGCATCGGACCCGATTGGAATCCGGGAAAAAAATGCTCCTCGTCCCTTTGAAGTTTGGCATCGAGCGGTTTAAATCGGTCCCATAAGGTCGCCGCCTCTTGCGGTGTGAAGCGATCCGCGAATTCGGGTCCCCAATTCAACGTGGTCGGATGGGCACTCGTCCCCCGTCTACGAAGGTCTTCCGGTCCGTCCTCAAGGTCGGGGTTCCTGTTGAGATTAATAAAGAAAGCCGCCTTGCACAGAAAGATGGTCGTCAGTATTTTGCCTTTCTCACCCCTACCGGGATGTATCTCCTCAAGCGCGGCGTGGTAGGCGACACCACTTTTTTCAATCGTAGCGCGAAGTGCGGATTCAGTGTGATCCTGCATCCGTTCGCTCCGTTTGTTCCACCGTTTCAGCGTCGCTTGGGCATCGGCAGCTAGATTTTTCGTATAACTCAGGTCTTCATATTTGGTGAAATTGCAAAATCCACCGTGAATAGTGCGGCGCAGCTTTGCACTGTAGTTACTGCCCCAATGGAGGATGGGGGTAATGTAGACCACACCGTCGCCGCCATTGAGATGCGTTTGGACGCTGCCAGGCAGAGGGAGGCGCGGATCTGCCAGTAGCTGAGTGTTCTCCTCTTCAGTGTTGATGCGTACGTGGCTGCCGGGCACAACCCACAGCACACTGTCATCATAAAGTGGTATGTTCCACTGAACATACCTCGGTCCATTTTCCATGATGTCATCTATGTACGCTTGCAGCGGCGCAGTATCAATGGGATGGATATCGCGGTGCCAGACTGCGGGACCCCGATCACGCACCGGACTGCACATCATCATCATTTCAGTGACAGCTGCATCCGGCTCGTCCATCAACTGAGTGCTGACGCCTTGCGTGTTTTCGTGAAGCCAGATCTCTGCTGTGTTCGCTGTCGCCTCATCGATTAGATCTACCAAGGGAGGGTGATGTAGCATCAATCGAGGTTGTGCTCCTGTTTCCCATACGCCGCCCGGTGGGTCGTCTGGATTGCGTTCGCTCGCCCAGAGTCCTCGCTGTCGATCGACCATCCGCTCATAACCGGCGCGCAAACCTTCCAACTCCGCTGGTGGGACGACCTCCCGCAGAATCAAATACCCTTCCTCCATGAATTGGTCTCGATTGAATTGCATCTTCGTGCCCCCTGTAATAAGCCTGTTCAATCATGGGTAATAGAAATCACGCGATTACCGTTGTGGCGAGTACATAATACGTAATGCGTGATGCGTAATATTAGGATCCATTTACGCACTGTTCTCATATAGCGATTTCACCACGGTGTGTGGACAATATACCATTTCCATCCGCAAACCCCGTTCATCAAACTCAGGGTTCTGTGGAATTGAAGCGAGATCTTGTCCTCCCATTAACCCGGTCACTGCGGCAGCCAGTGCATCAAGAATATCGTCCCTTGCCACATCTTTGCGCCTATAAGTGGATAGTGCATGGTTGATAATATCAGGAGTCTGCGGAAAAATTGACTGGAGGAGCTGCGTCCGTTCCGACAGTCCTTCACTTCGCTTTTTGGCGTGTTGCATCGGACGACCTGCTAAGCCCCAAAAGCAGAATTCCGGATGGATTTCCCTGATGCGTCCTCTCGCAGCGGTGTCGTCGGAAAGGAGGCAATCCATCTCACGAATTTTTGGGATAATGTTCCAGTTCTCAACGGATAACCGTTTACCAGTCAACCGTTGATTGATATCGCAAGCCTCCTGATACGACGACGCATAGATGGCGTCCCGGCACGGCGCGGGAAATACACTTGAACGCCTCGGACCGAGCAGTTTCCGTACTTGTGGATCACAACGACGTTCAGCACTGCCGTCCGTTTTCAAACCGATAGGTATGTCAATCAGTATCAAGGCTGCCCCCCGATGATGATCCCAAAGGCTGGACACGTCGGGAAAAATATCGACCTGCCAGTGATCATCCGCTTCCAGCCCGATAGCGAACCAACCCGCCCTGCACCCATCCACACCGACGAACATTTTTGTTCTATGCTCCCAACTGGCTTGCCAAATCATTAAAGTCGTTCGCCACCACATCGAAAGCGACATCGTGTTGCAGATCGGGGTTGCGGTGCGGTCCGTATTCTTCGGGGCGAGGTACGAATCCGGTCTTAAATCCGACAGCTGCTGATGCGATGTAAATCGCCGGGGTGTGCGGCGACCATCATCACTTGGCTCGGTGGTAGTCCCAGCAGGTCGGCGGCGGTTTGGTAGACTGCCGGATCCGGTTTGTAATGCTTCGCTAACTCTGAAGACAGAATGCAGTCCCACGGCAGCCCGGCGTGTTTCGCCATATTGGTGAGCAAGGCGATGTTACCGTTGGATAGAGGAGCGACAATGTAGCGTTCACGCAATCGCTGAAGTCCACTGACCGCGTCGGGCCACGGGAGTAGGCGATGCCACACGCGGTTGAGGTGATCCTTATCCGCTTCGCTCAACCCCGTCATCTCGAACTCGTCGAGCAGTTCGTCCAGAATCATACGGTGTAGGGCATCTATGTTCAGCCACGGCAGTTCACCTTTACGGACGCGATTCATTGAGGGACCGTACCCTCCCCGCCATTTGTCCGCAAACTCCGCCCAATCGACATCGAGTCCGCGAGCTGCGCCAAATGCTTCACCTTCGCGGATAATGCTACCGCGCCAGTCTACAACTGTGCCGAATACGTCAAATGTTAGTGCCTTGATTTCAAGGGGATCTGTTTTTTTATTATCTTCCATAGAAACTTTCCCGGATAAACGAGACTCGTTAGGAACGCCCGATGAATCGGGCAACTACAGTAAAGTCTACTGTAACTCCTAAGATATTTTGCTTTTGCTCCCTCTCTCGCTTAATCGACCACAGTCATAAACTCTATCGTCCTATCGATGTTCCCGTACAACGAACAGTCTATACATTCACAAAAGGTCTCATTGTAGGTCCACGCCTCGACAGCGACTATCCGAATAATATAGGATTTTCCATTTTCAAGCAACTCTCCATTGGCACCAGGACGAAATGTAACGGTTCGGTCCTCCCAGGCAGTCTCCCAATCAAGATTTTCACCATCCTCGGCAACTAACGTAGACCCTAAATCAATAACAGATTCATCAAAATCAAACCGGATCCCGTCTCTATTCAACCGGTCAGGATCGGCATCGGCATCACCATCGGATACACTCCCCGCCGTTATAGACGGCTCATCAAACTCAGCTATTACCACCCATAACCGTATATCTGGACCAACATTCGGGGAACCGTCGGGGTTCGTCCATTCAATACGGAATAACGTATCTCCCTGGGGACGCGGATAAGGAAAACACCAGAACGCTCTATTCCCGTCAACACGGGCAGCAGTTTCATTAACTGTCACGGCTAGCGGTGCTTTATCGAAGTAAAGCACAATTGGTAGATGGTCTGCAGCATCCTCCCCATTTGTGGGAAACGTCCTAACCAGCTTGGCAACATCAGCCATTACCATTAGCCTTATAGATGTACCAACGTTCGGGGAACCGTCAGGGTTTGTCCATTCAATATGAAACAGCCCATCTCCATACGAAGGCGGCTTTGGAAAAGACCAAATCGCGCTATTCCCTGCAACGCGAGCCGCAGTCCCATTAACTGTCACAGCTAGCGGTGCCTTATCGAAGTAAAGAACGACCGGTTGATGTGCCGCAGCCCTCTTGCCACTTGCGGGCACCGTCTCAACCAGCTCGGCAACCTCCTTTACGATCTGGGGGTCTTCATCCTCACACCCCACTAGCCCGAAGCAAAAGAGCACAGGCAATCCAACACACATCAGCAACCTTGCAAACATCAGACCTCTCTCCACAAGGAAGTTTGTTAAACGCTGCTTATCTGAGTGCGTCCCCGTCCTTTATCCCGCATCCGGCGAACAGTGTCCGCTGCACAGCCCTATCGTGCGCGAGTGTGTAATCCGGCGAGTTGTTTTGAGGACCGAGTGATGGTCACGTCCTGTGAGCCAGCTGCATAGCCTTCGACACCTTCCTCCAAACTGAGGCTAAGGTTATCCGATCCGATGGGTGTGTGGATAGCGGTGCCTTTGGTGCCGTAGACCTCGATACGACGGGTTTTGCCGCTTTCGATGTGCATACCGGCGGTGTCGATTGTGCCGAATCCATTTTGAAACTCATGGACGACGACGGCATTATCCACCTCGGATCGGCTGTCGTAGTGTCGTCCCAAAGCGGGCTGCACCCCCTTCGGTTCACCCATCATGATGACCATCAGGTCAATCAGATGTCCCGCCATCTCGAAGTATATCCCGCCGTGATACACCTTGAACTCTTGTGCTAACTGTGGATGCCACGATATCGGCTTAGGGATGTGTCCACGGTAGTAGAAAATATCGCCAAATGCGCCCAATTTGGCGAGCCGTAGCATTTCGTGGATTGCGGGATTGTAACGCCACATATACGCCATCTGAAGGCAAAGTCCCTTGCGCTCTGAGAGTTCGTGGATTCGCTGTAACTGTTCTATATTGACGCCCGCTGGTTTTTCGAGCAACACATGCTTGCCCGCTTCAAGCGCCTGTTCCGCGTAGTCGAGATTCTGGTAGACATGCCCTTCGACGATGACCGCTTGAGCGTCGCTGTCCAACACCGCCTCGACCGATGGGAAAACGGTCAGGTCAGGAAATGATTGGGACCACTCCCCTTCTCTCCGCGCAACAACCTCCGGATCTGGATCATAAAATCCGATAGGCCTGAATTCATCCGGACGCTCTGTTGACTCACGGGTGTGCATACTGGCGTGGCTATGCCATGCACCCAAATAAGCAAATTTCAGCATGAACTATCTCCTCTATAGGGATCCTCTGATGTTTTGAGTTCTCACGTTTCACGCCTCACGTCTTATTCACTACGGCTTCGCCTGCTCATATATACGCGCCAGCACAGGATTATCCGCTGGCTCCTTCCCACCATAGAACCAGGTCAAGGGCAGCACCTTCAGCTTCTGATTGAAGCCTCCCTCCTTCTGGCTGCTTAGGATCAACTCAGCGCGGGTTGGATGTTCCTCGTAGACCGAATAGGTGTGGGTAATCAGGACGCGGTCTTCCATCACAAACACCGACGGATACGACCAGCGCCCGTGGAAATCGAATGGGAGAATATGTTCCCGCTCCCGTTCTGGCGCAGGTAGCCCCGGATCAAAGTAGTATTCCGACGGCCGGACAGGACGGATGGGTCCCGGCTCCACCCGCGTCTCCTCGTGCATCGATTCGACGTTCTGGAAGAATTCCCACACACTGCCGCCGTTACGACTAATTGCAGCGGAGATGCGCGTCCGATTGTAACCGCGTTTAACCTCGTCCTCGCTCTCCTGATTCCAGACCGCCAAGAGGTGTCCGTTAGGCAGGGTTCGGATCTGTGCGGGTGCGGTAGAGGAAGCGAGGGAAGTCGGTTGCGGGCGCGTCCATGTCTCCCCGTTGTCCTCCGACCACGCCTGAAAGACACGTCCCAACCCGTTGCGCATAAACATCAACAGCCGTCCCGGACTGACTTCCGTCACCGTCGGCTCGTTGGTGTAGCTGTACGATGCGTTCCAGTCCATCAGGATGATTAGTTCACCATCGTGATTGCGCTGCCATGTCCGCCCATCGTCGTCCGAATAATAGACGCAGGACGCGGAGAATCGCGGGTCGAAGAAGTGTGCAGCAGTAGATACCCATTGACCATTGACTAATTTCCCAGAAGCGGGCGGTTTGACCTCATCGGGCCCACTGTTTTGCCCCAATGAAATATACACCGGGAGGATAATACGTCCAGAGGAGGTACGAAGCAGGACATCTTGATACGCATAAGTGGCGATTCCCGGTGGCGTTATTCGGACGGGCGGCTCCCACGTCTCTCCGGCGTCCTCTGACCGCCAGAAAACCAGATGTGTGTTCTGGCGCACACTCTCGGCAGAACCTTCGGACGGTCTCTGCATGGCTGCCAAGCCGATGCCGCGGTCGGACAACCGCACGAGCGATGTTCCGCCGCCGCCCACCGGATTTCCCTCTGTATCAGCGCACGAGAACGACTCAGACCATGTGATCCCGCCATCGTCTGAGGTATTGAAGTTTGTTCCAGCGGCATGCAAAATCCGTCCATCTTCCAGTTCCGTAAAGGTAGACGAATGGAAGTATCTTGTTTCGTGAATCGCCAACGCCTCTTCGGGACGCGTCATTGGGACATTGCTCATGGGTTTTTAAGTCCTTTCTGTCGAAGTGTATAGCCCTAATGCTATCGGCGACGAATATGTGGGGCTTCCATCACCTCCCGCTGCTCCGGCGTCATATCCTCAATATAGTCAGGATAGGTAATCTGATGAGCCCCCGCACTGTATGCCTGAAATCCGGGACTAAATTTATATAACACCGCTCGCCGCTGATGCTTTGCCCTCCACGGCAAAGTTCCGTGAGTCAAGGTTTCACTAAAGACGATCGCATCGCCTGCTTCCGCATTGACTTCGAGCACATGCTCCTGATATTTCTCCCACAGTTTCATCCTTTGGGGACAGGGAAGGTTCGCTTTATGACTGCCCGGAATCACCGCTAACCCACCGTCTCCGGGACCTTCGTCCGCAAGCATATATTCGACAACTGTGAGCCCGGTGTAGATACGTCCATCTTTGAAGAAATAGGCCTCGGAAAAGTTCGGACGCTCGATACCACCGCCGTGCAAGGTGCCGCCTTCTGCCCCTTCGTCCATTGCAATCATGCCCGGTCCGTGATCAAGCCGATAACCTTCCCCCAATATGCCATCGAGGTAGGGCTTTATCCGCGGATGAATAAGAAATTCCCGAAACGGTTCGCACCACGGGTGTTCCCACGCCAGCATCCCGCCTAAATCTATCCGGCGAGAAGTCCCTGACAACGTTTTTGAATTACCCGCCAGCGACCTGTCAATTTCTTTCGCTTGATCAAAATGGTGATCGATTGCTGCGTTACAACGCTCAACCTCTTCAGAGTTGAGTACGTCTTTAACAACGAGGTAGCCTGTCAGGTCAAATAGATAACGTTCGTCTTCGGTCATGGTGTGCCAGCCTCCCTTATCCATTATCAGAGGTAAAGGAATTGAGCAGGGTGTTTCCAAAAAATCCTGCTCAATCCTACGTGAAACTTAACTACTTGCCGCCCACTGAACGCCCTGCGCCATCAGTTTCTGCATCGCAGGTCGCTCGAAGGTGCCGGGTCCGTGACCGAGTGATGTGTAAAACACTCGTCCATCGCCATAGGATTTTATCCACGCCATTGGGTGTGGTTTCTCCGACCATTCCGCAGACGCAAGGATGTGGATGTAGGGATCGTAAGCGGACATATAGATCTCGTCCTCGACCTCAAAGTCCTCAACGCCTTGTGTAATCGGGTGATCTGAATCGTCGATATTGACTGTGAAGGTATCACCCGGCGGATGCCAGTTGGCCGCTCCCCCGATGAGATCCACGGCGCGTCCACCAATCCACCATGCTGTTCCGTGAATGCCGACCAGCCCCTTCCCGCCACTGACGAATTGAAAGAGTCCGTCTTCCTGATCAGCTGTGAGATCTGGTTCCCGTTTAGGAGCGCCATCAGGCTGACTGACCGTACGTGTGAACCCGGTACCGAACACACAGACATCAAATTCGTCCAATTGAGACGATGCTAAGACCCCTTTGTCATCCGTAAGTTCCACCGACATATCGCCCCGTGCCGAGAGGAAATCGTTAATAACGGACGCGCTATCTGCAAACCGATGATTTGGACCCGATAGGACTAAAACTTTCAATGTAAGTACCTCCTCTATTCTGCCTGATTATCGTTATGCTTCTGCGCCTACTTGAAGGCGCAGTGATACTAAGCCTGTTGTCAGTATAGAGGAAAGCAGGAGCCTTGTCAAGACAATTTTAGTCGCTCGGATGGGGAAGAATTTTTGGTCATCTAGGGTCTGTAATACATAATCACCGAAGTTGCTGCGATCTGTTGCTACCCCATCGTAATCAGATAATCGAGGGGGTATGTGCAGATGCCTAGTTCTCTGTAGGGATTGGGTTTCCTAACCCTCTGTTGACACCGCGGCATTAGTCCCAAACTAACCGTTCAAACGATCGGGCTTTCACATGAATGACTCCATCACGTCGCTGCATAATGCCGCGCACAGACACGAAGGGTGAAAGCTTGAAGATTGAGCGATATCGCTCATAGACCTGTGGTGTAATAACCACGTTGAGTAGGCCGTTCTCGTCCTCGAGCACCAGAAACGCTACTCCCTTTGCTGTTGGTGGTCGCTGGATGCAAATCACAATCCCAGCCACACATACCCTGACCCCATCCCTCAGTGTTTTCAAGGCACTACTCGGCAATATACTGCGCTTGAGTCTACCCCGCAGGAGTTCCATCGGGTGAGTGCGCGATGAACACCCTTGTGCCCGATATTCCCAGTCGAGTTGTTCCCAAGCGTTTACCTCCGGAAGGTTTGGTGCCGTGAGTTTTGGTTCGATAGCGAGGTTGTGTTCGCGCCAGCGATCAAGTATCCAGAGCTGCCAGAGCATCTGCCGTCGGGGCAAGTTGAAACCATCACAGGCACCGGCGGCAACCAACCGTTCAACTACCGCACAATCGAGGTCTGTGCGTCGTACGAAGTCCTTTATGGACACGAATGCTCCTGTGTGACGAGCGGCTTGCACCCGCTTAGCCTTGTCTAAACTGAGTCCTTTTATAGAGGTAAAGCTCAAACGCACAGCTCCCTTGCCTTCAACAGTACAACGCGCTTCACTGTGGTTCAGGTCTACGGGCAAGATTCGGATGGATCGACGTTTTGCATCGTTAATGAGCACATCGGTCGGATAGAAACCGAGTGGCTGATTGTTTAGGAGCGCTGCGAGAAAAGCGTCAGGATAGTAATATTTCAGCCAAGCAGCTTGATAGGCGAGGTGAGCAAACGAGAGCGCATGAGATTTGCAGAATCCGTACGCCGCGAACCCCTTGATACAGTCGAATATCTGTGTCGCGTCACGGTACGATACGCCATTTTGTATGGCTGCTGCGACAAACGCGTCTTGCATTTCGGCAACCGCTTTCTTAGATCGCTGCTTGTCTAAGTCGCGCCTCAGATTTTCTGCTTGACCTGGTGTATACCCAGCGATGGTGCAGGCAACCTGTAACACCTGTTCCTGAAAGAGAATGACCCCCAAGGTCTCCTCGAGGATAGGCTGCAATTTCGGGTGTGGATATCGAACCGTCTCTTTTCCCATTCTGCGCCGGAGATAGGGTGACACCATGTTGCCTTGAATTGGACCGGGACGAATCAGAGCAATTTGGATCGCTAACTCGCCTATGGATCTTGGCTTGATGCGCGGCAGCGTGGACATCTGTACACGCGATTCGACCTGGAACACCCCAAGGACATCTGAAGCGGCAAGCATATCATAGACATTTGGGTCGCCGGGTGGGATGGCGGTGAGGTCTATGTCAACGTCGTACGCATCAGCAATCAGCTCCCCAGTCTCCCGCACGACGGCGAGCATACCCAATCCAAGCAGATCAACTTTGATGAGGCCCGCATCCTCAATCATATCTTTATCCCACTGGCAGACACGCCGCCCTCTCATACGTTTAGGTTCAAGCGGCACGAGCGGCGGCAGGTTACACGAAGTAATCACCATGCCACCGGGATGCATTGACAGGTGTCGCGGTGTTCCGATAATCGCTTCGACATGCTCGCGAAAATGTTTCCATATTGGACGATTGGTATAGGAAGCAACTTCTCTTAGTTCATCAATCTTATCAAAAGCGGATGAGACATTCCGCCCCTCTGCCAAGCGAGACATTTTGTCTAAAATATGGTTGGGAATCCCGAACACTTTTCCCACTTCCCGAATCGCTCCGCGTACTTGGTAGGTGATAAAGGTGCACGCCAGCGCGACACGCTCGAAACCGTATTTCTCGTAGACATATTGAATGACATCTTCTCTATCAGCGAGATGTGCGTTTCGCGAGGCGGCAAGGTCAAGATCGATGTCAGGGATAGTGGTTTTTTCATCGTTCAGGAAACGCCCGAAGAACAGATTGTGTGCAATCGGATCAACAGGCGTGATATCAAGGAGGTAGGCTACCAAGGAGTTCGCTGCAGATCCACGTCCCTGTATGGGAATCCGTTGTGATCGTGCGAACGCCACAATATCCCAAACCACAAGGAAATAACCCGCGAGACCGAGTTGTATAATAAGACTCAACTCCTCCTTGAGTCTGTCCTTGACTTCAGGGGTTACTACATCACACTTTTTGGGGAGCTGTTCCTCGCAGCGGTTTATCAAATAGGATTCATCGGTATATCCTTCAGGCACAGGGAAATCAGGGAATCGGTATTCAGAAAAATCCAGATCGAGTTGGCATTGATCGAGAATGAGACGTGTGTTTCTTATTGCGTTCGGTATCTCAGCGAACAGCGTTTCCATGGCATGAGCACTTTTGAGATAGCGCTCGTGGTTTTGTGGACGGATGGCATCGGATTTGTCTATCGTCACTTTGTGTGCGATACATCGTAACACATCGTATAGCGAGGCTTTATCGTGGCTAGCATAGCGGACGCCATTTGTTGCAACACATTCTAATCCCAATTCTGACGCCAGTTGATACAATATCCTGCACCGAGCAAAATCGGTAGGTTCCCGGTGGTTGACGAGTTCGACATAGAGTCTGTCCACGCCAAAGATTTCGCGATAGATCTCGATTTTGGTGCTTGCCTGTCCGATCTGGTTGTCCAGAATCAGCTTAGGAATGCTGCCTTCCTTCCCGCCCACGAGGCATATCAATCCCTCAGACAGTTCGTTGATGATTTTTAGTGTCGCTCTGGCTTCACCTTTTTCGCGTGCGTGCCGAGCGTGTGTAATCAGTTGCGATAGGTTGTGATAACCGGTCAGGTTCTGGGATAGTAGAATAATATGATCGTCATCGTGTCGCCCCGTCCGTGGCTCCAATTCTGCGTCATCCCGTCCTACCGTAATTAAGGATCCGACGCAGTAGGGCAGTTCAAGTTCTTCACATTTTCTTATGAAGGGGATAACGCCGTAGAGCCCATCGTCATCTGTCAACGCAAGGCCCTTCAATCCTAGCTTAATCGCCTGCTCTACAAGCTCGGCGGGACTGGATGTTCCGTTCAGAAAGGAATAATGGCTGTGAGAGTGAAGCTCGGCGTATTCCATAGAAGCCTATCGCTAGTGTATGTACCATTCGGCATGGTCAAGATTGTGGCAGAGAATGGAGGTAGATTTTGCACCCAATTCAGCTATCTCAAAGTATTCGCAGTTTGTTCTCTGCTCCGTCCACCATCGATCTTCGATTTTCCAGAGGTCAATAATACTGCTAATGCAGACTCTGATACCATCAACAAGAAATTCCTGTGGATACCCTCTGTCGTCGGGGATAACGGCGACTGGGACGGGTTGACGGTCAGGTTTATTATTTGCCGAATCATCCCAAACACTCATCTGCCACGCGCCCTCGTCCGTACTAACAGACTGCCGATAGGACGAGATCGGCGTCGGATCGATTCCTCGCGCCAACTCGGACATGAGTTGACCTTCCCTCCCAAACTGATTCACGAGTTCACGGACATCAATGCGTACCACCTGGCCTAATCTCCGTAGTCCCAACATCGCCAAGCGTTCTCGGTTTTCACTGGAGATTGGGAGATATGAAACGCTTTGATCGGCTAGGAAGCCCTCAAGCTGCGCAGACGATATGAAGAGGGGAGTTTCAACAGCCGCGGCGTGGGCGGCGACGAGACTGGCAAAACGAGTAGGGGCAACACCTATGCGGACTTGTATCTCCCGAAGCTTTAACTCATGAATCAAGCGGTGAATTCGATCACCGATGCTGTCAAAATTAATATAGATGACCCTGTCGTGCGCAAGTTCCCACCTTAATGAATAGAAGACCAACAATTCACTAATTTGGATAGAGTAGTCACCACGATTGCTGATGAGCAGACATGCCAGCATAACCAATCTCCCTTTTGAGTTCGTGTGAGTATGGTTATTTTTTTCCTCTAATCAGTAACGCGACATAATACTACACATATATTAAGTATGTCAAGAAAAAAGTTCGGTATGAATTTCTGGATATGCTATAATGAATTCTCCTGATGGAAGATGGGCTAAAAAATAAAGATCGTTTCAACGACCTGTGTACAAAGGAGATGAATATGGCGCAAAAGAAGGTACTCATCACCGGTATGAGTGGATTAATCGGTGGCATCGTACGGGAGCGTTTAGAGGGAACGTACGCCTTGAGCGCACTCAACCGTCGCCCGGTAGAAGGAATTGAATGCTATCAAGCCGATATTGCGGATCTTGATGCGATACAACCTGCCTTTGAGGGAGTTGATGTAGTTGTGCATCTAGCGGCAAACGCACGAGGCGGTGCGACTTGGGAAGATCTTTTGAGTCCCAATATCATTGGCACCTACAATGTTTTTGAAGCGTCACGACAGGCGGGGGTTAAGCGGGTTATCTACGCCAGCAGCGGTTCAACGGTCAGCAACTGTGAGCGGGATTTTCCCTACAATACCCTCGTTGAAGGACGTCATGATGAGGCTCCCGCAACATGGGATAAACTGGACCACAATTCCTTGACGCGACCAAGTGGACTCTACGGGTGCACAAAGGTGTTCGGCGAAGCGTTAGCGAGACATTTTACGGATACCTGTGACATCTCAATAATCTGCCTGCGCATCGGTGCGGTTACCCGTGAGAACCGCCCAACACAACCGCGCACGTTCTCCGTCTGGTGCAGCCATCGAGACATCGCACAGATGGTTGAAAAGTGCGTCGAAGCACCTGATAGCGTGAAGTTCGATATCTTTTTTGCGGTGTCGGATAACAGATGGAGTTATCGTGACTATTCCCATGCCCGTGAGGTAGTTGGGTTTGAGCCACAGGATGCAGCAGAAGACCATCGTTAATAAAACAATTCGGAGGATGATTTTGATGGGCAAATCCATTGCTATCACTGAGGAACAACGACAGCAGTTTGATGAGGATGGGTTTATTTTAATTGAAGATGCTCTCAGTTCTACAGAGGTTGAAACGTTAATCGAAGTGGTGGACGAATTAGACACGCGCTATCGGATCGAGAAAGGAGTCGAACCTGACGAACCGTTTCAGATCCGGAACGCCCTTGCCCACCATGAGGAGTTGTTGCGTTTAATCGATCATCCGGTGCTGCTGCCGCTTGTGGTGGATGTCCTTGGCGTTAATATCCAGATTCGCACATCACACCTCGATGTGCGTCCACCCTGTCCACCCGAATACGCAAATCAGAATTTGGGGGCAAAGGATAGCTTCTTCCCTTGGCACTCAGACGGACCGAACTTTGGGTATCCGATTACCAACGGACAGGTGCCGTTTGTGGAGGTCAAGGTCGGCTACTACTTGACAAATCTGACAGAACACAATAGCGGCGCAATTTGCGTGGTGCGGGGCAGTCATAAGATGTCACCGGCGCTGATACATGAGGACGGCTACGAGATTGACCCAGACCGAATCGTAGAGGTAAACGTCCGTCCCGGCACGGCGATGCTCTGGCGCACTGCCCTCTGGCACTGCCTTACCCCGAATCTGTCAAACCACTCCCGGAAATGTTTGTACTACGGCTATCACTACCGCTGGATCCGGCCCGCTGACTACATCCACCAAGCCCCGGACCTAATTGCTCGTTGTACACCGATTCAGCGGCAGCTACTTGGAGAATTAGGCACCGGCAAAAGTAACTACATGGGCGATAGCGCTAACGTCCATCCAATTTCCAGACATTGGCGACCGGAGGCTGACGATATTCCACTTCAGGGATGGGCGGAAGCACAGATGAATCAATAGCTCCTTTCTCCCTTAGGGTCATTCTACCGGGGGAAGATAGACCGCGCCCCTACAATCGCCGGGGCATGAATCAAAACGGAGAACTAAATGCCCCTAGTTTCGCTTCGGAGATTATTGACAAATGTGGACAGCGTGCGTATAATCTGCCCTTAAACTTCTGTTCCGTTTACCAAACTTAATACTTCCAATGAGGCACTATTATGCAGGTTAACCGGCAACAGCTTATGAACGAAGGCTACAATATCTTGCGCAATGTGGTTCCGCCCGACCGGCTCCAATCGCTGCGCAACAGTATCGAACACATGGTCAATCGGAGAAAGGAGCTCTCTGCCCAGCGGCGCACCCCCGACCAACCGCCGGGGGGTGAATGGGCAGCGAGTGGTCAGCCACGCTTGAAATTCTCCACAGATTGTGACAACCAGTCTGCCAGCGCTATCGAGTTCTTGGCTCACGAAAATACTTTGGGCGTTGCCCAGCAACTAATGGATACAGAAGATGTCGTTCCACACAATCTTGCCTGCCTCTGCAGTGCGACCGCGGGTGAGACCGGTCCGGCGAAGTGGCACCGAGATATTGGTCCGGGTGAACCCGCCCCGTTGCGCGGTATGATTTCCAATATGCAGCACCACGGTCCCAGCTATCTCCAATGGAACATCGCCCTCTACGACGACAGTGTATTTTGGATTGTTCCTCGCAGTCACCGTCGAGTCAACACTGATGAAGAAAATCAGCAATTGGCTGAGAATGCGTCGGTCCCGCTGCCCGATGGTATGCCCGTTGAACTCAACGCGGGCGATGGGGTTGTGTACACCCACCTATTGCTGCACTGGGGGAGTTATTACAGCAGCAAAATGCGACGGACACTGCATCCCGGCTACCGTCCCTTCCGTTTCCCCTCCTTCCCCAACGTTCACTGGCGACATTGGGAACCGGGATTCTACCACTATCTTTCAGACGCGGCAAGAACACAATTTGAGGCATGGGATACGCTGTTCTTTGCAGAGTTTGATCTGGTCGCAAAAATCTTCCATGCAATCATAAACAGAGACGTTGAGGCATTTCAGGCGAGGTTAGACCAGCTGCACCCATCGCCGCACGACCGAATGGTCTGTATCATCATGCTCTCAAAACTGAGTCGTGCGTTAGATCGACTCAAGCATACGGATACGCCGCCCGATTCACTCTGGGGCAACGGTCGAGATATCGTCTATCTCGGCACCCATTTCACCGTTGAACAGACAGAGATCCTGTGGAAGCGATTCGGCACGCTTGATGAAAAATTGAAGAACTCGGATCAGAATAATCACCCCGGTTTTCAGCGGAGCATGTCGCAATACGATTCCGACAACATGCCCACAGATTTTGAGGTTACGGACTTCATCAATAGTTGGGATAACGCCTAATCTGAAAACGCGCATTCACATTTTCCCCAAAGGAGGTCTCTCATGCCAAAGTTCCGACTCACTCCAGAACAACACCGTTTCATGGACACATTCGGGTATCTCCACTTTCCCGGCTTTCTCAATGACTGCATCGATCAGATCATCGAGGCGTTTGAACAGGTCTGGATTGACCTGAACATCGATCACCCCGAAACACAACGCACATATATCGTACCGTTCATCGGTCAAAGTGAATACCTCAGTTCGCTCCTCGACGATGACCGGATCGATGGCATCTTCGCTAGCCTGTTGGGCGAAGATTACACCTATCTTGGTAGCGACGGCAATTTTTACAGTGGGGATACCGGTTGGCATTCCGATGGCGGTTGGCCCCGACCTGTCCGTTTCTACAAGATGGCGTTTTACCTTGATCCACTGACTGCTGACACCGGGGCGGTGCGCTTTATTCCGGGCAGCCACAGATATGGGGAACTATACGCTGAAACGGTCCAAAAGAACATCGGCAGCTTGGAAGAGACTTACGCGCTCGATGGACCTTCGGTTCCTGCGGTAGCCCTTGAATCGAATCCAGGTGATCTAGTCATTTTCAACCAAGCCTTGAAACACAGTTCTTGGGGCGGTGGTACCCAACGTCGTATGTTCACCATTAACTGTGGATATCGATATAAGGAAGACGAGATACACTTCCTACGCAAAGAACTGGACCTTGTGTCTCGTTTCGGGAAGGGTAAGGTCTATGGGGATAAGATGGTAGAAACGGCAGGACCGGAGCGGATGGTACATCTTGAGCAGGCTCTGGCACTTGCTCCAAATGGTGTTTGGGCCGCTTCGGAATCGTAGGGATAGGTAAGTCGGCAAATTGGCTCTGTAACTGTGGATAGTTCTGTGCAGTAATCTGTCTTAACAAACGAAAGGGACCTACAATGTCAAAGCTCAAAGCCTTGATTACAGGAAGATACAGTCCGGAGGTCGAAGCGATAAGTGAAGATGCCCCATCCGAGGTCGAGATTTGCTTTTTGCCGCCGGGAGAGGCTATCGGTAACCACGTTTCCGATGTCGATATCATCTACGGACATATCGGCAAAGGGGATCTCGCTAAAGCCAAGTCACTGCGTTGGGTGCAGGTCGCTTCCGCCGGTGTCGAAGGAATGATGTATCCCGCCTTCAAAGATAGTGATATTATATTGACCAATAGCCGACGGATGCACGGTTCACAGATTGCGGAACACGCATTTGCCCTGTTATTGTCGCTCACACGCCGCATTATCACACAGTACGATTTTATGAAGGAGAAACGGTGGGAAAAGGCACCGTGCATCGAATTAGCCGGGATGACAATGGGAATTTTGGGGCTTGGCGGCATCGGTCGCGCAATTGCCGCACGCGCGAAAGCCTTTGAGTTTAACGTAATCGCGGTCGATCCGGAACCGATGGAAAAACCGGAGAGTGTCACCGAACTCGGAAAGTTAGATTGGCTGTTGGAGTTCATGGCAAAATCCAACGTCGTGGTGGTCTGCTGTCCAATCACGCCGGAGACGCATAAGCTCCTGTCGCACGAACAATTTAATGCGATGCAGGATGGAAGCTACTTGGTCAATATAAGCCGCGGCAAAGTAGTTGACGAAGACGCCTTAATCGCTGCGCTTCGTAGTGGCAAGCTCGCTGCCGCTGGATTGGATGTCACTTACACGGAACCGTGTCCGCCGGAGAGTCCATTATGGACGGAACCAAACGTAGTTTTGACCGCACATACCGCTGGGGGGTCACAACACATTGAGGCACGTACGATGCGTCTGTTCATCGACAACCTACACCGTTATGTCAAAGGGGAACCGCTGATTAACGTAGCAGACAAGGAAAAAGGGTATTAAACAACTCGCTTACCGAGTGGCGATTGTTCCTCGAACATACGACGCAGCATCGGACGCAAGGAAAGTCAGCACACGCGCAACCCCCTCCGGCTCACCGAGTGATGTACGGGCATTTTCAACGGCAGCTTCAGGAGAGTTGCCCATTTGTTCTGCCGATTCAGCGATTTGTCGGAGTTTCAACGGGGTGGCAATACTGCCCGGACAGATTGTATGAACGCGGATATTGAGTGGCGCGAGTTGTGGCGTGACAGTTAATACCATCCCGTTGACGCCACCCTTGCTCGAACCGTAAGCCACCGACGAACTGCCACCGCTCACACCCGCACCGGAAGCGATACATAAAATTACGCCACCACCGCTCCGTTCCATAAGCGGCACGGCGTACTTTACCGATAGAAAAGTGCCTCTGAGATTTGTGTCAATAACCGACTCAAATACCGCTTGTTCAAAATCATCTACTCGAATACTTGGGCCGCTCAAGATACCCGCGGAGGTAACCAACACGTTAAGCTGACCAAAGGCTTTATCGGCGGTTTTCATTAGATTGGCGACTTCGGATTCTACATTGACATCGGTTTGGACAAATTGGGCGACGCCGCCTTCAGATTGAATAGCTGCCACCGTTTGTTCACCACCCTCAGTGTTTATGTCACCTACGACAATCTTCGCACCTGCGCGGGCATAGAGGATTGCAGACGCTGCACCGATCCCTGTTGCCCCACCAGTAATAACAGCAACCTTGTTTGTTAGCTCCATGTCTGTCTCCTAGTTAATATAGTTTAAGAAATAGTACGATTGGAATTGTAGCACGACGGACATCCGTTGTCAATTTGCAAGTTGAGTTCGGAGATCTCTTTGTCCGGTAGCTTAACGCATGATAGAATCAAGACTTATTGATACAATTCGATAGAGAGCTGATAGTTTTTAAAGTAACACATCAATGAAATTTGGAGGAGAAATGCAGATAGCTTTTGAAGATATATTACCCAAAATCCACCCGTCCGCTTTCGTCGCCCCCGGTGCGATGATTATCGGGGCCGTTACCATCGGTGAAGAATCGAGTATCTGGTTTAATTGTGTCCTGCGAGGCGACTTGGAATATATCGAAGTTGGCAATCGCACGAATATTCAGGATGGCACGGTTGTGCATCTCGATCCGGGCTTTCCGTGTGTGATTGGCGACGACGTTACCATCGGTCATGGTGCAATTGTCCACGGATGCACAGTTGAGGATGGTGCAATGATTTCGATGGGAGCAACAATCCTGACCGGTGCCAAGATTGGTGAGCGAGCAATTGTCGCCGCGGGTGCAGTTGTACGTGAGGGGCAGGAAATTCCGGCAGATGCGCTGGCAATGGGGATTCCGGCACAGGTTAGACGAGAGGTCACTCCGGAGGATCTGGAGCGTGTACGGCTTGGGCGGGAAGGTTACGTTGCGCGAGGACAGCTAATGCGGAAGTCGCTAAGTGAATGTACTACTCAATAACAGCCAAGATACATTGGCGAAGTCGGAAAAGGGGAGCGAGTCTCGTATTGACTTAGCAAGCACCACACTTCTTACAAACAGTGGTATCACAGGCGCTTGTCATGAACCGTTTTTCGTGTTTATTGTGTTCGAGACGCAAGAATTCCGGCTTAACATTCAGGTCAAGATGATCCCACGGGTTGAATTCACCGATGGAACGTGGACGCAGCGCATAAAAATCAGGGTCCAAATCGTGTTTACGGAAGGTAGCTTTCCACGCGCCCCCTCTGGCAAGGTCCAAAATAACCTTGCTCAATCGCCGGTCGCCCCTAGCAAATACTGCCTCTTGATAGGCAAGTCGAGCACTCGCCGAAGAAAATTTCATCCCACCGATACGCCCCAACTCTTTCTTTAGAAAAGTGAGTTTGCGAGAGATTGTCTTGGGATCCTCCATGGCTACCCACTGGAAGGGCGTGTGGGGTTTGGGAACCATCGGCGAAATTGTGAAACCGATCTGTGCCATCCGTCCAGACTTTTTCGCATAGGGCAAAACAATAGATCGCATTTCCTTCGCCATGTCAACAATAGCTTCAACATCGGCGGGTGTTTCGTAGGGCACACCAATCAGGAAGTAGAGGCGGAGGTTCAGGATGTCTCGTTTGACAGCTTCTTCGAGGACATGATACAGACGCTGACGAGGGATAGCCTTGTTAACAACTTTCTGCAGATTTTCGGTGGCAACCTCCGGCGCAATTGTAATTGTGCCTTGTTCACTGTCGGCAAGTGCGTCGAGTAAGGGCGGACGCACTGTTTCTGCGCGCAGGGAAGCGCAGGAGATACGGAAACCTCTTTCTACTAACCCTGTCGCAATCTCATCAATATCCGGGTGATCTGAGATTGACGCGCCGACGAGACCGATTCGATCTGTGATACCACGGGCTTGTTCCGCGAGTCGAAGCGTGTTCTCCACAGACCGATGTCTTGGCCACCGTCGAGCATAGTCAGCGACACAGAAACGGCATTGCCGTCCGCAGCCACGTACAATCTCAATCAGGTGAGCATTAGAAAACTCCGTGTTCGGTGTAAAGATTTTGGTGCAAGTTTCGGCATCATCAAGACTCGGAATTGCGGCAGAACGGATATGGGCTGGAGCAGGCGATTTCGCCCGCATCTCTTCGATGCCACCTTCGTCGTTATAATCGACTTCATAAAAGCGTGGGACATAGAGCCCGGGTACTGTCGCAAGTTCGCGCAATAAGTCCTCTTTGGAGGCGTATGCTCTTTTCCACTCTCCAAAAATATCCATAAGATACTGGATAGTCACTTCCGCTTCACCCACAACGAACACATCAATGAAATCAGCGATGGGTTCGGGATTGTAGGAGATATTGATCCCACCCGCGATAACCAGTGGATCGGTATCAGCTCTATCAGCAGCAAGCGGCTCAAGGCGTGCCATTTCCAGCGTGGTCGGAATATTCACGTAATCCGACTCAAATGAGACGGAAAATCCGAGCAGATCAAATTGATTGAGTGGAGTCTGTGTTTCAAAGGAAAATAGGGCGGTTCGGCGATTATCAAGTTGACGTACTATCTCAGGTTCGGGCAGGAATGCGCGTTCGCAGGAGGTATCCTCGCGCTGGTTGAGGAGAGAGTAGATAACTTGAAGCCCCAGGCTTGACATACCGAGGGCGTAATCACCCGGGTAGATCAGCGCAAATCGATTTTCTTTCCGAAAATTGAAGTGTGGACGGTGCTCCGCCTTGAGCAGTTCTTGGTAGGTTTGGCGTAAAGCTCGTTGCATAGCGATTTTGGCAAGAAGAAAGTTATTTCTTGTCCTTCATATTTCCGCGGACTCGCAGAAACGCAGGGATATCCAACAGATCTTCATCGTCTGCTGCAATATCGGGTTTAACTACTTCGCCAGTGGAGCGATCTGGCATTGACTTTGAGGCCGGCACAAAAGAATCCTGACCTCTTGGATTATAGCCTGTTTGGCCGGTATTTCCTGAAGCACCTGCGCTCCCTTGGTTACCCCGTGGAAAATTACGTCCCAAGAACTCTTCCAGATTCACAATATCGCCCTGGCCTGCTTTTTGTCTGCTGCTTCGCGTCTGTGGATCAAAGCCTGTTGCAATTACCGTTACCCGCAGCTCGTCGTCGAGATTGTCATCATAAGCTAGTCCAAAAATCACTTGCTCTGTATCGGACGCTTCTCTGATAACCTCCATGGCGTCTTCCAATTCGTGCATCGCCATGTCGCTGGGACCCGTGATATTCACGATAATTCCGGTTGCTCCTTCAATAGAGTTTTCTTCCAATAGTGGTGACAGGATGGCACGCTTGGCTGCCCCTTGGGCACGATTGTCACCTGTTCCCGCACCAATTCCCATCAATGCTCCGCCCGCATTTGACATGATTGTCTTGACATCAGCGAAGTCGAGATTGATTTCACCGGGAACCATGATCAGATCGGAAATACTCTGGACAGCATGAAGTAAGATTTGATCACCCATCCGGAATCCCATCTTTATCGGCATATTCCGATCCGCCTCCTCAATGAGACGCTGGTTCGGAATAACGATAACGGAATCTGTGTGCTCACGCATCTCAGTAACACCTGCCTCCGCCTGGATGGCACGCTGCCTACCTTCAAAGACAAATGGACGGGTAACAACGCCGATTGTTAATGCCTCTGTTTCCTTAGCAAGTCCCGCTATAATGGGTGCTGCGCCTGTGCCGGTGCCGCCTCCCATGCCAGCTGTAACAAACACCATATCAGCGTCTTCAACGATACTTCGGAGATTTTCTTTGCTCTCTTCAGCTGCCCTACGTCCTGTATCCGGGTTCGCTCCAGCACCGAGCCCTCCCGTTGTATTTTCGCCAATTTTCACCCGGGTTGCATTATGACACGTTCTTAGTGCTTGAACATCGGTGTTGACTACATAGAATTCCACACCGGCTAATTCAGCCTCGATCATGCGCCTGACCGCGTTGCTTCCTCCGCCCCCAACGCCAATTACCTTGATACGCGCGACATTCGCAAATTCATCCTGTTCTACAAATTCGATTACATTATCGTTCATAATTTTCAGTTATACTCCCGTTAACGGAGTAACCTAAACCCTCCCTTGTTTGAGAAGCGCACCCGAGTGTCAAGATGGTAGTGCAGAGCGGTTCAGCCGCAAACCGCAGAAGATGCACAGAACATCTAGCCCCACACTCTATTTTCAGATTATAGAAAACCCTCAAATTAAAGTCAATACTTTTTTGTAGTTACAATACAATCTCAACCGGACCTTTGTATTTACAACCAGTCCTGAAACCAATGCTTCATACGTCTAAAAATTTGATCGAACAGGTTCGTTCCTTTGATAAAGGTTCTTTTGGGAGCACGATAATGTTCCATCGCGCCGGCAAGGACCAGTCCAACACCTGTTGCATAGACTGGACTGTGTATTTTCTCCGTTAATCCTTTCAGCGCACAGGGGTATCCCACCCGAACTGGGCAGGGAAAAGTCTGTTCAGCTGATTCAAGCAGCCCATCAAGAAGTGCAGTTCCACCGGTAAGTACAACTCCAGCCGGAATGGTGAGACTGCAATTGTAGATTTCCTGACCGATTAGATTTAAGAATTCCTCCATACGATACTGAATAATTTCTGCCAAATCGCGTCGAGTAATGAAACGTGGCTTGTGCACGCCTCCAACGGTTGAAATGGGAATGGCATCGTTCTGATCCACGAAATCAACCGACGCGCAACCGTAGCGTAGCTTAATTTTGTCTGCATCTTGGGGCGTTATCTTTAACAGTTGTGCAATATCATTGGTGATATGGTGACCGCCAAGTGAGAGTACCGCCGAATGATGGAGGGTCCCATCTTTATAGATCACAACGTCTGTGGTTCCACCGCCCATGTCTGCAAGAGCAACACCCACTGTCTTTTCCTCAGGTGTTAGGACCGCTTCGGCAGAAGCGATAGGTTCTAAAATGATATCTTCAACAGAAATCCCTGCATTATAAATACTTTTTACGAGGTTTTGTGCAGACGCAACGGCACCCGTAATGATATGAACGTACGCTTCCAGACGAACCCCAGACATGCCAACCGGATCCTTAATTCCCCCTTGCTCGTCAACGATAAAGCCTTTCGGAATCACATGCAGTATTTCCCGTTCAACCGGAATCTTCATTGCCTGAGCAGCGTTAATCGCGCGTTCCACATCGGATTGTGTAATTTCATGCCCTTCTCCTGAAACCGCAACGAGACCGTGAGAGGTTTGTCCGGTGATATGTCCTCCTGCGATACCGGCATATACCGATCCAATCTGCACACCTGCCATAAGTTCAGCCGTTTCGACAGCTTGACGAATCGCCGTTGTCGTGAGATCTATATCTACAACAACGCCCTTCCTTAACCCTTCAGAAGGGGCAGTACCAACGCCTATAATCTCGATTTTTTCCGGATCACCTTGCCAAGTATTTCCGATAATCACAGCAATTTTGCTAGTACCGATGTCTAGGCCAACAATAATTTCTTCTGCCATCTTATCGCCCTCCCCAATATATGGCATCTTTGAACCTAGCGTCCAAATAGCCATCAAGAGGATTTGAGGTATGTTGCCCTTTCCCCGAAGGTACGGTTTGGTTTTTCATAAATAAATTAATATGATAAATGCCAGTTTTGATAGAATCCGATGAAATCCATACTATAGGGAGATTGCTAAATTGGAGCGTAATCTTATCCGGCTGATTTGCATCAATTGTTTGTAACGTGGATACAACTTCCGGCGCCAGACTCAGAGCCAATTTTAGCACGTTCAGGGCAAGTTGAACGCTACCAGAATCCACTTGATCACCAATCCTGGGAAGTTGCTGTCCATTATTGATAATCGTGACAATCGTATTGGAACCTGACAGCAATTCTATATGTTCTAACACATAACCTTCAAGATCAACCAACACAAAGCGAATACGACTATTTTCTGGGTACATCAGCAGTGCAACTGGTTCTCTTTCGGTTATTTCAAGCGTCAACGAGCGTTTTAGAATACTTTTTGAAATATGGGCTTGTTTGACGTAACTGAGTTTCTGTTTGAGACGTTGTTCAATCACAGACCTTGAAATGGTATGCACATCACTTTGCCGAGGACTTAAATTCAGAGCGGCAATTACTTCCTTTTGTGTATAGTGCGCGTTGCCGGAAACGGAAATCTGCTTCAGATGAAAAAAGCCAACCTCTAACGCCAAATAATAGATGAAAAGCAATCCAACTACACATGTTATACCAATTATTAAATAACGCCCCGTATGCGAAGAAGAATTTTCAGGTGCCGAAATTAGGCGCGCTTTAAATTGATTGGAAGATTGACGCAATGAAGATTGCACGAAATAAAGACCTAGTGGATGTGCATGTTAGTATGTAACCGTCCATAAGAAATAGGAGTCTGCTCTCAAGCCACAAAAATGCAACCATTGTAGCATTTCGATTTGGCTGCTCTTGGGACAGGCTATGGTTCCAGCCACAGGCTTTATTACCAATCTCTACACCGGCTCCCAAAAGCTGATTGCACGAATAACGCGGCGACATTTAACTGTATTATCGTGCGGATTTCCCCGTTCTCTTTTGCCAGAATGTCAACCGTATCGTCATTGACCTTGATCTGTTGAGTCAGAAACATCATCCACCTCCATCAGATCTTCTTCGTTCCGATGTTCTTCGTAAAAATCAAGGACGCACAGCCGCATGACCTGACTGACAGACATACGCCTGAGCTCGGCATATTTCTTGACGAAATCGTGCAAATCCTTATCCAATCGAAATTGTACAACTTGTTTTGCCATGATGTAATTGATTATACGACAAACAATTGCAAATATCAACCAAAAATTTAACAAAATCTGCCCCAAACCGTGCTTTTTCCACGATTTTTTGTATATTTTGACAAAAAACACACAATATCTCGTGGCATACGCATTTAAGAGACCTCGCTGCCACGATTTTTCACGCCTAATAAGAAAGCGTATTAGATCCCAAATATAGCAGTTTTGTGGTTCCTTCACCAACATACTGGACTAAGTTTGACAGGCCTGAATTGTGAGAAAATTGTATTCAACGATTGCCTAACGCCTCATCGGTTCCGCCAAGCTTGTCCAATAATTCACGACCAACTTGCCAAATGTCACCCGCCCCAACTGTGATCACAATATCATTGGGCCGAACGATGTCTACGAGAGTCTTCGTGATTTCGTCTTTGTCAGGAATATAAATCACATGCCGATGTCCATGTGCTTGGATTGCACGTGCCAGTTTTTCCGCTGTTACTCCTTCGACTGGCGCCTCTCCGGCTCCATAAATCGAACTGACGAGTAAGACATCTGTTTGATAGAACGACCTCGAAAACTCTTCGGCAAGATGCTTCACTCGTTGGTAGCGGTGCGGCTGAAAAACAGCAACGATACGACGATTATAGCTTTCACGTGCGGCTTGAAAGGTCGCTTTTAGTTTTGCGGGATTGTGTGCATAATCGTCTACTACAATGATATCGTTGACGTGACCAATAATTTCGAAACGACGATGGACCCCACGAAAAGACTCGAGGGCTTCTCGAATCGAATCAAACGGCACCCCTAACTCTAGTCCAACAGCAACCGCGGCTAATGAGTTCAAGATATTGTGGTTGCCCGGCATTTTAAGATGAATTTCGCCCAATATTTCTCCATGTGCATGGATGCGGTAGTGAGAGGTCGGACCGTCAATACTCAATCGCTCTGCCCTCAAGTCTGCGCGTGTTTCGATTCCGTAAGTCACGTAACGTTTTTCGATTCGGGGAATTAGCTGCTGGATGTTCTCTTGATCTAAACATAGCACGGCTGTACCGTAAAATGGGACCTTGTTGATGAATTCTAAAAACGTCTCTCCGATCTCCTCCACACTGTTATAATAGTCAAGATGATCGGCATCAACTGATGTTACCACCGCGATTGTTGGGAAGAATTTTTCGATTGAACCGTAAGCTTCATCTGCTTCAACCACCATCATCTCCCCTTGCCCAATCCGAGCATGGCTGCCCAAGCTGACCAACTTGCCTCCAACCACAACGGTCGGATCTAGTTTGTCTAGCACCGCCGCTGTCATCGCAGTTGTAGTGGTCTTTCCGTGCGTCCCACTCACCGCGACGCTGAATTTCATCCGCATAATCTCCGCGAGCATTTCTGCACCACGGATAACAGGAATTTTGCGCTCCTTCGCCGCAACTATCTCAGGATTTTGGAGCGAAACAGCGGGAGACATAACAACAACATCCGCCCCGGCGATCTGCTTTGCTGCATGACCATAATAAACATTCGCGCCCAGCGCTGCCAGGTGCTCAGTGACTTCTGTTTCGCGTAGATCGGATCCGGAAACGTAAAAATTGAGGTTCAGCAAGATCTCAGCAATCCCGCTCAATCCAGAACCTCCAATACCAATGATGTGAATATGACGAGTTTTTCCAAACATAGACGTAAACTTCCTAAATTTAAGGGTTATATTTTACGAGAGAGATGATTGATTGGGCAATTTCTTCGCCTGCGCGTGGATTGCCCAATTTACGACTCTGGTCTGCCATTCGCTGCTGTTCCTCTGGATCGTCCATAATTCTAATGATTTCGTTAGCAAGTTTGCGGCCTGTTAATGTCGGTTGATCCAGCACAACACCTCCCCCTGCGTCTGTAGCTGCTTGGGCATTCAGTCTCTGATGATCCCCAGCAGCAGTTGGCAAAGGAATAAAGATCGCTGGAATACCACACGCGGTGGTTTCTGCGATTGTCATACCACCGGCTCTGCACACTATCAAATCGGCAATACTATAGATTGTTTCGATGGGATCAAAGTACGGTTGTACCACATGTCGAAGTGACGATTGCTGATAACGTGTCTTAACAACTTCGTAATCAGCTTTTCCCGTTTGATGGACGAACTGAAGGTGCTGATGGACCGGTGCTAAGTCATTTAGGGAGTCGGTTACATTTTGGTTAATTGCCTGTGCACCTTGGCTGCCACCCGTTACAAATACAGTTTTCCGTTTTGGATCTAGTCCAAGTGACTCATAAGTTTCGCAGGTTCGTTCAACTCTTCCGATTGTTCGGCGAATTGGATTCCCAATCACCATCGCTCTATCAGCTGGAAAGTGTGTTTCAGGGGTTTCAAACGCAAGATAGATCGCTTTTGCCCAACGCGCTAAAATACGATTTGTCAGTCCGGGGGCAGCATTCTGTTCCTGTATAGCCGTCGGTATACCGAGCAATACAGCTGCGAGCAGCACGGGACCACAGACATACCCGCCTGTTCCTACAACAACACCAGGTTTCAAGCTTTTGAGTAACCATAATGATTTCACAAAACCAGAACAGACTTTGCAAACAGTGGGTATCCATCGCCACGTTAATTTTCGCGGAAAACCTGCAACGGAAATCGGTAGGAAGCGAAATCCATGCTGCGGAACGAGCGTCGATTCGAGACGGTCTGCCCCACCGATAAAAATAACCTCGGTCCCCGCGTCGAGTTGCACGAGTTCTTTAGCGATACCGATTGCGGGATAGATGTGACCGCCAGTACCGCCACCTGAAATCACGATTCGTGGCATCAGCCTAAACCTCATCTGTACTATGGACTTGTACTGAATAGAGCACTGTGTAGAGTAAAACGGTTTGCTGGATTTGGCTCGACGGATAGGAGTTCCCATAGCTAACGCTATAACGGGAATCGTCGAACCGGCTGGGACACCTTCTCTGGATTTATCAAGAGTTAATCTCTATACGTGCCAGTGCGTCCGACGTTTCATTCATGTCACGCGAAATGTTCAACAGAATGCCGATACTGAACAAGCTGACTAAGAGTGATGAGCCGCCGTAACTTATGAAAGGTAGCGTAATACCTTTTGCAGGAAGCATGCCGGTCACCACACCAATGTTAACAACAGTTTGCAACCCAATGAGTGTGGTAATTCCGATAGCAATTAAACCTCCAAACGCATCCGTGGAACGTTGAGCAATATGGATGCCCCTCCAGATGAGCAACATAAATAGGACAATAATGCCAACCACACCCACAAAACCAAGTTCTTCACCAAGAATCGCAAAGATGAAGTCGGTATGCGGGTAAGGGAGATGAAAGAGCTTGAAAACGCTGTTGCCGATACCTGCACCGAATAGTCCGCCGAGTGCAAGCGCATTTAAGGATTGGTTAACCTGATAGTGCCCTTCATAGGGAAATTTTAGCGAACTCAGAAAGCCTTGAATTCGCTGCATTTTATAGACATCGTCCTGAATGGATGAATAGATAAAAAAACAGGCAATTCCGACAATAAGAACAATCTGTGAGGGGCGTGCGCCACCCACGAACAGCAAAACCAGAACTGATAGACTCAGCAGAACCGCCGATCCAAAGTCAGGCTGCTTGTACAGCAGGATAAATGTGATTGATAGGATAAGAATGGTCGGCAGTACACCTCGGGTGAAACTCCGGATCCGGCTATGTTTGTTGATGAGGAAGTGAGAAACATAGATTATCAACCCAAGCTTGGCCAACTCAACGGGTTGAAATTGCCAACCCGATATCCGAATCCATCGGTGAAATCTGATGCCGCCTGCCGAACGAACATCGTGTCCAATTGGCGAAAACACCAGCAGCAAACCGATCAATGACAGAAATAAAATAAGCTTCGCGTACCTTTGATAATACTGATAAGGGAAGTATGAGGCAACGAACATGCCGACCAACCCGAGCATGCAGGCGATTAGTTGCATTTTCAAGTAGTGATAGCTGTTTTGGTTATACAACTCATAGGCAAGCATGTTGCTTGAGCTGTAGACCATCACAATACCGATTGCAACAAGACATAGCGTGATGAATAGCAGGACGTGGTCTATTCCTCCTTTAATCGGATAATTTTTCCAGATGAGTCTAGGATTTTGAGGTTGCCTCTGTCGATTCAAGGTGGTTAACAGCCTCCCGAAACGCTTGACCACGCGCCTTATAATCTATGAACATGTCAAAACTTGCATTCGCCGGGGATAAAAGTACGACATCGCCCGGTGCTGCCTGTGAGTACGCGAGCGCAACAGCATCGCTAACTGTTGCTGCATCCCGTGTAACGACATGCGCTTCAAGGGCGTTTCGTATTATTCCGGTGTGCGATCCGAGTAGAATTAACACTTTGACCTTCGATTGGACACACTCAATGAGTGGTTCATAACTGTTTCCTTTATCGTATCCACCCATGATCAGTAGAATCGGATCTGTCAATGATTCTATTGCGGCTTTGACCGCCGCGACATTTGTGGCTTTGGAATCGTTGATGAACCGGATGCCATTAATTGTTTTGACTAGCTCAAAGGCGTGTTCAAGCGGGGGATGTTCGGCGGGGGAGAACCCAGACATGGCGGAACGTATCATATGCGGTGAAATGTTGAAAATTTGTCCAACAGTAATTGCAGCAAGGACATTCTGGAGATTATGTCTTCCGGGCAAGGGACTGTCTCCAACGTCACAGATCCAGTGGGATTCGCCATTCCATCGAGAAAAAATTTTGCCGTCTTTTACATAAGTACCCTTTTCGACAGTAGTCGTGTCAGTAAAATAGAGTGTTTCCGCCTCCGTCGCATCGGCAAAGTCCAAAACTTGTTGATCCGAACGATTTAGCACAATCCGGTCTGTCGATGTTTGGTTCGCACAGATCTTTAGCTTTGCCGTACGATAGGCTTCCATTGTTCCGTGTCGATCGAGATGATCGCGCGATAGGTTTAGCACAACGCTGACCACCGGTCGAAACCTCTGTGTAGTTTCCAACTGAAAACTGCTAGCCTCAATAACAACGAGGTCTTCAGCCGTTAAATCTTGGACTTCGCTTGACAGGGGAACCCCAATGTTACCGGCGGTACACACTCTGCGAAAATTTCCATACTTGAGAAGTTCAGCTGTTAGAATCGTGGTCGTTGACTTGCCCTTTGTTCCTGTAATCGCAACCATCGGCGCGGCGCAGAGATTTGCAGCAACTTCCAGTTCACCGGTAATTGGGATGCCTGCTGAACGTGCTTCCTGTAAAATTGGGATATCCAACGGCACTCCCGGCGAAAGGACAATCAGATCCGCTTTTTCAATGCAGCGCTGATCATGGCCACCGAAAATAAAATCGATGTCCCGGTCTTTTAGGGAATCAATGTCCGCTTGGAGTTCGTCGCTAGATTTTGGATCGGTTACAAGAACCTTCGCACCAAGATCGTCTAGCAACCTAGCAACGGCAACACCGCTGCGATGAAGCCCGAAGACGGTGATCTGTTTATCTGCAAATGTCATTTGGCATTTACCTTACAGGCGGGATACAATTCTTTCTACCCAAGCTGCTACGACTGCATCGACCATCGCCTGACCATGTTCGACGTTGGCAGTCCAACTATTCCTCTCCTCATCTTGACGACAATACCAAGGTGCTGTGTCGTCTAAGCGATCTTGCTCTACCAATTCGGGCCGAGTCGCTAGTAGAAAAGAGGTTTCGTTATAGCCAGCATGGTCACCGCCGGCCGGGGGCGATGCCTCGGGGAGAATCATGGGTTGAACGTCGATATGACCGGACAACGGTCCCGCCTCGTCCTTCAAGGATTCCACACCCCACCAGCCGTGCGGATACCCTCGTTCCAAAATGCTCTCAAAAGAAAGTTCCGCTGCCGCCTTTTTGAAGGCTAAGGCGAGCGGTGCCTCCATACCCTGATGCATGATGAGCACGTAGATAGTCTTAAACCCCATCTCTCGGAAATTTTTAAGGATTGCTTTGACGTGCCCTCCAAATGCAGCGTAATCTGGATCAATGGTGCCATCAGCGGGACCACCGAGTGCGTATCCGGTGGGACCATAGTCGAAAGACGGTGCTATGACGACCTTCACTTTTTCAGCGATCCGAGCGCAGATCTCTTCAACGATAATCGTGTCGTGTCCTATTGCCATGTGAGGCCCATGGGTCTCAATGCAACCTGCTGGCACAAGCAGGGGATCCCCACGTTCTATGGCTTCCTTCAGCTGGTAAGGGCGTGTATGTTTTAAGTACATGGTATCTCCACTTCATAAATCCGAAAATTCTATCGGATTCGATTTCGAGTTCAATTTTCGGTTAATCGAAGCAATAGCTGAACTGCTTAAATATTACCACGATGCGGCCATTAGAGCAACAGGCTTTTCTTGATTGAATCCCCAATTGATGCTAAACTGGAATGGAAATTGAGACCGTTAAAAGCGAGATGCGACAATAGTATCACAGGTAGATTATTAACCAACAGAGAACACGACAGTAATTCCATAGAATATGGAGGGTGAGTATGAAAAAACGACCCGATCTGCAAAGCGAAGTCAGCCCCGAAGGGTTGGAAATCATCCAACTGACAACGGAGGAGGTGCCCAGTTCACACATCTATATGGAGGCACAGATCTTTACGCTGGATTCGAAGCGGTTTATCCTACATCGCTCAGCGCATCCACATGGATCGGATCCGCAAGACCCTGAACACAAGTACCTGATTTGCGACCTAGAGAACAATTGTGAGCTCATTCCAATTACGGAAGAAACCGGTGCAACCGCTCCTTCCATCTCGCCTGATGGAACAACCCTTTACTACTTCATTGATGCGACCCACCCCGGCGACGGAAGCCTGACGCTCAAGCGAGTTGGTATGGACGGCACTGGCAGAGAAACAGTGTTGACTATTGACGCCCCACTTTCTGATACCAATCTTCGTCCGAGTCGTCCTTATCCGCTATCTACAATATCCTCCGACGGAAAGCGGCTGGCGATTTCTGCCTTTTTCGGCGATGGAAAAACAGCGGAGGCGCCATGGGGCTTGATGGTTTTTGACTTGGAGAAGGCATCCGTTGAACTGATCATCCACGGACAGAGCTGGTGCAACATGCACCCACAGTACAGCCGGTCCCTCGACGCTGAAGAGGCCCACGATATTTTGATTCAAGAGAACCATGGGAATACCTGCGATCCGACAGGAAAAGTTGCCCGGCTGACTGGGGGAGACGGGGCGGACATCCACGTTATCCGCGACGATGGAACGAGGCTCGGAGATCTACCTTGGGGTCGGAACGGAGTTGAATTCTGTCAGGGCCATCAGTGTTGGATTGGGCGTAGCGCGAGGGCACTTACCAGCACTTCCACCCGGGAACCGAAGAGTTGTCAACTTATTGAAGGAAGAGCCATACCGCATGTGGGACATTTGGGAATCAACACACCAAGTGGGACGCGTAACGATCTATCGCGAGATTTCCCAAACCCCGATTTCTATCACTTTGCCACGGATCTTGCTGGACGGCGTCTGATTACGGACGCTGGGCCCAGAGACGGTGGAGGCGCAATCTATCTGGCGGAGTTACCCACCGATGAAACGGAGGCGTTGGAAGACATCACCTTCTTGCTCAACCCACGCTCTTCTTGGGAGAAAAACAGTCATATCCACCCGTTTCTCTCGCCAGATGGCAGTACGGGGTTCTTTAACTCGGACGAGAGTGGCACGTTGCAGGCGTACATGGTAAAAGGTTGGACAGTCTGATTTAGCAGCGGTTCCTACCCCCTCAAAGAAACTGATAGATTCTGTTCTGACATTAGCCATTTACTTGAATCACATCCCAAGATCTGTTAATATACGGGTCAAGAAGTCTGACTAGAGTGTATTTTTCTTTCGTACATATAATCTCTGCGTGAATGGAAGTTTGTACCGTACGAGGAGGGTTAAGATGAAAATTACCAATATTGATGTGATACCAATTTATCCTCGCCTTGCAAAACGCTACGATAATCGTAAGGTTGATCTATATGGTATAGATCACCGCACCGTCTTCAAAGTGGAAACGGATGCCGGAATAATCGGCTACGGCGACCAGCGCGTGCGTCCCGGTGGACAACCCGATCCAGCAATCGCGGCGTCACTTATCGGGCGCAACCCGTTTGACTTCATCAACAACCATCTACCCTATGGATCCGCGTTGAATTGCGCCCTCTACGATGTAATGGGAAAGTATCTTGAGGTGCCCGTCTATAAGTTAATAGGACAAAAGGTCCGGGATGCAGTGTCAGTTGCAGCATGGACTCGCCCCGCGTCACCCGAAACATTCCGCGACGAAATCAGTCGGGCGGCGGACCAAGGTTATACCATCTTTAAGATGCATACCTGCGATTACCACGACGTGATGGAACAGACCCGGCTCGCTGAAGAGGTCGCGCCAGATGGTTTTAAGATTCATTACGATTTCAATGGTAACCGGAGCTTAGCAGCGGTCCTTCCTATCGTTCAGGAATTGGAGCGCAACCACCCAATTGTCGGTTATATCGAAGACCCACTCGTAAAGAACGACGTAGATGGCTGGCGTCGCTTGCGCGAACAGACCCGTCTCCCGATTATCATGCATGGCACACCGCTCGGAAGCGTCCAAGAGATAATCCACGGTGTCGCAGACATCTATATGATTGGTGGCTCAATTGGAGATACTGTTGCGACCGGCTTTGCCTGTGGAAAATCCAATATCCAGACAATACTCCAGTTTGAGTCGGGCACACTTGGCAAAGCAATGGCGCTGCACTTAGCAGCGGTGTTGCCGACCCACACAGCGCACTCCATCAATCTAGACGACCAATACGAGGAGGACTATACCACCGAGCGGATTCCTGTCATTGAGGGCTCATCACCTGTCCCGGAGGGACCGGGACTCGGATACGAGGTAGATGAAGATGCACTTGCCCGTATCGCAGCGAATAAACCGATAGAACCTCCCAAACATGTTGGTGTGCTAAACATGCCGGGCGGACATACGTTCTATGGTCCTTCCTATGTGTCACCCACCAGAGTAACGGGACGTGAAGAGGGCACAATCCGAGGAATCAGGTCCAAAATATGGGAAGATGATGGTTCAGCCGACTTCGCCCGCACCTATGAGCGAGTTCAGCGGGAAGGGACGTTCCGCGCAGATTAACAAGGGACATTTGCATGAAAAGCTGAGCCCTGAGAATTAAGGAGGGACGGAACACCAATGGCGGTATTTGATCGGGTATTACAAGAGGTAGATCAACAATGTCGAGAACATCACATCCCGATGTTAGGGTCTGAAAAAGCGGAGTTTCTCGCAGACCTTGTTCACAATGCGCATCCGACCTTGATCGTTGAATGTGGCACCGCTATCGGCTATTCAGGTCTCTGGATGGTCGCTGTGCTCAGAGCCGCTGGCAAGGGCAGCTTAATCACGGTCGAAATCGATTCAGGACGCGCCCATGAGGCACAAGAAAACTTTAAACGCGCTAACGTCGCGGATTTGATCGATTCGCGGATTGGTGATGCCACGGAAGTGCTGAAAACTATCGACGAACCGGTCGACTTCCTACTGCTTGACAATAACTACAGCAACTACTTCCCCTGTTTTCGGGCGATTGAATCACGGCTGACCGACGGGGCAACTGTTGTCGCGGATAACGTGGGAATCGGGGCAGCGGGTATGGCGGACTATTTGAGCCATGTTCGTTCTCACTATGAGAGTCGAATCCATTGGTTTGAGACAGATCTGCCTTGGGTCAAGCGTGATGCCATGGAGGTAACTATCTACCGCAAACCTCGCTAAACCGTTGAACAAGCAAATTAACCTATACCCTTATCAGGAGGCTGTACTATGGCGAACCTACATGGACCAGTTTTGACCGACGATGAACTTGAGATATTTCACGAACAGGGGTATGTGCGTTTGGGCAAAGTTGCTCCGGACGAAGAGATTGAGGCACTCTGTCAACGAATTGACGACATTATGCTAGGGAAGATCCGCTACGACAATATGCTGATGCAGTTGTGCCCATCAGCGGGTCACTCAGAATTGTCGAAGCAGACGAAAGAGTTTAAGGGATCTTCGCTGAAGTATCGAAAGATTCAGGACCTCGATCAGGATCCGTTGTTCCTGCCCTACATACGACATCCCCTGTTTCGGGACATCACCGAGAAGATTATCGGTGAGGAGGTGTCCGCCTTTCGAACGATGTTCTTCAACAAGCCAGCAGAACGAGGAGTCATGATCAATTGGCATCAGGACGGCGCTGGTGGTTGGGGATTGAGTATTCCACCAAAGGTGACGATTTGGACCGCATTAGATCCAACGAGTGTCGCTAACGGGTGCTTACAAATTATACCGCGATCGCACAAAAGTCTTATCCCTGAACAGGGCGATCAATTATCTCCCGAAGAACGGGCAATTCATGCACCAGACGAAAAGCGAATCTATCTGGAGATGGAGATGGGCGAGGTGGTGTTGTTGCATAATTGGACCTTACACCGCTCAGAGGTCAATACCACAAATCGTCCACGGCGCGGATTCAGTGTGTGTTACATTGACGCAGCAACGCGCCAAGTCTCGACTGGACGTACGTATCCGAAGGTTTTCCCGGAGTATGCACCGGTAGAAGAACCATAGGATAGTTGAATTTCGAACTGTTGCATCTCAAGCGGGGAACAACGATAGCCGTCGTAGCCCTAAAGGAACGTTTTATAATGACTTCCGAAGAACTGTATCACTACGATGTGAACGGGTATCTGCTGATCGAAGATGCCATTGAGCCTGACTATCTTGCCTATCTAAACGAACGTCTGGATATCTGGGAAGAAAAGGCGTTGCAAGATTTTCGCGCCCTGCCAAAATCGGCAAACCCTGAAATCAGATACGACGACATCCTAAATCAGGAAACGTCCCTACTAGACCTTGTTGTGAATCCGAAGGTGCTTCCCTATATCGATGAGATGGTGGACCGTCCCAGACTCAAGTCTACGTGGGTTACATTTAAGTGGAATGGGGGCAGGACAGTTTATCACTCCAATCACACTCCCTCAATAACACATAACTACTATCATTTTAACGATCGTATCCATCACAATCTATTTCAAGTATTTTATGCAATGCGCGACATCAATCCAGGCGAGGGTGGATTGCAGGTTATTCCGGGCAGTCACAAGGCAAACTACCCAGCACCTTCCGACGATGCATTGCAGGATATGTACATTGAAATCCCAATGAAGGCGGGGTCCGTCCTACTTTTTACCCATGATATGCGTCATGGCTCATTCAATACCACAGATAACGTACGTCGGACAATTATTTTCACTTACTGTCCCGGGGTCATTGCAAATTCTTTTGGCGGCGATGCACTTTACCAAAATCTCTTTGAAAATGCACCGGAGGCAAGCTGGTTGAAGTATCTCCTCCGCACACCAAACGGCTTCCTAGAAACCTATCCAAAACCCGAAGGTATGTCCGAAGCAACAATGAAGTAGATTCATGAATATTTACTGCCATCTCCAGTATCGAAACTCCGCAGGGCTAAGTTGGTATCATCTCATAGCAACTGTGATTGCGTCCCCCCGCCTCAGTCCAAGAACTTGTGCCGCATCCCCTTGGTTGATTGAGATTTCCAATCGATTAGAGCTGCCAATAATTGCTAACGGCTCACCGACTACCGATTCAGCATACGAGTGGTTGAGGCGGTCAATCCTTGCAATTCCCGCATGGATGACAACATTGTTCTGTCCTGCCAGCAATTCCAAGATTTCGTGAGATATGTTTGTGATTAAATTTCCAAAGGAATCAATCCAGATGACGTGACCAACAATCGTTTCAGTCGTCACCTCGGGCTTTGGGATAGGCAGTTGCACGGGATTTGTAACCGGATTTCCCAGTTTATCAATAGATACACCGCGTGAAAGGTGTGCTGCAACGGGTGCGAAGATGTCTCTCCCATGAAAGGTGTTGCTAACCTGTGGCAGGAAGTAAGCCGAGTTCTCGACTGTAACCGCGTGGATAGACTCTTCATTGTTATGGAGGAGGTGAGTGACAATTCCGTTATCCGGACAGACGAAGTAGGCGGTTTGCGTTTGGCAGACGATGGCTCCGCGCTCACTGCCTACCCCTGGATCTACGACTATCAGATGGATAGTACCGGTTGGAAAATACCGATATGCAGAATCAATTAGGAACGCAGCACCGTGGATATCCTGCGGCGGAATAGTGTGCGTGATGTCGACAATTTGCGCCTGCGGATTGATACTCAGAATCACACCTTTCATGACACCGACGTAATTATCACTTGTCCCAAAGTCGGTCATCAGTGTGATGATGCGGGATGGTGTAGGGTTCATTACAGCTTACCTCGTAAGTATAGACCGGTAGGTTACGCAGCATGGAAAGTCTATCAGAAAGGAAAGCCGGAGGCAACACCAAATATTCGCTTGCACCACTGCATAGGCTGGGCTATAATACTGATATAAGATCATGGGAATTTGTGTGGAACTCCGAATGAAGGGGCAGAGTCAAAATGATTGAAGACGCAGATTTAATGTCAGTTCCTGAAGCCAGCAGATGGGCTACAGACTATACCAAGAAAAATGTGACAACTTCCAATATCTCTTATCTAATCCAATATGGAAGAATCCGCAAATATGACAGCAATGGTTCCACAAGGGTTTCAAAACAGGATTTGATTAAGTATTATGACTCATATATAGGAAAACGAGAGATTGACTGGAAAGCACAACTAGGCAAAGATATTAATTGGGGACTGTCATTTGATTATCTGAAAGAAGCTGATACGACGAAACATGTTCATAGACTCCATCCATATAAAGGCAAATTCATCCCACAACTGAATTTCTTAGCTGATACGACGAAACATGTTCATAGACTCCATCCATATAAAGGCAAATTCATCCCACAACTGGTTGAGTATTTCTTAGATGATCACACGGATGATTTTAAAAAAGATGTGTATTTCAAACAAGGTGATATTATCCTTGATCCGTTTTGTGGTAGCGGCACAACACTGGTACAATCTAACGAACTTGGAATGCACGCTATCGGCATTGATATTTCCGCATTTAATACGCTCATCAGCAATATCAAAATAGAAAAACATAGTCTCGTTGATGTACAAAATGAAATTCACAATATCACAAACGCCTTGAAGCGGTTTATCAGCGAATCCAATGTCGCTCAATTTGAAGCACAACTCGCTGAAGAACTTAACGAGTTTAATAATGCCTACTTTCCCTCCCCTGATTTCAAATATCAGGTCAGGCAAGGACAGATCGATCAAGAGAAATATGGCAAAGAAAAAGAAGATCAATTTACACTCAGATATTTTCAACTAATCAACCAATACGGAATCAAGTTGTGGCAAAGAAAATCAGAGAATTTCCTCGACATGTGGTACTTATCGACTGTAAGAGATGAAATCGACCTTGTCTTTGAGCATGTCAAACATATCCAAAATCGTGCGACACAGCGGGTGATTCAGATTATTTTGAGTCGAACGATCCGTACTTGCCGGGCAACGACTCACGCAGATTTAGCAACCTTGAAAGAACCTGTAACATCAGTTTACTACTGTGCAAAACATGGCAAGATGTGCAAGCCATTGTTTTCAATATTGAGTTGGTGGGAGCGATATTGTCAAGATACAATTCAACGCCTTATTCAGTTTGACAAATTAAGGACAGACACGTTTCAAACCTGTCTGACCGGAGATTCTCGGATAATTAATATTCCCCAAGCGTTAAAGGCAGATAAACCAGATTTTGCACAACTCGTAAAAGAACAGAAGATTAAAGGAGTTTTTTCTAGTCCACCTTATGTTGGACTAATCAACTATCACGAACAACATGCCTACGCATACGATTTATTTGAATTTGACCGAAAAGATGAACTGGAGATTGGACCGCTCTTCAAGGGCAAGGGAAAAGAAGCCAGAGAGCAATATATCAAAGGTATTTCAGAAGTGCTGTGGAATTGTCAAAGATTCTTAGTTTCAGATTATGATGTTTTTCTGGTGGCCAATGATAAGTTCAATATGTATTCAACGATTGCGGAGCATTCGGGGATGCAAATTGTCAATCAATATAAACGACCCGTTCTCAATAGAACCGAAAAAGACAAAGGCGCGTACTCCGAAAGTATCTTCCATCTGAAGTCAAAATATGGAGAGATATAAATGGCAGTACATCCAGACAGAATATCCGGGGTGTTTGTTTCTTTTCGGAAAGAGAAAGAAGGAGATTTTGTATGAAGGAATTTTTGAGGCTAAAAACCTTGTTGCAGCCAAACGGCTTGCCACACAAGCGACTGAGGAGGAGGGTGTGAATTGGAGGGGCCCGGGTCCAGGCGGCACTGGCGCTATACCCAAATGGTACAATCTTGGCAATAGCAGTGCTAAGAGAGAAAATGGAAGTGGGGCTCACTATCTTAAGGTAGCACCACTGAACGAATCAAATAGTTCCTAAGCCAACAGAGTTTGAAGGTTACAACTGTGTGCAGCATCACAATGGTGCTTTGTACGCCGATATTGAGTCAATTGAATTTTGGAATTTTTTAGGTGGAGACGATACGCCTCCAGATTTATTGGATTGTTAGGACTTACGCATTTCCGTAGGGAACGCAGATCTGCGTTCCCTACGAACACCTTACGATTTCTGTCGTAGTTGCCCGACTCACCAAGCGTTGGAAATTGTGTACAGCGGCGATGAATCGCCGAACTACAATGTGTCAAGGATTCAAATGTGTAGGTCCCCATTGCTTTGAAAGAGTTGGCATTGAACTACGACCCGAGATTGATCAGTACTTTGAAAAATTTAGAAATTGACACAGGAGTGACGATGGAAAGATTTTTACCAATCACAGACTCAACGCTGCACCCAATTTACGAGAAAATACAGGCAGATGAACGCCTTTCCTTTGAAGATGGGGTAAGGCTTTATGAAAGCCCGGATATCAACGGCGTTGGGTATCTCGCCAACATCGTGCGAGAGCGACAAAACGGAAATGTCGCCTACTATAACTTTAATCAACATATCGACTACTCGAATGTGTGTATCCTACACGCACGTTGCCACTTTTGTGCGTTTGCACGGAAGGACATAAAGACCGACGGGGCGTGGGAGATGAGCGTCGATGAGTTTCTGGATAAAGCGATGTACTCAATTGATCATGGCTGTACGGAAATTCACAGTGTCGGTGGATTGCACCCGAAGCTACCGTTTGAATACTATCTCGACATGCTTCGCGGATTGAAGAAACGGATGCCGCAGGTTCATCTCAAGTTTTTTACGGCTGTGGAGATTCACCACTTTTCTCGGATATTCAAGATGTCAGTTGAAGAAGTGCTAATTGCGTTGCGCGAGGCAGGGCTAGATTCGCTGCCCGGCGGCGGAGCGGAGATCTTCGCGGAGGAGACGCGGGAAAAGATTTGCCCCGGCAAACTGAGCGCGGAGGGTTGGCTTGAAGTACATGACATAGCACACCGGCTCGGCATCTCAACAAATGCAACGATGCTCTATGGACATCTCGAAACGACTGAAGATCGAGTGGACCACCTGATTCGCCTTCGTGAGCAGCAGGATAAATCGGGTGGTTTTGTCACCTTTATCCCGTTGGCATTCCATCCGGAAAACACACGAATGGACTACCTACCGAGCACGTCCGGCTTAACCGACCTGCAAAATATAGCGGTGTCACGTCTGTTGCTTGACAACTTCCCGCACATCAAAGTGTATTGGATTATGACAGGACTGAAGACCGCACAAATCGCACTGAACTTTGGCGCAGATGACATCGACGGCACAGTAACGGAGGAGAAGATTACGCACATGGCTGGCGCTGACACACCGGAAGCAATATCAGCAGAAGAGATTATTCAGTTAATCGAGGAAGCCGGGCGCATTTCCGTTGAGCGCGATACGCTCTATAACGAAATTATTCGAGAAGGAAATCAATGGCACAGAAAAGCCGCGTGAAAGTTGGGGCGGTTTCGTTTCTCAACACGAAACCACTGATTTACCCTCTTGTTGAGGATCCCCACTTCCCCAGCGGCGAGGAGATCGAACTCAGCTTGGCAGTCCCCAGTCGTTTAGCCACAGAACTAAGGAACGGCGATCTCGATGTCGGGTTGATTCCAATCATTGAATATTTCCGGACAGACATTCAGTATAGAATCATTCGGCATATTTCAATCTGCTCGCGCGGTCCCGTCCTGAGCATCCAACTGCTCAGTCGTGTGCCAATTCCGGATATTCGCAGTGTCGCGCTTGATACCAGCTCACGCTCATCTCGCGCACTTGTACAGATTGTACTCGCTGAAAAATATAACCTTCGCCCTGAATTTCAATCCTGTTCGCCTGATATTGATCCGCAATCTGCCGATACGGATGCGGTCCTGTTGATTGGAGATGCGGCATTGAGACGACTCGGTGCAACAGATTATGCCTTAGATCTCGGCGCGGAGTGGAGCACATTGACGGGATTGCCGTTTGTCTATGCCTGCTGGGTAGCACGGGCCGATGTTGAATTGGGAGAAGTTCCTCAAACCCTCTTGAACGCGAAGGAGTGCGGAATCAATAAAATCCCTGAGATTGTTCAAATCGAATCCCAGAAACTCGGCTTCCCGGAAACGTTATGTCGAGATTATCTAACTGAACATATTTTCTACGAACTCGGCAACGCCGAAACTGCTGGGTTGGAAAAATTTTATGACCTTGCAGTGAAGTATGACCTTGCCCAACCGGATGTGAAACTGAGGTTTGTCTAAACTTCTGACCTTGAGAGAGCATCATGTTGACGGATGATCAGAAAACGCACTTTTGCTTATTAGGCTTTGTCAAAGCCCCCGCCGTTCTAACGCTTGAAGAGATTGCTGAATTTTCTTGGCGATTCAACGCAATTATTGCTGACGGCAAAGACCAAGGGGATACGTCAGCGCCCGGGGCACGGATTTTTCCAGCAGGTCATCGTGTCATCATCCCGTTAATCGAAGCAGACCCATATTTTTACAACCTACTAGATCACCCCAAACTGGCTGGCATCGCTGAAGATCTGCTTGGAGATGACTGTATCTTCTTCGGCAGCTCTGATGGACAAATTCACACTGGGGACACGAACTGGCACCGCGATGGCAGTTGGCCCGAACCCGGAGTCGAGATTAAGTTGACTTTTTATCTGGATGATGTCGCACCCGGTAAGGGGTGCTTGAGCTTCATCCCCGGCAGTCATCTATGGCCGCTCGGTCACACCGAACTTGAAAAGGGGGTAGACGAACGCCCACTCGGATATCCCATGCAGGAGTTTCCCGGACGCTATGAATTGTCAACGCAGAAGGGGGATGTTATCGCGTTTAACACACGGATCTGGCATTCATCTTGGGGCGGTGGTGCTCACCGTCGTCAGATGGCGTGGATGATGCGAACACGACCCCAGAAGGCTTGGGAGATTGAGCGTATTGTCACATTCAACAAAAGCTATGCGAAGATGTGGACACCGGATACCGGACGGTTGGTCTCAGATCGACTCTTCGAGACAGCAGGTCCGAATCGAATGAAGAAGATTCAACTACTGAAAGAATTGGGATTGTGAACAATATCTCTACACGGGGCAGCTCACATTAATGCCAAATACAAGATTTACCTCAATCCGTCAGTGATTTTATAAGTTCGATTTGATCTCGCCCCACCGCTTTGGAGCCAACCCCTGTGGCGAAACTGGCAGCCTACTATTCCATTCACTGGGAATAGAATCACTCGCAGGATGGTCGGTCAACTGGGTGAGATGACCGTCCGAGAGACGGAACCGGTAGATATCCCACTTCTCACCCTCCTTCCTCAAAGCGATGAGAATTGACTTCCCGTTGGCACCCCATGCCACGGTTGTCGAATCCATTTTTGGCAGCGGCACAGGCTCATGCTTGACAACCTCACGCCTTACCGGAGCAAGTGTAGCGATAATTACGGTTGAGTCTGTCACCAAGCCACCGATAGACGCTTTATACAAAATTTGTGTCCCATCGGGAGACCAACCAGCCGCAAACATCCACGCACCGGGAGCCGGTTCGCTCACCTGCCATCGACCGGTGCCGTCGGCGTTCATCACATAGACTTGCCGTCCTTGGTCTATTATCGCCCCAAAGGTGATTTGCCCCCCGTCAGGAGACCAATGCGGTCTCGAGGCAAATTTCAGGTCTGTCAACTGCTTCACGTTGCTGCCATCAGCAGCCATGACGTAAATGTTGAGTTGTCCAGCCCTATCGCTCGAAAAAGCAATCTGCTGCCCATCGGGAGACCAGGCGGGGGCAGCATCAAACGCCGGGTGACGGGTCAAGTTGCGCTGGTTGCTCCCATCGGCATCCATCACATAAATCTCCTGATTCTCATCCCGTAGACTGACAAAGACAATCTCTCGTCCGTTGGGAGACCAAGTGGCAGTAAAGTCTGACATTTCGTTGTGTGTCAGCCGTGTTTGACCTCCACCGCCCGAACTCATCACGTAGATTTCAGAATTGCCATCCCGATTTGAATTAAACACGATTTTGCTGTGGACTTGACTAGTAACTAATAAGAAGCTGAAAATGAAAACCGAGGGACGCATATCTAAGGAACCTTTGTAAATCGGACGTCAGTAGCCTCAACTTTTCCATCACCAAGGAAGTCGTCTCCGTCAAAGAGCGACACCCGCGTATACGCGCTGATATCATACTCTTCACCATCTTCTAAATTTGCAACACTGACTCCCTGCCAATCTGAATACTCGCCGTATCCATTCGCAGGCACATCGGGGCCGAATGCTTCAGTTACATCTTGCTTAGGAGACCCATCTGAGTTGCTAACAACATCGCCATCTGTGTCAAAAATAGTATGGTTAAACACATACTTTACTTTGGTTTCGTCCGGGCCGTTTTCAATGAGATAGTGGTGATAACTCTCTGTGCGCTGGGTGGAGCCCCCGATATACCTCAACTGGCTCGCCGTGACGTTCCAACTGATACCCGCAACGGTGCCGCCTTTTGAGGCTCCAGGGGTGCTTCTGACAATCAATGCTCCTGCCGCCGCCAAAATCAATGCACAGCAACATATAAACATCTTAGATATTTCTTTGCAAGTTTCATAGTTTTCCCTCTTAAATTGTTGGCTCATAGAGCCAGCTAATGGGTTTAGATTTTCGATTCAAAAAAGGCTTGAGCCCGATAGATTTACCCAAGCCATAACTATTTTAACGTTTAGGTATATGACACTATACATCAAATAGACGCTTCTAGTCAAACGAAAGATAGAGTTCTCGTTTTATGTTTTAAGATTTTTTCTATTGACAACGTTTCCCAATTGCATATAATGAACGACCTGACAGAGCTTACCCCCGGCTAGGACAAAGAAGTGGGCACCTGAGACTGGACAGCTTGTCTCTGACCGGCTTTTTGAGATAGCGGATCCGAATCGAATGACGAAGATTCAGCTACTGTAGGATTTGCGCACCGCGGTAGGGAACAACGCTCGTTGTTCCCTACGGGATTCTTGATGACACCCCTGCTGTAATTGCCCGTTTCTTAATCCCGATGAATCGCCGAACCACAGGGCTTTGAGCGTTCAACTGCGTAAGTACTATACTGAAAGAATTGGGACTGTAAACAATATTGTGATTAACAAAAAAACGCACAAATCGAAAGTATAAACAAAATGCTCGAAACGACACTCTTTGATTCGACCTACGAAAGCCGGAAGCTCCCGCTACTGAAACAGCTGTTGGATGCGATTCGTCCGATCTATTCCGTGAATGAACTCAAGGTCTTACGCATTAACAGTGAAAGTCGAGATGTCCTCTCGCTTCGCTCTGGACGAGGATTTGTCAATCGGGATATCCTCGAAACGGTGCTCGGCAACCTACTAGAATGTGTGGCACCCGGTTCCCACAACGCCCCACGTCCAGAAAATAGTAAAGACGAACTGTCGGAAGCGATTGAAGAGGTCGCCGACCAGCTTTACGCAATGATCGCTCAATCCTTCTTGGCGGTCACCGACGAAAGCGAGTGGGAAAGCCGCGCACTGGATACCACGTTTGCGCTGCTTTGGGAGTTGCCTCGACTGAAACAGCGTGCCTTATGGAACCGTTTTGCCTCTCTGCGAGATCCGGCGGTGTGGGATGCCTACCTGCTCCACAGCGGAATCTCCCGCGAAAAACTGATTGAACTGGACATCAGGGACAAGGTGGATGAAGCTATTCTAAAACGGGAATTTCACCCCTATCGAAGTGTCCTTGATGCTCTTGATTTGGCTTTCGCTTTTGACTACCAGATGCAGTTGGTTGTGAGTACGTATCCCGGCTGGCGCGTACTCTTTTACCACGATGTTGGATATCTCTTAACTCGATCTGGTCCCGTTGAGGATAACCCCAATCTCTACCGCACCCCTGTACCGCTTTTGCCTCGCGCAATTTCTGAACTTGGGGGCCGCTACTACCAAGCCGACCTCCATCCCGAAACACAGATTGGTGACGCTAACTTCTTAGAGCATCCCCACCGCGGCTTCACCACTGGCCAAACTGGGGTTATCGGTTCTGGCTGTGTCATCTATCCGTGTACACTCGGTGGCTTGAGCGTGAGGGTCAAGCAGCGCCATCCGATTCTTGGCAACTTCGTACAGATTGGCACGGACGCAAGCCTGCTGGGTCCGGTACGCGTTGGAGATCACTCTACCGTCGGCACAAACACGGAGATTTACGGCTTTGTTGAAATCGACACCAGCTGCCGTATTGGCTCCTCTGTGGTTGTCGGAACAATCCGGAGCGAATCCATTAAACCGGGGGTCATTCGTCTTGGAAAAAATGTATCGGTAGGTGATGGCACAATCATCGAAAACACTTCCGCGATAGATCTGATAATCCCAGATCAGTCAGAAATTCCTGCACGTAGCCATGTTACTAACGATGGCTTTGGACATCCCAGATACGTAGTGTAAAAAACCAATGGTGCCAGCTGCGGTATGTACTATAGACATGTCGCACTGCTGAAACTAATGAAACATGATACGTAACGCGTAAGAACAAGAGAAACGGAGATTTCTATTACTCATAATTAACCTCGATACATCGTTGGCGTCAGGTAAGTCCGAGAGGATCTCCGATGAGTACCCGATAAATCGAGACCAGGGAAACAGGCGAGAGCAGGCTCGTAACCGGGGCTGCCCAACCCACGGGATTGGCGTAACGACAACCTCAGCGGTTCGCACCAAAGGTCAAAAAGGAAAAGTGAATGACAAAGATACAACGTGCATTAATTAGTACCTACAATAAAACTGAACTGATAAATCTCGCTAAAACTCTCGTTCAGCATGGCGTAGAGATCCTTTCCACGGGCGGCACCGCAAACACACTCCGCGAATCGGGGATTGCGATTCGCGAGGTGTCCGACTATACCGGTTTTCCAGAAATGCTTGATGGGCGTGTCAAAACGCTTCATCCGAAGATTCACGGTGGCTTATTAGCAATTAGAGATAACCCCGACCATGTTACTCAGGCGTCGAACCACGGAATTGATTTCATCGATCTTGTTGTTTCCAATCTCTACCCATTCGAGGCAACCATCGCTAAGGAAGGGGTAGAACTCACAGAAGCGATTGAAAACATCGACATCGGCGGACCGTCAATGATTCGGGCGGCTGCGAAAAATTATCGCGATGTCGGTATCCTTACCGATCCAAAACAGTATCCGGCTGTCATTGAAGAACTCAACGCAAATGACGGTTACCTTTCAGAGGGAACTCGGTTTCAATTAGCTAAGGCGGCGTTTGCACACACCGCCCATTACGATACAGCGATTTCACGTTACCTCGCCAATTTGGATTCACCTGACGCCGACTTCCCGGAACTGCTTGACCTCCGATATGAACGCGCCCAAAATCTCCGGTACGGCGAAAATCCCCATCAGCCTGCGGCGTTTTATCGTACCCATGCTTCGCCTGAGCCGTGTGCGGCCTGGGCAAACCAACTGAGCGGTCAGCCGCTGTCCTTCAATAACCTCCTCGACTTGGAAGCGGCGATCGAAATCGTCAAAGACTTCTCCGAACCGGCATGTGTGATTATCAAGCACAACAACCCGTGCGGATTAGCGATTGCGGATAGTTTGGAAGAGGCGTTCAGCGATGCACTTGATTGCGATCGCACCTCCGCCTTCGGTTCCGTCATCGGTCTGAACCAAGAAGTGTCACTAAAAGCAGCGAATACGATTCGTGAAGCAGCAAACGCCGGAATCAAAGTCGATGCTATTATTGCCCCAAGCTACACCCCGAAAGCGTTGCGAGCGCTCCGCCGGGTCAAACGCCGACCTATTCTCGAAACAGGTGAACTTCGGCAGGAAACTTCGGTTAAACAGATCCGAAACGTAATCGGTGGCGTTCTGGTCCAGGACAGAGATCTCCATGAGATTACACCTGATGATCTGAAGGTTGTCACGAAACGCCAGCCGACGGAAGATGAGATTCAATCTCTGCTGTTTGCATGGAAAGCGTGCAAACATGTCAAATCGAATTGCATATTGCTCGCTCAAGGTTCTCGGACGGTTGGAATTGGTGCTGGGCAGATGAGTCGTGTTGATTCGTGCATTATCGCGGCGCGAAAGGCAGGGGACCGAGCGAAAGCCTCTGTACTCGCCTCTGATGCTTATTTCCCATTCCCCGATGGGGTTGAAATTGCTGGTGAGGCAGGCGTGCGGGCAATCATCCAACCTGGCGGATCAGTAGGTGACGCTCCTGTGATTGAGACTGCCGATCGGTACGGGATGGCGATGATTTTCACCGGCGTCCGGCATTTTCGGCACTAAATGTATATATGAACAGAAGATACTGCTCGCCGTGATGTTTGGAACGTAGATTCGCGTTCCCTACGGTCGAGATAATCCCAACAGTGTGAGGGTGCACAGATGGAAACGATCCAACTTGTATCAGGTCATGCAATTCCTGTTTTGGGACTTGGGACATGGAACTTGCGTGATGAACAGTGCAAAACTGTCGTCAAGAAAGCTCTTGAACTCGGTTATAACCATATCGACACCGCTTGGATGTATGCCAACCAAAAGGAGATTGGGGAAGCGTTGCGCGAGATTGGTGCCGTCAGGGAAGACCTCTATATTACCTCTAAGATTTGGCACACGCACCTGAAGTACGCTCAGGTACATTCCCAGTTTGATGAATGCCTTGAGGATTTGCAAACTGATTATGTAGATCTGCTGCTAGTTCACCATCCGGGTGATGGCACTGTGCCGATGGAGGAAACACTGTCCGCATTCGATGAGATACACGCCGCGGGTAAGACGAAAAGTATTGGCATCAGCAACTTCAGTATTGAACAGGTGGATCAGGCAAGAGCAATTTCTCAAGCACCTATCACTACCAATCAGGTGGAGTATCACGCTCACAGCCAACACGAGGATCTCTTGCAGCACTGTGAGGCACTTCAGATTCCTTTGACCGCTCATCGCCCACTCGCAGTTGGCGAGATCGTTGGCGATCCGGTACTCGGAGGAATCGGCAACAGACATGGAAAAACAGCGGCACAGGTCGCCTTGCGATGGCTACTCCAGAAAGGCTTAATAGTGATCCCTAAAGCTAGTTCTGAACCCCATTTGAGAGAAAATCTTGAGCTGTTTGATTGGGAGCTAACGCATGAAGAGATGGACACGGTTAACAACCTTTGAACAGACTATAGTGGGCATCAGAATTAATGAGACACTCCAAACCGATGCGTTTGGAAACCAAATCTACCGGGTTCGATTGAATGTGATACGGTTGGAAACCACATTTACCGGACCCGATAATTAGTTTACCCCGATTTATCGGGGCGATCGAAACCGAGAGGCGAAAGTGTCTATTTATTTTTAAAATTCACTATAAAACAACACACTCGGCTCGTTAGAGCGGAAGCTAACGATTTCTCGCTAGATTGAGATTTATAACGATGGAGGTACTCCATGACCAGACCTACTGAAGCCCAAACTGCACAATGGGGGGAAAAAGGTTACCTTGTCTTTGAAGATGCCATTCAGGGGGCTGAGTTGAAACGGCTCCAAGATGTGTTTGATTATTGGGCAGAAACGTGCAAGCCAGCATGGTTGGATCGTATAGAAGCTGGTGAAGCGGCTGCGTCGTTTTATGACATCCCAGACCCCTTTGACAAAGATGAGATCTTCGTAGACCTGATTGATCATCCCAGCTATTATGGCAGCCTAATGGCATTTACGGACGATGATCTGATTCTGCTGGGACCGCAGGTGCGTACCGTCCCGCCGGGTCCCGTCTGTTACACAGGTTGGCATCCCGATGTGCCACAAAGTAATCCGCTGCATATCAAAGTCCAAGTTTACGTGAACGACGTAGAACCCGGAGCGGGTGAATTTGCGTTTATACCGGGGAGCCATAAGCCCGACGCAGGACCGTACTCCAGAGCGCAGCGGCTAGAAGCGATGCCCGGTCACAAGCGGTTTCCGGGGAAAGCCGGCACCGCGATCATGTTCAACTCGTATGGCTGGCATACAGCCATGGATAATCCCACAGATACGCCTCGCAAGTCGCTTATCCTCATCTACGAGAAACGGACACCGAATCGCGTCGATTCCAAACAGTTTGCCTCCATTGCACATCTCTGTCGGACGCCGGAACGGCGCAAACTTTTCAGTCTGGAGGAATGATGACCCGAATAGATTCTCACCTCCACGTTTTCGCCAAGGTCTCCTCTGAATTTCCGAGAGAACCCACCCCGGTTTGCCCAGCAGATCGGGAAGAGACTGCCGAAAAATTGCTGGGCGAAATGGAAGCAAACGATATCGACCAAGCAATGTTAGTGCAGACGGGTGGGACTGGTATCGAACACCACGCCTACTTGTTACATTGTTTAAAGACGTATCCTGACCGTTTCCTTGGTATTGGATTGGTGCCGCCAGATCTTTCTGCGCCAGAGGATCACATGGACAGGCTAACGGACGGAACCGGGATTATCGGTTTTCGGCTCTCCTCGATTGGTGGTCCGAGAGATCCGTTTGCTCAAATCAATATCAAGAAAATCAAAACCTACCCTATCTGGAAACATGCTGCAGAACGAGATTATGTCCTCTGGCTTTATCCTCGTGCGGTTGATGCACACGTGCTCCAGTATCTGATCGACGCCTTTCCCCAAGTCCGAGTTGTCCTGAACCACCTCGGCATCTGTCCTGGCAAAGGGAAATTCTCTTGGGATGCGAAGGGCCGCCCGCGGGTTGAAACTGTTGACTACAACCCCGCTTTCCACACAACGCACCGTCTTGCTTGTTTTGAAAATGTTATGATGCATATATCGGGGCAATACGCTTTCAGCAATGAGGCGTATCCTTATCGCGATCTCGCCCGATGGCACCAGCGAGTCCTCGATCTTTTCGGTCCGAAGCGTTTGATGTGGGCGACCGATTTTCCGTGGATTTTGGAAGATCCCGGTTACGGTCAACTCACCGATATTCTCAAAGAGTTGTTGCCAGATCTACACGATAACGAATACGACGATATTATGGGTGAGAACGCAAAGCGTTTTCTAAGATTTCCCGCCCGCACGAAATAGTGCGCCCGCTAGGTTGTGTCCCTTTACAACTTTCTCGGATGCGAAAGCGATTCAAATCAGCCCCCGAATCGTGCCGCCTAACGAAGTGGCATCCCTTTCCCATCATTTCGCCTACAAAACATCAGGATCAGAGGTCCATGAGACAACAATCACAAACCGCGACACCGAACATCCTTAAGGAAATTCAAGCTGGTAAGGTACGTCCTGTCTACCTGCTGTGCGGCGAAGAGCAGTTTCTGGTAGAAACTACTCTCAAGCAGATGCTTGAAAATCTTCTGGCACCTGAAACTCGTGATTTTAACTTGACTCACCTTGATGGTGCAGAGGTCTCCGTCCGTGAGATACTTAGCGCAGCGGAGGTCTACCCAGTGATGGCAGAGTGGCGCGTTGTTGTCGTGAGTGAGGCCACAGTATTCAAGAGGCAGAAAGGTCCCTCATCGCCGGAGATAATCGAAAACGCTGCTGAAGCTGCCGAAGAGGGCAATCCACGGAAAGCAATCGCGCTGATGGTCAAAGTTTTGGGGGTTTCGGCACAGGACATTGCTGACGAGAATTCCGATTTCAGAAATGCCCTCAACGACCTCATTGAAGAAAACGAAGGAGGCTTGAGTCCTGAAGACGTCGAATTTCTCCGTAACTTACCGCAACTTACCGCTCAGATAGATGATTTTCAGCACATATCAGGTGCAGCCGATGATACAGAAATCCTGACGGAGTGGCTAGGCGGGGAGTTACCCAAAGAAAGCGTGCTTATTTTTACGGTCAAAGGAAATGTGGATGGACGAAGTCGGCTTGTTAAATTGATTGGTCGTGTCGGTAGGTATGCCTCGTTTGCCTCATTAGAGCCTGCCCGATCAGGTCAGCAGGATCGGGTTTATCAAGGTGTTTCCAGAAAGCTCGAAACATTCGGGAAGAAGATTTCTCCCACTGCCTTCAATCTTCTTCAGAAGCGGACAGGAAACGACATGCACCTGATCGCTGAAGCAATCGAAAAGATAATCGCTTTTGTTGGGGAGAAGACACGGATTGACGAACGGGATATCGAAACTGTCATCGCCCAGAGCAGTTTTGAAAATATCTTTGCGCTTACGGACGCGCTTGGAAAAAGATCCGTTTCGCAAGCGTTGTCCAGCCTCCACAGTGTTCTGGAAAGTGGAGAACCACCGATTAAAGTCAACGCACTGATCGCGCGGCAAATCAGGCTCACGCTTCAAGCAAAACTCCTTGCCGAGTGCGGGGAACTGAAGCCGACAGTAGATCGGATGAATTACCAAAGCTTTGCGGACAACGTTTTCAAACCGCTCGCCTCAAAAATGTCCAAGTATCTGCCAAATGCAGCACAAGTCAATCTTCTCAAGCAGAACCCGTACGCTGCTTATAAAGTTGTCCAAGCGATTCCCTTTTTTACCACAGAAGAGTTACTCCATGGATTGGAGCAAACACTGGAAGCGGATGTACAACTCAAGAGCAGCCAATTGGATCCAGACTGCATCTTAGAACAGCTGGTCTATGAACTCTGTACAAAGCCAGATACTAGGCGCTTGGCAAAAAACAGGATATAAGCTGGGTAGGTTTAATACAGCCCGAGCACATAGTGGGCTGCTGCTTTCCCGCAGAACGGTACTGTTAAATGCAATCGGAATCCTACTCGAACTGTTTATATGTTCCCGCCAATGTGCACTAATCCTGTTCTAATCACTCCGAGAATGGCAAAAATCTTATACCTCAATGGTACTTGTAACCCCAAAAGCCAAAGGAGGATTTTTATGAATGAAGTGATTTTGATTACTATAATTGTTTCTGTCAGCCTCGGGGTGATTGTGCTCGGACCGGTATGGATGGGGCTCTCCTACGCCGCTAAAAAGCGCGGGCTGACAAAAGGTTTAACGAACCGCGAACTTGACCAAGTTCAGCATGATATCGCGCAGATTCAACGAGATATTGCTGAACTCAAGGCGCAAATTTCCGAACTAGTCATCATCACAAAAAATACCGCATAATGGAGGGACAGCCGATGGCAACTGTTGCGTCGATTGTTGCAATTGTGATGGGAACGGTCACGGTAGTCGTCCTGATTCCCGTCTGGTTAGGAATATCTTACTCCCTAAAGAAACGCGGATACCATCCCAACCAAGCGCAGGAGAGATACAATCAGTTACAATCGGATCTGCAAAAACTTTCTGCCGATTTAGAGGAGATTCGCGAGCATATCGCCGACTTGATCATCATCCATCACAATCGAAGCGCCAAAAACACCAAACAGTCAATAGGAGAATAACAGATGAATTGGTCAACAATAAGCTACGATTGAGGGATTTTAATGATGAGATCACATCACTATAAGCGTTAAGACTGTAAATGGAGGCTTGAAAATAATGGAGGTAGTTTTCTTTGTAGGCTTATTTGTTGTTGTTATTGTGGCTATTCAGACGATCGGTGACATCGTGAAAAGGAAGTATCAATTTGAAAACAGAACCGACGTTAGTCAGGAAACCCTTGCACAGATCCAAGCAGATCTGAATGTGCTCCAAAAGAGTGTCGATGAAATGAAAGAGTATCTCACGGATCTATACATTCAGCAGCACGATGAAAAGTTAAAGTAGTGGGATGAGCAATGCTATTTAAGGGATGCGTTTTTTGAATGATGTGGAGGTCTAAACATGGTAGAAATTATTGCAATTATCGCATCTACTAGCGTTATAATTGTAATCCTCACCTATATTAAGGATTCGCTTGATCGCAGACATAAAGCTAAAACCAAAGGGGCGGGGAAAGAGGCCGCACAGATGCAAGCGGATATCGGCGAACTCCAGGTGGAGTGCCACAAACTCCGAAAAAAAGTTGCTGAACTGCAAGAGCAGATCGCTGAACTCTATATTCAACAACACGACAGACGTTAAATTGGCGAGAAGGCGGAGTAACTGACATCTCCACTACAGGGAAAAATTCATAGCCTCTCATTGGATTTCGCCCTCAGTAGTCAATCGTCTGATTATCCTCTTTAATTCTTGCATTTTCATTAGGAACTAAGTATAATATGGGCGCAACTGTACAATGGATTCAAGAAAGCTTTACAAGTTGTGTGAAGGGCAAAACTGAAGCGTCTTCCCCGGATTTGCTGTCATTTTGTACTTCTATGCTTCTTTCAGCTTCATGAGACGTTTGCAGTTAGATATTCCGAAGTGAAAGGAGGTGCAACAGGATGGCAACAGGTCGTGTGAAATGGTTTAGTAACCAGAAGGGTTACGGGTTTATCACAACTGATTCAGGGGAAGATGTGTTTATACATTATTCCGCAATCGAAGGGGATGGTTTCAAATCCCTTGATGAAGGAGAAGAGGTCGAGTTTGAGGTTGTGCAAGGTCCCAAAGGTTATCAAGCGGAAAACGTTGTGAAACTGCAGGGCTAGCAGATCGAAATTGAATAGGCATCCGGTTAAATAAAATGAAAACAGGCTCCCAAATTTATGGGAGCCTGTTTTGATTAATACCAAGGTCGGATTTTAATAACCTAAATCTGTCTTCCCTGTTTCATACACTCAATTCAAGCATCCGCTCAATTGGCGTTCTTGCCCGTTCAATAACTTCTGGCATGAGTGTAACTTCGTGCGGACTCAAATCATCGCCCTTATCAAGCGCCTGTAGAACATTAAGCACCTTATCGAGTGTAACCTTTGCCATGTGGGAACACCGCACAGAGCATGCAGTCGAAAACTGCACGGTCGGGAATTCCTGTCCTAGATTTGAGGTCAACTCACACTCGGAAGCAACAAAAGCGCGTTCTAGTCGATTTTCCTCCACCCTCTTGGCGATATCCTTGCCTATCTGGCTCGTGCTGCCGTAGAAGTCGGCTTCCTGAAGCACCTCAGGACGACACTCCCAATGCGCATAAAGTATTCTGGTGGGGTGACCTTTAGGGATATCAAACGACTCGCGTATTGCTAAAAGGTCTGAGAGCAGGAATTTTTCATGCACCTCACATACCGCCCCTCTCTCTTGGTTCCCTTTGCCTGGGTAGATAACTGTTTTGGTTCCTTTCAGTTCTTCCTCTAAATTCTCTGCAAAGAAAATATCGGGGACAAAGAGGATTTGATCGCCGGGCATTTCGCGAGCTATTTGGGCAGCATTTGCGGAGGTGCAGCAGATGTCCGATTCCGCTTTCGCATCGGCATAGCTATTGATGTAGATCATGACAGGCACCCCTGGATAAAGCGCCTTCAACTTTCTCACCTCTTTAGCTCCAAAATTATCTGCTAAGGAACAACCTGCTGTCTTATCCGCGGCAAGAACCGTTTTTGAAGGATTTAGGATCTTCGCGGTTTCTGCCATAAACGGCACTCCATTAAAGAGGATATATGGTGCGTCGGTTTTTGCGGCGTGCATGCTCAACGCAAGCGAATCCCCCTGCTCATTTTTTGTTGATAAACCGAATACAAGGGGCTCCATGTAATTATGGCCAAGCATCACCACATTGTGTTTTTTCTTCAGTCTTAATATCTGATACACTTTTTCTGCGTGAGCTTCTATGTCGATTGGCGTTACACTCGGATGGTTCCTCTTATAAAGTTCTTTTTTTACACTTTCAACACTCAGCTCAGCGCTATTCATATTATTTTGAGATACTGTTGGTTGGGAATTCATTTCTTCTCACCCCTGAATCTGTCGGCGTGTCTTTCGCCTTGAATTTCTAATTTGAACTTCTTACTTCCAAAAACCTGCTGGGCACACAGCAAAAAAATGGGAGAAATCTTTGTTGTTTGTTGGATTGCCTTAGAGTGTACAACGATTATAAGTCTTTGTCAAGTATGATTAGGATGAATCGTTAAAATTTATTCTCTTAATAGATCAATCGGGCCGATAGGCCACTGAATATGAATGGACAAATCATCCTCCCGATCCGTCGTCCAGAATTGAGACAACCCCTCGACTGCCATCGACGCGTAGATGCGTGCCCGATTGGAGGCGTTGGGTTGCAGCGGCTACATTGACCACCGCAGGAATGCCATATTCCCGTGCAATGATAGCTCCGTGCGACAACATGCCCCCACACTCCATTACCAATGCAGTGGCGTGGAGAAAGAGTGGTGTCCACCCCGGATCTGTTGAAGGACAGACCAAGATAAACTTCTTACCAGCGATCTGGGCATCGGCTGCGTCCCGGAGAACATACGCCTCTCCGGTAGCTACGCCAACCGACACGCCAACACCTTGGATTTCATCTTTTGCCTCAATCGCTGGTGGCTCACCGATACGGTTGAGGATATCACTGTAGATGACGTCGGGCAGCTCAATCTTTAATAATCGTGACCGGTTTGTTTGCCGTTCCGAAATCACCGATTCGAGGTTTTCTCCTTGGATAAGCCGATCCAACTCGTCGGGCATAAGATAGAAGATTCCACTATCGAGTTGATAGCGCTGATCGATTTCCAACAGGGCTTTTCGGATTAACTCGTATCCGAGCATGAGATAGAATTTGGCGGTCTCCCGGAAGGGCATGTACCGTTTTGTGAGGTCAAGAGCTTTATTGATTCGTTTGCGATACGCAGCGGCTTTGCTTACCGGTAGTCGCGCCAATCTCTGTTTTGCCTTGTCCCGGTTCGTCCTCTGTGCCTGCAGATGTTTCGTAGGATTGGCATCCAAATTGGTGCGGAACGATGCGATAATCTGTTCGACGTAGGAGGGATCTTCGCGCCAACGAGGCTGTGCAAGTTCAAATTCGCCGACAGACCGATGTCCGTGCTTGTCCAAAAAATCTTCCAATGTAAGTTCGCCCTGCGCGATCTTCCACATTTGCAGATTAGCATCAACGGTTAGGTCACCTTCCAGTCCTGTGATTAGCAACCTAGCGAGATCTGCTGCCTCATTCTTATCCAAGCACTTTTGGAGTGTGAGCTCCAACTGCTGATACGAAAAACTTGCAAATACTGTCGCTTTGAGCGCTTCTTTAGCAAATTCGTTGAGTGTTTTCTCACTCCATTCGTGGAATTTCTCAACTACCTGTTGATCGGATAGTTCGCCGAGTGAAATTTGTTTTTCGGCTTGGACATATTGTTCAAAAGCCGGAAAGACCTTCTCGGAGAGAGTTCTATCAAGATCTTTACGAATTTTGCTGTGTTGGACCTCAGCAGAAATTGCTTTTAGGATATAGTAAGGAAACCTGACCCAAAACAGAAAATTGCTACGCTTGATGTTTGGGGTCGGCTGCGGATAGATCGCTTTGTTTGGATCACGCTTGAGTTGTTGAAAATCGTGTTCAAATAGAAATCCGTGGAAATTAAATTCTACTTCTCGACTCAAGTTGAAGTAGAGACGACCGCAGATTAAATCGAGTACTCCCTCCTCATCAAACCTACGGCTAGGCATGAACCCTAACTCACGACAGGTCAGGCCAAATCCGCCTCGACCTGACATAAATTCCTGCATGAGTGCCCACGTCATAGGGAGTGGAGTCGGAAGAACTTCAGATAGGTTGTATCGACTCCATACCGTTCCCCCTTCATCAGCCTTTTTCTGGAGAGACTCAATTTCAAGGCGGCGTAATCGCTCAATTTCTGCTGCGTCCGTAAGTGTTGTTATAGGACGTGCCTGAAGTAAGTAGAACTGTTCGTTGGCATATGTCCATTCGATGTCTTGAGGCGTCCCATAGAACGCGTCTACTTGCATACCGATCGCGCTGAGTTCGGCAACCTTTCCACGTTGGAGACTCGGGATCTCCCGTTGACCGATTGGGACTGCTTGCACCCCCTCGCGTACGATCATTTTTCGCTTGCTTACTACAGTCTCGCGAATAAGATTTCCGCTTTCTCTTGAGATCAAAAAATGATCGGGAGTAATTTCTCCTGAAACAACGGATTCACCCAGACCCCAGTTTGACTCGATGACGAGTTCATCTCCTCCTGTCGGATTATGCGTAAACATAACACCGGACACCTCAGCGTCGACCATCGTCTGCACTACGACCGCCATCGCCAATTGTGCATCCTCAATTCCGTGTTCACGCCGATAAGCAACCGCACGATCTGACCATAACGACGCCCAGCATGCCTTAATTTTAGCTAAGAGTTCAGATGTCCCGGTAATATTTAGGAACGTATCTTGCTGTCCGGCAAAACTAGCACTGGCGAGATCCTCTGCAGTGGCAGACGAACGCACGGCAACCCTACCTGCACCTAACTGATCATAAGCTGTTACAATCTCCGACACGAGGGACCCCGGCAGTGCGGCAGCTCGGACAGCTTCACTGCTGGCTGCATCGACTGTTTCAACGGCGGTCTGATACGCCTCGGTTGTCACACAGAAGCCGGGCGGTACAAGAAACCCCGCCGTCGTCAACTTGCCGAGGTTCAGTCCTTTTCCACCGACAAGCGGGAGGTCTGCATCATCAATTTCTGTAAAGTGTTTGATCCATGCCATAGGTACGAAACGTGATTCATGATAGAAAGACAGGAGCCTCGGACTTAAGTACCTCGCCTGCATTTCTATCCGCTCTGAATGCTTACAAATCTTAATTTTACTGTTGTTCTGGAAATGGGGCGCGGATATCGTAACGTCCTTCTACAAATACGGGCAACATCCCACCTTCAACCATCAAATCCAGCGGATTGGGACGCGTAGTAAGCGGAAACTTGACAACATCCTTAATTCGCAAAGATTCATAAATCGCCATTAGGATTGCCATAGTGGTAGCAGCGTGCCTTCCCGCGTTACGATGTTCCTCAATTTCCCCATCAAGCCAAGCAACCATTTCTTGAAACTGATTTGGTTCGCTCTGACGCGGCGTGATGGTCTGCCAACCTGCGACCTTGGTATTGAGCAGTTCAATCGTTCCATCTGCGCCCCGTCTGAGTTGACCGTCGCTTCCATAAACGGCATCGCCGCGTAGACTGGGGTCGGGGAGATCACTCTCATAGATGCCGCGGATACCGCCTTCAAAGCAGATTTCGCCCATGCAAGCATCTTCGGCACGTACCCGGCGCTCCCACTTATCTGTCCGACGCGAGACCTGTCCAATTAACCACAGCGGATCTGGATCGCCGAGGATGTAGCGCATCTCGTCGATTTCGTGGGTCCCTCGATTGAGTAAGCCATACCCGTCGCGACGCAACATCGCCTGCGGTTCTCCGATTGCGCCTTCCTGAATGAGCCTCCGTGCTTCGCAATTCTGGGGCATAAAGCGCCGCTGATGTCCGATAACGAGCTTGGTGCCACTCTTTTCACAGGCAGCCATCATGTCCTGCGCTTCACCGTAAGATGCACTCATCGGTTTTTCACCGATAATTCCTGACACTCCGGCTTCCGCGGCAATCAGTGTAAGTTCGGCGCGGACACTTTGCCATGTTGTAATGCTTACAACGTCCAGCGTCTCTTTTTCAAACATCTCATGGATATCGGTATAGTGCGTTGGCAGCGAAAATTCGTCCGCCAACTTAGCTGCGGCTTCTGCACTCATATCCGCTGCGGTCACCACCTCAGCGCGACCGGTGGTGGGCCAAGCGGTGGCGTGAGATTTTCCCATCCCGCCACAACCAATGATTCCAACTCGGTATGTTTTCGCCATAAATCTAATCTCCTTGATAAGCCGGGGTAAATTATATTCAATATTTCAAGCTGACGCGTCGAGGCTCAAATTATATCAAATTACACGATGTTAATCAATCGGAAACCTTTTATCTGCGCTTTAGCCGCTTCTGAATCGTTGAATACACTACTGACCTCGTTTAATGTCGCCCCAGGTAGCCGCAAGTTTACCTGATGGGGACACCGCGAATAAAACATTCCCAATCCCTGTCTTGAGTTGTATAACCTCAGCTTCACTTAAGGCAACGTTGAATATGATTACTTCATCGATCACACTTTCACTGAAAGAGTCAAACCTCTCCGGTATCAATGCACCAATATGCATATCCCGCTTGGAATCCGGAAATAGCTCTATCCTCGCTTCACCATCCCGGAGCGCGATTGGCTGTGGTATGCCATCAATATACATCGTGGGGTCGGTTTCGTTATCTTTGGCAACAGCGACATAATGATGCCACTGATCGTCAGGGATACCCTCTACTCCACGGAAGCCACCCTTAAAAAAGAAAAAGAACATATTCTTCAGAATCTTGTGGATTGCTATTCCATAATTCGTTTGTGACTGTTTGCCATGTGCCCAATTTCCTCCTTTTTCAAGAATATAGAAGGGGGCAGCAATAATATCGTTCGCATCCTTCCGAAGCGGCCTTTTTACCCATGCAGAAATGGAGATTACACCCTTGATTTGTAATTTTCTATGGTGTGGCACTTCCAGATATTTGCCCTTCCCAAAGGCAAACGCTTTACCGAATTTCCCCTCCACCAACTCTGGGTTACCCACCACTTCCGCATGATGCAGGTTACCAGAGAGATCTTTCGTGACCTCTTTCTCGACCTGATCAAAGAGCCACATCGCGGCGATATCTTTGGGCTGGATTCGCGCATCGCATATATCCGTCGAGATGCAATTAATAACTGTCAAAGCGATGACAGTGATGGTTAATCTTGTTACGACACGGTTCATCTTTGCTCTCCTGTCTTAGTCCGGTCCTTTCCGTACAATACACTTCCCTGTAACTTGCAGCTTTAACGCCTCAGCAAGATTCCCTTGATTAATGGCAACTTCAAAAACTCCACCGCTTCCAAATAATCCAACATAGTCGCCGACCGGCACATCGCCGTAAGCTCTGACGTATTCACAGCGGATTTTCCGCTCGCCATCGAACTCGATCTCAATGCTTTGCCTGCCCCGTATACCCAGCTTCTCAAATAGATCCGGACGTATATTCGTAATCGCATTTCCATATTCGTCAATTACATCAATTTGCCCGACAATTGCCTGATCGACTACCTTTGCAAAGGAAATTGGCAGGCGGACATACTGCTCCAAAACCGGACCAACTTGTTCAAATGGAAAGCCTTTGGCGAGATGCGCAGCGGCTGGTCCAAAAATATCGCGCCCGTGAAACGTGCTTGACTGAACATCCTGGCGCATGACATCAGGGTTGGTGATTTCCCGCACCTCAACGACACCCATTGAATCACCGATTAGTGTCAAAAGTCCATTATCCGGGGCAACAAAATAGTTCCCCTTTTTGGTTTTCATTGCAATCGGTTTGCGTTGTGTGCCGACCCCCGGATCAATAACACCCACGAAAACGGTCCCTGTCGGAAATTCTGGTGCAGCTTTGGCGAGCGTATACGCCCCTTCCTTAATATCAAACTTTGAAACTCCGTGAGAAACCGCGTCAATTTTCGCGTGTGGGAACACCTTATACATTGCCCCCTTCATTGCACCCACGTAGAAGTCCTTAACACCAAAATCGGTTATCATGATGACTAAACCGCTGGTCTGGGCTCCCATTGTAGTCGACGGCAAGCTGGCAACAATCAAAAATAAAAGTAGCAGCTGGACGCCGTAGCAGAAGTATTTTCTCATACGATAGCAACTCCTTTCTGTTTACAGTTATACGTATGATCTATACATAAATCAATTGCTCCCAAGTTGGAAAGTTGAAAGACATAGGCATCTTCACGATTGTCCATATAATAGTTCTTCCGAATAGAAACAATTCGAAATCCAAACTTCCTATAGAGATGCTGCGCCGGTATATTGCTCACACGTACTTCCAAAGAGACATGATCGCCTCCTAGTTTTCGGATACATGCAAGTGATTCCGCCAAAAGATATTTGCCAACACCTTGATTTCGACAACCGGGAGAAACCGCGAAATTTGCAATATGTGCATCGTCCTCTACAATCCAAAAATTAATAAACCCAATCGGATTTTGGTGACGGCGGGCAACGAGAAAATAAACATGATGGTTTCCTTGTCTCAACCCATCACGAAACGAGGATTCATCCCACGGACAGGTAAATGAACTTCGTTCAATGTCCATCACCGCAGGCAGATCGCTTTCTTGCATGTAGCCAACTTGAATTTCTGAGAACGGCAGCTGTACTGTGATACTTTTCAACCTATAGTTCTCCCCTCATTTATCGAGGCTGCATCGCTTACGCTCGGTTCTCGTCTACTTTTCGCCATTCTTGATCGATGTTCGACCATCTGTTATAATAGCCTCAGTTGCTAATCGCCGAACCCGCTCAGTTTGGGTAGATATATCCAAGCGACCCTCGTGCATGGATAGTGGATTTGCCAATCCACTGCGAGCTGCTCTGAATCCCGATTTATCCGGGCGGCGGTGAACTCAATTCAAGGAGCTGAACGAATGTCCGATTTCAAACCCGTCAAGACAGTGATCGTTGGCTGTGGCATGATCGCGAGCAAAGGGTATCAACCACGGTGCCAAGCATATCCACATAAAATTGAACTCGCCGGCTATTATGACCAAGATGTTTCTCGTGCGGAAGAACTCGCTCAAAATGGCGGTGGAAAAGTCTATCAATCCCTAGACGATGTTCTAAATGACCCCAATGTTGAAGCAATTATTAATCTGACAATTCATACGGGACATTACCCGGTGTCGTTGGCAGGACTCGCAGCGGGAAAGCACGTTTATTCAGAAAAACCCGTCGCACTACGGATCGAGGAAGCAGATCAGTTGGTCGAAACCGCAGATGCGATGGGCGTCAAATTTGCCTGTGCGCCGGTAGCGATGCTCGGTCATGTCCAGCAAAACGTCTGGAAACGCATCCGCGAAGGGGAGATTGGTGAAGTCGTTTCTGCCATTGGCACTTTTGGCGGACCAGTTGAGTATTGGCATCCGACAGCCGATGCCTTTATGCAGAAAGGCGTTGGACCTTTCAAGGATGTCGCACCCTATCCGCTGACCGCCATGACCACGATGATGGGTCCCGCCAAACGGGTCTACGGTTTGGCTCGGATTACCGTCCCGGAACGCATGTTACATGCAGGCCCACGCGCAGGAATGCACTACCAAGTCACCGAGAAAGACCACGGCTTCGGACTACTTGAATTTGAAAGCGGTGCATACGGGCTACTCTACCACAGTTGGACCGCGAGATCGGAAATCCCACCCTACGAAATTCATGGCACCCAGGGCGTTTTCTCGATCCAAGCACACGACGATGGGCGCGGAATTCGCAAACGCATACCGGCAGGCGATTGGGAAATTGAGGCATCCCCCGAAGGTGCGTATGAGGGTTTAGACTGGGGAAAGGGACCTTCCGATTTTGCAGACGCAATTCGGAATGATCGCCCCGTACGATGTTCAGGAAAACACGCCCGGCATGTACTGGAAATCTGCGAACGCATCTTTGAATCCGCCGACAAGGGGGTGCCGGTTGATGTTCTGAGTCGATTCCCCGCACCTATTCCTGTGGGAGCGTCTCCACCGTGGAGTTGAGACTGCGTTAATTGCTCTGTGTTCGAGCGAATTCTTGCATGTCAACAACTGTGTCCGTTTCATCTACAAGTGGACCTGTAAGGACTTCGAGAACATCTTCAAGCGTTACGACTCCCGATACACCTCCATATTCATCAACAACAACGGCTAAATGCTGGCGAGCCTGCTGAAATATTGCCAGAAGCTGATCGGCACGCTTCCGTCCAAGGACGAAATGTACCTTATGGGTAAAATTTGAGATAGATCGATCCAATTTCCCTTCGATGATTCCTGCGAGCAGTTCGGTCTTCAAAGCGACTCCGGTGACCTCATCCGGTGTTTCTCCAATTACAATAATTCGGCTATGTGGTGAATTCAGAATATCCTCTTTTGCTTCAGCAAGTGTTAAGGCACTCTTTAGGTATGTCATCACCACCCGTGGTGTCATTAGATCGGCAGCTGTCATATCATTCAAATCGAATATTTTCCGAATCATTTCAAATTCATCATCCTCAATCGTTCCTTGCCTCTTGTCCCATTTTTGCCAGTAACTGTATCTCCGCCTCATCCGTTGTGAACCTGTTACCACCTCCCGTTAAAGGGTTGGTAATTTTTTCAATGCACCATATAAGGGGGTTAAAATTCGGGTCAATCCAGCGACTGGCCGAGCAATAACTACGGAAATCTGCTCTGAATATCGTTCGCCAACGGTTTTTGGGATGATTTCTGAGAAGAGTATCACCAAGAAGGTGAGTATCCCTGAAACTAATCCCAGCCATTGACGCCCCAAAACATTGGCAGCCAAATAACCCACGACCATCGTTCCAACAATGTTAGCAATATTATTGAGGATAACAATGGTTGCGATTGGGCGATTCATCTGCTCACGGATGGACAGAAGGGCTTGCGCTCCGGGCCGATTTGATTGAACCATTCGTCGAACTTTAACTATCGGAACTGAAAACAACGCCGCTTCAGATCCAGAACAGATAGCAGAAGAAAGCAGGACAACTCCAATAGCTATAAGCAGCACCAACATTGGATTTTCCTTTCATTTAACCGCTCAGATAGCCCGTTCGTTTAGGTCGATTTAGCGGTTCATTGTAGCATTTACCATTAGCTGTGTCAATCCTGAAATGTATTGAGCAGGATTTTACGCAGCCACTAAAATATCCCTATCCTCATTCGCTATTGCTATCGTATTGAAAGTAAAATTTAGGAGAACCACCAATGCAAACACTATTATGCCGAAAAGTCCCCGCCGAGGACGGAACGAACCTTGCCACAGATGTTTATCTCCCCGATGGACCGGGACGGTTTCCCACTGTTATTGTCCGAACTCCCTACCATCGCGTCGGTCTTCAAGGCACAGCACATCAGTTTACTGAACGGGGCTACGCGTTTGTGGCGCAAGATTGTCGTGGCAAGTATGACTCTGATGGTGTTTTTTTTCCATTAGTCGATGAGGCACGCGATGGACAAGCGACGCTAGATTGGACAGCCAACCAGAGGTGGTGCAACGGTCGGATTGGGTTATGGGGACGCAGTTATCTCGGAATCGTTCAAGTGCCGGCAGCGAGTGGAGGTCATGAAGCTCTGCGTTGTATCGCTCCTTCTGTCGCTCCCGGTTCATTCTTTCGTGACTGGATTCGCTACGATGGATGCTTCGCCCTCGGCAATGCGATCCGGTGGTCTCTGACACACGCTTCTTGTCGAAACCAACCACCGATGGCACACTTCTCATGGGATGAGCTCAACCACCTGACCAATCCTGAAGGGATTGCGGGTCACGTTGGCTTTGAGACACCTGTTCTGTCGGATTGGGCAGCTCACGATCATTATGACGAATATTGGCAATCAATCGACCAATGTCTGATGCACCCGCACGTCAGGGTTCCCGGATTTCATGCTGGTGGGTGGTTCGACCATCTGACGCGGGGTCAGTTTGAGGCTTACCAGAACATTCGGGACAGTGGTGCAACAGAGTTAGCACAAAACGGGCAACGTCTTCTCATCGGACCGTGGGGGCATAGAAATATCGGAAACACGGGACCAGACCATTGCCGTTACGGTGACTGGGACTTGGGACCGGATGCAGATCTATCGGTCCTTGCGCATGAACTTCAATTCCTCGATTTCTACTTAAAAGAAATAGATAACGGTTACACCAGTCAAGCACCTGTGAAGGTCTTCCTGATGGGTGAAAACCGCTGGATTTCCCTACAAGATTGGTCCCCACTGGAAGCAACAACGCAATCGTGGTATCTCAAGTCAGATGGTAGTGCAAACATGCGGACTGGCGACGGGGTGCTGACACAAGAGCCCTCGGATAGAAGCATTGATGATAGTTATGTGTACAATCCACAGAATCCCGTTCCGACGCACGGCGGACCCATCTACTGGGGGCTTGAACACCTCGGTCCAGTTGATCAACGTCCACTTCTTGATCGGTCTGATCTGCTTTTCTACCGAAGTCCAAAACTAGAATCGCCGTTGACCGTAGTCGGCGAAGTTACGCTTAATCTCTGTATTTCCAGCAATGCCACCGACACGGATTTTGTTGCCAAACTCTGTGTCGAAGAACCTTCCGGTGCCGTGACCTGTCTGACGATGGGTTCGCTGCGCTGTCGCTACCGGGAAAGTTGGACAGATCCGCAACCGCTTGTGTCAGGTGATGTCACCCGTATTCGCTTGCAGATGGGGCAAACAGCTTACGTGTTTCCGGCGGGTTCACGAGTTTGTCTGCTCATTACGAGCAGCGATTTTCCGCGTATTTTCCCGCATCCCAACACCTTGGCACCGCCGTGGTCAAGCACTGAACCGCTTATTGCACGCAACGCGGTCCATCACGGCAAAGCCAATCCATCATGTCTGAACTTGCCAGTGATTGAATAGCCGAAGAGATCCATCCCCTTATACTTTCTCGCATAGCTCCTTTACTTGCCCTAGCCGGTCTCAGCCAGTTTTCAGCGGTTACCTGGCGCCCCGTATACGTCATGCAATGTAATGCATATTGGGGACAGTTTTCCTGGATGGGGAGGAAGTTATCCAGTGAGTAGAATTGGAGCAGCAATCATAGAGGGTATCGGCTAAACCGGACTCATCATGCAGAAAGATACCGCTTAACGGGCGGGATCGAGTGGCTCGCGTATTAGCGACAGAATTCCCACCCGATTCTAATCCTTAAAATCCCTGCTGCTAAACCCGTAGTTCTGCATTCGGTTTTGAAGCCTGCGGCGGGAGATTCCCAGAAGTTCGGCGGCTTTGGTTTGGTTACCACCGGTCTGTGTCAGGGCAACCCGAATGTATTCTTTCACGATTTCTTCAAGCGCAATCCCATCCGCGGGAATTTCCACGGGAAAATCTCCTGGGGGCAAAGAACTATCCGAAATTTCAGGCGGAAGATCTTCGAGATCAATGACATCGTTCTCTAAAAGCACGAAAATTCTGTGGAGATAATTCTCAAGCTGACGCACATTTCCGGGCCAATCGTACCGTCGCAGGAGGGACATCGCTCTAGGTGTCACGCGCTTCGGTTCAACATCCGGGTATTCCTGTCCGAACTTCTGGAGGAAGAAATCGACTAGAAGCCCTATGTCGTCGCTTCGCTCCCGGAGATCAGGCATGTGAAGCGGAATGACATTCAGTCGGAAGAAAAGATCTTCACGGAAGACTTCTTCGTCAACAGCAGTTTGTAAATCTTTATTGGTCGCGGCAAGGACACACACATCAACCTTAATCCGTTTCACGCCACCGACACGCATGATCTCCCTTTCGTGCAAGACATGGAGGAGTTTACTCTGGGTATGTACAGAAAGATCGCCAATTTCATCCAGAAAAACTGTGCCACCATTTGCGGCTTCAAACACACCGTCCTTCTGCCGATGCGCATCGGTAAATGCCCCTTTTTCATGGCCAAAGAGTTCGCTTTCGATCAGGGTTTCAGGCACAGCCCCACAATTAATCTGCAAGAACGGCTTGTTCTTACGTTTTCCGTACTCATGAATTGCTTTCGCGACCAGTCCCTTTCCGGTGCCCGTCTTGCCGGTAATTAGCACTTGATTGACACCGCGATGAATGATTCGAGACATCGTCTTGAACAGCTGCCCCATGGAATCGCTCTGACCAATAATTTCTTCAAAATGTATTTCCGCAACAGAAGTTTCGTCGCTTGATTCCTGATCTGCTACGCCGTGTCGCATTTCAATAGCACGCCGAATCTCCTTCTTAAGTGCGTCAATCTGGATCGGTTTTTCAAGGTAATAGAATGCCCCTTCACGTGCTACTAGATCTACAGCGTCGTTCACCTCAGCGTAAGCTGTGACAATCAGAACGGGTAGATCCGGATCTCTTCCTTTGATTTCATGAAGCAGTTCCCGACCTGACATCTGCGCCATCCGCATATCGCTGACAACAACATCAAATAGGTTATCTTCAATTTTTTCGAGGGCAGCGATGCCATTTTCGGCCGTTTCTATAGTGTAGCCTTCACGCTTCAATATGGTTTGTAGAACAGTCCGCTGACCCTGGTCATCATCAACAATCAGTATTGATGGCATACCTACTCCTCCTTACGGCTTACAGATTTATCGGCTGGGGAGTTGATGGGGCTCTTAATAGGCAGGAAGATCTGAAATGCGGTTCCCATACCGACCTGACTTTTGAGTTCAATCCTTCCCTGGTGTGCCGTGATAATTTGGTGAGCGAGTGCAAGCCCAAGTCCCATTCCGCCCTCACTCTCTCTCGTAGTGAAGTAGGCATCAAAAATCCGCTCTTGGATTTCGAGGGAAATACCAATACCTGTATCACGCACCTCAATCTCGATTCCTTGACCAGTGAGTGTCTGAGTCGTCTGTGTTGTAATGTAAATTCTGCCACCTTTGGGCATGGCTTGAATACTATTTTGTATAAGATTGAACATGGTCTGCTGAATCAAGCCCGGATCAAGTTGCAGTTGTGGTAAATCTGTGGTGTAATTGGTAACAACCGCGACTTGAGCATTTTCGGTCATGAGTTTAAATTCTGCGATGACTTGGTCTATGAGGGCATTGAGATCCGTGGGTTTCAGATCGAGAGTTTTGGGACGATTCAAGGTCACGAACTGCTCAGAGATCCGCTGCAATCGCTCAATTTCAAAGTTGACAATGTCGAGAAGGGCTCGTGCTTCTTCAACATCACTGGGTTTGACGTTGTTACGTGAAAAAAGGTCTTGCAGGTGTTGAGCTGTCATCCCGATAGTGTTCAGCGGGTTACGGATCTCGTGAGCGACGCCTGCGGCGAATTGTTGAAGTGCGGCAATTCGCTTAGAGTGGGTCCCTGTCAGTTGCCTCAACATTCGCACAAGGCTGTAGGTTACGCGTCCAATTTCGTCGGAGGAATAGGATTGTGGCAGTGATTCGGGGTCCCCGGCTTCTGCGCGTCTGATAATTTCCATCATCCCTTGCAGAGGACGAACAACCAAGCGAGTCGTCATCATGTCGATGATAATGACCAACAGCACACTCACAACAATGATGGAAACCAGGAGCATGAGGCGAAGCCGGTAGAGATGGTTAGCGAGATCGGGACCAGCGAAGAGCGCTTGAATAAATCCGTCAATCGGTTCCGTGTCAAATTCTTCTCCAACAAATTCAACCGAATAGGGAATGATAACTGCTGTTGCATCTCTGCCGTTGATTTGAGGAGTTCTGTACAGTTCAAAGCCTTTTTTTCTTATTTCGTGTACCCCTTCATCGGTTAAATTGATATAGTCGTTCGCCCCCTTATTTGGAATTAAACTGGCTTGGATCTTAGCATCCATTCCGAAGGTTACATTTATGTCCAAAACATGTTGCATCTCATTAGGTTTCTGCACCTTTAATTCTCGGAGGGCATGTTCAAGTTTTTCCCTGTACAGTGTCTGCCTATCCTCAATTTTGTCTTCGGCAAGCGACCGAACGGCCTGTTCTGCAATTTCTTTGGACGTGATTTTCTCTTCAACAAGCGGACGAATGGTTTTCTCTGCAATTTCTTTAAAAATGGCACCGCGTGTTATGCCCTTTTCATAAAGGTCTCCAAGGTCGTCTACAGCTTTAATATTGAGAAGCATGTAGAAGGCAGCAAGAATGATCAGAACGGATAGATTAATAATGAGGGCGTATTTCCACTGTAAACGCATATTAGCTCATGATCCTGCGGACAGCATTCTTCCAAGCGCTAAGTTTTTCTTGTCGTTGATTCACATCAATCCCCGGCGAAAAAACTGTATCAATTTTCCGATGGGATTCCAATTCGTGAATCCCATTCCACACGCCGACGGTTAATCCCGCTAGATACCCTGCACCAAGTCCTGTCGTTTCGATTCGTGTTGGGCGTTCCACATCTATGCCCAATATATCCGCCTGAAACTGCATCAAAAAATTGTTTGCAACTGCACCGCCATCAACGCGCAGTCTGTCCAGTTCAACGCCTGCATCGGTGTGCATTGCTGTAACGACATCCGCCGTTTGAAGTGCAATCGATTCCAGGGTTGCTCGGACGACATGGGCGCGGGTTGCGCCCCGCGTCAAGCCCAGTATTGCACCTTGCGCATCTGCGTCCCAGTACGGTGCACCGAGTCCTGTAAAAGCAGGAACGACAAAAACACCACCTGAATCTGGAACGCTGGTGGCAATTGCGTCTGTCTCTGCGGCAGTGTCAATAAGATGCAGCCCATCTCGCAGCCACTGCACTGCCGCTCCTGCGATAAACACGCTGCCTTCAAGCGCGTACACCGGCGTTTCATCAAGGCCGCAAGCCAACGTCGTCAACAGTCCGGATCTTGAATGGACGCGCTGCTCACCTGTGTTCAGCATCAGGAAGCAGCCGGTGCCGTAGGTATTCTTTGCCATACCGGTTTGGGTACAAAGCTGCCCAAATAGGGCTGATTGTTGGTCCCCAGCGATACCAGCAATTGGGATATTGTCGGGCAAAGAAACAACATTTTTCGTCTGACCGAAAATGCTTCCGGAGGTCTGCACATTTGGTAGAATAGCCCTTGGCACGCGCAGGAGCTCCAACAGTTCGTCATCCCACGTTAGTGTATCAATATTGAAAAGCATCGTCCGGGACGCATTCGTGTAGTCGGTTACGTGAACTGCGCCTCCTGTTAGATACCACAGCAACCAGGTATCAATAGTTCCAAATGCGAGTTCCCCGCGTTCAGCGCGCTCACGTGCACCGTCGACCTGATCCAAGATCCATGCAATTTTCGTCGCCGAAAAGTATGGATCCAGCACCAACCCTGTTTTTGCGCGTACTCCCTCTTCAAGCGAACGCTCCTTCAGATCCGCACAGATATCGGAGGTGCGACGGCACTGCCACACAATTGCGGGATGAATTGGTCGTCCGGTTTTGCGCTCCCATATCACCGTCGTCTCACGTTGATTCGTCACCCCAACAGCTGCAATTTCATCTGCGCCCCTGTGTCTATCAATTACATCTGCGATGACCCGATGCGTTACCTCCCAGATTTCAGTGGGGTCGTGTTCAACCCAGCCGGGCCGGGGGTAGTGTTGCGTGAATTCGCGGTAGCCATGTGCAACGATTTCCCCATGCGCGTCAATGAGTAGCACCGTCGAGCCGGTAGTGCCTTGATCAATCGATAGGATATACGGAGGATGTGCCATTCTGTTTCCACCAAATGCGACCAAATCTGTGTCATCTGCAAAGCAATTTCAATATACCACAGACGGTAGAGAGCGTCAACACGAAAAATCGATTGACAAAAAACAGGGTTAGGATTACAATGACCACCTATTCAAAGGGAATTTCGGCGAAGTTGGAACCGATGCACAATCGAAACGCCTGAAACTAGATTCTACAGTTCAACTTCGGAAAGTTCCCATTTGAGGGTATCATACATTGGTGCAAGCCCAAGATAGCATCTGAGATGACAACTAAATGCACTATTCTTCTGGCAAAGAAAGGTCGGAATATCAATGAAGATTACGGCTATTAAAACCTATATGGCTCGCTTCGGCGGCCGCTCAAGAGGGTTAATCAAAGTCGAAACAGATGAAGGTATTCACGGTTGGGGCGAATCCTATTCTGTCGGACCAAACCTCGCTGCTGAACCCATTGCAGATTACATCTTTGAGATGATTAAAGGTGAGGACCCACGTCGTATCGAATACATCATGATGAAGATTCACCAGCAGTTCCGTTTCCCCGCTGGTGGAGTGGGTCTCGCTGTTACCTCCGCAATTGACCACGCCCTTTGGGACATCAGCGGTAAAGCCGCGAATCTTCCGGTCTATATGCTCCTCGGTGGAGCCGCTCGGGACCGAATTCGCGTCTATCACGGCATCGGAGGTCGTGATGGCCAAGAGGTCGGAGAAACAGGACATCGATTAAACGAAGATTGGGGATTCACAGCTTTCAAAACCAGCCCTTATCCGATCGAGCCCGACGCAAATCGTTGGGGACGAGTTTGTGCTGCCGCCGCCGATTATTTCGAGGGGATTCGGAAGCATACCCCGGAGGACTGGGAATTTGCATTCGATCCGCACGCTAAGATCTTTGAGCCAATTCGTGCATTGCAGTTATCGAACGCGCTGGCGCCCTATGACCCCTATTTCTACGAAGAACCGCTCAGACCCGAACATATCCCCGCGTGGGGACGTTTGCGTTCTCAAATGCAGGTGCCATTGGCAACCGGTGAATCCCTTTATGCTCGCTTTGAATTTCTGAACCTGATGGCTGCTCAAGGAGCGGACATCATTCAGCCAGACATCTGCGTCTGTGGCGGACTGCTTGAGATGCGTAAAATCGCTGCTATTGCCGAAGCGCATTATGTCTCCATCGCGCCCCACAACCCGATGGGACCTCTGGCAACTGCGGTAAATGTCCACTTCGCTGCAGCAACACCTAATTTCAAGATTCTCGAATACATTCTTCCAACAGGTACAGAATGGAATGAGTGGGTGGACGAACCCTATCTTCCCAAAGATGGGTATCTTGAATTGCGCGATCGTCCGGGACTCGGCGTGGAGATAAATGAAGACGTCATCGGAGACAACGAGTACGTCCACTGGCAACGCACCTGCCCAATTCGCCCAGATGGGTCGACCGGATATATTTAGCCAAGTTTGTGATGCGTAAAACGTGAAACGTAGTGCGTGATACTACCGGAAGGTTGGAAAATTGTATTATGACGTGCCCTCCTTTCCCTGGCTCGCGAATCGTTCGGTTTTCTGGGTTCGTTCATTGCGAATTCTTCTACGACTGCTGTTTGAGGGTTTTACGGAACTTCTCAAACAGCAGATTAATTTGAAAGATGTGTCGGACCTGTTCCTCACCAACTTGCCTGCTTCTTCTTCCCATAAACGACAAATTTGACGAATATCGTCTTCTGATTTCTTCGCTGTTTTTCTCCAGAATTCAGTATAAGAAATTAGGTTGAGGAATATTGAGAGACGTGATACAATGAAGGTGTCGACCACGAAACGTAAAGTGTGAAGAATAAATCAGAAAGGGAGTCGAATGTCTCAGTTTGTAAAAGCTGCCGAAACAACCGAAGTTAAGCCCGGTGATTGTCTCGGCGTTAAGGTTGAAGGCGTTTTTATCGGTATATACAATATTGATGGTAACTATTACGCGATGAATAACATCTGCCCACATCTTGGTGGCGTTTTATCCTACGGATTTTTCGATGATAACGTCGTGACTTGTCCACTCCACATGTGGGAGTTTGATGTGAAGACAGGAAAATGCCTCTGGCCAGAGCAGGAGAAACTTCCAACCTATCCTGTGAAGGTTGAGGGCAACGATATTCTCGTTGATGTCAATTCACCCCAGACCCACTGATAGGCAAGCCAAGCAGAGATATGAAGAAAATTAGTAATCGTTACGAACGATGTCTCTGTGCCTCACCGATTTTCTGACTAACTACAAAAAAGAGATGATTTAAGAGGAGTAGAAGTTTATGGCATATTTGATAACAGGTGGAATGGGGTGTATTGGATCCTATGTTATCCGTGATCTTTTGAACGCTGGCGAAAAAATTATAGTGTACGATTTTGTTCAGGATCTAACTATTCCTAGGATGGTATTGACGGAGGAACAGCTGGAACAGTTTACTTTCGTCCAAGGGGATATTACAGATCTGCCACATGTATTGCGAACAGTTCAGGAACACGAAGTAGATCGGATTATCCATCTCGCGTCGTGGCAGGTGCCAGCATGCAATGCCAATCCACCGCAGGCGCTGAAGATTGTCTGTGAAGGCACAGTCAATATGTTTGAAGCAGCACGAATTTTCGGTCTCAAGCGGGTTGTCTGGGCGAGCAGTGTCGCAGTTTTCGGATCGCCAGAGGATTACAATTACCAACAGATCGAAAATGATGCACCCCACTATCCAAAATTCATCTACGGGGCATGCAAATCGATGAATGAAAGGTATGCGGCGCACTATTTTGACAACTACGGTGTAGACTCGATAGGGCTACGTTTTACCGCGGTTTACGGGGTCGGACGGACACGGGGGATGAGTTCATTTTCGACGCAAATGATCGAAGCGGCAGCGCACGGAAAATCTTATGTCTCTCCATTCGGGGATGATGCAATAGATTGGCAGTACGTCGAAGACGTGTCCAGATCCATCGTGATGTGCTGTACCTGTCCGAGCAACGCAGACGCGCGCCTTCAATGTCAAAGGTGGGATTCGTACGGTTAAAGAAGGAGCGGCTTACTTAAAGAAATTAGTACCTAGTGCACAGATTACGCTTGAACCGGGTGTGTTTGGAATTTCATGGGACTATGATGCAGATCCAATCGCTGAACAGGTTGGGTTTACCCCGGAATACACGATGGAACAGGGGATTTTGAAGACGCTTAACCGCTTCCGTGAGTTGGCAGGACTAGATCCGATTCAAGAATCGTGATTAGCTTCACCAGCCCTTTCGATATATCCTTCGCAAGGTTCGCTTGAAGAGTAGCGATTATTATTCGATGACGAGCGAGTTGCCGTGCAGAACCTACCCTCAATGCAATTGGACTATTCTAACCTGAAAATAGCCGGTGATTCAGCCACAACAGATATAAACATGGGAGGTTAAAAAATGGAACTAGGCGTGTTTATGATGCCACTGCATCCCCCGGACAAAGATCGGACGGAGTGTTTTGAAGAGGACATTGATTTAATCGTTCTCGCCGATGAATTGGGATTTACCGAAGCCTGGATTGGCCAGCACCATACGGTCGCATGGGAACCCATCCCATCTAACGATGTGTTCATCGGTAATGTGTTGCCCCGCACGAAGCACATCCGCCTCGGGACCGGTGTGTCGATTATCCCGCAGCACCATCCGGTCAACACGGCAGTCCGCCTTGCGTTTCTTGATCACCTCTCTCGCGGTCGCCTCAATTGTGGCTTTGGGCAAGGCGGTGTAGCAACCGATTGGGGACTATTTGATTTGCCTGATCCCAAAACGCAGGGGCTGATGACTATGGAGGCAATTGATACCATTCTCAAGTTGTGGCAGACCGATCCGCCCTTCGAGTTCAACGGAGATTTTTGGAATATAAAACTTGAAACCCTCGATAACGAACGCGGAATTGGGGTATTGCTCCAACCTTACCAGAAACCCCATCCGCCGGTCGCTATGAGCATTGTAAGGGGAAATTCCATGGCAGCCCGGACAGCGGGTCAACGGGGTTTTATACCGATAAGCACAAACCTGGTCCCAGGAATAACCCTTGTAAATCACTGGGAGACGTATTGCGCTGGCGCTGAAGATGCTGGATTACCAGCCCCTAATCGTGCCGACTGGCGCATCTCGCGCAGTATTTTTGTAGGGGAATCAACCGAAGAGGCATGGGAGCACGCTATCAATGGGAGTTTCATAGGTGCCTATGACTATCTGATTACTGTTCTGACAAAAGCAAATATGCTCAATATCTTGAAGCACGATCCGGACCTCCCCGATGACGACGTAACACCAGAATATGTGCTGAAGAATATTTGTATCATCGGCGACGTGGCTGAGTGTATCCGTCGTCTTGAGGAGATATGGGAACAGTCTGGTGGATTTGGCACGCTGCTGATGATCACGCATGATTGGGACGACAGAGCTACATGGAGGCGCTCCCAAGAGCTGCTAGCGCAAGAGGTCGTTTCTGCGATGCCAACCATCTAGAAACAGACAAGGAGGAGAATGATGGCGTTTGATCCGATGCTTCAGAGGCAGATTATGGGCCGTTTCGCAACAGGGGTCACGGTTGTAACAACGCAGTATGGTGACCAAATGTCGGGCATGACGGCGAACGCTGTCATGTCTCTGTCGCTGGACCCGCCGCTAATCGTGGTTTCCGTAGATTGTCAGAGCAATATGCACGGGCATTTGACACAAGGTCAGTGTTATGCGATAAATGTGCTTAAGCACGATCAAGAAGATCTTTCCCGTCGGTTTGCGAAACCAGGACCCAAGGATTTCTCAGACCTAAAGTTGACTGTGGCGGAAACTGGGGCTCCTATTTTGGTTGATGCACTCGCTTATGTGGACTGTCGGGTTGTCGAGGTGGCTCGCGCTGGCGATCACGATCTGTTCATTGGTGAACCCCTTGCCGGTCAGGCACACGACGGTCATCCACTCATATTCTATAGCGGACAATATGCTCAATTGGCACCAACACCAGCCGATTCTTAGTGGATATCTGAAAGATGATTCGCGGGTTACCGGCACAATCTTTTTAGTGACTTGTTCCAATCCGGACATACAACGCAATAGATTCCTTTTTTTGACTTCACGCTTCGCCTTCTCCTATCAGCAGAACGCCCGGTTGAGCTTGCTTCAGGCTTGACTGGTGCTTACCACCGCGCTGATATGTCGCTGCCCTGTTCACACCTTGCACTTCATACTGATTTCGCCTGCTCATAATTAGCCGATAAAGACTGATTTTTAACTCTCCATGTTTCTCTCTGATTTCACCATTCTATTGCGTCCCGTCAACAGGAAAACCATAATAAGGAGATCACAATGGAAAAGGTTCCAATCTGCCTAGTGGGTTGTGGGGGTATGGGACATCGCCATGTCATGGGCTATAAAGAACTCAAGGAGAGCGGTATCGGCAACCTCGATTTGATAGCAGTTTGTGACATTCGACGGGAGAACGCAGATTTAGTAGCAAACGAAGCCGAGCGTCTGCTTGGAAAAAGACCGATGGTTTTCACTGATTTAGACCAGGTCCTCGCGCATCCCAATATTGCGGCGGTGGATGTCGTAACCGACGGCTCGACTCATCACGAGGTCGGCGCGCCAGCACTTGCAGCGGGGAAACATACGATGGTCGAGAAGCCGTTGGGGATTACGATACGCGCCTGTCAAGCCATGATTGATGCTGCCCAGCGTAGTGGTGCGGTACTGGCAACGGCAGAAAACTATCGTCGGGATACGCCCAACCGGTTGGTGCGGGCGATTATCGATCACGGGCTGTTAGGTGACCCCTACCTTATGATTCAGACGTCTCTCGGTGGCGACGATTCTATGGCGATTACCCCTTGGCGACACCTCAAGGAGAAGGGCGCGATCGGCTTGGACATGGGAGTGCACTACGCCGATATCATCCGCTATTACTTGGGTGAATACAGTCAGATCTTTGGTCAGGGGCTTATCGTTGAACCTGTGCGTCGTAAGCCAGACCATGCTGACCATCCGCTAATTTCCTATCGGGAACGTGCCAAGACTTATCCGGAAACCGTTGAGGCAACTGGAGAGGATTCGGTCATTGCGCTATACACAATGGCGTCAGGGGCTGTGGTCCAACTCACGTATGTCGGGGGAGGACGCGGCAGTCAAGGCTGGGAACGGAGTGTTCACGGTCGCTGGGGAGCCGTATATGCCCCGGGAGAACGCAACGGCAATCCTGTTGTGCTGCGTTTGGAGGGACGAGAACTAAAAGGGAAAGAAATTCTGTCGCTTCTGCCTCAATTTGAGCTCAACGAAATCACAGAACGTTTTTTTGGTAAGGGCGGTGTCGAATACGAACCTCCGGCGGATGCAGCTGTTGCGGCTTTCGCGGTTGATGCCAAACATTTAGCCATTGAATATCACGATTTCGGCGAGGCGATTCGTAACGGAACAAGTCCCGAAGTGGACGGTGAAGGCGGCATGAAAGCGGTTGCAGCAATAGTGGGAGCATACGAATCTGCTCTGGCTAAGCGCTCTGTGAGTATGGAAAGCGTATTGTCCGGTGAAGTTCGGGAGTATCAGGCAGAGATTGATGCTGCACTGGGGCTTGATATAGCCGAGAACTAGTACTCAATCAGATAAGTTTTGCAATTATTATATTTAGGACTTACGCCGCTGAAGGGGCAAAGCCCTGTAGTTCGGCGATTTATCGCCGCATGACACTATTTCCAACGCCCGATGAATCCCCGATAAATCGGGATTAAGAAACGGGCAACTACAGGCTAAAGTGCGTAAATCCTGTATATGTTACCGTTTGCTTTCAATCAATATACACAACCATAATTTGCCTGACAGTGTACCAGATTCTGTTGACATTTGGGTGTCGAGATATGAATCTCGACCTACAGGCTTTCTGCCGGTATTAGTATGGTGTTGGATTTCACCTTACCTATCCGATTAAGAGGCGTTTCTGGAGAAGCGCAGCTTCCATTGTGTTTTAGGAATTCGTCCTTATCGTTCAACCCAACCTACGTACTATTAGCAGCTTATGTTTTTTTAAGGAGGAAAGAACTATGGGTTTCACTGTCTATGACTGTCGGGAAGATATCCGCAATATTTTGGTGACCCCGCAGATACGGGCTCGATTTTGTCGGTTAGAGCCGGGACCGGGTTCGCTTGACAAATTCCACACCCACGATTTAGGGCATGAAATCTTTATCATCCTGTCCGGACGGGTGGAGTTTAGGATCAGCGGCGTGACCAAAGAACTCGGTCCGGGACAGATGTGCTACGCCCTCGCGGACGAACCTCATTCGGTGCGCGTTCTCGGAGACGAACCGGTGTATATGTACCTCTCGGTGACGCCGCATATCCAGCCGACCCACACGCAGTATTCTGACGATGGGGAACGGCTTCCTCCCCAGTTTAGGCCGTCCAGCGACTATGACACAGAGACAGATTCTACCACGCCGATTGATACTCTCATTGATCAGCACGTCAATACGGCGCGATCGGTGGCAGCGATAGCGCAGAACAGTGCCCAAATTCAGGAACAGATGGCGGCCGCCCTCAAGCAGGCGTTGGTAGCGGGTGACGAGAACGCTGCTACTGAGATCCGAAATGTCATGTGGAAACCTCTGTTGGAGACTTTCAAAAAGGTCAATGAATTGGCGGCAGAGTGGAACACACTTACCCCGCGCGCGGGGACACTTCACGTTTACCGTTGAAGTCCGTATCCTGAGAATGGAGGGAGAGACCATGTCACGAGTACGAATCGGCGTTGTTGGGTGCGGCGCAATCGCGCAAGTTCAGCACCTTCCCAACCTACTTGAACTTGACGATGAATTTGAAGTGCCCATCGTCTGCGATGTATCGCCGGGACAAGCGGAATATTTGGCACAAAGGTTCAAGATTCCCAAATATGTGACTGATATTCGAGATATGCTGGCTGCGGATATTGATGCCGTCTTGCTCTGCCACACAGATCCTAAGACCGAGGCAGCGGTACAAGCCTTCGAGGCGGGGAAGCATGTTTTCATTGAAAAGCCGATTTGCAGCTCCTTGCAGGAAGCGGATGCCATGATTGATGCGGCACAAAAATCTGGGAAGGTTGGTCAAGCTGGATACATGAAGGTATATGAGCCAGCATTTGAAATGGCAAAAGGTGAGGTGGATGCGATGGACGATATCCGGTTCGTGCAGACCAATCACCTACATCCGAGCAACGAACTCCACTTGAGCCATTTTAAGGTGAAGAAGTTCAACGATCTGCCATCCAGTGTCATGGAGGAACGGCGGGAAGCGTCTAGAACCGCGCGGCGCGATGCATTTGGAGATCTTTTCGAGGCTGCTGAATCGTGCGGCATCGCCTACGGCCTTATCCACGACCTTTATAGTTTACGAACCATGATAGGTGTTCCGAGCACAGTTGTCAGCACAGAGATCTGGAATGACCGTCGAGCAATAACAACCATCTTGGAATACCCCAACGGCGCACGCTCTGTCGTCAGTCGAGTTGATCTCAACAAGTTGTGGGATTTTAAGCAGACCCTTGAGGTATATAGCGAAGATAAGCGCGTTATCCTCTCGTACCCAACCGGTTTTTCACGTCGGGTGCTTACAAAACTGGTTGTGCAGGGCATTGATGGGGATGGGAATAGTTTCTACAAGGAGCCAGCGATCCCATGGGAAAGCGGGTTCACCCGCGAGCTGCGCCACTTCCGCGACTGCATCATCGAAGGCATTCCCTCACGTTCATCAATCGTAGACGCGCGCCACGATACTGCACTGATTATTGACATTACCAAAGCGTATATCACCGGGTCACCTGTAAGTCGATAGGGAGAGAAAACGATGGACGCAAGCCTTTGGAATATCGGTATCAAGGTCGAAGATCTGGAGGCGGAAATCAGCTTTTTTGAAGAACTGGGTGGCAAACTACTGAGCCGTGGTTCTCGCATAAGGGCAGATGGGGACCATCCCCATGCGTTGATGGAATTCGGTGGAACGCGCCTTTTTCTGACACCCAAACCGGTCTTTCAAGATGCGCTCAATCATCCACTGAGGTCGGGATTGACCCATGCAGTGTTTGAGGTTGATAACTTAGACGAAGCATACCAACAACTTACAGCATTAGGAGCCGAAGTGCTCTTGGAACCGGTGGAAATTAGCACCGACTTTGGATCTCGCAGGATCTCCTTTTATCGCTCGCCTAACGGTCTTGTCTTTGAGGTAATGCAGATCCTGGAATCGAAGGTGTAATCCAACCGGCTAAAAGAGGACAATTAACTATGAAAGTCAATCCACAACAGTTGCTTGATGATGGCTATATCATCCTACGTGAGGTCGTCCCGATGGGGCAATTGGATGAGCTGCGTGATTGTTTTGAAACCCTGGTTGAGCGACAAAAAGTTATCTGGGCAAGAGAACGAGAGCCGGATGATCCACCGGGAGGCTATTGGGAAACGGCGGCGCAACCGCGTGTGTTTTTCGATGGCGTCGCTGATGAAATAACCGCTAAAGCGATTGAGTTCTGTCTGCACGAAAATACTTTGGGGGTCAGCCGGCAACTGATGCAGGCACCGGAGGCTGCCCCGACGCTGATGGCGCTTATGTGCAGTCCGGTGCGAGATCACGGTCCCGCGAACTGGCATCGCGATATTGATCCGGTTGGGCAGGCACCGCTACGGGGTATGCAGATGGATGTACTTGAAAATGCGCCGGGCTATGTCCAATGGAACATCCCACTCTATGATGACAGTGTGTTTTGGGTCGTGCCGAAAAGCCATAAACGCCCCAACACGAAGGCAGAACAGCAACACTTGGTTACAAATGGGCGTGAACCGATACCGGGTGGGATGCCGGTGGAACTTAGAGCGGGAGACGGTATCGTCTATACCCACATGATGCTGCATTGGGGAAGCAACTACAGCGCAAAATTGCGGCGGACAGTGCATCTCGGTTATCGCTCTTTCGGCGGTCCCGTTTATCCCATGGTCAACCACTTCTATTGGCATCCGGATTTCACGAAGCGTATGCCCCGCAGGACGCGAGAGGAGTTTGAGTATTTCTATCAACTGCACGAACAGCAGTGTGATGTGATTGAATCCACTTTCCGTGCCATCCTTGACAAAGATGTGCAGGCGTTTCGTGATGGACTGGTAACACTTCATCCCGGCGGTGCGTGGCGGATGGTGTGTCTGGTATACCTATCGAAACTTGTGGAAAAAACGCGCACATTGAAACAGCCCGATGTCGCTGAACTGCCGCTTGAGGAACGTGTGGAGGCTATTTCGGAGCACCGGCTCAATTTCTATCTTTTCGAGGATTTTTCGCACCGCTTTTCGTTAGAAGAAACCGACCTTCTCTGGAGTCGATTTCGAGTGCTTTACGACAAAATTCAGGAGGAGATAGCGCGATCTGTTCCGAATTTGGAGTCTCGGCAGGACCGGTTATTGCTGACTGAAATGCCCGCCAATTTCGATGTGGCGGACTTTATCGCCAGTTGGTAGACAAGAAAGCGTGAAACGTGATGGGTGCGTAAAAATTATTTGTGCACCGCTACAGTATAATATGTTGGGTTTCGCTATGATCTATCTATGAGGAGTGTTATTGAGAGGCGCTGCTCCTATTGTCATTGATAGGCTGCCGCTATTACCGTTCGACCCAACCTACGTGCTCAATCCATATGCGTTGGTCAACGGGCGAGGGAACCTCGCCCCTACGATTACAATTAGGGCCTTTAACGTTTTTTAAGCATCGGAGAAGATTGATAACTTCGGTGAGCGGCGTTTTGAAATCGCCCTCTCCATGTCGAGATGTGAATCTCGACCTACAATCGCAATTGACTCGTCTCTACGGCTACAGGCAATTTCACATAAACGTCAACACACTCTCGTTATTTACGGCGTCCTATTGTAGTTTGTTTGCTAATCTGCTGATTGGGTCGGTTGCTCCATTGCCCATTCGCATCGTTCAACCCAATCCCTTGTCCTGTGGATCGTACCGAGGGGCAGCGTGTTATTGGCAGCAATTTGGCGAAACTGCTTGAGGGCTTCCTCGTATTGTCCGAGCCGATACCAATTCACGCCAATGAGCCGCATATTCTCGAGTACGAGGCTATGGGGCGGCAATCCCAGAGCAGCAGCTTTTGATAGATACTGGTTTGAAACAGCGTACTCCTGATCAAAATAGAGCTGTCGCCCTATTAGATAGTGCCCTAATCCCCACTCCGGCAACGCATTAATCACTTCGTGCAGCAGAGTCATCTTGAGTCGGTTCGATGACTGACCGATGAGGACCTGTCTGATTTTATCCTCTACATCGGGGGAATTGAGGGTAAGTGTTGCGAGTTTGGCTTGGGCTTCGCGATCAAGAGGATTGGATGCGTGAAGCGCAAAAACCTCCTGATACCGTGAACGGGCATCTTCGCGCTCTCCTTGCTGCCAGTAGACGTTACCTTCGACATTTTTCGCCTCCGCAACCTGACCCACACTGGCTTGAGGGTGTGCAATGATTCTTGATGCCCACTCCAAAGCTGAGGGATAATCTTCGTCTTGATAGTGTGCATACATGAGTCCTCGCAGATGACGCGGATTGTCTGGGTCAAATTGGTAGACCTGTTCAAATAGGCGAATTGCTGCGGTCATATTCGCTCGCCGATATGCCCGCCACGCATCGGAGGAGCGTTGAGCGATTTCATGGGCACACGGTTTTTGGAAGATGCTCGGCCGATTGAAATGGTGTGCCGCGATTTCTAGATCTGTCTCCGTCAGCGGAACCGTTGCCAGAAATCCATTCCATTCCTCCTCAAGCTCCGCTAAGGATTTACTGTAAACTCCTTCAAAATTCCCTGTTGGAAAGACACGCTTAGCCTTTTCGATCCCATATCTTTCAATAAGAAAGCGCACGAAAGAACCTGCCAATGTATAGCTTTGGGACGAGGTTTGTCCCCAGAAACCAAGCCCCATGATCTGACTCATCTTTGGGGCAATGTCCAACTGTTGCATCGCCTGACTCCACTGATGCGCCGTCAACTTTCCTGCATCCCAATCCGCGGCAACGGCTATCCCTTCATGCAGCCCAATTTTGAGACTCACCTTCAGAATGGGATGCCAATCCGCCGTTAAAGCGTGTGCCAACTCATGCTTCATGACCGGATGGGGGAAATCCTCGTAGTTGATATGAAATCCATATCCGAGCGGGTCTTCAACTGATGTTCCTCGCGCACCCATGAGCCGCTTTTTTTGTTCAGGTGAAGTATAGATATAGGACCGAACCTTCTTAGTGGGTTGTATCTGAAAATAACGGATTAATTGTGCGTAGCGAAACTCGTGATCCTGGGTAATCCATTCGATCTCCTTTTCAACCTCCGAACCTTTCTCATAGTAGATTTTGAAATGGGCAGTCTCTTTCAATCCGTCTAATTTGTTCTCAATATACCCGCGCGTTGGTCGCAACCCTAAATCTCCACGAAATAGGTAGATTAGCCCAAACAGAATAATCAACACAATCAGGCGAATGCGGTGATTCAGGTCTGCAAATTGCGGCTTAAATCGGTAGAGTTTTTGCCAATAGAGAGCCGGTTCCAATCGGGTGTGCCTGCCAATCTCTAATGTGTTAATCGCAAGCGATAGGAAAATCCACGCTAACAGCAGCGTTGTGGCACGTGCGATTAGTAAGGTGCCAGATATTACTATACGTTCGTCATAGATGGGCCCCGGAAAGTAACCGAAGGTTGAGTGGTAGCCGAAGACAGGTGGGTGGAAGATGAGATTGTAAGCGAGGATAAGGAGTGTGGCAGAGATATAGCCGAGATAAGCGAGATACGCCATCCGACGCCGCTTCAACCATAACCCGAAAAATATGCCCAAAGCGGTGGCATAAGCACAGCTGACGACCGGCAAGAGCAGAAAGAAGGTAAACCCTTCCAAAAAATCGCAATTTTTTACGCGGAAGGCGTTTAGTAAGATGATAATTAACGGTGCGACCAGCAATGTCAGGTTGATCCCAAACGTTCGCCAGAAAGTCGACATAACCATCTGAGCGGGGGCGCCTCTCAACGATTGTGCGCGCTGTCTAAGGTTGGCAACACCCGTTATAGCGGTATGCGCCGCAGCAAATGAGATAGCGAAAGCGAGTGCCGCACAAAATTCAAATGCGAGAAGATTAAGCAGGGGGATATTTGCAAGAACTAACGCAAGGAGCATTAATACAAAGAACCAGAACCAATAAGAGAAGACTTTGAAGGACATGTCCGTTCCTAACGATAAAATAGATCGCGTATCCTGAACCGCAATAAGTCATAACAAACTCATTTAGTGCAGAATGGATGATGCGTAACGAGTAATGCGTAAAATCCGCTCAAACAGATAATCGGGTTATTTTAGCACAGCAAGGGGGTGAAACCCAAGCAATTCTCAACTTGACAATTTGCCATGGAATAATCTAATATTTTCCTATATATAGATATGAGGAGAAGATATGGAAAGTGCTACGCTCGCCGCAATAGATGCTGGATCGAATGCGATACGGCTAAAAATTGTTGAAGTAAAACCTGATGGGACTATTGAGGAGGTCTACCAACATCGGGCACCAGTCCGTCTAGGACATGAGGTTTTCTTGACGGGGTTTCTAAACGATGAGGCAATTGAAAAAGCAATCGAGGCGTTTGGCGAGTTTCGTGAGGTCATTGACAGGATGAAGGTCCACACCACACGCGCGATTGCGACCAGTGCAACACGCGAAGCCGTCAACGGCGATAATCTTGTGAACCGTATCTACAACAGCTCCGGCGTGCAGTTAGAACGTATCTCCGGCGGCGAAGAGGCACGGCTCGTCCAACTCGCGGTTACCCGAAAGGTCGATATCCGGAATCGGGTTGCCCTCGTCATTGACATCGGTGGTGGAAGTGTTGAATTTGATGTCATTGATCACGGATCAATTATTTATTCCAACAGTCTTCGGTTGGGGACTGTACGGCTACAAGAGACCTTCCTGCGGACAGATACTATTTCAGACCTACAGATCCTGTTGCTTAGGGCATACATGGAGCAGTTACTCGAAACCACCTTAGATGCGATCAACAAATACGATATTGATATAGTGCTTGGTACCGGCGGAAATGTTGAAGAGTTTGGGCAGCAGCTTGGTGTATTAGACCCGGATAACAATGAGTTTTCCAGAGACGTTCGTTTCATCCCATTGCGGGATTTCCAGCGTTTTGTCAGAGAGATTTCGCGGCTCAGTGTGCAGGAACGGATGGAACGCTATAGTATGGCACCGGATCGTGCAGACGTTATTTTACCCGCGGGTCTCGTCCTCACGGAGGTGGTAAGTAACGTGATTGGGGCGAGGGGGCTTTACGTGGCAAATGTTGGACTCAAGGACGGGTTACTTGCTGAGATGGCGGATCGCCACCGAAATTCTTGGGACGAAACCTCTGAAGAAGCAGAGATTATCAAGGCGGCAATGGCGCTCGGTAACAAGTATCGCTTTCATATGGGACATGCCAAACAGGTTCGTTATTTGGCGGAGTTGTTGTTTGATCAGCTGCAACCGGTTCATCATCTGTCTTCAGAATCGCGGCTGCTACTGAGTGTGGCAACGGCACTCCATGAAATCGGCGGGTATGTCAACCCGTTGTCACATCATAAACACTCTTACTATTTGATACGGAATTCGGAAATCGTTGGACTCAATGGAAAACAGCTTGAATTGGTTGCCAACATTGCCCGTTATCACAGGAAAGCATTCCCTGACCCCCAAAAACCTTCCCATTCGCATTTTCAGCGGCTCTCGTATACTGAAAAGGCCCAGGTAACGCGACTTGCGGCTATTTTGCGAATCGCTGATGCCTTAGATCATCAGCACAAATCCATCGTTGAAGATCTGAAAGTGAAGATTTATGATGACGCGATTGAAATCAATGTCCGTTCGTTCGACGACTGTCTCTTGGAAAGATGGCATCTTCAAGAGAAGGGCGAGTTGTTCGTCCATACGTTTGGACGTTCTATTCGACTGTTGGTGAATGGGAAAGCGGGCGAACGGATTGATTGATAACGTCGCTCTCCAGTTACCTACTCATCTCGAAAGATAAGATCCAAGCAGACCAGTCGATCTTTTCCACGGAGGTATAGAAATCCATTTGAGAGCACTGGTGCTGCCCAAGCTGGATATTTAATCCGTTGTTCGCCATGTTCGTCAGTGAGTAGAACTTGAGACACAACATCCAATTTCTTAGGCGTGGGGCGAATCAGGGTCAACGTGCCGAATTCACCCAGGCTTATGAAGTGTCCGTCCGCGTACAGCAGCGATCCGCGCTCATCAACACGATGGGACCAGATGATCTTTCCTGTCCGTAACTCGACGCAGCGGAGCTCGCATCCTCTGGAATGCCGCCCGCTGTAACCGTAGAGATAGCCTTTGTGATGGATAGCCGTGTTCCAATGCAGCTGCATCGCTTTGTTACGACGACGCTCGGAATCCTTCCACACTACCTTGTATCCGCCCGGACGGACTTTCAGTAGCGAGCTGCCTAGACCATACGTTTCGCTGATAAACACCAGATCGTCCACGACGACCGGATTGGAAGCGTTGACGGATTCAAACTTTTTTGAACGCCACGGGTAGTGAAAATCTACCGTTCCAGTGCAGGGTTCAAAACCGACCAAACCACCACGGGCAAAGGTGAAACACCATCGACGGTCGTTGATTGTCGCAAGCGTCGGGGTTGTATAGCTTGCCAGTTCATCGGTGATCTGGTAGACAACCTCGCCAGTCCACTTGTTGAAAGCGACGATGCCACTGCTATTTCCTTGAACAGGACTACGTGCGGAGAGTAGGTTGTTAGCGCCCCCGGGCGGTGAACCACCAATCTGAACAATCAACAACTCCGCCTCCACTATAGGGGCGGATCCGACGCCGAAAAAGTTCTGGACGACGTGGAATTTGATGGTGGTGTCCACACTCCACAAGGGTTTTCCGTCCGAGACAGATATGCAGTGCAACATGCCTTTGGGACCGAAAATGTAGGCGCGGTTTCCATCAACGACCGGACAGGTTCGCGGTCCGTTATTATAACCGTATAGATCCTCGTAGTCGGTCGGATACTCAAAGCGCCAAAGTTCATCGCCGGTTTCACTTTTCATGCAGGTTAAGCGAGCAAACCCGCCGTGACGATCGAACATGAACAGTCGTCCTTGAGCAATGGTCGGCGCGCCGTAGCTGGTACCGATCTCTTGCTCCCAAACGACTCGCGGACCTGCCGGAGACCAAGAGGTGAGGAGCGATGTTTCAGGAGATTTGGCGTCTCCTGTAGGACCTAAGAAGCGATCCCAGTCGCTACCGGATATGCGCGTGCGGAGGTCTGGTGGCTGCACTTCTGTCTTCGATTCTTGGGCATTGTAAAAACCGATCGTGCCCAGTACGAGGACAAATGCCAGACAAATGAAGCCTATCGTTTTCGTTTTCATCCACCACTCTCTCTTTGATTACGGAACCGAGCAAGAAAATCGGTCAAGATGGCTGATCTATCTGCGGGTAGGTTACGATATACGAAGTTGCTATACACATGTCGCCCCGCTGGGGCTTGGGTTACTAGGAGATGTCGCCCGTCTATAAACATGCCGCCCCGCTGGGGCTAAGTGCAGACGCGCCTCCCGTGCGATATGTGCACATAGTGCTCCTCTGGAGCACAACGCTAGGATATGTCGCCCTTCTATAGACATATCGCTCCGCTGGAGCGAAAGACATACGTTATTCCAACCCGATGAGATTGAGATTCAAAACTGGAGCGAAAAGGTTCTTCGCGGGTGGGGAAACCTCACCCTTACAAGAAAAACGATTAATTTTCAATAACTATGGTGAATTCTAAAAAAGAAATAGACTTTCGCGTTCCCCGTGTTTGGTAGGCGCTGTTTTCAATCCCGATTTATCGGGATCCCGAGAATCGGGACAAGCCGGTTCAACTACGGTGACTATTCGGTGCGGTTAGAAACCGCACCTACCGGGGGCATAGCTCAGATTGTTCCATCCCCAGTAAGAGAGGTTTCCTAACCTCGCCAATTGGCAGTGTCCAATCAATTCTAAAATCTACCATAGTTGACATTTGGGTGTCGAGATATGAATCTCGACCTACAGGTTACCTACCGGTATTGAACCGGGTGAAAACGTTGGGCAGGATGCCCGATCTACGGGTATGGTAATACGTAACTAGGAGAAAAGATGAAGATTACAGATATTGAACTGATTCCAATCTACTCAACTCGCGAAATGGGGCGAACCTGTCCTTCCGATTCGGAGAAGGCAATCTCTCACCACATCATCGTTCGCTTGCAAACCGATGCTGATATCACAGGATTGGGCGAGATGTCGGATGTCAACTTCGATCTCACTCCGGAGGCGGTTAATGGGTTGGCAGCTCGGTTGGAGCCTTTGCTCCTCGGACGCAACCCGCTTGACCTGACGGCAATCCAGGTGGACCTGGAACGACAGGAGTGGGAGCATCAGGTCTTGCCAGGAATTGATATTGCATTACACGATGCTATCGGTAAGGCGTTAGATGTGCCAATTTACCAACTGTTTGGCGGCAAATACCGCGAACGGATCCCCTTTGCCTATCCACTCGCACCGTGCCATGTTGAGGCAGATGTAGAAGCGAACTTACAACGCATTGAAAAATTGCAAGGCCAAGGCCATCCGACAATTCGCTACTATTTCGGTGCCGATTTGGTCCTAGATGAACGTTTTCTCTCTGAACTGCGGCGGCGTTGGGAAGATGGGGTCGAGATTAATGCCCTAGACGCAAGTGGACGGTTTGACGTGGAATCAGCAATTGATATCATCGGTCGTTTTGCGGTTTTCAGCCCGAATCTTGTTGAATCCCCTGTCAAAGGACGCCAGAACGCTCCCGTCGAAGACTTTATCGCCGTGAAACAAGCGGTAGATGTACCGATCAGCGAGCATGCGTCGGAAGCCGATGTTGCTGTCCGGCTAGCACAGCACGAAGCGGTGGATATTTTCAACCTCGGTGTGGGCTATTCGGGCATGACGGCTTGTCAAAAGGTATTTGGGTTGGCTGAACTGTTCGGCATCAAGACGTTGTTAGGCAGCACTGTGGAACTCTCCATCGGCACCGCAGCGCGGGCACATGTAGCGGCGGCAATGCCCAACCTAGATTTCCCTTCATATCCTTCAGGACCATTGGTCTATTACGAACAAATTGTTAGAGAAAAAGTGCGCTATGAAGAAGGGCATATCATCGTTCCAGAGGGACCTGGATTAGGAGTGGAGATAGATGAAGAACGGCTTGTGGCTCAACGGTTGTGGTGAATCTGTGTTGAGTCATTGGTTCATTGATCTGTTAGTTCATTGAATTGACGAACCTTGTACATTGGAAGCACCTAAAACGTAATCCGTGAAACGCTAGCGTTGGGTTTCACTGTACCCGTTCAACCCAACCTACAACATCTCGAAGGCTAGGGAAACTGTAGCCACGAAGGGTAGAAGGTTACAGCACGGCATATGTCTACTACTTTAAGGTGCGATAACGCTCAGCCCACGTTTAACTATTTCAATGGTTGCAGGGGTGTAGCAGATCCGTTCCCCATCCGCGTAGAGGAGTATCGGTGGATCTGTTTCGATGGTCAGCGTTTTTGTGCGGTGCATATGGACAGCGCGATGCCCAGCGTGCCCTCCCCAGAAAAGTGTTAAGAGCAAGCGCAAAACGGTTCGGTGGGGAACAGGTTCGATAATACATACATCGAACAATCCGTCATCTATAATTGCCCCCGGCACAATTTTCATCCCACCGCCATAACTAGCTGTGAGCCCGGTCGCAGTCAGTAGGATTTCGCCTTCGTACACACCGAAGTCCCCTTCAAGACGAACCATCGGGGACCGATAACCAAAAAGTGTCGTGATTGCGGTATAGACATAAGACGCTGTCCCAGAAAAAGGCGCGCCCTCCTCTGTGACGCGCCGAGCCACCTCAGCATCATACCCACACGTCACAATCGTATCGAAATAGTGATTTCCAATTTTGCCGAGGTCAACCTGCCGCGTTGCGCCCTTCAACAACACTTCAATCGCCTCCACAGGCTTTGTTGGAATCTTCAACGCCTCCGCGAAATCGTTACCTTTTCCACACGGTAGAACCCCAAGCACCACATTCGGTTTTTCTGCAATTGCATTGACAATCTCGTGAATTGTACCATCGCCGCCGCATGCAAAAATCCAGTTCGAACCGTTTTTAATAGCCTCACACGCGATCCGATTCGCATCACCAGACTGAGTGGTCAGTTCTAGGCGACCCGTGTGCCCCCCAACGGTGAGCCGCTGGAATGCCTGTTCAGCAATCTCAACGGCTTTGCCTTTGCCCGAAATGGGATTGGTAATAAGGGTAAAATCTTGGTATGGCTGTTGAGTATTGGCTGACATTGGGATTTTTCAAAAATGTGCAATGTTCAATAGGTTGATTGGAAACGACTATCGTCCCTACCCATGGAGTAGATTCGTTACATTGACAACCGCACCGGTACTTGCAGCGTCGCATGTCGCCTGACAAAGAGCGAGCGTATGAAGATTATTCTTGCCTGAGATACCTGGTTCGACCCCTTCGCGGATATAATCCCTTAACGCATCAAGCACAAGCTGTTCGCTGCGTGGTAAAGACAGTGGTTCAATCGTTTTAGTCTCGCCGCCGCCTATCGGTTGCAATTCGATTCCTTCTACATCATATGCTCTGAGGGAACCACGCTCCATCTGCATACGCAGGTGATATGAGCTATTTTGGGCGCAGTGCGTTAACCCGTAATTACAGACCATCCCGTTTTCGTACTCAAGGATGGCATAGACCCCCGAATCATATGGATATCGACTCCAAGGTGTATTGAAGGTTCGGGCAGTCACAGTTTTGACCGGACCAAACCAGAAGTTGAGGTTATCGAAGTGGTGGCAACTCATATCCCAGATCATGGCATTGAGATAGTTGAGTGTGCGTGGATTCGGACGATAGCGATGGTGAATTAGGTCAACAATTGCAGGTAAGCCGCAAGTCCCCTCATCAAGAATCTGTTTGATTGTCTGTTGCAGCGGTTGATAGCGATAATTCTGCGCAACACAGAATCTGACTCCGCTCTCCTCCGCCTCCTTGACCAGCTGTTTCGCTAAAGCGAAGTCCGTCGTCATTCCCTTTTCGACAAGGACATGTAAGCCTGCGTCAAACCCCATTCGCGCGAATGGAGCGTGCGTTTCGGTTGGGGTACAGATTAATGCAGCGTCAGCTTCGACCGCCTGGGCAGCTTCTTTAAGGCTTGAGAAGCAAGCGGATTGCGTTAGCCCTGTTTTCTCACGCGCGGTTTCGAGGAAAGCTTCATCGACATCCACCAAAGCAACAGGCTCCCAAGTTGGATCGACCGTTACAACATCAATGGGCCATATGCCTCTACCGCCCGTGCCGACGTGGATAGATCTTAACGGTTCAGTTCTCATACGAGTCTCCGGTAATATACTCCCAGGCATACATGCTTCGGAGTGTCAGGAATTTGGTTCGAAGTCCGACGGGTTATAAGCCTATTTTAGCAAATCTGAGGATCGGTGGCAAGCGAAACCGGGATCGTTGAAGGGCAAATTTCCCGACCTTTGAATTTTTATTTGTAGCGGAAATTTGGCTCTCATTTCGCTTGATTCAGGATGATCTTCATGATAAGATAATCGTACTTTCCTACAATTTTCACCCTTTCCCTAGACGTATCGGCGTCAAAATTTGGAGACTGACACCTCGTCGATGAACCAAATTAACTGCACAAGTACCCCCTTAATGTACCAACACCATAAGGAGATTGGTCCTAGATGAAACTTTCACCTATTGACGGCGTGATCATCATTAGTTACATCCTTTTTGCCCTTGGACTCGGTATCTACTATTCCAAACGTGCCGGGAGGAATATTAACGAGTTTTTCGTTTCCGGTCGGAACTTGCCGTGGTGGCTCGTGGGCACATCGATGGTCGCAACGACATTTGCCGCGGATACACCGTTGGCGGTTACGGGACTCGTCGTCAAAGATGGAATTGCAGGAAATTGGCTCTGGTGGAACATGGTCTTGAGCGGGATGTTAGCAACATTCCTGTTCTCTCGGCTCTGGCGACGAGCGGAGGTTATCACCGATGTCGAATTGACAGAATTGCGTTATTCTGGTAGATCGGCCAGTTTGCTGCGAGGCTTTCGCGCCCTATACATCGGATTGCCAATTAACTGTATCACGATGGGCTGGGTAATCTTGGCGATGCAGAAGATTATCGTATTGGTCTTCGATCTGCCCGACACCGGGACATCGAAGGTGCTTGTTGTTCTAGCGTGTATGTTGATTGCGGGCATCTATTGTGCGTTGTCAGGCTTTTGGGGGGTTGTCATAACGGACTTGGTCCAATTCGGCATGGCGATGATTGGATCGATTGCGTTGGCAGTTATCGCTGTTAACAAGATTGGCGGTATAGGCACCCTGAAAACTAAGCTGTCGGAGGTGCATGGAGCAGACCACTCAATTCTAAATCTCTTTCCGGATTTCGGTGCCGGCGAGATGGCGGTATTGACCTTCTGCGTTTACCTCGGTGTCCAGTGGTGGGCAGCAAACGGAGTAGATGGTGGCGGCTACATCGCTCAGCGGATGTTCGCAGCGAAGGACGAACGGAATACACTGCTTGCCACACTATGGTTCAACATCGCGCACTATACGTTGCGTCCTTGGCCCTGGATTCTAGTCGCTCTTGTATCTATGGTTGTCTACCCCAATCTCAGCGATCCGGAGGCGGGTTATCCGATGTTGATGCTCGCATACCTGCCCACGGGATTGCTCGGTCTTATGCTCACGGCGTTTCTTGCAGCGTTTATGTCAACGATTGACACCCACCTTAATTGGGGAGCATCCTACCTCGTTAATGATTTCTATAAACGCTTTTTCAAACCGGAGGCTGACGACCATCACTACGTGGTTGCTTCCCGGATCTCGGTGGTACTAATCATGCTTGTGGCAGGCGTGACTAGTTTATTCATGAATTCGATTGCGGGAGCATGGAAATTCCTGATTGCCCTAAACGCAGGGATTGGACTGGTGCAGATCTTGCGGTGGTATTGGTGGCGGATTAATGCATGGTCGGAGATCGCCGCAATGGTTACTTCCGCGGTTGTATCGACGATTGTATTCACCTTGCCCCAGACAAAAGATAATTTCGCGTATCAGATGTTGATCATTGTCCCGACGTCGACACTGGTTTGGCTTGTCATCACTTTAGTGACAGCGCCTGTCTCAGAAGAGAAGCTGACTGCCTTTTATCAACGTGTTCGACCAAACGGTGGTTGGTGGGGACATATTCCTAGCATCGCAAATGTCCAGGCGACCGCGGAAAGCAGTACACCAGCACTACTCAACTGGGTGTTGGGTTCGGCATTTGTCTATTGCACACTGTTTGGATTCGGCAAATTGTTATTGGGATTTTACGGCGCCGGAATCCTGTTTCTGCTGATTGCGTTGATTACAGGAAGCTTAATCTATCGGGGCTTGCTGACTCGGTAAAGTATCAACATACCTCATCAGATTCTTAAGCGTTTAATCCTATATCTTGAACTTTGGGCGCATCCGCTAGAATCCATCATGAGGAAAGCCGCGTGAAACCGAATGTATCGCAATCATATTATTTTAGGCTAATTGTCGCTCTTTTTATCTTTTGGGTCATACAAGAGGGACATGCGGCCAATGCGGCAGACAAAATCCTGATTGACGAAGGACAACACCAGAACCATACATCAGCCACGGCACCGCCTACCGGAGACATAAGTATCATTGTTATTGACGAAGAGCAAGCGCTATCCTCTCGAACCAAAAGTCTCCGTGGCAGACGCAAAGGCTTCATTTGTGGTATTGGTGCCGGTGTTGGCTATACCAACTTTACAGCACCACTGGCAGCCTATTGGGGAGATGCGTATGAAGGCAGCTGGCCAGATCCGCGTCAAACAAAATCTGCCTTTGGGACAGAGCTCAAAATCGGACACGGCTTCTCAGATTCGTTCCTTCTCTACTACACCAGTCGTATCTCATGGCTTCCATTATCGCATCTTTATCGGGATACTATGGTTGCCAATGGAAGTGCCGGTGCCGGCATAATGTACTTTCCGCTGCGAAGCGTCGATTTTTATTTTCTCGGCTCCCTCGGGCTTGCGGTCCTCACTACATGGCAGCCTCCCTTCAAATTGGAAAAAGCAAGACAAACCGGTTTGGCTGCATCAGGCGGAATCGGTTACGAATTCTCACCTCACCTGACCGTTGATTTTACAGTAAGTTTCGGGCACGCGAACAGGATACTCTTTGATGATGTAACCGAGATAAAATTCGCCAATGAAATTGTCACTTATTTAGTGACTCTTAGCGCTCTTGCTTACTAGTATTTTATTAGGAGTAGGAGTTACGCAGTTGAATGCTCAACCCCTTGTAGTTCGGTGATTTATCACCAATAAATACCGTTCCCAATGCCCGACGAATCGGACCACTACAATAATAAATGCGCCATCAAGGGGTCGTAGGGAACAATGATCGTCGTTCCCCACTGAAGTGCGTAAATTCTATTAGGAGGAAAGTATATGGCACAAAGAAAAATTTTAAGCCTCGCTACGACCACCTTCCTTCTAATAGTTGTGTTTGCATACCTCACGGGTTGTGGAGATGTTGAGGATGAAACAGTTACCGAACGACTCCGATTCACCGAATTTTTCCTGTTGCCGACAGCTCCTTACTATAGAAAGTCATACATAGAACACATACCGGACGAAGAAGTAGCGACCCGACAGGTCGATTTTGAAGCAAAAATAGCAGCAATCCAAGAGGTTTACACTGCCTTTATTAAAGCCTATAGGGAAGAGGATATGAGTGCCCTCACGAAAACCTTGGATATATCAGATGGAATTGAATGGGGAACTCTCACTAGGCGTAGCCATGGGTGGAACAATATTAAAGGGTTTCTTGAAGCTAAATGGATAAAAACGGATTGCGAGGACGATCCAAAGTGGGAATGGAAACTGACAGACTTTTATATTCGGCCCGCGCATATAAAGGCCCCCTGGGAAGAAGCAAGTGCAACAGGACCTATGTTCTTTCAAGATCCCGGCTCGTTCGCGTGTGTTATACAGTCAGCGTCTTTTTACTTGACAAACAAATCAAGCAAGTCACCCAAGTGGCGTATTCATCAAATTAATGGGTCCAGATACTTTATGGACCCAAAGTACAAGGTGCTGGACCCACATAACTAAGGTGCCTTGATATCTACCTGATTCAAAGCAGCGGCGCAGTATGGCTTGCGTACCTACCACGCATAGAAGACACCTGCTATGAAACGTCAACACTCCGTTTTTATTCGATCCATCCTAATCTTCCTGTTAATTGCCGCGCTTGCTTTCCCGGTAGACGCCTACTTTGACCATATTACAGCCTTCTCCGACGGGAAGATTACCCGTTTCACCCAAATGCCAATCCGCGTCCATATCGCACCGATGCCTATCGGCGTTGAGGGAGTTGAAACGTATCTAGAAAGTTTTCGCTATGCCATGCGCGAATGGGAAGCTGCTGCCGATGGGCGGATACAGTTCCAAGAGGGAGCGGCAACTGACAAAGCAGACATTCGTGTACGGTGGCAGCGGGGTGGATTGGCACAAATCACCGATACTGCGCTTGGCAAAACGGGGCTCACCCGTCTGTCCGAGACTGATTTCGAGGTAGACATGGTTTTGGCGTTGAGAGAAATCGGTTCAGCGGCGCTGCTTTCGCCCGAAAAGATGCGAACCGTTTGTCTCCATGAACTTGGACATGCAATAGGACTTTGGGGACACAGCCCAGATTCAGCGGATGTGCTTTTCTTCGCAGCAACGGCACAACGCCCGACAGATCGAGATAAGGCGACACTGCACAAAGTCTACGCGACTCCACCCCACGCGCCTCAACATGAAGCTGCAATTGCAATTCTCAAAACGCAGATTGAAACCAATCCAAAACACCTTCGTAGCCACTATCTCCTCGGCACTGTCAATTTCGATAAAGACGAAATGGACGCCGCGATTGCAAATTTCGAAGCCTGTTTAGCACTTGATCCGTACTTTCAGCCAGCCAACGAAAAACTCCTCCTTGCCTTCCAGAAAAGTGGACGCAGAGAGGAAGCGCTCGTCCAACTGCAAAAGATGCTTAATCGGAAGGCCTCACCAGAAGGATATAACACGGCTGGCGTGATGCACTATCAAAGTCAGGAAATTGACGAAGCCATCACAGCCTTCAAGAGAGCACTACAGATTAACCCTCGCTATCAGCCCGCCAAAAATAATCTGCACCAACTCTATCGTGAGCAGGGTGTTGCTGCACTAGCAGATGAAACTTATCCGGCAGCAATGTCGTTTTTTTCACAGGCACTCCAACTTGACCCAACAGACTCGACGCTTTATAATTTGACAGGGGAGGTGTACGCAAGAAATGGGGACCACGAAAACGCAATTGTGGAGTATAAAAAAGCATTGCAATTTAATCCCGGTGACACAGATGGCAAGCGAAATCTTGCCCGCTCCTACAACAATCTTGGTGTACAACTAACTCAATCTCAACGCTGGGAAGAAGCTATTGATGCCTATGCACAGGCTCGTCAATTGATGCCGGACCTTGCCAGTGTGAAAACCAATCTCACGGATTTGTACTGGAGACGGGCGAACACACTCCGCGAAAAGGGAAATTTAGATTTGGCAATCCAAGCTTATCGTGAGCTCCTTGAGTTTGATTCAGGTGCCCTTGATGTCCACAGTTTGCTAGGAGATTTATATTTCCAAAAGCGAGACTATCTGCAAGCAATTCGCGAATTTAATGCGGCTTTCACTGCCGATCCGGAGGCCCCACAAGCGCGGAACAACCTGATTGCGGTCTACCATAAATACGGTCAGGTACTCGACAACCAAAAGCGTTATGACCAAGCGATTGCACAACTTGAAGCGGGACTTGCATTAGCCCCAGCGCACATCAACCTTCGCTTGAGCCTCGCATATGTCCACGAACATACAAAGGATTTCGACAGTGCAGGAAGGGTGTTTGAAGGGATTTTGGAGCTTGAACCAGATAACCTTCAAGCCAAAACGGGACTGGTCAATCTTCAGATTCAACGCGGGAACTATTTACTGAACCGGAAGAAATATACGTCCGCGCTCAAGGTGTTTGAAAGTATCCCGGAATCGGATCGGGGTGCAGGAATCTATAATACGATTGGGTATCTTTATTTGATGAAGAAGCAACCCTTGAAATCGCTACCGGCGTTTGACGCAGCACTCGCCGACGACCCACAGGACAAGGTTGCTTACCATAATCTCCTGAGCATTGAGTCACAGTTTGATCGACAGCTTGACCGTGCCGATGATCCCCAACCGGTGAAGGAGAACCTTGCGCTTGCACGAAATAGCCTCGTGCACTGCTTAATCGGCCGCGGTGAGAATCTCAAAGCGAAAGCCAAATACCGTGCTGCATTAGACCTTGACCCCGGCGAGACGGAAGTTAAGACGACCCTTATTAACACCGGTATTCGCCTTGCAAAAGAATTCCAAACAAAGAAATGGCCCAAAAATATGAAGGAGGTAATTCGGTGGGTTCAGGAGCAAGCCCCCGATAATTTAGCAGTACAACAGCTGCTTGAAGACAGCCCATAATCCCTTGAATCTTTTTGAGGATTGGCTGCCGTCTCGTTCCTACCCCCCGTAACGCTATGTCCATAAAGATGTTGTACAGTTACTTATTCTCTATCGTTCTCACGCTCTGTATGATTCAGAGCGGATTTACAGAAGCTACGTTAGAGAAGGCGCTTACCCTTGTTGATCAGGGGAACTACACGCAAGCAGCACGGAGTTTAGAAGATCTAATTAAGGCACAGCCAACACATCCAGAGAAAGAGGCGGTCCATCATGTACTCGCCTACTGTTACGAAAAGGGGGAAAAATGGTCAAAAGCGATTGAACATTATACATATGCCGTTTCCGCGACATATCCCTTGGCGGACTATGTCATCTACCATCTTGCCAAATCGTATGGACAGACGAAAGACAATAAGAACGCCATAATTTGGTATCAACGGTTGATCGATGAATATCCGCAGAGCTTTCATTTTACTGGCGCAAAGTACGAATTCGGCAAAGCACATTATCACGCAGGCAATCACGCCGAAGCACTCAAGACTTTTTTGTCATTGATAAGTGGTGGTAAAGACAGTTACGTCAGGAAAGCGAGTTATGAGGCTGGGAAGACTTATGAAAAGCTGGGTGAGTGGAAGAAAGCCCACGACACTTACCAACAGCTTATCAACGCAAACAATGCGGACACAATAGCGCAGCGTTCGCTTGACGCGCTTCAAAAACTGGTCGCCGGACATCCAGAACTCAAGATTACTCGCAATCAACGTATGACGCACGCTATGGTACGCTTCAATCGCGGTCAACTGAAGAGTGCGATCTCGGAATTCCGCAAGGCTGCTGCGGGTCATAAAGACAAAATTACCGCACGCGCCACCTACTATATCGGTCGCGCATATCACCGTCAGCGCAAATATGATTCAGCACTTGCGTCGTACGGCAAAATCGTTTCTCTCTACCCAGCGAGTGGCTATCTCACGCGGGCACTCTACCAGTCAACGCTCTGTTATCGGCGTAAGGGACAGCCACAACTGGCAGAAAAACATTTGATCGCTTTCATTGAAAAATACAGTTGGAGTGCATTAGCAGACGATGCGACATATGATCTTGGGTGGGTGCAGGAAAACGAGAAACTGTATGACAAAGCCATCGCGTCCTACCGGCGCTTGACGACTCAATACACCCACAGCAACTGGTTACCGCGAGCGTACTGGCGGATCGGCTGGATTCAATTCAGGAACGAACGATACGCAGATTGTATTGCTACCTTCACAACTTTGCACAAGGGTTTTCCACACGATAGTTGGGCTAAAGCCGCACGCTTCTGGATAGCAAAAGCCTATGAACGCCAAAATCGGTTAAAGGACGCGGAGGCAGTATATAGCCAAATCGTGAAAGCAAATCACTGGTATTACAGCGGAGCCGCAAAAGACCGTCTGAAACGTCTTCAACCAAAACTTGCCGCTTCAGTTGAACAGGAAACCTTAGCGGTGCCTCGCGTCCGCGTTACCGTAGACAGCCCTGCTTGGAAAAACATCGGATCTAAGAAAACGCCTCGCGTCCAACAATTGATGCGTTTCAAGCTTTTTGACGATGCCTTAACTGAGCTGGAAGGACTCGTTAAGCGCGACAACTCAAATCTTCGAGATAACTACTATAACCTTATTTTATGCCTTGAAAAGCTCAAGAGGTTTCAGCAGGCACACGGATATGCAGACCGGCTGTCAAATTTCCGACCGCTGCGCGACAAAAACAACGCCATACCGATAGAACTTTATCGACTCCTCTATCCGCTTTACTACGTAGACCTCCTTCAAAAGCATACGACAACGTACGAAATTGACCCGCTGTTTGTCGCCGCTATGATTCGCGAAGAGAGTCGGTACAACGCCGATATTGTTTCCTACGCAGGTGCGATAGGACTGATGCAGATCATGCCCGCGAATGGACCTGAGTTCTCAAGACGTCTCAAAATTCCTCGATTTAATACAAAGATGCTGTATGATCCGGATATCAACATTCAGATGGGTTCATGGTACATGAAAAGTCTGATGGATCAGTTCGACAACAATCACGCACTGGTCGCAGGTGCGTACAACGGCGGTCCCGGTCGGATGCGGCGATGGATAGCGGCAAAGCAGATCCCGGATTTAGATGAATTCATCGAAGATATTGGGATAGACCAAACACGCCGTCACATTAAGAAAGTTATTGATAGCTATATCATCTATCAGCAACTCTACCCGAATCCCGTTCCTACCTCGGCAAACGTACCGCCTCCAACGGATGGTTGAATGGGACGGCGTAGCTCCCACCAAATCTGTGTCAAATTCTCCGAAGAACATCACTCAATACTTGAAAGGATAACCATCATGAAAAATACCATCGGCTGCACAACCCGGCCCTACGGTTCACTCACGTTCTCTGAAGCGTGCGATCATATCGGGGCTGCTGGATATACCGATGTTGCGGTGTTTGCCAATGCCGGTCAGGTTCCTGTAAGAGCCGATAGCACGGACGCAGAAATTTCGGAAACTCGTGACGCCGCGGCTGCTGCTGGACTAGCACCTTCAATGCTCATTGGCAGTACAAACTTGAATCTGGGTTTGGAAGCGGCTGTAGATGACTATAAACGGCTCATTGATAATGCCGCTGCACTCGGCACGAAATGGCTGCTCGACTGTGGTACAGGAAACGAAGCACACTATGCGGACTACTTTGAACTGATGCGTCAGGCTGCACCGCACGCCGGGCAAATGGGTGTGAATATTACCATGAAACCGCATGGCGGAATCAGCCTCACCGTCCAAGACCTGATTGATGCGGATGAGAAGGTGAAGCACCCCGCTTTCGGCATTTGCTACGATCCTGGTAACATTATCTACTACACCAAAGGTGATCTTCGTCCCGAAAGCGATGTAGGGACCATAGCGCCGAAAGTAACAACGACAATCATCAAGGATTGTGTTGTTGAAGATGGTGTGCCTGATGTGATGGTCACACCGGGGGAAGGCTTAGTTGACTTTGATACGGTCCTCAATGGACTTGTCAGTGGCGGTTTTGATGGTCCATTATATGTAGAATGCGTTGGCGGACAAACGGTGGATGAAATCGACGGAAACATTAAAGCAACGTTGCAGTTTGTGAGCGATATTTTGGGGTAAAGCCCTTTTCCGTGACAAAATTCAGAATGAATTATAGTAGATTTTAGACTTAATGAGACACGCCAAACCGAGGTGGTTGGAAATCACACCTACCGTTCTCTCGCTTGGTAGGCGCTGTTTCTAACTGCGCCGGTTCAACTACGGTGACTATCCGGTGCGGTTAGGAAACCGCACCTACCGGAAGGCGTAAGTGTCTATTTATTTTTGTTACTCACCCTATTGCAGATCTAGCCCAAATCCCGCCGTTTCCGCGCAGCGAGAATGCCGATCCGAATCGGAGATTTCACACACGCAAGGAGAAGAGCAATGAAAATCACTCGTCTTGAAACCGAACTGTATATCGCCCCGACGCCGGAGCGTCCAATCACTGACGCGCTCCGCGCCAATAGGCATCCGGGACGTGTCCACGTGCAAATTCATACCGATAAGGGCATCGTCGGTCGTTCATCGGTTGGGTTCTCCTCAATTCGGGGCGCGAATCAGACCCTACAGACAATGCTTGATGAGGAGGTCGCGCCGCTGCTTCTGGGACGGGATGCGCTTGCCATTCGCCTTATTCATGAAGATTTGAAACGGGCATTGGAAGAACAGGCGATCCACGGAATGACAATGTACGTCCTCACGGCTGTGAATGTCGCCCTTTGGGAGATCTTTGGACAGGAGACGGGACAACCTGTACACCGCCTTGTGGGTCAGGCGAAAGATCGAGTCCCCGCCTATACGATGGTCGGTTGGATGCACTTAGACCTTGACGAACTCAAGGAGGTCTGCGCCAAATCTGCCGAACAAGGCTTTAAGGCGGTGAAGGTCAAGGTAGGTTCGCCGACACTGGACGAGGACATCCAACGCCTAGAGACGGTTCGGGCGGAGATTGGGCAGGACATCACGGTTATGGTTGATGCCAATCAGACGCTCACAGTGTATGAGGCGTTGCGCCGCGGACAGGTTTTTCAAGAGATGGGGGTATTTTGGCTAGAGGAACCGCTGCCCGCCCGCAACTACGACGACTATGCCGAACTCGCTCGTGGTCTTGCCATGCCCGTCGCTACCGGTGAAAACCTTTATGGGCAGGAAGAGTTTAAGGAGCTCTTAATCCGCCGGGGAATAGATATCGTGCAGGTAGATCTTGCCCGCCTAGGCGGCTTCTCGGAATGTGTCGCCACGGGTCTGATGGCAGCGGCGTTTGGTGTGCCGTGCTGTACGCATGGTGGGGGACTGATAAATCTGAACATCCTGTGTGCTCTGCCTAACACTCTGTATCTGGAAACGGGACTATTGACTGATGAGGAACGTGACCACTTCGTAGATGGGTGTTTTCTTGCACCGGAGGGCGCTGGATTTTCGTGGTAGAATAGATTGGAATTTCAATTAACCACTATGAGTGAGGAGACATACAGTGGAACAAAGCCAAGATAGATTGCGCGTTGCGGTCGCAGGTTGTCACCGCATGACACACCGTACCCCAGGTAGCCATAACTTTGCAACGGCGTTTCACGCCGAGCCGGAGACGGATGTGGTCGCAGTGTTTGACCTCGGAGCGGATACTCGGACGGAATTTGCGGATTGCTGGCGGGAAGTCTGGGGCGATATCCCGACGTATCATGACTACCAACAGATGCTTGGGGAGATTCAGCCGGATCTGCTGTGCATCGCTACACGCCAAACGATGCACGCTGATCAGATAGAGTTGGCTGTCCAAGCGGGGGTCCGTGGTATTCTGTGCGATAAACCGCTTGCTACCAGTTTGGCGGAGATGGACCGAATTGTCGCTGCGTGTCGAGAGGTGCCGCTGCTTTTATCGTTGGACCGTCGCTGGATGCCCCGATATTGTTCATTGCGAGAGTTGGTCGCAGATGGTGTAATTGGTGAGGTTACCAGTGCAACAGCCTATGCGCTGTCTAATCTGATTAATCATGGATGCCATTCGTATGATGCGATCTTGGGCTTGGCAGGTGATGTCGAACCGGTGTGGGTCAGCGGCTTAGTAGACGATGTTTCGGAGGAACCTCTCGATTCACGGCAACGCATGGATCCAGTCGGACATGCACAAATCGGACTTGCGAATGGAGCGGTGCTTTACGTCACCCCAAATGGCCGCCACGAAAACTCGGGGCTAACTTTTGAAGTCGCAGGCGAAAACGGACGCCTTTTTCTCCTTGACGATGCCAATGAGAGCTATATCTGGTTAGCGGACGATTCATCTGGGGCAGGATTGCGTCCATTAGATCTCCCGGAAGAAACCGAACCGTGGCCCGCAGGCGAAGCAATGGTGAGCGATCTGGTGCAGGCGGCGCAAACGGGCGGACGAACCGCCTGCGACATTGAACATGCCCGCCGCGCCACCGAGATAGGTTTCGCGATTCACGCATCATCAGCGGCAGGCGGAGCTAGGGTTGACTTACCAGTCGCCGATCGATCATTCCGCATTGAATCGTATCCTTGGGGCAACGAGTGAAACGTCAAAACAATTTGGGTTCACCGGTTCATTAATAAACTAATGAACTCTTGAGGGAGGCAACGAGCAAATGAAGATTAGGGAGATAAAAGCCGCAGAGATAAACATCACACCCAAACCCAAAACCCAGCCCCGGAGTTTGCCGCCTGCAGATCGTCCCGACTCGCCAAGCCCAATGGCGCGTTATCCCGCTTACAGAACACGGCGGGCATCGTCTGGGGCTAGCTGGAATCGAGTGGGCTGCGTAATCACCGCTGAGGATGGCACCTTTGGTGTTGGTGTCACGATTAATGGAGGACCGGTGGTCAAAGTGATTAACGACCATTTCGCTCGACACCTTGTAGGCGAAAATTGCATGGCAACGGAGAAGGTGTTTGACATGATGTTTCGGATGGCCACCCCTTACGGTAGCACTGGAATCGCAAGCTATGCTATCAGTGCTGTTGATCTTGCCCTATGGGATCTGAAGGGCAAACTGTTGAACCGACCGGTCTATGAACTTCTCGGGGGACCACAGAAGGAAAGTATCTTCTGTTACTCTACAGGATTCGAGACCGAATGGTATATGGAGTTGGGCTTCAAGGCGACCAAACTCCCGCTGCCATATGGACCCGCCGACGGGTTGGAGGGTTTGAATAAAAATGAGGCAGAAGTAGCAAGAACACGAGAACTGATTGGGGATGACGTAGAACTGATGCTAGACTGCTGGTTGTCACTGGATGTGGAGTATACTGTCCGGCTCGCTGAGCTGCTGAGACCCTACCGTCTCAAGTGGCTAGAAGATTATCTGATACCGGAAGATTTCGAGGGGTTCGCTGAAGTGCGCCGGCGATTGCCTTGGCAGACACTCGCTACCGGTGAACACTGGTATATGCCGCTACCCTTCTCAATGGCTGCCGGTCAGCGCCTCGTGGATATCTTCCAACCGGATGTGCTATGGGCAGGCGGAATCACATCGTGCGTTCGGATCTGTCACCTCGCCGAGGCCGCAGGCATCTCGGTGATTACCCACGGCGGCATGAACTACCCCTATGGACAGCATCTCGCCTTTGCGATGCCCGCCATCGTCTGGGGCGAACGCTCCGAAGGTGTTTCTCCGCCGGGTGTTCCGCCTGAAGAGATGGTCGCCATACCCGGAACAGCTGTGATTAAGGATGGTCATCTTGTCCCCAACGATGCACCGGGATTTGGGATTGAGGTGAGCAGGGATTGGTTGGAAAGTGTTACGGTATAGCGGAAATGTATTACTTCGGTTTTGCGGGTAGCGCCGCCAAAGCCGCTTCGATCTTTCCTATCGCCCTTTTTTCTGCTTTAAGGGCAGCGTTGAGAGCCGCCACCGCTTCTTGCCTTGTGGGCGTCGTGAAACTTTTGTGTGCTTTGCAGATGTTTACCAGTTTCACGATGGCTTTGATTTCTTTATCATAAAACAGCGCCGCATCGGACAGAGCACGGCTTGATATTTTTGGGAAGTGCCCGGTGATTTCGCGGAGATAGGCTGCAGCATTCTCTCGCATCTCCCACAAGATCCAAGCTGCGTGTTCTGTAAACCCGACATCCGCCTCGCCGCTTTCCAACCCCTGCTTCCAAAGCTCATAGGCGGCAAATCCGACAGCATCAACAGTGTAAGGGGCATCTTCCAAATCAAACCGCTCACCGTGCGCGAAAGCAACAGCGTGTTTGAGTGATTTAACCTCTAACGCCATCCGATCCAACGGTTTCTTTTCGCCAAGAATCATAACACAATACCAATTGACTGGATCTGTGAATCCAAATTGATCATATGGTACATTATACTCGGTCATATAGTGCTGATGGCGCACTGTATATGTTTTCCCGGTTTCATCGTACCCGACGAGCAGCGCCCAGCCATATGCCCTCACACCACTATCCCGTTGCTCAACGGTCATCGGTTGCCACGCAATCGCTGGGATGCCGCGATCGATACTCGTTTTGACCGCTTCCCAAGTCTGATCCTTAAGATTCTGCAGTTCGGTCGCGGTCGGTGGGGGATGTTTTCCGTGGAGTACCGCCTGAAACTCCTGAAATTCATAACCGATATAAGCAATCATGTCCCACAGCAACCACCAATCGATGTTGGCTTGCTGCCAGACCGCGCCCTCACCGATTCTCATACTGAAACTGAAGGCGTGTCCGAATGTGCCGCTTAGTCGCGGGATTGACCAATCTCCTCCAGCGGCTTTGAGCATTGGATGTAATACCCCAATAAACGTGCTATCTCCCGGCGCTGGTTTAACTCCTTCAAGGATCTTTTTTCCGCTCAGTTTTTTCTCTTCTTTTTCACGAATAGAACCGTTGATCTGATTGATCTGTTGATGCGGCTTTTGTCCGAAATCCCTATCCCCCTTCTCACTAGAGAAGATGGTGAGTTCCGGCATATCCATTATATCAACAGGAATTAAGTCGACTTCCGCCGTCTGCATTTTGGCGGAAAGCGTCGCCCCGATCAACCCGCTGAGAGACAAAAGCGGACTGGAGGGGATAGTTAGACTCAGGAGGACAACAATGACTCCGCCCGTAATCGAAAGTGCAGACGATCTACGCGTTGTGCGAGGTTGGATTCTGATACGCTTAATCTGTTCAACAATACGAAATGCTAAACTCGGCTGCCATTTTTTTTCATCAAAGATCGTACTCATCGTAGCTGTCATCTTACTATCAGTTGTTATAGCTAAACCCTTGAAGGGTTATCCCCAGCCTATCTGCGATCCTAAAACTGAATCACTCCACGAGCGACTTCTCCGTTGAGAAGGTCATCGAATGCCTCGTTGATCTCCTCCAATTGGTAAGTGCGGCTAATCAGTTCATCCAATTTGAGGACGCCAGCGCGGTAGAGTGCCAGTAGCCGAGGCATGTCATCACGGGGACGCGCGGAGCCGTAGGTGCTGGTCATCACCATTTTTTCACCACCCAGTATGCCCGGCTCCAAAGACAGTGGTTCACGCTCGGGCACACCGACCCAGATCGCCTTCCCCCGCGGTCGTATGGCGCGTATCGCTTGATCATAGGTCACGTTCACCCCGATTGCTTCAATGGCATAATCAGCGCCCAACCCGTCTGTTAGGGATTGTATTTCTGGGATGGGATCAAGGTTACTCGCATTGATGGTATGTGTCGCGCCAAGCTGCGATGCCATTTCCAACTTAGTGTCTAGCAGGTCTACCGCGATAACCTTCTCGGCACCCGCGACAGCCGCACCCTGAATAGCATTCAAACCAATACCACCTGTCCCGAATACCACAACGCTGCTTCCCGGACGCACTTGAGCGGTATTGGTTGCAGCACAGAAACCTGTCGTGACGCTACAACCGATCAGTGCGGCTTTATCCAAGGGAATCTCTTTATCGATTGGTATAGCGGATTCTTGGGGAATTACGCTATATTCCGCAAAGGACGCGACCCACGCATAGTGGTGGATAGGTGTACTGTTCTTTTTGTAGCGGGTTGTCCCATCAAAGAGGCATCCACGTTCGCTTTGTCTCGCTTTCAGGCAGAGGTGGGAATAGCCTTGGGTACAGTATATACAATAGCCACACGAAGGGACCCATGATAGAATTACGTGGTCACCCGGTTTCACCAGAGTGACACCCTCCCCAACCTCTTCAACAACGCCCGCACCTTCGTCTCCTAACACCACTGGCAGTGGATAGCTGATTTTACCGGTGACTGCGTGGTAACAGCTATGACACACGCCCGTTGCGGCGACCTTGACTAGGACTTCGCCTTTCCTCGGACCTTCCATTTCAATATCGTCGACAACAACCGGCTGGTTCAATTCGTACAAGACAGCAGCTTTCATGATTCCTCCTTATCCGATACTGTGTGGATTCCTCTCTATACGAAAGCGTATCATTTTAACGCAAAGACACAAAGGTGCAAAGACGCAAGGATAGAAAGATTTTAAGGAGCCTTGTGGGCTAGCGTCCTTGCGGTGCATTCAAACAGCGTTGGACTTATACAGGAACGGGTTTGTCACCGCTGATTGTTGTTCGGTGCATGTGTCTCGGAGAATCTTCCCCGTAATCCCGAATGGCGTGATGAATTGTACAACGATTGTCCCAGAAGACTAGATCGTTCACCTGCCACCGGTGACGATAGATGAAAGCAGGTTGCGTGATGTGCTGGAAGAGATATTCCAACAGCGGCTCACTCTCTTCCTCTGTCATATCGACGAAACGCGATGTAAAGCCGGGATTGATGAATAACGCTTTACGACCTGTCGTCGGATGGGTGCAGACCACCGGATGTTTAACAGGTGGAGTCTTTTTTCTCGCGGTCTCATTAAGCCGTGCCGCAGCCCCTCTCTTTGAGAAATAGCGCCTATCGGCATGACCGAAATCGTGCACCGCCCACAGCTGCTCTAGCATCCGTTGCAGCCCGGGTGAAAGCGTGTCATAGGCTACATACATGTTGGCGAACATCGTGTCTCCGCCTATCTCAGGAATTTCTAGCGCGTACATCATCGAACCCATCGCTGGTACTGCCTTATAGCTGAGATCCGAATGCCAATAGGTGCCCGCGTATGCTCTACCCTTGGGTTTTCCATCTTCAACTACATTGGAAACCACATAGATTTCCGGGTAGCCCTCCAGCAGCGCTTCAGAGATGACGTGCGTCTCAAGGGAGCCGAACCGACGGCTGAAGCCAACGTGCTGCGCCGGCGTCAGATGCTGATTGCGAAAGACAAGCACGCCATATTCAGCAAGTGCCGCTTCAAGCGCTTCAAAGGTGTCCGGGGGGACGGGAATCGAAAGATCGACACCCTTTACCACTGCACCCACCGCCGGCGAGACCTTTTGAATTGAAATTGGCATCTGTGCACCTCCTTCCTTCACCGAAACTGTGGACGTGATGTTATATTGTATAGCTTCAAACCCATTCGGTATCCTGCTTGGATCGCCACGGCGCTTGACGGCTATAGCCCTCCGCTCCGCGTCGCTCGACAGGTGGATTCGCCCGTAACACCTCCTCGTTCATCTCAATGCCGATGCCGGGCGCAGTTGGCACATCAAAATATCCATCCGTCTGGCGGGGGAATTCACCGACGACGACCTGATCAAACCATGGAGCATGACCACCCTCCTGGATCATGAAGTTTGTTGTGCATACATCAACCTGTATTGCCGCCATCGTGTTGACTGGTCCGTAGGGATTGTGGGGTTGGAAACCGACATAGTATGCCTCCGCCATCGCAGCGATCTTCTTCAATTCCGAGATCCCGCCCGCGTGGCAAACATCCGGTTGAATCAGTGCTACAACCTGCTTTTCAAGCAGTTCGACAAATCCCCACTTGGTATAGAGCCTCTCGCCGGTTGCAAGCGGGATATTCACTGCTTCCGCCACCTTCACCATAGCATCGACGTTTTGGGGCGGCACCGGTTCCTCATAGACGTACGGTCGAAACTCCTCCAATGCATGACCGATTCGGATTGCCGAAGACGGTGACAATCTCCCGTGCACTTCGACCAATAGCTCAACATCGTCCCCGACCGCTTCGCGCACTGCCTTGACCTTGGCGATGGCATCCCGCTCTGCCTCCGCACTGATGAAAAGTCCCTGATGACCGAAGGGATCGCCCTTTAATGCGGTCAGACCGGTGTCAACCTGACGTAGGGCATGTTCAACGGCGAGTTCGGGGGTTTGACCATCGAAGCGACCGTATGTCCAAATTCGATCACGCATCTGCCCTCCTAGCAATTGCCAGACGGGTGCGTCAAATGCCTTGCCTTTGATGTCCCAGAGGGCAATTTCTATCCCACTGATCGCCGCCATCTGGATTACGCCGCCGCGCACATTGTGATAAAGGTGATAGAGCCGCTGCCAGTGTTCTTCAATCCGAAACGGATCTTTGCCAACCAACGTCGCGCCGATCTCTTCCACAACATTTGCAACAGACAGGGGACCACATGTTGACTCGCCCCACCCAACGATGCCCTCGTCCGTTGAAATCTTGACGTAGACGTAATTACTTCGCCCACCGCGCATATTGGTTATCGGCGACGCACTGGGCACTGCCTCAACGCTCGTTATTTTCATTCGACACCTCTCCTTGTGTAGTAACTTCGTAAATTGTGCGTTTGCTCACGTTAGTTGGAACCAGCCATCATCTGCCTCTTCAAATCGAAGCTGCAAGACTTCAACGGTTTCTGCGGGAATCGGTAGTTGTCGCGTTACCATTTCAATATTTGACGACAAATGCGAGGGGTTGTGGGTGCCTACAATAACCGTATCAACTTCGGGCTGAGAGAGTACAAATCCCAATGCCAGTAGGATGGGATTTTCTGGTGCCTCTGGCAGCGGTCCCATTCCCTCCATAATCTGTGCCCGCCGAAAGTATTCATCCGCATACGAGTAGGGGCTACGCGCTTTGCCCCACGCGCCATTGGCAACAGGTCGCTTGATAATAACGCCCATCCCCTGTGCTTCCGCCGCTTGGAATAATCCTTTGGTGCGGGCATGCTGCTCCACAAGATTGAAGCTGGTTTGAAGTGAATCGAACAGTCCACTTTCTACCGCCCAACGGGCAGCTGCGTTATCTCCGCTGTAGCCGATAAAACGGGTTTTGCCTGCATCCCTTGCTTGCACGAGCGCTTCGATAACCTCACCATGTTCCAACACATCCACATCGCAGGAGTGGAGTTGGACTATATCTAAATGGTCTGTCTGCAGCCGGCGCAAGCTGCGGTCAATACTTTCGGTGACTGCAGGTCCAGTCCAAGATTCATGTTCCGTCCACGGTATCCCCCTATCGCCGTCGTCTGTTGTGTGACCGCACTTCGTCGCCAATATATATTCATCTCGCCGTTGTGCAACGGTAGCACCGATTATCTCCTCCGTTCTGCCGTAACAGGCAGCGGTGTCGAGGAAATTGATACCACCATCGAGGGCGGCATTAAGCACCCGGTCTGCTTCCTCAACTACTTTGGATCTCTCTTGACGGGAAATCTCCGCGAGTCCCAGACCGAGGCGCGTAATTTTGAGACCTGTTTTGCCAAAATCTGTCGTTTCCATATCTCCCTCCTCATATCAGCTCAAGTTGCTAGTGTTTGAGTCAGCCGAGAGTCCAAACCCCGATAAGATCGGGATCCAGAGCGACTTGGACAGATCTATCCAATCCACATCCGTGTTTGTACAGTAGATTTGCCAATCCACCGCGAGCGGCAATTGGCTCAAATCCACTCCGATTGCCCTGGTTTGCAACTTTTTTTATGTAAGTAGCAACTGGATATATTACCTAAAATCCGGCTTTCTTGTCGCACACATAGAGAAACGGTTCCCCCGCGAGAAATCGTCGGAGATTTTCCTTGAAGATCTGACGCCGTCCTTCCCACATCTCAGCGGTCAATGCTGAAGCGTGAGGCGATATGATAACATTCTCCATATCCCACAACGGACTACCGGTCGGCAACGGTTCCACCGCAGTGACATCTAATCCCGCACCAGCGATGCGACCTGACTGCAACCCTTCTATCAAGGCGGCTTCGTCCAAGATGCCACCCCGCGAAATCGCTATGACATACGCACCCGGTTTAATCAGTTCGAGACGGCGGCGATCAATCAATCCCTCTGTTTCCGGCGTGAATGGCGCGGTGATGACAAACCAGTCGGACATCTGGAGCAGTTCATCCAGTCTGTCAAGCCCCCAAACCTCTTTCACTTCTGGCGGTGTCGAGATAGGTTGTGCATCCACCGCATAGACCTCCATGCCGAAACCGTAGCCCCGCCGTGCGACCGCCATCCCAATACCGCCAAGCGCGAGGATGCCCAAGGTGCTGCCATCAAGTTCAAGAACGCGTTCATCATATTTTGCAGTATCCCAATGGTGCGTTTTCTGGTCGTCCCACTGCTCACGTAAGCAGTGTGCAAAGGTCAATATCATGCCAAACGCATGGTCAGCCATTGGGTTAGCGTGAGGTCCTCGTGCGTTGGTCAGGATGACATCGCTATCTCTTATTTCAGGTGTCGCCACAATTTTATCAATACCGGTCCCCGGGCATTGAATCCACAGAAGTTTTTGGGCAGCGAGAAATACCTCGCGTGATGGATCGCCACAGAACACCTCCGCGTCCCGAATGAGTTCCATCTCCTCTTCCGGGGTCGCCGCTCGGTGAAAGGTTACGTCGGGAAAGGTGGTGCGAAGTTCGCCGAGAAACTTCTCGGTCGCTTTAGCAGACATTACAACTTTCATCTGTTATTACCTCTATTCCTACGACTTACGCATGTCAGCACAGTTGGGGCGGGACAAGTCCGAGAGGATCTATCCGCGCCCCGATAAATCCCCGATAAATCGTCCGAGACCTCGAGACTAGGGGCACTCCGACAAGCCGAGAGCAGGCAGGCGAGCTGCAAGTACCTGTGGCTAGCTGCGTAAATCCTATTCTAAAAGATCAGGCGTTGAACATAGATAGTTCAATATTTCATATCAACAGCATTGCACGATGCAAAGCTGAGCGAGAATCAACTGTCGATTGGATTTTTTCGAGTACATATTGCGTAACTATACATCATATTCTATCATAAATTTCAGTACCCTCAATATCAAAAAGTGGAGATTGCGGGAAAATTATAGTGGAGCCCAGATACGGTTGAACCTGAGCGGAGGATTGACGTCTTAAATCATATTCACAATAACTCCCTTATTGTTGTGTTTTCTAAAACAGGATCCAAGATAAGTTATGGTTGACAAGAAAGGCTTCACATCAAAAACAGTGGTATAAGGAGGAATCGCAATGCGTATCACCAGCGTAGATCCCTTTGTTGTGAGAGTGCCAGTTGAAGGGCGAGAAGGACCTACAACCGGCGACTGGACTATCGTCCTCGTCCATACCGACACAGGTTTAACGGGCATTGGGCGTGGTGGGAGCGTTGAAGTCATTTCCCAGGAATTGGCGCCTGTGCTCATTGGGCAGGATCCGCGACGGACGGCGCTGCTTTGGGAACGGATGTACGAAACAGCATGGCGTTTTGGCGGTCCCGGTAATGCCGCAATGGTATCAATCGGGGCGCTCGACGTTGCCCTGTGGGATATTTACGGAAAGGCTTGTGGTGAACCGGTGTGGCGACTACTGGGTGGATATCGAGACAGGGTCCTCGCTTACGCCGATGGTTCCGGGTATGTTGCGGAGGCAGACCAGTCCCCCGAAGCGATAGCGGCTCTGGTCAAGAAACACGCTGACCTTGGTTACGATGCGATGAAGATACATATGTACGAAGCCAAAAGCCCAGACGAGATTGTGGAACGGGTGCGCTGTACGCGGGAATTGATTGGTATGGAGAAGAAGTTGATGGTAGATCTGCACCGTGGATGGGACGGAAAAACGGCGGTGACAATCGCTCAGCGACTGGAGCCTTACAATCTCTACTGGATAGAGGAGCCGGTGCGTGGCGACGATGAGGCGGTTTATCTGCACATGGTGCAGGAGGCAACGAGTGCTATCGTTGCAGGTGGAGAGAGCGTAGGCACCCTTTACGGCATCAGGCCATTCGTCACGGAGGGTGCGCTCCAACTGATACAAACAGATATCTTGATAGGGGGCGGTTTCACCGGGTTGATGCGTATTGCAGCTTTATGTCATGCGTATCACCTGCCCGTTGCCCCTCATGGCGCACAGTTTCCAGACATCAATTGTCATCTCGCTGCAGCGGTGCCTAATGGTTTAATTGTATCTGCCTATCCCGACTGCGAACCCAACGAGGTTTGGTCAAAACTATATAATCCAGCTTTTCAAGTGATTGATGGGTATATAAACATGACCGATCGGCCCGGGTTGGGGCTCACGCTGAACGAGGACTTCATCAATCAATACCGGCTTCATACCCCGTAAGCCGCGTCCAGATGGTTTCAATGTGATAGCCAAATTCTCAGGCTGAAATAGATTGTCCTACTGACCACAGGGCAGACACAAAAAAAGCCGAGCCGCATCAATAATTCAACGCGGCTCGGCACTGGGTAATTTTTATCAACTTTATAGCACTAAACAAGGAGTTGAAACTGCTTACTCTTAATTTAACGCACCTGCCCGAAGACAGTTTCATTAAATTTCAAAGGTTGCTTCACCCTTGCCTGGAAATGGGTGATTTTCGTCAACTTTATGATACTGAACAAGGAGTAGTTAAAGTAACTTTACCAGCGAATTAGTCAAAGTTACTTCACCAACCTTAACGTATTTGTTCGTCCAAGGTTACATTAATTTTCACTATGTTTTGAATAATGTGTCTTGAATAATTAGATGTGTCTAATCGTATCGGTGCCTCGATCCACACGCCCCCTACAATTAGTAGGATCCTTGTAGTGTCAGTGCCACAATATTATGGGTATAGTTCAGAAACTCAAAGATTTTATTATCCTCATTGGTGTCATTGCGTGTGAGCTGATAATCCGCAAGGAGTGTCAGGGAATCGCGGAGTTGCCAATTGATCTGAAAATGCACACCGAACTGACTATCTTGACGTTTCTCTGCATTTGCACCGAGAATGCCCTCAGTACCTCTTACCCGACGGTCACCGAAGTTAATACCCAGTCGCGATAGGCGCAGTCGCGCCCAACTCCCCTCATTAAGCTTGTAAAACGCTCCAATTGCCGCCTCAATCGTAGAGAAATCGTAAAAATCCACATTTGAGTTACTCAGAAGCAGATTTAATTCCTGTTGTAAGAGGATTCGACTCACTGGAATTTGGATTAATTTCGCGGACACCAAGTTTCGCAGATCGGTTCGAGATTTCTCCTGCTCAATCCCGGCGATGCTCACCAACAGGGTATTCAGGTTGTCTTTATAATTTTCCTGTTCAACCGAATACTCCAATTTCGCCAATAGCGCCTTGAGAATCCCCAACTGTATCCTTGCTCGTCCTTGATGCATTGTCGAGCCAATAAGTAAGAAATCTGTACGCTGTGTCAGATCATCATCAAAACGATTGAGGTACAGATTGTATTCCAGTAGTTTGCCGAAGCGGAAACCGATCTGCCGTTGAAGGTTGTCAAAAGCATCGTCGTTCCGATCTAATCGCTGTAGTTGGTGTGACACGCTCAAGGTCGGGAACCGCTCTGTCGGCCGGAAACTAAGCTCGGTGAAAAAGAGATCTGTGAATGCATTGAAATCCTTGAGTTTCCCACTCTCACCGATATAGTTTTCCAGTTGTGGATAGTATTGCAGTGTGAGCCCGAACCGTTTGCCAAGCGGTAAAGTACCCTGAAGATTGATGCCAGCGCGGTTAATTACGCCCTTGAGTTGTGGGTCTTCACGCGTGGCGAGGCTGCTCGTATTCGGATCAATACTTAGTCCAAACTCGACGTGATTGTTATAGACATTGGTTACCTGATAATCGATGGTAAGGTCAGATTCAAAGGCGGCTGGTGGTTCTGTCTCCTGCTGGAACAGTTCTTGACCGTATTCCCGCCGGAGCTGAGCGGATGCGAGCGAAATCTCAACGAGCAGCAGCGCTACTACGAATACGCAGCAGGCTGGCTTAAATTGAAATTGATGAAACCGTTGTTGCAATTTGTGTTTCCTCCGAAAAAATAGGGGCACGGTTCCCAAGGTAATCCCCTGAGATAGTGTACCCCTATCATAAGAGTTAATAAAAATCAGGTAATATTTAGTAGATTATGCAAGCTCCACCCGCGCAGATGCTGCCTGCCTTTTTCGTGACATCGCCGGCAATCGCACTTGCTTCGCTAGCTTCAAAATCGGCAAGGATGTCTGCGGTTTCGTTCGCGGATGCGGACAACCCAATCTGCAATTGCCCACTTGTCGTAAAGGTTGTGACACAACCAGAGAAACCGATTGATCCCAGTAGTATTACGGAAACCGCGCAACCCAACCAAAATTTTTTCATGACATTACCCCCTCTCTTATCTCAAATGTGCCACAGTTCTTTCTCTTCCCTCAACCGATTACACCTTTACCTCTCTATAATCCACTTCGTCAAGATCGTTAGTGCCCAAATCCATCCTCGATGCTGAACGGATATATCTCGACAGTCGAGAGATGGACGCGAGATTGAGTTCCTTCCGTTTTTCTTCTACAGTTTGGTAGACAATCTGATCCAACGCAACTGGATCCGGACTTAGGAGGATTCCGCCGTACTGCCACACTCCATCCGGATCATACGTTGGTCCCCCATCAAACGCGGCGAGCAATCCATCAACGATGTTCAAAACAACCTTATCTTTGAGGACAATATGTGCGAAAATGTCCGCGATAGCAGGATTACAATTCAGCGGGTTCGAGTGAAATCGGCTGGTGTTATCAACGCTGCCGAAGGCAAGGTTTTTAAGACAGCCGCTCACACCGGCGATCCCGTGATGCTTCATCACCGGGACGTTAATGACCGCCCCCAACTCTTTGGTCAGGAGGTTTGTATATCGGGACAGGATGCTCCCATTCTCGCGGCGCTCCTCGACATCTTTCTCGGTTTCATAGAAAACCTCATCGTCGTAACCCACGCCTTTACTGTCTGACGCGAAGCACCGAACCCCTCGATTGCTTTGGTTAATCTCGTAGCCTGCATCGATTAGATGCGATTCAAAGCGATCCCAGATAATAATCTGGTTACTGAGGATTCCCGCTCCGTGTAACCCATCGATAATTTTATCAACGATGACCCGATGGGTGCTCAGTCGCTTTCCGGCAAGCGGATTAATTTTAATTCCAACGATGTCTGTCGGCAGAACAAAATCCTTCCAAGCCTCTTTCGCTGAGTCAAGACCGGTAAGTTTCATCATTGCACGATCGATCATCTCACTGACGACCTGCTCGTCAAGCACATCGCCATTCCAGACCTTTTCGCTGGTGGCTTCGACCAGAGGCATTAACTGTTCTTCGACTACTTCTCCCGGCGGGGCACCGGGTTGACGGCCCAGTTGTGCAAATGCATCCTTAGCCGCTGAAGTTACGCTCCCCAGCGCGAGCCCCATCCCAACAACACCTTTTGAAGTCTGACGCAAAAATCGTCGTCGACTTACCGATTGTGGTATTGACGTGTTTGCGCGTGAAATTTGGTCGCAATCCCCTTGGATTTGTGCAACAATAGGATCTGATGTCGATGATGCTCTATTTGTCATAGTTTGAACTTTTACAAACCTTTCAACTCTGCGAGGATCCTGTCACTTTTTAGCCGATTTCCATTACGTACATCAAGGAATTTCCAGCGGATAATCCCGTCCTCATCATGATGTAGGTCATGGGACGTGCAATGCGACCATTCAGGGGATCCCTCGCGTTATAGGCATCGATTGTTTTCAGCTCTGCGTCGCTAAGCAGCGGAAATTCGATGTCAACGTTACGCTGCCTTTTGACCTTTGCATCGCGCTCTTTGCTTGTGCCGCCTTATCTACACTGATTCCCAAAAGTTCAGCGCCCGCTGCCTGAATCGCTGCGTAATTTTCTTGCAACTCTCCGAGTTGCTCAATGCAGGTAGGTCAGAATTCACCCCGATCAAAGACCAACACAACCTTTTTCTCCCCTGCGTAATCTGCAAGGGCTATCATTTCCCCATCGCTATCAGGCAGGTTGAAAGTCTGGTGCTTGCACGCCGACTATCAAACCATCGCCCCTTGGAAGCTGGTCTGGATTGAGGGGGATAAGCTGGAGATCGAAGTGTACCGTTCCTCCTTCAACAGGACCTAGAGGCAATTCGAGTTTTTCGTGTTCATCGGACTCGATAGTGAATGTAAGTTTCGGATTCGGGGTAACCCCTTCAAACTCAAAGACACCCAATGCCGTTGTCAGTGTTTCCAAGACAACTCCTGCTTCATCAGTCAATTGAACACCCACATTGATAAGCGGTTTTTTCGTTACCTGATCCAATACGAGTCCGCGAATAATGAGAGACGCATCAAGCTCAATCTCTAACATAGTGGTTTCACCGGCTGGGATTGGATCAACAGAAAATTCTTTCTTCTCAAACCCTTCAAGTTGGACGATGACAGTGAGCTGCTGATCTGTGGGAACATTTTCAAATTCGAAGGCACCCGTTTGCGTCGTCAACACCTCGCGGGAATTACCGGCGGCATCAACAAGTTGAACGCGGACTTGGTTGAGTGGACTTCCCTTTAGTCTATCAGATAAGGTGCCTTGGATGTGAGAGACAGGGGTTTCTAGTGCCTTGAGCTTTACCTTATCTATCAATGCGACCTCATCCGCGCTAACCTGAACGTTTTTTTGAACGGCTTCATATCCCTTTGCGACAATTTCAACCGTATAAGCCCCCGGCGCAATATTATCGATTCGGTAATTTCCATCGGCATCCGCTGTGGCGGAGGCGATGGCGTTGCCATTTTGTAGGACGCGGATAACTACCGAGACGCCTTCGATCTTTTCGACCGATCCGTTTAAGCTGCCCGTTACAGTGTCAGAAACTGGGGCCTCGGCTGATGTGTCCGGTTCCACGATAGATTCGTCATCGGTTCCACAACCAAGGCTCAAGGTTAAGATAGCTGCGACAGCTATCAGTAATTGAAACTTATTTAATTTACTTCTTATAGCCATTTTTTTAGCTCTCTTTCGTAGATTTCTTTACTTTCTTGTGCACCGTCAAATACCTTTACAATTTCTCCGTTACGATTGATGAGATATGCCGATGGTAGGAAAGGAACTTGATATCTCTGGACAGTGTCGGAATCTGCCAGAAGAATCGGATAGTTGATGTCAGAGCCTTCTTTACTCAGTTCCTGAAAAAAAATCTCTATGTTTTTTAGACGTCCTTCGACGTCATCCATTGAGATACCAACCATCTCAAATCCCTGCGCCTGATATTCGGCGTACAGTTCGATGAAGCGCGGAATTTCCTCCTTGCAAGGTTTACACCATGTCGCCCAAAAATCGACGATAACAACCTTACCTTGATAATCTGTGAGACTCACTTCCTCCAGTTCCGTGTTCAGCAGTGTAAAGTTAGGAGCAAGTTGAAATGAAGGATCAGCGGCGTCCGTCATTGTGTCAGGTTCATTGGCTGCTTCGTCTGAACACCCCAGAAATGGTAACATACAGAAAATCAGACCGAACAGGCAAAACAGTTTCCAGTACATATATGCCTCCCGAAGTTCAAGGGAACAGACTTTTAGTCAACCCATATTGTTGTGTAGCGTACCAGCGGTGTTGTCAAGACCGATTTCAGCACGATTCAGTCAAACTTAGACTACGGAGATTGCACCAAATTGGGCAATTTTCAACTGAGCCGTAAAATGGTGCCCTTTGATCCAACAATCCAAGCGCGCGCTTTATACAGACAGATGTCTAACAGGTGCCACGCCGATCCGCTCGCTTGAGGTGACCACGTCGCCCCAGCATCGGTAGTATGTAGAATCAAGCCATCTTCACCAATCGCCCATCCCTGTTTGGCATCTCGAAATGCAACGCCGCGTAGGGTTTTCGGGGTCCCGCTTTTCTGGGTCTTCCAGTTCGCGCCGCCATCGGTCGTATGCAGAATTAATCCACCTGTTCCAACGACCCAACCGGTCTGTGGGTTGACGAAAGAAACACCGAGTAGCGATTGTTCGGAGTTGCTCTGCTGTTCACCCCAGACTTCACCACCGTTGCTTGTCTGGAGAATCTTTCCTTCTTTCCCGACTGCCCAACCGTGCTTCGTGTCAGCAAAATGCACAGCCCATAAATGCGGCGAGGTTGGTGAATTTTGACGGGTCCATGCACCGCCACCGTTATTCGTGTGTAAGATTACACCGCCACCACCAACAGCCCAACCTTCTGTTTCATCAACAAAATAGATGTCGAGCAACCCACTGTCGGTAGCGCTTTTTTGCGGCGTCCATGATTTGCCGCCACTTCCGGTATAGTGGATCTGCCCTCTGATACTGACCGCCCAACCGTTATTGAGCGTGGCGAAGTGCACCTTATTGAGTGCGTTTGGAGTAATCGCCTTTTGTGGCGAGCGTACCTGCCATGTCAAGCCACCATCTTCTGTGAACAGAACCAAACCGTCCGTACCGACTGCCCAACCGCGTTTGGCATCAGCAAAGTGGACCCCGTATAGGTGTGCCTCCGTTCCCGACTCGATTTGTCCCCAGCCTGTGGGTGTTTTATCGCCACCACAACCGAAGTAGCTGACAATGCAGACGAGGGTAATGAGTGTATAAATGTACTCTTCAAGTTCTTGTTCCTCCTCAATCTTATAGAGTTGAGTCTATCCCCGTGCAAATTTCGTGACAACGTCGGTAGCACACCAACACAAATCCATCAATAATCGCTGCTCTTAAAAGAAAGGTAGACTGCTGAACGGGCGGGGGAACCCCGCCCCTACGAGTAAACCGATGGATCTTCGATGGGTGGAAGCTTGACGCCTCTTTAACTCTTGGAATACCCTGTCCAAGCTAGCCCGTAATTCGGCGTATGCCCCATTCCAACGGTCCTCGCTCAAATCGTTTTCTCCAAAAATGAGAGAATATAACCGCGCATATACAAAATATAACGGCACTTCCAGTTGCAAATAGATATGCGTTATTTTCCAAGCCCTCAAGCACCTTTGCTATGCCCATATCAATAGCCAGATGGACGACATAGAGCGTTAGGGCAAGTCGGCCTGTTGCTATGAACGGTTTTGTCCACTTCGCCTCTGGATACTTTTCGGTTAGCATGAGGCTTCCCCCGATAATTGCAATGGCAGCACCCCACTTAGCAAAGAGGTACAGGAACCGGATTGGTATCAACATAGTTTCTATATCCCACTCCAGCACTAGTGGATAAAAGCTATGCGGCAGCCACAGTCCACCGAAAAAGAGCACCCATAAAGCACATTCGGCAACTAGAACAACAGCAATTCCGCCGAGGAACATATTCCTTCGCGCTCTGGGGCGGTGCACATCCTGCCGTCCTAACCACATACCAATCAGCAGAAAAACCGCCCAAGAACATCTCGATCCAAATCCATTGAGATACAGACGAAAGACTATACCCTTCACTGTCCAAGGGTTGGTATCCCGAAGCACGTCCTGATTCCGGATGGCCTCATAGTAGTCAAAATAGCCATGAACCAAAACAGTGAATATAATTGAGATGAGGACGAACATGCAGGCGAGTAACCATAACCAACGATTGGAAACCGTCAGCAGCAGCGCACCGATAAGAATATAAATACTGTAGAAGCCCAAGAAACCTGTTTGCCAAATTAAGTTACAGCAGATTCCAACCAGCAATAAGAACGCAGCGCGTCTTATCAATCGTTTTCGACTATCTGTAATTTTGCACACATCATTGGTTAGTCGAACCTGTTGCGTCAGGAGAGACACACCAACTCCACCAAGCAGCAGGAAGGTTGGGATAGCTCCTCCCTCCATGAGGGAGTGTAGGCGCAACTTGATAACGTCGTACAGCGGGAAGGTAACATTTTCAACATCTGGGCTGACATTTGGAACCATCAGTCCAAATAACGCAAGCGCCCGAGCAAGGTCGTAACCGGCGATACGGGTCTGCATCTGATTCTTCCTGTTGCAAAACAACCTATGGGTTGGATTGAGTGTTGGGTTTCACTTTGTCTATCTATAAGACCACGTTGTTGGTAGGCTGTATCTCTATTGTGCTTGATATGGACTCGCAAGCGTTCAACCCAACCTACAATTAATTAACATGTGATGCCCCCCGCGCCTACAAGTTGGTGTTTAACCTGTAAGCCGGTACCGAGTTATACACATGCCGTCCCGCTGAGGCTTGGGTCATTATTACACGCCGCTTTGCCCAATAAGCATCTATAAACACGCCACCCCGCTGGCGTTTTGAGGATTGGACGAAAATCTGCCCACTCCCAGTCATTAGAATGAAATAACCAAACAGGGAGTGTTGTCAGATGTCAATATACCCTAGAGCTATCTTATCTATAATCTCCTTCCTAGATAATTCTGTGATTTGGTGCATGGTGCACGCCGGAGATCCCCACTCAAATCGCTTCATCTGAAAGTTAGGGTATATGACCGCGTATATGCAGAGTATAACGGCGCCGCCGATGGTATATGGGAGCGTGTGATTTTCTATGAACTGAACCACCCCTGACAGCCTACCGATAACCAGATGGGCACCTTAGAACATCCGGGCAAGTCGACCGGTTGCAATGAACGGCTTTGTCCATTTTGCCTCCGGATACTTCTCGATTAGCGTGAGACTCCCATAATGATCACGAGTGAGAGTCCAGCTTTAATCAAGAAATCAGCTGACATGGCGAACATAAACCGAGTTGCCAGGCCCCAGTCCGGTACTACCGGATCAAAACTACGGGTCAGCCAAACAGCGCGGAAAACTATCACCCATAACGTGCAACCCGTAACCAGAACCATTCCGCCGAGGAGTATATTCCTCCGCTCTCTGGGGAAGTGCACATCCTGTCGTCCTAACCACAAACCAATCAGCAGAAAAACTAACCAGGAAAACAGTGAGTGAAGTCCACTGGAGGACAAACGATGTATTATGTCGTCGACTTTCGAAAGGTAGTGATCATGATCACGATGTGTTGCCCAAACATGGTCGAATGAAGCAATCATTAAAAAGATAAATGCAAAACTGAGGAGAATACACACAGAGACGAGTGACCATAAGCAACGATTGGAAACTGTCAACAGCAGCGCACCAATAAGAATATAACCGCCGTAGGAGGATAGAAGGTTGGTGGGCAAAATTAGGTTACAACAGATGCCAACCACCATTAGGAGCGCCGCACGTCTTATCAATCGTTTTCGGTCCTCTGCGAATCTGTGTGCATCATCTGTGGCTCGGAACTGTTGTGTCCGGAGGGATAGCCCCACTCCGGCCAGCAGCAGGAAGGTTGCGATAGCTTCTCCATGCATAAAAGAACGCAGTTGTCCCTGGATGAAGTGGTGTAGGTCAAAGTCCTCTGCTCCAACCTGTGGGATAAAAATCACGACCACCAGTCCAAACAGTGCAAGGGATCGAGCAAAGTCGTAGCCAGCAACACGGGTGCTCATTTAATCCTCCCGTCTGAACGCTAAATTTTCTCTCCAATTCGCGTTAGTCGATCGGCTGCTTCACGTAATGTCGCTTCGTCCTTGCTGAACATAAATCGCAGTTTGGTTTTACCGAGTTCCGGCCGGCTATAGAAACTTGACCCCGGCACACCGCCGACCCCAATCTCCTTCACAAGCCAGTGTGCAAATTCGGTATCATCAGAAAAACCGAAATTGCTGATGTCGGTCATGATGTAGTATGCGCCTTCGGGGATATAACACTGAAATCCTGCTTTCCGCAACAGGGCTGAAAACAGTTTGCGATTGTCATCGTACTTTCTGACCAGTTCCCGGTAGTATTCCTGTCCTAATTGGAGGGCAGCTACCCCCGCCTGCTGCAACGGGTGCGGCGCCCCGACCGTCAGGAAGTCGTGCATCTTGCGGATGCCATTTGCCAGATATTCGGGCGCAATCACGTAGCCGAGTCGCCAACCGGTCATCGAGTACGTTTTGCTCAACCCTGAAACGGTGATTGTGCGATCACGCATCTCCGGCAAGGAACCGATGCTGATATGTGGACGTTCATCGTAGATCATGTGTTCATAGATCTCGTCCGTCACAGCGAGTGAGTCAAATTCGCAGCAGAGCGCAGCAATCTCTTTCAATTCGTCATGGGTGAACACTTTTCCAATTGGATTGCTGGGTGTATTCAAGACAATCGCCTTCGTGTTTTTGCTGAAGGCGTTCCGCAGCTCATCGGGATCGTAGGTAAAAATATCGCCTCTTTCCGGGCAGCGTGTCTCTCGCAACGGCACATAGATGGGTGTTGCGCCGGAGATAATCGTGTCAGGTCCGTAATTTTCATAGAACGGCTCAAAGATTATGATCTCATCGCCGGGGTTGATAATCGCCAACAACGACGACATCATGCCCTCTGTCGAACCGCAGGTGACGGTGACGTTCTGGTCTGGATCTGTCGGAATACCGTTGAACTCTGTAACCTTATGAGCAATCGCCTCGCGGAACCTCGGTGTTCCCCACGTGATGCTGTATTGATTGTATCCCTCGCGGATCGCATCAACCGCGGCTTCCTTGACCTCGTCGGGTGGTTCAAATCCGGGTGTTCCTTGCGATAGGTTGATCGCATCGTAACGGTTGCAGAGCTGCGTCATCCCGCGGATGACCGACTCAGTGAACAGGGTTGATTTGTGCGAAAGCATCGGTTTTGAGGTTGATGGTCCGTTTTTCATATCGATCGCACCGCCTTACGGCTGCATTGACTCTCCCCGAAGCAACATTGCACGGATGTCATATCTGCCCGGACGTTCAACGGGCAGGTCGCCGCTTTCAATCATTGCTTCAAGCGGTGAAGCGTGGGTACGGACCGGCATCTGGACCACTTCATGCAGTCGTGCGGAATCGTAGATTGCCATGATAATCTCAACAGCAGCGCGTCCGTGTATCGCTTCGCCGCGATGCCCACTTCGACCTTCGATCCACGAGATTAGTTCCTGCACCTGCGCCACGGAAGGATCTTCTCCCTCCGCGCGACGGTCTTCCCATGCCGCCCGCTTGCTGTTGAGCAAAAGGGCACGCTGCTCAGTCAGGTCTATAATACCGTCAGAGCCGTAGATAATTCCACCTTGGTAATTAGGACCCGCAATCTCTTGCAGCAGCAGTCCGACACAACCGCCTTGGAAGCCAATGATTCCCGCGCTCCGATCCTCAATCGGTATATCGCGTTCGTAACGTTCGGTCTTGCGTTCGACATTGCCGATAACCCACTCGGCGTCCGGATCACCGAGAACATAGCGCATCATGTCGAACAGATGCGAACAGTCATTAAGGAGACCTTGACCGCCCCTGCATACAATTTGGCGCGGTTCCCCGATCGCACCGTTGGCAATCAGTTGACGGGCATCTGTCCAGACCGGATTGAACCGGCGCTGATGTGCGATTGCAACTTTGACACTGTTTCGCTGTGCTGCAATCAGCATCTCGTCGCACTCGCCAAGATTGATCCCCATTGGCTTTTCACACAGCACCGCTTTCGGCTTCCGGGCACAAGCGGCGATTGTCATAGGTGCATGGAGTCTGTGCCACGTCGCAACACTCACGATGTCGAGATTCTCTTTGTCAAGCATCTCGCGGGGGTCGAGGTAACGCGTCTGGATGTTGTAGCTTGCCCCAAAATCGTTTAATGCGTCCTCAACGGGATCGGCGATAGCAACGATTTCGACCTCCTCGACGCCTTGATAGCCGTGTGCATGTAGCCTCGCAATGCCACCACAACCGATAATTCCAACACGATATTTGTCAGACATATTGTTGATTTCTCCCTTAATTGGCACGAGTCGCTGTTTGTTGTTTCGATGCCCTTCGGAATTCTGAAACGTGAGGCGTAATACGTGATGCACAAAAAGTTAATTATTGACTCATTGGTTTATTTAGGCCCAACAGGGTCGGACGATCCGCCCCCGTGCGAAGGATCATGCGTCTGTGCACACCTCGATATATCAACCAAACCTAGGTAGGCACTTTGAGCCAGTTGCCCGTTTCTTAATTGCGTTGGAAATAGTGTCATATTGCCGAACTGCTTTGACCTTTAAGTCATATATAATAATTCCAAAACTTATGTGACTGAGTACTAGGTAACTTTGACCAGTTGCTTGCCGATATTGCTGCGATAAATGCGGCGGGGGCATTTTCAAATCCTTCGGCTATCTCTTCTCGGTACTTTAGCTTTCCTTCCTGAATCCACTCCGCCATCTCTCGGAGACCGTCGTCGTGTTTGTCTACAAATTCAAAAACGAGAAATCCCTCTATCTTCGCCCGCTTGACGATGAGGTGCCACAGGAAACGGGGACCTTGTTCCGGATCTTCGAGATTATACTGAGAAATCTGACCGCAGATTGACACTCGCGCTTTCACGTTAATCAGGGGAAAGACGGCATCAGTAATCGCACCGCCGACGTTATCAAAATAGACATCTATTCCGTCTGGACACTGCTCGGTTAGCTTTTCACCGTAATCCTCGGTTGTCTTGTAGTCGAACGCTGCATCAAAACCGAGTTCGTTAACGACGTAATCCACCTTCTCGGCGCTGCCGGCGCTGCCCACGGCGCGACATCCTTTTATTTTAGCAATCTGACCTACCAGAGAACCGACCGCACCCGCCGCTGCGGACACGAAAACGGTTTCTCCCGGTTGTGGGTTGCAGATCTCTAACAAGCCGAAATACGCCGTCAAGCCCGGCATACCGAGAATCCCCAAAGCGGTCGATATGGGTGCAAGCGTTGGATCTACTTTTCGGAGATTGCTTCCATCGGATACACCGTACTCTTGCCAACCGAGCCCACCGGTCGCGAAATCTCCGACCTGAAAATCTGAGTGTTTGGATGCCACGACCTCGCCGACAACGCTGCCGACCATTGCCTCACCGATCTGTACGTTTGGCGCATAGGAGGCTCTATCATTCATCCGTCCACGCATATATGGATCCACAGACAGATAATTGGTGCGTACAAGTACCTCCCCGTCATTGGGAGTGGGAATAGGCTCAGTCACTAGGTCAAAATCTGATGGTTTTGGGTAGCCAACGGGTCTTGCAGCTAAAGTAAATTTTCGATTGACGTTTGACATTGAAATATTTCCTCCATACAGGCGACGGGGAATCAATTAGATTCCGTCTTTTTGGCATTCGGCACAGTATCCTAAGATTTCATTTCTATACTTCACCGGTCTGAAGCGGTGTATTTTACAAACTTCCTCTTGGAGCGCGTCGATCTCCGGATTTTCAAACTCAATGATACTACTACATCGCAGGCAGATTAGGTGAGCATGTTCTTGGCGTGAATGAATATGTTCATAATGGGACTGTTTTTGTGCATCAATCACTTCTGTCAGTAACCCACTTCTGACTAAAAGTGGTAATGTCCGATAGATTGTGGCACGCGAGGCGGTATATCCGTTTTGGCGCATACGCATCAACAGGTCGTCCGCGCGAAAATGGTCATCGTAGGCAAAGACCTGTTCAAGGATGTTGCGCCGTTCCGTTGTGAGTCGGAGTGCGTTACTTTCGAGATATTTGCTAAATTGTTGAAGGATTTGTGGTTGAATCGGTTCCTTGCTCTTTTGCATGATACGAACCTCCTTATTTATTTTGGTGGAGATATTGGTGCTATGTTTCTTGTTTCATTTTTCTGAAAGTCAAGCGGGGTTGGATTATTCGTTTCAATAGTTATTTCCATCAGCCGGTTGCTATCTTCCCAAGAAGTACTTAGGTTGCTCTGGTGACCTAAAGGATTTAACGACCGCTTGCTGAATTTGGAGCTATTGTGATATGATAGAGTCAGGATCAAACACCAAGGTAATTTCCCTTATTAGCCCGAGCAGTTTACGTGTATACTGGGTAGCCGGCTCCAAAACACCCAAAAGATGCAATATCGCAGGGAACACGGCTATGACGGTAATCAGATAAAGAGCCCCTTTAATTAACCTGCCTATTGCAGATCTTTGTAGCTTTTGTCGGTTAAAGCCGAACAGTCCAATAACGATAAACGGTAGATCTGAAATTGTGTGAAGTGCTAACCCTATGTAGAAGAACGGATTGAGCGTTCTGACAAGTGCTGATTTGCGGTTGGAGTCATATTCCGCAATGGCTCTATCGACGAGATCTAGTACATTGTTAGGACCTATGTCAAATTGATCGAGATTGAGAATGTCTTCAATCAAATCAATCTCTGTGTCATCTCCTCCAGCGGCTGCCGGTCGGGTCCAAGAAAATGAAGGATCTATTCCCGAGTTAAGAATTATGGAATGTACTTCCTCCCTCAGGCGGTTGAGTTCACGCCTAGCCTCCTTTGCAGCACCTTCTTCGACTCTGCCACCGCCTAAACCTACCCGACTGTTATTGAAATACCGAATCATGAGGGAACGGAATTCCCTCAGTTTATTTAACCGTCTTTTGTTCTCCCCAATTAATATTTTAGTACAATATCTCACTAACCTAACATTCCCCCTATAATTCTAACATTTAGATCTTTGATTTGCTTTTTCAATCTATCAAGCGCGGTTTGTGCCTCCTCCTTAATCCGCTCACTTGGCATAGCCTAGATTGTCTTGATCCAATGCCCCGTTTAGTGGATTGTTTTGAATATCGGTGCAGATACGATATAAATCTTCATCGTTTCTTATGATGTGGTCATAAAATGATTTCTGCCGCCTAAAAATGTGATCATGCCATCGTTTTCTTATGATCTAGGTAATCGATGATTTATATTCCAAAATGATTTTTGGTAATAATTGCATGTTGCGGGATCTCTATATGGACCAACGATCGCTGTTCCATACGACAATTAGAACGAGAATCTTAGCGATGCTGTTTGCTATTAGCACACTTAATTATTATAACGCTTGCCCCCATCTTTTCGGTTTTCAATTTTTAGGGGTGTTTATACCGCTTCACTTTTTCGCTCCATGGCAAGCAGCTTCCGCTTCCAATCCAACCCGCCCGCATAACCACCGAGTCCTCCATCGCTGCGGACGACACGATGACACGGAACAATAATCGCTAGCGGATTCGCGCCCATTGCCCCACCAACAGCCCGCATTGCGTTCCGATTGTCGATCTCCTGCGCAATCCAACCGTAGCTTTGAACCGTCCCGTAAGGAATCCGAAGGGCAGTCTCCCAAACGCTTCGCTGAAAGGGCGTTCCGATACTTAGATCGATTTTAATATCAAACTCAACCGGCACACCGTTGAAATATTTTGTCAGTAGCTCTGTTGCTGCGAGTAGTTCTGGATCAAGCGAGTTGCGGGTAAGCGGATATAGCCCCGGTTTTCCGTGTGAACCGTTACGCAACCGATCCTTTATGGCTTGCTCGGTCGGTGCACCGAAGGTAACGCGAGTGATCCCGTTGTCCGATTTCGCAACACCGACCCAACCGAATGATGAGTTGAAACAGGTGTAGTTCGTAATGGTCATACCGCAGCTCCAAGCGGCGTGTCCTCGCCCGTTGGAATTGACTCTCCTTCAACTTCAATTCTTACCCATTCGCGACTGAGAGTCTCAAATAGGCTCATTACCTCTTGTCGCTGCGTGAGACTATCGAGCGGCACCTCGAAGGTGAGCGTTGCAAACTCCTCTTTTTGTACATCGCCCTCCTTGTTGAATTTCACGGGGGTAATCTGAATCTTTTTTAACTTTGCATCCATCATAGGCTTACTGCCTCCTTACAAATTATGTTTGATACCTTGACCGGGGATGCCGGACCTACAGGTATGTGCATAGGTTACGGCATACATATGAGTTTTAAAAAATTAAACGGGTAATTCTATATTTCCCCCAGACCCGGTAGGTGCGGTGGGAAACCGCACCGGACATCGCTTGGAAATTACCCAATTAATAAATTAATCTTCATTAGTATGCCGACTACGATTAAAATAGCCCAACCTTGAGTAGGTGTGACAGCTTAACAAAGACAATCTGTTCGGCGTCACCGTCGTTTTCGCGATTGTTATTGTAGACGAGAAAGAATGTGCTTTCGGGCAGATATTCGTAGGCAAACAGCGCGAAGATTCGTTGTTCCTCATCAATTGTGAACTCCGCACTAGATCGGAAGAACATGCGCTGTGCGAATTGATAGTTGATGGCAAGACGGCGCGTCCACTGTTCCAGAACACCATCTTCCACCAAACGCTGCAGGGTCAGCTCCAAGTCTAGCTTTGCCGTCGGGCGGATCGTTATTTCCGGACGGATGAAGAAGGTATCTTTATCATCGCGGATGCCGACCGTTCCAAAATTCCGAATCCTCGCCCACTTGGGTGGGAACCATCCAGCGAAGAAATTCAGCACCCTATCCGTGTAAGCGACCCCATCATCATCAACGTGATAGTACCATTCTGGACCGGTGAATAGGAAGATATTCTTCACTCCAATCAACCCACGAATCTGATAGCGTTCGTTGGTCAGTTCACCCGCGTGGTTATACAGGCGGTCAACAACGCCTTCACCACGTAGGCGTTGCACCAACCCCGCATACTGTTTATTGTACCGGGTGGTGAATTCAAGCCCCCGCCGGTCGGTCCTCGGAATAAACCCGGTCTCGACATCGAAATTCTCTCCGATGTCGATATATCTCGCTTCGAAAGAAAACACATTCGCCCGGCGAGAAAATTCAGCAAAGATAACGTCATCACTGATAGGATCATCATCCTCAATACCGGACTTCCACTCCCTAGCGTATTCAAGATTGAGGTTGACGTCAGCGGGCAGCCGAAAACGGGCATCAATTCCTGAGGCTCGGTCATACAGACTCTGCCCCTGTTTGTTCACACCCAGCAGCCCGACTGACGAGTTCCTCCCAAACTCCCGTTGTACACGAAAAACGGAATAGTTGTACTCATCAGCTGGCAGATAACCCGTATCAACGTCGTAGACGCTTAGCCGATCTCCCTGCTCGATGATAGTGTACTGCTTCTCTTCGGTCACATCCGTTATCAGCCATTTGCCCTCTTTATCTTTGACAGCAACGGAGGCCATTTCCGAAAGCGATATGTCGTTCCTATCAAAGACTTCGCGCAAATCCCGCGCGAGGATTTCTCGATCCAGATCGCTACTAAACTGTGATTTGGTTTTGAACGCTGCGCTCTCCGGTCCCGCATGCGCATTTAGGAAAGCAAAATTGTAATCGCTCAGCTTGCCGATCACCTTTCCTCCGTACATGAGATCTTCAATACGGCGACTGTAGAACAGCTCGACGGGTGTTTGGAAAAGCTCGTTTCCTTCCAAGAAAAATGGGCGTTTCTCTGGAAAACGGAGCGGGATATCCGATAGGTTGACAAGGTCCGGGTCCGCCTCAATTTGTGCAAAGTCGGGATTGAGGGTGAAATCGACCGTCACACTTGAGAAGGGATACCGCACATCTATGCCTGCAGCGGTATTCAATTCGGCGTTCTGATCGCCTATTTTCTCAGGTTTTAGGGTGCCGTACGGTTTAACTTCCAAGGGACGTTTCGTAACCAGTCGATCTAACGGCAAACCGGTCAGATGTCCAAAATTTGAAACCGCATACTGTCGTCCCCCGAGTTCAACCCACGACAACTCCTCCTGCTGGGATTCGTCATTTCGCCAAAAGTTGATTCCCCAAATCGCATGGGGATTCTGCTTCGGAAAACGAAGTTCCGCAAACGGGATGGAAAACTCCGCCGTCCATCGGTCATCGTATGTCGCAGTATATCCAGACCAATCGCAATCCCAAGAGATAGCGGACCCCACATTAGAGCTATTCCGTCTCACATTCCCGCCCTCGTTGGTTATTCGTCGGTCTGTCTGCGTACTGAGCGGATTTAACGCGAAAGCGTAGCAGTTACGCTGATCAAGATAGGTATCAATCAGGATTTCGACGTGGTCATCAGAGAAGAAGAAGGAGTCTCGCTGGACAGAATTTGCGGCGAGAACGTTCATGTCACTCTTGAAACACTCAAAACCGACATACAGGCGATTCTCATCAAAGAGTAGGTAGACCTTCGTTTTATGGCTGGCGGGTTCGCCTGAATTCGGCTCAAACTGAATAAAATCGCCGGTACGTGCTGCATTTTGCCAACATGGATCATCCAGTTTGCCATCAATTTTTGGCGGCGAATCGGTTTCAACGGCTGCGATCTTTCTCAGCACAGGATCTTCTGCCGGTTGGGCGGTGTTTATGGGCAATACTAAAATACTCACCACAAGTAACGCTAATAAGAATTTGACCATCCACTCCTCCGAGTTCCTCGTAGGGGATAAGAACGAAAAATACGGCTTTCGCGAGATAGGTAGAAACTTACATTATTATAGTGGTTCTTGCCAATCCATTCAATCTAAATCGTGCAGTTCCGTGAAATAATTTCTAGTGCTACTCACCAAAATACTCCTATCATTTTCTCATAGATTTTAGCCCCGGCATGTTATATACTGAATCACGCATAGCTCTTATCGGATTATATTGTTGCGCTGTGAGCATCAAGGAACAGATATGTATCTACGAAAACGGTTGTCCGCCTACTGAGGAGGAACGGATGAAAGGACGAAGAGTTGTCTGGCCCAGTCGGGCGATGGTTGAAATTGAAGAATTTGGATTCTCGCCCCTTGGGGATAACGAACTTCTGGTGGCAACCGAATGTTCGCTTATCAGTCCGGGCACAGAGCGTGCTTTCCTGCTTGGACTTCCCAATGCACAAGGTCGCTACCCGTCGTACCCCGGCTACAGCAATATCGGGGTAATCATCGATAGGGGTAGCGATGTAAGCGGTTTTGATATCGGTGATCGCGTTGTTTCCTCCAAAGGGCATACGAGTCATTTTGTCGCAACATCGGATAGCGTGCTTAAGGTAGCGGAGGCGGGATTAGCATCGGAAGAAGGCGTCTTCTTTAACCTATGTACCATTGCGATGCAGGGAGTTCGGAAAGCTAAGATTGAGCTTGGAGAGGCGACCCTCACGTTGGGAGGCGGCTTAATAGGCTTGTTCGCAATGCAACTTGCGAAACTGAGTGGTGGGCTGCCCGTGATAACAGCAGATCTATCTGAGAACCGCCTACAACTCGCCAGACGGATTGGCGCAGATTATACCTTAAATCCGGAAGCTGAGGATTTCAGTGATCAGCTTGATAAGATTACCGGCGATAAAGACCTGGCTGTTGTTATTGAAGCGACGGGGCATCCGGCGGTGGTCAATACCGCTTTTCAACTGGCAGATCGGTGCGGACGGGTTGTCCTGCTTGCGAGCACGCGAGGGGAAACAGAGCGTGTGAATTTTTACCGAGATGTCCACGCAAAAGGCTTAACGGTTTTAGGAGCCCACAATTCAGTGCGTCCCCGTCACGAATCCTTTCCGAACTTCTGGACACTTCGTGATGATTGGGAACTATCGCTGACGCTGATCGCCCACGGTCGTGTCATCGTCGCTCCGTTGATTACGCATCGGCTGCCGGGCATTCGGGCTGCGGAAGCGTATGAACTGCTGATGGAGTGGGATCAGAATCTATTGGGGGTTGTATTGAATTGGGAAGATTAGTAAGCGTGAAACGTGAAAAACATCAATTGGCTCATTCGTTCATTAGCCACGGCGATCAGGTGGATCACGCCCCTACGGTTTCTATGCCTCACTTCTTAACACGCACTTGAAGGAGATTTTATGATTAATACAGCGGTTATCGGGTATGGTTACGCCGGTCAATCGTTCCACGCCTATCTTGTCGGTCTGGCGGAGGGGCTTAACCTGTGTGCGATCGCGACGCGGAATCCGGAAAGGCGGCGAGCCGCTGCACAAGCGTACCCCGACGTAAAGCTCTATGAGACCATTGATCAGGTCCTCGCCGACGATGAGATAGATCTGGTTATCCTCGCCACGCCGCACGACACACACGCGGAACTTTCCATCCGGGTGATGGATTCAGGCAAGCACCTTGTTACGGACAAAATCATGTGTATGAACGCTGTCGAAGCCGATATGATGATCGAGGCGAGCCAGCGCAATGGTGTCATGTTGAGCGTCTTTCACAATCGGCGCTGGGATTGGGATTATCTGACCGTCAAAAAGGTGATTGCGGATGGTCTGCTCGGAACGCCGTACCTGTTTCAGGCCGGTATCATGAGATACGGTGCCCCGAGAGGTTGGCGGGGTGTTAAGAAACAGAGCGGTGGCATCCTTTTCGATTGGCCCGCACACTTCGTCGATCAAGCCCTACAACTGGTTTCCGCGCCGGTAAAAACTGTTTTTTGCGACGTGCATTACGGATCGCGGTGGGATATCGACATCGGCAATTATGCGAATTTGTCGATTAAATTTGAGAACGATGTCCGCTATCAGATTGAGATTGGCAATTTGGCGAAAGTTGAAAAGCCGCGCTGGTATGTCCTCGGGGATCTTGGCGGATTAATTAAGTACGGATTAGATCCACAGGAGAGACCGATGGTAGCAGGAAACATTGACGCTGCAAAGGAAGATCCCGAAACGTACGCAAAGGTTTGGACGGAAGCGGCTGGTGAGCAGCGTGAGATAGTGATTGAGAGCGTCAGGGGATCCTGGAAGTCGTACTATCAGAACATCTCTGATGTCTTGAACAAGGGAGCAGAACTGATTGTCAAGCCAGAGGAGATAAAACGGGTGATGGAGGTTTATGACGCTGCGATGCGTTCTTCGGAGACCGGTGAGGCAGTGCAGTTTTGAAGGCACTTGACCATTTTATGAACAACCCTGTTCATCTACTGAACACCAAAGCACACAATATTGCTGCAGAATCCGATAGATATGGGGTTCGACAATTGGCATAGGATTTGCTAAAATTCTGGTGCCCTGATACAAGGTTCGCTCACTTATCACCCAAACATAACGGAGATTATAGGACATGAGATTAACAAATAGATACAAATACCCAATCGTTTTATTCGTACTTCTCCTGTTAAGTCAACCGCTATATGCAGATAGCCACGGAGGCTCTGATTACGAAGACCTGAATCCGAGAGTGCTGGAAGCAATGAATCGAGCAATGGAATGGTTGAAAACGCAGCAGGAGGACAGTGGATTGTTTAGGCATCATCCTGGTATAACAGGATTGGCGATTACAGCTTTTCTGCGCCATCCACACAACCAATACACGGAAGCAGATAACCCGTTCATTCAGAAATCCATCAGTGTGTTGCTGTCGATGCAGCAGCCCAACGGTGGGATTTATAACGTTGAGATGCAACCCGCCTTGCCAAATTATAATACCTCTGTTTCGCTCATGGCACTCTCCTCTGCAAACAACCCAGAATATGACACGGCAATCGCCAAGGCTCAGGATTTCATCAAAAGCCTTCAGGTGACAGACGAGAGTGAGGTGTACTTCGGCGGCATCGGTTACGGGAGTCGGGAAAGCGTGCATGATCTATCCAATATGAATATCGCCATACAAGCGCTTAAGGAGAGTGGATCCGATGACCCAGAGGTGTGGGACAAAGCGATTAAGTTCCTCGAAAGATGTCAGAACCGCAGCGAAACCAACGACCAAGATTGGGCGGGAGATGATGGTGGCTTTATCTATGCCCCTGACGGCGAGAGCAAAGCGGGGGATCACCGATCCTACGCCAGCATGACCTACGCAGGCCTGTTGAGTTTCATCTACGCCAATGTTGAACGAGACGATCCCCGTGTGCAGAGCGCCGTAGATTGGATCACGAAACACTTCACAGTTGAAGAAAATTACGGCATGGAAAAACAGGGGCTCTTCTACAACTACCACACAATGGCGAAGGCGTTAAAAGCTTATGGGCAACCCACCATTGTCGACTCCAAAGGGGTTTCTCACGATTGGTACCGAGAACTAGCCGAAAAACTGATTAGCGAACAAACCCCCGAAGGTTTTTGGGTCAACGAGAGCAGTCGTTGGATGGAACGAGATCCGGTGCTTGTTACTTCGTATGCATTGATGGCGCTTGCGACGGCGTATCCTGAATAATCTGAGCCAATTTTTATCATAGCCCGAGTGGAATGCTCGGGCTTTTTTTTTACTCACTTTACGCTCAATTTTGAAAGCTTGTTAACACGCAGTGCGGAGGAAATTTATTTCACATCCCAATTAAGAACTGGTATAATATTAGTTAGAGTTACCACTTGTTAGCTCCGACAGATTATATAATAACCAAGGAAATTTATGCATGATACTACACGAGCGCAAACCCCTGACCCATAACACACGAGGAGATAGTTATGTTCTTTGAACTTCGGCAGTATCGAATGAAACCCGGCGAGGAGGCAAACTGGGTTAACTATATGGAGGAGGTGATAATCCCCTTTCAAATCTCGAAAGGGATGGTGATTTTGGGAAGCTTTGTCGGCGAGGAAGAAAAAGATCTGTACGTTTGGATTCGCCGATTTGAGAGTGAGGAGCAGCGGGAGCGGTTGTATGAAGCTGTTTATGAAAGCGACACATGGAAAAATGAAATCGCCCCGAAGATTCCTGACATGATGGATCGTTCGCAGATCAAAGTCACACGCCTTGAAGCGACTCCTCGATCGGTTATCCAGTAGAGATACACCGATTCAAGCCTCTTAGGAGAGCGGTTAAACTCGTCGTTATCGTAGGAACCAATCCTATCGCTTCAGGTTTTGTTGAACGAGATAATCTCAGATTTTGCGTTTCAGCTCTTCGCAAAATAGGTATTTTCGACTTCAGCAATGAAATCTAAACCGACAAAGGCACAGATGAAACAAAGTTCTCAATTTTGTTTCTTGGGACATATTTAACTAACCCGAAAAGGGCAAGGAGAAATTTTCATGGGAGCCTTAAAGCGAGTTATAGGTGTTGTTCTGATTCTGATTGCGGCAATAGTTGCCATTCACACAGTCATCGAGCCGGTTTATCACACTTCCAGCGAAGCCCAACCTTACAGCAGTGCTTGGGATTGGATTAACTGGCTCACCGCTATCTCGTTAATATTGGGATTGATATTCGGCTACATTCGCATGAGCCGCGCCGGTGAGAGTGGGAGCGGCCCGGAGTTCATAGCTGCCAACACGCTATTCTACGGATTCCTGTTCGCAGCCATACTCTTCTTCTGGAACTGGTTTGGTATTAGCGGTGTTGGACAAGATTTTACCGCTGTCAGTGCGGACACACGTGGGTTGGTATGGATCCTCTTTGACGCCCTACATCCGTTGTTGAGCGGTGCGATGGGAGCTCACCTGCTGCGGTCCAGTGCCAGCGAGTAACCCGTCTGTAACCTATCTCTAACATATCAACGTTATACCTTCTGCGTCTGGGTTGCCGGGCGTAGAAGGCTAAAAAAACCAGCCATATTTATAGTGGATTTTAGAATTAATGAGACACTCCAAATCCCGCCTGCTTGCTCTCGGCTTGTCGGAGTTCCGATTCATCGGGGATTTATCGGGGCGACCGAAACCGAGGGGCGAAAGTGTCTATCTGTTTTTAGAATCCACCATAGTTACTCACAACCAATACGACTCATGCCATATTAGGAGAGATGCATGGCAGTTAATGTCCGTCAGCGAGAAGATGTTATCATTTTAGAATTAAGCGGTAAGATTTTTGGGACCGCCGCGCTTGAATTCAAAAGGGCATTTGAGGAACAGATCGCGAGTTGCACTGGAGTCCCCAAATTCCTAGTAGACTTTGCCGATGTTACAATTATGGGCAGCTCGGGACTTGGTGCTTTAACGGGGGCATACGTATCCGTCGAGGCAAAGGGCGGGTTGGTTGCGCTCGTCAACGTCGGTCCGAACATCCAGAACCTCATGATTCGGAGCAAGCTGGTCGAGCAGTTTGAACCGTTTGAAAATGAAGATAAGGCAATAGAAGCCCTGAACGCGGAGTGAAAGCGTCCGACGGTATTACCTCACCCAATGCCGATAGAGCGGCTTGACATCTTCTGGAAGGGTCTCGTAGATCGCCGGGGAAACCGGGGCGACCTCATTTTCATTTGCACCTGTTTCATCCACGATGCGCGCCCGCTCATCGGAACCCGGCATTAAAACATCCAGATTGAGCCACCATGGCGCATAGCGCACCGCCATTCCAACGCGCGGCTTCTCGGTTCGGTTAGGCGCGGTCGCGTGCCACGTGCGGCTGTCAAGTATCAATACACTGCCTGCATTGCCCGTTGCTTGCATTTCGGTGGGATAAGGTTCAAGTGGATTAACGCCGTTGTCTCCTGAAGGATTGTTGGGAGACCGGTGGCTTCCCGGCACAACCAATGTGCCCCCAGTTTCATGTGTAAATGACGAGAGCATCCACAATGTGGTCAGATGGATGACCGCATCTGGATATGGGGTGGGTATATGTCCAGCATTGTTCTGGTTGAATGGCCAATCGGCATGTAGTGCACCACGTACATTACCTGGATAGTTGATATGTGCTGTCGTAAAAGAGATACGCACATGAGACCCGAATAGCGCTTCGGCAATCCCCAGCACTCGCTTATCAGCGAGGTAAGGAGCAAATGACTGATTAAAAGCGAGCAAGCCTTTCCGAGTTCCTACGCCTTCGACGCCGGTGTAAGTTCCATGTGCCTTGACCGTTCCCTCGACGCTATCGCGTATCGCATCAACCTTGTCTTCGGGTATGACATCCTCAACCACACACCAACCATTGATTTCCAAGTGTAGCAATGCTGATTTAACGATCGTGGCTCTCCTCTCATCTGTCATCCCTATCCCTCCTCCTTACGTGCGGTAAAATTAATCCGATCCGAGTGTCGATTCCACCGATTGAATGTGTACATATCATATGCGCTCAGCATTTTGTATCCGGTCTGCTTCAACAATCGTTTGACGGTGTTGACCTCGAATATTTTCTGGACATGAACCTCTTCATAGCGGCGGAACAACTCCCCTTCACGGATAAAAAAGGTGAGTGCGGTCCGGCAGATCTTATCGTGATAGGTGTATAGATTTTTCCACGAATAGGAGTAGTCGGGATGGTTCTCGGCAAATGTCTGTCCATGGAAGTGCTGAACGATATTTCGCTCGGTGGTAACATCGAAGATAAACAACCCGGCTGGAACTAAATGCTTTGAAACTGCGGAGAAAACCGCTTCAAGTTCCGCTTCATCGACAGTATAATTGATGCTATCGTAGATACAAAGGACGGCATCAAATTGTTCCTGAAGATTGAAATCGCGCATATCGCCACGGAAAAACGGGATATCTAGCTGACGCTCCTCCGCTTTTTGACGCGCGACTGTGAGCATCCCCTCAGCCCGGTCTAAGCCACACATTTCGTAACCGCGTTCCTCCATAATCACTGTCAAGGCGCCTGTGCCGCATGCAATCTCTAAAATTCTTCGTGGCTCAGACTTATAGTGCTTGAAAAGGTCTTCGATATAACTCGCCCATCGGGTATAATTAACATTCGCCATCATGCGGTCGTAGGGATATGCGAATTTTTCGTAAGGATTTGTCAATTCTTTCATCTGCTATCGTTTCTCCCCTTTGAATCCCACAGCCGCATCCGTCATTTTCAGCAGCGTATTAATTTCCTCCGCACTCCACACGCCATCTTCGTTCGCTTTCGACGCATAATCTATGGCAATCTTGACTTTCCTCAGCCGCACCTGGCCCCGCAGATAGCTTAACGGCATCGCCTGCATCGCTTGTTCGACCCGATTGAATGTCGCTATGATATCATCTCTATCCACACCGTCAGGTGCTTGCTCTATCAGTTGGCTCTTCATGAGATCTGCAGCAAAACTGAATAACTCAGTTATCAGGTACCATTGCAAGAAAAAGAGAACAACCATAATAATGAGGATAATGGCGAGCACTTTTGCCATAACCGGAACCCGCTTGCGCAGTGTTTCCCGAGGCGAATCGGTCAAGTTTTCAGCCATATTTTTTCCTCTCTGCAACTAATAATCGAAACTCGCAAAATCAAGATAGTTCCTGCGACATGATAGCACTGGCGGTAGGGCTTGTCAACCCAAAATTTCCGTTACCTTTTTGCTGCGCTGTGTTACAATTTCTTTGGCCATGGAAGGCGCATAATTATTGTCTGAATCACGGAATGGCACGGGTTAAGGTAGAGTATTTAACGGGCGGGGAGATTCCGCGCTCACGAGAAGATAAGATTTCGCACATCAATACACTATGTAAGGAGTGATATTATGCCAAACTTTCCAATTGTCGATACACACATTCATCTTTGGGATCCAAGCGTTCTTAGGTATCCGTGGCTTGACGAGGTCCCATTTCTGAACAAACCGTATCTACTGGAGGATTATCGAAACGCTTGCGGAGCAGTTGACGTTGGAACGATGATTTTTGTTCAGTGCGATCCCGATCCGGACGAAAATCTGAAAGAGGCAGAATGGGTCACCTCCCTGGCAAAAGAAGATCCAAGAATCCGGGGGATTGTGGCGGGGGCACCACTTGAAAAAGGGGACGGTGCAAGACCGCTGCTTGAGCAGCTGTCTGAAATTCCGCTGGTCAAAGGGATTCGGCGTCTAATTCAGTCGGAAGGGCTCGACTTCTGTGTGCAGCCCGATTTTATCAGAGGTGTACAGTCACTTGAGGAGTTCGGGTTGAGTTTTGATATCTGTATTTACCATCGGCACCTTGCCAATACCATTCAGTTTGTTAAACAGTGTCCAAATATCCAGTTTATATTAGACCACATTGGCAAGCCGAACATCAAGGATCAGCTTTTTGAACCGTGGAAGCGCGAGATTAAGGAATTGTCAGAGTTCCTGAACGTCTCTTGTAAGGTGTCCGGACTTGTAACGGAAGCTGATTTCGAAGGCTGGACACGGGAAGATTTGAAGCCTTACATAGATCATGTGATCGAGTGTTTCGGTTTTGAGCGTGTGATCTATGGGAGTGATTGGCCTGTGGCAGCGCAGGCGACCGAATATCCGAGATGGGTCGAAACCTTGGAGTGGGCGGTTAATGGCTGTTCAGCAGAGGAATTGAGAAAACTGTTCCGTGACAACGCGTTGCAATTTTACAGGGTTTCGGCTGATTGATGTTAGTTCATTGGTTCATTAGTACATGGGTTGATTAAATTGATGAACCTTACACATTGCGCTCCGCTGGAGCGCGTGAGATTGAGGCATCGGTTTCTATAGATATATCGCTCCGCTGGAGCGAAAACGGGAAAACGGGGTCTCACTAAGGAAACGTACAAGGCACGGAGACAAGCAACGGAGGGTTCAAGGGGCTGGTAAGAAGCCCAAACTATGGGGATGTTTTGATAAAACACCCTTGACGGGTGGTGAAACGCTGCTCCTACGGGAGAACTGGTGGATTTTCAATATCTCTGACAATTTGAGTCACGATTAGAAAAATGGAGAAGGAGGCAGAACTGTGGGAACGACGCATTCTTTTCAGGCAAGCTATCTGCACGCGATGACGCGAGAAGTGCTTATGGCGGCGGAAACCCCCCGTCACATCGCTGAAGATGTAGCAGAGATTTTGGTGAATGCCAATCTCGCCGGACACGACTCGCACGGGGTAATTCGCATACCCAGCTACCTGCAACGTATCGCAGACGGTGGGACGCAACCTGCTGCCGAACCGATGTTTACTCACGAAACAGCTAATACTTTGCGCGTCGATGGCGGAAACGGTTTTGGTCATTATACTGCGCGTAAAGCGATGGAGCGCGCAGTTGAGAAGGCGAAAGAGGCTGACTTGTGCAGTGCAGCCCTCGTCCGTACTGGGCATATCGGTCGGTTAGGCGAATATGCGGAGGCAGCGGCGCGGGCGGGGTGTATTGGCATTACCACCAACGGCAGTGGGGTAAAGGACGGTGGAAATATCGTTCCCTTTGGTGGTGCCAGTGGGGCACTCGGGACCAACCCGATTTCCGTGGGTGTTCCTACCGGGGATGACTCGCCATTTATCATCGACTTCGCCACCAGTATGATTGCGGGCGGCAAAATCCTGTTTGCCCAGAGCCGCGGTGTGGATCTGCCTGAGGACTGTATTGTAGACAAGCATGGTAACCCCAGCGTCAAAACAGCCGACTTTTATGACGGTGGATTTCTGCTGCCGTTTGGTAAACACAAAGGCTATGCCTTCTCGCTGCTGATGTGCCTGTTAGGTGGATTGAGTGGAAACTTCAATCTTGAACGTGGCGCAATGGGTGGGCAGTTTATGCTAGCCATAAACGTCAACGCATTTACCCCATTGGAAGCGTATCAAGAGGGGGTACGCGCATTTCTTGATGGCATTAAGTCGATACAGGCTGCACCCGGTTTTGATGAGGTCTTGGTGCCCGGGGATTATGAGCACCGCTCTCGCCTTCAGCGTTTAGCGCAAGGCGTCGACGTGCCGGACACTACCTACCAAGAAATTTTGGAGTGGGGCAAGAAATTGGGGGTTTCTTTAAGTGAGGGAATAGTGAAGCGCACCGATGTGGAGCGGTACAAGCAGAACTTGTAAGGAATATCAGAAGCAATTAAAGCGTGAAACGTAACAAGTAATGCGTAAGTATATTGTTGGGTTTCGCGGTGCCCGCTCAACCCAACCTACAAAACTATTTGGCGCAAATTATTAGCTACTCGTAATTTGCGCTTTTTTTGTATCTATTTCTGATACTTAGCGTATTGTCTATGGCAAGTTGTATTAGCCACAGTTCTAGAATGTGTAGCTATTTCACAAAAACGAGTTCAAATTAAGGTGTTTTCCACAGTTTGAAATATTAGACTCAGACTGCCAAACTTAGCCTTGTGCAGCGTTTATCTTTTTTAATATATATTGAAATTTTAGACTGGATTTTTAATAAATAGTAGTAAGGATGGTGTACGGAGGCGAAACAGGCTCTTCAAGTTGCTCTGGTATCCGAAGATACCAGATGACGCGAACCATCGGGCATCTCCGGTCTTTCTTTTTTTGCTGATTTCGTAGTATTGTTTGGATACTATTAAAATCGTGAATATAACGAAATCGTGGATTTACGGTTTCGTAAAATTCAGACTTCTTGAACCCGATATAGCAGGGCGTCTTAGTTTGGTCCTGTGCTATCGCGGCAAAACCCTCCTTCCTCCGTATGCAGTGGATTTAGTAATCCATCACCAGCGATACGTTATCCAACTTAGCCTCCATTGCGTAGGAGAGAACGCAGATGCGTTTATCTGAATGTTACGCCCTTTCATCTGCACTCTATTGAGCCTTTTAACCGAGTGTTACCTCACTTTATAGCATATAGATTAAAGTGTTATAGAAACGCGCTCCGAAAAGATGCACTAGATTCCGTTCTGACTCAACCCATCAGCACTAACACCAACGTTACCGTGACGGATGCACTAGCAGATGAAAAGCAGTCTACTAAGGCATGAAAACAAAAATAATTGTCTTATTCTTAATTGTATTATCAACGCCATGGTGTGCAAACGTATTAGCGCACATGGACGGGGAGATTAAGAGACATTTTTCGCCATGCACGAACAATGATCCCTCTGTAGCTAAGGGGCAGGACAAGCAAGATTGTATCGATAATGGATATCTGGGTGGACACGGACATGTTGATGAGACACACGACGGGACAGCAGGCGGGGACGCCTCTAGCTGGGGATATTGGGATCCCTGCGGGTATGCAGTAGTCTCTGGAGGTAATTTAGCAAACTGCAACAGTGGTGATAGCGACAATAACGGTGGGACTAACAGAAACAATAGGAACGATAGGAACCACGGGGATAATGGCAACGGTGAGGGGAATGGTGGTGGTGGAAGTGATGATAATGGCAACGGTGAGGGTAACGGTGGTGGTGGAAGTGATGATAATGGTCACAGTGAGGGGAATGGTGGTGGTGGGACGTCGACATTTTCCATTAGTTTGATCGGACCTAGCTCCGGTGCGCCCGGTGATACATTGACGTTTACTGCAGAAGTTCAGGAGGACGGAACCGCATCGCCAGGGCAAGCCGTGACTTTTACTGTTAATCCAAACGATGGAAACGCGACGCTCGGCACACCAAATCCTGCTACTACTGAGAACAACGGACAGGCACAGATCACTCTGACACTTGGGAACAGCGCCTCCGGTTCATACACAATCACTGCAACTAGCAATAGTCTATCTGATACCGTCACGGTAACAGTTACAACCTCACCACCGCCACCAACGGTATACTCTATACATGTGATAAGTGGTCCAGGATCCGGCGCACCCGGTGATACATTGACCTTTGTTGTGGAGGTGCGAGCAAATGGAGCTGCCTCGTCAAATCAATCAGTCGTGTTTAGTATCACTTCCGGCGATGGAAATGCGACGCTCGGAACTCCAAATCCTGCTACTACTGCAAACGACGGACAGGCACAGATTACGATTACGCTCGGGAACAATGCCTCCGGCTCGTACGCAATCACTGCAACAAGCCAAGGACAATCTGTAAGCGGCACTGCAACAGTTACAACCTCGCCGCCATCAACGGTATACTCTATACATGTGATAAGTGGTCCAGGATCCGGCGCACCCGGTGATACATTGACCTTTGTTGTGGAGGTGCGAGCAAATGGAGCTGCCTCGTCAAATCAATCAGTCGTGTTTAGTATCACTTCCGGCGATGGAAATGCGACGCTCGGAACTCCAAATCCTGCTACTACTGCAAACGACGGACAGGCACAGATTACGATTACGCTCGGGAACAATGCCTCCGGCTCGTACGCAATCACTGCAACAAGCCAAGGACAATCTGTAAGCGGCACTGCAACAGTCACCGGAGGAGGGAATAACGGAAACAATGGAAATAACGAGAACAACGAGAATAACCGGAACAATCGGAATAATGGGAACAATGGAAATAACGGAGATAACGGGAATAAGGAGAATAACGGGAACAATGGAAATAACGGGAATAGCGGGAACGATGGGAATAATGGTGGAGGAAATAATCAGCAGCCAGACACACTGCAAAGAGGTGCTTCTACGTCTGACCAAGGTCCGCGCTATACGTTTCAGCTATACCTCTACGCCGGCTGGAACTTTGTTCATATCCCACTTGAAGTTACGCACGTGGATGGAAAACCCAGGAGTATTGAAACAGTGGGGGATCTGTTCCAAATCTTGATGCCAGCCCAGATGATTATCCATGATGGAAAACACTGGCTGGACGTGTTTGAGGATTCAACGCAAGCGCTTGGACCCAATCAAGGGGTAGCTGTGTATATGGACGCGCCGTTAACTGTGAATCTGGTTGGGTGGCCTCTGCCGACGGGCTTCTCCTTAGAACCCGGCTTGACCTTCGTCGGCATACCCCGTCAGTCCCCTAGTTTGCAGAAGGTCAGCGACTTTCTGACCTTTTATCCAAAGGTCTACGCGGTGTTGGTTACGTCTGAAGGGAAGTTTTACCTTGTCGGGCGTGCGGGAGATGCGGGTGATGTGGCAATAACCGGTGGGCAAGCCTTCGCGTTTATTGCAACGGAGCAGTATACGACCAACTTCAGTGGTGCGGCGTGGGGAAAGGTGCTGTCTGAATAACAGCAGTTTATTAGCGCATTGATTCATTGAGCGCCCTTCCTCGCACCATCGCTTCTTTGCCGCCTCGTTCCCTCGTTCTCTAATGTAATTAACTCAGCCCTTTCCCGCCCTCATCCTTTAGCTTTGGCATCTCACCTGGTGTTATCAGCGATAGTCTTCGGCTGCGTCTTCCGGCTCGTATCCGACTACCTCACGGGCGTGTGAGATATCGCGATAAGCCCACTTGTTGTCAGACACGACCTCGAAAATATCGAACTTCACGCTGTCAGGTGCTTCAATGCACTTTTCGATCATCTGTGCAACGTCCCGTTGACTGCACCAGACGGAGAACCCACGTGTGTCTGTTGGACGGTTTTCACGGGTGACTGCGCCGATACGTAGACTGATTATCGAGATGTCACAGGTGTCCGTAAAATGCCGCGCCAACGCCTCACCGAAAACTTTGGAACATCCGTAAAGCCCTCCGGGCCATACTGGCGTGTTGTGATCCACTTTCTTCCAGGTTTCAGGGACTTCTTCATAACGTCCTGCAACGATTGCGTTATAGGGAAATACGCGATCCCAATTTCTGACGGTCGCCCCGCTGCTGGCGAAGACAATCCGCTTAACACCTGCCTGTCGTGATGCCTCAAATACGTTGTAGCACCCGATGATATTTGCATTTAACAGTTCTTCCCATGTCATACCCGTCGGTTGCGCCATCGCAGCCAGATGTACAACGACATCAACCCCCTTAAAAGCGGGTCGGATGGCGTCTAGATCTGCGATATCAGCTTGATGGCATTCGATTCCTTCTACCGGACGGCGATTCAACCCACTCAAGATATAGTTTCCCTCTAAACGCTCTCGCACGAGACCGCCAATTAATCCACTCAGCCCGGTGATAAGTACCTTTTGTTGTGCCACGGTTTTCCTCCGTTTCTGTTAGTTTATTGGTGCTTAGTAAATTGAAATGGTGTGAAATCTGAAACGTAACGAGTACGGTGTAATACGTAAGAAAGATGTGTGTTGGTTACGACATACCGCGTATGCCTATTACTTGTCGGGCAAGTCCGAAAGGATCCTGCGACCAAGGATGTCCGATCTACAGGGTGTGTAGTACGCGAGGGTTTGCCTGTTCGATTATACATTAATTGCCTAACAAAATCTAACAGAATCTAACACTTTTTACAAAGTTGTAGTTGGGCGTGTGTTGATTGATCAGTTGAATCTGTATGGAAATGTTGATTATGGAAAATGGACCTACAGACCCTTTGTCTGCCGTGGTAGGGGAATCGCATCTGTTTATTTGGTAGTTTATCAGCCGCTTTCCCCCTATTGGTTCATTTTTCACGTTTTACGCATCACGTTTCACGCCAAGGGGACATGCTAAGGGACTAACAGCGGCACAGCGGTTTCAGTCGCTTTCACGTGCGATTGCCCTCCCTGCCGCAGTGTTGGATATTTACCGAAATCTTCTGATCTAAGGCCACCTCCCTTTAGGGTGGTGATACAGATCGGCAAAGCCTGTTATCAATCAAAAAACTGTTATCAAATTACGAGTAAAATGTGGTATACTTGTCTCGGCTTTCGTGGGAGAATAACGCACCGTCGCTTGGGGGTGTCTCCCATCTCCTGCGCTATAGGATATGAGAGCTAGAAAGCTATCCACAATGAAAACCTACAAGTTCAAGTTGTATAGCAATCACGGTAATCGTGAATTGCATCAAACGATTGATAGCCATGCTCACGTGTGGAATCACTTTGTGGCGTTGTGTCGTCGGTACTATGCTATCTACGGTAAATATCCGGGCAAAAAAGCCCTGATGCGGCACCTGACAAAGTTGAAAAGGCTATCCCGATTTGCCCACTGGAATCTGTTACCCAGTCAATCGTTGCAAGATGTGATACAACGACTGGATAAAGCGTATACCCAAATGTTTGCTGACCGCAAAAGCGGTAAGCGTTCGGGGATTCCACGTTTTAAGAAACGCTTCAGATACAAGTCCTACACACTTAAACAAGTGGGTTGGCAACTGCTACAGAGTAACTATATTCATATCGGCAAGCGGATATACCGCTATTTCAAGAGTCGAGACATACTTGGCAACCCCAAACGCTGCACAGTTAAGCGTGACAGCGTTGGAGAGGTATGGCTCATCATTTTGACAGATTATGTAGAGATACCCTTGAATCGACCGACGACGGGTAACAGCGCGGGGTTCGATTTTGGACTCAAGCGGTATCTCACCGGGTCTGGCTTCAATGACTACGACTCTCCACAATTCTTTAAACGTAGCCTTAATGCTATCAAACGTGCAAATCGCAACCACTCACGAAAGGTTAAAGGTTCAAACAACCGTGAGCGTGCGAGACTCAATCTTGCACGGAAGCACCGTAGGATAGCGAATCAGCGACAAGATTTCCACTGGAAGTTAGCGCATGAGCTGACAGACAGATACGACTGGATTTCACTGGAGACGCTCAACCTTAAGGGCATGAAACGCCTTTGGGGTCGTAAGGTCTCTGATTTGGGATTCTATGACTTCGTGCAGAAACTGAAGTATATTGACTCTAAGAAACAGAATCGTGAAGTCCGATTCATAGATAAGTGGTATCCTTCGTCAAAGACTTGTCACGTCTGTGGCATCGTTAATCAAGGGTTGAACCTTCGTGATAGAACATGGCAATGTCCAAATTGCCACACAGAGTTGGATAGAGACCGCAATGCGGCACTTAATATCCATAGGGTAGGGGCATCTACTCTCTCAGAAGAGGTCGTAAGTCCCAGTTCACCGGGCTAACTTCGTTGATAGAGCAATTCGACATCCTATTGGGAACGGAGGAGCATCCCCACCCTTCAGGGTGTGGGAGTATGTCAAAGTTTGTGAGAAGCGTGATACAATTGGCGGACAGCAGCAGCGACGTTCGTTTCATCGATGTGTTAGCGGGATGAGAAAACAGACAGCGGAGGGCAAAAATGGTTAGCGAGGAACAAGCAAAATTTTTCGATGAGAACGGGTATATCAGGTATGGAAAGGTTTTAGAATCGAGCGAGGTCGAAGCACTTATCAATGGGTTAGATCGAATCGTTGATATTGAATTAGCGGGAGGGGATGATTCGTCCGTGGAGTTCAGTGTAGGGCACCGCCGTACAATCAAAGAAACCCATGATGAACCACGCGTTCTCACTCAGTATGTCAATATGTGGAAGCGAGATAAAGACTATGAAAAAACGGTACGGCATCCGCTGATAACCAGAATTGCTAAGACGCTACTGAAGACGCAGGAAGTTCGTTTATGGCATGACCACATCATCTCCAAACCGCCACAGGATAACGGTCATTTCAGGTTTCATCAAGATTTCTACGGTTGGCCCCTTTCTGAGCCGCGCATCCTGAGCTGCTGGATTGCGCTTGATGATGCCACTGTGGAGAACGGCTGTATGCATGTAGTTCCCGGCAGCCATCGAGATTCGCGCTTTTCTCCCGAGGCAAAAAAGAGAGAGGAAGAGGCATTAGCCAAAGATCCGACCCTCAAGACTGAACGAGCGAAAATGGAAGCACGTCATGCCAGTTTCGGCGTGCCTGTGGAACTCTCAACCGGTGAGTGTATGTTCCACCATTGCCTAAACTTCCACGCTACCCCGCAGAACACAACGCATCGGCAACGTCGCGCTTTTGTGATAATTTATTACGCCCAAGGGGTCTGTTTCAACAGCGCACAAGCATCGCACCATTGCCTAATCCCAACTATCGAAGTCAACAGCGGTGAGCCCCTCGTTGGTAATGGATTTCCAGCTGTAGGTTAGTCCATTGGAACATTAACAGATTGGTTCACTGAAATGGTGTGAAACGGGATGCGGGCAGAGTGAAAGGTGCATGCCAACCCTGCCCCACGACTGAAAAAAAATAATTTAATGCAAAGGCGCGAAGGGAGAGGACGAAGGGTTGACTTGGGAGAGGTGCATAGGTAGGGAACGCAGATCTGCGTTCCCTACGAATTAACTGCGTTGAAACAGTAATCCAACCAGAACCCCTACCTACAAGTATGTAGATAGGTTACGGCATACGGCGTATGTCTACTTCTAATCGATTAGAATGTTTGCGTCAGGCGTACCAGCGACAAACGACCAATCTCCGGGGCACCAATAAATGGCTGATACTTAGTGCCCAGCAGATTCTGGACTGTCAGGGACAGCCGAGGCTCTGTGGCAAACGGTATGTCGTAACCCACGTTCAAGTCAATCGTAGAATACGATTCGACCTCACCGATGTAGACCCCTGAATTCACAGGGAAGCCAGCCACAAAGTTCATCCGGACCCCTGCCCCCAATCCAAGATTGGCATTGCTGTATTGAACGTTTGCACCGAACTTATTCGTAGGCGCGTTCAGAGCGATGTCCCTGAGATCGGTCTCGAATAGGTCCTTGCTGACAAACGAGTAAGTTCCTCCAAAACTCAAACTCGGATTCAGGTAATAGGTCACGCTAGCATCGAGCCCGTTAAGCGAGATTTCACCGTAATTACGGTAGGTCAACAGGACCGCATTTGGATCTCCTGCCTGCTCGGGAGTTACAGTACCAAACGGGATGAAAGCAGGACCGTTGTCCTCGGTACCAGCCACGAACAACTTTGTCAACTCATCAACAGCCGACCCGTTGCCGTTGCCGCCTTGGGAAGGCGCATCAAACGCAAGCAACGCCTGATTCAGCGAGGCATTTTTGGGATCACTTAACGCCGCCGTGAAGTGCTGTCCGAGGAAAGCGCTTAATGTCTCCGCATCCAGGAACACATTCGGGGTTTCAACGACCAAGGGTCCGACGAAATCCCTAATATTTGTGTGATAGACATCGGCGGAGAAAGCCAACTTGTTCATCAGAATCCCTTTGTAGCCAAATTCATACGTCTGTGTGATCGTCGGCTTAAGCGGGTCAACGTCGTTGACATCTTCAATATCGGCAAACTCGGATGTCTCTGGGTTAAGGGTACGTAAAACATTTTTCACCCCGTCTACCTGTTCAGGAACGAGGTTAGCAAATCCAGTAAGAATTTCTTCCTCTGTAGATGCTGCGAGCGATGCTGCAAGACCTTGTATGACCTCTGGTGGCAGTGCTTGAAGCACTTGTGGCACTATCTGCTGAAGCTGTTCGGGTGGCAGCGCAGCAATCGCACCTGGCTGCAGCAATGGAGCGAATTCTGGCGGCAGCCCTTGCAGCGCTTGTGGTGGGAGCGTTGAAATTGCTTGTGTGGCTACCCCTTGAAGTGTCTCTGGGGGCAGTCCTGCAACAAGCTGAGGCAGTGCCTGCGGGGTGAAGGTTTGCTGTATGGTTTGCTTCACTGCGGCTTCAAAAACCGGCTGCACACCAGCCATGACCGCTCCTCGCCCGATGCCCCACATGAGATTAGTGGCAACAGGGTCATCAAGTGGAAGGTGCGTCTCTGCTGGCAGCTCTGCTACCGGTGAGAAGGGTGACCGAAACAGCGGACGGCCGGCTGCATCCCGCTTGAAGGTGAATCCTGTGTCACTGCCGGGACCCTGTGCGCGTAGATCAATATTGGGACTGAACCCTAAGATTGGTTCAAAATTGCTGCCTAACCCGTAGGCGTCTGGCGCTGCCAGCCGATCGAGGAACAGGTTGCTGGCTGTCGGGGTACTAAACGCTCGGTTATAGGTGAGCCTCAAGTTATGGTCGTCGTTCGGCTGGAATGCGAGGGCGGCACGTGGTGAAAGGACTATATCATCAAGGTGGTTGTGGTCATCAGCCCGTCCGGCGAGGATGAGCTTTAACTGCGAAGTAAGTTTGGTTTCCGACTGCAGATATGCACCGATTTCAGTGATGTTATCATTGTCCTCATTGCGGCCATTAATTGTGCCCTGAGTGTCGGGGCGAGTCAGCAACAGGTCAAGACCGTAGGTAAAGCGTTGACGCTCGCCGAGACTGTAACCGTGTTGGATCTGTCCAACGTACAGGTCGGACTCATCAACGACTGGCAAGCCATCCCGCAAGGTATAGGTATCGCTGGCATCGCTGCTATTCACAAAGAATTGCGCGAAAAGGTCTTTGTAAATGAGTCGCGTTTGGCCGTACATGTAACGCCAGTTTTTAGCCTGACCGGCACCGAGCCCCGTCAGTTCCATACCGGTGGTTTGCGTGCCACCGAAGGCAAAAATCGCCATCAGGTCATCATTGGGCTTATAATCCACTCGAGCTTCGCCGCCGGCTCTGTATGTATCAAAGAGCGGCTCCCCTGGCCCCTCAAGGTCTTCTTTCGACCGTCCCTCTTCCCAATCGTTTCCTCGAAAACCGTTGATTGAGAGTTTATAGCCGAGCGTTTCATTGACAACGCCAGCATGCCGAAGCGAGCCGAGCATGACACTCCGCTCGCCGCCTCCAATGCTGATTGTCGTTCCTTGCGAGTTGAACGGCGAACGGGTGAGGATGTGCATGACGCCGTTGGCACTATTTGGACCGTAGAGTGCCGAACCCGGTCCTGAGACCACTTCAATCTGTTCAATATCTTCGCTTGAGGTCGGGATGAGGGTGTAGGCGTTGACGCGCAGAGAGGGGATACGAGCGATGCGATTATCAACGAGTGCCAGCAATGAGCCTGAAAAAACGTTGTTGAAGCCGCGGACGACAACATGTGATGCACCCAGTCCCGTATTTATAACGTCTACCCCACGCACCGATTTCAAGTGTTCGGTAATACTTGGTGCAACACGGTCTTGGATTTGTGAAGCACTAACAAGGGCAACTGATGCCGGGGCTTCAAGCACCTTCTCCCGACGACGTGATGCCGAAACGGACACTTGATCTAGTTCAATCACCTCTGAAGAGAGAGCAATCTCTACCGAGGTGGTTCCGTCGGCGACAAGCTCAACATTTGCCATCATCTTATCGGCATAGCCAAGGGCAGATGCGGTTATTGTGTAAGCACCGGAAGCTAGATCGCCAATTTCAAGCATACCAGAGGCATCGCTAACACCTTCGGTGGACGCACCGGTTTGGGACGTGGCGGTAACGGAGATACCGTCTAGTTTTTCACCGGTTTGGGCATCTGTCACCGTAACGTTCAAGGTGGCGGCTTGTGCCGACATCGCAGCAATGCACAAAACGGCAACCAAGGCTAATAACAAGACACCATGTTGCTTCAACTGTTTCATCATATTACCTCCCTGTTTCGGGTAACGGTTGGTAGCTGCCTCGATAAGCAGCAGATTATACACTAACTGATTAACGTCATTAATAGATAAGGACCTAATTCTCCCGTTTCCACTAACGTGGTAAATCGGGGTGCATACCTATATATACACAACATACAGGTATAATATTTATATTATACACAATATATTCGCTGTTTGCCAACATTTAGGGATATTCGTCAAGCGGAAAGTCACATTTTTTTTGATAAAAATGATGTACCCAAGCTTTTCCTTACCAATTTCCATAATAAAAGTTACTTGCTTCAAGACAGAAACGTATGCAGCCACATGCACACTATTTGGATTGTTCTCTGGTTGCTTTGCTAGGCACAAGATCAAGACAATCCTCACCGGCTTACAATCCGCAATGCTCAGGTGATACTAAGCACCTCCGCCGCAACTAAGGCTTCCAATCGCCAGTCGCTCAATATTTCCTCTGCGATAACCGTTGTCATAATCGCTCCGGTTTGTTTCGCAGCGAGATGCCAAGTTTCCTGATGGCGAGAGAACGCGTCGCGATAGCGTTTTTCAGCGGCAGCATCCACGAAAATCTCCTGGACCTGATCTGTTTCCGAATCAACGAGTCGGATGTTGCCGCGTTCGGTCGGATCCACGTCCGCCTCCCCTAAGACCTGAACCACAACGACAGCCGCTGCCTGTTCCGCAAATTGAGCTAACAGCGCCAGTGGATCCCCGGGCCAGAGTAGGTCACTGAGCAAGACACGCAAGCCAAAGGGCCGCCACGACGGGGGAAGTCTGGCAAACGATGTTGTCAGGTCTCCGCGATACGTAAAATCTAGCCCTTCCCAGATCGACGGTCGATCCCGCCCATTGTCGACTTGCTGACAGCCATCTGCTGCCCTCCAAGCCGTGTGAGAGTAGCCGACGTTTGACGCTGCGGTTGCAAAGACTGCCGCTAATCCAAGCGTCGCTTGCGCCTTAGGGCTATTTTCAAGCGCCATAGAACAGGAACTGTCGATCACAACATCCAGATGTGGACTCACTTCATCGCGATACAATTTGACGGTCAGCTTGTCACTTCGTGCGAACCCACCCCAGTCGATTCGACGCAGGTCATCGCCCGGTTGGTATTCGCGGTGATCAATAAACTCGAGCGAGCTCCCTGGCCGCTTCCCCATTTGACTACCCGCAACCCCAAAGGGGACATTACGTGGTGCCGTCAAGGCATACCGCGCCCCTGCGCGTTCACCATCTACGAGATATTGTCGGTAAGTTTCATTCATTGTGTTGGTTCATTAGTGCATTGATTCATTGAGTATTCTATAGATATATCGCTCGGTTAGAGCGAAAGGTAACGTTATCAGAATGCAGCACCTGTTGGGGAGCGCACTCCATATCGGAGCAAGGAAGCCCCTCCCACAGGAATTTTATGCCCTGTCAACTTGCGATAAAATAAAAAGTAGAGGTGCCCCTGATCTGCTCTACCTTTAGCGTCCTGTCTTTAGCGTCCTGTGCGTCCGCTTGCCCGCTTTCGTGCTTGACTTAAAGCGTCACGCAGCCCATCTCGATCAGAGGGCGTTTCAGGCTTTTCTGGCTTCTCCGACGTAGACTGCCCTGTTTCCGCCTGGGAAGGTGGTGCAGTAGCCCGAGTCACCTCACGCTCTCTGCGCGGTATGCGTTGCGATATCGCTGTTATAAACCGACGACCATGTCTCACGGATAGCAGACCTGTGCGGCGTTCCAAGATTTCGAAAAGCAGCAGGAGAAGCACAGCAATCAGTAGCCATGGTTGAAGCGATACCAGACGCGGTTGTCGCGGTAAGTCATCCCAGATTTCGCTTAGATTAATCCGCTGTTTTCCATCGGTCGCATTCGCAAGTCCCTCCATCGTCACAACCCCCGATTCGGTGTGAGCGGGCTTGAATTCCGGTGAATACGGCAGGCAGACAGGAGGCAACGGTATATTTCCGCCGCCCGGGATCTCCACCGTTGCCAGCACTGTTTCGCTCCCGTGGATGGGGATATCTACAGCAAGGGTGTCGGCAGACGTCCAAGATAGTTTGGTTTCATCAATAGACGGCGTTTGGTCAACAACACCACGGAGTACTTTTACGGTGGGCAGTTCTTTGAAAACCTCGCTCTCCCGTTCCGGATCAAGATGCAGCTGTATCACATTGATTCCATTTTTGACTCTCTGCGTTAGTAGCATCTCGTCGGATAGATTGCTGGGATCGCCGGCAGTCCAGCGCACGAGACTTGTGAGAAAATTGCCAACGTCCTTCCAACCCGCAATGGGACCGGTATACGCGCCATCGGCTTCGCCTGTATAGCAGAGAATCCGTCCAATCCCCGCATGCCATGCTGCCACAACAGGGGCTTCGTACTCGTCCACTGTCGCGGCGGCGAGATTCGCGTTAGGACGGAGGTAACAGAGATTATACCCCCCGATCTGAGTCGGTATTTGATGTTGTCTACCGGTCAGAGAGACCATGCCCCCCGTCGTCCGAACTACGGTTGGCTCTTCAACGAATGTGCTACGCGCCACAACGAATGTATCTTGGGCAAACAGACGCGGTAACTCTTGGGCATCTTGAGTAAAAAAGACACGTCCTTCGCCACGGCGGGCGATGTCACGCAGTAATCCGGCGTCGACGTCGCCGTCTGTTCCCAACCCGACGACACTGACGGTGATGTTGGCTTTTCGGCATTCCTCAAGCAGTTCACGGTACCGGCCGGGTTGCTCCGAATCGGCGGCATCTGCAAAGAGGAGAATATGCCGTGCACCGGCTTCGGCATTCACGAGCATCTTGGCTGCGGCAGAAAGCGCCTCATAGATGAAGATTCCACCGCCCTGTGAACGGATGCGCAGAATCTTACCCCGGTTGTGCGACTGATTCTCGACCAATGCGAGGTTTAGGATGATGTGAGGTGAGCTATCAACCGCAACCACACCAAATTCATCCATTGGTGATAGCATATCCAACACCTCTGCCGTGGCAAGGTTTGCCAGCTGCATCTTCGTTCTCCAGCCACCCACCGTCATTGACATGCTGCCAGACCTGTCCATCGCCACTACAATAGCAAGTGATAGCTTTCGGTGCTCTCGCCGGAGCTCCATTGAGACCGGCATAATTGGTTCAAGCGGTGACCGGAAATAGCCGCCCGGACCGTAGGCGTATTTTCCACCTGTCATCATGAATCCTGACCCGGTCTCTTTCACCCAAACAGCAAGATTTTCCATGCCGTGGAGGCCAATTTCATCTGCCAGCACATTTTCGATCAGCACAGCGGAATATCCTGATAACTCATCAAGCGACCAGCGGTATGCTGACGGTGGGGCAGTTTTCACGGCTAAGCCGCCCGCCTGTAGGAGGCGCGCAAAGCCGGAATTGGAAGCGGTAGTGACGTGCAAGATTGGCCGGAATCCCTTAATACCAACCAGAACCTTCGCACTGTTATTCTCTGGCACCGGATCGGTTTCGGTTCCAGCAATTCGGACGATATACTGATGTGTTCCGGGTTGTGTCGCCTTGTCCCGAAAGATGAGACGACTCAACCCAGACGGCACTTTTCGCGTACCAGCTGCTATACGTTGGTTTCCACGGACCAGTTCAAATGAGATTTCGCTCGGAACCGGCGCGTATATCCACGCAGCGAGCATGAAGGATTCGCCGGGATTGACTGTCTCCGGGGCGTCGATATGGGAAATAGCAACATCATTTGTAGAAGTCCGCTGCATTAGGCGGTAATCGAGGGGGATTTCCCGCGCTGCGGCTTGGGCGGCTATCTCCGCTGGGTCTTTACCTGTCCATCTCCCATCAGAGAGCAGGAGCACCCTGCCGGGTGCCTCCCGTGGGATGAGAGCTACGGCTTTCTCAATGGCGCCATTCAGGTCGGAGGCATCACCGCCAACTTCACTGACAAATCCAGTGAACTTTCCACTTTGGGGAGATTGCTCAATAGCGGCAACTCTGCCGAAGGAGACGACAGCAAGGTTAGCGTCACGCTGTATGGTACTCTGGATTAGATCGATTGCCTCTTTTTGCCTTGCTTGGCTGTCCGGAGGCATCGACTGACTTCTGTCTGCCACGACAACAACCGTACCTGTCCGGCTCGGCAATTTCACAGCAAGCCCACACATGGCTAGCAGGATAAGGACCAATATTGCTATACGAAGTCCCGTCAAGCCATGAGAAGGTAGTTTCCACACGCGCAAGGATATGATCAGAGGAATGAGCAGTAGCAGCCAGACTGGTTGGAGGAGTGTCATGATAGATGCACTTTGCTGTTAAGGGATAGCGTAATTGTTTCAATTACAGATCGCCGCGTAGACCAGCGGTTTAAGGGTATGGCTCAATGCGGAAAAGGGGATGTGTTGTGCTAACGTGATTGCCACTAACTCATCCCGTGGCGAAATCCAAAATTCGGTGCTGGTTCCCCCGATCCAGCCATACTCACCAATCTGGGAAGCAGGCACCCAGTCGGTCTGCTGGACGCGAACCGAGACACCAAGCCCGAAACCGAGCCCCCCATAACGGTCATCAGGTTTTTTGTCGAGCGGTATCATGTGATTGGGGAGATGGTTGCGAGTCATCAACTCGACGGATTCCGCGCCCAGTAACCGGTTTCCGGACAGTGTCCCCTTGCATGAAAGCATCAGACAGAACCGGGCAAAGTCGGAAGCTGTCGAAACTAAGCCCCCACCAGCGGATAGGAATATCGGTTTCTTTATAAAACTGGTCTTGGATATGTGTCCAGTGCCACCCTCTGGTGCATCAATGGTTTGTAAGCCTCCCGTCGGTTTTGGACCGTACATACCCGCCAACCGATCGATCTTGTCCGATGGCACATAGAACCCGGTATCCGCCATTCCCAACGGCTGGAAAATTCGCTCCGCTAAGAATTGATCAAAGGGTTGACCGGAACAAACCTCAATAAGCCTCCCCAATACATCGGCGGCGATGCTGTAGTGCCATTTTGTGCCCGGTTGATATAACAGCGGAATTTTACCAAGCCGCTGGGCAAGTTCTTTTAGATTGCACTCATGCAAGCGGTCTAAGCCGGCCTTGCGGTAGCGCTTATCGACTGCGGACGTACCGGCCATGTACCGGGCAGCGCCGGGCAATCCGGCGGTGTGTTGCATCAGATCTTGAACGGTCATTTCCCGTTCTGCTTCCACCGGTGCGAACACATTGGCGTCCGCGTCCTGTGCAACCTCCAGTCCACCCAGTTCGGGCAGATACTGTGCAGCCGGTGCATCAAGGGTTAGTTTCCCCTCCTCACAGAGCATCATCACGCCGACAGCAGCGACCGGCTTGGTCATGGAATAGATGCGGAAAATGGTGTCCTTTTGCATCGGCTTACTGGCTTCGATGTCCATCGCTCCGTATGCTTCAAAGTGGGCGACCTTGCCGCGCCGGGCAACAAGCGTGACCGCACCGGCGAGCTGTCCCTCGTCAATGAAGCCTTGAGTTACTAAAGAGATACGTTTAAGCTGCTCCGCCGAAAGTCCTACTTCGTGTGGGGCAGCAGTTAGGTCAGAGACGTTGGTATCATAGTCGCTGCATGTCTGTGTTTCAGAAATCGGTTGCTCGTTCACAGAATTCTCCAAATTTCAACGAATAAGCGATAGCGTATCCCTTCGCTCAACTTGGATAGACTATCCAAGCTACGATCGCAGACGTGCAGTGGATTTGGCAATCCACTGCGAGCGGCTTGAGAATAGTTGTCCTCTTGTCCGGTTTAGATAACCATATCTAAGCCTTTCACCATCTCACTTAACATTGTGCTGAATTTTCAATCCAGCACGAGCAGTGGGGAAATCCATAGTGGCATAACGTAAGTTGCTGGTTATCCAAACCGCTCGGCTTGGATAGACATATCCAAGCCTGAGAAGGTCACGCGAGGAGCTCTTTCAACTTCAATGTTCGGTAGGCAAAGATTTTCTCTATGTCTGGAGCGACGAAAAATTTTTGAATGAGGCTACCGCCAAGTACGGCGTACTGCACCTCATCTCTAACCAGTGTACCATTGGAAACGGGAACAAAGCTGTGTGTATGAATCCAACGCCGATAGGGTCCTCGACGTTGCTCATCAGTGAAGGTGTGGGGCGGACTCCAATCTGTGATCTCACTCTGCCAACGGATGGGAATACCGCGCAGCTTCAAGCGATAGTCGATTAAGGTTCCGACTTTCATCTCAATAGGAGCGGGTGTCAGCATCTGGAAATTGAGCCAAGGTGGCGTTATCTCAGCAAGGTTGTAAGCATCAGAAAAGAAGCTGAATAGTTCGTCTTGCGACTTCTCAATTTTCTGTTCGGTTTGCAGGTGGAAGATTTTCATTTTGGGTACCTCAAAAAGGTAATGACTGAATGTCCAAGCCGAAGATAGGCTTGGGGATCAGGGCAAAAGTGTTAGAATTCCTGCTTTACGACCACTTTGCCATCTCCAAGAAATGTTTGATGGAACTATGTTTCATCTTTGATAAAAATCAGATGTAGTGTTAAGATACCGATAGCGAGCAGCAGGAAAAACCATGCAAAACTTTGGAAGCCCCACTGCTGCAGTGTTGCTTCCCCCCAATCGCCCCACCGTCCCGTAGCCTTAGTCGTGAGATCTGACTCTGCTTGGTATAGCGCGTTTGAGGAGAAAGCGTATGTGTCCGTGCCCGCACGTATCTCATAAATGCCAGGCGTTTCAGCCTTGAGGTTTATCGTCCTGTCAAGCACAGGCTGTACAAGCGTCTCACCGGTAGGTAAAGTAATTTCTACAGATGTTGTCCCCAATTTGGTCATCAAGACAGCGATTTCATCCAGCCGAAGGTTGGCGCGTTCCAACCCGGGGGTTTGCGATGCACGCCACTGAAGGAGATTCCACATCAGGATGGGCCAATTGGGCGAATTTTGGAGCGTTGAAAAACCTGGTTGCAGGCGCAATCGGATTTCATGGGTTCCGGAAAACTTCTCGGTATCGGTCAACAGGGGCACATTTCCAGCGGTGACAATCGGTGTGCCCATAAACTGCTCTTTCACGCCAGCTCCCCATACTACTCCGCCGAGCGAAAGCCCCTCCGTCAATGGATGTGTCCGATCGAGGACGAAAGGACCGAGATAAGCCGATGTTTCTGGTTCCGTGATAATCCGCATAGACCACACCTCGGCGGAATCATCAGCAAGCGCGGTACCATCAAGAAACACCAACTCGGCTCCTGCCTTTGCGGTCAACGCTCTATCGGTTGACGCCAACGCGTTCTCAATGATAGAGCGGAGTTGTAGGTCTTGAATACGGACATCGACAAGCACCGGTTTTCGCTGTTCCGGCAACAACACAACCTTGTTATCAATAGCAAGGGCATCAGTACCAATCCGTGCTTGCAGCCGTGGCGTTTGCGGCGGAAGCTTCAGGAACACTCGTCGCGTTGCCCGTGGATGGATTTCAAGGGTAGAGCGGTGCAGCACCCGTTCCTGAGCTGCAGCGTCCCCCACCTGCACGACTAACTCCGTACTGCCCATATGTGGTGAAAGATTGGTTACCTCCAACAGACATTTTTCACCTGAATCGGTGTCGGTTCGCTTGGCGTTGACAAACGCGATGTTCGAGCGCGCGACTCCGAACGACCACCACTGCATGCGATCTGAATCCAGTATCTGCGGCGGAGATTCATCTGTCAGGACAAGGATGAGGGCTTTGGCACCTCCGAGTTCAGCAGCGAAGTTTATTGCTGCCTCCAGATTCGCCGATGGGGAGAGACATCGCCACGCTTCAAGTTGCGCTATCGCATCGCTCTGGGTTCGCGCTGCTTCGTTCAACATCTGCGGCTCTGTGCCCGCGAGCACATAGCGCACCGTATAGCGGTGATTGCGAAGTGGATTAAATCCTTGGGCAGAAAGTTGTTCTTCAAGTGCTGCAATCGCTCGACTTTTGGGTGTTTCATCAACACCTGCCAGCATTGAAAAAGAGTCATCAAGAACTACCATCAGTGGTATCGAACCCTGCATCGTCCGAATGATTGGAGACGCGATGGCGAGGGTCAGCAGTATGATAGCGAGCAGCTCCAGAAAGAATAGCAGGGGTGTCTGTAAGCGCTCAACGCGCAAGCCCCCTTCTCGCGCCTGCCGCTGGTCCGCCCAGAGCATCAGACTGGACACGGGGTGGCGGCGCGATCGGGTGCGGAGCAGATAGATGGCAACAAGCCCCGGAATCGCTAAAAGTGAAAGGAAGCCAAGTGGAAGTGTAAAGGTGGGGATCATAAACAGCCCTCAACAGTTTGGACTTATCAGATCTAAGATACCGCAAGCGGTCACCCCACTGGGGCTGTGTTGGTTTATTCGTTCAACGAACTTGGTATATAACCCCCTAAATTCCCCTTATCAGGGAACTTCGGAAACCTCGCCGAGATCAGCGTCATCGATAAATGTCGGCATATTTTTCCGATTCACCATAAATGGCTTCAGGCGGGCAAGATGCCCGACCTACGGGGGCGATCCGGACTCGTTGGTTTGGGGGTTGGTTGCCTCTTTCCCTATGGGCGGTCGAAAATCGCAAGACTGTCTGAAAAACCACGGCAAACTGAGCGCACCGGTGAATACTGCACAAAAAATCGAGATCCTTAAGCTGTAAAGCACATTCTCAGTTTCCTTGAATAAAAATGGACCAAGAGGACTCAAAACCAGCCAGTTCTCCTCCCACTTTCCGTGAAAAAAGAAAAGAATGAGCGGTATGATTGTTGTTGCAACACCCAACAGAACGAGGGCAATTATCCATGTGTAAGCACTGGCAACTCGGTCCGCTAGGAAGTTTCTTCTTAGCAGCGAGGCGACCAACACATAACTGAAGGCATACAACCCCAAAATAGCTGGCGGTGCGATGCTATGCATCCGATCACCAGTTTCCATATGCGGGAAAACAGTCAACCAGCCCACCACGGATAGTACCGTCAAGGCTATTATTGAAGCAGACCACACTACGCCGCCGGCGGCACCGCTATAAAAGAGAAATGCCAGCGGGCGGAGGAACCATTTGCGCGGAATAGTTCGGCGAACGCGCCAGCCCAAGTGTTCCCGTTCACTGACGGCAACAAACAGCCCAATGGATTGCAGCAAAATATGGAAAATTGTCCACACCGAAATCGGGCCCAAGCTATTAACGCCCACGCTCCAGATTGTAGCACCGACTCCGGTCAAAATCCACACTACGGTGATAAAGATACGCACGGGCAAGGCTCGATTGGTGGAAACCGGACTTATGAGCGCGGTTGTTAGTAAAGCGCCTATCCCAATAAATGATAGTCCACCCACTACCACTGCCAAAGCACCGCGCCAGAATTCCCAAGAGCCGAGTTGACTGCCTAAGCCAGAGTCCAGAAGCGCGCCAGGTGCAAACATTAATATGAGCAGAGTAATAAAAGTAACAACGATAATAACAAGCCAACCTACACCGAGAATCACCTTGAACACCCGACTGGTGGGTAGACAGGCCATGAACATAGCCCACTGGATGCCCACTGCCACCACAACGAAAGTGAGCGCGAGCAGAATGAAAATCGATGGCAGGTCAACCCCTCGTAACAGGTAGGTGAAGGTCATAAATGGCATACAGGCACTATAGAGAAGGACTGTAAGAACGAGCGCTGCGAGGAATTTTCCCCAGATGATTAATCGCGGTTGGAGCGTTGTGACAAATAGCAGGTCAACATTAGCCTCCGCTCGCTCGCTCGCCAACCGAATGCCTGTATAGGCGGGTACAAACAGCAGGCACGTCCCAAACAGAATCCCCTGCAATACTCGAAAGATATTTAGCCCTGCATTGAAAGCGGTAGAAATAGATTCATCTACTATCAGAAACAGCCCCATAGTAAGCAGTTGAAGGCAGAGAAAACAGATTAACACTACGATCAGGAACTTTCCCTGTACCGCTTGGCGCAACTCTTTTACAACGATGGGATTGATCCGGTCATCAATCTTTTCAAACAGATTGCTAATTGATCTCATTGTACCTCGCCCTTTGTCACGTTCATGAACACGGATTCCAGATCGCCCCCTTGCTGCCTGAACTCGACAATGCGGTATCCATCTCGAATCAGATTTTCGAGAAGATCGCTGCAGACCTCTTCAGAGCCGGTCATTTTCACCTCTATCTCGCTTCCCAAGCGACTGACCGCTCCAATATTTGGTTTCAACAACAGCGATTTATACATGTCATCTTGCCGATTGAGCGATCGAATCAGGACCGTATGCTGCTCGACTTCTGGCTTGGCAATGTCTTGCAACGTGCCCGCTGTGATGATTCTTCCCTGTTCGATAATAACGGCTCCGTCACAGATCTCCGAAAGTTCAGTTAGGATATGTGAGCTAATCAGGATGGCTTTGTCCTGGCTCGAAAGAATTCTCAGAAGTTCTCGCAGCTCGACTCTAGCCCGTGGATCTAGGCCCGCCGCAGGTTCATCCATCACTAACACCGGCGGGTCATGGAGGAGGGCACGTGCAAGGCTAACTCGCTGTTTCATCCCCTTTGAGAGCGCGAACAGAGTCTTTTCTCGAATCCCAGCGAGATTAGTAAAGTCTTCGATATTTCGGACCACTTGGCGGCGCTGCGTTCCAACCAACCCGTAAGCCCGCGCGAAGAAGTCGAGATATTCATGGACGGAGATATCTCGGTGCATGGGAAGCGCATCGGGTACATACCCAACCAGCTGGCGCGCCTTCTCCGGCAACTCCACAATCGAGAGCCCATCAATTCTGGCATCACCGCTTGTCGGTTCATCAAGCGTTGCTAGGATCCTCATGGTGGTAGTCTTGCCCGCACCGTTGGGACCGACAAAGCCGATGATCTGCCCTGATGAAACGCTAAAGGAGATGTTGTCAACTGCGCGCGTTGCGCCAAAATCTTTTGTGAGGTTAAGAATGTTGACTTGCATGTATGTGATGTATAGGGTTTAGGTTGGTGTATGAACCGTACCCAAGGAAAATACCGATTGAGTTAGTAAGGAACGCAGATCTGCGTTCCCTACGTCTGCCAAATACCGCCTATTCCTCTGCCAAAATGCCGTAGACGATAGAGCTGTATCGCTCCTCATTCACTTTTTGGAGTCCTTTCTCAATAAACGGAGACGTCTCCAAGATAGCAATATAGCAGCCAGGACGGAGATACTGCTCGGGTTCTGTTTTGAGACCCTCAATAGCTTTTATCCAATCATCAGATGCAAATATTCCGCGTAAGTCAGATATTCGCTTGCTGTAGATTCTCAGTGACTCCCCATCTTCGTGGCCCTTAATATCATAGGTGCGCCCCCAATGTAGATCCATTATACGCCAACGGTATCCGGGTTGGTTAACAGAGACCATAGGATCGCTAGACAACGTCAGATTATGGTTTGTCATTACATATCTCAATGCGTCTGGAACGTTGCCCCTATCCAATTCTCGGTAGGTTGAACGGGACGACATTTCAAACAGAAAGTTGCCATCAGATTTATCTGGATGCGTTTCCTTGAACGGTACCAGCGTCGCTTCTTCGCCTGCGGCAATACTTTCCGCAGCATAGATTTCACCATCTGTGTCCGCCAACCAGAATTGGCTTATGTCAGCGCCCAGTCCATTGACAATCTTCAGATCAGCGTTTCCGCTTCTTACGGTGATGCGCTCCCGTCTCATCTCACTCTTGCGCACCATAAAATGCGATGGAACGCGAGCGGTCAACCAACCGCTTGCCAAATGCTGGTCGTGTGTCCAGTCAACCGTACGAGTTGCATTTGTAATAAGGGATTGGGGCGCAGGGGTTAACTCCGTCTCATAACCGAAGTGCAACCCCTCACTTGGAGTCAGGGCCGAATAGAAAGCGGTCCAGCCAATGGTTGTAGCGCGGCGAGCTTTTTCGTCGAGAATCGTCAATCCCTCCGTCCGGATACGCCGCTTCCATCCTTCTGCAAAAGTTGCGTAGGTGAGTACAGCAAGACAGGCGACCAGCGAGATGACCGGGGTTGTCCAGAGCAGCCAGATGCGACGTTTTTTGCGAGATAGCACGATGAGATTCACGGGACCAATTGCCAGAGCAAAAAGGAGCATCAGAAAATAGAGCCCTCGCACAGGAATCCCCAAACTATCCACCACCGGAAAGATATTGTTGACATCGTCAATCAACCCATCCCAACGCCAGGGAACCGCGGTGTTCAGCCATGACTCCACAATCTGCCACCACTGGTCCTGATCCAGATTGCCTGTATCTATCTCAGGACTCACGATACACTCGCCGAAACCAGCATCATAGACGATTAACTCGGCAGCTTCAGTGGACAGTGAAGACTTGGGTAACTCCTTCAGTTCCCAGCTTTCGGGGAGTTCTTGCGCTCCTAACACAAACAGGGAACCGCCACACTCTACGTAGCGCCATAGTGCAGACTGGACATTAGGGGGCATTCGCTGGATAGCGTTGCCTGTAACAACAACACCATCAAAGCTTGAGAAGCCGATCCAATTTGTGCTCCACGACGTCACAGAAAATCCGAGGTCAACGATCTCGTAGGGAGCCGTTCCACCGCTCGAAGGCGGAAACCGACCGGTTGAAGGTGATGGGCTACTTGGAAATCGTGTACCGAATATGTCGCCAGCATGGGTATGTAAATCTGCGGTATCCACATCTCGACTTACCAGGACCCGGAGCGTCAACGCAGTAGCGCCTATACGTATTCTCGTACCTCCACCTGCTGTAACAACGCGACTCATATATACATGCCGACCGTGCGTGAAGATGGGCAACGGTATCTCCTCGTTTTGCATCCTACCATCAATAGCAACTCTCAAATCGCGACCGGGCATCTGCACAGGAGGTTGAAGCAGCGAGATGTGGACTGTGGTGGACGGAGCAACGACGACTGAGCGGGTTATCTCTCGTATGTGCTGTCCATAACTGTGACTCGTTCCCGGCAGAATCAGCGTCACCTGATGCGTTTTGTCAGGTGAGCGATTCGACACCGCAATCCGATATTCTGCATACCCATGCATAGTATTGGCCCTTGGGTGGAGTTCGGGTGAAACCGTTATCTCATCATAATCGACCTGTGCAAGAAGATCGGGCACAGCACAGCCCATCCCGACGACAACCAGAAAAGAGATGGCACACAGACGAGAATATCGTATTGTTGATTCATGGAGGGGTGAACGCATCTCTGAACTCCTTTATCCACTCTGAAGCAGACCTACGCTGAACGAATTTCAAGATCTTCGGGGAGATTCAGCTCTGTTTCATCGAGGGCAGTGAGGAGGCTATCCACAACTGTAAAGGTATCTACCCCGTCAAACCGAGCTTGATAGTTTAGAATTACACGATGGTTCAGGACGGGCGCAGCAACTGCTTTCACATCCTCGAACCCGACAGTGGGACGCCCTGCAAGCAACGCAGATGCCCGTGATGCTTCCGCCATCGCAATCGCTGCGCGTGGTGAGGCAGCGTATGTAACATATTTTTTAACCGCTTCGGTGGTTTCAGGCGCGTTCGGATGGGTAGCAGCCGTCAGACGTGAAATATAACGCGACACCGGCTTGGGCAGGAAGATTTGATCCATCACACCAAATAGTTGATGCAGCTGCTCAGCACTCATTGACCATGCAGGGGCAGGCGGTTCGCCGCGTCGACGGGTTGAGATGATGTCGTCGAGCACATCTACATCGGCATGAGGAACGATCAGTTTGAAGAGGAATCGGTCCAACTGTGCTTCTGGCAGCGGGTATGTTCCCTCCAACTCAATCGGATTTTGAGAAGCGAGAACAAAAAAGGGACTGGGAAGCGTGCGCGTGTTGCCAAGCAGCGTAACGGACCGCTCCTGCATCGCCTCAAGCAGGGCGGATTGGGTCTTCGGGGAAGCCCGGTTTATCTCATCAGCAAGTAGAATATTCGTGAACACCGGACCCGCTTGGAAACTCATCTCGCGTTGCCCCTCCGAGGTTTGCTGCAGGATATGCGTACCGACGATATCGCCCGGCATCAGGTCGGGGGTAAATTGTACTCGATTAAAGTCGAGGCTGAGCAGTTGCCCCAACGCTTTGACGAGCGCGGTTTTGCCGACGCCCGGAACCCCTTCAAGCAGGATGTGTCCCTGACTCAGGATACCGATGAGCACCATGCGATGCAGCGCACAACGACCAAGCAGGACGCTATCCAGTTCTGCAAGCACCTTTGCTGTAAGCTCAACGGCAGAATTAAGTTCTTGAGGTTGAAGTATATTCTCGGAACCCTTGTTGTCTGACATGGTTGTTTAGATGTGGCATAGATTGGTAATGAAGCTAACCGAAGAAACCGAGTTGTTTAGAAAAACTCGGTTGCTAAATGGTTAAGGGACTTCCGGCGAACTGTATTTGGCTGTTCAGGGTCTTTCAAAATACCGTTTAACCGTCCCTTTATGACGCGGTAGAACGGTTTGGGAGACGGACGAACCACCACCAACTGTTGCGCCGCTGAGTCCACCCGATTCCGGTGGAAGCGTAGATGTTTCGACCGATGGCGCACCGACGCTAAGTCCGACGATTTCGCTGTCCTCAAGCGAGGCGATGTCTGACAGCGGTAGGATTTCCGCTTTGAACTTTGCACCTTCCTCTGGAGTGCCCTCTGTCCAGGTCATGGGTGCATTACCGGGACCTCGACCGGTGCCTTGACGCCAGCCAGCAATACACTGGGCTACCGACTTACTATCTGCATTCTCGGCGAGGAACGCAGCAAGTCCCGCGCTATCACACTGCCCAAGTTGTTGGGCAGCTTTGAGTGTTTCCAAATCAATCAGATTGAGTGCATACAGTTTCGCCAGCCGATCACTGATGTCGCTTTTGGTCAAACGCAACGCTGCGGAGATATTTTTAAGTTGCTCAAGTGTGAGTGAATCCCCACCGCCCTCCAGATCGGGAAGCTGTGCTGCGAGCAACGCATTTTCTTGAGCGGCCTCTTGAACCAATCCGGATAAGGTCGCCATTGATTCCGCCAAAAGCCCGGCGTCCATCTCGAATCCTTCATTTATTAAGCCTTCGGACAGCGTCTCCGCTTCAGTTAGGCGCTCTGTTTCGCTCAGCGCTTCCTGTGCGGCGTCAGCTGATTCTTGCATGAGGGTATCCGAAAGATGGTCGAGCGCTTCCCATGTCTTGACCGGATCTTCGCCCGAAGCCTCCGCTTGGAGTTGAGCGAGTTTCTCTTCGAGCGTCTCAGCTTCGGCTAGCTCGATAATCTCTTCCTCCTTGAGAACATCAATTCCGTCCGCCAACTGCTTAACCTCTTCGCGGATATCAAGAGGTTGCGCCTTAGAGATTTCCACAAAACGTTGTGGTATCAGAAAACTGACACAGACGAATAGAACAGCACCTGCAAAGCGCCCCCAAGCGACACCACCGCGCCACCGCAAACGCGGTAATCGGATTAACGGCATCTGTTTTCGCCAGTTGCCCAACTCGACGGTTTCCGCTGCCATTATCAATCCGCCAGCGCCAGTGTGTTTGTCAAGACTCGCTCGGAGAGCAGTTCGCGTCGGGATCTGACGCAACGCAAGCACGACTGCACATGCAATGGCGAGTATCAAACCGATACCGCCGCTCAATAAGATGAAGGGGGACATTCCAATTGCTGCACGGAGAACAATGACGATCGTTCCCCAAATAAGCCCCCAAATAGTTGTGACAGTAACTGTTTTCTTGAGGATTAGAAGTGCTGCCACTTTAGTTCTGAAGGCACGGATTGTCTTGTTGTCAGTGTTCATACAAGCCTCCCTTTTAGATTTACAGAACCGCGAAGGATTCAAACGTTACTACTTTATCTTCGCACTCGAAAACGGGTTTATAACCACTTGCTGGTTTCAAACGTATCTCGCCCTTCGTGCGATGACACATCGTCCACACACTCCGTGAATTAATTGAGACACAATCTTTAGAATTGTCCGATTAAGTATACAGATTGGGTTCTAAGGAAATTGCCATTGTGATTAATAGCAGTGGATGGCAAACAGATACAGAAAGTTCTAGTGGTTGTGAGATCCATCATCTTTGGGACCGGATCCAATTCGTATAACGTGACCATCGAGGTCTTCGATCCTCAATTCGTATGCCCAAGGATAGTTAATTGGATGCTCTCGAATTTTCGCGCCGCTCGCCTTGTATTCCTCATAATATTCATCGGCATCCTCAACCCCCATCCAGATCCATGTGCCGGGGTGCCCCTGTTCCCCTTCACACAGCATGATAGAGAGTCCATCCCGCTCTACGCTTCCGATATCCGGCGGATCGCCCCAATCCCATTCCTTCCTGAAACCAAGCACATTTTCATAATGATCAAGACTTGCAGCAAAATTTCCGACATATAAAATAGGTATGATACACTCTACCTTCGCTTTAGTTGTACTGCCCATTTCAAGATTCTCCTTTCCTCATCAGATGAATAACATTAATCCGGTATGAACGAATACACAAGAAACGCTAAAAAAGCGTAAGGCGTACTTGCTCAAAGCTTAACACGCGCTATCGTTAAGATACATCATGCTTCGGTAGATGTCAATGGGAATGTAAAATACTGACTGAATCTAGACCCAGAAAATAGCGAGCACCCCTAAAATTGGCAGGTTTCTTGCATAGTCCCAGAAATAGTGTTACTGAGAAAAAGCCTGTCAATTAGTTCACGACAGAACTTAAAAAAAATCGTAAATTATAAGGGAGGACGCAAATGTCAGAACAGAGACAGGAAGGGACCTATTCAGATCTTGAGCGTAAGAAGACGCTATCATCATCTCCAATTGCAAAGGGAAGTGACCAAGAGGTGTCAGTTGATACCGAGATTTCGCGGCGTACAGTTATGGGCAGCCAGAGCAGTTACAGACACCTTATCCAAGAATTAGAAAAGGCGAAATGTGGCATTAGACGAGTGCAACCTGCCACCTTGTCAAGAGTTGTCAATAAGGCTTTCACAGGTTGGACAATCAAAACGCAGAGAGAGGCATAGAAGCCGCACTCTCTGTGCGCGAGTGGAGCGGTAAGAAGACGTATAGAGCAAATTGGGGACAACCGAGCAAGATTTTCAACCGTGCTGAACATCCCACAGTCTCGGTCGGTTCCAACCATTGCCCTGACGAAAAACGAATTGAAAGTGAGGGTGGAAGCAGGAACAGTAGGAGGAATGGGCTCGATCCGTTATTTCGATGGAAGTAGGATTAAAAAAATCAACAAAGCCGGGAGCCCTCGTAAAAATTCTACGGATTTTAATACTTGCTCTGAAGATAGGAGATCTGAGATACGGATCGCTTGTACCGTGTGTAATAAGAATCGGGACGCTTCAATGATAGTTCCAACGAAAAAGGGAATAAAAGGAAACGGAATCATTACTACCTCACATTTTGTCTTGTTTAGCTCGACATTACCTCAATAAAAATAGGCGGAAAATCCATCCTTAGAACGATAACGATAACATAGTCCATACGGTTTCAACGATAGCGAAAAAAAATAGAAGTCGGACTTGAAATAGCCTCTGAACCTCAGCTATCCATCTGCGTCCAATGTCTTAAATTCCCTTTTTTGTTGGGTCCTAAATTTAGCATGACGTCAGAATATCCGGGTACAACTGGCACGTGAGTTCCAGAAAGATTATCTCATGCGTATAAAATGTGTAATTGGTATGTTTATATTGATAGTTATGTTAAGTGGTGGTGCATCAGCACAGAACGAGGCGGGAAGACTGGTGTTTGCCGTCCGCAAATCGCTGGAAGATAGAAACGGTTTCCGAGCAGCGACGCGGACATTGGAGAAAGGACGAGGGACAACTAAATGGTGGGAGTTCTATGAGTATAATATCTGCACGATGAATCCGAACGGAACGGATTTCCGCCAACTCACGGACGACGGGTTTTCGCGTAAACCGCGATGGTCACCAAACGGGGAGCATATCGCTTACCTCTCCGGGGTTGGTGGGGCGGAATCGCTCTACGTGATGAGAGCAGATGGCACTGAGAAGACGCGGCTTGTCAAGAAGCAGCATCGAATCCACGATTTCAGATGGTCTTCGTTGAACCACGCTGTGCTTGTTGTAGTTGAGATTGACCGTGCGAAGGATCCGCTTGAAAACTGGGTGGTGACGATTGACGGAGAATCAACAAAACGGTGGCGAACCCGCCGATGGGCAGAGGGGTGGCTTCATTGGGATGCGAAAGGTGAAAAGATCAAAGAACCGAAAAACAGATTGCTTGAAGCGTTGCCGGAAGGGATCAGGTGGCCCAAGTGGTCGCCGGATCGCAAATGGATTGCGTTTAAGACGGATGGCTTCTTAGCGTTGGCAGAACCCGATGTTGTGGGTGTGACCGGCTCTTGGTTTCTTCAGAACGATGAACCTCCTTGCCAAAGGATAGAGGAATGGTCTCCAGATGGCAAGCAGATTTTGTTTTATACTTCGGGTGAAATCTGCATCGCTACTATAGAAAAGGGTCGGTTTAAGAGCTATCTGAATCTGAGTCTTTACAAGGGTCAGGAAGCAACGTGGCATCCAGACGGGAGTCAGGTGGCATTTATTGGGGGCGATACGGGCGGAAGACGAACCAGTGAAGTTTTTATATTAGACGTCGAAACGGGCAAGATGGAGCAGATTACCTCAACGAGTTACGATTATTCTGACCTCCACTGGCGATAACTTAGGAGAAATGCGTGGGAGGGGTAATCCGCTTGAAATGGTTGGGTGAACTTGCATGATAATCAGGATAAAGAAATAGATTTAAGAACTGTGGAACAGTACAAACATACTCAAATCGGTTATCTTCTTCTCATTTCATACAGTGTGGTAGCATTGGGCATAGCCTTCTTAAACATTGCGGCAGCTTTTCATCCGCTTGCCGTAACCCTCCTGATAATTCTCCTGATTGTCCTTGGGATATTCAGTCGTTTGACGGTGACAATCGATGATCAGACAATTAAGATCCAATTCGGGTTGAGAGTTATCCGTAAGGCTTTTCCGTTAAAGGAGATTGATGCGTATCGTGTGGTCAAGAATCCTTGGTACTACGGCTGGGGGATAAGATTCACACCGCGGGGTTGGCTGTTCAATGTTTCTGGTTTCTCAGCGATTGAGCTGCAGATGAAAAGTGGGAAGCGATATCGGATAGGGACAGATGATCCCGAAAATTTAGCAAAAGCTCTTGGCAAAGCGTTGCATGATAACCCGGATGCTTAACTCGCCGGACAGGCATGCAGCCTGATAGGTTCTAATCGTTGTCTCAACAGAAAACCTCGGCACTTCAGGGCTGTTTTAGTAGGTCAATTTTTCCGAGTTTGACATATTAGCACCCGTATATATCAACCCACAGGATTGATAGTATCTGGAGTAGGCCGTTCAGCTTTAGGTGTCCCAAAGTTCAGTAAGATGTAGAGCAGAATCGCAGAAATAATCATAACCCAGTAGAACGTCAAGAATCGCCAACCGCCAATGGTAACGGCGAGAATTTCATTCGGCAGTAGCGGTTTGAAGATCAGATAGAAAAGTGCTTCACTCCCACCTGTGGCACCGGGTGTGGGTATGAATAGCGTAAGGATGAAAATGAGCCACTGCAGCAGCAGAAAGCGGATGAATTCGACCTCTACCCCTAAACTCGCGACAAGCATCACAGCGACGGCATTCCGGCACGTCCACTGTATTCCCGCAATGATGGTGCTTAGCAGCAGACGAGATTTACCCGTCCCTCCAATCATTCGACAAGCGTTCATAAAATCGGCCCCGGCTGCCTTCAACTGCTCTTGAAGCCTCTCCCATCTCCGGATTCTCAATCCTGACTTTCGACAAAGCAGCGCCAGTACACCGCCCCCAATCAGGCCAACAATTAAGCAAGGTAGCACCCAATGTAGATCGATTCCCTCTGCGATCAGATCGAACACTGGATGATCCCATGACGATGAAATAGTCATCGCAAGTGGCACTGCCACGATAAAAAAGAGGAGATCTTCCAACGCTGGCAACGTGGTTACACATGCTGCTGCGCCGGTCCTAAGTCCGGCTTGAGCGAGCATGGCAATCTTCAAGGGGCCACCCCCAACAGCTGTTGGGGTAACAGATGCAGCCAACTCATTGGCGAGAATGATTTTAAAGAGTTTGTGCATACCAACGCGGTATCCAAGGAATCGCGTCCATATGATAGTGCGAACGGTGTGCCCTAACAAAGGAACTAGCGTTAGCATCATTGCCAACAAAAGATAGCGACCATCGAAACTGAGGATTTCGGCGAGTTTCTGACGGTCCGTCGTCCAGAGACAGAAGGATAGGTTGCCAACCACGCCAACAATGACGAGAATAAGCAGGGGCTTGACAATCTTGTCGAGATTTAGGAGGGAGATTCCATTAGGCTTCTGTTTTGACATATCATTTAGCTCAGTCAATTGTTCGATATCCTTTTCTATTGACCTCAATGGTGTAGCGAAATTATATGCAAGAGATGTTGCACGTTTATGACGAAATTATCACAAATTCATAACATGTCTTGTATTTGCGATTTTGTCAAAGTTCTGTGAAAAATTTCGTAACATCACCTTGCTATAATATGACAAACTGCTAGGGGTGGAGTTATACAACGTCAAAACCGAAAGCTCAGTTTCTGTTTTACCGATAGCACCATAGATTATTCACAATAGTGCTCGGAGGTTACCAATGACGCAAAAAAAGAAGATTCTGTTCATCTGTGGACCGATGAACATCACCACTCAGATGCACTAGATTGCACAGGCACTGCCAGAGTATGCACACTATTTCACGCCTTTTTCCGTGGACGGCTTCCTCGCCGTGCTTAACAAAAGGAACAGATCTGTCGGCAGTCCAGGAACAGGCATATCACCGCCCGGAGATGATCGGATATTTTGCACTTGATCTAAATCAGAGGGCGTTGTATAATCATCTCAGTCGATCTAGCGTGTTACTGCCGCACACTTCCAGTCGAAAATTCTTTTGATTTTTGCAAGCAACACAGGAAATGGAAATCAGGGAGGAGATAGTCAAATGAGCACAACAAAATCAGAAAATACAATGACAATGGACGCTTATGTTCAAGAGGGTGAACGGAGGGCTTATGAAATTGGCAATCGAGGTCCCCTCCGATTTAACCCCAACGGCACGCTGCACAAGGACATCGCGGATGCCTATTGGTGTTGTGGGTTCTATGTGTTTGAAGGGGCATTAAGTGCAGCAGAACTCAAAGATCTACAGAAAGATTTTGAGCATGTGCTCGACCGAGCACCGCATACAAAGGACGCAGAAGTTGATTCAGAGGGGAGACCCGCGATTGGATTAGAGTTTACGAGATCCAGCTTCAATTTTGCAAAACCGTTGAGCGATCCTGTGGGTGGGACGTCGAGTAACAACGGTCGCCATCCAGCCAAGATGAACGAACCTACCCCACCGGAAGACGCGCCGGACTTTGTGATTACCTCTATCTCATCACCGCTTCAACTGATGGACTCCGCCTTAAGGCTCTACGGTCATCCGCAGCTACTGTCCGTTGCCGAACATATCAACGGTCCAGATTTCACCCCATTCACCGAGTCCATAATCGTCAAACCGCCGGGATTGGGCGCATCTGTGGCGTGGCATCAGGACGGAACCAAACAGTGGGATAAGCCGGATTGGGACCAAGGCACCCACGGGTTCAATTTCATGGCGCAGCTATACGGAAGCACGGCAGCCAACGGGGTTTGGGTGTTGCCCGGATCACACAAGCAGGGCAAACTAGACATTAAAAAGATGATCGAGGAGAACAACGGTTCTGACCGTCTGCCCGGAGCAGTACCGATGGTGTGCAATCCCGGCGACGTTGTCATGTCCAACCGCCAAGCCTTACACGCCTCTTTTCCAAACACTTCGCCGGACTGGCGGGTGACAGTCAACTTTGGGTTCCACCGCTACTCTTCCGTTATTGATGTTGAAACCACGTACGGTGAGGAGCCAGTGGTTTACGACGCAGAACGAATCTTCGAAAGGTCACGCGTGATTGCAGTGGGCATCGATGCCCGTCAGCAGCGTTTCCCGGAAGAACCACCCTACATTTATCAACCCATGGTTGGGCTGGAAAACGATAACCGGTGGAACGAAGCGACAAGAGAAAATATCGTGAAGGACTACGACCTGAGAAACCTCGGCATTTGAGGTATAGGAGTAGGAATATCAGGAGTATTCATGGATGCTTTTTTCGATGGGTGTCAACTTCAAGAACGGGACACAACCGCGGCGCAGATTTAAGAAATTAGGTAAGGGCAAAACATGGCTGCAACTCAGTTCGATACTTGGAACGCGATTACCGAACCTGACGAGTTCATTAAAGCTGCCCTAGAGGAAGCCAATATACCCGCGCTTATGGTGTCCCTTGTGCACCTGACCGGCGACATGAACATCATACGTGGCGATATTCGACCTCACCCTCGCGTTCTCGGCGACCCCAATGTTGGCATCACCGAAGCAGAGCGAGCAACTGTTCGTGCACAAGCCTTTGAAATCCTTAAGACCTATCGAGACAGTGGTTGCAAGCTGCCTCAGGCACCGAGCATGGATCAAGTCCGTGAAATGATGGACTTCCTCGTAGGAGAGTCTCTACCCGACGATTACGGCCAATTCCTGATGGGTGAGTTGTCCTTGGACGGTGGAGATCCTTATGCACAGCCGGGGATGGGCGATATCCCGCTAGAGAAAAAACGTACATTTCACGTCATCATCATCGGTGCAGGTATGTCCGGTATCCTTGCCGCACACCGTCTCAAGGAAGCGGGTATTTCCTTCACAATCATTGAGAAAAACGGGTCGGTTGGGGGAACTTGGTTCGAAAACACCTATCCGGGATGCCGCGTTGATACACCTAATCACATATACTCCTACTCGTTTAAGCCCAAGAATTGGCCAAAGTATTATTCCCCGCAGGACGTGCTTCTGAATTACTTCAACCAGTGTGCCGATGAGTTTGGAATTCGTCCTCATATCCGGTTCAACACGTCCGTTGAATCAGCAGAATTCGATAAAAAAACTTACACTTGGAAAGTAGCGGTTAAGAGCGCCGACGGTGTGAGCCAAACCCTGAAAGCCCAAGCGATTATCAGTGCTGTGGGTCAACTCAATCGGCCCAGACTCCCTGACATCAAAGGGCGTGAGACGTTTAAAGGTGTCTCGTTCCATTCGGCAAGATGGGAACATGGTCACGATCTAACTGATAAACGGGTTGCAGTGATCGGCACGGGTGCCAGTGCCTTTCAATTTGTCCCAGAGATTGCGAAACAAGCCGGTGAAATCTTTGTCTTTCAGCGGACTCCAAACTGGATTGCGATTGAACCCGTGTATCATGACAATATCCCGGATGGTAAACACTGGCTTTTAAATCAGGTGCCGTTCTATGCCAAGTGGTTCCGCGTGTTCAGGTTCTGGCATAACGCCGAAGGTGTGCTCGATTGGGTGAAAAAAGATGCCTCATGGACAGATCAAGCCCGCTCGATCAGCCCCGCCAATGATGAGCTCCGCGCCCACTTCACTAAAGGCATTCAATCAATCGTAGGAGACGACGCGGATCTGCTACAGAAATGTATACCAACATATCCTCCAGCGGGCAAGCGGATGCTAGTGGATAACGGCACATGGCTCAAAACGTTGAAGCGGAACAATGTCCATCTTGTTATCGACCCAATTGCTGCAATCGGTGAGACAGGGATTGTGACGAAATCTGGCGAGATTTATAAAGTGGATATGCTAATCTATGCCACAGGGTTTTACCCCAGCCGTATGCTCTGGCCCATGGAAATCAGAGGTTTGGAGGGAATTAACCTTCAAGAGCATTGGGACGGCAGTCCTCGCGCATATTTAGGGATGACCATTCCCAAATTTCCCAATCTGTTTTGTATGTATGGTCCCAACACAAATATCGTCGCTAATGGCAGCATCATCTTCTTTTCAGAGTGCGAGATGCGGTATATCCTGGGGTGTATTAAGTTGCTGCTTGAAACAGGTTCCGCAGCACTCGACTGCAAACAGTCCGTCCATGATACCTACAACCGATGGATTGACGAAGGCAATCTGCAGATGGCTTGGGGCGCATCAAACGTGAGAAGCTGGTATAAAAACAGTCAGGGTCGTGTAACCCAAAACTGGCCCTTCACCCTCCTTGAATTCTGGAAGCGCACACAAACCCCCAAGCAGTCGGATTATATCTTATACGAAGCGAAAGAAACCGAGTTTTGAAGAAAAAACTCGGTTTCCTGGGTAAGATCTTTTGTTGGATCGACCCAAGCTGCTAGCTGTCAAAATCGTTCTGAGAGTATTTTGAACGGGCACAAGCCCCTGATAAATCGGGATTTCCGCTGCGCTGGAACCTGTCTCTACAGAGGTCAATCATCCAAAATTGACACCAATTCTGCAAAAAGTGTTAGATTTTGTTAGGTCATTGTGGATAACTTACACATTGATTGCCACTGATGCACTTGGGACGGCTCGGGTCGGCAAGATATCCAAACTACGGTTGCGGTGCGTTTTGATACACATGTCGCCCCGGGGCTGGGGCTTGAGGAATGGTTTTGCTATTTTGTTAGACACATATCGCCCCGATGGGACTTAATCGGGCAAGTCCAAGCGGATCCGTCCGTACTCCCGATAAATCGGGACAGGCGAGACCAAGCATGACCGGGGATGCCCGGTCTGCGCGGATGTGGTTGTTGGGTTTCACTGTGCCGATCTATAAGCAGTTGTTGTTGAAAAGCGCAACCACTATTGCGTTGACTTTCAACTGTTCAACCCAACCTACGTGACTTGGGTAGGAATGTCAATCAAGAATCGCGTCCCCATTTGTACATACGTTTGGCGTTCTTCCAGTAAAAGTTTTCCTCCGCGTCGGCACCCTTTTCAGCAAAGTAATCAGCGACGATTCGATGTGCTGTAGCAAAATCACTCACACGCTCGATTTGTGGCCAGTTGCTGGCATAGATTAACCGCTCAGCACCGAACGCATTCCAAACAACATCAATGGCAGGACGATAGAACGCTGGGTCAGCTGGTGCCGGCGCATTGACAGCCATCTGGACAAGCGCGGATACTTTGCAGTAGACATTTGGCAGCGACGCAATTTTCCGAATGCCTGCAACCCACGCCGCTCTCGGAGGGTCGCTGGTGAGAGGACGACACTCGCCCATGTGGTTAATCACAATGCGGATCTTACGCACGCGCTGGGCTAACTCGGCGAAATAGTCGAAATGCTCACAACCGCCATGAATATCGAGCGCAAGATCTTTTTCGACCAGTCTGGAGAGACTTTCCAACAGTCGCTCAGGGATAGGACCAACTCCTTGGCGCGGCTGACCGGTGTACCGATGACAACAATTGGTGTGGAGGCGGAACCCACAAAATCTGGGATCCGCCGCAAATCGGTCTAGGTCTTGGTCGAACCGCTCGGAAAACGGATCTAGATGCCCAATCAGTCCAACGATGAAAGGGTCCTTGTCGGCTAGACCCAGTGTCCATTGATTATCCTCGATATCCTCCGACGATTCAGTGACGACAGTCCCGGTGACGCCCTCGGGGCTGGCTACCGCCTTGTACATTTCCGGCAGTTCGGTACGATAGAGGAGTTCTTTCGGTCGAGAAGGTTCACCAAAGTGAGTGTGGGTGTCGATTATCATATGTCTTCTGCTTTTTGGGATAAAGCCTGTAACAGTTGACAACAACCATGTTCTGATTGCTAGCGGAGTTATCCGACGGACATCCCCATGCGCCCACCATCGACGTGGAGGGTAGTGCCGGTGATGTAAGAGGCATCATCGCTGAGCAGGAAAGCGATGGCGGAAGCGACCTCTTCTGGCTTTGCACAACGCTTCATAATGCATGAAGTTATTGGCGTTTCTTCCAATTCCTTTTTCCGCGCTTGTGGGTCAGAGTGCTTACCAAAGTGCATCTCTGTAACAATCCAACCCGGTGCAACAGCATTGACTCGAATACCGTAGTCAACAAACTCATAAGCCATCGTCTTGGTGGTTGAAACCAAGCCCGCTTTTATTGCATCGTAGACCCATTGTCCCGGTCTGCCGAGAAAACCGCCCTCGGAGGAGAGATTGACGATAGCAGCGCCCTCCTTCTTTAACATCGGCAGTAGCATCTGAGTCATCAGGACCCAGCCTCTTAAACCGATCGCGGTTTCCGGCTCCCAATTTTCCAACCAACCTCCGTCCTCAATGCGTCCCTGTCTCAAGATAGCGGCATTATTCACCAGAATGTGAAGTGCGGGGAACTGTTCGGCGACGGCGCGACCAACGGCTTCGACAGCGGCGTCATCAGCCAAATCGACCTCCATATAAATCGCAGCGCCATCGTCCGCTTCTATTTCTGAGACAGCCTTATTTGCCATGTCAGCGTTGTTATCCGCGATGATGACCTGCGCGCCTTCAGCCGCCAAACGGTTTGTCGTCGCCCTGCCGATACCCGAAGCTCCGCCCGTTACCAAGGCAACCTTATTCTCAAAGCGTCTCATACCGTATAACTTTGGTGGCATATTGAACTCACTCTCCTGACTTAGGGTCGAATGCTTCTGGCGTGTGATTACGTTCGATGAGTGTGCGTTGGGAATCGCTCAATTCAAACCAGGGTGCCGGCGGTTTCTCGGCTACGATAGGCATTTCACGCCCGTTGACGATGGTTAAGGTGTTGCGTACCAACTCTGTGCCCTTTCGTGGGTTCATCCGGACATCATAAAAGGTAAAGTCACCTGATTCAATGCGGAAGAGTGCTATATCCGCCAAGGCGCCCGGTTTGAGTGTCCCGATTTCGTCTTGCTAATCCCATCACTTGGGCGGGCCGTTCGGTTGACGCCTGTATAACCTCCCCAAAACTCATCCCCAACGCCATGAATTTGCTCAAGCAGGTTGGCATATCAAACATAGGACCGCCAATGCTATTTTGGTGGATATCGGAGGAGATGACATCCGGTTTATGGCCCACACTCATCAGCGCCTCTGCGGTTTCAAAGGAGAAAGAGCCCGCTCCATGCCCGATGTCCATAACGACACCACTGTCCCAAGCCTGTTTTGCTTCATCGCGCAGCTTTCCTGAATCGTCGATGATTCGCATGTCTCCGCCGGTAAAACAGTGGGTCAGTATATCGTTGGGTTTCATATGCTTCAGAACCTCAGCAATCCCTGGGGGTCCGCCACCAATATGCACCATCAGTGGGAGTTCGCAGCGATCCGCTGCCTCCCGTGCGTAGGTCAGTGGGACGACTGTGCCGCCGGTTTGACCTTGATCTATACGCGCTTTTACACCCAACGCTATATCGCGGTTTAGATTTATCATTTTGCAGCAGAGATCGATATCGCAGTAATCCAAGTTGGTAAGCTCCCCTGACCGCGTCGTCAAGCCGATGGATGAAATATTGATTAACGCATAAATGCGTGCTTGAGCGGGGGTGACGATGTACTCTCGGAAGCCGGGGAAATTGTACCCACCTGAAGATCCCACGTCGAGCCAAGTGGTCACACCGCTGCGCGCTGCCACCGTATCTGCATGGACACCGTAATAGCCGATACCGTAAAAAATATGGGTATGGAGATCGACCAACCCTGGCGTCACAAATTGGCCGCTGGCGTCAATAACCTGAGGGGCAGATTCTGTGGGAATATTAGCGTCAACGGCTGCAATACGATTGCGCTTAACGGCAACATCAAGCCTGCCACTGTGACCACCACCCGGATCTACAACATCACCACCTTTGATTAACAGATCAAATTGCATGAATCACCTCGTATCAAATTGTGCGCTGGTTGATTTATTCATCAGTTCATTAACGAACCGATGTACTAATGAAATGTGTTTAGACAGCAGTGTCCAATTCCTTCTACGACGTTTGGAATTTTTTGAACTTCGTTTGAAACGCCAAGGTCTCGAGAACTTCCGTATTGACTAAGGCATCGGGAATCTCACCGCGAAGAATCTGTGCCGCCTGCTGGAGTTTACCATTCCAAGCAAGTTTGTAGTATTCGTCGGTATGACACAACGAGTGCGGAGATACCACCACATTGTCCATACCGAGAATCGGATTGTCGGGGTCTACCGGTTCCTGCTCGAAAACATCAATTCCTGCCCCTCGAATCCAGCCCTCCTGCAATGCTCGAATTAGCGCCGCCTCATCAACTACGGGTCCCCGTGAGGTGCTTATCAGGTAGGCGGTCGATTTCATCTTACGCAACTCTCGCGCCCCAACGAGATGGCGTGTTTCTTCGTTCAGTGGCACACTGATGCTTACGAAGTCCGATTCCGTTAGCAGCGTGTCCATGTCCACTAACTGTACGCCGACATCGTCCACATCCGCCTGTTTTATGTAGGGATCGCAGCCCAAATGACGCATACCGAACGGCTGCGCCAATACGAACACCTCGTGACCGATGTTACCGACCCCGATGGATCCGAGCGTTTTACCCATCAACCCTTCGCCGCGATAGTCGTTCTGCTCTGCCCATCGTCCCTGACGGGTGATCTTGTCCTTCGCCATCAATTTCATCGCCAGTGTCAAGATGAAAGTTATGATGGTACAAGCCATGGGGCGGCGGACAGCATCGGGCGCAAAGCAGAATAGAACTCCAGCATCGGTCAACGCTTTTACATCAATGTGATCGTAGCCCACTCCGGTGTACAGCAGGGCAATCAGCCGGTCATTTCCAATGACCGACCGTTCGGTCCAGCTGGCTGCCGCGCTGATGACCATATCACAACCCTGTATTTGCTCGGCGGTGACTTCCGGCAGAAACTGGTCGAACCTACGATACTCTACTTCAGGCATCTCGTCGAGGAGCTTAAGTCCCGGACCGGGGATGTCCAGATTCCCGTCCGCATCGAAAATGTCTCGCGTAATTCCAAGTGTGATTTTTCCATCCATGTTTTTTATCCTGATCTCTTAAGAGATGAAGTATGATAATGTAAGACACACATGCCGCCCCGCTGGGGCTTTAGAGGGCGTAGTGGCTGATATTCTATAAACATGCCGCCCCGCTGGGGCTTTAAGTCGGGCTAGAAAATGCGTACTATCAACTGTAACTAAAATAAGTAACTTAACCAATTAGCATACAAAGGTTACGGCATACGGAGTATGCCTACGTGCGCGATGATGTAATGTAATATACAACAGTTTGATGCTGTCATGGAAACTTACTCCATATGAGTCTTACCCTAACTGCGTTGCTGGAAACAGCAAGGTGGCAAGCAAGGGAAAATGGCTTAGAAAACAATGAAGGTAGACATTGACTATGAACCCGACTAAACTGGTATGGTGAGTCAACTAACTGATGCTTGAAGCCTCGTGAACTCCAAACAGGTGAATCTACAAAGCAGGAGTGGAAACCCCTCTGGTAAGCCTGTAGCCAAAAGGCATGAGCTGATGATACGGCATTGTAGGCATGTCGTGTGAGTAAGTCAATGGCTTCGGGGTAAAGAAAACCCAGTGCGTACTATCAACTGTAACTAAAATAAGTAACTTAACCAATTAGCATACAAAGGTTACGGCATACGGAGTATGAGGCATCTACTACTTTATGACAATCGACGTTATAATGTTCTCTAGTGATATATCGACATTGCCTGTGATGCGGCTTGCCGCAATAGACTGTATTCGGGACTTCTTAAGCTGCCAAAAAGCTGAATCCCACGCTCCCGCTGTTGTTGATACTCCACACGGTTTTTCGGATAAATCGCCGGTTCCACAGGTAAATTCCGAGACAACGCAAGCTCAATGACACGCTCCATTGCAGCAACCACCTGGGGATGCTCCCATTCCCCGTGGAACCCCATCTTTGCAGCCAAATCCCCGGGACCGAATACGACGGCATCCACCCATCTGTTAGACAGCATCGCCTCGGCATTCTCAACACCTCGCCAAGATTCGATCTTGAGTATCAACAACGTTGCCTCATTGGCTTCTTCGCAGTATCGGGCAGCATCCGTCTCTGCATAATCTACATTGGCACCCATTGCCAGTCCTCGTTCGCCCACTGGCGCGTACTTCATCCAGCGTACTAGCGCTTCGACCTGATCGGATGTTTCGGCGTGAGAGAGACAAATGCCCAACGCGCCCGCATCGAGGGCGCGAGACACAATGGTCCGAGAAGGTTCTATGACCGTTACGGCAGGCGAAAGCCCGTTGTCCCTCGCAATGACCAGAAAGTTCGTTAGGATTTCATCATTGTGGAGGACATGTTCATTCTCAACAAACATCATGTTATATCCAGTTTGCGCTGCTATCTTGACAACGGATGGACGCAGGGACTCGAACACGTTGAACCCGAACACAGGTTCCCCGTTTTTAAGGAGGTTTTTGGCTGGATTGGTAATCAGTGGTGTCTCAGACGACATAGCTCCGCTTTCTGTAAGAATCAAAGGTGGTGATAGCAGCTATCCCTTCACAATTTGCCACTCAGGATTCAGTTCGATTCCGAGCCGCTCCGCTCGCGCCATAACCGATTCAGAGACACCCTTTGATAGGCCTCAAGTTCATCTACTCGCGTCGAATGCCCTTCGCTCTGAAGATGACCTCGCCGTTGACTAGAACCGTATCTACGCTGCCTCCTCTCAATCTTAACGCCAGCGCGTGAACGGGGTTGTTGTCGGGATAGGCTTCAGATGATTGCACGGATCTCACAACGATATCCGCACGTTTGCCGACTTCTAAGCTGCCCAAGTCGTCCTCTAGTCCGGCTGCGGCTGCTGCATTGAGGGTCTGCATTTCGAGCAGAGTGCTGGGAGAGACCGGATCGGCATAGGATTGCGCGACCTGGTGCGCTGTGAGCATGGTTTCTCCCGGCGTACAGTCGCGAGCTCCATCGGTCCCAAGTGAAACACAGATGCCACGGCGATATCGTTCCGCCATCTTAAACGTTATGTCGAATGTGATGCCGAGCGAGAAGAACGCTATCGGGCACCATACAATTTTGCAACCGGTTTCGTGGACAGCGGTTTCCTCGTCCGCATCCAGTGCGCTCGCATGCACAACAACGGTATTTTCGTCCAAGAATCCCAACTCTTGTAGATGTACGAGGTGACGTTTCCCAGTCAGGGTATGATAAAGATCCGCTCCTTCAGGGAGGTAGCCGGCATGTATATGCAGCGGCACATCGTTTTCACGCGCACAGGCGTGTGCTGTCCTCAGCAATTCGGGGGAGGCAGTCCCCTCGCCATAGACAAAGATATATCCACGAACTAAGGCATCGGCGTTTCTGTTTCGGTAGAGTTCTACGTCCAATTCCTTTATACACCGGTCATGGTCAATGGTCGCGCGCGCCATGAGACTGGGGCTTGCCAGTGTAGGAATAGCCTCGAAGGATTCGCCCCGGTCCCACAGATACAGCGGAGCGAAAAGGGCTCTCATGCCGACACGCTCAACCGCTTCTGCCGCTGCTTCCGTTGAGAAGAGCGATCCCGGTTCGATGAACATCGTGAACCCGTTACGAAGCATCTCAATCCCCGCCATGGTGGTCGCTGCGGCTTCATCCGCGTCGGTAACGCTTGCTTTCCAATCCGCAAAATTGACGGGCAAGGATCCCGTATCGTGGTAGCTACCGAAAATTCCCCGGCAGCTGGTATGCACAATGTGATTATGTGCATCAATGAACCCGGGGTGCACGATAGCACCTGAAGCGTCGATCATCTCCCGCGCGTCAAAGTCTTGTCGCAGCTCGGCATCAGTCCCAACCGCCACGATACGTGAGTTGGAGATCGCTACCGCACCCGGACAATAAATTCTGCGATCTGGATCCATTGAGAAAATCTGACCGTTATGAATAAGAATATCGCATGTTTTTTTGTTCATAGTTATACACACCCACTTTCGAGATTACCGCCTTGCTCCGCTATGTGATGCCTCCTAGCTAAAACAAGAGGATATCACCAATCCTGTACCGATCCGTCCTCGCGTCGCAGATGGGTGGGATCCTTTGAATCGTGCGGATATTTCGCTGCGGCTTCCTCATTCAGGTCAATCCCTAAGCCCGGGGCATCCGTTGCAAAGAGATAACCGTCCTCCGTCCGCATATCGTTCGGTATGACCTCGTTCATCCAGTCAGCGTGCACTCCATACTCCTGCACCGCGCAGTTGGGAACTGACATATTCAGATGCAGCATCGCTGCCGTGCTTACGGGGCTTCCTGTGTAGTGGCAAGCAAGCTCCTGATAATGCACCTCTCCCATCACCGCAATCTTCTTCCCCTCGGTGATTCCTCCGCTATGGCAGATGTCTACCCGGAGGTAGTCGATCAGTTCCTGTTCGATCAGTTCACGAAATAGCCATTTCGTCGGCAGCTGCTCGCCGGTGCCGATTGGCACATTTGTGTGTGCACGGAGCGTTGCAAACGAAGTTGGATTTTCTGAACGGATTGGATCTTCAACGAAGAAGGGATGGTACTCTTCGATTCCGTTGCACAGCTGAATGGCGTGTGGGGGTGTGAGGCGAGTGTGTACCTCAAAGATAATTTCGATCTCATCGCCGACCGCCTGTCGTACTGCTTTCATATACTCAATCCCACGCCGGGTTGCTTCTTTCTGATTAAAGCCACCATCGCACCGAATCGGTGAGATCCGCAGGACCTTCCACCCTTCATCTACCATCTGCTTTGAGCCTTCGAGACCAGCATGGCGATAGACCAGAACCTTGTCTCGCGTAGCCCCACCAAGCAGTCGATAGGTCGGTACGCCGAGTGCCTTTCCCGCCAAATCCCACAGTGCGATGTCGATTCCTGCAAGCGCGGATTGCAGCACGGGACCGCCACGCCAGAATGTTCCGCGAAAGATGTCTTGCCAAATATGTTCGATTCGGGTTGCGTCCGCACCAATCAGGAGCGGTTTGAGATGATGCTCCAACGCCCCAACGACAGCCAAGGATCTACCGCTGAGCGAGGCTTCTCCAATTCCGTATATTCCCTCGTCGGTCTCGATTTTGACATATACAAATTGATTCACAACAAATACCTTAAGATCTGTGATTTTCATAGAAGTCTCCTAGTTAGGTTAGTAAGTTCTACGGTTGGCAATCGATAAAGTGTGGTCTGTGAGGCGTTTTGGTCAGCTACTCCAACCCCAACTCGACCCACTTGGCAGTCAATCGTTGGATACGTGGACGATCGCTATGCAGAAAAGCGTCAGAAAATGCTCGTCCCGGTTGGCTGTACTGCAATCGCTCGATCAAATTCAAGACACCCTGATGGTTCTCCTTCAACATAGTTATATCCGCTTCGGTGGTGGGTTCAGGCACGAAATTGACCGCCAGATGCCGACGACCTACTCTGCCACCGAAGGACGCATGCCACGTGTTCATATCCGCGAAGAAGACATCTCCGGGCTGGGATTCAAACGGAAAGCAGGGGACATCGGTGCCGGGGAGACCAAACTGCGCCCAAGGTTTGAGCGTTTCGTGCAGGGGCAAGCGATGGGAACCGGGGATTACGCGCAGACAACCTGTCTCCTTGGTCAAGGAGTCGAGATACAGCGATACCTTCATCGGTCGATATTCCAGCCGAGTCCCATCTGGATGCCAATCGGTGTCGCCGACGTAGAGGTTTCCCTCGGAGCAGAGCCACATAAACCCTTCTCCCAGCAGGGATTCGACTGTCTTGTAAATACGGTCATCCTCCACCAGATCCGTTAACAAAGGGGTGATTTCCGCAATACCGTAGAGCGACTGGCGACTCTCCCCCGGAAAAGGTTGTCCATCTCGCTCTTTGTCAAGCAGTTCATCGAATTTTTGGGAAATCGCGTCCACTTCATCGGGTTGGAATGCTTGTCTCAGCACCAAGAAACCGAATGTTTGGAAGTACGCAATCTGTTCTTCTGTTATCACAATGCTCCTCCTGCTGATCCCACCTGTCGCCCCAAAATGCTATACACATTGCGCTCCTCCCCGATAAATCGGGATTCAAAGCAACTGGAGCGCGGAGATTGGACGTATCGCCTTCTATAGACATACCGCTCCTTCGGAGCGAAAGATAAAATCCTTTAGGTTTTAGGACTTACGCGGTTGAACGCTGAAGTTTTGTAGTTCGATGTTTCAGTGCCAATGCGGGGCAAGATGCCCCACCTACGATGGGTGTCGATGCTGCCCATACCCCGATACGCCTGATGAATCAGGCAACTACAATATGAGGTGCGTAAGTCCTGAGTTTTAATAGATGGGCTTTCAACGGCCAAGTTCACACGTAGGTGTCGAGATATGAATCTCGACCTACAGGCTATCTGCCCGAGGCAAGCTGCCGTGCCACGAGGGTTGGGCAAGATGCCCGACCTATGGATACAATCGGTTATCCTATTGAAACGGCACTGGTATTCTGTCCCCATGCCAAGGAAAAGCATAACTCGGCGAGTTCGCAAAGCGGCGCATTCCAATCTCCACCCGAATCGTTCTCGAAGGCGGCAGTTCAACGGCGAAAAACTTTGCGTCAACAGGAACAATCCGCTCCGATGAACCCTCTGCATCTGCTTCCTGAAACTGTATTCTGGTAAATTGGTGTTCCCCGAAAGCCCCCGCTTGGATGATGACGTTTCGGGTTTCAGTCCTGTTGAGATTCACCAGTTGAACCCCTACCACGTCCGATCCCAACTTGTCGACAAGGGCAGCAACATCCTCAGGAACCCCGGGCCGAGCGCGGTCTGGATCGAAGTAACGCACAGTCGCTCGCAGAAGTCCACCCGTATAAACGGCTTGCGGGGCGCCCAGCATCACCTGCGTTAATCCCTTTGTAAGAACAAAATGCGGAGGTTGCTGATTATCCGCAATTATAGTTGGGACATCGCGGTTATCGTTACGCGCCGCTTCAAACAACCCCAAAGCCCCTTCATATTCGACGTCCAGTATTTTTTCGGGCCAATCGGGATTCTTCCCATCGTAGTACTGGAATCGTCCATGTTCTGTGTCTTCGTCACTCTTTTCTGCCTCAAACATAACGTGGTTCCAATCGCGTTCTACGTTACCCGACCGTATTCTCGTAATTAACTCGTAATCCTGGGGATCCATTGAGGCGTGATACAGGTGTGCCAAGTCTTTCATCCGCATCGGCTTATACGCTTCCCAACCGTCGGGACCGTATCGGGTGGGGACGACAAGCTGACCGTCATCGCGTGTGACCGCATTGTCCAGCAGCACTTTGATCTGAGAACGGAGGATTTCAAGATAGCCGAAGTCCCCGGTGAGCAGGAGGGCGCATTCGGCAGCAACGATGATCGAATTAAACATGATATCTCCCGCCCAATAACTGTTCCAACCGTAAAGGCCACCCCACCACTGTCCCTGCCGATGTTCACCAATCTTGCCTGTCGGACCGACGTTGTCCGGGATAATCCCGTCGTTCGCTTTGATCCGATCCATCCACGCTTCTGTATATTCAAGGACCCACCGTTTGTACTTCTCATCTCCAGTATACAGATAAGCATTGGTCACCAATGCCGTGGCTCCCAGACTATGTGCTACGTCGCCGTTGAGAACCATCTGCTCAAACAGTTTCTCGATTTCTTCTCTGCGTTGTGGCTGCTCATACCAATTTGCCTCTAACTCCTTGACAACCGGATAGAGCGTTGACCGCATACCCATCGCCTTACTGGGATCCTCTCCCATTCGCCCTGCAAGCCAAGCCTTTAGGTGTTCGAGATCAGCTTGGAGACAGGGTCCCCGGCTGGTCTGGATGGGAGAACGGAAGATTTTATGCTCTGAATCGTAATTCGGGGCTTGTGGGTCCTCACCCATATGGATCGCCGCGAACTGTTTGGCGCGTCGCACATTCTCCGAAATGGTGGGACTGGCAACGCCGAAGTGATAGAAAGCCATGTTGCCTTCGCCCAAATGATGCCACTCCGCCGCGCCGGGCGACGCTAAATTGTAATACTCCCTATGAGCCTGATGCGAGAAGCGTGGATGCGTCCGATGCACAATCTCGTCACTACTGATACGGGTAGAGGCATTCCAACACTGTAGCGCCATATCAAGTACGTGTTCATCTGCCCCCATGGCGTAGAAAAGCCCCCAGTTATAAATCCGTTCATAGAGGTCATCTAAGTCGTCCGCGAAGTACAGTGCGCCTCCCGGTTCGGCATACTTCTGGAGCAGCATCGGTGCTGCATCTTCCATGAGGCTTATCAGATTGCGCTGCTTAAGTGCCCACGCCGGTGGGGCTGAGAGTTTCGTTGCTTTGATGCTGACCATTCCGCGAATGGAAACCGCATTTGTCGAAGGTGTATCTGCATTCATTTTTTTCTCCCAGTGCATAATCTGAATTATAGTGGCTTCTAAAAAAAAATAGACACTTTCGCGCCCCGTGTTTGGTAGGCGCTGTTTCCAACTGCGCCGATGCGGTGCGGTTACAAACCGCACCTACCGGGGTGATAGCCCGGATTTCCCCATCCCCGGCAGTCGAGGTTTGCTAACCTCGCTGCTTTGCAGTGTCCAATTAATTTTAAAATCTACCATAAATTTTGGACGCTTTGTACGCTATACCTCTGTCAGTTCTGGAACGTGTTCATCTTCATATTTCTCAATCAGGACACCAATGACTTCCATCAATGAAGCTAAGGGATGATTTTCGTCCTCACCCACTACATCGATCAAGTCGTCTAGCAGGGTCACAAGTTGTTCGTATTCGCTCTCTGCGTGAGGAACAAACACGACGGAGGCTAACATCGGCCACACATCTTGAGCAGTTTGTATTTCTGTTGCCACAGTTTACTCTTTCAATTTCCGAAACTCTTCTCATGTACGGCCCGTGGAAAATTACTACAGGGAGTCATGGTGCGATCTTGGCAACTCACCAACTCCGATACTCATCTCCGCAATCGCCGATTTGATTGTACAGATCGCGGGATTGAGATTGAACGGCATCTATCTGAGCATAATCGTCGGGATCCAAGGCGAAGTCGAATACACGGGCATTGACAGCACGGTGTTCGGTGACACCTAACCTCATACCGATGATAACGCCGGTAACCGTTGGACGGTCAAGAATCGCTCGAACAGCGACGTTGGAGATGCTGACATCATGCTTTTGAGCGATTCCCTGAAGCGTCGAAAGCAAGGTTTGAAACAGTTCCCAACCGCCCCACGCATCGATCATCTGTTTGTACTTGTGCAGGCTGGCGGTGTTCAATTCCCGCCCTCTCGGCTCAGGCTGCTCCAAGTATTTTTCGGTCAACAACCCGCCGCACAGGGTTCCATAGGTCAGCAACTGGATCCCGTGCGCTTGACAATACGGGATCATCGCCACCTCCGGGCGACGATCAATCAGCGAAAATTGCACCTGATTGGAGACAATGCGGATGCCCGCGTCCGTGATGCGAGAAAGATGTGCCGTATCAAAGTTTGTTAATCCCAGATGTCTCAGTTTCCCTTCATCCCGCAGTTCGGCGAGATAGGCGAGCGCTGAAAGATAGTTCTCATCATTGTAGTCCCACCAATGGAACTGTAATAGGTCAAGTTTATCGACTCCCATTCGGTCCCGCGATATGTCGATGTTTGATTCCACCCACGGCTTTGCCATCCGCCCCGGTCGTGGCACCCATTTGGTGAACGCTTGAATCTCAGAAAGGGACGCCGCCCCGCGTTCAGATTCAAGTTGCCGCCGAAATTCACCGATGAAATCTTCTGCGGGTCCGTAGTGATCGGCGAGATCCCATGTGGTAAATCCTGCATCAATGCAGTCGAACATCGCTTGTATTGCTGCTTCTGGATTGATGGAACCGTGGGCACCAGATACCTGCCACATTCCGTTGAGTATCCGGCAGATGTGTAGATCTGAGGTGAACGCAATAGTGCTGGATTTCGGAAGTTTCATGAGCGGCACCTTATCAACATAGCTTTTAGCGACGTAAACCGGAATGTTTCACGTTTGACTCGGATAGCAACTGGTTTATGTATCTTGCAGGAATCGCCGACGCATTCATGTGTCTATCGCTCCGTGCGATAATCCCAAGTAGGATACCCTCTTTATTCAGTACCGGTCCTCCGCTGTTACCACCAAAGACATCAGATTGGATATGCAATACCTTTCCGTAGTCATTTTGAAATTGCCCCAATTTCCAGTGCCATAGGTCACGTCCCCCCGGATTGCCGAGGATATAAACCAATTCGCCTGTATTTATTGTAGGTGTGTTGAAACCCCAATCAATCTGGCGGGCAGTCTCCGGTAGTCCATCAAGCCGGATAATCGCGAGGTCTGTCTCCACGTTTTTTGCAACTACATGTCCTTTGGTGTAATAACCGAGTCGCTTTAACACGCTTCGGTTCTTCACGTAGAAATCCCGCTCTTTAATCAGTTTTCCGTTTTCGTCGGGGGCGGGGAAATATACGTCTATTGCTTGGCTCGTATCTGTGACGTGTGCATTGGTGACGGCGAGTTTAAATTTCTTGTCCAACAATACCCCACTTCCTTCACCGATACCTGCGTTTACTATCCACATCACCGCGCGAATTGCGTTGTCATAAACTCTGTCTGCGTCTGTTTTGGATGCTGTTGAGGTATCAGACACTGCTGGTGGTGTAATCACGGGCGGTGGACTAGAATCAACAACGGAGAGACTTCCCACCTTTGAACTCAACGGAGAGACTTCCCACAGAAGCACTGTGCCATCTGCACTTCCACTTGCCAGCGTCTGTCCATCTGGACTGAACGTAACACCACTAACCCCACCCATATGTCCACTGAATATTCGTTTATATCCGCCTGTGGCAGCATCCCATAGAAGCACTGTGCCATCCACACTTCCACTTGCCAGCGTCTGTCCATCTGGACTGAACGCAACACTACTGACCGTATCTGTATGCCCGGTGAGCATCCATTTCTGTTTGCCTGTCACGGTATCCCACAGACGGACGGTGTTGTCCTGACTCCCACACTTGCCATCCACACTTCCACTTCCATTGCCAGCGTCTGTCCCGTCACATCTGGACGTCCGTCCATCCGAGCTGAACGCAACACTACTGACCGTATCTGTATGCCCGGTGAGCATCCATTTCTGTTTGCCTGTCACGGTATCCCACAGACGGATGGTATTGTCCTCTACCCCTCCGCCACTTGCCATTGTCTGTCCATCTGGACTGAATGCCACACTGCTGACCATATCTGTATGCCCAATAAGCACTCTCTCGTGTTGACCTGTCACGATATTCCATAGCCGGATGGTATTGTCCTGCAGCCCTCCACAGCTTGCCAGCACTAGTCCATCCGGCCTGAACGCAACGTTACGGGCCCAATTCGCATACCCAGTAAGCGTCTGCTTATGTTGACCTGTCACGGCATCCCACAGACGGATGGTGTTGTCCCGGCTCCCACTTGCCAACGTCCCTCCATCCGGACTGAACGTAACATTATCAACCCAAGACGTATGTCCGGTAAGCGTCTGCTTATGTTGACCTGTCACGGCATCCCACAGACGGATGGTGTTGTCCCAGCTCCCACTTGCCAATGTCCCTCCATCCGGACTGAACGTAACGCTACTAACCGCCTCCGTATGCCCGGCAAGCGTCTGCTTGTGTTCACCCGTCACGGCATCCCACAGACGGATGGGGTTGTTCCAACTCTCACTTCCACTTGATAGGGTTCGTCCATCCGGACTGAATGCGATGCTAGTGACTGAACCCGTATGTCCGGTGAGCGTCTGTTTATGTACACCTGTTACAGCATCCCACAAACGAATGGTATTGTCCTGCAGCCCTCCACCACTTGCTAGGGTTCGTCCATCTGGACTGAACGCAACACTATTAACCCCACCCGTATGTCCGGTAAGCACCCGTTTGTGTTCACCTGTTACAGTATCCCACAGACGCACCGTTTTGTCCTGCCCTCCAAAGAAATCTCCACTCCCACTTACAAGTGTCCGCCCGGGACTGAACGTAACGCTATTGATCCAATCTTCGTGTCCAGCAAGAGTCCGCTTCCATTCTCCTGTGACGGTGTCCCACAGACGGATGGTGTTGTCTGTACTTCCGCTTGCTAGCGTTCGTCCATCCGGACTAAACGAGACGCTATTGACCCAACCCGTATGCCCGGTGAATAGGGCAACCTCTTGATGGGTTGCGGTATCGTAGAGCCAAATACCGATGGAACTAGCAACTGCTAGACGAGTGCCATCGGGAGAATATTGTATCTCGTGTAACCGACCTTTACCAAGGCGCGCTTTGGCACCTTCGGGCAAACTCCATTGCGTATAATCTTGGGCAAAGATGTTTGATGAAAGCAGTGCAAATAGAATGAGTAATGTTACAGTTGTTTTCATGTAAAACTCTACTTTTTTAAGGATAAATTGCTACTGAGTATGTAAGGTTTTTGTAAAAAACTTGAAGGTTCACGATTCAGGGAAACGCTGGCTGGCGTTGAGGATTGTTAGACCGATCACTTCTCCCTGCTCGTAGCGGATAATCACATCATCGTCAGTCAACTCGCTATCATCTGCACGGCTCGGTTTTTTGAAGTTCACGTATAACACATCGGCTTCGGCATCGTACGAAGACCATAAACCAGTGTTTAGGTGAATGCTTCGCATCGGGAATCAGATGTATATATCTATCTATAGTTACAGAGGCCATACTTGCTTTCTCCCGTTTAACTCAGATTGCTCGTTGTCCTTTGGGATTGGTAGCCATCAATTTGTGTAGGGAACGCAGATCTGCGTTCCCTACGAAACCCCTTTTCCAACCCAACTCAAGCGTGAAAGCGAAAAAACGAGCACATCGCGCGTCTATAGAGATATCATCATGAGTTTTAAGAAATAAAACGGGTAATTCTATATTTCCCCCAGACCCGGTAGGTGCGGTTTCCAACCGCACCGGACATCGCTCGGAAATTACCCAATTAATAAATTAATCTTCATCTGGAGCGAAAGGTAGAATCCCTTAATCTTAACGACAGATAAATTTTCAACATTAGCAACTTGCGTTATTTAGGGCATTTATTCGCCGGGTCAGAAATTGCGTTCATTATAGCACATCTACCTTTAGGGAAAAATAAAAAATCAGGAGTCGGTAGTGCAGATTGACATAGGAGAGAAATGGTGTTAGACTAGCGTGACTTCTACAAAAACCTTCGGAGGATTTTTGTCAGTTACCCCGCCCTGAAGGGACGGGGCTTGTTTGAATCGTCCGCCCAACGGGTCTTACAGAGTTTCGCGCTTCTGTCCCCTGACGGGGGCTTCCGGGGTCGTTTGCAACCGACGCACCTCCACGCAAGGCTACAGCAGCCTTTTTGATGTTTATCGCAGCGTTATGGTCTCTATTGAGGACCAACCCACAATGGGGACAATCATGGACACGATCCGACAACTGTTTAGGCACAATCTCGCGACAACCGGAGCATTGCTGACTGGTATGGTGAGGTTTCACTTTCGTGAACTGCTTACCGGCACTTGCAGCCTTGCTTTGCAGCTTCAATCGAAAGTGACCCCAACCCGCGTCAGAGATACTCTTGGCGAGGTAGTGGTTCTTCAACATATTGGTGATGGTCAAGTTCTCTACAGCGACCTCATCACATCGTTCAAGGATACGATGGGCTGCCTTGAACTGAAAATCCTTGCGCTGATTCGCTATCCGTTCATGGCAACGGGCGACAATCTCACGTTGTTTTGCTCGGCGGTGGCTCCCCTTTTTTCGGCGAGACAATACCTGTTGATGTTTGCCAAGTCGCTTTTCAGACTGACGATAATGGCGGGGGTTTGGAATATGCTCACCATCAGAATCTACGGCAAACGAGTTAAGTCCCACGTCTACACCGATCGTCGTGTGGACAGGGACTTCTACAGGATCTGGCACTTCGACGCAGATAGTTACATACCAGCCACTCGCTCGCTTGAGGATCGTGAGGTTCTTAATCTTGCCATCGGGTAAGGGGCGATGATAGCGAATCTTGAGGTGTCCTATTTTGGGAACAACGACTTTGGCAAACTTACGACGCACATTCCGGATGAGCTGCTTGGATAGGTGGCTAAAGGTCATTGACCGGTATCGCCCTTCGCCTTTGAAGCGTGGGAAGCCCGGTGGCTCCCCGTTCTTGGCACGACGGAAGAATGCTTTGTAGGCTTTATCCAAACGGCGCATGGCATCTTGGAGAACATCCGCGTGAAGCCCTGCAAATGCCTTGGATGCTGCTTTCAAGTCAGGTAAGGCGTTGGCTTGGGTCGTCCATTTCACTGTTAGCCCGGCGGTTTGGTACGCTTCGATACGCCACGCAAGGGCTTGATTGTAAATAGAGCGCAGTAATGCTAACCAGACAGTAAAGAGCTTGCGTTGTTTCGTTGTAGGATAGACACGATATTCATAAGTCTTTTTCATTGTGGATCCGGCTTTCTGGCTTCCGTTTCCATATCACTGGAATGTGGGAGACCCTATCGTGCGATAGGGGTGATATTCTCCCACGAAAGCCACAAGAATTATACCGTATTTCACGCAAATTATCAACGAACAAAGAGAAAGGACAGGGTTTCCTCCCCTCCCTAAAGGAAGGGGTCTTCATCCCGAAGAGATGATGAAAGCAGCTGTAATCGGTTGTGGTGCTCAGGGCAGGGGTGGTCATGTTGCAAATTATGCCAAGATGGAGGAGGTATCCGTTGTCGCTGTTTGCGATGTCAACTTTGAACGCGCGCAAGCAGTGGCAAAGGAGTTTAAGGTTCCGCACGCGTACGCCGACTATCGAGAGATGTTGGAACGACACGCCTTGGATCTGGTTAGCGTCTGCACACCTCATGCGCTGCACAGGGATCAGACAGTTGATGCCTTTGATGCGGGCGCGAATGTAATTTGCGAGAAAGCACTCTGCGTGAGCAGCGTGGAAGCACAGGAGATGATTGACGCCTGCAAGCGGAATGGCAAAAAGATGAGTATGGGGCTTCAGAATCGTGGACTGGCGTCAGGATATGCGCTCAAAAAGTTCATCGAAACCGGTGCCTTGGGACGGATATACTACACTCGCGTCTGGACAGGGCATGTGATGAACATCCCCGGCTACAGCGTCTTTCATAACAAGGCACTTTCTGGCGGGGGTGTTCTCTATAGCACCGCTGTGCATACGCTCGATTTCGCAAACTGGATCATCGGCGATCCCACGCCCGTCGCTGCAATGGGAACCACGTATCAGAAGGTGCGGAACATGAAAAACCCGGTAATTTCGTGGACGGGAACGTTAGAAGATTTCGAGACGGAGGATTTTGCGGCGGGTTACATCCGATTTGCAGACAGTTCAGGACTATCACTTGAAAGTAACTGGCTGACCCATCCATGGAAAAATCGACCGACCATTGAAGTTTTGGGCGACTTCGGTGCAGCGGAGATTCCGTTGAAAATCTATCTTGATGACGGCAATCAGGTCTTTGACAGAACGCCGGAGGTCGTCGAACCAGAGAATAGCTTCTTTGAGGTTCTTAAAGATTTTGTTGAAGCCGTCCGCGACGATCGAACCCCAGTTGTCAGGTTTAGTGAAATGCTGCATGTGCAACAGATGATGGAGGGCATCTACCGTTCCGCAGAAGCAGGCAGAGAAGTCTCCATCGAGCAGGATCAAGATTAACAAGGTGCATTGACAGTTATAGTGGATATTAGAATTAATGAAACACTCCAAACCGGTGCGGTTAGAAACCGCACCTACCAGGGGTGTGCAAGTGTCTCTTTATTTTTAGATTTCACTATAAATAACGCAAGTTGCCAGTTATGGAAAATGTCGTAAAACGGGAGAAGGGTAACTGAATAAAGCCCATTACCGCTCGCGGTGGATTGCCAAATCCACTGCACACGTAGCAGGATGGTTTGGGTATGTCTATCCAAGCGGAGCGAGTTGGACACCTAGCAACTTGGGTTAATATATCGTGTATCAACTTAGGGCAGCACATGTCGCCCCGCTGGGGCTTGGGGGGTGTAGGAAGTCGCTGCTGCTATAAACATGTCGCCCCGCTGGGGCTAAAAAACGGGGCAAATCCTCGAACTATACACATTGCGCTCCGCCCCGATAAATCGGGATTCAAAGCAACTGGAGCGCAGGCATTGACCGCATCGCCGTTCTATAGACATATCGCTCCTCCGGAGCGAAAGATAGAATCCCTCAATCTTAACGACAAACCGATGGATTCTCAACACTAGCAACTTGCGTTATAAATAACAGAGGTCGCAAAGATTTACAAGACACGGAGGGATATGATATGGCATCCAAGGCGCAGATTGTGCAGTACGAGGACCAAGGTTACTTTATCACCGACGACGCAGTAGCACCAGAGATGCTGCCAACCCTGACAGAAGCTACGCGACGAGTCGCGGATAAGGTGCGTTCCGGCGAGGTGGTTGACAATACCGATCAGATTGGCACTGATGGAGACGGGAAGAAACCAATTGTCATTTTCGGGGTCATGGCACCGGAATTCAACGAGTCGATTTTTGCCGAATATCTGGCTTCCGAACAGGTCGAACGCTACGTACGCCCATTTCTGGGCGAGGAGCTCCGTCTTGGTTGGGTAACTGTATTTGCCATCAAGGATAGTGGCTACCAATGTGGCTGGCACCGGGATTTCGGCGCGGAAGAACGCGATGGCAGCGCTGAGGTAGAAATGGAAATACTCAGTCGCTACCGGAAGAACCTGCTCAAGTGGCACACCGCATTGGTGGATGATCCGTGTCTGTGGATCGTACCGGGCAGTCAACGCCGCTACCGCACCGAGCAGGAACGCGAGGTGCTGATTAGCAACAGAGGAGTTGGTGATATTCCGGGGGCAAAGCAGATCAAACTGAAGCGGGGACAGACCATCTTCTGGAACGGGAACACCATCCACCGAGGGGTAATGCCAGCGGAGATGGAGGAGCGCCTAACCTTATGTGGGTGCTTGGTGAAACATCAAGTGGATGATCCGCCTGAGACGTTGGATGAACGCTTCAGATGGCGGTTGGCAGATAATGTGCGGGAAACTCTACCTGAGAAGATTCAGCTTTACTACGATCGTTGGAAGCGGTTGCAGATTGTCGATTGAAGATTCTAACGCTTGGGCGTTCCAAAGCTGCTTATCACATTTCGGTGTCGAGATGTGAATCTCGACCTACTAAAGCACTGTATTCACCGAGCCTACAGTGCTATGTGTTGGTAGGAAACAGCGATCAGATAATCCAAGCTATCGCATCAACTTACCATCGTGCTGTATTTACACGTCGCACGCTGCCATCCCGCCCTCGAAACAGAAGGTATCCATTTTGACAGGCATATTCGTGCAGTCGCTTGGTGATTTCGACATCCTTGCGACAATATTCCGCAACCAGATCGACCTTACCGGCTTTCCACCATCGCAGAGACTGCAACCCATCGGCTGATTTAGTCTCTCGCAACGTCTCCCTCGCAAGTGCATCCAGGCTGAGGCGAAACCCGAGTGTACGCCTAACCTGTTCCAACATGTCGAAAGTTGGCAGTTGTGATAAATTTGCGGACGTATATGGGCGGAGGACAACATAATCAAAACCTTTGAGATTGAACCCAACGATGAGGTCTGCTTCCGTTAGTTGATTTATCAGTCCGGCAACATCGGACTCTTGAAAAGTTGTGTACTGTTGGTCGATGGTGCTAAAAGTCACCGCGATCGCCAGTTTCATCCGGTCAATATGCGACCACCCACCGACCTCTCGCGCAGATTTCTGTGTCTCCAGATCGAAGTAGACTATGTTTCTTTGTGCATCGTTTGGCTCTCTATCAATAGTGTGCATATTGTACCTTTAATTGCTCGATTTCTGCTTTCGCAACTGATATGCTTCCGCTTGACATGGATTGCCTCTCGTGATAGGATAAAAATGAATTCATAAGCGAGAAAACAGGGGTATGGGTGAATCGAGCGATGCGTGTATTTGCCTATACTCTGTATTATACATTATGTCCGGAGCTTAGCAATGAAAATCGTTATTGCCCCTGATTCGTTCAAAGGTAGCCTGACCGCTTTACAGGTGGCCGCAGCAATTGAAGTTGGCTTGCGCCGTGTGTTTCCGGCAGCGTCCATAGAAAAAGTTCCGATGGCCGACGGCGGTGAGGGGACCGTGCAATCACTTGTTGACGCAACTGACGGAGAAATCTTAACGGCACAGGTGCTGGATCCGCTTGGCAACCCAATCGATGCCCAATACGGGGTACTCGGTGATGGTATCACAGCGGTTATTGAGATGGCAGCAGCATCCGGTTTGACACTTGTCCCGCCCGACAAACGGGATCCGCGTGTTACGACAACCTACGGCACGGGGGAACTCATTCGAGCGGCACTGGCGCGCGGTTGTCGAAAACTGATTATTGGTATCGGAGGTAGCGCGACGAACGATGGAGGTGCCGGTATGGCACAAGCCCTCGGTGCCAAGTTGCTCACAACAGACGGGGAGCAGATCGAACCGGGTGGTGGGGCACTGGCATCGCTTAACTCAATCGACCTTTCCGACTTGGATCCGCGCATCCCTGAAACGGAAACCGTCGTTGCGTGTGATGTCAATAACCCGCTCACCGGCAAAGAGGGAGCCTCTCACGTCTACGGACCCCAAAAAGGCGCAACCGCTGAGATGATTGAGGTATTGGATGCGAACCTGGTACATTTTGATAAGATCTTACAGCGAGATCTTGGCAAATCTGTGAATACCGTCCCCGGCGCAGGCGCAGCCGGTGGGTTAGGTGCCGGCTTAATGGCTTTCTTGAATGCGTCACTAAAATCAGGTATCGAGATTGTTACCGAAGCAACCCAATTGAGCAAACAGTTCGCGGGCGCCGATCTCGTAATCACGGGCGAAGGGCAGATTAACTTTCAAACAGTTTTCGGCAAAACACCCGTTGGCGTTGCAAAGGTTGCGAAGACGCACAATATCCCTGTGATTGCAATCGCCGGCAGCATCGCTGACCGTTCTGATGGGGTTTACGATGCAGGGATTGACGCGATGATTGATATTGTTCCTGAACCGATGCCTTTGGAAACCGCACTTGAAAAAGCAACGACACTGATCGAAACTGCAGCAGAACGCGCTGGGAGAATGGTCATTGTCGGCACGAAAATCGGACGCAATTAAAGGGCTCTTGCCGATGAAACTTTTTTCGGCATCGTGAATCATGATGGCAAAAGACTTTAATCACACACCGTTTCTGTAACAGAGAACGCTTCGTTTGAATATTGAGAGGCTTTAAGACTTGCGGCGGGGTGTCCAAGTAGATGCCCTGCTTTTTTTGTGGTTACCCGCCCTTGTGCAAGGTACGGCATAAGCAATTAATGATAATTAAAATGCGAAGGATTTATCTCGGTTCTGCAACGAAAAATCGCAGGGGTGAGAACAGGGTGCGAATCGTCATCAGTACAATCGGATTGCTGATTATCTGTGCAGGAGGTGCTGTCGCTGCATTTAATGATATCGGGGTAGGAGCACGACCACTCGGTATGGGTGGGGCATTCGTGGCGCTGGCTGATGATGGCAACGGGCCCAACTACAACCCCGCCGGACTTGGCTATATTAACGCCGCTCATCTCAGTCTAACGACAGCGCAACGGTTCAGAGGGCTCATCAATTATAACTATATTAGTGGCATAGTACCACTTCGATCTGTAGGGGTATTCGGTGCGAGTATCGGTATTCTGAGCGAAGATTCGGAGGTTTATAAAGAACAGACTGCTGCTATATCTTACGGAAAAACCTTCTTAGGAAAGTTCGCACTTGGTTTCAATTTGAAATCCTTTAGCGTCCGTTTCGATGAAAGTAACGAATCCGTTAGCGCCCATCTGGAAAACAACTCTCAGTTTTTCGCCCGTACCTCTGTCACTGATTTCTCTTTCGATCTGGGTCTGATGGCAACCCCGGTAACTGGCTTAACCCTTGGACTCTCAGCGGAAAATTTGTTTCCCGCCAATGTCAGTGTGTCCGAATCAGGGGAGGATTTCGTTCCACAAAACCTTCGTTTCGGCTTAGCGTATCGCCTTGCTTCAATCGCCGCTACCAGCGAGCAGGAAGCGCTACGCGAAGTGCTCAAGTCGGGAATCGGCCTTTTTGAAGTTGCCTTTAGAGATGGGGCTTGGCAGAGCCACATTGGAGCAGAATTATGGCTTAACAGGACGATTGGTATCCGTGCGGGTTATTCACTTAGGAGCGGAGTCAACCGTGCGACTGGTATTGCACTCGGTGGCAGCGTGAAGTTGCCAATTGGTGCCCTTGGACTTCAACTGGATTACGCCTTTCAGATCGTCACAGGAGCCTTAGCAGACAACACCACCCAACGACTCTCACTGAACCTTATATTTGAATGAACGATAAAAGACAACCTTATTTCCTGGTTGGTTTGATTGCATTCTTCTTGGCGTATTTTGCAGTTAATGGCCAGACCGCAGTTACATCGATAGGCGAAATCAACGTTAAAGATGACGACCAAGGACTTATTCCCGCAGGTTCAACTGTAACCTTGATCGTCAGTCTGCGTATCGACCGCTCGGTCGCCAAACCGGTTGACGAAGATATCAAAACAATTGAAATCATACTGCCACCAGGCTTCGTCGTGGATCCGTCAGGCTTCAAATCCCTTTCCCGTAACGGTCAACAGATTGATGCCGTTGCAGAGCCCGCTGGGAATCGTCTACGCATTCGTTTAGATGAGGCAATCACAGATCTAGAGAATACTCTCAACGAGATTGTGTTCGATGGTAAGGCACCAAATCCCACACTTGCGGAGGATACCACTGCTGAAGAGGTTACTTTTAGAACACGCCTCAGAAACTTGGCTGATGTGCCGATTGGCGGATTTATCGAGCCGGGCAACACAGATGGCAATCAGAATAATGACGACTTTACCCTACAAATCATCCCCAACGTACCGCCCGATCCGGTCGAAGGGTTCAGTGGCGCAAGGGATGCAAATGGCGAAAATGACGTCACTCTTATTTGGCAAAAGTCAGCCAATCCGGATGTTGTTGGCTACTTTATCTATCGGGACGAGGCGCCACGGGTTGACGTCAGGGTCGAAGTTGATTCAAGTCGGGTGACTGAAGTGTTTCTGGACGTGGACGTTGCACCGGGAACGCACAACTACGCGATCGAAGCGTATAAGACACCGCTTCTAAGATCTAAGCGTTCCGATACCGTCACCGTCGAAGTCCTACCGGACACTGCCCGACCTCAGCCCCCTGAAAGTCTAACAGTTGTTGAATCTGACGATGTAATCAATGTGAGTTGGATGGCTAGTCCAACCCCTGACGTCGTTAAATATAGACTTTTCTTCGGTAGACTGGGTAAACGCCTCACACCTTTAATGAACCGAGATGGAGGAAATGTGGAAGTTGCTGTAGAGGAAGCTAATACGTTTTTGGATGAACGCAGACTCGGGGTCGGTGTTTTTTCTTACGCTATTGAAGCGGTGGATGAAGTGGGAAATCGCTCGGAACAGATCTCCCAAATTCTGCGAATCCTCGGCAGACCGTTTCCGAACCCGTTTACCCCTCTGTCGAACAATCCCGATTTTAACCGTGTTGTATTCCCCGCTCGCGCTATTGAAGGCGTTGAAGGCGAGTTTAGCGTCCTTATTTTCAACATCAACGGCATGCTCATCAGGGAATTAAAGTCCACAGACCCGGGTGCGCGTGACTTGGATTGGGATGGTAAGGATGAGCTTGGCAATGTCGTGGAAAGTGGTGTTTACGTTTACCAGATTCAAGTGGGCGAGAGTTATGATACTGGCACGGTTATTGTGGCAAAATAGCCGGTTTATCTGATACAACTACTAAGCGTTTGAAAAGATGACCGACACTGCATCCGCCGTCTTGTATGAGGTGTGCAAAGTAATGAATACAGAGGGCAAAAGATTCTTCGCCGCTATACCCACTACAAGGGAGCACATAGCTTGTCAGGAATTGGGATCCAATTAGCGCATAGGTAAAACAGGAGGTGATTCATACGTGAATTTCAAGACGACACTGATTATCCTTGCAGTATTCATCCTACTCGGTGGTGCATATTTCTTTTTTGGACGTCCATCTCCCGATGCTGAACAGTTGAAGGCGGACGCTCAAAAAATTCGCGAGGTTTATACGCTCACTGAAGACAGAATTCAGCGGATCCGCTTATCGTTCAGGGACGAATCGTATCAATCTCTAACATTAGCGAAAAATGGGGATGGTATATGGCAACTGACAGCGCCCCTCACTGCTGATGCTGACATACCTAAGGTTAATGAGATGTTAGAAAACCTATTGGAAAAGAAGGTCAAGCAGACGCTCGAAGCGGAAGATTATGTGCAATACGGACTACAGCCACCCAATATTCGAATGGAATTATGGACAGGGGAGGAAGCGCCAGCTAAAACCTTTCTTATCGGCGATAAAACCGTCAACTATTCCGTTTATACGAAGGAGCTGTCTGAATCCCACATCTTTCTGATCGAATCAAGCGCGCTCGATGATTTTACAAAATCGCCTTCAGATTTACGGAGTCGAGACGTTTTCAAATTTTCACCGATTGAGATTGCAGGACTCCGTCTTCACGTTGCTGGACAACCCGAAATTCGTTGTGAGAAAAAGGTCGATCCAAATACTGAGGCAACCGGGCAGCTGGGTGCGTGGCAAATGCTTCAACCAGTGAAAACAAACGCCGATGACAGAGCAGTTGCAGAGATTGTGGTAGCACTTGAAAGCCTGAAGGTAGCGGTTTATGAGGCGGATGGTGAGTATGATCCTGCCAACTATGGACTTGCTCAGCCAAGGATTACCGTCGCTCTCCAATCCACGGTAGATGATCAGATACGAGAGTTACAAATCGGCAGCGATGCAGAAACACCCGGACGGATTTATGTTGCACGTTCAGACCGCCGTGCCGTTTACGCAGTCAACAAAGAGATCTTCACGAAATTGAACAAAACTGTTTTTGATCTTCGCGATAAACGGGTTATCGACTTCCAGCGTAGTGCCATCAATCGATTCGTAATCCGTCAAGGGGATAGCGAGATTGTGTGCCAAAATAGCGTATACGATGAATGGGAGATTACGGCACCGGTTAAACTGAAAGCAGATACGGAGGCTGTTAGTGACCTCATATTCGGTGTGGATGCACTAAAAGTTGTTGCATTCGTTGATGATCAACCCAAGAGTCTTCAGCCTTACGGTTTGGATTCGCCTTCGATTCAAGTTTCGTTCATAGCACCTGATACTGAACCTGCTGTTCTACTTGTAGGTCAAGTAAAGGGGGATAATGTTTATGTCAAAGCCCAAAACTCCGAACCCGTTTTTTTGGTCAAAAAAGCACTCCTCGACCTTGTTGGAATGGGAATTGCTGGACTTCGAGACAAACAGATTCTCGATTTCAAGGCAGACGATGCCGTCAAAATTGTCTTGAGACATGGCGATGTCAATCTGACTTGTCAAAAACAAGGCACGAATTGGCGACTCACACAACCAGTACAAGAACAAGCGAAGAATGGAGCGGTTCGCAGCATCATCCAACAGGTAAACCAATTGACGGTTGAAGCGTTTTTAGCGATGGCACCGCCCGTAACAACCACCGGATTTGACACGCCAGAAATTCGACTCACCATTACACGGGAAGATCGAACAGAGCACCTACTGGAAATTGGGAAACTCGCTGACCACGAACATCATTACGGACGCTTACACGACACATCGGATACGGTTTTTCTCTTATACAAAGAAATCGCTGGAAATCTGAAAAAAACGGTGGACGATCTGCGAGCAATACCGGACGAAAACTGATGGTAATGCATTTGACTCTCTCAATTTTGTAGGGTATTATATTAACCTAAGTCGCTAGTTATTGGAAACCCATCAGAACCTGTAGGTCGAGATTCACATCTCGACACAAAACCGTCGATTTTGGAAAATCGACCTACAGCAATGATACAATTTACACAGAGATTCGGGGCTATTGGTTTGAATATACTGGCTACTAACAACTTGCGTTATATTAATGAGGACTTACGCAGCGTGCTCATAAGTCCCCCTGATAAGGGGGATTTAGGGGGTTAAAATTCAAAAATCTACCCCTCGTGTGCTAAATTTGCCTAAGTCCTGTTGATGTATTTTTAAACCGCTACTTTTGTAAGGAGATAATTCATGGCTGAGAATGTTATAGAAATCACCGATGACAACTTTGAAGACGCTGTTTTGAATTCCGATACACCAATTGTTGTTGATTTTTGGGCAGAATGGTGCGGTCCCTGCAAAATGATTGCTCCGACACTTGAACAACTTGCTGATGAGAATGTCGGCACGTTCAAGGTGGGCAAACTGAATGTGGATGATAACCGCGAGACAGCAATGAAATATGGTATTCGTAGCATCCCAACGCTCCTGGTCATTAAAGAAGGAACCGTTGCTGAGCAGATTGTCGGTGCCCTACCAAAGGATGCAATTAAAGACAAAATCCTCTCTGCGATATAAAAGTACCGCGTAATACCATGGTCTGGAAAACGCTCTATAATACTCTTGTAATTCCCGCGCTGACCGTTGGGTTTTACACTGCTGCTCGGTTTAGTCCCAAGATCCGAGAAGGACTTGCCGGGCGGCGAAGCGTTTTCGATTCAATCACAAAACAACTGAATTCAGCACGATTGCTGAACCAAACGGCGTGGTTTCATTTCACCTCTGTTGGAGAATTTGAGCAAGCCAAGCCGCTCATCGAAGCCCTCAAAGATGAGGTGCGTATTGTCCTAACTTACTTCTCGCCCTCCGTCCATTCCAACGTCACAAGCTATCCCCACCACGATGCCGCAATTTATCTTCCGTTGGATACCGCCCGAAATGCAGCACGTCTCTTTCAGATCATCAACCCCTCTCTACTCATCTTCTCCAAATTTGACATATGGCCCAACCTTGTTTGGTGCACTGCTAAGCGTGGAGTTCCTATTGCACTAATTGCAGGAACGTTACATCCAGAATCCAAACGGTTAACCTCCTTTGCGCGCCCTTTTTTCAGGGATGTCCATCGATGTATTTCGGTGCATTGTGTGATTTCGGAGGATGATGCACAACGGTTTCGGCTGATTTGTCCACCGTCCGCACAGATTGAGGTAACAGGAGATACCCGCTTTGATCGGGTGTACCAGCGCGCAGTCGCTGTTAATGGGAAGGCTGAATTTTTTCCGGGTCAATCGACGTTAGAACGCCCAATTCTAATCGCAGGCAGCACTTACTCCGAGGATGAACAGGTAGTGCTTGAAGCGTACCGGCGTCTACGCGAGAATGCCTCACACAGCCCTGATTCCAACAACCTGCCACATGTAATCCTCGTGCCCCACGAACCGACGGCGGAACGGATTGACGACATTCGGGCGCAGCTTGATTCTCATAGGCTTTCATGGGCATGCTTTTCCGAGCTGGAGAAAGGCGTTGATCTGAGCGAAGTCGATATCATTGTAATTGACACGGTTGGCTTGTTAGCACAACTGTATAGGTTGGGGGATGTGGCTTTCGTCGGTGGGAGTTTCCATGGTAGCGTTCATAACGTGATGGAGCCAGCGGCGATGGCAAAGCCGATTTTATTCGGTCCCACGATTCATAATGCCTATGAGGCGGGTATCCTGAGAGCACGAGGTGCAGCTCAGTTGATTAATAATGCTCAAGAGATGGCAGATGCGCTCACATCGTTGCTTGCGGAACCAGCAGAACTGACCCGAATGGGACGGATCGGAAAGCAGGTCATTGAAGAAAATTTGGGGGCATCCGAGCGGACATTGGCTCAGATTAGATCTTACCTGACAACGTAGTTGGGCTTTGATATAGCACGTTATTCACCATTCCCTACCCTTGTGTTATATCGGATTGTCAAGACAGGTCGGCGGGTTTCGTCGGGATGCTCTTTAGAAGAGAAACGGATAGATGTCGTGCCATCTCGCAGCGCAAACAGGTAACCGTAGCTATAGTCGGGGTAGGTGAGCCAAAAACGCACCGCTTCTGTTAGCGGGTTTCCACCCCAGACATACCGCCTCTCAACAGCTCCAATCTCTGTCAATCCATCAATTCGATATGCGACATCCTCCGAACCGTTGTAATCACTTGGCTCCTCGCCGTTAACAGCCTCTAACATCGCTTGCGCTGGCGGCTTATTCCACGGGAAATTTTGGTGCATCGCACTGTTGTAGGTGAGTTCGTTCTCTTTCGCTGGCTGGGATTTTTGCGATCCCTCATGCCAAGGGAGCAGCACACGCCGAATAATGATCTGCTGGGGAGTGTCATCTCCGCCGGATTCCGCATAAAGACTGATCGAGGCATTTAGGATGCGAGTCTCTTGCCTAATCCCGAGGTCCTCAAACGCGTCCATGATGTCAAAAGCGACGAAGAAGACACCGCCGATAGGTGTACACAGTAAAAAGTTTTCACCACCGGCATTGTAGTTTCTCAGTTTCTTCTGTGGATCGACGATTAAACTTGTATCTCGCAACGTCCCTGAAAACGTCACCGCTTTCCCTTCACCGAAGGTTATCTCCATCGTCTCCGGCAGGGTAATAGCGACTTCCTTCTTTGCATCAACTATACCCTGAACGCTTAGGGTATAGTTTTTCTCAATTTCGAGCGGACTGGTGAACAGGCGTACAACAGTCGTTCGAGAATCGAGCGTTGCCCATTCGACCTCAATTTTCGGCTCGATTCGGTAATTCGACACATTCTCTGCTGACGCTGGGGCTAGGGCTCGGTCAAATCGCAACTGAAGGGCGGTTTGGGATAGTGGAATTGCAGAGATTAGATTTGGTGCGTCCCCCTGAGTCCCCTGTATCCCAATCCCAAAGATAGAAATCGAACAGAGTATAAGGAAGGTTGTTAGCAGTCGCTGCCGATGTGACATTTTACTTTCGATCTCAGACGCGTCCTTGCCAAGAACGACCTCTTACCTGCTTGAAAGGAGGCATTTTCGGTGCGTCGGTAATTGATTCATCTTTACGTGAGGTTGCGCGCATGTAGTGTACAGCGTAGCCACGGCGACGTGTATTGGTGTTATTCGGACCACTTTGATGCAGCGTAAGGCTGTGGTGGAAACTGATGCTGCCGGGTCTCAGCGGTACAGGGATAATTGGCCATTCGTCGCTGCCTAAGTCTTCCAAAAACGGTGCCAACTGTTCGCCACGCATCATGCCCCAGCGGTGCGTTCCGGGGACGAAATTTAGACATCCGTTCTCCACCGTTGCGTGGTCAATGGATGTCCACGCGCTAACCAGATCTTTAGGGAAGATGTCGCGCCACGAGGCGGAATCTTGATGCCAACGCTGTGCGGTGCCGACTCCCTCCGGCGCTTTCATGAATAGCTGATCGCCGTACATCTTGATATCATCGGTGCCCAGCAATGCTGCTATAATGTTCACGATTTTAGGATTACAGACATGCTCCCACATCACCTCATCGTAGACTGCTATGTTGTACAGCTTGCGGACCGATAAGACCTGATCCGTAACAGGCGTTGAGCCGTCGCGGAAGACCTTTTCGAGTTGAATACTCGTCTCCGGTATGTTTTCCGCTTTACCGGAGGCTATCAGGTCGGTATGGGCAGCAAGCGTTTTCACTTCCTCCGGAGATAGAACATCTTCGACCACGAGAAAACCGTTGAGTTTGAACTGTGTAATCTGGTCCTCCGTTAAAGTAAAATCTTCCGGTTTATCGGAGTCGCGTGACAATGGTTCGGTCATAGACAAAACCTCCACTATTTTCAGTCTCGATATATTGATGCACTACGCATCAGGCTTCACTAATGCGCTATCCCCAATTGATGCATCCGCCGGTGAATCGCTGCACGGGCTTCGACAAAGGGGCGCTCTAGGTAGGTGAGATGATTGTCCTCACCGTGATGGTGTGTCGCTGTGCCGGGTTCATGTCGAGCAGCGGTTTGCCGGATATAGGTCAGGTTACCGTCAATGAGTGTGAGCATATACTGCGCGGCATCCTTATCGAACATCCACCACTCCCCTCCACAGGCAATATAAATCGGAGAGGTGTGGGCAAAAATTCCTCGTCCCCAGCCATCGTGATGAGGAACGCTGGTATAGTTAGGAGCACCACATCGGGCAGCAACCCATGTGTGTCCATCTACCTTCACCTGTGCTTTCAACTCCAGTCGCCGTGTGCCTTTACTCTCTTCCGTCGAAGCGACGACATGACCAGCTTGAACGATTTCGAGGGTATGGATTGGGAAGATGCTCTCCGCCCACGCTTCGACTTCCACCGTGCCCGCGCCCGACAACTGCATTGTATCACCGATATTGTGGCCATCTACAGTCAGGTTAATGATAGGACCACCGCTATGAAATGTTCGTCCCTGCGATACACTTTTGCACCAGTTGTCGTAGGTAAATTCTTGGTCAGGCAGATAGGCGTATGTGCGATAGATACCGACGGGGACATCGCTGCTCATTTTGTCTGTTCCGCCGACGAGTGGCAAGCGATACCCGCAGTTGAGATAGCGGTAGTATTCAAGATGGTTGAACGGCGCATGACGCAGCATCTCCACACCATCCACGCGACCGGTGGCTATCAGTGCTGCAGGTTCACCATTCGGGTTTGGGAGGTGCGGGATGATGACGGATCCACCCTGTGCGTGACACTGGTCGGCCCAATCACTCATCGTGATCTCAAGTGTTCCACCGAGTTCGGACTCGCCAGGACCATCACTACACCACGGCATAACCGGCTCCTTGAGCCCCCATAGGATGAGATGGCCGAGAAAGTGCTGACGGTTTTCTTGACCGACATAAACGATGTTATTCCCATCTTGCGAGATGCTCGGCTTACCTGTGAAGTCCTCCGTGTTGGTAAAGAGGTTACCCCACTGGGACGGGAGCAGGTTCACGATGTTGAGATCCTCGCCTTGGGACTCCGTGTGGCTTCCCTGTGTTGAGAGGAAATGAACGTGCGAATCGCCGCTGTACCAGCCATCCGCGTTCATGTGCACCCATCGTTTGAGGCGTAAGTTTAGTTCACGTTGCCCCGGTTCGATATTCACCCGAGTCCGTAGCGGTTCATACTCAAAGCCCCGCGCAATATCCACAATAACTTCGCCGCGTGGCAGCCAGCCCTGACAACGACCATCTATATATGCGTAGGTGATTTGTCCAAGCCGGAGATCACCGCCGATATCAATATGCCAGCTGCCGAGGTTAGAATTGACCTGATTGTGGTGTCCGTATGGCTGGTAGGGAATACCTTCTGGCGAACGGAAGTGGACGCGGCAGGGGACCGGTTTACCGGTATCGTCATCGAGGACATTAACGTGAACCCAATTTCGTCCACGGTCTAACAGTTCTACGCGCATTCGTGGGGTTTCGACCGTCTTCTTCTCCTCGACATCACCCCATTTGACTTCACCCACCTTTTCCTCGCCCTGCTTTACCGTCACTGTTGCGGACGGAATGGCAGCGACCTCAACATAGGCTGGGCTCGACTTCGGATTCTGCGCTTCTCCCCAACCGGCGAAATCATCGTTGACGAAATCATCGGAGGACGCTTCGGGCAGCGGATGAACATATGTTGCTATCCCCCGATCGACTTCTACGTCAAGGTCAAACGGTTTCTCTGCGTCTTCAGGATTGGTCAGGGTCAGGCGCGCCTCTCGCTTTCCCTGTCGGACGAAGGGATGTTCATCGATCTGCGAAAGTGTAACCCCAGCGATGATAAAATGGGGACCACTCGGAACAATTTCCAGCGATTCGACCTCACGGTCCGGATACGGATTCTCCCAAGCCCACAGATAGTAGCCACGAGCGGTGCCACGCGAAACTTCGGTCTGACGTCGCCCCAGATCCTCCCATCTCCCCTCATAACGCGACATCAGTTGGTCGTTCTGATCCGGGAGTGCGTGAAACGGCGAACCACCACCGGAGAGATCTGCAATTTCAAATCGCTCACGGATAGGGATACGGATTTCGGCATCTTCCGCTAAACGGAACACATAATCTGCCACAGGTTTTCCTAGCGCGCCACCCTCCATCAGATCAGATTCCAGCAGGCGGTGTGCGATGATCACACGACGGGCAGACCGATTGATGGGGATCGTAACACTTCCCGACGCATCATTCAGTGCAATGAAACAGTTAGCGTCGTCTGCGTTTACCAAAAATGGAAGGCCACGGAAGGCTTGTTCGCCTATCGGGGCACTCGCATTTGCACCTAAAACATCAAGCCCTGCATTGCATAACGTTGACAAGTCGAGTGGTTGATAGTCTGCCATGAGCGGTGACTCCTTTCTATTGCGAACTTCGGTGATGGGGGTTTGAAGAGTGGCAGCTGTATCTAATTGATCATCGATTCGCCACTCCTCACATCCGATATTTAAATTCCCTGTGAAAAGTCGGTTTCCTCACGCGTGATGATTTCAAGCAGGGCGGGTTTGCCCGCCTCCGTCTCTTTCTGAGCGCGCTGAATAGCAGGAATAATCTCCGCCGGACTCTCGACCTTTTCGCTGTATCCTCCCAATCCTTCCGCCACCTTTGCGTAATCGCCGGATAGAAACTTTGTCTGGAACCGTTCGGTTGCGACAGGCATGTGTTTCTCATAACCGCCAAGTGCCGAGTTATTAAACATAATCGTCAGGATGGGAATGCGCTCCCGTGCAGCGGTTTCAAAGTCCATTCCCGCCATACCGAAGGCGGCATCTCCCATGATATTGATGGCAAGTTTTTCCGGCGCGGCCATTTTTGCTCCCATGATCAGGCCAAGCCCATATCCTAACTGCGTGGACTTGCCCCAACCGATGTAGCCGTGGGGAGAAACTGCTTCATAGAAGGGGAGGGTCTGATCGCGCGGATTTCCTGAATCGTGGGTGACAATCGTTTGTGTGCGGTCTACCGCCTGGTTCAGATCCCACACAACGCGATACGGGTTGATAGGCGCTTCCTCCGAGGTCAGTTTCGGCATCCACTCCGCCAGCCACTGGTCTTTGACAGCTTTGATTTCTGCAACAACTGCGTCGTGACTGCGACCACCGCCCAACTGCTTTTTCGCTTCATCAATGAGCTGATTCAGGACGATTTTCGCATCACCGATGATTGCATAGTCGGCGGCGTAGTCTTTGTTGATATCCAGTTCATCAATCGAGTTGTGGACCAACACCTTGCCATCAGGAATTGGGGTGGACATGACCGATTGTGAGAGGCTGCATCCGAGTCCAAAGACAAGGTCCGCTTTCCCCAGAAAATGCTTGACCATTCCGGTGCCGGTATGGCCACTAGCGCCGAGAGCCAGTGGATGGTTTTCAGGGAACGCACTCTTACCCGCCATTGTTGTCATCACAGGAACGCCGACCAATTCTGCAAACTCAATCAGTTCGTCCGTTCCGTCAGCGTAGAGGACGCCCTGTCCTACATGAAGGATTGGGGATTCTGCAGCAAGTAGGGCTTTCACCGATGCTGTGATGTCGCTGGGATTGCCAGCAGGTTTAATTTTCTCAGGAGGTCTATAATCGAAACCATCGTCGATATCTTCACTGGCGACATCGGTCGGAATTTCGAGCATCACCGGTGCGGGGTGCCCTGTGCGGAGCAGGCTAAATGCGCGGCGCATCATGGCAGGAACTCGATCCGGAAAGTTGACTTGAGCGACCCATTTTGTGATACCGCCGTAGTTTGGAACCGCCTCGAAATGGGTGGGAATACCGTGGCTACGGCGGGCAACCCCGCCCGGTAGCATGAGCATTGGAACAGAGTCCGAAAACGCTTGGGCAAGCCCACCGAACGCATTTTCGCTACCGGGACCGGACTGCACACATGCCACTCCTAAACGGTCGCCGTTGGAAATACGGCTGAATCCATCCGCCATATTGATCAGTGTCCGTTCTGTCCGCGCCATAATCGGCCGGATGCCGACCTTTGCACAGGCGTCAATGAGGGAGTTCGCTGGGAAACAGAACAGATTCTCAACACCTTCAGTTTTTAAAATTTGTGCGACTGCATCAATCGCTTGCATATATAATCTCCTTGTTTAATCATAATCAATTGTGAATTTTGCACATTAAAGCAACGTTATTTTACAATTTTCGATAATCAATGGCTTTCGGAAGGGTAGTACGGGTCCGAATGGGGATTGGACGTTCGACAACGCATTGTATGCGAAAGGGCACCATTGCGTCAATACTAAAATCATGACAATGATGGAGGTTAGCAACGAGAATCGGGGGAGGCTCAACGGGTTGAGGAGTATGCTAGATCTTCTTACTGGTAGAACCAATCTGTTGAGAAGATCCTCAGCTTGACCGATTCGCCATAGGTGGCTATGGAACGTGTGTAATAGGTTACGAGGGCTTCATCGTCAACGAAGGTCACAGCAGCGTAGGCACTGTCGTATCCCAAATGGTTTTCGATGTCCCTGATATTCTCCCATGTCTTACCTTCGTCTTTGGAGATGGCTGCTGTCAACGGGTTTCTGTCCCCCTGATGGGGGTGGTCAAGGTCGGCGTTATGATTCCAGATGAGCAGCAGATCACCTGTGGCGGGAATCTGCTTTAACAGCGGTGGGGATGCCGGTGCCGCTAACCCTGTCGATTCAGGGGTTGCCCAACTCTCCCCACCATCACTGGAATGGGATTTATACACTGCGCCAAGGCTGTTCCTTATAACCGCAAGGAGAGAACCATCCGCCAACTCCACAACGGAAGGTTCTTCAGCGCCGCGTTTCGGTAGGTCCATCCTTACCTTGCTCGGCGTCCACGTGTGACCATCGTCGTCAGAGTAGTAACAGAGCGCCTGATAGTGATCTCCCCTACCGTGAAACGCACCGTGATGTGCAGGAAGCAGAATTCTCCCAGAACTGAGTTGAAGGATGTGGTCGCAGTTGGTGAAATTCATCCCCGACAGTGTGGAAATTTGACGGGAGTCGCTCCACGTTTCGCATTCATCGTTAGAACACTTCATATAAATCCTTAAATCACTAACGGAATTACGCACAGTATAGGTGAACAGAATTTCGTCTGATGGCAGCCTAAGTAGGTTTGGGTGTTTCACATTCATTTTGCCAGTGTTCTCTTGCAGCGTAAATGTATCACTCCAACTCCGTCCGACATCGGAAGATATCTTAGCTGAGATACGGCACGGCATGTTATCCCCAAGCCGTCGCCGTCTATATGGTACATACGTGACAAGCGCTGGACTGTCCGCATAGTATTCACACCACACTAGCATCAACCGACCATCTTTCATCGGAAAAATAAGTTGGTGGTCATTCCGCGGAGATGAGGGTGTCCATGGACAGATGGTTAATTCGTAGATTTCGTTCATTTGTGTGCCTTTGATGATTTTTTTCACTAAGTAGTACGTAGGTTGGGTTGAACGCAATCAATGAGACATATTAAGCATTACGCTGCCCCGATAAATCGCGCAGCTACAGCAGAGACACCATAAGGAGCCCGTAGGGAATAACTATCGTTGTTCCCTACGGCTTGAATCTGGGGCGCTAAACTGGACGGGGAGAGTCTACTTGACGATAACCATCCGCCGTACGGCTGTATAATCCCCCGCCCGGAGTTGGTAGAAATACACGCCGCTCGAAACCGCCTCTCCGAATTGATCTTTGCCAGCCCAATACGCTGCGGTTTCACGGTTAAGATAGCTTCCCGCTGGCTGCTGCCCGAGTTTCATCTGACGGACAAGTTTGCCTCGGATATCGTAGATACTAATATTCACTGGCGCATCGTGAGCTAAAGTATACGGTATCCATGTTTCTGGATTAAATGGATTGGGAAAATTTTGAAGCAGTGCGTTCCGTTTGACCTGTCCAAACAGAGTGGCTCTTAAGATAGACGGTTCGACCGATAGGGGCGTGGAGGGGGTGAGTGCCCACAGGAGGACCGTGCCGTCGGAACTCCCACTTGCTAATGTTGTTCCATCCGGACTGAACGCTACGCTAAAGACCCCACCTGTATGCCCGGTGAGGGTGTGAGTGCTTGTCCCCGTGTCCACGTCCCACAGTCGCACCATGTAGTCCCAACTCCCACTTGCGATCGTTTTTCCATCCGGACTGAACGCCACGCTATCGACCACAGACGTATGCTCGGTTAGGGTGTGAGTGCTTGCCCCCGTGTCCACGTCCCACAGTCGCACCATGTAGTCCCAACTCCCACTTGCGATCGTTTTTCCATCCGGACTGAACGCCACGCTAGTGACCCTCTCCGTATGCCCGGTGAGGGTGTGGGTATTCGTCCCCGTGTCCACCGCCCACAGCCGCACCGTATGGTCTCTCAAACCTCCCGCAGTTGCGAGTGTGTTTCCATCGGGACTGAACGCCACGCTATTGGTCCTACCCGCCCTGGTAAAGGTGCGAGTGTTTTCTCCCGTGTCCACGTCCCACAGCCGCGCCGTATGGTCCCAATCCCCGTCGCTTGCGCTTGCGATTGTTTTTCCATCCGGATTGAATGCCACGCTTGAGACCCCATCCGTATGCCCGGTGAAAGTGTGGGTGTTTGCCCCTGTGCCCACGTCCCACAGCCGCACTGTGTCGTCCCAACTCCCGCCAGTTGCGATGGTATTTCCATCGGGACTGAACGCTACGCTTGAAAACACGGACGTAGGCCCGGTGAGGATCCGGATGTTCGCGCCCGTGTCCACGTCCCACAGCCGCACCTTCCTGCTCTCGCCACTTGCGACTGTTTTTCCATCCGGACTGAACGCTACGTTTGAAACCGAGTTCGTATACCCGGTGAGGGTGTGGGTGTTCGCCCCCGTGTCCGCGTCCCATAGCCGCACCGTCCCACCACTTACACTTGCGATTGTTTTTCCATCCGGACTGAACGCCACGCTATAGACTCTACCTGTCCTAGTAAGGGTGCGGGTGTTCGTCCCCGTGTCCACGTCCCACATCCGCACTGTCCTGTTCCCGCCACTTGCGACTGTGTTTCCATCGGGACTGAACGCTACACTTGAGACCCTATCCGTATGCCCGGCGAGGGTGTGGGTGTTCGCGCCGGTGTCCACCTCCCACAGCCGCACCGTCTCGTCGAAACTCCCACCACTCCCACTTGCGATAGTGTTTCCATCGGGACTGAATGCTACGCTATAGACCTGACCCACATGCCCGGTGAGGGTGCGGGTGTTCGCCCCCGTGTCCACGTCCCACAGCCGCACCGTATGGTCTTCATACCCTCCACCGCTAACAAGCATCCTGCCATCGGGACTGAACGCTACGCTATGGACCCTACCTGTATGCCCGGTGAGGGTGTGGGTGTTCGCGCCGGTGTCCACGTCCCAGAGCCGCACCGTATTGTCTCTAATACCTCCCCCACTTGCGAGTGTTTTTCCATCCGGACTGAATGCTATGCTCAAGACCCCACCCGTATGCCCGGTGAGGGTGTGGGTGGTTGTCCTCGTGTTGGCATCCCACAGCCGCACCGTGTTGTCCCCACTCCCACTTGCGAGTGTTTTTCCATCCGGACTGAATGCTATGCTTGAGACCAAATCCGTATGCCCAGTCAACAAGGCAACCCCTCGATAGGTCGTCGTATCATACAGCCAAATACCGATGCTACTCCCTACCGCCAGGCGAGTGCCGTCCGGTGAATACGCAGCATTACCAGTATTGCGCCCTTTACCGAGCCTCGCTTTCGCCCCGTCGGGTAAACCCCATTGCGGGTAGTCTTGGGCGACGACAACCAAATCCAAGATGTTGACCATCCCATCATTTTTGGCGTCTTCTGCAAGTTGTGACGGTTCTACGGGGGTATCTGGAGTGAGCTCCCACAGGAGGACTGTTCCGTCGAAACTTCCACTTGCCAATGTGTTTCCATCCGGACTAAACGCTACGCTAAAGACGCCACCCGTATGCCCGGTGAGGGTGTGGGTGGTTGTCCTCGTGTTGGCATCCCACAGCCGCACCGTGTTGTCCCCACTCCCACTTGCGAGTGTTTTTCCATCCGGACTGAACGCTACGCTAAAGACCTTATCCGTATGCCCGGTGAGGGTGTAGGTGTTCACGCCTGTGTCCACCTCCCACAGCCGCACCATCCCGCCATCCCTCCCACTTGCGAGTGTGTTTCCATCGGGACTGAATGCCGCGCTATTGACCCAACCCCCTAGCCCGGTGAGGGCGCGGTCGTTTGCCCCCGTGTCCACCACCCGCAGTCGCACCCCGCCGCTCTCGCCAGTTGCGATTGTATTTCCATCCGGACTGAACGCTATGCTAGTGAGCCCACTCCCATATCTGGTGAGGGTGTGGGTGTATGTCCCCGTGTCCCCCGTCCACAGGAGGACAGTGCCATCCCAACTCCCACTTGCGAGTGTGCTTCCATCGAGACTGAACGCTACGCTACTGACCCCAACCTCATGCCCGGTGAGGGTGCGGGTATTCGCGCCGGTGTGAGTTTGAGGTGTGAATCTCGACAGGTCGGGATCGGTGAGGGCGCGGGTATTCGCGCCGGTATCTACGTCCCACAGTCGCACCGTCCTATCCCCACTCCCACTTGCGAGTTTGTATCCATCCGGACTGAACGCTATGCTACTGACAGCCCGCGTATGCCCGGTGAAGGTGTGGGTGTTCGCGCCGGTGTTGGCATCCCATAGCCGCACCGTGTTGTCCCCACTCCCAGTTGCGAGTGTCTTTCCATCCGGACTGAACGCTACGCTAAAGACCTCCCGCGACCCGGTGAGGGTGTGAGTGTTCGCACCCGTGTCCACGTCCCACAGTCGCACCGTGTTGTCCTCACTCCCACTTGCGACGGTGTTTCCATCGGGACCGAACGCTACGCTTGAGACCCCATCCGTATGCCCGGTGAAAGTGTGGGTGTTCGCCCCTGTGTCCACCTCCCACAGTCGCACCGTATTGTCTGGAAAATTTCCCCCACTCCCACTTGCGATTGTTTTGCCATCGGGACTGAATGCTACGCTAAAGACCCCGCCCGTATGTCCGGTGAGGGTGCGGGTGTTCGCCCCCGTGTCCACCTCCCACAGCCCCACCCTATCGTTCTCACCCCCACTTGCGATTGTTTTGCCATCAGGACTGAATGCTATGCTATTGACCCTACCCCCAGGCCCGGTGAGGGTGTGGGTGTTCGCACCTGTGTCCACGTCCCACAGCCGCATGATGCCGCTATCTCCGCTTGCGATTGTTTTGCCATCGGGACTGAACGCCACGCTATAGACCGCTCGCCTATGCCCGATGAGGATGTGGGTATGTGTCCCCGTGTCCACGTCCCACAGTCGCACCGTCCAGTCCTCACTTCCACTTGCGATTGTTTTTCCAGCCGGACTGAACGCCACGCTATAGACCGCCCGCGTATGCCCGGTGAGGGCGCGGCTGTGTGTTCTCGTGTCCACCTCCCACAGCCGCACGGTGCTGTCGCTATGTCCAGTTGCGAGTGTGTTTCCATCGGAACTGTACGCTACGCTAGTGACCCCACCCGTTTGCCCGGTCAACAGGGCAACCTCCTCATAGGTCACCGTATCATACAACCAAATACCGATGCTACTCACCACCGCAAGATGAGTGCCGTCCGGTGAATACGCAATATTACCAGTATTGCGCCCTTTACCGAGCCTCGCTTTCGCCCCTTCGGGTAAGCCCCATTGCGGGTAGTCTTGGGCAGAGGTGTTGAGTGCAAACAGGTTCAAAAGAATCAGTAAGGCCACCGTGGTTTTTATTTGAAAAGACTCCTTTCTTGATAGTTGATTGGCAGCTGATATGCGAATGATTGAAACGTGAAAACAAATAATCGCAGGTTTTTTTGGGGTGTTTCAAGAAAAAGTAGAGTTATTTAGTCGGGATTGGGAAATCCCTCCCACAGGAGGACGAAATGACCCAATTCCTGTTTTGTGCCACTTGATACAAGTTATACCATTTCTATAACAGGACTTACGCATTTCAGTATGGGACCAAATGTCCGACCTTCAGATTTGTGCGTTTCAGCATAGGTGGTGCGGGGCAAGATGTCCCGCCTACAGTTCGCTGCGTAAGTCCTATATAAATTATTGTCTCATATACTGTTGTTATGAATGCAATGCTGTAGGACACAAACCAAATGAGGTCTCGGAGAATAATACGGCGCAGTTGGAAACAGCGCCTACCATATTCATATTTTAATCTGCATAAAGTTTGTGCTACAAAAAAGAGATATTTATTATGTAAAGTGGTATTAGGACTTACGCACTTCAGATAGTAGTTGCCCGCCTGTCCCGATAAATCGGGGATTCATGGGACATCAGGTGCCGGTCGCGTTGGCACGATACGCCATCGGGACTGACCAGACCGAGTTCCCACCATCCTGTAGGGAACGCAGATCTGCGTTCCCTACGAAACCGTTAATCCACTATAGTTGTATGGATTATAACCAACTATCTTTAAGTGCAGAACGAAAAGCGGCGAACAATGTCTCAACGTCCTGCTTTAATATGCTGGTATTCACCCTGAGTGTGCCCCGCCGTGTATCTGGATCGCCCACCGAAACAGACACCGACTGTTCTTGAAGAATCTTCACAAACTTATCCAAATCAAGATCGCGGGATAACTCCATCGGGAAGATGTTGGATCCGTTCACAATACGCCCGATGTGGATACCAGCCAATGTGTTCAATTTATCAAAGAGCGTTGTGGCCCGTTTCATGGCGGTGTTAAAACGTTCTTCGAACCCCTCGACACCCTTCAACGCCAGTGCTGCTGCGAAATTAGCGGACGCCAATCCGCCTCCGAACATACGACGGTCATGGTAAAGTCCATCGCAGAATTCGGCGGTTCCCACCAACACCGATCCGAACGGCGCCCCGAAATACTTGTACAGGGAGACATACACTGTATCGAACAGCGAGGCGTATGTCTTCACCGAAATTCCTGTTGCCCCCGACATCATGTAGAGTCGTGCGCCATCAAGATGGGTGCCGATTCCTCGTTCCCGGCAGTAGTCGGTTATCGCCTGCATTTCATCGAATGGCACGACCTTCCCCTCCTGGCGGCGGACAGGACTCTCAATCATCAGCGCACCGACCGGAGTTAGGACCCGTCCCTGCTCGGAATCCTCAACCGCCCGTTTTAGTTCCTCAATCGTGAAATGAGGGCGGTCTTTCGCCAACGGCAGGAGATTGATATTGCTAAGGCGGGAAACACAATCACCGCTGTCTTGATATAGATGGCTCTGCTCCTGCACGATTGCACGTGATCTGTTTCCACAGAGCATTCGAACCGCAAGGTGGTTGGCGAGGGTCCCGGTCGGCATAAAGACTGCTGCTTCCTTCCCTAACAGTTCCGCAAATTTTTCTTCTACCTGTTGAACATTGCCGCCGAGCGAATAACTGTCTGCTTCAAACCCAGACTCCTCCTCAAATTCGATTAAAGTCTGAAGCATGGTACGAGGCGATTTGGGTTCGCCATCGCCGCCGAAACTAACCAGTGTGTCCTGAAGAGGATCCTCAACAGGAATGCGAGATGCTGATTGAGACGTATCTGTAGGAATTGTGCGCATAGAATTTCACCTCTCGTACTCAAAGTCTGCTAAGATGCGGCCCGCATCTTTATACACACAGGCATCGGCACATTAGCCACATGGCCCGTCGCTGTGAGCTTTCCTGTGTCTGAATCAATTCGGAATGTCACGATGGTGTCCGTCCCCTGGTTTTCAGCAAATAGGAAGGTGCCCGTGGGATCGATAGCGAAGTTCCGCGGTGTTTCCCCCTGTGTTGACTCGTGATCGACATAGGTGAGTCTGCCCGTTTCTGAATCGATGGCAAAAATCACAATGCTGTCATGACCTCGATTGGAACCGTAGAGGAAGTTCCCCGATGGGGAAACATGGACATCAGCGGTGTGACTGGTTTCATCAAAATCGTCAGGCAGCGTTGGAATCGTTTGGATCTCCGTGAGTGAGCCGTTCGCTTCATCATAGGCGAAAGCGGTTACGGTATTACCCATCTCATTGATGACATAGGCGTATTTTCGGCTGGGATGGAAATCAAAATGACGCGGTCCTCCTCCCGGTGCGACGTCCGCCGCCGGTGGATTATTCGGGATCAGCTTCCCGTTTGTCAGGTCAATCTTGTAAATTAAGACCTTATCAAGCCCCAGATCCGGTGTGAAGGCATACCGATTACCCGGATCGATCATAATTGAATGTGCATGCGGTCCCTGCTGACGCGCCGGATCAACACTTGAACCTTCGTGTTGAATGAAGTCGGTCGCTTCCCCTAAAGTCCCGTCGTCATGTATAGGGAGCATACAAACGCTACCGCCGCCGTAGTTTGCCACTAGCACAAATTTTCCTGTTGCATCCACGCTGAGATGACAAGGTCCCGGACCGACCGTCGATTGCTGATTTAAGAGGGTTAATTCCCCAGCTTCTTCATCAATAGAATATGCGGTGATAGCCCCGCCAGACTGCCCATCAGATTCCGAAATTTCGTTTATCGCATAGAGATACGGTTTATGGGGGTGAAGGTCTAAAAAGGAAGGATTGTCTATGCCTGTTGCGACACTGACATACTCAAGCGCACCAGAAGAGGTGTCCAAACGATAGACATAAATTCCTTCGCTTTCTCCCTGCGTGTAGGTTCCGATATAAACGAGCATTTTTTGTAGTTCTCCTGTGTTACGGTTTTGGTAATTGTAAATATATGAACCTCGGTTATTGAGATCTAAACGTTTCTCAATCGATCCGATTCCGGTAGATTTCCTGAACCAGTTCCACACTCTTGACCGCATCTGCAAAACAGGTGTCTGGCTGGCGGTCTTCCTGAATGCAATCCACGAAATGACGATTTTCGCCGTAGAACCCATAAGCCTTGTGGTTGGCATCCGTTCCGGCTGCCTCAACGGTTGTGATCTCCTTGATCCCTTCACTGCTGTGGATAACGGCACCGCCTCCCACGTCTGGATTAATATATGCAGAGATACCGGGAGCGTGCATTTCGAAAATATGGATTCGTCCACCGACTGCCCAATTGGTACACAGATAACCTGACGCTCCAGTGTCAAACTTTACGATGGCATTGAAACTGTTTTCCCGAGCCGACCCGAAACTGTTAATATCGCTCGCCACCGCCTTGACTGCCCCACTGCCCAGCCAACGGAGCGCATCGACGGCGTGAATCGCATCGCAGGTCAACACATCGATGATGCCATCGTAGTAAAGCGCGTCTGGGGTGTTCTTGTGGAATGTGGACATACACTGGATGATAGGTCCTTTTTCTTCGACGATTGCCTTGACTTGACGCATGAGCGGAATAAACCGTCGATTAAATCCGACCATAGTTTTGCAGTTGTGTTGCTCGGCAGCCAGCGCCATCTCCTGTGCTTGATGGAGCGTTACGCCGGGAGGTTTTTCAATAAAGACGTGGTGCCCTTGCGATAGACAGTGAATAACGGGAGCAAACAGATGCTGCGGCGGCATTAAAACGTACACAGCGTCTGGGCTTGTTGCTTCAAGCATCTGTTTGTAGTCCGCGAAGGTCTTTTCGATCTGAAACCGCTCGGCTGTTTCTTGCAGCTTCGATGGAATTAAATCACACAATCCCACCAGTTCCACATCGTCAAACGCTGCGAGGGATGGGTAGTGCACGCCATTTGCCATACCACCGGCACCGATGAGGGCAATTCTGATTTTATCCATAAAGTTCTCCTGCTAAAGATAGAGGGGTCCAGAGTCCGGTTACTGGTTGTTCATTAAGGCAATTTCTCAACCATCTGCATCAGCGCTCTCATGTATCCCAGTGCGAATGTTACGCCTTGACGCCGATAGTCACTGTCACCTGCCACACGGGGTGCGTGGTCCGGGATGATAACGCCATCGAAGCCCACCTCTTTGTAAGCGCGCATGGCTTCAAACATATCAACATCCCCTTCGTCGATAAACACCTCATCAAACTTTGGGAACTGTCCTCGAACGTTGCGGAAGTGGACGTAGAAAATTTTCTCCTGTCCACCGAAGTAGCGAATGGCATCTACTGCGCGGTCCGGTCCCATCTCCGCAACGGTTCCCTGGCAAAATTCCAACCCGTTGTTTGGACTCGGCACTGTCTCGATCAACCGCTTCATTCCCTCGTGACTTGTCAGGAGCCGCCCTGTCCCGCGCAATTCTTCTGCCGGGGGATCATCCTGATGTGCTGCCAATTTGACACCGGCACGTTCTGCAACTGGCACAACACGTTCCAGAAAATAAGCCAACCGTTCCCACATCTCCTCGACGCTCACTCTGCCTGTCTCGACAACTGGTGCATCTTTCACGAGGTTGTAATCGAAACTCTTGAGCCCTGCATCGCCACGTCCGCCCCCACTATCGTAGGCGCGCCAATGTCCCCATACGCCAGCAATGCTGAAATAGTAGCCAAGGATCGGGATGCCCGCCTTACCCATGTTCTCAATTGTTTCACAGATCTTTTCAATCTGTTCATCGCGTCCGGGTGCGCCGTGGAGTACCTTATCCCAATGGTCTGCCGGTAAATTCTCGACACCTGCAACCTCCAGACCGCACGATTCGATGAATGTTCGGGCTCTGAGCAGTTCGATGAACTCCAGAACCCCCCGTTCCCCAAAGCGGGGTCCATGTATAATGACATGGCTGACGCCGAGCTGCTTGGCGTACTGCAGATTTTCCTCTGTCAGGGCAGCCTGACTGAAACCAATTCCGAGTTTCATGGTCCAATTCTCCTCATTTTCGGCTCAAAGGGGGCAAGTTTATCATCACAAATCAGACGAGGTATTCACCCGGTTCACGCGTCGCTTCGTATACGACCTTCGGATCACGGTCTTTGATGACTTCGGGCACATCACCGGTCCAATAATCAGGCAGCGTCGGTGGACGGGTGTGCCAACCGAGCAGCAGTGTCCGCCGTTTATCGCTCTGGTTTCCGTGTGCTGCATGGAGCACCCGTCCCTCCGCAATCACGAGTGATCCTGCTTTTACTGGCAGGTCGATAGCATCGGGATGGTCACAGAACATATATGGATCGTTCTCCTCTACATCGTAGCCGCCCTGTGCATGAGCTTGTACCAACCGATTATGCAGCGGGATACGCTTCAGGTGTGTGCCGGGAATGATCCGAAAACAGCCGTTTTCAAGGGTGGTATCGATCAGGTAGTAGGAGAGAAATAGATACTGGGGCCAAGGAGCGGTGCTGATTGGGTCGTTCCACCCCATCCAATCTTGGTGCCAGTAGAGGGGAGGTCCGCCCGGCGGTTTGCTGAGGATGATGAACCCACCGGTCGACTTGAAATCTCCCAACCCCATCTCGTCTAAAGCATTGCGCGTTGGCTCCCAGTGAATTAGCCGGTCAATTGCTGGCTCATCAATTCCTCTGACGTGAAGGTCTGATCCCTGATATTTCCAATGGGGTGGATGTTCCACAGCGTCCAGCATCCGGTCCGACGTTTGTCGCAATTCTTCGAGAAAATCTTGGGTCAAGATATCGTCAACGATGCAATATCCATCCGCAGTCAACTGATTCCGTTTCTCAAGCGCTACATCGGGTGTCATGTTGTTTAATACCTCCTGTTAGCGTCCTATATTGCGTTTCACACAATACAATGGGCAAGGTGTTGGCAGATTCAATCCATTACCTCAACCTGTTAGCCTTACTATACACATCGCGTGCCTCTGGAGCACTGGAATTAAGCCATCCTGATTCTATCGACATATCGCTTCTCTGGAGCGAGAATGGTTTCTTGCATACCGCGTTTGCAAAGCCGGCGCGGGGTGTACATTCTATAGATTCTTCGCTTGAGTGTAGATTGCCCATAACGCCTTCGGATTCTCGACGGAAAGTCCAACGTCTCCACATTCACCGCAGACAGTTGCCCTTAATGCCTCTTTGTGAGTTTGTTTGAAAATTAGGGCATCAGGGTTACCCTGTGTTTCCAGTTCCAAATCTTCTGCTATCCAAACGTCGTAGCGATCTCTAATTCTCAAGTTGTACATGATTTTCTCGGAACCACACCGAGGGCCCTGCGCTTCAGCCATCTAAATCACTCTCCTTGTTATTGTGTTCTTGCCAGCATTCTAACGCTCAGCTCATCAACCAGCAGCTTGGGTAGAATAAAGAGCGTGAAAGATTAATTCGCATGTCATCTTGAGTACGAAGCACCTTTTTCCCGGCTCTGTATCTCACCTGACTTCACCGCTCTAACAACTTCAGCAAGATCGTGGAGATACTCATCGACGATAGAGCCGTGGGACAGGTCTAAAAACAGGTGGATCGCTGGGGGGTCTAGCAGGCGGCTGTTCATCCAACGCCGCTCGGCCATGCCTTCATCGACCGCAAAGATATCGAAGGTATTTGAACCGAAGGTGACAAGGTATGCCTCCGGTTCGCCCCAGATCTCTAGTCCGTTGATCCCTCGGAGGCCGTCAAGAAATCGCTCTCTGGTATCGAGAATCTTACCCACACGGTCAAGGTAGCCCTCCTCGCCAAGGTAGTTCAGCACCGCCCAAGCGGAGGCGAGTCCACCCCCTGAACGAGATCCCATCAGGTTCTGTGTGGAATATGTACCAGAGGGCCAAGCATCAAAGGTATATCGCTGGTAGGCTTCCAAGTTGGCATCGCGCAAAAGCAGGGCAGACACACCCTTGTTGGCATAGCCCAGCTTGTGTACATCCACAGAGATTGATGTGACACCGGGGACTGCAAAATCGTAGTCAGGAATGGAGTAGCCCAATTTGCGTGCAAACGGGAAGATGAAGCCACCGTGGCAGGCATCCACATGTAGCCACAAACCGTGCCTCTCAGCCAGGGCAGCAATTTCAGGAATAGGGTCAGTAACACCAAAAGGGTAGGAAGGGGCAGAAGCAGCAAGCATGATGGTGTTAGCATTGATGGCGCGTTCCATCGCATCGACATCCGCACGAAAATCGGGGCTCTGGGTCAGTCGCACAGCCTCAATTCCTATCAGATGAGCTGTCTTATCGAAAGCAGGATGTGCCGCGTGAGGTATCAGAATTTCGGGTTGCGTTGCGCCCGGACGGTGGTCGTGCGCCCATGCGTGCGCGGTTTTCACCGCCATGATCAAGCTCTCGGTGCCACCCGTCGTGATACTGCCACCCGCTCCGGTCGGGGCATTCATCATTTCCAGCAACGCGCCAACAATATCCGTTTCGTAGCGGACAAGGCTGGGAAATATCTTGGTAGCGTAGAGTCCGTTATAATTGATATACATCTGGTAGGCTTCATTCGCTACCTCGACAACCTCCTCACCACCAAAATAGCTTCCCCCGATGAACATGCGCTCATTGTACCAAGGGGAGTCGTCCTTTTGCACTGCTTCCATCTCGGCTTTGACTTTTTCCCAATTGCGTCCGTGAGGAGGTAGTTGATTGTTGGACATATTTCCGTCTTCCGAAGACCTGCACATTTGCACGCTTAATCCTGTGAATTGCTGTCCGCGCGACAAAAGTGGAATTTAATCCTCGTCCACGACTGCTTGCATCATCGCTTTGATATATCCGAACTCATACGCGAATGCCTGCCGACCGCTCTCCGGATCTTTATGTCCCGGTGCGTGATCAGGAACAACCATGTGTGGATACTCGACCTCTTTGAGGGCTTTCATGTTCCAGCGCATATTCATCACCCCTTCGTCGGGCCATACCTCTTGGAATTTGTTGCGAGCACCGATGATGTTACGGAAGTGGCAGAGGAATATCTTCTTTCGAGAGCCGAAGTATCGGATAATATCGGGCACCTCGTTCCGGGGATCTGTTACACTCTCCGCCATACAGCCGAGACATAGGTTGACACCGTGATACGGACTGGGACAAATCTCGATAAAACGCTTGAAGCCGTCGAATCCTCCCATCACTCGATCTACACCTTTGTATCCGGCCGGCAGCCACGGATCACAGGGGTGGCAAGCCATTCGGATTTTGTACTCGGTTGCCACGGGAATAACGCGTTCAAGGAAGTAAGTAATCCGTGCCCAGTTCATTTCAGCGGTGACCGGCTCATCAAATCTCGGTGTGGCGGAATCCGCTTCCTCAAGGTTCCACGTACTGTATTGGGAACCTCCCCGTCCGGGTGGTTTGCTCTCCGTGCGCTGGTTCTCCAAGGCGCAGAGGAAGTACTTAATCGCTGGTATCTCAGCCTCGGCTGCCTGCTTAATCATATTGCAGACCAGCTCGATCTCCTTATCACCTTCCTCATAGTTACCGAGCATGAAGTTGGGGATGCCGCCACCGTTGACGTTCAGGTGAGCAAGGGGGATCGCAACCATCTCCATGTCAATACCGAATCTGGCACACTTCTCCTTTTTCTCTTTTAACTCCTTCACATCCCAACCGTACGCTCGATGGAATGTGATAAAGTTCTCATTCTTGTTGAAAACCCCGTGCCTTGCCAAGTATTCCAGATCTTTATCAGATGTGTTAAATTGCTGTGTACCTACGTGCATTAGCTTCTCCTCCGGTTATATAAGCGGCGAAAAGTGGTTGTATGATTGTGTAGAACTAGATAACGGCTTGCAAGGATTGTGAAACAGAATACAAAATTTAGTTAATACCTCTTTGCATCTTGGTCATTAAAGTGATGATTGTCCGCAATACCTGATTCACGGATTCAGTAGTTTTGAAGACAGCAGCGACATCCGGATCAAGAACAATCATTAATTGGTCCTGCCCAATTTGCGACGCAAAACGGTTCGGTTTGGCTTTGTTGTAGTCAAATTGGTATTCGTCTTGCATTTCATCGGATAGGCTAGAGGCGTGTTCAGCGACGTTGGTGTTCTTCATAATCTTGATGTTCTCTCCTTGTTGCTTTTCGAGCATTGATAATGCAAATTGCATCGTTACGCTCGGTAAAACATACCAGAAGTAAACGACTCCTAACAGAGTGTCCAACGATAATCTCTCTTAACTCTTCGTCGGAGTGATTTTCGTCGTCAAAGATGATAGCCGTTACATCTTGAAATACAGTTGCAGCTTCTTCAAAACTCACTTCGTGTTTTGCGATGTTGGCGTTAGCCTTGTTGGCATCCCATTCAAAGCGCAAGTTCATATAGTCAATATCCAGCGTCGAGTCAATTCACCAGTTTTGATTCTTCGCAACTATTGATTCGGCGTGTAAAATTGTACGATGACAAGCTAACAGTTTGTACGAGAAAACGGAAAATCACTATACCATGACCTACAAACTCCGTCAACCCTAAAATCGGTTATATCGGACAGGCAATATTCCCCAAACGCTGGGTCAGCAGGGCATTTTCCCGATAATCGATGGGAATCACAATAAGCGCGGGCCTGTCCGCGTGAAAAGCCTGATCCAAGGCGGGTGCGAGGTCTGCTGCATTCTCAACCCTGATCCCTTCCCAACCGAAGGATTCGGCTAACTTAACAAAGTCCGGATTGCTAAACGAAAGGTTGGTATGGCGGTTGAATTGGTTGTCCTGTTTCCAAGAGATGAGCCCGTAGCCACCGTCCTCCCAGACCATAACCACAATGTTCGTTCCCAAACGTGTAGCGGTCTCCATCTCTTGAACATTCATCAGAAAGCCACCATCGCCACAGATGGCGAGTACACGGCGTTCTGGAGATACCATTTTCGCAGCGATCGCGCCCGGCAGTGCAAATCCCATGGAACAGAAGCCGTTAGAAATGAAGCAGGTATTCGGCTCATCACATTGGTAGTAGCGTGCGATCCACATTTTATGCGCCCCGACATCGCTCAACAAAATATCGCTGGGACCTAGCGCTGCGCGTACATCCCAGAGCGCCTTCTGGGGACGGATGATTCCGACTGTCTCATCGTCTTTGTGTCGGGCAAACTCATCCAACATCTCCTCTCGGATGGTTTGGTGCTGATGACCATCAAACTGAAGAGGTGTGTCTTTAACCCGTTCATTGAGCATCCACAATGCGTGTGCCAGATCTCCAATAACTTCGACATCGACACGATAATCTTCATCGACCTCGGCTGGCAGAAAGTCGATATGGACGATTTTTTTGTGACCCCCGTGATTCCATAGACGCGGATGGTATTCCACCAGATCATAGCCGAGGGTTATCACCAAATCAGCAGCATCAACGGCACAAGCAACGAGATCTTTCGCCTGTAAGCCGATGGTAAACAGACTGTAGGGGGCATGGCGGGAAACGGCACCCTTCCCCATAAAAGTGTTGATTACGCCAATGTTTGTCGCTTGGGCAAACTCACGGAGCTGCTTGCTCGCTCGTTTGCGGATAGCGCCGTTGCCCGCAAGGATTACTGGACGCTTCGCATGGCGGATCAGATCCATGGCTTGGTCGACAATTTTATCGTCCGGCACGGCACGGCGTAGGCGTTGCCTGGGAATAGGGATATTGTTGGTCGATTCGGAAGCGATGTCTTCTGCAAGCTCGATGTGACAGGCCCCTGGTTTTTCTGTTTCAGCCAATTTGAAGGCTTTACGAACCACTTCGGGGATATTTTCCGAGTTAATGATAGGGCTTGCCCATTTGGTGACCGGCTGGAACATCCCGACCACATCCATATTTTGATGGCTTTCCTTGTGCTGGCGCCGGCTGTCAGCCTGTCCAGTGACCACGACCACCGGCGCACGATCCATATTGGCATCGGCAACGCCGGTCATTAGATTGGTCGCCCCGGGTCCCAGGGTCCCAAGGCAGACACTTGCCCTGCCGGTCAATCTGCCATAGACATCCGCCATAAAAGCGGCACCCTGTTCATGGCGAGTAAGGATAAACGGTATGGAAGAGTCCTCTAACGCCATCATGAAATGCGCGTTTTCCTCTCCCGGCACACCGAAGACATACTCCACACCTTCAGCTTCTAAACATTTCACGAACAGCTCTGCAACATTCATTTGTCGCCTCCATTTTCATCCTTCAATCTGTATTTAATCTCTTGTGGGTTGATTTTGAAGGGATTTTTTATTTCTCGCTCGTAAGTAATTGTTTACAGGACTTGAATCTATATCTTCTGTAGGGTATTATTATATAGACAAAATTTTAGCAATTCCCTACGCTTCCGTGAGGTTGCCAAAATCCAACCTTTCACCTCCGCTCAAGGGTTGTTTGCGTTCTGGGTGTGGCAATTCGAAACGAGCAGGAAATAGAAAAAGAATTTCAGAGTGCAAAGGCCAATCCCAGCGGTGAATTATACCAGATTATACAACGGCAAGTCCACGAATTAGGTTCACGCCACAAGGTCTAATTTCTGATAGTGACAGGAGACTTTATGGAAACGGTACGCGAAGAATCTGCTATCGACACACAAACAATCAACATTATTGACTGCGATTTACACCATTCGACAAAGAAGCAAGAAGATCTGTTCCCTTACCTGCCTCGACATTATGTAGAGCACATCAAAGACTTTGGAACAATGATGCCAGGGGTTGGTTACACGAACATGCCACGCGGGGGAGTTCGTGCTGAATTGTGGGAAGGCCAAGACGAACACCCCGGTAGTAACATTGAGCTTGCACGAGAGAAACACTTAGACCTCCACGGAATTGATATCGCTGTGCTGTCGGGGTCTACGGTTTACGGGGCTGCGGTTCACCCAAATTCCGATTATGGTGCAGCGATGTGCCGTGCCTTCAACGACTGGACGCTCGAAACTTGGGTTAAGGCGGATTCCCGGTTCAAGGCATCTATCGCCATTGCTCCAACGGATCCACAACAGGCAGCGGAGGAAATTCATCGGCTTGGCGAGAATCCATCGGTTTTTCAGGTGATTATGCCCGCCGGTGCGCGTATGCCTTTTGGGAATCGGTTTTATCATCCGATCTACGAAGCTGCTCACGAGCACGGCTTGCCGATGTGCGTTCATTTCGGTGCGGAGGGTTCCGGAATCGCCAACGCCCCAACTGCCGCCGGATACCCGTCATACTACCTGGAGATGCGTATGGCACGTCCACAGATCGCGATGGCTCACACAGTCAGCCTAATCTGCGAGGGTGTTTTTGAGAAATTTCCGAATTTTAGGTTCCTTTTCATCGAGCATGATACCTTTTGGCTGCCGGGGTTGATGTGGCATATGGATGCCGACTGGAAATCGACACGGGATTACACGCCGTGGGTCAAGAAGCTGCCGAGTGAATATATTCGCCAGCACATCCGCTATGGCTCCCAACCGATGGAACAACCACCAACCCGCGCAGACCGGAACAAGTTCCTCGAATGGTTACACGCCGATGAGATCCTCGTTTATGCGAGCGATTATCCTCACTGGGATTGGGATGACCCGACGACGGTGCTACCCGGCATCTCTCCAGAACTCAAGCGACGCGTCTTTGTTGAGAACGCCTGTGAACTCTATGCACATCGACTGCGGATGACGGATGCGGTTGTGGAACGTGCTGCGTGATATTTTGATGCTGTATTAACGCAAGTTGCTAGTACTCAATCAGATAAGTTTTGCAATTATTATATATTAGGACTTACGCCGCTGAAGGGGCAAAGCCCTGTAGTTCGGCGATTTATCGCCGCATGACACTCTTTCCAACGCCCGATGAATCGGGCAACTACAGTCTAAAGTGCGTAAGTCCTGTATATGTTACCGTTTGCTTTCAATCAATATACACAACCATAATTTGCCTGACAGAGCACTAGTGTTGAGCATCCATCGGTTTGTCGTTAAAATTGAGAGATTCTATCTTTCGCTCCGGATGAAGATTAATTTATTAATTGGGTAATTTCCGAGCGATGTCCGGTGCGGTTGGAAACCGCACCTACCGGGTCTGGGGGAAATATAGAATTACCCGTTTTATTTCTTAAAACTCATGAGGAGCGATATGTTTATAGAACGGCGATGCGGTCAATGCCTGCGCTCCAGCGGAGCGCAATGTGTATAGTTCGAGGACCTGCCCCGTTTTTTAGCCCCAGCGGGGGCGACATGTTTATAGCAGCAGTGACTTCCCACACCCCCAAGCCCCAGCGGGGCGACATGTGTATCGTTACTTCGATTAGTGGCGAGTGCGGAAAGGCGGCATACAGGCTAACTAGCAACTTAGGTTATATTAACGGAACGGTGAGTGTGCAATCCCTGGGTGGGGCTTCTGCCCGTCTGTTTTATCAGGAAACGGCTTTCTGATATAATACAATGAAGGGTTAGATTCACGATGCAGCGCCATATAGTTGGAAAAGTGAACGATTTACCGCCCGGCGAACGGAAAATTGTGTCGGTGGGAGGTAAGGGAGGGATTGGTGTGTTTAACGTTGATGGGACGTTTTATGCGCTAAGGAATATGTGCCCGCACAAGGGCGGTCCGCTCTGCCAAGGACGACTTCGACCACATGTTATATCTGACGAAACCTATCATGTCGACTTTGAACGTGAAGGTGAGATTATCAAGTGTTCTTGGCACCAATGGGAATTTGACATCAAAACCGGAACCGCACTTTATGATTCGCGTATGCGTGTCAAAACTTACCCCGTTACAGTAGACGGGGATGAAATTATATTACATCTGGATTAAACCTGTAGGGAATCTATCTGCTCCTACTGAGGCAGACCTACCAGAAAGGAATAAACATGTCTGAGAAAATAAGAAAAACAGATGCGGAATGGCAACAGCAGCTGACTCCAGAGCAGTATTACGTTACTCGGCAAAAAGGTACGGAACCCGCCTTCACCGGTAAATACAATAACGCTAAAGGAGAGGGTGTATACCAATGTGTCTGTTGTGGAGCAGATCTGTTCAGTTCAGAAACCAAGTTTGAGTCTGGCACCGGTTGGCCCAGTTTTTGGGCACCGATTTCAGAGGATGGCATTGAAACGGAAACCGATGCCAGTTTTGGTATGATTAGAACAGAGGCTATATGCGATCGATGCGATGCACACCTTGGTCATATTTTTAACGATGGGCCACCACCGACAGGGCTTCGTTACTGCATGAATTCAGCTGCGCTTGACTTCGTTGAAAAGGAAGAAGAATAGGAGCGGAAATCCTTCTTTCTGTAAACCTATTCAAGCCGTTTTCCGTTTGGAGCAGTCGTAGATACCAGCTTTATCACTCTTTTTAAGGAACGATATAAGGAGATTCCAAGAATGAAACAGGTAGATATTTTATCTACAACCATTTTATTATTATGCATGACACTTTTTGTCGTTCTCCCGGTTTCGGCGGGTCCGGGAACAACGGCTGCTAAAATCCTCGATCTCGGGGGTGGTACGCGGGCTGCCGCATTGGGTGATGCGTTCTCAGCGATTAATAACGATGTTACAGCAGCTTTATGGAATCCGGGTGGATTGGGGATTATGGAAAAGAGACAAGCTGCTATCTCGTACATAGACCGGACCCAGCTTTTCGGAGACGCAGGGGAGGGTTTGTATTACGCTTTCTTCGCCGGTGCAATGCCGTTAGGTGATGCAGGGACGCTCGGCAGTATGCTTCAACTCGAAGGGCAGGGAACGATTGATGTGACAATTGATTCCCCGGAACCGATACGCACGGAGAATCTTGGAACGAACTGGGTATGGACGGTCTCTTATGCGGATAAATTGGCGAAAGGACTGTTGGGCGGCGTCAGTGGCAAAGTAATCTCTCTGAAATTAGGAGAGGAAGGCGCGCGCGCGTACGCCATAGATTTGGGAATGCAATACGACATACCCTCCACACCGGTTCCTATTCAGGTCGGTGCGGCTATCCAGAACTGGGGAACACGGATACATTTTATAGATGAAAACCAGAGCGATCCGCTTCCGCGTATGTTCAGATTTGGAACAGCAGCAACTCTCTATAATCAAGGAAACCATCAGTTAAGGTTAATTGGTGACTTGACTGCATCCATCCATAAATTAAGAGAGGATGAAGATGAATTACAGGCCGATTTAATCCGACTCAACGAAGCCATAAAACAGGATAACGAGCGAAGGCTTGAAGCAAAAGAGGAACTGAAGCCTGAATTTACACGCGACGGATTGCTTTCGGATCGGGGGGTCGGTGTCAACGCCTTTGAATGGAGGCATCTACAGAAGAGTGTTGGACTTGAATATTGGCTGGGAAGTTTCTTGGCACTCCGCGTTGGTTACAAGGAAGAACCCGGTATTGACCTGCTTAACTTTACCGATCATCTGACTTACGGTTTAGGGGTTCGTTTGCTTAACTATCAGATTGACTTCGCGCAGCTTCCCGGCGGGGGTCCAGAGCAGCAGCGTCTCAATGTCTTTGCGCTCATCCTACAATTCTAAGCATTTCCGAAATTATGTCTTTAGATCGGGCTTGATAGAATCTGTGACCAACTGGTAGATCTTGGAATTATGGGGGAACTTAGAATTAATGAGACACTCCAAACCGGTGCGGTTGAAAACCGCACCTACCGGGCCCGATAAATCGGGACAGGCGGGATGCATCACTTATCAGGGGCGACTTTGGAAACTTCGCGAAGGTCGGAGTTATTAGCAATTTCTACTTATTTTTCCAATTCATTATAAAGAAAGAATAAAGAATGAAACATAGTTGCTGGATGTTGCTTGTAGCGCTTTTCGGTATTGAGATTTCTATGCAGCTGGGGATTGCGTCAAAGGAGACCACGGTCGAATCCTCCCAAATTTCACCTCTCTCTGAAAATTTTCGGGTTCCATCGTTTCGACTCACTTCTGCAATGGGTTCGCAGATATTGCCAACCAAGCAGAGCGAAATTCCATCTATTGAGGGACACCAAAGCGCATTGAATGCAGAACCGATGAAATCTCCGACAAAAGCATTTCTATACTCGGCACTTGTTCCCGGTGCGGGCCAACTCTATATCGGTGCGAAACGCGGTTATTTTCAGATTGCTGCGGAGGTGGGGTTACTTGCTGCCTACTTTATCACACGCAGCAGCGCACAGGACCTTCGAGAGGACTATCGGGAGCATGTGAGAAATCACGTCGCTTTTGAAGGACCTACAAAGATTCATGAATGGGATCCTATCGAAGACTTCGAGCACGCAACACTGTTTGATAATTGGCATAATGTTTATACGGATAACAACGGCGAACCGCTTGAAAGGGTTGGAAAATGGTATTGGCAGGATCGCAAGGCGTTCAAGGACGAGAACCGAAAGACTCCTGATTCACCACAACGTGAAGTGGCTTATCAACTACGGATGGATGCCAATGAGAAGTTCGAATTGGCAAAGACCTTTCTTGGAATAGCAATTTTGAATCACGTTGTCAGCGCGATAGATGCTCGCATCGCTGCGAAAAGCTATAATAGAAAACAGAGCTCTTTGGGATTGGACCTACAGACGAGCGTTTCTCCCCACAATGTTGAAAGCCAATTAGTGTTTCAGAAACGGTTTTGAGATGTTTCGCTCCTAAATGCTACTTCAGGAGAGTAGGTTAGTACAACTTACTTTGCTGATCTTTGGTAGAGCGCCACTGCCCCGAACTCGTAGCTGGCGGCTGTATCTGGTAGTTCGTCCAGATAGACTGTGAACCGCACCGGTAGTCCGTTCTCGGGCATTTTCTCCTTCCAGTAACCCGCATAAGCCTGTGCATAGGCTTGGCGGATACGTTCCTTTTCCGCCGCGTAGCCCTCTGGCTCGACCAACGGATGTGGTTCTTTGGGAGCCGCTCCAAAGGAATGGACCTCCAAGAAATCGAGTTCCGCCAGAGAATTACAGATTCCTGCTTCGCGTACGTACATCTCCCATGTGTCGAAGATACGTGGTATCTCCTGTTCTGGGTCCATACGTGCTACTCCGTCCAGCCCCAATTCGTTGGTTGCTGCGAGCGCGCCCGTCATACCGACGAAGCGGATTTTGAGGTCGCCGTTGTCGAGCGTTTCGACAACTAAATCCGAAAAAACCTCGTTTGTTTTCTTCCGGTAATAGGTTACACGCCCTCTCTTTTTGATTTCCCAGTCCATTTTCTCCTCCAAGATTTTTCTGTCCATAATTTGACAAGTTCTATGATTTTTTAGGCAACCACAAGTGCCCCGATGCAATCGAGGGCAGTCTCGATGTATCGGACTGCTTGCATCCCGATCTATCGGAGGATTTCCCCTACCTTTATTCGCCTGCAGCGGAGTTTTGGGACGCCTCCTCCAGACGCAAGCCTCTCGGAATAATCAGGCGGTCCAGAGCGTCAAAGCATACCTGAACTAAGATTGCCAACAACGCCGCCGGAATAGCACCTTGCAGGATAACCTCAGCATCGTTGAGAGCAAGTCCACTGATAATCGGTTCACCGAGCCCGCCCGCCCCGATGAGGGCAGCGAGTGTAGCGGTTCCAACGTTGATGATAACACTGGTCTTGATCCCCGCAAGAATTGTCCGCGACGCCATAGGTAGATACACTTTTGTGAGTTGGGCAGTTGGTTCGAGACCCAAGGCGGCAGCAGATTCTCTCAACTGTGTCGGGACATTCTGAAGCCCGGTCGCGGTGTTCCGAACGATTGGCAAAAGACTGTAGAGAAAGAGCGCAACAATCGCCGTTGTCGGACTTATACCGAGCATGGGTACCGGCACAAGTAGCGCGAGCAGTGCCAGTGACGGAATGGTTTGCATAACTCCCGGCACACCTATGATGATCTGGCTGAGCAGTCCAGGACGGCTGGCACGTATACCGAGCGGGATACTGACCAAGATTGCAACTACCATTGAAACACCAACGAGCATCAGATGGCGTCCTGTCCAGCGCACCAGCTTGGACAGAAAGGACTCGGATCCGACCTCCACCGTTCTGTGTTCAACTTCACCGAAGTAAAGTGACGCAGCAGCGGCAAAGTCTTTTGTGCGTTCAGCTTCCGCGTTCAATCGCGTCATCAGCTCTTCATCGATTTTACCTTCTAACCTACGAATCGCGTCGATTGCAGCTTGATCGGTATCCAACCGGTACAGGAAGACGGCATTATACTTGGGGAAAAAGTGTAGATCGTCTTCCAGAACGGTTAGATCGTACTCAACAAGTTTGGCATCGGTGGAATAGGCGTCCATGAGGTCAATCTCCGCATCATTGAGCGCAACGTACGCCAGAGCATGTTCCATCCCGCGCGGTTTAATCTGCAACCCATAACGCTGGCTCAACGGCGTCCAACCGTCCGCGCGTTCCAGAAACTCGTGCGTAAATCCTACCTTGAGATTTGGATGAGCCTGTAGATCTGAGATTTTATGTATGTTCAAAGAATTGCTATGTGCGCGGCGCATGGCAAACGCGTAAGTGTTGTTGAAACCCAACTCACCCGCCATGCCGATACCGTGTTCAGCGAGCGTACTCCGCATCTGCTCGGAGGTCATTGGGGTGGCTGATTTCAGAATCGTCTCTTGGATGGTGCCGGTATAGTCGGGATACATGGCGATGTCGCCATTCTTCAGAGCCTCCCATACAATAATCGTGCCGCCCATCCCCTGCTTAAATTCGACATCGTATCCCGCATCTTCCAGCAGTTTCTTTGCTATCTCACCCAAGACATAAGACTCTGTGAACCGCTTGGAACCAACGCCGATTGTCTGAGCATCGGCGGAGGGCAGGAGATAGATAAGCAGAAGGAGGGATAGGGTGTAAAACGTGAAACGTGAGATATTTTGTTGTTGGTTGTTTGAATTTCGCTGTTTTTTCATTTTTTCCCTCTATCCCATCTCACAACTGAATTAAACTCCGCTGCGCGGTGATGAATTCCGAGACGAAATCATCCTCCGGTCGCTCTCGGAGATCATTAAGGGTTCCGTGTTGGACAATGCAACCTTCCCGCATGAGAACGATGCTGTCTCCAATATATCCGGCTTCTGCCATGTCGTGGGTGACGAGGATAACAGTTTTACCGAGCCTGTTGAAGATTTCCTTCAATTCTGTTTGCAGGGACGCACGAACCATCGGGTCTAACGCGCCAAGCGGTTCGTCAAGTAGCAGTACGTCGGGGTCCAGCGCAAGCGCACGCATCAGACTGACACGCTGACGCTGTCCACCGGAGAGTTCGACAGCATAGCGCACAAGTCCATCTTTCGGGAAGCGCGTCAGTTCACAGAGCTCATCCAACTTTGTTTGAATCTGGTCCTCTTGAAAGGTTTGGAGATGCCTTGCCATGAGGGTCACATTTTGGGCAGCAGTCAGATGCGGAAATAGTCCCCCATCCTGAATCACATAACCCATCCGACGTCGTAGTGTGAGGATGTTGGCTTGCGAAACGGACTCGCCCTCAAACTCGACTGCCCCAGATGTTGGGGTTAATAAGCCGATGATTAGCCGCAGAATTGTGGATTTGCCGCAACCGCTCGGACCGATTAGCACCGTCGTTTGCCCCGCTTCAACCTGCAAGTTGGTCGAGTGGAGCGCGATAACGTCGCCAAAACGCATCTCGACATCCCTCAGTGCGATTTTGCTTTCATTCATGCTTCTATCCTCCGCTGGCTTCGCGGAACAACCCTACCGCAAACCACTCGCGTTCATCAAGCCAGTATTCCTGTATCTTCATGCCTGCCGCTGCACAAAGAGAACTAAAACCGTCAAGCGTGTACTTGTAGCTGTTTTCCGTGTGAATATACTCGCCTACTTCAAAATCGAATCTTTGCCCCAGAGATTCCAGATAAACCCCCTGAGCACACCGACTGATTAGGCGCATTTCGATGCGAGAATGGTCCTCGACAAACGGAGCGTGATGGTCAAATAGATTGAGATCAAAATCTCCGCCCAATTCGCGGTTAATCCGAACCAGCAAATTCTTGTTGAACGCTGCCGTTACCCCTGCATCGTCGTTATAGGCGTCGAAAAGTACTTGGCGATCTTTCACCAAATCGAAACCTATCAGCAGGCGGTCCTCCGTACGCATTCGACGGCGAATCTGTCCGATGAAACTGACTGCTTCTTCCGGATCAGAATTACCGATATTGCTGCCGAGGAAAAGGAAAAGACGGGATTGGCTGCCCCCTTCGGGCAATAGCCGAAGTGCATCGCTATGCTCGGCTGCAATCCCCGTAACCGACAACCGTTCGTACTCGTTTTTGAGGGCAACCGACGATTCGAGCAGAAAGTTGGTCGAAATATCGGTCGGTATGTAGTGAAGATAGGTTTGATGGGCGAGAATTGCATCAATCAGAAGTCGTGTTTTGGCGGAACTTCCACTGCCAAGCTCCACGAGTTCTACTTCGCCGGTGGCTATTGAGATGATGTCCCGCGCATTGCCGCTCAAGATCTTATGCTCGGTTCGGGTTGGATAGTATTCGGGGAGTTTGCAAATCTGCTCAAAAAGTTTTGAACCGGCTGTATCGTAAAAGAGGAGAGCGGGAGTGCTTTTCGGCGTTTTTTTAAATCCTTCTGCAACCGCATCCTTCAGCGATTGCTGCTGATTATGTTTGGGTGCCTTAATTAGATTGACACCGTCCGGTAACCCTTGTTCTGTCATTATCTGCCATAGGGTGAAAGTAGTGATCAAGCTCAGTTGCTGATTCAGATCGCACAGGTCCGAAATCCCGCCAAGACATCCCGCCGATCTGGTGTATAGAAGTTCCGCCATGTATTACGGATGAGACGTGAACGGGTCGTCCAGCAGCCGCCCCGCAGTACGTTACGGGTTTCAAACCACGGTTCGGAGTACTCCTTGTATGGATCAATTTCAAAGCCCGGATAGGGTCGGAAGGGAGTACTTGTCCACTCCCAGACGTTACCGATCATCTGTCGGCAGCCGAAGGGGCTGTCACTCCTTGGACACGCTCCCACGTCAATGCAGCCCATCGCGTTCCAATCGAGGTTGGCGCGTTCTGGGGTCGGAGGTTGATCCCCCCAAGGGAAGCGCCGCTTCCGCGAAGAGAGTCCATCCCCAGTTGAGTTTGGTTCGACAGCAGCGGCTGTCTCCCATTCGGGTTCTGTTGGAAGTCGGCGACCCTCCCACCGGCAGTAGGCTTCGGCTTCGTAGTAATTAACATGGATGACCGGAAGGTGCGGCTCAAGTGGCACCCATTTATCGAAATGCCGACGCAGCCAACCCTCATTTGAGGTCTGCCAGTAGACAGGATGCGTCGCGTCTACGGATTCTCTCCACTCCCAGCCTTCTTTAGTCCATAGCTCTTTCCGGAGGTAGCCGCTATCCTCGGTGAACGCAGCAAATTCTGATTGAGTTACGGCGGCGCGTGCAATAGCGAAAGGCTCGATTTCGACGGGGTGCGCCCACTTCTCGTTGTCAAACACAAAGGGTTCATCGGGCGAAGCCCCCAGCATCAACGTGCCACCGGGGATTTGAGCATCACCCGGTAAGGGTCCGCCTCCTATACCAAGATGACTTTCAGGGACAGCAGAAAAGCGCGGTGGCGTGTATCCCAAAGTCTGACGGGTGTACGTAAACGCCTCATTGTGCATGTCTTCGTGGTAGGTGGTATAGCGCACGAAATATGTTAACTCTTCACTCACTCCTCCGCGCTGGAGTTTGTTTATAATCTGGTCTCGCACTTCTCGCATATATGCCAACGTGCCCTCACGAGAAGGCAACGGCAGATCCCACCGTGTTTCATGAGGGATCGCGATAGAATCCCAAAGTACGTCGGCATCATCACGAATCGGTTTCTGTTTGCAGGTATCTCGCAGTACCCACTTCTCTTGAAACCATGCGACATGCCCAATCTCCCATAACAGCGGATTGACGATAGCGAGGTATGGACTCATTATCTGTTCATCGCTGAGATCTGCGACAATATCGAAGGTACGTTGACGGGCATCAATCACCCACTCAGCAAGTTGGTTAGCGGTCATAGTTTATCCATCTCAAGATAGCATATCGTGGCGGGGCAAGTCGCTTTGGATCGCCCCGATAAATCGGAGTAAACTAATTATCGGGGATGCCCCGCCTACGGTCTTATGACATATCAAGTATACGTTTTGTAGCGTCAGTAGTTTACTTGCCGTTACCACTGATTGCATTGACAACCCGCTCTGGCGTCATCGGGAGTTCCGTTATCCGGGCGCCAACCGCGTCGGCAACGGCGTTTGCCATAGCTGCTAACGTTGGGGTGATGGGTGGCTCACCGACACCCTTTGCCCCGAACGGTCCTTGCGGGGCTTCTACTTCAACGATAATCGACTCCACAGTAGGGAGGTCCGCGGTGGTCGGCACACGGTAATCAACAAACCCCGGATTCACACTACCGTTCTCGTCATACTGCATCTCCTCCATGGTCGCCCAAGCGTAACCTTGTACCGCACCACCCTCAATTTGCCCTTCAACTGCCATCGGGTTGATCGCGAAACCAACATCCTGCGAGGCTGCCATCTTCAGCACCTTGATTCTGCCGGTCGCCGTATCGACCTCGATTTTAGCGATTTGTGCAGCAAGGGCAGGCGCCGTCGGTTGCCGAGCGAATGAACCTTTGCCAACGATAGGACCACCTGTTGTTGAGAGGCTGTATGCAGCCAACTCACCGAATCCAATAGCTTTCGGGGGATCGCCGACAACTGTAGCCACCTGTCCACCCTCCAACTTGAGATTCTCTACCTCTGTATTCAACCGTTCAGCAGCGAGTTCAAGAATACGTTCACGCGTATCTTCAGCCGCGATCTTGGCGGTGTTCCCCATCGTGAAGGTAACAACGCTGCCGCCGGAGCCTGTCGCATAAGGCGCCGAATTGGTATCGCCGCGAGTGATTGCGACCTCTTCGTAGGGAAGGGTCAACACTTCAGCAACGATCTGGGTAATTGCGGTATCGGTGCCACTGATATCCATCGAGCCGTGGAAGATGCGCGCGCTGCCATCTTCGTGGATAGAGACGAACATCCCGCCGGGCCCACAACCGTTTGTCCAATCACCGATCGCTACACCCCACCCTTGATTGGGTCCTGTAGTTCGGTTCTTCCAGTCAACGGCATTGGCAACCGCTTGCAGCGTTTCCTTATAACCGACCTTCGGTTCTCTGGCTCCACCGCGTTGACCACCACCGGGGATGAGATCACCTTCTTCACGCATATTTTTCATGCGAAATTCCACTGGATCCATACCAAGTCTGCGTGCAATGTCATCCAGTTGAGATTCGCCAGCGAAAGCAGCTTGGGGGGTACCGGGTGCACGATAGGCGGCTGTGCCTGACTTGTTTGTATAGACACCATACGCATCAACCTTTAGGTGCGGGATTTTATAGACACCTCGTACTCGAAGCGTACTACCAATTGAGGCGCCCGATACAGAACCTGAATCCCAAAAAGCAAGTGCTTGACGGGCATGGATTGTACCATCGTTTTTTACGCCGGTTTTCAACTTAATAACACAGCCGGGTGCTGGACGACCATCGGTGAACTCCTCTTCGCGGCTCATCTGAATCTTCACCGGACGACCCGTCTTTTGGGATAGGAGAACGGCAGGAACATGCGTCAACGCAACGCCAAAACGCCCACCAAACCCACCGCCCATCGTCGTCGGGATGACATTAATCTGAGTGAGTGGCACACCGAGGGTTCCCGCGATACCAGATCGGATGGCGAAGGGACCTTGTGTGCTTGCCCACACTGTGACCTTGCCGGTGGAATCAACATCAGCGACGGAAACGTGTGGTTCCATGTATGTCTGGTGAACTCGTGGAATGACATACGTATCTTCCACAACTAAATCCGATTCTGCGAAACCTTGTTCTACATCGCCAACCGCTGTGTGTGTCTCAGCAGAGATGTTGTAGTAGACCTCGTCTGCAAGCTCTTCCAACTGTGCATTTAACTTGGTAATTTCTACACCGTGGTCTTGTGAGTCATCCCGTTCAAGCTTTCTCAAGTTCGTTCGAATTGCTCGACGGGCGGGTCCATCTTTCGCGTCATCGCTGTGCAGACGTGGTGCGTCCGGCTTGATAGCTTCGGTAACGTCTTGGACAACAGGTAGCACTTCGTAGTCAACTCTGATTAGATCTGCGGCTTCCTCTGCGATGTCCGGATCTGTTGCTGCAACGGCTGCAATCGGCTCACCAAGATACAGGACCTTATCAGAAGCAAACACGCGTCGTCCGCTTTCGACATCGTCTTGGGTGATAATCGCTCTTACGCCGGGCAGTTTCTCCGCTTCGCTGGTATCGATACTAATAATCTTTGCGTGCGGGTGTTCGCTGCGAACAAACTTTCCGTGCAACATACCGGGCATGTGGACATCAGCCCCGTATTGCGCCGCACCTGTCACTTTTTCGAGGGCATCGACTCTGGGCAGTCTTTTGCCAAGGACTGCATATTCTGACATGGCAATACTCCTCTCTTTTAATTCATTAGTTTATGGGTTCATTTGACAGTGTAGAATTGAGCGATCACAAACCTTGGGCAACCAGTTTCTCATGTTGCCTTTGAAAACCGCGACTATTATCGTCCTCAATGACCTCCAGATTTACGCCACGCTCAAAGCCGGGGAGGTTGCCTTGGTAGAAAGCCTGCTGATAAATTCCCTCGTCGGTGAACTCCCAAACTCGCTGTTTCTTTCCAACGCCAGGCCAATTGATACGGAGGATCCGTTTTTTCTGACGGTACAACGCCGTCGGTGTTGGCGTGCTGGGGTCAACCCTGTACTTCTCAATAACCTTCTCATCGACCTCAATCCCCAGTCCCGGTGCGTCTGACACGTCGATGAATCCGTCTATCACCTCAAGCCCATCTTTAAGCAGGTTGTGTTCCCACAACTCAAAACAGGTGATGTAAGGCAGCTGAGCGTGCGAGAGGACTGAGCCGAGATGGACGGCAAAAGCGGTCGTGATACCGGTGCCGACCAATTGCAGCCAGAACGGTTTGTTGAAAGCAGCGGCGAGTGTGGCATCGCGCCGAACTTGCGTAACACCGCCACCGATCACAAAGCCATCACTACAATGAGCGTGCAGAACCTCGTCACGGTAGTGCTCAACGATGGGCTTGCATACACGTTCCCGGAGGATGCGGGCTCCTGTCAGGTCTTGCTGGAGATAGAAAGGGCTTTCATACATCCCAATATTGGGGTGCGGGTCAAGCTGCTGGAGGATAATTTCGGCTTTCGCCTGAGTCAGTAGAAAGCCGTTGAAGTCCACATCGAATTTGTAATCGAGCGGCACAACCTTTCCGACCGTCTCTATCTGCTCAATGATGTCGAACCAAGGGCGGGCTTTCATCTTGAAGGTGGTATAGCCGCGTTTGAGGGATTCCTTTGCTTCTGCAACCCAATCTTCCGGCGGCATATCAATGTCCCACCAAGAGATAGGGCAGCGATCCCGCACTTTATCGCCGAGCAGAGCGTGTACCGGTGCACCAGCGGCTTTCCCTGCTATATCTAGCACAGCCAACTGCGCGCCGAAACCGATGGAGTCGTCGTTCATGATGACGAACGGATTCTGACCGATCAGCCGGTCTGCATCGTGAACACTGTTATCGCCATACCCAACGATACCGTTGTCGGTCTCAATGCGACACAGATGGACGCGCTCATCGTGGGTGTTGGCTCGCTGCATCGCGCGAGTGACATGGTCGGCGTAAAAGGGAATATCCAAGGTCATTGTTTCTATGTGCTTAATCTTCATGGGAATACTCCTGTGGGTTAGTTATGATATAGTTATAGCGTTGCCAAGCAAGTATTCAACGCTGCCGCGAATTACAATTTCAGTGTAAAGAAGTTGCTCGTCCATCGGTGTGTTAGGGTGGTTATTCTGAACTTCAAACAGCAGGTTGGGGGTGCCATATTTGACGGAAAATTGGTGGATAATCCAGCGTTCATCGCCGCCGGTATGAACCCCGCTGGAGTGGGCACCGATCCTTTCAAAGTCACCTTGTACCGCTTCCCCCCAAGCGATGGCATACTCTTGCTGTGCTTTCGGCATCCAATCTGCGTCCGCATACTGGACAAAGGTATCGTACTGTTCTTCCTGCTCGTAGGTTTGATGCAGATCTAAAAGCGCATCGTAGTAGTAGGTTTCTCCCAGTTCCTCCATCAATGCATCATACTGTGTCCCCTCCGGCGCCCAGAAGTTCTCAACGTAGGTATCTTCGTCGATTTGTGCATAAGTGATTCCAACACGCGCCACATTTTCCTCGCTCTGCTTCCACACTCGCGGCTCGGGCCAATCGAACCTACTGCCATCTGTGCGACATCCTTTCATGTAGTCGAAAAACTCATTGGCGTCGTAGATCGAGCCGTCCCAACAGTCAACGGGTGCGCGGGAACGACCGTCAGGATTCGCAATCGGGATAAAGGTCAGCAGAGTCTCCTCAAGAAGCGTCTCTACCGTCAAATCCGTTTTCTTTCCGTCGAGGTGTTCGCCTGTGAGCAGTTGATTAATAAAATTCATGATTGCTGCAGTGCCCGCTGGCTCATGCCCGTGGGAAACAGTGGTCAACAGCTTTTTCTTTTCATCCGCCGGAATCGCTCTGTTCGTTACCGTCAATGCGTAGATCTTATGTCCTGTGTATTGTGTGGTGTGGCGCAGTTCCAGTTGGTCAGGATATTTTTCTATCCAGTCCAAGATCTTGGGTTCGACCGTATGGGGCATTCCAAGCCACCAGTCACTCGTAACGTTCCGCGTTTTCTGAGTTTCAGCCATTGATCCGCTCCTGATCGGTAGATATGTAATGATATTATACCAATTTCTGGTGTTTTGAACAACTGCTAAATCAGTGCTGCTTTGACAAATTTTTCGCCCGTACCCATAGATTTTTTTGATTCTTCTTTTGTTCCGTAATGCTATAATAACGCAGGTCACCTATATCAAGCACGAGTCAACCCTTGCAAGCTATCAATCGGGAGGTTTCTTTATGCCTAAGCATCATATAGGCCCCAATTTGATTGGGATATGTAAACATTATCACATTGCAATCATCTGTTTATTAATTCTCATCGTAAGCTCTCAAAAGGTACATCCCCAACAACAAATAGCCCAAGACGCCTACGCTATCTTTGAACAGAGTTGTCTTATCTGTCATGGTCCCGATGGCGCTTTTAAAGCAATACTTTTAATTGAACATAATGCACTCACCACAGATAACGGTCCTGTTGTTCCGGGAAACCCAGAAACTTCTAGACTGTATAAGCGGCTGCTTGGAGAAGGAGGGCAGTTAATGCCGCTGGGCGGTCCCCCGTTACCCGATTCACAGATTGAAACAGTTAAAAACTGGATACAGGCAGGCGCTCCCGATTGGGCGGCACCCCCTACAACCAATGGGCAGTTCATCTCCCCTAGCGAAATACTCAATACTATCGAAACGCACCTGATGTCCCTTTCATCATTTGACCGTGGGTTTGCCCGTTACTTCACAATGACCCATCTCTATAACGCAGGGGAATCAACACAGATACTCCAAGAATATCGCAAAGCACTATTCAAACTGGTCAATAGCCTCTCATGGGGGGTAACAGTCATCAACCCACAGCCGATTGACACACAAGGGACAATCTTCTACATCGACCTGCGACACTATGAGTGGGATGTTAATGATGGCTGGGAACAGATAGAAACGGCATATCCCTATCACATCTCGTTTGACGCACCTGAACAGATCACACTCAAGGAACAACTGGGACGGTTACAAACGGAAACACAAAGTAATATGCCGTCAGTTCATATCGACTGGTTTGTGGCAACCGCATCTTTGCCCCCACTGTATCACGATCTGCTCTCTCTCCCATTGACTGATAGGGAGTTAGAAACACGATTGGAGGTCGATGTCCACCGTAATATCAGCAATGCACCGGGGGTGCGCGTCTGGCGGGCAGGCACCAACGATTCAGGTGTCTCGGCTAACAACCGGATGTTGGAACGACATACCTCTCGCTATGGCGCGTATTGGAAGAGTCATGACTTTGCTGGCAGTGTTGGGACACAGAATATCTTCACCCATCCACTCAATTTCACCCATGATGGTGGGGAGGTCATCTTCAATCTTCCCAACGGATTGCAGGGGTATCTTATAGTGAATGTGTCCGGTTTTCGCCTCGATGCAGCACCGATAGACATTGTTTCTAACCCCGCAGCAAGTGATCCCACGGTACGGACAGGCTTATCCTGTTTCGGCTGCCATATAGAGGGTATGAATACCTTTGAGGACCAGGTGCGTGATGTAATAGAGAGTAATACCAACCCAACTTACGACAAAGCACAGGCGTTACGTCTCTACGTTGAGCAGTCAGTGATGGATACACTCGTCCAAGAGGATATGGACCGCTACGAGGATGCATTGGAAGAGACAAGGGGTGCGTTTGATGATATCGAACCGATATCCCGTTTTCACGAGGCGTTTCAAGGCGACGTGGACGCAGCACACGCCGCTGCGGTGGTAGGGTTAGACACCGAAACCTTGCTTGAAAAGGTGCGTGAGAATGTGGGGCTACAGAGCGCGGGATTGTTGGTCTTAGACAGCCCGAATGGAACTATGAAACGGGACGCATGGACATCAAGTTTTCGGGACATAGTTTTTTCGCTCAATTTCCCGGCAGCCGTCGTGGTGCCTCCCGTCGTGACGCCGCCAGAACAGAAACCGGAGGCCGTTGTTCAGATTCCAGATCCGAACCTGCGTGCTGGGATTGCGGAGGAACTTGGCAAAAGCCCTAATGCCCCAATCACCGTGGAGGACATTGAAAGGCTGGGACCTCATCTGGAACTGGAGAGAAGGGGTATCCAAGACTTGACGGGACTTCAATTTGCGACCAATCTGATTGAGCTAGACGTTGATGATAACCCGATTTCCGATCTTTCGCCATTATTGGGTTTAACCAATCTACGAGATTTGGACTTTGCCCACACCCTCGTATCTGATCTGTCGATACCTGCACGATTAGTCAATATAGAGGCATTATGGTTTAATTCCACAGACATATCCGATCTATCACCCCTTGCAGGACTAATCAACCTAAAACTCATTCACGCAGGAAGCCTTTCCGTATCTGACTTATCTCCGCTGGTAGGGTTAACAAAACTGGAACATCTATATCTTCCCGGCGCAAAGATATCAGACCTCACCCCTTTGGAGGGCTTGATCAACCTGGAAGAACTGTATCTTCATCACAACAATATATCAGATTTATCCCCGCTTGCACGTTTAACCAAACTGCGATGGCTAATAATCTACGACAATGATATATCGGACATATCCCCAATTGCGGGATTAGCGAACTTAACACGGCTAAATCTTTCAAACAACGAGATCTCTAACTTTTCGCCTTTGGATAGGATACGCGAGAATATAAACACGCTCTTCTGGTACGAGAACCCGGGATTTCCAAAAGAAGCCCCGAAGATAGAGGGACCTTGGTTATGGGTTGTGTTGCCGGATGCCGAACTGGATGAGGACACTGATTTATTATCGGAGGTGACCAAAGGGACAGTGACAGAGACCGATATTGCTACCCATGGTGCAGTGCAGGGAAGCCGTGTTGGTGCTGACGTGTGGACCTCGCGCAAACTCCCACCTGCGGGGTCCCATAACATTACAGATATGCTGGGACGTGCCATTCCTGACGGAATCATCTACGGCACCGTGTCCCTATATTCACCACGGGAACAGGAAACAACAATATACGTCGGCAGCGATGACAGGATCAAGGTGTGGCTTAATGGGGTTCTAATTTACGAATCTATCCGTCACCACGGGGCAAACGATTACACAGATTTTTTACCTGTTACGCTTCAAGCGGGGAAAAATGTCCTGTTAGTGGCAGTTGGCACTCGTAACGGCTTTTTTGGGTTTGAACCGGGCACCGAATATATAGTGTCAATGGGTATTGGCTACACTTTTTCTCCGACCCCAATTCACCTCGGTGATACCTTCACCCTCAATATCCGCGCGGAAAACATCTCGGACTTGGCAGGCTGGCAGTTTGATATTGCGTTTGACCCGGCTGCGCTTGAAGCCATCGACGTGAACGAAGGAGATTTCCTGAAGATGGATGGCAGCAGCACGTTCTTCCACGGTGGAACCATTGATAACGCAGCGGGTAAAATTGGAGGACTCAGTGCTGCACGATTCTCGGCTCAAGGCGGGAGTGGGACCGGCACCCTGGTTCAGGTCACGTTCAAGGCAGAATCCCCCGGTGAAACCGAGGTGACACTGGATAACCTTCAATTCGGTTCCTCCACCGGTGATAGTATTGCTGCAAGCCCGCCTCCAATCTTCATCACTATTGAGGAACGGGTGACGCCCGGGGATGTAAATCGAGATGGTGTCGTCAGCATTCTGGATCTAATCCTCGTCGCACAGCAGTTGGGGAACAGCGTGTCCCCCGACTCACCGGTGGATCTCAATGGCGACGGTGTTGTTAGCATCTTCGACCTCGTCCCCATAGCACAAAGGATTGCAGGTGCAAGTGCTGCGCCGATTGGGGCAGAAAGTGTAGACGCTGCGATGATAGAGTCATGGATAGCACAGGCGCGGTTGGAAGACGACGGTTCGCTGGCTTTCAAACAGGGTATCGCAAATCTTGAAAAACTGCTTGCCTCACTAATCCCTGAAGAGACTGCGTTGTTGGCAAACTATCCGAATCCGTTTAATCCGGAGACATGGATACCGTATCAGTTAGCAGAATCAGGGGAGGTAACGCTGACAATTTATGATATGAACGGAGCGGTGGTTCGGCGTTTGGCGGTAGGGTATCGGGCAGCGGGTGTGTATCGGAGTCGAAGCCGTGCGGTGTATTGGGACGGTCGGAATCAGTTTGGTGAGCCCCTCGCCAGTGGCCTCTATTTCTACACATTGACAGCGGGTGAGTTCACAGCGACGCGACGGATGCTGATTCTGAAGTAAAAGCGTTCAATTTGCTATGAGAAAACTCATCATTACCCCAATGAAGGAAGAGTTGGATTTCCTTCTACAAGGTTGCACCAAGCAAGGTTTGCGGGCCGAGAGTGCTACGGTTGGTAGGCTTTCGGTTGTACATTTTCCCGACTTGGGGGTTACACTGGCACGCGGTGGATTGGGAAAAGCTCAATTTGCCCTCCAAACACAGCACTTGTTGGACAGCTGCAGCGACTGGGATGTGATTATTTGTGCAGGGGCGGCTGGTGCGTTAGTAGACGGCGTGTGCGTTGGAGATGTTGTTGTCGCCACTACAACCGTAGAGCACGATTACAATAACAAGTTTAGTAACCGCCCCCTTCCGAAATTCGACGGCGCGGAAACCACAATATCGGATCTCAAATCTGCATTACAATCAGCCCACTCGTTCAGGGTCCACTTTGGTCCTATAGCGAGCGGAGATGAAGATATAGTAGAAACTGAAAGAGGAAGAGAACTGCATGAATCCACGGGTGCACTGGCTGTGGCATGGGAAGGAGCTGGCGGAGCACGGGCTTGCGCGTTCAGCGGCGTTCCATTTGTTGAGATCCGAGGTGTAACTGATACAGCGAATCACACCGCAGCAGCCGATTTTTCGGAGAATTTGGGAGTTGCGATGGATAATCTCGCGACTCTAATTACCTCTTGGATAGATCACACATAGAAAGAATCGGAGGAAGTCATGAAAAAGATAGTGATTGTTGGGCCCGGAGGACTTGGTGGGACCATTGCCGCCCTCTTAACGCAACAAGGGGAATGCGATGTGACGATTGTCGGTCGTCCGGGCGCACATATTGATACGATTCATGAGCAGCGCGCCCTCCGTCTAACTGGACTTAAAGAATTTAACGTTCAAATCGCTGCGACCGATGATCCCAAAAGTATTCAAGAATGCGACATCCTCATCTACACTGTAAAAGCCCAAGACACGGAAGCTGTGCTAACGACGACGAAGCATATACAGGTACGTGAGGGTGTTACTTCTCTCCAGAATGGCGTGGTGAAAGATGAGCTGTTGATTAATACCTTTGGAAAGGAAAAAGTGATTGGCGGTCTTGCTGTCGTTGCAGGGGAGCGTCCAGCACCGGGAGTTGTGAACTGGACATACGATGGTGGCACGCAGTTTGGGGAACTAGACGGAGGTACATCGGGACGTGTAGACGAGATTGTGAGGCTTTTTGAACAGGCAGGCCTTATCACAGAAGCATCCGACGCTATCCTGTCTGCTACGTGGTCAAAGATGGTGGGTTGGATACCTATCGGGCTGCTTGCTACCCTTTCCAGACAGAATAACGCTGGTGTCATGTCCAACAGACAGCTTGCCACAGAGTATACTGGTATGGTCAGAGAACTTCAGGCACTGGCTGCAGCGAAAGAAATTCCTCTGATAGATCTCGGTCCTTATCACGTCGAAACGTGGTGTCAGGGTGATGCCAAAGAAGCGATCGAGAAGGTTTTGACATCCCCCTTATCTGGAAGCCAATCGACACACTCTGCCCTTCAAGACATACAGAAAGGCATACCTACAGAATTTCAGGCGTGTGTCGGTCCCATACTTGAAGAGGCACAGGAGCGCTCAATCCCAATGCAGCGGGTGCAGATAATGTATGCCACACTTATGGCGTTGGAGGACACCCTGCAGCGCGGGTGAAATTTGTGTACTCAAAAAGGGTATCAGTATCCCCTGCTGTACATAAACTCAATCAGGCGAAGACGGCGAGGTCCTGCGGTTCTAACCAAGTGATCTGGAAACTGTGACTGCCGCTCATTCCTACACATTTTTTTCCACCGCTCGCCATGGTGGACGAGCCACTCGACCTGCCAATCCTCGGTCGGTTTCGCGCCGAAGGTCAGCCCTAAAAATCGACGCCCCGGCTTCCCACCCCACGATGAATGCGCCAATTTCTGGTTAAAAAAAATGATGTCCCCCGGACGGGTTTTGGTGGGAATTGCGCCGGGGAAAGCGGTTGGCGGCACACCGGCTGGGGTCAATGTATCGACGTCGCTGGGGTTTCCCATCGCCATCAACGCTCGTATCGACTCTGCGTAGCCTCGCTTGTGACTTCCCGGAAGCACCCACAGACACCCCGGTCCCGCGCTCTGATCGTCCAGATACATAACCACCTTGAGCATCAAGTATTCACTCGCTTTGCCCTCTTCCATTGGAATGACTGTATCTTGGTGCCAATGGGAGTTTCCTGAGTGCCGCTGGGCATCTGAGGCGACCAGCATGAAACCTTGGCCCATTAGGTTTTCCAGCGTATCCAGAATCCGTGGGTCATCAAGGTAGTGATCGCAGAACCCCTCATGTATGCTGAGTCCGGGATAACCTATTTGCCTTTCACCTGCGAAGGGACCACAATGGGCATCGCATCCCTCATCAAACCAGTGGGAGAATTTTTGCATCTCCTCTGGTCCAAAGAGCCCTCGCCTGATAATGAATCCGAATGTGTCAAAGTGCACTTTTTCTTCTTCTGGTGTCATCATTAACCCCCTTTCCATCTGTGCATAGATGGACCGATTTTTCGCAGAATGCACGCATCATTTCACGTGGTCACATCGTCCAGATTACTTCCTTGGCGATTTGCAAGCGAGCGCGGAGTCAGATCGAAGAGTGTTTCGTGACCGTGGAAGAAACGATCTAACTCGTCCACCATCAATTCAAAGAAGTGCGGATACTGGTCGCCGGTGAACGCAGCGAAGTGCGGAGTAAGGAAGACATTGGGGAGATGGATAATTTCACTATCGGGCGGAATCGGTTCCGGATCGAAAACATCCAACCCGGCGGTAATATCCCCACGTTTGAGGCGTGCAATAAGTGCGTCAGGATCAATAATTGGACCCCGAGAAACATTGACTAACGCCGTACCTGAACGAATCAGATTCAGTTCACGCTCTCCGATCATCCGTTGCGTTCCCGGCGTCAGTGGTGCAACACAGACGATGACATCACACTGCGACAGCAGGTTATCCAGTGAGGTTTGCAGAAAACCGACCGCTTCCGCCATCTCCCGCGGCAGATAAGGATCGTGCACCCAGATATCGACCTCGAACGGTCGGAGGAATTTGATAAGGCGCCTGCCCATATTCCCGCCCCCTATCAATCCAACCCGCTTACCGGTGAGTAATCCACCGGCATGTTCGAGCGCGCTGTTATCTCGGGTTGTCTCGCCGGCGATGATGCGACGGAACTGGGCTCCCGCATTGCGTAACGCAATCAGGATAAGTCCCAACGCCCACTCGGAAACCGGATAGGAGGAGCCGTTGGTGGTATCCACTGTGCGGATTCCCCGCTCCCATGCAGCTTCCAAATCGATCCGACTAGCAAAACGATCCCCCTCTAATTCACCGATGATTTTCAGATTTGGCGCGGTATCCAGAACCTCTGGTGCGATTGTGGGACAGCCGTGGCAGACAACCAAACCGCTGATCTCGCTGAGATGTTCACTGAGCGCTGCTGCTGCTTCGGGGTTTTCGTTCGTGGTGTAGATGCTTCCGCCTTCGCAGGAAAACCAATCCCAATCAGCGAAGGTTTCAAGTCGTTCTAATTCTTCGGGGGGTAGGTAGGAATTGCGGACACGTTCATCACAAGCGATCAAGACTTTGGGACGAAATGTTGCCATAGAGTATATCCTCCGTTGTTGTTTTGCGAGTTTTTATGGTAGATTTTAGAATTACTTAGACGCTCCCAATGAACAGCCAACCCCCTAAATCCCTCTTATCAGGGCGACTTTGGCGACTTCGCCAAGGTCGGAGCTATTGGGAATATCTACTTATTTCTCTGATTCACCACAAATGCGTTCAATCTTCTGCAAAGGGAAAAGTGCCGTCATAACCGAGGGCATCGAGCGTAACCTGTGGATGGCTGACAAAGCGGATACCGGGATACATCGGGTTCTGTTGGTAGTGGAAAACGATATTTCCACGAATCTCGCCTTCGGGATCGGGTCCTATTTTGGCGCCTTGGTGGGGCAGATGACTGTAGAAGACCACCGCATCCCCGCTCATTGGATACAGGTCTATATGTGGCTGCTCGTCGCACCAACGCTGGAACGGATTGTTTCGATCGTCCCTGTACCAGAGATGTTCCCGAAGTTCTTCCGGAATTGCACGATGACAGAGGTCTTTGACGAAAGTAAGGCGTGCACGCTCCGGCGTGTTATCGGTCAGGTAAAAAGTGGTGTTCATGCAGAACCCTTGGACAAAACGTCCCGCATCGGCTTTCTCCTCTTGATACCAATAATCGTAGAAATCCATGTGCCATTCCTGAGTGTAGTCGTCAGGGTTGAGATGTGCACGCACGCTACGGAGTTGACACTGCTTGCCGAGCGTCGCTTTCAGGTAGGGTGCGACACTGGGATGTGCGATAAGTGCTCGCGTCATCTCCGGCTCCTGCTCCAAGAGTTGGTTATATGACACATTGCCGACGTTGTTTCTGCGATCGTATTCTCCCCGCTCGTACCGCCCATAAAGACTGTCCCGCCATCTCTGAACGGTTTCCCTATCGATCGTGTTCTTGATAAGCAGAAATCCATCGTGCTCAAGCTGTGCTAGATTTTCTTCAAACGGTTTGTCTTTGCTTTCACCCATTGGAACCCCTCCTTCGGATGATGAAATGAACGCTGTTATTCGATGGGCCAAATTGCTCCCATCTGCCAAACGTCCAGCGATCGCACGGTTGCCTTGCCTCCTCGTGTGAATAGCTGTACGCCGAAGCTATCGGGTCGTGCGGGATAGATGCGCTTTGCCAAATAATGGCGACCATTGGCGAACACCTCCACCACGGTGCGGTCCACGAATATTCGCAGCTCTATTGGCTCGCCGTAAGGATGGTCAAATGTACACCGTTCTGATTCACGATTGCTCACCTCTGAACTGATACTAGACCGGTTTGCGTCGAGTATCAACTCCCGGAGCGGACCCATCTCTTGCGACTCACGGTTGGCTGACCACGGGTTGAGGTTGAAACGGATAGAGGTCTGTTCTGCGCCATCCGGAGAACAGCAGACTTTCAGCCCGAATTCCTCGGCACTCTCCCATTCAAACACCGCTCGAATTTCCAACTGATCCCCTTCAATATCATCCAGCTGACGCTCTTCATCCCCGCTTAATTCGATGTCAGAAAAGTGTGTGTGCTCACCACGCAACGCCTCCAGTTCTGGAACAGGTTCCATAAGCAAATCGCCGTCATCGGATAACGATAAAACCATTGGCAGAGCAAACATCCCCGCCCAACCGGAGGCACGTTGGACGTGGCTATAGCGCGCTTCATGGAGCCTGCCGAACAGAATACGTCTGCCCTTGCCATCCAGCAGTGTTAACCCCTCATTATAGACGCCGGGGCGACCTGCATCGCCGAGTGCCAATCGCTTGTGACGCTCTGGAGTGAACCGTTGATTGGCGTGGGTCCCAATGTAGAATTGTGCCCCGCGCGGGTGACTGGTGAAAGACAGCACATGTTTGTTTCCCAAACGGAAAAAGTCAGGACAGCCACAGTCCTCACCCCATTCTGTGAAAGTGCCTCCCTCGTAGAAGGGGTGCAGATACTCCCAATTCGCAAGGTCTTTGGAGGTATACAGATACGCTACATCTGGCGGGGCGTTACCGCTGTTTCCAGTCAGCGCATAGTAGGTATCCCCTTCCACCCAAGCGCATGGTGCACCACCGATCCAATATTCATCCCCTTCCTGTGGATTGGGTATAATCGGATTCGCTGGGTGTTTTTCCCAGTTGATAAGCAGGTCATCATCGCTTGTGGCAAGGCAGATACCGTCCGGCAAGCCGTGATAAATGAATGTGGGCACGCCCTCTTTGTTGATAAACGCTGCGCCGCTGTAGCATTGGTCACGGTCGGCACCTTCCGGACCGGGCGGCAGCGCAATGGGGTGGTCTGTCCAATGAACCAAATCCGCACTGGAGGCGTGACCCCAATGTATCGTGCCGTGGAAAGCTCCATTGGGATTGTACTGATAGAAGATATGGTATCTGCCTTTCCAAAAGATGGTTCCGTTCGGATCGTTCATCCAGTTGGCTGGGCATATAAAGTGGTATGCCGGACGGTACGGGTCAGATGCAAATTTTAGACGACGTGGGTCAATGTCGTTCTGCTTCGATTCAGTCATCTATCTGCTCCTATAGTATAACTTGATTCTGGTAGACTATAAGGGTTACGGCATACGGATCCCGATGGATTCGGATTCAGAGCAATATACCCAACCTACGGGTGTATGCGGGTTACGGCATACGTAGCATGCCCACTACTGTGTACTTTGACGTGGATAGCCTAGGACTGCGAGGGCTTCAGTGATCTCATCTAAGATAACTGGGTCATCGATTGTCGCCGGCATCCGGTATTCCACCCCGTCGGCAATGCTCTTCATAGTCCCGCGCAGGATCTTACCCGATCGTGTTTTGGGGAGCCGCTGCACCACAGTCGCGACTCGGAAGGAGGCGATAGGACCAATCTCCTGACGCACCATCTGAATAAGCTCCTGAATAATGGGATCCTCGGCACGCTGAACGCCGGCTTTCAGCACGATAAAGCCCATCGGCACTTCCCCTTTGATTTCGTCCGCAATCCCCACGACCGCACACTCAGCCACATCGGGATGCGCTGCCAGCACCTCCTCCATTGCACCGGTCGAAAGCCGATGCCCCGCCACATTGATAATGTCGTCTGTGCGACTCATGATCCAGAGGTAACCGTCCTCATCCTTGTAGCCGGCATCCGCCGTCAAGTAATAGCCCGAATAGGTGCTGAGATAAGATGACTCATAGCCCCCATCGTTGTTCCACAACGTTGGCAGACAACCGGGAGGCAACGGCAACTTAATGACGATATTACCAATCTGGCTCGCTTCTACCTCTGTGCCATCGTCATCTAGTACGCGTACATCGTAGCCCGGAACAGTCTTTGTGCAAGATCCAGGCTTCACGGGAAACGTCTCAATACCGATGGGGTTCGCACCTACGGGCCAACCTGTTTCCGTCTGCCACCAGTGGTCAATCACCGGGACATTGAGCTGTCCCTGCGCCCAGATCAGCGTATCAGGGTCGCATCGTTCACCGGCAAGAAAGAGCGCTCGGAAACCACCTAAATCGTATTTCCGGATATAATCGCCATTAGGATCCTCGCGCTTAACAGCTCGGAAGACAGTGGGTGCTGTAAACAGGGTACTCACACCATGTTGAGAAATGACTCTCCAGAACGCGCCGGGATCAGGCGTGCCAACCGGTTTTCCTTCGTACAGAATTGTTGTGCAACCTTTGAAGAGAGGCGCGTAGACGGTATAGGAGTGGCCCACAGCCCAACCGATGTCCGAAGCCGCCCAGTATACTTCGCCAGCATCCACGCCGTAGATGTTTTTTATGCTCCACTTGAGCGCAACCAGATGACCGCCGTTGTCTCGCACAACACCTTTTGGCACACCCGTTGTGCCGGAGGTGTAGAGGATATAAAGGGGATCTGTCGCGGCAACTGGCACGCAATCAACTGGCGTTGCGTCGGCCGCAAGTTCCGACCAATCCAGATCGCGACCGGCGACCATGGAGGCCTCTTCTTGGGGACGCTGCAGAATAATACACCGTGAAGGCTTTTCCGAGGCAAGTTCGATGGCGCTATCGAGCAAAGGCTTATATGCCACAATCCGGTCTACTTCAATGCCGCACGAAGCGGAGAGGATGAGTTTCGGTTTTGCGTCATCAATGCGGGTTGCGAGTTCGTTGGCGGCGAACCCGCCGAAAACCACCGAATGAACGGCACCAATCCGAGCGCAGGCAAGCATGGCAATAACCGATTCAGGCACCATCGGCATGTAGATAATCACCCGATCGCCTTTCTGAACGCCTTGAGCGGCAAGGACACCAGCGAAACGTGCGACCTCGTCCCGAAGTTCTCGGTAGGTATAGGTCTCAATGGTTTCTGTGACGGGACTATCGTAGATGAGTGCTGTCTGGTCCGCACGTCCATTTTCCACATGCAGATCAAGGGCGTTGTAGCAGCTATTGGTCATGCCCCCTGTAAACCAGCGATAGAAAGGCTTCCGTGAGTCATCCAGAACCTTGTCCCACTTTTTGTACCAGTGGACATCTTCCGCCGCTTCCGCCCAAAAGGTCTCCGGCTCGTTCAATGACTGTGCGTAGGTTTCCTCATAAGTGTCAGACATAATTTCCGGTGCCTCCTTTCCAATCTTCGGGAAATAGGGAAGGATGGAAGATAGGAAAGAAGCGAACGAACCGTCTTTTCCATCCTTGCTCAAAATTGCTTCCTCTGACGAATAAAGCGCGCTCATTCAAAACTATAACCGTGGGTCGACAGGCTCGCTCTCTAACGCCAGAACGCCGAAGACACATTCGTGCACACGCTGAAGCGGCTCGCGGCGCACAAAGCGTTCCAACGCTTCAATGCCAAGCGCAAACTCGCGGAGTGCCAACTGCCTTTTGACGCCCAAGTTACGTGTTTTCAACCGGTCTAAATTTTCGGGGAGTAAATATTCGGGACCATAGATGATTCTCAGATACTCTCGTCCACGACATTTGACCGCCGGTTGTACCAACCCACGCGAGCCACGCGTGTGAAAATCATACGGCTTGACGACCATTCCTTCACCGCCCTGCTTTGTCAACGCCTCCCACCACTGAATCGCTCCGTCCTGCGAGGCTTCGTCCCCCACATCCACAACGCGGTAAGCGGTAGCTTGGAGTAGGTCAGGGTCGGCATTACACAACGCCTTCAGTGTGTTGAGATGCCAGCGGTGATCTTTGTCCGCGTAGACTGTGCCCTCTACCGCCAGCAGATGAAAGGGTGCAAGTTTCAGGTCGTCGAGTGATGTCACCTCCCAACAGTACCGCCGATAAACGTCACTATAACGTTCGACGCTATCCCGTCGTTGGGTGATTTGCTCCTGTAGCTCTTGCACAGCCAACCCTCGTTCTCCTGATTGTGTGAGAACCTCCGCAGCATGTTTGAGCGCAATCTGCCCTGCGACACCGACCGGCGCGTATTGTTCCTTGATCAACTCCTGCGCCTTTGCAGACCACGGCATGAGTTCAGCGTCAAGACAAACCCAATCGGTTTCGTGCGTTTCCCAAAACTTGATCGTATCAAAGGCTGTCTGGAGCCGTTGAAGCAACGCACTCTCCATTTCAGGATCGTTAAAGAAGGGACGGCCTGTCCGTGTATAACAGACACCGATACTGGGTTCAATACGGTTGCCCTCCGGCGCTTTGCCGCCGTCAAACGCGGGTTGAACTGTGCCATTACCAACAATGCCAAATCGTTTGAGGGGAACCGTTTCATCACGGCATAGCACGATAACTACCCGTGAACCCATGTGCTTTTCTTCGCAGATGACTTGCGGTACACCTTCGTTGCGGAAATAAGAGAACGCTTCCTCTGGGTGTTCCAGCGTGTTTGGACGGCGCGATGTTGCACTGGGCGACATCGTGGGCGGCAGATAGATAAGCCACTGTGGAGCAACTGCAAAGCGCGTCATCACCTCAAGCGCAGCAGCAGCATTTTCTTCACGGACAATCACGTTCCCCATCAACTGTGTGTGAATCATCAATTTTTGCAAGTAGTCGGCGATGTTGAGCAGGTCGTCGTGCGCCTGTTGTGCGGTCAACTGCGGTGCCTCCGGCTCAGACGCAAGGAACGGACGCACAGGTTCGGAATAAACCCGCTGCGCCGCGACGCACACCAATTCCTTTTCGGGGTAGCGCAAAGCCGTTAGCTTGCCTCCGAACACGCAGCCGGTATCAATGTTGATAGTGTGGTTGAACCATTCGGGTTCTGGTACGGGGGTATGGCCGTAAACAACGGTTGCACGACCTCGATACGCCGACGCCCAGTCGAACCTGACGGGCAGACCAAACTCATCGGTCTCACCGGTCGTCTCGCCGTAAAGCGCAAACTCACGCACCGCTCCTGACGACCGCCCTTGCATCTCCTCCTTCATCCCCGCGTGTGCGACGACCAGTTTGCCATCATCGAGAAGATAGTGGCTTACAAGGCTGTCCAGAAACGTGATGACCTTTTCCTTAAATGTTTCTTGCTCCTCATCAGGGAGTGTATCCAGTTCCGCGAGTGTCTCGGCAAGTCCATGCACGATTTGAGTATCAGAAATTTTACTCCAGCGGCGATCTCCATGCGATTTTTTTTCAGTCTTGTTTCGCTCACGTAACTTCCGAATCAATTTTATGTCATGATTTCCCGGTACGCATAATGCGCTGCCTATCTCACACATTCCGATGACCAGTTTCAGCGTGTCCACAATGCGCGGTCCCCTATCAACCATATCACCTAGAAAGAAGGCACGTCGACCTTGAGGGTGGACGAATATCCCTCCTTCGTTTTGAATGTAGCCGAGCACACCGAGCAATTCTTCTAATTCGTCACAGCAGCCGTGTAAATCGCCGATTATGTCAAATGGTCCAGAATCGTCTCGGCGATCGGTCCAGAGCCGTTGCCGCTCGATGCAAACCGAATCAATTTCTTCCTCACTACGTAGGCGATAAATGTAACGAAAACCTTCCTTCCCCAATCCGCGTACAGATCGGCGCAATTGCTGGATGTGCCCACGAATCACGCTTCGCGGCAGATGCCGATCGGGGCGTGCTTGATTACGTGCGGTGCAGACGTTTTGCGGTGGCTCTAACACGATAGCGATCGGCAGGACATGATACGCTCGCGCTAAATCGACAAACGGCTTCCGATCTTCAGGTTTCAGGTTTGTAGCATCCACAACCACCAATCGTCTCGCCGCCAACCGCTTGACAGCAATATAATTCAATACATCAAAAGCCGCCTCCGTTGCCTCCATGTCATTCTCATTGTCCGACACCAACCCACGGCAGAAATCGGATGACAGGATCTCCGTCGGCTTAAAATGCTTGCGGGCAAAAGTGCTTTTACCTGCACTCGATGCACCGATTAGCAGGACAAGGGATAATTCTGGAATAGTGATTTTCTTGGTTTCACTCACTGTCACGCACTTGATTCCCAAATAGAATTATAGTGAATCCTAAAAATAAATAAACACTCTCGCTCCCGGTGTTTGGTAGGCGCTGTTTCCTAACATCGCCGATTAGCAGTGTCTAATTAATTCTAAAATCTACCGTAGTATAAGTTTTGTCGTATCGGCTTTAGTTGCTTCTTCGGTGAAATTCACCACTTGGGGCGTATCAAATCAATCGTGCCGTTGTTCAAACACCGCCATTTGGGTCGGGGGACCGAGAGCTTCGTCTGCTTCACCGATTGGAACGAACCTCACGGTGTAGCCAAATTGTGCAGCGACATCTTCTGCCCATGTGCGAAACTCGGAACGCGCCCATTCAAAGCGATGGTCAGGGTGGCGAAAGTCGCCCGCAGGCAAAGATTCAAAGCGGACGTTATATTCTCGATTGGGCGTCGTGACGATGACACATCCCGGACGGGCATGTGCGAAGACAACCCGCTCCAAAGCTCTCAGACGTGGTGCATCGAGGTGTTCAATGACTTCGACCAGCACGGCGGCATCAAAGCCGTGTAGGCGGTCGTCACGATAGGTCAAAGCACCGTGAAGGAACGACACCCGCTCTCGGCGTTTCGGGTAGCGGTCGAGGTGTAGCCGTCTTGCGGCACGTTCTAAGGCTTGTGCAGAAACATCCATTCCGACAAGTTTTTCAAAGTGTGCGTCTTTCATCAGCAAATCGAGCAGTTTTCCCTCGCCGCAGCCTAGGTCGAGCACCCGCCTTGCACCGTAGTGTTTCAACGTCTCCAACACCGCTTGCAATCGCAGTTCATTCAATCGTACTGGTGCTTCCAAAGCTTCTTCCGCAGCGGCGGACCTCTCCGCCGTTGCATCGGGTGCTACTGTGTCCTCCTGCAACTGTGCCAATGCCTCGCGCACCAATGAACGCTGATATTTGAGGTATCGCTCAGTGATGAGATCCCGTTCTGGGTGTGTAGGTAGCCACCTCTCTCCCCGCCGCAGCAATTTCTCCACTTCGTCCTCACCAACGTAATAATGTTTGTCATCATCCAAAACAGGTACAAGCACGTAAAGGTGCGATAGGAGTGCTTGCAGGCGACATGTCGCTTTCAGGCTCACCGTGAAGTAGGGTGAGGTTCCCCACTGCGGGAATTGATCATCAAGCACATGCGGTGTCGCCTCTACCTGATAACCGAGCGGCTCAAACAACCGCCGAAGCACTGTCTCGCCCCCACGACAGGGTAGGACAGCCATGTTTACTTCAAAAGGCATCGCTTCGGCCACCCGATCGGGTAGATCTTTGCAGTGCCCAGCCAGCGCAGTTCCGAACACCTGCGAGATTGCTACGCTCAAAAATGATGATGCCGCGTAAGGGCGGTCATTTACATAGGCTCCTAACGTACCCCCGCCTCCACCCCTGTGCCTACGGACCAGCGCGATCGGGTCAACTTCAAGCAGCATCGCTGCCGTGCAACGTGTCTCACTTACCTCCGGATAAAAAACATGGACTTTTCCAAATTTCGATCTAAAGACTTGCACCCGTGCCGGATGCTTGTGAAGCAGGAAACTGAGATCATCCGCCTGATGTGCCGTCGTTGTGATTGTGAACAGCAAGATTCCCTCCCGTCTGATTTCTGATCCAACTTTGCATCGGTTCTATTGTGTATCGTCAATCTGATGCTTCTGCATCAGTTGTTTCAGCGAATCAAGCGGGGTGCTCAGCTGGTGGGCAATATCTTCCAGATCTCCTTGGCACTGTTCATACACATCCATCAGAATCTGTTTTTCAACCTGAGCCAGTCGATTCGAGAGAGGTTCTCCCGCACCGGACCGTGAATACGCGGTAAGGATCTCTTGGGGCAGATGGTGTGGGGAGATGGTATCTCCATCAACTTTATAGGTGATACGCTCGATAACATATTTGAGTTCACGGACATTACCGGGCCAGTCGTAGGCGCTCAAACACTCTAGAGTCTCCGGTGCCAGCCTTTTAGGTTTGATGTCAGCGACCTCTCCTGCGAGGCGTTCCATGAAATGGTAGCACAACAACTCAATATCTTCCTTCCGATCACGCAACGGCGGCAGCCAGATAGTTTCAAATGCGAGCCGATCGTATAGGTCCGCCCGAAATCTTCCCTCCTCTATATCCGCCTCCATATCACTATTGGTTGCAGCAATAACCCGCACATCAACCTTTATTGTCTTTGTGCCGCCAACCCGTTCAAACTGTTGGTATTCCAGCACACGCAGGATCTTTTGCTGAAATTCAACAGACATATTGCCAATTTCATCAAGAAAGAGCGTACCTCTATCTGCCAATACAAAGCGTCCCTCTCGAAACGACGAATTTGTGAAAGCGTTATCTTCCTGTCCGAAGAGTTCACATTCCAGAAGGCCCTCAGCCAGTGCTGCACAGTTTATTGTGATGAACGCACGTTTTTGACGATCGCTATTGTTATGAATCGCTGCAGCGACCAATTCTTTACCCGTTCCACGTTCGCCCCGAATCAGAACGGGTCGCGGAATAGAAGCGACTTCTGCTATTTGCTGATGTATCTGTTGAATCGCTCGACTTTTGCCAACGATGTTGTATTGCCCTTTCAGTTCCTCGCGATAAAACTCGCGCTCTCGACGCAGCCGCTTGTTATCAATTGTAGCACGGATCAGATGGTTGAGGCGTGTGAGTGCAAGTTCCATGTTTTCCTCAATGTAGAAATCTTTTTCGACATACTCTTGAGCGCCCAGTTTAATCGCTTCGACGGCGGTCGAAATAGTACCTTTGCCTGTTAAGATAACGACCGGCAGTGAAGGGTTGATTTTCTTGATTTCTTCCAAGCCGGCGAGACCATTTGTTTGTCCTTCTCCAAAGTCGAGGTCTAGGATAACGAGATCAAAGGCATCGGGGTTTTTAGACACCATCTCCAGCCCTTCCTCTACAGTTCCGACAGCCACCGGTTCTGCACCCCGCTGTTCAAGCAGATCGGTCAGTAAATCTTGCATTGCAGTTTGGTCATCAACAACTAAAATACGTTCTGCCATTTTCCACCTCTCCTGTACAGTTTCATCTGGAATTATAGCACTTCACGCGCAAAGGTGTACGCACCTCTCAACCAAGAAGCGTAATAGAGTCCGTTGGCATAGAGAAAATAGATGCTCTTCAACCCGATAACGCTCAATAAACAGAGCACTAATCCGACAATCAGGATAACATCCTGCCATCGCGTTTTCAACTCGCGCAGAGAAGTACGACTGACAGTAGCCGCGTCAGGAGAAAATGCACGACTCTCGACAGCTTCACTGAGATGCGTTGCTCTCCGGATGTTATTGGTCAAGATTGGACGCAAGCTGTTTAAGATTCCGCTGATGGTATGCAGAAAATTAAGCCGCAGATACCGAAAACCGCGTAGCCGTTGTGACCGAATTACAGTCTGTGCCTCCGAAGCGATGAGGGGAATGTAGCGCAATCCTGTTGTCACCATAAATGCGAGGCTGTATGGAACACGCAGTTTCACAAGGGCAAGTAGGAGATCACGAGGTTGGGTGGTCCAGATAATAAAACAGCTAATTGTCAACATTGTATTAAACCGCAGGGATTGAACGGCACCGTGAAATAATCCCTCCCGATAGAGATGAATGCCGCCTGTCATCGCCCCGACTATAGGGACATCTTTATGGATAAGTGTAAAAATAACGGTTCGAGGAAGCTGATTATAAAAAATTCCTTGGCTGTAAATCAATCCCCATGTTCCCAATCCGATAAAGAGGATAAGCAGACGAATCTGCCGCCATGACGGCGGGATTAATGCTTGGAGACAGAGACTTGTCACAAAACAGACAAACAGAGCAATTGGACTATCAAGTAAAATGACTAGACAGCTAACGATTGCGAGGAGAACGATTTTCGTGTGAGGATGGAGATGTGTCATTTTGAAACCTTTGTAGTTGCATCGTCAGCGGTGGGACAAGCGACGCCTGTTCTAAGCGGTCGGGATCTGAAAGTGCAGCGTCAGGTGTGCCATCGAATATGAGCTCTCCACGATGAAGCAGTAACACTCGAGTTGCGTATTTGAGGGTAAGGTGGACATCGTGGGTACAGAAGATAACCGTTTTCTTCTGCGCCTTCATCGTATTGTCAAGCATCTGCATGAGTTGCTGCAAGTGATAGTGGTCTTGGCCCGTCGTCGGTTCATCGAGCAGAAGGAGATCGGGATAAAGGGAAAAACTGGCAGCGACTGCGGTCCGTTGACGTTGCCCTCGTGAAAGTGCGTAAGGAGCCTCCATTTTGAGGGCTTGCAGGTCAAACATTGGCAAGATCTCTTCGAGACGTTCCTCCACCTCCCCACGGGACAGCTTGAAGTTCTTCGGACCGAAAGCGACCTCTTCTGCGACGGTTGCCGCCTGTAACAACAGATCCGGATTCTGAAAAACAATTCCCACTTGTCCTGCAAGATGGCGTGGCTTACAACGCCGGATGTCCTGTCCGTCGATAATGACCTGTCCCCCTGACGGGCGGAGGAGCGCAATTAGATGTAGGAGCAGCGTCGTCTTCCCTGATCCGTTTGCCCCCATAATCGCGACGATCTCACCGCGTTTAACCTGAAAGGAGATGTTCTTCAGCACGTCAGCAGAAGTTTGCGGGTAGCGAAAAAAGAGTTTTTGGACCCCTGCTAAAATATAATCAGGATTTACAGGAGTGGTTTGGCTCGGGTCAGTCGTTACGCCCATCGACCCATCTTCACTTGATGAAGCATCAGAATTGATAAGCCCGTTAGCCGCTTCATTCTGATGTAATCGAAGTTGTTCTGAATCCTGAAGTGGGCTTGAAAAAATCCGGACGGCGTGGTCGAGGGTCAGTGGACGTTCAGAATAGCCGAATTGTTCCGCAACCTCCGCGAGTTCTGGAACCTGCACACCGAGGCGTGTGTACGGTGTAAGATCTGTGAAGGCTTGATCTATTGGCAGGTCGGAGACCAGCTCACCGTGATTCATGAGCCAAACCCGATCACATAGCGGTGCTATCTCATTGACCTGATGTCCGGCAACAATTACGGTAATGCCCAGCCTTCTATTCAAATCACGGATAATTTCAAGAATCTCATGAGTGGCTTGTGGGTCAAGATAACTGGTCGGTTCATCAAGCAGCAGAATCTGCGGTTGCATGGCACATACGCACGCTAGGGCAACCCGTTGTTTTTGTCCACTTGAAAGCGAAGCGATTTGACGACTTCTAAATCCGGAGAGTCCAACCTGCGTCAATGCAGAATCGATCCGGCGATCGATTTCGTGGGAGGGGAGGCCGAGGTTCTCTAATCCAAACGCGATCTCATCTTCGACAATAATGCAGAAGAGCTGCTCCTCAGGATTCTGAAATAGCAATCCAACCTGTTGGCAGGTTACAGCGATCGGCTGTTCGGCAACGCTTGTGCCGTTGACACGGACGCTGCCTGACAATTGCCCTCCTGAAGCGTGAGGAATCAACCCGTTCAACGTGCGCAGCAGCGTTGATTTACCGCAGCCCGTGGGACCTGTGAGCAGGATGAACGCTGCCGAGTTAACCCTTGCATCTATTCCGCATAAGGTTGAGGTATGACGACTAGGGTAGGTGAAGTGTAGATTTTCAATTTCGATGCCGGCCATGGTTTCGAGAGGTGTAACTCAGACAGGCTAGTCGAAAGTTTTGATTTCGATTGGGACTGGACCTACAAGCTGATCTAGGTGAGATTTCACGGATTCTTGGAAAGAAACAAATGAATCGTGGATCCCATATCTAAAATCTTCATGAATTCGCCTGTATTGGGCATGGACACGTGCCAAGAGTTCCTGTGCGTGCTCCCCAACTTCACTGATGCGACTACCACCGGCTTTGGCAAACCGGGAAACGGTTTCCTTAAATGCGCCAAATTCGGCATCCAGATAGTGTTTGAAGACAGATTTCTGAAAAGCGTTGAACGCGTCGTGTACCCCGTATCTGAAATCCTCGTGGAGATCCTCATACTGTGTGTAGACACGCGCTAAGAGCTCTTGTGCATGCGAACGAATCTCGCCTATACGACCCACTCCGACTTTAACAGGCTGATCGGACTCGTGATGCCCTTGGGGATGAGACACCATCTCTTCGAATGCATCAAACTCTTGGGTCAGATACTGCTTGAAATTATCGACAGCAACCGTCTGGCTCGTCATCTTCTCAAAGTGATAGCCATGGATGGCGAGGCGTATCGCTTTGTCCAACATATTTGGATGATCTTTGATGACGTTTATCAAAAACCGGAGGTATGCCGGTCCCTGTTTGGAGAATAGTTGTCGTTTAAACGATCGGGCAATAGCCATCAACTCCATCTTGCCGACCCGTGTCTTTCCATGGTTGACAGACTTGAGATTCTTAATCAGTGTGAGACAGCGTTCAAAATAATTTTCCAAGGTTGGATCGTACAGCGTGGAGACGACCCGTTTATATTCGGCAAGGAGGTGTTCGCGGGGCAGTTCGGGCACAAAGTTCAACGTGACGTCAGTCTGATTTCCCGTTGATTCGTCAAGCAGACGCCCCTCTTTTTGGAGGCGATGATACAGATTGGTCTCTTTCAACGCGGTCAACAAACCTGCCATCGCCATAGGAACACCAGCCTCTTGAATAAACCGAATATGCGAATCAAATTCTTTGTCACCATCCATCCCAATAATGAAGCCGCCTGTTACTTCCATGCCGGCACCCTGGATCGTGCGAATCGCGCGGTGCAGGTAGCTTCCGGCATCTTCTTCTTTGTTGGTATTCTGTTTCTTTTTCGTCATCAGCAGCGCATCTTCATTCGGGCTCTCGATGCCCAGAAATACCATGTCAAAACCGGCATCACTCATAGCATCCAACATATCTGGAATTTCAACGAGATTCACGCTAGCTTCGGTGAACAGCTTGAACGGAAACTCTCTCTCTTTCTGGTAGTCGATCACTTGAGGGAGCAGACGCATCGCATCACGTTTATTGCCAATAAAATTATCATCAACCACGAAAAGTGAGCCTTGCCAACCAAGCCGGTAGAGCATATCAAACTCAGTCATCATCTGCTCGTTACTCTTAGTACGCGGCACACGACCAAACAGTTTGGTAATGTCGCAAAATTCGCAGTCAAAGGGGCACCCACGCGAAAATTGGAGTGCCATTGAACCGTAATCGTGTATATTAATGAGGTCATAACGGGGTGGCGGCGTTATTGTTACATCCGGTTTTCTTTTTTCCCGGTATACGTCCTTAGCAACTCCCGCTTCGAAATCTGTCAGAAAATCTTCAAATATTTCTTCCACTTCACCAAAGAAAAAGTGATCAACCTCACCCTCCGCTTCCTCTCTTATGTTGTCATGATACGAAGTGGGGTGCGGTCCACCAGCGACAATAGGGACTCCAGCCTGGTTACATCGTTGGATGACCTGATACAGCGATTCTTTCTGAACAATCATCGTGGAGGTTAATACGACATCCGCCCAATCGATGTCTGCATCCGTCAAGGTGTTAACATTCATATCAACGACTTTGAGTTGATAGTTTTTGGGGAACATCCCGGCAACAGTCAATAGCCCAAGCGGTGGCATAGCTGATTTTTTGCCAGCAAAGTCCAAGGCGTATTTATAACCCCAATACGACGGCGGAAACTCAGGATAAACAAAAAGGGCATTTGGCATGTAGATCTATCTCCAATTGTATATAATTTCTGATTCTAATTTAACGAGGCAATTAATTTTATCACAATTCAATATTTAAGGCAACAATAAAAAAGTCTATAGGGATTGATTTTCTGAATAAACAATCAAGTTCCCGGACTATTCTTGAATCCACTCTTCATCGACTTCAACGTGCATGATGCTGGTGCGTCGATAGGTATAGGTGATATGGATGCCGCCATCGTGGGCTTGAATAATGGCGGGATAGGAGTACTCACCCTCCTCGGTTTCGAGATGTTGCTTGTATGCCCACGTCTCCCCTTCGTCGGTGGATAGCGCGACCGTCAAGGGTGTTCGACCACGCTGTGTATCATTGTAAACAAGTACGATATTTCCATTGTGTAAGCGTGCCATGTCGACACCGCAATTGGGGTTCGGCAGATCCGTTGGTTGTGCTGCTGCCCAGGTCCTCCCCATATCTTCGGAGGTGGAACGCCAGATCTCCCCATCCCGACTCCGCATCAACATCAGCAAGCTGCCATCAGCTCGCTCCACGATCGTTGGCTGGATGACCCCTTCAGGGCTCGATACATCCCCATATGTATTCCACGTTTTGCCACCGTCCCCGGAAATCATCACCATTGAATGCCAATTGCGTTCATCATAGACCGGCAGCAGAATTTCGCCGTTAGAGAGATAGAGCGGCTTATTGCGCGTCATCCACCCTAATTCTTCGCGAAGAACAACGCTCTCATCCCAGCTATACCCCATCGTGCCTGACTTCTGGTAATACATCTTGCACTGTGTCCAACGGTTGCCATACATGGTAACGAAAAAGAGCCAGATCTGATTATTTGTATCGGCAAATAGGACAGGGTTGCCTTCGGAACAGTCTGGGGTGTTGACAACCATTTCTGGCTCAATCCAGCCTTCGCTGCCGTAAAAACGGCGCGAAATGAATATTGCGACATCCTTCTCTCCTTCCTGGGATCCAGCATACCACGCAGCAAGTAGATCGCCGTTGGGAAGTTCGGTGATTGTTGAGGCGTGACAGGAAGGGAAGTTAGGTTGCTGTTCAAAGATTTTTGTGGCGCTGTACATTCTATCAGATTCTCCCAAGTGATACAGATTACCATCTCTCGTGCTGTTAGAGAGCAAATGAAAACGAGAAACGTGGAAAATTAGTTCATTGGTTCAACAGTTCATTGCTTCTGACGTAGCCTAGCGATGCAGTAGATGACAACTGCGCTAATATTTAGGGTTTCTTTTAGCCCTTTTTCGATTGCTCTCCCGCGTAAATTTCTGTATAATCGTGACTGTTTGGGTGTATTATAAACCTTTTTACAAAATCACACAAGGGGAAAGAAAAATGGCAAGAACAGGTAGAGCAGTGGTTGCACACGGACAAGATTTTGATGTTCGAGAGTATCCTGTGCCCGATCCGGCACCGAACACGGTGCTGCTGCGACAGGAGTTAGCAGGAATCTGTGGAACAGACCTCCATAACTGGCAGAACGGATTCGATCGAGAGGTATTACTCGGTCATGAAAACGTGGGCATCGTTGATGCAATCGGTGAAGGGGTAAAGACCGACTATGTGGGCAACCCCATTCGTGAAGGGGATCGCGTTATCCTCGCGCCGGGGACAAGCTATGGCGCCTACGGATTCCAATGGAATCCAGATGAGGCACCTCATTTTCGCGGTGGGTTCGCCGATTACATCTATCTTTCTTATCCGAACACCTGTTTCATCAGAACTGACGCTTCTCCAGAGGCTGCGGTGATGACGGAGCCGTTCACGGTTGGTGTGCACGCAGTGATGCGTGGTCAGGTGCAGATTGGCGATACCGTTGTGGTTCAGGGTGCAGGGGCAATCGGGTTGGTGACATTAATCTGTGCGAAAATCAGTGGTGCAGCGAAGCTCATCGTCGTTGGGGGACCTGCGAGACGTTTGGAACTTGCCAAGCGGATGGGGGCGGATCTCACCATCGACATTGAGGATGTGGCATCTGTCGAGGAACGCACGGAGTTGGTCAAATCAGAAACACCGCGCGGAGAAGGAGCGGATGTCGTCTTTGAATGCGCAGGATTTTTGCCCGCCACCCCTGAAGGCTTGGGCTATGTGAAGCAGAGCGGGACCTTCGTTGAGGTTGGCCATTTTGTGGATATGGGATCAATCGACTTCAATATCAATCAACTACTGATGCGCAAGAATATCCGCCTTGAAGCGATCTGGGGCAGCCGACCCGAACACTTTGTGCGTGGATTACCAATCCTTGAGAAGAACGAATTTCCGTTTGCCGACATGGTAAGTCACGAGTTGCCGCTTTCCCGTGTCCGCGACGGATTTGACGCACTCAACGGGACCTACCGCCTCGAAGGAGATATGGTAATCAAGATTGCAGTCAGTGCCGCAGAATAGCATAATCCAAGTTGCCACCTATTCAAGCAGGTCGGGTTTCCTCGTCCGACCTCATACCAATCCCGCATGTTACAGGATGTCAAAGATTTTCATGCGTGAAAATAGCCCCATCGTCTTTTTGTTCGCTGCTGCCTTATGTCTCATCGTTGTGTCAATGCAAGCACTCGCCGAAGAGGGCAGCCATGCGGCAGAATTTCTGAGTCACGGTGTCGGCGCACGTGCCTTGGGCATGGGAAGTAGCTTTGTATCTGTTGCGGATGATGCTACAGCAGCGTACTGGAATCCCGCCGGACTTGCTCAGATCCAAAGACGTGCATTTGCTATGATGTATTCCGATTCCTTTGGCACAGCGCAGGGTGGCTTTCTCAGTAAGGGATTGGTAGAGTACAACTTCGCCAGTTATGTGCAACAGATCGAAGACATTGGGAGCGTAGGAGTCAGTTGGATTAGACTGGGTGTGGACGATATCCCACATACTACTTTCGTGGATCTGAACGGCAATGGGCGCTTGGGGGACTTTCTCGATAAAGATGGGGATGGGGTTAAGGATCCCGGTGAACTATACATCGATCGTCCCGAAGTGGCGGGATATTTCAGTAATGTAGACAATGCGCTGCTAATTTCCTATGCGCGTCAGGTTCGCCCCAATCTTTCAATCGGTGGTAATCTAAAATTACTAAGGCAATCACTCTTTGAGAACAGCGGGAATGGGTTCGGGCTGGATCTTGGGCTAATGCTTCAACCGGTTGATGGACTGCATGTCGGTGCTATATTGGTGGATGCCACCGGGACGCAAATCCGCTGGGACACCCCTGACGAACCGGTATTTACCCGCGATCGTCGGTTTCGATTCGGTATGTCGTACCGCATCGCACTTCCAGTGATTGGCAAGGCAACGTTTGGTGTCGATTTGGAAACAGATCGGAAAGATCTTCAAACGGCTGGCGCCTCTGAGAGGATTATCCGTTTCGGCGGAGAATATTGGCTACTCAACGCGGTCGCTCTCCGCATGGGTGCCGAGGGAACTAAACTCGCAGCTGGCGCTGGCATACGCCTCCGTCTCGGCGAAGTTACCCTTTTCGCGGACTACGCTTTCAACGCACATGACCTCGGAAATTCGCAACGGATTTCGATCTCTGGGTTATTTTGATCCAAGTTTCTAGACATTGAGAATCCATTGCATTCCCCGTAGGGGCGGGGTCCCCGCGCCCGACGGATTGGGAAACCCAACCCCTACAGGAATTGAACTAATGTAGGGGCAACCCTCGTGGTTGCCCAAAACATTGTCTTTCACGTTTCACGTAGTTATCGGACTTGCGCCCCCAGCGGCATCGGCTTCTCAAGCGTTACTATAGCCAACTCTTTCCCACCTTCAGCTGCGAGCAGCATCCCCTGTGACTCGATCCCTCTGATTTTGGCAGGTTGCAAATTCGCGACCAGAATAATCTGCTTTCCGACGAGATCTTCGGGCGCATAATGCGCCGCGATGCCGGCAACAACTTGACGTTTCTCACTTCCGAGATCGACCTGCAACTTCAGCAGACGATCGGCGTCGGGGACCTTCTCGGCAGAGATCACTTCAGCGACACGCAGATCCAGTTCCTGAAACTGATCGAAAGAGATGAGGTTATCATCGGCAGGTTGCTCTACCGGGGCAGGTTTCTGTTTGCGCGTCTGCTTCGATTTCTTGGTATCCTTCCGAGGGAAGATAGGTTCGGGCTTGCCGAGCGACAGTCCCGACGGCAAACCGCCCCACTCAGCGACCGTATCCAATCCTTGGTCATTGAAGCTTTCATCGAGTCCAAGCTGTTGACGGATGCGATTGGCGGTGTCGGGCATGAAGGGAGAAATGAGGACAGCAACGACCCGCAAGGCTTCCATGCTGTTATAGAGGATTGTCCCCATACGTCCTTTTGTCTCCTCCGACTTTGCCAGCGTCCATACCTGCGTTTGCTGGATATAGCGGTTGATCCGGCGAACAAACTCCCAAATTGTTTCCAACGCCATATCGAAGACCAGTTCGTCCATCAGGGCATCGACCTTGTCGATTGTTTCCCGCGCCATCCCTTGAATCTCGTCATCAAATTCTCCGGCGGTCGTCGGTTCAGGGATACCACCGAAATTTTTGGACACAAGGCCCAGCGTTCGGTTCAACAGGTTACCGAGATCGTTAGCGAGGTCCGCGTTATAGCGGGCATCGAGACGGTTTGGTCGATAATCACCATCGTTTCCGAAACTGAACTCCCGCAACAGGTAGTAGCGGAACGCATCCAACCCATACGTCCCGATATCGGTGTCCATGTCAATGAAGATACCGAGCGTTTTGCTCAAGGCTTCGCCATCTTTTGTCAGGAAGCCGTGGGCGACCACTTTTTTGGGACGGGCAAGTTTACCGCCATTAACATGGCGGGCCATATAATAGCGTGAAAGCGTGCGATGTCCTTCGCCATCAAGTGGACATTGGCGGGCCAGAATTTATTAAACCTTTCCCCGTCTTGGGCATAATCCAGGGCAGTAACATAGTTGCTCAAAGCCTCAATCCACACATAAGAGATGTGCTCTGTGTCGAAGGGCAAGGGAATACCCCACGATACGGAGGACCGTGAAATGCTCACATCCTCCAACCCTGATTCGAGTACGTTCAACATCTCGTTACGACGGCTTTCGGGTTGAATGAATTCGGGATTTTCGTGGATGTGTTTAATCAACGGATCTTGATACTTGGAAAGCGCGAAGAAGTAGTTATCCTCCTCGACCCATTCTAAGGGTAAATTGTGGATTGGACAGATCTTATCCTCGGTCTGCTCCTTTTCGGTGAAAAAGCGTTCGCATGGGCGACAATAGAATCCGTTATATTTGCCCTTGTATATGTCCCCAGTTTCATAGAGCGAGTTAAGGAGTTTTCTCACTCCATTTTTGTGTAATTCGCTCGTTGTACGTAGGAAGATATCATAAGATACATTCAGCCTTTCCCAAAGCGTCGTGAACGTTGGGGCGATCTGATCGCAGTAAGCCTGTGGAGAGATGTTTTTCTGGTCAGCAATTTTTTGTATATTTTCCCCATGCTCGTCCACACCGGTCAGAAAAAAAACCTCGTCCCCTTTGAGCCGATGGTATCTCGCCATCACGTCAGCGGCGATTGTTGTGTACGCATGTCCGGCGTGCGGCTCGGCGTTGGTGTAGTATATCGGTGTTGTTATGTAGAATGTACTCATGATTGTATTCCTTTTTGACTTCCTATTTTGACGCAGACTGCGTATTGCATCCTCGTAGGGAACGCAGATCTGCGTTCCCTACATTCGCTTCAATCCAAATTGGATGGATCAGCGGTGTATTTAGCGACTAGCTTGTCACTATCGATTTATAAAACACTTCGAATCGTGCTTGTATCCACTTGAAGTTGGTCTAGCAACTTCCATAATCTCTCCCACTGTTCCAAGGCACTCCTATACCACGCTGCAAAATGAGTCCCTTCGGCAGCTGTTGTGGGTCTTTGAACGGTGTGCCATCACGATTCACCGCTTCACGAAATAATGAAGGTCCACTCGTCCCAGCTCGATTGGAAAGTCATTGTCCCCCAGTTTCCCTGTGTCAATCAGCCAAATAATGACTTCCTGAACAACATCCTCCAAGACGTAACCTGACCGCTCCATGTCATCACCTATTTTCAACTCGGATTGGTTGGTGAATTGGTGGATATCTTCGTTCCGATGTAACAAATACCATTCGGTCTTTTGGTGAATCTTCATGGGCAACTGTTGTGGTTGTTTTTCAGTGGGCTTAACTGCTGGGTTGATCTGGCGCAGGCTTTGGTGGGACAAGACGGTTGATTCCGTTACTTCAGATGGGCTACTATCAGAGACAAGATTCGGCTTCCACATTTCCAACGCCTGTAAAGCATTTTTATGAGGCAGCTGTTGAGACAACTGAAATTTCATTAACATACGCTCTTCCAATGTGCCCCGCTTGAAAACCTCATACATCTCCCAATGATCACCGTCAGTCACAATCATGTAATCAATGCCATCCCGATTCGCGTAGTTGAGAACCTGCATAATTTCATCATCTTCTAAACTACGTCCCAATCTCTTCGCTTCAATCACAGCAACCGGCTGACCGTCGGACATCAGTGCATAATCCGCCCACTGCTGCCCCACCCTATATTCAAGTTGAACTGCCTCCGGATCTGATACATCCCAACCCAACTCCCGCAATAACGGATCGATTAGCACTTGCCGAGTGCGCGTCTCATGTTTAGACAGATAGTCACGATGTACATTGATTATCTGCTGTAACTTCTCAATAATACCTTGTAAATCATCTAACGCCACGGCTAACTCCTCTTATCTGTGAACTTTAACACTTATAAGAGCCATGCCCTTCTGTAGTTGCCCGATTCATCGGGCGTTGGAAGTGGTATGCATCGGCGATGAATCGCCGAACTACAAGGCATTAAGTTCAAGTGTGCAACTCCTCTTAAAAAACTATCTACGGTTTACGCAGTAACTTCAAAGCCAAAACCTCTAAAGCCAACGTTGCATTGACGTTGCGTTGCAGCATGGCTTTTGTCTCAAAAATTGCTTTGATTGCTGACTGCAACTGCAACCGCGAGTAATGAGTTGTCAGTTCTTTGAGTTGTTCTGCATGATGAACGTGGGTGAGCAGCTCTGCGGGAGCCCCTTGATGCAGCATCACCAGGTCGCGATACCATGTCACGAGGTGGTCGAGCGCCTCCGGCTGTTCTGTCCATTTTTCTGCAATACGGAAGGCGTCCAACCGATTGCCGGCAGTCATGATCTCAGGAATCTCTTCGTCAAACTCCGCCCCTTCTTGAAGCAGTGCCAACGCTTTGCCAACCGCCCCGCCGGCTACTGTGGAAATTGAGAACGCATGGGTTTCATCAATGTTGAATCGCTGCATCAGATGCCCGGCAAGTTCAGAAACCAAGAGTGGATGGAAGGGGATGATTTGACAACGGGATCGGATTGTGGGTAGCAGTGCATCGAGATTTGTGGTCAGGAGGATTAAAACCGAATCAGCGGGTGGCTCTTCAAGCGTTTTGAGCAGACAGTTTGCGGCTTCGAGGTTCATCCGTTCTGCTTCCGTCAAGATATAGACCTTTCGTACCCCTTCAAGCGGTCGGTACACAATCCGTTTTTGCAATTCGCGGATCTGGTCGATCTTGATCCAAGCCCCCGATGGACGGATAATCTGAAGGTCGGGGTGATTCCCGTCGTCGGCTTTGCGACAGGCTAAACATGTGCCGCAGGCGCTCTTATCCGATGAAAGACAATTAATCGACTTTGCAAAATGGAGGGCGACGGTCTCTTTCCCAACATTAGCAAGCCCAACAAACAGGTAGGCACCCGCCACGCGATTTGATGCAATTGCGTGATATAACTGTTCAAGAATTTGGCGATGTCCGATGATAGCGTCTTGCATAAAACGGCTCACTTGTGCAATAGGGGCTGGATTGCTGCCTTAATCTGTGCATATACCTGTTCAGGACTGGCTTGAGCATCAATAATTTTGAGCCGCTGGGTTTCCTGTTGTGCTAGTGCCCGGTAGCCATCCCGCAGTCGCTGATGAAATTCGATCTTTTCTCTTTCCAGACGGTCCAATCCTCCTCGGCTTTTTTGAGCGCGCTGCAACCCAATCTCCACTGGCAGATCCAACACCAAAGTCACGTTGGGGGTGACACCGTCGGTTGCGATTCGGTTCAGGCGATTTATTCTTTCCAAGTCTAACCCGCGCCCATAGCCCTGATAGACGACCATTGCATCTGCGAATCGGGACGAGATAACGATCTTTCCCGCTTCCAGTGCGGGTTTGATAACCTCTGATACATGCTGTGCCCGTGACGCAGCGTATAGCAATAACTCAGTTGTCGCTGCCATCTCGCCGTGATCTGGATTAAGCAGCATGTCACGAATCTGCTCAGAAATGGGGGTGCCGCCCGGCTCACGCGTCAAGCATATATCATGACCAGCTTGTCTCAGATCTGCGGATAGACGCTGAATCTGCGTGGTTTTCCCCGCCCCATCCGTGCCTTCAAATGTGATAAAAAGTCCTCGGTCTGCCAAAGTCCCTCTCAATAGGCTTATTCTGGATTGGGATCGGATTCATCCGTATCACCCATTCCATCTTCTGCCGCTGTATCGGTTTCAACCGCTTCTTGGGTGGGTTCTACTTTTTCCGGCGGAAGCACTTCAAAGTCCGTTGTCCCCATCAGGTGTTTGTATTTGATGAAGACGATGTCCTTATCCTCACGATAGAGCCAACCGGATTCCGTAGTTGAGAGAGTGTCGACAAGGGGAAGTTCTCCAGTTTCGGTACGAATTGCAGCGGGTCGTGGTTTCACTGACGACTCGGTTTCTCCGCTCCAACTTCCGTATCCAGTAATGATAGAATAGCTTGTCTCGTTTTGAACATAACGTAGCGAAAACGTCAAGCGATTTGAGTCATCGCGATCGACTCCGTCAACTCGTGCGCCGCTGCTTACGTGAACACGATTGTCATGATCATGGAGAATTCTGGTAGAGATATCCGGATCAAGTCCACGCAGGGCGTAGAGGTTCACCATAATATCTTCTGGATTGATATGGGGTCCACGCCCTTCTGTACAGAAATTGTAAAGACCATCGGGGTATGTTCCCTTGAGTTCTCCCTCTGTCCACTGCTGGTGCATCGCACTGACCGTAATCCCCTCCGCAACTTTGGACCAGAACTGGCTTTGATTTTCGACTGTGTGTTGAGCGAGATGCTGAAGGGCGTACGCGTAGACTAAACCGTTCCACTGAACGGGAACACCGAACCATGGGTGAGTATAGAGGGATGAACCAAAAACGGGTATAGAACCGAAACGCATGCCGGGACGATCTGGCAAATGCCAATGATATAGGAAGGGAAGTCCTGCCATTGCCCACCCCTCTGCCCTTTCGAGATATTTTTTCTCGCTGGTGATTTCATAGGCTTCAACATAGGCACCAACGGCGTGGGCGGCAGCGAGAAGATCTGGCGCATAAAGTGGGCATTCCCATGTTTGTGCACCACGCGGCACTTTAAAGTTCTCCATGTACTTTAGTCCCTTCACACCCGCCTCCAGCGATTGTGTGTCACCGGTCACACGGGCATGTTTGAGGAGCATTCGGACGGTGGGGGCACAGGTTCCTAAGACAGCGTCTCCTTCCTCCCCCAAAGTTTTCGCTCGATCTGTTATCGGGTGGAAACCCCAACTACCATCCTCCTCCTGCGACTCGATCCATCGCGTTGCAATCTCTTTGAGACGCTCTAATCCTGCTTCGACCTCCCCAAAGTAAAATGGGGCTTCCCACTTCAGTATATGGCAAAAATCTGTGGAACACAGTCCTCCCGGTCCAGCTTCTTGGATTGTACGCTTGACGATTTCAAGCGCTCGCTGCCTAACCGATTCATCTTTTATAGTACCATCTTGTGTTTGGATGAGGTAATCATACCACAGCAGCGTCGCAAAGCCGGGGGCATTACCCGGTGCCCAATCAACACAGTGCTGCGATTTTCCCACCTTTTCGTCCCATACGGTCTGCATGAAGCCGTGCCGAGAGAGTAGGATTTCCTCCTTATCACTGCGCGGTGCTTTCAGCGGTTCAGGCGCATCATAGGCATCTGTCCAGTGGGAAACTGCATCCAAAATCGAAGCATCGCCATCAATAATAATTTGCGCTTTAATTGTTAGCGGTTGGTTCGCTTTCAGGGGATATGGCGTCGAAGCTGTTAAGGTATTCTCTTCAACCCAATCGGGAACACTGGGTACAAACAAACCCATCAGGTGGTTTTTTTGGTGGTTGTACCAATTCGGAGAAGCAAAAACCGCCGATAGCATGTTCTGATCGCCATCCCAGGTTTCCAATGCATCCCATACCAGACCGATGAGCGTCTTCTTGTGTTCGACAGCCATCAGCGGGATTGTAATTTTATAGGGATGAGGAACGAGCCGATTACTGTTCGGCGGAGCAACATCTCGCGGACTCGACGATGGTTCACCATCATCCAAGAATTCTAAGCCGGGAAACAGGGCAGCAGTCTTACGCTCGCCAAACGCGCCATCTCCTACATAGAGGATTGGACCATTGAAAACAGTCAATTCCCGATCCTGATCCGCAGTGAGATTGTATTCCACCTTGACCCGTTTGGATTCCTTCGACAAAGAAAAACGTGCTTCATAAGACCAAAGCACACCGTCCTCGTCTCGCTCTTCAGAGGACAACAGAACAATCGATTCGCCACGGTTATTTCCGGCAAGCTGGTAGACAGTCGGGGTAATTTTGATATGTTGAGGCTTCCCCGATGAATCACGATAACCGATTTCGGAAATAGCCTTGCAGGTTACAACCTGACGGTACCGTCCATTTTTCGCTGCAAAAAACAGACAATATTCAAAGCCACGAGTTCCTCTGGTGAAAACTGCACGTAAGTGCGGATTTTCAGTGATGACGTGTCCGTTTTGATCATACGTGCATAATTCCGAGGCCGCTTGATTGGAGATCCTGGGAATTGCTGGTAGAAGTACGATGTTCTGTTCAACGGTTTGGCGAATTTCACCTGTCGGCATTTGGCATCGCAGTACCACAGACGCACGCGCCGTTGATTCACGCGAAAAACTGCGGATAGTCCATGAAAACCGTGTCTCTTCACCGGGGTTGAGCCTTTTCAACGGCTGTGTCGTTCGTCCGCGGCGTAACTTGATCCGATTGATTGCCACACTCGCTTCGTGAATAGGCTCAAGTGGAACTAGCCCATTGTTGCGAACGGTGCATTGCAGATCGAAATCGTCTCGTGCGGTAAGGAGAGCAACGGATGGTCCTGAGGTTACGATTTCTAGTTTGGGCTGCTCGGTATACAGCGCCAACTCAGCAACAGATGTCTCTGCTTTCGACCTCATCTGTTCGTTCAGTTTATCTGCAATTTCTGAAGCCAGCAGGGAGGTTTCCAAATCGAATTCGGCCACCGAGAGTTCCGGAGTTTCTCCGTCTAAAAGCGCCAGTGCAAGCCCACACCTGAGTCTAGGTTCTGCCTCCTTTTTTGCAAGGAGCAGTGAGGTGCGGGTCAGCTTTAAAACACGGGGATTTCCCCATAAAGCCCAGTCGTAGTCAGTATTACCAGCACCGTTACAATTGGTCAGAAAGGCAACTTGAACCGTGCTTCCAGCAAAATCGGAGAGGTCAATAAGGTGCTCATCCCATCGACAAGCCTCGGAAACACCCTCAAAACTGCGTTCGCCTGAAATTTCAACCGCAAACTGTACTCCATCAGGCCTCGTGTGCGGCAGTTCAAAATCCACGCCATCCCTTAACCCAATACTGAAATGTAATATCAGATTCTCGTTAGGCTCTACCTGCGGTAGTGTCACCTCATATTGGATGCGCGCGTAGCCTTCGGCAGGGGGAGGTTCAAACAGCGCTGCTTTCTTTACACCTCCCGCACTATCCTGCGTGCTAGCGGAGGTTTGTTCAGCATCGTCTGATTGAATGTGCTGAAATTCGCTGACAAAATTATACACCTCGTCAATAACCCCAAAACTGAGCGGAGTCTTAGCATCTTCGACTGTTTCCTCCTCCGAATCAGGTGTGACTTCATCCCCCGCTTCGTCTTCGGCACCTTCAACCCCTGCTTCATCAGCTGTGCCTGTTGCCTCACTGGACCCCTCCGTGGGACGATCCGCCACAACATCATTCCGAGATCCCGTTACCTGTTCCGGGCTCTCTGATGCGGGCTGATCTGCCCCGGTAACCACATCGTCTTGAACTTCGTCAGAATGTGATTCTCCATCTGTTTCTCCGGCTATAGCGGACTGCGAATCCGTTTCCGCTGTTGCTTCGTCGTCCTGTTGATTTTCAGTTGGCGTGACTGTTAAATTTGAACCCTCAACTTCGTCGCCTTCGGAATCTGCCGTTCGGTCTTGTGTTCCTACCGCTGATCGATTTTCTTGCGTAGTGTCGTCGGATGGATTTTCTTCATCCCCCTCTGTTTCTTCGGCATGAATAAGTGTCCACGCCAAGAATCCTTGAAAAGTTATGACCATTCAACTCCTCCCAAAATTATTGCGAATAAACGGGTAAGTGAGTAGATAAGTCCATTTGACGTTGAATCCGTCGTCCGGTGTCAAATATACCTTCATGGGTTCCACTGCGTTTCAAACACACTGGGACTCCGCCGCATTTAGCCAGCCGGGGCGCTCTACTCTATACCCTCACAAACAGTAGTGATTTATAAATTGGACATCATATTTTACGCTTCAGTGTTCTGCTTCTCCTCCCATTGCGCCTTTAACTGCTTCATTTCATCGTTCAATACTGGCTCCACCTGTGGCGTTTGGGCTGCTTCATTGATAAGCCACGTTCCATCTCCAGCTTTAAGTACCGGCTTTCGTTGCTGCACCGGTAGGACACCGAACGGTTTATGCGGCTCAAGCTGATACCAGTAGGCAACTGAGGATGTTTCATTGCGGAGGTGATTCCCATGTCCATGCTCAATGGTGGCACGGATTTCTTTTTCAAATCGAACCGGATTTTCGAGATGGAATACATAGGAGGTTTGGTAACCGTCGGTGTCCGGTTCATAGATTGATGAGCCGTTGTGTCCAAATGCATTGCGCTGCATCCCCCACGCTTGGTTGAGATAGTCCTCTGAACCCGTGCCGTGGAGATCGGGGGGCCACTTATAGCCATCGACCCAAATCATATCGTCCCCTTCGCCCCACCACGTGCCCTGAAAATTGGTGATAGAGAGATTGCAGCCGATATAGTGCCCTCGTCCCTCTGCTTCGAGCACGAGGTAGTTGTTGTCCCAAGCCAATCTTTCTGCGCTGACAATATTTGCTTCCGGTGTGTTGACTCGAATCTCGTGTCCCCATCCATCACACGGATTTTCTCGACGAAACTGGGCGTGGAAGTAAGCCACATCATCGTCGAGCGGTTGCTCATAAATTTCGTAGTCGATGTAGAAGTATTGACGGTGCATTTCATCGCCTTCGTTGACGAGTTCGATCCGTGCTGATTTGTTAAATGGCATTTGCACATAGCAATTCAACGCACAACCGGTGTTGAATTGATTGTTCCCCGCAGTTGAAGCCGAGAACAGCAGTGAATCATAGGAATTTACAATTTCGTTGCCCAATCCGAAGAAGTCGCCGAGCGGGCAAAGGATGCTGGGGTGTTCTTCATCATCCCAAAATATCCGTAACAGCACATTCCGATAGCCGTCGCGTTGCGTCATCCAAATATGGTTAATACAGCCGGGTCCTTTGATGTCAGCGAGCAGGCGTGTTTCATTCGGTTCAATGTTCCACGCATCGTTATTCCTTCCAGTTGTGTCCCACGAAGAGGCGCGTAGAGAACGCGCTTTTTGCACACGGACCAACGAAGATAGAAGTCCTTCAACATACATGGATAATTTTGCTCCTTATTTTAATGCACATTGCTACCTAAAGTCGAGCACGATGGATTTGTAGCATTTCGATTCTGCACAAGATATCAAAGCGAAAAGATATTCAGGATTCATCGACAATGTAATTATATTTTACGGATCATGGCTTGAATTATAGCACATTGGTCGCTTTTCTATCTACCTATAGCAGCTCAGAAATAGAGGTCTGTCAAGCGGGCATATCTTCCGCAACAACACCGACACGGCAGATGTGCTTGAACGAACAGAATCGACAGACCTTCGTCTTGTCATGAGGAGTGAGTTGAAAATCTCCGTCCGCAATTGAACGGACGTACTCGTTTGCATATTCGATACTCCCATCAATGACGGACCTGAATTCGTCGAAACCGGTATCAGACTCCGTATCCTCAGCTTGTGGTTCCGCATTGGCTAACAGCTGACCGCTCCGAGATGACACGTTAAACGCCCTCCCGTTGTAATCCTTGCCTCCAATACCGAGTTCGGCTCTGCTCTCCTCCTGCAAAATGTAGTAGATTCCCGCCACCCCCTGAATTAATTCAAGATCTTCTTCGAGATTCTCAAGCCGGGACGGCTGTTCTCTCAGCAACTGTTCCACAACAGCGATATAGAGCGGCAGTTGTAGGCTACGACCTTCACGGATATCCCTCATCTTGGGCGGGCTGCTACCAGTCTTGTAGTCCCCAATAACAAACATTCCGTTCCCTAACTCAATCCGGTCAATTCTCCCCGCCAAGGAAACTTCGCCAACCGTTATCGCCTCCTCGCTGCCGAGGAACGGATCGGTTCGTTCTGCTCTACTGCCGGGTCCAAACCCAACCTCAAAATAGCGGGGCTGAACCTCAAATTTGCGTTTTTTCTCCGCTTCAAGGAATGCGCGCAGGGCACCGGTCCTACCATGACCGCCGGTCAGTCTCTCTGCCTCGATATCCCAAAACAACTTGTCCGCCCCCTTGAGACCGTGATCAGCTCCCCTTGCGTCCAGAAGATCTTGTGCAATCTGCCGGAGCACCCGAACCGCCTCCTCAAACTCCGCGTCCGTATATTTGAAAATCTGCGGTGCCTCACGCCGACCATCGTAGAATTCAAACAGGATTTTATGGACTAGGCTTCCTCTCTCCAAGCTGGTCAAGCCTGTTTCCTCTTCTTCAATCCGCTTGAGTCGCAATACGTTGCCAGAAAAATATCGAAAGGGGCACTCACCGTAGGTTTCTAAGTGGGTTACCGAATAGGTCCATTCACGTCGCCACTCCAGCGCTCGATGACTGGCTGGAGACAGAAGGTCCGAGGTGAGTTGTCCTTCGTACTGGGGAAGCTCACGCGTGATGGTACGACTCCTCTCTACACAGATGTTGTGCGCGATCAAATCAAGTCTGGACGAGATCGTCGAGGGAACGGCGGTTTCCTCTTCCCACTCAGCTTCCGGATATTCCCAAACATACGCTCCATAATTTTTGAGGAAATTTTCTGTACCGAATAGAGTCTCATCGTCGTCCGCATCGATGTTAATCTCAGCGATGCGCTGCAATTCGTCAATAAATGCAGAGGGGACCAACTCAATTTCGCCGTCATACTGTGGACTCAGTAGATACAACTGTTTGCGGTAGAGGGTGAGGGCTTGATAAAAAAGAAAGCGATCTTCGCGCAGCCGATCCGATTCTGTGTTCCTCTGCTTGGTAGGCAGAAAAGTATCAGAACGAAACATCTGAGGAAATTCACCATCAACCAAACCACCTAAGATGACAATATCAAAGGATAGATCCTTCGTCTGGATAAGCGGTAGAATACGAATCCCAGCGTCGTCTGGATTTCCCCACCGATAAGTAGCCTGCGAAGCCATCAATTTGAGCCAATGGATATAGCCGGCAAGCGGATAACATGTGTCAGCACCAGAACGCAATATCAGAAAATCAGCTAATTCTCCAATGAGTCTGCGGAATTGGTTATAGGCATTCACCTTGTGCGCGACCAACTTCGTTTTGGAGTCCCAACTGCCCTTCAGAATTTGCTGACGGACTTTTAGACTTTCCATCAACCGATCAAAGGATTCGCGAAAAACATCTGGCGACAATTCCCTGTTTAAGCCACAATCGTTCATTATCGAATCCAAATCATCGATCTGAAAGTAGGGACTTCGCAAAACCTTATCTCGAATTTGAAAGGGGGCATTCCCTTGGATTTGTTCTAGTAAGGCAAAAATAGACTCAATGACCGAAGACTTTTCAAGCCTTTCACTCCAGTCCAAGGTGTAGGGAATACCGTAAAGCGGAAAGATTTCACGGATAAGCGGTGCGTAGGTGTCCAGTCCATTAAATGTAACACATATCTGAGATAGCGCCAGCGAAGGTTGGTCCAATGTGAGTCGTTTGATTAACTTGGCGATTGCCTCCACCTCTTGGAGTCGATTGGGTGGGCGCAACAGGGAGATCTGATCTGTAAGTGCGAGTTTATCAGTTGGCGAATCCCCTTCCCGATCTGTACGAAACAGATTTCGGGCGAAGTGCAGATTGCGGAGCACTTCAGGGGTTTCTATCCCCTCATTGTGGACCTCAAATCCACAACCCAAGAATCGGTCATAATCCCCTCTGATATGTCCAAAAAGAGATTCGTTTTTTTCATCGAAATCAAGAACAATACCCATATTTACCGATGGCAGGTTGGCAATCCCGGTCAGAATTGCAAAATCGTGAGGCGACAATATATCGAAACCACTGACAACTACCAGATCGACATTGGGACAAATCCTATTCATTAACCTTTCAGCGCGACCTGCATTCCCCACCAGTTCTTCGGCAACGGCGCGATGGATGCCGGCGCGATCAACCCAGTGCGCGCCCAGGCGGGTCTCATACGCCTGATAGAACGTAACTAGGTCTGCAAGTTTATCGGGAGCACTCACATCACCTGAAGCTAAATCTTCTTGTAGGTGCTGCCAATCTACCCCACCTGTTTTGAGTTGGTTAATCACCTCTCTCAACTGTCTTGCGGTTCCTTGGGAAACGGGATCTCCGGCAGAGGGCCTCAAAAACGGGAGTTGTTCCTCCTCCATGATGTCGTGCGTCCATACCGTTTGGATTCCCACACCGATCCGGGTACGCCCTTTATTGAGGTGCCTATACAATAGGCGTACAAGGTATTCCAAGCTGTAGATGTGTAACCCTGCAATGGCTCGGTTTGGGATATATTTCAGATATTCGCGGTGCCATTTGAGGCGGGCATAGTCGGTCGGGACGATGTGCAGAAACGTATCGGCACAACCGTCCTCAAGACGGGCACGAATCTCATGATCGATTGGTAGGAGTACTTGTCCTTTGGTTAACGTAGTTATCATGCTTTCAATGGGGGATGTAAAAAAATATAGCGCACGGATTATTATGATTTCATGAATTGGATTTATCTTGGGTATGCTGTTGAATCTACCTATCTACAATCCGAGTTGGTCAACATTATAGCATAATTCCTGTAGTGGATCAAGAGGCTGAAAAACCTATATTATCTGACGTTGCGATGTGTTATCATATTTTTGAAATAGACATTCTGATGTCGAGATGTGAATCTCGACCTATAGGGACGGGACATGGACGTATTATCCCAGCGGCTTAGAACACAATTAACGGAGATCTTCGTTCCCTACAACTTGGATGATAATCCTCCTACGTGTATACGCAGTTTTCTTTACGGAGGGATAGATCGAAAGGATAGAAAATGTCAAAAAAGTTGAAAGTTGCAGCAGTCGGATGTGGCGTAATCGGAAGGCGGCATCAACTTGGGTATCTTGAACATCCCCAAGCGGAGCTCGTCGCTGTTTGTGATATTGATGCGGAAAAAGCGAAAGATCGTGCCCAAGAACTCGGTGTTCCTAATTGGTATCCATCAATCCAAGAAATGGTGGCAAATGAAGAGTGTGACGCGATTGATGTCGTTACAGCAGACCATCTGCACTTTGAACCGGTCATCGAATGCTTGGAGGCGGGAAAGCATGTGATGTGCGAGAAACCGTTATCACTTAAAATTGGTGAAGCAGAGCAGATGGTCGCAAAGGCGGAAGAGAAGGGGGTGCATCTCGCCATCGACTACAATCGTCGCTTTGCACCGGGATATGCGAAAGCGCGAGAATGGTTTGATAGTGGCACATGTGGACAGATTGCGTACATCGACATGAAGCTGTCACAAGGGGGACCGGTTTCAACGTGGAAGGGACCTTACTATCTGCTGTATGAACTTCAGACCCACGCAATCGATCTGTTGCGTTGGTTTGGCGGCGAAATCGTAGCGGTCTGCTCGCAGATGGCGCATCCACGTATCAAAGACGCAAATCCCGATGAGGATCCGTGCTGGACGAGTATGGCAATTTCCGCACGATATGAAACGGACGCTGTCGCTTCGCTGCTCGCCAGCTGGGATAGTGATTTCACGCATCCGATCGAACGTCTCGAAATTTGTGGCATGGATGATTGTTGTCGATAATGTCCTAAGTCTCGCAACTCTGATGCGACGTGAGGATTCGGTTGTCGAGGAATATCGCCCCTCCATTTTTCGGATGGAGGAGCTCGCTTTTGACGGCACTTTTGCGTGGCGCGTCAAGGCGTTTGTCGATGACCTTCTGAACGATCGCCCGCCGCTGCCCTCTGGGCGGGATGGACTTCAGGCGTTGCGGGTTGTGGAAGCCATTGTACAGTCTTGGGAGGAAAAGCGGGAGGTCGCTGTCCAACTCGACGAATGATGTTAGCAATGGCACCGTAAATTGTCAGACACTAGGATTTTCAGCATTAAATGAAAACGAAACTCATCCTTTTTTATGGACCGGGATCTGGATCAGGAAAGTCTACACTTTCACGCTTTATCTATAATGCGTTACAACAAGAGGGCGTAAGGACTAAATATGTTGCGGAAAGCGATGTCCTGCATTTAGATGCTTTTGCTCCTTACGTGGAGGCGGTCAAGCAGAACAATCCGGGAAATACTAAGGTGTTGCTTTCGTCGTGCGCGCACTTCATTGATGCGTGCTACCAATCCGACCAAGTGTATGTTGTGGATTCCATTCTTCCATGTACTGACTGGCTCGTTACCGCGGGGTGTACTAAACAGCAGATTAGACAGTTTAACACCCAACTCAACCAACTCATGACGGAGCTAGATCCAATTCAGATTTTCTTAGCGGGTGATACGGAGATTTTCCTCAAACGCGCTATAAAGGATCGAGGCGAGAACTGGGCGCAGAGTCTCGCGCAAGAACGATGTAACAGCAATGACATACGGGACCTTATCACCTATTTCAATCAGATGGGGAAGGTCGCCTTCGAGTTGTTGGCTGAATGGCCGTTCAAACGGATCGTGTTAGACACAACAGAGCGTGACTTGCCAGCCTGCGCCATTGACATACTGAGACACCTTGGTCTCGATGGAAACCGTCACATAGAGCATCTCTAAAGCGCATAAGAAAGACATAAGAAGGCAAGATGACCTCGCACCCGTTTGAAAGAAGCACGGATATGGAGAAGGTGATAGCACTATTACTCACCTGCAAAGAAGCCGAATGCATTGACCGTTTTTTGCCGTTCATGTTGAGACTCGTATTAACACCCACCTCCCTTTTGTCATCAAGTTCTATAGACCTTGCGGCTGATGTGCGGATCTGGAAGCAAAATGATGGAACTGTGTGCGGTTTTGCGCTAGTGGATCTATCCGTTTGGGGACTGTTTTACTTGGTCAGTCCGAGTGAGGAAGGCAGCGCGTTGGAACAAGATATCCTATCTTGGGCGTGTAACAGGGCAAGCCACATCAGTCGAGGTGAGTCTATCACCCTTAGGTGCAGAAGGGTCAGAGAGGACAATCTCAGACGGATTTCCTCCCTCGAACATCAGGGATTTAGACGCGAAAACGACAGACAGGGATTGCGAATGGGGCGACGTTTAGATGTTCCACTTGATAGACCTCTCATTCCACAAGGGTTTAAGATTCGTCATCTATCCGACCAAGATGAAATAGAGGCTTACGTTGCGTTAGTAAATTCTGCTATCCCAAAGGCGACATCGGTTGAAGCGCATCAGAAGTGGATAGAGACTCCCGAGTACATCCCTGAATTAGATCTAATTGCTGTCGCTGACGACGGAACTTTCGCTGCCTTCTGCCAATGCTACTACGATCCGTTGGAACTAGCACGTTCTAGGCGCAGGGAAGGATGGACAGATCCAATTGGAACCGGTCCGCCATACAGAAAAAGAGGACTCGCGCGTGCGGTTGTTTTAGAATCCCTCTGGCGACTAAAGCGTAGAGGGATTGAAGATGCTGTGCTAGGTGTTGCAAGCAGTAATGAAGTTGCACGAAAACTGTACGAATCGATTGGCTATCGCGCGATCTACAAAATGTATGACTACGTGAAGGTGCTGTAAACGGGCATTGCTTTCAGTTGAGAGCACTTTTGCTGTGCATGTCTATGAAATCCAAATTTGTTAATATCAGCGTCCTCCAATTGTTGTAGAAATCGATGCTGTTTATCAAAGCTGATACTTCAGCCGGTACGGTTTCTGATAGCCGACCTTCAATGCTCTTCTATTGCGATAGATGAGAAAATCACCGGGCATCTCCGTGAAGTCCGGTGGTTCTTGGATCGCTTCGTTCGACAATCCTGTGACGTGCAAACAGAAACGTTCTGGGTTCATCGGATGTTCGCCGAGAGCGACCAAGGCTTGGTCGGCACTAGCAATCACGGATTCTCCTGCGACGATTCGATCGGGACCAAAGGTAAGCGTGTCAAGCGCATATTCTTTGATTACCGGATTATTCTGCGGCGTTCCAACCAAAACAAGATTATGTGTCCTTAACATCTCAGCATTGACTTCGTCTGGCGTATGAATCTCCACAGGAACCGGAAACCGTTGGCTGCGATCGAAATTTGGATCGGCGCTGATAATCTGGGGCGAATTCCTAGCTCGCTTTTCCAGATAGAGGCGCAACCTTTCACCCACAGATTTCAACTCCGATGGTGCAATCACGAGTCGTTTTCCGTTACGGAATGCTTTCGACCAGCCAAACATAACTTCTCCAAAAGGAATCGAAAATCCAAGGTCAATGGGTTTGAACCTATTCACTGTTGGAGTTTTGAAAACCTTCCCCTCCGGATCGATTTCTAATTCTAAAGGTTTCCCGTGGCATTGGAACATGAGGTGGTTCATCCGTTCCCGAATAAAGATCCGGCGGCGAATTTCCTCTGTTTCGGTTCGCAGCAGCACCTCAAGCGGCACCCGATATAAGTCGCCTGTCTGATTGAGCCATACCTCTACAGAATAGCCATCCTTGTGTTCCTTAATGACTGTTTTCTCGAACCAAAACTGTATTGCACCAACCCCTTCAACCCACTGGTCCCAAAACCAGTCGAAGGGAATACCGGCTTCATCGCTGGTCAATTGGTAGAAGTCTTTCATTGTGAGGGGGCGATCCTGTGGTAGAGGTCCGGTACTCAAGCGAGCGAGGGAGCGATAAAACGCTTCATCGCCGATGATCTGATGCCACATCCATAAGATCCAAAGATCTCTTGTGCCCAGCAAATGTTCGCTATGTCCGAGCCATGGGTCTCTGATTCGACACCGCAAATACTCACGAAAACGCATTTCCAGATCTGCTGCCAACCAACCTTCCGGCGTCTCCTCTCGACTCTCCTGAAACAGGAGATGGAGATAATTCCCAAGCAGCCATAGTCCTGCCAAATTGGCACAGGACAGCGACTCCCAATGTTGCAAAATTTCCTCTCTCGCAAACCATTGCTTAGTCAGTAACTCGCGTGGATAATCCTCGATCAGCTGTCGCGAGAAAAACTTGATGTACGGCATGGAGTGGTTGGGTTGGAAAAAGCGCGCTGTTTCTCCGAGTTGGATGTGGCGTGACCTCGAAGCTGTGTTGCCAATTTTATCCGTCCATCCTAACCATTCGCTCAAGAGATTGAGGAAACTATCAGTGGCTGTTTCATCTCTATCCAGGCTGAAGAACGTGAGTTGGTGATTGTTAATCTTTTGTTCAAATTTGTGGTACTTCCCTCCGATGAGTGTTATTCCCCAATTCGCTCCCGGTCGTCGGTGCGGTTGACGTGAATCCCAACGGTAAGTCACCCGCCCATCCTTTTCCATCACGTCTGGATCGCCTGGATATAAAAACAGCACCCATCCTGATGGGGCACGCATCTCCAAAAGGTAAGGAACGTCAGGATAGTAATTGCGTACGGGACCATATACACAGTATGGATACCAACCAGCATGTGGACTGATGAAGACCCCCTCTTCACCGATATATCCGTCGTAACGTGAATCCACACCAACGATGAATTCACCTTGATAATTGAGTGTAAATGTGAGTTCATCGTCAAGCTGTAAGGAGCGTTCCAGATGAATATTCAGAACGCTTCCATCACCATGTTGGTCAATATCTTTTGTGTCCCGATCGAAAGCCAGCGATTCGCCCGCTGCCGTCACCGAAGTAATTTCTAGTGTTGGGTGTAGGGCAAATGTCACCTTGTCTAATCCTCTCATCAGGCTGCGAATGGTTACATTGACCTGACAGGCCAAACGGTGCTCTTTGGGAAAGAGTTCTCCCTTGATATCGTAGAAAATGATGTCGAATATGCCGTCACAGCGGACGATCGGTGCATCTTTTAGAATCATGGTATGTTTCTCCTTTCATGGACTAAACTTGGTGAACCGGCAAATATCGGAAAATGCCTCTTTTTGCATCACCGGTAGTGGATGAAGGTTGGCATCGGACTGCGTAAACACTGCCTCTGCCTGCATATCCGATTGAACCGGTTCAAACCATGTGGGCTCAAGTAGAAATAGATCTGGCTTGGCTATAGATGGCGCAGGTACTAGCGTACCTACACCGCGAATCTGCCCGAAAAGCCTATCCATAAAATCAGCATCGGGGGCTTTTCTGGGCAGACGCAAGAGTATCTGATCTAAAGTTGCCATGTTTTCACTCCTCGACAAAAGATTGAAGTTTTCGCTGTAGCAGTTGACGGGCGGTGTTAATCCGTGAAGCAATCGTTCCGATTGGACATTCTAGGATTTCCGAAATCTCATGGTAGGGAAGTCCTTCCAGAAAATAGAAAATTACGACCTCTTTCAAGTGATCTGGCAGCGCGTCAACCGCCTGTTCGACTCTTTCTCGGATTTCGCGTTCCCGAAGATTCTTGTCCGGCTGCGTTGTCAAACGGTCTTCGGGAATCTCCAGCTCATTGATCGGTTCACTTTCGGGTGGACGGCTGCCAATCTGTTTGTAGGCACAACGCCGGGCAATCTGATAGAGCCAAGTCGAAAAACGGGACCGTCCTTCAAAACTGGCAAGCCCTCGATAACACGCTAAGAATGTGTCCATCGCAGCTTCTTCGGCGTCCTGATCGTTTCCAACAATCCGAAAGCAGATGTTCATGACTCGCTCGTTGTATCGCTGGACTAACTGCCTGAAGGCGCGTTCACCGCCCCGTTGTGCGTGTTGCACTAAGATTTCATCGGAACTTTCCATATTCACTCCACTAAAGCAGCGAGGTCTCTTTATGATCTTATAGAGGCAAATTTCTTGGAATTTCTTCGCACTTTTTTTGTAGCTGGGAGTTTTTCTGCGGATGTAATTTTGGGGAGACCGGAATAATGGAATTTGACCCAAGACTGATTATTGTGCAAAGGAACAACTGAAAGCCTTCTCTTAAGTAAAGCGAAAGATGGCCGTGATGCAGCCGTTATGGTGACATTTGGAGCGAGTATAAGATCACAAAAAAGCCCAGAGGTTTTACGCCTCTGGGCTTGAAGGATTGCTACACTCCTTGCGCGGGTAAGGGTACGATTATTGGGTTTTGTCCGTTATGCGATGGAGCTGATAAAAAGTCGTATGCGCTACAAGGCTATTTTTTTAACTGTTCCACACCAATCGTTGCCTCCTCACCATTCACCTTCTGTGATCTCAGGAAAGCATTAGGACTTGACGACTCAACGACATGCAACGTCAACGTCTCGTGTGTGATGTAGTCCCGGTGGCGGTCAAACGCTTCGTGGACAATCGGGGTTGATTCCAAACTGAGCGAGATTCGGTCAGAAACGTTGAAATCAGCCTCCTTGCGAATCTGCTGAATCTTATTGACTAGCTCCCGCGCGAAACCTTCAAGGATAAGTTCATGCGTCAGTTCCGTCGAGAGGGCAACAAATTTGTGGGCGTCCGCTTCGACTGCGTAACCCTCTTGGTTCTCCGACTGCACATCGACTTCGGCTCCGTCTAGCGTGTAGCTTATCCCGTCCGCCTGAATCTCTAACACGCCATTTCCGTCGAGTTCGTGCTTGAGGTCAAGCGCATTCGCCGCTGCTATTGCTTTCGCAATCACTTGGACATTTCTCCCGTATTTGGGTCCCAGCAACTTGAAATTCGGCTTGATTGTGTAGGCCGCAAACTCGTCGATTCCTTCGTGGAAAGAGATCTCTTTGACGTTCAGCTCGTCCAAGACGAGCGCGGACAGACGATCAACGGCAGCCTGTTGATTTTCGGAAATGCCACCGATCCCGATGCGCCCAATCGGTTGCCGTGTTTTGATTCCTGATTGATTCCGAGCGGCCCGTCCCAAACCGATTAAATCACGTGCGAGGCTCATGTCGTCTTCCAGTGAGAGGTCAACCAGCTCTTCCTCCACGGTGGGGTAATCAGAGAGGTGGACGCTTTCAGGCGCATCTGAATCCACCGAACACACCAAGTTTTGGAAAATCGACTCCGTAACGAATGGGATGAACGGTGCCAGTAGGCGACTGGTGGTCACCATAACCTGATACAGTGTTTGATAGGCGGCTTCCTTATCGGTATCCGCTTCTGACTTCCAGAAACGACGTCGGCTTCGCCGCAGATACCAGTTCGACAGATCATCCAGAAAATCCTCAACGACGCGGCAAGCACCATCGGGCGAATATTCCTCCAGCCGCTCCGTCACCGAGCGAACCGTGCTTTGTAAACGGGATAAGATCCAACAGTCAAGGAGATTTTCAGACGCTTGTGGTGTTTCCTTCCAGAGGTTTGCAGTAGGCTTCCAACCATCGAGGTTCGCATAAGTAGCGAGGAAACTATACACATTCCAGAACGGAATGAGAACCTGACGACGGACTTCGTCAGAATGCTTGTAGCCGAAGAGCAGATTCTGCTCCGGTTTGGCGGCGGAGTACATCCAGCGCATCACGTCCACACCCATCGTTTCGGCGGCGTCATCAAACCAGATAGCGTTGCCCCACGATTTGTGCATTGCCCGTCCGTCTTCGGCAAACAGCGTTGCATAACTGAAATTGTGCTTAAACGGGGCGCGCCGTTCCATTACCGTGCTCATCGCAATCAGTGAATAGAACCAGTTACGAAATTGCCCGGGGAAACTCTCGCTAATCAGATCGGCGGGGAACCATTGATTCCAGTAGTCGCGGTCGGTGCGATACTGCATTGTGCTGAAGCTGACAATCCCCGCATCCAGCCACGGATTCCCAACGTCCGGGATGCGGGAAGCAGCAGCACCACAACTTGGGCATGCGATTTTCACTGCATCAATCCATGGACGGTGTGGTGTATGTCCATCAAATTCATCCCAGCCTTCGACAGCAAGTTCCTTCAATTCCTCAAGGCTTCCGACAACATGAAAATAGTCGCATTCGTCGCATTCGTAAATAGGCAGTGCCAATCCCCAGTAGCGCTTCTTAGAGATCATCCAATCGTGCATGTTGCGCAGCCAGTCGAGTTCGCGGGCGAGTCCGAAGGCAGGATACCACTTGGTTTCATTGTGGACGACCTCCATCATCTGGTAGCGTAGGTTCTGTTCCTTCTCTTCCTCTGTCACCTGCTCATAAGGTTTATCGAGCTGCTCCCCCATTGAGATGAACCACTCATCCACGAGACGGAAAACTAATTCTTCTTCGCAGCGCCAACACACCGGATAGCGGTGGGTGTAGTCTTCAAGACGATAGACAATCCCTTTCCCCTTCAGATTTTCAAAGATGTCATCCGCAACGGTATGGACTTGGCGACCAGTCAACCAGTCAAATCCATCGAGATAGATTCCCTCTGCTCCCAACGGTGCGATGACAGGGAGGCCTTGTTCTTTACTCAGTTCAAAGTCCTCAGCACCGCAGCCCGGTGCGGTGTGAACAATCCCTGTACCTTCCGCCTCACCGACCTCATCCCACAGGATGACCCGGTGCTGCTCCACGGCTCCGGAGGTCTGTTGAGCTGGCAGTTCATCGAAGGGACCGTCATAAGCCCAACCTTCCAATTCGCCGCCCGATTTCTCTTCAACGATCTGATAATCTCCCTGAATGGCGTTCTCTAACGCTCCCTTGCTCAACCAGAAGCGATGCTCGTCTTGTTCTACTAATACGTAAGTCAGGTCCGGGTGCACCGCCGCTGCAACGTTGCTAGTCAACGTCCACGGTGTCGTCGTCCAGACCAGTAGGCTTTCATCGGGACGGTCACGCAGCGGGAAGCGGAGGAAGATACTGGTATGCGTCAGTTCTCGGTATCCGTCGGTGACAATCTCGTGCTGGCTGATGCCGGTATCACACCGCGAACACCACGGCATCACGTCAGTGCCTTTGTAGATCCAACCGCGATCGAAACATTTCTTCAGCATTGCCCAGATGGTGTAGTTATTCTCATTTGAAAACGTGAAATAAGATCCACCCAACTCCGGCAATCCGAGCCTGCCCACAAGCTGTTCAACCGTATCGGTAACAGGACCATTTGGCCCCTCTACCGTGAGCATCTGTGAGGGATCTTCCTCCATTTTCTTCTCTAACTCGCGCAAGAGATCTGGATCGTTCCAGTCCATCCAGTAGCCGAGTCGTACGGATTGTTCTGTCTGTGTTGCTGCATGGCGGAGTACCTGTCGTTTGCAAGCGTTTACAAATTTATCCAGTCCGTATGATTCAATATCCTTCTTTGCCTTAAAACCCATATCGCGCTCGACATTGACCTCAATCCAGAGTCCTTGGCAATCAAACCCGTTCTGGTATCGCGTCTGATAACCTTGCATGGCTTTGAATCGTTGGAAAAGGTCTTTGTAGGTTCGTCCCCACGCGTGGTGAACACCCATCGGGTTATTGGCAGTGATTGGACCATCAATGAAGCTCCAGCGTGGTGCCTCCTGCCGTTGCTTCCGGAGTTTACGGAAAACGTCGCTGTCGCGCCAGAAATCTAATATCTGATGCTCTTGGGCGATAAAGTCTACGGTATTGGGTACATCTTTAAACATGCTTTTCTCCTGTGTGCAAAACGTCTATGAATTTTCTCCCAAACAAAAACGCCCACCACCGAAGTCGCTTCGATGGTGGGCGTTTGTATTTTTATGACTGCTGTAATCGAGTTTACGTCGTTTGCATCAGCCCACCATCGCAAGACGGAATAATAATAGAAATAACCCCAATAGAAAGACCTATATTCCGGCTTTCAGTCCCGCGTATGGATTTATGGGTTGATGATGAGTATGGCACGGGCGAATCTCCATGTTTAATTTTTGTCCAACAAAACAGTATAGTAACAGACGTTTGAAGGGATGTCAAGATTTTTCTGTCCTTTGTTTCCGCTTGCAATGGCACCCCAATTTTGATATAATGCTCAACGATATCGATCATAATTTTACCGTCTTGCGAGATGGCTTCAACAAATAACAGATAGGCACACTCAGGAGACCAGAATGAAAAAAGCGGTTATACTTGGAGAACGTCAAGCGGGTCTTGCCGAAGTTCCAGATCCACAGCCTAAAGAGGACTGGGCCGTTGTCAAAGTACATGCTGCACCGATGTGCACCGAATACAAGGGTTATGTGTCAGGCGGCAAGTCGGAATTTCTCGGACACGAAGCAGCGGGCGAGGTCGTCGCTGTAGCACAACCGGGGAAGGTCAAAGAGGGAGATCGGGTGGTTGTGATGCCACAGTACCCGTGCGGCAAATGTCATCTGTGCGTTGATGGTGACTATATTCACTGTGAAAGCGCTTACGATTTTGAAGCCTTCACCGGTGGACCTGAGGGACGGGCGACGATGGCACAATATCTCCTGAAGCCTTCTTGGATTTTGCCGAAAATTCCAGATGGCATACCATATGAACATGCAGGACTTGCCTGCTGTGCACTGGGTCCTTCATTTGGCGCATTTCAGACGATGGGTCTGAGTGCCTATGATACCGTGCTGATCACTGGCATCGGTCCGGTCGGATTTGGTGCGGTCGTTAACGCTCGTTTTCGTGGCGCGCGGGTCATCGCTGTGGAGTCGGTCCCGTGGCGGGTTGAGCGCGTGAAGCAGATGGGTGCCGCAGAGGTCCTCGATCCAAGCGATCCGGACATCCTTCAGAAAATCAAAGATTTAACGGATGGGATCGGTGTGGATTGCGCGCTGGACTGTTCTGGAACCGTTCAAGCCGAACGGCTTTGTATTGATGCAGCGCGGCGCAAAGGGAAGGTTGCTTATGTCGGCGAATGTGGGCAAGATTTGCCGATCCGCGTCAGTCCAGACATGATTCGCAAGGGACTGACCATCATCGGTAACTGGCACTATAACCTCAGCGATTTTCCGGGGATTATGAAAGTCATCCAAGAGTCGCCGTTGATTGACGACCTGCTTATCAGCCACATTATCCCCATGAGTGAGATTCAGAGAGCTTTTGAAATTTCATCGTCTCATCAGAATAGCAAAATGATTCTGAAACCGTGGGAATGAAACGGACTGCTGATTGTAAATTGAGGAGCAGGAGGTAGACTGGTGAAACTTACTACCTTAGCAACATGCAACCTCACCCAGTGGGCGCTCGATTTCGAGGGGAATTTGGGGCGGATTATCGAGTCGATTCAGATAGCCAAGGAGAGCGGAGCGCGCTATCGGCTTGGTCCCGAACTTGAGATACCGGGGTATGGCTGCGAAGACCATTTCTTGGAAGGCGATACTTTTCTCCATTCGTGGGAATGCCTTGCTGAAATCCTCAGAGGCAATTTGACAACCGACATTTTGTGTGATATTGGCATGCCGGTAATGCACAAGAATGTGCGGTATAACTGTCGCATCTTCGCACTGAATGGAAAGATTCTCCTCATCCGCCCTAAGCTGATTCTGGCTGCTGACGGCAACTATCGGGAAACACGGTGGTTTGCCGCTTGGCAACATCCACGGGGGGTGGAAGAGTATCATCTACCGCGTATGCTCCGAGAGGTAACGGGACAAGAAACGGTTCCTTTCGGCGATGCAGCAATCGCTACGCGTGATACCGCCTTAGCCGCCGAGACCTGTGAGGAACTTTTCGCACCAAGTAGTCCACATATCTATCTTGGCTTGAACGGGATTGAAATAATCGCTAACGGGTCGGGTTCACATCATGAACTTCGCAAACTGAATACACGGGTCGATCTCATCCGCAATGCGACATCGAAAAGTGGTGGCGTCTACCTCTACGCGAATCAGCAGGGCTGTGATGGAGGACGACTTTATTTTGATGGCTGTGCACTCATCGCTGTCAACGGGGAGATCATAGCACAGGGGTCACAATTTTCGCTGAACGAGGTTGAAGTTGTAACAGCAACTGTGAATCTGGAAGATGTGCGCTCCAAGCGTGGCGCGGTTATAAGTCGAATGGTCCAAGCCAGCCAATCGGATCCGGTGCCCAGAATAAACACGGATTTTGAACTTACCGCTCAGGATCTCGCTGACTCGCCCTCCTCTCCAATTGATGTGACCTATCATACACCGGAAGAAGAGATCGCCTACGGTCCGGCTTGTTGGTTGTGGGACTACCTGAGGCGATCCGGTGTTGCGGGATATTTCTTGCCGATCTCCGGTGGGGCGGATAGTTCATCAGTAGCAACCATTGTTGGTTCAATGTGTCAGATGGTTGCACAAGCGGCGCAAGCAGGTAACCAACAGGTCATCCGCGATGCCCGTCGAATTATAGGAGAAAGCGAGGATAGCGCTTATCTACCGACCGACCCACGTGAATTTGCCAACCGAGTCTTTTATACCTGTTACATGGCAAGCCGGAATAGTTCAAAAGCAACGCGAGATCGTGCGAAGCAGTTGACCGATCAGATCGGTTCTTATCACCTAAACGTGAATATCGATTCGGTTGTCGCTGCACTCTACTCTCTTTTTGTGGGGATTACCGGGAAAACCCCGAAATTTAAGGTAGAGGGTGGAACGGCGGGGGAAAATAACGCTTTGCAGAATATTCAGGCGCGCATTCGTATGACCCTTGCTTATTTAATGGCGCAGTTGTTGCCGTGGGTACGGGGAAAACAGGGAACGTTATTGGTTTTGGGCAGTGCCAATGTGGATGAGAGTCTTCGGGGCTACGTTACGAAATACGACTGCAGCAGTGCCGATCTGAACCCAATCGGTGGGATCAGTAAGACCGATCTCCGCCGGTTTTTGCGGTGGGCAGCGGACCATCTGGGTTACGACGCTCTCATTGAAGTGGTCGAAGCACCACCGACAGCGGAACTGGAACCGATCACTGAAACATACACGCAAGAAGATGAAGCGGATATGGGTATGACCTACGATGAGCTCAGTCGGTTTGGTAGGCTTCGCAAGATTGACCGATGCGGTCCCGTAAGTATGTTTGAAAAACTAGTACACGAATGGGACCATCTCCCACCTCAAGAGGTCGCCGAAAAGGTCAAACGCTTCTTTTACTACTATTCTGTGAACCGTCATAAGATGACGACGCTGACACCGTCGTATCACGCCGAGTCGTATTCCCCTGACGATAACCGGTTTGATCTGCGACAGTTCCTTTACAATGTTCGGTGGGGCTGGCAGTTTCGCCAGATTGATCGACTTATTGAAGAAATGAACGGCAGATAGAGCCTCAATCCGTCCCTGACGCCGACGATAGGTTCTCAGGATTAAGCCCCTCTAACTCAGGGAGGACAAACCTTCCGTCCTTCCGAATCAACGTCCCATCGAAAGAGATTTCCCCGCCGCCATGCTCAGGCGTTTGAATCATCACCATGTCCCAATGGACACTTGAGCGCACCCCGTTATCCGCGTCTTCATACGCCTGTCCGGGCGTGAAATGGAATGATCCCGCGATTTTCTCGTCGAACAAAATATCGAGCATCGGGGTATGGATATACGGATTAAATCCAATAGCAAATTCGCCGATATATCGCGCGCCCGGATCTGTATCGAGGATGTCGTTGAGCTTCTCACTGTTATTGGCGGACGCATTTACGATTTTACCGTTCTCAAAGTGGAGGCAGATATCGTTAAACACCGTTCCCTGATAGAGCGTTGGGGTATTAAAATGGATAACACCGTTGACCGATTCACGGACGGGGGCGGTAAAGCATTCGCCATCCGGTATATTCCTTTCGCCGGTGCAGGGGATGACAGGGATATCCTTGATGCTGAATTTCAGATCCGTTTCCGGTCCAACGATGCGAACTTCATCTGTCGACTCCATCAAGGCTTTGAGCGGTGAGATTGCCTTTTCCATATGACTGTAGTCGAGCGTGCATACGTCAAAATAGAAGTCCTCGAATGCTTCGGTGCTCATTTTTGCGCTTTGCGCCATTGATGGTGAGGGCCAACGCAGGACAACCCATTTCGTCTTGGAAACGCGGATATCGAAGTGGACGGGGGTCAGCCAGTGCTTTTCGTAAGCTCGCATCCCCTCTGTTGGCACATCGGACATCTCGGCGATGTTCTGGCTGCCGCGGATGCCGATATAGGCTTGTACCTGCTTCATTCTGTAGCCTTCGTATTCACCAATCAGTTTTAATCCTTCCTCGTCAGCATTTCGGAGCAGCTCGCGTTGGATGCGATTCTGCTTAATCTCAATGAGTGGTATACCGCCAGCCTCCCGCACTGTGCGGATTAAAGCGATAACCATCTCTTCTGGAATATCAAACCCTTCAATCAGAACGTACTCACCGGGTTGTACTTTGGTTGAGTGGGTTGTGAGCACGTCTGCAAGTTTCTCCAACCGTGAATCGTGCATGCAGTCCTCCGAATGTATAGTATAGAATTGATCCTGTTGTAATATTTTTAAGATGGTTGTTGTTTTCGAGTGAACTATTATGCACATCCCTAAAACCAAATGCAAGTTTTTTGGCGGGCTGCATCACGTTGGGCGAGGGCGGGGCTAGCTGCGTTGCCGAAGCGGACAGGACGGGTAGAACAGCCGAGCATTTTTTGGACTGGACATCAGTTGGGACCGATGCTAGTATGGTTGAAGTCCTAGAACTATCAAAAAACATCTTACAGCAAAAAGGAGATTAAAATGACAAAGACCGTCGTAATTACAGGGGTTGGTCCCGGACTTGGCGCATCGCTTGTAAGGAAATTTGCATCTGAAGGTTATCAGGTGGGACTACTTGCCCGCTCATCGGGTTACATTGAAACGCTCGCGGCAGACATAGAGGCATCAGGTACAAAGGCACTCGCGCTACCAACCGACATTGCCGATTCTCAAATGGTTGAAACCAGTTTTAGCACGATCCGCGAGGAGTTGGGCAGGGTGAACGTTCTCATCAATCACGCTGGTAACGCGGCGTGGGGTGAGTTTGACGAATTGACCGCCGAAGCCTTTCATCGTTCATGGCAGGTCTGCGCTTTCGGATCGTTCCTCTGTGCTCAACAGGTAGTGCCGGATATGGTCGAAAAGGGGAATGGCGCGATTCTCTTCACGGGAGCCACATCGGCAATCCGTGGCAGAGCGGGTGCGATTGCATTTTCTAGTGCGAAATTCGCTGCGCGAGGGTTGGCATGGGCGTTGGCACGGGAGATGGGCCCAAAAGGAATTCATGTCGCCCATATTATCATTGATGGTGTTATCGACACACCGAGCGTCCGTGAGCGTTACCAATTATCGGAGGATGAACCGTTGCTGCTGCCCGATGACATCGCTCAAGCGTACTGGAGTTTGGTCCAACAACCTAAGAGTGCGTGGGCATTTGAGTTAGATTTACGTCCGCACAACGAGGAGTTTTTCACGTAGAAAGGGGCGTTAGGGAAAGAACCAATGATGTACTTAGGCCAAATTAAAGATGTTGCTTCAGGAAACAGTTAAAACATAACTCGGGTTAGGTGTCTTCGCTAATAGCAGCTGGTTTATTGGAACGGGACTCAGACAATAGAAATTCCCATACCAAAAACAGCAGCGCAAATGCCAGAAAATACTGGTATCGATCTTCATACTGGGTAAACTGTCGTTCCTCGATTTTTCGTTTTTCGATTGCAGCAAGTTCCGCAAACAGACGATCTATTTCTGTTCCGCCCGGGGTGGCTTGGTAATATTTCCCGTTCGTCAGTTGGGCAATTTCCCGCAAAAGCGCATCTTCCAGTTTTGTCACGACAGGATCCCCACTTCGATCCTGTTTGTATCCCCGGAATTCGCCATTCGGTCGACGGAGCGGAATTGGCGTGCCTTGATTAGGCGAACCGACGCCGACGCAATAGATCCGCACCCCTTGGTTGGCTGCCGCTTTTGCCGCTTCAATCGCTTTCTGCCCATGGTCTTCGCCGTCTGTGAAGAAAAGCAGGACTTTGTACTTATGCTCCTCTTGATTGAAACTGGATGCGGCTATTTCAATGGCTTGGCTAATCTCGGTGCCACTCTGCGAGATTGTATCAACATTGAGGGCATCCAGTAGGAGTTTTGCCGCGGCGTAGTCGACAGTCAATGGGCATTGGACGAAACCATCCCCCGCAAACGCAATGAGTCCCACCCGGTCGCCCTCTAACCGGTCAATAACTGCGGAGATGGTGTGCTTTGCCTTACGCAGCCGATTCGGTTTAATGTCTTCCGCCAACATACTCGCCGAAATGTCCAGTCCAATCATAATGTCCAACCCACTCCGCTTGACTATCTCAAGGGTCGTTCCAATTTGGGGACGAGACAGAGCGAGGATAAGAAAGGTATAGCTAAGGGACATCAACATCACTTTGAACTTCTGCCTCCCAAAACGGACAGATCCTGTTAATCGTTGGAAAAAAGGCTGGCTGCTAAAGCGTTGGTATGCTTTCCGCTTCTGCCGAAATGCGTAGATGTAGAGCAAGAGAAAGGCGGGTGTGCCCCATAGAAGGTATAGGAAGTGTGGGTGTCCGAAACGTATCCAGTCCATGCCGCTCGATCATCGCGTAGGTCGCAAATAAATTTCCACGGTTTGGGAGATTGTTTTCCCTGTAATCTCAACGGTCTCGGTCCGATCACCGTACCCCTGTTTCTTTACCGTAATCTGATATGTATTCGGTGGCAGGTTGAATAACATCGCTTTACGCTCGGTATCAGAAACTATCGCTTTTTGCTGGTCGTTCAGGTAGACATCTGCACCACCAACGTTAGATTGAACAATGAGATTGACCTTCGGGAGGCGTGGTGCAGGTCCCGGTACCGGCAAAGGCTTATCTTTTTCGGTGGAACTGATAATAACTCCCACAAGGACGATTAACGCACCGATACCGAGAACAATCCAAGGAAGGAATTCTCGTGGGATTTTATTACCGTGGGTGGGTTGGTTTTGTCGTTGCACTATAACATCCTCTCTGTTTTGGCGTTGGCTCATTATATCAAATTTTATCAGCCGTGTCTATATCTAAAGTAGAGATGTCATGCTTCATGGAGGAAGACGCTCATGTGGCAAAAAGAGGCTTGCCTTTTCAAGCTGTATGGGTTATATTTACAAAGCGCCGCACGAGAAATAAACAGTGCGATACAGATTTGAATAGGTGACACAACCAAGGTAGTTCTGTGTAGCGTGTGGAAACGAGAGGTGGGACAAGATGGCAAAGCAACAACCGGAAGCGGTTATGACACTTAAACGGACTCTCACCGCACGAACTCAGGAAGGTTTTCTATACGAAAAACTGGCAGACAAAAAGGATTGGGTTCACTGCTACGCATGTGGCCACAACTGCAAAATCCCGCCGGGACGGGATGGTATATGTCGCGTGAGATTCAACGAAGGAGGCAAGCTTTACGTCCCGTGGGGTTATGTGGGTGCGCTGCAGCTGGATCCTATTGAGAAGAAGCCATTCTTCCACGCATTTCCCGGCGCATTGGCAATGAGTTTCGGGATGTTAGGTTGCGATTATCACTGTGCTTACTGCCAAAACTGGATTACTTCACAAGCACTCCGGGACGAGAATGCTGGTGCGCCGCTGAAAGATATTTCACCGGAAGCGTTTGTATCGCTTGCACGTCGACATAGCGCACAAGTTGTCACGAGCACCTATAATGAACCGCTAATTACCAGTGAATGGGCGATTGATATTTTTAAGGAAGCGAGAAAGCACGGACTTGTCACCTCCTATGTGTCCAACGGAAATGCCACCCCTGAGGTTCTCGACGCTCTCGGGCCATGGGTTGATCTATACAAAGTAGATCTCAAGGACTTCAACGACAGAAATTATCGCAAGCTCGGTGGGGTATTGCAGCACGTTCTTGACACAATCGAGATGTTGTATGAGCGCAATTTCTGGGTTGAGATTGTCACGCTGATTGTTCCGGGCTTCAACGACTCCGATGAAGTGTTAAAAGATATCGCCAGCTTCCTCGTGTCGGTTTCACCGGATATCCCGTGGCATGTGACAGCGTTCCATCAGGATTATAAGCTGACCGAGCCGGATAACACCTCCGTCTCCACGCTGATCCGTGCAGCAGAGATTGGCTACGATGCCGGACTCCATTACGTCTACGCTGGTAACCGCCCTGGCTACGTCGGACGCTACGAAAACACGTATTGCCCCGGTTGCGGTGAACTTCTCATTGAGCGCTGGGGATTCAGGATACTGAAGCACCGGATGAAAGCTGGCAGCTGTCCGAAATGTAAAACAAAAATCGCTGGACTTTGGAGTAAAAAGGAATTGGAGGCGATGCGAGCTGCGAAACGTGCAGGACAACGCCGGATGTGTTCAACGGTGTAGGTAACAATGATCATTGTTACTTACAAAAGCCTGATTTTATCAAGCTGTCTGCTTCCTTGCGCGTTTGGCTTTCGATTTTTCTTTCCACTTTTTTACAGCACTAATGTAAACAGAGAAATAACACTATGATGGAAGATGCTCAACAACTGCTCACCGGGACATTTGGCTTCGACCAATTTCTGCCGGGGCAAGCAGAAGTCATCGAACATCTGCTTGCTGGGCGTTCGGCATTGGCGATCTTTCCAACAGGTGGAGGGAAATCGCTCTGCTACCAATTGCCCGCGCTTACCTTCGATGGCGTAACAATCGTTATTTCGCCGTTGATTGCGTTGATGAAAGATCAGATCGATATGCTCAAAAGCCGTGGGGTTCCAGCCGAGCGGCTCGATTCAACGCTGTCGACTGATGAGACTCGGTCTGTCATGTTAGCTCTGAGATCTGGGAAGTTGCGTCTCCTGTATGTGGCACCCGAGCGATTTAGCAACGAACGCTTTTTGCAAGCAATTATGCACACGAAGGTATCAATGTTCGCTGTTGACGAGGCACACTGTATCTCGGAGTGGGGGCACAACTTTCGACCGGATTACCTGAAACTCGCTCGTTTAGCACGGTCATGCCGGGCAGAGCGGTTGTTTGCATTAACGGCGACAGCGACTCCCAAGGTGGCTGAAGACATCTGTGAGGGATTCGGTATCCGCGGCGAATGCGTAGTTCGGACCGGTTTTTACCGAAAGAACCTCACAGTGTTGACAACGCCGATCGCCGCTGCTGACCGTGATAGGGCTTTGCTAGAAAGGCTGCGGGGGCATCCTGTGGGACCCACAGTCGTCTATGTCACACTTCAAAAGACAGCTGAACAGGTAGCAGCGTATCTTGCTTCAGCGGAACTACCAGCACGTGCTTATCACGCAGGGATGAAAGATGAGCATCGGGCTGAAGTGCAAGATTGGTTCATGGGCTCGGACGATGGGATCGTAGTGGCAACTATTGCTTTCGGCATGGGAATCGACAAGTCGAACATCCGTTATATCTACCACTATAATCTGCCGAAGAGTCTTGAGAACTTTTCGCAGGAAATTGGGCGCGCTGGGCGAGACGGCGACCTTTCGATCTGTGAGATGTTTGTCTGCTTGGATGATGTTTGCACACTTGAGAACTTTGCCTATGGGGACACCCCAAGTCGAAACGCAATCCGGGATCTAGTCAAGGAGATTTTTTCCTTTTCCGATCAGTTCGATCTTAGTCTTTATGAGCTGTCGAGACGGCATGACATTCGTCAATTAGTGACCCGGACATTGTTAGTGCAAATGGAACTTAATGGTTATCTACAGGAACTGACCCCATTTTACAGCCGCTACCAATTTCAGCCACTTGTCTCGTCGTCTGAAATTTTATCGAGGTTTGAAGATGAGCGTCGCCAATTCCTGATGGCAGTTTTCAAACGAGCGCACAAAGCCAAGACTTGGTTTCACATAGACCTTGATGAAGTAGCAGAAGCGATTGATTGCCCCCGGGATCGAATAGTAAGGGCATTGGACTATCTCGCCGAGCAGGGACTGTTGGAAGTGAGAGCCGAAGGGGTGCGCCATCGCTTTTCGATCCGTCAACGGCCCGACGACCTCGATCGGCTAACCGATGTGCTGTTTCAAAACGCGCTTGAACTTGAGAGACGTGAGGTTGAACGGATTGATCAAGTTATCAAGTTAGGATCGCACGACGGGTGTCAAGTAGCACACCTAGCGGCCCACTTCGGTGAAAAACTTCCTCGTCTCTGTGGACATTGTGCCTGGTGTTTGAATGGTCAGCAGGCTGCGAGGCTTCTACCCGGGGAACTGAGGACAATTGATGAAGGCCTTTGGAATCAACTCCTTGGTGTCTGGCAAGATCAGGATGAGCCGATCGACGATGCCCGGGCATTGACCCGATTCGCGTGTGGTATAACCTCTCCACGATTAACGCATACTCGTCTATCGAGACATCCACTTTTTGGCTGCCTTGCCAACGTCCGGTTTGAGACGGTGCATAGACGTGCCCAAACGGTAGACCAAGACCCGGGTCTGTAAACTATAGCAGGAACTGACCGCGAAAAAATGTGGAGTTGATACAGTGATAACAGAAACATTCCCGAAACGAATCCTCGTCACAGCGTTTTCGATTGCCTTGGCAGGCAGCTTTTTGCTTTGTGGCTACGAGTTTATTCGGGCGGTATCAACCTCTCTGTTCATAGAGGCGTACGGTGCGAGAAATTTGCCTCGTGCGATGGTAGCGGTGCCGCCCAGCGTCTTCTTACTGCTCTATCTCTACGGTAGACTGTTGTCGTGGTTGGGGGCGCAACGTGCGCTACTATTGACCTCAATCGTATCTGCGTGCCTGATTGCAGGCGCCTATCAATTGATTATCATGGGCTACCCCATTGCGGCGGCGGTGGTTTATGTTTTCCGTGAAGCGTATATTGTAATAGTCATCGAACAGTATTGGTCACTCGTCAATAGCACGCTAACCCCTAAGCAGGCGCGTTGGATCAATGGTCCCTTCTGCGCGATTGCGACAATAGGTTCAGTTACCGGCGGTTCCCTTGTTGCACACCTCGCTCCATCTTTAGGGTCGGAAGTGTTACTTCTATTCGCTGCAGGTTCACTCCTGCCTGCAGCGTTGTTTGCGATGTTCGCCTATGCCGCCGCTGGTGAGCCACAACCCACAGTCACCGAGCAAGGAGGACGGCAGGGACACACAGGATTGAAGGTGCTTGCGCGTTCCCGCTATCTGGTTTTCCTGTTTCTGCTCATCCTGACAACACAGGTTGTTTCGACGGTGTTAGATTTACGATTTAATGGATTGGTTGAAGCCGACATTACTGACAAGGATATGCGAACCGCTTTCTACGGACGGTTTTATGGGCAGTGGCTTGGTATATCCGCTTTTGTTCTGCAACTTGGCGCCGGTGTTGTTTTACGATTCATACCGATTCGCATCTTACATCCGGCCATTCCGCTGGTTCATCTGATTGCTGGTGCAGCCCTAACAATAGCGCCTTCCCTCCGGAGTGGTGCGACCGCGTTCCTGCTTTTCAAGGCGTTTGATTACTCTCTTTTCCGAGCTGCGAAAGAAATTCTCTATATCCCTTTGTCGTTCGATGCTCGGTATCGAGCAAAACAGGTTATCGACTCTTTCGGTTATAGATTCGCTAAAGGTGGCAGCGCTGGCGTAATCACCCTAATCGGCTTTGTTATGTTAATTCCGGGCGCCGCTTTTTCTATCACCGCAATGGTGATGGCAGTCCTCTGGTCAGGGATTGTGTTGAACTTGACAAAACAGTATCAGAATCTGGGAACAGGCGACAACCGAGAAGAAGAAACAGAAAAACAGAGACAACAAATCCATTGACCCACTCGTTCCTTCCACTGTCAAAGGAACAGACCTGTCTGGACTTATATTTGATGTTTGGCGCTAAGGAGATTATTAATGGCTATTGTTGACACACACGCACATATCTACTCCGAAGACACCGATACGTACCCGCAAATTCCTGAACCTTTTCTGCCGTCGTCTGGTCGAGGGACTATCAAAGATCTGAAAAACGAAGTTAAGACAAACAGCATTGACCGTGTTGTCGTAGTGCAAACTTTCACCGTTTATGAACACGATAACAGGCTCACAATGGATACAGTGCGGGCAAACCAAGACTGGACAACCGGTGTATTAAACCTGGATCCCTTTGATGACGGCTCGGTAAGTCTGATGGAGGACGCGCGCGCAATAGGCGTGCGTGGAAATCGTGTCTCCGTCGGCTGGGAGACGGATGGCTCTGTCCTTGCGGAACATCGACGGCTATGGGAAGCAGCCCAGCGGTTAGGAGTGGTGCTCTGTGCCTTACTTAATCCACCCAACTGCCACTCATTGGCAATCTGCTTAAAGCGTTCCCTGATGTTCCCGTGGTCTTGGACCACTGCGCCAATTTGAGATCCACCGATTTTCCAAGTTCTGACAATCTAAAAACGGTCCTGGATCTTGCAGAGTTTAAAAATGTATATGCCAAACTCTCATTTATTGTCACGGGATCCGAAGAGGAATTTCCCTGTAGCGATATGTTTGGTGGGGTCCGGCAGATTATCGACGCTTACACGCCGGATAGGTGTATATGGGGGAGCGATTTTCCGACATCACTCTGGATTCCGAAGGTAACGTATCAACAGCATCTCGCAATTTTTCAGGAACATTTGGGATTATCCGAAGCCGAAAAAGCTGCCATCTTGGGCGAAACGGCGATGCGCCTCTGGTTTTCCTAACGCTGTCCTCGCGGACTTTGAACGACGAAAGAATAGAATAATTGAACAAAGGTTGACAAGGCAATGAATCCGAAAATTCCAGCCAAAACAGAATTACCATTATACAAAGCATCACCGACGGCGGAGCCTATCGATATCGCTCAACAACCGCAGAACGATCGTCGGGTCTATATTGAAACCTACGGCTGTCAGATGAATGTGAGTGATAGCGAATTGATGTCCGGCATCTTAACCCGAAGCGGCTACGAAATGGCGGATCGACTCGAAAATGCCAACGTTGTGCTTCTCAATACCTGCGCAATCCGCGAAAATGCTGAGGAGAAAGTGCTCAATCGTCTCGTACATCTGCATCATCGAAAACGGAAGCAATCGGATCTCGTTCTCGGCGTGTGCGGTTGTATGGCACAACACATGAAAACAAAACTGATTGATGCCGCCCCGTATGTGGATTTCGTATTGGGACCCGACGCCTATCGGAACCTGCCGCAGGCGATCAGTTCTGTGACGACAGGCGACCCATTCCTCGGCTTGAAGCTAGACAGAGGTGAGGATTATGCGGACATCGCTCCTATTCGGAGGGAGGGCATCCGTGCATGGCTAACCATACAACGTGGCTGCGACAAGATGTGCACCTTCTGCATTGTGCCATTTGTGCGTGGACGCGAGCGAAGCATCCCGATGCGCTTGCTGGTTGATGATGTAAAAAGGCTGGTCGATGAGGGTTTCAAGGAGGTTGTCCTCCTCGGTCAGACGGTCAACTCTTATGACGATGGAACCCATAATTTCGGAGACCTCCTGTTTGGGTTGAGCGAAGTTGAAGGAATTGAGCGGATACGTTTCACTTCGCCCCATCCGAGTGATGCTACTGACTCCTTAATCGAGGCGATGGCAAGTTGCGATAAGGTCTGCAACTACATTCATCTGCCGCTGCAGTCCGGTTCGACACGGGTGCTGGAAACGATGCGGCGCACATACACAGCAGAGGCGTATCGAGAACTTGTCGCCAAAATGCGGGAGCGTATCCCCAATCTCTCAATCTCTACGGACGTAATTGTCGGTTTCTGTGGCGAATCGGAGCAGGACTTTATGGAGACCTACAATCTGATGGCTGAAATTCGCTACGACTCAGCGTTCATGTTCAAGTATTCGTCCCGCGACGGCACACTTGCTCACAAAACGCTCGACGACGATGTGAGCGAAGAAGAAAAGGGACACCGTTTGAAGGAGATTATTGCGTTGCAGGAGAACATCTCGCACGAAATCAACCGGGGATTGATTGGTGAGACTGTAGAGGTTTTGGTCGAAGGGGAATCGCGACGCGATCCAGACAGATATCAGGGAAAGGCTGACAGCTTCAAAACAACTGTTTTTCCAAAGGAGAGCTCAGAGATTGGCGATCTCGTGTATGTGAAGGTTGAGTCTGTGACAGCGCATACGTTGATTGGATCGATGGTCGCTGTGCCACGGTAAAGTCAATTTTAGATATTCTGTCATTAAGGATGAACCCAGATGGCTAAACCGAATCTGCTGTTGGTTAGCGCAACGGAACTGGAATCCGGTACTATCCAAAGCCAACTTGAAGACGCCAAAATCATCCGGCACGCTGGCAAAACAGTAATTGTTGGGAATTTGTGCGGCTGGCGATGCGCCCTGCTTCACACTGGAATCGGTGCTGTCAATGCGGCGCATGCACTGACTTGCCACCTTGAGCGGCAAACCCCTGAGTTGGTCATCCAATTTGGAATTGGCGGTGCGTATGTGCCGACCGGTTTGCCGATCCGATCCGTTGTGCTGGCGACAGAGGAGGTTTACGGCGACGTCGGCGTGGTGACACCCGAAGGTTGGAAGCCCGTGGACGAGATTGGTATCCCTTTGGTGCACGGTGACCCACCTCACTTCAATCGTTTTCCACTGGATTCACAACTGGTTTCAACTGCTGCTGAAGTTTGCGGAGCGAGGTGTGGTGTGTTTGTAACCGTTTCGCAGTGCAGCGGTGTGCAGGCGGTCGGAGATGCGCTTCACGCTCGATTCGACGGAGTATGTGAAAATATGGAAGGTGCTGCCGCCGCCCATATCTGTACGCTGTATGACATTCCGTTTCTGGAGATACGTGGTATCAGCAACCTAGTCGAAGATCGCCAACCTGCCCGTTGGGATATTCCGGGGGCAGCAGACGCCGCCCAATCTGCTCTCAAAAAAATTATTAACGATAAAAAAATAATGCGTCATGTGTAAGAACCTGTTTTAAAAACCCAAATAATCTCTGAAAATTCTCATTTTACCGGTAAATACTCTCAAAATCGGTTGATTTTGTCCCTAGAATGGCAAAAGATGACCGTTTCACATACTCTTAAAACAGACCTTAAGCCCCAGCGGGGCGACATGTTTATAGAATACAGGACAAACAAACAACCTAAGCCCCAAATACCCGGTGGGTTATCCATCAATTCTTGGCTCATTGAGCCTAGCACCTTACGCAACATTCCGGGTATTTTCGACATGTGAACAACTTTCTAAAGATGACCCTTTCACTCTTAAAACAGGCTCTAAGAGACCTTGATCCGTCTTAATTTTTTTCACGGATTACGTATTACGAATCATGACAAGAGTTAAAATCAAATCCCGATCCGAAATCGAAGCGATGCGGCGAAGCGGTAAAGCGGCCTCAATTATATTGCAGCGAATTGGGGAGGCAGTTAAGCCGGGCGTTTCAACTTACGAATTAGATCAGATCTCGCGACAAACCATCAAAGAGTTGGGCGGAAACTCATCATTCCTCGGTTATCAGTTTCCGGGGCACGATCCGTATCCGGCGACAATTTGCGTCTCACTCAACGAGCAGATCGTTCACGGCATTCCGAGCAAAGATGTGCTGCTTAACGAGGGAGACATCGTTGGTATTGACACAGCAATTTTTTTGGAGGGCTATCACGGTGATAACGCTTTCACGTTTCCGGTTGGGGAGATTACTCCCGATGCCCAAAAACTGCTTGATGCCACAAGAGGGTCTCTTTATCGTGCTATTGAGGCAGCAAGACCTGGGAACCGACTCGGTGATGTCTGTTTTGCGCTTCAGGACGGCGCTGAATCGCACGGATTCGCAGTGGTTCGGGATTTCTCCGGTCACGGAATTGGTCGGCAGATGCACGAAGAGCCGCAAGTTCCAACTTACGGGGATGCGGGCAGAGGTGTACGGTTGATGGCTGGTATGACACTTGCCATTGAGGCGATGGTCAACACGGGGAACTCCGAAGCGCGTATACTCAACGATGGCTGGACAGCCGTCACTACGGACGGCAGCCTCTCCGCATTTTTCGAGCATACCGTTGTTATCCTCTCTGATGGACCGGAGATATTAACCGATAACAGCGACCTTTGGGATAAGTAAGCGTTAAGAAAGAGGAGATTTTTAACGATGACAATCGCTAACATTCATGCGCGAGAAATTTTGGACTCTCGTGGGAACCCAACCGTAGAGGTTGATGTGGAATTGGAGTATGGCATCTTGGGCAGAGCCGCCGTTCCCTCTGGCGCATCGACAGGCGAACATGAAGCGGTCGAGCTTCGGGATGCGGATTCGATGCGGTATCTCGGTAAGGGGGTACGGAAAGCGGTCGAAAACGTCAATACCGTTATCGCCGACGCGCTGACGGGCACCGACCCTTTCGCGCAGGAGGCGATAGATCAGACGATGCTCACGCTCGATGGGACACCGAATAAAGGGAATCTCGGTGCAAATGCGATTTTGGGGGTTTCACTTGCAGTCGCCAAAGCTGCTGCGGCAGAAGCCGGACTTCCACTCTACCAATATATAGGTGGAGCAAATGCTAAGGAACTGCCGTTGCCGATGATGAATGTCTTAAACGGTGGTTCTCACGCGGACAATAACGTAGATCTTCAAGAATTCATGATTATGCCGGTCGGCGCGCAGACCTTTGGGGAAGCTTTGCGCATGGGCGCGGAGATCTTCCATAATCTCAAGGCTGTTCTACAGGATCGGAATTACAATACGGCTGTCGGCGATGAGGGCGGTTTTGCGCCAGATCTGCGATCGAACGAAGAAGCCTTACAGGTGCTTATCAAAGGGATTGAACGGGCAAAATACGTCCCCGGCGATGAGGTGCTATTGGCACTCGATCCCGCTTCCAGTGAGTTCTACAAAGATGGGGTTTATCGACTTGAAGCGGAAGCAAAACCGGATAAATCTCCTGAAGAGATGGTTGATTTCTACGCTAAGTTGGTCGATAAATATCCAATTATCTCGATTGAAGATGGCATGGCAGAAGACGATTGGGACGGATGGAAGCTGCTCACCCAAGCAATCGGCGAAAAGGTACAGCTTGTTGGAGATGATCTCTTTGTAACGAACACCAATCGGTTGCAGCAAGGAATAGACCGCGGAATCGGCAATTCTATTCTAATCAAAGTCAACCAGATTGGAACGTTGACCGAGACACTTGATGCAATCGAACTTGCCAAGCGATTCAACTATACGGCGGTCGTCTCACACAGATCGGGCGAGACGGAAGACACAACAATTTCGGACATTGTTGTTGGCGTAAACGCAGGACAGATTAAGACCGGCTCACTCTGTCGCACCGACCGGACCTGCAAATACAATCAGTTACTCCGAATTGAAGAACAGCTTGGCAGCCGCGCCCAGTTCAATGGGCAACAAGTTTTCTACAATCTTCGAAAGAGTTGATAGCGCAGACTCAAGCAGTCAGTAGACGAAGGGAGCCTATTCGCGTGGGGAAAATACTCTGGGTCGGATTCGGTGGATTCCTCGGTTCAATCGGCAGATACCTTTTAAGCGGCTATATCCAACATCTGATGAGAGGCACCGGATTTCCCTACGGCACCTTGGTGGTCAATCTAATCGGTTGCTTGTTGATCGGATTTCTTTCCCAATGGGCAGGCACACGCGGATTTCTGAGTCCGGAGACTCGCTTATTTGTCTTTATGGGACTGCTCGGCGGGTTTACAACATTCTCAACATTTAGCAATGAGACGATGAGTTTATGGCAAGCTGGAGCAAGCGTTGCTGCGCTTGTTAACGTCGCTGTGCATGTAGTACTTGGTTTGGGTGCTGCTTGGCTGGGTCATACGCTCGCCTACGGGATTTGGCGATAAGATGGTATTTCCACCTTTGTCTTGCGTTTTACTCTGCGTAGAAACCAAGCGAACCCCAAAACGATTTAGATCCGTTCTATATAGATTGAAAACAGAGTTACTTGATAGTAGAAAGAGAGAAATTAATGGCGAATGACAAATTCCGCGTTGGATTGACTCCCGGTTTCCTTGGGGATGATGGTAGAGTTCGATTCAAGGATGTTGGATTAGATCTCTTGGACAAAGAGCCGCACGTTGAATATACATTTATTGCAACCGAGCGTCCGTATGTGCCGCCGGACGAGATACGCGGTTTGGACGCCTTCATTGCCCTTGGCGGGAAGTACCCCCGTGAGACATTTGAGGGAGCGGACAGATTGACTCTGATAGCAAGACATGGGGTCGGCTACGATAACGTCGATCTCCAAGCCGCGACTGAAGCGGATGTGATGATCGCTATCGCGCCAAGCGGTGTACGTCGTCCCGTGGCGGAAGGTATTATCGGACTGATGTTTGCGCTCTCGAAGAACTTTTTTGCGTATGACCGTGCAACACGCGCCGGCACTTGGCGAGAAGGGTTGGAGACCGGTGTTGATCTCATCGGGCGCACACTGGGATCGGTAGGGCTTGGAAACATCGGCACCGAACTGTTCCGCTTACTGCAGCCGTTCGGCATGCGATTCCTGACGTTCGATCCGTATGTTTCGCCGGAGGTTGCTAAATCCTTGAACGTGGAGGTGGTTGATTTAGCCACGGTGATGCGCGAGTCCGACTACGTGTGTGTCACCTGTCCACTGACCGATGAGACACACGGACTAATCGGCGAAAAAGAGTTCGCACTTATGAAGCCGACAGCGTTCTTTATCAATACCGCCCGCGGACCTATTGTGGATCAACGCGTCTTGACAGCGGTTTTGGGGGAAAAGCGTATCCGGGCCGCAGGTATCGATGTCTTTGAAGAGGAACCGGTAGACCCTAATGAACCGCTACTAAAGTTGGACAATGTTATTGTATCACCCCACGCCATCGCTTTGACGGAGGAGTGTTATCGAGACATTGGTCGGCTGAACTGTCAGAAGGCGATCCAGGTGTCACGGGGTGAAATTCCAGACAACGTGGTGAATCGCGAAGTTCTTGAGAAGAAATCGTTTCAGGAGAAGTTAGCAAGCTATCGGGAAGGAGCGTAGAATGGGTAAGCAGGCTTTGGATAGGGAAGCGTGTCGCAACGTTTTGGTAGTTGCCATTACACCGCGACGGGAAGATCGACAAGTGGATTTGGAAGGTGTACGGAAAAACGTCCGTTACCTCATCCAACACGGCATAGATTTCATCATGCCGGAATGTGGCACCGGGATGGTCTACGATGCCAGTCTGGCGGAGTATGAAGCCGTGGTTGGTACATTCCTTGATGAAGCCGGAGATGCCGCATATATCGTGCCGGGTATCGGTCCGGGGTTTGGGCGATCCATTGAGATGGGACATATCGCCCGATCATTGGGGGTCGCTGGGGTGATGATTATGCCGGTAGTCGGTCCTGCCTCTGCCAACGGCGTCTACAACGGATTTAGGGAGATTGCAAAAGTGGTGCAGTTGCCCACAGTCCTCTACCAGCGACGGTTGGACATTATGCCGGTGGATGATGTGATTAGCCTCTGTGGACTGGACGAAGTGGTCGGTCTGAAGTATGCGGTGGAGGACTTAGACGCCTTCGATCAGATCGCGGATCAAGCGGGAGATCGTGCGGCAATGGTCTGTGGTATGGCAGAAGATCCCTGCATTGACTACATGGCGCACGGTGCAGTAGGTTTCAGTTCAGGCATGGCGAATTTCGTGCCGCGAATGAGTCTGACGCTGCATCAAAAGTTTGCAACGGGTGACAGGATAGAGGCAGAACGCCTCCGTGCACTGATGGTACCATTTGAGGATTTTCGGGGCGAGAATGGGGCGCGATACAGCGGTTCGGCGTTACACGCTGCCATGGACTGCGCAGGATTGACCGGTGGTCCAGTCATTCCTTTCGCTGAAGATGTGGGACCACAGGATTTGCCGCGAGTCCATGCTATGATGGACACGCTATTGAAAGAAGAAACGGCATTGCGCGTAAGCTAAGGAAAGGAAATCTGTGATGATTGTTGACACCCACGTTCACGTTTGGGAGATTGACCCGCCTAAATATCCTATCGGTCCGACTTCGCCCAACTGGAATTCCTATCCGGACGAGCCGGGTACCGCTGACGAGCTGCTGGCAGAGATGGACGCACATGGGGTGGATTGGACAGTGCTGGTACAGACCAGTTGGTCCACTTGGGACAATGGTTACATCGCTGATTCCGTAGAACGCTTCCCAAATCGCTTCATTGGACACGGACTGATCGATCCGCAGGACCCAAACAATGCGGAACAGGTGCGTTACTGGATAACGGATCGAGGGTTGGTTGGTTTTCGTTTTCACCCGATGTATTACCCCGACGAAAAGATTCTGTTGACTCGTCAGAACGAAGCGATGTGGGAGGAGATTGCTTCGCTGGGCGCAGTTATCCAGTTCCATCTGCGGGCGGAGTTTGCAGATCAGGTAGCGGTGATTGCAGATCGACATCCTTCCCTAAAACTGATACTTGATCACATGGGTTATCCGCAAATAGATGCGGACGAAGGGGAGTTTCAGCCAATCGTTGATCTTGCTCGGCACAAAAACATCTGTTTGAAGCTATCGGATGTCGCCGGTCGTTCTAGCCAAGATTTCCCGTACACAGACGTGCATCCGTTCATCAAGAAGTTAGTAGGCGCGTTTGGAGCCGAGCGGATGGTGTGGGGAACGGGATACCCGGGGCATCATCGTCTCAAACATAATTGGCCCACCCTAGATCAGGAGTTGCGCCTTGTCCGAGAGGGGCTGCCTTTCCTGAACGGTGTACAGCGTGAAAGGATTTTAGGTGGCACAGCGTCAGAGATTTGGGGACTGGAATAGTATGACAACCCAAGTTGCCACCTTAATTAGAAAAGGGTTTCCGTGGGGAACGCAGATCTGTGTTCCCTACACAAGTTGACCTCTACCACACTTGTGAGGATTTGGCTACAGTACTGTTGTTCCGTACTCGATAATCGAGGGTTTCCCATGAATCAAGACAACTGTCCAGATGTCATTGGAATTGGCACATGCACCGCCGATATGCTCTTTGTCGTTCCCCAACCGCCGACGTATGGCAGATCATGGCGCGCTTCTCAATACCTCCGTCAAGCTGGTGGACCCGTTTCAACCGCCCTCGTCACCCTTGCCCGGTTGGGTGTTTCTACTCGTTATGTTGGAAGAGCGGGCGATGACCCCGAAGGTGTGTTCATCCGCGAAGAATTTCAGAAGGAAGGCGTAGATGTCAGCCGATTCATGCTTGAGCCGAACGTCTTCTCCCGCGCTGTTCTGGTGCTCGTTGATCAGGCTACCGGTGAACGTTGCTTCACTTCCCGTCGAGAGACCAATACCCCCTTGGCTATATCGGATCTTGATCGCCAAGAGATTGAATCTGCCAAAGTCCTGCACCTAGACGATGCCGATGAAGCCTCGGTCCAAGCGGCAAAGTGGGCAAAAGCGGCGGGTGTCACTGTGGTGTTGGATGGCACCTGGCACAGCGAAGTGCTCATGGAGCAATTAATGCCGTTGGTCGATATTCCTATCGTATCGGAGGCATTTGCACATGGATGGATGCCTGATGCGCCGCCCGAAGCAGTTGTAGAAGGGCTTTATGAATTTGGTGCACGCATCGCTGTTGTAACGCTTGGTGAGCGGGGCTGTGCAGCGAGATGGGAAGAAGGGTTCCTCGCGCTTCCCGCCTTTCCCGTTGATGTAGTGGACACCACCGGTGCAGGGGATGCGTTTCACGGTGGATTCATCTATGGTGTGCTGCAGGACTGGGGCGCTGTGGAAATAATCCGGTTTGCCTCCGCTGTCGCTTCGCTCAACTGCCGTCAACTTGGCGGACGCAGCGGTCTGCCGACAGAGGGAGAGGTCCATCAATTCTTGGAGCAGTTTCCTGCAACAGTTAGCTGATGAGTTAAGTTCTGCTTCACGAGAACCCGTTTATTGCAAAACTTTTAGAACCTATTTGAAAAATCTAAATAATCTCTGAAAATTGTCTTTTTACCGGTAAATACTCTCAAAATCGGTTGATTGTGCTCCTAGAATGGTAAAAGATGACCCTTTCACCTACTCTTAAAACAGACCCCAAGCCCCAGCGGGGCGACATGTTTATAGAATACAGCACAAACAAACAACCTAAGCCCCAGCGGGGCGACATGTGAACAACTGTCTAAAGATGACCGTTTCACTCTTAAAGCAGGCTCTTAGTGATTTTCTCTGTGATATCAGAGAATATATTTGCTGATATCTTCGTCCTTCACAATCTCGGATAACTGTCCCGTGACATAATTGGCATCGATCGTGATCGATTTATCCTCTAGATCTGGCGCGTTGAAGGAGAGTTCATCAAAAAGCTTCTCCATGATGGTGTGGAGACGGCGTGCCCCAATGTCTTCTACCGATTCATTTACCTGAAACGCTAAAGCAGCGATCTGATCTATCGCATCCTCGGTGATGGTCACGTCGATGCCCTCTGTTTTCAACATGGCGATATACTGCTTCTCTAGCGCGTTCTTCGGTTCGGTGAGGATCCGTTTGAAATCTGCCTCGTTCAGGCTTTTCAATTCAACACGAATGGGGAAGCGCCCCTGCAATTCGGGAATAAGATCCGATGGACTGGACACATGAAACGCGCCGGAGGCGATGAATAGGATGTGATCGGTGCGAACCATACCGTGCTTTGTCATCACCGTACTTCCTTCGATAATCGGTAAGATATCGCGTTGGACGCCTTCTCGCGAAACGTCGGGTCCCGCCTTCGACTCACGTCCGGCAATCTTGTCGATCTCATCCAGAAAAACGATGCCTGAGTTTTCGACACGGGCGACGGCTTCACTGACCACATGGTCCATATCAATTAGTTTTTCTGCCTCTTCCTGTGCGATGATCTGACGTGCTTCGGAGATAGGGACGCGACGCTTCTTCTCCTGTTTGGGCAGAATGCTTCCAAACATATCCTTCAAGTTGATGTCCATCTCCTCTATACCGCTTGGAGAAAAGATTTCGACAAAAGGAACTGTCCGATTGCTTACATTGATTTCAATAGGCTTATCTTCCAGTTTTCCATCTCTCAGGCGTTGACGGAACTTTTCCCGTGTCCGTAGGTATCTTTCCTGCTCCTGTTCACTAATCTCCGACCGTTCAGATGCATCGAATTGCTGCATCGCCAATGCGAGGGGATCCACTTCGTCCGAAGCTTTGCCCTCCCCATCTTCATCGGTAAACTCAACATTTTTTTCACCAGGTTCGGGACTCATCGTTGACCGCGGCGGTGGTATCAAGAAGTCCAAGAGACGTTCCTCGGTGAGTTCAAGCGCTTTTTCTTTCACTATCTCTGCCTGTTCAGACTTCACCATATTGACTGCAAGGTCTGCAAGATCTCGAATCATCGATTCCACGTCGCGCCCAACATAGCCAACTTCCGTATATTTTGAAGCCTCTACTTTGATAAATGGCGCTTCCACGAGACGCGCCAATCGCCTCGCAATTTCGGTCTTTCCAACCCCTGTCGTTCCAATCATGATGATATTTTTAGGTGCAACTTCATCCCGCATATCGTCCCCAAGCATCTGGCGACGCACCCGGTTACGAAGGGCGATAGCGACTGAACGTTTCGCCTCCCCTTGACCGATAATATATTTATCGAGCTCTTCAACAATCTGTCTGGGGGTCAGTGCATTTGCTAATGTTTTTTCGTTCGATGACGAATTGAATGTTGACAATGTGTGCCTCCGTTTTCTACATTCGTAATTGAGTAGCGATGATTCCAAGATTAAATTTCAAGCGTTTCAATCTCAATGCTGTCATTGGTATAAACGCAAATGTTGCTAGTTATTTTTAGCGCCTCTTCGACAATTTCTTTGGCGGTAAGCGAGGAATGTTTCAATAAGGCTCTAGCAGCAGAGAGAGCGATAGAGCCGCCAGATCCAATACCTACCACTCCATCGTCTGGCTCAAGCACGTCACCACTCCCGGAGAGGAGATAACCTCTTTCAGCATCTACTGCGACTATCAGCGCCTCTGAACGCCGGAGTACGCGATCGCTTCGCCAATCTCTTGCGAACTCGACAGCTGATTTCTGAAGATTTCCGCGATACTCGTTTAATTTTTTCTCAAGGTTTTCAAACAGAGTGAGCGCATCAGCAGCTGAACCTGCAAATCCTAACAACACCTGATCGTTATAGGCACGCCGAATTTTCTTCGCCCCATGTTTAATTGCGGTATCTCCCAGAGTAACTTGTCCATCACCACCAATGGCGATCTGATTGTCACGGCGTACTGTGAGAATTGTTGTTGCCCTTATCATTATAACTCCTTACACATTAAACATACAATAAACACAAAGATAATGAATCCTCAATATAATATTCCAATGAAGTGAAACAACAGAAAACAGAGAAATTGCATAATCCCGATAAAGAGTCCGCACCGGACGCCTCCTACAATGATGTGGTATCTACGGAGATAGTAAGGGGAGAGTAAAAAGGTCAGCGCAAGTGCTATCGGAACGGAGATGGGAACAGAGCCGATATACGGGAAATAGGAGAAGCGGATTGCGTTCCAGTTCCATAGTCGTGCAGATCCAAGTTGGTCAAAGATAGTGCTGCCGGCAAACGCAATACTTCCAACAACCAAAGCGGGGATGTAGGATCGTTCCCAAATTTCGTTAAGGCGATGATAGATGTAGATGATTATCGTTATGGCAACTATCCAAGTCAGGAGCAGGCTCAAGGGCACGGCAGCTACCGGAATATCACGCAGGCTCAGATAGGATAGAAGTTCGACATTTTTAGAAAACAACCAATCCAGTGGAACGTAGGTAATTGACGCCACCACGCCGACAATCGCACTACGTGACAGATGTGAGGATTGGTTCCACGGTCTGCTTACGTAGCCAAAAAGAACTACCACCACGAGAACGTTCAGATAAAGCAGCCAAATCGAGCCAAGTTTGGCATTTATCAAAAATGTCACAAAAGTGGTAATACTCGCAATAATAACAGCTTTATCAGTTTGGGTGATGGTCATTGAAAATCAGGGATTAAGGATTAGGAGTTATCGGTTAGAATTTGAAAGTCAGTTAATATTACGCAAGTTGCTAGCGTTGAGAATCCATCGGTTTGTCATTAAGATTGAAGGATTCTATCTTTCGCTCCAGTTTTGAATCCCGATCTTATCGGGGAGGCGTGCTATGTGTATCGCTTGAGGACTTGCCCTGTTTTTTAACCCCAGCGGGGCGACATGTTTATAGCAGCAGTGAATTCCCACACCCCCAAGCCCCAGCGGGGCGACATGTGCTGCTTTAAGTTAATACACCATATATCAAGAAACCGTGCTGATTGCAGGTGACTTTGACTCTTGCTAACGGGCATCAGATTTGGCAACTCGATCTGCAGGTTGTCTCGCAACTTAGGTTAATATTACTTAGCGCCCAGCTGCCAATCGGTCGGCGTGCCACGCGGGCAGCCCAGCTTCGCGGATCTTACGCTGTGTAGCCCGGATGTCGTATCCAACTCGCCTTATACAGATGATGTTCTCGGCGGTGTCAAGGATGGCAAAACTGGCTTTGACGTTGAGATCGCGCGGTTGGCCAACGGATCCGGGATTAATTAGATACCGCTCACCTTCTGAGAGTCTGTAGTAAAATTCGTCATCCTCTGGGTAGCACTGGGAGAATTTCGATTCTGTCGAGTAGATCATTGGAGTGTGTGTGTGTCCGTAAAACACAATCCAACTCTGACTCTGATGCAAGATTGGTCGTGCATCCCAATGACCAAGGATATAGAAATCCTCATCGTGAGGACTCCCGTGTGCTATTTGAATCTGCTCTTCTAGCGTTATGGGTCCTTGAGGTATACGCTGCAGATACACTCTGTTATCGGGGCGTATCTGAAGACGTGACCACATCGCACTGGCATGAGCGAGATCTTGAAAGCTGTTGCCATCCTCAATACCGGCAATAACCTTGTCGTGATTCCCACGAACCGTGGCGTCAGGTTTGAGCTCTTTTAATCGGTCAACAACCTCATTTGGTTGGGCACCGTAGCCAACAATATCACCGAGAAAAACAATCCTATCAACTTGCTCCTCAGCAATTGCCGATAAGACGGCATTAAACGCTTCAAGGTTTGCATGAACATCGCTGAAAATAAAGTATCGCATTAGTTTATCGCGAAGATGGCTACATTATAGCGTCTCCCTGATAGTGCTGTGAACTAGCGTAGGATAATCGCTATAACTTTACTACAGAAACTCATACCAGAAACTTGTCTGGGGCAAAACTTGAGTCATTGCTTCTGATTTGCCCTCGTCTTTTCAACCATCTATCTAAGAAGCGGATAGCTTCGTTGATGAAAGTGCGCCCCCTTTCAAAAACCCGATCTCTACGTCGCGGAAGTGGTCGATCTTTCGTTTTTTCGGACAAAAATCGTAAGCCGGAGTTGAGTTGATTATAACAGGGATTGCAATGATCCGCAAGTGAAATTAGAAAAAGGATAGGGACAGATAATCCCGAATTTTGAGTTATCCTTGACACATCTGCCTGTCGCGATCTCTCTATAAGAAACCAAGCAATTTGCACAAACGAAATGTGTTCTATGTAAGCATTCTATCTTCACTTAATTAATGCAATCTTGCCAGTTTTTTTTAGTTCTTTGAATTCCATCACATAGATATAAATTCCGCTCGTTACCTCCGTTGCGGAATGATTGAGAAGCAACCACTCCGTACGACCGGCATCGGAGGCGGTAACGGTCAATCTGTCAAGACACTCTCCGTTGGTACTATAAATTTCAATCGTTGTTCCGGTAGGAAGGCGATCAAACGTCACAGCACCTCTGTGAAATTCGCTGGGCCGCACGGGATTTGGGTAGACCCTCGCCTTTGAAAAATCCTTAAAACTGTTGAAATCGGCTTCGAGAGGCACATCAAATGTCTGAGTTGCTTCTAAGAGGTTTATAGGATTCCGATCTGTATCTCGCACGTCCGAAACGGTGATCTCATAGGTGCGTCCGGGGACTAGATCGGCTGCTTGGAAGGTGAGGATGGCTCGTGTTCCCATCCGATCTCGAATTACGGATACAGGATTAACGCCAGCGAGTTGCTTTGGTTCTCGCAACAGATAGAGGCGTGCATTACTTGCAGAGGATCCCATCTGCTTGTCGTAGGTCACGGCGACTTGGTTATGTTGGAGGTACACAGCAGCAATCAGCTCAGGCGGGGTGCGAGGCGTGACGGAAACCGGTTCAGACTGGGCTGATTCAACTCCGGCTTCGTTCTTTGCGGTGACAGTATACCAATAGGTTATGTCCTTCGTCACTTTTCGGTCGAGGAAGCCAACGAAATCCAAATCTTCGGCAATCGCTTCAAAGCGGGAAGGTGCTTCATCTGGATCGCCAACTGCTCGATAGACAGTATAAGATACCGCCTCCTCCGGTGTCTCCCAATCAATCCGAACTGCACGTGCACTGAGCGGTGTAGCAGATAGTTCATACGGTTGAATATTCACAACGCTATTTGGATCGCTGGCATGGACGTGCATGAATGTGAGCAGGTTCTCCTCGCTGTTAAAATATAGCTCGCTGAATTTGTCCTGATTCAGGTCAGCAAGGATTAGGCGCGGTGTTTCCCACGCTTCGTGATACCAGATGGGAACAAAGTTTGACGAAGCGCGATTACCACTTGAGCTGGGCATCCATTTGAACATATAAACGCTTGGATTTGCAAGTATTACCAGTTCATTCTGTAAATCGCCATCGACATCGCCGACTACGATACTATTCCCCTTCCGATTGAACGGTGTGATTGCCTGTGACCATATTAACTGATAGCGCGAGATACCCCTGCCCCTGGTTTGGGGAGTGGTGCCCACGGGTGGGAAAGCGGTGAATACATGATATTTCCAACGCGGCTTCATCGAAGGTAGATCTGGCTCCGATACTGTTCCACCGACAATGAATTCAGGAATCCCATCTCCGGTAAGGTCACCTGCGGCAAGTTGATAAGCGTCTTCGACATCAAGTTTCATCCGCCATGTTTCAACCAGCCGATTGTCGCCAACAGACTCGTAAATGAAGAGTTCACCCTCACTATCGCCTACCATTAACTCCAAGATCCCATTCGCATCGAAATCGCCAATTGCAAATCGTTCGCCAAAAACATTTGAGCCTTCCGTTTCATTCTTGATAATGAGTATCTCATCGTAGCTATCGTTACCGCGGTTTTCAAAAATACGGATATTGTCATTAAAATTGTCTGCGCCGATGATCTCTATCTGACCATCATTGTCCAGGTCAGCAAGCTGTCCTGATGAGAGAAAGGTAGTTTCCCAGATGATTTTTTCCGGGTAGCCGTTTGGCGACACACTTTCGATAAGGAAGAGTCGGTCGCGTGTGCCAGATAAAATCTCTAACAACCCATCTCCGTCGGTATCTCCAACCGCTATTGGATTAGCGTTGATCGCACCGGTGTGTTGAAGTTGATAGCCGGCACTTGTCCGTTCATGGATTTCAATCCCTAGAGCGCCGTCGCCAGCGATTGGAAGTCCGACAATTTCAAGCATGCCGTCCCGATCAAAATCTGCAGCGACACCGCCGAGGTGCATGGGCGGGAGTGTCGTCGATGTCTCAACAAATCCGTTTGGGGAGATAGATCCGCTGGTAACCTCCGCACGATAGAATTTTCCGCCGTTGTCGTCGATTGTCTCTAACCCTACATCGTTGCGAGAGGTGATGAACAGATCGTAACTCCCTGTATCAAGTGAAAGCGTGAAGAAATGTTCTCGGCTTGCAGCGTTCTCCTCAATCGGCCTAAACGGGGCGGTGGCTTCACGAGCGCGTTGGCTCAATGTATTGATTGTGAAATCATCTGTTGACCAAGAGACAGCCGTGGCGTAGCTGCCCCTTGTAATTTGGTTTTGTACCTTTACATTCCGCACTTGGGGTGGTGTGCGATCTACGGAGACGATAACTTCATCACGCAGGACCTGCCCCTCTATGCTAGTAACCTCAAGGCGAAGGGTGTAAATGCCTTCCGTTACGGCAGACGTTTCCCAGATAAGCAGTGGTTCATTTACCTTTTGTTGAGAAGAAGGGGGATTGATGGATTGAAACGTGGTCGGCACCGCCGATGGTCCATAGAGTAGCTGCCATGTATTAAATTTGAATCCGCCTGCGGTCCCAACGATCTCGATCTGATTTGAGCCACCGGTGTGAGTTTCCGGCGAAAGAATATTTGCTTGTAAGGAAGCACTTGCCATCAGTGCTCGTGCTGCATTCAGATTCCCTGCATCCACGAGTTCCGGGCTCTCCGTAATCGGGTCAACGGTTGACAGCAGAATCTGTCGGACCTCGCGATGTGTCAGGCTTGGACGCTTCGATATAACCAGCGCAGCAACCCCGGATACATGCGCGGTTGCCATTGATGTACCGGAGAGGGGACGGTATCGGTTATTGATATGCGTACTTAGGATAACATTGCCCGGTGCACCGATGTCGATAGAGGCTCCAAAGTTGGATTGATAAAACTTCTGTTTGTGTTGTTCGGTTGCAGCGACAGAAATGACCTTGCGATAACCGGCGGGGAAGATGGATGCACCCTCCGACTCGTTGCCTGATGCGGCAACCATCAGGACCCCTCTCGCGTAAGCGTAATCCACGGCATCACGCAGTACGAAAGAACGGTCGCGCCCACCCCAACTCATGTTGATAACCCGTGCACCGTTGTCTACAGCATAGATGATTGCAGCTGACGAACGGTCGTCCCGTATGCCCTCCACACCGGCACCGCGGATGGGCATCAGTGTACAGTTCCACGCAATGCCCGCAATACCAACATCGTTGTCTACCGCTGCTCCAACTATTCCAGCGACATGGGTTCCGTGACCCGATTCATCAATGGGATCGTTATCTCCAGTCTGGGAACTCCCCGTTCCATCACCATTTCTTGGCTCTGAAAAATCCCAGCCGTGTATGTCGTCGATATATCCATTACTGTCGTCATCAATTCCGTTGTCGGGGATCTCATCAACGTTGACCCAAGTTTGCGAAGCGAGATCTTCGTGGGTATAATCGAAACCTGTGTCCACAACTGCGATAATAACTTCCGAGTCGCCTTTCTCAATTGCCCATGCCCCCGGCATATCGATCAACGCCAGATTCCATTGTTCATCGAAGGCTGGGTCATTAGGGAAAACTTCGGATGCCTGTGTCTGGCGAATGTAATTGAATTCGGCAGCCTCGATCAACGGGTGTGCAGCGTAGTGTGATCTAACGGTATGAAGATCAGCAGGGATCTGAAAACGTAGAAGGTAGATACGTTCAAGGTTGGGGTTGGATTCCGGGTGCACAACCTGTGGAAAGAGGGGATAGACCGAGCGAACTCCCATCTGATTGTGAAGTTCTTGTAAGGGAGACTTGGCGTGAAACCGTTCCAATTCGGCTTGCGCTTTGGGGGTCACGCGAATCAGGAGTTCTCCCTGTGTGAATTGGGGGCTGTCGGTAATTGGGAGAGCAAACCCGTGCTGCGTACTGATAATTGTTGATAGGGAAAGGACTAATAATGTCAGAGTTTCTAACCAAGACTGGGTTTCCCGCGCCTCACTTTCAGCTATGTTCATTGAGACCCAGACTAACGCTGGAGTTGAAAAATGCACTCTCATTTACAATAATCACCTTTAATCAAATCGAGATTTACATCCACTTGCCCAAGTGGTATAATTTAACATATTATAGCAAGAATTGGCAAAGGGAGATATAGATACGATGGAACTCTACGAAGCAGTTAGTCCACTCGATTTCAGATACTACGGGGGCAGTGAAGCGGTTATGAAGAAGCTCCTGCCCTACGTCTCGGAAGCCGCCTACGTCAGATATCAAGCTAAAGTTGAGGCGGCATTGGTCCGGACACTTGCTAAGCACGACATCTGTTCCCATGAAATTGCAGATGAAGTTGAACGGGCAGCGGAGGAAGTAACCGCAGCGGAGGTTTACGAAGAACAGTCGCGCATTCGGCACAACATCCGTTCACTGGTGAACGTGATGAGACGGAAGATTAGTCCAGACGCGCGTCCGTACGTCCACCTGTTTGCAACCTCCGCGGATATCCTTGATACCGCAACGGCGTTGCGTTTTAAGGAGTTGACGCAAAACGTGATCCTCCCGGATCTCATCGAACTTGAGCATCGATTCATAGACCTTGCCCGGGAGCACGCAGAAACGGTACAGATTGGACGGACGCATGGCCAGCATGCCGAACCGATTACCTTTGGGTACGCCCTCGCACTTTACGTCAGTCGGATCGGTAATCGGATTGAATTGATTGACCGCGCAAGCCGAAATCTGCGCGGACAATTTTCGGGTGCAGTGGGAGCGTTCAACGGACTTGCACTGATAGTAGAGCAACCGGAACAGATGGAGGCAGACCTACTCGCCGAACTTGGATTGAAGCCATCGGATACACATACTTCGACGCAGTGCGTTGAACCTGAGTTTATCACCGATCTCGCTTACGCGATTACCTCCGCTTACACTATCCTCGCGAATTTCGCAGATGATATCCGTCATCTCTATCGTACGGAAATCGCGGAGATAAGCAAGCAGTATGATCCTCAGTTGGTTGGCTCATCCACGATGCCGCACAAGATCAATCCCGAAACGTTTGAAACGGTGAAAGGGCTTTGGAAAGCGTACGTGCCGCGCATGACGACGGTGTTTATGGACCAGATTTTGGAGCATCAACGCGATCTTACCAATTCCGCATCAAGCCGTTTCCTAACGGAACTTTTCACCGCATTTGACTATTCGATTTATCGTTTGATTCGTGCATTAGGTGAGATGGATGTGAAGGTAGATAACATGGCGCGTAATCTTGAAGCGAGTGCCGGCGACACGGTGGCTGAACCGATCTATCTGCTGATGGCATATTACGGATTTCCTGATGCATACGACCACACCCGCAAACTTGTCGCTCAGGTGCATCAGACGGGGCAACAGTTGACGGAACTTCTATGGACGGACGAGACACTGCAACCGTTCCTCGAAAATTTAACCCCCATACAGCAGGAAGCCCTCCGTGACCCAAAGAAATACATCGGGACATCTGTACAACGGACACATGCAACCTGTGATGAATGGGAAAAACGGGTGGGGCAGATCTTGGCAACGTGTGGATAAAAGCGTTTTATTCGTAGTGAAGGATCGCGGTTTAGTAATCAATGGTGCTAGGTTGCAGCTAGCTGTTGATAACGTGAAACGTGAAAATCATTGGTTCATCGCTTCATTTTGCCCCAGCAGGGCGACATGTGTATCCGAAGGGTGAAACAGAATAAGAATGAATCAAATAAACTCTTGCACAATGTAAAAAAAACCTCCTCACTAAACTAGCACCACAGGTGAGGAACCGTCAAGAAACATGTTTGATGTCGATTTCCAGCCACACTAATAGCCAAAAGAGTAGGCCTCAGAGAGGAAAACAGTCATGTCAAACACACTATTTCCCACAACCGTCATTGGTAGCCTGCCCCGACCAGCCTGGGTGCGAGAGCTTATCCTTGATCGAAAGGATGGAAAGATATCGGAGGAGGAAACGGATCGACTGCTTGACCCAGCGATTGAAACGGCGCTGTACCTACAAGAACGAGCAGGGCTGGATGAACTCACCGATGGCGAATGGCGGAGGGAAAGTTATGTCAAGGTCTTTGCTGACCGGGTACGGGGTTTCCAAGCGGACCTCAATCCCAGCGGTGGGCTGCCATACCCCGCGGTGGTGGAACCGATTGAGTCCTACCGCCCGTTGGTGGTTGATGAAATCCGCTACATCCGAGGGCGCACCCAGCGACGCATCAAGGCAACCTTGCCTGCCCCCTACATCATCGGTCGGCGGATGTGGCATCCCGAACACTCGAAGGCTGCCTATCCGACTCGCGAGAAGTTGATGACTGACTGTGTGCCGATTCTGCGGCAGGAGATTGAGCTGCTTCGTGAAGCGGGTGCGGACACGATACAACTCGATGAGCCGTGGCTCAGTACCATGGTTGATCCCGCCTTTCGAGAACGGGAGGGAGTTACCGATGTTCAGTATGAGATGGATCAGTGTGTTGATTTCATTAACCAAACGCTGGACGGGATTGAAGGCGTTGAGACCGGGATGCATCTGTGTCACGCACACTTTGACCGCGAACATGGCACAGAGGGACCCTATGACCTAATCATGCCCGCTTTAGTAAAGGTTCGGGTCGGCACAATTTCGATGGAATATGCTACCCCTGTTTCAGGTGGTTTAGCCTCGCTGGCTGACTTTCCTGAGAATGTACGATTAGGGCTTGGGTGTATCGACCATTGTGACCGGGAGGTGGAGACGCCAGAAGATGTGATAGCCCGCGTAGAGGCAGCTATGCAGTACGTGGACAAAGAACGCATTACGCTGCACCCGGACTGTGGTTTTTCACCATCTGTTCAAAATCCTATGGACTTAGATGAAGCGTACCTGAAGCTGAAAGCGATGTGTCAGGCAGCACAGTTGCTCCGTGAAAAGTACGCCTGATAGCAACCCGGAAGGGAGACCGAAATGACAACGCCAGAGGCAGGCGCGGCAAATCAACTTTATAAAGAAGCTGTTGTAATCGATTGTCTGAATGTGAGTAATTGGGAAAGTTCGGCTGTGTTCCAGAGTTTGCACGCCGGCGGTGTGACAGCCATCAACGCCACTGTTGCGACATGGGAAAATTATCAGGAGACTTTGGACAATATCGCTGCTTGGTTTCGTCGGTTTCGGGAATACAGCGACATCCTTGTACAGGTCAAAACTATAGATGAACTCCTCCAAGCGAAACAGGATGGGAAGGTTGGTATAATTTTTGGATCTCAGAACGCTTCTCCCATCGAGAACGACCTTGACCGGCTCGGCCTGTTTCACGCGTTGGGGATGCGGGTCATCCAGGTAACCTACCACGAACGCAATCTGCTCGGAAATGGCTGTTGGGAGCGTAGAGACGAAGGTTTGAGTAACTTTGGTGTTGATGCGGTTCGGGAGATGAATGCACTGGGCATCGTGATTGACCTTTCTCATGTCGGCGATCGCACTACGCTGGAGGCGATCGAGCTGTCAGAGAAACCTGTCGCGATTACCCATGCAAACGCCCGTTCCTATTTCAATCATCCCCGAAACAAAACGGACGATGCGCTGAAACTGTTGGCGGAGCGTAATGGGGTAATCGGCGCAACTTCCATCACCTCTTTTTTGCCTACCCAATTTGAATCCACCTTAGAAGACTATGTGGATGCGATAGATGACATGGTGGAACGCGTGGGGATTGACCATGTGGGAGTTGGAACCGACTTCACGCAGGATCAACCGGTCTCTTTCTGGGAGTATATTGGCGCGCAGCAGGGCACGAAATACCCGTCTACCTTTGTAGATCCAGCAGTGCGCTATGACCTGCTACCGATGTCTCCCAAAGGCTTTGAAACACCCGACAAGTTTCCGGATTTGGGAGCGGCGCTCCTAAAACGAGGTTACAAATCGGACGAGGTTACCAAAATCCTCGGTGGAAATTGGATCCGGCTCTTTCGGGAGGTCTGGGCAGAATAGGCAGCAGGGAGAATATAGTAATCCAATAAAAATAGATCGCTGTTTATGACAAAAAGAGAGGAAGAAAGCTTGATGGTCTCAAGCCGGGGAATATATCAGGATAGCGAAGGAAATTCGTTCGCCGACATTGCGCTGTGTCATCATGATGGACGGTCGTTGGCATCTGTTCGGGTTCGGACAGCCGGACACACCCACACAGGTGTCGCGAGTTTTGTCGTTGCGGCTGAAGGAGTTGAACTCGTTCATGAAGATGGATCCTGGGACTGTCGCGAGTGGCAGTGGTGGAAGGATCATGGTCGTGGAGATGAAAAGTGGCCACGGCTGGTACCAGCAACCTCCGGTTACGAGGAGCAGGGAAGCGTAATTTGCGTCACCAGCGGATACACATGTGATAACGTCCAGACCTACCAAGAGTGGTTCTTCCAACCTCAAGACCGTGATGATGTGCTCACATACAACTGTCGGCAGACAATCCAAAATTGCGGTCCCGTCGATTTGATGGAATATGCTCAATTTTTTGCGTGTTATACTGAAACTAACAGAGAAAAGAGCCAATTCTATTGGTCAACGGATAAAGGGTTCAAGAGTTTTGAAAGCCTCGGAGGCAGACATCTGGACGCTTACATCGTCGCCCCTGAATCAACCTTTGAGCGACTCGGTGTAATCCCACACGCGCTGAGGGGTGGTGGCAAGGTTGCAGATACGTGGTATAGACCCGTGTTGGTTGGTCAGCCCAGCCCGAAAGGCTGGCGTCACATCGTTCTCACCGAACCTGCTGTCACTGCTGGACTCGCCTCCGGTATGGGTGGCATTGCGATGGATTACATTGCCTATCCGGGGACCGATACTTTCAAGCAGGACGAATCCTTTTCGATTTGTATCCGGCACCATATCGTCAGGATGCCCAATTCAATTCAGGAAGATTTAGTCGAGGAACTTTGGGAGGTATTTGCGGCAGATCTTATGGACTAGGATTGTGGGCGTACGTATAGATCTCACGATAGAATCGTGCTATAATGACTTATGGTGAATTCTAAAAATATAGTGGACCTTAGAATTAATGAGACACGCCAAACCGATGCGGTTGGAAACCGCATCTACCGGGTTGGAGTGAATGCAGTCAAACTCTAGGGACTTGCACTATAACACCATTGCCCCTAATACGACTCAACTTCCTCCAATATCCGCGCCCTCTCGTCAGAATGGAGCAGACGAATGGAAACAACCATTGAGCAACAACGAGAGCAACTCATGCGGGAGGGATACGTCATTGTGCGCGACATAATCCCACCCGACGAATTAGAACGATTGCGTGAAAGTGTTGACACCATCATCGATAAAGCACCCCCTTCGAGCCGGGTGCAGCTCACCGAATGGGTTGATAAACAAACCGCCAACGCTGTAGAGTTCTATTTCGACGATCGTACCCTCGGCTTCACCCGCAGACTGATGGACGCACCCGATGTCGCCCCGCAGGGGATGTGGGTGTTGTGTTTTTCAGGAACGGGTTGGCACCGTGACATCCATCCAATCGATATGGCACCACTTGATGGATTGCAAGAGGATATCCGACTTAACGGTCCGCCCTACCTGCAATGGAATCTTCCGTTGTATGACGATAGCTACTTACACGTAATTCCCGGCAGCCATCTGCGGCGTAATAACGAAGCGGAAAGCAAAAAGGAACGTCGTATGGGGGTTGTTCCGCTGCCGGGAGAGATTACTGTAGACCTCAAAGCTGGCGATGGTGTCGTCTACATCAACGGCATCCTGCATAGCGCCACGCCAAACGGGGATGACAAGCGACGCACACTTCACTTCGGCTATCAGTCATTCGGCGCCAAGGGATTTACCCACTTCTTCCTACCTGCCACAATCGGCGTTGAGTTTGTGGAACATCTGTCGCCACGAGCTGCTGAACAGTGTCACCACTTTGAAGAGCTCCACGCAAAACGGCACGATGACATTGCATTCACACTCCGTGCTATCCTTGAGAAAGATGTAGAAGCCTTTACCGAAGGATTGGGCAGGATTCATCGCAGTGAACACGCCCGGATGACCACGTTAGTGGTCCTGTCAAAGATTGTTTACATGATTCGCGAATACAAAGATTCTGACGCAGAGGAATCCACGGAAAGTCCATGCTTCCAACGCATGGCAGACCGCTTTACGGACGACGAATTGGATCAACTCTGGGAGCGATTCACCCTCCTCGACCGCAAACTGCAATCCGATACAAAACAATACGAGCCGCTATTTCAGAGTGGTCCGATGAAGTATTTCTTTTTCGACATGCCTCAAGATTTTGGTATTGACGACTTCATCGCCAATTGGAACTGATAGCCGTCAGCCAATCCGAGGTCTGTACCGTTTACAGTAGGTGTAACATCTAGTAAAGGAGGACCCCATCATGTCTCAACGTCTGGTCTATTTCAACGGGAATTTTATCCCCGAACACGAAGCACGCATCTCCATCTTCGACTCTGCCCTGCTGTTCGGCGATATGGTTTTTGAGGTGACCCGTACCTTTAACCAAAAGCCCTTTCGCCTGCGCGAACACTTGGAGCGGCTCTATGGGTCGATACGGTATGCGGAAATCGATTGTGGTCTTACCATAGACGAAATGGAAGCCGCCACCTATGAGACCATTGAGAAAAACTTACCTGCTCTTAATGGCTTGGACTTCCAGATTATGCACGATGTAACCCGTGGGGGTTACCCACTTTATGATGGTCTCATCAAAGAGGGTGCCTCTCCCATCGTGTCGATTAACGTCTTCCCACTTATCCGTCACGTCGGTGGCCAAGCCGATAAGTATGAAACCGGATCGCACTTTGTCATTACACCACAGCAATCGGTGCCTTCTCGTTATATTGATCCCAAGGCGAAAAATCGAAGCCGCATCTTCTACAAACTCGCTGAACTCCACGCAAGCCGGCTGGAGGAGGGCGCGATGGCGCTGCTGACCGATGAACACGGCTTCATCACCGAGGGAACGGGCAACAACTTCTTCATAGCGCGGGAGGGCGAGATTTTCACTTCGAAACCGAACGATATTCTGCGTGGGGTTTCGCGTCACGCCTGTATGGACATCGCCTCCACACTCGGTATCCCTGTCCACGAAGCCGATATCGAACCCTACGATGTGCGGGAAGCGGATGAGGCGTGGTGGACCAGCACCACCATCTGCATGATGCCGGTCACCCGTTTCAACTTCCAACCAATCGGCGACGGAAAGCCCGGTCCCATCTATCTGCGACTGCTCGATGCTTGGTCGAAGGAGGTCGGAGTGAACATCCCTGCCCAAGCCCGTGAATACGCGGAACTCGGTAAAACATGGACGCCGTGATTCCATCGTTTGAAGTTTCTGATAGATGGCTTGCTATAACTGTCGAAGATATGGCAAAAGGCATTGCTGCTGCGGAGGCAGATGTTCCCGTTGACGAATTTGCTGCTTGGCACCAACTAATGGAATCCGCTGTCAAACCCTCGGAAAAGCTGTGATGTCGTTCTTTTGAAGTCTCGTTAAGGAGAACACAACAGTGGTGAGATTAAACAATACAACGAATACTCTCGGATCAGCAGAAGGACCGGGACGTTCCTTAAAGCGTCGATTGCGAAGCGGCGATGTCCTCGTCGGAGGCATGGTTGCCGAACATCTCCGTCCCTCGCTGGTAAAACTGTACGTGCAGGCGGGTTTCGATTTTATGTACATCGAGTACGAACACGGCTTCTTCGAAATGACCACATTTGCGGACTCGGTCCTATGTGCCCGTGACAACAATCTCCCCGTTATCGCCAAGACACCGCAGCTGGAACGCGCCGAGGTCGCAAAGCTACTGGAATGCGGGGTCGTCGGAATCCAACTTCCCCGTACTGAGACACGAGCTGAGGTCGAAATGCTTCGCAGCTACCTCAAGTTTCCACCGGTTGGTACGCGGGCGGTCGCACCCGGATATGGCAATAGCAGCTATGTTCAGCCGGCAGATTGGAAAACATGGATGGCTGAACAGGATGAAGAAACAACGCTGGTTGTCCATATCGAAACCCGACGCGCTTATGAAAATGCCGAAGAAATCATCAGTACGCCGGGGGTGGATATGGTCTACGTCGGTCCGGGTGATTTCTCCATAGAGATGGGACACCCCGGTGAATATGATCATCCAGGGGTAACGGGTCCAATGGGAGAAATTCTCGAAATCTGCAAGAGACACGGTGTCTACTTCGGTACGACCGCATCCAGCGCAGATGGAGCGCGAGAATGGGTGGGACACGGAGCACAGTTCTTCGAGACGGCGGATGAACTGGCTTTCATCCATGAGGCAGCGTCAAATCTGGTGAACGAGTATCGGCAGTTTACCCAATAAGCGTAAGACACCATCAGAATCCCTTTTATAGTGAATCCTAAAAATAAATAGACACGTTCGGCCCCCGTGTTGGGTAGGCGCTGTTTCTCCCGACAGGTCGGGATCCCGATTTTCGGGACGCGCCTATGTGGTGCGGTTAGAAACCGAACCTACCAGTGTGATAGCCCAGATTTTTCCATCTCCGGTAGTCGAGGTTTGCTAACCTCGCCGATTGGCAGTGTCCAAGTAATTCTAAAATCTACCATGAAAACTATATCTGATAGGCAACCCATTACGGAAGGATATGAATCGATGAACGCCCACCCGGAGCATACGTGGGGACACACCATCCCATTCGGGGAAGAGTATTATCAAAACGCAGTCAAGTTATTGCAGGAGATTCGTGATGATGCAGCGATTATGGCGGAAGTCGCTGCAAAGGCGGCTGACGCAATCCGTGCTGGAAACAAAGTCTATGCCAACATAACAACGGGGCACATGCCAACATACGAGTTGGTGAACGAGCGTGAGGGTAATCCGGCGCAGTTCGAGTTTACCGGAGCAGATACCTGTACGCCGGAGCAATTTGCGGCGATGCGAGCGGGGGATGTGCTGCTCACCAACCATGTCAGTGAAGCGGTGCGGGATGCCCGTGACGCTGGTGTATATGTTGTTGTGTTCACTACCTGTTACGTCAATAACCGAGACACGCCTCCGGGCAAGGTGATCCCAAACGTCCACGATTGGGTGCCAGAGGATGTGGCATCGCGCGTTATTGATTCGCATATTCCGTGGCACCAAGGGTTGGTGCGTGCACCGGAAATCCCGGAGATGGAAATCTGTCCCGGATCGGCAAACGGATCATGCGCGATTCACTGGATGATCACCGCCGAAGTTGCTCACACATTGGCGACCGGCCATCCACCAACGGGAATCATCGGCCGTCAATATGTGGATATCCTTTTGCAACGACTTGCTGATGTCCACAGCCAGGATCTGGAGTACATCAACGAAATTGCCGTAGTAATCGCGAAACGAATCATAGACGGTGGGCATTACTACGTGCGGAGTCGGAACGAGGGAATCCAGAGTGAGGCGAATGGGGTCGCGCAAGGCTTGATGATGTGCAATGCCTTCGAACCACGCCCTGCAAGCGAGGGCGGTGATAAGGATGTCTTTCTGATTGCCGCAGTCAGTGCAAACGATCCACAAGACCTTGCTTGGGCAGATGAGGCGAGATCCAACGGCAACTACCTTGTCGGCATTGGTCCCTCTAATAGCGATGGGCTGCGTGACGGTTGCGATGTTTACTTTGATAACCGTTGTGACGAAGCAGCTGGTATTATCCCCATCCCCGATCAGCCTGATAAAGTCTGTCCCGCTACTGGCATCCTCAATAACATCATCATGTACATACTCATAGCGCAGTTTGTGGATGAGATGTGTCGTCGTGGTGCTGTGCCCTACTTCTTTATGGGAGCCTACCGTGACGGCAGTGATTATAACAGTGTGATGCGTCCCTTCTGCCTGGAACGTGGATATTAGTACAACAGATCTAAAACGATGGAGAATGCTAAAATAGATACTTTCGCTCCCCGGTAGGTGCGGTTTCTAACCGCACCGGTGCCGATTTATCGGCATCCTCGACAAGTCGGGATTTGGAGTGTCCCATTAATTCTAAGATCCACTGTAGGTATAAAACGATGGAGAATGCTGCGCACCGAAGGAGATCGATTTAGATGTCTTATAAACAACCTGGAGTGGAGGATGTCAATGCCAAAGCGTTTGATAAACTTCTCGCCGGAGAAATCTTCACTTCAACCGACATTCAGACGAATCTCGAAATCCTTTGTGATGATTTGGGCAGTCGATTCGCAGGAACCCCGGCGGAGGCGGAAGCGGCACAATTTCTTGAAGCGACGTTGCAACGATATCACCTCAAGGATGTCCACAGTGAACCATTTGAGTACAACGGTTGGACGCGTGGAACGGCTAAATTGACCGTCACCTCCCCTTGGCAGCGAGAACTACCGTGTCTGTCTATGCCGATGTCTCCGTCAGGAAAGTGCAGCGGAAAAATCATCGATCTTGGGATGGGCTCACCTGAAACCTTTGACACCTTACAGGCTGAACTAAAAGGTAACATCGCACTCGTCAATATTGCAAACCCGATTTCAGCGGGGCGCTGGGTTCACCGCACGGAAAAATATAACAGATCTATCCTCGCAGGTGCCCAAGCGTTTATTTTTGTGTCAAATGTGGATGGCTACGGACCGATCACCGGTGCATTAGGGTTCAATCGGTGGGGACTGATACCCGGAATCATGATCTCTAAGGAAACAGGTACATTCCTCCAACGAGCTATCCGGAGAAACGGTTCTGTCGAAGTTGAAATCGAAACTACCGACACCCTCGCCAAGAAAACATCGTGGAACATTATCGGAGACGTGAAGGGTAACGCATCAAACGAGGATATGATCGTCATCGGCGTTCACTATGATGGGCACGATATTTCTCAAGGTGCGGAAGATCCAGCGTCGGGACTGGTTGCAGGGTTAGAAGTTGCACGAGTTCTCGGTATCTATGCGGACAGACTGAAACGGGCTGTGCGTTTTGTCCTATTCGGCGTTGAGGAGCTTGGACTCATCGGTGCACATGCGTATATCAACAGTCATCCAAAGGATATCGGAAGACACGGTTCATGTTCAATTTGGATTCAGCAGGAGGTGCAGGACGAAAAGGGATGATGGTTTATGGATCAGACACAAGGGCTTATTTCCGTGCAATGGGTCGGCAAATGAATGAAAATCTGATGGTAGACTTCGATGCCTCTCCGCTGCGCGAACCCGATCATTTGTCTTCCGATCACTACCCTTTTATGGCGAAAGGTGTCCCATGTGGATTCATCAGAGATCCATGTAGCTACACTTGGCCCGGATTCTACCACACCGCCCACGACACAGTAGATAAAGTCGATCTCCTCAAAGTGAAGGAGGCTGCATTTTTATGCGCTCGATTGGCTTGGAGAATTGCCAACGATGATAGCTGGCCCTTCAAACGCCTGAACGAGCGAGAACTGGCGAAACAGCGCAAAACACAGGATGTCAGCGAAGTTCAACGGATTGAGCAGGCTGTTGAAATGCTCCGAAAACGAGTTCAATAGTAGATAAGGCGTGTTCCATGTTTGATAACTTCACAAAAACCCGAATCAAAGCCAATGGCGTTTCGATTAACCTTGTGCATGGTGGGGTTGGACCGCCCCTGTTGTTGCTGCATGGATATCCTCAAACCCACGTTGAGTGGCACAAGATTGCTCCAAAACTCGCCGAGCATTACACCGTCGTTGCCCCGGACCTGCGTGGCTACGGTGACAGCGAAAAACCCCTCGCTTCGGAGGGTGACTTGAGTGTCTATTGCAAACGCACGACCGCACAAGATCAGGTTGAGGTGATGGCTGAACTCGGCTTTGAATCGTTCCATGTCGTTGGACACGATCGGGGCGCGCGTGTTGGGCATCGTATGGCACTTGATCAGCCAAAGCGGGTAAGAACTTTTACTTCGCTGGATGTTGTGCCTTCGCAGGCTGCTTTCGATCACATGGACAGCCAACTTTCCTTCGCTTGGTTCCATTGGCACCTGATGCGTCAACCATCGCCGTTACCGGAAACCTTAATCGGTAATAGTGCCAAGATTTATCTGGATTTCCTGTTTGAGCGATGGACTGCAATCGATGGCTCAATTACTGACGAGGCGTACGCGGAATACCTCCGCTGTTTTAACAACCCTGATACCATTCGTGCCACCTGCCTTGACTACCGGGGCATAGAACTTGATCTGATGCACGATGAAGTTGACCGTGGTCGGAAACTCACCTGCCCGGTGTTGTTACTCTGGGGTAGCAACATGGCAAAGCGTCCGGGCTGGCAGACCGGTGCAAGCCTTGATATGCTCACTGTCTGGCGGGAACGAGCTGTTGATGTGTCTGGAAAACCTCTTGACTGCGGCCATTTCTTGCCCGAAGAACTACCGGAGGAAACGACCGCTGAACTCCTAACGTTCCTCTCCGCCCATTAAATAAAGCCTAATCTGAATTGACCATAGTATCTCCTAATCCCACATCTTCCGAAACTCCCCCTACCGCGCTGGTCCGATTAGATCATTTGAGTAAAGCTTACAGTGAAGCAGATCAAAACCGGATCGTGTTGGACCAAGTAAGTCAAGAATTCTATGAGGGCGAGTTTGTCTGCTTGTTGGGAAAATCTGGTAGCGGAAAGAGCACATTACTCAATCTGATTTCTGGCATTGATGCACCGAGCAGCGGACACGTGTTTATTCGGGAAGGTGAACAAGAAGTTGATTTGACCCGCCTGAACGAACACCAGCGAACTCTCTTCCGTCGGCGCCACATCGGAATTATCTTCCAGTTTTTCAACCTCATTCCGACCTTAACAGTATTGGAGAATGTCGTCCTGCCGCTCGAACTCGCACGCAGTTCCGAATCCCAGAGGGATAGACACACTCGTGCAGAGAACCTGCTTGAGCAAGTTGGGCTTCGTGACCGACTCAACACCTATCCCGACAGACTGAGTGGAGGCGAACAACAGCGCGTTGCCATAGCTCGTGCGCTCGTTCATAATCCGCTGATGCTGCTCGCTGATGAGCCGACCGGCAATTTGGACACAGAAATAGGGGCAACCGTTCTGTCACTATTGCTAGACATGATCCGAAGCACCGGCAAACTGTTGTTGATGGCGACGCACGCGCCAGAGATTGCAAACCATGCGGATCGGGTGCTGTATATCACCGATGGCGCACTAGTCAACGATACAGCGTAATACTTGTAGCAGTAAACCTACATGTTCAGTGGAGAATAACGGTTACTACTTTTTACTATAGTGAATCCTAAAAATAAATATACATTTTCGCTCCCGATGTTTGGTAGGCGCTGTTTCCAACTGCGCCGATGCGGTGCGAGGAGAAACCGAACCTACCGGTGTCATAGCCCGGATTTTTTATCCCCGGTAGTCGATGTTGCCTAACCTCGCCGATTGGCAGTGTCCAAGTAATTCTAAAATCTACTATAAAATCCTGATGCAATTATCAATCACTCTTGCTTGTCGTCACGCTTGGCGCCGTCCCACCCAAAGTATTTTTTTTATTATTGGCGTGGGATTGGGCGTTGCGATGATTGTCGCAATAGACCTCGCCAACGGTGCTGCCAACCGCGCTTTCTCGCTCAGCACCGAGGCGGTGGAAGGCAGAACCACTCACCAGATTGTTGGTGGTCCTAACGGACTGGATGAGAGTATTTATGTTGCGTTGCGGCAGCAGTTAGGCTATCGACTTAGCGCGCCAATTGTGGAAGGCTATGTTCTTGCCGAAGAACTTGATATGCAGCCAATGCGTCTATTGGGTGTAGATAGTTTTGCTGAATCACCCTTCCGGAATTATCTGGACGACGATAACACTAGCCTAGCGGATAACAATGGATTCTCTGCGTTTATTGTTCAACCAAATACCGTCTTGCTCAGTGCGGTACTTGCCAATCAGTATAATCTCGATGCAGGCGATTTCATCCGCATACAGGTGGGCGGTCATCGTCAAACTTTGCAGATTGTGTCTGTGCTAAAGGCAGATAACAAAAATGAACAGCGTGGACTTGATGGATTGTTGATTACTGACATCGGGACCGCCCAAGAAGTGTTGGGTAAAGTGGGCTCCCTCGATCGAATAGATCTGATTATCTCTGAAGACATACATGGAGAGGAAATTCTCGAACGTATTATTGCCATCCTACCTCCCGGTGCACGGGTTGAACAACCAACGGACTCGTCAGTAGAAGAAATGACGGCTGCATTTCGATTGAACTTAACAGCCCTCAGCCTGCTCGCGCTGGCAGTCGGGATGCTCTTGATTTATAACACAGTCGTCTTCAGCGTGGTGCAACAGCGATCAGTTCTTGGCAGCCTCCGTGCCTTAGGGGTGACACGGGGCGAGATCTTTTCAATAATTCTCATCGAAGCGGGATTGCTTGGTGTAATCGGTACAGCTTTCGGACTCGGATTAGGATATCTGCTGGGACGTGGTGCGGTGGAAATGGTTACAACCAGTATCAATGATCTCTTTTTTGTTGTCACTGTGCGCCAGATCGACTTCCCCCCTTTGACAATGCTCAAAGGGGCAGTCAGTGGCATCGCTGCGGCGTTAATAGCTGCAGCACTCCCTGCTTATGAAGCAACCAATGTACCCCCTGCCTCTTCGATTCAACGTAGCAATATTGAGGAGCGGGTACGTACTGCACTCAACTGGGTAAGTGGAGTTGGCGTGGGGATATTACTGTTGGGCACTGCCCTTCTGATTCCTGAATGGCATCTGATCATCGCATTCATTGGTATTTTCGGCATCATTATCGGTATTAGCCTGCTGACACCTACTCTCACTTTAGGGCTAATGCGTATTGTGTCAGGATTGATCAGATTTCTGGGGGAATCCGTTAGCCCTTTAATTCGGCTTGCGATTCGGGACATCACGCGCTCGTTGAGTCGCACGTCTGTTGCGATTGCTGCACTGATGGTTGCAGTTAGCGTGATTGTCGGTGTCAGCCTGATGATCAGTAGTTTTCGCCTGACTGTTGAAAGGTGGTTGACGGACCTTTTGCAGGCGGATGTCTTCATTTCGTCACCAGGTCTCATCTCCGATCAAACAACTTATCCGCTCGCGCCCGGTGTGGTGGAGAGGCTCGCAACCTTTCCCGGTGTTGACCAGATCGCAACGAGCCGGGTCGTGGATGTCAGTGCCGGCGACTTGGGGGTTCTTCAATTGATTGCTGTCAGCATGGATATCGCCGGTGAAAAACGTCACTATAAAGCATCGGTGGGCGACCTTGCTACAACCTGGGAGGCATTGGAGGCAGGTGGTCTTATTATCAATGAGCCGCTGTCAAATCGATTCAAACTTGGAGTTGGCGATGAAGTGATACTTTTCACAGACCGAGGTGAGCACGAGTTTCCAGTTGTCGCTGTCGCCTATGATTTTGATGTGCAACCCGGTGCTCTTATCGCTGACGCCATCTACCGTACATTTTGGGACGATGCCCATCTGTCGTCTGTCGGACTCTTTCTGGAAACCGGTGTCGATGTAGATGGCACGATCAATGAATTGCGAGCAGCGTTCGCCGGCGAGGCTGAATTGGTAATTCGCTCCAGCCGCGGTCTTCGGGAACACTCACTCGCTATTTTCGATCGTAGTTTTAGTGTAACAGTTGCGCTGCAAATGCTCGCCATGCTTGTGGCCTTCATCGGCATACTGAGCGCGCTGATGAGTCTGCAACTGGAACGGCGGCGAGAGATCGGGACGTTGCGGGCTATTGGTATGACCCGCAAACAGTTGTGGAAACTGACACTGGTGGAAACAGGGTTAATGGGAACGACTGCGGGGATTATCGCCATGCCAACCGGCTTTGTCCTTGCCCTCATTCTCATCTATATCATCAATCTTCGCTCTTTCGGCTGGACGTTGCAGATGCACCTACAACCCATTTATTTCCTACAAGCCCTCATCGTTGCACTGGTTGCAGCGCTGTTAGCGGGACTGTACCCCGCATGGCGTGTGGGAGGGATGCAGCCTGTAGATGCGTTGAGAGAGGAGTAGTCTATCAATCTCTCTTGGCTCATATAAAAAAAGAGTACAGAGCATGTTGAAAATCCCGATATATCGGGGAAGAGAAACCGAGTTTTTTCTTGAAAACTCGGTTTCTGCCGCACAGATCTCTATCCTCTTTTCTCTTTTTATCTGCGATAATCTGCGAAATCTGCGTCCCTATCTGCTCTTAGAACTGAAATGCGTAACTCCTATTTCTTTTTACCCGAGCCTTTATCTTATGTACGAATCTGACATCGTCAACGTTCTTCGCCCAGCCGACTGGATCACAATCCTTTATCTCGCAATCACCGGCGCTCTCGCCTGCATTTTTCACAAGAATTTGCGGTGGTGGGGCATTTATGTAGTGTGCCGCGTGGGTGCCGTATGCGGGATTCTTTGGTTGGCTTCCATCCCCGAAAATTCTTTGTCGTTACCGCTGCAACTGTTACGCAATTGGTATCCGATTGCGACAATTCCGATCTTTTACTTGGAGATCCCGCCGCTGACACAGATGGTACTGCAAGGATATTTTGACGATAAAATCATAGAATGGGAGGGACGTTTATTCAATGGGCAACCGAGCATTTATCTAACTGAGCGTTTTCCGTCCAAGTGGCTCTCAGAGCTTTTGCATCTGTGCTACTTCAGCTACTATCCCATTGTCTTCGGACTTGTTGGGGTGCTTTATACCCAAGGCAGGTATGAAAGGTTTCACGAGGTCATTTTTGCGGAGATATTGACCTTCAACTTATGTCTCATCTGGTATATCTTTATGCCGGTCATGGGACCGCGCTATAAGTTTGAGAAAATTAGCGGTCCCCTCGCCTCCGGCTCTATCTTCAGACTGGTACATATGGTCCTTTCCAATGCATCATCTAAAGGCACAGCGTTCCCAAGTTCGCACTGTGCGATCGGCGTGATCGTAGTCCTCTACGCTGCCCGTTATGACCCGATCGCATTTACAATCCTATGTCCATTCGGTGTAGGATTAGTCGCCGGAACAGTCTATGGACGGTTCCATTACGCCCTTGACGCCATCATCGGAACAATTTTGGCAATAATTGTCTTTGGTGCTGCGCCATATCTCTATCGTTGGTTACTGTAACCCAAGTTGTCAGTTATCGAAAAGCCATCGGTCTTTCCCGTAGGGGCGGGGTCTCCCCGCCCGTCTTCCATCTCCCGCTCCAGAGAAGCATAACGTATACGATTCGACCATTCAATGAACTAATGAATCAATGAAATATAGTAGATCTTAGAATTAATGGGACACGCCAAATCCCGACTTGTCGAGGATGCCGATAAATCGGCATCGGGGCGATTAGGAAAACGAAACTACCGTTCTACCGTGCCGTTCCGAGCATCCTCGTCGTTTCTATCCCGATTAATCGGGATGAAACGTCGGGATTTGGTAGGCGCTGTTTCTAACTGCGCCTATTCGGTGCGGGCGAAAACCGCACCTACCGGTAGGCGAAAGTGTCTCTATATTTTTAGAATTCACCATAATATAGCTACAGCGGAGCGATATGTCTATAGAAGGGCGATGCGTCCACTTTTCGCGCTCCAGCGGAGTGCTATGTGTATGAAAAGTAGTCTAACTAAAGCCCCAGTTTCTCTAAATCCCGATTTATGGGGGCGACATGTTTGTCGTAAATTTGATTATTGCTGATAGATGTTGGGCATGAGAAACCGACCTGCGGGTTACTTAACAACTCAGGTTAATACCACAAAAAGGACTTGCTTTCCAAACTAAGTTGGTGTATGCTAAAAAAAATTATAACTCAGGTTTATAAATCATTTTAATTTGGCTCATGTAAAAAGAGAGTGCAAAACACCAATAGAAAACAAAAAACTTTGAATCCCAACCCCACTGTAGGAGGGACATCTCCCGATTTCATCGAGGATCCTCGGCGAAGCCGGGACTTGCCCCGCTAAGCGAATGACTGTTGGGCTAGCAAGCGCGACCGACAGCCACCTTCGGGTCCTATTGCACGATTTCTTAACATGAGACTTTAATTTTTGCAGAGGGAGAACAAGCATGAGACTTATACAATATTATCAACCAGGTCAAGGTAAGCGTGTAGGTGTTGTGACACGAAGCGATGTTGTTACCGATATTGCCAGCGACGGGGATCGCGGCTTGCTCAGCCGATCCGTTGAACCGGACGACATTGTGATTGACGTCACAAGCGATGAGTCCCCAGGAGTGTTAGAATTAATCGAACTCTCTTACAACGAGGGGGTGAGTATGGGGATTCTGCTTGCCGATATCCAAGAACGTGTCTCTGGCACCACAGGTCATGGTCCGCTACCGGGACAGGCAGACGAAGACAAGCTCAAATTTGCTACGCTGGATGTGCCGCCAAACCCAGACGTGCCTCACCTCCTATCCCCTCTCGATTCACCAGAGGTGTGGGGTTGCGGCGTGACCTACAAACGCAGCGCGGATATGCGGGATGATGACAGCGAGCAGGATATATACAGCCGCGTCTACAACGCAGACCGCCCTGAGATATTCTTCAAAGCAACCCCCGCCCGGTGCGTCGGACCCAACGGCTTCATCGGTATCCGAAGCGACTCCATACTCACAGCGACCGAACCGGAGTTAGCGTATGTCCTCGGCGAAGATGGAGAAATTGTCGGTTACACGCTCTGCAACGACGTCTCCGCATGGGACATTGAACGAGACAATCCCCTCTATCTGCCGCAGTCGAAGGTTTTTTATGGATGCTGTGCGCTCGGTCCGATGTTCGTGACCGCCTCGGAAGTTGATGACCCCTATAACCTCAACATCAAATGCACAGTTATCCGAGACGAGAAGCCAATCTATGAAGGCGGCGTGAACACCTCCCAAATTAACTGGAAGTTCGAGGAACTCACCGAATTCCTTTGTCGGGATAACCCTGTTCCAGTTGGAACGATTGTCTCCACCGGCACCGGCATCATCGTACCGAACGATCTGCCGGCGCCCGGTGATGTTGTGGAGATTGAGGCGGACGGACTCGGCAAGCTCTCCAACCCTGTTAAACAACTCTAGCAATTTATGGAATTCTAACCCCGGTAGGTGCGGTTTTTAACCGCACCGGTTTGGCGTGTCTCATTAATTCTAAGATCCACTATAGTTTTCCGTTTTTTTGACTGATTTTGGCAGGTAGATGGCAGATTGTCCCCACATCGTAGGTGGGGCATCTTGCCCCGCACCACCTATGCTGAAATGCGTAAGCCCCGCAACTTTAGAGATTCGCAAAAGCAGAGAGGTTCATATCAAAAAAAAGTGCAAAATGCGAAGAGAAACCGAGTTTTTTCTTGAAAACTCGGTTTCTTTGCACTATTTCTTAACATGAGCCCAGCAGAAAAAGCTAGGGAAAATCTAAGTCTTATGGAAAAGGAGATCACCGTGGAACTCGCGAATACCTTTGAATTTATTAGCCCGGAAACGATTCGGATCAAAGGAACACGAGTCGGCATCGAAGTTGTGATCGAGAAATTTCTTGACGGTGCCAGCCCAAAGGAAATTCAACGACACCACCCACATCTGACCTTAAAGCAGATCTATGCAACGATTACCTACTATCTGTTTAACCAAGAGCAGGTGAATGCTTACATCACAGCCGGGCGCAAACGGGTCGAAGCTGCTTACGAGAAACAGCGCCAAAACCCCTCGTTGGGTGTGCAGCGACTCATGAAAATTAAAGAACAGCGCGAGGCTTCAGGGCTGCAATTTCGAGAAGAAACACAATGAGCAGCAGCCCGATTCGGTTCCTTATTGATGAGGACACTTCCCACATCATTCGAGACGGACTCCAGCAGCGTCAGCCAGAGATCGAAGTTCGTGTTATTGGAAGCGAAGGTGCACCGCCAATTGGCACAAAGGATGAAGAAATTCTTGAATTTCTTGAACGTGAGGCATACATACTCGTCTCATCGAACCGCAGTACAATGCCAATCCATTTACAAGCATACCTACAAAAAGGCGGACATATCCCCGGTATTTTGCTCTTGCGCCCTGGATTCTCTTATCGGCAGATTATCGATACACTTGAACTAATCTGGTTCGCAAGCACACCAGAAGACCTGCAAGATCAGTTGACGCATATTCCGTTTTGATAGTAGAAAAACCGGATCCCTACACTCCTCAAAGCCCCAGCGGGGCGATATGTGTATAGTACAAGCATCATAATACCAACCTCAAGCCCCAGCGGGGTGACATGTGTGTAAAAACACACTACACCTGTAGTTCGGGCATCTTGCCCGTCCCATAACCCCGGCAGAACGCTATGTGTATAGCATTCCATCATGAAAAATCTGATAGAAGAGGTTAATAGTAGATAACGTTTGAACGAAAGGGGCTTTTTATGTCTTACGATCTGTTTTGGGCATATCCTGCTCACATGGAGATAGATGAGGAGGGCAAAACAGTATATGATCTGCTTGATGAATACCAACACTATATTCATGCGAATAATCCTGAACGTCTTAACCCTTTCTATGGATTATGTCGTACGCAACCTGAAGCCACTCGAGCTGAAGCAGTTGCATTTGCTGTTTTTAAGTGGAATGGCTATGCATATTCGGTTAGAGGAAACTCCGGATGAAGGGGGCGTAGACTTTCGGGCACAAACAGAAAACACTGAACTGGTAATTGAAGTTACTTCTATTCGTCGAGCAACTTTTACCGAACACTCCGGAGTACCAGAAAACCCTTGGGAATCATGTAAAGGCTTCCACGTAGATAATTATGAAGTAGCCCGCCAAATATGGTATAAAACCCTTGCGAAAGCGGAACAAATGTCTGGATATGACTGTCCCACCATTCTGATAATTGCCTGTGAACACGTCGAGTATCAAACTTATCTTAAAAAAAACGAAGATGTAGGATTTGGAGCGGAAATGCTTCTAACAAGCCCCCCAGAACTAGCAATCCCAAAAAGTATTTCGGCGGTGCTGCTATTTCACATTTCTGAATACCATGTAAAAATTACAGGACTCTTACCTCCAAAACCTGATTATAACTTTTCGATTGAACTACTACCATCAGTGCCTTTTGTGGAAGTATTACTCCCTGAAATAGGAGGTTATTCAGTAGGGGGCTCTGATAGAATAAGAACTAGATGGATACCTGACAATTTACCCGATGGGTACTTTATATATAACCAATGGTGATAGCTTAATCAGTTTATCGTGAGGAGATATAAATGCCAGAAACGCCACAACTTTACCTCGGCTTGGAAGCGGAAAGTGGGGAAACCGCAACCGGATTCCAAGGTGTCCTGAACCAACTTCGTGAATCTGCCACCTCCACATACCTCATAGGTAATGAATTTGAACGACTCATGAAGCAATATCTCTCCATAGACCCGCTTTACAAAGAGCGGTTTACCGATGTCTATCTCTGGAAAGAGTGGGCGGCACTCCATACAGAATACGACGGCGTCGATATCGGAATTGACCTCGTTGCACGAGAGAGGGACGGCGAATACTGTGCGATTCAGTGCAAATGTTTTGCGGAGGACACGCGGGTTTCAAAGCGACAAATTGACTCATTCATCTCCGCTTCAGCAGGTGAGTCATTCTCGAAGCGAATTCTTGTCCATACGGGTGCTGAGTTAGGTCCGAACGTCCGCAGAACCATCGATCCATTGGGCCCCGATTTCCAAGTGATCGGCTATGGCCATCTTGCCAGCCGACCGATTGACTGGCCCAACCTACGCCAAGCGGCCCCGGAACAACTGGACTATCGACCAGAGCGGTTCAGTCTGAGGCCCCACCAACAGGAAGCGTTTGATGATGTTATCAACGGCTTCAAAGATTCCGATCGCGGCAAACTGATAATGGCGTGCGGCACCGGCAAGACCTTTACCGCGCTAAGAATCGCTGAGGAGGTTGCAGGTATCGGTGGACGGGTGCTCTATCTCGTTCCGTCTATCGGGCTATTTTCACAAGCCATGCGGGAATGGGCAGAGCAGCAAGGGGTACAGCATCGCTTTATCGGAATCTGCTCCGATACAAGCACAGGAAAAAAGAGTGAGGATGTCCCCATTCAGGAGTTGGAGATACCGGTCACCACAGATCCACAAAAGATTTCTGAGGCACTGAAGGGAACAGACGAGGACGCGATGACGGTGGTATTTTGCACCTATCATTCGCTCCCCATTGTCGAAGATGCACAAGACAAAGGCGCACCGGCGTTTGACATCGTGCTCTGCGACGAGGCACACCGAACGACCGGCATTGAGCATGAAGGAGACGACACATCCCCATTTGTGCTTGTGCATAACGCCGACCGCATCCGTGCGAAGAAACGGCTCTACATGACCGCGACCCCACGCCTTTACACCGAAGGCGCGAAAGCAAAAGCGAAAGCTGCTGACCATCACATCGAAATATTTTCCATGGATGACCCTGCTACCTACGGACCTGAGTTTCACCGTCTCCCATTTTCCAGAGCGGTCGAGCAAGATCTGCTCTCTGACTACAAGGTGGTGATCCTCACCATGTACGAACCAGATGCGGAGGCAACGCTGCAAGGGTATGTGGAAGCCGGTGGAAAGGAAATCAACATTACCGATGCGACCAAGTTCGTCGGTTCTTGGCGGGCGCTGCAAAACCCGGAAGGCAAGTCCAGTGATGATGAGTCAATTAAACCCCTGAGGCGGGCGATCGCATTCAACAACACCATCCGCAACTCAAAACGTCTCGCCGAGTACTGGAACCCGGTGATTGAGAGTGCCATCGAACAGATGCCGGAAGATCAACGTCCGGCCGGTTTTCAATGCGAAACGCAGCATGTCGATGGGCAACATAACGCCTTCGATAGAAAAACCCGAATCGAATGGCTGAAGGGCAATACCCCCGGTGCCTGCCGCCTCCTCTCAAATGCACGCTGTCTCTCTGAAGGCATTGATGTTCCCGCACTCGACGCGGTGCTCTTTATGACCCCCAGAAACTCCCATGTTGATATCGTGCAAGCGGTAGTCGGCTTGAAAGAAGGCACCATAATGGAATGGATACAGGAGGACGCCTTTTGGACAAACGACCCCAATCCCTTTAATCAACTACTCAAAGAGATGAAAGAGGGTGTCCCAAACAAATTCAACGAAGCCCCTGAGGCAAAAAAAGGCTTGAGCGATGATCAGGTACGAGCGATACCACTCATTATCGAAGGGAAAACCGATGCCCAAGTTGGTGAGGCACTCGGAAAAAGGAGAGAAACAATCAATCGCTGGCGTAACCAAGACGAACATTTTATCAAGGAATTACAGGTTGCCCGCGAGGCGTATCTCGACGCCCAAATCACCGCACTTGCCGCCGCCACGCCAAAGGTAATCACCGTCCTACAGGATCTGCTGGATAGTGAGGACGAAAAAATCAGAATGCAAGCCGCAACCCATCTACTCAAGGTAACAGCGTTATCAGAACGAATGAAATATGGACTCTAAAACGCGAGCAAGAAGATATAGGAGATAAACCGATGTCAGCACCCAACCCTGATGTGTTTATCGGCATCCCCAAAGAAGAGATTGATACCCCAGCACTGCTAATCGATGTGGATATTATGGAAGCCAATATCCAGAAGATGGCAGACTATTTCAAGACGGTCAACGCAGATCTCCGTCCGCATGTCAAAACACACAAGACGCCGATTATCGCCCATAAACAGATGGAGGCGGGTGCGATTGGCATGACCTGTGCCAAACTCGGTGAGGCAGAAGCGATGATCCATGCGGGTATCCGCGACGTGCTGATCGCCAATCAGATTGTCGGGAAACAGAAAATCGCGCGCCTGATTAATCTTGCCAAACACTCAGAAATTATGGTCGCCGTCGATGACCCAGATAACGTCGATCAGCTCTCCGCAGCTGCGAAGGCAAAAGGCACCACGCTGCGCGTTCTGATTGAAGTCAACTCCGGCATGAATCGCTGTGGGACCGAGCCGGGGCAACCGACACTGGATCTCGCGCGGCACATCCTCCAATCGCAGGCGCTCAAGTTTGAAGGGATAATGGGATATGAAGGGCACACCGTGATCACACCAACTTTCGCAGAACGCAAAAGCCTGACGGGTGAATCTGTTGAGATGTTGATCGGAACGAAACACTATCTCGAACAGAACGGTGTCCCCGTCAAGATTGTGAGCGGCGGTGGCACAGGCACCTATGCGATCACCGGTGCTTACCCAGAGATGACAGAAATCCAGGCAGGGTCTTACGTCTTTATCGATTCAAGTTACCGGACGGTCGAAGGTATCGGTGAGGAGTTTGAATGCGCCCTGACTATGTTAACGACGGTCGTAAGTCGTCCACAGCCGACGCGTGTCGTCGTTGATGCAGGGGCAAAAGTGTTGACAACCGACTCCGGCACACCGCAGCCGGTGGGAATTGAAGGCTTAGAGATGCGAGGGTTATCGGAGGAGCACGGGAATCTGACAGCAGATCCAAGCGTTGCACTCAAGCCCGGCGATACGATTGAACTCTTACCAACGCACTGCTGCACGACGGTGAATCTCCATGACCGGTATTACGCGGTTCGCAACGGGATTGTCGAGGACGTTTGGGAGATCGCTGCAAGAGGCAAATCGCAGTAGCCTGATTTATAGTGGACTAGGACTTACGCAGTTGAACGGTTAAAGTACTGTAGTTCGGCGATTCATCGCCGAGAGACACCGTGGCTAACGCCCGATAAATCGGGCAACTACAGTAGGGATAAAGGCTTGTAGTAGGGCGATTTATCGCCCGTCGGGACGCGCAATGAATTGCGCGACTACGAACCGAAGTGCATAACTCCTATGGACCTTAGCATTAATGAGACATGCCAAACCGGTGCGGTTAGAAACCGCACCTACCGGGGGGCGAAAGTAGTGGAAAGAAACCGAGTTTTCAAGAAAAAACTCGGTTTCTCTGAACTGCTCTACACTTTCTTTTAATATGAACCAATCTCGTTAGGATGGATCGGGCTTGAATATATCCGACGTTATCCCAAGCACACGGCGACGCGGCAATAGCCGAGACAAATTTGCCAGCAGATAGTTGACACTCCGTCCCGGAATCACATAATTACGTCCCTTCAAAAAGGCTTTCAAACCTGCTTCAACCACTGTTTCAGGGCTTTCCGCTCTGGTCATCCGTGTTACGTCCGCGTTGGCAACGTCAGCGAAATTGGTAGAGGTGTTACCGGGGCAGAGCGCAAGCACCGTCACTCCCCGTTCATGATACTCACCCCAAAGTGATTCTGAGAAACCGAGGACAAATGCCTTCGTGGCGCTATAGGTCGCAAGGTAGGGAATTGGCTGGAATGCCGCTGTTGACGCGACATTGATAACCCCACCGTCCCCTTTCTGTAACATGGAAGGCATAAATAGATGCGTCAAACCCACCAATGCTTTGATATTGAGGTTCAGCATCTCTTGGTAGCTCTGATAGTCGTACTCCAAGAACGGTCCACACCTTCCGACCCCGGCGTTATTTATCAGCACATCAACTGAGAGCGATGCAGATTGGACCTGCTCCCACAACTGTTGCGGGGTATCCCGATGGCTGAGATCCCCTGGAAACACATCGACTTGGACTGCGTGTTTTTCCGACAACTCTTTGGCGATCTGATGGAGTCTATCTTCTGAACGCGCCGTCAGGATTAAATTAGCCCCCCGATCCGCAAGGTTACGGGCAAACGCTTCGCCGATACCAGATGAAGCACCGGTGACCATGACTGTTGCCCCCTTAAAAGATTTCATCGTTATCTTCCGTGCTAGTTTGCAGCTGTTGATAATGTGATGCGTGAAACGTGAAAACCATTGGTTAATTGGTTCATTTAGCCCCAGAGGGGCGACATGTTTATAGCACACAGATAAACAAATACCTGAAAGCCCCAGAGGGGCGACATGTGTGTCCAAAAGGGGGAACATAAGAAGAATGAATCAACCAACCGGCTAATGAACCAATGCACTCCCCGATAAATCGGTTCCGTTCCCCGATACACCGGGCAGGCGTGAATCTCGATGTATCGGGAGATTCAAAGCGACTTGAACAATGTGGAAAAAACCTTCTCACTAAACTAGCGCCAAAGGTTTCCTAAGATAACCATCGCTATTGGGCAAGCGCGGTTGCGCGAAGGATCGGGCTGCTCAATACCTCTGGATTGACCACCGACTCAGGCATCTGCCCCGTTAATACCCTTGCAACCTCTGCCGCCGCCGTCACCTCAAGGTCATAGGTTGATTCCTCAGAGGTAAACGCAGCGTGCGGCGTCAGGACCACATTGTCCAGCGTAAGTAGTGGATCGTCAGACTGCGGTGGTTCTTGTACAAAAACATCCAATCCTGCTCCTGCAATCTCCCCTGTCGTGAGTGCATTGTACAGCGCAGTAGGTTCAATAATCCCGCCCCGGGATGTATTGAGGACATAGGCGGTCGACTTCATCCGACGGAATGCGTCTTCGTTCAACAGGTCCTGTGTTTCAGAGGTCAACGGTGCGTGGATGGTGATATAATCAGACGCCGCCAAAAGTTCAGGGAAATCAACCAATGTCACGCCATGTTCGTCCGCCATTTTCTGAGTGGCACGTGGCGAATATACCAAGACCTCCAGCCCGAATGCTTTCGCTTTCGGCACAATTGCCTTCCCGATTTTTCCCAATCCGATGATGCCCAACTTTTGTCCACGAATCCGACGCATTGAGGGACCCACGTCTCGCGTCCAACTACCACTTTTCATAGTTCGATCAAGCAAGCTAATTTTCCGAGCACATGCCAGTAGCAACCCCATTGTGTGATCCGATACCTCATCAATACAGTATGCAGGCACATTTGTGACAACCATACCGAGAGCGGTCGCTGTCTCCACATCAATGTTATCCAAACCAATTCCACACCGACCGATAACCTTGCATTGTTGGGCAGCCTCAACGACTGCCGTAGTCACATGGAGCCAGCAGGTCAGGATACCGTCGACCTGAGGCGCCAATTCGATAAATTCTTCCTCCGTCCCACTCTCCGCAACGATTAGTTCGGCACCGATCTCCTCTAAGACCCCTCGCTCCGGTTCGACGGAGGGCCACGCATAGTCTGTCATCATTACTTTATATTTATAAGACATAATGGCGTATCCTTTCTTGTGTATAATTTCTCTCTTCGTAGGAGTTACGCACTTCGGATTGTAGTTGCCTGATTCATCAGGCGTCGGAGATTGTGTCCTACGGCGATAAATCGCCGAACTACAGGGCTTGGGGCATTCAACTGCGTAACTCCTATTGTGTATAATTTCTCTCTTCGTTTAAAATAAACATTTTGCTAAGTTAGATTATACCATAGCACAAATACGATTAGAAAACAATCATGAGGATACATTTTCTATTCGCTTGAAAAGGTTCTGCTTTTGTGGTATTATGCTGAAAATTGCCAATATCAATCAATAATTTATCTTGGAGGTTTATCATGGGAAATTCAGTGGTTCTGCCTAATGATTTCGGAGATTACCTCACCATCCAAAACGCATCACAGCGATTTACAGAAGCATCAGAAGTAGCCCAAAAAGTCACCGCAGCAGGGGTTCAATTGTATCCTAACTTGGATCATGCCGCGATCTTTTGTGATCCACCGTATATCGTAGCAGGACCATTAAAACAACTCGGCTATGTCTCCGGATGGGATGCCCGCTGTTATCCCTCACCGGTCGATGAGTGCGACTACATCAACGTTTCAGCGAGATTGCCAGAGGACAGTACAGAGCGGAGCAAAGGTTGGTTCGATTATGTCGCAGTTGTCCATCCTGTTGACAACCAAGCCCTGGATCACATGCTAAGTCAGGGGTACGGTAATCCGTTCATCCACCATTTAACTTGGGGCATTGTCCCACCGGAACATACCGGTGAGAACGATTTCGATTATGCGGGTCAAGTTGTGCGTTTTATGGTCGAGACCCGAACAGTGATTGCAGATGCCATAGGTGACGAACCCGGAACACTGGTTATCGCATTGCCGCAGGAGGTGATAGATCACCCCGATTTCGTTGACACAGTTCCCACATGGGTCAATGGATTAGCGTCGGATCAATATCAAGTCGAATCGATGCAGGGTGGCGGATTTTTAATTCAGTTTTTCGTGTTGACCGGCGGAAGAATTGAAGTCGCATTGCGATCCGGAACAACGCAGACATTTAATCCCAAAAGCGTCCACAAGATCTCCAGAGATGAAATCAGCGCGATCCAGGATGATGGATAAATATGGTGAATGATAAAAATAGATAGACACTTTCGCGGCCCCCTGTTTGGTAGGCGCTGTTTCCAACTGCGCTGTCTTGCAGTGTCCAAGTAATTCTCACATCGACCATAGTAAAGGAACAGATATATGAGCAAACCGATCCGAGTCACTGTTTGGAATGAATATCGCCACGAAAAGACCAATGAGCAAATCGCGGAAATCTACCCCGATGGCATGCACAACGCAATCGGAAATTACCTCAAAAAACAACCGGGGTTTGCGGTGCACACCGCCACGTTGGATGAGCCGGAACATGGGCTGACAGAAGCGGTCCTTGCCGATACGGATGTCCTAATCTGGTGGGGACATGGGGCGCATGGAGAGGTTACGGACGAAGTTGTTGATAGAATGCACGTCCGTATCCTTGATGGTATGGGTTTAATCTGCTTACACTCGTCACACTACTCCAAGATCTTCACCAAGTTGATGGGCACATCGTGCAGCCTTAAATGGAGAGAATCGGGCGAGAAAGAGCGGCTCTGGGTTATAGAGCATGGACACCCAATTGTTGAAGGAATTGGCGAGTATTTTGAGATTGAGCACGCCGAAATGTACGGTGAACCTTTCGATATCCCTGAGCCGGACACGCTGATTTTCGTCAGTTGGTTCCCCGGCGGTGAGGTATTCCGTAGTGGCTGTTGTTATCTCCGTGGCAAAGGAAAGATATTTTATTTTCGCCCCGGACACGAAACCTATCCAATCTATCACAATCAGGACGTTCTGCGTGTCATTGCTAATGCGGCGGGTTGGGCTGCCCCGGTTGATGGCCCACAACCTGTTTTTGGGAACGCACAACCGATAGAAAGTTTGAAGTAAATTACGATGGCTGTGGCGGGTTAATGGAAGTTCCCTCTGGTAAAACCTGCACATCATAAATTTCCTCAACACCTGTCTCATATCTGAGGTGCTCAACGATACGTCCTTCGGATAGAGACACCGCCACGATGCCGCTGAACACCGCTTGTTCGGAGATTGGCAGTGCTGCGAAGGTCGAACTTGACTTTCGCAGCTTCGACAAACCTACGAACAGATAATCACCACAACGTGCCATCCCACGCACGAAGCCGGGCAACTGCGCGACTACCTCGTACCCACCCGTTTCTGGCTCGGCACACACTAACTCTCCGGTCCCGGAGAGCAGTAGGTAGAGTTTCCCGTCATAGACCCGCGGGGAGTGCGGCATTGGCAATCCCTCTAATACAATCTCTCCGCTGGAAACATCCATCACAATCCCACCCGACGTTTTATTCTCACGCCAACCTTCAAAGGTGTCCACTTCGCCAAAGGCGGTCACATACTCCGGCTGACCATCTACCATCGCCATACTATTCAGATGGCAACGATCCTCCGGTACTATATCGCTGACGAAAGGGGGACGCCATTTGGACTCGAGACCGGAACCATCGTCTACCAAAGCCATAGATGATAGGAGGGTGTTGATTGCCCATAATCCATCCTTGCCCCAGGCGAGATCATGGGTGTCAACCTCTCCACTAAAGTAGGTTTTCTCAGGCGCATACGTGCCCTCTATCGCGTCTCCCGTTTGGTAGGCGCTGTTTCCAACTGCGCCGGCCCCTAAATCGAGATGCTGGGACTCAGTGGATTCCTCAACTGAAGTGTTGGTGAGGACTACGACCTCCTCCCGTGTAGCTACCGCGATGCGTTGATCAGAAATCGCCAACCCCATCGGTCTGGGGAAATCCAAGGCGTGCTGCTCAATGTTTTCCGGACTTGTAGCGCGGATAAAGATAACCTTACCCGCTTGGTAGGTGCTGAACACCAGCGTACACCCCAATTGCCAGAGCAGTTTGGGTAGGGTTGGCGAATGGGTGTAACGAAATAGAGTTGGCAGTGCTTGCATAGGATTTCGCCTCCGTCGTCTGACGTCATGGCAATGTTCTTAAAGGCTTAGGAGTTACGCACTTCAACTCGTAGTAGCGCACCTGTCCCGATTCATCGGGGATTCATGGCGCGTCCGGACGGGCGCTAAATCGCCCTACTACAAACCTGAGACCTTATTGTAGTAGCACAATGAATGCAAGGCATCGGGGCAGGGATGCCCCTCCCACACCGACCGAAGATAAATCACCGAACTACAAGAGTTGAGCGTTCAACTGCGTAAGTCCTAAAGGCTTTTCGATGCGTTTTCTGTGTTAATGAATCGGCGGACTCTCGATAAGGATAGGGGTTTGGGAAGACGTCAATACCACGTTTTTCGCTTCATGAAAATCTATACTCTTCATGCTAATCTTGGACAACTGATAAATTTTCAACAGATCATCCGCTTTCACCTCTATAACCGTTTCCATATTGACCGGTTCGCTGGCTGTAGACTCTAATCCGTTGTGCAGCAATAGGGTATAGGTGGAGGTGTCGGTCGCGAGCTGTAAAACCTTCAAATCGTTCTCCTGCTTCAGACAAACTGGATGCTTTGAACACTTCAGCGGTTTGCTATACACAATCGTGTTGAGAGATTGCAGGACAGCACTTGCGAGACGTGGATTACAAAGGGAATCGAGCAGTCCATAAGTCACATCCATCGTGCGATCAAGATCGCTGAAGGGTTCAAAATAGATGCGGCTGCCTGGGGTTGTTGCCATCAAGAACAGCGTCTCCGCTGCCAAGTTTGCGTTGGTCTGGTCATCTGTTGCCGAGAATTCAAGGCTGAAATCTATGTTGGAAATCTGGTTGGGAGGATTTATTTCCAGAATTTCCTGAATCTGATCGTATAGCGATTCACCGTTATTTAACTTGCAGATAACCCTATCGACCGCCACGCCACTTCTTGCCAAACAACGATTAAGCGCTGGAATTTCCCCCGGTGTACATCCGAGACGGAAGCGGGGAAACTGTTTTCCTGAAGTAGGCTCTCTACACACGATTGGGGACAATGTAACGGGTAGCTCAAACCGTTCCTGAATGACTTTGATACTATCAATACATCTCTCGGATGGGTAAAGTGCTCCCGCGATCTGGATTTCCAAACCGTCAATCCTTGAGTGGGAGTGGGACACCGCGTCCAAGATATTGAACTCCTCGGAGAAGATAGCGACGCCATTAATTCTCACTCCCTCTTGGCGCAAGATTTCCAAACGCCTCCGCTGAAAGGTATCTTGAAAATCTGTAAGTGGTGCCCGGATATGTCCAACTCCCATCTCTATACACGCGAGCAGAGGATAGTCGTTTCTCACCTTTTCCCGTATCGCAGCGGGCCAAGCACGTGGAATTTCAGCAGTCGTCGCTAACGGCTGACTCAGTGTGACACCCAGTGGAGAGTCAGGCAGCGTACCGCTCACGCGGGTGATGAGCCGCTGTTCCGTGCTTAGCGGTGTCTTTTCAGCACCAGCGGTTCGGATAAAATGGAGGTCCGTTCTGTCCGATCTTACCCGCAGCAAATAAAATCCAAATTTCGGGGTGTCATTGCGCCCCCGTTCGGGTGGCGGGGAACCAGTAAACAGACTGGGAAATCCGGGGCGGGTAAAGACAGGGGAGGCTAAAACGGCGTATCGCGTCTCTGCCAGGTGATCGAAGAAGGCGAAGTGAACATGCCCAGCGAGGAGCATCTCAACCCTGTAAAGCCGTGCCAGGTCAAGCAGCCAAGTCCTTGCGGGGTTTGCGAGATTATCATAGTGCCCTATCGAAGGTTCGGTTTCATCGAACAGATAGGGGGGCATATGAAGAACTATGAAGAGGCGTTTGGTTGCATGTTCGGCTAAGTCTTTTTCCACCCATGCCTCCTGCTCCACGGCATCGGGGAGTGCGCTATTCATAATCTGTGAATTGAGTATCACAAAATGGCAATCGCCCTGATCAAAACTATACCACGACTTTCCGAACCTCCGATGATACCAATCCAACACCTCTCGGCTAACGTGGGAAGCCGGCGCGGTCGGATCTGGCTTATCACCGACGTCATGATTTCCCGCAACATAGTAAGGCTCAATGCCACACGCTCGCATCTGCTCAAGCGATTCGTCCATTGATCTGTAAAAAGCCTCTAAATTGTCGGGATATTCCTGAACCATATCCCCGTTATGCACAACGAAGTGAGGCTCAAGTGCTGCCGCCATACGGAGCGCGATTTCTCGGCGGGCGGATTGCTTACGCCGGTTTTCAAATTCGAGGGACGCTCCGCCTGGATCGAGCATATAGTGGGAATCGGAGATGATGACGAATTCAAAAAGTGCCTTTGGCAGAAAGGATTTGTTAAACATGTCTTATAGCCAAGTTTCGGAGGATTGAAGGAGAACCTTGGTGTCGTTCAAAAACGTCGCACCGCTTCCAGTCCCCAGAACCGGGGTTCGTTGACATAGCTGGTCAGATTATTGAAATCGATACCACCGGTGGGAGAGGTGTCGTTGAGGATATTGCGTCCTATGAGCGCCACCTCTATGTCGCCGTATGGCAATAGGCAAGCAAGTCGAAGACCACCCTCCAAGAGTGAATCATCGGCGTATTCCACAGAATCGTAGAGAAAGAACCGTACACGACTGCGATACGCCCAATCCGTGGAAACGATGAGGCGCAAACCTGCCGGAAGATCACGCGCATAACGTAGGGTCACATCTGCGATCCAGCCCGGAGCCTGCGGCAGACTGTTGCCGTCGATGGAAAAAGTTCCTTCAGCAGACGCGGGCGAATCCAACACTGTACACGGTGCCCCACAGCCCTGTATAGCCAAGTCTGAATCGTCAATGCGGGTTTGGTTGTAGCTGAGTCCCGCCGTAACCTCCAGTGCGGCGATTGGTGTGAAAATCAACTCTGCCTCAATACCTCGCCCAATGGTGCCTTCAGCGTTCAGCAGCCGGTTAAAGTTAGTTTCTCCACCCACGGCGGTGAGCTGCTGATCCTGCATAAAGTAGTGGAACAGAGCCGTATCCAAGTGGAGCCGTTGCCCCCATAAACGCAATTTCGTGCCACCTTCTACAGAAAGAATGGTCTCGGTATCCGCTACCGTGACCTCATTGCCAAACAGCAGACGTCCTTGAATGCTGGGAGCGCGAAATCCGCGCGCTGCGCGCAGATACGTCTGCACAGTAGGAGTGACCTTATAGCGCAGAGTGAGATCCCCGCTCCACACCGTGGCTTGCGGGTTCTCGTGAATAGGACCCAGCGGACCTGCCTCTGTAACAGCCGGAGCTTCGTCCCGCCATGCTGTATAGTCTTTTTCATCATTGGACAATCGTAATCCAGCACCCAATTCCAGATTTTCGACGAGTCGCAGGGTCATCGCCGCAAATGCTGCCCGTGCAATCGCTAATTGCTCCTGACGTACTTTCCCATCTTGCGTACCTCCAGCCAACGTATCGTAGTTGAAATCCTCCATCTCCACGAACTCGCGGAAATAGTACAAGCCGAACTGATAGGCGAAGCGGTAGCGTTCTGTACTCATCAGGCGAACCTCTTGGCTAAACTGACGCAGCGCGGGAATGCCGGACGCGGATTCGGACGGAAAGGGGATTTCACCGGGACCGCTCTGCGGCGTGAAAATGGCACCGTATCCGCCGTCGATGTCTCCGCGTGAAAAAGTGGTGAGTCGCTCCAACCCGGTCACCGAAACCAGTTGGAAATCCCCTATGTCGTAGCGTATTTCAGCGGCCAAGCCCCGTGTACTCAGGGTTTGCTCATTGCGTCCGTCATGCGCGATGCTATCACGAGTAAAATCTGGCACCAGATCGCCCTCGTCTTTCAGAAGGGTATTGGCGCGAAACAGACGTGCGGTGCCGTCGAGCTCGCGAGCATGGAGCTTGACCCACGCTTCCAATTCCGGGGTGGGTGTCCACAAAAACTGTATACGTCCTGCCATGTCCTGATACCCTCCCACGGCATCATCCTCTTCTGTGTGCGCGTTATCTATCCAGTCGCCTCGCCGCTGGTCGAGCAGCGACAGTCTTGCTGACAATACGGACGGAATGAGCGGACCAGACACCGCGCCCTCAAAATTACTGCTGTTGAACTGGCCATAACTCAACCGACCGTACCCTTCCAATGTCTGTGTGGGACGCGCCGACTCAAACTTAACAATACCCGCGGGTGTATTGCGTCCAAACAGCGTGCCTTGCGGACCTCGTAACACCTCAATTCGATCTAGGTCAAAAGCGGGAAGTCCTTTCAACAAAGCATTTTCGAGGACAACTCCATCGTAGAGGACGGAAACCGGCTGTGAAGCGTTAAGATCAAAGTCCGTATTGCCAAGGCCACGGATATAAAAGCGAGGAAAGACACGCCCAAACGAGGATTCCATCTGCAAACTGGGCGTACGATTCGACAAAAAGCGTACATCCATACCAGCTGAACGCAAGGCATCGGATTTTGCGCCCCGCAGCGTAGAAATGGAGAGCGGCACGTCAAAAGACCGCTGCTCGCGCTTTTGGGCCGTAACCACGACCTCCTCCATCATAACAAGATCTTCGACCTCTTCATCGGCCACGACTGAGATGGATATAGACAGCATTGCCGAGAAAGCCAAAGCACCAAACCGCCTACCAAAACCCATACTTTTCCTCCGAAACAGAACGCGAAAATTTGCCTTACATCTGCCAACCCTGATGCCATTCAGAGTCATGTCCAACCCCTTCTCGTGCCACAATGACATCAAGTAGGTAAGGTCGATTCTCTTTGGTGATACAGTCAATCCCCCGCTTTAGTGCTGCCTCTAACTCTGACGGATCGGTAACACGTTCGCCGTCAACACCCTGAGACCGAGCAAGTCCAGCGTAATCGATGGACGGTCCACCAAGGAAGAGTCCGGGGTATTTGCCTTCCTGCACCATCTGACTGTCCGGCATTTCCCGCGCCCAGTTTATACGCACTACTTGATAGCTTTCGTTGTTGGAAACAACTGTCAGCACAGGGGTCTTATAGCGAGCCATAGACCAGAATCCTGCCGCGCTATAGGTGAGCGAACCATCACCGATGCTCAAAACGACCGGTCTCTCGTCCCCAATCCCGATCTTCGCGCCAACCGCACCACCGACTGCCCAGCCGAGTGAACCACCACCACCACCGAATCGCCACATCTGCTCATGCCCAAACGGCAGCAGTGTCGTTCGAGCGGTTGGATTTTCGCCAATGATTATAGAATCTTTCGGCAGGAGCGTCGCCATTTGTGCCTCTAACAGACTTGGATGAATTATTTCATCGTCCGCATGTTCCCGTACCACCGCTTCCTCACGCTCAAGCAGGCGCTTTGCGTAGGTTGAGACCTTAGCGCGTTGGTTCCGCCACAACTCGAGCTTATCAGCACCGTACAGCTTAGATATTGTCTCACAAAGGAGGGGTAAAGTATCTTTTAGGTTACATTGGGCAGCCAGATCTAGCGGATAGTGCCGCCCCATCAGTGTAGGATTGGGACCAATCTGCATCACAGTCGGTTCCTCCGCACCCCCATGAAGTCCTCGACAACCGACCATGAATAGGAGATCCGGCTGCAGCCCTGTTACTTCAGAAAATTCCTTTTCCACGGGGTATCCCCCGCAGGACAACGGATGGTGCGTCGGGAAGTTCGCGCTGGTTTGTCGGCTACCGAACACCGGTGCGCCAATCAACTCCGCCAACTGTACCGCTTCGGCTTGTGCGTTTTGGTTCCAAACATCATCGCCAAACATCAATGCAGGGCAGCTACACTCACCCAGTTTTCGTGCAATCGCTTCAACGGTTTCAGGTCGCGCGGCTCCCGGACCTTCAATCTGATAACCCGCCCCTTCTCCAATTTCCGCCTCAAGCCCTTCCTGCTGAAAGAGATTCGCATTGACCGAGATAAAAACAGGACCCGTCGGTGGGTTCGTCGCCTCCCGCATTGCCCTCGCTGTTGCGACCGTAAGCGCCTCCGGCTGATAGGTCACCTGATAGGCACAACGCGCCTCCTTGGTCACACCGCGCATCAGTTCTGCCTGACTCAGTCCGGGAAAGGGGGTTAAGCCTCGGAAATCCTGAACCTCCATTGTCCAATCTCCAGCGATAACAACCACCGCCGAACCTGCCATCTGGGCGTTGTAGAGTTGACCCGCCATCTGAAGCGAACCGCCGGTCACGTGGGCGATAGCTACCCCAACTTTGCCGCTAGTGCGAGAGTATCCATCCGCCATGGCGGAAACCAGCCCCTCATGCTTCGCCATAGCAATCCTTAAATCTCCGTCCTCCGCGACAGCTGCAAATAATCCCGTTTCTGCCGAACCGGGGTTGGTGAAGAGATATTCAACCCCGCATTCCTTGAGCATTTGGACCAAAATCATGCCGCCTGTACCGCTAATCGTTTTTCGCATTGAGTCCTCCGGTGTGTCTGAAAAATAGGTTTATGATTCGGCTCTGTTTTCGGGTATCATAGCAAAGTCCCTCCAATTCCGCAACCAAAAAGTCGCGCTTCTCATAGAGGGTTTTAGGACTGAAAAGGCCCGAGTAAATTTTTATCTCTTTTCGCTATGACAATCGGTTATAATAACGCAAGTTGCCAGTGTATGTACGGTACGATAATTGACCCGTATATCCGTAGGTCGGGCATCTTGCCCGACTTATAGCCCCAGCGGGGCGACATGTTTATAGCAGCAGTGAATTCCTACACACCCCAAGCCCCAGCGGGGCGACATGTATGTGGTAACATCACGCAACTAGCAACTTAGGTTATAATAGAAAAAACACAATTAACCCCGCCCTTGTTGATTCGCGCGGAGTTTTTAATTTGGTAAGGAGTGTATCAAACATGAAACTAATCCTCAGCAGGAAGGGATTCGATTCAGGGTCGGGTGGTTGTCCCAGTCCCATTTTCCCTGATGGTACGCTGTACTCTCTGCCAATACGTCATGACCCGTCAGAAATTACCTATGGAGATCTGTGGCATGGCGACACGAATATTGGGAAGGTGGTAAAAGATCTCACCCGCAACCGGGTTGGCACCGAGTCCCATGCCCACTTAGACCCAGACATCAACCACGATGCCTACCCGCGCCAGCAAGGTTGGCAATCCCTATTTGGTCAGTCGGGCGCAGCCCAAGGTCATATAAAAAAACAGGGAGTACAGAGTGGTGACCTGTTCCTATTTTTCGGTCTCTTTCGGCAGGTAAAAAAAACTGCTGGCGACTGGCACTTTGTCAATGATGCGCCTCGGCAACACATCCTCTGGGGTTGGCTTCAGATTGGAGACATACGCAAGGTCGATGAAATACCAAAGGGCGAACTTCCATGGGCGCAGTACCATCCACACCGACACCCTAAACGGGAAAAAGATCCGACCAATACACTCTATATTGCGTCTGAGAAATTGGACTTAGGTGGTGGACCGATAGCCCCAGGTGCAGGGCACTTCCTGAAATTTCATGAACGATTGGTGTTGACAAATCCAGAGGGATCCGGGGTGACACATTGGCGATTACCTCGGTGTTTCTACCCTGACAACGGGAAGCCCCGGCTTACCTATCACCCCAACCCTGACCGCTGGACGCACGATGGTCGCCACACCTACCTACAGAGCGCTAGTCGGGGACAGGAGTTTGTCTTAGAGCTCGATCAATACCCCGGCGTAACAGATTGGCTTGTGGAAACCATCTTTACTCATGACTGCTGAATTTGCAAAATGCGAACCGACGCTGCGCGGTCAACACCTGAAGAGGAGGAATATGAGAAATAGCAGAACGTTAAACAAAATCCGTCAAAATCGATGTGCACGCGTATGTGGATTGGGACATTACCTGCCGTTTTTTGTGCGTTACGCCGCACATTTCGGCTATGATGTCATCTGGCTGGATTTGGAACACCGAGCAATGACTGATCGTGAGGTACAGAGCCTGTTGGGACTGTGTCACCACAACGATATTGACTGTATGGTACGACCTCCTACCCAAGAACGGACACGCCTCTATCGCTACTTTGAAGATGGCGCGACAGGTCTGATGATGCCGTTGATTTCAGATGCCGAGGAAGCGCAGCGCATTGTGAGCGCTGTGAAATTTCCACCGATCGGCAACCGTGGTATGGACGGTGCTGGGCTAGATGGTGATTTCGGCATTGCCGTGTGGCAACCCAACAGCACCTATACCGATGATGCCAATAGAGAAACTTTCATCACAATTCAGATTGAAACACCGGAGGCACTTGAGAACGTCGAAGAAATTGCGGCTGTGGCGGGAGTGGATGCGCTCTTCGTCGGTCCGGGAGATCTTGGACTACGCCTGAGCCAAAGTGAAAGCGGCTCCCAGATTAGCCTTGACGAAGCCATCGCTCAAGTTGCGGATGCAGCTAAGAGACACGGCGTCGCTTGGGGGATTCCCGCCGGCACCCCTGAACTGATTAAACAGTACCGTGCAATGGGAGCACAGTTGCTGGCTTACGGTGGCGACTTCGCACTGACGGCTGTGTTGGAGAGCAGCAGCCGCGATTTTGACGACGCCTTGGAAGAGTAGCACCGAATTCAGGCGACATGTACAAGGAGGTAATCATGGCTATACCAACCATTCATGTGGGATGCACCCATTTCGCCCTTGGACGGCTTCAGGCGTTAGCTAACTGCGAGGGATTGTTCCCTGTCGCCTGTGTGGATATCAACCTCGACGAAGCACGAGAGGGAGTGACGTCGTTGGAGGGCGATGTACCCGAAGGATTAGCTGATCGAATCTACACTACAATCACCGAAGCGCGGGATCGGCATGACGCGGAAGCGTGTCTCATCTACGCCTCGACACCGGTGCATGCGAAATTGGTCGTCGAAAGCCTGAACCTTGGGATGCACACGCTGTGTGTCAAACCGATTGCAACAACACCAGAGGAGTTTCGAAAAATTATCAACGCTCATAAGGCACAACCCGACCTGATGCTAGTCCAAGGACAAAATAAACGATGGAATCCTGCTGCTTCTAAGATGCGCGAATGGCTTCGCGGTTCGGAAGGCATCGGCGAAATGCTCGGCGGGGAATGTCGGTTCTGGATCCGTCAAAATCTTTGGCGGTCGGATAATTCACGTTACCCGGACTCCTACGTTGAGGGGATTTTCTTCCACGCTGCCACGGCGCATCAACTCGACCAACTCGTTGCCGCGAAAGGGCTGCCGAAATATGTGACAGCGCGAATCCATCAACGGGAAGACCATGAGATTGCTCAGACCGGTGTTTGGGGAACGGCAGGTGCTCAGGCTTTGCTGGAATACCCAAACGGAGCCCCCTTTTGCTACACGGGAACTAACGCCTCACATGCAAACCCATTCGGCTGGAGCGGTCATTGGACATTTCATGGCGAAAATGGGGATATTCGACGGGAGGCGGGACATCTCCAACTTTTCCGTAAGGGGAAATGTGTCGAAGACTACCAACTTCAAGACCTGCATCCCAAACTTATTGAAGACGATCGTCTTCAGTTCGACGCCTTTGCAGACGCTATCTCCACTGGCAAGGATCGGGAGTGGTTGCATGAAACCACGTTGGGAACGTGGATATTGATGGAAGCCTGTATTGGGGCAGCACGGACTAAGACTCGTGTTGATGTCGAATCCTTGCGTGCGGAACTGATGGACCTTTAGTGCGATTAACGCAAGTTGCTAGTCGTGGAAAATCTATTGGTGGGTTGTTGTAGTTGATCTGTCCAACCTGTCGCTCCAGTTTTGAATCCCGATCTTATCGGGGAGGAGTGCTATGTGTATAGCTCCAGAATTTGCCCCGTTTTTTAGCCCCAGCGGGGCGACATGTTTATAGAATGTCGATAGCACCCATACACCCAAGCCCCAGCGGGGCGACATGTGTATCCTTACTTCAGTGAGCCTAATTAGTGGCGAGTGCGGAAACGCGCTCCACAGGCTAACTAGCAACCTAGGTGCGATTAGGTAAAAATCGGCAATTCACGTCAGTGACACCGAAGCGAGGTAAACATTGGAGCCGTGGGTATCGCCCGGCGGGTATTCGTGGGACGAATAGTATGCGATAAGGGCTTGGTTGTCGCTGATAGGAAGAATGCTTCCGTAACCGGTGTCTCCGCCGCTGGGAAGAACTGTATGCAGATTGATATCGCCCTCCTCATATAGGAAAACCCCGGTTCTGAGTTGGCTCTGATCGTGGTCACTGAATTTATCGTTGAATCGATTTTCGGTGGCACGAACACCCTCATTGGCAAAACTTCTACCGGTGACGACAACATGCTCTCCAACCCTAGCGACGGCGGATCCGTAGCAGCGAGATTCGCGGGAAAGATAGCGTACCCATCGGTCATAAGGCGGTTCTGAGGTAGAGAGCAACGCGCAGTGTCCCCGTGCCCGTGTAATTGCTAGCAGGCGGCCATCGTCAAAGAAACAGAGAGCGGTTTCACTTGGTGCGGGTGTTCCAAAGTGAATACCGGTTGTATCGTAGTACGCGGGTTCATTCGATCCATGCACAATCTCCGTGACCCACTCCCATCGTTCGCCATCCTCTGAAGTGAGGAGATCGACCGAATTGTGGCTGCCGGGCGGCGCATGTCCGACGGTATCACATGCCACGTAATAGCGTCCGTGAAATTCGGTTGGATGCCAGAAATCGTGATTCCTTAGAAAACATCTTTCCGGTGCTGCCCAAGTCGTTCCGTCCTCGGTCCATGTCACCACTTGCTGAGATGGAAAACCGAACTCCGAATCCGCTGTGCTATCGTATTCCTTTACCCCATACAACAAGAGTTTGTCACCAACCGGCAAAAGATTTGGATCTATTGTCTTCTTTCCAATGGCGATCTGGGATGTCCAACTTATTAAGTCCGTGGAGGTACATACCCTGATTTGGGAATCCTCGGTGCCGTGACCGGTCCCATCAACGAAACAGATGTAGTATATCCCTTTCCACTGCACCATATTTCCGACATGCCATCCCCTGCCGTTGTTATAAACCGTTTTCACCCAATTCACGTCTACTTTCATGAATAGTGTCTTTCTGTAATCAAAGTGTGTTGATATGCCACTGCTGTGAAGTCAGCGGGTGATGTCATCATCGCAATTATTGGCAACCTAAAGTTAGATCCAATTTGACAAAGCCGGCGTTTTCACATACAATGGATAGACACTCAATTGAGATTGAAAGGGGGTGTAACTCACATGCGTATACTAAAACTCACACTAATCTGCTGCGTCGCAATTCTGCTCGCTATCGGCTGTGCTTCAGAGAAGGCGATGGAAAAGGCGGCTGAGACCGCGGAACCAGCAACCACAAAAGCCGAAACCACTGCGAGCACAGATATGTCTGAAGCAGCTCCAGCCGCTTACGAACAGGTCACATTAGACGTTGACGGACTGACGTGAGGGGGCTGTGTCGCCAAGGTGCGGTCCGCACTTACAAAGGTTCCTGGCGTGATTAGTGCCGATGTTACTCAAGCAGATGGCAAAGCCATCGTTAAACTAGAAAAAGGCAAAGCTACCGCTGACCAGCTAGCTGATGCTGTCGTAAAAGCGGGTTTCAGCGCAAAAACCGCCACAAATTAACCGGTCCCCACGGTTAAGTCGTGAACGGAAGGTCTCGAATCAATGAACCGATACCTTCCGTTCTTGCCCTCCTTTTTTCCTGCCGTCATAACATCCCTCGGTGATTCTTTGACGCAACCTGTCATCAAATCACTGCATCCCACCCATTTGTTCCAAGCCGACGAGCAGCGTGATGACCTCTCTGAAATCCCCGAGCGAGATAAATAGCTCTCCTGCAATTCCTTCATCCCGATTTTGGCTGGCAATGCCGATACTGTAGGTCTCGGGAATGTTCGCCAAGAGCATTTGGAACATTCCGACTTCTGGACTTAGTTGAGCAAAAATCTGAACGAGATTATTGACCGCCGTGATAGGTGAGATTGCAAAGAACATGTTATTTTCCAGAGTCAATGCATCGGTCAGCTTAGCGTACCCTTCTCCCTGATCAAAGCCTGTCCCCATGCCAGCCATTCGGTCTAGGACATTTTTGAGCGGTTGGGCATTACCTGCCATTGCGTAGAGCATTTTGCCACCGCTGATGGCGTAGTAGATATTCCACTGTTCTGGAGCGACGCCTGCCATTTCAGGCGGAAGTTCAGTGAAAAGGACAGCGATATTTGGCAGGACATAATTTTTGATCTCCACACCGTTATATATCTCAGGGGGACCTGCTGATACATCCCCGTACATGCCAGCGACTTCCTGGGTAGCCCCCATCGCTTGCATCAGTCCCATGGACGCTCCCAAATATTCGGTAAAATCTTCCTCCATGTAAGTTTTAGCCTGCGCTTCGTCCGTCACATCATAGATATATAAAACGTCAGGCATCAGGCTACTACTGAAATTGATGGAGAACGCAGTCTCATTTCCCAAACCTGCGTAGAAATCTTTCGCGGCTCCAGTAAGTGCCTCGGTTGCCTCTTCAATTTTCGATGTATCCGCGTTTGAACCCGAAGGAACAAATAACTGCATCATTGTCTTTGTAAGCTCAACGAACATCTCCTTCTGAAAATGCATTTCACCATTGAGAAAGGCATTTTGGGGTAGATATTTAAGGTGTGTCAATTCTCTCGGCATGTGACGAATATACGTTTGGATTTCGCTATCCGACTTAAATTTGAGGAACGGCGAGATCTGCAGATCGCTGCCGTTGAGTTTCACGGTCAAACTCAAGGTTTTTGACTGGTCTAGCAACCAGATACCCCCATCAATTACACCTTCAGCCTGCCCCAGACCAACACTTAGCTCTGGATCTGCTTCTGCGCTTTCCGCCATTTCCATCTTTAACGCCTCTGCTCTTTCTTCCAGCATGGGACGAAGACCATCTACAATGACCTCCATTGCAAAATAAGCAATTAAATCATTCACGCCAGATGTAGTATCAAGTTTGAGTGCCTGGAAATCGGCATTGGCAGCAATCGATGGCATCATCTTCTTCTGGGTATCAATCACTTTTTCGCAGACCTCCGCTGAGTTTGAATAGACCATCACATCGTCCATCAGAACGAATGCGCCCGCCTCACCTGTGGTGTGATACGTCACGCCATTATGGGTAACCGCACTGCTGCCTTCTGCTTCCATTTCAATGAGTTGTTTGACGCTTGCCGGATCCTTAACGTGAACCGCTGCGGAAGGCATTGGTGGATTGACACTAGAGAGAAACACCGCGAAGTTTCTCCGCATATCCAAACCCAGTTCTTCCAATTCTGATAGCGTTTCAAAACCCGCTCCAAAAGCGTCTGCTAACATCTTAGCGGGTAGTTCCTGCGGTGGATCTGAAGGAATAAGCTCCGCCATAAGTGCGTTAATTTCGTCATTGAGTCCAAGTAAACTTGGCATGTAAATCACTCCGACAGTGTCGTGGGGAATAACATTCAAAACGCTATCGGGAGCGATATCTAAAGCAACATCTACAGCGCTATCGGAAGCGACATCTAAAGCAACGTCTACAGCGGAAGCTATCGGATCGGAGCGACATCTACACTATCGGGAACGGCAGATACAGCACTATCAGCGGTGATGTCAGATTTCGATGCCGTTTCCTTGGCACTGCAACTCGACACCATGATGCAGTTCAGCAAGATTAGGATTACTATTGTTAAACGACGGGGCATTTTCATGATTGACTTCTCCTTTGTAAAGATGAGCGAGAACGCATGGAACTGATTTTAGCATCATGCTGCGTCCCCAGATTTTTAGATTGGGATTTTAGTTAATCCAGATTAGTTATTTCTCTTTGTCGCTTCAATCTTTTCTGCTAGCCCCTCAATCGCTGCGTTAGAAGTTAGAACACCAATTTCAACTTCATAATGTCTGCGTCCACCCGGTTCGAGAAATTCCAGCGTCCCACGTTCTCGCTCCTTTGATCTTCCATCAACCCAACAGTTTGCCGGTTCCAAGCCGACGACATAGAGACCTTCACTATTCATTTTCCATTGCACGAATTTGGGAAGTTGCGTTTTGTGGTATCTTACATAGAGTCCAAGCCCCTGTCCATTGTTAAAGGACCTATTGACTAGAGCGACATAAATATGGTTATCCTCGTCCGCTTGCATCTCATGGTAGTACACCTCTTCATGAAAATCGACGGTAGGTGCTTCGCATCGCGCATGGTCGCTCAATTTTCCTTCCGAGTGTTCATCCATTGGGGTTATTTGCGATGAAGGCGCAATCAATTCAGAACCTTCAGCAACGATTGGGAACCCTGGATTGACGTGGAACAGGTACATGTGGGGTGTATCTTGATAGCCAAGATTCTCAACAATATCTTCAATATGGAGCTTCGTTGCGCCAAGCTCTGTCCAAATGCGCCGGGTTCGACAGAGGTTTTCACCCGAAACCGTTGTCTCTGTCACTTTGCCTTGAGCCCACATGATATACCGATCTCCCTCCCAGCGGCTATCAACCCATACGTTTTGGGCAGGGATATAAGAGACTCGCCCATGCAAACCCAGGGATTCTTCACCATCTACCCCTGGTTCACCAAGGTACGTCATTCCGCAGGTGGTTAGTAACCCACCAAAGAATCCACGTAACCAACCATTTCCCTCTGGTTCATAATATGTCGGTGCAACATCGCCGGTGGTCGAACGCCAGCACAATGGGATACCGTTGTATTCCGCGTAGGAGATGTCCAACCCACGATCTGGCAGCACGGAAAAATTTAATCCAGAACCTGTTCGGAAATCAACGCCAGCGACCCCTTTTTGCAGGCCACTTGCTAATTCATATTGCTTCACACCAGCAATCTGGGAAATGTCTCCGATATGTCGAAGCAGTTGTAAGCGATGATACTCCTCGCCGTATAATTTGATCACATCTATCTCTCCTTTCGTACGTTAGGTTGCCTAATTTTCATCAATTTGCCTCCAGCCGTGTCGTAACTTTCTCTCCGTAGCAACTTTACTCATGCCGTAGCGCCTCAGTCGGCATCAACCGTGCTGCCTTATAAGCAGGCAGAATACCAAATACTATACCAATCAACGCAGAAGAACCGAAAGCAGCAGCTGCCGCCCATAATGACACAACCGCGGGCCATTCCGTCTCTTTGATGAGAAACGTCGTAACACCCCATGCGACGGTAAAAGTGATGAATCCACTAATGAAAATCCCAATCAGTCCTCCGGAAACGCTCAGAACAACTGATTCGATTAAGAACTGCTGCAAAATATCGCGGTGTCTCGCGCCCACAGCTTTGCGCAACCCAATTTCCCGTGTACGTTCCGTAACGGAAACTAGCATGATATTCATGATACCGATCCCGCCGACCAATAGCGAGATACTCGCGACACCACCGAGCAAGATCTTGAGGACCTGACTAACTTGCCCGACCTGTTCTAAAACTGCCTTTGCGGTGTAAAATTGAAAGTGCTCTTCGGAACCGTGTCGGCGACGCAGGGTAATCATCACTTCCGCCAGTGCTTGATCCACCTCTTCAAAACTCTCCGCTTTCATCCACAACTCAAATCCCCACTTCTGATTGCCGATGAAACGGGTCGACATCGTGGTGAATGGAACGATCAACTTTTCGTCCCAACCCTCGGTCGCCATTCTATTCCCTTTTTCCTCCATCACTCCCACGACAGTGAACCGCTGCCGTCCAATTTTCAATTCTTGACCGATTGGATCCGTTTTGCCAAACAGATCTCTTTGGACCTGTACCCCAATCACGCATACGGACTCGTTCCGATCCAGATCCTCTTGTTGGATAAAACGTCCAGATTCGACATGCCAATTGTGCACTTCCTGATAAAGCGGTGTAACCCCTTCAAAGCGGAAATGCCTCGTCTCCCCTTTGTACGATATGGGCCTCGCCATCGTATCGATCTCGCCTGTGATGCTTTTGATCGAAGGGCAGGCCATCATAATTGCGTTGATATCTTCGTATTCGAGATATACTGGCGCTTTGTTCTGGATCCATTCGCCATCTTCTTCTCTCTGGATCCAACGCGGACGGAAACAGATAATTAAATCGGATCCACCCATTCGTTCAAATTCCGCTAAAACTAGAAACTTCGCCCCGTCACCAATTGAGACCATGCCGACCACCGCAGAAATACCGATGATGATGCCGAGCATCGTCAGCAGAGATCTCAGCTTATTCCGTCTGAGGGCGGCTAACCCAATGAACAAACTTTGTATGATATGCATTCAACGCTCCCGTATATTATGGGTTTACCCCTGTTTATCCATTCAGACGGAATTTATAGCTTAAAGATTAAGAACCACTGCATGATGGGATAGTTCAACGGAGTAGGTCCAGTGATGTTTACGTTATCGCGACTATCGACACTCGATTCAGCAGCATTGGCGCACGCTTCATTCCAATTTATTTTCTATCGCATTACTTTTTCAAAGTGGTTGAAATCATAGTTGGCAGGGTAACTGAGAGGTAGTCGTGCTTAGCGCTGCGTAAAGATTATAGCACGATTCACAAAGGATTGGAACAACATTCTTAATTGACACCACATCGAATCTCTGTTAAAATGCAGCCATAGTAAATGTACTAATTATTCAGTCACCCACAACCTTGAGGAGGGGGCATGAAAATCACCGGTGCGCATCACACCAGTTATACCGTTTCTAACCTTGAACGCTCGCTTGAATTCTATGTGGGACTGCTTGGCTGTGAGGTGATTTGGCAGCGTGAGAATCGCGACCAATACTTCCGCGATATTGTAGGCTATCCCGATAGTGTGGCGCAGATGGCAATGTTGAGTATTCCCGGTTCGCCCCATGCTATTGAATTAATTGAGTACATCGTTCCGCACGGTGTCCCTGCTGATGTCCGCACCAAAAATGTGGGCAGTTCACACATGGCATTTTTCGTTGAAAATCTGCCTGCAGCGTATGAGGAATTGAGCGCCGCGGGTGTGAAATTCCGTTCGCCTCCCGTCGAGATTACAGCAGGCGCGAATAAGGGGGCGCGGGCAGTCTATATGACAGACCCGGATGGTATTACGATGGAACTTTTTCAGCCGCCGAAATCAGAAACGAAATCATAATCAAAGTCAGCAGAAAATTAGGGGGTAATATGGACAAGCAAGCGTTACAAAATTCGTTGGACAGCTTGATCACAGAATATGTGGCTAACAATCCGCGATCACGGGAGATGTTCGAGCGGGCACAGGAATCGTTGCCGGGCGGCAACACCCGTACCGGCGCATATATGCGGCCTTTTCCAATTTATATTGAGCGTGGCGAAGGGGTTTATTTTTATGACCTAGACGGTCATCGTTTATTGGACTTCGTCAACAATAACACAGCTTTGATTCTGGGGCACGCTCATCCCGCGATTGTCGAAGCACTTCAGGACCGTGTAGCTAAGGGAACGGCATTCTCCCGCCCAACAGCCCTTGAAGTCGAAATGGCGGAGCTGCTGCGGGAACGGGTGCCATCCCTTGAACGGATTCGCTTCTGTAGCTCAGGAACTGAAGCAGTGCTGAACGCATTGAGGGTCGCTAGAGGTTTCACCGGGAAACGTAAAATTGCCAGATTTGAAGGGGCGTATCACGGTGTGGGTGAATACGCGTTGGTTAGCTATGTTCCGCCGTTAGGACCAGAGTTGGGACCCGCTGACCGTCCTGCATCAGTTCCTTCAACAGCTGGGCTTTCACCGGCTGTCCTCGAAGAGGTGATAGTGTTACCGTTTAATGACGCAGATGCCTGCGCGGAAATCATTAATGAGAACGCCGATGACTTAGCGGCTGTGATTGTAGATCCGCTGCACACAGGTGCGGGCACCTGCCTTCCCGCTGATGGCTTTCTGACCCGGCTGAGAGAACTGACAACACAGGTAGGGGCACTGCTGGTTTTTGATGAGATTATCAGTTTCAGGGCTTCCCCGGGCGGTGCACAGGAATTCTACGGCGTAAGACCTGACATGACATGTATGGCAAAAGTTATTGCAGGTGGAACGGCGGGAGCGGCCTTCGGTGGACACGCGGAGGTGATGGAGTTGTACAGCCCCATATCCGGAGCAAAGATTCCTCAGTCAGGGACCTACAATGCGAATCCCATCGCCACGGTCGCTGGACTCGTCACACTCCAGACAATGACGCCGGAGGCATACGACAAAATCGGTGCCCTCACGCAGCAACTGGGAGCGGGATTGGAATCTGTGTTTGCTGAAGTAGGGATCGAGGCTCAGGTCACTGCGGTTGGTTCGCTTTTCCGGGTTCACTTTTTACCTCACCCGCCACGGAACTATCGAGAAGCTGCCCAAGACGACAAGTTATTGCAGGATTATCTCTTTTTCTGGCTTCTGAACCGTGGGATTCATTGGACAAGCGGCGGAAATGTATCGCTCCCGATGACGGAGGCGCATATCGACAGGTTGGTGTCCGAAGTTCGGAATGCGTTTGAGCAGTTTTAAGCTACGATGACCTAAGTTGTTAGAATATGTTGACATTTTGCTATCGCCAGTGCTGCAAACGCTAGAACCGTTGTCGAACTCTTTTTCATGCCATCTCGCCAGGGCTATTATAGCCTAAGCGAGGGCAACCACAAGGGCTGTCCCCACAGATGCCCGATTTCGCTGACGTGCGGAATTCTTCTGCACAGGGATGAATTGTCGAACCATGTAGTCTTGACTGTTACCCAAACAAAAAAAATAAGGCTCATGTTAAGAAATCGTGCAACTGAAGCCGAGTTTTTGACACAAAGTCAGTTTCCCTTCGTGCCTTGCACTTTCTTTTTACATGAGCCAATAATGGAATGCTTAACTCTTTATTAAGTTGTGTCTATGCAGAGACTCGCATTTTAAGCCACATATTTTCGGACAGCGAGGGCTGTGTTGTGTCCACCAAAGCCAAAGGCATTTGACAGCGCGACCTGAAGTCCTGCAGATCTTCCTTGATTCGGCACACAGTCCAAATCGCAATCTGGATCAGGGTTTTCGTAGTTGATAGTCGGTGGAATATAGTCGTTTTCCAGTGCACATACGGAGGCAATCAACTCAACTGCTCCAGCCGCACCAAGCAGATGCCCTATCATGGATTTCGTTGCACTTATTGCCACGTGAGAAGCATGATCTCCAAACAGCGACTTAACGGCAAGCGTTTCAGCGATATCACCCGCCGGTGTTGATGTACCGTGGGCATTGATATAATCGACCTCCTCCGGTGCAATCTGAGCGTCTTTGAGTGCCAACTCCATTGCCTTGGCCGCCCCCTCTCCATTTTCACTCGGGTGCACCATATCATACGCATCAGCACTCATCCCGTACCCAACAATCTCGCCATGGATGGGAGCATTGCGCTTCAAGGCGTGTGAGAGGGATTCCAAAACCAGCACCCCTGCCCCTTCTCCCATTACGAATCCGTCGCGCTCTTTATCAAATGGGCGACTTGCTCGTTCTGGCTCGTCGTTGCGCATAGACATTGCACGCATGGCACAGAAGCCGGCAAAACTTAATGGGGTGATTGCGTCTTCTGAGCCACCGGCAAACATTATATCCGCATCCCCGCGTTGAATAATCTTGAAGGATTCTCCAATTGCGTTGTTTGCTGTTGCACAGGCGGTAACGGAGGCAAAATTGGGTCCCTTGAGTTTCAGATGGATCGAGATCTGCCCGGCGGCCATGTTAATAATCTCGTAAGGCACAAAAAACGGACTGACCCTTCTGGGTCCTTTTTCCATCAAGATTCGGTGATTTTCTTCTAGAATGCCGATACCACCGATTCCGGACCCGACACCGACACCGACGCGGTAAGGATCTACCGAAGAAAGATCAAGATCCGCCTCCTGTTGGGCTTGGATCGCAGATACCAATGCGTACTGAATGAACTGTGGCAACCGCGCTACAGCCTTGCGCGGAAGATACTCCTCCGGCGCAAATCCCTTGATCTCGCCTCCAATTTGCGTGCGAAAATCTTCCGGATCAAAATGTGTAACACGATCGATACCGCTCTTTCCAACCGCAATTGATTCCCAAAACTCATCTTTAGTGTTGCCTACGGAACAGACAACTCCCATCCCAGTGATAACGACTCGATTCCTCACGAATATACCTCTTTCGCTTTAGAAATATAGGAATAGATTAATGGAAGGGGAATGTGTACTATTACATAATCAATGACGCCAGCTCGTAACTGTAAAGACGTTCTCCGGCCAAAGAGCGAGAGTGAAACGTGAAGCCAATTTGTTCGTGGATACATTGGAAAGAATTTCTGAATCAATGTACGCTCGAACGACATGGTCACAACAGTTTCACCAACTAGCACCAACGTTTAATAGAACACCCTCCCCAGATAATCAGCAGAACATCGTCTACCGTACAAGTTCGACGCTCGAATTGAGCGAATTCAACTGTTAGGCGTTTTCATCTAGGTAATCAAGTGCCTGTTGTACAGTACGAATCTTTTCAGCTTCACTGTCTGGAATTTCAATGTCAAATTCCTCTTCAAGCGCCATAATTAATTCGACTGTATCCAACGAATCAGCCCCTAAATCATCCATAAACGAGGCATCAGGTTTAACCTGTTCTTCGTCAATCTGTAACTGATCTGCAATCATTTTGATAATTCGATCTTGGTCTATTGCCATTGATTTATTATCCTCCAAAGTTATTGAAAATAGTGTATAGATTCACCTACATAAGCATACCACCATCGACCTGGATGGCTTGTCCTGTGATGTATCGGGCAGCATCTGATGCCAAAAACAGTGCAGTTTCTGCAACATCTTCTGGTGTCCCAAAACTGGCCGCTGGAATCATTGCTAAGATTTTCTGCTGATCTGCTTCCGATATCTTGTCTGTCATATCAGTTGTGATAAAACCGGGAGCAATTGCATTCACCGTAACGCCACGGCTACCAGCCTCTTTTGCGACAGATTTTGTCAAGCCAATTATCCCCGCTTTAGAAGCAGCATAGTTCGCTTGTCCGGCATTTCCTGCAACTCCCACAACCGATGAGATATTAATGATTCTTCCACTTCTTTGGCGCATCATCGAACGAATGACAGCTCGCATGCAGTACGCCGTTCCGGTGAGATTGGTCTGTAAGACCGCATCCCAGTCCTCATCCTTCATCCGCATAAATAATGTATCACGGGTAATTCCGGCATTATTTACCAAGATGTCAACACGGTCAAATTCTTTCAGCGTTAAATCTACGAGCGCCTCTACATCGGCTTTGTTGGAAATATCGGCTTGCGTGGATTTTACATCTCCACCTTCGCCTGAGAGGGATTCAGCGATAGGAGTAACAGATTCAGCGGAGCGTGAACAGAGCATCACGCTTGCACCTGCCTGACAGAACTTTCGTACGATTGCTTCCCCAATTCCACGCGATGCACCTGTTACAATCGCTACTTTATCTTTGAGTATCATTTGCTTATCTCTTTCACCCTAGACCATTACTGGAACAAATAAGTCTGAGAACCGCAATTTTAGACGTGGACGTTAATCAGTCCAAGAAGTTGGCTCTCACAACGCTTTTATCAGTTTGTAGGTGTGTCGCTCCCCACTACCCCTATTACTTTGTCGAGACTCTTGATATCCTCCACGTTCAGGCAGATCGCTTTCGGAAGGGTACGGCGTACCATCCCAGAAAGTACTGCTCCGGGACCTACCTCCACAAAGTGTGAGATACCGGCAGCGCCGATAGTCCGTATTGACTTCTCCCACTGAACAGCGGAGGTTACCTGTGCAATCAACAAGCGGCGAATCTCATCTGTAGTTTGTACAGCGTCGCCCGTTACGTTAGCAACCACCTGAACCCTTGGATCGTTGAATTGGAAGTCATCGATCACAGTTTGCAGTTGTTCCTGTGCGGGCGCCATCAAAGCGGAATGAAATGCACCACTCACCTCAAGTTGGAGACAGCGTTTGGCGCCGGCAGCTTTTGCGCTATCCATGACCCGTTCAACAGCAGCGGTATCGCCAGAAACAATTAGTTGCCCAGGACAGTTGTAGTTTCCGATTTGAATCACACCAGCAGGCAATGCAGCTTCACAGAGATCTTGCAATGTTGTTTCGTCCAAGCCTAAAACTGCAGCCATTGTGCAACTTTGTCGCTGGGAAGCATCCGCCATGACTTTCGCACGATATTCGACTAACTTCAGCGCATCGGCAAAGGTGAGTACATCTGCGGCAACAAGAGCGGAATACTCACCGAGGCTATGACCAGCAACAGCGTGAGGTGTAATCCCTCGTTCATTCAAGATTCGCAACGCTGCGACGCTGCACGTCAGAACCGCCAGTTGTGTATTTTCGGTCTGTTTCAGTGCTTCTGCGGGCCCCTCAAAGCAGAGGTGGCTCAGCTTTCGATTCAAGACCGCGTCCGCTTCGTCAAAGACTTTACGCGCCGTGGCGTATTCCTGAAAAAAATCCAACCCCATCCCCACTTTTTGAGAACCTTGACCGGGGAAGAGGAAAGCGATGGTATCCTCAAATGTTTTTAACGAGGATTCGGTCATATCAGACATGAGGTGTGAATTTATCGTTCGTTTAGAGCTTGAGTAGAGTGCTTCCCCACGTCAGACCGGCACCGAATGTAACCAGCAACACTAAATCACCCGGTTTAGCCCGTCCCGACCGGAGGGCTTCGTCAAGTGCAACGATGGTGGTAGCAGCAGACGTATTTCCATATTTATCAACATTGATATATACTTTTTCTGGGTCAATCCCAAGCCGGTCTCCAACAGCTTCAATAATGCGAATATTTGCCTGATGCGGAATAAGCAGATCGATTTCATCAATCGTCATTCCTGCCATATCCAATGCACGTTGGGCGGCTTCTGGCATAATACGGGTCCCAAGTTTGAATACCTCCCGTCCGCGCATCTTAATCGCATGTTGTCTGTTATCGATGGTTTCGTGGCTTGCCGGAAGGCGTGTACCACCGGCGGGGATCCCCAGCAGATCTGTATCGGCATAATCACCGTCGGATCCAATATAAGATGCCAGAATTCCTTTTGCCTCATCTGTTCCTTGGACGATCGCAGCACCCGCTGCATCTCCGAATAAAACGCAGGTATTTCGGTCTTTCCAATCGAGAATTTTATTGAAGACCTCTCCACCAACAACTAGAATGGTTTTATAACGTCCAGATTGGATCATGCCATCGGCAAGATCGAGTGCATAGACAAACCCTGCACAAGCCGCCGAAAGGTCGAAAGCACAGGCATTTTTGGCACCAATTCCTTGCTGAACGTAACACGCTGTTGAAGGGAAAAATGTATCGGGGGTCGCAGTGCCAACGATGACCATTTCAACGTCAAGCGGATCAATATCAGCAGCTTTAATAGCTTGGCGAGATGCCCTCACACATAAATCCGAGGTTGCCATATCGGAATCGGCGATTCTTCGCTCGACAATACCGGTTCGCTGTCGAATCCATTCATCGGTAGTATCAACCAGTTTCTCTAAGTCAAAGTTTGTTAAAATTCCCTCCGGCAGGTATGAACCTGTACCGGTAATTGCTGCGCGTCGAGCCATTATGATAGCGTCCTTTTTGGTTTCAGCTGTTATTCAATCGGACAATTAAAGCGGATGATAGTATTGGATTAAACTTCTTCAGCTGTTTTGACCACAACCCGCCCGTTATAATATCCACAGCTCGTACAAACACGATGAGATAGGATTGTGTCTGAACAGTGGGGACACGTTGAGACAAATTTTTCCCCCAGTGCATGGTGACTTCTTCGCATTCGTTTTTTTGATTTTGAAGTTCGACGTTTCGGATGTGCCATAGGTCATCTCCTTAATTACCATAGAATCGTGTGTTTTAAAATCAGAGAAATCAGTTTTCAGCCGCGCGGTCAGATCGATCCAAGAGATCCGCCAGAGCAGCAAATGGAGAAGAGCTCTCTTCAGAGATATGACAACCGCAGTCAGCAGCATTAAGATTTTGGCCACATTGTGGACACAACCCCTTGCATGTTTCCGAGCAGAGGGGCCAATTTGGAATTTCGATTATCAGGCTTTGCCGGACCTCGTCAGATAAATCGATTGTATCTCCCAAATAATATCGCTCGCCGGTATCTGCCTGCCACGGGTCTGAAGGTGCAGCGACGTCTGTCGGATAAAATTGGACTTCAATATCTCCCGAGATACTGGTTGCAAATGGTTCAATACAGCAACGGCACTCGACTTGAACTGATGTTGAAAAGCTCCCTTTCACGTAGACATCTTCTACGCGGCGTGAAAGTTGGAGATGTCCGTGAATCTCCTCAACAAACTGTGCTTCTTCTAGCTCTATGTCAATTTCCGACGGAGGAACCTTAACCTCATATCGTGCGACTTGGTTGTCAGAGATTTCTCTGACAATGAATTCGAGCGTTTTCACGAGGTAGCGCCTCCGAGTTCAAATCGATCGTGAATTGTACGCACGGCGCGATCGGTTTCAGCCTCATCTATCACACAGGAAATCGTGATTTCTGAGGAACTGATCATCTGGATGTTAATATCTGCATCAGCGAGTGCTTGGAACATCCGTGCGGCAATACCGACATGGCTTTTCATTCCGATGCCGACTAATGATACCAGCGCAATATTCTTGTCTGGGCTGACGCTGTCGAAACCGATTTCGCTCTTGAGTTCCTCAGTAATCTTGATTGTTGCCTGCAGGTCCTGCTCAGCAACCGTAAATGATATGTCAGCTGTACCTCCCGGATTTGTCGTCTGAATGACCATGTCAATACTGATGTGAGCATCAGCAACCGCCTGAAAAATCCGCGCTGCGATCCCCGGCTTGTCCGGTACACCGAGCAGCGAAACCCTTGCTTGATCTTTATCAGAGGTCACCGCACTGACGACAACTTCTTCTATCATCTCGTCTTCCTTTACCACCATTGTCCCTTCAGCTTCGCTAAAGCTAGACCGGACGCACAGGTGAACACTGAATTTCTTCGCAAGTTCCACACATCGGGAATGCAACACCCTCGCACCAAGCCTCGCCATCTCAAGCATTTCATCATGAGTAATCTGATTATGCTTGCGGGCATTTGGAACGACACGTGGGTCTGCTGTGTACACACCTTCTACATCTGTATAAATCTCACAACGATCAGCTTCTAACGTCGCTGCAATGGCAACAGCAGTGGTATCAGAGGCACCCCGTCCAAGGGTCGTAATCTCGTTATCAATCGTTACCCCCTGAAAACCCGCCAGTATAACGATCCGTCCGCGTTCCAGTTCCGACAAGATGCGTTCTTTGTTAATGCTTTGAATTCGTGCATTGCTATAAAAGCCACTGGTAATGATGCCAACCTGCGTTCCTGTGAGGGAAATCGCTTGGTGCCCAAGTTCGGAAACCGCCATCGCCAACAGGGCAATCGAGACCTGTTCGCCAGTAGACAACAGCATATCGAGTTCTCGTTCGGGCGGATCTATTGAGATCTCATGGGCAAGTCGGATTAGGTTATCAGTCGTATCCCCCATTGCGGAGACAGCAACGACAACAGCCTGTCCATTCTCATGTGTTCGTGCGATTCGCTTGGCAACATTTTTGATCTTTGTAGCATCCGCGACAGAACTCCCACCGAATTTTTGAACAATAATTCCCACGCTTACTAACCTCTTTCACATCTTTAAGTCAAGGCATTTTTCGCTAGCACAGCGTAGCTATCGGATAGGGGTTGCCCCATTTGCACCGATCACGCTTCATAAACGTACTTCAGGATTGCATCTTCGCTCGCAGACACTGTGATTGGTTCTCCACCGATTTCTCCCAGCGCAGTGTTTGGGTCTTTCAAGCCGTGTCCAGTTAGGATACAAACGATTGTAGAACCTGGTTGAAAATATCCGCCCTGATTTAGCTTGATGACGCCAGCAACGGAAGCCGCAGAGGCAGGTTCAACGAACAACCCCTCTAATCTTGCAACCATCTGATAGGCTTGCAGAATCTCATCGTCCGACACGTAACCGATTAATCCTTTCGATTCGTCCCGCGCTTCCTCCGCAGTCCGCCAACTTGCGGGATTTCCTATCTTAATTGCGCTCGCAACCGTCTCCGGTTCCTCAATAGCATGTCCTAAGACTATCGGTGCCGCTCGGGACGCTTGAAAGCCAAGCATCTTGGGCAGACTTTCTGTCTTGCCACATCCGTAATATTGTTTATATCCCTTCCAATAAGCGGTAATATTTCCTGCGTTCCCGACAGGCATCACTTGATAGTCAGGCGCAAAGCCAAGATGGTCGATAACCTCAAATGCGCCGGTCTTCTGCCCCTCAATGCGATACGGATTAAGCGAATTCACTAGATGAATCGGGTGCTTTTCAGTGATGTCTCGCACGAGTTGCAGCGCCTTGTCGAAATTTCCATCAACAGCAAGTACCTTTGCACCGTGCATCAACGCCTGTGCCAATTTCCCAAGCGCAATTTCCCCTTTTGGAACGAGCACAATACATTTTAGTTTCGCTTTGGCAGCGTAGGCAGCAGCAGACGCCGATGTGTTGCCCGTGGAGGCACACATTACGGCTTGGGCACCCTCCTCAACAGATTTGGAGATAGCAACGGTCATCCCCCGATCTTTGAAGGAGCTTGTCGGATTTAGTCCTTCATATTTCAAATAGATACGCAGGTCGTTACCGATGACTTCATTTAAGCTCGTCGCCTCAATGAGGGGTGTATTTCCTTCCTTGAGCGTAACAATCGGGGTCTCTGATGTGACCGGTAGATATGCACGGTAGTGAGGGATGACACCCTTCCAAATCATTCGCTTGTGATTTCCTTAAAATGCAACTTCCTCTTCAATACGGATCAGTCGGCTTGTCCCCTTCACAACATCAAGCGTATCAATCTCTTGAATCGCCATCTGCATGTTTTTCTCAACAGCCTTGTGAGTTACGATCACGAGTGAGGCAGTATCGTCAATTTCATGGCGTTCCTTCTGGATGACAGATGCGATGCTGATACGGTGTTCCCCAAGAATATTGCTAATCTGTGCTAACACCCCCGGCTGATCTAAGACAACGAGACGGACATAGTAACGGGTTTCCACATCATCAATGGGACAGAGGGATATGTTGGCTTGTGATCCGGAAAGCCAACCGCGCGGGACTTGAGATCTCACCTGACCGCTAATCGATTTTGCTGCATCGATAATATCCGCAACAACGGCACTCGCTGTTGGCATTTCGCCAGCACCCTGTCCATAGAACAGGGTCGGACCCACAGCATCGCCAATGACACAGACCGTGTTGAATGCACCGCCAACATTTGCGAGCATACTCCGTACGGGCACCAAGGTCGGATGGACACGCGTTTCAACCCGGTCCTGATTCAGTTTCGCAATAGCAAGGAGTTTGATTACGTAGCCGAGTTCACGAGCGTACTGAATCTCATTGGACGTGATATGTGTGATACCTTCCGTGTAAACCCCATCCATCGGCATGGCAAAGCCGTAAGCGAGAGAAGTCAGGAGGGTTAGCTTATGCGCGGCATCAATCCCTTCAATATCAAATGTCGGATCTGCCTCAGCATACCCTTTGGCTTGGGCATCCTTCAACACTTCGTCAAAACTGACATCGTTTTCGTGCATCTCCGTCAAGATGTAATTGCAGGTGCCGTTGATGATGCCGTAAATTGAATGGATGCGGTTTGCGGCGAAACTCTCCCGTAGGGTTTTGATTATTGGGATGCCCCCTGCGGCGCTCGCCTCGAAATTCAGACTGACATTATGCTTATCAGCAAGTTGAAAGAGCTCAAATCCATGCGCTGCTAACAGCGCCTTATTCGCTGTCACAACGTGCTTGCCGTTGCAGATCGCTTGAGTGACTAAGAACCGCGCTTCATCGGTCCCGCCCATCAATTCTACAACTATATCGATCTCAGGGTTCTCGACAATCTCGGCAGGGTCTGTCGTCAAACTCTCCGCCCCCAATTCAACACCGGGGCGAGATGCCGGTAGCGTACGCTTCGCAATCTTGATTAGACGGAGTTGAATTCCTGCGTTCTGCTCAATGAGATCATTCTGGTTGAGCAAAATCTTGGAAACACCCGTGCCGACGGTGCCCCAACCAAGAAGCCCCACATTGATACTGGCTTTATCCACTACTACCTCTCTCTAAAATCGGGGCGACTGGATTTGAACCAGCGACCTCTTGAACCCCATTCAAGCGCGCTTCCGGGCTGCGCTACGCCCCGACCATTATTCATTCGGATGAAATACGGCTAAATGTTAGCATTCAGACCCCTAACTGTCAAGAAAAAAATGGGGGCATTTCAAAGGACAGTGCAAAACGCAAAAAGCGTGAAACGTGAGGCGTGAAACGTGAAAACTACGGGTTTAGTAGTTCATCAGTACAATTGGGATAGGAAAGCTGACCCATAAGGTTCAAAAATTGGTTGATTAGCTGATTGGGTCACACAAGTGTCGCAAACCAATCCCGCACCCGTACCTTGTCCGCGTCGTTGCCAAAACCAAGACTGAACCAACCCGAATAGCCATCCGCTTTCAGCCGTGCAAACAGCGCCTCAAAGTCAATAGTGCCCTCGCCGGGAACGAGGTGAATCTCATAATCACCCGTGTTGTCGTTGAGGCGTACCTGACCAATATTCTCGACACCTAACGCGTCAAGGAACCCCTCCCAGCCTTCGGGCACGAGATGACCGTGGGCAACATTGAATGCCCACTGAAAGTACGGCGATTGAATCGCATCAAAGAACCAGTGAGTCTCTTCGACATTGTGTGGGATGTAGTGAATTTCAGCATAATCGGGTTCTTTGTTGTGGTTCTCGAAAAAGATGGGGACGTCTGCTTGCTCCGCCCTGTCCACCAATCGCTTCATCCGTTCAACCGCCACCTCCCGCCGTCGCGGAATATCACCGAAATGATACCCTCCATGTCCGATGAGCCAGCCGCAGCCGAGTCGGGCGGCTAGGTCGAGGTTAGCAAACAGGTATTCGTCGACCGCTTCCGCCATGATAGGCACATACTCGGCGTTATTTATTGCAGACGATGGATGGATGCCGATGGCGATATCATGTGTTTCACAGAGATCCCGCACCGCCCGAACACGGGCGGCATCGAATGAGGCAATGTTATTCGGGGGTAGGTCTGCTTGAAAATCGATGTATCGGAAACTATTTTCGGCTGCCCAGCGGATCAAGTCCTCGATCGGCTGCCCTGAAACATCAAAACCGAAACGATTCATCATGTATCTTCTCCTCTACGGTGTTAAAATTGTTCCCTCATGCCTGTTAGGCGTCAACCCGATACCGCTCAATCGCTTCCTCATCGAGTTCTATGCCCATCCCCGGACCTTGCGGAATCTGAACGCAGCCATCTCTCACTGTGTATAGCGTGTCGGCTTTGACCAGCTTGTTCAAAGGAGACCAAGCGTCTTCAGGGCGGATTGGCGGGGTTGTGTACACCAACTCTTGCATCCGACATGTGCGGATGGTTGCCGCAACTTGCAGCGAATAGATTAGATCCATCCCGTGCGAACCGTGAAAAATACATTCCGTGCCAAACATCTCCGCCATGCTTGCCACCTTTTTGAGCGTGGTGATTAGGTTCGCACAATGGGGTTGGACAATATCAAACGCTTCGCCTTGAGCGTATCCCCGATACACCTCGTCCGGCTGATGCTCTCCGCCCGTGATAGCGATGTCTGTTTCTGCTCGCAGCCGGGCGTGTAGGTGTATGTCACCACGAGTAAAAGGTTCTTCCAACCAAGTGGCATCAACCTCCTCCAACGCTCTTGCCGCGCGAAGGGCGGTATCATAATCCCAAGTAGTCCCTGAGTATTCCGCTGTTCTGTCCACCATTACTTCTATCTTATCGCGCCCACCAACCCGTTCACGAATTAATCGGATGGCTTCGACATCATCCATTAGATCTGGTCGGAAAATGCGAATTTTGACCGCTTTCCACCCTTGTTCTGAATATCGCAATACATCTTCAGCCTGTTGTGCTGGGGTTACGTCGGTCTGATCCGCTGCGCCGGGCCAAACACAAGTAAGATATAGCGGAATCTCATCACGATAGGCACCCATTAGCTGGTACAGGGGAAGCCCCGCGGCTCTGCCCACGATGTCCCAAAGCGCGTTTTCTGCTCCAAACCATTTGTTCAAACCGGCTTCGAGGTGCTGTTCGATCTGAAACGGATCTTTCCCTACCAAGAGTTGGCTGACAGTATCCACATCCACTGGCTCGAACCCGTAGCCTGTGATCCCTTCATCGGTACAGACTCGCGTAATCGCCGAAGAATTGTAGTATCTCTGCTGCCGTTCCTCCTCAGATATCGGGACTTCAACACGAAAGCTCTCAACCGAGGTTATTTTCATAGCACACCTCTCAAGGACTCAATTGCATCTAATAATCTGCGACTGAGCCATCTTCCAATCGACTGTCGGGCCAATCAAACTTTCGATCAGGGTCTTTTCCTGTTTCAATCACCGCCGCCTCATCAACCTCAACACCCAAGCCGGGTCCTTCTGGCAGCGATACATAGCCTTCCTCGTCCATCTCCCAAGCCTTCCGCGCCACGCTTTCAGGCAGGACCCCTTCGTAACCTTCATGAATTAAGAAAAATGGGACAGATGCCGCCACATGGAGGCTGGCGGTCAAGCCGAGATGAGACATTGTGCAGTGTGGTGCAAGCGGGACGTGATGGGCTTCTGCGAGAGCTGCGACCTTCTTCATTTGGCTGATGCCGCCGCCATGACCACAATCTGGCTGAAGGATGTCAATCACCTGTGCTTCAAGGATTTCGCGAACCTCCCAGATAGTCCGATCACGCTCCCCAGTTGCAAGCGGTACTGGAACCGATTCGCGAATCTTCCGCATTACTTCAATGTTACCGGGCACCCATGCTTCTTCCAAGAAGAGAAGGTCGTCGGCTTTTAGGTAGCTTGCAAACTGTTTCACGATAGGTGGCGGTAGACAACTATGGGCATCGAACATCACAGCCCCGTCAGGCCCAACCTTTTCACGTGCTTCTCGCACCTTCTGAACCAACCCTTCAATCTCCACAGGTGTTCCGGCGAACGGTTTGGAACCACCGGGACCTGTTTTGATCGCTTTGGGACTTGGATACTTCCATATTTTGTCGCGGCACGGACCACCGAGTAGGCGGTAGACGGGAACATTCCAGAGTTTACCAGCGATGTCCCACAACGCCATGTCAATTGCGGAGATGGTATGCACCATCAACCCACCGCCGCGGATGTTACGGTGGGCGCGAAAGAGGCGTTGCCAGTGATGCTCAATGCGAGTCGGGTTTTCACCAATGATAAGTTCCGAAAGCGATTCTGCGAGGCGGCAGGTGACATTGTTCTCCATGTTGTTAATTTCGCCCCAACCGGTCACTCCCATATTGGTTTCGATTTTCACATAGGCTTTGACACCCATGGGGAAAGCGTGCAGCGCGGTAACTCTGATTTGAGATCCACTATCTTCAATTTTTGGTTGATCTGACATAAAAAACTCCTTAACTCTGAAAAACTAGATTTGATGTTGTTGACAGACTAACATGATAGCATATCCACCCCAAAAGGAGAACACAAAAACATATGACGGATAATGCTTTTCTGTTGACGCTCCGAATAAATTGTGATATAAGAATGGTATCCTCCTACTTGATTCAAATTCCCGGCAGTGAGGATTGATAAGGAGCAATTCTTGATGGCTGAAAAACAAGCGGCGGTCCTCACCGATGAGAGCAATCCAGTCTTCACAACGAATCCCTCGGAGCAACTGAACATGTCTAATACAGACATTCATCAGCTATATGGTGAAGCGCATCTTGAGCCGCGGAATGAGGTGGTGGCAGGTAGTTACGGGACATGGACACTGACTTATACCGCAGGCAAAAAAGGGATAGCATCCGGCGGACGGATAAGGATTTATACCGATTCGGATTCCGATAGGGCAACGCCGCAGATGGACGATCCAGCAGGTACAGACTACCTGACGATAGCAGCGCCCAAAGCCGCGCGGATAGGTGTGCTAGTACAGAGTGTGCTTTCGGTGGTGTTGATAGTGAATGGTCGTGCACTTCAGCCGGGTGAGCAGGTGGCTGTGACCTACGGAGATCGGCGCGAGGGCGGTCCGGGGTTCCGATCACAGACCTTTCAGGAGGCACGACACTATTTCTGGGTAGATGTGGACTGCGCGGGTGATGGAAATATTGTGACGCTGCCAGAGCCGCCGTACTTGAGTATCGTCGGTGGGACAGCGGAAAAACTGATAGTGACCGCACCATCAACGGTTGTTGCAGGAGAGCAGTTCCAGATTCAGGTCAGAGCAGAGGATGCATGGGGGAATCCCGCCGCGGCGTATCGAGGGACGGTAGTAATTCAGTCTGGGAATGTGAGGACGCCGATAGAGCGATTAACGTTTGATGAAGCCCATAAGGGTGTGCGCTGGATCGAAGGGTGCACTACTACGCAGGCAGGAATTCACCGGCTGGTAGCCATCGATGAAGAAACGGGATTGACCGCAGAGAGTAATCCAATCCTGTGCGAAGAGACTAAGGCACCCTATAACCTCTACTGGGGTGATTCTCACGGCGGACAGATCGCGATGGCAGAGAAGATTCCAGATTTCTTTCAGTACGCCCGGGACATCGCCGCAATCCATTTCGCTGGCTATCAGCGGAACGACCATGTGCTGTCGAAGCGGGACTGGGCGTTACAACAGGCAGCCGAACGTGCATACGATCAACCCGGACGGTTTGTGGCTCTACCCGGTTACGAGTGGTCAGCGAATACAAGCCGGGGTGGACACCACAACGTGTATTTTCGACGGCATGACCAACCTATTCGGCGCTCCGACCACGGAGGGTTGGAAGATAAGTCGGATGCTGATACGGATCTGTATCATATCCAAGATGTCTACGAAGCGTTCCGAAACTCCGACACAGTGATTACTGCTCATGTTGGTGGCGAGCACTCGGATTTAACCTACCATGATCCGGCACTGGAGCCAGCAGTGGAGGTGACATCTGACCACGGGACATTCGAGTGGATTTTGGAGGAGGCATTTGAGCGGAATTACAAAATGGGGTTTTTCGGAGGCAGCGACAGTCATAACGGGCGACCGGGAAACGATACGCCGGGTTACCAGCACCGGCGCTACGCTAAAGCCGGATTGGCAGCCGTGTACGCCCCCGAATTGACGATTTCAGCGGTGCTTTCGGCGTATAAGGCGAGACGCATTTACGCTACCACAGGCGCACGGATTTTGATGCACACCGAAGCTGCGGGACACTTGATGGGAACAGAATTTACCACAGCGGAAAACCCTCAGATTTCGGCGTTTATCGCTGGCACGGCACCGTTTGAGTCGGTAGAACTATTTCGGGGACAAGAACGCATTTACAGCCACCCTGTGGATTGTGGCGTGGACAGCAACCGTGTGCGTATCCTCTGGGAGGGTGCCAGTCGCAAGAGCAGTTATTCGGGGGTAATTTGGGAAGGGAAAGTGAAGGTTGCTGGTCGGCACATTGTAGACGTAGATCAAATTCGGTTCGACAGCCCACGCTCGCGGGTATTCGACGTGGAGGATTATGGCTTACGCTGGCATTCGGTGACCTGTGGCTACCGAAGCGGGATAATCTTGGATCTGGTTGGAGAAGATGATGGAGAACTGGAGTTGGTGGTAAATACCTCGGTGATCACGGGACCACTCTACGGGGACAGCGGAATTAATCCCCCTAGGCGGATGTCCTACGCCCCGGCGGAGAAAGTATCGCTCAATGTCAACTTGACTGAATTGAAGAAAGGTCCTGTGACGATGGAAATCGGCGGGTTAAATCGGCGGGTAACGGTGTCATTAGCACCCACACCCCAGGAGGCTAGCGAGGTTAAATTCTCATTTGCCGACCCATCGCCAAACCCTGGCATTAATCCTTATTGGGTGCGGGTCGTTCAGACGGACATGGAGATGGCTTGGAGCAGCCCGATTTACGTAGACTATGTAGCGCGATAGTCAGGCCCAGCAGGCACAGAAAAAATATAGATGACCCATAGTATTCGCATCAAACAGGAGGCTGTAATGTTAAACAACACCCAAATAACCGAATATCATCAGGACGGATACACCGTCTGCCCAAATTTCTTGAGTCCGGAGGAGGTTGCTCAGTTACTTGCTGAAACTGAGAAGATTATCAGCGGCAACACGCTTGCGAATCACGACAAAAAGCGGATGGAAATGGAACCCAATCAGCCTGCAGATGGATCAAAAGTGCGTCGCCTTTATGAACCGTGCACCCACTACCCGTTTTTCAGCGAGTTATCCGACTCCGAAAAGTTGTTAGACGCTCTGGAGGGTCTGATAGGTCCTAATATTCTGTATCACTACAGCAAACTCAATATGAAACCACCCGAAATCGGTTCCGTTGTGGAATGGCATCAAGACCTCTCCTACTATCCGCTGACAAATCGAGATTCACTTGCTGTACTGTTTTACCTTGATAATGCCGACGCAGAAAACGGTTGTTTACAGATGTTGCCCGGCCGGCACGAAGGAGATTTGCTTGCCCATACGCGCGAAGGGTACTTTCAAGGCAAAGCCACGGAAGTGGTTGATAGCTCAGAAGTGGAGTTGGCTACAGGCGAAGCCGGCACAGCAATCTTCATGCACTGCATGACCCCACATGCGTCAACTACCAATCGCTCAGATCGTCCACGACGGACGCTGATTCTCAGTTACCGCGCTGCTGATGCCTTCCCTATCTATTATGGGGAGATGACGAGTCATGTGGAAACGCACACACGATTGGTCCGCGGGCATCGGGCACAGATGGCACGCTTTACGATGAAGGAATTTCCTATTCCTCACTACAAGGAGAGAAGTGCGTCCCTTTATGAGTTGCAGGAACGATCACGGAAAGGGGAGATTAGGTAGCCGAGACGAGTTGTAGTGAAGCCAACCCATCACGCCCTCCTGTCAGGATTCTATCTACAGAAAACAGATGTCAATCCAACTCATCCGACAAGCCTTCAACCGCGATCAACCGCCGCCGAGAATGTGGCGGTCACATGAACTGAAAGAACATTACGATGTCGTCATCATCGGTGGCGGCGCACATGGACTTGCCTGTGCCTATTATCTCGCCAAAGAGCACGGCATCACCAACGTGGCAGTGCTAGAAAAAAGCTACATCGGTGCGGGCGGCAGCGGGCGCAATACTGCAATCATTCGCAGCAACTATCTCACCCCAGAAGGTGTGCGGTTTTACGACGAAAGCGTCAAGCTCTACGAACAGCTGTCGGACAATCTCAATTTTAACGTGATGTTCAGTCAGCGAGGTCATCTGACCCTCGCCCACACCGATGGCGGAGTCAACACGATGCGCCGTCGGGCGGAGGTGAATCAAATCGAAGGCGTTGATTCACGTCTAATTTTCCCCGATGAAATTAAAAGCCTCTGTCCCTACCTTGATGTGAGTGACCATCCCCGTTATCCAATTTTGGCGGCACTTTATCATCCTCCCGGTGGCATCATCCGCCACGATGCGGTCGTTTGGGGTTATGCCCATCAAGCGGACGTGCGCGGGGTTCACATTCACCAAAACACAGAGGTAACCGGGATCAAGGTCAAGCGCGGAAAAGTGACTGGCGTGGAAACAACTCGTGGTCACATCAAAACCGAGACAGTCCTCAACGCGACCGCTGGTTGGGCTTCGACAATTACCGCGATGGTGGGGATTAACCTGCCGTTGACTACTATTCCGCTGCAAGCCTGTGTGACCGAGCCGCTCAAGCCCTTCTTGGACGTGGTCGTTGTCTCCGGCAGCCTGCATGTCTACATTAGTCAGACAGATCGGGGAGAATTAGTGATGGGCGCGAGCGTAGACCCCTTTTCCTCCTATTCGATGGCAGGCTCTCTCACGTTTCTTGAAGGTATCGCGGGGCACGTCCTCGAACTTTTTCCGTCTTTGAGCAATGTCCGAATCCTGCGTCAGTGGGCGGGCATTTGTGAAATGCCTCCGGACTATAGCCCAATTATGGGGTTCACACCTGTCAATGGATTTTTGATCGATGTCGGTTGGGGTACTTACGGATTCAAGGCATCCCCCATTGCTGGTAAGACCTTGGCGGAATTAATCGCCACCGGCAAGACTCCCGCCCTCATTGCCCCCTTTCGCTTATCGCGTTTTGAAGAGAACGACTTGGTCGGTGAGAAAGGTGCGGCAGCGGTGGGTCATTAATAAGATGCTTTTATTCTCAACGCAAAGTCGCAAGAAAAAATATTAAAGTAGGGCAACCACAAGTTTCTGAATCCCGATCTATCGGGGCGGTTGACCCTACAGTCCGCGCAAAACCCGAACTATTCGGGCGGGGAAACCCTGCCCCTACGATTACTGTTGCCCGATTTCTTAACATGAGTGAAATGTGAATGGAGATCAATATGTTGCTTTTAGCATGTCCTAACTGCGGCGATCGAAATGTCAGCGAATTTCGTTTTGGTGGGGAACTCAACTCACGTCCCAAGGATCCTTCGGCTCTCAGTAACGCAGAATGGGCAAATTATCTTTATATGCGCAATAACGTCATGGATGCCCAAACGGAGTGGTGGCATCATAACGCCGGCTGTGGTCTATGGTTTCTGGCTGAGCGACACACACGGACAAACGCAGTGATAAAAACCTATCCCTACGCCAAACGCGAGGCGTGAAGCATGATGAGAATCTTTACATTTCGTCATTTCTATGAGGTGCGTTGACTGGAGAATTAATGCGAACTGAACAGGATACACTCACAACACCTAATCGGCTTCAGCCGAAGCAAGGTGAAGTGATTGATCGGTCTACTACAATTCGATTCACTTTTGATGGGGTGGAGTATACTGCTCACCCCGGCGATACCGTTGCTTCGGCTCTGACAGCGTCGGGCGTCAGAGTTTTGAGCCGTTCGTTTAAGTATCATCGCCCACGTGGGTTGCTCTGTTGCTCTGGAAATTGCCCAAACTGTCTGGTGCAGATCGGAGATGAACCGAACGTGCGTGCCTGTACCAGACCGGTCGAAGCGGGAATGGAGATCCAAGCGCAGAACGCCTGGCCCTCGCTCAATCGAGACTTGCTGTCTTTGACCCAACTGGGGTCGCGTTTTATGCCGGTAGGTTTTTATTATAAAACTTTCATCCGCCCACAAAAACTGTGGCCTCTCTACGAACATACTTTGCGCCATGCGGCCGGCTTGGGCGAGGTCCATATTGATACACCCCCGGGTGAGTTTGACAAGCAATATCTTCATACCGATGTCGTCATAGCCGGCGGAGGACCGGCAGGGATTAGCGCGGCATTGACAGCAGCCGAAGCCGGTGCACAGGTGCTGCTGTTCGATGAAAACCCTGCACTCGGCGGTCATCTCCGCTTCACCGTCCCCTTGGAATCCCCTTCGACCACGGAAGTGTCCAAAGATCTGCCTGAGCTGCTGGAAGCGGTCAATCAGCAGCCAAATATCACGGTTTTCACTGATACGAGCGTTCTGGGTTGGTATGAGGACAACTGGCTCTGCGCTGTAAAAGAAACGCGTCTGTTCAAGATACGGACGAAATCGATGGTTGTGGCAACCGGCGCTTATGAAACGCCCCTAATCTTCGATAACAACGATCTACCGGGCGTTATGTTGGGGAGCGCTGTGCAGCGTCTGGTTCATCTTTTTGGCGTCCTTCCCGGCAAACAGGTTGTGATTGTAACCGCCAATGAGGATGGCTGGGACCTAGCCGCTGACCTCCAAGCACTGGGCGTGAACGTGGCGGCTATCGTGGACGAACGTGAGCCCAACGCCTGTTCTAGTCCATATCGAGATGGATTGGCAAATGCTGGCGTTCCAGTTTTTTATCGGCATACCATCCTTGCGGCTCTTGGCTCAATCGCAGTAACAGGGGCAAAGATCGCGCGTCTAGATGAACACAGCAAAATCTCTCCCGTGACAACACAATCACTGCGGTGCGATCTCATTGTGACAAGTATGGGGTGGACACCTGCTACTGAACTTGCCTATATGGCGGGTGGAAAATCAGAATACAATGCAGACCGAGCGGAAACAGTACCGGTGTCCACCCCACCGGGTATCTATGTTGTAGGGCGAGCGGCAGGAATACATGTCGTTGACTCACAGGTTATCAAAGCGCAGCAGGCTGGATTGAATGCTGCTGCTTCTGCAGGATTTGGTGAGTTCGATGAATCTACAGCGCAATCGTCGCGTGTTATGGAACCGCGCCGCACGTCCGATCGAGTGTGCGTTCCCGGCAACAAGAAACGATTTGTCTGTTATTGTGAGGATGTCACCGCCGAAGATGTCGAAACGGCGATTGCGGAAGGATATGACAGTATCGAATTACTCAAACGATACAGTACCATCTCAATGGGACCTTGTCAGGGTGCTATGTGTTCAATGAACACCATTCACCTTTGTGCACGCGCCAACGGCCAGACGGTGCAGGAAACCGGCACCACGACTGCGAGACCACCCACTACACCGGTGACGTTAGGTGCGCTGGCGGGACAAAACATGGAACCGGTTCAGACAACCCCGATTCATCAATGGCACATCGATCAGGGGGCAGATATGCTGGTAGCGGGGCTCTGGCTGCGTCCAAACCATTACGGCGATCCAACAGCAGAGGCGATGAACGTTCGCGAGCAGGTTGGTCTTATCGATGTGAGCCCACTCGGAAAATTACAGCTTACCGGTCCGGGAGTACCCGAATTGCTCGAACGCATCTACACGAACCAGTGGCACAATCTTCGAGTTGGACGGGTGCGCTATGGCGTGATGTGCAACGACGAAGGAGTGATATTAAACGACGGAGTTTGCGCACATCTGAACGACGAAACGTGGTATATGACTACCACTTCTACCGGCTCAACAACAATCTTTGAGTGGTTGCAGTGGTGGCTGCAATCCGGCTGGGGTGAAGGTATTCACTTAACCGATCTGACGGATACCTATTCCGCCTTCAACTTGGCGGGTCCCCAATCGCGGGCAGTGTTAGAGAAATTAACAGAGCGGAATCTCGCCAACAAAGCTTTCCCTTACATGCGCATCCGCTCCGCCAAGATCGCGGGTGTGCCGTGTCGATTGCTGCGTATCGGTTTCACCGGCGAACTCTCTTACGAAGTTCATTGTCCCTCCGCCTATGCGTTGTACATCTGGGAAGCAGTTATGGATGCGGGCAAAGAGTTTAGTATCGCTCCATTTGGCGTAGAGGCTCAGCGTATATTGCGATTGGAGAAGGCACATCTTATAGTCGGACAGGACACCGATGCTATGTCTGATCCACTCTCCGCCAATATGGCGTGGGCTGTGAAATTGGACAAGCCTGATTTTCTTGGAAAACCTTCCTTGATGCGGATCTCTGACGAAGGACTCAAGCAGCTGCTGGTAGGCTTCAAGATGACTGATTCGGACGTTGTACCCGATGAAGGGTTACAGATTGTCGAGTCTGACGCCGATGGAGGGTTGCAAATCATTGGCTGGGTCACCTCCAGTCGCTTCAGTCCAACTCTGGAGGAAATAATCGGACTCTGTTGGCTGCCGGTGGATTTGGCATCCCAAAACGGTGCCACCTTTATGATTCGCATGGACGGACATCTGGTAGAGGCACGCGTCCATCACGATGCCTTTTATGACCCCGACGGAGAAAGGTTACGCATGTGAGTACGTCCAAAACACCCATCAAGTTGACCCCTTTACATTCGACCGCCCAACGCTTGGGCGCAACGTTTACAGAACAACGCGGCTGGCGTATCCCAGAGGTTTATACGACGCAGGAAGATGAAATTACCGCTGCCCGTGAAGGGACTGTTCTCGCTGATGAAACACCGAATGGGAAGCTATTGCTTGAAGGAGATCACGCCGAGTCCGTGTTAATAGAGGCTTTCGACCTAGAATCACTCGAAATCAATGAGGGACGTGGTGGGATCTATCGGTTGCGGAACGATCTCTTTTTTATTTGTACTCCGCCCGGTAGAGAGGCTCGTACACAAAAAAAGCTGACAACTGCATCGGCATCATCGGAACAGTTTGTCACAATCACAGAGGTTACACATGGACGAGCAGAGATTCGGGTGATAGGACCCCACAGTCAGGAGCTTTTGAGCAAGGTCTGTGGACTCGATTTCCATCCTTCAGTATTCCCAAACGAAACGGCGAAACAGAGCAGCCTCGTCAAAACAACACAGCTAATTATTCGCTGTGACATTGGTGAATTGCCGGCATTCTCTATCATCGGTGCACAGTCATTAGGTCCCTATGTCTGGGATACCCTAATGGAGGCGGGCAGAGAGTTCGGCGTTGTCCCGATTGGCACCGCAGCGTTAACCGCGTTGATGAAGGGATAAAAACAGGGAGTCTCTTTTAATGGCAAAGAAACTGACGCGTGATAACCTCACCGAATGCGGCTTGGACAAATCGACATCGGAGCAGCTGCTAGAGCGCATCAATCCACTACTCGCATCACTTCCAGCTGCAGCCTGTTGGGGAGAAATTTCGCGAACCGTTTTAACTCCTGACCACCCATTTGCACTTCATCAACTCCTCCACAATACAGTTTTCGCCGATTGGAAAGGACAGGCTGCTCCCGCTTGGTTTCCGGCTGAAGATAAGATTGAGAAGACAAACATCGTGGCGGTTATGCACGAGCTAAATCTCGATTCTTACGAGGCGCTTCATTCGTGGTCAGTACACCATCGCGCTGATTTTTGGCGGTTGATGATTGAAAAACTAGGGATTCAGTTCCATCGGAAATTCAGTGAGGTGATCGATCTATCCAAAGGAGACGAATTTCCAAACTGGCTTGTAGATGCACAACTTAATATCGTCGAGAGCTGCTTTAACACGCCAAGCGATGCCACTGCGATTGTGTTTCAGTCAGAAGGTTCGGCGCTTTCGACGATGACTTACGGTGAACTCAACGCGTTGATAGATCGGGTTGCTAACGGATTGGTAGATGCGGGCTTCCAACAGGGCGACCCTATCGCCGTGAATATGTCAATGCATCCCGAATCGGTTGCAGTCTATCTCGGTATCATCAAAGCGGGTTGCGTCGTTATTGCGATTGCGGACAGTTTTGCACCGGATGAGATCCAGATGCGCCTGCGTATTGCAAACGCAAAGGGGATTTTTACGCAGGACTATATCCACCGCGCAGGAAGACAGTTGCCATTATATGCAAGGGTGGTTGACGCGAACGCGCCAAGAGCGATTGTGCTTTCCCATGGGGAAGAACCTAGGATTGAATTACGAAACGGCGATCTGACTTGGGAGGAGTTCCTCAGCGATAGTGATCGATTTGATGCAGCTGAGTGCAATCCGCACGATCACACGAACATCCTGTTTTCTTCGGGAACAACTGGAGAGCCCAAAGCCATCCCGTGGACACAGACCACGCCGATTAAATGCGCTGTGGATGCGTACCTGCATCACGACATTCAGCACAGAGATGTGTTGGCTTGGCCCACCAATCTTGGGTGGATGATGGGACCATGGCTCATCTACGCGAGCTTAATCAATCAGGGTACGATTGCGTTATACGATGGCACTGCAACGGAAAGGGAATTTGGCGAGTTTGTGCAGAACGCTCGTGTTACAATGCTCGGTGTCGTGCCAAGTATAGTGAGGGCTTGGAAAAATAAGGACTGTATGAGAGGGCTAGATTGGGGCGCGATCAAAGCCTTCAGTTCTACAGGTGAGTGTTCTAACTCGGAAGATATGCTGTTTCTGATGGCTACCGCGGGATACCGTCCAATTATCGAGTATTGTGGAGGCACTGAGATAGGCGGTGGTTATCTGACCGGCACGACTATCCAACCTGCCGCCCCGGCAACCTTTACAACGCCCGCCTTGGGACTCGATATAGCTATCTGCGATGAGGACGGTCAACCCACGGATAACGGAGAAGTCTTCGTGATACCACCTTCCATCGGACTCTCTACAGAGCTGCTAAATAAAGACCACTATGAGGTGTATTTTGAGGGAACCCCTCAACTGCCGAAGACACCACCCCTTCGTCGTCATGGGGATGGGGTTGAACGATTGGCGGATGGTTATTATCGCATCCATGGGCGTGTGGATGATACGATGAATCTCGGCGGCATCAAGGTCAGTTCGGCAGAGATTGAAGGGGTTCTCAATTCCGTGATCGGTATTCAAGAAGTCGCAGCAATTGCCGTGTCTCCGCCCGACGGTGGTCCCAGCCAACTGGTCATTTACGCCGTGCTGCTGCCGGGAGCAGATACAGGTTCGCTGACCACTTCCCTACAATCGGCAATCCGAGAGCATCTCAATCCACTCTTTCGAATCTACGATGTTATCGTCGTCAATGCCCTACCCCGAACCGCCTCTAACAAAGTTATGCGTCGTGTTCTACGTGATGAACAGTCCCCCTAAAAATTATCTTCAAACCCAGAAACCCTGCAAAAAAAACCGGCAGAAGCAAATTATGCTTTGCCCCTACCGGTTCTGTTTTTAATCGGTGCTGCTTTTACTTCCCGTTGCCGTGCAACGCCTCGACAACCTTTTCCGGTTTCATTGGTAGCTCGGTAATCCGTATACCGACCGCGTCAGCGACAGCGTTTGCCATTGTTGCCAACGTTGGGGTGATTGGCGGCTCACCGACGCCCTTCGCACCAAATGGTCCGTCGGGTGCTTCCACTTCAACGATAACGGACTCAACGGTGGGGAGATCTGCGGTGGTAGGCACGCGATAATCGACGAACCCCGGATTCACGTTACCCTCCTCGTTATACTGCATCTCCTCCATGGTCGCCCAAGCATAACCTTGTACTGCACCGCCCTCAATCTGCCCTTCAACTGCCATCGGGTTGATCGCGAAGCCGACATCTTGTGAGGCTGCCATCTTCAGCACCTTGATTCTGCCGGTCTCTGGATCAATTTCGACCTGAGCAATTTGTGCTGCAAGCGCAGGTGTGGAAGGTTTTCGTGCGAAGGAACCTTTGCCGACGATAGGCCCACCAGTTGTTGAGAGACTGTATGCAGCCAATTCGCCGAACCCGATCGATTTTGGCGGATCACCTACAATAGTTGAAACCTGACCATCTTTGAGTTCAAGAGATTCAACGTCGGTATTCAACCGCTCAGCAGCGAGTTCGAGGAGACGTCTTCGCGTATCCTCCGCGGCAAGCTTGGCGGTATTGCCCATTGTGAAGGTAACCACACTACCGCCGGAACCGGTAGCATAGGGTGCTGAATTGGTATCGCCACGTGAAATTGTAACCTCTTCATAGGGAAGGGTCAAGATTTCAGCAACAATCTGGGCGAGTGCCGTGTCTGTGCCGGTGATATCCATTGATCCGTGGAAGATTCGTGCGCTTCCATCTTCGTGGATAGAAACGAACATTCCACCCGGCCCACAACCATTTGTCCAATCGCCGATTGCCACACCCCACCCTTGATTCGGTCCTGTCGTGCGATTCTTCCAATCTACGGCATCGGCGACCGCTTGTAGGGTTTCCTTATAACCGACTTTAGGTTCATTGGGACCCGCAGGCACTGGATCCCCCTCTACCCTCATATTCTTAAGACGAAATTCTACAGGATCAAGGTCGAGTTTTCGGGCGATATCGTCGAGCTGGGATTCACCAGCAAAGGCTACTTGCGGAGTTCCCGGCGCACGATAGGCGGCCGTGCCTGACTTGTTCGTATAGACACCATACGCATCCACCTTTAGGTGCGGGAACTTATAGACACCCCGCAGACGGATGGTACTACCGATTGAGGCCCCCGATACAGAACCGGAATCCCAGAAAGCCAATCCTTCGCGGGCGAGGATTGTGCCATCGTTCTTTACGCCGGTCTTTAATTTAATAACACAACCTGGTGCCGGACGACCATCGGTGAATTCCTCTTCGCGGGTCATCTGAATCTTCACTGGACGCCCCGTCTTTTGGGAAAGGAGAACGGCGGGGACATGCGTGAGTGCGACGCCGAAACGTCCACCAAATCCACCGCCCATTGTCGTCGCGACGACATTAATCTGATTGAGCGGAATACCGAGTGTGCCAGCGATGCCAGATCGGATGGCAAAGGGACCCTGGGTGCTTGCCCACACCGTTACTTTTCCAGTAGATTCGACATCAGCAACAGAGACATGTGGTTCCATGTAGGTCTGATGGACTCGTGGAATGACATACGTATCTTCTACAACCAGATCTGATTCAGCGAAACCCTGTTCTACATCACCCGCTGCGGAGTGCGTTTCGGCGGAGATGTTGTAGTAGACATCGTCTTCAGTGGCTTCCAACTGTGCGTTTAATTCAGCGATCTCTGCGCTGTGGTCTTCTTCCGATTTGTCCCGCTCAAGTTTTCTCAGGTCGGCTCTAATCGCTCGCCGGGCGGGTCCGTCTTTCGTATCATCGCTGTGCAAACGCGGTGCATCCGGCTCAATGGCTTCCATCACGTCCTGAACGGCCGGGAGTACTTCGTATTCGATTTTGATTAGATCCGCAGCTTCCTCTGCGATGTCCGGATCTGTCGCTGCAACGGCTGCAATCGGTTCGCCGAGATAGAGGACTTTGTCAGTGGCAAACACCCGTCGTCCGCTTTCGACATCGTCTTGGGTAATGATAGCTCGCACGCCGGGCAGTTTTTCAGCTGCGCTCGTATCAATATTCAGGATCTTTGCGTGCGGGTATTCGCTCCGAACAAACTTGCCGTGCAGCATACCGGGCAGGTGAACATCTCCCCCATACTGTGCAGCACCTGTGACTTTCTCAAGCGCATCAACTCTCGGTACTCTTTTGCCAAGAACTGCATATTCTGACATGAAAAATCTCCTTTTTCGAATAGAACGTAAAGCGTGATGAGTCAAACGTAGGCGTTAAAACATCGTTATCAATATGCGGCGGCTACTATGAATTGCGCATGACTTCCGCCGCACTCATCACAGCTTCAATGATCTTTGTGTACCCTGTGCATCGGCAAATGTTATTACCAAGTGCATGCCTAATCTCCGCTTCTGTTGCGTTGAGATTTTCGTCAAGGTATGCTTTGGAGGCTACGATGAATCCCGGCGTGCAGAAACCACACTGGTATCCCCCTTTATCCATAAACGCTTGCTGGATGGGGTGCAGTTGATCACGGCTTGCGAGTCCTTCTATCGTTGTGATTTCCTTACCGTTGGCACTAACGCCAAGCATCATACAGGACGTTACCGCTTTTCCGTCTACTATGACTGTACATGCGCCACAATCGCCGGTGCTGCAGCCCTCTTTCGTCCCTGTTAAACCGATTGTATCGCGTAGGGTAGCTAACAGTGTTTTTCTCGGTTCAATTAACAGATCATATGTATCAGTGTTGACTGTTAAACTGACTGGATGCTTCTTCATTACATTATCCTTTCTGTTCCCCGAATAGGTTCGGGGATGAATCGAAAATAAATATGACGTTCCGGTTTTTGCGCGTCCGATAGATGCATCAAGATTTCACTGAACTTAGCTTACCGGTTAGCCCTGTGCCCGTTCGGCCGCGGCTTGAAGTGTCCGCCGGGTCAAAACACCCACCATTTCTCGCCGATGTTCCGCCGAACACCGTAGGTCGGAAATAGGGCTTGATTGCGCTGAAGCAGCCGTTGCTGCTTGTTCTAACAGCTCCGCCGTCAGAGCATTTCCGTTGACAATAGCTTCGGCGTCGGTAGCTCGAAGGGGCGTAGGAGCAACAGCGGCGAGTCCAATCTTGACATCTGAGACGGTGCCGTTATTTGCCGTTGCAGATGATGCTACACCTACAAAGGCAAGATCCATTACTTCCCGGATTTTTTGCTTGATGTACTGCGAGCCTTGATTCGCACCGCGGGCTGGGCATTCAAACGCTGTGACAATTTCACCAGTTTTTAATACAGTTTGTCCCGGACCTATAAAGAAGGTTTCAATAGGCACGGCGCGCTCGCCGTCGGCACTAGCAATCTTAACTTGTGCACCAAGGGCTAGCAGAGGTGCTGCGGTGTCTGCAGCGGGGGAGCCATGACTGATGTTGCCCCCTACTGTTGCGAGGTGGCGAATCTGGACACCTCCAACCTCACTAGCTCCTTCGGCAAGGGCAGTGTAGCGTTCACGAATTATTGAATCTCTTTCCAGTGTACGCATCTTCGTCAGTGCCCCGATTCGTAACCCACTTCCTTCATTATACTCGATACCAGATAATCCGGGAATTTTTTCCAAGCTGATAACATGCTCAGGCGTCGCTGTCCGTGCCTTCATTTCTATGATAAGATCTGTGCCACCGGCCAAGAGCTCCGCTGTGCCGTTGTATTTTGTCAGCAGGTTTGATGCTTCTTCAATTGTTTCAGGTTCAAAGAACTCAAAATTCCTCAATGTTATGACCTCCGTGCCTCGCAAGATAGTTGATCTTGAATATAGTTTAACGCGGCTAAAGCATACCAAATCTGATTGGGGTTGTCAACGCTTAAATGCTTACATCAATTCATGCTATTCAATGATTAGCTGATGATGATCGTTCGGTGATTCGGCAGGACAGTCGATAGCAGCCAGTTGGACAGAATTCCCATCAAATTCAACGTGTCGCTGCGTTATGAAGACAGCACACTGATCCTCCCGTTTCAACAAATGAACGTGAATATAGCCAGAAATACCGTATAGATTGATGAAATCATAGATAATTTTGGGGAGCTGATCTAGCTCACTATGTTGATGAGGGGTATACGGCCCCACCGAGATGGGTGAACGTCCTTTAAACGTACCGAGTAACGTTTTAGGGGGAGAATCACGAAAAAGATGTAACACACTTTTATTAGGAGACTTAAAAAGTTTGTTCCACGCTCTCCTTAAGGCTCGAAACGATCCGGATGGTGGCGCAACATAGGAGGACAAAGAATACGCAACATCGTTTGGTGGCTTGGTGTCCGGGCGAACATACTGGCAAATGAGAAGCGGTCTTGATTGGAATGATGCTACAAAGTAAGCATAGTGTGCTGGTTTTTCGGCAAAGACATCAAGAAATTCCGAAAAATTTGAAATTTCGCGTGACTTCTGTTCTTCAGGTTGATCCCCTGCTTGAAAGGAGTGTAGCCAGAATTTGAAGCGAGTATCAATACTAGCGTAGGTTTCACCAATTATATTAATGAGTTCGGTAGCCTGTCCATACGCATCTTCAATAGTGTCGGTGAGATACCGGTGATTTCTGGCTGTCCGTTCAGTGATTACTTTGAGGTCTTCAACGAGGCGTGCTATCTTTCTCTGCAATATATCAAATTCTAAGGGAGCAATCAAATGTTCGATTTGACCCACGAAATTATCAGATTTCTCAAAATCTTCTGTCAATAGATTCAACTCTGACAACGTTTTTCTAAGAGATTCTGAAGCTAACTGAGATATTTCTGTTATTGACTTAGAAGATATTAATTGCTGAGTACTATCCGCTGTTGTTAAATTCTGCTTCTCTTTCATACGAAGTTGTGATATAATATATCGTTTACTTTAAATTAAGTAGTAAGCAATTAAACATTATTCTGTAGATTTGTAGCTATAAGCTGTAGAAATTATACACTATATCGATCTAAAATGAAACAACTATTTCATAAAGAGTGTTTAATACAAGGAAGCTATTGACTACAATCAGATCAAGGACGATTCGTTAACTAATAGTCAAAGCATCTTGTCTCAAGATAGTCTGTCATTATACGCTAAAACCTTAAGGAGATAACATGGCAAACTGGGGTGAATATATTGCGGACACATTGGACCGCCTGTCAGGAAAACGACAACCTTCAACGCTTCCGCAAATCAGCCTACAACCACCTGAAACTACTGATGAGATTGCCATCTATGAGGATAGGGAAACACGGCGCGAAAAGCAGGTCAAGGAACGCTTGTCGTATCAGTTGTTTGAGAAAATGAGGCGGCGTACTTTTAGTTGGAAATCGTATTACTACTACGACGCATTTGATATCCCGAGGATTGCAATAACGAACGAAAACGCAACGGGAACACATATTATCGAGCGACGGCACTTGCTTCCAGAGGACCGGATCATTGAAGCTAACTTTTTTGCAAACGCCAATGCTTCCACCATCTTTATTGATGCAAATGATTTGGCACGTGTGAGTCAGGAAATATTTGACCAGCTCAACGCGAAGACCATTAATTTCCAAATTTATAATAAGACCTATCCGCTGGAAATCTGGTTTGATAGTGATCAGAAGCAGACAAATCAGTTTTTTCCTCTTGGTCAACATAAAATCTGTGTCGACGATCAGCGTGCATATTTGCTGCGTCCTTTCCGGAATTTGGGGGCTGATGGGTTTGCTGCCTTGTCGAATCGGTTACTTGCCCAAGAAGGTATCGCCGTTGATCCGAAAAGCACCATAGAATCCTTACTGATCGAACTTGGCAGTGAGGAACTGCTTTACCATTATCAAGATGCCCTCAATTTGTATAACCAAAGAACCTCTAGGCGCCGATCTGCCGGTCTGGACGAAGATGACGAGTATCCCTTAATTATTACAAAAACGCATCAGCGCACACGTAGAGGCCAAGCTAGCAGTCGTTCAGTCGCCGCCAAAAGTCGGCCCGACCCTATACCGGATGAGATGTATGATATGCTAGCCTTTGTGTTTGAGAAGAACTTCTCAGAAATTGAGGAGGACTTGATGCACATTAGCCTTGCAGCGTTGAGTTTAGACCGAGGAGCAGTCACTGATGGCTGCGCAATTTTGAGGGATAAGCTTTGTTCCTATACAGAGTCGGCTGTGTTACAAGAACATCAATTGGAATATCTCTACCAATTTGTGCAAAGGCTATTAGATGAAGAAGAGGAGCCAGCAGAAGAGGTATACTCCCCTCTTGAAGATCAAGCGTATGAAGAAATATTTGTCGAATTGTTAGAAGATATCCGTGATATCACAGCAGATTTCCGATACATTCACTATCCACCCATTAATAGCCAAGTTGATTCGCTTCAAGAATCTGTTCAATCACTTTCACAAGCACTTGAGGATGCGGAAGATAAGCAACGCCGTCGTGAAATTAATGACAAACGTGAGATTTTGACCAAAAAAGCATTTGAAGTTCCTAACCCTCGTACCTATACTCTTGATACCACAAAGGAACAGATTAGCTTTTACGAGCGATTGCTAGAGATCCAGAAAACTATTCACGATGTACGAGAACAAGCCAATAATTCCGCCCATGATGTTGCTTTTAGTTTAGCGAAATCTGCTTACATTTTAGCCCAACTGCATTTGAAAACGTTTCCGGACTTAGGCAATCTCTCCAATCAACTGATTGAACTGATGCAGCGGGAATCGGACGACAATTATAAGGAATTTGAACTTGACTTGATTAAAACGCTCGCGCAGATTGCTGCTACTCTCCATGGAAGTATGAAAATAAACCTATCAGACCAACTGACGAAAACAACCAACAAGTTGGAGAAGTTTTGTACCGATGACAAACAATTCACTGAAAACAACTGGAATACAGCTTATACCGACTTTGTCAAGCGCGAGGTCGGTGAGTTTAATGATAGCGTGCGTGAGTCTGCAATTGAAAAATATGATCAGATTGCCGAACAGATTGATTACCAACTGGAGTTGATTGAAATCTTTATCAGCGGTATTAATGTTCCCGCATTGCTGCCGGCCCAGTTGCACGAATCAGGAAGAGGACTGCAAACTTTCCTCGTAGAACAGTTGAAGAAATACCTGAATACACAAAACCTACAACTTCAGAGTGTTCCAGGGCGTGAGCATCAACTTCGCTCGCTCATTAATGAATTGATGCCTATGCAATTGGATACTCCACTTGAACAGTTGGAATATTTCTTCAGAAGTACTGCTTAACATGGAAAAAAAGATCTAATGAACTAAAAATGTGAAACCTAAGCGTTTTTTTTAACGTATTAGTTACGGATAGGGTCTATTATGGGCTCTTGTCAGGAGTTAATGAATGGAATAATAGCTTGATTTTACACCCCCGCCTTTACTTTATCATCTGGAGGATCGTGGACTTGCTACCGAAGAAATTAGAAGCCTACCCTGTTAAGCCATACTTCTCTGAGCAGCAAGAGCTAAATGAGCGCTTGAATGAGATTCTCCCACCATATATATCGGAAACACCTCTTACTGCCCGTGGGAAGCGTTTGTTTTGGATCTGTGTCCGGGTTACTTTGATCAGTTGTCTCTTGTCTACGTTAGCAGTTTGTGGATTTCTAGCTCATCGTGCGTTGAAGCAGAAAGACACGTTCTGGTATTACCTAACAAAAAATCACACCATAGTCCTACCGTTGATCCAGGGAAAGAAGGTACAGGACGCTGCAACCCATGAGGTACTAAAAACACTCACAGCCTCCGACAAGACGATGCAGGAGCGGTTAATTCAACTTCAGCTAGACGGATACGCTCACAGCAATTCGCAACAAATTCCAATCATTTACGATGTGTCAGTGCAGAAGGATCATAGAAAAGCCTACGAACAATTGATTCAACCGGCACTCGAGCAAGCTTATCGAATTTATGACAATTTCAGTCAGAAAACTGAGCAGGAAGTATATGGGATTACCACGAACGAACTCGTATACCAAAAAGGGTTAGCTGTACCGGATTATGGTCCAAAGGCACTAGAACACGTGCTATTCGGGGCACGGCGTTACTTCCCATTTGCTCTTATTGCTGGGCGAGTTGCTGACATAGATCCGCTGCTCCTATTGAAAATCTTTGAGATTGAATCCCATTTTGATGAAATTTCGGTTGGTCCCAGTCAGACAGAAGACGGGGAAGATGATATTGGCATTGCTCAGAATAACCTGGCTGTCTTGCCCAACTTGATTCGCCATATCTTAGATCCAAATATGCCGGCATATTCTCCTTTTTTTGAGTTTCTCAGCCCCGGAAAGGACTGGGAAGGAAAACAACTCTCTTGGAATGAATATTTGTCTCGATTAGAAGAGGAGTTAGCGGGAACTTACGATCGTCAAAAAAATCCGCACGGAAAATATTATACTAATATGCTGAAAGCCCCTCACATCGGTGCTTTCTTGGCAGCCTACCATATAAAGCGTGATAAGACCTATCGCTTTGAGGAATGTTTGGATTTTTACAGGAAAAATGCCAAAGCTCTCAAAGTTGAGCTTGATCTCAAGCAGGACGTGCAGCCATATCACTGGGCATATTATACCTTCTACAACGGTGGCCCTAAGCGTTGGCATGTGTTGAGAACATATCTGAAGATGCGCCAAAATCAGGAGTTGATTCCACCTGAACTGCAGGAAGCGGTGGACACCATAAAGCGGCGTAACATGGACGCACAACGGATCGGGAACAAAAACGAATATCTGAAAGCACTCGTTTTTGACCACTCGGAGGGCAAAATCGTTAAGAATGATGGTCTGCTTGATTATGGACTGTTTGATTTCTCACCGAATTTCAAACCCCGAGAACTCATGTCTGGGCTTCCTCCCAACCTCGCTATGGCAAAAAAGATTGGTGATTAGTGCAGGTGGACAGGCTTGCAGCGGATGGGGAGTATTTTCTGCAAATTTACTCAAATGTCTATGCTGAGAAAATACGACTTAACGCCCTCTGTCCTGCTGCTTCTCCTACCAATTGTTTTCTTCTTCTTTGTCTTTCTGATATATCCCCTCCTATATATTTTCAAGGAATCTTTCTGGATTAACAACCGTCTGAGCATTGAGTATTTTAAGCTGATGGTTACAGACGAAAGCATCCGGAAGTTGGTTATCAACAGCTTCAATATGGGCATTGTTGTAACGGTGATGACCACCCTTATCACGTTGCCGCTTGCTTATTTCCTCACCCGCTACCGTTTCCCTGGTCGTAACGTCCTACAGGGCGTTATTTTGATTCCAATTATCATGCCGCCTTTCGTCGGGGCAATTGGCATGAAGCAGCTTTTCGGTTTGTACGGTAGCGTGAACATATTTTTAAGCAAGATCGGGCTTATCGATTTGGCGGAAGCAATTGACTGGTTCGGTAGCGGCTTTTGGGGAGTGATTCTGCTGTCCACCCTGCATCTCTACCCAATCATGTATCTCAACGTTGTCGCGACACTGGCAAACGTAGACCCAAGTTTGGAGGAAGCCGCAGAAAACATGGGCGCATCACGTTTCACGCTTTTCCGGACAGTGACACTCCCATTGATGCTACCAGGATATTTCGCCGGGGCGATTCTCGTATTCATTTGGGCGTTCACCGATTTGGGGACTCCGCTGATTTTCAACTACAATGAAGTTATCGCTGTGCGGATCTTTCGCCAAGTTACCGATGCCAATGTCAACCCGATGGGCTATGCACTCGTCGTCCTGATCATTGTGTTGACTGCCCTCGCATTCTACGTCTCTAAGCGTTGGACGGGTACTGGCAGGTATGAGATGCTCGGACGCGGTCATGTCGGTTCACGTGAAATTCAAGCAAATCGCTGGATGTGTGCTACCATCTATTGTTTCGTGGGTATCATCATATTCATGGCACTGTTGCCACATATTAGCATCGTCTTGACATCGCTGACTCCTGACGCGAGTCAATGGCGTTTGAGTGTACTGCCTCAGAGCTATACGCTGCAGCATTATTCTGAGGTTTTTAGCCACGAAAGCAAACTAGAAGACACGCTGCTCAGCATCAAGAATAGTTTATTCTACAGCGTGTTCAGTACGCTGCTCGCGCTCTTTCTCGGAATTACACTCTCATATCTTCTCACCCGAAGACGAATTCCCTTTAAGAATCTGCTCGATGCTATTGCGATGTTGCCTTTGGCTCTGCCGGGCGTTGCGCTCGCATTTGGTTATGTGGGTAGTTTCGCAGATACGACGCTGCTACTTCGTCACTTGCCCCAGTCCATCGTATCCATCTTAGATCCCCGACAAAACCCGATCGTACTGTTGATTATCAGTTATGCGGTCAGGCGTCTACCATACATGCTCCGTTCGATTTATGCGGGTCTTCAGCAGACGAGCGTAGCGTTGGAAGAGGCGTCACAAAATCTTGGCGCAAGTTCAGCGCGCACGCTATACAAAATTACGCTGCCCCTTGTAATTGCCAACATCATTGCCGGTTCAATTCTTGTGTTCTCATTCTCTATGCTGGAAGTAGCTGACAGCTTGATTCTCGCAATGCGCGATCAATATAATCCTATCACCAAGGCTATCTGGAACCTTTCACAGCGTCCGGTTGGTGGGGCGTATATTGCTTCTGCATTGGGCGTGGTAGGAATGTTTATCTTGATAGGGTGTTTAGTTAGTGCAGGCCGTATTCTAGGGGGACGTTTGGGCGAGATTTTCAAAATCTGATGTGCTCGTTCGTTGAATACACTGGACCAAACAGGAGCAGCGAGGATGTTGCTTTGGCTTTTACACGCTGGGTTCAACATGCAATGTTTTTTCGTGTGTGTAATTCACGAAACCTGCGGCGGTTCCCTTCGGTTTGACGACATACCGAAACCATGTATAATCCACCGGAACATAGCTGGAGTGTTGCGCTTTACTAAAGAATGCCGCAATTTGAGCGGCTTTCAGCAGCGTCGGCATTGGGATACCCGGCTTGTTTTCGGGATTGCGAATGATAACGTGTGACCCGTGAATCTGCTTTGCGTGTAGCCACATATCTCGGCTTGAAGCAACCCGACGAAGGAGCAGGTCGTTTTCCTTGCTATTCCGCCCCACATAAATTTGAAAACCATCAGGCGAGGTATATTTCCGAAATGCGCCGGCGGATTCGCTTTGCTTGGATTGACGTTTCGTTTCTTTTATCCAACCTTTTTTTACAAACTCGGACTGAATTCCTCGTAGTTCTTTCAACCCCTTTGCCTCTTCCACTTCCGACGCATAAGCCTGTAACATCTTTTGCTCTGCTTCATTATCAGCAATCAACCGATGGATAACGGAAACCCCGCGTTTCGCTTTGGTGTACTTCTTGAAGTATTGTTGAGCATTTTCTGACGGACTAAGCTGCGGATTAAGCTCGATTGACAACTCATTCAAATTGGGACTGTAGTAGTTCTGTACCTGAACAACTGTCCGTCCTCGCTCGACGTTGTGCAAGTTCGCAGTGAGGAGTTCGCCTTTGATCCGATAATCTTCCGCCTGTTCCGCATTTTCCAAATCCTGCCGTAGCGACACCTGTTTTCGCTCCAGCGTGGTGGTTATCTTGCCCAAAACTTGGCGCAGCGTATTCCGTTCCGATTGCATCGCCTCATCGCGAGTGATTGCATCATAGTAGGCGGTTAGGGCTTCGCTCATTGTCTCGAAATAGCAGCTTGCAGTATCTGGGAATTGCAACAGTTTGAGCGCGGATACAGCCACAACCTTGTCTCCATCATCCAATCGATCTGTGTAATTGGCGCCCTCTTCTAATTCAGGGTTTTCAGTCGAATCGTCTGTTTCAATAAGCACTTGGGGTCGGTTGGCAGAGGACTGGAAACAGCCTACAACCTGCTGATACGCCTCCCAAAGGCCAGCTAGAGTCGCTGGATTGTCAGCACGTGCGATAATCTCCTTAGCGAGGGTTGGACTCAATCCGTCAATCTGGTTAAAGAGAAACCGCCAACTAATCTTCTGATTTTCAACAAGCGCAAAAAAGGTGTCTTGATCTAATTTGAGAGGGTGACATTTATCCTGCTGCGGTGGTGGGGTGTAAGGTAAGCCGGGCAACACCTCACGATAGCGACTCATTGTTTCGTCAATATGTTTGATGCTTTCGAGGATATTGCCACTCGCTTCGTCAACAAGGATGATATTGCTGTACTTGCCCATAACTTCAGCGATAATGGACTTAGGCGACGGTTCGAGAATGTCAGAAGTGGGGGCAATGGTGAGTTTCAGGACGCGATCTAAGCCAACTTGCTCTATCGCTATGAGTTTCCCCCGCATAACGTGCTTCATCAAGAAATCTGCAAAATGAGATCTTGATTGTCCTTTCGGCGGACTTTCAATCAGGTGAGCGCGGGCATGAACGGAATGGGTTGAAATCAGCAAGAAGTGGCTTCTGGTTGATTGAGAGATCTTCAGAACAATGCTGTGAGGGTTCAACTGTTCAATATGCCGAATGGTCCCATTCAGAATTGTATGACGGAGTTCATCCGTCACAAGATGTAAAGCTAGGCTATCGAATGACATGAGGCAGACCTCGTGGAGTTGATATATTGTAAATTCTTGCCCCTGTACCGGTATTGCGTTTCTCGGGACGTCGCTCGGCAGAACGGTTGCTCATTATACCATAATTCTATAGAGATCGGCACCAAAAACTGGCTTGTGGTGCTTGCGAGGCGTCGATTTGACTTGTAGGGACTCTCCCTGTTTTTATCGCTAGTGGATTGATTGACAGCCACCTACAATTGTGTTAGAATTATTGTTGAAGCCAAGTTATTTCAGGCTTTCCGAGTTCTGATAGTAGCGGGTTTTGAGTTCATCTTCATTCTAAAGTAAAGAGGAGAATTTTAATGCGTAGGTTTTGTTTTAGCATTTTCGTATTTGTGATAGCTATTTCACTGATCGTTCCGTCACTCGCTAGTGGACAAGAGAGTGTCTTGGAAAAAGTAAAAAAGAGGGGGAGGCTAGTTTGTGGCGTGTACGGTAGCTTGCCCGGTTTTAGTTTTCTCGGCCAAGATGGCACGTGGAGCGGCTTCGACGTGGATTATTGTCGGGCAGTTGCTGCTGCTGTTCTCGGTGATCCGGATAAGGTTGAGTTTGTTCCGCTAAAAACACCGGAACGTTTCCCCGCCCTTCAAACAGGGGAGATAGATGTCTTAATCCGAAACACCACCTGGACGTTCACCCGTGATACCCAAGTGGGAACTGACTTCGCCCCACCTACCTTTTACGATGGGCAAGGATTTATGCTGCGCAAAGAACTTGGTGTCACCTCGTTAGAGGAGTTGGCAGGCGCGAGTATCTGTGTCACCGCTGGCAGCACGACTGAATTAAACCTAGCGGATACGATGCGGGCTTTAGGGGTAGATTTTAAGCCAGTTGTTTTTGAGGAAATTGATACCCTTTACAACAGTTATGAGCAGGAACGCTGTGATGTCGTTACAAGTGATAAATCGCAGCTGGCCGCTCGACGCAGGGCCTTAAAGAATCCAGAGGATCACACTATCCTTGATGTGACTATCTCGAAGGAGCCGTTGGGACCTGTAACCATTCACGGTGATAACAAATGGAATGATGTCGTTAGTTGGGTTGTCTACGCTACGTTCTTCGCTGAAGAACACGGAATTACCCGATCAAATGTCAGCACTTATGAATCGAAAAATCCAGAGATCGGGCGATTCTTGGGCGAAACTGGCGATATGGGAGGGAAACTCGGTCTGTCAAAAGATTGGGGGCGTCAGGTTATCGCTGCCGTTGGCAACTATGGTGAAATTTTTGAACGCAACCTCACCCCTATTGGTCTACCGCGCGGTGTTAATAAGCCTTGGACTCAGGGTGGGTTGCTCTATGCGATGCCGTTCCGTTAAAGAGTATCATAAACGTAGCGTAACCCCTGAACCCCCACAATACTATGGAAAACAACTCACGTAGCAGTGTATCAGGTAAAATCCCCTTCTGGCGGGATATTCGGGTCCTGCGTGTGCTGTTCCAAGTTATGTTCCTTATTGGAGTTGTTCTGTTAGCTGGAATTCTCTACACGAACATGTTAAGAGGACTTCGCGGACTCGGTTTGACCTTAAATCTCAATTTTCTTAATGATGAAGCCGGGTTTGGTATAGCTGAGGGGATTGCTTATGAACCTTCAGATACCTACCTAAGGGCGTTTTGGGTGGGCGTAGTCAATACCATTAGGGTTAGTATTATAGGAATCGCGTGCGCTACGATCTTAGGGCTTGTTGTCGGCATCGCCCGGCTATCAAGTAACTGGCTAGTTAGAAACATCGCAGCCATTTATGTCGAGTGTTTTCGTAATATCCCGCTCCTGCTGCAGATTCTGTTCTGGTATACCGCTGTAATTCTTCAACTTCCCTCGGTCCGGCAGAGTTTTACATTCTTCGGAGGCGTGTTCATCAACCAACGGGGGATATATCTTCCCTCACCTCAACCGACATCGGCAGTGAAGATTTGGCTCGGCTATCTCGCCGGAGGGTGCATCTTAGCACTCATTCTCTACCTTGTGCGATCGAGAAAACTTCGGCAGATGGACCAACCCGGTTCTCCTGCAAAATGGGCGCTGCCAGCGTTTCTGCTGGTTGCCCTTATGGGCTGGTTTTTGACGCCGGGACAACCATTTACTTTGGAGCTGCCAGCTTTGAAGGGATTTAACTTTGCTGGAGGAATATATCTCTCACCTGAATTCTGCGCTCTCTTAATCGGACTTTTCATGTATACCGGGGCTTTTATCGCTGAAGTAGTGAGAAGCGGAATACAATCCGTAGCAAAGGGACAACGAGAGGCTGCTAAAGCGATAGGTCTAAACGAATTTCAAACACTACGATTAATTGTGCTACCCCAAGCTTTGCGCGTTATCGCCCCGCCACTCACTAGCCAGTATCTGAACCTTACCAAAAACTCCAGTTTAGCTGTCGCAATCGGCTTCCCAGACCTGTTTAACATCGGTAATACAATGATGAATCAAACCGGACAATCCATCCCGATTTTTGGGATGATTATGATAAGTTACTTAACCATCAGCTTGACCACATCGGCATACATGAATTGGTACAATCGCAGAATTAACCGAATTGGACGATGAGAGGAAACAGAGGCGCGTGGAAGAGCGAACACCAGATATAGTAATTAAACCACCCACTGAATCGCAGGGCATGTTGCGGTGGCTGAAGGACAACCTTTTTAACACTTGGTATAATGCACTCCTTACCCTTTTGGCCGTTGTTGTTTTGTACATTGCCTTTAAGGGCATTCTGACTTGGGCGTTCACTGAGGCAAATTGGAACGTTATACCTGCTAACCTGCAAATTTTTCTCGTCGGTGCTTATCCTAAAGAGGAGATATGGCGTGTATGGATTGTGATTTATACCTTGGCTTTGCTATTGGGGCTGAGTGCCGGAATTTGGGGTGGCCTCGCTCTCCGGCTCGCCATCGTCATCGGATGCGTAGGGGGAGGCGTTGGAATGATCCTTGCCTTTTTCCCCATCGCCTTCTCGAATAGATTTGGCCTCTTGGGTGGAGTAACGTTGCTGGTAGTATCCTTTTTCTTAATTCGAGGCAGGAAAAGGTTGCGCCCTTGGATACTGGGCGGTTGGCTGCTATCATTTCCTTGGACTATGATATGGTTACACGGATTCGCAGGATTACCCACTGTTTTTACAACCAGCTGGGGCGGGCTTCTCTTAACGCTTATTCTGGCGGCTGTGGGTATTGTTGTCTCCTTTCCATTGGGAGTTCTTTTGGCTCTCGGACGACGGAGCAATCTTCCTGCGATTAAGTGGGTTTCAACAGCGTATATTGAGACAGTGCGCGGTGTGCCTTTAGTAACAATTCTGTTTATGGCACAGATTATGGTTCCCATTTTTCTGCCTGATTTTCGTATTGACAAGATCTTGCGGGCAATGCTCGGCATCACACTTTTTTCTGCTGCTTACATGGCAGAGAACGTCCGTGGAGGGCTGCAAGCGATTCCGACGGGACAGCACGAAGCGGCTCATGCGCTGGGTCTGAACTATCCTCTTACGATGCTACTTGTTGTCTTACCGCAGGCACTTCGCTCGGTTATCCCGGCGATCGTTGGACAGTTTATCAGTCTCTTTAAGGATACATCACTGGTTACTGTCATTGGACTGCTAGACCTACTGGGTATAGCCAAAACAGTTATTGCAAACCCTGACTGGTTAGGATTGCAAGCTGAGGTATATCTATTTGCTGCGATAGTCTATTTTGTTTTCAGTTACTCTATGTCATATATCAGTCTGAGGGTTGAAGATGCTCTGGGAGTTGAGTAAGTATGAGATTATCGCGTGTATACTAGGAAGGGAGCGATGAAATAGTGGCAGATCTTGAAAATACACCAGATGATTCAATTATTATCTGCGAGGAGGTGCATAAATGGTTCGACGATTTCCATGTCCTCAGAGGCATTACTGCGACGTTCAAAAGAGGGGAGAAGGTTGTGATATGCGGACCTTCAGGGTCGGGGAAGTCCACATTTATCCGCACTATAAATCGTCTGGAAACGCATCAAAGAGGACGCATTATCGTTGATGGTATTGAACTCAGTGATGACCTTCGTAACATAGAGCGTATCCGCCAGGAAGTTGGTATGGTCTTCCAGCAATTCAACCTGTTTCCCCACCTGACAGTCCTCCAAAATGTGACATTAAGTCCCATCTGGGTGAAAAAGATGGCAAAAAGTGACGCGGAATCTGAGGCTTTCGCGCTATTAGAACGGGTTGGTATCGAAGAACATGCTCACAAATTTCCCGCACAGATTTCGGGCGGCCAACAACAGCGTGTGGCAATCGCCAGAGCCTTGGCGATGCAGCCTAAAATTATGCTGTTCGACGAGCCAACAAGCGCGCTAGATCCTGAAATGATTAACGAAGTGCTGGATGTAATGCGTGAGTTAGCTGCGTCTGGCATGACCATGTTGGTTGTCACACATGAGATGGGGTTTGCCCGTGAGGTAGCAGATCGGATTATTTTTATCGATGAGGGAGCGATTGTCGAAGAGGCGGCACCAGCGATTTTCTTCGATAACCCACAGAATGAACGCACCCAACTTTTTATTTCGCAAACGCTACAACACTAGGTACAACGATAGCGGTTACAGATTGTCTCGCCCAAAAGAGGAGTGAAACGAAACCGTCGAAAAGTTCGTCATACTGTACAGATTCGAGAGAGACTCTACTGTCGAACACTTTTTCTATAGAATTCTTACTTGCATTCCGATTCTGGATCAAGTATAATTGTATTCGTAACTGTACAATGGATTAAAGAAGTGGTGTTAGGTTCAAATGGAAGCATTTCCCCGGCTGTATGCTGTATTTTGTACCTCTTGCGCTAAAACTTGATTTTCATTTGCAGTTCTGAATCTTTAGGAAAGGAGGTACACACCGATGGCAACAGGTCGAGTGAAATGGTTCAGCGATCAGAAAGGTTACGGCTTCATTGTAACCGACGAAGGGCAAGATGTTTTCGTCCATTATTCCAACGTTGAAGGAACTGGCTTCAAAACCCTTGATGAGGGACAAGAGGTTGAGTTCAACGTTGTGGAAGGGGAAAAGGGGCTCCAAGCCGAAGAAGTTAGAAAAATTTAAGGCTGATAAAGCTGACAAAAATAAGACCGGGGAAAAAGGCTCTCAAGCGATTGGGAGCTTTTTTTATTTGGCTAGACAACCTCAATGAAGGATTTTGTTTGAGTGTCACGTACGAGCAACTTACTCGGAGCTGCAGTGGCAAGAATATAGAAACTTACTGGCACGGTTTAATAGAGTAGAACTAGCTGAGAAACTACCGCCCCTCCAAAAAATTGAGTCAAATCGGCAGATCTTGTTTCAATCATCTCCCTCTCATGGAAGCGGCTTTACCTTTTTCGGAATACACCCCAACCTTGACGGATTCTATTTTTCCATGTGGGTGGGTCGTCGCCATCCTCAATACTTGCGTTCTCATCACTCGCCACATTATCCTCCGTTACATGCTGATAGGCAGGTACTTCTTCTTCTACATCCAACTGAGGCGTGCTCTGGATTAATCCAATATTGCGGCGTGCCTCGTCAAAATCCGGATTAATCAGTAACGCCTGCTTCCAACAGGCGAACGCCAATCGGGCATTGCCTTGCTTGTAACAGATAATTCCCAACTTATTGTAGGCTTCAGTCAGAGTGGGATCAACAGTAAGCGCCCGCTTAAATGCTTCGATAGCGCTCTCAGTTTTACCTTGGTTCATGTAAGCACTTCCAAGGTTATAATGTATCTCCGCAAGATTCGGATCTTTACGAACGATTTCTTCCCATTGAGCAATCGCCTCTTCAAAGCGATTCTGTTCCCAATATTCAATGGCTCGATCGTTAGCGATTTCAGCTTGCTTACTCATGAATCTTTCCAATCTGGTGGTATAGGTGGGTTGTGTAGGCTTGATATCAGTACTCGCGAACAGTCGATCTGTGCAGCTTATCTCCACTCTTTAGAGTTTGCTTAGATCGTATCCATTGCGCTCCGTTTACCAAGCTTCCTCAATATCAAGGAAGGTGATTAATTATAACATTGCCAAATAAACTATATCACATTTCGCAATTTCAGTCAACATCAAAGTCAAATAGACAAAAAGACCTGGAGATAGACGGGAGAGGTTCTATGGCGATTTTACAGCGGCTTGATAACCAAAGCCCAACTTTCAGTTGATTCGGATTTCCCCGGCAAGGTCCCAGCTAAAGTCGAAGCGGTAATCATGTTTCTTGCTTTCAGGCACGCAGATGATACAGTACTTACCGTCACCGGCGAAACGATCAGTGATTGCAACAAGATTGAGCTCGTAGGAATATACCATTTCGATAGCATCAAGTACGAGGAGATTGTGCGTTTGGAAATGTCTATCCAGCAAATCTTCAATAGCGATCTGTATTAGGAGATGTATTTTTGCTTTCGCCCCAGCGTATGCGATTGATGCCCGCTGCTTGTCTAATTCATCAAGCAGATACAGATTCAGGTTCACGTAGTAATCTGTGGAGTTGCCAAATTTTTCGTTGAGCAGATGCTTGACCAAAGTCGTTTTGCCGGACTGAAATTCTCCGACGAGACAAATCGTCCCACCCTCAGAGCCGGAATCGATGTGAGTGGCTAAGGCTTGATAGGCGTCCCGTTGATTTCCATCAAGGCGGTATGTTAGCATGGGATCGGCATCATCTCAAAGAGGAGATGTTAAAAAATCCTCCCAGTGGAAGTGTGGCAGAGGAAACTCCTCCGTCGCTTCGCATTGTCAAAAGGTTGCCGCTTTCTCAAAGAAGTCAATTTCAATTACCTCCACATTCGCACGTCGGGCATTGTCAGCAACGCGCTGGACAACCATCTCCCGAACAAATGGAATGGGGATTCGCTTCACGCGGTGAACGACTTCCTCCGTGCAACGGATTGAGGTATTCCCCAAAAATGGTCCTTCTCCCGCTTTGGCTTCAGCGGGATGGTCGCACGTCTCTGGTACGAGTTGCTGCAAGCGCATGGACACGTAATCGGTCACCCAACCTTTGAATGCTTCCCCTTTCTCCTCGTTAATAGGAGTCGGCTGGGGTTTCTGATCTAATTTCTCGCTGATACCAACCAGCAGATCTTCCAATCGATTCAATCGGTCTTCGACCGCGGATAATCGTTCTTCAACTTTGTTTTCACTGTTCATTATTTCTCTCCTCAAATGTGCCGACATTAGGCGTGATATGTATCTGTTCCTATATTTTACCGTCGCGGTCTGAAGGAGGGAATCCCTGTTTTATCAAACCGATCCTTGACAGCTTTCATGATTTCCGGCGTAATTTCATTGTGTCCGTGTTCGCGGGCATATTTTTCGACGCTTTTGGTGACCATCCCCCGCGCGAAGGAGGGAACACGCTGCAATCTTTGTTGTGCAGCCTCTGTCCATTGTAATTCGTAGTCGGTTTCGGCAGCAAAAGGGGTAGTCTTTTCAAACCGAATGTTTTGGCCTCCCGCCTGTCCCGGCTGATAATCGCAGGACGGGTCCTCAGCGAGATAGTTATCGGTGAGCGCGTAGGCGCGGGCACGGCAGCCACCACAGACGTCGCGAAATTCGCATGCACCACATTTGCCTTCCAGCAGTTTCCGATCTCGTAGTTCGTGAAATACTTTTGATTGATTCCAGAGCGTTGCAAAATTTTCCGTCTTTAGGTTACCGACGCTCACTGGCATGTATGGGCACGGCGTCAAATCGCCTTCAGGCGTGATGCGGCAGTAATAAATACCACAGGGACATGTACCGCTCGGATAAGCTTGCAGAAACGGCGAGTCCGATTGTTGCTCATAGATAACCCGTTTGTAGTGAGGCGCACATTTCGCTGCAACGAGCATTTTGCCACGATATTTTGCCTGTAACTCAAAGAGCGTGGAGAGCATCGCTTCATATTGAGCAGGGGTGATATCCATCACTGTTTTCCCTCTACCGGTTCTTACGAGGAAATAAAGGTTGAATACCTTTGCCCCAAGTTGATAAGCAAAGTCAACGATTTGTGGGATTTCATTGTAATTCCAACGGGTCACAGAGGTCTGCACAAGGAAATCGAGGTTTGCCCGCTTGAGAGCTTTGACGCCGTGCATCGTGCCTTCCCAAGCCCCCTCCATTCCGCGGAATTTGTCGTGATTAACTGGATCCACAGCATCCAAACTGATGCCTGCTCCAGCGACACCGTGGTCGCTCATCCTCTGCACCGTCTCGTCGTTCAGCAGGACACCATTTGTGCCCATCACTACCAAGAATCCGGTTCGCGCTGCGTAATCTGATATTTTCAAAATATCGGGTCGCAGCAACGGCTCCCCACCTGTGAGGATCAGGAGGATGTTGGGATTGATCTCGGCAATCTCATCAATCACACGGAAGCACTGTTCCTGGCTTAGTTCCGAATCTCGATAATACCCGTCCGGAAACTCGTTGGTATCTACAAACCCAGCGGGTAGATAGCAGTGTGTGCATTTGAGATTGCATAGCCGTGTGATATTCCATGAAACGGCTTGGACCTTCGTTTCCATCTATTTGATTCCCTAATAATCGATCCCTTGATTTATCAATCCAGTCTAAAACTCAAGGATAGCACGAATATAACAAGTCCAGCGAGCATAGCAAAAATTCCAAATAGGTATACCTTCCTTTGTAGCTTGACAATCGCTGAATCGTTGAAATTGGGATTTACTACTGCCGATTCCAAACGCCCATTGAAGACGGCGATATGCAGGCTATGAAACAGCGTCATCAGACCAACAAAGATAAGTTTCGCGACAAAAACAATAAAATAGCCGTAATTCTGAGAGAATCGCATCTGCGTATTTAGTCCGACAATGAATAGGTTCATCGCGCCCGTGATCAGGAGAATATGAATTGTGAAACGGATAACATGTCGCAGACGATTCCGAATTGCGGCGGCGTGCTGGATACTTTCAACGATTTGAAAATGCTTCCTCAAAACCGGCGTCGTAACGGCAACCGACAGAAAGATCCCTCCAAACCAAACGAATGCAGCGGTAAGGTGTATCCAACGGATAAAAAGTTCGACGATTGGGAGCATAAATGATTGAGATGGAGTACAACAACCAATGCTGTCTCACTGCCATAAATTTCTACATCCCAAAGCTACCGCGGGCAGTGTCCATCACCTCGGCAGTGATTTCGGCATGTCCATTTTCACGAGCAAATTCTTCGATGCTGGCTTTCGCCATTGAGCGAACAAAACTAGGTACACGTTCCAAACGCGCTAATGCTTCCGGCGTCCACACCGGTCCGACCGGCTGCTCCTCGAATGCTTCCGCTACAGCCGATGAGAACGGGCACTTTCCACCGCCCTCGGTGGATCCCATCGGTGCTTCGGCTGTTAGATTGTCTGGGTTCTTTTGACTCAGGAAGGAACGCACCATTTCCATCGGCTGTGCCGTTTCGCTCTTGCCGCCGAGTTGAACATTGAGGGATTTCAGCATCTGGGTCTCCCACGGGTTCATGTGCATCGCAAACTCAGCAAAGCAATCCGGACACTCAAAAATTGCAGTCAGCGAACCTTGATCCGGCGCCGTCGTTTCCTTAAATTCCATCGCTGTGTTACATTCAAGGCATAAGAATTTCATTGATTGACTCCGTTTATATGTTATATTTGCGGTTCAAAGAACAGCCGAATTTCATCTGTGATGCCGAAAAATGTCTTTCCTGCGGGAGTATTTCGGTATTGATCAACAAACACGCTACCTTCATCGGCAGCAATAGAGATTCGTGGATCGAATGGTATTTTGCCGAGTAGCGAAACGTCAAATTGACTCGCCATCTCCTCCGTGTTCCCCGACGGAAATAGGTCTTCAGTTTTGCCACAATCGGCACACACATAAGCTGCCATATTTTCGACGATGCCAATTACCGGCGCGTTGAGTAATTTCTTAGCCATTGTCAGCGATTTTTTGACAACAAGCTGTGAAACTCCAGAAGGGATTGTGACAACCACCGTGCCGCCAAGATTCGGCAGCAGATCAACCAGGTTTGGTAAACGGTCTGAACCGGGGGGAAGATCGATTAGCAAATAATCAAGCGTTCCCCATTCGGTATCGGAGAGAAATTCACGGAGCGCACTCATTTCCATTGTCCCCCGCCAAGTAAACGCATCCTTCTGTGTTTGGGATTCCCACAGGACGGGAGTTTCGTCATCCTTGAGGAACAGATCCATCGACATCACCTTGACCCCAAGAGGACTGATAGCAGGTTTAACACCATCGGCGCCATAATCAATTCGCTGCCCTCTCACCCCCATCATCTTAGCAATTGAGGGACCATTGATGTCAGCGTCAATCACGCCAACATTGTGTCCACGCAATCCAAGTGCGGAAGCGAGGTTTGCTGTAACCGCACTCTTGCCTACACCACCCTTTCCGCTCATGATAGCAACAGTATGACGGACCGAAGCCAGTCGTTTTTGCAGCCGATTGACTTGCTGCGTCACTTGTTCAACGATGTTAGAGCCGCCATCGGCGGGGAGGTCTTTGTAGGTTTTCATATGTTCCTGCTAATGATAAATGAACAGCGGTATACCCGCCTGCGCCACCAAGGATTTGGTCACACTGCCAAAGACGAACTCAGACACGCTTCGTTTCCCATACGCGCCCATGACAAGGAGATCAATTTCATGTTCTCGGATGTAGGATAGGATGGCTTCATCTGCCCTTCCTCTCAAGTGGACCGTTTCGGATTGCACGCCATATCTTTTAAAGTAATCACCGAGCCTACCGAGCAACTGTATTCCACGACTAGCACTATTGTTGACATTCAGGAGGGTGATGTCGCATTGGTTCCAGATATGAAGTAGGAGAAACATTTGAATTGCTTTGGTAACTTGGACACTGTTATCGTAGGCGACAAGTACTTTTTTAATCTGTCTGACAGATTCGGGAACTGCTAAGACCGCCGTCAACCCTTTATGGAGAATTCGATCTAGGGTATTGCCCGGCTCGTGGCTGATGTTATACCGAAAAAAGGTCTTCTGTCCAATTATAATAAAATCGTGAAATTTTGATTCCTCGATAATTTCCCGAAATGGGCTGCCCAGCTCTGAATGGATCGAGTGGTGAATCTTTTTCTCCTGACAGTGTCTCCCAAAATCTCTAAGGACTCCACTCACCATCTCTCGCGTATCTTCGAGATGTTGTTGGTCAGCAAGTTGATCATAGATGGACCCAATCGGCGCAGCCCCCCTTGCACGCCGGATACCTGGCAAGTCAATCACCCCGATGCCGGTTAGCGAGGCTTTATGTTCAAGGGCAATTTGCGTGGCATATTCGACCGCCGCCTGAGAATAGCTTGAGCCGTCGAGACACACAAGGATTTCCGCAAAATGTAGAGGATCTCTGGGGAGCATTAGCAAAATCCGATCGACATTGATACACGCCTGGCTTGGACAAACATTGAGTAATTTATCTCTCTTAAGAGCCTGTTTAAATTCTCAACTTCAGAGGACGAGTAGACATACCATACTTGATAAATATCAATAGCACACTCTTGGTTCTGTTCCATTTGACCGGGAGGTTAGCTTTTGGGCTAGTACCGTTATTGCGCGGGTAACGCCTAGGTCAGTTACCGACGAGGGCAAGTTGAGTAATTGATAAAAATCATTATGATATGAGTCCATAGTATTATTGGAATGATTCAAACAAAATATAACATATCATCAACGGAATATCAATAGGAAATGCGCTTTGCCCCTTTAGACGAATGGCTGAAGGTGCCCCAAAATACCACATCTTCCGGGAAATTCAAGGCTTCACACAATTTCCTACCGTGAACTGATCTCTTTACAGAAAAAAATCGTGTTGCTGGGAACATCCGCCAAAAATCTGCGTCATCCATAATAAGAGTATAGTATTTGCACTATAACCCAACACTTGATACACGGAGATTCTGATGGCACAAAGTGACTCGGAACTTATAAAGCAAACGTTGGAAGGCGATGAGAACGCATTCGGTTTTTTAGTGGAAAAATACAAGGGGGCTGTTCACGCCCTCGCCTACCGCAAAATCGGGGACTTTCACATCGCAGAAGACATTACGCAAGACACCTTCCTCAAAGCATATCAGAAATTATCAACGCTAAAGCACCTCGCTCATTTTCCGGGCTGGTTGTATGTGATTGCAGCGCGGTGCTGCATTTCTTGGTTTAGAGAAAATCAGCGCCCAACTCAATCTCTCGACCAAGTAGATGTGACGGAGATTGATGTATTGGCTCAAGCGAAGTATGCTAATAATCGTTTGCGTAAGGAGGTCCGAGATGCACTTGATAGCCTGTCTGAAGGTGATCAGACCGTTCTAACACTACACTACTTGGGTGGAATGACCTACGAAGAAATTAGCAGTTTCATTGGCACTTCAACCAGTGCCATCAAGAACCGTCTGTATCGCGCTCGACACCATCTAAAGGAGGAGATGATCAAAATGATACATCAAACTTGGGGAACTTTCCAGCTTCCACCGACGCTTACACAACAACTGATTGAAAACCTCTACCGCCTTAAGCCGACTGTAACACCGAACGGAAAACCACTTACACCTTGGGTTACTGCGATTACGCTAGGGGTGGCAACGCTGTTTGTCATGGTTGGCATGTTAGCGACTTCGCAATTTCAGCATCCCTATTCTCTTAGCGTATTTACCCCGGTGGAGATGGTCGAATTGGCGGAGACATCGATTATTGCGTCTCCCTTGCAAAAACCACGGCTTTCAGATCATTCCGGTGGGGATAGAAGCCCCGCTTTGGCTGTCTCAGTTGATGAGGAGGATGCAACGGAGATAGAAAATCCGCGGGGCAGCATTTCTGGACAGGTTATCTATGCAGGCTCAAACAAACCCGCTGCTAATGTACCAATCCGCGCTGTTGGTGCGGAGCCGGGTATGGAGGATCGTATCACACATACGGATACGGATGGCGCGTATATCTTGAAGGATATAATCGTAGGACCGTATGTTGTCATGATTGGTGATACTTGGGAATGGCACGAAACTTCTGCGTGGCGCGCTCCCGCCCAAGAAGGCATCTATGTGAAAGCCAATGACGTGTATACTGAGGTAGACTTCTCGTTGACACCGGGGGCGTTTGTAGAGGGTCAGATTACAGATGGTGACACGGGACAACCTGTGGCAGGGATACAGATTCAGGTTTACGACGCTACACATCCACCGACTCAGGGTATGGGACATTGGCTTAAAACCGATACAAATGGACGCTATCGATTCTGTGTGGCCCCCGGACAGGTAGGTATTTTTGCTAGCCCAAGTAATACCGGCTCCGAATATTACTTTGAATATCCTCAGGGAGAATATAGAGGGAAAATCGCGGAGGGTGAAACAATTTCTGACATCAATTTTGTCTGTTATCGTGGGCACACCATACACGGCACTGTCCAGAGAGCAGATAACGAACCGGTGGCGGAAGCATCTGTCCGTCTGGCTATGGGCTATGGGTTTAGCCGTCACACCCAAACCGATGAACGAGGACAATTTAGACTCAACGGTGTCCCTAGAAATATCAATGAGGTAATCGTAGATGCAACACATGAACTTCTACACGGACGAGGAGCCTGGTCGAAAGAACAGACAGATCCCGTGGTAATTACAGTTGCACAACGGATCACTGCTACTATCGTTGGTCAAGTGACCGATGAGAGTGGCAACCCAATCGTTCACGCTGGCATTGGATTGAGTTGGGAGGAAGGACACGGTGGCCGTACGACTACTTCACCCATTACAGAGACAGATTCAGAGGGAAACTTCACTGTGGGCCCGAAATTCCACGGAGAGTGGCTGGAGATTGGTAAAGTCTATCGGGTTTATGCGAAAGCAGCCAACTATGGAAAAACCTCCTCCGAATGGTTTACCCTAGGGGAAGGTGCTAGGAACGTTCCAGACCTCGTACTGCCAAAAGCAGAATACTTCATCGCGGGACAGGTTATTGACTCACAGGGGCAGCCTATCAGTGGGGCGTCTGTGTACGCTGAAGGTTCTCGCACAAAAGTAGACAGCATCACCGATTCTGCGGGAAAATTTCGCCTGAAGGATATTGCTGATAGCCGTGTAAACGTGTATGCATGGCATGCAGGTTACGTTCCCTCTAATCCGAGTGCCGAATTCGAGGCAAACCGAGAAGACCTGCAACTGGTCTTGCCTTTCAAAAGGCCGATGTTAACAGATGACAAAGACAATACAATAGAACCGTCCCCTTTCCCCTATCCATTGGAGGGCAAACCTGCGCCTGAGTTGAAGGTTGATCGTTGGTTCAATACCGAACCGATAGCACTGGAATTGTTACAGGACAAGGTTGTTGTCCTAAATTTTTGGTCAAGCGTCGTCAATGCAGAAGGTTGCGCTATTTGGTTCTCTGCGCTTAAGCGTATCCACGATCAATATAGCGATAAAGGGGTTATCGTGATTGGGGTGCATAGTTCTGCCGATCTAGAACACCATGCCGATATCCAAGAGGTTATCGATCAAGAGCAAATTAGATACCCAGTCGGAATTGCCACAAAGGATTCAGAGAATAAATTCGGTGCTACGTTCAAAGACTATTCAATCGAGCCCATTCCAACAATTTTACTCGTAGACAAGGCAGGCGAGACGCAATTTCTGTTCCGAATCGGCCAATCTCTTAGCGAATTGAAACAATCTCTTGAAGCAAAGGTGCTAGTGTTGTTGAAGGAGTAACCTGATATAATGCAAGTTGCTGGGCATGTTGATATTTTGTTGCCGTCAATTTGGGATTGACTCAATCTGTCAGATGCCAACAGAATCTAAGCATCCGATTTTTTTCTTTACGGCACAACTTCCGAGCAGTTTAATGTATCTAATTATTATAATCCGATACATTTCGCTTTTCACTATAGCTGGGTTTCATTATATCTATCTTAAAACGGTGGTGTTGAAAGGCAGCTGGTTTATTGTGATTGACGGGGATTCGGTTTTAGCCGTTCAACCCAACTCCGTTCCGAGAGTCTCTGACCTGCGATATTCAATGCACACTAGCCCGTGGGTTGAGATCCATATCTAGCACAGCATCTCGATTTTGGAAAATCAACCTACAGAATCCGGATATACGATACCATGAGAAGACAAAAACGATTAACGGTACCGCTGATTATCTCTCTTTTCTTTCATCTCATTCTTACCATGCTTGTGGTGATAACGATTCGGCAAGGAATTGTGGAAGACGACACCATCAGCGTGGAGTGGATTGAGTTGTTTCCATCAGCACGCAAGTTGCCAAGGAATGTCCATCTCCAGCCTATACAGGCACCTCGTGAGGTACAGGACGGACAACCGCAAGAGCTGCCCCTACGAACTGTAGCACCGGTAGGAACACCTTTCGCAGTTGACCTTTCACAAAAGAGAGAACCGCTCCCGTTAAGCGATGCCCCAACAGTTATCCTTAACAAGGGTTTCGGATCTGGTGCCAACCCACTCCGCAACGATGTACCAAGGCACTCCGACTGTAGGCGGAGGTCTTGTGTCTGCTCAAAGCGGACTTCCACGAGGGATACCCTTTCGACGCAGAAAAAATGAAGGAACAGCTGTAAGGACAGGTTTTATGGTTGACCAAACCGGGAGAATACAAGACCCGCCTCTTGATGCGAAGCCAATCTTGGTTCCTGAGGATCGCCTAGGGGCTACTCTTGAAGGTGAGGGCACAGAAATTCGGGGACATATTCGCCTGATTCGGCTCAAACACTCCCTTTCCGATTGGTGGCAGGATCCAACTGCCATACCCAGCTTCGCGAAGTGGCTCGCAGATAATACCAATCTACGTGCCGATATGAAGTATGCAGGAGGCTCGCTCCGGCTGACCGACTCACGCATCCTTGATGCCTCACTGGTCATCATGACGGGGCACGACAAGGATATTACTGTTGGACGGAATCTTACTAGGGAGGAACCGTTGACCAATTCCTTTTCTGCGTTGGAACGAGCGGCGTTGCGGAAGTATATCATCGAACGAGATGGGATGCTTTTTTTCGATGACTGCGGATTTAACGGTATGTTCGCTAACATCGTCGCTAATGAGTTAGGAAGGATCTTCCCCGAATATCCATTGGGAGATCTTTCGTTCTACCATAAAATCTATAATATCTACTACCAGCTGCCCCGGCCTCCAACTGGCGGTGATGTTTTCTGGGGGTCTGAAAACCAACCCCAAGTGTCAAAGTTCCAGTACCAGAAAGGAATCGTTATAGACGGTCGACTGGCTGTCGTCTATAATCGCAAGGATTATATGTGTGCGATGGAGACAGTAGAGGTTGAAAGCCGAACAATGCTACGGCTGCGTCGCTCGAATGACGTCCGTCGCTTTATGACGAATCTGCTAGTTTATGCCATGAAGTATGGAGGGAATACGGATCGCTCAAGGTATAAACCGTAGGTATTATCGCGAGAAAACCTTGACTTCAATTGGTCTACGGACGTTGCCAGCGGTTTCAGGTGCGTTGGATGTGGTGAGATGCCATGATATAGCCACTCAAGCGCGTCGGAGCTATAGAAGAGTGGCAAAATGTGGCACAGAGTCAATATTACCTAAACTGCCTGAGAGACGTAACTGACAGGAAGTGTGTTTGAACGTTTTCATGGGTTACGACGCTTCTGAACGCAATATCTCGGCGGCATGATGGATGACCTGTAATTTTTGCGCCGCGATTTTTGTTGTGTTTACGGGTCGGTCTGCGAATGTTCCAAAGCCACAGTCGGGGTTTAGATAGATCTGCTCCGGTTTACGGTGATTTAATAGTGCACGAACCTTGTCTAATACGAAATCGACCGATTCGACTTCGGTAGTACGCGGGTCAGTGACGCCGAGTCCGATCTCTTTGTCGGCGGGAAGGTCGCCGAGGGCATCAATGCTTCCCGCCCGCTCTGTCGCGTATTCAAGCACAAACTGATCGACGTCCATCCGGCTAAAATATGGAATCAGAGAATCGTAAGACCCGCGAAGCAGGACATCCTCCTGTTGGCTCCAGTTGCCGCGGCAGACATGTAGGGCGGTTTTCATTTCATCGTCAATCCCTTCAACCACGCGATTCAGCAGTTCAACCGCGAAGTTGAGTTCTTCTTCAGGACTGCTCTTTTCTGAAAGTGCAGCACACATAAACGTGTGGGTTTCGTGGGGACCGGTAAAAGCGACTTCGGTCAACACCGGTTCATCGAACTGAACAAATTGACACCCCGCGTCCCGTAGCGCATTTAATTCTGCGCGGAGGACCGCAACGACATCGTCTCCCAGAGATTCTTTATCGGGATAAAAGTCGTAGGAGAGGCGCTTAACCCACATCGACCGGGTCAGGAGATACGGTCCAGGCAAGGTGGCTTTGATCGGTTTGGTCGTGTGCGACTTGAGAAACAGGTAATCATTCAACACGAGTGGGAATCTGCGCTCCAGTTGTCCATCGACGACCGGATTTTTCAGGGCGAACGCCGGGACATCCAAAGCGTTGAGCAATTGTTCAAATGCGGCTTTATCCTCGACATAGTCAAGCATTTCCGCAAGTGTCATCAACCGGATACCGTTAATACACTGGGTGATAAAAGAGTAGAAATTGTCCCGCCGTTGTTCGCCGTCGCTGACGATATCGACCCCGACGCTTTCCTGCAACTTAAGGGCTTCGAGCACCGCTTCATCCGCAACCGCGTTAAATTCAGCATCCGTGATTCGACTTTTCTCTCTGTTACGCAATGCTCTCGAAACCGCCCGCGAGCGGGGTAAGCTCCCGACGACAGTTACGGGAAATTGGGGTAGATTTTTCATGGCTCAAACCTCCTGTACTATTGTCGATGCCGGTCAATGATTTTTCCCAAAGTCCTCAAGGCTTCGTCGACCGATTTGGCATTGGGGAATATTTTGGCGACATCATCAAGTTTAATGATATTTGTACCTTCGCGGTATCTCTAGGCATATTTGACCCGAACCCCTTTACGGAAATCGTACTCATCAAGTAGTTCTGGATCGTGTCGATCAGCCATAGCTTTCTTCATTTGTAAAATGACGCCCTTAGATCACACGCAGATCGACGTTGATGTCAACGGTACGGGTGAGTGTATTGGTCACGGGCGAGGCAGCGAGCGTTTCTTGCCAGAGGGTTTCTAACACCTCTTCGTCGGCGTCCGACGCAACATAAATTGTCCCCTTAACCTCTTTGAAACCGCTGTGCCCGCCCTGCTCTGTGCCGAGAAAGACGAAGATATTGTCGACCTGTCCGCTCAACGAAATCTCCAGTTCATCAATCTCAACTTTCCGCTGAGATGCGCGAATCTGAAAACCCATCGCCAAACACGCGCCGAGCCCACCGAGGACGTACTCGACCGCGCTTGGGGCCTCATCCCTCACATCGAAACTAGCGGGCTGACCTACCGACCATGAATGATTCCGACAAAAAACCTTCGTCTGCATGCCACCATCCCAGTGAATGCGCGTTCCCCAACGGTAATTCCGCGCTTTTTCGTAATCGGCATCCGTTTTCTGCTCGGCTTCGCCTCGCCGAACGAAATACTTATTGTGGTCGGTGGCAGGTCGCCACCCCATGTAAGGATTCTGGGTCATTCGACACCACGCGGGTAGGTCTTCCTTGACGCTGATTTCCGTGCTGCGAATCTCCAAAACCTCACCGTTTGGCACCCCTTCCATCGATTTGCGAATCAGCAGAAGTAGACCTGAGCCGCAGTCGAGGTTTCCACCTTCACATACATGGAGCGTCTGAAGATCATCTGACGCTTGTAAATCTTCATCTCGCATAACGATCTCCGATAAACGGGAGACATGAATCAGCCCGAATTTTGTATGATGAGATGACTCATGCGTCGATGCTGCCGAGGCGGATGCCTCTCTCACAGTCGGAGAGACCATCCTATTCCCGGTGTTAATAGGTAATACAAGAACCGCCGGTCGTCAGAAATTCAACCGCCTTTGCCCCACCGACAATTGTGGCACTATCGACAAGGTTATTTTCATCAAGGTCGCGTTTTTTGAAGCAAGGGGAGCAGACCCAAATTGTTCCACCCACTTCGGCGAAATCCGCCATGAGCTGTTGAAGGGGTGCGAAGCCTTCTTCGTGAATATCATCGGAGTAGCCGTTTTGCGACAGGTGCACACCCTCTGTGCTGAGGAAAATAACTGTTTCAACGCCGGATGCGACTGAGGCGTTGGCAACAACAAAACCGACGGTCGCTTTGTCGGTGTTGTCCTTGGCGTGAGTGATACTAATCATCAGTTTAGCCATTATGGATTCTCTCCTTTTTTGATGTAAAAATAGGCTTTGTCTTCACCGCAGGAGTCTGCGAGGAGTTCGTTGTCTTTCATGTTGCACCATGCGGCGATATCCACAGCTGCCGCTGGGTCAACCGCACGAATTTGTGCTATCTGTCCCGGTTCCAGGGATCGCATGGATTTCAGGAGCGCGATGATCAGGTCACCGCAACCGAGATCCCCTAAATCGACTTTCAAATCTGGAATGATGTTTGGTGAATCAATCGTTTCTTTCATAAAACGGCCTCTCCGTCTGGTTAGGCATTACGTTTCACATGCTTGGCGCAATACTTCTGTTGCTTGAACTATTACTCCGAACTTTAGGACAGACTGTTTTGTATCGCAAACTGTTAGTTTGTGCTGTCAGAGCCCCATCTCATTATTTATTCGTGGATCGATAACGATTTGCTTAACGATTCTTTTGCCTCTCCTAACTCCCAACCAGATTTACTCTTCCTCCGTTTTCGCCGTGTCATTTTTCTTCTGATCCTGCTGGTAATAAGTACCAAGCACCTCATTGTCCAGACTCCGCCCTTCCTCAATCACCTGCGCTGCAAAATCTAGGTTAATTGTCGTGAGGTCCGCTTCCTGCGCTCGCTGCTCGACACGGGATTGTGTAATATTCCGCATAAATCCAGCGGGAACGAGCTGCAATCGTGCGCGGGCATCTTGCGTCCATTTAAGTGGACTTTCAAATGCATCCCCTTGAGAGGTATCAGCAGACTCACGAGACTGTGCGACAGCTTTGAGTTCAGGCGCGTCTTCACGGACAGCGGATGCCTGATCCATGCTCTCGTTGATAATCTGCATCGCAAATTCGTTGGTGATTGTACCTATCTTCTGGACACGGGCCGATTTTTCGATACGCGCTTTCACGTTACGCCGCATATACCCCCGTGGGACATTCCGCAACGCTTTTTTCGCCTGATCCGACCACTGGAGACGCACGCCATCGAAGGTCTGTTCTTCACTTACGCCGCCCTCCTGAGCTGCAACCCTCTGGAGCGAATCTTTATCGACCATCTGGAATCGGGCACCGTCCACACCGCAAACCGGGCATTTCACAGGCTGCTGGTCTCGGGCGGCATAGCCGCAATCACCGCAGATGTAGGTCTTAATCGCAGTGGAATCCAAAACCGTTTGGGTCGCGATCTCTTTGGCAACCTTGGTCATCCGTTCCGCTGAACGCCCCGGCATAAAGGTTTCCATCGCCTGCTCAATGACACTCTCCGTAATCACAGAATGTCCACGCTCAATAGCGAAACGGTGGACAGCAGTGCGTGCAATACCCTGCACCTGTGGGGGAGCTTTTGACATCCGATCTAAGGCTTCCTGTGTCCAGACCACTGTTTCCTCGGCTGTGACATCAATTGTTGGGACGTATCGTTGGCTCGAAAGGAACACATTACACGGCGCAAGGCGCAATAGGTTTTCGGTGTTGCTGCCGATGTCCATATCGGGATCGCTGTGGACTCCGATTCTTCCCAACACGAGCATCCACGGTTCGGTTTTTCGAATGTATTGCAGGATTTTCTCAAACGCTTTGCCGTCCAACAGGGTGATTTTGAGTTCGTAGTTGTGGTCTTCCTTGGCGATAGTCCGGGCAATCTCCAGATGAGATTGATAAATTTTGGCAAGCCCGGTGTCAATGACCTCCTCGTGCAACTGTTCCTGTTCTTTGAATCGGAAGGTTTTAGACGCTCGCTCGGTTAGGACACTGACAACCGAATTAAAGACCACATAGTGGAGATACGGATCGTAGACACCGACTGCTTCCACTTGTCTGTCAAATTCCTTCCCGATCCGTATTGCCGTCTTCAATCCAGCGAATGACTCGGGACTACCATCAATTCCAACGAGAATATGTCCCTTCTGCTCGCGCATCTCCTCTATATTCCGGACCACGAGGGTATCGGTCTGAATCCGGCGCACAACTCGTTCGACGACGCCACCAAGCAGGCTATCCTTAACCGCTCCCATACCGAGAGCCCCCATAATCACGAGATCATAATCGCTTGCTTGAATGTCTTCTGCCAACTTAATGAAGTGTTTGCCCTCCGGCATTTTGGCTTCAAAGGGGATATCATTTTCGGCACATTTATTCTTCATGACTTCTAGATAGGAATCAGAAATCAACTGAAGTCCCATTGTAATCAAGGTGTCATGAATGCGGCGCTGTTTTTCAAGTTCGGCTTCATCTTGATATTCTTCGGGGAGCGTGTACTCCATCTGTTTGAAGCGAACATCGTGCATCTTCGCAGCATAAACGTGAGAGCCAACGAGTTGCGATTGAAATTTTTTGGCGAACTCTACAGCGAAATTGACACTCGCATCAGAATGGTCCGAATTGTCAACAGGTACATAGATTTTTTTAAACATCCTTCCCCCTCCATTAGTGACTTATATTTTTTTATCCTTCTTCCCAAACATCATGTCTTTTGTCGGTGTTAATTGCCAGTTTTTTACTTCGGTCCAATCATCTGGCTGGGAACAACAACCCGATCAAACTCTTCCTCACTCAACAGATGCAATTCGACCACAGTCTGCCGGAGCGTTTTGCCTTCCTGATGGGCAGTTTTGGCGACCAATGCTGCATTGTCGTAGCCGATGTAAGGGTTAAGCGCGGTGACAAGCATCAATGAATCGTTTAGGTACTCTTGTATCTTCTTCCGATTTGGCTCGATGCCAACGACACAATTTTCGTTGAATGAATCACAGGCATCCGCAAGCAGTCGGACGGATTGGAGCGCGTTAAACGCGATGACAGGCATAAACACATTCAACTCAAAATTGCCCGATGCACCTGCGATAGCAACCGTCGTGTCGCTGCCGATGACTTGAGCGCAAACCATTGTCATGGCTTCGCATTGTGTCGGGTTCACTTTACCCGGCATAATCGAACTGCCCGGCTCGTTCTCCGGTAACAGGAGTTCACCAATACCGCAGCGGGGACCACTTCCGAGCCAGCGAAGGTCGTTTGCGATTTTGTTCAGCGCACACGCCAGTGTTTTGACAGCACCGCTCGCCTCAACGATAGCATCTCTAGCACCGAGTGCTTCAAATTTATTGGGCGCAGTCACAAAGGAAAACCCGGTGCGTTTTGAGATTGCAGCAGCAGCTTTCGTGGCATATTCAGGATGGGTGTTCAATCCGGTGCCGACGGCTGTTCCGCCGATTGGCAGTTCGTAGAGATGCGGTAGCGCGTTATCAATTGCACGGAGCGAATTATTTAACTGTGTAACATAGCCAGAAAACGCCTGTCCCAACGTCAACGGGGTAGCATCTTGAAGATGGGTGCGCCCGGTCTTGACGATGTCCTTAAAGGCTTCCGCTTTCGCTGAGAGTGCGTCACGCAGAGCAGTCACCGCAGGAATCAGATGATTGTGAATTCGGTCAACGACAGCAACATGAATAGCCGTTGGAAAAGCATCGTTGGTAGACTGAGATTTGTTGACGTGATCGTTGGGATGGATGGGCTCTTTGCTTCCAAGGACACCACCAAGCATTTCAATAGCACGGTTTGAGATCACTTCATTGACGTTCATGTTGGTCTGGGTGCCGCTGCCTGTCTGCCAAACAACCAGTGGAAAGTGATCGTCGAGGGTGCCTTCAATTACTTCCTGTGCAGCTTTGATGATAATTTCAGCCAGATTCGCATCCAGCGTTCCCAATTCAGCATTCACCTCAGCGACAGATTGCTTAACGATTCCCAGTGCCCAGATCATCTCACGCGGAAAACGTTCTCCGCCAATCTTAAAGTTCTGTAATGAACGCTGGGTCTGCGCGCCCCAATACCGATCTGTAGGGACTTCAATCTTTCCCATGCTGTCTGATTCAGTTCTTGTTTGCATTCACTTCTCCAGACCTACATCACTTTTTGGGTCGAAAAATCCGAAATAGCTTTTTGACCGGATCATAGAATTGGTCAACAACCCGTTCTTTGAGTGGGATGATGGCATTATCGGTGATCGTGATATGCTCCGGACAGACCTTCGTGCAACATTTAGTGATATTGCAATAGCCAATTCCATCTGTGTCCTTCAATTCCTCCAACCGGTTCTCTGTGTCAAGTGGGTGCATCTCCAGTGCTGCGGCATAAACAAAAAACCGAGGTCCAATGAATTTATCGTGTAGATCATGCTCACGTAACACATGGCACACATCCTGGCATAGGTAGCATTCGATACATTTGCGAAATTCTTGAACGCGGTCAATATCCTCTTGCGCCATTCGCCAGGTACCGTCTTCAGCGTCGGGTGGTCTCGGATTGAACGGCTTAATTTTTTTCTTGACCTCAAAGTTCCATGAGACATCAGCTACCAAATCCTTAATGAGTGGAAATGAGTGCATAGGTTCAACGGTCACCGGCGCGTCAAGTGGAATCTCGTTCAGCCGGGTCATACACATCAATTTGGGATTTCCGTTGACCTCCGCTGAGCAGGATCCGCATTTGCCGGCTTTGCAGTTCCAGCGGACAGCGAGATCGTTAGCCTGCTCCGCCTGAATTTTATGAACTGCGTCTAGGACCACCATCCCCTCAGAGACCTCGGTGTCATAGTCAACGAATTTTCCTTCGTTAGCGTCGCCTCGCCATATTCTGAAAGTTGCTGTTGCCATTAGCCCATCTCCTCTATCACGTCTTGGAGGTCTTCGCGCAATTCGGGTATCAGTTCTCGACTGACCTCCATTTCGCCGTCCGCACTCTTGCGAACCACCGTGTTATACTTGCCCGCGCCCGGCTCATCTTTCTCAGGATAATCGTCACGAGAATGTGCACCGGTGCTTGCTCTACGCTCTAACGCAGCAAGTGCAATGGATTCAGATATAGTGAGCATGTGTTGCAGATCTAGTGCCGTATGCCAGCCCGGATTATACTCACGATTGCCACCAACACCTGCTTGGTCGGCGCGTTCCCCGAGTTTGTGGATTTCTGTCCGTGCGTTGTTTAATCCTTCATCGCTGCGAGCTATGCCAACGAGGTCTTGCATCATATCCTGTAGATCATACTGGATTTGGAATGGATTCTCGCCATCTGCATTGTCGAAAGGCTTTAACGCCTCACTTGCAACTGCCTCAATCTCTGCTTCGTTCACTTTGCCTGCGCCGTTTTCTTTGGCGAATTGTGCAGCATATTCACCCGCTCGTTTACCGAAAACCAGCAGGTCGGAGAGCGAGTTACCACCGAGCCGATTCGCGCCGTGCAAGCCTGCACCACATTCACCGGCCGCAAAAAGTCCGGGCACCGAGGTCATCTGTGAATCCGCATCCACACGAATCCCACCCATGATGTAATGGGTCGTTGGTCCGACTTCCATCGGTTCCTTGGTGATGTCAATATCCGCCAACTGCATAAATTGGTGATACATGCTGGGCAGCTTTCGCTTGATATGTTCTTCGGCGCTGGATATTTTTTCAGAGATCCATGAAATATCGAGGAAGACACCGCCGTGCGGACTGCCACGTCCTTCTTGCACTTCGCGGACAATACATCGAGCTACATGGTCGCGGGTGAGGAGTTCTGGAGGTCTACGAGCATCTCGATCACCCTGTGTGTATCGCCAACCTTCTTCCGGATCGTCAGAGGTTTGATTTTGATAAAGTTCCGGTATATGGTCAAACATAAATCGATGCCCTTCGCTATTCGTCAGAATTCCTCCTTCCCCACGGACTCCCTCCGTCACCAGTATACCTCGCACACTGGGGGGCCAGACCATTCCGGTCGGATGGAATTGCACGAATTCCATATCAATCAGTTCGGCACCTGCGTGGTAGGCGAGTGAATGTCCATCGCCCGTGTATTCCCAGCTATTGCTCGTAATTTTAAATGCCTTGCCAACACCGCCGGTGGCAAGCACAACCGCTTTCGCAGAGAAGATTTTGAATCGCCCTTTTTCACGCTCGTAACCGAAGGCTCCAACGACACGACCATCGTCTTTCAGCATCGATATGACTGTGCACTCCATGTGCACATCAACACCTTGATGGATACCGTGGTCTTGCAAAACACGAATCATTTCCAAGCCGGTACGGTCTCCGACGTGGGCAAGTCGAGGATATTGATGACCGCCGAAATTGCGCTGTAAAATGCGTCCGTCCTGTGTTCGATCAAAGAGCGCCCCCCACGCTTCTAGCTCACGGACGCGATCCGGTGCTTCTTTGGCGTGGAGCTCCGCCATACGCCAGTTGTTAAGATATTGACCGCCTCGCATGGTATCAGCAAAGTGAACTCGCCAGCCATCCCGCTCGTCAACATTCGCTAATGCTGCAGCGACGCCACCTTCAGCCATAACGGTATGCGCTTTTCCGAGCAGCGATTTGCATACCAGCCCTACGGACACTCCAGCGGCAGAGGCTTCGATAGCGGCTCTCAGACCTGCGCCGCCCGCCCCAATGACTAACACATCATATTCATGTGTCTGGTATTGTACCACTACAAAATCCTCCAGTCCGACAAAATCCCCATCGCACACAACCGCACATAAACGTCTGAAAATCCCACCCAGCAGAGGCTCATCCACGCCCAGAGCATGTGCCGACGATTCAGACAACTGACGCAGTTGTACGCCGTTCGACGAATGGGTGCCCCTGAAAGTCTATCGCGGATGCCCCCAACAAGATGACGTAATGAGTGACAACCGAGCGTGTATCCACCCAGAAAGATAACATTGCCAGTCAATATCAGTGTACCAATGCCGATACCAAACGATTTTTCACCGTTCCCGTTGTCAAACCACAGTGCTGCCCAAGCATCGTAGCCAAGAATCACTATGAAAGCGAGCGCAAGATATAGAAAGTAGCGATGCACATTTTGAACAATCAGTGGGAATGAACCTTCACCCCGGTATCCCTTACGCGGTTCGCTGACGGTGCATGACGGTGGGTCTGCCCAAAAGGCTTTGTAATAGGCGCCACGATAGTAGTAACAGGTGAAACGAAAACCGAGTGGTGCCCAAAGAATGAGGATTGCCGGTGACAGCCAGAGGGGTGCCCAATCGGGTTTCATACCAAACCAACTATGTCCCGAATTATGTCCGAAGGTATCAAAGAGCAGCGGAGAATAGAAGGGGGATAGATATGGTCCGTGGTGATAGTGGTTTCCTTGAAAAACCGCCCATGTCGCATAGATGCCGAAGATAGACAACCCCAGAAAAACAGCAAGAGGTTGGACCCACCAAGCATCGTGGCGTCTGGTTTGACCAAATCGGCGGTCGGTTAAGGTTAATTCTGGATGGTTCATAAACAGGCTCCTTATTTTTCAAGCAGCTTTTTTATATCTTTACGTAACTGCTGCAGCGACCCCGGGCTTCGGCTCTCATAGTAACCTCGCAACTGCTGGTTTCGATCAACGAGCACAAACCGCGTGCTGTGGAGAATTTCGCTTCCACGATGACCGGCTGCTAAGTTAAAACCTTCATGAGCAAGCTGATAGATAGCCGTTTTCTGCCCTGTCAAGAATGCCCAACGACCACCATCCGCCCCATAGTTATCCGCGTAACGACGGAGAACTGTAGGCGTATCTCGTTCGGGATCTACGGAAAAAGAGACAAAATGGACATCCTCCCCCGCAAACTCGTCCTGAAGACTCGCCATCTGAATTGTCATTGGCGGACAGATTGTTGCACAACTGGTAAAGATGAAATCTGCAACCCAGACTTTGTCGTGGAGATCGGACGAAGCAAAGGGGGCACCAAACTGATCAGTCAAGGAAAAGTCCGGCAGTTGTCCATGAGTCGCAAGTTCTGACAATACAAGTGGCGACTCGGCAGTCACGCCGGACTTTTGATTAACATATGACCAGAGATTGGCACCCAAGATGCCAACAATCACGAGGGCTAACACACCCCAGAGAAGTCCGCGCAGTACACGCTCGTTAGGTCTGGCCTCCTGTTCCGGAGATTTGACTTCGGCTTCCATAGACATGCAGCATAACCCCTAAGACGTGAAACATAAAACTTTCTCGCGTTTCACGCAATACGTTTTACTTAGTGAGATGTATCAACAACCTGAGATGCCGCTTTAAGTCCCTCATGGCGTGCATTGTCCATCAAATCTGGCAGCAGCATAAACACCAGAAAAACACAGATAATAAAAGGTGTCAACGCAATGATCATCAAGGTTCTCTGCTCAAATTTCAGGTGCATAAAATAGAGCGCGACATAAAGCGCTTTAGAACATGCCATACCAATCAGCAGGATTGCGGTAATAGGTGTCCCCAAAATCTCTTTCAAAAAAGGCAGGGCAACAACGACTTCAGCAACTGTGAGTCCGAAAAGTATCCAAAATATTCTCATGTATTTCGGATGTTCTTTATGAGCGTGTTCCATCTTGGTTCTCCATTTATTGATTACAGTAGGTACACAAAAGTAAAGACCATGATCCAGATTAGGTCAACGAAGTGCCAATATAGCCCCAAAATTTCGACCTTGTGGTTATACTCGGCTGTGTATGTTCCTCGGAGTCCCTTAATCAAAATTACAATGAGGTAAATGACCCCGCCGGTGACATGGGCACCGTGGAAACCTGTAATTGTGTAGAATGTTGGACCAAAAAGCACCGATCCGGAAATCTCAGCACCAGACAACCCGTGGTGAGGAATTGTGGTGAGGGTGAGACCGTGCTTGATTAGTGCTGTCCATTCATACGCTTGCAGTCCCAAGAAGATTAGTCCACCCAGAATGGTTAAGCCGAGAAAGGTACACATCCTCGATTGGTTACCGTTCTGAATCGCTTCGAGGGCTTTGACCATTGTAACACTACTACAAATTAACAAAAAGGTCATGCCTGCTGTGAGGTTAATGCCGAGTATTTCGGGTGGAGGCGCCCACTCCGCTGCGCCGGCGCGTATGGCACCGTAGGCAGCGAGCAAAGCACCAAATGACATCGCATCGCTAATAAGAAAGAGCCACATCCCCAACTTGCCCAGACTGTCGGGTGTAAGGGATGGTTCGTAGACATCGGCGGAATGATCGAGTGTTGTAGTTTCTTCCAATTTTCACACTCCTTTCACGTTTGAAGGTGGTTTACGATTATCGGTCCGATGTGTGCGGTAGTATACGTAGAACACGCTACCGCCAATTAGACCGGCAACAATATATGGCATTGCCATAAGGAATAGAATGCTCCACTTGAAGCCCTGAACAATTGGGTCATCAATCGTTTTGCATGAGGGACAGGCTTCGGCAACTGCGGGTATCAGCAGTGCGAGAACCGTAACCCCTACTATAAGTGAAAAATATCGACGAATCATAAGAAATCTCCTCGGCGTTTTTCTTCATTTAGATTAAGTATACAAGAACATAAAGAAGGGGCCATAATACGACAACAAACGCCCAGTAAATTGCACAGACCTCAACGCCAACATAATGATTCACTGAAAACCGACCGGCTATTGCCCTCGCGAAAACGGCCAGCAGCCAGAGGACTGCGACCAGAACATGCAAGGCGTGACAACCGATGAGGACATAGAAGACTGAGCCGTATACTCCCGATGAAAGTGTAAAACCGTGATGCACCAAGCGGATCCATTCCGATCCTTGTACCACAAGGAAAATTACGCCAAGGAGTCCCGTCGCGAAAAGCCAGTTTCTGAGCTCTTTCTGACGGTCTTGCCGAATGGCTCGCAGTCCTTGAAACATTGTATAGCCGCTCAAGAGCAGGACGATAGTGTTCAATCCAGTTACACCAATGGGCAAACGCACATCAGCTTGCGAAGGTGGTGGCCAGGTGGCGCTCCCGAAACGGAACACTAGGAACGTTCCGATTAACCCTGCGAAAAACATGATTTCGGCACCGAGGAGTACCAAAACAGCTAAACGTGCATTGCTGATTGGTCGGTTTTCCCCTTCGGCACGTTCGTATGATGTATGTTCTAGTTCATTCATCGGAATAGAATGTAAAACGTGATGCGTGAAACGTGAAAACCATTATCATTGGCTCATTAATGAACTATGGTAGATTTTAGAATTACTAAGACACTCCCAATGCACAACCAACCCCCTAAATCCCCCTTGTCAGCGGGACTTTTAAGACTTATTTCTCTAATTCGCTATAAATCAATTTCTGTCACACAATGTCTAAACATAAGCCTTAGTTTTTAACGATTGCGAGAATCGTTGCACAAATAAATAGGACGATAAATACCGCGAATAAAAACCAACCGATACGTCGGTTGTCACCCTGTTTTTCGTTATCACTCATCTAAATTTAATGCCCCCATGCCATTATGCCAACCTATCGAGTGCCATCACCAGAAACACAAGCGGCAGATACATCAATGATGCGTACAGCAACCGTCTTGCTGCCACGGTCGATCGAGAAATTGATAGGTTGATGCCAAACCCAAGAAAGATGATGCTCAATGTAAGTGCAGCGAAAAAATAGACGATACCTGCAATGCCTATTAACGTAGGCAGTAGCGCTACAACGAGAAGCCCAAGGCAGTTGATAACAATCTGTCTGTTGGTGCTCCTGCCATCAGGATGAATAACCGGTAGCAAACGGAATCCAGCTTGTGCGTATTCATCGCGGTAGATATATGCGATCGACAGTGAGTGGGGTAATTGCCAAAGGAACAGAATTGCAAAAAGCACCCACGCCTCAATATTGAGTGTTCCTCGCGCTGCAACCCAACCGATAACAGGCGGCAATGCACCCGGAAACGCCCCTGCAACAGTACAGAGCGATGTTTTCTGCTTCAGGGGCGTATAGACAAACAGATAGGTTACAACAATGGCTGAAGTAACCAATGCGCTTAGGGCATTTACGGAAAATGTCATATAGACCAAACCACCCGCAGTGAGCAAGACTCCGAAAAATAGGGCTGTCGTCGGTTGAAGGCGTTGATCGGGTAATGGTCGGTGACATGTTCGCACCATCTGGGCATCCAAGTCACGTTCAAGATACTGATTTAGTGCCAAAACGCCTGCTGCTGATAACCCGGTGCCAATGATAGTATGAACCAGTTGCAGCCAATTAAGCGGTTGCGCGGAGGCGATATAAAAACCGGCCGAGGTTGTAATGAGTATCATCGAAACGAGTCGTGGCTTTGTCAACTCAATAAAAGTTGATACTCGGCGGCTCATTTGGAATAGGTCTACCCCCAGCGTCTGTGTCGTTGATATCATGCAGATACCTCATCGGAAACAAGCCCTCGACTTGCCACAATCTCTGATCTGCTTGCCAAGTGAAAAAAGTTTAAAGTCAGTATAACGGAAACGATTAGCATTAAAGCACCAATTGCAACATGGGCAGTTGTGATTGTTACACCAGCAACAGGAGATACCCCCTTGCCCAGAGCGGTAAACTCGGCGAGGTACGCTCCGAAGCCCAAAGCCAACTGTACGGCGAGCAGACCACCCAGCAGCAAAGCAAGACGAACCCAAGCCAGATTTTCCAAATGATTCTTCAAGATGCGCCTCAAGAGCAGAAATATGTGAATTGTTACTAGCCCTGCGAAAAGAAGATGGGCATCCAGTCGTTCCCCAGTATGTCTCAATATAGCACCGAAGATGAATTGAACATAGATAAGCACCAATGTAATGAGAGCCAAACGTCTCAACCGTATAGTCTGCGTAGTGTCGATTTTCACCGATGTTTGCAACCAACCACGCGAAGTAAACAACGCAAGGCTTGCGATCAATCCAAAAAACGCTTGAGCAAAACAGGCGTGTATGATAGCGAGAACTCTGCTGAGATTCGTGACACGGAGACCGCCCATCACACCTTGACCGATCACTGCAACAAGTGCAATAACACCGAGCCATTTCATCCATTTCCGCGCATCTTTCGCCCAGATTGACACCATCAACGCAATTGTCAGTAAACCGACGATGGACCCAATCAACCGATGACTATGTTCGTACAGTACACCGTGAACATATACATCAAGCCGCTCGCTTGATTTTATCAACGAATAGGTGCGTTCATTCGCTTTATCCGCGAGACTCCACCTGCTGCCTTGTTCCTGGGTTGAGATTATGGCATTTTCCGAAATCGAAATCTCGTTTTTTTCAAGTGCCTCCCGTAGCTTCACAGATAGGTTAAGATTATCCAGATCGACTTGAAGGTTTGGGTCGATGCTGAATAGGAACCCGCTGACTGTTTTCGAGATCGGATAGAGAAACATGTTGTATCCGAAGGTCGTGGGCCAATCGGGGACAGCGAGTCCCGAATCTGTGCTGGTTACAAGCCCACCCATGCAGATCAGGATGAAAGTTGTAGCAGCGGTTAATACAGCAAGTCTATGAAGCCACAGATGATACATTGAATCAGTTTTATCCTTCCCACAGTTTAGTGGTTTAGATAGGACGCAGATAAACACAGATTAGGGAATCTTTTTTGAATCGATGGTTTTGGAAGCCATCGCACAGATACTTTGGCTTTCCGTGCAAGAAAATAGAATGAGTCGTTAGTGGTAAAATCTTAACGCAGAGAGCGCAGAGAAAAAGTATTTGCTCTGCGTTCTCTACGTCCTATGTTATCTTAATCAGCGGTAGCTCCGGCAGGGACCGGTTCACCGTGCGGTGATTCGCCGTTCGGTTCCGTCTGCGGCGTCCAGTCTGTTTCAGCACCGGGAACGCTGTACTCATAGGGTCCGTGATATACTTGCGGAATTGCTCCAAAGTTGCCATGAGGCACAGGCGTTGGTGCATGCCACTCCAAAGTGGTCGCTTGCCACGGATTCTGTTCAGCCACTTTTCCGCGGAAAATACTCCAGAACACGTTGAATAGCAGCAGGAACTGAGCCACACCCAAGATAAATGCACAAATCGTAATAAACACATTTATCCCTTGCATATGTTGCAAGAATTCATACTGCATCGGGTTGGCGATGCGTCGCATGTGTCCCCCAACACCGAGGATGTGCATCGGGAAAAAGACGCCGTTAAACGCGAGGAATGAGATCCAAAAGTGAATCTTGCCGAGGGTCGCATTCATGTGCCGTCCAAACATCTTAGGGAACCAATAAAAGATGCCGCCAAAAATAGCAAAAACGCTTCCACCGAAGACAACATAATGGATATGTGCCACGATGTAGTATGTATCGTGGATGTAGATATCCACGGGCGAGTTTGCCATATAGATACCACTAAGACCACCGATAACAAACATCGACACAAAAGCCAGCGTGTTTAACATCGGCACCGTAAATCGGATCGATGCACGGTGAAGGGTACCGAGCCAGTTAAAGGTTTTGATGGCGGAAGGAACAGCGATCAACATGGTAGTGGTCATGAAACTCGCTCCCAGCGCAGGGTTCATCCCACTCTGGAACATGTGGTGTCCCCACACAATCCAACTCAGAAAAGCGATCGCTATCATAGCAAAAACCATCGATTTATAGCCGAAGATAGGCTTTCTGGCAAAGACAGGAAGCATCTCCGATGCCATACCCATGCCGGGCAGAATGAGGATATACACCTCTGGATGCGCAAAGAACCAGAAGAGGTGTTGCCATAGCAACGAGTCGCCGCCACCTTCTGCCAAGAAGAAGGACGTTCCCGCCATCCGGTCAAAGAGGATTAGCGCAAGTGCAGAAGCGACAACAGGGAATGCAAGCAGTAGAAGAATTGCTACGATAAAGAGCGCCCAAATCGCAAGTGGGAGCCGAAACCAAGTCATCCCCGGTGCTCGCATGTTGATAATCGTGGTGATATAGTTAATCGATCCCATCAGCGACGAGATACCCATGACGATAAGGCTGATACACCAGAGATGCTGTCCCCACTCTACACCGCTAAGCTCAGGGACTGAAGAGAGCGGTGCGTATCCAGTCCAGCCTGCAGCAGCGTGCCCACCGGGGACGAAGAATCCAGCCATCATGATAACCGCTCCTAGCATGTTGAACCAGAAGGAGAGCATATTCAGGACCGGGAACGCCATATCTCTGGTCCCGATCATCAATGGTATGAGGAAATTACCAAACGCACCAACAAGCAGCGGCACAACGACAAAGAAGACCATGATGGTGGCGTGCATTGTAAACAGCGAATTGTAAAATCCTGGGTCTATCACACCGCTGGGCATGCTGGTCTCTATCCACGTTTCTTTATCGTCATCGAAACGCTCCTCCCATTTACGGTCTGCAGCGGTTGTGACTTCGCCCTCCTCCATATATTCCTTGGAAACTCCAATGATGGGAAGGGGCCTATCGGGCCACGCGAGTTGCCAACGGAAAAGCAGTGCAAGCCCACCCCCGACCATGAACATAATTAGTCCAAAGATTAGGAACTGCTTGCCAATCATTTTATGATCAAGTGAAAAGAGATATTTACGAACAAAACTCTCTTCATGATGATGATCATGAGATTCATGTGCGTGATCGTTCATTCTATACTGACTTTTCATTATTCTCCCCACCGTTCATTTATCCAAGCTGCGTAATCTTCCTCCGTGTGAACGGTAAGGTATCCGAGCATCCCGGAGTGTCCAAAACCGCAGAGCTCAGCGCAGGGGATTTCATACGTGCCCGGCTTCGTCGCCTCGAACCACATGTTTATAAACCTACCGGGAAGGGCATCCTGCTTGAGCCGGAGTTGAGGTACAAAGAAGCTATGAATAACATCGTCGGCAGTAAGTCTGATATGCACAACCTCATTAACGGGGACATGCAGTTGGTTCTCAAGTTGCAGGTCATCGTCAGTGCCCCATTCGCCATCGGGTCCCGGATAGGTCATATCCCAGTTAAATTGTTTCCCGTTCACCTGAACGACCGCACCGGGGTTACCGGGAAACTTGGACGGGAATTTAATGTTGTTCCATTGTGGCAGACTCAACATCGCGAGCCCGAACACAATGACGGTGGTAGCAGCGGTCCATACAATTTCAAGGGTTGTGCTACCTTCGATATACTCCGCCTTGCGACCTTCTTGGAAACGGTACTTAATAATGAAGACGATGAGTACCGCCATCACAGCTAAAAATACAATTGAGGTGATCCAGTAGATTAGGATAAAGAGGTTATCCACCCCTTGTCCAAAAGTTGAGACATTCTCTGGAAGCCATGCAGGAAAATTCAGCCACTTCATAAAAGCTCCTTTCTACACTGCTGAATTTGTAGATCTATTTCTTTTACGCCACATTCGGACGACGGTTTGCCGTTCGAGCAGCGGCAAAGTATGTTATAACACAGAATGCACCACTAACAATTAGCGATAGCGTCAGTTGAGGAATCTCCTCAGATACTATAGATGCGTTAAAGTATAGACAACGACGCAAGGCTGCGACCCCGTAGGTGAGCGGGTTCAACTTCATCACCCATTCAAGCAATATTGGTACGCCGGATACAGGGAAGAAGGCACCGGAGAGCAGCCAAACTGGGATAAGAATAAGATTCATAATCGCATGAAAGCCCTGCGTTGAGTCCATTCGCCACGCGATCATTAATCCTAAGTTTGTCAAGCCAAAGGACAAGGTCAACATCACACCGAGTGCTGCGGACACGGAAAAGGGGGTTAACGGTACTCCGACTATCGGTGCAAGAACCAGAAAAAGGGCACCCTGAAAGAGCGCTAACGTAGTACAGCCAAATGCCTGTCCCAGCACGATAACCCATCTTGGAACCGGGGCAACAAGCACACCTTGAAGAAAACCCTCTCGACGGTCTTGGACAATCGAGATGGTTGCGAAAATTGTTGTAAATAGTAGTGCAAGCGTGATGATACCGGGGTAAAAATATTCGATGTAACTTGTTCCTTCAGGCACGCCAGCCGGACTAAATGATGCGTTCAATCCACCACCCAAAAGCAGCCAAAAAATCAACGGTTGTGCGATCGCGCTCACCAGACGGCTTCGTTGGCGCAGAAATCGGCTGATTTCACGCCACCAAATTGTCGCCACAGGGAGTAGGAATCTTGCTATTAACAAAGTTCAGTGCATGTAGCTAAATGTGGTTGTTTTTCAATACTGTTGAATTCTCGCTGGTCCTGTCTGCCTCAAAGTGTTGCCCCGTCAGTTTGGTGAAAACGTCTTCCAACGTCGGCCTTGCAAAACGCACAGATCGAATTTCGTTTGGGAAGGCAGCGACAACATCTCGAACAACTTCATGCCCATTGTGACATTCGATGCGCAGGGTTCCCGCAATTAAAGCAACGGCATATCCAAACTGTTGGTCTATTTTGTGCGCCAGTTGCTCGGGTGCTGGAGAGTCAACGATGACAATATCTCCACTGACCTGCCTTTTCAACTTGTCCGGCGTTCCAATAGCAACCAACTTTCCCTTGTTGAGAATCCCAACGCGGTCACACGCTTCGACATCCTCCAAGATGTGGGTTGTCAAAACCACTGTTGTGGCCTGCAAGTCAGCCAAATAGGTTCTCAAAGTTCGGCGGGCCCCAGGATCGAGTCCAGTGCTCGGTTCATCCAACAACAAGAGTTTCGGTCTGTGGAGGGTTGCCTTTGCCAGATCCACGCGCCGCTGTAATCCACCAGAGAGTGTTTCCACACCCTCATGCGCGCGATCCGTTAGTTCAAATTGGTCGAGCGCTTCTTGAATCCGCTGCTTCAACGTTTTACCATGTAACCCGTACAGATGGCCGTGATGTCGGAGATTCTCTGTGACGGTGAGTTTTAGATCCAAACTCGGATGCTGAAAAACCACACCCAGATACTGCCTGACGCTCTGTAATCCGCTACCAAGCTCATGATCAAGAATATTGACCGCAGCCGGATCAGCCGGAATCAGGGTGGAGAGTATCTTGAAAAGTGTGGTTTTACCGCTGCCATTTGGGCCTAGAAACCCAAAGACTTCCCCTTGCGAAATGCTAAAGGTTACATCTACAAGTGCGCGTCGAGTCCCGTAAGCGTAAGACAGGCTCTCGACTTTGATAGGGAACATCTTCCCTCATCCGCTCAATTTAGCGCGAGTGTAAAGTCCTGCGTAACCGTTCCCCCCGCTTCAACGGTAACTGAAACGGGTGCGTCTTTATTTGAGCCGCACGCTTCCTGCCAATAACCTAACTGATAGGTCCCCGGCGGAACATTCTCAAGCGTATATTTCCCGTTCTCGTCGGTGACCGCAAAATACGGATGGGGAATATACGCAATCCAAGCCTCCATCCAACCGTGTACGTCACATTTAACTGCTACAGGACCTTCGGCTTTCTTTACCGCTTTAACGTTCATCTTCCGTCTGGTTCCCGGCTGCGATTTATTAAAAGCAGCATTCACCGAGCTAAAGATGTGGACATTATGATTGATTCTGTCGGGATTGATCATGGTCAATCGTTTTCCAACCGGCAGGAGGCGCACGTGTGGATCAAATTGGCATCCTTTTTGGTCCATTTCGTACTTAGCATCGCTTGGGAAATCCGCTCCCGATGAGATATCCATCAAGTAAACGATAGTGTTTTTCAGACCATTTCCCTCGCCAAGAATAATCGACTCATCATGTTTGTCGGTTTTACCACACACTTGTGTGTCTTTGGTAATTTCCAGCTTTTTCATCTCAGGTGCGGCACCATCAAATGTTACCATTCCGCTGATAGTACCACCATTGGAAACACTCATCGCTTTATAGGAAGCCGGGAAGACCAGCGCCTCAACTTCTTCGTCTCCACCGGCAGCGGTAGCAGTGGTGACATAAACGCAGGCAATGAGTAGGGTTAGGATTGTAGTAACTTTGGTTTTCATCAGTAAACTCCTTTTGAAATTGTTGTTGAAACAAGTTATAAGTGAGAGGATCGGCTGTTTGACTGCTTCAAACACAGCCAAGAAATTTGAACCTCCCTGCTACAAGAGAAGTTCTCTCTATTCTATGACCTACCTCTCATTTGCTGTAGCTTAACAGTATTTTTATGTATTGTGTCGTCTCCGGACGCTATTCCTCAAACCGAAAAGGAGACCGACGGAAATAAGGGCAATCAGTGGTGGATAGACAAATCGTTTGTTTGATGGAACAGGGTCAAGGACAAATGTGTACCACGTCGAAATTGCTCGTTTCGTTTTTACATCGCCATTTGCGCCGTCCCATGCAGAAAAAGCGATGGGTATGAATACACCCGGTGCGAATTGAACATCATTTTTATCCTCGGTTGTGAGCGATCTTTTAACCCATAGCTGATACTGTCCATCTTTGTACACACCTTCAGCCTGGATCGGGCTTTGGTCGGATTGGACTGTCGCTGTATTGATTCCTTTCGCATTCATCTCTGTAACCGTTGACGGTTCGGCAACCTTCCAACTCCAGAGATAGACGGGACGACGGTCACCGTAGATAAAGTAAGGTTTCGGATCTGTTGGGCCCTCAGAAATCTTGACCGGAAATTGGATTACCAAAACATCTTCAACCGTTTCTCCGGTTTCGTCATCTGTTTTGGGAAGGGTTTTCGTGCGATCATCCCACGTAAAGAGAAAGGCGATCTCATTATCATTGTAGAACGACTTTGCCATTACAGAGTCGATTGAAGGATTGAACTGTCGAGGGTCAATTACAATCTGACCGACCAGCGGAAAATAGCTAGCTTCCTGAATTTCATTCCAAGCTTCATCATCTATGCTTGGCAACGTACCTTCCCGATATTGTGACCGTAGTACCTTGTCGCCGACCGCTGCTTGTGGTTGTTCTTCGGGCCCTAAGGACTTTACATAATTTGCCAGATGCCAACTTTTCTCAAAAATCGGTTTTAGGGCTGTATCGAGTGTAATTTGTTCGTCAGGGGCAAGTTCCTCACCCTCTTCGACCTTAAGCATGATGTCCTCAACCATAAACAGCTTTTCTTCAAGCTCTGCATATTCTTCCTCTTCCGCCTCCGAAAGTCCGTCGTCATCCATTTTGAGTTCTAGCTCATTCATACGTGCCGACTCCTCATCCGACAGCCCGAGTCGGAAACTTGAGATGAATGAGGGCATCGGCGAACCGGCAATACCGCCAATGAATCGCTTGAAGATATCCTCAGTTGTCTTACCACCCCGATAATTCCACTGGTGCCATAGATTGGCGGGCCATGTGCGAAAACCCCATTCATCTGTCAGATCTGGTGCAGAAGTGCCATCGCCCCTACCAACCACTCCGTGACAATCGACACAGCCAAGATTGGTATAGAACTCCTCCCCTTTAGCGACACTCTCTTCAGAATACGGAACTTTCCCTGACACATCAATTAGCCGCGGTGAAGCGTCTTCAAAGCCGTCGTAGAATGTTTTGATATGGGCAACGAGCTGCCACTGTTCATCCTCCGTTAAGATTTCGCCCCAAGCAGGCATTGAGGACCCCGGCATACCATTTGATATGATGTCAAAGAGGTCTTGATCGGTAGGAAGTTGACCGCTTTCGGTTGAACGGATTTTGTAGAGTCCTCGTGTAAAATCTCTTGGTCTCGGCAATAGGTTTTCCGCTGCAGATCCATCGCCTGCCCCCTCTATACCGTGGCAATGCGCACACTTATCCTCATAGAGTGCTTTGCCTGCTTCGGAGGCTTCGGGTGCTTGTTTGCCTTGGGCAAAAACCGTAACTGGAAACACTACTAACAGTAGAATAAGACCGGCGGTTGAAATCAGCAATATATTTTTATGAAATCGCTTTTTCATTCTTTTTGCTTCTGCTCCAGATCCCATATCTCAATTAATTTTAAGCTTTTGGCGCTACAGCCTCCCTTTTAATGGTCTGCCTCACCAAATGTTCTGGGTCGATATCCAGTGTATTCGGATAGGAAGAGGATCACGTCCCAGATTTCCTCCTCTGTCAGATGGTCTTCCCAGACCGGCATGGCCGAATCCCACGGGGTCGCAGCGGGTGGTAGACCGGGGCCACCCTTACTGATGCGCCAAAAGAAGAAAGACTCTTGGAAATTTGGAATAATCCCAGGATCTTGAAAGTTCGCGGGTGGTGGGTTGAAACCGTGGGCGAAATGTCCCTCTCCATCAAGGTCATCTCCATGGCAGTAGAAGCAGTTTTGATAATATACCCGACGTCCGTTATCTACATGCGCGTTAAACGCTTCCTTGTCGTCCTTTTCGAGGTGCCGGAATGGGTTTTCCACCTCTTGCGTGAGACCAATAACCTTGTCGCGGTAGGTCAGTTCAGGGGGTGGCGCCGGATGGGCAGTACGCAATGCAGCCGGTGGATCAGCTTTTGTCGATACCTTAGAATAGGTAAAAACAAGCATCACCAAAGGAATAAGGACGAATAGTACGGTGCGTCTTGTCCTTCTATTATCATCAGCCAAGGTTTCTTTAACCGGACGCAGAAATTCTCGAAACCTGTCATCTTCAACGGATACATGAACCAAAATGGCTAACAGAATGAGCCCCAGGTACATTGAGATAACGCTGGCGGGCAACGGTACAGACCACACGCCACCAATGAAAAATCTTAAAAAGAGCCAAAGTACGACAAATATGATTAGGCATTTTGTGAACAGGGATAATTTTTGCATGGCGATCTAACTCTCCTTATTCGGCGGTTTCCTCTGTTCCCTCAACTGCTGTCGGCTCTGTCGCGCCCGTTAAACTTGCCAGATACGCGAGTAGATCGCTCATATCCGAAACCGATAGCAATAGCGGAAAGTTATCCGGCATAGGGGAGGTCACATTGAGTCGTTTGCCAAAAGCACGGCTGTAGGTTGGTCCTTCGTCGATATCGAATGTATCAATGATTTGCTCCTCACCATCAACAATTAAGGTGATTTCATCCTCATTTTCCGACACCAGTTCGCCGACAATAACATTTTCGTCAAAGTCGATCAATGTCGCCTGAACCTTCACATTCGACTTGGAAACTGTCTGGGTTTCTCCACCCACCTGAAGCGTAATGCTTTCGTCATCCTCTTCTACGAGATCTCCACTTATGGTGGCTCCCGTATCGGCAAGCGTTACCTGAATCCAGAAGTATCCTTCTCCCTTCAGATTAGTCAGTTCTTCAATCGGCTCGGGATCGAGTTCGCTCAATAGAATGGTGCGTTCTTCTTCGTTCCCAGCTGCGTCCTTAACGCGCACAACGATCTGCTCATTATCTTGTGTAACAAGGGTTCCCTGAATTGTCGTACCGTTAGTTTTCACCGTGACGGAACCGTATCCGCTCACAATTTGAGCATTTGGTAATAGGACCGATTCCTCAATATATCGGAGGCTGTTCAACCCAGCGATATCCGATAAGTCAGGCGCGGCGACAACTTCAACACCTTCATCGAGCGTTTGACCAGCAGGTTGCTCTACGCCAGCAACGGCGTGACATGCAATACACTTTGCGCCCTCGACAAACACCCTTTTTCCACGTTCAACGTCACCGGTGAGAAGAGGTGGCAATTCTTCCACAATAGCTGCCGCGCTTCCGATATCAACGGGCGGCTCAAACGGCGTCAAATCGACTTCTCCGCCCTGACTCTGGAGGAAGGCGATAACGGTTTCGATCTCTAACTCAGTTAGACTAATCGGCGGCTTCCAGACCGGCGGCATGATGTTTCCGTAGCCGGGGACGAGGAACTTATGGGGTTCATAGGTAGATTCGATTAGATACTCTTTTGCTGCCTTCCCCGGTTGACGTGTCGCAGCGCGAGTACCAATATCCGTTAAATCGGGACAGCGACTTTTTGGCGCAGACGGATCGAGTGTGTGACAGGTGTTACATTTCCCTTTTCCATTAAAGATTATCTCCCCAGCCTCAATAAACGCATCCGGCGTCCGCTCTATACTCGCAAGATCCACCGTCGCAGTCGATGTTTCTGGAACAATGCTAGCGGCGAACGCATAGAACCAGATGACCATCAACGAGAATGACAGGAGTTTGACCACACTCGGCCAAAGTATAATATTCGCCAATGCAAAGATAAAAAACCACGTTGACCACGGCAGCAGGTTTTCCGAAGCGATCGGGAAGGCTGGTGCTTTCGCGATATAGGCGATAAAACTCACAACCATTAAAATTAAGGATATAATTCTAATTAGTTTTCTTTGCATAGCTCTCGTCCTGATTGTGTTTGATTGTTAATCATCCCCTGTAGCGGCTTCAGCTTCAACCAGTGGCTGTCCCTCTTTTTTCTTATCGCCCCACAAGCCGAGCCAGAAAATAAAGCCCACCAAAGCAAAGAAAATCACTATAATAATGGCAATCATGTTAACGGCATCCGCAAGCAGAGGAGTGAATGCATCCGGAGAGGTGTCGGGCATCACGCCGAAAATATGCCACGCTTCTCGCAGTCCTGACCGAGCGTACCCCATCAATCCCATGAGTGAAGTAAAGGTAATGGCAAGCAGAATCAGCACATATTGTGACCGGTCTGTCATCTCGCCCCAGTTGATATCGCTTGAACGCATCGCTTTCCGATACATAACCAGGTCAATCACCGTCACCACAATCATGACTGCTAACGCGATTAGCACCTGCACCGGCGTTAAGATATTGACGCGAAACCCACTTTCGACTTTGAATCCTGCAATACCGATGGTGATAATCGCTGCAACCGCCAGTCCGGAGATAGCTGCGATGATGATATTGCCCGCTTTACTCCAACCCACCGTTGGCGTTTTACCGGATCGGCGATAAAACAGAAAGCTCAGGAAAGTGGTCAAAATAATGAGATTGACAACCGTATTTTTCGCCGTCATCAAACCGAAAAATCCAACGAGCGGGTGATTTGGTCCACCCATTGCAGCCAACTCCGTGGGTGATACGATTAGTGTACGCGGTGTCATCCAGATTGCAACAGATATAGCAATAATAGCGATCATGTAGGGACGAAAACGGGCGTATCTTTCCGCACCTGCGATGCGAGTCATGCCGGACCAGAGATAGTAATTCGCTCCGATGAACAGCACCCCAATCATCACCGCCTGAATGATAAACAACCACGAAAAGAGACTCCCCATCATGTTGATGCCCATCGTGTTATTGAACATATAGATTTCGCGTCCCAACCAATATCCGGCGAATGGCAGCGGAATCAATCCACACAGCGCGATAAAATTGCCCGTATACCCCATCCAGTCGTAATGCGCTCTATCTTCCTTCGTTTTGGCAACAAGGAAACGAAAAGCAGCATAAGCACCGACGATTGCACCGCCGAAAGCCACATTCCCGATGAGACGGTGGATATTGACGGGCATCCATGTATAGTTATTGATTGCCTGCCACAGCGTACCGATGAATGCGCCCGACTCATCATGAAGCGGAATTGCCTCGTGGTTGGGTTTGGGTCCCATAATCGCTGGGCTTGTCTGGTATGTCAGCCAAGCGTTAGAGACGAACATAATCGCTGTACCGAACACATTTAGGAGCACACCGAGAAATAGGTGCCACATTTTCGACACCTTACCCTGCATCCGATCCCAACCATAGGAGTAGAGATAGAGCGTGAAGGTTTCTCCGAAGAACAGGAAGACGTAGAAAATCATCGAGGGACCGAAGATTCCCGACAGTCTGTTCATCAATTTCGGATAGCACCACATGAGGACAAAAACGAGTACCCCACCCATCAGAGCGGTCGTTGAGAACGCTCCCATGCACAACTTGATGAACTCCTGTGCCATCTTATCATACCGTTTGTCCTTCGTTTTCATCCCAACAAACTCAATGACAACTGCGAACATCGGGACACCCAAAATGAAAGATCCAAATAACAGATGCAGTTGAGCGGCGATCCATGCAGCGTTACGGCTGCCGATCTTCGGGAAGGGGCGGTACTCCGTATCGGTCACATCTTGAGCAAAAGTAGTCGCGACCATCAGAAACATATAGATAGCAAGCATACCAAGCAGAAGATATAACCTGTTTTTGGACTGGCTCATAGTAGAATGTTTGGTGAGATACATTGTCGTTCTCTGTCACTCCAGACTAAATATCAAAAGCAAGTGTTAGACACTAAGAACATGAAGCGTGAAAAACAATTTGTTCATTGATGTCCGACCTATGAGGCTCCCACGAGAAAGTGCAAAGCACTAAGAGAAACCGAGTTCTTGAGCAAACACTCGTTTCCTGCGTTGGCGATGTTACTTCTTCTTGAAATCGGCGCTAGTAAAGTTAATTTTGACCTCTCCGTCTGCAACTTCGACAACCTGGGCTTTTGTCGTTCCAAGCTCTTCGTGCCATGCCTGAGCCCTGTATTTGCCAGCGGGTATATCTTTGATCATGTAGGCACCCGTGTCGTTTGAACCTTCGTAAGCGTCGGAGCTGATCCACTTACCGTCTTTGTCTTTGTATCCGGTCACAGCGTAATAGTCGTTGTCCGTGACGAAGATATATCCGGTCATCCAGTTGTGGATATCACAGGTAAACTTAATAGCCTCACGTTTTTCTAGTTTCAGCGGTAACATTTTACCGGGTCCAGGTATCTGCCAATTCGGTGCTTCATTTTTCGTGGCGTGGGAATGGACGTTATGTGCCACCGGGTCGCTGGAGGTCACATCTACTGTGGTCCCTGCGGTTACAACGAGGACATGCGGGTAATACATGCAGTCAACCTGATCCATGACTGGATTTTTAGTAGGAATTGTTGGCTTCGCGCCGCGGGCTCGTAGGTAGACAACGACGTTTTTGATTCCTTTGCCTTTGGAGACCACAAGGGCTTCAGATTTGCCGCTTTTCAGGGAATCGACACAGTGCTGGTCTTTGGTCGCTTGTAACGCTGGGCGTGCTGGTGCATCCCCATCATACATAACCGTTCCAGAGATTGTGCCGGCATAGGTCAGGCTTGCGATGAGCATAAAACTGAAGACGGTCAGAGTTATTGTGGTTTTCATGATTTGGACTGATCCTTTCTTTATTGAACTTCCATATCGAAATGACTGTATGTTGATGGCAATTATGATAGCAGCATATGAAAAGGGGAATCAAGAGTTAAAAAAGAAGATGTCACGGATATCCGTGAATGCTACCTCCTTATGATTGGCACATATTACTCGATTGTATAAGCGTGAGCTACACGCTTCAACGTCACGGTGGCCCATTGGACTATAACAATTGCTACAATTGACAATAAAATGCCACCCAGTTGTAGCACAATGGCTCGAAGTTTTCCTTTTCGTGGGCGGGTTAGTAAACGCAGCGTAGAGAATAGATCAAGACCTAGGAAGAGCAGCCACGCCATATTGACAATGGATAAAATTTGATAGAGCGAAAGCCCGATATGCGTCGGACCGAGTATATGAATCGGGAATTCTTCACGGCTAGATTCGCGCCAAAGCCATATAACCGGAATTAGAAATAAAAAAACGTAGACAGTTAACCCAAGAACGCTGGTATACCAGTTTTGATTGGTAACTCTCCTCAATATAATTTTCACTTCAGGGCAACCTCCTTTTACAGCGAGGGGTTACCGAATTAAAACCGAAACACCTGCCATCAGCGAGTGGCTGATGACAGGGTTCGGTCAAGCACATCTAGCACTGAAGTTTACTCAAATGCGACAAGTTCGCCGTTCTCGACAGCCAGTATAATTGGGTCGTAAACCGCGTCCCCGACTTCATCAAAAGAGAAATTCCCCATAACCGTGGGGAAATCCATGGTGGTCGCCAGCGCGTCCCGGACTGCCGTTGCCTCGGTGGATTGTGCATTCTCAATCGCTACCGCTAAAATATAAAGGGTAGCATACGACTGAGCAGCCCAAGGATCAGCTTCGATACCATATTCCGCTAGGTACTTCTGGACGAATGCTTGATTGCCCGGTGTGTCAGCCATTGCGCTCCAATTGGTAAAAGTAATCGCGCCCTCGGCAGCTTCCCCTGCGATTTGCACTTCGTTTCCGGTTAGATCCGGAACAATGTACGTAATAGAGGTGGGGATACCAACCTCGCGCCCTTGAATCATAATATCGGTCATCTGGGCGGATAAGGCGGAGATAAAGACAACGTCAGGATTTGTCTCCATTATCCGAGTCAATTGTTGCCTAAAATCAGTACCGTCGGTTTGGATGGTCTCTGTAATCACAATATCGACACCACTAGCCGCAAGCGCTTTAGTTACCTCCTCGTTGCTACTCGTGGAATAGACATCGGCCTCATCATATATCAGCGCCGCCCGTTGATAGCCGAGTTTCTCCTGACTTGCCCTGATACCCGCTGGATTTAGGACATTTGTGGGCAGCCCTGTACGGAAGACAAAATCGCTAAGTGCGCTCAGACCGGCAGCGGAAGCAACCGAGCTAAAACATACAACTCCGTTTTCTTCTACTATTGGAATTAACTCCCTGAGCTGAAAAGAAAAAGTGATGCCGGTGATAATGGAGACACTATCTTGATGAATCAGTTTATTAATGGCTGCCTGCGCGCCTTCGATGGTGCTCTGATCATCCTCAATAATGAAGGTGATTTGTGGTCCACCATAGTGGTTAAGTTCCGCTTGAGCGAGTTCAAAGCCACGTTTCATTGATAAGCCATACAGAGGGCCGTTTACGTCATCCAACGGCAGTGAGACACCGATGATAATTTCTCCGGGAAGTCCCGTATCAGGTGGCTTCTCAGGTTGTGCAGGAAGCAGCACTTGTTGAATTTGGTCACAGGCAGCAAGCCCCACAATCAGGGCAACGATCACTAGTACAAACGCGCATTGGGTGAACCTTCCGATATTCATTTTGAATCTCCTTAGTTTTGAAACTAAAAAGGTTAAGATGGGCAAAACAGATACGCACATTTTCGTATCTCTTCCCATTAGCTATACCGACATCCAATTTAGCAATGAATTAGCTGAGGAGGTTTTCCTCTGTTTGACGATGCGCGATGGGAGCAGTGGTGTGCTCAATCATGCGTCGGCGTTGGTCGAAAATTGTCTTTGATAAACTCGAACAGTTCTCGCTGTTCTTCATCGGTTAAGTAGTAAAAAAATGCCGGCATATCGTCCTTGCCGGCATCAATGCTGTGGATAAATTGTTCGTCGGTACGACCCTCCCAAAATTCGGTTGTCGTTAGATTTGCAGGTTCTAGCTTTTTGAACCGTCCAATCCGTCCATTGCCTTCACCGTTCGCACCGTGACAACCGGCACAATATCTTGCGTAATTGTACTCGACTTCGGAGCCGTATCGCGTACTGGGATCCACCGCTCGACAGAGCCAAATCAGCCAACTCATGCTGGCAGCAAATATCCCAACGATGATGAGAAGATGTCGAATCATTTGAACAATCCCACCTTTGCTATTCGCATGATTCTTTTTAACTCGACAGTGCGGAGGAATCTGTCCCCTGTTCTGGAGCAGCCCGCGATTCGAGTGTCTCAATTACACCAGCACCAACGCTATCGCCCCAAACGTTGATAGTTGTTCGGCATCGGTCCAGGAACCAATCGACAGTCAGGATCAGCCCGATGCCCTCAATCGGTAACCCAACGGCTTTTAAGACAATTACCATTGTCACAAGGCCGGCTTCCGGGATACCTGCGGCGCCGATGGCAGCAATCGTCGCAGTCAGAAAGATCACAATCTGCTCCACAGGACCTAAGGTTATTCCATAGACTTGTGCGATGAACATTGCAGCGACGGCTTCATAAAGGGCGGTGCCGTCCATGTTAATTGTTGCACCGAGTGGCAAGACGAAACTTGAAGTCCGATTGGATATACCGTTTTTCTTCTCAGTGCCTTCCATTGTCAACGGCAGCGTCGCTGAACTGGATGCTGTGGAGAAGGCGTTTAACAGCGCTGCTCCCATCCCTTTGACGTAGGTCAGCGGATTCCGCTTACCAATTATCAAGAGAATTATAGGCAACACAACGAGGGCGTGTATAGCGAGTCCAAATATGACAGTGAAGCTATATTTCCCAACGGCAAGCAACTCAGGCAGAAATTTGGTAAACCCACCGGCACGTCCAATGCGCCCTGCAACCAAACCAAAAATGCCGATCGGTGCGAAAATCATAATCCAGTGAACAATACGCATGACGCCATCATTCAGCACCGAAATAAAATTAATGGCATTCTGTCCTCGTTCACCCAAGATGGAAAACGCAGCGCCAATCAACAGCGAGAAAAAGATCAGCGGCAGAATATCCGTCCGCACCATCGCGTTGAATAGGTTTCGTGGAATCAAGCCCTCTTTCCCGGTGTGCTCGTTCCCAATCAGGACTTCTGTCAAAATGTTTCCGATGTTTCTCTCTTCTTTTCCACGGACTGCTCCGGCGATGGGCAGATCAATCTTCACTCCTTTTCCTTCGGGCTGAAGCTCCGGTTCATCAGAAACGAGCTGGCCTCCAACGCGCCGAAACGGCAGGCGTGTTCCGTCCTCCGCCTCAATATAGACCTCCTCGCCGCCTTGGGTGGGTTCCCACAACTTTACTGTGGCAGAGTTTTCGGTCATTGACTGAATTGCGCCCTGCACACTTTGATCGGTTAGAATCAGCGCATACCTGTCGTCAAAGCGTGTGTTTTCCCAAGTGCCGTTGGTTAACGTAACGGTGCGGTTGTTTTCGCCGCCAACGGTATAGGTATACTCTGGATGATCTGCGCCGCGAGAAATCCCTTTTCCCGGTTGGATGATGTTGACCAAGATTAGACCAATGAGCACCGAAATCCCAGTAGTCGCCATGTAATAGAGGACAGTGCGCCCACCTATTGGACCGAGATTACGGATGTCCCCTAAGCCGGTAATGCCAACAATCATTGAAAACATGACCAGCGGAACGACAATCATTTTCAGGGCATTCAGGAATATGTCACCAAGCAGGGTTGTCTTGGCAGCGAAGTCTGGTATCCAACCACCGACGATAAGCCCAATGACAATGGCAATGACGATGCCGATGAGAATACGTTGACCACTATTTCCTCCCGTTGAGGCATCGGGAGATACGGAGGGATCTGTTTGGAGCATTTGTCAGCCTCCTTTTACCACGATACAAAGGATTGGATACAAGCCATCGCTCATGTTAAGAAATGATGTAACACGTGCTTTACACTTTCCTTTTACATGAACCATGGAGGTTACGGCATACGGAGCCCCGATAAGGTCGGGCTTCAAAGCAATATGCCTACTACATTACTCGCCTAAGGAGTTAAGATAATCTCTCACCAACCGGATCTGTTCTTCGGCATCATCAACTGCAAAGCCATCAACAGGTTGATGCGCACCACCGATCTTGGGCCAGGCTTGCGGCATCGCAGTTCCCGGTTGGAAGGATTGCGGATCTTTGAGCCAGTCAATGACCCAGTCAGCTTTGAGACGGCCTTTCGCTAGAGCGAGGTCGGGACGTCCAGTCTTATCGCTGCCCGGTGGGATAATTTCGCCTTGTTCCGGATGGCAGGAGATACACTGGAGTGCGTCAAAGATCTGTTTGCCGACACGGAGTTCCCTTCGAGAAGCCGATTGCAACGCGATCGTCTCATACGGGAACACCTCATCGTCAAGTGCAGAGAAGTATTTGACAAGTGCGGTCGCTTCGTCGTCCGCGAGACCGAAAGTCGGCATCCGAACTTCAAGTCCGTAGCGGATAGGAGTCGGTACTTTGAGGAATTCAAACAACCACTCCGGATAGACCTTAGCACCTTGCGCTTGTAGGGTAGGCGGGGCAAAGCGCTTGGCATTCAGCAGGTCTAGTTCTTCATTGGCGGCAACCACATTCACGAAATCGCCACCTTTCCCTTCAATTTCATGGCAGCCGGTGCAGTTATATTTTTTCGCCAACCGGCGCCCATCATCAATCTGCCGCGTCTTTTCGCTCGGGTGGTGGATGTAACTCACCGGGTATTTTTCAGGCTGGAAACTCTTGAGCAGAACAGCAAGGGCGCGTGCCTCCTCCTCACCGATGATGTGTTCGCTAAAGACGGGCATTCGGGAGATAATACGACGCGTTTGATAGCGTCTCGGATTGGTTATCTTTCCGATCGTCCAGCCGTGCCAACTGTGTTCGATATCTGTAGTATCTCCAAAGTCCAGTTCGTCAGCTATCTTGGCACCAAATTCACCGAGGTCCGCGCCGACCTTCGACTCATTCTCGAAGCCGGGGATACTGTGACAACCGAAACAGCCGTAGGTCCGCACTAGCTTTTCGCCTTCCATTGGATCAACCGCTGCGTGGGGATTTGCGTTGCCAGCAATAGGAGAGGTTACCGTCTCTTGCAATGACATCAGGTAGGCAACTGCATTGTCCACCTCCGTCTCGGTCAGACGCAGACTGGGCATCACGGTGTCGGGGTCGTAAGATCTTGGATCGCTAATCCATTGTCGGAGGAACTGTGGTGTGAGCTTGCTGCCGACACCGTCCAATTTTGGAGCGAAATCACTTCCGAGTCCATCAACTGCGTGACATGACAGGCAGCCAACAGATTTTACGACCTCTTTTCCGGCGGCAATCGCACGGGGTGCCGTAGGGTATGAGGCATCGGCTTGATCTATCGCGGGATCTTTCATCTGCGCCAAGTATGCCGCAATTGATTTTACTTCGTCGACGACCCGTTCAACAGCGTTATCAGGATAAGGATATTTTGTGCCATCGTCCTTTTGGAGGATAATGCCGGTATCGGTCTTGGTGACGACGCCGTAGTGCTTATTTCCATTTTTGAGATAAACCGCTTGGGTCAATTTTTCGACAGGGAAGAAATCTGGCATCTTGGTTTCTGATAGATAGGCGGTCGGTTGTTTAATCCATCCTTCCAACCAGTCAACGCTATTAACTTTACTGCCGATTTTGGCAAGCGATGGACCAACTTTGTCGAGATCCGCTAACACGGAATACCCCTCGACAGCATGACAACCGTGACATCCGATATCCTCAAAGAGCGCCATCCCCTTCGACAGAACGGGCGAATAATCTTGGAGCTGCCCTGTTTCTGGGTTCATGGCATCCAACATCATCACACCATCGTGGCAGCGACGACAGTTGGCCTCCATATAGCCGTGCAATTCCTCCGAGACTTTACCGGTATGTTCATCCAACCCCAAGACAGGCGTCAGCCAGAACTCTTTCTTATGGTCTAGGGCATGTGCGGACTTTTCAGTCAGACCTTGTCCTTGCCCGCCGTGACAGGGTGTGCAGCCAAATCTTTCAACGGGGTGTTTGCCGAGAAGCACATCTCGGTGGGGATGTGTCCGAAGGACGGAATCATACCCAGTTTCGTACGCGATTTCGACGAGGTCGGCATAAATATCAGGATCAGTGAAGGTCAATTTACCGTCTTCACTCAATTCGTAACTACCCTCTTCGGCGTCTTCTTCATCAATCAACACCGTTTCGCCACCCTTTTTAACGTAGGGATGTTTTAACTGGAGTGTCAGCAGGCTTTCGCCGTCCCCTTCAATTTCCTCAAACTGCTCTTTGGCAAATCCGTCGTATCCAGCTTTGTCTGAAGCAAAGTGGCAGGTTGCACATCGGTCTGCAGTATAATCAAAATCTTCAATGTAGTATTGAACGACCGTGCGTGTCTTTGTGAAGGGGCTTTCTGCCAATGTGCCGATAAAAGTGCGCTTAATACCGCCGACAGAATGGAGCTTCTCCTCAAGTCTGTTCACCTCAGCGTATTTCGCTTTATCCGCTTTCTCAGCCTCAATTTCTGCCTGAAGTTCACTAACCTTCGCCGAAACTGTTACGTCTGATGCATTATATTTTCGGACAAGGAGATATTCACCTAAAGCTGCCTCAACGTGTCCATGGGCATCATAAGACTCAGCAAGATCTTTATAGGCAGCGGCAAGATTTCGCTGTGCAACCAGCACTGCATCTGTCAGTTCGCCTTCAATCCGACTCTCAAATTCGTCTAATTTCTTCTTCCACTTTTCCGCTTTCTCTTTTTCCCCGTGGTGCAGTGCATACTGATATTTATAGTTGATTGCATCCGACTCACTCTGGTCAAATTTGCGTTCCTGCAAGGCTTCTTCTAATTTTATTTGCAACCCCGCAATCGCATCTTTTAGGGTCTTCTCTTGTTTAGGGTCAATGTCTTGAGGTGCTTCAATCTGAGGCAGATCCTGCTTCGCCTTTTCTAAATCAATCTTGGTTTTTTGATACTCGTATTCGTAGAATTGCCGCTGAATCTCCTTCCATGGTCGTCTTGTAATTGTTTCGTTATAGAACCCCCATAGTGTAACGAATCCCAATAAACCGGAAAGGATAAAAAACAGTGCTGCGTAAGATTTGTCCTCAACCCGAATTTCTTTATTGCTCCTCACGATTCCTATTGACTCCTTACTATTTGAATGGACGAATTACACATTATCCCATACGCCCTAGATATTGAACCACGGAGTAACCCAAATGTACTTGATATTCAATGTCCACCGAAGAATCATCTTGATTGGCAAAGACATCATCGTTAAAAATAGGAATGAAACGACGATGTATCGCACCAATCCCAACTCCTGAAGAAATTTGCTGGTTCCTCTTTTCAGAAAATAGTAGATAGGACCCAAAGCAAAATATCCGATAACAACACACATCCCGAAGATACCGGCGGGCTGTTCGTTCCGAATGCCGAATAGATAAGATAGGTTGACGTTGGTTAACGGTACAATTTTGTGCGGATCCCACTCTTTCCATGGGGCAAAAAAGTTCCAACCGGGTCCCCTCAAGAAGGTGCCAACAACCATCAGCACAATCCATAACACGAAAAAGCCGAAACAGAACGTTATAAGTGCGAACGGACGCTCTTTTAGGGTATAGTAGCCTTTTCCTTTGGGATTGATATCTATATATGGAATGGCGATTAAACCGGCGATAATCAACCCTGGCAAAACAACGCCTGCAATCCATGGATCAAAGTAAACCAACATCTCTTGTAGTGCTAGAAAATACCATGGGGCTTTAGACGGGTTCGGGGTTACCGTTGGATCGCTCGGCTCTTCAAGTGGGGCATCAATGGTAATAGACCATATCCCCAGAACGAGCATTACAATGATTGCACAGAGAAACTCGTTGCGGCAGAGGTAGGGCCAGCAGTAGACTTTATCGTTAAGTGCTGCTTCAGCGGGTGTGCCTGCTAGGTCATTTCTGCGCCCTTGACTGAATGCGAGCCAAGTGAAGAAAGGCAACAACAACACAATTGCAACAATTGGAACGTTATCAGGCTTCGTAATCAATAAGAGAAAAGGATCCATATACCACCTCAATCAATAGGGATTAAAATGAGTTCAGTCCTACAGAGGCCCAGAAATACCGCCGTCCTTGCGGACACGCCAGAAGTGTAGCGCCATCAACACACTTGCTAAAAGTGGCACAGCGACGCAATGCAGGATGTAAAATCGCAAGAGCGTTGAAGGACCGACAATTGTCCCGCCAAGGAGGGCAAAGCGCACGTCATTCGCTTGAGTAACAATATCCTGTGGGGCGAAGGGACCTTCATGTCCCAAAACTGGCGTAGCTCGTGCCATGTTCGTTCCGACGGTGACCGCCCAAAATGCGAGTTGATCCCACGGTAGCAAGTAGCCGGTAAAACTAAGGAAGAAGGTGACAAGCAAAAGGATAACGCCGACACCCCAGTTAAATTCGCGAGGCTTCTTATAGGACCCAGTCAGGAAAACACGGAACATGTGAAGCATCACTGCGATGACCATGCCGTGGGCAGCCCAACGGTGCATATTGCGCAGGAGCATCCCAAATGGGATGTCAAACTCAAGATATTGGATATCACGGAATGCGTATTCTGCGGTGGGACGATAGTAGAACATCAACAACACACCCGTAACCGCGGTGACAAGAAACATCAGAAAGGTGATCCCGCCCATGCACCATGTAAATCGGAAATTAATCGCGTGGCGGGTAACGCGGGGAGGATGTAGATGGAGCCAGACATTTTGGAGAACTTGAAGGGTGTACCGCCTTCCTGTTTTCTCGTAACCATGGCGAAACATCGACTGCCAGATTTGGTTATTTGTGATTTTCTCTTTTAATCCATTACGTCTTTCATTCATAGCAACGACTCAGCCTGCCTCGCTATAGCATAACTAAGGCTGTAAAACTCCTTTCTTGCTCAATTTGAGTTTGCCATCAAGGCTACACCAACGGGAGTATAATTATATTGGATAGGGCATAACAACGGTCAGGAGAGAATGTAATTGATGAGTTCTCCACTTCACTAAATCCTTAAGGTAGATCCTGGTTTCCCCCAATCGCCCCGCTCCTCCAGAAACTTCACGGATTTATCAATCAGCAGTTGTCCATCCTCCGCTAGTGTAATTTGGACACGCTCAAGGGGTCTCGGTGCGGGACCTTCAAAGTGCATCCCTTCGCGGTCAAATCCACTACCGTGACAAGGGCATTTAAATTTATTTTCAGATGAAAACCATCGAGGGGTGCAGCCGAGATGCGTGCAAATTGCTATCAACGCATAAAACTCACCATCCTCTTTCCGAACAATCCAGACACCATACGGATTTTTTTTGAACTTCTCGCTAACCGTTCCGGGAGGATATTCACCGGGAAATCCGGCTTTAAAGACCGAAGATGGTTCAAAAAGGACTCGCGGGTATAAGAATCGAATCAATCCAGGACCAAAGGCGAGTCCAGCAGCAGCGAGGAAATTTCCCCAGCCCAGAAACTTAAAAAATGAACGTCGCGATAACACCAAGTTCACCTCAGATTGAAAGTTTGTGGAATTTAGTCAAACGGCGTGTAAACAGCAAAGGACACGATCCGAGTATTTTAATTACAGTTTATCGAATCGGCAGTCATTATAGCACGACACCAAACAGAGATCAAGGCATAAAATAAAGGGGTTCACGGATATCCGTGACCTTTCTTCATCATGTAGATTGGGAAGAATATAACTTTGAAAATTGGACAATAGCTCCGATCCCTGAACCGAAAAAAGTGCCTAGAATTCAGCCTTAATGTTTTGGACTATTTGCATGCTGAAATAATGCTATGCGAGTCTATACCGACGCATGCAGATGAGCAGATTCCTATAGCTCACGCATTTACCTTGACGTGTGTCCCCTCCATCTGTTCCACAACGTGCTGGATCATATCCTCAACCGTTTTGAGGGGATGGTCTGGATATTGTTCCAAACTAAAGTTCATGTCATTCGCGCCAAAGAGGAACATGTCAATACCCGATTTGCCAAGGTGTCGTGCATTAGTCACGGCATTGATCGACTCCAGTTGTATGGCGAGGATACCGTTGTTGTTCCACCATTCGGCGTACTCCAGTCGTTCCATCTCCAGTTTGAAGCCGTACCCTGAGCTGGGTCCCCAACTCCTTTTTCCAATCGGCGGATAGTAGAAGGCGTTTATTGCCTCATCGACTGTTTCCTCGTCCTCAACCTGTGGCACCACAATGGAAAATGGACCTAGGTCTAGGTAGTTTCCGATTAGATACGCCTGCCGCGTGTTTTTGATGCGAAACTGGGTAGGTACGCCCAACTCCGCTGCCATGGCGCAGAATGAGACCAATCTGTCTTCATTGAACGCTGCGTGCTGGCTGTCGATAGAGACTAAATCGTAGGAATCTTGACTGAGAAGGGTTTCGAGTTCGCTTCTCGAAGCATCTATGGAAGATCCTGCGACTTTGAGGCTCTCGCCCCGATGTAGGCGTTGTTTCAATGATTCTGGCATTGCTCACTACCTCCTTGATATTGTGGGTAAATTATACCCAGCCTTTATTTAACTTATCACATTTCGCCCCGCTGGGGCTAGATCAACTAATGAACCTGTGAGTGTTTACACATCACATTCTACGCATTCCCTATTGAGATAGCTGTTCCGCGGTTGCCGGGATTGATTCTTCCTTTTCTCCCTTCAGATGCACTGTGTTCATCACGTCTCCTTTACGAAGTTGATCGACCACATCCATGCCGGCAGTGACTTTTCCAAAGGTGGTGTACTGACCGTTGAGGCTAAAATATTTAGATAGCTTTGCGTTCAAGCAGATGTAAAATTGGCTGCCTGCGGAGTCTGGATCGTTCGCCCGTGCCATAGCAACCACCCCTTTTCGGTGTCGGGGCATTTTCGATCGAAGTTTCGGATTTTGAAATTCGCCTGGGATTGTCCACCCGGGTCCGCCGCTGCCACTACCCTCCGGATCTCCGCCCTGAATCACAAAATTCTCTACATACCGATGAAAGGTGAGACCATTGTAAAACTCCATTTCGATTAGCTTGAGAAAGTTAGCAACAGTTTTCGGTGCGACATCCGGGTAAAGTTCCATCTCAATGGTGCCTTTGTCTGTTTCGAGTACAACAACAGGATGCTCAATCCGCAACCGTACAAGGATCGCGCGGTGATCCGATAATTCATCAACATCAATAATTTCACACCGCTTAGCCTTCTCAACATTGCGAAACTCATCCCGTAAACTCGGACTGATGAAGATGTGATCAAGCAGATTTTTCTGATCTTTATAGATGTATGTATACCGGTCAGCCGCTTCGACTGCATTAGCGGTTTGCAGGAAATCACCCCAGATGTCATCGAACCCGCGGACTCTGCTGATGACTGGCGTCGTCGGTGTGTCGTTCATGTCTCCCATGACGATGACATTTTTCTCTGCCATCATCGCTTTGACGGCATGCCTGCGCACGACGGTAGCTTGTGCAAGCCGCTTGGGGTCGTTCGAGCTGCGCCGAGAAATGAGGTGCGTAATCAGAACATAGTAGGGTTGATTATCAACCTTCAGTTCGACACCCAGAATCTTTGAAGGGTTTACATCGCGTTCTTGGCCGTCCACAAAGTACACCTCGCGCTCCTCCGGAAAGTTCGTTACGCTCCCCCGCACAATCCGAAATTTCGTAAGGATAGCGACATCCTGACCGGTATAGGTGTCCCTACCTTCATCAAAGGCAATTTGCCAGTCATCCGGATCTGTGAGGTAGGATTTGACTTTTTCGAGGACAGCTTGATTTTCGACCTCAACGAGGCCGACGATATTCGCCTTGTGGGTCTCAATGAGTTCAGCGATCGTTTTGGCTTTTGCCTCATATTGCTCTGCGGTTGGCGCAGGCACCGATTTGCCAATAACCTCTCCATGCGGTTCGTCACTATCAAAAAAGAATTCAGTGTTCAGTAAGAAGATATCAATTTCAACATCTGCACCCGCTGGACCAAATGAGCATACCATCAAACAAAACATTACAAAGATCATAAGACCGGACCTCCGATGCATCTCATTTCCTTCTTTCAAAATACACGTTCCGTTCAGCATTTTATTTTTTTCCCTCTTCCCAATCAAGATTGTCCTCATTCCACTCAAACACGTCAAGCGGACCAAATTTCAGGTTAATCGTCAGACTTCTTGGAGTTGGTGAACTGTCAAAACGATTGAAGTCGCGGATGACAACATAGGTATGCTGCCCATCTGAAATCTCCGCACACGCGTTAATAAAAGCGTCGAGATTCGTAATCGCTCGTCCATTAATTTCCTGAATAACTACTTTTGAGTTGCCGCTGCGCTCGCGGATGCCAACACGAGAAAAGCTGCTCCCTGCGTCTGCATGTGGGAGATAGACCCCATCTGCCTCAAAGTAAAGCAGATGCCTGAGTTGGGGCGTAATATCGTGAAAGACGGATCCTGCGAAGCGGACAAATCGGCGAACTTTCTTTAACTCGATATCTTCTACGAGGACTTCAACCGTTACAGCCTGTCCATTGCGATAGATATCCAGGGTCACATTTTCCCCGGCATTGTCGTTAAGGATCGCATCAAAAGTATATAGATCATCACGAATTAACTTGCCATTAATCCGATAGATAATATCAGAGGCGAGAAGGTTTGCCTCGCCTGTCGTTTTGGGAATAATTGATTCAATCTGAATCACCTTCGGCGTTCCTGAATCTGAAGGACCAATCTCCGCGCGGGAGGCTTCAGGTAGTCCAAAATGCTTAATAGCCTCTCCAATGGAAATTAACTCCAAATCGACACCAATCTCTCCCCGTTTAATTGTCTCACCACTTTGGATCTGTTTAAGGGCATCGATTACATAGTTGATTGGCAGTTCAAAACTGGATGTATCGGTTCCGCGCGCATGAATGGCGATGACCTCGCCTTCTGTGTTCCACACTGGACTCCCACTTGATCCACCCGTGCGATCAAATGTTGTATGGATATAGCTGGAATGACGATCCCCTTTGTTCACGTTGAGATTGGCAACTGTGCCAAACTTGATGGAGTATTCCTCCTTTTCATTATTGCCGATTAGGAGCAGCTCCTCCCCAAGCGCAAGATCGTGCCATGAACCGAGTTGCACGGCTTGGAGTTCGAACAGCACTTCCTTTGGGTCGATCTTATAAAAGCCGAAGTCGTGCGTTGGATCATAGTAAAGGACTTGTGCTTCTGTAAAACTGCCATCATAGAAGTTGATCTTGACATAGGAGGGGCTGCTGCCGGTGACATGCCGATTGGTTGCAATAATCCCTTGTGCCGCATCAACGATGAAGCCGGTGGCGAAACTGGTGCCTTTTGCCTCTGTTTCAAACACAACCTCTGAAGAGGTCTCCACATTCACAACCATGGGTTTGAAAGCGGCAATCTGGTCTGTCCAATCGTGTTGTGCACTACTTTCTAAGACAGTCCCTCCACTTGCTAAAATAACGACCAAGAACCAGACAACCATCTCTCTCTTAATTTTGGGTTGTCTACAGCTGCAAGACATTACTGTTCCTCCATTATTAGATATTTGTCGCCCTATTGGGGGTTTAGAGTATTAGTATTGGACGCACTTTTTTTTACCTTGCGCTCCCCTGGAGCGCAAGGAACGAGGGCAACCACGAGGGTTGCCCCTACCCGCACTCTAATGGTGGTATTAACTATCCGAGCTTCTCGCGTACTACATGCGCTCCTTCATTAATCGCATCAAAGAAATTTCGGACCTCAACGCAATCTCCCACTTCGTAAACTTGGCATCCCAGATTGGAGGCTTCAATTTCTCGCTTGAGTTCGTTTCGTGGTGTATAGCCACGGCTGATTATCAGAGTCTCAACGGGATGGAATTCCTCCATCCCATCGCTCGTGGTAAGTGCAACACCTGTCTTGTCAATTCGCTTCAGCTCACGGCTTGCCAGTATTTTCGCTCCTGAATCGCGAACCCCTTTTCTAAGCGCAGCTAAGTTGGTACCGTGCTCCTTTAATTTAATCACATCTTCTTCGTTTCGGCGGGAAACCAGAACGACATCACGTCCCTGTTGTGCTGCAAACCACGCAACCTCATATCCGACAAGACCCGCGCCGAGCACCATAACCCGCTCGCCGATGTTCAACTCGTCCCAGCGCACTATCGCATCAATTGCGGTGACAACGTTGTCTCCACCAATTCCCGATATATCTGGGATAATTGCCTCGCCACCTGTGGCAAGGATCACTACATCGGGGTCGTCGGCTTTTAGTGTATCCAGGGTAACCGTCGTTCCTGTTTGAATTTCCAAGCCGACTTTCTGAACCTCCGTGACATAATACTGAAGCAGCCGTTTAACATCCCACTTGAAATCGGGAATTGATGCCGAAATCAACTCTCCACCAATCACATCTCGTTTTTCATACACGATAACATCGTGTCCCATATCCTTAGCACGCAAACCCGCCTCCAGACCTCCGGGTCCCGCTCCCACGACGACCACTTTTTTGGGCGAAGTTGTTTTATTGAATGCTATCAGCTTCTCTCTGCCTACAACGGGGTTCGTTGTACACTGGACGCCACCACGGTCCATGACCACAAACGTGTGGCAGAAATTACAGCGAATACACGGAATAATATTTTCCCCCGCACATGCTTTCTTAGCCCAGTGAGGATCGGCAATTAGCGTACGACCAAGCGCAACCATATCAGCACGGCCCCGCGAAATAATCTCCTCTGCGTGTGTTGGGTCAGTAATTCCGCCCGTAGCGATAACGGGAATTCTTGCGCCATTCTGCTTAACTTCCTCCGCCAGATCAACCAGCGTGTTGGGTTTGATATAGAGCGGGGGCACAGATGGATGGGTACATTCTACAAATCCTTTGACCTGCATAATCGTTGCAGAAGTGGTTGCCACATGCAGGTAGGCGACACCGAGCTCCTCCATATAGTTCGCAATCTGTAGATGAAGGTCATCTTTCACGTCTTCGTCGTATCGATCATTCACGCCGCCATGGAGATGCTCATGCGCGCTAAACTTAAAACCGACCGGGAAATCTTCACCACAGACCTGTTTGATTCCCGTGACAATTTCGGTGCCAAAGCGCATGCGCCGTTCGAAATCACCGCCGTAGGCATCGTCCCGCCGATTTGTGTGGGGCGACATAAACTGTCCACCGAGGTAGGAATGTGCACAATGATATTCCACACCATCGAAACCAGCTCGTTTCGCCCGCGTTGCCCCCAAGATGAACGCTTCTATCACCCTCCTAATATCATCAACCGTCATTTCACGCGGCACTTCGGTATAGAGTTCGCTTTCAATTGCAGAGGGTGCAAACGGTTCAACATAGGATTTTCCACCTAGCACAGCGATCTGCATGAATATCTTGGATCCGGCATCTTTGACAGCCTCCGCCATGCGTGTAAGCCCGGGGACGAACTTATCATCCCAAACGGCTGTCGTAATCACACGTTGTTCGGGCCATACAGAAGTGAATTCAGTAATGATTAGGCTAGTTTCGCCTTTTGCCCGCTCAACCAGAAAATCTATATAGCGGTCAGTGACTTGCCCTTCTGGATCATGCAGCCCTACATCAAGGGGAGCTAAAACAACACGATTTTTTAGTTCTAGTGAATCAACCTTAATTGGAGAAAAAAGATGGGGAAACTGCATACCGTGTCTCCTGTTGTATAGATGAGCAACTCAAATAATTACCAATCCTGCACCGAGCCGTCCTCCCGCCGCAAATGTGGCGGTTCACCCGATGTGGGCGGGTACGCAGCCGCAGCTTCTTCGTTCAGGTCAATCCCTAAACCTGGTGCATCAGTGGGTAGAAGATAGCCATCTTCCGTCTGCAAATCGTGCTGAATGACTTCGTCCATCCAGCCTGACGATGGGGCATACTCCTGCACCGCACAGTTCGGAATTGACATATTCAGATGTAACATTGCTGCCGAACTAACGGGACTTGAGGTGTAATGACAGGCGAGTTCTTGGTAATGGACTTCCGCCATCGTCGCAATCTTCTTTCCTTCGGTGATTCCGCCGGTATGACAGATGTCCACCCGGATATAGTCGATTAATTCCTGCTCAATCAGTTCCCGAAACATCCATTTCGTTGGAAGTTGTTCGCCGGTGCCAATCGGGACATTTGTGTGCTGACGTAGCGTCGCGAACGATGCCGGGTTCTCGGAGCGGATGGGGTCTTCGACAAAGAATGGGTGATATTCTTCAATCCCATTGCACAATTCGATGGCGCGGGTTGGTGTCAAGCGGGTATGGACCTCAAAGATGACTTCAGCCTCATCGCCGATTGCCTCACGCAACGCGCTGAAATGTTCAATGCCGCGCATTACTGCGAGTTTCTGATTAAATCCACCCTCAATAGTATCAATGGGCGAAATTCGTAAGACCTTCCACCCTTCTTCTAACTGTCGTTGTGCTGTTTCAATGAGTTGTTCGGGTGTACCTCCACCGGTATGCCGATAGACCAGCACCTTATCCCGTGTGGCACCGCCAAGCAGCCGGTAGGTCGGTACGCCAAGTGCTTTCCCTGCCAGATCCCACAGTGCGATGTCAACGCCGGCGAGCGCAGATTGTAGCACGGGTCCACCACGCCAGAACGTTCCTCGGAAGATATCTTGCCATATATGTTCAATTCGGGTAGCATCCTGTCCAATCAGTAGAGGCTTAATATGATGTTCCAACGCCCCAACGACGGCTAACGATCTACCACTTAACGAGGCTTCTCCAATTCCATATATTCCTTCGTCAGTCGCAATTTTAACGTATATGAACTGCCCCACTGGAAATACTTTGAGATCTGTAATTTTCACGGTTTCCTCCCTGATTGGTCTGTTAGGAAATGTTGACAAACGCGGAAAGGGGCTTCCTGATCCTAATAGAACGCAAGTAACCTCCTCAATATATCGTTCACCAATACTACGCGATACATGGCGCCCCGTCGGGGCTGCGCGGGCATTCGTTCATTGATTCACTAGATTGCTGAACCTCATACATTGCACTCCTCTGGAGCGCGAGTATTGGGTCTATCGTCCTTCTGCAGACATATCACCCCGCGAGAGCAAAAGCCCTTGGCGGGCGGGGCAACCCCGCCGCTACCAGAACACCGATGGATTTACAATCACTAGCAACTTGGGTTAATATAGCACAACCATATGGGTCGATCAAGCCCAAAATCAAGACAGGAACAGAAACATGATGCACATCTGTCGCCGAAAAATCGATCTCACGTTCTACATCGATATGCCGAGTAATCCCCTTGTAAATTGGAAATCTGTGTTGCCCTTTCCATAAAGTTTAGGAGTGTAGCGGCGCGAGGCTACCTCTAAGATAGTTTCCAGCATTTGCGCTGAAAAGTCCTCCGGTATCCAATTCTCATCAGCGGGTAGCAGATCTAGATCCGCTTCATAGATTGATCCTGTGGTCTCCTCTGTCGTGGCTTGGATTAACGGAATCATTCGGTGTGCCTGTAGGGGATGACCTACAACATGCGCGAACATCAGATCTACGCCTGTTGCACCTAATCCGGTTAGTGTCTCCACGACATGATCGGTGGGTGCCTCCATGATGTGGAATCCGGGCTCGGTGATACTTTGACCGTAAGATAGGGTATTCCTCACTTGAGAATGATCACTAAGAGTGCTCGTTACATAGGTGGGAGAAGTTAAGAAGGTCGCATTTGCTGGAACGACGACCGTTCCACCTGCACCGGCGATGGTTTCGGTAAGGTGTGCTAGACTCTGTGCAACCGCTTCTTCCACTTTCCCGCTGGAGGTCAATCCGATCCGAAGGTGTTCCAAACCGACATCGGCGTAATCGGGCTGAGGCATTGACTCCAAGGATCGACTGAACCAATCTTCGACCTTTTGGATTACTGCATCAATGCCGCCATCCAACTGCACACTCGCCCAACCGTATCGTTCAAGTGGGATATCATGTTCCGTGAGTGCGTGGCGGAGGTAGTCGTTATGGGTTTTTTCGCAACCGTGTTCTAAGGGCAAACCAAGGGCAACCATTGGATGGATCAGATGCCCGATGAGTGTGCGTCTGTAGATGTCTTCCGAGTTGCCACCCGATACGCCACAGCCCTCCGTATGTGCCAACGCCACATATCGCGAAATACCGTGTTCACGTCCGAGTTCTTTTTGGTTAAGGCGGTCAGCAATCATCTGGGCGATCTGCCCGGAGCAGAGACTTGTTGGCAAGACCAACCCTATCTGATCGCTGCGGTAGCCGCTTTCCACCTGGATAGCACTAAAGGTGTGCTCTGAGTGCGGGATACCGAGTTGAATTGGGATCGGTTCACCGGTTGGAGCATCAGCTGAAACCACTGCCTCTGGATCAACAGGTCCTGTCTGCTTCCAATTCCGCCATATTGACACCTGCGAATGTCCCGCCTTTTCCCCGACAGATCGTTCTCCAGCGGCAACATCGACGGTGAGATCGAGCATCTGCTGCCCCAATTCCTCCATCGGTGTGCCGTCCTGGTAAGCTCCAGCGTTGACATCCATGTCGTTCTTCAACATTTCGTATCGGTCGGTGGTGGTAACAATTTTGATTGTCGGTACAAAGGGGAAGTTGGTAATCGACCCGTTGCCGGTAACAAAAAAGATCATATTTGAACCGGAGGCCACCTGCCCCGCGATGCTCTCAAGGTCATTGCCGGGGCTGTCCATGAAGTAGTAGCCCGGCGCAAGCATCCGTTCCGCATAATCGATGACGTAATCGAGACAGACATCCGGATCGCGTTTCATTGCGGCCCCAATCGATTTGATGACAATGTTGTATAACCCGCGAAAATTATTTCCGCCAGAGGGATTCGCTTCGGCGGTATGACCGTGCCAGCTTACTCGCTCTTTAAACCGATCGACGGTGTCTAAGAACTTACGGGCAGTCTCAAAATCTCTGGCGTTCTGCAGCACATACGGCTCAGCACCGATTAGTTCATCGGTCTCCGCGAGGTTAGCTGCACCACCGTAACGGATAACCTCTTTCGCGACATAGGCTGCCAGCGGGTTGCCCGAAACGCCGGAGAATGCGTCCGACCCGCCGCACTGAAGTGCGATCTTCAGTTTGGAGAGGGATTCTTCGGTACGCCTCATCGCGTTTACTGACTGCAACCACCCTTTCACGACCGCCTCTCCTGCATTCAAACTGGCATCAAAACCACCCTGTACGCTCAGAAAATGGTGGGGCACACTCTCCAATGGGTAGTTGTTTTCTGCCATATAACGCTGCAGCATCCGATTCGTCACCACTTCCGAAGCGTAATCAACAGCTAAGACCGCTCCGATATTGGGATGAGCCGTAAAGCCAGCGAGTGTCGGGAGCAACATCTCCAAGTTATTAGGCGTTGTGCTTTCCCCGCCTTCGGTGTGGGTTACAGCAACGACCCCATCAATATTTTCGTAATTTGCACTAACCTCTTTGAATCTGTCTGCAAGTGCTTTCGCATAGCCAGAAGTTTGGGAGGTTGTTCCCATGATTACGATATAATTTCGCGTTCCAACACCACGTCCTCCGTCACGCCGATAACCAAGGAAAGCCCTATCGCGCTCATATCGGGGAACTTGCACCCCCGGCTGAAATGTGTCTTCATCAAGGATATAGGGAGTGATCTGATCTTTGAAGTTCGGATGGGACGGCAGTGCGAAGTCAATATCTCGTAGCGCAAGTGCCTCAAGAATCTTCTGGTTACAGACGTAGTCACCGAGGGACAGGTCACTAATTGCAACCCCGAAAGGGAGTCCCCAAGACAACAGTGGTTCTCCTTCAGGAATCGCTTGAATCGCAAAACGGTGCCCTTCTAAAATTGTATGAGATATAGTGAAACTATGACCGTTGTAGTTAATCTTTACGCCAGCATCTACCCTTCGCGTGGCGATTGCCACGTTATCATCCGACGCCGGTAGTCTGCCAATCTCTTGAAAATTGTATTGATTTGCCATAAAACACTCCTCCATAAGGGAATCTCAATATGTATCTATATAATAACACATCACCGATTTATCGAAAATCAATTTAGGGGGAAATCCCAAGGATTTATGCTTGGAGCAGTTGGGGCGAGGCCTATACACCCATGCTTTAGCACATTTTTGTGGCCCCATCGGAGTCGAAATGTGTTATAATTATAATGGCTTTCGTGGGAAGGTATCACGCCACCGCACGGTGGTGCTTCTCACAGCCTTTGATACGGGCTATGAAAGTGCCGTTCCGAGCATTCTCGCTTTGCGGAACCAGAAAGCCGCCTCCAATGAAAACCTACACGTTCAAACTGTATAACAACCACGGTAATCGCAATCTGCATAAAACGATAGAAGGCCACGCTTGGGTCTGGAATCACTGCGTCGCACTCCAGCGTCGCACTCCAGCGTCGCTACTATGCGATCTACGGCAAATATATCAGCAGGTTTAGACTCATCAATCATATCAGCAAGTTGAAGCGGTTGCCTCGGTTTGCCCATTGGAATGCGTTGCCGAGTCAATCGATACAGGACGTGGCTGCACGGATTGACAAAGGCTACAAAGCAATGTTTGAAGCGCGTGCTGCTGGCTTGAAATGGGGGCGTCCCCGTTTCAAGCCACGTCAGAAATACAAGTCGTTCACGCTCTCCCAATCCGGCTGGAAATTACTACCCGGCAACCACATCAGAATCGGTAAACGAATCTACCGCTACTTCAAATCCCGCGAGATACTTGGCAATCCGAAACGCTGCACGATTAAGCGGGATGCCGTTGGCGATGTCTGTATCTGTGTGCTGACCGACCACGTAGAACCCGACCTGAACCGAGCCATGACGGGTAAAATCGCAGGCTTCGATTTCGGTCTGAAACGGTATCTGACCGGTCATAATGGACACGATGTAGAATCGCCACAGTTTTTCAAGCGGAGTCTCAACGCTATCAAACGTGCGAGCCGCAAGCACAGCACCAAGCGGAAAGGTTCAAAGAACCGACAACGCGCACGGCTGAACCTAGCACGTAAACATCGCACCATCGAACACCAGCGGTCTGATTTCCATTGGAAGTTGGCACACCAGTTGACCGATGCATATGACGAGATTCGGCTTGAGGACTTGAACCTCGCAGGCATGAAAGCCCTATGGGGTCGTAAGGTCAGCGATTTAGCGTTTGCCTATTTCGTCCTAAAACTGGTGTACATCGCTTCGAAAAAGGGTATAAAAATCACGTTCATCGATAGGTGGCACCCTTCATCAAAAACTTGTTCCGCTTGCGGTGCAGTCAATGAAGCGTTGTACCTCCGTGACAGGACTTGGCAGTGTCCGAACTGCCACACGCAGTTGGATAGAGATCGTAACGCTGCGATCAATATCTATCGGGTTGGGGCATCAACCCATGCTGGAGAGGATGTAAGTCCCAGTTCGCTGGGCAATCCTTGTTGATAGCACAATTCCACTCCTATTGGGATAGGTGTGGGAGTATGTCAAACCGACACAAACTTTACAAATTCGCTGTCTATTTTTGTATTGACCGGATTGACGCATCTATGTTAGGATGAAATTGTATCAGTTGCCTACTTATTTTAAACTTATATTGTATATTATCCCATGATCTCATACATTATTGGAGCAGTTTATCTCGTCCTTCTTTTAGAAGTGCTGATAATTATCACTTCATTTCGATATGCACGCCGGGAACGAAATACCAAAAGACCAGATTACACCCCAAAAGCTGCTATCATCGCACCCCATTATGGCTGGGACGATCAGACAGCGGAGAATGTAAAGCGGCTGCTGGATCAGGATTATGCAGGCGAGTATGAGGTGTTTTTTGTCACGCATACCAAGCGCGAATCCGGCTATGATGAATCCTATCCACATCTACTTGAGATTGCGGAAGGGCATCCTAACGTGCGTGCTCTGCTTGCACCGAACATCGTGGATAACTCACTCCCACGCTCGCAGAAGGTGCAGAATCTGATGACCGCAATCGCGGCGTTTTCCGATGATATTCAGATTATAGCTTTTGTCGATGCGGATGCGACAATTGAGCGAGATTGGTTGAGGCTGCTCGTCCAACCGCTTCAGGACAAAAAAGTCGGCGCAACTGTGGGAGCGAGGTTCTATTTTCCACATAGCTCAAACACGGCATCGCTTGTTGAAGCGGTTTGGATCAACTTCCAGATCGCATTACAAGGGGATCATCCACTAGCGATGGTTTGGGGTGGTTCTAACGCGATCCGTCGCGAATCTTTTGAGCAAGGCAAAGTGTTGCAACGTTGGGCGAACGCAACCATTGAAGACCATAATTTGACGCACGCCGTGAGGGATCTTAAACGCAAGATTCATTTTGTGCCGGACTGCATTGCAGTTACTCACACTGAAAGACGGACCTGGAAACAGATTATAGAGTTTACTAACCGGCAAATAGTGATGACCTTTAGGATGGGGCTTAAAGCTCAGTGGTGGGGAACCTTGCTGATCCTTTTGCCGAAGGCTTTGCTTGTGCTCGGTTCAATTCCGTTTATGATATTCTATTCTGAGAGATTCCTTCTTGTACTCCTTGTTCCATTTATCGAAATTCAGAGTTTTCGTATCTTCTCGCGAAACCTGCCCCGTTGGCTGCGAGATACGCCTAACATACGTGAAACCTTGCGAACTGCTGCGCTTGTCGTACCAATAGCCATGTTTCTTGCTGGATTGAATGCGGTGTACGCGCTATTTCAGAACAAGATTGTATGGGGCGGTGTTCGATACGAAATTCTTTCAGCCACCAGGTGTCGTGTTTTAGGTCGGATCGCGGAAAAAGGATAAAATGGAGAGACTGGTTTACGCATTTAGGAGTTTATAAATACAGTTGATTTGACACTCTGTAACGGAGAGGAAGGTTATGGCAATTCGAAGTCGTGTTTCACCCCGTTTTTTTGTAAATGAACTTGCAACTGCAATGTCAGATGATTGGGCAACCTCCTACGCGCTCATGAAATACCAGATGGCAAAGGAAAGTTTTAATTGGAGACATCCACTTGGCGCCAAACACGGCAAGGGAGACGATGTCCAACTGGTGAGCTTACGAATCACGGATATGTGCAATCTACGCTGTCACTCCTGTGGGCAGTGGGGAGATAACGGATATCTGCTCGGCGAATCTCTCAAATCATTGAAGCAACGGGAGGTCCCTGTCGAATATTACAAGCGACTCGTCGATCAGATTGTCGATGCAGGCTGGTCGCCGGTATGGTATATCTGGGGCGGCGAGCCAATGCTTTACCCCGGTTTGATTGAACTCCTACATTACATCAAAGAGCGAGATATGGCAATCTCGCTGGTAACAAATGGGACCCACCTCGCCAGACGCGCCGACGACATCATCGAAACATGCAAAATTCTGTATTTGAGTGTTGACGGGCCAAATGAAGAGATTCACAACAATCAGCGTCCGGGGGTTTCGGCGAATTACGATAACTTCAAAGACGTAAAAGCAGCACTAGAAACATTGAGCGAAGAAAAGAAGCGTCGGAGTGTTGCGTTTCCGTATATCGTCCCGCTCAGTTGCATCACGATGTACAACATCGACTATGTAGTCGATCTTTACAAATTCACAAACCAGTATGCAGATGCACAGATCCTCTATCTGACATGGTGGATCGACTCACATTCCGCACAAGCACACACCGAAGATTTCGAGGGACGGTTCGGGTTCAAGCCCCAAACCCACTACGGTTGGATTGGGACATGGAAAGATTTCGATCACGGTGTCATCCTCGATAAGTTTGAGGATATGGAAAAACTCTCGAAGGAAACACGGCGGTGTCCACCGATGATGATGCCAAGACTCAACACGCGGGAGGAAATCCAGCGATACTACACTGACCACACCGAGGCTTTCGGCTACAATCAGTGTGTCAGCATCTACATGACAATGGAAATTGACAGCAACGGCGACGTTAGCCTCTGCCGCGATTACCACGACTACATCATCGGCAACATCAAAACGGATGCTGTCGAAGATATGTGGAATAACGCCGCCGCCCGCAAGTTCCGCAATTCTATCAGTACTGACGGTCCCATGCCTGTTTGTCGCCGCTGCTGTGGCTTAATGGGGTTCTAAGAGTCACTTAGCAGCCTGAAACACTAGGTTCAAGCGTTCATTGTAATATAGGGATGAGCCCTTTGCTCTCGAGGAGCGCGATCACACGTTCAGTACACTCGTCCAGCGTTAGACTGGCTGTATTCACAGTAAGTTCCGGCTGGACCGGTGCTTCGTAAGGGGCACTAATTCCTGTGAACTCTTTGATTTCGCCTGCCCGCGCCTTTTGATACAATCCCTTCGTATCTCGCGCTTCGCATACCTCTAATGGGCAATCGACGAAGACTTCCACAAAGCGTCCCTCGTCTAATAAATCTCGTGCATTGTCTCGATCTGTCCGGTAGGGCGAGATGAACGCCGTCATCGCGATGACACCAGCGTCGTTAAATAGCTTCGCGACCTCCCCAATACGGCGGATGTTTTCCTCCCGATCCTCAGGGGAAAAACCGAGATTCTTATTCAAACCGTGTCGGACGTTGTCACCATCAAGGACATAGGTAAGATGCCCACGCTGGTACAATTTACTCTCCACCTCAAGAGCAAGGGTAGACTTACCGGACCCTGATAGCCCTGTGAACCAGATGACACATCCTTTCTGATTGAGAAGCTTCTCCCTGTCTGCTTGGACAACGTTCGCTTCGTGCCATGTGATATTCGTTGCCTTTTGTTCTGCCATACTATTCTCCTATTTTTTTCGAATTTGAAGATGAAGACTTACTGGATAGTGGTAGCCACAGGGATATCGTTGTTCCTTGCTCAACAACGCTTTCACCCTGTATATCCCCGCCGTGTTGTTCAAGAATGCGTTTCGCATTTGCCAACCCAAGTCCGGTTCCCTGCGATTTTGTCGTGAAGAATGGTTCAAAAAGGCGATTTAAATCTTCCGGTGGGAAGCCAATTCCCGTATCCACAACATCAATACGGACTTTGTCTGAATCCAGCAATGTTAGAATTTCTAATGTGCCACCCTCCGACATCGCATCCATAGCATTTAATACGATATTCATAAACGCCTGTTTCAATTTATCCCGATCCAACAGAATCGGAGGGAGATTTGGATCAAATTTCTTGATTAGCAAAATCTGATGGTGGTTCAGGTTAGCCTCCATTAGATTCAGGACCTCCTGTAAAACTTGATTCAAATCGTGGGGGGCAGGACTAAGGGCTGCGGGGCGGGCAAAATCCATGAACCCTTTGACAATCACATCAATCCGTTCAATTTCTTCAAGGATATATTCCATTGACTGCTTTTGTCTTGATTCTGAGAGATCTTGTTTTCGCATTAACATCTGCGCCAGCATCCGCATTGATGAAAGCGGGTTCCGAATCTCATGGGCAAACGATGCTGCCATTTTTCCTGCTGTGGCAAGGCGTTCGGCACTTATCAGTTCATTCCGTGAATTCCGGAGGTCGCGCGTCATTTGGTTGAACGCAACGGTGAGGTCACCAATTTCGTCGTGTGTTTTCGGTTCACATTGCTCGTTCAGTTCGCCCCCGGCGACCTTCCGCGTGAATTGTACCAAGTCCTTGATCGGATTGGTAAGATTCCGCCCAATGAGATGACTGATAACCGCAACCAATAGAATAACGACTGCAGCGATTCCGAACATCAACAGAGTTACATGGCGCTTTGCAGCCGCGAGTTTATCTATGGGACGCATCAAGCAATACAACCGATCGGACGCCTGTGGGTAATAGATAACTTTATAGTGTTTGCCATTGACCATCACATTTTGTGAAACAAAGTCCCGGTTTAATTCCTTAATGAGTTTGCGGACTTCGTTCAACTTCATATCATCGGCGAAATTCGCCCAATCTCCGGAGAGGGTGGTGTAATTGACTGTGTTATCGCTACCCACAACCGTCACTTCTGCACCGTATGCTTCTTTTACCTTTTCGGTCTGGTGCATATAGCCGGTTCCCACAATCGCTTCAAGCCACTCTTGGGTTTCGCGGTTAACCTGTTCGTCGTATTTCCGATCAAAAAGCGCAATGGTAATGACCGGTCCGATGAGCACCACCACCGTGAAGAGCAGAATGAACGGAAGAACAATTTTGTTCTGAATACTATATCGACGCATAAGAATCTAAAGCCATCAGTGGCAATATACTTGCACTTTATGTGCAAAGCAGAATTGGATGAATTGTCTGATTTTAAACTTCTGCCGAATCGGCAGGCTGATCCATTACTATAGCCGAGATTTAAGCTGTATGTCAAGTTGAAAGCATAGCCATACTAGTTCAGGAAATGAGGACAATTTGATACAGGCTGGAACAATTTGATACAGTTTAGTGTGTAACAAAGAGACTGGTATCGGCTGCTGCGTACTCGTACGCGCCGCCTGCTTCGTACTGTAAAGGAGAATGTGACGTGATTCAATGTAATATCTTGCCTACACCTTCAACACCTACACCGCTGCCTACCGACGAAAAAGAACTTGTTGAACGGTTCCAGAACGGTGAACAGGAAGCTTTTAATGAATTAGTCACCAAATATCAGGGGAGGATCTATAACTTGGTTTATAAGTATGTGTCAAACTCCGAAACTGCAAAGGATCTTTCTCAAGAGATCTTCATCAAAGCTTTCCGCGCCCTGCCCCATTTCAAAAGACAATCGGCATTCTATAGCTGGCTCTATCGGATTGCCATCAATCTGTGTATCGACTTCATTCGTCAACAGAAACGGGGGCGGACACTATCGTTCGAGGACTTAACGACAGGTGGTAACAATGAAATGGTATTTAACGATGTCAACCCCCTACCACCAGATCAGTTAGAGACTAAAGAACTCGGGCACATCATTAGCCAAGCGGTACAACAACTTCCCCCCAAACAGCAGCACGTCTTTAACCTTCGATATCAGGATGGGCTTCAACTGAAGGAGATTGCTGCGCAGTTGGATCGATCTGAGGGTACGATTAAAGCACACCTTCACCATGCCCACAAACGCCTTCGGACACTTCTGGTTCCATACCTGAAAAATGAAAAACTGGAATGGGCGCTCAATCCTTAACCAAATTTTGTGAAAATTCCTTTCAAATTTATGCTATAATTATGATAAAAGCTAAACCCTCCCAAGACAGATTGTGAAAATCGCTGCTGCTGAAACAACTGAGCCTGAAAAATCGTAACAGGGTTTCCGGTGCAAGTCGATTGAACGATGCCTTTTTCCTATGAAAGATTTACAAACACTTCTTCAAAATGTAGACGAACTTCTCAATACACCGGGTGAAGTCCCCACAGTCTCTCCAGTCTTACCAGATGCCCCCCAAGCTGAATCTACAGATGAATTACTCGCGGCACTCAAGAAGTATTTTGGCTACGATAATTTTCGGGACGGACAACGTGAAGTGGTAGAAAAGATTCTGAGTGGAGAGAATATTCTCGCGGCGTTTCCAACCGGCTATGGAAAATCACTCTGCTATCAGTTACCGGCGTTGATGCTACCGGGGATAACTGTGATTGTTTCTCCTCTGATTTCCTTGATGAAAGATCAGGTTGATGCGTTGCGTGAGCAGAAGATTTATGCAGTGGCACTGCTCAACAGCAGCCTGCGCTGGGAGGAATACCGTGCGGAATTAGAGCGCTTGGAACGTGGGGAGATTAAGCTGCTCTATATCGCTCCAGAGCGTTTTCGTAGTCGTCGATTTCTGAACCTGCTCAACTCACACCAAATCTCACTGTTTGTGATTGACGAAGCCCACTGTATCTCTCAATGGGGACACGATTTTCGTCCTTCCTACCTCGCACTCCGCGACGCCATCCGCGAATTGCATCCGAGTTCAATTGCCCTGTTCACAGCGACAGCAACCCCTGATGTACGGGAGGATATTCGGAAGCAGTTAGAAATTCAACCACCCCAAGCCTTTACCCGCGGCATTGAACGCCCCAATCTAAAATTCAGCGTTTGCGAGGCATCAGGGGATGCTGAAAAATATCTGTTTCTCGATGAACATCTACAACAGCTAAGGGGCAAAGGGATTGTGTATGCTGGCCGTCGGCGGGAGACTGAAGAGATTGCATCGCACCTAAAGAAGCAGGGGCACCGCGTAGATTTTTATCACGCTGGACGCGCAGATGTTGAGCGCAAACAGGTGCATGATCGATTCCTTGACGATGGTCCTGACGGACTCGATTTGATTGTTGCTACCAATGCTTTTGGTATGGGGGTTGATGTACCTAGCATCCGATATATCATTCATTGGACGATGACGGGAACGTTAGAGCAGTACTATCAAGAAGCAGGACGGGCTGGACGTGATGGCGAAACCGCACACTGTATCCTATTTTATTGTCCGGACGATCGAGGGTTGCACGAGTGGTTCGTTACAGAGAGTGCGCCGAATAAACCGGATCTCCTCAAACTTCTGAAACTGATTGAAACCTTCCCTTCGGTCGGTAGTCTTCGGATGTTTGCGGCGGAGGACTTAGAGCATAACGATTTCAATGCGGACAAAATTCGCGTCGGGATTAACCACTTGGAGAAACACGGTTTTTTGCGGAGATTGTATAATATACCTTCAAAACTCTCGGTGAGAACGCGTCCGCTTGAGTCTAGCCTGACTGCGGAGATTACCGACGAATCACAAAAGATTTTACTACGCCACTTGCATTCTCAATCGGAATTAAATGTCTTAGATTCTTGTAGAAAGATGGATCTGCGTCCCGACTACCTCATGGAACAGCTCATTGACTTGCAGAGCGCGGGGTATTTGAGGTATTGGGGGACGGAAGATTTGATGTTGATTGAATTACTGGAAGACAGCGATCTGTTCGCCTCAATGTCGGCGGATCAGATGGGGTTTGAGGACTATCTTCGTATTAAAAACCGTCAGATTGATCAGATTGTCTTTTACGCGCTCGCAGAAGGATGCCGCGGGCGATTGGTACGAGAATATTTCGGAGAGGCCGTTGCGGCAGATTATCGCTGCGAAAGCTGCGATCTCTGCGATTCGAGTCTGCGATTAGTCACCTAAAATAAGGAACATGATGACACTAACATCTAATAATCCTATGGAGCGACAACCGAACCTCGTCTTTGTCATCACCGATGACCAGGGCTACGGGGATTTCAGTTGCCACGGGAATCCGATAATCGAAACGCCTAATCTGGATGCTTTGCACAACGAAAGCCTTCGTTTCACCAATCTGCATGTTGGTCCCACCTGCGCTCCAACCCGGGCGGGCATTATGACCGGGCGTTACTGTAACTGTACCGGCGTGTGGCATACTATCGGTGGGCGCTCCCTCCTCCGCAACGATGAACGCACGATGGCGGATATTTTTCGGGCAAACAGTTACAAAACCGGTATGTTTGGCAAGTGGCATTTGGGGGACAACTATCCCTACAGACCCCATGATCGAGGGTTTGAGGAAGCGCTCTATCACGGTGGTGGCGGGATTAGCCAAACACCTGACCACTGGGGAAATGACTACTTCGACGACACCTATTCTCGCAATGCGGTCAAAGAACCGTTTGAGGGCTATTGTACTGATGTCTGGTTCGATGAAGCAATGAAGTTTATTGAAAGAAACAGCGATCATCCTTTCTTCTGCTATCTGCCAACCAATGCCCCACACAGTCCATACCATGTCCCAAACGGTTACAGTGAACCGTATCATGGGCGTATCCCCGACGCAAGAGCCAATTTCTACGGTATGATTGTCAATATCGACGAGAATTTGTTGCGGCTTAGGAATCATCTCCGGCAGCTTGGGATTGAAGATAACACAATCCTCATTTTCATGACCGACAACGGTTCCGCCGAAGGTTGTACACTTGATCAGAATCAATTCGTCAGAGAAGGTTTTAATGCAGGAAGGCGCGGGAGGAAAGGTTCGGAATACGAGGGCGGACATCGTGTGCCGCTTTTCATGTATTGGCCCAACGGTGGATTCACAGAAGGTAGGGACATTGACCAACTCACTGCGAACATCGATCTACTTCCAACGTTGATTGACCTCTGCCAGCTAGAGGTTTCGGAGACTGACTTCGGAGCGGGTAGTTTTCACGGTATAAGTCTCGCATCACTTCTCAGGGGCGAAAAGGAGACATTGCCGGAGCGTGTCGTCGTGACCGACTCTCAGCGCGTTGAACACCCCATCAAGTGGAAACAGAGCGCGACCATGACGCAACGTTGGCGTCTGATTAACGGCGTTGAACTCTACGATATAGAGGTAGACCCGGAACAGCAAAACGATATTGCTGCGGAGCATCCGGGAGTTGTCGAAGAATTGCGGGAACATTACGAGGCGTGGTGGGAACTGGTATCGCCGCGTTTTGGTGAAGACCCTCCGATTGTGTTGGGCACGGAGAACGAAAAAGTGTCTGTCTTGACCACCCACGATTGGCACGGTGAACAGCACGCTTGGAACCAAGGGCATATTCGCGAGGGGCATGTGTGTAACGGATATTGGGCAATTGAGATCGCTGAGGATGGGGAGTACGCCTTTGAGCTGCGACGGTGGCCCAAGGAGGAAGATAAGCCACTTACCGCTGGGCTTCCCGGTGACATCATCGATTGGTATCATGGCGGGAAAGCCCTCAATCTGAAAACCGCCCGTTTACGTGTCGGCGATCAGGAGGCAACACAATCGATTGATCCGGACGCACCGGGTGTTATATTTAGGTTCAATCTGACTGCCGGTGAACTGCAGCTACGGACATTCCTGACCGATGATGCGGGGGAGTCAATCGGCGCCTACTACGTTTATGTAACAAAAGTGGCTTAATCACAAAACACCCTTTGTCTTTTCGTGTTCCACAGAGGAGCACAAAAATGCCAGCCACAGCGACCCCCGATACAGGCGAAGAAGAACTCATCACAATCGCCAATTTTAGTCATCCTACCGAAGCGGATCCAGTTGTAGCGTGGTTGGAGTCAGAAGGAATCGAGTGTTTTCTGACCAATGAGCACACTATTACCGCGAATTGGCTCTACTCAAATGCGATTGGTGGCGTTGGAGTGCAGGTAAAGACAGGGGATGTCGAGCGAGCAAACGAAATCCTCCGAGCTGTTTTGAACTTCGCATGTTGCGAGGGTGACCAACCCCAACAGATTCTGAACTGAATCAGGAAAGTGATAGTACTATCGAGATTCGGTGTCCGCAATGCAGTTCAGAAAATGTGTATTATGAGAAATTTTCGCGCCGTCTGGTGTTTGCTTCTTGGGCAATTTTAAGTGTGCCCCTTCCGTTCTTAAAGAAAAAATGGAAGTGTCGAGAATGCGAACACCTGTTTAGATGAATCTTTAATAAGTTTGACAAGCTATTCCCCACGGATTCGGTCCTCCAACGCCCGAATTTCACTCTCACCCTCCAGAATACCGATTTCCAGATGAAACTCTCGGATCTCACCCGGCTGGATGTATTGCAAATAGCCGTACTTACGATTCCAAGCGCGTCCCAGCATACTGACATTGCCGGGCTCAATGCCGGTTACATAGGTGCCTCTGTGGAAGTGTTGCCAGTGGGTGACGATGGGCATCTCCTCAATCGGAAATTTCCAGTAAAGTCCGAGTTGCAGGTTGTCGTTAATCAACCCGATGTGTACGTCCCCTTCCTTGTCTGCGATGGGTCGGTGGATGTATACATCGTCGTGTGCTTCCTGCTGCGGAGCACGCGCCACCGTATAGTCCTCAGGACTGACTTCCCGGTCCTCTAACCATTCTGTGCTCTTCTCACTGTTGATTAGCGCACGGCTGCCAGCATTTAGGATTGGAAAGCCGGGGTTCGTATGGTAGACAAACATCAACGGCGAACGATCGACACTGAGATTCTCGATGCGGTCATGAATTCGGAGGCATTTTTCACCAAGAACCGTAGAGATTTCTCTAGTCAGTTCCAAATTGGTTCCGAAGACCACAGCCTCACGCATCTTTCCTCGGACACGCACGATGTAGTCTTCATCTTCCCAAGCGCACTCAGCAACAACGCCTTTGGCTGGAATAAAGGAGAGCCGGCCGTGAAGCCCAAGCTCCTCGTCTTCTTCTTCAGGATCTACTTCAGGATGGCCCGTGAAGATCATACCGCAACTGGTTACCAATCCACCAAAAAAGCCGCGCATCCATCCATAGCCTTGGGGTTCATAGAACGCGGGTCCCACATCCCCAGTACTGCCGCGAAAGCCCAAGGACATCCCCTTGTAATGAGCCGAGGCAACATCAAGGGAACGCCCCGGCAGAACCGAAAAACAGAGGCCAGAAGCGTTAAAAACTTCAATCAGATCGGACCCTCGTTCGTTCCCCTCGATTAACTCTGCTCGGCGTGCCCCCGCCAATTGGGTCATATCTCCAACCAAATCCAACAGTTGCTGTTTTGTGTACTGATGTCCGAAAAGTTGTGGCATGTTTATCCTCCTTTGGATAATTTATGGTCATGCAAGATCATTTGACGATTACATGAGATTCTCAAGGATCTCTGTCAGCCCCCTTAGAGATGATATTTCAAAATCGTGTTGCTGTCCTGTGTCATTATCTTTACCTTGACGATTCAGCCAAACCGATCTCACGCCAGCCTGTCTTGCACCAATAATGTCATTTTGGAAAGAATCACCGACATGTAGTAATTGGTGCTTTGAGCAACCTGCATGCTCAATAGCAATCTCAAAGAGTCGCGGATCGGGCTTTTGGATCCCGTAGTCCTGAGCAAACACTACGAATTGAAAGTAGCCCTCTAACCCGCAGCGTTCCGGATAGGTATTGCCATTGGACAGAAGCCCCATCATATACCGCCCTTGCAGTGCATTTAACGCGGGGACTACATCGTCGAAGAGTTGAATATCCTCAAACCGATGTTTCAGGTACAGTGTATTGAGGTGAGCGGCGAGGTCGTCGTCAGGGCTTTTGATAAATTGGAGTGTTTGCTTGAACGCTTCGAGCCGGATTGCTTCGTGCGTTAGACCTCTGCTTTTTTGTTCCTCTGCGACCTGATTCCGAATAGCAATTAATGTATCGACAGAGAGGGAATCCAGAGCGGCAGGAACAAGGCGCCGGAGTTCAGTCAACGCGCACCCCAGCGCGTGACGCATCACGCCTTCAAAATCCCACAGCGTACCATCTGCATCAAAGGAGATTGTCGTGATCTTTTTCATCGTCAAGCCACCGCCTTAACATTTTTGCTCTCTCAATCCTTCCGAACTTTAGATAGGCTTGGTATTCGTATTCTAACGATAGCACGGGTACAAGCAGTCCGTCAATGTCTACCATTCGCCTATAATGTGCCGGATCTACAGGTTTTTCCCAGACGCCATCCGCTCCCTTTTTTTGAATGTTTCCCATAATCTCGACCTGGATTCCGTCAATTTGCAGCGCACCAAAGTGAGATTTAATCCGCTCAGTAGCAGAGAACTTGACTTTCCGGGTTACCACGTCCGAAAAGAGGCTTTCAATTTGATAAGCACCGACTTCGTTGGTTTGAATGTCAATATCATTGGGTTGGACGGGAACCCCCTGAAGAGCAAAACCGAGACTCCCTGTGATCACCCAATTAACATGTGTATCCGACAGCCGTGCGTGGATTTGGCGCAAAACGTTCATGTAGACTGGGTCAATCATTGTTTTTACCGCTTTAACGTTTATCGTCGCCACAGTTGTGGGGCGAATAAAACCAAGACTGTATATAACTCTAACCGTCCTAACAACATGCAAAAACAGAGGATAAATTTGCCGAGTGTGGGAATATGCGCGTAGTTGTCAACGGGACCAACAGATCCAAGCCCAGGGCCTATATTCCCCATGGTTGCGATAGTAGAGGCAGCGGCACTAATTAGATCCAATCCCAGTGCTGCCATGATGCAAGTAACAATCGCAAAGATTCCAATAAAAAGGAAGAAAAAACCGAGAATGTGTCTCATGACCTCTGGTGGAACAACTCGGCTACCAAGTTTAATAGGGAGCACTGCGTGCGGTAAAATGAGACGTTTAACTTCGACATATCCCTGTTTGATAAGTAGCAGAAGGCGGACATGCTTCATCCCACCACCCGTCGATCCCGCACATCCACCGAAAAACATCAGTATAAGCAAAATAAACTGCGAAAGTGCGGGCCACTGTTCATAGTTAAAGGTTCCGTAGCCGGTCGTTGTAATAATTGATACAACTTGAAAAGCAGCGTAACGCAATGCCGTCCCAAATGATTCGAAAACAACCTGATCGTCAACTCTTGCGGTCATTGTGTTCCAAACAATCAAACTTATACACAGAAAGAGTGTCAAGCCATAAAAACGGAACTCCGAATCTCTAACATAGCTTTTGAAGTCGCCACGTAAAGCACGGTAATGTAGGGAAAAATTTGTTCCGGCGACGAACATGAAAATAATAATAACAACATCGAAGTAGACACTATTATATTGACCAATACTCAAATTCTGGGTTGAAAAGCCCCCAGTTGCCATCGTCCCGAAGGTGTGACAAAGTGCATCGAACCATGTCATTCCACCGAACCAAAGCAGGAGTATTTCGACAACAGAAATAAGGACATAAACGCCCCAAAGCAGTTTTGCGGTCTGTGCGATGCGCGGTGTTAGGCGGTCTTTTTGGGGTCCAGGCACTTCGGCACGATAGAGCTGCATCCCACCCACTCCCAACATCGGTAAGATGGCTAAAGCGAGCACAACAATTCCCATTCCACCGAGCCAATGCGTCAGACTACGCCAGAACAAGATAGCATGGGTCAGATGCTCAATTTCGGTGAGGACAGTCGCGCCCGTCGTTGTGAAGCCGGACATGGATTCAAAATAGCAGAATGAGAACTCAACCAACCAATTTCTACCGGCTTCTGCAAATACGCGATTGAAAAGATACGGCAGTGATCCAAACAGTGCCGTAACTGTCCAGCCTAACGAAACAACTGCAACCCCTTCTTTGTTACCAAGCCCTTGATTCGATTTAGCCGTCAGACGTAGAATCAACCCTACAATAAGTGCAATACAAAGAGAAAGAACAAACGCTTGCAGGTCAGACCTGCCATCTGCTGTCCTACGGTATAGGGCAATAAGCAAGGGACATAGCATTGCTACGGAGAGGCAAATCAGCAAGTTACCGAGCGTATATAGAACTAATTTTAGGTTCACGGTAGGGTGGGAGGGCTCATTTTCTTTTTTGACCAAGAAAACGCTTCATCTTTGGTTCCACAAAGAGCTTTTCAACAACAGGAATAGAATCGGGCATGGTGAAGATTATCACGCGATCTCCCGCTTGGATTACACTCTGTCCGGTTGGGATAAGGACCCGATTCTGTCGCACGATCGCGCCGATTAGAACGTCGTCGGGGAGCATTCCGCCCAAGTGTTGAAGCTCGTTGTAGGTAATTTGGGAATTTGGTCCAGCGACAAGTTCTATTACCTCAGCATCAATCTCACGCAGTGACGCTGCTGAGACAATCTGCCCTCGGCGGACAAGACGGAGGATATTGCTGACCGCTGTCAGGTGACGACTCACGGCAGCATCGAGGGTTGGAATATTTTCCAGAATGGGCAAGTAACGTGGTTTCTGGACGAGGGCAAGTACCCGCGCCGCCCCGTGCTGCTTGGCTGTTACGCAAGCCATGACGTCATTCTCATCATCACCGGTTACAGACACAAATCCATCTACCCCATCAACTCCAGCATCTTCCAAGAGTCCGGGACTAAGGTAGTCACCGTGTAGCACGGTTGTTTTTCTCAAGATTGTTGACGCAGTTTCGGCCCTTTCCCGATCAGCCTCAATGATTTTAACGTGCGTACCATCTTTCTCAAGGGTTTGTGCAAGAGAGATTCCAATCCGTTCCGCACCGACGATAATGACACGACGGATTTTTTGATTTAATGAGACACCCGAACGCTCAAGCATCCGCGAAGTTGATTCACGACTACCGATAACAAATACTTCATCCCCCTCACTAATGAAGTCCCGACCTTTGGGTACGATCGTCGTACCATCGTTGCGTTTAATTGCTGTAACTCGGAGATCGGAGGGGATGCCGTGATCTGCCAGGCGGGTGAGGGGTGTGCCTCGAAGCGGGTTGGTGGGTTTTACCTGAAATGCGACTAATTGTACTTTGCCATCTTCAAACTCAACGATTTCACGAGCTTCTGGGATATTTAGTAGTCGATAGAATTCTTCCGCACACAGTTGCTCAGGATTGATTAGTAGGTTAATCCCGATATCTTTCGGAGATAAATCTGTCTCATTAACAAAATAGTCGGGATTGGAGACACGCGCCACTTTTGTCTTAACCCCATGTCGGGCGGCAATCACGCATGCCAGCATATTGATTTCATCGGAGTTTGTCACCGCCATTAAGAGTTCTGCTTCTTTAATACCAGCTTCCACTAACAGGGGTGGCGAAGCCCCCGATCCTTCAAGTGTTATTAGATCTAACTGCTCCTGAACACGTTGACAAGCCTCTTTCGATTGATCGATGAGGATAACGTCGTTATTGTCTGCTATCAGAAGTTTCGCTGTATGAAATCCAACCTCTCCCGCGCCAATAATAATTGCTTTCATCAGTTTATCTACTTATGTGAACCGTGATGGATATTAGAATTTTAGGTTTACATACTCTATTTGCCAAAACCGCAGTGTCGAAGGCATATTACCTGCGTAAATTCTACGAGTAAGAATCAATCGGCGGACAAGAACAGATTAGGTTTCGATCTCCCTGAACTTCGTTAATTCGTGCGACGGGGGGCCAATACTTGCGTTCTCGGACCCATGGGACAGGAAAGACAGCTTTTTCTCGAGAATATTCGTGAGCCCAGTCGGTCTGCATGACTTGCGCTGCGGGATGGGGTGCATTTTTGAGAACGTTGTCAGAACGACTGGCTTGCCCATTCTCAATCTCGGCAATCTCCTTTCGGATCGAGATCATCGCTTCGCAAAAGCGATCTAGTTCATTCTTCGACTCACTTTCGGTTGGCTCAATCATCATTGTTTCCGCAACCGGAAATGACACAGTAGGTGCATGGAAACCGTAATCCATTAATCTCTTAGCAACGTCAGTTGCCCCGATTTCGGCAGTTCTCTTAAAGTCTCGGAGATCAATGATACACTCGTGCGCGACAAGACCATTACTTCCTTTGTAAAGGACTGAATAGTAAGATTCTAAGCATTCGGCAATATAATTTGCATTCAAGATAGCAGTTTCAGTTGCACGTTTGAGTTCCCTCGCTCCCATCATTGCGATGTATCCCCAAGAAATTGGTAGGATGCTCGGACTGCCCCAAGGCGCTGCTGAAACTGGATTAATTCCATCTTTCTTACCGATTGGTACGACTGGGTGGGTCGGCAGAAAGGGAACAAGGTGTGCTTTAACACCAATCGGACCCATTCCAGGACCGCCGCCACCATGCGGAATACAGAAGGTTTTATGCAGATTCAGATGGCATACATCCGGACCAAAATTCCCCGGACGGCATAGTCCAATCATCGCGTTCATATTGGCGCCATCCATGTAGACCTGCCCTCCATGTTGATGAACAATTTCGCAAATCTCTCGAATATTTTCCTCAAACACACCGTGGGTTGAAGGATAAGTAACCATCGCTGCTGCAAGTTCTTGACTGTGTTGTTCTGCTTTTGCACGCAGGTCTAGGAGGTCAACATTTCCTTCATCATCGCAATCGACCACCGCCACCCGCATACCCGCCATCACTGCACTAGCAGGATTCGTACCGTGTGCAGATCGGGGAATTAGGCAAACATCCCGCTGCTTTTCACCACGGTACTGATGGTATTTACGTATGACCAGAAGGCCTGCATATTCTCCCTGCGATCCGGCATTGGGTTGCAAGGAAACGCCGGGGAACCCCGTTAATTCTGACAACCATGCTTCAAGTTGTTCAAACAGAATCTGATATCCCCTTGTCTGTTCGAGAGGGGCAAACGGGTGGAGTTGACTGAACTCCGGCCAAGTAACGGCAAGCATTTCGACGGTGGCGTTTAATTTCATCGTGCAAGATCCCAGCGGGATCATCGATGTAGTCAGGGATAGATCTTTCTCCTGCAGCTTGTGGATGTACCGCAGCATCTCTGTTTCAGAGTGGTAGGTGTTAAAGATCGGATGGGTGAGATAAGAACTCTTTCGCTGCAATGACTCAGGAATTGCCGATTGAGCCCGAAGGATTAAACCTTCCACCTCGAAAGGCAACGGCGTCCCCAATGCAAAAATATCAAGGAGATCTCGGATATCTTGAATGGAGGTTGTCTCATCAAGTGAAATCCCAACGCGGGAGTGGTCGAAAACCCTGAAGTTAATTTGATGCGCATGAGCGATGGATAAGAGATCGTCGAGCGTCGGTGGCTGCACTGGCTGTTTATTGGTCCTGATACTACCGCTATAACTTGACTCTTTGAGTGAATTCAGATCGAAACTGAATGTATCAAAGTAACCGTGGTCATCCAGCACATACCCGACTCGCTTCAATCCTTCACGGAGGACACTTGTGAGGAGATGTACACGCTCCGCAATTTCGCGAAGTCCCTGTGGACCGTGATAAACCGCATACATGCTCGCCGCTACCGCCAAGAGCACTTGCGCTGTGCAGATGTTGCTCGTCGCTTGTTCTCTGCGGATATGCTGTTCCCGCGTCTGAAGCGCGAGACGAATTGCAGGCTGCCCTTCTACATCCTGCGAAAGTCCCGCAATTCTGCCCGGCATCTTACGCTTAAATTTCTCTTTTGTTGAAAGGAAAGCGGCGTGAGGCCCACCATACCCCATTGGCACGCCGAACCGTTGGGTGGATCCCACTGCAATATCAGCATCAAATTCACCGGGCGGTTTCAAAAGCGTCAGGCTCAAAAGATCAGCCACAACCGCTAATAACCCTCCAGCATTATGCACCTTTTCGGCAAAGTCGCCATAGTCATAAACGGTTCCATCGCTCGCGGGATATTGAACAATGGCACCCAAAACAGATGCATCAAACACGGCAGTACGATGGTCTCCAATCAATAATTCGATCCCTAGTGGCTCTGCGCGAGTCTTTAAGACTCCGATTGTCTGGGGATGGCAAGTTTCCGAAACAAAAAAAGTCTTGTTAGCACCGCGCTTACTGAGTGCAAGACACATTCCCATCGCCTCAGCCGCTGCTGTGCTTTCGTCTAGCAACGAGGCATTGGCAATCGGTAACCCAGTCAGATCAATAACCATCGTTTGAAAGTTTAACAGCGCTTCAAGTCGGCCCTGTGCAATCTCTGCCTGATACGGGGTGTATGCCGTATACCACCCGGGGTTCTCAAGTATATTTCTCTGAATCACAGGCGGCGTGATGCAGTTGTAATAACCCATACCGATAAAAGATCGAAAAACTTGATTCTGAAATGCAAGCTGCCTCAAGTCCGCGAGCATTTCAGACTCGGTCCGGGGTTTACTAAGCTTTAGTGGCTGGTAATAACGGGTGTGCGCCGGGATAGCGTTCTCAATTAGTTCATCGAGTGATGCATATCCGACTTTTTCTAGCATCGACTCGACATCTGCTGGACGAGGACCGATATGGCGATCGGCAAAAGTGTCCGTGAAATTAAGGTCTTGAAGGGTTTTACTCATTTTCTTCTGTTTCAACCATTTCTTGATATTCATTTGCGGACATTAGCCCCTCCAATTCGCTTACATCACTGATACGAATTCTAACCATCCAACCGTCGCCGTAAGGGGCTTCGTTCACTAGCTCCGGTGCATCTTCAAGTTCTTCATTGATTTCAATCACTTCGCCACTGACAGGTGCATAGAGATCAAACGCTGCTTTAACCGATTCAATGACGCCAAACGTTTTGTGCTGCTCAAGAATTGTCCCCACCTCTGGCAGCTCAACGTAGACAACATCTTGGATTTCTGATTGCGCATAGTCGCTGACGCCAATGCTGACGATATCATCTTCACGTTTTGCCCATTCGTGGCTTTTCATATACTTTAGATCTGCCGGAAACATCTCACTTTCTCTCCTAAATGGGTGGTTGATAAAACGGCGTTCTTACCACCTTCGCGGGATGATGTTTCCCGCGGATTTCAATTTCAATTTTGGCGTTAATCTTACTCATTTCGATTGGAAGGTAGGCAAGGCCTATATTACAGTTCAGGCTGGGTGCTGGCGCGCCACTGGTGACTTCACCAACGCGCTGATCTTCACGATAAACTGCATGGTGTGCTCGCGCGATGCTGCGATCTAGCATCTGAAAACCCATCAAGCGGCGTTTAATTCCGTCATCATTTTGCCGAATCAGAGCCTCTCGACCGATAAAATCACCTTTGTCAAAAGCTACTGTCCATCGTAATCCAGCTTCCAACGGTGTCGTCGTCTCGTCAATATCGTTGCCGTACAGACACAATCGCGCCTCTAGTCGAAGGGTGTCCCTCGCACCAAGTCCAATAGGCTTTCCACCAACAGTGCACGCTTTCTCATGAACAGCATTCCATAAATCCACACTATGCTTGGATTCAGCGTACAGTTCGAAACCGATTTCTCCGGTATAGCCCGTCCGTGAAATGGTTGTTGGAATCCCCGCAACTTCCCCCGTTGTAAACCGGTAGTAAGCTAACGCTGTCAAATCGATACCAGTCAGGGTTTGAAGACACTGGGGGGCATTCCTGCCTTGTAGCGCGATAAGGGCAGTTTCGTTGCTACGATTCTCGACCTCCGCCCCCGTTTCACCATGAGCGCGTATCCACTCCAACCCCTTCTCAAGATTCGATGCGTTGACGACAAACATATATCGATCGGCTGCGAAGCGGTAGACGAGTAGGTCATCCACGATTCCACCGGTTTCTGTGCACATCGGTGTATAGAGGACCTGCCCGTCAATCAGCTTAGCAGCATCGTTGGTAATCAACTTCTGAATTAGCGATAGGGATTTATCGCCCCGGATTTCGATCTCCCCCATGTGCGAGACATCAAATATCCCTACATTTGATCTGACGGTCAGGTGTTCATCAATGATGCTGCTATACTGCACAGGCATCTCCCACCCGCCAAATTCAACCAACCTTGCTCCAAGCTGTTTATGAACATGATAGAGGGGTGTACGCTTAAATTTTTCTGTCACGTCTTAATCTTATACCAATCCATAAATCCGAGCCAGATTATCTCCAAAGATGAGTGCTTCCGCATCGTCTCCTAATTCAAGGCGACGCAGGGCGTTGATAACTTGGATCGGACGATATTCTGGTGTGTTGGATCCGAAAACAATCTGTTCCGGTCCTAACTCATCAACTGCTTTTTTTACCTCGGTAGGAACGACCTGGTCTGGATCGGTTCCCCATCGGCGATGAAAGCGGAGAATAGTTGTGCCTAAAGAGATGTTTTTATTTGCTTTCGCAGCTTCGATTCCAGCATCAAGGTCATCGGGAAATCCCATGTGATCCATGATGACGGGGGTTTCAGGAATCCAGCTCGCCACATTTCCGATGCGGGTGGGATGGCAATTTGCAGGGCCCGAATGAATTGAAACAATGAGCCCATTATCTCGTGCTGCCTCAGCGACCGGCTTGACCATTGCATCATCAACATCATATCCGTGAACCGCCGGCATCAGCTTAATCCCTTTCAGCCCCCATTCGGTTGCAGCTTTTCGAACCTGTCCAACCGGGTCATCTTCGTTAGGGTGGATGAGCGCACAGCCAAGGGCACGCGGGTTGTCCTTTATTGCCTCACCGAGTTCCTGATTGTCCGGTTCAGGTTGGGTGTTGGGCATGATGACAGCAACATCCATGTCCGCTTCATCCTCAAGGACTAACAGTTTGTCTAAATCCAATTTCCCGTTCTCATCGCGGAACGAATCGTTCAAATACGCTTCAAAATCTCCTCGCATGATAGATCTCCTTTTGGGTGTAACGTGTAAAACATGAAAAGCGACTACTTCTGTGCCGTTAATAAATTAACTCGATGAACTTAATTTGCTTGATAGTTTTTAATTGTTATCCCTCATTAATTGTTCTTGTAGTCATATGTACCTATCTCACTCATCCTCACTGTTCTTCCGCGACGATTTCACCGGTTTACGTTGAATCAGCGGTTCGCCTCCAAGTGATCCTGATAGATGTCATAGGCGGTTTTCGCGTCCGACTCAGTTTCATAGCGTAAAACAAATGCTGTCATCGTGTCGATCCAATCGGTGGAGGATTTTTTGTGTAGATATGTAGCAGAGCATCCCGTTACGTTTGGACTGGATTCTAGCAAGCGTTCGGGCAGGAAACGGTGAATTTCCTTCAGGGCAACGCCGGAGGGGAAGTATTTTTCGCTATGAGGCACCCTGTTTTCTGACGGAAGGAGAGTCAGCAGATGTGGTGTTATCGGTGGATCTTTGATCTGGTCAGCAGCCGCTCGAGCAAGTTCAACCATACCCTGCTTAATTTGACTTGCAAATTCGTATCCCTCAATTTGTATGAAGTATCTGCCTTTCCAGAAGTTAAGTTCTCGTCCAGAAATGATTGCTCTACTACCGACCCATTCAAATTCGTCCTGTGGATAGCGATTGCGGCTATAGATACCGAAAGCGTTCTCTGGAGTCCCCATATCGAAAACTTCTAGAAGAATCAGCGGTTGAGATCCGAGCCGGGGAGTTTGATACTGGACAGAAGCTCCTTCAATAAAGCCGTAGTTGTGATATAATTCGGGACTTCCACCAATCACATTTTTATATAAATCTTTCCCAACATCAATGCTCGGTGCCCCTACTCTGACCCAGTGAGACGCCTCTCCATCTGCAGGCAAGAGATTCACCGGTTTTTCGGTTGTGACTAAGCGGAGCGAATCAACCTGCGGAAGTTCCTCTGTCAATGCTTCGTCAATGTGACCTGAAAGGTCTTTCGCTGCCTTAACGGTTCGGGCTTTCCAAACGCCGTAAACATACTGCCCGTTCTGGCTAACAACTGTGTAATTGCCCTGTTCCGTCTGACACGAAAGCAACAGTAGCGCACAAGACACATAAACGATCCACAGATACTGCCGCCATCGATGAGAATCTTGAAATTGTGGAGTGTCAAAGGTGAAACGCGATACGTGATAAGTCACAGTTCTATGGTCTCACAAGCTTACGCCTATCAGCCTACCATTGTTCAGCAAGCGTACTGTAGAAATCATCGACCAATTCTTGAATGAGTCGTTTCTGCGCTTCTTCCCGCGTTTCTGGTGGCTCTCCTTGCCCCGAAACAACATAGAAATCGTGAATTTGGAAATAACTATCCCTGCGATCGATGATTTTGCTCTGGACCCGATCCCTAAATTCATACTCAATCTCTAGACTCATACGAAATTGCTCAGGCTGATTATTCGCATCATACCGATAGGGTTCGAGATGATAATCTAAAATAATCACATCGAGTTGTGAATCATTGCCATCGCGCCATTTCTGGTTAAAACGATCAATAAGTGCGTCCCGAATAATTTCATCGTGTGGATTGCCAGAGGTATCAAATGTGAAGTCCGGATCCTGAATCTCAATTGGTGAAATCGTAATTGATTTTATATGGTTGAGATAGTCTGAGGTTGACACATATCCGCACCCCGAAATGGCAAGAATCAGGATTAAGGCAGCTAGCGCAAGCGTACGCCGTAACGTGTCAACTAATCGCATAAGATTTCGCACGGTGGCTGAGGAAAGCAAAGGAAGTTTCATCCCGCACCTCTGGAGTGAAGATTTACCGCAAATAGCGGATTGCATAGGGAAGGAAAGGACTATTCTAAACCGAATCCCAGTATTACGGATTTAACAATCCACTTTGCTTGGTGGATGAGCCAATCCCGACGGGTCACCGCGAGAACAAAAACGACTCCCAGCAGAACCAGAATAAATGTTAACAGGTAAGTTAACCATTTCTGATCGAGGAGATCTCTTTCTCTGTCAATTATTCCTCTCGTCCTCCGGTTGGGGTACTTGGCTTGCATTTGAAACACCCCCAAAGTGTGTTGCGACAAAGTATGGCAGAATCTGCCGGGTGGGCCTCACAAATCAATGAAACAAGACACTTTAAACGTTAAGGGCAGTCGGTGAGATGCGAGCGATTTCTCACACCTCACATTGCGACTAATATTTGACCAATGGTGATAGACTTTCTCACCTACTTGCCATCATATTATACTAAAATCTGCCTTTGGGGATTCTTGGTGCCCGCCGATCTCGTGAATCGTTGCCACGATTGCCACGAGAGCTGCGACTATCACGTTGACCCCTGTTGGAACGATTGTCTCGTGAGCGCGAGTCTCCTCGATCTCGTGACTCCCCTCGCTGGGCTGCAGTCGCATCTTCGCTTACTGGGTTGCTTGCAAGCGTCAGATCAACACGACCTTGGTCATCAATTTCAATGACGCGTACAGCCACCTCATCGCCGATATTCATCACATCTTCAACCTGTCGGACATATCCATCTCCCATCTGAGAGATATGAAGCAATCCGTCCTGGCCGGGTATGATCTCAACAAAAGCGCCAAATCCTGTTATACGGGTAACTTTTCCGGCGTATTCTTTGCCGACCTCAGGAATCGCGGTAATGGAGAGAATCGTCTCTTCAGCTTTGTTAGCAGCTTCAGCATTGAATGACGAAAGTTCAACCCGCCCGTCGTCCTCAATGTCAATTGTTACACCGGTTTCCTCTTGAATAGCCTGAACAGTTTTGCCGCGCGGACCGATCAAGTCTTTGATTTTAGATGGCGAAATTTGGATTTCATAGATACGGGGCGCATGAGGGGAAATCTCATCGCGTGGTTTATCAATAACTTCACCCATCTTATCCAGAACCACCATGCGCGCGTCTTTCGCCTGATGAATGGCTCTTCGCATCAAATCCGGTGTGACACCATCAATCTTGATATCCATCTGAATAGCGGTAATGCCATCGGGGGTGCCGGCAACTTTAAAGTCCATATCACCGAGGAAATCCTCTGTGCCGAGCATGTCCGTCAGAATAACCTCGCGATCGCCTTCCTTAATCAAACCAACACCAACTCCCGCCACCGGCTTCTTAATAGGCACACCTGCGTCTAGCAACGAAAGGGTTACTCCACATACGCTTGCCATGGATGAAGATGCATTGGACTCAAGAATCTCGGATACCGCACGAATCGTGTATCGGAACTCTTCTCGACCGGGGATAACCGGCTGAATTGCCCGCTCAGCGAGCGCGCCGTGACCGATTTCTCTTCGTCCGGGTCCCATAATTCTCTTGACCTCGCCGGTGCTGTATGGTGGGAAATTGTAGTGTAGGAAGAAGTATTTTCTCACTTCTCCCGTCAAGGTTCGGTTCACATCTTCGTCACCTTTGGTCCCGAGCGTCGTCACGCAGAGGGCTTGGGTTTGTCCGCGGGTGAAAAGCGAGGAACCGTGTACGCGAGGTAACACACCAACTTCGCCCGAAATGTCCCGAATATCTGTGACGCCTCGTCCGTCAACACGCTTTCCATCGCTCAAGATTGACTGGCGCATCTCTTCCTTCTCAATGTCACCTAGTATCGACATAGCATCTTTTGTAACATCGGGACCATCTTCTTCTGCATCAACATCCTCCAGAATCTCCGACAGAACATCAGCCTGCACCTGTTCAAGATAGCCTTCACGGTCCTGATTTTGGTCCATGCCGATGGACTCACGAATTCTCTCTGTAGCGAGGTTTCGGACGCGCGAACTCAGCTCCTCATCAATTTCTTTCGTTTTGTACTCGCGGGTAGGCTTCCCACAAAGCGCAACTAAACCTTCCTGAAGCTTGGTGATTTCCTTAATCTCTTGATGAGCTGCTACGATCGCATCAATCACTTCATCTTCCGGCGCTTCGTGCGCTCCACCTTCAACAGACATGACTGCATCGTGCGTTCCACTGACGAAAAATTCTAATTCACACTGTTCTAATTGTTCATAAGTTGGATTAACGCAAAATTCCCCGTTTAGTCTCCCAATCGTAACGGCACCAACGGGACCGTTAAACGGTATATCAGAGATACTGAGCGCTGCCGACGTTCCGATGAGGGCAGGAACATCAGCGGGGTGGATCTGATCTGAAGCAAGCACTGTGCACATGACCTGTACTTCAACCTGGAAATCCTTAGGAAAAAGGGGGCGAATACAATGATCGATTAGACGTGCCGTCAAGAGCTCACTTCCACCTGGACGTGGTTCGCGTCTACCATAGACGCCGGGGATGCGCCCTGCTGCATAAGATTTTTCACGATAATCTACGGTTAACGGAAAAAAGTCTAGATTCGAATCTTTCCTTTCAGCAACGACTGCCACCAAAACAACCGTTCCACCGTATTGTACCCAAACAGCACCATCTGCCTGTTTGGCAACTTTTCCTGTCTCAATTGAGAGATTTTCACTCCCAAGCTGCATTTCAACTTTCAATATCTTTCCTCCTCACAAGGTTCTACGGTGGTCTACTAGCCTCTCCTGCCCGAAATTGTGTCACGAATTCCAAGTTGAGTGATCAAATTACGATACCGTTGAACATCTTGCTTGTGCAGATAACGCAATAAACGGCGTTGTTTACTTACAAGTCTAAACAGTCCTTGTCTCGAATGATGGTCTTTTCTATGGGTCCGAAAATGCTCCGTCAACTCCCGGATGCGAGTCTGGATTATTGCCACCTGGACTTCTGGTGACCCGGTATCGCTATCATGAGTTTTATGTGCGTCGACCAATTCTTTTTTCTTCTCAACTGCGAGTGCCATACCAATTCACCTCCTTATTTTATATTTTCTTTGCATACGCTACGCGTTTTTTCCATACACATTAGCGGTTAATATACCACAAATCAGAGCGTTTTGTAAATCAAATTCTCTCTTAATCCAAGTGAGACTTGGTAGTAATGGGTGTTTCTGTCCTGATTCGGTTCAAAATAGCTTGAGCTCTAGCAACATCCTGCTTAATTTGACCAACCAACATCTCTAGGTTTGGGAATCTCTGCTCGGGCCGAATCTTTTCGATGAAAAAGACCTCTATTTTTTTTTCGTATATCATTTTCTCAAAACCGAATAAGTGCGTCTCAATCTGGAATTTTTCTCCCTCAAACGTAGGCCTAGTCCCCATATTCAGCACGCCATCAAACATATCTCGTTCTAACTTGACCTGTACAGCATACACCCCACTTGGTGGCAACATCTGATTTCCGACATCAATGTTGGCAGTAGGAAACCCGATCTGTCGCCCACGCCCGTCGCCCTTCACTACTTCACCCATAATTGAGTATCGGCGTCCGAGAAGCTCCGATGCGATATCTAGGCTACCCTCTGCAATTGCTTCACGAACACGCGTGCTATGAACAGGTTTGCCGTGAAGCTGTACGGGACCAACAATCATCACATCAAATTGATACTGATCCCCAAGCTGCTTTAAGGCTTCAGCGTTTCCGGATCGTCCCTTGCCAAACTGCCAATCATAGCCGACAATAACCTGTTTAGCGCGCAACTGCTGCAATAGAACTTGCTGCACAAAAGTGTCAGGGGACATCTGCTGCAAATATGCATCAAAGCGTGCAAAAAGGACAGCGTCAACGCCGAGTTGCCCTAATATCTCAATCTTTTTTGGAAGGGTTGTCAAGGCCGGGGGACATCTTTCAGGTGCAAGGAACGCCAAGGGTGGCGGGTCGAAGGTCAGCACGACGGTGGTTCGCTTAATCTTTTCTGCCTGAGTCAGTACCTGTTGGATGACGGCTTGATGTCCAATGTGTAGGCCATCAAACACACCAACGGTAACAATAGACTCCTGAAACGATTTAGAAGGGACGGCTAGATTATAGTAAATCTGCAAATTTAGTCTCCAGAAACCAACAATTGGAAAGTCATTGAGTATGCTCCAACTGCTGCTTTAGCATGTTATCGACGACCTCAATTGGAATCACAGCCTGATCAGCAGATTCGGAGGTACGTTCAAGGCTATCGAATGTATATGCACTCTCGATTGTGAATACGCCAGAACGTGTGCGAGTAAGCGCCGAAAGATGTGCACCGCAGCCCAGTGCTGTTCCGATATCTGAGGCAAGGGTTCGAATATACGTTCCTTTAGAGCAAACAACCCGAAAATGGACTTCAGGAGGGATGAACAGTAGTAATTCGATAGATTTAATAGACACTTGCCTCGGACGACGCTCGACCTCAATCCCTTGACGTGCCAATTTGTACAGAGGCTTTCCCTTATGCTTTACCGCAGAGAACATCGGCGGCATTTGCTCGATTTCGCCAATAAACTGGTGACAGGCGGATTGAATTTGATTTAGGGTTATCCGGCTCGCATCGAGGGTCTTGGTAATTTGTCCGTTGGCGTCAAGGGTATCGGTTGTGATTCCCAGTGTCAGCGCACCTTCATATTCTTTTGTGCCAACCTGCAACGCTTCAAATAGCTTTGTCCCATTTCCTAGACAGATGAGTAGGACGCCGGTGGCATCCGGATCAAGCGTACCCCCATGGCCCGCTTTCTTCACATTTAGTAGGCGTTTTACGTAATCCACAGCCTGTCTTGAGGTAATCTTTGGGGGTTTATTGAGATTAAGAATGCCGTGAATTCCCATTGTCTATCAAGCAGGGCTTACTGTAAAGTCAATTTCATGCTTGACAGCGACACCTGCCCCAATGTCCTAATAAATCGCCGCGTATCCACACCTCTTGTCATTCAGATCCATCCTCACCCTATGTGCTCATCTGGCGCTGTGCCACTGCTACTAGCTGCGCAATTGCTTCCTCACAGGGTGCATCGACCTCACAGCCGGCGGCGCGCTGATGACCACCGCCGCCAAATACGGAAGCGATTTCGCCAACATCAACAGACGATTTGCTCCGCAGACTCACCTTCGATTCACCATGTTTCTGCTCACTGGCGAGGATTGCTACCTCAACGGTGTTAATAGAACGGATATGATTAATAAATCCATCGACATCGTCGCGGGTCGTTCCAGTTTTACGAAACATCTCCTGTGTTGCATATAACCAACCGATTTTACCATCCGGGGTCGTGCCAATGGTTTGGAAAACTTCACTCAGTAACAGAATAGCTCCAATAGGCAAAGTCTCGTACACAGCGCGATATACCTCATCAACAGCGATCCCTTCCCGAATCAGATCCGCTGCGATACGGTGAGACGTCGGTGTCGAATTTGAATATCGAAAGCAGCCGGTATCGAACATAATTCCTGTATAAAGGCAAAGCGCTCGTTCCTTTCCTATTGGGGTCCCGTGATGGCGAATCAACCGATAGATTATCTCCGAGGTTGATGATGCATCGGTTTCGACAAGATTGTAATCACCAAAGTGCTCAGCAGCAGTATGGTGATCAATGTTGACGATTGCCTTGGTCGGGACTAGGGAGCGGGACAGATAGCCACCAATGCGCTTCAACACGCCTGCATCCAGAACAACTAACACTTCAGGGAAGTTATTTTGAAAGGCTTTAGCAGGTAAAATGGCATCGTAGAAGGGAAGGAATCTATAATTCTTTGGCGCGGAATCTGTGTTGAAGATTTTGACCTGTTTTCCGAGGTCCTTAAGAAAGGAGTAGAGTGCTAATTCAGATCCAAGTGCATCGCCATCCGGATTGACGTGTGTCGAGAGTGCAAAAGACTGATGTTGGTCAAAGACCCGCAAAATTGCTTGATAATCTTCCATAGCGGATTAACTAATTTGGCTTGGTTGGTTGATCATCGGAAGGGGATGAAGTTTCTTCTTGGGTATGAATTTGCTTGAGCAGGCGATCTATTCGCATTAATTGATCTACAGAATCGTCTAATTCAAAACGCAGTTCAGGCGCGTGGCGTAATCCGATTCGTTGCACGACCTCGCGCCGCAGGAAGCCAGCGGCACTTTTAAGCCCCCTTATGGAATTCCTTTTTTGTCTTTTATCGCCGACGACGCTTACTTTAATATCTGCATACTTTAGATCAGTAGAGACCTGAACTTGGGAAATGGTACATAAACCGACCCGCGGATCTTTCAGCTCTCGTTGAATGATTTCACTTAATTCTCTTTGTATGAGTACGCCTACGCGGTCTGTGCGTCTTCCTGGCATTATTTCCCTCAGACCCCATCTCATCAGGACAGAATTTCAATTTGGTAGTCCGTTAATTCTGCCAATAGGGTATCTTCAATAAAGTTGACAACATAGGACAAAACACGATTGAGATGTTTCGTATCGTTTGAAACAGATACCACCCCAAGCACGGCTTGCTGATGTCTGTCAAGTGGGTCAACTTCGGCGACGGCGATGTTAAATCGATTTTTCAGACGGTCAGTGATACTTTTAACTACCTGTCGCTTCTGTTTGAGTGAATGACTATCTGGAATTGTTAACCAGATTGTACAGACTCCAATATGCATAAGCGTAACGCAGTTGATACAGGCGGTTTAAGCACTATTTGGTACTAGTTTCGTTCTATCTCAGCGAGCGTGGTATGCGCTCGTAGGTATAGCACTCCAACACATCATCCACTTTGAAATCATCAAAGCTACTAATGCCTATACCGCACTCGTAGTTTGCCTGAACTTCAGTGACATCGTCCTTAAAATGTCGTAACGAATCAACCTTCCCCTCGTAGATAAGGCGATTGTCCCGCAGGACACGGAGGTCGTAGTTACGGATGATTCGCCCCCAATTCACATAGCTGCCTGCAATCGTGCCCATACGTGGTGTCCTGAATAGCTCTCGAACAATTCCTCTGCCGACAACAACCTCTCGAACTTCGGGCTCAAGCAGCCCTTCCATCGCCGACGTAACGTCAGAAATGAGGTCGTAAATCACGCTGTACGTCCGGACATCAATGTCTTCGTTCTCTTTTGCGATTAGGGCACCCGTCGTGGGATGGACATTAAAGCCAACCACAATCGCGTTAGAGGCAGATGCTAGTAGGACGTCCGTTTCAGTAACTCCACCAACGGCTTGATGAATAATGTTGATCTTTACTTCATCTGTACTTAACCCCTGCAAGGAATCGAATACGGCTTCGACAGAACCTTGCACGTCACCTTTAACGATGATGTTTAACTCTTTAATATCACCTTCCCGAATCTGTTGGAAAAGGTCATCTAAACTTACACGGCTCTGCGGTCCCAGTTGTGTTGCGCGATGTTGGGCTTGTCGGGATTCACTAATGGCTTTCGCATCTTTTTCAGAGGCAACTGCAGAAAACGGGTCTCCAGCCTCCGGCACTCCTGTAAAACCAAGCACCTCAACCGGGGTTGAGGGTGGCGCATTTCTCACACGATGTCCTCGGTCATTTATCATGGCACGCACCTTTCCATAATAACGACCAGCAACAAAGGCATCACCGACCTGCAAAGTTCCGCTTTGGACAAGTACAGTTGCGACAGGTCCTCGTCCTTTATCCAATTTAGCTTCAGCGACTGTTCCACGAGCAGGCTTATTCGGATTGGCACTGAGTTCGAGCAATTCGGCTTCCAGGAGCAGCATTTCTAACAGATCTTCAATACCAAGTCGTTCCTTTGCAGATATTTCGACAAAAATTGTCTGTCCACCCCACTCTTCGGGTACAAGGTCATACTCTGCCAACTGCTGCTTGACATAATCCGGTCTAGCGTTTTCGACATCCATTTTGTTAAGTGCAACAAGGATCGGCACCTCAGCTGCTTTTGCGTGGTTGAGCGCCTCGACGGTCTGGGGCATCACGCCATCATCCGCTGCGACAACAAGGACGACAATATCGGTCACCTGTGCGCCGCGAGCACGCATCGCCGTAAACGCTGCGTGTCCGGGGGTATCAAGAAAAACAACACTCCCACTTTCCAATTCCACATGGTAAGCGCCGATGTGCTGGGTAATCTGCCCTGCCTCTGTGTCCATGACATTTGACTGTCGGATGGCGTCCAGTAAGGATGTTTTACCGTGATCGACGTGCCCCATAATCGTAATGACGGGAAAACGTGAAACAAGATCTGTTGGTTCATCTGGCTCGTCTTGAAGGATTTCTTCTTCCAGTGTCAACCTGCGAACTGCTGCAAATCCAAACTGGTCGCTTATGGCCTGTAATGTTTCGTAGTCTAAGCGTTGATTAATACTCGCCATAATTCCCAATTTCATCAGACGCATAATCATTTCGGTTCCCTTAAATCCTAGTTCGGAACCAAGGAGCCCAACAGTGATTCCCTCCTGAATTTGTGGAACAGTTGCGACTGTCTCTTCCTCAATATCTGCTGCATCTTCTTTGGGAGCTTCCTGTTTTGCCTCAACAACTTGCGCTTCATCAACGGTAGACACCGCTGCGACTTTTTTTGCTTTCTTCGATTTCTTTTTTGTGCTAGGCGGTTCAACTTTAGCTTCAGGAGGTTCAGCGGGTGGTGGCTTTGCAGCGTTTCGTTCAGTTTCAACTAACTCAACAGTTTCCGAATCCAGCGTACTCATGTGGTTTTTGACGGGAATACCATACCCCTGCAGCTCTTCAACAAATTCTTTGCTGCTTACCCCATACTGTTTTGCTAGTTCATAAACCCTAATTTTTTTATTTTGGGTTTGAGTACTTTCGTTTTGCTTGGTTTGACTATTTTTCACTATTTTATACCTCCTCCACGTTTCTATGACTCACCAGGCTCAGGAGTTCTTGTTTGAAAGAATCAATAACCTGTCCTGAAAAATTGCTTCGCAAGTGGGCATTGATTTTCTGCGACTTGAAAGTGACATTAATGCACACATGTGATTGGCATACATAGGCACCACGCCCTGGCAATTTACCCGTTGGATCCGCTTGCAGTTTTCCTGCTGTATCTCGCACAAATCGAAGTAAATCTTTCTTGGGAAATTTACCCCGGCAACCAATACAGGTGCGGACAGGCATCGCAGCCATGTAAATCTCCTTAAACGATGGGCAATCACAACCCTGTTGATTACATCTAAGCCGAAAGCATTTTCGATGCAGCGTGATGAATCTTCTCAGCGGTTTTCGCACCAATTCCCGGTAATGACGAGAGTTCTTCCAGCGTTGCTTGAGCGATCGATTCAATCGTGGAAAATCCGGAATCCCTAAGGAGCTCGGCAGTCTTGGCACCGATCCCTTCCAACTCGGTTAAATCGAGTCCTACCGAGTGGGCTTGGTCCGCAGTTTCGTCAGAATCCGATTGATCGGTTGGCTGGGACGGGTCACTCTCAACGGGTTTGAACAACTCTTCTGCAATTTCTTCCTTAAATTGCGTGTCCGCTTCAGATTCGCTTTTTATGTCGATTTTCCAACCCGTTAGTTTCGCAGCAAGACGCGCATTTTGTCCACGCCGACCAATGGCTAGGGATAATTGATCATCCGGCACAATTACCTCCGCACTCGTATTTTCGTCACTAATGTTCACACGCACAACATCAGCAGGTTGCAAGGCATTCGCAATGAAAAGTGCGGGATCTGGATTCCATGGAAGGAGATCTATTTTCTCACCCTCCAACTCCCTTACCACGGTTTGAACTCGCGAACCTTTAACACCGACACAAGTACCAACAGCATCAATACTCTCATCACTTGCGACAACAGCGACCTTGGCACGGTCTCCCGGATCGCGCGCAATTGCCATAATTCGAACTAAGCCGTCATAGACTTCCGGGACCTCTATTTCAAACAGGCGGGCAATTAGACCATTATGTGCACGTGACAGGATGATTTGCGGTCCTTTTTGGTCTGTATTTACCTCTACGATTAAGCATTTCAGCGCATCGCCTCGTCGATAATTGTGTGGACGAGGCACTTCATTATAAGGGAGGAGACCTTCCGTCCGCTCCAAGTCAAGGATGAGGTTACCACGTTCGGTTCGTTGGAAGTATCCGGTGATGACTTCGCCTTCTTGTTCTTTGTATTCCTGATAGATTTGCTCGCGCTCTGCTTCTTTTATTTTTTGGACAAGGATCTGACGTGCCGTTTGCGCCTCAATCCTCCCAAATTCGCTTGGATCAATTTCAACCTCAATGACCTCATCCAGTTGGGCATCGGGTTTTATTTTCACTGCCTCCTCAATGGGAATTTCCGTAGCAAAGTGGTGCATAATCTCAACCACTCTCTTTGGGACATAACATCTAATATCTCCCAGTTCAGGATCGATTTTAATTGACACCCCTCGTGTCGAGCCGTAGCGCCGCTTGGCTGCTGAGTATAATGCTGCCTCGATTGCTTCAATAAAGATTGTCTGCGGCAGCTCCGTCTGATCCATAATTTGACGCATGGTCATGACTAAATCATTATTCATTGTATGTACTCCACCCTCCATCCAAGACTTTACCACATCAGTTGGATTTGGGCTTGAATGACATCGGAAATTGCAATTTGAACCGTCTTTCCGGACAAAAGGGTCAGAAAGATTTTCCCGTTGTTGACTTGATTTAGGGTGCCGTTAAGCTCTGAAAACTTTCCGGCTGCGGTGGCCACCTCTACTTGAATTTTTTGCCCTAAATTTCTGTGGAAATCGGCTTCTGAAATAAGCGGTCGATTCAGTCCCGGCGAAGCGACCTCAAGATTGTATGTGTCTTGCATCACATCATGCACATCAAGGATCGGGTTCGCGATTCGACTTACCTGTTGGCAATCTTGGACACTGATACCGTTGGGCTTATGGATCAAAAGCCTTAACGTCTGGGTATCAACTTGATATTCGACATCAACCAACTCGATTCCTTCATCAGCCAGAACGGGTGATAGCAAATCGGCAACAGCGGCTGCTAATGAAGATGTCATAGTGTGTAATACACGTCCGAGGTTGGGCTTTTTTAAGAAAAGCCACCAACACGCCCCCGATAAGACCGGGCCCCAAAGCAACTTGACTTCCTTTAGCTCCACTCAACCCCAACCTTCTAATAAAAATAATAAAGAGCGGGAAACTGCATCCCACTCTTAAAAAGATCGAAGAGTAAAACTGTAATCAAGCAATAACACTAAAGACAATATCTTTAGCGTTGAATCTATAGTATTTCAATTATTCAGGTGAAACACAAAAAAACCGCGATTGGCTTTCCTCATGAGAAGGATTTCTCGCGGCAGATTAAATAGTATCATAAGGAATAGAATTATGCAAGTAAAAATAGAACTTTGCAAATATCCCACTCAATTGGCAAAAATGGCAAAAAAAACGCCATGCTCCCCAGTTTGAATCTTTGAGGCCCACGGCGTCTTATGGAATCTAGGTTTAGAGGCAATACGAGACTATTGAAAATTACTCGGAGTAGGCTGAATTGGAATCTCGTTAGGTTCCTCCTTCTCGACCTTGACAGCTTTAAGTGAAGCGTGTTTCACATCACCTAAGCGAACAATACGAACGTGAGGAGATGGGGAGCGTGTCAACTCAACAGGTGAGGGCTCTGTTGAGTTAAAAAACGTCAATTTGACCATAAAAATTGTCAACATTAAGTAAAAGAGCATCGCGGTGTAGTTGACAAAAGTGGGATGGGGACCCAATTTGATTGCAACAAGAATACGTGCAATTGGATTCACTAGAAAATCTAAGACGGAACGCCGGTCAGTTTGGCGGATTTGGGCCTGAATGCGCTCGACAAGTTCTGGTGGAGGAACAGGATCCGGAATACTTTCGAGCACAGCTGCTGTATGTAACAGCTCCTCATATTCGCTTTGGCAAATCTTACATTCGATAAGATGTCGTCGATATTCAATTTTCTCTTGGTGTGTGAGGTCCGGCTGTTGATGAAGACTGAATTTTTCGATAACTTGCTTACAGTCGAGACTCATAGCTGTCCCTTTTCTATCTTTTTCAATTGGATTGAGTGTTCGTACAAATTTTGCTCAGCCTCAATCGCTACTTAGCTGGGTTGGGTCTGTAGGACTCTTTATATTGATGGTTTAGTGAAGGTTTAAACCTTCAAGTTTTGACTTGAGGTTCCTCACGGCTGTATTCAAGCGCGAAGCAACTGTACCCTCCGAACAATCAAGCAGTTCGGCAATTTCACGATATTTCATCTGCTGCATATAAAATAGCGTGATAACCATCCGCTGTTTCGACGGTAATTGGTTAATCGCCTGTTGTATCAATTCGTCACGCTCTGTTTTCAGCAGAACTCGATCTGGATACTCACTCGTATATTGGGCCTCCCTTTCTTGGATATCCTTTGTATAGGATGTTAATGCGCGCTGACGGGAATCGGACCGACGTTTGTATTGTTGACAAACATTGATTCCAACTCGGTACATCCACGTCAAAAACTTTGACTGAAATTGGAAGGATTGGATGGATTTGTACGCTTCAAGAAACGCTTCTTGTGTCGCGTCCGAAGCGTCATCAGAGTTGCCAAGCATCCGATAAGCGAGCCCATAAATCCTGGCATGGTGGCGTTGTACCAATTCATTGAACGCTTCAGGATCACCCTCAATTGTTTTTTGGACGTAGATTTCGTCGGGAATCATAGGTTTGCCTACTTATAACGCTCGAGCCGGCACCATACATTACATTGGTTAGGATAGTTTGAAAATTTCTTCAAATAAAATATAAAAACGTAGTCCGCAAGATCTCGGTTACACTATCGGTCGGACTGTTACCAATCTCTAGTGCTATGACACGACTTCCTAGGATTTTCCTATTGACTTTCTACCCCGAATTTGTATAATGGAGGTCATTTAGGGAATCTTGCATTCAAAAGTTTCAGACCGCCGTTAATGATTCGATCGAATTAGATTCTCCGAAAAAATAGTACTGCTGAGAGGAAAGGATTCTAATGCGGATTGACTGCCAAAGCCACATATTTCCTCGGGCATATATTGATGTGCTTGCTCAAAATCCCCATCCACCGCAGATTGAACTCCGACGCACAGCGGGAAATAACTCCGATGGATCGACTGGCTCGGATACCTCGATTGGGAAACGAAGAAGCCAACGCGAAATCCCGAGTATCTCAGGCGCACAGCATGGCGACGAGTTTGTTATCACTTACGGTGATGTCCAGCAGTTTCGCCTACAAGAGGAACTGTATCTCCCCAAACGCAAACTTGAGGATATGGACAGGGCAGGTATTGACATGGCACTTATCAGCACCAATATCCCAGGTCCCTGTATGCTCGCCCCTGATTTGGCGATTAAAGGCGCGCAAGCAATCAACGATGCTATTACGGAAATGGTGCAGCAACACCCAACCCGGTTTGCAGGACTTGCCAGCCTCCCTTGGCAGGATGTGGACGCTACCATTGATGAGATGAACCGGGTACTCAAGCTCGGTTTCTGCGGTGTTATGCTGTACTCGCACATCGGTGGACGGCCGGTGGATGATCCGGCTTTCGATCCCATCTACAGGCACGCCCAAACAAAGGAGTTGCCGATAGTCCTGCACCCCACAGTCCCAACATGGGGTGAGGCAATTAAGGAACACTCAATGATTCCCATGATGGGGCTTCAGGTAGACACCAGCTTTGCACTGCTACGGCTAATACTCGGCGGTGTACTCGAGCGGTATCCTAGGTTGAAGGTCGTTATGCCCCATGTTGGCGGCGTTCTGCCGTACATGATGGGGCGCATCGAGCATCAAACCGAGGTGATGGGACGTGGGCGGGAACACATTAAACAGTCCCCAACCGCTTACATGCGCCACATTTATTTGGACACCGTTTCGCCGTCTGCACAAGCGTTGCAATATGCTTACGAATTTTCTGGCCCAGAACATCTGGTGTTTGGGACCGATCACCCCTGGGTTGATCCGCAACTTTTTGTCACGCTCGTAGAAGAAATGGATATTCCTGACGTCGAGAAGACGCAAATCTTCGGTGGTAATGCCGCAGAACTGTTTGGTCTTAGCACGTAATACTATATACAACTTCCTTTTTCCGAATCCCCAACTTCTGATCTCAAGGGTTAAAGATAGCACAGTCAGATGAACCGTGTCAAGATTGAATCGGTAAATTGAAAGGAAACATTATGAATCGGCAAGAACATCAACCTTGGGCAGGCGTATTCCCCGCGACCCTCTGCCCATTTCACGAAGATGAATCAATTGATGAAGAGGGTTTGCAATCATATATGCGCGAACTTGCAGCTGTCGATGGCGTTAAAGGACTTGTCTGCAATGGGCACACGGGCGAGATCACATCGTTGCGTCCGAGCGAGCGTGCACGTGTGACGACACTTGTCGCTGAAGCAGCCGATGGTAAGGTGAAGGTTGTCTCTGGCGTGAGTGCCGAAGGTAGCTTAGAAGCCACTGATTATGCTATCGCCGCGAAGGAGGCCGGTGCCGATGCGATTTTACTGATGCCACCGCATCACTGGTTGCGGTTCGGGCGTACGAGTGAAACGGCAATCGGTTTCTTTCAAGATGTCGCGGAAGAGGCAAATATACCGATCATCGTCCATCAATACCCTGCCTGGACAAAGGCAAGCTATAGCCTCGCGGAGATGCTGGAATTTGTGAAAATCGCACAGGTAGTCTGCATTAAGATGGGGACGCGTGACATGGCACGCTGGCGCTGGGATTATGAGCAACTGAAGGAAGCAGCGCCTCATGTTCCTATATTAACTTGTCACGATGAATATCTGCTGGCTTCGCTGCTGGAAGGTTGTGACGGTGCACTCATCGGGTTTGCGGGATTTGTGCCAGAATTGATGATAGAGGTCGTACGCTGCGCTCTGAGTGGAGATCTGATAGGTGCCCGTAAAGCGAGAAAGCTGGTAGATCCCCTATCTCGGATTGTGTACAATTTCGGAGAACCGAGTGGTGATGCACACCAACGGATGAAATGTGCACGCTGGTTGATGGGGAAGTTCCCATCTATGACGATGCGTCGCCCCCTCCGCCCGCTCCCTGAGGTTGAAATTGCCAAGATTCGCCGGAATCTCGAGGCCATTGGCTACGAGTGTGTGCAATAAACAGATTGAAACGTCCTTGACCACTACTCTGTTTGCCGATGGAACCCTTATACCCCGCTACATGACGGGGTAATCTACCACCGCGAGGCTAGGGATAAGCATGCGGGAAAAAGAAAATCAAATATAGCATTAAGAGGAAGAAACATGTCCGATCTGAAGCAGGAATTATTTGAAGTCGATGTGTACGGGTTCACAATCCTTGAAAACGTACTCACTCCTGATGAAGCAGCAGAGATGAGAGAGGTTTTAATTCGATTAGTAAAGGAAAAAGGTGTTGATCGGGGAGACTGTATACATATCTCGAACCTGCCGACAATGTCTCCGGTCTTCTTCAAGACGATAGACCACCCAAGAATTTTGCCATTGTTGGAAGGAACAATGACCAATCGTGTGCCGCTGATTCTCGGTAGTCTCAACGCGCGTATCGTCCGGCCCGGCGACCCGGTACAACGGTTGCATGGGGACATCCTTGAGGACCTGATGAAGAAAGACGGGAAGAACCCCGTCATGATGAACACTGTTTGGATGTTAGACGATTTCACACCAGAAATTGGGGCAACCCGGATTGTGCCCGGCACTCACAAAAGTGGAATAAATCCGCCGCCTGAAGACGTGGCAATTCAACATGTGTTGACAGCAACCGCACCGGCGGGAAGTGTCCTTGTCTTTAACGGTCAGTGTTGGCACGGTGGTGGTGGGAATACAGGCGATCGGGATCGTCACGCAATTTTTGGCCACTACCGGATTGGCCCTATGATGCGGTTTCAACTTGACCCACACCACCGTTTCCCAGAGGAGTGGTCAGATTTACTTACAGATCGCCAAAAGCAGTTGCTGCGGATGGAGAATGGTGTGGGTGTGTTGCACGGTGCTGACCACTATGAGTAAATCGAATTCCCAGGTTGCATTGTAACCTCTAACTCCTATCGCTTGACCCGCTGCCTGTGAATGCAAAATGTGTAACGCAATTCTGCAAGATCTTCTCCAGATAAAACGGCAAGGCATCATTTCGCTGCTATTCAATAGTTACGTTTTTTTAAGGAGTAATTTATGTCTCGCTTGAAGTATGCCCTCATCGGTTATGGTCGTAGAGGTCGGTCACATCTTGAAACTGTCGCAGCGTTGAAAGAAACCTTTGAAATCGTGGCGGTTTGTGATGCCCATCCCGCGTCAGCGGAGGAAGGGGCTGCACGGTTTAACGTGAGTGCCTACACCGATGTTCGTGAGATGGCTGACCGCGAGAAACCGGACATCTGTGATGTTGTCGTGCCTGCAGAACTCCATCATGTGGTGTCTTGCTACCTATCGCGCTGCGGCATCCACCATAACGTTGAGACACCCCTCGCACCGACGCTCGGGTTGATGGATCTAATGATCGAAGCCGCCGCCAAACACGGTGCCAAACTGCAAACATCCGAGAACTTCCCGTTTGTTCCAGTGGAGCAGTTTGTTTGCAAACTCCTCCATGAAGACGTCATCGGACCTGTCCACAAATGTTACCGTCTTTTTTCAACAACAGGGTATCACGGTTTGGCAGCCATACGGTGTCGATTGGATGCCACGCCTATAGCCGTCAGCAGCATCAGCCACACGATGCCAGTTGTCCCTTACGTCGATCATGCAAAACGCAATTTCAATACCGAAAGCCTTGAATTCTACGCGGTCGATTTCGATAACGGAGGTATCGGGATTGCGATGGTCGGCAACAAGAACAGCCGTCTCGGTCGGAACCCATTGGTCGGTTTCGAGACCTGTGGCGAGCGCGGCACGATTGTGACCAATGGCAATCAGAGCGCATCAGGTGGAGAAACGGTTAACGTCTGCACTGAAGCAGATATTGCCGAGCGTGCAGGTCAGGCAAGGACTTACGAATTTCAGCGCGAATATACCGCATCAAATGTTATCAAACGAATCTTTGTCGAGCTACCGGCGGAATTGGGCGGGACGATTGAATGGAAGAATCCGTATTTGGAGGTAGGCTTGCAAGAACGCAACATCTCTTTAGCAACAATGCTTGACGGAATTGGACGCGCCGTGCGGGAGGATACCGATCCACTGTGGACGGGTGAGATGGGACGAGCCGATCAGGAGATGGTTTTGGCTGCCGGCAGATCGACTCGGACGAATAGACAGCCGGTTGCGCTGCCTTTACCGCCGGATCCATCTGAGGAAGAGGCGTTTGACCGGAATTTTGAGCAGCGGTTTGGTGTCCATCCCCGCGAGGATTTGGAGAAAGCATTGGCGGTCAACTTTAAGGCGCGGTGATGTGTGTAGAAGGGAGTCTTAGTTACCTGATAAGATTGCAGCACTATTCCAACATAACTGTGCAAAATGAGGAGGATATTAACCTATGAACGATGCCGAAAAATATCTGTTTGATCTCAACGGTTATCTCGTTATTGAAGATGTACTCACGCCCGATGAGATTGCCTTTGCCAATGAAGCCATTGACCGCCATGAGGACCAAGGGCGCACCCGCCCCCGCGATCAGGCATTGGACGGCGGTTCGCCCGCGCTCAAAGGTGATAAAGGACGCGGGGAGATGGGCAATATGCTCAACTGGGAAGAGCCCTGGTGTAACCCCTTTCGCGAGATGTTAGCACACCCACGAATTGTCCCTTATCTGAACCAGATCCTCGGCAGAGGCTTCCGGATGGATCACCACATGTTTCTGCTGTCGATGGACAAAGGGGCGGAAGGGTTCATTTTCCATGGATCTTCGGGACCGGGCTTTGATCCAAACCAATACTATATCTTCCGCAACGGTCAGATGCACTGTGGACTGACGGTCGTGGCGTTCCAACTTACGGATGTAAATCCGGACGACGGTGGATTGATAGTAATTCCGGGCAGCCACAAGAGCAATTTCCCATGTCCTCAAGAGATGCGGCGTTATGAAAGCTATCAGGAGCATATTCGGCAGGTTGTGTGTAGAGCCGGGGGTGTCATTATCTTCACGGAGGCGGTGACGCACGGGACGCTGCCTTGGACGTCAGACGTACCGCGGCGATCAATACTGACTCGCTATACGGCGGGCAACCTAGCGTATGTTCCTGCCTATCCCATCCCTGAATGGGCAAATGAGAGGCAGCGCGCGGTGATGGAGCCACCGTATCATACACGACTCGATCGGCCTGTGTTGGATGAATAAATACGGAACCCCTCAGAATCTATCAATATAAGGAAAAGATGTCCAAAGGCGCAATTTATCCATCGGAAGCCAAGACATTTCAGGATGCACACACCGGTGCGAACATCCGGCAGGTAACCGATCATCCTTCAATTCATCACCAACCCTTCTTCTTCATTCCCGCGTATGACGATGCCATGCGCTGGCTAATTTTCATCTCATGTCGCACCGGCTCGCCTCAGATCTTTGCCGAAGAACGCTCCACTAACTCGCTCATCCAACTGACAGATCGCCCGGACCTTAGCGAATGGTCGATTTACCCTTCACACGATGGAAGCGCTGTTTTCTTCGCGGCGGGCACAAGTGCGTGGCGGTTAGATCTTAAGACACTTGACGAACGGGAGTTGGTCAACTTTGCCACAACACAGAGCGAACGGGGAAACACGGTCCAATCCGTAGGAGGAACAACAGGGCTGAGTTACGATGATCGGTGGTGGGCTGTACGTTTCAACGTTGGTGAGGTTTCAGCGTTAGCAATCATCAACACTGAAACAGGCGGACACGAAACTATTCTCCGCCGTGACAGCGTTGGGCACTTGCAATTCTGTCCGGACGATTCAAATCTGCTTTTCTATGCAGGTCCACTTACTGACCGTGTTTGGGTGATTCAGCGGGATGGTAGTGATAACCGTCGGTTGTACGCCCGCAATGTCGAAAAAAACGAATGGATCACCCATGAGTTGTGGATCCCCGGCACACGCGAGTTGGCATTCGTTGATTGGCCTCACGGCATCCGTTGCATCCACGTGGACACCGGTGTTGAGCGGCGTGTCACGTCCTGTAACGCTTGGCACGCAATCTGTAACCGTCAAGGCACACTCATGGTCGCTGACACGAACTTTCCTGACACTGGTCTCCAGCTTTTCGATCCGCGTGATGGAGTCGGAGCACCCACGACGTTATGCTACCCGGAGGCGTCCTCCATCGGTGAACATTGGAACGGTCCGTTTCCGTACGCGAAGGGACCAGTTAAGGTCCACTCTGAGCAACATACCCATCCGCACCCTTCTTTCAGCCCTGATGGGAAACTAGTGGTTTATACGTCAGATCGGACGGGGTATAGTCAGGTATATGAGGTTGAAATCCCAGAAAGGTTTTGAGTTTTTTAGGCTCAACCCCTCATAAGCAACTAGGCTTTAATTTTGGGGCAGATCTCCTCCGCTACACACCTTGCGCTCCTCTGGAGCGAAAGTCAAAGACCTTTGACTTTAACAGAGGACTGATGGATTTTCCACGCCTAGCAACTTGGGTTATGTTAGAATATAGACAGCCCACCAAGTATGACTTAAATAGGATAAAAAAATACGGTGAAATATGAGAGCTGTTATCCAACGTGTAAAATCTGCTAGTGTAACCGTCGAAGGGGAGGTCATCTCGGAGATTCGGGTGGGATTGCTCGTTTTTCTCGGCGTCGCTCAAGAGGATACCCCCGCTGATGTCGAGTATATGGCGAGCAAAATCGCCAATCTCCGAATCTTTGAAGATGATGAAGGACGGATGAATTTGTCTATTTTAGATATCGGTGGCGCAGCCCTTGTCGTCTCTCAATTCACACTCTACGGGGATTGCCGCAAGGGGAGACGCCCTAGCTTCATTCATGCCGCCCGGCCTGAAAAAGCGGACCCGCTCTACCAAGCGTTTATGGATGAGATCTCGCGGTTGGGAGTGCCAGTCAAGGCTGGCATCTTTCAGGCGATGATGGATGTCGAACTGATTAACGATGGACCTGTCACGATGATGCTAGATAGCAATAAGCTGTTTTGATTCCGCAAATGCGCTTATTTTGGGAAGGAAGATATTATGGAACGCAAAATGGAACTCGGTTTATACCTATTCGGTGAAGTGGACGAGGAATGGCTCACCTTTGTCAATCAACTGGGCGTTGAAGCTGTGGTTATGGCTAACCCTCAACTACCGGGCAACGGTCGTTGGGAATTTATGGACCTGCTGCAGATGCGGACGGCGATCGAAAATGTGGGTCCCCGACTCGCCGCCATTGAGAATGTCCCACCCTCTTTTTACGATAAGATCATGCTCGGCTTGCCCGGACGGGATGAGCAGATTGAGAATATGGCAGCTACCATTCGCAATATGGGAGCGGCGGGTATTGATACTTTCGGCTATCATTGGATGCCCAACAGCGTGTGGCGGACCTCCAACACAACGCTTACTCGGGGAGGTGCGACAGTTACCAGTTTTGATATGGAACTTGTTAAAGATGCACCGCTCACCCATGGACGGGTCTACACCGAAGAGGAGATGTGGGAATACTACGAATACTATATGAAGGCGATTCTTCCCGTCGCAGAGGAGGCAGGTGTGCGGCTCGCGCTCCATCCCGATGACCCGCCGGTCGAATCCCTTGGGGGAATACCACGTCTGTTTCGTAGCTTTGAGGGGTTCAAGCACGGCATATCGCTCGTTGACAGTCCGATGCACGGGCTTGATTTTTGTGTGGGGTCGTGGTCTGAGATGGGTCCCGGGGTTATTGATGCTGTCCGCTACTTCGGAGAGCGCGATCGGATTTTCTACGTTCATTTTCGCGATGTGCAGGGGTATGTCCCCAAGTTTGCGGAATCCTTTGTAAATGACGGGAACTGCGATATGTTTGAGGTGATGAACGCATTAAAGGAAAGTGGATTTACCGGCTGGATGATTACGGATCATGTTCCGAACATGATAAACGATACACCGCAGGGACACCGTGCACGCGCCTTTACAATCGGTTACATGGCAGCGTGCCTTGAGAGGCTGAATGCAGTCATTTGATTGAAGCGATGTTCAAGAGCAAAGGTGACGGACGTGTGAGATGGCTTCCGCCACATCCGATGCCTGAAATAAAAAGGAGGCTGAAAGCAGACAGAAAATAAAGGAGGCGTCATGAAACTCTTAGCAACGTTTCTGACGGTTTTGTTTGTCGGATGTGTCCCGAAATCACTTCTGCAGGGCGAAAGTGCTGACTTCCGAAAAGTGAGATGGGGCTACACAAAAGAGATGGTCTTGGCTACAGAGATAGGAAAAAGACTGCACGTCAAAAAAGGCAATGTGATCATCTACAATCACGCCTTCGGTCATGTGCAAGCCAAAATAATCTATTGCTTTCAAGATAACAGGTTGACCGCGGCTGGATATATCACCGATAAACCTGTGAAAGATGTGAAGTTCATGTTCAACCAAAGCGTGAACCAACACGGTAATCCAAATGAGAAACGACCAGACGGATTGATATGGAACCTTGAGAGAACTATCGTCTATGCAAACGCTTATCCGTCAAAGCACTTCATCGTTGGTATGCCAGAATGGAAGATAGGAGGTGGTATAATCAACCACCTCTATCAAAAGCAAGAAGAAGAAGCTGGCATCCTTAGATATTGGGACTGTGTGTGGGCATACATCGACCGAAACCTATACAATGACCTACACGATGAACGATACCCACTCGATAGACTCTCATTCTACGAAAAAATGCTCTTCGGAGTCGTCAAACGGAATAGCAGTGGGAGGCTAGGCAGTAGTAGTACCATGGAAAGGTATACAGGGACTAGACGTTGATGTAGATGAACCACCCGGCACTAAAGAGGATGACTCGGTTGATGACGATTTATTGTGGTGAAGGCATACTAAAAAATATCCGTTGGGAAAATTACAAATTCTTGAACCAAGTGAAAGGTTCATGGGCAGAACCTAAGAGAGGTACAACTCTGACAGGATAAACTGTCATGAGTTGAGAAACAATGAACAAATCGCAATCAACACAAATATCATCTCTCAATGAAATCATCGAGGAATTGAAGGAAAAACTGACGGACTCTTTGGTCGCGGTCGTGCTTTTTGGCTCACGGGCACGAGGCGAGGCTCACGAGGAAAGTGATTGGGATGTCCTCATCATTGCTCATGACCTGCCAGATCGCCCACTTCGCCGTCATACCTTCTTGAAAGCTCAATTGCCGCCTAGGTGGCGTGCTGCTATTTCCCTCATAGCAAAAACACCAGAAGAATTTGAAGCCTCATTGCCAGCTTTTTACTTAGATATTGCCCTAGATGGGATTGTGCTCTACGATTCCCACCGTTATATGCAGGAAAAACTAATTCGTTTGCAGACATTAATTCGTGAGAAGGGGCTGCGACGAGAAAAAATCGAAGGGAGTTTTGCTTGGCAGTGGGATAAGTTTCCCGGCTTCGGTTGGTCTATCGAATGGGACATGGAAATGTGATGAGGTCCTCAGACGCAAAGTACCGTTTTAGAATCGCACAGGGGTTCCTAGAGGAGAGTCGCGAAGATGTTGCATTGACGCGTTGGCGTTCTGCGGTGGCCAATGCACAATTAGCCACAGAAAATGCAGCTAAAGCTGTGTTAGCTTTGACGGGACCTGTAGGAAGAACTCATCAACCTGCTCTGTTATTGCGTCAGGCACTGCATATATTTTCTCCATCTCACCAACAATATGTTGAGAGGCTTTCTGAACAGGCTGAAATGTTAGGCTTTGATGTGCATGTACAAACTGACTACGGTGATGAAATGGAGGGGGTCACGCCTTGGGAATTGTTCAATGAAGATGATGCTCGTAGTGCACTGGTTATCGCTGAGGAGGCGGTAAGACTAGCAGAATTGATAATTGAAGTACTCAACCAATGACGGTTTTTGAATTTATCTGTAGTGGTCAGTATGATGTATGCACCTGCAGCACTACTTCATACAATTGACTGTAAATTGCCAAACGGGTGGTGTACGCTTTGAGTCGAACTCGAATTCTCTACGTTATCGATTCTATGGGCAGGGGCGGAGCCGAGACGCAGCTACTTAAGACCCTAGCGCGACTACCGCTCGATCGATTTCAAGCTTTTATTGTATTAAGCCGTGAGCCCGGGGCTTCCTATGACCAACTTGCAGCGCTCCCGATTGTCAAAGAAATTATTGTCCTACACGACAAAAGCCGCTTTAACACCCATGCGTATCAAGGCAAATTTCCCATACTGTCCTTGGTGCAGAAGGTTTTCAGGTTAGCAGGAATTATACACTCGGTCAAGCCAGCAATTATCCATAGTTGGCTCTGGTATTCCAATCTTCTCTGTGGCCTTGTCCACCAATTCTCTTTAGCTCCTTTAAGATCGAATCCGTTCTGCCCTCTGATTGTCTCACAGCGCGGCGACTACTACGCAAGATATGGTCGCTCAAGATTGTGGTTGACAGAAAAAATCATCTACCGCAACGCCGATATCCTCCTAACGAATTCCGATCGCATCCGGGGCGACCTTCGGCACCGCTATCCTGACAAACGTATCCTAGCAATTCGGAATTTCCTAGAGCTGCCCGACTTACCACCACAATCGCCTTCTGACACTCCAGCACTGTCGCATATTGTGAGTGTCGGTCGATTGACCGCGGAGAAGGGACATCAGTATCTCATTGAGGCGTTGCATCTGCTCAACACGAAATTCAATCGGCAAGACTTCACAGCGACAATACTCGGAGATGGTGCATTGAGAACAGACTTAGCGCAGCTTGCCAATCGCTATCACCTGTCCGATCGGATAGAGATGCCCGGTTTCTGCGACGATATTTTTGCTATGCTATCCACCGCACACCTTTTCGTCCTACCATCGCTGCATGAAAGCTCACCAAATGCCTTGATTGAAGCGATGGGGGTTGGGTTACCGTGCATCGCTTCAAGTGTCGGCGGCGTTCTTGATCTGATTGACCACCAAGAAAATGGGCTACTTATTCCACCACGGGCGAGCGGCGCATTAGCGGCGGCAATCAATGACCTTTTAACCAATCAGGAACTGGCAGTAGATCTGGGACGAAATGCGAGGCGAAGAATTGAGGAGATGTTTGATAACGATCAATCTATTCAGCAGCTGCAAGCGGTTTATCAGGATTGTCTCTGCGTGAATTCCTGAAATGCCTATAGATAATTTTGTCTCTTTAAGTTATGTTCTGTGCTGTTTTCAGAGTATCACGACACAGCCAGCAACCAAGGCTATACAGAGGATACGATCCAGTGAAAAAGATCGTCCTATTTCTACTTTCTGGTGCTCTCTGTGTTGCCCTTGTTCTGAGCATTGTCAATAAGTTGTTTTGGCAACACGACAAGCAAATTATTGTCCATACCGAAACTGGAGAAATCGCCCTCTACAACAAATCTTATGCCCTCGTCGTTGGAAACGGGTGCTATACAAACGGCTGGGATCCACTTGATAGAGTTGTCAGAGATGTAAAAGAGATCGCTACTGTTCTCGAAAAACATGGCTTCATCGTCACACTGGAAACAGATCTCAAGAAGACTGATTTTGACGCTGCGTTTGAGGCGTTCATCAGGAAGGGGGCGGGCAAAGATAGTCGGATCTTGTTTTACTACGCGGGCCATGGGCATACGGAAATCAATAAGCAGGCAGGCGAAGAATCTGGCTATCTCGTTATGGTAGACTCTCCAATGCCGATGACAACCGGCCAAATCGATAGGAGCCGAAACGTAAGCGTAAGATCACTGGCAGAAGGGGCAAAACAGATTGAAGCACTCCATGTGCTATATCTGTTCGACAGCAGCTTTTCGGATAGTGTCCTCAACACCCAGACCCGTCCGCAACCGTGCACCGTTCAGAAAAGCGTGAAATATCCTGCAAGGCAGTTTATCGTTGCAGGTCGTCGCAATGAACCGATGCCCAGTTCTAGCCAATTTAACGCAGCATTTCTGGATCTCTTGGAAGGACGGGTTGCTGAACCGATCTCTGATGGTTACATTACAGGCGAAGAGTTCGGGCTGTATCTGAACCATCATGTCTCAGAATACAAGCACGCCCAAACCCCACAATACAGCAAAATCAATGATCCCAAGTTCAACCGAGGGGATTTTCTCTTTGTGTTTCAAGGTGGAAAGATCCCAACGGGCAACGAACAAGGCTGGCTGAAACAGATTGTTGGAAAAGATGGGGCGAAAATGGTGCCTATCCTTGCGGGTGAGTTTAAGATGGGCAGCGACGACAGAGACGCCCATCCAGATGAGAGGCCTGTGCATATAGTCTACCTTGATGCGTTCTACATTGATATACACGAGGTGACAAATGCACAGTTTAAGAAGTTTGTTGATGCCAATCCCGAATGGAGTAAGAAGCGCAAAGCTAGTTACCACCATGGATATGGAAATTACTTAGCACATTGGGATGGGGACAGCTACCTGAACGGTCAAGGCAACCATCCTGTCATTTATGTGAGCTGGTATGCTGCGATGGCTTATGCGGAGTGGGTGGGTAAACGTTTGCCAACGGAGGCCGAGTGGGAAAAAGCAGCACGAGGCGGCATGACAGGTCAGAGATTTCTGCGTGGTATCAGCCAAACAAACCGAGGACTATGGACTCCGGTGGGAATATATGCACCTAATCCGTATGGCCTCTATGGCATGGAAGATCGGGTGTGGGAGTGGTGCCTTGATGAATATGATTATTATTTTTATAAAAATTCTCCGCGTGAGAACCCGATTGCAAAGGGAAATTACATTCAGCCCATAGATGGTTTCATAAACACTAAAAGAGACCGCGTGTTACGTGGTGGGAAGCGGTATCGGGGGTACGTACGGGTCGCCCATCGCTTTGAAAGGCGTCCGAAGTCCGTGGATCCTCATACTGGCTTTCGTTGCGTGATGCCTGTTATTCCTTGACTGTTTGTCCCTTCCAACCCATTGGCAGGAAAGATATAGGGAACAACGATCGTTGTTCTCTACGGACTCACTATCCATTGCACTACTTTATACTAAAAGGAGGAAGCTTCATGACAAGTCAGCAAATCAAACTTGGCGTTGTTGGCTGTGGGTTCACAGGCAGCCAAACAATTTTCGCAACTACTGTAATGTCACGCATGACCACTATTGCACTCGCAGACCTTGATCCCGCTCGACGTGAAAAGGTAGCAGGAGAATATTCTGTACCACGCGTCTACACCGATTACCGGGAGATTCTTGAAGACAGTGACATTGACGCGGTGTATCTCGGCACCGCCCCCGATGTGCGCTTGCCAATGGTACTTGAGACACTCGCTGCAGGCAAGCACGCACTGGTCCAGAAGCCTCATGCGATTCGGGCAGATGAGATTACAGAGATGGCAGATGCAGCAGCAGCGGCAGGTAAGACGCTGCAGTTCTGCTATTTCATGCGGCACTTCCCTAACAATCGCCAGATTCGCCGGGCGGTGCTTAACGGTACGATTGGAGACCCGTATCACGCTCGAATCTTTGGGAAGTACAATCATATCCCGCCACCGGACGACAACTATCGTTGGTTGCACGTCTACGGTCAGAAAGGCGGATCGCTAGGACAACACTATTCCCATGAGTTGGATCTGGCGTGGTGGTGGATGGGCTGTCCGAGGCCGGAGTGGGCGTTTGGTGCCAAGCATGTGGTCTATCCGGCATACGACGGTCCCGAAGGTGCTGCCGATGACTACTTCACAGGATTAGTCGGTTTGGAGGGAGGGAAAACGATTCAGATCGACTGCTCACGAATGGTACATACGCCGACGCCGACCATCATCGAACTTTATGGCAGCACTGGAGCGATCACAGGTGGCGGGATTTCAAGACACAAAAACGGTGAGTTCATCCGGGAGGAGATCGATGAACCGCTAGATATACAGCACAGCGAACCCCCTGAGCCCCGCCCCGTCTTCTTTTATGAGATTGAGCATTTCGCAATGGCGATCGCCGGCGAAGTTGAGCCGGATGTCTCTGCCGCAGATGCTTATACGTTCATGAAAATCCTCGATGCTCTTTACGATAGTGCAAAAGCAGGTGTAAAGGTTTCAATTGAGTAAATTCAAAAGGAGGCTATTATGCCTAAACGCAAAGTGTTGATGGCAAGACGTGAAGATCCCGAAGTGGAAGCAATACTTAAAGATGCACCATCAGAGGTAGATATTCACTTCCCAGCACCGGGTGAGTCGTTGGACGATCACCTCGCAGATACCGAGATCATCTACGGTGGGATCCGTGAAGTAGATCTCCCCAAAGCCAAATCGTTACGCTGGGTACAGCAACCTTCGGCAGGCGTCGAAGGTACGATGTATCCCGCCTTCAAAGCAAGCGATGTAATTTTGACCAACTGTCAGAAACTGTACGGCTTACAAATTTCTGAGCACGCCTTCGCGCTCCTGCTCTCCCTGACCCGCAGCATTCCGGCACAACTGGAATTTATGAAGGAGAAACATTGGGAGCGGGTTCCGTGCATCGAATTGGCAGGGATGACCATGGGAATTTTGGGGCTCGGCGGCATCGGTCGAGCGATTGCAGCGCGGGCAAAGGCATTTGAGTTTAGGGTCATTGCGGTTGACTCGGAGCCGATGGACACACCGGATTGTGTCGATGAACTTGGGGGGTTGGATCGGCTCTCGGAGTTTATGGCACAGTCCAATGTCGTGATGGTCTGCTGTCCAAGCACCCCTCAAACTCACAAACTGTTATCGCACGAACAGTTTAATGCAATGCCGGACAGCAGCTATCTCGTCAACGTCAGTCGTGGTAAGGTCATTGATGAGGCAGCTATGATTGCAGCAATCCGCAGCGGCAAGCTCGCTGGCGTAGGGTTAGATGTTACCTACACCGAGCCGTGTCCGCCGGATAGCCCGCTATGGACGGAGCCGAATGTGATTTTGACCTCTCATAGTGCGGGCGCGTCGCAGCATATGCGCTCTCGTGCCATGCGTCTGTTTGTCGATAATCTGCACCGCTACGTCAAAGGCGAACCGTTGGTGAACCTTGTGGACAAACAGAAGGGTTATTGAAAGGGGATCTAAAAGCGAGGGTAGAAGTCAGGTGTCGGGATTCGGAGAGATCTCCTACAGAAAAACTAGGTGCTCCCACGCCAATAAAATAGTGATAGATTTTCCGATAGGATCGTGCTATAATCACTCGCCATAGAATCGCAGGTTTTGTAGGGCTTCGCGGATGATTCATGGGCGTGTCTCTACGAAATTCGGGTTTTCATACAATTTGTTTCTTTAACAACTATTAGGAATTACGCACTTCAGTTTGTAATAGCGCAATTTATTGCGCGTCCGGACGGACGATAAATCGCCCTACTACAAACCTAAGACCTTACTGTAGTTGCCTGTTTCTTAATCCCGATTCATCGGGGATTTATCAGGCGTTTTTGCTTTTCCCGTAATTGCCTGCCTGTCCCGATGTATCAGGGATTTATCGGGGATTCATCGGGCGTTGGTAACGGTGTCCAGCGGTGATGAATCGCCGAACTACAGTGCTTTGACCGTTCAACTGCGTAAGTCCTGAACTATAAAGCCGTCACTACACAACTGACGGAATATGGGAGGAGTTTTTATTATGCGATGTGTCTTTGTCGGTATTGAATACGCTGGAAAATCGACCATAATCAAACTGCTGGACGCCTATTATCGGCAGCGCAGACTACCCGTCCACGGAGATGACCATTTCACCCTTCCGGATGCCTCTTTGAGTGCGGAATCACGAGCGTTGATGGTCAATTTTCCCGATGACGTTAAAGAGCGCTCACAACGGATGCAGATTCAGTACCATGTTGAAGTCATTAAGAATTATCCGAATACCCTGATTGCGGGCTGGCATATCGAAGAGGCTATCTATTCAGACATGTACGGCGATGATCCGGACAGCCCCTACTATAAGAATTACTCGTACAGGGCGCAACGGATCTACGAAGCACAGGTATTTGAAGCCCGATTGCCCAATGTGGTCATGATTCATGTAACCGCCAGTGATGAGGCAATCCGGGAACGGATGCAGGCGGATCCGCATGAGTACCAAATTATCAAAGAGGGAGATATTGCGGAGGTCAAACAACGTTTCGAGGAGGAGATCGAAAAGTCGCTCTTTACCCAGAACGGACGCAAGATCGTGGTTGACACCACAGGGAAAACCCCTCAAGAATCCTTGGATGACCTGCTCACGCTTTCCGAACCCTTGATTACGCAAGAAGAGCTGGCTATCCGTGCTATACCCGTCCCTGAAGGAGATTATGAGGTTCGGTACGAAAACGGTGTACGAAAGATGATTCCGGTATAATTGCCCGATTCGTCACCTTTCAACCGTCTCGCCATTTCGTATAGACGGTTGATCTCACCTTCAATGCGATGGGCAGGAACGAAGATTGGAAGGAAGGAAAAAGGCTTTTAGTGCAGTATTTTTCCTTCCTCTTCTTCGCTTTTCAAATTCCAGCCGCAGAAATTATAGATCCTCACGAATTTCGCTTTCCTGTTCCTCACCCACTCCTACCCAAAACTGCTTCGTCTCATCAACAATCCGACGCGCTTCCTCCATCCGCTCATGGGCTTCTGGCTTTGTAGGACTGTATCGGGCAAACTTTACCAGATCACAGTTAGAGAAAAACTGCCCCACCAATTCTTTCGGGACATCTTCGGGCTGCAAACAGTCGAGTAGTTCTTGGGTGGTCAGTTCGAGCGCGGGGATATGATATCGTGCAGCGATATACGTGCGGATAACGTGAGAGATTTCGGTGTGGTATATCTTCATTTCGCCCTGTACAACCCAGTTCAGCCCCTCTATCCGATTAAGTTGATCATAAGCAATTTCGTGGGGGTGAAGTTGGGGCGATACTTTAGGCTGTAGATCTACGGGTTTAGCCCGCCTACGGAGGTAAACAAAGATAATCGTGCCAATAGCTACAACCACCAAAAACGCCACAAGAATATAAAGAAACCAATTCGGAGGCACGGGCCAAGGTCCCTTGATTCCTTTCATCTCTGTATCACTGGAGGACTTGATAGAACGAACCTCAAACAGGTAAGCGGGTGTCTGGATACTACCACTGTCCCCATCGGTGTCAGTGTATTTTATTGTGACGGGCGGAAGGGTGTGCTTACCGATAGCGAAGGCACGTAGTGGGTAGGTTATTTCATAGTATGCTTTGCCCGTCGAAGAGGTTTCGGATTCGATTCGTTCCACTTGGGGTTTATCTACTTCTAGATGCTCATGTTCGCTGCGGTCTATTGGATCTAAGTAGATATGCAGATTTTCATCAGCTTCAATTCGCAGCCGCAACTGAATCGGATCTCCGATTGTAATGTTGTCCGGAGTAAATTGGTGCGAAAGGATACGAATGATTTCTTGAGCGGAGGCTGCCTCAAGGGTCAAGAACCATAAAACGGAGGCAATGATGACCGAGAGGGTGTGTGAGGAAAACAGTTGGAAGGTTGGAAGATAGGAAGATAGGAAGTATCTCCCTTGTGTGATTGCCTGTACCAGTGCCATCAATTCCTTTGCTCATCTGTATATTCCTGAATGGATTGGACAACGATAGATTTTGGAGTGGTTGGGCATTGATACTGGCACACGCCGCAACCGATACAACCAACAGAGCGGACTTCAACCCGTTTTTCGGAATCGAGCCGAATTGCTTTTTCGCCAATTGGGCAGCTATCAATACAGTCGAGGCATTCGATTCCGTTAGAGCGCAGACAGATGTCATAATTGACCTCTGCTAAACCGATCTGGATCTCATGGACGGAGAGCTGTTGCAAAGCGCCGCTTGGGCATACCTGCATACATTCGAGTGTATCACAGACAACGCACGGTTGATCGTCCGGGTCGATATAGGGTGTCTTTTCCAGATTGGGTTGGTCGCTCTGCAAGGGCTGGATGGCATCTGCGGGACAACTCTCGACACAGTTTCCACATCGCAAACAGGTTTCTAAAAACACTGCTTCAGGGAGTGCGCCCGGTGGTCGTAACAGGGCTTTCTCAGCGGGGAGATGTGGTCCAATCTGTGTGTCTAAGTATTCAGCGACCGGCTGAACGAGTTTTGTAAATGCCTCTTGGAAGAATGCGCGTCTGTCGTGTGGTGTCCCATCGTCAGATTCTGCCATAGGACGTAGCCCTTTCGTTTTATTGCCCACCAGATTATTTGTCCAAACAGCCTTGTTTCAGAGGGGGTAACAAGCAGCAAGATTCTATACACATGTCGCCCCTCCGGGGCTTTGGAGTAGGGATTCGGCATTGCTATATACATTCTGCCCCGCTGGGGCTATGGGTCGATCAGGTCGCTTGGGGTCCCGATTTATGGGGGCTGCCTGACCTACAGGTATAGGAGATTGATGTTATCGCCCTTCAATAACCAGGTTCTGTTGACATTTTGAGGATGCTGATTCGGCAAACGTTGTAATCCTCGGATAATCTGATATAAGTGAAGGGTGTTTATAATTGTTGTCTGAATCGCGGATTAAGCAGATGACGCGGATAACACGGATTGAAAACCGATTGAATCTTCGGAAAAAATCTGTCACAGTGTAATAATCTATCTGAGAATCATCGAAAGAAAGCACCTAGCAGGCAGAGAAACCAAGTTTTGAAGAAAAAACTCGGTTTCTGTTTTCCGATCTGTTCATACGAGCCGATGTGTGAGTCATCTATGAACCGGGGTATCCATTTATGAACATCGCTAAATTACTTTTCAAATAACGATTCATCGACCTCAGCATTAATCATGGCTTCGCTAAACGTAATCTCGGCAGATTTCTCACCATTATCGATCAAAACGGTATGGAAGGCAATCATCACGCCGGAAACGTCTCGATAGTCATCTAAGAACTCTTCTCGATCCGCGGGACCTTGCTCCGTGAACGCCTGAAACTGCTTTTTAATAATATGTTTTGTTTCTTGGTCAATAAAGAGTTTTATGGAACCACCGGGGGTGTTACTGATTAGTATGACATCTGTCATTTTGCCGTTTACATCTTCGGCACCAATATACTGGACAGATGTCTCCTCATTAGAAGCATAGGTTAGCAGAGAAATATTGTCTCGAAAAATCTCTTTTTTCCCTTCTTCAACATAAGCTGTAGGGAGGGGTTGAACCCTTCCCTGCATCACCATCCACGCAGATTGGCCATCAAAAATTCGGCTCATCCGCATACCCATTGCCGGCATACTTAGATCCGCTCGCGCCTTGTTAGGTAATACTATCGTTACCTCCCCATCAAGTTCCATCATCCCACCGGGGGTATTCACCATCATCTTCCCTTTGGTAACGATGTTTTTTACTTCTTTGAGGTTATCAAGCCCACCGTGCGCGTTGACGGCATCAATGAGGATGGCTCTTGCTTTTGTAACATCTGCTTCACCCGCCTCGGGCACAGGTTCGGGGGCTGGGGCTGGAATGGTGATATCGACCTCTGTAACATCTCCAAGCGTATTCAACGGTTTATCAAAATCGCTAGCTTTGCCGACAGCGATAAGCGTAAATTTGTCGGGATGCAGGTATTCAGCTGCAACACGCTTGACATCTGCTTTCGTGACCTCCCGAATTCCCGCCATGAGCTGCTCAACGAAATCCTGTGGATAGTCATAGTATTCATACCGAAGCGCCCGAGACAGAATTTCTCCCTTGGTATCATAGTCAAATACAGACGAATTCATGAAACCGTCAATTGCCTGTTTTAACTCTTGATCAGTAACCTCTTCCGCTCGCATCTTCTCGACTTCAGTCAGAATCGCTTCAATTGCCATTACAGTCGCTTCCGATTTAGTGCCACACGCAATGAAAAAGACCCCGGGAACATCGTAACCTGCGCCGTAATTGTTCCCAACAGAATATGCCAACCCCTTTTCAACCCGGATGCTGTTTATCAGGCGACTGGAAAACCCAATCCCCAGAATTTGGGACATCACGACCAGAGCAGGATAGTCTTCGTTCTTCCGTAACCAACCAATGTGTCCCATACGGATATTGGTCTGGTTCACATCGTCCTTGTTTACGAGCGCGATTCTTTTCCCATACATTTCGGGGACTTTCGGTTTTTCAGGCAGGTCGATCTCCGCGGGTTCCCATCCTTGGAAAACCTCCTGAATCTTTGCCAGCATAGTATCGGAATCGAAGTCACCAAGCACACCGAGAATGATGTTATTCGGACGGAAAAATTTCTGATAGAAACCGACGAGGTCATCGCGGGTGATGCTGTTAATCGTATCATACTCGGTTGTGCGCGCATAAGGACTGTCTGCACCGTAGATGAGCCTACCAAATTCTCGCCTCGTGATAGCCCCCGGATTATCATTTCGCCGCGAAATGCCACTGCGATGCTGCACCTTCTCTAAATCGATTTTATCCTCTCGGAATACAGGATTCATGAGAAGATCGGCAAGGATGGATAGTCCTGTATCAAGGTCCTCTTTCAACACCGACACGGACGCTGAACCGGAGTCATCACCGATACCCGTTTCAACGGAAGCGGCTAAATTCTCCAAAATTTCATCAAGCTCATCTCCAGTTTTAGTTGTAGTGCCACCTGTTCGCATAACCGCCCCAGTGATTGATGCTAGCCCAACCTTGTCCGCAGGTTCATAGAGTGAACCAGTACGAACACGCACGGAGATGTCGATGATTGGCAGTTCATGGTCCTCTAGGAGATAGACAATCATCCCATTATCTAATTCAAACCTATCAGGGACGGGTGGCTGCGGTTGATTTAGGGGCGGATAAACGAGCCCTTCATGGGGCTTATTTTGTGCCTCTCCGGTAGCAGTAATTAAGAGAATCAGGGCAAAACTCCATATTAGCCAATAGAACGGGTACTTTTTCACTGAATTTCCTCCTTTTCTTCATCGTCTGTCGATGTCACAATCTCTCCTACGGATCTGTTGGATTCCACAAAATATTCGTTTGCAACCCGTTTAATATCCTCGCTCGTTACCTTTTCAATCCGTTCGAGCGACTTAAACAATTCCCGCCAGTCGCCCAGCAGGAACTCAGCGCTGCATAACATTCCAGCTAACCCACTGTTAGAACGAAGCGAACGAATCAATCCAGCCTTAGCAAGCGTTTTGACCTTTTTCAGTTCCGCTTCCGAAACCAATTCCGTTTTAAGAAGCTCAATTTCAGCCAAAATCATCTCTTCGTTTGTCACGTTCGTGTGTCCTTGTGCGGGAAACGAATAGAAAAGAAAGAGATTTGAGTATTTGTCGCCCGGAAATCCCGGGAACGCACCGGCAGAGATGGAGACCTTCTCGTCCCGAATTAATTTTTTATAAAGACGTGACGTTCGCCCCGATGCCAAGATGTCCGTTATTGCACCAAATACAGCGTTGTCTGGATGTCTGACTTCCGGTTTGTGGTAGGCGAGGGCAATGAATGGCTGCGTCTGTTCCACAATTTTGATGCGTCGTTCCCCTAGCTGTTTTGGCTCGGCAGTCTCAACGCGGGGTGGATTTGGGCGGGCGGGCATCCTTCCAAAGTATTTTTCCGCCATCTGGATAACTTCATCTGCATTAACATCCCCGACAAGCGCAGCGACCATATTACCGGGGGTATAGTATTCTTCAAAAAACCGAAGGGCTTCCGCGCGGGTTGTTGTATTAATATCCGACATGTGACCGATGATTGGATGACCGTAGGGATGCGCCAGATATGCCAGTGCTTGGAGTTCTTCAATCAGCCTGCCGATTGGACTACTCTCAGTCCTCATCCGCCGTTCTTCTTTAATAACATCTTTCTCCTTGAAGAACTCTCGCATCACGGGATCAATAAATCGTTCCGATTCAAGTGCCATCCACAACTCAATCCGGTTGGACGGAAGACTATAGAAATATGCAGTCCAATCAGCGGAGGTACCCGCATTGACACCGACAGCGCCCTCCTGCTCTAATATTTTGGTATATTCTTCGCCATCAGAGTATTGAGCGGCTTCCTCCTGCAGACGCTTAAATTCGGCTCCTAATTCACCTACTTTTTCCGCATTGGCATAATCTCCTTTTGCCCATTGGGCTCTGAGTTGATCAAACACATCATCCATTTGATCCATAAGCGCTTTTTCTTGATCATACCCTTTTGTTCCGAGGGTCGTTGTTCCCTTGAATGCCATGTGTTCAAAGACATGGGCAATTCCAGTGTTTCCATATACCTCATCAGCGCTGCCGACATTGACATAAATATATCCGGAAAACACCGGAGCCTCATGCCGCTCAAGGATGATGAATTTCATACCGTTGGACAAAACATGCTCTCTAATTTTCTGCTCGACATCTTCAAATCCGGCTGCATATAGCGTTGGTGCAGACATAGTAAACAGCACAGCAACAAGGCAGCATAGTTTCTTTTGAATTTTAGTTACAGTTTTTCCGGCGCATCGCATTCCAGTTCTCCTTAGCTCCTAAAGATATTGAAAACTTGCCCAGTCTAAAAAAAAGCCCAGAGACAACGTCTCTGAGCATTGTAATTATCAACGAGTTGCATTTTTTTACTCGTCGTCCCCATCCTCTTTGACGACATCAAAGTCGTGAAAGTCCCTGCCAATTTCGTTAGATAGGATGCTTAACGCTGCTGCTGCGCCCTCGCCAGCGGAAATAATCGCTTGTGTCCGCTGACCACGAGTCAGCCAACCGATAACATAGAGATTCTCAATGGTTGTTTTGCCCTCACGGTCAGCAACGATAGCGTCATCGTTATCGCTATCCGTACTGAGTCCGAGTGTCGCTGCCAATGCCTCCTCAAGACCGGTTGCAACGATTAGGTATTTTCCGTGATGCTTATCACCGGCTGCAGTACTCACGGAAAATTCAGTATCACCAGTTTCAATCTCGGTTACTTCGACATCAAGAATTTTGCCACCGAAACTCTCGACCTGTTTACGGGAAATCTCCTGAAACTCAGTTCCGGTGATTTGAGGAATGCCTAAGTAATTGTAGAGCATCGCGTCGTGCATCAAAGTTTTATTTTGACCAAAAACAGTTGTGTCTACGTCGTTTTTAGCTAGGAAAAGTGCGGCACTTAAACCGCCCGGACCATCACCAATAATTAGCACATCTGCCATTGTATTTTTCCTTACCATATGGTTTTAGAATTGAGTGTTGATCGCGTTTATACACGCGCCCCAAGCAGCCTTTGTCTTCCGTTGCTTTTGTTAAACCCATCTGAAAATAACGAACTGATTTTAGCATACCTCATTCAGAAATGCAAGGACTAAATTGGTTAGACGCAAACCAATCTGTCGCCTGTTATATCGGCGTTTAGGATTCCAAGAATACTGTCTTCTGTTATGCAATCGTTTCTAGTATTTCCATTGAGTTTTCAACTATGTAAGACACCAGCGCTTTAGAAGAAATAGGCATGTATACCTGTTCCTATATAAACGCCTGCAAGATCCTTGTAGTGAGCACCGGATTCTTCCCTGCCGAATCCTTGCCCGATCTGTACGTTCAAGCCGAGAGGAATCCCTCCAAGCGAAAACACAAGCTCGCCTCCAAACGCGATCCCAACTCCGAGAGTTGTCGTATCAATCGACTCCTCTTTGTGATAGCGCCAACCACCTTCCAGAGCGAAAAAGAGTCGGGCGATGTTCAAACTGTTCTGGTGCTCGAATATGGCATACGAAACCCCAGCCCCTAACATGTGGTCGCTGTTCTCATCATTAAGAATGAAACGTCCAACGGTTTGAAGATGGACCGGTGCAAGTCCGCTATACCGAAAACTGATTCCACCAAATGCGGGTGTAGCTCCCTGAAGTCCAATACCGAAATTTTTGGTGAGATCGGTTTCTTGTGCGTGAACCAAAGTACTCAAGGTTAGTGCCAAAAGGACACAGATTAAGCAACAAATTGAGCGCATCATTGTCTTTCTCCTTTTTGAGATATGAAGCGTGGAATGTTAAAACAACTCGCTTGTTAACCCCATGGATCCACAAACTCGTGGACTCATGAATTAAGGTCAATATATTTCTGCGTTGATACCCATTTTTCACTCATTGAGCGATCAGCATCGTCACCCGATGTGGTTCGGCGGTGGAAGGGTGGTGCATAAAAACGTCCTGTACTCCGTCCTTGTTGAGGTCCACCAGCCAAGTGTACTCCTCGTAGGGCATGTTAACCGTTACCTTTTGAGGCTTCGGTACGAACAGATCTGGTCCCGGCACGCCGACAAAAATACGAAGTTCATTCCGCCCATGCTGCACAAGCAGGTCCGAACGTCCGTCGCCGTTCACATCCCCAAACAGCAATGACGGGAAGTGCATGGCTTTTTCTCCTGAATCGCCGGGGGAGTGTGTCTTGATCTTGCGGGTGGCGTTGGGGTCGCCGGGATACGCTCCTTCCGCCATGCGATAGAGATGGAGGTCCAGCGATACGGACTCCGTCAGGATTCCACTAGCCAACATGCCGATGACTTTGAAGATGCCCGGATCTATAACTGCAAAAGTCATGTCAATCTGACCATCGTGGTCGAAGTCCTGTTGCCCCAAATCGAATGGGATGCCATCCGATTGAATCGTAGTACTTGCCTCCGTTGCGAACATAATGCCGTCGGACGTCAGTGTGCCGAAATGCACTTCGTAGGCAGATTGCATACCCCAAAGCTCGGATGTCTGTCCAAGGAGGCGACTCTTCCCCGCCTGCAACGAGAAGATTGAAAGATCGGCGATACCGTCATGGTTCATGTCGGTTAGCGCGTGCAACACCCTCCCTGTCATCGCTCCGGGTGCTCCGTGATCGAAACGCCTGCCCCGAACTCCATCGGGAGCGACAAGCAACCCTAGGTCATCGGAGTCGAAAGGCACCCCGGTCGTGAACGTCTCAGCTTCTGAGGAGAACAACCTATGCTCGTTTTGATAATGAACGACGAAGTGATCTTCGTTCCAGAACATTAGGTCGCTGCGACCATCTTGGTCATAGTCAATTTTGTGGATGTTTCCCCTTTCCCAAGGGCTGTATCGATATCCATCTGCCGCATAGATCGGACCTATCTCAATAGAGGGACCAATCTTCACTGGATCGGTAAACGTGCCGTCCTCTGTCTGGACAAACAGCCAAAAACCGTCGGAGTCTGGCACAACCAGATCTTCACGGTTATCGCCGTTGAGGTCGTGAGTGACATCGAGGTGAGGAATTTCTCCGTGGGGAGGCGGAACGTTGGAAATAACCGTCACCAATGTATGTTCCATCGCCGATTCGGGATCAAACCAGTTTAGGCGATCGTTCTCGTACATAATCAAGCGGTCACGCCCACCAATGTTCGCAACATCGACGAACAACACTTCAGAACGTAACATCATGTTCAGTTTCGACTTCCAATTGCCATCATCGAACGTGTAGATGCGCAGACGGCGGTTGCCTTCGGCGTCGATGTTCAGCACAGCAAGATCCACGATGGTGCCACCGAAAAAAGATCCTGTCAAAACGGTCTGGTGTTTCGCTGTGCCGGTGACGACCTCGTACTGCTTGAAGGTAAATGGCACAGTAGGGGACCTCGAATCGAACTCCATTCCGAACAGATTAGAGCATCCTGATAGGACTATTATAGCAACTAGTACGTAGCACCAACTGAGTTGATGATATCTTGTGGGATTAGTGATCCAGCTATGGTTTGTAAAAGGGAAGCACTTATAAGACAGATGTCGCTCTTGCATTCTTACATTTCCTCCAAGATTATCTATGTATTAACATAGATAAATAATTTAACAGTGTTAATTTCATAGCAAAAAAAATATGGCGCCCTGCACCATACAATTTAAAATCTATGCCTTCAAACCCTCGATCATTGTGTCAATTACTGTGTCAATCAATTTATCTTTCTCAGTCCAGGGGAAATCGGAAAAATCAATCAGGAGCAACGTGACCCCGTGAACCGCGGACCACAGTGCTTGACCGGTGGTTTCGACATCCACCTGGCGGAATGCCTTCTGTCGAATACATTCAGAGACTATTGCGCGCAGGTAATTGAAGACCCTTTCGCCCACGGATCCTTCTTGTAGACCTAAACCCTTTTGGAACTGGGGTCGGACAACAAAGGTCAGTTTGTAGTCCTGCGGATATTTTAAACCGAATTCGATATAAGCTCTTCCACTTTTTCTTAGGGTTTCGACGGGATCGCTTTTATCTCCTTTTAGCAGCTCAAGCGTGTTCAACAGGTCCAACAGGGTTTCCTTGCAAACAGAATCTAGAAGATTTGCCTTGTCTTTGAAATAAAGGTAGATCGTCGTCGGTGAATATTCGATTTTACGGGCAATCTTTCGCATAGAGACGCTCTCATAGCCTTCATTGACGAACAACTCCCGCGCTGCAGAAAGGATTTGGCGTCGTAACTGCTCTTTTTCCCTGGCTCGCCGTTCTTTAACACCCATGGTTTTCCCGTCCATTGATTTACGTAGTAATTTAACTTAACACTGTTAATTATATCAGACATATTTCTACCTGTCAAGGATTTTTTGCCTCCGTGTGTTTTTTTATTGAGGGTATAATTTGAAAGGGGTTAGAAACGGGCTTCATGCTTCAGCTTTGGAAGTATGTCACTGATATGGATAGGTTTGGCGCAGGTGTTTTGGCATCCGGAAAAACAGGCCGCCGGTCTGTTTGGTCACCTTCCATTGAAAGTCACCTTTTCCCGGCACACCGATGACGTACGCCCGCACTCCCAATGATTGACAGAGTGCTATTGCGCGTTCTGATGGGACAGCACCAGTGGTTGGCTCGTCGGTCAAGACAACGATAAAACGACTGGCATCGCGACGAAAACGAATTTGTGGCAGTCCTTTCACAATGGCATCCGTAAGGTGTTCGTCCCCACCGAAGGGCTCTGCTAGCAAGTCTCGGATCCCGGTCTCCCTAATCGGCATCTGGATGACATCTGCACCATCAACCGATTTGATTGCGTCCTTTGCCTTTGCAAAACGGATGAGTCCGATTTGATAGTCAATCGGCAAAAGCTGCAACCTCCCAATTAAGGCGCTGATACCGAGCATTAGCGTTTCAGACTTGCCTCCCATGCTACGACTATAATCAAGGATGATGACAATGTCCGCTATCTGGTGTGCAGAGGCTTCTGGATGGATACCGAGGTAGACGTTGAGTTTCTCTCCCTCTTTCCGAATTGTATAGACCCGTCCGCTGCCATGATCGGTGATTACCCACACCTCGCCTGGCGACCTTACCAAGGTAGTAGCACTTTCAGAGAGTTGCCAAACTTCAGAAAGCACAACCTTGTTCTTTTGAAATTCTCGACGAAGTCTTTTAGTGAGAATATCCCCATGGTCGTCCAAAGCGGCTTGGAATTCGAGTTCAAGGCTGAATAACAGTGCGCCGGCGTTTCGGCGGATATCGGTAGCAATTGTACGGAAGGTTTGAACGAGACCGCCCTTGCTAGTAGGTGAAGCCTGCAAACTAGCTCTCTGTCTGAGTCCGCCGGGAATCTCCTGCCATAACCCATCGGTTTCTTCCGCAAGGCGCGTTTGATACTTTTCTGTATGCCCTAACACGTTGACACGCAGTTCATTCAAGTGACAGTTGTCGATAACCTTCTGCCGCATCTCAGCAAGATCCCAATCTATTCCTAATCGAGTCGTCGCTGGTTCGTCTGTTACAAGCACTAGAAACTTGTCGGCATTTGAACGGAATTCCATGGAATTGAAGGTGTCCATCATCGCATCAAGTGCATGCTCGTCTCCGCTCAGTCGGATTTTTCGCATCTGGTGCCGAAGCATCCCGACATCTGGCACAAGCGGGCGCTGCTTCAGCATCTGTCCCTCATGCCTAACACTAAACTCTGTCATGCCAAGAAAATATTCGATATTGACCTGATCAAACGCATCGGTCATACTGAACAGATTGTCTGCAACCTGCTGAATGTTATCCCGCATACTCGCACTTGTATCGAGCACAAAAACAACATCAACCTGATCTTTTGTACGTGTAGCACTGATGTGCTCCCCTATGCGACGCAACGCCTCAGCAAACGGGCTCTCGGAGGCACTGTCGGATGTGTTGGAGCCATCTTGGTGACCTGAACCGCGCTTCCCGGGACGGTTGCCAACCGTTCCAATGTCTGACGTGCCAGTAGATTCCAGTGCATGGATGCCGTCCTCACCGCCTCCTCTCGCTCGCTGGCGATGGCTTTTCACACCTTCCCCATCGCTTGTTTGAAAGCGCGTGGAAATCGTCTTACTCATTCGCGTTTCACGGCTATTAAGTTGTTCCGCGGCTGTTGTAACGTCAGGAAGTTGGTCTTGGGGATTGAGTTGATCGGGAGATGCACTATGGAGCAGGGATTGTTCGGAGGGCTGGAGAGTCTCAGTAACCAAGTTTGCCGAACGCGTTAGTTTGACTGTTTGGGGTTGATGGGCAATCGACGATTGAACCTGTCGCGGGACCATGATACGCTTCGGCGGAGGCGGTTTAAGCGTCTCCCGGCGCGACTTGAGAAGGTCTTTTTCATCAAGGAGTGCAACCTCTACTACCTCCTCAAACCCAGCTCCGCCTCGCTGATAGTATATGAACGTCAACACTATAGCAATACAGAGATAGATAATAAGCGAAATGAGTAAGGCATGAATCGATCTGCGGCGATGATTTTGAGGCAGCATGGCTCCGTTCCTTTAACTATTTTCAACTACCTTTTGTTTCATGCAGCATATCTTTGACAACAGTAGCCGTGCCAAAAACTGGTAACCGACAGTGTTGGTTAGGAACAGATCTTCATGATAGTATAACGGTCAATCTGGCACGGACATTCGCTCAATTAGCTCTTTCACGCGGTTAAATACGCCGTAATCCAGTTCTCGGCTCGGACCTTCTAGACGCATGGTTTCCCACACGTTTTCATATACTCCTGTTTTCACGCCTAGTTCATCTAAAGATTTAAAAATTTCGCCAAAGTATTTCGAGGACTCAGCCATAGGGGTGTGTGATTCCCAGTTCGTTTGGGTGCCTTTGCGCTGATATCTGAAATCGGTAGAAATTCTCACTCGATCAGAGGTATTTGCTACCCCTGTATGCATCATCAATGGGTGAAAAATAAGGACATCTCCGAGTTGGTAATCGGATCGAAGCCAGACGCGATCGGCGTTCTTAGGTTTTGTTGTGCCAGCAACAACGATGGCTCCCTCCTCCCGCCAGACTCTGGCTTGCTCCGGATTTTCGGCCACCCCCAGATAATCTTTGCCCTTCCACCATACTTCATGTAACCCCTCTTTGTGCGATCCACGTTCAATCGCCAATCCACCAATGGACGCATCAATATCCATTAGTGGTATCCAAACAGTACAGAATTCCACTGGCCGAAAGAAATAGTAGTCTTGATGGGGCGGCGTTGTAAAAGAAAACTTGGGACCATCTGCGACCTGCATGCTCTTTTCGCCACTGAGCATCAATCGCAGTCTACCTTTGTTATCTGCCCAGCAGAAGATTGCTCCACCCAATACCCGTTCCAAGGCTTCGATAAGCTCAGGCGCTACAGACAACGTTTCGAGTACCCCCAGATTAACAACAGCTTTTGTGACCACCCCGTCGGGTGAAAACTCATTGGTCTCTGGCCATTTGCCGGACCAAATTGGATCTGCGTTCGCGTCTTGATTAACAAACCCATGCTCCTTGAGAACATCAATAATGCCATCTCTAACGGCCTCTACCCGCTTTTTATTAAGCAAATTTCTGAAGAAGAGATAGCCGTTATTCGCAAATGTTGAAGCCAAGGTATGGGTTTCCTCAACATAGGGATCTACCTCCTTAAGCGGAACAAATTTTGAACCGGACATGGGTTATCCTTTCCCGAAACTAATCTCACTTACTGGGTGTGTTGAGTCCCTGTGCACCATGCTTGGGGTCCAATCTTGTTACGATGAATCCTCCCGTATTACACCGACACAATCTGTCCATCTTTCATCTGGATCACCCGATCCGCATCTTTCTTTAAGCCCTCGTGATGTGTTACGATTGCAATCGTGGTCTGGTGTTCTTGGCGAAGTTCACGAACAAGGTTCATTAGATTCGCACTCTGGCGGCTATCAAGATTCGCGGTAGGCTCATCAGCAAAGATAATTTTAGGATTGTTGGCAAGGGCGCGCGCAAAGGAGACACGCTGCTTTTCACCGCCTGAGAGCTGTGCGGGTCGATGGTACAAGCGTTGTGCCAATCCAACCTGAGTGAGAAGTTCCGTTGCGCGTTTCTCCGCCTCATCGCCCTTCTGTCCGGCGATGTTCATGGCAACCATCACATTTTCCACTGCCGTTAGGTACGGAATGAGGTTGAACAGTTGGAACACAAAACCAATCTTCTCACTGCGAAGTCGAGACAGATCTCGATTTTGGTAATCGATCTGTTCGCCATCGATCCAAACCTCCCCTTCGCTTGGGGTGAGGATACAACCGAGCAGACTGATCAGCGTTGTCTTACCACAACCGCTATCGCCCATGAACATTACCAATTCGCTCTCGTCAACGGCGATATCAACCTGATCAACAGCCACAACCCTCGCATCCCCTTCGCCAAAATGTTTTGTCAATCCTTTTCCTTCGACAACGATTCCCATTAAGTTCCTCCCTATCCCTCTATCAATTCGTATGTCGCCTCCCTTGAGGAAGGAGTGGAGAGAAGCGACAGTTCATGGTAAATCTAAATCGGAAATTTATAACAGGTTTATTCAACGTCCGCACCCTGCCTTCGCAGATTAGACCTCTCCTCTAAATGCAACCATTGGGTCAACACCGATCGCTTTTCTCCCAGCGAGGTAGCCGCCTGCACAACACACAACAAAACTGATTAGCGCCACGATGCTTGATTCGACTGGGTGAATTGACACAAAGATTGGTGCAGCAGCAGCAAAGAGGTACGACAAAATCAACCCACAGATTACACCCACCATCGACATGAGAACGACCTGCTTGATGATCAACGCTGAGATATAAAAATTAGACGCGCCGATTGCTTTGAGGACACCAATCTCTTGGGTCTTTTCAAGCGTTGTGACGTAGGTAATCATTCCGACAATAAGCCCCGCAGCAATCCAAAGCATCACTCGCAAGAATTGAACAGCTTTCATGGGTTCATCGACATAGGTGTCAATAATATCTCCAAGTGTCTGTCTAAGGGTGCGCACATCAATGGTTTTAAGTTGTTCATCGAAATTTTCAAGTTCCTTTGCGGCTTTTTCTGGCGTATATCCCTGTGCCGCCTGAGCTATCATCATATTGACGTGGAGCGAGTTTTTTAGAAGTACCTCTTGTGCAGTCCGAAGATCCATAAACAGCAACGGCGTGTCGAGAACAAACATCAGGCTTTTTGCCTTTCCAACCACTTTGAGGTCCTTGTTCCCGATCAAAATTCGTTCCCCGATTTCGAGATTCATCTTTTCATCAACAACGACCTCACGCGGCGGAATATCCGCTTCTGCCCAGCCCTCATATTCGCTGGCAGTAACCAGTCGCCCCTCAGTCAATTCAAACTGTGTGGGACCTCCCAATTTTCCGGACTTATAGCCTACAACGACCGCTTTGCCCAGTTTCCCACGAATTACAGGTCGCGCATGTGCGAAAACAAGCGGCGACACCGATTGTGGCTTCAATGGTTGTGCACCATCAAGATAGGCAAGATGCTCTGGTACAAGCAGTGAAAAACCGATAAATGCGCTGCCAGAGCCTTCTGCAGAGATCCAAATATCTGCCCCTGTGAATTTAGGGTACTGCTGTGCTTGGATGCGCATACCGTTCATGATTCCCCCTAACATTAGAATCAGAGCAATTAGCACAGTGATACCAATCGTGGTCAAGATGACCCTTGCCCTGCGGTAGGCCATATCCTTTAGAAACATGTTGTTCAATTTTCATTCTCCTTTCCATGCTTGCCCACACGTAGAGGGACACATTATGAGATCCTGGGTTGATATGAAACCTGGGTTGATATGAAACCGTTGAAACAGGACGATAGAATGACGCGTTATCCACTTGAATGAGCTGCCTGTTATCTATATCAATAGGTACATCACCCTTATCTTGAGAGCAAAGAGTATACCACTGATTAGGCAAAGGATCGGGTAGATAATTTTTTCCGGTGCCTTGAGTTTTTCTAATGGCTCAACATTGAATGAACAACCCAATTCTGACGCCTATCAGGGCGATATAGCCGTTGCTGTTAACGCAACATCGGAGAAGTTTCAAGTTATTAAATGAATTCCTATACCCAATTGCAAGTTAAAACTGCCCAATCTGTGGCATACGCAGGGGTTGATGCACCAGGTGGTGCAATTTAATTGGGTCATTTTATCACGGATTACCGGTTGGGACAAGCGATAAACCTGAACCTAGCTGATATTCGGGTTGACTTTGGGAAACAGTAATGATATAATTTCGCCTGCTTTTAGCACTCACCCCGCGAGAGTGCTAAAAGTTTCGGGTTTCAAAATTGTTATATCATGAATCTGCTTTTAGTCGAATTTATCGAGAGTCTCTCTACGGTTGGATTCTTGCCAACGAAGTGCAAAGATCCGGTCTCAAGACGAGACGAAACAGACGCTGATCTCTTAAAATTGATTACAGTACATTCAGCTAAGGAGGAACATTATGGCAGCAAAGCAGCTGATCTTTGATGTAGAAGCAAGGAACGCTCTTAAGCAGGGAGCAGATGAACTAGCAAACGCTGTGAAAGTTACGCTGGGTCCCCGTGGGAGAAACGTTGTCCTTCAGAAATCCTTTGGGGCACCCGTAATTACCAGTGACGGCGTAACGGTGGCTAAAGAAATAGATCTACCAGATCACTATGAAAATATGGGGGCCCAATTACTGAAATCCGTCGCAACCAAGACCAATGATGCGGTGGGAGATGGTACAACTACAGCAACCGTATTGGCGCAAGAAATCGTTAATGAAGGCCTCAAAAACGTTGCCGCTGGTGCGGATCCGATGCAGCTGAAAATCGGGATCGATAAAGCCGCCGAGGTTGTTGTTGGAGAGCTCCAAAAACAGAGCAAATCGGTTAGTACAAACGATGAGATTGCACAGGTCGCATCAATTGCCGCCAATGATAACGCAAACCGCAGTGACATTGGACAGACTGTTGCCGATGCAATGGACAAAGTCGGAAAAGATGGCGTAATTACAATTGAAGATGGCAAGAGTGCTGAGACAGAGGTCGATATTGTTGAAGGTATGCAATTTGACCGAGGCTATCTCTCCGCACATTTTGCGACAGATCCCGAGACTATGGTTGTTGAATTGGAAGATCCGCTCATCCTGATCAACGTCGATAAAATTAGTACCGTTACTGATCTAGTCCCAATTTTAGAAAAGGTCGGTCAACTTGGGCGTCCACTGTTGATTATTGCTGAAGATGTCGAAGGAGAGGCTTTAGCGGTGTTGGTTGTAAACAAACTCCGTGGTGGACTTAAGATTGCTGCAGTGAAAGCCCCTGGCTTCGGAGACCGTCGCAAGGAGATGCTTGAAGATATTGGCATTCTCACTGGTGGTCAGGTAATTTCAGAGGATGTTGGCATCCGTTTGGAAAACGTAGTAGCTGGTATGTTGGGAAGTGCACGGCGCGTAATTGTTGATAAGGATAACACAACGATTGTTGGCGGAGCGGGTACTGCGGAGGATGTTCAAGCACGGATTGGACAGATTCGACAACAGATCGAGGTAACGACTTCTGATTATGATGCTGAGAAGTTAGAAGAGCGTCTTGCAAAACTCGCAGGTGGAGTCGCTGTCGTCAATGTCGGGGCCGCAACAGAAGTCGAAATGAAGGAGAAAAAGGCACGATTTGAAGATGCCTTGTCTGCGACCCGTGCAGCCGTTGAAGAGGGAATTGTTACGGGTGGTGGCATCGCACTGTTAAGAGCCGGTGCAGCGCTTGAGGATTTCCATCTTGAAGGCGACCAAGAGACTGGTGTGAACATTGTCCGAAGAGTTCTGGAATCGCCTATCCGAACCATTGCCGAAAACGCGGGCTTGGAAGGATCCGTTGTAGCTGCGCAAGTCAAAGACGGTGAGGGAAGCTACGGCTTGAATGCCGCAACTGGTGAGTATGGCGATCTGCTTGAGGCAGGAGTCGTTGATCCAACAAAGGTAGTCCGATCCGCAATTCAAAATGGGGCGAGCGTCGCAGGATTGCTGTTAACAACCGAAACGTTAATTACAGAGGTGGAAGAAGAGCCGGAAGACCATGGACATCATCATCATGGGCATGGACACCACCATCACTAAATCACCACAAGGTAACAACACACACTTGCCCCCGTAATCCGCTATCGGGGCACGAAAAAGCCATGCTGTTACACAACGTGCAGCATGGCTTTTTTATTTTCGGCACAGTCGGCATATTTTTTTCACTATTGATCTTTAATTGCTCTTACCGATTGGCACACACGCTAAGAGTCGCGAATATGTTTCAGATTATCCCATTCACAATCGAGGCAGAAGATATCCGTTGGGCTTAGCTTCTGTACATTTTTACTCCCACATTGTGGGCATACTTGAACTGTTTCGGCTTCGGATTGATTTTCCTGAAAGATGTTCAGGTAGTAGACTTTGATTTCCCCCTCATAGCGGTGTCCCAGTGGACAGCGGATGCGCCTGATGGATCGGGATTCAATGCGCTCAATCATCTCTCGCAAAAACGGAATGCGGCGACCACAAACCGGGCACGGGTTTGGATATAGTCCCTTTACAACGATAATGTCCGTGTTCTCTTCTCGAATTGTAATTGGAATTGAGAACGTCCCCTTAAGCACAGATACCGGATCTTTTTTTGCCTCAAGTCCCTGATGCAAATTTGATTCTTCCACAAGCTTTTGATGCGTTTCGGGACTCAGGACAATCTCTGCTGGAATCATCTCGCCTCTGAAACTGAGTGTTATCGCGTAAATTCTATCTAATATGGGTGATGATTGGATTGACTCCACCCCCTTGCTCCTGTGTGACAAGGCAACCGTTTAATCCTAAAAAGTAAGTGCAGATGCAGTCGGATGAATGAGATCACGCTAATTCTACAGAAGATAGATTTCCTTGTCAACCCCCAAAAGCAATTTTTTAGGGGTTGGTTAGTGGAAGCAGAGATAGACAGGAATCCTATTGCGCCGTAAGCCGCTCCAGCATTTCAGTTGACGGTATTTTCAGCATAGGGTATAATTCATCATAAATTGGAAACAGAGAAGGAAATTTAATGCGATTTACTTACCTGTGGCCATGGTGGGCGGTTGTGCTTGCACTAGCTATCATGGCTAGTATTACAGTGTATGGGTATCTCCGCTTGAATCGCCCGCTGAATCAAAGGTTTAGGGTGCTTCTCATCGGTTTAAGAATTTTCGCAGCACTCGTGCTGTTGATTTGTCTGCTTGAGCCGGTGTTGATTGAACGAAAAGATATCACCCCGCCAACAAACCTACTGGTTCTTGCCGATACCTCTCAAAGCATGCAACTCAAAGATGTAGAATTAGCGGGACAACCTTCAACAAGATTAGACCTTGTGAACCGCGTTTTATTTCACCCAGCCAGTCGTTTTCTCCCAACCCTAACCGACCAATTTGACGTTCACCTGTACCGTTTTGACAAACAGTCTTCCCAATTTTCTAGGGAGATTGGTTCACTCGATTCGGCAGGTGGATTAACTGATATCGCGACCTCAATTTCTGATGCTGCTAAGGAGTGGCGCGGCCAATTGCTTGCGGGAATTGTTCTCCTCACTGATGGAGCACATAACGCCTCAACGTCCGTGACTGATAGGGTGACTGAAACGGAGATTCCCATCTATGCAGTCGGTGTTGGCAATCCTACTCCGCCAAGGGACCTTAAACTCTCTAGGATTGAAGTCAGTCCTATTGTTTACACGGATCACAATGTGCCGATTCGTGTTACCCTAAATCACACAGGCTACTCAGGGAGTCAGACACGTGTTTCCCTCCTGATGGACAATCAGGCTGTGGATACTGTAGCAATTACATTAACGGATGAACCGACGCAAATGATTGAGTTTGCTTTGAATCCCCAAGAGGAAGGCACTTTTCAATACGTCGTCTCTGTTCCCGTGCTTGAAGGTGAACTGACGCCCGAAAACAATACGCGCGCGTTTCCGTTGAAAGTGGTCAAGACAAAGTTACACCTGCTCTACATTGAAGGACAGCCCGGCTGGGAATACGCCTTTCTCAAGCGCACACTTGAACGCGATCCGAACATTGATTCGACCTGCGTTATCCTATCTAGCAAGTCCTCGAACCAACTCCGTGGAACATTGTTAGCCCGTTACGATCGGTATTATCCACAGACAACCCAGCCAACTCGCATATCCCGTGTACCGGAAACGCTTGAGGATCTACTATTATACGATATACTCATTATCGGCGATCTCCGCTCCAACACCTTAACAAAACAACAGCGTACAGCAATTGTCAATTTTGTTGAAAGAGAGGGGAAAGCCGTTGTTTTTCTCGGTGGTCGGCACTCGCTTGGTCGCGATGGTTTTAGGAAAACCGAGCTTGCCGCACTCTTGCCAGTTGTCATCCCGCCCAACGGCTGTTACGTGCGGGATGAGGATTTTAGTCTTCAATTGACGCAACAGGGTATGTACCATCCAATTACCCGTTTAGCAGAGACGCAAGCAAAGGTCGAAGCCTTATGGCGTGATTTGCCGCCCCTGCCGCGTCGGTTGGGTGGATTTACGCTCAAGGGTGGAGCAACAACACTCGCCGAGTTTTATTCGGATAGAAATCAGACGACGCTGCCAATCATGATTTTTCAACGTTCGGGATTGGGCAAAAGCCTACTAATCGCCGCTGAAGGGCTATGGAATTGGGGATTTGGCGTATGGAATTTCAAAGATGAGGACGATACTTACCCCCGTTTTTGGGGGCAGACAATTCGCTGGCTGTCAACCCGGACAGATACCAAACAGATAAATGTTACGACAGATTTGACAACTTATTCAGTTGGCGATGAAGTCCAGATTGCTGCGTATGCCTATGACGAGAGCTATCAGCCGATGGCCGCTGCAGATCTCAGAATCGAGGTTACGCCACCGGACGAGAAGCATTTTCAGGTCCGAGTTAGCGCAAATTTACAGGATCCCGGCACCTATCATGCCAAGTTTCACGCTAACCAAAGAGGAGTGTATCGTATTCGTGCTGCAGGTGTAGATCGCTCAACCACACTGGGTGAGGACTTGGCGGAAGTTTTTGTGGAATCTCCGTTGGTGGAGTTTGATCAGCCGCAGCTCAACGAGGATTTGCTTAAACAGCTTGCAGTCACAACCGGCGGTCACTACACCCCCATTGCTAACGTTTCATCACTACCGGAAAAGATAAAGCCTGTTCAAGAATCCGTCTTTGCGGTTCAAGAACGTGAACTGTGGGATAATCCAATTGTCCTAATTCTCGCGGTTGGGTTCTTGGGAACGGAATGGTTTTTGCGCATGCGGAGAGGGCTGGTGTAATTTTAGGAATATGATGAATAGAGCAGCCAAATATCAAATAAACCACGCGTTACGTTTAGCACTTTACGGTGTATTCAGTATAGCTTTCGTGATCGGATCCGTCCACAGTGCCGGTGAGAAGTTTGTGATTGCTCAAGTCCAATACGGTGGAGGTGGCGATTGGTACGGCGATCAGACCACCATTTCTAACTGGCTGAAGATCCTTCGCGCTAGAACAGATGTTGAGGCAGCAGAAGAGCGTGTGATTGTGAAGTTGACAGACCGGAACCTGTACCAATACCCAATGCTCTATATCGTGGGTCATGGCAATATTCGACTCACTAAGGAAGAGGTCGAGGCGCTGCGCTTTTATTTAACACATGGCGGTTTTCTCTTTGTGAATGACGACTATGGATTAGATGAGAGCTTCCGTCGTGAAATCCGCCGCGTGCTCCCTGATCAGTCACTGCAACCTATACCGAATTCACACCTCATCTACCACTGTTTCTACGATTTTCCCAATGGACTTCCGAAAATACACGAGCACGATGGGAAACCTGCGCAGGGTTTCGGGTTGTTCCACGAAGGTCGAATGATTGTTTACTATGTTTATAGTTCAGATATTGGGGACGGATTGGAAGATCCACAAGTGCACCCCAAGGATACACCGCAGGTTCGGGAGCTTGCGGCAAAGATGGCGGTCAATGTTGCGGTGTATGTGTTAACGCACTAAATGGGAAGAAGACAATGGAGGTTACGCTGTGTCAAGCTTAAATACTGAACAGAGTTATCAAGAAATAATTAATCGGCTTCACGCATTGCGCAGACAGTGGCGATTATTGCTATTCTCCCACAGTTTACTCCGGTGGTTAGGTGCACTTGCCCTCGCCCTTGTCCCTGCTCTCATCATTGATCAGATCTTACCTTTGCCACGTTTCCTTCGTATGGGACTGGTGTTGTTATGGTTAGGGATCGGTGTGTACGCAGCGTTTCGTTACTTGATTCGTCCTGTGTTCCAAAAACTTACGAATGATCGTGTAGCGGCATACGTTGAAGATTGCTATCCCGGCTTTGAAAACCGCATTTTGAGTGCTGTCCAACTCAAACCAGAAATGGAGAACAACCGCTTTGGATACGCTTTGGAATTCATTGAACACTTGATTGAAAGCACACGTCAATTGATGGCTGGGATCGAGAGCAGAAAAGTCTTCTCGCAAGAGTTTCTGAAGCTCAAGCGGTATGGTAGCTTTGCCCTCGTCACTTTCGCGCTGCTGTTTATTACCGTTTTCATTTTTCCGTCTGCGACAAAGGATTTTGCACAAGCGTTTGATGAACTGCCTAAAACACCGCAGGACATTCTCGTCGTTCAGATTGATGAAATTCAGCCGGGCAGCGTGCTAATTGAATCCGGGACAGATGTCACAATCACGGCAGAAGTGACAGGGCATTTTGGGGCACCCGTGCATCTCTACTATCGCGTGGGAAATGGTGGCGAAACGATGGTATCGGCGAGCGCATGGCGCAATCTTTTGATGACAAGGAATGAGACGGAAATCGCTTATCGGTTCACGCTCAAGAACATTACGCAATCAATGGAATACTACATTGCAGCAAAAGAGGCAAAATCAGAACACTTTCACATTACTGTTGCTCGTGCACCAATCTTAAGCCGTTTCCAACTTAAACTCAATTACCCGAAATACACCCAACTTTCCCCGCAAGTACTTCAAGAGAATCTTGGCGATGTTACCACTCTCATTGGAACAATGACCAATTTTGAGGGAGAGGGAAATAAGCCCATCGCTTCGGCACGATTGGTCTTTGAAGAATCACCCTCAGTCAAACTTATCGTTTCAGAAGGAACGCGGTTGTCCGGCAGCTTTATTGTTCAGCGTAGCGAAAAGTATCGCATCGAACTAATCGACACCGATAGTGTTTCAAACGCACAACCGATTGTGTACACGATTCACGCAATTGAGGATACTGAGCCACAGATCGAAATTATTGCACCGGGCAAAGATGTTGTGCTCGATGACTCGATGCTTGTTTCTCTACAGCTCGACGCGAAGGATGATTACGGTGTGGAGAAGATTCAGCTTGTTTATCGGATTGAAGGTAGAGACGATGACATAGTCGTGCTTTTGAGACGGTGGAATCCGACAGAAACACCAGTCTTTATTGAATTTCCTTGGGACATTAATCCGATTGGACTGTATCCGGGAGATGTTATCTCTTACCATGCCGAAGCAGTTGATGCGGATAATGTTTCTGGACCAAACGTTGGCAAATCTAATATCTATTCGATCCGTGTTCCCACGCTTGCTGAACTTTACGATGAGGTCGAGGCTGAACAGGAAGTTGGGATGCAAGGCCTTGAAGCATTGTACGATGAGCAAGCAGAGCAGACCGCGATAACCGATGAATTGCTAGACAAGATACGGAAGAGCCAAGAACTAACCCTGAAAGATCAGAAACTGATGGAGCGAGTTCTTGAGAACCAGAAAGAGATTGACAAAACAGCAAACGATCTGTTCGAAGAGATGAAGCGAACTACCGAGCAGATGCAGAAGCAACAACTGTTTGACATGGAAACGGTTGAGAAGTTTCAAGAATTGCAGGAGCTGATGCAGCAAGCCCTCTCGGAAGAACATAAGGAGTTACTACGCAAGTTAGCTGAAGCGTTGGAGCAACAAGAGCTATCCGAGCAGGAGCAGAAGTTGATGGAAGCAAATTTTAACCAAGAACGGTTTCTCCAGCAACTCGATCGGCTCAAGGATCTCTATAAACAGATGATCATTCAGCAGAAACTGGAAGCAGCAGTAAATCAGACGAAGGAACTCGCTGAACGCCAAGAACGTCTAATGGATCAGTTGAGAGATCTTGCTGAACAAGCTAATCATAACGGTCAGAGTGATCTACAAGATGTAGATCAACGTCTCAACGGCCTTGCCAATCAGGAGGAGCGTATCGCAGGGGAGATGGACGGCCTACACAAAACACTCGATGAACTCGGAGCGGAGATGTCAGAATTAGAGAATCTCAAACGGGTTGCTGATGAGATTCTGCGGCTCAATCAATTCGCGCGAGACGTACGGATTGCACAAGACCTCCGATCCGCAACTCAACAGATGCGTGGAAATCAGATGCAAGGTGCAACAGAATCAGGGGAAGCAGCACAACAGGGACTCACCGAACTGCATCAAGGACTGGATAACGCCCTCGAGTTTATGGAGGGCGGTAATGCAGAGGAAACGTTGACCGCCATACGCGATGCGGTGCGGAGTGGTCTCTACATCTCAAGAACCCATGAGGAAGTAATTGATGGCACCGACGAGATTTTGGGATCTGGACATGGACGGTATTTGCCGGGTGAAGTTAAGCAGTTGCAAGGACTTGCAGCAAGTGAATTAGGACTCGCAGCGGGACTGAATCTGCTTGCGGACCGGCTCTGGGAATTAGGCAGTAATCAGATGCAAATTGATCCCAAAACCGTCTGGCGGCTTAACGCTGCCGCCGACGCCTTTGAACGTTCAGCGCGAGCATTGGAAGACCGAAAGCCAAACTTGGCAGTCCCGATTCAGAAACAGGGGTTGGCAGATCTTAATCAGGCGGTCGCTGATCTGTTAGAAGCAATGGACCAGATGAACCAACAGATGGGTCAAGCCGGGATGGAAAATATGCTGGAACAACTTGAGCAACTGGCACAAAACCAAGGACAATTGAACGAAATGGCGCAGCAATTGAACCAACAGATGCGGCAGCAAGGACGCACCCCCAGTAATGAACAGATGCTTAGGCGGATGGCATACGAGCAGCAGATGATTCGGGAAGCCACCGAACGAGTCGCTGACATGATGGAAAGGTTGTCGGAGATGATTGGTGATCTAAACAGCGTGTCAGAAGAGATGCGGGAGGTAGAAGGTGAACTTCAGAGAGGCAATCTGAATCAGCAGGTGCTAAACAAGCAGCGGGAAATCTTGACACGGCTCCTCGAAAGTTCCAAATCATTGCAGAAGCGCGAGGTCAGCAAAAGACGAAAGGGTGAGGTTGCCAAAACACCAACCGCCGCTGGAGACGATGCCCCCCTGCTTGACCCCAAGTTGCTGAAAACTATACAACAGCTTGAATCCAATCTCAGATCTGGTGAGCAGGAAAGTTTGCCCCCGCAGTATCGGGAACTGATTCAGCAGTATTTCAAAGCGTTATCCGAACAGACACAGAAAAAATGGTAGATTGACCACCTTTTAGAGCCTATCCGAAAAGTCATTGTGGCATATTTGGCGGGAAAAATACCCCGGCTACGGAGGTAGGGTACTGCCAGAAGGTATTCTAGGAACTTTTCGCAGCAGTTCTTGCTCCCGCTGCGAGAGTGTCCGATAGAACGACTCCGTAAGCATAGGCGTGTCTTCATTTGCTTCTAGCCGCTCACGACTGATGTTGTACCAGTGGCGGTTGTGGACAATAACAGCGAAGGGACGGGGTGTATCAGTGCGGTTGGGCGTGCCACGATGAACGGTACGTGGGTCGGAGATTACCACGTCTCCGGCTTTAAGCAGTAGGGGCTTGAGAGGGATTTTGCCTGCATTGGCTCTCTCCAGTGTCTCAATACGGGGTAGATGCTGGGTGCGCTCTGCGACTTCAAAAGGTCCATTCGCCAGCGTCATATCGGCGAATGTAAATCGCACGGACAGCAGTGCTGGCGGGTGGCGATGTGCTGGTTCTTCGTTGAAAAGAAACGGCAGATCCGCGTGGACGTGCTGATATTCTGATCCCGATATCGGTGTGTCCGTTCCATAGTAAGAGATGTGCATGCCTTCGCCCAAGATGCGGCTGATAATTTCGATGACTGCGTCGTCGTTGAAGAAAGCGGAGTGATAGAACGGTGGTGCAAAGGGCAACCCAATCGCCCATCGATTGGGACCGCGATTGCCTTCGGGAATACGGGCGGCGACATCTTCCAGTAGCGGTTGAAATGCCCGACGGCATTCTTCAAGTGCCGTCCGCGGGAAATGGTCTGGTAGGATGCAGTGTCCTATGTCCAGAATTTCTGCTACACACTCATCAATATCAAGCGGCATTCTCATCTCCATACCAAGTTTTGGACCTTCGTTGAAATCAATATCAGCTACGGATTCTCAATTATTCGGGGATCAATATCGTAACACACTCCTACCGAGAAATCAATCGCAAAATAGTTATGTTTCGCGCTTACAACAGTCTCTACAAGTTCCTTCGACTCTGCATCAGAGGTGTGCTTACAGATCAAGAAATCTGCGCCACAATTCGCTTTTTTGGAATATTGAAAATATCCGCCGACTTCGGCGATGGGAGCGTTTTTTATGATTGATAAGATTAATGATAACCTTGATACATTCTCTTGGAAAGAACACCGAGTGCTCGTAGGAGACGGCAAGGGTGGCTACCTGTCTCAGTCAGCGGAATATCAGTTTCTACCACGATTTGGGGAAGCCAAGGTTGTTCCCTTCGGTTTGGCAAAGATGGATAATGGCGAGATTTTGCTGCTGGGAGCAGCAAAGACCGACCGCATATCCTTTCAAAACGGTGAAGAGACTGTCGCTGCCATTAGTGCAGATGGCGGGGCGACATGGAGCGACTATCAGACGATTGGTTATGGTCGTCCCGTCATGTTGACAGATCTGGGCGGCGGCACGCTCAGTTACAACGACGGTGGACTGATGGCGGAATCGGGCTCGTCGTTGTGTTTCAGTCACGACTACGGTCGCACCTGGTCGGACCGGATTCCGTTGGCAAAGGCGCCGGACGGAAAAGATTTCTGCTCTGAGGGGAATCCGCTCGTAGATCGAGACGGGCAAGGTCATGCCACACGGATTGGGTGGACGGGGCAGACGTTTCCTGATAACTTCAGTTTCGATAAAGCGATATGCGGCTGTGTCCGATGGTCAAATGATGGTGGGCGGACGTGGGAAAACCACAGTTGGCCCAATGCGTGGAAGTGGCAGGACACCTATGAAGGGGTGACGTATGAACGCGGCTGCGGGGAAGGTGCGATGGTCCGTGCCGCCAACGGTTGGATTGTCGCTGCAATACGCACCGATATGCTCGGTAAGTACATCAAGTACCATTACGACAACTTTGAAGGTACAGGTATCTCAATCTCCAAAGACAATGGGCTCACGTGGTCGCCGGTCGAACATCTGTTGGAAGCGGGCCGGATGCACGCGAATCTCCTCCGCCTTCCGAACGACGATCTTGTGATGACCGTTATCCGACGGTTGGATATGCGTGGAGGAAAATTGGCAAGTTACCGGCGCGGCTGCGATGCTTTCGTCAGTCACGATCACGGCAGGACGTGGAATTTAGACCGGATGTATATCCTTGACGATTGGTCGTACAACAATCCAGCCCAGTGGTATGAGTGTGTTTCTGGACACCTGTATTCAACTTCGCTGGGCGATGGCTCGGTGCTGACGGCATACGGTCATTACCCCAATGGTGGTGTCCTTATAAAATGGCGACCGTAATATATACTGCCTAATCCCTTTCCCTTACTTATCCTAACGTGAGCCACCTATCGCTGCTCGTTCACTGGTTTACTATACATTGCACTCCGCTGGAGCGCAGGTATCATGGGTATCGGTGTTCTATAGACATATCGTTCCTCTGGAGCGAAAGACTGACCCCTGCAGCTTTAACAGAAAACCGATGGATCTTAATAACTAGCACTCAATCAGATAAGTTTTGCAATTATTATATATTAGGACTTACGCCGCTGAACGGTCAAAGTCCTGTAGTTCAGCGATTTATCGCCGCATGACACTAGTTCCAACGTCCCGATGAATCCCCGATAAATCGGGATTAAGAAACGGGCAACTACAGGCTAAAGTGCGTAAATCCTGTATATGTTACCGTTTGCTTTCAATCAATATACACAACCATAATTTGCCTGACAGTGTACTAGGTTCTGTTGACATTTCATTGCAACCAGACCATCAAGAGGGAGCACAAACCCATAATCCTTCGTAGGGGTTGGGTTTCCCAACCCTTTGTTCGCACGTCAGAGACCATTTCGGGCTTTTGTACCACGATCTGTTAGATTGTGATCCCAGCCTGCAAACTAACAGTTTGCGCTACTTATGGCAGATTGCCTGATGATTCCAGCGTTTGCCGAATCAGTAATAGCAAAATGTCAACACGCCCTAGCAACTTGGGCTACGTTGCATCAAGGATTCTTACCAATCTCCCGGTGGTGCGGCTGGTGCGCCGTACGGCTTGTAGTTGGGTCCCCTACCGTAACGCAGGGGCCATCCTTGTCCCCCAATCCAGCGAAACTCGTCCTTCCTCCCGCAGAGCCAGTAGAACATGTGAGCACTTTGGAAACGGTTGGGACCGTAATCCGCGGCTTCAAAGTCAAAGTCGGGTTCAATTATCCAATCCCGTTCCGGTGGCACGGTTCGCCAGTAGTTGTATTTCAACATGTGGCGCATCCCTTCCGCCGTCGATGCGGAGCGGCGATGCCAGATCGAATAAACGGTGAGGAAGATTGACCCCGCTGGCGCGGTCGTTTTCACCGCACCCCGAATGTTACCGTAGTGACCCATGTAACGCGCAGACGCGTTGAAAAGGTGTGAACCGGGCAATACTTCGGTGGGACCGAACGCTTCCGGCGTATCTTGCGGATAGTAAAACACTTGCAGATAATTTAGTTCAGGTCCCCATTTGGATCCCGCATCCCGATGCCATCCCTGACCCGACATCGGGCACTTGACCCGATGCTGACTCATCATGATTGGTAAACCGAAGTTTTTACCGAGCAATGATCGGACGGCACCGGCTGCGTGTGGATTGAGTATCACATTTTCGACGAACCAGTCCTCTTTGAGGATTTCTGCCGGTTCGTAGTAGGCGTTATCTTCGAGATACGCAAATGTTCTGCGGTTAATCTCGTCTGGCACGACCTCTTCCAAGACGAGAAAACCGTGTTGGCAAAACTCCAGCACCTGATTGTCTGTCAGTGTCGGGGGACAATCATACGTCCTGCGTTCTAAGTTAAAACGTTCCTCGTCTGGTAACTCCATTGGGGGACCTCCTCCTGAAGGATAGAGAAGCCGAATTTTTGTCAAAAACTCGGTTTCGGGTGTCTTTGGCTTCCTAACAAAAGGGGCTTGAGTTGGGAATAAGCCGGTTTCTGTTCCCCGAATTGCTCTCGCGCATCAGGGTAGTGATCATTCATCTGGGATTGATGTTACCATCAACCTCAAGCAGCTATACCCGAGAACTAGGCGGGCGCACCTACATACATCCTCCTATTTTGCCTTGCTCCGGATGGGGTTTACCGAGCTTCCGATGTCACCATCGGAACTGGTGCGCTTTTACCGCACCGTTTCACCTGTACAACGCAGAAGCGTTGTAGTCTGCTTTCTGTTGCACTTTCCATAGCGTCACCGCTCCTGGGAGTTACCCAGCATCCCGCCCTACGGAGTCCGGACTTTCCTCATCCCGATCTCTCGGAACGCGATCACCTACCCAACTCAAGCGTTTGAGTATGATACCATATTGTGACGTGAAACGTGAAACGTAAAACGTAAGGACACAAATTTAAACATGACCGGATTACGTTATTGTCTGAATCGCAGGATTAAACAGATGACGCGGATTGCACGGATTGTTGTCTGAATCAGGATTTTCAGGATAGCCCGTTATAAACAAATACCCACTGTGGGAGCGGGATCCCTCTCCCGATAATTAAATCGAGATTAGGAACTCTCTCCCACAGGGGTTATCTCTGCACAGATTCTTGGTTGAATGATGAGCACCTCTCAAATGAAATGTGAAGAAATATCAACCCCCTCTATCCCCCGCAAGTTGCTTTGAATCCCGATTTATCGGGGCAAAGGAAGGAGAATGGCTATTGTTTCCTATCGGAGTCGTTGTCGCAAAATTATTCAGAAACGGTATTAGGTTCTGTTGACATTTCATCACAACCGGATAATCAAGGGCGGTGCACAGACACATCGTCCTTCGTAGGGGTTGGGTCTCCCAACCCGTTGTTCGGACCGCTGTAGGTCAATTTTGGAAAATCGACTTTGGGTGGCGAGATATGAATATAGAACTACAATTGACTCAACCTGTCCGGTTTGAGGCTCTCAATCTGCCTTGGCAATGGGCGAGGAAACCTCGCTCCTACGATTACCAACAATTTCACATAAATGCCAACACGCCCTAGTGAATTTTTCGAATTGTCGCAAAATGCGAATCCCCCGTCATTAATGTCCCAACTGTTGTATTTTGCGACACTTCCAACCATTCATCATTACTCTCCATCTGCCTGCCCATATCCTCTAAAAACCATTTTGCGACAACTCCCCCTAATCCCCCGTCATTACAGGCTTCCCGCAGATATTCTTCCATTTAACCTGTCCCAACTGTTGTATTTTGCGACACTTCCAACCATTCATCATTACTCTCCATCTGCCTGCCCATATCCTCTAAAAACCAGTCTATCAAAGGGTGTCGGTCTCCAATTTCAGTGAATAAAGCCTATGCTCATATTCTATTATTCTATTAGACGTTGGCACAATTTATGCACATGATTTGGGATGAAATCACAAACTTATGAATCCCCGATAAATGGGGACAGTCCGTCCCGTGACTAGGGGCGAAAGCGGGGCTGCCTGACTTACGGAGCGATTGTTGGGTTTCACTATATCTAATCTATAAAGGCGGGGGCCTGAAAGGCGACACGACTATTGTGGTTGATAGCGATTCCTCTTTAACTATTCAACCCAACCTACGGAATCCTCAAATGTCAACAGAGCCTAGACTCAACGGTTTACGCTAGCGCAATTTCAATAGCTTTCACGTGCAAGGAACCAAAGTTGCTGCATTCATAATTTTTTCTTTCCCTCCCAAAAAATCTCGTCTTTTTTATGACTTACCCGCTTACACTTGTTGAAACCATTTAGCCTGATTGACCTCACCAAGCCTGAGGGTAACATGGCAAAAAAAATCGGATGAAGATTTGATGCTTGCCCTCCAAGCGGGTGATTCGAGTGCCTTTGAGATATTGATCCAGCGATGGGAGAAGCGGATGTTGACTTACTGCTATCAATTGGTCAATGACATTACGTTAGCAGAAGACCTGCGGTAGAAGGTTTTTCTCCGCATTTACCGCTCTGCCAAGACCTACCGTCCAACGGCGAAATTCTCCACATGGGTATATCACATCGCGAGAAATCTCTGCCTGGATGCGCTTGCCAAAAAAGGCTATCAAGCAGAGATACCGATGGGCGACTACCTGGCATCGGCATTTGGAGGTTTTGATGGCAGCCTTATCGATCCATCCACACCCGACGTGGTTCTGGCAAACAAAGAAACCGAGCGCGAAATACGCTCGGCGTTGGAACAGTTGCCAGAAAGTCAACGAGTTGCAACTACCCTGAGGCTTTACCACGACATGCAATTTGACGAGATTGCCCAAGTTTTGGGCTGTCCCGTCAGCACAGCAAAGTCGCGGGTGCAGGCGGGGCTGCGACGTCTCAGACAAATTTTGTCAAGGCAAGGGTTAGGTCCGCATTGAGGTGCTGTGTGAGGCGATTTCGTTGGAACTGTTCAATTTTGTCATGATAGGTTTGGACGCAATCGGGCGAATCCTCAGGATTCCTTAATTCCCATAAATCCTGAGACAAATCCTTAATTTTTCTTGATAATTTTACAAGGAGGAAAATATAATGTTGAACTCACCGAGTTTCAAGGCAATGGTTCTTATTGCTGGTGTCTTGGCAGTTTGGGATTGTATATCACTTTTCAACCTGAGGAAGCGGAGGCGACTCATTCATCACTGCTGTGTCTTATTAGACCACATAGAATAAGTGGTATATCGCGTTTTGCTACAACCATGGGTTCTACAGGTCGAACGCGCCCGATACACAATGTAACCTGCTCGAGATCGGGTTGTAAGACACGGAAGACACACACACACAAAGAGTATAGGCAAAAAAATTATTTTTACTGATTATGAGCATGCATCGGTATATTCAACTAGTACACCGCCATATTTAGCACTATCCTGGTCATCTTGTCATATGCACACGAGTACAAGCTATAGTACGTATTGGAAGATTGAGCGTTGTGCCCCCTAAAGCCATCTGAATAGATGGAAGTGGTCTTTCAAACCGTTTCCGACTGACCCTAGAAGGTGGGAACATAGGGAAGTTATATGAGGGGTGCTCATAAATGCAATTACCGAAAAAATGTAATCAGATGTGTTACATTTCTCAGGGGGTTTCCCCAGATAGAATTGACCATCATCGCCAGTTGAAGCAAGACCACACCCAGCATTAAAAAAGTAGAGACATTCGCTTTTCGATTCACCGGCAATTGCTTGTGATTGGTGTGTCGATAGCAGTTGGCTAAGCAACTCAAAGATAGATTTGATAGCGCCCTAGCACTTGTGTTGATAGGTCTGCAACTGCGTCGATTGATTTACAGATTCAACATAATGCTGTGCACGATGACTTGTTGCGCCTATCACAGGAGTTAGTAAAAATAGTCCTTTGTTTGCCAATTGTTCAGTGCGTTTCAAGTCAGTATATCCGGCATCAGCCACTAGATACCCGATATTTTGTTCAAGCAGTTTGTCGACTTGCTGGTCAAGGACTGCTTTTTCGCCCCCACAAGCCGTATCAATAGCACTCATTCGCGGAAACCCCTCTACAGAAACGGCTAGATGAAGTCCATAGCCGTATACCCAGCCATGATACTTACTCCGAGACCAACTTGTGTCTTTGTCGAGAGCGCGGATTCCTTGTGGAATGTGATTGACACTTCTATCTTTTTGATGCCAGACCGCCCCTTTTGCCTTAAACAGACTTTTGTCTTGGTAAACTATCTCTGTAGAAAAATCCGCAATCAAAGTCAGACCAACATCACCGAGGTACAACGGTAGATGAAGTCCATTTTGAAGCCTATACTAACTTACAGACCAACTTGTGTCGAGAGAGCGCGGATTTGGAATGTGAGTTGATGCCAGACCGCCCCTTGGCACTTTTGTCTTGGTAAAGCGTTAGCATTGCTCTAACTGGACAGCGAGTTGTTTGTAGTGTTGGCAAAGCGTTAGACGGAGTAGTCACTGTGGGTGTATTTTGAACCATCTGTATTGTGCCTTAAAGGGGTGGACTCCCTTGAGTGTCAAGAGGGCAAAATGGATAATCAGGCAGTCGTCTGCATACGATTTAAGACGTTATGGGTCTGGGGTGGCTTTGACTGATCGGAGGCGTTAAAATCTTCGAGTTGTTCAAACAAAGACGTGATATAATAGTCACTGTCAGGGTAACACATGTTATAATCTTCTCTCTCTTGGAAGGTTAGATTGGATTATAACCTTTTATCCTAACTCGATTCTATTTATGAGTCCCTCTTCAGTTATCTATTACTGGTATGATAATGGCTCAAAAAAGTGTAATATCTAGCAAACTGAATGAAGGAGGTTCATCTAATGTTGAAACATCGTTCTAGCCCCTATATTGTTGGTACTGTTGGTATTTGTATTGTTTCACTTCTCATTGTCTCTTGCTATAGGGCTTACCAAAACCATGTTGAGTTTAAAGCATTTATGTCGAATGCTCAGACGTTTAATCGTTCGATTGAGGGACAACATAGCCATTCTTCCCACGACCACACGCATCATAGCGAAGAGGCAACCGTTGATTCAGACTCCGAAAAGACTGGGCCGGGCGGACAGACTGATTCTGGACATGAGCATCCGTACCAAGTGGGTCGGACGTCAGATGGTGATTATGCTTATAATATAGCCGGTCATCTCTACGCTTCTAAAGAGCCTATGAGTCAAAATTTAATAGAGATACACGAATGGATTCAGACGGGCAAAATAACTCCCGCTGTGGAGGAGGCAATGAGGACGGTTGAAGAGGACCGCCGTGAAATGAGTCAAGAAAAGGTGGTACAAACCGTTGTTACCCCTGACGGGAAGCTGCACCAAGTGATTGTTCCTCCGTGGATGCTGTATGAGGAGGAGGATGCGATTTTACAATCAGAATTGGACCCACCCGAGATTGAGCAGGCGGCTTTAGCACAAATGCCTTGGATGGAGAATAAAGTAGAAATAGATGGAATCTGGCATTCTCCGCCCGAAGAGTATTATTCGATAGAAGATCCGTATGAGCGTCGAGCATATTTTAATAAATTCACGTGGTCTATACAATACGATGTCTCAATGGATGAGGTTGAGAGACAGATTGCTGCTGGTGACATGCCTTCACCGTTATCTGAATCCGAGAAAAGACGGGTTGATGAAATGCAGTCAATGATAGAAAGAATCAAGATGTTAGCACCGAGTGCCGTCCCCCTGTCTGATAAGCCACCGGTGAAAGTGAGGTTTCTGCCCGATGAAGGTGAAGATGCACTACCGGGGTGGATGCGAAAAGGGAACAGCAATAGCCCGTCAAAGGGCGGTAAGGTCGCATCGGAGACAGATTCTGGTTCTGAGGGAAGTATTTCTCATGATATAAATGCTGCTTTGGATCGTACCGATGTGCCTGTCTCTCCATCAGATCCCTCTGATATGGTCAAGACTACACCTTCTCGCCAAAGCGAGGTAGGGGCGGAGGCATCCAACAAAACACCCACTCCACCGACTGCCGAAAGTATTGAAACGCAACTCCGGGAGCAATTATCACCGGAGGGTTTTGATAAGGTACAGCAATTGATTGACCAATATGGTCAAGAAGAAGGACTTCGTCGTCTGAGAGAGACGGATCCCGATACCGCTCGGCAATTTGAGCATACGCAACGCAGGAGAAAAACGGATACAGAGCCGTAGGGGATTCTCATTTCGTCAACGTGAAGTGTCAATTTACCAAATCAGCCACCTCTTTGATTCAGCCTTCCTCCACATGGGAAGATAGAATCAGGGGGTGGCTTTTTATTTTTATGGTGAATTAGACAAATAAGTGAACATTTGCCAAAGTCCTCCTGATAAGGGGGATTTAGGGGGTTGTTTGTGGGTACAGATTTCCCAATCTGTACAGGTGCATTGGAACTGTCTAAGTAATTCTAAAATCTACCATAGATACCACAGCGAATGTAAAGCACTGAAGTTGCTGCTCCCCTAATTTTTTTCCAAAAAATCTCGTCTTTTTCCACGTCTTAGCTGTCTATATGGTTAAACAGATCGAAATCATCATCCAACCTTCTTATCCAAATTACCATCCAGTCTGGAGGTAAGCGTGGAAAAATCAGATGAGGCTTTGATGCACCAACTTCAGACGGGTAATTTGCGTTCGTTTGACACATTGGTCAAACGGTGGGAGAAGCCGCTGCTGAACTACTGCTATCGAATGGTCAACGACATTGCGTTAGCCGAAGATCTACGGCAGGAAGTCTTTCTTCGTATTTATCGTTCTGCCAAGACGTTTCGTGCAAGGGCGAAATTCTCCACATGGATGTATCGTATTGCGACAAATCTCTGTATAAATACACTCGCTAAACCAGGGCACTGGAAAGAGACACCTGTCGCAGCCTATCTGGAATCAGAATCTGAAGGTTTCGATGACCGACTCATTGATCCGTCGGACACACCAGAAGCAGTCGTAGTGAAGAAGGAAAGCGAAAAGCGTATTCGTTCGGCGGTGGTGTGTTTACCAGAAGATCAGCGAGTCGTAGTCATTATGCGCCATTACCACGACCTGAAATTTCGAGAGATTGCTGAAATTTTGGGGTGTCCCATCAGTACGATAAAGTCGCGGCTGGTAGCTGGAATGGAACGGCTTAGTCGAATGTTGTCGGAACAAGAGTAAATCGTCAGCGTTTACTGCTGATTCACGCATAAAGGAGGTGTTTGCATTGGATTGCAGATTTTTTAGAGATCAAATCGTGATTGAAAGCTACGAAGAATTGGACGCGGAGGCGAAAAAATTACTAAAAGCACATTTACAGACTTGTCGTGAATGTGAACAATTCCAATCGAGTCTAAACGAGACGCAACAAGCTCTTGATCAATGGACGGAGGTAGATCGTCCAGTCGATATTGCGGCGTTGCATGAAGCGATAAAGCCTAAACCATTGCCATGGTGGTCCCGATTACCCGCACGGCGATGGCTCGCTTGGGGAGCAGCGGCTTGTTTGATCTTGGTCTTGAGTCTTTCCGCGCTGGCATGGATCGGTGTTGATTTTAAGTGGGAAGACCGCGGTTTGACACTTAGGATTGGGCAAGAGGTAGTCCCAGAGATAACAGAACAGGAACTGGTACGATTGCTTCAGGCAGAACGTCACGCGACCCAAGCGGAGATTGTAAAACAACTTCAAGGGGCGTTGGATGAATTCAGCGAACAACTCCAAGTCCATCTGGATGAACGGCAAAAACAGGCAGATGCACAACTGGCGTTGATCTATCAGGGGTTGCAATCACAACGAATACAAGACCTCGACCTCATTCGTCAGGAACTTCAGCACCTCGCCGGTGCAACGGAAGCTGAATTTCTTGAGACCCAACGTGCTTTTGAGTTCATCCTTGCTTCTCATGTGTCTGGAATACAACAAAATATGGATTAATGTCGTATGGATTATCTGTGTGCCATATAAAACGTGAAACGTAAAACGTAAGAGGTACTCATTCACACCTATCTAAAAGGAGGATATAATCATGAAATTCTACAAGGCTTTCACTATAGCTGTGCTTGGTGCTGGTTTGGTTACCGGCATTGTATCTGCACAAGATGAAATTAACTACACCGAGATGGTTGAGGACCTCAGGGTGATGTGTCGAATCATTGATGAAACAATGAGCGAGGCATTCGAGGACGATTACGTCAAGGGGGGATTTTTCCGCAGGGGAGGTTGTCAACATCTATATCTCAAAGGCTATGGCCCTGTGTTCCTGCTTGATGTGCGGTTTCCTGTCGCAGAAAAAGAGATGCGGATTGTTAAGACAGAGAAGAAAACGGATCTCTGGGAAAAACACGAACGAGAAGTTCGACATCAAAGTCAACCAGAAGAAACAGCATGGGCGATCGGTAAGAACGAATCATATAGAAAAGAGAAAGTTGATAAGCTCAAGGAACAGCTGGCTTATCTTGTCGGTGAGTATGGATCCCGTATCGGTCAATTGACGTCTGATGACACGATCTCGTTTGCGGTCTTCGGTTATCCTGATTACACCGTTGATCCTGAGATAGATATTTTGGATTTTGAATGGCACGTCGTCGAACGCGCTGTTACAGATAAAATATCTCACCCACGGGAAACGGCTGAAGAGTTAAGAAAGAAGACTCAGAAACTTCGCGAAGCAATACAAGAACTAGAAAAAATAAAACGAGAACTGGACAGAACCGCAGAGGAGGAAAGCCGAGATGATGATAAAAAGGTTATCAGACAGCAGGACGAAACAATAATTATCCAAGAAGAAAAAGACGAAGAAATAGAAGACTCACAATCAAAAAAGGGTAGACGACTTCATCTTCGTATTCCGGTTACCCCGATTATTCCGCCTCCTCCGACTCCAATAAGTGTTCCCGACAGATTCCGGGGCAAACCTGCAACAACACTGATTCTCGCTTTCAAACGGAGTCAGCTGGAGGGCAAAAAAGGGGAGGATTGGGAGGCTTTGTTGGAAGCAGCAGAGATTGTGGCGCAGTGAATCGTAAGGGAACGCATCGCTCAATCGAAGAAAACAAATCCGACATACATGAGGGCAGAAATGAGGTTTATAAAGACTAAGACCCCCTTCATGAGTCGGGATTGCAGGCGGGGAAAGAGATAGACTGACGCTCCAATTGTGACTAATATTTCGATAGCGGATACAATCCCGCCGTGATGTCTGGGGTCCCAGTAGGAGATTGGGCTATGGAAACGGTATTGGAGGAGTGGGAAGAAGTGGCGATGCCCGTCGTCTTGGTGGAGAAAAAAATCGCCGGCAGCGTGTAACAGTAGGCTCAGGGAGAGGATAATGACGGGGTTAGATTTACGCCAGTAACCAATCCCAAGAAGGATGAGAAACAACGGGATGGAGTTGAAGAGATCAAAGAGGTTTTGCCACTCTGGGAGGAAATACCGCTCGCCCCAGATCAGACGTTGTGGGTGTTTGAGGATGAACGCCTCCACCGCAAAAAAGATAAACATCGGCAGGTCCGGCAATGCAGCACCAATGAGGGCGTATCGGTGGAGGTGCGGTGCTGCCTTTCGACTCAAGAGTGCAGTATTAATAATAACGTGGGACTGGGTGTTCATCGGTTCATTAGTTCATTGGTTTATTAGTTCATCGGTTCACTGGTTCATTCATGAGCCAATGCGCCAATGAACTACGGTGAATCTTAGAATTAATGAGACACTCCAAGCCGGTGCGGTTAAAAACCGCACCTACCGGGGGGCGAAAGTGTCTGTTTATTTTTGGTGTTCACCATAACTTACGTTTCACATTTTATTCTCGAAATTTGACCGGAGCGTATATCAACAGTTGTAGTAGCACCATCGGTTTTATGGACTCGTATATTTGATTATGCCCTGATCCAGCATAGTCAGTAGTGCGGAGTCGTCCACATCAAGTGGCAGAGTAATCTTCGCACGACGGCGGCTTGATTCGTAGGTCGAAAAGATGAGTTCTGTCGCTTGGATCGCCTTTCGTCCGCTGAGCTCAGGCTCGCGCCCTGTTTTGACGCAATCAATCAGGTCAAGTACGGCAAGGACGGTATCCCCACCGGGCGGCACAATCCCCTCAAGATTCGGTGCTTCCCAATCACTTGCCCCGTGTCGGAGGACACGCACCGGTGGCTTATCTCGCCCGCTAACTTCAATAATGCCATCTGTGCCGATGATACGATTTTGCACGCCGCCTAGCGAAGCTGCGCCCGTCGCAAGTAGACCTTCCACTCCATTTTTATAGCGAATCCATGAGACCCCGCTCGTCTCTACCGGCACACCAAAAACAAGGGTTTCTTCGACCGCATCAATTTGGCCCATCACCCATTCTGCCGGTTCATCGTTGTTGTAGAAGAAGAACATATCGAACCAGTGCGTTCCCCAATCGATCATATTGGGACATGCCCCTTCAAAGCGGTAGACTTGACCGATTGTGCCGTCGTTTGCCAGTTCCTTCGCTTTGATAAAGCTCGCACCAAAGCGACGCTGATGACAGAAGCTAATCATCACATCGTTGTCCACACACGCTTGATAGAGTGCCTTGGCGTCTCCCCATGTCGGTGCCATCGGTTTCTCAGCGTGGATGGCTTTAATCCCGCTGTTCGCCGCTGCGATCACCATCTCTTTATGCAGGGCAATCCACGTACAGACGCTGACAAAGTCGAACGATTCCTTATCCAACATCTCACGGTAATCTTCATAGGTTCTCGGAACCCCGAACTGCTCTGCGAAGTTGCCACGAGCCTCCTCAAAGGGATCTGCACATGCGACAATTTCTACATCCGGCGACGCCTGATACCCTTCCGCATGACCCCGTCCGCGTCCACCACAACCGATAACACCTGCTTTGAACAATGCCATAAAGTTCTCCTCAGAATTGAAAATTGTATCAACACAGGAGGTCCTACCGTGGCAGGAATCCTCCAACAAACTGTATTAACACCATGATTTGATGGACTACATCGGTTTTTGCGCCGTTATAATGCCCAACCCGTCCGGCAACGTATCCCGCTTAAAATCCACAAATCCAGCCCCCGTCAGCCAATCGTGATATTCATCTTCGGTATAAGCCTGCCCTTCGTCGTAGATGTTAATGAAGATAGTATTAGTTATCGCAGCTCCCCGCGGAGAGATACGAGAGTTATCGAGGATGCCGACCCCCAAGATATAGATCGTGCCGCCCGGTGCCATGGTTGCATTGATGTTTTTGAGGGCGCGTTGTGCATCACTTGGCGAGAGCACTTGAATGAATGATTTCATAACGACGGCATCAAATAGCTCGTGGAGTGGGGCTTCTACGATATCAGCCGTAACGACCTTGATCCGGTCAGACACGTCAGCCTCCCTCACGAAACGTTGCGTGATTGGTGTTACATTCGATACATCTACGATTGTCGCTTGGATATGGGGGCAGGTCTCCACCGCCGCGATAGCTACCCCGCCGGAACCTCCACCAACGTCTAACAATTTCTGACAGGACGAAAGCCCGTAGTCCTTTACCAGTGTGCGTCCTGTCGTAAGAGCGCCCGGATGCAAACCTTGGTAGAACATCTCTAACGCTTCGCGGGGCATCTGCGTGTAATCGTGTTTAGCTTGTGGTTGCCCGGTGCGGATGGATTCTGCTGTTTGAAGCGCTGCATCCCACAAATCTGCGTACAGTGGATGCACCCCGCCCATGTAAGATGGACTGCCGCGGACGAGGAAGTGGTTCGCTTCATCGGTGTTGGCAAAACGATCCCCCTCTACAGTCAATAACTCGGCCGCCACAAGCGCGTATAGTAAAGGCTTGAGTTTCGCTACAGGCACGCCGATGGCATCGGCGATCTGTTCGGGGCGCATGGGACCAACTTTGAGTGGCGTGAACAGATCGAGTTGCATCCCTGCCAGCAAGGCAAAGGAGGGATAAACATCTATCAGTTTCTGGATGGTCTTCGGTTCAGGGGGTGATGTCATGTGCATATCACCTTATCGGGGTTGATGTAAGTGTGTCGACTCATTGTAGCAGCAAAGCATCTGCGTGTCAACATAGTATCGCTTGCCATGATTATGAATTGGCTGCTATAATGGCGAACGTTACCAGCCGAATTTGGTATTGCGTCGAAATATGAAACTCGACATACAGGTTCTAATGGACTTGTGAACCCAATTTGTTCATGGGTATTGGGTTTCACGGTCCCCGTTCAACCCAACTTACAATACTGTACACTAGCAATTTGGGTTACATCATATGACAAGCGACTTAAATTCTTTCATTGAAACGCTCGGGCGTGAGGCGTTGGTACAAATCCAATTACAGAAGCTGCAGACGATACTTATCCCCGTACTCGAAACCAACCCTTTCTATCGGAAAAAATTGGGTAAAGCGGGAGTGACACAGCCGGAGGATATACGGACGCTCGAAGATTATCAGCGGCTACCCTTTACGACGAAGGCTGAACTCTCCGCTGACGGAAAGGCTCACCCGCCCTACGGCACAAACCTTACATTTTCCCGCGAACGGTATATCCGTATCCACCAGACCTCCGGCACGACCGGCGAACCGCTGCGCTGCTTGGACACCGAAGATAGTTGGGATTGGTGGGCGCGCTGTTGGGAGACGGTATATAATGCCGCCGGTGTGACCTCAAGCGACCGAATCTTCTTCGCGTTTTCTTTCGGGCCCTTTATCGGCTTTTGGAGCGCTCACGAAGGCGCACGGCGGATTGGCGCACTGTCGGTTCCGGGCGGCGGAATGACCTCGCTTCAGCGGTTGCGAGCCATCTGTTCCAACGATATTTCGACACTAATCTGTACCCCCACGTACGCCTTGCATCTCGCTGAAGTTGCTGAAGCGGAAGGGATTGACATTGCCAATTCCAACGTCCGTGTGACGATTCATGCCGGTGAGCCGGGCGCAAGCCTGCCGTGGACGAAACATCGCATTGAAACCGCATGGAACGCTCGCTGTTACGATCACCCCGGCGCAACGGAGGTGGGAGCTTGGGGGTATGAGTGTCAAGCGCAAGCGGGGGTACACCTGAATGAAGGGGAGTTTATCTGCGAAGTTATTGACCCTGCGACCGGGGAGCCCGCCCATGAGGGAGAGTTGGTTATAACCAATCTGGGTAGGGTTGGGATGCCGGTTATCCGCTACCGCACCGGCGATCAGGTCAAGCTGGAAACTAATCCGTGCGAATGCGGCCGAACGTTTTCGCGTCTCGAAGGTGGCGTCATCGGGCGTATTGATGACGCGTTGATTATACGCGGCGTGAATGTCTATCCGAGTACCATCGAGAATATCATCCGTCGTTTCGCTGAAGTTGGAGAATTTGCGGTAGATATCTATCGAAGGGGTGCGCTTGACGAGATGGAAATTCGGATTCAGACCATCGGCACGGATCCGGACATGACTGCTCAAACTGTCGCCAAGGCAGTTCGTGAATCTCTGGGGCTGCGCGCGGTGGTAAAGCCGGTGCCTCACGGCACATTGCCCAGTTTTGAGTTGAAGGCGCGACGGTTTACAGATCATCGGCGGAATTAAACGTCAGAACGCGATTCGGATATTACTCTTACCGTTATGGCTGTAGCATTTTTGCGACGACGGTGTAGCATAGTTTCGACATCTTCTTTGTGAACACAACTCTCCCTTTGAAATAACAACTCAGATCAAAAACAGATGCAGAATTGTCCAGAGAACGGGGTTACCAACGAACTCGATTTGTTGTACTACCTCTCTACGTGATTCAAGATAATTGTGGCATCTAAATTGCTCACGGTTGATGTGTAAGTGAATTTCGTTTGGCAATGATCTGGGTCAAACCTTCAAGGAGAATCAGCTGCAGCGCTTATCGCAAAACATCAAAGAGGATAGATATGAAATGCAAAATCCGGATGTATCGCAAATATCTCTGTATCGGTTGGCTTTGTCTATTGATGTTTGCTACTAGCCAAATGGGATATGCAGCATTAAAGATTTACTATGTGCAAGTTGGGGACGCCTTTTGGGAGAACACGCTCTGGCGAATGGGTATCAATGGGGAAAACAAGGAATTGTACCTTGATCCGCCTATTCCGATGGACGGTCCTATGGTCTCTCCAGATGGGCAGCAGATCCTGTTCACGACCAGACACAAGTGGGGTGAGCCCTTTAAATATAAGCTGATGGTGATGAATTTTGATGGCAGAAGGTTGCGGGAACTGATTGACGTGCCGCAACTCCACACCATTTCCGGCGGAAAATGGTCCCCAGATGGCAAGCGAATTGTTTATACAGTTGCTGATCTAGATCGGCGCCCCTTCAAATCGGAATTGTTCGTGATGAGTTCTCGCGGACTCAACTCTTTCCAAATTGCTCCTGATTTAAAAGACCACATTGGTGGCTACAATTGGTTTCCGGACAGTAAACGGCTTGCCATCAGCATCGCGAAACCCCTCGAGCACGGCAAACTTCACTGGATTGATGCTGCACCTGACGCAAAACCCAAAGCAATGGACTTCCCATTTTTTGTCAACTCAATTCATTGGTCTCCAAATGGAAAACGAACAACCGTCACTGGATCAATGCGGGCAAGGGGAAGGCAGGAGCTATTTGTGGGTGATGCGTTAGGCAAAAATCTGATTCGCCTTGATGCTGCTGGGGAACTGAACAGAGTGAAATGGCTGCCGGACAATACGCATATAGTCTATGCGCCTATTGTTTGGGACCGTGCCAATGATGTGGTGGAAGTGGATGTGGCGGTGATGAATGTCGACACTCAAGTGGTTCACCGTTTAACCGACGATGGTCGAAGTCAATTTACCTTTTGGCATGACCCTACGTTTGCGGTGGAAGCTGCAGGGAAGCTATCGACATCTTGGGGCACGATTAAAATGGAAGGCATAGACGCCAACAAGTGAGAGAAAAGGAGGGGCAGCAGATGCAACGGAAATATAGTCTCGCATATCTCGTTTTCGCTTTAGGTTTAACGATACTGATGATGAGTGTTGACGCACAGGCGAAAATTGCTTTCGTGTCCGACAGGGATGGACACAGCTGGGAGATCTACGTCATGGACGCCGATGGCGGGAATCCGCGACGACTCACAAATAGTCCGGAGGAGGAATTCGACCCCTCATGGTCCCCCGACGGCAAACGCATCGTCTTTTGGTCTGAGAGTCATGAGAATCACGGAAACGAGGCCAAAAATATCTACGTGATGGACGCCGATGGCGGGAACCTTCGAAAACTCACCAAAAATGTCGGACTTGATCATGATCCCGCATGGTCTCCTGACGGCAAACGTATTGTCTTTGTCTCTAGCAAAGGTAACAATAACTGGTGGCAAACTGACATTAATGTGATGGATACCAATGGTAGGAATTCTCAGAAGCTCACCAACACCGGATCTGACGATGCTCCCTCATGGTCTCCTGATGGGGAACGTATTGTCTTCATGTCCTATAGAGATGAAAATGCTGAAATTTACGTGATGGACGCCGATGGGCGGAATCCTCAAAACCTCACAAACCAGCCGGCAGACGACTGGAGTCCCGCATGGTCTCCTGACGGTGAACGCATTGCTTTCTCATCTGACAGGGATGGACCCAAGGATGGGCCCCACGAAATTTACGTGATGGATGCCGATGGTCAAAATCCACGAAGACTCACAAACCATCCGGATAGAGATTTCTTGCCCTCATGGTCTCCTGATAGTAAACGCATTGCCTTTGTGTCTAATAGAGTTAGGAGTTTCGATATCTATGTAGTAGATGCCGATGGTGGGAATCTTCAAAACCTCACCAACGTGATGTTTGGGCACGACTCTGCGCCTGCGTGGTTTCATCCTAATCTTGCGATTGCTCCCGCTGCGGTTACTCCCACAGGCAAGAAGCCCACAATGTGGGGGTGGTTCAAACGGGTTGGTCGATAATCGTCGCGGATTTGGACGCGTAAGGCATTGGGATGCGGAAATTTCTCGCTGTCCCGAGAATCTTCAGTCTACAGGAGAACTAAATTCCCTTATTAACAAGGAGAATAGGTATGAAATGCAAAATCGGGACGTATTGCAAATCCTTCTGTGTCGGTTGGCTCTGCCTATTGATGTTTGTTGTTAGCCACATGGCACAGGCAAAACTGAAGATTTACTATATGCCGAGCGGAAAATGGGAGCGAAATCTTTGGCGGATGGATATCAATGGGGCAAACAAGGAGTTAGTCCTCGAATCGCCCGTTCCGATGGACGATCCTAAGCTTTCCCCAGATGGAAAGCAAATTCTGTTCACACTGCCACCTTGGCTTAAGGGTGAACTCATGGTGATAAATTTGGACGGCACCGGCTTGCGGAATCTCCTCGCTAACCCACCGCGTCCAGTCAATTTGTCCGGTGAATGGTCGCCGGATGGGAAATGGATTGTTTATCAAGCCTTTGATCTAGGTCCGCCACCCTCTAAGGAGGAAGTGTATGTGACGGATGCTCAAGGGCTCAACTCCTTTCGAATTGCCGCGGATCTAGAAGCACACACGTACCGCCCTTTTTGGTTTCCAGACAGCAAGCGCATCGGCTTTTCGGTCGGCAAACGCGGTGCAAAACTGCATTGGGTTGATGCGAATCCCAACGCGAAGGCAAAAGAGATGAATCACCGATTCTTCGCCCATTGGATTCGTTGGTCCCCAGACGGGAAACGGACACTTGTCTACGGGTCAATAGAGGAATGGGGACATTGGGCATTGTTTCTCGGTGATGCGCCAGCCAGAAATCTAGTTCGTTTTAATGATGAGGCGAACCTCGGTGATGCGCAATGGTTACCGGACAACACGCATATTGTCGGCACGAGCGGTGCCAATGTCGTTGTGGTGAATGTTGACACCCAAGAAGTTCGGCATCTGACCGACGATGGTCAAAGCAGGTTTGTTTTTTTGCACGATGCTCCGCTTGCGGTGGAGCCTGCGGGGAAGTTATCGACATCTTGGGGGGCAATCAAAAGGCAGGTCATAGACGCTGAAAAGTGAGAGAAAAGGAGGGGCAGCAGATGCAACGGAAATATAGTTCTGCATATTTCGTTGTCGCTTTAGGTCTAACGACGCTGATGGTAGGCGTTGACGCACAGGCAAAGATTGCCTTCGTGTCTGATAGGGATGGACACAGCAAGGAAATCTACGTGATGGACGATGATGGTGGGAATCCACAAAGACTCACAAATAGTCCAGAGGATGAATGGTATCCTTCATGGTCTCCTGATGGCAAACGCATTGTCTTTTCATCTGAAACGTGGGACAAGCCGGCAGATATCTACGTCATGGACGCCGATGGCGGGAATCCTCGAAAACTGACCAAAAATCCCGGAGTTGACGATGATCCCGCATGGTCTCCTGATGGGGAACGTATTGTCTTTTCATCCGAAAGGAATCGAAGCTATGGCATTTACGTGATGGATATCAATGGTAGAAATTCTCAGAAGCTCACTGACGCAGGAAGTGACTATTCTCCCTCATGGTCTCCTGATGGGGAACGCATCACTTTCATGTCCTATAGAGATGGGAACAGTGAAATTTACGCGATAGACGCCGATGGTGGGAATCCTCAAAATCTCACTAACCATCCGGCAGAGGACTGGAGTCCCGCATGGTCTCCTGACGGTGAACGCGTTGCTTTCTCGTCCGATAGGGATGGACCTAGGCACAGTCCCCATGAAATTTACGTGATGGACGCCGATGGGGGGAACCCCCGAAGACTTACAAACCATCCGGAGTATGATTCGTTGCCCTCATGGTCCCCCGATGGGGAACGGATTGCCTTTGTATCTGATAGGGGGAGGAGTTTCGACATCTACGCGATAGACGCCGATGACGGGAATCTTCAAAACCTCACTAACTTACGTTTTGGGGAGGACTCCTCTCCTGCGTGGTTTCACCCTAATTTTGCGATTGCTCCTGCTGCGGTTGCTCCCACAGGCAAGAAACCTACAATGTGGGGATGGTTCAAACGGATTGGTCAGTGAGATATCGGGATTCGGAGATCCCTCCTACAGAGAACTATGGAGGACCTTAGAATTAATTGAACACTGCAAATCGGCGAAGTTAGGAAAACTCGACTACCGGGGAGGGAAAAATCCGGGCTATGACTCCGGTAGGTGCGGATGGAAACCGAACCGCATCGGCGCAGTTGGAAACAGCGCCTACCAAACACGGGGGGCGAAAGTGTCTATTTATTTTTAGAATTCACCATAAATGCCTTCAGCAAGGAGGATAGATATGAAATGCAAAATCGGGATATATCGCAAATACTTCTGCTTCAGTTGGCTTTGTCTCTTGATGTTTGCCGTGAACCACCTGGCGCATGCAAAATTGAAGATTTACTACATGCAGCCGGGGAAGTGGGAGCGAAATCTTTGGCGCATGGATATCAATGGGGCAAACAAGGAGTTGGTCCTCGAATCGCCCGTTCCGATGGACAATCCTAGACTCTCTCCAGATGGAAAGCAAATTTTGTTCACACTCCCACCTTGGCGTAAAGGTGAATTGATGGTGATAAATTTGGACGGCAGTGGCTTGCGGAAACTCCTTGCTGGCCCGCCGCGTCCGGCCAATATGTCTGGGGAATGGTCGCCAGATGGGAAGTGGATTGTTTATGAAGTCTTTGATTCGGACTTGCGTCCCTCCATGCAGGTGTATGTGACGGATGCTCAAGGACTTAACTCCTTTCAAATTGCTGCCGATATAGAAGCAAACATGTACTTTCCCTTTTGGTTTCCGGACAGCAAGCGCATCGGCTTTACCGTCCTTAAACGCGGTGCCAAACTGCATTGGGTCAATGCGGATCCCAACGCGAAGGCAAGAGAGATGAATCACCGATTCTTTGCCTACAGAATTCGTTGGTCCCCAAACGGGAAACGGACAATTGTCCTCGGGTCGATAGAGGAAGACGGAATGGAGGGATTGTTTCTCGGTGATGCGTTAGCCAGAAATTTGGTTCGTCTTAATGATGAGGTGATGCCAGCGTGGGGGCAATGGTTACCGGACAACACGCATATTGTCGGTACGAGCGGTGCCAATGTCGTCGTAGCGAATGTTGACACCCAAGAAGTTCGGCATCTGACCGACAATGGTCAAAGCAGGTTTGTTTTTTTGCACGATGCTCCGCTCGCGGTGGAAGCTGTGGGGAAACTATCAACATCTTGGGGAGCAATCAAAAGACAGGTCACAGACGCTGAAAAGTGAGGCTCGTATCAAGCAAGCATGGGCGGGAGACCCCGCCCGCCGATAAGTCAGGATGCAAGCACCTACGAATTATTTTCGTGCTGTGCACTTTCTTTTTCCATGAGCCAATGAAAGAAAAGGTGTGTATATCTGAGGGGGAAACTACGATGACTTTCTTTCCGGCACATCGACTCCTGATCTCTGCATGAAATCTCGCATGATTTCCAACTGGTCCTCCTGCCCACGGCCTTGATCGCAGAACCGCCTGAAAATATCTTCGACAAGCGGTCCGAGCTCTATCGGTATATCAAGTTCTTTGCCAAGTTCGACTGCCAAGTGCACGTCCTTAACAGCGAGATCCGCAGCGGAGTTCACATCCTCGCCAGCCAAGAGTAAATCGATTGTTCGACGCAGGTACATGCTATCGCCTGTGCTGGTTTTAATCACATCGAGCAGTGCTTGTGGGTGGATGCCCGCCTTGGCACCCATCGCCATCCCTTCGCAGACACCAGCAAAATTGATGAACATAATGAAGTTGTTTACCAGCTTGGTCACGTGTCCGCTGCCTATCGGTCCCATGTAAGCGATATGGTCACCGATGCTCTGAAAGAGGGGTTGAAACCGTTCAAAATCTGCCGGCTCGCCGCCCACAAATATAGTGAGTGTCCCATCTCTCGCGCCAAATACCCCACCGCTAATCGGTGCGTCGAGGACGTGGAATCCTCTTGATGCCCCAATCTCAGCGATTTTCTGCAGGGTTGTGGGTGAATTGGTGCTCAGATCGATATAAGTGCCTCCGCTGTTCAAGCCTGCGAAGATACCTTCTTCACTCAGAACTACGGCTTCGACCTCTTTGGGACCCGGCAGCGAAGTAAGTACCACGTCTGATTGCGCTGCTACGTTCTTCGGGCTTGTCCCCCACGTTGCACCGGCAGCTTCGAGGGGCTGCCCCATTTCGCGACGGAGATCGTAGATCATTAAGTTGTATTGGGCTTTAAGGATGTTTGCTGCCATCGGATTGCCCATATTACCCAGACCGATGAAACCAACGTTCATAGTAATTCCTTTAGAATGTTACGGTTTTTGTGGCTATGCCGCACACCCATTTTTCTGGCAACTAAAAGTCACAATTCGGAGGATACGCCCCCTACCTTTTCTTGAATGTGTTAGTCGTGCCTATCGCGATTCGTCCTGCGTGGGGAACTCGGCGGGCATGGTGATTTCAATGACCTCAAAGTCATCGGAATACTCCAATACCTCATGCTTTATTCCGGGCGGTTGATACCAAGCATCGCCAGCCTCAACGCGGATCTCACCGATGTCTTCAAAGTCAAGTCGTGCCCAACCCTTGAGCAGGTAATTCATCTGAAAGTCGAGGGCGTGCGAGTGGTAGCCCATGGGTCCGTCACAAGATTGATTGGCGCGGATGACGTGTGCCAATACCTTGCCGTCGGTGGCGGTGTTGACCCCCAGATCTCGGTAGAGGAAGTAGGGGCGTAAACCCTCTTCCCAGTTAGCATCCTTTATGTGTGCAGCAAATGCTCCGGTCGTTTTTTCACTCATGTTGTAACTCCTTTTTGCTTGAGATGGTAATGTCGAATACCTTTCAATGGTACTAGTTTGGAACGATTGATGACGTGAAACGTGATGCCCGATGAATCGGGCAACTACAATCTGAAGTGCGTAATCCCGAAATAAGTTAAAGATTGAGAAACTCCTCAATTTCTGAGGCTGTTGGTAAGGCGGGGATGACGCCGATTTTCTGCGTTGTCAGTGCTCCCGCTGCGTTGGCATATCTCATTATTTCTTGGAGTTGATTATCGTCGAGTTCAGGCAGTTTTCCCACACCTCCATCGGAATCCATTATTTGTGTCAGCATCGCTGCGACGAATCCATCCCCTGCCCCGAGCGGATCCACCACTTCAACCCTGAATCCGTCCACATAGCCTTGATGCGAGCCGTTATTGTAATAACAGCCATGCTCACCAAGCGTCACGATGACCAGTTCCACGCCGGTCTCCAAGATCCGCTCACTTCCACTTTCCAGTTCATGGGTGTCTGTGATAAACTCCCACTCCTCGTCAGCGGCTTTGACGACATTCGCATACGGCATGACCTCCCAGATCCACTGTTTAGCGTCCTCTGGCGCATCCCACATCACCAGACGCAGATTTGGATCGTAGGAAATGAATGTGTTAGCATCCTTAGCGTACTGAATCGCCCTCAACGTGGCATCGCGGCAAGGGCGGTGACTCAAACTACAGGATCCGTAATGAAACACCTCCGCAGATTGAACATACGTCTCATCAATTTCGTCAGGTCTAAGTAGCGTATCCGCCCCCGGATTACGATAGAACAGGATGTCCTTCGCGCCATCTGATCGGGTCGCAATAAATGCTAATGTTGTCCGAGAACCTAGTTCTGAGATGAGATGAGTGGTATCAACACGACTCTGTTCAAGTGTCTGTCGCAGAAAATCGCCGAACGGTTCATCACCAATTTTACCGATAAACCCTGAATCAATCCCAAGTTTCGCCAAACCAACAGCGACGTTCGCCGTTGCACCGCCCGCGGCTTTGGCAAATCCCAGCGTCTCTGCAAGCGTGACATCAACTGTAGTGGAAACGAAATCGATGAGTAATTCACCGATGCACAGCGCTTTAGGCATGTTCGTCCCCTCTTACGGGGTATATGGTAGATTTTAGAATTAATTGGACACTGCAAATCGGCGAGGTTTGATAACCTCGCCTACCAAGGAGCGAAAGTGTTTATTTATTTTTTTATGATTCACTATACTTCCATTTTTAACGCAAGTTACTATCTGTTGTGCCAGCATCTTTACGGACGTGATGCGTGATGCGTAATTGGCACAAGGGTTACGGTATACGGAGCGCCGATGAATCGGGATTCAGAGCAATATGCCTATTACTTTGTCACGACTGTGTTATCTTTCTTCGCGTTGATTAACCGGCGTGAAAGCCGCCGTTCGTCGATTAGAAGATAGGTGGGGTTTAGGATATTGATTAATCGGGACAATCTCAAATTCTACAAGCAAGGCTTGTTTGTCGCTTGGTGACTGAGCAAGCGTCAGCACCTTATCCGGTGGCGTTGGAAATCGTGGTTGATACAGCGTGATACTCACAACTGTGGCAATCAATACCAATGAGGCTACAACAGCATACGGACGCACCCGTGTCCGAAAACTGTAACGCATCCACGCAAATGAGGATTCCATGCGTCGCAAGATACGCCGAATAGCAGAGATCTGTTCTCTCTCAGTCGCAGTGATTGCTGTAGCGCGACGCATCAGGTCCGGCAGGAAATTGTCAGAAGTTTTCACCGAATCAAGCTGATGAAGGATCTTGTCTGTTTGACGGATACGCATGGCTTCGTACGCACAACTTGGACACCGCTTGAGGTGCCACTGAATCAGTCGAATTGTCCACAAGGGCATCTCACGGTCTACATAAGCGGATAACTGTGGTTGAACATTTTCACACTTTAGCATGGGAACTTTCTCCAATTCCAACCTCTATCAGGAGCGTCTTCATATTCTGGCGGGCGCGATGGATCAGTGATTTCACAGCACTAACAGAGCACTCAAGAACATCTGCAATTTCATCGTACCTCAAATTCTGATAGCTTACTAGCAGCAGTGCCAGTCGCTGGTTTTCAGGTAATCGGTTAATTGTTTGTTGAATGATGATCTGTTGCTCCTTTTTTTCGTACACTTCATCAGGAAGCGGGCTGACATCCTGCATTAGCTCAAAATGGCTGACGTCCTCATTATCAGGCACAAGATCGTCTAGATATGCCGTATTCCGCCGCTTTCGATTTCGAATCTCGTTACGGCATAAATTCGTCGCGATGAGATACAGCCAATTCTTGAATCGGCACTTCGGCTCATAACGGTTCGCACTCCTGAAAACGCGCAGAAATGTCTCCTGTGCCAAGTCTTCAGCCCGGTGATAGTCACCTATAGATCTATAGATAAAATTTGTGATGAGGTCTTTATAGCGCATCACGATTAGCTCGAAAGCACTCATGTCACCGTTTCGACACTTCATCATCAATTCTTCGTCGGAGGTACGCAAAACGCATTCTCCTTCTTTTCAGGAGTAGAGACCTTGAAACACCTGTGCAAGATTATAACACCAGAGCTGCAGCACATCAACCATTATTATAAACACCGCTGTCACGCTAGAAGTTTCGTTCAGTAATTTTTGTTGACCGATGGCAGATAAATTGTTAAGATAGCTGCGTGTTCATCTAGCCACAAGATATAGCATGTCCTATGCTATACCAGAATCATAGAGTGAGAGCGTTAAAGGGGAGGCAGTAATGAGAGTTGTTACCGGTGGGATCGCCCACGAGACCAGTACCTTTACCACAGTCGAAACAGATTGGCAAAGCTACAAGGAACGGTTCTACCTGCGGGGTGAAGAAATATTAACTACATTCCGCAACACTAATACCCCAATAGGTGGATTTATTGATGGAGCAGACGTTCACGGCTTTGAACTAATTCCGACTGTGTTTGCCGAAGCACATCCCAGCGGTCCAACCCCTCGAAATATCTTTGATGCCATTTTGGGGGAAATATTAAGCGGAATTGCTGAAGCTGGTTCAATAGACGGGGTGCTGCTTGGATTGCACGGTTCGATGGTGGTCGGCGACCTTGAGAAACCGGACGGCATTGATGACCCTGAAGGGCATATACTGGCAGCAGTTCGTGAGGCAGTCGGTCCGGAGATTCCCATCCTTGCCCAACTGGACATTCATTCCAATGTCTCTCCACAGATGGTTGATGCTGCAGATGTGTTAATTGGGCGGGAGACCTATCCGGAGATTGATATGGCAGAGCGTAGTCGTGAATGTGCCGATGTGTTGATGTCCATCGTGAACAATGGCAGCCGTCCGACGATGGCTTTGCATCAAATTCCGATGATCTGGGGGATACACCAGGTTACTGCACATCCACCGATGCGGGAGGCAATTGAGGAACTGCATCGTATTGAAGCCCAACCCAATGTGATTTGTGGTTCGATTGCAACCTGCTACTATCTGGCTGATGTGCCGAATATGGGAGCATCGGTTTACGTTGTAACCGATAATGACCAAGCCTTAGCTCAGAGCTACGCTGACCAGTTAGGGGAGTGGATTTTTGAGCGACGTGAGGAGTGGCATGGTCCCTCACTGACAACCCGTGAGGCACTGCAGATAGCGGAAGCAGATGGAAACTTTCCTGTAATTTTTGCAGATCGAAACGATAACACTGGCGGCGGTTCTCCGGGCGATAGCACCGGTATGTTGCAGTGCTTCATAGAGGCAAGACTTCAAGACGCCTGTCTACTTTACATCGTCGACCCGGAAGCAATTGCAGCGTGCCATCGCGCTGGTGTGGGTGCAACGTTGACCCTAGATGTTGGTGCCAAATCAACCCCTGCACAGGGACAACCTATCCGCATGAAGGTAGAGGTGATTGCACTATCGGAGGGCAATTTCCGTTACGATGGACCGATGCTTGCCGGTTTAAGCAGCACCATGGGACCATCAGCGCATATCCAGCAGGACGGTGTCCATGTCCTTCTGGTCACACAACGGGAGCAACCCTTCGACACCGCTTTTTCACGAACACTCGGATTAGAACCTCGCCAGATGCGCTATATCGGTGTCAAATCTTCCGCCCACTTTCGCGCAGGGTTTGAGTCATGGGCGGGGGCAATTCATGTTGTGTATGAGCCTAGCGTCCATACACTGCGTGATCTGACCTTCAAACGACTTGGTCGCAAACTATATCCCTTTGAGAATATCTAACCTTCGACCCTTGAGGAGAACTTATGAAAATTCCCATTCTATATGGTGCGCGGGATCTGCGCATGGAAGAACACCCTCTCGATACAGATAACCTGAAACCGACAGACATTTGGATTGAGACCGAGATCTCCGCCCTGAAAATCGGAACCGATCGCGGTAACTATGAAGGTGCAGAACAGGTCCCGGGTGCACCCGGCTACCCCCGATGGGTTGGGGATAGTAACTTGGGGATTGTTCGCGGTGTGGGCAGCGAAGTTACCCGTGTACAGGTTGGCGACCGAGTTGTGACTCGTCAACCTCACCAGTCCGAATATATCACGGATGAATCAGCGAGCATCGTCAAGGTTCCCGATGGTGTGGATCCAGAGGATGCTGTGTACACCCATCTCTACGCCCTTAGCGGTCACTGTTACCGCAAAGGCCAGTTCCAGCCCGGTGAAAATGTGGCGGTTGTCGGGTTAGGGGTGCTCGGATTGGGCGCGGTTGGGTTGGGACAGCCTTTTGGGGCACGAGTCGTCGGAATTGGCAATAGTCCTATCCGTTTGGAGATGGCGGAGCGAATGGGTGCACACGCCGCGTTCCTGTATAATGACCCTGACCTCGACGCAAAGTTAGATGACTTTACCAACGGCATCGGTATTGATTTGGTTATTCTCACAGCAAATCCTTGGCCCGCCTTCCGCACATCCTTACAGATTGTTCGGGATAACGGCCGCGTATCTGTGGTCAGTCTGCTTGGTCGCGGCGAACCTCCTCTCGATTTTAATCCGTTGCCGATGGAACTGTTCTATAACAAAGGAATTTCAATCATCGCAGTGTCAGGACCTCCGGGCTATCTGTATCCTACACCTGAAACCCGATTTAACAATGATCGACAAGGAGATTATATCGTTTCCTTAATGGCGAACGGTCTCGTTGAGCCGAAGCGGTTAATCACCCATCGCTTCCATTATACAGAGATAGTCAAGGCTTATGAGATGGCGTACCATCGCGAAAAATCGATGTTAGGTGTCATTTTTAATTGGAAGGATTAGAAGAGTATATGTCCAATACAGAGATATGCTTCCTAACCGCTACAGAGTTAGTCCATCGCATCCGTGCGAAGAACCTCTCCGTCAGAGAGGTAGTGGAAGCACATTTGGCTCAAATCGAGCGTGTTAATCCGAAGGTAAACGCCATTGTCACACACGCGGATCTTACCGAGGTGACGGATCAAGCAGAAGCAGCAGATGCAGCATTGGCGCGCGGCGAGGATGTGGGACTGTTGCACGGACTCCCCGTAGCACATAAAGATCTCGTCGAAACCAAGGGTATGCGTACCACCTACGGCTCCCCAATTTTCAAGGATTTTGTGCCCGAACACGACGCTTTGATTGTGGAACGGTTGAAGAAAGCTGGAGCTATCACTATTGGCAAGACTAACACACCGGAGTTCGGCGCTGGGTCGCAAACTTACAACGAAGTATTCGGAGAGACGCTTAATCCGTATGATACAACCAAGACTTGTGGTGGCAGCAGCGGCGGCGCTGCCGTGGCGTTGGCGTGCGGTATGATCCCAATCGCAGACGGGAGTGATATGGGCGGTTCCCTACGAAACCCTGCCAACTTCTGCAACGTTGTGGGTTTCCGCACTTCTCCCGGCAGGGTTCCCGTATGGCCCGCCGTGTTGGGTTGGTTTCCAATATCGGTGGAGGGTCCTATGGCGCGGACGGTACAGGATGCCGCTCTGGTGTTAAGTGCAATTGCCGGTCCTGATCGACGTGCCCCCATTTCTATCAGCGAACCGGGAAAGATGTTTTCTCAATCCTTAGAACGTGATTTTAGCGGCATACATATCGCTTGGGATCCGGATTTAGGCGGGCTGCCGGTTAATCCGCAGGTGAGCGCCGCCATTGACGCGCAACGAAGTGTATTCGAATCGTTGGGCTGTGTAGTTGCGGACGAGGCACCGGATTTCACGGATGCGGATGAGGTCTTTAAGGTATGGCGTGCATGGCGGTTTGAACTTGCTTATTCTAAGTTGTTAGAAACTCATCCGGACCAGATAAAGGATACTGTCGTTTGGAACATCAAAGCGGGTATGGAGCTAAATGGACCACAGATTGGACAAGCAGAGATTAAGCGGACAGCACTTTATCAACGCGTGCGGGAATTCATGGAGACCTATGAGTTCTTGATCCTTCCCGTGAATCAAGCACTTCCCTTCGATGTGAAACAGCGCTATATTACTGAGATCAACGGCGTGAAAATGGAGACGTATATTGATTGGATGCGATCATGCTATTACATTAGCGTTCTCGGTCTGCCCGCGATTTCGGTCCCGTGTGGCTTCACCCCGGACGGTCTGCCCGTAGGTGTCCAAATTGTCGGACGACACCAAGATGATTTTGGCGTACTTCAACTGGCTCATGCGTTTGAACAGGCGACAGGTTTTTGGAAACAGAGACCGACTGTGGTTGAATAGAATAACTTTCAGAAAAAAGAGTTACCCTTACGCTTATCACACAGAAAGGAGTAAAAAATGTCTGAACGTACCTATGACGTTACCCGTTCTAATGAACTCTATCAACGAGCTGGCGAAATTATCCCCGGCTGGACCCAACTGATTAGTCGTCGTGCTAGCCAGTTTGCCAACGGTGTCAGCCCGACCTATGCCCAACGCGCCAAAGGCTCCCGTTTCATTGATGTGGATGGAAATGAATACATCGATTGGGTCAATGCGGTTGGTGCGATTATCCTCGGTCATGCAGATCCGGTTGTGGATACAGCAGTTAAAGAGCAAATCGATCGCGGTAGCCTTTACACATTGAATGGACCGCTCGAAATTGAACTAGCGGAAGAACTTATAGACACCATTCCGAGTGCTGAAATGGTGCGATATACCAAAGGTGGCGGCGAAGCCTGTGCCGTCGCAGCGCGTATCGCACGTGGTACAACCGGCAAAGACAAAATTGTGTTCTGCGGCTACCACGGTTGGCACGACTGGTATCAAGCGGCGAATTTTGGTGTAGATCCCGAAAGTGGGGAATACCCGTTTGCAGGGATTGAACCGATTGGCGTGCCCCAAGCACTCGCTGGAACCGCAATCCCCTTTATTTATGGTGATCTTGCCATGTTAGAAGGGCTGTTAGAGGAAAATCAAGGTGAGGTCGCAGCGGTTATGATGGAGCCTGCTCGTTCTGAGCTTCCTGAGCCGGGATATCTAGAAGGGGTTAAAGCCCTTGCCCACAAGCACGATGCTATTTTTATTTTTGACGAGGTATCTTGTGGTTGGCGGTATTCGGTTGGTGGTATGCAAAAGCCCTTAGGGGTTATCCCAGATATGACCGTTGTTGCAAAGGCGATGTCAAACGGCTATCCGATGGGGGCGGTTGTTGGCTCACGAGAGGTAATGGAGCCCGCTGGTCGCATGTTCATCTCCAGTTCCTATTGGAGTGATAACATTGGGACTGTCGCTGCACTGACAACAATTCGTGAACTGAAACGCCGGAATTCTGAAACTCGCTTTAAAGAACTTGGCGAGAATTTGCGCTCCGTACTCAACGAAGTAATCGCCGCAAGTGGGCTATCGGGTGCCTGTACCGGTTTCCATACAGCCCTTGGCGTTTCCCTTGACTTACCGGATGAAACGTTGGAAGCCCAAGTCAAAACACTATTCATTCAAGAAATGGCAAAGCGTGGTATCCACTGCTATATGGGATTCAAGGGAACTCTTGCCCATACTGAAGAAGATATCCGTTTGACTGCTGATGCCGTGGCGGGGGCATTGGGGGTGATTAAATCCGGTATAGACGCAGGTGATGTGGACAGCTTACTCGAATCTGATCTAAAGAAGGATCCGTTTCGCCGCTTGGTCCGGTAATTACTCTTACGCTCTGCTTACTACTGATGAACGGCTTTCGGGAGATTTTTGCTTATGCTGATCATTGATGCCCACCTTGATCTTTCTTGGAACGCACTTCAAGGGAATCGGGATTTGCTGCGTTCCGCTTATACCATCCGCACACAAGAAGTCAGCACCCCGGGCAAGGGACGCGCCCAAGGCACCGTTGCATTTCCGGATATGCGTCAGGGACGCTTAGCAGTATCCGTTGTGACGTTGTTTGCCCGCTGCACCGGGCAACCTGCTCCTCATGCGGATTTTGCATCGCCCACTCAGTCCTACGGCGTTGCCCAAGGACAGTTGGCTTACTATCGTGCATTAGAACGCGAGGGTCATATTCGCATTATTGGAGATCGAGCCAATTTGGATAGCCATATCGCCCAGTGGGAGAGTTGGGAAGACGCTGGGTCGGGTGACAGCCCTCCTCTTGGATTTGTAATTAGTATGGAAGGGGCAGATCCGATTCTACAACCAAACCAACTGGAGGAGTGGGTCGGAGGCGGATTGCGTCTACTTGGCCTCACGCATTATGGACCGGGTCGCTACGCTGGCGGGACAGGCACCGAATTAGGCTTAACCGAACTGGGTCCACCGCTGCTCGCTGAAATGCAGCGGCTAGGTGTTACCCTCGATCTTACTCATTGCTCAGATCAGGCGTTCTGGGAGGCACTGGAGCACTACGAAGGATTGGTGTTGGCAAGTCATAACAATTGCCGGGCACTAGTTCCCCACCAACGTCAGTTTAGCGATGAGCAGTTGGGAGCGATTTTCGAACGAGATGGTGTGATTGGTGCAGCTTTTGATGCGTGGATGTTGCAACCGGGTTGGGTTTCCGGACAAAGCACAAATGAAGCTGTCACGCTGAACACGGTCGTTGACCACATGGATCACGTATGCCAGTTGGCAGGTAATAGTCGTCACGCTGGAATCGGTACAGACCTTGATGGCGGTTATGGACGAGAGCAATCCCCACGTGATCTAGATACTATCACTGACCTCCAAAAACTTGCAGGTTTACTGGCAGACCGGGGCTACAACGATGGCGACATTGCTGCTATCATGCACGGTAACTGGCTGCGTCTACTACGCCAAGCGTGGCATTAACACGAAAGCCCACGTGAAAAGAAAGTGCGAAGCACGAAGAAAAACCGAGTTTTCAAGTCCCGATTCTCAGGATGCTCCCCGATAGATCGGGGCAAGCTGAGTCGGCAAAACAACTCGGTTTCTTTGCATTAAATCTTAACATGAGCCAACACGGATCGCAACCAAACGGAGGGAAATAATGAGTGCCGATGAACGCAGTGTTATCGATCTATTCAGCTTACAGGGCAAAGTCGCTGTGGTAACTGGAGCGTGTGGTTGGTTAGGATCAGCGATGAGCCGTGCTCTTGCTGAGGCGGGGGCACAGGTTGTAGTTACCAGCCGCGATGGGGGACAGGCTGCCGAATTTGCTGCCACGCTGTCAGGTGGACATTTGGGATTGGGGTTCAGTCAGGGTGATACCGACACGATTCCTAGCTTCGTCGCGGAAGTGGTGGAACGAATGGGCAAAATCGATGTGTTAGTCAATAACGCGTACGGTGCTACAGCACCGGACATCGACAATGCCACAGCGGAAGACTTTAATCAAGCATATCATGTCGGCGTAACAGCATATTTCTTGTTGGCACGAGATGTGATGGTTCACCTCCGCGAACAGCAGCGTTCCGGATCGATTATCAATATCGCCAGTATGTATGGCGTTGTGGCAAGCTATCCAAGCGCGTACGAAGAACTGCCGGTCAACAGTCCCCCCAATTACCACGCGCTCAAGGGCGGTGTGGTGCACTTAACTCGTCACCTTGCGGCGTATTGGGCGAGATACAACATTAGGGTCAACGCCATCGCTCCTGGACCATTTCCTAAGCCCGAGGTACGTGATAACGTTGAAGGCTTCATCCCTCGGCTGGAGGAAAAAGTGCCGCTGGGACGTATGGGAAGACCAGAAGAGTTGAAAGGTGCTGTTGTACTGTTAGCCAGTGACGCCGGTAGTTATATCACCGGGCAAAATCTGTTAGTTGATGGTGGGTGGACCGCATGGTAGGAAGCGTTGAAAACCCATTACTAACAGTCACTTATGTTAGTTGACCGTTCCGCAACGCAGCGACCTTATCCTTCAAGGGCCGATAGACATACTCATTCATCACCGCGATTGCCCCACGATCGGACTGATCGCGGACGACATCTGCATACGCTTGCAACGCTTGACAGGCGGTCGCCAATGCAATTTCTGCCTGTCGAATCGCTTCAGTAGGCCGTTGATCAGCTTCCGCAATTGCGGCGCGTCGGGCTGCAGCGATCATATCGAGGTAGCCGATACCAAACTTCAAACGTCCTATCCAATAATCCACATAACTTTGTCCGGATGGTTGTGCTTTTTCCCGCGCGCGGAATGCGGCGTCTAACGCCCGTTGATATCCCTGCCGGTCCTCCACCAGTTCATCGGACATCGGTTGAGGCGTCCAGTGCTTGGTCAGCATACCGGGTACGGGAAAGGTCAACCCCAGCCCATGCGCCTCTAGCGCAACTGTTGTGCTTTCCACTTCGCGAAACACCGTCACCATCTCTTCAACGCACTCTTCCCCACAAACAGCGCGGATCTGATCTCGGTAGACGTCCTCATGGCTTACATTTTGGTCCCAAGCTGCTCTCGCCAAATACGCAACACATGGGTCGTGATCGGCGATGAGCCAGTAGCGCGTGGAGAACCCAGCCCAGCCGTGCCGACACAGGTCCTGCGTCAATTCATATAGGGAGCCGGTTGCTAATTGTGGTAACAGTCCCACGTTGTCGTCATGAAGCGTGTAGATAAGACTGCAGGCGTGCTCACCGCTGGAAATATTTCCGAGAACTTCCCTCCGTTTGACAATGCGCGATGCGGTGTAATCCACGAAGTTCAGCGTTTCCCAACCACGAGGTACAAAGCTCCCAAGTACCGGAAAGAGTTCCTCTGCCACGTTGTTATAGATAAATTTCATTTCGGGGCGACTAGACTTCTTGAGTGCTTCTATCTCATTGAGGAGTCGGTCATAGAAGTACAGTGCAACGATATCGCCTTTGACCTCTTGCAAGGCACGCTCTTCTCCGCCGGGATATGCAGAGCGTTGTGCCGCAGCAGTTAGCAGATCTTCGAGCGAGCGATGCGATGAGACTTTATACTTAGCATCAAGTGCTTCCCACGCCCGTTCGTACAATCCCGACCACTGCCGAAATTCTGGCATCCCTAACGCCACATAATCCACCTCAGGATAAGTCTCTACGGTTGCTCGTAGCACAGTCGTCGCAAGTTCAGTGAGTGAAGGGTCATCAATATCGGTTTCTGCAGTTGGCACAACGGTCAACTCCGCTAACTGATGGACTTCTTGGGCATCTGTGAGTAGTGGTGCAAACTCGGGTGGAAATTCAGTTAGTGTAGCAACGATAACACACTCCATTCCGCGCTGATGCGCGTAGCTTATCAGGTTCTGCACCAACTGCTGACCTGCCGCCGTAAATTCCTCATAACTTACACCGCGTGGCAGGTCGGGATTCCAAAATTCTTCCTCGTCTCCAAACAGGTGCCGTCCCACCATATCGTCGGTGATGGGATAGTGGAAGTTGAACCAGAGCGCCGCTGAGTTTCGCTTGACCCCTTTGATCTCGTAATGGAGAAATGGTTGCCAAGGCCAAACGGACAGCAGAATGCGGTTAAACTTGAGTTTCGCCAGTTGGTCAAGCACGGGACGATAATCCCCCATACCCCACGATTCAGGACCACACGCAAAATCGTTGATAACGCGCCACTGACGAACCGATAACGCTGGCTCCATCACGATATCCAGATCGGGCAGATGGAAGGTGCCTGGTGTCGGTAAGACATCACCGTGTAAAAGATAGCGCACTCCCCAGTATTCTACCAATTCATACGCTGCCCATAAGGTTGCACGCGGACTGCCTCCCTTAACTACTAACGATGGACGCCCTTGAAAGTCCACACGACGTAAGATGAATCCCTGTTCGCTGACTGGTGGAAATGTACTTTCTTCGATTGTGCCCTGAACAGCAACATCCGCGTCTAGGTTACCGACAAGGAACAGTGTTTCTGCTCCTGCAGAGACACTCGATATTGGGCAGGTTTGGATGCCAAACAGTTTCTCAAGGTAATCGCAGAGTTGCTCCGCAGCGAAGTGCTCTAACTCAAGGGCATTCTCGCTGACGATCACAGCAACTCGCGTGTTACCACTCGTGTCCGTATGATCTATCTGCATCTGATTTTTCTTTCCCGCTTCGTCGTGAGAAAAAACGGAAGTAATGTAGCTTCAGTCTATTTCCAATTATTCAGAGGGTTGCTTTTTAATCTTGCCATCTTTAGAAAATTTGAGCATCATTCCCGCTTTGATCAGCTTGCCTTTAGGAGATTCCCAATCCTGTGCTAAAGTTGCGTGCTTGAGATTACCATTTTGAAAATATTCCACCCAAGTACCAGCCTTTACCCAAAAACCAGCCGGTGACTGCCAATCTCGATTGAGCATAAGACCGGTGACTTGTCCATTTTCGGTGTACCAAATCGGCGTATTCGCTCTTGCTTGGCTCCCATCAGAAAATTCTCGGTCTTCGGGAAACACGGCTGCCTGCGGATTGCCGTTTTCATAAGATAATAGGGCGTGGGGTTTTCCACACTTTTTTAATAAAACCTTAAACATTTGGTCGGAGGGGAAAGCTGCTTCCTCGTTCCGATATTTTTTTAAGAGGGACATCCATGTTTCTGAAGGCGCATTTGCTAAAGGTAAAGGTGAATCAGGATCCGATGGATCAATTAAAGGAATTAAATCCGGATTTTCTTCCAAAATCTTTTCTAGCCAATCGAGACTTAATAGAGTTAAAACTAACGAGGTATAGTCCGCATCAATTTGGACCTTATACACAAGATGAACAGGTCTCCAATGAAACATTGACCAGAACGTGAACGCAGTATTTGTGAGAGAATTCATATCGCTAGATATCATGTCATCGTTGGAATCATCGAAGAAATCTAAATTAAAATTTGCCATAACGACGTCGGCGAAGTATGAATCTTCTATCTGAAAAAACTTGGTCCGAGCGACAGAGACTTTCCTATCTTCATCGAAGATTTTTAGCGTGTTATCCTCAAAAACCCACGGCTTTATATTCATTGGTAAAACATCACCGTCAAGCACTATAAAAGAGAGCCATTCTCCCTCAAGTTGCGGAAATTCAACAACGGCTTCGTCTGTGTAGAAAGGGTTTAATGACTGCACAGTATTATCAATATCAATGCAGCCTGCAAATATGCTGGCTAACAAAATAAGTAGGCAAAGATATAGCTTCGCAGTAGCGGTTGCCCAATTAACCGTAAAAACGAAACGGCTTGGTATCACTATCGAAGTAACTTGAAAGGCTCTCCAGCTTTTGTGGTTTTCTCTACTCATGATCGACACTCCTCCTCAACATGTTAGGGTGACTGTTTCCTGTTTGACAATTTCCTTGACGTGTTTATAGGGGGCGACCTCGATTAGTTCTAGCGTCTCTGGTGATAATCTTGCCTGAATTTCGTCTGGGAATGGGTCAAAGGTCCCGTAGGTGGTGTACTGCGGCATGTAGCGCAATATAAGGAAGCGGCGGTCCCGCTCCTTCGGCTTCCAGACGAGGACACCGTGGGTGAGTAATTCCGAGATAATCACGACATCGCCAGCGCGTGGTGTGATATTGGTTACAGCTGGATGAGGGTCTGGGTCGATCTCATCGGTATACGGAACAAACAGATCTGGTGGGCGTAAAAATTCGCTTTTGTGAGACCCCGGGATCACAACGAGTCCTCCATCACCAGGCATCACATCAGTCAGATAGAAGAAAACAACAAAGAAATCACAGTAAACCTGCCCATCTTGGCAGAAATAACGGGGCATTTCGGGGCCGCCGCCCCCTTCTCGCGCGCAGTGCAGTGGGTGGAATCGTTGTCCATAGGTATTTCGTCCCAAGCTACCACTGGTAAACCGGGGTTTGTCGCCGGTCAACTCCTTAACGATGGGCCAAGTCACTGGATGGAAGCAGAGAGACTCCAGCGCTTTGTCGAATGCAAAACCGTGGGAATAGGGGGTAAAGTCTGGACGCTCTAGATTTGCCCCAAATCCGGGTTCCCATTTTTCGGGTGGGGTGCGGATGTAGCGGTCGGCTGCCTCCTGAGCCTTTTTTAGCTCTTGAGGATTGAGTACGTTCTTCAAGTGAAGATAGCCGGTCACATCAAGCAGGTAGCGTTGTTTGGGCGTCATTGAAATCTCCAACAGTGGTGTAGTACATGACTTTAGAGTACGAGACTCAGCAAATCTTATCCGTTGTTCTCTGCAATCCCTATCATCACTTCCTCCTGATCCGAAGGGGAATAAAAATAAGATCCAGGCTGCCACTCGCCAACATCTCCGAGTAACCTTCGCTGTCGAGGTGTACACCGCTCCAAAAGTTCCGGTGATGGCTCTTTGTAGTCGTAAGCACGGAAGCAGTGATGGTTATAGCAATAAATGAGTGTTTTACGTGGGTAATTCGATCTGTTACTCGCTGCCCCATGCCATAACGCATGTGGGAAAACCGCCGCGTCTCCGGCTTCCACACAAAGTTGTAGCGCTTCTGCGTTATGAGGACTTTCTGCGTTTCCAAGCTGAGCTGCTGGGAAGGGACGGTGATGGCTGCCGGGAACAATGGTGAAGTTCCCATGCTCGGGGGCAGTAAGCGGTGTGAGAAAATATTGGATTTTAATCTGTAGTGGGAGGCTATTTTTATCGACTCGTATGCGCTGCATTGCTTGCCCCCCATCCGGGTGTAGCGCATGCGAAAGACCTTTACCTTCCGGATTTAGCGACCGAATCATGGCTTGAGACATACTCAATTGAATGAAAGGACCGAGCAGTTCAAGTACAACCGGAAATGTGGCGGGATGGTCCATCAGTTCGACGAAAATATTGCTTTCTTCAATGATGTTTAGTTTATTGAGTCCAGTATATGGCTTCGCGTCACCCCCGTTTTGTGCCCCTCCGGAGGATAGCTGCTCTCGGTGTTCTTCATCCATCTGATCCACCACGGCTGTCAGCTGCTTAATCTCCTCTGCAGAAAGCACACCCTTTAGAACTAGATAGCCATCTTTCTTCCATAGATATTTTTGTTCTTCGGTTAAAACCCCTATTTCCAAAACGGTCTCCCAAGGTGCTTAGAGTTTTGTGCGTTGCTGCACGGAAATTTTAATAGTTACTAAGTTGCGGAAGTCACCAGACAGCTCGTAATTCACGATTCGTATCTCGACACAGGACGGTCGATTTTAGACAATCGAGCTACTGAAGATATTGGTTTAATATATCAGACGCCAACAGAACATAGTAGATTAGGTTAAATCAACCAAAGCACCGTGTATCTTCTCACAACGATTACTTTAATTCTTCTTGTGTTTTGTCTACGCTTTCGATATAATAAAGGAATGAAACCTTGGTATACTATTTTATTATTACCATGGATTCCAGATGAAACTCAGATTTCGTGACTTTGAAGCGGAATATGTAAGAATCTGGGTTAAAGTCAATACCATATTCTAACGACCATTGGGAGCAAAATTTTTATGGCAAACGAATCAATGACTATCCGCGAAAGCGGGGATGCAAAAATTATTGACGTTAATGAGGATCTCGGAAGTTACGCGGCTGCCGATTTGCGCAAAACAATTGATACGCTAATTGACGGAGCATCGCAGAAAATCATCGTGAATTTAAGTGAGGTACAACATATCAATAGCACAGCTATCGGCGCGATGGTTGGTTCTGCGAAGCGACTCCGCGCGAATGGGGGAGATCTCAAAGTTTACGGTCTAGCGGCGAATCTTAAACGGACATTTGATTTGGTGGGAGCCTCCAGCGTACTCGAAATCTATGATTCAGAGAGTAGCGCCCTCGCTGCGTTCTAGGCTACCGTTTAGGTGTTAGTGATAAAGCAAAGATTTCAGACACGAGGGGTTAGTCGGTATGTATGATTTTCGCGCCAAGCCCCTCAGTTTTCGACTTGGTGCTCTGGCATGACTCAAACACAAAACCAGGAAGTTCTCAAACTATCAGTGCCTAGCTGCCTGAAGTATATCCGTCCAATTCAGATGTTTATCGGACAGTTAGCGCAGCAGCTTGGGTTTTGCCGGACCCGCATCTACGATATTGAGCTTATTATTGATGAGGTTTGTAGCAACGCCATCGAACACGGCTCAGAAACCCCTGATTCAGGGATTGATTTGACCCTCATGTTTGATGCAAGCAAGTTAGAAATTCATGTTCGCGATAAAGGTAAATCTGTACGGAAGAATTGGCTAGCAACAGGGAGGCTAGACGAAGTATCTCAAAAGATGACTCCTGATAGTGAACGTGGACACGGTATATTTCTCGCGGAAAAATTATCTGATTCCCTCGAAATATTAACCAATACCCTTGGCGGAACTGATGTTCAGGTTATTTTCTACTTTTCCACAAACAGCGATTCTTAACATGTGAAGGAATAGACTAATGGAATTTAACATTCGTCACAAGGCTGGGGTTACCATTTTCAGTCCAAGCGGTGAAATCATTGGAGATGCCAGCCGTGAGTTTCGGGAAATGGTTGCAGATCAACTTGCTTCAACGTCTGAGGCGCCCAAATTTTTGTTTGATTTCACCACCGTTTCAATGATGGATAGCACTGGACTGGGAGTCTTAGTGGGAACACGTTTAACCATTATGCCTAAAGATGGACAGGTTGCCCTCATCAATCCTAGCTCGAAAATTAAAACCCTTATCGCTGCATCGAAATTAACCACGATGTTTGAACAATACTCGGATGAAGATGAAGCGATAGCTGCACTGACAACCAGTTGAGACGGAATAGAATGGTTGGCTGGGGGTGTCGTGTGTATTTATGTCCTGATACTTCTATGCAAGCCTTTTAACCATCTTGATGAGTGTTCCAGACTTTTCGTAAGTGACATCATCCATACATGATTCAATCAGGAAAAGTCCTCTACCGCTACTTTTAAAGAGATTTTCGGGCTGCATCGGATCTGGAACTTGTTGGCGATTGAAACCTTGCCCCTCATCTTGGACTACGACTGTGAACTGATCTGGCTGAATAATGAATTCAAAATATGCACGTTTCTCCGGATCTTCCTGATTCCCATGTTTTATCGCATTGGTGCCTGCTTCAACCACTGCGAGATTGATTAGGTCGCTTGACTCTTCATCCAGCGACATCTGGCTAAGAATTTCCGTAATGACAGCATGCAAGGTATGAACCCATCGAAGCGAACTGGGGACATTTAGGCGAATCACTTGTGCAACTGCTTGTTCCACTTGGTCTCTTCCCCCATATTATTTAGTTACGCATTGCCGGGTCACGAAGTGGAGAGTGTACGACACCGAAGGCGAATACAGGTAGATATACCCATTGTTATTTGACTGACCGATTTTGAAACGCTTTCGCATGATCACGGAAACATCATCCCGAAGAGGTAACAATCTCATGTCAGAAGAATCATCGCGCATCCGCCAGAACGCAGATGTCAAAATTATTGATGTCAACAACTATTTGGGAAGCTACGCGGCTGCTGATTTACGCGAAACGCTTGCGGCCCTTGTCAACCAAGATGTCCAGAAGATCATTGTGAACTTGAGTCAGGTCGAGCACATCAACAGTGCCGCTATTGGAGCCCTTGTTGGTACTGCGAAGCAGCTTCGCCTTAAAGATGGAGATGTCAAGCTTTACGGCCTGACGGACAATATTAGGCGGACATTTGACTTAATCGGTGCTTCTGATATTGTCGAGATCCACGACTCAGAAGATAGCGCGCTTGCCACTTTCTAGACTACGTTGACGAACTATTCATCGATTGATTGAGAATTGAATATCCCAGATCCACTTTCGGCGTTCGACCACCCCGGTTCACACCCATCAATAGCAACAATTGTAATATCATCATCTTTTGGCCGACCATCACTAAATTGATCTGTTTTTTTGAGAACGGTTTCAACAAGAACAGGGGCTGGTTGAGCAATTTCTTGCGTGATGACCTCTTGAATCCCTTGGGGGGTAAATTCTTCTCCACTTGAATTTTGTAGTTCATAAGCGCCATCAGTATAAAGAAACAGCCCATCCGAAGGGGTGAAAGGGTAATGGTACGTTTGATATGTTGAGTCAGGAAGTAACCCCAACCCTTTTCCGGTTGACCGATCTCCGATAGGTTTACAAACATTGCGTTGGCGCTGGACTAAGAATGGAAAGGGGTGTCCTGCATTGGCGTAGTGTAGTGTCTCCTTGTCGAGGTCTATAACGGCGCAGAATGCGGTTGCAAACATATATTGTTGCGAACTAATCATCTTATTGAAACGAGTGTTTAATTCTTTGAGCAGGTGTCCGGGGTCGTCTGTCTGAACGCTCATCTCTTCGACAATCGTTTTAATAAACACAGTGATAAAGGCTGCTGAAACCCCATGTCCCATTACGTCGGATATAAAAACGCCTAGTCGTCCCCGTTCAACCTCCCACAAATCGAAAAAGTCTCCGCCCACCACAACTGCAGGTGTATAGTGTGAAACAATGCGGAATCCCAGTAAATCGGTGATCCCTTGGGGCATCAGGCTATCCTGAATTTCACTTGCCATCTGTAGCTCTTTGTCCAAACGTTCATTATGCATCCTGAGTTCACGATTGGCTTCTTCAAGAGCATCATGGTATTTTTTGATACGCACTAGGGAACGCACACGAGCTAAGACCTCATGGCTATCAAATGGCTTGGAAATAAAATCGTCCGCGCCTGCCTCGATTGCTCTGATTCGATCTTCCTGCTCTGAAAGAGCAGTTACCATCACTATTGGAATAAACTGCGTGGCTTCCTCGGCACGAATCCGCTGACACACTTCAAATCCATTCATCCCCGGCATCATGATATCGAGCAGAATCAGGTCGGGGGCATTCTCCTGGACCAACTCTAATGCTTCCTGACCGCTGTTTGCTGCGAGAACTGCGTATCCATCCGCTTGGAGGCGAATTTGAAGCAATCGGATGTTTTGCGGTTCATCATCAACAACAAGGATTCTAGCGTTAGGTGGTTTACTCATTATCCTCGCGTCCTTCGAAAGGGGACATGGATCGATTACAACTTACAGATCGGAAAAATATTTAGGAAGATTATACCATAAAGCTATCCTTATCTTCATTATCCAAATCCGCGAGTGCGTCATCTTCAGTATCGTACAGATTAAAGACATTCGTGAGCTTAGTGATAGCTAGCAACGATTTAACAGATCTGTCAACATTTGAAAGCAACAACCTAACCTCCTGTCGCATCAACGAACCCCGGAGGGCAACCAACATGCCCAATCCAACACTATCCATTAAGTCAACATCTTGGAGATTCAGGACGACATTTTTCCCGCCGTCATCAACTAATTCCTGAATTTTGTCGCTTAATTGGATTCGATCTTCGCCAAGGATACTGCCCGAAATATGAAGAATAACATTGTCATTTTGATATTTGACTGAAATATCCATGATGTAATTTACTCCTGTTAGAAATATGCAGCCAAGTGGTACGGAAAAGGTTTATTGAGAAGTGTGCATTATTCAGGAAACAGCACACCGTGGTGCGGATGTCTCGATCGGTGGACATTAGCCTTGCAAGTTAGAAACTTCCGTCACACTTCTCCTATTTCATAATTAAGCACACCCTTCAGTTTATCATAGTCCTATGTAGAGCGTCAATCATTTTTTCTTTCGATTGTCTCACTACCTGCACTGCTTAAGCTATCGAAAAGTACAACCTATTTGTATTCTTGCTCATTTAAATGACGCTCTATCAAAGCAACCAACACGTGTGTGTCAACCGGCTTGCTGATATAGTCATCACACCCTGCGTCGCGAAACTGTTCCTGTTCCCATTTCATTGCTGCAGCAGTTAAGGCAATAATCGGCACATGACACCATTCCGTCTTGGCTTTAATCAGCCGAGTCAGTTCATCGCCACTGATGCCGGGAAGCCCAATATCCATCAGAATCAGATCCGGTAGTCCGTCTTGTAACATCGTAAGTGCCTCTTCTGCATCAACCGCTTCAAGCACTTCATAGCCCTTCGCCTTTAACACAATTCGCACAACCTTCCGGTTCATTTCCAAGTCTTCGACTACTAGAATCCGTTTGGTGCTCATGAGCGTGTCTCCGCTTTCTAAGTTGGCATTCGCAGGCGCTCGATCCTCTTGATTGCTGCTAGCAATTCTTCTTTGACGTTGCCTGTCTTCCGGATAATCGACTGAATTTGACCGTTGAGCCGATCTCGATCCTCGTCAGTAAGATCCAATGCTGTGCAGATAACAATTGGAATATCGCGGGTTCGCGGATCACCGGTTAAACGCTGAATGACCTGGAATCCATCCACTTGAGGCATCATCATATCAAGAATAATCAAATCGGGCGACTGAGAAATCGCTGTCTCGATTGCTTCACTTCCCCCATATACCTTCAGGACTTCATATCCATCGTTGGTCAGTACCGTGGATAGTAGGCGCACCGTCTGTGGATCATCGTCAACGACAAGGATGCGAGGTGAGCCATCCCGACTTGGAAGTTTTAGAGATTGGAGCGAAGCGAGAAGTGTTTCTTTATCTATGGGCTTGACGAGATGGTCTACCGCTCCCAATCCAAATGCTAACTGGCGCTCTTCTGTTACCGAAACGATGATAACCGGAATTGATTGTAAGTTCGGTTTCATCTTCATTTCTCTTAGTACTTGCCAACCATCCTTTTTCGGTAAAAGAATGTCAAGCGTGATCGCAAATGGGCATATTTCAGTAGCTTTTTCAATGGCTTCTTCGCCATCTGTGGCATACTCTACTTGGTATCCTGCCTCTGTGAGGTAGATTCCCAAAAGCTGAGCGGCTTGTTCATTGTCTTCAGCAACCAAGATAGTACGGTTATCACCAAAGGTGGTAGCAGTTCCAGTACTGGAGTCGTCTGACCCAGTTATTCCAACCTTTTCTTCACGTTGGTGTAGTGGAAAGGTAAAGGAGAAGGTGCTCCCTTCGTTTATCTCACTGTCAACCCAGATTTTTCCGCCATGCAATTGAATTAGCCGATTGGTCAACGCGAGTCCCAGTCCAGTACCACTGTGCGATCGAGTACTTGCGGCATCGAGTTGTGTAAAGGGTTGAAACAATTTTTCGCGGTCCTGCGGCGAGATACCTACGCCGGTATCAGTCACACTGCCGAGTAACGCCGACTCAGACACTTCAAACTTTGTATTAACTTCCCCGCCTGCGTCGGTAAACTTGATAGCATTGGAAAGCAAATTATAGAGGATCTGCTTGAACTTAATTTTATCTGCTTGGATCGAGACTTCTTGATCAAATTCGAGGGTGAGTTGAATCTGCTTTTTATTTGCTAAAGCATTAACAATTGTATTGACCTCTGTCACTGCTTCCTGAATAGAGAAGCGTTCCAGCTGCAGATCCATTTTACCAGCCTCGATTTTCGACAAGTCAAGAATATCGTTAATCATGGCAAGGAGGTGGTTTCCACTGGTACGGATATCAAGGGTTAGTTCTTTCTGCTCGTCGTTAAGGGTACCCAGGATTTCATCTCGTAAGATTTCAGAAAATCCGATAATCGCATTCAACGGTGTGCGGAGCTCATGACTCATGGTGGCAAGAAATTCACTCTTGGCGCGGTTTGCATACTCAGCAGCATCTTTGGCTTCCTGCAATGCGATCTCAGCTTCTACTCGATCTGCGATGTTAGTATTAATACCGACCCAATTGATAATTTTTCCCGAATCGTTTCGAACGGGGGTGCCAATAAAAATAAACGTCTGATAGGAACCATCTTTGGCTTGGAACCGACATTCACCGCTGTAAGTTTCGCCGTGGTTATAGGCACGTTCCCACTTTGCGAGCACGTCCGGAAGATCTTCCGGATGCAGCGCTTCTGCCCACCGGGTGCCCAGTGATTCTGCATCTGTGCGGCCAGAAAAATCATGCCACGCTTTGTTAAGAAGGGCGACCTGACCATCAGCGTCAGCAACCCAGATTACCTGTGGGGCTGCTTCAATCAGTGTCCGATAGAGTGCTTCTTGGGCAGCGAGTGCCCTTTCCGCTTCCTTCTGTTTAGTCACGTCACGCCACGTTGACCGACTTGCGACGATTTTGCCAGTTTCATCGCGCATTGGCGTCGCTTGCAGGAGCACGTCAATGGTGCTACCATCTGCACGACGGAGAGTCCGTTCCTGCCTGATAATTTCGCCCGTTTCGACGAATGCTGAAGAGGTTTGTTGTGCAGCCTCCAGCGATTCAGGGGCATATAGCTCTAAGAAGGAATTGCCGGTAATCTCCTCTTTTCTGCGCCCGATAACCTCCGCGAGGGTTTGGTTACATTCTAAAATGGTTCCGCTAACTAAATCAACGACAGCCATCATATCCGGCGCGTTTTCATATAGGTCACGATAGTAGACTTCTGCCTGCTTACGTTCAGTAATGTCTCGTGCAACAGCATAATACAACTGCTCTTCGAGGGATACTGTTGCACTCCATAAGAGCCACTTATACGAACCGTCTTTGCAAAGGTAGCGATTTTCAAAGGCAACCACATCTTCGCCGGTTGTCATGATCTTCTGGGCTTCAGCAATCGTCACCTCTTGATCTTCAGCGTGAACAAACTCCATGAAGGGTCTTGTTTTAAGTTCCTCAACTGTAAAACCGAGCGTTTTTTCCCACATCGGGTTCAGTTCCTTGAAATAACCATCGAAACCGGCTATACACAGCATATCCAGCGATAGGGAAAAAAAACGGTCACGCTCAGTGGTATCGGCAGGAATAGTCATGGTAGTTTACCTCCTTCATTTTTCGGTCTCGAATTTCGATCGTCGGGCAGCGGAAAGCCCGAACTATTGAAGCCTTTTTGGACAAACTAACGAAACTTTCCAAAGATTGGTTAAAAAAATTACTCCATGCATCTTCTGGAAAAAATAACGTCAGAATTCTGATGTGTACAGAATCGCGGATTCACAGTCTTATCAGTATGAACTCGACCAACAAAGCCAGAAACCGTCCTACTGGAATAAGCGGCAACTCAGGTAAGTTCATTTTTTCCTCAACACCATTAACGTTAAATCATCAAACCGCTGGGCCTCCCCTTGGAACTCCAATGTTGCGTTATAAATTTCCGTGCAGATTTCGCTAGCATCTGCGGAGCGGAGTTGTTTCGCCAGTTCCTCTAACCGCTCTTCGTCATACATCTCGTCGTGGATATTCACTGTTTCAGTAACCCCATCGGTATAAAATAAAACTGTATCTCCACTGTAAAGTTGAATCGTTTCGTCTTCATATTCCAACATCCGACACAGCATATCGTCAGGATACATGCCTATCATTAAGCCGCCCGCTTCTAGCCGTTGTATACTGCCATCCCGTCGGATGACCAAGGGAGAGTTGTGTCCCGCATTGAGTGAGGTAAGTCTACCTGTTTCTGGCTGCAACCGCGCGTAACAGAGCGTTGCGTATTTGTCGATTGGGCTGCTCTCACGAATAAGGGCATTCAATGCCATTGCCCTCGCTGGCAGATCTGCTTGCCTTGCGACCTCTGAAAGTAAAGCCGCACGGAGCGTTGCTACCAACAAAGCCGCTTGCATGCCTTTACCAGCAATATCAGCAATGACCAACCCCCACGATCCATCTGGTTCCTGAATGTAACCGTAGTAGTCTCCTCCAACGCCATCATGATGCGGTATACTCATCCCAGCAATTTCATAGCCTGGAATCTCTGGCGGCGCTTTTGGGAGAAGGTTTTCCTGAATTTTTGCTGCTTCCTCCATTTCCGCCTGTAATCGACGCTTTTCAATTGCTTCTTGATAAAGCCTCGCGTTTTCGATGGCCACACCGACCTGCGTGGCAAAGGCTTCAAGAAGAATTCCATCCTCATCTGTGAATTCCAGTGTGATGCCGGCCCTACCTTCTTTACTAAAAACAACGAGTATCCCCAGAATTTCATGTCCAAAAACTGGAGCTGCTATCAGATTATTTCCACCAAATAGGGCCGCTATCTCCGGATCATTATGAATCTGGGTTCTGCCTTCGATTGCTACTTTGCAAAGTATAGAAAGCGTAGGATGAATTTCTTGGTCAACTTCTAACGGGACAGAAAGATTTTCTAGTTCTGGAGACAATTTTAAATCAAGCGGGAAAGAATTTTTTATTTCTAACTGCTGTGTAGCTGGATTGATCAGCATCAGACAGCCCGCGTTAGCGTCTAACAAACTGACGGCATGATTGACGACCTCTTCCTCCAACAGCTCTGTATCTAACAATTTGGCAATTTGAGCAGTTGTGTCAGAAAGCATAAAGAGGCGAAACTTGGCAGCACGCATATCTGCTTGAGAGCGTGAATGTGCAATCGCGAGTGAGATATGGTCGGCAAGAACAATCAGTAGCTCTTGTGTCCACCCTGAAGCTCCAGAATCACTAGAAAGTTCGCCAAGACTGATAATACCTAGAAACTCTTCATGAATCTTTAGTGGTGCCCAAAGGGTTGCACTTAGTACCTGCAGCTGCGGCTGAATCGTGTTTAAGAACGATTTTAACGGGGTAGGCGGTTGGGAAACATCAAGGAGGGAGGATTGCAGCATAGCACCGATTTCATTGGCGGTGATTGGAATGGCCAACGCTTCACCCGCAGATTCATCTGGGATATTAACTGATGACTCAATAATAAGCCGACTCTCTGCGGAATCGAAGCGTAATATGGCACCTCGGGCGACCTGCAATGTATCGAGAACTATTCGCAGATAGGTCTGACTCGATGCACCAAAGTTGCTCTGCCCAGAAACGAGAGCTTTGCCCACCTCCTCAATCTCAGACAAACCCAGAATTAGCCGCTGCATGGTTTGTTCAGCTGAATCAGTCTGCATTTAAAGACCTTTATTTTGATATAACCGTTCTAGCCGCCAGAAGCGGAGTCAATCACATGGGAACACATCTATCTGGGTAATCACATCAGTCAACGAGATAACGGCTGGTGCTTGGAGGCACGCGAAGGCCTTAACCGTTCTATTTGCTTTCGGTTAAAGCCTCAGCAGCCGAGTGCCTACTACTCCCACTGATCCGTAAATTTTTGCCCTTATTTTGGAGTTGAAGCTACAACTCCTCGACGGATCAGGAATGCAGAGAGGATCGATACGAGTTATGCCCCACGCAGATTAACCTACTTCGGCAAGAAGGTAATTGCTATTCGCCAGCAAGTGAAGAAACCGCTTCGTCTTCACTATCGAAATGTTCAAATGTCGAGATTAATCGGCTTCTGATGATGAGACTCTTGACATTTTTTTCGCTGACGTTGATGACAGCAACCCGACCGCCCTTCTGTACAATAGATACATGTGCTCCAAGTAGGGTTCCGAGTCCGGAACTGTCCATCATTGAAACATCGGCAAAGTCAAACAGAAATTTCGGCGAATCGGAAATTTTTGCACTCTCATCATTAATCGCCTTGCTGAGATCCCGAACAGATCTTCCAATAACCTTGCCCTTGGGTTTTAAGATGACTACGTCATCTCTTTGACGAACGTCGACAGCCATTGGTTTTCCTCCTATCTCTTTACCTCAATATATATTGCCCACCGTCATAACTTGCACCTCTCGCTTGTCATTCTGAGGTTTGAAACCCATCCTTGGACGAGGACGAAGCGATGAATCTCAGCATCAGAGATACCTCACGAAGCCTATGGTCAAATGCAACATGAGGTTCAGAGCTCAAACGATACTTCTGCAAGCGATGATAATCGCCTGCAAAAGCGCAATATTACGCGACGCCGGGTATGGTTTGTTGTAGCGCTAAACGTCTCCTATTCTAAAGGAGACAGATTTTTTTGTCAAGTGTTTAATTTTTCATCGTTTCAGTGTTAGAGTAGTCTCAGTACAATTTACAACTCTAATTTTTCGCATCGAAGTGTCAAATAGCTGATGTTGTACCGTATACCGTAAATTTTTCCTGCTTGGACTCAACAACCAACCTGTTAGGTCATACGCTTAATATCTGTCCAACAAGCATTCCGCTTGACAAGCGATTGCGAGGTATAATAAAATCTACGGTATGAGAGAACAGTCGGGGGAACGGGAGATATTATGGCCAAAATGAAACCAACTGATGCGACATGGGGTACAGTCGTTGACAGAAAGAGTAAAGCAAAGGTGGAGCGGAGCATTATTGATGTCCTCAAGGAGGTTCCCATCTTTGAAGAATTGAGCAATCGGGAAATTCATAACATCGCGCGTATTGCTTATCAGCGCTATTATAGCGCAGGGGAAGTCATTATTCACGAGGGACAAGATGCAGCTGGAATGTATATTATGGTGGACGGACAGGCGGAGGTCACCAAAGCTCTAGCGGATGGTACAATTCTCCATTTGACGACCTTAGAAAACAGTGGACTGTTTGGTGACGTGGGGTTGTTGGATAGCTCTCCACGGACTGCTACGGTTAAAGCAACCCGCGACTCAAGCATTATCGGTTTTTTTCGTCCTGAACTACTTGAGTTAATGAATTCAAATCCAAGGTTGGCATCTAAAGTAATTTTCAAGTTGGGGCAAATCCTCACGGCACGCTTCCGGTTTATACACAACGAATTTGAAAAAGCACAGGAAGAAATTGGTCGCTTGAAGGCACAACTCACAGCAGCATCAAACACAGACGAGGAGGGAAGAGATATGGTTTCTAGCGACCCCTCCATCAGTGGATCACCGGTGGAGATTGAAACATCGGATTCCATCAACGCTGATATCTCCGGAGCAGAGGAAAACTGATGAATGAATCTACAAATCAGAACACAATATCGCATCAGTCTACTGAGGAGGCTACTTCGGCTAAATCCGCTGATTCTCTTAGCCAAATCAATACGGAGAAGGCACTCGCTCAGACGGCTACGCTCGCCAGAGAAACGGTTATTCCGCTGACACAAAATATTGAGACAATGACATCGGATATCCGCTTGGTGGTGCGTGAAAGCCGTGAACAGACACGTCAAGCACGGGTAACAAATGCCTCTCTGAAGATTATTGCTCTTGGCACAACGTTGCTTTCGCTTGCAATTCTTATTGGTGTTATCTATTTGCTTAAAGATATTCTTGCCCTGGTGGTAATTTCGTTTCTAATCGCTTATATTATCAGTCCAGTAGTAGACCTAACCGAGCGGAAAGGAGTTAACCGGACACTTGTAGTCATCATCATAACGCTCTTGATGCTCAGCGGCTTTGCCTTTCTTTCAACAGTGACCGTTAGTAGTATCACCGGGCAAATCTGGAAGTTCAGTGAAGTGCTGTTAACGGCGGAACTGGGATATGAAGACGCTTTAGACCGGGGCGAAATCCCAGAGGATTTACGACAAAAGTTTCTGGAGGAGGGGGTTAGCCTTTCTCAAAATACAGTGATTCTTGTTGAAGAAACGGGCAACAGATGGAAACTGACTGACACAGGGAACCACCGAGCATATAACATCAAGAAAGAAAAAGGCCAGCTCAAAGTTAACAAAACGCTTGCACATCTTGTTGACCTTGAACGCCTTGTTGATACCGCCACAACAGCGTTGAATCTCATCCCCAAACCCCTACGCGTCCCCGTGCTCAATTATCTTGAGATAACTGAAGGTGAGGAAACCTCAAGCGCCACTACTGAAAGAAATTCTGTTCAAACAATTGACCGCGACCAGGTTAATGCCCTCGTTGGACGGCTGCAAGACCAAATTTTGGGATTTGTAATTGGACAATCACAGTCCATCTTCAATGCAATTGGTACTTCTGCAATAGGCGCCTTTTCAGTGTTTACAACCGGTATTATTATCCTATTCTTAACCTTCTTTCTTCTAAACAGTGGACGTCAGATGAAGAAAGCGTTTATTCAGATTGTGCCGAATCGCTTCTTTGAAGTCGCTTTGGTACTAATTCAGGGGCTCGATCGGCAGTTAGGAGATTATCTTCGCAGCCGTTTGATTCAGACAATTATACTATCAATAGTTGCAGCAATTGGGTATTGGATTTTGGGCTTACGGTTTGCAATCCTCATAGGAATTATTGCTGGACTGGCGAATCTGATTCCCTACATCGGTCCATTCATTGGGGCAATTCCCGCAATCATTGTTGTCTTCCTAGGTTCCTCCCGATTCGGGCTTGGTTGGAGTCTGTTAGCTGTCATTATCCTGACGCTTGTGATACAGATCATCGACAACGCGATTATTACACCACTGGTAATAGGCAAAAGTGTTGAGTTGGGACCCGTGACAACAATCGTTGTGGTGTTACTTGGCGAGCAATTACTCGGTCTGATTGGTCTGCTAATGGCAGTTCCGATCGCAGCAATGTGCAAGTTAATCATCGAAGAAGTGTGGACGGAGTTTAAGGGCTACTCACAATCTATTCTTGTGGGCCACTGAATTTGGCTGACCCGTCCTGTTCTCCAAAAAGGATAATGCTGGATCAATTGTAGTAACTTGAGCGCCACCCACCAATTTAGATTTGGCGGACGACTAATCACATGATGAACGAAGAGGTAAAATCCGCGCTGCAGCGCGGGATCGCTTTTTTAATACAGCAGCAAAACTCAGCGGGTGGTTTTGAAGGACAACTCTCTTCAAGCACCTTCCCTACTTGCGCCTATGCTTGGGTATCCCTTGCTCAAGATCAGTTGCCTGAAGAAGGATTAATCGATTGGTTAATTGAACACCAGAATCCGGACGGCACATGGGGACTTGATGCGGCCAATCAGCCGAACAAAGAGGCTACGCTATTTGCACAACTTATTTTAGAAGAGGTTTGGCAACGAGAACCCAAACCGCAGATTGCTGGTGCACTTGCACGTATCCCCGGATATCCCTTGAAACTTGCCCTGATTAAACTATCCTACGCAGCCTTTGGGCGATTTGATTGGAATCAACTAACCCTTCCAAAACATCTGCTCCCTGTGGTAGGACTGACAAAAAAGCTGCTAACAACCTTTCCTTTTTTACAATCGTTTCTCAAGCCGCCAACCCACCGTCTTCCACCGGTTGACCTATTTAACACTCGAACCTTTGAGACACTGTTCATCGCGGAGCAGCACACGCTTGTGCCAGTTTTTATCCTGATTGAACTGAACACCACACGACGTCCGGAGATGATTGCTTCATTGGTCAGTTGGCTCATAGAACATCAGCTTTCTGATAACAGCTGGTTCCGCGTGAATTACATCACGGCGTTGTCGGTGTTAGCACTCATCGAATTGCAAAAACATATAACAAACGCCCAAATTTCTGTGAACCCTGCAATCGGGTCTGCGCATTCAGAGGAGATTCAAACCTTAATCGAGGGCGGAATCGAATGGCTGCAATCAACACGCAACCCTGACGGTGGTTGCCGGGAGGCGTTAAATCTCAACATTTGGGATACGGCATTAAGCGTACTCACGCTCATCGATATTGATAATGGAGACATGAATCACATTATCCAACGTGCTGGCAGGTGGTTTATTGACAACCAAAATCCGGATGGGGGTTGGGCATTTTCGGCGATGGGCGGACGTGGTAATCTTCCGACCGATGCTGATGATACGGCGTTAGCGACACTTGCCCTGCTGCGGTCCAAAGTGCCCGACGGTGCTGAAGCGATTAACCGAGGGCTCGATTGGTTGACATCACACCAAAATCCGGACGGGAGTTGTAGTACATATCTTCCGGGCCAAGGTGATGTAGGGTGTGTCAGCATCACCGCTCATGCAATTGAGGCATGGCGTGAAGCCACGGGCATGGAAGCACAAATTACTCGAGCCTGTCAGTGGTTGGAAGATCAAATTACTAAAGAAGGATGTTGGTCAGATCTTTGGCTAGCCAAACGGACGTATGGGACAGCTTGTGCTATTATCGGTTTAATGAAAGCAGGGAAAACTACCTCTCCGGCAATTGCGCGCGGGGTTCGTTGGATTGAGTCGGTGCAGAACAACGATGGCGGTTGGGGTGAAGATATGTTCGGCAATCTGACGGATAGCACAATTGAGCAGACAGGTTGGTGTACTTACGCGCTACTCCTCGCAGATCATGAGAGTTCCGCTGCCCGAAAGGGATTGGAGTTTCTTCTGAGCCGACAGCGTCCAGAGGGATCGTGGGAAGCCAGTTGTGTCGGCATCTATTGGGAGATTATCGGTGGTTATGCGGATCCAATTTACGCTGCAGTTTTTCCGATGCTTGCCCTGAATCAGTATTTGAAGAAAGCCACATGAAGCATTTCCAGAATGAGCTTATCAATTAGATTCCCTGATCTATCGGGAGTTTTACCCACCGTTTACCTCAGATGATCTCTGCTATTATCCCGGTTCTGAATGAAGCCAAGATTTTAGATCAATCGCTATCTCGGCTCACACCTCAACTAAAAGGACATGAGCTGATTATCGTCGATGGAGGCAGCACCGACGATACCTCGTTGATTGCAAAAAAGTATGGTCAGGTAATTTGCTCTGAACGCGGGCGTGCTCGTCAATCAAATGCAGGTGCGGCGAGGGCAAGGGGCAATATTCTTCTTTTTCTGCACGCGGATGTGTGGCTTGACTCTGGAGCCATTGAAAGCGTTGAAACAGCAATCTCAGCAGGCTATGTCGGTGGCGCGTTCGAGCAGCGGATTGACGGAGACCACCCCTTGTACCGACTAATCGAGCGTGCTGCCAATTTCAGAGCGAAACGGCTGGGGATTTTCTATGGCGATGGTGGAATCTTTATTCGCCGCGCTCACTTTAATCAAATCGGCGGTTTCCCCGATATTCCGATTATGGAAGAGGTGGGGCTATCTCGAAAACTGCGTCGGTGTGGAAAGGTAACGCTTGTCGAACCGGGGATTCACATTTCCGCACGGCGCTGGAAAAAGAACGGCATTGTCCGCACAACCTTAACTAACTGGCTCATCACCCTACTGTATTTGCTAAGAGTACGCCCAAATCACCTTGCAAAACTATATCGCCACATTCGGTGATCCGTTGTCTAACCAACTTCACCTACCCCCATCAATCTTGGGGACAATGAGCCTACTCTCGAAATCCCTGCTTTGCCCAGACTTCCTTCGCGTATTCAATTGTTGCCTCCGATAGCTCAATATCACCGAGGATGCTACTTGGCGGTTGACCTTCTTTTTTACGCTTCGGATCTGGCGACCAGTCGTCATTTTCATATTGCTTACGCGCCGACTCCACCCGAAAATCGGGAACTTCAACTGGGGCAGAATCGTTGAGAGCTGACCGCCAAGCGAGAATACCAACAATACTCATGTCGATCCCCCGATAAACGTCTAGATACGGTTGTTCACCCGTCCGAATGGCATCCGCAAAGTGGTAGGTGGTAAAGAAATCACCACCACCATGCCCTGCACTTGTCGCTCTGTTGTGATGGAGGGGAAAGTCGGGCTTGTAGACGATTTCGGCTGGTTCTCCTTCATCTTTTTCCCACGGCTCGCGCCAAACCCGCAGCCGGTGTTTGTCGCCATGACGGCTGTTTTCCATCAGTCCCTTATTTCCGTGGATACGCACGTAGTTCCCATGCCCACGTAGGGCGCCATGCAGCGATTTCATCACTGCACCGTTGTCCATTCGACACATAATCACAGCGCAGGTGTCGCTGCGTTTCATGTGCATCGTCTGGGTTGGATCATTGAAATCGTAGGGCACAACAAATCCATTTACCTTAACGGGACGGGTGTCTGTGATGTACATTACTGGTGCAATGGAATGCGTACAGTAATAAGTGGAAGGTATCCAATTCCGCCAGTGGTTGGTTCCGCAGCTTCGAGCTAGTTTCACTTCAGCGGGGTCCGGGTGCACATACTCCCCCTCACCGTACTTAAATTCACCAATTCGCCCCTCTTTGTATAACCGATGCATCTCCTGATTATAAACCATATAGGGGTAGTTTTCGGCGAAAAGATAGATTTTCCCACTTTTCTCAAACGCACGCGCTAATGCGACTCCCTCTGCCATAGTGTGACAGGCAGCACATTCACTCATCACATGTTTGTCTGCGGCAAACGCCTTGATTGCGAAGGGCGCGTGTTCGTGAAAATAGTTAGCGAGTACAACCGCATCCATGTCATGTTCGAGGAATTTGTCGTAGTCAGTGTAAGTGGTTACACCGAGTTGATTGCCGACCTGTTTCAACTTGTCTTCCCACACGTCGCAGATGGCTACCAACTCAAGTCCCACTGCGGCGGCGGATCGCATAAAGGATTGTCCGCGCCCTGCACCGACAACCCCCACGCGGATAGGCTTATTCCCAGAAATCTGCATATCAAATACCTCCAATAGAACAAAAAAACCTTGCGAAGGTTTAAAGCCTTCGCAAGGTTGGGATTTTCAACTCAATTTGGACTATTAAGCGACTGACACTTTTAGGTTAATAGACTGCTCTATAGCACAAACAGAAATATCGAAATAGTTCAGTCTAATATCCTATTTCTTATCATCATCTTTCTTATCATCAACGACCTCATAATCAGCGTCAATGACTTCGCCGTCAGACGATGAAGATGTGGATTGTGGTTCGTCAGTCGGTCCACTCTGATGCCCTGGTTCTGCAGATGGATCGCCATCAGCCCCAGCGGTTTGCTTATAGAGCTCTTCCGAAGCCTGATGCCAGACCTGCATTAGGCTTTCAGTTTTCGCCTTAATATCTTCAGTATTCTGGCTTTCCAGAGCCTTCTTAAGGTCATCAACAGCATTTTGAACATTACTCTTGATTGCCGCATCAACCTGATCGCCAAACTCACTGAGATTCTTCTCAGTTTCATAGATTAGTGAATCAGCTTGATTATGCACTTCCACCTCTTCGCGTTTCTGCTGATCTTCGGCGGCATGGGTCTCAGCATCTTTGACCATCTGGTCAATTTCTGCTTCAGATAACCCGGAAGAAGCGGTAATGGTAATCTGTTGTTCCTTGCCTGTTGCCTGATCCTTTGCAGAAACATTGAGAATACCGTTTGCGTCAATGTCAAACGTCACGTCAATCTGCGGCATACTGCGTGGTGCTGGCGGCATCCCATCCAGTCGAAAACGACCAATAGTCTTGTTGTAGACCGCTTGCTCCCGCTCACCCTGCAGCACATGGACATCGACAGAGGTCTGATTGTCTTGCGATGTTGTGAAGATTTGTGATTTCTTGGCTGGAATCGTTGTATTCCGCTCAATGAGTCGAGTGAATATTCCACCCAGCGTTTCGACACCCAACGACAGAGGAGTTACATCAAGCAGCAAAATGTCTTTCACGCCCTCATCGCCAGAAAGGACACCGCCTTGGATTGCGGCACCAATTGCAACCACTTCGTCGGGATTAACCCCCTTATGGGGTTCCCTACCAAACAGTCGCTGCACTGCTTCTTGGACTTTCGGCATCCGTGTTTGTCCACCGACCAATATGACCTCTTCAATGTCATTCGCAGATAACCCCGCATCCCCAAGAGCTTTCCGACACGGTTCAAGCGATCGTTCAACGAGATCATCGGTAATCTGCTCAAGTTTTGCACGAGTCAAGGTAACGTTGAGGTGTTTCGGTCCACTTGCATCCGCAGTAATAAAAGGCAGATTAATATCGGTTTGCATAGCGGTTGAGAGTTCGCATTTTGCCTTTTCCGCAGCCTCTTTCAACCTTTGCAGTGCCATGTTATCTTTGCGAAGATCTATCCCCTGCTCTCGTTGAAACTCCTCAGCAAGCCAATCGATGACCTTCTGATCGAAATCGTCACCACCAAGGTGGGTATCACCGTTGGTGCTTTTAACTTCAAATACACCATCGCCAATTTCAAGGATTGAGATGTCAAAAGTACCACCGCCCAGATCATAGACTGCGATATTTTTGTCTTTCTGGTTATCCAGTCCGTAAGCCAATGATGCAGCGGTTGGCTCGTTGATGATCCGAAGCACTTCCAATCCTGCAATTCTGCCTGCATCTTTCGTCGCTTGACGCTGTGAATCGTTAAAATAAGCAGGAACTGTAACGACAGCCTGTGTCACCGATTCCCCGAGGTAGGCTTCTGCAGTTTCTTTCATCTTCTGAAGAATCATCGCGGAAATTTCAGGTGGCGCATGCTGCTTATCCTCAATTTTTATTGACACATCGCCATCTTTATCGCTCAGAGCTTCGTAGGGCACACGGTTTATTTCTTCACTTACTTCTCTGTACTTACGTCCCATAAATCGCTTGACGGAGAAGATTGTATTTTTTGGGTTGGTAACAGCTTGCCTTTTGGCAACCTGTCCGACTAACCGCTCCCCCTCTTTCGTAACAGCAACAACAGATGGCGTTGTCCTAGTACCTTCGGCGTTCTCGAGTACTTTCGGTTCACCGCCATCTAAAACGGCAACGCACGAATTTGTGGTTCCCAAATCAATTCCAATGACTTTACTCATCCGAAATCCCTCCATAAATTAATGATAATTGTTAATTGATTATTGATGTTGGTATTTGCATACTACTTGTGTTTAATAATCCGAATCCATCGAAAAATGCTTAATCTCTTAATTTGAGGTGCCTGGGTGCTTCGACCTGTTGAAACCGCCTGTCTACTGCCTTGATAACGTGGTCCCGACTGTTGTGTCAAATCTAACGCGCGGGAAATAAATCCCAACAGCTGTGGTAAATCTATAGGTTTTGATATGAAGGTGTAGGCACCTGCTTCGAACACATCAAACTTTACACCCTGCGATGTGTTGGCACTCATAATGATGGCAGGCACACCCGGCTGAAATTGCTTAATTTGTTGAAGTAATTCTGCACCCGTTGTATCCGGCAAATTAAAATCTAGGAGCGCAAGATCTACCGAAATCTCGCGAATAATTTCCAAGGCTTCGTACCCAGTCTCTGCAGACACAGCATCATAGCCAGCACGAGTCAAAACCTCGTCCAACACTTCTAAAGAGGCCATATCATCATCAACCAGAAGAATTCGATAGCCGTGCCGGATCATCTTTCAGTGCTCCTCTCTTTCCATTCCAACGATACATATCTACTCACGGACAAAATCCGGGAGGCATACAGCAGTTTACCGGGCAATATACGTGCCAACCCCGCCAGCCCAGTCAGGAGCATACACAGCGAGCAAAACAATCTAAAAAAAATGCCAGAATGGCATTGTCACAGTCCACAATTCTTGTCAATATGGCGTAGACGATTTGGCGTCACATGCACAATGTCTCAGCCGCCACCTCATTTCAGGCATCTACCAATGGTTATTCCACAGATTTGCCAGCAGCGAAGAAACCACCTGTTGCACAAAGTTCAACAGACCGCTTTCGCAGGTAATAAACTGTACTGCAAAGGCAAGAAAAAATCAACCTGAAAATCTCCGCCTTCAGCAGTAAGAACAGGCATCTATAGTAGATCTTAGAATTAATGAGGCACTCCAAACCGGTGCGGTTTCCAACCGCACCTGCCGGGAACGAAAGTGTCTATCTGTTTTTAGTATTCACTATAACTAAGGCAGGAAATGAACCGTTGTTACTTTGCTTCAAGCCAATTCGCCCCTGCATGGATATCAACTTTGATGGGCACATCGATCCGACAAGCATTTTCCATCAGGTGTTCAATCTCTGCCAAGACCTCATCCTGCTCAGATTTTGGCGTTTCAAATACTAACTCGTCATGGACTTGGAGCAGTAGTTTCGTCCGCTTACCGCTTTTCATGAGATAGTCACGAATTCCAAGCATAGCGAGTTTAATGAGTTCCGCAGCTGTACCTTGCATCGGTGCATTGATAGCGACACGTTTGCCAAATTCCTGTGTACGACGGTCAGCGGCTCGGATTTCTGGGACATAACAACGTCGTCCGAGGAGTGTCGTAACATATTCTTGCTCCTGTGCTTCTTCTACAATCTTATCGAAGTACTCCCTGACACCAGCATAGGTTTGGTAGTAATTGTCGATTAGCTTCTGAGCTTCCTCAAAACTAATCTGAAGCTCACTGGAAAGACGGAACGCCCCTACGCCGTAGACGATGCCGTAGTTCATTGTTTTCGCCTGACGACGCATATCCGCGTCAATCTCAGCCGGCGGCAGTCCAAAGATAAGAGAGGCAGATTGTGCATGGATGTCCAGATCTTGTTCAAAGGCTTCCCGGAGGCGATCGTCTCCAGAGAGGTGGGCAAGAATTCGCAATTCGATTTGTGAGTAATCCGCGACAATTAGTGTATGGTCATCATCGCTGGCAACGAATGCTCTGCGGACCTCCCGTCCTTCAGCGGTTCGCACTGGGATGTTTTGCAGGTTTGGATCGCTGCTGCTGAGCCGCCCCGTTCGGACACCGGCTTGGTGAAACGATGTATGGATGCGCCCTGTATCCGGGTTGATTAGCCCAACCAAGGCATCGGTGTAGGTAGATTTGAGTTTGGCAAAGGAACGATACTCTAAAATTAGCTCCGGTAATGGATGGTGTGAAGCTAGTTTCTGTAAAACCCGGGTATCGGTTGAGTAACCTGTTTTGGTTCGACGTGTCAGATTCTTCGGCAAATCGAGTTCCTCAAACAGAATCTGTCCAAGCTGTTTTGGTGAATTGATATTAAATTCCTGCTCTGCTTCCCCGTAGATCTGATCCATTTTCTGATCAAGACGCTCTTGAAATTCCTGGGATAACTGTTTGAGATAGTTGCCATCAACCTGAATCCCCGCCAACTCCATATCAGCGAGCACAGGAATTAGTGGGATTTCAATATCGCGGAAAATATCGGTCAAGCCTTCCGCTGCCAACTCCGACTCAAACTTGGTCTTGAGCTGTAGTGTGATATCCACATCTTCGCAGGCGTATTCGGTGATCTCCGGAAGTGGGACAAGATCCATCGTGATCTGCTTCGAACCTGTGCCGATTAGATCTTTAATCGGAATCGTTTTGTGGTTTAGATGCGTAAAGGCAAGGTCATTGAGACCGTGGCTGGATGACGCTGGATGCAGAAGTCCAGAAGCAACCATCGTGTCAAACGAGATTCCCTTCAGTTCTACCCCGTGACGTTTGAACACTTTCAGGTCATATTTTATATTCTGCCCCACTTTTCGATAAGATGCATCTTCAAGAATAGGGCGGAGAATCTCTAAAACTCGATATGGGGGTAACAAAGATGGTGAATCAAGGAGAGAGTTCAGGATCGGGATATAATATCCCTGATGCGGGTTAGTGGTAAGGGCAATCCCAACGATCTGAGCATCAATTGGATTGGTTGAGGTTGTCTCCAAATCTACAGACAGGTCCACGCTCTCCCTGAGTTCCTCAACGAGACGTTTCAAGCCGGTTTCATCCGTAATCATCTGATAGTTTGTGTCCGGTTTCGGAACGTCTTTGTCTATGTTAATCTGATCGAGTAGGCTATGAAATTCAAGTTCGCGGAAAAGTGCTAACAACGCTTCGTTGTTTCTATCCGCAATCTTGCATCCTTCAGGTGTAATGGGGAGTTCAAGGGCGGTTTCGAGGGTTGCCAACTTTTTGCTCAACAGTGCGTGGCTCTCCCCTGCCTCCAGCTTGGTGCGGAACCGTTCTGGTACTTCATCAAGCCGCTGGAGGAGGGTTTCGATCGTACCAAACTCAGAGAGCAATTTAGGGGCGGTCTTTTCTCCAACACCGCTGACGCCGGGGATCTGATCAACACTATCACCTGCAAGTGCAAGGTAATCGGGGATTTGATACGGTTCTATCCCATAACGCCGCTTGCATGCCGCTGCGTCGTAGATTTCAAATCCACCACGCGGGTTGACGCGATGCACCTTAACCTTTGGTGAGATCAACTGCAGCATATCTTTGTCGTTGGTCATAATCAACACATCGAAGCCCACTGCTTCGGCTTGCTTCGCCAACGTTCCAGCGACATCATCAGCTTCGTATTCAGTCATTTCCACAGTCGGGATACCCAGTGCCTCGACAATTTTCCGCACATACGGGAATTGGGAAACGAGTGCGTCTGGCGTTGGGGGACGATCTGCTTTATAGGCAGCATAAAGTTCATCTCTTTTGCTTTTACCGCCGCGATCAAAGCATATCGCTATGTACTCATTACCTTCTTCGAGCAATTTAAGCAGCGTTCTCGTGAAGCTAAGCACCGCAGCTGTTGGTTGACCTTGGGAGTTGGTCAGTTGTTGCTGCATTCCATAAAATGCGCGATAGACAAACGCTGTACCGTCAATGATTAGCAACCGTTTCGTATCATTCTGTTCTGCCACTGTTTCTTACCTACACTTTTCCTATGTGTTGTGTAATAAATTATGCCATTGAGGTTAGGCTGACCGGCTTTCGCTGTTTCGACAGACACCGATATAGCCTCGTTATAATGCCAACTGAAGTACCACCGCAGTACTTGTAACAGCGATCGGTGCGGCGATGATAGTTTGCAGGTAGGTGTGCCTTTTCCGGTGCACCCTCGCCCACGCAATGAACGGCAACAGGATGAACAGATAAACAAATTGGCTGCTGATTATTGTGGCAAGTCCTGTCATACACCCCGCAGCAACTCCACTGTGGAAGCTGACTTTCCACACCTGTGTGATTAGGGCAAGCACAAGCCCGTTGATGACGCAGGCAATACAGAGCCAGACAATCTCTCGCGGCACATCAAGGAAGTATAAAATGCCGATGCCGACAAGGCCACTTACAAGCGAAAACATCAGCGGTTTAGCGCGTTGTTCTCTGACCGTTAATCGGAAATCACTCAGCTGCCCCCGACGAAAAAGTAACAGGATAAAAAGCATCGGCAGCACACTGGCAAATAGTATGACAATCACCATCCACAACAATCCCTGCTGCGTCGTCGCGACGGACATACGCACGATTAGCAGGATTGACGCAATCGGCAATAGGAATGGATTGAAAAGTACGGATATAGTAACTGCAAGTCGATTGAGCATTTTTATGTTTAGCGCGTGACGTACTACGTTAGAGTCAGAATCGCCATCAGGCATGATTAACTATTTCTGGAGATTTGTGCTGGCGCTCAAGTAGTTTTCCACAACTCCATTCTCGATAGATTAGGAAGGTCCCCAACGCCAATAATCCGTTGTATGGTAGACTCACAACATAGTGACACAATACTATGAACTGCCCAACTGTCATGTGCTGGGTCAACCAGTTATTCAGTTCACCGCGACTCCACTGATCTAGGAATGACTTTGTCACAATAGGTGGGATTAAGTCGTCGGTCAAACGAAAAATAATCACTGCTGTGATAATTATCAAGCCCTTTGAGTGTGTCCGGATACATAGCAATACCAGTAAAACGGGCAACGCTAACACGAAGACCAAATTAATAGCTACGACTATGTGTTGCACAAAATTATACCTCGGCAACTCCTCCCGTTTTTCGACCCATAGGGAACAGATGTTATCTATTGTATCATATCATCCGCATCGGCGCACATCAAATACACTGTTTTCTATTGACACACCACCCTATTTCTGCGACAATATCGCGATGGATTTTTGTATGCTGGTTGTTAATACCATTAGACTTCAATTGTATCAATCGTAGGAGTAGCTTTACATGAAACTACCATATCGACATATCTTTGCAATTTCTCTGTTTTTAATATCTTCTGTCTATGCCGCAGAAGCCCAAGTGATTGGTGGCACACTGATTTTCGGGCGTGGCGGCGATTCTGTTGGACTCGACCCCGCCCACGAAGAGGATGGCGAATCCTTCAAGGTGTGTGAGAACATCTACGATAGACTCGTACAGTACAAGGACGAGAGTACGGAAATCGAGCCTGCGTTAGCAGCATCGTGGGAGTCATCGGAGGATGGGTTGACATGGCGTTTTCATCTCCGCAAAGGGGTTGAGTTCCACGATGGCACACCTTTCAACGCGGACGCTGTGCTTTTTTCGCTCAACCGCCAGCACGATCCAAACCATCCCTTTCATAACGTTGGTGGTTCGTATACTTACTGGTCATATACCGGATTAGCCAAAATCGTCGAGAAAATCACGGCACCGGACGCATATACAGTTGAAATCACTCTCAAACGTCCCTATGCCCCTTTCATCTACACCATCGCAATGCCACCTTTTTCAATCGTCAGTCCAACCGCCCTCCAGAAATGGAAGGAGGATTTTACAAATCACCCGGTTGGCACGGGACCGTTCAAATTTGTACGTTGGGACCACGGGGATAAGGTTGTCTTGGAGGTGAACAAAGACTATTGGGAAGGCCGTCCACCGCTTGACCGAATTATATTCCGATCCATCTCCGACAATTCGGCACGCCTTATTGAGTTACAGAATGGGAGTATTCACGCAATGGAATTTCCGAATCCGGATGATCTAGCCCAGATTCGTGCAGATGACCAACTCAGGATTATTGAACAACCGGGCATGAACATCGGTTACCTTGCGATGAATTTCGACAGAAAACCTTTTGACAATCTCAATGTTCGACTCGCCATCAACCATGCGATTAACAAGCATGAGATTGTCACAGAACTTTATCAAGGCATGGGTATCCCCGCCAAAAACCCCATTCCCCCGACGATGTGGAGCTACGACGACTCGATTGAAGAATACACCTACGACCCGGCAAAGGCAAAGGCGTTGCTCGCAGAGGCAGGTTACCCAGATGGCTTCGACACAACGCTGTGGGCACTGCCGGTGCCACGTCCATACATCCCCGATGGAAGCGCCCTGGCTGCAGCCATCCAATCAGATTTGCGTCATGTCGGGATCAAGGCAAAGATTGTGACCTTCGATTGGGGAACGTATTTGGAGAAGACCACCAACGGTGATCACGATACAGCAATGCTCGGTTGGTCTGCTGATCTCGGCGATCCAGATAACTTCTTCTCCTACCTCTTGAGCAAAGAGGCAGCGAAAAAGCCGGCGGGAAATATCGCATTTTATCGCAGCGATGAAATGCAGGAAATTCTTGATAAGGCACAATCAATCACCAATCAAGCCAAGCGGATCGAACTTTATAAACAAGCCCAAGCAATCTTTCACCGTGATGCGCCTTGGGTGCCCCTAGCACACGCCAAACAGATTCTCATCATCAACAAGCAGATTAAGAATCTGAAACTTCATCCCACATCGTGGAAGTATTTTCGGCAGATCTGGCTTGAAAAGTGACGTGACGCATGCTTGTTTACATCCTGCATCGACTCCTTTCAATGGGACTATCGCTCTTTGGTGTTTCGCTGCTCGTCTTTTTCATGGTGCATCTGATCCCCGGTGATGCCGCTCTTGCAATTCTCGGTGAACGCGCTACGGAGGAAGCATTGACGGAACTCCGTCGTCAAATGGGGTTAGATCAGCCGCTGTACAAGCAGTATGGGGTGTTCCTATGGGATTTAGCGCATTTAGATCTGGGGCGCTCGTTTAAGACAAACCAACCGGTTATTGACGAAATCCTCCGCAAATTTCCTGCGACAGTAGAATTGACACTTGCAGCGATGATGTTCTCAATCTTTTTCGGTATAGCTGCGGGGATCATTGCTGCTGTCAATCGTGGCAAGTTTTGGGACTACACAACGATGTTCGGATCGCTGGCAGGGATTTCAATGCCAATCTTCTGGCTTGGTTTGATGCTTATTTTACTGCTAGCTTACGCTTTGCCGATTTTTCCCAGCTCGCAGCGGCTCGATGCTGTATTAGATCTCGACATTCAGCACCGCACCCATTTTTACCTCATAGACACCCTGCTCGCTGGCAACTTCACTGCATTTCGAGATGCGATAATGCATCTCATCCTTCCTGCGATAACGCTCGGTACGATACCGTTAGCCATCATCGCTCGCATGACACGGTCTAGCCTCCTCGAGATCCTCAACCAACAGTACATCGTCACTGCCTATGCAAAGGGGCTTCCCAAACGGATCGTCATCCTCAAACATGCCCTAAAAAATAGCATCATTCCTGTCTTGACAGTAATAGGTCTCCAATTTGGGTATCTGATGGGCGGTGCGATTTTAACGGAACATATTTTCTCTTGGCCTGGGTTGGGATCGTGGTTGCGAGCTGCGGTTGAAGCGCGTGATATTCGGCCAGTACAAGGCGGTGTTCTCTTTGTCTCTACAGTTTTTATGACGGTGAACCTGATTGTAGATCTGCTCTACGCATATTTTGATCCGCGTATTCGGATCGGAGGGGAAGCAGCATGAGGGAACAGCGTCGTCAATTTTATCGAGAACTACTGCGTCAGAAATCGGCGGTGATTGGCGCGTCGATTTTAATCTTCTTCACTATCACCGCAATCTTTGCCCCATTAATCGCAACCCATGATCCTCGAGACGCAGATGTGGCGGTCCGTCTTAAAGGTTGGTCTCAGGAGCATTACTTTGGAACCGACAAGGTTGGCAGGGATATTTTCAGTCGCATTGTTTATGGCTCACGAATCTCGATCAAAGTTGGACTGGTTGCGATGACGTTCTCGATTTCAATTGGTGCGCTGTTCGGTGTTATCGCTGGCTATTACGGGGGGTGGATCGATAACATCATCATGCGGATAATGGATATGATGCTTGCTATGCCGAGTATCCTACTGGCGATGGTTATTGTTACCATTTTGGGGCAAAGTCTGACGAATGCGATTATTGCTGTTTCGATTGTTTACATCCCACAATATGCCAGAATTTTGCGTGCCTCTGTACTCACCATCCGCGAGCAGGATTATGTAACTGCTGCCCACGCCATCGGAGTGAGTGATTTTCGGATTTTGACTCGTGCGATTTTGCCCAACTGCCTTGCGCCCTTGATTGTGCAGGCAACACTCGGCATGGGTGCAGCTATTTTGGATGCTGCCGGTCTCAGTTTCCTTGGACTTGGTGCCGAAATCGGCGAACCGGAGTGGGGTGCAATGCTTAACGAGAATCGGGCGTTGATCCGTCGTGCACCGTGGACTGTTATGACGCCGGGGATTGCTATTTTCCTGATTGTTTTAGGATTCAATCTGTTAGGGGATGCACTGCGGGATGTGTTGGATCCGCAGGTGAAGACGTAATTGGTTCATTGCTATACATATCACACAAGTTATATAAGAAAGGGTAAAGATGAAAATTACAGATGTAAAACCTTTGCCGGTATGGGGAGGTGCGAGGAATTTCTTCTTTGTCAAGGTCGAAACCGACGAAGGTATCTATGGAATTGGCGAAGGCGGGATTACTTGGCGGGAACTCGCAGCGACAGAATGTGTCAACCATCTCAAGTCCGTCTTAATTGGTGAAGATCCACGGCGCATTGAACACCTATGGCAGGTGATGTTCCGAGGTGGTTTTTTCCCTGCGGGGCGGATTGCTTGCTCTGCAATCAGTGCTATCGACATCGCACTGTGGGATATTCGCGGCAAAGTTTTGGGGGTCCCTGTCTACGACCTGCTTGGCGGTCTTGTCCGTCAGAAAGCAGTGTGTTATCCTCACGCCGTCGGCAATTCCGCCGAAGAACTCGCTGAACACGCCCGGTCACTCGTGGAAGATGGCTGGAAATTTGTGCGTTGGGGGGTGCCTCAGCAAGGAGATGTCCTCGATCCATCGTGGGCGGTTCGGGAAACCATCAGGCAGTGCGAAGCCGTTCGGGACACCGTCGGGGAGGACATTGAGATTTTGATTGACGTTCACACGCGGCTTGACCCGCCCCATGTGATTCCGCTCTGCCGCGCTTTGGAGGGTTATCGGCCCTATTTTATCGAAGATCCGCTGCGGTCTGAAAATATGTCCACGTACCAACAATTAGCGCGCCACGTTGCCGTGCCTTTGGCGGTGGGAGAGCAGTACGCCACAAAGTGGGAATTCCGCGAATTGGTTGAACAGGAACTGATGCAGTACGCACGGATTGATCTCTGTATTGTTGGCGGGATTACAGAGGCGAAGAAAATCGCCGGTTGGTGTGAAGCGCACTACATTGATCTGGCACCCCATAATCCACTGGGTCCCGTTTCGACAGCGGCGTGTCTGCACCTTGACCTCGCTTCGACAAACTTCGGCGTACAAGAACTTCCAAGTAAACCAGGGACAACGCTGCCCGATGTCTTTCCAGTGCAGTTAGAGTGGGAGGACGGTTATCTATTACCGCCGACAAGTCCGGGATTGGGAATTGAGTTTGATGAGGAAGCGGCACTGGCTAATCCGTACCGTGAAGTTGATGCGCCGCGGCTGCGCCGGCCTGATGGGGCGTTTACGAATTGGTAGGCCTGAAATTAAGGACAGGGCAACCACAGCGGTTGCCCTGACAAAAATCCGGTTTTTGAAAAACGCTTCAGAGTTTCATAGTTTTCATAGTAAATTGGGAAATTTGACAGAGACAAAAAGGGGGGAAATAAGGAGAAAACCCGCGCTATGACTCATTTCTGGGCGGTTTTGACAGAAAACGCCTCAGAAAGGCACTATGAAATTTAAGCCATCGCTCTAAGTAGCTTTCAACGTTCAATAGGATCGCTTCTTTTTATTCAATCTGTAGTTGGACGCGCCATAATGCAAGTTGCTACCTATTGTCCTATTGAGGAAGCTATGTTGGTTCAGAAGTTCATGGGTTGATTGAACTGATGAACCCTTGTCTGAATCAGGATATTCAGGATTCAAGAATTTAGAAAATAAAAACCGTGAGGTCTCTATCACCCTAGTGGGGAGATGTTTGGTAGCAACTATATGATATGATGTCAGCACAAAGCAAAGCGAAAAGAGGAATGGTACTTTCATTGTGAGAGTAACTGTGAGACGACTGAGGGAAGACCGAGTCGTTTTTCTTTATCAAGAGTTTGCTGTATCCGTTTCACCAGCCAAGGGTCTTTAGCTTGGATTCGCTTCATTCCTTCTGCAGTGCCATAAAGTCTTAGCATCCCCCGCGCCCATACTTCGTGGGTTTCCCGCCTCTGTCGGACTCTCTCTCGAACTTGCTCTATCTGTTTGGAACAGCAGGTGCAAGGCTTTTTTGCCTCCTGCAACTTTGTGGTTGTTACCATCATTGGCTTTGATTGATCGGTTTTCTTCTCAAATAGTCCATGTGAAATGTAAAACCATGCACCACCGGCAATACCGATCAGGACGATTGGAGCAAGGAACCTTTTCATTGGGTCTCCTCCTCTCCGTCATCAGCCGGAGTGAGCCATTCCATCAAAGTTTTTGGCGATTTGAAACGTTTGAGGACGCGCCCGAGAACTCTTGGGGTCATTACGGCAAGCCTCAGCAATCCCTCGTTGGTACCGTGACGTTTTATAACATAGCGGATAAAGGATCTTTCAGCGGTCTCATCTTTTTCTGCCATCTCCAGCAGCGTAACAGCAAACTCATTGAGAGCCATGAAATCTAATTCAAATCGTTTCTGCCACCACATATCAGCTTCTGATTTTGGATTCGGAGGAAATATAACTTGGATCATTACCTCGTACCGCTTTTCCGGGGTTTCGTTGGGTATTTTTGCCGCGACATCACGCATCTGCCAATACTCAGCATTAGCCCTTTTTACATCTTGCTTTGATGCCTTTGGGATGTATTTCTGACATATCCGTTCTACCTTAACCGTTTCCGCTTTTGGAGATGCAACAAATTCCTCGAAGTCCTTGAAATCTCTAGGATATTCGGTTTTGAGAAATTTTGTGTAGGCTTCAGATGACAAGATTTTCCGCAACGCTTTGAAATCCTCGCCCACATGTTTTTCCGCAGCAAACATAGTGGAAAGGATATCGAGCGTTTTTTCTTGAAGAGCGGTGAGTTTTTTTAAGCGTAATTGCTGGTCGGCATCGTCAGGCTGTGGGAGGATTTCCGCCGGCGCAAGTGGAGCTCCCCCATAGCTGACAATGAGCAGCCAAAGAATCCAACAAAACTTAAACGGAATGCTATTCGTCCTTTCCATCTAACAGTTCTCCTTTCAACGGTACTTTCTTGCTTTGCGCATTGGGATTAAACTTTTCTTGGTGCCTATCCTCGGCGGGGGCCCCTCCACCCTTACCGCTAGCAAGCCATTCCTCTAGTTCTACGGGTGAATTGAAACGCTGGAGTATCCATTTTATGGCGTCGGGGTCCGTCTCTGCCAGCTGAAAAAGTCCCTCATCAACTCCATAATGAGAAAGAGTATCTCGAATTGAGGATTCCTGTTCGGGTGAGAGGGCAAGTGCCGCGGAACCAGTCACAAGAGGCTTTGATACTTCAATACGCTCACGGTGGACTTCAATATTTTTACTCTCTGTTTCCATTCCCTCATTAGGAACTTCGGGCACCTCTAGCAAGGAAAATTATAACCGCCGGAAAAATTGTGAAACAGAGCACTTAGAATCTGTGGGGTTTACGCATTTTAGCCTGTAGTTGCACAATTTGCGGTTCGGAGGGATGGTAATTGGCCTATTGAGTTGTGTAGTTTCGTGCTGCATTGCCGAACTACAAGACTTTGGACGTTCAACCACGTAAGTCCTAACTTTCCTGTTGAAACCAATAAGTTCCCCCAAAAACGCAGCACAGTAGGCAAGAACAACGCTTTATTAGCCACCTTTTGAGGACACAGACACCTATTGCTCGTCTTCGGAGGCTGCGGTGTTCTTGAAATTTTGTGCTACCTGGACGAGATCGAGAATATTGACGACGCCATCTCCGGTAACATCGGACGGTGAGTCGGCGGGCCCGCTCTGCCCGAGCTGCTGTGTGACGGATAACAGATCTAGAATGTTCACCGTCCCATCTCGATTAACATCGCTAGCGATAAGTTGCTCCTTAATAACACCCTCAATCACACTTCGAGCTTCGTTGCACCTACCAGCGAACAATAGGTCGGTTGCCCTTTCCAATTCTTGCATTCGCGCGGAGTGCTGTTCGTGTCTTTTCTTCAGTTGGTACAATATTACGGGTAGTCGCAAGGCGTCCGGACCATATGGGAAATCATCATCAGCATGTTTCTGGATATGTTCGAGATACCGATACCCAAACTCCCGTGTCGGTTCGACCACCGTCCCTTCACCGTAGTCATTCCACGTCGCAATTTGAATAATCGGCGGGTTCCTTTTGAGAGCAAAGTCAAAGGTCTCAGCAAACGTCTCCCCGTCCCGATGGTCTATAAAACCATAGCTCGGACGCACCCCGGCTTCCTTATAAATATCACGAAAACCCGGAAAGACAATACGTAGAATTGATTCATCCGTCCAACCATTAGCGTAAGGCTCGGCAAAATACCTATACCAATCATCAGGAAACCATTCACGGCCACCCCATACCGGCACCCAATTAAACACACCCTCCATAACTGTTTCGTCCGATAGGTGCGGAAGCCCATAAAACATCGGCTTAGGAGAAAGTCCCGACATGACCTGAATCAACTGATCTATGGTGAAATACTGCGGACCAAACATAAGAAACACCGGGCGTCCATTGATTTTGACGTACGCCTCATCACCAAACCAATTATCAGCAAGCCATTTTATATCTTTTTTCCCCTGAACAATAACTTCATTTTCAGAAAGATATCCCCTTCTAACCATAAGTCTAACAGTTTCATCCGTACAACAAACAGCAAACTGAAGCCCCGCTCTTTTGAGGTATTTGACGAAATGTTGTGAGCTGCGATGAATCATTCCATAATCCGCAAAATCTTCACTGCCGTACCACATGATAATCGCACCATCAATCCCTGCGAATTTCATCTGGAGCACCTGACATTCTAAGGCGTGAGGATCGTTAGAATCGTAGGGTCCAATCAGCGGGTAATCCCACGACGCAATCTCTCGTTGCCCATTGGGTAGGATCTTATCGGGGTCGAAGTGGTTCATCGTCCAATGCCAACCCCAATGACCGCTCACTGGCTTTGAGGCGTACCACGGCATATAATGAACCAGCACGAGTTGTGAACTGTCTTGGGCATGTAGATATGGCGTCAGACTTAACGTTAGAACGACGCCGCAGAACAATCTGGCAATATAAGGTTGTGTAATCATGGGTTGGGTTTTGTGGCTAATCATACGGAATCTTGCTTAAAAGGGCTGAAAACCGCAGATTCCGTCTCAACAGGTAGGATCTGAAAACAGATTGGCTTATACTTCTTGGTTCCGGCGTCTCAAATTGCTCACGGAAATTGATATAACCCTTCTCATTGTTGACCTTCTGAGTGTTATTTTTATCTCGTCTTTACTCGTGCCCAAGTCGTCGTCAGTTTGTCGGTCGGTTCAACTGATAGTTTACCTGTAATGTTCTGGAGAAGCTCATCTCTACTCAGCGGTCTGTCGTAAATACGCAGGATAGCGATTGAGCCGTTGAAGTTTCGATCTCTGTCATGCGAAGTAAATATTGAGAGCCACATAGGCTCTTCAGGATCGAAATCCTGATCCATATCAACCATCCCCACTTTCTCTCCATCTTGGTAGGTTTCAACTGATTTCTGATTGGTGAAGACAAACGCAATCCAGTGCCACTCCTTTTTCTTAATATCGATGCCGAGATCTTCCGGGATTAACCATTTTCCCTTGTTGTTAGCTCTACCCTTAAACCTTGCGATGAGTTCGCCGGTATCCGGTCCGTTGAGAGACACTTGAAACTGTTGCAATTCCCTGTCACGTGCTCTGAATCCAAGAACTTGGGAAGCAACAACGAGATCTGGCCATTTAGGACCGTTGCGCTTGATAAGAACCTCCATCGTCCAGTCTTCAAGTTGCATTTTGGGGACTAGATCGGGAGGTCCCCCAAAAGTCTCGGACTTGCGCGTGGCGGTATACCACTTTGCATCCTCACTGATACCGAGTGCAGGGATTCTGATTTTTCCCTCTTCAAATTCAGGCACCTCGTCGTTGGCTGGCATTTTTCCGCCTGCTACGCCGAGGTTTCTCCAAGCTATCTCTCGTCTATTCTGTTCGCTGGCATCGAGATGGATTATTGCACCGGGAATGACCTTCTTTTTTGCAATTGAAGGAAAACTGGTAAGTCCTAACGCAAAAACCACACTAAAAACTGCAATTCTGTTTATACACTTCATTTGGACATATCCCTTTGGCTGACGAACGGGGTCAATGGTTCTTTTTAATCGTAGCCCATGACGTGGCAAGCTTCCCCGACGGAGAAACCGCGAAGATTGCTATATCAAGTCCTTTTCCGAGCTGCTTTACATCAGCGTCGCTCAAGGCAACATTGAAGATGGCAAGTTCATCGATGATGCTCTTACTGAATGAGTCAAATCGCGCAGGCAACAACGCACCAATGTACATTGACTGTCCGTGTGGGGGTGCCAATCCCATCTTCTTCACCCCATCGCCGTGTTCGACAGGTTTCGATTCACCATCAATATAGAGCGTCGGTGCCCTTTCTCCATCTTTGGCAACAACGACATAGTGGTGCCACTGATCGTCCTTTATACCACTGACACCCTGAAATCCACTTTCATACCAGAAATAGAGCATATTGTTAAAAACTTTGTGGAGCGCAAGACCGTATCCCGCACCTTGCCATTGCCATTCTGCCCCCTTGTGCAGAATGACATAAGGCGCAACATCGGTCGCTTGTAGCCGTGGCGGTCGTTTCACCCATACCGAAATCGAGATGACCTTCTCAAGGTTTAAGCCTACATCGTCCGACACTTCCAGGTAGTTTTTTCTGGTGTCACTAAACTCTATTGCCCTACCGAATTTCCCATCAACCAACGCAGGTTTATTTATCAATTTCGCATCATGACCGTTGCCGGTAATATCTGGGATACCCTTCACACCAGCCTCTTCAAAGGTCCATATTGCAACTGCTTTCTCCAGAAATTTACGTCCTGTTAATTGAGCATCACTTACTACCGTCAACCCCAAATTCAAAATGATTAAACTAAAACTAATTGAAATTAGTTTTGCTGTAGAAGTTCTCATTATTCGATAATCCCTTTTTCAGTAACTCATCGACTCTGTTTCAGTGTTGCCCATGTTGTGGCAAGTTTGCCCAATGGAGAAACCGCGAAGATTGAGTTATCAATCCCTTTCCCAAGCCGTTCAACATCAGCTTGACTCAACGCAACGTTGAAGATGGCAAGATCATCTATGGTGTTATTCGTCCACGAATCGAATCGTTCGGGTAACGCTGCTCCGATGTGTAGTGCGCGCCCCGGTGAAGGTTCCAAAGCGATTACCCGTTGACCATCTCGATGTTCAACCTCTTTTAATTCCCCATCAATATACATGGCGGGGTCTCTTTCCCTATCTTTAGCAACTACAACGTAGTGGTGCCACTGATCATCCTTGATCCCGTTTACTCCTTGGTATCCACCTTTATACCAGAAATAGAACATATTGTTAAAAACCTTATGGAGGGCTATTCCAAAAGTTGGGCGACCGTGCTGCCATTCTCCGCCCTTTTCGAGAATAAAATAGGGTGCGGTATCGAGTGCTTGTAAGCGCGGTGGTCGCTTCACCCAAACCGAAATCGAGATGGCTTCATCAAGGTCAAAGTCCTCATGGTGCGGTACTTCCAAGTAATTTTTCCTACCGGCATTAAACTCTGCCGCTTTACCGAATTTCCCATCAACTAATGCGGGCTTATTCAACATCACCGCATCATGACCACGTCCAGATACGTCCTTAAAAAAAGGATCGTTATCCTTATTTCTCTCCGTTCCGTCAAAAGTCCATATTGCTACAGCCGCTTCTAGAAGCTCAGGTCCTGTCAATCGTGCATAGCTTTTACCTGAAATCAGCCAACTCATGATGACTAAGCCCAGCCCAACCTTGCCTAGCCCATTAATGAAACCATTCATTTCCACCGCCTCCTTGTCTATTTTCTACAAAGTATGCACCCACCTATCTATGCAACTTCGATAACCTTTACAGTTTATCGGTAAAGGAATTGAATGTCAATGCAAAAGTGATTTCTTTGCGCTTGACTTGTTTAGCAGAAAAATGTTAATATGTCTATGTTGCAAAACCATGGTTCTACAAGCTATCCTAATCCTACAATGCTACGTTAAAGTTGAATCTTGTTGCAACTCAATTTTATAAATTGTTACAATCTGTGGCGATTGAAGCAAAAAAGATAGGATTGGAGCTACAGGTGCGGACTTTATGGTAGTGTTCCATCAGAATCCAAACCCCAATATTTAAAGGAAGGATATTACGATGCAAAAAGGTCGATTAATCTCTATAGTCTTGGTGCTTGTATTTGCGTTTTCATTAACGCAAATCGTTTTTGCTGCGCCAAAGAACTTCGCACTCAAGTTTGATGGTAAAAAGGATAATGGAGAAACGGGAACGCGGATCATTGTTGACCACAGCGAGGAATTGAACCTTGCAGACAAGCTAACGATCGAAGCATGGATTTACGCCACCGCCTTCGATAAAGGCATAAATATGATTACCGGGAAGGCAGATACCTGGATGCACGGCATTACGCAGGAAGGGGCACTCTACAAAGCTGCTGTTAACGCTGCTCAGTGGGGTTGGGAAGGCACAGGCAGAGTTAGTTTAGAGAGATGGACCCATGTTGCTACCTCCTTCGATGGTCGTGCCTACCTACTCCACGTCGATGGTAAGTTGAAAGACGAAGTTGAAGATCCAGGGAAGATTAACACATCTTTATCCGATGTTTATATCGGTTGGCTTCCTCAGTGGAATGAAGCGTTTACTGGATTAATCGACGAGGTCCGGATTTCTAACATTCCCAGATACCCAGCTGCCAACTTTGCGAGACCAACCACTGAGTTTGAAGAGCGAGATCGCAATACCGTTCTCCTTATGCACTTTAATGAAGGACAAGGTGGCGAAGCGAAGGATTCTTCCGCTTTTGAGCATCACGGCTTAATTGATGGTGCGACATGGGAAGAGGTACCGGATGCACCCTTCAAGCCGTTAGCGGTCGAACCGGGTGTAGGCAAGCTATCAACGACATGGGGTCAACTTAAACGTAATTACTAGATCTCAGTCCGGATTGAATAAACTTTGTAACACGGGATTTCCTAATTATTTGCCTCCTGATTTCCGATTGGATTAGCATACTTTCTATCGGTATCAGGAGGCTTTTCTTTTTTGATTAAAGCAAGATTCATAGCCAATTATATTTCGGTGGATATTAACTGAGGTGTCAAATGATTTTAATGAGTCCGTCTGTGCGTTTGGGCAAGACATCGGAGGAGCGGGCTGCCTTCCTCCAAAAAGTTAAGCTAATGGAAGTTAAGACTGTGACTACAAATACACCCGCTGATTGGAGCGATGCCGATGTTGAAGAAGCCAAGCGGTTTCTCGATGACCACGGTATCCGAGTCGGTGAGTTTAGCGGACATCAGGGAGGATTTGGCTCGGCAAACTCGGAGGAGTATCGAACTGCTATTGAAGGACATCGCCGTCAATTGCGTCACGCGCACATCATAGGGGCACATTGCATCGCCTGCGCGATACTCATCGGTAGAATCTGGATTGACGAGATGCCGAAAACTTTTGCGGAACGGGGTGGGACCATTCCGGCTATGTGGTCTGAGGAAACTTGGAAACGATGTATTGGCGCGGTCGAGGAACTGATGCCTTACGCGGAAGAATTCGAGACGGACGTAGCGATACATCCTCATATCATCACACCGGTCTATTCCGTCGAGCGATATCAGGAACTCTTTGATGCCGTCCCGTCCCCACGTCTGAAAGCACTTTTCGATCCTGTGAATATGACAGGACCGCATATGTTTCTTAGGATGACAGACTTTATCAATGAAATTTTCGATGGAATTGGGGATAAAATTGTCACGATGCACGCAAAAGATGCTACAATGTGGTCAGCGCAACCGATTAGCATTATTAGCCGTGTGGATGAAGCGGTTCCGGGTACCGGTATGATGGATTATGCGACAATACTTCGACGGTTGGATGCCTTAGACAATGACGTTCCGGTACATGTAGAGCACTTCCCTGAATTGGAGACAATTGCAGGTCAGCAGTATATCCGGCACGTTGGACGGGAAATTGGTGTAACTATAGGTTAGCAATTGACAATCTTCGATTTCTGGCGATTTAGTCCATCTGTTATAGCATCAACGTATAGGCAATCAGCCTTACACCGGTAACCGGCGAATAGATAAGGAGGGGACATGGCTGAAGCAGTGACATCAAGTGTAAGTCAACCATGGAATATTGTGGTTGTGGTTTCGGATACGCTTAGGACAGCGTATCTGGGAGCCTATGGGAATAAATGGATTCATACCCCCAATCTGGATCGGTTCGCTCAAGACAGCGTACGATTTACAAATGCACATCCAGAATGCCTGCCAACGATTCCGACGCGTCGCACCTTGCATAGCGGTCGACGGGCGTTCCCATTTCGGGATTACCGTCCTGTACCTTGGGATAATGTCTATATCCCGGGATGGCAGCCCTTATCATCGGAGGAAAGCACAATAGCGGAGGCACTTGTCCGCCAAGGTTATCATACCGGTTTCTTCGCAGATGTACCCCACTATTTTGTACCGGGGATGAACTTTACGCGTGGATTTCTACAGTGGGAATATATCCGCGGTCAGGCGGAAGACCGGTACAATGCTATTGCACACGCGGATGAAAGGCTGCTATCGCGCTATCGTGGAGGGGCGGATCGGATTCGGGCGCATTTGGTGAATGTGCAGCCGGAGCAGCCAGAAGAGACTTGGCCCGCAGCCCGCACATTCCGGGCAGCGACACAATTTGTCGAACAAAATTATAACAACGGTCCATTTTATCTCTACGTCGACACCTTTACTCCGCACGAAACTTGGGAAGCACCGCTTCACTATTACGATCTTTACGGGAGCCGAGAAGACCGAGAGCCGATCTATCTTTCTGCGCCCTATGGACCACTTGACCGCAATCCCGAAGTCGAAGAGCGTTTGCCGAGCATTCGATCAAATTATGCCGGTTTGGTAACAATGGTGGACACATGGTTTGGAAAATTGATTAATACCATCGATAGGCTGGGATTGAAGGAGAATACGCTCGTGATATTTTTGAGCGATCACGGAACCAACTTCGGTGAAAACCCGGATCGGGTTACAGGAAAACCGGCGGATTTCATGTATCCGGGCACAATGGACCTCCCGATGCTGCTACGCCACCCCGACGGAATCGGTGTTGGAAGTACACGCGACGAATTTGTCTACAGTTTGGATGTGCCGGCGACCGTCATTGCCGCCGCTGGCGTCGAACCAATCGGTAAAATAGAGGGACAAAGCCTACTTCCATTGGTAGAAGGCGGCAGCGGATTTGAGGCACGAGATTATCTGACCTGTCGCTACGGCAACTCTGTGTGGTACAAAGATTCAAAGAATTGGTTCTTTAGCGGTGTTGATTCGCAGAATCCGCGCCTCTTTGACTTGGAAGTAGATCCAACGTGTCAGCATAACATCGTGGCGAGTGCGGAAGATCGGCGCGCGCTGGCGTGGGAACGGATCTTGGCGGATGCGGGTAGTGAACTACGGCGGTATGAACGGCAGGAAAAGACGGATGCGTTGGGAAGGCCTGAATTTGCGGAGGGAAGATAAGTACATAGATATCAAGTCTTAGTCCTGAGTTTTTAGGCATAACGGAGATACAAAACAAATGAGCCCACATTTCTTTGAAGGGATTGATGGAATCAAACGGCAGGGTAAACCGAGAGATTGGGGTCTGACGATGGTTATCGATTGGGGCATTGGGCTGCATGAACAGGAAGACCTAATCGAGACTGGGGCAGACCACTTCGACTTTGCAAAGATTGCCGTCGGCATCTCCCGCTTGTTGTCAAATGATGTTTTAACGGGGAAATTGAAAAAGTATCGGGAACACCAGATTGAGCCGTTTGCGGGAGGTATGTTTCTCGAATACGCGGAGGTGTCAGGGAAGGCGGATCTCTACTTTCCTGCGATCGTTGAGGCAGGCTATCGTTGGGTTGAGGTATCGGATAACCTTGGCACCGTTTCGGTTGCGTGGAAGCGGAAGATGATCCGTCAAGCGGTCGATGAACACGGCTTGCAGGTTATGGGCGAGGTCGGCAAGAAGGAGGGATTGGCGAGCGAAATCCCTTTTCCTGACGATGCACAGGGGTGTCTCGACGCCGGCGCAGCACTTGTACTCTTAGAAGCTGCTGAGTTGGTCAGCGAAGATGTTGGCACAGCAAAAGCAGTTGAGGCAGTTGTGGAACTCGTAGGATTGGAGAAAGTCATGTTTGAGTTACCGGGACCGTGGATTGCCGGGGTAACCGCACACGGCATCCATCACCTTCGTCGTCAGCTTATAGATCGATACGGTTCAGAGGTCAACCTCGGCAACGTCGCTCCCGCTGACCTCGTGTCATTGGAGGCGTATCGCCGAGGGTTGGGAGTTAATGCTGGCGAGGTTAAGGGTGAAACGTGAAAACAATTTGTTCATTGGCTCATGGGGGGATTGAACGGATGAACCTTTGTCTGAATCAGGATTTACAGGATTCAAGGATTTACAGGATAGAAACTGTGAAGTCCCGTATCGCCTCGTTGGGTTTTTTGTGAATTTGAATGATTTTTTAACATGAGCAAAGATTGATCTGGAAAACTTCTTGTGAGCACAAAAAAACGGTATCATGTCTGTGAAAAAGGGTATGATACCGCTTTTTATATTGCTTAGAACTTACACATTTCATTAGGAAACAACGGTTGTTGTTTCTCACGGACTCCTTAACAGAGTCTTCGCTGAAGTTGCCCGATTCACCCCGATTGATCGGAGTAAATCGTGACCAGGGTTGGGAACGGTGTCCATCGGTGATAAATCACCGAACTACAAAGCTTCGAGCGTTTAAGGGCGTAGTTCCTACCCTTTAAGGTGCTTGCCACGTGATGATACCTACTTGATTGTGGACAGAAACACGATTGGCAACCTCATCGGCGTATAATTGCACCGCATTTGCTTCGGCTTGATTATAGACCGTTACACGGTTGGTCACTTTACCCGCAGAGATACGAATTCCATCTTTGCCCGCCGGATTGCGGACGATGACACGAGTCGCCAATTCACTGGTGCGTAACAGCACCGCAGGCTCCCCGGACTTATCAGTGATGGCAACGCTATTTCCCGTTTCATCGGCGACCAAGAGCAGCGCAGACGTACCCGCTGGATTGTGGATGACAACCCCGTTCCCCAAGGTTTCATCGGCGCGTAAGACAATCGCAGGCTCCCCCGACTTATCAACCACCGTTAGCGAGGCACACTGAATCTCACCAAACACGCCCTCCCATTGTGCGATCAGAGGTGGTGAAACGATAGCCCCGACTCCCAGTCCAATGAGCATAATTACGGCACCCAATGCGGTGCAGAAACATTTCTGCCTGTGATTCATTTGCCACCATCTCGACGCATCAGCCCAATACGCTTCTTTTCAAGTGCTTTGAGTTCAGCGATTTGTGCTTCGGTCAATACCGCTTGCAATTCTGTCATGAACTCATCGCGAATCGCTTTCATCAATCCATACAAGCTTACAACCCTTCCAGGTTCTCTGGCAGCTTTGACAGCGTTCTCAAGATCATCACGGTATTTCTGATAAACGGGACGAGTTTTGATGAGCGTGTCGTCATCAACTTTGAGGGTAAACGTGAGATCTGCCCACGAATTATCAGCAAATGCGGTCATACTCGCCACAATACCCGCACGCGGATCGCCCCGATCGGGAGATTGGGCTAGGATCACTTCGTTTATCAGGATAATGGTCATTGCTACCATTGCGAGAATAGCGGCTAGGACGAAACATCTGCTTTTCATAGTAAATTCTCCTTTACGGTGTCGAGCCCCCGGAATGCCCCTGGCTTGCCGCCTGTTGTTCAAGTACTTTTCGGAGCCGCGCCAGATTCTCCTCACATGGCGAACACTCCTCCTCTGTTTCCGACTCAACCTGTCCCGATTTATGCTGATTCATTGGCATCCTCAACAAGTCGGGATCGGGATCCTCGGAACGGGATTGGGGAGAGGGCACACCGGGCAAGTTGTCTGTTACATACGCGATAAACAATCCCACAATGACCAAGAAACAAAACACTATCCACGTTATCATAAACACTTTCATTGAAAAACTTCCCCTGGTCTCGGAACGGACTCTCGGTTACGATATCGAGCGTTTTCAACCTGCTTGGCTACCTCTGGGTCGCTTTCTCTCAAGCGGCGAAGCCCCTCTTCTGGTCCATATCGTTCTAACGTGGACATCGCCCGCTCGAAACGCTCAGCAGAAAACCGTGCTTTCAGGGAGGCTTCAAGGCCTTCTACGGTGGGAAGATGGGTCGGTGCTTGGGGCGCATCGGTCAAGCCCGGTGCCGGTGTTGCTGCGGCATCGGTTTCGGGGTTGAGAATTGCAGGGGAGGCTAAAGCATCAGTCGCCGGTGGGGATATACTTGGACTTTCTCCCGTCATTGCGTCAGGAGATACCAAAGGATCTTCCATGACAGACGATAGGTCCCACGAAGGAGCAGAGGCCTGTGTTTCGGGGGGATCCACTCCCGCTTTCTCTGCTTCGGCGACAATGCTTGCCGCGTTTCGCTGCACGTCAGTCATCCATATAAAAGCGGGGTTGCTCTCTGCACCCGCCCCTCCTAATATTGCTACATCCCAGTCTTCACCGAAATTTTCAACAAACCATACCAGACTAACCTTATCTGTATCAGCCAGTTTAGCCAATACTTCGGCATGTTTTCGAGCTGCTGCCATTGGGTTCGTCAGGTCCACCGGTTCAGTGGCTATAAACAATTCCGCTAATTTTCGACGCACTACCGGCTCATAATCCGCCAACTCCATGTTGGGAATGAATTTACGGAAGAGCCCGCTATGCCCCCGAATTACCGGAACCCCTTGTGATTCCATAAAGTCATACCACTCCCGTTCAGTGAAATGACTTCCCAGTAGGTCAAAGAACCCCGGCGAATCCATTGCCTCAAGCATTTTTTGGGTAAAGGGCATTGCAAGCTGCTCTTCGCTCAAGAGAGAGCTAAACATCTTTCTGCTTTGCCTCGCGACTTTTTCTTTTTCAGTTACGAGTCCTTCCCAATCGGGTGAAGGTAGAGCAACTGTTGCGGTTTCGTTGTTGGCAACTTTGTTGATATTTGGGACGGACTGCTGGCTTTGGTCTTGAATTTCCCTCCCCTTATACTCGCGCAGAAAAAACCACACCGATATACAAACGGCTAGCCCTATAAACAGTGCGCCGCCAACATATATCGCCTTTCTTACGGATTCAGTTTGCATAGGTTTCAGTCTCCTAAAATATAGCTATGCTCGGCATGAATTGTTAAATTCACACCGAGCACCTTGCCTAATTGTCACACAGGATATATTCCCGAATACAAGTGTCAATGGCTGCTTTATGAGCATTGGCACACTCTACACTGCTCCAACCATGATGGTTACAAATCTTTCTCGCACCTCTCAGAGCTAAGTCACAGCTAACTAACATCAAAAGTTACTACTTGAAAACTTTGTTGAGAAATGCTTCAAAGTTTCATAGTTTTCATAGTAAATTAGGGAATTTGACAGAGACAAAAAGCGGAAGAATAAGGAGGAAGCCCACGCTATGACTCATTTCTGGACGGTTTGACAGCAAACGCCTCGGAAATGTACTATGAAATTTAAGCCATCGCCCTAAGCAGCTTTCAACGTTCAATAGGAGCCATGTTTTTCATTTAGAGCCTGTTTTAAAAGTGAAGGGGTCATCTTTAGAAAGTTGTTCACATGTCGGAAATACCTAGAATGTTGCACAAGATGCTAGGCTCAATGAGCCATTTGATACGGATGACCCACTGGGTATTTGGGGCTTAGGTTGTTTGTTTGTCCTGTATTCTATAAACATGTCGCCCCGCTGGGGCTAAGAGGCTGTTTTAAGAGTACGTGAAACGGTCATCTTTTCCCATGCCAAGTGCAAAATCAACCGATTTTCAGAGGATTTACCGGTAAAATGACAATGTTCAGAGATTATTTGGATTTTTCAAACAGGTTCTTAATCTGTAGTTGGCCGCGCAATAAATTGCACTACTACGAACCTACGCATTGATGCCTACCTCAATCAATATATTGCACAATTTCTGAACATGCATATACATTGATCAGGAAAACTTCTTGTGAGAATAAAAAAAGCGGTATCATACCTGTGAAAAAGGGTATGATACCGCTTTGCGTTGCCTAATTCATCGGGTGTATCAGGGGCAGGGATGCCCCTCCCACACCTATTAACTCCAACGCTTCGAGCGTTTAAGGGCACGGTTCCTACTCTTTAAGGTGCTTCCCATCTGATGATGCCTGCTTTATTGTGGACGGTGACACGATTCGTCAGTTCATCGGCGTATAATTGCACCGCATTTGTCTCCTCCGGATTGTAGAGGAAACCCCATTTTCTAAGGACTCATCGGCGCGTAAGACAATCGCAGGCTCCCCCGACCTATCGACCACCGTTAGCGAACTACACTTGAGATCGCCAAGAACGTCCTCTCTTTGTGCGATCAGCGGAGGACAAATGAGTGTTCCTACACCTAGCCCAATGAGCATAATCAACGCGCCCCATGCCGTGTAGAAACACTTCTGTTTTCGATTCATCAGATTTTGTTTCTGCTCCTACTGTGTATTGGATGTAGTAATGGCAGCAGTTTTGGCATTCTCCTTTGGGTCATGCAGATCCAATACCTTATTGAATTGTTCAAACATTTTTTTCATATGCGCCACATTCTCGGGAGTCCTCTCTTGATTGAACAGTTCAAGTGCCTTTTGTAGTTGTTCAAACGCCTTTTTTGGAGGCACCACATTCTCAGCATTTACATTACCTTCGTGTTCGCGTTCTGCCCGTTCCAGCGCCTCTTTAAGCTGTTTAAGATTATCCTCACACGGCGAACACTCCTCCTCTGCTCCGTTCCGAGAGTCTTTGACTTGCAGCTTCACTTGTCCCGATTTATTGAGATCCTCGGAACGGGATTGATCAATGGATACACCGGGCAATTGGTCCGTCGCATACACAAGAAACAAAAACACAACAACCAAGAAACAGCATCCTCCCCATATTATCAGGAACACTTTCATTTAGAAACCTCCTCTCCTTTACGGTGCCGTTCCACTTGTTTGGCAACCTCTGGGTCGTTTTCTCTGAGACGGCGGAGCCCTTCTTTGGGTCCGTACTTATCCAAAGTAGACATTGCCCGCTCGAATCGCTCTGATGAAAATTGCGCTTTCAGGCTTGTTTCAAGCTCGCTTTGAATCTCGAGCGGCGTATCAGGACGTTCATCGGGGAGCACCTCGCGCGGCTGAGATGTCAACGACTTTTCGATTTCTGATTCAATCTCGGCGTCAGTCATTGTAGCACCGTCTGATGTATCAGGCGTAGCGAGTATTTCTGTTTCGCTGTGAGATGCTGAGGGGCTTTCCATGACAGACGACATATCCCACGAAGAAGCAGAAGTCTGTGTTTCGGGTGCATCGTCCCCTGCTGCCTCTGCAGCAGCGACAATGCTTGCCGCGTTTCGCTGTACGTCAGTCATCCATATAAAAGCGGGGTTGTTCACGATGTCGCCGTCCGCCTCCATGATTGCGCCATCCCAGTCTTCCCCGAACTGTCCGACGAACCATGCGCGTTCTGGTTGTTCTTTGTTCATTAGCTCGGCAACGACCTTCGCACGTTGCAACCGTGATTGCTGGGGGTCTTGCGGATCTAACGTTTCGATGCTAAGAAACATTTGTGCTATCTTTAGACGCATCTCTGGCTCATAATCATCAGGCTCCCCGGTGGGAAATTCATCTCGGAATACCTCAGAAAACACGTTTCGATTTACCGGAAACCCCTGCGATTCTAGAAAGTCATTCCAGTCCCGCTGAGTGCGATTATCCTTCTCTAAATATTTAATGAACTCCTGCGAATCCATCATTTCAAGCATTTTTTGCATGGAGGGGGTTGCAAGATGTTCTTGGGTATAGATGGACATAAAATTACTTTTGATACCCCGTGCGGCACTCTCTGCGAAATTTAGCTGTTCTTCATCGCTATTTTGTCCCTGTTGCGGAGCTTTTCCACTTTCAGTTATCAGTCCGCTGTTGGAGGAAGTAATGCGCTCATGTGCAAGAAGGGGCTCGTTCTTGTGCGCCCGAAGAAAAAACCACACTGACATACAAACAGCTACTCCTATCAATATCGCGCTGGCTACAAGCATTGCTTTTCTGATTAACTCGTTTTTCATGGACTTGACTCTCCTAAAGCATTTGGATAATAGCTTGGTATGGATTGGGAAATCCACACCAAGCTGAATAATCTAACCACCTCCACACTGGGTTAGCCAGGGCCAACACTTCGTAAGAGCCTTCCCGACGTAATATCCACACGTTGCACTCTCAGAACCGTATTTGCTACACATATACGATGCAATCCCCCTCCAAGCGCTGCAATAAGCGTATAGTGTATCACACGTCAAGTTTGAGAGTTGTGCTGTGGTTTCCTGAACAAAGAAAGTGTCAAATAGCACAAAGCCGGCGGCCATGACCGCAACGAGTAGAACGATTGCTTTCAAACGCCGTGAACTGAACATTATTCAATCTCCTATGAGTTGTTGGGAATGCTTTGGCATTCCGTGATGGACAAAAATTTCCGCTTCAAACATAAAAAAGTGTTACAACTTCAATTATACGAATCCAACTCATAGGAAATCTGAGTTTTTACCAGCGGATTCAAAGAATACCGGGCAAATCGGAAGCGTTTTCATCTCATTATAGCCAATATTGCACCATTTTTGCAAAAAAATCGTTAAAAATAACAAGAAATCGCCCAGAAAAGCCTTGACAACCCCCATATTCATTTGTATAATTGAAGTTGTCTCAACCCTTCGTGTCGAATTAAGATTCTCAAAAGTTGGATTGAAACCGCTTTGCCATTACGTGAACCTGAATACCGGAAAATGGACGTGTCGCGTTTAGTCGTCATAGCGTAATGTGCTAATGAGCTCTTCTTGACTGTAGCAAAATGCAAAAATTGTAGTATTCTGCTACAGACTCGGCCACCTCCCGCGTCATTACAGGCTGCTCCCGTCAATATCCTCCCGTTCAACCTATCTCATGTGTCGCAAATTGAGACAGATTCAGCCATTCATTAGCACGCTACCTGCCTGCCCGTGTCCTCCAAAACCAAGGCTATTAAAGGGTTTCTTGGCGTTACCCTTGGTTAGATCCAGCATTGGCACAATTTATGCTCAGTAGTCCGGTTATCCTTTCCGCGACAGGAGGTGACTTCACTGCTCAGTGATGCCTGTCGCTCCCCATCACCGGGGAATGGGAAGGTTGGCAGGGGTTCTCAATTACAACTTTTACTGTTGATTCCAAATAAAGTAGGACTTACGCACTTCCGTAGTGAACGCAGATCTGCGTTCACTACGGACGCCTCATCAAGACTTTACTGTAGCTGCCCGTTTCTTAATCCCGATTTATCGGGACAGGCGGGATCGAAATCGAGGTGCGAAAGTGTCTATCTGTTTTTGGTATTCATCATAGTTGGGAAGGAACAATCAACAGCATGGCTAACGACAGTTTGAAAAATCCCGAATCGGATATTGACCGTGAAATGGCTTCACTGATTCAGCAGAGTATCGCACCAAACACGCTTAAAGCGTATCAACACGCGCTAAAAAGGTTTCACACTTGGCTATATGCCAATGGCTTCCAACCTGACTGTTTGACGGATGAGATTGTCGCCAAATATATCGCAGAACTTTACACAGATGGCAAAGCACCGGCAACGATTGGCATCGTCGTGGCAGCTGTCAGGTGGCAAGCAGCAAACGCTGAAGGCAGAGAGGTCGTCGGTGAGTTAACGAATAAGGTGCTGACTGGTATTCGGCGAGCGGGGTGTGGGCGGGGTCGTGGACAGGTAGATGGCTTAACCTGGCCCGATGTTGAACGGATTTGTGCGCTTGCCGAAGCAGAGAAAACCATCGCTGGGTTCAGGGACTCCGCCCTGATTCGGTTGATGAGCGATTGCTTGTTGCGAATTTCTGAAGCTGTCACGGTGAACATTGAGGATTTGGGAGAAAACACTTTGACAGTTCGCCGGTCTAAGGACAATCAGGAAGGAAACGGTGAAACACTTTTCGTCGGGCCGCCGACAATGGAGATGATAGAAAGATATAGGGAGATGGTGAGCATAGAGAAAGGTGCGCTATTTAGGCGGTTAAAGCGCGGTGGCCGTGTGATTCACGATAGGTTAGGAGTTGAGGGTGCACGTATAGCAATCAAGGCAAGGGCGCGGGCTGCGGGTGTGGAAGGTTTTGTTTCTAGTCATTCGCTGCGGGTTGGTTCTGCTATGTCACTTGCGAGAGCTGGAGCGTCTGTTGTGGATATGCAAGTAGCAGGTCGGTGGAAATCACCCCAGATGCCAGCGCATTATGCGCGTGCTGAATTAGCGAACCAGGGAGGGATTGCACGTTTCAAATACGACAAATGATAATTTGGGGAAGTGAAACGTGAAAACAATTTGCTCATTAGCAGGGAACGCAGATCTGCGTTCCCTACGGTTTCTGTTGCACGATTTCTTAACATGAACCAAAACCAAATGAGGAGGGACAATTAGTATGGTTTACGGAAGTGGCGATTATCGATATGAGGTTGTAGAAGGCTGGGGGCAGATACCGCAGTTGGGGCTCGCCTCCGCTATAGCTTGTGACTCCCAAGACCGTGTCTATGTGTTCAATCGGAGTCCTAATCCCGCCATGCTCGTTTTTGAACGAGATGGGAAGTTCATCGGTTCTTGGGGCGAAGATATCTTCAAAGCACCACACGGAATTTGGATAAGTCCCGACGATGAAATCTACACTACGGACACCGATGACCACACCGTTCGGAGGTTTTCGCTTTCTGGGGAACTTCTACAAACGTGGGGAACTGTGGATGCCCCGGTCCACCGGGGCAGCCATTTAATCGACCAACCCGTGCGGTCTTATCCGAATCCGGCGAAATGTTCGTCTCGGACGGCTACGGACAATCGCGGGTTCACCGCATGACGCTTGATGGCGAAGTTATCGTTTCATGGGGCACACCGGGATCGGGACCTAGCGAGTTTAACCTGCCGCATGATGTCACCGTGGACAAAAATGATCGGGTCTATATCTTAGACCGAGGGAATCTTCGGTGTCAGATTTTCGATTCAAACGGAGAATATCTGACGGAGTGGGGAGACCTCCGTTCTCCCAATGATCTGTTTATAGACTCGGATGATGTCATTCATATCGCAGAGGGTGGGCAGCGCATCACAGTCATGACGCTTGACGGTGAGATTATCACTCAGTGGGGTGAGAAAGGCGAACAGGCTGGACAGTTCAGCAATTCACCGCACGGTATATGGATTGACTCCCGTGGCGATGTCTATATAAGTGAGGTTATTGCGGAAAAACGGTTCCAGAAGTTTGTGCGAGTCTAATTCGGGAAGTCGAAGCGACACATTACTGCGTCGCTTTGACCTCTCTCCGACGAGCATGCAGCACAGGTTCTGTATAACCGTTGGGAACTGTTCCTCCCTTAAAGACTAGATCTAGTGCCGCCTGAAAGGCGATGCTCTGGTCAAATTCGGGTGCCATGTTTCGATAGTTCGGATCTCCTGCATTCTGCCGGTCAACAATCGCAGCCATCCGCTCAAAGGTTTCTATGACCTGTTCCCTCGTCACAACGCCGTGATGTAGCCAGTTAGCAATGTGCTGACTCGATATACGCAACGTCGCTCGGTCTTCCATCAATCCGACGTCGTGGATGTCCGGCACCTTTGAACAGCCAATCCCCTGATCAACCCAGCGTACCACATAACCTAAGATTCCTTGAGCATTATTATCCAGTTCCTGCCGGATTTCCGCCTCACTGAATTCGCCATCCGATAACGGCGGCGTCAGGATATCCGACAGACTGGCACGTTCCCTGGTCGCAAGTTCCTCGTGTCTGTTTTTGACGTTCACCTCGTGGTAATGTACGGCGTGGAGCGTGGCAGCTCTTGGTGAAGGCACCCAAGCGGTCGTCGCACCAGCTTGCGGATGAGCTATCTTTTGCTCCATCATCGCTGCCATTTCGTCCGGCATTGCCCACATCCCTTTACCAATCTGTGCCTTACCAGGGAGCCCCGTCTCAATGCCGATATCCACATTCCAGTCTTCATAGGCAAGCATCCACGGTTGGTTTTTGATGTCAGGCTTAGGGATCATCGGTCCCGCTTCCATGCTGGTGTGTATTTCGTCACCTGTCCGATCTAGAAATCCGGTATTGATAAACACGACCCGTTCTTGCGCTGCGCGAATGGCTTCTTTTAAGTTAATGGTGGTGCGACGCTCTTCATCCATAATCCCCATTTTCAGCGTATTTCGTTCAAGCCCAAGTGCGCGTTCTACCCGTTCAAACAGTTCGACTGTTGCTGCAGCTTCTTCGGGACCGTGGAGTTTGGGTTTGACGATGTAGATACTACCCGTCTGGCTATTGACGTACTCCCCACTTCTTTTCAGATCGTGTATCGCCGCCAGCGATGTGACCATCGCATCAAGAAAGCCCTCGGGAATTTCCTGATCATCTGCCGTGGTGACTGCATCGGTGTACATGTGAATTCCAACATTCCGAATCAGCAGAAGACTTCGCCCCGGGAGTGTCAGTGTTGACCCATCTGGTGCCCTAAAGGTTTTATCTGCATTTAGCGTGCGGGTCATCTGCTGCCCATCCTTGTCAAAGGAAGCTTCCAGCGTCCCCTGCATAATGCCGTTCCAGTTGCTGTAGACTTTTCTCTTATCCTCAGCATCAACGGCGGCGACAGAATCTTCGCAGTCTTGAATTGTGGTAATGGCGGATTCGAGGATCACGTCTTTTACGCCCGCAGGATGTGCCTCTCCAACAGGATGAGTGCGGTCAATCTGAATTTCAATGTGTAATCCATTATTTCTGAACAAAATAGTGCACAATTCACCATCTTTTTCATGAAACCCGGCAAATTTACTGGGGTCGGCTAAACCTACTTCGCTGTCATCCTTAAGCCTTACAACCAATTGGTTGGTTCCACCAACATTTTTGAGTGAGAATTGCGTAACTTCTCGGAAGTTACCCCGTTCAAGCCCCACCATCTCATCTAAAAACACCTCTACCTGGGCGATGACAGCCGCGCCGCGCATAGGGTTGTAGTCCGCATCCTTTTGCTCACGCCCCTCCTCCGTAATCAGATACGTGCCGTACAACGCATCATACAGACTCCCCCAACGAGCATTGGCAGCATTTAACGCATAACGGGCGTTATCCAAGGGCACCACCAGTTGGGGACCCGAGATCCCCGCAATTTCGGGATCTACATTCGCCGTAATCGCTTGGAAATCTCTACCCTCAGGGAGGAGGTAGCCAATCTCCGCCAGAAATTCCTCATATTCATTCGACTCGACCGGTTCGCCTTTTGTCGATAAATACCATTCGTCGATTCGCTGCTGCAATGCGTCCCGTTTATCTAGAAGCACCCGGTTTTTGGGTGCGAGATCAGCAACAATTTCACCAAGCGATGTCCAAAATGCATCCGCTTCCACGCCTGTGCCAGGCGCAATTTCGTCCCGTATCAGACAATACAGTCCCTCATCAATTTTGAGTTGACCAACTTCAATCCTGTTTGCCATTCTTTCATATGCCTCCACGTTTTAGGACTTCCAAAGAAAATCAATTTTGTAGCAGTTCTGCATCTGATTTCTATTTTAACCCGATCCGTCTTAGCGTGTCAAGATGCTTACCTTGCAACAGGGCGTTTTTGTTACACATTTCGTCAACTCTTGCAGCACACGCAGCGCCGATCCGAGCACCTTAAAAAGGGATTAAGGCGTGTTGACAAACTCAATGGATATATCATGTGACACGCCTTTTTCCTTCCACTTTTGACAATACAGATTGGAGTATGGTATCATACCATATCTTATACTATAGTATATTTCAGAATTGATGAGACACTCCAAGTCGGTGCGGTTAGGAAACCCGGGAGCGAAAGTGTCTCTTTATAGTAGATCTTAGAATTAATGAAACACTCCAAATTGGTAGGCGCTGTTTCCAACTGCGCCGTTTCAACCCAACCAACGGTGTGTATGCGGTCGGGTTTCCAACCGCACCTACCGGGGAGCGAAAGTGTCTCTTTATTTTTAAAATTCACCATAATTCCTGATTATACTTGACAGACAGTAGAGAAAGCACGGCTAAAAATCCGTCCGTAGCTTATCCGCGGATGAAGTGAAGGAAGCACAGCGAAAAGAGTTTCACCATAAAGCAATCTCTGTAATAATGATAGTAGAATTTGGTGTTAGAACGAAGCAATCGAAAAACTTGGAGGCAACACACAGAAACCGATGAACAAACTCAAATTAGGGATCCCCAAGGGGTCTCTACAGGAATTCACCATTGACCTTTTCAAACAAGCAGGTTACACAATTACAATCAGCGGCAGGTCATACTATCCGCACATTGATGACAATGAGATTGAGGTGATGTTGCTGCGCCCACAGGAGATGGCACTCTACGTAGAACGCGGTGTCATTGACGTGGGGTTAGCGGGTCGAGATTGGGTCCGCGAATGTAACGTTGATGTGCTAGAAGTCGCGTCGCTTACCTATGGTAAGCAGACCACACAGCCAGCGCGATGGGTGCTGGCAGTTGCAGAAGATTCCCCCGTCCAGTCTGTCGCAGATCTCGAAGGAAAAGTCATCTTCACCGAATTGGTTGGAGCAACAAACTCATACCTCAAGGATAATGGTGTCAATGCAACTGTCAAATTTTCACACGGCGCCACAGAGGTAAAGATTCCCCATCTTTGCGATGCAATTGTAGAGATTACGGAGACTGGGAGCACCTTGTATGCCAATCAATTAAGAATTGTTGATGTCGTCATTGAATCGGTTACGATGCTGGTTGCAAATAACGAGAGCTGGGCAGATGAATGGAAGCGGAAAAAGGCGGAAAGTTTGTATATACTCCTTTCCGGAGCGTTGGCAGCACAAAACAAAGTTGGACTCAAAATGAACATTGCTCAAGAAAATCTACAATCCTTGCTCGCGATTTTGCCAGCGATGAGAAATCCAACGATTTCCCAACTTAGCCAAGATGGCTGGCATGCTGTCGAAACGATTGTCGATGAGCATATTGTCCGGGACTTTATCCCAGAACTCAGGAACGTAGGCGCAGAGGGGATTATTGAATACCCTTTGAGCAAAGTCATTCCATGACGAGTTTATCACGCGACACGCGTTAATTTTCTATACAATTTGGGCACACTCGTGTCTTGTGTATTAAACGGAGGATACGTCGAATGAAACTTCAAATCAATTTATGCTTTTTCCTTCTTCTGATTTGGACTATTACTGGTCTGGGCTGCGGTGAAGATTCATCTTCAACTCCTGTCGAGCCAGGAGAAAAACCTGAACAGACACTAGACCGAGAAGGGGAGGAAGATCCGCAGTTTGGAATGGTGTCGGGAATTATCATCAATAGCAAGACAGGAGAACCGATTCCGGGTGTAACCGTCAGTTTGTTAGGTCGGACGGTAGAAACTGGAACAGAGGGCAAATATGTTTTCACAGGGATCCGTTATTCGGATACCCACAATTTAGTCGTCATGAACATTGATTACCAACCCAAAATGAAGAAATTTGAACTTAGGGCTGAACAGGTAGAATTAAATATTCCGCTCGATCCGAAGCTTGGGGCGGTATCAGGTGTCATTACCGATGGCACAACGGGGAACCCAATTACGGGCGCAACTATCAACTTATTGGATCAGACAATGATTACCGAAATAGATGGCAGATACAATTTCACAGGGGTTCCCTTCTCGGGATCCGTCAGTTTAATGATTGAAGCTACCGATTATCAAACTAAAATAGAAAGCTTTGAACTTAGGACTGGTCGTGTTGGACTGAACATCCCACTTATGCCCGCGACGAATCCCGAAATGGAGATTAATCAATTCTTGGAGCGTTTCTCAGCCCTAATTGAAACATTGGATGTGGGTAAATTGAAGACAATTCAAGAACTCTTCTCGGAAACTTACCTCGCAGGAGATGATCCTATTACCCTCCTTGGGTTAGCCACAGGCGTTATTCCCGCAACGTTCGATGAAGTTAATCCAACAATCACTAAAGTGTTTGGAAAGTATGATGACCTCCAATTTCAGTTTAATAAAATTCAGGTGGAGGTGACCAATTCGCGTCAGGCGTCTGCCCGACTTACCCTACACATCATTAGCGAGCAGGGCCCAGGCCCCGACAGACCGCGACTCGACAAAAGAGAGATTATTGTTGATTGCCAAATAGATTTCCGCAAAGAAGATGCGTTGTGGAAAATCGTTTTCTGGCAACTTTTCAACGTCGAATTTCTGTGATATGATGGATTCAGCCCCGACATCAGACGAGATGTGAGTTCTCCCTCCGGATAGGCACACAAAACCAGTCCAATAAAACCGGTAACCGTAATTGCGTGGCATTATGACAGACGATTTTACTCGAAATCAGGTTGAGGCATTACGGGAACAGATCTGCTACCATGAACGCAAGTATTTCATCGACGATCAGCCGGAGATTTCAGATCAGGAATATGATCAGCTAATGAAGGAGTTAGAACGCCTAGAAGCTGTGCAGCCTGAACTGGTTACACCTGATTCGCCGACACAGCGGATTGGTGGTGAAACTACACTCGGCACGAGTGTCCCCCACCGTAGGCAGATGTTGAGCCTCGATAATACGTATAGCCCTGAAGAATTATACGATTTCGATCAGCGTGTGCGGAAGGCATTACCTGATCTGCCGCTTGCGTATGTGACAGAGTTAAAAATTGATGGCTTGGGCGTTGCCTTGCTTTATGAAGATGGTAAGTTGGTCCGCGGTGCAACACGAGGAGATGGAGAGTATGGGGAAGATGTGACGGCGAATCTACGCACCATCCGCACGATTCCACTGAGATTAAGGCAGATCCAACCGATGCCCACCGTTTTGGAGGTCCGAGGCGAAGTATTTATTCCAAGGGATCGATTGGCTGAAGTGAACCAACAGCGTATAGCAGAGGACCAAGCCCCCTTCGCAAATGCGCGGAACGCCGCTGCTGGTTCTGTTCGCTTGTTGGATTCCACCATCACAGCGTCACGTCCACTGGATATTTTTATCTATACCCTCGGTTACGCAGATGGAATCGAGATTATAAAGCATACAGAAGCACTGACTCTGCTCGCGGACGTGGGGTTCAAGATGAACCCTTACACCGAAGGGCACTCATCAATTGAGGATGTGATTGCGTATTGTCGTCGGTGGACGGCCGATAGGGAAGGGATTCCCTACGACACCGATGGAATCGTAGTGAAAGTTGACTCACTTCAGCAGCAAGAGATGCTCGGCACCACGGCAAAAAGTCCCCGTTGGGCGATTGCATGTAAATTCCCCGCCCGTCAGGTAACAACGCAGATTGAAGCAATAGAGGTGCAGGTTGGGCGAACCGGCGTCTTGACACCCGTGGCAATTCTTTCTCCGGTACAGTTGGCTGGTGCTACGATAACCCATGCCACACTGCATAACGAGCAGGAACTTATTCGCAAAGATGTTCGCGTCGGCGATACGGTAGTTCTCGAGAGGTCAGGAGATGTAATTCCGAAAATTACTGCTGTACTCACAGATCGACGAAAGGGCATTGAAAAGATCTTTCGTTTACCAAATCATTGCCCGGTGTGCGAAACTTCGGTGCAGCGGTCGGAAGATGAAGCAGCGGTTCGTTGTATCAACGTGGGCTGCCCCGCACAACTGAAACGGCGCATTGAACATTTTGCCTCACGAAATGCGTTAAATATTGACGGGCTTGGTCCCGCGCTCGTTGAGCAACTAGTTGAAGCTGGATGGATCCGTGATGTTGCCGATCTTTACGCATTAAAGCAGGAGGATCTGGTCAGTCTCGAACGGATGGGAGAAAAATCCGCCGAAAACTTGGTAAACGCTATTGAATCAAGTTGCGGCATTCCAGTCGCAAAAGTGCTGTTTGGATTAGGGATACCCCATGTTGGTGCAAATGTCGCGGAATTGCTGATTGACCACTTTTCCTCGATTGATGCTCTTGCCGACGCAAGTATAGAAGATATTGAGAGCATCCACGGCATTGGGCAACAAATTGCGGAAAGCATCCTCCATTTCTTCTCACAAGAGAGGGTTCAAGAATGCCTGAAACGGCTGAAAGATGCAGGGCTTCAATGGGTAGCGGAATCAAACGAATCTCCAGAAGTTTCTAATAGCATCTTCGCGGATAAAACCTTTGTTTTAACAGGTTCGCTTTCGACAATGACGCGCTCTGAAGCGTCTGAAAAAATTAAAGAGCGGGGTGGCAAGGTCAGTTCCAGCATCAGTCAGAAAACGGATTACCTCATTGCCGGGGTATCGCCGGGGACTAAATACGACCGCGCCATCGAACTCGATATTCCAATTCTAACAGAAGAAGCATTCACTGAAAAACTCTAGGGAGAATTTTAACTTTCAATCTATCAACTTCTATGCTATACTCACAAAAGTTTCTTAAAAATGGATCGAACTTTTTTAAAAAGTAGATTTCAAAGAGTCGTCTCGTACGTCACAAACAAACCTACACACTTAGGGATTTGAGTCCGAAAACTGATAGCTAGACTCAAGTTTTATTTGAATAGGACTTACGCAGCGAACCGTAGGCGGGGCATCTTGCCCCGCATTACCCATGCTGAAAGACACAAGTCTGAAGGCCGGACATTTGGCACCGTGCTAAAATGCGTAAGTCCTGTTGAATCAATTTTGTTCAGATAGCTGTAGAATCGCAGAAATGGTTGTTCTAGAACAGGCTTGCAAGGTGAGGGTTGGTTAGCTTGCATTCTAATCTAGCAGCTGTTAACGGAACAGTAGAATAGGAGAATAAAAAATGAGAGGTAATCGAGGAAAAGGCAGTAAATCATTAGACAGCGCAAATAAAGGCGTCGTCAAAAAGACTGCGACCAAAAAAGGACGTAAAGAGAAAAAACTCGCTAAACAGGAAAAACGGTCGAAAAAGACGTATTAAACAAATCGGGCGATAGCTTACAAACGAACAGACCCACGATTAGTAGAGAGGCTTTTATCTCTATAACCCGCGATAAGATAAGGTTGAAACTCGCATCACGGTCTTTTGTTTGTGCTATCGCCCTTTTTTTAGGGAGGCGCCGCATTGTGGAATTTACACGGAACCAGAAAAAAGCCCATGATCTCAATCGTCACATTAGTGTGACCGCTAGCGCCGGATCAGGAAAAACAGCGGTATTGGTTCACCGCTACCTCAAGATTTTGCTTGAAACAGATCTGCCTCCCAATCAAGTGGTTGCAATTACGTTTACAAGGAAAGCTGCAGCAGAACTCAAACAGCGCATTATTCAGGAACTCGACGTAAGGTTAAGGGAAGAACCTAACAATGTAAAATTAAGAAGCACCAAAACCGGAATGCTGTCTGCACAGATCTCAACCATTCACTCATTCTGTGCGCGGATTCTGCGGGAGTATCCAGTTGAAGCCGGGGTTGATGCAGGATTCAGTGAATTGCAAGGGATACAGCAGCGGTTGGTTCTCCGTGACATCATTGATTCTAAACTCAGAGAAATTGCAGATCTGCCCGATGATGACGAAAACCGTGAGAAATTGGTACAGCTGCTGCGAATCTTTGGTAAAACCCGGCTTGAGCAGCACTTACACGAACTGATTTATCAGCGTGAGGTGGTAGGGCGTCTAATGCACGGCTTATACAGCCGCACAGATTCAGAGGTGTTGGAGTATTGGCGCAAGCATGTACAGTCGCAACTGTCTCTGAGTTTAGAAAATCAGTTCTCTGTCGGAAATTGGTTACGCTCTCTGGACAGCGTCTTAAAAATTGCTAAAGGGAAAAATGCTTCAATAGCCCTAGAATTGGTAGGGTTTATTTTTCCACAACTGGCAATACTAACGGTCATTTCGATTTTCCTCCAACTTGCTCCACAAATCTTCGCGGAAGATGGACAGATCAGCGAGAGGGATTCCTCTGACTCAAATGCCGAGACCGACACAACCATGGAGAATGTCGGTTTTCTTTTTCGTGCAGCGAACTACTTCCAATCCTCTCCATCAGTTACCAATGCTTCGATAGCCTTAGAATTGCTGGGCTATATTGTTCCACAAATGGCAATACTAACTGTTATTCCAACCCTCCTCGAACTTGCTCCGCTACTCTTAACAAAAGACGGAAACATTAGCAAAAGAGATTTTCTTGGGTCAAAAACCGAGACTGACTCTATCCAGGAGGAGATTGATTTTCTTGTTCCCGCAGCGAACTACTTCCGGTCCTCCGCGTCAATTGCCACCGATGATGAATTACTTATTCGTGTGACACGCTCTTTGCTAGCTGTCTATGACGAGGTTCAACGTACATACAAACAATACAAAACCCAGACGGAACAACTCGATTTCGATGATCTTCAGATTAAAGTCAGAGATCTATTACGGCAAGAATCAATCCATGAACAGCTCGCCCAAAGATATCCTTATATAATGATTGATGAGTACCAAGATACAGACCAGCTGCAATACGAGATTCTGGACTTGCTCGCAGTTATCAACGAGAATACCCGCAAACAGAACCCTTCAGATTCTCAGTTGGATAATCTGTTTATTGTTGGTGATCAGAAACAGAGCATCTATGGCTTTCGCGGGGCGGATGTGCGAGTATTTAATGAAACACGACAGGATATAGCCAACTACCAGAAAGCGTTCGTTGAAGACTTTACTTGGACGGAGCAGAAACTTGAGGCAAGCGATTCAGAAAAGCGTGGCGAACTCCAATTCTCCGAAAATTTCCGTCTTTTGCGCAATCTCGTAGGCTTTGTCAATTTAGTTTTCGATCCGCTCATGAAGGGGCGAACTGAGTTTGAAGTCAAGTATCAGCCGCTGATCCAAGGTAGGTTGACTGATTCGCCCGGCAACGTAGAGCTGCTCATTGGCTCAAAAGAAGCGGTAGGGAGCGATCCACAACCTTCTGCTGACGAATACGACCTGATTGTGGAACGCATCCGTCATTTAGTCGAGACAGAGGAAACGATTTGGACGACCGAGGGGGACGGTGAAAAACCTCGGTCAATTCGATACAGCGATATTGCCATCCTCATCCGCAGCCGGACACGCTTACCCGAAATTGAATCTGCCTTAACCGAATCAGAGATTCCATACAAAATCACAGGAGGTATTGGATTTTATCAGCGTCAAGAAATTTACGATATTAATAACTACCTGCAATTCCTCATCAACCCAGCCAACGACGTGGCACTCGCCGGACTTCTGCGCGCACCATTCTTCGGTGTATCAGATGTCGAATTATATGAAATAGCACAGAATTCTTCCTCAGTACCCTTCTGGCAAAAAGTCCAAGATTACGTCGCTGGGTCAGATCAATCTTCAACCACTCCAATCGTTTATGCAGTCGAGATACTGCAAAACCACCTCGAAATCTGTCACCGTACCCCGCCGAGCGAACTTATCCGTAAAATCGTTAATGACACCGGAATAGTTGGGGTGCTCCCTGTTGGGAAGGGCGGCGAGCAACGGTGGGCAAATTACGAAAAACTATTAGAGATTGCAAGGGAGTTTGAAAGATTTGGATCTACAGATCTCTTCGATTTTCTGGAACGGTTGAACCTACTCATTGAGGAAGAAGAAAGCGAAGGACAAGCAGCAACACAATTGACAGCGGATGCCGTTGAGGTGATGACCGTCCATGCAGCAAAAGGGCTTGAGTTTCCGGTTGTCATCCTTCCTAACCTAGATCGACCGTTCAGATATGATTCCGAACCGTTCATCGATGATCGGTTAGGTATTGGCTTTAGGCCCGCAAATCCAGAAAAAAGCTACGAACAGAGCGATCCGGGGGCGACACAGATGATGAGGGAACGCGCAAAAATCAAAACAGAGGCAGAGGAACAGCGCCTCTTTTACGTGGCTACGACCCGTGCTCGCGATCATCTGATTCTGTCAGGAACAGCCGATAAGAAGGGAAATACGCTGTGTTGGCTGAATTGGCTGCTCGATGCTTTGGGGATTTCGGAGATACCGCAGGAGGACACGGTTTTAAACCAGACGACGACGATCCTAGCTTTGTCAGGAGAAAAAACTACGCGGATTACCTTCGATCTTCCCATTCGAATCATTAAATCTTCCAGTAAACTCGATTACGTTGAGGAGGAAGCACTCAGCCCGTTACCATCAACCGAATTTCCCACCTTCCATATCGAACCGTTGATCGCTGCCTCAGTTAACAAAATCTTTTCGGTGACAGAACTTACGACGTATACTCACTGTCCAACGCGGCTGTATTTACAGCACCAGATTCAGATGCCGATATCGGAACTCCAGCCTGAGGAGGCCACTGAGGCGGTTCCCGAGGAGGTCAATCGTTTTCTAAACGCGAAAGTTAGAGAAATGGCGTTAAACGCAGGTGACGTTTATCGTGAACGACATATTCACGCCGAGATTGGTTCTCATATAGTCGAGGGAACTGTAGGCAGGCTTTTCAAGGATTCAAAGGGGGTATGGCAAGTTATCAACCACGAAACAGATGGGATTGATTGGGAAGAAATCGTCGATCTAGTGGATTACCATCGGCCACAAATTGAACTCTACGCCCTGCTAATCCACCGACTCTATCCTGAACAGCAGGTCATACCGGTAACAATCTACTCCGCAGATCTCGTCTCAGTGCATTCAGCGGAGGTAACGAGGGAAGAATTAATAGATATTGAGAGGGCGTGGATAGAACGGATTGAGACAATACAGGGTGCTTTAGGTTCTGATGCAATCGGCGTGGGAAGGTTTGAAAAGAATCGAGAACATTGTCCATTGTGTCCCTATTTTGTTGACGGAGAGTGTCTGATTTCAGATTGATTGCAGTCGATTTCTGAATCTTTACTCGTTCTCCTTGCGCTGTGCTTGCTGCCCCTTTTCTTTACTGAACGACGTCCCCCTCAATCGGCTCAACTTCTACTTTCACGTTCTTGAGGTGCTCAACAACCCTTTCAAGTTCATCGGGCTCGCCCCTAATCTCCAAAACAACCCATCCTCTGTCAGACGTGACATCAGCGCGCCGAATACTTGTAATCACATTATACTGTTGACCGATGTTGTGGATGATGGGCTCAGTGATCAGATCCGGCGGAAAAGTCAAACGTAGTCTTAAATATGCCATATCTGCCACTCCTTTCTGAATTAACGAATTCTATTATGCCTCGCGGTTCACGCCTATCGGCACCTCTTCAAAATCCATATCAGTTTCGTTCCAAGTGAAAGCCTTTGTTGCTTTAACTTCGTGATCATAGATGGAGACTACAATATAAGCTGCACCGGGATATACCGGTTCATCCCAAGCCGTTGCGTCCGCTTTATCTTTCTCCGAAAAATAGGCATCGTGATTTGGGTGTGAATGATAAAATGCCTTAATTGGCCGATTTTGGGTTTCAGCCTCTTTGTGGACACGGATCAAGTCATTAGGATCTATTAGGTACGCGGTGCGTGCATCGCGAGGATACGTATCCGGATCTTCCGCGTGCCGTTCATTTTGTATATTCCCGCACTCCCGGACGAATTCCCGGATACCATCGCTCAAAATGATGCCACAGCACTCATCGGGAAATTCGACCTTTGCGTGTGCATAGATTTGATCCAGAGTCTCGCTTTGTAACTCTAACACTTCAGTCTCTTTCATTATCTGGCGAACCACCTGCGATTGCAGGTATAATCGAGATGTCGTCACCATCCTTAACTGCCGTTGCAGTACCATCTAAGAAGCGAATATCCTCGTCGTTGAGGTAAATATTCACAAAACGACGAACATTACCAGATTCATCGCAGATGCGTTCTTTGATCCCCGGATAGTTTGCCTCAAGGTTTTCAATAAGGCTTTCAACAGTGTCTCCCTCCGCTTCAACTTCCGGCTGATTTTGCGTGAGTCTTCTGAGAGGGGTTGGAATACGTACGGTAACAGCCATTGCAAAACTCCCTTCTTTGTAAGGTGAAATAAAACGAGACCAAGAATCTTTTGGTCTTAATTGTGCGAGTCTCTATATTTACGAGGTAAAACTTAGATACTTTGCGTTTTAGGTTCTATATTGCGTAGTGAATCCCGCATTCTTTTTTATTGTCTTCTTCGGCTGACGGTGCGTTTTGCCACCGCCACCGTCCGGCTCTTTTTGGTTCACCAGGCAGGATCGGCGTTGTGCATATGACACAGCCGAGCGACTCATAGTATTGCCCGTACTTTTGGGGTTCCATCAGTGGATTCACGGGCACATCGTGTTTGTGAATGTATTCCCAAATCTGTGCTTCGGGCCAATCTGCGAGTGGGTTGACTTTCAGTATAGACCGCCCTTTGTGCTCGATGATTTGCGCTTTTGGGGTGCTTTGCCGATTGCTAGATTGATCTCGTCGCAGCCCGGAAAACCAGACATCTAGCGTATCTAACAATCGCTGCATCGGCTCCACTTTCCTGATGTTGCAACAATATTCCTGTTTTTGTCTGCTGTCGAAGAACAAGAATTCTCCATGATTTGCAACCATTCGATCCACTGCCTCCGCCTCCGGAGTAATCCTCTCAATATGAATGTTGTAACGTGCTTCGACATGCTCAAGGAATTGATAGGTTTCAGGAAACAGACGCAGTGTGTCAATTGTACAGGCTCTAAATGGCAGCTTATTTTCGTAAGCCATGTGGAGCAGGATCATCCCGGACAACTGTCCACTCGTCACAATTGCAGCGCGCTCTTTAAAGCGTTTAATAAGATCAAATAGGATCTCCTGCGGTTCTTCGAGCAAACGAACTTCGTAGCAAAGTTCTTCATTGATCAGATCCTGGTTTGTTAATTCATTCAAGGGATACCCAATCCTTCCTGTATATATGGAACATGATAGATGAGGGATAAGTAAATTAGTATATCAAGGAGCTTTCACGCTCATGTTCTTATTTCACTCAAAATCGGCTTCCAATCCGATTTCTGATTCAAAATACCGGGCAAGGCTAAAATAACGGTCTCCCGTATCCGGTAAAATGGTTACAACAGTTTTATCCCTCCCAAGTCCCCGCGCCACCTCTAATGCGGCGTGCACATTTGCCCCTGACGACATTCCAACGAGCAACCCCTCGGCTTTTGAAATCCGTCGCATCATCTGATATGCCTCTCCGTCGGACACAGTAATCACTTGATCAATGACATTAACGTTCAAGACCGCAGGAATTCTGCCGGCTCCAATCCCATCAATGCGGGTTGGTCCCGGTTGTCCGCCAGACAAAACTGGAGAGATACTCGGTTCCACTGCAACTACCTGTGTCGTGGACCGGTGGGTCTTGAGGACTTCCCCAATACCTGTTAGCGTTCCACCCGTCCCCACACCAGCGACAAAAAAATCAATCTCACGGTCAATGTCGTCTAAAATCTCACGGGCTGTGGTCTGCCGATGAATTTCAGGATTCACAGGATTTTCAAACTGATTGGGCATAAAGTTATGTGGATTCCGTGAGACGATTTCCTCAGCTTCCCAGATTGCGCCACCCATCCCAGCGTCTTCAGGTGTTAGTATAATTTTCGCGCCAAAAGAAGTGAGCAGCGTGTACTTTTCTTGGCTGACGTTCTCTGGCATAGTCAAGGTAACGCGGTATCCTTTTGCAATCGCGACAATGGATAGTCCAATTCCGGTATTGCCCGCCGTGGGTTCAACAATCGTGCAACCCGGCTTGAGTAATCCGCGTTCTTCGGCATCCGCTATCATGGCATAGCCAATCCGATCTTTGATACTGCCGCCGGGGTTATACGACTCCAATTTTGCCAAGATTGTAGCGTCTTCCGGTCCAGGTAGGTAGTTCAGATGAACCAGTGGGGTATTACCGATGAGGCCGATGAGGTTTTCAGCAATCTTCATGTTTCTCTTCGCTTAGCGTTTAAGAAAATAAGCGGAAAGTGTGCCTCCATAACTGTTGGGATTGGTAGCGTTAGCCAATTTCAGACGACCTAAAACTTTAGCACACTTTATCTGGGTGCGTCAAGTTTATTTAATCTTCTACAATCTCACAAGTCTTCGTCCAACGCCTTTCGTTCTTCTTTTGACTTTGCTGCGTAGGAGTCACGGATCCAACGCTCAAGCATAACATCTGGATCGTCCACCACCGCTTTAGTAAAGGTGAACACAGACTGCCCAGTATTCTGTTTAATCAGGTTCAGACCGTGTTGGTAGCTCTGTAGCAGTTCCTCACAGATCTGCTTTGGTGCTCGCCCCTGGTCAATCGCCTTGTGACATAGGAGTTCAGTGGCTTTATCGTCAAACCGAATCTGCATCTGATGTTCGCGTTGAAAGTCCTCTTCGTACCGGCGAATCCGCTCATGCATTACAATCTGGCGATTATAGTCTGCATTTTCCAGTATTTGCTGCAACTCTCCCGCTGGATTCTCAATGACTTTTTCTGTTACAACAAACTCTCGGATACTAGAAGATGGCAGCTCAAACTTATACTCTCGCAGCGTCTTTTCGCAAACCGTCATCAATGCACGCGCGCCTGTTCCTTGGATGTATGCCTGCTCGGCGATTCGATGGAGTCCTTTATCCGAAAACAGCACCTCAATCCCATAAGCTCCGAATGCCCGTTCATACTGACGGATGATTGATCCCTCGGAATGTTTCAGAATATGGTAGAGATCGTCCGCAGCAAGATTTTTGCACACAACATGGACGGGTAGACGACCAATTAGTTCAGGTTCAAATCCGAACTCAATGAAATCCTGCGGCGTGACAAACTGAAAGGGATCCCCTAACTTCGTTTGACTCTTCACCGTTGCGTTAAAGCCAATATTGCTCTGATTCAGGCGTTTATTGATAATCTCTTTTAGACCGTTGAATGCTCCGCTGATAATAAAGAGGATATGACGTGTATTGATGATATGCTTTTCCACCACCCCTTTCTGCTGAAACTCCATCATGGCTTGCATCTGAGAGGCTGCATCGTAACCAGCGCGGAGATCAACCTCTGTTTCCTCCATCAGTTTGAGAAGGCCAATCTGCACCCCGCGTCCGCTGACATCACGTCCGATGATGTTCGGTGGTGTCGCAATCTTGTCCACTTCATCAAGGTAAATAATACCGTATTGTGCGAGCTCAATATCGTCGTCAGCCTGTGTTACAAGATCGCGAATCATGTCATCAACATTTGCACCGACGTAGCCAGTTTCACTAAACCGGGTGGCGTCCGCTTTGACGAAGGGCACACCAATTAATTTAGCAATATGGCGAATGAGGTAAGTTTTACCAACGCCTGTCGGCCCGAGCATGACAACATTTTGCTTCGAGTAATCGGTGTCTGCCACTGTGGGATTCTCGTGTACCTCGCGCACATGATTGTAGTGATCACACACAGCGATCGCCAAAGCTTTTTTCGCGTCATCCTGTTTGATGACGTAGCGGTCAAGATACTGTTTAACCTCCTTCGGTTTGAGGTCAAATTTCAGATCGAACGACTTTTTTTCAGGCGTGGGGGTGTTTGTATCATCGACTGTAGCTGTTTCTGGCTTCGCCTGCGACATTGTAAAGTTGACAGTACCGCCGTACTTCCGTTTGACAAAATCCTCAAACTCTTTCTGAATTTCCTCAATAGTGGGGATTTTTTTATTCATCCTTTGGTTCGACATATTTCACCTCTGAATCTCATTTCATGATGTTCCTATGAAGCCCAACCAACCCGCCAATTTCATTGAACGTTGACATAAAGAAACGGTGGCATTGTCAAAGCAACAACATCATTTTCGCCGGAGATCTCCTTCGCTACTCCCAGTGCATGATCCAAATCTTTTGCCCAATCTACGCCTAACCTTTTGGCAACACGGTCATCTTTGGGACCGACCAAAATGACCTTGGATAGATATTTGAGCGCATATGTCGCCCAATACCAAACAGTGAATGGATGAAATCCGTGATACGCAAACTTATTGCGATAGCAGTCTATGAGATAGGGGTCATAGGCGTATCGTTCTTGAAATTGCTGCTGCATTTCAAATGGCTCGGTCGTTTCGGCGAGGACTTCATCGAAGAACTTCTTGTAGGCCACGTGATACTCTTCGTGGAAGACTTCAAAGGTTGGATTCAAGATAATCACGACGCCCCCTTCCTTAATCAGCGGTTTATTATAAAACCAGTTGAAAACGTATCCCAATATATCGCTGACAACCAGAACAGGGTTAATCCGAGCGCCGATAGCATACGGGCTCATATCAGGTAATCCAAAAACCAAAGTGCTGAACTGTTTGGGAACGTCTATCATTAGCTGATTTTTCATCGCTCCGAGGGTTTTGGAATGCACGTCGTCAATGGCACCGGCGTTAATCTCAATCGGTTCATAATCCGTTCGAATACCTTTGAAGATTTTGTATCGGAGAGCCTCCGGAAGCAGTGACAGTGTAGGTGGTGTTAACGTTTTTAACGTTTTTTCAAAGCCGTTGCATTGAGCGTTTGGCTTACCTAACTGCCGAAAACCTGTGGGATAGATCTGATTATTCATGGCAGCTTCAATAACCATGATTCTACTATGATTCTGAATAACCCGGCTCATCCGCTCGATGCAAGCGTGCATATTTGAGCCCCCAGGTTGCATAACATGTGGGCACTCCGCAGTCATGTGTGGCGAATGGTGAGGAGCAATTGATTTATAGGTTCCCATTCCAACAGCAACTGACTTGTGTCCACCGTTAAGGGGGATTTGGATGGTGTCAACATAGATTACCAGATCGCATTCCACAACTTCACGCTCGACCTCAACAATTTCGTCCTGCTCTGTCTTCCCTAGGTCAACGATATTATTGGAATCCTCCGCATCAAAGTTTCTCAACTGATACGGATAGAACTCGTTCATAATCTTTTTGCCTAACATATACGCTAACTCGTGAGTCTTCATTTTGCGATGAAGTCCACCGGCACAGATTAGCTGTATATTCTGCTTTTCAACTCCGTAGGAGTAAAGTATAGGCAGCAATGTTTCGAGGATAACCTGGCGCATGTCAGGCTTCTTCGTCATTGGAAAAGGTTGGCAGTTATTATCAAAAGCAATCAGGATCTTACTGCCCCCGTCAACAAGTTCCTTCAGCGGCGGCATCCCCTGCGGATTTTCTACAACCTTTTTGACATGCTCTGGAATGTCGGCGCGTCTGACCCCAGGTTTTGCCGGTTGTGGATAGTAGATTTCCGAGTTATCGGGTAGTTTTGCGTTAATCAGATGGTTACCAGAGTAGGTCAAATATTTCATAGGTAGTTTTCCTTTGTGTGCTGTGATGATTTAATTTCTGACGGAGGTATATTTTTTAGTCAGTTTGGGGTTGACTTTAGCAAAATAATATAGTATTATATCGTATACAATAGAATTATATCCGTTATACGACGTAATTCCGAACATCTGAAAGAGGCACAGAGAACATGTCCAAGTACGCTGAAAATGCGATGCTAATCATGCGTGTGATGCGCCACGCGCAGGCTGCAGTAAAATCACGTTTTGTACAGCAGGTTGTACCGAAGAAATTGACGATCGTGCAGTTTAACGCTTTATTGCATCTCCATTGGTATGGCGGTGAATCCGGTATGACTATCGGCGAGCTTGGAGAACACCTCGGGCTCGCACACAGCACCGTCTCTGGTCTCGTAGACCGCCTAGAACGCGACGGGTGGATTATTCGCCGTAAATGCGACACAGACCGGCGACAGAACCGTATACAACTGACGGAAAAGTCACAGCAGCTTTTTCAGGATAGAGCAGAGAGCGCGACTGATTTCTGGCACCAGACGATTGGACAATTGACTTCTGAAGAACAGGAAGAACTGATAAAAAGTTTGACGCGCTTGAAACAGGTGATGGACAAACCGGTTTGGCCAAGCTATGACCAGCTTCACCCTCGCGATCCCGGGCATGTGAAAAAACGTCTGGAAGCTGAGTTGGACGAATTGGCACATGCAAAATTGACCTCAATTGGCACACGGTTTATCTTGGCACAGATGGCGGAACAGCAGAATCAACATGAACTCGCGGCTTATTTAAAACAGGTAGCATCAGAAGAGATCCGCCATGCCAATCAAATCTTTGAACTGCTTGGACACGAACAAAGCCTCAAAGCAGCGTTGTCTAATCTGATTCGTCAAGATCGGATCGCGCTCGAAGAAGTCCGAGATCTCGTGGATACCGCACAGACTGCAGATCACACAGAGAGCTTAGAACTTTTACAACAAATAGTTCAAGATAATAAAAGATATAAACGCTGGTTTTCTAATATGTTCAAACAGATCGATTAATCGGTATTTTAGTGTCCCTTCAGTCTATCAGTGCTCAAAACTTAGTTATCAACCGGCCGTTCACGATTGATAATTAAATGCGCCGACTTTGTCATAATCTCCAGAGGGAGATGTGTAACTGCGGCACTTTTTGTGGAAGGCAAAATGCAAGAAGAAGATTATCAGAAAATATTACCACGATGCATCCAAGCGTTTCCCGATGACGCAAAGCTGATCGAGCAGTTTCAGCAGGGAGATAAATCGGTTTTCGATAAATTGGTGGTGCGCTACCACGACCGTACCTACCGACTTGCTCAGCGTTTTGTTCCGAATTCCGAAGATGCCCTCGATATTACTCAGGATGCTTTTATCAGAGCCTATCAAGGACTCCCAGATTTTAAGCGAAAATCTCAGTTTTATAGCTGGCTTTATCGCATTACTGTCAATCTTTGCATTGATTTTTTGCGTAAGAACGCGCGACGCGAAACAGTGAGTTATGCGCTAGAGTCCGATGACCTGCCGATGATGAACATCGCGGATCTCAATCTGAGACCTCCAACGCAAGCGGTTGAAGACAAAGAGCTATTAACCTATCTACGTAGGGCAATTATGCAGCTGGCTCCTAAACAGCGTGAGATCTTCATCCTTCGCCACTGGGAAGGTCTTTCGCTCAAAGAGATTGCTAATACGTTGGGACGTTCAAGCGGTACTGTGAAAGCACATCTCTTCCACGCACACCGGAATTTGAGAAAACTGCTTCGCCACTATCTTCAAGCGTAATGTTTCCAACAGTGTGTGAACTATCAATTTTGAAGATGCTCTCGGGCTTAACCCATGCTCTGCACTAGTACTCAATCAGATAAGTTTTGGAATTATTATATATTAGGACTTGCGCTGCTGAAGGGGCAAAGCCCTGTAGTTCGGCGATTTATCGCCGCATAACACTATTTCCACCGCCCGATGAATCGGGCAACTACAGGCTAAAGCGCATAAATCCTGTATCTGCTATCGTTTGCTTTCAATCAATATACACAACCATAATTTGCCTGACAAAGTACTAGGTTCAAGCACTTTTTGTCACGTCGGATTGTTTTACCGTATTGTCTTCTCTTTAACCTATCTTGCCTCTAAATTTAACACACATCACCCTATCAGAACCCTCATTTCGCTTTAACAGCTTCCAAGCACCCTCAACACATCCCCACGTAATTGAATAGGATTTTAGAATTAATGAAACATTCCAAATTTGGTAGGCGCTGTTTCCAACTGCGCCGTTTCAACCCAACCAACGGTGTGTATGCGGTGCGGTTTCGCCTCGCACCTACCGGGGAGCGAAAGTGTCTCTTTATTTTTAGAATTCACTATAAATAGGATTTTGCACATGCTCTCATTGTGCCGATTTATCGGGCCCTAATCGAGTAGTTTGCAGATCACTCAGTATGTATTGGATTCAGATTCTGTAGGAGCCATGCAAGCATATCAAAAAGGAGATTATGTGTCAAGTTGAAAATCCGTTTTATCCCCTTTCGTCCTTTGTATATCTTTTTCAGTTGACCGTATTTTGAGAGTAATGTATCATATCCGAAGCACTTAATGTTGTCGACTAATAGGAGGAGCCAAAGATGGCAAAAGCTGACATTGGGCTCATTGGATTAGCCGTGATGGGCGAAAATTTAACTCTCAATATTGAGGGTCAGGGGTTTCGGATCTCGGTATTCAATCGTACTGTCTCAAAGGTGGATGATTTCATCGCAGGAGGGGCAAAAGGTAAGAATGTCGTTGGCACACACTCAATCGAAGAGTTCATTGATTCGCTGAGTACACCAAGGAAAATGATCTTAATGGTGCAGGCTGGTACTGCGGTTGACGCATGTATCAACGAATTGACGCCACATCTCTCGGAAGGCGATCTGATTATTGATGGTGGAAACTCGAATTTCCAAGATACCATCCGCCGTAGCAAGGATCTCGCAGCGAAGGGAATAAGGTTTATCGGAACCGGCATATCGGGCGGCGAGGAAGGTGCTCGATATGGTCCAGCGATGATGCCCGGCGGTGATTCTGAAGCTTACGTGCTTGTTGAACCCATCTTCACAAAGATTGCGGCCCAAGTCGATGGCACTCCGTGTGTATCTCACATCGGTCCTGATGGTGCAGGACACTATGTTAAAATGGTGCATAACGGCATTGAATACGGAGACATGCAAATCATCTGTGAGGCATACACCCTGATGAAACAGGTCCTCGGCATGAGTGCTGAAGAAATGCATCAAACTTTCAAAAAATGGAATGAGGGCGAACTAGATTCATACCTAATTGAGATTACAGCCGACATCCTTACGCAGGAGGATAAATCGGGGGTGCCTCTCGTGGAAGTTATCCTCGATGCTGCAGGACAGAAGGGAACGGGAAAATGGACAAGTATCTCTGCTTTAGATACTGGCATCGCTGCTCCAACCATCGCAGAGGCAGTCTTCGCACGCTGCATCTCGGCAATTAAGGAAGAACGGGTCAAAGCCTCGAAAATTATTCGAGGTCCCAGTGGAAAGTATGAAGGCGACAAAGCGGAGTTGTTAGAGGCCATCCACGATGCTATGTATGCGTCCAAGATCTGCTCCTACGCTCAAGGATTTGCGTTGATGCGTGAAGCGAGCAGTGAGTACAACTGGGATCTCGATCTTGGAACAATCGCTCTCGGTTGGCGCGGTGGGTGCATTATTCGCGCCCGTTTTCTTCATCGAATTGCCGATGCTTATGACAACGACCCTGACTTGCCGAACCTCTTACTCGATCCCTACTTCCTTGAGGTTATTGAAAGGACTCAGGATAACTGGCGTCATGTGGTTGCAACGGCTATGCAGCTCGGTATTCCAATACCTGCGTGTAGCTCAGCATTGGCTTATTTCGATAGTTATCGCAGCGCTCGTGTATCCGCCAACCTTATCCAAGCACAACGGGATTACTTTGGCGCACACACCTACAACCGGATCGATGCCAACGGCAAAACAGTTGTAGGACCGGATGGGCAGCCGACCGTTTTCCACACGGAATGGATGGTGGAAGGGAGACCAGAAATCACTGTTGGCTGAAACAAGATTCACGGATTCATGGGTTCAATCAGATTGTAAATCTATAAACATTAAACTCATGCTCCTCCGATAGTTTGAAGTGAAGGGAGAGAATTGAATGGCTCAAGATGCAGCGGCAGCGTTAAAGAACTTTCAACCGAAACATGACTATTTTGTCGGAATTGATTCGGACGGTTGTGCGTTCAATTCGATGGAAGTTAAACACAATGACTGCTTCAGCGTCAACCTGATTAAACACTTCGGACTTCCCGCTGTTTCAAGGCAGGTCCATCAAGCGTGGGATTTTGTGAATCTTTACTCTAAAACGCGGGGCTGCAATCGTTTTAAAGCGATCTTGCTTGTTTGCGACTTTCTTCGGGAAATGCCCAAAGTTCAAAGGGCAGGCGTTGCAGTGCCAGATTTTCCATATCTTCGGGAATGGTCAGAAACGGAAACCAAACTCGGTAATCCCACGCTTGAGGAAGTGATTGAAAAGGCAACGGGCGCACAGCGAGAGGAGTTGAGTCAAGTCCTTGAGTGGAGCCTTGCTGTGAATGAAACCATCTCTGAGATTGTCCACAACCTGCCGCCCTTCCCCGGTGTGCACGAGACGCTGCAAAATCTACAGGGGCGCGCTGATGCAATTGTGGTTTCAGCGACCCCCAACGAAGCACTCGAACGGGAATGGGCTGAACACAATATCGACCAATATGTTGCGGTAATTGCAGGACAGGAGATGGGCTCGAAGACGGAACATCTCACGTTAACGGCAAAAGACAGGTATCCATCGGATCACATCTTGATGATTGGCGACGCTCCCGGCGATTTGCAAGCTGCTCGAGATGTTGGTGCGCTCTTTTTTCCCGTCAATCCGGGATACGAGGAGGAATCGTGGGAACACCTGATAGAGGTAGGCATGGATAAATTCTTCAGCAACGAATATGCCGGCGTGTATGAGGCAGAACTGATTGAGGAGTTTGAAGCGTTGTTGCCTGAAATACCACCGTGGAATTGGCATACTCCCACACCCTAAAGGGTGGGGATTCTTATCCGTCACCCCGTCGGGAGTAGAATTGTGCTATCAACAAGGACTGTCCCGATTTATCGGGATCTTACGTCCTCTCCGTCGAGGGTAGATGTCCCTACCCTGTAGATGTTAATTGCAGCGTTGCGGTCACGGTCATGGGTGATGCCACAATCGTTGCATTGCCAGTTTCTATCACGCAGATTCAACGTTTCATTGACAACACCGCAAGCCGAACAAGTCTTAGAAGAAGGATACCACTTATCAATGAACTTCATTTTAACACCTTTTCTCTTGGCGATATATACCAACTTCTTGACCAAATCAGCAAAGCCCAAGTCACTGACCTTACGTCCCCAAAGGGCTTTCATACCCTGTAGATTCAAGTCCTCAAGGCGTATCTCGTCGTATTCATCAGTCAGTTGGTGTGCCAGCTTCCAGTGGAAATCCTCGCGTTGTCGTTCAATCTTGCGGTGTTTCCGTGCCAAGTCAAGTCGTGCACGTTCACGATTGTTTGACCGCTTTTGTTTCCGTGAATGGTTACGATTAGCACATTTGATAGCGTTGATGCTTCGTTTGAAAAACTCAGGTGATTCTATGTCATGTCCGTTTGATCCAGTGAGAAACCGTTTTAGACCAAAATCAAAGCCTGCGATTTTACCCGTCATGACTCGATTGTAGTCAGGTTCTACATAGTCAGTTAAGATACAGATATAGACATCTTCAACGGCGTCCCGTTTAATCGTGCAACGTTTCAGATTGCCACACACATCACGGGACTTGAAATAGGAGTAGATACGTTTTCCTATCTTGATGCGATTGTCCGGTAGGAGTTTCCAACCTGCCTGAAGCAATGTGAAGGACTTATACTTGTGATGTGGCTTGAAACGAGGTCTGCCCCATCTTTTGCCTGAAGCACGCGCTTCAAACATTGCACAGTAGCCTTTGTCAATCCGTGCTGCTACGTCTTGTATCGCTTGACTTGGGAGTTGATTCCAATGGGCAAATCGGTTGGTTCGCTTCAGTTTGGAGATATGGTTTATCAACCTGACCTTGCTGATATATTTGCCATAGATGCCATAGTAACGTCGCTGAAGCGCAATACAATGATTCCAGACGTGAGCATGACCATCTATCGTCTTATGCAACTCACGATTGCCGTGATTGGAATACAACTTAAACTTGTAGGTTGTCATTAGGTATAGCTTTCTGGCTTTCAATTCCATGTCACTGGAGTGTGGGAGACCCTATCGTGCGATAGGGGTGACATTCTCCCACGAAAGCCAAGAAAAATATGCCATATTGCGTCCGCAAAGTCAAACGCTTTTCACGAATTAACACGGTTTGGTGTGCTACACCCCACTCTAAAGAGGTGGGGGCTTGCACCCAAGATTCGATAAAGCAGGAACAAAATAGAAAGAAAGTTTCGTTTTCTCTATTTTTCTGTTTTTAATTTTTTGAATGGAGGCGATACATGAAAATTTTGGTACAGAGACCAAATTCAGATGAAGAACTGAACCAAATTATCCGGGATGCTGCGGGTGAGGAAAACAGTGTCGTATTCGCAAACTCTGAAGAAGAATATGTCAGGGAGGCTGCCGACGCAGAAATCCTTTTTGGCGGCTGTAGTGAAGAATTGTTCAAACAGATGTCGAATCTGAAATGGATTCAGTCCTCCAGTGCGGGGATGGATAGCACGCTGCATCCCGCTCTTATAAATAGCGACGTTATTTTGACGAATGCAGCGGGGTTGTATGGCTCTCATGTCGCGGATCAAGGTTTCGCCCTACTACTTGCTCTAGCAAGAGGCATCGATCAATTTACTCGTAATCAAGATCAGCGTAAATGGGGTGGTGGAAGACCCATGATCGAACTTGGCGGCTTCACAATTGGTATTGTCGGCATGGGCGGGATTGGTCAGCACATGGCAAGACGCGCCAAAGGTTTTGAGATGTACGTCCTCTCTGTTGATGCCTACCGTACAGATAAACCCGATGTGGTTGACGAGTTGATGCCGATTGATCAGCTACCAGATCTCATGAGTCGCGCGGATGTGGTGATGATCGCATGTCCACTCACAGATGAGACACGGGGGCTGATTAACGCCGAAAACCTCGCACGAATGAAGCCGTCCGCTTATTTTATCAATGTTGCCCGCGGTCCAATTGTTGACGAGCCTGCTCTGATTGAAGTCCTCAAACAAAAAAAGATTGCCGGTGCGGGATTAGATGTCACCGAAATTGAACCACTTCCACAGGATAGTCCTTTGTGGGATATGGAGGACGTGATTCTCACGCCGCATGCCGCTGGAGGTTCACAGCACCGTCCACGCCGCACTATCGAATTTTTCTGCGATAATATCAGGCGATATAAAGCGGGCGAACCGCTACAGAATGTGGTCAGGAAAACGCTCGGATTTTAAGCAAGACAAAGGGGCTGAAAAAAACAGTCCCTTTTTTTATTGCTGTAAGACACCGATTCAACAACACAAAAATGGCATATTTTTGAGGGGCTGTTTTATGGCGTTGACATCAGCACAATGCGAATTTTTCAAACTGTTCGGGTATCTCTCTCTTCCCAACCTACTAACGGAAGAGATTGAATGGATGACCGAGGAGCATCGATCAATCTTTGAGAAAAAAGGTATAGTGCATGATGGAACGCAACGCTCCCAGATCGTTCCTTTCATCGATCAGAGCGAGCGTCTCTGTACCCTTCTGGACCACCCGACAGTGCTTGAGGTGATTGGGTCGTTGCTAGGTGAAGACTTCAATTACGTGGGTGGAGACGGAAACTACTACAGTGGAGATACGGGGTGGCATTCTGATGGAGCACATAAAGTCGGGCTGTATGCCAAATTTCATCTCTATCTTGATCCACTTACACGCGATACAGGATCCATTCGCGTGATACCGGGAAGTCAGTCGTTTGGGGAATGGCGGGCGCGGATCGAGCAGATACGTCACACAAACGAGACGTTGGGTATTGATGGAAGCGATGTGCCGTGCGTCGCCGTTGAAACTAAACCGGGTGATGTTGTGATTTTCAACCACAATATTTTCCACGCATCATTCGGTGGTGGGCGTAGCCGGCGCCATTTTGATCTTAATGTAGCGAGTCGAGCGAAAACGGACGCCGAGGTTGCTGAACTTGACAATTACCTCCAGCGTGATGGCAAACCACGGTATTACCCAAGATCGCAGAGCGTTCACACAGAGATTATGCGCGATACCGCTCCACCCAAGCGAATGTATCATCTGGAACAGGTGATCGAACGGGAAAGATGTCTTTCGAAAACGCAATAGGCTAAGCAGTAGAAATATTGAAACTATTTATAATAGATTTCAGAATTAATGAGATACTGTGAATGAGCGAGGTCAGTAACCTTGTTCGTGGAATTACGGCACACGGAGCGTGCTTACTATTTTTAATATCTATTCATTTTTAGAGTTCACCATAAGATAAGGGAGAGAATAGTGAAATTCATTTTAGTTCTGATAACACTCATATATGTTAGCTTTACTCTATGTTTGTCTGGTTGCGGCGGAGATGACGAGATTCAAGATGAAATAGCAGCAGTAATCCCAGTCAACTTCTCAAACCTGAAAGAAGCAGGGGAATACACGGTACGAATTACAATTACCGGACCCAATGTGGAAACAATCACAACAGAGCAAAATCTGTCTGTCGAGCCGACAGACCAGCCAGTTGAGGAAATTACGCTTAGTGAAGTTCATTATGGACCAAGTCAGATAGTAACAGCCGAAGTGCTAAAGGATGGAACGGTTTTGTATCAAGGAGAAGGTGAGGCTGGTTTTGTTCGTAACTCCTCAAACAGAACACTAGAGATTACAGTCAATCCACTTGGACATGAGCTAATTGCAATATTTGAAGTTGCCACCGAAGATGTGGGGAGTCTTTTAGGCGGACAAATAACCGTTAATGCCAGTCAATCCAGCGATACACATTACGGGATTTCCGAATTAAAATGGGATTGGGGAGATGGACAGCAGACAAAATCTGACGAACTCACAGCATCACATACTTATGAGCGCGTTGGAGAGTATACAATTACTCTAACGGTGCGCAATGATGCGTCGAGCCCTATCACAGTGGAAGCAGAAAAGGCGGTAAGTGTCACTGCCGAGCCAGAGATTGTTTCCAAAAACGATGGCACAACAATGCTGCTGATTCCCGCCGGCACGTTTGAGATGGGGGACTCCTTTGGGGAAGGTTTACCTCACGAGCTACCGGTTCATATGGTTACTGTTGATGCTTTCTATATGGATGTGAATGAAGTAACTAATGCTGTATACAAACAGTTCCTTGACGCCACGGGACACAAGGCACCAGAGTTTTGGGATGATCCCGCCTTCAATGCACCTGACCAACCTGTTGTGGGTGTAGCGTGGCTTGATGCTGCTGCCTATGCCCAATGGGCTGACAAACGACTTCCGACTGAGGCAGAGTGGGAATATGCTGCTCGCGGCGGGCGGACTGGGGAACGTTATCCCTGGGGAGATACAATCACCCATGACGACGCCAACTATAAAGGCAAAGGTGATAAAGATATATGGGATGGTCCTGCTCCCGTTGGAAACTTTCCCCCAAACGACCACGGCTTGTATGATATGGGGGGAAATGTGTGGGAATGGTGCGCTGATGAATACGATGCTAAATTTTACTCTGTGAGTACGGAAAACAATCCCGTAGCTGGTAAATTGATTACATTTATGAATGACGATTTCGCAAATGTCAATACCCGCCGCGTAACGCGTGGAGGCTCATGGAACAGCGCAGATAACAAACTACGAGTCGCGAATCGCAATTTTTTTGATTCCCCAGCCACAAGCAAAACTACAGGTTTTCGTTGTGCACAGACACCGGGACCGTAATTTCTGCGCTACGATTGCTACAGATACTCTCTGCGAGTAGTCGATCTGCGTTTTTTTAGAGTTGTGCGGGGCATATTTTCATGAACCAATTCAATTATGGTAGAGGTTCTCGACCAATCCCTATTCTAAAGCACAGCGATAACAGTACAGCGCGTTTTCGGGCAAGCCGTCTATACACGAGTATCTTAAACTATGGGGAAAGAAAGCTATGGGAGATCGCTTAAAAGACAAGGTGGCAATTGTCACCGGCGCGGGATCAGTTGGACCGGGTTGGGGGAACGGCAAGGCAACTGCTGTTCTCTTCGCACGCGAGGGAGCAAAGGTTTTCGCCGTTGACATTAACCTCGCTGCCGCAGAAGAAACAAAGGAAATCATCGATCAGGAACGAGGTGATTGCACCGCCCATCAGACAGATGTTTCCAAATCTGAAGCGGTTGAGGCAATGGTGGAACGCTGCCTTGAAACCTACGGACGCGTTGACATCCTTCACAATAATGTTGGTATCCTTGAAGTCGGCGGTCCTGTTGAAGCAAGCGAAGAGAGTTGGGATTTTGTTAATAATGTCAATCTCAAGAGTATCTTTTTGACCTGCAAATATGTCCTTCCTCAGATGGAACAACAAGGCGGCGGTGCAATCGTGAACATCTCCTCTATCGCCGGCATCCGCTGGCTGGGAGTGCCCTACATCTCTTATAGCACAACCAAAGGGGCAATCAGGCAGTTCACCCAGAGCATTGCTATCCAGTACGCGAAACAGAACATTCGAGCCAATAGTATTTTGCCCGGTTTCATGAATACGCCGATGGTCGTTAAATCGCTTGCAGATAGCTACGCGGATGGGGATGTAGAGAAAATGATCGAGGTGCGGAATGCGCTCTGCCCTACAGGAAAGATGGGCGATGCTTGGGATGTGGCGTATGCTGCCCTGTTTCTCGCCTCGGACGAAGCGAAATACATCACTGGCACAGAACTGGTCGTCGATGGTGGCGCGAGTTGTAAATGCGTCTGAGAAGGAGAGGAACATGGCAAAGTACCGCGCCGGAGTTATCGGTTTGGGCTGGATGGGAATGCTGTCCGACCTTGCCGGACGGATCTGGGACCCATACCATGTCGATGACGTAGATCGCCCCACGCCTGAGCTCAATGTCCACCGCAGATTTCACCTTCACGAGTATCACAGGGACGGGAATGTACCTCATAGCTGGGCAGAGGCGATGTGGGACCGACCGGAGATTGACTTAGTCGCTGGAGCAGACCGAGATCGGAAACGGTTGGAAGCATTTGGCAGACGCTACAGTGAGGTAGCCCTTTACACCGACGCAGTTGAGATGCTGCGCACTGAAGCGCTTGACATTGTCGCCATTGCCACGAACACGAAAGGTCGCGCTGACTTAACCTGCTTGGCAGTTGATTGCGGTGCAAAGGGAATTGCGACAGAAAAACCGATGGCACATACGTTAGAGGAAGCTGACCGGATGGTCGAGGCATGTGCCAATGCGGAGGTGCCTCTCTGCTGCGGCGCTATCCCGGTAAACCACCCCTCTTACGGCAAAGCGAAGGAATTGGTTAACAGCGGTACGATTGGCGAGCTACTCTCCATTGAAACAGAGGGACCAACGTCCCAGAAGCAATATTGGTCCTATTTTGTTGACAACACACTTGCATGGGTTATCGGTGTCGGTGACCAGCTGCAACGTGAATCGGGCAGCAATGAGTTTACCGGACAAGGAATGGCGGTTACCGTAGATGACAAATCCATCCATTTCAGAAAGGGTGCGGGCGTGATTCGTCTGACCGGCACTGATGGTGAGATACAATTTCACGCAGGGCATCCGGGCGGTTGGCGGTTATGGCAAGACACTGATACTCCCGAAGGAAAACAGCGTGTAGAGAAACCGTGGCACCCTCCCCAATTTGTCGGTGGGTATAACGCTGTCTACGGATTGGCAGACATCATCGACTGCCTTGAAGGTAGACTTGATGAACCAAAGAATTCGGGCAGGCGGGTAGCGGTGGCACTTGAAGTTGAGCTTGGGCTTAAGCAATCCTCCGCACAGGGTGGCATGCGTGTCGAACTCCCACTCAAAGATCGCTCATTGGGGCTGCATTACGATTGGTTCAGATAGAATCTCTGTTTGGGTGCTGCGGAAATTTCGCTTGACGGTTGGGATACCCATGAGGACAACTTTGAGCGAAGCAAAAACCTACTCGAAGTACTCGACCCTGCTTTTTCGACGCTTATAAAGGATCTTGCAGACCGGGATCTGTTGGACGAGACCATCGTGTTGTGGCTCGGTGAGTTTGGACGCACTCCCAAAATTAATGATAACGATGGACGTGACCATTTCCCCAACGGCTGGTCGGTTGTACTCGGGGGAGGCGGAATTCACGGGGGACAGGTGATTGGTGCCACCAGTGAAGATGGAATGGAGGTTGTGGATCGACCGGTTTCGGTTCCCGATCTGTTTGCGTCGCTCTGTTACTCTCTCGGAATTGATGCAGAGGACCAGAATTACTCCAGAGGGGAGCGTCCGATTCGGGTGGTGAATGATGGGAGCGTTATTCAGGAGTTGTTTGCTTAGGTTTCTTTTATTGCAAATTGTTCAAATATTCAACAAGGCAGAGATTGGTTTTGATGAGTATCTTTCTCAATCCTACTATTAAGCCTACTTGGTCACTAGTCCCCAATGACTACCAAGGGGAGTTCGCTTCTATACGGCGAATGGTCTGCGGAATAATTATATTTTCTTTTGGTGACCAAGTATCAATTAAATAGGCCTCCACGCCCTTGCGGCACCCCTTGGATACTGTTGACCAAGCTTACATAAAGGTCCAAATGTTTATACTGTTGTAGTCTCCGGCAACCTTCCGGTGTTCGTCTTGGCGTTCCTTGATATTTCCATTTCGACCAACGTACACCACCGCAGGATCGGCAAACCCGTGCCAAATTATATAAACATTTCATACCTATTGTTAACTAATTCTACTCGCTGGTCCAAGTTTACAAAATTACTTGATACCATACATTACCCTGGCACCTCGTACCTCAGAACGTCCAGTTTAGTTGCAATTTTAGGCCTCCAAAGTGTCGTGATAGATCATGCCCTATGGGGAATCTGTCTGTTCATCCTCTTCCCTTGAACGCTTTCGTGGTTCGTCAGTATCCTAGCAGGACGCCTGATCAGTAGAGCTAACTGCGATTCTTGCGCACCAGCGCGATATCAGATCGTAACTTGTTTGTACCAACTCACAAGTTTCCTTAATGCGTTGGAATACATCTAGGGTATCCTGATTGGTCGCATATTCATCAACTAGGTTACATGCCTTCTTCTGCGAATTGATTGCTCACAAAAACAACATCTGTCTGTTATGGTCATCAAAAATTTCAATTTTCGATTGTGTTGACAAACTCATTGATGAGTTGACCGAGTATTGGTCAGAATGCAGAATCAACAGCCTTACCAACGCTTCGTACTACTGCACTACTTGGTACGATCTGAAATACTCAGTTCTCCTGCCCGATTGCAAGCAAAAAATAATCATGTAATTTGATACATTCTGATTCAGAGATCACTGATAGCTTCTCGGAAGTTCGAAATTAATGTACTTTTTTCCTCAGTAAGTAACACTGTCTGACCGGGTGCACTTTGATAAGCGGTCGCAAGCCTCGGCATAATTTTATCACGAAGAGTGAATCGAGAAGTATCAAATTTCACAGCGATATCTTCCAGCCGTTTCTGAGCATCAGAAACAAAGAGATGCAAAACATGGTATGATAGACGCTGGGAAGTTACTTTAGCGATCATAATGCCTATCATTGCAAGTCCTATGAGGACTTCTATGCAGGCGAGAGCCCTTGAGAATCCCATTGGATGCATGTGGCCATACCCCAACGAGGAAATCGTGACGATACTAAAGTATATGCCTGTGGAAAATGTAACATCAGGAAGTAGTTCGAGGTCTTGCCCAATACCGTGCCCCATTGGAGTAAGCCAAGTGTAAAGAAACCCAAAAAGGATAACAACTACGACGAATCCTACAATATACCAGAGCGTGCTGACGTCCTCCTCAAAAAAGATGAGCACCCTTTGACCAAGTCTTGAAACGCTCCGTATGGCTCTATGCAAAACAACCTCTCTTTGCTTTCATTAACCTACACATCTCGGCAGTTATGTTCGAGTCGTAAGTTGACTGCACGTTCAGCGCCAATCCATATGCTCTGATAACATTCAAATTACGAGACGAACTGGGATCCGAAAGAGTGGAGAATTCATCATAATAGTGAGGTTCATTTTAGTTGATAGAGAATATCAACTTAGTATTGTGATGTCAAGCCTAATTTCTTCCTAAGCAACCTCCGGTGGTCCCGTATAGCCGATACTCTCCCAGCCTGCCACATCGCCACCCTTTAGGCGATAAGGATGGGGATAGATTTTGAGGGAGCGATCGTCCAACGGCAGGGAAATCCGTCCATGTCCACGGTGAGCGGACTGCTTCAGGGCGATTGCGATTTCTAGAGCTTGACGGTAGTCGTGTCCACTGCACAGGGCATCTTCGCCGGTATCCACCGCTCGCATGAGCCGTTCGATGGCTGATGTAAACCCGTCTTTTCGGGGGCTATCCAGAAACTCCGGCTGCACTGGCGTTGACGCAGCCCCTTGACCTTGGATAAGGATAGGCTTAGGAGAACTCGTCCACACCCGTCCACTCTCTCCGGTAACCGAAGCGGGGCAGAACCCTTTCTGCTCTGTTGGGGGCTTGACGATTTCGCAGACGATCCCACCGGTTGCTGTGAATCCCGATCCTATCGGGGATAACCCTAAGCGACCATAAGCCGGGGAATCAGTCTCTACTGCTGCAAAATCGACAGGAGGCATCCAACCTGCTTGCGGCGGTAACACCCAGCCTTCTGCCCATTCTACCTCCATACCAGTAAGCAGCCGCATGATGGTCAATGGCACGCACCCGCCACCGGATACCTCAGTTGGCAACCCACCGGGAATCGCTGCACCGGTCAGTTGACCGATATTTCCTGCACGGATCCAATCGGCAATCTCTAGCAGGTAGGGCGCATCCCAATAACCCGTCCCACAACCGAAGGCAGTTCCACGTTCCCGGCAGACACGCACCATCTCATCCGCCTGCGATAGTTCAACAGCTATCGGTTTTTCGCATGACACTGCCTTGACACCGGCTTCCGCACAAGCGATGACCGTCTCAGGATTGTGCCCGACGGGAAGAATAACTGAGACAATATCCGGCACCTCTCTGGCAAAAAGTTCGTCCACTGTATCAAAGACGGTCTTGACACCATAACGGTCCGCGAAGGCGCCACGTCGGTCTCGGGCGCGGTCTACCAGCGCGACAATTTCACAGTCTGGATGGCTGGCGTAAGCACGCAGATAAAAACGTCCCCAAGTTCCTGCACCCCCGACGACCGCAACTCTGTATTTTTTCGTTGGCAAGATGGAACTCCTTTCGTATGTTAGTAGGTGTGTGAAACTAAAGAATGGGATTGAACGGATGATCCATCTTTCTCAAAATCGATCGGGCCACCAAACGTGCGGATAGTCGAGCGGAAAGAGGGCATCCAGAACGGGAATAATCCCTCCAGTAACCGAAACATCGGCTTCAATCGCAAGATCTTCGATGCTTCGCCTCCCCATCATCAGTTGTATCAACTTGTCCTGCGGTATCTGAAGGTGGAAGGCGTTCGCTTTACTGCTAGTATGTGCAACGCGTCCCCGATCAATTCCCAAACAATCCTGCCCCAACTCCGTCGAGATCAGAATCTTCCCGCTCCACTGTGAGAGATGGGCGGAACGGCGTAACCGTTTTTCCAACTCACCTGTAATCCCTTGTAACGTGCTGGATTGGTTGATCAGCCGCATCATTCCACCACGGTTCCTCGGATTCTGGGTATCTGTCCGGCAACCATAGCGTCGGCAAAAGATGGCGAAGGGATGGTCAGCAGGCATTGAGCACTCAATTTGCGCTGCGCCAATACGTTTGGCACGATCCCCAAGAAAACGGACGATTGTCTCAAAAATCGTCCTATTCTGAAAACCGATGTCACAAAGGATACATTTTTCTTCTGTATTGTCACAGACAAAATAGCCGATTACCTCACCTGCTTCGTTCAGGACAACAAACGGGTCAGCGACAACCCCGAAGTCACTCCCCATCTTGAAGTCTTTCCAACGGGTTTCATCCCTCAACGGTGTTCCCGTGCGTTCGGCGTTGTTCGCCGCGTAGAGAGCCAATATTTTTGGCACGTCTCGCATCTCAAATTTTCGGATCTGATATGTGGATACAGCTGCTTGCGCCTCCTCCGTGTTAAGTTCTGCCCACGTTTCCGGTAGCGCTGTTGCATAACCGAATTTGGGATAGAAGTCCGGGATCCCAAACAGCATGGCAACATCGAACCCGTTCTCTGTCATGAACGCTGTGGAGTCCTCCATGACGCGCCGAGAATATCCTTTGTTGCGATGCTCCTCTTTTGTACCGACGCCGGCGATACCGCCCAATTTGAGTAGAGCTGTCCCGAATCGCATCTGATATTCATGGATCCAGAGGCGGCTCGCATCTGCTTCGTCTTCGGTCGAAAGCACAATCTTCCAAACACCATCAGTCTGTAATAATCGGTCAATTTTCATCAAAATCCCTCAATTTTCCCATGTCTACCTGCATATATTAATTGCAAATTTCCACCGTCTCCCCGCCGAGACTTTACTAGTTCATTGGTTTACTGAACGGATGCCCGCTATTGTCCCGTCCTAAAATAGGTTTACATAAAATTCTCGGTTCACGGTTTTCACGTTTCACGTCCCGGTATCGTTGACTCCAATTCATCGGAGACTTACGAAACCGTGGATCCCGATCCTATCGGGGCATCACGCATCACGCCACTGCTCCAACGGGTGCCGGCGATCGGCGAGTGGCAGTTCAACGCGACGTCCGCCTTCGCGGTGAGATTGATAAATTGCCATCATCATCTCAAACGCCCAACGTCCCTCCTCACCGCTACTCGGCGGCTGCGTGTCAGTTTCGATGGCATGGATCAGCCGTCGGTACATGGTGACGACTGGCTCCTCAAGCCCGACATCTGACAGATCCACCTGCTGCCAATCTGAGAATTCCGTCGGTGCCCCTTCCATCGGGCGCGGCAGATGCCACAGGTTGTCCCTCACGCTTGCTGACGCACGCACCGCTAACTGTCCTTCCGTTCCGAGGACATCCACACCGTAATTCTCGCTCATTGTTCTCGCATAGTTGATAAAGTGCGTCTCACCCCAGATACCGCCTTGGAAACCGTAGTGCGCTATTGCGCGTGTCCCCATCACCAATCCAGAGTCCCGATCTCGCGGAGACATCTCCTTCGCCTCCATAATATCCGTCGGTCCGGCGGGTTGGTTCTCATTGTAAACCGTTCCCGAACACCACTCCGGAACCCCACCGAAGCAGAGCATCATGTCCGCGACATGGGTTCCCATCTCCATGAACTCGTTCCCACTTTTGCGTCCGGCTTTGTTTCTGCCCCGCACCAAAATAACGTCGCCGATAACCCCTTCCTGTACCATCGCTTGCGCTTTACGGATGCCGGGGTTGACATGGTTCTGTTGATGGATGGCGAACTTTGCGCCGGACCTTTCCGCAGCAGCGACCATATCATCTGCTTCAACGAGGTCAATGGAGATCGGCTTCTCACACATAACAGAGATTCCGCGCTGTAATGCCGCAACTGTTGGCCCATGATGACCGCGTGTCTGCGTGGCGACGGTAACGAGGTCTAAATTCGCTTCGTCGTACATCTGATTAAAATCGAGGTAACGCGCTTCGACGCCATATTCGTCCGCCGATTTATTGACAGCGTCCGGGAAAATATCGCAGAGCGCGACGAGCTCAAATTCGGGTAACTCACTGAAGACTTGAAGATGGTGGCGTCCCATACCGCCGCATCCAACAAGCCCTGCACGATAGGTTTTGGACATGATTGTATCTCCTTACGTAAAACGTGAAACGTAATGCGTGATCAGCCGCTTGTCCCCCATATAAGCGTTTGTAAAAAAGCAATATAGTGTTCAGGTCGTGGTCAAAAAAGCCGTTTTCCCATGCTGCCCGGAGGAAAACGGCTTTTCTTTATTGACAAGTGCGGGCAAACAAGCGTTTGTCCCTTCTATTTTTTTAATCCGCAGCGGAGGAGTATACTTCTGAACCCGCTTCTTTGAATTCATCGCTCTTTTCCGCCATGCCCAGTCGGAGTGCATCTTCCTCAGTAACACCCTTTTCCCGCGCATACTGACGGACATCTTCCGTGATCTTCATCGAGCAAAAATGGGGACCACACATCGAGCAGAAGTGCGCCTGTTTCGCGCCCTCTTGGGGCAGGGTTTCGTCGTGGAATTCACGGGCGGTCTCCGGATCGAGGCTCAGATTGAACTGATCCTCCCAGCGGAACTCAAAACGTGCCTTTGAGACGACATTATCGCGCTCCTGGGCGCCGGGATGCCCCTTGGCGAGATCTGCAGCGTGTGCCGCAATCTTGTAGGCAATGACACCATCTTTAACATCCTTTTTGTTCGGCAGCCCCAGATGCTCTTTCGGTGTAACGTAGCAGAGCATCGCACAACCGAACCACCCAATCATCGCCGCACCGATTGCACTGGTGATGTGATCATAGCCGGGGGCAATATCGGTTGTCAACGGACCGAGAGTGTAGAATGGCGCATCATAACAGTGTTTGAGCTCCAGATCCATATTCTCTTTAATCAGCTGCATCGGCACATGTCCGGGTCCCTCAATCATCACCTGACAGTCTGACTCCCAAGCGATCTTCGTGAGTTCGCCTAACGTTTCCAATTCGGCGATTTGAGCGGCATCGTTTGCGTCCGCGAGGGCACCGGGACGTAACCCATCACCGAGCGAGAAGGAGACATCGTAGGTCTTCATGATGTCACAGATCTCGCGGAAATTGGTGTAGAGGAAACTCTCTTGATGATGCGAGAGGCACCATTTCGCCATGATGCTTCCGCCACGCGATACAATCCCGCAGGATCGGTTTGCCGTGAGCGGAATGTATGGCAAGCGCACACCGGCATGGATGGTAAAGTAGTCAACACCTTGCTCGGCTTGCTCGATCAGGGTATCCCGATAGATATCCCATGTCAACTCTTCCGCCTTGCCGCTCACTTTTTCAAGGGCTTGGTAGATTGGAACTGTACCAATCGGGACAGGAGAATTCCGAAGAATCCATTCACGGGTCTCATGGATATTTTTCCCCGTTGACAGATCCATAACGGTATCAGCACCCCACTTCGTCGCCCATCGCATCTTCTCTACCTCTTCCTCAATTGAGGAAGCGACTGCGGAATTGCCGATATTTGCGTTAATTTTTACCAAGAAGTTTCTGCCGATAATCATCGGTTCGGTTTCAGGGTGATTGATATTCGCTGGGATGATTGCCCGTCCGCGTGCGACCTCGTCACGAACAAATTCAGGCGTAATGAAATCAGGAATAAAGGCACCAAACGATTCGCCGGGGTGTTGGTGGTTCAGGTGATTCCGGGGAGCGGATTCGCTCATAAGTGCCTCATACGCCTCAGCCCTTCCCAGATTCTCCCGGATGGCGATAAACTCCATCTCTGGGGTAACAACCCCCTGTCTGGCATAGTGCATCTGGGTGACACATCCACCCGCTTTTGCGCGAAGCGGTTTTTTTCCTAGACCCGGAAAGTATTCCAAACGACCTTTCTGTTTTTCACGCCGGCTGGCATACTGTTCGTGCCCGCGGGTCAGATAGCCGTTATCCTGCGGTTGGACTTCGCGCCCCGCATATTCTTCGGTATCGCCACGCGCCTGAATCCAATCCGCTCGTACCGGGGTTAGCCCCTGCTCGCTATCACATGACTGTGCGTCATCACCCCAGGGTCCGCTTGTGTCATAAACACGCAGCGGTTCATTGGTTTCCATCTCACCGTTAAATGTCTGTGTGGGATGGAGTTCAATTTCGCGGAAAGGTACGCGCAGCTCTTTGTTCTGATCGCTGGAAACGTATACTCTTTTACTATTCGGAAAAAATTCGTTTGATTTTTCGGTAGCCATCGTCTCAACCTCCTATGCGACAAGCAAACGTCGAAAAAAAAACCGCTTTCCTGCATAAGGAAAACGGCTCTACAATACAAGTCTGGAACAACGAACGCTGCTCTCTGCTCTGCAACTCATATTTCCCTACGCTGGTATTACCCAGATCAGGTCCAAAGGGTATGTTCTCAGTGCTCCGGGTCAAATCGGAGCGCACCCCAACAAAGATTATATTTATACAACTCTCAAATAGCGGTTATTCTCTCTTTAGAATTATTACAGAATTTCCAATTCAGTTTCAATGTTACAACGATTGCACGAGAAAGTCAAGAGAAAAATTCAACGTGTCGTTGCCCATTCCTTTATTTCTGCCGCCAATCTATTTACCTCGGCAACCAGAAGCCGCCATCCACCCGCAAACAGGCGCCGGTAATATAATCCGCCGCATCGGAGCAGAGAAACGCTGCCGTTTTTCCGATATCCTCAATTGTTCCCAATCTACCCCACGGTAGTTTTTTGCCGCCCTCTCTCAGTTCCTCCTCCGTTGCAAAGTTCCGTTCTCCCGGTGTGTCGGTCCACCCCGGCTCAATGACGTTCACGTTGATACGGTGCTCGGTCAGTTCTGTCGCCATTGTGTATCCCATGTGGTTGATGCCTGCTTTGGCGGTATTGTACGCAACAGAACGCGCAAAGGGAATAAAGGCGTGGACGGAGCTGATGATCAGGATTTTTCCGCCTTCGCCGCGCTCCACCATTTGGCGTGCAGCAACTTGGCTGCAATGAAACACGCCCCACATACAGACATCAATTGTCCGCGACACATCGGCGACGGGAATTTCCAGAAACGGCTTGCGAATGCTCATCGCCGCATTATTTACAAGGATGTCTATCTTTCCAAACTGATCGATCCCCTGCTGCACCATCGCCTCGACAGCATCTCGATCCGCAATGTCCGCTCCGACAGTGAGAGCATTGCGCCCAAGCCCTCGAACGATCTCAGCCACCTCTTCTGCTTCGTCGGGATGTGTTCGGTAGTTAATAACAATATCAGCACCGCACGTCGCCATTTCAATCGCGCACCCACGCCCAATCCCGCGCGAGGAGCCGGTGATCAACGCAACCTTGCCCTGCAAATCAACCATATTTCACCCTTTCCCAAAGAGGGGAGAAAAACCGAAAATTGGGAGATTGAATAGGCTTCCTCCCTCTTCTTATCACGCTTTACGTTTCACGTTTCACGCCTACAATTTCCACTCATCACCAAGGATTACTTCCAACTGGTCATGCGGCTTGAAGTAATCGGTCGGGTGATAGTCCTCGCCCATATATCCGAATAGACGTTTCCGGCGCGGTGTCATTCGTTCTAGCACAGGCGGCGGAAGTGTTTCGTAGTCGTAGGGACGGCTCCACATCTGACCGTAACGGAAGGTAACACTTTTCCGAATCCGATCGGTTTTATTGGGTCCGACCGCGTGCCATTGCGCCCACGGAAAGATAACAGCATCGCCCGGATCGGCAAGCACTTGGATCGCTCCCTCTGGGATAAATCCGGGTTCCGGGTGTTCGGGAAAAGACTCTAGCTGACTGCCCGGCACCAGCATGAAATTCGCACTGTCCGGTTTTGATACATCGGTCAGGAAGAACTGAACCTTGAATTGTAACGGGAGGCTTTGGGGGTGCGGGTGGATCTGCTGCAGTGAGGGGCCAGCGTCCGTATGAAAACTTAGTAAATGGTTATCGCTGGGATGTCGCGTGTAGATCTGCGTTCCCATAATCTGGAGGTAGGGTCCCATCAATGCGAGAATTGTCCCAAAGATGTTGGGATGATCTGTTAAAACATCCAGCGCGTCTGTTCTTTCGATCGCTCGAATGATAGTGAAAGCACCTCGACCAAACTGGGGGGCATCTGGACCATCCGTTTCCCGGACGTAGTCTTCAATAACCGGATCGACAGCCTCCAACAGTGTTCGGACCTCATCGGGGGAAAGTACCTGTTTCACGATAAGATAGCCCTGCTCATCCCACTGTTTACGTTGTTCCTCTGTCAAGTATCCGTTTACCATCGTGATTCCTCCTATTGTTCGTAATCAATGAACCTTGAGATCTGTGTCGGTGAGCAACATTATAGACCATTTCGTGAGCGAAATCCAGTGGAAAGTGATTTGGCAGAATGTCGGCACTCTTTTTTGATTGACGCGCCGGTATATATCTGTATAATGAGTCCCAACCTTTGTAGGAGTTACGCACTTCAGTTTGTAGTAGCGCAATTCATTGCGCGTCAAATACCAACAACATCACACTAAAGTATCTCGTTCAATCCACCAAACGCTACTGCACGATATCACGTGTATTCGATAAATCGCCCTACTACGAACCAAAAAACTTATTGTAGTTGCCCGATTTATCGGGCGTCGTGAGTCGTATTGTGCGTTGATAAATTACCGAACTACGAGGCTCGGAACATTCAACTGCGGAAGTCCTACTTTGAACTTGTGCCTATAGAGAGATTTTATAGTAGATCTTAGAATTAATGGGACACTCCAAATTGGTAGGCGCTGTTTCCAACTGCGCCGTTTCAACCTACCACGGAGCGAAAGTGTCTCTTTATTTTTAGCATTTACTATAGTTGAGGAGATAGCGTATGAGCGATGTGCTGTCAGTAGGAGTCATCGGCGCAGGAGGCATTGCCCGATCACATATGAACGCAATCGAAGTAAACGACAACATCCAGGTGGCTGCGGTCATGGATGTAGACGCCGATCGAGTGGGTGCAGCGGCGGAAGATTTTGGTGCCAGCGCCTATACAGACCTTGAGCCGCTTTTAGACGATGCGCGGGTGGAGGCGGTGCATGTCTGTACACCCCACTCCTTACACGCTGATCAGGTAGTTGCCGCTGCAGAGGCGGGAAAGCATGTGCTGGTAGAAAAGCCGATGGCGTTGACGCTTGCAGATTGCGATCGGATGATCGATGCCTGTGATCGAGCAGGGAAGATTTTGATGGTGGGCCAAGTGATGCGGTACTATCCCGTAAACCGCGCAATCCGGAAAATGATTGCTGACGGTGAAATCGGGCAGGTGGGACACCTGATACGGAGGCGTTACAGCTATTTCAACCCGACACCGGCGGGGAGTGACTCTCGACATTGGTATCTCGATCTGGAGATAGGGGGAATTTGCGTTCTCTACTGCTTTGGACCGCATGAATACGACATCCTGCACTGGTATCTTGATTCGCCTGTAACACAGGTTTACGCCCAAGGATCAGAGAGCACCGATCTGTATCAAGGACAAAAGGATTCCTATACTGCCATGATGACGCATGAGAATGGCGCGGTGAGTGTGCTGTCGCAAACGGTTGTCAGTCATACCGGTGCCCATGATCAGTACATTGTCGGCAGCGAAGGCTCGATGATGCTCACAGGTGATAAATTGACTGTCAATGGACAGGAAGCATCGGTGGACGGATCGAGCCGAGAGGGTATGCCCAACCAGATCCGGGAGTTTGCAGACTGCTGCCTTGAAAACCGTGAACCCGATGCAAGTGGGCATTCTGTGCGACATTCGATGGCGGTGATTGAAGCGGCTAAATTGAGCGCAGAACGGAACGCGCCTGTTCAGATGTCTGAATTCGATAGAGATTAATGAAACGAAAGGAAAGTCCTGCATGAAACCACGTCAACGCAAGTACGGCACTGTAGTTGGACCTCACCCTCGGACTGCCAACGCTGGCCTGAATATCCTTCAATCGGGGGGTAACGCGATGGATGCCGCTGTCGCGGCTGCCTTCACCGAAGGGGTCGTTGAACCGTGTCACAACGGCATAGCGGGTTATGGTGGCTGTATGGTCATCTATCTGGCTGACCAACAAAAGGTTGTCGCCATCGACTACAACACAGTGGCACCCGCCGCAGCGTCGGATCAGATGTTTACCATTGAAAAGACCGATACCCCGGCAGGCTACCGAGTGCCGGGGAGAGTCAATCTGCACGGACCCTTGGCGGTCGGTGTCCCCGGCGTGGTCGCAGGATTATGTTTGGCGCTTGAGCAATTTGGATCTATGCCACTCACCGAGGTAATTCAACCGGCTATTAGATCTGCCCGCTACGGCTACGCTCCCAACACCGCCAATCGAGGCGCTATGGCTGCCAATGCGGAACGATGGTTTCAGGATTTCCCAGAGACAGCGCGTGTTTTCCTGAAAAACGGTCAGCCGCCGAAACCGGGTGAAAGACTGACAAACCCCGATCTCGCCCGAACACTTGAAGCTGTCGCCGAAGGTGGAGCACCTGCCTTCTATCAGGGCAGTATCGCACAAACGATCACTGATTACATCCAAGAGAGCGGTGGGTGCTTGAGTGCTGAAGATTTTCAACATTATACACCGCGAGTGCTTGAACCGTACGAAATCAATTACCGAGGTTATCAGATCTATACAGCCCCGCTCGGTGCAGGGGGATTGACCACCTTGCAGATGCTCCGGCTAATCGAGGCGTACGATGTTGGAAGTGCCTCTCTTGTTGAACGTACGCACATCCTCGCCGAGGCGATGAAAATTGGCTGGCAAGAGCGGCTCAGTCGATTTGGCGATCCCGATTTTGTGGAGATTGATATCTCAGAGGAACTCTCAGATTCGTTCGTCACTAAATTCGCACCGGAGTTGAAAGAGGGGCTGAAATCGCCGAAGCCGGGTAAAGTTGTGTATCACGAACCGCTCAACTGCACCAGCCACATCTCTACAGCGGATAGCAACGGAAACATGGTGAGTCTCACCCAAACGCATGGCGGCGGGTTTGGCTCAATGTTCACCGTACCGGGGACGGGGCTGCTGTTTGGTCACGGCGTTGGCCGGTTCGATCCGCGACCGGGATTTGCTAACTCCATCGCGCCCGGCAAACGTCCGCTACACAACATGGCACCGATGCTCGCATTGCGGGAGGGCACCCCTTTCGCCACTTACGGCATCCCCGGTGGTCGCACCATCCCGAACAATCAACTTACTATCTCGGTGAACCTCATCGATTTGCAAATGACCGCTCAAGGAGCCTTAGACGCACCCCGTGTACATAACGAAGGAGCCGAACCGATTGGTGTCGAAGAACGCGCCGGTGCAGAGGCACTCGAAGCACTGCGAGAACGAGGGCATCAGGTTGAGTCGCAGGGAGGCATAGGCGGACCCGGTCACGCCATCGTGCTGTCGGACGATCCGACTGTCCAATCCGGGGGCACTGATCCGCGCGGTGAAGGTCGGGTAGCGTCCTTGTAATAACGCTCAATCAATCAAAAGAAAAAAAATATGAACCCCTACCAAACCAATCTTTTTATTAATTCAGAAGCTCACCCTCCAGCGGAGTACGGTCCGGTGCAAAAAGCCTTACTGAATCAGGATGCCTTTGCCGATGTCGAAACAGAGGTGACCAACCTACCCGGCTATCAACCGACACCGTTAATCGCATTGAACGATCTTGCTTCCGCGAGTGGTGTCGATTCCCTGTGGTGCAAGCACGAGGGATATCGGTTCGAGGTGGGGAGTTTCAAGCCAACGGGTCCCGTCTACGCGATGTTGGCAGTGTTGAAAGGTGAAATTAGAAAAGCCACCGGCGTGGAAACAGTTATGACACAGGACTTGATAGATCGGAAGTATGAATCGGTGACACAAGAGATTGTCGTCTCAGCGGCGACATCGGGCAATCACGGACGAGCATTGGCGTGGGGTGCCCGTATGTTCGGTTGTCGGTGTGCCATTTATATGAACGATGGCGTCAGCACCGGCAGGGAGGAAGCGATTGCTGGCTACGGCGCGGAGGTGGTGCGGGTGCCGGGAAACTATGACCGAGCGGTGCAACGCTCCTTTGCGGATGCCGAGAGGTTAGGCTATTTTGTCGTCTCGGATGACAAATCTGCTGAGTATCCCCATATCTCCCGTGAGATTATGCAAGGCTACGCAATGGTCGCGGCTGAAATCGTTCAACAGTTCAGCAACACGGAGCCACCTACTCATGTCTTTGTCCCCGGCGGTGGCGGACGATTTGCTGGTGCGACCTGCGGGCATTTGTGGGAACGATATGGAAGCAACCATCCGCGGGTAGTTGTCGTTGAGCCAGCCACGTCCGCCTGTCTATACCAAAGTATGGTCGAAAACAGGGCGACAACCGTCAGCGGCGATGGGCGGTCAGTTATGGACGGGTTGGTTGTTGAATCGGCTTCGTCCCAAGCGTGGGAAATTCTCAAGGGCGGTGCCTTCGCTTTTCTCACCATCCCTGACGAAGCAGCGGTTGATGCCATACAGAAAGCAGCGGCAGGTGTCGGTGGAGATGCCCCTGTGGTCATTGGTGAGACGGGAATTGCAGGATGGGCAGGGTTTCTGGCAGCGACCCGCGATGAAAATCTACGTCAGCAGCTTGAACTCGATGATAACAGCCGGATTGTCATCATTGCGACTGAGGGCGCGACCGATCCGGAGGTTTATCATAACCTTGTCGGTGTAAGCCCGGAATCGATTTTGGCGGGAACCAAACCCCAACCAACGGAATAGGAAAGCTACGAATGGCAGATTGTGTTCTCCAAAACCTGATACCAAACATAGAACGCTTAGCAGAAACGAAGGTCGCAAAGTATAGACTTCCCGGCATGGCACTCGGAATTATTCGTGACCAAGAACTCGCTTGGTTCGGCGGGTTCGGCGCAGCGGATCTCGATACGGGAAAAAAGCCTACCGAAAACACAATTGCCCGTATCGCTTCAGTGACCAAGACGTTCACAACAACTGCCATTATGCAGTTGCGGGATGAAGGACAGCTCACGTTGGAGGATCCGCTGGCGCAGCACATTCCTGAATTCGCTTCGGCCCGTGCTCTCTGCGGTGAGGTTGAAGGCGTGACGCTCCGACGACTGCTGACACACCGATCTGGATTGGTCACCGAGTCACCGACGCACGGCTGGAATGCCCTTGACTTCCCGAGTCGTGAAGAGATGCTTGGCAAACTGCCGGAGACAGGAATTGTCATCCCGCAGGATTCCGCGTTCAAATACTCCAACCTCGCATTTGGGTTACTCGGCGAGGTGGTGTATAGGCTCACCGGTACGCCATACACCGAATACGTCCGCGCCAATATTATTGATCCGCTGGGCTTAACCTCCACAGTATTTGACCTCACGGACGAATTGCATCCTCACTTTTTCGTCGGCTATAATCCGACCCCATACCAAGACCGCCCTGATCGTGCCCCCTATGCCCACCTGAACGGAATTTCATCAGCAGGACAACTACATTCTACCGTCGGCGACTTGGCAAAGTGGATATCGTTCCAATTTCGAACTAACGGTGGAGATCGCAGCAGTGCACAGGTGCTCAAGGGGCAAACACTTGTGGAGACTCACCAGCCGCAATATGTTGAGCCTGATTGGTCGGCGGGGCAATGCCTGGGCTGGCGAGCAACCCGCATCGGGGACCATATCTATCATAATCACGGTGGTGGAATTCACGGATTTGGAACACAGGTGTGGTTTAATGTTCCGAGTAAAACGGGCGTGGTTGTGCTTATCAATATGTGGCCCCCACATGGAGGACTTGAAACAGCACAGGAGGTACTTGAGATAGTGCTGAATGCTGACGAAGCGGTGCAGTCTATACCAGAGCGACCAACACTCGAACCAGCACCGGAGGCACTGCAGCGTTTTGTCGGTTATTATCGCGCCGAACCGGGAATAGATGTGAACATTGAGGTACGTGACGGTGGCCTACAACTTGTGGCTCACGGTGGTGCTCCGTATTCCCTACACGCTCCAGCAGCCCTCGAACCGACTGATAAGGGAAACGAATGGCTTGTTCGCGGTGGTCGTGCAGCCGGAGAAATTGCTCTTTTTAAATTTGGCAATGATAATAGCGTGATAAGTTACGAGTTAGGAGCTTTTGTGTTCAAGAAGTTGGTATGACAGCGCAGTTGAACATGCGACTTATCTTTTCTGCCACGCAGAATATAGTTTTCTCAACTATTCGGAGGTTGTACTACCGAATCTTTGAAACCTTGGGCACCCGCGCGTTAGGGCTATAGGCAAACGGATACCATTCATAATAAGCAGCATAAGAATAGTACGGATTTTTGTTTTTATGCCACGCCGTATCGGTGCGAATTTCCTCAAAATACTCTATGTCTAATTGCCCACCCTTGACGATTCCTGAAACTTTGATGGGCCGATTTTTCTTCCGGGCAGACGCCACCATTTGGAGCATCAACCGGATACGAGGCTGATTCTCAAAATTGACCGTCTCCGTGCATCTAATGCCCTCAACAACGAGGAGCCATTGTCCTTCGTTGTAGGGAGTTGGTGGCAGAAAATCACCGTGTTGAGGATCTTCAGGAATGCCAAGTATTGATATGCGCTGTCCCTCGTAACCCGCCAGTTGCGCCCCCACGTTATCGATGCCGATGGACTGATACGTCTTTCCACATCCTAGCCAAGTAATACAACCCCAGCATAGAAGCAGAATAATCTTAATCGATTTCACCCTTTCATTCCTCCTCAATTGACACATGGACCATTAGGATAGGATATATCCCACCGGTGGTCAAGTCATAATAATCAATGGTGCTAGTCTGCAGCTGTTGATCACGTGAAACGTGATGCGTAAAAGTCATTGGTCCAGTAGGTCATTTAGCCCCAGCGGGGCGACATGTGGATCTGAAGGGGAGGATATAAGAACAATGAATCAACTAACCGACTAATGAACCCATGAACTCCCCGATAATTAGTTTACCCCGGTTTATCGGGGGGATCTAAAGCGACTTGAACAATGTGGAAAAGACTTTCTCAATAAACTAGCACCAAAGGTTAATACTTTCCTAGCGACTGGCTTGCCATTTATAGTAGATTTCATAACTGTTTGGACACTGTAGGAGGGGCATCTCCCGATTCCATCGAGGATCCTCGGCAAAGCCGGGACTTGCCCCGATTATACGGGCTGAGAAGGTTAATCCTACAATGGCTACTGGAAAAAGTGTCTACCTGTTTTTAGAGTTCACTATAATTTACGCTCAATCGGCGTGCCAGTAGAACACTTCAGGCAAACCTTCTGGATAAGCGTTGGCAGGATCGTAGTCTTCGCCGGTGCCACTTTCCATGATCGGTGCCATGTATTCTTCCCAGCGTACGGAATCATCACTCTCTCCGAGAATACGAGCAGCTTCCACGTAGTCCTCAACCTCCATGTAAAGGAAAAGTTGTAACCCGAACATGAAGATGCTCATTTTGTGAACGCCCGCCCGCTTTAGATCTGCCAGCACTTCTTGCCACACCTCTTGGTGTCGTCGAATATATTCCTCTTCCTGTCCTTCCTTCACACGCATAATGAAAGCCACACGCTGCATTGGCATTCCTCCCTTGAGAGCCTTATTCTTCAGTTCCAGGTATCGGCATGGTACTGAGCAACCCTCCATCAACGTCAAGCGCAACGCCTGTTAAAAAGGCTGATGCATCGGACAGAAAGAATATCACCGCATTGACCACATCCGCCACGGTAGCATTGCGCTTGAGTGGAATGCCTGCTGCAGTCTCTGCGAGGATTGCATCGATCTTCTGACCGGTCGCCCCAATTTTCCAGTCGAGAACTGCTTGCCCCATATTGGTCGTCGAAACCCCTACAGGACAGACACAGTTGACAGTCACCTGGTAAGGTGCTAACTCAGCAGCCAATGCCTTGGTCAAGCCGACAACGCCGAACTTGGCTGCACAGTATGAGATGATCATCGGACAGCCGATCTTTGCTGCATCGGAACCGATGTTGACAATACGCCCACGTCGTCCGCTTTGGCGCAGCAACGGTGCCGCCGCTTGGCTGCACAAGAACGGCCCCTTCAGATCTATATTTATCACGCGGTCCCAATCCGCCTCACGAATTTCTGCCAACGGTGCAAAGTGGATAACACCCGCCGAATTGATCAGCGTATCCAGTCCGCCAAAGGTTTCTTGACAAGCCGCTACTGCTGCTTTCGCTGAAGCGGGTGAAGTAACATCGAGTTCCAAGGGCAACACATCGTCGCCTTTATCCAAACTTTGGACGGCTTGTTGCAGCCGGTCAGAATCAATATCGCCGATTGCTACGCGTGCCCCTTGGGTGAGCAAGGTCTCAGCGATAGCCAGCCCAAAACCGCTAGCGCCGCCAGTAATGAGCGCACGGTGCTGGTCGCTCTGCGTACCCGACATTTTCTCAACTCCCTGTATAGACTGCCCCACGATGCAACCAAATCAAGCTACTTCTGTCGGACAAACTTCTGCAAGCGATGATCCGCCTGCACTTCGCTAACGTAGATGTCGCCGTGCGAATCCAACCAGATACCGTGTGGACAGGCGAAGAACTCGCCGGGAACGGTGCTGCCGCGTTCACTACCCCATTGGGTGATGATCTCACCATCAAGTGTCAGAATTGTGAGGCGCTGCTGTAGCTCTGCAATGTAAACAACGTCATCGTCATCAATAAAGATGGTATCCGGCGCCAAGAATCCGCCCCACTCCTCAATATACTCGCCATCAAGCGTGAAAAGCTGGATGCGATTGTTGTTTCGGTCTGCGACCATTACACGGTTATGGCGGTCTACCCGGACACAATGCGGCAGGTCAAATTCCCCCGGCCCCGTCCCTGGTGACCCCCAAGACGTAATATACTCACCATCCGGCGAATATTTGTGGACCCGTGCGTTGCCGTACCCGTCGCTGATGAACATCTCGCCATCAGGACCGAGCGCGAGATCTGTCGGTAGATTGAAAGGTTCACCTTCCGCACCGGGCTGATCGGGAGTGCCCAACGTCATCAGGAGTTCCCCGTCAGCGGTGAATTTGTGCATGACATGCACCTCTCGCTCGACGCAATAGATGTGATCTTCGGCATCAATGAAAATGCCGTGCGAGTCTTTGAGGATATCTTCTCCCCACGACGCGACGAAGTTGCCTTCGCGATCGAACACAACCATCGGACGGTCGCTTCGGCTGTAAACATAAATCCTGTCTTGTGAATCGACCGCGACTGCGGGAATCCAACCAAATTTCCAACCTTCGGGGAGTTGTCCCCAACCCTCTTGGACCTCATAGGTGTGGCTACCTGAACCATATGTCATAATATCGCACCTCCAAAAATAAGAATTTAAACAATCCGTGAGTTAAATTACGAATACCACCCAACCGTGTGGTATACTTTCATGGACACAATCAAGTTGAAGTCCTTCCTATCTTTTTTAGATTTCTCTCGGTAAGTGCACCTGTCGCTAAGAGCCTGTTTTAAAAGTGAAACGGTCATCTTTAGAAAGTTGTTCACATGTCGCCCCGCTGGGGCTTAGGGTGTTGGTTTGTCCGGTATTCTATAAACATGTCGCCCCGCTGGGGCTTTGCGGCTGTTTTAAGCGTACGTGAAATGGTCATCTTTTCCCATTCTAGGGGCAAAATCAACCGATTTTGAGAGTATTTACCGGTAAAATGACAATTTTCAGAGATTATTTGGATTTTTCAAACAAGTTCTAAAGAAAGGTAAAAAAATGAAAGAAAAATTAATACTCTTACTAGCAGCAGCAGTTTTCATACTGTTCGGTTGTGCCCGAAATTCGGGGGTGGTTAATGCACAAGCACGGGTACAAGATTATTCCAGTGACCAAATTCTCACAGCTCTCCCATACGACGCGATTCCTGCAATCTTAAATCCCGAATTTGTCTCTGCCAGCAAGGCAAGAATAGGGGACGATTCGCCAGTTATTGGTGTTAGTTTTAACGGCGAAAGCCACGCCTATTCGATTTATCTACTTAACGGACACGAAATCGTCAACGATGAGGTCGGTGGCGTCAAGATTGCGACGACGTGGTGACCGCTCTGCAAGACGGCTATCGTGTATAGTCGTGAACTTGATGGAGAAACCTATACGTTTGGTGTATCCGGCAAACTCTTACGTGATGCACTGCTTATGTATGACCACCAAACTCGGACCCTCTGGTCGCACATCACCGGCGAAGCGGTAGCTGGTGAACTCAAGGGCAAGCGGTTAAAGATGTTAGCCGGTATGCCGCGAATCAACTGGAAGGATTGGAAACGCAACCAGCCTTTGACAAAAGTACTCTCTGTGCCACGTGATCCTCGTCGCCCGGGACAACTACGGCAAGATCCAATAGTGGATAATTACGCCCAATACCACGCCAGTCCCAACGCGGGTATAAGCGGCACACGGTATACCGACGACCGCCTGATGGACAAAGCGCTGGTTGTTGGCGTCCGCATCAATGAAAGCTATCGTGCTTATCCGTTTAGGTCCTTTAGGAGAAGATCAATCATCAACGACGAAGTAGGTAATGTTCCGGTGCTAGCCTTCCATGATTTGAAGTCGAACGCAACCGCCGTTTTTCTCCGCACGGTGGAAGGACAAGCGTTGACTTTTGAACAGGCGCGAGGCTACGTTGTTAAAGATACCACTACGAAAACAACGTGGAACCTTATCACAGGAATGGCAACCGAAGGCAAACTTAAAGGACACACGCTAGAGCGATTGCCGGCGATGAATATCTACTGGTTTGCTTGGGCACGCTACCATCCTGAAACGACTATTTATAAATGAGGTCTTATTGCCGCCCACGATGTGCACATTTGGCAAAAAGCCCTCTAAACAGGCACCGCACGGAAGGAGGAAAGGAGAGTCTGTTCTTCCCTCCGCTCATCTACACTTCCCACCGTCTCAACAACACCCCACCGTCGATATTATATCACAATCATCGATCCTGATGGAAAGATTTGTTTTCTCCCAAGTCAGAGAGAAGGTCAAACCGGCGAATTACTAGCCAGGCTCCAACACTATACGATTGCACAATTGCTGGAAATCGAGTAAAATCTTCGCGTGGTGTATTAATAGTATTTAACCATAAATCCTGTCAAAGTAAAAAGGGAGTTTCTGATGAAGGATCGATTAAGGGTTGGCATTGTTGGAGCACGCAGAGGCGCCGGGCATATCCGTCCTTTCACAACCATTACCGAAACAGAGGTGACCGCAGTTTGTGATCTGAACGAAGATACCCTCCATGAGGTTGGAGAGCAATTTGGTATTCCTAAACGGTTCACAGATTATGAAGAGATGTTAACAGACGATATTGATATCGTCGTGTTAGGGACGCCGGAAAATCTGCATGTGCCACAGTCTATTTCGGCGTTGGAAGCGGGAAAGCATGTGATTAGTGAGGTGACAGCAGCCACGTCCATCGAACAGTGCTATGAGTTGGTAAGGGCAGTGAGAAAAAGCAAAACGAAGTATATGATGGCAGAGAATAAGTGCTATACGCGATCAGGCATGCTAATTGGAAACATGGTGCGTCAAGGCTTGTTCGGAGACATTTACTTTGGCGAAGGTGAATATCTGCATGACATTAAAGTGCTGCACCACGACAGTAGTGGCAATCCAACTTGGCGATACTATTGGCAGGTAGGAATAAACCGCTGCAACTACGCGACGCATAGTCTCGGTCCGGTGATGGATTGGTTTGAGGAACGGGTCGTTTCGGTGTGTTGTCTTGGCACTGGTGTCCGTACCGACCCAGAGCACGCGATGGAAGATACAGTGATGATGTTGTGCAAGACCGAGAGCGGTGCGCTGATTAAGATCCGAATCGATATGCTCTCCAACCGTCCAGCGAATTCATACCTGAGTTTGCAAGGGACGAAAGGCTGCTATGAAGGCACACGGGGATTAGGGGATGTAGAAAAAGTTTGGTTGGCAGATTATCATCAACAAGGGGAGTGGCAACCGCTTGCAGACTTTGAGGAAGAGTTCTTGCCAGAAAGCTGGCAAAACCCGCCGGAGGAAGCGGTCAAAGCTGGAGATGTGAGCGAGGAGTATTTTCAGATGCGTGGTTTTGTTGATAGCATCATTAACGACACCAAGCCGCCCATTGATGTCTATGATGCTATGGATCTCACGGTGCCGGGACTCGTTTCTGAGGAATCAATTGCTAATGGCGGAAAGCCCGTTGAAGTACCTGATTTCCGGGAGATTGATTAATTCTGAGTTTATAGTAATTGAGACCTCCTCAATCCCTGAATAATGTCTTCCCTATTGAGGCCATCCCTTACCTCAGAAATTGAGCCTGAAACCGGCTTCGACCGAGGTTTTCTGAATCGGTTCAAAGTGTGTTTTACCCGCCGCATTTTTTACTCGCTGGAACCGGTATTCACGGAGGACTGCGACCTCGAATCGAGGAAAGATCTCATATCCGATTCGCACGAAGAACGCAGATTTACTATCGAGACGGAAGAGGTCCTCGAAAAAACTCGGATCTTTACTTCCTTCTTTTTCAGGAAAACCGGGATCTGGCTCACCGATGTTACGCTTTACATAGAAGGCCCGAAATGATGTCCGTTCTGCTATCCCAGATTCCGTGATACCGGCGTATAACTTTGGCTCGGTGTTGGTGTAGTCTTCAAAAGTCGCTATGAGATTGACCTGCGGAACCGGTCTCACAGCAATCATCGAGAAGTAGCCTTGCCTCGCCTGATCTTCGCCCTCAACCCCCTCCATCCCCAAAAAGTCAGGAGCAACGCCTTTAGCCGCATCGTAGGTGTAATCAAAAATGGTTGGATAAAATCTTGCGCCAAAAGTGCGGTACTCCACTTTAAAAAGGGCTTGAGAAAGCGATACACCGATTCCGATAGCATTTCCCATTGCAACATCGTTTATTTCATCAATTTCATCCGCTTTCGTTTCCGATTTGGTGTTTAAGAAAGCTACGTCATCGTATATGTCCAAGCGCAGCGACTTGTTGTGAATGAGCGGGAAACCGACATCGATACCCAGCGCAATAAGTGGATCGCCACTCGGAATCAGAGCCGGATCAGGTTCAATATCCGTTAGATAGGTTGCGCCAAATTCAAGGCTGTTAAGGAGCGGTATACCGCCCTCCTCCTGCTGCAAAGGACGAACAAACATCCGTCCGCCGAAAACAGTTGGTGCACCAACGTCATTAATGATTGTTTCAACACCAGCCTTCTTCGTCTCCGTACTAAGATTGAGACGCAAGCCGCGGCGATCGTAGTTTGAATAGCCTGACATAATGAACCCGTGCCCAATAGTGGCGTAGTCTAATGCACCGAAACGGGTGTAAAGCGACTCGCTGAGATGACCATAGCGCACGTAGCGCACAACTCGCAAGATAGTACTTATATCATCCCATGCCTCGCCATCTTCGGCGAGGATCGTGTGTTCATCATCAGCTGAAGAGCTATAGAGCAGGACAAGTCCGAGCCCAAACCCAACTTTACCGAGATCTATCTCCGGCTGCAGCTGAAACCGCAAGAACGGTTCGCCATTGATGAAGGTAAATCCAAGTCCTGAAAGCTCTCCCCTCCTCAAAGCCATCTGTTCTGGATCTGGGGGTCCTCCGTATGACAGCGCTGTTCCAGCTGGTCCCTCCTGTCCATAAGTTGCCAAGACAAAAACGAACCATAAAACTCCTACCCAAATGGCAATGTACTTGTTCCGATTCACGAATCTCCCCTTAAAGAATATCTTGTATAAGTTCTTGGCGACGTAGATAGTTCCCTCCGTCGGCGCGTGGAGGTGGCGCCTTTATTCAAAAACACGAAATAGAATATCAAAAACCGCGTGATCATCCACGCGATGGTTGAATGTATCCCGACATAGTGTTATTTTTCCAAGCCCACTTTGGAACTTAAGCCGGATTTTAATTGCGGTACTCGGGATCAACGCGTCAAGTGCGAAAACCTCATAGAAATCTTGTCGTTCTTCCGGTTCAAGGGTAATAGGGAGGCTGTTACGCAGTAAGCTTGGAAAGAGCACCGCGTGGGGGACTTGATATAACTCCGTATCTTGCCACCTGTGCCCAATCTTCGCTTGAAACTGGCACGCTTGGACCGTAATAGGCACCTGATCGCCTTCGTTATAGATGCGGCACGAAACGAGAAAGAGCAGGTGTCCGCCCCGTGTAATAAAGCAGTTTGTCTGTTCTGTAAGTAGTTCGACCCTGAAACCGCTTCCCCGCCGTCTTCGACCGTGGATCCGTCTATCAGCACGATCCGCATAGAGGTCATAGATCCACTTAGAGACTACCAGTATAACAGCAATGATACTGAGAATAAGAGCAATTGTCGCACGGTCCATTGGTGATTCAAAATTATTCCTACATGAAACGTAAGCCGCTTTTCGATTTCACGTTTTACACGTTAAATCTGTGTTTCAAGGAGGGCTACGCTTTTCGGGTCTAGCCGATGATAGTTGACAATTTCGTATCGATTGCCATCAATATCCTTAATCAGTACTCGTCCGCCATCAAGGGCAGTAATGTCATTCCGAGAACGCAGATCAAAAGAAACGGTGCCACTGTCGGTGTCGGCTTCCCACTCTGTGACACCGAACCGTCCTGCAATGAAGTGAATCCTTGTAATCTTAGGCATAAAATAGCATTTTTCCAACTCTTCCGCAAGAATCGTCCGATCCGCTTTTTTTAATTGATTTATGTCCTCAATCAAACCGAGCTCGTTCTTGTGAGCATCAAGCAAGCTGATATACTGGTCCGGTTGGGTCAATGGAAACGTGCGCACCGGCTCAACTGGCGCGTGGACTGAACCGTCCGGCAGTTCTGCTTCTAGCTCTGCAAACTGGTTGCGACTAACTTTCAAGCGTTTGGGATTAAGAAAGTGGACCTCATCTTCGATCTGAATGGGCTGCTCCACAGTATCTACTCCTTTCACATATTATGCCTACCACGCCCGAATCTTCGAGAGTTCTGTCTGCTTTTCGCATAGGTTGGCATAAGTACCGCCTTTAGTAATGAGTTCCTCGTGCGTACCAATCTCATCAACTGTCCCTTCTTTGAGGACAACCAGCCGATTGGCATGTTTGAGTGTCGAAAGGCGGTGTGCAATTGCAAAGACTGTCCGCCCTTGGATCAGCCGCCCTAACGCCTCTTGGATTCTTGATTCGGTCTCCGTATCAACAGACGAAGTAGCTTCATCAAGGATGAGGACGCGCGGATTTTTCAGGATAGCGCGAGCGATAGAAATTCGTTGACGTTCTCCGCCAGAAACGCGTACTCCCCTTTCGCCAACTGTCGTATCGTAACCATCCGGAAATTTAACGATAAAATCGTGGGCATTTGCGGCTTTAGCCGCTGCGATAATCTCTTGGCGAGTTGCCTCCGATTTTCCGTAGCCGATATTGTCAGCGACACTACCTTCAAACAGGAATGGCTCCTGCAGCACTACCCCAATTTGCCCTCGCAAGGATTTGAGTTCAATATCGCGACTATCATGCCCATCAATGAGAATTTCACCCTCGTTGGGATCGTAGAACCGGGTGACTAAATTGATGAGGGTACTCTTGCCGGCACCGCTATGTCCGACCAGTCCAATCATCTCTCCCGGCTCAGTGGTAAAGCTAATGCCATTGATGGCGTTTTTCTCACCATCGTAAGAGAAGAAAACGTCGCGAAATTCAACCTGCCCCCGCATATTTGGCAGATCAACGGCATCTTTACCACTTGCAACGCTAGGAGGCGTATCAAGAATCTCAAAGACCCTCTCAGCAGAAGTTGCAGCTCTCAGGAATCGACGGTTCATCTGGGCAAGCGTTCGTACAGGTTGTAAAAACCGCGTCATATAGGTCATAAATAACATCAATTCACCAAGCGTTAAGTCTCCGTTGATGATTTGTCGTCCGCCGACTAACCAGATAAAAATGGTTCCGCAGTAGGTCATGAAGGTCATGATTGGCTGATAAAGTGTCCAGATTTTGGCGGCACTCATTTCCCCTTCAAAAACCTGATGGGTCTGTTCTTGAAAACGACCAACCTCGTATTTCTCGCGGGTAAACGCCTTGACGACCCGTATCCCCGGAATTGTGCTTGCCAAAATTGTGCTAATTCCAGCGTAGCGCCTCCACAAGACGTGGAAAACCTTGTGCATCTTGTGTCCAAAATAGAATGAGAAGAGGATAATAAAGGGAATAGGAAGCAGCACCCAGAGTGCCAGCTGCCAGTCATAGAGGAACATGATAATGCACATATAGACCAGCGTCATTGAATCGCCAATAATATCCTGCAACCCCTCAGCGATGAAGTCGCGCAGCCGTCCCACATCCTGAGTAATACGCGACATCAGATTTCCCGTCTCCCGCTGCTGGTAGAAATCGAGCGACAGGATACTCATATGCTGATAGGCATCGTTCCGCAATCTCAGGGTGATACGTTGACCGACCCACGTCATCATATACCCTCGGATTGCTGAGAAAACTGCCGTGAAAACATGGGCTCCCACCATCAAGAACACAATCGTCACCAGTTGTCCAAATGCGCCCGGGTCAGTCGGCTGCCCTCCCGCTATCGCCAGCATCGCTGGAGTGAGGATGTCATCAATAAGCTGCTGACCCAGAATAGCGGGTAAGAGATCTACCCATCGTACAACCAGCACGATTAGCAGTGCCGGCACAGAAACGCGCCAAAACGGGATTGCGTATTTTAGCAAGCGGATGAGCAATTTGCCCTTTTCGACGCAGTTCGGGCAGACATCAGACCACCGCGGGATCGGGCGTCCACAGGTTTCACATCGAATCTTCCTTTTTCCGGGATCGACATACTTCCGACGCCGCTTAGATTCGTCCGTTTCCTCCGGCTTGACCTTGTCAATTAAAGATTCAATTTCTGGTGTTGCTTCGGCAAATTTGGGAACGAACCGCTTGGAGTAGCGAGCAATTTCAAACGCGCCCTCTGCGGTTCGTACCTTCATGAAGTTATTGCCGTATAACTCTCGTATTTCGATCTTGTCGATGGCTTCGAGCGCTATGTTTTGGAGTTCCGGTCCGGGCGCACCGTTTTGGTTAAAAGCGAGCAGGCGTTTTTCCGTCGCTAACACCCAATCTTTCCCGTAAGTGCCGTCAAACTGCAAATCTGTGGAAATAGCAATTTTAATCTCTTCTTCTCGATCTAGCAGATCTTCAAGCTGCTCTTGGAGTTCTGCTGGTACTTCCTCTAAAGTTGTCATCTCAACATCGTGCCGCTTAGTGTTGCCCCTTCTACCGGCAGAGCGAGCCATTCGGTGCATATCACGCCTAGAAAATCCCCCACTGTGCATAAGAAAACCTCCTTGCTGAAGCACACAAACGCAAACCGTACCGACAAATTTTGGCACGGTCTCTTTTGGACGACTGAACATAGAAAATGTTGAGGCGAAATCGTGGAGGAGCGATGTGTAGTAACAGACAAAATTAGCGGGGATTCAGAGAAAGAGAAGAAATCGAGTTTTCACGGAGAGGAGATGCTATGAGGGGGAAAATCTGACTACTGTGTCTATGACCCCTGAAAGGGCAGGAAGATTTCAATGTATATTTGTCGACTCACAGCGCTGCAGGGTTATAGACCTTCACTGGAACTCGGCCGATCCAACAGCACCGGAGCCTACGTTTATCCCGAAATAGGGAGTAACTTGTGATTTATAAATACCGAGAGCGGGAGATGAATTGTGTGCACTAGCAGCCGGTAGCGATAAATATTGCAACCTTCTGGACTAAATTGCCGCCCTTCGCCATTGACGAAAGAAACAGCATCGGAGCAGAATACACGGCGTAATGTGGGGTTGCGTTAATGACGAAATCTAATCGACCATCCCCATCTAGATCGCCTGCCCAGATCAGGGTGGGTATGGCACCAGTTGTTGAACTGTATGCAAGAAGCTCCTGAGATAACGGTCCCCTCGATAGCTCAACGCTGTAGTTTTCCAACGAAGTGAACCCGTTTGGTCCTATATCCCCTTCGCCATAAGCTGTCAGATGATACTCATTTCTACCGTCCAATCCGAGGTCAAGGGACTTACCCGGACTCAAGATGGTTTGTTCAGCGGTTAATGTCTTGATAAATTCTCTTTTGGGTGCATCCAAACCCTTTATGAGGAAAAGCGGGTGGGGCTGCCCTTCTACCGACACCATCTTTCCGGTCCTCTCCCCAGTATTATCAATGAGCGGATCATAAACGGTTTCGACTGTAATCGTCGAAGGGATCAGCGCATGTCCATCAGATGTTGCGTACAATCCCAGCCAGACTTCACCTGATTCTGCTGACACCTCGTCGCCGTGAAACGTTCCCACCTGCAAGAGATGAATTTCAGATTCCACCGGTGATGCTGCTGCTTGATCGTAACAACCAAACATGACGCAACAGATCCAGCCCATTCCAAAAATTGCCATTGTAAGTGTGAATGACATACGAACTAACATGGTCTTATTTCTCCTTACCTCAGATTGTGTTTCAGCTTACCTATTTTCAAAGGTTTCAAAACTGTGTGATATTATTTGAGCAAGACGCGTGCCAAAGCTATCAATCTCTTACGAGGGAAGGGATATGAGATTATTTACAGATGGACAGTGGGAAACAGTGTCTCAGTTCAGTGACACTTAGAACTTAGATTTATGGGTTGGTGTGTCTCCGAACAGACACACCCACTCAATGGAAATTCTAAGTGCTTGAATTTTTGGATAGTTCGTGCTATACTGAGCATATAAAATGGATAAATGGATATGATACGCATCAATATTAAGTAGAACTCACACTTCAATCCTATATGGTGAGTGCAATATATACAACTATAGTAGATTTCATAACTGTTCGGACACTGTAGGAGGGGCATCTCCCGATTCCATCGAGGATCCTCGGCAAAGCCGGGACTTGCCCCGATTATACGGGCTGAGAAGGTTAATCCTACAATGGCTACTGGAAAAGTGTCTACCTGTTTTTAGAGTTCACTATAAATCATTTGAGGAAACCTGACCCAATGAAAAAATCGATTGTTCTTTTGTTTATTAGTGCTGCCCTTTTTGTCTGGCAGGCAACCGAAATATTTGCTGTAGGTTTTTTGAAGTTTGAACGGGAATTCGGTGGGAAAGGCTCAACGGACGGTTTTTTTAGTAAGAATATTCGTGTTGGATTCGATGCCACAGGCAATATTTATGTCAGCGATGCAGATAACCGGATGGTCCAGAAACTGTCGCCGACAGGTCAATTCATCATGCAAATTCCGAAAGAGAAGACTGTGGATAGTATACTGAGAAAGCCGGGTGATGTTGCCGTCGATAGAGATAACAATATCTACGTTGTTGATCAGGCTATACCCCATCATATCCCAGAAACTGCGGATCCGAAACTTTATTGGTTTGGTCCCTGCGTTTATAAATTCAGTCGAAATGGCGAATTAATGCATACCTACGTTGTTGATGCGATTGACGTGCGCCCCAAAGTGGTTCTGCCTACACGTTTGATGATTGACGAGGAGGGCAAAACGGCATTCGCCTATCAACCGAAGAACTATGATCGGGCAGTTTTCATTGATGTGGATAGCCAAAACCAACTGTATGTGTTAGATGCGAAAAACACAACGGTTCACAAATTTGGTGCGGATGGGAAGAAGCTGAATACCTTCGGTAGATACGGCGCTGGCAATGGCGAATTTGACAGCGATGCATCAGATATCGAAATTGACATTGAAGAGAATGTCTTGATTGCAGACACCGGGAATCATCGCGTGGTCAAATTTAGCCCGGCAGGCAAGTTTATGTCGAGTTTTGGAACAAAGGGACGCGGTGAGGGAGAATTCATCAAACCTATCGCCATTGTTACTTTATCAACAGGCGAAATTCTGGTTAAAGATAGGAGCCAGTTCAAAAGGTTTTTGGGCAGCCCACTCGCAAATTTCTTGGATGTTGTTTCACCCTCTGGACAGGGGATTGCCGATGCTTATTCAACCGGCACAGGACTTGTCAATTCGGTAATTGACACTACTCGTTCACGCTCTGCCTATCTTAACCCCAATTCGCAGTCTTCAGATTTGGCTATCCTGCATCGGCGGATTCGTCTGCTTGAAGAGGCAGAATATCGCCGTTATCTCAACGAATATCTTGACGAGGAAGATGAAAAAGATGAGAACAAAAAGGAGGAAGACGAAGATCTTAAAACTAAAGAAATTCGAGAAACAATCTATCACAACGTCATCGCGCGCGTGCAGCGATTTAACAGTACTGGGCAATACAAAGGACGCGTGGTTTATGAAGTGGATCGACGGAGTGCAGAAGACCATGATCTCGCTTTTCTCACTTTAGATCCCCTTGGTCACATCTACCTGCGCGATGGGGGTGATTTAATAATTCGTCAATATTCCATTGAAGGCTTTACAGTTAAGCCATCGCACATGAACGCGGTTTATAATAGTAGGGCAGTCAATCGTGATCATGACTTTCTCGAAGATTATGAAGATATCGATGCTGACGCGGATGTCGACGATCAATTGAATCTGTTACAGCTGAACAACTCCTTCTTCTGGACGTATAATCTTTCAGAACGTTGGAACTTAACCCTTGCAGATGTATTCACTTATGCCGAACAGGATGAACGCTATATCACACCACCAAAGGAAGAAGATAGCTACGATTTTGAGACCCAAGCGTTGACGAATACAGCTGTTGCCAATCTAAAATTTATAATAAATCCCAATGCCTACCACTACAAGGAATTCAATCTGTATGCCGAACGGCTTGATGGCACAACGGATCTTTATCAACAAGCACTCTTTCCAGATCTAAACCGCCAAGCTCAGGAGGGTGAAGGCGATGCAAGTTCCCTGGCTATCGGAGGGAGTTGGGATGTATTCACGGATGTGAATCTGTGGTTAGAATACACAGACCTGAATCCGGCGGAGACGAGTCGTAATTTTGTGCGTCGTTATTACGACGCGTCCGGTAATCTCTATGAGGTCTTCGGCAGTCGTAATCAGGCAAAACAGTTTGTAGGTGAGTTAACGGTTAAGTTTTAAGATCTGATTGAGAGAGGCATACCATGGGCACACGCACTGACTTTGATTTCAAGCGTAGAAAATACATGCCGGTTTTTCCAAAAGCCAGCGGCAAACCGACGGTTAATATTGAAGGCTACCCCTCGGAGGACGGCCAACCCATGTCTGCAACGGGATTTCATGGCGTACAGATTACGACACTCAGTGACCAACTCAAGCGTTACTTTGGGAGTGATAATCGAGTTTACATCGGTATTGACAGCTTCGTCTATTATCAAGAGGGGAATCGCCGGAAATTTGTGGCACCCGATATTTACGTCGTCTACGGTGCTGAGTCGTTTCCAGAAAGGCGAAGTTTTTATACCTGGGCAGAAGAGGCAGTCCCTGTGGTAGCGTTTGAATTTCTTTCCGAATCCACAGCGGCTCACGACCGGGGCGACAAAATCAGACAATACTTAGTTGAAATTGAAGTCGATGAGTATTTTATCCATCAACCCGAGGGTGCCAAGCCCTCGGAGTTTCGTGGTTGGTATCGAAGTCCGTCCGGTGAAGTTAAAGAAATCGAACCCGATGCACAAGGTGGGTTGTTCAGCCACGCTTTGAATATGTGGCTCCGCTGGGAGTATCAACCGGTAAGTGAAGTCAGACTGTTACGCCCCTATCTGCCGGATGGCACGCCTATTCCCACCTCCGACGAATTGAAATCAATGGCTGAAAGTGAAAAGCAACGCCGACAACAACTTGAATCCGAATTAGAACAGCTTCGTGCGGAAATGGCCGCCCTGCGAAGCGAATCCTCCAAATAAGCTGAAACAAAGATAGCTGGAATTGATTTTTGAAAGAACAGGGTGAAAAGCCTCTGTTTTTCAATCACCAGCCAACAATCCAAAATCCTCCCTCCTAGAAATGTATTTGACTTTGCTCACGAATTTTACTATACTGAACCTCCCGTAAAAAGGGTGTGTCTTTCAACCGATCAAGGGAGATTTGACAGACATAGATGGTATCAAACAAATCAACTTCTGCTATGACGAATGTTATCCTAACGTAGCGTTATTTAGTGAGGTGTCGGGATTCGGAGATCCCTCCTACAAGAAAGCTATAAATGTCCCCAATTCTAATGGGTCAAAAATCCTCTCAAACAAAAGGAGAAAACAATGTCTCACAAACGCAAACACGTCGTCAAATTTTTCGCGCTTTTAGGTTCAGCGGTGTTACTAATCGCGCTGACAGCAACTTGGACGATCACAGAAGAATCCAACTGGTATCCCTCCAAATGGGGGAAGGATGATCAACGCGGCGCAGCAAACTTGTTGACAGCTGCGAAGGTGTTAGAAGCTGCTAACCTGATTAAGGAAGGAAAAGTCTACCAACTTGGTCGAGTCTATGAAGCGGGAATGCCGCTGTTTGGGACACGCCATTATAGCTTGTTGATTCCTCAAACTGGCAGGACTGATCATGCAAATAAAGTTACATGGCATGATGAAATTGTCAGCGGCGAAATTGGACAGATTGGCACCCAATTCGATGGATTGGGACACATCGGTATCGGCGATCTCTACTACAACGGAAACAATCGCCTTGACTTTGCCAAGCCCGACGGATTGCAAAAATTGGGCGTGGAGAATGTCGGTGTTTTCGTGACCCGCGGGGTGCTCCTCGATGTTGCTGGTTATAAAGGGGTCGAACATCTGGAGGGTGGCTACGAAATCACGGTTGAAGATATAGAGGGAACGTTAGAAAAGCAGGGCGTGGAGATACGTCCGGGCGATGTGGTTCTGACGCATACCGGTTGGGGTAAATTCTGGATGACGGATAATGAACGCTATAACGGATCGGAGCCCGGTATTGGTATGGAGGCGGGCAAGTATTTGGTTGAAAAACAGATTGTTATGGCGGGTGCGGATAATTGGGCAATCGAGGTCATTCCGAATCCTGACGAATCGATCTTTGCCCCTGTTCATCAACTGTTCATTGCCAAAAATGGCATCTATAATATTGAGAACCTCATAACCGCAGAACTCGCAGCGGATAAAGTCTACGAGTTCGCCTTTATCTTTTCCCCACTGAGGCTGAAAGGTGGCACCGGATCCCCGGGCAATCCGATCGCGATTCACTGATTAAAACAAATTATTCCCTTTTGATAGCATTGATGAAAATCAAGCTTGAGGTGACTGAGTGCTAGTGACGTTAAGTCGATAAGTACCACAGGTAGAGGGTTGGAGTATGTCCAAAACGAAGTAACGAAGTACCGCGTTGGAATCATCGGTTGTGGGAGCATTGGGGCGTATTATGCGGCAGCGTTTCAGCAACTCGGTGACCGCACAGAGGTTGTTGCTGCCTGTGACATCTTCAAAGAGAAGGCGAACACCCTCGCCAAGCAATTTGAGATTCCGTCAGCGTATACGGACATGCACCAGATGTTAAACAAAGAATCGCTTGATATCGTCGGCGTGACAACGCATAATCGGGAACATGTCGAACCGACAATTGCAGCAGCAGAAGCAGGCGCTAAAGCAATCCTTTGCGAGAAGCCGATGGCATTGGACATGAAGGATGCAGACCGAGTTATCGAAGCGTGCGAACGGTCCGGAACAAAGCTGGCAATTGACCACACCATGCGGTTTGAACCGAATTGGCGTCGTGTCAAACAGATGGTGGATGAAGGTGTCATTGGAACCCTGTTGCATATCGAAGTTCAGAATTACGGCGATACGAGCACGTTGCTGCACAACGCGACGCATAGCTGCGACGCCATTCGGTGGTTCGGTGGAGAGCCGGAATGGGTTATTGCTACTGTTGACCGGAGCAATGAACGCGAGCGGGTTATGAGCTTTTTCGGTCTCAACGATAACGTCACCGCACTGTTCATGACTGGCGGACATTGGGATTACCGGCTAGATGGCTGTTTCATCCTTGAAGGAAGCGACGGAAAGATAGAGATTCGACCCCACCGAGGCTGGCAACCGTTGATCCGACTTTGGAAGAAAGACGAGGGTTTGGGACACTTCCGCGAAGGAGAGCAGATTGAGGCGATAGACAGCGAACTCATCGGAGATTCGACAGGAGATGTACCGAGCGAGGGGGCATGGGAAATGGTCGCTTGTCTCGACGAAAACAGAGAGAGCGTTTCCAGCGGACACGACGGTCGAGCAGCTTTGGAGATGTGCCTTGCCGCGTATGAATCGGAACGGCTTGGTAGAGCTAAGGTCACGTTCCCATTAACTCAAAAGGAATCTCCACTTGAACTGATGCTTAAGAGCGGACAACTTCCATACATCCCTGCAAGGGAATATGGTTGGGAGTTGGGTTAGACTTCTGTAAAATCTTTCCGACTGTAATCCTTTCACTCACCCCAGCGTTATAAGGTTGCGTTGAGTCCCAACTCCATCGGGACAGCAACCATTCTACATCCGTGAAGGAGACCCTACTATGTTTTTGCTCAGGGAACCAAGCCTACTTCCTCTGTTTATAGCAATCCCTCTTTTCCTAATTCTGGGGTGCGGCGAGAGTGACCGTGACGATAACTTTGCACCAAGAATTTCTGTTTTCGAGGTTGAATCTGATATTGTTGAACCCGGTGCACAAGTCGATATCAAACTTAAAGCCATCGATGTTGACGGCGACGAACTATCCTTTGAATGGTATGTAACCGGCGGTACTATTCAGAGTGATGATCTCGGTGCAATTTGGACCGCTCCCGAAGAGGAACGAAAATATCTGATTGAAGTCACCGTGAGCGACGGCAGGAAATCGACAACCAGCACCATCGATATTCGTGTGTGGCGAACCCGTCCGGGGGATTACTATCCACTCGCTGTCGGCAATACATGGAGATACCGCGATGATAAAGGGAATCGGGTTATCTTTGAAATCGTTGACACCATCGAGATTCAAGTCACCAGCGATCGGATAGTTAAAAGCTATGTTTTACAGAAATCCAGCCCTGACGAAGGACTAGAGGGTATCCTTAATTTTTCTTACTTGGGCCATAAAACTGAAAATGGCGTTGTCAAAGGAATCCTCCAGCACGCACAGAACGTGACCTCCGGTGGGGAAGATACCATTCTTTTCGCGCCCTTTTTACCGCTTTACAATTTTCCATTGATCCCGGGAAATACATGGCACACCAATTTTCAGGCGAAGTTGACCCCTGAATTGTTCCCGATCGGGGGCGGCGCTGATGAGTTTGAGGTGCTGTCAGAGGAGACTCTCACGGTTCCAGCAGGCACGTTTGAAAACGTATTTCAGGTACAGGAATCGTTTAAGTGGAGCATTTTCGATCATCCCCTCGACACGACGGTCGCACAGAAATGGCTTGCCCCCAATGTTGGTATCATCAAATTCACTCAATCTCAGACGCGTGACGATGTTACCGTTGATGTCGCGTTTGAACTGGAGTCTTTTGAACTGGTGGAGGAATAAGCACTACACTTCTTGATTTGAAACCAGTTCTTTTAAGGGTGCCAGCAGCTTCGCAGTAAGATGAGTACCAGATCTCCCTCCAATTCTGTCAGGATCCCGGGTCTCCGGTGTTTCACGGTCATCGTGCTGTATAATCAACTCAGCAGATTTAACACCTTCCCAAACTTCCCGGCGCATTTCCATGTGGTAGCATTCCAAATTCCCGTAACGCCGTTGGTCAATGCACTCCAGCCCACACCTTTCGAAACAGAGAAAGGCACCATAGTTATCAACACCAACTTGCAGCCCAAAAGCATCCGCACCGAGATGCTCAAACGCGAAGTCAATCGCTTGCTGCACAGCCTCTGTGCCGTATCCATGATAGCGGCAATCAGCTCGAATAATAATAAATTCCAGCGTCGCGGTTTTCCAATCCTCGCCTGTGCATCCAATTAACATAAAGCCACCCAATTCGGTACTTGGGAGATCAATTGAAAACGGGTGTGTGTCTTCGTTGGCGAGCCAGCGATGCCAATTCTCGACGTAAGCTTGGAATGGCACGAATTCAGTACGCAACCGATCACGAAGAGCGGGTTCATTTGTCCACCCCCAGGTCCGGCGCAGATCTCGCTCCTCCGTTGTTCTCAGCTTTACACTGCCGCCGTAAAGTCGTTCTAACTCGCGGAGTTGAGTCCGCAGGATCGCTAACTGATCTGTATAGGAGTCTGCTAGCCCTGCTGCGGTACCAATCAAGCGCTGATTCGGCAGATCAATGAACTCAGACTGCTTCAGTCGGTTCTGAAAAAAAGTGAGTTTCTGCTCATTCTTCTCAATGATTCGCCTCAATTTGTCAATGACTTGACGTCCACTATCGCTTCGCACGTTTATGTCTCCTCTCATAGCGTTTTTTCTCTTTCCTCGGTCCCTCACGCTCAAACCTTCCTTCACTAAACCCCGATATACGCAAATAGCTATCGTACCGCAATTCGCTGATCTCCCCACGGGCGACAGCGCTCTTGACCGCACACCCCGGTTCATGTTGGTGGGTGCATGCTGCAAATTTGCATTCGGGGATGTGGCGACGCATTTCGGGGAAATGGATGTCTAGTCCCTGCTCATCATCAATCTCAAACAAGCCAAGCGTACGGATACCTGGTGTGTCCGCGACAAACCCACCAAAATGGAGCGGCAAGAGGGAAACCTCCGTTGTAGTGTGCTGTCCTTTGTGCAGCCGTTCATCGACATCACCGACGCGCAATTGCAAACCCGGCTGAATTTCGTTGAGTAGAGATGACTTGCCAACGCCAGACGATCCAACGATAGCGGAGATCCGATCTTTCATTGCTGCACGCATCTGATCGATTCCAGCGCTTGTTACGATACTGGTGTAAATCACATTGTAACCAACTTCTTCGTACAGTGCCATTTGTGCCTTTAACTTTTCGAGTTTGACTAGATCTATCTTGTTGATGCAGATTATAGGTAGCATCCCCGATGCCTCTGCTGTCACGAGAAATCGATCCAGCATACGTAATTTGAGTTGAGGATTACGTGCTGCAAAGATGATTAACAGAAGATCTAGGTTGGCTACAATGACCTGTGGCAACTTATTCACGCGCGTTCGACCGAATTGCGTTTCGCGCGGGAGAATTTCCTCAATATAGCCCACAGCCGTTTCCGACTGCGATCGAGAAATTTGCACCCGATCACCGACAGAAACGATATCCACATAGGGTAGCTCTTTCGTTTCTGCACGCTCCCGTCTATCCGCTTCAATGATATGGTGTCGCAGTGAACAGTGGTAAAGTTGTTCCCCAATCTGGACATCATAACCTCCGCCGTGTGCCTTGATAACAATTCCTTCATTCATAAAATATAACCTCACAAGCATAAATGAAAAAAGCCCGCAAGGAAACTCATCCTTACGGGCTTTTCGACATTACACCAAACGAGATTCAGGTAGCCGTTCTCACCAACCTAAAGCGCAGATGGGCAAAGTCAAGATGAGTTCTCTGATATTCCAATGTACTGTTTTGTCTACCGCCGTTAGTCTGTTTAAGCATTTCTTGCATGACTTTGCACCACCTTTCGATATGATTTGATTGAGCTGCTGTCTATACCTAAAATTTGTTTCTACTCGAGGCTGCAGCCCCGCTAATTTTAACACACTTAAACCCGAACCTCAAGTAAAACTTCAGTTAATTTTCAAATATTCAGATCCATTGGCAGCAAGGACTGATATTAGGCTATCAATTTTTATGCCAACTGGCTCCCCGTCCCCTTTGCAACCCTGATTTTTCTTGTCATTGGAGGTTGACTTTGCTATAATAGGGGCATGTATGTGGCGCACTCTGAAAGATTACTGTTACGCACTCACGGCAAAATGTATAGGTCAGTGTATTGCTCGGTTGCCCCGTAAACTTGCTTTATTCTCAGGCGTTTATCTAGCAACAGCTGTTTTCTTGTTTTCCCACCGCGAAAGAGATAAGGCGTGCGAGCATCTGGAACAAAGTCTTGGCGTTGGGCGGCCGATAGTACGCAGACTTGTTCGACGCTCCTTTCAGAACATGGGTAAGAACTTGATGGAATTTATGCAGTTGCCCCGCATGTCCCCTGAGACGCTCCATCAACTTGTCACCTTTGAGGGGAGAGAACATATTGATAAGGTACTGGCTCAAGGCAGAGGCGCGATCATCCTGACAGCTCACTTTGGGAATTGGGAACTTCTTGGTGCCAGCATCCTTGCACACGGTTATACAATTCGCGGCATCACCCGTCAGCTGCGATCGAGACGTTTAGACGCCATTGTTAGTAGTTATCGGGAAAAGGTTGGCTGGCAAGGTATAGACCGAGACCGATCGGTTCGCGAAGTATTGCGTTGTCTCAATCGAAATGAACTGATCGCGATTCTTGCAGACGTGGATACCCGCACCCGAGGGATCTTCGTTGATTTTTTCGGCAGACCTGCTTACACACCTTATAGTCCGGTAGCCTTGGCTCTTAAGACAGGCGCTGCAATTTTGCCAACTTTTATTGTCCGTCAACCGGATGATTCACATCGTGCTATTGTCGAAGCACCATTGCCCCTGCAACAGGGAGGAGAAAGAGAAGAAGATCTCTTGGTCAACACGCAGCGGTTCACCAAAGTCATTGAATCTTACATTCGACGATACCCGGAGCAGTGGATCTGGATGCATGAACGCTGGAAAACACAACCTAAATAACCAACACTTATATATCATATTTCAAGTATCCTTCCTTCTGTTGGCTTTGAGTCTACTCACTTTTGGCTGTGATAAAGCAGACGAAGAACCGACACAGCCGGTCCAAGAAACACCGCAACAGATACTGTATGAATTTTCAACTCAACAAGCAGATGGAGGCATCACGCGGTGGGTACTTGTTGCCGAGCAGGCAACATTCCTGAAAGAGATTGTCCAATTGCAAAAGCCAAAGCTCGATATCTTTGAGGAGGGCAAGTGGGCAATAACAATTACAGGCGACCATGGCGAGATTATCGAATCAAGCAATGATATTCATATTTTTAAGAATGTTGTTGGAAAGAACCCAGATGGGTATTTGTACACTGATGAATTACATTGGAAAAATAGTGATGGCAAGTTATTTGCACCCAATATATCCACGATTGTACGGGGTGATTCAACAATGGTCGGTCGAGAACTGGAAGGCGATCCGGCACTCGAAGTGATTATCATGAAAAATGTCCAATCTAAAATTTATCCAAAGGATGAGAAATTTGATGCAACTGAGAACTAATTCTGTAACAGTTCCGAGACCTATCGTGGCTTTGCTTTGGGCGACTGGTTTGTTCCTTAATGTTCTTTTGGTCAACAACCGTGCGTTTTCCGTCGATGAACAAGAGACATCCCCATCTCAACAAAAGACAGTAAACGATGAAGCACTTTCGGAAGAGGATGTGATTGACGTTAAGCACGCAGACCGCTTTGAACAGCGTGAAAAAGAAGGGGTGACAATTTTTACTGGCAACGTTCAAATCGAAAGGCCCGACGGCTTTTTAAATGCCGACAAAGTGACTATTTACGAAAACATTGAAACGAATGAAACTGTCAGAACTGTCGCGGAAGGAAACGTCGAACTTCGAGACGGGGATGTTTTCGTAACATGTGCTCACGCGATCTTGAACCACCTCACCGATATTATAGACTTTCGCGATGATGTTATCGTTCTCCAGAATGAGGATCGGTTGGAGGCAGATATTTTCAAATATAACCGGCGCACCGGTGAACGCTCCGGAGAAGGCAATATAAAGGTTCGGTTTCGTGTGAAGTCTAACCCGGAATCTGAAGCGGAATCACAGGAACCAGAGGCAGATTTACAAGAAGAAGCGGTGGATTCGCAGGAAGAAGAGGAGGCAGAAAGCAGTGGCGGTTCTTCAAACCCGTGAACTCATTAAAAGTTATACAAGACGTGGGCCCATTGTTGTCAACCAAGTCAGCCTTGAAGTTGAGACAGGTGAAATTGTCGGTTTGTTGGGACCAAACGGTGCGGGAAAGTCAACGACATTTTACATGGTTGTTGGACTGATTCGCCCCAATGCAGGGCAGATTATTTATGACGATGAAGACATCACATTTCTGCCGATGTATAAACGCGCACGACGGGGAATCGGCTATCTTGCTCAGGAAACCTCTATTTTTCGGAAACTGACAGTCAGGCAAAATATCGAATCCATCTTAGAGGTGCGCGGTATACCCAAAAGCGAGCGCAAACAGCACGGTGAGCAACTGATGGAAGAACTTGGCATTTCTGAGTTGGCAGATCGTAGGGCATATACCCTTTCCGGTGGGGAATGTCGCCGTGCTGAAATAGCAAGATCCTTGGCAGCATCTCCGTCTTTTATTTTATTGGATGAACCGTTTTCAGGGATAGATCCAATTGCAGTTCAAGATATTAAGCAGCTTATTTTACACTTACGCAATAGAGACCTTGGCGTGTTAATCACAGACCACAATGCAGCAGAAATGTTAGGTATCGTCGATCGAGCCTATTTGATTACCGATGGAAAAATTACGTTAAGCGGTACCCCTGAAGCGCTCGTTGAAAGTGAGATTGCTAGGGAACAGTACTTGGGGCATAATTTTGAACTGCGACGACCTCGAATATAGCCCCTAAAACTCCTATCTGGACAGAGCCTATCAGACAGTGTTCCTCAGTCATGGGCAGATAGGACCAACTGATTGCAGCAGGGTTGCTATGAGAACCTCAGCAGGCTTTAACACAATCATAATCTATGCGATCATTTGAGGAGATCAAGTCATGAACGTTGGAATGAGACATACCGCGAGCTTGCAGCACCGGCTAGTTATGACGCCCAAGCTGCAGCAAGCGATTCAGGTACTTCTGATGTCACGGCTAGATCTGAAGCAGCATTTGAGCCAGCAACTGGAACAAAATCCGCTTCTGGAGGAAACACCGGAAGATGATGAGCTTGAAGAAATCGCCGATTTAGAGGGACTCGATCCAGATACCCAATGGAACGAACCAGAGGAAATTATTGATCGCGAGGATAAAGAGCCAGATTTTGACTGGCAGGACTTTCTGGATGACTCCTTTCATCGAGGAGAGAGTGGAGAGTTTGAGCATTGGGAGAATAACGAGGGCCAACGTCCATCCGATATCGCCGGTTTCCTGACGTTACACGATTTTCTGATGCAACAACTTAGTGTCGCACCCTTTTCGGAAACGGATCGGAAAATTGGTGAACAGATTATTGGAAATCTCGATGATAACGGTCAGTTGCGTGCCAGTTCCCTGTTTGAAATCAATCCATTGGCCCAAAGTGATCTAAACAGCAAGACGCTCTCAGAATACTTACGCAAAACAATCGAAAAAGGGCTGCGCAAGGCATTTGAAAACGATGAAATTTCGCTGTCTGAAGGTACGACTATTACTGTTAAATCGGAAGACAACTGTTGGCTCATAACCGATGCAGAGGACGGACAGACTTATACAATCAAGAACGAGAATGGTCAACTAAATCTTTACAGCATCACGCTCGAAGATATTGCAGACGCTATAGATTGTGATGTGGCTGAAGTAGAGGCTGTCTTGGAGTTTATTCACAACTATTTTGAGCCCATTGGAATCGCCTACCGAACAATCCCAGAAACGCTTCTTACACAGATGAAAGCCGCCCAAATTGATAACTCACTTGCAGCAGCGGTTATCACGGACTACTGGGAGGATTTAACAAATAACCACCTACAGCGCATTGCCCAAGGACTTGGGGTACAGATCAGTGAAATTGTAGAAGCACGGGAACTAATTGGTACTTTAGATCCCTATCCGGGACGGCACTTCTCTGATCCAAGAGATCCGAGGGCGCCCGAAACGATTATACCCGATGTGACCGTTGAAAAAATTGATGGGGCATACCGAATCATCACAAATGACGACGGTATGCCTCGACTTCGTTTGAACCCGGTCTACATTGATTGGATGATGAATGGAAACAAGAACTTAGATAGCAAAACTAAGGAGTGGCTAGAAGCTCGCAGAACTCAGGCAAAAGATTTATTGCAAAGTATCGTGCAGCGTCGTCAAACAATTGCAAGGGTAACGGACGCAATTTTTGAGGTACAGGCAGATTTTTTGGAGCAGGGGGTCGAAGGGCTTAAACCGTTAGTATTAAAGCAGATCGCCGATATGGCAGGGGTCCATGAATCAACTGTCAGCCGAGTCACTTCTAATAAATATGTCGAAACCCCCCAAGGCATTTACAGACTGAAGTATTTTTTCAGCGGTGAACTCCCAAGCGACTCCGGATCAAATGTGGCTGCAACCACAGTCAAAGAGAAGATCAAAAATATGATTGAAAATGAGGATGCAGCGAAACCATTAAGTGACAAGGCAATCGCCGATGCGCTAGAAGCACAAGGGATTCATACGGCACGACGAACTGTTGCCAAATACCGTGAGGAACTTAACATTCTGCCCTCTCCTAAAAGAAGACGCAAATGGTAGAGTAATTAATAACTGACCGATTTGCGATGAGTCGGCAGCAACCAATGAAATATAAATTTAACAGAGGGAGTCCAAGGTATGCAAATCCATCTTACTAGCCGTCACCTTGAAATTACGGATGATATTCGAACTTACATTGAGAAGCGTGCCAAGAAAATTGAAGCGATTTTTAATCCCGTTATCGATTTTCATGTGGTTATGGAGGTGGAGAAAAACCGTTACCGAGCAGAAATCACGCTTGCAACACGGAAAGCGACCTTCCATGCCCAAGGTGAAACGCACGATGTTTTCTCTTCGCTCGACGATGTGATAGATAAAATTGAGACGCAAATTCGTCGCCATAAAGAACGGATTAAAGATCGGCGACATCGCCTGTCTCGACGTGAGGTTGCAGTACAGTTAAATAGCAGTTCAGATGACACACTGGTGGAATCTGATGCAGGTGATCCATCAAATACATCGTCACCTCACTTCAGAGATCCAGAAAAATTTGCTTCCAAGCCAATGAGTGTAGGGGAAGCTGTAATGCAGCTTCGAACTTCTGGAGATGTCCTGCTGCTTTTCCTAAACTCAGGAACGAACCAGGTAAATGTAGTATATGAAGACGACAATGGTGAATATGGATGGGTCGAACCCCAATTCGCCTAGGGGGATTCGGGGGAGGTGTTTCACTGAACGATAGTCTAAGTCCCACCGATTGATACACGTTCGGTCCCATTCCCCGCTGAGCGTAGCCTGTCCCAATCTATTGGGCGATCCTTCCTTACGCCCGTTTACATTACCTCATCAATTATCAAGATTTAGGTTAATTTGCAAAGGATCTGTCGAATGCCAGACCACATCATGACGGTGCGTCAGCTAATTAAATATGCCGGTTACGAACTACAACTTGAAGTCACGGCTGGACATGATGGGCTAGATCGCGCAATCAAAACAGCGGAATCAAACCGCCCTGGACTTGCCTTGTGTGGGCATTACGGCCACTTTGGACATGAACGGGTTCAGATTTTGGGACATGGTGAGATCTCATACATCGGAAGTCTCTCTCCTTCAGAACGAACTGAAGTCTTACAGAAATTCTTTTCGTATACTCTCCCGTGCGTGGTCGTTACAAGTGGTTTATCAACTCCTACGGAACTTGCCACTATCGGTAATCATACAGATATACCAATCCTGACGACCCAGCTATCATCTGCGGTCTTTACAACCCGGCTACTGCTGTTCCTCGAAGATGAATTCGGTCCCTCGGAGTACGTCCACGGAAACTTAGTTGATGTTTTCGGGGTCGGTGTCTTAATCCTTGGCGAAAGCGGAATTGGCAAAAGCGAATGTGCTTTGGAACTCTTGCAGCGGGGCCATCGTCTCATCGCGGACGATACGGTCCTTTTGAAACGGGTATCTGGGCACCGGGTTTTCGGGATGCGCGTCCAACCGGTAAAGCATTATATGGAAGTCCGAGGGTTAGGAATTATCGATGTAATCCGACTCTTTGGGGTCACCGCAGTCGGCGATCGCACGCAGGTCGAGTTGGTGGTAACACTGGAACATTGGAACGAAAACAAAGTGTACAACCGAACAGGGCTTGATGAGGAAGTTTACAGCTTTCATAATGAGCGGATACCGTACCTTGTCATCCCTGTGGCGCCTGGAAGAAATATCTCAAACCTGATCCAAGCTGCAGCAATGAATCTTTGGGGGCAAAAGTTGGGATTTCATGCAGCAAAAGAGCTCAATGAAACCCTCATTGCGGAAATGGCAGAGAAGAACGATGAAGCCGTGCTCGACGAATGGCAGCACACAACGCTCCATCGCGAAATCATGAAGCCAAAAAATGAAGGCTGATGTAACAGTCCCCCATCAGTCAATAAGGAAGATACTTATGGTTGAACAATTAGTAACAATCCGCAATGCGCTCGGTTTGCATGCACGTCCCGCTGGTGTGCTATCCCAGGTGGCGGATCAATTCTCCTCCAACATCTACCTGCAAAACGGACTGATGAAAGTAAATGCAAAAAGTATCATGGGAATCATGATGCTAGCAGCAAGCTGCGGCACTGAACTGACGATTAGAGCAGAAGGTCCCGACGAGGAAGAAGCTGTTGAAGCACTCACGAAACTGGTCGATAACGGTTTCGATGAGACAGATTAAAACGCTTCTGGCAGCGTTGCATTTTAACAGCGCCAGCTCAAATGAGGAGTATAGCAGATGACACCGGAAGAACGATACCTATTTGACCTGCACGGATACCTAGTACTTGGCGGGGTACTGTCCCCCACTATATGTCAGCGGCTAAACGAAACCATAGATTACCTTGAAACACTCGATGATGATCAGACAGCAGCCATGGGAGTTGAGAGGAAATATCGCGCCTCAGACAACCTCTACGCCCAGACAGGTGATCCGCTGGAGGGGAACTTGGGCGATTATGATTGCGAGGTTCTCCGCTATGGTGGTCCATTCGAGGAACTCATTGACTTGCCCCAAACGCTTCAGTATATTGAGGAGATGATTGGCGAACCTGGCAGGCTCGACGCAGCCAGTTTTATGTCACGGAATAGCGGCGGGGCGTTTCGGTTCCATCACGGGTATGCAGAGCTGTTACCTTATAGCGAATACGCTTTCAGGGATGGCAGGTTCAAGTGTGTGAGCGTGAAAATCGGCTATGCACTGACGGACGTGGATGTCGAAGACGGTTGTTTTGCGGTTATCCCCGGAAGCCATAAAAGTAACTTCACCAATCCGCTCGTAGGGCAGATTCCCGATCCCAATCATCCACTTGTAAAGCCGCTGCCGTGTAAAGCTGGTGATGCTATTATTTTCTCAGAAGACCTGTCTCACGGGGCTGTAGAGAACCACCGTTCAAAGGTACGGCGGACCCTGTTTTATTCCTATGCACCAGCGTTTCACTGCACTTGGCACGGCTTAGCAATGACAGCCGAAGGTTTCGAACAGCGCGCAACTCCGCGTCGCCTTGAACTTATCCAAGGACCTCCGCCGTTTGCTCATGCAGCCGGAACCGATGTTCGCTAAGATCCGTCCCAATGAATTGAAAGCAGGCATCGCCCCTGAGAAAGCGGAAGGTGAGTTTCATGAAACCAGCCACGGAAGAAGATGTCTTTGACTTGCGAATTGGCCTCGGTGAATCTGAGACCTCCGTTGAAGATAAACATTTCTTTGACACGGCCGGCTATCTGGTGTTAGATGACCTTTTGACCCCAGATCAAGTTTCACAGGCGCAGAATACACTGGTAGAACTTAAATCAGCAACACCGAAAAATATGACGCTCTTACCAGAGGGGCTGTATGGATGCGAATTGCTCAACATCATCGAAGGCGGGGGCGCTGTTGAGGACGCTATGGCGTTGCCTCGTGTCCTCGGCTACGTGCAGGAATTCATCTGGGGACGCCAATACCGCCTTGTCGGCTCACGGGCAATACTCGGAACACCGGGGCGGGGCAGCCCACTCACCCAAGGGGGTGATGCCGACCCGAGACGTTATGCTCGTTACCGCTGCTTTGGAGATGGCCAATTTCGCTGCCTAATGATCACCTGCCTGATTGCACTGACTGACACCACCGATGGCGATGGAGCATTCTGTGCGCTCTCTGCTAGTCACAAAGCGAGCCTTCCTCACCCGTATGAAAATACGGATCTGAACTCAATTGTGCCGCTGTACAACATTCCGCTGCGCGCCGGATCAGGTATTCTGTTCACCGAGAACCTCTCTCATGCATTCAAGCCGGCAACTCGCGGGGGACATATGTGGTTGTCTTATCAGTACGGCCCCTCGTACATGGTTAATTGGCCTGGATGCGAGTCTTCAGCCGGGCTTATAGAGCGTACTGCCGTCGATCCTAGCAAGTCGCACTTGTTACTGGAACCGTATTACCATCCCGCCGGCTCACAGAAGAAACAAGAGATGTAGTTAGGGGCGAGCGCCTAAGAAGAACTGAATTGATATGCGTTCCGTGCTTTATCAGATACGCCCAGCAGTAAAATCCTCCAGTCGAATAACTTCGCCGCCCCGTGCAGCTGACGCATTGGCACCGAGAACTGCTGCCAAGCTATTCATGCTTTTCGGATACGAGCTCCGCATCATACTGGCATCACCAGTCCGCACAGCCTTAACAAAAGCTTGCGCTTGCAGGGCAAAAGCGTTGTCGTTTTCCGTTGCTTCCCAGACCGTCTCACCATTCTCGACAACCTCTTGCGCTGACCACTCAATCAATGAATCATCACTAACTAACATAACCTGCCCCCGTGAAACGCTCACATTTGTCAACACCCGCGAAACACTTGCATTGGCTGTTACGCCGCTAGTGAAGCGGTAATTGACATTGTATACATGCGGCATGTTCATCGGTTCGGGTCCTTCCCCGGGCTTCCGATCGACATAGAAGGCAGACACGGCTTCGATATCTCCCAAGAAGTAGCGCAATAGATCTATCGTGTGGATGGTGTTTTCAACGAATGAACCACCGCATAACTCGAATCGACTAGTCCAATAGCGGATCGGACTGCCGCTGTAGAGGCGCTGCACCAAGGCGTGTCGCAAGGTCCGCTCCTGCAATCTTCGACACACCTCTTCCGCCGACGGATAATAGCGACTCATAAAGCCAACTTGAGACACAACGCCTGATTCTTGGATAGCTGTCTCAAACCGAACTGCTTGTGCCATATCCAGCGTCTGCGGTTTTTCAACAAAAATAGCAAATCCCTTGTCCGCCGCAATGAGGATTTCATCTGTGTGAAGTGTTGGCGGAATACAGAGATAGATTGCGTCGAGTTCTTCTTTGTCCAACATTTCATGGTGATCGGTGTAGACTGCCTGTGCACCGAAGGTTGTAGCTTGTGTCTTTGCAGTCTCTTCATTGACATCGCAGAATGCCTGCAAAGTAACCTCACCGGCTTCGACCAACGGCGCAAGGCCTGGCAAGTGTGCCCGGGTGGGGATATGGCCAAGACCAATAAATCCCAAACGAACAGGTTTCATAGTGGTATATGCCTCCATTTCTGAAAGATGTTATAATGACATGATGAGAATACCACATTCCAGCAGTAATTAGCAAGCGTAGGGCTATTTAGTTTTCCGTTTTTTAACCGATTTCGGAACAACCCGAATCCGTAGGCGGGGCATCTTGCCCCGCCGTAGCCACGATCGGGAGATCAGGTTACGAGACAATTAAATGACCCTAGACGCAAGTGTGATATGAGTTGACAAATTAAGCGGTTGTGGATGATAATTGGTTGTCGACACTTTCCTTGCATAATTTAATTGTGCCGGATTTAGAACTTTCTGTACAATCCAAAATTTGGCGGAAATGGCACCTTATTTCCGAACTACTCCGCTGCGGCTATGCTATAATATTTTCATACGGGGCAGGCTCTAAATCTAAGATTGGTGTCCTGATATTTTATGTGTAGGGCTTTTGCTATTACCTTCGTTGTTCGCATCTCGATTTAGAAATTGCATCCCTGTAAAAAGGAGAGAACATGACGAATTTATACCGTGTTGCCATTGTCGGCACCGGTCGTATGGGCGGCTTAATTGAGGATGAGCTCTCGGTCAATCAATTTTCAAGCCCTTATGGCCACTTTAGCGCTTATGCCGCCATTGAGCAGACCGAGGTGGTAGCCGTTGCTAATCGCGGTGCCGAACGTCTAAAACGGTTCACAGATCGATTCGGCATTACCAACACTTATCTCGATTATCGTGAAATGATTGAGCAGGAAAAGCCGGACATCGTGAGCGTGACTACGCCGTCATTCGCACGTGCTGAGCCGATTATCTTCGCGGCGGAACATGGCGTGCGAGGGATATATTCCGAGAAGGGCTTGTGTGCCTCGCTGGCGGAAGCTGATCGCATTGTCGCTGCGTGCAAAGCAAACAACGTCGCCTTCAACTGGGGTGCGATGCGTCGACATCATGACGGCTATATCCGAATGCGCGATGCCATTGCCCAAGGAGATATTGGCGAACCTCAATACGCAGTGATGTCAAGCTATACTGACATTATCAAGCATCATCCGCATACGCTGGACCTTGTATCCATGTTGCTTGGCGACCCAATGCCAACCTGGGTGGAGGGACGCCTTGTGCAGCGGGGCGAGCCGTTGGCTGCAAACGCGGATCAACGCCCTCGCGCCTACCCAGACTACGATTCGGACGGACATTGTTTTGTCCGCCCACCTGGGGAGGAAATTGCGGATCCCATGGTCGGATTCTTCCGGATTGGCTATGAAAATAATACAGAAGGCATTTTCCTACCCCTATCTGGACCGTTCAACATTGATGTACACGGAACTGAAGGGCACGCCTACGCATGGGACAATGGAGATGTTTTCTGTATCCGTCGCAGCGCAAAGGGCGGGGTAGCTGTTGAAGAACAGGTTATCAAACCGACCGGTGAAAGTCCCACGGTGTGCACGATTCGCAACATTATTCGCGAAATTGAAACGGGTGAGCGCACCACAGGCAATATCGATGTGACAATGCAATCGGTGGAGGCACAATTTGGCATTGCACACTCGCACTTGCAGGAAGGTGCTCGGGTGTCGTTACCCGTCGCGGATCGAACTCTTTATATCCCCGGTGGTTGATGGCTAACTCTAGTTAGGAGAAAGGTAAAGTTATCTCGGCTTCACTCTTTGGCGTGCGCGGTAGTCACTACGTTGACTGGAGCGAACCCCAATAAGTATAATTCAATTCACTACAAAGGAGACAACATTTATGGCAAACGAATCAATTCAACTCTTTAATGGCACAGATCTCACAGGTTGGCAGATGCGGCATCCAGATCAAGAACACAAGTGGCTCGTTCACGACGGTATACTCGACAACACTGGTAAGGGTGTGGACATCATGACGGAGCAAGAGTTCGGTGATTTTGAACTGCATATTGAGTATTCAGTGCCAGAGGATAGCAACAGTGGTATCTATCTTCGGGGTCGATATGAGATCCAGATTTTAGACAGTTTGGGTAAGACTTATTCGTACCCAGCAGAGAATGGTGCCCTTTATAACCAAAAGCATGTAGATGTCGAGGCGAGCAAGTCAGCCGGAGAATGGCAAACAGTGAATGCAACACTCAAGGGCATGAGCCTGACAGTCGTCCTAAATGGAGTCAAGATTCACGACAACGTGATCATCGAAGGACCGACGGGCGGGCAACTCGCTGATGACAATCCACCCACAGGACCTCTGATGTTGCAGGGTGACCACGGACCTGTTCAATTCCGCAACATTCAGATTCGAGAGCTGTAATAGCGATTGCTGGAGTGGCTTGAATTTGACCCACTACTTATTATGTAATCAGACGATACGCGTGTTCAGTTTTTTGAACCATTTCCGCACAAAAGGAGCATAAACGAATGGCAAGTGTGTCACTGGACAGACCAATTGTGACGATTCAAGAACATATCATTGAGGGACAGCAGCGCTACCCCGGTGCGACAGGAGAGTTTAGTTGGTTACTGTCAGGAATCACGCTAGCGACAAAGATTATACAGGATCGGGTCCGTCAAGCCGGACTTCTCGATGTTCTTGGTGCCACTGGTGCAAACAATGTTCAAGGAGAGATGGTTCAAAAGCTTGATGTTATCGCCAACGAAACCCTGATGCGATGTTTGGGATACCGTGGAAACGTGGGCATGATGATTTCTGAGGAAGACGCTGAACCGCGCATCGTTCAAGACGTCGGAGAAGAGGGGAGGTACGTCGTTCTGTTTGACCCCCTCGACGGCTCAAGCAACATTGATGTGAACGTACCAATCGGCACCATATTCTCAATCCTTAGACGTAAGCCCGATATCGATAGAAACGATGCGATGCCGCATATTCTTCAGCCCGGTATTCAACAGGTTGCAGCTGGCTATGTACTGTACGGCAGCAGCACGGTGATGGTCTATACCGCGGGAGATGGTGTCCACATATTCACGCTCGATCCATCAATCGGAGCGTACGTTTTGACACAGGAAAATGTACAGATATCAGAAAACGGCAAAACCTACAGTGTCAACGAAGCCTACTCCCGGACCTTCCCGCGAGGGGTACAGAAATACCTTGAATGGGCAAAGTCAGAGGAAGCAAAGGGTTACAGTCTTCGGTACGTCGGTTCGCTGGTTTCTGATTTTCACCGCACACTTCTCCGGGGTGGCGTATTTCTCTATCCACCCACACAGAAGGATCGATCTGGTAAGCTGCGGTTGTTATACGAAGCGAATCCGATAGCTTTCTTGGCAGAGCAGGCAGGTGGAATTGCTAGTGACGGGAGACAGCGCATTTTAGAGAAACAGCCACAATTTATCCACGAGCGAACGCCGTTAGTCGTCGGTAGCAGAGACGAGGTTAAACGGGTGTTGGCGTTTTGGGAGGGATAATTTCAAAACTTTGGTGCCTATCTGTGAGGCAGCCATTATGTTAACGGCAAAGGGTGAAGCGATTGACCGAATTGTTGGGTTGGAATTAGGAGCAGACGACTACACCACCAAACCATTCAGCCCACGGGAAGTTATGCTGAGAATTCGTGCTGTGCTGCGTCGTGCACCTAACGTTCCGCGCAATAAGCCTGCAAACCAGATCCAGATTGACGACTTGAAGATTGATTTGGACAGACATCAAGTATTCAGCGATGGGAGTGTTATTGATCTAACTGCCCCAGAGTTCAAAATCCTGTCTCTATTTGCCCATTTCCCGGGGTGCGTTTTCACGCGCAGTATTCTGATGGATGCGGTTTGGGGGCAGGAGTATTACGGTATTGAGCGCACGATGGATACCCATGTAAGTCGTTTGCGGCGTAAGTTAGGACAGTTTGGAGAACGGATTGAGACGGTGCACGGGGTCGGCTATCGACTCAAGGAGTAACAGCGCACAAGTGTCAAACTATTAGCTGAATCAAAGACTACAGAAGCCCGGCGAGAAAAATTCTCACCGGGCTTTTTTTGTTTCTATTACCGCCCAAGGTGCTGGACTGACTCTCGGTATCACGGGAACCTGGCACAGGTTTAAAGAAGGTTAGAATTACGCAAGAGTCATAGGAATAGCAGGTGAAAGCAGCCGCTGACTGTCAACTCAAACGGTGGTAAAGGGTAGGTCTTGAGCAAAACAGACGTTGTTCACCATTTTGTCTGTAAAGGGGCTCGTGACTAGCCAAAAGCTAACCACGAGCATAACAACACGCATAGGATACTCCCGAAGAAATCTACTCCTTCACTCGCTTAACCTCTCCCCAAGTTTTAGGGAGCAGCTCCTGTTGAGGCGGGACAGATAGCCATGAATCCCATTCCCGTGGGGCACCAACCTTGTCAGGACTGTCAGTCAACTGTGTCAGCTGTTTATCAACCAGTCCAAAGCGGTAGATATTCCAAGGGTCCCCCTTAACACCCACCCTAACAAAATCTTTCCTACCTCTAAAGAGGATAGATTGTCCGTCAGCAGAAAAAGAAAAAGAAGATAACACCTTTAGTGGTGTTTTAAGTCGCTTCCAAGCGATAACCTCACGTCCATTTGGAGCGAGCGTAGCAATGATCGGAGTCGCAGCATTCACACTAGAGTCTATCGCCTCTACATACAAAATCTGTTTCCCATCGGGCGACCACTTCGGCTGTTGAGCCAAAAAAAACGTCTGTCACCTGCCTGACATTGCCACCATCGGCCTCCATCACGAAAATGTTGAGAGGAAGCCCTGTTCCGCCATGCCGATCGCTCATAAACACTATCTGCGACCCGTCGGGAGACCAATCAGGATCCACCTCCCAGCCGGGGTGATGTGTCAGTCGCCGTTGATTGGTCCCATCGGCGTTCATCACATAAATCTCATCGTTGCCGTCCCTATTGCTGTCGAAGGCAATCTGTTGTCCATTGGGAGACCAAGTAGGCATGACATCATCTGCTTTATTGAACGTAAGTCGCGTGATGTTGCTTCCGTCCGAGTTCATCGTATAGATTTCGCGGTTCCCATCACGATCCGAATGAAACACGATTTTGCCCCAAAGGGGGCTTGTGACCGCCCAAAGGCAAGCCACGAGAATAATCGTTCGCATGAGATTTCTTCCGACTGGTAAATCTATTCTGGTAAGTCTATCAAGACGCTATGATAGCCTTGGCTCGATTGTGCCCACATAGAGCAATAGGCACGTCCATTTTTCTTTTGACCTGTCCTTCTGACATATACGGACTTGTAAAAGTAGCCAGTGATCGTATCACTGGCTTGCTTTGCATAATCTTCATGATAAGGAAGAACTCGAGCATGTATCCAATACCATCCATCGTCAGCAGCATTTGAAGCGGTCGCATCAGCAAACGCTCTGACTTTACCACCTGTCTTTGTAATAGTAGCACTACCAACAATGGGGCCATCTGCATCCGTTTCTGCGAGTAATGGCGTAGCAACAAATAATACCATTACAAAATATGACGTGAACTTCAGACTTAGGGATCTCATGACTGATCTCCTTCCTAGTGTTGAGACCTCAGCACCCACATAGATGCTGCCAAGCCACGATGGAACAGTCTCATTATTTGTCAAGCAAGACATGACAAAGTGGCTCAACGCAAATCAAGGAATGAATATGGATTAATACCTCCATCCTCCATAGCAACAATTTTAAGCCAACTAGGCTGTGTGCCATTTTCAACTGCATCCCGATATTGCCTCAGTGAAGGATGACAACTATATTCACCTAAGTATAGATCAAGGCTGCCATCGTCATTTTCATCTACTGACCAATCCACATAAACGGTGTCATTATACATTGGATAGACCCTGCCATTATCACCATCTAAAATTGCGCCCTCCGCTTTCTTACCCTGATTCCAAAGTTGTATTAAGACTCGGTGCATCAACTCATGATCTATACTTGAACGTCCAAACGGATTATTTTCATTAAGATCCTCTAAATCATCCCATATATTTTGGCGTGGATAATCCGGTGGGATGTCAGGGTAGGGACCGAGTCCATGGGGAGATTCACGGCGTGGAGGGGGTAATGTTTCCGCGAAATGTTCTAAAAGGAGTGCCTCATCTTCTGGTGTCAACTCATAAGAATCTGATTCAGATGTCAATGGTTTATCCTCCAAGTCATTTGACTGAGTTGAATCCAATTTAGCACTCGTAGACGTTAAATCTGATAAGTCTATGTCGGCTCCCGGTGGTGTATTATCTGTCCACTCTGACACATAAGTTTCCATCGAAGCTGGAGGCAGTTCAACCTTCCCATAATACCAATTGCTCACAACATGAGCACCAACAACAAAGAACAACGCTACGACAAATGCACTAATAACTAAAGGCTCACGCAGAATCTCAAGTAGCGTTTTCATATTGACCTCCATTGAGCCGTGAAGCCGCTATAACTGGATTGTCCTAGAAAGATAGGCTTTCTCTAATTTAGTCAGCGCGGAACGCGACAACTGACTGACCCGCCCCTTACTGATACCAAGCCTTTTCGCTATCTCAACGCCTTTCAGTTCCTCAAAAAACTTCATCTTCAAGACCAAACCTTCCTTCTCAGATAAACGTGATAGCAGTTGAGGTAACAGTGTCTTGAATCTTTCAAGGTCGACATCAAAAGCCGCAGTTTCATCGACCCCTTCACATTGACATGCCTCTGCAGCCAATCCATCAGCCAACGGATTGGCTGCAAATTGTTGAGGCTCTTGAACTTCCTCAACGGCAGGACATGGAATCCACTGGAGGAGTTTTTCGCTTTCATTCCAGAGCGTGTTACAAACCTTTGAACGAATAAAGGTGCAGAAGCTTGCACCCGATTTATGTTCCGGATCGTACTTCGGCGAGTTTTCAGCGATTGCCAGACGTGCGATTTGATGTAAATCTGCGCTCATCTGTTGAAGTCGTTGGTCACTGCAGCTAACGCACTTCACACATCGAGTAACCGACTTCTCTGCGGTTAAGGGTTGATTTGGAATAATATGGAAAGGACACTTTTTTGAGTGATGGGGACCTCGTTGCCGTATCATGATTCTTCCCCCTTTTTGGTGGTGAGCCCATTTGGGTTGCAAATGAACGGCGCATTCTTGAGGAAAGTGGATTAATTTCCATACTTGTCTGAGAAATTTTATCTGAAAGTTAAATTCTTATGAATAAGCGTTTCTTGCTTCTATGTATTAATATCGGTTTCAATCGAAAAAGTTTAGCTCTTTTTTTTATAAAAAACGCTCATGTTGAAAAATTGTACAACAGAACCCGAGTTTTTGCGAAAAAAAATTCGGATTCTCTTCGTTCTCTTGGCGTTTTTGCACTTTCTTTGGATAGGAGCCAAAGAGATAGGATTTACGCCGCTGAAGGCTCAAAGGTCTGTCGTTCAGTCCGTAGGGAACAACGATCGTTGTTCCCTACACCCAACTTGGCAGAGGTTTATTCGCCGGAGCCCATCAGGCACAAGTCATTGCTGTAACGCCTCAGTTTGAAGTCCCAAAATTTATGAGTACGTCAATAACCAGTAAGATTGATACAGGGAACAGTTTCGCGCAAATGGACTTTAATGCGGAAGCGATGGATCTGATTACAGCAGAACTGAGGGGTGCAACCCAGTCCTTTACGGAGTTTCTCCAGTGGATCCGGGAACAAATCAAACGCTCCCAACAGCACCCGCGATCAGTACGAAATTTAGCTGACGGTAGCGAAGCACAGGCACAATTCACGATTCGGCGTGATAGGAGCCTAATTGACGCTAAAGTTGTGGTATCCTCTGGCTCCAAATCGCTTGACGCTGCGGCTTTGCCTGCAGTGTGTGACACTGCCCCCTTTCCAACATTCCCTGAAGGTCAAGAGGGGACAATGCTTCATCTAGAAATTCCGATTGCTTTTCAGTTAAAGACAAATCAGAGACTAAGTGCGTATCACGCAAATTGGCAGAGTAACAACCTCCATCTAACGTGCTATAAATTTCTTCTCTGTCTCAGTTAAATTTCTTTTTCTGAGTCATGTTTCAAAGCACGCTTTTCTGTGACAATCTGTGATATTTATGGTATATTTTAGATTGTGTGATATACCGAAACATCACTAAACAACAATGTTGCTGAATGGAGGTAAAATGAAGAGATATTTTCCACTTGGTATTGTGCTCTTTGTGTGTCTATTGTTGAGCAGTTCTTCTGTATTATGGGCGGCTGAAGGTAGGATAAGTGGTTATTTCTTTGGTGATTACTACTACGTGTTGAAGTCTCATGATACTGGGCTTGAGAACCGGAATGGATTTCAGTATAGGCGCGTTTATTTCACTTATGACAAGGATTTGTCAGATACATTTTCTACGCGGTTCCGATTTGAGATGAGTGGTAAATCATTTCCCACAGATCGTGGTGATAGTACAAAGATTGAACCGTTCCTCAAACACGGCTATCTGCAGTGGAAACGTCCTCAGTGGCGGACGAATTTTTATTTCGGCATATCCAGCAATCCGACTTGGCAAAACGTTGAAAAAGTATGGGGCTATCGCTCTGTTGCGAGAACGATAATTGACATGCACAAAATGGGGAACGGCTCCGACTTTGGCGTAGCAGTAAAGGGCAACATCGACAAATCAAAAAGAATCAGTTATCACCTAATATTTGCAAATGGAATGAGCACAAGCGCGGAAATTGACAGTAACAAGAAGGTTGCTCTTTCGCTCGCAGCCAAGCCCGTTACAGGCGTTATCGTTGAAGGATATGCCGATTTGGAAAACGCAGCAGATCGGGGCAGATGGTATACATTACAAGGTTTGCTGGGCTATCAACGGGAACAATTTCGACTCGGCGTTCAGCTTGCCAATCAGACGCGGCAGCAGAATGATCTTAACATTTTAGTCAGCTCGGTGTTCGGTGCAGCGCAATTGCTCGAAAAGAAGCTGTGGGCTTTCGCTCGGTTTGATCGACTGTTCGATCCAACCCCCTCCGCGAAGAAGATAGTCTATATCCCTTTTGATGATACAGCAGCACCAAATATGATTCTTGTCGGGTTGGATTGGACACCAATTAGTACGCTTCATATCATGCCCAATCTTGTCTTTGTCTTTTATGATGAACCGGATAACGGTGCCAAACCTGACGCGACGATTATGCCACGTTTGACGGCATTTTTTAGGTTTTAGCAATCAATGTTCTATTTATCTTCGTCCCTTAGCTATGATACATCACCGCGTATCATGACAAACGTTAGAATATAACAAAATTGGAGGGGACACGATATGCAATCTCACTTAGAAGCAAATATGGAACAGGATGTTGACCTGATTCGCAGCAAGGTCATTGAGATGGGCGAATTAGCCGAAAAATCGTTAGAGACCTGTCTAGGTGCGATTAAGAAGAATAATCGGCAACTGGCTTATGCTGTAATCCTAAGGGACCGGTATATTGATGAGTTAGAAGATACCCTGGAATCACTTTGCCAGAGGTTCCTGATTAAGCACCTACCTGTCGCGGGTCAGATGCGCTTTGTTTATTCGGTCATCAAGATCAACACCGAATTGGAACGTATCGGTGATTACGCAAAAGCCATTGCTCGGCGATTTTTAACCATCAGCGACTTGGGCACACATGCGTCTTACCCCAAGCTCATCGACATCGCTAACCTTGCAATTCCGTTCCTCCGTAACGCGCTGCAAGCCTTCACCGAGCGCAATGCTGAATTGGCGAAGGCGACAAGGGAAAGGGAAAAAGAGCGAACGATAGACAATCTACGCTATGAGATTCATAGTGACCTAATCCAATTGCATATCGAGGGCAAATTGCCCTCAGAGGCACTTGTACCACTGGTGACGATTGTTAGTTGCTTAGAACGCGTAGCGAATCAGGCGAGCAATATTTGTGAAGAGGTTCTGTATATGTGCACCGGTGAAGACCTCAGGCATGAATATCAGCAAGTATTGCGAGTGCTTTGTGTTGCTGAACATGATGCATGTCGAGGACAGATGGCAGCCGGTATCGGCAATACGCTTGAACCAAAAAGAATACAGTTCAGCAGTGCCGGTGTCGCGTCCCAGCCATTGGATCCAAAAACAGTTGAGTTTTTGGCAGAAAAAGGTATTGATATTTCTGGTCAGACATCCAAATATCTAAGCCAAATCTTAGATCTCAAAGATTACGCGATCATTGTGTCGCTTTGTGAGGAAGCGGAAAGAGCACTCCCGTCATCGCCATCAAGGCCAGTTCGTATCAGTTGGGCAGTGCAGGATCCGTCAAGAATTGAAGGGACTGAAGAGGAAGTCCAAGTTGCATATCAAAATACATTCCAATTTTTAGATACGCACCTCCGAGAGTTGGTCCAAGCCATTCTCGGTGATGATGTTGAGAAAACAGAGGAAATTAATGTTCAATAAAGTTTTGTGTGTTGTTGTTGTGATAGGGTTTTGCTTATTTTTGAGCGGATGTTCAAAGAAGGATGAAACCGGTGAAAAGAACGGGTCTGATAAAGCGGAAAAGCATGTGATTCAGAACGCAGGCTCTGATACGATGGTCAATCTCGCACAGGCGTGGGCAGAGGCGTATGCTACCATCGAGCCTAATGTGTCCCTTGAAGTTTCCGGTGGTGGTTCGGGAACCGGCATCGCTGCGTTAGTTAGCGGCACGGTAGACCTCGCGAATTGTAGCCGTCAAATGACCCCAGCGGAAACTGAACGGGTGACGGAGAGTACCGGTGAGGCGCCGAAAGAGTTCATCGTTGGGTACGATGCGCTGGCTGTTTACGTTCACAAGGACAACCCGCTCGCTGAAATCTCGATAGAGCAACTTGCCAGCATCTACGGGGAAGGTGGAGACCTAACTGAATGGTCTCAACTCGGCATCGATAATAGCGAATGTGCTAATGACGAGATTATTCGGGTGAGCCGGCAATCGAATTCCGGGACATTTGTCTATTTCCGCTCGGCAATTCTTGGCAAGAATCGCGATTATAAACTCGGTTCAAGAGATCTACACGGTTCTAAGGATGTCGTCGAACTTGTCGCACATACACCGTGTGCAATTGGCTATAGCGGTATGGGGTACGCCACGGAAGAGGTGAAGATGCTCAAAATTGCGAAAACCGCCGGTGATGCTGCCTATGGTCCCACCGCCCAAGGTGTGCTTGATGGTACGTACCCGATTGCAAGGCCCCTGTATATGTATTCGCTTGGGACGCCAGAACCACAGGAACAGACTTACCTAGATTGGATCTTTTCGCCCACAGGACAGGGGATTGTTGAGAAAACGGGTTATGTGCCCGTCGGACAGAAATGAGCGTGGATGCCCATTAATTATGCGAACAATCGTGAATGTTTTTCACCAACTGGGACGTTGGTGTGAGCCAGTTATTGAAGTAATTATTCGCCTTTGCGGTATCAGCGCAATTATCTTTGTCTTCGGTATATTCTTCTTCGTCTTCCGTGAAGGGATGGGGTTTTTCTTTGGCGGATTGGACATCGTTGAGTTTCTCACAAGCCCCGAATGGTATCCTACTTCTGTTAGCAACAAACGTTACGGCGTATTGGCATTGATCGCTGGTACGTTTAGTGTGACAGCCTTGGCGATGGTTATCGCTGTGCCGTTTGGGCTTGGGGCAGCTATCTTCGTGTCTGAATTTTGCGGACCGAAACTGAAGGAGACGCTCAAAATCGTCATCGAGTTACTCGCGGCGATTCCATCCGTTGTGTGGGGTTTCATCGGCTTAACGGTGATGAACGCACTGATTATCAAGATATTCAACGTCCCAATCGGCTTAACGATGCTAAACGGTGGCATCATTCTCGCGCTGATGAGCGTCCCCATCATTGTCTCTATCGGTGAAGACGCACTCAAAGCTGTTCCGGATTCATACCGAGAAGCCGCCGAAGCACTCGGTGCAACGCGATGGCAGGTGGTTTATCGTGTCTTGCTGCCTACGGCGAAGAATGGACTGCTTGCAGCGGTACTGTTGGGAGTTGGCCGCGCAGTAGGTGAAACTATGGCGGTCCTGATGACAACGGGTCATGCAGTGAACCTTCCGACCAGTCCGTTCGATTCTGTTCGTACCCTAACCGCCACGATTGCAGCCGAATTGGGCGAGGCAGCGGTGGGAAGCGATCACTACCGTGTCCTGTTTATCATCGGTGTTCTGCTATTTACAATTACATTTATTGTGAACTTTGTGACTGACCTCGTGATTAAAGGCATCCGCGAAAAGGCATAATATTTATATAGAAAATTACATGGCAACAGATATAACCCCTTCCTCTTCCCCCACAGAAATCATCGACCCCAAATTGATGTTCACCGCAACCAAGCAGAGTCGCAAGAAACAGCTGACGGAGAATATCGCACGCGCGATCTTCTTCGTGATGACGCTGCTGATGATTTTGCCGCTTATTCTCATCGTTGTATATCTCTTTGTCAAAGCGGCACCGATCCTGTCTCTGGAGTTCCTTTTTTCGAACCCTGCAAAGGGGATGCGAGCAGGCGGTATTTGGGCACCGCTGCTTGGAACGATTTATATCGTGATAACTTCGCTGCTCGTTTCCGCACCGATCGGTGTGTTAGCTGCAGTCTATCTGAACGAATACGCCCGCGAAAGTTGGTTCACCCGCATAATCAACCTTGCGGTGGTGAATCTCGCTGGTGTGCCGAGTATCGTTCACGCGCTTTTTGGCGTGGGTGCTTTCGTATATTTTGCAAAGATGGGACGTTCGGTTTTAGCCGCTTCGCTTACGTTAGCAATTATGACGTTGCCGGTTATCATCGCAAGCACGAAAGAAGCACTCAGCGCTGTTCCGATGGCATTTCGGGAAGCGTGTTGGAATACCGGCGCGACGCGATGGCAGACGATCCGTGGTATTGTTCTGCCAAATTCAGTTAGCGGTATATTGACAGGAGTAATTTTACAGGTGTCACGCGCAGCGGGTGAGACCGCGCCCATTATGTTTACCGGGGCAGTATTCTATAAGGCTATCTCTGAAGGGGATGTTTTTGCCTACGGTCTGTTCGATCGGTTTATGGCACTCTCGATGCACCTGTACCAGCTTTCGACGCAAGTGCCGGGTGTTCCCGAAGCCTTAGAGTACGGCACAGCCGTTGTGCTTTTGGGGGCTGTGTTGATGGTAAACGCGCTGGCGATTGTGTTGCGCGTGTATTTGAGATCTCGGAAGCGGTGGTAGATTGACAACTGGCAACCGAAGGGAACATAAAATTTGATCCTGGAAATTTTAATTTACAGTAAAACCTAAGACATTGGCACAAATATCTAACTCCACAAAGAAAATTGAAATTGCCGATCTCACAGTTCGATACGGCGGGATGGAAGCCCTTAAAGGGATTTCTTTCGATGTATACGAGAATGAAATACTAGGTATTATCGGACCCGCGCAATCCGGCAAAACAACGCTGCTGAAAACTATCAACCGTACGATCGAATTAGAACCAAGTGCAGAGGTCAGCGGTTCGGTGAGCATTGATGGCACGGATGTGAAAAGCGTCAAGAACGTCAACCAACTGCGTCGACGAATTGGGATGGTATTTCCGCTGCCGGTCGGTTTGCCATTGTCGATCTACGATAACGTCGCCTTCGCACCCCGGACAGCAGGCATCCACAAACGGAGTGAGTTAGACGAACTTGTTGAGCGTTGTCTGCAACAGGCAGCACTTTGGGATGAGGTTAAAGACCGACTCAACAGTCTCGGCACAAAGCTGTCCGGTGGTCAGCAGCAGCGTTTGACCATCGCTCGCGCCCTCTCACACCAACCTGAAATTCTCTGTCTCGACGAATTTTCGATTGCTGTTGATCCGGTAACGACAATGCGCATTGAGGATATCCTCAAAGAATTACGCTCCCAGATTACCATCATCCTCGTTACCAACTTGGTTCAACAGGCGCGTCGTTTGGCAGACCGCACCGCTTTTATATTCGAGAGCGAGCTAATCGAAATCGACGACAACGACGTTATTTTCTCTGATTCACCGGCGAACAGGCTAACCTACGACTACGTGACTGGAAACTTCGGATGAGCACAGATAAAAAACAGAACAAAAGCTACAGCATCAAGACCCGTCAACTTAACTTGTGGTACGGCGACTTTCAGGCACTTATCAATGTGAGTGTAAATATAGTTGACGGTTTGATAACTGGACTCATTGGTCCGTCAGGATGTGGTAAGACCACCTTGCTGCGCTGTTTCAACCGCGTGAATGAACGCTACGGCAACGTCACGACAACCGGGGAAGTTCAAATACTCCGTAAAAATATCTACGATGCGGACGTTTCACTGACGGAATTGCGAAAAAACGTCGGCATGGTATTCCAACGTCCAAATCCCCTGCCAATCTCCGTTTACGAAAATATCATTTTCGGCCTGCGTGTCCACTCTGAACACCGCTTAAGGAAGAAGTCGGAAACTGACGAAATTGTTGAAGCGGCGTTAAGGGAGGTATTCCTTTGGGATGATCTGAAAGACCAGCTAAAGGTGAAAGCAACGACCTTACAACTTGAACAGCAACAAAAGCTGTGCATCGCACGGCTGCTGCCGCTGAAGCCACGGGTGATTCTGATGGATGAACCGTGTTCCGCCCTTGATTCCAAAGGGACGCGGACCGTTGAAGAGTTAATGTTGGAGCTTGCCGGACATTATACTATCCTAATTGTCACACACAATATGGCGCAGGCGCGTCGTGTGAGCGATGAATGCATCTTCATGCTGCTCGGTGAGATTATCGAACACAGTCGCACCGAAGATCTGTTTCTAACGCCACAGAACGAAAAAACGGCGGACTATATTGAAGGACGATACGGGTAATCAACTAGTATACGCCCGAACCCTTCAAAGGAAGCGGAACAACCCAAATATTGCGATATTTGACCGAGTTGCCGTGGTCTTGCAGGCGTAAGGGTCCCGGTTCCGCAGCACCTCCGTCCGTTGCCCCACCCGTAGCCCCCTGTATTTGGACATTATTCTGTATCACAATCCCGTTCTGCAGCACGGTCACACGCGCGTTTTCTTCTATCTCTCCCGACTCAGCCACGCGAGCAGCGCGGAATATCACGTCATATGTTTGCCATTCAAGCGGCGGTTTGCAAGCATTCACCAACGATGCAAATTGGTTGTAGATTGCGCCGCAGTCCCCCATGCCCGGCACATCGATCCCATAGGAATCCAAGACCTGAATTTCATATCTACCCTGAAGGAATACTCCACTGTTTCCCTTCGCTTGTCCCGTTGCATCCGGCATATCGGGTGTCATGAATTCCAAGTGCAGCAGAAAGTCGGTAAACCGTTCTCGACTTACGATGTCGCCTTCGCCAGCGGTCACAGTCATCGCGCCGTCAGCAACCTCCCAAGCCGGTTCCCCTCCATCAAGTTTCGTCCAATTGCTGAGATCCCTACCATCAAATAGAACAACTGCCGCCTCTGGTGGTGTCTGTGTCATCGGTTTGCTTCCTCTCTTGAAAAATAAAAAAGCAGGGCTAAACATCAGCCCTGCTCTGCATCTAAGGTTGAGATCAAGGGAAGAACCGTCTCCTAAGAGAAAGCTCCCTTGATGGGGGAAGCACTGTCTCCTAAAAGACAGCACCTCCCTTGATCATTCCACTAGATGGTAACAAGAATGATCACCTCCTTTCATTTTAAAGGATATAGATAGCATAGCACACCCGGAAAATTTTGTCAACAATAAAAAATGGAGGTAAATCCGGGTTAAAAATTTATGTTGTATTTATTTTCTCAGAAGCGATATAATAGATATAGGAATTACGCAGTCGATATACAGAGTATGTAGCTCCACGCGATATTGGATAATGACTCCTGCATCCGATGTAAGATTCAAGATGCAGGAGTTACAAGAGGTTGTGGGATCGTGGTCTTATACAATTGCGTAAGTTCTGAAATGGATACAGTCTATGTTTATTGCTGACCCAGCAGGAATCAGAAATAGATACCGCGGCTATCAACCACGGTATTCCAGCCAAAAAAGGAGTATCCCAAATGAAACTAGGATTGATTGTAACATGCATCGGTCTAATTGGAATTGGTGTTATTTTAACAAGCACAACTGATGCAGCTACGGTTGCAGACGAAAGTGTGTTGGGAATATGGCTCTTTGATGAAGGTAATGGTAATAAAATTAACGACTCTTCTGGTAACGGCAATGACGGACAATTGCTTTTTGGAGGACAATCCAAATGGGTCGACGGTAAGTTCGGCAAGGCACTGGAGTTTGATGGCGATGAGGCTTTCGTTGAGATGGCCACCCCGACAAATACAGGCAGAGAGGGGCACACCATCTCATTGTGGGTGAACCCGGATCGTATACAGAAAGATTTTACCGTTATCATGAGTAATCATAATCCAATCCCTCAAGGGTTTAGTATCCAACAGCGGGCTGCGGAAGTTAACAATTTCTTCCACGGTTTGGTAGTTGCCGATGCATGGCAGGGACCTCCTTTCGCTGTGCGCCCCGCAACCCAGCTTATCGGAAGCACGTGGCAGCATCTTGTACTCGTTAGAGATGGTAGGAGGGGTGTACTGACACACTGGCTAAATGGACAGCCAACTGCCGGATATCCAATTTTAAGAGGCGCGCAAACGCAGTCCGATGATAACCTTCGCATCGGTAATACCGCAGCGGTGAAGCATGCGGCTTGGGCGGCAAATCGGGAATTCAAGGGGGCTGTAGACGAAGTAGTAATTTTCGAAAGACCTTTAACTATTGATGAAATTCTAATCCTCGGTGAAAAATCGATAGAAGATGCGCTTGCTGTTTCGCCTAAAGGCAGACTGGCTACAACGTGGGGACGGCTTAAAACCCGATAATACCTCCAACCAACCGATTAAGCGGACTAAGTTCAATAACAAACGTTCACTTTCCTATCCTCACACAACAACAAGAGGGAAGAAGTGTTTTTTTGCCCTTCCCTTCCTACGCTTCCTCCCTTTCTTCAAGGAAACCTGATGGCACAACTGAACTTTTTCGATTGTAACACCTATATCGGCAGACAACGGAAGTCCTCGCCGTTAGCGTTCCATACCGCCGAAGGACTGATAGCAGAAATGGATTATCTAGGCATTGATGAAGCCGTCGTATATCATGTATCTGGCAATGGCAGCCTGATGCAAGCTATCAAGGGGCATGAGCGGCTTCATGGCTGTTGGGTATATCCGCTACATCATTATCCAGGTATGCCTGAACCCATCAAGGTGGTCGAGGATATGTTGGATCAAGGGGTGAAAGTTACACGGCTGCTGCCCTCCTTTTATTATGCTAATCTCGTGGCGGACTGGGCATGTGGCAAGCTGTTTTCTGCTTTTGAAGCCTATCGGACGCCGGTGCTTCTGACCGACTCAGATCTGGGGAAATTTCCAGATGAGACACGCCCCAGCTACTCGGCACAGAATATCTACGACATCTGTCAACGCCATCCTCAGATGCCCTTAGTCATTATGCGTCTAAATTTTTCGGCAATGAATATTATCCATCCCCTCATGAACCAGTGTCCCAATCTGCATGTAGAGATTTCCTACTACACACCGCACCAAGGCGTGGAGCATTTGGTACAGCATTTTGGTCCAGAACGCATCTTGTTTGGGACGGGTATGCCGTATAATGGACCGGGAGTGGCTATGGGATTGATGCGATATTCGGAACTAACAGATGAAGCGCGTGCTTTGATTGCTAGTGGGAATCTACGGCGCCTCATGGCAGAGGTCGGCTGAAAGAAAGGAATTATGTCAATGACCCGTTCATCAAGTTGGATTCGAGATTGCGTGGAAGCTGGTCAACCGCTCAATGACGTTCTTATCATCGACGGGTTGACGTCCGTACACCTCCCATTTCTTAAAGTGATGGATCGGTTGGGAGTTGATAAAGCATGTGTTCAGGGCAGCCCAGATAGTATTTTACCCGTGATACAACAGCACCCTGATCGCTTCATCGGCATGTGCCGGGTTGACCCCAATTACCCGGATGAGGTTCTACCGACGCTGGAGCGCAGCTTTGCCGGTGGGATGCTCGCCATTAAGCTTCATCCCGCTGCTCACACCGAATACTATCCGATTGACGGCCCAAATTATCGGCCCGTTTTTGAGTTTGCCGCAGCACACCAAGCCCCTATTATCATTCATTCTGGTCCCCGAACTGAAGTAGATTTGCGATTGAACCGCCCTTACCTGATTGCTGCAGTTGCCCAATGGTATCCGAATGTAAACTTTATCGTCTCCCACTGTGGGGCTTACGACGCCAAGGAGACGTGGGAGGCAATGGATGAAGCCATTGAGGTCACCAATGCCAACTCCAATATCTATCTGAATTTTAACACCCTAGGACGCTACTATGGGGTGCTTGAATATCTGGTGCAAAACGTGGGAGTAGATCGGATACTCTTTGGTTCTGACGAACCCCAACACTCACTGTTAGCAGAAGTCGGGCATGTTGCCTACGCCAAAATCAGCGATAGCGATAAGGAGCAGATTTTTGGTCTCAACATGGCACGATTGTTAAATATGGAGTAGGAGGCAAACATGGCAATCGGCTGGGGTGTCATTGGGTGTGGACGGGTTGCTAATGGGCGGGCCATCCCGGAAGGTATCATGGTTGCAGAGAACGCGTGGCTTGTTGGCGTTTATGACCTCCTTGCGGATCATGCTCAAGCAACAGCTGATAGGTTTGGCGGGAAAGTTTATCAGGATGTAGCGACGTTGCTGTCGGACCCTACCATCAATGCGGTATACATTGCTGCCCCGCCTGCAACCCACGCAGATCTCACTGTCAGCGCAGCCAAAAATGGCAAGCATGTGCTATGTCAGAAGCCAATCGCCCTGAACGCCCATCAGGGGGAGGAAATGGTGCGTATCTGCCGTGAACAAAACGTCATCCTTGGTATCGGGTTCATGATGCGCTACCATGCGTGCCATCAAAAAATGTGCGATTTGATTCAAGAGGGCGCTATAGGAAAGCCGGTAGCCGCACGTGTTCGTTACTCTGTTTGGGCGCCTCCTGTCGATACCGATGAGGACTTTGGAACTTGGATACACGACCCAAAGATCGCTGGTGGCGGTTCCATGATGGATATGGGCGTCCATACCATTGATCTGATGTCGATGATGGTTGGGCGCATCACAGAAGTATGTAGCTTCTGCGATACGCTCGTACACGGCTATGAGGTAGAGGATACGGCTTCCATTCTTTTCAAGTTCGACAATGGCGCGCAGGGGGTTATGGAGTGCTATATGAGTGTGCCAAACTTTCCCGGGCGCAGGTTACTAGAAATATATGGAAGCCAAGGGATGCTGGTCGCCGAAAACACAATCTATCAATTGCCAACAGGAAATCTATGGTACTACAAACGTACGTCCGACGGACTTGTGGAATCTGAAGCGGAGGCAATTGAATACATCCCGGAAAACATGTATCTGCGTGAGATTCAACTTTTTTCCGAGGCAGTGGAAAACGGTGGCGCATATCAGATTCCGGGTGAAGACGGACTATATGTACAACAGGTAGTTGATGCCATCTATCGTTCTTCCGCAGAACGACGTGTCATTGCACTAGACAGTTGAATAAAATGAATTCGGAACTAACACGTGCATGACGACGCCCTCGCGTTTAACGAAACCGCCCTGCTACGTCCTCAATGGATCGGGATTCAAAGCAACTTGCTAGCGGGTCAGCCGGTTCTTCTGATTTTCCTGGATCTGGCGATCCACAAAAGGAGAGAACAATGAAGCTTACTGGCGGCGAAGCGATTGTCCGGTGTTTGGAAAGCCAAGGGGTTGAATACGTCTTTGGTATGGCTGGACACGGAAATCTTTCATTTCTGGATGCACTGGTTGATTCTAACATCAAGTTCCTTTCTGTACCTCACGAACAGATCGCAACCCATGCAGCAGATGCCTATTTCCGAGTGACCCACAAACCGGCTGTCATATCAACAACGGTTGGTCCTGGCGCAACAAACACCATCACGGGGATAGCTGATGCCCTGCTGGATAGCTCAGCGATGGTCATTATTTGTGGAGGGGTTCCGAGCTTCTACAGCGGCACAGATGCCCTCCAAGAGTTCGGCACCCATCACGATGATGAGCAATTCGAGCTATTTAAACCGATTACCAAACGGGTTTGGAAGGTGGCACATGCCAAGCTATTGCCTCATGTGGTGTCCCGTGCTTTCAACTATGCGCTAACTGGGAACCCTGGTCCCGTGATGATTCATGTACCATTGGATTTTTACTCACAAAGCATAGATTATGACGTACGGGACATCACAGCCCATCGGACGACAAGTGCCAGGGTGCTAGCGGATCCGGTGGAAGTTGGCCGTTCTCTTGCCCTGCTACTCCAAGCTGAACGTCCATTGATCTACGCAGGAAATGGGGTACTATTAAGCCAAGGCACAGCAGCGCTCACAGCACTGGCTGAATACCTTCAAATCCCTGTGGCAACAACCATGAGCGGTCAAGGAGCGATCAACGGTGAACATCCGCTGGCAGCAGGTTTTACCGGCACTGTTGGAACACCGGTTTCAAACCGAATGGCACGCGAAGCCGACGTTATTCTGGCGATAGGCACGCGAATGCCGGAAATGGACTGTAACTCTTGGAAAAGCCAACACTTTTTCGCTATCCCACCTGCAAAACTCATCCATGTAGATATTGACCCACACCAAATCGGTAAAATCTTCCCTGTGGAAGTCGGTGTTGTCGGCGATGCCGATGCGACTCTCAAGCAGTTCTTGGAAGCGGCAGAAGCCTCAACACCGCCCCGTCAATCCTCTGATTGGGTCAAAAGTATGCAGCAACAACGTGAAGCGTGGCGTGCTGAGTTACATGCTGCCGAGGGTTCAAATGATACGCCTATCGCTGTGGAACGGCTCTTGGGTGACATCCAACAGGTGTTGCCACCTGAAGGGATTTTTATCAGTGGGGTGGGTGTGCGGCATGCTGTAGGTCAGCATATGCGTTTTACACGTCCAATGACGCATATCGTCGGTAGTGGATATGGGACAATGGGGCAGGAGGTGCCTGCTGCGCTGGGAGCAAAACTCGGCAATCCGGATGTCCCTGTCGTCGCTGCGGTGGGTGATGGTGCATTCCGATCTACTATGCAGACGCTCTTGCCTGCCGTGGAGTACGGCATCAATCCGGTGTGGGTCGTGCAGAACAACTACTCATTTAATATCATCTCCCTTTATCAGAAACGTCACTGGGAACGCCTCATTGGCACCGAGTTCAAAATAGAATCTGAAGATAAACCCTACAACCCGGATTTTGCTGCTCTTGCTCGTGCCTTTGGGGCAGAGGGCAAGCGGGTTGAAGATCCTGAAGATTTAAAGCCAGCTTTGGAAGAAGCGATCCACGCAGATCGACCCTATGTGCTAGACGTAATCATGACGCAGAAACCACGCATCCGTGCGAATGGTTATTGGGTGGTCAACGACATTATCACACCCCAATGGGAAGGTGATCCTGTCTAACCGTTCAGTTCATTAGTTCATTGGGATATCGGTCAATGAATGAACTGATTAACCAATGCGCTTTTGAACGCTTATAGGAGGGAGGTATATGCGAGTTCTTGCCATCGCTGCCCATCCCGATGATTTGGAGACCGCTTGTGCAGGGACACTAGCCAAGTATGCATTGGCCGGTCACACAGTGATTATGTGCAATCTGTGCGATGGAGCCTTGGGTGGCAACATCCCCAAGGCGGAATTGGCCGCGCTCCGTCGCAAAGAGGCAGAGGCGTCCGCAGCCATCATCGGAGCCGAGCATATTCCGCCCTTGTTCGAAGATTTGGATATCTATCCGGATAAGGCTTCCCGCCAGAAGGTGGCAGAAGTAATCAGGCAGGCACGTCCAGACATCATCATCACCCACCCACCAGTAGATTATGCACCAGATCATGTGGCAACGAGTCAGTTAGTTTTCGATGCCTCATTTCTTGCCACGCTGCCCAACTACGAAAGCGACACGGGCACTGAAGTGCATCCATCGTTGGGACCTGTTTTTTACATGGAATCCTTCGGCGGGCTTGAGTTTCAACCGACTATCTGGGTTGACATCACCCAGACCTTCGAGTTAAAGAAGCAGATGCTCGAAAGTCATGAAACTCAAGTGAAATGGCTGAAAAAATGGCGTGGAACCGATCTTGTCGCCCGGATGGATGTACAGTCCCGCTATCGCGGTATGCAGTGCGGCGTCCAATATGCCGAAGCCTTCTGTGCCCTTTACGCTGCCAGACGCGTGCGAGCCCATGACCTACTTCCGATAGGAGAAGTGTAGTATGTCCAAAAGATTGAAAGTTGCAATCACTGCTTGGGAATTCCCTTGGCTTAGTATTGATGAGATTTGTAAGAAAGCCCATGACTATGGACTGGAATATATAGATTGTATTGCCCCGACGCAGGATACCCTGTCTGACTTTAAGCGAGCATTAGACAAGTATGGCATACGCCCCGCAGCCATTGGAGGTACAGTCAAGGGCGGTTCTATCAAGATGAATGCCAGCACACAGGCTGATATTCCTGAACTGCACGGCAATTTTATTGAAGCAATTGAGACTGCAGTTGAAGTAGGCGCTCCCTATGTCATCAGTTATTACGGTGGTAACCTTGCCTACGATGCCAAAGCCTCCATGCAGCGTTATAGGCGTAACATGCAGCCTGTCATGGAAGCCGCCGAAGAGCACGATGTAACGATCATAATTGAAACAGAGTATAATCAGGTTGCTAGTGATGTGACTCGTACCGCGGACGGTACGCTGGATTTGGTTGAGTTTATGGATTCAGCACACTTTCAGGTGAACTTCGATCCGTGTAACCTTTTCATTGCAGGTGAGGAAGGCTTTCCTTACGCTTACGATGTGCTGAAGCCCTACATCCGCCATGTCCATTTAAAGGATGCCACAAAGTATGATCCAGCGCGTCATGGTCGCAAGTACCGTAAAGACCTGCAAACAGATGCGCGTGGAAGTTGGATCTGTGTGGCACTAGGGCATGGAGGTCTCAACATGGAGGGATTGCTCAAGCGGCTTCAGGCTGACGACTATGAGGGTATCATGGCGATTGAGCTGCACACGCTGCGTGAGTTGACCGAACAGGTCTTTGACGACAGTATCCAGTATCTGAAAGATCATGGGGTTCTGTGAGGGTTAAAGATCCGGAGCGAAAGTTGGAAGCGCAGCAGGCGTGGAGGCGAGCAAGTCGAGGGTGCATGTTTTTGAGGGTGTTCTTTCCCGCTTACTTGCTCAATCGTTCTCTCCTCCTCTCTTTACCTCTCTGCAGTTGGATTTCAAAAAGATAAAGGAAATATCCATCATGAGCAAAGAACAGTCAGGTTCAAGCCGTAGTGGTTTCCGCGCAGCATACCGTCCACCTGAAGGTGTCACTTACAAGGTCAAAAACTCCTACTTCGGTAGCGAGTATGACGAGGAAGAACAGCAAGCCGTCCTAGAAGCGATGCAGCAGGAATGGTTGACCAATGGCCCCCAAACCGCGGCCTTTGAGGAAGAATTTGCTGCCTATACCGGTACTCAGTACGCTTTTGCTACCAGCAACTGCACAGCAGCACTGCATATCGGCGCTGATCTGATGCGTCTGAATCCGGAGGATGAGGTCATCACGACACCAATTACCTTCATCGCGACATCCCAGCCAATCTTGGCACGCGGTGCGAAGGTAGTTTTTGCTGATGTGGACGCGAGGACCTTTAACATCGATCCTGCGAGTATCGCTGAGCAGATCACTGATCGTACGCGGGCGATTTTTCTGGTCCATGACGGCGGTCATCCGTGCGACATGGATCCAATCATGGCACTTGCTCACAAGCACAACTTGTTGGTATTGGAAGATGCTGCGAGAGCCGTGGGTGCAGAGTATAAAGGGCGTAAGGTCGGATCTTTCGGTGATATTGGTACGTTCAGCTTCCATTCTATCAAGAACATGACTACCTTGGGCGAGGGAGGGATGCTTACAAGCAACCGGGCTGACTATGCAGCCATAACGCCGATGCTTCGCTCTATGGGAGTCAAATACTTCTTTGAGTTTGAGGAGGACGAACTGCCTGATGATGAGACTATCCGCAACTTCTCCTTCGATGTCGTCGAGCCAGCAGGCGTTATCCCACGGAACAATCGAATGAATGAGTCGCAAGCGGCGGTGGGACGGGTTCAGTTGTGTAAATTGGAGAGCTTGAACAAACGGCGTCGTGCTGCTGCCCACTACCTAACTGAACGGTTGGAGGAGATTGAAGAAGTTACGCCGCCCTACGAAGATCCGGATTGCAAACATGTCTTCCACCTCTACAACATTCTGTTCGATGGATCGAAATTCGGTGCGACCATGCTCGATTTGCGCAATATATTGAACCAGGAAGAGGGGATTCAAACGGCTCCCGGTTGTAACATGCCCAACTATCTACATCAGATCTACCGTGTGCGCGGTTACCCGCGTGGTTTATGCCCTGTGGCAGAACGGGTCCACGAAGAATCTGTGGGATTGCCTATGTATCCGCGCCTTACCCAAGATGACCTAGATACTATAGTGGCTGCGGTCAAATCCGCGGTCTATAAGTTAAAACATCGCTAGGAGAACCTTCCGTGAGTGATATAGACATACAAGCCATCGCCCATCTTGGGATTCCGGTGAGCGACATAGATCAATCCCTTCAGTTCTACCATGAAGCACTCGGATTGGAGATTATATCCATTCGCGAGGTGTCAGGTGAACGCATATCGGCTGGCGTACAGGTGCCAGATGCTCAGATTAAAATTGCTTTGCTTGAAGCAGGGAATGCCAGATTGGAGCTACTCCAATACCTGAATCCCGTTGGGGTGCGATTCGACCGTCAGAACAACGATGTCGGTGCGACCCATCTTGCCTTGAATGTAGCCGATCTCCAAGCTACCTATGATCGATTGCAAGCGTTGGGCGTATCTTGTAATACAGCGCCTTTTCCCAGTAGTTATCCAGAAGGTTGGGGATGGTTCTACGCTCGTGATCCCGACGGCATCACAGTGGAATTTAATGGTCCCCTGAACTGAGGAGGGGTGCGTGAACGTCAACAACATCGCGGTCATCGGCGCCGGTACGATGGGGCACGGTATCGCTCAGGTATTTGCGCTGGCGGGTTTTCAGATTACCTTGACTGACAACGACGATAAGATTCTTCACAACGCCCTACCGCGTATCCGAGATAACCTTCAAACTTGCATTGCACACAACTTCGTAAGTGCAGATGCGGCGGCGGTTGTGCCTTCACGCATTACCCTTACTCCTGATTTAGCGGAGGCAGTGTCCCAAGCTGATTTTATCGTCGAAGCAGTTTTTGAAGACCTTGCTATCAAGCATAATGTGCTTCGTCAGCTAGAAACACATTGTCCAGCGCACAGCATCATTGCTAGCAACAGTTCTAGTTTCCGGGTCGCTGATATGGCGATTGCGCTGAACCAACCTGAGCGGCTTCTGGTTACCCACTTTTGGAATCCGCCCCATCTCATCCCGCTGGTAGAGGTTGTGCATGGAGACCAGACCTCCGCTGAAACCATCGAAACCACAAACGCATTGCTGAAGATGGCTGGGAAGTATCCGGCGCAGGTTACGAAGGATGTTCCCGGTTTCGTGGGCAATCGCCTGCAACACGCTTTGCGTCGAGAAGCAATCGCCATCGTAGCTGATGAAATTGCTACGCCCGAAGATGTAGACCTCATCGCTAGGTTGAGCTTTGGGCTGCGGATGCCGGTGATTGGTCCGTTGGAGACCGCAGACTTGGGCGGTCTGGATCTCACACTGGCAATCCAAACTTACCTTCTATCTGAACTCGATCGCTCTACTGAACCTACACAGCTGGTCCGGGACAAGATCGCAAAGGGTGAGTTAGGAGCAAAGGTGGGTAAAGGATTTTACGACTGGTCACCAGATAAACTTGCCAAGGTAATTCAACAGCGTGATGAGGTTCTTCTGGAAATACTGAAATGGTTTAGAAATCGTGATTTAATCTAGGCGATTGGCTAGAGAAGCAAATACGGTTGCTATTTTCAAGTAGCCAAACAATAGATAATGGAAAGCAAAAGTCCAAAGTTCCCTTGGCGACCGGTTCTTATCGCGATTATTTGGATACCGTTCAATAGCTACTGGATCGCCTATCAAGAGGTCGCATGGTATGCACGATTAACCTATGTCTCACCTTTCCCCAATGTAATTTTTACTATTTTCTTGCTGGCAGCGTTCAACGCGGTTTTTGCGCGTTTTTCAAAAACAAGGTTGACTCACGGTGAGCTATTGATTATCTATATCATGCTCTCCATCGCGTCAGCCATTTCAAACAATATCATGCTCGCCGAAGTCATTCCATCGTTTGGGTATGCTTATTGGTTTGCGACGCCGGAAAATGAATGGAAGGACGTTCTTTGGAAGTATTTACCAGATTGGCTTACGGTCAACGATAGGGAGGTATTGAAAGGATATTACAAGGGAGATTCGTCGCTTTATGATATACATACGCTTCGAGTGTGGTTCTCTCCGATAATCGCGTGGGGCAGCTTTACTTTTGTGCTGGTCTTTGTCATGCTGTGTATGACCGTTGTTTTGCGACGGCAATGGACAGAAAATGAGCGATTGACATATCCCATAACCCGCTTGCCCCTAGAGATGGCAGATGCAAAATCGGGATTTTTTCGCAATCGCCTGATGTGGATGGGATTTGCTATAGCAGGAGGCATTTCCCTTATCAACGGTTTAAATGTCTTATATCCTGCGTTTCCTCAGATACCGATAACACGTCAGAATATCGGTTCCTTCACAGATAGACCGTGGGATGCTATGGGAAATACGTATACGGCGTTCTATCCGTTTATCATAGGAATTGGGTTTCTGATGCCGTTGGACCTGTCTTTTTCCTGTTGGTTTTTCTTTCTCTTTCGGAACTTCGTAAAAATACTAATCAGCGTTTTCGGACTATCTAACGTCCCTGGACTCCCGTTTTTCAAGCAACAGGAATTTGGTTCAGTACTTGGGCTTTGCGTAGCAGCAATCTGGGTTGGTAGAAGATTTTTTACGCGTGTGTTGATCGGTGTATTCCGCAAACGCACTGCGGACGACTCAGATGAACCGATGCCTTACCGACAGGCAATTGTGGGTATCGTTGTTGGCTGCATTTTTCTTATTGTCTTCTCAGTCCAGATTGGAATGTCCATTTGGGGAGCGTTGAGTTTCTTTGCTATATACTACGCTGTTTCCGTAACAATAACACGCGTGCGTGCGGAATTGGGATTTCCTGTTCACGCGTTTGAGTATCTTCGGGTTTCCGAAGATTTACCGAATACCCTAGGTTCGCGCCGGTTTAGTCCGGGGGATTTGACAGGTTTCGCACTGTATACTTGGTTTAACAGAGCCTATGCTAGTCATCCCATGCCACACCAACTGGAGGGATTCAAGCTAACAGATAGCGTACCAGTAATAAGACGAAAGCAGCTCTCTACGTTGATCATGGTTGCTGTTTTCTTCGGTATCCTCGCTTGCTTCTGGGCTTATCTGGATATTTATCACAGATATGGCGCCATGTCAGGATTCGGTGATTGGCCTAACGCATGGTACGGTGCTTGGACTTACCAAGCACTAGCCCGTTGGTTGACCAATCTCTCAGAAATAAAATATAACGAAATTGCTTTTATCGGCGTTGGTGCAATATCGGTTTTCTTTTTAACATTGATGCGATTGTGGTTTATCTGGTGGCCCTTTCATCCGTTGGGATACCTCATGTCCCTGGGGCATTGGATTCAGTTTCTCTGGCTCTGTTTAATGATCAGCTCAATCACAAAATGGATTATCCTTAAATATGGTGGTCCTCAGCTGTATCGTCGGGCTTCATATTTTTTTCTTGGACTGGTCCTCGGTGATTTCGTTATCGGCAGCCTGTGGCTGATATATGGAACATTATTTAACACAACGGTATATGTGTTTTTCCCCGGCCGTCCGGTATAGTTTTCACTCATTACCAAGCAGCCGCACAGAAAATTTTTAGTATGGTAGTTCATCTTTGAGGGAACACTCCGTATCGAAAAGGAGGAGGTAGATCATGACAGCGAATATCAGAAGAATGCGAGTCCAAGATTCTCGGTTTTTCTCGATAAATCGAGGCACCTCGTTCCGCAAAGCGGAATCCTCGCTCTGCGGGACTTGCGGGATCGGAAAGGCTTGCACTATGAAACATCTTGTGTACGGAATGCTCATGGGATTGGTACTCGGTGGGTTCTTTGGCTTCTCAACCGTCAGTTTTGCTGGAAAATGGGAAGAGAAAGCGAACATGCACGTCGGAAGATATGCTCTTGCCACCGGTGTGGTGAATGGGAAGGTTTATGCCATTGGAGGACAAGATAATAGCCCACAAATCCAGCCACCTGTGGAGGAATATGACCCCGTAGCAAATACATGGACCCAAAAAAGTAGAATACCTGTGGGCCGATTTCTGTTATCCGCCAGCACAGTAGGAGAAAAGATTTATGTGATTGGGGGGTTTGATGGGCTCGATGCTTTCGGACGGGTGGATGAGTATGATCCTCAAACAGACACATGGACGCAGAAGGCAGACATGCCAACGCCGAGATTGGGGTTAACCACCGTCACGGTAGGGAAAAAGATTTATGCGATTGGGGGATCAGACGCGGATATGGTTCCGTCTGGAGCAGTCGAGGTTTATGATCCCGCGACGGACACTTGGGAGCAGAAAGCCGACATGCCAAACCCGAGGTGGAATTTAGCTTCTGCCGCGGTGCTCGGAACAATTTACGTCTTTGGTGGATGCTTAGAAGATACTGATAAAAAGGGGTCTAACATAGTGGAGGCGTACGCCCCTGGCACAGACACCTGGGAGCGGAGAGCCGATTTGTGGCTGGATATTAATGGGATATCAGCTAGTGCCGTCGGTAACGGGATGATCTATGTCTTTGGTGGTCAGAAATGGGATGGAAAAGAGGGAAAAGGTGGAGTTAAGGCAGCGGGAAAGTGGGTAATTTATAAAACCGTAACGGAATATGACCGAGTGAAGAACAGATGGCGAATGGTAGAGGAGATGCCAAGTGAAAGGTGGGGCTTAGGAACTGGTGTTGTGGATGATAAGATTTATGCTGTTGGCGGTTGGCCCAGAAGGGTAGACTGGTGGGCTAATCGAGAAAAGACAGAAGAATATACTCCCGACGGTTGGCCCTTTCCTGAAAACCTCCTATCTGTTTCTCCTCGTGGTAAACTCGCTATGACATGGGGAGAGATTAAACGTCGTCAGTGAGGAATCTGATTTATCCAAAGGTAGTATGGTAATTGGACAGTGAGTGTTCTGTATCTGATTTATTATGTCCTATAAAATACGTACGATTTTTGTTCAAGTAGACAACAGCTAAAATTTAAACTAACAGGAGGATATTATGCCTTACAAATTTCGACCCGACAAGATGTATATGATGCCAACACACTTTGGTCCAGGTATGGGACCGCGGCAGGGACCCTGTGGACGAAAATTTGAGTGCAAGGACAGTCCGAAGTCAACATCCATATCGGTCAGTTTTTTGACAAATCGTGAGCAGCTTGAGGAATTTTTGCCTGAAGGCTTCGAACTTGGCGCGGAGCCGGTCGTCAGTGTCTCTGCCTCCTATATGACGGAGATTGAGTGGTTGGCAGGGCGTGGATACAATGTCCTTGGCGTTAGCTTTCCTGCCATCTTCAATGGGGACCGCGATCGTGCCGAAGGCGGACTGCTGACAGTGCTTTGGGAAAATCTGTGTGATCCAATTCTCACAGGGCGGGAGCAGTTGGGGTTCTCTAAAATCTACTGCGAACTTCCAGAGCCGGTCGTCCTTCGCGGAGATACACACTGCATTGCCAGTTGGCTCGGCTTCAAGTTCTTGGATATGAAACTGACCAACATGGAGCAGGTGACACTGGATCCAAACCCTGCACCGGCAGCACCGCTGCCGGATGATGGTGTACTGCGCGGCACTTTGCACTATAAATATATGCCTCGAACCGGGGAATGGGGGCAAGGGGACGTTGGCTATGCCGTACTCACACCGGCAGAGGGCAGTAACAGTGTTACCAAAGAGTTATGGCGCGGTGAAGGGACGGTGGAGTTCCATAAAGCAAGGTGGGAAGACCTACCAACCCAGTATCACATAGTCAACGCCTTTCATGAATTGGAGATTAAAGAATATCGTGGCGCAACTATCTCTAAGAGCGTTGGTGGCAAAGACCTCAGCGATCAACGGATCCTTCAGTAGTCGAAGGTTAAGGAAAAAGTCATCTAGGCTCATGTAAAAAGCAAGCGCGAAGGGAAGCCGAGTTTTTGTCAAAAATTCGGTTTCTGTTGTATGGCTGGAGGAAAGCTATGGAATACCGTCCATTTGGTCAAACAGGGCTGCAGGTTTCAGCGATTGGATTTGGGTGCTGGGAGATGGGTGGTGGCTACGGTTCCATTGAGGAGTCGGATGTCATCAAGGCGATTCACCGCGCCCTTGACCTCGGAATCAACTGTTTTGACACCGCCGAAGGCTACGGGAAGGGCAGATCTGAGGAGCTGTTAGCCCGGGCGTTGGGCAATCGGCGAAAAGACGTTATCGTCGTGACTAAGTTTGGCGTAGGCTACGATGACCGTCCGAAAGGGAGAGATAGCCGGAGATCCACCGCACACGCTGCGATTGATCGGAGCTTGAAGGCACTGAATACCGATTATGTCGATGTGTATCTGGTTCATTGGCCCGACCGCACGACCCCCTTTGACGAAACAATGCAGGCGTTGGAGGAGATTGTCCAACAGGGAAAAGTACGCCACGTCGGACTATCAAATTTTACGCTCGATGAGATCAAGACGTGCACGGCAATGCGCCGGGTTGAGGTTTTGCAATATAGCTGCAATCTTTTTGATCGACGCATGCCAAAATGGATCTTCCCCTATGCCGAAGAGAACGGAATTGGTGTGATGACGTATGGTTCGCTCGCTTACGGTTTGCTGACGGGCGCTTTTATCGAAGACACCACATTTGAGGAAGGGGATTGGCGGCGTAATGGTGGCTGGGATATGTCGCTGCGATTGTTCATGCCAGAGGTTTTCAAGCGTAACGTTCAAGCGGTCAATGCGCTCAAACCGATCGCTGAACGACTTGGGAAGAAACTCCCCCACCTAGCACTCAATTGGACGCATTCCAACCATGGCGTCAGTGTTTCGCTTGTTGGCGCGCGGCGTGCCTCCGAGGTTGAAGACAACATGGGAGCAGTTGGTTGGCAGTTGGGGGACGATGTGCGAGCAGAAATCGATCAGGTCTTCGCTGAATACGAAATCGACACCGCCCCTAACAAGTGGGTGGAACGGGTCGATTAACAAGGTGGTGAGCGTGTGAGGGACCGAGGTTTTGAGGACTTGCTCCCTCGCCTGTTTGTTCTCTCGTTTTCTTTTTCTATTGTATCTTTGCGTTCAATATCCCCCGCATTTCAATCAAAGAATCCGAATTCTTCCCTGAAGTTATTTCTAAGCAGGTCTTCGTTCAAAGTGACTCCCAATCCGGGAAGATTTGGCACCTCAATATGCCCCTCTTGAATCAAGGGTCCCTCATTGATAATCCCTTCCCAAAATGAGTCGTCCAAGTGATGGAATTCCAAGACAAGGAAGTTGGGCACAGCCGCCATCACATGACAGTTTGCAACAGTTTGGACCGGGCTGCCAATATTGTGTGGGGCGATGGGGATGTAGTACATATCCGCGAGGTCTGCGATGCGTCTTCCCTCTAATAGTCCACCCGCCTTTGCCATATCGGGCGAAATAATGTCTGCTGCTTGCGTTTCGATCAGGTCTCGGAAGCCAAATCGAGTGTAGAAATTCTCGCCGGTGCAGATTGGTGTACGCGTGGATTTTGTGACGCCTTCCATCGCGGCTATGTTTTCGGGCGGGATAGGATCCTCCAGCCAGAGCAAATCTAGATCTTCAAACGCATGTGCAACTTTTAGGATGTCAACTGGAGCATAAAACCAGTGTGCATCTATTGCGAGGTCGGTGTTAGAATCTAAGCTTTCACGGATAGCTGTTACCACATCGACATAGTGGGCGATGTCATCGTTGCTGATACAACGATTATATCGGTCCCGGCGAGATGGCAGTGGATCAATATCAAACTTGATGGCGGTAAAACCTCGTGCTTCAACTGCCTGCGCTTTGGCTGCGTATGCTTCGGGGGTTTCTGTTTCGCCCGCATGACAATCGTTATAAATCCGTATTTTATCGCGAAACTTGCCTCCCAGCAGCTGCCAAATCGGAACGCCAGCCGCCTGCCCAGTGATATCCCACAGTGCACTTTCTATCCCGCTGATAGCACTCATCACGGCACCTTGATAAAAACCGGAAGCGGACATAGCGCTCATCATATCACGGAATAGTTTATCGACGTTACGTGGATCTTGACCGATTAATGGTCTTGTCAACCGTTCGTCCACGGCGATTTGATGAACCCCTGCTCCGTGGTAGGCTTCCCCGACCCCGGTGATACCTTCATCCGTCTTGACTTTGATCAGCACCCAACCGGTGGGTCGCAACAGGACTGAACCGATTTGTGTGATTTTCATGTTTTCAGTTCCTCATCATGATAGGTATAAATGTGATCCCTCGCAATTTCTAATCTGCCATTGCTAGGCAGATACGGTTTTCTGTGTAGAACAGCCCGTTATCCAAAAGATGAACTCAACTCAATCCGACGACCGGTCCGAGAAGATTCGTAGCTGGCGTCAATAACTTGCATTACTCGATAGGCATCATGGATGCTAACTGTTGTTTTGCCCCCTTGACGAATCGCGCGGATGAATTCCGCAACAAACTCGTAACCCCACTGGTCCGCATATACCGGCCGCTGCGCGATTTTCACGCTGAATTGACGCTCCGGCGCGGATTCCCAATCCGGCGCAGCGCTGGTAACCGTGAGATTACCCTCGCTGGTGGGTTGCCATGTAGCAGCACCGAGCGTTCCGCGGAGTCCGAAATAGGTGTCATTTCGTGGTCCTGCACCGGATAGAAGATACCCCATGTGCAGGCAGGCATGGACACCGTTATCGAACTCCAGCGCGACCGTTGCTACATCCTCCAAGCCTTCCTCAATAAAGCCTGTTCCCCGTCCACACAGTGCCGTCACCGACTTCACCTCTGCACCGCTAAAAAAGCGGAACAGTGTCAGCCAGTGACCACCTTCCATATGAAGGATGCCGCCTCCTTCGTTCTCACTTGTATACATCCAGAAATCCGGCTCGCGGAGCCCTGGCTTCACCTGAACTGTGACGAGACGTGCCTCCATGTCTACCAACCGCCCGAGCGCACCGACACCAATGAGACGTTTCATCTCAATCGGTACAGGGTGATATGGCCACGGATATCCTACCTGCGTTACTAATCCTTTGTTGGCAACGACACCGCAGAGTTGTCGCATATCTGCAGCAGTACGCGCAACCTGTTTCTCAATGAAGAGATGTTTATTTGATTCTGCAAGACGCAGTGCTGTAGGCGCTGCCTCGCTGGGCGGCAGCATAATGACAGCAAAGTCGAAGTCCTCGTCTGTCATCAAATCAGCCAAGTCTGTGTAGATACGTGCGCCTGGATCAGCGCGACGGATTTCGTCTAACGCTTCTGTCTGATCGGGTGAGGATTCGCAGTACGCTACAATCTCGACATTCTCCTGTCCTTTGAACGACTTGAGGAGTCCGTGGTTTTTATCCGGGTGTAGGCTTCCCGCGTGGATGTGTAGACCAACAATGGCAGCTTTAAGGGGCAGTTCCTGTGCAGTCATCTGTTTTGTGCTTTCTATAGAAACAGGTCAGTAAAGGCTAATCGCGTCTCGTCAGCGTCCTCTCAGCCTCTTTGTATATCGGGGCATAAATTTTATCACGGGGGACGCAACCGGCGGCAAATTGTCCAAGTGGATTCGCCTTTGCACGCATCAGCGCCGTGCAGTAACTGACAGCGACACATACCTTTTTCTTGACCATCTCTCCACTCTCAATCGTATCCCTTGCGTAGTCGGGATATGCCAAAGCACCACGTCCCACAGCAACGAAACTCACGCGCCCGTCCCGAATATTCGCCTCGGCGGCGTTAACAAGATATTGTTGCAGCCAACTGTAGCCAGTACCGACAACCGGTAGGTCTGGATCCGCTTGTTGGATTTCTCCTGTCAGTCGGATGTGCCGATCAACGCCAATTAGTGGGTGTTCGGGGGTTTCATAGCCATCAATTGGTGGACGCTCAAACGGACGACCGATATGTGGGTTGAAGTAGGGGCTCCCCGTCGTGACGTTAACGAGTTTGACCCCAAGTTCCTTGAGGATACCAACCAGCTTGATTGGTTCAGTCATATCCGGCTGTGGCGGATCATTTTCATCGACACCGAAGCCGTAAAGATAAGGCGTTGGGATGTCTCTCGGAATCCCTACTGTCGTCTCTGGATCTTCCATGTAAGCCACACCGTCGTAGACATTGAGTCGGGTGGCAAGAATGAGTTCATCTCCAACCTCCGCCCGGATCTTACCGACGATGTTGCGGATAAACCGGGTACGGTTTTCAAAGCTGCCGCCGTACTTTCCAGTTCGTGTCTTGGCTGCTAACAGTTCGGAGAGTAGGTAGGTGTGGCATTGCTTGAGATCAACAAAATCAAATCCAATTTTCCATGCCAACTTAGCAGCTTCGACAAAGATATCCTCCTGACGTTCCAGATAATCATCAGTCAAAACGGGATAGTCATCAGGGATGGGGATCTTGTTTTTCTTGTCGATGAGCGTAACTTTGTCAACAACAGGGTGGCGAAAAGCAATTAACGGCTTCTGGTAGCTATACCGCCCCGAATGGGTCAGCTGCATTCCAACGATGACCTCTTCATTGGAACCAAATTCCTCTCGGTGGGCGCTGCGGGTCAGATTGAGTATCGCCTCCATTGAACCCGCAGTCTCGTCGTTGATTACCAGTTGACGACTGTTTGACTTCACTTCGTCAAAGAGTGCTGTCGCTTCGCCCCATATCAGCTTTGCGCCGCCCCGTCCGAATCGTTCCCAGCGGCGGATAGTGAGTTCGCTCGGTTTGCCGTCAAGTGTGCCATCACACCCTTCCATCGGGTGGATACCGAATGCGTTACCAGCAATTCTGTGCCCGATTTGGACAGGCTCAAGGAGCTTTTCAATCTTTTCTTCGAGACGGATACTCAGTCCGAGCTCGGCAATCTCAGCCCGTAGCGCATCAATGTCTCGATAACGAAAGTGTTTCCGTTTAAGCATTAATCGTGCCTTTCTGCAGTCAGCCATTCTTACTGCATAGCTGTGGTCCACAGTCTCACAGTTTTGTCAGCACTTCCACTTGCCAACATTTCGGCATCCGGCGAGAAAACGACAGAAAATACGGCGCCACTATGTCCGCTCAACGTCCGCTTAAATTTCCCAGTCCGTGCATCCCACAACTTCACCTCCCGGTCCCAGGCTCCACTTGCCAACGTTTTATTGTCGGGCGAAAAAACTACAGAGGTCACTTCCTGCCGGTGTCCTGTCAGTGCTCGAACCAACTCCCATGTACGAACGTGCCAGAGTCGTATCGTATTTTCTTCGGGCCGACTACTCCCATTCGCTAAAGTTAAACCGTTGGGAGAAAAAGCCACTGTTTTCACAGCATCAACCCTACGCCATTTCAATGTTCTCTCCAACTTCCCGGTCTGTACATCCCACAGTCTGATGACAGTATTGCCGAGTTCGCCGCCACTCGCTAACGTACTACTGTCGGGCGAGAAAGCGAGCGCAAACACTGGTCCCTCACTCCCGGTTAGCGTCTGTTTTAGCCTGCCGGTCTGTCCACTCCATATCCTCACCGTCTCATCGGACGCACCGCTGGCGAGTAATGTGCCGTTCCCTGACAGGGCTAACGTGTGCACTTGACCGCTGTGCCCCTTTAGGACTGCCTTCGGTGTTCCCGTTTGTACGTCCCATAGTCTTACGGTTTTGTCCCAACTGCTGCTCGCCAGTGTTTTTCCGTCCGGTAGAAAGATTATTGCGGTCACCCTCTCGGTGTGTCCCGTCAGCGTTCGTTTTAACTTCCGGGTTCCCACATCCCACAGTCTCACAGTCTTATCGCTGCTTCCACTCGCTAACGTTCTGCCATCGGGTGAGAAGACAACACAAAGGACGGCACCGCTGTGTCCCTCCAGTGTAAGGGAGTTCAAGGGCTTATCCCAAACGTCATTTTCATCAGCACCACAAACACTTCCCAAGCCCATGAGACAGAAAAAAATGATGAAATACGATGTCCGCTTGAGCGTAGAACAATCCTCAATCTGCTTTCGATTATGATGTCTTTGTATAAGGGGCATTCCGTAAAATATGAAAGCAAGCAAGCTGCTATTTCCACTTGCTATTCCATTCCTTCTTTATTTGTCTCCACTGGGTTCAAGGTTGGGAAACAGTTGGTTTCTATTATATCAGATCTGCCCATTCTTGTCATCAGAAAGTATTCTGTTGACAAATGGACAAATTTCTGCGACACTATAAAGTGAGGATAGGGCAGGTCAGAGTTTCTAACTATTTTTCCACCGCAATCAAGTAAAGCGTAATTCACAAAGCGTGAGAAACGCGCTGTCCTATGGACAGATAGTTAGTCCAGAACAGGAGAATTTATCACATGGCATCTCATGCGAACTTTACCTATCAGGTTGTAGAGGGCTGGGGACAACTCCCAGAAGGGTGGGAATTCACACAGGTAGCTGGTGTGGCTGTTGATTCCCAAGATCGAATTTACGTTTACAATCGTGGAGAACACCCCATGATTGTTTTCGACAGCGACGGCAATTTACTTAATACCTGGGGAGAAGGATTCTTAAAGCATGCACACGGCATCTTTATCGACAGGGAAGACATGATCTATCTTGTTGACCGATGGTTGCATGCGGTACTGAAATATACGCCGGACGGCGAGCTTCTGATGACGATAGGCACACTTGATCAACCCTCTGACGGCGAACCGTTTAATCACCCAACTGATGCCGCCTTGTCATCCTCCGGCGAAATTTATGTCTCCGATGGCTACGGCAATACACGAGTGCACAAATTCTCTGCGGACGGCGAACATCTTCTATCGTGGGGTACACCCGGCGATGGTCCCGGTGAATTCAATCTGCCTCACAGTATCTGGGTGGACGACAACGATCGTGTCTATGTCGCAGATCGGGAAAATCATCGTATTCAGATTTTCGATCCTCAAGGCACGTTCATCGATCAGTGGACAGGATTCCGCCAACCAACCGATTTCTTCCTTGATGCGGCTGGGCGCTTCTATGTTTCCGAACTACAGCATCGTGTTAGTATTTTAAATCTCGACGGAGAGGTTCTGATGCGGATGGGTGGTGAATCGAGCCACGCCCCCGGCGAATTTGTTGCTCCGCACGCGGTCTGGACGGATTCTCAAGACGCTCTCTATGTAGGTGAGGTGTTAGCGGGGCAGCGGATACAGAAGTTTGTTCAGCAAGACCCATAAAACGTGGCATACAATGTTGGAGGATCCTCGACCGGGAGAAGTTGTATTAACGCCGCGCAATATGCAATCTGTCCTGCACATTAGATATTGATGCGTTTGAGAGCGGTATGATAGAATTGAGAGGAAATACCGTTTGGTGGTAACACTTTTCGATTTTTTACATACCACCATTGGTCTTCAATGGAGAGGCTTTCGGCGGTCAATCCATTGATGCAAAAACTAAATCTGCACAACCGAGAATCTAAACCATCGATCCAAAGTGTCGAGACCACAGAGCCAGAAATGACGAAAGCTCTCAGCAAATGATTCAAAAGAAAATCGAAAATCAAACTGCATACGCGGGCGTTATCGGACTTGGCTATGTCGGCCTTCCACTCGCGGTAACTATGGCAAAAGCTGGATTTTCTGTTACCGGCATCGATGTGGATCGTCACAAGGTTGAATGTATTCAGGGCGGGATCTCCGTTGTCTCCGACGTTCCCTCAGAAGATCTCGTGGCTTTTGTCCATCGAGGGCAGGTTCAAGCAACGACAGACTATCGAATCCTGAGAGAGTTAGACACAATTAATATTTGCGTGCCTACGCCGTTGCGTAAGAGTAAAGATCCGGATATGAGTTTTATCATCTCCGCGGTAGACGAAATTGCACAATATTTACGCAAAGATCAGTTAATTATTTTAGAGAGTACAACTTACCCCGGCACAACGGAGGAGGTTGTGCTACCGAAACTTGAAAAGAGTGGTTTGCAGGTTGGTGAAGATTTTTTTCTCGCCTTTTCTCCTGAACGGATTGATCCGGGAAATGCGACATATTCTACTGCAAATACGGCGAAAATCGTTGGAGGGATAACACCTACCTGCACGAAGGTAGCTCAACTCTTTTACAAGCAGTTCATTCAGGAAGTTCACGCAGTTTCTTCGACCAGAGTAGCAGAAATGGTTAAGCTGCTCGAAAATACCTTTCGCAGCGTCAATATCGGTCTAGTCAACGAAATGGCGTTAATGTGCGATCAGATGGGGCTCGATGTATGGGAAATTGTCGATGCTGCCGCCACAAAACCGTTTGGATTTATGCCGTTCTATCCAGGACCGGGATTAGGTGGCCACTGTATTCCCGTCGATCCACACTACCTATCTTGGAAAGCAAAAACCTACGAGTTCCACGCGCGCTTCATCGAACTTGCCAGTGAGATTAACGGCTCGATGCCAGAGTACGTACTTGGCAAAATTATTGACGCACTCAACCGATACCAGAAAGCTATCAACGGATCGAAAATCTTGGTCATGGGTGTTGCGTACAAGAAAAATGTTGGCGATGTCCGTGAATCACCGGCTATTGATGTCATTCGGATGCTTGCACGGCGCGGCGGAGAGATTTTATATCACGACCCGTATGTGCCAGAATTGGAGGTTGAAGAGGTTACTCCGAAGAACCGGCAGCCCACACGGTATTCCTGTGCAGAATTGACAACCGAATTGGTTCAGCGTGCTGACTGTGTCGTAATTATGGCAGATCACGCAGCTATCGATTATAGCTGGCTCGTCGACCACGCGACTATAGTAATAGACACACGCAATGCAACAAAATCGCTGACAAGAAACCGGAACAACGTCCTAAAAATTTAAAACAGGTAGAGACATACAGTAAAATTCGGGGGATTAACCATGTTTCCAGCAAAAGGACACATTGCTACCCACCAACTGGCTTGGATTATCACCGATTGCTGCGGTGAAGAAGAAATCATCACGATGGCGAATCAGTGCGGTCTGCTCCACGATACCCAGCAAAGAACAACGATTCGTAAAGATTGGATTGCCTACGATTTAGCAGCCTGTTTTTTTGATGCTGCTGTAACCGAAGACATCGTGAGTCAACACCTAGCCAAGAAGGCAGAACAAGCTGCGCGTCGAGTCCAATTCATGGAGGTCCAAGAAATTCAAGTCTTCTTGAGAAGTGCCGAACAACTTCGATCGGAAGGCGAGTTGGGCACGATTTTATGGGCGCTATTGGTTGATTCACGCAAAGATGTACAGCAGCACGGTCAAAGATTGCTCGCCGATCATGAGCAATCCGTTCCCGCCTCTCCTCCCCCGCCTAAGGGTAGAAGTTACACTTCATCGTTAGACACCCCACAACAGGCAGAGGAAGCTGAATCGAGCACAACAGCTCCGAGTACGTCGCCACACTACAGCCATGATGAAGAACCGATTCTTGAATCTACGGAACCTTCTACCGATTCTCCCGACAATGACCCTGAGTACCTTAAGATCACGCCTATTCCTGAAACAGATTTAGACCCACAACAGAGGGCTAGACTGAGCGACGAGCTAAAACAAAACCAACAGCAGATTAACAAACTTTATAGTGCGCTCTCTGAACTGAAAAATGGATATACAGTTCTGCAAAATGAAAACGACAGACTCAAACAAAAAATAGCAGTATTAGTGGATGAAAATAAATTCTTACAGAATAGAGAGGCACTGCATCAGGAAAGCGAACTACGTATTAACCGACTCAGCCATGAGAACAGAAACCTCAAACGGGATGTAGAGAAGTTCTCAAATCAACTCTGTGAATTCCACGAACTTCAGGCGCAGAAGGAGAAGATAACTGCGGAATTGAAATCGGTTGAGGAGATGGCATACCACTCACAACAAGTGCTTGAACAGATACAGTCCAATTTCTATTCCCAATTTTCCTACTTGCAGGGAGTCAACGAGGAATACAAGACAGTCATCACAAGAGCACGTCAAAAAATTGCAAGCCTCTCGGGCCAGCGAAGCGCTGCGGGCGCAAATCGTATGCTGGCAGGACAACCACGTGTCGGTGTTTTTGTTGACGTCCAGAATATGTTCTACGCTGCAAAAGATCGCTACGCAAGACGCCTTGATTACATTAAGCTACTAGACCTCATTGTTGGTCCTCGGAATCTGGTAGCCGCTTACGCTTATGTTGTCCAAATCCCTGAGATCAACCAAGCTGGCTTTCTGTCACTCCTTGAACATAACGGCTATACAATCAAGAGCAAGGATCTGCGAATGCGTGGTGATGGTTCCGCCAAGGGAGATTGGGACGTCGGAATTGCCATTGATATTGTGTCAATGCTCGATGCACTAGATATTGTGATTCTGGCAAGTGGAGATGGTGATTTCTGTGCGCTCGCGGAACTGATTAAACAACACGGAAAGCGTATTGAAGTAGCAGCTTTTGAACATAACACATCAATGGATCTGCAACGTATTGCAGATCAGTTCTTCCCAATAGGCGATGAGATGTTGATATAGCCCTCCAAGGTAATGAACCATGTCCAACGCAAAGCCCGCTGTAAAATCACACTTCCAGGGACATGAGCTTCACGATACTTCACCCACTCCGAGCGGAGAGACCGAGGCTCCCGCCTCTACAGCTGAATCCGCCCTTCCAACCTCTAAGGAAGCACGAGATCAATATGCGCTTGGCAATTGGTATTTAGAACCTGTCCAGCGGCAGTATCCCCTTGCAATCAATGCCTATAAGCGCGCACTTGAGTTGGACCCAGACTGTGCGGCAGTCCATCACAGTCTCGGTTTCGCGTATTATAAAGAAGGCGAGTTTGATCTCGCGCGAGCAGCACTCCAAAAGGCAATTGAACTCAATCCACTAAACGCGAACTATCATTATGTTTTGGGACAGTTGTTGGAAGATTGGACGGAACTTGATGGAGCGTGGGAGACGGCGATTCACGAATTTACTCGCGCAATCGAGTTAGATCCTTCATACATTGAGGCGTGGTGCAATCGGGGATTACTTTACGAGAAACTGGGAGACCTTGAGAAAGCGTGTGAGGATTTCAAACAGGTTGTTCAGTGTGCACCGACGTTTCATGCGGCACGCCATAACCTGGGTGTCTTGCACATGAAACAGCAACATTGGGAGGACGCAGAACGAGTTTTCGAGGAAATCCGCGAAATTGAGCCATGGGAACCGGATGCCCACTATCATCTTGCAGAAATTTACTTAAATCGGTACGGCGATGTGGATCGGGCGATTCACTGCTTGCAGTACGCAATCGAACGAGATCCAGAACACTTGGACGCCCGCTTTGAACTTGGACTACTTTACGCAAAGCATCGGTATACACGCCCAGAATTCCGTCAACAAGGGATAGACCAATTCATCGAATTAATCAAGCGCAACGATGAATTACAGACCTTTGAGCCGCTCGATCAGGTGTTCTTTGTTCTTGGCAGCTTGTACGATGACCGTCCAGAAGATGCAGACCTCGCAATCTATGCCTACAAGACCGGCTTGGAACACGCCCCGTCACCGCAAGCGCAAAATAATCTCGGACTTCTCTACCTTCAAAAGAATATGATTGATAAGGCAGCTGCAGAATTTAAGCAGGTAATCCAACGTTACCCGGATTACGAATCGCCCTATCATAACCTTGCTAAACTCTACTTCTATGAGCGCGATGAAGAGATCTTGAAAGATCTGCAAGCGTGGTTAGAGACGGAGCCGCAAACAGCTGCGCGTATTATCTTTCATCTCACCCTCTCACTGATGGACGTCGCGCGAGCGGAAGCGTACCAGAGCCTCTATTCCCAGCTACACCGTCTAAAAAACTTGGTTAGTGCAACCGGTGGACAACTTAGATCGACATCTCGCCAAGCGGAGTCGGATCCCAAACTACACAACTCTCTTATCCAGATCCTCACCCAACATGAGGAATGCTATAATGAAATGGTAGAACTCTTGCAGCAGTTGCGTATGGACGAACCGGTCTTTGGGCTCATAGATATTAACAGAATCCTTGATACCCTATTGCGAAACCTGATGCCTGTTTTGGAAGCCAAAGATATCGAGTGTCAGCAAATTTTCGATACACGCCTGCCTCCGGTTAAAGGGGACTCCAGTCAGCTGAAAGAAGCATTTAACAATCTGATTATTAACGCTGTTGATGCGATGGAAGGCGGCGGCTTTCTCCAGATCAAAACTGCGTATCTGCCAGAGATCTCCCAGATCCAAATATCCTTTATCGATACAGGGATCGGCATCCCGTATGAAGTGCGAGATCAGCTCTACCACCCCGGATACACCCTCAAACAGCACGGAAGCGGATTCGGTCTGAACATTGTCCAGCGAACGGTCCGCGACCATCGGGGCAGAACGGAGCTCCACAGCGAGGAAGGACATGGAACAACGTTCTCGATCTATTTACCGGTTGACCTCGAAGCAACACCTATCCAGACAAACCTACAGATGCGCCCCATCTTCTATGAATCGCCCCATGAGTTGGGTTTTGAGGAGTTAGTTTAACGCAAGTTGTTAGTGTTGCAAATTCATCAGTTTGTCGTTAAGATTGAGGGATTCTATCTTCCGCTCCAGTTTTGAATCACGCCTGCCTGCTCTCGGCTTGTCGGAGTCCCGATTCATCGGGGATTTATCGGGGAGGCGTGCTATGTGTATAGCTTAAGAACTTGCCCACATTTTTTAGCCCCAACCGGGCGACATGTATATCGTTACTTCAGTTATAGGACTTACGCAGTTGGTTCATAAGTCCCCCTGATAAGGGGGATTTAGGGGGTTAAAAATAAAAGAACCTCGCGCCGTGTGCTGAATTTGCGTAAGCCTGAGTTAGTCTAATTAGTGGCGAGTGCGGAAAAATGACCTACGGGCTAACTAGGGCGTGTTGACATTTTGATGTTGCTAATTCGGCAAACGCTATAATCGTCGGGAAACCTGAGAAATGTAGCGCAAACTGTTAGTTTGCGTTCTCGGATCACAATCTAACAGATTGTGATACAAAAGTCCGAAATGGTCTCTGACGTGCGAACAAAGGGTTGGGTTGAACCCAACCCCTACGAAGGATTATGCGTTTGTGCTCCCTCTTGATGGTCTGGTTGCAATGAAATGTCAACAGAACCTCGCAACTTAGGTTGGTTTAAGTCAGGAGCTGTCCAGCGAGTGGGGGCAGGGGAGAATAGGCAACAAAAAAGCCCCTTCCACATTCAATATGGGAGGGGCTAAGAAATGTCCCCGACGGGATTTGAACCCGTGTCGCCGGCGTGAAAGGCCGGTGTCCTTGGCCAGGCTAGACGACGGGGACAAACAGTGAGCCGTACAGGAATCGAACCTGTGACCACCTGATTAAAAGTCAGATGCTCTACCTACTGAGCTAACGGCCCTCAATGGAAAAATGTTGACAAAACGGGCAGAAATAATACCCAATGTGTTAAAGATTGTCAATCTTAAAATAACGCTCGCTGGCACCTATCAGACAATCAGAATACTCTCATCGCAGACTATTGTCTGTGTTCTCTCAGGACCAACAGAAAGGATTGTCACTGGGACATCGAGAAATTCGGATATGTACGCATTATATCGCTGTGCATTTGCCGGCAGGTCCTCATATTTCCGCGCATCTACTGTCGGTGCTTTCCAGCCGGGTAGCGTCTCGTAGACCGGCTCGCACTCCTCAAGCGCGTGCAGGCTTGTCGGAAAAGTCGTTAGAACTTCACCGCGACGCCGATAAGCAACACAGATCTGGATCTCGTCGAGATGGTCGAGGACATCGAACTTCGTCAAAACCAGATCAGTGAACCCGTTGATTCGGGCGGCGTAGCGTAGCGCGACGAGATCGAGCCAGCCACAACGGCGGGCACGTTGTGTGGTTGCACCGTATTCCTGACCGATTTCACGAATCTCTTCGTCCAGATCTGGTGGCATCTCAGTTGGGAACGGCCCTGTGCCAACGCGGGTCACATAAGCCTTCGAAACCCCCAGCACCCGATCTATTGCCTGAGGACCGACACCTAACCCGGTGCAAACCGCACCGACAGTGGTGTTGGACGAAGTGACATAGGGATACGTCCCAAAATCGATGTCAAGCATTGTTCCCTGTGCGCCCTCGTAAAGTATCCGCTTCCCCGCCTTGAGGACGTCATTCATGAATTCAGATGTATCAACTACATACGGGGCAAGCCGCTGAGCATAGTTGTGGTATTCTTCTAATAGCGCATTTCTGTCGACTTCGCCACCAATCTGATCGAGGATATAACCCTTAGCGCCAAGATTGAAATCCAATTTCTTCTGAAAGAGGTCAAACTCAAGCAGATCGGCAACCCGTATCCCTGCATGACGGTTCATTTTATCGGAGTATGTGGGACCGATGCCCCGTGAGGTCGTGCCGAGTTTCAACGAACTCCCAAGGTCGTCCCACGACTCCATCACCTTGTGGTAGGGCAAAATTAAGTGTGCACGTGAGCTAACCTTGAGACGATCTCCGACTTCGATACCGTGCGTCTCTAACTTGTCGATTTCGTTGAAAAGCGTCTCCAAATTGATGACTACACCGTTGCCAATCACATTCGCGGTATGAGGATAGAGTATACCAGAGGGGAGTAGATGAAAAATGAACTTCTTCGTTCCAACAACAATAGTATGACCCGCATTGTCGCCTCCCTGATACCTTGCAACAACATCAGCGTTTTCAGCAAGAAAATCGGTCGTTCCGCCCTTGCTCTCATCTCCCCACTGCGCACCTAATATGACCGTGTTCGCCATAACTCATACCCTCGAAATGGATTCAAATCCACTCTATAGTCGGAATGATTCTTAACGCTTGGAAAATTGGAACCGTGCTCGCGCTCCCTTTTGTCCATATTTTTTACGCTCAACCATACGGGAGTCACGAGTAAGAAATCCGGCTTTTTTCAAGGTAGGTTTCAAAGATTCGTCGGCTTTAACAAGTGCCCGTGCAAGACCGTGCAGAATAGCGCCGGCTTGTCCTGAGATACCGCCACCACGTGCGTTAACGAACACATCATATGCACTACTCTTTTCCGTTAATTCCGTAGGTTGTTTAGCCAACTGAATCAGATCCTCTCGATCAAAATACGCTTCAATCGGTTTTTTATTGACGACAAATTGACCGGAACCCCCTGGAATCACGCGGACGCGTGCAACGGATGTTTTACGTCTTCCCGTTCCCCAATACTGTTCTACAGCCATACTTCCTCCTCTGAAAAAATTACACTTCTACTACTTCCGGACTCTGTGCTTGGTGCGGGTGGTTTGGACCCACATAGACTTTTAGCTTTCTAATGAGTTTGCGGCCCAAGCGATTTTTGGGGAGCATTCCTTTAACAGCGTGCCGTATGATTTCTTCCGGTTTTTTCTGCATCTGCTCTTCAAAAGTTCGGACCTTCGCACCACCGGGATAACCGCTATAACGAAAGTATGTTTTGTCTGTTGCTTTGTTTCCTGTGACAACGATTTTTTCAGCGTTAATCACAGCTACCCGATACCCCATATCGGCATGTGGGGTGTACGTCGGGTGATGTTTCCCTCGAAGCATCATCGCAATTTGAGTGGCTAAGCGTCCAAGCACCTTTCCATTCGCATCCACGACACACCATTTGATATCTGTATCCGATCCAACAAAAGATGTTTTCATTGCAAGCATGATTTTACCTTCAACAACTTCCCCCTGTTATTCCAGCGGGAGATTTTCCGCCCACTACCTTAACCCGATTTTGCCACCTACCCCCGCCAGTGGGGTGGTAGGTAAGTTCTATTAACATTTGACGGGTTGAACTAATTCTGACGTGCCCTCGACAAGATCGGTTCCGTTCCCCCGATACATCGCGACAGGTTCCGATTCCATCGGAATGCACGAAACGGCACGTGAATCCCGACCTGTCGGGAGATTCAAAACGACTTGAGGTGATTTCGAAAAGCTGCCTCAGTTTTTGGTGGGTGGCATGATGATTATCGTGTTTTCTGAATTTACACTACAGAAAAATGTCAACCTGCCGTAACCACTAGCGTTATTATATTTCAAACGCTAGGCACAACAGCCTGAAATAGTATCATCAAAGGGCGGGCTTTGTCAAGGTTTGATCTTGACAAATTTAGACAAATCAACGAATTCTCACGTTTTTTGCTTCCTTTCCCTTGCTATGCGAGAATCCCGTTATGCCCAATCCCAAGACCGTTAAGTGTCCTGACAAATTCAAAAAAGTGTACTTGACAAAAAGTAGCAGATTATTTAGAATGAAAGCAGATAGAAAATAGCTAATCTGCACTTTCCAAAACAATCGGCTTTTTGCCGAACAACATTTCAGGAGAAGAAGTGATGGATATCGATGTTGGAAACAGAGACGGTGTTATCGTTCTGAAACTCGGTGGCAGAATTGTGGGCATCGCGGGTGGCGAGCTCAGACAGGTAATTGAAGAGCAGCTCGAAGACGCCTCTGACTCTCCTAAATTCCTATTTGATTTTGCCGATGTATCTCGGATGGATAGTTCCGGACTTGGAACGCTGATAGGGCTGCATGTATCCGTTGCACGGAAAGGCGGGCGGATCGGTGTGGTTAACGTTAGCAACACTATCAACAATCTCCTTGTGATAGGGAGGCTAATTACTATCTTTGAGCATTTTGACAGCGAAGATGAAGCTATCGCTGCGCTACGAGGATAACAAGGGCTGCCACGGCACAACGGAACGATTGTATGTAGGGCGCGAACTATCCTAATTTGTACTCATCAAAGACTGTCCTCACGAAACGTCCTCGGTAGCAGTTCATGGACAGTTCGGATAATCATATCCTCCACAGCGGGTGCGAAGCGCGTTGGGCGATCGTAGTAAATCATCGCCCCTTCGCCTTCGTAGCCACCCTCCCTTAGAATGCGTCTCGAAGGAATATAGCACGGCACGTCGTTGCAATACGCATTCACCCACAGACGCGAAGTATCGCACTCACGCTTAAGACGAATTGAATAATCAACCACCACCTCGCCAGGCAGAAAAACGACTGCAAGCTCATCCCCAAAAGCCCAGATCTGGATAGGGTAGGGGAGCGCTGTCTGAAGGGCTTCGCCGCGATCCAATCGATCGAGCTGTATCTGCGCGTGGTAGCCAATTGCCCCGCCGCCCTCCACACGTTTTTGCCACTCCTGACGGGTAGGCAATGTGTCGAAGGGTAAATCAACGCGTGTGACTTGACCTGTGAGTTTCCCTGCTATTGCAGTAAGCTCACTACCAAGAAGCCGATTCACTTCGGCGGCAATAGCGTGACCATGTTGGCGTGCAAAGTTTAGCCCGGTCCGCGGTGCAGGGTTCGCATCTCCGGCACATCCGATCGCTACCAGCGCAGTTGCGTTGGGATAATCTGCTTCGATATAGGCACCCGCATAGCCCGCCCAATCCCCACAGACAGCGTTGAAGTCACCGCCTAGCGTCGTGCAGTGACAGGCGTAGCTGGTAAGAATTGCCCGCAGTCCACCGTCGGCTCCTACGGCGCGAAGCATCGGCAGGGCATGGTCAACAGGACCTCCCTTCGTCCGACGATTATCGGCGAATCCAACCCTTCCTTCGCCCCAGGAGAGAGAACCGGGGCAGAGATCGGCGAGCGCTGCCTCTGCTACCTGTTTCAGTTTCTCCGTCAATTCGCGGGTGTAGCGATCGATATTCGCCTGATGCGCTTCCGGAATTGGCACGCCAAACAGTGTCCGCAGCACACCTGAGAGGTATGGCGCACTGTGAGTGTGCGTGGAGCAGATTACAAATTGTTCGCGAGGAACAGCTGCGTCTTGCTTTAACGTCGCAGCAACTTCCTCGGTTATATAATCTGGCACACCACAGTTATCTACCGTTATTAACACAGCAGGGCTTTCGGCTCCGTTACGAATCGCCAACGCCTTCGCCCAGATCCGCTGTTCAATGCTATCAGCTTCTTCCCGTCGCCCACCATAGCCGCTGAGGCGAACGGGAAAATCGGGGGTGATGTCAATTTTGGCAGCACCTACTTGGTAGTTCATCTCACTCACGATTGCACCTCTTTATGCCGAATTACGTTTCCAAGGTCGGCATATCCACGGCACCCGCTCGACGCTCATGGATATTCAACTCCATAGCATCTGGGTAACGGACTGGCGGGGCGGAAGCTTCGTTCAACCTTTCCAACGCATCAGCGGGCAGACTCCAGCCTGAACAACCGATGTTATCCCGGAGTTGTTCCACTTTTGTTGATCCGACGATGACCGAAGTTATACCTTCCTGTTCCAGAATCCATCTCAAAGCTACCTGTGCCATGCTCTTACCCAACCCTTCTGCTACATCTTGGACCGCTTCTAGGATTTTCTGTATTCGCGGTTCAAGGTATCGATCCATTGAAGACTCCGTCCTTCGAGCAAAACGTGAGTCTTCGGGAGGTGGCTCGCCCGCCTTATATTTTCCAGTCAAGTATCCCGACGCCAACGGTCCCCAGACATACACGCCAACTCCCTTATCACGGCAGACCGGTAAGATTTCCTCTTCGATGTCGCGCGTCAGCAGATTATACTGGGGTTGCAGTGCCTCATAGCGCGCTAAATTTTTCACCTCGCTAATCCACAGAGCATCACACAATCTCCAAGCGTATTCGTTGCTGCAGCCGATGTAGCGGACTTTGCCTTGATGCACAAGATCATCAAGGGCACGCAACCGCTCCTCGGTCGGTGTTTCTCTATCGACATGATGGATGAGGAAGAGGTCAATATGATCAATCTGTAACCGTCTCAGACTGTCCTCCACTGATCTCATGATATGCACCCGGGAGGTGCCGGAATCATTGATGTCCGTTCCCATCGGGTTGAACACTTTGGTCGCGATAATGAGCTTATCACGCTTCCCTTTCATGATGCGCCCCAAAATCGTCTCTGATTGACCTTCAGCGTAGGAATTTGCCACATCAAAAAAGTTAATGCCCGCATCCAACGCGCAGTTGAAGATTGCATCTGATTCAGCTTCATTGTTGCCCCAATCGGCGGCTCCAAAGGTCATCGTTCCCAAACAGACCTCTGAAACCTTGAGTCCAGTTCTTCCTAAACGTCTGTAACGCATGTTTTTCTCCTTCTCGTAATGCGGTCTGATTTTATTCGCCATTTTATCATATTTCCTCCCTACGATACAATGGCAAACATCAATTAAAACCTTGCATTCCCCACATTATTCTGTATAATGAGAACAGTGATTAAGAAGTGACTCTCGATTTCCATTAAGCCCTGGTTCAGCATAGTTGATGCAGGAGATGTGCCTATGTATAACCCACCTGAAAACAGACAGAGACAGGTCCCATAAACTAATGTGGAATCGCCAATTCATCTCATTGTGCCTGATCCTACTTGCAGCAGGACTCGTCACCGCACCCATCGAACTCCTGTTCCCGGTTTATGTGGAAGAGGCATTAGGAAAAACAGTGTGGTTTGCTGCGTTATTACGCGCAATCCCAATCGCTCTCGGCGGTCTGTTTGCTCTGGTCGGTGGGGCGTTAAGCGATCGCTTGGGTCGGAAGTCCACGCTAATCTTGGGGATGACAGGCGCATTGGTTGTGGGAGTCGTATTCATAAGTAAACAACCGTTGCTGATTTGGGGCGTGCTGTGTTATCAGGGGATTGCCTCCGGTTTTCGGATAGCGGGTGGTCAATCGTATCTTATCACCGCTGTTGACCCACATCGGCTCGGCTTGGGCGCGGCTGTCTATTTCCTGACGTATACCTTCGGGGGTTCGGTGGGCAGCGCAATTGGCGGTGAGTTGATAGATCGCTTCAATTACGGAGTTGTTGGCGGTGGGACGATTATTGTCATGGTGCTACTTATTTTAGCGGCACTTATCCTCCTACCCCGTCTACCACGCGGGAGCGATGAACGGAAATCCTTCACTCAAATGTTGGCGGGGTATGGCGAAATGTTTCGCCGCCGAGAGATTCGCTTACTGCTCGGTATGCGGTTTCTGCCGACCTACTCTTGGGGTACGGTCAGCCTCCTTTTACCAGTTCTGATCGCACGGGCTTCGGGCGTTAGGCTAGCAGGCTACTACGGTGCATCGAGAGATCTATTTGCCGCCTGCTGCCAACTAATCTCAGGTCGCGTTTGCGACACAGTCGGGGCGAAAGCCACCGCGTTTGTGGCAACCTGTCTTGTCGCGATGATCGTAGTCCTGATTACGCTAAATACAGGCTCGACAACGCTGCTATTTGTATTGGGGGTCTTCGGTGCTGGGGCGGCATGGTCAGTTTCAATCACAATGCCCCGTCTTATTGATGAATTTTTCGCAGCAGAGGAGAAGGGACGGGGTGTTGGAATAACGCATCTCGCGTGGAGTTCAGGCTTCCTCTCAGGACACATGGTTGGCGGTAGACTTGAATCGGTGAACCTCTCTTTGCCGTTTGCCGTAGCTGGCGGAATGGTAGTTATTTCAGCGATACTCGCCTTTCAGCTTTGGCGGACCGGAAAAGTGAAACGTGAAGCGTGAAAACAATTCGTCCATCAGTTCATTGGTTCATTATCCGATTGAACGGATGAAAACTATACCCGATAAGATCCCCGATAAATCGGCCAACAAACCGAGATCAGGGGGACTCCGACAAGCCGAGAGCAGGCAGGCGGGATTCAAAGCGAGTGGAGCGCGAATATCAGAATTACTAATCCTTCGACCTAAGACGTTCATATAATGCAAACAACTGCTTCAATTGCACTCTTTCACGGTGCTGGTCAACCATTTGAATTATGCGAACGGAACGTCGCGGACCCGAATACAGATGAGGTACTGGTTCAGGTGTCGTTGGCGACCATCTGTGGTTCAGACCTACACACATTTACAGGACGACGAACCGCACCCGTGCCGTGCGTGTTAGGTCACGAAGCGGTTGGGCGTATCGCCGCCCCAACGAAGGTCCGCGATGCCTATGGCAATCCTTTGCACGAAGGCGACCGCGTGACGTGGAGCATTATGGCCGCCTGTGGTGCCTGCGAATATTGTGACAAACGAAATCTGCCCCAGAAGTGTGAGAAGCTGTTCAAGTATGGGCATGCACAAAGTGAAGATCCATATTTCCTCAATGGCGGTTTCGCAGACGGGATTTGCCTTCGGTCAGGAACGTCAATCTATCGGATTCCTGATGCTGTCAGTGATATTGAAGCGGTACCGCTCAACTGTGCCCTCGCTACCGTTTTGGGTGGACTGACAACCCTTGAACCGATCGGAGGATCCAGCGCAGTTATTCAAGGCGCAGGCATGTTAGGTATTTATGCTGCGTGTTGTTTGCGTGAGCGTGGGTTTGAGATTGTCGCCTGTGTAGATCGTGTTACCGAGCGCCTTCGAGTCGCAGAAGCCTTCGGTGCAACGCATACGTTTAATCTCTCGGAAGATTCCACTGCGGAGATTGAGGAAACCTTACACGGTTTAACGGGTGGGCGCGGTATCGATTTCGCTGTTGAAGCAAGTGGCTCAGAGGCTGCGTTAGTCAACTCTCTCGATTGGCTGGGAATCGGCGGAAGCTGTTTGACGCTCGGCTACGTCTTCCCACACGCGGATGTTACGGTGGACGCACATAAAATTGTGACAAAATGCCTGACGGTGCGAGGAAATCACAACTATCATCCGTCAGCGTTAGGAGACGCGCTTCGGTTTGTCGAGAAGACACGGGAACGCTACCCATTTGAGAATTTAGTGGGGGCGGTCTATCCGTTAGCGGAAATTAATGCTGCATTTGATCGGGCGATGCAGGGAGATTTAATCCGAGTCGGCATTAATCCAAGGTCAGGAGGTCAGTCGTTGTGAGCCATCGCAAGGTTTTGATTATCTGCATAGACGCCGGCGGGCACGACTACCTCGCCGCCAGCGATACACCAAATATCCAAAGGTTAGCGGAGGAGGGCTTCTATCAGCATGTAAGGTCAGTCATTCCTTCGGTAACAAACGTCAACAACGTAAGTCTAGCCACCGGAACGTTCCCAGAGACACACGGCATCACGACCAACTATCACGTCGATCGTGAAACAGGACAAGGGCAATTTATCGAGGATAGCCGCTTTCTGCTGGCACCGACGTTATTTGAGCATGCAAAACTGTCGGGTTTTGCGGAGAAAACCGCCCTGCTTGTTACTAAGAAAAAGCTGCTCCGGATGCTTGAGGCGGGAACGGATATCGCTATCGCTGCGGAAGACCCACCGTCCGAATATGTTGAGTTGGTTGGACCGGCTGAGGATATCTACTCGTCCGAGATTAATTGGTGGTTGCTGCGGGCGCTGCGTGAGGTTCTACGGCAGTACGATCCACAACTCGCCTACTGCTCAACGACGGATTGGAATCAACACAAGTACGCGCCGACGGAGGAACATTCGCTGCAACATATCGCGGAACTGGATCGACTCATTGGAGAGATTGTGGCTGATAACCCGGAGCGCGAGATTTATATCACCGCAGATCACGCAATGTTGCCGAAAACTCGCGCGGTCGATCCAGGGCGTTGGTTGACTGAGCATGGGATCCCGTCAAGCGCTATACCTATCATCAAAGACCGATATGTCGCACACCACGGAAATTTGGGGGGTGCGGCATATGTTTTTCTTCAGAAGGTAGGCGATCTTCCAAAAGCGATCGAAATGCTGGGCGCTGCACCAGGCGTCGAAGAGGTTTACCCTTCAGACGAAGCGGCGAGGCAATTTCGGCTGCACCCGGATCGGATTGGAGATATTTTCGTCCTCGCGGATCGAGACACCGTTTTCGGCGAACTCACCGAGACAGAAACATCTGTCGATATAAGATCTCACGGTTCCCGACATGAAAGCGAAGTACCGGTCATCGGTTACAATAGCCTTTGGGCAGCAAGCGATTTCGCGTATAACCTTGATGTAGGCCGCTTATTACTGAAAAGTCTTGGGGAACGCTTTGACTAACCATGGGGCAGGTCAACGATAGATGAATCTCAATTCTTTAAGTTTGGGAGTATGTCAACAGTGAACAGGGGGCGTCATGCCTTCACATTAATAGGAGACCATCATGGCACAAAAGGGTGCACCTCAGCCGAAAAGACGGAGAAAACTGCCGGACAATCTTAGAACACCTGATTTTTCAAACCAGTATTGGTCGGAAGTGGCTGATAATTTGGTTTGGCTTTTTGAGCTAACCCGAGTCAATCAAAATTTCATAGAAGAATGTACGGATCCGATCCTTTTACAGATTGCAGATTTCCTGAATGCGACATTGGATCCACTGAGTGATACTAGGGAATGGTTTGCAAATCTTCATGAATCTGTAATCGGTAAACATCCAGAGCTTGAGCATGAAGCGGGACAAGAACTTTCTCGGCTGCTTGGACCAAATAATCAGGTATCAGAAAAGACCCAACAGGAAATTTTCTTTTTTTTGGCAGAGCATCTGTATAAGCACTTTCTGAATGGGCTCATTGAAGGATTAAATGGGGCCAACCTGAAAGAAAAACTTGCTACACAGGAAATTGAAAGTGTGTAGCGTGATAGAGAGTCAATTGGTGTTTTAGATCGCGTCTTTGCTGAATGCGAAACGCAACGAGACAAAATTGACTTTAGCGGTCATTATAGTGACTTCTAAAAATAAAGAGACACTTTTGCTCCCCGGTAGGTGCGGAGGGAAACCGCACCGCATACACGCCGTTGGTTGGGTTGAAACGGCGCAGTTGGAAACAGCGCCTACCAATTTGGAGTGTTTCATTAATTCTAAGATCTACTATAAAAAGCGGAGAGATAGTAATATGGCAAGAACTTCAGACCAACCCAATGTCATCGTGTTTTTCACAGACCAGCAGCGGTGGGATACAACCGGCGTCCATGGCAACCCACTGGATCTGACACCGAACTTTGATCGGATGGCGCAACGGGGCACACATCTCCATCGCTCGTTCACATGCCAACCCGTTTGTGGTCCTGCACGTTCCTGCTTGCAGACCGGACTTTACGCGACAGAAACGGGGTGTTACCGAAACGGTATCCCGCTATCGTCAGATCTGAAGACACTCGCCCACCATTTTGGTGAAAACGGCTATAGGACCGGTTATATCGGCAAGTGGCATCTCTACGATCGGGGCGTTGAAGGAGCCGTCCCGGAGTCCGCACGTGGTGGTTATGACTATTGGCTTGCCTCTAACGTACTTGAGTTTACCTCCGACGCTTACCACACCGTCCTCTACAATAACGACAACCAACCTGTCAGACTCCCCGGCTATCGTGTGGATGCTGTCACTGATGCAATGATTCGGTATATTGACGCGCACCAAAGCGATCCATTCTACCTTTTCACTTCATACATTGAGCCGCACCATCAGAACCACCTCGACGACTATCCGCCGCCAGATGGCTACCGTGAACGTTACGCGGGGAGATGGATTCCGCCTGACCTCGCTGCGTTGGGTGGCTCAACGCATCAGCATATCGCTGGTTATTATGGCATGGTCAAACGGCTTGATGAAGCGCTCGGTAGGGTATTGGATGCACTCAAGAGTCTCGACCTGCTCGATAACACAATTTTGCTCTTTACATCGGATCACGGTTGCCACTTCAAGACACGAAATGCGGAATACAAACGTTCCGGTCATGAAAGTTCGATCCGTGTTCCAACTGCGTTGCACGGTCCTGGCTTCAATGGCGGGGGGCAGCTCCAACAGTTGGTTAGTCTCGTTGATCTACCGCCAACGCTTCTCGATGCAGCGGGGATTGCAGTGCCCGAAGAGATGCAAGGACGTTCAATTCTACCGTTGACGAGAAGCCAAACGGATGGGTGGCCCCAAGAGGTCTTCGTTCAGATAAGCGAGTCGCAGGTAGGGCGTGCGGTACGGACACAACGATGGAAGTACGGTGTTACTGCACCGGATGGACGTAGCGCACAAGGTGCAGGATCAGAGCAGTATATCGAGGAGTATCTGTATGACCTGCAGGCGGATCCGTATGAGTTGACAAACCTGATTGGACGGGAGTCGCATCAGGAGGTCTCTGCGGTGATGCAGGAGCGTCTTATCCGGCGTATGGTTGAGGCAGGCGAAGCGGCACCGACCATTGAATCAGCACCGACGCAAGCGAGCGGACAGCGTCGAGTTTCTCCTGAAGAGGCACGCGCCTAACGCAGCTGGGCTAAATTCTGGTAAACTGTTCGCCCTTCGTTGAACAGGTGTAAGACCTCTTCCCGTTGTGTATCCTTCGCAAATCGCCAATCCCGATTCACTATCTCAATTGCACTGTCAATCGAACGGACAAAGAACGCTGCGGACTCCCGCGCTATGTTGTTGGGGCGACCTGTACCGATGTAGATAGGGCTGGTGTGGGCGTAAACCGGTTGTGCAAAACTGTCACGTGCCTCCCCGAAAGCACGTGCCGCGACCCACCCATCGGATTCGATTCGGAGGTCAAATTCCCATTCGCCACCCTGTTTCCTGCCGTCAAGCGGCACAGCTTGCGTGACTACCCCGTTTTGAACCAACTCAACACAGGTGAGCGGGTAGTGCGAACTCCACGTGATTTGACCCGATACTATGCGCGGGCGTCCATTCGGCGATTCGATAGTGCCGCCGGGGGCATTCCCGTCAAGGTTCAGGAATAGCGCTGGTCCGTTTGTGATAAAGGTTCTGCCCGCCTGTAACCCTCTCAACCAGCTTTCATAGGTAAATTCGCCATCGGTTTGGACGTAGACGCGATTGTTCGCACAGATGAACCAATCTGTCCCGGTCGATGCGGGTAACGAAATACCGCAGTTGAGTAGGTGATACCAGATATCGTATTCGAGGTCTTTCCAAGACGGATCAAACAGGTTAAAGGCGTCCAACTTTCCCAACGCTGCCGCTACCGGCGCCTCCATTCCCCGTCCGTTGTGACACCACAGCACAACCCCGCCCTGTCGTTTCGCATCGTCGCAGGCGTAACAGATTGGCGGGTAGTCGGGGTCAAAGTCACTGACGAGGTTGCCACGACTGACAGGCTCAACCAGATTCTCAATATGCAAAAACATGACGTGCCCAGATCCACCGCCGTAAGGGGAGTTGTGCCGATTTTCCTCGCCGCAATCCACAAGATGATGTGCGGTCGAATAGTCGGTCATGAACCCGAGTGGGTACTTGTTGCTGGCATAGGGGATTTCACCGCGTTGCAGGATGCTGATAACGGTTACGCTGAGATCGTGGACCTTTGGATCGAGTTGTAACCGATCATCGGGATGCGCCTCATCCTCATTGTAGTGCAGATGTGTATTCCCCGGATACCATCCTTGCGACGGGAGATCTGCCCACCGTTTGAGGTGCAACTCGACCTCGACTGCCCCTTTTGCAGGCATCGACACAACTTTCCGCAGCGGTTCGTACTCTGTACCACGCTCAACCACGATGTCCGTTGATCCGCGGGGTACGTCCACCGTAAACTCTCCCGGACAGTAGAAAAACGGATCGCCCGGTCCGATCTTCAGGATACTATCCGCTGGATGGACGAAATTGCCACTACTGGTTAGGACATGGACCTTCGCTTCGACGGGGGCACCAGAAACGCTGTCTCGAACCACGCCTTTAAGCGTTGCCATAAAATTACTCCTTTTTACGCTTCGTCACGCAGCGCATCGGCGGGACCCCACGGCGCAAACGCCACCGTTGCATAAGGATTGAAGATGATGTCGTCCTCACGTCCTGCGAACCGCCACATCCGACGCACGAGGTCGCGCTTTACATCTTGATAATCAGGGTGGTCGCTGAGGTTCACCATCTCGTGTGGGTCGTTCCGCAGATCGTACACCTCGTCAAAGTCGAAGCCGTTGTAGACGTATTTGAAATCCTTGGTGTTCACAACGCGCTGGCTGTAATACAATTCGACGCCGTTGAACTGGGTGTAGAATGCGTCCGTCCAATCGGAGGGGGTTTCGTCTTGCAGGAATGGTACGAGGCTTCTACCTGTCAGGTCCTCTGGTACGGACTCGCCCCCCAATTCGATGAAGGTTGGTGCGAAATCGGCCAGACTGACAAACTCATCGACTTCGCGGTTAGGGTTGGCGATCCCTTGGGGCCATCGTGCAATCGTAGCGATGTTATACGCTTCGCGGAATGCCGGCACACCTTTGAGATACAAACCGTGTGCGCCGCAGTAATCGCCATGATCGCTCATTCGCAGAACAAGGGTGTTGTCCGCCTGTCCTGTCTCCTCCAATGTTTCAAGCACCTCGCCGAACATCGCGTCCTCCATTGTGCAGTATCCCCAATAATGTTGGAGGGACTCGCGCACTTCGTCCTCCGAAAGTTGTCCCCAATACTGCTGACGTGCTCGTTGATAGGCGCGGGGTTTGTCTTCGAGTGTGTCGTGGAAGTTCGGCGGCAACGGGATCTCTTTGGGGTCGTACATTTGGGCGAATCGTTCCGGCACGATGAACGGGTCGTGGGGACCGCTCGGTCCGATGTATAGGCACCACGGCGCGTCCGCTTGTGCCAATCGCCGTAATCCTTCCAATCCAGATTGGACAACGCGATAGTCTCGATGGTCTTCATAGCCTTTCGGTGTGTCAGTTGGATAGGAATTGTATAGCTGGTAGTGTCCCCAACCGGGACGGAGAATTTGTCCACGCTGACGTTCGGTCGATTCGGGTTGTTTGGCTTGTTCCTGCCACTGCGCCACTGAACGGTGCATGTAGCTGCCTTTGCCCCCCGTGATGTGCAGATCTTCCCAACCGCGGTCGGACGGGTTCTCGGCGTCGGTGACGTGCCATTTTCCTGCATACGCTAAATTATAGCCGGAAGATCGCAGGGTTTCACTGAACATCCCAACCCCTTCGTAGAGTTCGTGGTGGATGGCGGTCGGGTTGCTGACGTTGTTGTAGATGCCGTGCCGACTGGGATATACACCTGTCATGAACGTTGCGCGTGAGGGGCAGCAGTGCGCTGTCGGACAAAATGAGCGGTTAAAAAGAACCCCCTCCTGCGCTAACCTCGTCGCGTTTGGGGTGATACATGGATGGTCTGGATGTACCACATCCGCTTGTTCCTGATCGGTCATAAAGATAAGAATATTGGGTCTCATATACTCTCCCACACGAAGATTGTTTTAACGGTCAACCGGTAAAAATGCCTTGAGCGTTCCAAGTTTCGTAGTTTCCTCAAATTGAATTTCGATAACTTCACGGAGATTTTTTCTCGCCTCCTCCACATCCCTTCCGCAGGTCACAACATCCAGCTCCGGGCAGTAAGCGGTGTACATATTGCCTTCTTTCCAGATTTTTTCTGTGACAACAAAGTTCTTCATTGTAGCCTCCTTCTTAACAAACAGGACTTACGCAGTCAAACGCTCAAAGCCTTGTAGTTCGGCGATTTATCGCCGTTGGACACCGTTCCCAACGCCCGATGAATTGGGCAACTACGGCAGAGGTGCCATAAGGAGCCCGTAGGGAACGCAGATCTGCGTTCCCTACGAATGAATCTTGCTGGATCGTTGAGGTCGGGCAAGATGCCCGACCTACGGGCGTGTGCGGGTTACGGCATACGAAGTATACCTACCACTAAAATTCGGTGGTGATTCCTAAGTAGGGGATGATCGGAAATTGGTAGATTTCTTCTCTTTCCTCTCCATCATAGTAGATTTCTTCTCTTTCATCATCATCATAATCGTCGCTGTAACTATAAGTGAGTAGGTTTCTACGGTTATACGCGTTCAAGAGTTCAAGAAAGAGGCTCATCTCCCAACTTTTGAATCGAAACGCTTTACTGATTTTCACATCCAACCGGTGATAAGGTGGAAGTCGTTCCGAATTTATGTCCCCGTAAATGGGAACGTAGATGGGTTCGCCGTTGCGTCGATCAATTACACGGGTCACGCCTAGCTCTGGGGTATAGGGATTGCCGGTTCGGTACTGCCATTTTAGACCGATCTCCCAAGTCGGTGTCAACCGATAAGTTGCCGCCAAGGTCGCAACGTGTGTCTGGTCAAACGAATAGTAGCGATACGGATCTTCTGGGCGGTCACGGCGTTTAGAAACCCCATACGTGTAGGATCCCCAGCCCAGAAATCGATCTCCAGCCCTATGGCGTAGGAATACCTCAGTCCCCTGCGCGAATCCAACGCCTTGGTTCAAATATATCATATCATCATCGCTGGTCACAAGGTGCGCCAGATCTTTGTAATAGCCTGCGAATTTGAACTCTGTCCCTTCCGAAACTTGGCGTGTGAATTCCAAGACATAGTGACTGGCTTGGCTTGTAGTCAAGTCGGGGTTTCCAACGCTTTGGGTAAGTCGCGGTGGTCCCGGCACCTGATGATAGTTGCCGTAAGAGAGCTGGAGTTGAGAGCCTTCCATAATGTCTAACAGGAGGCTTCCACGCGGTTGGATAGAAAACTCGTCAACAAGGCTAAAGTAATCCACACGTAAACCGAGTGTAACCGATAAGAATGGCAGCACCCGATACCGATCTTGCAGGTACACTTCCATCCGTCGACTCGATACCGATTCATCGAATGTTTGCCTTTCGGCGAGCCGAAAATCGTAATCAACCTCACCCTCATCGGGCGGACGGTTACCTGTGCCAACCGCTCTGCCCGTTTCAAATCCAAATATCACCCCAGTTTCAAGTTGATGTTTCGGGTTTAACCTATAGGTGAGGTCTTCGCGGAGCAGGTAATCTGGTGCATCAATCGTGAGAGATATTTCGGGACCAGCGCTGACGTCAAATTGGAAATCGGAACGAGTCAAGGACAAAAAGGAGGTCAGCCGGTCTGTGAACCGAGAACGGAGATGGATCCCAGCCCCCTCAAAGCCGCTCCCGAAGCTAACGTTTCCTCTAAAATCCTGGTCCACATCTTCGCCATCCAGCTTGAGTGCAAAACTGTCGCCAGAAGCGAATATGTTCAGAGAGAGTTGATGCTTGTCATTGAGGTCATAGCCGCCCTTTAGCTGATAATCCCAGAACCGGGGGAAGGCGGTGATTTCCCCACTATCAAACGCGAGTGAACCAAGGAATAGGTCAATGTAACTTCGTCGTCCGGCAAAATACCAGTACCCTTGATCGCTGATTTGCCCCTCTAACAACCCTTCGGAGTAGAGGACATTCAGATTCAATTTTGTGCGGAAACCGTCCGTGTTTTTGTTCCGAGAATAGATGTCAATCACCGCCTGCGAATCGACACCGAATTCAGCACCGTAGCCGCCGGCATAGACATCGATCCGCTCAATGACTTCGGAACTGAGGGATGAGACGATTCCGCCAAAATGGTAGGGATAGCCGATCGGCACCCGGTCAAAGTAATAGAGGTTATCTTCGTCGGAGCCGCCGCGGATATAGAGGGCACCGCTAAAATCATTCGCGACGCCGACGCTGGGTAGGGCTTGTAGGGCGCGCAGGGCATCGCCAGTGGCACCGGGGACGCGCTGGATTTCTGCACTACTTAAAGTTTGTCTGCCAACAGGCGCTGCAGCGCGTTCCCCAGTCACTTCTACTTCATCAAGTTCAACTGCAATCTGTTCAAGGTAAATTTTAAGTTCGGTTGTTTCACCCGGCTCGATGGTAACGACGACATTCTCTGACGGCTGATAACCGGTAGCGGTCGTAGTGAGTGTATACTGTCCGGGTGACAGGTTGGAAACTCGAAATTCGCCGTTTTGATCGGTTCTGACACGTTGGTTTGTTTCTACGATGCGTATCTGCACAGATGCGACTGGCTGCTCAGGATCGCTTTGATAGACTGTACCGTAAATTTCGCCTGCGCTGCTTGCTGCCCCTTGTCCAAATACAGCACAGGGATAAGTAAATAAGATCAATAAAACATAAAGCGAAAATCTTTTCATTTGGGACTGTTTCTCCTTTGATGTTTTCAGTGTGTTTCTATGTCTATGACGGAAATATTTTCATTTGAGTTGACATTTTGGTGAGAAATAAGGGAGTGTTTGAACGATATTTATTTGGGCATGGAAGAATGGAAGGTAGGATTGATATTTTGCCGCCGATAACCGGTCGGGGAAATCCATCAAAGACTGAATTATCCACAATGATCTAACAGAATCTAACAAAATCTAACACTTTTTGCAAAAATCGGGGTGTTTATAGTGGATTTTAGAATTAATGAGACACGCCAAATCGGTGCGGTTGAAAACCGCACCTACCGGGTTGGAGTGAATGCGGTGCGGACGGAAACCGAGGGGCGAAAGCGTTTATTTATTTTTAGTATTCACCATAAATAACTTTCAATGTGTCCACGCATCAAGAGTCCCAGTTTGGCAGAGGCTTGCTCGTCTTGATGCGCTCAACCGAACCTACATTTATCCGCGTAATTTGCTAAATCCGTTTTAATCTGCGATTCAGACAAATGGCACATGTCGCCCCTCTGGGGCTTGGGTTGCTAGGGCATGTCGCCGGTCTATAAACATGCCGCCCCTCCGGGGCTTCAAAAACGAGAAAACCGCAATGTTGATTCCCAATAGCTACACACATTGCGCTCCGCCCCGATAGGATATCCGATAAATCCCCAATAAATCGGGATAGGTCCCGACTTATCGGGATTCTCGTGAAACGGAACGGGATTCAAAACAACTGGGGCTTTGTGTCGGGCAAGACGCTCAACCTACGGGGTTGATGGCTCCGTTAGAGCGAAAGGCAAATCGCTTGACGGCGGGGGAACCCCGCCCCTACGGATATTTGAATGGTTTAGACCCGGCCGGGGAATTCTTTCCCTCGGATAGGCATGAATCGGAATTTTCCGCGTGGCATCCCGCATTCTGTTCCGAGGCGTGACTCCTCATCTTCGATACCAAGATATTTCGTCTCGGCGTGGAGATAGTGCAGCGCCAATCCACGACGCCGGTTCGGTGTTGAGTTCGCGCCAGTGCGGTGGAAGTTGAGACCGTGGTGGAACATGCAGTGCCCCGCCTTTAACTCCACAGGTGTCGGCTTGGCGATCTCCGGATCATCGATGAATCGCTGTTTGTATTCGCGGGTGACGGGTCCCCACTTGTGGCTGCCGGGGATGACGGTCATACAGCCGTTTTCGACGGTGGCATCATCTAAAGCGACCCAGCAGGTTACGTGATCTTGCGGGACAAAGAAGGGCCATGCGGGTGAGTCTTGATGCCAGTCGGTCACTGTCCCGTTATAGCGGGATTTCATCATCAGTTGGTCGGTGTAGAGCTTGATGTTGGGACCTAAGAGATCTTCGATAACATCCACAATCTCAGGCTTCTTTGCAGCCGCTTGGAAAAGGTCGTCGAAGTAGCAGAGTTGCGTCATCTTCCGGACGGTGTCAAGGCGGGGTGTGGTGGTATCCTTACCATCACGGAACGCTGCCTCAAGCTGGATGTACCGCGATGGCACGTGGTCCACACGCCCTTCAACGATATCTTCGCTGCGCTGACGGAGGGCTTCTACCTCCTCGTCAGATAACACCTGTGTATAGGGTAGGTAACCATATTCTTCAAAGAACGCTTTCTGATCGGTTGTTAGAGCCATGTGGTGTCTCCTTTGCTGCACCATGAATTCGGGTGGGATCATGTTTTAGACTCATGTTAAAAGCAAGCACAAAACATGAAACGTGATGCGTGAAACGTGAAAACGAATAGTAGGAAGGGCATCCACAAAGGCTGCCCCTACAATGGGGGTGCTGAGTTTGTATCAGGACCTTTCACATGCGATTGCCCTCGGAACGCTGTGATTATGGGTTGAGATATATGTCGTTTTGGTGTATAATGTATGTCGTTTCAACACACAATGTAACAATACCTAACTATAGGAGATTTTGTTATGAAGTGGGAAAACCACCAAACACTCTTGACAGTCTTGGTCACGCTGATTGTTGCTATCTTCGGCTTTGCACAGGTGTATATCCTATTCTCTGTCAGGCAGGTGGACAGTCGAATCACGCGACTTGATAATCGAATCACGCGACTTGACAATCGAATCAATGAGCGACTTAGGCTGATAGAAAATCGACTGGATACACTCACTCAGAACCACATTGATCACCTTGCCTATCACAATAAAGAGAGCAATTAAGCGTCGAGATATGAATGCTCGGCCTACCAACTCAACAAAATGGGGCGAATCAGTCACGTAGGTCATCCGCTTGGTCGTTTTTGTTTAACCAGCCGTAAGATTCCAGCTTGCGATATAGCGTTCGCAAACCGATTCCGAGCATCTCCGCGGTCCGTTTCTTGTTATTGCCAGTTTCCGCCAACGTCTTGTCTATAGCCTCTTTTTCGATCTCTTCCATTGTCATTCCAACTGTTCCAACCTTCTCGCCATCTGTATCCACTGAACTTTCCGGATTATCCGGGGTATCGAGGCCCACAGGAATCCCCATTTGAACATCGGGATCGGAAACGACCTCTGAAGCTGTGAAACCTGTTTGAAATTCGGAGGAGAAATCGCCGAGATCCAGGATCTCCGTCCTCGCTAAGATGATAGCGGTTTCGAGGACGTTACGTAACTCACGGATGTTTCCATCCCAAGCGGCATTTTTCAAGTAATCCATGGCTTGGGGGGTAATTCCTGAAATGGAACGTTCATGTTCTTTACTAAACTCTTTGATGAACGCACTGACCAGCAGGGGAATATCCTCACGTCGTTCCCTTAATGGAGGCACCCGAATCGGAAACCGGTTGATACGGTGATAGAGATCGCTACGGAATTTGCCGTTTTTTATCGCCTCTTCAAGATCGGTGTTAGTTGCAGCGATGATACGAACATCGCTTTTGATAGGGGCATCCCCGCCGAGGCGTGTGAAGTCATGTCCTTCCAGTACACGGAGGAATTTCACCTGTGTTTCAATTCCCATTTCCCCAACTTCGTCCAACAGGAGTGTACCGCCATCGGTCTGTTCAAATACACCCAGTTTGCGGGTGGTTGCCCCGGTGAAAGCCCCACGTTCATGCCCAAACAATTCGCTTTCAAGCAGCTCCCGGTAAAGTGCGCCGCAGTTGATTGTCCGGTACGGTTTGTCCTTTCGGCGACTGTGGTTGTGAATTGCATTCGCGATTAATTCCTTCCCGACACCACTTTCACCGCGTATTAGCACTGTCGCGTTGGTCGGGGCGACGAGCCGGATCATGCGGAAAAGCTCTTGCATCGGTTTTGAGGTGCCGATAATGTTGGCAAACCCGAACTTGTCATCGAGTTGTTCGCGCAGGTTGACGTTCTGGAGAAGGAGCGACCGCTTTTCGAGCGCATTTTTTGTCGTTTGGCGCAGGATGTTGATCCGTATCGGTTTTTCGAGGTAGCCATCCGCTCCTGCTCGTGTGGCTTCAACCGCGCTATCAATCGAGCCGTAGCCTGTTAAGATGATGACCTGTGTGTAGGGGTAGTTGTCCTTTATGTGCTTGAGTAGATCGATCCCGCTCAGGTCGGGCATTTTTTCATCCGTGATGACTGCATCGATGTCTTCAACCGCTAAAGTTTCCAATGCTTCGCGTCCACCCGACGCTGCAAATAGGTCGTAGCCTTCACGTTCAAGCACTTCGATGACCGCCTCGACGCTTCCGGAATCGTCGTCTACAACAAGGATTTTTGGAATCATTTCATCACCTGCTGCTATTTACCAACGCAAGTAGGAGCATTTTATAGTGGATCTTAGAATGAATGAGACACGCCAAACCGGTGCAGTTAGGAAAACGAAACTACCGTTTTACCGTTTGGTAGGCGCTGTTTCTAACTGCGCCTATGCGGTGCGGGGGGAAAACACACCTACCGGGTGGCGAAAGTGTCTATCTGTTTTTAGAATTCACCATAAATAACCGTATAACGCAAGTTGCACATGTCGCCCCGCTGGGGCTTGGGTGTATATGTGATGCCCATATTCTATAAACATGCCGCCCCGCTGGGGCTAAAAGATTGAAACACCTTCAGACTATCCACATTGCGCTCCGCTGGAGCGCGGGGACTGACTCTATCACCCTTCTATAGACATATCGCTCCGCTGGAGCGAAAGGTGGGCAGGATACCCGACAAACGTGGGTGGTGCGTTTTGATATATATACCACCTGCCCACGCGCAAAGAGGGCGCCGTTCCGAGAGTCCGAGACTTGGGTGTATACCTATCAAGCCGAGCGGGGTCAGGTTACGGCGTGGGGAACTTGCCTACTACCTTTTACTTGGCGGGTAGCACAATGGAAAACTTTGTGCCCTGGCCGGGGTTGCTCTCCACGTTTACCTGACCGCCGTGTCCCTCGATCACCTGTTTTGTGATTGTAAGACCGACGCCGGTCCCTCCCTCTTTTGTGGAAAAGAACAGATCAAAGATTTTATCGAGTTGCTCTGGTTCAATGCCCTGACCTGTATCCTCCACATCAATTTGTACCCCCTCATTCAACGATTTTGCGCGAACCGTGAGCGTGCCACCATCCGCCATTGCCTGAACCCCGTTGATAATCAGATTAAGTAACGCCTGCTTGAACTGTGATTGGTCAAGTTGAACGGGGGGCAGCGCTTCGATTTCTCGGTTGACCTCAACCTTTTGCTTTTGTGCCTCTGGTTCGTTGAAGTCCAAAACCTCTTCGATAAGCAGCGCAAGGTCACAGGTCTCGAGCGTCAGTGGCGGCAGATTTGCATAACGACGAAAATCGGTTAATATTCGATTGAGACGTTCCACTTCCCCGCGGATGCGCCGGACACGGTTCCGTAAGTCGCTGGGAGAACGAGGATCCGCAGCGGATAGATCTTCTTCCAGAATTTGGAGGTTGACACTAATGCTATTTAGCGGATTGCGGATTTCATGGACTAACTCACGGGTGGTGGGAGGTGCCGGTTGAGTAGGCTCACTGTTAGGTTCTTGGGCACGCAGGTATCTCCGTCGCCGAGCCACGACAATCAGAAAGCCAACGGCAAGAATCAGAATGAGTCCACTTGGAATCAACCACCAGGTGACGTTCATACGATTTGACAGAGGAATTTTTAACAGAAAGGGCGTTTGTCGTCAGACCCCCACGGCACCACCGAGGATATGTCTATACAACTGTCCGAACGACAAAATTAGTTCATTGGTTCACTAGTGCTCACAGATAAGTTTTGCATCTATTATATATCAGGACTTACGCAGTTGAACGCTCAAAATCCTGTAGTTCGGCGATTTATCGCCGCACCGCATGCCCACCAACGCCCGATAAATCGGGCAACTACAAAAGAAAACCGCTCATAGTGAACAACGATCGTTGTTCACTACTGAAGTGCGTAAATCCTAATATGTTATCGTTTGCTTTCAATCAAAATACACAATCATAATCTTTCTGACAGTGTACTAGGGCGTATTGACATTTTGAAGCTGCTCATTCGGCACGCTGTAATCATCGGGCAATCTGCCAAATGTAGCGTCCCGACATGTCGGGATTCGTTTGCGTCCTCCGATTTATCGGAGACGTCGGAACGGGACTGGGATCACAACCTAACAGATCGTGCTACAAAAGTAAATTGTAGGTCGAGATTCATATCTCGACAAAATACTGATTGCGATGACATGTCAACAGAACCTAGCACTCAATCAGATAAGTTTTGCAATTATTATATATTAGGACTTACGCACTTGAACGCTCAAAGCCTCTGTTCCGAGAGTCTTCGATTTGTAGTTCGGCGATTTATCCCTGATAGATGTGGGAGGGGCATCCCTGCCCCGATACGCTCCATTCATTGTGGCACTACAGTAAGGTCTTAGGTTCGTAGTAGGGCGATTTATCGCCCGTCCGGACGCGCAATGAATTGCGCTACTACGAACTGAAGTGCGTAACTCCTATCTGTTTTTAGAATTCACTATAGCTACTATGCAGTACTTTCTTGAGCTTCTTGAATCTCTACATTTCCACTTCTTCCGCCTCTTAAGTGCCAGAGATATATGATTGGACTGGCGATGAAAACGGATGAATAGGTGCCAACGATGACGCCCACAATCAACGCCAATGCAAAGGTGTTAATCTCTTGCCCCGCAGCCGTTTGAAGGAAAATAACGAGAACAACAAAGAGCGTTGTCAAAGAGGTCACAACGGTCCGGCTCAGAGACTGATTGATGCTTCTGTTGATAACCTCAGCAAAGTCGGTCCCCTTGAGCAGCGTGGTGTTCTCACGGATACGGTCAAACACGACAATTGTATCGTTCAAGGAGTAACCGATAATTGTGAGGAATGCCGCAACCGTTGGTAGGTTAATTTCCTTGACGAACACCGAAAAGACACCGAGTGTAATCAACACATCGTGAATCAAGGCAGCGATCGCGCCGATAGCGAAACGGAATTCAAAACGCCAAGAGATATAGAAAAGCAGGATGACTATTGACCAGAGAACAGACCAAAGTGCCGCCCACTTAAGGTCCTTGCCGACGCTGGGTCCGACCTCATTCACACTCACCGCACGCGGCATGGCTTTCCAATCCCGATCTCCCTCTAACAACGCATCGGTTAGGATCTGGCCCACACTCGCTTGAATCTGTATTTGTGCTGCCTGTGTCAAATCGGATCCAATTTCGTTCACGAGCGCAAAGGTGATTGTGTCCCCGTCCTCTACAACGTCACGAATTTCATTTCGCAATCGAACATCCCCTTCAACCAACTGAATAGCATCCCCGGGTTGGAACACATGCACTCTCTCCTGTGCGGAACTCACCTGAACACTCATCGCGGTTGCGCCGCCAGGATCCGCGGACACCGGCACAACGACTCTCTGGCTTTCAAATTCCTGGCTATAGCCGATGTCGATTGAGGCCTCCTGCTTTGACGGGTCTACCTGGATTTTTGAACGCTCAAAGCCCAGTTCCGTCAGTTTAGCGGAGAGTTCCGGTTGCGTGACTACGCGATTAAATTTAGCGTAGGTCTTGACGCCGCCCCGAAAGTCAATCCCAAAATTAGGACCGTTATGCAGAACGAGTGAAACGACGCCGATAATAATGACGATTGCAGATACAGTAAATCCCAGCCGACTCTTACCAAGGAAGCCGATGGTTGTGTTTCTAATAACCTCGCGTCCGATACTTAACCTCTGGACGTTCCGACCACCAAGCACCCAGCCGTAAATCTCTCGTGTAACAACGATAGCCGTGAACATGCTGGCAAAGATACCGACTCCCAATGTGACGGCAAAGCCCTTGATGGGTCCTGTTCCGAAATGGTAGAGCACTGCTGCAACGGCTAAAGTCGTCACGTTGGCATCAAGGATTGTCCAGAAGGCTTTCTGGTAACCGGTCTGGATCGCCGACCATACGGTTTTGCCGGTGCGTAACTCCTCACGGATACGCTCAAAAATAAGCACATTTGCATCAACTGCCATGCCGATGGTTAATACAAGTCCAGCGAGTCCGGGCAGGGTCAATGCGGCGCCAAACCCGGCAAGCGCTCCCAGAATGATGAGCATATTAAACGCCAGTGCGATGATCGCAACGATACCGGCAAATCGATAGTAGATTAACATGAAGATCAGGACGACTCCCATGCCGATAACCGCAGCACGAACACCGTCATCGATTGCTTCTTGACCAAGCGTTGGTCCAACGGTCCGCTCTTCGGCGATTTTCACGCCGACGGGAAATGCCCCAGCTTTGAGAATGTTTGCCAGATATTGGGCTTCTTCAAAGGTAAAATCTCCAGAGATTTGGGCATTTCCACCGAGAATCGGTTCGTTGATTCGTGGTGCAGATTGAACCTTGCCATCAAGCAGAATGGCTAACAGTTCGCCGACATTGTTGGTAGTCAGTTGGCCAAATTGGCGGCTACCTTGCGAGTCGAAACTCATAGAGACGACAATCTCCAAGCTGGTATTGCCTGGCGCCTCCCGCGCATTCCTGATTCGGTCACCACTCAGTAGGACTGGGCTCTGCACAACGTACCAACTATTCCCCATAGCTGTGCCGTCGTCGTTGTGGTATCGAATTTCGGTGCCTTCGGGGATTTCGTCAGGCGGTGGGGTATCCGCGGATCCGAACCAACCGCCTGCACCGGTAGGACTTTTTTCCACCAGCTTAAATTCGAGCCGCCCCATTGTCTTGACAATCTGGAGCGGTTTTGACGAATCCTTCGCTCCGGGCAATTCTACGATAATTCGGGGACGATTGGCTTCGCGCCGAATCGACGGTTCAGCAACGCCGAACGCATCAATGCGGTTGCGTAGCACCACCATGACTTGGTCAATCGCTTGCTCACTGTACTGCTTCAAGCCGGACTCATCCAAGCGAATCTGATAGGTGACCTCCGTGTCAGTCCGATTAATTTCTTGGGGATCATCAAAGAACTCTAACTCTTGAAGATTGTCTTGTGCCGTTTGCAGGTATTCCGCTAACTCGGCTGGGTCCGACAGCCGTTTCGGGATACCCACAATGACGTTCAAGGCATTTTCTTCTAAGACCGGTTCCGCCACCCTACAATGGATCTTATCTGTCCGCAATCGATCAGGAATCGATGAAGCCCGTCCCTTCAGCAATTCAATTTTTGATTCCTCCAGATCAACCTCAAGGACGAGGTGCACCCCACCTCTGAGATCAAGACCGAGCTTTAAGCGACTATCCGGGATCAGGCGACGGACGATCATCGGGATATTTCCGTACAGATGTAGATTTTCCAGAACTCTTTCAAGGTCAGCTTTGCTCTGCGGGGATGAGAAATTGACGAGAAATTCTCGTTCTTCCGTTGTATCAAATTGATAATCCACTACCTCTTCAAATCCATTAGCCTCTAGCCTTCTCTTCAAGATTTCCTTGAGTTCCGCTGTTGCATCCTGAAAGTTGATACCTTCCGGGTATTGAACATCTCGCAGGCTTATCTTTAAGGCGTTCTCATCGGTTGCTTCAAAGTCGGGGAGCCTCTCTTGCATCCAGAGCGAGAGATTTCCGTATAGGGGATTGTAGAGATTCTCCGGGGTCGGGATGAGGTACAATACTGAAAATACGAGTACCACAATGATTAAAATTAATTTCGACACACTAACGCTGTACATTCGTTTCTCCTAAAGATAAAAAATGGTGCGCCTGGGAGGATTCGAACCCCCGACACGAGGCTTAGGAAGCCCCTGCTCTATCCCCTGAGCTACAGGCGCAGCTCGACTAACGACAAAGGGATAGTATAGCATATCGAGGGTTAAAATTCAATTAGAGAAAAAATCTCGTGATTTGAGAATTTTTCGCGTCCATTGAGGAAAGTAAGTTCGATAAGAACTGCAATTCCGGCAACTTCACTGCCCAGTTTCTTGACGAGGTCAATCGAAGCAGCGATTGTTCCTCCCGTTGCAATCACATCGTCACAGATGAGGACACGATTTCCCGGCGAGCAGGCGTCCTGATGGACAGTGAGGGTATCCACACCGTACTCCAGTTCATAACTGGCTTCATGCGTGCGATAGGGAAGTTTTCCGCTCTTACGGACTGGAACAAAGCCAATCCCCAATCGATAGGCAAGCGCACTTCCAAAAATAAAGCCACGCGCATCTATTCCCACGACTACGTCGATATTTTTCGGTTCATAGTAGGCAGCCATAGCATCCACCGCATCACGGAAGGCGTGCGGATCTTGGAGCAGTGGGGTGATATCCTTGAACAGGATTCCGGGCTGTGGAAAATCGGGAACCTCCCGAATAAATTTGGAAAAATCGGTCATAGGTTTACTCCGGTCTCTTGGATATTTTTTAAGATGAGATTATTCAAAGTTTGCTGTGTAAGAGTAACGACAGACATTTAGAAATGTCTTGATTTCGTTCAACTGTTTGTGTATAATTATCAATGTTTTGCTGACTTGCTTGAAAAGGCAAGTAGAGACAAGATATTTATAGTGGACGTTAGAATTAATGAGACACTCCAAACCGATGCGGTTGGAAAACGCACCTACCGGGGGGCGAAAGTGTCTATTTATGTTTGGTATTCATCATAGATGATTGTATGGCTATTTTATAATACGGTAATTCCGTTACTGCCAGTTCCGCTTGTACTTCTTGGTTCATGGCTAATCGGAACCAATCGAAATGTCCTCTCGCTGCTTAGAGACGGGCAGTTATGCTTTTACTGCACGGCACTGTCCGCAGTTGCCATTCGCGATGTTATGTTGGATAGTGCACAAGAAGGAACATCAATCGAAATTCCGTTAGTTGGTCTCCTTTTCTGCATCATCTTCTCTACCTTTATCTACGGCATAGCAGTTACTCACGATCAAGCTAAAGATTGGAAGCTCGCCTTAACTTCAATCTTTACTACCATTTTAACGATAATTATGGTTGCCGGCACTCGTCAAACAATGGGACTCTTAAAATGATAAACAAAAATCCAAACCAAGAAAAAGAAAAGGATACTTCCTGGGTAGTTGATGGTGCTCTAGGCGCATCTGTAGGGGCGGCAGCGGGAGCAGCTACCAGTGTGGGAGCAACTTCTGCCATTGGTCTTGCAACTGTCGGCATCACTATAGGCAGTGCTCTTCCAATAGCTGGATCAATTGTCGGAGCTGGGATTGGCCTGTTGGTTGCATGGAGATATACCCAAAAAAAGAAAGATAAAAACTAAGAAAAACCAGATCATTGACACGATGATAACCATTGAAGTTCTTTTTCCAACGTGTCCGTCTGATGCTTCAGAGTCTCCGTAGTATGCGCTGAATCTTTTTACCCTCCTTTCCACGCCTATTTGCGAAATCTACCTTGCCTCAAAATCTGCAAGCTGCGTCAAGTAATCATAGCTTTGCTGGGCGGCATCCTCTGGCTCCATAATTTCAGTGAATGCCTGATGCACGGTCACATAGCTGTTGTAGCCAATCTCTGCCAATCCTTCAAAGACACTTGAAAAATCAATCCCGCCCTCATCCTGCAAGCGAATCGGATCGTGTGGGACATCTCCGTGAATCCACGTCTCAAGATGCGTCTTTCCGTCGGGACGTCGGATATGGTTTTGGAGGTAGACATTGAACAGGTAGGGTGAAAAGCGTTTGAGTGTTTCGGGACCGTAATCCTGTCCACAGAGATCTAGATTCGCTGGCTCATAAATAATACCGAAGTTGTTTCTGCCCACCCGTTTGAGGATATCAATTGAGCCGTCTACGGTTTCAAATAGGCTGCGTGTATGTGACTGATGTGCCAATCGGATACCTCGCTCGAAAGCTTCGTCCGACGCGCGTTTCGCCCAGATGATGTCCTCCTCTTTTTTCATCGCAATCCGAATCAGATTGGCGCCCAACAGGTCGGTCAGATCTAGATACGGAGTAATGTTCCGCAGGGCATCGGGACCTTGATCGTTGTTGATTGGAATTGGGAAATCGCCCGTAACCATCGACACAGCGAGATCGAGTTGACCGGTTTTCTGACGGATAGCGGTGATTTCTTGGAGTGGTGTCTGTGTCCCCGCCTGTGATGCTCTCATGCAGACCGCGTGATAACCGAGCTGATCAGCGAGCGCGGCGATTTGATCGAAGGACCGGATGGTCTCTTCTTTGGATCCGGGCGCTTCTGCGACCCGAACCGAGAGTGAAAGTTTCATCGTTAGAAACGTCTCCTTTTTAAGTTAAGCGTTGCTTCAGAACTCGAATGGCACCCCTCTCATTCGCATTCCAAACTCGTCATAGGAACGCCTTCTGAGTACCTCCGGCAGCCGAAGTTGAGGCAGTTCTATATCTTCGAACGCGACCTGTTGATCAGGCGTCAAATCTGACTTAATATCGCGGATGAGTCCAGAGATCTCTTTGGCGTATTGCCGTCGTTGCGCGACAAAACTTCTGAGTTTGATTCTCAGTTCGTGCCACTCTGACCGCACTCCCCTGTCCATACGCCCACCCTCATATCGACTCATCCGAGGCAAGCTGGCACGGCTGTAGTAACGGCGATATTCGGCGTCCACTTCATCTTTTTCGAACTCATAATCCTCAACTATATCCCGGATGAGCGCAATCCTGGGTTCAATGCTCTCTCGCTGCCGCTTGGATAAGTTAAGCGCAGCGCTACTCTCGGGCAGATTGGTTAGCTTAACACCCCCGCCACAACCGAGGAGCAGTAGGCTGAAGATAAACAGAGAGAGCCGTGTAAGGCGTGAAATCCATTTGTTCATCGGTTCATTGGCACATTGGTTCAGTCGGACTCGAGCGTAAACTCGGGCGGGGGAACCCCGCCCCTACGAGTTATTATCAAGCGTTCATCGAAATAGGATGCAGCAATTTATACGCGACAGTTGTCCAGCACGTCCTCATCGAGTTCAATTCCCAATCCCGGCGCATCGGGGACGGTTGCGTAGCCGTTCTCCATCTGTACTGCCGGCGTAACGATGTCAAACGCGCGCAGGCAATTAAGCGTAATTGATGACATGGTTGCGTTAGGCATCGTGGCAGCGAGATGGATTAGGTACGTGGTTGTGATTCCCATCCCCACAATCTGAATCCAAAGCGGCAGATGTGCAGATTCGGAAATAGCGGCTTCGCGCTTGGCGTTGGCAGCGCGTGAGTCCGGGTACGCAATGATGAAGGAGTCGTTCATGCCTGCTTTGATTGCTTCGACGGGATCGGGATTGCCGAAGTGTATCGTGATTGGCATATCGCAGCCGCCTCGAATCTCCAAGTACCCGTCTATTTCACCTTGCGGAATCGGCGATTCGAACGCCTCAATGTTGTAATCTTGAAGTTGCTTCGCGAACTCAATAGTCTTCGCCGGTGTCTCAAATGAATCGTTGGGGTCAACTCGCAGCTTGTAATCGGACGGAACGGCTTCAGAGATTGCACCCACCTGCTCGACGATATCATGCCAGGGACGCGCCTTAATTTTATGGAGCCGATATCCGAGTGAATAGGCGCGCTTGGCTTCTTCCGCCCACTCTGCGGCTGGCATATCGATCGACCAATATCCAATCGCCACCTTATCTTGCACCTTTTCACCCACCAGTTGATGGACCGGTACACCGAGTGATTTTCCCATGATGTCGTATGCCGCTTGCTGAACCGGTGTCGGTGCCAGTCCGTTCATGAATTCAAACGGATCTCTGCCAACGTATTGCTGCAGATTCTCATCGGGCTGCCCTTCCGCTTCACCGATACCAACAATTCCTGCGTCGGTGTGAATTTTATAGACGGTGTTCCCTTGGTATAGATTCCGTTCGACCATCATTTCGCCGATGCCTTCGTGATATGGAACGTTGACCGGTATTGCGTCGATGTGGGTAATCTTCATGGTGTTGTCTCTCCTCTTGTGGTTTATCGATTTGTGGCTTGCTGATTCACTTAGAGATGGTTCTCTTATGCAGTCCTTCCATAGGCATACAGCAACCTTATGGAACACATGTCGCCCCGCTGGGGCTTGAGGAAATTGGTTTGCCGACGTTCTATAAACATGCCGCCCCGCTGGGGCTAAATGAAGCATAATACGTAATTCGTAAGAAAAATAGAACGCAGATCTGTGTGCCCTACAAATGAATCTTGCTAGATCGTTGAGGTCGGGCAAGATGCCCGACCTACGGGTGCAGTGTAATTGTTGGGTTCACTATATCTATTAGCACACGTTGCGTAAACTCAAAACTTCTATATGCAGTCAATATGAGTTCGCTTCCAATCGTTCAACCCAACCTATATACCTCTAAATCCGATCTGAGAACGCGTTGAAGGATTGTCAACTACGAAACCAGTCTTTGAGCATCGGATACAGTTTACAATATCGCTGGTAGCACTCCTCATATTGTCGGATCCGATCCGCATCACACCTGACCGTCTCGCCTAACACAATCGCCCTTTCACATGCGGACTCAAAGTCCGGAAACAAGCCGATGCCAACTCCGGCAATTATCGCCGCACCGATAGCGGACAGTTCCTGCGTCTCCATTATCCGGACATCTTGACCGAAAATGTCAGCTTGAATCCTGCTCCAGAGTGCGGATTTCGCTCCACCTTCACCGATCCGGAGCTCGTCGATCGGGGATCCCAACCGTTTGAAGCATTCGAGCGAGTGTCGGAGGTCAAAGGCTACCCCTTCCATCAGCGCGCGAACCATGTGTCCTTTTGTGTGGTGCAGCGTCAAGCCGATCCAGCCGGCACGTGCGTGGGGGTCGGGATTCGGTGTGGCCGCCCCTTGAAACCAGGGCATAAAAAACAGCCCGTCGCTGCCTACGGGCGCGTTTTCAGCCTGTGCGGTCAAGTCCTCGAAGCGTTCACCAAATTGGTCACGGGTCCATGCCAAACTTCGTCCACCGGTATAGGTACATCCGAGCCAAATGTATTTTCCCGGCACAGCATGGCAGATGGGCCAGAGTTGATTGTACCCTTCATCGTTGATAGTTTCGGCAAACGCCAACGCATGCCCCGCTGTGCCGATTCCGACGTTGACGACTCCCGGTTTGATGACGCCACCGCCCACCGCCATACACGCCATATCGCCCCCACCGGCACATACGGATGTTCCCGCTGCCAGTCCCGTTTCTTTTGATGCTTCCGCTGTGATTTCACCGACCACCGTAGTGGACTCGACGAGAGGTGGGAACAGGTCACGGCGAACTTCGAGCGTATCAAGGATTTCATCACTCCAATCCCGCGTGTAGATGTCTCCAGCCGCCGATATCGAGGCATCAGAAACGTCTGACGCAAAGCTGCCGGTCAGGCGAAACCGTATCCAATCTTTCTGAATGAGGGCATAACGGGCATCGTTATAGAGGTCCGGCTCGTTGTCGCGTAGCCAGAGAATTTTCCCCAATGTGTTAACGGGGTTAAGCACCTGCAAGACCCGTTTGCGGAATAGATCGCCCGCCCGTTGATTGGCTGCGTCGCATTCCTGTTTTGAGCGTCCATCTAGCCACGCGATTGCGCGGCGGGTTGGAACCCCACGGGCATCCACGAGCATCGCGCTGTTCATTTGTCCCGAAAGGGATACCCCTTTTATGTCATGAATCGAATAGGCGGACTGGTGTGTCTTGAGCTTTCCAATCACTTGACGGCTTGTGTTGCACAATGCCTCCCACCAATCGTCGGGATTCTGCTCCGCCCAGCCGGGGTGTGGCGTCAACAGCGGATAGTCAGCGGTCGCCATGGCCACGATATGACCCGCTTCGTCCATCAGAACCGTTTTGGCATTTGAGGTGCCGAGGTCAATTCCCATAACCAGTGACACGGTTTATCACCTCTTTGGTGCGTGAAACGTGAAACGTAAATGATTCATCAGTTGGAATCCCCAGAACTCATCCCAAAGCGTTCAGATGACTGAACGTCTCAGCTAAAAGCGCAGCTTGAGAAGGGCACCAATGAGTAGGCTAGGGTGTCAGCAGGAACGCAAGGTCAAGTATTTGACGGACGGGGAAACCCCGCCCCTACGGGAAGACCGATGGACCTTCAATATTTAGCTGCGGTAATCTAAGAATATCAGGCTGCATGGATTCCAACACCGCCATGCAGCCCGGTATCCTTAAATATCTTTGGGCTTAATACCCCAACTGCTGGAGATATTTCCGATTGACGTCCATGCGCGCCCGATCGGATCGGTCTTCGATTTGACCCGGACAGGCTGTCACCCAACGGTCATATCCGATCTCTTCCAAGGTTTTCATGATCGCCGGAAAGTCCATCACGGTCCCACTGCCGACATCAACCCAGTTCACATCGTAAGATTCGCCGTTGCCGCCGGAGTAGTTTGCGTAGTCTTGCAGGTGAACGTAGATTAGCTGATCCTTGTAGCGCTTTATCGACTCGACCGGATCATATCCCCACAGTGCAGAGTGCGAAACATCGATACACAGCTTACACTTTCGGAGGAGGCTCATATATTTCGCCCAATCCTCGATCGAATCAATCGTCGTGTTGGTATGAATGTGGTAACAGACCTCTAAGTCGTACTGCCCGGCGTATTCCGCCCATTCCTCTGACACATCTGCGAGTGCAGCGATATCATCGTCATTGACAGGACGATCTTGCGGTTTGCCCGCTCCCATGAACATGAAACAGTCCGCACCGACCTCAGCAGCGAAGTCCATCCGCCGTTTGTTCATCTCCATCTGTTCCCAATCCTTGTCAATCGGGAGTCCCCGTGCGGTGACCACGACGACCGGCATACCGACGTTATCACAAATCTGGCGGACCCGCTTAGGCGTTCCCACCCAATCGAAGGATTGGCGCATCTCCCATCCGTCCCATCCGGCTTCCTTGAGTTCTAATAGAAGCGGTTCGAGGTCAGGTGTCTGCCAACGTAGCGTACTATAACCCAGTTTGAAACCCATAATTTAGCCTCCATGATACAATGTGTGAATTGGCTCTGAACGGCTGTACTTAAGCCCCGGCGAAAAGATTGACAAATCAACGAACAGGAGTATAATAGCCAAGTAATCGCCAAGTTTTCTTCGTAGGCATTTCTTGAAGCTATTATGAAACAGATGTGGGCAGTTGTCAAGGATTTTCTGAGGCTCAAAAGGAGGCGGATATGCGCGTATTTATTCTTGGTGACTTGGAAGGCACAGCCGGGGTCGTCGATTTTAATCTGCAGACCTATAGCGATGCGAGGTACTATGATCAAGCGAAACGGCTCGCAACATTGGAGGTGAATGCACTCGTTGATGGTGTATTGGAAGGCGGAGCGCAGGAGGTGTGGTTTTTAGATGGTCACGGTCCGGGCGGAATCGATTATGAGCTGATGCATCCGGAAGCCCAGATGATCATCGGTCGTCCAATCTCGGCGCCTTGGGGGTTGGATGCGTCGTTCGATGCGTTTTTGCTTTACGGGCACCACTCGATGGGCAACACAGAACGCGGTGTCCTCTGTCACAGCTGGAGTTCGCGCACAATTGCCAACTGCTGGCTTAATGGGGAATTGATAGGAGAGATTGGGTTTAATGCGGCGGTCGCAGGCTCGTTCGGTATCCCAACGGTATTCATCAGTGGGGACGATACGGCAATCGCTGAAACGCAGGGGTATGTGCCGAACATCGTATCGGTAATGACGAAGAAGGGGCTCTCACAGACAAGTGCGTTGTCGCTCGCGCCGGCAAAAGCGAGAGAACTCTTGCGAGTTGGTGGAAGGGAAGCGATGGAGAAGATTGGGGAGATTGAGCCGTTCAGTATCGATCCACCTTACGAATTTATCACAGAACTGTTGGATGAAACGGCGGTTGACACAAAAGCGAAACGGGCAGAGGTCGAGCGGTTAGATTCCCATAGGTACAGGATTGTCGGTGATACGCTTATCGAAATTGCACATCGCCGGTAATGCCGTTGGGCTGTGTTGATATGCTTGAAGGGTGCTTGGTATGCTTAGGATACCATAGATCAGAGAAGCCGAGTTTTTCCGAAAAACTCGGCTTCTTTGCACGATTTCTGAACATGAATCAAGTTATTTTTGCGAGTTTAGATCTATTACGTCCACTCTGAAGATTTTAGATTTGCACGCTATCTGCCTTTTCTTGTAGCTTTTAGAACATAGAACTTATTTTCAATAAATAGTAACAGGGATTATTCTATGCTCTTTGGCGATAGCAATGCAATGCAAACCATTCATAGGACGATTCACCAACTCCGAAATAACGGCACCACCTCGGTTTTAATTACCGGGGAAACCGGCGTCGGGAAAGAGGTGGTTGCACGAGCCATTCATGCCGGAGGACCACGGGCAGCAGAACCATTTGTGGGGCTCAATTGCGGTGCCATTCCTTTTGAACTGGCGGAGTCTGTCCTCTTTGGTCATGTCCGTGGTGCATTCACTAGCGCTGTAGCGGACCAAACGGGTTACTTTGAACGTGCCGATGGTGGAACACTGCTTCTCGACGAGGTCGGGGACATGCCAATCGAAACCCAGGTTAAACTCCTCCGTGCGCTGGACGAGAGTATCATCACGCCAATCGGTGCAAAGAGCGCAAGCAGGTAGATATCCGGGTGATAGCAGCTACCAATGCAGACCTCAAGGCTCAAGTCGAGGTGGGGCAGTTTCGGTCGAATCTCTATTTTCGCCTCGCTGGAATGCTGATTGAGATTTCACCGCTACGCGAGCGAAAAGATGATATTCTGCTCATTGCCCAGTACCTGTTGAGCGCGCTTGCGGTTCAGATGGAAGTGCCAACCCCAGAATTGACCCCTAAAACGGTGGAGGCTTTGGAGGGATACGCCTTTCCGGGCAATGTGCGTGAGCTGAGGAACCTCATTGAAGGTGCGTTGATTGTAAGTGAAGGTGCAGCGATTCAACCCGAACACCTACATTTTCACTTTCCTCACGTTGATGTGTTTTCTTTTTCAAGAACAGAGACTGATGTAGCGAGTCCATCCCCAACCCCGGTTGAGGGGATGTTTGCTGAACAGGAGCGGATTCGACACGCTTTAGTGGCTAATGGAGGTAACATTGCCAGGACTGCGCGGCAACTTGGATTGAGCCGGCAGGCTTTATACCGCCGATTGGAAAAATATGGCATCCGATAAAAAAATGGAACGACTTTTATTATTCCTGTGGTAGCGATACAAAAGTGTCCGATTTACCGGGCACTTACCGGACACTTGTTTATCCAGTGGCCATCAGGCTTTAACCCCAATTTGTGTCCGGTAGGCGTCCGAATTACCGGACGTTTTTGTGTGTAAGAACAGATAGCGAACCTCCTCTCAAACCCGCGCCACGACTGAATAGTTGGTATAATTTGCAATGTTGGCACGGGCCTTGCTTTAAATAGGGTGAAACCAAGTTATCAACGCTATGGAGAAATCAGAATGGATTCCTCCAGCGTTTGGAATAAAAGGCTCATGATAAGCAATCGTGCAACAGCAATCAAGTTTTTGCCAAAAACTCTGTTTTTCTTCGTGCTATGCACTTTCTCTTTCATATGAGCCATCTTTTCATATCAAATGCAGAGGAGATATACAATGAAATTTTGGAAGGTCACGATCAAAATTGGACTGGTTGTTTTCGCTATGTTGGTTCTCACTGTTATGGATCATGTGGGTCTCGCAAAATCGGACGGTGGAACATGGCGTGAAGTAAATTGGAACATTCGCGCAAGCGATCTTGATTGGAATATTTTGGGCAATGATAGTTTTCATGGCGTTTATATTTTCAATGAGGGACCAAAGACTGTCGAGGTAAAGTGGACCTGGAAAAATCAGTTGGTAGATGACGACGGTCATGCTTTGAGAACACAAACGCTCACGGACACGGTGGATGTAGTAGCCAACGAGAATTTTGTGAGGGAGGGGTAGCTTAATACTCCTAATGATAACTTAGATCCAGGCACGTATCGGATTAAAGCCACTACAAAAATTAAGTTGAAACAGAAAATTACAAATGCTACGCAAGAATATTCTGTAATTGCGTTTTCTGAATCTGTTACCATACCAGAAGATGATGACGAATAGGAAATCGCTATGCGGACCTACCTGCTCGTGGCTTGTCTTTGGCTTGCCACGAGCCCCCTTTATGCCAAAATTGTGTTCGTATCCCCACGGGATGGCAATTTTGAAATCTACAAAATGGACGCCAATGGTAGAAATAAGACGCGGCTGACGCGCAACGAGGCGGATGAGTACGCCCCTGTTTGGTCCCCCGATGGGAGACAGATTGCATTTGAGAGTTATCGAAATGGAAATGGGGAGATTTATGTGATGGACGCCGACGGAGGCAATCAACGGAACTTGACGCAGCACCCCACAACAGATAACACTCCGGACTGGCGCCCCGATGGCACACGGATTGCCTTTGATAGCTATCGGGACGGTAATGGCAATATCTATGTGATGGACCCGGACGGGGGTAACGTTGAACAAATCACACACTTACAGTCTGCATCAAGACCTAAGTGGTCCCCTGACGGTAAATGGATTGCCTTTGATTGGTCAGCAGATCGGGAGGGAACGCAAATCTGTATAATTAACCCAGATACAACTCATCTATGCCGCATTTCAAGACCCGCTCCTGAAGCACCGATGTCTGTGTCGGGTTGGTCGCCGGATGGAAAGCAGATTATGTATATGGCAGGACTTGATGAAGCAGGCAATGATCTTGTTGTAGTTATTGCTACACTCTCCCCGGATGGACGCGGAAAAGTAGTTGAGTGGAAGCAGGTGCGTCTACCCCGAAGGCTTGCCGGTAGTCCGGACTGGGGTGCTGATGGAAAATCCATTCTCTTTATGAGTGAAATGCGCGGTAATGAGGATATCTACCGTTACCGACTCGATAATCGAAAACTGATACGGTTGACCAATCACCCCAATAGTGACGGAGACCAGCACGAATGGCATCCACCGTTAACAGTCTCGGAACAGGGGGTAGTCCCCATACCTTGGGGCAGTATCAAATCCAACTTTTCTGGTCGCACTCTACCATTTCTCACCGTACCCCGGTAGTTCCACTGAAGGTCTATATCACAATCGCGTTGAAAAATCATGTAAGTTTTCATCAAGAGAACCGAGTTCGCCGATAGTATCGGAGTGAAAGAAGAAGTAACACAAAGGAATCACTATGCGGATTTACGCGCTCGTGGCGTGCTTCTGGGCAGCCACAAACTCACTTTACGCCCAAATTGTGTTTGAATCTCTCCGGGATGGGAATTGGGAAATCTACAAGATGGACACCGACGGGGGCAATCAGATACGGCTTACCTTTCATGAAGCGAAGGATAACTCTCCCACTTGGTCCCCCGATGGGAGACAGATTGCATTTGAGAGCTACCGAGATGGGAATTGGGAAATTTACGTGATGGACGCCGACGGGGGGAACCAGCGAAACTTAACACAGCACCCCGCAATAGATGGATCGCCGAACTGGCACCCCGATGGCACACGGATTGCCTTTCATAGAGCCCGGGACCTCGATACCAACATCTACACAATGGCTGTCGATGGTACGAACCTCAAACAAGTCACGCGGTTGGAGTTGGCGGAAAATCCTAAGTGGTCCCCTGATGGCAGATGGATTGCCTTTGACTGGTGGGCAAACCCACCGGGAATCTATGCAATCAAACCGGATACGACTCTCCTGTGTCGAATCTCAAAACCTGTCTTTAATATGCCGAGGTTTTTTCCTGTGCCGATGTTTGTAGCGGGTTGGTCGCCGGATGGGAGCAAGGTTATGTACACAGCACCACTTGCTAATGGCCACAACGACCTCGTCTTAGTTATTGCCACGCTCTCTCCGGACGGACACGGAGAGGTAGTTAGGTGGGAGGAGGTGCCCCTACCTCAAAGGCTTGACAGTACGCCTGCCTGGGGAGCTGATGGGCGATCTATACTCTTTACACATGAGGCATTTGATAACGAGGATATCTACCGCTATCGGCTCGATAATCAACAACTGATACAGTTGACCGATCATCCCGCCAAAGATAGTTCTCCCTGTGAATGGAATCCAAGCCTGCCGGTCTCACCGCAGGGACTGACCCCCAAGCGTTGGGGAGAGATTAAGGCTAATTCGCATTATCACCGAGGGGTTGGAGGTATCTCAATCGCGCCCGTTCCTTAGCCTATATGGTAATACCTATGCGTTTCTCAATTCTCGTGGCTTGCTTTTGGCTTGCCACGAGCCCCCTTTGGGGCAAAATTGCCTTTTATTCTAAGCGGGATGGAAATCACGAAATCTACAAGATGGACTCCGACGGGAGCGACCAGACGCGACTTACCTTTAACGAAACAAAGGACTTTGCACCCTCTTGGGCCCCCAACGGACGACAGATTGCGTTCAGTAGCTCTCGGCATGATGACAATGACCCGCATACGGCTGAGGAAAACACTGAGATTTATGTCATGGACGCCGATGGAGGAAATCCAACGGAGACTGACTCACTACCCCGGACTAGATACCTATGTAGATTGGCATCCCAATGGCTCACAGATTGCATTTTCTAGCACTCGGAACGGGAATTTCAACATCTTCGTGATGGACGCCGAAGGTGGCAACATCAAGCAGGTTACGGAGGTGTAGAGATGCGATTTAGAATTTGCTTCAAGGCCCAAATGGTCACCGGATGGAAAACGGATTGCTTTTGAAGGATATATAGGTAATCCACGGGAGATTTTTGTCATCAACGCCGATGGCACTGGTGTTTTCAGGGTGTCAAAACCGCGCCCTAAGACAGCGATGTATTTGGGCGGCTGGTCTCCCGATGGAAAACAGATTCTGTATAAGGAGACGGTTGATGCCAACCTTAAAAATTCCTTTGCGGTTATTGCCACATTGAACTTAGTTGGGCAGAAGAAGGTGAAACGGTGGGACCGTGTGCCGGTGCCACGGATGCCATTCCAAGCTGTTACCTTTTCTGCCGATGGGAAGTCCATCCTTTTTTCGGGCAAGAGAAATAACGACTCGAATATCTATCGCTTTCATCTCGCCGACCGGAAACTGATACAGTTGACTGACAGTCCGGGACCGGACGTTGCCCCCCATGAATGGAATCCCCGCTTACCAGTCTCGCCGCAGGGATTGGCTCCAAAACGTTGGGGAGAGATTAAGTCTAATTCGCATTACCACCGAAGGGTTGGAGGTATCTCAATCGCGCCCGTTCCTTAGCCTATATGGTAATACCTATGCGTTTCTCAATTCTCGTGGCTTGCCTGTGGCTTGCCACGAGCCCCCTTTGGGGCAAAATTGCGTTTTACTCCTTTCGGGATGGAAACGGAAACATCGAAATCTACACAATGGACTCCGACGGGGGCAATCAGACACGGCTGACATTCAACGAGACGAGTGATGCTTTCCCCGCTTGGTCTCCCAACGGACAACAGATTGTGTTTCGTAGCGATCGGGATGGAAATGCGGAGGTGTATGTGATGGACGCCGATGGGCAGAACCAACGGCGCTTGACACACCACCCCAGCATTGATAGTTATCCCGACTGGTCCTCGGATGGCTCACAGATTGCGTTTGATAGCGGCCGTGGTCGTGGTAACGCAACAGTTGACATTTTCGTAATGGACCCCAACGGGGGCAACGTGAAACAGGTCACGCGCATGGGATTTGCATCTCGACCCAAGTGGTCGCCCGATGGCAAACGCATCTTATTCGAGGCTGTCACCGACAGTGGACGGGAGATTTACATGGTTGATGCCGATGGTCGAAACCTATGGAAGGTCTCATTCCAGAACTTTCGGGCGGGTATGTTTGCACGCGGGTGGTCGCCGGATGGGAGGCGAGTTTTGTTTACGGAGGCAATCGGTCATTCTGTCAACGATGCGACCCTTATCATCGCCACACTTCACCCTACGAGACGAGAGGTAGTACATTTCGATCGGGTGGCTCTGCCAAAGATGCCTATATCCGGCGGGGCATGGGGTGCAGATGGGAAATCCGTCCTCTTTACGACTCGACCGGTAGATGGACCAAAGAATCTTGACTGGAACATATACCGCTTCGGTCTCATTGATAAGAAATTGATACAGTTGACCCATCATGTGTGGAAAGATAGCATGGGGCAGGAATGGAATCCGATCCTATCTGTTCAGCCACAGCGGTTGCTCCCCATGTTCTGGGGCGAGATTAAATCTAACCGATTACGGCACTGAAAGTCGGCTTCGTCGTAATGCTATAACAACTCAATGTGCAAAACACTCGTGCGGTATCACCCCCTTTTTCACGGGTATGATACCGCTTTTTTGCGTGCGTATCCTACCTTCCGAAGCGTCGCTCCCGATGGCTATAGTCACGGATTGCGCGGAGGAAGTCGATCTTTCTAAAACCGGGCCAATAGGTATCGCAGAAGTAGTATTCTGAATAGGCGCTTTGCCAAAGCATGAAGCCGCTGAGCCGAATCTCGCCGCTGGTGCGGATAATCAGGTCTGGGTCTGGCAGGTCGGAGGTGTAGAGATGCTCGGTAATCTTATCCGCACTCAACTCCCCCGCTATTTCGTCCGGCGCTTTACCGTCCACCGACTCCGATTTTAGGTAGCGTCGGAACGCCTCGACAATTTCCTCGCGCCCACCGTAAGCCACAGCAACATTGAGGATAAATTTATCGTAGTTCTTTGTCGCCTCCTCCACATCCCGAATGGCTTCTTGGAGGCTCGGCGGCAGTAATTCGAGCTCTCCCATGGGGCGAACCTTAATCTGATTGGTGTGAAGCCCTTCAATGGTGAGGAGCGATCGCATCTTTGTCTCAATAACACTGAAGATTTCCGCTACCTCCTCTTCTTCCCGATTGACGAAGTTATCGAGCGAACAGATCCAAATTGAGACAATTTTGACGCCCAGTTCGTCGCACCAATGGAGCACCTCTTCGAGCTTATCCCCGCCTTCGGAGTGTCCGTACTGCCGTTTAGCGGCATCAAAAAAGCCTTCCGTTTTCGCGTACCGGCGATTTCCGTCCAAGATAATTCCGATATGATAAGGGGTTTGCCACTGACTCGCCTCACGCTCAAGCCGTTTCTGATAAAGGGTGTAGAACAGTTGTTTAATTTTCTTTTTAGTAAACTGTAATGGCTGCATAATGGATAGAAACTAAGGTATAGTGACTGCTAAAAACAGGTAGACACTTTCGCTCCCCATGTTTGGTAGGCGCTCCCCGATAAATCGGGATCGCAAGCAGAGTTTCCAACTGCGCCTACACGCGGTGCGGTTGGAAACCGCACCTACCGGGGTCATAGCCCGGATTTTTCCCTCCCCGGTAGTCGAGGTTTGCTAACCTCGCTGATTTGCAGTGTCTAAATAATTCTAAAATCTACTATAAGTTATCGTCGGGGAGTTCAAAATGACTCAATTCAAAATCCCCAGAAAAAAGCAGATTGATGCCTTCTTGGGTTACTAGATAGTTATATTGATATTTAACAACACCGACATTTGGAACGACCCAATACTTCGCGGGCTCGTACCTGGCATTCTCCAACGTCTCAAAATCGTTAGATATTTTTAACGCTGGCAGTTGTGACAAACCGACAATTTCCTCCTCAACCAGGTAGGCATTATTATATGTTCCGGCAGGGACTGTTATCGATACATTTGCATCAATAACACGGCGGATCACCCGATGCACCGGCGACGTCTTAGTTTCAAAGACAGTCCACTCTTTACCAACCTGTAAGGGGAAATCCCAGATAAGGCGCGGTGGGAAATGTTTCTGATGTAGCACAGGGGTATCAAGAAAGAAAATGTAAACATCGAATGCTGATTCGGTGTAGGTCTGCGGCGTGTTCAGGAAATAGGTTGCATATAGCGGTAAATCGACATCCAGAAAATCGGAGTCGATGCGATAGTAGCGTGCGTTGGCGGAAAGATGATCCACCGCCGCTCGGAAGACTCTCTCCTCCTCTCCACGGTCTGTGCGAACAATTGAGTCGATTTCGCTGACAGTCGCTTGACGATGGGTGAACCCGCTAATATCCCGCGTACCCTCAATCCTTATTGTAAACGTCTCCTGTAGTAGCTCCTGGATGTCTTCTTCTTGACCAGGGTTATACAATCCAAAGCCCACGTTAAGATAGGTCCATGCGGATCCGTTGTTTGTAGGGAAGTCGGCAGCTTGAAATCCTTCGCTGGAAGGCGGTGAGAGTTCAACTTCACCGTGAGGGTCGATTAACCCTTCTTCACCACAACCGAGGAAGGAAAAGAATATGACAGAGAAGATGGATACAACAGTTGTGTTCTTTATCATCTTAAACAACCCGCCCCAGCGTCAAGGAGCGCCCTTACATTTTACGCTTCTATTTTAGAATCGCCATTTTTCGCATGGAAACATAATCGCCAGCCCTCAGTACATAGAAATAGACGCCGCTGGCAGCCCGCTCTCCCAGTTGGGTGCGTCCATCCCAGTATGCCGCTTTATCCTTGCTGACGTACCGTCCACGCGCTTTCATACCGACTTGCAATGTTCGTACCAACTGTCCTGATATATTATAGATTTCAACCGAAACGGATGCATCCTTTCCTAATTCGTAAGGGATCCAAACGTCTGGGTTGAACGGATTGGGATAACTTTGGAGCAGTTGAGTATGCACTGGGGCAGCGGGGGTATTCGCTGGGTTAAAGATGGGCGTAATACCGCTCGGATCGATGCTCGGTGTGCCCATAATCCCAATTGCATCGACAGGCACAACCGCGTAATAGTAGCGGGTCTCCTCCGGATCGAAACGGCTGTTATCTACATCGATATCTTGAAATATTGTCCTGTCTACAAAGTGCGTATCCGTTGCACTGACTCGTCCGACAATGTTGATGTCATCGTTGGGGATGCCATCGTCATTCCGATCTGCAGCGTTCAGCACTTCCGCGGCGGTCTGGAAGGGCTGCGGGTCATCGGTGTCAATCAACGATGTGTATCGCTTTCGGGCGATAACCACTTCACGAATATCCGTCAAATCTTCAAGTTCCCACTGCACACGCACACCCTGGTCCCCTTCTTGCGCGACCGTCGGTGTCGAAAGACCCCCAGCAGGCGGACGACCTGCCATATAGCTCACAGCACCACCAAAATAGCCCCCACCGGGGATGCTGACCAACTCGACATCCGGACGCAGATTAATCAGGATGAGTGTAATCTTCTTAATATCGCCCCCGAAATCGTTGAACGTGATCTGCCCTTCCTGAGAACGTTGGTAGGTGAACGCCTCTCGGATCTCATGAGTCCCGTCCCGTTTTTCAACGATAAACTTTGCGCCCCAACCGCGCAAACCGAAGACATCGAGTCGATTCAGTTCGTTTTGAATCTCGGCTCGATCCGTAAGGGACAGGAGGCTTATATCAATTGGAGCGATGTCGGCACCATCAACCTTAATTGCGAATTCGTTCATCACAACGCCGGGGCTGGGTTCAAAAACAATATAGCGTGCCGAGAAGGGCTCCGGCATCCCCTCTGAATCCAAATCAACGCGGACAGGATAGGTCTCGTGTATATCGCTCGGGTGAATGGCAACCGGCGGAAAGCGGTGTCCGTTGAGGTAGTGTTTTCCATCATCACGGTCATGAGTAAAGTAGTTCCACTCGGTAAAGGTCTTAAACGCCTCAACCAGCGTTGTGCCGTGGTTGGTAAAAACGTCCATAAAGTTACCGAATTCGCGGTAAGAGCCCTCCGTTGCATCCCCAAAAAACTGCCGAACAATATCAACATCGAATCGCTCCGCCATGTAAAACACCCAGATCACCGCCGCATATTCGTGCAAACCAACAAGACTGTCGAGCGCGATGTCAGGCTGATCCAAAAAGATACCGAGTTGTCTGGGGTAATAGTCATAGGCGTCGGTCTCGCCAATCTCGTCGGGATCCGGGATACCGTCGCGATCGTCAATCAGTCCACCGTCGTATACTTTCGACTCAATCCATGTTGCTGACGCTTCCATGAACCAGCGGGGCATTCGTGCGTTATAGGCAAACTGAATCCCGTGAAGGAATTCGTGCGCGGTGGTCGTTTCGATGTATCGGATGCCCTCTAACTTACCGAAATAGTCGTACAGTCGGGAATTAATTGCGAAATAGGGACCAAAGGTTACGACGGTCGGTCGTATCCGCCCATGATACCAATTGGTCGTTGTAAAACCGAGCGCCGGAAACTGAAACAGGTACACATCATATTTATGATTACCACCGTTGTGCGCGTCCCAAAAATCGTCATAAGGCTTCTTAAAGCCCATCAGATTGACCTCGACGTGGTAAGATTTCTCATGTGCCTCCGCACAGATATCGACGTAGTCCGGCACACCGTTCAACGGATTGACATCTTCGAGGGGCGGTGCGTGTGGACCGACGGTGGTGTAGTGTAAACGAAAGTGGGGTGTGTCAAATTTGTTTGGGAGATGGACGGAACCGTAAGGGCTGCCGGGCTGCCCCGGTCGCAGGAAAATCCCTTGAAACTCGCGCTGATAGACCGCTGGCAGCCGATCCCAGTTTTGGGCAAGGAGGTTGAAGGTACCTGTAAAACACTCCTCAATTTCGCTGGGGGCGTAACTCGACTTGGGATTGATATATTTTCGGGCGCTCCGAATGGCGCTATACAACCCTGGATCAGGTGGACGTGCGTCGACAAAGATGGGCGTGGTAGCGAGAATGCTGAGGGTCAATGACACGGCTAAGAAAAATCTCAAGTGGTTCACTCACATTCCTCTAAATCGCGTTATTTTGGGGTGCGTCAACTGTATTGGGATAGATTACACATTGGCAATAATAACATCTCGCCGTTCTTTTTGTCAACAACTTTGGGGAGGCAGTTAGGGCAACCACATTAGGGTTTTCGCTTTTCCGTGTTTGCCCGCTATGTTATAATGCAGCGTGTTGATCTGTGATCCTTCAGCGGAAAGTGTATTGATGCAAGTTGTTAGGTTCTATAGATGCTTTGCACGTTTAAGGTTAAAGGCGACAGTGGGCTTGCACGGGGTCGGGCAAGAATCCTGATTCATTGAAAACACCGAGACCATAGTTCTCACGCAGTTGGGTTTTGTTCAATCTATCTAGACTCATGTAAAAAGAAAGTGCCAAATATGAAACGAAGTCGTAGGGGCGGGGTCCTCCCGCCCGTGGCACAGCCCGCCTGCCTGCTCTCGGCTTGTCGGAGGCGCGCCTGTCCCGATTCATCGGGGATTTATCGGGGATTTATCGGGGCAGTCACGGTTGGGTCACCCAACCCCTACGAAAACTCGGTTGCTGTTGCACGCTTTCTTAACATGAGTCTCTATCTATAAATGGGGATTTTTGAAGGGCAACATCTTGATAGGGATCTGTTTTATAGTAGATCTTAGAATTAATGGGACACGCCAAATCCCGACTTGTCGAGGATGCCGATGAATCGGCACCGGGGCGGTTAGGAAAACGAAACTACCGTTCTACCGTGCCGTTCCGAGCATCCTCGTCGTTTCTATCCCGATTAATCGGGATGAAACGTCGGGATTTGGTAGGCGCTGTTTCTAATCACGACAGGTCGGGATCCCGAGAATCGGGACAAGCCTATTCGGTGCGGTTGAAAACCGCACCTACCGGTGGGCGAAAGTGTTCATTTATTTTTAAAATCCACCATAATTGTTCAACCCAACCTATGCTACTGCTTCCTGTGTTGTAGTAAGAATCCTTATCGTTCAAAAAATGAACATCACTGTTTTCTATCAACACACGCGTTTGAGACGTTTCCGCGCTACAACGGATTATACAGGCATCGTTATTCGGCATGAAAATTGCTCTCCTCCACAGCGGTTGGAATTATTTACCGCAACTGACATGGAGGGATACGATGCAAACCCGAGGTTTACTTAGAGTTGCTGTTACAGTGATTGTTGTCGGAACGGTTGTGGGACTGAACCGTGCGTGGGGCGAGAACAATTGGATACAGCTCGACGATGGGATAGCAATGGAAAGTGTTACTTCGCTTGCAGCCCACGGCTTTCGACTCTACGCCGGGAGCGATAACGGTGTCTTTGTTTCCGAGGACGGTGGAAATAGCTGGTCGCCGACTTCGTTCAACGATCCGGTCAGCACACTGACGGTCGACAGGGATACTATTTATGTGGGCACATGGACCCAAGGCGTGTTCCGATCCGATGATGCTGGGCTGACTTGGAAGCCGATTCGGAATGGATTGCGGTTTCATGAGTTTCAAGACGGCACACGTCATTACGGTGAAGTTCGTCACGTCCTTATCACTGACAGCCATACCATCAATGTGATGTACCATAATGGCACCTATACATCAACGGACCGTGGGGAGACGTGGCATGACATCTCAGAGGAGTGGTTGGCAGGAAACAGCATTTACTCGATGACAGAGTTTGATGGTTCTCTTTGGAGTGCAATATCAATTGGTTCAATGCTCCGTTCACCTGACAGCGGCAAGACATGGGAATGGCTCCGCGGTTTTGATTATGGTCGTGTAAATGATTGGGCGGTACTCAATGGGCGACTGGTTGTTGCCGGTCAAGCAGGCGTCGGAGTATGGAACGAGAGGGCGCAAAATTGGGAATATCCGGTGATTGGACTTCCAATTGGTCATCCCGGACGCCCGAATGATCCGCCGTATGTTTCCACGTTTTCCGTTCACGAGGGTCGTTTGTTCGCAGGGTTGCGCACACACGGTGTTTACATCTTTGATTTACAATTAGGAACTTGGTCGCCTACCGGTCTAAAAGAACGCTCTGTTTATTCTCTCCTATCCCATGGATCGGGGCTTTATGCGGGCACGGCGGAGGACGGCATCTATTATTTGGCTAAAGTCAGAACGATCTCTCCTCAAGAGGGCAGCGTCGAAGGTGGCGAATCTATCACGGTTTTTGGGGGAGATTTTCCAGTCGGGACGACTGTTACGATCGGCGGTCAGTCAGTAAAGGACCTCAAGGTAACCAATACGCTGATTACGGGACTCACACCGCCGGGAGTCATCGGTGAAACAGACATTGAGGTTCGTTTTCCAGATAGCGGGGCTTTGACCGTTGAAAGGCGGAAATTTCTTTACACGAATACGCCATCAATAACCCTAACAATGACTCCAACGCATGGATCTCAGATGGGTGGTGGAACTGGCGTTGTAACTGGCGGTTCGTTCGCTCCCGATGCGGCAGTAAAAATCGGGGATAACCCGGCGGTTGATGTCGTCGTCACACCAGCGTTGATCTATTTCACAATTCCGTCCGGCACGATTGGAACGGTAGATGTCACCGTAACCGACCCGGGTGGAAGGGAACAGGTTTTGGAGAACGGGTATACCTACAATCCATTCCCGCCCCCGGTGATTCGCGAGATTTATCCCATCGAAGGACCTATCGACGGCGGCACAGAGTTAGTTATCAGCGGAAATAACTTCCGCGACGGAAGCGTTGTTTTCATTGGCGGCATACAGGTCGAACAGTTGGACAGTCTCTCGCCGACCGAAATCCGCTTAAAGACGTTGCCATTGCCCTTTGGACACAAAGATATTCGTGTGGTCAACGCCGATGGTCAACAGGTCGTGCAAACACGGGCATTCACCTACAATGCGCCTCTTAATATTACCAGTATCACCCCCAATGTGGGTCCCATGAAAGGTAGAACGCGAGTTACTATCGTTGGAACAGGGTTTCGCGTCAGCAACTGGAGTACGAGGGTCACTATTGGCGGTGTACTTGTTTCAGCCATCACCGACATGTCATTGACAGAACTGATAGTCAGGACGCCGGAGGTGACGACCCCTGGTCCGAAGGATGTTGTCTTGAGGAACCCCAACGGAGAGGAAGTTACACTTAGAGGCGGATTCACCTATGATGCCTCATTGGCAGTTGAACCGAAAGAGAAGTTATTGACCGCCTTTGGTTATGTGAAACAGACGCGCTTACTGCAAAATTATCCCAATCCGTTCAACCCTGAAACTTGGATACCGTACCAACTCGCAACGGAAGCGGCTGTTAGTATCGTCATCTACGATAGCGGAGGGCAGCAGGTTCGCACTATTAAGTTAGGCACTCAGTTACCAGGACTATACCTCACCCAAGAAAAAGCAGCATATTGGGATGGACGAAGTGATACCGGGGAGTGGGTTTCGAGCGGTACATATTTCTACCACTTTGAGGCAGGAGGCTACTCGGCAGCGAAGAAGATGATTATACTCAAGTAGGATACCCGGAGGAGGTATTCCTTGACTCATTCCTAATGTAAGTTGTCAGCCCAAAGGGTTTTGGATCAGGCTAGGAGGCTCCATCCCACGTTTATGGTGTTAGGCTTGATGGTTCCCGTTCAACCCGACCTACGTGCGATACACATGTCGCCCCGCTGGAGCTTGGACGTGTAGCCATTCAATTTTCTATATACATGTCGCCCCGCTGGGGCTATAGTTCAGGCAAGATGCCCGACCGACGGTTGTAGTGCGTTTTGATACACACGCCCTCTGCTCCGGTAAGATCCCCGATAAATCGAGACTAGGGGATAGGCGGGATTCAAAGTAATTAAGAGGTAAAGGTCTCAAGGATGGGAAGAGGTTGATCATCCTGCAAAAGCGCGAGCGAGGCTGAGATGATTCTATGATGTAGGACCGGATTGTTCGGTTCACCAAGCGGGTAGCCAAAGTCATACGGCACCGCAAGGGATCGAGGCGGTTTGACCTGCTCAGTAATTTCTCGAACCAGCGTGATTGACACGGTTGAGACACCAGCTTCTTCGATTGCGCGTTGAATCAGCCCAACGGACTGGTTGCATAGCGGTCAAACGGGAGTCAGGAAAGCAACATCAACTCCATCCGACTTGAGGATTTGTCCAACTTCCGGAGCCGAACGCTTGATTAAACGTCCCGGAGCGGGCTGCGATCCCATAAAGCTGAAATGCCGGTCGTTGAGTTCCCCGATTTTGCCCTCCCGCTCCAACTCTCGAAAGCGATCCAGTGGAAACACCAGATTCCGATCCGCAGAACTGGCAGTCTGATCGTATACAGTGCTGCTGTGTGCACTCTGCAACGCTTGCACATCAACAGTGTTAGGGATTTCACGATAGGAGTAATCGCCGGCCATGAAATGATCATCAAACGGTTCTTGAGACGCTGTATACAAACCTGCGGTTGTGACAAGGGCAACTCGGGATTCTGATAAGGGTCGCTCTAATGGGGTGTGCGGCGTTGTGTCGTAGCGTCGGTAGCGATAAAGTTTCATGAAGGTGCGGAGTTTGAAATCGAGTTCATCAAAGGAGGGCATGCTGGTTTCCTTCTCTGCATTGTCTAAGTCGTACGCAGATCAATTTTTCAACTATATTCTTTATGTCAATTATAGCATAAATTGAGTTGGTGTCAAATGAGCTCTGTCTCACCTGAACACGAACTATTTCCGAAACCGAGGTTTTCGATAATGGTAGATTCAAAACGAATTGAGCATCATGAGCTCGTTCAATTTTTTAAAGGGGCACTGATGGCTGTTGGTGCCCCGTCACATGTAGCAGCGGTGGAGGCAGAGATTGGTGCGGAGGTTGATCTCTGCGGTGTACATTCGCACGGCGTGAGATTGCTGCCGGTGATGGTCGAGAACATTCAAACCGGATTGACGAACCCGGATCCGGACGTACAGATTCTTGCAGAACAGCCAGCTTCGGTGCTCGCGGAAACGGACCGGGGTATCGGACGCTATGTCTCCGCCCTTGGGATGGATATGGCAATAGAACGTGCCGAAACTTACGGAATCGGTGCAGCCACCATCCGGGGCGTAGCACACTGGGGACGCGGATATAGCTATGCAGCACGCGCAGCGCGGGCCGGCATGATTGGTCTGGCGTACACAAACGCTATCATCAACTTTCCGGCGTGGGGCACCGCTGCACCTTCCTTGGGCAATAACCCGATGGCTATCGGTATTCCGGTGGGCGAAGGGGCGGAACCGGTCGTGTTGGACATCGCCATGACACAGATTGCCATCGGTCGGGTCCGGGAAGCCGCCGAGACGGGACAGCGTGTTCCTCTCGGTTGGGGATTGGATGCAGCGGGGAAGCCGACAACGGATCCAGAGGCAATTGTTGAGTCTGAACGCTTTCTGCCGATGGGTGAATACAAGGGATCCGGCTTGGCGTTCATGATCGAGCTGCTGACGGCGGGGTTGGCGGGAGGACTGCTATGCTATGAGTTAGGAACCGACGGACGACCAACAGATACATCGGGAGGCTCGTCAAAGCTGTTTATCGCTATACGTCCTCACGGGGATTGGCTAAATGAAAGGACCGCGTCGCTCAAATCCTACCTAAAGTCTGCACCGCCGGCAGAAGAACAGGGTGAAGCGCAGTGGCCAGGTGAGGGCAGTTATCGCCGTAGAACCGAGTATTTAGCACATGGAATTCCAATGCCTCTCAAGTTAGCAGCGGATATGGAGGTGCTCGCACAAGAATTATCTGTGCCGTTGAGCTGGAAGGATTGTCGGTGATTCAGGTTTCCGCCAACGTATCACACCCAAAAACCGTAGGTTGACATCCGTCCCAAGATACCGAAGAGCGTCCAGAGGCTGCCGACGGTGAATTCACCGAGAATCAGCCCCAAGAAGAAGGGGGCAACGCGACGATGGAGTCCAATTCCGCCGTGTCGTAACAGCAGCCACTTGATCAGCCAACTCACAAAAAGGCAGCTCCATGTCACCCGCATTCCCCAACTCGTCGAGATAGCAAAACCGGCGGGGTGGAAGGGCCACCACACAAATCGCATCCGGAAAAGCATCAAGAAACTAGCGATAATAAAACCGCCGACCATGAAGCCACTCTCGACGATTAATGTGTCTGTCGGTGTACTCAGCCAACGGTCGAGCCGTCGATACGGTTCGATCCCGAACGCACTCAACGAGGGCCAGTAGGCACGTGTCTCCATCCCAAGCTGATAGCCGCGATCAATAAGCGCCCAAAAACCTGAGAGCGAGCCGAGCAACGCAGCAAGCATCAGTGCCAACGCAAGATGCCGTAGGTTCATACGTGTCCGCTCTGCCATCTTGAACCCCTCCAGTTGATGCGGCATTGGGTGGCTGCGGTAGGCGCGATTGATAAACCAGAACATTGAAAACATCACCAAGTTCCCCCGTCCCAGCTTTCGTGTACCTATTGTTCGTGTGAGGATTTCGTCGGGTCCGGAATAGTGTAGGTCATGGACAGGCGTCCCTAGCTCCGCCCGCATACGGGTAATGGCAATCGAGATCGCGTAATAGAGAACGAAGAAGCTGACCGTGATACCTACCGTTGCCCCACCGCGATAGCAGAAGCAGACAAGGAACACCATCACACCAATTAGCCCAAGCACCGCTGTGCGATACTGCATCGGCTCATTCCTGTCTTCGACATCCTCCGCTCCGCCGAACACCTTTCTGATAACCACCATCAAGTGCCTTCGACTCGCCCAGAGCGCAATAACCGCAAGCGCGATATAGCCTCCCGATGCCTGTTCTCGCATGTAAGGGAAGTTCGGCAGGCTTTGCAAGCCCATTGCGGCACCGGCAACACGCATCAATCGCCAAAACCAGAAGAAAAACCAACATGAAAAGGACAGGTCGAGCGGAATGAAGAATCCGAGCCCGATGGCAAATGGATAAAACGAGAGTGGAATTCGCCCCATGGCGTTCCACGGACTCTCCGTGAAAAGATGGAAACTCCGAATCCGCGTCCGAAGTTCAGGAACAATGGGGAAGATGAAGTTCAGACCGTTCAGCAGTGCAAGGGTTCCCGCAATGGCGAATCCGAGCCACATCACCCGATTCCGAAAGAACGCCTGCCGCTGTGTCTCCGTCATCTGGAGTGGAAGCTGAATAATTGGATAACTAAGTTTCTCGTGCTCAATCCACTGCTTGCGGATAATGACGTTGATGCAAAACATCCCGAAGACAAGCACAAAGATAAACGTCGTCCACCAAAGGACGGGTGAGATCCAGCCAACCAACTGTTCGGGGGTGTAGAGGTTCACCTCACCCTCATAGTATCCACGGGCAACTTTGCTATCGCTGAGGGTCAGCCACTCCGGTAGGTAGGGCAGAAATAGGTCGCGCCATTCGTTCTCCGGCGTGGCAAAGCGGAAGGCGTGTCCCAACATCGGCACAAGGATTTCGAGCATGTCGTGCCCTGTGATGCCAGACGCGATAGAGAGCATCAGGTAGATGATGATCAATTCTCCCTGATTGAGCGCAGAACGGGGCGAAAACCACTTGAGGAACTGATTGACACCGATAACTACAAAAAGGCTGAAAACGACGTTAAAGAAGAGGGAGATGGTGACGGGATGCCCGGAGTAGCGGATGACCTCCATCTCAATGACCCAATAGCAGTTAATCGGGATAAGCAACGAGGCAATGAGGAGTGATTTGACGGTGACACCTTCGACCGAGTACTGCTCCATTTTTGGAAGGGACGAATCTGCTGTTGGCATAGAGGATATAGATTATATCACACAGGTTTGGGTGCCTATTACGACGTGCTTCCGAATTGGCGCAAAGCTGCAATACGTTGAAGCACCGGTGGGTGACTGTAGTTGAGAAAAACAGTCAAAGGATGCGGTGTCAAATTGCCGAGGTTGGAAACAGACAGATTTTTCAAACCGGAAATGAGTGGATCGGGAGAGGCGATGGTCTCAGCGGCAAAGGCGTCGGCTTCATACTCATGCTTCCGAGACATATAGTTGAGACCAATCGAGAGAACCAGTTCAATTGGAGCGTAGAGGATAGCGAAGAAAACAATCCCTGCGTAGATCGACGTATGTTCCATCTGAAACGCATCGAAGAGCACCCTGTTTTCAACAAAGCGTGAGAGCAGAAAAAGTAATAGTCCCGAATGAAGCACCGATAAAACTATGTTTTTCAGGACATGCTTTTTCTTATGATGTCCCACCTCATGTGCAATAACTGAGACAAGTTCTGCAACGGAATGTTTTTCGATTAATGTATCAAAAAGTGCGATCCGCTTTTTCGCTCCGAAACCGCTTAGATACGCGTTAGAGTGTGTTGAGCGTTTAGAGCCATCCATGACGGAAACCTCTGTGAGCGGGAATTTTACTTTTTCCGTATATCGCCGGATTTCATCTTTAAGTTCGCCCTCCGCTAACGGTGTGAATTTGTTAAACATCGGCGCAATCAGAGTGGTAAAAAGTGGCTGCGCAATTATAATAAAAAAAGAGATTAGTCCCCACGCATAGACCCACGCCAAGCTACCGGTTTGTTCGAAGAAGTACAGCACCCCACCGAGTAGGGGAACCCCCAGAATGATTGCCAGCGCGTAAGTTTTGATCTGATCCAATATAAACGTCTTGACCGTCATCTTATTGAAGCCGAATTTCTCTTCAATGATAAAATTACTATAGAGCGAAAAGGGGATGGAGATAATATCCCCTGCAAAATAGAGGATTGCGAAGAAAATTAAGCCTGTTAGAATTGGTGGCAGATTCAACCCGCGGACAAGTCCATCCACAGCGTTGAACCCACCCACCAAGATGAAAGCCAAAATTAGGAACAGATCGAATGTAGATGAAACATAGGCAAATCTCGCGCCGGCTCTGGTGTATTCTTGAGATTGGCGGTATTTGTCCCCATCGTAGAATCCCTCAAAGTCAGCGGGGAGTTTTGGATCTAGCGCTTTAAGTTCAGATAGCGCGCAATGCTGCGAAGCGCGAATTCGCCAATCAGTGCAATCAGTATAATGATAAGGTATATGTTCATAGTACCTGAGAGACGCTCATAATTATTGTCCGAATCATGGATTAAGGGGATGACGCGACCGCTCGTGTTGACAAATTGTGCAAAGAAACCGAGTTTTCAAAAAAACTCGGTTTCTCTGAGAAGGGCTCAATCGACGAAGATATCCTCCAACCCGATTTCTATCACCTGCCCCGCCGTTGCCAACCTTTCCATATCCATCTTGTTCCGATCGCCAACGATGGAGATCAGTTTTGGATGTCCTTGAACGTGCGCTTTATGGAATTGGAGCATTAGGTCCATATTTGACGCTCGGATCGACTCATAGCGAGCCTTTCGCGGATCGATTGGAACTTCTAAGCGCTCCCAAGAACGCACTGCACCAATGACGTCTCGGAAACCGATCTTCGCCGTGCGATACCGATTGATTCTGGCTTGACGTGCCTCGTCGAATCGTTCAGGCGATTCTGGCAGGTTATCAATGAGGTCGACGAGAGCTTCCACCGCCTCCGGCGTTTTGTCCGCCTGACAGGCGATATATCCCCACATCAGATTTTGCTCACCCTTACGGCTGCCCGTCGCATATCTGGCAAATGTCGAATACGCAAGCGCGCGGGCTTCGCGAAGTTCTTGGAAGACGATGCCGGACATCCCACCCGCAAAGTAGGCGTTATAGAGTTGGATGGCGGGATTATTCGCTTCATTGTAATCTTCACCACCAAATTCGATGTCCACCTGCGATTGTGCCAGTTCCTTGTGAAAGAACAGTATTTGGGTCTGTTCAGGAATCCGCGTTCTGAGGAAATAGTAAGGTGGCGGTTCAACCAAAGTTTCTGGGATGGGATGATGCGCTTTGAGGGTTGCTCGTACTTCATCGAGAGGAATCGAACCTGTATAGCTAATGGTGTGTTTGTAGCTTAAGATCCCTTGAATCTCTTTGTGGAGATCGTCCACCGTCAGCTTCTGAACCGCTTCGCTGGGCAACAGCCGCAGATAGCGTGAATCTTTCCCGTGACGGCTGTAATTGACCAAGGCACCCCGAATGCTGCGATAATTTTTCTTGGCATCCTCCCGATTGGCAAGGATGATTTTGACTAGTTCCTCAAGCGTATCGGCATCGGCGGTGGGATGCGTTAGGTAATCCATAGCCAGCGCCAAAGATGCACCGAAGTTTTCGTCAAGCCCCGATATGGCAATAGTTGTCTCATTGTTACCGACGTTGAGACTGAAATCGGTCCCCAGTTTATACCATTCTTTTTTTAGATCCTCGCTGCTGTATTTAGAGGTGCCGGACTTATCGAGCAGCTGCGCGGCGATAGCCAGCTTATTATTGTGGCGACTGCCAACCTCAACGGACATTGTGAAAACAAAGAGATCGTTGATCGGGTTCTGGGCGTAGTAGAGTTTGACGCCTTCGTGAAAGTCGGTGATTTGGTAATCTTTCGCGGCATCGACAAAGACCGGCTCAATCTGTTCCACCGGCATGGCTAAGACCCCTTTGGCGAAATCGGATTGCCGTGTCGCATCAATATCAATTGTATCGAGGGCAGGTTTTTCGATAGAGGGGACTTCGTGCTGTTCATCTAAACGATGACCCGCCACATAGTCATCACCAAAATATCGATTAGCCACATCGATAATATCCTGCTTGGTCAATTTCTCCATGCGCGAGATTTCCCCTGCTGTGGTATCCCAATCCTGATGTGCCAAGAACGAATCACGCACGATACTCACACGCGCCCGATTTGATTCCAAGTCCGATTTCTGCGACTTCTTAAAGTCGGTTACGACGGCTGGAATGATCCATTCTTCAAACTCGCCTTTTTTTATTAGTTCAACCTGTTCCAGAAGCAGCGCCTCAACTTCTGCAAGGGATTGTCCCTCCTTAGGAATACCCCACAAATATTGCGCCCCATAATCGTTGTCTAGATACGGATAAGAACCCGCCTCGCGGACTTTTTGCCCCTGATTGAGGTTCAGATTGATTAGCCCGGCTGTGGCGTTATCTAAAGTCATGTCGAGCAGTTTTAAGGCTTCCGCGTCCCGGTGATTGCGACCCGCTGTACGAAAGGCAAGTAGGACATATTCCTCACCTTGATATTTGACCGTCACACGCTCGGCGCCTTGGAGCGGTTCCTCCGTCCATGTCTTAGCTTCAGGGAGTTCTTTCGATTGCCACCGGGAGAAATGTTCGTCGATAATACGGATGGTCTCCTGGCTGTTGATGTCACCGGAGATGTGGATCGCCATGTTATTGGGCACATAGTAGGTGTGGTAGAATTGGTACATCTGCTTCAGAGACGGGTTTTTCAGGTGTTCGACCGAACCGAGTGTTGTCTGTTGCCCATACGGATGATTCTTATAGAGCAGGCCCCTGACAGCTTCACTGATGATACGACTTTTGCTATCCATCGACCGGTTCTTTTCTTCGTATACGGTTTCAAGCTCAGTCTGGAAGAGGCGAAACACCGGATCAATAAAGCGATCGGATTCAATAACCGCCCACTGTTTCAGACGGTTAGCAGGTAGATCTACTTTATAAACGGTTTCCTCCACCCACGTATGCGCATTCACCCCACGTCCCCCCATCGCTTTGTATAGCTTGTCAAGTTCGTTGGGAATGCCATATTGGGCGGCGAGCTGTGCCGTTTCGTTAATCGCAGCATAGATCTCCTTCCGTTTTTCCGGATCGATTTCGTGAAAGTGCTGTTCATAGAGATCCGTGATTTTATCCAGATGCGGCTGCTCTTCCTCGTAGTTGAGGGTGCCGAAATTTTGGGTCCCCTTAAAGAGCATGTGTTCCAGATAGTGCGCGATGCCGGTCGCGTCTGCGGGGTCATGTTTGCTACCGGCACGGACCGAGATTTCCGCGTAGAATCGTGGTTCTTCACGGTTTTCGGTGAGGTAGATGGTTAAGCCGTTGTCCAACTTATAGATCTCAACCGCCATCGGGTCATCTGGGTTTGGTTCGTTGATACGTTTATAACCAGCCCAACTGGTGGACACAATCAAGCTGAAAATCAGAGTATAGAGAGAGAGTTGGAATAAAATCGGTCTGCTTCGATACATGTTTGGAATCCTTCCTTTTAAATAAAACACCTTCACAGAAAGGTCTTTTTGTGTTAGACTCATCAAGTACTATCGCTTTAGGTAGAAGCACGAATAGTATAACGCAAGTTACTCCGTGTCGTCTGACTGGATGGAGAACGAAAGTGAGAAAAGATCGAAGTCTCTTGCTTTTTCCCGCTCAGCATTCTATGGAGATACCGTTCTCCTGGAACGAAAAGTTGAAAAACATTAAATTTAACGGTAATCCGAGTAATTTTTGATAGCCACTAACTTAGGTTATTATACCATAACCAACCTTCCTAATACATACCGCAGTCTTAAAAAATCTGTGTTAATATTGACACATCACATTTTATGCAAGGAGTCGCGTTATGACCGGTGAAGAAAAATTTAGCTTCGATCTCGAAGGTTATCTAATTATCAAGAACGTGTTGTCCACCGATGAAGTTGCGGAGATGAACGAAATCGCCGATCGCGCCTTCCCTCCCGAAGGCGATGATACGCGCTACCGCCGTGCCAGTCGAGTTTCGTGTTGGGGCGAGCCCTACAAAAAATTGATAGATCACCCCAAGGTGTTGCCCTACCTGATAGAGTTAATGGGTCCCAAGGTACGACTCGATCACGACTACTGCATTTTCATGACCGAAGGGGGCGAGAGCGGTAGGCTACATGGAGGTCCCGAAGTTGTCGGTGACCATTGGTACAAATATTGGGACGGCGTGATGCGCAACGGGTTGAGCGTCATCACCTACTTCTTGACAGATGCCGCAGAAGGCGACGGTGGGTTTGCGTGTATTCCGGGCAGCCATAAAACCAATTTCCTCTCAAGCCTGCCTGACGATATCCGTAATTATGAACGTCCAAGACACTATGTCGTCCAACCGGCAGTTGAGGCGGGGGATGCGCTGTTCTTCACGGAGGCACTCATCCACGGAACGATGCCGTGGTGTGCGAAACATGAGCGGCGATCCCTGCTGTACAAGTATAGCCCCGGACATTCGGCATGGTCGGACAACTACTACGATCTGGACGAATTCGACAACCTGACGGAGCAGCAGAAGCGGATGCTAGCGCCGCCTTCCATCGGCAGCAGACCCGATGTGGTTCAGGTGGAGTAAGCGTCCCCGAATCAAGCGTCATGTTTGAGCGCAGGCAGTAGTGGTCTTCGCAGGGCAAAGTAGACAGCGATCGCACTGGCAACTATACCAACGAGCAGCACAGAAACCAACGTCATCGTGAGAGAAAACCACGGCACTTGAACCCCTGGGGTCGTCAAGTGCGGTCCCACTGCGATAAGCGCAGAAACGGTGCCAATCAGAATCCCGGTCAACAGGAGAAATCCATTTTCCGATAGGAGCATCAACGACAGGGTCGCTCTCCGAAAACCGAAGGCGCGCAGAGTCGCTAATTCTCCACTTCGCTCAATGACGTTCCTCAACAGAACAATCCCCAGACCGAGTGTACCGAGAAGTAGCCCAAGCCCGCCGAGCGTCTGGAAGGTAGAGAGATAGGTATTTTCAACGACTCGATATCCGGCTAATTTTTCAGTCGCTGACGTGACATCCAATCCGTAATCGTCCAACGCCTTTTCCAGCGTATGCCCAATGTGTTCTGCGTTTTCGGCGTATCCCGCCGGATTGGGCGTTGGAGGTGTCTGAATTAAGAAATACCCATATCCACTTTGGCTTGGAAAGTATTTCTTGAAATTAGCCTCGGAAATTAGCAACTCACTCTGAAAAAAACTGCGCTGTAGAACCCCGACCAAACGAAGCTGTAATGGCGCTCCCAATTCGTCTTGGATGCTCAGTTCGTCGCCAAGCCCGAGGTGCAAGATCCATTGGACTGAATTGTAATCCCCGATGGCTGGAATAACACCCGGCTCCAATTCGTCTTCGAGTAATTCCCACGGCTTCTCCTTCGCCACAGTCGTTTTCTGAAATTGAAATCCACCCCGCTCGATAAAATCTTCTGGCACCCCCAGAATACGAGGTTTTTGGGGGCGATAAAGATTGAGGCAGCTTGCATCTTCCCCCGGTAGGAGGCGAAACGGAAAGATCTGAGTCAGTGCCGTGGCGTCTGAGTCAGATTTGGAAAACCCTAACTCAAATCGCCCTTCCTGAGAATTGAGGTTATGATGCAGCGGGATGTCGGATTCAGCGATCAAAGCAAACCCACCGGTGCCGGAAGCCTTTTCTGGAATCGTTTCCTGTTCCCCCTCGATATGACGGTTCGCTCCTACCGCGACAATGACGAAGCAGGCACAGCCAACCAGCGCGGCACAAAGCATACTGCGCCCCGGCTGGCGTCCACTATTTTTAATCCCCATCTGCGCCGTTGTGGCAACTCGCGGCGAACCTGCTGCTCGCCTACCCGACCGCAACCAGATGGAGAAGAAAGAGAGTCCCGCAATCAGCAACAACACGCCACTTCCGAAAAATAGCCCGGTCGAAGCAGTGGCATCGGATACGAAGGTAAATATCGTTAAGGCGAGGGCGATTCCCAAACTGGCAAAAGCAAGAATTTGGCTTCGAGCGCGGACCTTCGAATTTCGATTGGAGAGTCCATCGGCACCTGATCCGCCAGCAATTAGCGCAGGAATAGGCACCCTGCCGAGTTGTCGCACGGTCCAGCCGATTGAGAATAGGATCACGAGAAGTGCAATCAGATACCCCAGAACCAAGCTTAACGGATTGATATGTAACGTTAGAAAAGGTGTCCCCACCGCTGCTAACCACCAAGTCCGTAATCCAGCCATCAGCAACCAAGCGTAAATAACGCCGCCGCCCAACCCGATCAAGCCACCGAGCCCAGCGATTAGCCCACCCTCCTTCATGAAACGTCGGCGGACAGCCGCAATGGGATACCCCGCAGCGAGCAGAATGCCGATTTCGCTCGCCCGTTGCTCGACGCCGAGTCTGAAGAGTAATCCCACCAGAAGGGCAGCGGAGGCGATGAGGAACAGACTGAATCCGATAAAGAGGGCGCTAAAGTCTGTTGACCCGGTAGCAGCTGCCAGACCGTCCGCTTTAACGGGTTGAAATACCAAACCGACCTGTTCCGGACGGATTTTGTCCAGCAGTCGCCTCTGAAAGTTAGTTTGGATTGTTTGCAGATCCGCACCAAAGAGCGTCCGCATCTGAACCGCGGTTAAATCCCCAAATCGGCTATGCCACAACTGTTGGGCTATTGCTCCAGACACAAACGCTTTGGGGGTCGCCCGGAAAAGATCCCAGTACACCTCATCTTTTGGACGAATACGGTTAAGATCTATCGGAAAGGGCGCGTTCCACTCAGACATGTCAGCCGCTTCATGGATCCCCGGAAAGTCTGGTGTCAGCCCCCGATCAGCGGCTAATCCCTTTATCGCGACGACTCCCTTCAATCGGAATTGGGTGCCTCGTGTCAACAATTTTTCTCCGGGACCCACGATGTAATAGCTAACATCAATCTGGTCTCCTACCGTTGCGCCTAAATCTGTGGCAGCCCATTCGTTGAGGAGAATTTCGTCATCGGCAAGTGGAGGAGCAGATGAACCGTCGGTCAACTCCAGAGAAAATGCACGCTGCGTATCTAATCCCGTGATCGTTGAATACGGAATCGTTCGTTCATTGGCGGCAATGGTGTTGGCTAGGTAGGTCAGGACTGGTAGGAACAGCGTCCGTCGTTCAATCGCGACCGCCTTGGCGGCCTCAATGAGGGCCGGCTTGAGCAGAAATTGCGTGCTTTCAAGGGAGAGGTATCCCACTCCCCCGATAGACTCGGATGAGACATGGCGTAGTATCAAGCCGAGGTCTTCTAACTGCAAAGCCTGATGCAACCTATTTTGTAAAGCCGGAAGCGCATCACTGGTAGTGGAATTGGAAGAGTTCGGGGACGCAGCAGAAGCGAAAATCGCGTTGATCTTTTCCTCACCTCCGAGCGCTTTTTGCAGAACTGTCAAAGGAAGGTAAGCGTTTAGTGGGCGGCTCTGATTGGGACGCAATCCAAAACTGCCGATACCGCCGTCTGGTAGGATATTCGTGACGGTGAGCCGGACGGTCTGAAGAACCTCTGATGGATCTCGGTGACCGAGTAAAAACTCGCGATGGACCTCGCTGTGTCTTTCAAAAGAGAGGAGGATCTGGGCGCCAACTTCTATATCCAATTCGTTCTGAAGGGATTGGTTTATGTGGACCGAGGGAAAAAGTTGTCCCGGCTGTTTATCCAAAGCGGGAGCCGATTGGCTGGCGGCGTCGTCCCACAAACCTACAAATCGCTCATCGATTCCCTGGATCTGGACCCGAGAGGCACGCGCCTTGGTCTCGGCATTGACCGCGGTGCCGTTCAGAAGAATAGCCGGTACCGTTTTCCGATCGAATTGTATTTCACCCTCCAATTTGTCGGATAGATCGGTTGATAGTCCTTCGCGAAAAAACCGCTCTGATATAAGCGCGTAGTCGATCCGTCCCAAACGATTCAAGGTGAGATCACGCAGGCTGCCCCGCACGGAGTCACCGACGAGTAGCGCGCCGGTTAGTACCGCTGTTGCTACCGCAGCACCGAGCAATACAGCAAGCTGAATTCGCCAAAAATAGCTTAAACTTCGGCGCATCTGCCCGCCTCCAATTCAAAACGCCGTTCAAAGCGAGACGCGAGTTCAAGGCTGTGAGTGACCACAATCAGAATGTTCTGCTCGGCTTGGTGCAGTTCAAACAGCAGGGAAGATACGTCATCTGCGATGGCGCGATCGAGGTTGCCTGTGGGCTCGTCGCAGAGGATGAGGCTGGGTTGGTTGATGAGGGCACGCGCCACGGCTACCCGTTGCCGTTCGCCACCGGAGAGTTCTGCCGGTCGATGGCTCAAACGGTTGGCAAGTCCAACCCGTTCAAGGAGTTCCCGTGCACGCTTTTCCGCATCCCCATCGTGGTTTTTGAAAGCCATGGTAGGAATCAACACATTTTCCCAGACCGAATACTGCGGCAACAGATGGTGATCCTGAAAGACAAAGCCGATTCCCTGATTTCGGAATCTGGCGAGTTGCGGCTCTGTCAGCCCAAACGGGTCCTCGCCGTTAATCTCAATTTGTCCTGACGAGGGTTGATCCAATGTGCCGATTAGGTGCAGCAGTGTACTTTTCCCAGATCCAGAGGGACCGGTGATAGCGAGCGATTCACCCTGCGCCATTTCAAACGAAACACCACGAAGCACCTCAACCTGTTGCGTTTCAGTGCCGAAGTTTTTGTAGATATCGGATACTTTGAGAGAGTTCATTGGTTCATTGGGGGATTGGTTCATTGAAGAACCGGATACATTTTATGTTTCACAGTCCGCTGCTTCGATCTGATCCGCGATAAAATCTGGTATCGGGATGGCTCTCAACTTTTCGCCGGGGTTGCAGATGCAGCATGCCGCCGTCAACTGACCATGAGCAACCTCTACATCGCCCTTCATAAAAACGAATTGATAGGTGAGGGACTTGGTCCCTTTTCTGGCAATCGTCAAGTAGATTTCCAATTCATCCTCAAATTTGACAGGCTTGAGATACTCGCACGAGGCTGATAGTCGGGGCCATCCGATTCTGTTTCCTTCCCATTCTGTGTGAACGCTTGTTCCCAGTGAACGGAGGAATTCGTGCTCAGCGGATTCCATGAACACGAAGAACCGAGCAAAGTGGACGATGCCCGCCATGTCGGTGTCGGAGAATTCTATTCGGCGTTTGGTGCGGTATGCGTGTGGCATGATCGAGTCTTTCGAGCTTCCGACTGAAATGGAAAATATTGGCTCATTCAGCTATTCCTATATTCAACTTCCCTGCTGCTTTCTGTGCAATTTCCGACCCCGGTTGAAGCGCGAGGATTCTTTCATAATCGGCGTGAGCATCATCGTAACGACCCCTGCTTCGTCCACCACGCCACTGGTCCTAATTCTCTGGCATATAGCTTCTCAAAAAAATATCCAACTACCATCGATATGCGGCTGCTCTACGGAAGTAGACTGGACCTAACGTCGGATGCTCTGCTCCCCAGCCTTGAATCTCATCAGTTGAAAGCTGAACGACTTTGTGATAGTCAGATTCCGCTGCGTCCGGTTGATTTAATCGAAGGTAGATTTCGCCCCGTAGGAGATATGCCTCCGCAAACGCAGGTTCGATTTCGATGGACTTGCCGAGATCTACGAGGGCAAGCCGGTCTTGACCCAGCTGCGCGTAAGCGACCCCTCGATAATAGTAGGCTGCGGCACCGGGTTTACGCTCAATGACCGCGCTGTAGTCCTCAAGGGCGCGTTGCGTATCTCCCATCTCCAGATAGGTTTCTGCCCGCTTCCATGTTACAAATCCCGCCCATCGTTTCTCTAACGACGCCGTGTAATCTGCGAGTGCCCGCTGATAATCGCCCAAAGCGCGATGGGCATCCCCGCGACTGTAGTAGGCGTCGGCTGCGTAACGATTTAGGAGCAATGTCTGCGTATAATCGTCGATCGCTTTTAGGTACTCGCCCAAACGATAGTGAGCAAGCCCACGTTTAACGTAGGCTTCCGCGTACTTTGGACTGATTTCAATCGCACGGGTGAAGGCAGAGATCGCGCTGCGGTTATCCCGGTCTGTTCGTCCTCCTAAGAGTTCAGTCCCCTTGACAACAAACCGGAGTGCTTGGGGGTCTTCCCCTTTCAAGCTATCCCAACTCACGAATCGGGAAGCGATGAGAGCACAGGCAACGAGCACCGGTAACATAACGTAAAGCAATAAACGCGACATAGATGGTCCTTGTGTAAAACGAAATTGAGCCAACTTATCAAAGGGGTTAGGGCCCCAATGGATGAATCTCTGTACCGTATCGCAGTTCAGTGACAGCGTTGTAGCGTTTGGAGAGATCGATAGCGAGATAAGATCGTACCCCCGGCGACGCACCATAACCGGTCGAGAAGATGATCTGGTGTACTCCGAGTCGTGCCACACCATCACTGACCTCATCCTCGGGGAAAACACTCACCGGCGTGTGCCCAACAGCTAACACTCGGCCTCCGATTCTTTTGAGGAATTCAGCCGTGTGGGCGGGGGTATAGCCACTCCGCAGCACAATAGAAGGACGCCCCCACAGCAGCTCGTCAAGCACCTTTTTGCTTGGACGAACGATGTCAGCGAGGTTTTTGGCAGAACGCGATGTCCCGGCATGAACACCGACAAATCCGTTTTTGCCGACAGCAATTGTTGGGAGACTGGTCAGATATTCGTAGTGTTCGTCTGTCATGCGCTCAATGAAATTGAACTGCTTGAAATAGGTGCCGTGGTCGCCCTGATAAAGCTGGGCAATCATATCTCGGCGGTTGTCCGCATTCATACCGGCCCTTTTGAGCATGGCATAATGATCAGCGGAAGCAAATTCATGATTTCCCCTGATATAGATGAGGCGTTCTTCTCCCAACTGCTCCTGAAGTTGCATGATCCGATCGACAATTTTCACATCACCGTAAGGCTCAAAGATCGGATCGCCCGGTTTGTGATCGACCGCATCGCCGAGGATCAACCCGTAGACATCTTCCCCTGCTTCAATCCGCTCCACCAATTTTGTCTGTGTCAGCCATCGGCTGAAATTGCTCCATTGCGCCTGAAAGTCCGTTGCAACATACACAATGCCTTTGTCAGGCAGGACAACCAACGCACCATCTCGCGTTACCTGATTCGGATAGTCGGCAAGCGATTTGGCTTCTGCCATTTCCAAGGCGCTGAGATCAAGACTGAAGCAGCTGAGCAGGATAAGAAAAAGAGTTCTTAGCATCTTCATCAACTTCTGGTAGATTTTATAATTACTTAGAACCTGTTTGAAAAATCCGAATAATCTCTGAACATTGTCATTTTACCGGCAAATACTCTCAAAATCGGTTGATTGTGCCCATAGAATGGCAAAAGATGACCGCTTCACATACTCTTAAAACAGACCCAAAGCCCCAGCGGGGCGACATGTTTATAGAATACAGGACAAACAAACAACCTAAGCCCCGGCGGGGCGACATGTGAACAACTTTCTAAAGATGACCCTTTCACTCTTAAAACAGGCTCTTAGGGCACTGCACGGAGGTCGGAGTTATTGGTAATGTCTACCTATGTCCGTAATTCACCATAGTTATCGCGTCGTCAAATTATCTCCGAAATTGGTGGCGTCAGTCTTGCCGCGTTCAAGGCACACAGCGACCACAAGCATCTCAAGGTCTTCCTGCGTGTGATTATAGATGCCGTGTGATCCCCCAAGCCGATTGGGAATTGCCGCACCCTCGTAGACCTCCTCCGTTTCATCATCGACGGTCATCCGACCGCTACCGTTTAAGACGATGTAAGCCTCTTCGATTCGGTCATGCCGATGATAGCCGACGGAGGTGTTGGGCGGTAACACGGCGTGGCTGACAAAGCCCCAGTTGTTTCGGAAATCCTGATGCTCCCATAACGTCCGAGCCCCGATCTCCCCTTTACCTTCGTGTGACACACCATAGGTCAGTAGATTGCGATCCAACCTAGCGACGGGTAGACGATCAATCGACTCCAAGGGTGCATTGACACGGTCATCACCAAAATCGGTTGAATCCGCAGGAACACCGATCGCCGTAACGTTGAAGTTAAACCATCGGGTCTCTTTGTCGGTGTGATTGTAGATGGCGTGGGACTCCCCTTGACGTAGCGGAACGGCTGCGCCGCCGACAATCTCCGCTGTGCGACCGTTGTGGGTAAATTGGGCTGCGTTGTCAACCGTCACGAAAACTTCCTCAGCGGTGTCGTGCCGGTGGTGACCGATACCACCGCCGGGCAGAAGGATCGCGCTGTGGATAAACCGCCATGGAGTTCCAAAATCATCGCTCCCAAAAAGGCTCTTGAACAGGATCGACTTCGCCCCACCATGGACGCTGCTGATTTCTTCCATCTCTTCACGTCGAGCATAAGCAATTTTCATTTTCAGTTCTCCCCTCAAGAATTAGCAGATCAAGACATAACCGCTTATCTTACAGATTATCCGTCATATTTCAAGCCAGAGTTTCGCCCGGTTGGAGTTCGATGATTTCAACTGCTTGATCTTTGGTCAGTTCGCGCAGTGCGTCCGGTGTTCCGGTCAGAAGCGGAAATGTTCCGTAGTGCATCGGAACAACAGCAGGCACACCGAGTAGCTGTATCGCATAAGCCGCCTCACGGGGACCCATCGTGAAATGGTCACCGATTGGCAAGACGGCGAGGTCTGGCTGGTAGATTTCACCGATGATTCGCATATCGCCAAACACATTGGTATCGCCTGCGTGGTAGATTTTATACCCGTTTGAAAACTCAAGGATAAATCCGGCAGGTTCACCGAGATAGACGATTGTGCCATCCTCTTCGGTGAAGCTGCTGCTATGGTTAGCCGTTACCATAGTTGCGTTCAGTCCATTGACCGCGACAGTACCCCCTTTGTTCATTCCGATTGTGTTTTCAACCCCTTTACTCGCGAGCCAAGTGCTGACTTCGACCATCGCCACGACAGTTGGGGAATGCTGTTTCGCAAGATCAACGGCATCGGCGGTGTGGTCGGCGTGCCCGTGTGTAACGAGTATGGCATCAAGTTTGTCAAACGTTTTAAGGGCATCTGGACAAGCAGGATTACTTCCTACCCATGGATCTATTAGACAGGTCTGTCCTTCAAATTCAGTCTTAAAAGTTCCGTGTCCAAGCCATGTGAGTTTAATTCCGTTATTCAGTTCCACTGCTTCCTCCGTGTATGGTTCAAGGTTATGGTTAATTGAGCGTATTATACAAAATACCTTTGCTTCTTTGCAACCATATTGTCGTTGACTTGAATTAACGAATTTGCTATAATCCACCTCGTCATAATAGCGTAGATCACTCCCTATCCCGCGCGTCAGATGTCTTCTGTATGGGTCAATTTAGGTTTTGGGTATAGAGCAGATGAGTCAAGGCGAAGTCGTTCAAAAAACAGACGTTCCTGCTACGATTGACTCGCTACAGGCTGATTTCAATGCCCTTGGCATCAGATCGGGAATGGTACTGTTGGTTCATTCATCTTTGAGCGCGATGGGCTGGGTCTGTGGCGGACCGGTGGCGGTCATCATTGCACTTCAGCGGGTACTGGGTGCAACCGGAACACTTGTTATGCCCACCCACTCTACCGATTTGACTGAACCGAGCCAGTGGGTAAATCCACCTGTACCCGAATCGTGGTGGCAGATCATACGTGCGACAATGCCAGCCTACCAACCGGATCTGACGCCCACGCGATCAATGGGGGTTATCGCAGAAACATTCCGAAAACAGAAAGGCGTCCTGCGCAGCGCACATCCACACCACTCGTTCTGTGCATATGGACATCAAGCATCGTATATCACAGCTAACCATTCACTGGCGTGTGGTTTGGGCGAGGATTCGCCACTTGCCAGAATTTACGATTTGGGAGGTTTCGTCCTTCTCCTCGGCGTGGGACATGACAACAATACGTCTATGCACCTCGCAGAATATCGTGCCACCTTTCCGACCAAACGCACCGTACAGGAGGGCGCCCCGATCTCTGCAGCAGGGACAAGGAGATGGGCTACCTTTGAAAATATAGATTTGGACAGTTCAGATTTTGAGCGGATCGGTGAGGACTTTCTGCGTACTGGGATAGGACACGATGGGGTGCATCGTGGCAAGGTTGGGCTTGCAGATTGCCAGCTAATACCACAACGCGTTGTTGTGGACTTTGCGGTTGATTGGCTTGAAAAGAATAGAGGCGAGTGAATCCAATTTTAACTGGTCTACACGCACTTTTGCTGCAAAGGTGCGATCTGGTTTCATAGTTTACATTTGTAGATAACTTCAACTCACAAAACAATTAGAGGAGGTCTCATGAGATTAGTAAGTTTTCAGAGTTCCGATGGTCCCAAACTGGGCGCTTTAGTTGATGATAAGGTCTTAGACCTGCAAGCCACATATCAAGCGGCGGTCACAGATGATGCATTGCCAGCACTGTTAAGTGGTATGATCGCATTTCTCGAAGCCGGACAGCGCGGGCTTGACGCCGCTACACATGCAATTAACGTGGCAGCGGAAAATTCAGAGAAAGCGGTTTGGAGCACAGACCCACTTCTGTCGCCAATTCCCAACCCGAAGAAACTATTGCTGCTCGCCGGGAACTATGCCTCGCATATTGAGGAAGGCGGCGAAGTCGCATTGAGCCGGTCCGAGACGACACCGCGGGTTTTCATGAAACCGCCGACCACAACCATAGTTGCACATGAAGAACCGATTATTATTCCGCCTAACGGCGTCTTTACCGACTGGGAAGCGGAGATTGGTATCGTTATCGGTAAGCGCGGGAAATTCATTTCCGCTGATGAAGCCTACGATTATGTTGCAGGCTATACAGCGGTCAATGACGTTTCGGAGCGCGAGCTGAAGGTGAAGGACAGTCGTGTGGATCGAGATGGTGACGAATGGTTTGATTGGCTCAATGGTAAGTGGTTCGACACCTTTGCGCCCGTTGGTCCCTGCCTCACGACAAAGGATGAAATCCCGGATCCGAACACGCTGCGTATCTCCTGTCGCGTCAACGGCGAAACCAAGCAGGATGCCAATACGGGACATATGATCTTTAACTGTGCGGAAATCGTGGAATTCACCTCAACGTTGCTCACGCTTGAACCGGGCGATATTATTTCAACAGGTACGCCCGCAGGCGTTGGACACCCCGATCAGAAATTAGTCGATGGTGATGTCGTTGAGGTTGAGATCGAGAAGATTGGCGTTTTGAGGAATCCTGTTGTTCAAGGATGATAAAAGTATTTGCTGATTAGCAAAGGAATCATGTAATAGAAACCGAGTTTTTGGCAACTACGGGCGGGGTAACCCCGCCCCTACGGTTTCTCTACGCGCAAATCAATATCTGGAGCGGACTGGCACGATACGAGTTAGCGTATAACAAGTGGGGTTTACTTCCACTGCTTATCGGTGGGAGAGTGTGAGGCGACAAAGCGACTGGTGATTCGGAGGGAGATTAATCGTCTTTCTCTGATTCTCCTAGTTTCCCCTGTATGAGTATGTGATAGATGTTTCTCATATCTGCACTCAAATCGATGAGCCTTTGATTTATATCGTCGAACCGTTTATTCATATCGTCGAACCGTTTATTCATATCGTCGAACCGTTTATTCGTATCAGTAATCCTTTGATTCATATCATCTAACCGCCGATTCATCTCATCTCGACTCGGAAATTTTAAGAGAAAGGTGATAATCGTGATGGCGAAACCAGCAACCATAATTACGATTTGCAGCGTTTCTTTGTCCATATTAGCCTCCCCTGATGATGTCGCTTTATGCAATATTATAGCACACAATGCCATATTATGGTAGATTTTAGAATTAATGAGACACTCCAAACCGGTGCGGTTGGAAACCGCACCTACCGGGTTGGACTGAATGCGGTGCGGGGGGAAACCGCGCCTACCAAACACGGGGAGCGAAGATGTTTATTTATTTTAATCATTCACCATAGTCACGCAAATCTAACTAAAGGAACACCGCAATGTCCGAACGCAAGAAGATTGCAGCTGTCATTACTACATACTATCCACTCTCTCACGCAGATGTAATCGCCACAAAGTATATGAAGGGCTTTCCGACCGACGACGGGCTGCAGCAGCCGCGCGTCGATCTGGTTTCAATCTATCTAGATCAGATTGATCCACGGGACATCGGACGTGAACTTGCTGAGTTGCATAACGTCCCAATCTATCCAAGTATCCGCCAGGCACTGACACTTGGTGGGAAGGAACTCGCTGTTGATGGTGTCCTCCTGATTGGCGAGCATGGCGATTATCCGTATAATGAGCTTGAGCAACACATGTATCCGCGCCGTTATCTGTTCGAGCAGATCTGCGGCGTTTTCGCGTCGAGTGGGCGTTCAGGCCCCGTTTTTTGTGACAAGCACCTCTCGTATAATTGGACAGATGCAAAATGGATGTATGACCGTGCCAAGGGGCTCAATGTTCCCTTTATGGCGGGTTCATCGCTGCCGACCTGCTGGCGGAATCCGTTCCTTGAGTACGACCTTGACACCCCGCTCGAAGCCGCAATCGGGATAGGTCATGGCGGTATCGAGTCCTACGGTTTCCACGCCTTGGAGACGTTACAGTGTATGATTGAGCGACGCGCTGATGGGGAGTCCGGTGTGGTTGCTGTCCAGTGCTTGGAAGGGGAAGCGGTCTGGCAGGCCGGGGAAGAGGGGCTTTGGTCCCCTGAACTGGCAACCGCTGCGTGTGCGCCAATCCCCGATAAGCCAGAGGGACAGCCTCAAGACCATTGCGAGAACCCCGCTGTCTTCCTGCTCGAACATAGCGATGGGTTCAGGTCGGCGGTGCTGATGCTGAACGGCTACACCAGCGACTTCGCCTATGCAGGACAGACCAATGGTGAGATTCAAGGCGTTCAGTTTCGCCTGCAGGATGGCAACCCCTACGCACATTTTAGCTATCTCAGTTTAAATATCGAAGAGATGTTCCTCACAGGGATTCCCCAATATCCGGTTGAGCGGACGCTGTTGACGACCGGCGTGTTGGACGCGGCGATGCGTTCAAGGTATCAGGGGCATATCCGCTTAGAAACGCCGCATTTGGCAGATTTGTCTTATCGTTCTTACGAACAGCTGCCGATTCGACCGATGGGACCGAGTCCCAGTGGATCAACGTTAGACCCCTGGCCCCCCGGAGGCAGCAGATAACTAAACCGGTGGCACCCTACGACGCGTCGTCTCTCTTTCGTGTCACCAACTTGAAAACCAGCACGGCGATCACTGCACCGATAATCTGCATCAGGATAAACACCACACCATCAAAGGGTGTTGCCCCCGCTGCGTAGGTAGACACCCGTGCAATCCATCGGCGACCTGCCCTAAAATATAGGTTGATGTGCCCTGCCTGCTTCCAAGCACCACCGCATATCATTAAAAAAAGCTAAACTTTTCCAAACGAATGACATATATATAAGTGAAGGCGGAATTACCTCAAAAATTGTAGGAACGAATCAACTTCCTTTTTTCTGTTGTTGACCTAAACCTCTCGGAAGGAGGGCTGAACCGTGACACAACACCGGAGTCCAAACAACCCGGAGAAGTGTTTCTTCCACATTCAACCGACATCGGTCTTAACCGCGGAGGAATCGATCGTTCAATGTGTGAGGTGTATGACCCGCGGCAACCAACAGCTTCAAAGCCTGAAAGCGGATTTTCATCAAATCGCGTATCAGGCAACGCTTGAAGCGAAGGCGGAGTATGATCCGGCAGATCAAAGGGGGGCGAGTCTCATCACTTTCGCTCGCGACCGGGTTTGTGGCACTCTCCGGAACACAAGACGGAAAGCACTCAAGTCGATTCCGTTTCCGACGACCGAGGGGGTAGGAGATACCGAGTCATTGGGGAACAATCCATTGGTTGATGGACTGGTAGCCGATGCGTGTCAACATGAAGGCGTTGATGAAGAGGTGATCCGCTGTGTTGAGGTTGAGCAATTCGAGCGGTTGCTTCCACAACTTCTATTGCGTTTGTCCGATAAGGAACAGACGGTCTTGAAGTTGAAATTTTTTGAGGGGCACAAGGGGGTTGAGATAGCCGAGGTCCTGGGTGTGACGAAGGGACGGGTGAGTCAACTGACCCACGCAGCTCTTGCTAAATTGAAAAAAGCCTACCTCAATGCTTCTGAGCAACTCTCGGAAAAGAAACGCGCTACGGAAACATATCGCACAAGTGATTAAAAGGTGAAGATCTCTAATGGAATGCCAACGCATTCCTAACAATTTAACAGGAGGTAACACCATGTTTCGCTTACGCTGTTTCAAACGGTTCAAAACAACGTCTTTTATTGCGCTAGCGGCTCTATTGATTTGCGTGGTCGGGGCTTACACTGTCCACGCCGATCATAAAAGCGGTAAATTTGAAGATGATGATGGGGCGTATGTTCAGTGGTATTTTGGCGTGAATGATGTTAGGGCAATGCCGGGATCACTGCAAACTAACAGTTATCATTACTATTGGTTTCAAGCCCTTAGCAGCCGGAGTGTCTGGGGCAGATGGGAGTTTTCTCATCGGGTGCGTGAGGGGTGGAACCTTGGCAAAGGCCCTGTGTCGATAGACATTTCCATTGATGGTAACGTCAAAACCCTAAATCACAAGCACCATACAGACTCCGATTCAGATTATCGGAGAGCCTCTTACGCTGGTTTGCCAGAAGGTGATTATCACATTGATGCGTATACTTTGCTCGATCTCAGTGTCACTGGAAAGGGCACGGCGGTGAACCAAAGGGCAAAGGAACGTACCTCATTTACATGGGACGGGGGAGGGCCGAATTAAAATGAGAATCTACATACTGGTGGCTTGCCTTTGGCTTGCCACCAGTCCACTCAACGCAAAAATTGTGTTTGATACCAGACGGGATGGCGGACTTGAAGTTTACACAATGAATGCCGATGGAACTAACCCCACACGGGTTACAAAATTCCCGGCAGATGCTGGGTCCCCTGCTTTCTCTCCCAACGGACGACAGATTGCCCTTCATAGTGACCGCGGCAGCCAACTGGTCCCCGATAGAAATATTTGGGTGATAGACGTAGATGGGACGAATCCCCGTCAATTGACTTTCCACCCCAAAGGGGATAGATATCCGGATTGGTCGCCGGACGGAACTCAGATTGCATTTTCTAGCGATCGGGCTGAAGATAGAAACGGGTGGCCAACAACTGAGATTTATGTGATGGACGCCGATGGTGGCAATGTCAAGCGGGTGACAGATTTAGGGTTTGCCTCCAGGCCGAGGTGGTCGCCGGATGGTCAGTGGATTCTCTTTGAAGGGATTATTGACCAAGAACCCGGGCGGCATATTTTGGCGATTCGTCCCGATGGAACAGATATGTGGATGGTCTCTGAACCCCGCCCAGAGACGGGGATGTATGTAGGCGGATGGTCGCCGGATGGGAAGCGGGTGGTTTACGCTGCATCTATTCGGGCACAAGTCGCACAGACGACGATGATTATCGCTACGCTTAATAGAAGCGGGCGGTTGAAGGTGAAAAGATGGGAGGAGGTGCCTCTCCCTAAAATGCCCGTTCAAGCCGTTAGTTTTGGGGCGGCTGGTAAGTCAATACTGTTTGGGGGTCAATTTTTCGGCAGTTGGCAGATTTTTCGCTTCCAGCTCGATACGCACGAACTAATACAATTAACGGATGAGTTTCATCGGGATTTAAATCCACGAGAACGGAATCCGCGCCTGTCTGTCTCGCCGGCGGGACTGGCTCCAAAGCGTTGGGGAGAGATTAAATCTGGATTATTGCAGCATTGAGGAAAGATTCACCCTCTGAGGTGGATCTCGAAGCCGCTTCTCAATTCGCACAGAAGTAATACAAAAAGCGGTATCACGCTATTGCACACGCGCTGATACCGCTTTTTGTTGTGCTCATAACTCTCCGTTATCAAACGTGGTTCAGCCGCCGGTATCCTCGCCTCCCTTCCTCGTCACTACTCTGAAAACCAGCACGGCGAGCACTGCACCGATAATCTGCATCAGGATAAACACCGCTCCATCGGAGGGTTTTACGCCTGCAGCCGCGTAGGTGAACATCCGCGCAACGGTGACTTGCGGGTTGGCGAACATGGTGCTTGATGTGGCAATCAACTGTCCACCGACCAACATGCCAACCACCAAGGAGAGTTTATCCGATCGGTTGTGCACCAAAAGGAGAATCGCGAGAACGAGGATAAAGGTGCCGAGAATCTCGGCAAAATAGTTGCCGCTCGCGCGCGTTACTTCGGAAACAGCGATCAGTTTGGGAATTTTATGATAGAACATCAGATGTGAAAAAATTGTTCCTGTCAATCCACCGGCGATCTGTGCTAAAATATAGATTAACGCACGCTTCCAACCGGTTTTACCACCAAGTACCATTGCAAGGCTTACCGCGGGATTGAAATGGGCACCGCTGATAGGTCCAAATATTTCAATGAGGGCGAAAAGAATAAACCCGACGGCAAGCGCATCCGCTAGGATCGCCAGACCGATTCCGGCTTCTAGGGCTTGATGGAAAAGGATAATCGGCGAAATCGCCGCCATGACAAGAAATAGTGACCCCAAATATTCACTCAGAATTTGAGAGCTAATGGCATATTCTGTCTGCTTTGATGCCACTTCAGACCTCCGTCTGTCTTTATCGTTAAGCTAAATCAGATTTGAATCATTCTATTGGATGGGGGAAATCTTATCCTACTAAAGTTGCAGCCAAGTTGTCAAAGCAAAAGACAGGTGTGGTTCACTAATTTATAGTGGACCTTAGAATTAATGAGACACGCCAAATCCCGACTTGTCGAGGCTGCCGATAAATCGGCACCGGTGCGGTTGGAAACCGCACCTACCGGTCCACTGTTTGGTAGGCGCTGTTTCCAACTGCGCCGGTTCACCCCACAACGGCACCTACCGGGGGGCGAAAGTGTCTATTTATTTTTTGAAGTCACTATAATTTAATGAATAGCACACCCAAAGGATAAAAAAATGAAAATCACACAACTCGAAATTCTTCCCGCGCAATATCAGGGGCGGGCGTATATCTACGTCAAGCTACATACCGATGAAGGTATTGTCGGTATTGGTGAATCTGCCTGTTCGGGAAAAGAGGGCGCGTTAATCGGTGCATTGCGAGACGTTGAGCATGTCCTAATTGGCGAAGACCCATTTCAGATCGAGAAGATTTGGCAGATGATCTATCGCAACGCTTTCTGGCGAGGGGGTCCCGTGCTTATCGGCGCGCTGTCCGGTATTGAGCACGCGCTCTGGGACATCAAAGGCAAAGCCCTGAACGTTCCGGTGTATGAGTTGATAGGCGGCATGTACCGGCACAAAATGAAGGTCTACTGTTGGATTGGCGGAAGCACCCCAGAATCTTGGGCGGAGGCGGCTGTACAACGCATTGAAGCTGGTTGGGGCGGACTGAAATTCACGCCATTCGATCCGACGGGACCCGCTTTTAGTCTCGCCCACGGCAAAAAAGTCGAAGCGATAGTCAAGGCGGTGCGCGAAGCGGTCGGCGACGAGGTCCCGATCGCAATTGATGGCCACGGTCGCCTGAACCCTGTCAACGCAATGGAAATGGCGAAACGGATTGAACCTTACGGTATCCTCTTTTTCGAGGAGGCGATACTCCCAGAATCGATCGACGCGATGGCAACTCTACGTCGTAATGCAGGGGTTCCCATTGCCACCGGCGAGCGGCTGTATACACGCTATCCTTTCCGCGAGTACCTTGTCAAGGAAGCTGTGGATGTTGTCCAGCCGGATATCTGTACCTGTGGCGGCATCATGGAAGCGTTCAAAATTGCGGCGATGGCAGATGCGTTTTTTGCAACGATCGCGCCGCACAATCCGCTGAGTCCTTTGTCAACGGTGATTTGTCTGCACTTGGATACCGTCGTGCCAAACTTCCTTATCCAAGAAGTTCCCAACGGACACAACCCAGAGCGGAAGAATCTCATTGATGGATTTGAAGAGAACCCGGTCGACGGATATCTGACAGTACCGCAGGGACCGGGGTGGGGCGTTTCATTGAACGAAGATTATATTCGGTCACTTTCGGGAGATTCATCACGGGGTAAATGGGACGCTTTCGATGTTGATGGTTCCATCCTTGACTTGTAAGGATTAAATAGTACGGTAGATCTCAGAATGAATGAGACACTCCAAATCCCGACTTGTCGAGTCCCGTTCCGAGGATCCCGATAGATCGGGAGATGCCGATGAATCGGCACCGGTGCGGTTAGCAAACGAAACTACCGCTCTACCGTTGGGTAGGCGCTGTTTCTAACTGCGCCGGTTCAACTACGGTGACTATCCGGTGCGGTTTTCAACCGCACCTACCGGGGGCGAAAGTGTCTATTTATTTTAGGACTTACGCAGCTGATTCATAAGAACCTGTTTGAAAAATCCAAATAATCTCTGAAAATTGTCATTTTACCGGTAAATACTCTCAAAATCGGTTGATTGTGCCCATAGAATGGCAAAAGATGACCGCTTCACATACTCTTAAAACAGACCCAAAGCCCCAGCGGGGCGACATGTTTATAGAATACAGGACAAACAAACAACCTAAGCCCCAGCGGGGCGACATGTGAACAACTGTCTAAAGATCACCGTTTCACTCTTAAAACAGGCTCTAAGTCCCCCTGATAAGGGGGATTTAGGGGGTTAAAAATAAATCTCGCGCTTCGTGCTGCATTTGCGTAAGTCCTGTATTTTTAGAATTCACCATAAATAGTATATCGTTGGGTTTCACTGGTGTTCAACCCAACCTACAAGGATTACGGCTATAATTTTTTCGATCCATCGCACATAAATCCAATGCGACACATGTCGCCCCACCCCAATAAGATCCCCGATGAATCGGGACAGAGGGGATTCAAAGCAATATGCCTACTACTATCGAACTTGAGCCAAAAATAAGGAACGTTCGTATGCGATTGAACTTAATTTTTTCGCTCGTATGTTTTTGCATGATTGCCAGCAGTTTTGGTGTGCCTGTTCATGCTGCGGAGGATTCGCACCCACATGAAGCAGCGCTCAAGAACCCTGATGGGACATGGAAGTGGACGAACGCGCTTATCCGTGAAACGAGCCCTTACCTGCTGCTGCACGCTCATAATCCGGTTGACTGGTATCCGTGGGGTCCCGAAGCGTTGGAACGGGCAAAGGCTGAGAACAAACCGATTTTCCTTTCTGTGGGTTATTCCACCTGCTACTGGTGTCACGTCATGGATCGGAAGGTGTTCTCAGATCCAGAAATAGCCGAGCTGATGAATACGTCGTTCATTAATATCAAGGTAGACCGAGAAGAACGCCCAGACATAGATGAAATTTATATGACCGCTACCCAGATCATGACGGGGTCCGGCGGTTGGCCCAACTCTGTTTTTTTGACACCTGACCTCCTCCCTTTTTTCGGGGGTACTTACTTTCCGCCAGAGGATAGCCGGGGGCGTCCCGGTTTCCCAAAAATCCTGAAAGCACTTCATGAGGTATGGGTGACTCGACAGACGGAAGTGATTGTACAGGCGGAAAAGATAACAGAGGTTATCAGACAGGCAACGGCTGCTGCTCCCGCGCCCCTCGGTGAGACTTCTCTGAATCGGGAATTGATCTCCGCGGCGGTCAAAGCACTCGAATCACGGTACGACGCTACGTATGGCGGCTTCAGTGGTGCTCCAAAATTCCCTAGCCCCACAAATCTGGAATTGTTGTTGAGCGAGCATCAACGTGAACCTTCTAAATCGATCCTTGATATGGTCACCAATACGCTTGACCAGATGGCATATGGTGGGATGTACGATCAGATTGGCGGTGGTTTTCACCGTTACTCCGTTGACGCCAAATGGCTGGTTCCGCATTTTGAGAAGATGCTGTATGACAACGCGCTGCTCGCAAAAGTCTACCTGCAAACCTATCAACTCACGAAAAATCCGCTCTATCAACGGATAGCCGAAGAGATTTTCAGATATGTTTCGCGGGAGATGACATCTGAAGCGGGCGGTTTCTATTCGGCACTTGATGCGGAAGTGGATGCGGAGGAGGGCAAATCTTACCTTTGGACAAAAAAACAAATTCAGAAGATTCTTGGGCGAAAGGATGCCAAATTGTTCATGCAGGTTTACGGCGTGGACAAAGGACCTAACTTTGAAGGTGGCACCAATATTCTCTACCTTCCTGCCCCATTCTCAAGGGTCGCAAAATCGCTGAAAAAGTCGGAGGACGACCTCCACAGCCAACTTGAACCGCTCAAGGCAAAACTACTTGCGGCGCGAGAAGAACGAAAACAACCGCTGCTCGACACAAAAGTGATTGCAAGTTGGAACGGCTTAATGATTGATGCGTTTGCATACGGCTACGAGGTCCTCGGAGATAAACGGTATCGCGATGTAGCGGAGAAAGCTGCCCGGTTTAATTTGAAATATCTTCGGACGGCTGAAGGACAACTGATGCGAACCTATAGGGATGGTGTGGCTAAATATAACGGTTACCTCGATGATTATGCCTTCCTCGTTCGCGGCCTGCTAAGTCTGTATCAGGCAACGGAGGAGGAGAGTTGGTTAGCCGAAGCGGAGTCCTTGACCGACACAATGAATTCACTGTTTTGGGATGGCAAAAACGGCGGTTTCTATTTTACGCTTGCCAACCAAAAACATCTGGTTGTACGCACTAAGAATCCCTACGATTCTGCCCTCCCGTCGGGGAACGCTGTAGCGGCTAATAACTTACTTATCCTCGCACAGCATCTTGACAAGAAGGACTATCTGGACAAGGCAGAAAAAACGCTGCGGAATTTCGCTGGCATGATGAAACAGTCACCCGGCGCTTTCATGCACATGCTTTTTGCTACAAATCGCTATCTCACAACGGACTGGACCAAAGTGGGAGAGGCACGTCAAGAACGGTCATCTCAATTTGGTTTGAACACAGATGGACCGGGTGAGATAAACATATTCGGATTGCCGAAAGTCCCACGGCCTTCCGAGGACGAGGTGTTGGCGCTTGCAGCCTCTATACCGTCCAAAGGGGACATCTTCGCCGGAAACGGCTTTGATGTGGAGGTGCAGCTTGAACTCGCTGAAGGGTGGCATATCAACGCAAATCCCTCTTCGTGGGATCTCTTAATTCCGACAACTGTGTCTGTCAGTTCGGATGCGTCCTTCGAAATCTTGTCGGTCACATACCCCAAGGGAGCGCCGTTCCAGGCAGATTGGCGGGACACTCCAATTTCTGTATACGAAGGGGAGGTCACGGTCAAAATGAAACTGAAGTTGAAGCCGGGTGAAACAATCGAAAAAGCGTTTCCGTTGAACATAGATGTTCGCTATCAGGCGTGTGATGTGGGCCGATGCACCCCACCATCAACGGAAACGATTCCGCTCTGGGCAAACATTTACGAGAAAAGTCACAATTGACATATATCGGGTAAGCGCGTGTAAATCGGACGATTTATCGAGCGAACCCCTAACCCAATTATAGGAGGCTATCATGGATTTGGGATTAACAGGAAAGGTTGCCGTCATCACAGGCGGCAGTGAAGGCATTGGCAAAGGCGTCGCCCAACGACTCTGCGAAGAGGGGGCAAAGGTCGCGATCTGTGCTCGCCGTGAAGATGTCTTAGAGGAGGCAGCGCAGGAGATTCGTGACACAACGGGTGGTGAAGTGCTCGCAGTTGCCGCCGATGTGACAATCGCCGGAACGCTCGAAAACTTCATCAACCAAACGGTGAATACCTACGGAAAGATTGATATTCTCGTCAACAACGCTGGGAAATCTGCGGGTGGAAATTTTGAGCAGGTAACTGATGCGGAGTGGTATGAAGATCTCGATCTCAAGCTGATGGGAGCGGTGCGCTGTGCACGGCTGGCTATCCCTCATATGAGACCAACGGGCGGTGGCCGCATTATCAATATCACTCACCCCGGTGGCAAACAACCGGACGCAGGTTCTGTCCCAACTTCCGTCAGTCGGGCGGCAGGGATTGCAATGACAAAAGCACTCTCCAAAGAGTTGCTCGCCGACAAGATTCTCGTCAACACCGTTTGCTTAACCTCAATCAAGAGCGCACAGGGTGAACGGGCTTGGAGGGCAGATGGTTCACCCGGCACGATTGAGGAGTATTGGGAAGCAAGAGGCGACGAACATCCACTTGGCCGCTTGGGCGAACCCACTGAGGTCGGCGATCTCGTTGCTTTCCTCGTTTCGGATCGGGCTTCGTACATCACGGGAACAGCGATCAATATCGATGGAGGGTTGTCTGCGGTTGTATAGTAACGTTCAGGGCATTGCGGACTAAGGATAAGATGCTCATCGTCAAATCGTCTAAAACGGATCAGGGAGGAGTAGGTGAGGCGTTGATGTCACCAGTGATACGCGAACGACTGATAAACCGGTATCGTAAGAAGGCGGGCATTATCAAGTGGGGAGCCTCTCCCACTTTTCCAAGAGGTGTTGATAATCTGGTAATGGCGGTATCGGCAATGGACAGTCACCGGATCGAGAGAGATGTATTTGTAAAATCAGAAGAAAAAGACTGGAGTTGGCAGAATTGTCCGTACCACTGTGGAGACGACCGGAGAGCCAAACTATATGACGTAACATATGCCGACTTTGAGTGACCATCTGTTATCTCGACTGGACACGAAGAGTATTCGCAAGAATGTGGCAGGAGTGAATTGCCAGGAACGCGGCACACTAGTCCTTCTTATTATTATATTCATTACAAAACTAACAGCATTAGCTGTATCTAATTAGGAGATGTTTAATCATCGTTTAATCCCCTATCTCATTGTGATGGGTATAGTTGTGTTGCTATCAGCCTGCTACATGGGCTATACGGAATACCAAAAGCACGTTGACTTTGAGACGTTTATGGCAAAGATTCAAGCAACCTTGGATAAAGATACCAATCCACCTAAGATGCCGGAAGCCGACCAAAGGGGCTGGATACGAGTTCTTCAGCGACTTCGACTGTTGTCAAGCGCGACGCAACAGATCTGATAGATACCCTTGTCCCCTGTGAAAGTGACGGTATTTCCAGACAGCGAGGGCGAGGCAAACGGGAAACCAGTAGACATGTCGGATATCGCCCCAGAAATCTAGCACAGTTTTCCGATTCTGATGGTATGAAACCGCTGCGTATCCAAACCCCTGACGGAAATATCCGCGTTATTGCCGTTCCTGCAGGTTTAGATTACACCAAGGTGGATATTGCCAGCGTCTATAGCCAACCGGCCTGCTTCCTTTCCTTTGTGGGCATTCGACCGACAGGTAAGTGTTCGGAAATCGGATATTCCCGAAGGGGAAACTGGCGAGTCGTACCTAGAAAAAAAGCGTTGGGCTATAGCTTTGGGGGTTTCCATCGAAGAGGTTGAAAAAATGATGGAGAAAGGATACATCCAACCACCGGAAGTCATAGCGAGGTCGCCCGTCGAAGAGTTTACTGACTACGACCATCTCTTTCATTCACATGAGCATGACGATCGACTTCAAAGTAGTGGGACGGTTGACGACGCACTACTAAGTGGGGAACATCGAGCCGAAATCCCTGTGCCTAATGGGGGGCTCTCTGAAGCCGCACGCAGTGCCTCGGTTGGCTCTGAGGCCCCTGTTTCTCCATCAGGTTCCTCCAATATGGTCAAGCCTAACTTCCCTCAAAGTATAGCAGATATTGAAAAACAGTTTTCACCGGAGGGGATTGAAGCGAAGTTGACCGAGGGACTACCAACTGCTCCTGCTGATAAAGCACAACAGTTGATAGATCAGTATGGCACAGAGGGGGGGGTTCGTCGTTTCAAAGAGATGGGTCCTGATGCTGCTGAACGCTTTGAGCGTGAACGTCCTCCTGAACCTTCCCGTGAATCGCCAAAGGACGATGGCTATTCCGATGACCAACCGCCCGATGATGCGCCGTAGGGGGTAATCCCTATAAACCGAAAAAGGGGAGTGTCTTTTGTTATGAATCGCTTAGACACTCCCTTTTTTTATGCCTTGTTTGTTCTCAGATTTGCAAATAGTTTACTGATGCGCTCTGCTATCGTTTGGTTAGGATGCTGATAGAAACCATCTTATCTATGTTGACGCGGGTATGTCATTTGAAGAAAGTGGCACATTGACGGTGGACTTATTTCAAAACTCGACTCGCTTTCACTATGGCTCTGTTTAATCCGTTAGTCCAATGGGACGGATTGCCAACTAATAACGATGGATTTGTACCTTTATCCATCGCTCAATTTACTCTCTAAAATAGCACCAAAGGTTTTATAGCTGACCTACCATCTCCTAATCATCAACGACATACCGCAACATCACGCCGAGATCGCCGACGATCCAGCCAGTTTCAGCGTCCTCCATATAGATCGAGTTCAGGTTATAGTGGCTTTCGCATCTTTGCGGACGCCAGTTCTCTCCGCCGTCGAGGGTACGGATAACTGTGCCTTCGCCGCCAACTGCCCAACCGAGGTTTGGGTTGAGGAAGAAAACACTATTCAGGAAACTTTCCACGTAGCTTCTTTGACGTTTCCATGTCCGTCCTCCATCGGTTGTGCGGATAACCAACCCATCAATCCCAACAACCCAGCCGTTCAGATAGTCTGTAAAGTAAACCCCCGACAGCCAGACCTCTCCGAGTTGGGCTTGCACCTCCCACTTTTGACCGCCGTTCCGGGTGTGAAGAATCACACCACCTTGGCCCACAACCCATCCGGCTTGGGGGTCAATGAAGTGGACACCAAAGAGATGACGGTTGACGCCGCTGCGCTGCTTCTGCCACATTTTGCCGCCGTCCGTGGTGTGCAGAATCTCTCCACTATGACCGATTGCCCACCCGCGCTGTGTGTCAACGAAGGAGACGCCGAGGAGGTCATTTTCCGTATCCGACTTCTGCTGTAACCACGTTTTACCACCGTCCGTGGTGTGGACAATCGTTCCCCATTCCGCAACGCTCCAGCCAATCTTGTCATTGATAAAGTGCGTTGAGCCGAAACATTCCATCGTTCCGCTATCTTGCGATTTCCAGTGTAACCCGCCGTCGTCTGTGCGGAGGACCTCCCCACGGTCACCCACCGCATATCCAACCTTATCGTTGATAAAATGAAGGTCTGTGAGTAGATAGCTGGGTGCGGATTGAAGTTCCCACGTTCGCCCACTGTTCTTAGTATGCCAGATCGTCCCGAACTCCCCGACAGTCCAACCGAGTTGAGAATTGACAAAATGGACACCCAGCAGCACGACATCCGCTCCGACCAATCGTGTCGCTCCACCTCGCTGATGCTTCCACGTCCGTCCTCCATCGTTGGTATGCAAGATAGCACCCAAGTCGCCAACGATCCAACCATTTTCGGGATCGGTGAAATGGAGCCCGTACAGGAGAAAGGTATGTAGCGGTTCATCACCGGTTCTTATCTGCTGACCGTATTGCTGTTCATGGCGTTTATTTGAGCCGCTCGTTAAATATTTCCAATTCCTGCCGCCATCCTGTGTGGCAAGCACGATACGCCTGTCCCCAACGATCCAGCCACGATTCTCATCGACAAAGTGAACATCGGACAACTCGTAGCGGACATTTGTTCTCTGGTACGTCCAGTGTTTCCCCCCGTCGCGTGTATAGTAGGCGTTGCCCTGGTGGCTGACAGTCCAACCTTGACGGGAATTGAGGAAATATACCCCTCGCAGCGAGTTGTCGCCAACCCCCTCCGACCGATTCGCCCATGTCTGTCCGCCATCCTCTGTGTATAACACCGTCCCGAAATCGCCAACGATCCAACCTTCTTGGGCGGAGGTAAAGTGAAGATCGAACAGGTTGTCATACGTGTCCACTAATTGTCGTTCCCATCTTTCCCCACCATCTTTTGTGTGCAGGAGAACACCATTTTCGCCAACGATCCACCCGGTTTGGCTGTCCACAAATCGCACCGCTCGTAACGGATGGTAGACGCCGCTCTGTTGTGGCTGCCATGTTAGCCCGCCGTCCGTTGTGTGGGCAATGACGCTGTCGAGTTCCTCAGCGAATGTGCTGCCTGCGTTATTGCCAACGATCCACCCGGTGCGCTCGTCAATGAAGAATACATCGTAGAACCTCGCTTCCCAATCTGCCCGCCGAACAATTTCCCAACGACCGGACTTGGGAGATCGGTCGCCTGAGCAGCCAATACCCCCTCCAATAAGTATTACAATGAGAAATATGACGTGAACCGTGATGCGTGAAACGTGATTGGCAGAGTTTTCGATGTGTTGGTTTGTTTTCACGTTGGATATATCCTTTGTTCAAGTATTTATTTGAGGGGTGTTCATAAATAGCCACCGGTGCTCGTTTGCAGTTATTGATAACGTGATACGTGAAATGCCGTTGCGAGCAGCCTCGACGAGTCGGGACGTCAACACCATGGGTTCATCGTTTCACTTAGCCCCAGCGGGGCGACATGTGCAGCCGAAGGGGGAACATAAGAACAATGAATGAGCTCGTGACCAATGGGGAAACGACGCTCTCACTCACTGGCACCACAGGTTTAATAGCTGCCAATGCGTCTACGCATCAGGCGTCCGTTCCGATCGCCCCCGGGGCTTACTGAACCAACCGCCCTTATCCCATTTTCGCGCATCAGGTATGCTATCCTGAAAATCCTTAAATCCTGCCTGTCCCGATCTATCGGGGAGAATCCTGATTCAGACAACAATTATGAACACTCCTCATTTATTTGAGAGCTGCTCATTATTCAATGTATATCATCGCTCGATTCAGACAGAGGCAACTGCGCAAACGTAGGGGCGAGGTCTCCTCGCCCGATGCCTTGGCAGGACCAACCCCTATGTAGGGAACGCAGATCTGCGCTCCCTGCAGCTACAGTAAGTTCTTAGGCAACGGTTTTCTTCCGTAGGGAAGTGCGTAGCTCCTATCCATTTTTACAAATTAGTGCGGAATCATCATTTTTTTGCGACGATGTGTCTATCCCATAGGTTTATGCGAGGTGATCGGTTCTTGTTGCCAAGAGAAAATTCCGGATCTCTTTATGAACGATTTTGATAGTTTGTTCGTCTTATAAGATATGCGAAACTCAATCCAAAATCAACCTGAACAGGTTATCCAGAATAAGCTATCTGCCATCCAACGTCGAATGCGGATCGAGCGCAGTTTCCAGAATCTGGCTACCTTTAACTTCTGGGGGCTTCTTATCGCCGGGATATTGCTTATCGTCAACCGATTCTTTCCGTTACCAATACCGATTGGACTTGCAGTTTTCACTCCGATCGCCCTTGCAAGCGGTATTGCGGTTGGTTTGAGTCTCGGACGGAAGATCAATCCGTCTGAGGTTGCTCACCTTGTAGATCAGCGTCTCAATCTGAAGGAACGTCTGGTCACTGCCCTTGAAGCGATGGACCGGAAGGACACAGATGATTTTGCCATGTTGCAGATTCGTGATACTGCAAGGGCATCCCAAGCGATTCTTCCCGCGACTGCGGTCTCCTACACGGTCCCGTCAACCCTCAAATGGCTATCCATCCCTATGTTGTTAGTTGGGCTTTCGTTTTTCATCCCGCGCATGTATGAAGTACCCGCTCCTCCGACTGCCTCGGAACAGGAAGCTATCTATGACGCCGCAGCAAGGCTTGAACAAGCGGTTAATGGTCTTGATAACGCCGAACTTTCCAAAAAGGTTAAGGAAGCCGTCAAGACATTGCGAAACAAACGCACCGGTGTGCAACCTGCTCAGCAGAAACTCAGTAAACTTCATGAGGAGGTTGAGGCAGAAAAAAACCAACTGGGAGAAGATGAAATAGATGCAGCTGTCGAAACTATTGCTGCAGTGAGCGAAAACTCCAAACTACTCAGTGGAACGGATACAGCGGAGATCGCTTCAGAACTACAGAAGATAGCGGATCAGATGGACGGACTGCCTGAGACACAGCGGGCGGAACTGGAGGCGTTACTCAGACAACTTGCGGAACGGCTTGGAGATAATCCTGCCGCCAAGAACCTTGTGGACCAACTGAACGAGATTGGAACGGAGGGAGTCAGCCCTGAGATGCTGGCAAAACTTGCGCGTTCATTGTTAGAGATTGATCAGCAGGCGAAAGATATAGCACAGTTGGAAGGGATTTTGGAAGAGATTAAGGCGAGCCGAAAAAATATCGGATTGGCGGGTATCGAAATGGCGCGTAAAACAGGAGGGATCGCAGGTAGCGATGGGGGACCGGGCGAGGAATCTGGAACGGGAGAGGCGCAAGGAACGCAGGTTGAAGCAATGCCCACAGAGGCACAACCCACGGAGGCATTACAATTGAGGGGAGCCACATCGGATTCGGACGAATTTTCCACAGCCTCAACACAAGAGACTCCGAGCGGCGACGAGGAGCCCACCTATATGCCGTACCGTGAGGTCTATCTCAACGCGAAACAGGCTTACGCGGAGGCAGCGGAGCGGGAGGAGATTCCGGTGCGGTATCGGCAGCGGGTTAAAGATTATATAGATGCCATTGCAAATACAAGTAAATGAAGCGTGATGCGTGATAAACCCAAATCAATTACTCATAATCCAGCCGTCCGTGCAGCTATAGATGTCTGTGGGAGGGATCTCCTGATCTCGACTGTTTCCAAACATTTAAGACAATCGTGGCAAGGATGCCACTCCCACCGAGAATATTTATGGGCACTCTTCAATGACTTTACAAGCTACGAGGGTTCGGCGAGCTCGTACAGTGTCGCAATGAGCAGCGTGATTGAGTGTTTGCCACGTCCTTTATTCCTGGCAGGCACCACTTTCACAGAAACTCGATCCCCGACATCCGGCAGTGGAATATGTACCCCAGCGGCGCTCTTGACAAAGCAGGGACGTTGCAGCGTGGATAGCCATTCCCCCGGCACATAATAGTTCTCGATAGCTGTCAGTCTTTCCTCAATGGTGGCATTATCTAAGCCAAATCCTTTAAGGGTGGCGGGGTGCACCCCTGCACTGTTGAAAATCACCGCTGGACGATTCGCTACGATACTCGCTGAAGCTGCCAAACCGCCGCCCATGGAATGCCCCGTGAAGATCACCTTATCCCCATACGCTTCCACAACCGCTATGGCAAGCTCAATAGCCTGTTGATATATCGCTGCGCCAAACCCTAACCCCTGAGAAAGGCAGGTCTGGCTATCTTGGAGGATATTGGTTCTCCTTACACCCCGATAAACGACAACAATCTCCTGCTCGTCCCTAGATCGATATAACATTGCACGGAAACCTGTGTTAGGATCCTCAAACGTTGCGTCCTTTAGCGTCTCCGGAAGTTCGTCCCGACGTGAAGCGGCAGAGAGCTGCAGCCAGTTCGGCGGCTCTGTTATTCGGGAGAAATAGACATCATTACTCGCCGCTGGCGTCATAAAGATCGTGGCGCCATCCGTTTCTGTGGAAATGCGAAGTTCCGTCTTAGCCTCGTAAATCGCCAGACACAACACAGCGTAATCAAATGGTGCCATCCCGCGCAGCTGCCCTTCGCTTTCTTTCAGATCCTTGTTCAAACAGTTTCTCAGGCAGGCGAAACCGATGACCGCAACCGCAGCCCCAGCCACCCCGGTCGCAATCCTTGAAGCCGTTAGTAATCCATGCCGCCAACCGGTCGGTGGGTAGTTCTGATGCTCGGAGCAGTATGGACTGTTTTCAACGGCGTTTCTGAAACATCGAAAAATAAAAGGGGTTCGCGCTTTACATCTCATTATCTTTTTTGTACCTCACGCTACTTTTTTAACCAGCTTTGTTATTCCTTGGCAATCATAAATACAACGAGGATTGGGATTGACATATCTCCGTGCAAATGGTACTTTTGGGTTATTTTCGTAGTTTTCACTATTCATGTTATGAAACATCACCTACGCCTCAAGGGGAAAACCGTGATACTGAGACTTTTGCTTATAGTCTTGTTAATGCTCCCTCTCTCTGCCTTCTCAGAACTTACGAAGGAAGATATAGCGTCCATAAGATCCATTGTTAAAGAAGAAGTGACTGCTTCTGAGAAGCGTGTGAGAGAATATATAGATCTTAAATTTCAGGTAATGAATACCAAGATTGAAGAAGTGAATAGGCGACTTAACTACCAGCAGACTCTGATATTTGCACTGCTTGCATTCATCGCTGTTGTTATTACCGCGCCGTATGCGATTCTCACGTATCATGGAAAAAAACTGGGGCAGTTTTCTGCTGAGCTAAACACCATGGATAATAAAGTAGAAATGCTTCTACACTCTCAAGAGCAGAGTCTACAACCGCATCAGTCGGGCGATTAGATTGGTAACGGAACAACCCCGGGGTTAAAAAAGTCCACTATCAATGGGGTATCCTTTCAGAGATAATTCCTCCAACCTAAGCAGGACTTACGCGCTTCAGTAGGGAACAACGATCGTTGTTCCCTACGGGTCTTGATGGGAGCCTTGCTGTAGTTGCCCGATTTATCGGGCGTTGGAAATGGTATCCTGCGGCGATAAATCGCCGAACTACAAGTCGAAGACTCTTGGAATGGAGGCTTTTAGTGTTCAACCGTGTAAGTCCTTGTACTGTCATCTCATCTTACGATCCAGCAAAAACTATAATAATCCTCCAAGTTTGTTGGTTATCCATCCCATGTTTGTGATTATTTCTTTAATCACCATCACTGCTACTGCTATAATGAATGCTTCTATTCTTATGAATATCCTTTCATCTCGGTTTTGCTTTTTGATTACTTTTTCCTTATATTCCTCACACTTTGACTTTGACCCTGCCATTAGTATGTAGTATCTCATTTTCAGGCGTAATAATTTTAATTGTTTTTGGTATTTCATGTGTGGCGTTTCATGTCCTACAGCTGTGGTGAACATTTCTTCTGTTCCAACGAGGTTTAGTTCTGCCTCTCTTATTTGTCGTTCTAAGTCGTCGTCCTTTTTTACTGCTAATAAGAATTGTTTATTCTCTGATTGTAGGAATGCTTTTTTCAATTCTTCACGTGTTTCATATCCGATGAGTCCATTGGAATCGGTCATCCATCTTAAATTATCCCACTCTATAATTTTGAAGTCTCCTATATCACTGACCCTGATTTTGTTACCTTTTGCTGTCTTGATTCTTGCTGTGTTTTCCATATTCTTTCCTACTCTTGATAGATATATCATGGTTGCTCTGAACTGTCTGTTTTAGCCTCCACCTCATTATACCAGCCCAACACCCTTAACGTAAGTTAAAATCCGATTAACAAAAAAGTGGAAATTAAAAGATGAGGTAGTAAATAATGCTCTTATATTGATCTAAGTTGCTACCGGGCGTAAACCTATTGATTATTCACCCCCACAATCCATGAGCAGTGAAGATAAAACCCCTGTTTGCACCTGTCGCCCCGCTGAGGCTTTGGGATGTGGAATTTCTGGATTCTATATACATATCGCCCCGCTGGGGCTTTGTAGGTCGGGCAAGTTGAGTGCAAGCGAAATCCCGATTTATCGGGGATACCCAACCTACGGATATAGTAAAGTTGACTTCTATCGTGCCGCACATAACTTATGAAGCTGTCCGTAATCGTAGGGACGAGGTTGCCTCGCCCGCCACCCAACGTGGGCTGCCCAAACCAACCATACAGATTGAGTCAATTGTAGGTCGAGATTCACACCTGGTCTCGATTTATCGGACTCTCGACACCAAACCGTCGATTTTGGAAAATCGACCTACAGAAGTCCGAAATCGTCTTTGTATGTGAACAACGGGTTGGGAGACCCAACCCCTACGGAGGATTGTGGCCCCCTCAACTATCCGGTTGCGATGAAGTGTCAACAGAACCTAGCAACTTGAGTTATTCTAATGAGAAGGCAACCCCAGATCGGGTAGATTCTCCACAATCTCCACCGTCTCCAAGCTGACCGCAATCACCTTCCCGATGAGCTTGACGATGTACCGCGGGTCGTCCGCGCGGTTCGGGTCGTTGACGATGCCGCTGCGTTTGTCCGTTTTGACGCGATATTGGTCGATTACCCATTCCAACGCCGACCGATTCCCAAGCCGATAGTCAAACACCTTTGGGGGTATCCCCTCCAGCGTCAGGAAATCGTTGTATATCAGCTGCGTTTTGTCTTTGGACAACTTCATCTTCTCGACGCGCCAATCGATCGGCACTTCACGGTTTTCGATGAAATGTAGCGGATATTCCTCCACATCCTCATAGCCGATGTGGATCTCTCCCAACCGTTGACCCGCTTTGGCAAAGTCCCAAAAATCGGGCGTATACGACAGACGTGGTAGATCCCGCTTGAGGTTTACCTGATATCGCTCCCGATAAACGGGGTGATGCAGAAACGCGTAGACGTGATGGAAGATGTCCCACTTTGTGATTGCCTCGTCTCGGTAATGTGCCCGGAATTGTTCCAACGCCCAATCAGTGATATTCTCTCGCCGGTTTGCACCGTCTTCGTCGTAGGAATAGAAAGGGAAGGATTGTTGTGGGTCCCCATAGAAGTTCAAATCAGGAATAGACTCGCTCATCAAAACAGCAAATTCTTTTCGTCCATAGCCACCAACACAAATCACACGATTCTCTGCTTCTGTTTTAGGTGTGGGAAAGATGGACGGGAAGACGTATACACGCTCGGTCATCATTCGGTCAAAGTAGAGGTTTGATTTAGTAAAGGGACGATAGAGAGAGTCTCTCACCTCTTCCTGTGAAAAATCAGCTGTTTTCCCTCTTTGCAAGTTGCGTTTAAGAGTTTCGCTCCAACTGATTTTCGTATTATCATAAAGCACAAATTCATCCACGTTCGCATCACGATTGGCTCGCTGTGCCCACTTGAACATCTGTTCATTGTAGGTATCAATCATCCCGCTCATGTTTTTAACCAGTGTGTTTCGATTAAAGTTGTATACCCACGCATCGCGATTAGTTTTGACGCCACTGCTATAAATCTTAAAAATGACATCCACTGCTTCACTCTTTGTTGCTTTCCCTTCCTTGGTTCCCATCGGGATAAAGGTCTCAAATTCGGCGTGGAGCCCTTCGGTGAGCCATGTGTGGCGTGCGTCGGGCTGAATGAGCTGCCAGTCTATATCCCCGATGTGTTCGCACTCATTCAGAAAATCGAATTTCTGTTTTTTGTGCCATAGGTCATCGGTGCGGTAGTAAAAGATACGGGTAGGAATCAAACCTTCCCCGTTTATAGTGGAGTGGTTTACTGTCTGTCCGGTTTTCACAAATAAATTGATGCTTACGCCGACCCGAATCCCGAACACATTGGCATCCGAGACCTTCAATCTCTTCCGTGCATTCCCACCCAAATCGAGAATGTAAATCGTGTCGAAATCATCCACGAGATGTTTCCGCATTCCATCAAACGCCACAGCGTCAAGAAAACTGTTGTTTGTCACGAAGGCAACAACCCCTTCCTCTCCAATCCGATCCGAAGCCCACCGAATCGCTTTCACATACGGATCTCCTAATGCGTTTTTATTACTCGCTGTGGAGTCTTTCGTATAGGTATCCTTAACCCGCGCAGCCATTGTTGGATATTTCCGATTCTTGTTATTGTCATTCTCGTTGACCTGACCGACGTTATAGGGCGGATTGCCAATGACCACAAACATCGGCGTCCCCTTCTGTGCTTCAACGCGGCGGGTATTGTCAGGGTCGAACAGCGGTAACTGTCGGTCTTCCGCCAAATCAAACGTATCGACGAGACAGATTCCTTCAAATGGTTGATAGTCCCCTGTCGCCTCGTAAAACTCATGTTCAATGTTCATAGACGCGATGTAGTACGGCAGCAGCATCACCTCGTTGCAGTGGAGTTCAGTCGTGTATTTCTCCTCAAGTGCGGTTGGACGAATCTCGCGGATCGTCCGCACGATGAAATTGCCGGTTCCTACAAACGGGTCGATGATGTGAACCCCGGAATCGGAGAGCGATCGATTGAATTCGAACCTTAGAATCTCCTCAACACTTCGCACCATGAAATCGACAATCGGCTGCGGCGTGTAGACCACCCCGTGCGTATCGGCGACCTCCACCGAAAAGCCTTGAAAAAACTGCTCGTAGACCGTGTTGAGAAACCCCTGTTTTTGGGAGAAGTCATCAATGGTCGCAGCGGTGCGCTCGATTGCGACGTAGAAGGGGTCAAGGCTACGCAGAAAATCTTCGCGGCTGAAAGCGTGAGACATCAGCGCGGTGATGACGGTTTCGATTTCGCGGGCGATAACATTGCGGCGGGTAAATTCGGAGTTGCTAAAGACAGTTCGGAAGATCCGCTCGGTCAACAGGTGCTGAATCAGCATCTCCTCAACGGCGGCTTCGGAGAGGTTGGGGTTGATCGATTGACGGCATTTCTCATGGAAAGCGGCAAAGGCGGCGGTAAACTCACGGTTCGCTCCCCGTTCCTTTTCGATCAGTTCTGCCAAACCGTTCCCAAGCGCGGGCACTCTGTCTTTGAACTGTGCAACTGCCTCCTCCCATTCGGTGTATTCTTGTGGACGGTGGGCGAAGAAGGTTTCGAGGGTATGTATCAGTTGCGTCGGGTCGGTCAGGTCGGCATCGAGTGTCAGCTGATTGTTCTGCCAGAGGATGGCGCGGTGTGGGGTTTGGAAGAGGATGTTGTCGCGGGGGTAGCCTTTTTCAAACTTGCGGAGCACTTCGGTCGGCAGGTCGTCGTGGATGTCCTTCGCCTCCCAATAGCCGTGGGGCAATTGGAAACTGTCGATTAACGCACCATCAATAACAATCCGCTTGCTTCGACGAATAGCTATCGAATGCTCCGGCACCAGGATCCAGTTAAATTGCCGTCCGCAGTATTCAAGTAGGAATTGGAACGCTGATCGAACAGCGGTTTCGTGAGAGACACCTATTGACTCGAAACGTTGTAGGGATTCGTAGTAGGCTTTGACCGGTTTATGGGTTGGTTTAAGATTAAGAGATGTCATGTTGCTTTGAATCTCGATCTTATCGGGGCAAAATATCATCAAGATTTAACAACGCAATAGGACTTACACACATGGTCCAAATTTCCGATGGCAGTACATCATATCCTTAATATATGTTACTCGGATTCTCTTTTGTATGCGTGGTATTCAAGATGCCTATCAAAACGTTCCGTAAGGCTGTCTATCCTATCTACAAGCAGTTTAATATCACTTCGGATTTCAGCTCTTAGGGATTGCATATTATCCTTAATAGACTCCATATCTTTCCGTGTAGGGATGCCTCTGAATAGTGTAATAACGGCAACCAGAGCGATAATACCTGAAAAGCAAACAGTTAAGATTGTCCCCCAAAGTGGCATGGTATACCTCCCTTCTCAACTTTCAAACTTATTGGCTATCATTATACCATGTGCTCCAATTGGTGTCAAAAAAATGGGGTTACAAGCGATTTGCTCGTAACCCCATTTTATTCCAAGAGAGCGTATAGGTTAATCAAGGTAACACCTTTATCGTTCTTGATAGGGATTCACTTTGAACCGTTCAACCCAACCTACGCACCATCGGCGTGAGATCCGTTTCATCGTACCAAATTGCTCTGCGCCCACTGTGCAAATGTCGCGCTATGTTCCGCTGTTGGTTGATGGGTATAGGTAGTCGGCAGTGAGTCACCGATTAAATCTTCCAGTTTCCCTTGCAACCGACTGACAACTTCGGGGTGAGCAGCAGCGACGTTATGTTCCTCTTTCGGATCACTGACGGAATGGAATAGACGTGGGTTGGCATCCGCTTTCACCGTTTCGAGCATGAGGAGCCATTCGGGGGTGCGAACCCCAGCGGTCGTCGCCCAGCCGGTGATAACATGGTCGCGCTGCCCCTCTTGTGAACCCGACATGATAGGCAGCAGGTTATAGCCATCAACCGCTTCACCCTCAATCCCAAAGGTGGAAAGGATTGTCGGCATCAGATCGATGTTCTGGACGTAAGCATCGATCGTTTTGCCGTGGTATGCAGGATCCGGGTGGTGAATCCAGAAATTGAGCCGACAGTTAAACGGATGCATTGCATCTGCGGTCTTTCCGAACTGCGTATGGTCCATCAACTCGGTGCCGTGATCCGAGACGAAGCAGATCACCGTGTCATCCCATAGGCGCAGGTCGGTGAGAACGTTGAGTAGGTAGCCGATCCATTTGTCGACAAATGTAACATAGCCGTAGTAGAGCGCTTTCGTGCGACGCACCTCATCGTCCGTTAAATCTTTATAATTCTGCACCATCTGCGGATAGATATAATCCTTTACACCCTCCGCTTTGAAATACTGATCGGCGAAGTGCATCGGTGGATCCCAGCATTCATGGGGTGTGAAGCTGTCGATCCAGAGGAAGAACGGCTGATTTTCGTGGTTGTCCTGTATCCACCGTGCCGCGCTGCGAAAAACACGCGGTGCGAGATAGTCCTCCTCACCCCGTCGATCCTGCATATTCAGCAGGTATTGTGCTATGCCGGGGCGGTCTGTCGGATTGGCGATTTCGTCGGGTAGGTAAGGTTTCATATTGATAGCGGAAAGGGGACCGCTGCGCACCCGATCCGACTCTTGCCCCCGAATATAATCGTAACTCATAAAGCCGCGTGTGAAATTCATCGTCGGCTTGAACATGTGATAAACATCTGCGACCAGTCCCGTTGCCACGCCGTTGAGCAGCAGATGTTCCGCTAACGTCGTCTGTGTTGTAGGGATAGCGTGCCAACCGTATATGTTTGGGACAGAGCCGCGGTCATCAATATGAAAGCGCCATGGATAGGATCGCATACCCGTAAAGAAGCCACGCCGCATCGGGATGGTTGGTTCGCCTTCTCCCCATGCGTTATTGAACACCGTGCTGGTTTCTCGCAACCGATCGAGATGGGGCGTATCAACGTGATCTTCCCAAGTGTGATCTACGACATCTGCCCGAAGCGTATCGCAGCAGATAACAATAGTGTTCATACGGCTAACTCCTTGTGTGAGATGGGTTCGGGTAAAGTTCCTGCTATACACATTGCGCTCTTCCTCGATAGATCGGGGCAGGCTGGAACGGGACATCACGTTTCACGTTATTAACAGCTGCAAACTAGCACCATTGGTATTGTATAGCACGTGTAAGATACGCAGATTATAGCGACGGAGGGTAGGCAAGTCAAGGAATTTTCTCGGCGGGACTGTCCCCATACATGCTAGTCTTTCAAACGTATTTCGATTCGACAAAGTAATATAAAATTAGGGTCAGACCCACATTTTCTCGTTGACATTGCAGAGTGAATTGGTATAATTGGAGAATTAGATACCAAAACCAAGATAGGAGTTGAACTATGAGACAATCGCTAATAGCAACAAAACTGACTTGCCTCTTGATGGTGGGGTCACTCCTGATAGGTGTTTGCTCGTTGATTGACACGTCAACTGCACAGGAAGCCTCCCTCAAAATGACAGGAGACCAAGCGAACATTGCTCGCACACACTCAACAGTCTCACGCATCTATGAGGAGGTCTTTAATACAGGACAATTGGATCAAGTAGATACGCTAATTGCCGCCGAATATATAGATCATAACCCAATCGGACCAGGGGGTGAATCTGGCATAGAGGGATTCAAACAGACCGTCAGAGCGTTACGCTTTGCCTTCCCCGACCTGAAATTCTCAGTCCAGCAAATGATCGTCAATGGAGATACGGTGGTGACTCGGACCACGATGGAGGGAACTCACAAGAATAGTTTTATGGGACTCGACCCAACTGAAAAACCGGTTACGATATCAGGTTTTGATATTTTTCGGATTGACGATGGGCTCGTTGTGGAGCGCTGGGGAACGCTTGATGGACTCACACTCATGCAACAGATGGATGTCTTTATCCCGAAGGCGTGGCAGTATACGCTGCTCGGTGTGCTAGACCAAGAGGAGCGTAAGCCGCTGATTAATCAAATGAGTGAGAGCGCTGAAAAACAGAAAGATGTTTTTAGGACCGACCGGCAGCCAGTAACAGAACTGGTGCATCTGGATCAGTTGATGCATGATTTCCAAAGGGACACAGGTTATGTTCGTGTGGTTGCCCTGCTTTCTCCGGGCTGACCGAAATGTCGTCGGGGGGTCTCCGAAATAAAGAAGATGTTTAACAGGGTTCCTGATGATCGACTGCGGGCTTATCTGATCTGGCAGCCGATTCTTAATAGTGATAATCGGATTTCAGCGGAAAGACGTGCTAATGAATTTGTGCATGAAAAATTCACACACTATTGGGATAGCAACAAAGCGACCGGCGATATCTGGAAGGATGTACTCCGATTAAAGGAGACCGCGTGGGATGTCTACCTGTTGTACAACGGGTCAGCAGCGTGGACAACCACTCCACCGCCTCCAGATCTCTGGTTTCCTCAGTTACATCATGCAACCCGCGCACGATTCGAGGTGAAAACGAAGCAACTCCTTCGAGAAATTCCGTAGGTAAACCCATGTAACGATGAACCCTTATTTCCTCTCTGTTGCTCTGTTAGCCGGTTCAATCATCGCTTATGAAATTACGCTGGTGCGCTTATTTTCAATAGCGCAATGGCATCATTTCGCACACATGATTATCAGTCTCGCACTGCTTGGATTCGGCGCGAGTGGGACAGCGATTTCGCTTACGCAACACTGGCTGATAGGGAATGGGTCAAAATCCGATGGGGTCGGGCAACGTTTTCACAACGCCTATACGATTTGCGGACTGGCGTACTCAATTAGTGTCGTTGGTTGTTTCGTTCTGAACCAATATGTACCGTTTAACCCACTGATGCTGGTTTGGCAGCCGAGTCAGGTGCTGTCGATTTTTGCGCTTTACCTCATTCTGTCGTTGCCGTTTTTCTTCGGCGCCGCCTGCATTGGTCTGGCATTGCTCCAATTTGCGGGAAATGTCAATCGTCTCTATTTTTTCGATCTCTTTGGTTCCGGTATCGGGGCGTTAGGTATCATTGTTACGATGTACCTGATTCCCCCGGCACAAAACCTGACTCTCATCTCAGCAGCTGGGTTTGGTGCGGTGTTGATCGCGAGTTGGGGAGGTTGGAACCTATGGCGGTGGCGGCGAACTGTCTTGGTAACAGGATTTGCCGCTGCGTTCATCGGCTATCTTCTGTTCAATCCTGTCTCAATTAAGATTTCACCCTACAAAGGGTTGAGTAGCACACTGAATTTCCCGGATGCTCAAATTCTAAATGAGCGGCATAGCCCGCTCGGCCTGCTGCATGTAGTTCGCAGTGAGTTAATCCGTGCGGTGCCGGGATTGAGCCTAAATACGCAGCACGCTGTGCAGCCACAATTAGGCTTATTTACCGATGCCGACGCAATGACGGCGATAACTGATTTCAGCAATGATCTATCAAAGTTAGGGTATCTTGGCGATACAACGTCAGCGTTGGCATATCACCTGACTGAACCGCCCGATGTGTTGGTCTTGGGCGCTGGCGGCGGTGGGGATGTCCTCACTGCGCTGTATCACGGCGCAGCATCGGTTGATGCGGTAGAATTGAATCCACAGGTGCTTGCGCTGGTCGCGAAAGAACACAAAGATTTCGCCGGGGGTATCTATGCACCGGATTCACCCTATCCTGTACAGGTCCACGTCGCAGAGGCGCGTGGATTTGTGAGAGGGACAACGAAGCGGTACGACCTCATCCAGATCGCACTGCTCGATTCTGTGAGCGCGTCCGCTGCGGGCACCCACGCCCTGAGCGAAAGCTATCTCTATACGGTCGAGGCGTTCACAGATCTGTATCAACATTTGACCCCTGGGGGTATTATTTCGATTACGCGCTGGCTCAAGACCCCGCCGCGCGACATGATTCGGCTGTTCGCAACCACAGTTGAGGCACTGGAGCGGATTGACGGCGTAGTTCCCGCGCAACAGTTAGCGATGATTCGCGGCTGGCGGACCGGCACCCTGTTAATAAAAAAAGGAGCCTTCGACGCGGCAGATCGTGCAGCGATCCAGGGTTTCTGCCGTGAGCGTTCCTTCGATGTGGCATACTATCCCAAAATGGGAGAGATGGAAGCGAACCGTTACAATCAATTAGCGGAACCGATTTACTTTCGAGCTGCACAAGCGATTCTGTCCGATGATCGGAAGCAATTTTACGAACGATATCCTTTCAATATCCGCCCGACAACTGATAATCAGCCATATTTTTTTCAATTCTTGCGTTTCGATTCGCTGGTTCAGATGGTTCGGACGGTCGGCAGAAGCGCCATCCCATTTATCGAATGGGGTTATCTGCTTCTGATTGCAACGTTGATCCAAGCGGCGGCGGCGGGGTTGGTTTTGATTCTGCTACCAATTTTTTTTATGAAGCAGAAAAACGCCACACATAGTTCGCGTTTCAACACTGCGTTCCGAGAGTCCGATACTTGGCGAGTATTGATCTACTTTCTGAGTTTGGGCGTCGGATTCATGTTCATTGAGATGTCGTTCATTCAGAAGTTTCTATTGTTGCTTGCGAACCCAACGTACGCGGTAGCGGTTGTGCTCTGTGCGTTTCTGCTCTTTGCGGGACTGGGTAGCCTTTTTTCGCTGAAATTGGGGACGGTCGTAAAATTGAGACAGCCTCCGCCCGTTATTGCTATCGGGTTGTTATCGATTCTCGCGCTTGTCTACCTGCAACTGCTTCCCCCGATTTTCCACCGCTTTCTTGCGAGCTCCAATGCCGTGAAGATTGCCGTATCAATAGGATTGATTGCACCGTTAGCGTTTTTTATGGGGATGCCTTTCCCGTTGGGTATAGATTGGTTACAGAAACAGCATCCGCATCTGATCGCTTGGGCGTGGGGAATCAACGGTTACGCATCTGTGGTAAGCGCGATTCTGGCGACCTGTCTGGCGATCGCATTCGGTTTTAATATCGTCATACTTCTGGCGGTCGGGGTCTATCTCATCGGTGGGTGTGTCCATCTGCGGAGGGGTCAGGAAACCACATCTTAATCTCTCCGATAAAGGTTGACGAAGGGCACTCTTTCGACGAACAAGGAGGCCAACATGAAACAGTTTTCCTATATCCTCGCCACACTTCTGTTGTTAATTGCCATACCGTCACAAAGCGCCGACAAATTCGACAGTGACCGTAAGTGGATGGTCAAAACCCAGATTGACGCGCAGGGCATCACCGATGGTCGAATCGGTGTCAAGAATAAGTCCGTTTTGGAAGCGATGCGACGCGTACTCCGCCACGAATTTGTCCCTGACCGTTATAAATCTCAAGCCTATGCTGATCTGCCATTACCCATTGGGTACGATCAGACAATTTCCCAACCGTATATCGTCGCATACATGACGGAACTGCTTGATCCCAAGAAAGAGCACAAAGTCCTGGAAATAGGCACCGGTTCGGGGTATCAAGCTGCGGTGTTAGCGGAGTTGGTCGATCATGTGTATACGATCGAAATTATCAAAGAACTCGGCGAAAGCGCAGGGGAACGACTGAAACGGCTCGACTACAAAAACGTGACAGTGAAAATTGGAGATGGTTACTTCGGTTGGCAGGAACACGCACCTTACGACGCGATTATCGTTACCGCTGCGCCGGATCATATTCCACCGTTGTTACTGCACCAACTTAAACCGGGCGGCAAATTGGTTATTCCAGTTGGCGGGCGTTTCCAGATACAGAATCTAACACTTGTACAGAAGACAGAAGCGGGTTCAATCATGACAAGGCAGCTGATGCCAGTGATCTTTGTCCCGCTAACGGGGAAGCATTAACCCTATTTTGAGCAATCCGGCGTTATGCGCTGGTTTCTTTGAAGATGTTGAGGAGAACACTGTGAGCACTGAAAGTACAAACGGTTTACCGACATGGGACCTGTCGGATTTATACGATGGCGTTGACGATTCACGGTTAGATACCGATCTCAATTCAATGGTGGATCAAGCGTCAGAATTTGAGGAGAAGTATAAAGGACGTATCGCTTCAGCAGACGTGACCGCAGATCTGTTATGCAGCGCACTCAACGATTATGAAGCCTTAATGACAGCGCAATATAAGCCGGGGTCTTACGCGAATCTGCTGTTTTCGACTGACACTGCGGATTCCCAACGGGGTGCATTGTTACAGAGAACGCGCGAGATTGGCTCTGCAGCAGCGACCCATCTGATTTTCTTTGACCTTGAAATCGGAAAGATACCGCAAGAAACATTTGACCGCATCATTGATAATCCGCAACTGGCACCGTATCGACACTATCTTGAACATGAACGCGCACTGGCCACACACCATTTGAGCGAACCGGAAGAGAAAATTTTAGAGGAAACAGCAAATACAAGGGGACGCGCTTTTGGACGACTGTTTACTGAAATTACGTCACGCCAAACCTTTCGCATGGGTGACGAAGAACTAACACAAAGCGAGTTGTTGGTCAATTTTTACAACCCCGATCGGGAAACGCGCAAAGCTGCTGCTGTCGCCCTGACGGACACACTTAAGGGGGACGCGCATGTATTGACATTCATCTTCAATACACTGCTCCATGAAAAACAGATTCTGGACGGTTTGCGGGGACACTCATCGCCCGAAGCATCACGGCATCTTGCCAACGAGGTGGACGAGGCGGTGGTTAATACCGTTGCGGAGGTGTGCGTGGACAACTACGACATCGCCGCCGATTATTATAATCTCAAGCGGCAGTTGCTGGGGTTGGATGAATTGACGCACTACGATCGGTACGCCCCACTTCTCGGCGATCGCGGTAGCATCCCATTCGACGAAGCGCAGGGTATGGTGATGGACGCCTTTGGCAAGTTTTCGCCACAGTTGGCGGAAATCACAGAACCGTTTTTTAGCAAGCGCTGGATTGACGCTGAACTGCGTGCGGGCAAACGGGGTGGTGCATATTGCGCGGGGGTTACGCCTGACTTGCACCCTTACGTTTTTATGAACTATACCGGCAAACCGCGTGACGTAATGACGCTGGCACATGAGTTAGGTCACGGTATTCACGATGTACTCGCTAGCAAGCAAAGCTTGCTCAACTATCACCCCGTCTTGCCGCTGGCGGAGACTGCGAGCACCTTCGGGGAGATGTTGGTGTTCGATCAGTTACAATCGACATTAGAATCGTCGGAGGAACGGCTGGCGTTGCTATGTGGCAAAATTGAAGATATCTTTGCTACCGTCTTTCGTCAGATCGCCATGTACCGTTTCGAACAGGAGGCGCACCGGCTGCGTCGCGAAAAGGGTGAACAGACGACAGAAGCCTACTGTGAAGTTTGGCAGCGGATGATGCAGGAGATGTTTGGAGACTCACTAACGTTGGGTGAGGATCATCAGTGGTGGTGGCTCTATATCCCGCACGTTTTCCAGTTATCGTTTTACGTGTACGCCTATTCTTTCGGCGAGTTGTTGGTCCTGTCACTCTATGCACAGTATCAACGCGATGGCGAATCGTTTGTGCCGCGCTACTTTGATCTGTTGAGCGCTGGCTGTTCTGCGACACCCAGCCAACTGGTTGCTGACATGGGAATTGACATCGCTTCGCCTGATTTCTGGCAGGGCGGATGCGATTTAATCCGTGAGAAGGTTGAGCAGGCAAAAGCATTGGCAGAAACGATGAGATAAGATTTACAACCCAATGTATTCGGAGGAAAGACAATGCCGATTTACGAGTATCAATGCAAGACATGCCAATCCAAATTCGAGATACTGCAATCGATCAATGCGGATAACAGTGAACTTGTTTGTCCCGATTGTGGTGCTGAAAAGCCGATGAAGGTCTTTTCCAGCTTCGCATCGCTTGGCAATGGGAAAGGTGCAGCCTGTGACACAGGCTCGACATGAGCGGTTCCCGGATTGGACAGTTAGTCCGAATAAGTTCATCGGTTTATTGGTTCATTTCGTCCTAACGGGGCGATAGATTTAAAGCTGTCGATGTTGGAAAATCGACCTACTGAAATGATATAATTTTCATAGGGACGGCATACGGAGTATGCCTACGTGCGCGATGATGTAATGTAATATACAACAGCCTTTGATGCTGTCATGGAAACTTACTCCATATGAGTCTTACCCTAACTGCGTTGCTGGAAACAGCAAGGTGGCAAGCAAGGGAAAATGGCTTAGAAAACAATGAAGGTAGACATTGACTATGAACCCGACTAAACTGGTATGGTGAGTCAACTAACTGATGCTTGAAGCCTCGTGAACTCCAAACAGGTGAATCTACAAAGGGGACAGGAGTGGAAACCCCTCTGGTAAGCCTGTAGCCAAAAGGCATGAGCTGATGATACGGCATTGTAGGCATGTCGTGTGAGTAAGTCAATGGCTTCGGGGTAAAGTCAGCACCTAACCCAGTTACGGTATATTACATGAGAATCATCAAGTCCCTAAGTCCTCTCATTCGAGAAGATAAGGGAGAGGAGGACAGGTAGGTAGTTGAGTCGTAATACTCACCTGTGCGATATGTAATGTATTAAACAGTTTACCAAGCATGTCCAGTAGTGTATACAACAGGGCTTGTATCAGTAAGACAGCAACAGGCGAAAATACCACAACTCTGGGTCGCTTTGGTTTTACAACCAGCAAGTCAAACTGTATACAATAGGGAAAGCCGTGTGCGGTGAAAGTCGCACGCACGGTTTGGAAGCAGGGAAAATGCCGTGAGGCATCTACCTATGCTTACTACTTTACCAAGGTTATACAGCGAATTTTGATCTAACACAGGGAGGCTTTCCATGAACAAGAAACCCGTTGAACTGTATCTAATCGGTGGCGCTGCTGGTTTTCTGAGTGGCGTATTGATGCTCGTATCGAGTTATATAATCGTGGCGCGTCTCCAAGATGCTGCTTTGGGGACACCGGCGTTAAAGTTGGTAGGAGTGACGCACGGATTAAGCGTCGTAAGCCTCATTCTGATTGTGCCGACGGTCATCGCACTGTTTGTATCACTCAAGACCACCGCGACGGCACGTAGTTACCTTGGGCTTGGTTTTGCGGCGATGTGGCTGGTGTTAGAGATGGTTGGACACCTTTCTCAAACTGCTCCGCTTCGCACTTTGGGTGAGTTGCACGCCGATCATCCAACCCATGCAATGGCAATTTACCAAGTATCGGAAGAATTCGCAGAGGCATTGCTGCTCACCGGAACCTTTTTTGCTACGCTTGCGGCTCTATGCTACGGTCTCTCACTCATCGGTGGCTGGAACCGGCTGGCAGGATATATTTTCCTGATCGCGGTCCTCGCGTTCCCAATCGGGATGTGGATTCCTCAAGTCGGTATTCAACTCCATGTTGTCCTGCGTGCGCTTGCTTTGTTAATTGTGAGCGGTGTGCTTGTCAAATCTACGACAACGGAAGAGGATTGAGTATGGGCAACTTAAAAGTTGGTGCTGCGAAGATTGATGTCACACCGCCGGTCGGCTGTGACATGGCAGGATATGCGGGACGCGACCGTGGTAGCGAAACAATCGCCGACCCACTCTATGCGAAAGCCCTTGTATTCGACGATGGTGGTACACAGGCTGCAATCATCACCAATGACTTGATTGGTGTAGAGGCAGAATTCGTTGATCAGGTGCGCCACGCAACTGAGGAGTTGACGGGGATTCCGGCTGGCAATGTGATGATCAGCTGCTCCCATACACACTTTGGTCCTGAAGTCCGTGCCTCGCGCGCCACGTGCCCTGACAATCCCAAGAACCGCATTTATGCCACTATGCTTGTGCAGCAGCTTGTCACGGTGACGCAACTCGCTCAACAGCGGCTACAGCCCGCACGGGTTGGAGCCAGCACAGGTATCGCTGATCAGGTCTGCTATAATCGGCATACGATTCGTCCAGACGGGAGCGCGCAAACCAGCTATCGTCTCCCTGACCCCAATTCAGATCTGACGTTCGGTCCCTATGATTCGACGGTCAGGGTGCTCCGCATTGATAGTGCAATCGGGGAACTAGCGGCTTCCCTTATCCACTTTGCTTGCCATCCCGTGACCACTACAGATCGGATGTATACAATTAGTGCAGACTATCCGGGATATGCGACGGAGATGGTTGAACAGGGGGAAGGTGGAATCTGTCTCTTTGGATTGGGTTGCGCCGGCAATATTGTCCCTATCCGTCGTGAGGGGAACTATCCACGTATGATTGGCAGAACCATCGGTGGCGAGGCGATAAAGATCCTACAATGGATCAAACCCTCGGCTGAAGCGGAGGTGCGGGTGGCGCACCAAAAACACGCCCTTGCGTTGAAAGAACCGATTGATGGTAGACTGACTGAGGAGGTTGACCTCCAGTGTATCGCGGTTGGATCCATCTATTTCATAGGACTACCGGGCGAGATTTTTGTTGAGATCGGCTTTGATATTCTGAATCGAGCGCGACGGGAAAACCTGTTTATTATGAGTATGACTAACGGGAGTGTCGGCTATATTCCGGTCGAGATTGCGTACAAACAGGGCGGGTATGAGTCTAACTCTTCCCGTTTTCGTCCCGGTTGCGGTGAACAGATCGCTGATGCATCGGTAGAATTGTTAGATCAAATGAGGTAAATCAAACACACAATTTTCTCTGATTAAAAACTGCTGTTTTTCAAAGACTCTTAATCATAACTTTTATGAATCTGAAGCATAGTTGTTGACGTTATTTTAGTTACACTCAATATTCTATTCGTTTCAAGGAGGGTCTTATGTACGCCCGAAAACAGTTATTAATATGGACGGCTATAATTTCTGTGTTAAATATAGTATTATTGGCTAAATTACACGATGATTCTGCGACCGCCAGAACGCAGTTAGAAGAACTCACACCGATAGAACTTTCACAACTTGATGTCACAGAGTTGTTAGAACCAGTTTTGACCTATGACGAGCAAGAAGTTGGAGCAATGGCAGACGAAGATCAACTCAGCGATGCGAAAGCTGAGGGTAGCTCCGCGGGTTCGGTGGAGGTCTACTATGTGCACAAAGGGGATACGCTTTGGAAAATTTCAAGAAGACACAACCTTGACCTGCCCACTTTATTAGCCTATAATAAACTGAAAAATCCAAACCTTATTCGTCCCGGGCAAAGAATCGAAATCCCTCGCCAACACATAAACATGCAGGTGAGCCCATAAGCAACGGGCGTAAGACAACCGAATCGGCGTTGGATTTCTAAATGGGAATGTAAAGAATATTAGATATCATGAAAACTAGATTTTCCACAGCCGGTTATCGTTACTGTTTTATCTACTTTTTATCAATTGCACTCGTATGCGGCTCGGTTTCACGCGGCCACACACAGAACTATTATCCAGATGAAGTCGGGAATACTTGGACTCTACGCAGCGAAGACCGGATCGAGGAGCGGCTTGTCACAATTGAGGGTCCCGAAACTATCGGCACCGAATCTGTGAAAGTGATTTCGGATAGCACATATCCTGTTTCAAACCCGGCAAGTAGCAATCCGAATAAGTTTTTCATCAAAGCCACGCCGAACGGGATTCTGATATTCCGAGCGACTGCGACAGTCCAAGAGTTTGATGCTACAATTGACTATTCCCCACCCGAGATCTTTCTGCCCGTCCCAATTGAATTGGGTACAGAATGGACGGTGACCGGTGACGCCAAGACTCTGCTTTTTGGGCTTGAAATAAGAATACCGACAACCAACGTCGCCAAGGTCGTCGCGATCGAAGATGTTACTGTCCCAACGGGAACCTACGACGACTGTTTGAAAATAGAGCAGGAATTTTCTACCTCAGGATTGGTCAGAAGTTCGACAAAGACCACCATGTGGCTCGCGCCGGATTTCGGTTTAGTGAAATCCCTTAATAGCGACGGTATTGTTTTTGAACTCATCGACCACAACATCACCCCTGATGACATTGTAGTCGCCGTGGAGCCGAAAGAGAAACTGGCGACAACATGGGGTGCTCTGAAAAATCGATAAACCGGTAGGGAAACCGACACATAAAATTTCGCTCGCCATGCGGCATTATCTCCTCACTCTTTAGGTCAATTTGAAGTAGTTCCCCCAGCTAATCCTCTCAAACCTCGACACCCTATCAGTTTCTTCATCAACACCCTCACTTTTGCCGGCGTCAGTTTGTGTAATCCTCGCTGACCGCAAAACGCCAACACAGCTCTCCTACACTTACCTTTGAACCACCCAAGTAATCTACCTTATTGGCTCAATTCCTTGTAAGGGCAACCCTTGTGGTTGCCCTATTGTAGGTCGATTTTCCAAAATCGACGATTTGATGTCGAGATATCAATATAGACCTACACAAGCACAACAGACTGACGATTACGTCGTTAGCTTAGAACGTAAGGAGCGGAGATCTCCGTTCCCTACGAATGACGCGGTTCTGTATCCCGGTAAGGGTTTCGTAGTGAACAACTCTCGGACTCTCGGAACGGAGGATCGTTGTTCACTACAACTACTGCAAAATGTCAACACGCCCTAGCAACTTAGGTTACTACAAAAGAAAACGGAGTGCAAAGATATGAAAGGATGTGATAAACTTATCAATATCGCTCCTTTTGCACACGATTTTTGAATAACAGGCACAAGAATTGCCTCTACAGTTTCTCTGGAATAGGTAGTAACTTACGGAATATCACTCATGATCAATTGGAGAAGCGACATGTTAGGGAAAACTTGGAGAAGAGCACTACGGCTTGCCCTTATCAGCATGACCATTTCCACTTCAGTCTTTGGACAAACTGAGGGGGAATTGCCGCGTCTGGAGCAGACCGAATTTGCTGCCCACGGGATGAACGAAACACTGCTTCATATCGCTGCTCCGGGGCGTTACAGTCTGCAAGCCCGAAGCGACCAAGGCACGAAAATAGAAATTGTAGACCGGATGGCGGGTCCCTTCGCTGCTGCGGGGAGTGCCGGTGAAGATGATGGACGACTCGACCTGCTATTGGACAAGGGCACTTATAAAATTCGACTGCGCTCTCATGAAGAAGGTGTGGGCACTCTGACACTGGCTGTGCACCCGTTTGTGGAAATCGGTCTGTCCGACAAACTCCTCTCGCCTGATGCTTATCGGATCGAGAGCGGCTTGTTGAAAGATTTGCAACAGCAGTCTTTCTGGCTGCATCTCAAAAATCGGCAGATTCTGCGGCTTGAAGCAATAGGACGAAACCTCAAAGATTGTCGTCTATGGCGTGATGGGGTTTGGCTTGAGGATATACAACCAAGTTTCTCAACCTATGAACCGGTCAACGGTCGATTGATGGGCTACGTGGAATTTTATCACGATCTCAATCCGGGGATATACCGACTGACATTTTATGGCGGCGCAGCATTGGCGTGGGGTGACGATTCGGGAGAGCACCCCTTCTCCCTGCGTGTGGGACACCGCGAATTAGGTTCAAGTGGTAGGCAGATAATTACAATCTCTCCCTTTGGGCGGGAGGCTTACGTCGTACCGAAGAAAACTGACTTTTTCCAAATTTCGCGAGCGGATAAAAGAGCGACAGCGCTATCAGTGAAACGGTGGGAGGATAAGGTGAGCCGGCACGGTGGTGGGAATAGGGCATCCATCACCAAAGAATCCCGCAACCCATGGACGGTTGTGCGAACAAGGGAGGACAAGCGCAAAAAGTGGGTCACTGTTCAGGGAAACCCAGGTGACCGGGTCGTTTTGACCTGGTTTCCCGACGATCGTGTGTTCTTCATAGCAAGTGGAGACTACTGGATTTCCTCCTTGCATTCGGCCGAGGGGCAGGACGCTATTGATGTTACGGGAATTATAAGTCATCCAGACCAGAAGATCCCGGTGGAGCGGCAGGTATTGACAGTTGGATTAAACACACCCTTGGTCACAGGGAAATTTAATCTGTTGGGTACCACCAGTCTATTCGTCAAGTTAGCGGATGCCGGGACCTATGTGATTGAGGAGAACGAAGCATCGGGAGCAAGGGGACGTTACCGGATGGAACCCTTTATGTTTAAACGTCCCAGAAACTACCGATCTCCACCGTTTCAGTCGCCGGGGAAAGCGCTTGAGCTGATTCAAGGTTTCTATAAACTCACAATCCGACCTGATGGGTCGAAGGGGATTCTTTCATTTATATTGCGCCAAAAGGATGAAGCGGTGGCTGACTTGCAAACGGACTCTTCCCGCCGAAAACAGAGTCTATTGCTGCCTAAAGTCAATCTACCTGAACACCGTGAGCGGTATACACTTGAACTGAATCGTCGGCACAGTGTCGCCACAGGGATAATTGTCCGGTCGCTTCCGATGGATTTAAGCGAGCCATTGCCTGTGATACTTAACCCAGGTCAATCAGTTGTAGTCCATATTGACATAGGGCAGCGGTCCACCTTAGTTATTGACAGCGACAAAGAAACCCCTTTCCTTTTGACCACAGATACGGTCCGGTCGCCAGCGGTCGCAGCTGATTCAATCCTACCGCCCGGCTTGTATCTGTTTAACCTGAAAAACTCAGGGACGGAAACAACGCTCTTTACACTAAAGACGATTCCCGCGAAGCCAGCTTCGGAATTGACGCTAGAAAATTTAAAGGATCAATTAGAAAAATCTAAGTCCTTTCCGCAGCTTGCCGAACATAAACCGCTGTATATAGATTTTAAGCGCAAACAGAAGCAGCATTTCACCCTTATCGTGGAGGAGCCAAGCCTTTACCGATTGGAGACGAGCGGCCGTCTAGCGACCCAGCTGACGGTGCGGACAGCACTAATCACCCAACTCTTTAGTGCCAAGGAGAACGGCATCGGACGTAACGCCTTGGTACAGCAATATCTCAGACCCGGTGTGTATCACGTTACTGTACAAACGCAGGGACAATCTCGTGGACGGGCAGGCATCCACCTACGTCGAACCGCCCTTCTTGAGGAAGGACTTACGGTGGGCACGATCAAGAAAACGCATCTAAAACCGGACGTTGCCGTCCGATACACATTGACAATTGACGAGCCCGGTCGCTATCAGCTCCAAACTCTGGGTCTTGGCAAGGATTTCGCTAATCGCTTAGAGGATAAAGGGGAGTGGCCCCTGACCAACCCTGGCGGTCGGCAAACGTATAACGAAAATTTTGAGTCGGGGATTTATTACTACTATTCCCTACCGCGACCGGTTGAATCTAGACGAATCACCACTTTGACTCGAATCGTCGAGAAACAGGAACGCGTCGGTAAGGGACCCCATCCGATCTCTTTCAACGAAACGGTTAAAATGACGTGGAAAGAGGAAGCAGGCAGACCACCAGACATCTTCACTACAGACATCACAGCGCCCGTTGATGTAACAATCAACCTAAGCGGTGGAATGGAAGGCGTTATTCGCCTTCATGGGAATACAGGTAACGCCAAGATAATAACAGGTGACAGTGTATGGAAGAGCACACTCCAACCGGGGCAATATGAAATTGCGGTGAAGAGTATCAGGGAAGATAATTTTTTGCCTTACACTCTTAGAATGGAAACGTCGCAGCTGATCCCCAGCTTGCGACAGTCTGTAGATCTGCCAGCCGATCTAACGGTCAGTCTGGGAGACCCCGGAATCGTCGATCTTTTCAGCTTTGGTCCAACCGATGTGAAAGCGAGTTTATGGGATGAGGCAGGCACTCAGCTCTTAGCGCGGAACGACGACATGCCGAACGATTGGAATTTCCGAATCTCGCAGCGATTGTCTCCCGGGCGCTATCTCTTGAAGTTAGCGCCTGTTGGCAACAATCACGGCAGCGTTGAAGTTGCTATGCAGTTCCGCGAGCAGCACGTTCTTCCCGAACGCGGATCTCCACCATTCATGGTGGAGGAAAATCTTGGGAAAAAAGTGTTAGCGGTTCCTTTCAAGATTGATAACGCTAATTCCGTGGTAGGTGCTACTGTAGACACCTCTCAACTTCAGACAGGAAATGTGACGGGTGAATTGGGTGTTGCTTTGTTGAAAGGTGCACGTACGCTGTACGAGGGGACAATTGATGGCGACCAAGCTTCAGCGTTCTATATCCCTTTACAGGCGGAGACTCCCTACCAGATTTTGCTCTGGGGGTTCGGAGATTTCACGGGAAAAGTGATGTTAGATGTTGTCCCTCTCACAGTCAAATCGATCTCCGTGCTACCGGAACAGACTGAACTCCTTTGGCCCCCATACGCTGAACCGATTGCACTGAAATTAACTGACGCAGATCAGAGCAGCTATTGGGTACACGAGACTACTGGTGCGCCGCTGCTGTTCTCGTCTACGCCAGAGCGACCCTTTGAAGATTTCATGGATGCACCGGTGGTGATGAATGATGGGCACGGCTGGCTGATTTTGAGTTCTTATGAGAAAACCCAACACCTTACCCTTGAACCCTTTGCACTGGCAGCTGGAGATCCTAAAACGATTGAATTAGGACAGCTGCCATTCGCCTTCGATCTGGAACACGAGAATGATGGACCCTTGTTGCTGGAAGTGAACTCTACTGGAGGGCAGATTGGCGCAATGACTTATACCTCTGAAGATCAGTTTGGATCAAAATTTCACTGGGGCGGGATGGAGATGGCGGCATCTGAAACAGTCACAGCGATCCCGGGTAAAGGAGAATATCGTGCCAAAATCTGGCAAACGCGCAAAACGATTGAGACAGAGAAGATCCATCTTAGCGCACACGCCTTTCGGATGGAAGACCGGATAGCGTTTGGCAAAGCGCTTTCGTATGAGAGACCACTCAAGCCCGGGGGTGCCAAGACCTTTCTGCTAGATAAATCCCGTCAGACTTATGAGCTACTGCTCACCGGGGGATTGGTTGCATTTGTGTGGGATGGGAAACAGACACCGGCACTCGTAGCCGCACACGGCAATACTCAGGAATCAATCACCGTTCGCGGCGGAGAACTGTTCATCGTCAACCGGGGCGACGAAGCGGGGTTATTCCGCGTCGAGAGAAAGAAACAATCCGCAGAGACCGTGCAGAAATTTGACTCAAAACAGGGATTTGAAGGTGTTTTCGCCGAAGCAGGCACCATATCGCTGCTGATAAAGGAACTAAAAGATGGAAAAGAACTCTTCGTATCAGGGGATGCGGTGAGGTGTCGCCTCTTAGGAAACGATGGGATTATCCGTGAAGGCAAGCGTTTTTACGTCCCGCTTTGCGAGGATGCTCGGAACGGCACAAACCAGACGCAGGGGATACTTGAAGTCTCATACGGTCCCGGTTATGTCAAGATCTGGGAATCCGATCCGCAAGAAAAAGATTTGGCTTTTCTGGGCAAAAAGCCTCGCAGAGTCAAAAGCCTCTCCGATGAACGAACGAAATTAGAAAATCGCTCACAACGCTGGAAGTTCGGCTTGGATCGGCCTGCTTACATCATAGCTGAAGCAGACGCACCGGGAATAACAGCACTTTTGGCGGACCAAAAAGTGTTGACTACCAGTGTCGGCAGCAGCAAAGATCGACGGCTTCGTTATTTTCTGCCGGCAGGGGATTATCAGCTTTGGACACGACCGTTGAAAAACACAACGCAGAAGGGGAGTATCCGCCTACTAAAGGTTTTTCCGAAACCGCTCGATATCGCATCTGACAGCCCCCGGTTAATTCGTCCAAGTGAAATTCAAGTTTTTGGGTTTAATGTAACGGTGAAGGGAAAGGTTGGCGTCGGTATCCGCACGGAGAGCGATCAATTGGACGCCAAACTTTACGACAGCCAATTTAAGCGGTTGGCATCCAGTCCTGTGATGATTCAGGAACTGGCAACCCGGCGATTATCTGCTGACGATTGAAACAATCCCACAAGCATCTGTACCAATCCAATATACCCCCGTGGTCCTCGGACACACCGGGGGTAGGCAGGAAATACCGGAGGAAGTTATCGGTGGATACGTGACGCAAACCGTTGGGGATGAATGAAAATTCACGCAACCTATGACTAAGCCATTATCCCACTCACACCTGAGGCAAAACTATGTCAACGATTATGATTAGCGCCGGTGAGCCGTCCGGCGACCTCCAAGCCTCTCGTGTGGCTGCTGAACTCAGAAAACTCGCTCCCGATTTAGCACTATTCGGTATGGGCGGAGATCTGATGGAGGCAGCGGGGGTTGAACTAATCTATCATATCCGTGACTCGGCGGTGATGGGAATCGGCGAAGTGTTTACCGCAATCCCTGCATTCTTGAAGAAGCGCAAACATCTCAAACGTCTGATCTATGCGAAGCGTCCCGATGCCGTGGTATTGGTCGATTTCGGTGATTTCAACATGCCTTTGGCGCGTTTCACCCATCGTTTAGGGATACCGGTCATCTACTACATTCCCCCGAAGGCGTGGGCATGGCGACCGAGCCGTGCGAAAAAGATCGCCAAGACGACAACCGCTGTCGCCTCAATCTTCCCATTCGCGGCGGAATTTTATCGGAAGGCGGGGGCGAATGTTGAGTTTGTCGGACATCCGCTGTTGGACTTTGCCCAAACTGATCTGAGTTCCGCGGAAGCCCGTCGTGCGCTCGGTTTGCGTGAAGATTATCCTGTGCTTGGGTTAATGCCCGGGAGCCGCCGCCGCGAGGTTGAGCGTATCCTGCCGGTGATGTTGGCGGTCAAAGATCAGATAAATCAGACTGTGCCAGACTGCCAATTTGTCCTTCCGCTTGCACCCGGTATTGATTCGGCAACGCTCCCGGAGATACCTTCCGTCAAGGTTGTGGAAGGGAGCGTATATGAAGCGATGCGCGCATCAAATCTGATGCTAATTGCGTCGGGGACAGCGACCCTTGAAGCGACGTGCTTGGGCACACCGATGATTGTGGTCTACAAGATGTCGAGGTTATCGTGGTACATCCTCAGAGCCCTCGTTAAGCTGGAACTTAGTGGGTTGCCCAATGTCATTGCAGGGCGCGAAATCGTCCCAGAACTACTCCAAGACCAAGTAACCCCAGAACGTATCGCGCCCATCACGCTTGAGCTGCTACAGAACTCCAAAAAGCGAGAAGCGCAGCAGGAAAGTTTGCGCTGGGTGTATGAGCAGTTGGGGGAACCCGGCGCAGCAAAGCGAACCGCTCAATTGATACTAAACCACATCAGATGAGGAAACATTAGATGATTGACGAAAGTTGGTACAAGCGCCCGCCCGGTGTTAGTGATCGGACCTCAGCGGGCGGTATAGTCGCACGGATAGAAGATGATCAGATCTATGTTGCTCTCGTCGGGGAGCTTGGACTAACAGAGCGCGTTTTGCCGAAGGGCGGTGTCGAAGCAGGCGAAAGCTTGGAAGAGGCAGCCCGGAGGGAAATTGAAGAAGAGGCGGGATTATCCTCACTAGAACTAATTGAAAAACTGGGAGTTCGAGGACGCCTTTCGTATGATAGGGTTTGCTGGATTACAACCCACTATTTCCTCTTTGTCACAGAGCAGGTGAAAGGTATCCCAACCGATGTTGAACATCACTACGAACTCAAGTGGTATCCAATCGGGGCACTCCCGGCGATATTTTGGCCAGAGCAACGGGAACTGATAGAAACACATCGTGACAGGATTATTGGGCTTATCAAGCAGAGTCACTCATGAAGGATTATCTGTACGCTATCGTTACGGGCAGAACGACGGGGTTTATTCCGACCCTTTTGCGCTGTCTTCTGACTCGATTGAGTTATGTCTACGAGGCGGTCCTCAAGACGCGTGGTTGGCTATACGATCGTGGACTTCTGAGACAGAAACGACTGCCCTGCACAGTGATTAGCGTCGGGAATATCGTCGCCGGCGGCACAGGCAAAACGCCTGCGGTCATCTGGATAGCAAAATATCTACAAAGCGAAGGCTTTCAGGTAGGGATACTCCTACGTGGTTATGGTCGAGAAAGCAATCATTCGGTCTCGATCGTATCCGATGGGAAGCGGATTTTGACCCCCTTGACAGAAAGCGGCGATGAGGCTGGGATGATAGCCCGTAGGCTGCCGGGCGTTCCCATTGTGGTCGGGGCAGATCGCTACGCCGCAGGACTTGAGGTGATTCAACTCTGGGACCACACGAATGGTGTACTTATCTTGGACGATGGTTTTCAGCGTCGGCAGCTGGCACGGAATTTGGATATCGTTACAATTGATAGCACCCAGCCCTTTGGCACAGGAAAATTGCTCCCCGCGGGGACACTCCGCGAACCGAAAACCGCTCTGAAGCGAGCAGATATCCTTCTGTTGACGCGGACAGACCTTGCGGAAAAATCTGTCAACTTCAGCGGACTTGCAGACGGGAAACAGATTTTCGAGAGTTGCCACCAACCCACGAGGTTGTATCAGCTGAGTAACGGCGAGGAATGTGCGTTAGATTTGTTAAACGGGCAGCGTATTCTCGCAGTGTGTGGAATCGGCAACCCCGAAGCCTTTGCCAAAACGCTTCATCAGTTTGAACCGGAGGCTGTGGAATTGTTAGCATTTCCCGACCATCATCGTTACTCGTTGGCAGATCTCAATGACATCAGCGCAAGAGTGCGCGAGGGTGGAGCGGATATAGTCGTAATAACCGAGAAGGATTCGCAGAAACTTGAAGCCTTTGCAGCGACAACAGAATTTTCGCTCCCAGAACCGATACAGTTTTTTGTGTTAGGAATTGAACTCGAAATTAGGACAAACATAGAAGCCTTTAAGAAACGGTTGCGGCAGGTCGCTGCTGAATCAAAATCGGGACTATAGTGGATCTTAGAATTAATGAGACACCCCAAATCCCGATGCCGTTCGAGTTCCGTTCCGGGAATCCCGATAAGATCGGGATATTCCGATATATCGGAACTTGTCGAGGATGCCGATAAATCGGCACCGGGGCGGTTAGGAAAACGAAACTACCGTTCCACCGTTTGGTAGGCGCTGTTTCCAACTGCGCCGGTTCAGCTAGGGCGCCTATCCGTTGCGGGTAGAAACCGAACCTATCTGCCCCGATAATTAGTTTATCCCGATTTATCCGGGGGATCGAAACCGAGGGGCTAAAGTGTCCATCTGTTTTTGGTATTCACCATAATGAAAATCCTTTACACTGATAATCATCTCCTTGTCGTCCGTAAACCAGCGGGTATGTTGGTGCAAGGCGATCGTACCGGCGATACGTCACTGCTTGATCATGCCCGAAAACAGATAAAGGATAAGTTCAATAAGCCGGGCAATGTTTATCTGGGACTTGTCCATCGTCTTGATCGACCAACATCGGGTGTCGTTGTGTTTGCATTGACCTCCAAAGCAGCGAAGCGGTTGTCCGAGCAGTTTCGTGTGGGAAGTGTCCGAAAAATCTATTGGGCACTTGTCGAAGGCAAAACCCCACCTGACGGGACGCTGGTAGATCGGATTCATCGCCACGGTCCCACGAGCCATATAGCCAAAGGTAGCAGGGGGCAGCGTGCGGAGTTATCCTTTCGCCGGATTCAATATCACAAAGGTGTCTCTTGGGTTGAGGTTGAACTTGTAACAGGCAGACACCACCAAATCCGTGTACAATTTTCACATCGTGGCTATCCCGTGATTGGCGATTTTCGGTACGGATCTAAAATCAAATTTGGCAAGAAAGCGTTGGCTTTACATGCTCGGTCACTTACCATCAACCACCCCACACGAAAAGAAGAGATGACCTTCGTGGCAGAGGTAGAACCCTTCTGGCCTAAACAGTTTAGGATATTGTAAGGCTATGTCCAGGAGCTAAAAGCGCTATAAACAGGGATCCAGCATCTTTGGAGATAACTCTCCTAATTTCACCGCCGCTAACGTTAGAACCTGTCCCGATAAATCGGGATAATCTCTGAAAATTGTCATTTTACCGGTAAATACTCTCAAAATCGGTCATCTTTTGCCATTATAGGGGCAAAAAATGACCGTTTCACTTACTCTCCAAACAGATTCTTAGCCCCAGCGGGGCGACATGTTTATAGCATACAGGACAAACAAATAACCTAAGCCCCAGCGGGGCGACATGTGAACAACTTCCTAAAGATGACCGTTTCACTTTTAAAACAGGCTCTAAGATTTAGTGCAAAGAAACCGAGTTTTGAAGAAAAAACTCGGTTTCTCTATGCTGCTCTGCAATTTCTCTTTTCATGAACCATTTTCCTAATTTCACCGCCGCTAACGTTAGTGAGTATAGTATTGGGTTTCACTTATGTTCAACCCAACCTGCACAGCTTACTCCGTGGGAGAACGAACGGTAGAAGGGAACCCTGCCCCTACGAAAACGGTGACAGATTTTGAATGACTTGCAACTTGGGTTGTTACATTTATAGTGAATTCTAAAAACAGGTAGACACTTTCGCTCCCCGCGTCTGGTAGGCGCTGTTTCTAACTGCGCCGGTTCTACTACGGTGACTGTACGGTTAAAAAACGCACCTACCGGGGTGATAGCCCGGATTTGTCCATCTCCGGTAGGCGAGGTCTGCTAACCTCGCCGATTATCAGTGTCCAATTAATTCTAAAATCTACCATAGATATGTTCCAGATTAGTAATCCTCTCTTTTTTTTACTCCTCGGCATTATCCCAATCTTACTGATTATTAACCGTTATACACGCGTTGAAGCAGCGCGGTGGCGGAAGGTTGGGACGCTCCTCCTGCGTCTCGGTGCGGTGTTGTGTCTCATCTTGGCATTAGTCGGTTTACAACAAAAGGACCAAGAAGAAATTCTCTCCGTCGTGTTCCTGCTTGATGTATCCGATAGTGTTCCAATGGAACAGCAGAAAGCAGGAATCGAGAAGATTAACTCAGCCCTTGACGCACTCAAGCCCAGCGACCTATTCAGTGTAATTCTGTTCGCGGGGGAAGCTGCAGTGCGTGTGCCGAACAAGGTGAAAGCAGCGCAGCCTCAATTAACAGAAGATATTTTAACGGGTGTAGAAGTTGACCGAGCAGCGACCAATCTTGCAGCAGCGATTCAACTGGGGCTGAACCTACCAATCGGCGAGCATGGGGACCAAAGGCGGCTGGTGCTGTTGAGTGATGGCATCCAAAACGTCGGTGAAATAGTGGATTTGCTTGACCTTGTTCGGGCGAGTGAAGTCGAGATTTTCACACTTCCGCTGTTATCCGAACGGGAAGACGAAGTGTGGGTGCGAGAGCTGCGAACCCCATCGCAGGTGCGGGCAGGGGAAACTTTCTCGGTTCGTGCAATTATCGAAACAACAACGGACACAGCAGTTCAAGCCAGACTTTACCGCAACGACACCCCTGTGACCAAGCCTCAAATGATAGCCTTAAAACAGGGAAAGCACCCCATCGATTTTCCGCAAAGAATTTCCGATGAAAATATCTACAGGTATCGAATCGAACTTTCCGTCGATAACGCAACAGGCGACAATCCCGAAAACAACACAGGGGATGGTGTCACCCGTGTCTATGGGACACCGCATATCCTGTACATTGAGGGAGATACCGAAAAGTCAGAAGCGTTGGAGAATGTACTCGACAAGAACCGTTTGGCGGTTGAAGTGCTCGCTCCCTCTGAATTTCCAACCGATCTTGTCGCACTCCAGAACAGCGATGCGATAATCTTGAGCAATGTATCCGCTGACGATCTTTCTGAACCTCAGATGGCACACATCGAAAACTATGTGCGAGATTTGGGGAAAGGGTTGGTCATAATTGGCGGAGACCGCGCTTTCGGAAGGGGCGGCTATCACGACACGCCGCTGGAACGGGTGTCGCCCCTTGAGATGACCCCTCGGCAGAAAAAAGAGTCTCTTGCATTGATACTTGTCGTTGATGCGTCTGGGAGTATGGCGAACTATATCGGTCCGGATCAGAAAATTCAGTTGGCACTTGAAGGGGTGCGTGCTTCCATCCAGGCACTTGACGATGAAGACCGCGCTGGAGTAATAGCTTTCGCCGCGAAAGTCAAAATGGATCATGGGCCGACAACCGAACACGAAGAGATACTTCGTAAAGTTGGAAAGTTGCGTCCGGGCAGCGGCACGAAGATGTATCCCGCACTGGAAAGGGCTTATGAACGTCTTCAAACAGTTGATGCGAAACAGAAACATATCCTGCTCCTATCAGACGGCAAATCGGAAGGGGCTTTTATTTCGCTGGCAAAACGGATTGCAGCGGACAAGATGACCCTCTCAACTATCGCTATCGGTGATGCAGATCGAACGCTGATGAAAGCAATCGCCGAGGCAGGAGGCGGCGGATACCGAGATGTCCGAAACATCAGCGAACTGCCCAAGATTATGGCTGACGAGGTGCGTCAGACCCAGAAGTATACCGTTCAGGAACCGTTTCAGCCAATCATCACTGATGGCAATTCCCCGATGTTGGCGGGGATTAACCGCTTGCCGAAACTCTACGGCTACATTGCCACTTCAGAAAAGGAGTTAGCGCAAACTTACATTCACTCCCATGAAGACCATCCGATTTTGGCTGGGTGGAATTATGGGCTCGGTAGATCTATCGCCTTTACCTCTGACGTGAAACCGGGATGGGGGGCGGATTGGATTGAGTGGGAGAATTTCGGAAGATTTTGGGGGCAGGTTGTCAATTGGGCTTTACCACCGATGGACGGCGCTGCGGATTTTGATTTGACAGTAACCCTCCAGAACGGCAGAGGGACGGTGTTCATAGATACAGCATCTATTCCAGCAATATATGGTCTCACATTTGACGTGAGTCTCGCCCATCCCGATGGTGAGGGCGCGGTAGTCGAGATGCATCGTGTCACACCAACGCGATATTCTGGGGAATTCCCTGTGCGTGAGCGTGGATCGTATCTTGTTACTGCCCAGAAGAAACGTGATGGACAGGTCGAAGGCATCAATTACGAAAGCCTCACTCTCTCCTACCCCACGGAGTTCGCGGAATTTGAGACCAATCGTCAGCTGCTCAATGAACTTGCGAGCCGAACCAACGGAATTTTTGAACCGTCACCTAAACAGATCGTTCAACACCGTGGGACGCCAATTGAACATCTGAAACCGCTCTCGTTTACCCTATTGATAGCGGGTCTGATTCTATTTGTCTTGGAGATGATCCTGCGTCGTTTCAGCATTGCGAGCGGTTATCTTACAGAACTTAAAACGCAGTTGAGATTGCTTTACCACCGAGATGATCAGGTATCCTCACCCACACTTTCGCACTTGAGGCAAACAAAGGCAATTTCCGAGGCCGTTGCGTCGTCCCAACGCTTACGGCATCGAGAATCCTCGACAAGTCGGGACCTGACAGCGGAGCCATCGACGACGTCGGCTGATTTCGCTTCCGCTTCAGCATCTCAACTTGGGTATCAGCGCGAGAGCGAGTCGGCAGATCAGCAGTCCGCTACGACCGGTGACATAGGCAGATTGTTGCAAGCGAAAAGTCGGGCACGTAACGATGAATCTTCAGGATAAGTCCACCCTAAAATTCAGGATCTTGCCCTTACGCGTTGCTATAGGAGCGGCAAGTTCAAAACAGTAATCTTTCAGAGGAGAACTGTATGAGAGCATCGTTTTGTACCAATGTCTTTGGCAACACGCAGCAGGCAATGGAACAAGCTATACCGAAATTGGCGCAGATGGGATATGATGGGTTGGAGTTTTGGGAACAGTACCTCTCTAGCGCAGATCTGAAGTGGCTCAAAGGGCTGATGGATGCAAACCACCTCGAAATCGTTCAGATCTGTCCATATTTCGATTTCACAACCAGTTCAGAGACGTGGGAGCAGAGCATACGAGATGCGGAACGATATGTCGAGTATGCGATTCAGTTAGAGGCTACTTTTATCCGGACGTACACCGGCAACGTCGGCAGCGCCGATGCCACGACGGAACAGTGGGATGCCTGTGTGACAGGATTGCAACAGATCTGTGAGATGGGCAGGCCGCACGGTATTGTGTTTCCACTCGAAACCCATCAGGTTATTCATTCGGGACCGAACCTGACGGATACGAGCCCAACTACGCTCAAGCTGCTAGCCGATGTGGGGATGGACAACTTGAAGGTGAATATCCAGACGCCGTTGTTAGGCGAGTCGGTCTTCGACACAGCAGCACAGTTGGGTCCTCACGTCGTTCATGTCCATGCCCACAATTGGATTGGCAGTTGGCCCAACCTCACGTTTCTGGATGCTGGGGACGAGGATTTTACGGAGTTTGCACGGATATTGAAAGATAAGGGGTTTGATGGTTACATTTCTGTCGAACATGGCAGCCATCACCCACCCTATGAGACAGCAGCCCATGAAATCCAATATCTGAAACGACTGATTTCTGGCGCGCTTTGGGCATGAGGTCTAACATCGACACCCAATTGACCGCTGCACACCGTAGAAGTCCCAACAATTGTGTGAGAGATAGGAGAGAGAATGCACCCGAAATGGCAGCTACAGGGCAGTCTTAGAACCTGTTTGAAAAATCCAAATAATCTCTGAGCATTGTCATTTTACGGGCAAATACTCTCAAAATCGGTTGATTGTGCCCCTAGAATGGCAAAAGATAACCGTTTCACCTACTCTTAAAACAGCCTCAAAGCCCCAGCGGGGCGACATGTTTATAGAATACAGGACAAACCAACAACCTAAGCCCCAAATACCCAGTGGGTCATCCGTCAATTCTTGGCTCATTGAGCCTAGCACCTTATGCAACATTCCGGGTATTTTCGACATGTGAACAACTTTCTAAAGATGACTGTTTCACTTTAACAGGCTCTTAGCGACAAGTCGCAGGAAGGAGAAAGTGTGATAAGGAGATATCGACCATCAGACCTGGAAACGCTCCGCCAAATCACCGCAATTTGCTTCGAAGGGGTTTCGATTGACAAAAACATCGAAGACAAATTCGGTATTATCAATGAACTCGATTGGAAACAGCGCAAGATGCCGCATATTAACGATGATGTAGAAGCGAACCCGGATGGTGTGTTTGTCGCAGAGATTGACGGAGAGGTGGCGGGCTATATTACCACCTACGTCAATAATCAAACGAAAATCGGCGGTATCCCAAACCTGTCCGTGCTCCCAAACTTTCAGCAGCGGGGTTTAGGGACGGAATTGATTGAGACGGCGTTGGTATATCTGAAAGAGGAAGGAATGCTTTACGCACGGATTGAGACATTGGAACAGAATGAAATTGGAACCACATTCTATCCCAAGATGGGCTTTGTCGAAATTGCCCGACAGGTGCATTACATTCGGCCCCTATAACAGAGACAGGTCACACGTCGAGGTTCTGCCACTTCCAAAAAGACAGATTGACTCTGTTAAGCAAAGCCGAAAATGTAACCGCTGTAATTTCAATTTTTTAGAGGTCGACCGTTGCAGATGATGCCAGGACTGCCTCAACGCCGCCCGTTTTGATAAGTTGGATTGCCTGCTGCAGCTGATTGTCATTAACAAGATCGACCAGCTGCTCAATACCGACATTTCTGTTGAAGTGTACATTCGCCTCGTTCTTGACGATTTCAATATCGAGCGTGATTCTGTTTTCAGCAAGTGTCGCCATCAATTCTGGGAGGTCTGGTTCCAATAGTGTGAAATCTTTGGGAGTTTCCCCCATCTCTTTCTCTGTGCGTTCGATCCAGTCCTCAACAAACGTCTCGACATATTTCCTCGCATACAACCGCATCGCTGCTGTGACTTCATCGAGTTTACTCATATCAACCTCGACATTTGGCTCGATTCCCTTTTCGTTAATCGAGACACCGTTTGGCGTGTAGTAGGTCGAGATTGTGAACGATACTGTGGCTTTTTTCTCCATGGCGTTCAACGGAAACCGTTGCTGCACGACACCCTTACCGAAAGTTGTCTTACCGAGGATGGCCCCCCGCCTGGAATCCTTGATAGCGCCAGCAACAATTTCAGACCCGCTCGCACTATACTCATTCACAAGCACAACTAACTCTACATCCAATGGGCAAAGCATTTCGGACGTTGCCGGATACTCTTGGTTATACCTATTAAGTCTCCCTTGCGTTGACACAACAATACCCTTGGAGATAAAGGCATTAGTCACATCGTAGGCGGCTTTAAGCAATCCTCCGGGATTGTGTCGAAGGTCCAAAATTAGTGCCTTCATCGCCCCATCTTCGGCGTCAAGTAAGAGGTTTAGTGCCCGCTGAAACTCTTCTACGGTTCTGCCGGTGAAGCTTTCAATTTTTACGTAACCGATGCCATCCTCCAGCATTGTTTGCCGGACGCTCCTAATTGGGATCTCCTCGCGAACCAGTGTTACATCAAATGGCTCCGAATGTCCTCGGCGCTGTACCGTAACCGTGACCTCTGTGCCAACTATCCCTCTCAAAATATCAACGACCTCTGCAAGCGTTTGCCCTCCGGCGCTAATATGGATGGGTTCTCCATTAACTTTGGTTATATAATCACCTGCTTGCAATCCCTCTCGCATCGCCGGAGTACCGGGCAGGGGTCGGGCAATTTTTATAAAGCCTTTGTCTTCATAGATCCGAATACCCAGTCCGCCAAATCTTGCATGGTAGAGATTCTCTTCTTCGCGCTTCTGATCGACGGGTGGCAGGTAGAAAGTATAGGGATCGTCTAAGGCGGCAAGTGCGCCTTTGATCGCCCCTTCAAACATCTCTAGCTGATCGACTTCATCGTAGTAATGTACATCCGCTTTTCTAATGGTCTCTATCAGAGCGTTTTGCAGCGCGATGATATTCCTACCATCACGGTTACTTAGCGCAGTTTTCTCCCCTAACGGTACGAGAAAGAGTGCAATAATGACAGCAGCAGCCAAAACTGCGATAGGCAAGGTGTGTTTTCTATATCGAACCATGGGTTCCCCTTATGTTTGTTGTTTGATTAAACGCAGCGTTTGGTTGGGTCTTATATAATGATCTCGTTTATATAATTATAACATGACTCACGAGATGCTGCAAGAGGTTAAAAGCGACTATCTTTTAACTTCAACTGAAATCTAGAGATGCAGGAGAATGAGTGGTTTCACTGTCACACAAGTGTAGGTTTGCTCCGAAACTGTGTCGCAAAAAAACGGCTCGAAAAAGGTATCAAGGCAGGTTAGGAATTCAGGGAGGTTCACACCCATATACATCCCGGTTGGATTATCAAGGTTCGTTAATACTTGGTGTACTTTCTTGCGTCCATTGGTCGAGAGACTCTGCAGCCCACGGAGTTGTCGCATGTGATACTTGATGAGCGCCGCCGAAATTTGAATTAACCCTTGCAGAAATAGTCGGCAATCATCCTCCGTTTTATTCCAAAGCCCTTCCCATGCCTCATGGGCTTCCCACCAATAGGCAAAATTATAGAGATCAACGCCGTACAGATAATCTTCAGTTTGACGCCAAGCCGCAGGTAGCGAAACCGGATGATCGTCCTCCTCCAAGCCGTAGCTATGCCCTTGTGGATCTCTGATTGGGTGCGGCGTCACCCCCGGCACATGCCGATATGGAGGGAAAGGACGCTGCGAACAGTATCGGACTCGATCAGGATCAAATGGCTGCGGTTGTTCAATAAGCTGTGCGTCTTCAGCAACTGAGGGAGCTGCTACCTTCTGGTTTGAACTTTTGAAAAGTTTAGGGATTGCTAATTTCATGATTTAAATTGTGATTCAGCAGCAGGATATGTTTGTATCTTTTAGGATTTACGCAAATTGAGCAGAAAAGGGACATATTTTACTCAAAAAGTAGCTGTTTTCGGCGCTTTTAACCCCCTAAATCCCCCTTATCAGGAGGACTTTAGAACCTGTAGGACTTACGCAGTTGAACGTTCAACCCCTTGTAGTTCGGCGATTTATCCTTGATAGATGTGGGAGGGGCATCTCCCGCGAAAGCGAGGATCCCGATAAATCGGGACCTGCCCCGATACGCTCCATTCATTGTGCCACTACAATAAGGGCTCAGGTTTGTAGTAGGGCGATTTATCGTCCGTCCGGACTCGCAATCAATTGCGCGACTACGAACTGAAGTGCGGAACTCCTAACCTGTTTGAAAAATCCAAATAATTTCTGAAAATTGTCATTTTACCGGTAAATACTCTCAAAATCGGTTGATTGTGCCCATAGAATGGCAAAAGATGACCGTTTCACCTACTCTTAACGCTAGTTGCTAGTGTTGAACATCCATCGGTCTGTCGTTAAGATTGAGGGATTCTATCTTTCGCTCCGGAGGAGCGATATGTCTATAGAACGGCGATGCGGTCAATGCCTGCGCTCCAGATGAAGATTAATTTATTAATTGGGTAATTTCCGAGCGATGTCCGGTGCGGTTGGAAACCGCACCTACCGGGTCTGGGGGAAATATAGAATTACCCGTTTAATTTCTTAAAACCCATCCGGAGCGCAATGTCTATAGTTTGAGGACTTTCCCCGTTTTTTAGCCCCAGCGGGGCGGCATGTTTATAGAATACAGGACAAACAAACAACCTAAGCCCCAGCGGGGCGACATGTGAACAACTGTCTAAAGATGACCGTTTCACTTTATAAAATAGGCTCTTAAGAGGAAATGCGTAAGTCCTGTTTTTATTATATCATATTCGGGATTAATCTTGTAGACGATAATAGTTGAAATGCGACTCCCAAACCAACTGTTTTTTGATAGCATCCCCCGTCCAATCTGTGATAACATCCCCGCTGTACGCTTGATGGGATAGCTCGCCGTAGATTGTACGATCTATAGAAATTAAACAGAAACACGAGAATTTGAGAATCAGAGGAGGCAAAAATGAAAACGGACATCTATGTGGTCAAGCTCAGCGATGGAGAGCGTATGGGAGAAGAGGTAAAGCCCCTCCTCGATCCTGTGGATATGGGAAGTATTGGTCACTTTGCAGTATCTAAGGATCAGCCAACAGAGTTGCACTATCACGACTACGATGAGTATTGGTACTTCACCGAAGGCACAACAACCGTCACCCTACGTACCCCCGATGGTACGCGTCAATCGTATCAGATTGGACCGGGCGATTTGGTAGTAACTCCCAAAGGGGTTGAGCATGGCCATATTCCCGATGACACTGTAAAAGGGATTCAGTGGGTTAGTGTCATTGCGGCGGATGCGCGACTCGGTCATTTACACCGGGAGCTATCATAAGTCCCCCTGATAAGGGGGATTTAGGGGGTTAAAAATAAAAAAATCTCGCGCTGCGTGCTGCATTTGCGTAAGTCCTGTTATAGTAGATTTTAGAATTAATGAGACACGCCAAACCGGTGCAGTTGGAAACCGAACCTACCGAGGGTGAAAGTGTCTATCTGTTTTCAGAATTCACCATATTCTATCATGGCGCGAGTTGTTGCTTGTTGTTCTGGCGCCTGCTTCAATTGTGAAACGTAATGCGTAATACGTAAAGCCCCGATAAGACCGGGATCTAGAGCAATATATCTACTACCAGTAACGTAAGTTGCGAGTCGTTGAAAATCTATTGGTTGGTTGTTATAGTTGATTTGTCCAACCTGTCGCTCCAGTTTTGAATCTCGATCTTATCGGGGAGGAGTGCTATGTGTATAGTTTCAGAACTTGCCGCGTTTTTTAGCCCCAGCGGGGCGACATGTATATAGAAAAACAGATTCCTACAACTCCAAGCCCCAGCGGGGTGACATGTGTAGCGTCACTTGGTTATTTCTAACTGAGTGTCAAGTATGGAAACTCGGGCTATAGACTAACGAGCAACTTGGATTACCAGTAACTTGGGGAGTTATATACAGTAAGGAATAATCATGACAAAGGAAACTACAGCGCTACCTCGTCGCCGGTTGGGGCGTACAGGTTTAGAAGTAACCGCACTCAGTATGGGCGGTGCAGGTGTTGGCCGCGACAATGTATCAGACGATGAAGCGATTGCAGCAGTGCATAGAGCGATAGAATTGGGGATGAATTACCTAGACACGGCACCGTTATATGGGGCTTGCGAAAGCGAGAGGCGGATTGGACTCGCGTTGGCTGGTGGCAGGCGAGAGAAAATCTACTTGGCAACAAAGATAGGGACACATCCGGAATGGCGTGGCGACTTTTCGGCATCAACGACGCGCCGAAGTGTTGAAAATAGTATGCGCTTGTTGGACACAGACTATCTGGATGTGTGCCTCGTCCATGATCCGGACAGCATGGACCCGGTGATTGCAAAAGGTGGGGCGTTTGAGGAACTCCAGCGGATGCGTGAAGAAGGACTGCTGCGCTTTATCGGGCTTGGTGTTCGTGAGCACGAGTTTCACCGTATCGCCATTGAAACCGGCGTTGTGGATGTGATTCTGACCTTTCTCGACTACACGCTGCTTAGCCAAACCGCTGCCGAGAGTTTGCTGCCCTTTGCGGCGCAGCACGATATAGGGGTGATCAACGGCAGTCCAATCGCGATGGGTCTGCTCTCCGGCGTTGAACCAGATGTGACAGCCCAACCACCAGAGGGTGAACAAGCACATCGACTCTGGCAGTGGACGATAGAAAACAATCAGAACCTGCTCAACTTGGCAATCCAATTCTGCCTGCGTCAACCGCTTATTCATATGAGCCTGACAGGGTCTAAAGACGTAGCAGAAGTTGAACAGAATTTCGCTGCGGCAACTACGCCGGTGTCGGAGGAGACTTGGGAACAATTCGCGACTGTGATGTAAGAATCTAATCCTTGAACTCATCATCTATGGGAGGTGTTGATGTCTACTTATGATGTCGGTATAATTGGAGGTGGACCCGGCGGCTATGTTGCGGCGATTAAGGTTGCTCAGTTAGGGGGCAAAGTTTGCTTAATTGAAAAAGGGGAATGGGGCGGAACCTGCCTAAACCGGGGGTGTATCCCGACTAAGACGCTGTTTTCGGTAGCGCACTTCGCCACGCAGGTTCGGGAGGCGGAGGGATTCGGCGTTAAAATTAGCGGTGCGGAGATTGATTATTCGCAGGTATTAGGACACAAGGAGGCGACCGTCCAGAAACTCACTGGCGGCATCGCGCAGCTGCTCAAAAGGAATGGGGTTCATACAATTAACGGAACCGGCGTCCTCACCGCAAAGGATAGGATAGAAGCGACGAAAGCTGACGGTACACAGGAGCAGATCGAAGCGAATCAGATTATCATTGCGACCGGTTCCGAGCCTGCAAATATTCCGGTCTTTGAAATTGATGAGCAGCAGGTGCTGACGACGACAGGGATCCTTGAATTGACGGAACTGCCTAAGAGTATGATTATCGTCGGTGGTGGTGTGGCCGGTTGCGAATTTGCATCAATCTTCAACGGATTGGGTTGTGATGTTACGGTCCTTGAGCTGCTGCCAACCATCCTTGCTACCGAGGATACGCATATCGTTCGACAGCTTCGCCTTTTGATGAGAAGAAAAGGGATCGAAATCAAGACAGAAGCCAACGTCACAAGCGTGGACAAGTCGGAATCTGGCGTGACAACAACACTGGAATCTGGGGAAAGCTTCAGCGCGGAAAAGATGCTGATTTCTATTGGTAGGAGCTTCAATTCCGAAGGCATTGGACTGGAAACCGTTGGCGTTCGCACGGACACGGGCAAAATTGTTGTAAACGAACGGATGGAGACCAATGTGCCGGATATCTACGCCGTCGGCGATGTGGCAAGTCGGTATCTGTTAGCGCACGTTGCATCGGCGGAAGGAATTGTCGCTGCACAGAACTGCATGGGTAAAGAAGCAGAGATGGATTATAGCACAATACCGTGGTGTGTTTTCACGATCCCCGAAATCGCACGATGCGGCATGACGGAAGCACAAGCCGAAGAAGAGGGCTATTCGGTCAAGGTCGGGCGATTCCCTTATGCAGCGAGCGGTAAGGCTTTGGGAATGCGTGAGACAGATGGATTCGTCAAGGTCATCTCAGATCAGGAGTTTGGTGATATTCTCGGTGTCCATATTCTTGGCGCACACGCTTCAGATCTGATCCATGAAGCTGTGGTTGCTATCCGTATGGAGGCATCGGTTGCCGATTTGGCACACACGATTCATGCACATCCAACCCTTGCTGAAGCGGTTATGGAATCCGCCGAAGCAGCCTATGACCGCGCCATCCATATCCTGTGATGTAATTTGCTAGGGCGTGTTGACATTTTGAAGCCGCTCATTCGGCAAACGCTGTAATCATGGGGCAATCTGCCAAATGTAGCGCAAACTGTTAGTTTGCGTCCTCCGATTTATCGGAGACCTCAGAACGGCACTGGGAGCACAATCTAAAAGATTATGCCACAAAAGTAAATTGTAGGTCGAGATTCACATCTCGACACAAACATTGTCGATTTTGGTTGGCCCATGTTCTATTACCGCCCCGCTGGGGCTTTAGGAGGTTACGGCATACGGAGCCCCGATAAAATCGGGATTCAGAGCAATATGCCTACTACTATATTTACTGTACTCCATCATGTCAAAGTCTCAAGTTTTCCACTTCGCCCCTTTTCGGGAGGGTATGCCCAATGGGGAACTTTCTTCAAGCGGTATCCGACTCGACCGTTTTATCGAGGCACAACTCATAGAGCGGGCGGAAACGGAGACAGGTGCGTCATCCCTTTTTCCTCTGTCCCGAACATATATTCAAAAACTGATTCGAAAAGGTGCCATAGCAGTAAATGGCAAACCGTCCAAGCCCGGCTACAAACTCCGAACCGGCGATGAGGTATCTCTCACGCTTCCCGATCCGCGCCCCCTCCAAACCGCCGAACCTGAACCGATTCCGCTTGGTATCCTGTATGAAGATTCCGACCTGATTGTTGTGAACAAACCAGCTGGTATGACCGTCCACCCCGCAGGCGACACCCAATCTGGCACACTTGTCAACGCACTGCTCCACCACTGCGAGACGCTTCCCGGCATTGGTGGCGTTCAACGTCCTGGCATCGTGCATCGCCTTGACAAAGATACCTCCGGTGCTATTGTTGCTGCTAAGACAGATCGGGCACATCGGCATCTTTCAGCCCAATTTGAGGCGCATACCACCACGCGCCATTACCACGCCGTTGTTTGCGGTGTCCCTGCCGACGAAACGGGAACTATCAATGCCCGTATCATCCGAAGTCCACGAGATAGACGGAAGATGACTGTGACAGGGACAGGGGGTCGCCATGCGGTCACTCACTATCATATTCTGGAACGCTATGACCGATTTTCCCTCCTCAAACTGACATTGGAGACGGGACGTATCCATCAGATCCGAATCCATCTCAGCCATATCGGACATCCTGTTGCCGGCGATCACGTCTATGGGGGTGGATATGCTCGCGCCGTTCACGATGCTCCCTCTCTTGCTATCAAAGAAGCCCTTATAGCACTCAATCGCCAAGCCCTGCACGCTCACACGCTTGGATTCGTTCATCCGGAGGCGGAGGAGCGGCTGACATTTTCCGCGCCAATACCGGAAGATATGTGGTGGTTTGTTGAGGAGCTAAGGAATGTAGAAGGATAGAGGCTTTAGCTTCACGTTCTAGCGTTGACCTAATACCTTGCATGTGTTACACTCTGCTGATACACTCAAATTCGGAGGAATTATTATGAAATGGTCATTGAATACATATCAAACCTGTCAAGATTGGGAACTAAGCAAGATACTCAAGATCGCTGAAGACACAGGATATCACGGTGTTGAGCTATTGATGGATTATAATCAGAAGCACGGTTTCGAGTGGGACACGCCCGAAGACCAATGGGGATCACTTAAGGATGAGGTCGATGCCAGTGGGGTGGTGATTTCGTCGTTGACAAGCTGTCAAAATTTCCATTCACCAGATGCTGCGGATCGTGCCGAAAGCGTGCGCCGTGTCAAGCGCGTTATTGAAATGACGGACTTCATGGGTTGTGACCACGTCCGTGTCCTTGGCGATCGGTTCGATGATAACACTCGCGATGCGGTTGTCGGTTATGTCACTGAGGCGCTGACAGAGCTTGGGGAATATGCCCAACCAAAGGGCATTACAGTGTCCATCGAAATGCACGGCTCTTTCATAGATCCTATTCCAGCGATGGCGGTCATGGAAGGCGTCAATTTACCCAATGTCGGTTTTGTATTCAACTCGCAGTTTGTTGGTTGTGAGGCAGGGAGTATTGAACCACTTTTTTCGCAGGTTGCATCGCACATTACTGCTGTGCACACCCACACTGCGGAGGACCCGGAGACCTTTGAGCTCTACCGTCAGATGTTCGGGTGGCTCCAACGCATCGGATTTGACGGCTATATCTCGAATGAATGTGCGTATCGAGGACCGGATCCAGAGAAGGTGCTTGCACTGTATGTGGGACTATTTAAGGCGTTTACAGGGGAATAATCTCACGCTCGGACTTACTACACTGAAGCGTAAACCAAACTTAACCGAAGAGTGAATCATGTGTAATGGGGAGGAAACAATGGCTTACATAAAAAACTGGCGCGATGTGCAGCCTAACATCGCCCATCTAAGCGCAGTACATTGGGGATGTCTACGCTCCGTGAAGGAAGGCGGTGACGATGATCGGCATCGTTTGGACCGGTTGGGCGGCTTTGCCCGACACGCCCTCCAAGGACGCAAGACCTCCGATTTTCACAAACATGAGAATTTGGAACAGGTCTACTACATCCTCAGCGGAAAGGGAGAGGTGCTGTTCGAGGATAACCGTTATCCCGTCGAAGATGGGGATGCGGTTTACTTACCGGCTGACATCCATCACCAGATGTTCAACACCATGAATGAGGGTTGGTTAGAGCATCACGTCATCAGTATGGGTGTGCCGAGTCGTGGTGGTAAGTTCACTATCCGCAATTGGACACAGACTCCACCACAGGGGGACGGTGCCGGTGCGGTACGATGGTATCAACTGGAACCTGAAGACGATAGTGAGAATGGTTGTCTGAAGGGGATGCAGTTCATCGCTCGCGAGTCTGTGCAGCCCGGCAACGAATCAATTGAACGGTGCCATGCGGATATTGAACAGGTCTACTATGTGGTAGAAAATCGCGGTGTGCTCCAGAGCGAAGGCGAAGAGCAGGAGATGACCGAAGGCGATATGATTCACATTCCCGCCGGTACGACCTACAAAATTCTGAATCCACATGAGGAGTGGGTAAGCTCCCTGATTATGGCAGGTTGAATGCAATGAAACCCCGATACATCGGGGTTGAGGACCTAGGTTCTGTCCTACTCGCGCTCCCACCGACTTGGATTCATGCCGGGGGCTGCGTGGGGCATATTGGGCGGTTTGTTGCCTCCCTCATATATCCAAATGCGAGCGCTACGGTCCCCCATCAACTCGCGCACGGCTGGGGAAAGCTTGGCAACTCCGTCCGGATCCCAAGGCTCCACCTCTTCGGCGGGTCCTGCCCATGTTGGTCGGTATGAGAGCTGCAACGCTTCCCGTGGATAGGTCCCGACGTTTGGGTAATTCCCGTGGAAGACATAGTTGTTAAATAGAACCGCAGCGCCCGCCTTGCACGTTACCATCATCTCTTCGGGATGTTCTGCGTAGCGCAGATATGGGTTTGCCTCGTTGTGAAAACTCAAATGGGATCGCGGCACCACACGGAAGGGCGAGACTTCGGGGATTAGATCGTCAAGGTAGTAGAGAACACGGATAATTTTCGGACAGGTGTATTCCGCGCTGAAGATCCGGGATCCCCAAGGCTGACCGTCGCAGTGCAAGCTGATGCCGGGGTGACCTGGCTCGGATCGGGAGTAATCGTAGGACATTAAAACAAGGTGCTCACCGCACAACGCCTTGAGGAACTCGATCATCGGCGGATATGCAATTAATTCGGAGATAGCACCGCCTGCGAACTGGATGTTTGACCGCCCCCGTTGATGGACGCTGTAGTCTACATGGGTCGTTTCAAACTGCGATGTCTCTGCTTTGAGATGGGCAATGTGGTCAGCATCGAGCAGATCTGGGATCACCACGTAGCCTTCGACTTCAAGGTGCTGAATGCGTTGCCCAAGTGTGAGTTGACTCCAATCGCGGTCGTCTATACGCGGAGTCCCAACTTCTCTCTGAGATGCAGCGGATCCATCTGACATGGCTCAATCTCCTCTCCTGAAATTATGTGGTCTCTTGCGTGAAAGACTCGTACAGATCTGGAACTCCTGCCTCGTAGGGATCGCCATCGTGAGCAACGACCCGAATGGCTAAGTCTACCTCTTCCCCACGGGATACATAAGTGGCTCCCTTGCGAAACGGGTTGACTCGGATGCTTCCATAGTCTCCCGCATACCATGCCACATTGCCCATTGAGGGGAACTGAAAGACCGCAAGACCGGCGGTGCGTCCTTGGGCGTCCGTTCCGTAGTAGTCTATCCAGTCTGCGTGCTGCCAACCGACATCGTCGTCCCGCCTGCCCTCAGAATCCACAATGTTGCCCCCCTGTTTCACACCATTCCGGTCGGCGACTCTTAGGTGGTCAGCCAGCCGAATTGTGAAATATCCGTGCCGCGACGGTCCCAAGCGGATATCCCACTCTGTGGGGCGTAGCTGCGACCGCACATCAATGATGTTGGCACCCTCACCCGGAAAGACGCTGACTGTGCGCATCTCTTCGGCGACAACGCGGCGATACTTCGGGGCGTACCCCTGCTCAGGTCCCTGCCATTGCATCCTTACGATGAACTCCAGATGCCCCTCGTTGAACTCCGTGCATTCGTTGTGGGTCATCGCCACGATACGTCCTTCTCCCCTCCCGCGCATGTCAGGCTCGTTGGTGTAGAAGCACATACCGGGATCCTCAAACCGCCCGGCGGCGGAGGTCTGGTACGTGAAGAAGTAGTCGTTCCCTACGGTGATTGACTGGTGGAAGGGGTGGTCGCTGGTCGGCCTTTCGTTTGTAACAGCAACCCCTGCTGGCGTCATCACTGGATAGACGTAGCAGCGACGGGAAGATTGGTTGAAGCCGGTAACGAGTTTGCCCTTCCAACTAACCTTCAAGAGTCGAACTGGATCATCCCTCCAGTCGTTCGGAACGGATATGTCTGAACTTTCCACGGAAAAATATTTCATAATACGATGCTCCTAATAGTGAGGACTATCTAACCGTGGCTCATGTCAACAAAGAGCGCCAAATGCAAAACGTGTGAAACGTGAAAACCATCTTTTCATGGGTTCATCACTTCATTACTATAGCAAGTACAAGCGAGTTATAGTAAATTTTAGAATTAATGAGACACTCCAAATTGGTAGGCGCTGTTTCCAATCCCCCCGATAAATCGGGGTAAACTAATTATCGGGATCCCGCCTGTCCCGATGCAATCGGGGAGAATCGGGACAAGCCGTTTCAACTTACCACGGCACCTATGCGGTGCGGTTAAAAACCGCACCTACCGGGGGCGAAAGTGTTCATTTATTTTTAGAATCCACCATAATTCCACCCTTACGATTGTGGTTGCACGATTCCTTTACATGAGTGTCCAACCATTTTTGCGCTTGACCTTCGTTTATGGCCGATGGTATAGTGAATGTGCGTATTGTATCAAGTTTTAGACATCTATTCAACAGCGTTATGTATGAAAAATGGCGGAGTACATTCTCCGCTTCGTGCTTTTTATTATATATATTGTGAGGAGAAATTTATAGATGAGTTCAATTACAAAGGTTGCTATCGTAACGGGCGCAGGTTCTGGCATCGGTAGGCAAACGTCGATCGCTCTGTCGCAGGAGGGCTATTCCGTTGTCTTGGCTGGACGCCGTGCAGAGACTTTGGAGGGAACTGCCAAGGAGACAGGAGCGGATAGTTCACGAGTCCTCGTTGTACCGACAGATGTAGGGGATCACGCCTCCATCCAAAACCTGTTCGCCAGAACGAAGGAGACCTTTGGTAGACTTGACGTACTGTTTAATAATGCGGGCACTGGTGCGCCACCTGAGCCGCTGGAGGATTTGACCTACGAGCAGTGGAAAACGGTTGCAGACACCAACCTGACCGGCGCATTTCTGTGCACACAGGAAGCGTTCAAGATTATGAAAGACCAAGAGCCCAGAGGGGGACGCATTATCAATAACGGCTCTATATCGGCACACACACCACGGGTCAACTCCGCACCCTATACGTCCACCAAGCACGGGTTGACAGGACTTACGAAGGCGACATCACTTGATGGACGGAAATACGATATTGCGTGTGGCCAAATCGATATCGGTAACGCAGCGACCGAAAGAACAGACAGAATGGAAGTAGGCGTTCTACAACCAAATGGAACCGTCGCGGTTGAGCCAAGAATGGCTGTGGACGATGTGGCACGTGCGGTGGTGCACATGGCGAGCCTGCCGTTGGATGCAAACGTGCTGTTCATGACTATCATGGCGACGAAGATGCCCTATGTTGGACGCGGATAACCTGAAGCGAGCAACTTCAAAACGATGGATGATTCAGAAATATGGGGGACCTTATGAACCCGAAACGATTGGAAGGACAAATTGCTTGGATCAGCGGCGGTGCCTCCGGTATGGGTGAAGCCACCGCCCAACTCTTTGCAGAGGAGGGGGCAAAGGTTGCTGTTGTAGATATACAAGCCGAACGTGGCAAGAAACTTGTCGAAAAAATTGGCGCTCAGGGTGGTGAAGCCATCTTCCACGAATGCGACGTTGCGCGTGAGGACGAGGTGCAGCAATCGATTGAGAAAACCGCTGCACACTTCGGTGGCTTGCAGATTATTGTCAATTGCGCGGGGGTTGTCCATGTTGTCGAACTGCACGAGTATTCGGAGGAAGAATGGGACCATCTGATGGGTGTGAACGTCAAATCAATCTTCTTCTCTATCAAACATGGACACGCTCACTTGTGCAAGAACCAACGCAGCTACATGGTAAATATCGGTTCGGTGGGCAGCTTCATCGGACAAGCTCTAACACCGGCTTACATCACTTCCAAGCACGCGGTGCTCGGATTGAGCAGATCCATCGCGCTCGACTATGCTGCCGAAGGGCTGCGTTGTAATTGCGTTTGTCCCGGAATCACCGACACCCCGATGTTGCGTTACCACCTGAGCACCACCTCCGACCCAGAAGCCACGCTAGCCAACCGCCTACGCCGTGTGCCAACAGGCGTCGCTATCACACCGATGGACATCGCTCGAGCGGTGCGCTACCTCTCCTGTGAGGACTCTGCCGGTGTCACCGGCACGTCGCTGGCGGTGGATGGAGGGTATATCACGCCCGCTGAGTGGGAAACTGTGGGCAAAACGAAATTTATGGAGCCGTCATGACACTCAAACTTGCTTGTGCAGACTTTACTTTTCCGCTGTTATCTCATGAGAATGCCCTTCAACTCATCGCCATGTTGGAGTTCGGAGGTGTGGATATCGGTCTGTTTGAGGAACGCTCTCATCTTCGACCCTCGCACGAATTTGAGAACGTCACTCAATCTGCGCGACGATTGAAAAATAGATTGGATACCTGGGGACTTGAAGCTGCAGATATTTTTCTTCAGGTGGGCTTGGATTTTAAACCCTACGCTGTTAATCACCCTGAACCATCGCATCGAGAGAAGGCTCGTGACTGGTTCATTAAAACGCTCGATTACACCGCCGAGTGCGAAGGTAAGCATGTGACGGGATTGCCCGGCGCACACTTCGAGACTGAGTCGTACGAGGACTCCTTCGCCCGCGCGGTTGACGAACTGAACTGGCGGGTTGATCAAGCCAAGAAATACGGCATTGTCTACGGTGTCGAAGCGCATATCGGTTCCATCGTCCCGCAACCGGAACCGGCGGAGAAACTGATGCAGCAAGTTCCCGGGTTGACCCTGACCTTAGATTACGCACATTTCACACGGATCGGCCTGCCGGATGCAACCGTAGAACCGTTGGTCAAATACGCAAGCCACTTCCACGTTAGAGGTGCCCGCCATGAGCGGCTGCAGGAAACCTTTGCCAATAACAGTATTGATTTCAAACGGATTTTGGAAGTCGCAGATGCGAACGGATACAGCGGCTGGTTCGGGATTGAGTATGTCTGGACGGAATGGGAGAATTGCAACGCGTGTGACAATCTGTCAGAGACGATTCTGTTTCGGGATTATGTTCAATCGCTGGCTAACTAAGGCGGGGCGACATTTATAGTGAAATCTAAAAATAAATAGACACTTGTACACCCCCGGTAGGTGCGGTTTCTAACCGCACCGGTTTGGAATGTCTCATGAATTCTAATATCCACTATATATGAGATGTATTCGCAATCGTAGGGGCGAGGTTCCCTCGCTCAACGGGTTGGGAAACCCAACCCCTACGAGGGACCGCGTGTCTTTGCACCCACATTGATTATCTGGGTTGTGATGAAATGTCAACAGCACTTAGAACCTGTTTGAAAAATCCAAATAATCTCTGAAAATTGTCATTTTACCGGTAAATACTCTCAAAATCGGTTGATTGTGCCACTAGCATGGCAAAAGATGACCGTTTCACCTACTCTTAAAACAGAGTCAAAGCCCCAGCGGGGCGACATGTTTATAGAATACAGGACAAACAAACAACCTAAGCCCCAGCGGGGCGACATGTGAACAACTGTCTAAAGATGACCATTTCACTCTTAAAACAGGCTCTTAACGATCACTCTAATTTACAAAAAGGAGAATAAATAATGTATTCAATCGGTTTATCTATGCAGCTAAAGCCCGGGAGTTACGAGGGGTACAAAGAAGCCCACGATAACCTTTGGCCCGAAATTGCAAAAAGTATGGACGACAACAGTGTGAGTATGTCGATCTATCGCTTAGGAGATCGCCTCTTCTTGCACGCAGTTGCGCCGTCCGAGGCGGATTGGCTCAAGAGCCGCGAAGACCCGGCGCTGGAACGGTGGTCTGAGTATATGGGAAACTACCTCGCAACGGACGATGCGGGCAACATCATTTTTGATACATTGCCAGAGGCGTTCGCATTCGGTATGTTCAAATCGGAATAGGGATCTAGCCAATCTCAGCCAACACCGCTTTACATCGGTCTGCGACAATCTGTTCCTGCCCCGGCTGTAGGTTGTGGGGATTAATCGTCACGCTATCCTCAGTGAAGTGTTGACCAACGACAATAGCCGGTTCGCCTGCCTCTAACCCCTCCGCTATCATCGATCGCGTGAAATTAGCCTCCGCGGTTGGGCGGATGTTCAGCAGCGGGACAGTGTATGTCTCTCCCTTGGTAAAGCGGTCGATGGTTATATTTGGAATCCCCCGTAACGCCCCTTCGATGTAGTCCAGTTGAGCGGTCCACCGAGCGGTATCGGATTCATGATCCCTCGCCAAGTAGAGTTCCAGCGCCTTCATAAACCCGATCATTTCCTCGCGGCTCACCTTCATCGGACGACCGACTGTGGCGAATGGGACACCGTTGGCAGCGCACCCTGCAATGAGATCTTTGCGCCCGATGACCAATCCGGTGGATTGCGGTCCCATGATGCTCTTGCCACCGCTGAAGATGATTAGATCCGCACCCGCCTCCCAGAAACGCGTCAACGTCGAAACCGGTGGACACTCCGACGCAGCGTCCACAACCACCGGCACAGACGCTGCTTTTGCCATCGCTACAACTTCCTCCAGCGGCACAGAGGCAGGGTGGTTCATGACCGTTGCCATGAAGAAGATGGCCGCGGTGTTTTCGTTGATAGCACGACGCATCTCCTCGGTTGGTGGCGTTCCCTGATCATCAATTTCAATCAGCGTCCCCCCAGCCACACGAATCGCTTGGTCATACGCAATTCGATGTATCTTTTGGATGATGACCTCATGTTTCATCCCAGTCGTATCTGGCAGTTGTTCAATTTTAGCGGGATCCGTCCCAGCCATACAGGCAGCGGTGGTCAGCACCAACCCACAGGCAGCACTTGATGTTATGTATGCTGCCTCGACCTCAAGCATGGCAGCAATCCTTTCGCCAACTTTTTCCTGCACTTCATCTAAATAACAGAACTGCTGAGATGCGCCGCGCATAGCGTCTAATACCTCGGGTGCCATCAGGGAGCCACCGTACCGGGTGACAGTTCCTGCTGCGTTGATTAGGGTGCGGACGCCTAATTCGTCATAAATGCTCATTGTTGGGTCCTCTGTGTTCGTTAGCCGAGATTCTCGGCAGGAGGTTTATAACTCGGTGATGTAAATTGCTAAATCGTTTCAATGTGCTATCTGCGATACTCGACTGATCAATTCTTTCGTCTCGGTGCTGATAGCCAGCCCCGTTTCGTTTTGCTGTGTTATAACTAATTCGTTCATAATTTCTGCCGCTCCTTGTTCTTACGGTTTACCTAGCATCTCTAGTAATACCAAGTTTTTCCATGCCCCATTTTTTTAGATCTCCGACCTTTGGAATTATTGTCCCTAAGTCATGGGATAAGGACTTATTGGTCAAGCCGCTTTCTTTGGCTCTCCTAAAATAATCTTTAGACTTGTTGCGGTTACCTAATTTTTCCTAACAGAGCCCACAATAGTAAAAAGCCTCGGCACGTATCTGGGGATCTGCGTTATCATCGTATGCTGCTCGTTCAAAATCATCTAGGGCATTACCAATAGAACTTAGATCTCCGTCTTTCACGCCCTTATAATGTCTTGCCCTACCCCTATAATAATATGCTTCAGGCAATAACCCTATATGAGATTCCAGAACCACTATCATGTCGGTGCAGTCCTTTTCAATTTTGTTAGGATCAACTAGTATGTTCATAGTTTATTATCTCCTTTTAGAATGCGCTCCCAAAAACAGCTCTGAACTCTCCAGCACCATCTTAATCAATCTCCAAGTGTCTTTTTCTTGCCGGTTTTATCAATGACAACCACCGAGTTGTTTTTTTCATTGCTTGCTAAACCAATCGCTATTTCCCCCTGCTGATCAAGGATAGCTCCTGCGTTCGCTCCCTTGCCGCTTAGGAAGTTAATCCCGGGTAGACCGATCTCATTAAAGACCGTCAGACTGTTAATACCCATGCCGCCAGATAACTGGATCGAGTATCGTTGTTGATTATCAAAAACAGTTACAGAGTTTCCGACGAAACCCGCGCTTTTCAAGGTAACTGTTTCTTTCCCCAGCTTATCGCTGACAGACACATAATTACTTTCAGGGGTGCTTGCTAACAGAACCGCATTCGCCTCTGACCCTCTATTATAGATAGATACTCCGTTGCTTCCGCTCTTATGAGATTGCAATGCAACGCCCATACCACCTAATATCTTGTCTGCAACACGCACTTGGTTCATTTCTAGCAAGCTTCCTAACATAATAGCCGGCATACTTGACTGGGGATCAAGGATAGTTATGAGGGCACTCTCATTTCCGGCAGATATAAGGATTGCTTGTCTTCCATTTCTGTCAACAACCTGAATCTCTCGGCAGACGATCTTATTAAACAGCCCATTGCTTTGTGCCTCGATGTTTGGTGTAACAAATTGCCCGATAGTTATCCCAACTACCAAAATGACTGCACCTAATGCCATATATCCCAACTTCTGCTTGTAATTCATAATCAATCCCTCCTGTAAAAGTGTAAGCCGCTCTACTTCAACAATTCGCCAATAGCCCTGATAGAAGCAATAGTCCACACAAAATCAAGAACATCGTCCAACACCCTTGTTTTTTAACGTCCTCTGGGCGGTGTTGCTGTTCACGTAGAAGTTGATTCTCTTGTTCAAGGTGACGTCGCGCCTCTTGCTCACGCTGAAGTTGTGCCTCTAGTTCAGGCACCCGTTGCGCCTCTCGTTCGCGCTGAAGCTGTGTCTCTCGTTGATGTCGATACGCCTCAACGCTTATGCCGCGCTGGCGTTGGAAACGGTAAGCATAAATGGCATCGAAAATCTTCTTTCGCATTTGTAAAGTAGTATATGATTCGCTGAGTGTTTGACGGTATTCCACACCACCACCGGGCTGTCTATTATATCCGTTGTTAATAGAGTCATACTGACGGATTAATTCGCGCTCAAGCGTATTAATACTTTTATGGACAAAACCCACCCATGGCGGATTCACTATTCGACATGACCTTTCATCAATACCATAGGCAAGTATTTCCCAATTCCACGATTCCGGTGGATACCTGTGAAGATCGTTATGAATCTCACGGCTACCTTCATCGCTATGAGGTATCAAATGTTGTAGGATTCGGTTATAAGGACGGTAAGATTGCCCAATATATGACTTACCGTTTTGGGTATTCCAGATTCGGTATATTGCTCCCATTGCTCACCAAACTCTGTTCAAAGTTACCCGCCCTGCCCCACTGGGGATGTAGCAAAATCGGTGTTAATGTTGTGTAATTGTCATTACTCTGTCCAAAATAGATTTAGCTTTCATGATTGGTGGTAGGACAGGTGGTTGATGTGGTTCTGGTTTATGCCATTGGGGTTATTACCGATTGTCGAACGAAACGCCAATAAGGAGATCTATTCTTTGGGACGCAATATTTAAAGAATATCGAATACTCCGCGTGTAAACACGCTTTTTCTTTTCTAAGATGCTCTGCCTCATAACAATCCCCGAAAAACACACGATACATCGTGCCATCTTCAGCTTCGCATTCTTCTCCATGCGAAAAAATAAACCGGCGAAAGCATATCATGCCATTAGGTCCAGTCGGTTCATTAGGATCACGGTGGGCAACTACGCACTTATCTCCTGTTCTAATACCAAGTGCCATTCTTTTCTCCTTACCGCACAAATCAAAAAACGCATTTTCACCATATAAACAAGAATGCGCTCTACCCTGGCAGTTATTCAAATAAAATCATTGGCGTTCATCACTGATTTGGTTGTTCACGAGGGCTTCCCTTATCTGGCGTTGAGTATATTCCTCCATGTTTTCTGGCAGTTTTCTGGCATGACCACTGTTGCATCTTTCCAAAAGTCTGCATCCGTGGGCGGATCGTCCGGATCAGATAAGGCTGCTTTTTCTATGTCTTCATCAGTTAGTGCATCCACGCGCTCCCAATCGGTTTCGTCGGGGAGGGCGTCTAGTTCAGACCGGGTATATGTGACGTGTGTATTCTGCTCTTTCATGTTGGTTTGCCTTTCTTGCTTAATGATACTGTGCAGTGGCGTTGACCTCTCCCACGAAAGCCAAACGCAATTATACCATATTTTGATATTCCAGATCGGCAGTCTTTCCACCGGCTCGTCGGAAGCCCGACCAACATAATCACTGCACCTAACACCATAGATCTGACACACACTTTGCGTTTCACCCTAATCCTCCTGTGGCGTTTTATCGCCGTTCAACGCTTTATCCAAATGTTTAGGGAGCATGACGAATCCGCTTTTGAAGACTTTCTCATATTTCGCTTCATTCGATTCCCGGGTCAAGATGAGAAGGTTGTAGACGCGGAGTGTCCCTCCGATGGCAGCGTCCGCTTTCGCGAAACAGAATATCTTCGGTCCCGTCGCCATTAAAGTCCGCCCTAGCCACTTCCGTTAGGGAATACTCGCTCCCCAAGGATTTGCACTCGAACCGGTGTGCGGTGTTCTCGATAACCTCCAGCTCTCCCTTTTCCACTTGGTCATAAAAGGTTTCGCCCTCGATGTCGCGCCCGTATGTCTGCTCATAATCGGTCATGACCGGAAAAAGTGTGAGCGGCAGTAGCTTCAGATCAAACAACTCTGGATCGTCGGTCGGCAGAAAACTCCGTTTAGGGCGGGTCGCCCGCTTAAGCAGTTGAAGCGTTCCGCACGGATACTTGAACCATGCGGCGAGCATGATGTCAGCCGTTGTGCCAGGGCGGTATCCAGCCGAGAGCGCCGCATCGTATTCCCTGCATGTGCGGACGATGCGTCTGTCCCCGTTGTTCGCTAGGGTCGCATCAAATCTGCTCCTTCCCATATAGATAGGCACGTCTCGAAGGGCTTCAATCTCGGCTTGGGTGAAGGATGTTTTTTCGCTGCCGTCGGCAAACTTTATCGGCGTGGCGAGTTCAAAGGTAATGTCCTCTGTTTTGTCTGGGTCAACCTTTGATTCTTGTGCGAATGCAGCGATTGCCCAGAACAGGGTTGATAGTGCACAACTGAGACCGATGTAAAACAACCGATTTTTCACGATAATCTCCTTACTAGGGGTAGCCGTGGGCATTGATTCGGACTCGGATGACGAACGGGTCGCCCCAATTGTATCCGTTTTCGGTGAGCGGTTCGCGCCAGAGGCTGAGGTAGCCGCTGGGGCCGACCTCTTCATGGTTAAGCGGCGTCGTCCAGTGGTGGCTGCTAAGCATGTGCGCGGTAAAATCTGGGTCGGGTCGCGCCTGCCATACGGTTTTGTCGCCTACGTCGTTTTCGTAGAAAAACGGTTCGAGCCGGAGCTTGTCTTCAATCTCCGCTTCCATCTCCAACCCCCAATTGATCTTTTTGTGCAGCGCCTTGACCGCCTTAACAAAGTGATCCGTAGCCGCGGAGCGCGTCTCGTGCCGGTTGACGGTCAAGGTGAGCTGATGTGTCCCGTAGCCGCCGCCTCTGGCCCCGGTGACGCGGTAACGGATAACGTTCCCTTCGATGTGCAGCGGTTCGGCGTAACAGGCGTAATCCCGACCAAAATCCATCTTACGCCAGACGCCGGTGGGCAATCCGTAATCGGCGAGCCAATCGGCTTCAAAGCTCTTTATGACATCTGCGGTCCGGATCCAGTTGAACCGGTTGTCGTCCAAGCCGTAGGTTTCGGGTTCGTGCGGATGGAGCGCTCTTATGATCCAAACGCTTTTCAGCTGCTTATCCATCGGATAGCCTTTAAATTCGTCATGGTGATAGACCAAGACGGTGTTGGGTCGATTGCGCAGCGTCTGGTTGGGTGTCGGCGATCCGTCCTCCGGCACCACAGCTGGGCTGATTGCCCAGACCAGGGTCGCCATCAGGCAGCCCAGCCCGATGTAAAACAACCGATTTTTCATGATAATCTCCTTTGCGATGTGGGGTTAGCGTTGTGTAATAGAAATTACCGAAACTTATATAATAACGCAAGTTCATTAGTTCATTGATTAATCGGTTCATCCAACTACTGCCCCCTACACATTGTGCTCCTTTGGAGCGCAGGGATTGAGCCTATCGCCGTTCTATACACATATCGCCCCGCTGGGGCTTTAGAGATCGGGCAAGTCGTTTCGGATCCCCCCGATAAATCGGGGTAAACTAATTATCGGGGATGCCCGACCTACGGGTGTAGTGTGTTTTACGCTTCACTGGAGCAAAGGTTAGAAGAGAAATATGTGGGCGATTATGAAGTAGAACAAGATACTGAACACGTCAGTCGAGGTGGTAACGAAGGGACCTGTCGCAATGGCGGGATCAATCCGAAATCGCTTGAAGAGCATCGATGCATTGGAGTTGGGTTTCGCTGCCGTTCTACCCAACCTACGAACTGAATTCGGTGCGGTTGGAAACCGCACCTACTGGGATAGGGTTAATCAATCCAAGGTTTTAGCACGCTGTCGCAGGAAATGATCGACCAATACCAACGCAGTCATCGCTTCGACAATTGCAGGCGCACGGGGCAAAACGCACGGGTCGTGTCGCCCATGCGCTGATAGCGTGACAGGGGTCCCATCGAGATCCACCGTTTCCTGTTCTTTGCGAATGGTCGCCGTCGGCTTGAAAGCGACCTGAAAAACGATATTTTCGCCGTTTGAGATGCCGCCCTGTGTCCCACCGGAATTGTTCGTCCGCGTACGGATGCGCCCATCGTCGTTGTAGAAGGGATCGTTATGCTGTGAGCCGGTGCCGACCACACCGCCAAAGCCGGAACCGATCTGGAAGCCCATCGTCGCAGGGAGGGACATCATCGCCTTTGCCAAGTCCGCCTTGAGCTTGTCGAACACCGGTTCGCCGAGTCCAATGGGGACGTTCCGTGATACCGATTCGATGATCCCGCCGAGAGAGTCGCCATCCCGCCTCGCCTGATCGATACATTCTGCCATCTTCTCACTGGCTATCGGATCTGGACATCGGACGAGGCTGGATTCAACATCGTCAAGGGTTACCGTATCCGAATCAACCTCCGCCTGGATTGTATGGACCTGCTTGACGTAAGCGAGAGTTTCAGCGCCACACTGTTCGCGTAAAATCTGCTTTGCGATAGCTCCTGCTGCGACCCGTCCGATCGTCTCGCGGGCGCTCGCTCTGCCGCCACCCTGCCAGTTACGCAGACCGAACTTCTGCTGATAGGTGAAATCGGCGTGCGACGGTCGATACACGTCTTTGAGGTGTTCGTAGGCGGAGGGTTTTGCGTCTTTGTTCCACACCAACATTGAGATTGGCGATCCGAGTGTCTGCCCTTCAAAAACGCCGGACAAAATTTCTACTCGATCTTCCTCTTGACGTGAGGTCGTGAGATGGCTCTGCCCCGGTCGCCGCCGATCCAGTTCCGCCTGAATGGTATCAATATCAATATTAAGTTTCGGTGGGCATCCGTCAATCACGACACCTATCGCTCCGCCGTGCGATTCGCCCCATGTTGTAATCCGAAAGAGATGACCAAAGGTATTTCCCATTACGCTACTCTCCAATTCAGTTTCGCATCGTTTCCCCGTGGGAACATTCAAGCCTCCGCTAAGATCTCCCTGATGGGATTGGGACTAAAAACCGCTTGACAAATACGCGATGCATCCATTACCCTAACCCCCATCTGAGGCTTGAAAGCATTGATGCAAATACTTGGCAAATATAGCACATCCGCCTCTGAATATCAACCAAAAGTTCTCGAGAGCAGACATGATAATAAAATTCTTCAAACGCTTAGACATTCGTCTGATTGGTATTTTCATCGTCATCGCCTTCCTGTGGAATACGCAGGTTGTTTATCCGCTCAAGATCTTCGTCGTTTTTATGCACGAGGTCAGTCACGGCTTAGCAGCGATCGCGACGGGGGGTAGTATCAAAGAGATTCAGATTGTCGCCCAAGAAGGCGGGCACGCAATCACAGCGGGTGGTTCACGTTTCTGGACATTGACCGCAGGCTATCTTGGAAGTCTGATGTGGGGTGGACTAATTCTGATTCTCGCGGCGCGGACACAGCTTGGCAAATTAATCAGTGCTGTTATCGGTATAGGTATGATCCTGATTTCGGTCTTCTACCTGCGAAACACTTTCGGGTTTCTATTCGGGGTTGGGTTCGGCGGGGCATTGATCCTTGTAGGTAGATTCCTTCCAGAGTCGATCAACGAGTGGTTGCTGCGCGTCATCGGTTTGACCAGTTGTCTTTATGCGATTCTCGATATCAAGAGCGATGTCTTGGATCGCTCCCATCTTCGATCCGATGCCCGTATGCTCCACGAAGAAATAACACCATACATTCCGACTATTGTGTGGGGCGTCCTATGGATGGCGATTGCAATAGTCGTGACACTTTGGGTTCTTTACATCGCAGGCAAAGGTAGAGAGAGACAGGAAGTATTGGACAACGGAGATGAACAGTGAAGCAGTTGCGCGGCAAACCGCTCAAGGATTTTCTTAAACAGGCATCGCGTCCGGATAGGGAACTCATTTTTATTTTGCAGGATGTCGAAGATCCAGTCAACGTCGGATCTGCATTTCGGATTGCGGATGCCGCCGGTGTCCGTCAGCTTATCTTGACCGGGATCAGTGCACGCCCGCCGCACCCTCTGATTCGGAAGGTTGGACGGGGCAGAGATCGGCGGGTGAAGTGGCGTTATACGGAGCAGGCAGCGGATGCAATTTTAGATCTCAAAGCGCAGGGCTATGTTAGTTGCGCGTTAGAAATTACCGCTGCGTCCCTGCCCTATAACGAAACCGAATATCCCGACAAGCTCTGTCTAATCGTCGGACATGAAGACCACGGCGTGACGAAACGGACCCTCGCTGCTTGCGATATGACAATCTATATTCCGATGTACGGCAAGGGGGCATCGTTGAACGTTCATGTGTCATTGGGAATTGCGGCGTATCATATTCTGCACAGTCGTTAAGGAGGAAATTGATGGACCTAAAGGTTGGCGTTGTGGGGCTAGGGCGCGGACGTGTATACCTAGACCGTTTCTCGAAACAGTCGCAGGCGGAGGTGGCTGCGGTGTGCGATGCAGACAGGTCTCGGTTGGAGGCAGCGGAATATCCTACGGATGCGTCAAGATACACCGATTATGAGGAATTTCTGAGACACGATCTGGATATAGTGGTCATCTGCACGGAGATGCCTCAGCACGCCGAGCACACAATCGCTGCATTGGAAGGTGGGAAGCATGTCCTCTGTGAAGTACCAGCGGCATATACCCTGTCGGAGTGTGAGGCGGTTGTTCAAACCGTTGAAAAGACCGGACTGAAATATATGCTCGCTGAGAACTGCTGTTATAGCGATATGCACCTCGCATGGAAGGAACAGATTGACGCCGGCGAACTTGGAAAGATTATCTACGCCGAAGCTGAATATATTCACGATTGTCGAGGGATGATGCGGCGCGAGGACGGGACGTTGACATGGCGCGCCAAGATGCCGCCAATTCAATACTGCACGCATAGTCTGGGACCGTTACTTTTTTTAATGGAAGACCGGTGCGTGTCGGTGACGGGATTGAATACCGGTTCTAATATCGCGCCCGATCTCGGTGTAATAGACCTTGAGGTTGGGCTGTTTCAGATGGAGAGCGGTGCAGTCGTGAAAATCCTGTGTGGTTTCTCGATTGAGCGTCACCCCGCATTCCACTGGTACGTGGTCTACGGCACAAATGGTGCGTTAGAGAGCAAACGTCAATATAACGATAGAGCGAGCGGATACTTCCGAGGAATAGCCCCTGACCGAGAGATGACGCCCTTTACGAGTGATGACAGCGGACACGGAATAGCTGAAGATAGAATTGTCGAGGGATTCATCGAATCCATCCTGAACGATACAAAACCGCCAATCGATGTGTACGACGCAATGGACTATACTGCGCCAGGAATTTGTGCACATCTATCTGCTGAAAGGGAGGGAGCGGTTGTGCCGGTGCCGAATTATCGGTAAACGCTTTGTGTAGGTAACGCAGATCTGCGTTACCTGCTAAGATTATTTCACACCTTTTCAAACACGACAATATCCCGATGGATCTTACCGGAGATCCGCTCTCGCAGATCCATATCGGCGAAACGTTGTCGAAACCCGTGTTTCTGGATCAGAGTGAGCAGCCTTTCGCGGGGCAGCGTCTTCAAGTTATAAGCGATCACAATCGTTCCGCTCGGTTTGAGTAGACGTTTCCAACTTGGCAGCGCCTCATCCAGCAGCCCATCTAATGGGATAGGAGCGAGTTTTTCGTTTCGACTGCCAGCGCGGACACCGTAAGGGAAATCCGTGATTAAACTGTTGAATTGCTGATTCGGCAGATAGCGGTGTGCTTCTCGTGTGTCACCATTGATGATCTGATACCGGTTTCGAGGAGAGCCAAGGGTTAAGAAAAGATGGCACCTTCCCGCTTGGGACTCTTCAAAAGGTATCCCAAGCCGCTGTAACAGTTTTCGGAGATTTTCGGTGCTCCGTTTCGAAGCGGTGGGCGAAATCTCCAGTGTCGCACCATCAATTCTCCTTAACACACACTCGAAAAGTGTCTGTCCGTAACCGCCCATCGGATCCAGCACGCGACCCATAGGTTCGACGTCGGAACTGAGGTTCAGCATCGCACGAATCAGGTACGGAGATTGCCTCGCTGGCGATTGGTAATCAAAAGCCTGTGGCGCGATTGTGGCAACCCAGTCTTTGTCGAGCGTGAGGATCGGTTGGCGCAGCCCAGATTCAACAAACGCACAGAAGGCATCGTAATCCTTCCGCAGAACCGCTGCCACGCGTTGGTCCCGATCAGCGGTCCCCTCCTTCCATACGAGTGTGTCAATCTGTGTGAGAAAAGTCAGCCATCGACATCGCTCGATCTCTTCGTGCATCAATCCGCCTGTATGCCAGATAATGCTCCCCGGTGGATAGATCTCCGGTGTCGCAACCTCGACAACACGCGGTAGCAGATTCGCAATTTCGGCCTCAGATAACCGTCCAACGATTCCCTCGTGACCGCTGACCTGCTTGTATTGGAAATAGTAGACTGATAGCCTCATATTAAGAACCTGTTTAAAAAATCCAAATAATCTCTGAAAATTGTCATTTTACCGATAAATACTCTCAAAATCGGTTGATTGTGCTCCTAAAATGGCAAAAGATGACCGTTTCACCTACTCTTAACGCAAGTTGCTAGTGTTGAACATCCATCGGTTTGTCGTTAAGATTGAGGGATTCTATCTTTCGCTCCGGAGGAGCGATATGTCTATGGAACAGCGATGCGGTCAATGCCTGCGCTCCATCAGAGCGCAATGTCTATAGTTTGAGGACTTTCCCCGTTTTTTAGCCCCAGCGGGGCGGCATGTTTATAGAATACAGGACAAACAAACAACCTAAGCCCCAGCGGGGCGACATGTGAACAACTTCCTAAAGATCACCGTTTCACTCTTAAAACAGGCTCTAAAAGAAAACGTGAAAGTCATCCGTGCATGAGTTCATTGGTCCATTGATGCAGTCGGGCAAGTCCGAGAAGATCCCGTGACCGGAGATGCCCGACCTACACAACTTATCAGTTCATAAAAAAGGATTGACAGGAAGCGAAATGGCGTATTAGAGTATAAACCCCAACAGAGACTTTTAGGAGAAATGATAGATGCGTCAACCTGTCGTTTGGATTTCAGTGATATCGGTGATCGGTTTAATGGTAATTATAACCGTTGCACTGGTCAGGATGCCACAAGCGACCCCGAAAATTTTTCCCGCGGACAAGGGTCCCAACTTTATTGATGTGTCGATTTACCCGCTTGAGATGCAGGAGAATTACAAGCTGTTTGAGCAAAAGTGTAGTCGTTGCCACACCCTTGCCCGTCCAATTAACTCAGAATTTATCGGGGAAGCGTGGCGAAAATATGTTTACAAAATGATGCGGAAACCGGGATCGGGATTGACGCCAAAAACTGCGGAGCCGATTATTCAATTTCTAATTTATGATTCACAAACACGGACAAAGTGAGAGTTAAATGTTGACTGGATTACAGGTCCAAGGAATCACAGCAATATTACGATGCAAATTAGCACATCTTAACAGATACAGTGTTATAAATCGGAGGTACAACGATGAAACCGAAAATGACAATGCTCTACTGGAAATCGGACAAATTTTGGTTAGGAAAACTCCTTGAACATCCAGAAATAATGACGCAGGGAGAAACCCTTGAGGAATTGGAAGAAAATATAAAAGACGCCTATCTTTTAATGGCTATGGCTGATGTACCCGAAGAATATCAGGTAAAAGAAATCGCGATATGAAGCGAAGACAGTTTGTCCGCTAACTCTTGAAAGAGGGATGTGTTATACTGCGGCATGGTGCCAAACACGACATTTATCTTAATCCTGAAACGGGCCAGAGACAACCCGTCCCAAGGCATTCCGAGATCGATGACAGATTAGCTAGGCATATAAGAAAGCAGTTAGGGCTGCGATAATCCTCAAATAACCATCGCTTTTGAAGGAAAAAACAATGCAGGAACATATAATCACGAAACCTGATGAAATGGAGTGGGTGACTATTCCCTCGGGTGAGTTCGCCATGGGCTCCGACGCAGCGCAGGGGTGTCGCATCAAGGAGCTTGACTCTGAATTTCCCGATGAATGGCTCGCGCGCGAGCAACCCCAACGACCAGTCTATCTCTCCGAATACACCATTGCGAAATACACGGTGACCAACCGGCAATTCAAGGCATTTGTCGATGAGACCGGTTATCGGACGGAACGGGAATTAGATGGGCTCGGCAAGTCCATCTGGTATAAGCTGCGGGAAGCACCACTTGAGGAGCGGCTAGATCACCCCGTTGTGTGTGTAACGCGTAAGGATGCCCTCGCCTACTGTGAATGGTTCAGTAGGGAAACAGGTGTCGAAATTGGTCTGCCAACCGAGGCACAGTGGGAAAAGGCAGCACGAGGCTGTGCTGGCTGGATTTGGCCCTGGGGAAATGATTTTGATGAAGATAAATGCAATATTGCCGGGAAGGGGACAATGCCTGTTGGAAGCTATCCGCACGGCGCGTCGCCTTATGGTGTTATGGATTGTGCCGCCAATGTCTGGGAATGGTGCCACGATTGGTTTGCCACAGATTATTATCACTATGCCCCGTCTCACAATCCCCAAGGTCCTAGTAACGGCGAATATTATGTGGTGCGTGGAGGCTCGTGGTATCGGGGCCAGCGCAGTGCGAGCAGCGTGCGAACCGCTGCTCGCTTTCGACACTACATCGCGTGTTACACATTCGGCTTTCGTGTGGTGAGGAAATCCACCCGATAAATCTTTGAAGATTTCAACCCTTTGCAAAATTAGTAGCGTGTGTAGAACAACTCATCGTTTAGAGCAGAAACAGGGAAATTTCACTATTACGGCACCTTTTTCGGATTAAGGAGAAAACATGAACCAATCGGACGACAAAATTAGAATTGAATCTGAACCTTTTCGCCAGTTCACAAGCGCACTCTATCAAAGCGCCGGTGTTTCCAAAACTGATGCGGATGCCGTTGCCGGGATGCAGGTTGATACCGATGAGCGGGGTGTTTTTTCGCACGGGACTCGCGCCCTGACCGGCTATGTACGGGGCATTCTTAATGGTGAGATTAATCCGAAGCCGACGCCACAGATCCTGACAGATGCACCGAGCACCGCGCTCGTTGATGCAGATAATAGCCTTGGGCATGTCGCCGGGATATACGCAATGAATATGGCGATTGAAAAGGCTGACGTCACGGGGTTTGCATCGGTTGCAGTTCGCAACAGCAATCATTACGGTGCAGCGGCGTGTTTCGCAATGATGGCTCTACCGAAGGGGATGATCGGCTTTAGCACCACCAAAACGGGTGGGGCAAGTGTTGTGCCGCACGGCGGGATGTCGGGTTTGCTCGGCAACCACCCCGTCGGATACGCAATACCGACCAAGGAAGAGCTGCCGATTGTGTTGGACATGGCGGTTGGACAGATTGCGTGGGGTCATGTCGGAACGTATGCGATGGAAGGGAAACAGCTGCCGCCCGGCTATGTGTTGGACGCGGACGGGGTGCCGACACAAGATCCGGGCCAAGCGAGCGGGATGCTACCCTTTGGCGGGTATAAAGGGCACGGTTTAGCGATTGTCATGAGTATCCTCAGCGGCGTGATGACCGGCGGACCGGCTGCGTGCAATCGGACGGCGGAGACACCGCCTGACTTGGCAAGACGAGGACACTTCTTCTTCGCGATTAAGGTCAGCAACTTCTGTCCGTTAGACGAATTTACAGAAGCGGTCGATGCGGAGATCCGTACCGTCCGAAACGCCCCACGCGCTGAGGGAGTTGAACGAATCTATCTCCCCGGCGAACTTGAGTGGTTGCATCAGCAGGATGCGCTGAGTAACGGCATTCCGCTGCATCCAACGCACCTGAAATCGCTGGAAACGCTTGCGGACGAATTGGAGGTCGAGGTCTTCTGGCGGTGAAGACTACGGCTTATATCCCGAACGGTCTGTATTCCCGCCATACTTCATGGCATAAACGAGCAGATTCGTCATAAAGCGATGGACATCTGTCGATCGGCGTAGTCGCAACATGGTTCGGCTTTCGATTTCCACCGTCTCCATCGCACACATGTAATCCTTGCGATTATAGACAACAGCCAGTCGCTTGTTTATAGTGATTCCTTTTTGGTATTTGAACTGTGTGGGTTTTGGCTGGTTTTCAGATCCCCAGAAAACATCACCACCCGATGGAGGGAGAGGCAGCTGATAGTAGATGGTATAGATTTCATGGTGGTGCGGTAAGTACTCTAAAGGATATTCGGGAAAGATTGTCTGTAACTCATCGGCAACGATCGCCGCAAACAGGCCATTAAATCCGCAATCGTCAAAAAAGAGCATGCCTTCCTGTTCTACAATGTACTTTCGCAGCGCTGCTCGCTCCGATGGAGAGAAGGAATTGGTCAACGGTCCTTCTTTGGCAAGATTCCGTCCAACGGTGATGTCCTTGTCGTGACCTGTCATGATAATCAGCGGAGCATCAAGGATGCGCGGATCGGTCAGTCGGAGCGAGCCCCCTGCATATTTCATGTCAGCGCGGAGGTTGGTATTTTCCCCAAGCCACTTCGCAAAACTGGATATGGCAGTTGGATCTTGCCACCAATCGGAGAGGGAGTGTTTGAGTCGAATCAGACGAATATGCCCCTGAATCTCTGTGCCTTTGCCCTTAAGAACAGCTCCTAGATGGTCTTCAGGAACTAGGATTGGATTCTTCACATCGAGAGGCAAGTCTTGTATCTCCCCGTTTTGAGCAGACACGAGACCACCTCCTATAGCTGCTCCTTCGTTCTTCTCACGTCGCGGGGCGGTCCCTTGCGGTAGTTCTCCCCTTTGAATAGGCACATGACCTCCTCCTACAGTTGGGGTATCCTGGTGCATTGTTGCCGAAGGAGTTGAAATAAGATCCGCTTCCACAGATAAATCCTTGTCGAGAATGACGGCTGGGTTCTCGTTTAACGGGAGTGGTTCGTTCTTTTGTGGCAGGTCAACTGTGAGCGGTGCCCCTGCGGGTGTCACAGTTCGTAGCGTCAGTTCCTGTGGTCGTTCGCTTCGCACATCACGAATAGATTGTGCAGGTTGAAGATGGGTTCTCCTTGGTAGTTGACGAGCTGATGAAGGCAGCTTCACCCACTCAACGCTGATGGCATCATCTTCCACAATTCCCTGCCGAACCGTTAGCACCACAAGGACGGCAAAGATAAGATGAAGAAAAAGAGAGATTACTAACGGCACCGTTAACAGCTTTCGTGTTCTCAACGTTTTTGCCTTTCTAAACAGGAGGGGATCGGAAAACACCCTAGGGCAAATTATGAAGATTCCACTCTAGACAAGTTCATTTATAGTGGACCTTAAAATTAATGAGACACTCCAAATCCCGACTTGTCGAGGATGCCGATGAATCGGCACCGGTGCGGTTGGAAACCGCACCTAGGGGGCGAAAGTGTCTATTTATTTTTAGGATTTACCACTCAGTTCCGAATGTCAAGATGCACTCTATTCCAAGTACCCCTCTACGTCAAAATCTGCCGCAGCCACAGTTAATCCATCAACTCCATGCGTTTGCGGAAAAGCGAGGGGCCCAACTCTACCTCGTCGGTGGTTGCGTCCGAGATCTTCTGCTCAATCGTCCCATTACAGATCTGGATTTCGCACTCACTGATGATGCAATCGCTTTTGCCAGAACCTTTGCAGATCAAATCGGCGAGGCGTTTGTACGATTAGAGGAACAGCCACCGACAGCACGGATTGTCATCAGAGAAACGCAGCTCACCTTAGATTTCGCAGGATTTCGCGCTGAGACTTTGGAAGCAGATTTATGCCTACGCGATCTGACAATCAACGCGATGGCACTAGATCTTTCAACGTTCTTGACGAAACCGGAGGTGAATTTGATTAATCCGTGTAACGGTTTCTCGGACCTTAGCGCGCGAACGTTACGCTTTCCAAGCGAAGGGTGGTGACAGAGGATCCGCTACGACTGCTGAGAGTATACCGTTTTTCAGCGCAGTTGGGGTTTGAAATTCCTGAACCCACAATCGATCTCATTCGTCTGCACAAAAACCGGCTGCCACAGGTTTCGTCTGAACGCATCCGCGACGAATTGATTAAGATATTAGCTGTTAAAAACGCGACTGCTTATCTGCGCCGCATGGACGAAACCCGCCTACTTTCGCAAATTATCCCGGAAATTGAGGAGATACGTGAATTGTATCCGGGCATGCTTGATCTTCTTCTGTTCGCGCTTGAGATGTTTGAGATAAAACCGATACCGGATACGTTACAACCGTACCGTCCACAAATTGAGGCGTACCTGCACGAACAACTGACTCACGATCTATGTCGCCAACAGATTGTCAAGTTAGCTTTCTTTCTGCGAGAAATCCAGGCAGAAACGGCTGTTCAAATTACGAATCGCTTGCGGCTCGGCAGGAAAGCGGCACAGATGATGCGCTGCCTTGTGGAAAATCGTCTGTACCTGATGGACTCGATGGATGGCGACGGTCAAATAGCACGTCAGTCGATGATTTACTTCCTAAGAAACGCAGGAAGTGACTGGTTAGGGATTCTTTTGATATCCTACGCGAATATTCGATCATCTGAAAACGGTACAGGCCCGATCAATGCGCACCCGATAGTGGAGGCAGCATTGAAGCAGATTGCGGATTTTTATTATAACGAATTTGCTCCGATAATGGAGCACGGTAGACTCATCACCGGCGACGACATTTTGCAAACGTTTGGGGTAATTCCCGGAATCATAATTGGACGTGTGTTACAACATATTGAAGACCTCCAGTTTGAAGGAGCAATTCGCACACCGGAGGAGGCACTGGAGGCAGCACGGATATTTTTAGACGGCAACGGAACGCGAATGTACACCCGTCAGCACTAGCCAATGCCCCCACATAAATTAGGACTTATGCAGTTGAACACTCAAAGTCCCGTAGTTCGACGATTTATCGCCACACACCGATGCCCGATGAATCGGGCAACTACAGTAAGTCCACGGGTTTGTAGTAGGGCGATTCATCGCCCGTCCGGACGCGCAATGAATTGCGCTACTACGAACTGAAGTGCGTAGCTCCTAATAAATATGACAAATACATACGCTGGAAACCAAGTTTTTGAGAGAAAATCGGTTCCTCTACGCTGATGTCCATACATTTGGGGATTTTAGCACATCTCGCCCCAAGAGGGCAATTTTTAACCACACGGAGACTGAGTTATGCAACAGATCGAACTGCACCCAGAGGATTATCTTGCGGCAGCCCCATCACAGGAGATTGTACAACGGTATGGCATCGCTATCGTTGGCTGCGGGAACATCGCCCGGAACACCCATCTCCCCGCGTATAGCAAGTTCGGATACCGCGTCGTTGCGGCTTGCGACGTTATTGAGGAGAAAGCCCAAACCGTCGCTGAAGAATACAGTATCCCGTTTTGGACGACCAATATTGAAGCGGTGATAAATCGACGTGATGTCGATATTGTCGATCTCGCGGTGCGCCCGGAGCATCGATTGGCAGCAGTGGAGCAGTTAGCCGCTGGCGGCAAACATATTCTCTCTCAAAAACCGCTGGCACCGACACTGGCGGAGGCAGAACGCATTGTGGAGATATGCCAGGAAGCTGATATCACACTGATGATCAACCAGCAAGCACGGTGGGCTTCCTACCACACTGCGATGAAGGTGCTGATCGACCGTGGTCTCCTCGGTCACCTATACAGCGTACTGCACGTCCACCGCCAGTTTCAGGATGGCACTGATTCTTCATGGCTAACCACCCCTGATTTCACCATCATAGATAACGGGATTCATTATGTCGATCTCTCCCGTTATTTTACCGGTCGGACACCCCGACGGGTGAAAACAACAACCACCCGTGTTCCCGGTCAGAATGCGATAGATCCGATGATCTATACAATCCTTTGCGAATATGAACCGTCTGACCTGATGTCAACGCTGCATTTCAACAACATTGCACCAGCGCTCCACCATAGCCCGTACCTGTGGCATATTGATGGTACAAACGCCTCCGCTTCGATTGCGCGATATGGACCCCTCCGAGATGGACGGACGGAACTGACCCTCTCGTTCAAAGATGATCCCGATCAGCGGCAAGTGTTTCATATCCAAGGCGGATGGTTTCCCGATGCGTGGGGTGGTACGATGGGAGAGATGCAACGTGCGCTTGCAGCGGGTATCGAACCGCAAGTTTCCGGACGGGATAACTTGAACTCCATCCGGATCACCGATGCTGCGGTAGAATCGTCTAAGACCGGGCGGACGGTAGAAATTCCACCTATGTAAATGAGCAAGGGCAACCAACCGAAAAGAGAGGAAACAAGATGAGACATTTTGATGTCGAGATACATCAGCGTCCGGAGCCCAAGTCGATTGCCCCCCGGTTTACCAGTGTCAAAATACGGTGGAAAGGACGAGCGATCGCCGATTTGACGCAAGGCATTCACCGGTGTTATCTGTTCCCGGTATATTCTCCGGCGGGTGTGTCCTTGACTTCTGAAAGCCCAGTAGATCACCCGCATCACAATTCAATCACCGTTAGTGCCGATGTCTTTTTTGTCCAGCTACCGCCGCTGTCACCAGCGATTTCCACATTAATAGAGGAAGCGACATATAACTTCTACGTCAACAACATCTTCCAAGGGCGGGCGCCGGGCAGAATTTGGGTCGTCGGGGTTGATAGCGAGGAGATTTCCGAGAACCATCTCCGGGTTGTGCAGACTATTCAGTGGCAGGGTCCCGAGGAGTGGGGCGCGCCAGCGGACATTGGGCGTCGAGTCTTGGCTGAAGAAACACGGACCATCGACATCTATCCGGGAGATGTTGCCAACGCAATCGACATCCGGTCCCAGCTGAGACCAACCGATTGGGATGTCACTATCGGTACTACACGCCACGCCTACTTTACGATTCGGATGGCGGATGGGCTGAGTCCCGCCAACGGCGGAAAACTGATAGATTCGGAAGGTAGGGTCGGTCAGGAAGCTGTTTGTAACCAAATGGCGGATTGGGTTGATATGTCGGGTCCCGCAGTGGGAGATCAAAGAGCAGGGATAACCGTGATTCCACACGCCTCTGCCGCCGGTATTGAATGGTTCTGTTTCGACTACGGGACGATGCTGGTGAACCCATTTATGAGAGAGAAGGGGATTTTGAATCGGGGCGAGGAACTGGATCTTGGCATCCGAATCTTGGCTCACGATGGGGATGCTACAGAAGCGGATGTGCCAAATTTGTATGAGGCATTCAAAGGCGAAGGGAAGTAGTTCTCTCCTCCCTCTATCCTCCGGTTTTTGCTATCCTGGGGCAATTACAGTCATATCCCAATCACCAAGAGCAAGTAGCGGCTTCGTCCAATCACCAAGCGCAGGTTCACCCGCCTGTACCCACTCCGAAATTTCTTCACGATGTCCAAGTCGGCGGAGTGCGTTCCACATCGGCTGGTAATTTGCTCTGCCACCCGGACCAGCACAATCCCAGAAGTAGAGGTGGTCTGCGCCCGCGCCGTAGAGCATATGAGCATTGCGCCGGAAGTCTTCGGGACTCTGATGGCGGGGCATGACATTCGGCGCTAGTAAGCATGAAGTTCCCTGAGTTGCGCGGGCGAACGGCTCAAGCTGTGATGGACTTGACCAGATGTCCTCTTCGGTCGGCATTGCCAGTGGCGCTGGACTATACGGAATCAGGACATCGATCAGCCCTTCTTTTGCCCAAGCGGCGACATCAAGACCGAAGTATCGATTCTCCTCCTCCAAGCCCAAAACACACGCGGAAACCTCAATCCGGCGCCCCCGTCCTTGTTCGTGGCAGACGGAATCCATCTCCTCCCGCACACGACGCATAAAATCTGTCATGACATCGCCGCGGAACTTTAGCCATGTTGGATCCGTTTCTGCAAGTTCCCGCGCATCGCTCCCATGAGCGGCTGCAAAAGCCTCAAGCAACGGTGTTTCATACGCAATGTATGGGGGACGGCGGTTGAAGAGAAGACAGATCCCATCGATCGGGTACTGAGCCATCTCACGTAGCAGCGCAAGACAGTAATCCTGTATCTCACGAAAGGCGTAGGAGAGTCGTGGCAAGTCCTTCCCATCTCGATCAACACAGCGTAGCTCCGGATGGTTTTGGTAGTACCCACCTCGGAAATTGTGATCGAGCGGCGGCGGATAGGTCCATCCAGCCAACCTATAGGCTGCATGGAACTCAAGACCGATAGCGTGTGTGTGTTCAAGCGCGATTGCGAAAGGATCGAGTCCAGCCTTAAGGTAGCTGCGCCAACTTTCTGCGACTAGCCGATCTCCGACCCGCGCAAATTCCGTTATATTCGGAATATCCGGTGTGCGCCCAATTTTGGTGGGATAATGCAAAACATCGCCACTTCCACTCTCCCAATACATGCGCGAAAAGTCGGTATCCCGATACGCCTCAATCTCACGGCGCAGCTCTTCGGCCGATGTAGGACGATAGAGGAAGTGGGGACCATGTGAGTCGTTATGTGCGAAAAGGCGTCGGTGTGCACCGCCCCTTTGTTCAGCGTGCAGCGCATCAATTTCAGTCGGTGTGAGCCGCACAAGTTTGATATAGGCGATGCGTACACCCCCACATTGCACCGAACCGAAGCCATCGCCCGGATCAATGCGGCGCGCCAGTTGGCTGAAGTCAATCGCCTGTCCGTTTAGGTCAGCAACCTTCCAGAAGATTTCTTGGAGCTGTTTGCGCCGTAGGTGATGACCGCCGGTGTCCCATGTAAGCACGGAGTAGGCATCGTCACCGCTCAGCTTAACCAGCACTTGAGGCAGTCCCTCCTCACTGGTTGGATGCACCCCAATTGAGATTGCATTCCAGCCGGTTGCGTTCAATGGGTAACGAACCTCCGGCGCACGGGTTTCTGGTCCCGCCTTTAGCATGACGCCGGAGAAGCCTTCAGCCTCATAAGGAATGGTGTGCCAGCGGCGGAATCCACCGTCGGGAGAGAGCCGGTCTGCGGGTTGGCAGCGTTCGAGATCGGTCACATAGATTGGCGCGGTGCTGAAGCCACGATCGGCAATGTAATCAGCCATGCGAGATCCTCCGAACGAAAGGAATTCACACCTGTATGTAGGCGGCCAGAAAATCCGATCTGGAAATCCCTGATTGGGTACAGATTCGGCGTAACGTTGAACCCTTGATACGACGATGATTCGGCAGCGTCAAAGGGGTTGAAGTTCCATCTGCATTTTCCCGCACCATTGAAATATGACTCTCCTCACGAACCACACGAAAACCCAATCTTTCTAAGGTTCTGATTGCTCTGGTTTTGGGCACGTCTACTGGGAATCGGCGCATCAGACAGCAACTCCCGTTTCTGCGATAAATATATCTAAAACGGGTTCTTCAGTCTCAAGTACTTCCGCTCCAAATGTCTCAATGTGAAATTTAATCGCCGATGTTACATCAGCGACGGCTTGTGCATAAGTATCCCCTTCACCTACCACAACCCCTTTCAGACCGATTGGATAGGCAACATAACCATCTGTGTGTTTTTCAACAATAATCTTGAACGATTGCATTTGAACTTATTCTCCTTTTTCAGTACCGCGTTCCACACCTTTCACGGCAATTGAGGGATAACCTCTTTCGCCATCAGTTCCATAGACCGGCGCATTTTTGCCTTGTCGTCCCAGTCGTGGCCAATCATCAGCACCGTGCCGAAACCGCCGGTGAGATCGTAGAGGTCTTGCAGCTTTTGCGTGACCGTGTCAACGCTACCGACAATAGCAATGTTATCAATGATATATTCGGCATCGATCGCTTCGTCTGGCATTTCTGGATCCCCTTTTAGCAGATCCTGCATCCGGGCAAGGGTGAGCATGCCGCGCAGATAGACAAGCGAGGCGGCAAATGCGCCGTTCAACGCATGTTCCCGTGCTTCCGCATCTGTCTCTCCGACGAATATGCTGCGGGAGATACGCCATTCTGAACGGTCAGGTTCGCGTCCGACTTCGTGGGCACCTTCGCAGTAGAGCTCCCACTGCCGCTTCACCTTGTGAGGAGGTGCCATGTTGATGCTGATTGGAATGAACCCCCGCCGCCCTCCTGTCGTGGCAGCCATTGACTCTTCTCTGACGATACTCATCGCGATCGGTGGGTGGGGTTTCTGGTAGGGTTGCAGAACCTGACCCAATCCGAGTTCGGGCACCTTCTCGTCAAGTTTGACGTTCCAGTAATCCCCCTTAAATTCGAAGGGACCCTCCTCTTGCCAGAGTTTGAGGACAATGTCCATTGCTTCAAGGGTCATTAGTCCCTGCGTCCGGGGGTCGGGTAGGTCGAACAACGACCAATCGGTTGGGACACCGCCCTGTCCGAAGCCAACATTGAGCCTGCCTTTGGCTAGGTGATCGAGATAGGCAAGCCTGACAGCGACATTGGCGGGATGGTGTTGGGTGATGATAGTCACGCCGGTGCCTAGGCGTATATTCTTAGTCTGCGGCAACATGTGGGCGATGAAAACATCGTTGGACGGAATCGGCTCCCAGCCTGCGGTATGGTGTTGCCCAATCCAAGCCTCACTGAATCCCAGTTCGTCTGCCCAAATGACACATTCTACGTCCTCTTCAAACGTCTGCGTCCGATCCTTTTCCGGCGGATGCAGCGGCATCATAAATGTCCCGACCTTCATAATTCACCTCGTATCACTCAAGTCTTTTTTGTAGAATATCAGGAGAATGATTTATCAGCTCACTAACACATTGGTGAACCAATAAACCAGTGAATTAATACAGACGGTCACACGCGAATCTTTACGTCCGCCCGCTCTTCCTGAAGCTGTGCTACCGATACCGACGCAAGCTCGCCCCAACCTCGATTGAGCGCTTGGATGAAACGTTGTTCGATGATATTGGCAAGTTCCATCGGCAAGCGTAATTGACGGCCCATCTCCGTCGCTAATCCGACATCCTTCGCGCCAAGGTCCAATTTAAATCCCGGTTCAAAATTGCCTTGAAACAGACTGCCCGGAAATTCCTGCATACACTCGGTATTACCTGAACTGTGGGAGATCGCTTCAAACATGACCTCCATCTGTGCACCGGCTTTCAGTCCCAGTGTCAGCGCTTCTGATACTAAAACATAATTGCCAAGATTAATGAGGTTGTTGACAATTTTACAGACCGCTCCCATGCCCTGGTCGCCACAGTAGATGACTTTCTCGCCGATGAGTTCAAGAACGGGCTTGTAAGATGTATAGACCGACTGGTCACCGCCGACCATTATACATAACGTCGCGTGCTCGGCTCCGCTGACACCACCGCTGACCGGGGCATCCAACACATGGACACCTTTAGGTTTTGCGACAGCGGCGATCCGGTGGATAGTATCTGGATCGGTGGTGCTTAGGTCGAAATACGCCGTGCCAGGCGAGGCACCACTGAGGATACCGGAACCCCCGAGGGCAACCTCCTCCACATCTTGAGGACGTGGCAGCGCGGTAAAGACAACTTCGCTCGCCGCCGCCACAGCACCTGGAGTGTCTGCCCATGACACCCCCTGCGATAGTAATTCTTCGGCGGTTCCCTTCTGTGTATCGAACACTGTTAGGTTGTGCCCACCTTTGGCAAGGTTCCGCGCCATGAAGCGGCCCATACGTCCAATACCGATGAATCCAATATTCATACCTGCGCCTCCGAATTTCGGCGGAGTCCACTCGGCAATCCCTCTTGGTCGCACGCTTCCGCCTTGACGGGGGCTTCGCAGGGCCAGCATTGACCGCCGGTGTGCTGATAATCTTCACCGGCTAACCAGCAGAACATTTCAGCCGCAGCGATGCCGCACTTAAACTGCTCAAAGTGGGGTTCGCCGCTGAATGTGGGCCAAGAGAAGTTGAAACTGGGATCAATTATCCAGTCCCGACGCGGCTCAGTTGTCCGCCAGTAGTTGTATTTGAACAGGTTGCGGAAGCCGTTGGTCGTGCTGCGACCCTTGCGGTGCCAGATAGAATAGACTGTGATGAAGATAGAACCTGCCGGCGCGGTGGTTGGTACAGAGAGTTTCACACTGCGTAAGTGCGCCATATAGTTGGCTTTGGTACGCAGGAAGTGGGAGCCGGGGATGACTTCGGTGGGTCCCGCCTCCTTTGGTGTGTCCTGTGGATAGTAGAACACCTGTAGATAGTCCAAGCGTGGGGTGTAAATTGATCCCCCATCGCGGTGCCAACCTTGGGGAGGCGCCGGGCATGGGGCGCGGTGATTACACAGGTTCTGGGGCAGCTTGAAATTTCTGCCGAGCAGCGATCTGACGGCACCTGCTGCTTGTGGATTTTTGAACACGCCATCAACAAACCAGTCTTCGGTCAATAGTTCAAGCGGTTGGTGCTCTGGGTGCTCATCCACGAAGTTCATCATACGTCGGTTGACCTCGTCTTCGACCACACCTTCGAGCAGTAGATACCCTTTGCGACAAAATTCAAACACCTCCTGATCGTTCAGCGTTGGTTCACAATCGTGGGTGCCTCCTATTGTGTACTCGCTATGCGGGAGACCGATTTGTTCAGCCGGGGACATTGTCGTCGGGTTCATCAAAATACTCCTTTTTTACGGAACGCAGCGCTGCATTCCCTACCACCTATCACGGTTTCAGGTTAATTTTTCGAGGATAAATTCGCAGCCGAGACCATAGGTTTTGTCTTCTTGAAGCAGCAGTGCCATCTCCGGGAACTTGATTACCCGCCAGCCATCGTTCATCGCTTCGAGTACAGAGTTGTAGGGCCACGCGTCCACATCGTCCGGACCTTCGAGGATCTGACCGTTCTCCGCCAGTGCCATGCCGAGAACTGGGGAGTCAACGCCAGTGCTGCTTGTGTTCAGATACAGCAATCGCTGCTGCTTGCGCGAGTCGTCGTCCGATGTCCCGTTAAGACGGTCCAACGCCTGCTGGAGATCTCCCTCCACTAACGTGCCAGCGCGTAGCTTGTCCAACCACTCCTGAATCTGTCGTTTGTCAGCCATTGTGCCAGTCTCCATCGTTGGGCGCAGTCACGCAGTAGGTCGAGATTCATATCTCGACATCTTCGTGCCATGATCAGCCCGATGTATCGAGATGACTACGAAAGACTGTCGATTTTGGAAAATCGACCTACTTAAAATAGCTTCAAATTAGGCGCGTCCAACATACGGCATCTTCGTCGCCATGACGGTTATGAACAGCACGTTTGCCTCTAACGGGAGGCTTGCCATGAACACGACAGCACCTGCGATATCATCCGTGTCCATCCGTGGCTCGACCATGAGCGATCCATTCGGTTGGAGGCTGCCAGTTTCACTCCTCTGTTCGGCGTCAATTGATGCATTGCCAATGTCGATCTGCCCACACGCAATATCATATTTACGTCCGTCAAGGGATGTCGATTTCGTTAGCCCGGTCAGCGCGTGTTTGGTGGAGGCGTAGGGCGCGGAGTTGACGCGCGGCACATGTGCCGATACGGAACCGTTATTGATGATGCGTCCGCCTCTGGGGTCTTGATCCTTCATAATCTTGAATGCTTCCTGCGTACAAAGGAATGAGCCTGTCAGGTTGGTGTCCACGACTGTCTTCCACTGGTCGTAGGTCAGATCTTCTAAGTTGACGCCCGGCGCCCCGACTCCCGCATTATTAAACAGTAGGTCAAGCCTGCCAAAGGTCTCCTTCGTCTTAGCAAACAAGGCTTTAATGGAGGCATGATCTGTCACATCTGTAGGCACAATTAATGTTCGTGAGCCAGCTTCTCCTGCTTGGTTGACTGTATCCTCTAACGCTTCCGGGCGCCGCCCGGCGAGCGTAACGGAATACCCCTCATTTAGTAGCGCAAGCACAGTTCGCTGACCAATGTTAGAACCCGCTCCTGTAACGATAGCAACTTTACTCATCTATTATATCTCCTAATTCTACTTTAATAGATTAGATACTGATTCAAGCTGGTGAAATGTAAAACCTGAAAGATCTGTGCCTATCACGTTTCACACATCACGTATTATGTTTCTATCATAGCACTGGGGGAAAAGCGGGTCAAGTCAAAATTAACGGTTGCAAACTATCACCTGTAGGTCGAGATTCACATCTCGACGCCGCGTGTCACTGTTAGAAGTCCACCCCGATGTAGGGGCAGGTTGAGTGTAGCGAAATCCCGATTTGTCGGGAACTTGTGCCTGCCCGAACCGATTTCGCTCCAGTTGCTTTGAATCCCGATTCATCGGAGCGGAGCGCGATGTGAATGGGGGAGTGAATCACCCAAACTCATCTTTTTGTGCTTTCTCGCTTGAGTTGAATTGGAAAAGAGGTTTCGTAGGGGACGCAGATCTGCGTCCCCTACACCAAAATGTGAGAAAATCGGCTGGATTTTGTATGAAATCGTGTATCTACCATAACGCAAGTTACTAGTCGTAAACCCCCATCGAGTTTCGTCAGGAGCGGGTTCTTCCCACCCGCCGTTCGGTCGTACCGAATCCCACTCTTATTCGAGAGGGGGACTATGTGTCCAGTCCGGGAACATCTCATGTTTTTTAGCCCCAGCGGGGCGACATGTTTATAGCAACGGTGAATCCCTACACACCTAAGCCCCAAATACCCAGTGGGTTACCCGTCAATTCTTGGCTCATTGAGCCTAGCACCTTATGCAACACTCCGGGTATTTTCGACATGTGTATCGTTACTTCAGTGAGTCTAATTAGTGGCGAGTGCGGAAAGGCGGCATACAGGCTAACTAGCAACTTAGGTTACCATATAAAAAACTCGGTTTTTGACCCTTGATTTATCAACTCGTAACTTAGGTTATTAATGGTAAATATGAGGTGTCGTCGGCACCTGTTTTATGCCGTTTTTCTATAGTTAACATATATTAACTTATTATATGTTAACTATTTTGCCAATAATTCCTTAATTTTTCCTCTGCCTAATCTCTCAAAAGCAAGGCAGGGAGCGGGTCCGGCGGACACCGCACATTTTGCAAGTCGCCCCGACACGCGAAATTCAGGAAGCTGAAATTTTTAAAAAGTGTTAGATTCTGTTAGATTTTGCCAGGTCATTGTCGATAACTTTTCGCCCCAAATTCACCGGAAATCCCCGCCTCCTCCTTCAATTTCTCAAGCTCCCTGATAAGTGGTACAGCCCGATAAAATCGGAGGCGGGATTTAGGGGGTTGGTCATTCACCCCTTTTCTTGTTTTTCCCTGCGTCCTTGCGCCTTTGCGCCCTTGCGTTAAATTTGCTTTTCATCTTTACCGTTGCAGAATCGGGGCAGGGATGCCCCTCCTACAGATGAGGGTGGTGCGCTTTCACGTATCACGCATCACGTTTCACGTCCTTTAATCCTGATTCAGACAATATGTCCCCTAATCCGCGTTAATCCCCGGTCCCCAAGTCCCCCTGATAAGGGGGATTTAGGGGGTTGTTTTTCGCCTTATCCGTGTCATCCTTTAATCCGTGTTAATCTGCGATTCAGACAAATTATCACCTGCCGCCCCTTCGTGGCTCAAGACTCGTTCTCCCGTTCCCCCGTTTTCCCTGCGTCCTTGTCCCCTTGCCCCCTTGCGTTAAATATTCCTTACGTATTACGCATTATGTATTACGTATCACGCGCCTGTGATTTTGTAGAATTTCTGCAAAAAAGTGTTAGATTCTGTATAGGTTTTGACAAATTGGGGTGGGTATGCTATCCTCTTGATGCAATAACAGCATCCTCATTTCGATATGGAGATCCACCTATGGTAACAGATTCGGCTGTAACAGTTGAAGATATTGAAGCATTTGCGGATGACCTAGATCCACAAGCGGCTGCGGAAACATTTAAAAAGCACGGTGCGCTTGTCGTCCGGGGATTAATGAAACCGTACATTGATGAGATTCACCGAGACATTGAGGCAGCTGCCGCTGAGTCAATTGCTTCACTCGATTGTGCAGAGAAAATTGTGGAGGGCTGGCGTACACCAAACGGCACCCTGTTCCTGCCAGCACCGCCCGGTTATTCTCGTGATAAACAGATCATGGTCTTGGCAATCGGCTACTTTACCAGTGCTGCGTTTTTCCGCTCTGCACTTGATGATCAGGCGATAGATATTGTTGAGGCTATTCTGGGGCAGAACGTTGAGGTGTACGGGAATGGGCAGTGCCTTTATAAAGAGCCGGTCGGTGGGCATCCGAAACATCTGCATCAAGATTCCGCTTACTTTGAACACCGCTATGAAGGTCCCGTGGGGATTCTGAACTATGTGGTGGACACGGATCTGGTGAATGGTGCCCTACATGTCGTTCCCGGTTCACATCGGCTCGGTCAACTCAAACATGTTGATACCTTCTCGCATCTCGGCTTAGATGATGATGAATGGCCCTGGGAGCGGGCGCTGCCGATCACCGGTAGCGCGGGAGACTCCATTTTTTTCCACGTCAAGATGATTCACGGTTCCAAGCAGAATCACTCGGACAAGCCGCGTCCGGTGTTCATTAACCGTTACCGCCGAGTGGACGATTACGTTGTTATTGGTGGGACCACCACCGCAAATCGTGCGGAAGCGGAGAAACGCGCTGCCGAGGCAAAGAAAACGAACGAACAGCGTGGGCTGATGGTTCGCGGTTTCCGTCCCTACACCGAAGAGTGAAGAGGGTCGCTATTATAGTAAATTTCATAATTACTTGGACACTGTAGGAGGGGCATCTCCCGCCTGTCCCGATTCATCGGGGATCCATCGAGGATCCTCGGCGAAGCCGAGATTTGCCCCGATTATACGGACTGAGACGGTTTATCCTACAATAATTACTGGAAAAAGCGTCTACCTGTTTTTAGAATTGACTATAAGTGGAAAATGAAATCCATCGGTCTAGTCCACAATAAAACCGATCCCATCGTCGAGAACCTAGCGAAACTCGAAGGCGTGGGGGCAATTTTGTGCTTCGGTTCGTATGCGATGGACACGTTTGATGAATACTCCGATCTTGACCTTTTCGTGTTCTGTGAGCCCGAAATTGTTCCCGCTGCAGATCGGCGACGTGTCTTGAAAAGCGTTGAAGGTATTGCTGACTTTGAGGAAAGCCAGGGGGCGTTGGGGTGGGATAATCAGTGGTCTCCCCAAGTCGATCAGTTCCGTGTGAATGAGACTCGATATGAGATTTCATACAACACACAGGACTGGATCAGCACCGTTGTCAAGCGAGTCACACGCGAGGGTGCGACATCTATTCCTCAACAAAAGTTCCGCCCCTATACGATGCTTGGGCTCTTGGAGAACGGAATCATTCTGTACGATCCCAATTCATTCTTGAGACATCTCATCGATTGTCTCTATCCTTACCCGCCTCAACTCAAGGGGCGATTGATTTCAGACAGTCTGCACACGCTGAAAGATTGTCTCGCGGAACTTAAGGACGGGAGCAAGAGAGGATTTGGTCTCACATTCTTCCATTTCTTTTTTCAAAGAATGTGTGATGCACTTTACACCCTTCTGTTCGCCGTTAATGAAAAATATGATCCAGCGGTGAAACGACCTGAGATAGAATACCAAAAGCTAAAGATATTACCTCCCAATTTTCTTGAGAGATACGCGGAGCTCCTTGAGGGACCCTTCAACGAGAACGGGAGGCAGCGAGTCGTTAATGAACTAGAAACCCTTGTTGCTGAAGTTGAGATGCTGATTACTGAATCAATTAATGTACACGGAGGAGAGAACTATGGGGTTGACTGAAGAGGAACGCTTCCGTTTCGATTTGACCGGTTTTCTGATACGCCCGGCTATCCTCGCGCCGGAGGAGATTGCCGGGATTAGGGATCAGATATACCATATCCACCACGATCCAGAATCGTTACCTCCAGAACATCGTGCTGTGCCGAGCGGTCCGTCGGAGGTGCTAATAGATCACCCAAAGGTGATTGACGTGCTGCACGAAATTATCGGACCTGATATTCGACTTGAGAACAGTTACTGTGTCTGGCGTCGGAAGGGACAAGCTCACGGAGATCTTCACGGGGGTGGACCAGGACAGGCAGATCCGATCTTCGGCTATCGTGTTCGGAACGGACGAATCCATGCGGGGATGGTGCGCGTTGTTTTTGAACTGACCGATATTGGTAGGGAGGACGGCGGGACACATTTCATTGTTGGCAGCCACAAGGCGAACTTTTCGATGCACCCAGATCACCTGTCTTTGGAGCCGGGAAAGCGAAGTCCCTACTTGATGAGTTACGACTGCCCCGCCGGTAGTGCGGTCTTTTTCACAGAAAACCTCTGTCATGCGGGTCCCGCGTGGCAACGGGAAGACCCACGCGTAACGGTGCTCAACGCTTACGCCCATCTCGCAACCCATTGGCATCGGCTTACAATTCCCCCTGAAGTGATAGCCGGATTGCCGCGCGAAAAGCAAGCTTATTTCCGTGAGCCGTGGATTGCCGATTTCCGTACCCGGCCAGCGACCCACAACACAATGGAGCGCTTTATCGACAATGACGAACCATCGGTGAACACCGATCACCGTCCCTGAACCTGAAAACGCGAATATGGAGGATAGCCTTATGGGGTTGACCGAAGAGGAACGTTTCCGGTTTGACTTAGCCGGTTACTTAGTCCGTCCGGCGATTTTGACACCCGATGAAGTTGCTGCAATCGTTGACCAAGCCGACCAGATTCGGCACAACCCTGAGTCCTTGCCGCCGGAGCACCGAGCCATTCCGGGAGGGGCCGCAAGTCTGCTGATTGATCACCCAAGGGTTATCGAAGTGCTGCACGAGATCATCGGTCCCGATGTTCGACTGGAGGCTTGCGGATTGACTTGGCGATTGAAGGGGGAGTCACACGGCGAACTACACGGTGGTGCACGGGGACAGGCGGATCCGATCTTCGGCTATCGTGTCCAGAATGGTCGAATTCACGCAGGGATGGTACGGGTCGTCTTTGAACTGACCGATGTAAAGAAAGAGGACGGTGCGACCTGTTTCATCGTTGGCAGCCACAAGAGAAACTTCCCGATGCACCCGGATCATATGTCGTGGGAGGCTGGGAAAGAGAGCGAGTTTCTGGTGCGGTACGAATGTCCTGCGGGCAGTGCCATCTTTTTTACGGAAAATCTCTGCCATGCAGGACCCGTCTGGAAGCGAGAGACGCCACGCATCGCCATCCTACACGCTTACTCGCATCTTGCCACCCATTGGCATCGGCTGAGGATTCCGCCGGAGGTGATGGCAGGTTTGCCGCGAGAAAAGCAAGCCTATTTCCGTGAACCGTGGATTGCTGATTTCCGAACTTCTCCTGCAACCATCAATACGATGGAACGTTTTATGGGTAACGATGAACCGCCAGTGAATACAGATCACCGTCCTTGAACCTGAAAACCAACATGGAGGAAGCAATATGGGGTTGACCGAAGAGGAACGTTTCCGGTTTGACTTAACCGGTTTTTTAGTCCGTCCTGCGATTTTGACACCCGATGAAGTTGCTGCAATCGTTGACCAAGCCGATCGAATTCAGCACAACCCTGAGTCCCTGCCGCCGGAGCACCGAGCCATTCCGGGCGGAGCCGCAAGTCTGCTGATTGATCACCCAAAGGTGGTTGAGGTATTGCATGAAATCATCGGTCCCGATGTTCGACTGGAGGCTTGCGGATTGACTTGGCGATCGAAGGGGGAGTCGCATGGCGAACTGCACGGCGGTGGACCGGGACAGGGGGATCCGATCTTCGGCTATCGTGTCCAGAATGGTCGGATTCACGCAGGGATGGTACGGGTGGTTTTTGAACTGACCGATGTGAAGAAGGAGGACGGTGCGACCTGTTTCATCGTCGGCAGCCACAAAGCAAACTTCCCGATGCACCCAGATCATATGTCGTGGGAGGCTGGGAAAGAGAGCGAGTTTTTGGTGCGGTACGAATGTCCTGCGGGCAGCGCCATCTTTTTTACGGAGAACCTCTGTCATGCAGGACCTATCTGGAAACGTGATACGCCACGGGTCGCCATTCTCCACGCGTATGCGCATCTTGCAACCCACTGGCATCGGCTGAAGATTCCACCCGAAGTGATGGCAGGTTTGCCACGCGAAAAGCAGGTATATTTCCGTGAGCCATGGATTGCCGATTTCCGAACTTCTCCCGCAACGATTAACACAATCGAACGTTTTATGGATAACGATGAACCACCGGTGAATACAGACCATCAACCTTGAAACAAAAGGACATGATGCGTGAAACGTGATATAAGTAGGACTTACGCAGCGCGTTCATAAGTCCCCCTGATAAGGGGGATTTAGGGGGTTAAAAATCAAAAATCTACCCTTTGTGTGCTAAATTTGTGTAAGTCCTGATAAGGAGATATTGATGCTTACAGATGCAGAAAAAGCCCATCTTGATGAACACGGCTTTGTACTACTGGAAAATGCTATCACGGCTGCTCATGCGGATGCGCTGCGCGAGCGATCGATGGAACTCGCTGAGCAGGAACGGGATGTGTTGACAGAGCATGTGTATATGGATGACAAAGCGCAGCGAGTGTGGAATCTGGTGGACAAGGGCGAGATATTTGAAGGCGCTATCCAATATCCTCGCGTACTCAACGCGATAGAGTATTTACTCGGTGAGGACTGTACGCTCAGTTCGTTCACTGTGAACATCATCGGACCCGGCGCGCCGGATGGTGGATTTCATATTGACCATCCCTTGAGTGCGATGCCAACTCCCCGTCCGAGTTTTGCCCTTTCTGCCAATAGTGTCTGGTTTCTCGACGATTTCACCCTTGAGAACGGCGCGACCCGCTGTGTCCCCGGCAGCCACCTCCGAGCTGAGTCACGCCCAGAGCCGGGTGTCAACTACGATGATGCAGCGCAGATCACCGGTCCCAAAGGCTCTGTGATGATTATCAACGGATCACTATGGCACGCCTCCTCCGCGAACCACACCGGTACGGCTCGCGTCTGCCTACTCGGTTTCTTCTGCCGTGCTTTTATGAAGCCGCAGCAAGATCAGCAGAAAATTGTTTCTGAGGAGGTTATCTCCCGTGCGACACCGACGATGAAGCGGCTGCTCGGTTTTGATTCTATGCCGAATACCAATGCGTGAGTTTGCCAAAATCGAGGAGAAAGCTATGCCAACCGCTTTTGACGCAATTGAAGGGTGGATTGACGAGGCACGTGCCAAACTGAAAAATGGCGGGATTCAGAAGGGCGATCTAGACCAACTCCACCGGATTATCAGCGCAAACCGAAGGGACACACGGCAGCGGCTGCTCTATCTCCATGCAGCAACACCGAGCATCCGCTCTCAGGTCATCGGGATGGCGTTACACGAACCTGTGGGTGGCTCAGTCACGGAGATTGTAACAGAGGAGCAGGATTGGCCCTACAATACGGTGCACGACGCAGTTCTGGATGGCTGGCAGGTCATCCACTTCCCCGATCAGCGGACAGAATTTGATGACCGGGAAATTGACATCTTGGGCTACGAATTTATCCTACAAAAATTGGAGGTTTACGATGGCTGACAAACCGTATCTATTGAGCGACGACGAGATCATCTCTTTTATCATCCACGGTTCCCATATTGTTGAGCCAGATTTCCCCGAAGGCTTCAATGAATCGGTCTACGAAGAACTTGAGGCGTTGGATGTTCCACGGAACAATCCGGGCGATGCAATTCTGGATAAAGTCCCAAAACTCTATCAGGTCTACGACCATCCCAAAGTACGTGGCGCCTTGGTAAGTCTACTCGGCGAGGATGTCCAGATGAACGGCCACCGACACTGCCATGTGAATCCTCCCGGTACACGGAGCCAAACGTGGCACCAAGACGGCACAAACAAGCGGCATCATCACATCCAAACCGTTTTGGCGATGTACTATCCCCAAGATGTTCCCGCAGAATTGGGTCCAACGGTGATTATGCCCGGTACCCACTTCCGCAATGCTCCGACCGACCGCATGGCGACATACGCCAACTTCCGTGAGCAGGTTCCCCTCACCGTCAAGGCGGGGACTGTGGCGATTACGCACTACGACATCTGGCACGCCGCAGCTGCGAATCGCGGGACGAAGACGCGCTACATGCTCAAGTTCCTCTTCACGCGCGGCAGCGAACCGAAATCGCCAAGTTGGAACCACCATCCGGAGGAGGCTGCCGCCTCGACGCGTCGCTTTACCTATGAACGGGCGTGTGCCTGTTCCCAATCCGACCACTATAAGGAACGCGGGTTGCGTACGGAAATGTGGGAACACCTTATCGGGAAAACTGTGTAATAGAAGGAGACTCGCCCATGAAATTGAGTTGCTGTGCAGGACTCGCATCCTTCGTTCCGCAAACAGTTGATGCCAAACAGTTGGACACCGGCTCTGCCTACAGAACAAAATTAGAGAAAGCGCCTGCAACGCTCAAAACCTTGTCAGAGGCGGGGTGCGATTTTTTCGAGTTCGGGGTGGGGATGCTCTGCCCGGAATCTCCAAAATCCCTTTTTGAGGGCTTCAAGGATGTGCTATCCGATTACTCTCTACGAGCGGAATGCTTTAACAGCTTTATCCCCGCTGACTTAAAGGTAACGGGTCCAGATGTTGATAAGGTCCGACTGGACAATTACTTGGCTAACGCGACTGAACGTGCAGCCGAACTTGATGGTGAGATTATTGTGTTTGGGAGCGGTGGTGCACGGGGTGTACCGGAAGGGTTCTCTCGCAAGCGGGCGCATGATCAGATCCTTGAGTTCTTGGAGGCTGCCGCGAATTACGCAGGTCAACACGGACTTGTCATCGCCATAGAACCCCTTAACCGTGCAGAGACAAACATGATTAATAGCATCGCCGAGGCGGTCCAGTTTGCTGATGAACTTGGTCGACCGGAAGTCCAAGTGCTCGTTGACTTTTACCATCAGATGCTTGAAGATGAAGCGTTTGATGAAATCATCCGTGCAGGAGAACGGATTGTACATGTGCACGTCGCAGACACGGATCGGCTCTATCCGGGCAGCGGTAGATACGATTATGGTCGTTTCGCCAAGAGTCTTGCTGACGCAGGGTACACTAAACGGGTTTCTGTGGAGTGCAATTTTAGGGATTTTGATAAGGAAGTACCTCAATCGATTCAGTTCCTACACGATGTATTCAACGCAGATTAGTGAAATTCAGGTATAATAAAGGCTTGGACTCACATTTGAACCTTGGCGCAGCGGGATATTTTACTTGACATAATTATAGTCCAATATGCTATAATCTAACGCATTCTTGAGCAGTATGGTGACGACCGGGAGTGAGATTATGATAGAAATTGATTAACTCAAAACCCGGAGGAATTATCGGTTACAGATTCAAATCTTAGAAGCAAGATCCTTTTGGAGCTAATAAAACGAGATGGCGCGCTATTTCCCACCGGTATAGTGATAGCCTCCATCCCGTAATTCTAAAGATATATACCGAGGTTAAGGTTACTATGGCTACCATCAAGAACCCATCCGAAACGCAAGATTCGGGAGATGCCCTCGAAGAGATGGAAGATCGGGCGAATCTAACCGCACCTTCCTCAGAGCGGATTTCTTACGAGAGAAAGATTCGTGAGTTAACATTCACCATCGAGTCGTTGGAGAGCGAAATTGATGATTTGAGAAGACGCCTAAACGCTGCGCCTTCTGACGATGTTGAAGTTCGCCTCTACGAAATGACCCGCGACTTAATGCACGCCCACCGTAGAAATCGCAAGTTGACCGGTACCCTTCAGGAAGCGAAAGAAAAACTGGAACAATTGAAGGAGAAGGTTGAACAACTCAGTGCCCCACCGAACAACTACGGCGTATACCTACAATCAAACGATGATGGAACACTTGATATTGACCTTGGTGGCAAAAGGTGGCGTGTTAATGCAGATCCGGAAATCAACACCGATCAGCTCCAAAAAGGTCAAGAGGTCATTGTCAACGGCGTGATGAACGTTGTGAGCGTTAGGGAATTTGAGCGCCAAGGCGAAGTGGTCAAGGTCAAGGAAATGCTCGATGATAACCGCGTGCTTGTGAACCTACGCGCCGATGAAGAACGAGTCGTGGAAATATCAGATCCGCTCAATGAGGCGGAACTTAAGTTCGGGGATAATGTCATGCTGAACCCGATCACCGGGATGGTTATGGAGAAGCTACCCAAACTTGAGGTTGAAGACCTGCTGCTCGAAGAGGTGCCAGACATTAAGTACTCGGATATTGGTGGATTGAATGAACAGATTGAGGCGATTCGGGACGCTATTGAAACGCCTTACCTCTACCCACAGGAGTACAAGGAATTCCGGTTAAAGCCCCCGAAAGGGGTGCTACTCTATGGTCCCCCCGGCTGCGGTAAAACGTTAATCGCTAAGGCAGTCGCCAACAGTCTGGCTGCGAGGGTTAGAGAGCAGACAGGTAGAGATGATGTTGAAAGTTATTTTATCAATATCAAGGGTCCAGAGCTGCTGAATAAGTATGTGGGTGAGACGGAGCGAAAGATTCGAGAAGTCTTCCAGAAAGCCAAGGACAAATCCAAAGAGGGGGTTCCGGTCATCATCTTCTTTGATGAGATGGACTCGCTTTTCCGGTCCAGAGGTATGGGCATTTCGTCCGATATGGAGTCAACGGTAGTCCCTCAGTTCCTCGCTGAGATCGATGGCGTCGAAGGGCTTAGAGATGTGGTTGTCATCGGTGCGAGCAACCGCCAAGATCTCTTGGACCCCGCCGTCTTACGACCCGGCCGGTTGGACATCAAAATTAAGGTCGATCGGCCCGAAGCGGAGGGCGCCAAAGATATTTTCTCTATATACCTGACACCTGATCTGCCAATTGCCCCATCAATATTGGACAAATTCGATGGCGATCGGGAAAAAGCCGCTCAATCTCTCGCTTCCGAAGCGATTGAGAAGATGTATGCGACCACCGACGAAAATAAGTTCATTGAGGTAACCTACAATCGTGGGGAACGTGAGACCCTCTACTTCAAGGATTTTGCCAGCGGTGCGATGATTGAAAATATCGTTGATCGTGCCAAGAAGATGGCAATCAAACGGCTGATCGATTCTGAGGGGAAAGAGAAGGGCATTAGCCTTGATGACCTCGAAAAGGCGATCCAAGAGGAATATAAGGAGAATGAGGATCTGCCTAACACCACCAATCCCGACGATTGGGCGAAAATATCGGGACGGAAAGGCGATCGAATCGTCAACATTAAAGCGTTGACCCACGAGCCAGAGCCGAAAAGACGGGATGTAAGAACCGTCAAAGGTGGCGCTTACCTCTAAGGCAGATTATGACCGCACCAACGATTATGGGGACCGAAACCGAATATGGGATTTCGGTCAAAAATGCGCGAGATCCAGATCCGGTTGCCGCATCAACGCTTGTCGTCAATATCTATAAAGACCGCGGGATCAAGGGAATCACTTGGGACTATGATCAGGAAAGTCCGTTGATGGACGCCAGAGGGTTCGTTTCGGAAGGCGAAACCGATATCCCGGATCAGGAAAATAATAGTCTCATCAATGATGTGCTCGCCAATGGTGGGCGCTATTATGTCGATCACGCGCACCCAGAATATTGTACCCCGGAATGCACCAATGCGCGCGACTTGGTCAAATATGAGAAAGCGGGGGACCTGATATTAGATTTGAGCCGTCTGGCTGCCCAAGAACTGTTGCCTACGAATCAAGAGATTATTATCTATAAGAACAACAGTGACTATAAGGGACACAGCTACGGCGCACACGAAAATTATCTAATGTCTCGAAACGTTCCGTTCCAAGATATTGTTGATGGATTAACGCCTTTTCTCGTGACGCGGCAGCCCATCACAGGGAGTGGTAAGATTGGCGCTGAAAATGGCGCAGCGGAAACGGATTATCAAATCTCCCAGCGTGCCGATTTTTTCGAGACTGAAGTTGGGTTGAGCACAATGGTGGCACGTCCGATTATCAATACGCGGGACGAGCCACACGCGGATGAGATGTTATACCGTCGCCTGCACGTTATTGTCGGCGATTCCAATATGTCGGAATTTTCCATCTATTTGAAGGTGGGGATTACGGCGATTGTGCTGCAGCTTATCGAGCAAGGTGTTGTAGGCGATGCGTTCAGGCTCTCTGACCCTGTTTTGGCAATCAAGACCGTATCACGCGACCTTGCTTGTAAAGAACCTCTCGTTTTAGAGGATGGTCGGAAATGGACACCCATTGAGGTGCAGCGCGAATATCTTGAGTTGGCTCACAAACATATCCCTACTGAAGATCAGTCTGACGTGGTGCGCGATGTGATGAAGACATGGGAATTTGTCCTTGATCGCCTCGGCGAGGATCCGATGAGCCTAGATCGCCACCTCGATTGGGTGATTAAGAAACGACTGATTGACGCGTACCTGCGACGGCACAGTTTAACCCATTCAGATCATCAAATTCGGATGTTAGACCTGCAATATCACGACATCCGCCCCAATAAGGGGTTGTATGCGAGGTTGCTGAAAAACGGACGTGTTGAACGGCTTCTTAAACATGAGGAAATCGTTCAAGCGATTAACAATCCACCTGTTGATACACGTGCCTATTTTCGTGGCATGTGTTTACAAAAATATCCCAACGAGATTCACAGCGCAAGCTGGAATTCAATGATTTTTTGTACTGACGATTCTTCTCTAGATAAAATCTTAATGGATCGGCCACACTTCGGAACACAGGAGATGACGGGCGATCTGTTGAGAGACTGCACGGCTACAGAACTGGTTCAAGCCATTCTCACATCCAACGATTAGAAGGAGGCAAGCAACATGCCAGCCGAAAAGCAACAGGATCAAAGAGACAAACGGACTCAGGAAACTGAGGAAGTTCAACCGGATCAAGAAGTCGTAGAGCAAGGCGAAGAGATTAAAGAAGATCTCGATCAAATCCTTGATGAAATCGACGAAATCTTGGAAGAGGACTCAGAAGAATTTGTCGAGAATTATATTCAGCGAGGAGGAGAGTAGTGGTCTTTAGCGGCTCCGATCATAGAACCTCCGATTTCCTTGAACTCTTGCAAAAGGAACGTCCGGAGCTTCTATCAAGGTCTGGTACCGGGGCGTTGGGGACAACACCTCTACCAGATTCACCCGCTGCAAGCTGGAAAGGACAACGCGTGCCAACTCCCAGTTTGATGGATCTTTATGATAGCCTGCTTGAAGGAACAACTATATTAGCTGCTGTTTATAACGAGGGGGTTATCATCGCCGGAGACCGTCAGGCAACGGCGGGATTCCAAGTGGGGGAACGGCGTATCCGAAAAGTCTATGAGGTCGATACCTATTCAGCTATCGCTATTGCGGGGGTCGCCGGACCGGCAATGGAAATGGCGAAGCTCTTCCAGGTTCAGGTGGAGTTCTATGAAAAGATAGAGGGCTCACAGTTAAGCCTAGAGGGTAAAGCCAATTCTTTGTCAAATATGGTCAAATCCAATTTGCCTCTGGCGATGCAGGGATTGGTGGTCGTTCCGATTTTCGCGGGGTATGATATCAAGCGGAAACAAGGGAAGATCTTCAAATACGACGCGATAGGGGGGCAATACGAAGAGAGCGAGTACTATGCCACCGGATCCGGTGGCAAGGATGCGCAAGCAACTCTGAAAAAGCTGTATAGCTCCGATATGTCCCGCGATGGTGCCCTGCAGATAGTTGCCGAAGCCCTCTGGGATGCCGCCGATGAAGATGTGGCTACGGGGGGACCTGATTTTATTCGGGAGATTTTCCCAACAATCAAGGTTATTGATTCGACGGGAATCTCGGATATACCCGATTCAGAGGTTAAGGAACTCTATACGGAGCTACTTGATAAACTCCGCAATTGATAATTGAAAATTGGCAATAAGTCCGCCACAAGAGTACCCGTTGGATTGGCGAAGCCAACGCAAGAGTTGGGGTATGTCTATCGGTACTGAGCCGCTTTGAGGACTACTGATAATCGACACCTGCAATTTGAGGGAGGAGTAGATGCCCGCACCGTATTACGTGTCGCCCGAGCAGATCATGCAGGAAAAGGAGGATTTTGCTCGGAAGGGGATCGAGAAAGCCAAAGAGGTTATTGTTCTGGAATACGGCAACGGTATTCTGATGGTTGCGGAAAATCCGTTGGCAACGGTTTTCAAGATTTCGGAAATCTATGATCGGATCGCACTTGCAGCGACCGGACTTTATCCCGACTACGAAGCCTTACGATATGCCGGGATTCAAGGGGCCGAAATCAAAGGGTTTACCTTCAACCGTGAAGATGTTACAGCGCGATGGCTCGCAAATCAGTATTCGCAACAGATTGGTGCCATCTATCGGCAACCGGATATGAAACCGCTTGAGGTGGAACTGCTCCTGTGTGAGATTCGTGAAGATTCTTCGTCCAGCAACAGAATCTATCATCTCTCTTTTGATGGTACGTTTTGGGAAGACAATGGATATACCGTCATCGGCGGAAGAGCGGATGAAATTGCAGGCATCCTCGAGAATGACTATAGCGACGGTTTGGATTTGAGCGGTGCTGTGAAGCTTGCGGCAAGAACCTTTGAAACGATCGAAGCAGAGGTCGACGAAGCAGAGCGATACCAAGTGACGGCTGACACAATCGAAGCAGCTGTACTCGACGAAACTCTAAATCGGCGCAAATTTAAGCGTTTGCTTCCCGATGAACTGAGTGAGATTTTAAGCGCATGAACCGAAGGATTTATGGCCTAGAAAACGAGTATGGGATCATCTGCACGTCGGATCGGCGCGGTGGAAAAGCGTTATCCATCCAAAATGCGGTGATGTATCTCTTTCGGGAGATTATCTCTGGACGGATGTATCCGGACGTTTTTCTGGAGAACGGTGCTCGGTTCTATCAGGATATCGGCTGCCATCCCGAATATGCAACACCCGAATGCGATAACGTGAGCGATCTCGTCAGTCACGATAAGGCCGGCGAGCGGATTATCGAACGGCTCTCTGTTGCCGCAGAGCGGAAAATGCAAGCCGATGGATTTCTTGGGCGGATTTCGGTCTTCAAGAATAATACCGATACACCCGGTAACACGTACGGCTGTCATGAAAACTACCTGATGGATCGGCGCGTAAGTTTTCGTCAACTCGCTTCGCAACTCATTCCCTTCTTTGTGACGCGCCAGGTCTTCGCCGGGGCGGGAAAGGTTAAATCTTCCAACCGGGGCGGATACGCAATCTCCCAGCGGGCGCAACATATCCGTGAGGAAATCTCGATTGCAACGACCACAGCGCGGGGTATCATCAACACACGCGATGAACCTCACGCGGACAGAGAAAAGTATCGGCGTCTCCACGTGATCGTCGGCGACTCCAATATGTCAGAGTTCGCTACCTACCTCAAGATCGGTACGACGGCAATCATTTTGCGGATGATCGAAGACAACTTTATCAAGCAGCGTCTCGCATTGCGCGATTCCGTCCGAGCGATTCAGCAGATCTCCGAAGATATCACCTGTACACGGAAAATTGAATTAGAAAACGGAAAACGGCTTTCAGGCGTGGAAATGCAGTGGGAATACCTTGAGTGCGCCAAGCAGTATTTTAAACAGGCGGAGTCGGATCCAATCACCGATCAGATTATGGCCCGGTGGGAATATGTGCTGACCTGTCTGGAAACTGATCCGATGCAGCTCGACCGGGAGCTCGATTGGGTCATTAAGAAGAAATTGATTGAAACCTATGTGGAGAGTCGGCAGCTCAAGTGGAACTCCGCCAAGGTTATGATGCTCGATCTACAGTACCACAATATTCGCCCCGATTTTGGGTTGTATTACAAACTCGAAAAAGATGGACGCGTTGAGCGAATTGTCAGCGATCACGAGGTAGAACACGCAATGCATCACCCCCCGGAAACCACCCGCGCGAAGTTCCGCGGTCGTTTTGTAAAGCTGGCAAACGAGCGAAAGATTCTTTGTGGTGTTAATTGGAGCTATATCCAACTGTACGAACCCTACCAAAAACTCTTCCTCTCCACGGATCCCCTGCAAGCCGAATATGAAGAAGCCAGCCGGATGATCTATTCGATTTAGTGCCTGTTCAAAAAATCCAAATGAATCTCTGAAGGGTGTTGTTTTACGGGTAAATAGCCCCAAGATCAGGTCAATTTTACCCTTAAAATGGCAAAAATGACGGTTTCACCTAAATTCGTAACTATGGAGGATTTAATTGTGAAAAAACGTTTAGTTGCCTTTCGCATGAAAGCTACATTACTACTGTTGTTAGTTTGCATTTCAACTGTTTTAGTGAGTTGCGATATAATACAGGAGGCCCTAATCCCTGCGATGCCCTCGCAACAGGCAATAGCGATCATCGGTCCGGCGAGTGGAAGTGCCCTGGCTGGAACAGCAATTTTTACACAGAACGGTGATACAATCACACTCGTTATTGAGGTACAGAACGTATCTCCGGGGCTTCACGCCGTACATATTCACGAGACAGGCGATTGCAGTGCGCCCGATGCCACATCCGCTGGCGGTCATTGGAATCCCACCAACGTTGCTCACGGGAAATGGGGAGAAGGTGAATTCCACCTTGGGGACATCGGCAATATAACCGTCGGTGAAGATGGTACAGGCACAATTGAGTTGACGACAGACCTCTGGGAAATGGGCACCGGTTCCGTTCTAGATATTGTTGGAACAGGCATTATTGTCCATGCAGATGCCGATGATTTTACCTCACAGCCTTCAGGCAATGCCGGCGCACGAATCGGGTGCGGGGCCGTTCAGTTGGCAAACTAATCTTGGCGATTAAATTTTTGCATCGGGGCAGGTTCCGGCGCATCCGCACCGGGAGCTCTCAATAGCCAAAGATTTTACCAAATACACTTCCTTTCTACACCGCTTTTGACGAGTGGATTGTGGAGTAACCAACCGGAGGAGATGATTGATGTATAGAATAAAAATAGGAATACTATTGCTACTCGTCGCCGGACTGATGGTTTGGTCGTTTGGATGTGGAAGCGCTATTAAAGAACTCGGTTTGGTCTTTGACAACCCCGCGGCGGCTGGTAGACCAAGCCCCTCTTTTAACACCGACATTTTGCCAATCCTAACAGATCGATGCGCCATTGCAGAGTGCCATGTCGTTGATGGACCGCACGATATTGATCTCCGTACCTATGATACCCTCATGAAGGGTGGAGACGAAGGGGCTATCGCTATCGCAGGCAATGCAAGAGAGAGCGAAATAGTCGAAGAAATTGCAGAGGGCAAGATGCCCCCTGAAGGACCGCCTTTGGAGGCAGCGCAGATCCAACGCATCATCGATTGGATCAATGAGGGTGCCAAGAACAACTGACCCTTAGAACCTGTTCGAAAAATCCAAATAATTTGCGAAAATTGTCATTTTACGGGTAAATACTCTCAAAATCGGTTGATTTTGTCCCTAGAATGGCAAAAGATGACCGTTTCACCTACTCTTAAAACAGACCCAAAGCCCCAGCGGGGCGACATGTGAACAACTTTCTAATTCGCATATCACTTGCAGATGAAATCTGAGGAAGCAAGTTGGAGGAAACAATTGTTGTATCAAATAAAAATAGGAATGGTGGTGCTACTTGTCGCCGGACTGATGTTGGGCTGTGGAGGTGATGATGCAGGAACCGGGGATGGTCATGACCATGTGCACGGCGATGAAGGTGATGACTTTGATACTGCTGCCAATAATCTCGGATTGGTGTTCGACGACCCGGCGGCGGCTGGTAGACCGAGTCCCTCTTTTAGTGCCGATATTTCGCCGATCCTGACAAGCCGCTGCGCCACTTCAGGTTGTCATGTCGCTGGGGGACCGCACGGCGTCGACCTCCGCACCTATGATACCCTCAGTGCAGGAGGAGACGATGGAGCTATCGTCATTGCAGGCGATGCGAGGGGAAGTGAGGTCGTCAAACAGATTGTCCAAGGCAGAATGCCCCCTGGAGGTCCCCCTCTGGAAGCTGCACAGACTCAACTGATTATCGATTGGATTAATGAAGGTGCTGAGAATAACTAGACCTTTCGCTATCGTAGCAGCGAATCGCCTAACTGATATGCAGGTAGGTCCATCCCTATCAAATATCCCTCCCTTTGTGGAGGGATTTTCTTTGTTCAATTTTTTGTGTGTTCACGTTGTTGAAGAAGTGATAAACTTAAAGACGAAGTGACGATGGCTGTATAAATATGGTGAATACCAAAAACAGATAGACACTTTCGCCCCTCGGTTTCGATCCCCCCGATAAATCGGGGTAAACTAATTATCGGGGCTGGTAGGTGCGGTTAAAAACCGCACCGGTTTGGAGTGTCTCATTAATTAGATCTGCCATAGTCTCTTACGTATTACGTGTTACGCATTATTCTTTTAAGGAGGTTTTTAATGGCTCAAGATAAATATGTTTACTTTTTCGGGACAGGTCAGACAGACGGCGGTGCTGAAATGAGAAATCTGCTCGGCGGTAAAGGTGCCAACCTCGCCGAAATGACCAGTTTAGGGATTCCGGTTCCACCCGGCTTCACAATATCGACCGAAACTGGTAGGTTATATCACGAAAACGGTAACCAATATCCAGATGGGTTGGACGAACAGATTGATGAAAATTTGCGAAAGCTAGAAGTGGCAATGGATGCAAAGTTCGGGGATACTGAGAATCCACTGCTGCTCTCTGTCAGATCTGGAGCAGCAGTTTCGATGCCCGGTATGATGGACACCATCCTCAACCTCGGCTTGAACGACGATGCCGTCAAAGGACTAACCGTCAAATCGGGGAATGAACGTTTCGCTTACGATGCCTATCGTCGATTTGTGCAGATGTTCGGAGATGTCGTACTTGGCGTTGAACACGACGCGTTTGAGGGGCTCTTGGAAGCGAAGAAAGCAGCAAAAGGTGTCGAACTTGATACGGACCTGGACGCGAACGATCTGGCGGAATTGGTTTCCGAGTTCAAGACAGTTGTCAAGGAGGAAACAGGGGCGGATTTCCCCGATGACCCGCGTCAGCAGCTCGACATGGCGCGCGATGCGGTTTTTGAATCGTCGAACAATGAACGGGCACTCATCTACCGACGATTGAACAACATCTCCGAGGAACTCGGACGGACGGCGGTCAACGTCCAAGCGATGGTTTTTGGAAATATGGGTGAAACATCTGGAACGGGGGTGGCGTTCACGCGAGATCCCTCAACTGGTGAGAACTCTTTTTACGGCGAATTCCTGATGAATGCTCAGGGTGAGGATGTTGTGGCAGGAATTCGTACGCCACTGCCCATTGATGAGCTTCAGGGTGTCATGCCGGATGCCTATGAGGAGTTAACCTCTATTGGGGAAACCCTAGAGTCGCATTATCGCGATATGCAGGATGTCGAATTCACGATTCAGGACAGACGCCTCTATATGCTCCAAACCCGTAGCGGCAAGCGGACCGGTGCTGCTGCCGTGCGCACTGCCGTCGAAATGGTCAACGAGGGCCTCATTGACAAAGCAACCGCCCTAACCCGCATTCCACCGGATGATCTGGAGCAGCTCCTCCACCCGATGATCGATCCTGAGGTGGCGGTTGACCCGATTGCGAAGGGGCTACCCGCTTCACCCGGTGCTGCTGTGGGTAAAGTGGTTTTCACGGCGGATCGTGCGGAAGAACTGGTCGCTGAGGGCGAAAAGGTGATTCTGGTCCGTACCGAAACATCGCCTGAGGATATCGGCGGAATGCACGCCGCAGAAGGTATTTTAACGGCGCGTGGCGGGATGACCTCCCACGCCGCTGTGGTCGCACGGGGTATGGGAAAATGTTGTGTCGCAGGCTGCAGTGACATCACCGTCAACGAAGGAGCGAAGGAATTTCAGGCTGGCGATCTTCGGCTGACAGAGGGAGACTATATCACGCTCAACGGTTCAACCGGCGAGGTGATTGAGGGAGCAGTTAAGCTGATTGACCCTGAATTGAGTGGTGATTTTGGCATTCTGATGGAGTGGGCGGATGAATTCCGTAAACTCGGTGTGCGCACAAATGCGGACACGCCAAGTGACTCAAGTACTGCGAGAGGGTTCGGTGCGGAGGGGATTGGTCTCTGTCGTACCGAGCACATGTTCTTTGAAGGCGAGCGAATCGATGCCGTCCGCGAAATGATCCTCGCACAAGATGAGGCGGGACGCAAGGCAGCGCTGGACAAATTACTGCCCTATCAACGTGAGGATTTCGTTGGCATCTTTGAAGCGATGGACGGTTATCCTGTCACCATTCGGACGCTCGACCCACCGCTCCACGAGTTTTTGCCCCACACCGATGAAGATGTCCAGGAACTTGCAGATAAAATCGATGTTCCCGCCGAGACGTTGTACCAGCAAAGGGAAGCGTTACACGAATTTAACCCAATGCTGGGACACCGTGGGTGTCGTCTCGGTATCATCTATCCGGAAATCACGGAGATGCAAGCGCGGGCAATCTTTGAGGCGGCTGTCGAGGTCACCAAACGCGGCGTTAAAGCGATCCCTGAGATTATGATCCCACTGGTCGGGCATGTGCAGGAATTAGCCTTGCAGCGTGAAGTGGTCGTCGATACTGCGAACAAGGTGTTTGCGGAGACCGGTACTGAGGTCGAATACCTTGTCGGAACAATGATTGAATTGCCGAGAGCCGCGCTCACCGCGAACGAAATCGCAAAAGAAGCGGAGTTCTTCTCCTTCGGGACAAATGATCTCACACAGACCACCTTCGGGATGAGCCGTGACGATGCAGGCAAGTTCCTCGGTGATTATGTGGATGGCGGCATCCTTGAACATGACCCGTTCCAGGTGCTGGATCAGAGTGGTGTCGGCCAGTTGGTACAAATCGGCACGAACAAAGGGCGCGAAACTCGTTCAGATCTCAAGGTCGGTATCTGCGGCGAACACGGCGGCGAGCCGAGTTCCGTTGTCTTCTGCCACGATTCAGGTTTGGACTATGTCTCCTGTTCTCCATTCCGCGTGCCGGTTGCGCGACTCGCCGCAGCGCAAGCTGCCGTCGCTGACGAATCCTAAGATGTTCCAAGTCGTTAGTTAGGTGCAGCGTGATAATTCAACCCCGCGCTCATCGTATGTCTTGCCCGACCACCAGGGTCATTTAATTCTCCTGAGTAGAAAGGATTTCAATCCCGATACTTCACTGTGGGAGCGACTTCCTAGTCGCGATTTATATAGACCTGACAGACCGAAAACTGAATAGCCCTAGCACTATGTAGGTGGGCAGGTTGCCTGCCCACCTACAAAACTGAACCTTAGACCCATCGCATGTTCGTAGTAGCGCAATTTATTGCGCGTCGGACGGACGATGAATTGCCCTACTAAAACGGAGGGTTCGTAGTAGGTGTCGTAAGGAATAACGATCGTTATTCCCTGCCGGTCATGATCCGGCTGCGACAGAAGAAGATCAATGAAAGTCAAATATTTTCACGATACGGATACTGCCCTAGTTGAATTCTCAGAGCGTGAAGTAACCGAGACGAAAGAAATTAACGAGAATATCTATATCGATCTGGATGCTTTTGGCAATTTGGTGGCAATGACCATTGAGCGTGCCCAACAACAGGCAAGTCTGCCAGATCTGTCCTATGAGCAGATAGAAAAACCGAGCGCAGATTTATCGAATTAAAGAAATTTGCAGAAGCCTACACCATGCCCTCCCTTACCCTCAAACCCACCCACAAACCCATCAAAGCCTACTACGCCGCGCTCAAGCAATTTGACCGACTCGGCGTTACACACGAAACCGCTGTCCGATCGGCATTTCAATCCCTACTCGAATACTGTGGACGGCAGTTTAACTTAACCCTGGTGCCTGAACACTCGGTAACCGTCAACCGAAACAGGCGGATCGTGGTTGATGGTGTATTGATCGACGATTTCCAGCTGCCTCACGGCTATTGGGAGGCAAAGGATATCCACGACGACCTGCCAGCCGAAGTCCTACGCAAATTTGAAAAGGGCTACCCCCGCGACAACATCCTGTTTCAAACCCCACAACGCGCCGTCCTTTGGCAGAATAATCAGCAGACGCTTGATGCGGATCTGACTGATCCGACGCAACTGATAGAGGTCCTCGAAGCCTTCTTTTCCTACCGTCCGCGAGAATACACCGAATGGGAGGAAGCGATTGCACAGTTCAAAGACAAAGTGCCCGCGCTTGGAAACAGTTTGGCAGCCCTGATCCAAAAGGAGCGGGATGCCAACCCCCACTTTACCACCGCGTTTGAGGCCTTTTACGAGAAATGCCGTCAATCAATTAATCCCAATCTCTCCGAAGCGGCGGTTGAGGAGATGTTAATCCAGCATCTGTTGACCGAGCGGATTTTCCGAACCGTCTTTAGCAACCCCGACTTCACCGACCGCAATGTCATCGCCCGCGAGATTGAGACCGTCATCAAAGCACTCACAGAGCAGGCGTTTAGCCGTGACGATTTTCTCCGCAGCCTCGATCGTTTCTACCTCGCAATTGAACGGGCAGCCGCGACCATCAACGACTTCTCCCAAAAACAGAGTTTCCTCAACACGGTTTACGAGCAGTTTTTTCAAGGCTTTTCGGTGGAGGTTGCCGATACGCACGGGGTGGTCTACACGCCGCAGCCGATTGTCGATTTCATGGTGAGAAGCGTGGATCAGATATTAAAGACCGAATTTGAGGGGTGTAGGGAACGGGCAGCCACAAGGGCTGCCCCTACGATTTCAGATAGAGATGTCCACATCATCGATCCGTTTGTGGGCACCGGCAATTTCATTGTGCGGATGATGCGGGAGATGCGTCCGACAGTACTTGAGGATAAGTACACAAGGGAACTCCACTGCAACGAGGTAATGTTACTGCCGTACTACATCGCGTCAATGAACATCGAGCATGAGTTTTATGAGACGATGGGGGCATATCGTCCCTTTGAAGGTATCTGCCTCGTGGATACGTTTGAACTGGCAGAGGACCGACAGTTACCACTTTTCGCGCCTGAGAACACCCAGCGCGTCGAGAGTCAAAAGGGGAACCCGATGTTTGTGGTTATCGGCAATCCGCCCTACAACGTCGGTCAGATCAACGAAAATGACAACAACAAAAACCGGAAATACCCAACGATGGATGCACGGGTTAAGAGACCTATGGGAAAGACTCCACAGCAACGAATAAAAACGCATTGGCGGATCCGTATGTGAAGGCGATTCGGTGGGCATCGGACCGGATTGGAGAGGAGGGGGTTGTCGCCCTTGTAACAAACAACGGATTTCTTGACGGCGTGGCGTTTGATGGGATGCGAAAACATCTTACACAAGATTTTACCAAAATTTATCATGTTGATCTCAAAGGCAATGCTCGCACATCCGGGGAGCGTCGTCGAAAAGAGGGCGGAAATATTTTTAATGACCAGATTCGTGTGGGGGTTGGAATCAGTTTCTTCATTAAGAAAGCAGAAACCAAATCTGAAGGAACTGAAGTTTGGATTTACGCTATCGATGACTATCTCAAAGCCCGTGATAAGCAGGCAATTTTAACTCAGTTTGGTGATTATATAAAAGTCCCAATGAAACAAGCTACCATTGATGCAAAGCACACATGGCTGACGGAAGGACTCCACGCCGAATTTGGGACCTTTATTCCCATGGGAACTAAGGAAGCGAAGGCGGCGAAGGTAAGGCTGGTGGATGTGATTTTCAAGACTATAGTCGCGGTGTCGCAACCTCGCGATGCGTGGGCGTACAACTTCAACCGAAACGCCCTATCTGAGAACATGAATCGGCTGATTGGAACTTATAATGCAGGAGTTGATAGGTGGAAACGTCGAGAAAATCAGGATTTAAACGTCGATGATTTTGTGATTTCTGATGATGCAAAAATCAAGTGGAGTCGTGACTTAAAATTAGATTTGAGGCGAGGCAGAAGCGCCGAATACGCTGAAGGCAAGACGAGAAATTCTCTTTATCGTCCCTTCACAAAATCCAACTTGTTCTTCGATCGTGTAATGAACGAGGAGGTTTATGTTTTTCCATCTATCTTTCCCATACCTGAAACTGAACGAGAGAATCGTGTGATTTGTGTCAGTGGCGTCGGAAGCAAAAAACCTTTTCACACCCTGATGAGTTCGCTGATACCGTCGCTTGATATACTTGAAAAGACCCAATGCTTTCCCTTCTACACCTACGACGAGGATGGCACAAACCGCCGGGAGAACATCACCGATTGGGCGTTAGCACAATTCCGCGCTCATTACCGAGACGAAGCAATCACCAAATGGGACATCTTCCATTACATCTACGCCCTCCTGCATCACCCCGATTATCGGGAACGGTATCAAGCAAACCTCAAGCGGGAATTGCCACGCTTGCCGTATGCTCCCGACTTTTGGGGATTTGCCAAAGCGGGTCAACGATTGGGAGAAATCCACATCGGCTACGAAGCGGTGCCCAAATATCAACTCACATTCATCGAAAACCGTGAAGTGCTACTCGATTGGCGTGTGGAGAAGATGAAGCTATCCAAAGACAAAACACAGTTGATGTACAACGATTTCCTGACCCTCGACGGAATACCCGCAAAAGCGTTTGACTATCGGCTTGGGAATCGCTCGGCGTTGGAATGGGTGATAGATCAGTATCGCGTCAAGACGGACAAACGCAGCGGCATCGTCAACGACCCGAACCGTGGGGACGACCCGCAGTACATCGTCAAGCTGATCGGGCGGGTGATTGCGGTCAGTTTGGAGACGGTTGGGATTGTGGAGGATTTGCCGGAGTTGAGGATTGCGGATTAAACGTGAAACGTAAGAAGTTCATTGGTTCATTTGTTGTCAGAGGTTAGGCGTTGCGCGCTTGGTCAGAGAATAGGTTATAATGACGCCTAGGTATTGAAAATCCATCGATTTTCTCGTAGGGGCGGGGTCTCCCCGCCCGTCAAGTGTTCTATCTTTCGCTCCAGCGGAGCGACATGTCTATAGTAGGGTGATACGTCTAACTGCGCTCCAGTTTTGAATCCCGATTTATCGGGGAGGAGCGCAATGTGTATAGCAGAACTATCCAACCCAAATCTAAAGCCCCAGCGGGGCGATATGTGTATAGTACACGAGATAAACAAATATCCTAAAGCCCCAGCGGGGCGACATGTGTGTCACATTGGAGTGATTCACAATAAACCAATACGCTCATATTAAGGAATTGTGCAAAGAACCCGTAGGGAACGCAGATCTGCGTTCCCTACAACCAGGAGGCAACAATGACATTTGAGAATTTGACGCCTTCACAAGTAAAAGAGATAATACGCTCAGAATTTCGCCAACTTCCTGAAACCCATTGGGCCCAAAATCTTCGGCATCCCTCCTACCACCTGCGCCAGCCGATCCCAATCTTAATCGAAAGAGCGGACGATACCGTGACCGCTACCTACGATGATGTCGAACTGTGCGGCATGGGCGACAGCGTGAAAGCGGCAATGTCAGACTTGTGTGCGAAAATTGTTGCCCGTTATGAGGAGTTGGGGGAAAGCCCTGCAAAGTCTCAGGAATATAAGTTCCTCAAACAGATTATTCAGGAAGTTGAACCCCCGGCCTGGCAAGAGTTGAAACAACTTTATAGAGAGAAATTGGAAGAAATCCCTTATGTCAAAAAAGGCTACATAAAAATTGATGGCAACGACGCAGATGTGATAATTGTAATTTCAGAATATTCTGTGGATCGAATTGAGCAGTTAGCTGGAATTGATCTGGAGATAAATCTGAAATTCCGCCCCCTCTACTTCTTTGTAGAATATGAGTCATCGGAAGATTATCTTGAACTGGACGATTCTGAATGTTTTTATAAAACTTGCCCCTAGTTTATTCCTAACCGCCCTAATAAAAAAAGCCATGTAGAACGTTCTACATGGCTTTTTCATTGCATTCACTTCTTTCAAAACTTCCGAAAACTACCGTCTGGCGCGGCGTCGGGTGGTTCGGCGTTGAGATTTGCGATCTTCATCATCCTCCGTGTTTGTCACTCGCTGACGGTGACGCTGTCGTAACTGCTGCCGTAAACGGCTCCTGTCCTCTGTAGAATCAGCCGCTAAACGCTTCGAGCGTGTATGCCTACTTCGATTCACCCTCTGTTGGAATTCGGTCTGGTCCCGACGTTCTCCTACGCGACGATTGGGAGTTGGTGCTTGAATTGACCTCTGGGCGGGAGCACGTTGAATCGGCTGCTCATCCGCACGGTAACTATCGTGCGGGTTCGGGTCGATATTCATCTGATAGGGCAGTGGATATCCCGCAGACGTGGCACCGTAATAGTAACGGTATTGAGACAGATGCCAAGTATCATAGAAAAGACTTGGTGGGAGGCGATCATATTCTCGGTAATACTCATCTTCATAGACTATCCGTTCCTCTTCAAGCGGAACTGTGCGGATGCTGCACCCCGCCAAAAACATGGCTGTAAGTGAAACCATCAACACCGTATAGACAAGGGAAAGCAGTCTCATGATAGCCCCCTATTTCGTTGGATTTGCTGCCTGTCCGCCTGATTGAAAAGGAGGATTAATCTCCCCAAGCGGATCCACGCGGCACCCATAACCACTGCCGTCCCGGATAGAGCCGCCGTCGATCAAAGTCATAATCGTCCTGATTGGCTTCGACGAGTCTACCCCAAAGTTCCTCGTTGTCATACACCTCTGGACGTGAAGCGATAATTGGAAGCGTATCGCCTTCCTTTACGAGGTATCGGTCAACTTTCTCCGGCAAGGAGATTGTAAAGCTAAAGGTGCGACCCGACTCAAGGGTATTGCCAGCGGCGGCGGTATCTTTAACACCCGATATGTTCACGGTGTACTTACGCCCGGACCGATACGGTTCATTGGGAGTAAATGTCATTGTGTTTCCGCTGCCAGAAACAGTGCCAGCAATCTCGCCAGATTGTTGTGTGCCCGAATCCGGCGTTGACTCAACGGAGACACTTAAACTACCGGATGCGCTGTCAACATCTTCACTGAAGGTGATTGAGATAGGAACACTCACGCTCAACGAGTCTTCATACTCCGATATGACCGTTCCATCTGCGGGGCTGACGCCCGTGATTGTTGGAGCGGTTGCGTCGGTGTAGGTGAACTGCTGGCTCATTGTAACCGTGCCCTCCGGCTCCGTGTTACCGTTGTTGGTCACGACAACCGAAACCGATTCACCTGCCATCCCCGCCGGTGTCACTGCCGTAACTTCCATCTCACTGGGGACATTTACGCTTGTGGCATTCTTCCCGCCAACTTTCACCGTAACACCATTTTTCATGTCGAACTTGTCGCCCGTAATTCGGATGGTTGTTCCACCGGTTTCAGGACCCTCGGTTGGGCTGAAGCTTGCTGGCTCAGGGGGCGGATTGCAGCCGCTGCATCCGGAGATCCCTGCCAATATAAATGCAATCGCGATAACTGTTGAAATATTTCTGAATGTTTTCATTAGGTTATTCTCCTGAACGTTTGGACTACAATATCAAGTCGTTTGTTGAGATGCTGGAGGCAGTCAAAACTCAGGCTGCTATTCTCGGTTCTCAGTGAAACGGAGGATCGCGCCGTTATGATGACTTTCACTGCGTAGGGGGTGACATTGTAGTATCAGCTGAAATTCAAAACCCTTAACGCCAAAAAATAGATTAGGTGATAACTTATTCTAGTATACAGATTGATGGGTGGTTTGTCAATACTTTTTAATATGTTTTGGCATTTCTTAGGAAAGCGTATTGGTAGTTGTGAGTCCTCATGCTTTAGCCAATTCTTGTTCGACAACTTTCATATCATTTGGGGCTAGCGTCCCTAGCTTTTTAAGAACGAGGCTTTGTTCAATAGTTGTAATAATCGCCTTTACTTGAGAGAGTTTTGCTAGACCGGCCTCACGCCAGTTTTGGATTAAACAATCGCCAATGCCCAACCGGTGTGTCTGACTAGTAATTGCCGCAATAATTAGATTAACTTGGGATTGGTTGTAAAAGTTGGTACTTATGACGAGAGCAGGACGCTTTTTTGTTGTTGTTAAATCCGTGAAAGGAAATTGAACAAGAACCACGTCACCTCGTTTATAGCTCATCGTAAACAGCATCCTCTGGGTTATCCCAAACTTGCATAAAGACCGATTCAGAAAGAAGAGTCGAATCACGAGCTGAAACTTCTATATCAGCATCTTCTGAATCTGTAAGCGCAGATAGTATTATACGTCTATCTTCCTGCGGCATTTGTTTAATAGCACTAATAATTTGTTCGATTGTTAAGGTTTGATTCATCTTCAATCTCCTTTAGCACCACCAGAATATAGGAAAATCAAAGTAATTATACCATAGCATACCATGATACGCCAATATGCTTTACGTGCATACTTTCCTGCATTGTGATGATAGGGAAACATCCTACTCAAGGCCAAATTATCGTTATGCCACTCCTATCAGCGCACAAACCAACGCAAGGCATAATTGCCCTCAATATCCTCGAACACCAACGTGTACGGATCGCAGCGCCTATATTTGACCAATCCGTCCGTCCGCACCAATAACCAACCGAAGTCCCAACCCCGGCTCGCGTAAACCAAAGGCACGGTGGGCTTGACCCGGATGGTTGGATGCGTTCCAGCGATAAAAAGCTGCTGCTCCGTGTAATAGTAACACGATCCGGTCTGCACAAACATCTCATGATCTACCGCTGTAGCCGGATCCGCTGCTAGATCCGCGCACAACCCCCGAACCCCAACCTTCACTTCGCAGCCTTGCGAGAAAGCATCCGCGAGATCGTGAACTGATCCAGACTGAACTATTCCTTCGGCGTCGTGGGAGAGCACCTCACGCCACTCGTCACGTACATAGAACCGATATAGGTCAAAATCGTAGATAAAGTTTTGACTCGGTGCATTGGTCTGCTCATCCCAACCATCTTGCGGGTGGTATTTTGGCATATCTATAGGGTCGTCAATATGTAGGGCGCTGGGGGCTCGCGTTGCCCCTTGTCCGTCGAGATGGGGACGGGCAATTGCCTGCTGCCCGTTCTGGTTATAGAGGAAAAACGACATTGACGCACGGGGACCAAAGCTATCAGGCAGCGAAACAGGTTGACGTAGACTCATTACACCCGCTGCCCATGAATCTTCAAGCAAATAGGTGACGCCAAATTCCGCAACTTCGCGTATCCGTTCAGTGCTGTCAGAGGTCACATCAATGTGTTCGTTGTGGATAAATTCGGTGTAGATCCGCAAATCGCAGCCGCGTCTTATGGCATCGGCGAGGGCTCTTTCACTGCCCGCTACCCTGTGACGTTCTGTGTTGAGTTCCAAGACACAATTCCATGGGACCATGAGAGAACTCCTTATCGGTTAGAAATGCCGTTCACTGTCTCTGAATGAGATATCTATCACATACAACGGCTCAAATAAATATTGGTTTGATTTTTAACAGAATCGTGATACAATTGGAGAAAGCATCGGAGGAAGATATATGTTTATTCTTAGATTTGATGTTGAAAGTGCGTACGCGCTCCATCCAAGTCTTGAATCTGACGAAAATTGGCAAATCTGGCTGGAAGAAACCCTCGCCAGCGTTGAACAAATCACGCGGGTTTTGAAACGATATGATGCACCGGCAACTTTTTGCATCGTGGGAAAAGTGCTTGAAAGGGCGCGCAATGATCTCGCGAGATTATTGAAGGACAACTCCCTATTCGATGTCGCATCGCATACCTACAGCCACATGGGAATTTCAAGTGATGAGCCCAATGTCCTCCGACAGTTCAACGCCGAACTTGAGCAGACATCGGACCTTATCGCGCGATATTTTGGGGCAGGCCCAATCGGTTTTTGTGCGCCCGGCGGTTTTTACAAGGGGCTGCAGGGACACCCAAAGCAGCTCGGTATTCTGTCGGAACAGGGATACCAGTTTATTATCACCGATGGTGTGGGACCACCCGAACAGCCGATGCCTGCGCCTTTCACCCAGCCGTACTGGTACGCTGAGGATGGATACCCAGAACTGTTTGAAATACCAGTGACCGGTTGGCATTGCAATCTACTATTTAATACGGGACATCAGAGCGATGGCTGGAAACCTGCGCCCGGATTTGCAGACGGAACAATTCTGGAAACGTTGCCCGCAACAATAGAGGAAGGGTTTCGAGCACGAAAAAAGGAATTTCAGTACGCCATCGAACGTAATCTTGTTTATTCGCCAGCGATGCATCCGTGGTCAGTGTACCGCTTTGACCCAGAACTGAAGCACATCGAATGGTTGATTGAAATGGCGCGAGAAGAGAATGTGCCAATTATGAACTGTTATCAGCTCTATGAGAAGTATCGGAATTTAGCAGCGGCAGCCTAACAAGGATATCAGGCGATTACGCCTTCACTCCCCGTGAGAGAGATCGACACTGTTTCACCATTTTTTTACTGTGAGGTGCCATGATGACTACGATTAACACTCCAATTCTCGATGATCAACAGATAGCTGACTTCCATGAAAACGGCTATGCGATTGTTCGCAACGTACTGTCTCCTGACGAAGCGGATAGCTATCGTCGTGTTGTCCAAGAACAAGCACAATGCAATTCCTACCCGGCTTCGCTGAAGTATCCTGAGCCGGGGAAGTATACGATTGCCGGCAATAAGATGGCAGAGTCGAGCCTTGCCTCAATTGCCGAACATCCAACGGTTGTGAATGCCGTCGAATGCGCGCTCGGCCAGCCAGCGCACCTGACAGCTTTTGTTGCGTACTTGCGGAGCCCAGGTGATCGAGGCTCTGGAGGCCACTGTGACTACAAGCGTTGGCGCCCAGTCGGCTCCTCCATGAATTGGGTGTTCGCTATTATTCCGCTGACCGATTTCGATAAAGTATACGGACCCTTTATGGTATCCCCCGGATCTCACAAGTTACCTCAGGTTATCAACGAAGACGCACATATCTTGGATCTCACCCGTCCTGAACCCAAGCAGCTCGCCCCCTTTATCGATCCAGAGCTCAAAGCCGGTGACTTACTGCTCACAAGCGAGCATACGTGGCATAGCGCACCCGCTGGCACGGCTACGGAGGACCGTTGTGGGATTTTCCATAAATATTGTGCGGTCAACGCGCCTCCTGCCGCAGGCTACTATCCCTACAATTCCGCAGCGCTTGGCTCATTAAGCGACGCCGGTAAACGACTTATCCCCGTCTGTTTCGACAAACCTATCACGACGACACGCTTGCTCATCGAGTGTCCGTCCGGCGATGAATCGAAGTACCTACTGGTGCACGATGATGAAAATAACCGTTGGATGTTACCCGGCGGGGAAAGCTGCGAGGAAGAAGAGGGGGTCGGCTGGGACATCGGCGCACGTATCGCCTCGCTGCAAGATCTCACAAAAACACAACTCGATTTAGAGGTGCCGTGGATGTCTTATATTGAGGATGTTGAAGAAGCAGACGGTGTCTGCCGTCTGTACGGTTACGCCGATGCGTCGCTGGAGGCTAAACCACTCGCCAATGGTCGCTACGACTGGGTCACGAAGGACCGTATGGGACAAATACTTGGCGATAGCGACTATATCTGTCGTGCGATCCACACATGGCACCGAGATGACATCGTTCGGGGCAAAGGTAAAGCGGTTCGTCAGAGCAAAGAGCAATTCGATTAAATCCGCTCCAGAAGTTTTCGATGTGATCTCTCGATGCAGCAGGTCAGCTGCTATCAGCTAGACTTAGGGAATAGTGGATCCGACAGGGCTTCCTGATAAGTCTGTCGTCTGCCGGAATGATCCCCACCGAGCCATCGGTATGGCCTCGGATAGAGCGTCAGTGAGCGATCCTCCAGCGGAAGCTTCAACGGGGCATTGCCCCACAGAGCGGAATACTTGGCAGCAACCGCTGCTTCGAGGGACTGACGTAGGTCGTGCCCGGATATAGCCAGTTCTCCTCCGTTTGACACCACGTCGAGAAAAGACATTATCGACGTCGCCAGATAGGAGAAACGGGGATATTGTACCGGTGTGTACGAGGTCTCTACTTTAATCCGCGCTCCGTCCTGATTGAAGCCACGATAGATTTCGGGCGGCCCCCAATTCCATCGAATAAGCGTATCGTCAGTCCATACGTCAACACCGCGGTAAGGGGTTTCTTGACCGAAAATAGGGCAGATGAGACCGTTGCTCAGACGAAATTGCCCGTTGATGATTAAGTCCTCGTCGTTGTCGCTTTGGAGGGCTGCTTCGGGTGTACCCCAAGCGATGACTTCAGTGATCTCTGCCTGTGCCAGCAGTCGCAGCACGGCAATATGCTGACACCCACCGCCCGATATCTCGCCGTTCCAGCGGTGGACGCAAGCACCGCGTAGTTCACCGTAGTTGCCAGCGCGGAGCCAACCGGAAACCTCTTGCGCCTCCGAGAGTGCACGCTGGAGGTTGCCACCGGCAAAAACGACGCCGCGTTCCTCACATACATCTACCATTTCATCGACATCTGCCAGACACGCTCCGATTGGCTTGTCAGTGGACACGCCTTTGACACCCGCTTCAGCACTCGCAATCACCGCATCTTTTATGTACTTGCCGGGCAAAACAACAGCCGCAATGTCGGGAACAATTTCCCGATACATAGCTTCCGCGTCCGGGTAGAGTGCCCTGATACCGAAACGTTCGCCGACAGCGTTCCGCCGCTCTGGGTTGTATTCGGCGATGGCGACCAATTCGGTATTGGGTAAGGTCTGATACACCTCCGCATAGTGCTGACCGAGGCGTCCGCAGCCAATAATCGCAACGGTATATTTGGGTTCAGCCATGAGTCCCTCCTTCTTACTGTGTCTCAGCGGCATTCTCTGGGGTAAGCAACTGACTCATTATAGCACAACGGTATGGGCAGATCTATAGAATTTACGAATCCCCACGATCCAATAGGTATATGAGAGATTACACTGTTCCACTCCCCACTTTTGGACCTGCCACCGTCGAAATAAACCTGAGAAAAAGATTGACAGTTTTTGGCAACTGCGCTAAAATGAAAAAATCTTATACAATTCAAATATGATTGGACATCATCATCCAAAGTCGCCAAGGTTGGGATCCAAGAACAGGTATCCTTAACCCGATGCGCGGACCAACGATGGTTGATAGCATAATCTCCCACGCTGTAGTATCGGAAGGGATGTCTTTTATCCAGATCCTTGCTGTTTTGGGACGACAGCTGTTCGTCAATCCAAGGAGGAGAAAATGTCGAATGCCGATGTTGCTTTAACTGCTCATCTAATGCGTCGTGCAGGGTTTGGCACAACGCTAACAGAGTTAGAAGAGTACGTCAAGAAGGGCTACGAAAATGTTGTGGAGGATCTAGTAGAGCCAGAGCGTTGTCCGCCGGTTGACGAGGACGTTCTAGATCGTTACTTCGGTGCTTCTGAGGGTGGGTATAGGACGACGTGGATGTTTCGTATGCTTAACAGTCCACGCCCGCTTGAAGAAAAAATGGCGCTTTTCTGGCACCATGTGTTCGCCACGGGTGTTGGAAAAAATCAGCATATCCTTGCTTCTTCCATGCAGATTGATATGCTCCGGCGCGTGGGGCTTTCAAACATGCGAGAGATTCTGCTCGAGCTGTCGAAAGATCCTGCGATGATTTTCTGGCTTGACAATAACGAGAATCGAAAAGGCGAACCGAATGAGAACTACGGCAGGGAGTTATTAGAACTGTTCTCAATGGGCGTTGGCAACTATACAGAGGACGATATTAAAGATTGTTCCCGCGCCTTTACGGGATGGACATTCACCCAGCCTCCACCCTTGTACCCACAAGGCTACTATCCTGCACACTTCGTGTTCATCGAAGAGGAACACGACAACGGTGAAAAAACGTTCTTGGGGCATACAGGCAATCTTAACGGTGATGATATAATCGACATCATCGTGAAACAGCCTGCCTGCGCGAAGTTCATATCTAGGCACCTCTACAACTTCTTTGTCGCAGACGAACCGCAGGTCCCATCCTGGAACGTGACCCCGCCGCAAGACCCGGACGCCATTGATGCACTGTCAAACGCTTTCTTGGAGTCGGATGGAAATATCCGCCCCGTACTCAGAACGCTCTTTAACTCTGATTTCTTCAAAGAAGCGCAGTTCAAAAAGGTTAAGAGTCCTACCGAACTTGTCACAGGTATCCTGAAGCTGGTAGGAACTTTTCAAAAGCCTGAACTGGGCATGGGGAAATATCCGGGAGCCACCACTCTGATGGGACAGGAGCTACTGAATCCTCCGACTGTGGAAGGTTGGCATACCGGTAAAGAATGGATTGATGGCGGTACACTTACCGAGCGCATTAATTTCTCTGTCGGTGAGGTCGGCGATCCTCAACAGCCGGGCATTGAGCAAATCATCAGTCGGTTGAAAGCGAATGGAAGTGCTCTATCTCCCGACGAGTTTGTGGATAGATGTCTCGAATTGGTGGGTCCGCTGGATGTCGGTGATACGACGCGCGAGTCTTTAACCCGGTTGGCATCATCTCAGGGCGACCTCAACATAGGGGCTGACGACGCTGAAGAAGAGAACAACGCTCGCGTAGTGCGTATGCTACAGTTAATTGTATCTTCGAGAGAGTATCAGTTTGCCTAATCACGGATAAAGTGGGGTTGGCGAATTTTAATCCGTGAAATCGACGATCGGATGTTATACGCCGCGGGGCAAAATGCTCTGCGGGGAAGGAGTGAGTCACATGGCAGTCAGTAAGAAAGATCCTGTCCTTGTCGTTGTTGAACTGAAGGGTGGCAACGACTTCATGAACACAATTATTCCCTATACCGCGGGCGTGTACTACGATTCCCGTCCAGTGGTAGGACTCAAGGAAGAGGAAGTCCTCCCTCTCAACGATACTTTAGCTTGGAATCCAAACGTCGAGCCGCTCAAGGATATGTACGACCAAGGAGAGGTCGCCATCGTGCAGGGCATCGGCTATCCCGATTCCAGCCGGTCCCATTTCCGGGCGATGGACGTATGGCACACCTGCGAACCGATAGAGATCGGCACGGAGGGTTGGGTCGGCAGAGTGATTCGGGAACTCGATCCCAATGGGGAAAACGTCTTAACGGGTGTCTCCTTCGGCAAAGGACTCCCGAGGGCGCTCGCCCTTTCCGGGGTGCCAGCTACCTCTATTGATAACCTCGACACCTACGGGTTGATGACTGATATCGAGGCTGACCCGCAGCGCCTCCAAGCCCTTGAGATATTCAAGGAGATGTACAGTCCCGCTATCGGCACCGGTATTGTGATGGACTATCTGTCGCAGACAGGCCTTGATGTTATTAAAGGCTCTGACGCATTGAAGAAAGCGCCGGCGATGTACACGTCTGAGGTGGAGTACGAAGACAACCCAATCGCCAAGAGTTTGCGGGATGTTGCGCGAGTCCATCTTGCCGACCTTGGAACGCGAGTCTTTTACACGCAGCACGGCGGTTACGACCACCATGCAAATGAGGTTCCGTCGCATCCGAAGCTGCTCGCAGAGCTATCAGGAGCGATTCGCGATTTCTTCAAGGATTTGCGCGATCATAACGCCTCCGACGAGGTAGTTATGCTCGTCTTCTCAGAGTTCGGACGACGCATCAGAGACAACGCCAGCGGTACCGACCACGGTACAGGCGGTGGTGCGTTTATCATTGGCGACCATGTCCAAGGAGGTTTGTATGCTGAGTATCCATCCCTTGACCCCGCTCGATGGGCTAACGGTGAAGATCTTGAGCATACGATAGACTTCCGCGGCATATACGGAACAGTCCTTGAGCAGTGGATGGGACTTGACCCCACTCCAGTTGTAGATGGAACATTTGAACAGATCCATCCTTTTGGTAGTAGGTAAGACAAGGAACAGCGGAGTGGTGGGTGCAGGATGATTTTCTTAATCCCGACGTGTCGGGCTTTCCCTAACTTCCCCACTCCCTTTCATCACTCGTCACAGATTTCAGGAGGTGAATCATGGGTAGGCCATACGGACTGCTACGCGCAGGTTTCCCATTTTTCAAGACTGTAGGTATGCGGCGACACACTAACTTTCCTGTGGATGTTGCACTTGGAAAGGAAAACCGCCTGTACATATTGTGTCGAAACGGCGACGCATCGATGATTAGAAAGTACACCGTGGATGAGGATAACTTAGGCGAAATTGGCGGTGTGGCTACGTGGGGTGTTGCAATTATTGCCGACAATGAGGAGAATCTTTACATCTCCGACGAAGCAAAGCATTGTATCGCATCATTCAATGTGGATGGTGAATCCCTCGGCACTTGGGGCGAATATGGCGATGGAGATGGACAACTCAATGCTCCCGCAGGAATTGCCTTCGACGCTGAAGAGAATATTTACGTTGCCGATGGCATGAATAACAGAGTCCAGAAATTTACCAAGGACGGCAAGTTTATCTTGAAATGGGGCAGCCATGGCGATGGAGAAGGCGAATTCAATATGCCTTGGGGCATAACCGTGGATGAGTTGGGAGACGTTTACGTCGTAGACTGGCGTAATGACAGGGTGCAGAAGTTCAATTCTGAGGGTGAGTTTATCTTTGCATTTGGCAAGTCCGGCTGCGAAGATGGCGAATTTAATAGACCCACCGACATTGCGGTAGACGAACACGGCGATATTTACGTGGCTGACTGTGGAAACAACCGTGTACAACTGTTCAATTCCGAACCGAGGTATGTGGAAAAATTCCTGGGCGATGCAACACTGTCAGAAACCGCGATCGACTATATGATGACAAACGCTAGTCCCAATCGTATGAGAGATATGGCAAATCTTGAGCCACAGAAATTGTTCAGACGTCCGATATCCGTGACAATCAACGGGGACGGGCTGCTGTTCGTATCGGACAATTGCTCCTATCGGGTGCAGGTCTATAAGAAGCACGCCATTCCGCTAACGGAACAAGAGTTCGGGCCCCCGAGGCGGTCGCCGACGCTTCATCAAGAATAGTGAATAAAAATAGTTTGAGTTGGTTGATTACTGTTTAGCCCTCGGTCGTGGATCCGACTGAGGGCTATTTTTTTGCAATGAAGCTGCACCAGCCTTTGGACGATTATTCAAAAATCTTTCTTTCTGGCAACGCCGTTTTAAGTCGCGCAAACTGTATGAGGTTTCAGAAAATAATTCGGTAATTCTATATTTTCCCCCAGATCCGGTAGGTGCGGGGGGAAACCGTACCGAATATCGCTCGGAAATTACCAAATTATGGTAGATCTTAGAATTAATGAGACACCCCAAACCGGTGCCAACCGAATTCACCCCAGCCCATGAGGAGCACAAATGTCTATTTATTTTTAGAATTCACTATAATTAGAAGTTACGCACTTCAGATTGTGGTTGCCCGTTTCCCCGATTCTCGGGATGTCCCACTTGATGCCCGATTTATCGGGGATTTATCGGGCATCAAGGGGGATGTTCAGACTCCATCCCTATCGTAGGCGGGGCATCTTGCCCCGCATTGGGGATGAAGCATTGAACCACAACACCTCATTGTTCAACTGCGTAAGTCCTATTAATATTTCAATCTTCAATAAGTTTGTGTGCTAATACGCACAAACTGATATTTCTCTCTCAAATGCGTCGCTATTTCTGCTTATCTTAGTGTGGGTCAGCGCCTATTTTTATAACCCTGTCACTGTCAAAAGTAATCGTCAGAACATAGGGATTGTCAATCGGGCTGTTTCCACAATCGTAAAACCACGATGACTCCCGAACTCTATCCGGTTCTCCCAATAGCCTACGAACTTCGGTTAGCAAAAGTCCCTTTGGCAAGAGATCTGGCATCAAGTGACACAATCTAAAACGGTCCTGCTTCGTTGAATTCCTGAATTTCCGGGTGGCTTCCTCGCGAGCAATATGCGGTTTTAACCGAAACAACACGTAGAGTTTAGATTGATGTTCGTAAGACTCTGCTTGACGGTATCCTTGGACCAGTTGTGTCACCTGTTCATCTGTTAATTTGATTACCTCGTTGATCGGCTTTCCCGTGATGTGCTTGATCGCTTCCTCATAGCAGTGATGGATGGGGAATTGATTGTAGTCCAGTGTATTCCAAGCGCCTTCCCACCCATAGAAACTGTCAGATTCAATAAACCACTTCTGGAGATCTGGAAGTGCCTTTGGTTCCTTAAAGTAGCCGAGTAGCAAAGCCGCCACTGTTGAACCTCTATCGCGCAGGCGGACGAGCATAATATCAACTACCTGAGACCGGTGTTTCTCCAAGAACAACCGATCATCATTATCGGACAATAATTCCCGTTCAAATTCTTCCCGAGGGTTCAGACTAATATCCAGGGCTTCAGGATACCCAACGATCATTCCCAATTTGTAATTAAGCAGAAAGTTTAATCTTTCTACTTCAGTCATGTGTCTGTGGCCAGTCGGATTATCTACAATCTCAAACAATGCCTCCCTGGATTGTCCTTTCTGTTTTCTGGCGACGCTTAAAATTGCTTCAGCAGATTGGTCATTCGGCCCGACTTCCCAGAGTGCGCTGGCGATGTTCCACCGTATGTAATCATCCTGAACCCGTTCCATCGCTTTCGTCAATGCTGGAACGGCAGCACTCTCACCATGCCTCATTAAGGCCCTAGCCGCTATCTGGCAAATTAGCTCATCTTTATCGTAGAGAAGGGCAATCAGTTCTTTTTTTGCCGCTGCACTCGTAAATTTTTCAAAGACTAACCGCACTCTGCTGGCACGTCGTGGTTTTCCTCTTACTTCTTCAGCTAAGGTTAGAACGACTTTATCCTCTAGCCGAGCGACAGCCCATACAGTGGGACGCCATATCTCTTCTTTGTCAGAAAAAAGTTTATCAATAAGTTCGGCAACGCTTTCTTCTCCTGTCTCCTGTGCAGCGCAAAAGGAGATTGATATGAGATATACGAGACCGATACACAACAATTTTACGGCAAAAGCCGTAGCAGTTAAATGATGTCTCATTCGTTGTATCCTTCTATGGTTAGTGTTTTCATTTCATCAAGATGGCGATTTCTCCATTCTGCCTGTCGCCATTAAAATAACCCAAGTTCCTCGGGCATGTTGACATTTTCTGATAGTTGCGGGAAGCAACGATCGTTGTTCCCTACGAAACGATTATCCGGACACAGAACCCGGTCATTCGTAGGGAACGGAGATCTCCGTTCCTTATGTTCTAAGCTACCGGGGTAATTGTAAGTTTCCTGCGATTGTGTAGGTCGAGATTCATATCTCGACACAGAACTGTCGATTTTGGAAAATTGACCTACAATAGGGTAACTACGAGTTTCTTAATCCCGATAAATCGGGGGGTTGCCTCTACAAGGAATCCACCCACTGTAGGGGAAGGGCCCCGATGGAATCAGGATTCATATCAATCTGTGCCTGCCCATTTTTAATATCCATTTATCTTTTGAATTGACCATATATGCCACTCTCAGTTAGATGTTTTTTCTCGCCGTGTTTAGCGGGAAAAGTGCTATAATTGTGATGTCCCATCACGTTGATGGTATTAAATCGAAGATGGGGAGATTGGAAGAGAGGGGGCACCCCTATGCTTCCTTCATTCTTTGTGTGATCGGTTGACTGAGCGTCGCTGGTCAAACGCGCTTCGTCATCGAACCGTCCCGCAGAAATACTGGTCAGCGAGGGTGATATGTCTTTAAGAGCGATTATCATTGGTCTCGCTTTGGTCATCGCGCAAACAGCGATTACACCATATAATGACTATTATCTTCAAGGGACAGATATTTCCGGCAGTCATTTCCCTTTGGGGGCACTATTTGCGCTGGTTATCCTTGCTCTCGGAATCAATCCTATCCTCAAAAAGATAGCGCCGAAGGCAGAACTGAATCCCAGTGAATTGATGACCGTGTGGGTGATGCTGATCGTCACCTCTGCTATTCCCTCCAAAGGCATGATGGGGTATCTGCTTCCCTATATAGTCGCACCACGCTATTTCGCTACGCCAGAAAATGAATGGATCGATACACTCTACCCTCACCTTCCAGGGTGGCTTGTGATATGGGATAAACAAGCAGCCTCAGATTTCTACAGTGGCGAAACGTTCGTTCCATGGGCGCTGTGGGCAAAGCCTCTTCTCGCTTGGACGATATTTATCATCATTCTGTACTTCGTCACAATCTGTTTATCGGTCGTTCTGCGGAAACAGTGGGTTGAACACGAACGGTTCATATTCCCTCTTGTTGCCGTGCCCGCCGAGATGGTTCAGCGTACACAGCCCAATTCGCTGCTCAGCCGCTTTTTCAAGAGCAGAGCGATGTGGATAGGATTCACAATTGCTGCCATATTTCATCTGCTCAACGGCCTCCACGAATACTTGCCCGCCTTTCCCCGCATTCCGAATCGTTACGACCTGTACGGTCCATTCACCGAAAGACCGTGGATTGTCATGCGCTGGTGGCCCCAACTCCGCTTGTTCCTCTATTTTTCGGTTATCGGCATTACATATCTCCTCAGCATGGAGGTTTCCTTCAGTTGCTGGTTTTTCTTTCTTTTTTTTAAAGTCCAGTATCTGATCATCAACGCACTTTCCATCCCGATCAATCCCTGGATCTGTGCACGGGGACAAACCATGGCGGTCTACGTAGTGCTTGTATTGGCTTTCATATACAACAGCCGTCGCCATCTCAGGGATATACTGAAAAAGACGTTCGCCGAAAGGCACACAACCAAAACGATTGATGATTCCAACGAACCGCTCCCTTACAGATGGGCATTGCTGGGATTGATTTTTGGATTTCTCCTACTGGGCTTCCTCTGTGCCTATGCTGGGATGACGTTATGGGTTGCTCTGAGCATTATCGCTTTTTTTCTAATCGTTTCTACCGCTTTGACATGGATGGTCGTCAACGGTGGACTACTGCTGATCCAAGCCCCAATGTACCCCTCCGAATATTTCGAGACTACAGTTGGGACGAGAATCATCGGCGCGAACAGTTGGAGCCTCTTGGGATTCCAACGGGTCATGATGCGCGATTGGGGTGGGATTCTGATGCCGAGTATTCTACACGGATTCAAAGCCGCCGACCCTGTGAAACTCAATCGAAGAAGTCTATCTTGGGCGATAACCCTCGCCATTCTCTTTTCGATAGGTGTTTCCTACGTTGCGTCGCTGCCGCTAATTTATGACAAAGGCGCGCTAAACTTACAACAGGGTCCGTTTGTCAGGTCACCAAGATATTTTAACCACATAGCCTCGGTGATACAGTTTCCAAAGGGACCAAAATGGGCTGAAATTTACAGTATGTTTGTCGGCACCGGAATTATCTCTTTTCTCCTCGTTATGCGCCATCAATTCATTTGGTGGAAGTTGCATCCAATCGGCTATGTGATGGGCGCTGTCTATTCATCCTATTTTCTTTGGGCGTCGATGTTTATCGGTTGGTTTTTGAAGTATTTAATTATGAAGACTGGAGGGGTTGGGAGTTACCGTAAACTCAGGCCGTTGTTCATGGGGCTAATTCTCGGTGAGTATGGCATTGTCGGCTTATGGATGGTCATCGGTGTGTTTACAGGGGTGGACTATCGCGGTGCGTTGCCCGGATGATACTTTCCTCAAGCATCAAATGAATCTTCCGAAGGTTGTATCGGGCTTTTCACACCCACACTGTATACATGGGGCGATCCAAGATGATCCCAAGCAGCGACCAACCGCACGCGAAGATATAATCCCCCACAATCAATCCAAGAAAAAAGGGCAGCGATCGGCGATATGCCCGGGCACCGCCACTCCGCAGAATTATCCACTTCAGCGTTGAGGCAAAAACTATCGTAAACCAGTAATCATCGACGCAACGGCTCGTGGCTAACGCATAGCCCGCCGGATGAAAGGGCCACCAGAGTAACGTGCGGCGTAAGAAGGTCAAGACGAATGTCAGTAACAGTCCAAAAAGCAGAAAGCCGTTGCCAATCCAATCTGGTGAGCGAGGGTGCTGCAACCAGTCGGACAATCGATTGAAGGCATCCCACCCGACCGCCCTCATCCCACCAGCGCGCGCTTCAGCACCGTAGCGATAGAGAGCCTGCGGAAAAATGATGAACGCCGAAAGGAGTCCCACTACGGTTGCAAGAATCAGAAACCAAAAGACAGGACGGCTTGAAAAACCGGTCTGTTCGGCAATTTTGAAGCCTTCGAGTTGATGTGGCATCAGGTAGTTTCTCTTGCGATAGCTGAACCACACAAAAAGGGATAAGCCAGAAAGGTTACGGGCACCGAAGCTGCGAGTTCCTAACAAACTCACGAGCGAATCTTGCGGGGAAACCACGTGCATAATATGTTCCGGTACGCCGGATTCAGCGCGGATCCGTGCCATAGCAATACACATCATCAGGAAAAGGAGAAAGAAGGTTACTACGACCCAAAGCGACAAGCCCATCTGTTGAGCGAAAATGCCAAGCAGTACGCTGCAAATCACAATCCCAAAAACCGCGCCACGATACCGCAACGGTTCGCGAGAATCGTCTATGCCTGTGCCCATGCAGACTTTTTTGATCACATCCCGCAGATGACGGTTGATCGAGACTAAGGCAATTATGCAAATTCCGAGCACGGCCCCCATTGATTGTTGACCCAAAAAAGGGTATCCCGGAATATTTGACCACCCAGTGATAGCACCGGCAACCCGTTCAATTTTGCGAAGTATATAGAAAAACCAGCAAGAGATGGACAGATCCAACGGCAGCAGATAGGTCATGCCAATCATGAAGAAACGGAAACGGATGGGCGTCCACCCGATAGCGTTCCACGGTTTTTCCGTAAAATAGTGATCAAGTCGGATGCCGCGCACCGGGATGTAGGGGACGCTGGGATAGAGATAGTTAAGCCCATTGATAATGTCGACAACTGCCGCCACTGCGAAGCCGATCCAGAACAACCGGCTGTGAAATAGTCGGGTTTTGGGGTTACTCATCGAAAGCGGCAGTTGTATGATCGGATAGGTCAGTTTCTCCTGTTCCGTCCAAGGACGACGGAGGATGACTGTGATACAGAGCAGCAGAATGGTTATAACTAACACAAGGAATGTCCAACTGATCGCCGGGATTAACCAGTATTGCCAATAATTCGCCCCGTAAAAATCGACCTCTCCAACATAGAAATCATGCACGGCTTCTCTGTTGGTGATGATTAGCCATGGCGGTAGATGTCCAGCAAACAGATTTCCCCAATCATTTTCGACAGTTGCATACCATGTTGTGTGTGGCAAAACGCCTATCAACCCAACAAGGCTGTCGTAGCCCGCAACCGCGCTCGATGTTGCCAGGATGATGTAAATCACCAGTAGATCCTGCTGTGAGAACGCTAGCCGAGGGGAGATTCGACGCGCAACCGCGTTATAACCGATGAGCCAAAACAGGATGAAGATGACGTTCAACGGGAGCGATACGGCGGTGAAATGCAATCCGGTCCACACCATTTCGGCCACAGCGATCCAGTAGATATTGAGCGGGATGAGCGCGACAGCAAAGAGGACCGCCTTCCATGAAATCCCTTGGGCTCGATTAGGACCGAAAGCGTTCGGTTTTTCCTCCCGTTCGCCAGTTTGGGATCGAGAGTCAGAGAGTTTCCCCGCCTTCCAGGCTTCCATTGGTGCCTCCCTTTACGCCCGCTCGGCTTGGAGTAGCCGTTCAACTGCCGACGCTGCTTTTTAGATCTTACGTTCCATAACACTCTGACGTGGCGTTGCGGCGATCTGCGTCAAAGGTGATTCATTCAGTCCCGAAACTGTTTCCTGGGGAACGAAACTCGCGTAACCTTTCTAGTTTACAGGCTTGGTTGAATCTGATATAATAGTTCATATGTATAAGTACGCCATAGAATGATAGATTGTTTGCCACCTTATTGCAATGAAGGCTTGCACAGAAAAATGAGCGATAAAGCAAGGAGGCATGTATGGACACTACCTGTTTTGATTATTGCTTGACCGAAGATGAGCAGCGCGAATTTGAACAGAACGGTTTTTTTATAGTAGAGAACGTTTTACCACCGGAGATGGTCAAAGATCTCACGACTGTAGTAGACCGGCTCGATACCCAATACCGGGGCACGGATGTGTCACCAGATCAAAAAGTGCATGGCACCATAGACCCCAATCGGCCCCCAGTGGAGTTAATCGGTCCTCATGACCGCCTGAACTTGATGGACTTTGTGGGGAAGGATGAGATCTTTCTGGAACTGCTCGATTGGCACAAAACGTTCCCAAAAGTATGGGGTATCTTGGGATGGAACATCCAGCTTTACCACTCCCATATGACGGTTACCCCGCCGGGACCACCTGACGCCGCTGAAGCGAAAAAGCGTTTGGGGTGGCATCAGGATAGCGCGCGTTTGAACGCGGAGTTGGAAACGATTCCCCAACCGCGTATCTCCCTCAAGGTGGCTTTCTTTCTGACCGATACGACGGAAGAGGGACGGGGCAATTTCTATGTTCTTCCCGGCAGCCAGCTACGAAAGACACCCGAATTTCCCTCAGATGGCGTTTCAGACCCTGAAGAGGCATTGGCTGTGAAGGCACCGTCCGGTTCAGCGGTATTTTTTGATCGACGGCTCTGGCATTCTGCCAGTCCTAATTATTCGGATATCCCGCGAAAGGTGCTTTTCTACGGTTACAGCTACCGATGGCTGCGACCCAGAGATGACATGACCGTGGATCACTTTATGGATCGCTGTGATCCGATTCGACGGCAGTTGCTTGGTGCTAGCACAGGTGGGCACGGCTACACATCCCCAACCGATGAAGATGTACCACTGAAGCTTTGGTTGGCGGAACACCTCGGCGAGGAGGCGGTGGCGGCTTAACGTTCATCGCTCTATCTCGACTTTCGGAAGAAGATCCCTCCATTTCTTTACGCTTCGTTCTCCAGATCTTCTTCCGTCATAATTTCTATCCCGTGCCGTCGAAACAACGCCGCAGTGACCCCATCACTATCGGTGAGGTTGCCGGTGAAAGAACCGTCATATATCTCTCCACAGCCGCAAGACGGACTCTTCGATTTGAGGATGGCGTGGGTTGCACGATTTGCCTGAGCGATCTCTAATGCGCGATACGCACCCGCTAGAAATGCCTCGGTTTTGTCTTCGCCGTCTACTGTGATGACTCGCGCCCTTCCGTCAAGGACATCCTCTCCATCTCCGCCGACAATCTCTGCAGCCGGTCGAGGGGTCGAAAGTCCACCCATCTGCTCCGGACAGATCTGAATCAACGAATCTGCTTCAACTTTGCTCATGACCGCCTCACTCTTGCTATCAAGACCATTATAACGGCATTTCTCACCGATGAGGCACGCGCTGATGACAATTTTTTTCATGGCAACTTCTCAGTTGAAACCTTGTGCAACTCCCAGTCCTTCCGATTAAACCTGTTAAAAAAGGTGCAGAGTACGAAAAGAAACCGTAGGCGGGGCATCTTGCCCTGCCCGTGCTTGCCAAAAACTCGGTTTCTGTTGCACTCTTTCTCAAAATGAGCAAACCTATTTTTGAATCAAACCTACAAATGTCAACCCAATTTTCTCAACTAAGTGACCGAATGTTTATCCATCACGGTTCTATCAATGTTGGCATTTTGCGCGACGATAATCGCACCCTGTTGATCGACTGTGGCGACGGTAGCGTGCGTTCAACCCTTGACGCTCTCGGAATTACGACAGTCGATGCGGTGCTGTTCACGCATCACCACCGCGATCAAGCGTCGGGCGTTGGAAGCGTAGCGTCAGATAACACACGCATTGGCGTCCCGGCACAAGAACGCCAATGGTTCGAGTCGGTCGAAACGTTCTGGAACGACCCACAGATGCGCTGGCATCTCTACAACTATCACCCGCACAACCTGATGCTTGCTGAGTCTGTCCCCGTGACTGATGCCTATACGGAGGGCGATTCTCTCCTATGGGGAAACGCAAAAATCAGTGTAATTGATACACCTGCTCACACCGACGGAAGTGTATCTTATACGGTCGAAGTTGATGGAGCCTGTTACGCTTTTTGCGGTGATCTGATCTACGACACGGGACAGATCTGGGAACTATATAGCCTCCAAAAAGGGGGCGAGACAACGGATTATCACGGGTTCCTCGGTGATAGAGAACGACTGACCCGTAGCCTCAAAAAAGTACGGCAACAGGCTGCCAAGGTTCTCATCCCCTCACACGGAAAAATTATGCGTGACCCGGCAGGCGCAATTGACACGCTGCTGCAGCGGCTTGATGTCTGCTACGATAAGTACGTTGCCATTTCCGCGCTCCGATACTACTTTCCGAAACTGTTCACCGCGTTTGAGGGCAACGCTGGGCACATGCCGATCCGTGAAGGCAAGGAGGTGCCAGCATTCCTGCGTCACTACGGAACAACGTGGATGGTAATCTCGGAGAGCGGAGAGGCGTTCGTCATGGATTGCGGCAGTCCCGGCATCCTGAAACAGATTCAACGTCTCAAAGCCGAAGGGGAGATCTCCGACGTGACGGAGTTCTGGATTACTCACTACCACGACGACCATGTGGACGCCATCCCCGAATTTCAAGAGAGCTTTCCGTGCATAACTCGAACCGATTCAGTTGTGGCTGATATTGTGGAGAACCCACGTGGCTTCCGGCTCCCTTGCATTTCACCCGCTATCGCCCGCATTGATCATCGCACCCAAGATGGTGATTCGTGGACCTGGAACGAATTTAAGATGACCGCGTACCACTTCCCCGGTCAAACCTACTATCACGGCGGATTACTCGTCGAAGGACGCGGTGTGCGTCTGTTCTTCGCTGGTGATTCTTTCACAATGTCAGGTATTGATGATTACTGCTCCGGGAATCGCAACCTGCTTGGTGAAGGAGTAGGTTATGACCGCTGCCTCGCTTGGATTGCTGAACTTCAACCGACCCATATCTTCAACTGCCACGTGCCGTGTGCCTTTGCTTTTACGGAGGAAGAAATTAAACAGATGCGCGTGAACCTCGCTGAAAGGGAGCGTCTCTACGCCGAGCTCTTTCCGTGGGACCATCCCAACTATGGGATGGACGAACACTGGGTACGTCCCTACCCTTACGAGCAAGACGTTCGTCCCGGCGAGACAACAACCTTGGATCTGACGCTTACTAACCACTCCTCACAGGCACGAATCGCGAGTTGCCGTCCGATCCTTCCCCAAGCGTGGCACATGGAGGTTCCCAAACAGGCGGTGACCGTTCCACCCAAGCAGGAGGGACATATCACCTTTTCGATCCCAATTCCGACACACGCTAACGGCGTACAACGTACTGTTATTCCTATAGAAGTAACTTATGATGGGCGATCGCTCGGACAGTTCCGTGAAGCAATTTTTGTCTTTCCGTCCAACACCTAATACGCGGTGAAATCTGCTTTTCAAAATTCCCCTCGGCGGAACCCGTAACGGATCTCACCTGTCAAAAACTGCTGTTGCTCTGGTGTCACCTGTTCAAGCAGATCTGTTGGCGGATCATAGCGTCGCCACGTTTGCATGAATGGCGGTGTGTACCCATAGACCAGTGAATAGCGCGGAGACGAACCGGCTTTGAGTTGGGGACCGGCATGGATCAGCGTCTCGCTCAAGATGAGGACATCTCCGGCTTGGGATTGTAGTTGCTGCGCCAAGCTCCCATCCATGAACTCGCGCAGTTTTTGCGTGGGCATGTTCATCCGATGGCTGCCCGGCACCACCCAAGTGCCTTCACCCGGACCGTTGTCGGTCAGGTAAATGAAGGCTTTGCTGAACATACAGTGATAGTGCCCGTCCGCCTCAAAACTACCGAAATTCGGAGCGGTGCCCCGATGCCACCCTTCGTCCTTGACATCGGACGCTTGGCCCGAGTTTCCATTTCCCGCTTCATTTGGATAGTTAATCAGGTATTGATGCTCCTCAAGGCGCACGTCGCCGCCAACCACATCTTCAATAATCGGGAGCAGAATCGGGTGCATCGCTGTTTCCAGCAGATGGGGGTGATACCAAGCACACCGTGAGAGAACAGTAAGTATCGGGGTTTTCGGATAGCCATCGTGCTTGTAGGCGCACCCGTCATCGGCGTCCATCTGATCAGCCAGGTCAATCAGACGCTGACATTCCGCGGGACTGAAGATGCCCTTGAGTAGGACGTAGCCGTTTACGTCGTAAAAGTAGCGTTGTGCCGGGGTCAGTTCTGTTTTTGCTTCTGTGTTGGTTCCCATCTGAATCTACCTCTTCTTAATACTACAAGTTTGCCCTATTTGATGGGCGCTGCGTTTTCGGCGATATACTGCTCAACCTCTTCTTGCTCCACACAACCCACAAAGGTCCCTCCCGGACCTACATAGTAGAAATTCTCCGCATACTCAAGCCCGTATTCCTGACCAAGTTCTCTATATGTTTTCAAACCAAACAGCCTGATATATGCGCGATCTGCTGCCTCATCATCACCGTCGAGTGCTGGTAGGTGTAACCCCTGTTTTGCGAGTCGTGCCTTGAGCCTCGATCCGCTTGAACCTGCCGGTCCCTGCGATTTATTGACGCTCATGGAAGCCACCTTCTCCTCCATATAATCGCTAATGTCCACCACCCGATTGTACGGCTGCCCCCCACGTGCAACCCAGTAATACTGCTCTGTCACCGTATGGGGTGCGATTCCAAGTGCCACCTGTTCGGGATAATCCTTACCCATGCCAGCCATCCAACGCGCGGCTTCGACCGCCTGTGCCGTTACATAGTGATCCGGGTTCTCCTCGCTGTGTCCCCAAGGATTGAAGGTGAATACAGTGTCAACCTTCAGGGCACGAAAAAGGAAAACCAACCGCGCCCGCAATTCTAACGGCGACGCTTCGTCGAGACGGTGGTTCCGGTATCCAAGATTGAAGACCCCCTTGAGTCCCAACACTTTCGCCAGTTCGTCAACCTCGCGTTCGTTGCTCAAGATAGTTTCACCGATGCTTGATGTCGGTCCGCACTTTTCATCATTGGTCGTTTGGATGATATAGCCTGTGTAACCTTCTGCGATGAATTTTGCGATTGTGCCGCCACAGAAGAGCGGGATGTCGTCCGCATGTGGCTGAACTGCAGCGAGCACCTTGCCCTTATGGGGTTGCCCTGCTTCAAATCGTTCAATAATGACATTCCCAAATTCTGTTTCTTTATTCTCTATGGTTGTGGACATTCTTCTCTCCTCAATTGTGCTGTATAAGGTCGGATAGAAGGCTTCTGAGATAGCAAAAGATCTATTGACGATGGAATAACATTATGATATATTTTATGCAAAATGTAGGTAAGACCTGAAACCTTTGCGCTGCGGTCACGTGCCAACCATAACGGAGTCCCAAAGGAACTTGTGGAGATCTTATGATTAAAAATGAATGCCAACTAAAAATATCGCATCAGAGATTGAAGGAATTTCGACAAGCATTCTTAGAATTGAAAAAGCAGCACCCTCGACCAAAGGATTTCGAGTTTTACTCATTAGGAGTCCGTGAGCACATCGAGCAGATTGAACAAGAAATTAAGAATTACCAAAAGAAATAATTGACTTTCATGTTTTGAATCCTTCCTCAATTTTCCCCTTCTCCATTTTCCAATTCTTCATAAGGTATCTGTCTGCTGAACCGTGTGAGTATATCACCGATTTTATCTTGTAGGATACGCCGCGGGCTGGCGGGACCAAGATAATTGCTAACCAAAATCGAGAACACCACCTTTTCCGCATCCGCTGTTACGGTATAACCAGCAAGTGCTGTTAGCCCTCTCAACGTTCCGGTTTTGGCGCGTAAAACCCCTTCCGCGGTCATACCCCGCATCCGTCGTGTCAGCGTTCCATCCACCCCTCCAACCGGCAGCGACGCCAGATATTCCGGCATCACCGCAAAATTGCGAAACATATAGACTAACAGATCAGTTAGGAGAGAAGCGGTTACTAAATTATAACGGGATACCCCTGAACCATCGGCAAAGGTATAATATCCCCTATCTATCCCAATTTCGCCCAAAAGATTGCTAATCGCTCCCAATCCTTTCTTCGCTGTTCCCGGAACTCCTCTCAGTTCAGCGCCTATTGTTTTCAACAGAAGTTCCGCAATCAGATTATCGCTCGGCTTGTTCATCTCCCAAACGATGCGGGATAGCGCCGGGGATATATGCTCGATGATTGTCACAGCTTCCTCAGGTACTTTGCCATAACGCACTCTTCCTTGAAGGGTCACTCCCCGCTTTGCAAGCATCTCTCGGAACAGGGTGCCACAGTAGAGTGCCGGGTCAAGTACATCGACTCGCCGGTTCATCGCGGCTTGGCCGATTGCCATCACTCCATCAATCATCAGGACGTTCGCCTCGGTGGATCCATCCTTTCGTTTAATCGTCAATCGTGTTTTTTCCGAGTGTCCTACGGTAGTCGCTTCATTAACAATTTTCATGTACTGTGTGGGCGGGTCAAGATGCACGCGAACCGGATCGTCAACTTCAGTGCCGGGGGAGATGCGGAGGTGCACACCGTTACGGTTAATCGTCAGCGCGCTCTGATGCGGGTAGTACCCACCGATAGGACCATCATCCCACATCCAACCTTTGCCCCATCGGACAGCGTCAAAGTAGGTTTCGTCTACCACAATGTCGCCCTGCAAATCTTTCGTATCCATTTCCACCAGCTTTTCAACCATCTTCTCCAGATCATCGCTATCAAACATCGGATCGCCGCCTCCTTTGAGGTAGATATTCCCTAGATTATCTTCAACGGGATCCGTGTAAAGCGTAGTATGGAAACGGTAGTTTGGACCGAGTTTAACCAATGCCGTCGCTGCAGTAATCAATTTCATGGTTGAGGCTGGGTGATACAATTTTTCGGCGTCTTTCTCATAAAGTACCTCTCCCGTCGTAACTGAAACAACTTTCACCCCGACATTTGAGGAGGCAAGGAGCGGGTCGCTCAACGTGGCTTCGATTTCTGCCTGTAATCGTTGAACGGCTTCGGACGGCTTTGGCGGTGTGGGCGGTGAAACTTCGATGGTCGCAGGCTTTCCGCAACTATACAGTACAGTACAACAGAGCAGCATGCAAAACCAGAGACAGATTTTCGATATCTTCCACATTTTCAAATGACTCCATTTTGACGCAGATCGGCAATCGTTTTGTCATTCAACCCAAGTAGGTTAGTAAGAATTTCGTCGGTGTGTTCTCCAAGAAGCGGCGGCGGCAGGCGCATCTGTGTCGGTGTCCCTGATAAATTAAGGGGTGTGCCAGCCATTTGCACGGTCTCCGCCGTTGGGTGCGGCATCTCCACCCGCATCCCTCTTGCCAGCGTCTGTGGATCGGCGAACACCTTATCAAGGGAGTTAACCGGTCCTGCAGGAACATCTGCATCCGCGCAGTGCTGTAGCCACTCTGCAACAGTTTTTTGACGGAATAATTCCTCCAGCATCGGGATCAACACTGCTCGGTGAACGACGCGTTGTGGGTTCGTGGCAAACCGTTCATCCGCTGACCACGCGCTTACCTCCGCTGCCGCACAGAAGCGTTCCCACTGTCCATCATTGCCAATGGCAAGGATAAGGTAATCGTCCTTTGCTTGGAATGCTTGGTACGGAACAATACTGGATACGGCGTTACCCCAGCGTTCTGGTACTTCCCCTGAACAAAGATAGTTGCTGCCAACGTTCGCTAACAGTGCGATCTGTGAGTCAAGCAGTGCGATGTCGATGTGCTGTCCTTCGCCGGTGCGCCCACGGGCAAGTAATGCAGCCAAGATAGCATTACACGCAAACAGCGCGGACGCCAGATCCACAATCGCCACGCCAACTTTCAGAGGAGTGCCATCGCGCTCACCCGTAATGGACATGAAACCGCCACGGCCCTGAATCATAAAGTCATAACCCGGCAACTCATGGTCGGGTCCCGTGTGTCCGAAGCCGCTGATGGAACAGTAGATCAGGCGTGGGTTAATCTCCTTGAGGGCTGCGTAATTTAGACCGCTTGTGTCTAAGCCACCGATCCGGAAGTTCTCAATGAAAATATCGCTCTGTGCTGCAAGTTTCCGAGCAATAGCGATACCCTGTTCGTCCTTGAGATTGAGCGTGAGACTTTTTTTGTTGCGGTTGCAGGAGAGGTAATATGCCGACTCGTCACCGAGGAATGGCGGTCCCCACTGACGAGTTTCGTCGCCGATGCCGGGACGCTCAACTTTGATGACTTCCGCACCCATATCGCCCAACATCATGGCGCAGTAGGGTCCTGCCAAGTGTCGTGATAGGTCAAGAACGTGGATACCATCCAATGGACTCAAGGTCATTTATGCGTTTTCCTCCTTGCGCTATTGGGGGATTCCCCAAACGGATAGGACGGCAGCGGCTGTGTCACCGGTTTATCAACCCGATCTCCGAGCGCATATCCCGCTTGAATCAACTGATGGATTTCCTGTGTTCCCTCGTAGATTAGTGCCCCACGCGCGTTGCGAAAATAACGCTCTACAGGGTATTCATCGCTATAGCCGTGTGCGCCGTGAATCTGTATCGCGTCGTCCGCAGCCTGGAAGGCGTTCTGGCAGTTCGTCCATTTAGCTAGACTCACCTCTCGTGTACAACGCAGCCCTTGGTTCTTCATCCAACCAACTTGGTAGTAAAGCAGTCGTCCGATGTCGCGCCCAGCGACCATATTGGCGATTTTTTGCTGCACAAGCTGGTGTTTGCCGATGGGTTGCCCGAAGGCTTCACGTTTCTTTGCATAAGCCACACTTGCCTCAAGACACGCTTCTATCAAACCGACCGCGCCCGACGCCACGGTGTAGCGTCCGTTGTCCAATGCACTCATCGCGATCTTAAAACCATCGCCTTCCTCGCCAACGCGATTTGCGACCGGCACACGCACATCCTTCAAGTTGATGCTGCCCACGTTGCCGATGCGACCCCCTAACTTGTGCTCGATACTGGAAGTGGTCACGCCATCATAGTCTCGTTCAACGATGAACGCAGAGATACCGCGGTGTTTCGCTGCACGATCTGTGTATAGGCAAAAATAAGAAAATGATCGGCGATATCGGCACAGCCAATCCACATCTTCTCGCCATTGAGGATGTAAGTATCGCCATCATGCAGCGCAGTCGTGCTGATACCGGCGACATCGCTGCCCGCACCCGGTTCAGTCAGTCCAAACGCCCCCAATTTCTCGCCACGCGCTGCGGGGCAAGATACCCCTGTTTTTGTGCTTCGTTTCCCCACTGAAACAACGCCAGCGAGTTGAGCCCAAGATGGACGGCGATCAGCACGCGGAACGCGCTGTCGGCACGCTCCAGTTCTTCAGAGACGATACCGAGACTCAAGTAATCAAGACCCAATCCACCGTAACGCTGCGGAATGCAAACCCCCAACAGACCCGCTGCACCCATCTTCCGTATAACTTCGCGCGGCAGCTGCGCGGCGCGGTCCCAGTCACGCAGGTGTGGCACAAGCTCTCGCTGACTGAACGCTCGTGCGGTTTCACGGATAGCGTCATGGTCTGCGGTCAATGTGAAGTCCATAAACTGCTCCCAGAAAAAGATTTATCAAGGTTGCTGACAAGACCCCTTCCCTTTAGGGAGGGGAGGTAGTCAGCCAAGTCGCGTTAGTTCGTCAAAAAAGGGTTTAATTTGTAGACAAAACATGATATAATATTCTCGGCTTTCGTGGGAGGATTCCGCGCCACCGCACGGTGGTGCCTCCCACAGCCTACGGAATAGGACATGAAAGCCAGAAAGCCATATTCCATGAAAACCTACAAGTTCAAACTGTATTCCAATCACGGCAATAGTGATCTGCATAAGACGATAGAAGGACACGCTTCTATATGGAATCACTGCGTCGCCCTTCAGCGACGGTACTATGCCGTCTATGGCAGGTATATCAGCAAGTTCAGGTTGATAAACCATATCTCCAAACTGAAGCGAACAAACCGATTTGCCCATTGGAATCAACTCCCAAGTCAAGCGATACAAGACGTAGCAGCCCGCATTGACAAAGGCTACCGTATAATGTTTGAAGCGCGTGCCGCTGGCAAGCGATGGGGGCGACCCCGTTTCAAGCCACGTCGTAAATACAGGTCGTTCACACTCCTTCAAGCAGGCTGGCAACTGCTCGAAGGCAACCACATTAGAATCGGTACACGAATCTACCGATACTTCAAATCCCGCGAAATACTTGGCAATCCGAAGCGTTGCACTATCAAGCGGGATGCCGTTGGCGATGTCTATATCTGTGTGCTAACAGATCATGAAGAACCAGACCGAAATCGAACCATGACGGGTAAAATCGCAGGCTTCGATTTCGGTCTGAAGCGGTATCTGACCGGTCATAATGGACACGATATAGAATCGCCTCAGTTTTTCAAGCGGAGTCTCAACGCCATCAAACGTGCCAGTCGCAAGCATAGCACCAAGCGCAAAGGTTCAAACAACTGGGAACGGGCACGGCTGAACCTCGCTCGTAAGCACCGCACCATCGAACACCAGCGGTCCGACTTCCATTGGAAGTTGGCACACCAACTGACTGACGAATATGACGAAATCCGACTTGAGGATCTGAACCTGCAAGGCATGAAAGCACTGTGGGGTCGTAAGATTAGCGACCTCGGCTTCGCCGATTTCGTCAAGACGCTGGTGTATATCGCATCGAAAAAGGGCGTTAAAATCACGTTCATTGATAGGTGGTATCCTTCGAGTAAAACTTGTTCCGTTTGCGGTGCTGTTAATGAAACGTTAAACCTTCGTGACAGGACCTGGCAGTGTCCAAGCTGCCACACACAGTTGGATAGAGACCGTAACGCTGCGATCAATATCTTTAGGGTTGGGGCATCAACCCATTCAGGAGAGGACCCGGTTCCGGTTCGCCGGGTAATCCTTGTTGATAGCACAATTCGACATTCCTAAAGGAACTGGGGAGAATCCCTACCCTTTAGGTTGTGGGAGTATGTCAAGAGTTACAATATATCAGATTTTGACCTTCGGGTAAACTCAAAAGACTCATGTAAGGAAATCGTACAACAGAAACCGAGTTTTTTCTTCAAAACTCGGTTTCTGTTCGTGCTCTGCACTTTCTTTTTAAATAATCCACAACTATTTCAAGTACTTTGTGAAAAATCACAATTAAAAGGAGGGATTAAATGGCAATTGGACTAGGCGTTATTGGGATGAACCCCACCAACATGGGGTCAACCGCGACGTTGCTTAAGGATGTACCCGATCTCAAATACGAACTCCGGGGGATGTGCGCCAAAAGAGCGGATGTCTTAGAGAATTATGCGACGGAAATCGGGGTGGGTTTTTGGACAACGGACTATCAGGAGTTGGTTTCTCGTGATGATATTGATGTGGTTGCGGTCTATTCGCCCGATCACCTTCATGCCGAGCACTGTGCTGCCGCAATTGAAGCCGGAAAGCATGTTGTCTGTACGAAACCGATGGTGACCAACCTTGAGGATGCAAAACGATTGGTCGGACTGGTCCGGGAAAAAGGCGTTAAGTTCTTAGTCGGTCAAACCATGCGCTTTGATCTGCAATTCCAGACGATGCGCCGTTTCTTCGACGACGGTGAACTTGGGGAGATTATGGCAGCAGACGCTTACTACGTCCACGATATGCGCCCTGTCTATGACTTTACTCCTTGGCGCCTGCACGAGCCGCAGGATTTGATGTTCGGCGGCGTGGTGCATCCGGTCGATATCTTACGCAGTTTCTTGGGCGATGTCGAGGAGGTGCACGCCTACGGTGCAAAGGGAAAACTCACGCCTGAATACCCCATAATGAACAATTTCTTCCTTAATCTAAAGTTTAAGGATGGGCAGATTGCGCGAGCGATGGGACTGTATGACATCGTCCATCCCCCTATGCCGATGATGCAGGTTTCGATGTACGGCACAGGCGGCACAATGATCGGGGATTTCACCGACAACAAAGGCGGGCAGGTCAAGCTAATTTTGGATAAGCTTGCGTCAAAAGAGCCGTTGGAGATGACGTGTCCACCTGAGATCGATACCAGCGTCTACGGGCACGGTCAGACTGTCATCCGTTACATGCAACATTTCCAGACCTGTCTCGAAGAGGATCTGGAGCCATCGCCCAATGCAGTTGATGGAGCAAAATCGGTCGCTGTCGGCGTTGCCGCATGGGAAGTCGATTCAGACAGGACAACCGGTAAAGGTATTCAACGATTTTTAGAGCGTGTTGACATTTATGTGAGTATGTCCGTAACCGTAGGGGCGAGGTCCCCTCGCCCAACGGGTTGGGAGACCCAACCCCTACGAAAGATCATGCGTCTGTGTACGCCCCTTGCAATTGCGATGAAATGTCAACAGAATCTAGCTATTATCAGTGGAGCCCCATCTCCTTGAGATTTCTCAGGCTGATCCCCAAACTCTCAAACGGATCGCGTTGGCAGGTATCCTGCTCAACGATATACCACTCCACACCGGCTTCTTTACAAGCATCAAGGATCGCGGGCCAATTCAGGTTTCCCTCGCCGACCTCTGCGAACAGCTGTGTGCGGTCGTCCATCGCCATGTCTTTTAGATGAACGATATCGGCACGTCCTTTCAGCTTTCGGATCCACGCCGCTGGATCGCCGCCCCCGTGTTGGATCCAGTATGTATCAAGTTCGCTCTTAAAATATTGTGGATCGCTATCCTCATACAAGATTTCCAGTCCCGTGCGCCCGTTGAACCTCTCCAACTCAAAGCTGTGGTTATGGTAAGAAAAGGTCAATCCGCCTTCCGCAAGCCGCTTGGCAACTTCGGAGGCTTCTTTGGCGAATCTTGCATAACCTTCAGCGCTGCGATATTCTTGGGGCAAGCCGCCGATTGCCGCATGTTTACAACCCCATAAGTTGTGCTCGTCGATGACCGCTTGGGGTTCGTCCCGCATACGATCGTAGTCCGTATGCGTGGCACAGATTGTTAAGCCTTCGCCATCAACAATTCTTTTCAATTCGTGTGCGTCAATAGCGCCTAGTGCCGAACACTGTACAGCGTCGTAGCCGAGTTGCTTGACCTTCTTCATTGTTGTGGCAACTTCGGTTGGCGTATTTGTGAAATCGCGGACCGTATACAGTTGCGCTGCCAATTGTGATGCTGCCATAAATATACTCCTTCTGAAATGATTACTGTTGAGTTAGGGGTGATATTTTAACATAAGTTGCTAGTGTTGAAAATCCATCGGTTCGCTGTTAAGGTTAAAGGATTCCATCTTTCGCTCCAGAGGAGCGATATGTCTATAGGACGACTATAAGATTGACCCCTGTGCTCCAGAGGAGTGCTATGTGTATAGCAGAGCGATTCACCACCCCTGTAGGGCGGGCATCTTGCCCGACTCCGTTTAACGAGTTGTAGGGAACAACGATCATTGTTCCCTACGAACGTAGCTCCTAATTGAGTTAGGAATGATATTTTAACATAAGTTGCTAGACTGTATACAATCCAAAATTGCGCCTCCCGATAAGATCGGCATTTCACCAAATTCAGAGCAAGCGGAGGATAAAAAAAGGGTGTATCCTTAGAAATCCAAGGATACACCCCCTATTCTGATTCGATTAAGATTGTCGCTACGGTGCTTCCCACCTGATGATACCTACTTGATTGTGGACAGTCACACGATTGGCAACTTCATCGGCGTATAACTGCACCGCATTTGCTTCGGCTTTATTGTAGACTGTTACACGATTGGCAACTTTACCCGCAGATAAACGGACCCCATCTTTCCCCGATGGATTGCGGACGATGACACGATTCGCTAGTTCACTGGTGCGTAACAACACCGCAGGCTCCCCTGACTTATCGGCAACAGCGAGGTTGTTTCCAGTCTCATCGGCGACAAAGAGAACCGCCGGCGTGCCCGCAGGATTGTGGAGGACAAAGCCGTTGCCTAAGCTTTCATCGGTGCGTAAAACAATCGCAGGTTCGCCCGACGCATCGACCACCGTTAGCCCGGTACATTGAATCTCACCGAGCACGTCCCCTCTTTGTGCTATCAGCGGGGGTGAAACCAGCGAACCAATCCCCAGCCCAATTAGCATGATAACCGCGCCCAATGCGGTATAGAAACACTTCTGTCTCTGATTCACTCCGCATCTCCACCGTCAACCGCTTGGGCTTTATGCTCACGTTCCCACCGTTCCATCGCTTCTTTTAGCTGTTTCAGATTCTCCTCACACGGTGAACACTCATCTTCTGTTTGCACCTCTACCTGTTTGGGAGTGGGTACACCGGGCAAAGTGTCTGTTGCATACGCAACGAACAATCCCACAATGACCAAAACACAGAATAATCCCCACGTTATCAGAAACACTTTCATCTGGAAACCTCCTCCTCCGATTTATCGGAGTCCTCGGAACGGGATCTGTTTCGGTGCCGCTCTATCTGATTCGCAACCTCTGGGTCGCCTTCTCTGAGCCGGCGGAGCCCTTCTTCGGGACCGTACCGATCCAAAGTATCCATTGCCTGCTCGAACCGCTCTGATGAAAACTGCGATTTCAGGATAGTTTCAAGTCCCTCTACGGTGGGAAGCTCGGTCAGTGCTTTGGGCACATCGGGGGCAGAATTTGAAATTGCGGGAGGTTCTAAAGCATCAATCACTGGTGGAGATATACTTGGACTTTCCTCCGTCGTTGTGTCAGAAGATACCGAAGGATTTTCCATGACAGACGACATATCCCACGACGGAGCAGCGGCCTGTGTTTCGGGTGCATCGCCTCCTGCTGTTTCTGCAGCAGCGACAATACTCGCCGCGTTTCGCTGCACGTCTTTTACCCATTCGAAAGCGGGGTTGTTCTCGATGTTGCCAAAGATTGCGCCATCAAATTCGATATCAAAACGACCAGCAAGCCATGGGAAAGTTTTATCCCCTTCCTTTATAAACTTAGAGTATACCGCCAACCCTTGTCTAAGGACTGCTCTTGAGTCCGCCGGGTCTACCGGTTCGGCTGCTAAAAATAACTTCGCCAGTTCCAAACGCATTTCTGGCTCATAATCCTCCGGCTCTCCGGTAGGGAAAACTTTACGGAATAATTGGGTATATGCTCCCCAATCTACCGGAACCCCCTGTGATTCAAAAATTTTCCAAAACTTTCTCTGGGAATATGAACCACTTTCCATATGTTCTTTCACCATTTCAAGGAACTCCGGTGAATCATAGACATTAATCCGTTTTTGGATATCGGGTCTTGCGAGTTCCTCTTCGCTTAACGTGGACATGAAATTATTTTTTGCCATTTGTGTAACTCTTTCAGCTCTTTCCTCTAAAGTTAATGGTTCATCCCCCTGATTTTCATTGGTATTTTTTTTCCCAGCGCGGTGTTTATCCTTGGTGTTTATCCTTTCGGTTATCAACTCGCTATTCGCAAGGAAATTCCTACTCTTATGCTCCCGAAGAAAAAGCCAAAACAACATACAAACCGCTATCCCTAACAAGACCGCACTACACATAAGCACGACTTTTCTAGTCACCCTATTTTTCATTATACTCTGCCTCCTATAGGTGATTGCAGCCCTGCCCCTTGTTAGGAAGAGGACTGCACTCGAAAAACCAACATATCAAGTAGAAAAACTTGACAATTACTAGCCGCCCCACATAGAGTCAGTACAAGTAAAAGTGGTACACTCTGCCGCCGCTATAGCACACAGATAATTAGTATTGTCGTACAAGATATAACACCCGGAACTGTACGGAAATCTACTACAAAAATCCCTTACCTTCCAGATAGCGTAACAACAACTGTCTTTTGCTGATTCGCAATCGTGATGTGCCTTCGTTGAGGGGGTAAACATTCCCAAACTAGCTACCAAGAACCCAACGATAAGAAGTGCTGCTGTTGTCCTGCGTTTTGAAAACATTGTTAAATCTCCTTCATACCACCGTTCCAACCGAAAACAAAAAGGGCTGCATGTCGATTATTCTCAAATCGCGCAGCCCCCTTGTTTTCGATTGAAGCGAATGGCATAAAAGGGTATACTATAAAACAGTTGTTAGGCGTCCATCCTAACAATGAGGAAGCGATTCGAGGTCGTGTCTCGTATTGCTTTGAGGGGCTTCGAGCGGCAACTCGGAGCCCCTCTATAGGGCGCTCCTTATCATGAACACTTTCATTGAGCATCCTCCTGTCTATTGTGGTGCCGCGCCTTTTCAACCTGCTTGGCTACCTCCGGGTCGTTTTCTTTTAGACGGCGGAGCCCTTCTTCGGGCCCATACTGCTCCAAAGTAGACATCGCCCGCTCGAACCGCTCTGATGAAAATTGCGCTTTTAGGTTGTTTTCAAGATTGCTTTGAATCTCGCTCGGTATATCCGGCGGTTGAGGTATCAACGATTTTTCGATTGCTGCTTCAATCTCTGCGTCAGTCATCAGTACACCTCCAGAAGTGTCAGGTGTAGTGGGCACTTCTGTTTCGCTATGAGATGCAGGGGCGCTTTCCATGGCAGACGATAGATCCCAAGAAGAAGCAGATGTATTAGCGTCGGTCCCCGGAGCACCCGTTGCTTCGCCACCAGCGACAATACTCGCCGCGTTGTGCTGCACGTCGCTTACCCATTCTCTTGCAGCATTTCTCTCCACACCTTCCCCCTCTTGTTCAGCGACCCATTCCCAGTCTTCATTTTGGAACTGGGTCATGTACCATGCCATATTCTGTTGGTCTTTTCTGGCAAACTCAAGAATCACTTTGCCGCGTTGTCGCGCTGCTGCCGCCGGGTCTGTCAGATCAACGGGTTCGGCAGCGAGAAACATTTCTGCTAACTTTCGACGCATCTCTGGCTCATAATCCTCCACCTCCCCGGTGGGAAAGAGCCCGCGGAAGGTCTCATTGTATATCTCCCGATCTACCGGAATCCCTTTTGATTCCAGAAAGTTATCCCACCTCCTGGAACTGGGGCGATCTTTAAAATATTCGACATACTCCGGCGAATCCATAGCTTCAAGCAGCTTTTGCATCTCCGGGGTTGCAAGCTCTTCTTCGCTATACATAGCCATCATACTCCTTTTACCTCGCCGGGCCATTTTTTGATAGATAGTCAGAGTATCTTCATCCCGATTTTCATCAAGTTTTTGTTCCAATTGCGGAGCTTGGGAGTTTTTCGCTATTCCCCCTTTGTACTTCCTTTTTTGAGTGGCTTTCTGGTGCCCCGGAAGGGGCTCCGCCGGGTGATCACGGAGAAAAAACCATCCTACTACACAAATGCCTACCACTATCAATATCACACTGACAGCATAAATTTCTCTGTTCTTCATCGGTTTTAACCTCGTAAAGCGGCAATCTTGTTTATAATCGATCGATTTATCACTTAATCAAAAATTTATATTTTTGACGTACTCCCACATCATATTGGGAACGGGTGAGACTCTCCCATCCCTTTAGGATGTGGGAATACGTTAACGGGGAATGGTTTGTTTTTCAATTGATGCTAACCACCCGATATATTTGCACAGACCTCAGCCGCGTACGCACATAGTCCACCGGCCTTTCGTTGGGCTTTGTGACACTTCGGACCGGGTGACTGAGTACAAACCACCCAGGCAGACTCAATAGCTAGCTGACAGCCAGCTTGGGCTGCGTCACAATCCCCTTGGGTGTAGTGAGCAAAGGCTTCCTGAACAAAATCTGATGCCAGCATAAAACCAACGACCAAAACACTGATAGTTAGAATCACTACTAGTAAACGACGCAAACTAAACATCAATTTCTCTCCTTGTTACCACCGTTCCGACCGAAAACAAAAAGGGCTGCATGTCGATTATTCTCAAATCGCGCAGCCCTCTTGTTTTCGATTGAAACCAATGGCATCAAAGGGTATACTATAAACGATTGTTAGGTATCCACCCTAACAATCACGGAGCGATTCGAGCCACACCTCGTGTTGCTTCAGGGGGTTTCGAGCGGTAACTCGAAGCCCCTCTATAGGGCGTTCCTTTCTAATTTGCAGAAAGAATCAACTTCTGCTGATAGAAATGGAACCGTTCTGAATCTTCCAACTTCGGGACAGATATAAACAAATTCTGCGGTTCATAAATTAATCTGTCCCGTCGCAGTTATAAAATACCAGCTAATAAATAAAAATTCCACTCCCTTTTGGGGCGTATTGACATAATATGTCAATACGCCTTAAAATTAGTCGCAAATTGAATGGGGATGGTTTGTCAACTTTCCAATTCCGTTCTGGCATCCCGAAAAAATTCCGTGATACGTCGCTTGAAAGCCAACGTCAGCACAAGCTGAATCAGTCCCAAAGCTAAGAGCAAACTTCGATTCGATCGGAGTCCTTGCTTGGCGGGACGGGATATAAAAAAAGGGTGTATCCTTGGAAATCCAAAGATACACCCCGATTCTGATTCGATTAAGATTGTCGCTACGGTGCTTCCCACCTGATGATACCTACTTGATTGTGGACGGTCACACGATTGGCAACTTCATCAGCATATAACTGTACTGCATTTGTCGCCTCCGGATTGTAGACCGTTACACGATTGGTGACTTTACCCGCAGAGAGACGAACCCCATCTTTCCCCGCCGGATTGCGGACGATGACACGATTCGCTAGTTCACTGGTGCGTAACAGCACCGCAGGCTCTCCTGATTTATCGGTGACAGCGAGGCTGTTTCCTATTTCATCAGCGACTAAGAGAACTGCTGGCGTGCCTTGAGGATTGTGGATAACAATCCCATTGCCCAAGGACTCATCGGTGCGTAAGACAATCGCTGGCTCTCCCGACATATCGACCACCGTTAGCCCGGTACATTGAATCTCACCGAGAACGTCCCCCTTTTGTGCAATCAGCGGCGGACAAAGGGTTGCCCCGACTCCCATCCCAATCAGCATAATCAACGCACCCAATACGGTGTAGAAACACTTCTGTTTCTGATTCATTCCGTGTCTCCCCGGTCAGTGGCTTGGGCTTTATGCTCACGTTCCCACCGTTCCATCGCTTCTTTCAGCTGTTTCAGATTCTCCTCACACGGTGAACACTCATCTTCTGTTTGCACCTCTACCTGTTTGGGAGTGGGTACACCGGGCAAAGTGTCTGTTGCATACGCGATGAACAATCCCACAATGACTAAAAAACAGAATAATCCCCACGTTATCATGAACACTTTCATCTGGAAACCTCCTCCTCTATTTATCGGAGTCCTCGGAACGGGATCTGTTTCGGTGCCGCTCTATCTGCTTGGCAACCTCTGGGTCGTTTTCTCTGAGACGGCGGAGCCCTTCTTCGGGACCGTACCGCTCCAAAGTACATTGCCTGCTCGAACCGCTCTGATGAAAATTGCGCTTTTAGGTTGTTTTCAAGATTGCTTTGAATCTCGCTCGGTATATCCGGCGGTTGAGATATCAACGATTTTTCGATTGCTGCTTCAATCTCTGCGTCAGTCATCAGTACACCTCCAGAAGTGTCAGGTGTAGTGGGCACTTCTGTTTCGCTATGAGATGCAGGGGGGCTTTCCATGGCAAACGATAGATCCCAAGAAGAAGCAGATGTATTAGCGTCGGTCCCCGGAGCACCCGTTGCTTCGCCACCAGCGACAATACTCGCCGCGTTGTGCTGCACGTCGCGTACCCATTCAAGAGTCGGATTGCTTTCTGTTCGGCTAACGCCGTCCCAGTCGGCATCAAAACGACCCACAAGCCATGCAAATTTTCGATCCGATTGCCTCATAAACTCATAGTATACCCCTGAACGTTGCTGAGCTGCTGCTTCCGGGTCTGTCAGGTCTACCGGTTCAGCTGCTAAAAATAACTTCGCCAGTTCCAAACGCATTTCTGGCTCATAATCCTCCGGCTCTCCGGTGGGGAAAACTTTACGAAATGCTGCTGCAAATACTCCCCGATCTACCGGAATACCCTGTGATTCCAAAACGTCCCAAAACTGTCGTTGACTCGTGCCCTTTACCATCGTTTCTTTCACCCATCCACGGTACTCCGGTGAATCATAGACATCAATCCTTTTTTGAATACCGGGTTTCGCTAGTTCCTCTTCGCTCAACATGGATATGTAATTACTTTTTGCTCTCTGTGCAGCTCTTTCAGCATTTTCCTCTAAAGTTAGCGGTTCATCTCCCTGATTTTCATCGGTATTTTTTTTCGGCTGCCCGGTGTGTATCCTTTCCGTTTTCAACTTGTTACTCGTAAGAAAATTCCTACTCTTATGCTCTCGGAGAAAAAGCCAAAAGGATATACAAACCGCTATCCCTAACAAGACCGCACTACACATAAACACGACTTTTCTAGTCACCTTAGTTTTCATTGTGCTCTGCCTCCTGTCGATGGTGGCAGCCCTCTTCTTGCTAGGAAGAGAGCTGCGATTGAAAAACAAGGACATCAAAGAAAAACTTGATAATTAGCTGCAACTAAAACTGCTACACGCTGAGGCCGCTATAGAACACTTTGAATTAGCATAGTCGTACGCGTCCTCACACCACACACTGGACGGAAACATACCACAAATTTGCCGTGCCACCCAGATAGCGGCACAACAATCGTCTCTTGCCATTTCACAACCCCTTTCCGTTTGTCCCGCCTCCGTTGAAGGGGTAAACATCCCAAAGCTAATTACCAAGAAACCAACAATACAAATCGTTGCTATCAACCGCTTTGTTGTTGAAAACATCTTCTTCTCCTTGTTACCACCGTTCCGACCGAAAACAAAAAAGGGCTGCGTCCTCAAATCGCGCAGCCCCCTTGTTTTCGATTGAAACCAATGGCATCAAAGGGTATACTATAAAACAATTGTTAGGCGTCCAGCCTAACAATGAGGAAGCGATTCGAGGTAGTGTCTCGTATTGCTTTGAGGGGCTTCGAGCGGAAACTCGGAGCCCCTCTATAGGGCGTTCCTTTCTAATTTGCAGAAAGAATCAACTTCTGCTGATAGAAATGGAACCGTTCTGAATCTTCCAACTTCGGGACAGATATAAACAAATTCTGCGGTTCATGAATTAATCTGTCCCGTCGCAGTTATAAAATACCAGCTAATAAATAAAAATTCCACTCCCTTTTGGGGCGTTTTGACATAATATGTCAAAACGCCTTAAAATTAGTCGCAAATTGAATGGGGATGGTTTGTCAATTTTCCAATTCCGTTCCGGCATCCCGAAAAAATTCCGTGATACGCCGTTTGAAAGCCAACGTCAGCACAAGCTGAATCAGTCCCAAAGCAGCCATTACAAACACGATGAGGATCATCGAGAGCGCAGCCGCCTGCGAGAAATCGCTGTTCTCAACGAAGCCGAGAATCGCTACAGTAATCAGATTCCACCGCCCAGAGACAACAAAGATCACTGCACTGATGGCGGTCATGCAGCGGACAAAACTGTAGGCGAGTCCAGCGAAAAACGCCGGGGCAATCAGCGGCAACAGGATACGACGAAACGTGGTTAGGCTGCCCGCGCCCAAATTGGTCGAAGCCTCCTCCAACGAGTGATCTATCTGGTCGAGTGAAGCGGCGGCAGCACGGATCCCGACAGGCATGTTGCGGAAGATGAACAACAACACAATAATAGCCGCTGTCCCTCTCAACATCAGCGGTGGCTGGTTAAAAGCGAGGATATAGCCGATGCCGACCACCGTCCCCGGAACCGCAAAGCTTAACATGGAGGTTATATCCATTAACCGGCGCCCCACAAACTGCTTTCGCTTAACCAAGAATGCGATGACCATTCCTAGCAGCCCAGTTAACGGTGTAGCAATCGCCGCAAGCAGCAGGGAGTCCACGATGTAATCCGCTCCCAGTCGAAAGGCTTCCACATAGTTATTCAGTGTCAGCGAATAATCTACACCCCACAACCGAGTAAATGATCCGACCAGTACCAATCCGTAGAAAAGAAGTACACATCCCACCGCTCCCCAACAGATACCCATCAACGGATACTTCACCCGCTTATCGACCACTTGTCCTTCTGTTCCTGATGCCCTTCCTGTCAGCGAGACAAAGCTGCGTTGGCGTAGGAGATAATGCTGCAAGAAATAGACAGCGAGCGAAGGGAGCAGCAGTGCCATCGCCAGCGTTGCACCGCCGGGAAGGTTATCGTTGCCGGTAATCTGGAGATATGCCTGCACCGAGAGGACGTTGAATCGCCCCGCCAAAATAAGCGGATTGCCAAAATCTGCCATTGACTCGATGAACAGCAGCAGCATCGCACTAGCAATCCCCGGTAACGAAAGGGGAACTGTAACGGTTCGGAAGACCTTCCACCGGGACGCACCGAGATTTGATGCGGCTTCCTCCAACGCTGGTTCAATGGACGACAGCACACCGACCAATACGAGATAGGCGGTGGGGAAGTAGGCGAGCGTCTCAACGATGACCAATCCAGTCAAGCCGTAGATATCGAACCCTGCCGCATAGAGATCTATGCCGAGCCCTTCAAAGAGAAGCTTCCGGGTGATTAAGCCATTTCGACCAAACAGGAGAATTGCGGAAAGTGCGATAACGAAGGGCGGGGAAATAATCGGTACGAGCGTAGTAGCTTGGAGGAGTCGTTTGAACCGCATATCCGTCTTTGTGACGGCGTACGCACAGGCGAATCCGACGGTTGTGCCGAGCAACGCGACGCAGACCCCCAAGATGATACTGTTATAGAGCGGCTGTCGATTGTACGATTTGGAAAACAGTTCCCAGACATACTTCAGAGTGAGTGTCGAACCATCTCTCGTGATGAAACAGGTCTTGAACACCTGAAACAGCGGAAACACCACGAACAGGAGAAGCAGCACGCTGATGAGAGTAACGCTTATCAGAACAGAAGGTTCACGCCAAAAGCGATTCCAACTGATGAGAGATTTTCGCTGCATCACAAAAAAGGAAGCTCCACCATTGCCAATCGGCTGTCACTCAACCCACAGTCTCATCAGATCTAGAATTGAGATCGAAAAGCAGAAATAAAAAAAGCAGGGAAGACCATTCCCTGCTTTTTTCTAATTCACGTGGCAATACATTGCCACCTACATACCACCAGCCGGCGCCTTTTCGGCTTCTTCGGCTTGTTGCTCCTTGACATCCGGATTGTCGTTAGGATCTTTATCGGAGGTGCCAGCTTCCTGTTCAACGTAGAACTTAAAGCCATCTCCATCCTGATCTAGTTCATACTGACGGACAATCTGCTCGGCTTCACGGTAGTATTTTCCTTCTTTATCTAAGCTCATATAAGCTTTGAAGCTCTCGTACGCTTGCTCGAATTCACGGACAGCGCGAAAGCACACAGCTTGCTGATACACCGCTTCATCTCGCCAAGTAGATTCGGGTGCTTTGTCTAGCATATCTTGGAACGCCGAGATTGCACGCTGATACTGCCCATCCTTTTGATACAGGTCGCCAATCCGAAACAGCGCGTCTGCAGCGTGGAACTTTTTGTATGACAGATTTTCTGCCAATGTACGATACGCAACAATTGCAGCCGGGTAGTTTCTCATCTTCACCCAGCCAGATCCGATATTTTGGAAATTCTGGGCGATGCGGTCTGCGTACCCCGCGACATACAGATCACTTGGCAGCACCTTCCGACCCGCTTTTAAGTAAGCGAGTGCTTTCTGGTTCGTATACTTTTTGATGTCAGCCTGATCTTGAGCGATCTCTGTCAGAGTCGTTTCTGTTTCTTTCAGCAACGTCTCCGCATCGGAGGCTTCATAAGAATCTGGAAACTTCTCAATGACTTTAACATACGCAGGCCATCCACCTATGTAGTCGTAGAGTTCATAAAAATAGATATTGCCAACTTGGAATTGGGCTTGGGGTGCCAATCTATGCTCTGGGAACTCTATAACCACTCTTTCAAACTGCTTAATTGCTTCTTCAGAGTTACCAAGTGTTTGGTATGCGCGTGCTTCATCGTAAAGCGCACGTACAGCTTTATCGTTGCTATCCTGTGCTTGTTGAGTGTACAGCTCTATATCCTCAGGAACAGTGGCCTCCTTAGCACGCATGGCTAAGTCTTTGCTGAGAGGAGCATGGTTTTGATAGGTACGCCTATTTTCTCTGATAACTTCACGGTTTTTGCGGATATCGGCGATACTACTCTTTGCGCGACCCCCCAAAAAGCCAGCGGGAGCCATGTCTACGATAGCTTGATAATGCTCGGTGGATTTATCCCACTCAAAACGTTTTTTGTAGATCGCCGCTGCCTGAAAGTGTGAATAGGTTACATATTTACCGCTCGGATCGGCTGCGATAATTCCGAGATACCCTTCAAGGGCGGTATCATACAGTTCTTTCCGTTTGGCAAGGTCTTCTTTTTTATTTTCCGGAGTATCCGCGCGAATGTTCATACCTTCGGCTGCTTCAAATTTACGGTCTGCATTCTGAACTTTTATACTTAACGGCATTACATTTGCGCAACCGGTAACCACCGCTGCTACGATTACAAGCGCGATGTAGGGGGCAAGGTTTACAAAACAGCGATTCATGGTTATTCCTCCTAACTTTAACTATATTGGTGGATTAGCAGGATTCTCAAGAATCCTGTTTGAGATTATTATGTCATTATAATCGTTTTCCAAAAAATTGTCAACAACCATTTTGAATGTTCTGGGGAAGTGATTAATATCGTTGAATAATCTAGCAGTACGCACGAAAATTTCAATCGCTTAGCTGCGTTGTGAAATTAATGAAGATCTCGCCGGACTGATTAATCTGCGGGACCGTCTTGGGCAAACGGTTGAATCGGATCCTTTCGACGTATCGTTTGGCTTGTTCTTTGAGTCGGACCTCGCCCACTGTCGTCAGAAAACCGGGCTTCACGCGAACGTCGTACACCGTACCGTCCGGCTTCACCTTGAAACTGAGTTGGACGCCTCCGCCTTGCTTGCCTTGTGTCTGAATCGGTTTTCCCAGACGATAGCCACGTCCGCTGACTTCACCCGAAATTTCAAACTCAAAACCAACCCCATCGGTCACGCGACTTTGCCCGGTATGAGTTCCGTTTCCCGTAGACACGTGTCGAGTCAAGCTGCGTCCGCGTTCTCCTCTATGTTTCACTCTATCCGTATCTCGAACACCTCGACGCGCTGAAGCACCGAAGTGCCCCTCCTCATCAACTCGTGGATTATCCCTAACCCTTGCATTCGTTGATGCTAAATTGTCTGTCAGGGGTTGATTTCGTCCTTTTGCAGGTGCTGCCCCTAATGCCAAACGGTTTGGATCCTGGTTGGTGGACCGCGCTAAGGCGTGGGCGGGTAAGCCTCCAGACGGACCGCCAGGATTTAGATATCGCTGAACGTCGTGGGTGGATAGGATTGGCGGCAATTCGCTGGGGATTTCAGGGCGGAGAGTTGGAGGGATAGCGATAGGAATTTCTTCCTCCCTGCGCTTCTGCTCCGGCTGATTTATTAAAATGTCCACAGTTATAGCTGTGTCGTGAACCTTGGGCACAGGTTTTGTATAGGCGGCCATAGCCAGCACCAGAATCAAAACCAGATGCTCAACGATTGCAAGCCCAAAAAAAGCGCTAAGTTTAATTTCACCTCGCGTGCTCATCGGTTTGGCTCCTCTTGGATCAAACGCTGAATATCTTCAAATCCGTCCCGAAACAGCTTATGTTCCTCAGCAACGAGAAAACGGACAAGAGACATGCCGTGTCTCTCCAACTCTGTCAAAAAGAGCTGTGTCTTGCTGTTGAAATAATAGTAAGCGACGTATGTTGGTAGCGCAACCATTAATCCCGCGGCGGTTGTGATTAAGGCTTGCGAGATACCACTAGCAATCTCACTCGACTGCCCCACCTGCCCCTCTATCTCATACAGGTTACCAAATGAGGCGATCATGCCCAGAAATGTGCCAAGTAAACCAGTATATATCGCAACAGCGGACAACAGGCCCAAAATATGGAGGTATCGCGTCAATTTCGGTTTTTCGCCGTTGATCGATAAACGGATCACCCGTTTGAGAGTTTCTTCATCGGCGTTTCTGTGTTCTATTCCAGCGCGAAGAATATTTGTCAAAGGACCCGGGCGCCTCTCACACATCTGGATCGCGATTTCAGGATTGCCCTGCACAAGTTCATGGTAGATGCTACGGGTTACAAACTGTGATGGGATGACTCGCTCACGACGCAGATGATAAATTCGCTCCATAATAATCGCGTGTGCACAGACTGAGCAACCAATCAAGGGGATGAGAAGGATCCCACCTCCACTCAACTGTTCTAATCCTGAAATGATCATCTCAATCGGGTTGCTCATGACAGTTTGTTCTCCTTATCCGCTATCAAAGCGATCAAAATTTCAACTCAATCCCAAAATCAAGATTACTCTGCGAAAGTTCATACAGCTCTAATAGACGATACTCTCCAATGGCAAATGCTCCACCGACAAAAGCATCAACATACTTTCCAACTGTTTTGCTCAGCTTAGGTTTCAGCAAGAGATAGCCCTGTAGCGTTTCATCGGTCATTCTGTCTACATACCTCGGTCCCCGCAATTCGGCTTTAAGCGTTATATAGAACTCTGATGGGAGGTGATATACTGCATCCAGGTCGATGCGATCTGTTGCCCTATAAGGAATCTGCTCACCCATCTTCGGCACAGCAATCTCATGCGTATACTTAAACCGCAGATCGAGCTGATCGACAATACGGGCAGAAATAAGCAACTGACCACCGTAAATTGACGCATCAATGTTCGTTGGCGTCCACGCAAGTTCCGTTCCGACTGTGCTGGTCGGTTGCACACCATTCCGTTCGGGATGTTCCGACTGAGGAATCAGAATAACGAAGTCACTGATCTGTTTTGCAAAACCGGAGAAATCCACTTCAAACTTTGCGCCACGATGATGCTTTAGTGTGATTTGTCCATTCCAAACTTTTTCCGGACGAAGGAGCGGATTGAGACTGATATAATCTGTGTCGAGGTAAAGTGTCGACAATCGGTGCCGTGCAATTGTCCGGGATCCTTCAAGTTGGATTAACCAATTGTTGTTAAGCTGGGTCGTCAATGCGAGGGACGGGTACAACGGTACATACACGTCATCATCGTCAATTTGGGGCTCCGTCTCTAAAACGTCGTCTCCCCCGTTTAACGGTGAATCTGCCGTATCTTCACCAATTCCAGTGTCAGTCAGTTGAGGGGTGTCTGCCGTGTCTAAGGACAAGCCCGCTGTATCTTCGTCTGTTTCAACGTTAGATTGTGGAGTTGGGGCTTCGATGTTTGACTGTGAGTCTGCGGTATCTCCACGAGCGTCGCCACCTTCGCGGAGGCTAACTCCTTCCAGACCTATACTGCAAACAAGGGGACCAAATAACGTAAACTCATCGCGGGCATATAGGCGAACGATTGTCCCCCAACTATCTCTATCGGACCGATTATCTGTCGCGGAAAAATATTCGACTTCACCACCTGCGTGAATTGGATTCAAGAAGGGCCACGAAAGCGCCATATCATAGTTGAAACGCAGATCCGCCGCTTCATCCCGCAGATTCGAAGCACCATGATCAACGCGGAGTAGTGCTGTATCGAGATTCAATGTTGACCACGTTGTTTCGGAAATTTGCTGTTGCCAATTCAGATCGGAGCGGACAAGCAGCAAATCCTTCTGAGGGTTTGGGATTTCCCCATTAATCTCTCCAGATGTAAGTGACAACCACTCTAGAGACTTGAGATCTAGTCCAAGGTCAACGGAGATTTCACTCAACTCCTGATACTGATGACTAAATCCGCCGCGAATCCCGTCAACGTTATAATCACCCCGTTCTTTGGTCCGTGCGCTACCCAGCTGCTGTCGGTTCAAATGGAGAAAACCGTGCGTCTGCTTCGTCCGTCCCGCAAAGAGCACTTGATAGACCCATGATTCTGGCAGACTGGGATAGGCGCTGAGGTGAACCCGATAGTTCTTTGGGGGCGGAGTGGTGGGTCTGACGGCTTTTTGAGGCGTGGTAGCAGGAGGTAGATTCCAGAGTCGTTCTTTGGGGTATAGTGCGATGGCGTGAATTAGTTGAGGCACCAACGGATCGGTGAAACGACTGCGCGGCTCAAGCACGATTCGGGTGGTATCAATAATTTCTGCGATGACTTCATCCGGCAAATCTGATTCCAACTGTTCTTCCGATGCTTCCAACGTTTGAGCGTAGGCTTGTGATAAACCGATGAGAACGTAAAACGTAAAACATAAAACCGAGAAGGTATTGTGTCGAGCATATCGCATAGAATGCCTTGCCCACCCGTTCCCCGTTTCATTCTTACTCGTCCTTCTTCTGTTCATCCCTATCATCCAAATTTACTCAAAAAGTTGTTGAAGTTTGCTCTGTGCATAGTCATATAGTGCGTCCCATTTCTTCCGCTCGCCTGCGTCTTGTACTTGTGAAACCATTGATTCATAAAACTCAATTGCGTTTTCATACTCATCCTTCGCCTGATGGGTGTATGCTGCTTGGGCTAAGGTTTCACCAGCTTTGGCAAAGGCATCCGCAGCATAAACGGTCGCCTGCAACGCCCTGAACGGGTCATGATCCTTATACAGGTAGCGGATACGCAGATAGGTTGTACCAGCGTCTTTGTGCGCCCCTGTCTGCGCTTGCGTATCTGCCAGACGGAGTAACCCCTCAATTACGATGTCGACGGAGTAGCGCTCCGTCCCCTGTTCGCGAATTACATCATAAGCGTCGATCGCTTGCTGATACTTCTGCTGGGCCCGATAGGTATCTCCCAACGCCAATTGTGCCCACTGCGCTTGTTCCGATTCAGGATAATCGTTTAGGAGGCGACGGTAAACCGCAACGGCTTTGTCCAATTCGATCAACTCTTTATAGCATTCACCAGCAACCAACAGAGCGCGGGGAACATCAGCGCTTTGCGGATATTTTTCAGGTACGGCAAGAAGCGCTTTCACAGCGTTACCAAGGTTGCGGCTCGGGTTATTTTGATCGTACCACGTGTAACCGATTTCATACGCTGCGGTGGATGCAAAGTCACTCCGCGCGTCAACCGCTTCAAATGCCGCAATCGCCTGACGGTAGGATCCCAGCGCGATATAACATTTGCCGATGTTGTACTGCGCTAACCACGCCGATGCGGTTTCGGGGTATTGATTAATTGCGTTTTGAAATTCAGCGATTGCCCGCTTAAAATCTTTTTCATTATAGTAGTGGCGGCCGATCTGGAGTTGGACATCTGGGGCAAGTTCACGGTTAGGGTATTTCTGCGTCAAGGTCCGATATGCCTGTATCGCTTTTTCCTTTTCTTCCAGATTTTCGTACGCAATTGCAATTCCATACTGTGCGTCATCTGCCCATTCACTTTTGGGATGGTGTTGGATTACCTTTTCATAAGCGGCAATTGCTTCAGGATAGCTCTGAAGATTCAAGAAACTTTCCGCTATATAGTATTGCGCTTCTGGACGGAGGTCTATCGCCTTCTCGGCCCCCGCCTCGCGAATAGGGTTAGGGTACTTGTCAACCACCCGTTGGTATTCCCGCATCGCTTGCGAGTATTTGCCCTGTTTAAAGTAGGCATTGGCAATACCAAAGATGGCTCTCGGAACAAGCTGTGACCCGGGGTGCACTTTGAGCATTTCATTGAAGACAGTAATTGCATCGGGATATCTTTCCTGTTTATAGAGCACCCAGCCTATCTGATACCGAGCGTTGTCCTCCCAATTGCTGCCTGGATAGTTAGACAGTACCTCCCTGAAAGCCTGAATTCCTTCAACATACTTTTTGAGATTAACATCAGCGATACCGATATGGTATTGCGTTTTGTCAGCAAGCGCACCGTTTGGGTGGTTTGCAAGCACTTCCTTCCATGCTGCTACCGCTGCTTGATAATGTGTCTGCTGCTCGGCACTGTCCTTTGAAAGTGTTGCCTCGGAAAAGTGGGTCCAACCGATTCCATAGCGGCACTTTTCAGCCCACTCAGCCCCGAGAGCGTTGGGGGCAATTTGTGACTGTTTCTCCAGTAACGCTTGATATTTTTGACGCGCCGATTGATAGGCTTGTGGAGTCTTCTCACGCCAATAGGTACTTTCTGCAATAAAAAATTCTGCCCGATAGCGTAGGCGGCTTTTCGGAAAACGTTGAAGCAATTCCTCACAGGCTTGCAGGGTTGCTGAATAATCTTCTAGCTCAAACCGTGCGCGCGCTTTCCAAAACAGTGCTTCATCAGTAGGGGCAGTTTCCAGGTTGGTATCACGATTTTCGGATAAGAAAGTATCAAAGGCTTGAGAGCTTTCTTGATGCGATTGCTGGTTAAAATACGCGAGGCCAAGTTGGTAAAGGACATAAGGCCTGAGCGGACTGGAAGGCTGAGAACTTAACAGCGCATTCAACACTTCGACGGTTTGTGAATAATCTCGCAGTTCAAAGGCACTGGTTGCTCTACCATACAGCGCGTCATCTGTGTACCCCGATTTTGTTCGCACTTTCTTATAGTGAAGAATAGCGGAATTGAACTCTCGTTGCAAACGGTAACATTCGCCTAAACGGAAACGAGCTGCATCGCTGAGTTTAGAACGTCGGTTCTCTGCAACCTTCTTGAATTCACTACCTGCTTTGGGGTAGTCCCCTTTAAGAAAATGTGCTGTTGCAATTCCGTATTGGGCGTCATCAACAACCTCGCTCTGTGGGTATAGGGTAATAACTTTTTGATATTCATGAATTGCTTCGGGGTATTTCTCCTCTTCCAGCAAGACTTCGGCAATCCAATATTGCGCTTCCGCAACGATGGGCGACGCTCCGTGTTCACGCAGCAAAACCTCGAAAGTGTTCTTCGCTTCGCCCATCAATTTCTGCTGAAAATAACACTCGCCAAGTCTGAATCGCGCATCTATGGCGAGTTGCCGGTGTGTTTCGTCTTTCTGGTAGGTATCAATGACTTGCTGGTAAGCCTGTTGTGCCTTTGCCCAGTTCCCAAGGTTGAACAGAGATTCGGCTGCACGGTAGGAAGCTTCTGGAATCGCATAGTGGGTGGGATATTTCTTAATAAAATTCGTTAGTGCATCATATGCCTCACCATATTTTTTAAGTCTGTATAAGCTCCAACCCTTTGCATATAAAGCGTCTGATGCTTCAGCCGACTCGGGATATTTAGTGAGGACTTGCTCGTAATATTCATTGGATTTCTGGTAGAGTCCCAAGTGGTCATAAGACTCGCCGATGAGATACAGGCTGTGGGACATGACAGAGGCATCGTCTGAACTTTGGACAACTTTTTCGTAAGCCTTAATTGCCTCTTCATATCTCCCCTGACGAAACCAGGCTGTTGCTGTGCCGCGAACTGCATCTAAACGCAGTGCACTGTCTGGGTAATCGATTTGGAGTTGCTTATAATGCTGGATTGCCTCGTCATATTTCTTAAGCTGCAGCGCACATTCTCCCATGAGAAAACGTGCATCATCGGCATCTGCGCTCTGTGGGTAGTCCTGGATGAATGCTTTAAGTTCATCTTTTGCGATAAAATAGGCACCCTCTTGAAAGAGTTTGTAAGCAAAAACATATTCATCCCGCTCACCTGCAAATGTGGGATAAATCGTCCATGTAGTAGCTACAATGATGACTAATATTCTGCAAAATAAGAGTATTGCTTGACGTGTCATCGTTGACCTTTCAGGCTTTCGCTGGATTCCAAATGGCTATTATATCACCGCCCCTCACTGTTTTCAAGCCTTTTTGGAGGCAGTTCCTGAACCGCTAGCGAGGGGAATTGTGACAGTTGTTTGAGAATATTTAATGAGATATAGTCTAACGCCCTTCAACCCAAAGCGCCCCGATGCCAAACCTCGACGTCGGGGCGCTTATCTGTCTCTTACGTTATACAATTTTGGAGGACCATATTAATTTCGCGAAGTGATTGCCTCTCACCCCATCTGTTGTTGGAAATATCACAATTCTGTTTTGTAGAACATCTCGTCTTATTAACCCATTTAATCATTCGGTGAACACTTAAGTCACTGTTTTTTCCTGTTCAACCTCTACATTCGTTGATTCTTCCGAAGACGCTTTACGCTTCATGGGTACTACCTTTTCTTCACGTAATGTTCCCTGATCAGTGTAAGGATCATAGCTCTCCAGAAAACGCCCATCCCGGAAAAGCGTAACCTCACTCGTTTCTTGGCTAACCACAATCGACACCATAACCTCATCAAGCGATGAAGCATAAATCGCTGCATTGTGTCTTGCATTTCCTTTCTGTAAACGTTCCACTTTGTCGAAGACGCGATGCGTTCGTACGCCTTCAACCATCACACGAGATCTAAAAGCAGTTCCACTCAGATCAACTAGTATTGCGCCATCCCGTTCTTCATGTCCAGTGATTTCGCCATTTTTATCCTTTAAGATGATCTTTTCTCCCATATAGTTGAATATCTGATCAATTTTAGGCGAAAAAATCTGCGGAATCTGATTGATACCCTGATATTGTTCCTCTGTTAAGTGCTCGATTTGGCTATCATGGAACTCCGAAAAATTATGCTCATCCATATTTCGGCGGTCTATTAACAATAAAAACAACCCACGATTTTTTCGCATGTCCCGGTTGGTGCGCGCGAAATCCTTCGCGAGTGAGTACAACTTATCACTATACAGATCGATAAGATCTAATCTATCCGCCCAGAGTGTCTCGATTTGCGTTCGACTCATCCCAAATTCCTGTATCACACTTTCCAGATCTTCTGTGATGCGCTGCCGCAGCACTTCCAGTTGTTGATTGAGTGCTGATGTATCCTCCTGATGACGAGCCTCAAGTTCATCTTTCTCTGTTGTTAGAGCTTTGAACTTTTCTTGGAGTTCATGGAGTTGGCGGCGCAGATTCTTCTGCTGATTGGTCAGATTATGGTGTTGGGCGCGACTTAAAATCCTAAATCCAAACAAGAACATCAGTTTATCCCCTCTACCGCTTTGAGCGGAGCCGAAATCATCAAAAATCGGGAAATCGAAGATCGGTCAATGTGTCTCAATTACAGATACCCTAGATCTTCCCGATGTAATCTGTTATTGGGTTTATAGTGAATTCAAAAAATAAATAGACATTTACCAATAACCCTGACCTGCGCACAGTTTCCCAAGTCCCCCTGATAAGGGGGATTTAGGGGGTTGACTATGTATTGGAAGTGTCTCATTAAACCTAAGATCCACCATAAATCTGGTTAAAGCCTTTGAAGCAACTACTCAACACGATTCATCATCGTTAGAATTTAACCGATATCATGTTTTGGTACGAAGCAACGCCCTACGGATAGCATATCCGCCAGAAATTAGCACCACAATGAATAGGACCAAAATGCCGATATTGATTAGCCGCCGTCCGAAATTAAGGTCTCGTAGTCGCTCGGTTGCGAGTTCGTAAGATACTGAACCTTTTACCGCCTGTAATTTTACCTGCTCCCAATAAACCTTGGATTTTTCTTCAAGATTAAGTCTATCTGCCAGCTTTGCCGTTACGACAACGTAGGAGATGTCTTGGACATTTACGTTATCTACTACCTCTGAAAATGAGTCGAAGAGTAGTTTGGTAAACTCCGGAGACATCGGCGGAAATTCAGTTGTTTCCTCAATACCATTTTGAAATGCGCTGATCGCATCCTCGTACACTTTTCGATCGAACTGCATTTGAGCAATTTCAAACCACGTCTTTTTGCTAAGAATCAAGTCGCGTTCCACAGATTCGTGTGGGGCGAGTGTAAAAGTTGCCTCTGCGTGATAGAATGCACCACTTGCAGCACGCAGGGTATACATTGTACCCGGTTCCAGCACCTTTTCATCCGATCGATCTTCTTGTGGCGTAACGTTAGCCACATTGGCAGAAAGTCGGTATTGACCGTTCGCTTTAAGGTATAGTGGATTCTGTTCATACGCCGTCCCATCTACCCACACCACCGCTCCATCAAGGGGAACCCCATCGGGTGCGCTCACGCTGCCATGAACACCGATGGACTCCAAAGCCCACGATATGTTAATCGACTCTCCCTGAATCTTTTTGACTTCTACAGAACGTGCCGGTGGAGTTAGGTATCCCTGTTTACTCACTTCTACGCTATACGTTCCCCGTTGAAGGCTATCCGTAAGGCTTTGTGGCGTTACCCCTACCTCCTGTCCATTGAGGATAACGGAGGCTCCATCAGGAACCGTTGCAATTTTGAGCATCGGGCTTAACTTGAGGACTGTCTTCTCTTGCACCCTTCCGAGTGATAGCAAAACCCCCTCTGTAAGCCGCAAAGTGCGTTCATCCAGATTTGAGGTAAGATGTGCATGGAGTTCTTCAATAGAGATTTGCCGATTGCCATCAAGATCTGTTTCGTCGGTTCCTAGTGCTGCCAATAGTGTTTGAGCTAACAGATCTTCGGTACTTAAGGTCGCACGTTGAATCGATACAAATCCTCCGGACCCAGGCATCCCACGATTGCCGTAGTAAGCCATCAAATTCCGATCTCTGGTGTAACTGTCAAGAATGACAAATACTTTATTTGGGGACAATCCACGGAACCAATCGTTTAGTTGACGGTCCCTAAGCGCGTCATCCAAGTTTTCCGATGTCGATCCGTATGGAAAAAAGAAGATTGAGGTCGATCTTCTCGTTTTTGTAACAAAGCCACGAAAGTAGAAGATGAGACGATCACCTTGTCCCATTTCACTGCCAAGAGCATCTATGGCAACCTTGATACCGTCGCGGGTGCACTCGCTGCCTTCGATGCGGCGGATATGATTCGACGGGATATTTCCGCGTACTTTCAATAGGTTAACCAATGAATCCAGATTCCTTCGGGAGCGGGTGTCAACGTCAGGACTCACAATCAGCCACCAAGTTTTCATATCGACAAGTTGGGCATCTAACGGCGGAACCGTGATGAATGAGAATACAATAGAAAATACGATAGATACTAGAGTTTGTTTCATCATTTACCCCACAATGTGCGAAGTATGAAACGCAAAAGCCGAATATGCTCGGTTTCTCTTTGCATTTTGCGCTTCGGATAGAGGGTATGTAAATCAAAGGTTGGCCGACCAAATTACTCTTTTTGCCTGAGTCAAAATCTGGAATTTAAGGTGCGCCTTTTGGGGATCAAGTGGCAAAATAAGTGTAGCAGAATTTATCAAGGGGTTGCAAGGAAAAATAGGAATTCCCAAAACCGTGGCAATGCCCTGGCTACATATCGTATTCTATTTGAGGGCGATTTCCCTCACTAATGATACCGTTCGATTAATGGGTTGCCCGATATGACGGCATATCTTCAGTCTAAACTTTCGATCCTGAATTCCGTCAAAAGTCACTGTGAAATCACCTGTAGACGTATGAGATAAAATCAATAAAAAATCTTGCATATCATTTATTTAGTGTAATTACACAGAATTTGCTTCTGACTGAATGAAAAAAGTTGATATAAATAAATGAAAAAAGTTGATATAAATAACCGATAGGAGATTAGAATGATTCAATGGAGTATACGGTCCGTTTTGGCTTGTGTGTTAATCCTTGTTTCCCTCACAGCCGCTGCTCAAGAAGAACAGGAAATTGATCTCGCCCAACCGCTCACCTTAGAACAATGTATTCAACTCGCCGTCGAAAACTCAACCGATATGCGGAACTCCCGCATTAATCTTGCTATTGATGGCTTACGCGTTAAAGACGCACGTGCCCGCTATTATCCGGATATTTTCGTTGATGGTCGATACAATTTTTCAGATGCACTTGACTTTGGATTTGAGCGCGAGAATTATGACTTGGGGGTGAGCGCCCAATATACGCTGTGGGACAACGGACAAAGAGAGGCAAATTTCTCGCAGGCAAAGGAACAACGGAATGCGACAATAAGTCGCAACGAACAGACAAAACATAACCTGATTTTCCAAGTCACGCAAGCGTATTATAATGTCCTCAAAGCACAGGAACTGGTAAAAGTAGATCTGGAAATCCTAGCCCGATCACGGGAAAATACGGACCGAGTAAGAGCTTTTGTCGAAGCGGGTATTCAGATTGAGGCTGATGTTGCAACGGCGCAGGTCAGAGAAGCGAACGACGAATTGAGTCTCCTGAACGACCAAAATGCCCTTGAGATTGCAATGGCAACCTTGCCCCGAATCATGGGACTCGACCCAGCAACACTGATCACTGTTGCCGAAGACACTGACTATCAGCTGTACAGCCAAAAAGGACAGATTGAAGTCATGGTGTTATCCGTCGAGGAGGCTATCCAGAGAGCGTTTGAAACGCGCCCTGAATTTGAGGAACTCCAATCCACAATAAAGCGACTCGAATGGAACTTGACGCTGGCAAGGTTGGATCGTTGGCCCGAACTAAATGCCTCATATAATTATGGCGTCAATCTTGATGATTACCTCCATGAACGTGAAAATTTCACCGACTTCCGAAGTTGGGAAGTTAGAACGACACTGAATTTTCCGATTTTCGATGGGGGTATTACAAAGCGGCGTGTTCAGGAGGCAGAATTGTCGCTTGAACAGGTACGTGAAGATGCAAGTGACCTCGAACGCTCTATCGCATTGGAGGTTCGTCAAGCTTACCTAAACTTGAGACGCGCTGAAAGGGCAGTCGAAATTTCCAACACGCAGGTGCGGAACGCCGAGTTAAGTCTCCAAGTTATTCAGGGACGTTTTGAGCAGGAACTGTCTATCCTGCTTGAACTGCTCAACGCCCAGACTGAATTTGCACAAGCTTTGACCAATCAGGTCCGAGCTTTTTATGATTATAAAGTCGCGCAAGTCGCTTTGCAGCGAGCAATGGGAGTTATCCAGTGAACAGGAAACAAACAATTGTTCTTATTATTAGCGTACTGGTCCTTGTCGCTATGGTTGCTATCGGTGCGACCAGAATATTTGGGAAAAAAGATAAAGAGAACGAAGAAGATAAAAAAGAGGTCGTTCGACGCGGTGAATTCATCGTCAAAGTGAGAGAATCTGGGAACCTTGAACCCTTGATCTCCGTTGAAGTTCGATCGAATGTTGAAGGGGAGATTGAAACGCTCTATATCAAAGAGGGCGATGTTGTGGAAAAAGAACAGGGACTGCTCAAAATTGATGATGAGCAGGTTCGCGAACAAAAAAAGCAGGCGGCGGCGAATCGGGATGCGCGGAAGGCACAAGTGGAACAGGCAACACTGCGTATCGGAATGACAGAGAAGCAGCAGGAGAGTGCAATCACGCAAGCCCGAAACGCTGTCGAAGTGGCACGGGCAGCACTTGAGTCGCTAGATGCAAACACGCGCCAACGAATCACTGAAGCGGAAACCCAAATTGCTACGACGGAAAACGCATTTCAGCAAGACGAAATCTCGCTACGTCAATCTGAAATCTCGCTACAGCAAGCAGACCTCACGCATCAGCGAGCACAGGCAGCAGAAGAATCAGCAAAGGTTGCCTATGAAACAGCTGAATCCGAGCTCAAACGAAATCAGGGACTGTTTGAGAAAAAGTTGGTCTCCAAGCGGGTGCTTGAAGAAGCCGAGACCGCCCGTGCAAATGCCCGTTCCCAACATGAAACCGCTAAAAAAAATGTCGAGTCTCAGATTAAGGCGGTTGAATCCGAACAAGAGACCATTGATGCAAGAAAAAAGGCACTTGACAGCCGTCGGGTAACTCTCGAACTTCATAAGAAGAATCTGGTGACGATTAAAGAATCGCAGGAAGCGCAGAGGAAACAACTTGCTGCAGAGTTGGAAAATGCGGAGACACGACTCCAACAGATTCTAGAGACAACGGATGAGGAGAAAAAACTTACCGTTCATGCGAAGGCTGGGGCAGAAGCAGCACTCCTAGAAGCTGACAGCACCCTAAAAGCCCAAGAAGAACGTGTTGCTTGGACAACCGTTATCGCGCCGATGTCGGGAACCGTTACACGGCTCAACGTCGAGGAGGGTGAAATTGTCACCTCTGGACGTTCTGCATTTTCGCAAGGTCCCGCCATCTTGACTATCGCGGATCTTTCCAGAATGGTTGTTAAAACGCGAATCAACGAGGTCGATATCGCCAAGATTGCACTAGGGCAAAGGGTAGAAATTCGCGTTGATGCTTACCGTGATAGAGTCTTTGAAGGAAGGGTCAGCGAAGTCGCACCGAGCGCATATACACCTGATCCGAGGGGAGGTCAACAAGGGGATGGCACGATTACCTTTGAGGTAATGATTGAAGTGATTGGATCGCCTCCCGAACTTCTGCCTGGCATGTCGGCGGATGTAGACATCATTGTCATGGAGGATGATAGTGTTCTTCAACTTCCCATCGACTCGGTGATTGATTCTGAGGTGTTGACTGTTAAGGTAAATGTGCCTCCCAATTCGATCGGTCGTTTCAAATCTGATGAGGAGGTGGAGATACAAAACCTGATTGGGAAGAAATTCTCCGGCAAGGTTGGCAAAATTTCACCGAGTAGCGCACGTGGCAATGTTGAAATCTTACTTGACGGCACACCGCGCGGTTTACGTTCAGGTCCCACCCAGGTGCACGTTTTGTTCTCTGAGACAGATAAGATCGAAGGGCTTGAGGCGGAGATCGAAAGCGAAAAGAAATATTTCGTTATGCTTGACAAAGAACTCGCGAAAGCAGATACCGAGAAAAAAAAGAAGAACAAGAAAGAGGATGAGAAGGGCATTCGGACCCGGATTGAAGTCGGGCAGCGAAACAATACCCATTTTGAGTTGCTTAGCGGTATAGTAGAGGGAGACCGTGTCTTTGTGCCCTCTATGCAGCAACTCACAAAAACAGTTTCTGATACTAAATAGAGAGGCAACAATGTTAATTGATGTTCGTAATCTGACAAAAGTGTATGAAATGGGAGATGTGCAGGTTCACGCCCTGAGGGGTGTTACATTTACCGTCGACAGTGGTGAGTTTATTGCTATTATGGGACCCTCTGGGTCAGGGAAATCTACGATGATGGATATCCTCGGCTGTCTTGCAAAGCCGACAGAAGGGGAATACTATCTCGAAGGGGAAGAAGTTGGTAAGCTGTCGGATAATCGCCTTGCTGAGATTCGCAATCGTAAGATCGGATTTGTCTTTCAAACATTCAATCTTTTGCAACGAACCACCGCGCTGCACAACGTCGAGTTACCGCTGATCTATAGTGGACTGGGGCGCAAGAATCGGCGAGGCAAAGCGTTTGAAGCTTTGGAAGCTGTCGGGCTCGCGGATCGCATTCATCACAAATCGAATGAGATGTCAGGGGGCCAAATCCAGCGCGTAGCAATTGCACGTGCACTTGTCAACGCCCCCTCTATGATTTTTGCTGATGAGCCGACGGGAAACCTAGATACCCGTTCTGGCGGAGAAATTATGTCGATTTTTAACCACCTAAACGAAGTGGGAAACACCATTATCATGGTCACACACGAGCCTGAAATTGCAGCACATGCCCGGCGCATCCTGCACATTCGAGACGGATTGATTGAGAGAGATGAAAAGATAGCTTAATGAGTGGATTAGCAGACATTTCCCGAAGAAGAATGGTTGCTACCGGCAACTCGGTCACGATTAGGACCCCCGCCCGACTCCACTTTGCCCTCATTGATCTCAATGGCTCACTGGGCAGGATTGACGGGAGCATCGGTCTCGCAATCAATGACCCACATTTTGAAATTGTCGCTACTCCGGCAGATCAGATCCAAATCGAGTCTACCCAATACAAGGAACGAGCGAGTGCCCTGTTCTCGAAAGGCTTCAGGTAGAACATAGCTTTCCGGGCATCCATCTTCAACTTGCTACCGAAATTCCGCCACACTCCGGATTTGGCTCCGGGACACAGCTTGCTTTAGGCATCGCCCAAGCGGTAAATACACTTTACGATCTCAATTTGAGCGTGGCGGATTTGGCACAAGCCGTCGGGCGCGGTGGGACATCGGGGATTGGCATAACCGCATTTGAACGGGGTGGGTTTATCCTCGATGGTGGACATCGTTATCCCGGTCAGAAATCCTCGTTCTTACCCTCCTCCGCAGCAGGCAACGTTCCCGCACCCCCACTTCTCCTACGTCATCCCTTTCCGGACTGGGACTTACTCATCGTCATTCCGCGTTGCACGCATATCTCTGGCGAGATAGAAATTCAGCTTTTCAAAACCCTCTGTCCTCAGCCCAGATCTACCGCTGAACAACTCTCCCATCTCATCCTTCTTCAATTATTGCCGGCAATCTTTGAAGAGGACCGTTATGCCTTCGGATCCGCGATCAACCACATTCAAACCTTTGGCTGGAAGAAGGTCGAAATTGATGCCCAAGGCGGCATTCTGCAACAGACACTTGACTTTTTACGGGAGGCGGGGGCAGTCGGTGCAGGGATAAGCAGTTGGGGACCAGCAATCTTCGCCGTTGGGGACGACCTTCCCACCTTAAAAGAGAAGACAGAGATGTTCCTCCAAACGCTCCCGGAAGGTGGCAGCTGTTTTATCACGAATGCAAGCAATCGTGGCGCGGTAGTTACCATCGCTTAGGTTTCATGTTTCCTACACGAGAATCTCAGTTCCGATGCCCGATTGCGTAAACACCTCCAGCAGAATTGCGTGGCTAACTCGACCATCAATAATATGCGTTTTCCACACCTCGCCATTGAGTGCCCTCACGCATGCCTCGACTTTCGGTAACATCCCTGAGCCAATTACCCCATCCGCAACTAACCCTTCAATTTCGTCTGTTCTTATTCTTGATATTAATGAGGATTCATTGTGCAAATCTCGTAAGATACCGCGTTGATCCGTCAGCAGAATTAGTTTCTCCGCCTGCAGGGCAGCAGCAATTTCTCCTGCCATCGTATCCGCGTTGACGTTATACGTGCAATCGTCATCTCCTACACCGTTTGGCGCGATTACCGGGATATAACCGTCCCGATCCAGAGCGAAGAGTACATCTGGCTTAACGCCGACAATCTCTCCGACAAAACCGATATCCACGGTGGTTGTATTTCCGTGTTCATCGACGACCTCCGGACAATGCTTCTGTACACGGATGAGGTTCGCATCCTTGCCACAAAGCCCAACCGCTTTTCCGCCATGCAGGTTAATCAATGAGACAATTTCCTTGTTAATTACCCCCGCGAGTACCATTTCAGCGATTTCCACGGTCTCCGCATCGGTGACCCGCAAGCCTTGTACAAACTCCGCTTTCTTGCCAACTCGCCGCATCCATTCGCTAATCTGGTTGCCGCCGCCGTGCACGACAACGGGGTTCATGCCGATATACTTCATCAAAACGACATCCTGCATCACGCTATGTTTGAGCGCGTCGTTCTCCATTGCAGCTCCACCGTATTTAATCACGATGGTTTTTCCGGCGAAAGTCTGAATGTAGGGCAACGCTTCAATTAAGATTTCTGCTCTTCTAACCAGTTCATCCATTGCCAACCTCCTGTGTCTTGGTTTCACCGTCCAGTTCTGTTGACACGAAATTATCCCTCTCGATTGTGGAAATATTTTATCACTAAATTCTATCTCTGTAAAGTGAGACAAAAAATCGAACGGGTCGATGAGATGACGAACTCAGCTATTGCCAGCCGATGAGTGTTAAGTACCAATTCCAGATTTGATGTCCCCAAAACAGATCCAGGGTTGCACCAATCGCCAGAAAGGGACCGTACGGTATCCGACTTCCACCCCCACTTTTCTTACCGAGCGCGATCAGAGACAAGCCGACGATTGAACCGGTGAAAGCGGAAGCAATAATCACAATCAGCAGGTGGGGCCACCCTCCCAGAAATAACCCGATTAAGATCATCAATTTGATATCTCCGCCACCCATCGCTCGCTTACGAAAGAGAAACGTCCCCGCAGCTGCAATTAACAGCATTGACGCACCGCCTGCTGCTGCCCCGATTAGGTGTTCAATCAGATAGCCCGGAGTATGGTGGGTCAATGCAATAAGGAGAGCTACCGCCGCACCGGTAATCAACCCAACGAGAATAATGGCATTTGGAATGATATACCACCGAGCATCAATCCAAGCGATCGGTATCAATAGGCTGATGAGCAGGCAACTGTGTAAAAGTGCGAGTGTTGGCCCGAACCGATACAGCGCGAATAGAAACAGGACACCTGTCGTCAGTTCGACCAACGGGTAGACTTTTGAGATTTTTGCGCTACAGTGCCGACAACGCCCTCTCAAGAAGAGGTAACTCAAGACCGGGATGTTATCGTAGAAGCGAATCTGCGACCGACATTCGGGGCAGAAGGAGCGGCGTGGGGAATGAATAGAGAGCCCTTGGGGGAGGCGGTAGATACACACATTCAAAAAACTGCCGATCACCAATCCAAGCGCAAAGATGAGGATGGACACCGCTATCATCGGTACTGCTCTCTTTCTGTGATCGCAAGAGCTTAGCTATAGTCATCGCTTTCAACTGTAGGTGAATATTTCACACGTCATCCGGACGCTTGATGTTAAATTTTTCCAGTTTTTTATAGAAGTTGCTACGCTCGATTTTCAGCTGCTCTGCGGTCCGTTTGATGTTCCAACCGTTGGCGTTGAGAGCGCTGCGGATAAGGTTTGCTTCAGCGTCGTCAACCATCTCCATTAGGGATTTGCTTGATTGGATTGGTTCTGCTTGGGGGACAGCGACGGTGTCGGGTTGAGGAGTAGTCTTTGGAATCGGCAAAACATTCTCCACATCAACCGGAAGGATGATATCTTGATTGACCATGATGAGTAGGCGTTCGACAATATTTTTTAACTCTCGTATATTGCCGGGCCAATGGTATAACTGCATGACCTGAATTGCCGATGAATCGATAACTTTGGGGGCACGCGCGCTATCTTTGTGAAACCGCTCGACGAAGTGTTTAACCAATACCGGCAGATCATCGGTGCGATCACGGAGGGGCGGAACCGTAATCGGAACCACGCTCAGACGATAATAGAGATCCTGCCGAAATCTTCCTTCTTCGATTTCTCGCTCAAGGTTCTTATTGGTTGCGGCGATAATCCGAACATCCACATGGAGCGTTTGTGTTCCGCCGAGACGCTCTAATTCACCGTATTCCAGCACGCGTAACACTTTCGCCTGTGCCTTCAAGCTCATATCGCCAATTTCATCAAGGAACAGCGCACTGCCGTCTGCTAATTCAAATTTCCCTTGTCGGCGTACCGTTGCACCGGTGAAGGCACCGCGTTCATGTCCAAACAGCTCACTTTCGATGAGCTCCTCCGGCAATGCCGCACAGTTAAGCCGGGTAAGCGGCTTTCGGCTGCGTTGGCTCTGCTGATGAATTGCGTTAGCGACCAATTCTTTGCCGGTGCCGTTCTCTCCGGTGATCAGTACGCCCAAATCGCTTGATGCCACTTGACTAACCTGCGATCGAAGTTGCTGCATGACAACACTTTCTCCAACCATCTGATCTTGAGTCCCTATCTGCTCTTTCAACGCTTCATTTTCCTGCGAGAGACGTGATAGTTCCAGAAATGGCTCAATAGCGTACACAATCTCGTCGATGCTGGAGGGTTTTGTCAGGTAGCGTTTCGCTCCTAACTCCATCGTTTTGACCGCCGTTTCAATCTCTTTCTGTGCGGACATCATCACAACGTTCAGTTGTGGCTTAATCTGCCGCAACCGGGTCAGCGTCTCAACGCCATCTATACCACCGGGCATCAGGATATCTAGCAACACCAAATCGACTGTTTTCGACGTGCACAGCTGCAGCGCTTCTTCACCGCTCGAGGCTGTCAGCGTGTCGTAGTCTTCTGATTCTAACGCTTGCGCGAGCATCTTTGAAGCATTTTCTTCGTCATCAACAATGAGAATAGTAGCCATAATTTTATATTTCTGAGATTGTAACTGTTATATACCTCTCGCTCCAGTAGGACAAAGAATAAAAGTGTGAGAGTTGAAAGTAAGCGAACACCATTGACTCAACATCGGCTTCTTCTCACTTTCCCCCTTTCTCCCCTTCTCACCTGCTAATTTATAGTAGATCTTAGAATTAATGAAACACTCCAAATTGGTAGGCGCTGTTTCCAACTGCGCCGTTCCAACCCAACCAACGGTGCGTATGCGGTGCGGTTAAAAACCGCACCTACCGGCCCCGATAATTAGTTTACCCCGATTTATCGGGGGGATCGAAGCCGAGGAGCGAAAGTGTCTCTTTATTTTTAGAATTCACTATAATCCCTTTCAGCCCGTTGAGACGTTACCTCCGTTCTCCTATCGAGACAAATGACTTTGGTTCGGAACCAATGTAATCTGCTCGCGGACGAATCAGTCGATTATCGCTTCTTTGTTCAATTACATGAGCAGCCCAGCCAGTGATCCGCGACATCACAAAAATGGGTGTGAACATCGGTGTCGGAATGCCGCACAGATGATAGGCAGAGGCGCTGTAGAAATCGAGATTCGGGAATAGTTTTTTTTCTTGCCACATCACCTGTTCAATCCGTTCAGAGACTTCATAAAGTAGCCTGTCTCCACCCGCTTCAGAGAGTTTCTGCGACCAACCTTTGATGATGTCCGAACGTGGGTCGGAGATTGTGTAGACACGGTGGCCAAAGCCCATGATTAACTGCCTTTCCGCGAGCATGTTCAAAATAGCCGCTTCAGCTTCGTCTGGTGTCTGGAATTCTTCAATCAGTTCCATCGCAGCTTCGTTTGCACCGCCGTGCAGGGGACCGCGCAGCGTTCCGATAGCCCCAACAATAGCGGAGTAGAAATCGGATAAGGTGGATGTCGCGACCCGCGCTGCAAACGTTGATGCGTTAAATTCGTGTTCCGCATAGAGAATTAATGACACATCAACAGCTCTGCGTTGCAGTTCGTCCGGCTGTTTTCCGTGCAGCAGATTCAAAAAATGTCCAGAGATCGTTTCATCGTCTGTTTCGACATCAATCTGTTTGTTGTTCGTGTGGAAATGGTGCCAATAGAGCAGCATCGAACCGAAACAGGCGGTCAGGCGATCAGCAATGTGAAGCGAATCACTGTTGTCGTTTTCGCTCTCCATCGTTCCCAAAGCTGAACAGCCGGTGCGTAGAACATCCATAGGATGTGCATCCCCCGGTAACTGCTCAAGGGTTATTTTGAGTCCAGCCGGCAGACCGCGCAGATCCATCAGCGTTTTCTTGTAATTATCAAGCTCGGTTTGCGTCGGCAATTTGCCGTGGATCAGCAGGTAAGCCGTCTCTTCAAAGGTGGCATGTTCCGCTAAATCTTGGATGGAATATCCGCGATAGGTGAGTCCAATACCCTCTTTTCCCACCGTAGCGATTGCGGTTTCGCCTGCAATGACACCGGCCAAACCACCAGTTTTTTTTGCCTGCATTGGTTTCATCCTCCTCATTTCAATTTAGTGGGAACCGTTGGATGAGCTAATCTTTTTCCCTATCCGCGTCCAAAAGTTGATCGAGTCTACGCTCATATTCATGATAGTCTAAGAGTTCATACAATTCCGCCCGCGTTTGCATAGCATCAATTACACTCTTTTGCGTTCCTTCACGGCGTAACGTCTGATACACATTTAACGCAGCCGCACTCATTGCGCGAAATGCTGACAGCGGATAAAGCACAAGACTGACCCCAGCGTTCCTGAGTTCCTCTATCGTGTAAAGCGGTGTTTTGCCAAATTCAGTGATATTCGCTAAGACGGGAACACCAACTGCATCTACGAATTTTTTGTACTGATCCAGTTCAGTCAAGGCTTCGGCGAAAATCATATCTGCCCCAGCCTCTGCGTAACGGCACGCACGTTCAATGGAACCATCTAGTCCCTCAATAGCGGCGGCATCCGTCCGCGCCATCAGGACAAAATCCGCGTCCGTTTTGGCATCGGCGGCAGCTTTCATCCGATCGACCATCTCCGCTGTACTCACAATTTCCTTGTTCGGACGATGGCCACAACGCTTTGCCTGTACCTGATCTTCGATATGCACGCCGGCGGCGCCCGCTCGAATCATCTGACGGATGGTTTTGGCGATCATAAACGCATTTCCCCAACCAGTGTCGGCGTCAACGAGAAGTGGAAGCTCCGTTGTGCCGGTGATGCGGCGCACATCTTCCAGAACATCGTTCAAGGTCGTCATACCTAAGTCGGGAAGGCCATAGGAGGCATTCGCCACGCCCCCGCCCGATAGGTAGATTGACCGGAACCCCACACGCTCCGCCATCAACGCTGAATAGGCGTTAATCGTTCCGACAATCTGCAAGGGGGTTTCAATCGCCAGTGCACTCCGTAAACGATGCCCAGCAGAGGATGTATGACTCATGTTTGGCCTCTTTTATTCAATCCAAAACGAGAAAAGCCGCGCTTGACGCAGATAAAACTTCAGGCGCACCGGCTTCTCGAATACCATATCGTGCGGATATTTCCACCGGATTTTCGCTCTGGTGCTGTCGCCGGTAAAGGGCGGCGGCTTCTCTCCCGGCACCCAGAATCCTTCATGCGGCCGCTGCGTCTCTGCATCGATAATTTCGCTGTAGATTTCGCCCCAGGTCGCATCCGCGTTGATGTAGACATCCTCGCCCTTCAGTTCAAACGGTTTTGTTATTATTGTTCCGCAGGCACCGCCGTCGAGCGACACGAAGCCGTCGGGCCTTAGTTTGGCGAGGGTCAACGCCCCTGTATCCTCAAAGTGTTCGGGTTTGACATTCAGCCGGAACAACTCCTTGGCAAGGTTGAACTCTTTATACCGTTCGATATCTGAAGGCATACGCAGAGCGTTGTAGTAGCACCAAATTTCACCGTCCTCACGCACGATGGGATGCCCCGCCATCAGGAGTTGGCTGCAACCATAATTCTCTCCATTGAACGGTTCAAGTTCGATGAACAACTTACGATCGGCGACCCGTTCCCAGTGATGGAGATCGCGTGAGACTGTCATTTCAATCTGATTGATGCGGGTGTAGTTTGTCGCCGGCGGCGGAACAGCGCCGAAAGGATTAAATATGGTTGGGAAACCGATATAAAACCCTTGGTACGGCAAGACCGCCATGTTATAACACTCGGCGATGTAGTCTTCATCGTCGATGATAGGTGGGGTGATATACGCTGGATCTTCAATAATTTTGCGAACACGCCGACGTCGATTCGCCCGGTCAGTCTCATCGGTGTGAAAAATCAGTTTCGGTTCAGAAAAGGCATTGAAGTCTGAACTGGTAGAGAGCCACACGGAACGTCCCCATTCCGTGCTCAGCTTGACCATGGCGAGGAATTGGTTCGATTGGTGGTCATGCGTAAACTGGGACTCATCTTGGCTGGGGATAGGAGGCATATCAACGAGGGTCCAATCAAATCCATCCGGCGACACTGCGGGATGACGATTGTGGGCACCGAATAAGCATTTATAGCGGCGTCCGGGATCTGAATCCGTTTCATCGCGTATAACATGATACGGGCGTCCCGGTCCCTTGTCCTCCGGGTCGAAGGCGATGTTGTTGTTCTTGGAGCCGTTCGACTCGTACAATCCTAGGGAAGGTTTCTCCCAATGTTCGCCATCTTCGGAGATCGCGTAGTATGCATGCTCACCGAAGTACCACCATTCCCACAGTTTCTTCTCCGAATTCCATTGCGGACAGGATCGGCTCTGAACCCCCTTGCCGTTGATGACGGGTCCCCACTTCTTTGGAGAGTGCAGAGTCCGCGTGATGCTTTTCATGCTTTCCAGGGCGAAGTCGTCTAGGAATAGCTGACGGTGTTTCTTGGGATCTATCATATCGAGGGACACTGGCGTTTCTCCTTTGCTATCATATGGTGTTGTTGTCCAGCGAGTATTCGCGGTTGCCTTCGGGACCTCCGCCAATTGCCCATGTCCCGCGGAAGAGGGATCGTCGCTTCGGCGGCATCGCTGCGATCGTCTCGTGGCTCAGGTTGAGCCGATGCCACTGTGCCCATAGCGAGTTATAACAATTAAAAACGGCACAGCGTGGATTGTCCGGATTGGTCCAGTCGTTCGCTGCGTGGACGAGGCTTTCCGTGAAGATAACCACTGAGCCGGGTGGACAACTGTAGTCCTCCATTATCGCTCTCATGTTCATCTCCCACGGCGAGTCGCTGATGTTTGGACGGTATGGGTCTGGTCCCCCATAGTTGAAATGCGCTTTGTGCGATCCGCTGAGGAAGGAGGTAGCGCCGGCACCTGCTTTTACCTCCTCAAGTTCCCACACCACACGGGTAAGTCCGGAGAATATCTTGCCACCTGCGACCTGATATCGCATGGCGTTGGCTTGCTGCGGCGGGCGCACGACGTGCGGCAGCCCCCCGTCTCCTCGTTCTGACTTACTCCATCCGGGCGGTCGGATGGTAATGAAGGAACCTTCGCATCGAAAACCGTAGCAGTCGTCTTTCACAAAAGGATCCTCAGACAGGATCTCATTCAAAATACCTACGATCGCCGGGTGATCGAGTAATTTCTGGAGTGCGCCTTCATAGCTTTGTCTGGCACCGGCATACACCTCTGCCTTTGTCTCCTTGATCTCCTCCGCTGACAGCACGGCGGGTAGGAGTATCCAGCCGCGGAGATCGAAGAAAAACTTCTGTTCAGGGGTCATGGGCACCGGAGCATCAGTAGCAATACCGTGGGCACCTTCTGTCTCAGTAGTCTGCATTGGTGTCGTCATTTTATCTTATCCTTCTGAGTTCTGGTGGGGTGTACGTAGTGTCTATAGCAAAAGTAGGTTAGGTTGAACAGTAGTGAAACCCAACGCTGAAGCGTGAGTAAAAAACGAGAGACGGCATCTATCCATTTTCTGATTTTCTGAAGTCTATCACCTGAAAAAGGTGAAGTCAAGCCAAAAATAGATGGACAGAATTACGTGCGGATGGGAAAATATGAACGCGGTAAGACGAGATCTTGTGGAACGGAGGAAGCAATGGGAATGGGAATTGTCACTAGGGTTCAGAACAAGGGGAGGGTAACCAATGTTTAATCGACAGAATCACGGAGTTTTCTGGTTAGGTGGGTTGGTTTTTACTCTCGTAGTGGTCGCAGCAGCCAACATGGAGAATCAAAACACCGAAACGGCCGAACCACAAAGTGTAGTAGGTGTTGGTGGGATAAAGGAGGTTCGGATCCGTGGGCATCTGGTGTGTCTCGCAGAGGCGATGCACGATTTGTACCGTGCAGATCTCCCCGTCGATCACGAACACCTGTACGGCTTTAAGACGATAGACGGTGAGTTTTACACGCTGCTACGCACAAATCTATCAGAGGCATTGTTTGTCGATAAAGGCTTACACCAAAAAACGCTCATTATCACAGGGAGAACCTTTCCAAAAACGCATTTACTGGAAGCGATTCGACTCCAATCCCTGCAGCATGGGGTTCTCCATGACCTCTACTACTACTGCGATACCTGTGCGATACGCGCCGCTGCGCCGGGGGATTGCGTCTGTTGTCAGGCACCCGTTGAATTGGTCGAAAAGCCAATTAACTCTGTCCCGCCCTCAAATTAGCCTTGGTGGTCCTGCTCCGTTCTGCCTTGCCCGATTGTATCGGCGAGAGTCTTCGGCTCGAAAAACGCATCAACCTGTGATTCCTCCTTCTCAAGTTCAGCGAGTCGTCGTCGGCTACGTTGTCGGCATCGGAGGTACACAATGATAAATACCACGCCAAGGCTTCCCCAAAAGAGATATGAATTTGAGAATATCGCCGCCCAATAGTAACGCTGGAAGAGCGAGGCTTGCCATTCTGTGTCGAATGTGGCGAGATCCCAACCAATTGCTTGTTTATAGGCAGTATTCAAATCGTTTCCCACGCTGAGAAGATCAATAATCTCCCACAGCTTTTCGGTCCCCGCAATTTTTACTAGCCATGCAACCGCATTCAGGCTTTCTGCGTAAGCTAACTGTGCCCCTCTTTCGGGGGTTGGAAACCGATAGGTCAGATCTGCGAGTGGGATGATTGATCTCGATAAGATGTGCTCAAACATGACATCGTGGCGATGGGGCGCCCACTCTCCGGAGAGGTAGATCGCAATTCCCTCGATAAACCACAAGGGGATGTCTCCGATTGTGGATTTCGTGCGTTGTCCAAAAGCGATGTGTACAATTTCGTGGCGGAGAACTTGGGAGAGTTGAAACTTTCGATCAATGATGACCCGCGGGTTCTGAATCACGATGCGGCGGCTGAGTGGGAACGCGCAACCGACCGCCCAATCTTGGATGGGGGCATGGGCGGCGGCTTGGAATTGCTCCTGTGTCCTACACATCCAAATCTCGATTTTGCCCATCTCCAGCCCATCAATCAGGCGATTCATGTGCGGATAGAAGTTCTCGGCAATATCGGCGATATCTTGGGGCTGGGTCTCGTCGGATTGGTAGTAGATCTGGAAATGCTCACTTTCGAACATCTCCCACGCTTCCTCGTCCCCGCTATGCAATGGAGGCACACTGAAAATCAGAAGAATTGGCAAACAGAACAGGGAACGTAATGCTTTCCAGCGGATTACGTGCATGATCTTGCCCTTTCTGTTGTAACGAATGCACGTTCTGAGAACTTCCATTATGCGATTCGATACTTCTCCACCGCAGCCATATCCAATTCAACCCCCAACCCGGGCGTAGTGGGCACTTCGACAAAACCATCCTTTGGGGTCAATGCGCCGTGAATGAGATCGTTCTCGCGGACGAAATGGAGGGAGTCACTCGGAATCGTTGCGTTTTTAATAACCGCGTGAACATGCGTACCGAAAGCGCCCGATACACCCAAACCGAGGCCGACAACCTGTAGCCATACCGGTAACCCCACGGCTTCAGCGATACCAGCGTTTTGCTGCGCGCTCCCCGGACTGCCAGCAGTGTTAAACATATCCGCTGCATCTGCCTTAATGGCATCTATAATCATCTTTGGATCTGCGATATGGGGTGCAAGGGGAATTCGGGTCTGACTACGAAAGTCGCGATAGCTATCCCAACCATATTCACGATACGAAAACGGGTCTTCAAACGCTTCAATATTGTATTTTTCCAACTCATGTGCGAGACGAATCGATTGCTCCAGAGTTTCAAAGGTAAAGTTCGGATCAACTATAATCCCGTAATCTTCTCCCGCGGCTTCTGTCATAAGTCGGACAGTTTCGACGATGTTCCACGGACGCGCCTTGAGTTTGTGTGTCTTGAAACCCAACTTGGCACCGACCTCTGCCTCCGCTGCAAACTCCTCTGGCTCCATTGGGCACGACCAGTAACCCACGGGAACCTTTTCCCAGTGCTGTGCGCCCATCAGTTTATGAGCGGGCACTCCGAAGCGCCTTGCCGACAATATCGAAGACCGCCGAGCCGAAGGCGCCGCCAAGGTTTTGCCACTTGAGTTCCATCACGTCTACACCGATCCAATCCTCAATTGCGTCATCAAATCGCTGTCCCCTGCCACCTTCCCCTAAGCCGTAGATCCCTTCATCTGTGTGAACTTTGATGATCGGGATGGGACGTTCGAGGTAGTCTCCGGGACGGTTTCTCTCGATGGCAGGAATATGCGGCACCGCTGTCATGAATTGCTCTACTTTTGTGATCTTCATTTCCGTTTTCTCATACAGTCTGGAGCGGTTCTGTAGGTAACAACAATCGTTGCTCTCTACTAAATGAGTGGGATTTACATCTACGCTGCTTTACTCTATCTGAGATAAGATCTCCCGAAACGCCTTAACGTGCGCGGGACTTGTACCACAACAACCACCGATTAGATAAGCACCCTCCTTGATTAACTCCGGTAGGTAAGGTGACATCTCTTCCGGTGCTTGGGGCCAATACGTCTGTTGGTTTTCGTCTAAACGAGCCATACCTGCATTTGGATAAGCCATCAGCCGTTTTGAATTAATGCCCTTTTCGTCCATCGCTTCGCGTAGCTGCTGGATTCCGTTTATCGCATAGGGCATTCCCGTATGCTCCTCACGCCTCGATTCTGCGCCACAGTTTAGCCCTAAGATTTGGATGTTATCAAGTAGGTTGTCTCCGCTGGAGAATTCTCCTTCAGCTAAAATCTCAACGAGGGATGCAGCCGAATGTCCCCAATCCGTTTTGTATATTACCTTTTTCGTCCGCCGATCTCTGGTGTATTTGTAGGTCATATTCACGGCGATGGGAATCCCTGTTTTTCTCGCAACGTCAACAACGATTGCCGCCTCCTTTGCGGAAAACATGGTTTCAATACAGAAAAAGTCAACCCCTTCCTCTGCGAGGGCGTTTATTATCCGCTCATGGGCATCTCTGACGGCATCATTCGCAATACCAAAGTCAACGCCGCCACTATCCGCTTCGATTGCGCCGGGCGAGGGTCCGACTGAACCTGCAATATATACGTCGTTTCCAGTTCTCTCAACAGCTGCCTTGGCGTGTGTCACAGCCTGTCTTGTCAGCTTCTCTGCCTCGGCTGCATCTTTTCCCGCCATGTCGAGGTGCAGCGGAGAAGCAACAAATGTGTTCGTTCCGATCGCATCAGCACCCGCTTCAATGTAAGCCGAGTGAATGTCGATAACCGTTTCTGGGTGTAGTTCGTTTGCAAGTGCACTGTTTGTCAATGCGATGCCCACAGTAAATAACTGCGAGCCAAACCCACCGTCATAAATCATTGGGGTGGGGTCTTTCAATCTATCCAAAAATGTTTTCATCTAAAGTCCTCTGATGTTTCAACAGAATTTTCACGCTACCCAAGTTTGCTCCTTTCTATCCCGTCGTCCAACGTTCTGGATCGAGACCGAAGCCACGTGCCTCCTCACAGATAGCCGCCCAAGTTGTATCATCAATTTCAATACCTTCGACCTGCTTTCGTTCTGCGGTGCGGAACTCAGGTTCACCGGGACTCAGAATCTCCTGAAACCCCGGCGCAAGACGGCTTGATTTGACATGCCGGATCAGGTCTTCCACTTCGTCGTAATAAGCGTCGAGAGTGGTGAAGTGGGTAATGCTATAAACCGTAAAGAGAACACCGTTGCTGACCATTGTACGTTCACCGGCAGCACACCCCTCGCCGCTGAGAGTTCCACCCAAAAGTTCCACCACAAAGCTAAGTCCGTAGCCTTTGTGTGCCACGACACCACCCATCGGCAGGATAGCACCCGGTGGATCGGCTCTGAAGTCGTTTGGATCGGTGGTCGGGTTGCCTTGTGAATCTATGAGCCAACCTTCCGGCACCTGTGTGCCTTGATTGATAGCCACGCGGATCTTGCCTTCAGCCACCACAGAAGTGGTCATATCGACCAAAATTGGATCATCGTTTCGGCGTGGGGCAGAGAACGCAATCGGGTTTGTGCTGAGGCGACCATCGAGACCGCCAAAGGGAGCAATCTGATAGCCGAGATGACCGGCATTCACAAAAGCGACCCCTAGCATCTCGTTCCGAGCCGCCATCAAAGGATAAGCGCCAGCCCGCCCAACATGGCTCGTATTCCGTAGTGCGACAGTGCCTGTTCCGTATTGTCGCGCTTTTTCGATTGCGAGGTTCATCGCAAAGGTCGCCCCGACCTGTCCAAGCGCGCTGTGTCCATCTATCACCGCAGCACAGGGATTGTCACTCACAATTTCAGGTTTTGCGGTGGGTTGGAATCTGCCATCTCGTATAGCGCGGGCGTATTCGTAGAAACGGATGGCACCGTGGGAATCGTGTCCGAAGAGGTTGGATTCGATCAGATGATCAACAACCGATCGAGTGTCTTCCGTTGTGCAACCTGCGGCTTCAAACAGGTCGTAGCCGATTTGCCGCAAGGCGTTGGGTTGGAATGTGGGCATGAAGATTCCTTTCTGATCTATGTATTGCTATTTCATCCGGTCCGGGCAGGTTTTCCCCTCCCTTTTTGTTTCTGCATCTTATCGTTGTACTCTGCTTCCAGTTCCTGCACAAGTGCGTTCAGAATTTCGTCCGGTTCGCCGGGGCGCTCCCGTCTCTCTGTCCAGCCCCACTGATCGAGGTAATCGTCGGTTCCGGCTAAACCCATTTCCATCGCGGTGCGATCAATCTCAATCTGAAAACGTTTGGGCATTTGCTGTGAAATCGGCTTTCTGCCTTCAAAGACTCTAACCTGTGCAGGGATATCCTTCCAATATAGGATTTGATAGATTGCCACGGTTTAACCCTCCAATTCCCCTTTGCGATAGGCACGCAGGAACGTTCTACAAAAGCGATCTTTGCCCAGCAGCATATCTTCGGTCAATTGATAAGCTTTTGATGTTCGGTCAACGGAGAGGGCTTTCTTCGGGTTATTGGTCACAGGATCGATAATTCCGCTATCCGCACCGGCTTCGACCGCGAGAATCATAAAAATGTCATTAATAAGACGACGGGACGGCATTTGGAAGGAAACATTGCTGAACCCACCGCTGATATGGATGTCGGGACCGTACCTCTCACGGAGTTGTCGAATAGCCTCAAAGGCGTGGTTCCCGTTCTCCGTGTCCACCCCAATCGGAAAGAACAATGGGTCGATGAAGATATCCTCGGTTGCAATTCCTTTGTCGTTGGCTGCGTCTACCATGCGAGAGGCGTTGTCAACTCGCTCTTTGGGAGTTTGTGGCATTCCAGATTCACTAGCCGCTGTCACCATAACCTTCGTATTGTGCTGTGTGACGAGGTCTAGTGCGTCTAGGCGTTCAAGCGATGCGGAGTTGAGTAATGCCCGTCCTACACTGCTATCATACACCTCAAGTCCTGCTGCGATAATTTCGCTGTTGGAGGAATCGATGGACAGGGGTGTGTCAGACATCCGCTGCTGGATGGCTTGTACCAACCAGCGCATGGCTTCCTTCTGCTCCTCAAGTCGCCACGAAATTTCATCCACATTGACATCGAGGAAATCAGTACCGGTATCAACCTGCCGTTGGACGATTTTGTCGTATGTACTCCACACCTTCGCTGGCGTGGGGTTCTTCGCCCGACATCGCCGCCTCAACCGCAATGATGACGTGTTTGACGCGTCCCTCCTCATACTCTTGGGACTTCTTAATCGATTCGGGGATGACAAGGTAGCGGCGTTTTTTGTTTGTGTCCAAATAGCTGACAGATTCAAGCCCGTCTGGGTTGTTCGTAACCAGTTTGCCATTTCGGCGTACCACACGGGTGGTATGTACATTCTCGCCAATAATAATGAAATCCTGACCGTTTATTTGCATCTTCACTCCTCGTGACGCTGTACACGACTGGCACCGACTTCACTGATTGAAATCCGATTCCAGCCGTGTCATCAGCTATCAGATTTTTTCTGAACGTGATGGTCTCGCTCCAGAAAGGTATTGCCCCAAGCACTCGTGCCGTCGAGGGCACCGTCCTTGAAAATTGCTGGACCGTCCAACATCTTTTCTTCTTCGCCATAGGCTTTGAGGCGGTCATAAGCCCTTGCCCAGATACAGTCCTTTTCGCCAATTTCGCATTTGCCTTGACGGGTCCCACCGCACGGTCCGTTACGCTGATTTTTCACACACTGGGATTCGGGACACAGATACGCAATATCCGGCAATGAACAGTCGCCGCAGTCGCGACAATCAAAGGCAGTAACCTTAACTGCTTGTTCCGCACCATGCATGACTTTCTTTACGCCCTCACTTGCTCCATCGATCGCCTGAGAAACCCGCTTGCCAATATTGAATCCCCAACTCCCTTTTTCAAAAACCTGATCGTGCACCATGCGATTAATCTTATAACTCAGGGGGATTTCCCCTTTGGCAGCTTTCAAGGCTTCGGGTCGTTTTGAAAAGAGATACTCGCGATTAATCTCAGTTGAACTGAGGCCCGTTTCCGACGCCGGCTCGAAAAAGTAAAACTCGTCGGGGTAGTGAAAGCAAATTTCCTTCGCGAAATCTTTCCAATCGTCCTCCCCAAAACGGTCTACCATCTTCAGAATTTTCACATAATCTGTATACCGTAGATGACCCCCCAAATATACGCCACGATAGCCCAATCCCTTCGCGATGGCACACTGTTTGGCGGCGAACTCCAAGAGAAAGGCTTTGCCTCTGTCTTTTGATTTCGCCTCTTTTTCGACCAAATCAAGCAGCTGGTCGGTTACAGTCACACCGGGGATGTTACCTTTATTGAAGAACCGGGCAGCAGGGCGACTAAGAACGTAGACGTTGCCAATCACTGGCGCAGGCAGATTGTGGACTGCCATATACTTCAACAATTCATCCTGCTTGCGCGAATCGTATCCAATTTGGTTAATGATGAACGCGGCACCGTTCTCAATCTTCTTTTTTAGCTTGAAATACTGTGGCATGACCTCGCGTTCGTGACGTTTGTGGTTGTTGACCACCGCGCCCAAAAAGAAATTAGTGCGCTCCAGCACTTGCGATCTTCTCCCGGCTCCCACTGTCATACCAGCATTCATATCAGAGAACATCTTAAGCAATCCCACTGAGTCAGTGTCAAAAACAGGGCTCGCTTGACCACGATATCCATCGATCGGGTAATCACCCGACAACGCTAGGATATTGTTAAACCCTTCACTGGCGAGCTGCCATGCTCGACTTTGAAGTGCATTTCGGTTCCAGTCTTTGCAGGAAAGGTGGATAATCACTTTCTGACCGCGAGAGAGGAGATCTCTTCCTAAGGTGTCAGGACCAATCATGGCGTTACCGCCCGGATTGTCGGTAATGCTCAAACCGTGTATACGCGGGTTGTCTGCCAGTTTTTGCGACAACTCCAATACCCGTTCTCCATCGGAATCGGTGATAGTTCCACGCGAGGTTACCACTTCCACACAGGTGACGAATGTATCTGTTTCCTGAAGCAGAGAGCGGAATGAAGACTGCTGCGAATCGTCAAAATTATGGGTTGTTTCGGTAGGGGCTGTGTTCATGGCTGTGGGCTCGCTTGATTCTGCGCGGGTCTAGAAAACCTTTGGTTCAAATCGTTACAGTTACACAAACAGCGGTGTCGGCTGCGGTGGACCGAAACCGAGTTCTACCAATCTTGAGACCATTCGTCGGAGTCGGGGACGGTCGCTGTTGATCATTTCTTCTGCCGGATGCAGTGAAAAGTTCCAGCCTTCGTATAATCCTTTAACATAGGCAACCTGTTCGACTGTCACGGGGTTTGCCATGAAATTGATCGCGTGCTGGGAGCGTCCCGGGGGACCGCCAAACGCGCCATGCCATAGCGTCTCTGGAAAGACAACGACATCGCCGGGCTGCGATTCGATGACGACGCTGGGAATATCCGCACCCGCAACCCCAAACGGCATCGCAGTCGGATCATCATTCTGGGCAGTCAACGGCTGTATCCGTTTCCTATATTCTAACTTATGAGTTCCCGGAATGAAGCGCAGCGCGCCTGTCTCTTTGGTGTTTGGCTCAAGATAGAATGCGATCTTGATGTGAGGCACCGGTTCTACGTCAAGTCCGCCACCGTGCCACTGTGTGTCGCCGACATGGAGGTTGCCCTCGGTAGCGTTCAAGATGAAATCAGGTCCGAGGAGGTCTTCGCCCAGCGCGTAGATGCGGTCGTCCTCAATGAGCCATTGGAGCCGGGGATTCAACTCGAAGAACGGGATCATGGCTTGACGCTTTTCTCCGGGGAACGGCTTGCCTTGACGGTTTTCACGCAAAACTGCGTCGGATTCACGACGGATAACGTCAATCTCCTGCAATGTAAATAGCTGTCGCAGGGCAAGGAATCCAAACGTTTCAAAGTGCTGTTTCTGTTGAACAGTTAGCATGTTGCCCCCTTTTCCTTATGGACTATTTTCGACAAGTTCCATCGGCATCGGCTTAAACTGGCATCCCTCAACAAATACTTCAAAGAAGTCGGCGGTTGTCTCTAATTCTACATGTTCAATTCCTTTGACCAGACGCTCGATAGCCTCACGTTTCTTGCGTGAGAGGAGGACCTCCTTCGCCCCTTGTACCGCAGCGTTGCCGATCTTGACGATGCGATCCTCATCCACCGGTGCCAAAAACCCGATCTCAATCGCATTGCGAACATCTACATAGTTGGCAAAGCCGCCCGCCAAATAGAGCCGACTCACGTCTGCCGGATTGACCCCGAACTTTCGCATAACGATGAATTGACCACAGTAATTGGCAGCCTTCGCCTGAGCCAGATTGCTAGCATCTTCGCGAGAGAACGTGATATCGTATTCTGGGACAATCGGTATCTCACGCGTTTTTCTGTCCCCGAATACCCCCATTTCTGTCATCCGGTCATGACGACGGAGTTCTGCCAGTAGATCGATTAGACCGGAGCCACAAATCCCTTGAGGGGCAACGCCGCCGATGGTGCTATATTCAACCTGACCGTCTATCCAACGGATTGACTCGATTGCTTCGTCGTAGCCCGGCATCCCGTACTTGATGCCGCCGCCCTCAAAAGCGGGACCCGCCGGGCAGGAAGCGGCAATCAGTCGGTCTGGATGCCCGACCACCACCTCGGTGTTCGTGCCGACATCCACCAGCATAACAACCTCTTTCTGCGATGCGATATCGAGGGCTACCAGATCCGCTGCCACGTCGGCACCGACATGGCTGCCAATTAACGGCAGTCCATACACCTGCGCCTTGGGGTTGGCTCGGATCCCCAGCCGCCGCGTCTTCTGGAGCAGCGAAGTGGTTTCACGCTCGCCGGCGTGATATTGGTGTTCGATTATCGACTGGTAAGGCTTTTGACCGATACTCTGTACATCCAACTTAAAGAAGATGTCCCGCATCGTTGAGTTACCCACCACGACAATTTCGTAAATTTCTTGACGGACAAACCCTAACTGTTTTCCCATCTCTTGGATTTCGTGGTTGAGTGCGTTGATGACCGCCCAGCGCAACTCCCCGTTAAATTCGCCATCATACGAGATACGGTGCATGATATCGCTGCCGCCGAACCGTTGCGGGTTCTCAAAGGAACTGACGTGGACGCTCTCACCTGTCTCCAAATCTACCAAGTCGATAACCACTGTTGTGGTGCCGAGGTCAATCGCCAAGCCGTAGATATGACCGCGATATTTGTCAACTGCCTCGTCATCATAGTAAACCATATTTTCGCGGCGGGTTACTAATGGGTCAATTTGAAGAGGTTTTTCGTGGGTGCGGGTAAGGATCTTGGGGGTACGCCGTACCGGCGAGAACGCGATATCGACATCGGCGTCCTTAACCACCGCTTGGCAGGCGAGCCGATAGTTCTCTCGCAGAAACGACTCGGCTTCGTTCCGGGTCCGCAACGCCTCCATCCCCTCTTTAATTTCTACAATACATTCATGGCACTGTCCGGTGCGGAAACAGGAGGTCGGCACCTGAACTGCGAGTTCATCGGCGTAATCGAAAATCGTTTTTCCGGCTGCGAGCGGATGCTTTTTGCCGTCATGCGTTACTGTTCCCTTGCCGTAGCTCTCTTCACTGTCGATGAAAGCACCTTCAGCAGCTTCGGTTTCCCACGCGGTCCGATAGTCGATTTTATCGTCCCCACCGCACAGGAGCAATCCCTCTTCTGGGGTTCCACGCCCCTTTGCCTGCTTGCCAGCCAAGCCGGTGCTGGCCGGTTTCCGCTGGTTTCGGCACCCAAATTTAGCGGTACATTGATCGAAGCGGTTTTTGTACGGGCATCGATACATAGATTGCACGTCGGCATGGTTGACCATGCTTGAGAACAGTTCTGATATTTTATCTAAACGTTTTTGATATTCTTCTTTGCTCATTAGTTTATTGGTTCATTAGTTCATTAGTTCATTATGATAGATTTCAGAATTATAGTGGATCTTAGAATTAATGAGACACTCCAAACCGGTGCGGTTGGAAACCGCCCCTACCGGTCCCAATAAATCGGGCTGCAGAGCCATGTGCCTACTACTTTTGATGAATCCTACTCATCGTCCCAATCCTCGTCATCTTCTTCGAGGAATTTCTTTGCCAACGCCACGCATTCTAGGGCATCCTTGCCGTATCCGTCGGCCCCCATGTCGTCGGCGAACTCTTGGGTCACCGGGGCACCGCCCACCATGATCTTGACATCTTCCCGGAGATCTTCATCAATAAAGGCCTCAATTGTCTTGCCCATGTTCGGCATCGTAGTGGTCAGCAACGCCGACATTCCGAGTACAGGTGCCTCATGCTCCTCAACCGCTTCAATGAACTCGTCGTCCGAGGTGTCCACCCCCAAGTCATGCACAACGAATCCTGCGCCTCGTAACATCATGATACAGAGGTTCTTGCCGATGTCGTGGAGATCGCCCTTCACCGTTCCCATAATTACAGTTCCAATGGGATCGATGCCGGAGGCGGATAGAATCGGTTCAATATATGCCATCCCAGCCTTCATCGCCCGTGCACAGGCGAGGACTTCGGGGACGAAGATAAAGTTCTCTCGAAACTTAATCCCAACAATCCCCATCCCTGCGATGAGTCCGTCGTCCATGATTTCGAGTGCTTCAGTGCCCGCTTCCAAAGCTGCTTTGGTCATCTCATCCACACCATCGTTGTCTCCGTCAATGAGTGCTGCAGCAATGTCCTGCATGTCCGGGGTGGTTTTGGCAAACGTGTTAATAGTGCGCTCCCGCTCATCCGGACGTTCAATAAATTCCTCAATCTCGTCTACAATAATTTCATTCTGAATGTCAGTGATTTCTGCCATAGTTTTCTCCACTAATTCATATGTTCCTTGTGCCAATCCTGCACCGCTTCGGGGATTTCTTTAAGGTTCTCAATAGCAGTTTGCAGCGGAATCGCACACTCTGGACCGACAAGTTGCACCCCGGAATCCAGATTCTTGTAGACCTCCCCGCGAACCTCCTCTGGACCCTTCGAGAAGAGTGTCTCCGGGTTGTTAATATTGCCTACCAGGGAAATTCGTTCCTTCACCACTTCCATAGATTCGCCGGGTTCGTTCTTGGAATCGTAGTGGAAGGCTGCCATTCCCGTCTGAGCGATATATTCCATTCTGTCCACCGTCCGTCCGCAGATATGGAGAATCAGCGGGATGGGAATCCGATCGACGAACTCAGTGTGTAGGTCGCGCAGGTACCGCTCATAGTATTCACCACTGACGAGATCACCTGTTGCGTGGTCGGGTAGGGTCAGTGCATCTGCCCCCGCTTCAATCTGTGCAACCCCAAAGTCTATTGTGGCTTCCTTCAACCTATCCAGCGCGAGTTTCGTTTGGCCCGGATCATCTAAGGATAGCAGCAAGAAAGGCTCCACGCCGAAACAGTGATAGGCCTGAGACCAAGGTCCCATGGTTTTTCCAATAATAGCCACGTCATCCCCGTATTCCTTCTTGAGAATCTTAATCGCGTCGAGTACGCATTTGGTATCCTGATGGGTCAAAAAGTCTGATGGGATCTTGATTTCATCGACATCTTCCCAGATTGGTTCACGCATTCTAACCGTGGGCCAATTGTCCTTCTGCTCCCACTGAATCTTACACCCGAGCGCAGAGGATTCTTGGATAATCGTGAAAACAGGCATGATTGTGTCGAAACCTAACTCAGTATACCCGGTGGCGGCTAAACGCGCCATCAATTCAGGTTGACGGTTCGCTTCCGGGAACGGCGCATCTACCAAGTCCATCAGTTCTACTGTGGCGACAGAGGTTGGATTGCAGGTCGGTGTTCTGTCCACAGGCTCTCTCTTCAACGCTGCCAAAACCCGTTCTTTGCCGGTCATCGGTCCGACTGTTTGTTTTTGGGTTCCCATATTTTCCTCCTAATTCTGTTGGCTCGGGGCTGCGAGGACGCCACGTGAGGCTGCCATCTCCTGTTCCCGCACGATGGCGCGTACATTCGGGGCACGAACCAGCAGTAAACCGACCAGCGCGTCGTGCGAATGGCCACACGGAAACGCAACCGTATCGAGCGTTCCATCCACCTCTTCCATCTCTCCCAATTTCATTAAACCGCCAGCAATTGCCGAGATACGTCTGTCAGCGCGTCTGCCCTTGCCATCAGCCTTCACTTGGTAAATCCCTTTTCCGAGGCTATCGACCGTGATGGTCAGCCCCGATTTTTTGTCCAAAATCTGCAAGGGGCGCGGTTCCACCGAATCGTTTGGGGAGAGCTTGCACGACTCCAGAAAAGTTCGCTTGCAAGCCAGTTGATGTGCTGCCTCGCAGGGAAACTGAAGCAGCCCATTTGTCTCCTCAACTAAGTTTCCCATGTGCGTCATTGTATTAACTGCAAACTGAATACGCCCCTGAGCCCCTTCCATCTGGCTGTAGGTATGCACTAAAAACTGGGGGCTCTCATCCTGTCCCTGTTGGTATAGAGCGATTGTGATATCGTGGAAATGAGGGTCCATCGGGACCAATTCAATACGTTTTCCAATATCGACTGTTTGACCCATGGCTATCTCCTCTTTAAGAATTATTATTCTTGATTCTTACCTGTAATTTTGCTTGACAACAGAGCGTTCTACTCGCATAATAGTTAATGGTCTGACCTTTGTGGCATAAGTTTAACCCAAAATTGAGAAATTGTAAAGCGAAATTTTTGTTATCATATGTTATGAAAGCGCAAGAACAAGAAAAATTGGGGATGAAGGAGACGAAGCACGATACCCGCATCTCCGTGAGCGATGGGATTGTAGAGCAGATGGTTGACCTTATCTCCCGGGACGTGCTAAAGCCCGGAGACCGGTTGCCTTCTGAGAGGGAATTGTGTAAACGGTTGGGCGTGGGACGGAGTTCCTTGAGAGAGGCGTTGCGTTCGCTTGCTGTCATGGGAATTATAGACGGACGGGTCGGAGATGGCACCTTCGTTTCTAACAGTAACAAGCGGTATCTGGAGAAAACGCTACAGTGGGGGTTGCTGCTTGACCGGAAAAGGGTTCAAGACCTCATCGAAACCCGGCTCATGCTAGAATCCCAGACAGCGTTTCTGGCTGCACAGCGAGTCACGCCTGAGAATATTGAGGCAATCGAGGAGACCTTACAGGGGATGGAAACGTCGATCGGGCAGCCTGAGAAATACTTGGAATTTGATTTGCAGTTTCACCTGACTATTGCGCGCGCAACGCAAAATTCAATACTCTATAGCCTTCTAAGTATGATACGGGGGTATCTGCAAGAGTGGATTAAGGGAAGCCTCGCTGAGTCCTCAACAGGTGAGGAGACACGGGCGAAACTATCCTTGAAAGAGCATCAAAAAATCCTTGATGCCCTCCGAAAGGGAGAAGCGGATCAGGCGCAACAAGCGATGACTGAACACATCCTCTCCAGTAGCGTCGATCTTCAGAGATGATAAGGAAATTATCTTTGATGTGGGTTGAAATATGAGACGAATTCGCTATAGCGTCGCCATGAGCTTGGACGGTTACATCGCTGGGCCCAGCGGAGAGTTTGACTGGATTGTCATGGACCCCGATATTGACTTCGCTAGATTGTCCGAGCGGTTCGACACCTATCTGCTTGGTCGGCGGACGTTCGAGGTCACACGCGGTCACGGGCAAACAGCGATACCCGGCATACGCACGTTTGTGTTCTCACGAACGTTACAGCAGAGCGATTACGACGATGTCACGATCGTAGGTGAGAACTGGAAACAGGTGGTGCAGTCGCTCCGTGAAGAGGAGGGAAAGGACATCTGGTTGTTCGGTGGAGGCTCCTTGTTTCGCAGCCTAGCCGAAGAGGGATTCGTCGATACGGTAGAGGTCGCTATCATCCCAATCGTACTGGGTGGAGGTATCCCGCTTGTTGCTGAACCGACCACACGAATCGCGCTGACGCTGAAGGAGCACACGGTGTATAAGAAGACCGGCACCATCTGGTTGGTATACGCCGTGAACGATGCCAACCAGACGTGAGTGCATCAGACTGTCAATCCGTTACCCGCCGGAAGTAATCCTCAAGCCCACCCATGGGTGTGAATCCGAGTATCCGTTTCGCTTTCTCGACCTGATATTTTCCCTGTGCGAAATAACTCAGTAGATTGAAGGATTGGAAGTTGCCGGGAACAGATTCAATCTCTAATGCCAAGCGACAGGCGTGTTGCAGGTCTTCCCACACCACCGTGAAGGGCGGAAAATCGCTTTGTGCGACATGCTCCGTCGGCTTGGAACCAAGACCGTTAAAGAGAAAACAGACGGTTTGGATATCGTATGTCCGCGAGAAAATCTCGCATATCTCCATACTAAGGTATTTGGTAATCCCGTAATATCCAACGCCCGGTGCCCGTGGCACATCGTCAAGGTCAAATTCGGGATCGTATGCGTGACGGATTGATTGGGGCCCGGTGTGAACCACCTTTTTAATGCCAAGTTCGGCGGCGGCTTTCATCACATGGTATGCCCCCTTTGTACTCACCTCAAAACTGATCACCGGATCATCGCGGAGGACAGCGAAGTTCATGATGGCATCCATCCCACGGCATATCTCCAAGACCTCCGGATATGAGGTTATATCAACATTGATAATCGGTTTCCCATCTGGATGCGGCACAATATCCGAGAGATACAGATCGTAATCCTTTTCCAAGTCTGGCGTGACGTAAGGGGCGATATTACCAGACGCGCCCAGCACAAGCACTTTCTTCATGGTTCAATTCTCCTATGCGTGAACTGTAAGACGTTAGGGCTTACGCAGTTTCGCCCCTGATAAGGGGTTAGGGTGCTGCGCGCTAAATTTGCGTAAGTCCTGATGTAATATGATTGCGTAAATGAGCACCTTCATTCACTCTATCCAGATGAGGCTGCTGTCTTCAAGTAAAGGTTCTGAAAATTGTGAGCCGGTTGATACCCGATCCCCCGTGCTTGATCGATTAGAAATTTAGGATTCGGAATATCCGCACAGATATGATAGACCGCCCACCGTTGCGCCCACCAAGCGCTGTTGCTACTGTCTCGATTCAAAACGCAGCGGAATGCGCCAGCGGCATCGCGGATATCGAGCCACGCAAGGTTTGGCGTTTCCCCCTGAACTGCTTCCTCAAGAACCAACTCTCCCAGCCGCAGCCCTGTTACCGTAACGAGGTGTTCCCGCGCAAACTCGCGGGCGGTCAATTCGCCCAGATACTTCGTCATCTCCACAATTTCCGGCGATGGAAGGGGCTTCCAGAGTTCGGTGATATACACATCATCGGAGTAGCCGTTGAAAACAGATAGGGTGCTCGCATAGATAAGTCTCTTTATCCCTGCCTCAACCGCTGCGCTAAAGAGAACGTGTGTACCGCGTGTTGCCAAGTCGAGTAGCATCTGCTCCCGTTTTAATTCATCGGATGGCAGATCGGTCGGCGGTTCGCCGGTATGAATCAGAGTATCGATCGCCCGTACCGCTTCCCACGAATCATCGGGATCCAAGATATTTCCCTGAATAAAATCGCAGCCCTCTGCTACGTCAACCGGTACACTGTCCATGAGGCGCACACTGTGGTCATCCTTGAGTTCAGTCGCTATCGCCTGTGCCAGTTGACTGGATGCACCGGTAATCAGAATGTTCATCGAGTTACCTCCTTACACATTTTTTTTCATCATATCAGAATGCCCTGAACCTGTCAATTTTATTCCGTCCCTCCATTGAAAGATGGTATAATAAATCACGTTGCTATAAATTGGAGATCCATCGGATTGTGATGAAAGTTAATGTATTGAATCTTTCGCTCCAGATGAGTTTTAAAAAATTAAACGGGTAATTCTATATTTCCCCCAGACCCGGTAGGTGCGGTTTCCAACCGCACCGGACATCGCTCTGGAAATTACCCAATTAATAAATTAATCTTCATGAGGAGCGATATGTCTATAGAAGATTGACACCAACAGTTTACGCGCTCCAGAGGAGCGCAATATGTGTGGCGTTGCCAGTATTAGAAAGGATAATTCTGTGCACGACGGTCAATATCGCCAAATCAAGAGAGTTGCTGTGGTCGGAGCAGGGACAATGGGTTCTCAAATCGCCGCCCATATTGCTAACGTCGGGATTCCGTGCGATCTGCTGGATATCCCACCCACGGAACTGACCGCCGAGGAACGTGCCAATCACTTGACGCTCGACAGCCCCGCTGTGCGGAATCGGATCGCACAATCGGCTCTGGATCGGATGAAAAGCGCGAAAACCCGTTCGCCATTTTACGTCTCCGATGCCGCGGACTTGATTCGGGTTGGCAACTTTCACGATCACGCTGAACGGTTGGCGGATGCGGACTGGATTATCGAAGCGGTGGTCGAAAACCTTGATGTCAAGAAGCAAGTTCATCAGCGAATTGACCAGCATCGCAAGCGTAGTACACTTGTGAGTTCCAATACCTCCGGCATTTCAATCCGCGCTATCGCTGAAGATCTCGCGCAGGATTACCAAGAATGCTTCCTCGGGGCACATTTCTTCAATCCGCCGCGCTATATGTACCTAATCGAGCTCATTCCGACGGCGTCAACCCGCTCGGATCTGGTCGAATTTATCTCCGATTTTGCGGAACACACGCTTGGCAAAGGGATTGTCCGTTGTAAAGATACGCCGAACTTTATCGCCAACCGGATCGGCATTTTCTCAGTCCTGCACACGATCCACCTGATGCTTGAGGAGGGGTATACGATTGACGAGGTGGATGCGATTACAGGTCCACCGATGGGGCGTCCAAGAAGCGCGACCTTTCGTTTGGTAGACCTCATTGGGCTTGATGTGCTCGTGGATGTGGCGAACAACGTCTACGAAAATGCAATTAATGATGAGCAACGCGAGGTTTTTCGGGTTCCCGATTTTATCTTACAGATGGTTGAAAAGGGTTGGCTCGGTGAGAAAACGGGCGGCGGCTTCTATCAAAGGCGCCGTGGCGAAGACGGCAGCGAGATCTGGACGCTCGACTACAATACGCTTGAATATGTACCCCGTTCAGAGGTCCGGTTTGATTCGATTAATGAAGTTAGGCGAATTACTAACGCGGGAGAGCGACTGAAGCGACTGATTGACAGCGATGACCGGGCGGGTCAGTTTGCGTGGAAATGTCTCAGCCATACGATGCGCTACGCAGTGGCACGCATCCCCGAAATCGCTGACGACATAGAAAGTATTGATAACGTGATGAAGTGGGGATTCAACTGGGAACTTGGGATTTTTGAAGCGTGGGACGCGATCGGTGTGCCGGAATCCGTTGAACGGATGAAAAAAGCAAGCCATACGGTGCCGCCGCTCGTTGCAGATCTACTGGATTCAGGACGCACCTCGTTTTACAAAACATCATCCAAAAGAAAGCCTGTGAAATCCAACTCGGATGCAAGTCTCATCGACATGGGCGATGGGGTCCTATGTCTCGAATTTCACAGTAAGATGAACGCGATTGACAACCCAAGCATTGAGATGATGTTTGAAGCCCTTGATGAGGTAGAACAGAATTTTGAGGGACTGGTCATCGGGAATCACGCGGATAACTTCTCCGTCGGTGCGAATCTTGCTTTGATGCTTGAACGGGCGCGAAACAAAGACTGGGAGGCACTTGAAGAAATGATTTCCGCCTACCAAAGGGCGAACATGCGATTCAGACTTTCCCCCAAACCGGTAGTCGCTGCTCCCGCTGGCATGGCTTTGGGCGGCGGATGCGAAATCGCGTTCGGGGCAGATCGAATCTGCGCTGCTGCCGAAACTTATATCGGGCTGGTTGAGGTGGGTGTTGGACTTATACCCGCGGCAGGGGGCGTAAAGGAGATGGCAATTCGCTGCTTGGAAGGTGTTCCGTTGGATACGAACGCTGAACCGTTTCCGCATTTTAAGCGTACCTTTGAAACTATCGCCTACGCTAAAGTATCTGAGAGTGCTGCGGGTGCAAAGCAACTCGGCTATCTCCGCGATACCGATACTGTATATCAATCAATCGGAAGCATCACCTGCATGATACCAAGCAGACTGGTACTCGACGATGGCAGCAGAAGGCTATAAGGACCCCCAACCGAGACAGGTCTTTGTGCTGGGAGAAACGGGGCTTGCACAGTTGAAATCGGAGATCGAGATTGCACACCGTACTGCGCAGCTTAGCGACCACGACGTGAAGATCTTGAATCAGCTTGCGTTTGTCCTTTGTGGTGGGGAGCTTGCTACTCCGCAATTTGTGTCTGAGGACTATATCCTTGAACTGGAGCGTGAAGCGTTTCTCGGTCTCTGTGGTGAAGAAAAGACGCATCAGCGAATCGAGTACACCCTCAAGACAGGGAAGCCGTTGAAGAATTAGGCGTGAACTAAGGTGGCGATCTTATGAAATTTGGTGAATTTGAACTTTTTGTGGTAAGCGATGGCACATTCCGGTTGGACGGAGGTGCCATGTTCGGCACCATACCGAAGGTGCTGTGGGAGCGCACCAATCCTGCTGATGACCGCAACCGAATCCTGATGGGGCTGAATTGCTTGTTGATTCGGACACCCACGGAGAATATTCTGGTAGATACCGGACTCGGCAATGCCTATGACGAAAAATTCGCTTTTCTGTATGACGTTGACAAGTCACAGACAGATTTGCTGAAAAGTCTGGCAGCGGCAGGGGTAGGGGCAGCGGATATCAGCAAAGTTATTTTAACCCACCTGCATTTCGATCACGCCGGGGGCAACTGTTTTCAAGAAGATGGCGGAGAATTCAAACCCACATTCCCAAACGCTGTCTATTATATCAATCAGGGCGAACTGGCATATGCTAAAGAACCTGATTCACGCAGCAAACCCAGCTATCTCCCGTACACTTGGGAGCCCCTCGAAAGACGGGAACAGATTGAGCTTATTTCTGGGGATAAAGAGGTTGCCCCCGGTGTGACGATACTGTCTGCACCCGGACATACGCCAAACCATCAGATCGTTAAGGTGCAATCCGACGGGCTGATCGCGTGTTTTCTGGCAGACCTGGTCCCGACACCTGCGCACCTGAAAACGCATTACGTCATGGGATTTGATCTCGACGCTTTGACTGCGATGAAGAACAAGGAACGGGTGTTGAAGCAGGCACAGGCAGAAAACTGGCTACTCTTTTTTGAGCATTCACCGGAAGTCAAAGCGGGTTACTTGACCGAAGAGCTAAAAATCAAACCGGTTGAGCTCGCTTCCCTGTGAGGATCTATGTGATACCTTTTGTTAATCTGCTTCCAGACCACATTTTGGATTTGGTGCCAGACAGCAAGCGGGAGGGAAAAATGATCATTGTTCCCTACAGGCTCCTTATGGAATCTCTGCTGTAGTTGCCCGATTTATCGGGCGTTGGGAACAGTGTCCATCGGCGATAAATCGCCGAACTACAAGGCTTTGAGCGTTCAAGTGCGTAAGTCCTATCCTTGTCAAGAGGAATGATAATGCCACCTTTCAACAATAGTCCTTAATGGATAGATATAGTCAAACTCAACTATAGTAAAGCGTGAGGCGTACACGCTCAGAGGTTCATTGGTTTGTTTAGCCCCAGCGGGGTGATATGTGTACGGCATTGGGTTGATGCACAACCAATCGAGAAAGCTGCTCATAGTTGAGTCATCTTAATAGGCTGTCTTAGGTGTCGAGTATGGAAACTCGACTTACAGGCTATTATAGCGCAAGTTGCTAGTGTTGAGCCTCCATCGGTTTGTCGTTAAGATTGAGAGATTCTATCTTTCGCTCCGGAGGAGCGATATGTCTATAGAACGGCGATACGGTCAATGCCTGCGCTCCAGCGGAGCGCAATGTCTATAGTTTGAGGACTTTCCCCGTTTTTTAGCCCCAGTCTCTCCGGCGGTTTTTGTTTAATTGTCCTTGATGTCATAGCGATACCCAAAACTTTTGCAGACAGATTCACAGCCGAAAGGAAAAGCAGAAAATGGTAGATAAGACATACCTGCTCACTGACGACCAGATGCGCCACTTCATCGTCAATGGTTACGTAATCGTCAACACAGATCTCCCAGCGAGTTTTCACGACTTCATTTATGAGCGAACAGAGGAGGTGTTTGAAAAGGAGGGCAATCCGGGGAATAACCTGTTGCCTCGAATCCCTGAGGTTCAAGCTGTCTTTGATGATAAGTGGGTTATCGGAGGGTTGATTAGTGTTTTGGGAGAGGATTACTACATGCAGCCCCATCGCCACCCCCATTTTAATCGACCAAAGAGTGAGGGGCAGCGGATGCACCAAGACGGCGGTAGACGATGGTCGCATCACACTCGAAGACTGTTGGTCTTCTACTATCCACAGGATACGCCTATAGAGCTTGGTCCCACCGGAATCGTGCCGGGGAGTCACTACTATAATACCCCTGACGGTGCAGCGGTCAGCGACGAACTCCCGGTCTGTGGTCAAGCCGGCACAGTAGCGATTGTGAATTATGACCTTTGGCACCGCGGCATGCCAAATGGCACCGACAAGAACCGTTACATGATGAAATTCCTCTTTGCCCGCATGTCAGAACCGCAGTCGCCTTCGTGGAACAATGAAACGATTGATTGGAAGCAAGGTAAGTCGATTGGTAATGATACACATCAAAAGATGTTTCAGCATGTTTGGGACTGGCATTATGGGAAAACACATGGGAATAAGCCAAATAATGGTCAATCTATGGACTTTGTACCGGAGTTTATCGAAGCGATGGGAGGTGATTCTGAGTCGATGGGCCTCAGTGCCGCTTATGAATTAAGCGAATTGGGGGAGCCAGTGGTGCCCACATTGATGGAAGCGTTTGAGAACGAATCCGAGGCGGTGCGCCGAAATGCGTATTATGCGCTAAATGCGATCGGTGCCCCTGCGGTCGATCCACTCATCGGTTGCTTAAAGCATCTGAATTCGCAGGTACGTGAGACCGCAGCAGAAGCGTTGGGTGATATTGGTCAGCCAGCACAAGCCGCCGTGCCGGAATTGGTAAGAGCATTGGAAGATGAATCGGAGGAAGTTCGTTCCCGTGCGGCAGAAGCGCTAGGGACAGTCAGTCAAGGTGAGTCAAGAGCCGGCCTTGCACTCAGCACAGCACTACGGGATAAGGATGAACGGGTTCGGCGGGATGCCATCTTTGCATTGGCGCGAATTGGCCCTCACGCGGCAGATGCCGTTGATGCCTTGAGTGGGATGTTTTCTGATGAGAACCGGTATGTACGCGGTGATGCAGTCCATGCTTTGTATCGCATCGGTACGCCGGAAGCAAAGGAGGTTTTACTTCATTTTCTGATGAGAACCCGGTGGTGCCCCTTAACCAGTCGAGAAAGTACGCATTAAGTGATGGTAGAAAGATGCTGTGACTGTATCGGTTGACGGAATACTCTCAGAGGGCAGGTGTAGGCTTGACTAGGGTAGGTCTTGAGGAGGAGATTCATCAGGAGAATTAAAGCACGTTTTACGTTTCAGTAATATTGCGCTCCTGCAAACTGAACTGCATAACTCCTACAGTTGTCCACGGCGGTTCTTGCATCATTTGCCCTTTATCTCGTCCCAGTTCTCTTCGTCTTCTTTTGCATCATCGCCGCCACCACGTCTGCCACCTCCACCACGTCTGCCACCACGCTCCCGTCGAATTGCTTCTAGTTTTTTGCGACGTTCTTCCGGTGAAGCGGTACGCAACCACTCACGCAATGCGTCGCGCTCCTGATTTGACCTACGCCGTTCTGCTCTTTCACCCCTGCGTTCATTACGTTCACGTTCTTCAGAAGCTTCAGACTCTCCGCCTTCACCCGATCTGTTGTCTGAACGACTTGAACCGCTGAGAAACTGCATTCCTTCTGTTTTAAGGGTTACAGTGTCATTTGAGACTTTGAGACTGACTTGGTTCGCTTCAATTTTTTGGATAATTGCGTCCCCAACCTTTTCCCCTCGGGCGACATAATAGAGTTGGTTGGATCTTCGTTCGGTGACAAGCGCTTTTGCAACTGTTCCGCGTGTGCCAATCCACGTGGCAATCAATGCATACTCTGGATTTCGATTAGGTCTCTCCCAGCCCAGTGGGCGGAACAGGTTGTTTTCAATGATAACGCGATAGAAATCTGCACCGCTGTCCCGTGCTTCAACCTGCCGCCGATCCGCGCGCTTTTTATCCTGTGCATATGCGAGCTGCAAGCTGAAGTACAATACACTCATAGCACAGCACATCAATAAAATAGTGCACCGACGTTTCATCTGACTTTCCTCCCTGGTGTATCAGTAGAATTTACGGTCCAATTTTTAGACGCTGAACCTCATTTTTTGTTCAGAAAAAAATCTAATTCTTTTAGAATTGTCGCAAGCTATCGGCGTTATTCAACTCAATTGATGCTGCAGTAGTAGGCATATTACTTTGAATCTCCCAATCGTATCGGGGCGGAGCGATATATGTATAACGTGACACGTAAAAACAGGGAAAAACAGAAAGAGGGAAGGTGAGAAAGGGAGAAAGTGAGCATCGGTTCATTAGTTCATTAAGCCCTAGAGGGATGACATGTTTATAGAATGCTGCGCGAATGACATTTTCCCGGTTGACGTGCTAACTTCAGTTCTGATACCTTTACTATCGAATCACAGATTGGACAGATTCAGAGCCGAAAGGAAAAGCCGAAAATGGTAGATAAGACATACCTGCTCACTGACGGCCAGATGCGACACTTCATCGTTAACGGCTACATAATCGTCAACACGGATCTTCCAGCAAGTTTTCACGATTTCATTTACGAGCGGACGGAGGAGGTGTTTGAAAAGGAGGGCAATCCGGGGAATAACCTGTTACCTCGAATCCCTGAGATTCAAGCAGTCTTCGATGATAAGTGGGTTATCGGCGGACTGATCAGTGTTTTGGAAGAGGATTACTACATGCAACCCCATCGCCACCCCCATTTTAATCAACCGAAAAGCGAGGGGCAGCGGATGCACCAAGATAGCGGCAAAGAATGGTCGCATCACACACGACGATTGTTGGTTTTCTACTATCCACAGGATACGCCTATAGAGCTTGGTCCCACCGCAATCGCTCCGGGGAGCCACTACTATAATACCTCTGACGGCGCAACAGTCAGCGATGAACTGCCGATTTGTGGCAAAGCCGGCACGGTGGCAATTGTGAATTACGATCTTTGGCACCGCGCCATGCCGAATCGTACCGAGGTGAACCGTTACATGATGAAGTTCCTCTTTGCTCGCATGTCCGAGCCACAAACCCCTGCATGGAACAGCAAAAAGACGGAATGGGATCAGAACGAACTAATTGGTAACAGTACACATCAAAAGATGTTCCAGCATGTTTGGGATTGGCATTGTGGGAGGACGAATGGAGATATACCGAGTAACGGTCGATCCGTGGAATCTGTACCGAAACTTATTAAGGGATTGGGAAATGATTCTGAGTCAATTGGCCTTAGCGCCGCTTATACGCTAAGCGAATTTGGAGAGTCAGCGGTGCCTGCGTTGATGGAAGCGTTCGAGGACGAATCCGAAGCGATACGCCGAAATGCGTATTATGCGTTGAATGCGATTGGTACCCCTGCGGTTGACCCACTCATCGGTCGCTTAAAGCATCTAAATTCGCAGATTCGTGAGACCGCAGCGGAGGCGTTGGGAGATATTGGTCAGTCTGCACAAGCCGCCGTTCCAGCATTGGAGGCGGCGTTAAAAGATGAATCGGAGAGGGTACGTTTCCATGCAGCGGAAGCGTTAGGGACAGTCAGTCAGGGGGAGTCAACAGCGATCCCTGCATTAAGCGCAGCACTGCGGGACAAGAATGAACGGGTTCGACAGGATGCAACGCTTGCATTAGCGCGGATTGGTCCCCATGCAGCGAAGGCAGTTGATGCGTTAAAAGCGGTATTTTCTGATGGAAACCTGTATGTTCGTGGCGATGCGGCTCATGCTTTGTATCGCATCGGTACGCCGGAAGCACAGGAGATTTTATTTCGATTTCTAATCAGTGCGCGGTGGTGTCCCCTTACTGACCGCGCGAGCGGGTCTTAAGCCACGGTACTTCCTATTTTTCTAACGACATCGCAGGTGGCTAGATCCCCTGTTTTTGTGATTGGGTTGGTGTTTGTAGTAACAATTTCAATCGACGTCGGGCAATGCGGCAAACAACTGAGAACTTTCCCTTGAGTGAGGTGTGGAGGTACTACAAACGCAAACCTCAAAATTAGGCAAGTTGACTTTGGTAGATTAAAAAGGTAAAATTTATAACTTAATCCCGCTCAATTTCTATTCCATCCAATAATATATGGTGGGTGTTAAAAATAAATGAACACTTTCGCCCACCGGTAGGTGCGGTTTTTAACCGCACCGAATAGGCTTGTCCCGATTCTCGGGATCCCGACCTGTCGTGATTAGAAACAGCGCCTACCAAATCCCGACGTTTCATCCCGATTAATCGGGATAGAAACGACGAGGATGCTCGGAACGGCACGGTAAAACGGTAGTTTCGTTTTCCTAACCGCCCCGGTGCCGATTCATCGGCATCCTCGACAAGTCGGGATTTGGCGTGTCCCATTAATTCTAAGATCTACTATAAAAGGAAATAACAATGCAAATCAATGTTCAAAAAGTAATAGATCTCTCTTACACGGTTGATGAGAACAGCCCACGTGAACTGCCGATTGACCCTGTTAAGATCTACGATACAGCAACAATTGAAAATGATGGCTACTTTGAAAGCCGGGTGGATTTATCCGGGCATTGCGCGACGCATATTGATGTGCCTTGCCTGATGTATGCCGAAGGATTTACCGTTGCTGAAATCCCGCAGGAAAAATTAACCGGAGCTGCCGTGTTGATAGATCTATCGGAAGTGAAGCAGCCGGGTGATGCCGTAACAGCAGAAGATATCGAAGGGTGGATCGCCGAAAACGGCGATGTTCCTTCGGACAGCATCGTTTTTATGCGGACAGGCATGGATCGGTATGCATACCAAGATAGTTTCAACCGTCAATGGATAGGTTTCAGCGAAGATGCAGCACGACTGCTCGTCCAGAAAGGTATCAAGACAATTGGAACGGATGCTTGCAGCATCGACTCGATGGCTGGACATCCGCCACAGCATGACGGGCTACCGCCCGCTCATCTCGTTTTTCTGGGGGCTGGCATCCCGCAGGTCGAAGATCTCTGTAATCTGAGCGAACTGCCGACGAACTTTCACGTAGCGATTGCACCACTCAAATTAGCGCGAAGTTCCGGTGCCCCGACGCGCGTCTTCGCATTTGTATAAGTGTAACCACTCATCTGAAAGCGGATAAAACAGAGACATGAAAACTCGGACGATCGGCGTTGCGCTACAAGAAGAAGATCGGGGCGCATACCACGATCAAGGTTTTTGGATTGGTCCTCAGTTATTCGACGATACAGCGGTGGACGAGCTGCGTGATGCGGTCTACCGTACCATCCGCGGTGAGAGGGATTTCGATTCGATGCACTGGGGGCAGCCACCGAAGTTCGACCCGCAGAGTCCGAAATTGGCACATGTGGTCAACGGTTGGTGGGTGAACGCCAAAATCCGCGCATTGATCGGTTCCAACGAGATTGGCTATCTCGCTTCCCAACTGATGGGGGCTCATGAAGTCCGTCTGGTGCACGACCAAGTGCTTTACAAACCGGGAGGCGGTTCCGAGTTGGAGGGAAATTCCGGATGGCAATGTTGGCTGGCATCAGGATGCCGCCCACTGGACCATGTTCAACTCTACCACCTTCTGCACAGCTTGGATTGCCCTACAAGACACCGACCTTTCCAATGGAGCCATGCGTTTTGTTGAGGGGTCACATAAATGGGGGTTGATCAAAGCCGCCGCCGGCTTTGCGAATAAAGACCTACACGCTTCGGAAAAAAGGTTTTCTCAAGGTGACCGGCGGTGGACGGAAACACCTTGCGTACTCAAAGCGGGTCAAGTCAGTTTCCACACGGGACTCACCTTTCACGGTTCGGGTCCCAATCGGACGGAAACACCGCGGCTTTCAATTGCGCTCAACATGATGCCCGGCGGGACGACCTATAACAAGCATGGTAGAGATAATCTGATTGGTGCCCAACTTGGACCCTACGTGAAGCACGGGGACCCGTGCACAAATCCCTTCTTCCCCAGAATCTGGCCGCCCCCGAACCGTACCGATTAACAAGGGCGTGTTGACATTAAGCAACATCTGGACGATGAACGCGTGGGAAATTTCAACAGAGATAAGGAAAACGAAGGGCGGCTTAAGTGGTGGAGCTACGCCTTGCGGCTGTGAGCTTGCTAGTGGTAGTAGTTCAGGTGGTGGATAGGTCATTTTAACCTAACAAGGAGGATTACCATGTTTAATCGTTTGTTCGTCTTATCAATCATCGTGATGCTCATTCTGTTTGCTGGCTTTGGTTATTATCTTTATCAACAGCATACCGAAGAAATAATGCCATCGTGGACTAACCTTGAAATTAACGAAACTCCGCGGGTAGCTAGGTTTAACGATCGATTGGCTAAAAAACCTGATCAATTGGCTAAAAAACTGTTGTCAAGCCATGGTCCAATTGAACCTCCCCCGACAGATAGATGGGAATACAAGCCAGAAATCTGGCAGCCTGCGGTAAAAGAAGAATTTGTCGAACTCCCCATGGATCAAATAGAGTTTCGCGAGGTTACAACCCCTGACGGGAAAGTTCATTTAGTTCCCTTCCGAAAAGGGAGTCCACCCATTGAAGGGGGATATATCAGTTATCCGGAAGAGAATAAGCAATCCACAACCCCTTTGAGGCAGTTTGTCTTTGAGAATTTTCAATACCCAAAAGGGGTAAATCGACGGGATTACCAAGATCAAAAAGGTATTTAGCTGCAGCACATGACATTTCGATGGAAGAAGTCGAAGCCCGGTTAAAACAAGGGACACTGGCATATACTATACATTCTTCTAACGAGGATTGGATGGATTCTATAGGAGGGGAGGCTGAAATCAGAGACTTCCTCATAGAAGCAGGTGTTTCGGACACCGCAATAGATCAAACCTTTAACCCTCCCTATTCATTAGAAGGGTCTACGAGTTCAGCTACAGAGGCAACCGAGACTCAGGACGTTTCTGCTTCTAACGATAAAACGTCTGTGGAGCCGCCCCGCTCTTTGAAAGACAATAGAGCGGAAGTACCCACATCAGACCAAAAAGAAAGTAATGTAAAGGAGCGTTACGAGACGGAAAAACAGTTGATAGAACGGTATGGACGAGAGGAAGGGCTAAAGCGGTTGAGGGAGAGAGGTTCCCACATTGCTGATGAGCCGGAATTTAAGCAACCCGATATTCCTTCCGCGAATCCAAACAAAGAACAATGAAACCGTCTCGGACTCGATTTAATAAAAAAGCCCTTGACCGCCAATTCCCGGCAACGGTCGAGGGCTTTTTTTCTGCACTCCTCTATAGTTACTAGAGTCGGCATTGAGATATGAATCTCGACCTACAGGTTGAGCCCCGATAAATCGGGGTAAACTACGCAAAATTCCGATTTATCGGGGACCAGACTCCAACGCGCTCCCTCTTTCCTCTTATCTATAGAAACTATAACCAATACCTATTGAATCAATTCCGGTCTTATCCCATCCAGCGGTATATCGAGCAAATCCTCTCCAAAGATGATATGTCCCTTGAAAATCTGCCCCGCTTCATACAACAGACGCTCCCGTATCCCAGGGCGTGCAACCTGCTCCGTTAGGTGAACCAGCACCAAGGTGCTGACTTGGGCATCACGTGCTGTGCGCGCTGCGTCCAGATGCCCTGAACAACAGTCCGTCAACCTGGGATCTGTAACCACCTCATTGATAAAGTGACACATATGCACCAGCACATCCGCTCCCGCTGCGAGTTCGGTGAGTTTTGCTGTTGGGCCCGTATCACCCCCAAAGACGATTGAGTATCCTTGTGCTTCCAAGCAGTAGGCGAAACAGGTAAGCTGGGGTTGGCAGTGAACGACTTCTGCGACCTTTATACGCCAATTCGGACATTCCACTACGGCGCCATCAGCGACCTCAGTCACCGTTGGATTTGGTCGCTCGCGTGGCAACACGCCGCCGCGCTTTTCATAGATGAAATGGCTGCCGGGATGCTCGGTTCTTCCTGCCAGATCTGGCCCAAATACGCCGGATGTGCCAAAGAGCAGCTGGGTCATTCTGTCCGTGTTTGGAGGTCCATACACACTTAGTTCTGGAATTTTGCCGACGCCTTGGTCCCAGCGTGACAACACCAGATAACCGTAATCGACACAGTGATCATAATGCAGATGGGTAAGAAATAGGTGTGTAATATGGGTTGGTAATACGCCTTTTTCCAGTAGTCGTCGCACGCAACCGGGACCACAATCAAAGAGAAACGTCTCTTCGTCCAGCGATACCAAATAACTGGAACCCGCACGATGAAGGAGTGGCGTTGGTGTACCGGTTCCGAGAAGGGTTAGGCGGATTGACATATGAAGTTGTTCCTCCGAATCCGGGGTATCTGTGTCATTTTTTTAACCTGTTAGATTGCTGAATAAGTGGTGAATAGCGTTGCGTTTGATGTTATCATGTTTTATCTTAGCCATCAACGGCTTTTTAGCAATAAGGAGAGATTTATGATTACCATCACTCGGCTTTCATCGTCCCCTAAACACCATTTCTACGGTTATTATGGCATTGATGCGTGGGATCCATCACTGCGATACCATCTCTCGCTCGAAACGGATTTTCACGAACACCGACCGACTGTTGGAGATGTCGCAGCCGTAGGGTTGATAGACAAAGAAACCCATGCCTTCATTCCTTATGCCTCCACCAGTGCCTTCAACCTACAGCAAGGAAGTATGATGCACTGGATTGATGTCGGTTTTGGGAACGAGTTTACGTTCAACGATTGGGAAAACGACATACTGGTTTCGAGGGCAATCAATCTGAAAACAAGGGAAATGCGGACCATTTACGGTGCGATCGCTGCGCTCTCACCGACCCAACCGGTTGCAGTTGGATTAAATTTTGCCCGTATGGCACATTGTCGCGCTGTGGTTGGATATGCGAACAGGATGAATCCAGACAGTTTGCAGCTGCACCCCGCAGCCGATGGCTTATTCCTACTAGATTTAAGGGATGGAAGTTCAAATCTGATTTTATCGATCGCTGATGTGATTCGAGAAAGCCGGGGCGCAAACATACCGAACGCATTGGCTTGGTTTAATCATGTCCTCTTTAACACCGATGGGACGCGGGTTCTGTTTTTCTGCCGTGTCAGATATGGAGATGGTTTCTTGTCATCGCTCTGGACGGTGAATCCTGATGGTTCAAATCTAGCCCCTCAGATTCCATTTGGAAATAAAGTTTCCCACTTTGATTGGCGGAACGAAAGCAGCATCTTAATCTCCAGCGACGTGATGGGGGAGATGCAGTTCCTGGAATTTACGGATGGCAAGCAAGATTTTAAACCGTTCGGCGCAGGCATTCTCCCGCAGGACGGTCATGCGAGTTTTTCGCCGGACAGAGATTGGATTGTATGTGACTCCTACCCGAAAAACCCGCAACGTCTCGCAGAACTCATGCTTTATGACATTGGGCGAGGGAGAAAGGTTACGCTGGGACAGTTTTATTCAGAAGAGATGTTTACGGGAGACATCCGATGTGACCTACATCCACGCTGGTCCTCTGATGGGAGACTGATAACGTTCGATTCGGTGCATGAAGGTTCACGGCAGATCTATCTGGTAAATGTGGAGGAGATTGTATCAGGGTGAGGACACGTCCCAGCAGATAATGGGACATATCGCAATTCATTATTTTATTCATTTACATATCTATACTGTCCCCCGTTTTTTATTGACACTTTCTGCTATGTCGCTATAATGTTGACAAGTCCAATTCACCGCGCGAAGGGTTCGACCGCTTTGGTAAATTGGCTGTTAAAACCAAGTCGAATGGCAATCTAATAAATCGCACCGAAAAAATATAAATTGCGCTTCAATAAGAAGCGGTTCGTCAATCTCACTGGGATACTAGAGGAAAATTATTCGGATCATTGTTCTATCCTAACCAACAGGAGAAACTATGGAGGAAAAAGAAACAACCGATGAGAATCAAGAGGAAATAGGTACCGTCGAAATTCCACCCGCTACTGGGGTTTTTGGTCAACCGTGGTCGATGCAGAAATTGCTTGGTTTACTGGCTGTCTTTGGGCCCGCCGCGATTGTTGCATCGGTCAGTATCGGTGCCGGCGAAACGATTGTCGTTGTCCGTACCGGCGCTTGGGCTCGCTATGACCTCCTATGGCTCGTGCTAATCAGTTGTATCGTCAAAGGTGTTTTTCTTACCTATCTGCTCGGACGTTACACCGCCGTTACTGGTGAATATCTTGGACATCGTCTGGTAAGGCTGCCCGGACCACGCGGCTGGTTGTTACTTATGATTATGTTAGTTGAGTTAATCGGCGGTCCGATGGCTTGGGTGCCGATTGCCAAACCGTGTGCCGATCTCTTTCATTTTTTGCTTAATGGATTTCCCGGATCAATCCCTGAACCGATTTGGGAAAATGCCTTCACCTCTGCCTTCATTGGTCTTGCTTTGTTGCTCAGTCTGAAGATGTCATATAACAGACTGGAAAAGCAGCAAGTCATCATCTGCCTGATTCTTGTTACTGGAACGATTCTCGGAACCCTGATGGTACGTCCGGATCTCTGGCAAGCCTTCATCGGATCCGTAAATGTTGGACACCTACCAGCGTTTCCAGAGTGGACACCTGATGATGCGCGTCAGAACCCGTTGCTGACAATGGCGACAACGTTTGCTTACGTCGGCGGCGGTGCGATGGGCTACATCGTCTATGCCAATTGGATTGGTTTGCACCGCTGGGGATTGACAGGACATCAAAATATTAATGCCATCCGCGACTATGCTTTCAAACACGATGAAATTGACTACCTGCCAGACGCGCCTGAACAGGTCAGTCGACTACGACAACTTGTTGCGCCGTTACGGTGGGATGCTGGCATGGGTGCCGTTGTTCTATTTGTTGTAACGGCCGCATTTATGATATCTGGTGCCGCTGTTTTGTATCCACTGGAAAGCCGATTCGAAGGGTGGAGCCTACTCACCGAGCAGGCGCATGTTTGGAGTAACATCCATCCCTCGCTGGTCTGGGTTTACTATGTTTGTATAATCGCCGCACTTTGGGGAACCCTACAAGCAGTGCCCGAAGTCCTTACCCGTGTGTCACACGAATTTTTAGAGGCGTTGTGGCCCGCCCGCGAATGGCATTACTCTAAAATCCAGCGTTTCATCTGCACCTATTTCTTCGTCTCCACCTTTATTGTCATTTGGGCAGATCTAAAGTTTGATATTCTCACGCAAATTGCGGGCACTTTGGGGAATTTCGCGGTTTCATTTATAATGGTTCTTGCGTTGCGTTTAAATTCCAAACTCCCTCGTTCTTATCAAACACACCGTGTGATGTGGATCGGCGGAATTATATCATCGCTGATTCAGATCGCTTTTGCAGGAGTTAGTATCTGGAGTTTAGGTGCTAAACTCTTCGGTGGTGGACAGTAGTAAGTACATTTCTCAACGGTGTGCCGTGGATTTTCCAATCCACGGCGAGCGAACCTCTCAAAACTCAAGGCGATGAGCAGGTCTCTATAGGGTAATCCTCAACGTTTAATGGCAAATCCTTCACGACTGACGATGCGCAGGGGTCACTCTTTGCGTACTTTTGAAGCGTTCGGCAACCGCAGTTACCGGTTGCTTTGGCCCGCGAATTTCTTCGCCTATACCTGCCGCTGGATGCAGTTGACGCTGCTTGGCTGGCTAGTCCTTGAGTTAACAGACTCACCATTTTCAGTGGCTCTGGTCGGTTTCTTCGGAATGCTGCCACTACTGATACTCGGCATGGTAGGCGGTGTGTTGGCTGATCGAGTCAATAAACACCGAGTCCTCATTATGACGCAGGTAGTCAGCTGCGTAGCTGCCTTTGCAATGGTGCTGCTGCTCAAGACAGAAACAGTACACTTTTGGCACGCTTACGTCGTGATGGGCTGTACCGGCGTCGGGTGGGCACTGGATATGCCCTCCCGACGTTCAGCCATACACGATCTTGTCGGCAGAGAAAAAGTAACCAATGCTATTGCGATGGACTCTGTGGGCATGCAGGGAAGCCGCATGATTGGTCCTGCGTTGGCGGGTGCGCTGATAACCACGGTTGACGTGGTAGGTGGGTACATCGTCGTCAGTGCAATCTACGTCGTGGCAGTCGCCCTAATCTCAGCGGTGAGCTTACCTCCTTCCAATCGGAGCCGGATTGGCTCGTCTAACGTCCTTGGCAACTTAGTGGAGGGGTTCCGGTATGTGAGGCGCGACAATGCGTTGGTAGCAACGGTCCTTGTCACCATCCTGATGAATTTGCTGCTCTTTCCCTACGCACAGATGATTCCGGTCATCGCTCGCGATGTGCTTTTGATTGGACCTGGGCTGATGGGAACGCTCCTAGGGGCAGAAGGGTTGGGCGCACTTTTTGGTGCGATCTGCGTTGCCTCTATAGGGGTTATCCGCTTCCATGGGCGGTTGTACATCGGCGGGTCCATGCTTGGGTTGGTTATGCTCTTATGCTTCTCGACGGTGCGGTGGTATTACGTTGCTCTGCCAGTTTTATTTGTTTTAGGGTTCGGGACATCGGGCTTTTCAACGATGCAGTCGACCTTGGTGATGCTGCGATCTAGGGAGGAGATGCGGGGTCGAGCGTTAGGCGTTATCAGTCTCGCTATAGGTGCAGGGCCGCTGGGGGCACTTATGGTTGGTGCTATTGCATCAATGAGCAGCACACCGTTTGCCATCGGGTTTGACGCAGTGCTGGGGATTGTATTGCTTTCGTCGGTGACATTGCTGATGCCGTCGTTGTGGCGACAACCCATGATTTCAGACGGGCATGCTCCCAAGGATGATTAACAGCACAATCCGGGATTACTACCCGAAGGGACGCCTGTACGAAAAGGCAGTTTCTTCGCTGGTGATGAATTCAAGCAGTGACGCTTGTCCATCCTCAGTGGCTTTCCGAGCACGCAAAATCGCTGATCCAACATCAGCAGGATCCTCTACCCGTTCCGCCCAGCCGCCCATAGCTATCGCCATATCGGCATAGTTCCCACCAATATCTCGTGTGCCGTATAACTCATGAGATCTCGCCATGTGCGTCGTCTCTATAGCCATGGTGGAGTTGTTCAGCACTACGGTAAGGATCGGTATGCCGTTTCGAGCAGCTGTCTCGAAGTCCAACCCTGTCATCCCAAACGCAGCGTCCCCCATGAAATTCACCACGAATTTGTCGGGCGCAGCAAGTTTCGCCCCGATGTTAAGTCCAAGTCCGGTTCCAAGCCCATGCGATTTGCCCCAACCTAAGTAGGTTCGCGGACCCCCTGATCGGTAGAACGGCATAAGCTGATCGCGTGGACTACCAGAGTCGTGGGTGACAATAGCTTCCGCCGGATCGACATTGTTCATGAACTCCCATATAACGCGGTAGGGAGTAATCGGAACCTCATCCGATGTCAACTTAGGTGTCCATTCCTTCAACCACGCTTTCCGCACAGATGCAATATCTTCTGCAACTTTGCTGTCATCTTGGTTAGCGCTTGGACGGAGGGCTTTGCAAGCCTCTATGAACTGCTGCAGCACTAGCTTGGCGTCCCCGATGACAGGATAGTCGGTGTAGTAATCTTTGTCTATATCTATCGGGTCATTTGTTGCATGGATGAAGACCTTACCCGAAGGAATAGTCGTGGTCATGCCGTGCTTGGTGAAGGAGGTGCCGATTCCGAATACTACATCGGCTTGACCCAAGAAGTGATAGACACAGCCGTTCATGACGCTTGAGCCGCTACCCAGCGCCAGGGGGTGCTTTTCGGGGAACGCGCTTTTTCCCGCCAGCGTGGTCATGACAGGGATCTGCAGCAGTTCCGCTAACTCTACCAACTCATCAGCGGCATTGGCGTATAGCACACCCTGTCCGGCGTGGATAATGGGGGCTTGTGCGCCGAGCAGTGCACGGGTTGCAGACAGGACATCCTGAGAATCGGCTTTTGAAAGCGTAGCTTTAACGGGTTTATAACTCTCAAGGATTGAGGTGTCTACCTCTGCGTCCGCGATGTCGGAGGGGATCTCAACCATGACGGGACCCGGTCGCCCCATCTTGAGCCTAGCGAATGCCCGGCGCATTGTCTCACCGATCTGTGAAGCGGTGCTGATCTGCTCGACGGATTTGGTGATGTCTGAAAAGCTGCGCACGGAGCTAAAGAGCGGGAATACACCATCACGTGCCCTGGGATGGCCCAACGGGAGCAGTAACATAGGTACCGCGTCTGAGTAGGCGGTGGCAACGCCCGCGAAGGCGTTTTCGGCACCGGGTCCGTTCTGCATAGCGAACACACCCGGAGGGTTTCCGTTATTCACCCGGGCATAGCCATCTGCGATACCTACCCCTACCCGTTCCTGACGGCAGATGATTGGTCGTATGCCAACCTCGGCAGTTGACTCGATCAAAGCAGTTGTAGGGTAGGCACTGAGGTATTCAACGCCCTCCTTCTTCATGATGTGCGCTATGGCATCAAGAACTTTCACCAACCAGCCTCCTTGAGCATCTTGGCGTTTGATTGTGGGAGAGGGCGGGGCGACGAGGTTCTTTCCTTACCGCCCCACTTCCCTATACCTATGCTTAAGCACAACGAGGATCGTCCGTCTTCCAGCGGTGGAAGGTAGGATTGTCATCACTCCCTGACAGCCGGCTGCGCGTCTCATACCACAGATTTGCCCATTCTTCAGGATCGTGCAGCTCACTCTCCGGATTGGAACGGCTGCGCGCAACGAAGCCCGGAAACGCACTGCGCCCGGTCGGTTGACCCGTCGGGTTATAGCGTAGGTCAAAACTCCAACGGATATTGTCGCTGTTATTTGGCAGCGAGCTATGACAGTTGAGGCGGTGGAAAAATAGGATGCCTCCGCGCTTAAGCGGGATCGGCACGCTATCTGGCTCACGCAGAAATTTGCCCGGAATGTGGCGACCAAATCCTCTTGACAGATCGGTGCTCGTGATGCAGTGCTGAAGCAATCCTTCACGGTGACTTTTGGGAATAACTTCGAGACAGCCATTTTCAATCGTAGCATCCCACAAACCGAACCAAACTGTCAGCATATCGGTTTCATCCGCCTCTGGTGTGACAACCCCAGTATCCTGATGCCATGGGGTCGCTCCTATCTGGGGACGTCCGGTGTCTTCGTTGATTGGACAGAGGTGCTCCGGCGGCTTCAGGCGTACATGCTGCACCGGATTCGAGTAAATTTCGGGGCCAATTAACGATTCAATTGCATCGAGCAGTTTCTCGTTACGGAGCAGGTGAAAAACTTGAGGTCCCACCCACATCGGTGTGTCCGGCTGCACATTCTGCTGGGGCAATGAAAAATCGAAGTACTGTGCATGTACCCTGCCAGATTCAGTGTAAATTTTCGTCAGTCGATCGCCAAACGGCAGATCATCATACAGCGAAGATATCTCACCCTTATCATATAACTCTTGGGCGAGCTGATCCAATACACCTGCGTACTCTTCAATAACCGGGTCTAAGTCTTGTTCGGGGTCCAACACGTCTTCAACGACTAGATACCCCTCTTCCTTAAATTGTGCCACTTGAGCTTCGGTCAGATGCGCCATCTTGTTACCTTCCTTTGTTTCCTTTGTGTGGATTGTATCCAATCGCTTCCTATAGGACAGGTTAGTGGAAGCAAGCGATTCCTACTATAATTATAACAGAATTCTGAAAAATTGAGAATACAAAAATTAATGAGGACAGAACCGAGTCCCAAATGGAAGTTTAAGCGATATTTTGAGCATATAATTGCGAGGATGAAAAGAGGGTTGACCTACCTTTTGAGCCGTGCTATAATAAAAATACCGATGCACCTGGCTAGATTGAAAGGCTTACCGATGAAAAAAAAGAAGAGTCAATCATGAACAGAAAATATGTAACGCTGTTTTGTTTTTTAGCCATTATACTCCTGTCGGGCTGCTCGGCAATACTGTATCCGAAAAGTATGACCGAAGATTACAAGTTGGGATATCAAGATGGCTTGATGGCTGCATACAAGTCCGCAGTGGGTGCAACTCACGGACTGATTGGTAAAGACTACTACATCCCCGCAAAACTACCAGACTCCCAGCAGCAGCAAATCAATGATAAACCTCTTGAGTACCAACGGGGTTTTACCACCGGTTGGAGAAGGGGCATTGATGACGACGTTGTCTTCTACGATTGGGTGTATAATGCAGGCAACTAAATCGGGGGTCATACAAATCGAGGAATAGAATCTCTTAGCCTGTTTTATGATACTTCTGTTTTGCCTTCACCCTGCCATCAGAAGGTTAGGGGTGCTCGAATGACATTTTTTGGAATTGCTTTATGATAGATCAATTTGTTGTATTCGCTCGTACTGTTTTGTCAGACAACTGGTTTGCGTGGTTCTATCAATACCTGTTCGGCGGACTGTTCTTTTTTTTCTCTCTCTGGCTTACATTCCGTGCCGGTACGATATCCAAGGGACTACGCGCTGACCGACGAATCATCTGGATACTTGTCGTTGGATTCTTCCTATTCGCAGGCATCCACCTAATCTGGATCTATTCTGTGGAGGGACCCCCCGGCAAATGAGCGATTCACTCCATACAATTGATTATACTGTCATTGTTCTCTACTTTGCGGCTATTGTGGCTTGCGGTATCTATTTCGGACGATATACAAAATCCACAGCGGACTTCTTCTTCGGTGGTCAACGTTTCGTCTGGTGGTTGGTCGCCGCGTCATGTATTGCTACTCTTGTCGGTTCCTACAGTTTTATCAACTATTCTGACCTTGGCTACGACAGCGGGCTTGCCAGTATGACGTACTACACGAACGACTGGTTCATCATGCCGCTGTTCCTGCTCGGCTGGTTCCCCATTATCTACTTCAACCGCATAAGCACCATCCCTGAGTATTTTGAACGCCGGTTCGATCGACGCACGCGGTTCATGGTACTTATCCTGATTGTGCTGTATCTTGTCGGTTATATCGGCATGAACCTACAGACAATCGCTGTCGTCCTGAACCGTGTCATAGGGATGCCCATAATGGTGGGTGCCGTGATAGTGGCAATCATTTCGCTTGCCTATATGCACAGCGGGGGCCAAATGTCGGTGCTCATGACCGATCTGTTCCAGAGTATGATCCTGCTTGTCGCTGGTATTGGTATCTTTATCCTCGGCATCCATCACGTTGGCGGCTGGGATGCGTTTTGGAATGGACTGCCTGCGACGCATAAAGTCCCATTCCCTCAATTCAACGAACCGGCAAACTTTCACTTCATCGGCACGTTCTGGGGCGACGCGCTTTCAGGCACTGTGGCGTTCTTTTTCATCAATCAGGGGATCATTCTTCGTTTCCTATCGGTCAAGTCCGTCCACGATGGTCGCAAAGCCATGATCGTTATGGTGCTTGTCCTGATGCCTATTGCAGCGATCGTCGTCAGTAACGGAGGCTGGGTCGGCAAAGCAATGGAGACCTACGGCTGGCCCGAAGCACCCGAGAAGGCGAAGAGCGTCTTCATAATGGTGATGAAAATCATCACCCAGCCGGGGGTGTTTGGTCTGGTTGTCGCCGCATTGCTGGCAGCGCTGATGTCCACGCTTGATACACTTATCAATGCTGTCTCTGCCGTAGGTGTTAATGATATCTGGAAAACTGTTGTACCGGGCAAAGACGATAAATACTATCTCCACGCTGCTCGCTTGGCAGCTGTTGGAGCGACACTGCTGGGGTTGGTGCTCGTTCCCATCTTTGAGTTGGACGATCAGATTTATACGGCTCACTCAAAGTTCTTCACAACCATATTGCCATCGCTGATTGTGGTTCTGCTTATGGGCGTCCTCTGGTCCCGTTTCACATCGGCAGCAGCATTTTGGGCACTGCTCGTGGGATCTCTACTTACCCTCATTACCCATCACAAGTCCCTCTATTTTCTGATTGAACCGCTTGCCCACGGTGTCCCTCCCGATAAGGGATACATATATATGCGTGGTCTATTCGGTACGCTGGTCACAGTTGCGCTAGGCGTGGGAATCACGCTCTTTACCAAACCGCGCCCAAAGTCAGAACTCCCCGGACTCTGTGTTACAACCTTGTCCGAAGGAATGCGCCTATTTAAGGGCGGTGAACCCAATCGCTCCGAACCGAAGACCTCTTCCCCGCTCCAACTTCGTACAGATTCGGTTGACGCTGACCGTGTGCGGCTGCCAGTCGAGTTGATGGACGAACTTTCCGTTCAGGAAGGAGACCTCATCTATGTATCGGATGCCCGCCGATGGCTCGGCGGTCTGCGTTCCGTACATCTGAAAGCCGATGCACCACATCAGGAGACCGGTGTCGTCATTCTGAACGATGAAGCCGTTGATCGTGCGAATTTTAGTATGGAGCTGCCTGTCACGGTAGAGAAGATACTCTGAGAGGGCGCAAGATTTTCTCATTCATCGTCCGACCCGTTCAAAGAGTGTCGGTGTTTGGTGTATGTGTTCAACAATCGCCTTCGCCTGTGCTTCGGTCGCTGTAGCAATTGGCGGACGCATGACATAGGTCTCCGCAAATCCCATCCCATAAAACACTACCTGATTGCGTGCCATCCAATGGAGGTCGGGTAGTGTAAGCCCACTCTGCCCATCTGCCTCCATCATTTTAATTACCTCTAAGTAATTGTTCTCATCAAGTAACTCAAACATGCGCTGCCCACGCTTGGGATTGTAAATCCCGGCAAACTCACCTTGGTTGGGAAAGTGGTGGAAAAAGATATAGTGGGTGAACATGCCACCCCCGGTGATGCCCATACGTCCTGAGAACTTGCGGACCAACTCCATCCGATTGTCCAATATATAAATATCGTCCTTTATACCGATGAATTGTTCCTCTTCACAAAGTTCTTCAAAACGTTGAACGGACAACATTGTCTGGGAGGGCGCGCTCCAAGGGACTGGAAGTGCCACCGCCAAGAGAGGGATTTCTGTCCCTTTTGCCACGCCGCGGATGTATTCCACATAGAGCTCACCGCAGTGGGAGGGGTTTTGCAGGCAATGTTCCGGCAAATGGACGAACGCTGCGTGCGCCCCAATCTCCTCAAATGCCCGCACTGTCTGGATCGCTTCGTGTAAGGGACCACCACCCGTGCAGGAAATGAAAATCGCATCGTCGCGCACAACCTCCATCACTGTGCGTGTTACCTCCACAATCTCTTCCGCCGTAACAAAATCGAGTTGGCTATAGGTGAAGGTCAAACAAAAGTTTTGGGTGTCGTTCTCTAAGTGCCAAGCGACATATTTCGCCAATCCTGCATGGTCAATCGAATAATCATCGTGATACAGAATCGGCAACGGCACCATTTGACGATGAATCCGATTACGTATGTCGTCGTAGTGGCTCATAATCTCCTCCTTATCTCAATTTTTTCCTGTTGATAAGCCGAGTTGCTAGGTGCTGTTCACATTTCATCGCAACCAGACAATCAACAGGGTGCACAGGCACACGATTCTTCGTAGGGATTGGGTTTCCCAACCCTTTATTCGCACGTCAGAGACGATATCGAGCTACAATCAATTCAACCTGTATGGTTCGGGATTTCCAACCCGTATTGGTCAATGGGCGAGGTTCCCTCGCCCCTACGATTGTAGATGGCTTTTCAAATGTCAACACGCCCTAGGGCAACTCACGTTAATTAGAACAGGAACCGGTATGTCGGGACATTCCAGATAGCTCCACGTAACGACCAAAATCCGCCAATAACAAATTCCCCCAAAATCAACCCCAGAAATAGTGGTATCGCCTTCTGATGCGTTTTCACACCGCCCAGTTTTAGAAGAATTAGTTTCAACAACCAAGCCACAAAAATCGATCCCCAGAACACGTTCATCGACCAACTGCTGGAGACTGCAAATCCTGCCGGATGGAACACCCACCAGATAAAACGCATCCGCATCACCATCAGAAACAGCGTTGTAACCATCCCGAAGATCAATCCACCCATTGCACCGTAGTCCGGGGACAACGGGTGATATAACCATGACTGTAACTTATTGAATGGTCGCCACGCATATCCTATCGCACCGGAGTATCTATAGCCGTCGCTGAGATAAGCCCAAAACGCAACGGGTCCTGTCAACGCAATTGCCACAATCATCCCCCACAGCAGGCGTCGGTGGCTTGCCCGTGCCCGTTCCATCAGTTTAAATCCTTCGAGTTGGTGTGGCATCACATGCCCACGGTAGGCACGATTAAAGAAATGGAAGAGTCCGTACATGGTCAGTTCATTTGAGCTGAGAACGCGAGTCCCCAGTGCTTTGACCAGCGTTGTATCCGGTCCTGAAAAGTGCAGGTCGTGGACCGGAGATCCTAACTCCGCACGCATCCGGGTAATCGCGGTCGATATGGCGTAGTAGATGAGGAAGAAGAGGAAACTACTCCACAACGCCATCCCCACCTGATGACAGAAAAAGAGAAGTGCCCCAAAGACAAAAACCAGTCCGATTAATGCAGCCCGATAGCTCATCGGTTCATCCTCCGATTCCCCACGGCCACCCCTAATGGCAGCGAAAACAACTCGCTTAAGATGGTGCCGCGTCATCCAGAGCGCGATTAGAAATAGCCCCAAATATGCGCCGGTGGTCTGCTGTTCGATATAGGGAAATTCTGGAATGGAGTGCAAGCCGAGGACGTTTGCAATAATCCGCTCTGCTTTCCAGAATAGATAGAAAAACCAGCAAGCGAACGAGAGATCCAGCGGAATTAAGAACCCAAGTCCGACCGCATAAGGAAAGATGGCTACCGGTGTCCAGCCTATCGCATTCCACGGTTTGTTTGTGAAAAAAGGGCGGAGATCGTAGAGGCGTCCACCTAGACCGGGGATAATCGGATACAGGAAATGAAGTCCGTTGAGAATATCGAGTCCCGCCCCCAACCCAAACCCAATCCACATCATTCGGTTCGAGAGAAAAGAGGAACGCCTATCGGTCATCTGAAGTGGGAGTTGAATAATTGGATAACTTAGTTTCTCCGCCTCAGTCCACGGTCTGCGTACCAAGACATTGATACAGAGCATCCCGAATACCAAGAGAAAAATGAACCCTGACCAGATGAGGATGGGGGCTATCCATGCTTGTACAACTTCAGGCACATAGAAACTGGACTCGCCTTCGGCAAAGTCTTTCAAAATTTCCTTATCTTGTACGGCAAGCCAATTTGGGATAAATCGCCAAAAAAGTTCCGCCCATTCGTTCTCCGGACGTGCATACCAGAACGGTCCAACTAAGACCGCCATCAGCACCCGCATCATGTCGAGTCCTGCTATTCCAGACGAGATCGACAGCATCACATAGACGATTAACAGTTCGCCTTGATTCAATGCGGCGTTGGGGGCAATCTGCTTGAAAAACAGATTCAGCAGGAGCAGTATGAATAGGATAAAAATGATGTTGAAAAAGAGGGAGACGGTCGTTGAGGTGGCTTCGCCGGAAGCGATCCAGTAGGCGTTGGCGGGGAGAAGTAATGTGCCGATAAACACGGCTCGCCATCGTGTTCGGTTCGCAGGTTGGGAGTCGCGGTTTGAAGGCGGAGGGATCAAATCATCGTGTTTTGCGTTTTTAAGCATTCATACCTCTATTGCTAGAACATGTTGACCTTTAGCAGCACGTAGGTTAGGTTGAACGCGAACCGTGAAACTCAACAGCCAACTAAAAACAACTTATGGGATGGACATGAACTTGTAGGGGTTGGATTTCCCAACCCGTTGGGCGAGGGAACCTCGCCCCTACGGTTAGCGATTTATCGGCAAATTACGGACACACTTCACATAAGTATCAACGGAACCGAGTTGCCCAGCGCAAAACCAAAATCCATTTTAACTGTACTGGGTTGACTCACCCTGACTTCTGATTTTGGATCCAGCCCCAGAATAGATTGTCGCGCTGATTGCCTGCGTCCAGATACTCGGCTTTCAGACGAGACAGTTCATCGTCCTTGTACTCCTCAAGCGGTTGACCGTCGCTATCCAGTTCGATACCATACTGCCCGGCGGCATTGATACCGAAAATGGCATTTTTCACGGGACCATCAGCGGGTCCCAACGGCTCCAAATCGTGTTTGTCTTGCAGGTCTGCTGGGATTTCGATGCGGCGCAGCGCCTCGATCTGCCATTGTGGTGAGCCTGCCCAGATTGAATCAGTGCCCCACAGTACGTGACTCGCACCTAATCCTTTGACCAATATCCCCAACATCGCTGCTGCAAGCCTCGGATGCGTAATTGCTAATGCACCAAACGAAAGACCGATGTCGGCATACACATTTGACACACCATATTTTTCGGGGATGGCAGCCATCTCATCAATCCACGGCAAACGTCCAGTCCGTTCAAATGCCTCGCTCACCCCACGCGCATCACGCCACATCTTCAAACCAGCGTGATAGATGTGGAAATTCAGGTGGGGCCAATCTTGGGCAGCCTTCCCCAAATCATCCAACGTTGCATAGTGCCAGTTTGGGATCCGCTCGTAGGCAACCGGCAGCACCCCCTTATGGACACAGATATTTCGGACGCCGTACTTCTGGGCTTTCTCGTAAGTCGGGTAGGTCAGATCTACGTCGTCCATACGCCACGGTTTGTCGAAGGTAGGCTCAACACCCAGAACGTCGCCGATGGTGTACCCCTTCCACGAATCTACCTTGAGTTCCGTAGCAGCGCGATCCATCGCTTCCAGATACTCGGGAACGCTGGGCCAAATTACGCCGTGCGCTAGCATCCGTCGCGTGCCGGAGAGTCGATTGACCAGATTGCGTGTGGCAACCATCTGATCGTCGGACAGCAGTATCTTGTACGGATCGAGCGATGGCGATGTGCTAAGCAGCGCAATTGTGGTATCGCTGTCAAAGAACATGTCCTTGAGGTAGTAGTCAAACTTGTAATACTTCAGATCAAGTTCCTGTTCGACCAATTCTGGGTTCCACGGTATCCGAGATTGGTTATTACCGCGAGCCGCATCGCGGATCCAGAGCTGCCCATCCCAACTGTAGTCATCGTGGACGTGATGGGTATGAACGTCAAAGATAAATTGATCTTCGGTCTCGTCCTTCCGTGCACCTGCTGCCTCTGGGTCTTCGGCTTCGTCGGCATCTACGTTGTAGACCTCGCCATAGACCTGATTCATCGCTAGGAACGCAGCCGCCATACCGCTGGGAGAACGGAGATAGGTTCTGCACGGGATGCCCTGACGACTAGCATATACAGCGGCTTCTTCCTGAATCAGTGACTCGACCTGCGCCTGCTGACGGGTCTGTGGAGGCGGGAAACATTCGCCACTAGAGATGACCTGCGTTGGCACGGGGCATTCTACGTCCTTTTGATATGCGCGCTGTAGATGCTGAAGTTGTTGATCGGTGAGCCACATGGACATAGGACTTCTCCAAATGGTTTGACATGTTTATAAAGGCGGGATTGCTACCCTATTTCTATCATTAGGTCGAACATATAGGACACTGAATAATCTGTTCGTTATTTGGTGCCGGATGCCCGTGATTATCCAGCTTTCCATGGGGACCATCTAGTTCGTGCCATATCGTGCATTGCTGCCTGAACGCTGCATCGGCTGATTCAACATATTGAAAAGAGAAGACACGATAGTCGGAATCGACCCAACCTTTCAGCTTCTCCGCGAGATTGCTATCTGTGCGACCGACGAGGGCACGGTAATGCGCGTATTTTGATGTCTCCTCGATTCGGCGAAGCAGGAAAACGGCGGGACCCGTGTTATTGATAACGGTGTCAATGACACTGTCCGTTAGTTGAAATGGTCCTTCCATTCCAGCGTCCTCGGAGGGAGTTTGGGACTGAATCTAATGGCTCATGTTAAGAAATCGTGTAACAGAAACCTATTTATAGTATTTCACAATTATTTGGGTGCTGTGGGAGGGGTTTTCAACCCCGATTATACGGAGACCTGCTGGAGAAGCGTCTACTCGTTTTTAGAATTCACTATAGTTCACTAATGAACTACTGCTTTCCACGTCCTGATAGATCGGGATCCTCGGAACGGGATTTCACGCATTACGTTTCACGTTTCAAATAATTCCTATCCATGAAAAAACTTTATACGTTCGGCTGCTTTACCCGTAACTGTGTCGGGAGAAAGCGCCTCCTCCCCGAAAACTATCGGAAACGTATCACCCGTAACCACCGAGCGAGTTGCCACATCCATGTAGGTCGCGCTGAATGCTCGACGGGGTGACGGGGTCGTATTAACGCCTGAACGGTGCAGCAAAAAGTTGTGTAGCAGTATGGCTTCTCCAGCCTCTGCTTCTAGGTCCATTACATCTTCGTCGCGGGTATATTTTGCCTGATCCTCCTCCGACGTGAAGTGCCTTTCGTTGAGAATCCCCAGATTATTGCTGCCCGGCACAATCTGCATACAACCGCTGGCGACGGTCGCTGCATCGAAGGTAGTCCACACCGTGATAATTGGATTGGTATCAATCTTCCAACCCACCCCAATGTCTTGATGCCAAACTAGTTCAGTCCCACGCTCGGCGGGTTTATTCATGAACATAGAGCGAAAAACCGCGACGTCTTCCCCGATGTAGCGGCGCGTGATTTGGCGAACAAGGGGCTTCTGCATATAAGCGAGAAAGAGCGGATCCTGTTCCAAATCATCAATGCGGCGGTAGTTCAGAGTTGCTTCTTGGTTCCCTACAGTACGCGTCATATCGCTCCTCGTATACCGAGGATCAAGTTGAAAACGCATGTTCTCATAGCGGACTTTGCCCAGCATAATATCGTCTATGCGTTGTTGGATGGCAGCCAGTTCGTCGGAGGACAGGAGCTTGCCTAGACGCAGATAACCCTGCTCCATAAACTGTTCGTGATGTTGGTCTTCAAACGAGGAAAGCGTTTCCAATGGCATTGCCTTAATCTCCTTGTATTCTACTTGTTCTGCTAACAGTGGGTATACTCCGTATGCCGTAACCCTTGTGCATCATGCTTTAACTGGGTTTCCTTCCCGGTATAGATGTCGGGATAGGTTTTAAGAAATTACTCTATTTTTCACCATTCCGTATTGGGTATCGTCAGCCTTGGCATATACCCATTGTGCCACAAATATCAACCCGTCCTAATGACTTGTGCTATATGAAAAAGTCGCAGCATAGAGGATTACGCCACCCGATACTTTTCAATCACCTCCATGTCCACTGTGATACCGAGACCTGGACCTTCCGGCACCAGAAAGTGCCCTGCCTTGATTGTTAGTCCTTCCTTAACAACGTCGGCGACGCGGATGTGGGGCAACTCATCGCAGGGCAGGGTCGCGTTGGGTAACGTACATTGCACATGGACGGAATAGGTAGCCATTATGCTCAAGCAAAGGCCCCCTATCTGTACCCAGCAAGGTACATCTGCGGCTTCAGCCAATGCAGCGGATTTCCGTACCTGTTGAGCGGGTCCACCCAAGTTCAGGTAGTCGATACACTCTGCCTTAAGCGCTGCTAGGACGTCGTTCGGAGGTCCCAAGTGTAATGCTTGGGGGATGTGGGTCTTCTCACGCAACAAGCGATACCAATCCAAGTTATTTGTCAGGATTGGGTCCTCAAAGTTGGCAACTGTTCCGAAAGGTTCAAGTTGTTCCGCCAAGCGCGCTGCAACGTCTGGGTACTTGAATCCCATATTTGGATCTAAACCGACGGTGTAATCAGGCCCCGCTGCTTCCTTGATGAGGCGTACCGTTTCTACGACGTCCGCAGCACGTGCTTTGAGTTTGTGGTTGGTAAATCCCAAACGCGCGCCTACTTCTGCCTCCGCAGCAGTCTCATGCGGTTCCATCGTGGTAGACCAGTAGGAGACCGGCACCTCGTCACGTACCTTCTGACCGAAAAAGCGATGGACTGGAATGCCGTACATCTGACCGGTGACATCCAACAACGCGCAGGTGAACCCATCGGGTTGGGCGAATGGGTCTAACGCCAACACCTCCTGATCGAGGTAAGACTGTGCCGTGAACTCGTGTAAAGACCGTGTACCAAGATACTCTCCCCAGCCTTCAATCCCTTCATCAGTCTGAATTCGACAGAGGGTAATGTCGTAGATCTTGGGTACGTATTTGGCGATTGGCGGGATGGGCGGGATTTCTACCTCGTAAAGATCGACCTGTGTGATTTTCATCGGAAAACCTCCTTTTGTGCCACAATGTGTTAGATTGTAATCCCCTCCCGCGAACTAATCCCGAAACGTCGGGGCGCTGCATTTGTCAAATTGCCCAATGATTACAGCGTTTGCCGAATTAACAACATCATAGCTTTAGTCGTTGTATCCGCTCGGCTTGGGTAGATACAAGCTAGATCTACAGGTGTGCAATGAATTTGGCAATCTGCTGCGAACCTTGATTAACTTGATTCTGTTCTCAATCCCTCGGCTTGCAGCATTTCTCATGAAGACCAGCTTGCGCTATTACAGTTGGACTTCCTGATAGGTATCTTGGCACGGATTACCATCTACAAACAGCACTCGCCGACTTTGTGGGATTCCAATCATCGAATATTCTGTATGTGAGTCATCCATTCCGACGTGACGGCAGATACTTGGATGACCGTGACGGCGCAAAATCACTTTCATATCTACCACACTGTAGTCGGACAGTTCCGAAAGACTTTGTTCAAGAAAACGCTGTCTCGCTTTGGCATTGCATTTGCCGCTTTCGGTACGACGGTCAGCATCGGTAAGCGTCGGAAGTTGGTAGCAGTTGACGCAGTTCATGTGCTGTGCGTCTGGTTCTGGATTGCGCACCTGCATCATAGGACACGGCGCTTCGATGGAACACATCACACCGTCCGCATCTACGCAGACGTGACTGTAGCCTTTCCCGCGCGTCGGGAGTTGGGACAACCGTCGGACAAATTCCGATGTCGTCCGACTCTGCATCATGCATTCATAAGCCCAAAGCCGTATCGGGACGAAGTCATCGCTTTGTTGGAAAACGCTTCCGACGGAGGAGTGTCCTACCGCTACACCTTCAGCGTTCATACCATCGGTTGTCGCGATCATACCGCAGAAGGTAAAAACCGTCGTAGGAATTGCGTCGTTTCGGTGGATAACTCGCGAACAGGCAGGGCGCCGTTCATCTTTGGCAAGTCCATCGTTGTTCTTGCCCCAGAGGGGACCATCTTTCCCGCCCTTAAATACAATGTTCGTGCATCCCTCGTCAACCACTAGTTCATTTGCGTACATCGGGAGATTCAGTTGGAAAATAGTGTCGAGAGGGATGTTGGCACCGGCTGCTGTCCCTTCAAGTTCCGCGAGAACCGCCGGCAGATGGCTTTTCAGCGGCTCTAAAAAGCGGGGAAATCGTTGTGCCCAAACAGTGCTATCAATGTTTGGCGGAAAGAGAGCAAGATGTTCACGGATTTCCTCGCGCAACGCCTCGCCGGTGAGGTTGCCAATTTCGCGGGGTGAACCTGAGACTTCAATGACCTTCATGAAATTTCCTTGAGATGAAGTATCGGGACTAAAAAGTCCCGCTTTCTCTGCTGTGGGGTACTAGTACGGGGACGGCTGCTGCAATGCAGAGGGGTACGAACCGTATTCCACGATAAGTTCTACTTCGTCCACCCTGAGCGGACTGACCAACCCTTGTGCCCTTTTCTCCAGAATAATCTCTAACAGATTCTCGCCCTGCCTTGGCAGAACATCTCTCAGATGAAATTCTAACCATTGACCGCCGTAAGTGTTGATCTCTGAGCCGTAGGAACGTAGGCAACTCTCGCCCTTCAGGGACCTGTCATTGAGTCGAATATCGAGCCGGTCAGCGGATACGAGGTCGGTGATGTTAATCCTGAGACGGATTTGGCGTATCCGTCCCTTAGAGCCTGCAATATCGTCGGCGATGTAAAACGGAATCGGCTGCCGCGTCCCGACATCTGAGGCATCAATCTCGACCGGCAGCGGCGTCAGGTAGTGAGTTTTGTCGTCTTTGGCTTCGCGGTTTCGGGCGACCATATAACACTTGTTCCCCTCTTTTACTAGCTCCGGGTCACCAAGTTCGGTCAGCATACTGCGTTCCACCTCCCCTAGGGGCCAACGCATGAACCAAGTGTATAGACCATCAACACCGCGCGCCCAGTTGTTTGCCACCGCCGCTCGCATCTGTTCCGGTGTGGGCCATATCCGTTGCGGTGCGCCGGTCATGGCATCGTGGACATAAGGCTGTAGGATGCCGTAGATCGAGGCATCCGCTTGATGTGCTGTCTCAATCAACCAGTCGATGGGTATATCGGGATCGAGGACCATGTACGCGTAACGCATCGGAACCACAAAGTCTAGTAGCCCGCGCTCAAACCACGTCCGCACATCAAGACCTTGCGCCAGATTCATCTCCTCTGTGGGCAGCACGCGGACACCAAGATCGCACGAATCGCCACGGCGGGTTCTGACCATTTCAGCAATCTGCTCAACATATTCTGTCAGCACCGGTATCATAGCGGGAGCGTCCTCGTCCCGCAGGATAGCGCTGCCTCCCGGAAAGGCGAAATCCAATTCCAGTCCTTCGGTCGGATACTCCGTTGCCAGCTCTTCCAGCACAGCGAATTGGTGGTCGCGCACCTCCTGATGCGCCAAGCCACGACCACCGTTCTGTAGGCGGTGCGCCGGATCCATGCCCCCGTGAGCGGGCATACGCAGGCTAGCGATGAAGTCCATCCCCTTATCGTGCGCTCGATCAGTGAGAACCCGTAACGGATCCAACCCTCGATCAATTAAGCTCTGCATGTTGTGCCATGTGCGCCAGTACGCAGCCATCTCGAAAGGTTGGATGTCTTCCCCAAAGCGCATACCAATCTTGGACGGGTAAAATAGCCCATCGCCCCGTTCAACACCGTAACAGAAGGTATCCACCGCCGTGTCAGCAACTTCGTCGACGGGAACCCAAGCGTCCTCCAGCGTCATCGGTGGCTCAAAGACGAACAGGTAGTAGTGGCGCGCGTCGTTCATGTAGATGATCCGTTTCTTTCGCATGGGGAAACTCTCCTTTCTCACAGGATTCGACCGAATACGTTCTGGTCAGTAGGCAGTTCTCAATGTTAGAATACACACCATCGTAGCAAAATTTTCCCTCAGTGTCAACGGGAAAGCGAGAAATGCGGAACAGGCAAAGGACGCATAAACACATCCCTATCAAGTTCGTCGAATAACTGAAGCCAATCGGTTTAATATATCTCTCTTTTCTTTAAAGCAGCACATACACAAAAACATCCAAGAATTAGCAAACGATGGGTGCTACCCGTCGGAAAGGGATTTTGTTTTCATGGATAGAAATCGAACCCCAACATCCACCTTGAATCTTTTGTTTTTGGGCGGTTTGGTAGTCCTATTTTCCTTGTTTATCGCTCAATTTCCACTGTTTGCAGAGAGCCACACCGCGGATATCGATGTCAAAGCTATTGTCAAACGAATGGACGAACTCTATCGCAGCGAAACGAGCCAAACAGACATGGAGATGCAGATTGTTACACCACACTGGGAGAGAACCTTGGCTTTGGAAGTCTGGACACAGGGGATGGACAAGACCTTCATCTTGATAACCTCGCCGAAAAAAGAGAAGGGCGTTGCGACCTTGCGGATTGGAAACGAGATGTGGAACTATCTCCCCAAGACCAACAAGGTGATGAAAGTACCGCCGTCAATGATGATGGGATCTTGGATGGGTTCTGACTTTACGAATGACGATCTTGTCAAAGAATCATCAATGCTCGACGATTACACCTACGAACGCATCACACCGGCGGATGCACTACCTGACCATCTCTACATTCAGCTGCTGCCGAAGGAGGATTCACCGATTGTCTGGGGCAAACTTATCGTCGCTATCCGAGTGAGCGATCAGATTCCGGTTTGGCAGCATTTCTACGACGAAACAGGGCATCTAATGCGAGTTATGAATTTCAAAAAGATCAAATCGTTCGACGGAAAGACTATACCCTCGGTGATGGAGATGGTACCGCAGAACAAAGAGGGTCACAAAACCGTTGTACGATTCGTGGAGGCCGAGTTTGACAGAGGCATTGACGAAAAGGTCTTCACACGCCGAAACCTCCAGAAGCGAAGATAAGTCCCCCTGATAAGGGGGATTTAGGGGGTTAGAAACCAAAAATCTACTCCCCCGTGTACTAAATTTGTGTAAGTCCTGTCAACTTCATTTACGTTTTACGTATCACGTTTTACGCCATGATGACACTCAAAATTGCATTCCGCAACATCTTCCGTCAAAAACGACGCACAACCCTAACCGCACTCGCAATGATTGTCGGATTTACACTTTCGTCCGTGTTCATCGGCTGGTCCGACGGTACGTATTCCGACATTATTGAAATGTTCACGCAGAACCGCATCGGACACATTCAGGTACATCGGAGTGGCTATCTTGATAAACCGTCCCTCTATAAAACGATGGCTGAGTACGAGTCAATCGGGGAAACCATCGGCAGCGTAGAAGGGGTGGAGGCGTGGACACCACGGGTGTACTCAGCAGGACTCGGCTCGGTCGGCGAAAAGAGCACCACCGTACAAATCATCGGTGTCGATGTGGCGCGTGAAGTCGAAGCAACCCAATTTGATAAGAAAATCATCGATGGAAGGGTAATCTCAGCACAGCCAACGCGTGAAGTGGTCTTAGGCAAGGGGCTTGCGAGCAATCTTTCTGCGATGATCGGCGACGAACTCGTGATTGTTTCGCAAGGGGCTGACGGTTCAATCGCTAACGAATTGTATGAGATTGTTGGGATTGCAGAGAGCGGTGATGACATCACAGATCGGATGGCGTGCTATCTCCACATCGCAGACGCCCAAGAATTGCTTGTTCTCGAAGGACGCTCCCACGAAATCGTTGTGATTGTGTCAAATATCAATCGTGTCAACAAGATCGCGAAGGCAATAGCAGCCGACCTCAATGATTCAACGCTTGATGTTGCTCCTTGGCAGGTAGTTGCAAAAGATTTTTATCGGGCGATGCAGGCGGACAAGCAGGGCGATGCTATCGGACGGATTATCATCATGCTCATTGTCGCTATCGGTGTATTAAATACTGTCCTGATGTCGGTACTGGAGAGAACAAGCGAGTACGGTGTGTTGAAGGCGGTTGGGACGAAACCGAGGCAAATCTTCTGGTTGGTAATTTGTGAAGTGCTCATCATCGCCCTCGGCAGCATCGTCGTCGGTGCTGGACTCGGTACTGCGGGCAACTATCTGCTATCGATATATGGCGTCACCATGCCACAGGAGCTTACTTACGGCGGCATCAAATTTCAGACGATGTACGCCGAAGTCAACACACGGAGTCTCATCATTCCTGCGATTACCGTTATTCTGTCGGCAGCGATAGTCGGTATATTTCCCGCATTGAAGGCGGCACGAATTCTGCCAGCTAGGGCAATGCGTGCCCATTGAAATTAGCCGTCAAGGAACAGAGTAGATTACCTTATCGCGCATCACATCTTACGGTTCAAAACCATGTGGCTAATCCTCATAAAATTGGCTTGGAGAAATCTCTTTCGGAATAAACGGCGCACCATCATCGCTTCGATAGCGATTAGTATCGGTCTGGCTGTGCTTATCTTCGCCGATGCTTTTTGGGTTGGGATGAAGGAGAACATGATCAGAACTGCGACCGCTTCGTTTCTCGGTGATGGACAGGTTCATCGAAAAGGCTTCCGCGACACACAGGCGGTCGAAATGACGGTCAATCAACTCGATGAAGTGATCGGTGGTCTCTCTCAGGAGGCGATCGTCCAACAGTTCACACCCCGAACGTTTGCTTTCGGAATGATTACCTCGGCGGCAAATGTCAGCGCAATTAGCCTAGTGGGGATCCAACCATCGACAGAACGGTTCTTATCCCAGATCGACGACACAATCAGGGCAGGGACGTACTTTGAAGGGGATAACAACCGCGATATCGTGATCGGCGCGAAACTGGCGGAACTGCTTGAGGTTACACTTGGCAGTCGGGTCGTTGTCACCGTTGCTCAGTCAGAAACCGGTGATCTGTCACAAGAGATGTTTCGGATTTCAGGGATCTATCATCTTGGTGGCGATGCAATGAGCGGGGGCATGGCGTTTGTGCGGCTGGCAAAAGCCCAAGAGATGCTTGCCATCGGTTCCGGCGTGCATGAGATTGCCATCAAATTTACCAATACAAAATACGGGCAGGATAAAGATCTTCCATTTTGGGAGCGGTATTCTCAACATGGCAACGAGGCGTTAGGTTGGACGGAAATCCTACCCCAATTACAAGCCGTATTCGAGATGTCCGAGTATAGCAAATACATCATGGGGGCTATCCTCTTTGGTGTTGTTGTGTTTGGGATTATCAACACGCTTTTTATGTCGTTGTATGAGCGGATGTTTGAGTTTGGTGTCCTGCGTGCCGTGGGGACGCGACCTTTTGGGATGGCACGACTGATCTTATTTGAAGCCGGTGCGTTGGCGATTGTCAGTATCGTCCTCGGCGCTATCCTCGGTTTCGTCTTGACGTGGATATTCACAAAGGTCGGCATCGATTACACCGACATTGAGTACATGGGTGTGACAATGCAGGAACTCATCTACCCCATCATGACAGTCGAACCGTTCATCTTGTATCCAATCTGGGTGTTTATCTTTACCATTATTACTGGGCTGTATCCGGCTCGATATGCTGCGAAGATAGCCCCAGCAACTGCAATGCGTAGGAGTTTTTAAGGCAGCAAAAGCGACAAAAGAAAAGAACAAAGAGATCTGTTTCACGCATCACGTTTTGTAGAAGGAGTAAGCTTTGGCAAATACCGATGTCATTGTCACAGAAAAGATTACTAAGGTGTATGCGGGAAATGGTGTGCCCGTCGAAGCCCTGCGGGGAGTTGATTTGACGATTCAGTCAGGGGAGTTTACGGCGTTGGTGGGACCGTCTGGGTCGGGAAAAACGACACTTCTCAACATCATTTCCGGATTGGATGCACCGACGGACGGGAAGGTCTGGCTGTCAGGCAAGCTGCTGTCCGGCATGAGCGGCAATGAACTGTCGGATTTTCGTCGGGATAGCATCGGCTTCATCTTTCAGGCGTACAACCTTATTCCTGTGCTAACGGTAGAAGAGAATGTGGAATACATTATGCTCTTACAGCATGTGTCCAAGGCAGAACGGCACAGACGCGTTGCTGCAATGCTGGAGGAGGTCGGGCTAGCGGGATTTGCAGACCGGAACCCGCCGCAGCTATCAGGGGGACAGCAACAGCGTGTCGCCATTGCACGGGCGATGGTCTCTGAACCTGCGATTATCCTTGCAGATGAACCGACTGCGAACCTCGACTCAAGAACGGGTGCGGACCTGCTTGATATGATGAGTCACCTCAATACGCAGACAAACATGACGTTCGTATTTTCGACCCATGATCCAATGGTAATGGAAAGGGCGAGACGTTTGATAACGTTGAAGGATGGGCACGTTGAGAGTGATGAGACTAAAGGGTAGCGTCGGTATCATCTGCCAAGTATATCTGTGGTGGACAATGATTCTGATTTCAACCATCGCTTTAGCCAACGATAGGCTTCAAATCAGCGGATACTACAAAAACTTTTCCACAGGTTTGGATCCGCCCTTGCCAGACGAACCAATTATTGGTGCGGTGAACAATCGACTGCGATTGAATTGCGGTTACACATTCACCGATGCCCTCTCGTTTGATCTCTCCTACGACTTCGCTCCCCGTATTCAAGATCCCTCGCTGTTTTCTGAACCGCCAATCGCAGGTGCTGCAGGTTCACTCCACTATCGCGCTGTGGATTTTGATGCCACCCTCTATCCGGACAAGAATGACCCGGACGGTAGTTTCGGCCTCTTTCAGAATCTGGATCGGGCTTCAGTTGCCTACGGTGCTGATTTTGGCGACATAACAATCGGTCGCCAAGCCATCGCATGGGGAAGTGCGCGGGTCGTGAATCCAACAGACGTTATTGCGCCCTACGCCTACAGTCAACTGGACACGGAGGACCGGATCGGTGTGGATGCGATTCGGATTCAGATCCCGATTGGTGTGCTGGGAGAGTTTGATACCGGCTATGTTTTTGGCGAGAATTTCGCTTTTGAAAAGAGTGCCTTCTTCCTTCGCAGCCAACTGAATGCAGTAGAAACGGACTTCTCAATTTCACTGTTGGGGTTTCATGAACACCTGATGGCTGGCTTTGATATAGCGCGTGGGATCGCCGGTGCCGGGTTCTGGCTTGAGGCAGCCTACGTTTACGCCAACGCATTCGATAGTGAAAACCCGCACGCAGAGAATTATCTCCGTGCGTCAATAGGGTTGGACTACAGTTTTGAAGGTAGGGCTTACGGGTTCATCGAGTATCATTTCAGTGGTGCGGGTGCACAGGAACCGGTGGATTATCTCGACAACTTGGACCGACCGGCTTACACCGATGGAGCCGTCTACCTCATGGGCAGACACTATCTTGTCCCCGGACTTACCCTCCAAATCACACCGCTCATTTCGTTGAGTGGTGTCGTGCTATCAAACGTCGCTGATCCTTCGGTATTTCCCTCTCTACAGGTTGAATACAACTTCGCGCAGGACATCTATCTCTCCGCCGGTGGGTTCATCGGAATTGGCAAACGTCCTGAAACTGAGGACGACGAAACACAGTTTAAATCGGAGTTTGGTGGCTATCCAACCTTCTTTTTTTCGTCGTTCCGAATCTATTTCTAAACAAGAAAGTGATTTCAAGCAAATCAGCCTGTTTTCACGCCTCTCCCTGCCAACGGACATTTTTGTAGGGCGAAACCAGAGGGGCTTCCGGCGGCGGGGAGACCAACTCCCCATCTGCCACCCAGCCACAATCCCGCGCTGTTAGTTCGGCAATCAAGTATCCCCTCCACTTGGCGACTTCAGCCTGATATTCCGGATGGTCAATCCGGTTATGGCACTCTCCCGGATCTTCTTCGAGGTTAAAAAACTGCAACACATTGATGCGTGGCAACCAAATCAACTTCCGTTTTCCATCGGTGACGTACTGCATCTCCTGCTCATGAGAGTAGCAGGTGCAATGCTCACCGTGGAGGTAAGGGCGCCAATTTGGGTCGGGCTGCTGTGTCAATGGCACAACGCTCTGTCCATCGACGGTTTTCGGAATATCGACCCCAGCCGCATCCAGGATAGTCGGCATGATATCGCGCAGTTCGACTACTTCATCGGCTACCTTGCGGGAGGCTGCGGAACCACGAGTCGGTGGAGTGACGATGAAGGGAATACGGGCGCTGCCTTCGTAGGCATAGGTTTTGCGCCATAGGTTGTGGTCGCCGAGCATTTCGCCGTGGTCGGAGGTAAAGATAAACCACGTATCCGCAAAGGTGTCCGGTTGATTCCGCCGAAACCAGTTCATCAACCGACCAATCTGGGTATCAATAAAGGAGATTTCACCGTAGTAGCCAGACCGTGCGCGATGAATTCGTCTTTCTGAATGTTTTCCGCGCCATGCGTTGGGGTCAATCGCGTCTTCAGGTCTGTCGTGACAGGTAGCCCAATCACCGACAGACGGAGGCGGAGTAGTGTCGTTGTAATACATTTCGAAATAGGGCGCGGGAGGTACAAAGGGAGAGTGTGGTCGAGCGAAAGAGATATTGAGGAAGAAAGGACGCTCCTGGTCACGTTGAGCGAGGAAATGAGTTGCGCGGCTCATCGTCCATGATGTTGGATGTAGGTACTCTTCGGTGTGCCATGGGCGAGAAACCCAAGAGTTCCAATCGACACCGTGATCATCGGGTGTGATGTCGCGCCGTTTTTCCGCATCGAACCAAGTGCGATACTCGTCTTTCTGACCGTGGCGCAACATCCGTCCGGATTCGTCTAACTCTTGGCTTTCACACCCCATCTTGGCGCGTTGGGGTGTGAAGTGTCCTTTACCGATGAGATGCGTCCGATACCCAGCACTGGTCAGTTCACCCGCCAATGTATGTGGGAAGTCATTTGGAATCGGTCCCTGTCCGCCACCCATACCGAGGACACCGGTATGCCATTGATTCATCCCAGTCATGAGCGCTGCTCGCGCTGGAATGCAGGAGGGCGAGGCGGTATAAGCGTGCCGGAATCGGGTTCCGCGAGCGGCGAGGTAATCGAGATTCGGTGTTTCGATATAGGTGTTGCCATCAGCACCTATGCAATCACCGCGCATCTGGTCTACCATCATAAGAATGACATTAGGGCGGTTCATCGAAAAACTCCTTTTATATTAATCCGTGCCTTATCAAGTGGGTAGTTAAGTCATTAGAATAACCTAAGTTGCTAGGTTCTGTTGACATTTTGAGGCTACTATTCGGCAAACGTTGTCACCATTGGATAATCTGATAAATGTAGCGCAAACTGTTAGTTTGCGATGTAGCGCAAACTGTTAGTTTGCGAACTCGGATCACAATCTAAATGAAGTTTAAGTACTTAAATCGGTAATCCCGATTTTCCTTGAAACACACGGTAGGCGCGGTTGAAAACCGCGCTGGTGCCACTAGCAAATTACCGAACTGTTTTTTTAATGTTCATACAGATTGTGGTACAAAAGCCGCCTTTGTACTTGATAGAGACTGCCGTTTAACCGTTCAATTCAACCTACGGGCTGCCAAATGTCAACACGCCCTAGTTAGCCATAGTCAAGCCAGTCGCGATTCGGAGATCGCTCCTACCGCCCATTTTCTGTAGGAGGGAATTCCAATTCCCGACTATTGCGTCCGTTTCCAGCAGTTAGTTTATCAACTGGCAACTTGCGTTAGAACAGTGTTGTTTGGGTAAAATAGCGACCTGCACAGCCCGTCCGGGAAGCCAAGATCATCTCTTCAGATTAATGTTAGCGATGCTAATATCATTGACGCATTTACGGATGATGTCAAGCAGATTTTCAGTTGTCAGACACGATTTTGAGCAAAGTCTATCACTGAGGGACGCAGACTGACGGTTTAATGGATTAGCGTAGAATATATAGTAGCGAAATGATACAATAATCAAAGTTGCTACCGTTTTAATGAACCATGGATGAAATCATAACTTAACCGAGTATTCGCATGAAATTGGGTACTATCAGAAGCAAAGGGGAATCGTATGACAGACAAGGGGACTGCGTATCTGTTTATTGATGATGCACACATAGAAAGCCTTGAGGGCGCTACAAAGGGCATCGTTCCAGCAAAGAAGGTGTCCGATCAACCGCTGATTGAAAAGGACAAGCCTTGGGAGGAGGAGTGGCGCATTGGCAGCTACATCAATGTCATCTACGATGACGAGGATGCCCTCTTCAAGATGTGGTATGGCGTGGGGCGAAGATTAAGCGATGCTCGCGGCGAAGAAGCGGATGGACTCGCCTATGCTGTCTCGCAAGATGGCTATCACTGGGAAAAGCCAATTCTCAATCTTGTCGAAGATGGGGGAAGCAAAGAGAATAACCTCGTCTTTCCGATGTTCAGGTGGGGTGCGGGGACGGGAGTTATGAAGGATCCCATTGAGTTAGACCCCGACAAGCGATACAAAATGCTCTTTATGTTCCAGAGCGCGTCAATGAGATTTGCCGGGATTGTTCAGCCTGTCTGTGTTGCGTACTCATCCGACGGGATTAATTGGAACGTGCCTAAATACTGGCTTAACCCGGTCATTCCAGAGGGATCGGACACACACTTGGTCGCTTACTGGGATCCCAATCTCCATAAGTACGTCGTTTATCTGCGTGGACGACCGAACGTCCGGCTCATCTGCATGTCTGAGAGCGACGATTTTGAAAGCTGGACACCGCGGCAGATTATCGTGCAACCCGACGCAGAAGATCCCCCGCAGGATCACGAATTCTACGGCATGAGTTCGCTGGCGTATCGCGATTTTCGGATCGGGTTCCTGTCCGTATTCCACACGCTTAACGAAGGTTGGATTGCCCAGAATCAGATTGAACCGTGGATGCCCGAATGGATGAACCAGATGGACGTTCAACTCACGTACTCGAAGGATGGTCGGACGTGGCATCGTGCAGCTGGGCGTGAGCGGATTTTGGTCTGTGGTTCCCGCGGCAGTTTTGACTCCGGCTGTGTTTATCCACCACACGCCCCCTTTGTGCGTGGTGAGGAGATATGGGTCTATTATGGTGGTTCAAACGACCTACACGGTGAGCCACCTCGCCATGGTGAGCCGACCCGCCGAGGGATAAGTCTGGCGAAGATTCAGAAGGACCGATTGGTCTGTCTAAGAGCGGAGAAAGGAGGGCTTGTGACCACGACCTCCCTCAGCATCAAGCCGGATTCGTTGTGGATAAACGCTGATGCTGCAGGCGGATCATTGCAGGTGGAGTTGGTGGATCCTTTCGACCGAGTGATATCGGGCTTCTCCAAAGAAGATTGTGTGCCTTTCACCGGCGATGAAACGGAACATCGAGTAAGATGGAAAGAAAATCGGGCGACGGCAGCGGGCACCGGCGGTCTTGAGGATAAGATGGTTGCCCAATCAGCGGGACTCTTCAAAGTCAGGGTCTACCTCAATAACGCTAAACTCTTCGCACTTTATTCGTAGTGTTGCCTGAATCGTTTCCGGAGGTCAATCAGCGATTGTAACTTCCCTGCCCTTTTCGGCTGCCTCGTACAGTGCGTCCATCACCCGCTGCACATCAAGCATCTCGCCGAATCGAACGATAGGCAAACGGTTGTCCTGAACGCTCTGACAGAAGTCTTGATAGATGCTGCCGAATTGACTTGTCTCGTCGGTACGAGGTGTCGCATCTACAATACTATCGCCGTCCTCTAGCGCAATCCGTAGAGGTCTTAGGCTGGCAGTTCCCCAGTCACCCAGAATTTCGGCGCCACTAGATCGGGAGCGTGGGTGCATCATCCAGTTGCTTTCCACCGTCATCGTCGAACCATCCGCAAAATGGACCAGGCCGACGTTGAAGTCTTCGATGTCGCAGTCTGTTACCGATCCTTCCCATGTTATGAGCGGGGTTTTCATTCGGCGCACTTTCTGGTAGCTTGCCGCTGAGGCACGCACCGGCTTAGGATTACCTAACGCCCAGAGGGTCGCGTCGAGCAGATGGACGGTTGTATGGAATAACACGCCGCCTCCCGCTAGGTGACGTTTGTACATGGTGGGGGTGCCGGGGATGTGCATCACATGTCCGTGCCAAAGCCGTGTATGGTAAACGTTGCCCAGCTCTCCTTCAGCAAGGAATTGACGCAACGCCTGCACTTCAGGATTGGAACGGTTCTGCAAACCCATTGACATCAGTTTCCCACAGTGCTTTGCCGTAGTGACCATTTCCTTCGCTTGAGCGAGGTTCATCGCCAACGGTTTGGAGACCAGCACATTGGCACCCGCTTGAAAGGCAGCGATCGCCACGTCCCGGTTGGCTGATGGCGGCAGGGCGAGACTAACGATGTCCATTGGGTGACGCTTGAGCATTTCCCAGTAATCGGTGTAATAGTATGGAACATCAAATTCAGCCGCTGCCTCGCGCACCCTATCTGAGTTCACGTCCGCGACAGCGATGATTTCTGCGTTGGGAATCTCCGCGTAGCCTCGAATATGCCCACGTCCATGTGCTCCGCAGCCGATTATACCGACCTTGAGTTGATTCATGCCCTACCTTCCAAAAACGAGGTTCAACAATAATTGGCTTGAGTATATTAGCAGGCAGATCAGAGTGTCCGACGTACTTTCTCAGCATCGCTGAACAGGATCTCACGGACAGCATTGGTCGCCTTCTCGTGAAATTGAACTGCATCAGGATCCAAATCCTTAGTTGGACGTGGAGCCTCCTTGAAGTGGCCGAACTGATCCGTGCCACGCACAAGTGCTGCACTGTCCCATTCGCCGACAGTCTGCTTGGTGCGGGTAGGCATATAGTGCATCGAAAGACCGATACGTCGATCTTCTGACCGGTTGGGACCCGATGCGTGCGCCAACCGTACATTGTGCAGCGAGATTTCACCCGGCTGCAGCGGCATTGCCACAGTCTTGGCTTCATCGACCTCCACTGCAATTTCCTGCCCACGGGTCAAGAGGTTGTTTTCTTTATACTCATCCGAGTGAGGCAAGAGATCTCCCTTATGACTGCCCGGTAGGACTCGCATACAGCCGGTTTCGAGCGTTGCCGGTGAAAGTGCCAACCATACGCTGACCAAGTAGTCGGTATCAAGGCCCCAATAGCGCAGATCCTGATGCCATGAGACGAAACTCTCGCTGAGTGGTTCCTTGATCCAGAAGAACGTGTTCCAGCAAAGGATATCAGGACCGATCAGATCCTCGACTGCATCAAGAATCTGCTCATGTCGCATCAGATCATCAACCCATGTAAAGAGCAGATGAGACTTGCTCCGCTGCGCTCCCGCGATGGGACTGCCTTGAGCAGCTTCAAATTTCTCAAGTCGCGCCCGGTTGGCTGCTACCTGTTCGTCGTCTAGCACCTTGACAGGGAAGTAATACCCCTCCCGATTATATTGTGCGATGGCACTTTCATTCAGAAGTTTTGACATGTGAACCTCCTCTAGCATTGCTGACTACCGGACGGACTCTCGATTGAATCTGAGTACCTAATCTTTTGGTTGATGTCCCGAACTCTTTCAAGTGCTACCTTATGAGTTTCCACCTACTTGCACGGGTCCAGTGAACAGTTCTTCAGGCAAGAAGCTCGCTGTTTCAGTGGTGTGATTGTATTCAAAACCTTCGGTCGTGACGATCCCCATTGCAGTAAAGTATTTGGACTCGCCACTCATTCCGCTCTTATTCCCACCGCCGTGTCCCCGTAGCCAGTTAGGATCAATAACCTGTTCCCCTTTCCAGATGCCCCCTGTTGCGTTCAGATGACCAAACCGGGCAAGGTCCGACGCACTGATGACGACCCACCCGGGACCACTGCGGACAGGATTCCCGTTAATTTCATAGGGAGGGTCGAGATAGGTATACGAATCTGGAATCGTAGGATACAAATATTTGTGATCTTTGACATAGCCGCCGGTGAGCCAATCCCACCGTTCTGCCGGAATCCCTATCCGGTCAAAGAGTCGCTCCTGAATAATATTCTTCAGGTCAGCCCCCAAGACGTAGGTAAGCGCTTGGCTCAAACGCCAGAACCCGGCACTACTATAGAGACCAACTGTGCCCGGCTCGGCATGAGAGTAGAGGTCATAGAAAGGATCGCCGCTCCACTTGGACCATTCAGGAACGCCCGGTATAAGGTTCGCTGCCTCAAGTCCGGTTACCTTTTCCCTCCAACGGATACCTAACTCGATCGGAAATCCTCCGCAGTGAAGGGATTCGTGCTTTGATCCAATGATATGTTTCCAAGTCAGTTCTTTGTGATGACCTTCGGTCAAATATTTGTGGCGGTGGGAAAGTTCGCCCTCGCCGGTCCACTGTCTGTTGATCGGCTCGTCGGGATCGATGCGTCCATCAGCGACTGCAAAACCGAGAAGCGCCCACATGAAAGCCTTTCCGACGGAGGCGGTTTGATGCCGATAATGCCGATCTCCCCACGTGTGAACCAAATAACCGCCACGCGTAATCACGGCGCCGTATTTGTTGCCAGAGTGATCCTCTCCGCCGAAAGATGCACCCTTGACCTCCATGCCCCCTATAAAGGCTCCGAATTTTTCAGGATCGAATCCCGCCTCCTCTGCCGTAATCTCAACCCAGTCGTCTTCAGGAAACGTTACCCAATCGGGTAGTTCAATAGTCATCCAGTACCTCCCTCCTCAATAATCCTTCATGCAAATTGTTTTCACGCTTCACGTCTCACTCTCTGTGTACAATGTCTAATCTGCACCGTTATTTATGGTGAATTCTAAAAATAAATGGACATTAAAAGTAGTAAGCATAGGTAGATGCCTCACGGCATTTTCCCTGCTTCCAAACCGTGCGTGCGACTTTCACCGCACACGGCCCCTATTGTATACAGTTTGACTTGCTGGTTGTAAAACCAAAGCGACCCAGAGTTGTGGTATTTTCGCCTGTTGCTGTCTTACTGATACAAGCCCTGTTGTATACACTACTGGACATGCTTGGTAAACTGTTTAATACATTACATATCGCACAGGTGAGTATTACGACTCAACTACCTACCTGTCCTCCTCTCCCTTATCTTCTCGAATGAGAGGACTTAGGGACTCAATGATTCTCATGTAATATACCGTAACTGGGTTAGGTGCTGACTTTACCCCGAAGCCATTGACTTACTCACACGACATGCCTACAATGCCGTATCATCAGCTCATGCCTTTTGGCTACAGGCTTACCAGAGGGGTTTCCACTCCTGTCCCCTTTGTAGATTCACCTGTTTGGAGTTCACGAGGCTTCAAGCATCAGTTAGTTGACTCACCATACCAGTTTAGTCGGGTTCATAGTCAATGTCTACCTTCATTGTTTTCTAAGCCATTTTCCCTTGCTTGCCACGCTGGTGTTTCCAGCAACGCAGTTAGGGTAAGACTCATATGGAGTAAGTTTCCATGACAGCATCAAAGGCTGTTGTATATTACATTACATCATCGCGCACGTAGGCACACTCCGTGCGCCGTAACTCTGAGCACAAGGTGCCTGACCTCGCTCGTTCATAGTGTCTAATTAATTCTGAAATCTACCATAGTTATTCGCTTGACACTAATTTTGTCTTAGCGATAGTTCTCTTTAGGGTTGTATCCCAGTTGTATCCCAAAGGTTTACCTTTGGGGGTAACACATCCGCCTTAGCAGATTTTTATTGATTTTGCAGGTGAAATATGATATATCTTTTGTGGGAGAGTCTGACCCCTATCACACGATAGGGTTTCCCACAACCCCCTAGACGGGCATGAAAGACAAAAAGACAATCCCATGACAACCTACAAGTTCAAAATGTATAACAATCACGGCAATCGTGAATTGCAGAAAACGATTGATAGCCATGCGGCAGTGTGGAATCACTTCGTAGCCTTGTGCCGTCGGTACTACATTATCTACAGCAAATACCCCGGCAAGAAAGCACTTAGGCGACACCTAACAAAGTTAAAAAAACTCCCCCGCTATGCCCATTGGACTCGGTTACCAAGTCAATCGTTGCAAGACGTAATAGACCGACTTGATAAAGCGTACTCAAAAATGTTCGCTGACCACAAAAGTGGGAAACGCTCAGGGCGTCCACGTTTCAAGAAACGCGAACGATACAAGTCCTACACGCTCACCCAAGCCGGTTGGAAACTGCTGCAAAGCAACTATATTCGTATCGGTCAGCGGATATACCGTTATTTCAAGAGTCGAGAAATACTCGGCACACCCAAACGTTGTACGATTAAACGTGACAGCATCGGAGACGTATGGCTCATCATTTTGACAGACCATGTAGACACGGATTTAGGTCAGCCCACGACGGGTAGCAGCGCGGGGTTTGACTTTGGACTGAAACGGTATCTCACCGGGTCTGACTACAACGACTACGAATCTCCACAGTTTTTTAAACGCGGGCTTAACGCTATCAAGCGAGCGCACCGTAACCACTCACGAAAGGTCAAAGGCTCGAACAACCGAGAGCGGGCAGGGGTCCACCTTGCGAGAAAACATCGAAAGATTGCGAACCAGCGACAAGCCTTCCACTGGAAACTTGCACATGACCTCACAGACAGATACGACTGGATTTCACTGGAGACTCTTAACCTAAAGGGTATGAAAAACCTTTGGGGGCGTAAGGTGTCTGACTTAGGTTTTTCTGACTTTGTGCAGCAACTCAAACACATTGCCCAAAAGAAGGATAGAGAAGTCCGTTTCATTGATAAATGGTATCCTTCGTCAAAGACGTGTCATGTCTGTAGCGCAGTCAATCAAGACTTGAACCTTCGTGATAGCACATGGCAGTGTCCAAGCTGCCATACACAGTTGGATAGAGACCGTAACGCTGCGGTCAATATCCATAGGGTAGGGGCGTCTACCTTTGCAGAAGAGGTCGTAAGTCTCCGATAAATCGGAGCTAACCTTGTTAATAGCACAATTCCACTTCTAAAGGAACGAATAAGAATCCCAATCCTTTAGGTTTGGGAGTACGCCAATATATCCTCTTGATGTTCACAACTCAATTGAAAAAGGAGAAAAGCGGTTGAGTCCTCAAATCTAATTTTTGAGACTTTCGCCGCGCAATTTCTATGAAATTACTTGTCGCCGCATCATGGTCCCAAGATCGTCTCGAAGATGCACAGAAAAACTTTCCCGAAGTACAGTTCACCGTTGCTGCTAACCAAGATGATATTCTGCGCGAAATTGTCGATGCTGAGGCTGTTTTCGGCGCAATCAATGGGGAAGCATTTCGGGCAGCCAAACAGTTGAAGTGGATCCAAAATACGGGTGCTGGAGTAGAAAGATTGGCGCGTATTCCTGAGATAGCGGAGAGCGACGTCACTGTTACCAACACCCGCGGTTCTCACGCTGCGACAATCGCCGAGCACGGTTTTGGATTGTTGATTAGCCTTACACGCCAATTACCAAGTCTTTTGGACGCACAACGCGAACACAACTGGACACGTCCATTCAGCGGACCTCAGGTCGGATTGACCGGTTTGACGCTGGGGGTGGTTGGCATGGGCAATATCGGTCGTGCCATCGCCAAGCGCGGCCACGGCTTTGATATGGAGGTCATTGGGGTTGACATCAACGAAGTGCCCAAGCCCGATTTTGTGGCTGAACTGAGTCTGTTGGATGGACTCGACGATCTGATGCGACGTTCAGATGTCGTGGCAGTTGCAACCCCAATCACGCCGGAAACCGCAGGGATGCTCGGACCTGAACAACTCAAACTCATGAAGCCGACAGCCTACCTGATAGTTGTATCGCGGGGCGGCATTATAGATGAAGATACGCTCATGCAGATGTTGAACGATGGGCAACTTGCTGGTGCTGGGCTAGACGTTACGGCAATAGAACCGCTGCCCGAAGACAGTCCGCTCTGGGATACGCCGAACTTGCTCATAACCCCACACTGCTCTGGAGGTTCAACCCAAACCGCTGCTGCGGGCAAAGCCATTTTTTATGACAACTTACGGCGATACCTTGCCAAAGAGCCGCTCACAAATCTGGTGGATCTGAAACGAGGATATTAATCCAACCGTTTCACACTGTTTCTGCGGCACGTCATCTTCAGGGCTAGCTCGGAGGGACTCTACTGTAGATCTTCGCTGGGAAATGTACCCCAAGGGACCGCTTTCGCCTCGCCCTCATAGACCGGCAAGAATTCCTGTGTGATGTGTCGCGTCTGTTCGACCCAGTCAGCCCATTCAGATCTGCTAGTGATATGATCGCGGATTAACGCCTTGACTTCGTCGGGTAGGTCATCATAGGCGGGCCAATACCAGATTGTGAGCACTGTGCGACGCTGGTCAGTCTGGTTGGCGCGGGCGGAATGCAACAGACGTGAGTCGCCGACGACAACATCGCCAGCGCGAACTGGCACATTAACCTCACCTTCAATCTGTTGGAAGGCGAGATGATCCATATCGGTTGCACGGATTACGGTGTCGTCGTCCCTTGCGCGCATATCGTGCAGTGGATGCCGTTTCAGGTGAGAACCGGGAATCAAACGTAGACAGCCGTTGTGTATATGCGTGTCGACCAAGTAGTACATCAGGAAATACTGCTGCGGCTGATTGGTGTAGCTGATGGGGTGGTCCCACAACACCCCGTCTTGATGCCAATATAACGGTGGACTGTGCGGAGGCTTACTGATCACAAAACCGCTCCAGAATTTAGGAGAATCAAATCCCAACTCGGCGAAGACCGCCATCGCGCTAGGATCAATGAGGATTTCAGTGAAGGCTGGATGGGGGCAAGTCCAGTAGGGAATGATACAACCTTGTGAACGGTGCTGCTCGAAGTGTTCGTCATCCTGTTGCGCGATCATCCATTCGCTCATGGCGTTTAGCTTTGCTACCATCTCCGGCTCTATTACATTCTCAAAGACGCAGAAACCATCGCGGATGAGTTGATCTCGTTTCTCCTTAGCGACGATTGGCATTGATGGTTCTCCTTTCGTGTTAGCAGGTTCCACCTGGATCTATTGGGGTTTCACAACAGCTTTCCTTGCAGTTGCCTCGGTCGTATGGTGGTTCCAGCCACGTAGCACCAAATTCTCACTGAACTGATAGAGGTCCTCCTTCCGATCCTTGCCAGAAAACATCCTTGCAATAACTACCTTCCTTGCCTTCTCAGAGCGGTTGGACTCTGAGCCGTGTACGATAAAGTAATCGAAGAAGGTAACGTCACCGGGCTCGGCTTCAATCACCGTGGCACCTTCAAATGGAAACTTTTCGTGAAACTCAGGGTCAACCGCCTTTGAACTCTCCATCCGCCCCTGTTTGTGTGATCCGGGATAGACCCTTAGACAACCTATCTCTTCCGTCGCTTCGCTGACGTGAATCATTCCCGCAATCATAGTGTTCTTTTGGGTTGGTAGGTAACTCCAGTCTTGGTGCATATTGAAGGGGGTTTCTCCAGTTGTCTTTCGCTTCTCAAAAAGTGTCGAATGGTTGAGGACGATATCGGGACCGATGAACTGTTCAACGATGTCAAGGAACCCCTTGTGAAGCAGGGTTGTCAGCCATAGACTCGAATACTGCTGCACATTGCGTGTGGAGATGACGCCGTTATGGTTTGGATCGTCTTCATTGGGTTTTTCGAGTTGTCTCACAATTCTATCAAACTCTTTCTCAAGCAAGTTGATCTCATCTGCTGAGAAAACACCTTTTGCCAAGTAGTAGCCGTTCTCGTCGAAAAATGTTTGGATTTTGCTCATGGTTAAAGTCTCCTTGTGGACAAAATCTAAGCGATCTCCAAATTAATACATCTTGCGCTCACCTTAGAAGGGTGTTACCATACTTCCGCTGAAGATAGGCAGCTATAACTATACAGAATACCCGTGAGGCGGAGACATAGATTACCCATATCAGCAACGGATTCGATTTCTGACATGATTATTAAAGAATTTTTTAGGGTTCAGATTGCGATTATACATAGGGTGGATTACGGGGTCAAGCGAAATAAGTAGAATATCTGAAAGGAGAACCGATGAAAGGAATTATTAGAACCGGTGACGGGGGACCGGAGATCTTGGAATTAGGGGAAGTGCCTGCCCCTACGCCTGGACTCACACAGTTATTGATTGACGTAAAAGCAACTGCACTCAATCGAGCGGATACCATACAGCGGCAAGGGGGCTATCCACCCCCGCCCGGCGAGTCAGAAATCTTGGGCTTGGAGCTTGCCGGGGTTGTTGCGTCGTGGGGTGATGAAGTGGAAGGCTTCGGGCGAGGCGATCGCGTGTTCGGTCTGGTCGGCGGCGGTGCTTACGCGGAGCAGGCGGTCATTGACTATCGCATGGCGATGCCAATTCCTGACGATTGGAGCTTTGAAAAAGCGGCGGCGGTTACGGAGGTCTTTTTTACTGCCAACGAAACACTCTTTACCCTCGGTGGTTTGAGTGCTGGGGAATCCGTGCTCATCCATGCCGGCGGCAGTGGTGTGGGGACAGCGGGAACCCAGATGGCGCATCATGCGGGTGCTCGTGTCTTTATCACAGCCGGTTCCGCGGAGAAAATTGAGAGAAGCAAGCAGCTCGGTTGTACGGAGGGCATCAATTATAAGGAGCAGGACTTTGCGGAAGAGATTATGCGACTGACAGACGGAGAAGGCGTGGAGTTGGTTCAAGACTTCATTGGTGCGCCTTACTTAGAACGCAATCTCTCAATCCTCAAGACGCGGGGTCGCTTGGTTATGGTGGGACTGATGGGCGGTGCCGATGCAGAACTGAATCTTGGTCAGATCATGCGGAAACGGTTACAGGTCTTCGGATCAGTGATGCGCCCGCAATCGATTGAAGAGAAAATCGGAATTACACAACGTTTTGTCGATCGATGGCTCCCCCTACTCAAAGAAGGAGAGATTCAGCCGATTATTGATTGTGTAATGCCCTTATCGCAAGCCAGCGAAGCGCACGCATATATGGAAGCGAATCGGAACTTTGGGAAGATTATTCTGAAGGTGGAATGATACAGTAAACTGCAGCGTCGGATAAATGAGGGCACACCTCCTTCAGCCGGTGAGGCAGAATCGGGGCGGGGCGGTCTCTGTGTACATTGCTCCTATCATTCAAAATTGCTTATCAGCTATCAGATCTCTTGCGTCGGAAGGAGGCGAATTCTGGGTTGCGCTCGATTTCCTCCCATCCGGGGTGACAGACATCTGCCGTCACGGGCTAAAGAGGCTTCACCGCTAGTCATTTTGAGATAACTTTCAGCACGACTTGCAGCGTCGCAATGAGCCCTAATATGAGCCCTGATATTGATAAGAGCACCAGCATCGTCAATATTTTATTCTTTACACTTCTTGGCCGTTGCCTGATAAATCGCCGTTGATCTGAATCAGTGTCGTGATTCATTTTCTCACTACCTCATGGTTTTCGTTTTCAGTTTCAAAACATCGCTGGTGTTTGGGAGAAAAATCAACATCCTGCCATTCGGTCTTATTGCGGTGTATTTTTCCCCACCATTTTTTTATTTTCGGATTGACGCCATATCTCCGTATTTAAGGGCGCTGGATTGGGATCATGCGAACTGTTGCCGAGAATGTCTCATCCGGCGGCAGAACAATCACCCCGGCCGGTATGCCTTTCGCTTCTAAGTTGATGGCGTCTGTCGGACAGGTGTACGGCTCAAAACAGATAGAGGGGCGTCCCGGCGGTTTATAAACAACCAATTCCCTGAATTGGCTATCCGATTCCAAAACCGTGCTGCGTCCTGTATCTCGGTTGTCAATGATACAACGGCTGATATCATCTGTCAGCTGAACATCTGTAAAAACATGGTCTAGTTCCGTATTGGCATAGGGTTGCCCATTCCGTAAATCCAACGTACCGGAAACCGGATGTGTCTTTCCGGTTGGCACGAGTGCCTCATCAAGTTCCCAATATTTTGAGGCGGGGACGGTAATCATCGCCTGCGTTGCATCCGAGTCAGGAGCAAGGAGAGTGTGAAAATAGGGATGGATGCCAAACCCCATCGGCATATTCCGTTCACCTGTGTTTGTGATTGAAACATCCATTTTCAGACACAGCGTTGGTGTCTCAGTGGATGAATCAGACGTACCATTTGTCGGACTAACCGGGGCTAGGGTATAGGTAATCTGAATCTTGAAAGGGAACGGATATTGTCGCCCTATATCTGGAAAATCGCGGGTGTCAAGTGCACAGACCAATATCGCCCCATCTCTACCGGCGGTGCAGCTTTCGACCTGATACGGTTGATTGAGCAGCAGTCCATGAATAGAGGTTGGGGAGTCGGGTAGTTTGTCAAATTGATAGGTTTCGCCTTCAAACGTAAACTTGCCATCCCGGATGCGGTTCGGGAAAGGAAACAGAATCGGATTGCCGTAGGCGGTAGGACGTTCTTTCAACGTCGCAAGATCCGGTGGCGATTCTATTACGTCCATCCATCTATCGCCATCGGCAACCTTAAAGAGGTAGCAGTTGTTTCCAAGTTCCGGCACAATTTCAGCAGCGGCGAGCCAATCTGAGGACTTGACATCTGAATTTGCATTAAAGGTTGTGAGGTCTGGCGGCGAACCCAAAGCGTTCGGTTTGTGGGCACTGAGGTGATAAACTCGAAAATCGTCTACGGTTCTATAACCTGCCGTATAATCTAAATGTTCCATAGTGTCACCTGCATCTACTTGTATTGGCGTCGCGAAGCCGAGAACGCAAAAAATAAAACCCTTGCCATTATTCAGGACGCAACATTAACTTTACTCCCTCCCGCCTCTCAAAGAGGTCAAAAGCTTCCTGCCATTCGGAGATGTGCATTTCGTGGGTGATTAACGCCTTCGTGGAAACCATACCGTGCTCCATCAGTTTGAGTGCACGCTCCCATGCAGTCTTCTTCTGTGAGATAAATCCCGTCACCTGAAGCTCCTTAAAGGCGATCTGTTCAAAATCGATGTTAATTGGATTGCCAAACAAACCCATCTGCGTGTACTTCCCACGCTTACGGGTCAGTTCAATGCCTAGCGGTGCTGCCGGCGCTGCCCCTGAGCATTCCAAGACAACATCGGCACCGTAGCCGTCGGTATGCGCCTTGATAACTTCTACCGCATCTTCCTTTTCTACATCTATCGTTAGGTCTGCACCAAGCTCTGCTGCACGTTTGAGCCGATTTGCATCAACGGATGTGCCGCAGACAGCGACAATACCCCCTTCCGCCTTTGCTATTTGCAAACTGAGCAGTCCAATAGTTCCCGGACCAGTGATCGCGACAAAGTCGCCAGCGGAGACCTTCGTCTGCTCGATTACACCGTGAACACAGCAAGCGAGCGGCTCCGTCAGTGATCCAGAGATCAGGTCTACGTTTTCGGGAAGTTTGTGTAGTCCGGTTTCGGGGGTGGTACAATATTTTGCGAACGCTCCATTATGCCAGTAGCCGATAATCTCCCGATGATTGCACAGATTATAAAATCCTGAACGGCAATAGTCGCACTGTCCACAGATCGAAAAAGTGGGCTCAACAGTCACGCGATCTCCGACCTCAACGCGACTAATTTCCGATCCACACTCAATGATTGTGCCGCTGAATTCGTGTCCGATAACAACCGGAGGACGCATGGGAAGGTTGATGTGATCGTGATGGATATGCAGATCAGATCCACAGATACCCGCACTGTGCACTTCGATAAGAACTTCATTGGCGCTAGGTTCCCGAACATCAACGTCACGGAGTTCTGTGAACCCGTCACCGCGCTGATATTTGACGACACCTTTCATCAGAAAAACTCCTTTTATTTTGTGCCGTAGATTACCGGACAATGCGTAGGCGTATCAATGAATTCCGTTAATCCACCCCGGAGGTTGTCAACCGGTCTGGACTTCTCCGTGCGCAGATGAACTGCAAAACTTCGGCGTGGTTCTCCTGATAGATTGGGACCGCTGCCATGATAAGTGAGATTATCGTGGAAGCTGATTCCACCGGGCGGCAGGATAGCGGGGACCTCCTCCCAGCCTTCACCATCAGGCACATCGATTTCCTCGCGCTGTGCCTCGTGGTCCTGTCCATAGAAGTCACTATGACCGAGAAATCCCCATCTGTGTGAACCACGAACAAATTTCATGGGACCGGCTTCCGGTGTGACGTCGCTGAGTGCAATCCATGCCGTAAGTAGCTCGCTGCCTTCTTCCCACGACTGCCAATAGTGGCGATCTTGGTGCCAGCCAATGTTCGTGGGTGTAATTCCATCGGGATCAGCAGGAGGTTTATAGAGAAGTTGCACCCACCACACCTGCACCATCTCAGCACCCGTAATCTCAGCTGCCAGTTCTCCGATCGATGACTGGCTGACCAATTCCATGATCGCACGGTTTGCAATCTGAGACATCTCTATCTTACATAGCTTCTTTAGATCGTCGCCGGGATTCCAAGCCGACGGGCGCGGCGGCGTGCCGGTTTCGTATTCTCCTGATCGGACCGCATCCATGCCTTCGACAGCACGTTCAACCACTGCGCTATCAATAACCGGCTCCGGGAACAGATAAAACCCATCCGCCTCATATTGTGCACGTGCCGGAGAGGCTTTTGGCATCTGCATCAATATCTCCTCCCTGTTTACGACAGGTGAATTGACTTGAACGACTCAATTTGGGCAGTAATCGCACGTTCCGTTGGCAGACGCTCGGCACTTGATGCACCGTAAAACCCGACAACTCCAGTAGTGTTATCAAGGATATACTGAGCGTCTTCTGGTTCAGCGATGGGACCACCGTGACAAATGACCAAGACTTCGGGATTGACTGACTTTGCCGCATCGTGGATCGCTTGCACCCGTTTAGCGGATTCTTCAAGCGTCAACGCGGTCTTTGCGCCGATACTCCCCTTCGTCGTCAGTCCCATGTGGGCAACAAGGATGTCTGCACCAGCGTCTGCCATCTGTTCCGCCTCCGATTCGTTGAAGGCGTAAGGGGTAGTCAACATACCGAGATTATGGGCAGTGCGGATCATCTCCACTTCTGGTCCATAACCCATCCCGGTCTCTTCCAAGTTTTGTCGAAATGTGCTATCAATCAAGCCTACAGTTGGGAAATTCTGCACCCCAGAAAAGCCAATCGCGTCAATTTGCTTTAGGAATACATCCATCAAGCGAAACGGATCTGTCCCACAGACTCCTGCGAGCACGGGTATATTCTGAACAACCGGCAACACTTCGCTTGCCATTTCAACAACAATTTGGTTCGCATCACCGTAGGGCATCATTCCCGCAAGCGACCCTCGACCCGCCATGCGAAAGCGACCTGAGTTATAAATCACGATGAGATCTACGCCGCCAGCTTCTTCACACTTAGCAGAGATGCCGGTTCCTGCGCCCGCACCGATGATCGGCTTGCCAGCCTCAACGTTTGCTCGCAATCGGTTTAAAATGTCTTCACGTTTGAATTTCACTTTACACCTCCAAATCCATTTGGGATCAGCAATTATCCATCGCGTAGCGATTTACCTAACCAATTCTCTTGAATTAGACCGTGCGAAGGGTTCAAACTTTCGCACGACTTGGGTACTACACCGGGAAAACCAGTTTCTGATCAAAGAAGACCTGACTCACCGACCGTCGCTGGTGAATCCTCAAAATCGCCTCGGCGAGGAGTGGGGCAATAGACAGTACCTTGACTTTGTTGTCCATCCGTTTCTCAGCAGGCACGGGAATTGTATTAGTCACAACAACTTCCTGAATCGAAGGGCGGTTCAGACGTTCTAGCGCAGGACCAACAAGCACCGGATGCGTGATACCAAGATATGCTGGCTTAGCACCTGCTTCAACAATGGCGTCCGCCTGCTGATAGATGCTCCCACTCGTTACGAGGTCGTCAATGACAATTGGGGTTTTGCCTACAACGTCGCCGATAATTTCGGTCACGACCTTCACCTCTCTCCCACCAGTTCCGCTCCGTTTTTTGTGCATGATTGCCAGCGGCATGCCAAGCATATCGACATACTTGTCCGCCAGTTTCGCCCGACCGACATCAGGAGACACGATTACACCATCGTCAATTTGCTTGTCTTTAAAGTAATCTGCAAGTGTCGGCAGTGCCGTCAAATGGTCGGCGGGGATATCAAAGAAACCTTGAATCTGCGCAGCGTGCAGATCGACGGCTACAACTCGATTTGCACCTGCGGTTGTTAGCAGGTTCGCTACCAGTTTTGCGCTAATCGGTTCTCGACCTGTTGATTTATGATCCTGTCGTGCATAGCCGAAATAGGGAATGACAGCGGTGATTTGCTGGGCAGAAGCGCGTTTTACCGCGTCAATTATCACCAACAGCTCCATTAGATGATCGTTTGTCGGTGGCGAGGTCGGCTGCACAATATAGATGTCAGCGCCGCGGATACTCTCTTCAACCTGGGCGTGGGTTTCATCTCCGGGAAATGTGCTGACTGAAATTTTCCCCAATTCAACCCCTAAAATCGTCGCAATCTCCTTCGCCAATTCTGGATTGGCACGCCCGGCAAAAAGCCGGAAGTCGTCTCGAACTTCCCCGTTGGTGATTGTGGACATAAAAACCTCCATAAAGCGTAATACGTAGAAACAAACAGTGCGTAATACGTGATACGTAAGAGAATATGAGCAAGTTGCTTTGAATCTCCCGACTCCATCGGGATTCACGGCTCGGTAATTCAGACAAGTCGGGCAACCGAATCGGGATCGATTTATTGGGTCAATCCTCCGTTCCGAGAGTCTTCGACCTTACTCGTTACGTATTACTCGTTATTCTTTTCATCGCCAGTGATTTGTGATCTCTGGTGGGAAAACGCCGGATTCAATCTCTGAAATCAAATCTTGCAGTGCGTTCCTCGCCTGATTTGCCAAATCGGTCTGGATCCAATTGTGCGCTACGGCTGACTCAAATTCATCCTCATCTTCAATCTGATAGCTGCCATCCGGTGAAACCCACAGATCCAGAAATAAATCGGTTATTTCAAAATGGTTTTCTGTCCGCTTCATCGGTAAGATGATATCGCAGTAGTACCCTGTGAATTGGTCTTCGAGATTATAGATTTTTCCAATATCGTACCAGCGATTGGCAAAGACAAACCAAACCGCTCTGTAGTTATCGCCAAGCACAGTCTCACCGTCAATGACGATTGGGCTGGAAGGCTTGATTCGTTGTGTCGTAACAATGACATCGGCGTCTTCGTAAAGCAGATTTTGTGGAAAGTGGTTCACGCGATCCGGCAGGCGTTTGTAAATCAGTTCAATTGTTTCCATTCCCGATCTACCTCTTTCACATTTTGAATAAATGCCCTCACTTTGACCGGATCTTTTCGCCCGGGACTCGCCTCAACGCGACTACTGACATCGACGCCATAGGGACGCACCTGCTGGACAGCCGACCCAACGTTATCGGGGTCAAGTCCGCCCGCAAGAATAATCCGACCGTACTGTTTCGCCTTCACAGCGAGGCGCCAGTCAAACGCCACACCTGTACCGCCTAGAACTCCCTTGACATAAGTATCCAGCAGATACCCACTGACACGATAATCGGACAGATGCGAAACACTCAATTCATCTTTGACCCGCGCCGCTTTGATGATCCTGCGATTCAGTGCCCGGCAAAATTGGGGGGATTCTTCACCGTGTAATTGTAGCATGTCCAAAGAGCATTCGTCGGCGATTGCCTGAATCACCTCCAAGTCCGCGTTGACAAACAGTCCAACCGTCGTGATGAAAGGAGGAAGTTGTTCGATAATCTTTGCAGCAACTTTTGTATCTTTGAGGTAGCGTGGGGTATCAGGAACAAAATTCAAGCCGAGGGCATCTGCACCCGCATCAATTGCCATCAGTGCATCGTCGATGTTGGTGATCCCACAAATCTTTATTCGAGTCAAGCCGTTTTTGCCCCCCTTATCTCCTTGTTACCTGATGATAATTTCAAATGGCATCACCGTTGCAGCCGACTCATTGGTGAATAGATGCAGCCAATAAAAACTCGACAAAGCCGCCTCAATCGGTGTTGACACAGGGAGGTGAGAAGTCATCGGAATTTGCATATCCATCTCCATATCCTCTATCAAGGTTTCGAAGATTGTCTTCGGCTTTGGCAGTCTGATGATATCAATTTCATCAGCGGGATCTAGTCCAACCTGTTTTTTGGCAATCGCGAGTGCGGTATCAAGTCCGCCAAGTTCGTCGACAAGTCCAATCTCTTTTGCTTGTTTTCCTGTCCAAATTCGGCCCTGTGCCAATTCATGAATCTCCGCTTCAGTTTTATCGCGTCCTTCAGCAGCTTTTCGGACAAAGTCCTGATAGATTGTCTCTAACAGCTTCTGCAACCGTTCACGCTCTGTCGGCGTAAAATTGCCGTAATCTGAATAGAGATTTGCGTTCTGTCCACGCGTGATAACCTCCTTTGTCAGCCCGATTTTGTTGTAGAGCCCTTTGAGGTTGAGTTTGCCGCCAAGTACTCCAATCGAGCCGGTGATTGTCCCCGGTTCGGCGACGATTGTCCCTGCAGCCATGGCGATGTAATATCCACCCGATCCGGCGACATCCGACATTGATACGACAAATGGCTTTTCCCGTTGCGTCAGCAGCACTTCCCGCCAAATGGCGTCTGATGCGACCGCAGATCCGCCGGGGCTATCAACTCGCATTACAACTGCTCGGATGTCACTGTCCTCACGGGCTTCACGGAGTGCTTTTGCCATTTCACCGGGGGTCATAACCTGTCCGGTTGTGAATGGACTGGTAGGCGCATCGGACATGATGGGACCGGTAGCATAAATCAACGCAACCTGCGGTTTTCCCTCCCCGGAGCTTGGCTGCTTTGACGAGGCTAACATGGAAAAAAGTTTCATGAAACCCGCAAAGCCGGTGAGTTCGGGTGCCTTCGTTGGTTTTTTTCCATACTCCGAAACGACTTCAATTTTTTCCTCCGCACGTTCCTCAATTGACTGCACAAGTTCATCGTAGTATTGGACCGTATCAACCAACTTTGCTTGATATGCTTCTTCGGCGGTAAAGGGACCCTGATCAATGAGATCTGCGGCTAACACCACATCGATTTCGCTCCTTCCGTTGGCGAGCATTTCAATCTGCTGAGCATAAAGATCATCGAGAATTGCATTCATTGCCTCTCTCTGGGCTTCCGACATGGTGTCTCGCATATACGGCTCAATCGCCGATTTATACTTGCCGACAGCATACATATCTGCTTTGATATCTAGCTTATCCAGAAGCCCCCTGAAAAACATCACTTCAGCCCGTAATCCCGTTAAACCGACCATCCCCGCCGGCATCAATACAATCCGATCCGTGGCGCAGGCGAGTAGGTATTCTGTATTGCCCCCACTTTCGAGGTAGCTGATAACTTCAATTCCGTCGCTCCTAAGTTGCGTAATCTTATCACGGAGTTCCTGTAGCTTCGCCCAACCGATCCCAAGTCCTTTGATCTTCAGTAAGACACCAGCAACTTCATCGTCCTTGCGAATTTTGTCAATTTCTTTTGTTATACTTCGGAGAGTTTTAACTTGTGAAGAAAATACAAATGTAGGTTTGACCTCTGCAAGGGGCCCCTTGATTAATAGTTCAACGTACTTTCGTGAAGGTGTTTGCTGCTCATCTGAAGTTCCGTCCAAGGGCTGGGCGGATGCATCCTGCTCAACGATTTCCGCTCCGTTCCGATCCCGATTTTCGAGGACTCCAATCTTATCGGAGGAGTCTAAGACTTGAGCAAAAGCGGGAGGCCAAATTAGAAGGTTGATGATGAGGGGTAGCAGCCAGAATAGCTTTGGCAGCTTCTGCATGGTGCTATCCTTTCTGATGTGATGTGTGAGATCTGAATGGGTTCATTCTAACAAATGACGCGGCGGGTTTCAACCCCAAACGAGTATATTTTTCCTTGTTCACGCTAGTGATCAATTTACAGTGGACGGAACTCTACCAACCGGCTTGCACCATCAAACCCAGGGGCTCCCACATACTGAACGGCATTTAGATTGATGCTATCCGCATGTGCAAAATGAATGTGGCCGCAAAAAACAGCGACAAGGTTCTCCGCCCCCACAAGGGTACGCGCAAATTCTAAGGTTGGGGGTAAATCTTCTCCTGTCCCCCATTGGTCCCGACCCTCAGGTCCCCAGTCCGGATCAGCGATTAAAATTGGGTTCTCGAAGCGTTCTAATGTTGGCTCCCGCAGCGTTGGAAGGCTCATCGGGATATGGGTAAGCAGTATCGTTGGTAGCCCGTTTGCCAGATGCGTATTCACGAATGTTGTCTGTTCTTCATTTACCTGATAAATCGAATCATCGACTAGCAAAAATTGGATGCCACCAATCTCGTGTCGAGCATACGCCGCCTGTCCGTGATGCAGGGGTGCCAATGCACCCCACCACTCTTCCCGCAATTCTCCACGTCCCTCCACACCCGGATAATGCCAATCGTGGTTTCCAGATGTATACAGCACTGGGACATCTACTTTATTAATCGATTCTACGATTTTTTCGACACCCAATTGAGAGGGGAAGTGCACTATATCCCCTGTCAGTGCAACCAGATCCAGGGAACTACCTTTGGCTTCTTCCATCAGTTGGTCGAAAATCTGATCTCTCGATTCAAAACGCTCGCATGCCCCCTGACAAGCTTCTATATGTTCAGCATCACGGTCATCAATGAGGGCAATGTGTGAGTCAGTGACGTGGAGCATCCGAACCGTTTGATGCAACCCTTCGATGCAAATCGTTGCCGTGTCGTCATTCCATTTATGTGTCGTCCGCATTATTGTGCTCCTTATGCGATATTTTGGTCGTCTGGTAGGTCGGAAATTTTAAGTCCCTTTTTTGGTTCACTATTAAGGTGCCAAATCTGCCAATTTAACTGAAGCAGTGGGAACCATAGTGCTGGAATTGTATTCGATGATAACTTCGGTTGGTGACCTTGATGCGAGTGTAATAGATGTGCAGGTCAGATCAGCAGACGCACTAGATCTTTCCTCATGCCTGATACTATTATACATCTTTTTATGTCGTTTATCAAACGGGTATTGTAGTATAATTACACCACAATCAGATCGAAAAAATCCAAACAACAAACTGTCTCAGAAAATCCACAAAGGGAAAAGGAGGTTGGCTATGCGCGTTGAACTTTTAGCTATTGATTGCCAAAATGATTTCTGTGATCCAGAGGGCGCGCTCTATGTGCCGGGTGCAGAAGATGATATGTCCCGCTTGGGGGCGTTTATCGCTCGGATCAGGGAGCATCTACACAATATGCACTTCACGCTTGATACCCATCACACGGTTGATGTCGGACATCCCATATTTTGGAAAAATAGTGTTGGTGAGTCGCCTGAACCATTTACTACCATCACACATCAGGATGTCAGAGATGGAAATTGGCTGCCGTACGATTCAGCGTTCACGAAACGGATGCTGGATTACACGCGACTACTGGAAGAAAACAATCGATATCAACTGACAATTTGGCCCATACATTGCCGGATCGCAACGTGGGGGAGTGCGTTGTATCCTTCTGTGGAGCAGGCGGTACGGGATTGGGAGGCGTCCCAGTTGGGAGTTGTTGATTTTGTAACGAAAGGTTCAAATATCTTCACCGAACACTACAGTGCGGTGAAGGCAGATGTGCCGGATCCCGAAGACCCCGGCACGCAACTCAATACCGGTCTGATCCAGAAACTAGAACAGTGTGATCAGGTAATTGTCGTCGGCGAAGCGTTATCCCACTGCGTTGCAAGCACGGTGCGGGATGTCGCTGTCGAGCTTGGAGATGAAGGGGCGAAGAAGTTTGTTATCCTTGAGGATTGTTCGTCAAATGTTCCCGGCTTTGAGTCACTTGGTGATGCATTCCTACACGACATGTCACAGTTAGGAGTGACGATCACCAACAGTGTAGAATTCATGCGGTAAATCGTGGGGCCGTCGCTGAAACCGTCTTGGCAAAGGAACGTTTGTCAAAGAGTGGGTTGCCCGCAGCAAAATTCCGATTTATCGAGGAGGATATTGATGATGAAACCGAATCGCAAACCCAAGACGTTCGCAGACACTGTTGCCCAAAATCTGACGCGAAAAAAGCAAGTTGAGTACAGCGAAATCCGGATTTATCGGAGTTGAAAAAAATGCGAAAGCAACTGTTAAAGAGTGCACAAAAGGATCAAGATTAAAAAAACACCTGATTTTTTGTATCACGGTCTGACAGCGTTACAATATTGCCGCAGGTTCTCCTTACCGAGCTTTTCGTAAACCGCTTCTCGCAGCCGATGTTGTTCCAATCCGGAATCCTCCTTCAGCATCTGCTCAACCTCGTCCGCCTTTCGGAGTTGAAGCGGCAACGATGCTGCATTCGACTGCCGCAGTACAAGCCGTGCGCCAAGTGCCGCTGCTTCTCGGATAGACATGGGATCGGTCTTATCCACCGTGTCGAATGCGGTGTGCCCAAATCCTCTACCGGGTGGGCGACCAACCGTCGTGATACTGCCCGTTGGAATCCCCTTCAGGAAATAGGGATAATGATCGGAATAACAACTAATGCCGCTCCCAACGGAGATGTCTTGCCCCATCTCTTCTGCTGCATTTTCGATGAAGGGTTCAAAATCCGGCAGCCGGTGAAGCTGAATTCCTTTTCGTCCGTCGGGATTACCGGCAGAATCCAAGTTCCAAGCAAAGCGAACATGCGCCGGATTGTCGCCTAACCCCTGTGCATCATGATAGGCGCCGAATAACCCTACCTCTTCATTGCTCCAAGCAATAAATCGCACAGTGCGAGCCAGCCCATCCCCCGCATAAGCCGATAGCACGCGCGCTATTTCTGTGACAACCACCATCCCACTGAGCGGATCATTGGCGCCCTGCGTTATGTCATGTCCATCATAATGACAGCCAACAATGATAATCTCTTCAGGATGCGTTTTGCCACGGAGTTCCCCCACGATGTTCCACGCTGTTGTGTTGCGATATACATCGGTGGTCTTAATTCTTACGCGTACTGCCTCGTTTTGTCGAGACAAGCGGTGAAGAAATTCGCCAGTCTCGTAGGAGATCCCGATGCCGGGGATAACCGCTTCGTGGTTCCAGCCAACGGTGCCGGTGACCTCGCCATAACCGGGATAATGATTCTGAAAAATAAATCCCTTGGAGTCGTATAAAATAGCGCGGTCATACTTCTCCATACGGTGGATGCCACCACTCCGAGAAATGACAATATTTTCTGAAAGGCGATCTTTCGCTTTCTCGAAATCTTTCTCTACCCCTTCATCAACGAAAACGAGATCTCCCTCCACCTCCGCGGCTGGACAGTATGGCAGTGAGATACACGGCACTTCGCGGGCTACAGGACTAAGAATCTCCAGGGTTGCCTCCCCACGATACCACCCATCATACTCGTAAGCCTCTTTGTGGACGTTAGCCAACCTGTATGCGTTAAATTTCTCTTCTAGCAGATCGGCGGCAAGAGATGCGCCTTCCGTCCCGCCGAATCGCGATCCAAAATCGTCACAGAGCGTTGTCAGCAACGTCATCGGTTCAGTTGAGGTGTATATATCTCCAACAATTTTCTGGTCTAGTTCGAGATGAGGATTGGTCGTTGGCATGTTACCTTTTCTCCTTCCAACCCGGCTACGCTTTGGGAGGGTTACCCAGGATGAGTTTTCTGCTTGTGTTTTTGCGTCCTTGCGTTAAATTCCGCCCATTCTCTCAGGTTCTCAGTTCACTTCTGGCATCGCCTCTACCTCTCCGGACGTATCCCGCTGCATTGTCGGTCTGATAACTACTGATGGGAGGTTAGTCCGCTGTGGGAGGCTAGCCATGAGACAAATTGTCGCCGAAGTTTCATCCACATCCACCATCTCTGGACGAGTTTCGTCGGGAGGCGGGACGGGGCGCTTATCAAGGATAGGCGTGTCAACCTCGCCGGGAATAATGACGCTTGCCCGAATGCCGGTATTCCGAAGATCAATATTGAGAAAATCGGTGAAGTTAATTACCGCTGCCTTCGCAGGACCGTACGCCAATCCGCTAAAAGGTCCGGGAGTTACAGCAGCCAGCGACGATACGTTAATAATGGTACCCTGCTCCGCCTTCAGCATGGCAGGAACTACCGCCTGTGTACAGTAAATTGTGCCAGTCACGTTAGAATCGAAGACGCTGCGAATCTCCTCCGGCGTGATGGTCAGCAGTCTCCGATTCTTGGAACTGTGGCCAGCGTTGTTTACCAACACATCGATCCGACCAAAGGTATCGAGCACATCCTTTGCCATCTGATGAACCGCGTCATGATCCGCGACATCTAATGCAATAGCTATAGCTGTGCCGCCCTCGGCGATAATCTCGTCTCTGACTGCTTCGACCTTGGAGGCAGTCCTACCAACCAGCACCACCTTGGCACCCTGCTGTGCCATCATTATCCCCGCGCCGCGTCCGATACCACTACCGCCCCCGGTGATGATACAAACTTTATCTTGTAAATTCATCTTTCACCTCATCAATAACTGAACAGTTGGAGTGTTAGAAGTTCCATTATGTTCCTATCAATTTCATCAAATATGGAACGTAAGGAGGAATCTGCCTTTTCTCACGTTTCACACATGACAGAAATGTTGCCCCTACTTGCCTATATGTAACAAATCAAAAATAAACGCATACTCAAAAGCGATTTCCCTCAAATAATCATACCGACCCGAAGGTCCGCCGTGGCCCGCGCCCATCTCTGTTTTGAGAAGTAACCGATTATTCCCTTTTTTCAGTTCACGTAACTTTGCTGTCCATTTGGCGGGTTCCCAATAGTGTACCCGTGGGTCGTTGAGACCCGCGGTCACCAATATATGTGGATATTCTTTCGCCTCGACATTGTCATAGGGGGAATACGATTTGATGTAATTGTAAAATGCTTTCTCGTTGGGGTTACCCCACTCATCATACTCAATGACCGTCAGCGGGATAGAGGCATCAAGCATAGTGTTGACGACATCGACGAAAGGCACTTTTGCGATAACAATCTCAAAAAGTTCCGGACGCATATTTGTGACAGCCCCCATGAGCAACCCGCCTGCGCTGCCGCCCTGGATAACCAGTTTGTCGCTCGCTGTATATCTCTCTGCAATCAAGTGCTCGGCACAGGCGATAAAATCGGTGAAGGTGTTCTTTTTGTGGAGAAGTTTGCCATTCTCATACCACATCCGCCCCATCTCTTCGCCGCCTCTGACGTGAGCGATGGCGTATCCGAACCCGCGGCCTAACAGACTCAAGCGGTTTGATGAAAAGTAGGGGTCGCTGTTAATGCCGTAGGAACCGTATCCGTATAAAAGCAGTGGGTTCTTTCCATCTTTGACCCGCCCTTTTTTATATACCAGCGAGATAGGAATAGCGGTGCCATCCGCCGCTTTGGCGAAAATTCGCTCCGATTCGTAAAGGGATGGATCATATCCACCGAGGACTTCGTCCTGCTTCTTCAATTCGCGGGTTCTAGCGTCCATATTGTAATCAAAGACCGACATTGGGGTAACCAGCGAGCCGTAGTGGAAACGGAGGGTGTCTGTATTAAATTCCGGGTTTCTTCCTCGATGCACCGTGTAGACAGGTTCAGGGAAATCCACCGTGTGCTCTTTGCTCGTCGTAAGGTTGCGAACCCGGATTTTTTGAAGCCCAGCTTCCCGCTCAGAAATCACCAGATGATTCTGAAATGCGCTGATGCCATCTAACTTTACCGCCTCCCGGTGGGGTATTACTTCCTCCCACTTTTCCCTTGATGGATTACTAACAAAAGCACGCATCAATTTGAAATTCACCGCCTCCGCGTTAGTAACAATGAGAAACTGATCACCGTGATGGTCAACAGAATACTCCAGCTCCGGCTCACGCGGTGAAATGACCTTGAAATCACCTGTAGGTTGATCCGCTTCCAGATAGTGGACTTCAGAAGTATTAATATTCTCCAATTCTATCAGCAGGTGAGCCTTGCTTCTCGTCTTGGCAACGTCGAGAAAAAACGACTCATCTGTCTCATGATAGATAAGCGCATCTGCTGCCGGGTCGCTGCCGAGATGGTGTCGGTAGAGTTTATAGGGACGTTTTGCCGCATCCAGTGTGGTGTAAAAGAGGGTCTGATTGTCATTTGCCCATTCAACGCTGTAGTAGGTGTTTGGAATTTGGTCTGATAGCAGTTGACCGGTATTCAGATCCTTGATACACAACGTATAACTCTCCCCGCCGGTCGTATCAGTGGAATACGCCAACAGTTGATGATTCGGGCTGATTTTATAGACCCCCATTTCTAGATATTCATGCCCCTCGGCAAGGACGTTCTGATCTAGAAGGATCTCCTCCTTCGCTTCCAAACTTCCCTTTTTCCGACAATAGATCGGATACTGTTTGCCCTCTTCAGTGCGGGTGTAATAGTAGTAATCGCCCATCTTTTCGGGAACGGAGAGATCAGTCTCTTTGATTCTGCCTAAAAGTTCTTGATACAGTTGTTCCTGAAAGTCTTCAGTATGCTGCATCATCGCTTCGGTATATCTGTTCTCGGCTTCAAGGTATTCTATGACTTCCGGGTTTGATTTCTCCCTGATCCAAAAATAGTCATCAAGGCGCACTTCACCATGCACAGTGTCTGTTTTTGGATCAGTTTTCGCAACGGGAGGAGTTCCTGATGCAGTTGGGGCGGTAGTGGCTAACCAGTAAAGAATCGGTAACATCTTACCTACATCTCCTTGCATTGATTGAAGGGTGTTTCAATCTAGATAGTCCATCTCCGGACGGCGATCCCAACGAAATTGGTCTTTCGGTTTGGTGTGTTCTGCCCACGCCCGGATAATCTCTATATCTGCCCGTTTCTGTGCCATCTTCTCGGCAACTGAGTCGGGATCCCAGCCTTCCAGCACCTCAGCGGTCAGCTGCTCCCGTATCTTCCGACAACTCTCATCTTGTGCACGGTCCAATAGTTCATCAGGGTCATCAGCGAGATTAAAAAGCTGCGGTTCTTGGCCGTGGTAGTAATTCAGCTTCCACTCATCGCGCCGAATCATCCGGTGCAAACAATTCTCGTAGGTGCAGTATTCGGAGAAGGCGAGATCTTCCCATTCTATGTCGGGTTGACGCAGCAGATCGAGTACACTTCTACCGCGAGCGTTGGGCAGGGGCGGCGCACCGAGGGCTTCCAGCATTGTCGCGTTCAGGTCAAGCGAACTGAGAACGCGATCGCACTGGACACCTTCCGGCAAGGCTCCGGGCCAAGAGAGGATCGCCGGCACCTTGACCGACGCTTCATAAAACGTGCGCTTCATCCACAATCCGTGTTCGCCCATCTGATCCCCATGATCCGAACTATAAATGATTAGCGTGTTCTCCGCTAGGTCATTCTTTCGGAGCGCTTCAAGAATCTCCCCAATCATTATATCCATCCGTGTCACCAACGCCCAGTATGCCGCTCGTGCCCTCAGAATCTCTGCTTCGGGGACATCTATAAGATTCCCCCACTCTCTCCACCACTTGAAGTACAGGTGGAGTGCGTCGGAGTACGGTTCGGGATGTCTGGGAAGAGTCATTACATCTTGATAGAGTTCGTAGTCCTCTTGGCGTGCCACGTAGGGCGAATGCGGCAGCATCAATCCCACAGAGAGCGAGAAGGGCTCTGTTTGCAAGCCCGCCCGTTTTTGAACGCCGAGCCGATCAAGGTAATTTACAGTTGCGGCGGTCACATCTTCGTCGTGAACCTGATAGCTGCTTTGGCCAGCCCCTGATTGTGTTAGGCTGCCCCGCAAATTGTTCGGAGCCGCCCCATTGCCGGGGTAATTGCCGCCGTGGTCACCGACCAGACGCTCTGCATAGCCGTGCAATTGATCGGGTCCCAATCCGTGCATCCGACCGATCAGTACCGGATGGTATCCCGCTGCCCCCATCGCGTGTGCGAAGGTGGGGATTCCAGAATCCAAGATGTGGTTATTCGTCCAGACCTCGATATCAGATGGATACCTGCCTGCCAACATCGACATCCGTGATGGCACGCATACAGGCGACGGACAGTAGACGTTTGTAAAGAGGGTTCCCTGTGCTGCAAGACTATCGAGGTTAGGGGTCTGCACCAGCGGATCACCGTAACAGCCAATGACAGCGGGGTTGTGTTGGTCGGAGTGGATGTACAATAAGTTCGGACGCTCTGTACCTGTTCCCATCGTTGTTATAACCTTTGGTGTGAGTTGGTGAAGATATGAAACGCATTCGTTCGTCAATGAACCAATAAACCAATTGCTTTCACGTTTCACGCTTCACGTTTCATTTTTTCCATTCACCGGAGTGCTGTCAAACTTCACGTAACTGACCACAATGTAAAAACAAATAGTGTCATCCAATGTATACCTGCACCATCGAAATGGAATGTGGTGGTAATATGACTGTGAACGGATTAGATGACACCGCCAATTCCCGTTTTGCCAGTTTTACATTTTCTTCACCAAAGTTGTTCATCACTGTCGGATCTTCGCCGGTGATCTCAAACAGGACACCGTTATTCTTGAGATTCCCGTGTTGATTTTCGATTAAAACTGGCAGCGCATCTGTCCGATGCCTGTTAATCAGGTTAATCGAAATGCGTCCGAGATCTGGCTGATAACTTGCAGAGGCATCAAGGTATGGGACTTTGCCGTGCTGTTCCGTTTCAAAACAGTCCGATTCCCATTGCGCATCGAGTGCGATCGTTCCATTTTCGAGGGTGTGCAGTTGTAGGGGCCAGAAGATTGTTTGCAAAAACAGTCCCCCTGTGTTTGTGTGAATCGGTGCAATGACATTGACCAACTGCGCCATGTTTGCCAGCTTGATTGTGTCCGCGTGACGGAGGAAAGCATTTAAGAACATACCGACCGCCAAGGCATCCTGCAATGTGTATCGCTCGTGTCGTGGATGCTCGGGATCGTGGCTGTACATCACATTCCATTCATCGAAGGCAATTTTAAGTTTCTTCCCACTCTCCGAATAATACACGCCAACGTCGATGATCCCACGAGCTGCACGGATAAATTTCTCAATATCTTCAGATGCGGCCATGTACTCGTAATAACTACCGTACCAATCACCCACGTACATGTGGATAGCGAGGTAATCGGCGATGTCTGCGAGTTTCTCGACTACCACCTGATTCCATTTCATATCGGAGGCATTTTGTTCAAATGAGCCGCAGGCAGCCAGTTCGATATTTTTATCAACCAGTTTCATCACTTTGGCGTATTCGTACGCAAGGGCGGCGTATTCCTCCGCTGGCTTATGTCCAATCTTCCAGTGTCCTGAAACTTCGTTACCCAATGCCCAATATTTCACTCGATACGGTTCATCGTGACCATTTTTTCGACGAAGGTTGGCGTAGTACGTATCCTCCACCCCATTGCAGTATTCCACCCAATGCTGTGCCTCATCCATTGTACCGTTTCCCATATTGACACAGATATAGGGTTCTGTCTCGACTGCGCGGCAAAATTCGATAAACTCGTCTGTCCCAAAGCGGTTCGATTCGACCGTATTCCACGCCAATTCCATCTTGCGCGGACGTTCCTCTTTGGGACCGATACCGTCCATCCAGTGATACGCTGAGACAAAGTTCCCTCCGGGCCAACGGATATTCGGTACTTTCAGTGACCTAATAGCTGCAAGCACATCCCGCCGAAAGCCTCTCTCATCGGACAATGGTGAATCTTCTTCATAGATACCACCGTAGATGCAACGGCGCAGGTGTTCGATGAAATTTCCATAGATATTCGGATGGATCGCGTCAATCTGCCGGCGTGGGTCAACCAAGATTGTTGCCATGTTCTCTCACTTTCCTACCAGAACCAGACCACATACAACGGCGTCTCAATAATCACGCTCAAAATTGACCAATAGCATCCACTTGCAACATCTCCTAAAATGAGCCCCAGGAAGAAGGGCAAGAAACGCCGGTATAAACGGGCTCCGCCAACCTTAAAAACGATGAACTTAATGGTTCCGCAGAGGATTAAGGCGAACCAGTAGTGATCCATGGTGCCGCCATTGATGCCCATCGCATACCCAACCGGGTGCAGGGGCCACCAGATAAATTTGAGCCGTAGCAGACCCAACAGCATGGTAAATGCGAATCCCAAACCGATTGCCATGGTGCCAAAAATATCTATCTCACGCGGAAATTGGAACCAACCGGAGAGTTGATTGTAAACGCCCTGCCCCGGTCCCAACACCTGTCCAGGGGCATCTACGGCAATTGAAGCACCGAAGTCGTACAAGCAGTAAAGATAAACAAGAAAAGCGATGAAAACACTAGGTGCAATTCCAAGGAGCATGACTACCATCAACCGGCGATAGTTAATTCCGGTGCGTTGGGCAAGCTTGAAACCTTCAAGTTGGTGAGGCATCGGGTGGCTTCGGTTTGAACCGTTGAACCACGAGAAAAGTGAAAACAGGGTCAGGTCGCTTTTACCGAAAGCTGTTACACCAGCCACCGACGTTAGGATTGTTTGTGGATTGACGCCTCCCATATTGTGCACGGGCGGACCAAGTTCGGCACGAATGCGTGTGACTGCTGCTGCAATTATCATGTATAAGCCAAAAAAGAGTGGGAACACCCAGAACGACATTCCTGCTTGACTGGAAATTACGTAGAGGAGGAGAAGACAAACCACGATGCCAATGACGGCGGATCGGTAGCGCACCGGCTCTTCCGAATCATCGAGAGGCGTATTCATGCCGACTACCCGCTTCAGAATTTCCTTGAAATGTTTCCGCCCCGCCCAAATTGCCATCGCAATAATCGCAAGGAAGGCACCAACGGCTTGGTTCGGCAGGAAGGGGTAGTATGGAATCGTATACAAGCCAGCAGCCCGACCACCGATGAATTGTGCTTTTCTGACCCAGTAGAAGAACGCCATTGAGAAGCTTAAATCAATTGGAAGGAGAAAACACAACCCGATCATGAACAATCGCAAATGAAAATAGGTCGTGCCAATCGCATCCCAAGGTTCGTTGTTCAGCCACAAGGCGAGATCTGCGGTCGGCTCGCGGATCGGTATCAGTGGAACGGATGGATACAAAAAATTGAGTCCGTTGATAATTTCGATTGTCGCTGCGATTCCAAAACCCCACCACATAGCACGGTTCTGAAAGAAGCTCATCCCTGGGGCAGTCATATCAAGTGGTAATTGAGCAATTGGATACGGCATCCTTTCATGCTCAATCCATTGGCGTCGGATGAAAACGTTCAGGAAGGCGACGAGAAAAAAAATCAACGTGGCAATTGCTGTCCAACTCAGGATAGGTGCTATCCAGTACCGTAAGTAACCATCGGTGAAGAAATTTGCGCCACCTTCGTAAAATGGGCGTGCCATCTCGGTGTGTTCCATGACAAGCCATTTCGGGAGGTGAGGGTGAATAAGTTGTTTCCATTCGTTTTCAGGTGAGGCGAACCAGAAGGCGTGAGTGAGCGGACCCATCAGGCTGACCATGTTATCGTGGGCAATCACTGATGTCGTTGTCGCCATCATAATGTAGATGACAAGTAGCTCGGCTTGGGTCAGCGCATAAGATGGAAAGAAACGATGGACACCCGCGTTCACAAGGGCAAGGGTGAAGACGATGAAAATCACATTCATCGGGATGGACGTCGCGGAGAAGTGGAAGCCGTGCCAGACCATCTCAACCATGGCAATCCAATAAGCGTTCACAGGCATCAGGATGAACCCTAATAGCACGGCGCGCAAGGTAATCCGCGACTCAGAACGCTGGGATGGAGATGTTTTCATTGTTCCTCCGGGGACCTGACCACATGAATAGTTGGCGTAATATAGTGGGTTTGACGAATCAAGGCGGTATGTCAAAGCTGGCAATCAGCCAGAATTCTCACATTAGAAAATTGAGGCGTGTGAATTATTACGGAGTGCATCCCTCGTGACACAAAGTCTCGACGGATTAGGAGGCAAGTTAAATGGAGAAACGTCTCCAGTGGGACAATACCATTCTGGCAATCTTAGGTTCAGCAACCGTAACTGCGCCATGGGCAGCGCCTGTGGCCAAACTCACTTTCTCTCAAATAATGCACACCCCAGATAATTGACAGGCAGTGTATGTATGCTGCTGTTCAATGTAATCAGGTATGTTGTTGAGGGACGGACCTAACCTTGGGATCGCCGCCCTGGATCTCGATAAATGACCCGTCCGCGTGTTAAGTCGTAAGGCGAAAGTTCAACAAGGACTTTGTCCCCCGGCAGAATTCTAATGAAATTCTTTCGCATTCTACCAGAGATGTGCGCCAAGATCTCATGTTTGTTGTCCAATTCGACCCGAAACATAGCATTAGGCAGGGTTTCAATCACTGTCCCTTGGACCTCAATCTTGTCTTCCTTTGCTCGGACTCGAGATTGGACACCATCTCTGGTTTCCTGAGTCTCTTGCTCCGCACGAACCTCAACCTTATCCTTACGAAAATCACGCTTATTTTTCTTCTTATTTCTGCTTTTTCCTGCTCCTGGGGCAGGTCCTCTGCCTTGTGTAGGTCCTCTACTTTGGGCGGGTCCTCTACCCTGTCCAGGTCCTCTACCCTGCCCAGGTCTATTTCTACTTGGTGAAGTAGTTCTACCTTGTGTCGGTCTTTTACCTCTCACTTGTATGCATCTCCTCTATACCGTTGGAGGGTTAAAGCGTAGGCCACCAATGGCGGCTTTCCAAACTTAGCCCAAACATGCCTCGAACTGAGACGCTAAGCCGTAACCCTCATGAATGCAACTAACTATTTATTTGTCTTCAAGACTGAAACTCTTTCCTTTTTCGGTGACAAGTGTGTGCAGCGATTCCGCTGCTCCTTGAAGTTGGGATTGGGCGTTGTCTTCGTCACTGCCTGTTGAAACCAAATCAACCGGCATATACTGATTGTCATCGCGTCTTAAGGCGACATAAGCCTTTAAGTAGACATTTGGATGTTTACCCATTACCTGTTGCAAGAGCGGCGAAACTTCCGCCTCAAACATATTTACATAAACACGCAAAGTTGCGGTTTTGGCACTATAGCGCTCGGAAATCAGCGGCGCAATGTAGGCCTCAAAAATGGATTTCATTTCCCGCGGCGGACCGGGCATCAGTAGCATCGAAGACGAATCTTTTGTGACACGCACGCACGGTGCCCAACCGACTGGATTTTGAAACACTTCAGCAGTTTCGGGAACGGTTGCCATGTTGACCATCGCATCGTTTACGTCGTCACGGTCCGTTAAACCCCGGCGCTCCATAAAGGAAGCTAATGTTTCCTCATGTACGATAGGTTGCACCCCGAGAATCTTCGCAATAATCTGAACGGTCATATCATCGGGAGTGGGTCCAAGTCCTCCGGTTGTGAGAATCAAATCTGTCTTTCGGTGAATCGCCTCCTCAATGGCTTCAACCATCTCGTCAAACTCATCCCGAAGCATAGTCACACGGCGTAGCTGTCCACCTAGCTGCAGAATCTGCTGTGCAATCCAGTGGGCATTGGTATCTTGGATCTGCCCAAGGATTAACTCGGTTCCAATTGAAAACAACTCAATAACGGGTGTACGTTCCAACCTTGCCTCCTCGCGGTTACCCATCTATCCGCATAATCACAACTTTTCATTAAGGAATTCGAATGCGCCAATCCCGTGGAAGCTATGGGCGGCATCAAACACTTCAAGCCCCAACTGGTCTTCAGCATTAAAGATGCGAAAAATTTCCTGCGCTTGGTCAAACGCAAATCGAGTCGCATCAATCGGGAAGATCGTATCTTCCGTACCGGATTCGACGAACATCGCTCGCGGCGCAATCAAGCCAGCGATGTCATACATCTCCGCATACTTGAGGACACCGGGGATATAATTGTCAATGCAGTGATTGATGCTCAGAATGCTATCGCGGAATGTATTGAAATAGCCGCTGACGACCGCAACCTTGAACCGTTCATCTATTGCTGCGGAGTAAAAGGTCGTTGTACCGCCGCCGGAGATTCCCATGACACCGATACGGTTCATGTCGATTTCAGCGCGCGTTGAAAGGTAATCGAGAGAACGCATCGCGTCGTAAACCCGCCAGCCAATCATCGTTTCTCCAAGTAGGAACGCTGCCCCGGAAGCAGGTAGACACGACGAATTGCCGGCTCCCCGTTGACACGCCGCATCATCTCGGCGATGTCCAAACCCGAACTGTTCGATAGCCAAGGCAGCATAGCCCTGATTGACACACTGGAGGGCAAAGTCGTTTTGGTATTCGCCGTATTCAGTTCGCATTGTGCCATCTTCCTGAATCCCGACGATGTCATCGACGCCGCGTCCGTGTCCATGCAGACATAGGATGGCGGGACCGGGCGTTTCAAAATCTTTAGGCAGCAGCATATAGCCGAAAACAGTCATATTTGGACGGCTTTGAAACAGCACTGTTTCGCGGGTATAGGTTGGGAACTCCTTCGTTTCCGTGACTCTGGGCAGCAATTCGCACCTCTTGGCCGGGAATCCACCGAGTAGTTCAACGAGCTTGGCTCTTAAGTCACGCTGCCACCCCTCTGCTTCCATACCTGTCGAAGCCTGAAAGGCCATCGCACGAGCGGTTTGATCATACATTTCATGTGAAAAAGTTAAGGTATCTAAGTGGCCCAGGGACATCTGATGTTCTCCATTCTAATCCCACAGTCTTGTACTGAAGTAACGCTCCCCTAGATCGTTGAAGACGGTAACAATAACACCTTCTTTGATCTCTTTAGCGACTTCATAGGCACCTTGTAGGTATCCTCCGGAAGACTGACCGACAAACCAGCCTCGCAGCGCTAGACGGCTGCACATATCATACGCATGATCGATGGTAACAGGGATCTTTTTGTCAATGATACTCTCGTCGAGAATCTCCGGGACGATATCTTCCGGTCTGCCCATAGGCTTGAGACCCTCAATGCCCGGAAACTCATCAGGAACAATACCGCAAATTTGAATGTCCGGACTATGCTCTTTGAGACGCCGTCCAACGCCGGTAATTGTTCCCCCTGTACCCACCCCTGCGACGAAGTGAGTAATCTGTCCTGCTGTTTGTTTCAGAATTTCGATCCCCGTTGTCTCATAATGGGCACGCCAGTTGTTGTCGTTTTTGTACTGATCCGCAAAATAATACTTATCGGGTGTTGTTTCGTGTCGGCGATGAACTTCGCGGAGGGCTTCGTCGTAGCCAAGGATTGCGTCTGTGTAGATGATGTTTGCACCGTGCGCTTGAATCCGCTTTTTTCGTTCTTCACTGGCGTTACTGGGAATAACCAGTTCAACTTGGTAGCCTAAAACAGCGCCAATCATGGCGTAAGCGATTGCGGCATTTCCAGAACTCGAATCAAGGACAAACTTGTCACGCGTTAGCTCGCCGGATCGGATGGCTTCAGTCAACATACGCAGCACAGGTCGATCTTTTATAGAGCCGCCCGGATTGTACATCTCGGCTTTTGCATAGATTTCTACATCGGGCAACTCATCGGCAAATAGGTCTATTTTGACCAGCGGTGTATTTCCGATCTGTTGAAGCAACGGATAATTTGAGATAGAAACGGAGCCGGTCGATTTTTTGCTCATTTAGGGTGTTACTTCCTTTTTCTAACGGAGTTGTGTAGAAGATTGCTGTTGAACAGTTTTGAAAACGACTCATCATACGCTACATAACTGGCTCCGCTTGAACCAGTCGCTGCTCAACTAACGAGCGAATATAGTCCTTAGCGGCATCTCCGATTAGTTCGCCGCTCAGAATGTCGGTAACTTCAAATTCCGCCAAACGCAAGGTTGGTTTTAATCCATGCAACGGAGGCAACCAATCCCGGAAGGTGTCGAAAAAGGCGCGTTGTGCAGCTCGTCCGTTAATAAACGGGAAATCCGCTGTCTTTCGTCGAAAGCGATCTGTGCCTTTCTGAATCGCCATTTCTTGATGTTTGACACACAATTGTAGATACGCGTGGCGATCAAATCCCAAAGCCAAGTCTTCCGAATAAAAACCGAAAGTTACCTGACGAAACGCGGTAAAGTGCTGTAATTCGTCAAATTCAAAGATGAAATTGTAGGGCGCGGGGAAATAGGCATCGGGGGTTAGGTATCCGTCTGCTTTTGCGGATAAGCCCTCCCAATGACCACCCATCTTTTCAAAGAGATCTACAATCCTCGGATAGTATTGACCGAAATGTGCTGGAGACGGTTTGTTAATCAGCCAATCGAATTGGACGCGTCGTTCAGCAGGAATCCCTAATACTTCCTCAACGAGTGCAATGATACCGATTTCAAGACGCATGTTACTCGATGGCTCCTCTACCACTAATTTCCTGAATCGAACAGGTTATCCTAACCTTACAAAAGTTTGAAGCCTCACCGAATCAAAAGCATACCACAAATCGCATCTTCTTTCAACCGTAAATTGCGCTAATCAGTAATCCTCGCTTTCGGTGCGCAAATCAGTTATAATTATATCTGGTTGCCGATCCTATTCTAATTGAGTATGCAGTCCATTACAATCGAGACGCTTCAGTGCCCATCAAGAGACAGTCAACGAAAGGGAAGAAAATGACAGATCTCCTCGATGATACCCAGATGCAACAATTTATTACTGATGGCTATATCACCCTCCGAGCCGACTACCCTCCCGATTTTCACCAAGACATCTACCAACAAATCGAGGTGATGTTTGAACGTGAGGGCAATACTGGTAACAATATCTTGCCTCGCATACCGCAGATCCAAAAGGTCTTCGATCATCCGACCTTAAAGGGCGCCTTGACCAGCCTGCTGGGGGAAGGCTACATCATGAACCCACACCGACACTGCCACCTCAATCCTCCCGATAGTAAAGGGCAGCGTTGGCATAAGGATTGTTATGTCTTTGATCACAATATGCGCCATCCACGCTTTCAGTGGCTACTTGCGCTCTATTATCCTCAGGACACGACCGAAGACATGGGACCAACAGGCCTACTCCCCGGCAAACAATTCTACAAAAAAGTGAGCCATGATGATCCACAACTGGCAAGTGAGCCTGCATCACCCTTATGCGGCGAAGCCGGAACCGTTTCACTCGTTCACTTCGATGCGTGGCACCGGGCAACGCCGAATCATAGTACGAAGAAGCGATATATGCTCAAATTTCAATTTGCGCGTATGCAGACGCCTCACGCACCTTCATGGAACCACGAACATCGTAAGTGGGAAGGCGATGCAAACGATGAAAGCCGAGCTACATCGGTGGATGTCTGGAACTGGTTGTGTGGGAACCATGAGTCTTCGGAGCCAGAAACGTCGGAGGATGGGGTGCCAGCGTTGGTGGGGGCTTTGCAAGATAGGTCAGAAACTGTTCGTCTAAACGCTGCTTACACACTGGGGAAAATGGGGCAGTCTATCGTGCCTATGCTAATTGACGCCATGCGGAAGGAAACCCTGGCATCGATCGAGGAAACGACAGCCAAACCCCCTGACAATCTACATGGCACCAATCCGACTGCCGGCTATGCAGCACAGGCGTTGTCCGCGATTGGCTCACAAGCAGTTCCGGCACTAATCGAAACATTGGATGATGAGGATTGGTGGGTTCGCGCAATGACTGTGGATGTTCTGACAAAGATTGGACAATCAGCGGGCGATGCAGTGCCGGCATTGATAGCGCGGGCGAATGATGAACACTGGTGGGTGCGCCGCAATGCGATTGAAGCATTGGGAGCCGTTGGATCTTGCAGCTCAGACACAACATCGCTACTGGCTGACGCGGTCCGAGATGAAGACTACCGGGTGCGCCGTAACGCCTCCCTCACTTTGGCGAAGTTGGGACAACCCGCAGACGAAGCCATACCTAGATTGGTAGAGATGTTAGAGGACGAGAATCGGTACAATCGTTTTTATGCGGCAAATGCGTTGCGACGGATTGACACCCCTGCCGCACGGGACGCGTTGATGAACGCACTTTTCACCGCCCGATGGTGCTCCATTACTACAAAGGATAACCAGTATTAGAGAAAAACATCTTCCTGCGATATTTTAATGCCCTAACCCTTTTGCCACCTCGTCAATCGTTTCCTTCAGCACATCAACGGTTTGCAGAACCTCCGACTCGTTAATTGTGAACGGAGGGCTGATAGCGATGTGATCACCGGCCACGCCATCAATCAAACCAGGTGCACCGGGCATTATCAGAACACCTTTATCAAAAGCCAGATCTACAACGGCTGAGGTTACGCCTTTTGAAACGTCGAACGGCGTGCCTCTCTCTTTGTCCGCGACAAATTCTATACCAGTCAGCAACCCTTTCCCACGAATATTCCCAACAATTGGTGACGCTTGAAGCGGTTTCAGTTTTTCAAGCATCAGATCTCCCATCCGTGCACACTGTGTGACAAGGTCGTGCTTCTCAATATAGTTCTGCACAGCGAGCGCGGTAGCGCATGAAAGGGGATTCCCGCCATAAGTGTGTCCATGCGTAAAGCTGCTCGATTTTTTATAGATTGCGTCGTAGACTTTTTCGTGGGCAATCGTTGCAGCGATAGGCGTATAGCCACTGCTCAACCCTTTCCCGGTGGTCATAATGTCAGGGATGACATCCCAATGCTCGATGGCAAAGTTGACGCCCGTTCGTCCGAATCCGGTTACCACTTCGTCGGTGATCATCAGGATGTTATGCCGGTCGCAAATCTCCCGAATGGTGGGGTAGTAGTCCGGTGGGGGTGCCACCCCAGCTGCCGATGTGCCGAGAATCGGTTCGGCGATAAATGCAGAGATATACTCGCTGCCCTCCTGATGAATCACACGCTCAAGTTCGTCCGCACAGTTGAGATGGCAGTCAGGATATTCTTGTCCGTAAGGGCATCGATAGCAGTAAGGCGCTGGAATATGCGGAAAATCGAGCAGATAAGGAACGTAATCGTCCCGCCATGATGTCCTTCCAGACATTGACAGCGCACCGATCGTATTGCCGTGCCAGCTTTGCCATCGCGAAATCACCTTGTATTTTTTGGGGTTACCAGTTTCGATATGATATTTTCGCGCCATCTTCATGGCGGATTCCGTCGCCTCAGAACCGCCGGATACAAAAAACACTTTTGAGAGCCCCTCCGGTGCCATGTCATCGATCTTTTGGGCGAGGTCAATCTGTGCTTGCGTTAGGAAACGGCTGTATGTGAAACAGACCTGACTCGCTTGTTTGCCCATGACATCCGCAATTTCTTTGACACCGTGACCGATGCTTACCACATGCACCCCCGCACACGCATCGAGGTAACGGTTGCCTTCCGTATCAAACAGATAGATACCCTCGCCGTGAGAGATCTGTTGCCATTGCTGCTTCAGCGTTCTATGAAAAATATGATCGTCGTGCTGAGCTTCAGTCATCCATTAATCTCCTTAATAAATAAATTTATGCGTTCACTCCAGCTGCGAGAATTAAGATTCACTTCTTCTGACGTTTCGGTGGAGTTGCGGAAACGCCTTCCATCCCGCCGCTGACCCTAAGTACCTCACCCGTGATCCAAGACGCTTGCGGGCTACATAGAAAAGCAACACCACGAGCAATATCGGTGGGTTCGCCCCACCGTCCCAATGGGATGGCACCACGGATGCGCTCAATCATCTCGTCTTCAGTGATGTTAAGTGTCTCACAGCGTTGCGCCATGTTCCTTCTATTAAATTCCGTGTAGACCGGACCCGGGCTCACCGCATTCACGCGTACACCATACGCTGCCAATTCAAGCGCCAATGTTTTGGTCAAGCTGATTATACCCGCTTTTGCTACGTTATACGCTGCAACCAATGCCGCCGGATTTTGCCCATTGATCGAGGCGACATTAACGATGCAACCCTGTTCCTGACGTTCCATAATTCCACCGGCAGTACGGCAGCAATAGAATGCCCCCGTCAGAGTAGCATTTAACACACGATCCCACTCCTCGTCGCTTAACTCAACAATGGGGGTAACCTGCTGGCCCACGCCAGCGTTGTTGACCAAGATATCCAATCGTCCGTGCTCACTAGCCAACCTTTCAAAGAACTCTGTTACCTCGGTGCTGTTAGTAATGTCCAAGTGAGCCGCATGTACCTTCAAGCCATCAGTTCGTAGATTTGCGGCTTCTGTCTCAGCCTTCTCCAGTTGTAGATCGGCGATGATTGTTGTCGCACCATCGCGAGCGAGTTGTTCAACGATTCCGAGACCTAGGCCTTGCGCTGCTCCAGTCACTACTGCGATTGAACCGTTGAGATTTTGTGAAGCAGTTCCATCATTGTTCATACATATACCTCATTTCTTCCGAAATAGCGGAATTATCTCAACCTCTCTGCAATTTTCCATTGTCATATTTTGTGCCTTTTGCTACAATCGATCATGTTTTGAGAGGACACCATAGAGAACCATCAAAGGAGGAAATCCAATGGCTACTTACATCGCGTTGGGACGCTATACGCAACAAGGCATACAGAATATCAGGGAAGGACCCGCGCGTACTAAATCCGCCCAAAAAAACGCTCAAGCATTGGGCGCGGAATTCAAGGCGTTTTACATAGTGATGGGCCAATACGACTTTGTCACCATCATTGACGCACCAGACGACGAAACCGCAGCCAAGTTTGCCCTTACTACCGCTTCGGAGGGTAATGTCCGCATCGAAACACTTCGTGCCTTCACGGAGGATGAGTACGGGGAAATTGTTGCTTCTCTCCCCTGAGCCCTTCTTGGTGCACAACCCATATCATAAACAAATGTCCTAAATGCAATTGTAACGCACTTCTGTACTAGCCAGTCAATGTTCCAATCTCCTCAACAACATGAGCTAAGTAGGTGGGGTTCGCACGTTGTAGTTCCAAAAGCGAGCCGTATCCATAAGTCACCGCAATTGAGTCAATCGCATTACCTTGAGCACCAATGATGTCATGTTGCCGATCACCAACCATCACGGCACGGTTTTCTTTCGGTTCCCCGACAATGCGTACGCAATAATCTCAGTCTTTGAAGTCCTTGTCCCGTCAAGATGACTTCCAATGACAGTAGTGAAATATTGGTCGAGATAAAAGGCATTTAGAATCTGATTAGCAAAAACGGTCGGTTTCGATGTTGCGACAATTAGTTCCTTCCGTTTGCTTTTCAAATCCGCCAATAGATCAGGGATTCTGGGATATACTACATTTTCATACATTCCAGATGTAGAAAAATATTCACGGTAAAAATCGACAGCCTCTTGCGCTTGACTCGGTTCAAAGCCGTAATGTTTTTGAAATGACTCGGACAGTGGCGGACCAATAAAGGATTCGAGATTATCAAGATTGTCTTCCCGAATGCTAAATTTCGATAAGGCATATTGGACAGACTTGGTGATACCAATTTTTGAATCGGTCAGGGTTCCGTCTAAGTCAAATAGAACCACGTCGTATCCACTCATTCTTCACATCCTGCCCCGAAAACGAATCGCGCCGAGCCGGCTAGGCTGCACGCGCTTGGACCGCCACAGCATCGGCAAGATGGAATGGCACGGCGGCACGTCCCCCTTCGGGCAGCCCCCTTGGCAAGTGCACGTTCAGAATAAATGGACGTCCTTCTCCCTCGACTACATCTAATCCATGGCTAATCGCTTGAGCAAGGCGAGCCTCATCCTGTACATGCATTCCCTCTACGCCAAATCCCTCTGCAATCTTTACTGGATCAATCCCATCTAAAACCACACCGGCATACTCGCCTGTTTCCTTCATAACACCCCCTGCTGCGCCGAAGGAGCGGGCAACGACTCCATAAGATTCATTATTAGGGATGATATAAAGCACTGGGATGCGATGACGTGCTGCTGTCCAGAAGCCGGAGTCTGAGTAATACACCGAACCATCTCCTACCAAGCCAACGACAGGTTTATCGGGTGCCGCGAGTTTCACGCCAATCGCACCCCCTACGCCGTAACCTTCTGAACCGCCTGCAGGCTGGAGGTATACATTACTCCCAGCAGGTTGGATTCCGCCGATGCACTGCATCAAGGCAAATTGCTCCATCAAGACCAAGCCACCACCGATTCGTGCTAGCTGTTTGTCAAGTGCATCGGCTAGTACCCATGGACGCACCTTAGCGGCTTGTGGTTCAATACTCTGCATCGCTTCCCTGCGTTTCGCTTGTTGAGCTGCCGCCTGTTCAAGTGTCCAGGTGCGTCGATCGCTAAACCGATCAACATCTCCCTCCGTTACGTCTAAGCATTCTTCCAGGCGTTCAAGCGTTCGACGTTCATCTGCTAAAACTGCCATTCCGAGTCCTTCAAGATTCTTGAGATTTTCGACGTCCGGACCGATCGCAATAATGCCCTCTGCACTTGAAAATTGGTCAAACCCTCCCATATTGCGTATGCCAACACAGATAACGTAATCCGGTTCGAGCACATCTATTTCTTCGCAATGGAGTTTGTGATTTGGTGGTACGCTACGCATCCACTGGTTGCCGCCGGTAGTAATGGGAATCCCCAAACGCTCGGCAAGGGCTTTCAACTGCGACTCTGCGCCGCTCTTCCAGATTCCATCCCCGATATGCAGAATAGGACGTTTAGCTTGAGTCAGTATCCGGGCTATCTCTTCGACATCGCTATCTGCCGGATAACCGGCGCGGAGTTCAGGCAAGCCACCCTCAATGATGTTTCCCTCCACCTCCTCAGGACCGAGTGTGCCTTCGTAGAAAGCCACATGCACCGCTCCAACGGGCGGCGTTTTAGCTACCAAAAGTGCGCGATACATTGCATGTGCAATCCCGTCCGGCTTAATCACCGCCCAACTCGCTTTGACAAAAGGTGCCGAAATTGATGTGGGACCCACGTTGTGGCTCAGGTGATGTCCCCAGCCCGCTCGATCTGTCCCGCTTCCTGAATCTGCTGCGTAAGTAATGACCACAACGGGCAATCTGGCGTTCCAGATATTAGCCATCTGTCCGAGGGATTGCGCTAACCCGGCACCAAGATGAACGACCATGACCGCTGGATCATTATTGACCTGTGTATACCCACCAGCCATACCTGCGACAGCTCCCTCGTGGAGTGCGAGAATACCGTGGACATCTTGGTGTTCGTGAAGTGCGTCAAAAAATCGCGCTTCGTGAGAGCCTGAGTTGTTAAATACGTATTTGACCCCTGATGCGGCGAGTTGCTCAACAATGATCTGAGATGGGTTCGCTTTTATTGGTCTTGTATTCATAGGTTAGAACCTTTCTTCTTGATAGATGTTAAGCAGATCTATTTTATACCTTTTTCGGCCTGATCCCAACGAAAAGTCTATAAGCGCGATTTAGCAATTCCACTTCATAACAGCGTTACTGCTCTTTCGATCGATATAACTCTTTCAGGCGGCGTATGTACTCTCTATCCCTTTTCTCGACTGCCTCATCGAACTTATTCGGATCAACAAACCATGGCTTTCCTTCTGCCATACGCTCGCTGATTTTCTCAGCAGCTTCGTCGAGCGGTTCGGATCCTCTGCGTCTCCTCGTTCGTATGTCTGCGGGCCATTTCCAGATACCCGCTAAATCGTAGTGGAGGAACGGGCCTTCGTGGGGCATACGGAAACCGAAGGTAGCTTGGATGCCGAGTTCAATCTCTTCAGCGGTTGCTACTCCCTCTGCCCATAATCGACTTGCCTCGCGTCCCATTGCGCCCTGTATCCGGTTCAGCAGATAGCCCGGTAACTCTTTAAGCACCCGGATCGGCACTTTCTTGACCTTTTTCATCAAATCATAGATGATGTCATATGTTTCATCGGTCGTACCGGGACCCTTAGCCACCTCGACGCCGGGCACGATGTGCGGCGGTGCGAAATAGTGCGTTAACCCAATTTTGTCCTGCCGCTTGACATCTGCGCCAATATCGCTCATCACAAATCCGGAGGTATTGCTCACGATGATCGTATGGGGTGGGCACAGCTGATCCAATGTATTAAACAGAACCTGCTTGTCTTTTAACCGCTCGACAATGACTTCAGTGATGAAATCACTCTGCGTTGCGACTTCTTCCAAATCGGTGGTGGTTGTGATCCGGCTAATCGTGTCATCGGCTTGGGCTTGGGTTATCAACTCCTCCTCGACAAAGAGATCCATAGCAGACTTGATGTTTCTCGTAGACTGCTGTAGAAGTGCATCACTGAGGTCCCTGATAATGGTGGGGTATCCGCCTAGCGCAAAGTTTATGGCGATACCGAACCCCATGGTCCCGCCCCCGACAACTCCCACCTTTTTAATGTCCGCTAACTCCATATTCACCTCCCGTATTTGCTAGCGCTGGCCATAGTTTCCATCGTTGGATGAACCATTAGAGGGGGTCTACAATTTTCCGAAGCCCTTCACCAAGCTGAACTAAGGCGCTCTGGTATATAAATCGATCCCAGCCCATACAGAAGTGGCGGACACCCAGATCAATATAACGTTTCGCTTCTTCAGGCACACTAATTTCGATTCGTGGGGCAACATCATATTCTATTGACTTCTTGATGACAAGTTCTTCAAACGGTTGTATCTCCGGTGTGCTCATGAGGTTCGGTTCGCCTCTGGAGAAACCAAAATCGGCGGGACCCCATTGGGTCATATCAACCCCTTTTTCTTTTGCGACCGTTAGAACCTCGTCGATATTATCAACCGCTATGTTTTTCTCGATCATAATCAAAAACACAATCGAATTCAGGTCTTCAATATAGCCGTCTGCACTATAGCCACCCAATGCTGAACGACGTATCTTGACGCCCATGTGTCCACCGACATCGGGGAGGTCCGGCCTTATCGCTTGATGGCATCGCTCAATATCCTCTACAGTCCGCACATCCGTAAAAAGCACTGCCTTAAAGCCTGCACCGATCGAAGCTTGCGCCCAAAAACTTTCACTTTTCTGGTCTAGCTTTGTCATTAACGGTAAGTTACCACACTGGCCCGAACGCGCCATGTGATAGAGTAGTTGCATATCAAAAGTGCTGTACTCGGCACAGAACTCGCCGTAGTCAAACAGACCCGTATCTCCAATGATTTCTGGAAGGTCCGGATCGCTGGAGAGGTAGTGCGTGCCGATGGTGGGTTTCCCTTGATTGAGTTTCTCACGAAACGTATTAGCCATTACCATATAACCAATTCCTCCTCTTGTGATGTTGTCCTATCTTGGACAGAATCCCCGATTATTGAAAAGTGGAGGGAAAGTCTGTCCGTAGTAACTGTTAGAAAATTGATGTCCGCCTATCTATCTGGGTTGATGATATAAGCCGTATAAGGTGTCGGGTTTGTAAACCCAAGTTTTTGGGCTAACGCCGCAGAAATTTCAGTTTCCCGTGCGTCCGTCCGGTTACCCGCATCCCAACACGGTTCGATATCATGCTCAATGCAGTAGAGAATCATTCGTGCTGCAACCGCTTGGGCTAACCGACGCCGTTGGTGTTCTGGTCGCGTGGCAATACCCAAATCGAATTTCCCACCGCCAATCGCGTAAGATGTGCACCCCGAGACGATTTGCCCCTTGAGCTCGACGGCAAAAGCAATACCTCGATTGAGGAAATCTGCGGGGGTCGGATAATTGCGGCGGTCAACCAGCCAATCAACGACTTGCCTTAAACCTTCAACCTCCGTTGGGGTTGTTACCTGCTTAAGTGTGTATCCTTTGGGAAGCTGCTGCGTCAACACCGTCAGCATCTTGGGATTCCAATCGCCGGGACTAAAGGCAATCCTTTTCCAAGGGACCAATTGATTTCCCCAAATCCGTCGGAAGGCCTCTGTCCAAGCAGTGTCTGCCCCGATTAGCGTGGCTTCGGGCGGTATTTCCTTCACCATAGCTTCAGATGTTCTGCGGGTTGCATCGCCAGCGAAGATGTGAGGCCACCCGAGAGTGAGTCGACCGACTGTTGGATTGTCCACATCGTCAACGAAAGCCGCGCCCATCTCCCCACTGAGTACCGCCGCGACATAGCCTCGTAAATAGGGATAATCGTGAAAGAGCGCTTTAGCAATATGCCGTTGGTCTGGTGAAAGTTCAATCATCGTATTCGCCACACAATGCAACTCCTTCCGTTTACTGTCAGGACCTTGCGAAGGTTTCAAACCCTCGCAAGGAGGCCATTCTAGGTGGGCTGGTGATAACTAGAGGAACATCGTGATGCCCATATCGATATATCTATCGCGATCGTTGGGTGCAATACCCCGGAGGCAAACCGCAACGCCAGTACCTTGCAGCTGCTCCGCCACATGGCGCGCGCAGTCATCAAGAGTTTTGAGCGAGTGGTGTGGATAGCTTTCTAAACTGAAGCTCAAGTCTGCTGGTCCAAAAGAAAGACAATCAACTCCAGGCTTCGCTAGTTTTCTCGCATTGGTGACCGCGTCCACCGATTCTATCTGCATCCAGAGAACACCGTTTTCGTCCCACCATTGTGCATACTCAAGGCGCCCGCTATGTTCCGGTCCAACCTTCCGAGAGGCGCCGCCCCAACTGCGCTTGCCAGTTTGTGGATAGTAAAAGAAATTAATGGCTTCATCAACTGTCGACTCAAGCTCTACCTGCGGGACCTCAATGCCTGTCGGTCCCAAATCTAGGTAGTTGCCGATAAGGTAGGCATTGCGGGTGTGCTTAATCCGGAATTGAACCGGCATATCAAATTCGTCTGCAACTTCGCAAAAGGTTTTCAGCCGTTCTTCATTAAATGCGGAGTGTTGACTGTCGGTATTGATGAAATCGAAATCTGCCCCATCAAGGATCGCTCTGAGGTCGTCAGGCTCCGATGCAACGGGGGCTCCCCGTCCAATAAGTACCTCTCCATCGCGTATACGTTGTTTCAAACTTTTTTCTGCCATCTGAAAGTTCCTTTCTAACTTGATTTTATTGGATGAGAACTTCCAATAGAATCTTTAACAATGTTGTGATGCTCATAACAGATGAACAACATTAAGGCTTTCACTGCTAACTTTGGAAAGTCTTTACAAGCCATTGTACCTGTTTTTCACTTTCCGATCAACAAAAATCAGAGAATCTTACTAGGGTTCTCCCCAAGATTGACACCTCTTCCGCAGACAACAACATAAGATTGTACTCCGATTGGTTGCTATCTGTAACGAGGCACACGCAGCTCCTAAAAAGTCACATCGCGCACAGTCTCTGAAAATTATTCTCCGTTTTCCCACTGGATTTTTAACGGTTTTTTACCCGAAAGTTTTTTTGAGTGGTATAATTTAAAAAAATAGCGGCCCTTAACCCTTGACGTACAGGTTGAGTGGGATGCCGTAGAGCGCCTACCGGCGCTTTCGCACTTTGGCTGTATACCATTATGGAATTGTCGTAGCAGCAGCGATGCAATACATCAGGAGGAGAGCATGTCAACCGAAGAAAAACTATACCAGTTGAAAATGAATGGCTATTGCGTCCTTGAGGGAATTATCCCGGATGACAAAATTGATGATGTGCGAGAAAGTGTAGTAGCAGCACAGGCAGCACACCATGAAAAAGCGGAAGCGGCACTCGCAAAAACAAGATCTCGAGGACACCGTGTAGGCGTTCAGGGTGTTGCAAATTTGAGAGGAGTCATCAACGAAACCCAAACCTTCGCCCCATATTTGGCAGATGAGCGAATTATGGCGCTCACCGATGCACTGTTCGGACCGTATGTGCGAATTTCTTGCACCGATTGTGTGATAAACTATCCGGGGAATGAGCGGGGCTACTGGCATTCGGATTGGCCCTACAATCAAACCAATGCGACGCACATCCCTGCTCCGTATCCAGATACAATCATGCACTTGTCAACCATTTGGATGCTTACTCCATTTGGTCCCAAAACAGGTGGCACCTATATCATCCCCGGCAGCCATAGAACCGACGACAATCCTTCCGCAGCTGGGATAACGGGAATCGATCCCGATGCCCCATATCCAACAGAAACGCAGGTGTCGGGTCCTGCGGGTAGTGTACTGCTCTACGACAGCCGGCTTTGGCATGCGGTGCCCCCAAATCGTAGTGACAAACCCCGAGTTGCAATTATTGTCCGCTATGCACCGTGGTGGCTTAATCTGAATCCCACACAGGCCGGGAATCCAGAACACACCCGAATCGTGATTGAGACAGAGGGGAAAAATTACGATTCTCCCCTAATACGATCGGATGTCTACGAGTCACTACCAAACAAAGTGAAACCGTTATACCGACATTGGGTAGAAATATAGACTATCCAACCTCGCCACGATAAAATAAACCGAGTTACCACTTTGATTGGACGGGGGTTTCCCACGCAAGCTGGCCTCTATCGACCCCAAAGGCTAAAAAACGATTTGAGATTAGGGGAGGAATCGCAGATGCGACGGAGATACAATCTAGCACATTCGGTTTTAGCTGGCGTGGTAGCCTTGGGGCTAGTGCTGCTGATGATAGACGTTGATGCACAAGCACGGATTGCTTTCGTGTCTCAGAGGGATGGGAATCCTGAAATTTACATGATGACCGCCGATGGGAAGAATCAACGACGCCTCACTAAAAATCACCATGGTGACTCCTCGCCCTCATGGTCTCCCGATGGCAAGCGCATTGCTTTCGAGTCTCAGAGGGATGGAAACGCAGAAATCTATGTGATGGACGCCGATGGGAAGAATCAACGACGCCTCACTAAAAATCACCATGGTGACTCCTCGCCCTCATGGTCTCCCGACGGTAAGCGCATTGCATTCACGTCTGATAGGGATTGGCTCCTTGACAAAGACGGATGGCCCACTAATGAAATCTATGTGATGGATGCCGATGGGAATAATCAACAAAGACTCACTGAAAATCCCAGTGCAGACTGGCATCCCTCATGGTCTCCCGACGGTGAACGCATTGCCTTCGCGTCTCAGAGGGCTGGAAACGCAGAAATCTACGTGATGGACGCCGATGGGAAAAATCAACAAAGACTCACTGCAACTCTCCAGGAGGACTGGTATCCCTCATGGTCACCGGACGGTGAACGCATTGCTTTCGCGTCTCAGAGGGCTGGAAACGCAGAAATCTACGTGATGGATGCCGATGGGCAAAACCGACGAAGACTCACTGAAAATCGCCAGAATGACTGGTATCCGTCATGGTCACCGGACGGTGAACGCATTGCTTTCGCGTCTCAGAGGGCTGGAAACGTAGAAATCTACGTGATGGACGCCGATGGGAAGAATCGACGAAGACTCACCAATAATCGCCACGATGACACTCATCCTGCATGGTTTAATCCTGCTCTTGCAGTTGCGCCTGCGGGTAAGATACTCACGATGTGGGGATGGCTCAAACAGGATGACCAATAACTACCATTATTGAGAAAACGGCATTTGCTGAGATGTGGGAACGGGGCGCTGAACGCCAGGGAAGGGGCGAAGACTTCAGGCGATAATAATCCGGGCTGCCTCTTTAGTTGGAAACGGGTTTCCAACACCGGCTGATTTCCACACCGCCCAAAGGATAAACAATCGATTTGAGAACAGAGAAGGCAGAACAGATGCGACGAAGATACAATCTAGCACATTTGATTTTAGCTAGTGCTGTAGTGTTGATTCTAACGCCACTGCTGATGGCAGTTGACGCACAGGCACGAATTGCCTTCGTGTCTGAGAGGGATGGGAACGTCGAAATCTACGTGATGAACAGTGATGGCAAGAATCTGCGAAGAGTCACTAACAATCCCGCTGATGAATGGGATCCCTCATGGGCTCCGGGCGGTAAAGGCATCGTCTTTAGTTCCAAACGGGATAGGAACAGTGAAATCTACGTGATGGAGGCCGATGGAGCTAATCCGCAAAGGCTCACCATTGATCGCCGTAACGACTGGCATCCGTCATGGTCTCCTGACGGTGAACGTATTGCCTTTGCGTCTGATAGAGATGGGAACTTTGAAATCTACGTGATAGACACCGATGGCAAGAATCAACAAAGACTCACCAACACTATCCGTAGGGAATGGCATCCCTCATGGTCTCGTGACGGTAAGCGCATTGTTTTTGCATCTGAGAGGGATGGGAACTTTGAAATCTACGTGATGGAAGCTGATGGGGGGAATCCACAAAGACTTACCAATAATCCCCGTAGTGACTGGCATCCGTCATGGTCACCGAACGGTGAACGTATTGCTTTCGCGTCTGAGATGGAAGGGAACTTCGAGATCTACATAATGGATGCCGATGGGAATAACCCACAAAGACTCACCAATGATCCCGGTAGCGACTGGCATCCGTCATGGTCACCGGACGGTCAGCGGATTGCGTTCGCGTCTGATAGGGATAGGGACTTTGAAATCTACGTGATGGGCGTCGATGGGGGGAATCGACAAAAAATCACCAATAATGTCCATGATGACACTGATCCTGCGTGGTTTGACCCTACTTTTGCAGTTGCTCCTGCAGCTAAGAAACTTACGATATGGGGATGGCTCAAACAGGTTGACCGATAACTACCATTATCAAGAAAACAGTGTTTGTCAATTCTCGGTGTCACTATTCCGCGTATTCATCAAAATTAGTGACCTTCCACTGTCCATCGATCAATTCGGTGAAAATCACAGTGTTGCGAACCGTATTTGAAAAACTTGTGCCCTTGATGGTCAGTTGGTATCTGAAGAATACGCGATTTTCGTCCTCAATTTTTTTTCCCACCTGCTTATATTCGATGTTTGGCTTCACCTGGGATTGGTCACTGCCGCTTCGGATCTCCCGTAAGAATTCGATTTCCGTTTCCAGCTTTTCCTTAGCGAGTCCGTCACTCAAGCGTAACGCCATCCCTTGGTTTGCGTGCAGGTAGTAGTTATAGACAAAATCCTCCGCAACACCTTCAGGCGTGTTCCTGTCCGAACAAGCAGATATTACCAACAAAAGACTGAAGCCAATCCATGCTCTTTTCATGCGTATTCCCTTTCGCTGACCTGTTCAGCAAAGATGGCGATCCGCAATTTGCTTGACGCGGTTTGGGCAGGTTGATATAATCCTCGACGCGCCTCTCGACCTAACGCAGTGTTCATCTAGCGCTTGGCAAACAGAAAGGAAGATCGATGATTATTTGCCGCTGGTTTATTTCATTACAATTGCTGTTACTGTGTCTCTGCATTCCGCAGGGCAAATCACAGACCAATTCGCCTCAACAGTCAGATCAAACATCCCAGTCTGTGACGCCGAAACGGGCACCGAGAACTTTGGAAGCGTTCCAAAATGCAATTAAGTCCGGACAGGTAGGAACCATTAGCGGACTCGCACTATTCAAAGGTGAACCGCCACCACCCAAGCAACTGCGTGTTACATTAAACAAAAAGACCTGTGGGCATACATATCAATCTGAAAGCCTGCTTATCTCTGAAAAAGGTGGTATTCAAAATGTGGTCGTTTCGCTGTTGAGAATACCCAAAGGACTGCCGGTAGAAACTGGCGATAAACCGATTCAAATAGACCAACAAAAGTGTGTTTTTATCCCACATGTGCTGCTAGTTCCCGCCGGCGTAGAATTTGAAGTCTTAAATAGTGATCCTGTGTTGCACAGTTTCCATACCATGGGCGCACATAACAAAGAACTCAACATCATACAGACCAAGACGAAAAGGAGACGGCTGCCCCTGACGTTCCCTGAACCTGACACAATCGAAGTAGTTTGTGATGTGCATAGCTGGATGAAGGCATGGATCATTGTGACCGAGCATCCCTACTACACACTCACAGATGCAGATGGGCAGTTTCGGTTGGAAAATGTGCCAGAAGGGAATTATCGTATTAGGGCGTGGCATGAAGAGTTGGGTAAGCATCCGGTTCAAGAAGTTGTAGTTGTCACCAATCAAGATGCGAAGGTTGACTTTGAGTTTAGCCAACCTGCAGAGGCAGCTCAATAAGGTACTGAGTCAGCTGCCACAGCCTAAGTGCAGATGCTTGCCAAAGGCTCTCTAATCGACTCACTCCACCTTACGCCTCCGAGCAAACAGAGAATTCTCATATCATTTCCACCGTCCTCAACAGATTCGCGCTTATCCTATTCAGAGAGCTATCGAATGATAGCCTCTAACGTAATCAACGTCAAGAAAAATAAAATGCTTTAGCTTTGGGAGTACACTACAAAATGAAAATTACCAAACTCGAAACATTCCTGATTGCACCCCGCTGGCTGTTTCTACGGGTACATACCGATGAGGGCATTGTCGGCTTGGGTGAGCCGTATCTGGAGGGACGCGCCACAACCTCCGCTGAAGCGGTCAGGGAACTTGAGGATTACCTCATTGGTCAAGACCCACGACGCATTATCCACCACTGGGAAGCGATGTATCGACAGCCGTGTTATCACGGCGGCGCAATTATGATGAGCGCTATCAGTGGCGTCGAAGCGGCGCTATGGGACATCCTTGGCAAGAGCGTCGGTCTACCGGTATGGCAGTTGTTGGGTGGACGCGCACGAGACCGCATCCGTCTGTACAAAGGGGGCGGCTCCATTGAGCAGATGAAAGCAGATGTGGCGCGTGGATTCAAAGGGTTTAAGATCGGGGTGCCGGGACAATATCCCAAGGTTCATGCCACAAAAGAGTTTATCGATCAAGCAGTTGCTTGGGTAGGAGAAGTCCGCGATGCTGTTGGTCCCTCCATTGATATCGCCATTGATCTACACGGCGCATTTCTTCCCGCTGCTGCAATGCCAATTATCAAAGCGTTGGAGCCGCTACATCCGGCATGGATCGAAGATCCGTGTCAGTGCGAAAATTACGACGAGATGGCGCGAATTGCTCAATCGACAAGCATTCCCATCGCAGCAGGTGAGCGCGTTTTCACACGTTGGGCGTTTCGTGAGCTTTTGGAGCGCGGTGCAGCGAAGATCCTAAATCCAGATCCTTGTCATGTTGGTGGCATTTTTGAGACGCGGCTCATTGCAGGGATGGCAGAGATGCACTATGCCGGTGTCGCACCCCACTGTCCACTCGGTCCGATTGCATTGGCGACCTGTCTACAGCTCGATGCGATGATGCCAAATTTCGTATCTCAGGAGCATGTGACGCTTGGCGAGGGCTACCTTAAAGAACCGTTTGTTCCGGTTGATGGTTACCTGCCGATTCCTGACAAACCGGGACTTGGGATCGAACTTGATGATGAAGCGATGGCAGACAAAATCGGTGCCATCTTCCGTCCACAATCCCCGCTCCACCCCGAAGATGGAACGGTTGTTGATTGGTAAGGTGAAGGACCTGACTACAAAAATTTAGTTTGCTGAGTAGTAGAAGGAGGATCGTTCAAGTTGTTATGATAGACCGTTCGAGAGTTCGTGAAGCACTTACGGGTCCCGTTGCTTCCGTCCACACCCCGTTTCTACGGGATGGAGAAATCGACGAAAACGGGCTGCGGAACATGATTGACCATGTGATTGACGCCGGAAGCGGGAGTATCATCTTGACCTACGGGGACAGCCTCTATTCGGTGTTGACTGACGAGGAGGTTGCTCATATTACCAAGGTGACCGCAGAATATGTGGCGGGACGTGCCATGGTGATCGCAGCAGATAGGCAGTGGTGGACCGACAAAGAGGTGGAATTTGCCAAATACGCGGCAAGCGTCGGCGCGGATCTATTGATGGTCCTGCCTCCCAACTGGGCGAGGTCATGCACGGTGGAAACCTTTGTCGAGCACTACGCAGCTGTGGCAGACCATATCCCGGTGATGGTTGTCACCAATGTTTTCGCAAATGCACCAGATCTCGGGCTAAAGACGTTAGAAGTCTTGCGGGATACGGTAGAGGGAGTTGTCGCTATCAAGGACGACATAGTTGGGGCATTTGCTAGACGAATGGGATTGCTGTTACATGGTCATTGGGGAATAATTTCCGGTGGTCAGAAGCAGAACCATCTGGACGTACTGCCTTATGGCTGCGACGGATATTTCTCTACCTTCATTCACTTCAGACCCGATATCACGCAGGAATATTGGCGGGCCGTCCAGACGCAGGATTGGCAGCGTGTGAAAGAGATTATACAGAACTACGATTTTCCCTACTTTGACTTTGTCAGCGGGTTGACAGGCGGCGGAGACGCTGGTATCCATGGGACACTTGAACTGTTTGGAATTGCCGGACGCTGGCGCAGGAAACCCTATCACACGCTGAACGACGCAGAGATGGAACAGTTGAAAGGATTCTTCCAAGCCAAAGGCTTACTTTAATTCTGGTTGCCCCTCTTCCTTTTCCACTCCTCATATTCAGCCAGCGTTTTTTCATCAGGCGGATAGACGCCGACGATACTCGCCCCTGCCTGTATTTTTTCCGTGATAAATACCTCTTTCTCCTCCATTTCAGAGGCGGTCTGCGCCACTTGGTCCGCTAGGTGTGCCGGCACCACGACGACACCCTCTTCATCGCCCACAATGATGTCCCCCGGATACACTGCCACGTCGCCACATGCAATCGGCACCTGAATCTCGCTCGGATGATGTATGGTTTTGTTAGTATGGGCGTTCATCGCTGCAGCGTAAGCCGCAATACCAAGTTCGGCGATGACCGGACTATCACGATAAGCACCATCAGTTACGATACCCGCCGCGCCGCGGCAATGGAGCCGTGTAGCAAGGATTGACCCCATCGTTCCTGCACGGGTATCGCCTCGTGCATCGATAACAAAAACTTCCCCCTCATCAATCTGCTCAATCCCGACGCGTTGGACATCCTTCAGGTTATCAACTGTGCCCGGATCCAAATCCTCGCGCATCGGCAGATACCGAAGGGTAAATGCGGGACCTGCCATCTTCATATTGGGTCGTAGCGGTGCGACACCGTGCATAAAGGTGCGGGTGATGCCATGTTGTCGCAGTACTGAAGTCAAAGTCGCAGTACTAGGTATCAAGAGATGGTCAAGCGTCTCACGTGAGATTTTTTTCGTCATTCGTTTCTCCTTTTACAGAATTTATTTTATGAAGGTTTCAGACTGTCGCCTTCAATCTTGCCGATATTATAAACCGGAATCGTTACAATGCAACTCTTAAATTCAATCAGGATTTTCGCGTTGCTTTGAATCCCAATCTCATCAGAGATTAAAGGACTAACAGGTGCTTGCCTCCCGATCTTATTGAAGATATTTTCGCACTTCGGTTTTAGGTTGACGTGCGAAATTCGCCGTTGTATAATCTGCCCGTACCCACTACATATTAGGCTTCAAAGCGTCATCAAGGTTGTAGAATGAGAGTTGTCGCTGGAAAATTCAAAGGTAGACGCTTAAAAACACTTAAAGGGTTAGACGTTCGACCCACTGCCGACCGCGTTAAAGAGTCGTTATTTCGTATCTTTGGTCAACAAGTTATCGATGCTAATTTTCTTGACCTCTGTGCAGGCACTGGGAGTATCGGTCTCGAAGCGTTAAGCCGGGGGGCGAAATCCACTACCTTTGTTGATAGCAATTACCACTGTATTCGCATTATAGCATCAAATCTTGAAATGTGTGGGTTCGACCGCAGGTCTCCGCACGTCCAACTCATTCGCCTTGACGCACGGAAAGCACTTGTTCGGCTTGGTAGGCGTAAAGCGAAGTTCGATCTGATTTACTTCGATCCGCCTTACGCCTCCATAATCCACGCGTCTTGCGTGAGACAGATTGCAGAGGCAGATCTACTTTCACCAACCGGAGTGCTCGTTATTGAACATCAGAAGGACAAGGAGGCTGATTGGACCGAGTCCTTGATGTTGGATACACTAGTCCTAAGTCGCCAAGAACAATATGGTGACACAATGCTTTCATTTTATAGATACTATCAGTTGTGTTAAGGGGAGGAATTGTGCAGTACCGAGACGCTACCGATGACCTTCCACTCGATCAGATTTTGTGTGGAGATAATCTGGAGTTAATTCGACAACTCCCGGATCACTCTGTTCAGCTCGTTATCACCTCACCTCCCTATTTCCAACAGCGTGACTACGGCGGGGGCATGGGTAACGAAGCATGTTTAGAGGAATATCTTGAACGTTTGTTATCCTTGTTCCGAGAGTGTGTGCGTGCTGTGAGAGATGATGGAAATCTTGTATTTAACTTAGGTGATAAGTACGAAGATAGCAGCTTGCTCCTTGTGCCGTACCGTTTTGCGATTGGGGCGACAGAAACAGGATTGGTGAAGCTAGTCAACGATGTAACATGGGCGAAGAAAAATCCAACGCCGCGCCATTTTAAACGGCGATTGGTCAGCAGCACCGAGCCGTTCTTTCATTTCGTCAAAACAGCAGATTATTTTTACAATCCCGATGCGTTCATGGCAAACGCGGACGCTCCCCAAAAATTACGGTCCCAGGGTATGAATGTGGGGCGAAGGTATTTTAATCTGATTGATCAATCAGATTTGTCTGAACACGAAAAACACAATGCCCGCCTTGCCTTGGACGAAGCAATTCAAGAAGTCTATCGTGGTGAAATTGCGGGATTACGGATGAAAATTCGCGGTATCCACGCTGGAGCATTTGGCGGACGGGAGGGCGGACGTAAGGTTCAGATCGAAAAAAATGGCTTCACCCTTATTCGATTACGAGGGGACAAACTCAAACGGGATATGATTGAGCACCCCGTTGAATCAGTTAAAGGAATCAGGCATCCAGCAATTTATCCCGTAAAAATTGTTGAGGAGTTTTTACATCTGCTCACACGTCCTAGCGATGTTGTGTTGGATCCCTTCATCGGTTCTGGTTCCACAGCTGTCGCCTGCAAAAAACTCAAACGACATTTCATCGGCTATGATATTAACCCGGAGTATTGCCAATATGCACAAAATCGGGTTCAAGCAATGGTCCATGAGGATACATCAGTCCTTTTGTGGGAATAGCCGATAGGTACTCTTTTTATCCACATTGTCAAGAAAGGTAGCTTGAACCACGGCCTGCATTGTTCCTACTCTTGAAGAGATTCAGACACAGTTGACAGCTTTCGATCTCTTTCAGTTGTTGGCTGACGAACCGCACAATTTTTTCCTTGATAGCGGCATGGAGATCCCAAGTCCCGCAAAGCGAGGATTCCGCTACGCGGAACTTGGGCGCTATTCGTTCATCGGTTCGCAGCCCTTCCTGATTTTCCGCAGCAAAGGGACAAACCTCCAGCTTGATTGGAGAGGCCGAGTTGAGAAACGATCGGGAAATCCGTTTGATGCGCTCCGGGAAATCCTGAATCGGTTTCATTCGTGTCCGCTGCCCGGCAGCCTACCATTTATCGGCGGGGTTGGATATTTGGGCTATCCGCTGCGCTGCTTCATTGAAGAACTCCCCACGACAGCACACGACAACCTAAAGCTGCCAGATTGCTACTTTGCGTTTTACGATGCCATCATTGCGTTTGACCATTTCTCCAATCAAGTATATCTATGCCGATCCAACGCCAGCGAAAAATCTGATAGCGGACATCAACAGCATCTCGACAAACTCTACTCAATTCTCCAATCTGCAAATCCCCGCTCACAGCGCTGTTACGAAGAACTCAGGTCCCACCTTCCTCACTTCGTAAAATCCCCGATTCAATCTAATTTTTCCAAAGCAGACTATCTTTCCACTGTGCAACGCGCGAAGGCGTATATCACCTCAGGCGACATCTATCAAGTTAATTTGTCACAACGGTTATCAACCTCAACTGATTTGTCTCCCGCAGAACTATACTCCCATTTGCGCCAGTTGAGCCCTGTCCCGTATGGTGCATACCTTCACTGTGGTGATTTTCACATTTTGAGTACCTCTCCCGAACGGTTTCTCCATTTTTCGCCAAGTTGCCGAACTGTCGAAACCCGTCCAATCAAAGGGACACGTCCCCGCGGCTTGACGCCGGAGTTAGATCGCAAACTGGCGGTCGAGTTACTGCATAGCGAGAAAGATCTCGCCGAGCTGTTAATGATTGTAGACCTTGAGCGCAATGATCTTGGTCGCGTCTGCGAGATCGCATCTATCCACGTGCCGGAACGTGTTGCACTTGAAAGCTATTCCAACATACACCATCTCGTTGCGACTGTCAGGGGAACGCTCCGAGCGGACGCAGACCGTGTAGACCTCCTAAAATCGTGCTTTCCCGGTGGCTCGATCACCGGGGCACCAAAGATTCGGGCGATGGAACTGATTGATGAACTTGAACCGACAGATCGCGGCGTATATACTGGTGCAATCGGTTACTTCGGATTCGATGGAACGATGGATCTCAATATCGCAATTCGGACCTGTATCCTCAAGGATGGACGTGCCCACTTTCATGTTGGCGGCGGCATCGTCGCGGATTCAGAACCCGAAGCAGAATATCAGGAGACGCTAGATAAAGCGAGCAGCTGGATGGCTGTTCTGGAAGGCAAAACGAAACACGATGCGTAAACCATGAAATCTGTTGGATTGTGTTTGATTGTTAAATTTGTAATCGTGAGCTATCTACACTTAAGGAGACCATCATGAGCCAAACAAGAAAAGTTGTTGTGATGGATAGTAACGGAAAAATCTGGACGGAGGAACAACCCATCCCTGAACTCACGCCGGGACAGTTGCTGGTTGAGGTCGGAGCCTCAATGGTAAGCCCTGGTTCTGGACTCGGTGCAGTCAAGAGCAGGCGCGCGAATCCTCAGCCGAATCCAACCAATCGTCCCTTCGGTTATACTAATGCTGGCATTGTTATTGACACAAAGGGAGATTGCGATGAGTTCTCAATTGGAGATCGTGTTTCAGGAATGGGGGGCGGATACGCACTACACGCGACACATGCCTGTATACCGCATAATCTGTGTGCAAAGATCCCTGAGAACGTGAGTGATGCAGAAGCGGCGTCGAATCACCTTGCGGCTACCGCCTTACATGCCGTGCAGCGCGGACGAATCACGATTGGTGAAAACGTTGTCGTAGCAGGACTGGGCTTGGTAGGACAGTTGTCCTGTCAGTTTGCACAGATTGCCGGTGCGTATGTCATGGGGTTGGATCGTTTTCCCCAGCGGGTTGAGATTGCACAGGAGGCTGGTGTAGATCTGCCAATCCAATTAACTGATACTGACCCGGTGCCGATTGCAGAAGAATTCACAAATGGATATGGGATGGACTGCGGGATTATTGCGTTCGGCGGTGATGGTACGGAAGCGTTTCGACAAATTCGCGCCATGCTCAAGACAGCGCCGGACACGCATAAGATGGGACGTATCGTTATTGTCGGTGGCGCAACTATTACGCACAGGTTTGCTGCGGGCGTTGGAAATGTGGATGTAGTCAGCGCAGCACGAACAGGACCCGGCTATCATGACGAAGCTTATGAACACGGCGCGGATTACCCGCCGGTTTTCGTCCATTGGCCCACACAACGAAATCTGGAATTGGTGCTGCGGTTCATGTCAGAAGGCAAGCTGAAGGTGAAGCCACTGATTACCGATACTGTTCCAATCGATCAAGCCGCCGACGCGTGCGAGAAGCTCATCCAAACCCCGAATGAGGCGTTAGGGGTTGTCTTCTCCATGCGGTAATCTGCAGGACAGAAATGGATTGACAATTGGAATATAGTACACTATACTGACCGCACTATATTTTATTATTGAAAGAGGGGTGAAGCACGATCTTCCGAAAAATCAGAATTATCTTGGACATGATAAAATTTGAGCACACAATCTTCATGCTGCCTTTTGCAATCATGAGTGCATTCATCGCTTCAGACGGCTTCCCAAAATTAAACAAACTTGGTTGGATACTCGTTGCCATGGTTGGAGCGCGAAGTTGTGCTATGGCGTTTAACCGCCTTGCCGATGCTGAAATAGACAAAGCGAATCCACGGACATCAATGCGAGCCATCCCCGCCGGATTGATCGCAAAGGGGGCAGTATGGGGATTCACACTTGTTTCTGCTGCACTCCTCGTATTTGCTGCATATAACCTCAATCAGCTTGCCTTTGCGCTTTCACCTGTCGCGCTTGTGGTGATCATGGGATACTCCTACACCAAACGTTTTACCTCTCTCTCCCATATTTGGCTCGGAGTTTCCCTCTCAATTGCGCCGATAGGTGCGTGGATCGCCATCAAGGGCCAATTCGATTGGACACCCATGCTGCTTGGATTAGCAGTCCTGCTCTGGACAGCGGGATTTGACATCATTTACGCTTGCCAAGATTTTGATTTCGATCGCAGACATCGATTATACTCAATTCCTGCAAAAATCGGAATTAAACCGGCGCTATGGCTTTCATCGGTGCTCCATGTGATCATGATAGCGGTCTTGCTTGGCGTTACGCTGCTGACAAACCTTGGCATTGTTTATCTGATTGGCGTCGGAATTGTTATCATTATCTTGATTTATGAACATGCTATCGTCAAGCCGCACGACCTTTCACGGGTAAATCTGGCTTTTTTTACCCTGAATGGTATGGTGAGTTTGGTGCTCATGGCGTTATCTGTTGTGGATATGGTCTGGTAGCATGATACAAACGATTGCGCTGACTGCGATTCAAGCGGAGGCGTAGTCGATCATTCCAATCTGAAATCTTCTTGGAAAGAAAAAAAATTATGGACATCAGTTTTAGTACAGGCGCCGGTGGAGGTGCATGGAGTCTTGAAGAGTGTGCCAAATGGGCAAAAGCAAATGATTTCGATGCAATTCGTCCGAATGCTACTGGAACGTTTGATCCTGAACATATCCTGCGGGCAGGCGGTGATGAAATCGATGAGACCTTGCAATCCCACGGTATCTATCTTGCTGCGCTAAGTGCTCACAACAATCTGCTAGACGACGACCCCGAGGCACGTGAAGCCGCCCGTGAAAATCTCAAACGAGCAATTGAAGCGACAAGCAGCCTCGGCGCACCGGTCCTCGTAACCTACGCAGGCAGCCCTGTCAGTTGGCATTTTTACGGGCAATTTTCCTCAAACCCAGGAAATCCGGGCGATAGATCAGTCGAACTCGTAGGAAGGTTCAAGGAGATGTGGACACCGGTTGTCCGTTTTGCTGAAGAAAAGGGTGTGACAATCGCGCTTGACTGTGCAGTACGAATGGGCAACATTGCCTGTAATCCGGAGATGTGGGAGCGCATCCTTGACGCAATTCCTTCTGATAACCTTGGGTTATCCTGTGATCCTTCTCACTGGCTCTGGATGGGGATTTTGCCAGCGGAGGACGCTATCCGTATGTTCTCTGGCAAGTGGTACTATGCCGATGTGAAGGATTGTGAAGTCAGTCCACAGATGCGTTTTCGCCAAGGAATCATTGGAAACTGGTGGTGGCAGTATCGGGTTCCCGGACGTGGACAGTTGAATTGGGGAACGATCATCGGGGCGCTGCTTGAGTCGGGATATGATTATATCCTCTGTGTTGAAAACGAGGATCGAGGGATGCCGGGGCTTGCCGGATTCGCATTGGGTGGACGACATCTGCGACAATTTCTGCCTCAACGCGGGGAACCCTATGATCCAGCGAGTTTCTGGAAGGTCCAGAATTAAAACTGTAACCAAAAAGTATCTGCCAATTCGCCACAGGTAACTTCAAATGCACGGCAGATACCTTTCAGGTTGCTCTTGCAATCGCTCCTTGAAATATGCTATCATTTAGCCGTTTCACATATCTCTGTTAATTCGTTCTTGTAGGAGGAAGGCAATGGCTTCTATTCACGAAAATCTTTCACGGATTCAAGATCGGATTGCTGCAGCTGCCGCGCGCGTTGGACGCAACCCAAGCTCAATAGATCTCGTTGCCGTTTCTAAAACCAAGCCTGTCAATCTAATCGTCGAAGCGATTAACGCTGGGATTACAGACATTGGAGAGAATCGCGTCCAAGAGGCTCAAAGCAAACACGCCCAAATTGACCACCCTGTAAAGTGGCATTTGGTCGGTCATCTGCAACGGAACAAAGTGAAACAAGCCTTACAGATTTTTGATCTCATCCACGCCGTCGATAGCCCTCGCCTCCTTGCTGAAATAGATCGACGATCTGCTGAGTTGAATCGTACGACTGAGGTCCTGATTCAGGTCAATACTTCCGCTGAACCCAGCAAATACGGTCTGGAACCGGATCAGACGCTAGACTTCATTGAAAGTGCACACCCTTATCCCCATGTTCGGATCAGAGGATTGATGACAATCGGTGCTTTTCTGCCAGATCCCGAAGCGGTGCGTCCAATGTTTGTATTGCTGCGGCAACTCCAAGAGAAAATTATCGCCCAGCAGTTTCCAAACGTTGAGATGGATAACCTGTCAATGGGAATGACTAACGATTTTGAGGTTGCCATTGAGGAGGGAGCAAATCTCATCAGGGTTGGGACTGCAATCTTTGGAGAACGAGAATAAAACGTTTGACGCAGATAGGAGCATAGTACTTTGGATACAAAACTTCGAATCGGTTTCATCGCTGTTGGCAACATGGGAGGTGCAATTGTCAAAGGCGCCGTGCGTGATTTGCTACCGCCTGAACAGGTTTGGATAACAGATGTCTATCGTCCCCTCGTTGACCAACTGTGCGAGGAGTTAGGGGTCAACAGTGCGGAAAGTATCCCGCACTTAATAGAGAATGTGGATTGTCTGCTATATGCAGCCAAGCCGAACAATGTTCCAGATGTCTTCCCAGAGATTGCTGCCACCCTCCAATCTCCGTCCCAGTGGATTATCTCCATTGCGGCAGGTGTTTCGACAACCCAATTAGAATCGTACTTTACCTCTCCACCACCCCCAATTGTTCGTGTGATGCCAAACATCGCCGCGTCTGTGGGGGAAGCAATCTCCGCAATCACAGCGGGAAGCACAGCCACGACTGAACACCTTGCCGTAACCCAAGCAATTTTCAACGCTGCGGGTAAGTCATTAGTCATGGAGGAGAGGCATTTAAATGCTGTCACAGGTTTAAGCGGCAGCGGTCCTGCTTTCGTGTTCCTGTTCGTTGAATCCTTCGCTGACGCAGGGGTACAGGTTGGGTTGACTCGTCCCGATGCATATCAACTTGCCCTACAAACCGTGCTCGGAGCATGTAGGATGCTTGAGGAAACAGACGAACATCCAGCAGTGCTAAAAAACCGGGTGACAACACCAGGGGGTACAACAGCGGCAGGATTATATGCGCTAGAGAATGGGCGCTTACGAGCAATTATCGCTGATGCTGTGAGTGCCGCTACAAAACGCTCCGAAGAGCTTGCAAATTGAGTAAGATTGGAAGGAATCTCGACTGTGGAAGTATTGATACCTCTTGTAATTAAAGTCATTGGAATTTACTCAATTATCGTCTTCGCCAATGTTATATTATCTTGGGTTGTGAACCTATCTGGTAATATGACAGCAAGACAACTTTATTGGTTGACGAACCGACTGGTTGACCCAGCACTAGATCCAATTCGCCGTGTTCTCAGTCCAATGACAGGAGGCTTGGGGATTGACTTTTCACCACTTATTTTATTGCTCTTTCTACAAATATTACGAAACATGCTGGCCAAAACTCTATTTTAAGTGTCCATTTGTTCAAAACGTCCTAACGGTGGTTGAAAATGCTGACTGAAGAAAAAATCCTTGAGTTATGGGATGAGATTGATATTTATGCCCAACTGATCCAACAGGCAAAATCAACACCCTACATCCTTCGCGAAATGCCGACAGTTACCCATCACTTGAAAGCAGATCTGCTTAAAGGCAAGGTCTGCCAGGACATTTTTCTTAAATCTAACATGATGCAAGGGATGGGAGTAGAGTATATACCACATTGGGATTATTATACTCCAACTGTTGAAACAAAGGCGTTGAACCGGGAGTACAAAGATGGGACGTTTGATGCAATCCGCTTTCGCCGGCAGTGCCGACGTGAATTCCAGCGTGAGGTTGAACAACAGCAAAACCAACTGCGAACGCTTGGTATTTTTGGAGATTGGAAGAAGGGCAAAACTCTGGATTCGCGCGATGAAGCGAAAATTATTAATGCTTTCAGCACATTGCAGGAATTAGGTTATTTAAATAAAAATCAAAAATTGGGGGCTTGGTGTCCAAAATGTAACACGGTATTAGATGTGGATGAGATGAAAAATCACCCTGCCCCGGTGTATTCTGGGTACGTCAAATTTCCGATCAGTATCGGCTTAGAAGAGTTTGGCGAGGACGTCTACCTGTTAGCATGGCTTCAAGATCTATGGTATCTTGCTGGCAGTATTGCCATTGGACTAGAGAAAAGTAACGAATATTGGATTGTTGAGCTAGGGGGTGAAATCCTTCTCCTCACTGAGGAGGACCTTTCAGCTTGCTTTCCACCCGATCATCAGGCAGATATAAATCGATTGCAAATCTGTCCGGTTGATGTGCTGACGGATTGCATTTGCGCCCATCCATTTCTAGGTACAGACCTTCCGATAGTTGTTATCCCGGATCTTGTACAATGTAGTGATGCGGTGGACGAAGAGGCAACACCTCAGCCACCAACCGGGGTTCGACCTCTCACCCCAGGGCATCGTCCTAATGATTATCAAATTGCCCAAGCCCTGCAACTTCCGATTACATCGGTTATTGATGATGCAGGACGTTTAACGGAGGATTCCGAGCAGTTTTGTGGGCTTGAAGTTTCCGACGCCGCAAAATTCATTGCCTTTGAGTTGGAAAAACGGGGCTACCTAATATCAGCAGGATTTGAGGAGATACACCAGCCCCACTGTTGGCGATGTGATATGCCAGTCCTGTTTCGTTCAGTTCAACAATGGATGTTTTCCTTAGACAACAACCAATTGAGGGAGCGTGTGCTCTCTTCAGATGAACATTTGATATCTTATAGCCTTAAAGATAGGGATTGGATACAGCAAACGATTCAAGAACTTTCGCCGCTACTAGTTTCACGCCACAGAGGTTGGGGGACGCCGATTCCTATTTTTCAGTGCCAAAAATGTGGAAGAGAACTTTCTGACACACGGATTACCAAAGCCATCCGTTCGTTAGTGAGCCGTCGTGGTGCCGATAGTTGGTTTAAGTTGAGTGCTGAAGATCTCTTACCTCCGAATACCTTATGTCCTAACTGTGATGCAAAGGAGTTTCGGAAAGAATTCACAACCCTTGATGGACGCTTTGCGATACTTCTCAACGCAATTAACAATCTTGGAATCAAGAGAAATCAGGTTGATCCAGTTCATGTTTACTTTTTTTACCCACATCAGTTTCATAAGTGGTTCGCCCAGTTCGTTTTAACTTCAATTGCTATTTCCGATGTGGAGCCGCTAAATGTAGAGTTAGTAGGAGATCGCTCAAGTGCAGAATCGGTTGATGTTGACCAAAGTTGGATGGATGAATATCCAAAGGATGTGCTGCGTTTGTCCTACCTCCAACCCAATTTGGATTCGTCATCAATTGAGAGGCATCTCCAAGAGTGTCAACAACAATACTGTGCTATTCAAGAGCTATGCGGCATGATAGTGAGTTATCTAGAAGATTTCACCGCCGATTCTCATGAACGCCGGCAAGAACTGACATTAAAGTTGGACGCACCGGAGTTATCTACTACTGCTACGATGATGGAATCTGTAGATCTTGCCTATCAGCAACGCGACTATTATCAAGCGTGGTGCCTTCTACGGGACTTTTGCCAATCAGACCTCCAACGATTCTTGGATAATTTAGCCAATGAGGCGGAAGAAACGCAGAAAAAGAGATCTAGCCAAGCAATGTTCTTGGAAATTTTATATGTCTTAGTACAGCGGTTTGCACCAATCCTTCCCTTTTTCTCCGAACAGACCTACGCTTTAATCCGGACACGGGTGGATGCTACTTCACCTTCAGATTGTACCCCCAGCCAAGATGAGTCTGAATTGTCGAGCATTTTTTTAAAAGATTGGATTTCCCACACTAATTTTCCTTACGCTGCTGATGCAGATATGCTCTGAAGAAATTGTCAGAGGATAGGATATTTTACAATGCAAAGAAACGCACTAAAATTGATTTTACCTCTATTTGCTATTGCTTTGCCTGTGCTATTGCTGGATCAATCCACTAAATGGCTGATTCAACAAAATATCCCGCGCCATGGTCAACATGTAATAATTCAGGGGATATTGAACCTACGCCACGATACGAATGATGGTGCTGCATTTGGATTGATGCCGGGACAAAGTCTACTATTAGTTATCATCTCAATTGTTGCACTTGGTTTCATTGCTTACTATTATAGGCAATTCCGTGAGAGTTTGTGGATGAAGATTGCGCTCAGTTTTCTGCTTGGGGGCGCCCTTGGTAACTTTATTGACCGCATCCGCATGGGAGAGGTCACCGATTTTATTCAATTTCGGCTGCCCGGTTTCTGGTGGCCCACTTTCAATGTTGCCGATATTGCTGTTTGTATCGGTGCCGGAATGTTGATGATTTACCTATTTCAGCATCGAGGGGACTACGATGAAGCGAAACAAATCGAAAATTAGATTACTCATCGTTCTGATGTTAACTGCTGTGGTTGCAAACAGTGCGCTCGCACAATATCAGGAGAATCCGGAGGAGGAGACGTCGTCTGCCCGTCAGCAGGAAGATGACGTCTACCATGAAAGCACGTTGCGTCGCTTTGAAATTGTCACTCTTATTGCTTTGCCATTTACAGCAATTCATAGCTATGTAGGTGTCCGTGGTATCCAGATGATTCGACAAAATGAATTTGCACCGGAACTCTCTGGGACAGATTTCAAAATTATCGGGGCATCCGCAGCATCGCTCGCTCTCTTTATCGGTTTCTGGGATTGGCTTCATACACATGACAAACATCCTTCTGAAGAATTGATGCCTACTTCACCACAACGTATAACTCCTCCACACCGAGCCCCGATCCAAGATATTGGACAAAGTGATTGGGAACTCGATGAACCGGATAGCCTTGTTTTACCGCTCGTTCACATCCAGTTTTGACAGGCTCGCGACTCCAGTCAACTTCGAGTAATTTCTCCGTTCACTCTTTATACACGTTACGCTTCACAATATGGCTGTTTTAGAACTTCAAACTAATGATGCTCCTGTCTTGCGCCAAAAGGCTGCTTTTATCCAAGAGATTAACGCAGATCTACATCCGTTCATCGAAGATATGTTTGAGACGATGTACGAGGCACAAGGAATTGGGTTGGCAGCACCTCAGGTTGGTGTATCCAAAAGAATTATCGTCATTGATATTGAAAAACATCACCCAGAGTATCCGCGGATTGCACTGATTAATCCTGTCATTACACTGACCGTTGGTGAAGAGTTGGGTGAAGAAGGTTGCCTAAGTTTGCCGGGGGTGCGAGGAATAGTGCGACGATCAGCGATTGTGAAGGTGGAAGGATTGCTGCCGAATGGAAACAAAATTGAGTTTGACGCTAGCCATCTAATGGCACGGGTCTTGCAACATGAAATTGACCACCTGAACGGGATTCTGTTCACCGATTTGCTGCGTCCCGAAGATCAGGAACTGCTTGAACATCCACCGGAATCGTCTAAAAAAAACGGTGATAAAAATGAAGATTCTCTTCATGGGAACAAGTGAATTTGCGGTTCCGAGTTTAGAAAAATTAATTGCGGCGGGCTTTGATTTCGTTGGCGTTGTAACACAACCAGACCGTCCAAGCGGTAGGGGAAAGCGACTTACCCCACCTCCCGTCAAGGTTAGCGCCGCTGCACACAATCTACCGATTTATCAACCGGAACGAGTTCGGCACCGCGATTCAGTTCGTGTGCTTAGAGAACTTCAACCCGATGTGATTGTCGTTGTTGCTTTCGGTCAGATTCTTCCGAAATCGGTGCTGGAACTTCCTCGTTATGGATGCCTCAATGTGCATCCTTCGTGTCTCCCAAAATATCGCGGTGCTGCTCCGATTCAATGGGCGCTCATAAACGGTGAAACGGAAACAGGAGTCACAATTATGCTGCTTGACGAAGGTGAGGATACCGGGGATATTATTCTGCAGAACAGTCTGTCGATTGATGCTTTGGATGATGCTGCTACCCTTTCAGTTCGACTAGCAAATTTGGCACCTTCCCTATTGCTTCAAGCGTTAGAACGTGTCTCAGATGGCCCACCGCCTCATCAACCCCAAGATCATTCTCAAGCGACCCATGCCCCTCGACTCACCAAGGAACTGGGTCAAATTGATTGGGACCAACCAGCAGATCGGATTCGTAATTTAGTGCGCGGCGTTTCAATGTGGCCCGGTGCGTATACGTGGGTAAAAGCAGACAAGTACCCTGTAGATGATGACCTCCGTTTGAAGATAACTGGATGTACTGTTATTGATTATCTGAATTCCACAGGATTGCCCAGCGGTACAATCGAAATTACATCCAACAAAGAGCTCGTTGTCCTTACAGGGAAGAGCAGCCCAGATAAAATCGGGGGACAGAACGAACACAAGAAAACGGCGGGTAAGCATTTACGATTGGATCGTGTCCAACCGGCAAATAAGAAGGAAATGGAAGTTGATGCTTTTATAAACGGGTATCGGTTGAAAACAGGGGATCGGCTTTTTCGGAAGGAAATGCCAATAAACTAATAGGTCGAATATGCGCCTAAATGCCATATTATTTGCTGTTGCTAAAGTTTTACTGCTTTGTCTGGTGGTGGTTGGTGTCGTTGGGTTGGTTTTCGTCTTTTGGCTCATTCCGCGTCAAGTTCGTACCCCGGAAGTTGCTGTGCCCAACTTAATCGGACAAAGTTACCAACAAGCTGTGTTGCTTATAACGAGTTCGGGGTTGGCAGTCGATCCGGTCCAAGAACAAAAGCCAAGCCCCGACTTTCCAGCAGGGCAAGTTATCGAGCAAGATCCGGCGGCGAATTTCAAGATTAAATTGAATAAGCCTATTCGGCTTACTTTGAGTTCGGGTAGCGAACAGGTGGCGGTACCCGATGTTACAGGGATGTTAGTGAGCGATGCCGAAATGTTACTCACGGACGTTGGATTGCGGCGAGGGCGGGTTGCAGCAGTCTACACCGATCGGTATCCAAAGGCCGATACTGTCGTCGCGCAAACCCCTCGAGCTACTACGCTGCGCCCGTATGATGGTGAAGTCCATCTGCTGTTGAGCTTAGGTATCCGCCCAAAGTTATTTCGAATGCCTGACCTTCATCTTGTGTCAATTGATAAGGCTCGTCCCTTACTCGAATTACACGGACTGAAAATCGGCAAGCTAGTGTATAAACCACATCCAGAAATTGATCAGGGAGTAATTATCAATCATCAGCCCGGTGTTGGTGAGCTGCTTCGGGTGGGACAAGCGGTCAATTTTGAAGTCAGCGGATCCCAACGAAAGAAGGAAGACAAGGGAGGCTATCTGGAGATAAAATACACAATTTCTCCGACCGGTGCGTCTCACAAACGGGTGCGGATCGTAATAGAGGATGAGCGCAAAAAGCTGATAAAGGTGGTTGATGGATGGTACAAGTCCGGCACCCTAATCGAAAAGCCACCGGTACGTGTTGTGGGTAAAACAACAATGCGGATCTATGAAGATAACGTCCTAGTCAAGACAGAGGAATCTGATTGGTAGGCAGAATTTAACGGTTTTCCAGATGAACTGGATAGGCCCTGTCAAAATTAGATAGGGACTGTGAGGTGGACAATTGTCAGACCGAGAAATTATGATCGCCCCCTCGATGCTTGCATCGGATTTTAGCCGGATCGGTGAGGAGGTGCACCGAGTGGCTGAAGCAGGGGCGGATCTCATTCATCTTGATGTGATGGATGGGCACTTTGTTCCCAACTTAACGATGGGACCCCAGCTTATCAAATCGATTCGGTCCTATACAGACCTTCCTTTTGATGTACACCTGATGATCACCCAACCACACGCATATATTGATGCTTTCGTTGATGCTGGTGCAGATCTTATCACGGTTCACATTGAACTGGAGGAACAGTTCCCAACGATTATCGATCAAATTAAAAACAGCGGTGTCAAAGTTGGCATCGCCTTACGTCCCAAGACCCCCATAGCAGCGCTTGAGCCGTATCTCGATGAGATTGACTTGGTTTTGCCAATGAGCGTCGAACCTGGATTCGGCGGTCAGTCGTTCCAAATGGACACGCTAAGCAAGATTGACCAACTATGCCAGCTGATTCAAACCCGTAAACTGGACGTCGCAATTGAGGTTGATGGTGGAATCAACCAAGACACTGCAGCATTAGTTGGACGCTGTGGGGCGACAATTTTAGTGGCTGGCACCGCAATTTTCGCGCAAGATGACCTCCGCGGCGCGATCCACGCTTTGCGCCAAGCAGCTTCGTCAGGTTGAGAGGCTATTCGGAGGACTCAATAAAAACACGCCCTTTCACCCCTCAAGTTGTGCTGGCCCGTTCTCCCAGTAAACTTTTGCCCCTAATGCTTACATGAAACTGATGTCTCCCTTTTCTCTCTTCTGCTGGTGTTCTCTTTACCTCTTTTTATTCTTATCCTTTTCTGCTCATTCACAAACCTTTAATGCTGATGATTTATTGGGGTTCGCACAATCCCTCTTTCGGGAAGGAGATTACCTAAATGCTCTGCATGAATATCAACGCTACCTATTTCTTTACCCGAATACAGCCCAAGCGGATTTTGTTCAACTCCATATCGCTGCAGCGTATCAAAATATAGGTCGATTAGAGGCAGCAATAGAAACGTACCAATCCTTAATTCAAGACTATCCGCAAAGCCCGTTCATCGAGCGTGCTCGATCCAATATCGCGCAATGCCAACTCCTGAGCGGCAATCAAGCCACATCGATCGTATCGTTGCGCCAATTCTTATCGGACTATCCGGCGAGCTCTTTAGCACCACGGGCACAGTTTATTATCGCAACAATCTATATGGACAGAAAAGATTGGGCAGCTGCAATGCAGGAGTGGCAACAAGTTCGGACAAAGTATTCACAAACGCCTTTTTCAGAAATGAGCGATCAACTGATACGAATAGCTCAACAAGCGGAATTGCTCCCTCGTCGGTCTCCTAGCACCGCTGGCTTGCTCTCAGTGTTACTTCCGGGGCTCGGACAAGTTTATAGTGGACATTATTCGGCTGGAGCGTACTCCCTTTTGGTCGTTGGCGCGACTACTGCAGGAACAGCTTACTACGTCGATCAGGAACGCTACGAAATCGCAATTCCAGTGGGTGTAATTGGGCTGTTTCTCTATATCAGCAATGTTTATCATAGCTTCCAGTACGCGAAGGCGTTTAACCACGAACACGAAGATCAACTCCGGGATAGGCTCCGAAAACGGATTTCTGAATCCACTCTGTTCAGTGCCTCAAATTCATCTTCGGTTGATATGACACTTGTATTCCTAACCACTCGTTTCTAGCGTCTGTAAGGTGTTGGGTTGGAAGAAATCGCCGATATTTTCAACCCTCCTTTCCCTACCTCAACTGTTTTCGCTTAATCTGGATCGACTTGTTGATGATCTCCTACTTTTTAGTTTCCCTCCTTACCATTGTTCAACCCCAATCCGAAATGCGACAGCTCCTCTACGCCGAACGCCTTTTTGATCAACGTGCTTACCGCGCCGCAATCCTTGAGTACAAGCGACTCCTGTTTTATCATCCTGATATACCTCAGGCTGATCTCGCGCGCTACCGGATTGGATTGAGTTATTATCATCGGGGTAACCGAGAACTAGCTAGACAGAAGTTTGAGGAAGTTACGCGGAATTTTCCCGACTCTCCACTTAACCTTCAAGCACAATTGATGCTCGGAAAGACCTACCTTGATGCCAAAAGCTATTCGACTGCCCGAGCAACTTTTTTTGCTGTTGCTAACAAAGACGGTAATGGAGAGATAGCCGCGCACGCACGATACCTGCGGGGTTGGTGCTATATCCATGAACAGGCTTGGTTTAAAGCCATAGCGGAATTCCGCACAGCGCAACAACTTCAGCCGAATACCCCATTGAGTCAGACCTCCGCTCGGCTTGCTGACATGACTTATGCAAACACACCTTTACCCTTCAAATCTCCCCGACTGGCTGAGTGGATGTCCACCTTTCTTCCAGGAACTGGACAGATCTACGCGGGTAAATTGGAAAAGGGATTGATCTCGGGTGCAATCAGCGCAGCTATATTCTACCTGTTGGCAGATTCCATACGTGAGGAGCGTTATGTAGATGCGGCTGGGATTTGCTTGGTGAGTTCACGCTTCTATCTCGGCAATCGAGTCAACGCGCGGGAGTGGACGATTGAACACAACCGTAAGCTTGAGGTTAACTTCATCCATCAATTGAAGCAACAGATGCGAGATAGCACACCATCAGCGCCTCAACTGAAACTGCCGGGTTAATGTCGTGGACAGGACTCAGGTAGTTTTATCAAGAACAACAAGATTGTTGTTGAACTTGAGCCAACCCCTCTATTCAATACATTCAGCTCTGGTCCTTTACAATCGACACGCGTGCTATGCAGCAGTTTCAACATCGACGAGCACACGTTCCACTTCCTGTTCCCAAGTCCCTTCAACCTTGACACCATACTCATTGACACCACCAGTTGCTTCTATACCTGTCAGATAGGGGCGAGTCGTCCGATTATCTTCGACTAGCTGCGGTTCAGCATAATCAGTATGCAGGAAATGAATTGCCAAGCCAGCGCGCGATTGGGCGGTGTTGTTGTGACCGGTCGCGTGAGCGGTGCCATAGCAGAAGAATGCGACACCTCCTGCGGGCAACTCAAGAGATACAGCGCGCTCTTCTGGTGGGTAACATCGGATGTGATGGTCGCTGTGGGGATCGCGGGAGTGTTCATACTGCTCTCGATGAGAGCCGGGAATGACACGGAGGGTTCCGTTGGCGACTGTTGCATCGTGGATGGCTGTCCACATTGCTGTACCGCGCAAAGGATCGCTAATTTTGAAGTAGGCGTTGTCCTGATGCCAATTGGTAGGTGAGCCGGTATTGCCCGGTTTAAGAAAAATCTGATCCAGATGCTCAATGATTCTGTCCCCGATGAGTTGCGTTACTACGTTGATGATTTTAGGATCAAACGGCATTGCTCTGAAGAAATCGCTCTTGTGATAAATCGGACAGATTTGGAAGTTGAACTGCGTGGTTGAATGTGTTTTTCCGTCACCATCGGTTGCAACGTTCCGCAACAAGCCGTCTCGAAACAGGCGGTCGAGTTCAGCTTGCAGCGCTTTTACCTCGCGCCGAGAGAAAAATTCGGGAATGACGAGATACCCCTGCTCCTGAAAGTGGTGGATGTCCTGTTGGGTTAACTCCATTGTGTTATCTCCTACTCATGATTTTATGATGGATTTGGTGATTAGAAATGCCTTGATTTCGTTGATGCTCAATGTTTTTCGGGTGCTGCTTTCACTTGATGTCTTTCACAAAATGCGTTACAATATTTTACCCTGTTCCGTCTTTTTGTCAAACGAAAAAGCGGAAAATACCCGAAACACCGCTTCACATTTTTTGACAGTAAACCATAGGGAGAAACCCTTGAATCTATCCGAGACACCCCTTGCAAGTTTTGAAAAAGAGATAGACACGCTTCGCGAGGTCGGTAATCACTTTCACGCACGCGGTTGGTCGCTCGGCACCAGTAGTAATTACAGCGTGGTGACTCGTCGTGAGCCGCTGGAGTTGCTAATTACCGCAAGCGGGAAAGATAAGGGCTGCCTTTCGCGAGGCGATTTTGTGCGTGTGGCTGGCGATGGTCTCCCTATCGTTGGTAATCAGCCGAGAGCATCTGCAGAGACGCTGCTACATATTGCTATCGCTGAACAAGCTGATGTTGGATCAGTGATGCACACACACTCCATTTGGGGTACGCTGCTCTCAGATTTTTATTTTTACGACAGGGGTTTCAGGATTGAAGGCTATGAAATGCTCAAGGGACTTGCCGGCGTAACGACCCATAAGCATGCTGAGTGGGTACCAGTATTTGATAACACACAAGATATCCCCGTGCTAGCTGAACAGGTTCGCCAATGCTTGAAGGATTCGGAGTCTCCTATTCAGCACGGATTTTTAATTCGGCGACACGGTCTGTATACATGGGGCTGCGATCTAGACGAAGCGAAACGACACATCGAAATTTTTGAGTTTCTATTTGAATGCGTTGCTCGGCGTCTGACCTTTGACGGAGTGATGCTAAATTCACCCAACAACTCTTAACTTGAATCGTAGGGGCGAGGTTGCCTCGCCCGATGGACTGGGAAACCCAACTCCACTGAGGAGGAACATTATGGCTCGCATTCGAGTGCAAGACGAAAACCGAGAAATCACTGATCATCAAGAGATTTCCGAATTTTTAAAGCCATTCGGTATCTCGTATGAAAATTGGGATGTCGAAGGGCGTGTTGGTCCTGAGGCGACAAACGAAGACATTCTGGACGCTTACGCCCCAGAGATCGAACGCCTCAAGGAACAAGGTGGATTTGTGACAGCAGATGTGATTAATGTCACGCCAGAGACGCCCGGTTTAGACGACATGTTGGCAAAGTTCAACAAAGAACACACGCACAGCGAGGATGAAGTTCGCTTCACCATCAAAGGTAGTGGACTCTTTCATATTCATCCAGATAATGCTCCTGTATTTGCAATCCAGGTGGAAAGTGGTGATCTGATCAGCGTACCGACCGGAACTCAGCACTGGTTCGATCTGTGCGATGACCGCACCATCCGCTGCATCCGCCTGTTTGAGGACACGTCAGGTTGGACGCCGCACTACGTAGACAATCCCGTGCATGAGAATTATACGCCTGTCTGCATGGGACCAGCCTACTTGCCTTCTGATAGCAACATAGAACCTGTGGTACAAGTCTGATGAAATTTTCCGGACGTGGAATCCTGCTTGATATCGAAGGGACGACTTCATCAGTTAGCTATGTTTATGATGTTATGTTTCCATTCGTGCGCCGCGAATTAGATAGATATCTGCGCGTGAATTGGGGTTCGCCGGCGTTAAGCGGGGTGTGCGATCTGATTGCCAAAGATGCCGGTTATGAATCTTTCGATGTGTGGTGTGGTAACCGGGGTGAGGAGGGCAAGCGCCAGCAACTGATTAGGGAAGAGGTTCTGCGGTTGATGGATGGCGATGTCAAAGCCACGGGACTGAAAGCACTGCAGGGCGCAATTTGGCGGTCTGGCTTTGAAAGTGGCGAAATGCGGGCACACATCTACGATGATGTTCTACCAGCGATCCAAGCGTGGCACAACGCCGGATGCGATATCCGAATTTATTCATCTGGGAGCATTGCAGCGCAGAAACTATTTTTCGGACATACCGTAGTCGGAAACATGCTGCATCTGTTTCAGGGCCATTATGACACAACCACCGGTCCGAAAAAGGAAGTGGAGAGTTACTGTGCAATTGCCAAAAACTTTGGTCTGCCGCCGTCGGAAATTCTTTTTTTGAGCGATGTGCTTGCTGAATTAAAAGCAGCCCACGCCGCCGGACTACAAACCTGCTTGTGCAAACGGCCAGGCAATGCGGAAGTCGAAGCTGGGCATAACCAGCCGGAGATTACGACATTCGATCAGATTGAGTTGTTGAATAGTGGCTAAATGGGTTCACCATAGTGTCTCCATGTTTGGTCCTGTCTACCCATATCAGTTTCTACTAATCATACTATTTTGCTTGAGCCTTGCTGTTAGTCTACGTGGCAGCTCTCGCCGCCTCAAACCCCTCGACTGCTGTTTCTAAATCTTCAGTTGTGTGAGACGCCATCACAGAAATCCGTAATCGGCTCGTTCCTTCCGGCACGGTAGGAGGCCGAATAGCGGGAGCATATACGCCATGCGAAAGTAAAGCGTCAGCGAATCGTGATGCGACCTCCGCAGACCCGATGATTAACGGAAGAATTTGGGTTTGACTCGGTAGGAGTTGGAATCCTCGTTCGACCAGGGCGTTTTTGAGCAAGAGAACGTTGGAGAACAGCCGTTGGCGTAATTCGGGGTTAGAATGGATGACGTCAATCGCTGCCGAAGCGGCCGCCAACGTTGCAGGTGGCAATCCTGTTGTAAAAATGAACCCCCGCGATCGGTTTATTAGAAAATCAATCAAATTGGCACTGCCAGCGACGTATCCTCCCAACCCGCCGACTGCTTTGCTCAATGTTCCCATCTGAAGAACGCCGCGATTCTCCAATCCAAAATATTCAATTGTTCCCCCGCCGGTTTCTCCTAAAACCCCGAAGCCGTGTGCATCATCCACCATTACCATAGCATCGTATTGTTCAGCCAGCGCCCAGATTTCAGGGAGCGGCGCAATGTCACCATCCATGCTGAATACTCCATCGGTTACAATGAGCCTGCGCCTGAATTTCATTGATTGTGCCAGCAGCGATTCTATATGCTCAACGTCGCAATGCCGATAAATCTGTTTTGTCGCTTGACTGAGGCGGCATCCATCAATAATACTTGCGTGATTGAGGGCGTCACTAAGAATGAGATCTCCATCACCTGCCAACACAGGGATTGTGCCAATATTCGCTAGATATCCAGAAGCGAAGACAAGGGCGGCTTCCGTGCCTTTAGATTTAGCAATTTTTGTCTCAAGTTTGGTGTAAAGATCACAATTGCCTGACATCAGGCGGGAGGCGCTGGCACCTGTTCCGTATTTTTGTAAAGCTGTTGTAGCAGCTTTAACCACTATCGGGTGCACACTTAGACCGAGATAGTTGTTCGATCCGAGGAGGATAACCTCACGTCCATCAAGCAGGATACGCCCCGTCGGTGCTGTCATGACCGAACGTAGCGAGCGCGAGAGCCCGGCTTGGTTAAGCTGGGCTAGTTCGGATTTCAGCCAGTGCTCTTTAGACATGGGGTCGTGGAGAGAGATATTCTGTCAATCAATCGTTCTGAGGGCATACGCCTCACCCTGTCGTACGCGAGGCGTAAAACGAGACAAGGGCTTGGTGGTTTCAGTAGTTCTAAAATGGCAGAAAAATTCGTTACGACGAACCTGTTAATTTCTGTGTGACAGCACCCCAGCCGCTAGACTCGTCGCTCGAAGTTGGCGATGGCATCTTGTTGGCGTGAATGACGGTAATACCGTAATCAAAAACCTCATCAACGGTGTATTCAATGGCATCATAGGTCACTTTCTCGCCCTGTTCCGGCAATCGACCAATGAGTTTTAACATAAACCCTCCAATCGTATCGGAACGATCTTTGGGAATGTTTGTGCCTAGTGTCGAATTAACGACATCGATTGGTGTCCGTGCATCAAGGGTCCATGAATTATTACCAAGCGCTTCGACGTGTAGCGGCTGCCGCTTATGGGAATAGCGGATCTCACCCACAACCTGCTCAAGGAGATCTTCTAGCCCTATAAATCCAACACAGCTACCGTGTTCATCAATGACGATAGTCACCGGTTCCGTGGCAAGGCGCAGCTCCTCAAGCAACTCACCTATCAGTTTCGTTTCTGGGATATAGTATGCCGTTCTAATCAAGGGATTGAGTTCGTTGGTTCCTTGCGGCGCGTACAAAATGTCCATGACACTGACGATTCCTGTTAACCGATCAATCCGTTCATCATAGATTGGGACGTACTGATAGTTAGAATGCTGGACCATCGCCTTTGCCTGCTCAATAGGCGTATCACTATGAATCGCCACCATTTCCGACAAGGGAATCATAATTTCCCGTGCAGTTGTCTTTGCGAGAGCAAAAATCCCACGTAACATCCGCGCGTCAGCCTCTGAGAAAGCGTTAACATTGTCAAGGACAATCTGTTTAATCTGTTCCGCTTTGGGATCTCCCTTAAGTTTCCGTTTCCCGAACAAGCCACGTTCTGGCTTAGCTGTACTTGCCGGTGTGGGAAGTGTTTGTTGTTGAGTGGAAGCCACGACAAGCGAATCATTTGTCGGCTTCGTGGTTTCTGAGTTTTTTTTCGATGACATTGATCTATCCGTTTTCACTTTGTTTTTCGCTCCCATTTCGGATAATCGAGGTAACTCTATTGCAGAAAATCGCACGATAAGATTAAGGTTTGGTATACAGAACCAAAATTAAGTATAGCACATTTTAGGAGCTCCTTTCAATGATTAATCTTTACATTAGCTTGCTTTATATAATACGCCCATCTTTTCGGCTTGCCAACCATGAAAGAAGGTGCTACAATACACACTTCATTTGTGATGAGGCATATGTGTTTTACTTATCTAAAGCACCTCTAGTACTAAAACCCAAGTCGCTATATTAGCGACAAAGATTTCCAGCTTGCTGGGTTATTTCAATTTTTACAGAATCGTAAACGCAAAGTTCTGTAAACCCCAAAATGTGTTTAGGTATACCAGACCGGAACTTAAACGTGTGGGGATATGCTATCAAAAAGGATTTTACGGTATGGTCAATTTCGCAGTAGTGGGTTTAGGCGTGGGGAGCAGCCGCGCTCGGATGATTAAAGATACCGAAGGGGCCGAACTGAAATGCGTTGTCGATTTGAACGAAACCCTTGCCAAGCGGATAGCCGAAGAACTTGACACCGAATGGACGCCGAATCTGGCTGATATCTTGGGACGGAGCGATATCGACTGCGTGATGGTGATGACACCAAGTGGGACTCACGCAACGCTCGGCATCCGTGCAGCGCAGGCGGGGAAACATGTGATTACTACTAAGCCGATGGACGTTTCCACCGAAGCCTGTGATCGCCTCATCGCTGCATGTGAAGAGGCAGGTGTCAAACTGGGGGTCGACTATCAGAGCCGCTACGTGGACACCAACTACCGTGTCGCGGAAGCCTTGCGGCGTGGGTGGCTCGGCAAGCCCATCCTGGGCGAAGTTCGCTTCAAGTGGTTCAGAGCCGATGAGTATTTTGAGCGCAACGGGGGCTGGCGTGGAACGTGGGAGATGGATGGCGGTGGATCTCTGGCGAATCAGGGGGCGCATCTGCTTGACCTCATTTCTTGGTTCATGGGTGATTTTGAATCCGTCTACGGCGAGATGGCAATTATGAACCACGACATCGAAACTGAGGACATCGGGCTTGCAATTGTGAACTTCAAGAGCGGAGCCAAGGGGGTGATCGTTGGTACGACGACCTTCCCGACAAGCGTCTATTTCAGCGCAGAAGTGCACGGAACTGAAGGTGGTATTTTGGTTGATGATGTGCTTGGCGGAGTGATGCGCGTCTTCGGGGAAGGGTTGGAGGAACGTCTTCAACAAATTGAGAACCCTGTTCACAGTATCATCGAAGATTTTGTTCAGGCCTTTGAGAAAGGTGGAGACCTGAGAGTTGATGGCAGGGAAGGGCGCCGAACCGTTGCACTGTTAGAGAAAATCTACCAATCAGCCAGGGAAGGGAAAGCCCTAAGTGTATGAGGGCATATCAAATCCACTTTTCATGTCAGTTGTAAAAATGGAGATTGTGATTGGAAGAAATTAAAACACAGCAGCGGTCTAAAGGAGCAACAGGACGCGCTATCCTGATTGGTTTGGCGCTTGTCGCCTTCAATGCGTATTGGGTGACGATTACGGAGATGAAATACCGGGCGGAAGCAACTGCACTGCCGATATTCATCTATCCAATCTTTCTACTGTTTTGGCTGGTTGTTTTCAACAACGGTATCTTGCGACTATGGCCACGGATTCAATTCACGATGGGAGAACTTCTCACCATCTACTCCATGGTTGTGATTTCGACTTCCATTGCATCGTATGGAATGTTGCAAGATCTTTTCGCTATCGCTCTCCACCCCTACCAATTTGCAACCCAAGAGAATGAATGGAAGGAACTCTTTTTCCATTATATTCCGCCTTGGTTTACTGCGAGCCCACCTGACCCTGTACTGACCGGATACTACGAAGGGGATGCCTCCTTTTACGAGCCGAAGCACTTCAAAGCTTGGCTGCGACCCATGATAGTCTGGACAGTGTTCACGCTGATCTTACTATTTATGATGCACTGCGTCAATACTCTCGTTCGACGGCAATGGGTGCACACCGAACGGCTCGCATTTCCGATTATCCAACTTCCTGTAGCGATGACGCAGTCATCGCATTTCTTGCGTAATGGTCTGCTATGGGTCGGATTCTCTATCCCTTTCGTTTTGGACCTCATGAACGGATTACATGTCCTTTTTCCGTCTGTTCCATACCTGCACCTCAAGCTGCACTTTATCGGTAGACAGCTCACCGAGAAGCCTTGGGATGCGATGTCCAATACGATGATATCCTTCTATCCGTTCATGATCGGGCTCGGTTTCTTTCTACCGTTGGACCTGTCATTTACCTGCTGGTTTTTCTTTCTTATACGCCAGTTCAGCCGTGTATTAAGTAGCTATCTTGGGTTGGACACGCTTCCCGGTTTCCCCTACTTTTATGAACAATCTGCTGGTGCATGGATCTGCATGTGCCTCATTGCGATTTGGGTGACGCGTAGGCATCTGATTTTTGCGTTCCGAACTGCGTTTTCTGAAAAATCGTCTGTTGATGCTGACGAGCCGATGCGCTATCGGACAGCACTGCTTGGGTTAGTGGGCGGATTCCTATTCATGTTTATTTTCTCTTATCAGGCAGGCATGTCGGTGATAGCTATTCCTGTTTTCTTTGGACTCTATTTTGCTATCGCTATCGCTGTTACCCGCTTAAGAGCAGAATTCGGGGCACCTCACGGTATCTTCAATCACCCTGCGGATATGATGGTGACTGCCTTCGGGACACTGACTTGGGGCGGCGGTAGTCTAACCGTAATGAGTTTCTATCAGTGGTTCAACCGGAGTTACCGCTCGCATGCGATGCCAAATCAGTTTGAGCCGCTCAAAATGGCTGAGGTTGCTCGCATTAATGGGCGTCGATTGATAATTGCGATGATGGTTGGGGCAGCGGTGGCACTTATCGTTGGGCTGTGGACGAACTTGGATATGATGTACCGAGACGGTGCAGCGGCGCGGGTATCATTCTTCAAGGGTTGGGTCGCCAATACTGCTTGGACCCGATTAGAAAACTGGTTGTTTCACCCAATGCCGCCCGACGTGCCGCGCACTACATTCATGGGCGTTGGCATGGCGATCGTCGTAATCCTCCATGTCTTGCGAACCCGTTTTTTTTGGTGGCCCCTTCATCCCGCCGGTTACCCGCTTGCTGTCAGTTTTGCTATTGACTATTTCTGGTTTACCTTTCTCATCAGTTGGACGTTGAAAGCCATCATTTTGCGGGTCGGTCAGGTCAGGGGGTATCAACGCTCCATCCCGTTCTTCTTCGGTTTGATTTTGGGCGATTTTATCACCGGAGGGCTTTGGATGATCTACGGTGTCCTGACACAACAGCAGACATATATGATCTATTTAAATGGGGGGACGTGGTATTGAAACATAGATTGCAAAGATTTCAACAAAGGGAGACAAAATTGTGGAATACGTAAACTTTGGAACCGCCGGTGTCCAGGTGAGCCGACTGGCTTTCGGGTTGGGTTTCAGAGGCCAGCCCGATGAAGCAGAAGCCCAAAGAGTAATTGAACACGCTTTTGAGCTTGGAATCAATCTTATTGATTGTGCGAATTGGTACGGACCAATGGATGATCGAGCCAATCAGGGACGTTCAGAGGTGATTTTAGGCAGGGCATTGAAAGGGAAGCGGGATAATGTGGTAATTACCACAAAGGTCGCTGCGCCCACCGGATCAGGACCAAACGACGAAGGCTTATCACGGTATCACATCATGCGCGAAGTGGAGCGATCACTCAAGCGGTTGGACACAGACCATGTTGATGTCTATCTGGTCCATCGCTTCGATGAATTAACACCACTTGAGGAGACAATACGGACGTTGGACGATATCGTTCGGGCGGGCAAGGCGCGTTACGTCGGGTGTTGTAACTATGCGGCATGGCAAGTTTGCAAATCGCACTGGATTGCAGACAAGCACAATGTAACACCGTATATGTGCGTCCAAAATCTATATAATCTGCTAAATCGTCAGATGGAAGGCGAGATGTTTAGTTTGGTAAGGGATATGGGATTGGGTGCGATGGCGTTTAGTCCATTGGCGGTCGGCCTTTTCAGCGGGCTATATTCGCCGGATCGACCACCGCCATCGGGAACTCTTTTTGCGGGGCGTGAGGACGATTTTGCCCGTATGATGGAGGAGCGTTCCGCGCAGGTTATAACAACCGTTAGGCAGCTCGCTGATGAATTAGGAAAAACACCCGCACAGTTGGCTATAGCTTGGGTGCTTTCGCATCCAGAAATCACGGTTGCTATCAGCGGTGCCGACACAATCGAACACCTGAACGATAATGTTGGTGCCGTCGGTTGGACACTTGATGATTCCGTCCGAGAAAAGCTGGATGCTGTTTCTGAATCATTCGTCGGACGACCCCAGGGAAGTTTCTAGAGTATCTCAACTCGAAGGTAAGTCGTTTCAAAACTTGAGACACGCTAGACACTTTTTCTTATTTGCAGGCTAAAATCCACGCTTCATCTTGCCCCAGGTGACGGCGAGTTTGCCAGCTGGCTCAACCGATAGCGAGTTTTTCACATTTTTATTAATTTCATCTGAACTGAGTGTCCGGTCATAGACGCGATAGATGGCGATGGAACAGTTGCAGGTGCGCTGCTGTTCAACACGGCCGGAAGTGAATATACCGTGCTGTAGCATTTGATGCGCTGGATCCCACTCCACCTCGGTTGGAGTGTTGGAAACCTCGGTGCCATCTCGGTAGATTTTTATACTTTCTCCGCTTTTGAAGGCGATATGCACCCAGTGCCACTCCTTCTGCCCAATATTCAGCTTGTTTTTCCGTTTTGCTAAGTCCTGGCGATGTTGCACGACGTTCTGAGCGATGCTTATGTTTTGGAATATCCCGCTGCCATTGGCATCTAACCATACTCGAACAATCTGATCTCTCGGTGCCCCATCGTTCCAGCCGTCTTTAATGGGGTCCCACGGCTGAGTCTGAATGCCAAAAACCTGATGCTCCTCCATGAAGAGAGGACCATTTATTCGCATAAGGAGCCCAATGGTAAAATCTTGAAGATGGATGATAGGTGCATTTTTATCCTCCTCGTCGTTAGCAAAAACTTCCTTGGCCTGAGTTGCGGTATACCAAGCGGCATTGTCCGACTTAACGCCAATTGAAGGGATTTCAATGGTGCCGTGTTCAAGGTTCGGCTTGCCAAACCCTTTTTTTAGTTGTCCACCGGCTGTGCCAGCGTTCCGCCACACACCGTCGTTTTTCTGCTGGTGTGTTTCTACAGGATTAAAGTAGAGCACGGGGTCCCTGACTGGGCTCACGGCAAACGCCACGGACGAAATAAGGACAGTAATCAGTACCACACTCAGAATCGTACTATTGGACGTTTTCATATTGATCCTCTCCTGATGAAGTCTATAGGAGTAGTGATAGCTTAATTAGACAGGTTTCGAGGTATTAGCGAAACGTTTGGGAATAAGATAATTCGTTAAAAAACTTCCAAATTAAAATCCACGTTTCATCTTGCCCCAGGTAACAGCGAGCTTACCAGCCGGGTCAACTGCTAGTGAGTTTCTCACATTTTTGCTGACTTCGTCTGCGGTGAGCACCCGGTCATAGACTCGGTAGATAGCGATTGAGCAGTTGCAGGTGCGCTGCTGTACCTCAAAATTAGAGGTAAATATGCCGTGAAGATTCAGATTATGCGCCGGATCAAACTTTACTTCTGTTGGATTGGAGGCGGCCTCTGTGCCATCGAGGTAGGTGGTCACACTTACGCCACTTTCAAAGGCAATATGGATCCAGTGCCACTCGTTTTCTCCAAGCTTCAGCTTATTTCGCCTGTTTGAAAAGTCGTGACGGGCTTGTATTACGTTCTGAGCGATACTTACGTTTTGGACTATGCCTTTGCCTTGTACATCTAACCATATCCGAACATTTTGTTCGTGCGCCCGAGGCGGTATCTTCCCCTCGGTTTGTATACCGATAACGATGTTTTCCTCTGCGAAATATGGTCCATTCACCCGCATAAGGAGTCCAATGGTGAAGTCTTCGAGATTAAGGACAGGTGCTTTGCGGTCTTCCGCCTCGTTGGCGAAAACTGTCTTAGACCGAGTGGCGGTATACCAGGCGGCCTCGTCCGCCTTAAGACCGATTGACGGAATTTCAATGGGACCCATTTCAAGGACTGGTTTGGCTTCGCCTTTGCTAATTTCTCCGCCAGCGGTGCCAGCATTCTTCCAAGCGTTGTCCCCCTTGGCTTGGCGAGTTGCTAAGGGGTTGAAATAAAGCACAGGTTTCTTCACCGGGCTCGCGGCAAGTGCTATGGAGGATATCAGCACCATGGTAAGCGCGAGGGTGAGGATAGTTCTGTTAGACGTTTTCATATTGATGCACTCCTTCTGCGTTCTGGTAGAGGAAAGTTTTATGCTCTCCCTGTTGGGCTACTGATAGCTTGTGCAATTCTGGTTGCGGAATCCCCACAATAAGACCTGAGAATCCTTATAAAAGTTTAACAAAAAATCACTCGATTGTCTACAAAAATAAGCAATTGTACTGAGGTAACATCAGATGGTCAATTTACATAACAGATGGATTTCCTTTTTCCTTGTCGTGATTTGTCTGAATCTGTGCAGTGTGCTTCTCTATTCGGAGTCGGAGTTTCAGACACATCTCCGGAAGGCAAATCTGTACGCGAGTCAACGCGAATTTTTCAAAGCGGTTGAACCTCTCTCGGAGGCGATCAAGATGCGTCCGAGAGAGGTTGAGGTATACGTTCAATTTGCAATTGTCTGTAGCAGACTGGGCTGGATTGATAAGGCAGTTGAATATTACGCAATTGCGCTGCAGCTCGATCCTGACTCACCAAGTGCACAATACGGCTTAAAGGTGCTCGGACACTACCAGATCGGTTTAATCTATGCGAGGAAGGGGGCATTTGAAAAAGCGAAAACCCAATATCAACTCGCCATCGGATTGGATCCAGAACTAGCACTGCCACATTTCCAACTCGGCTACCTCTTGACCCAACAAGGGAAGTTTGAGGAAGCCGTTCCCTTTTACCAAAAAGCGATAACACTTTATCCAAATCACACGGGTGCCTACTATCAACTGGCGAATGCATATTTCCGAATGGGCAAACAGGAGGAGGGGAAACGTCAGTTGGAAAAGTTTCGGGAGATTAAAGCGAAGGAGCGGTTTAATCTTGCAGAGCAATCGCTGAAGGAGGGAGAGATTGACGAAGCGCTGACAGCGTTTCAGCGGACACTTGATATGGATGCCGCCTTCGCGCCGGCTTATGCGCGACTCAGCGCCATTGCTCTCCAACAGAGTGATTTGGAAACCGCAGCGCAGTATCTTCAACAAGCACTTGAGATCCGACCTAATTTTGCTGCGGGCCACTATCAACTGGGTAGTATCTATCACAAAAAGGGTGAAGTCGAGAAAGCAATTGAATCGTTTGAGACCGCACTCCAACTTCGCCCAAATTTTGCCCCGGTTTGTAATGCGCTTGCTTGGCTCTATGCCGAGAGCGAGAAGAACATAGACGAGGCAATTACGCTTGCGAGAAGGGCTGTTAAGTTAAAGCCAACCGCTTCCTACTGGGACACCCTCGCTTACGCTCTTTATAAAGCGCGAAGATACAAGGAAGCCGCCGAAGCTATTGCCACGGCACTTGATTTACAACCCAATGATCCGGACTATGTAGCACGCCAGAAATTAATCCAAAAAGCAATCGCCGAACAGAAGAAATGAGGAAAAGCAGAATGGAAGGAAGGTTACTTTACGCAATACGCAATACGCAATACGCATTACGTTTCGTCCATCGCGTTTCGTCCATCACGTTTCACGTACTCCTCCTCTTGCTATTTGTTCCTCTAGCTCTCGCCTCTTCAACACCAATCTTCACCGACGTGACCGCAGAAGCGGGTATCAATTTCAAGCATACAAACGGCAGGAGCGGCGAATTTTACTTTGTCGAACAACTCGGCTCAGGGGCAGCATTTTTTGATTACGATAGCGATGGAGATCTTGATATTTACTTCGTCGATGGAGCGGATCTCCCCGGTTTTCAATCGGAGAAGCCACCAACGAACCAACTCTATCAAAACAACGGCGATGGGACCTTTACCGATGTAACAGATTTTGCTGGAGTGGGAGACAAAAGTTACGGCGTTGGATGCTGTGTCGGAGATTATGACAACGATGGGCATCTTGATCTGTATGTGACCAACTTCGGAAAAAATCGCCTCTACCGCAATAACGGAGACGGGACTTTTACGGATGTAGCTGATCAAGCCAATGTTGGGGATGGGCGCTGGGGGGCTTCTTGCGCCTTTGCAGACTATGATAATGATGGGCATCTTGATCTGTATGTGACCAACTATATTCAGTATCAACTGGACAAAAACAAAATCTGCGAAAATAAGGGTGTGCGCACGTATTGCAACCCGCAGGAATATGTAGGCGAAGCGGATATCCTCTATCGAAGCGATGGCGATGGAACATATACGGAAGTCACCCAAGCAGCGGGGGTTTACCAATCGCGAAGCAGAGGGCTTGGAGTTGTTTGGGGTGATTACGACAACGATGGCTATATTGACCTCTATGTGGCGAACGACACAAATGAGAACCACCTGTTCCACAATAACGGCGATGGATCATTCTCCGACACGGCTTTTTTTGCGGGCGTTGCGTTGAACGAAAACGGCGAGATGGGGAGCGGCATGGGTGTTGACTTTGGGGATTATAACAATGATGGTCGCTTGGACATTATGGTGACCAATTTTGCGGACGAAGTGGCGACCTTATACCATAATGATGGAGACGGCTTTTTCTCGGATGCCTCGTATATCTCTGGAACAGGCGAAAGCACCTATGCATCTTTGGGCTGGGGAATCTGTTTCTTCGATTATGACAACGACGGTGCCAAGGATATATTTATCGCCAACGGACATATTTTTGGTAATGTCGAAGAATTCAACCCCGAAACAACTTACGCGCAGGTCAACCACCTTTTCAGGAATATAGGGGGCGGCGGGTTTCAAGAAATTACCGCCAATGTTGGGCTCGACCTATCCCAAAAAGCACCCAGCCGGGGGGCTGCGTTTGGAGATTATGATAATGATGGAGACATAGATATATTGGTCACCAATAGCGATGGACAGCCACAACTGCTCAGGAACGATGGTGGAAACCGGAACAATTGGGTGAAAGTGCACATCCGTGGAACCACAAGTAACCGGGCGGGGATCGGGGCGCGGGTCGAAGTCGTTACCGAGGGAGTTTCACAGATGGCTGAGGTGAAAAGCGGCTCCGGCTATCTCTGCCAAAATGCGCTTGATCTTCATTTCGGTTTAGGGGATCATACGGTCATTGATAAAATCATCGCAACGTTTCCAAGTGGATATATTTATACAATGGAAACGGTTCCAGTCAATCAAATTATCGAAATTACAGAGTCCAACGGGAAGTGACATCAAAAAATGGTTGCAATAATTAGTGAAAAATGCTAACATTATAAATTAGACAAAGCGGCAGTGTGCCGCCAAATTCTTGATTCTGCTGGAACGACTCAGCATCGACTCGTAAATATCAGGAGGTCCACGAATGAACACGATGTTAAAATCGACCTTGGTGTGTGTCAGTCTTATCGCTCTTGGGCTGATTTTCACTTATCCAGGGTATACCAAAATTGAGCTTGCAGACGAGGATATCGTAGGGATATGGCTCTTTGACGAAGCCGACGGTGCTGCAATCGTCGACGCAAGTGGCAACCACGCTGATGGCACAATCAATAACATCACCGCAGGCGGTGTGACCAGAGAACCAGGTAAATTTGGAGGGGCTCTTAAATTCCCCCACGTAGATGGGGAAATGAATAACGTCACAATCCCGAATCCACAGAATTATAATGCCTTTGACGAGTTTACCATATCCTTGTGGGTTAAGGCACAATCTACTCCCAACTTGAATCAACGTATGTTTTCAAACGAATCGTTTCCGGGCGGAGATGGGAGCCGGAATATCGTCTGGGAGTTGAACTTCGGCGCAGGAGAGACAGCGCGTATTGTTTTCGGTGCCGATGGCTGTTGCAAGTGGGCTGATGCTCCAGCACCACGCGACTTGCTAACAGACGACGTGTGGCATCATGTCGTTGGGCTATGGAAACAGCCGTCGCTGCTCGTCTACACCGATGGGAGAAAAGGGTTAGAAAAATGTTTCGATGGGGACAGTCCAAATGGTGACGACCCATGTAACGCGCTGCCAGACCTTAAAGCAGCCGGCGATCCATTCATTATTGGGACCCGTCCGAATGACACCGGCAATTTTAACGGGCTCATGGACGATGTCGCGCTGTTAGATCGTGCATTGACTGAGGATGAAATTAGGACCGTCATGGACGATGGACTTGAGGCAGGTGCACTTGCTGTTAGCCCGCAAGGCAAAGCTACCACAACTTGGGGTGCCATCAAGAGTCGAAATACTCGAGCGAATTTTAGCAGGTAGCACTCCGTTAATTTTTTTTGAATCAACTCAAACCTTGCGAGGGTGCCAAACCTTCGCAAGGTTATATCTATCTGACTACCTCCCACCTCTGAACTTCTCCTCCTGAATTACCCACCGCTTGGAGTGAGCGCACGTTTCTTAATCCCGATTTATCGCGGCTTCTTAGTCCCGATCCTGCATCGGGGTAAGGTTGTTTACATAGCGAACCCAAAGAGGAAATTAAATATGCGAACGCTGGATCTGCGTGTCCGATATTTTCAGGACAGCACCCCTATAGAGGTGCCATGTCGCGAGGAAAATTTCATCCGACGCGAACTCACAATGCCGCTGTCTGTCGAGCAAACCGCGTTTGTGCTGGTCGATGTCTGGAACGTGCATTTTATCGAAAGTTGGATTGAACGCGCAAAGAGCGTAACTGTCAACGCGATCGTTCCCACACTGAATGCCGCTCGTGATGCCGGATTGACAATCGTACATGCCCCCTGCCCGGAGGTCGCCGGACAATTCCCGCAGCTTAGTAGGCATACCCCTCCCGAAGTCCAACCTCCACCTGATTGGCCCCCGGCGGAGTTTCGGAGTCGAACCGGCAAGTACGCTACCTACCGGGGACCACGCAATCAGCCTCCGAGTATTGGGATCCATTGGGACCATCTTGCGGATAAATTAGGGATGTCCCCGGCAATCGAAGTCCAAGATGATGACTTTGTAATCGCAACGGGGAAACAACTGCATGAACTCGCCAAGGAGCGCGGCATCTTACACCTTATCTATGTTGGCTTTGCAACCAACTGGTGCGTCGTTGGTCGGGACTACGGCATCCGTGCGATGACTCGGCGGGGATATAACATCATCCTCCTCCGCGATGCGACCACAGGTGTGGAGTTCCCAGATACGCTCGACCAGCTTTTCACCACCGAAGTTACGATTCGGGAGGTTGAGCAGCAGTGTGGCTTCACTGCATCGAATGAGGACTTCTTTGCGGCGTGCCGCGCCGTGTAACAGTTCTTGAGAGGCAAAATCAGAAAAACTTCAATAGGAGAATTATATGAAGAAAGTGCGTATTGGCGTTATTGGCTGTGGGGCAATTGCTCAGGTCCATCATCTTCCCAATTTGGCAGCACTTCAGGATGAATTTGAAGTACCGATCGTCTGTGATGTGTCGCAGGGTGCTGCAGCGTACGTTGCCGAAACCTTCAATATCCCTCGCTATGTGACGGATTATCGCGATCTCCTCGCGTCCGATGTAGATGCTGTTTTGCTCTGCCATTCTGATCCGAAGACAAGGGTCGCCGTGGAAGCGTTCAATGCAGGCAAGCATGTCTTCATTGAGAAACCGATGTGTTTTTCGATTCAGGAGGCAGATGCTATCGGTGCTGCGTGTCAGGCATCGGGCAAAGTGGGTCAAGCGGGGTACATGAAAGTGCACGACCCCGCATTTGAGTTAGCGAAACGTGAAGTCGATACGATGGACGACATCCGGTTCGTTCAAGCAAATCACTTGCATTGTGGTAATGAACTTCATCTTACTAATTTTCGGATCAAGCGATTCGATGACATTCCGCCGGACGCAATGCGTGAGGCGGGTGAAGATGGAGCGAAAGCGCGGCACGATGCTATTGGAGATATAGCTGGCGATGCTGGGAGTGCTTTCTCCACACTCTCAGGCAGCGGCATCCACGATCTCTACGGCTTTCGTGCCATGCTCGGCGTGCCGGAGGCGGTAGCTAGCACGGAGTTGTGGAACGGTGGGCGTGGTATCACTACCATACTTGAGTATCCAAACGAAGTACGCCTCGTTTATACATGGGCAGCTATCCCCGGCTTATGGGACTTCAAGGAAACGCTGGAGGTTTACGGCGATACCAAACGCGTGATTGTCAAATATCCAACAGGATTTTCACGCGGTATCCTTTCTACCGTTACGGTGCATGAGATTGAAGCGGATGGCACAACGGTTCTCAAGGAGCCTGCCATAGTGTGGGAAAGTGCTTTCAGTCGTGAAATCCGCCATTTTCATGCCTGTATCACTGAAGGTATTCCCTGTCGAACCTCCGTCATAGATGCCCGCAATGACATCGCACTGATTATCAACATCGTTAAATCCTACACTGAACATGCGCGTATGCCGAGTGACTGGTAGGACTACAATATCTACTCGACATCCTTTATGCCCCTTGGTGCGAATTGTTGAGGATATCGAGTTCAGACGTTCATTGGTCCATTAGTACCTTCGTTCATTTAATGCACCCATGAACAAACTGTTTTTACGTTTCACGCATCACGTTTCACGTTATCAATGGTTGCAGACTATTCGCGAGGCTAGGCTAAATCCCAAGGTCAATTTATATCAATGAAAATTACGGACCTAAAATGCACTGTCTTGGGCACCAATCCCGTGGTTCGCATAACAACCGACGAGGGGATCAGTGGATTGGGAGAGGTAGCGGGTAGAAAGCACTATCTGAAACCTCATATTATGTTTTACAAGGATTTCATAATCGGTGAAGACCCCACCGATGTGGAACGGGTCATGATGCGAATCCGTAAAGGCGGTAGTTTTAAGCCGTGGGGCAGCGCAGTGAGCACCATAGAAATGGCGCTCTGGGACATCGCCGGCAAAGCAGCGGGGGTTCCGGTCTACAAGCTGCTGGGAGGCAAGATCCGGGACAAAGTTCGGGTCTATAACGGTGCAGTCCGGTATCCGATGGACGGGAATTCGCCGGAAGCCTATGCTGAGAATATGAAAAAGATGAAAGCCTCCCCCGAAGGTTTCACCATTATCAAGCAGGGGATCGCGTTTCATAGTGGAATGCCAAATCAGGTGCCGGACTACTTCTACGGTGAAGTCCAAACAGGGCATTTTGCAAGAACTAGCGGTCCTTTGACTGAGCCCGGGTTGAAGTATACGATTGATTGTATTCAGGCAATGAAGGAGGTCTTAGGAGATGAGGTCGGACTGGCTTTGGACTGTGGGCCCGGCTTGACAGTTCCCGACGCGATTAAGCTTGCAAAGGCTGTAGAACCGCTAAACGTGATGTGGCTGGAAGACATGATCACCGGAGATTATGTGCCGTACGTTTTAGCGGATCTTTACCGCGACGTAACGCAGAGCACATCGACACCGATCCATACCGGCGAGCAAATCTACCTCCGACAGAACTTCAAAGACCTGATTGAGATGCGGGCTGTGGATGTAATCGGTCCTGATCCAGGTGACATCGGCGGGATTGCAGAACTGAAATGGGTTGCAGAATATGCGGACCTGCACGGCATTCTTATGGCACCCCACGGTATATTCATTGGCCTCATCGGTCTTGCTGCCCTCGTGCAAGTGTCGGCGACCTTACCCCAGAACTATATTGCTTTCGAGTATACGGTCGGAAATCCTAAGTGGTGGTATGATATCGTCGAAGGGCTGCCAGACCCCATTGTCAAGGATGGATTCATCACGGTTTGGGACACGCCCGGCATGGGTATCGATCTTAACGAAGAAGCTGCAAGGCAGTATCTGCCTGAAGACGACGAAGACTTTTTTGATAATTAGGGGAACGGGCATTAGACGAGAATACCGATTCAAATACCAGTGTAGGCAGTTCAACATTCCCCATTGGACATAGGACTACCATTCAATTATGAGTGGTAGAATCGCAGACGATTAGACCAAATCCAAAGGACAACTTATATCAATGAAAATTACGGACTTAAAATGCACTGTTTTGGGTAATAACCCCGTGGTTCGCATAACAACTGACGAGGGAATCAGCGGGTTGGGAGAGGTGGAAGCTAGTAAACACTACCTGAAGCCTCATATTATGTTTTATAAGGATTTCATAGTCGGAGAAGATCCCACGGACGTAGAGCGGGTCATGATGCGAATCCGCAAAGGCGGTAGCTTTAAGCCGTGGGGCAGCTCAGTAAGTGCGATAGAGATGGCACTTTGGGACATCGCCGGCAAAGCAGCAGGCGTTCCGGTCTACAAGTTGCTGGGCGGTAAAATCCGGGACAAAGTTCGGGTCTATAATGGCGCGGTCAGGTATCCAATGGACGGAGATTCGCCGGAAGCCCACGCTGCAAATATGAAAAGAATGAAAGCCTCGCCCGAAGGGTTTACCATTATTAAGCAGGGAATTGCGTTTCATAGCGGAATGCCAAATCGGCCGGACTACTTCTACGGTGAAGTTCAACCAGGACGTTTTGCAAGGACGAGTGGTGTTTTGACTGAGCGTGGGTTGAAGTATACGATTGATTGTATTCAGGCGATGAAGGAGGCCTTAGGAGACGAGGTCGGTCTAGCTTTGGACTGTGGGCCCGGATTAACAGTTCCTGATGCACTTAAACTTGCAAAGGCGGTGGAACCGTTAAACGTGATGTGGCTGGAAGACATGATCACCGGAGACTATGTGCCGTACGTTTTAGCAGACCTCTACCGAGACGTAACGCAAAACACATCGACACCAATTCACACCGGCGAACAGATCTACCTCCGACAAAACTTCAAAGACCTAATTGAGAAACGTGCTGTGGATGTTATCGGTCCCGACCCATGTGACATCGGCGGCATCGCAGAACTAAAGTGGGTTGCGGAATATGCAGACCTGCACGGCATTCTTATGGCACCCCACGGCGTACTTGATGGGCTTATCGGTCTTGCTGCCCTCGTTCAGGTGTCGGCGACCTTGCCCCAGAATTATATCGCATTCGAGTATCCGACCGGAAACCCTGCGTGGTGGTACGATATAGTTGAAGGGCTGCCAGATCCTATCGTCGAAGATGGATTCATCACAGTTTGGGACACGCCCGGCATGGGTGTCGAACTCAACGAGGAAGCCACAAAACAGTATCTCCCTGAAGGCGACGAAGACTTTTTCGATAATTAGGGGAACGGACATGGCGAAAATCAGATTGGGGGTCATCGGTGCCGGTGGCATCGTTTGTCGGCTGCATCTTCCTGCCCTTGTTGCCGAGGACGACTTCGAGGTTGCCGTACTAGGCGGCAGACGGGAACATCGACTCAAACACCAGGGTAAGCAGTTCAACATCCCTCGCTGGACACAGGACTACGATGCGATTATCGCGGATGACTCACTTGACGCGATTCTGGTTGGTACGCCGCACCCGCTCCATGTGTCTTGGGGAGTCAAAGCACTGGATGCAGGCAAGCATGTTCTAATGCAGAAACCGCTGTGCGGTGAGATGGACGAAGCCAATCAATTTGTGGAAGCAACAGAAAGAAATCACTTGACTGTGATGTGTCTGCCTCACGTAAATCCCTCCCTCCACAAGGCGCGTCAATTGTTGGCAGAAGGCGCGATTGGCAGAGTCTCAGGAGCTCGGTTCCGAAGCAGTCACGGCGGTCCCGAAATCTACTACGCGGAGATTAAAGACATTTTCGGTGAGAAAGATGACGATCTCTGGTTCTTCGACGCCAAGCGAGCGAGCGTGGGAGCACTCTTTGATATGGGGGTCTATGCCGTCGCCGGATTGGTTGCGATGCTAGGGACGTTTAAGCGTGTCACCGGTTTTGTAACCACCTTCGATAAACCGACCGAGTTGGAGGATGTGGCGACCCTCCTCCTCGAAATGGAATCGGGGGGCATCGTCACTGCTGAAACAAGCTGGTGTGATCCCGCTCGGACGTGGGGTGCAAGCATTCACGGCACAGCAGGCAAACTCACACTGCCGGGGGAGGATGGTGCTGCGCTGAGTCAATGGACACCAACATCTTACACCCGTGAAACAGCGCCTGTGGATCTGAAAGCGATCGATTGTTCAGATGCTGATCTCGGCGATATGCACACGCATTTTGCAGAATGTATCCGCGATGGTAAGCAGCCTCCACTATCGCATGTTTACGCAGCGCGTCATGTCACGGAGATTTTGTTGGCTGGTATGGCATCCGCTCAAACCGGCAACGCAATTGAACTCACAACTAAATCGGATTCGTAAAACGTAAAATAAATTAAATATTTCCGCATGACCGTTCAGAACTAACCGGTGCTATCCCGTAACTGAACGGTTACCCTCAACATTATTTAGCTGAAAGGAGCTACAAATGCTAACCCAAGAACAGATTGACTTTTATAATGAAAATGGTTATCTCGGTGTAGAAAATGTGCTTTCGGCGGAAGAGGTTGCCGACCTTCAGCGCACTACAGATGAATTTGTTGAGAAATCCCGTGAGGTTACTGACCATACCGATGTGTTTGACCTTGAACCGGGGCATACCCCAGCAAACCCGCGTGTGCGTAGAATCAAAAACCCTGTCCTGCACCACATTGTCTATGAGCAGACGTTACGCCATGACCGCATCCTTGATATCGTCGACCAGTTAATTGGTCCCGGTGTGAGTCATAATGGGCACAAACTCAACATGAAATACCCCGAATTTGGCAGTCCTGTCGAATGGCATCAGGATTGGGCGTTCTATCCTTATACCAACGACGACTTGCTGGCAGTGGGTGTAGCGATTGACGATATGTCGCTAGAGAATGGCTGTCTGATGGTTATTCCCGGCTCCCATAAGGGACCGACCTATGACCATCACCAAGATGGTGTCTTCGTCGGTGCGGTAACAGATCCCGATTTTAGTTCCGATAACGCTGTTCCTGTCCAAGTCAAAGCCGGCGGCATTTCGATTCACCACGTTCGCACACTGCACGGTTCCGCGCCCAATAACTCCAGCAAACCCCGCCGCCTGCTGTTGCTTCAGTATTGTGCGCTTGACGCTTGGCCCATAGCAGGCACAACTTGGGATGTCTTCAAATCCTTTGTGCTGCGTGGCGAAGCTACGAATCAGCCACGTGTGGTTCCCGCTCCGATTCGTATTCCTCAACCGTATGCCGAAAAAACGGGATCGATCTACGAAGTGCAAACCCTTCTAGATAACCCCATCTTTGCGGAGAAAAAAGCCCAATAAACAATATCGTTCCTCAGAAAGCACGAAAAATAGGGACCGATGAACTAAGGAGACAGCGTAATGGGAAACGGTATTGTGAGGGATAAGTTCTGGATATGGGGGCACCATGCCGGGAGCCACAATGAGCACTGGGGATTGACCGCTACTTCACGGATGACGCCGGCAGAAGGTGCTTTCTATCTCAACGTGCCGAATATCATATTGGTGCGTTATAATGATCTGCCGCAACCGCCGTTTGAACAGTACGCACTAGCGTTTCGTCCGTTGAAACAGGTGGTTTGGTCTATCGTCGGGGCGGGCGGTGCCACGGAAAATTACGAAATCGAAGCAGCGCGCAAGCTCGCAGCAAAATTCCCGAATTTTACCGGCGTGATGATGGATGATTTCTTCAGCGATCCTGCAACCGGTAAGGTTGCTGTCCATGATGTCGCATCGCTGGATGGGATTCAAAAGCAGTTAACCGTGGCGGACCGGAAGTTAGATCTGTGGGTCGTTCTCTACAACCATCAGCTTGAGCACCCTGTCGCGCCGCATCTGGAAACCTGTGATGTTGTCACCCTCTGGACGTGGACTTCCGACCAATTGGTAGATCTGGAGAAAAACTTCAACCGTGCCGAAGGACTTGCACCATTGCCCCGCAAAATACTCGGCTGCTATATGTACGATTATGGTACTCGCAAACCGATGCCGGTTGACTTGATGCAACATCAGTGCGAAATCGGTCTGCAATGGCTCCGTGACGGTCGTATTGATGGGATGATCTTTCTCGCCAGTTGTATCTGCGATTTGGAGTTGGAAGCCGTCGAGTGGACGCGAGAATGGATTCAGAGGGTCGGCGATGAACCGCTTTGATGTGTAAGGGGCGCGAAGGATAATGGAAGCCACTCAAAATGTGACCGATTTTGACGAGAAGGACTCTTTCACATCTGGACTTCAGGAGGCGATTGATGCCCTCCCCAAGAGTGGTGGCATCGTCTGGGTGCCACCGGGAGTTTATATCCTGCACCGCCATGTACGGCTGCGTGAAAATGTCACTGTCCGTGGGGCGGGACAATCCAGCCGTATCGTCCGTACACCGGAGGTTTCTTCACCGCTTGTGAGCGAAGCCCAAGAGGGCAATACCTCTGTCAACGTTCAAAACGGATCGGACTTCACCGTCGGCATGGAAGTCAGCGTGTTCGACAAGGCACAACACGGATGGTACGCCACACACGCTTTCATTGTAGACATTAGCGAAAACCGACTCCATCTGGATCGACCTATCAATCGTCCCTGCCATCCAGAGCGGAATGGTGGGGTGGCTCACGCTTTCTCGGCGTTCTTGGGTTGGGAAGAGCGCGGGTGTGAACTGGAATCCCTCTGTATTGACGGGAGTAATGCAAACGGTCAGAGTGTTTTTGTCGACTTTACCGTGTCTGCCATACATCTGGTGCGGACGGTAGATGCCCGTGTGAGGGGCTGCGTCATACAGCATTGGCTTGCGGACGGCGTAAGTGTTCAGGGAGGGGTTGGAGCGATCGTCAGTGACTGCCTTGCCGAAGGTTGTCTGGGACACGGTTTCCACCCCGGCACGTCCGTCCAGCACAGCCTCTGGACGAACAACATCGGGCGGGATAATGGACGTGATGGACTCTATTTCTGTATGAACGTCCGTCACTCCGTCGTCAGCGAAAGCACCTTTTACGGCAACCGTCAGCACGGCATTGGCGGTTTGGCTGATGGTGGCGATCAATACAACGTTGTTGCCAACAACACCTGTGTGGACAACGCCCATCACGGTATCGAAGCCTCTCGTGGTCGAGATAACACAGTCAACAGCAATATTTGTCTGAACAACTCACAGGAGGAACCGGGTAGATATAGCGGGATTGCCCTAATGGATGTCACCGGAATGACAGTCACCGGCAATAGATGTCTCGACGATCAGGACACACAGACACAAGCCTATGGGATTGAAGAAAGTGGAGAGAGCGATAAAAACCTCATCGTTGCCAACCATTGTCATGGGAATCTGGTGGGTGGCGTGCTGACCGTCGGTGCCGATACAAAATCTGTAGAAAATCTTGAATAGAGCATAAAAAGAGACCGAGTTTTTGTCAAAAACTCGGTCTCTGTTGTACTAGTACAAAATATCCTCACCATACAATGATCCTGCTATTCCGGTTCATTCTCCGCCGCCCGTGGCGCAAGTTCGTTCCACACTTCACCAAATTCATAGACCTTCTTGTACATTGTGTAGACCCCTTCCCACATCGCTTTCCGCGCCTCAACGGCAGCGGGATTATCCCCATTGGCGTGAAGTTCCTTGAGTTTGGCGCCCATCTCTTTCTGTGCGTGTGCACAGGCATGGGCTGCTTCCGCAAGGCTCTCAGCAACCTCAACGTAATGGTCAATCAGTTTTTCAATCGGTTTATTTGGATCCTCATCTAGGTCATAGGCGTTGGGCGATGCGAACCGATGCGGCAGCCGCTCTCCATCCTCCGTCCGCGGGGTATGGGTCGGATGGATGTGCGGTGTCACCGAGAGGTACATAATCATCGGTTCGTCCCCGATTACACGTACTCGGTGGACCTCATCGGCTAGCGCAACACACATTTGGCCGGGCCCCAGTTTCTCGACCCCATCACCAATCTCAAATATAACCCGTCCTTCAAGGATTAGGAAAATTTCATGTCCCAAGTCGTGGCTGTGAATATCGGCGACTGAACCGGGCTCCATCCGCAAAAAACGGGAGCGGATCTGTGGCGTAACCAATACATTACGAATGTCCTCGTCGTTATGATAATCGTAGATAGCAAAACTCATCATTTCCCTCCAATTTTCAATATCGGTTGATAGTAACGCGGTTTTCTAAATGATCAGAAAAATCCTTTAATCCCTTCCAAGTGTATCAAATTTCGCTGAAAAATCAAAGTCATTTTATCCTATAAAAAAAGCCCCAGCCGAATCAAACGGATGGGGCTTTGTTACTGCATGTAAACTGTTATTCAAGCAATCAAGAGTCTGTTCTCTTTCTTAAGAAGTTTTTGAAGGGTGCTCGTGCCTAGCCAAAGACTGATCACAAGCATACCTATCCGCATAGCGACACCTCTATTTTCGTGCAAGAGGAAAAATCTCAGTGACTTTATCTCTTACTTACCGATGAAGCATTGGGACTAAAAAACCTTCCTCTATTGGAGCACATCAGGGAAGATAATGCCAAAACTATACAGAAAATGAAAGAGATTGAGCGGCAATTGACTGGATTTGAGCTGCCCCCATCGTATAGGTTTCATTCCTTTTGGTGTGACCGGTAACCGTGAATCCCATTCGTGGGGACCGAGATCGTCTTGGGGGTGATTGGTCAACTGGGTGAGCTGCCCGTCCCGAAGCCGGAAACGATATATCTCCCAATTATTGCCATCTTTTCTAAGTGTTACCGCCCGATTTCTGCCTGCAAACAGAATTGATTCCCCATCAGCAGACCACGAGGCACTTGTCAGATCCAACGGTGGCATTGGCACCGGCTCGCGCTTGACTACCTGCTGCTTCCCTCCCGGGTGCAGCGTGGCTATGACAGCAACCGCATTCCATACCTCCAAGTTGAGATACTCTACATACAGAATCTGTTTTCCGTCCGGCGACCACCCTCCCAAAAGTGTTCCCGTATTCGGCTTTGGTTCAGAGACTCGCCACTGTCCTCTGCCGTCGGGACGAATCGCATAAATCCCCCGACCTTGGTCAATACTTGCCTCAAAGAGAATCCGCTTCCCATCCGGCGACCATTGTGGTTTCGTAGCAAACGGCAAGCGTGTTATCTGTCGTACACGACCCCCATCGGCGTCCATCACGAAGATGTTGAGGCGATGATTTTCATCGGCTTTCTGCTTGCTACGAAACGCGATCTGACTTCCGTCCGGCGACCAGTCGGGATAGCCATCAGATGCGGGATGACGGGTCAAGTTCCGTTGATTGCTTCCATCGGCATCCATCACATATATCTCCCAATTTCCGTCGCGTTTACTATGGAACGCAATCTGTTGACCGTTGGGAGACCAGGCAGGAGAGGAATCACTTGCCTCATTAAATGTCAACCGTGTCTGGTTACTTCCGTCCGAGTCTATCGTGTAGATTTCAGTGTTTCCATCCCGATGAGAATAGAATACGATTTCGCCCCAAAGGGGGCTTGTAACGAGCCAAAGACTCGTCACAAGCATAACAATCCGCATAACAACACCTCTATTCAATAGTAATTTCCAAAAACTCAGTGACTTTGCGTTCCGCGTCGCCGGGTTCTTTAACGCGCTTACCACCCTTATAGATTTCAAGCCGATACGCCTCTATTTCATAATCGTTTTCTGAGGGCAGACCATAAACACTTGCACCGAGTCCTTGACTATGGTAGTCCTCTTCGTGTGCATCGTACAGAGTGTCCCCGTTATCGAGAACCTTAACTTCCCTTACAACTACCTCGTCAGTTCGATCATGGACAAAATGGGCAAACTCATATGACGCATAGACACCGGCGACCACATCTATGTCAAGCTGAATTGAGTAATTGTGAGAACTGTAAGTTTCCGAATCCTCATCGTTCAGCGCCCCCACAGCGATGCTCCAGATGATATGACTAGTGACCCCCGAATCTGAATCGGAGTGAACGACTTGAGTGAGAATCAACATACCTGCCAGAAAAACAATCAGAAAAACCGCGATAGTTCGCGTAACCCTTGCACTCAACATGATGAAGTCTCCTCTAATTTGTTGGAAATGCCTTGGCATTCCGTTGGGTGAGAACCGTCAACGCTGGGTTGATTCACGTATCCGATAAATATGTGGTTCTCTTTTTCACCAAGTATTCACAGTATTTCTAACTTGGCTTCACCCTATTAAAGCAAGCCCCATGCCAACCATCCTAAATTATGTCAGCTATTCAGTCGTGGCGCGGGTTTGCGAGGAGGTTCACTATCTGTTGTCACTAGCCAAAGTGTGCGATAAATCGCACACCGATTTGTGCATAAAATGTGCGATAAAGCCTGATATAGTCTAAAAATAAAGGGTGTGCGGTTGGTGTGCGGGTGTGCGAAAAATCGCACACTTCTGATGAAATTATACCATGTTTGTCATCGAAAGCCATATTTTTTCAATCGGCGGTGTAGAGCGTACCGACTCAATCCAAGTTGCCGTGCAGTCTTGGTAATGTTGCCCCGATTCTCGGCTAAGGCACGTCGAATCCGCTCCTGTTCGGCAAGCATCGCCTCAGCCGCGGGTGGCAGCGGGTTCGCTTCATCAATCCCTGTTGCTGGAGGGGTAAGCACATCAGCGTCAGGAGACCGAAAACGCAGATGTTTGGGTTGAATCGCCGCGCCTTCGCTTACAATCAACGCACTTTCGATGATGTTCATCAGTTCACGCACATTACCCGGAAGAGCATATCCCTCCAAAGCCGTCACCGCTTCAGGGGTCAATTCTGGGGTTGGCACTCTCATTGTGGCCGCAAACTCGCTCAGGTAGTATTCAGCGATGGGAAAAATATCCTCCGTTCGATCCCGTAGCGGCGGAATCCAAATTATCATACCGCTCAAACGATAGTAGAGATCTGACCGAAACAATGTTGCGTCCACCTTCGCTGAGAGCCCTGCATTGGTGGCTGCTATCACCCGGATATCCACCTTTTTACTCTCTTTTCCACCGATTGGTGTGATAACACGCTCGCCTAGCGCACGGAGGAGTTTAACCTGGGTTTCGATTGGCATGTCACCGACTTCGTCGAGAAACAGTGTCCCACCGTTGGCACGTTCAAAGTAGCCCGTCTCATCCGAGATAGCACCAGTAAATGCGCCACGGACATGGCCGAAGAAGATGGACTCTGCCAGTTCAAAAGGAATCGCCCCACAGTTGAGTGCCACAAATGATTTTGATGCCCGTGGTCCTCCGGCATGAACGGCTTGTGCGACCACTTCCTTGCCCACACCGGTTTCCCCGGTAATTAAGACCGAGGTGGTGTCGTTCTCGCGGAGTTGGTGAATTATTGCACGAATGTCTTGCATTGCATCGCTGTCGCCTAGGAGCATAGAATAATCCTCGTTTCTATTTATTAAAAATCAACTCTATGTCCTAAAGAATACGACAAAAGGCAAACAGCGTGCAAATCTAAATTCGCTAGAGTCAAACTAATAGTTTAACTCTCGCAAAAATAACTTGGTTCATGTTCGGTTCATATTAAGAAATCGTGCAAAAAAACCGAGTTTTTCTAAAAAAATCGGTTTCTCTGAGCTGCTCTACACTTTCTTTTTATATGAACCAATAACTTAAAGTGGGAAGTCAGCTTTTATTCATACTTGACAGATTGCGTTAATTTCCGCTCCGAAAGTCTTTGACCTAATGCGTCTTGAGGGTGGGGTGAGCAAACACTTCAGTTTGTCGCAAATCACACAATAATAAAAAATAAAAATGAATCAGAGACAATTCTGCCATGGTTCCCAATTATATTCAATCAGAGAGAAACTTAGCAGGTTTCGCAATCTAAGACGGCTCTCAACGCCAAAACGTTGTCTCTCTACTTTGACAACTGTTTTTGTATTGACCAACATTTCCCAATTACGTATAATGGGAAAGGATGTATTCAACACAAACTGATAAGGAGAATCAGCGATGGCAGAAACAAGATATCGAGTCGGCGTAGTGGGGCTATCGGGGATTGGGGCAAATCGTTTGGAAGCGGATTCAGAAGCGGTGCTGAACACCCCGATGCCGGGGTCGCATGTCGCATCTTACGAAGCACTCCCACACACAGATCTGGTCGCGGTGTGCGACCTAAAAACGGAGTTGTTTGACCAGTTTAGAGAGCGATGGGGCGATGTGCTACCTGACGTGCAGACCTATACAGATTACCGCGAGATGCTTGAAAAAGAGAACCTCGACATCCTCAGCGTTGTCACCTCCGACAACCGCCACACCGATATTGTGGTTGACGCAGCAAATGCAGGGATAAAGGGTATAGCCTGTGAAAAACCGCTTGCCACAACGGTTGACGACTGTAATCGCATGATCGCTGCTTGCGAAGCAAACGGTGTGCCGATTTCGATTGACCACACCCGAAGATGGTGGCCCGCCTACCATCGCGCCCGCAAGGCAATCCGCGAAGGAGCCATCGGTGGCGTGCGTCGCATCGTGGCACACATGGGCGGTCCCAGAGCCATGCTGTTCCGCAACGGTACGCACCTGATTGACGGCGTCTGCTTCTTTGCTGAATCAGAACCGGAATGGGTATTCGCAGAATTGGACGAAGGCTTTGAGGATTATTTCTCCTATCGCGGAGATGGCGGACGCAGCCCTGCGGGCGATCCCGGTGGCAGCGGATACATCCATTTTAAGAACGGTGTCCGCGCGTTCGTCAACGGCTCGAAGGGACAGGCGAGTGGTTTTTGCCTTGAGATTATTGGTGAGGAAGGGCGTATAGATGTAGAAAACACTGTGACATTGTTCGCCGGTGCTGGCAAATCTGAAGTACTCGACCTACCGCCACACATGATAACCGGTATCCCCGCCCTCATTGAAGAGCTTATTCGGGTAATAGAGAACGGCGGTGAATTGCTCTCTCCCGCATCGGAAGGGAAGAAAGTGGTCGAGATTATTGTCGGATTCCTCAAGTCCCAAGAGCGCGGGAATGTGCGCGTAGACCTGCCACTACCGCCGGGAAATTGATACCTTATCCAATAGCTACATCGTTAGATGATTTACCAAGAGGTGGAATATGCACATTCAGTACACAGACCTCCCCGAACCAAGATCGCTACCCGAAGGAGCGACGCTTGAATACGCGACGCAGGATCAGGACTGTCATTCTCTTGAACGGTTCGCCATCCGTACCCTTAACGCAGGGATGTGCACGCCAGAGATCATCGATGAGTCGCGTGAATCATTTTGGATCATCATCAGCGGAGAAGGGACGATGGCCCGGGGCGACGAAACTACTCAAATCCGACCGCGAGACCTAATCATCACCCCACCGGGAGTTTCCCATTCACTCACCGCTGGAGATACGCCCGTCAAATGGTTTGATGTTGCGTTCCATTCCGCCACTTGGGAGATTGCTGCGGATGCGTTGGGAGATGGTATTGGGGATCCGCACGGCGATTATGTTAAAGGTAAGCCATCACTGGTCCGGGGTGAAGAGCTGCCGCCACAAGAGGGCGATTCCTGCTATCGTTATCCACACGCGCGACCGCATTCGACGTTAGATCATTGGGATCAGAATAGTAGTGAGCCGGGAGCACGCGCCGCCAATCATGTCCACGACAGCCATGAAGAGTTCTGGTATATCCATGAAGGTTCAGGGCATGTCGAACAAAACGGGCACATCTTTGAGGTCTCAGCGGGAGATCTTATCGGACATGCACCGGGTGTCCATCATACGCTTATCGCTGAGAAGGAGTCGATCCGTTGGTACTGCTTCTGTATGAATCGCTGGCTAATGCCGCTTGTCAAGGACGCGCTTGTTGAGGCTTAACCGTGCCGGATAATCCCCACAACTTCAAGATGAATGAGAATGAACTCGCCAAAATTCTAACAACAATCCGCCGTCCGTTTCAGCAAGAGATTCGGAGTGGTTGTAAAGACAGTGTTGTGATTAACGGCTTAGGTACTTACGTCCAACTCTGGGTTAGGAATGCCGAAAAGTTGGCGCTTAAGTCTACTGAGAAGCAGATGCTGACTTCGCTTGTGAATCTGTTTTCAGATTATGAGGCGTTATCGCCGACAAAGCGGCAGGAGGTCGTGGAAGCTGCTATCGACCAGATTGAAGGGATAGAATCAGGAAATCAGAAGGCATCGCCTGCTAACAAACCTGCGCCGAAAGTTGATGATCTGCCCCTATTTCAATCGTTGCCTAGTCAGTCACCGAAGCCCGCCTTCCCTCCGGTGGAGCAAACCAGAGAAGCTAAGGAACAACAAACTCTTTTTCCTGTTGCTTCAAAAGTCCGTGCCACATCAAAGACGGTCGAATCAGTCTCCTCACCTCCCGCTGTCCAGCCCAATTCATCAGAACTTCACGTCTCACATGCCGATTCACAATCTGAACCTCCAAAAGAAGTACCGATTAACGATGTTCCGATCTCAACCGATCTGACGTCGCTGAAATTCTTGGATACAGAGATTCAGTACGCCAGTGGAATCGGTCCACGTCGAGCTGCGAGACTGATAACAGAACTCAATATCCGCACAATCGGCGATTTGCTAGAATACTACCCGCGTGATTATCTCGATCGTGGGCATTTCCGATCTATTTATGATGTAGGACGTACCGGCGAATATGAAACGATTCAAGGCAAGGTGGTCAATCGAAGCGAATTCACGCCGAGCCGTAAGGGCGCACAGACCGTCGGCAAGATTGCTATCTATGACGGGGACGGTGTAGTGCAGTTGGTCAACTTTGGTCGTCGTGCCGGCTATCTCAAGAACTTGCTGAAAGTCGGAACTTCCGTTGTGGTGAGCGGTAAATTTACCCGCCGCAACAACGAAACCCAAACCACTGACTTTGAATTTGAGGTGCTTGAAGAAGAGGATGCAGATCTCATTCACACGGGCAGAATTGTGCCAAAGTACGCGCTGACGGCGAAGTTGACTCAACGGATGCTTCGACAGTGGACTAAAGCGGTACTAGACGAGTACGCAGGGGGCTATCCAGAGATTTTACCGCTAGACATCCGGCAGCGGAATCAGTTGGTAGATCGGTGCACGGCAATCCAGGAGGTACACTTCCCTTCGTCGGACGAGTATAAAGAGGCAGCGCGAAGAAGGCTTGCGTTCGATGAGTTTTTCCTGCTGGAATTGGGGCTTGAACTGAAAAAGCAACGCTGGAAAACAGAGGAGAAAGGAATTGCTTTTCAGGTCGAAGGGTTACTGCTAGATCGGTTTATTGAGGCGTTGCCCTTCCAACTGACTGCTGCACAGAAAAGGGTGATTGAGGAAATTAAGTCCGACATGGCGGACATGCAGGCGATGAATCGCTTGCTTCAGGGGGATGTCGGATCCGGAAAGACAATCGTTGGAGCGGTTGCACTGTTGTGTGCGATTCAGACTGGGTATCAAGGGGCGCTGATGGTGCCCACAGAAATTCTCGCCGAACAACATGCCTACAATCTTTCAGAACTGCTTGAACCGTTGGGCTTAAAAGTCGTCCTACTCAAAAGCGATCTCCCTAAATCGGAGCGCGATGAAACCCTCGCCGCCGTTGCTGATGGCTCAGCTCACGTTGTTGTCGGAACACATGCCCTGATTCAAGAGGGGGTAGAATTTCGCCAACTTGGATTGGTAATCATTGATGAGCAACACCGCTTCGGCGTGATGCAACGAGCGACGCTCCGGGACAAGGGAACAACCCCGGATGTATTGGTGATGACAGCTACCCCCATCCCCCGAACGCTTGCTCTGACAATTTATGGAGACCTCAATGTATCCGTAATTGACGAACTTCCGCCGGGACGGCAGAAGATAACGACAAAATGGGTAAGAGAGAAAGATCGCGAAAAACTGTACGCACAGATAGAGAAGGAGGCCCAACGCGGGCGACAGGCATATATCGTCTATCCACTTGTCGAGGAATCGGAGAAGTTGGAAGAGATTAAAGCTGCAACGGAGATGGCAGACCACTTTCAGGCGAATGTGTTTCCGCACCTCCGGGTCGGATTGTTACACGGACGGCTGCGGTCAGTGGAGAAGCAGGAAGTAATGGGTCGTTTCAAAAATAGAGAAATCGATATTCTCGTGTCCACTACCGTCATTGAAGTTGGGATTGATGTCCCTAACGCCACGCTGATGGTAATCGAAAACGCGGAGCGATTTGGATTGTCCCAAATGCACCAGTTGCGTGGCCGCGTCGGGCGCGGCACCGACAAATCTTCCTGCCATCTGATTAGTGGACCAATGACCGACGATGGGGTGCGTCGAGTCCGGGCGATGACACGGACCAATGACGGTTTCGAGCTTGCGGAAGCAGATCTGGAAATTCGAGGTCCCGGCGAATTCTTTGGCACTCGCCAATCCGGTCTTCCAGACTTCAAAATCGCTAATATTCTCAGAGATACGTCGTTGCTTGAAGTTGCAAAGACAGAAGCGAATCGGCTCGCTAAGGCAAACCCAAGCCTGAGTCAACCTGTGCATCAGGTGTTGAAAGAGGTGTTACAGACGCAGTGGCGTGGACATTTGAAAATGGCATCAATCGGTTGAGTGAAATGAGTTAATAGAATGTTGATGACTTATACCGCGAAATATACAAAAATAGATTCCGGGTACATGGGACAGTTAGTCGAATGGCCCGAAGTCCTCACCGAAGGAAGCACCTTGGAAGATTGCCGGGAAATGCTTCAAGATGCACTACATGAAATGATAATGGCATATCATCAGCAGAATCAAGAGATCCCGATTGGAGGAGCACTGCTCGAGCAGATGCCTGTTGAGATAGGAAATGAAAGATAGCTGCCGTGCATTTGAATTTCCTTATGGAGTCGGCAGCTATCTTTCAGTCAGACGGCGTGATCTAATCAAATATTTTCAGGAAAACGGGTTTTATCTATTGCGTGAAGGTGGAAGACATTCTATCTACACGAATGACCAAAGGACAATCCCGGTTAAAAGACATCGCACCATTGATCGGATAACCGCCAATCAGTTGTGCAAACAAGCTGGATTGAGACCGAAATTCTAATATCGAAAGGACTGAATTTATGGCAGAAAACGAAGATATAAACGTAGAGAGGCACTCTGACGATCCCTATGCTCTTAGGAGGGAATATATTCAAGAACCTCCCGTCGGTTTTTGGAATACGGTCAAATTTCTCGGACCGGGATTAATTCTGGTCGGTTCCGTGGTTGGATCGGGCGAAATTATTCTTACAACAACGCTCGGCGCAACGGTCGGTTTTGTCATGCTCTGGTGGATGCTACTCAGTTGCTGGGGCAAAAGTATTGTACAGGCGGAACTGGGACGTTACGCTGTCTCATCGGGCAGTACTGCCCTCTCTGCGTTCAACGACATCCCCGGCAAGTTTCCCTTTTTCCGCAGCAAAATGTCTTGGTTTATTTTATTGTGGTTCCTGCAACAGATTCCCGGCCTCATGGGCGGTGGTGGAATTTATGGGGGTGCAGGACAGGCGATGAGCATGATGATGCCGTTTATGGATTCAAGATACTGGACAATTATCGTTGCTATAGTGGCGGCGACGCTGATTCTGAGCGGCACCTATCGTTTCCTCGAAAAGTTACTGACCTTTATGGTAGTGACCTTCACCTTCATCACGTTGGCATGTGCGGTCCTATTACAATTCACAGAATATGCTATCACATGGGCGGACGTTGGGGCTGGGTTGAGGTTTGATTTCCCTGCCTTTGCAATTGCAGCCGCGTTGGCCGCTTATGGAGGAACTGGCGTCAACGCCGGTGAGTCGATGGCGTATACCTACTGGTGTACCGAAAAGGGGTATGCTCGTTTCACCGGACCGACCGATGACAGCGAAGGTTGGGTAAACCGGGCGCGTGGTTGGATTCGCGTTATGCAAACCGATGTGGTTCTGACGCTAATTGTACTCACCTTCGCAACGATTCCTTTTTATATGCTGGGCGCTGGCGTATTGAATCGCATGGGACAGATGCCCGATGGATTGGATACCCTCAGTATTTTGTCTAACATGTACACGCAGACATTAGGTCAATGGGCGTGGTGGCTGTTCATGTTCGGAGGGTTCTTTGTGCTTTTTTCAACGGTGGTTTCGGGGCTTGGTGGTGGTTCACGAATGATGGCTGACGTAATGGGTGTCATTGGCGTGATTGACCCCAACGATTACAAAGCGAGAGTCCGCGTGCGACGAATCTGGGCGGTGGCTGCGCCAGCCATCCAGTCGGTGTGCTACTTCTTTATCAAGAATCCGGTTTGGATGCTCACTATCAGCGGCACGATTGGAGCTATGATGATGCCACTCGTTGCGGGGAATACAATCTACCTGAGATATTTCCGCGTTGACCGTCGCATCGCACCGGGACGGAAGTCGGATGCAGTGCTTTGGCTCTGCTTCCTTGCGATGATCGGGTTGGCAATCTATGCTATCTATCTTCAGTTTACTAAACCCGCATAGTTACGAAAGGAATGAGATTGATGCTCACCCGTAAAGAAAAGCAATCTTATGATGAGAACGGTTTTATTCTGAAAAAAGCCCTCGCTTCGCCTGAAGAGATAGAAAAAATCCGTGAAGAAATTGAAGACATTCACAATCGCATGGCGGAGGAACCAGCTGAGGGGGTTGGACTCTCGTGGGAAGAGTTCGATGACCCGAACCTACCCCCACGCCTTAAGCAGCTGATGAACAGTGAGGTGATAAGCCCGACACTGAACAAAATCCTGCGTTCCGATACGATGTTGGACATTCTCGAACAGATGATTGGTCCCGATGTTTCACTATATCACAGCAAGCTGCTGCCCAAAGATGCCAAAGATGGCACAGCGATTCCGTGGCATCAGGATTATGCCTATTGGACCCGGGACGATAACCGCCCACTGATGGTGAATTGCCAACTCGCAATTGATGCCACAACGCGAGAGAATGGCTGCATCCAATTTGTTCCTGGCAGCCATAAATGGGGTTTGCAGGAACATCAACGACGTCAACAGACATTTGGCGTATTTTTGCCGGGGCACTACCATGAACGTGAGGATGCTGTTCAAGTGGAGATGGATCCGGGAGATGGGGTCTTTTTCAACGCACTGATTATTCACGGTTCTGCCGCTAACACCTCTAATCTGCCTCGACGGATGAACACCTTTGCATATAATGTCACTGGCAACGGATTGATGCAGTGTCGGCAGGCATTACGCGGTAAACCGCTGTGATGTGGACGTCACGATAGAGTATTTTTCTGTTTTGATACGAAAGTAGGTATGACATGGCTTCTAAGAAAACTGTTGATTTCAACGAACTTCTGGATTCTAACGATTCCACAATTTACGATTTGGAAACCCATTCATCCGGTCCTGAGGGCAGTCTGCCACTGACCCCGGAGATGCTGCTCAATTTACCGAGCGGGGATGTCTTCGCTTGGAGCCATAATGCGGGCATGGGATGGGCGCCCGGTGAACTCAATCGAAGAGAATTCCTCATCCTGAGCACACAAGGGGGCATCCGTGCGCCGGACGGGAGTCCGATTGCACTTGGCTACCACACCGGGCATTGGGAGGTTGGCTTGTTGATGCAGGCTGCCGCCGAGGAATTCAAAGAACTCGGCATGATCCCGTTTGCCGGATTCTGTTCGGATCCGTGCGATGGGCGTACACAGGGTACGCCCGGTATGATGGACAGCCTCGCCTACCGTAACGATGCCGCAATAGTTTTCCGAAGGCTCATCCGGTCAATGCCAACGCGCAAAGGGGTGATGATGGTTGCGACCTGTGACAAAGGGCTACCGGCGACGATGATCGCAATCGCTGCGATGCGCGATCTGCCATGTGTATTAGTTCCCGGCGGTGTGACGTTGCCACCCACTGAAGGTGAGGATGCGGGCATGATTCAGTCCATTGGTGCCCGTTTTGCGCACGGGGAAATCTCCTTGGAGGACGCTTCTGACTTCGGGTGTAAAGCGTGTGCAAGTCCGGGAGGCGGCTGCCAATTTCTTGGGACCGCTGGAACATCGCAGGTCGTTGGCGAGGCGCTAGGGATGACACTGCCACATTCCGGGCTAGCACCATCGGGTCAACCGATCTGGTCGGATATGGCAAAGCGGTCCGCGCGAGCCCTGGTCAACCTCGACGCAAAGGGTTTCAAGATGGGTGATATTTTAACAGATGAGGCGGTTCAGAATGCGATGGTTGTCCACGCTGCCTGCGGAGGTTCGACCAACCTACTCCTGCATATCCCTGCCATCGCACATGCAGCGAAACTCAGTCGTCCAACCGTCGAAGATTGGATGGAGATTAATTGGCAAGTCCCTCGCCTCGTTGATGTTCTGCCCAATGGTCCCGTTGGTCATCCAACTGTTCAGCTCTTTTTAGCGGGCGGTGTTCCTGAAGTTATGCTGCATTTGCGGGCGTTGGGTTTGTTGAACGAAGATGTTCTGACCGCTTCAGGCGAACCCCTTGGACGGAATCTCGATTGGTGGGAAAAGTCGGAACGCCGTCAACGTGTCCGGGATCTCTTGATGGAACGGGATGGAGTCGATCCAGACGATGTGATCATGAGTCCAGAAGCTGCAAAGGCGCGTGGGTTGACCAGTACAGTTACCTTTCCGCGTGGAAATCTTGCGCCAGAAGGTTCGGTCATCAAAAGCACAGCAATTGATCCCAGCGTTGTTGATGACGATGGCGTCTACCGCATGACTGGTAGGGCACGTGTTTTTGTTCGTGAACGTGACGCGATTCGGGCGCTCAAGAGCAGCGGGGACGACCAAATTAAGCCGGGAGAGGTAATGGTGCTTTGTTCCCGCGGACCAATGGGGTCCGGCATGGAGGAGGTCTATCAAATCACAGCTGCGCTCAAACATCTCTCGTTCGGTAAACATGTTGCCCTGATTACCGATGCGCGATTCTCTGGGGTATCAACCGGCGCGTGCATCGGGCACGTCGGACCAGAAGCATTGGCGGGCGGTCCCATCGGTAAGTTGATTGAGGGCGATCAAATCCAGATTCATGTCGACCGCAATCGGCTTGAAGGGAGCATTGACTTGGTCGGTCATGAAGACCAGATCTTTGGTGTTGAGACTGGTACGCAAGTCTTAGCCGAAAGGTCGCCACGTCCAGATCTTGCCCCTGACGACCTGCTACCGGACGATACGCGTCTGTGGGCGGCCCTCCAGAGCGTGGGCGGTGGGACGTGGGGCGGCTGCGTCTACGATGTAGATGCAATTATCGAAACACTTGAAGCGGGTACGAAGCGTGAAACGTAGGACGTAAGCAAAACTCAGATTTCAATTAACAGAAAGGAGTCCGCATACTCACCTCAATTATCCAGAGGTAAAAATTGCGGGTTTATTATGATAGCACACACGAATCTCGTCGGTTGTCGTAAGGAAGAACTGGACACGCCGGCACTCCTAATCGATTTGCCAACGATGGAGCGCAACATAGACCGGATGGCGTCCACAATTGTCCATGAAGCGGGGGTCAATTGGCGACCTCATACAAAAGGGATGAAGAGTCCAGCACTTGCTCATAAACTCCTTGATGCAGGTGCAATCGGTGTTACCTGTGCCAAGCTCGGTGAGGCCGAAGTCATGGCCGCTGGCGGTGTGAAGGACATCCTCATCGCGAACCAAGTTGTTGGTCCGCAGAAGGTTGCTCGGCTGGTCAATCTACGGAAACATGCGGATGTTATGGTTGCTGTTGACTGTGAAGAGCACGTAGAAGCCATTGACCGTGCAGCCCGTGAGAAGGGTGTGCGTATTCGCCTCGTCATTGAGATCAATACGGGTATGGATCGAGCCGGTGTAGATCCTGGAGAACCCGCGCTTGCTTTGGCTCGTAAGATCCACGGTAGGGACGGAGTACAACTTGCAGGTCTCTTTACATGGGAGTCGATTGCGCTCCGTGTTGAAGATCCAGAGGAGAAAAAGCGGATGATCGACGATGCGCTGACCTCGGTTACGGACACCGCACAGAAATGCCGAAACGAAGGGATGTCCATCGACATCATCAGTTGTGGCGGAACGGGGACTTACTGGATCAGTGCTTTCCAACCAGGTATCACCGAGATTCAGGCAGGCGGTGGAATCTTCTGTGACGTTATCTACCGCCATCAGTATGGTGTCGAACACCCGTACGCCCTTACGGTCCTCGCTACAGTTACCAGTCGCCCCGCCCCCACGCGGATTATCTGTGATGCTGGGAGAAAGACCATGAGTGTGGGCGCAGCAGATCCAGATCCTATCGGAATTTCGGGCGTAGAATCGGTGGGGATGTCAGCGGAACATGGGACGGTGAAACTTACTGAACCGAGCGAAACGCCGCGTGTTGGAGACAAAATCGAGTTTGTTATCGGCTACTCAGATGTTACCGTCGCACTACACGACGAAATCTACGGTATCCGTGATGGTATCGTCGAGACGGTTTGGCCGCTTCTAGGACGTGGACGACTGCAATAGGAAAAGAGTAAAGGGGTTGGGCGGAATACTTGCGGGTATTCTACAGAAGGATCGTTTTCTCAGGCGTATCCATCAAGGGGCGACTGTTCGCTGATCAACATGATGGGGTGTCCGCTGGCAACGACACGATAGCTGCGGCTGAGAAACGGTTTCCCTTCCAAATGAACGAGTGCTTCTGGCAAACTTTTTGGTCGTTTAAGTCCCCACCATAGCAGATCGCGTCGGGTTTCTAAACCGCTGCGCTGTAAGAGTTGTCCTAAACCTTGACCTTTGAGCGTCAAGCCTTCTCTGATAATCTCTGGAATTCTGTCCAGCACGATGATTGAGGTTGCGTAAGCGTGGATGGTCGGCTGCTGGCTATCCTGTCGCTCCGTTTGCAGTATCACTTGACGGGCAACGACTTCCGTTTCACTTTCAACGTCGAGCCACGCATCATTGGTTGGTAGGGTTTGCGTCTCTTGATGGAGCAACACAACTTCGACCGGCGAAAATGTATAGGCTTCGATGAATTGCGTGACTGTTCCATCAATGACCAATAGCGCCCGCTGAAACGGCGTCAATTGACTCAGGTTCATTTCCTCTAAGTCTAGTGGTTTAGCAAACTGGGCGACAAAGAGATCTTTCATCCGTTTTGTAGAATTGTGGACTTTCTCTACCGTGTCATTCAACGTCACTGTTCCAATATCCTCTCTTGATCTGCCCCCACACCGCTGGCAACTTGCCTTTTCCTGCGACATGCAACCTGCCGGTATCAAATGCCTCCATGGCAGGAAGAATCGCTGGGCCCAGTCCTTCTGCAACCCCACCAACCGCATAGATCTTATTGTCCACTACACCCGCTCCCAAGAATACCCTTGCCGTTGGCATATCCGTTTCCTTCGACCATGTATCACTCGTGGGATCATACCTATCAACCGTAGGCAAACCCGGACCTTGCACGACAGCAGCACCACCAATCGCATAGATGTTTTTTCCAACAACGCTGGCTGCTAGGGCGCTCCTTTTAGTCGGCATATCCGCTTTTGGTGTCCAAATTTCCGTCGTGGGATCGTATTCCTCCACGGTCGAAAGCACGGGACCTTGTACGTTAGCCGTGCCGCCCAACAGATAGATTTTTCCATCCACAGTTGCAGCAGACATTCCCGACCGGGGATCTGGCATGTCAACTTTTTGGTCCCACGTATCAGTCACTGGATCGTATACTTCGACAACCGGTAGTACCGGACCAAAGTTTGTCGCGATGCCGCCAATGGCGTAGATCTTCCCGTCCACAACAGTGGTCGCAAAAAATACCCGTGGCGTGGGCATGTCTGCTTTCTGTGTCCACCTATCGGTTGCTGGATCATATTCCTCTACGGTCGAAAGTGCGGGGGCTTCGTTATTCCAACCGCCGATAGCATATATCTTGCCATTAACAACCGCAGTTACCATTCCTGCGCGTGCAGATGGCATGTCGGCTTTCTGCGCCCATGTGTCAGTCGCGGGATCGTAGACATCGACTCTCGCGATGGGTGCGGCGAGCATACCACCGATAACGTAAACCAATTCGCCAGCTGCACTTACGGAGAAAAAGAGTCTTGGAAAAGGCATATCGGTTTTTTTAGACCATTCCCCCTCTGCCGCAAAGCTAATCGCAGAAGTTGCCAACAGTCCATTTAACGCCAATCCAAATCCAAGCACCCAAACCAAAAACCGTTTCATCAAAAAACTCCTTCATTCTCTACTCGCCGTTCATCACGCATCGGTTGCCTTACGGATTCCACCAATACGTCATCTTTCCCACGAGTGTTGATTCCGAAAGACCAATCGCCCCACCATTCTCGTCGTAAACTTGGTTAAACACAAAGTAGAAGTCGCTACCTGGACGATAGATGTAATTAATCAGGAAGTTGGTTACAACCACATCGTCTGCACTATTCCACTGCGCGAACAGCTTTGCAAAGAGGCGGGTAGAGAAGGAGTAGACAACCCGGCTTGCCACTAGGTTCGCGTTGAAAGATCCCGCAGGGAGTTCGACCCGTTCAAATTGATACTGCGTTTCAACCACGAGCCGTCCATTCGGTTTGAAGCTAGCGTCAACTTCAAAACCCCGTCTCGTCCCGTCGAAGAAATCTCCAACATTCACCCCAAACTGTCCAGCGAACATCCCGCTTTGTGCAGTTTCGACCATTGCGCGAAACCAATTAAATTCATATTCGTCGATGGGAATAATAATGTCATCGTATATATCGAACTCTTCGTCGAGATGCTCCGCTGTACGTATGGCTTGTAACGTAATCCGTTCACCATTGTCGAGTTCAATCCGACTACCAAGTGTGAGATCACTGGTTTCCAATTCATTTTCCTGAGTGAGAATATAGTCTATCTCGGGTCCCACCTGAATTTCCCGAATCCCGAATTTACGCGGTCGGGGTGTGTACTCCATTTGACTGCGGAATCGACGACTTCCTTCGTGTCGAACGTACCCAACTTCTGGATTGAAGTTATCACCGGTATCCGTGTATCCAGCTGACAGGTCAAAGAGATCCGCCTGCCAATTTGAACCAATGTACCAAGCATTGCTGTTCCCGGCCTCCTCCTCTGAATCTGCTGTCCTTGCCCATAACCCACGAATTTCCAATCTGTCGGCTGGACGGTACGAAAAATCAAGTCCACCGGCGCGATTGTAGTTATCTGAATCTTGCTTGTTAATGCCGATAAACCCGACACGAGATCCGCTGAAAAGGTCCCGCGTCATCCTTAGTACAGAGTAGTTAGTGCGCGGCACATCGACAATGTCATCAGGATCGGTAATTGATTCATCTGTGTGAAATTCATTGGTGAACACATTGAGCAGACCTATGCCGTAGGGTCCCATTTTTCCTGTAATTTTGCCACCTCCGAGGATTGGAATAGCATGCCCATCTTCGATACCGATGCGACGGCTGTAAAAAAGAAGCAGCGGCGGTGGACGACGGAAACTAGGACGCGGAACACCAAAATCGAAAAGGCCGGCACCCTCCAAGAAGAAAGGACGCTTCTCGGGAAAGAACAGACTGAAGCGGGTCAGGTTGACCTGTTCTTCGTCTGCTTCGACCTGTGCAAAATCTGTGTTAAACGTCAGATCAGCGATCAGATTCGTAGTCAGTCCGTACTTGAGATCCAATCCGATCTCGAATTCCCCATTCGTTTCATCATCATCTTCGACTCGACTCAAACCGGGCAAAACGTAAGGCAGAAACTCAATCTGTCTTTTCGGCTTGATCCCCTCTATGCCCACCAAGCTGCCCATGTAGGCGGTGCGATATTTTGCGCGTCCACCATACGATGAGGGAACCGGTGCCCAGGTGCCTTCCTCATTGGTGCGGCGGATGCCACGCGACAAATTCAGCCCCCACGTCATCTGTTCGCTCTCTTTGAAACGGAGTTGACCGAAGGGGATAGAAATTTCTGATGTCCAGCGGTCAGAATGAATTTGGCTTTGACAATCTACCACCGCATCCCAATCCCGGTTGAAGCTATCTCCGCTGTTGGTTACTGCGGTATCCTGTACTGCTCCCAACGCATTCACCCGGAACGCAACGCCACTCCGTTTATCGTTATAGGTGTCGAGAATCAGAAAGACGTAGTCGTTTTCATGCAATTCGCGTGCGTCACGTCGCATGTCGTTGGCGACTAGCTTGGAAATATCTGAATCAAAACAGGTAAAGCCAAAATAGACATTCTCTTCATCATAGAGAATACGGACTTCGGTGGGTAGGGTCATTGGTTCACCCGCATCCGGCTCGACTTGGCTAAATTGCCCGACAGGGCTGGCTTCCTGCCAATCGGGCTCATTGAAATCGCCGTCAATCTCAATACTACCGAACGTCCGATACGCTACCACCTGGTAGTCGCTGGCGTTTGTTGAAACCGCATTGCCGGTGGAGGGAGTTAAAATAAGCAAATATACAAATACACAAAGGAGCGGGTAGATTTTGTAAGGTTCTTCCCCTTGAGACGGAGAACATCTCTGTGATTGACAACCCATAGACATCTTTCCTTTCGTTTTCAGATATCTCGAATGTGGGGTCAAATATTCGAGGCTGATGGTTCCGGTGGCGAAATTACTCCTCTTGTAGGTGTTGGATTAACATATCTCGCGTTACTGGTTGGTCAAAGGACATCAGGTAGATTTGGAGGGTACCACTTCGATCTGAGACAAATGCGAGCTTGCCTCCATCCGGTGAAAAGGCTGGCTGTACCGATACACCGATGCCACTGGTAATACGTCGCTCATTCGTCCCGTCTATATCCATCAAATAGATCTCAATGTCATCCATCCGCCCGGAGACGAAAGCGATGGTTTGTCCGTCAGGCGAAATCACCGGACTGTAACAGTCATAGGGGTTGGGATTCAGATGTTTTTCATCGCTGCCATCAATATTGATGGTATAGATTTGATGCAGCGGTTTGCTACGACCGGGTACGACACGACGCGGACCCGTACCTTCTGGACCTGCAGATACAAACGCAATCCGTTTTCCATCCGGGAAGAAAGTCGGGCTGCCCTCATCCGCCTCGCTATCAGTAATGGGTGTAGGGACGATTGTGTGCTCCTCAATGTCTTCCAAATTGATGTCATGCAAATCTAGAGTGTATAGGTCTAAGGTTCTATTCCTGCTTGCCTCATAGACCACGTGCCTCCAATCTGGTGATAAACACGGTGCGCGGACCCCCAATCCAAGTGGTAACAGTTCGTGTGTGGTTTTTCTATCAAGGTGAGTCGCATAAATACCGGTGTAGACTGGCGTTGTCCCATCGCTCTGGAGGACGATATGAATTTCGCCGGCACTTTTTGGTTCTCGGCTGTGCACTATATACCGTGAATCACCCAAGAATCTCGGTGTGTCTTCATTAAAATCTAGTGTGAACGTTATCTGGCGGAGATTGCTTCCGTTCACATCCATCATATAGATTTCACTGTTACCTAAGCGGGACGATGCAAAGGCGATCTGTATGCCATCGGGGGAGAAGTTCGGTGAGTAGTTATCTGGATTTCCCTTTGTAATCTGAACCACTTGGTAAGCATCGCTGACCAATCCTGCAACCTGCTGTATCACCGCGTTATCGGAGGTAGAGTGGACAATCGCCCGTAGTTGATTGATCCCTTCCTTACGGACCCCTAATCTGAGATAAATCTTCGCTAATTGGAGTCGTGCCATCGCCCGTTCTTCTGGCTGGGCAACGTACAACCGAATTGCGGCCTTGAATTGGGGAATCGCGCGATCGTAATTTTCCAACGCTTCGTGTGCTTGCGCCATCAGGAGTCGCGCTTTTGGATTCCGTTCGTCCGCTGTGATGACCTGCGCTAGTAAGGCAATCGCTTCATCATACCTGTTTGAGCGGATAAGTTCCTCACTCTGCCGCAGCGATTCATCTGTTCCGTCGCAACCGATGATCAACAAGAGTGGTAGAAAAGTGTAACATAGTGTGTGAAATGTGAGACGTGAGGCGTAGTGTGTAAAGCGGGAAATCGTCTGTTTTGCCTCCTTCCTCCGATTTCAAACTTGTGGAGGGATCTCTAAAACAAGATGTGTAGTCTGTTGAAATAGGATAAATTTAACCAAAACACCCAAAAACGCCTTTTTGACGTATTTATACTGAATTTGTTTATTCGTGTCTTAGCGCGTCAATCGGAGACAACTTTGCTGCCTTCCACGCCGGATACGCACCGAAGAAGATGCCAATCCACGCTGCAACAAAAAATGCTACCGCTGTGTACATAGGCGAAATAATCGTCCGCCAGCCCCAAATCGATGGAACAATCTCCGATCCGAAGATCCCGACGCCAATCCCAATCAAGCCACCGAGGATCGACAGCGTCATCGATTCAATCAGGAACTGAATCAGGATATCATGACGTTTAGCACCGACCGCTTTCCGTAAACCTATTTCCCTCGTGCGTTCTGTCACCGACACCAACATGATATTCATTATCCCAATCCCGCCGACGATCAGTGATACAACTGCGATGCCCATAATCATGTAGGTGAATGTTTGCCCCGATTCTTCGAGTGTTTCAAGGAACTCTGTTTGATTCCGCACGTTAAAATCGAGTGCCTTGTTAGCAGGGAGTTTGTGTTGTTTTCGTAAGAGGTCCTCGATTTCGGCTTGGGCTGGCTCCATTGCCTCGCTACTCACCGCCTGTGCACTAATACTGGATAGATGATCTCGACCAAAAACCCGTTTCATCGCTGTTGATACCGGAATAAAAACTTGGTCATCTGGATTCCGCCAGCCGCTTGCGCCTTTCTCCTTCATCACACCGAGCACCCGGAAGTTAAGTCCTCGAATCTTGACCGTTTCGCCGATCGGGTCTTTTCCTTCGCCAAACAACTCATCAACGACTGTCTTTCCCAACGTGCACACCCGACGCCGAGTACGCACATCGTTCTCGGTAAAAAATGCCCCTTTCTCAACCGGGAAATTCGCCGTAATCTGGTACTCCGGTGTTGTACCGATAACCGTCGTATTGTGGTTTTTATTCCCGTGCTTGACCTGAGTGCGCGAAGATACTTCCGGCGTAACTAAGAGAATATTCTGCGCCCGTTCCCTCAACACCATAGCATCTTCATACTTCAGGCTCTGACGGTCCTGTCCTGAACTTCGTCCACGAAAACGACTCTGGCCCGGACGGACTGCTAGGATGTTCGCTCCGAGCGTCTGGATGCGCTCCGTGATGTCTGCTTTCGCACCCTCGCCGATTGAGGTCGTGGTCATAATTGCTCCCACACCGATAATCACGCCAAGCATCGTTAGTGCGGATCGAAGTTTGTTTGCTAATAAACCACGTAGCGCATTTGCTAAGCTTTCGAGCATTCCCATCTAAACAGGTTCCTCCCTTATTTATTAGCGGCCCCCACCTCTGCCACCGCCGGCGTTCCGCTGCATCCGTCTCATTGTGGAGGCTGGATTTCCCATCATACGTCTGAATCTCTCCATATCGCCGCCGCCTCTGCGCTCGAAACCGCCTACGGCGACAGCCTGCCCTTCATTTAGACCGGAAATGATTTCTGTTCTATCGAAACTGCTTACGCCAGCCTCAATAGGTTGTGGACGCCCCGGCTGCCCACCTTCACCGATGACACGAACCATTTTTCGATTGCCGAAAGATAGAATTGCCTCATTCGGAAGAACCAATATATTCCGTTTGCTCGTGGCAGCAATTTCAACCGTTGCATTCATCCCCGGCTTCAAGAACGGAGTATCTGTATCTTCCGAAGGGGTTTCCTCAGGAGCTAGATCTACCGTTCCTGTGTCACCGAAAAAACTGTCCGCCATTGCCATCCAAGGATCCGGTGCCTCCGCTGGTTCAGCAGCTATCGACTCTTCGTTGGAAGTTTGGACGTTCTCTGAGGTTGTCCGTTCTTCTTGCCGCTGCCGACGCATCTGTCGAAAGCGTTCCCGCTGCTCCGGTGTAAACTCGCCTCCGCCCTCGCCTTGACGGAAACCACCCCCTTCACCGCGACCGGGGAATCCACCGTCTCTCCCCCAGCGTCCGCGTCCCCTTGGGCGCGGATTTTTGATTTCAGTAATGACTTTGAACGTTGTTACATTTTGAACCACCTGCCCCTGTGGTGCGATGCGAAGCACCTCACCTGGCAACGGCTCATCCGGATAGGCTTCGACGGTGATGGTTACCGACTGTCCGACCTTCACCTTGCCGATATCGGTTTCATCCACCTCCGTTGCCACATATACTTTTTCGAGGTCTGCCATCGTTGCCAGCACCTGCCCCTCGGACGAAACAGAACCGCCCCTACCACCCCCTCCGCTAAAGCTGGAGACGATTACTTGACCTTCCTCTACTCTTTTTTCGAGAATTGTGCCGGAGATGGGCGCGCGAATAACCGTATCTTCATAGCTTTCTTTTGCAAGTTGCAAGGCGCTTGCACTGCGCATGAGCTGTGCGTTGGAACTGTCAAGATCCTTTTCCTTCAGATCGATTTGCTTTTGATTAGCAAGTGCCAGGTTCAGTGCATCCTCGGCTTGGGCAACACGATGCTCCTGAATCTTTATCTCTAAGTCACGATACTGCTCTTTCTCAATCTGTTCATTCGCCGCATCAATAGCAAACTGTGATTTTTTAATCTCAGCCTGCGAGAGTGCTAACTCCGCTTCACTTGCCGGTTCTTTAACCAGTTCGAATTGCTGCTTAGCCGAATCGTACTGCGCTTGCGCTGATTGAAGCTGCGTCTCAGCAGAGTCAAGATCCGATTTTGAGATGTACTGTTTATCGAAAAGTTGTTGTTTTCGGTCGTACTCCTTTTGGGCAAGGTCGCGGTTGGCTTTCGCTTGGTTCACACTTGCTTCTGCACGCTTTTTATCTTCTTCCCGTACCGTATCAGATGTCAAGAGTTTGTATCGCAACTGCGCCATTTCGAGGCTATTGTTTGCATCATTTAATTGACGTTGATTCGTTAATTTTTCTATCCGTATCTGTTCTTTAAGCTGCTCCAACTGTTTTTTTGATTCAGCCAACTTTTCTTCCGCCTGCTTAATCTGAATCGCGGTCTGTTCCTTTTGTAATTCGATATTAATTTTCGACTGATCAAAACGTGCTTGGGAGGCATTAAAGTCGGCTTTTGCCTGCTCCAGATCCGCCGCAACATAGGTGGTTTCGATACGCGCAATAACAGCGTCCTGCTCGACATAATCCCCTTCTTCAACGGTGATCTCTAAAATCTTACCGCTGGCTTTGGAACTCACCTCGACGATGTTCAGTGGTTCAATGGTCCCGGTGGCGTCAATTGTTACCTCAATATTACCGCGCTCAACCGTAGCAGTTTTGATTTCAGGCGCGCTGCTAGCTTCCTCCTTGGTTGCCTTAGCACGCTGACTCCACAGCAGCAAACCGCCAGATACGAGGACCACAACAGCAATCACTATGATAATGATCCATTTCTTGCCCATCGACTATCCCCCTTCGTTGGCGAGACAAAGAACAAGGGGAGAATGGACGAATCCATATCTCCCCTGTTTTGATGTTATGACTTAGCGGCCTCTGCCGCCGCCACCCCCTCTACCACCACCGCGATTCATCATCTGCTGCATCCGCTTCTGTTGGAGAGTGTTGAGTTCGGCTATCTGCTCTTCGGTCAAAACCGATTTCAAATCTGTCTCAAACCCGCTGCGAACCGCCATCATGGCTTCGCGTACTCCGCTAAAATCCTGGGAATTACTAGCTTCTTTGACAGCCTTTTCAAGACTATCACGATGTTTCTGATAAACTGGACGGGCTTTGATGAGCGTCTCATCATCGACCTTAAGAGAAAACGTGAGATCCGTCCATGAGTTGTCAATAATTGAAGTGGGATTCATGAACCCACGCATTCCGCCACCGCCCCGTCTTTCACCGCCGGCTCTCTCGCGCCTTTCGCCGCGATCTGGACGTTGGGCTTGGGTGACTTGATTGGTCAAGAAAACGGTAACTGCTGCCATTGCGAGAATCGCGGTGAGTACGAACCATCTGCGTTTCATGGTAAAATCTCCTTCTTTCTTATCAAATGAATGTTGGAATAGTGCCGAACCACGGGTGTATAAAGTAGTATGCAGGTTTCGGCTATAAACTTGTGTCTCTGTCCCTTTGGGCAGGTGAGTTTGAATTAAGTTCGCAATTTTTTAAAGAAAAGTGGACTGAGGTGCCATCTCTTCAGTCTGACACCGCATCGGCGGTCATCAGGTCGGTGCAGCACACTATGGATAATTTTCCTTTTAAAGGCTGTTTTAGTTAGAGAAGAAACAACCTTCAGACATGTGGTGGAGCCACATCCCCTTTCAACGTTCATTTGCTCACTCTACAGGACGCCAACGAATTGATTGGACACGTGGCATATACTGAAAGCCTTCCGGTGTCGCGGGACCTTCACTGCCCCAGTTTCTCTCCGACCGTTCGCCGACAAGCGTCAGAATCATCCCCGGTTTGCCATCTGCAAGATGAGGCGGGAGTACGCAGCTGCCCGAGTATCCCGGGTACGAGGGCGTTGCAGTCATAAAATACAACTCATCGCGCCAAGTTCTGCCTTCATCAGAACTCACTTTTGCCCGCTCGCCACCACGATACGTTGGTCCACGGTGTGTATAAAGAAAGACAACCCGCCCGTCCGGTAACTGGACACCACCGCCGTGCATCTCTTCCAGTAGAAACGTAGCGGGACGCTGACTTTGCCACGTCCGTCCACCGTCCTCCGATTCAGCCAGTGTGATCCGCTTTGTGTAAGAGGAAAGACCACGCGCGCCTTGGAAACGCTGCCACAACCGCCACGGTCCTTCGTTGCGGAATGGCCGTTGTAGGTCGCTGGATGGAACTCGCGGATTGTTACGGCAGAAAGCGAGCAGCCGCCCCGACTGCAATTCAAGGAGTTGTGGTTCACCCCCCGGACAGATTGGCGCACCGCCTGACCATGTCAACCCCCCATCAGTTGAGCGAAAGGCATGTACGGTTAGGGGACCCGCCGCCGTCTGAGAACTGATAATGCCTACCGGTATAATCAGTGACCCATCGCGCAGTTGTTCAATCCCCCCAACCTGTGGGTGTTCGGAGGACTCAATCTGTCCGAGCGGTTGCCATGTCCTTCCCTGATCGCTTGACCGTGATACATACAACATCCTACCCTTTGGCTCTACTGCCAGGAACGTTCCATCGTATAACACAGTGTTGATCGATTTGGTTACCTGCAGATTGTCCCAAGTTCGTCCGCCGTCACGGGTACGCATCACCGTGTGGCTATCGCTCATCTGTGCATGGATTTCATCATCGTTGGTAACGATCAGCGTTGCTTGCGTATCGGCATACCAGTTCCGGTCGTTGGTCCACGGTAGCACACTCCGTTCAGCTGGTATTTCGCGCACGGCACTGTGCTTTGTGTACACGACACCCTGATATGTTTCCTCGAAGGCCGGGTAGTTAACGAAGATATAGTCCTCTGGACTAATCTGCTCACCGTCCCCTGCAATAATCCTAACGCGGAACTCACCGATGAACGGGAAGTCTAGCGACAAGTTACGGTCGCTTCGACCGGGTGCGATAGGTTCCACCAGTGTGTGGGTAAAGATTATACCTCCTCCGACAAGCTCCTGAATCTCCAACGTGATTGGTTCATTGGTCGCTTCAGCTGCACAGTTATATGTCGTCAGAGATAGTTCGAGCGGACTGTCATTGAGGTGAATCAGAGAACTGTCTCGCCTGCCCTGATTAGGACGAACTCCAAGAGTTCCCATGACCGCTGCCTCGACACCCCGGCGTGTTGTGAATTCGGTTGCTTGAGATCCCAGCTCCAACTGTGCTGCGTCGAACCAAACGACTGCTCCCGCTTTATCTGCTGTAACCCTGAAGTCGACAACAGCGCGTTCCTCCAATTCGTCCGTGCAGCAGGTAAATGTAAAACGCTGCCATTCCCTTGAAAGTGGCATCGCATAACTGAGCGAATCTGCCGTCTCTGTGAAGTCCACTGCCTTCGTCCACAACCCGATCTCCAGTTTTGCCGACGCCTCATCGCTCCGTGCATAGATCGAAATCGTATACGGTGTGCAAGGCACAACACTCACCAGCGGGGAGAGCAGATGTCCCACAGCGATACCGCTACCTTTTCCTATTTCATTGGAGTTCAGGACAGCCTCCGTCTCAACGCGCACCACACGCTCACCATCAACCGCCTTACCCATGGCTTCACTGCGCGGCGGCACTTGTGGCACTTGGGTCGTCCCGGCTTCATCGGGGTTCAAATCGAGGTGCAATCGTAACGTCAACTCATTTTGCGTATCGCCCCAGTTCGTCGGGACAGTGTCGCCGAAGTCGAGCTCAAAACTGGCGTTGGGTAGCAGATTTTTTGAGGGCATGTATAGGGATCTCCATGTTTGAAATGGCACCACTCGCATCTATTGCGTGTATCTGCTCACTTCACTGTTAATCTGCGGCAATCTTATCCTCCTCAATTGATCCAGTCACTGTGAATGCAAGCCCATCATCCTTCGCATCAACGTGCAAATGATCGCCGTCACGCACCTCATTCTGAATCACCTGCATCGCCAGCGGATCAATGATTTGCTGCTGAATCACCCGTTTAAGAGGGCGTGCACCGTAAGCGGGGTCATAGCCCTTTTGGATGAGGAGATCCGCCGCCGCATTGGTCATCTCGATTGAGATGTCTCGTTTGGCGAGCAACTCACGAACGTTGCCAAGTTGAATTTCTGCGATTTGACGGATGTGTTCGTTTTCCAGACGATGGAAGAATACCACTTCGTCAACCCGATTCAGAAACTCCGGACGGAAATGCTCACGAAGCGCGAAAGTCACCCGCTCACGCATCGCTTTATCATCTGTGATGTTGAGGATCGAATCGCTGCCAATGTTGCTGGTCATAATGATGACTGTATTGCGAAAATCAACGGTGCGCCCTTGACCGTCGGTGAGCCGACCATCATCGAGCACCTGCAGAAAGACGTTGAACACCTCCGGATGTGCCTTCTCAATCTCGTCGAATAGCACAACGCTGTAGGGACGGCGTCGGATGGCTTCAGTCAACTGACCGCCCTCGTCATAGCCCACATATCCCGGTGGTGCACCGATTAAGCGTGCCACAGTATGTTGTTCCTGATACTCGCTCATATCAATCCGTACCATATTCTGTTCGTCATCGAATAGAAATTCCGCCAGCGCACGGGCAAGTTCCGTCTTACCCACACCCGTCGGTCCTAAAAAGATAAATGAACCGATCGGGCGGTTCGGATCTTGCAAGCCCGAACGACTGCGCCGTACCGCCCGCGCCACCGCTTCGACGGGACCGTCCTGCCCAACAATTCGATTGTGCAGCCGTTTTTCCATCTGAACCAGTTTTTCAATCTCGCCTTCCAACAATTTGCTCGCCGGAATTCCTGTCCACTTACTGATAATGGCAGCAATGTCTTCAGAGTCTACCTCTTCTTTTAGTAGTGCACCATCACCCTGAAGTTGGCCAAGTGCTGCTTCGGCGCTAGCGAGAGTGCTTTCTAATTGACGAAGGAGACCGTACCGAAGTTCGGCAGCTCGCTGTAAATCGGTCTGACGTTCCGCTTCCTCAATCTGCTGGTTGACTTGGTCGATCTGCTCGCGGATGCCGCGGACCTTCTCAATCGCAGTCGTCTCAGCTTGCCAGCGGACGGACAGCTGCGTGCTTTTCTCTTCAAGGTTGGCAAGTTGCTCTTCAATCTTTCCCAACCGTTCTTTGCTGCCCGCGTCTTTCTCCTTTCTCAAGGCTTCTCGTTCGATCTGCAACTGCATGATCTCTCGATCGACTGTATCTAATTCCGCTGGCTTACTATCAATTTCGGTGCGGAGTCGGCTCGCAGCCTCATCTACAAGGTCAATCGCCTTATCCGGCAAAAAACGATCACTGATATAGCGATGGCTCAGTGTTGCAGCAGAAATCGCTGCACTATCGGTGATACGGACACCGTGGTGTACCTCATACCGCTCTTTGAGACCACGCAGAATGCTGATGGTATCCTCAACGGAAGGTTCCTCGACGTAGACCGGCTGGAAGCGGCGTTCGAGTGCGGCATCTTTTTCGATATGTTTGCGGTATTCGTCGAGCGTTGTGGCACCGATGGCGTGGAGTTCACCACGCGCCAGCATCGGCTTGAGCATGTTGGACGCATCCATCGCACCTTCGGCTGCTCCCGCACCAACAAGGGTGTGCATCTCATCGATAAAGAGAAGAATTTGCCCTTCGGCACTCTGAATTTCTTGCAGCACTGCCTTAAGACGTTCCTCAAACTCACCCCGATATTTTGCGCCAGCGACCAACGCTCCAAGGTCAAGTGCAACGAGCCTTTTCTCCTTCAAGCCAACCGGCACATCACCCCTCACGATTCGCTGCGCGAGTCCTTCAACAACGGCGGTTTTGCCCACACCCGGTTCACCGATAAGTACCGGATTGTTTTTTGTGCGTCGATTCAGAATCTGAATTGTGCGTCGGATCTCTTCGTCTCGTCCAATTACCGGGTCAAGCTTCCCCTTACGAGCTTCCTGCGTCAAGTCACGCCCATACTTAACCAATGCTTCATATTGGTCTTCGGGTGTCGGGTTGCTAACCCGTTGTGAACCGCGAATGCCCATCAGGGCATCCATGACACTATTTTCGTTTACCCCGAAGGACGCGAGCAATTCGCTGACCGTCGCCGCTTTCGCCTGCACCATTGCCAGCAGAATATGCTCAGTAGACGTATAATCATCCTTCATCTTATCGACGATTGCTTCTGCTCCGTCGAGAACGCTAACGAGGTCCCGATCCATTCCAACTTGCACCGATGCACCTGTGGCGCGTGGTATACGATCCAAGGCTTCATCAACGCGCTGTGATAACACCTCAGTATCCACCCCAATCCGTTTGAGAACCGACAGCACGACACCGCCTTCTTGTTCAACCAGTGCTTTGAGCAGATGTGCGGTTTTGACTGCCGGATGATTGTACTTTTGTGCTAAATTCTGCGCTTCTATAAGCGCTTCTTGGCCCTTCTGTGTAAATTTGTCAATGCGCATAACTATTCCTCCTGATGTGTATTGCATGAAATGTTGGTCGCAATTGAATCAGCAAATGGTATGCCAAAACAATCTACTTCGCCTCGATTTCGCTGCAAACGCACACCAGACGCCATTGAGCAGATCTGGAGACAATTCAAAAACCACTGACTACGCAAGTTTACTCCTGCTGCACTATGTCAAATTGGCACATTTCTCGTTTATCTTATGCCAAGACAGCATTTCTGTCCGTCGAGAATCCTGTACTACACTTCAAATAACCGCATGTGTTCTTCAAATGTCTCTGAACGACGGATCTGGATTAAACGATCATTATCAACAAGGTATTCCGGTGGACGCATCTTGAGATTATAATTTGAGCTCATCGCGTAGCAGTACGCTCCGGCATCATAGACAACAAGCCCAGCACCTTCGTGAGGCGTTGGCAACGGGCGGTCCTTACCGAGAAAGTCCGCCGATTCACAGACGGGTCCCACAACATCATAGGTTATGACCTCACCATCGATGGGCTCGATAAAGTCGATATGCTGGTAGGCATCGTATAGGCTTGGTCGAATGAGTTCTGCCATGCTTCCGTCAATAACGAGGAAATGCTTGTTGCCGTTTGTCTTCACACCAGTAACCCGATTCACCAGCACCGATGAATTTCCGATAATAGACCGTCCCGGCTCGATGATTAATCCGATGTCATCGGTCAACACATCTCTGATCGAATCAATTAAATGGGATGGCGTTGGTATCGATTCGCCTGTCTTTTCGTAGTCAATACCCAACCCACCGCCGATATTCAGGTATCTTAGATCGAATCCCGCGCCTCGAATTGTTTCAATGAACTCCATCATCAGAGTAGTGGCATCACGAAAAATTCGAACCTTCTTGATTGTCGATCCGAGATGACAGTGGACACCGACGAGGTTGAGGAGCGGTTCAGCTTTAATCTGATCAAGAAACCAGTCCAGTCGTTCATTTCGGATGCCAAACTTGGAGTTCTTGATTCCTGTTGACACGTAGGCGTGGACTTCGGGATCAACATCGGGATTAATGCGAATCAGAACGTTAGCAACTTTGCCTACCTCCCTCGCAGCTTCGCGGACGTGCTCTAGATCAAACTCACTATCAATATTAATCATTACCCCGTGTTCCGCTGCAAGAATTAGTTCAGAGATTGTCTTGCCGTTTCCGTTCAACACAGTGCGTTTTGGATCGAATCCCGCCGCCAACGCAATCCGCAGCTCGTTCCCACTCACCAGTACCGCACCACTTCCTAACTCCCGTAAATGCTTGAGAATCGTCAGATTGTTATTTGCTTTAATGGCGTAACCGATGATTGACTCAATACCTTCAAGCGCGGTTTGATAAGCGTTATAGTTTTCTGTTATTTGTGTGAGACTATAGAGGTAAAACGGACTCTCTGGAATCTGGTCTTGAATATCTTTAATTTTTAATTTTTCGCAATAAAGATAGCCATCTTTGAAGTGAAAATTCATATTTTTTGTTTGGTTCCTTTCTGTTATATGGGGCAGATTAAGAGATATTGAATTGTTCTATGATGACAGCTCCTGTTTTTCAAGTTGCCAACTCAATACGCCGAACAGCGTTGCAGATAGAATTGTGTGGCAGAGGACCATCCACACCCAAATCGGTGTAATACCGAAGCTAATGTCAACATCAGATTTTACAATAGCAACTAGGGTGCACAAGGGACTCAACGCCCGCAGCAGCTCTAGCAAGATAGTTGGGAAATTCACCAACGGTGTCAATGCGGGAGCGATAAGTGGGATAAAGGTCAGTAAGAGCACAACGGCGTAACTGCGTCCTCTTGCATGATCGGGGCATCCCAACAGAGTGAAACAGGCTCCAATTAAGAAAAAGGCGATAAACCCGATAATAGATACCAATCCGCACAGAAGCAACTGATGCATCCCCAATCCGCCTGTGTAAACCGAAATCCCAAAGAGTGGAATTGTCAACCCAACACACCACAGCAGTACCAAAACCGCTGCCATCAGTTTGCCAAGCAGAAACTTTTGATGGCTGATAGGTGTGAGATTGAGTAAATCCCAGTTAGATCCGCGTCGTTCAATCTGAAATGATTCAACGGTTTGCAGCGGGATAACCAAGCCAAGTAATAGACAAAAAAACAGTGATATTAGGAGGGCGTAAATGTTTTCGCCGACAAGCATTTGTGGGCGTCCACGACTTAACGCGAATTGCTCAAATGCGGTGGCAAACAGGGCGGAAGCGAGAGTACATAGAATAATAAATTGCGTGCGGCGATACTTTGCTTGGTGCGCGTAACAACGCAACTCTTTAAGGATTAGGGCAATCATGTCTTTATCGCAGATTTCATAGAACCTTGAAGATGCTGTATCCTTCTCACAGTTTAGCTGATAATAATTATAACCGATCCACATCCCATGAGCAAGACTAAGCTGTCGAGTCATCCAAAAATGCTTGAACATTACGAGTAGATGTGTTAATCTATTGACATCTTGTTGCCTCGGCGCAACTTGTCCTCACAACGATTTTGTCCAAACATATATAGGAGATTAAGTCAGATGAAAAAGCGTGTTTTTTGTGCACTGCGGATACTATCAGCGATTCTTGTTCTCATTGTAGTTTCAATCAACCCACTTCATGCAAATTACAATGGTGAATGCTGGGTCGTCAGTGGCGGCGATACGGTCTATAAACTTAATGCAGATGGTTTAGCAGATCCAACAATTATACCCGGTCTCACGCAGGCACAAGCTGCCGTGATTGATCCTAAAAGCGGTGTTGTTTGGATTGCTGTATCGGCTGCGAATCTTGTCTTTCGGTATGATACGGTACACCCAGATCCGAACCAAGCATTCACTCAACTTCCCCCAATTGAGCGCCCACATTCCGTTTCAGTCAATCCAACCGACGGGACCGTTTGGGTTGGTGGAATTAATACAGTCCAGAAGTTCTCAGCCAACGGCAGTCAGGTTCTTGCGACGGTTACTGGCGTGCACGAACCAACAGTTGCGGTTAATAGCACTGATGGTAGCTGCTGGATCACAGATTCGCGCGGAACGATTGCTCGGTATAGTGCAGCTGGCGCGGCAGCTGCGACCTCTCCGGTAAAACTGAAAGAACCCAAGTATGTCAGTGTCAATTCCACATCTGGCAATGCGTGGGTGACAGATCCACACGGCAATGTCATTGTCAAATTGAGTCCAAGCGGCCAGGAATTGCTCAGAGTTACCGACCTCAAACTACCCAGCTCCCCGAGTGTCAATCAGCGGGATGGCAATCTGTGGGTTGTTGCCGACGGTAATACCCTTGTCAAATTGTCCGCGAATGGGCAAAAATTGCTGGAAGTACCTGCCGGGATGGCGGTTCTTTCTATTTGTGCCAGTTCCCAAGATGGTGGTGTATGGGTCGCTGATCAGTTTGGATCGACATTCCAAGGGGGTGTCAGTAAATTTTCTGCGGATGGACAACAGTTGTTTGAAAATCCGATACCGCAGCCCTCTTTCGTCTCTGTTGGAAACTGGGCGGGGCAATAACGCGCACACAACCGTAGAGGTAAATGGGCACACCTAACACCTGTCTATTTGCTTACTGCCTGATCTTTAATTCACTATCGCTGATTCTCTCAACCTTTCTTCCCAACCGATCCTGATTCGTCGGGATAAAAACGGGGTGTTCGTATGCACAGGTTTCGCTTCCTTGTCGTTCTGATACTCTTTCTCGCTGCATCTCACGCGCAAACCCAACAGCCACCGCTGCCGGACTTTGAGGTGGACAGCACAAGTTTTGTGTTTTCCAATCCTTCCCCGCTTGAGGGAGAGGAGATTACGATTTATGTCAGCGTTAAAAACGTGGGACAAGTTGCGCCGACGATGAATGAAGATCTGATAGTCAATCTTTACGAAGGTGAACCGGGGACAACCCCGTTGCAGATTATGTGCAGAGATGTGATTTTGGGGTTGGGCGTGGGGGAATCGAAAAGGGTCAAGACGCAATGGCGACCACCGCCCGGAACAACGGAAATTTATGCTGTCGCCAATCCGGTTGGGGACGATAAAGAGATTCAAGAAGTCAATCGCAGCAACAACATCGCTCACACCTCAATTACTGCGACGCGACGTATGTTTCCTACTGCAACTCCCGAACAGATCCAAAACGCAATACAACGAGGGGTGGAATGGGTAAGGGCGCAACAGGGCAAGCATAACCGTACCTGCTTACAATGCGGTTCCGAAAACCAGCTTATCTCAATCTGCGTCATCTGCGGTGCGACCCTTAAAGGGCTGCCTGAAGATCTGATACCCGGTCCAGCATGGGATCTGGGGGAAGATAGCAAGCAAGAAACTGCACTCGCCGTGCTCGCTCTACTGTCGGCAGGGGTTCCTGCCTCAGATCCTGCCGTGCAGCAAGGGTTAGATTTTCTCATGCAGCAGGACTGGAATTCCTTTGATGCCTACGTTCACTCTATTGTTTTGCCAGCGCTTGTTACTGCTAACCTGCCGGAATACCGCAAACGTGCTCAGTTTTCAGTAAATCAGCTCGTTAAGCTTCAGTTGCCGTTTGGTGGAGAGGAGTTCTCGGATCCAAGAGATTTTGGCGGTTGGGGTTACGGTGCAACAGCCGACGGAGCGCACTTTAACTGGGTCGTCTATGCCCTTTACGCTGCAAAACAGTGGGGGCTTGATGTCCCTTTAGAGACTTGGAAGCGGGCTGAGGAGTGGATTCGTAGCAATCAGACAGAGACCGGCGGTTGGCTCTACAATCGGGTGGAGCACGGCTCACCTTGGGCGGAAGGTGTCTACGGTAGCATGACGGCGACGGGGTTGTGGACGCTCCGCGCGTTTGGCGTTCCTGTTGAGGATCCACAGGTACAGAAGGGGGTGGAGTGGATCGAAAAACATTGGTCACTCACCCGCAATCCTGGGGCGAACTCTTGGCATCACTACTATTTTGTGACGCTGCAACGTTTCTGTGACATCCCTCCGAAACAAGATACACTTGCCGGACATGATTGGTATCAGGATATCGCCAGTATGTTCGTTGCAGAGCAGCAACCCGATGGGCGCTGGATCGATCACGAGGACTATTTCCCGACAACCTGCTTTGCACTAATGTTTCTAACCCGCTCTCTACCTAAGCCGATGCAGCCGGACCTCGGTGCCGTAAACCGTAGTCTTCGCTACTCTCCGCCTTCGCCACGTGTCGGTGACCCTGTCCGAATTAGTGTTACACTGACAAATACCGGCGCACCAATTGACGCGACAGTTCCGGTAGACTTTTACGACGGACTACCGGCACAAGGCGGCAAAAAAATCGACTCTCAAGAGGTGCTCTTTAACACCAATCTCGACGAAACGACCACCGGAATCAATTGGACCCCAAGCAAGGACGGCGATTATACGCTCTACGTCGTTATTGATCCAAATGTAACGGTTGCGGATCTGGATCGCAGCAATAATACCACATCGCAGCGATTGACCATCCGCCCAGAATCCGCTGCTGCAATTGCCCCCAATTCTGCTATCCAAGAAATCGGCGATGGAATTTGGCAAATCGGAACTGTCACCGTTGATGTCAATAACCATGAGGTCATAATGAACGGTGAAATTAATGTTATCAGTCAGGAGACCATCTTGGAATTTTTTGCGGTCGGCGAACTGGGCAAAACACATGAAAGCCTCATTATGCTCCATGCGGAACCGATGCACATCCAACTCGCGCTACTTCGCCTGAACCTAAATCCGGGCATGAACCTTACTGTGGAAGGCGATCCCCATCTGCCTAAAGGTGATCCAGTTGAACTATGGGTAGAATGGAAACGTGGTGAGCAAATCATTCGGCATCGTGCCGAAGAGATGGTGTGGAATACGATGACTAAGCAGCCGATGCAGCAAACCCATTGGGTGTTTACAGGTGCACGTGTTATCCGTAACCAGTTCACCGCACAACTGTTTCACAATATTATTGCCATCTATCGCGATCCAGACTCAATCTTCAACCATCCGCTGCCCGGCGGTACAGACGATCGAACCTACCGCGTCAATACGGATATTGTCCCTGCCAAAGCAACGCCGGTAAAAATCATTGCCCGACAAATACAGGCTGACGCACAGGGGAATCGAGGGGAAGATCCAAGGAAGGGAGCAAATGCGCTCGTTCATGGTGTTGTAAGCAAAGGATAACGATTGCTATCCCGCACGTTGACATCAAATTATTCTGGAACAGACAAAGGTGTGATAGCGAAAAGAAGCCTTTTTTTAGTCCACGATTTAGAGATAAGGACAAAGTGTATGGAACAACTTAATCCTAAAGAACATAAAATGGTCATTCTTGCCGAGGGTTCATTCGGCATCTTGGAATCAAAAGCAGCGACCGTGCTGGTGCGTTACCATACCGACAATGTTGTCGCTGTTATCGACAGCGAACAAGCCGGTAAAGATGTTAGCGAAGTCATTGAGATTGGGGAGGGCATTCCGGTTCTGAGCAGCCTCGCAGAAGCAATGGAACTGAACCCAACGATGCTTGCGATTGGAATCGCACCGCCGGGTGGTGAATTACCTGAGGCGTGGACAGCAATTCTGAAAGAAGCTATCGGACATGGGCTGCACGTCATGAGTGGGCTCCACCGATTCCTGAGTGACGATCCACAACTTGCAGATCTCGCCAAACGTAACAATGTTACGCTATGGGATGTTCGGAAACCGCCAGCAGACCTTCCGATCGCCACCTGCAAAGCCGACGAAGTCGATCAAACGGTGATCCTAACTGTCGGATCGGATTGTCGAATCGGCAAGATGGTGACGGCGATTGAGCTCGCAGACACAGCAAGGAACCGCGGATTGGACGCGGAATTTTGCGCGACCGGTCAGAATGGAATCATGATCTCCGGCTGGGGGATTGCTATTGATGCGGTGGTATCCGATTTCACAGCGGGCGCGTCAGAGGAAATCGTACTTGAAGGCGCAACGAAGGCGAGCGACCTCCTGATTGTCGAGGGACAGGGATCGCTGGTGCACCCCGGCTATTCAGGTGTTACGTTGAGCCTCCTGCACGGCTCAATGCCCGATGCCATAATCTTCTGCCATCAGCCCTCACGGAAAATTGTCGCCCGATACACTGTGCCACTCCCGCCCGTACCAGAACTGATCCGTCAATATGAGATGCTCGCCCATCCCATTAAACCTGCCAAGATCATTGGGATTGGTCTCAACTGCTTTGATCTCACCGAGGAAGAAGCCCATCAAGCTGTTGAGGATACAGAGCGAGAGACAGGCTTACCTGCCACAGATGTCATCCGGTTTGGAGCGGATAAGTTGGTTGATGCAATTCAGAATTTTCGTTGATTCACTTATATAATCGATGCCAGAAATCGAATTGGGCATTTGGCATTTCATAGTTTTGAAGTAGGTTGAAATGGTGGGCTACACCATCAAGTCGTAACGTGCTTTGATCGTTACTGACAAAAGTCTTTATCTCCCTTTACATAAAAACACTCTTCTTTTTTATCCCGAAGAACTGCGTATAAACGAAGCATTCCACTAAGAAAGGAATTTCACAATGAAGCAAACTGTTTTGAATTTGACACTTTTCCTCTGCATCGGTATGGGATTGGTTTTTCTCGGTTGCGGTGCCAAGACGGGGACCGAATCCACTACTAACGTAGAAACGCTTGTCGTATCAAGCACGACTAACATCTCTGCCCCGAGCGAAGAATCATCTACTGACCTAGGAGCAAGTGATGTGTACATACTTGAACCCTACCCCGATGGGACTCGCGGCATGCTCTACACTATCGGGATCAGTGAATCCCAGGATTTGAGTATAGCAAGGTCAATGGCCATTCAAAGGGCAAGGGCAGCTATGGCACAGAAAGCTCAGGTGCTCGTCGTAGCTCTATCCGAAGATTTTCAGCAACAACTCCGCGCAGATGCTAAAGTGAAAATCGAAGCCGTTTTTAGGGAAGTCTCCCGTAGTATTGCCGCTGCAACGTTAATTGGAACGGATGTTGTCACAACGAAAGCAACGGAAAAGGATGGATTGTATAGCATTCAACTCATGTTGGGAATGCCCATAAAGGGCAATATTGAAGATCCAATTGTTGAGGAAATTGGCCAGGATGAAGTCTTAGTTCAAGAGTTCCAATCTTGGAGAGGGCCCAGTGGACTGGCAGAGAAAATTAGCAATCTCCGTGAGTAGAAAGCACGGTAATAAAAACTTAGCCTAAATTGTTGCCTATTGCAACATTCTGCAAGCCGCGGCGGACATTGCTCGGGATCCGCTGCGAATCAGGGTCGAGTAACAGTTTCGCGCTAGTCATTTGGGGTGAAAGATCGGGGCCTTGGTGAGCGAGGAAATCCTATCCCTACCGGAAAAATCCATGGTTTTTCAATGTTTAGCAACTCGGCTCATATATAAGAAACCTTCCATGAAAAAACATCTGATTTTCCTGCTTTTTGTGATGGTCTGTGTTTCTTTATGTCTAGTCGCCACGGATGAGTTACTTTCACAACGCGGGATGAAACCCATCAAGGTCCGTACCAATACTGGGAAAGAAATTGAACTATATAATAACTCCTACGCTCTCGTTGTCGGTAACGGCATCTACAACGCCGAGGGCGTGAATCCACTCAAAGGTGCTATTCAAGATGTCGAGGAAGTCGCAGCTGCCCTCGAAAAACACGGCTTCAATGTGATCTTGAAAACCAATCTGACCAAGGCTAAGTTTGATCGCGCTTTCGCGGAGTTTGTTCTAAAATCCGGTAAAGAGAAAAATAGCCGACTTCTATTTTACTATGCTGGGCACGGGGCCACCCGCAAAAGCGCAACCGACGAAGACTTGGGATACTTGGTCATGGTTGATGCTCCGTTACCGGACCGGGACGAGGTCGGTTTTGAACTCGAGAGCGTTGGTATGGAGTCCTTAGTGACGCAAGCGGAGAAGATTCAGGCGCGGCATGCCCTATTTGTGTTTGATAGCTGTTTCTCCGGGACGATTCTCAATATGCGGGATCAACTCACCCCGCCCGAAAGTATTTCCGACAACATCCAGTATCCGGTACGGCAGTTTATCACGGCTGGTCGAGCAGGGGAAAGGGTGCCGGACCACAGCGATTTTAAGCAAGCATTTTTAGATCTGCTTGAGGGACGCGCACGTGAGCCGTTTCCTGATGGGTACATAACGGGAGAGGAGTTGGGTTTCTATCTGAAAAATCGGGTGCCTATGTATAACCCTGCACAACACCCGCAGTATGGCAAAATTCGCAACCCGAAGTTGGACAAAGGCGATTTTGTCTTTGTATTACCAAAGCAGGAGTCGGCGTCGGTTGTGGCAACATTAGCGGTTAGCAGCACGCCGAGCGGTGCTGATATCTACCTTGACAATGCTTGGATTGGGAAAACCCCGCTGACGAGCTATAAGGTGGACATAGGCGGACGATACGAAAAACAGGTAACGGTGAGTTTAGAACTTTCAGGCTACAAGTACCGCGTAGAAAACTTGACGTTGAAAGAGGACCAAGAAACACCGTGGGAGGTCCGCTTGGAGAAATTGATCCCTCGAATGGCAACATTGACGGTTACTAGCACACCGAGCGGCACATCTGTCTACGTTGATGGTGCCCTTATTGGACCAACACCGTTACACGATTATGAGATTGACACCGGTTTAGCACGCGAAAGACAGGTGGCGGTGGGTCTAGAGCTTTCAGGCTACAAGTACCGCGTAGAAAACTTGGCATTGAAAGGGGGCAAAAATACGCCCTGGGAGGTACATTTAGAAAAGATACCACAAATACAAAACGTAACTGTCCCAAGCAGTGCCACCCCTGAAGGCATGGTTTTGATTCCCGCAGGAGAGTTTCAGATGGGAAGCAACGATGGTGAGTTTGACGAAAAACCGGTGCACACCGTCTACGTTGATGCGTTTTATATGGATGCATACGAGGTGACCAATGCCCAATATAAGGAGTTCGTCGATGCCAACCCACAATGGGGGAAAGATCACATACCCAACAGGTACCACGATGGAAACTACTTAAAACACTGGACCGGGAACAGTTACGGTAGAGGCAACCACCCTATTGTGTATGTGAGTTGGTATGGTGCAATGGCGTATGCGGAGTGGGCGGGCAAGCGTTTGCCGACAGAAGCAGAGTGGGAAAGGGCAGCACGAGGTGGGTTGTTGGGTAAAAAGTATCCGTGGGGCAATTTGCTAGATTCCAGAAAGGCAAACTACCGTGGCGGAGGCACGACCGGTGTGGGGACATATCCGCCCAACAAGTACGGACTCTACGATATAGTTGGTAATGTATGGGAATGGTGCCTTGATGCGTATGATGGAGATGTCTATAAAAGTTCACCACATCGCAATCCGATTGCAGGAGCAGCTGATGTTACAGAGGTTACAAGGAGGTTCACAAATGCCAAAGCCCTACGTGTGTTGCGTGGCGGGGCGTGGAACAACAGTCGGTCTGCCCTGCGCGTCGCCGATCGCCGCAGATTCAATCCAGCGTTCACTGATAACGGTAGTGGTTTTCGTTGCGTGAGGACCATATCCCGCTAAAATTCTACCACTTTATTGACTTATTCCTTATCCGCATTATCAGAACTTACAGAACCGTAAACCCACCATTTTGTAAGTGTTACTCTACGATAACAACGTCGGGGTTTTGAATGTTCAAATGCACAAGTCCTATATCTTTGAGATCGAAAACGGCAAACAGACTTTTTACAATCGTAGAAACGCTTGAAATCCTAAGGGAACAGCAAACATAGAAAAAATGACCTTGACTGCACGTTCGCAGCCTTCCAAGGAGATCGCCATGGCAAAACATCTGATTGTCCTACCTGTTACGCTGCTCTGTTTGTGTTTGGTCGCTACCGAGGATTTGTCTGCACAGCCAATCCGCGGCGCGAACGCCATCACCGTCCGCACGCGACAGGGCGAAGAAATCGAATTGTACAAAGACTCCTACGCGTTGGTCGTCGGCAACGGAAGTTACACTGAAGGCTGGTCACAGCTTTCAGGTGTGCGTCAGGATGTGGATGAAGTCGCAGATGTCCTTGAAGAACACGGATTCTCCGTGACGTTAAAGAAAGATTTGACGAAGCCGGAATTTGAAAAGGTATTCGCTGATTTTGTCGTCAACGCCGGCGGAAATCCATACAGCCGCCTCCTGTTTTATTATACAGGACACGGTTACACCCAACAAATGGCAACCGGTGAAGACCTTGGTTATCTGGTAATGGTTGACACGCCACCGCCAGAAAAAGACCTAATCAACTTCAAACTCAAAGCTATGGATATTGCATCACTGATTATGCAAACGAGGTCAGTGCAAGCGCGACATGTGCTGTTTATGTTTGACAGTTGCCTCTCCGGTACAATTCTCAACGTACAAGCCGAGGTAACTCCCGATCATATTTCGGACAGTGTCAACCAACCGGTACGGCAGTTCATCACGGCGGGACGCGCCAGTGAACAGGTCCCCGGTCGTAGTGTTTTCAAGCAGGAGTTCTTAGACCTTATCCAAGGTCAGGCAAAAGATCCATTTCCTGATGGTTACATAACAGGGAAGGAACTCGGAGCACATCTATCAACGAAAGTACCTGAATATAACAATGGAGCACAACATCCACAGCACGGTAAAATCATGGATTCGCAATTGAACAAAGGGGACTTTGTTTTCGTGCTTCCTGGAGATTCACCACTACCACCGCAAACTGGCTCGATTTTTGTCGCCTCCCAGCCCGCCGGCGCGCAAGTGATACTCGCTGGTATTTTGCAAGCACGACGCACACCGCTGCGAATTCAAGATGTGATGGCTGGAACGCACATGTTGAAATTAACCCTTGAGGATTATGAGGATTATACACAACAAATCACTGTTGCAGCGGGACGAGAAGTGCAAGTTAACCCCACGCTCCGACGACTGCCAGCGCCCCGAAAAGGCAGATCAAAATGGCCCTTTATCCTCGGAGGAGTTATTGTCGCATCTGGGGCGGGTGTTGCCGCATACGTACTCACTGATGGTTTCAGCTATGGAAACGACACCGGTGGTAGCAACGGTCAGGTAAGCCAACCACAAACCGGGGACCTAAAAATTTCAATAAACATTCCATGAAAGACCACCTCTTGCTAAATGAATTGTACAGCGACAAATTCTCAAGTGGGCGGGAGATCTATCTCGCGGGGATAGATATTCGGTGAGCGACAAAGGAGAACAGGACAGACAATGTCAAAAAGTTTGGCTTTGATGATGACATTTGGTGTGGGGTTAACTCTGTTTTTCTTAAGCTGCGACAGCGACGACATTGAGGATATTCCTTCAATAGATATTCCTCTCGCTTTTCTGAGTCCAATGGCAACTGGGGATTACATCGTCAAAATAACAATAACAGCAGCCGATATCTCAAATCAGATTATAAAGGAAGAAAATCTTGAAATTGTCGAAGGACGTAACGAAACTTATGAGGTAACGGTTAATAATGTCCCGGTTGGCAACCAGAGGGAAGTCAAAGTAGAGGTCTTTAAGACAGGGAACCGTTTATTCGTGGGTGCTGGCACGGTGAATATTTCAAGTGGTGCGAATCTGCTTGCTATGAGACTAGAGAAAGTCGCAGAATTTCTCGGCAGTGAGCCGAAGGCGGGGGGCCAGATACTCAGTAATGAGTTGCTAACTCTCAATTTTAGTGCGCCACCGGGCGTTGTGACGGTGAATGGTAGGCAAGCTGGGGTACAAGGGCACGCTGCCATCTGGACCGCGTCCGGTTTAGCTGCGGGCATGACGACTCTAAATATCGCGTGGACAGCAGCAGGTGGTGGTCGTGCTACTCTCCAACTGCTGATTATCGGATCGCCTGATAAAATCGGGATTATCCCATCTAGGGCAGAGCTGACCGCAATTGGAATGACCGTACAGTTAAATGCCACAGTAAAGGATGGGAAAAACCAGATCGTACCGGACGCGATTGTGAATTGGTCGAGCAGCAATCCCTCTGTGGCAAGCGTGAGCTCTCAAGGACTCGTTACTGCTCGGAGTAACGGGACCGCTACTATCAGAGCGGCATCAGGTGCCAAATCCTTTAGTGCTGACCTAACTGTGGCACAATCAGCGACTACAATCAAAATTACTCCAGCCAATCCACCTTCGATCACTGTAGGGCGGACCTTGCGGCTGACTGCCACCGTGCGCGATCCCCAAAACTACCCTATCGCGGCTGCAAGAGTCAATTGGTCGAGCAGTAATATATCTGTAGCAACCGTCAGTTCAACAGGGCTTGTCAGCGCCCGGGCTGATGGTCGAACAACCATTCGAGCGACTGCAGGTCGCCTTTCAGACAGTGTTAGTATTACTGTTCCAGATACCACGGGCCCATCAATAGTAACTGGGACGGTATCAAATGGTGACATAAAGGTTAATGTGGAACAAAGCAATACTGGAGGTTTCAGATTTGATTTTAACGAATCCATCGTCGGAATCATAAAGTTGACTGACGAAAGGGGAAACGACCTTAATTGGATTGCAAATGTATCGGGTGGAACAGCTACGCTGACTATGGGTTCGGGGCGAAGACTTGGCGGTGAGACAACCTATAAAATCGAGGTTGATGTCAGGGATGGTGCTAATAATAGAACAAAACAGACAATTACCTTTGTTACCGATATCAAACAGTGAATGGTGCGATAACTAACCCAACGGGTTCTGCAACTACATCAAGATGGGTTGCCCCGGTAGGATAGAGTGTTAGATTCCATTAGTCCCTGTGTTGCTCTGGTTGAATAGGTACAAAACAGATCTTTACTCGAAGCCTCAACGTTCATTTATAGTAGATCTTAGAATTAATGGGACACGCCAAACCGGTGCGGTTGGAAACCGCACCTACCGGTGGGCGAAAGTGTTCATTTATTTTTAACATCCACCATAATTATGCGAAACTTGTTTATTTATTCATTAATTCTGTTTACAACAACTGCTCACGCTGCAAAACCCGATTGGGTTAAAAACTATGGGCGTTCTGAAAAATGGCCTGTTCACATCTACCTCGTTGGTTTCGGAAGTGCTTGGGGAGATGGTGCTGAGCCTCGCCAAACCGCTACGGCCGGCGCACGAGCGGATATATCACGGCACATTATTACAAAGGTTAAGAGTGTCATTCACACTTCTGAGTCGGAAATAAAAGGCATCGTATCCCAGCAGTATAGCGGAGTCACGCAAAGTGAGACTGCCCTGCAACTCCTAGGGCTTGAAACAGAACAGTACGTCGATTCCGGGCGCAATCCAACCACATACGTTCTTGCCTACGTAAGCCGGGCAGAGCTCAAACGCATCTACACCGCACGGGCATCAACACTTCGTAAGGAGATTCGGCGGATTCTTGCCGATGCCGAGGAGGCGGTGAGTGCGGTAAAAGTAGATATAGCGGTGGAAAAATATTTGAGCACTTATCCGCTTTATGAGGCGTTGAAAGAGGCTGAGATGATTCTGTTGGTGGCGAAACATTACAGCAGTCCGGCCGATATAGCCTTCGATGAATTGGGAAGAATTAGAAAAGAACTCTCTGGTGAACCCGATAGCCCGCTAATTCCGTCTCACACAGAGGTCATCAATCGCGTTGAGCAGCTCGTATCGGAATCGATTACTTCTGTTGATGGAATCGCTCGTGCTATCGTGTTTCAACTCTCAAAGCAGATCGAGCAGCCAGCGGGAAAAGTCTTACTAGCACCGTGCACCTATCAGGACACCCAGATGAGCAGTCGTTTTGCCCGCCAACTCCTTGACGCGCTTGAGGTACAGCTGGGACAAATAGTCAAATGGAAGACCATTAATCAGACGCACCGTTCACACAGCAACTTTCGTCCCCGTTCAGGCCAGCACATGCGCGACTTTGCAAAAGAGGCAGGTGCGACGTTACTCCTGTCTGGCACATATTGGGAAAACGACAATCATATTACGCTCCGGGCAACGTTGCGGGATGTAGAAACAGGTGAGATCAAGGCGGGGGCTAGCGTGAAGTTTGACCGAAACATGAAAGCGCTCGACTTCAAACCACAAAATTATAAGCAGATGCTCATTGAGCAGAACGCTTTCGCCGAAGGTGAATTCGTCAGCGGTTTACAGGTCGAGATGTGGACAAACAAGGGGAGTGAACACCTGCTTTACATCGAAGGCGAAACCATGAAGGTTTTCGTCCGTGTCAATCGCGCCGCGAGCATTCGGCTGCTCTATATTCTTGCTGATGGCAGGCGTACACTTCTTTATGATAACTACTACATTGATCAGTCGAAGGTCAATCGTGTGGTTGAGATTCCAGCGGAGTTCGAGTGTGCCCCGCCGTTTGGCGCGGAACTCTTGGCTGTCGTGGCGCGAACTGAGGAGTTTCCACCGATACGGACGTATGAAAGCGACGGATATCACTTCCTTAATGCCAAAGATGCCAGACAGGCAGTGCGTGATTTTCGCGGTATGAAAAAGAAACAGAAATCGCTTGACATTCAACAGAGTGAGGCGCGGCTTGTGCTTACGACGATGAAACAGTAGGAGGGACAGAGAAACCGAGTTTTTTGGCAAAACTCGGTTTCTAGAGGCTTTGTAGGGTGTGGACTCGAGGCAGGGATGCCTCTCCCACTGTGGGAGGGAAATCCCTTTCCCGATAGACTCAATGGGTCGGTGTAAATCGGCAGACCCTATCGAATGAGATCCGCAACCTCGGCAGCGCTTCATAGGGCCAAGGATTAAAAGAATGGGGAATATAGTGGCACGCGAAACTGTGGCGAAATGCCCCCACTCCAAAATGGGACCGCCGCGATGGATGAGCCTACCGTCAAAAAATACCACGTCCCCCTTTGAGGCTTCGACAGCGACTTCTGGAAGTCCATTGCGCTCAAACAGAGCCTCGAATGCGTCTTCGTGCTGCCAACCATACCAAGGTCCTGGCTTGCCGTTCTCGTCCGTTCTAAAATCCTTCTTATCAATAATCGGTCCTTTGTGCGAACCGACTTGGACGTGGATGCTCCCGTTCCACGCACCCACCTCCTGTAGGGCAATCCATGCCGACATGCAGCCCGGAAGATGGTATGCGTCCTGATGCCGACGCTGTTCCGAGCCGACATAGAAATACATACTCTGCACAGCATCCGGCTCATCGCCAAGGAGCGTCCGCAACGGTTGGTACAGTCTACTGTCCAGCATCCATTCTAGTCCCACGGGTTCATGAAGTGATCGGTTATGTGTCCGCCGCCAGTCGTCCGGCTCCCGCGGGGGATAGCCTTCGACAGTCTTGCGCCCGGCGTGTAGGTCCATCATATACTCGATAAACTGATCGCATTCGTCCGGATCGAACGCACCTTTGGCGATAGTATAACCATCGCGCTGATATTCTTCTTTTTGAACCGATGTCAATTGTATATCCATGAAAACCTCACTGAGCAACCTTGTGAAAGGGATCTTCTATACACCTTCCAAAACAGCCTCAAGTTCCGCGACGTTGGCAACCGCCACCAAAGCAGTGCACACCCCTTGATTCTCAAGCACCCATGACAGTGCCTGACCGGTTGGTGAAATATCTTCCCCCGATTCAGCCAATTCACTCCAAGGACCAGCGGTAAAAGAATAGACAAGCGACAGTTCGCTGCGCATACTCTCACCGAGGGGTGAAAGTTTCACCAGAGTCTCCTCCGTCGCTTTATTCCAGTCCGTCCCGGTTTTATGTCCCCAACTTAAGTACTGCCCACCGAGTGCCTTCATTACCAAGACTCCCTTTCCCGCTTGGGACGATGCCCGAATACCCGCTGCTTGACCGCGGCAAACATAATTGTAGATAACCAAATCTGCGTCTGATCCCTTTTCGGGACCGCGCGTTACATAGGCATCTTGGTCCTCCTCAAAGTGGCGTATTGTACAAAGTGATCGTACCTTACCCATCTGTTTGAGATTGGCGATTCGTTTCCGCAACTGGGGGTCCTTCATATAGGCATAATAGTGCACACGGAGGATGTCAATCGCATCTCTGCGTATGTTTAGAAGATGTTTGTCGATTATTCCTTCTAGGTCTGCTGCTGCAGGTGCGCCAACTTTCAGAGAAAAGTGACGCTCGTCCGTATTACCCTTCAACTCTTCCGGGATATGAATTTCATCCCCGTAACCCATGTCAAATAGATTTATCCCGGCTTCGGCTGCTCGCAGATAGATCCGCCGCTTCTCTTCGGGTGGTGGATGACCGGACTCTCCTTCCCAATAGTGTGCGAGGAGACCGCCTGTCCCTATGACACTCAGCCGCATTCCTGTCCTTCCAAATTCACGATATTCCATAACAGACCTCTCTAACAGAAATCTTCTAGATAATAAGACTTACGCAGCGCGTTTATAAGTCCTCCTGAACCCCTCTTATCTTCTCCCCTTGTCAGGGGAGTTGGGGATTTAGGGGGTTAAAATCAAAAATCTACCCTCGTGTGCTAAATATGCGTAAGTCTTGGATAAGATATTATGTACTACCCATCATCGTCAATTGGTGCGCTTCGGAAGTTTAGGGTGAACATCCGTCTACCCACGCGCCCTCCAAACGACGCATGCCAAAGTTGATGGCTGAAGAATACGACATCACCCGGCTCAGATTCAATGGGGAAGCTCGGAATGTCGCATGGCGCTAACCCAAAATGATTGATATTGGGATCCGACAGGAATTGTTCGCCACTTTCCTTATCCCCCATCGCTTGCTCCCACATTTCAAGAAGTTTTGGACGTACACTCTCAAACTTATGGGGATCATCTTTCGACGCAGCGGATGGGACGTTCAGGTGGAGTGACCACAATTGGTCGTGATACGGATTCCGATGCGCGCCCGGTATAACACGAAGGCATCCGGTATCCTTGCCAACCGAATCTAGATAGAATGCAACCTTAATACTCGGATGATAGTGATACCGCCACGCCCCGACATTTTTGTTGGGGTCGTTTTGACCTTCCGGAATATGCGGATCCCACCCCATATCCGGATGCCAGACGGTATCTCCCACGTAGAAGTTTCCGTCGTTTCCTTGTTTAAAAGTATATCCGGGTCCCAGTAATTGCTCAATTGGCACACAGATGCGCTCGCTATCGATCAGCAACTCAGCACAAGGTCGTCCAAGATACCAATCGTTCACCTGTTGGCGCGTCTTGCCATCAAAAGGTTTACCAGCTCGGTCTTCAAGCATCGCTGCCTCAAAGTCGCGGCTGATGATGGCCATCTCGTCGGGAGAGAACAGTCGCCGAAGCACGACAAACCCAAATAGGTCAAAATGTTGGTGCTGCTGTTTGGTAAGCATTTTTTCTTCACGCATCCCTTCCCGCAAAATGATTGGCTCCATGTTGTGGCGCCATCACTAAACTGGACAGATCCAACGGTTCATCGATTCTCCACAATCACAAACGAATCACCTCTTTATTGTGGTGAGAATCGAGTATAGCGTGCGAAACCTTGAGGGCCGCAAGACCGTCGACACCCGTGATCATCGGGGGCAAATCGTTGGCAATACAATCAAGAAAATGCCGGTTTTCCATCTCGTAGCAATCTGAGATGGCATAGGAATCGTTGATCACTTCGATGCGTTCGTGTTCCATCTCACAGGTTTTCCAGCGGAAATGTTTTCCATCCCAGAGTCCTGGACCGTCCACAACCGCTGTACCGAGAGTTCCAACCACCCCTCGAGCATTCATGCCGAGGTGAGAGGACCAGCTGGCATGGATTACGGCTGTACCTCCGTTGGCAAGGGTCAGAACCACATGCGCATTGTCATCAAAACCTTTTAGATCTGGATCGGAGACAACAATATTTGCGCGGACATCGACGATCTCCCCCGCTATCCATCGGATGAGATCAATATCGTGCGAAAGGGATTCAATACTCATACCGCACATCAGCTGTGGATCTGTGCGCCAATTGTATCCTTGAGGGATTCCCGGACCGATCCGTTGGCTCCACATATTGACGAGTTTGCCCAATGTGCCAGCGCTATTCATTTCCCTGAGACGCTTAAACCCCTTTCTGAACCGATGGTTAAAGGCAATCATCAGTTTTACATTTGCTTGTTTGGCGGCTTGTACCATGGCTTCAGCATCGTCCAAGGAGATGGAAATCGGCTTTTCACAAACGACATGCTTTCCAGCATTAATCGCCTTCAGCGCCAATTCTCGATGAGTGGAAGGGGGCGTGAGAATGTACACCACATCGGCTCCCGCCAAGCAATCTTCTAAGTCCTTATAAATTGATGCTTCAACCGCACCTGCAAGGGTTTCAGCGCGCTCCTCATTCGGGTCAACGACGCCAACGATATTTGCACTAGGGATGCACATCAGTGAACTGCTATGTGTTTTAGCAATCCCTCCAGCACCGACCATTACAATGTTTACCATCATCGGATCCTGATCTGTTCCTTTCTTGATGTGGACGTAACTGAATTTGTGAGAATTCAGGGAGTTGCTCAGACTCTGGAGAGATAAGTAATATAAACTCCGGCGCCTTACACCGCGCGACTTTTTCCGCTTGACAGTCTGGCCGCGAAGTGCTAAACTGCAACGAGATACTATCATTATCGGTAGGACAAATCAAGGACATTATCTACTTGAACGATCTAAACGGTAAAGTTAATATGTCACCAATTGGATTTTCTCAGAAAATCCGCGTGTAGCCCTTGGGAAGAGAGATCGGTTATGAAGAAAAGCACATCATCTCCTGATTCTGCCCTCACAATGCCCCAGAATCCACTCCTCGCCCCCGATGCGTCAAATCCAGCGCTAACCCGTCTTCTGCTGCGCTCAACCGGCGAACTTGCAGACGCCACCCGCCCCAGCTTCCTTGCAAACGAACACTCCCCTGTGCACTGGTCTGATAGCGATTGGGATCGGTTAGAATCCAATCGCGAACCTTTATTCGACATGTCAGCGGTTACTGCACAATTCGACCACGCCAGTTTCTTAAGGGATGGATATGCTGTGCTGAGAGAAGTCATGACACCCAAAACTGTCGAAGAGTGGACAGCCGCGGTGAAATATGGCCAAGAACTCAACGACAGATTGCTCCAGTCAGACTGGACACAAATCAAATGGGACATCCTCGGTCGAACGCCGCCAACAAACTCTCTTGCCGTTGAGGAGATTAATAACGCCCTCGGAGGGAGCCAGAAGGCACCACAGTCGGATGATGAGGCGGGTGTGAAAACATTGCGACAGCACAGTGTTTTCGCCGAGTATTTCCCGGCGGGTCATGTCCCGTACTTGATGAACGTCCTCACGCACCCGCAGATGCTCCAACTGCAGCGGATGAGCCTCGGCAGCGATGACATCTATTTCGATCACAATCAGTTGTTGACGAGACCTCCGGGCTATCCCGGTGGTGCGTGGCACAGCCATAGAATCGGCGGTGGGGCGGATAACTGCGGTGTGGCCAACTTGTCGGAATACCAAGCACAGCCGAATTTCAACCTCACACTCTGTTACCCTCAGGGCTTTGAAGCCGAGGAGGACGGGGGGCTGAAAATCATTCGGGGCAGCCATCTTTTTCGAGATCCAGGAGGATGCTGGGCGGATACCGACGAAAAGATGCAGCAGGAGTGGTTGGCAGGACGGGTACATCCCGTCACTTTAGAGCCGCTTCAAATTGAATATCTCTCCATTCCGCCGGGAACAGTCGTCTTCTGTCTATCGCACGCCGCACATGCGGTGTCACCCAAAGCCTTGGACAGGAATACTCGGTGGTGCTCACTTTTCTGCTACAAGAAACCGAGTGATGTGACCGGTTACGTCCAACCATCGCATTCGATTCCACCTGTATGGGCGATGAAGGCGCAGCGAGGTGAATTGCCAGCTGTGCTCACCGAGCTGTTTCGACCAAGCTACGACAAAGAGTTGACGGGCGGACGGACTGTGGATTCACAATCTTGATAGGTCAGTTCAGGGGGTTGTCTGCTTCGAACACACGTCGCTCTGCATCGGAGAGTTTCCCTGCTGCTGCAGTACACTCTACCCAATGTGTTGGTATACCGCCTGTCCACTTGGCTGGGGAGGCTTGGGGATCTGGTGTTCGATACGCCATCAATAATCCCCATCGAGTCGGTGCCCCCGGTGGACGGCGTTGAACGTGATGCGGCATATGGTGAACAAATGAAACCATGCTTCCGGGCGGTATCGATAGATGTACAATTTCCAACGGCTTGCCTGTGATAGCGTGGATCTTTCCCTTCAGCCAGTTTGCTTGCATGTCCGCGTCTTCATCGAGGCGCTCTGTGTTCCACTTAAACGGGATACGGTAAAGGTGGGATCCTGGGATAATACCAAGTTCCGCACCATCGCCACTCTCTGCCCCTTCTGGATAGCATAGCGTTCGAATACATTGCTGCTGTAGAAACTCAGAAGTTAATGCCTTACCGGTGCCAATAGGATCTTCAACCTCATACTGTCCCTCGCGATACTGGTGGGCATGCCAGCGTCTTCCTCGCGAGCGAGCCGCCCGGTTGAGCATTAGGCAGTGATCAAGCACGAAACGCTCACCGAAAAGTTTCTTGAATAGTTCTATCATCTGCGGATGGGCAGTGGTGACATCCATAATGAAGTCATCGTAGCCCGCTGGGAAATATTCCGGCATCACCCCCAGCGATTCGTACCCGCGTGTGGTCAATGCAGGTCCCGGACCGAGGAGTCCATGCTCATGCATGTACGCACGTATCTCTCCTCTGAGAAAGCTAGGCATCTGTTCTGACCCTCCACAACAGCTAGCCAAAAACTCCGAGGTGATTTGCTCCGGTGGGGGTGTCGGCAATCCGCGCGTCTCAAAATCGATCGAAGGCCAGTCTGTGTCCACAAGGATACAGTCGTTCATGTGCTGTAGCTTCTCTAGACTGGCGGTGAACTGCTTTTGACCTTCGTTGGTCAGTATGCCCTCCCACACCCAAAATCCTTCCTGCTCGAAGGTCGTGCGGTCAAAGGCATCCAACACCTCCGGACGTAGCAGATTATCCACACGCGCTGCTCGCACCGCATCGTCCGTCTGTTTCTGTTCTCTTGAGTTCTTCATTGTCTCTATTTCCTCAATTTTGTATACTTAACAGGCAGAAAATGGACAGTCTCTCAAAAAACATCTTCATCGTAACACGGCTACAGACAACCTGTCAACAACGGATTTAACGCTACATCCGGTGTGTAGAATTGACCAAGGGGAAAACCAAATGGAAATATCTCCAGGCAAGCAGACATTTATAGATGATTTCTTCATTGAATCGATGGTTGGAGCGCATCGCGTACTCAATTCTCCAGAGAAAATTACTTTTGACGAGCCGCTCCACACGGTTAACCCAGATCAGCCGTGGGAGAGCGGACCCGTGCGCGGACCAATCATCTACGACGAGAAAAATCACACCTTTCGAATCTACTATCCGGGTGTAGACTCCATAGTGTGTGTCGTAGAGTCCAGCGATGGGGTTCATTGGGAACGTCCTAATTTGAGGGTCGTCGAGTTTGAAGGCTCCAAAGACAATAACATCATCAGTTGGCCCAGTGACTGCCCATCGCTTGGGAACATCCTGTACGATCCGCATGAAACGGACGAAACCTATCGGTGGAAGCGGGTAACCACTATGCCCCATAACGGCGTCTGGCAAGCGCTCTACTCGGAGGATGGATACAACTGGTCCCACTATCCCTCCGGTCCTCACAATCATCAGAAACAGCTTTTTGCCTTTGGTTCTCCCGCAGAAACCTTTGGTGGCGTCATCGACCCCGACGCGCCTTACATACTCTATGGCCAGCGCGGTTCAAGCCGTCGAACCCGCGTTCTCGGACGACGCGACAGCCAGGATTGTCTCAATTGGTCCGGCATGCGCACAGTTATTGATCAAGACCTCGATGATCCGCCGGGGAGTGAGTTTTACGCCGCGGGACATGATATGGCAAACCGGACAGATGGCGGATTACACATCATCATGCTTAATGTCTTTTTTACCGATTTGACCGAACCATACGCCATCGAGCAACCGGATCTTTACTGGGGAAACGTCGGGGGATCACCAGCACTGCCAGCGCGGGTGGACGGGGTCGTTGAACCGCAACTGGCGGTAAGCCGTGATACGGTCTCATGGAAGCGGTACCGAGAGCCATTTATTCATCGTGGCAAATCCGGCGCGTGGGATTGGGGATCTATGTACGTCTCCGGTCCCATCCACCACAATGGGAAACTTTGGTTTTACTACAGCGGGGTTGGTGTAACCCACAACAACCGTACACCACAGTTGCAATATGCGCTTAGCCCAAAAGAACATCAGACAGGAATCGGGGTGGCACAACTCCGATCCGACGGTTATGTCAGCGTGGAAGCAGATTCATATGCACCAGGTATTCTGACCACACATCGCTTTCGCCAAGAATCAGGAGGAAGGGTAACGGTGAACGTAGACGCTGCAGCAGGCGAGCTGCGATATGAAGTGTTAGAAGATACGGGGGCGACCGTCCCCGGTTTCACTGCCGCCGATTGCGATCCTATTCGCGGCGATACCCTTGACGGCGTGCTGTCGTGGAATGGCATTTCCAGTTGGCCCAGTGTGAGTGAGGAACGCCAATCAAGCTATTCGAATCTGCCCAAAAGAGAGTTCTACATCAAGTTGCGATTTTATATTTCTCCGGGGACCAAGCTCTACTCCTTGACCCTAGACCCACCGGAGGTTACGATGTGGCAGGTTCGCTCACAGTCAGTTCCTGAATAAATCTGTCCGCAACGGCATGTGGCTTAAGAGGTCGCTGCGAATCTTACTGCGCTCCTGTAAAATTCGATTGGCATTAGGTTAATCAAAATGGTAGAATGTGACCGATTCGGGCACGAGATTGATGTATGTAAGATCCGATTGGTGTCTACAATGATGGCTTTGGTTGGTCCTTGCGCTACCTCCTTTCGCCCAAATGGATTCGTATAGATATAGTAAATTACTACAAGATAGGAGTTCATAATATTATGCAAACCGATAAGAAACGCTGCGTCGTATTCGTTTCGCTTACCGGGGACGAACAGATAAAATGCTACGACATGGATCCTGATTCGGGCGCATTACAGCTACGCTCGACTAGTAACGCTCACGGACCTTCAGGTGCGCTCTGTCTCCACCCATCTGGAGAGATAATGTATGATGGTCATGTGGGATCGACCACGCTGGCTAGTTTTCGTCTTGACACGAATTCAGGTGAACTCACCCTCATCAACAAGGTGGACACCGGCGTTGACATTCCCGCACACCTTACCACAGACAGAAATGGTCGTTTCCTGCTCACCGCTTACTACGGCGGCGGTGGTGTAACCGTGCATCGGCTAGGCGACGACGGTGCAATCGGGGAACTGGTGCAGTACATCGATACGGGTGAGAAGGCTCACGCTATTCTCGCAATGACCGAAGATCGCTTCGTTTTTGTGCCACACGTCTGCCCAAATAACAGGACCTACCAGTTTCGATTTGACAGCGAGTCGGGTCAACTCACGCCCAATGACCCCGCCGAACTTGCGCCGCCCAATGATGAAACGGGTCCGCGCCACATCTGTTTTCGACCCGAAGGAGATGTTGCCTATATTGTCAATGAACAGGGCAACACGGTAACTGCCCACCATTATGACCCCGAAAGGGGGACGCTTGAAATCTTCCAAAATATTTCGACCTTGCCACCAGACTATACAGAGGGTGGGGCGACCGCTCATGTGGAAGTGCATCCAAATGGAAAGTGGGCGTATGCATCCAATCGGGGGCACGACAGCATTGTCGGGTTTAACGTTTCTGCTGATGGATCGCTCAGTCCATTCGGACATTTTCCTATCTCAGCAAGTCCGCGGTCATTCAATATTGATCCGACGGGCACCTACCTGTACGGTGCCGGCGAAGCTGCGGACACCATGACGTGCTATCGTGTGGATGCGGCAACAGGCGAATTGCAGCCGCTTCAAGACTATGCCGTAGGAAGCCAACCGTTCTGGGTGATGGTGATCCCGATGGGTTAAGTCCGCTCCAACTCCTGGTGCCAAATATCTGTTGTATTGCAACAACGCTTAAATTGGCGGCACTCAGTTGTTATGCCACCAAACAAATCACATTTATTGTATAAAGGAGAGTAATAATGGTTTATGAACTGCGTACTTATAGGATTCCGGAAGGCAAAATGCCGAACATCCTCAGCCGATTTGAAAATATCACCTTTGGCCTGTTCGAACGGCATGGCATAGAAGTCGTTGGATTCTGGACGCGATCAGATGCCAACGAACTGGTGTATATCTGCAGATATGAAAGCGAAGCAGCGATGGAAGCCGCATGGGACGCTTTCCGTGCAGATCCCGAATGGCTTAAAGCCAAAGAACAAACCGAAGCAAATGGGCCAATCGTTGCAGAAGTGCTGTCGGACACCCTCATTCCGACCTCCTTCTCACCGATGCAGTAAAGAACCTATCGGGGATTAGTCGCAGCAAATCATCGTAGGTTGGGTTGAACGGCTGCAAGCGTCCTGCTATCAAGGACAACAGAGTTTCTACTTTTTGACGCTATGTTCTTACAGATGATGGGGCAAGACCCAACACCGCATCCGTAGTTCGGGCCTCCTCGGTCACGCGTGGTCTCGCCTGTCCTCCTTCGATTTATCGGGAGCACGGACGGATCCTCCTCCGATTCTCGTCCCGGCGAAGCTGAGGATCCTCGATGAAATCGGGAGAGTCCTCGGAACGGGATTGGACTTGCCCGACCTCAACGATTCAACGAAGTTAATTCGTAGGAAACGCAGATCCCGCGAAGTCCCGATAGGATCGGGAGAACGGCATCTCCGTTCCGCTTCTTCTCACGTGGGTCAACGTAGAATAATGCCATGACAAATGTTGGACTCATCGGTTTTGGTAAATGGGCTCGCCAAGCCTATGCACCGCTGCTTGGCGAGCTTCCACAAGTCCGAGTTAGGGCTATTTCTGCTCGGAGTCATACCACAAGAGCGCTGGCGAAACAGACATTTGGCGCAGAGACGAAGACGCTTGCGGACTATCATGATCTGTTGAACGATCCAACCGTCGACGCTGTCTTAATTGCGCTTCCCAATTCGCTTCACGCGCCGGTCCTTCAAGCAGCAGCAACATCGGATAAGCATCTATTTTTTGAACCACCTGTTGCGGAAGACTCGGAAACAGCCGCTCATGTACTGGACGCGCTTACCGCAAGTCAGTGCGTGGTTCAAGCCGATTTGGAACTCCGATACCTGCCGGTAATGGACAACGTTTTAAGCCTTCTCCAATCCGGTACGATTGGCGAACCGTTGATGGCGAAAATTCGTCTATGGTGTAACTGGGGCTATGGAGGCGGTGAGTGGTATGATGAAGTTCAAAGTCAAAGCTTCTTCCTGTGGCTGGGTTGTTGGTATCTCGATGCCTTGGACTGTGTTTTCAAACAGAATGCCATGCAAGCATCTGTTGTTGGGGGTCGCTACAGCAACGGGACACTGATGGATGCGGGTTGGGCGTCGCTGGTTTATCCCGGTGGTGGGATCGGTCAGCTTGAATTCAACTTGGTGATACCACAGGAGACCGTCATTGAATTGACCGTTGCCTGTCAGTCGGGAGAGATTATCGCCGATTTACAAACGGGGAAGTGGCAATGGCGTGGTGAAACGGGTGATTGGCATCTTGGACAGACACCCGCATTGACACCCGCTTACGGATTCGTGGGTATGCGCGAAAGCTTACAAGGGTTCTTTAATACTATCCATACGGGTGGTCGTCCGCGTGCGAATGTTGATGTGATGCGCCGAGTTCAACACGCTGCACAACTTTGTGCACATGCCGAGTGAAAGCAGCATAGGAACACCACTGAGCATCCCCTTTGAAAGGATTGATATGAGTTGGTTAGATGTAATCCGAATTGGACACGATTTGAAGGTGTGTCCCGACTGCAACCGCGAATATGAGGTGATGGATGAATTTCTAGCAAGCAAAAATGAGCCGTCAATCGGAGATGATTGGCTTGATGAGATATTTAGCCAGGAATATTACATCGCGCTTCGATGCCCACAGTGTCTGGAAACACGAAATCTGCGCCTCAAATCGATCACTCAGAAGCAATATCAAACAGCACGAAACGAAAATTGACGTCACCAAAACCATCAAAATATGAACCTGCCTAGCCTTGAACGCTCACAGATACAGTCCGACTATCCAGCCTATAACAATTGCCCTCTCATAGCCTATCCAATCTCTCAACCAAACTGATATTTTTGCGTCTAACACAAATCGAGTCCAATGAATTGATTTAATTTCCGTTTTTGACTGGCTAATCGTTGTTTTCTGAAATGTAAAAAAATCCAAAGCAATATTCAAGCAATCGTAGGGGGAAATGCGTGCGAATTATCAAAACTGTAAAACCACACCGTCTGTGCCCGAAAAAACCAGCGCTTTCTACGCTACTTTCTAAAAACGGGTGCTGTTTATTCATCCTTATCCTTCTGTTCCAATTTTTCCCGTCCTTCTTTTTTTTACAAGGTGGATCGCTCGTTTGGGCGTTAGACTTTCAAACCTCACCGCGGGCGATTGATGATATCGCTGAGGATACTATCTTTAGTCCAAATGGAGATGGGGTACAAGATGTCCTCCTTATCAGCTTTGTTACTGATGGTGATTTCGGTGATTTCCGTATCACCATTGATACCCATGGTCCTAGTGGTGTTGGCAAACCTGATGGCCACTTTCGTGCTGACGAGGATTGGGTAATAACAGGGGAACTCGGTCCTGACATTGAGGAAGATGACCCGCCAAAAGCGATTCGTGAAGCGTGGGACGGAAATGACTTTTCCAGACAGCAAGAAGATAAAAGCCCACGTCTGCTCAACGATAGAAGGTATCGAATCCTAATCGAAATTGATGCTATTCCTAACGAGGCGGTGAGTCGCCTAGAGTCAGGATACCGTGCGGTTGAACTCGCAGCAATAATTGACAATACCCCTCCACAACTATCAGCCACTGTTTCGCAGCAAGATCTGTCGCCGAATGGAGATTCTATTGGAGACAAAACGCGAATTAGCTACGGACTTTCCGAGAGTTTGGCGGAACTTGAACTGCAATTTACCGAACCATCGGATCGACCGGCGGTCCCTCTGACACGGCTCACGATAGGAAACCACTCATTTACGTGGACAGGCGTTGATGGATTGGGGACTACACTGAGTGATGGTATCTACACTGCTCAACTGCGTGGCACTGACAAAGGCGGTAATGTAGGGACTTTTGGGATCGGTACTATCCAAATCGACACAGAACCTCCCACCATTGCCCAGCTGACGCCAAATCGGAACTCCTTTCAAAATACCGTTGAACAGATTGAGGCAATATTCGACGTAGGTGATGGGAGTCTTATTGATGTTGACTCAGCTTCCACGAAGATTGACCTAGAAAATGCGGACGGCGCACAAATTAGTGGCATTCTCAGTCATGATGATGAGGCAGGTCGCATTACACTCACGCTTGATCGACCACTCAACTCCAGTGATGATAACGGGGTTTACACCATCAATGTTTCTGGCGCAGACAAAGCCGGCAATATTGTCCGAGATGAAGTCAATTTTACCTTTGACAACATCGCACCGACGATAGCAAGTATTGTGACCGATGCCGGTGAATTGACTCCCGATACAAGTGCTACCACAAATTTTACGTTCCTTGATGTGACCTTGGCGGATAACATTGACGCTAGGGTAAATACTGCTTCAACGATTCGCTTGAGTAGACTTGATGGAGCCGCAGTAGCTGGGATTCAGAGCCAATTTGGAGAAAACGGCATCCGTTGGAGGCCGGCATTTCCGCTAGCATCAGATGGTTCTGACGACGGAGGTTACACCATCACGGTGCAATCTCGGGACCGTGCAGGAAATGAAGTTGAGATCCAGATCCCTGTCCTCTACGATACCCAAGCCCCTGAGTTGGCTTCACTCACCTCGCAGACAGGGATTCAGCTCAATCCTTCGGTAGGTGGAAAAACTTTCCTTAACAGTTCTCTATCTGTGATGACAGCAACTTTTAGCGATGGAGACGGCGGTGGGATTGACTTCAGTAAAACATCTATCGCAATGCTTGGTTTCACCCAGGTAACTGGCATAGAACTTCCAGCACCTGTTCAAGGGACGTTAATGTCCGATGAAGATAATGACACGCTAGAATTTCGACTGACCGAGCCGCTTGAACGGCGCGACGGAAGTCAGGACGGCAACTATCGTATTCAAGTTAGATTGACGGACAAAGCGGGCAATACGCAGTCAGAGTATTTTGATATTGCTTATGATACGCAGGTTCCTGCTATTGTTTCAACAACCCCGACTGAAAATGCAACCGTTTCAGTCCTCTCACAGGTGTCAGTGGTCCTGAATGCCAGCAGCGGAATTGATTTTTCTACCTCCGTCGTGAAATTACTCCGCGCGGATGGAAGTGAAGTCAATACCCAAGTACACGACAATAGCAGAGACACAGTTTCTCTGGCACTGGTACAACCGTTGGCAATCGATGGATCAGAGGACGGTGCCTACACCATTGAAATCACCCCCATAGACGGTGCAAACAATGCGGGAACAACCGTTCGACGCCAATTTTTCGTCGCATTGAGGATGCCGGAAATTCGCCTGAATACCCCCACTGAAACTCGAATCAATGACCTGACAACAATCGATGCACAGCTGTTTAATTACGTCGGTCCAGGACTTGATTTGACCGAACCAGAATCAACGATTACAGTCAGTAGAAACGGGGTTATTGTGCAAGCAAAACCCCTGACAGCAGATGAAGATAATATGCGTCTTATCTGGACTATTGACAGATCCCTCTCTCGAGATGGTTCGGCGGACGGCGAATATACCGTCAGCGTTCAATATACAGATCTCATCGGCGAAACGGTCACGGAGGATTTTATTCTAACTTTCGACAGCCAGCCCCCAACAATCACCGTCGACTCCCGACCACAGATTGCAAATCCCCTTACTACAGAGCGGATCGAAGTTCAGTTTGAAGTGACTGACGATTTTGCAGGTGTACAGGGAAGTGGATTTGACGCTACCGCCTCAACCTTTGAGTTGTTTGATGTAAACGGTGCTATGGTCAACGGTGCGCAAACGAGCGATGGTACCGGTAGATTTGCGTTTCGCTCTAGTGTGCTTCCAGAGGGTGGCATGTATACGCTCGTTGTTACGCTAGCGGATCGGGCGGGCAACCATAGTATTCCACTGCCGCTCATCTACGATGCTGAAGAACCTACCATTGAAGCAGTAAGTCATATTGAGCCAACCGCAACCATCTCTAATGTGAGCGAATTTCTGGCACGAGTAGAAGCGACTGTTAGTGACATTGGTACCGGCATTGACTTCGATCAATCCCTAATTCAGTTGTTGGATGCGGCGGGGGACGTTGTCCCGGGTTCACCATATCACGATGATGAAGCGATAATTGGGTGGGAGTTCGCAACCCCGCTTACCCGTGAAGGCAACTTTGACGGTCTATACTCACTCCGTGTTAGCGCTGTCGATAAAGCTGGATACGTGGAGGAAAAAACCTTTGTCGTGCGTTATGACACGCAGGTGCCCACTATCCAAACTGCTTTTGCAACGAGGAACGATGGGACATCTATAGAACTGTTTGAATCAGAGGCTCGATTGGTGACATCGCCGATTAATCGAATTGTCGTGAGACTCTCTGATGGTGACGGCAGCGGCATGGATGTTCTGCGAACAACTGTAAGCCTCATCGGACCCGAAGGAGTACCAGTGGGCACGAACCAGAGCGATAACGGGGTAGATACAGTCTACCTTTCGTTCAATCCGTTGCGTGCAGATGGATCCGACGATGGCTTCTACCAGATTCAAATAACCCCCACCGATTTAGCAGGTAATACGCTTACAAGCCCGGTTGAAGTCCCGTTTTTCTACGGCACTCGCGAACCGGAAGTTATTGCCACAACACCGGCTGAATTTGCGTCCGTTACTCACGTGACCGAAGTCAGCGCGATACTGCAAGATCATAGCGGCGAAGGCATTTATTTTAATCGCTCGTCAATTCTCTTAATCGCTCCAGACCAATCAGTAATTGCCGGTCATCAGACGGTGGACGAGGCACAGTCTTCGATTACTTGGGAGTTGGACCAGTCGCTATCACGGGACGGTTCAGTGGATGGTGAATACACCATTCAACTGTTGCCTGTTGATAGGGCAGGGAACAGTGCAGATGTCAAGCACACATTTGTTTACGACACACTTATCCCGAGCATCGTTTCTGTAACAGCGAACACCGATCCACCAACGGTCATCCCACTAAATGGATCAACTGCTGTTGACCGGTCGTTTGAACGGTTGACTATCCGGCTTTCTGATGCAAATGGGGCAACGACACAAGTAAGCGGGGTAGATTTGGTCGGCACCGATGTCCAGCTAATCGGTCCCGGTGATACGTCGCTCGGTATCAACACCCGCGACGATGGGGTCGATACCATTATAGTCAGTTTTGCTTCGTTGTATCAGTCCGGAACTTACACGCTCGAAATCACACCGCGGGACATGGCGGGTAATGTCTCAGTTCATGCCATTGAGTACGAATTCGGTTTGGAACTTGGTCATAGTACCGTTTCCGATGTAACCATTGGCGGTCGAATAGCACCGATTGAATTTGTCAATCGGCTGGACGAAATCGTTGCAACGCTTGAAGATGTCAGTGCCACCGGTCTGAACTTAGCATCAGATGGCTCAACCATTGCCGTAACCGGTCCCGATGGTGAGGTTGAAGGGGTTCAGACCTCGCGTGGGGAGAACCAGATTGTGTGGAGACCACTCCAGCTTACCACTGATGGATCTGCTGATGGTGTTTACACCGTGACAGTTACCCCTGTAAACAGTGGGGGTAGATTGGGAATACCCTCTCGGTATCAATTCACGCTGGATACACAGGAACCTGAAGTGGTGCTGGTAACGCCAATCGATCTAACGCAGCCTCTGTCCTACATCAGTCAGCAAATTATCCAAATTGCAGCTCAGGTTGAGGATGTGGGTCCCGCAGGCTTGGAGGTTGATGACCAACGTTTAGAACTTCGTGATCCAAGAGGGAATGTTGTACCAGCGGGGCAGTCCAACGATGGACAAGCTCAGATTTTCCTGACACTTTCGCAACCGCTTACAGCCGATGGAAGCGATGATGGACGGTATACCGTGAGTCTAGAGTTGACCGACAAAGCTGGTAATGTTAATCCACTTACTCATCAGCTCGTTTACGATACTCAAGCGCCAACGTTGTCCAGCACTGATCCAGCCGATGGAGATCTTCGTAGTGACGATATCACAATAATTACAGCAAATCTGAGAGACCGAGGCAATAGCGGTATCGATTTTGCCGTCTCCGCATTGACACTGTTGGATCCGACGGGGGCGCCGATTAGCGGTGTACAGAGCAACGATGGGAGTCGAAAGCTAACACTGCAGATTAACGGTCTTATTGCGGACGGCACCTACACAATCCGTGTAAATGCAGTCGATCGGGCAGGCAACGGATTAAATACCCCGTTTGAAACACACTTTACCTATTCCTCCGGTATGCCGGTTGTTGTGTCAACCGTTCCCAAAACTGCGCCCGCGGAGGAAGCATTTACGAATCAGCCGCTCCGTCAGGTCGAAGTTGAACTTCAATCGAGTGATGGGGATGTTAACCGCTCTACTATTGCATTGCTTGCCCCCGATGGCGCGACTGTTCCAGGACAGCAGGTACGTCAGGGCAAAAAATTAATTTATCGACTCTTGCGGGAACTCGCCACCGATGGCTCCAACGATGGTACTTATACCATTGTGGTACTACCTGTCAATAGCGCAGGTCGCCAAGGAGCTCCAGAGCAGTTTTCCTTTGTTTATGACACGGTCGCACCTGAAATAGAGCCGGGATCAATTCAACTGATTGTTGCCGAACCGGGCGTCAATAATTCGCTGGTTTCCCTCGGCGCACTCATCACAGATGACGAACCCAGTTCCGGAGTGGATTGGGACAACCTTGATCTGTCATGGATCACGCTTGACGATATCAGCCGAAACCGGAAAATTGATGGGACACTTGCCACCGATGAAGAACAGGCACTCCTGTTAAACCTGATTATGCCACTCGCTAGCGACGGAAGCCAAGATGGTATATATCAGTTGATAATTGCCCCGAAGGACCGTGCAGGAAATGTTACGCCAGCCGTTGAATACCTGTTCTTCTACGATACACGTCCACCAGCGATCGACCCTGACTCCTTATTCATTAATGGGCAGCCCTTGCTCACTGACGCAAACGACCTGGATTATCCTTCGGCGACTAGCATGGGCGGCGGCGTCACCATTGATGCAAAATTTTCCGATGTCAATCCGGACGGCAGCCCCGGTCTTGGACCAGATCTGGTCAATTCGTCGATTACGGTGCGTTCCCCCTCTGGAAACGATATCAGCGGAACCACAACGCAGAACGGCACTGACAGCATCCGCTTCAAATCCGGACCGCTCGATGAACAGGGACTTTATCAGGTGACGATTACCAGTGTCGGTTTGGACATTGCAAATCTCGGTTTCCAACCGACCGATTCGATCACGACACAACTTCTCTTTGAAACTACGAAGCCGGTCGTTGAGTTGACGGATCTAGTTGGAGACACAACTTTTGAGGACGAACCATTACCACTACAAGGCACTGCGCGTGATCCATCAGAGGACGATATCCCTTCATCTGACGTTGCACTCGTTGAAGTTGTTGGTACCGGTCCCGATGGTCTGCCGATTGAGCCGGTTGCTGCAAAAGATGACAGCGAAGAGGAGGAAGAGCCTTGGAGTCGCTGGTCAGTTGATTTCCTGCCTTCTCAATCTGGTGAATACAACATCGATATTCGCGTCACTGATCGCGCCGGTAATGCTGGTATTTACGATGCCGCCACTGTCAACTTCTCGGTGTCGCTAATCTTTAAAGGTCCTACGTATGTATGGCCCAATCCACTGAGTCTCTCAAGACGTTCAAGCGACGAGATCGCCAATTTCTCTTTTGAAGTCAATGTTCCCGGCGGAGAGGGAGCGCGGATTATCCTAAGCGTCTATGACTTTGCTGGCGACTTGGTGTACGAAAAGGAATATAATGACTTGGGCACTGGCAGGAGCGACAATGAAGTGAGGTGGGATCTAACCAATCAGTCCGGCACTGATGTTGCCCGTGGAATCTATATTTTCCGACTGGAAGCAGAGGATATCGTAACAAGCAACCGCACCAATGCGGTTGGGAAGATTGTCGTGGTGGAGTAGGTGCGAGTACCCCATTCGAATATAGGTCAAAAGTTAAGGCATTCATCTATGAGCCAAAATAAAGAATTGGAGAAACTGATGTCCCCAAAACAGGATTTCAAGTTATTCTGTACCATATTTTTTGTGATCATTGCTTTTCCCGCTTTTGCTGCAGATATTCACGACGACGCTGGCACAGTGGGTGCTGCGTTCCTTAAAATTGAGGCTGGCAGCCGCCCTGCTGGGATGGGAGGGGCGTTTGCGGGCTTGGCTAACGATGTCAATACCATATATTGGAATCCCGCTGGCTTGACAGCGGTGGGTGGGCGCCAATTTACTGCAATGCAGAATTTCTCGATTGCAGATATTAGTAACCAATTCCTCGGTTACGCACAAAAATTCAGCGCCAAAGGTACTTGGGGAGCGAGTTTCCTCGGTGCGTTTACAGAGATTGAGCGCCGTCGTCGACCAACGGAGGAGCCTGACAGCACTGCCACGGTTGGAGGTTTCGCTGCGGGCTTGTCTGTCGCCTATACACTATCCCCGGAATTGTCGGTTGGAGCAACGGCGAAAACAATCTCTCAGCAACTTGATGTTGAGGACTCAATCGGCGCTGCTGCTGATGTTGGAATGCTTTTACGAATCCTGGACAATCGGCTTGGCGTCGGACTGGCAGCACAAAACCTGGGTGTTCTGGATACAGGAGAAAATCTGCCGATGAATGTGCGAACTGGCATCGCTTACCACGTCCGCACTAAACCTAATGCTGACAGTGCTAGGCAGCCGCGAGACCTTTTAGCATTAGCCGCTGATGTCAACTACCCTATTGTTGGTGGGTTCCCAACCTTCCATTTGGGGGCGGAGAATTGGTTCTATAACATGCTTGCCCTTCGCGTTGGATATAGCTTTAGCCAGGGAGAGAATCCCAAAAACGGGTTGACCGCTGGGTTTGGACTGCGTCGACTCGGGGAAGCCTCGCTGGAAAATGTCAATTTTCAGTTCGACTATGCCTTCGTACCAGACCAAGCCGTTGGAAACGCTCACCGAGTCTCTCTCCTCCTGCGATTCTGAACGTCAATCGGCTCTACTAACGACACAAATTTAGACGTGCCTACCCAAACCGGAGTATCCCAATGAACATTATCTGTACAGGAATCAGTTGTTCAGGACGAAAAGAGCTGATGGAAGAGTTTAAGGCACTCTGCCGCGATAAAGGCATCCGGATTGGTTTTTTCAACGTTGGGGATTTCATGCACCGTGCGGCTGCAGCTTCCGGAATTCAATTCACGGACAAAGTGCTTGATTCGGACCCCGCTGTCCTTTCGTTGGCACGCCGATCGGCTTTCTATGAAATTGCCAATATCGCGCATGACTATGACCATACCTTCGTTGGTTTGCACGCTTGCTTCCGTTGGAATGGAAAACTGGTTGCAGGTGTCTCGTTCAAGGATATGCAGGGTTTCCCGGGTGATGTGTTTATCAATGTGGTCGACAATCTTGCAGACATCGCTCAACGTATAGAGGATAATCCGCAGTGGGTGGGAATGCGACGCGATGAAATTAATGTCTGGCTCGATGAAGAGGAATTTCTCACTAAACAGTTCGCTAACCTTAAAGAAAAAGATCACTATACCGTCGCTCGACAGCACAATCTGGAAAACTTCTACGACCTGCTCTTCTCAAAAAAGAAAAAATTCTACCTGAGTTATCCCATCACGCTTCTTCGCCAAGATGCACCGGATCAGATTGAAAGCATCCGTAAGTTTGGTTCAAAGATGCGGAAAGATTTTATCATATTTGATCCACTCGACATTGCAGATATGGACCTAATCCATTCCACAGAATCACGTCAGGAAGAGACCACTGAGGGTGAAATTACAACTGTAAGTGACATCGATCAAAATTTTAAGATCCAGATAAAGACACGCACCATCTCCAGAGATTACCAATTCATTCACCAGAGCGATTTTGTTATTGTTCTCTATCCAACCGATAAACTCTCCCCCGGCGTCTTGAGTGAGATGAATTTTGCTTCCCGCTATAACAAACCGGTTTATGCTGTATACTCCCATGCGCGCAGCCCATTTTTCGAGCATCTGTGTGAACGAATCTTTGACTCCATTGAGGAACTCGAAACCTTTTTGGTAGATCAGCATGTGGAAATTTAGTGGATGGACTAATGTAGGATGGTGAAACGTCCGGTTTGATAAGCATTAGCCGAATCCAACTACATCAGGATTTAGTCTATATCAGAATGAAAATTGGCATCATTTCCTTCGGTACGCAAAACCATGCTACACGACGCTTGGTTGAAGCAACACTCGTAGCCGGCCACACACCGAAAATTCTCAACCCATTTGGATTCTATCTGCATGTCGGCAGTTCCGGGGCATCTATTTACTACGAGGAAACACCTGCTATAGATTTTGATGTCGTACTCCCACGTCTAAGTGCCGCAACGGCACAATATGGCGAGGAGGTGGTGGCACATCTTGAGTGGAATGGCACACCGGTAGTCAATCGATCACTCGCGATTGTGAACGCCCGAAATAAGTTCCGCACCCTCCGAATCCTTGCTCAGCATGGTCTACCTGTCCCGCCTAGCTTTGCTGCGGGGTCAGCCCGCCACGTGGATAGATCTGTGGATCAGACCGGCGAATATCCTTTTATAATGAAACCCTTTGCAGGCACCCACGGCAACGCAATCTTGTTACTCGACACGCCAGCCTCCCTTAAATCGGCGATTGGCGCAATGTGCGATCTCCACCAAGACTATGTCATCCAACCTTTTATTAAGGAATCGGCGGGGAATGATCTGCGGGTGATTGTCGTCGGCGGAAAGGTTGTGGCTGCCATGAGAAGAACGGCACAGAACGGCGAGTTTCGATCAAATGTTCACCGCGGTGGGCAGGGACATCCTGTTGAGCTTGACAGCGAATATATTGACACGGCAATCCGAGCCACGGAGGCAATGGAATTGAGTATTGCAGGGGTAGATTTGTTGGAGACACAAGCGGGACCGATGGTGTTAGAGGTCAATCCTTCGCCGGGGTTTGAAGAAATTGAAGCAGTGACGGGAATTAAGGTCGCAGAAGCAATGATCGCGTTTGCTGTCGAGTATTCTCAAACTGCGAGAAAAACGAATTAATATCTATGATATTGATGAGCCAATATAGTAAGGTATGAGAAGCGAGAGGATTGAAAGTTTAATCAACGCACACCTGTAACTTGGTTCAGATTAACAGGGATTCGATAGCTAAATTGCTACAGGATATAGCGAATGAATCCCAAAAAGGTTGGAGGCTTATGTTAAGATTTAGTGCAAGCGACGAGTTGTGAGATAAACTGACCGGTGATGAGTTTGTAATTAATACGAAACTCACATAAGGCAATGTATCGTGCAAGAAACTTCTTATGAACCCCACGAAACGGACGCAGGAAATTGCGAACGGTCGTCCAAATGCCTTCAATGGTATTGGTGTGAACCTCTCGAATCCCATCGGCATCGGCGTCTATTGCCCATTGTCGTTTACCATGACATACAGTTGCATGACACCGGTTGAGTCCACAATAGCCTTGCCACTCATCAGTATAAACGGTAGCACCCCCATCAGTAAACTGATGCACATGCGCCTCAAGGGTTTGCTGGTTGGTCTGGTGAGCGACACGCAGCCTCACTTGACCACTCTGACGACCGACCGTGCCAAGTATCGGGGGACGGTCATTGGCATAAGTCCCTCGCCCCCTGCGCTTATTGGCACGGCGACGGGGTGGGTCTGATGGGTTGAGATGCGGGTCACTTTTTTTCCCCCGCGTTTTGGAACATCTCGTCCGTCTCTGTCTGTTTGTCTACGAGAGGGTTGCAACGCTTGTGCATTGGCTTGAATCGCGTGGCGTATTGAGTGTACTGTCGGACGACTCAGACCTATCTCACGGGCGAGTTGAGCGGTGGGTGTCCCTTGACACACCCCCCGTAGCAAAAGCACTGCTTGAGCGGGGGTGAGTCGTTTTTGTTGAAACACCGTGCCACTATAGAGGTTATAAATACCATCACAGCACAGACACCGATAGGTAATCAGGTGACTCGTGGTGGTTTGCTGGAAGATGCGAGCCTTGTCCACATCGGCATCACAATGCGGACATGTCAAACCATCAGGGTGAAAGTGAGTCAACAACCAATCGGTCGCAGATTCATTATCTATGAGAGTAAGTATTGGAAAGTCCATACCTAATAGCATAATATATGGACAAAATCATTGCACTCTATTTTTACATGAGCCAAGGTTGGAATATACATGATTATTGACTGTCATACCCATTTCTGGCGATATCCAGGGGAGTTAACCGAAGAAATCGCCCGCGAAACCTTCATCATGCGGCAGCAAGAGGTCGATTTGGACATCACACCGGAGATGCACGCTTCGGCTGTGGCAGAAGTAGATCGTGCGATTGTGTTTGGATTGCGCGCACCGCTCACCGGATTCCTTACGATCAACGACACCGTTGCCGAATATATTCGCACGGATCCGAAGAAACTAATCGGCTTTGCAGCAATCTGTCCAACCGAAGATAACGCGCTTGAAGAGGTGGACCGTGCTGTTCAAGAGTTGGGGCTTCGTGGACTGAAGATGAGTCCAATCTATGGTGGATGGGATCCGCTCGACCCACGCGCGCTAAAAATCTTTGCACGAGCGGAGGAACTCGGATTGCCGATTATGTTCCATCAGGGTACCACCTATCCCCGGAAGGCACCGCTGAAGTACGCCAATCCAGTTCTGCTTGAAGATATCGCGCTTCGTTATCCTGGCTTGAAGATGATCATTGCCCACATCGGGCACCCTTGGGAAGCCGAAGCCATTGTCCTTATCCGCAAGCAACCCAATGTTTTCGCTGATATTTCCGCACTATTTTACCGTCCTTGGCAATACTATAACTCGCTGAGATTGGCGGTCGAATATGGCGTCGCGGATAAGCTACTTTTCGGCACCGATTATCCTATAACCACCTTCGATGAATCCGTTAAGGGGCTACACGATATCGTTCAACTTTCCCAAGAAATGCGATTGCCGCCGCTACCAGAGGATCTGCCCACCCAAATCCTGCATCGTGATACATTGGGACTTCTAGGGCTTGATGATCCCGCGTTCTCCTAGAAAATCGCACTGATGTAGTTAAGGAAAGTTAGTTATAGTAGATCTTAGAATTAATGAAACACTCCAAATTGGTAGGCGCTGTTTCCAACTGCGCCGTTTCAACCCAACCAACGGTGTGTATGCGGTGCGGTTAGAAACCGCACCTACCGGGGGAGCGAAAGTGTCTCTTTATTTTTAGAATTCACTATAAACCCCGCACCCCACTGACTGTGGAAGATCACCGTGCAGCGATCCGCCAAGGCATACTAAAACTTGCGCCACATCCCATCGGTCGCAGCGTTAATAAGCTGCCGTTCTTTCTGGCTGCGGCGTACACGTTGTTCTAAATCAACCGGGTCCCAGTCAGATAGCAGCTGCGTCTGTAGGTCTTCGAGGATTGACTGATATGTGGTGTCTCCAGCGAGGTCTTGGAATTCATTTGGATCGGTCTCCACGTCGTAGAGTTGGGGCGGGTCGCCCAAGCTATAGATAAGTTTATATCTGCCCCGCCGAAGCATCGCGACCGGACGGGCTACACCGTGCGCCAAGTATTCGGAAAAGGCTTCGTCCTTCCATTCTTCCGCTTCATCTCGCATTAAAGGCAGCAGGCTATCGCCGTCCAAAGGGGTGATGGGCGTTGCATCAGCGATCTCAATAACGGTAGCAATTAGATCTACAAGCGACACAACCTCACCGACCTGACGTCCGGTGGGCAAATGTCCGGGCCAGGCAATTTGGAGCGGGACACGAGCGGAGGCTTCATAGAAGTTAGACTTCCTCCACATGCCGTGCTCACCATTCATTTCACCGTGATCGCTGGTATACACAATTACAGTGTTATCCAACTGTCCAGTCTCTTCAAGTGCTTCAAGAAGACGACCGATCTTTTCGTCGAGATAGGTAATGAGACCGTAGTAGCCTGCCCGTCCCCTCCGTACCAATTCTTCAGAAAAATCGACACAACCAAACATGCTCCGCATCCGCTTGAAGACTGGATGCTGGTTTTCCAGATGTCCCTCCGGAATCTCTGGAAGGTCAATTTCATCCAGAGGGTAGAGATCCCAGAATCGTTGCGGCACCACAAGTGGGAAGTGGGGCGCGATGAAAGAGACGTTGAGTGCCCAAGGCTGGTCTTTGCACGCCGGATCGCGGAGGTAGGCCAATGCCTGTTCCTCTGCCAGATCATCTACTTCGATTTCCGTGGTTGTTCCAGGACCAGCCTCCTCAAGCCCGCCCCATGGCCGGTTTGCAGCGGGAGTGCCATTTTCCCAATCAATGATACCGTGATCGTTCTCAGCGTGGAGGTCACGGGCAAGTTGGGCGCGGAATCCATGAAGTTGGTCTAGCCCTTCGAAGTGCTGTTTTCCGGAGAGGACTGCATCGTAACCAACTCCGCGCAACAGGTGTGCCCAAGTAACAGTATCAGAGGGGAGTGGAGTTGCATTATCCCAAGCCTCGATGCGGTGAATGTAGCGACCTGTCATAAAGGACATTCGTGAAGGCATGCAGAGGGGAGAATTACAGTAGGCATTAGTAAACGTAACGCCGTCAGCAGCGAGGCGATCTAGATGCGGGGTCTTAACCAAAGGGTGTCCATAGGGACCACTATACATCGGGGCATGTTCGTCCGACATAATGAGCAAAATATTGGGAAGATTTGAGGTATTCATGGAAATACTCCTTTATAATTAAAAGAAGGGGTAAACACATAGATTTCTATCTAGTATAATGCCCACATTGTAACACGGTTTGATCAGCAGGACAAAGTGATTTTATTTGACCTCTTATAAGAAACTAAGGTAAAATAAAGACAATTAGCCTCTGCCCATTAGTGGGTTGAAGCGAGGAAGTTTTTTTATACGAGAAAGGAATCTCTCATGGCTACAAGATCAATCACAATCCGTGAATACCTTCCACCAGAACATGACTTGGATTTATCGGCTGAAGCGCCCGACGATATCGCTTCCTATAAAGTGATGGGACTAGCTGATCCCTTGTCAAGTGCGGAGGTGCAAATCGCGGTTGATACGTGGCGTCAGATCCAACGTCAAAAGGCGACGATTCAAATCATAGATGTCGATACTGATCTCATCGCACTTTCGTCGGTTCAGTTACGCCAAATAGTTGAAGAACTCATCGATCGAAACACGATGAAAGTGGTCGTAAATCTCAGCAGGACTCGTCGAATTGATAGCTCAGGATTAGGCGTATTGGTCAGCAAATCCAATGAATTGAGACAGAATGGCGGTGACCTCAAGGTCTACGGGTTATCGGCAACACTAACACGTATTTTCGATCAATTAGGAGCATCAAATCTCAAGAAATTTATCTACGAAAACGAAAGAGATGCACTCGCAGACTTTGAGTTAGATAAAGATACGGGCGTGTAACTTAGCTTCGATGGTCATGTTGTCTTTCGCTTTTACTCGGGAAAAGTACGCTATCTCCCGTAGGTGCTGACAATGACTTTATGGATACCTCAATCGGATTGACACCCACTCTCGTTGGAATCTCAGGGGGAAGTGGATCTGGCAAAACGACACTCGCCGCAGCGATTCATGAACGACTTGGTAATCGTAGATCCACCGTATTGAGCCTTGATGCCTATTACAAAGATCTCAGTCGTCTTCCCCTCAAAGAGCGGGCAGCGGTAAATTTTGACCATCCGGATGCCTTGGACGTCCAGTTGTTGACCCAACAGATACGCCAACTCGGAGGTGGACAGGCTGTTGAGGTGCCGCGCTACGACTTCACGACACATACGCGCTGTCCTGAAACCCTCACACTTCAACCTAAGACAGTGGTGCTAATTGAAGGAATTCTGCTATTCGCACTTGACTCTATCCGGTCGCTGCTTGAGCTGAAAGTATTCGTTGACGTGCCTCCTGATATCCGTTTCATCCGTCGATTGGTCCGCGACATCCAAGAACGTGGGCGCACGGTGGATTCGTGCATCCAGCAGTATTATGCAACAACTCGACCTATGCACTTTGCTTGGGTCGAATCGAGTAAGGGGTTTGCGGATATAGTCGTTTCGGGCGAAGAGAAGGTTGAAACGCTTACTACACTTCTCATTCAGCGTATCGAAAATTTGTAGGTGCTCTAACTTCCATTTGCTGACCGACATAACGTCTCAGACTTTAGCTGCCTGTGGTTTCGGGGCGGTCGACGAATCGGCGTTTCGCTTATACCCATGAATTTAGGAGAAAATTCCATGGACACCAATAAATGTGTCATGTCCGATGAGGAAAAGTATTTTTTCGACCTTACGGGCTACCTCGTTGTTCGTGGTGCGCTGACACCAGAAGAGGTGGACAGATGTAATGCCGCGATTGATCACTATGCGGAGAAAATCCGCGCCCGTTCGGTTGAGGAGGGTGGACTTGCCCGTGGATCATCAACACTTCAGGGACAAACGGGACGGTTGGAATTGACAGGAATGCTAGGGTGGGAGAAACCCTATCGAGAACCGTTTCGCGAACTCCTAGTCCATTCGGTGCTTGTTTCTCGCCTAAACGCAATGTGTGGAGAGGGGTTTCGTCTCGACCACGGACCTTTGATGATTGGGGCAACAGCGGGAACGGAAGGACATCAATTGCATGGAGCGGGAGAACCTTTCAGTCCGGCTGTCTGGTATCATCAACAGAACGGGACTATCTACTGCCGAGGCGTTACTGTGGCGTGGCAACTCACCGATGTTAATGAAGGTGATGGAGGGTTTGCGGTCGTGCCCGGTAGCCACAAGTCCTGTGAACCCACACCTGAAGGTGTCCGAACTGTGGAAGACGACATGGGGCTTGCCGTGCAACCAGCGATGAAGGCAGGGGATGTCCTCTTCTTTGCAGAGACTGCCACCCACGGCACGCTCCCTTGGAAGGGGAAGGGTGAACGGCGTTCCATCCTCTACAAGTATGCGTCCCGCGGCGTTGCCCGCTCGGTTGGTCGATTTTTTACGCCCGAAGCACGCTTTGGCGAGTGGACGAAAACCCTCTCGCCTGAACAGTATGCTGTGCTTTACGGTCCGGGTGTTCACACGGGGGGCAAACTTCCATTGCTTAAATCTGATGGAAAGAAAACTTGGGTTACGGAATAAAACCGAGTCAACACAGTTGCCGCATGGATATAACCCGCGAAACGGAGAGATGCAAAATGGACAAACGTGAACGCTACTTCTGGGACCTTACTGGATACCTTATCCTCAGAGATGTACTGACAGCCGATCAAATCACAGCAGCCAATGAAGCTATAGACCGCCATGCCGATCAAATTTATGTTGGCAACACCAACGAAGGCGCTCAAGATTCTCAATCCCTGAAAGGCACCGAACAACGTGTCCTCCACGGTCTGCTTGAACTGGAAGAACCGCATTGTGAGCCTTTCCGCAAGATGTTGGTGCATCCGCAGGTCATCATGCGCCTCAATGTGATGTGCGGGACAGGCTTCCGCTTCGATCACGGTCCTTGGGTGACCGATAGTGTGAAAGGCACCGAAGGGTTAGTCATGCACGGACAGGGCGAACCGCACAGACCCTACGTCGCCTATCATCATCAGAATAATAGGATGCACTGTGGTGGGGTGACTGTAACGTGGCAGCTATCCGACATCAACGCGGGTGATGGGGGATTTGCCTGCGTGCCTGGCAGCCATAAATCGAGGTTTCGCATGCCACACGGTGTACGAACCTGCGACGACGATATGGGGGTGGTCATCCAACCGGAGATGAAAGCGGGGGACGTCATTTTCTTCATGGACGGTGCCCAAGCACACGGTACGCTCTCTTGGCGTGCTGAACATCGTCGGCGATCGGTGCTCTTCAAATATGCCGACCGGACCTCCGTACGTACAGGTGTAGCCCGGGAAATCGCACCCCCGGAAATCTATTGGGGTGAGGAACTCGTGGAAGACATGACAGAAGCACAGCGCGCCGTTATGCATGGACCGTGCTCATCGCTCCATACTACCACACTTACGGTGGACAAAGATGGTACAGTCCGCGTTGAGAATGGCTAGAGGAAAAAATTTGCACCGGCTATAGAAAAACGTGGGAGGGATAAAGCCCAACATACCTGTTTTTGAAACGATTCTCTCTGGTTGAACGTATTATTGTATTGAGCGCCTTTCGTACACCTGCAAAGTGTCAACTGGCACTAATGGGTTACAAAAGTTAGCCGAACATTGATGTTATGCCAGGAGAGAACGATGTCTCTGATACAAGCAATATTATCTCGCTACAGCGCAATCAACCCGTTAGTTGGGCTTTCTTCAACAGCTCTGCGTCTGTATGGTGCGCTGGAAGTCTTTAGAGATACCTATCAATCCCCAATGAAGGATGGCTGGTTCCGGGCACCTCAGTTAGATAAACGGCTACAGCAGATTAGTTTATCCAAGTGGGAAATTGAGAAAGGGTTCACAGAACTGATAGATGCCGGATTGTTGCAGATACGGACCGAACGTAACACTCGGTGGTTTCAACTTAAATGATTGAAAGCCCCAAATTAGATCATACCCTCCCCAAGATCATCCTTGCCTCAAAATCGCCACGCCGCGCAGATTTGCTCAAGCAGATTGGTTTCAAATTCGAGATATACCCCAGCGAAATAGAAGAGCCACAAATCACCCGCATATCTCCAGCAACTGCTGTCCAAGAACTTGCCCTTACAAAAGCGAGAACGGTTGCTGCTAAGTTCGATGTAGGGATTGTGATCGGTGCAGATACCGTCGTCGTCATTGATGGGCAGCCGATCGGTAAGCCGGAAAATGATGCACATGCTATCGAAATCTTAAATCAACTAAGCGGAAACCAGCATGAGGTGATCACCGGCGTTGCGTTAATTGATATCAAACGAAAGAATGAAGTGGTATGGGCAGAAAAGACAGCCGTTTATTTTAGGACCTTGCGTCAATCAGAAATCGTGGCATATGTCCATAGCGGCGAATCGTCCGATAAGGCAGGAGCTTACGGAATACAAGGGCGAGCTGGGGCTTTCGTTGAGCGAATCGAAGGCTGCTACTTCAACGTGGTGGGGCTTCCGTTAGCAAGTCTGACCGTGCGGCTTCGGAAACAACTTGAGAGTAATTCAGACTGTTAACGTAAGGATTGATCTAAACAAAAAATCGGCAAGTGATGAACCGAAAAAGCAATTGTAGCCTTTCACAAGAACGCAGAGGCTCACACCATTTCAAGTTATTGATAGAGTTTGACGATGGTTTCTAATGGCTCTTCGAGTATGAAAATTCTTGGCGTTGATACATCAACCCCTATCGGCAGCGTCGGTTTGATTGATGGAGAACGGTTCGTTGCTGAACACACGCTCAGCATCGTGAAAGCCCATTCGTCCAGACTGATGCCTGCAATAGATCAAATCTTAAAGTGGGGCGACCTGACTGTACATGATCTCGATGCATGCGCTGTGGGGATAGGTCCAGGGTCATTTACGGGTATCCGAATTGGGGTAGGTACAATCAAATCGCTCTGCTATGCCCTCAAGAAACCAATCATCGGTGTCTCAACACTGGAATCAATCGCATACAACCTTCGCTACACGGATAGATTAATCTGTCCAATCCTCGATGCGCGGAAAGATGAAGTGTACGGCGCAGTCTTTCGTGGAGGAGAAAATCTGCTGCGCAAGTCAGAGGATCTCTGTGTTCCGATTGAAACCCTTCTGAGTCAGATTGATGACGATGCAATCTTTGTTGGAGATGGTCTACGGCGATATGCCCCCGTTGTAGTGAAACAATTCGGCGATGATGTGCGCCTCGCTGATTCAATTTTTAACGCACCACGCGGTGCGAGCATCGCACGGATTGGTTACGCTCAATTGCTCAGTGGGCAATGTGATGATTACTTTTCACTGACGCCGAACTATGTCCGCGACAGCGTCACGTAGATCGTACTGTACTTTGTGTGACGCTACCTGAACTATACATTATACTTCTTGATCTCTTGTCGCGCTCAAAACGTGATTATCGTCCATTAATTGAATATGCCCAAAGTCAGATTCTTTACTTTTCTATCCCCAGAAATAACACCCCTCCTTACCCAATATGCCCCATCGGGTTTCGAAGTCAGCGTGCACGCGACCGATTTGCCCGATGACGAGAAAATTTCCCTCGTACAGGATGCGGACTTTCTGATTCTTTTCCCCGGCCTAATCTCAGAACGGGTCCTACGGTCTGCTCCTCATCTCAAACTAATTCAGTTGGTTGCCGCGGGCTACGATAGCATGGATGTGAATCTGTGCCGAGAACTTGGCATTCTTGTCGCCAACAATGGGGGTGCGAATTCCATTGATGTTGCAGAACACACTATCGGTCTCATATTAGGCTTCTATCGCCGCCTGATAGAGCTGGATCGCAATGTTCGGGCAGACCAATGGCGTAACATTGACACCGGATCTTCAACATACACCATCAACGGAAAGACAGTCGGAATTGTAGGACTTGGAAACATCGGGAAGCGTGTCGCTCATCTGTTGCGTTCCTTTGGGGCGCGCCTCCTCTACTATGATCAGTATCCACCTGCGGGTGACATAGAATCGGAACTTGGCGTAACTCGCATGGCATTGGAGAACCTGCTGCAGGAGTCAGACATTGTGACGGTGCATCTGCCCCTTACACCCGAAACCCGTGGAATTATTGGCAAATATGAGCTTTCCCTGCTGAAGCCCACCGCCGTACTCGTCAATACCTGTCGCGGTCCCATCGTGGACGAAGTTGCTTTGACGGAAGTGCTGAGTGAAGGGCGCATCCTCGGAGCCGCCCTTGATGTCCTAGCACAAGAACCACCGTCCCCGGACAATCCCCTTCTGAAGTTGGAGAATGTGCTGTTCACGCCGCACGTCGCGGGTGTAACCTACGATACCTGGACGCGAAGGGGCGAATTTGTGTTCCAGAATCTTCAGCGGGTATGGGAAGGAGAGCCGCCGCTGGCAGTCGTGCAGGAAGGTCAATGATGGTGAGGACAGCCTGTGGGGTTTTCCTAGCATTATGAGGGCATGAGCAGCTATCAGTTAAGTTAGCCTCTGAAAGACACAAAACCATTATCAGGAGTTGATATGAGTACAAGAAATCCATATTTGCAGATGGATCAACAGATGGTTGGCGACATTTATACATCGCGGGAGGTGATGGACAATCTCACCGTGTTGTGCGACGACTTCGGATCACGGTTCGCAGGTACGCCAGACGAGCGCAGGGCTGCAGACTTCATCTGCGAGACTTTTAACCGTTACGGTCTCAAAGACGCTCGATTGGAGTCCTATGCCTACGCAGGCTGGTCCAGGGGTCCAGCAACGTTGGAAATCGTTGAGCCGATCCAGAGGTCGCTTCACTGCATCTCACTACCCTACTGTCCTCCTGACGACACTACGGCAGAATTAATCTCTGTCGGTTATGGCAGTCCTGCCGAGTACGAGGACTTGGGTGATGAGATGAATGGTCGTATCGTAATGGCGGGCAGCGCATCTCCTCCTGACTTGGGACGATGGGTGCATCGCAAGGAAAAATATGAACGCTCCGTCTTGGGCGGAGCCAGTGCCTTTATTTTTATCAGCGAAAGCCCCGGCGTCGGGCCCGAAACGGGAAGTCTACAAAACGACCAACCCGCCCCTATTCCGGGCATCTCGATATGCAAGGAGGATGGTGAATTTCTGACACGCCTGATGGAGCGGAGGGGCACAGTTAAACTACATCTTCACACGACCGACGTCAACGAACCACGAACCTCATGGAACGTTGTTGCCGATCTGCCGGGACAGGAAAATCCCAATGAGATGGTGATTCTGGGTTGTCATTACGACGGTCACGACATCTCACAGGGAGCCGTCGATCCGGCGTCGGGTATGGTACTCGTCATCGAAACCGCAAGAGTGCTCGCTTTGTATGCCGGTGAACAACTCAAGCGAACGGTTCGATTCCTCGGCTTCGGCACCGAGGAAATTGGGTTAACCGGCGCATTTCGCTATGCAGACGCCCATGAAGGTGAACTGGATAACGTCCGTTTCATGTATAATCTTGATGCAGCGGGCGGTTCGAGCCGAAAAGGTGTGGTACTGCATCGTTGGCAAGACTTAGCACCGTTCTTCCAAGATGCTGCAAAAGAGCTTGCAGCTGACATTCCTGTCGGTCAAAACATGCATCCCTATTCCGATCACTTCCCATTCGTTCTAAAAGGCGTTCCAACGGGTCACATGGGTGATCCCGATGCCCCACCGTCGGGCAGAGGTTTCGGACACACAGCATATGATACGCTGGACAAGGTGGAGTTAGAAAATCTGCGAAAAGGGAGTGCGGTGGCCGCACGGCTAGCATTGCGGATCGCCAACGCTGACAACTTTCCCGCACAACGCCGGAATGCTGAAGCCGTCCAGACGCTCATCGACACGGATCCGGGCTTGGAAGGATACCGCGTATCGCTGGAATTGAGGAGGGGACGTCAAACGTCGTAGAGAAAACATTACAAAGAAAAATGGATTACCCTGCGCTTTCCTATTTCTGATTAGCTTTTTTGGGGAGAAGGAATTACACGCCTATCAGGGATGCCAAAAATTATATAATTCGGGCCAATTGAGACAGAGACCAAGAATTGTCCAGATGCCAGTCACCGCAAATTCCCCCAGTATCAATCCGAGGAACAAAGGAGCAAATTGCCTATATCGTATAATTCCTCCATATCGTAGAATAAACCACTTGAAGATCCAAGCCACCAGCAAACAGGTCCACAAAAAGCTCATCCCAAAACTTCCTCCCAGCGCATAGCCCATCGGATGGAGGGGCCACCAAACAAATCGTGCTCTCATGAACGCCAAAAAGGACGCGACCACAGCCCCTAATCCCATCAGAGCCATGTGAATATAATCCACTTCTGTGGGATTGCGTAACCAGTCTTGTAAGTAGAACCAGACCTCTGCTCCCCAGCGTGGATAAGGCGTATTCTCAAGACCGTAGTGATAGCTGAGGTGTAGTAGGAGCCAGAAAATTACTATAATTCCAAAAGCGCACGCCAACAGCATTGACCAGAAAGCCCGTTTGGGACTCATTCGACTTCTTGAGGCAATTTTAAACCCCTCCAATTGATGTGGCATGATGTGGCTCAGGTAGATACGACTGATATGCCAGAAGAACGGCATGGCGACAAGCGTCCGTTGCGACAAATTCGCAGTTCCGAACGCGGAGGTGATCATCTGAATCGGGCCTCCAAAGTGGACATCGTGGAGTGGGAATCCAAATTCAGCGCGAAGTCGAGTAATACACGTCGAGATGTAATAATAGAAAAGAACAAAACCAATTGCCACGCCAACTGTCATGCCAGCCCCATAACAAAATAACATAAGAATAATCATCCCGCAGATCATTCCACACCATGCAGTTACATATGACATTGGCGCATCCTCGATCTCCCTCTCTCTATTTCCGATAACAGATTGCTGTCGGACTCGCACCATGTGTCGCGCTGCTCGCCAAATCGCAATCGCTAAAACAGCACAATATGCCCCAACCGATTCTTGCACAATATAGACATGCCGACCATAGCCCGGATATGTATGCCAGCCCGCGAAAGCGCCCACAACCCGCATCGCTTGCCAATAAAGATAGAAGAACCAACACGAAAATAGGACATCCAGCGGCATGAAGAAACTTAACCCAATAATCGAGGGGATAAATGAGACTCGCATCGCCCAGAGCGCGTCCCACGGTTCCTCTGTAAAGATGTAGCCGATATGTCGAAATTGGACAAATGTTAATCCCGGGAAACTTGGATACAAGAAATGGAGTCCATTTACGATATTAATCCCCGCAGTAATAGCAAATCCAATCCACATCATTCGGCTATATCCACCCGACTGAACCAGAGTCAGCGGAATCTCAGCGATCGGATAAGCGAGTTTCTCATGTTCAATCCACTGCCTGCGGACGATAATATTAATGCACAACATGACAAAGACGAGGACAAGGGTAAAAAATGACCACCACAGCAGTGGGGGTAGCCATGCTGCCAAATGGCGGGCTGTATACAAGTTGGCTTCGCCACGATAATACCCTATCAGAACAGACGGTTCGTTAACGACAAGCCATTGAGGGAGATCCTTATGGAATAGCTGTCGCCAGTCATTTTCTGGCGTCGCTCCCCAAAAGGGATAGGTGATGACGTGGGGTATGACTGTCAACTGGGCGGTATAAGAGCAGAGTGATGATACCATGTTGACCATGATATAAATGGTCAATAGCTCTCTGTTGTCAAAGGCGAGTTTCGGCGTAAATCGGCGCAGCAGTCGATTCAATAAAAAGAGCAGCCAGAGCGTAAAGACTGCATTAAAGAACAAAGAAAAAAACGTCGCGCCAAAAGCTCTCCGGAGGCTCTCCATCTGTATGAGCCAGTAACAATTCATGACGATGAGCACACACCCAACTATCCATGCCCGTGCGATGGATTGCATTTTCAAAGCCCTCGTATATTTACGTGAGTTTGGTAAGGATGTAGACGGTGCTTGGTGTCATGTGGTTAGAAGCGGCGAATGCCACTACACCATGGCTTTAAGCCCTGAACCTGTCAAGGCTCAAATGCCTCAAGTCTTATTGCTTAACATTTCAGAGTGGTTTGCCCCGAAGTGCCTCGCGACACTGGGTCACGCCGTTGCCTGTAACATTATAGGCGAAGGTATTCATTCGTCGAAGGTGAGTTGATGTGTTGGCGGCGGAGCCGTGAATAATTAGTGCATTAAAAAAAACGCCAGCCCCTGGCTCCATCTCTACCGGGACGGCATCATCACGTTCATGGTAGTGTCCCGGCAGAAACAGGCGAAACTTCTCTTGTCCCCGTTCGTGTTCCTGTAACCCCCATTTATGGCTGCCAGGGACAAATTGGATGCATCCATTCTCCTCTGTTGTTGCGTCAATTGCGAGTTGGCAGTTTACCATCAGTGGACGATTATCATCCAGATCCCAGTAGGCATAATCCTGATGCCAAGGAATTGCCGTGCCGTCTTTGGCGTCTTTGGGAAGTAGTTTGCTGTGGAAAAGTGAGATGTCAGGACCAATCAGTTGCTCGATAATATCCAGCATTGCGTCCGAACGTAAAATTTTGTTCAGGGTTGGACTGACCAGCTCACTCTGCATCATCTGTTTAATCCGCGGCGGCGTGTTTGGATTATCAAATTCCTCCCATGCCACTTCGACACCGTCAATCGATTGTGTTGCCATCCGGCTGTGGATGTCGTGAATTTCCGCTTGAACCTTTTCAATATCCTCAGATGAGACAAGCCCTTGCTTCAGAACATAACCATTCTTGTTGTAGAATTGCTTTTCGTCAGGTGTAAGCATAAGCGTTATTCCTCCTTAGTCTGAATTCTCAGCAAGATAGGCATTCTAACAGCCCGATTTACCGGGGCGGCGTTTCGCGCTCATAGCATTTTTCACTTTCTCGTGATATTAGCCACTGATACTATGTCCGGTAGTCCGCATTGATGCTAATATAATCGTGGGAATAGTCGCACGTCCACATGGTGACCGACGCATCACCGGCATTCAGATCGACGGTAATGGTCACAGTATCCTTAGAAAAGAGTTCTGTTGCTTTATCCTCATCAAACCCTGCGTCCATCCCATCCTTAACCAGTTGATAGTCACCGAGCCAGACATCCACCTGATACGGGTCAAATTCCGCGCCCGATTTGCCAACCGCCATCATAATACGTCCCCAATTTGCGTCTGAGCCGAAAACGGCAGTCTTCACAAGCGGAGACTCTGCGATCGCCCGGGCTGCCATCTCCCCTTCTGTTTCGTTCTTTCCACCTTTCACGACTACCTCAACCAGCTTTGTTGCGCCTTCTCCATCTCGAGCAATTTTCTTTGCTAACTCTATACAAGCAAGGTCGAGTCCCTCACAAAATGCCTCGTAGTCATTGCCAGTTGTGTTGGAAATTTCTGGATTTCCTGCGGTGCCCGTTGCCAAGATTAGCACCGTGTCGTTTGTACTGCTATCGGTATCGATTGTCATACGATTGAAAGACTTGGTAGCGGACTCACGTAACGCCTGTTGTAGCGGCTCACCGGCGATATTCACATCCGTCGCGAGAAAGGCGAGCATTGTGGCAAGGTTCGGGGCAATCATCCCCGCGCCCTTCGTCATACCACCAATCCTGGCTGTTTTCCCTCCAACTTCAAACTCCACGGCGATCTCTTTGGGAACGGTATCCGTTGTCATTATCGCAAGGGCGGCGTCATGTCCGCCATCCGGTTCCAAAGCTGGCGCAGCGAGACGGATGCCGTGAGTAATTAGATCCATTGGCAACTGTTGACCGATGACTCCTGTCGAAGCCACCAACACGAGACTTGGATCGATGTCGAGCGCCTCCCCCACCAACGAGGCCATCTCCCGTGCGTTCTTCATGCCCACCTCGCCAGTACATGCATTAGCGTTCTTACTGTTAACAACAATTGCTTGGGCTCTATTATCACTGATATTTTCACGGCACACCAAAACGACAGGGGCACAAACACGATTTTTCGTGAAAACACCTGCAGCAACCGCTGGCGCATCCGCCGCGATCAGAGCGACATCCTTCTCATTGTCCGGCTTTAGACCAGCGTGGACCCCGATTGCTTTCAACCCCGGTACTGCAGTTATTCCGCCATCAATCTGTTTCATCACGGTTCTCCATTACGTAAATATTTGATTTCCTTTCCTGTTTTTTTCATATCCCGAATTAGTGCGTCAATTATAGCGAGTCGTGGGAGAATTGTCAATTCTCAATTCTTGGGCAGAACTTTGGCACTTAGTAGCAAGTGCCATTTTCAATTGTTCACGAGTAACTTTGATGGTATAATGCGGCTAAAATTCAAGACTGCCTAATTGCAACGTGCGTTATAAAATCTTCTATGTTGAGCATCAGGGCGAGTAACCTCAATCATCAGGCAAATGAGCAGATCAGAGATGAACCTATACAAAGCATACAAACCGGCTAAAGGATACACCCGAATTATTGAAGATGGTGAGATGGGAATAATGTGCCTTGAGTTCGGACTTCTCTACCTCGATGTTGGTGAATCTTTCTTTGAAGATACTGCGGATAACGAGGTTATGTTGGTTGTACTCGGAGGTCAGTGCGAACTCCTTGTTGGGCATAACGGGAATAAAGCCCACGGACTTATCGGCGAGCGTGGAGATGTCTTTGGCGGCGAAGCATATCGTGCATCTATTCCCTATCGGACAACCTACGAAATTCTCGCGCACGATGAGCCTGTTGAGGTCGCGGTTTGTAAAGCACCCTCTTTTCTTGAAACGGCGGCTGTCATCCTCGAACCGGGCGACGATTTCAACCGTGATGAACATGCATTAGTCGTCAGTGAAACACCTGCTCACTCAGTTTCTGGCGAAGCGATCTGTTTCTACCGTCTGGCGCTCACGGAAGAGTACGCCACTCAACGCATCTACAGTAAGGCAGATTCGTTTGAACAATCCGTGAATATCCGTCACAATAGCGTACTCGCGCTGCCCAAAGGCTACCATGCCGAACTTGTAAAATCGCAGGCTCGGTTGTATTGTCTTCGGATTTGTTGCTCGTAATCCATAAAAGGAGATGCAAAAATCATGGAGGTCACCAAGGCACAGGCAGATCATTTTCACACGCACGGATTCTTCTTTGTACCTAACCCTTTTGGCGAGGGACGGATGCGCGAAATTGATCAGATCGCTGTGGAAAATGAGGAAATGTGGGCAAACACAGATTGGCCCAATGGACTCAACAAGCTTGCCTGCCAATTTCTTACAATAGGAGAGCCAATCCTCCAGATAGTGGAGCAGCCACAACTCGTCGAGACGGCTAAGCGTTTGCTAAATTGTGAACAGGTGCACGTAGGGGCGTGTGGATTGGGAGATGCGTTGAAGGCTATCTCCGAGAGTCAAGGCACACCCCCGCAAGTTTATTGGCACGCCGATGGAGGTCCCGATGTGAAGCAAGTCTCGTTCCGGACGGGATTGGACCGACACGATCCGACGAATGCGCCACTACGCATCTTACCGGGCAGCCATCTGAGAGCGAGGGAAGAGATCTGGGAAGAACTGTTACATTTGGAGATCGCTACAGGGCAACACGACCTCCCACCGAGAGAACTGTATGCGAAACACCCTGCCGAGGTTGAAGTCCTCCTTGATCCGCGCTGGACATTGGTCTGGACACCGAGCTGCTGGCACGCTACAGGCGTCAAGACGGCTGCCGGTCCTCGTCGGGCGATGGGTTGGAACTACTTTCCCGCCGGAGGCAGAAAGCGCGATTCGGAGGCGTTGAAGTACATTTTTCCCGAAGAATGGGAAGATTGGAGCGACGAACGAAAGCAGCTCTGGGGATTGCTATACTGAAATTGGGTAACACCAGAATCGCACGAACTTAAGGATTTTGTTGTGAGAGAAAATTGGTGAGAACCAATCGTCATTATGATTCGCTCAAGAGATAAAACTCAGGAGAGGTCTAGGACCACTGGGGGTTTGTTGTTACCCTGTCACGCCAGAACTCCGAGCCCCATTGCTTTTCTGCCACATATATTCTCTGCGCTTTTGTGCTTCGGTGGTTCAATTAAGACAGATGTCTAGCTTGTGGTATAGGCGATGGTAAATCGTGGAACAGATGCTTTAAAATAGCATCAACGACCATCTCATGGGCTCGGACAACAATCAGATCTATATATTGGCTATGTGCAAACATCTCTTGTGCGTGATTTTTCAGAGATGCGATTGTTGGCTATGTGCAAACATCTCTTGTGCGTGATTTTTCAGAGATGCGATTGTTGGCAGATCTGCAGGACACATCTCGGCGAGGAAAGCGTGAGCGGCTGACCGGGACTGACGGGTCAGTTCGCGTAGCTCTCCAAATCTGGGTGTGAGTGCCCACGCGTGGCGAATTTGCGCACTGATAGTTTCAATCGGGAAACTCGTTGCCAACCGTTGGGCGACTCGTTCGATGACGTCTCTTGGTATACCACGTATCCCTTGAACCACAGTGGCAGGCGGGGCATGAAGATCCCAAACAATTCTAAAAAACGCCAAGAACTTCAAAACATAGTATGTGAAATCGATCTGCCACCAATGGAACCCTTGTCGGGTTGAACTTTGAAAGTAGTGGTGGTTGTTGTGCCATCCTTCACCAAAGGTGATGAGTGCCAGAAACCAGTTGTTGCGCGAGTCGTCTCCAGTGACGTAAGACCGTTTGCCGATAAGGTGAGCCAGCGAGTTAATCGCAAATGTGCAGTGAAAGAGGAGCATCGTACTAATGAAGAAACCGACCACTAGTCCAGACCAACCGGAAACCAACCACACCCCGATTCCCAACAGCACTGGTGGTACGTGTTTGTACTTGTTGAGCCAAACGATCTCAGGAAATTTCATAAAATCTTTTATCAGATTGTAGTCCGCTTCGCTCTTGGTTGGCGAAAAAATCCAACCGAAGTGGGCAAACCAGAAACCGTGTTGAAGTGGCGAGTGTACGTCCTGTGGGGTATCGGAGTATTTATGATGTTTGCGATGGTGGGCTGCCCACCAAAGTGCGCCTTGTTGTGCTGACGATTGTGCAATGAACGCGAGCAAGAATTGGAATACACGACTGGTTTTGAAAGAACGATGTGAAAAATATCGATGATAGCCGCCTGTAATGGCAAACATCCGGAGGGCGTACAATACACCACAAAGTATAAGGTCTGAAGCCTGAAAACCGGTCCAGATGACCGCAAAACAGGCTAGATGAACAAGTGCGAAAGGGATGACTCCGGGGTAGATGATGTCAGTTTCATCGGCATGACGCGCAGTCTTAGGGAAAGACACTTGCAGTTATATTCCTTTCTTTGTCTGTTGTGAGTGGGTACGCCTCCACCATTCTGGGCTATTAAGGATGGCGAGGGGCAACGTCGCCCGAGTGTTTCCAAGTAACGTGTGCATCTTAAGCGATCTCTTGATTAGCGGCATAGAATTTTTATCAAGGTGAGCGGCGACGTGGGCTATTCCTACCTTTATTGGGACGAATATGGTTCCGCTTGTGGGGTGATAGTGCCTTTCGTAGCGGCTTTGAATGGTCCTTCTGGAACTGGCTTTCTGGTACGAAACTACCGTAATCAAAATCAGGTAACCGCCGCCGTTCGATTCGTGTCCCTAGCAGTTTTTCAATGTCCCGTATCATCTGTTCATCCGCTTGTCCGGCAAGCGTGAATGCGTCACCAGACCGGTGGGCGCGACCGGTGCGACCAATCCGGTGAGTGTAGGCATCGACAGTATCGGGGATATCGAAGTTGATTACGTGCGATATTTCCGACACGTCTATGCCGCGCGCAGCAACGTCCGTGGCGACGAGAAAGTCGTGTTTCCCATTGCGAAAGCCATTGATCGCTTTCTGCCGCTGACTCTGCGACATGTTACCTTGTAGTGCTGCAGCGCGATAACCACCTTTTTCCATGTCGCGTGCTAGGTTACGGGCGCGATACTTCGTGCGGGTAAAGATCAAGACCCGGCCGGTGGGTGTCTGTTGCAACATTGTCAGCAGAAGTTCTTTCTTGAGGCTATTGGGCACTGGGTAGACCGCGTGTGAAACGGTCTCCACCGGAGCAATCTTACCGATTTGAACTGTCACCGGATCTTTGAGGATATTATCTGACAGTCTGCGGATATCCTCTGGCATTGTGGCTGAGAAGAAAAGTGTCTGGCGTTGGGCCGGCAGTAGCTTCAGGATGCGGCGAATATCGGGGAGGAAGCCCATATCACACATGCGATCAGCTTCGTCCAACACCAGCATCTCAACGCACGATAGATCGATGTCGCCATCGTAAATGAGGTCAAGCAGGCGACCAGGACACGCAATAACAATCTCTACGCCACTCCGCAGCCGCAAGACCTGAGAAACTTTGCTCACACCTCCGTAGATGGATACGCTGTTCACATCGGTATTTTTGCCAAGATCAAGCCCCATCTGATAAATCTGTTCAGCGAGTTCGCGTGTGGGCGCAATGATGAGGGCACGCACACGACGGAACGGGCCTTTGGTCAACCGTTGTAAAATAGGCAGCATGAAAGCTGCAGTTTTACCGGTGCCGGTATGGGCTAAACCCATCACATCATGCCCTTTGAGCACCATGGGGATGGCTTGCTGCTGAATCGGGGTAGGCGTAGTGTAATTGACTGCTTTAATTTGGGCGACAATGCGCGGGTCAAAAGAAAATTGTTCAAAATTCACTGGAAGTACTCCTTGAGTCTGTTGAGCCAAGTCGTACTCTCAGCTCGATGATGTTTTGCTAATTGCTTTACTAATTATGTCGCCAATCAATTGTTCGTACAAATAGGACCTTTTGGCTGACGTTGAACTAACGTTATCACGACTTATCGGGCATTCTTAACAGCGACTAGGGCTTCAGAAGTGCCAATCTTTGCTAATACTTTAACCGCATTGGTAAGAGGATTACAGCCGATACATCCGTTTCGCTGCACTGATTTTTATATTTTTCACTGAATATCTTTAACTCTTTCGTTATTCGCCCCTCAAGGCGACTTAAGGCAATTCTTTGGGGAATTATGAGCGAGGTGTTTGGCGGAGTTTGCGAAGGGCTTCCTCCTGAATCTGGCACACCCGCTCGCATTAAATCTCGCCAATGCGGCGTCAACTGACTCCTTCGGGTTTACCCTAGCTTCAATCATTAAGGTATATCTTTCTCCTTGACATCAAATGGATCATCTAGGTTTTTCGGGTCTGAATCCGATTGATTGTACTCAATTTTCCCCTCAACGAGTTCTTCGATGGATTCTGACGCCGGTTTCTGGGGTGAAACCGCAGTAAAGAGAGGACCCTCCTTTTTATTCAGTTGGCGCGCACGTAGGCCGGCAATATGAATCGCTAGGTATTTGTTACCAACAATCTTAACGACATCTTCAAGATAAACAACTGACATTTTGATCTCCCTATTTTGGGTTTACTCTGAATCATCTTGAACTGGATTGGCAGAGGGATCTTCGGTGACCTCAGAGATTTCCCTGCTGACAGGCGTTGACTCGGCATCAAGGTTTTTCACCTCCATCATCGAGGCAATTCTTTGAAGGGATGAAAGTAATGATGTTTGTTCCCAATCCTCAAGTTTCTCAAATTCCTTCACGAAACGGCCATGGAGTAGCCCTGGAGCATTCGCAAGTGCCCTTTTACCCAAATCGGTGAGTTTTACGAGAACACTGCGCTTATCCTCATCGGCGCGTCTCCTTTCTATCAAGCCGCGCTTTGAAAGCCTGTTGAGTATTCCGGTGACCGTTGCATTGCTAAGGCGGACATTTTCCGCCAATTGACCTGCTGTTATCTTCCCCGACCGTGAAATTTCACCTAGGACGATAAGTTGAGGTGCTGTCAACCCGTGGTAGCGCGCGAGATAACTCGAATAGAGATCAATTGCCCGCATGATGCATCTGAGTGCCACAAGCACTTCATCCCGTATATCTTTTTGATCTAGAGCCATCGTGAGTCCTTCCTATAAAGAAAGAATATGCAACAAAATTATACGGAGTAAAGGCCTTGTTATTTGTTTAGTATGCTAAATAGTAACATGCCAAAACTCGTAAGTCAAGACGAAACAGCGGTACTATGAGACATCAGTTCGATATAGGGAGCGAGGAGACAGGAGTGGGAAAGAATTACAAATTGCAGATTGAGAAATCCATCCCCATCTTTTCATTGGGCTTTCCCTTGTTGGGACTGGTTTTGTGCCTGCCCTTCCGACCCTGTGTCTTTGTGATTAATTGAAGAGGTTCTGCATACTTACGCCAAACTCATGTTACGAAGATCAAATTGTTGAGGCAATGTTACAGCGGGAGGTGTTGAAGGGTGTTTAAGTAAATAAAAAATTAGTGTGCAAAATACTTATCGTTCATGGAAGCTGCTTCAGCAGCTCACACTGGTTTAGGCGTGTGATCTGGGCTATATCGTGAAGTTTCTGCGATAGAGTTTAGGCACTTGATAAACATTGGTTCACGGTTGGACGTTCATGTGGGATGCCGGATGGTAAGATTGACCAAGAAAACAGATGCCAAGCTTCTCCAATCAATACAGAGGTGATTCAGGAGCGTTATCAAGACTATGGACGACTGCTCCTTGACCCGTTAACCTCAGAAACGAGTTAGCGAAGAAGAGCATTGGGGATTCGTATGCAGAAGGAAATTGAGGAATTGAGGCGTAGGGCTGAAGAATTGTTCCATAACTGATGACGCGTTTGAAGACTGACGGTGGGAATCACGACGAGCAGATCAGGTCAACGAAATCCTTAAGCCCATGCCATTCGGGTAACACCATGAGGTTTTCTGTTGACTCCAAATCGAAGCCATGATATAAAAAATGATGAATGGTATTGGCACTCATTCATTATCTACTCCGGAATTCGGGGCAGGGGTCAAAGGCAAATTACACAACTTGGAAGGTTATGTTGTACAGTGAGGTCCGATTCTCAGACGAGCACAGGCCACCCACTTTTGCCTTTAGGCGCGCACCATGGTTGGGTGGATAGGCTGCCACTTTACGACAAACAGGATCGATTTCAAGTCGTGAGGTGACATTATCAGCCACATCGAAGGGAGCACGTCATGGACAAGCCAAAGGTACTGATCACGGGGCTAGTGGCTGATCGGCCGACTAGTTTTCAGACCGTTACGCGATGACTGCCCGGCCGAAATTCATTTGTCATTTCCCAGGACATCTGTCTCAAGCAGATGCGGTGCATATTGCCGACAAGTGCTTGTCTCACTCAAGTACGATATCTTTGATCCGATTTCCGACAACAAACACCCCTTGCTTAATACAAATCGTGCCAAAGAAGTGTTTGATTAGGAGGAGGCCGGTTCGTCGAATGACTTCTATTTCTGCCAAGAACTTAATTCGCAAAACTTCAGGATAACATAACTCAAGTGAGGAAAAAGAAATGCTATGAAGACTAATCCTATTGTCATCGGCATGATCGGTGCCGGTTTTTCCGCGACGTTCCATGTCCACAACTATCGACTTGTTCCCGGCTTGGATATCCGTATCAGAGGAGTCACTGCAAGAAGCCAAGAGAGCGCTACGACCTTCGCCGAAGAACACAATCTGGAAACAGTTTATCCCACAGCGGAGGCACTTTTTGCGGACGAAGAAATAACTGTCGTTGATCTCTGTGTTCCTAACTACCTGCACTATCCACTAACCGTTCAAGCGGCTGAAGCAGGCAAACACATTATCTGTGAAAAACCGCTGACAGGTTATTTTGGTGATGGTGGGGAGACGCTTGTGGGGCACGAGACTTCCCGGCACAAGATGTTTGAAGCCGCACTAAAGGCAGCCGACGAAATGGTGGAGGCTGTTAAGCGCAACGGTGTGACGTTCTGCTACGGGGAAAACTGGGTGCACGCACCAAGCGTGCAAAAGGCAAACGACATCCTTGCACAAAGCGATAATACGATCCTCCGTATCATTGCAGAGGAATCGCACAGTGGGTCACATTCCGATTACGCAAAGGAGTGGCGATACTCAGGGGGCGGTGCACTTTACAACAAAGGCTGCCACCCCGCTGGCGCTGCACTCTATCTGAAATACAACGAAGGGCAGCGGAAATACCGGAAACCTATCAAACCCAAAAGCGTCGTCGCAGAGGTCGCAAACCTGACGCATATTGAAAGTTTCGTCAATGAGGACGAAAAATGGATCAAGGAAGGTTGGAAAGATTGTGAGGACTGGGGATCTATGATCATCACGTTTGACGATGATACCATCGCACAGATTACCGCGTCAGATATTGTACTTGGAGGTATTCAGAACGTTCTGACAGTGTACTCAAGCAAGGCTGTGGTACAGTGCAACATCAACCCAAACACTGGGATGTTGACATACACGCCGAGCGATCACGTCTTGGGTGATACCTATATTCGAGAGAAAGTAGAGACCCGTGCTGGCTGGCAACTGACCAATCCCGACGAGGATTGGATGAACGGTTTCCCACACGAACTGACTGACTTCTGCGAGGCTATCGCTCATGGACGACCGCCCAAAAGCACGGTGGAATTGGGACGCGACATCCTCGCTGTGTGTTACGGGGCATATATCGCGGCGGAAACCGGTAAGCGTGTCGATCTTTCTGAATGGATGTAAAAGGTTCGTTGAGATTGGAGAAGTTCTTGATGATATCTATTCAATCTAACTTAATAAGAAACAACCAATAACTTTCTGAGGAGGTATTTCATGAAATACATCGTAAAAACCAAAGAGATGCCGTGGAATCCCAAGTTTTTTCCCGGTGAAGAGAAACAGTATGGCGACTTCAAACCACTATGGCAGGAACACGGTACGGAACAGTTTGAAGTCCGGTTGACACGAATCCCCGCCGGCGAAACAAATACGAAGTACCATACCCATACAAAAGAGGAAGAGTGGTTTTACGTACTGAGCGGTTCATGCCATATCCATATTGAAGGAGAGTGGTATCCCATCGAACAGGGTGATTCTGTTTTTAAGCCGACCGGTGCGTATCACATCTTTAGGAACTTCGGGACCGAACCTTGCGAGTTGATCATGCTGGGGACCAACGTGGAAGGCAATGAGGTGCATCGCTTACCGGAGCCGGAACCGCCTGAAACAACATAAATTAGGCTTCTCACTGCTAAGCGGCAGTGTCTTCTCTGAAGCGAAATGCGGCTTCTCTGGTGAATGCTGTGGAGGTGATCGTCGGGCACAGATGTTTTTCAATGTGTTCGATTATCAGGTCAGTTCCGCGGAAGTGGTTGAATTCAGGAGAGATGGGTTGAAAAAACGAATCCGTCAAGTCGCGGCATAGCACGACATTTTTTCCGTGGTAGACCATCTGCCTTAGCCCGAAGGGACGGCCGGAAACGCAGATATTGGTATGGACACCCATCAGAATTACGTTGTCGATGCCGCGCTCCCGCATCAGATTATAAACCTCTTGACCATCATCGCTAACTGCATCCTCAGAAACAATTTCGATAGTTTCAATCTGTCGGCTCCAAGGCACCTTTCCGCCCTTCCACTGTCGTATTCCCTTGTCGTCAGCAACCCAACCCGGACACGGCTTACTACAGCCGCACCCATTGCTCCGGATAAAAGGTAGGGGTTCCCCTTCCCGTTCAGGATCCCAATAGTTCCACTTAATTTCCACTGAAGATTCAGCAACTGCTGCTGCAATGGCACGCTGACGTTGTGGTGTTTCCTCATAAAATGACATCGTGCCACTCGGTGCGTGAATGATAAACACGCCGACTTCGCGCGCTGCTGACACCATTCGATTCATCGTTGGCACCATCTCCGCGACCCGTTGAGCAGCAGATTTACACGTATGGTCATCCCACATGTCGCAGATAATAAGCCCAGTTTGACGCGAATTCCAGTGGACAGTCTGCAGAACCTCCTGACCTTCGTGCCTGCTGCACTGTTCCAGCAAGAGATTTTCCTGATTCTGACTTGTCATTGTTTTTCGCCTACCAGCTGTGATGGACGTGAGGGAAGGGAAGAATGGAAAGCAACCCCGCCTTCCATTCTTCTCTCAAAATGGAAAGTCTATTTCCGAGAGTTGTTACGATGCACGACTACTCTTCAAAAGCGGAATCAAACGCGCGAGCGGATGGCTCAAAGTCGTAACCTTTGACAGCAGCACAGGCTTCACGTGCCCCGTGCTCTCGATCCATGCCGCTGTCCTCCCATTCGATGGAGAGCGGTCCGTCATATTCGATGTTATTGAGTGCACGGATAATTTCCTCGAAATCGATATTGCCGCGCCCGATTGACCGGAAATCCCAATACCGCTGGGCATCCCCAAAATCCAAGTGTCCGCCAAAGACACCGGAGAGGCGCGGCGTTGATGACCACCACACATCCTTCATGTGGGCATGGTAGATGCGGTCGCTGAACCGTTCAATAAATGCGACGTAATCAACACCTTGATAGCCAAGGTGGCTTGGATCGTAGTTGAACCCGAACGTTTCGCGGCCATTGACCGCTTCGATAGCGCGTTCTGAACTCACGATGTCGAAGGCGATTTCAGTCGGATGGACTTCAAGCCCGAACTTAATCCCCACCTCATCAAAGACATCAAAGATTGGATTCCAGCGGTTGGCGAAGTCTTCAAAGCCTGCATCAATTTGCGACGGGTCGTTGGGCGGAAAAGAATAGAGCAGATGCCATATGCTGCTGCCTGTAAATCCGTTGACGACACTCACACCCAGTTTCGCTGCAGCGCGGGCGGTGTTTTTCATCTCTTCGGCGGCGCGTCCACGCACCCCTTCGGGATCGCCATCACCCCAGATAGCGGGTGACAAGATCGCTTCGTGGCGGCTATCAATATTGTCACAAACTGCCTGTCCAACAAGGTGATTGCTAATTGACCATACCTTCAGTCCGTATTTTGCTAAGAGGTCATGTCGCCCTTGGCAATAGCCATCATCTTCAAGAGCTTTATCAACTTCAAAGTGATCTCCCCAACACGCCAATTCCAGTCCATCGTATCCCCAATCACTAGCTTTTTGTGCTAGCTCTTCAAGTGTTAAATCTGCCCACTGTCCCGTAAATAGTGTTACAGGTCTTGCCATCTTATTCCTCCTTAGTATTAGGTCGCAAAAAGCAAAGGGTTGTTAAAGGATCCGCCAACCCCAAAGGGTAATAGGTATTGCATTTCACTTTATGCCGGTGGCGTATAGCTCGCGTCTACCCAGCCCCGTTTATTGCCGCTCTCCACGGCTTTATGAATGAAATGGACGCCACGTGCACCATCCTGCACGGTTGGATAATCCGTATCGAACACGTCTGGTGTTTCACCTGCGAGTTTTGCAGCCAGCGAACGGGCAGCGTTGACATAGACGTTTGCAAACGCCTCTATAAATGCTTCTGGATGTCCAAAGGGCAATCGTGAGTTGTGCCCCACAATTGGAGCAACGTAGTCGTTACCGCGCTTATACACATGCTCAGGACCATCAGGGAAACGGACATAGAGATAGTTCGGATTCTCCTGATGCCATTCGAGCGAAGCCTTCGTGCCATAGACGCGGATACGGAGGTTATTCTCTTCGCCGACAGAAATCTGTGAGGCGTACAGCACGCCCCGAGCGCCACCTTTATAGTGGACGAGGATATTCCCATCGTCTTCGAGTTGTCTGCCATCAACAAAGGTGGTTAGGTCTGCACAGATCTCCTCTAACTCTAAGCCGGTGATGTAATGGGCGAGGTTTTCTGCGTGCGAGCCGATGTCCCCGATACAGGAGGAAATCCCCGCTTGGCTTGGATCTGTCCTCCAAACTGCCTGCTTTGCCCCTTCTCCCTCCAAGAACGTCGCCAACCATCCCTGTGGATATTCAACAACAATTTTCCGAACCGATCCGAGCGTCCCCTGCGATATTAACTCACGGGCTTGCTTCACCATCGGATAGCCTGTGTAGTTATGCGTCAATGCAAAGATTACATCGTGCTGTTTCACCAGTCCGCAAAGTGCTTCTGCATCTTCTAGCGTCGTTGTCATCGGCTTGTCGCAAACGACATGAAAGCCTGCTTCGATAAATGTTTTAGCGACTCCAAAATGGACGTGGTTTGGTGTCACAATGGACACGAAGTCGATACGTTCATCCTCTGGCAATGCACTCTCTTTTTCCGCCATCTCCTGATACGAATCGTATACGCGGTTTGGGTCAAGTAACAATTCCGCACCCTGTTGCTGCGATTTTTCAGGTGATGCGGAGAAAGCTCCGGCAACAAGGTCGATTTCCCCGTCGAGTGCCGCAGCTTTTCGGTGTACCGCGCCTATGAATGCGTCCGGACCACCGCCGACCATTCCATAACGTATTTTTCTTCCAAGTGGCATATTATTATCTCCTGCGATTTCAAATACTGAGCCCGCCTTAAAAGTTCGCGGGTTGCAAGGGGCGATTATAGCACGATATATGCCGCTTGTCAAAGTGATTCAGATCTAATCGGAAATCTGTAACCAAGCCCTTGCACTCCAAGAGCAAAAGATGGTAAACTTGCTGCGATATTATCCATATAAAAACCGTGCACTTCAGCCCGAACTTGAAAAACGGCGAAAGGAAAATTTGTATGGCATTACGGGTGGCAGTTATTGGGATGCGAGGGATTGGCAACACACACGCCAACGTCTACCATGAACATGCGGCAGCATCGTTGGTTGCCGTGTGTGATATGGTCAAAGAGCGAGCCGACGAATCGGCACAACGGCTTGGGGTCAAGGCATATTACAGCGTTCCATCGCTCTTAGAAGGTGAAGCTCTCGACGCCGTCAGCGTTGCGACAGGCGGCTTTGAAAACGGCGGGGCTCATTTTGAGCCAACGATGCAGACGCTTGAGGCAGGGCTTCATGTGCTGTGCGAAAAGCCGTTATCGAACGATGTCGCTCGCGCGCGGGAAATGGTCAATAAAGCGCGGGAGAAAAAAGTCTGTTTGGGGACAAACCTCAATCACCGTTTCACGCCGTTAGCGCTGCAAGCGAAGGAGTGGGTAACGAATGGAAAGCTAGGGGACCTACTCTTCATCAATATGGCGCTGTGGATCGAAAATCCGAATGAGACCTCACCGTTCTTCCACCTGAGAGCTCTGCATCCGCATTCACTCGACGTGATGATGTACTTCTGCGGTGAGGTCGAGAAGGTACACGCGTTTGCAGTACGTGCGCCGGGACGGCAGAACTGGAGTAATGCTTCGATTAACCTCAAGTTTAAGAACGGTGTGGTTGGACACCTGAGCGGTAGTTATGATGCGGGTCGTCTGAATGAGCGGTGTGAGGTTGCGGGAACGAATGGACAGTTTGTCCTTGATGGGGTGTTTGAAAGGCTGACCTTTTTCCCTCGGCGAGGCGACGAAGTCGAAGAGTATTTCAATCCGCCGCCGGGTGCTGAGGGACACATGGATTCGTTCTCAGATACATTTTCAACACGGATTGGTGCGTGGATTCAACAGCTTGTGGATGGGGATCCACCCGATGAAATTGATGCCTCTGGTGCGGCGGGCCTCGCAGCGCAGGAAATCATTGAGGCGGCGATTAAATCGTTCCAGACCGATACAGTGGTTAGTTTATAGCCACTGATTGAGAACTTTACCTAAACCGTAAATTCTAACTTGCTCTCTTCTCCTGCACACATCGCTGCGTAATGTTCCTCAAAATTCAACATCTCAAACAGACTCACACCTGCTGCCATCTGCTCTAGCATCAGATCTTCCTTCCGCTGGATCTCCTCGGCGATTGGAATCGCTGCCGACAGTTCATCAATAGACCCAACAATAAGCCCATCGTCGTCGCCGAAGATAATATCCCCCGGATTCACGATAACACCACCGCAGGGAATTGGGATTTGCGTCTCGAAGATTTTATTAGTTGTGCCCGCTATCGGGTTGAAGGATCGTGCGTAGTAGGGCACATCTAAGGTTCGGATCGTTTTGGTATCTCGGCAGGGCCCATCTATGACGATACCCGCTAACCCTTTCCGCGCTGCTTCTGTGGGAAACAGTTCACCCGCCACCGCACGACGACTCCCTTGAGTATCAATCACAAGTACCTCCCCCGGCTCGGCATCCCGCAACCCTTTGATCACTGTGAGGAAGTCTTCATGACAGGTTACCGTGTGTGCTCGCCCGACAAGTTTAAGTCCAGTTCGGATAGGGCGGATGGCGGGATCAATAACCCTTAGTTCCGTAACCGTGGGGTCGGCGGCTCTCTCCGCCTTATTACCATCGCATACACAGGCAGTATCGAGCGCCAACAAACGCTGCTTTATGTCTTCAAAATTCATTACAATCTTCGCAGTGGGGCCCCCATGAAATACCAATCGCTGGATATCTCTGGGATGAGAGCTGCATCTCCTTTCTTTTTATTATGTCTACATGATCGGCTGCTGTTGCTTCGCACAACCCTTTTTGGTTCTATTTGAGCCAATTTTATGGTACATTAGAATCAATTGATAGATGGAAGAAGTTGTGCTTAAATTGACATCTCTGGCAGCAGGACTCCAATGACAATTCCTAAAGGAGGTGGGAGCGGTGTCATTTGATCGTCTACTTGATATCTATTTCCTCGTTTCTTTTTTCTTCCTCTTGGTAATAGGACCTGCCTATCTAGTCTGGCGGCGAAGAAGAAGGGGACAAATCTTGTACCATCTGCCTAGATCGAAATTCTACAGAGGATTTTTGGGCTTTATCGTCTTTGTCTCAACCACTGCCATACTCGTGCAAATCATTTTGATGGCAAACAATAGGGGATTGGCTCTATTGGACTTGTCGCCAACGTTATTTTGGCTAACATTCGTCCTATTTTCTTTGTTCTCTACAAACCGATTTGAAATCAGAGAAGCGGGCATCTGCTTACAGGAACGCTTTATAAAGTGGAAGGGCCTACATGCCTTCCAATGGAAAGAGGAAGGGGACTATAAACTCGGCTTAGGGAAAGAGGCATATGTCCTTGGTTTAAATGTGCCGGGTGACAAATTCCCGTGGTGGCTTGAGTGGTTCAAGTTTCAACAGGATCAACGCGAAGACATTGATAAGCTATTGTCCCGATACCTTCCAAGAGCTACTTGACATAGGGTATGAGTTCCTTAAGGAATTGGACGAAGGTTTGAATAAGCCTTCTGAGCAAGATGTGGAAACAGTTCATCGTGGATCTCAATGCACTGCCACAAATGGATCCTCCGGTTTTGATCAGCGGTATCGAGTATGGTCGGATGATACATGCTGGCACCGGTATCGACGTTATAGCCACCGGGAGAGTGAATGCTCAAGTACCGACGCAAAGTTGCTAGGTCCGGCTCAGTTGTGCAGTGACGGGTCAGGTTCATGGTAAACATCCGTCGCCGTTTGCCACCACCAAAAGATGCGTGATAGGTGTCGTGATTAAAGATAACCAAATCGCCCGGGTTCGTTTCCAGTGCGACACTGCCGGGAAACTCCTGTGGTGGAACACCGAAAAGTTCCTCCGATTCGTTCGGGTTTATCTCTTCTGCCCTCACAAAATGGTCTGGACGTTGGCTGCCGGGGATAACTCGCAGACAACCGGTATCGGCTGTCAGTGGATCGAGGTAGAATGCAATTTTACAGGAAAAGAGTTGTCCCCAATTGCCATCGGGATGCCAACCCGTATCGCCAGTATAGTAATTCCCGTCGCCGCTGGCATAGTTGAAATCCTCGCCCAAAACTCCACCAGCGACACCAAGCACACGAGGATCATCTAGCAAGGAACAAAGCCTTGGTCGATGCTCAATTGGACCCCCAAACATAGTTCGCTTTGAGCCATTGTGCGCTTTACCTTCGCCAAAGTTTTGGATGGAGAAGTCAAATTCTTTGGTAATCCAAGCGACCTCGTCGGGCGAAAAGAGGTTGCGAAACGCTAGGTAGCCAAAGGCGTTGAAGAAATTGACCTGTTGTTCAGTAAGTTTCATGAAATGCCTCCACATTGTGAGATCGGCGGGTTCATGCACGCTTTTCCTGTTCTGGGAAGGGCCTCCGAATATCGTAAGGATCCTCCGTCAAGTTCGGGAAAACACCCTCCTTTATCAGCAGCTCAAGTGGCGATTCGCTGGTTTCAAGCGGCATCGTGACCACATTTTTGATCCGCAGCGACTCGTAGATTGCCATCATGATCTCCATCGTATACCGTGCCTGTCGACCTGTGCTTCGATGTGAATCAATTTTTCCCTCCATCCAATCGATTAGCTCTTGGTACTGATCGGCCGGCTCCGGGCGCGGCTGAATCTCCTGCCAGCCGCTCGCTTGATTGTTCTGAAGCAGGACAGTCACATCGTCTCCCATTTTGATTTGTCCATCTGTACCCGCCACTGCTGCTGCCGAAACCACGGGCTCTGGTAGGTCGCTTTCATAGATACCACGCGCACCGCCTTCAAAGCAGATCAACCCCATACACAAATCCTCACAGAGTGTGCGACGTTCCCATCGGTTTGTGGCTCGAGAAACCTGACCAATCACCCAGAGCGTTTCCGGATCCGACAGCTGGTATCGCATCCGATCAATGGCGTGCGTACCGATATTGAGCAAACCAGCATTCGGCTTTGACCTCTGATGGAGCAATGTTGGTTGACCGATAGCACCATCTTGGATAAGCCTCCGAATCTCGGTGTTTGCTGGGTTGAAGCGTCCATTATGCCCGATAACCAGTTTGGCACCGTGTTCCTCACATACCGCAATCATGGTGTTCGCTTCTCCCAAGGAGGCCGCCATCGGTTTTTCGCCAAGAATGCCTTTGACTCCTGCCTTTGCCGCGGCAACAGTGATTTCTGCACGGACTCCCTGCCATGTTGTGATACTTACAATATCGAGCGCTTCTTTTTCTAACATCTGATTATAGTCAGTATATACAGCGGGAACAGAGAATTCTTCAGAAAGGCGTTGCGCCGATTCCGGGTTCACATCCATTGCCGCAACCAATTCTGTCGCTGGATTTTGGGTGTAAGCGGTCGAGTGAGCGCGTCCCATCCCGCCACAGCCAATAATGCCGGTACGATAAGTTTTAGCCATCGGTTTCCCCCATTTTTTGTGGTTCTGCGCTTGGGTTTTCCAAGAAATAAAATCCCCACCTTCGGCACAGGAGGAGAGGTTAATCTATCTATTCGAATCGGTTCAGTCGAAATTTGCCGATTGGGTAATCGGTTTTGTCGTCAGCGGCGAGTTCAGCGAGAATCTTACCCACGACGGTAGAAAACTTAAAGCCGTGTCCTGAGAATCCTGCCCCAACGAAAATATTGGGATTCAGCGGATGATCGCCGATGAGAAAGTCACGATCTGGCGTGAGCGTATACATACAGGTCGCACCTTCAATGAAGGAAGGGTTGGCTTGGGGCATAATTGTTTCGAGCCACTGTGCCAACGCATTCTGTACGTCTAAATCTAGTGTCCGATCAACTGTTTCGGGATCGGTTACGGGACCATGCCCATCATCAGCCACCTTGATGCCGGGACCATAGTAGGGAAAACCGTAATACGCCCGATCATAGTCCGCGTAGACAGGTAAACGGTCTGGTTGGTACAACGTCTCTCCGTCTTGTGACTGAAAGTAGAATTTCTGCTGTCGTGTCACCTCAAGTGGCAGCGACAAATCTTTAAGCAATTGCGAAGCCCATGGTCCGGGGGCAACGACAAGCCGTCTACAACGATAGCTGCCTGCCGATGTTTCAACTTCAGGACGTTCTTTGCTAATATCAATATGGTGGACGCTGATTCCGCTATGAACGGTTGCCCCGAAACGCTCGGCTTGCGACACATGGGTCTGGACACAACGGCTTGGGTTTAAGAAACCTGAGTCCGGTGTATAGCAGGCGACGATGTCTGCCGCGAGCTGCAGCGCCGGAAATCGGGCGGTAACCTCTTCAGCGGTCAACACCTCGTGTGACGTTTTCGTGCCCTGCATGACGCGGATATTTTGATCTAATCGCTCATTCCCTGGTTTGGCAAAGGCTAACATGCCGTTAGGGATGAGCAGTTGTTCACCGGAAAGTGTCTCTAATTCCTGCCACAGCGGCAGAGCGGCTTGCACCAAGGTCACGTATACGGGGTCGTCATAGAAGACTCGGAACGCCCTGGAGTGACCATGAGAACTGCCCTGGCTATGACCAACCGCGTATTGATCTATGCCAACTGGTGCCGCGCCTTGGCGAGCGAGGTGATATAGCGCTGCGCTTCCCATCGCTCCCAATCCGACGACCATTATTTCGACATCTCGGTGCATCTCATTGTCCCCTTCTCTAACCCGCTCTACTAACTGCCGTAGACGTGCATCGCATTTGCGCCGAGGATCATCGCCTGTTCATTGGGCGAAAGTGACTGGGTGTGCAGTTTTGCCAACCTCACCAATTGTGGATAGTTTACGTGACGCAGCAGTCCCGGCAGGTCCGTACCCCATAAGATTTTCGATGCCCCAATCCGTTCAAGTGCAAGATGGAGATACCGCTCCGCCGTCGGATAGGGGAAATCCTCATTCGGCAGATAAGCTGGCAAAGCAGCGGTATCAAACCATACATTGGGCAGCTGTCCGAGGTCGATCTGCTCCCACCATAAATTCCACCGTTCCACATCTGCTTCCGCCGACGGATTCGGCTGGCCCAGATGTGCGATAACAATCCGCAGATCCGGATGTACCTCTGCGATGGTACGCACGGCATCGGTCTGATAAGAACGGCTGCCTATCGCACCCAAATCGAGGGTCAACACCAATCCACGACGTTCAAGCGAGTCCCAAAGCCAAGCGATTTCCCGCATATCGAGCCTAGCGTTAGGATGTAAGCCACACAATCCAGTCGCCTCAGAGCATTCTAATTTGACCACCCGAAAATCCGAAGACGCTATAAGTCCCTCAAAATCTTGGCGAACCCTCATCTTCCATGGATTGAAATATGCTGCGCCGACGAGACGATCCGGATAACGACTCAATGCCTCAAGGACATACGAATTGCACTCCCCATAAAATGGTCCTTGGAGCAACACCGCTTTGTCAACACCCGCCCAGTCCATATTTGCTATAAGCATTTCAGGTGTGAATTCGGTTTTTTCGTTATACGGTGGCAACAGTTGGGTCTCTTCATCGCCGACGGCAATGCGACCATAACCCGGTCCGCGGGTGGAACCTCTACCCGTCGCGCCGCGAACTTCGGGAAAGATGTGGGCATGTGCGTCGATAATCATGGGTAAGTCTATCCTTAGTTTTATTCCAAGTTGGCGTGTCTTGTAAACATTGACTCCGGGGTTTTTCCTGTTTTCTCCATCAGTAAAAGGACGATCGCATCCAACATCAACAAGAGACTCTGCTCAAACAAGGATCCCATTGGCTGTATTGAACGAAAACCGAGATCCCTGTTGACTTTTGGTGAAGGGGCGGGGATGGTGAGAACCACTTCCGCCAATTTGCCAACTGGCGAGCTTTCATCAATGGTAATAAGACAGATAGTGGCACCGATTGCATGGGCTTTATCAGCACTTGCCACCAAGCTGCTAGTTGAACCTGAACCAGAGCCAATCAATAACACATCCTTATCTGTGATGTTGGGGGTTACGGTTTCTCCCACGACATAAGTATCAATGCCCGTATGCATCAAGCGCATGGCAAAACTTTTCATCGCCAAACCGGATCTGCCTGCACCAGCGACGAAGACAGTTTCGGCAGCTAAGATCACATCCGCCAATTTTTCCGCCGAATCGCTGCAGACATTGCCCACGGTTTCGCCCAGTTCGTCAAGTATCTGACTGATATATGACTGTATCTTCACCGATTTCCCTTCTTTAAGTCAACAACTCTCTGATTTCGTGAGCTGCCTGACGGGGGGCTGGATGGTTGGTGATGAAACCGCCCACAATGACGACCGCTGGGCGATAAGCGAGAATATCTGGCAAAATCTCAGGATTTATACCACCCGCTACCGCCATCTTAGCCTGCTTCAGGGCAGATTGAACAAGCTGGATTTCGGACAGGGGATCCATACCATGGTCTTGGAGGTCGAAAGCTGTATGAACGCAGCAGTAGTCCGGGGCAATGGGGTCAATCTGACCGATGCGCCTCCGAACATCACTAACCGCTATCAAGTCTATCATTACCTGCCTACCGAGAGCGCGGGCTTCGTCCACGGCACGACGAATCGTAACGTCATGCGCCACTCCCAACACTGTCACAATATCGGCACCCGCTTCAAAACCAATTCTTGCCTCAATATCGCCGGCATCCATAATTTTGAGATCCGCGAGCACCTCAAGCCGCGGGTAGGCATTCTTGATCTCTGTAACAACCTTCACCCCCTCTTTCATGAGCAAAGGGGTGCCAACCTCGACAATATCCACGAGATCACTAACTTTCTCAAGGATACGTTTGGCTTCTTGACTATTGCTTGAGTCCAGAGCAAGTTGCAATTTCATATCATCATGCCTGTTTTTTTAGTCCATATACTATCCTGCGGCATTTTATCACGGATGGGGCTCACTGTCAAAGCAAGAAAGATGCAAACAGGCATAAAAAAAGCGCCTCGGTTGCCCGAGACGCTTTCGGCTTGAACTGAAGGATTAACCTCTACCTGGTGGACCACCTTCAGGTCGCGTGAGTTCAGGTAAAACCACCCGATCGCCTTCCACCAATCCACTCTTGATAATAACGTCAGTTTCGTTCTGCTCGCCCGCCTCAATAGAAACGCGCTTGCCCTTCTGTCCTTTTGAGTTGCCGTTCCCTTTTTCAGACCCACCTTGTGTATCAAGCATGACAAACTTATCTTTCGTGATTTTAATGTTTGTCGAGACCCCGTCCGCTTTCTGATTGCCGTTCACAAGAAGCGTGAAGGTACGCTCACCATCGCGCAAACCCCGTTGTGAGCTATCGAGACTAATTGTCAGTTGGTTTCCGCTGATGCTGGTTACCTTTCCTTTGAAGCTCTTTCCGGTTAAAGTTTTGAGTTCAACCTCTTGATCTGTTTTGAACGCGTCTGCATCAGCGCCGACGTGCGCCGTGGCAATCACCGATGTTTCATCTTGGACCGCATCAATCGGCAGCATCAAGACATCTTTCTCCTCATAGGTAACGACATCGACATCAGCACTCATACCGGGGCGTAGTTCAGACGGAGAACCGACCACCTCGACCATTACCTCAAAAGTGATAATGTTATCCCGCTCCTCTCCACTCGGAGAGATTTCGGCGACGCGACCCTCATATATTTTGTTCTTATATGCGTCAACTTTGATGTTTGCCTGCTGATCCATCCTGAGCCGTTCCATATCGACTTCGTTGATATAAGTCTTCACCACCATTTTTGACAAATCTGCAATGGTCATCAACGGGGGGCTTTGCGAGAATGCCGAGCGGCCGGAGGTCACAATCTCCCCCTCTTCAATTTCAAGCAGCGTCACAGTGCCAGCCATCGGTGCCTTGATGGTTGTCCATTCCAACTGTTCCTCTTGGTTCTTCAGGCTACTCTGGCGTCGCAGGAGATTCGCTTTTGCGCTCACCGCCCCTTGCTCAGTGACGGTTTTTTCATTGTCGAGGGTCTCCAGAATTTCTTCAAGGCGAGTTTGGCTGATTTGCAACTGAAGTCTTTTTTCCTCCTCCCTCCGCCTCTCTCATTTTACGGAGTTCCTCCAAATTCATTTTTTGATATGTCTGAGTTAGGTTACGATTTGCGATCGCGCTCTCTCTCGTGGCGATGGTCTTCAGTTGAGAATTTACAGTTTCCTCTTGGGACTCTTTTCGCTTAAGAGCTGTCTTATATTGCGATTCTGCATTCGCATATCTCGATTCCGCCTCCTCCAATGACTTCTTAGAAACCAGTTTCTTCTCAAACAGTTCCTGGTTCCGATTCCTTTCGGATAGGGCATTATCTCGCTCCACTTTTACGGACTCAAGTTCTGTGTCAAGTTCTGCGAGCCTTATGTTCGCGCGGTTGAGTTCGATCCCTGCCTGTTCTAGCGCAATCGTATCTTGATCCAACTGGTTCTTCGTCGTTTGGATGTCCGTTTCTGCCGAAGTAATTTGTGTTTGTGAAGCGGCTTCGGTTGTCCTCAAATTCGATTGGGCAATCTTGACATTATCTTCAGCTTGTTGACGCGCGCTCTCAAGCTCTTCAGTTTTTAATATGATGTTGAGTTTTGACTGCATGAGTTGTGCCTCAGCAGCGTCGACATCGGCTTCAGCCTGCTTCTTTTCTTCAACGTACTGTTCTGGATCAATCTTTAACAGTACCTGATCCTTCTCGACGTAATGCCCATCATCTACATACAGTTCAATAATTTCGCCCGCAACGTTTGCTTTGACCTCGACATCAATGAGGGCTTCGAGATTTCCTGTCGCGCTAATCAACTTTTGGAAATCTCCACTTCTGACCACTTCAACCCGCTTTTCAGCTGCGCCCTCTTGTTTTCCGCGCCCTCTAATCCAGTCGCACGACATGAGGGTGGTCGCTAAAATGAGAATTGCAACAGTTCCTATAATCTTTTTCACTGTTTGATCACTCCTTTGTTGATGATTGCTACTTATGGTGAATTTTAAAAACAGATAGACACTTTCGTACCCCGGTAGGTGCGATTTTCAACCGCACAGATCTGGAGTGTCTCATTAATTCTAAGATCCACTATAGTTTAACGTCTTATGTAACTCTCACTACCAATGTCTTTGAAAGTTTATCACCCAACCGCTGCTTTTTCTCTCCTAAGATGAAGATGCAATCAATTACGCTGAATATCGGCAGCGACAAGTTGCGGAGAAAAGATTGCCACAAGTTACAAGGCAACCCACTCTTTGAATCAATGACCCTTGTTTTCATGAGTCGTTTGCCAAGACTTCGTCCATTTAGCGCATCTTGAAAGAGTAAATACAGTAACGCAATGGAAGCTGCAACCCAGAGCACAATATTGGTGCCTTCTAATCCGATACGCGTCCACACGCCGAACGGAATAGCGACAATAGCAGCGTAAACCAAGCTGTCCAGTAACTGTCCCCAAAATCTGCCTGAAAGCGGGGCAAGTTTAAATTCATATCCGTCAATCTTGAGGCCCTCATCTCCCGGCACCTCCCGCAACGCCTCTATCGGCATTAAAATTGCCGCTCTGTAGGCAGGGTATAATCCAAAGATAACCCCAATGCTCACAGAGACACCCATGGCGATAAGCATGGTAGAGTAGGAAATAACCGAGGGCCAATTGCTGCCCTCCCACACAAATTTGGTGATTAACATGGCGCTACCTTTCCCTAGAAAAATACCGAGGATTGCACCTAAAATTCCGCCCGTTATGCTCAAGACCAATGCCTCAATCAGAAACTGTGTCAAAATGTCACGCCGTTTTGCCCCAAGTGCCTTCCGCAAACCGATCTCCTTTGTTCGTTCCGTGACCGAGACCAACATAATATTCATGATACCGATACCTGCCACAAAGAGCGCAATCAGCGCGATCCCACCCATTAAGGCTTTCATTGTGTTCCCGATTTTTTCAGCGGTTGCCAGTTCCTCCTGTGCCGTCCAGTATTGGTATTCCTCTCCAGAATTGTTGTGCATCCTCCCCAAGATGTGCTTCGCGTCTTCTTTTGCGTTTTCAACCTCATCAAGACTTACCGCTTCCACGCGAATGCGCTCCACTTCCTTCCGTCCAGTAAAGCGCTGCTGAAAGGTTGTAAGGGGAATGATAAAACGCTCATCCCAGCCCTCGGTATCCATCGCGTCGCCTTTTTCTTCCATCACACCAATCACCGTCAAGCGCACGTCATATCGGGGGCCCCAACTCGTTGTCCGTGTCGCCTTCATCTCCTTGCCGATTGGATCCTCACCTTTGAAAACTTCATCGTAGATTTTATAGCCGATAACGGTGACTGTGCTCGCTCTTTCGACTTCCTCCTCAGTGAAAAAGCGTCCCATGACTGGATACCAATTATGAGATCGATCATACCCTCCGGTCCCGGCAACCACCCTAGAGTTCCTACTAGCTCCCTCATGGTATACATTCCAGCCGGGCATATCATCTTCACCGACTACATGAACAACACCCCTCCCTTTTTCCATAATCTCGTATATATCTTGGGTTTCCAAGTGTTCCGCACGGTTTCTACGCCACCGTCTCAGGGTGCGGCCTGCCCTTCTGCTGAATGTCCCTGATTGCCGATCCCAATCGTCCCGAGTAATCTCGATCATGGTCAATCCACCGGTGCGCTCAATTTCACCTAAGACCAGTGCACGTGAGCCATCACCGACTGAAACCATACTCACCACAGCACCCACACCGATAGCAATCCCCAAAATAGTCAATCCAGAACGAAGGGGATGCCGACGTAAGCTGGCAAGCCCAATCATAATACATTCGATGAGATTCATACAATTTGCTCCTTTTGGCGCATTCAACTGAATGCTTGAACCGATGTACCAATATCTCTATTCTGTCCTCAGCGCTTCAATAGGCGAAAGTTGTGCAGCTTTTACCGCCGGGTAGACACCGAAGACGATACCAATAAGTGCCGAGAAGGCGACCGAGATAATCATCCATTCTGTAGAGACAACAGCGGGCCACTCCGGGACAATTTTAACAATGTTTACCGCAACATTTGCCATTCCGTGCCCAGCGGCGACGCCCAATCCTATGCCTATAAGGCCACCGACACTGCACATTGCAATCGCTTCAATCAAGAACTGGAAAAGGATGTCCCGTCGTTTGGCACCAACCGCTTTGCGTAAGCCTATCTCTCGTGTTCGTTCCGTTACAGAGACCAACATCATGTTCATGATGCCGATGCCGCCCACAAGCAGCGAAAATCCGGCGATCACACCGAGCACAATTTTGATAACCCGACTGATTTTGAACAGTTGCTCCATACCCGCCCTCATCTCCCAAACATTAAAGAAGTTGTCCTGATTACGGTGCCGTTTCCGTATCACCTCTGTGACCTCTTCCTTGGCTTGGTTAATCAATTCGACGCTCTTTGCTTGGACGGAAATCATTGTCACCCGGTCATTGCCGGTAAACCGTTCCTGAACCGTTGTCAGAGGAAGAAGCACCCGGTCATCCAGATTCCACCCAAAACGGAGACTTCTACCGCGCGGCTGCATCACCCCCACAATGGTGAACCGTTCCATGCTTCTATCCTGACTACGCTGCTCCCAGCGGCGGCGCCTGTTCCCACTACCGCGTGCAATTTTGATTGTTTTACCAACCGGATCTTGACCCTGAAAAAGTTCGGTCGCCACCTCCGCTCCAAGGACACAGACTTTGGACCGATCTGTAACGTCTTCCTCTGAGATAAAACGGCCCTTTGCAGGTTCCCAGTTCATCCCAACTTGGTAGAAAGACGTAATTCCTTCATACCCCGTCCGTTTTTCCGCGCCGCCTTCCGCTTGAACAAGCACCCCACGCCACTGCGGAATACGAGGGATGACCCCCTCGACAGAAGGGCATTCCGCTTCAATCGCCAGCACATCTTCATACTCAAAATATTCGTTGCTGCGATTTCGCTCCCAACGACCACTGGCTGTACGAATATGGCTACTCCGGTACAACGTGACCTGATTGGCGCCGCCAATTTTTTGGGCGTCTTGGAGTACAATCAATTTGGCTCCATCGCCGATGGCAATCATCGCCAGCACGGAAGCGATACCGATAACAATTCCAAGCATCGTCAAGAGTGATCGCATCTTATTCGCGTGAATTGCCGCAAATCCGACTGAAAATCCTTCACCAATTCTCATTTCTACTCCTCCCCTATTTTTGCTGAATTCCGCCTTAACACTTGGACGAAACAGCATGAGATTGGTTTAGATATTTGATGATAGACAAACAACATTGAGATTTGAAATGTTTGATGGATTGGATCGGTAGAAATTGCCTTGACAATTTGAGCAATCACTGATAATATATATCCCAAATTTGGTTCACCCAAATTACCCATAAATTGCGAGGTTACTCAGAATGCCACTTATCTATCTTGAGGATATCTTGGAAAATAGCGGCAATAAGTATCTGTCTGTGAATATTGCAGCAAAACGGGCACGTGAAATCAATGCTGAAAACAGCTTGCCAATGTTAATGCCTAATGCCGAAAAGCCTGTAACGGTTGCAATTGAGGAACTTAAATCAGGGCGAATTGAATACGAGGAGTTAGATCAAGCGGAAGAGCCAATGGAGGATTCACCGTTCCCGTCCATCAATAACGAGGAAGACGAGGTGGCGGACGTTCAGCCAACTGAAGAGGTCTATGAAGAAGATGATGTGACAGATCCGGATGAAATGGAGGAAGGATTATAAATTAATTATCCGGTATAGTTCTGATAAAATAGATTGCAGGGGTTCACATGAGCGAAGAATGAAGTTTTTTATTCTCATGCGAATCCCTTTTTTTATTGCCTAAGCAGTTTTCTTTCTTATTGATCCAAACCTACAAACATGCTAAAATAAAAAAGTAGTATTTCAAACTTTAATTTTGGAGGTCCAACATGGCGCTAGGCGAGGGCGACTATAAATATGAATTAGTTGACGGATGGCCAAAACTGCCGGAAGGTTGGGTTTTCTCTATGGTGTCGGATGCAGCAGTTGACTCCAAGGGGCGGATCTTTGCCTTTACCCGCGGTACACATCCAGTTATTGTTTTTGACAAAGAGGGGAACTTCGTTACCTCGTGGGGATATGGGGATTTCGGTATCTCCCCGCACTTGATTAGCCAATCACACGGAATCTTCATCGGACCCGACGATGAAGTTTATCTGACCGATGCGTGGCAGCATATCGTGCGCCGTTACACGCTGCTCGGCGACTTGGAGCGCGAGTGGGGAACACGCGGTGTTGCTGGCGTGACATACCATAAACGCGAGTATAACATGCCCACCGGTGTGGCGATCGGTCCTGAGGGAGAGATCTACGTCGGGGATGGATATGGCAATCGTCTCGTGCACAAGTATTCCAAAGAGGGTGAGCACCTTCTGGCATGGGGCGAGGCGGGCAGTGGTCCAGGTGAATTCGCAGTGGTCCATAACATCGGGTGTGATAAGACGGGGCGCGTCATCGTCTGTGACCGTGAGAACAATCGCATCCAGATCTTCGATCCAGATGGGAAACACATGGAAACATGGACGGATGTAGTCGCTCCCGGCGATGTGTGGATAACTGATGACAATATGATTTATGTGGTTGAACAGGGCGCGGGGTCACGTGTCAGTGTTTGGACCCCGGAGGGAGAGCGGTTAAGTCGGTTCTCCGGAGCAGAAAACAACGGTATAATCCAGTCGGCGCATGGACTTTGCGTTGATGACGAAGGCAGCATATATGTTGCCGAGATCGGTGAGCCGGGCCGCGGACAGCGGTTCCAAAAGTTTGCCCGCGTCTAAGCAGATTCGCTCACGTTAAGAGAAACCGAGTTTTTGACAAAAACTCGGTTTCTTTTTGATCGTAGGGGCGGGATTGTCCCGTCCCTGCTTTCTTAGTCCGGTAGCACAGGACGCCTCCGATCTTGTGGAACCAACGGGCGGCTACCGTCAGGAGTTACAAGGAACGATTGCTCAATGTGTAGCGATCCGACCCCCGGCATCGAAATCATCGCTTCCAGATTGAGAACCATGTTTGTCTCAAGCGGTAGATCTGAAGGGATGTCTACACAATCATCATGAATCCGCTGGCCATTGTCTGCAACGATGATTGGGTAATCGCGAACTTCTAAACCCAACCCATGTCCATGCGGAGACGAGGCTGTGATGCCGTGTGTGCTGAGTGTTTCCCACATGGCAGCTTGCGCGGTAGACGCTTTTGCGCCCGGTGTCATCTCCTCCACTCCCGCCTCAACGCATTCCCGCAGCGCTCTGTGCCTGGCAATCAGCGTCTGCGACGGTTCGCGCATCGTCAATGTCGTGCCGCTGTCGGAGAAACACCCTTCATAAATACACCCAAAGTCTACATAGAGTATGTCGTCGTCAGTTAGGATATAATCTGGCTCCGTGGCAAGCCCCAAGCCGCGCATCCCAAACGCGAAGTGATCAAAATCGGCGCCATCCTTGGCGATTTGCTGCCGATAGTGTTGGACGACATCGGCGATCGGTTGTCCCGGTCGGGCAAGTGCAAGTGCTTCCATCGCTGCTGTTTCGCTGATCTCCGCCGAACGAATCAGACGTGCCAATTCATCGTCGGTCTTAACCATCCGAATTAGGCGAATAAGGTTTGAGCAATCCTTGATCTGTGCTGTCGGCAGCCCGGTCTCAATAGCGTCTTTTGCTTTCGGTGACAATCCCTCCATCTCGATTCCGATTCGAGCGTTAGTCAATCCCCGCGCCTTCAGAACGCTCAAGAGTGCATCAGTCGGTGTGGCGTTTTGCTGCGGTCTGTAGAGTATATCAAAGATGCGTTGCTCCCCATCTGACAATGCCGGCATGGGTAGCGAATCGTCCAGCCCATGATCGCCGAAGATATGCACGTCTCGCACCCACAGATCGGACGCGTTCACTGCGAACGTCGGGCTTGCTACAAGTGCGGGTTCACCCTCCAGGGGAAAGATTGCATAAGCGGCGGTTGGATCGAGATCGCTTGGTGCGCCCGGTGCCATCATATACGCCTTGAACAAGGGATCAATCCAACATCGATAATCCGAAAAATAGGTAATATTGACTGGTGAGGTCGCTACCAAGGCATCTACGCCACAGCGGCGCATATACTCTTGTGCACGAGTTTTGTTAAAAAGCACCGTATTACTCCTCCCGACAGTGGGTTCTGTTAGCAGTTCTCAAAATTTCAGGCCTAGGCTCACTCGATGTGCCCGTTGCAGCGTACCAAAATCAGCGAACGCATAATCCAGAGAAAGCGTTGTGGCGGCAAAATTCATGTGGATACCCAAGCCGAGCGTAAGTCCCTCTTCATCAGTGCTCCTATCGGGTCCCAACCTGAACTTATAACCTCCACGAATCGCCGCCATCTTTCTGTACCAGTACTCTAATCCGAGATTCAGTCGTTCGCTGTTGTCGTTCGGATGGTTGGCATCAAGTGCGACGGTGAGAAGGTTATCACCGGTATCAAGCAGATCGTAGGCGATGCCGAGTCGGAAGTTGGACGGCAGCGGAAACTCCACAGTTTCTAATTCAGCCTTTCGTGTCGGGTTCGTTGTGTCCGGGTAGGGACGATATTCCGCATTTCTGGAATCGCCAGCCTCTTCGGCACCAGTCGCAAGGTCTGGACCACTGAAACGCATCTCTGGACCGAAGTTCGAGAAACACATCCCTATCCGTAGACTTCTCCAACCTGTGTGATATAAAGTGCCAACATCAAGGGCAACGCCTGTAGCACTTTCCCGATGGATCTGCTGATGGATGTACTTCGCATTGACACCGAATGAGAGGTTGACTCCCGACTCTTTTGCGTAAAGCTGTCTGGAATACGCTACCGATACCGCGGCATCCCAGGCTGAGTACCAGAGTCCCGTGCCGTCTGGCTTTGCAAGCGTTGTGATTTCCGTGTCCGGGACGTTGAGGAATGTAACGCTCGCGCCCAAGGTGCCTACCTTCTCTACTGGTGTAGCGAATGCGAGATAGTTGTATCGGGTATCGGCAAGCCATATCGTGTGCGTGTCTGAAAAGTTGGTCTGTTTGAGTTGACTTAATCCGGCCGGATTCCAGTAGATGGTGGTGGCATCGTTGGCAAGCCCGCTGAACGCGCCCCCCAAACTATCCACCCGTGCCCCGGGACCAATTTTCAGAAACTGTGCACCAGCGGTCCCGACATTTGTTGTTGCGTCACTTGGGGCTGCCCATAAAAATATAACAGTAACTAAGAGAATGGAGATTATCGAGGAAAATCGCCACATCGCTTGATTTGTAAAAATAGTATTGTGCATGTACTTACCCTAATTCATCCCCCTTTATCGGATGATCGAAAACCGACCGATCTTATTCCCGATAACATCGTTGCTATCATCTCGTGCTTCAACATGATAGATATAGACTCCGCTCGCAAGCGCTTGATTGTAGAGGTTAAGAAGATTAAATGTCTCTGTGCCACCCTTGTCGCCCTGTGCTAAACGCTCATCCGCGTTGAAGGGGGCGAAGCTTTCGTGTTCAATCTCTCGTACCAATTCACCCACCAACGTATAGATCCGGATGGTACACCGTGGCGGCAGGCGCGTGAAGAAGATCTTATCCGTGCCTGCAGCAGTAACAGCCCTGTTCGTGACGAAGTAGGGATTTGGCACGACGCGGATTCGATCTAAATCTGCTTTAATATCATCGGGAGCGAGCGACGCACCTTGTGTCGTCAACAGAAATTCATCGTCATCTCGCGGCGCGCTGATGCCGCCCATCTCAACAGTAAAGACATCCCCAGCAGAGATTTCATCGTTGGGATCTTTTATGAAGACGTATCCACCCCGAATGTAAATCCGAAAAAAGCCCGGAGTGGCTTCCCGACTATATGTGTCAACCCAACCTGCCCCGAAGATCGCATATCCTTCAGCACGCTCGGGACTGAATGGAATCTCCTCACCCGTGTTCTCGTCCACCACCCTGACGTGCGTATCATCAACGAACGTAATCGAATACCTGTGCGGACGGTAATACGTTGACCACCAGACATTGGGCCAAGTGTTCTCCCCAAAACCGGGAGATTGGATGTCCACCGTCCACCCCGAAACAGAACCTGCGGTCAGTTCAACGTTATTGATTGGGTTTTCGTCTGGAGTTCCGTAACTCACATCAACCCCCGTTATCTTCAAGATAATTCCGTCGAACATCGGGGAGAGCACTTCAATAGCTTCTTGGTGGCCAGGATCATACCACTCAAACGGTTGCGGCTTCACTACCGTTTGGTCTGTCGTCATGTTGATGATCTCATAAGTCGGTGGTTGATAGCCGGGACCTGTCATATATGCACCGGGACCTATCTCCTTTGCGCCCTGCCAAACAATTTTATATTGATCTCCCGTCACCTTGTTTGGCGCAAGCACCATTGGTTCAACCGTGACAACTCCTACTCCTTGACCTTCCACGTCAGCGGTTGCCTCTCGATACCCGGCGGGCTGTGCGCGTGGGACAACGTGGAGCATCGTCTCAATCTGGCTGCTCTCCATTGAAATAAGCCCGGTTTTCGGATTGCCGGTATCGAATGAGGTCACCGCATAGGTGTATTGAATCCCGTTGGTTAGCCCTTCGTCAGTGTAAAAATTCTTGATCCCCTCATCTTCACCGAGTGCCTGTGAAGGTGTGGACACGACACGGAAAATATCACCCGCCACCGGGGGACCTGAAGCACCATCCGTAATCGTTACATACAATCCCCCGAAGTAGATGAGTTCACCGGAACGATAAGTTCCATCGGGATACGCCTCGCCTGTGTTCGGATCCTTCACGACAGCATACCCCTCACCATTTGCTGGGAATTCGGGATTATGTGCCATAACCTCCCATAGCGTTGTATTAATTATCTCGAAGGTGGTACTGGAACTGAATTTGATTGCGTAGACAGCATTTTTGAAAAAGTCAGCAAAAAACGGTTCATCACCACCGCTTGCAATAGTAGTGTCTGACTGTTTACCGACATGCGCGACTGTGAGGAAATTACCCGTCGCGCTCGGTCTGTCAAACTCCATTAGCATCGTCCAATCTTCCACAGGAGTGCCGGTATCTGGATCATACGCGGTATCTCGCCGATAGACTCGATAGCCCTCAAAAATCTTCTCCGGATCGGTGGGATCTACATATTCGTCGATACTTTTACCTAGCCATTGCCCTTCGCTTTCCCAAACAAGCGTTACCTGTCCATCGGCGGGATAAGCGGTTACCACCGGGGACGGCGGTGGGGCAGGTGCAACGTAGTCGTCATCATACAACTTCTGCGCCCAGTCCGCAGACGCTTGTAAACCCGCGAGCCCCTCACCGATAGCCACCGCTGTAACGATGGTAAACTCCTGTCCGGGGGCAAGCGATTCCACAGGACCGTAGGACTGGACAAAACGCTGATCATCGTAGTTTGCTGGGAGTGGGTCAACACCGGGGACACTGATATAAGTGTACATCTCCGCATCGGTCGTTGGATCGGTGTTTATGGTAATCCGTTTGTGCGCTGTAAAAGGAATTTTTGCCCCGGGATCCTGTGGGTTATCCCCTACATATGCGTCCAACACCCGCAAACCGATGTATCCGGGAGCAGAAGCGTTGGAGAACCCATAAGAGAGATAGCGGTTCGGATGTGCTTCGGGGTTGAGTGCGTCCGGCGTCTGATCCAATGCAATAAAGTCATCAGCCGAATAGCTCGCTGTGCCTGTTTCGTTGCTAGAGACATCTACATCATATCGGAACGCCATAAACACGTCTTCAAGCGTATCACCCCCAACGTTTTTGACCCTATATTCTAGGATAAAGAAATCGTAGAGGGGTGCATAACTCCATTGAAAGCCATCGACTACAATTTCTAAGCCGAGGATCAATCCCTGATTAGCATCAGGGTTCGTATCGCTACATTTGAACATGATCGCTTGGCTCGTCGGTGTTCCTTTGGTGGTCACACCGGGCTTGTTTGAAATCACTTCAGGCACATCGTCGGTGGGCCAAATTTCGCTTGACCTGCCATCTGATGTAGAGACGCCAATCTCGCCGCCTTTCTTGGCACCAATCCAGATATCGCCTTCATAGATGTAGGAATCGTTTGTTCCTGCGGGCCACCACCCCGAAGGGTTTGCGGTCGGGTTGCTGGGAAAGCCGACAACTGCGGTGTTGTAGACCGCAGAAGACAGATTACCTACATCCAGTGCTTTCCAATCCACGGCAGCCATCACCGGCAGAATTACTGTGATGAGTAGCCCGGATATGAGGGATACTAATAGGGGCAGTGATATGCGCCTGCCCGGTTTCATGTATTTCATTTTTCCTCCAAAAACAAGATAAGGGGTCCTACCTTACAATAGGTGAGTCAACTGATAACATACTCACAGCGTCAAACTGAGAGGGTGCCTGTTGATAACCGCCTCAATGAAGTGCAAAAATTAGGGAGACTCTATCATCAACGGAGATGGTGGATTGACACTAAGATTTTTTCGCGTGTCTTATGGCATGACCTGTGACGATGCCTAGGCCAGTGAGAATTACTACAACTATTACAACTGGAACCCATTCCATAGTTTTCCTTTCAAAATAAGGGTCTGTTTCCGAAAGGAGCCCCTCTTTTCTGCCTTTTTTACCTAAAATTGTTCAAACCTAATACATAAGGCTGAACCAAAATATCCGCTGGAATTCCAAGGCCGTTGTGCAATTTCCGGATCATGTCCAGAGACAAGCTGCGTTGCCGATTCAGAACTTCTGATACACAAGGATGCGAACCAAGATAGGGTTCAAGATCTTGTTCAGATAACCCTTCATTCTCCATGTAGTGAAGGATTGCTTCAATCGGATCTGGAGGCAGAATAGGATAATGCTCCTCTTCATAAGCCTCCACTAGTGTGACAAGCACGTCAAGTTTATCTCCCTCCGGTGAATCGTAGTTTGAACCCCAAAGTTTTTCTATATCCTTCAGCGCAGCTTCATAGTCTGCTTCGGTTTTGATTGGTTTAATTTCCATAGTTATTACCTCAGACTGTAGCAACGTTAATTGTATCATAGGCTTGGTGCGTTCCAACAAACCGGATGTAAACAATGCCATATTGATAATTAATTGCCGCTACTAAACGGTAGGAATTGCCCTTGATGTTGAATACCACGCGGTTGTTTTCAACAAAACTAGCATTTCGATAAGTATCTTTTACATCAGAGGGCGTTTTCCAATCAGCGCGTTTTACATTAGTATACCACGCTTTGAGAGACTGTTCGGCATCAGCATGCTTCGCCCAAAATTCTCTCAAGGTTCTGCGCGATATTATTCTCATACTCAATTTGTATGAGCCTCTTGATGGATACCTTCACCAAGCCAACTCATCTCGCTCATTTATGATGGCTGAAAGTCAGTAAACATCAACATTCCAGCTATCATCTAGTCATTTGATACTATTTCTGATTTAAGACTTCTAAGACACAGATGCGAGAACCCAGATAAACTCAATCTGTTTGAATTCCCTGTGGCTATCTTCACCCAACCGAAGTCAGCACCTGAGTTCTGTGTTGCTGCACGTATCGGGGCAGGGAGGCCCCTCCTACGTTGAGTGCTACCTATTGTTCCACATCTGGGCGCGTCGCATGAATACCAAGGGATCTGCCGCCCACTCTGCATAGCCGATATTCCTGTTATCCGTCAGATAGTTCAGTTTTTCATCAATGCAAGCAGCGAGTGCTGCATCTTCCACCGCTAGGGTAAATCCACCGAGTTCAAACTGCTCATCAAGGGCGGTAACAGCGAAAGTACCACCGGCGGCCTGGACAGCATTGCGGTTTCCAATCTCTCCCCTTGCTATCGCGTCAATCCTCCCTGCGGCGAGGGCATCCAGAAGTTCCGATTCCCCAACCTCATCTCCAAGATAAATGACTTGCGGCATACTTTCCGAAGGTGGATAGAGATGACTCCGCCCTGCCAAATTCGGGGTGACGCCGGCGGCGGTAATCGTGTACGCCGCAGTGCCATCAGCAACGATAGTCCCTAGCGGTGTCTCAACGCGCGTCCCCTCGGCGAGCAGACCGTTGGCATCAACGAGCCCCGTTAGTTCCAGTAAGCGTGCTTCTCCGGTCGTAGCGGGAAGCACACCCACGCGTACATCACTCGTAAGATCCGCGTGGACGGCGAAACGTTCTGCATCTTCGGCACGCACCAAAAGTGACTGGCGAAACTGGATATGCCCCGACGTAAAAGTGACAACTTTGTTGCCGGCCGCATCTCGGGTCCGAGCGTCAAGAATCGTAATGCCGCCGCCGACAATATCGTATGCCGGCTCGGCGGACTTGAGCCAGATGCCCGGCCAGACTGCGATAGGATAGCGGATAAAAGATAATCCGGTGCCTTGCATGGCTTCGAGAGCTGTCAATAGGTCTGCTTCATAGCCGAGATGTGTGTTGAAACCTTCGGAAGCCGGGTCTTCGTCGGCGCTATAACTCACGGGTGAGAAATACGCGTAAAAACCAACATTGAGGACTCGAGCCCCATCTGTACAGGCTTGCGATGGCATAGCAGGTTGAAGGATTTGCTGCAGTTGTTCGCAGGCGGAAAACCCCACAACGAGAATGACTATCGCTAATACAGAGACTAACGTTGTGATTTTTTTTATTTCCATCTCGACAATGTTTTTATAGATAATTGAGGATGATTATCCGTTAACAGCTTCTTCGTTAGGAAAAGCGGCAGCAACATCTGGGGCAAGACAGACAATGTTCGTACCGGCAGCATATTGCTCTGCGTATTTCCCACGAATCTCATTTTTCAGGGATGTTTCGTCGTATTCAGGACGTAATTCATCATTACATGCGGTTATATCAGTCGTTTTCGTAGTGTTTGGCGAGATTACTTGCTGCTTTGTTAAGATGCCATTCAAATCCATCTTTTCAACTTGGAAAACTCGCTTTCAATTGATTAGAAGGCGTTTGGGATCAATAATATGCCAATGGCGAACATAACCATAAAACCTCCCATAATCAAAAGGAAAACACAGGTAATCATATTTGTAGGCACAGACGACATGCGAAAATGATCGTTCATTGCATTAACAATTTCTCTAAGCACAAAACCGTGTGCACGCTGTTTGACTTTGATTTGACCCGTTCCCATCCACCCCTGAACGGACACTTGTAAGTCAGCTTCAATAGATGTAAGCCGTATCAAAGAAAGACTTTCTTCGTAAGGCAACTGTAGTTTTTGGAGCACCTCAATTAGTGCCTCACGAAAAGACGCATCTGTAACTGCATATGCGGTATATTCCCTCATTTGATAGCACATCATCAGAAGGATAAACCCAAATATAAGAGGGTTCAGCCAATTTATCAAATTGAAACCGCTGGGTAACCGCAAGAAGAAGGACTGTAAGATTGTTGGAATGAAAACAGCAAACATAATCGAGAGAAACCATCTCTGTGAAATCAAGAAAGGTCGCTTAATCAAGAGTCCCCGGAGTCCAATAACGAGAAAAAAGATTGCTGCAATCCCAAACACAATTGGAAACACCATGTCGTAGAAATCGAGTTTCATTTTTGTTTCCTCATACTTCTATACACCTTTTGTACTATTGATGCTTAGGGGGATGATGGTTTTGATAATTATGATTTCACAAGTCGTCACATCAAATTATAGATTCAATGTGTGTCGTAAAGCAATGTCAACTTTTGTCATTGGCATCGTCATAGTTGTCATAGGCATTCATCTCAGGGTTTTCCCAGTCTTCAGCAAAGGATGCCAAACGTGCCCGTATATCTGCCGCTTGTGCTTCGTCAATGCCATGTTCCTGTAAATCTATAGTATTGGATGGCAAAAAGGTTACGATGACGGGCGTGCCCTCACACATATCACTGGGTGTTTCCGAGAGTTCAACCTTAGCGTCGCGATAAATGCCTTCAATAGTTGTAGGCGTGGTCATCTCTCCTCACTCCTCTCTTTCAATACAGACCGTAAGGCTTGATTAACAGCTTCTTCGGTAGGGAAAGCAGCGGTAACATCAGGGGCAAGACGAACGATGTGTGTGCCGATATCGGGGCTTGTACCCGTACCGCGAGCAGCCTTATCCCAAATGAAGTAATCAACAGCTTGGGTAGAGAGACCAACGCGCTTTGAGGCCGTTTCCAAAAGAAATAGTGAATCAATGTCTGAAACTTCTCGACTTAAGATTCTGGATATGAACCGCTTGATATGTACATCAGGTTTTGTAGTATCCGCACCAAAGAGCATTCGGAGGTACTGAAAACTAGCAAGCGCAAAACCTTTGATTTTCAATTTTTGGTAATCTTGAGGCTTTGCTTGAATTGCCCATTGTTTAACAACTTTTTCTTCCTGAACATTTGGGGTTTCCTGAACAATTTGGCAAGCGAATTTTACTACTTCCTGAAGAATTCTTGCTTTCCGCTCAGAATTGTAATTGAGCTCTTTTTTTACGAATGTATAGGGTGTTTCGTAGCTCGCCATAAGGCTTGCCAAGTCGACTATCCGTTGGGTATCAGGGTGTTTGTTCTTGAAGATTTCTAGTCGAGGTTTCAAGACTTTGTAATAGTTTGTGCGGATTGAGAATACACAGTCAATGACTTTAACAGCAAGAGGATTTGACCACTCAGATCCCGCCGTTACCCTTGCGGTAATATATGGTGCAATCTCCTTTAATTGAGCCGCTACAGCAGCAATCTCAGATTCCGTGATGTTGATTTTCTTCATTTAGAATCTCGTTTCCTAATTTCTAACGCTCGCGCAATGAATTCTGCGGCCGCAAACAGGCCCTAAAAATCCAAACTCACACCAATCATAACCAAGCGTGGCGAGCTCCACGAAAGCGGAGTAGAATGCTTTCTGGCGGTAAGCGGTAGACCATACCGGTCATATGTCACCGGATCTAGCAGATCGTCCAGATTTTTTGTATTGAAGATGTTTCGAATATCTGCAAAGAGGGTATAAGTTATTTCACCAATCCGGCTCCGCTTGCTAAGCAGCATGTCAACGTTGTAGGTCGGCGGATAACGTTTCGAGTTCACGTCAGGTTTAATCGGCGCGCTCGGATTTGGTGTATAAGGCAAGCCACTTCCATACCGACCAATCAGATTGATGGCACTATCGAACGGCAATTGGATATCCAATGTTCCAGAAACAATATGCCGCTGATCCCAGTCTAAAGGATGGCTTTCAGTAACTTCGGGTTGTTGCCGATAATAGGTCAGGTAGCCCAGATTCCGACTGGAGCCTTTCCCCTTTGCGACGGAATAGGTATAACTGAGCATCCCGGAGACTACACTTCCCTCTGTACGCCACTTGCGAACTGTCAACTCAAAGCCTTGGACCCGTCCGTAGATGTCATTGATGAAGTAGCTGTAATCGTTGGTAATGTCAACATGTACACTACTCACCAGGTTGTTGATATCCTTGGTAAACCCGGTGATATCAGCCGTTAGGTCATCACTAAACTGCTGCGCCACCCCGACCTCATAGGAGATAGTTTTCTCAGGTTCTAAGTCAGGGTTCCCTCTTCTGCGGATTGCACCCCGCATATCAAAGTTGAGATTTTCATAGAGATCGTCACCGCGTGGGATCTGGTAGTAATGCCCGTACGTGAAGTGCAGCTTCGCCCGATCTGTTACCGGGAACGAAATACCGAGGCGTGGGGAAAGCATCTGTTTGGCGGAAGCCTCAACCGGATTCTTGATGACCGGCAGTCCAACTTTGTAGACGCTTCTATCCAGCTTGATTGTTCCATCAGGATTGAGCTCAAGCGGATCCAGTGGATCTTCGGGCGAGACCCCGTCTGGATTATACAGATCATACCGCACTCCCGCATTGACGATCATTCCAGCATACTCCATCTTGTCTTGCATATATGCACTCAAGGAACTGGGTGCTACATCATAAAACTCCATGTAGAGGTTTGAATTCCCCCAATTGGTCGTACCAAGATTATAGATATCTTGTAGCGTAATGCCAACACCTGTCTGGATCTGGTGGTTTTCCGTGACTTGGCTCGCAAAATCGGCTTTCACTATTGATGTCGTCGAATTACGGTCAGTCCAGGCATTGTCATCGCCTGCAATATAGTAGGTTGTGTCGTTATAAGCCTGTTGGGTTGGGTTCCTTATCCGTCCCTCTTCCTGATTTTCCTCAAAGGATTTTTCGGGATCCCAGGCGTTCTCATCGAACGTTCTATTCAACGGATCCCACAATTTATCCGGTTGATGGCTCTCAAAAGAACGATGGAATTGTCCAACTGTCAACGTGTAGAAGGTACCGGAATTGAGGTTATGTGAGAGCTGCACGGAAAGGCCCCGTCCATCCCTGTTCCCCACCGGAATCGCGCTGGGTAAAAAGCGCAGGCTACCGCCATAGGAGGTGGATTCCCGCTGATCGAAAAGTCCACTTGCGGTAAGTTTGAGTTGAGGGGTCACTTCAAACTTGAGTTTGCCCTGAAAGGTGTATCCCGTCCCATCACTCTTGGGCAGAAAGCTTTCATCTTGTCGCAACTGGCTAGCGAACGAGAAGGTCAACCGGTTTCCCCATATCGGTCCATTGAGCGCAAATTCCCCGATATGGCTCGGGCTCAGATCATACTCTTTCGTTTTGTTAAATAGCCCACCGTATTGGTTCAGATCTACGATGTAGCCATCTAACAACGTAACCTGTTTCTTCTCATAGTCAATGACCGTGCCATCGGTGTCCTGATAAGGTTGGCGTGCCATAACCACTTCACCTGCGGCATCAACCATAGGTTCCCCTGTGGCAGGATCAATAACGGGCAGTAGCGGATTTTCCTGCCTATCCGCATACACGCCGGAGCCGGGAATAATCTCCTTGAACTCGACCCGTGCATCGCCCTCTCGATTTGCCAACTCCTCGACCGTAGTGGAGTCTCCTCGATAGGGGGTTTGATAGTCGTAAGGTTTACCGAGAAAGATTCCCCGGAAAGGTTCAAGTGCCACCGGTCGGAAGTTGTTGTCTGGATCCAGCCAAGGACCGTATACCGGATCGCCGTGGTGTGTTGCCCACTGCCCAACGCGATACCGGATTCGACCAGAAAACTTTTGGCTGCCGGCTTTCGTGATAAGGTTAATCACACCGGATTGTGCGTCGCCATGTTCTGCGTTGAATCCACCCGTGATAATTTCCATCTGTTCAAGAGCGTTGGTACTGATATTCACACCTAAGCCGCTGCCAATTAGATCATTGATTGGGAGACCATCAACAAGATATTTAACCTCCATCGAACGACCACCGCGAATATGGATCGCGCCGGATGCGTTATTTACCGCTACGCCTGCCTGCGTTTGGAGAATCCCATTCACAGTATCGCGTGGCATGGCTTCGATATCCTCCGCTTCAATGATCCGTGTCGTTTGTGTAACATCCCGCTTAATTAACGGTTTGACTGCTGTTACCGTTACCTCTTCGAGCGTGACAACATCGGCAGCCTTTAGGGCAAAGTTCAGGGTTGTCGTAAGTCCAGCGAATACCTTCGCGCCCGCCACAGTTTCAGCACCGTAACCGGCAAGTTCAGTTTTCACATCATAGCCACCTGGTGGGATATTAATGATGACATAGTACCCTGCGTCATTTGTCGTTGTTGTGCTGCTTGTCCCGACAAGCGTTACCGTAACATCTGCCAACGGTGCATCCGTCGCTTCAGCGGTAACTATCCCTGAAACCTTCCCGGTGATGGCAGCAGAAGCGTCCCAGATACCTACCAACGCTACGAGAGCCACAATGAGTGGAAAGAGTTGTCGTTTTGTTGCAGTGGTTTCTTTCATTTTGTAGTGATTTAACCCCCTTCGATCCCCCTTAGCGTGGGGAGAGCGTCTTATGCGTAGTTGCTCAATCTCTTGTTATTTCGCTTATTATACTTTGCCTTATGCGTATTCGTCAAACCATCTAGTTATATCACAGGACTTACGCACTCATATTGTAGTTGCCTGATTCATCAGGCGTATCGGGACATGGGCAGCATCCACACCCATCGTAGGCGGGGCCTCCCCGATAAATCGGGATTTTCAACTTGCCCTGCATTGGCGCTGAAAGATCGGACTACAAAACTTCAGCGTTCAACTGCGTAAGTCCTAATCATATATGTGTCTGTTTCATGAAATCTTCGATCTCGGAATTCAGTAAAACTTGATTTATGTCATAAAAACTGTGATTGAAATTGACTTTTATAAGCCAGCCTTCATCGTTAAATGTGTGATCAACATTTGCAAATTGAAATTGTCTATGGCAATTAGCACATACTACCATCAGATTCTGTGGTTGATGACCTTCCTCTGGATCTATATGATGAATTTCAAAATAGGGCTTCTCATCCTTTTTTAAGAATGTAAAGTCACATACTTGGCAATGACCCTGATAAATCTCTCCTAAGAGAACTCTTAAATTGTGAGGGGCTCGTTCTCTTGCTCGGTTTGATTGCCTACTAACATACTCTCTTTTTCTAGTTGGCATTGTATCTACCAATCGACGATATTCATTAAGTGATACTCTGCTTTCATCCAATTCCGTCCATTTTGCAAGTCGAACAACACCTTCCAGAGCCTCCTCTTCATTTTCAGAATTATCGAAGCCATCTTGTAACGCTTTTGTTTTTATGATGAAATCGTTTTCGGCAATCAATCTATAGATGTGCTCTTTCCTATCTATCAGCTGGATTACTATTTCATCACCATCTCTGATATTATTTGCATTAAACCAATTCACCATTCCGCCAATTCGGGATTCATTTGTAGAGCTAGTATATGAGGTGTAATTTTTATCCTCTGGTATCGGTGAATCCCCCAAATAAACTCGGATAGTTGTATTATGATCAGGGAACCAGCCTGTTAGAGATCGGGGGAGTGCTATTAACCCCCTATTTATTCGACTTTGGGAGATTTTAATCGTCTGATAATTATAGTTAATCTCGCTTTTAGTTCTCATCATCTTCGATAACTTCGACCTCATCGGCATATCGCCAATCTTCTAAAGTCGAAAGAATTTCGCCTTCGTCTATGGGCAGATTTCTAGCGATATTATAGGCAGCATGCTCATCTTCTGCCTCGACTTCGTGAGTACAAAAACCTGAGTAGTATCTTCTGACAAGAAATTTCATTTTCTACTCCTCCTAGCATCGACCTGTTTTTAAAGCGGTCATATCAAGTAAATCCCTCACCCACGCGACGGTTCCGTCATCGTCTCTCTGAGTGCCCGATGCAATTCAGCGAGATGGGTGTCATTTTCCATCACCTGCTCCAAGTGCACCATCCGCTCTGGACCTGCGGTGCGGATCATCGCTTCGCCGAGGATGCGATCAATCCAGAACCGCGCTTCTTTACTGAACATGTCACGCAATTCCCCAAGCCGCTCCTCGGGGTAACGACTGCAGAAGTTCATTGTATACATCCGTCGTCGCTCAGAACCGCCAAACGCAGCGTGCTTGAGGTTCTGGTTGAAGACGATAATATCGCCGGGATTCGTCTCCAAAACGAGTGCCGGGACTTCAGGTCCGGACATCCCCCAGATCTGTCCACTCTCACGGATATCGCGTTCAATCGTGTCGGCATAAGGCTCGCCAACCCGGTGGCTGCCGGGGATCACACGAAGTGCACCGGTATCACGGGTGAGCGGATCGAGGTAGAAAGGGATCTTGATATCCATCAGCCGGTTTCCATTGTAACCGTCGGAGTGCCAACGGGTGTCCCCGGCGTAGAGATTCCCGTCGCCGCTTGTATAGTTAAAGTCATCACCACAAATGCTGGCAGCGATGTCGTGGATGCGCGGATCGTCCAGTAGGGAACTGAGGTACTCACTGAGATCCGGGAACGGGCAGATGCAAGAACGATTCACCCCGTCGTGCAACGCGCCGTTGTGTCCGCCACCGTGGGCAGCCCACACAGTTTCAAACTCGTCAATAATCTTATCGGCACAGTCAGCCAACAATCCCGGAAAGGACAGGAAGCCAAACGTATCAAAGAATGCCATCTGTTGGTCGTTGAGTCGTGTTGCCCCCATTATCGAATCTCCAATCTCTATTGACTCATGTTAAGCAATCGTGCAACAGTAACCGAAGGGAACAACGATTGTTGTTCCTTACTGGTGAAAACTCGGTTTCTCTTAGCGTTTTGCACTTTCTTTTTCTATCGCAGGACTTACGCAAATTTAGCACGCAGCGCGAGTTTTTTTATGTTTAACCCCCTAAATCCGTCCCCCGATTTTATCCCCGATACATCCCCGATAAATCGGGACAGGCGCGACTCCGACAAGCCCCCGATGAATCGGGGCAGGTTGGAACGGAACAGGCGGGATGTACCACTTATTAGGGGGACTTATGAACCAACCGCGTAAGTCCTATATCGGAACTCTATCGACAGCATAACCTCAGCCAAGACCAATTTAGCCGTCAACCGCGTGACGGCTCTGTCATCGTCTTTCTGAGTTCCTGATGTAATTTAGCGAGGTGGGTGTCGTTCTCCATCACCTGCTCCAGGTGCACCATCCGCTCAGGTCCTGCGGTACGAATCATCGCTTCGCCGTGGATGCGATCAATCCAGAACCGTGCTTCCTTGCCGAGTTTATCACGCAACTCCCCAAGTCGCTCCTCAGGATAGCGACGACAGAAATTCATCGTATACATCCGTCGCCGTTCCGAACCGCCAAACGCAGCGTGCTTGAGGTTGTGGTTGAAGACGACTATATCGCCGGGGTTTGTCTCCAGAATGAGTGCCGGGACTTCAGGACCGGACATCCCCCAGATCTGCCCGCTCTCACGGATATCGCGCTCAATGGTGTCGGCATAAGGTTCGCCAACGCGGTGGCTGCCGGGAATAATTCGGAGTGCGCCGGTGTCGCGAGTCAGTGGATCGAGATAAAAAGCGATCTTGATACTCATCAGCCGGTTTCCGTCATAGCCATCGGAGTGCCAGCGGGTGTCGCCTGCGTAGAAATTGCCATCGCCGCTTGTGTAGTTAAAGTCATCACCACAGATGCTGGCAGCGATGTCGTGGATGCGTGGGTCATCCAATATAGAACTGAGGTATTCGCTGCGATCCGGGAACGGGAAGATGCAAGAACGACTTACCCCGTCGTGTAGTGCACCATGGTGTCCCCCACCGTGGGCAGCCCAGATAGCTTCAAATTCGTCGATAATCTTATCGGCACAGTCAGCAAACAATCCCGGAAAGGACAGGAAACCAAAGGTATCAAAGAATGCCATCTGTTGGTCGTTGAGTCGCGTTGATGTCATTATTGTATCTCCAATCTCTACGTGCTTAGATGAGGTTAGCTTATTCTGTACCCTCTCCCACCAGTTCTTCACCCATACGCTTCAACCCGGCGGTCAGTCCTCCATCGACGATGAGGTTTGTCCCTGTGACGAAAGATGCTTGGTCTGATGCCAGAAAGAGGGCAGCTGCAGCAATCTCTTCAGGCTTGCCAACCCGCTTGAGCGGATACCATTTCGACAGACGGTTAAAGAGGTCTGGATCTTTTTCAAGCACCGCCTGCCATGCCGGCGTTTGAATGGATCCCGGGCAGATCGAGTTGGCGCGGACGCCATGTTCTCCGTAGCGGACAGCGATGTTTTGCGTCAGTGAGATGACCCCCGCTTTGGCAGCGCTATATGCCTCCTCGCCGAGCCCGAGCAACCCATTCACCGAAGCGATGTTGACAATCGCCCCTTTGCCCTGATCAATCATGTGTGGCAATACAGCCTTACAACAGAGAAATGCGCTTGACAGACATCCCCGGATATTTCTGTTCCACAATTCTTCATCAACGGCAAGAATGTCGTCTCCATCGCAGAAGTACGCATTGTTGACTAAGATATCAACGCTGCCATAGGCATCAAGCGCTTGAGATACCATTGCTTCTACCTCGGCGAGGACCGTTACGTCGGTATGCACGAACAGACCGGTTCCGCCTGCGGCTTCAATTTCTCCAACGGTCTCCATTCCAGCAGCATCGTTAATGTCCGCTACTACGATGCGCGCCTCTTCAGCGGCAAACCGACAGGCGGTTGCATGACCGATACCTGATCCTGCCCCTGTTACAATTGCCGTTCGATCTGCTAATTGCACAGTTTCTGCTCCTTCCTATCATGTGTGAGCGCGGGATTTTACACTCCTTGCTGCTGGCTGAGTTGCTGCAACAGCTTACAATAGGCTTTCTGCCCCTGCTCAAAGCTGCTGATCCGGAAAAATTCGTCCGGGGCGTGTGCGTTTTCATCCTCCAAGCCGAAGGCAAAGGTCACTGTATAGACATCTAGTTTATCTAGGAAAAGACGGCATACCGGAAGGGTGCCACCCAGTCGGGTGTAGTACGGTGTTTTTCCATACACCTCTTCGAGCACAGCGTAGGCAGCCTGATTCCCCGGATGATCGTCGGGTATTCGATATGCCGGGGAGGGCGCAGCTTTTGGAGTGGTGCTTATCGTTACCCCTGGGGGAGTGTATTTCTTGATGTGGGTGGAAAGCTGCTCCAAAATCTTGTTAGGATTTTGATCCGGCACGAGACGGCAGGTGATTTTGGCGTGGGCTTCACTCGGAATGACAGTTTTGCTGCCCTCCCCTTGAAAACCGCCCCAGATGCCATTCAACTCAAGTGTTGGACGAACCCATGCCCGTTCAAGTGCTGTATAACCGGGCTCGCCAAAGAGTTGATTCACACCGAGTTGTTCCCTATATTCTGTTTCGTCGTGACCGATATCCGCAATCTGCTCTCGATCCGCAGCGGAAAGCGGGATTACATCGTCATAGAAACCCTCGACCAACACATCGCCCGCCGGACTACGCATGGAATCCAAGAGGCGCGCGAGCGCGTGAATCGGGTTTTGGACAGTGCCGCCATAGATGCCGGAATGTAGGTCTACATTGGGACCCGTCACGTCAATCTGAAGCGCACATAATCCCTTGAACCCAACAAGCAGTGAGGGCTGATCCTCACGCCACTGCAATCCATCGGCGCTGACCACCAGATTACAAGCCAGCAATTCTTTATGGGCATCTATCACGTCTGGAAGATGACCACTACCAATCTCCTCCTCACCTTCAAAGAAGAATTTGAGGTTGACCGGCAAACTTCCTTCCGCCTTGAGCATCGCTTCGGCGGCGAGGATGGGGATAAGCATATTTCCTTTGTCATCTGAGGAACCGCGTGCGTACACCCTTCCATCCCGCACTACAGGCTCAAAGGGCGGGTTCGACCACAGATCTACCGGGTCAACGGGCTGCGTATCAAAGTGGCCATAGATCAAGATGGTCGGTTTGTCCGGAGCGTGTAGCCATTCGCCGTAGACAACCGGCGGTCCACCGGTCGGTAGGGTGCGTACCTCTTCGATGCCAGCAGCGTTCATGCGATTTGCAACCCATTCACCTGCCCGTTGTATATCGCCAGCATGTTCGGATAGTGCAGAGATGCTTGGAATACGGATAAAGTCCAGCATTTCGTCCAAGAATCGAGACTTGTTGCTTTCCAGATAGTTTTCCCAATTCGCCATCGGTTTTCCTATTTCTCCCTTTCGTCTTTTTTCTGGTTGGGCGGTTGAAGGCGGTGTTAGTTAATCCCTACTTAGCACTTTCAGCGACAAGTGTCAGTTCCTCTTTGCCACCAAGCCCTGCAGCGACCGGAAAAGACTTTCGCTCCGGCTGCCCGTTGCGCGGCACATAACGGACTTGCGGCGAGAAATATGCGTAAAGTGCAGTATTCCTCGAATTCGCTGATTTATTCGGTCCGGAACCGTGCGCCATGAGGCTGTGGAAAAACAGCGCACTCCCCGCAGACAAGGGTACATCGATCTGCTCTGAGAAATCGCGATCCTCGTGGTCCGTCAAGGATTCATCCTGCTCGCGAGCGATATGTCCCCAAGATTGAAGTCCCCATTTGTGGCTCTGTGGAATCACCTTAAAACATCCGTTTTCAGGTGTGGCATCATTGAGCGCAATACTCACTGTTACCAGCATCGGTGGCTCCATGGGCCAATACGCTGAATCTTGGTGGATGCCGTGTGCTGAACCGTGGAATGCCGGCTTAAACATAAGGGTGCTTCTAAACAGCAGCAGATCTTGACCGAGAAGGTTTTGCACAACTTCGATTAATTTCGGATGGACTGAGAGACGACGGAATATCTCCGAGTATTGGCGGGTATTTTCAGCTTTTCTTAGCACCGGAAGACCATCATCTACAACACTGTGGGAGGCTATTTCCTGTGACTCATTTTTAGCGTAAGGCTCACGTTGAAAGTGGCCATGTTCGCCCTTCGCTTCCAGTTCAGCGGCAAGTTTGTGCAGACGCAGGATTTCAGCCTGACATTCTACCAATTCTTCTGGCGATAGTAGATTCTCTACGACGAGGTAGCCCTCTTCTTCAAAGAAGGTTTTCTGTTCTTGTTGGGTCATATCAAATCTCCTTGAACGTTATTCATCAGTGACGGTGTGGTGCGCCCTCCGCAATTTCCGCAAGTCGTTTGACAAGATGTGCGTTAAAGTTGTAGGAGTTACTGTACCCGGAGGCTTCTTGGAATTTTCGACAGATGAACAGATGACAGCCATCGCAATCGGCTTCGATGATTACTGGGCATCCGGAGGGATCGCGCAATAAATCAACGACACCAGTCTCAAACCCAATCAGATCCGCTAAACCCAAGGCGAGTGATACCATCTCTTCATCAAGCGTTTGTAGAAATTCGTAGCGTGCTCCGGTTGCAGCGTTAATAATCGACTTTTCGGCAGTGTCAACGCCCTCCTTCACACGCCTTGTACCCATAACCACCTTGTTCCCGACAACATACATACGATAGACGCTGTCATTGGTTTGTGCGGTTGTGCCGATGAACTGTTGCACATAGTAGGGTGGTGCAAGCATGAGCGTCTGATCAAGAATGCCGTTGCATTGTCCAAAAGCAACCTGATAGGTCTGATCTCGCCTCCGCGTAGTTATGGTTCCTCCCTCACGCCGTAAGATCCGATGTCCTACACCGCCGCATAGGTTTGTCGATTTCAATATCGCGATTCCATAACGGTCTAATATGTCCATCACCGCACCGGGGGTTTGGGAGATGACCGTTTCAGGTGTCGGTAGGTTGTTCTCAATAATAAGCCGAGACGTTGCTATTTTATCAATAGCAATCTCCTGCGATCGTACTGAATTGATGACAAGTCGCTCTGCTTCAATCTGTTTCAGTGTTTCTAGTTCATCGCAGGGTAACACATAAATCAGATCTACATCCGTCTGATCGAGCGTTGCTGTTGTCAGCCGATAACTCTGTCCACCGACAAGCCCGATCTCATGCTCAAGTCCCTGAACCAGATCCTCCAACAGGAACCAGTAGGCAGGTTCGTAGAGCAATCCGATTTTCATAACGAATCCAGTGCACGTTTTCGGAGTTCGGCGAACTTCTCAGCGCACGCAGCACGCGCTGCCTGCAACCCCTCCAAGTCACGCGCCCCCGTTTTAAGGAAGTCGAGCACATAGCCTTCAGCTTCCATATATTCCGCGCACAGACGGGCAACACAACCGGCAATATGATTCGGAATCGTCGTTACACCGTTGCAATCCCCATGTATCAGGTCACCGGGGTAGACCGTAGTCCCTCCGACATGCACCGGGATGTTTACATCGGCTATTTGGTGGTAGCCGTGGGAGCAGTTGGTCCCGCTCGTGAAGGTGGGAAAGTTGATCTCCCGCACCTGATCTAAATCTCGACCCGCACCACTCGTGACCAGTCCTACGCAACCGAATGTCTGATAGGTCATGCACATCACTTCGCCAAAGGTCGCCGCGGCGGTTGGGACATCGAGATCTTGGAAGACAACCACACGGGGTTCAGGAATTGAGTCCAACTGTGCAAGCTGTCCATCCATACCAGCATAGGTATCCCCTTCACGCGGCGGATTACCGGTAGAAAGTGTCGCTGTTGTTGCATAGCCAACCATCGGTGGCATTTCTGGGAAGCAGGATTGGATGCGGTCATCCATATAGCCCGTGTTACGTGGGCGCACATCAAACAGTTCTATAACGTTACAAATTGTGGGCGTATCTGCTGCTTTAAGCAGTTCTAACTCTTCGGTTGAAATTGTTTGGGCCGGATTCATAGCTTTTCCTCTATAGGATACTGTCAAAGTGCGGAATACAATACTTACGAAAACTGATTATAACACGATTTGATTGCGAAAGCATATGTTTTTTCTAATCTGCTTTCTATACCCTCCAAGGGGTGAAACATTTGTTTCTCTCAGAAACATACGTTTCTTCTGTCCCGGACCTTGAATTTGAAAGCGTTTGCACGCCATCCACCTCAAAATCAGTCTCCCAACCGTTTCACCCCTCTCCACGCTTTGCTCCGGTTCCTGTTTATAGCAAGTGATGATACCTACCCGAGTTCAGCGTGAGGCTGCAAAGCGTGTGAAAGCAGTAAACAGAGCCTTTTCACGTACTTGTCTTCGATGTGGCATGGCGGCTAAGACAACCCATCTTGTCCTCCTTAATATATCTTGGCAGATATTTTGCACATGATATGGCAGATACCTCGACGAAGAATTCAAAGAATTCAAAAAAAACAGGAAGGAGAAACCATGTTAAGTCCAGCCATCCAAGAAGCATTGAACAAACAGATTAATCATGAATTTTACTCCTCCTACTTCTATCTTTCGGTGTCAGCCTACTTTGAGTCGCTTAATTTGCAAGGTTTCTCGCATTGGATGCGATTGCAAAGTCAGGAAGAGAGAGAACACGGGATGAGGTTGTTAGACCATCTCCAAGATAGGCACGGACATGCGACCTTTGATGCGATCGCTCAACCACCTGTAGAATTTCAGTCCCCCGCAGAAGCCTTTCAACTAGCTTTGCAGCATGAGGACCACGTAACACAAACTATCAATCGGTTCTACGAGTTGGCGATGCAAGAGAAGGACTACGCAATACAGGTAGAGTTACAGTGGTTTATTTCGGAGCAGGTCGAGGAGGAGAAGCAAGCCCGTCAGATACTAGATCAGCTAAAAATGATTGGCGATCAGGGGACGGCTTTATACCTGTTGGACAAGGAATTAGGCGAGCGCGAGAGCGCCGACTAAACGTGGCTTCGGTATTCTTTTAAGCTGGGAACCATCAGACAACACAGGAAGAATTATGGAAACTCTAACGCAAACTCTCGGTCAGGAAGCACTATTTGGTACGAGGATTGGCGAAGTTGATAGACCGGAATCCTATGGGATCGAGTCGCAATTTGGAACGTCCGGGCAACACAATGAGCTTACGCCTGCGGAATCTAGTCTCAGTCCCACCGTCCAACCGGAGTCTTTGCCTGTAACGGTCTATATGGAGAATATGGCAAAGGAACATATCCTCGTCGTTGATGACGAACAGAACATGCTTAACACCCTTGCATTTATTCTGGAATCTGCGAATTACCAAGTTACAACCGCTGTGGAGGGTCGACAAGCATTAGAAGAAATATTAGCGGCACGAGAGCATGGTCGTCCGGTAGATCTACTCATCACGGATCTTCGGCTACCCGGTTTAACCGGACTTCAGTTGATTGATGAACTGAATTACCTGAAAATCGAGATCCCTGTTCTGGTGATCACCGCCTATGGAAACCGGTCGCTGTTCCATGAACTAATGCGCACCGGCTGTGCGGACTGCCTTGACAAGCCGTTTGATTACAGAGAACTTGTCAGGCGTGTTGATTCACTTGTGGAAAACAGATAACAGGGTGAGAGACAACAATAAAAGCAAGGAGGAAATCGATATGCTTTGGGGTGAAGCTTCTCTAAGACTCAAACTGAACGGTTTTGAGGATGGATTAAACGATACGATAGATCGACTGACCTATGAGATCCTTCAGGAGTATCGCGAAGGGGTTGATGTTGCACATCAGTTGATGCAACCTCCAATGTGGGAAATCTTTGAGGATACAGCAATTCCATTTGGCAGTCCAAGGCATGAATCGGAGGAGATTGCTTAGACAACTGTTGCTTCAATGCCTATCACCTCTTTGAAGATAAAGTGAGTGACCAAGCAGTAAAATTGAATATCAGTGCTTAGGCATAAAATTGAAAGAGTACCACAGCAAGGCTAAATCCTATCTGGATGCGGCATCTATCGCGTCCCAATCATTATAAAAGGAGGTAAACGATCATGGCAGTCATTACAGTTTCCAGAGAATACTACAGTCGCGGCACAGAGATTGCCCGGCAGGTTGCCCAGGACCTAGGATATAACTATTTTGATAAGAATATCCTCACCGAGGTGGCACGCGCCGCCAACACAACCGCCAAACAGATTAGCCGCTACGATGAGAAGTGCGAAAATGGACTGAAGGGTTTTCTCAAGAAACTCTTTGTGCCGGAGTTCTCACGATACCTAGATTTCCCTTACTACTACTACCCATCTGAATTTCTGATGGATAGCTATCCTGTTGAGAGGGATGTGGCTTTTGATGAGGACCTTATTCCCACCGAAACGGAGATCTTGGGATTCTTCCAGCATATCGTTGAAAAACTGTGGAATATGGACAATGTTGTCATTGTCGGACGTGGCAGCCAGATGATTCTCGCGGATAAACCAAATACGCTTCGTGTGCGCTTCGTTGCGCCTGTCGCGGACCGTATCGAACGGGTCATGAACGAACAAGGGATCGTTTATCCCTTGGCGGAGAGAGAGGTTGATGCCGCAGACAAGCAACACGCGCAATATATCAAACATTACTACGATGCCGATTGGGCGGATCCAAAGCACTACGACTTGGTCCTAAATACGGGATCAATGAGCGATGAGCAAGCGGCAAAAGTCATCATCACGGCTATCCGCAACCGAGAGGCAAATGCGCAAAGCGATAAAGACGTGGAGACATGGAAGGAGGCGCATCCAAGCGCACTTCCCTCTTTTATTTCCTCCACTCCCCCGAGTATACTCCGAGATCATCCGAGACATTGGGGTTAACGGGGCGGGCTAATGCTTTAGTTAATCCCATTGACATGAGGTAACTGTGGCAGCCTATCAAAGCCTGTTCATGCTTATCGCTGGTTTTGCGCTCATCGCGTTGGCTTCAAAACAGATTGGACAGTTTTTCACCAGATTTAAACTCCCTTTGATCAGCGGCTTCCTCTTCACCGGTATAATCGCAGGTCCCTTTATATTCGACTTTATCTCTGTAGAGGCGACTAAACGGTTACGCTTTGTGGATGAGTTTTCCTTGGCATTTATTGCCTTTGTCGCGGGAAGTGAACTGTACTTGAAGGAGCTGAGGAGCCGATTTAAGAGCATTAAATTGGTAAGTGTTGGAATTGTTGTCAGCACCTTTATCTTAGGCAGCTTGACCGTGTTTGTGTTGGCAGATTTTATGCCATTTATGCAGGGACTTCCAGTCACAGGTCGAATTGCCATCGCTATTCTTGCCGGTGCGATTTTGGTCGCCCGGTCTCCCTCCTCCGCCGTTGCGATCATAAAAGAACTCCGTGCCAAAGGACCATTTACGCAAACGGTCATGGGCGTTACTGTTGTTACGGATGTCCTTGTCATCATCCTGTTTGCTGTCAATGCCTCTATTGCAGATGCGCTTCTAACTGGACTTCAGTTTAATCTGACTTTCATCGTTCTGTTACTCGTTGAATTGACCGCAGCCGTGGCAGGGGGTTATGTTGTCGGAAGAATCCTACAACGGATTCTGTCAAGCCGAATCAATCACAGCGTCAAGATAGGCGGCATCTTACTGACAGGCTATGCTGTCTTTACCGTAACCGTTTGGATTCGCCGTGTTACTCATGACACCTTACCTTTTGAGGTGTTTATCGAGCCCCTGCTCATTTGCATGATTGGAAGTTTCTGGCTGATTAACAGAACCGACGCTCGTGATGAGTTCCTGAAGACGTTACACGAGGTTGGACCGCTGGTTTATATTGCCTTTTTCACGCTGACTGGCGCGTCACTTACTTTGAATATTTTGGCAGATATTTGGCCAATCACGCTACTGTTGGTTGCGGTTCGTCTAGTAGTGATATTCATCGGCTCATTTACCGGCGGTGTTCTGGCTGGAGACCCAGTGGTGCACAGCAGAGTCAGTTGGATGGCGTATATCACGCAAGCTGGCGTTGGATTGGGATTGGCTAAAGAGGTCGGAGGCGCGTTTCCGGCGTGGGGTCCAGCTTTTGCCACACTGATGATTTCGACTATTGTGGTAAATCAGCTTGTCGGACCTACCCTTTTCAAGTGGGCGCTCGTTTGGGTGAAAGAAGCGCGTCCACGCGCCAAGAAATCCGAGCCAAATCAGATACATAGCGCCATCATTTTCGGTTCGGACAGTCAATCGCTGGCGCTTGCTCGGCAGCTGCGCGCACATGACTGGGAGGTAAAGATCGCATACAGTCAAGCGGAAGAGATAGAAAATGTGACAAGTTCGTATTTTGATGTCCAGCCGATGCCCGGTCTTTCGCTAAGCGAATTGCAAGCATTTGGGGTAGGGGAAGCTGGGGCAGTAGTCGCCATGCTTTCTGACGAAGAAAATCACCGTATCTGTGAACTTGCCCATGAGCATTTTGGAACAGACACGCTCATCGTGCGATTGAACGATTTGGCGAATTATGATCGTTTCCGTGAATTAGGTGCTTTTACTGTCAGACCCTCTACGGCAATCATTAGTTTACTAGACCATTTTGTGAGGGCACCATCCTCGGTATCGTTATTACTTGGGCTGGAGGAGAACTATGATATTATTGATTTAGAGGTCCGTAATCCCAATCTCGCAGGTATGGTTGTCCGAGATTTACGCCTTCCGTCTGATGCCTTAATCCTATCAGTTCGTCGTGCTGGACATATCATAATCACGCACGGCTACACAGAGCTACAGATTGGTGATTGGGTTACAGTAGTTGGCTCATTGGAAAGTCTGGAAGAGTTGGAGTTGCGATTTGGTGAATACTCACCGTCCTCACACACTGTTTATTTTTTACAACATGAGTTAGCTGCCGGAAAGGATGCAGTAGGTGAAACCCGTTGAAGGAAAAGCTGAAAATGGATCCGTCCAAGGTTTCGACTTCGTTCTTTAAGCAACGTAATGGTGCGACTGGTGGCACCCGATATGTCGTTGGAAAGTATCTGGGGCAATCAACCACGCGCCGTTACCAACATCCAAGCAGGAAATCAATCATTTCTCCAACAGCTGTAAAAACCCTGTTGGATTTAGCACATGAACCAGTCGTTATTGGTGCGTTTATCATCGCGTTTTGTATCGTTGGTAGCGCTTACGCATTGAGTCAATGGTACTACGCGGATTTCGATCCTGAGCCGATTTCCACGGGAATTGATGTATCAAAGTTGACAGAATCGGCTGCCGTGTTAGCTAGCATGGATCTTTCAAGGATATCGTCTTGGGAGGCGGAATCGGGATGGGGGGCTGCGGTTGCCGCTAAACCTACCCAAACGGAATTGGAAACGGAACCGTATGAGCTCACACCGGAGGATGAAGCACTTCTCTTAGAACATTTCGCTGAAACTTTGCCCAATTCCCCGCGTGAATCTCCGCATGGGCTAGGTCCCTATCCTGAGATTCCGCCAGATTATCCACGCCAAAACGTCTGGGAGGAGCTTGAGAAATCCTATTATGACGGTTATGCGACCATAGAACATGAATTAATCCACCGGGTACTCATCAAACTGTGGAAACAGGGGAAGAAAACGGATAGTGGCACTCTGAACGATCAGAACGGAAGGGTCTATCCGCTTTACAAGGATACTGTCTATATTAAGCGAAGAGAATATGAGGATGGTGGTGTTTTTAGTATGCTGAGCCACGGTTCTCTTGGGCAATATAGGGATGCCGTTAGGGAGGGGACTCAACCAAGTTGGATAAAGATTATTCCCCGTGAAGAAGGAGGGATTGATCCGTATTCGTTTCTCGATTTGCCTTAAACTATTTCTCGGAGATTGTTCCCTTGAAACTCTGGCATTGAACAGTTTTTAATCGTTGGCTAATGTAGTATCGAGCGATAAAACCGGTATAGGAAAGGGTGATTTGTTGTGACTTTAGCAGAAACCTTTGATTTATGTCAGGAGATTGAACTGAGACATGCAAAACTATATGCAACGCTATCCGTCAGGTTGGGCGATGTCGATGAACGAATTGCTCGATTTTGGCAGGAGATGAGCGCGGAGGAATGGCAACACCATCTCCTCGTTGGTTTTGGACGTTCGCTATGTGCTCAGACTTTCGGACTAGATGCCCCCGCCCCTCGGTTTGCCGATGTATCTATCGAACGAATTAATGAGACACTGAATGTGTATGAGGAACGCGTGCATGCAGAACAGGTCACACTCAATGACGCATTTGAGATTGCTGTTGCACTTGAGACCGGTGAATCAGACGCAATCTATGCGGAGTTGGTTTCGACCATCAAAGACGCCATTTATCAGAGCGGTCGCCCGTATCTGTTGGGCCGTATTTCCCAGATGGAAAAGGATATGCACGACCACGTGAATCATCTGATTGATGCAGCTAAAAGGTTTTCTATCAATCCAGAGTTAGTGCGAAAAGCACATCGCTTGACAGATCCCCATACTCCGCCGCTGAATTAACACATCCCATCCAACCACGTCGGTTTATTCAATGAACTGTTGAACCGATATTTTTTGAATCCTTGAACGTCCCGTCATACAATCTCCTCATCACTGTTTTCCGTTAATTCTAGAAAGATGTCTTCCAAACTCAGATCTGCCGTTGTGCGGCTCTGACGTAGCTCATCCATCGTTCCCACCGCAACGAGTTTCCCTTCGTTAATGATACCAATCCGATCGCACACCCGTTCTGCAATCTCAAGAATGTGTGTGGTCATGAACACTGTGCACCCTCGATCGCAGCACTTACGTAAGAGTTCCTTTGCGATGCGAGCACTTTTGGGGTCAAGACCGCTTGTCGGTTCATCGAGAAACAGAACACGCGGCTCATGTACTAATACCGCTGTCAAAAGAATCTTCTTCTGCATACCGTAGGAGTAGCTTTTGATCAGGGTGTCTGCGGTGTCGGTGAGGTCAAACGCCTCTAGCAGCGCTTCCAGCCGTTGCTCTGACTTTTTAGGATCAATATCGTAGAGATCTGCAATGAAGCGAACAAACTGCCTCCCCGTCAATGTTTCGTAGAGGTGTGGCGTATCGGGCATCAGTCCTGTTATTGCTTTCACTTGTGACGGCTGCGTCCGGAGATCATAATCGCAAATTGTCGCTGTACCGGATGTTGGACGGATCAAGCCAGCTAGCATATTGATGGTTGTTGTCTTCCCGGCACCATTGGGACCCAGAAAGCCGAACAATTCGCCTGCTTCGACCTGCATAGTCAGGCTATCCACGGCAACAAGTTTGCCGAAACGTTTGGTCAGATCTTTCGTGGTAATCATTTTTTCAAAAAGGGATCCGAAATTGCTGTTAAGTTCACATCGTGTGCTTCACATAGTATAACTCAAGTTGACGGTAGGAGGCATCTTGCTTTAAATCGCGCCTGCCTGCTCCCGGCACGGAGTCTCGATTTATCGGGGATCTTATTGGCTATATATTCAGCCAAGTTCTTGTCCAAAGACCCAATGAACCAATGAACGTCCTACGTATTACGGTTCACATACGGCATTCAGGTAGGCACCAGATCAATGGGTAACAACTCTGATCATTATATCACACCGCCAAAGAAATTCAACGGAAATAGGTGTTGACAGAAGCTATGGGCAATGCTATCCTATCTACCCACATTTTTTGAATCCATCGGAGGTTTATAATGGCAAACACAACTTTGCTCGATCCAATTGCTCCAAACAACGTATCCGATAAATATCTCGCTCCACGCCTTGGCGACCTCAACGGTAAAGTGATGGGCTTGTTAAATATCAGTAAAAACGGCAGCGACATCTTCCTTGACCGTGTCGAGGAACTCATGCGAGAACATTTTGACCTTGTTGACGTCGTGCGTGTAACAAAACCAACCTTTGCGAGGCCCGCGCCACAAGACCTCATCACAGAACTCGCCGATCGGTGTGATTTCGTGGTGGAAGGGCTTGCAGACTGAGGTTCCTGCATATCGTGCAGTGTGCACGACAGCACCGCCTTAGAAGAACGTGGCATCCCCAGCGTATCGATCTGTTCAGATGTATTCTTCGCAGCCGGGGAAGTTCAAGCGAAGTCGCTCGGCTATCGCGAGTTCCATCCGACCACCGTTGACCACCCAATCCAAAGCCTGACACCCGATCAAATTCGTGATCGTGCGGCTGGTATTGTTGAAAAGATTACCGCTGTGTTGACAAAATCTTCGTAGGGGTAATGCAAGTTACCATTTATAAAATTGCTCACCGTTTGGGCGAATGAAAACCAAAGTAATAAGATCCATGCTCGCAGTGGATTGACAAATCCACTGGACAGGTGCGGGTACAGCTCGACTCAGCAGATGTATAAAGAGGAGTATGCATATCGATGAACGTCATCTTTATCATGAACGACACCTTTCGCAGGGACCACTTGGGCTGCTACGGCAACGCTTGGATTCAGACTCCCAATCTGGATGGATTCGCCCAACATGCAGCGCTGTTTGATCAATTCTACGCAGCTTCCTATCCGACAGTGCCCAACCGGTGGGACTTGGCGACGGGACGTTTCGGTTTCCCTTTTCGTGGGTGGCAGCCCTTGAGTCCCGGAGATGTGCCTTGGGGACAAATCCTGTCTACGAATGGTGTGCATACCCAAATGATCTGGGATACCCCAATGCTCGCGATGCACGATTATAACTACACACGCGGTTTTGGGGGACTCGGTTTTGTCCATAGTCAGAAAGGCGATCCATGGATAACCACGCCCACCCTCGACATTCCGTTAGGGGCGCAACCCCATAAAATCCGCAGTATCTCCGGCCTACAAAACTACCTCCGCAACCACGCTTCCCGCCAGTTTGATCGTGAATTCTGTATTGGACGGGGGATGTCGGAAGCGATGGATTGGCTGGAGACCAACTACAACCAAGAGTCGTTTTTCCTCTATATCGATATGTGGGACCCTCACGAACCGTTCGACTGTCCTTGGTACGACTATGCGCTATACGCCGATCCCGATTACGACGGCGATCAGATGCTGTACCCGGAATACGGTCGTCCAACATATATGACCGAAGCGGAGGCGACGCATCTCCGTGCGCTCTATGCTGGAAACGTGACACTGACGGATCGGTGGGTGGGCGCATTTCTGGATCTGGCAGAACGACTGGGACTCTTCAAAAATACGCTCATCATCTGGGCGTCCGACCACGGGCATCTGTTCGGAGACCACGACCTGCAAGGCAAACCGGGTGCCGAACTTGGGGTGCTCTACGAAATCACTGTCCGAATTCCCCTGTTGGTCCATCACCCCGAAGGGTTGGGAGCGGGCGAACAGATTCGCGGCATTGTTCAGCCCCCTGATATCTTACCTTCAATTTTGGATTTCCTTGGAATCTCAGCGCCATCGCACATCCAAGGAACCTCCTTCCTACCCTTGATGAGTGGGAACGCGGCAAAAATACGCGATTACGCCTTCTCAAGTCGATTCCCGCCCAGCGCAGGGACAACCGGCTATACGCCGGTGGAGGGTGCCACATTCGACGGTTGGGTCGGCTCTGACCGAAACGTTGAACCGAGCACCATCACCGACGATGAGTGGGCATACCTGTGTGCGCCACAAGGGATGCCTTCCGAACTTTATGATCTGAAAACTGATCCCGGTCAGCAACACAACGTCATTGACGCCCATCCTGATGTGGCTGAACGGATGCGAAGCGCGTGGATTGAGTTTCTGGCGAATCACGGTGCTTCCGAAACCCGCATTCGCCCCTTCCAAGATGCGAACGTCGAGGTTCACACACCGGCCAGTGGAACCGTATACGCCTTCCGAGATGATCAGGGGCAATGGATCGCTTTCCCCACTGAGGGGCAGGCACAAGGTTCTGCGTATCACGCCGATGCGCCGGGACCAAAGCGAGAGATTCAGAAGATAACCTTCGGCGACCTACTAGCCGACAATCCGAAAAATCTGATTCACCTGTACGGGCAGTACTATTGGGCACAGGATCTAGCTTAACTAACGGAAGGGCGCTCATACACTCGTAGGAGCGATCTCCGAATCGCGACTATTACATCATTACAAATCAGGAATTCCCAAGCTGTGGCAAAATCGTACACCCTAGAAAACACATCAATTGAGATTATCCACGAAATTGAACGGGGAAATATTCAGCACGCTCTGTTTGATTTCGATGGAACGATTTCGATCATTCGGGACGGTTGGCAGAGCATCATGGTACCGATGATGGTTGACGTGCTGCTCAAAGAAACGCAGACCGATGAAACGCCGGAGGAGTTAGAGCAGGTTGTTGTTGAATTTGTGGATAACCTGACCGGCAAGCAGACCATTTATCAGATGATGCAGCTCTGCGAAGAGATTGAGAAGCGGGGTGGCGTCCCGAAGCAACCGTTGGATTACAAAGATCTGTATAATAGCCTGCTCCTACCAACTGTAGATGAACGCATCGCCAAGCTGGAAAGGGGAGAGATTGAAGCTGCGGATCTGCGTGTGCCGATGTCCCTTGAGTTCCTACAGTCCTTGCAAAAGCGTGGTATTAAACGTTACCTCGCTAGTGGGACCGATGTTGAATTTGTTCGGCATGAAGCTGGACTACTTGGTGCTGCTGCCTACTTTGATGGCGGTATTTTCGGCGCATTGCGCGAGTATCAGAACTTCTCAAAGGAGATGGTGATTCAGCAGATCCTGGATGATTTCAATTTGACTGAGAATGAACTTCTGGTGGTCGGTGACGGTTCAGTAGAGATCGAAAATGCGAAGGCGGTCGGCGCAATCGCCGTGGGAGTAACTTCAGTGGAGAATAACCGCTACCAGATGAACGCGGACAAACGGGGCAGACTGCTACGTGCCGGTGCAGATATCCTGATTCCCGATTTTCAGGATGGGGATCGGCTATTGACCTATCTTTTTGATGATTGACCGTAGAGAATGGATGAGCGTTTTCTCGCTACCTATTTGAGGCGCGGTGTTGGGTGATTACGTTTGCCGTTTCTCGTGCGACGATAATCTCCTCATCTGCTGGCACGACGAGAATCTTTGCCCGGCTATCGGTTGTGGAGATTTCGCCTTCGCCGGTATGACTCTCGTTCCTTTGCGGATCTAACAAAATACCTTGCCATTCCAAGCCGTCGCAGATTGCTGCACGTGCACTTGTACTCTTTTCACCAATCCCGCCGGTGAAGGCAATCACGTCCACCCCGCCGAGCGCAGCGAGGTAGGCACCGATATACTTCTTGACCTGATAGAAAAAGGTATCCATCGCCAATCGTGCGTCGTCATTCCCTTCCGCTGCTGCCACTTCGAGGTCGCGCAAATCGCCGCTGACCCCTGAGATTCCTCGCAACCCCGACTCATCATTTAGTTGACGACGAATCTCGTCCGTATCCCACCCCTCCGTATCCATTAGGTAAAGCACCGCAAACGGATCTAAATCGCCGCTTCGAGACGACTGGATGGGACCGTATTGTGGCGAAACTCCCATCGTCGTATCAATTGACTGACCATCACGAATAGCGCACAACGATGAACTCCCACCAAGATGGCAGGAGATAATTCGCAGATTCGGCGGTGGATTGTCGAGCAGTTGGGGGACGCGCTCTGAGATGTAACGATGTGACGCGCCGTGGAAGCCGTAACGGCGGATTTGATGATTCTCAACCCACTCCCGCGGCACCCCAAATTCGGAGGCGTAGTCAGGCATCGTTTGGTGAAACCATGTCTCAAAAACGGCGACCAACGGCGTGTCCGGGAGTCGATCCTGAAACGCACGGATCGAGGCGATGTAAGCGGGATTGTGGGTAGGGGCAAATGGGATGTCGGCTTCAAGGGCATTGACTACTTCATCTGTTATCAATGCGGAACGCCAAATTCCTCTGGCGAGAATGGTCTTAAACCCTATCCCTACGAGGTCGCTGAGATCCGCCATTACCCCTGTTTCTGGGTGAGTGATCAGATCTATCGCGTGCACAATCGCAGCATTGTGGTCTGTTGCGTCGATTTCGCCGCTTACAGTCGGTTTGCCGGGGACATCGTGTGTGAAGGGTGATGGTGAATTGCCGACCCGCTCGACGCCTCCTTTGACTAACGATGCTGATGTTTTGACATCAATAATTTGGTATTTGAATGAAGTGCTACCAACGTTGGCACAGAGTATAAGCATAATAGATATTGATAACGTGAAACGTGAAGAATCATTGGTTTATCTGTTCATTTAGCCCCAGCGGGGCGACATGTTTATAGAAACGCGACGACCTAGTCAACCAAAGCCCCAGCGGGGCGACATGTGTATCCCAAAGGTGGAACGTAAGAAGAATGAATGAAATAATGCCAAAAACTACGTTCCCAAATTCTCATACCACTTGACGTTGCCCGTGCTCAATCCCCCAGCGATAATGTCCACCCGTCCGTCGTTGTTCAGGTCAAGCACGTGCATGTTGCCAACCCCCAACCCACCGTCGTCAATCAGTTCTTTCGACCACCGGTTCTGATCAAGATTTTCAGGACGATAGAGCTGGAGGCGCCAGCCCTCACCATTATACCCAGAGATAATTTCCACCCGTCCATCGCCATCGATGTCAACTCCGTGCAGCGAATGACCACGATTCAGCGTGTCATCAATCTGGTATCGCGTCCATTTGCCTGTCCGCAAATCCCCCGATGCCTTGTACCACGACAGCGTATTCCCGTGCCACGGTTCTATGGATAAAATTTCGTTGACCCCATCGCCATCCAGATCGACTGTGAAAACCTCGCTGCTCTCTTGATCGCTAATTACCCATCGACTCCACTCACCCGTTAACGGATCCGAAGGAGGTTCAAGCCAAATGACTCCGTCACGACAGCCAATTAGGATATCGAGCCTGCCATCCCCGTCCACATCGCCGACACTCATCCCATGATTGAGATGCAACTCGCCATCGATTAAGCGGCGTTCCCAAGGTCCGTTGACCGGATCGCTTGGAAACGGGTAACACCAGAGACTGCCCGGATCGTACCAATCATCTAACCCGCCTTCGGGTCCCTGAATTGATGCGGCGAACAGCAGAGGTTGACCATCACCGTTGATATCAGCAACGGCGATCCGGTGCAGGTATGGGATCTCTTCGATGAAGTGGCTCTTCCACTGTCCGTCTTCCGCAGGGGCTTCGAGCCAATGTAGATATTCGATGAGAGAGCGGTCGCCCCGATTAAATGCACTTCCAACAAACAGATCCGGTATGCCGCTTCCTGTCACATCCTGAGCGGCGATGGTGATGTTGCCGGGGTGTTGGTCTGAAATCAGGTGCCTTTTCCAATCGGGCGCCTCGTACCAGACAATGACCGGCTCGCCGGTCGATCCCATGATGATATCCTTCTTACCGTTGCCGTTCATGTCGGCGACTTCCAGTCCGTAAACGCTTCTGATTGTGTCATCAACAAGATGCTCTTTGAATTGCATGATTTTCACCTACAGTTGGGGAAGCGAGTGTTCTCTATCATCGGACATACTTAATCCTTCCATCATCACTCTTGTATACCGATTGAACTTGCTGTAGAAACGCCGAACTTCTGGGTCTGGATGATCTCGCCATAGGTTCGGAGGCATCATCGTTACTTCGCTCAAGGAACGGCGATTGGGATGTCCATAATAGACCTGAATGGTGCGGCGCACCTTATCGGTTTTCCGCAGTGTTACGCCGTGCAAAGTGGCGCAGTTGAAAAGGATTGCCGAGCCTGCGCTGCCATAGAAATGGAGAACACCGCCGCGTTCAAGATGTGCGTCTTTGTCATCAAGAATTTCCCCGCCAGCAGGCTCTGGACTGATACTGAAGCAGTGGGTGTTCTTGTTCACATCGTTTAGGTAGTAGATAACCTGTGGATAATCGAGATTCAGGGGATGTTCGGGCCAATAGCCGCGATCCCTGTGCCACCCCGTATCATGTGCTTCATCCTCTCCACCGCGGTGGCGCACAGCGAGTTCCTCAAAACAGATGGGACCGCCCATCAATTCTCTGATAAGCGGGAGTAACCTTTCATGGCGGATGGTCATCTCAAAGGTAGGTTCTGTCAGCAAGAGATTACAGTTGTAGTCGGGTGCAGTTCCAGAAAACCACATGAACGGATTCGACTCCCGATCTCGGTCGATGGCGTCATTGAGGGTGTCGACTTCGTCGGGTGAAAGTAGATCAGGAAGGATGACATAACCGTGGGCATTGAAGCATTCGATCTGTGCTTCAATGTCGTCCGGATCTGCAATGACGGGATCAACGAGTTTGGGCATAGCTTTTATACCTCCGATTTTCAGTTATGAGTTATGGATTTGATGGTGCTTTGTATTGTGGGATTCAGATTCACGCAGAGACCCGCAGATCAAAACGGAGGGCCAAGGCGCTAGCTCCTTGAATCTCGCCCCTCGTCTTGTCACAGATATTTTTGGCGATAAAAGCGAGATGGACTTTCTGCCCGAAAATGGAGTAAGGGTTAGAAGCAGCATCGCGCCTTTAATAGCGGGTATTGTGCGTTGATTCACTTTAGCCCACTTGCCCAAAATTTAAGAGTGGTTAGCTATCAATGCTTTTTGTTTTTCCCTTGAAGTTTTCAGGGAGAGGGCGCATCATTAACCATGTTCCCTAGCAAACGGAAAACTACACCTATCGCACTACACTCATCTGCCGTGTGGCGCGGAAATCACCGGCTTCCAGGATATAGAAATAGATTCCGCTTACGACAAGTTCACCGGCGTGGTTCCGTCCGTCCCAGTGAGCTGCCTTCTGCCGCTTTCGATAGTCACCCGGAGGCTGATCACCGAGCGCTAACTCCCGGACGAGATGTCCGGAAGCGTCGCAGATGCGGATGCGAACGTATGCTTTTTCCGCTAGTTGATAGGGAATCCACGTTTCGGGGTTAAAGGGATTGGGATAGTTCTGAAACAGAGCATTTTGCTTGATTTTGCCCAACAAGGCCTGTTGTTTTCCTGTCGCCTCCACCGGCACAACGGTTGACTTACTGATGCGGTAAATGACGCCCGCGCGGTCGTCGGAGATGAGAAGTGCGCCATCAGGCATCACGAGTATGTCCACAGGACGCCCCCATGCCTGACCGTTCTCTCGTAGCCAACCTTTCGCAAAAACTTCATAAGACACCGCTTGGTTATCCTCCAACCGCACAAGCGTCACACGATAGCCAATCGGTACCGTGCGATTCCAAGAACCGTGTTCGGCGATGAAGATCTGATTCTGATATGTTTCACCAAACATGGCGCCCGTGTAAAAGCGCATACCGAGCGCCGCCACATGCGGGCCTAACTTCATCGCTGGCCGCGTAAATTCCTCACACCTGCGTTGTTGACCGAAGACAGGATCGAAAATCTCCTCGCCATGGCAATAGGGAAAACCGAAGTGCAGTCCTTTCTCTGGCGCGTGATTCAGTTCATCGGGGGGTCTGTTGTCACCCATCATATCCCGACCATTGTCGGTGAACCAGAGTTCCTGTGTCTCTGGACGCCAATCAAATCCGACGGAGTTACGGACACCATGTGCAAAGATTTCCAGGTCTGTGCCATCGGGCTTCATCCGCATAATCGTTGCATAGCGTGGATCCTGGCGCTCGCAGACGTTGCACGGTGCGCCGACAGGAACGTAAAGCAACCCATCGGGACCAAAACGGATAAATTTCCAACCGTGATGTTTGTCATTCGGGAAGCTGTCGTTAACCATGACAGGTGCAGGCGGATTGTGCAGACTGGCTTCGATGTTATCGTAGCGCCGCACGCGACTGATTTCAGCCACGTAAAGTGCTCCATCACGGAACGCGACGCCGTTGGGCGAATCCAAACCCTGTGCAACCGTGATGACTTCATCGGCCTGGTTGTCCCCGTCACCATCCAGAACCGCATAAATTTTCCCCGTCCCCCGGGTGCCGACAAATAGTGTGCGATTGGGGCTCAGACTCATTGAACGCGCGCCAGCGACGCCTTCCGCATAGACGCTAATTTCAAACCCCGTCGGCAGTTCAATCTCGTCGAGGGGCAGTGCCGCATCGCTGATTGTTGGCCAGGGGGAAAGCGCAATCGCCGAAATTAACAGCGTAGACGCAGCGATGAGGAATTGGCTGGCACTCCGCTGCGTTTTTTTCATAACAGACCTCTAGGAAAAATTCGTAACATATAATATTAGTTCAACTTGCGGATACCTTCTCTCCCAGTGGGTGATGCGAGTTGTATCATAGTACCGCGTCACAGAATGTTGCGATCGCTGGCAAACACATCTGTTTCATTCCGAAGATCTGTGCTATTTGTTCTTACAGGAGGTAGAAACTTATGATATTATATCATAGAACCTCCGAAGTGAGGGACAATTTTTTGGAGTTCATTCACGAATCAGTTTTTATGTGGGGTAGGTTTGTCAGAACTAGGGAGATCTAAACGATGAACAAAGTCAACGTCTGTATAGTCGGTACAGGCTGGACAGGTACGAACCATTTTAACGGCTACCAAGCGATTTCTGAGAAAGCGACCGTTGCCGCTGTAGTGGCACATTCTGACGCTTCAAAGGCGAAAGCAGAGACCTGGGGCGTGCCGAAAATCTATCGCTCATTTGACGAAGCCTTGAGGGACGACGAAATTGACGCATTTAATCTGTGCACGCCACACTACCTTCATGCGGAGCAGCTGCTAGCGTGCTTGGGTGCGGGTAAGCATGTCCTCGGTGAGACCCCTGCTTGCCTCACGATTGAGGAATGCCGGGCACTTCGCGTCGCTATGTTTGAATATCCGAACCAGAAAGCTGCCACGGGGCATATCTGCCGATCTTGGCCCACCTTTGCACATGCGAAAGAGATTATCTCCGGCGGTGGGGTCGGCGATGTGTTCTACCTTTCCTCCAACTACGCACATAAGGCGGATCCGGATGAATATCCGAGCCGTCTGACATGGGGACGCAGCCCGCGTGCACAGATGCGATTGGGTATCGCCTATCATTCCGTAGACCTGTTGCGCTGGGTTGCTGGCGACATTGAGGAGGTATCCGGCGATTATACAGACCATGCGCGACTCGCAATCCTAAAATTCAGAAATGGTGCGATGGGAAAGGTATTTACCAGCGCATCGGTGGTGCGCCCATACATTATGTCGCTTTCCGTCTACGGGCACGGGGGCACAATTGTCTGTTGGTGGGAGGAAGAAATCCTTCAGGGCTCTCTGCACAAATCTGCCGAATGGGATCCAGAACGTTTGACAACGACGCCGCTACACGGTCGTGGCTCGCCTGAATGGGCATACGAGATGGAAAACTTTGTAGATAGTATCTTAGAGGATACACCGCTCGCTTGTCCGTTATCGGAGGGGATTGCAACAGTAGAAACCTGTTTAGCCGTTGAGGCGGCGATGACACACAATACGAAAGTTAAAGTGGGTACTTAGAGTAGATCTTAGAATTAATGGGACACGCGAAACCGAGGCGGTTAGGAAAACGAAACTACCGTTCTACCGGTGGGCGAAAGTGTTCATTTATTTTTAACATCCACCATAAAGACAAAAACAGTGAGGTCATGTTAAGAAATAGTGCGAAGAAACCGAGTTTTCAAGAAAAAACTCGGTTTCTCTGAGCGTTTTTCACTTTATTTTTTTATGAGCCAATAATGAGAATCACATCATTAACAGAATGGATTTTTATTTTTTTATCTCTGATCTGGATTCAAAGCACAATCGCCGCAGAAACACTCCCTCAATTTGTTGATATTACAGAGGAGGCAGGGATCGATTTTGTCCACAACACTGGGGCTTTTGGCGGAAAATACCTTCCAGAAGAGATCGCTTCTGGCTGTGCGTTTATTGACTACGATAACGATGGCTGGCAGGATATTCTGTTGGTAAATGGTAAGGATTGGGGTGGACATTCAACTGGCAGGCGACAAACGATGGGTCTCTATCGGAACAACCAAGACGGAACATTCACAGATGCCACAGAAACTGCCGGACTTGCCGTAGAATTGTATGGACTCGGTGTTGCCGTTGCCGATTACGATAACGACGGCGATGATGATCTGTATATCAGCTGCCTCGCGGCGGATCGGTTGTTCCAGAATCAGGGAGATGGGACCTTTCTCGATGCAACGGAATCGGCGGGGATCGATAACCCCGGTTTCGGGACAAGTTGTGCGTGGCTAGATTACAATAGAGATGGCAACCTCGATCTCTTCGTTGCCAATTACATAGAATGGACGCCTGAAACAAATCTTTTCTGCACGCTAGACGGCGTGAATCAATCATACTGCGGACCCAGATCGTATCCGGGACAAGCGAGCAAACTGTTCAGGAATCGTGGAGACGGAACCTTCACTGATGTCTCCCGAATTGCCTTAATTGAAGATCCGACCAGTAAATCGCTCGGTGTTTGCATATTTGACTACAATGGCGATGGCTTTCCCGACATCTTTGAGGCGAATGACACCCAACCGAATAAGCTCTATCAGAACAACGGGGACGGCACCTTTATAGAAAGAGGAATGCTCACCGGAATCGCTTATGATGAAAGAGGCGTTGCGAGGGGCGCGATGGGGATTGATGCTGGAGACTACGATGGCAATGGCAGAGAAAGCCTCGTAATCGGTAATTTCTCCAATGAGATGATGAATCTCTACCATAACGAGGGAGAGTTTTTTATTGATGATGCGCCCGTTGCCAACGTCGGGTATGCTAGCCTATTGACGTTGACGTTTGGTTGCTTCTTCTTCGACTTTGACCTAGATGGGAAACTCGATATCTTTGCAGCCAATGGTCATATTGAAAACGACATCAACGCCGTGCAGAGCGAAGTGACTTATGCACAACCACCGCATCTGTTCCACAATATCGGCAATGGTCAGTTTGAAGACGTTGCGCCAAGAGTTGGCTCGGATCTCCAAAAACCGATCGTCGGGCGCGGTGCAGCGTATGGAGACATTGATAACGATGGTGATTGGGATGTGTTGGTGAATGCTTCTAATACGGCAGCCCGTCTATACCGTAACGATGGCGGGAATCGAAACAGTTGGATCAAGTTGAAATTGATCGGGACCAAGAACAACCGAAGTGGGATCGGTGCAAAGGTTACCGTGCAATCGAAATCTGGCACGCAGACTCGTACGCTGAAGAGCGGGGCAAGCTACTGTTCGCAAAGCGAACTCACGGCTATCTTTGGAATTGGGAATGACACTCACATTGATCTGATCAGGGTCGAGTGGCCCAGTGGAGGTGTCGAGCAGCTTATTGATGTAAAACCCAATCAATCCCTTACGATTACTCAAACTCTCCACGAACCGTCAATGCACTTGCCACCGAAATGAAATCGCGTCCCTCTTCGACACGGTCATTATTGTAACTCAAGCCGAGATTCAAATCAGCAGTGAGGCGCTCACTCAATCTGTATCCAATCCGCAGAGAGGTCTCATATCGCTCAGACCGTTCTTCCCGATTTGCTCCGAACCGCTCACGACGGAGAACCGTTGAGAGGGTATTACTGAGGTCTAAGTCGTGCTCAAGCGGAATTTTGCCGACAAAGGGCAGACGAATTCCACCTTCTATCCGCACCCGATAGTCAACGCTTACATTGGGCGTGACAATGAACGAAGTCGTGTCAATCCCGCTGCGTTCGCCGTCACGTTGTGTGAGGCGGATACCAAATGCAGTTCTCGTAGTCTCTGTCCATGTATGACTCCAACTAACCGAAGGCTCGTGGGCGGTGCTTTGACCAATCTGGGTGCTGATATTACTCTGATCCCGTAGTGTATAACCGTATCTCAACTGAAGACTCGACGTGTTTTTTTCGTTGAAAATCTTAATATCTCCTTCGTAACGAATGGATTCAGATCGAGAGGACGTGCTTGATGACTTGGTGAAATTGTTGCTGCGGTCAATGTTGCCGCCAAGTGACGCCCAGCTCCACGGATCCACCGATGTACGGAAGCTGTAGCGGGTGCCCTGACGCGACTGGGTCCGTTCTTCAGCCTCATCCGGAAGTTGCAAAATGTCCGCAATGCGCATACCCGGATCCAATCCTCGTAGAGAATCTTGGTTATTAAGACTGACGTTTGCATTTAGTCCAAGGCTTTCGATACTTCGTTGGATAATGCCCGCCTCCTTTTTCTCTTCCTTACCCTCTCGTTCTTTCAGCTTCCGTGCTAGCTCCGCCTTGTCGCGACGAATCCAGTCGCCCCGTTGATTCTCCGCGTCTTCAATTATCTCCGAATCGATACCCATGCGTTCAAGTCTGTCAAGTTCTCGCTGACGGCTTTCCTCAAGACGTGTCTCTGCCTCAAAACTATCAAATTCTGCGGGCGGTTTAGATTGTTCACCACTCTGTTCATTATTTTCTTCCTGTCCTTCCTTTTCTGTTCCTTGCTCAGCCCCTTCTCCAGGCGGGACTTCAGGCTCCGGTTCTCGGAACAACCAACCGAACCACACCCGCGGGCGGACATTGAGTCCTAAACTGATATTCGCGCTGATCCGAGCATCTTTCCGATCGCCAAACCAGTTTTCACTTAGGCTGACTCGGTTATTAATCGTTGGACGGATACCGAGCAAATCACGATTCAGGCGCGGATTTAGCGCGAGTCGATGTTCCCGTTCCGCAATGGTGAACACCGGCACTGCTGCTTGTTCCTCTGTTTCCTCTGTTGTTGTATCTGTGAATTGCGCGAAGCTGCCAAAACCACCTCCACTTTGATTGTTTGAATCCCGTTTCTCAAGCGTTCGACGAACCTCGTACTGCGGATTGAGGCTAAAACTTTCAAACGGACTGATGTCAATTGAAATACTTCCGCTATCAACCTTTTCATCTCGGCTTCGTCCATAGTAACTCCCAAACGAAGAGCCGCTGCTACTGTAAGTATCTGTCGCCGTCGATGAATCGGTTTCAACGTCTTCGTGGTGGTACTGAACATCAAGTCCAAAAAACGATCCGAGACCGAACTGGAAAGAGCCGGTGTAGAGATCGCTGAGCTCTGTGCCTTGACGTTCATTCCAAAAATCTTGGCGATTGAGTGCAAATCCCAGTATTGGAAGTGGACGTAGATTCAAGTTTGCCGAAAAGTCCCGATTCTTTGTTTTGCTCTTTCCACTTTGGAAGGAGCGGAACGAACCAGGCTGGCTTTGTGTTTCAGATTCCTCCTCTCGGACAGAGTAGCGAATCGGTAGCCAAGAGAAGAGGCTAAGCTCGCTATCGATATTGAAATCATTGCTGGTTGTACTATAACCTAAATCGTGTCGGCGTTGACGCCCCGTATCGCCGGCAGAATTCTCAAAGTCTTTGTCCTGCTTTGCGTATCCACCGTTAACCTTGAGTAGATTGCCGAGTTTAACGTTCATGTTGGCGCGCCGTGCCCAACCTGAACGGACAATCGGATTACTTAGATGAATTTCGTTGACCCATACTTCCCCACCAATCTCCCGTTCAGTGTCGTTGCGGAGGCCGATCAGGATACCGCCAACGTTCTTTATTGAAAGTTGCGAACTGTTTGTTCCTCGTACAACAAAACCATCCGGATGTCCATCGGGTTCGTCGGCATCTACCGCCTCTTCAGCTGGTGGGTCTGTATCCGGTTGGTCAATCTGACCTGTCTGCGGTATAAGCCCGCCTAGATCGGTTAATACATTGCCGTCGGGATATTCGTTTCGCTTCAGATCGCCTAACTCGATTTCAATCAGTTTCCAACCATCAAAATCAATTACACGTGTGTATTCGTAATAGTCTCTCAAATTTTCAAAGATGTTGATATCTTCTTCTTGATCTTGTGGATCCTCAAAGGGACCCGCAGACCGATAGGTAGATCGAAATCCAGTGCGGATACTCGGTGCAAGCCGCAACACAAATGTCGTCTCGCTTCTGTCTCCGTAAATCCACAGTCTGAGCGTGTCGTGTTTTGAAAAATCTTGTCCTTCACCATGTTGTTGACCGCGCAGCACCCGCGATGTCACGCCGAAGGATCCGGGCAGAAGTGCATAATCCAACGTCAGCGTTTGTTCGCGCTGCTGTCGTTGTTGATAGCCGTATGTCGCTTCCGTAAAGGGATGTAACTTTTTGAAATCGTCTTCATCCTTGATTTGTTCATAGGCGGCCTGATAGTCGTTGAAGTTGAAGTTATCTTTGGTGCCAACGGTAAACCGCTCGGCTGCATCATTAGTAATAGCATCATTTCGCGTTACTACGCCGCGTTCCCACTGAACTCCGACTACCTCAATTGAAGCCCACTCAAATGTGCCTGTAACGGTTCCAGATCTGTTCTTCTGTAACCAGAAACGCATATGTTGGACAAATCCAAGATCGGGTAAGCGGGTGCCTTCTAATGTGGCTGCGTTGAGCGGGATGCTCAAAAATGTCCAGCCATTCGGATGTTGGCGCTTTAGCCACTCTTCAGGGATATCGTTGAGTGGGATTTTAATTTCGAGGTACGCATCAATGGTGTCTAGAACACCATCTCCGTTAAGGTCTTCTGTATCCAAAACTGTGTTGTTAGGACCAACTTTCGCCGGTTGGAAACCGGCACTATACTCCCAGCCGACATCCTCGCCTGTATCCAACGAACCATTTGCACGGAACTTTTGAGAGGCGGGCAAGTTCTCCAAATCGAGGTCCAACGTATCGATCTTTCCGTCCCCGTTGATATCTTCGAGCTCTGGTGGCAAATCTTCGGTGTCAAGTCGGTTATCCAAGTCGCTATCCTCGCTCACGACACCCAGATCGATATGCAAGGTCACATCGGAGTCACCGCGTACCCGAAACCAAATTTCGAGGAATTGGCGCTCCGAAAAATCTTCTCCGGAAGCCGACAGACCGTACGAAAAACCGCCCCACTCCTCAATAACATCAGTCAGATCGTAACCAACCTCCATAACGAGGCGTTCTTCCGTCGAAGTCGCCAGCGGATTGATTACTGACGCAGGCACTTCACGATTCCGCATATAGTTGCCGACAGCCTGAGATTCATTGCGATCTTTGGCTAATACCCGAAACAGCGCCCGATTGTCCAAGGTTATTCCTTCTGCTATAGGTGCACTGCTCACGCGCCAGTGGTGTTTGAACGTAGGCGTGTTTGAAGCCTCTCGTGCCCCTTCCATGCTATCGATTAGGGCGAGACCAACGCTATTCGGGTTGTTGTGGGAGAACGCTGTTTCCCCGCTGAAATTTATCGACAGTGGGAAATTACGCATTGCGACAAACGGCAATGGATTCAACAGCCACGCCAAATTGAAATCTCTACCAAAGGTAGTGTTGAGGTTAACAGCCTGCAATCGACTCGGTGCACCATTGACGTCGGGAATACGAGATGGCTTTTGTCCGGTGTTCAGGATATAGCCTGTTGCGATACTAAAGCCCTTTTGGAATTGTGGATTGAAATAGCTGCTGCCGCCGGCACGCAACCCCCGCCTAGATCGACCACCTAAACTTGAGTACCCTCCAAAACCACCGCCAAAACCACCCCCGAAACTGCCTGACCTTCCACCGCCATATCGCCTACCGCCGAAGCTGCTACCAAATCCATCGGAGGATCTGCGCCCAAAAGAGGTGTCGTCTGTTTCAGCAAAATCGTCGGTTTCCGGACGATCGCTTCTGCCGATAAGTCTTTCAAATCGGTCTAATTTCTGCTCTTTTTGTTCTGCTTTCTGTTTAGGCACGTAGGAATATTCTAGCCATAGTCCAGCGACGGTCTGTTGCAGTGATCCACCGAATGGCGTTCTCTCGAATTCGACCACAATCTCATCAAATTCGTCAAGTTCAGTGAAAAAGCGAATGCTGCCGACCTCATATACCATCGTATAGTCAACATCGCGTTGTAGTTGTCGTCCATTGAGCCGTACTTTCTCGCTGCCTGGAATTACAAACAACCCGACGTTATACGTTTCCGATTGGAAGGAGTAATCCACAATGATTGTATAAGCCGCATCTGTCGTTTGTGGGTTTTCGCGGTAGATCGCTTCGTTACTCAGTCGAGCGCGAAATTGGAAATAGGGATTTTCAGGATCGTCGATGACAAAGGGGCGTAAATCGGGGAACGTGAGGAGGCCTCGGTCAAAGTCGAGGAACTCTGGATCAACGATGCCATCTTCATTTTCATCGAGTCCGAAAATCTGGATGTAAGGAACTTCTTCGGTCCCTGTATCAAAAGACTCGCCGCTCCCCTGACGCACAATTACGATCTGATAGTCCCGTGGACTAATATTTCGGTTGCCGAGGCTATACACACGCCGAGATTCTGTTCCTCGCAGGCTTTTCTTTTTGATGGTCACATAGCCGATTTCCTCCCCCTCTTCATCGACCGTACCATCGCCGTTTTCATCCGCAAAGACATTCCCCGGATTCCCGACCAAGCCACCGCCTTCACCGAGATATTCATAAGCGACAACGATTTCGTAGCTGGCAGAAATTGGTGTTACGAACTCAATTTCACCCGTTTCGTAATTGATATTATAGTCCTGACCCGCTTGCTGCAGATTGAAGTAACCACGCCCCGTCCGCACGCCGCCCTGATTGTTGCTTGCAACGTTGTCGTCAATATAGATTTCCTCGCTACCGTGCTTAATTGGACGATATGAGTCGTGAAGGAGCTCATCTTCGCCGAGTTGAATTAGGTAAAAACGTTCTTTAACATAGTTTGCGTCGGCAATTTGACGACCCCTGCCACCTGCTGCGCGTCGCGATTCACCGCGGAACCGGCGTATATCCGAAATGCCTTTGCTGCGAGAGCCAAACGCGGTCAACTTTGCCCCACCAAGTTGGGCGACCGCCTCAAGCCCAAAAAGATTACGATTAACATTCAGAAAGCGAGCGTTTGGCAGATTGAGTGTCAAGTCACCAAACGAGAGGGTTTTGAGGATACTTGTTTCCGATCCTTCGTACCACACACGGATTTTCTGCTCTTTCATCCCACCATATCCACCACTATAGCCGCTACTATAGCCACCGTATCCACCCCCATATCCGCCGCCAGAGTCGCTATATTCCACTTCAACGTGGGTATGTTCTCCAACCCGTCCATGCAGCCCTACTTCGAGAGTTTGTCGAATATTTATCCCAGTATCACGGGGTACCCCGCCGTAACGGCTACTGCCAAAACCGCTGCCATATCCACCGCCATACCCTCCACCATATCCACCGTATCCTCCGCCGAATCCCCCGCCATACCCTCCACCGAAACCGCTGCTATAGCTGTCGTAGCTGTAGGAGGATGTCAACCCGAGATCAAGTCCGGAACCGAAACTACCCCCTCCATAGCTGCCCCCATAACGATTAATATCGCCTTCGCCAAAATAGTGTGTTTGGTGAAGTTCAACTGTTACCGATTTATGACCTGTGATCTGGAGGTTAGACTGGAGAGGGAGCGCAATGCCTTTTTCCTTCTCCTCCCGTTTTCCCTCGCGCAGGTCATCAAGGTCGCGGAGATCAAGCAGGTAGGGCGGATTCTTCCACCGACGCAACGAGTCGAAATACGGCGTCAACATCTCTAGACGGATATCCTGTTCTTCTGTTTTCTCGTCGGGCGGGGGAGGAGTTTGCCACGGATCCGTATCTGCTGGAGATGCCCAGAAATTCTGCGTTTGCGACGCTTCAACAAGTTCGGAGGGCGCGGTGGTTTCTTCCGCGTCGAGCGCTTGGGCGCGGCGTTGGCTGTAGTATTCCGTCAACGATACATCTTTGAGAACTGGTTCGGCGCGAGCAGCGGGAGGATGTAGCAAGACAAAAATAAGGGGGAGGATGAGAAGGTAAGGCGGGCGGAAAATTTTTGTGACGATCAAATTCAATGCGTCTCTCCGTCGGACCTAGAATCAGATAAGCCGTTCACCGATTTGGCAGATCACTAAAAGATAGCTGCCGACTCCATAAGGAACTTAATACACGGTAGGAGTCTTTCATGACGACTTACCCTGATTTGGAGGTAAACGCAGAAGGGAAAGAGCTAGTTTACAAAAAAAGTTTTTAGGTGAAGGAATAGGTTAATTCTTCTGTGCTGTTGGTTGGTACAATGGAACAGATAGTACGCAATAAGCAACACGTAAGGGCGCATTGGTCATATGACAGTCCCCTTCAAAGAGAACGTCTTAGACAGATCACCCCTTACGCATTACTCGTTATTCTTCTATAAGGTGCCTTTGGTTGAAAGCACACCGCTGACGCGATCATCAATACTTGTGGAGATATCAAGTGCTTTTGCAACTGCCTTGAAAATCGCTTCAATGATATGGTGGCGATTGGTTCCGTAAGGGACATTGATGTGCAACGTCGTCCCGCTGTGGTTGACAAATCCGTGAAAAAATTCCTCAGCAAGTTCCACATCAAACGTGCCTACCTTTCCATAATTGAGCGGGGTCTGGTAGTGAAGGTAGGAGCGGCCGCAGAGATCTAGATCTACCTGTGCAAGGGCCTCATACATCGGAACAGTGAAACTGCCAAATCGACGCATTCCTGCTTTGTCTCCAACTGCCTGTCTGAAAGCATCGCCTAAGCAGATACCCACATCTTCAACGGTATGATGTGCGTCAACATGAAGGTCGCCGGTAGCATTTACTTCAAGATCAAAGAAACCGTGTTTGGCAAAGAGTTCAAGTAGGTGGTCGAGAAATCCAACGCCGGTGTTGACGTTGGACGTTCCTGAACCGTCAATATTGAGTTTGAGTGTAATTTGCGTCTCCCGCGTTTCGCGGACAACTTCGGTTTTACGTTCCACACCGTCTCCCTGCGTGAAGCGTGAAACGTGAAGGTTCCCATCTATTGCGTTTCACGTTTCACGTTTCATTTTACAATTCGAGATGCGACGCTATCACTTAATATGGTAATTGCATCTCAAAAATCAAATAACACTAACCTTCTAAGAGCCTGTTTTAAAAGTGAAAGGGTCATCCTTAGACAGTTGTTCACATGTCGCCCCGCTGGGGCTTAGGTTGTTTGTTTGTCCTGTATTCTATAAACATGTCGCCCCGCTGGGGCTTAGGGTCTGTTTTAAGAGTACGTGAAACGGTCATCTTTTGCCATTCTATGGGCACAATCAACCGATTTTGAGAGTATTTACCGGTAAAAGGACAATGTTCAGAGATTATTCGGATTTCTCAAACAGGTTCTAAAGCTTTCCTAAAATCGTCGCCGTGTGTCTTCCACCAATCGAAAAGGATGGAAATGTCGGTGCCAATGCAGAAATGGCGCACGCCCATATCAAGGTAGGATTTTGCCGCATCCACAGTATTGACCTCCGCGCGCGGCGGCACCCCCATCTTCAGGGCAGTTTCGAATACTTTGCGCTCGGCGGCTTGAATTTCAGGAGATCCCCGTTCACCGGCTTTGCCGATATTCATCGAGTAGTCAGATCCGCCCCACTGAATCATATCAACCCCTTCGATCGAAAGGACTTCCTCCAAATCATCGACAGTGCCCGCTTTCTCAATCATAATCACAACGACAACATCTCTTATCGCTCTAACATATTCTTGTGAGCCTCCGTATCCCATGTATGAGAAACGGCGAGTTGCAACACCGTAGGAACCGCCATCTTCAGGGGTATCTGGGCGGGAAATGCGCACACATTCCTTGACATCTTCCACTGTATGGCAGTCAGCGAACAACACACTCTGAAAGCCGGAACCGATTGCGCGTTGCGCAATAAAGCCACGTGGCTCTTGGTCAACCTTGACCATGCTGGACAAGCCGTGTAAATCAGCGGCCCGACCTAAGTTATCGAAATCGTGCAGATCGAAGGGACCATATTCTGCCACAAATTCAACATAATCATACAAGCCTGTGTGTCCAATCGCCTCGATAAGGGAGGGCCAAGTGCTGTGGATGTGAGTGCCGAGCGTCGGTTTCCCCGCGTTCAACAGCTCTCGTAATTTGTTAGGTCGCATATAAGTTTCCTCCAAATATTCGGGTTTAGAGTTTTCACTCCACAGGCATCAAGCTTAGTGGAGTGTAGAGGTAATCGTAGAAACACGGATATCGGCAGAGAACTAATGGATAATGCCCTCTCTCTTTAGCTATCTGCACATTTGTATGCTTCCGCCTAAGTTTCGGACGGTTGTACCAATTCTAGCAATCGATCAATGATATCAAGGCTTGATATGCCATCGGCTTCGGCGTTGAAGTTTGTAAGAATGCGGTGTCGTAGCACCGGTTTCGCAACGGCACGTATATCGTCGTAAGAGACATGATACCGCCCGTGCGTGATTGCCCGTGCTTTCGCTCCCAGCACAAGATATTGCGACGCTCTGGGACCAGCCCCCCAATTGACCCAATCCTTGATGAAATCGGGCGCCTCCGACGCATTTGGACGGGAACGGTGACTTAACGCAACTGCGTAATCAACAATTGACTCCGCAATCGGAACCTTCCGCACCACCTGCTGCAATCGCAAAATCTCTTCGCTTGTGATGACGGCGTCTAATTGCGGTTCGTATGCGGAAGTCGTTGTCATGACAACCTGTTTTTCATCGGCGGGATCGGGATAGTCAAGGTAGATGTTGAACATAAACCGATCCAGTTGCGCTTCAGGCAGCGGATATGTTCCCTCCTGCTCAATCGGATTTTGTGTTGCTAAAACAAAAAAGGGACGATCTAATTCATAGGTTGTACCACCCGCGGACACTTTGTATTCCTGCATAGCTTGCAACAGTGCAGCTTGCGTTTTGGGCGGGGTGCGATTTATCTCGTCTGCTAGGACGATATTGGCGAAAACGGGTCCCTTAATGAAGCGAAAGAATCGCCTGCCAGTTTCCACCTCGTCTTGGATAATATCAGTACCGATGATGTCCGAAGGCATCAAATCTGGCGTAAATTGGATACGACTGAAGTCAAGATCTAAAATTTGAGCCAGACTATTGATAAGCAAGGTCTTTGCTAGCCCGGGCACTCCCACAAGTAAACAGTGCCCTTGCGAAAAAAGCGCAATCAATAATTCATCAATGACTGCTTGTTGACCAACAATTCGTTTCTTCAGTTCATTTAGAATTGATTCTCGTGCATTTTTCAGAAATTCTGCGGCTTCTAAATCTGTGTCTGGCACATCGACGGAATTGGTATCGTTCAACTATTCGTTCTCCATAAATTACTGATTTGTCAAGGTTGGGCTATCTAAGCGAGAGCCACACGGCAGAAATTCGCCTGAGAATCAACCCTGTTCTGCTCAATACGCTCGACAGTTTCCTATAAGTGTAGCCTATTTTATGATATGGCGTCAATCTATTCTGTAATTTAAGGTTCAAACGTGGGGCGTTGCAAACAGAGTCGAGGTTCCAAGGTACAACAGCGAATGAGCACAGTTGAACTCAATGCTATCTTGATGGATTGTTTTTTTATTTGGGTGGGAATACACGGAATATCTCGTCTTGCTTCTTATTCGTTTTCCCATTTCCATATTTCCGTCTAGAGAATCGAGATTTGGGGATGGGACAAGAGGTATCCAGCGTTTTGGGGTATTCCGCTTGAGATACAAGGTTGGATGAAAGTGTGGTGGGGAGGTGAACGGATAGGGAGTGGGAGACGACCACCAAGGCTCGCTCAAAGCAGAGCTATGTGAGCCTTGATGATCACTGTGACTACTGACTTAAACAGCGTCTCGGAGCCCTTTGCCAGCTTTGAAGGCAGGAACCTTTTTCGCTCCAATTTTGATTGTCGCACCCGTTTGGGGATTTCGACCTTCACGGGCAGCTCTTTCCCTGACTTCAAAGGTACCGAAACCGATTAGCCCGACAGATTTGCCTGCGGCTAAAGAGCCTTTAATGCAATCGATAACAGCGTCAACAGCCCTATTTGCATCCGCTTTGCTCGATCCTGTCGCGTCAGCAACAGCATCAACGACGTCTTGCTTACTTACATCAGCCATATTATCCTCCTAAATTTATGAAGAAACTTAAAAATTGTACCACAAAACGAAGCCAATTATACTATACACACATTACCATGTCAAGCGAAAAAGACAGTAGCAATGCGGGTTTTGGCGCCTTTGGGCAATTTTTTTGTGTGCCATCGAGTTCAGTAGCCCAATATGTTGTGGTATGTCGAATGTAACATACGATGATTTTCTTCGTTCGGTTTCGTTAAATTTGACCACATTAAAACTATATTTCCTATAGCCGATAAGGACTTCTCTAACATAAGCAAACCGCCCCATTTACCTGTTCGGTGACGCTTCGTTCGGTTAGATAACAAACAGCCCAATAAATTCATTCACCGGCGTAGATTCCAATCGTTCTCGATCTAGGCAAAGTTCCATAATTACCTGTACCTGTTTCGGCGGAAAACGGGTCGCTAGGTTATTGACAAACTTTTCCTCCAGCAGTGGAATCCCTTCTGCCCGACGACGACGATGCCCAATCGGATATTCAACCTCAACCTTTTCACTGACCGAACCATCTTTGAATTGGATTTGGAGTGCATTAGCGATTGAGCGTTTGTCCGGATCGAGATAATCTTTGCTATACTGTGAATTTTCTACAACTGTCATCTTTTCACGCAAAGCGTCAATGCGCGGGTCAGCCGCAATCTCGTCTTCATAATGGTCGGCGGTAAGTGTGCCGTAGATTAGCCCAATTGCTGCCATATATTGGAGACAATGATCGCGATCGGCCGGGTTATGCAAAGGTCCCGTTTTCGAGATGATTCGAATTGCGGACTCATGCGTGGTGATTCTAATCTCGTCGATCTCATCCAAGCGACCTTTCAGACTCTCGTGCAGCGTGAAAGCACATTCCACGGCTGTCTGTGCGTGAAATTCCGCTGGGAACGCAATCTTGAATAGGACGTTCTCCATCACATAAGCTCCATACGGCTGCTGCCGGACAAATGGCTTTCCTTTGAACTGCACATCGCAAAAGCCCCATCCCTCGGCAGACAGTACGGATGGGTAGCCCATTTCCCCCTTCATTGCCATCAATGCCAGCCATACCGCTCGGCTTGTTGCATCGCCCGCTGCCCACGATTTCCGTGAGCCCGTGTTCGGTGATTGCCGATAAACCCGTAGACTGCCCCCGTCGGCAAAAGCGTTAGAAACAGCGTTGATAATCTCTTCTTCTCTACCCCCTAACATACCCGCTACAACTGCGGTCGATGCAACCTTCACAAAGTGTACATGATCCAGACCGACACGGTTCAAGCTGTTTTCCAGCGCAAGGACACCCTGAATTTCGTGCGCTTTAATCATTGCGGTGAGAAGATCGCGCACCAAAAGGGGTGGATGCCCCTCTGCTATATTTCGGCGGCTCAAGTAGTCGGCGGTTGCGAGGAGGCCGCCCAGATTGTCGGATGGATGACCCCACTCCGCCGCGAGCCATGTGTCGTTATAATCCAGCCAGCGAATCAGACCGCCGATATTATATGCCGCCTGCACCGGATCTAGTTCAAATTGCGTCCCGGGAACGCGGGCACCGTGTGGGACATATGTGCCGGGAACTGTTGGCCCCAGATGTTTCGTGCATTCGGGGTAGCGCAATGCCAGCAACGCACAACCGAGTGAGTCCATCAAACAGTGGCGCGCTGTCTCGTAAGCGAGGTCGCTGTCAATAGCGCTTTGTGCGGCATATGCAGCGATGTCAACAAGTATTGGGTCCGGATCAGGTCTGACGTTAGAGATGTGTGATGCCATAAAAAATACCTGCTTTCCTTGTCGGTTTAATTATATGTTTGTCCGGGATTTTAATCTAAATTGCTAGGGCGTGTTGGCATTTGATAGTCCATAGGTTGGGTGGAACGACACTCATAAAAAACAGTAAGCGACTCCACTTCGATTACAGATGGTGTTCGGCTTGATAGCTTGCGAATGTAGTGAAACCCAACACACCTCCGTAGGTCGCATATCGTGTCCGACTTGCCTGCCGTATCCAACACCGGTAGATAGCCTGTAGGTCGAGATTTATATCTCGACAGCCCTAGGTCAACAGAACCTAGCAACTTGAGTTATTTCAGTACCACGTTCCTCCATTCAAGTAGATCATATAAACCTGTTGATGCGTCAGAACGCCGTAGACCATCCAGAGCCCTCCCATTATGAAATCCCCCAAAATCAGGCCGAAGAAGAACGGGATGGCGCGTTGATACCCTCTGACTTTACCGTACTTCAGGATAACCGCTTTGAGCGCCCAACTAATGAAAAAGGTGAACCAGAAATAGTCGATTGAGGAGCTCACTGCGAGTGGATAGCCAGCAGGGTGAAGTGGCCACCAAAAGAAACGCATCCGCAAGACAAACAAAATAAAAGTCAATACCATCCCACCACCCATAAACGTCAAGCGCAGCGGATCGGGGGACATCGGATGATACAACCAATTTTCTAACCGTCGGAATGCCGTATTGGAGACCCAAGTCTTAAAGAACGATACCTTCGCGATTGCCCCGTCGCGGTACATCATGTCCAGATTTACCCACATCCCTACAATGAGCGCGACCGCAGAGCCAAGCATCATCGCCCAAACCAGTCGGCGACTGTTGATGTTAGCAACTTCAGCCATCTTGAGCGGCTCAAATTGATTCGGATTTGCATGCGACCGGTAACTCCGGTTAAACCACTGATAGAAACTCATCACAGTTAAGTTGCGTCCGCCCCAAGCCAGCGTTCCGAAACAGGTTACCATCACATCCGAGGGGTTATTGGATATTCTGTGGGGCGCACCAAATTCTGCTCGTAGCCGGGTAATAACAAGCGCGATCGCAAAATAGAGACCGAAGAAGATTGGAATGGCGACTATTGACATGCCAGCTTGGGCAGAGAAGACAGCCATGAACAGAAACCCACCAATCAATCCAATCAGCGCGGTCCGATACCGCATCGGCTCATCAGCATCAGCCGATGTGGTGGCAGAAAATGCGGTCCGAAACACAAAACCCAAATGCTTCCGAGTTGCCCATATCGCAATAAAAAATAGGCAGAACCAGCCGCCTCCGGCTTGTTCGTGAAAGTACGGGAAGCCGGGGAGCTGCGTAAGTCCCAAATAAGTGACCAATACACTGATCAGCCGGCGCAGCACATAGAAGAACCAACAGGTAAAGGAGAGATCAAGCGGCAGGAAAAAACCGAGTCCAATCATGAAGGGATAGAAAGAGAGTCGTATGCCCGCCATCGCACTCCACGGTTTCTCAGTGAAATATTGACTAATAGATGTCAACTTAAGGTGGAGATATGGAACGGATGGATAGAGGACATGTAATCCGTTCATCAGGTCTAAAACGGCGGGGATAGCGAAGCCGATCCAGAGAAAACCGTTCCGAAGGAAATGTGATGACTGCACCATCGCCACCGGCAGTTGGATAATTGGAAACGCCAGTCGTTCCGTTTGCACCCACTGCCGACGGACTAGAGTGTTCATGCAGTGAAGCATATAAAGTAACACCAACGTGAACACTGTCCAGATCAATATGGGTTTCACCCAAGCGTTAAGGTGTTTTGCTTTGTAAAGTGTTGAATCTCCCTCGTAGTATTCGGCGAGGATGTCGTGGGGCGTGTTGGCGGTGAACCAAGGCGGGATATAATGGAAAAAGAGTTCCTTCCACTCATTTTCTGGCGAGGCGAATTGGTACGGATGAAGGAAGAACGCAAACAGATCCTGCAGCATCCCATACGACGCAATTGAGGTTGAAATCACGAGCATGGAATAGATGGTAAGCAGTTCCCCGGGGGATAAACTGATCCGCTGCCACACCTTCGATAGGCAATTATTAAAGACAACAAGGCAGAACAGAATAAAAATGGGGTAGATGAATATCGGCAAGGCAGTCGCCTCTGCACGGTACTTCATCTCTACAACTGTCACCCAGTAGACGTTGACGGGAACTAAAAACAGACCAATCTGTATTGCACGCGCCGTTGCGCCTTCATATTTCCTGCGTTTGGAGGTCTCTTGCAATTAGGCACTCCGTTGTCCTCAAGCCGATTGGGGTTGATACTCCTCCACAATACTGATGATACTTCCTATTGATAAATGAGTGTAGCATCACGCGCACCTGTTGTCAAGAGGGCTTGAAGGATTACGCCAATCTATGCTACTATACCCACGGTGGTTAGGGCGTGTTGGCATTTGTAAAGCTATTTGCAATCGTAGCGGCGAGGTTACCTTGCCTATTGAACAATACGGGTTAGCCACCCCAAACCGTACAGGTTGAATTGATTGTAGATTGTCCCGATTTATCGGGATGCTCGGAACGGCATAGGTCGAGATTCACATCTCGACGCTGAAACGTCGATTTTGGAAAATCGACCTACAGTAAGCCGGAGAATACGGAGAATCTGCGTCTGCACGTTGTATGGTTACAATGAAATGTCAACAGAGCCTAGTACACTGTCAGGCAAGTTTTGTACTTTTGATATTTGTATGGTATGATGATATTGAGTCGTATTGTTTCTGATTCCACTCACAGTCCACCCATGGAGGATACAATGCCAGCATACAAATATCCAGTCACCTTATCCCCCGTTCAACGGAAAGAGCTCAAATCCCTCTGTCAGCGTGGAGAAATCTCAGCGCGAAAGTTAGCACGCGCCCGTATCCTGCTTTTGGCAGACCAAAACCGTCCTCAAGGCGCGATGGCTGACCATCAGATTCATGAAGTCCTCGATGTCAGTCAAGGGACAATTCGCCGGGTGCGAAAAAAGTGTGCCACCGGTGGATTAGAGATGGCGCTTGAGGAGTTATCTCGTAGTGGTAGACCGCTGAAGTTCAATGGCTACCAACGCGCGCAAGTCACCGCCTTAGCTTGCAGCGACCCGCCAGAAGGACATAGCCAGTGGTCTTTGCGCCTGCTAGCAGACCACTTAGTGGAGTTAGATGGCATTGATGATATTTCCCACGAAACGGTGGGGCGCATCTTAAAAAAAACCGATTGAAGCCTCACCTGAAAAAGCAATGGTGTATTGGACAGATAACTCCTGAGTTCTTATGGGAGATGGAAACCATCTTACATCTATATCAACTCCCGTATGACCCGATGTATCCGGTGATCTGTATCGACGAAAGACCGTGCCAATTAATTGATGACATCATTGCACCGATACCTATGAAAGCGGATAAACAAAAGCGACAAGATTATCAGTATAAGCGCAACGGCGTGGCAACTCTGTTCATCGCTTTTGAACCCCTAACCGGTCAACGCATCGTAGAGGTGCGTGACCGTCGAACCAAAACCGATTATGCACATTTTTTGAACAAAGTCGCTCAACATTACCCAAACGCAACTCAGATTCGGTTGGTTCAGGATAATCTCAACACCCATAACCCATCATCATTCTATCAAACCTTTGACCCATCAAGAGCGTTTGAATTGACGCAATTGTTTGACATGTGTTACACCCCCAAAAGCGCTTCGTGGTTGAATATGGTTGAGATTGAGTTGGCTGTACTTTCAAGGCAGTGTCTATCTCGGCGAATGGGACAGGTGTCTGAGTTACAACGACAAGTCAACGCTTGGACGGAAGCACGAAATCGAAAAAAAGCCACTGTCAACTGGCAGTTTACTCTAAATCACGCACGACAGAAATTCAAACCATTTTATCACAACTCACAACCATAATTTATGTGACTGAGTACTAGTTATCTGATGAGAGATCACCACGAATCTGACCTGAAATTAACTTTAGAGACCGCGCTCAGAAAGTGAGGCGAAAAATGGTAGCCACCCAAAACAGTCCCGGTGTTTATCTCACCGCAGCGCGTGAACTCGCATCCCGCGTTGCAGCGGTCACCGATCGGATTGATCGCGAACGGGAGCTACCTGATGAGCTTTTTTTCGAGCTTGCAGATAAGGGCTTCTTCCGCCTACTTGTGCCGCGCTCTCTCGGCGGCGGGGAAATCGATTATCTCGAGCATCTTTCCATCGTTCAGACCTTCGCTGAGGTTGATGGTAGCACCGCTTGGTGTATCAACCAAAACAATGTCTTTGCAACCGTCTCTGCAAAAATGCCTGAACGGTTAGCGCGAGAGATTTGGGAAGCTCCGCGAGCGGTGGTCGCAAATGGTCCTCCAACAAATGCCTCTGCTATTCCGGTTAATGGAGGCTACCGCCTCACTGGGCGGTGGAATTTTAGCAGTGGCTGCCGCCATGCAACTTGGATGGCAGCGGTCGCTCCCGTTGAAGACCCTTCAGAGGATAAGACGGAAGACCGGATGCTCATCATACCGAAAGAAGAGGTGACCCTCGTAGATGTTTGGCAGGTGAACGGGCTTCGGGGCACGGGAACTTTCAGCTTTGAAGCTAAGGATGTCTTCGTCCCTAGTGAGCGGACGTTTAACCTATCCGCTACCCCACGTGAAGAGGGCCCGCTATACGTGATGCCGATGTTGCTGCTGTTTGCGTCGGGATTTGCATGCACTGCACTTGGTGTTGCTCGTTCCGCGCTCGATGCTGCCGTTGAGTTGGCTGGTGGGAAACGTCCGCGCTTGGATCAAAATCTGCTGCGAGATAAACCTATCGTGCAACGGGAAATCGGCAGAGCTGAGGCGATCTGGGGGTCTGCGCGTGCGTTTCTGCTTGAAACCGCAGCTGCAGCATGGGAAAGTGCCTGCCAGGTTCACGCCCTAACAGTTGAGGAACGCATACGATTACGATTGGCTTCAACGCACGCTATCCGCATGGCAGCGTCAGCGGTCGATATAGCCTATGAGGTATGTGGTTCTGACTCCATTTTCGAGCACAAGCCGATTCAACGCCGGTTCCAAGACGCGCATGTTATCACGCAGCAGATTCAGGGACGTATGGCGCACTATGAGACGGCGGGTCAATTTTTCTTGGGGCTGGAGCCGGAGGGTATGTTCTAGCGATAGTGGAAGGCTACTTTGCGAATTGCCTGGACGATGTCTGCGATGTCCGCATCGGTAAAACTCGGGAGCATACCGAGATTGACACCTCGGCACATCAGGGCTTCGCCGTACGGACATTCGGTCAGTCGGTAGTCGATCGGCTTTTCCCGTTCATAGTCGAATGGGAAGCGGGTGCGACCGTAGCAGTCCGGTTCAGCGAGAAACGGATTGCGATAAAGAGGACCTTCCTTCCCTGATCCGATGTATGGTCCCGAAAGCGGGACTCCCTCTCCGCTTACCGCTTCAGCGAACTCCCCGGCGGAGCAGTTGAGCCGGTCGGTATCGATCGTAAAACCGAGGACCCAGTAGGTGTTGCGGTCGCCGGGCCGAACCCGCTGGGGCGTAATCTCCTCAATATCGGCAAGCCCCTCAATAATCTGCTGGGCAGCACGGATCTTGTTTGCGATGTAGCCATGAACTTTCTGGAGTTGTGTGAGCAATACTGCCGCAATCAGGTCGTTGATCTTATAGTTCGGTGCGAGGAAATAGTTTGCGTAAGGCAGCCCTTCAAGCGGTCCGTTGGCACGAGGCAACGCCGCATCAGCAAAGAGAACCCCGCGTCCCCAGAGCCCCTCATCATTGGTTAAGACAATACCACCCATGCCCGCCGAGAGATGTTTTCCGCCAAAACTAAAGCCGTTGATATCGCCAAGTGTGCCGACGGTCTTGCCTTGATATTCCGCAAAGTGAGCCTGACAACAGTCCTCAATCAGGAAAAGCTGGTGACGTTGTGCGATCTCCCGTAGTTCATCCATGTTGCAAGGGTTGCCAAACAGATGCACGGCGATAATCGCCCGCGTCCGTGGCGTGATCTTTGCCTCAACATCCTTCGGGTCAAGGGTGAAAGTATCGTCAATATCGGCGAACACGGGGACGCAGTTGTGTAATAGCGCACCGATGAAGCTGCCGCCGGCGGTCCAGGGCGAAACGATAATCTCGTCGCCGGGGTCGGGGTTGATCGCCCCAATACAGACGTGCATCGCTGCCGTCCCGGAGGTGACTGAGATGGCGTGTTTGACGCCATGTCTTGCCGCAAACTCTCGCTCAAATTGGGCAACCTGTGGTCCCTTACCGATACTACCTGAACGAATGACTTCAGTGAGTGCTGCGATGTCTTCGTCACCGAAATCGTGAGATTGCCCAAACGGTTGTGTACGCACCGGGGTTCCGCCATTAATCGCCAAACGTTCATTCATGCGGTATCTCTCCTTTTCCTACGGAACTTATACAGTGTATATCGAGGTCGTCGAAACTTTTCTGGCGAGTTGAACTTAGCTTTTTGTACTTTATCTTTTTGGCTCATGTAAAGAAATAGTGCGACAGAAACCAAGTTTTGAAGAAAAAACTCGGTTTCTCTTCGTGCTTTCCAAACCGGTGCGGTTGCAAACCGCACCTACCGGTCCCAATAATTAGTTTACCCCGATTTATCGGGGGGATTGAAACCGAGGGCTGAAAGTGTTTATTTATTTTGTGAATTCACTATAATGAACAAATAGTTTTCACGTATTACGTTTCATGCTCTTTACGTTTGACGCTTTCTTTTAAGGTGATCCATTCACCTTTCCCCTAGCTTCCAAGACCTTTGAGACGACCATTTCGACATCGTTTTCATCGACAAACGGGGATAAGATGAAAGACTTTAAGGCTACAATCGGCTCGCCGTATTGGGTTCGCCGATAACAATCTGTGATGGAAATGACAACGCCTCTGCCCTCCATCGCCTCCGAATGTACGTATTGAGAGATTTCTCGGTTGTAGTTGTTATGTGCGAGCAAGCTATCACGATAGGCAGCATCCTCAAATTCATGTCCCTTGATTGAGAAGGTGTCGACGCCAACCGGGTAGGCGCGGAAGAGCGTAACCGTTCCAAAATTCTCTCGGTTCAGGACAGTTGTACCTTCGTGACCTTCCAGATGTTCGCGCAGGAGTTGTGTCATTTCAACGATATGCCCGAGGATGACTTGCAAACCCTGCTCTCCGAACAACCGGAAATTGGCGAGTGCAGCAAGGGGACCTGTCCCGGCTCTGGAGGTCTCAAGCGTATACATTCCCGGACGATGTTCTCCAAATTGGTAGAGATATGGCATCTGCTCCGGTTGACGTTTTGCCAATTCTAGATCCGCCTGCTCTTTGAAGAGGACAAGGCTGGAGATATAAGGTGTAAAACCGGTTTTGTGAAAGTCAATGCCAACCGAGTCTGCTAGGGATAAATGCCGTATACGCCGGGAGGCACCTGCCAAAGCACGGATGGTGCGCGGACGAAACCCGAGAGGGTTATTCTCAAAATCGTAGTCGTTAAACACAGACCAAGCCCACCCAATAGCTGCATCCGCGTGAATGTGTGGCTGATAGTCAAGTTGGAAGTCATCAACAAGCTTGTCTCGTAACGCCGCAATGCGCTCTAAATCGTCCAATCCGAACGCGTCGGTAGTGCCCAACGTCGCAATGATAGCGGCAATCTTTTTTTCGTTCCCCAATGCCCCCCGCGCCTCCTCCTCGAGTTGCACGAGATCCATTTCGTTCTCAGCTGTTGTCGGAATCGTAATCAGACTGTTCGTTCCTATTCCGAGCCAACCGACGACGTTAGCAGCGCAGTAGTGCCCCGCATCCGACACAAAAACGACAGCGTCTTCAGGTGTGCCGTGCTGCATCGTTCCCGGACAAGCCTTTTCAAGCCCCAACTTCACGCCGTAGAGTGTCGTTGCAGTACCCCCGAAAGTAAACACACCGCTAGCCCGTTCCGGATCGTATCCAATCAATTGCGATGCCATGGCAACCGCTTCAACCTCAGCCAATGCCACCAAGCGACTGTATTCATCCCAAACCAGATTTGGATTGTACAGCGAGGCGAGGAGTACCCCAATCACACTGGGAATCGTGGGCGGCGGAATGACGTTCTGTTGCGTCCGGGGATGCCCGAACAGAGTCATCCCTCGGAGATAACTCACAAGGTCCGCTGTGACCTCCTCAATCGAAGCCATCGTATCCGGTAACGTTGTTTTCCTTGCCTTCTCAAAATCACCGGAAACGATGTCACCGAGCATCGGTAGATGTGTTTTTAGCCCATCAACCTGATCCAAGGCGCGCATAATGGAATGTACAAAGTACGAGTCATGGATCGCGTCGGATACCGGTTGGGGAAAAGCAAGTCGAATTTTTTCTAGTATGTGACGGTAAGCCATAATGTTTCTCCTAGCCACCGGGAGCAGTATTGGGAGGTGAATTCAAATTATACTTTTTATACATTTTACACATGAAAAACGTACAAATCTCGATTCTGCATCGGCAGGTCAACCCATCGACCACCATGTCGATGACTCTCTGCCACAGTGATGCACGCCTCTGTGATTGGATGTGTGACCTCAATATTGCCAATTGATGGATTTCCCGATTCATACGAGTTTACCAGGTCCTCTAAACAGGTAACAACTGTGCTGACCGGAGTCTCCTCTGGAAATGACTCCCCTTCCCATTGCAGGGGCCAATCGTCGGTGCCATTCAGCTTCCGGAAAGTCACCGCTGCACCATCCCACATCGATCGGAGGGTGCCTTCCGTCCCAACTATCTCATATTCTCGTCCCCCGTTCGGCACTGACCACGCCTCGATTCCATTGGCGAAAACGAGTTGAAAAAGTCCCTGCGGATCTTCCTCAAGTCGGTTGTCCTTAACCTGTATACTTCTGGGCAACAGATCTCCGCGTACTGCTGCAATCTCTGGATCACCGAGTAGGTAGGAAAGGGTATCCATCCAGTGGATGTGCACGTGCATCAGACTGGCAGCCCCATAAACCACCGCCGATTGGGGTTCACCGATATCCCCTCGCGCAATCATCTCCCGGATCTGCTTGTATCGGCTGCTAAAACGCCTTAATACGCCTGTATTGAACGCGGTGCCATGTTTGCGGCAAGCTTCAAGGACCTCATCTGCTTTTTCCACGGAACAAGATATTGCCTTCTCCACAAAGAGCATTGGCACACCAGCATTCGCCGCATAGACCGCCATATCTGCGTGCGCGTCGTCCCGAAAGGCGGTTGATGGGGCGCGATTGCCCGGCTTAGGCAAACCGGTCGCTGTTGTACACACGCCCACCATATCTGGTTGCTCCTTCTCAATCATCTCTTGGTAGTCTTCGTAAACCGTTTCTACACCCCATTTTTCTTGAAATGCGGTCTGTCGTTCTGGAATCGTTTCCGCGCCTGCCACCACTTGAAGCCGTTCACTCACATGGGATGCCGACGCAATTGATTGGTCAAGTGTACTACCCATACGTCCTAGCCCCACAATCGCCACTCGGTAGGTCTTCATTATATCTTCCTCCATCTATAACCTTTGGTGCTAGTTAAGTCGTTCCCACATTGTTCAAGTCGTTTTGGATCTCCCGATACATCGGGATTCACGGAACGGGACCGATTTATCGAAGAGTTCATGGGTTCATTAGTCGCTTGGTTCATTCCTTCTTCTTACGTTCCACCCTTCGGATACACATGTCGCCCCTCTGGGGCTTTAGGATATTTGTTGATCCGTGTACTATAGACATGTCGCCCCTCTGGGGCTAAATGAACTGATGAACTAATGGTTTTCACGTTTCATGTGTCACGTTATTAACAGCTGCAAACTAGCACCATTGGTTCTATAAACTTAGGAGTTACGCACTTCGGCTCGTAGTAGCGCAATTCATTGCATGTCACAACGGGCGATTTATCGCCCTACTACAAACCTAAGACCTTATTGTAGTGGCACAATGAATGGAGCGTATCGAGGCAGGGATGCCCCTCCCACGTCTATTGCGGGTAAATCGCCGAACTCTAAGTCAAAGACTCTCGGAATGGAACGTTGAGCGTTCAACTGCGTAAGTCCTAAAACTATGAAAATGTGTAGAAATTTTACACGGTATATTTTTGCTCGCTCGGATGTTATCACAAATGTAGGTAGGACGCTATGAAAAACTAAGGGACTATAAATGTGATAGATTGTTATAGATTTATCTAACGCAGAGAATTTGTAGGTCGAGATTTCTATCTCGACACGCAAACGTCAATTTTGGAAAATTGACCTCCTAACGTTGGGTTTCACTGTATCTATTTATAAGTGGGTGTTGTTGAACGACGTAACCTATATTGCGTTTGATAGGTATTAGCTTTGAACCGTTCAACCCAACCCACGCGTAACATCAACCGTAGGGGCGGGGTCACCCCGCCCGTTTCCTAACTTTGCGCTTGACTCAGTACAGTGCGCGTGCTACAGTAATTTCGCTTTTCTGCACATCAGTTCATCGAAATCATTCAAATGATTATGCCCCATCAGCGTGGGTAAAAAGGAATTAAAAAATGAGTCGAATATCATACATCACGCCTGAAAATTTTACCGAAGCGCAACAACATCTTTTCACGAGTATCACCGGTGGTAAGCGTGGCGAGGGGCGGGCACCCGAAGATCTCCTCAACTCAGAAGGAGGGATGAGCGGTCCGTTCAACGCGTGGCTCAGAAGTCCTGTATTAGGTGACGCGGCACAACGGCTCGGTGAGACCGTCCGCTTTGAAAATGCTCTCTCTCCGCAGCTCCGAGAACTCGCAATCCTAATCGTTGCTGCCAAATGGAAGGCGCAATATGAGTGGTGGGCACATGAGAGAATTGCAAGACGGGAGGGGTTGGACGAACGGATTATAGAAAGCCTTAAGGCGGAGACGCTCCCAGATTTCTCCGATCCCACTGAGGCGGTGGCCTATAACTTTGCCCGCGAATTGCTCGACCAACATCGTGTATCAGAGCATCTATACAATGAGGCGGTCCAATTACTCGGTGAAGCGGAGGTTGTGGAGCTAGTAATCCTGCTCGGTTACTACACCTTAGTGTCAATGACGCTGAATGTATTTGAAGTGCCGGTCCCTACCGGTGAGGATGCACCGTTCGTTGGGGTTGAGAGCCCATAGCAGGAATGAAAAGGACGAAAGGAGATTACGTATGTCGCTCAGTGGTAAAATTGCCATCGTCGTCGGTGCCGGACAGACGCCGGGGGAAACTATCGGGAACGGCAGGGCAACCGCGATTCGCTTCGCAAAGGAGGGAGCGCAGGTGCTCCTTGTTGACAAGCAACCTGACTCGGCAGAGGATACCGCCCAGATGATAAAGGAGGTTGATGGCGACGCCTCAGTTTTCGGTGCGGACATAACCGTTGAGGAGGATTGCCGGGCAATTGTTGAAACCTGCCTCGCTCGCTACGGACGCATCGATATCTTGCATAACAACGTCGGGATTGCAGCGGGTGATGCTGACACGATTGATGTGACCCAGGCTAACTGGGAACTATTGATGGATATTAACCTCAAAGGCATGTTTCTCACGATCAAACACGCCCTGCCCGTGATGCGCGCCCAAGGGTCGGGAGTGATTATCAATATCTCATCGACGGCATCACTCTGTACGCGCCCGACCATGCTCGCCTACAAAACCAGCAAGGCAGCAATCAATGCAATGACACAAAATCTCGCCATAGAAAATGCGGAATATGGGGTGCGTGTGAATGCAATTTTGCCGGGCCTGATGGATACACCGATGGCAATTGAGCGGCGGGTCGCCGAGCGAAGGGTGAGCCGAGAAATTATCCGTCAGGAACGGGACGAAGATGTGCCACTTTGTCAAAAGATGGGTTCGGGCTGGGATGTCGCAGCTGCAGCCGCCTTCCTCGCGTCCGACGATGCGCGGTATATCACCGGGGTGCTTCTACCCGTCGATGGTGGCTTGAGTGCACGGGTCGGATAAAGAATATAAGGTAATCACGGACAGTTTGGAGACGATGGAGATTGTGATGTTTTGATCTCCCCTCCATTCGACGAAGGGAAGTTCCCATTGATTAGCATTGTAACCCGTCAAGCTATCGAAGCAATCCGTAAAATAGTTAGCAACCTGTTTAGGCGGGCGAGCAAAGCACCGAACAGCGTGCCAAGCGGTCCTCCAGATCCATCCGTAGCGTTGAAAGCGCATTTCGGATATGACGACTTCCGCGAAGGTCAACGTGAGGTAGTTGCGCAGCTTCTATCTGGAAGAAATCTGCTCGGTGCTTTTCCAACTGCGTTTGGGAAATCCATCTGCTATCAGTTGCCCGGCTTGATGTTACCGGGACTTACGGTGGTGATTTCGCCGTTAATCTCGCTGATGAAAGACCAGGTAGACACATTGCAAGGCAAGGGAATTGACTCGGTAGGTCTATTGAATAGCAGCTTGACTCCTGAAGAATATGGACAGGAACTGAAGCGATTAGAGAACGGTGAGATGAAGCTGTTGTATGTGTCGCCTGAACGGTTTCGTAGCCGTCGCTTCCTGAACACCTTAAAATCCCACAAGATTTCGTTGTTCGTGGTTGATGAAGCACACTGTATCTCTCAGTGGGGACACGATTTTCGACCAGATTACCTTGCGCTTAGGACTGCTATCCAAGCAACCCTAGGTGCAACCCTATTCAGTCGCGTTATTCACAGCGACCGCAACACCCGATGTAAGGGAGGACATCGTAAGCCAACTCCAAGTCAATAGATGCAAAACTTTAATCCAGAGTGTAGAACGTCTCAATCTAAAGTTCAGTGTCTGTGAGGTGCCGGGTGAACCGGAGAAGTATCAGTTACTAACAAAGCAGTTAGAACAGCTCGCCGGGAAGGGGATCGTGTATGCTGGTACGCGGCGGCAGACTGAGGAGATTGCGGCATATCTCAAGGGGGAAGGATACCGCGTCGATTTCTATCACGGGGCTCGTGAGGAATCGGAACGGACGCGGGTACAAGATGCGTTTTTCGACGATACAGCGGCTGGGATCGAGATCGTGGTGGCGACCAACGCATTCGGGATGGGGATTGATAAGTCCGACATCCGGTATGTTATCCATTGGGCAATTTCGGGATCACTCGAACATTATTATCAGGAAGCGGGACGTGCGGGACGGGACGGTGAGGATTCACAGTGTATTCTGTTCTTCTGTTCAGGCGACAGACGTTTGCAGGAATATTTTATAGAGCAGAGCGCACCAAGTCAGCAAAACCTCTTAGAGTTGCTGCAGCTGATCGAGGGCTCACCATCGGTGGGCAAGTTCCGGTTGGTCAATGTGCAGAAGATGGAGTCCACGAACGATATTGATGAGAGCAGAATTCGGGTGGGGATTAGCTATCTCGAAAAACTCGGCTTCCTCGAAAGGTTTTCTAATATCCCATCGGGTATATCCGTGAATCTTATCAAGGATTCAAATGGTCAGTCGAGGGTATTGGACAGTCTGCGGGATCGGTCAGAGATTCGAGTCATAGATTTCTGCCAAGAACACGATCTATATCCAGATGAATTGATCGAGGAATTGACCGACCTACAAAGCGATGGGGATCTAAGATACGCCGGTGCAGAGGATACGATGTTGATTGAGTTGTTTCATGGAAGCAAACTGTTTGAGCACATGCCCGAGGACAAGGTAGGTGAGAAGCAATATATCCAAAACAAGCGGGGGCAACTCGACCAGATGGTTCTCTATGCGAAAACGGGTAGCTGCAGGGGCAAGTTGGTACGACAATATTTCGGGGAACGGGTTGATGGCGATTATCGCTGCAATCTCTGTGACATCTGTGATTCGAGCCTCCTCGATGCTTACAACTCGCTTATTGAGAAAGTTATCAGCGGCGGAAATCAGATCTCGGCATGATAGAGATGGTTGAAGGTATTGTAAGCGAATCGGCGGGGCAAGATGCCCCGCCTACGGTGCGAGAATGAAGTAACAGCTGATTATCAAGTTGAGCGGCGAGTTTTCAGTTGTTTGAGATATTCTGCTGTGCGCTTAATCTCTTGATGCGCAGCGTCGTCGGCTTTGCGCTTCGCTGCTGTTTTATCGTTGTACTCAAGTCCCCATGAACCTTTTCTGAGACGTTTGAGGGTGAATTCCCCACCCGCCTGCTGGTTCACGTAGTCAAGTAGGTTTCGCAAAATCCAGTAGACATCTGACGCAGCATATCGGAGATCGCTGTCAGCCCCCTGTGTCCCGATAAAATCTAGGGCGAGCCTTGCGAATTCAACAGCCTCTTTTGCGGTGTATTGCTTGTCACTATCTAACTGAATGGTTACCATCGCTCTGACTCATGGGACTCATGCGCCGACCTTAATTGTGGGCATTCTCGCCGGTTGTGCATCAAAGTGGATGTCTGGTTTCGTGCTATTGCGGACCTGAATGAGTTGTGCAGCGATGCTTACGGCAATCTCTGGCACGGTTTTGGAATTGATATCTAATCCGATAGGTGCATACACTTTTGCCAATGTCTCTTCTGATATACCCATGTCTCTCAAATCGTCGTAGATCAGCTTAATCTTTCGACGGCTGCCAATCAGACCGACATACCGTGCATTCGACTCAACGACACTGTGGAGTGCTTCCTCATCGTGCTGATGTCCCCGTGTGACAATGACGGCGTAGGTCAAATGATCAACGGGATAGTTGCGTAATTCCTCCGCAATATCACCGATGATAATCTCGTCGGCTTCGGGGAGCCGTTCTTCAGATGCGAAATCAGTACGGTCATCAACGATTGCCACGTCAAACCCAAGCCATTTTCCGAGATGACATAGGGCTTGTCCGACATGACCTGCGCCGGCAATGAGCAATGTGGGACGTGGCTGCACCGCATCCATAAAGACCCAGACCGCATCCTCACCCCACCGAAACACACCGGGGGCATCCTTTTCTAGGACCTCCATCAGTTCATCTTGGAGTGCCGTCTCCAACGCGGCATCCCCTAACGAACTGACCTTTTCGCCATTCGCTGCGAACAGCATCTTTGCGCCGACTTGGATATGGTCTATTTCACTTTTAACAACCGTGGTAGAGACGAGTGGGATTTTTGCCTCCGAGAGTTCCTGTAACCGGGTTAATATCAACGATTCCTCTTTGGTTTGGGGCAGGTCAATGAAAATCTTCATATTCCCCCCGCAGATCAGACCATCGTCCCACCCGTAATCACTATCGAGCTGAAAATCGAGCAGACGTGGGATGCCACCCTGCATCAAGCCGATCGCCTGTCGCCGTGCCTCCGCCTCTACGCATCCGCCGCCGAGTGTCCCGACATTGCGCAGGTCCGGCAAAATCAGCAGCTTGGACCCTGGCTTTTGTGGCGTAGATCCCTTTGTTTCGACAACTGTACAGTAGGCACCAATCTCGTCGGATTCAATTAGTTCTATGACTTTTTGATATATATCTCTCATTTTTCTTCCCCCGCATCATGCCAGCTAAAATCATCGTTGTTTTTTAACGCTCTTTGTTACCAGTTCGGTGAATTGTTCCCGTTGCGCCCCTGTTAAATCGAGTTGAAGAACCGATTCAGCCCCGTCCCGACCAATCTGCGTCGGCACGTTGAGATAAACTTGCGCCGCACTCGATTGGATCAGGGAACTGACGCACATAATTCGCTTTTTATCTAGGGCAATTGCTGTGACAATTTGTGAAATCCAAGTAGCCAGCGTATATGGTGCATCTATGGTACTAGATTTTTTGTGTGTGTCCTGCGTCGCTTCCGTCAATGTATCAATCTGCCCGACATCTAGTAACTCAGTCAGCGGTATACCATTCACACGACAGTATTGCGGGATCGGGTAGATTACCTCGTCATTTCCGATGGCAAGAACTGCGACATCTTCCACGGAGACACTCAGTTGATGGGCAATTTGGGTTTTCAGATATGCACACCCTATCCCGCCAGAAAGTCCAATTACTTGGTTTGCCTCCGCGTCAAGTTGACGATAAACGTAAAAAGCGAGCGAACATGCTGAAGGCGTTGCGACAATGACTCGCGCCTTCGGTGCTTGACGGTTGATGTGCTGAGCAGAACGCTGAACTAACGAGACATTTGCTCGGCGCTGCACTTGAGTAGGGCGTGATGGGTGAGGAAGTAGGATTATAATCTGTGAATCTGCCAGTGCCGACCAATCGTAAGTCACACGTAGTTCAGTGTCAGCACCCCCAATGGCAACTGCTTGTTTCAGGTCTTGCAGCGTATCCTGGAGTGGTACTGGCTTATCGTCAACCCAAACAACTTCGGAGAAGAGGTTTAAGTGACAAATTGTTGATGCAACAGGAGCAATCCAACTTCCCCCTCCGAGGAGGCTTATTTTCATCTCAATAGCGACCATCCAACGGTTGGGACTTGAAACCTTTAGTAAGCAGGTTCACAAAACCGTTTCAACGAGCATCTGGAAGTTCTCTTCTAGTAATTCGCGCTGTTTATCCATCTCAGATTCAGGAGTCAGCTTGGTTTCGAATAACCGCTCATAGCGTTCAACGTACTCTAGGAGTGTTTCTACCTCCTTTTCGTAACAGATTATCGAAGATAATACCTTCTCTTTAATCAGGATTGGCAATTCCGTCTCTGTAATCTGTGTTAGTTCCCAGCGCCACAACTTTTCAGACACGTAACTCGCATATCGTTCTAACGTATCACCCTCATACCCAGCGTCTTGGAGGGCTTTTAACTCTAGGAGTAAATCCACGGCGATATTGAATACATTTATCGAAACGTCCTCTGCATCGGTGGGATCAGGAAAAATCCGTCTCAACTTCGTCAATGTGCGCCCGGTGGTGGAAATAGGCAGCTTGTTTTCAAACAGGAATGCACGCAGATTCGGATATTCATTAGGAGATTTTACGTTCTCCAACCATGTATTCTCAATGGGCGGCAGCGATTGGAGGTCAAAGTTTAGTACCTGATGGTCCCGTATCTGGTTAATCTTTTGAGAACGCGGAGTTATTGCCGTCTCCAGCAGCGTTACTGGTGCATTGGTATAGGAGGTCAGAAATTCTATCAGTTCCGCGATCTTCGGTTTTTCCTCTTCGATCGCCGCTATCACTTTTGCAGCCGCTTCAGGGGACTGTCTTTTTTTCCGTCCCTTTTTGCCCTTACCTTGCTTTTTGACTGCTTTGGGATTCGCTGCGCGGACCAATTGTTTATCAAGTGTTTGCTGATATGTTAGCAATTCCTCACGAAGTGTACATAGGGTGGTATCACTATGAATTTGCAGCATAGTGGGCGTACTAATTTCTTGTAGTCCCCGACCAATCCTCGCTTGTAAGGAACGGTCAAGATTACGTTTCAGGGTATTTAGATCTTTCTCATTGCGAATTACAATTTTCCCACCAAGCACGAGATCCATTAGTCGTTTTGACTCAAGCGGGAGACTGAGATTGATATCGAACATTGGCTGAAAGTCTTCGCAGAGATACTCTCGAACGATCCCTTCAGTGAGTATTGCCCACAATGTTCTATAATAGGATTCATGCCCGCTTCGGTCTTCCGGGGTATTCTGAATCCACCGCTTAATCATAGGAAAATTGTCGTGGAGGCGACTCAGGACAGCCTCAAACATTTTCTCCGATATCCCAAACCCTTCAAAAGTATTTCCTCTGCGGAGCGAGATGTGGCGAGCCCCCGAAGCAGTGGAGTGCTTAGGCATTAACAAAACGTCAGAGAGCGGTTTGAGAAGCGGTTCAAATTGTTGTTGATGCCTGTCGGCAAAGTTCGCAATCTCTAGCAATTCTACCCATAAGTCCCGAAGCCTTTCGGTCTGTTTGGGATGAATCGTTGGATTCAACGCTAGGAGGTGGAGCCGGTCGCGCACCGTTTTGTCTGTCCAGACTGGCAAGCGAATTTCATGTAAAAGTTCACCTTCCTCAAGTACCATCAACTCCACTGTTTGAAGCAGACCGGTTTCGATAAAATGCTTCTCAAACACAAGGTCGTAGAATAGTCCAGTTGCTTGATCCAGCACTTGATTCGCCAATTTGTAGCCAGCCAGAATGAGATGTCTGATAGTGGTTTGGCGCGAATCTTGGAGTTGCCACTCTTCGATGATTGAATCGATACTGTTTCTAAGTGATTCTTTTCTAGATTCTACATCATCCTCTCCCAGGTGTTCACCGATATATTTGCCAAAAAATTCGCTAAATTCAAAAAACTGATTTCGCAGCTCGTCAATCGCCAGGTCATCCCAAACCTTTTCGTAAATCCGTTGCCCCGGTTGGAGTGTAAGTGCTTGGAGTCGACTATCAATACGTCCTTGGAAATTCGTCATGATTTCGTGTGCACGCTGATTCGCCTGCGAGACGTACTCATCAACGATTGAAGAGGATTCGGTAACAGCTTCACGAATGGCTTCATAGTCGCCATTAAGCGTGGTAACAACGAATTCGATATTGTCCGGAGACAGCGGATTATAAACCGCCGCGGTTGGAAATAGTGCTATCGGTCTTAAGCCTTGTGCGGGATGAGGCGATTTGTTCTGTCCTTCCTCTTCTTGCGTCGGCTTTCCTTGGAGATACTCACTAAGCCTTAAAGAGTAGTTAATGTCGAGCAGATCGGGATAGCGCTTGATGTGCGTACGATGGATCACCAAGAGCTGATCGCAGTCACTCTTGACAACTGAATCGAGCAGTTCATCCTCGTTCAGATGCACACTGTGAATATTTGTCTGTTCTGGAATGATGACCTTCGCCGATGCAGGCGCAGTTTCTTGTGATGATGCCAGGATATATCCACCGGTTTTGACAGTGGTTGGTATTGTGAACTCAACTTTCAAAACCTCTTGGACCATTTCTGACAGCGTGAGAGATGTGCCTAGATGTACGGTAGTAATATCTTTGAGCACACCATCAGCAAAGTCCGTCACTTGACGTGTGTTCCGCTCTAGTTCTTGCACACTCCTGCGGACGCGGTCATGGTCGTCCTTCGCTTCCGTTGCAATCTTTGCTTCGTCGATCCAAGAGATCCAAGCGCCGGGGCGGGGTCTCATTTTAAGTGTGAGCTGCCCATCCTCTGAATCGAAGCCGGGGAGAATTTGCCCTTCGGACGATTTCTTTGGCGTCCAAATGAGCAAGTATTTGTCATTCTTCGCGCCAAGCCCCATCCCAAAAGTGTCACCCCAATTGATGCGTCCTTCAACACTCGATTTGACCTTATCTGTTAAAGCGAAAAGTGAATCTGAACTAAAGTTTAGGGATAGGTCTTGAATTTGATTCGGTTGACCTTTGTCCAAAGTTATTTCCTAACATTTAATAAAAAATGGGCAATTCTTTCCCGTACTGCACCTCAGAGGTATGGAAAGCCTTGCCCTAAAAGTTCATGTCGAGATGTGCCTACTTTATTGTTTCAGTATTTTGACTAAAAATTTCTGCACATTCTGTCGGGTGAAGTCTACCCCTCACACGCTTGTTAGGTAGCTATCAGCCCAAGTAAACTCATGTTCGGGTGTTTACGAATTCGGATGAAGTCCTTGTTCGGGAATATCGTTATTATCTATTAACATATCTCGATCAAAGATGAAATCTTTCCGAGAACCGCCCAGAACTTCACCTTCTTTTTGTCTTTCCCTAAAGTATTGTGGGAGTGTAATTCCAGTCATCTGGATTGCATCCTCTGGACACGCTTCGACACAGTATCCACAGAAGATGCAGCGCAGCATATTGATTTCAAAAACTTCCGGATATTTTTCGCGTTGATAACCTTCTTTCGTTTTCCAGCCTTCGGGCGCAGGACCACCTTGAATAGTAATACAATCTGCCGGACAGGCTGTTGCACACATAAAACATGCCACACATTTGACATTTCCTTCAGGGTCTAATGGTAGCTTATGAATACCACGATAGCGGTCGTTACGCTCTTCCACACTCCGTGGGTCTTCGGGGTACTGATAAGTAAACTTTCTTTTAGGGATATGTTTCAGTGTCGTAAGCATACCCTTAATAAGTCCAGGGATATATAGCCTGTCCCAAAACGACATCTCTTCATTTACTCTCATAGAAACAACGTCGCGGCTTTGATTATTGAGCGTAAAAACCTCTGCTGGAAAGCCGTTCTCCTTTCAATGGAAAAATGCAAATCGAATAGTAGCACAATTTCAATATTAATGCAACAACTATTTTTTTACGATTGGGGTCATTTATAGTAGATTTAGAATTAATGGGACACGCCAAACCGGTGGGCGAAAGTGTTCGTTTATTTTTAACATCCACCATAATTCTCCCGTAACCTCAATCTCCCGGTCGAGGCTACGGATCTCCCGGGCAAGCTGCCCCGCCTACGGATTCGGGTCATTTCTCAGCCCTTCAGGAAACCCATAGGGCGTACCAGTTCGGGGTACGGGTAATGGAAAACTCTGACCCCCTAAGTTTTGGAACATGTCATGTTTACCACACAACCATAGAAACATCTCTGCCACTTTCACAGCACTTCGGAATTGTTCAACCAAGCCAGCGGCAGGACTCTCATAGTCAGCAGTGGCAAAATCGAAGTTAGGGTCAACCACCCAATCCCTTTTAGGCGGACGGGTTCTCCAATAGAAATACTTCAATAGGTTACGGGTTGCAGTTACAGTTGATGACGGGCGACGATGCCAGATATGATAGACGGTGATGAACACAGAGCCTGCTGGTGCATTAGTTGACACGGTGTTCTTGATATTCCCTAAATGCCCCATGAATCTCGACTTCTGCCGCACAAGGTGTGTGCCGGGTACAAGTTGCGTCGGTCCCATCTCTACGGGTGTGTCCTGTGGATAGTAGAACACCTGAAGGAAGTTTAACTCATGGGTATAGTTGTAGTTCCCATCAATATGCCACCCCGCAACTGATGTGATGGGGCATTCAACACGATGGTTCACCATCTGGACAGGCAGATGGAAATCTTTGCCCAACAATGACCGCACGGCACCCACAACTTCAGCATTCCTCATCACACCCTCAACAAACCACTCCTCATGTAAGATGTCATTCATATAGAGCAGGTCAGGGTGTGCATCACAATAGTTCACAACCCGCTGATTAATATCATCTGGGACAACCCCTTCAAGCCGGAGATACCCATTTTTTAGAAACTCAAGTATCTCTGTGTCTGATAAGGTTGGTTCGCAGTCGTGTGTAGGTGGGTGAATCAATGTTTCGTCTGAAAAGGTATTCATAACTCAAGTTGAACAGGTAATTCTGATAGGACTCAGAATGATGGGTATCACGGTTGAGTGACCGCCAATTTACATCATTACACTATAATTGGGGGCTTCCTCTGTAATCGCAATATCGTGTGGGTGACTTTCGCGATGACCGCTACCCTGCATCCGAACAAACCGGCTTTCAGTCCGCAACGATTCAATGTCAGGTGTACCGCAATATCCCATAGCAGCGCGGAGACCGCCGACAAGTTGATAGACAAAATCGCCTAACCGACCCTTGTAAGGCACCCGCCCTTCGATGCCTTCAGGCACCAATTTTGCCAAGGATTCACTGCTTTGAGCGTATCGCTCGCTACCGCGGCGTTCTTTCATAGCGGACAAAGAACCCATGCCTCTATGGATTTTATAGGTACGCCCCTGATAGATGACCGTTTCGCCGGGGCTTTCCTCCGTACCTGCGAGAAGACTCCCTATCATCACCGAACTTGCCCCCGCGCCGATAGCCTTCGCAATATCACCGGAATACCGGATACCGCCATCAGCAATAACTGGAACACCATCTTTGTCTGCCTCTTGTGCACAATCGTAAGCCGCCGTAATCTGCGGAATCCCTATACCCGTGACAACGCGAGTGGTACAAATTGAGCCGGGTCCCATGCCCACTTTAACGGCATCAACACCCGTATCAATCAATTGACGCGTTGCTTCGGCGGTTACAACGTTTCCAGCAATCAATTGCACCTCGGGAAATTCCGCCTTGATCCGACGCACTGCGTTGATTACATTGTGATGATGACCGTGTGCGGTATCAATCGACAGCACATCAACCTCTGCATCAACCAACAGCCCCACCTTTTCCAAACCCCAAGAGGGGCTAATCGCTGCACCAACTCTCAGCCTTCCAGACTCATCCTTGCAAGCCAGAGGATACTTCTCTACCTTGTCAATATCTTTGATCGTTATCAATCCACACAGGCGATACTCCTCGTCAACGATTGGGAGCTTTTCCTTCCGAATGTGGTGCAGAATCTGCTTCGCTTTTGCTAGCTTGATTCCAGGCGAAGCCGTGACCAGCTGTTCACTCGGTGTCATCAGTTCAGTCACGGGCAGATCCGCATCTTCTTCATATTTCAGATCGCGATTGGTGATTAGCCCAACGAGGTAGCCCTCTTTGGTTACAATCGGGATACCACCGATGCGGTAACGGGCGGTCATTTCCAACGCATCACGTACCTTTTTATCGGGGGTTAGGGTAATCGGATCGATAATCATCCCGCTTTCAGAGCGTTTGACCTTATCAACTTCATTGACCTGTTGTTCGATCGGGCAGTTGTAATGGATGAGACCAATGCCGCCTTCTCGCGCAAGGGCAATTGCAAGTTCGGATTCTGTAACGGTATCCATTGAGGCACTGCAAATCGGGATATTGAGACGAATACGACGGGTAAGTTGCGTACTGGTATCAACCGCATTCGGCAGAATGTTTGATTCACCAGGGATTAATGAAACATCATCAAATGTCAGTGCTACCTTGGAAAATTTGGGTGGCATTGCATCAGAAATTTTTGTGTCCATCGGGAGTGCCTCCTTCATAATGTAGTAAGGTGAACCAAAGGTTTTAAACCTTGAAGAGTAGACAGGTACAAAGAGGGAGGAAAATTATTAGATAAGATGTTATCACATCACAGGTATATTTTGACCACTCCCAAACCTAAAGGATTGGAATTCTTTCGACAGACTGACTCTCGTGCCCCGATAGATCGGGGCTGGGATGCTGTATTCCCGCTTCAGCGAGACGTGCCACAACATGCTGGGGTCTTACCGTCTCTCCACGGGCGTTTTACGTCTCGGCGTGTCCCGCCGCGACAAAAGCAGGCGTGCTATAGTTATCGCACAAAGGGATTCTGCTTAATTATGGGATTTAACCCAACAACCCATTCCATGCTACTGGAGCGTGGAAGGCACCAACCAGCGTTGGCGGTAGCATTCCCCCACCGGGCTACAAGGAAATTATACCAAATTGTGCAGAAAGAAGCAAGCACAATTAAAAGGTTGGATCCAACACGAAAGCATTGGGCTTGTTTCTCGTTAGCAGTAAAAAAAACTATCCCGAACACCTAATAAATTTTCTATACAGATTCAGTCTGCATCCCGCTCCCGCGCCATCTCGTTTCCTTCGAACAGATCGTGAGCAACGGTGCCTTGACTCTGCGCCGGTGGAGCGGTGTCAAGGATGTGACAGAAAGTAGGTACAACATCAGCAGCGTGGATGTAACCGTGTGAATCATAATCACGCTCATACCCCTTTTTGATCCCCGGTCCAGCCAGTAGGAGTGTTCCAAAACTGGAGGAGATGTCCTCGTTTCGGGTGGGAAGGAAACCGCCGTGGTGTGCACCATACACTTCGGGCGCACCAGCCGCACCGCTACCAACGATCCCCTTCCACTGACCGTAGTAACCGCTGACATAGCCGTGGTCCCACGCAAAGATGACATCACCGCACTGATCGCCCCACTGACCGAGGATGTACGCATCACGTTTCGGCAGTGCAATGGCGATGGGCGTTCGTCCAACCTCCGCATCAACCCAAGTACGCAATGCGAGCAGAAGTTCCCGCTCAATTTCGTCGAACCCTGGTCCCGGTTCGGTGTTGATGTAGATATCGAAACCTTTGTCATCCTTGAGATAGGCGCGGGTCTTCTCCCAATCTATGTCCTTTTCCAGAACTTCATCCTGCTCGACGCCTTCCGCACCGTTCTTAAGGGCTGTAAATCCCTGATCGACGAGGAATTTCCGGATGTTGGCAATACGAATGTCGGGGTAGGCTCCATGGTCGCCGAGAACACCAACACAGGTCCCATCGTCGGCTGCCTCCCAGATACGTCCCAAAACCCGGTCACCGACCTGATACGCGCGGCGGAAGTAGTCCATCGCTTCATCTACGTTGTCTGGGTCGTAGCCTGGACAGACGGGATCTACATCGTTGAGATGGATATGGTTCAGATAGTCAAAGAGATGCCAGTGGCAGATGAAAAAGGAGCATCCGCGTTCATGTAGCATGTAGTTGGCGACATCGGCGAACCAGATCCCCTGATATTCGCATTCTTCAAGCGCGGTATCAAAATCCGCCATACCCGATGTATAGGGCGTCATAGAGGCGTGTTCCTGATAGGGACCAAAGCGTTCTATTAGCTTCGCAGCGAGGTCGTCGGGGTAGGTGAATCCGTCGGCGTAAGTGACCTGTGAACGGTAGAGTTTCAAATTTTGTCCGTCGGGCGTGAGTTCCATCAACTTAAACCGGATCGACGCATCCTGCTTTTGACCATCAATCTCGAAGGGTTCAATCGCCCAATCGCTCCATTGACCGACCGCCGTCTCAGCGATTCGTGTATCCCCATCCTTCTCCCGACAGATCTGTAGGCGATCATATCCTTGCCCACGACTGTCGATTGCGAGGAGGTGCAAGGTGTTAATGTCACCACCGAGGCGCGCGTGAACCTCGATTACGGATTCAAGGGGCGGTGATTGGCTCGAAGGAAGATTCTCCCAACCCACAGCGGGACGCAGGACTGGAATCGGTTGAACACTGCGCTGTGTCCGACGGACAGCCGTTCCATCATGGTCCATCTCAACAGTAGCGACCTGATCGCTTGTCGTATAGGCTTGACAGGACGCTACCTCATAGTCGGTGCTAGCATGACCGGGGTGACCAAAGCCATCCACAACAAAACCGGATTTGATATCCGATGGATGGGCTGCTGGGTAGTGGACGGCTACGCTTGTTTTGCCATTGCGCTCCAACGCGTTCCAAATCCGCTCGGCATTCGGGGCACGTCCGTCGAAACTGTTGATCCGTTCACCGGAGGCAATCTCCACACGCCAACGGGTGACGCCGTGTGTGCCAGTATGCGCCCCTGTAGAGAGGGTTGCCCAATTCGTCGGTGTCCAGACGGGGAAGGATGGAAAGGTCTGGTTCACTGTCCCCTCTTTGAGCATCCTCTCAAAGTTTGGCAATCCACCTTCAGCAACAAATTTTTTCATCATCGGGACGATAAAGCCATCCATCCCGTAGGCGTAAATCTTTTTAGACATGTCCATTTCCTTTGTTAGACTCCTCGAATAATTCTCGAACTTCACCCTTGGCTAATAGAAAAAGCAGCCTGAGAAGTTAAACGCGTTTGTCACGAATTTATTTGACAACACACGCTTTACCTTGCCGCTACGCAGGAACACCGACCGAAGCGTGAATCTGAACAAACTTCCATGTCTCGTTCTCTTTTTCGAGTACACCGGTCAATCGGACAGCCAACTCTTCCGGTTTGCCGAGCCACTTGAGTCGCCATATCTGTCGTGTGTAGAACCACGCCACATCGCTCCGCTCCTGAAGGTCAAGATGTTCATACTCAATTGCAATATCCGCTGCATTCGTGACAATATTCTGATAGTAATCTCTCGCGTTTTCGCCGCCTTCAATATGCTCATCCGGCTCCGTGCCGATCTTCACATAATGATCCGCCAAAGACATCATTTCGGTGAGCCGATCTGTGTCTCCTGTGATGAGTGCGTCAAAGTACGCTTTAACCGTTTGGCTGGCATCCATAACTGTTTTTCTCAAACCTTTACCTTACAGAGAAGATTCGGTTGATTAAGGTTGCACAACGCCACTACACACAATCCCCGAAGTTATCAACGACAAAAATAAAACGATTCCTAAAACAATAAACAGAGGAGACCGAAGCTCTTTTAGATACTCCCGCCACGATTTGAAGCCCTTGCCCCTTCTATCTCTCCAATCGTAGAAAATAGCCATTTGATACCATCTCCCTTCAAGGCCTTCGACATTGACAATCTGCCGTGCTGGGGCGCTCAACTGGTTAGATTGTTAAAACAACCTCGACTTCGTTTTTTCCTGCTTGTAGGTTGACCCGCACAAATAACAATCGATCACCTAACCACGTGACCTCCTGTGCATTTGAGGAAGCCAATGTGAGTCCAGCGTGATTCCCCCAGACCGCCAATCCATACGGCATCGCTTTTGTGGATTCGACCGTGAATTGCATCCGCAACTGGCTGCGCGACCGAGTAGGACGAAACTGTTCAATTTGTGGTATATTCACTTCTGCACCGTTGCGCGAACTAACTGGCGGCGAGATGTAGTTTGTTACCCGAATGGGTTCTATCTTGCTTTCCTCAAAAATCAACTGACATTCGGTATCGTAATAGGAGAAGATTGATTTATCCGAATCGGTTGATACCTCCTCCTCGCCTTCTAACTTGGCTTCATCAAGCAAAAAAGTTGGCTGCGTCTGCTCGCCGGCTTCTTGGCAGGCACGAACAACATCGGGAAGCAACATAATCTGCGTCTCCGGTGCCTCGCGTACGTACGCCAAATATGTATCCAACTGATCGAGCTGTTCCGGTGTCAGCGATGCAACTTCCACAGGATCAATTCGCTGGATATAAGCCAACCCACGATTCCACGCTGCGTTCGTCGCATAACAATCAAATCCCCGCTGCACTGTTCCGTCTGAGATTTGGCGCTGAAGATCGATTGCCTCCGTTTCCTCGGACCCCTGGGTCGTTTGGGTAGGAAGCAGGGAGGTGTGCGGGAGACCAACAATTCGGTTTGTGGAAGTGCCGCAAAAGTTGTGCTTGTCTGCCGACGGAAAGAAGCAACCAAACGGACAACCATCATCCGCTTCATTTTCGCAATCGTACCCCCACAGTCCAGTAAAGCCCACCTCTGCTAAAGCGTACAGTAGAACGTGATTCTTTTGGACACCTCCCGCAACAGTTGGGTTTGCCCACTCGATTGCTTTTTGAACCCTATCTCTTTCGGACGAGATATAACCCGGTAGTTTTTCACGCATCGTCACGATATGCTCCGCCGACTGGGGCAGGTCGTCGGAGTCCGTTTTCGATCCCCAAATCGGTGTGATATTAACCATCAGCGCGATCTCGTCACCGTGGGATGTGTGCCATTCGGTTAAATCTGTCGCAAAAGCTCGTGCAGCAGTCGCCCCAATCCCCCATGTGATGGGAATGTCATGTTTATGGGCAACTTCGGCGAGGCGACGCATCCCCCGCCTCACCGTGCTTCGATCTCCGGCAATTAGGGTACTAACAAGAGAATAAGTCAACATAACAGACCAAATAGGACCCCACCTTTCGACAAGGATAACGGGATACTTACATCGACTTCCAGAGGGGCACAATTTAAAATTGGATTACTTTAGCTCTATCGTCGACCTGTCGAAGCAACACTTTGTGGATTCCAACCATAGCAAGATCCAACTTGCATATTTTTTCAAATTGTTAATCATGCAGTTTCTTGCTTCTTCACTTGTCTCCTTAATCATCAAATCCCAAACAGCTTGAGCATCATTACCTTCCCTGATGTCCAAACCCTGGTAGGAAAGATAAGGGACCAAAACAGGGAGGACATTTTTGAGGGAATTACCACCAAAAGCCGGATGGCTATAGTGGTTCCTAAATATCAACAGTTGGTCCCAAAGCCTAGAAATAATTGATTGAAGCGCCTCAGAATATTCAGGGAAAAATTGAGCCAAATCCTTAAGGATCCCACGTTCAAAACCAGCGTTGTAAACAACCACTGAGCCGACATCACAAATTCCGCAAAGATTCTACGAGGTAATCTTGGATCGGTGGTATCGTTGTGCAAGTATCCATGGTGAGTAAGCGAGTCATCGGATTGCAGTATGTGTACTGAAATGGAAATTTTTTGTATGGACTTAATCCCTCAAACCTTGGATTGCAGGATCAGAGGTTTCCAAATCAAAGAAGTAGATTGGATATCTTTCGATAATTTGTTTCTGATTGCCTATTGTCAATCTCCGGTTGATTATTGAGAACGCTATCAACATCAGCAGGTTCTCTGTCAGCCAATTGAAAATCGTCAAGATCGCGAATACTAAGGATATCTCTTTCTAGCAACTCGCTTTGTGTGTTCGTCATGAGGTTTGGATCAGTAGAAATTGAGTATTCAGGAACGTCCTTCCAACAATGATCCTTAAACGGGCAATGGGCTTGTCACAGTGTCTCCCAATCAGAATCTCTGGTTCAACGTCTTCGGCAAGTACCCTTTGAATGCCTCTATATTGTTGGGAACTCCATCAGTCGATCAACTTGATCTGTTACGTCCTCAACAACGAACAAATTAGAGAGATCCGGATAAACACACTCTCGATTTGTATGCATTAAGTGCGTTCCAGAGATGGGCATCCCTATTCAGTTAAGATGTGCTTTTGGATAGCTAGGTCAGGCAGATGTCGTTTTTTGACCGTTTGACGCCTTAACTTCAATGATTTTCCATGAATCTGAGTCTTTCTCAAGAATGTCACATCGTACCCAAATACCATTAGAAATAAAAGAGGCTTCAAAGATATATGGAATACCACTTCTTATGGCCTCTTGGGTTTGCTTTACAGATTCCACAGAATCTGTGGCATCAATTAGTCTGCCCTCTGGAAAATAATCCCGAGCAAGTCTTCCTACCTCTCCGCCCTGATCAATAACAAACCGGAAGTAGGTGTCGCTCTACACGGATGGTTCTGTTCATACCAGAGACGTTTATGACACTGTAGACCGTGCAAGTATTTTGACTTTGTTAGAGAATATAACATTGTTACACCCCATTAAGATTTGATGACATATAGTTTTCAAAGCGATCTATCTTTCCTATCCTTTGTTCCAACTCTTTGTGTTGTAAGCCCGACCAGTGCTCACGAGACCCGAATTATTTGTTGCATAATAGAATTCCATTTGCTCTGTTTTAAGCCATGTTGTTAGATTCTGTTGACATTTATGTGAGGTGTGCAATTCGCCGATAAATACCCTATCGTAAACCGAGATTCCTTTGCCCAACAGATTGCAAAGGCCAACACCTACAGGCTGGTACTCATATCGGGTTATACACATGTCGCCCCGCTGGGGCTTAAGGCGTTGGTTTACCGATGTTCTATAAACATGCCGCCCTGCTGGGGCTTTGAAGGCTGCTCTAGAAGACCCATGCCCCGGCTATCAGAGTGAAATAAGTCTCCTAACCGGATAGTATACGAAGGTTACGGCATACGGCATAGACCTACTACGAGGGGGCGGTGTCAAATGTCAACACGTCGTAGTTGTCGAGTATGGAAACTCGACCTACGGACGACCTAGTAACTTGCGTTATGATATTATAAACACTCTCGAATTTTCCGTCAACGGATTTCTACGTTGCAAACCAGCTGCTTAAAGATGTCGAAAACAGTTATCTTGATCTAACCTAAGTTGCTAGTTGTCTGTTGGGATTGGTAAACGTCAATTTGTGTAAGGAACGCAGAATGGGTTTTAAGAAATTAAACGGGTAATTCTATATTTCCCCCAGACCCGGTAGGTGCGGTTTCCAACCGCACCGGACATCGCTCGGAAATTACCCAATTAATAAATTAATCTTCATTCTGCGTTCCCTACGAAGCCCCTTTTCCAATCCAACGGAAGCGCGAAAGCCAAAAAACGGGTCCCAATCTACATAGGAGTAAAAAACATAAATCGTCATTCCCTACAACTCGTGTGCCATGCACATCGCGCTCCTCTGGAGCGGAAGATAGAATCCCTCAATCTTAACGACAAACCGATGGATTCTTAACGCTAGCAACTTGCGTTAATATAGTAAATGCACTTAGGGGCCTGCCCAATGTACACCTAACCCCCTAAATCCCGCCCCCGATTTTATCCCCGATACATCGGGACAGGCGGGATGTACCGCTTATCAGGGGGACTTGGGAAAAGGCACAAGATAAGGTAAACCTTTAGCCCCGGAGGGGCGGCCTGTGTGTAAAGATCTGATGCGTAATGCGTACGCAAAAGACCGTGAATTTCCGATGAATTTGGGGCGAAAAGTTATCCATAATGACCTGACAAAATCTAACAGAATCTAACACTTTTTAAAAAATTTCAGCTTTCTCAATTTCGCGTGTCGGGGTGACTTGCAAAATGTGCGGTGTCCGCCGGACCCACTCCCTGCCTTGCTTTTGAGAGATCAGGCAGAAGAAAAATTAAGAAATTATTAGCAAAATAATTAACATATAATAAGTTAATATATGTTAATTATCAAAAAACGGCATAAAACAGATGCCGACGACACCTCATATTTACCATTAATAACCTAAGTTGCGAGGTGCTGTTGACATATCATCGTAGCCGGATAACAGGGAGGCATAAATCGGCTCTCTGACGGAGAAAACGGAGAAAGAAATCGAGTTGTCAAAAAAACTCGGTTTTTGGCAGCTTTTCTATTGATTTAGCGTTGCTTGTGGTAGCAAAAGCAAAATATCAACACGCCTTAGCAACTTGCGTTATCTTAGTGCAAGTTCAAACGAGAAAATGAAGTGCAGTCACAAGTTGATACTGCTGTCCTGTGCGATGATTTCTCTTGCAACTACCTGATATCTGTGTTACAATCTGAACTTCCTGAAATCACAAGTTGTGCGAATTGCTCCATGAATATTATCACCCAACAGATGATGAGCGATACTGTTATGAGAAATTCGAGAAGAGCGTTACTGCGCTTCACAGCTTTGGGGCTTATCTCATTCTTTTCAATAACTGCTGCTGCATCTGCTCAGAACGCTGAGCCGGTTGCCGAAAAAGCGTTAGCAGTCACAGTGTATTTAGAGATGGCGGATGAGGATGACAATACCATCGGATTTGGTAGCGGCTTCCTCGTCGGACAAAGCCAGATTGCAACCAACTTTCATGTTATTGTGGGAGCAGCAAAAGGCACGGCAAAGTTGGCTGGTACGCCCACGGAATATACCATCGAGGGTATAACCGCAACTGATGAGGAAAACGATCTTGCCATCCTGAAGGTTACGGCGTTGGAGGGTGAGCCCCTTCCCCTCGGCGATAGCGACACAGTAAAAGTTGGGGAGACAGTCTACGTCGTAGGTAGCCCGAAAGGGTTGGACGGTACATCGTCAGATGATACTATCCGTAATATTCACGAAGGGAGTGCAAACAAACGATTCCAGATGACCGCCCTAATTTCCCCCGGAAGCAGCGGTGGACCTATACTAAACGGAAACAGCGAAGTCATCGGAATCTCACTCATAACCCTTGAAGATGGTCAGAATCGCAATTTCGCCATTCCATCAAACCATCTCAAGGAGTTGCTCGCCCAGTCAGGGAGATCAAGGCCTTTGTGGCAGCGCAGTCAATCCATATCCGCCGAAACGCACCTCAGGCGGGGCTATGCCAAATACAGATTGGATCAATATCAGGACGCCATTGCAGATTATGATACTGCTATTGATCTCAAACCTGATATTGCTGCTGCCTACTACCTTCGAGGAACCGCGCAGAGATCACTGGGAGACTACAAAGCGGCGATCGAAGATTACAGCACCGCTATCGATCTCAGAGACAATTTCGCTTTAGCCTACTACTTTCGAGGAACGATAAGGGGTGACTTAGGCGAACACTTTATCGCCATCCAAGACTATAACAAGGCGATCGACGCCAACCCCGATTATGCCTTCGCCTACTTGAGGCGGGGAATCGCGAATTACTTATTGGATCGCAATTGGGCAGCAAAGAAGGACTGGAACACTGCGTTGGAACTGGCGGAACAGACCGGTAATAAGCGCCTCAAGACTCAAACTGAAAAACTTCTCAAGCGAGTTGATTAGCACGGTCTGGAACGTGGGTAAGACCGAACACTTAAACCTACTTCATACGACAAAGATATAGAAATTCTGAGGATAGCCGCGTAATGAACAGATCATTGAGTGAAGTTGATCCGCAGATTGTCCAGATTATGCTTCAAGATCTGGACCGGCTGCAAAATTGTTTGACACTCATCCCTTCGGAAAATTATGTCAGTCGCGCGGTCATGCAGATGCAGGCGAGTGTTCTGACCAGTAAATACGCCGAAGGAACACCCGGTGCCCGTTACTACAACGGCTGTGCAGCTGCAGATGGTGTGGAAAGCCTCGCGATCGAGCGTGCGAAACAGCTTTTCGGCGTTGATCATGTCAACGTCCAGCCGCACGCTGGGAATTTAGCCAATATGGCAGCGTATAAAGCACTGCTTGAGCCGGGGGATACAATTCTGTCGATGCGGTTAGATCACGGCGGTCATCTGAGCCATGGGCTTCCCCAAAACTTCTCAGGTCAATACTACAACGTAGTTTCTTACGGTGTTGATCCGGAGACGGAACAGATCAGCATCAACACGATAGCTGAACTTGCCAAAGAGCACCAACCCAAACTGATTATTGTGGGAGGTAGCGCTTACCCGCGCCGGTTCGATTTTGCCGAGTGGCGAGAAGTTGCCGATACTGTTGGTGCGTATCTGATGGCGGATATCGCCCATATCGCCGGGCTTATTGCCGCGGACGTGCACCCGGATCCAGTCCCGTATTGCGACGTGATCACCACCACAACCCACAAAACGTTGCGTGGTCCGCGTGGCGCAATTGTGATGTGTCGGGCTGAACTGGCAGAAGCGGTCGATCGCGCGGTATTTCCGGGGATACAAGGCGGTCCTTTTATGCACACGATTGCGGCGAAGGCGGTCGCTTTCAAAGAAGCAATGGAACCCGACTTCAAAGCATATCAGAGCCAAGTTGTGAAGAATGCCAAAGCACTCGCAGAAGCGCTGATGGACAACGGATTTCGCTTGGTAAGCGGCGGCACAGACAACCATCTCATGTTGATTGATTTGACTGCAACATACAAGCAGCTGAGTGGCCGGCAAGCTGCAGATCACCTTGAGGACGCAGGAATTATTGTCAACAAAAATACCATTCCATCGGATAAGCGATCTGCGACGACAACGAGCGGCATCCGTCTTGGAACACCGATGCTGGCAGGACGCGGCATGAAAGAGACGGAGATGCAGCTGATTGCCGATCTGATAAAGGAGACTCTTGAGGGGCGCAGAAACTCACAAGCTAAACGGGGTGTAAGGGAGAAAGTTCGAGATCTCTGTAGCCAATTTCCGATCTACGAAGATCTGAATCTATGGACATAAACCAAAGTTGAATTACAAAGCCGCTCTCGCCTACATTGATACATTCATTAACTCCGAGAAAAGTCCAGACTTCTCAAGGCAGGCACGCTTTTATAATCTTGAACGGATCTCTCAGCTATTAGCGCGCTTGGGAGATCCACACCGTCGCTTGAAAGTTGTTCACGTCGCCGGGAGCAAAGGGAAAGGGTCAACGGCGGCGCTGATAGCCTCAATGCTGATTCACGCAGGTTATAAGACTGGCTTGTTCACACAACCCCACCTGATAACCCCGCGCGAACGGTGCCGGATCAACTCTCGGCTCATTTCAGAGGCGGAATTTGCAGACTATGTTGACCGACTGAAGCCGTCAATTGAGGCGATGACGGAATTGGACTCAATTGGGTGTGTTTCATTCTTCGAGATTTATACCGCTCTTGCCTTCACCTACTTTGCAGACAATGCGGTTGATTTTGCGGTCATTGAGGTGGGGCTCGGCGGTCGGTTAGATGCAACAAATGTGGTAGATCCGCTTGTCAGTGTTATCACGCCGATTAGTTTGGAACACACAGCAATACTTGGAGATACGCACGAAGCGATAGCGAAAGAGAAAGCGGAGATTATAAAACTGAATCGTCCGGTCGTATTAGCGCCACAAGTCCCTGAAGCGCAGAAGGTGTTTGAAACAGTCGCAGCAGATCGGGACGCACTGATAGATGGGGTTGGGCGCGATATTCATCTGAAGCGCAAGGACTGGAATATCAATGGACAGACGCTCGATCTGACAACATCATCGGTATCCTATCCAGACCTCTTTTTATCGCTGCTTGGTGAACATCAGGCGGTCAACGCAGCAACCGCCATCGGTTGTATTGAGCGTATACGTCAGGCGGGATACAGTGTTCCCCGAACCAGTATCTATGATGGGTTGAGAAAGGTGCATTGGGCGGGGCGGATGCAGGTTGTAGGACGGTCACCGATCATTTTGCTGGATGGCGCACATTCTCCAACGTCAGGGGAGGCGTTGTGCAAAGCGATTCGTGAGGTTTTCCACTACCAGCGTTTGATTCTTGTTGTGGGCTTGATGCGAGATAAAGACCTGCAAGCCATCGGTGGGGTCTTGTGTCCATTTGCAGATGAAATTATTACAACGCAGGCATTTGATAACCCTCGTGTCACACCTGCCGAAGAGATTGCACAGGCATGGTCAGAAATAGGAGCAATTTTCCACGTCTGTCCAGATGTTCATGAGGCAATACCGTTGGCGCAATCCATCGCCACGCCCTCAGATCTTATCTGCATCGCAGGCTCCATCTATATTGTTGGAGAAGCGATGAAAGTACTTGGTATAGATGAAACATGAACCTTAGAATTAATGAGACACGCCAAATCCCGACTTGTCGAGTCCCGTTCCGAGGATCCCGATAGATCGGGAGATGCCGATGAATCGGCACCGGTGCGGTTGGAAACCGCACCTACCGGGGTCGAAAGTGTCTATTTATTTTTAGAATTCATCATAGTTTGTAAAGGAGATGTTTTATGCTTGAAACAGTTTTCAAACGGCTCCATGAAAGGAGCCGTGGATGTTTAATATTACTCACTTCGTTGGTGGGGATGGCAGTTACAAATTCTGCCTTTGCCCAATCAGAATCGCTCCCGCCTCTACCCACCGCGTGGTGGCTCGTCCCAATCGGCTCATTGATCGCTTTAGGGTTCGCATTTGTTTTCTATAAATCGGTCATGCGGCAGAATGAAGGCACAGATGTGATGCGAGAAATCGCCCAAGCTGTGCGCGAAGGGGCGATGGCCTACCTGAGACAGCAGTATAAAGTGGTGGCCATTGTTTTTGTTGTATTGTGCGTTATCTTCCTTGTGATGGCTTTCGGACTGAACGCCCAAAACAAGGTGGTGCCCTTTGCGTTTTTGACGGGCGGTTTCTTCTCAGGACTTTGTGGTTTTCTTGGTATGAAGACCGCGACGAACGCATCGGCTCGCACGACAAGTGCAGCGATGGAAGGACTTAACTCCGGTCTGCGAATCTCTTTCCGCGCCGGCGCAGTGATGGGATTGGTGGTTGTCGGCTTCGCGCTGTTGGATATCGCCGGTTGGTTTCTGATTCTTTACTACCTTTTTCCAAAGATTTTCCCGGGGTTCTTGGGCACAAATCCGCTGCCCCAGATTACGGTAATCATGTTGAGTTTCGGTATGGGCGCCTCAACGCAGGCACTGTTTGCGCGTGTCGGTGGCGGTATCTACACCAAAGCTGCTGATGTCGGCGCAGACCTTGTAGGGAAGGTGGAAGCCGGTATCCCTGAAGATGACCCGCGTAATCCGGCTGTAATTGCGGATAACGTCGGCGATAATGTTGGCGATGTGGCGGGGATGGGGGCAGACTTATACGAGTCCTATGCGGGATCAATCCTTGCCACCGCTGCCCTCGGTGTTGCGGCGGTTGCAGCGAAGGACCACGGTAATATCGCGCTTCAACTGAAGTATCTGTCCGCACCGATGATCATTGCAGGAATTGGTGTAATCCTCTCGATCTTAGGGATTTACATGGTTCGCACGAAAGAGGGCGCTACGATGCGGCAGTTGATGGGTTCACTCAACCTTGGCATCAACGGAAGCGCAGTCGGTATCGCCATCTGTGCGATTCCGGTGTTGTGGATTCTTGACCTGCCCAATAAGTGGCAGATTTGGGGCGCCATTATAGCGGGATTGGCCGCCGGTTTGATTATCGGCAAGGTGACAGAGGTCTTTACCTCTCACGATTATAAACCCACACGCGCGATCGCCAAGCAGGCCGAAACGGGACCTGCAACGGTTATCATTGAAGGAATCGCTGTGGGCATGGAATCCACCGCTATTCCCGTGATAACAGTCATCGGTGCTGTCGCTATCAGTTTCTATCTGCCGGGCGGCGCTACGGATACGTTGATGGGCCTCTACGGCGTCGGTATCGCTGCGGTAGGTATGCTCGCAACGCTGGGTATCACATTGGCAACCGATGCGTATGGACCGATTGCAGATAATGCGGGCGGTAACGCCGAAATGTCTGAACTTGATCCGAGTGTTCGTCAGCGCACAGATCAGCTGGACGCACTTGGAAACACGACTGCAGCGACCGGGAAAGGCTTCGCCATTGGGTCTGCCGCGCTCACTGCCCTTGCGCTCCTCGCCGCTTATCTTGAAGAGGTCCGATATGGGCTTATTCATATGGCGGAAAAGACGCAACTGGATATTCCCGGCGAGGGCATGGTTGATACTGTTAAGGTCAGTATCGCTCAGTTCATGTCTTATTACAATGTGACCTTGATGAATCCGAAAGTGTTGATTGGTCTATTTATCGGTGCGGTCATGGCATTTTACTTTTGTGCTTTAACGATGAAAGCGGTTGGTCGTGCCGCCGGTGCGATGGTTCAGGAAGTGCGTCGTCAATTCCGCGAACGCCCCGGCATCATGAAGCGTGAAGAGAAACCGGACTACGCCCGATGCGTGGCAATCTCGACCGTGGGAGCGCAAAGAGAGATGATTTTCCCGTCGTTGATCGCTATTATCGTCCCGGTTATTGTTGGCTTGGTCTTCAATGTTGCAGGCGTTCTCGGCTTGCTTGCTGGTGGTTTGGCAACTGGATTCGTGCTAGCAGTGATGATGGCAAACGCTGGCGGCGCGTGGGACAATGCAAAGAAATACATTGAGGGCGGAGAGCATGGCGGTAAAGGTTCGGACAACCATAATGCAACCGTCGTTGGTGATACCGTTGGCGACCCGTTCAAGGATACATCAGGTCCGTCGCTCAATATCCTGATCAAACTTATGTCGATGGTGTCGGTGGTATTCGCGGGACTTATTGCGAAATACGGCCACGTAATTAGTGATCTGTTGGGGATGGGCTGATAAAATTGTCTCTCAGGACTTTGGCAGCTGTTACGGTTTTATCTCTAAGCGGTGGAGCTAATGGAACGGAGGACGCTATGCGATCCGTAAGAATTGAATGGGAGGGTCCCTTCTGTATTGAGGAAGTCCTAGGACTGAATGATCAGAGCGATGACAGCGATGACTATGGCTTATACCAGATCTATGGTCGCCATATTATCTTTGGGGCAAATTCCCTGCTCTACATTGGAAAAGCGGAAGGTTTGACCTTCAGTCAACGATTTAGCCAGCACCGCTCCGAATGGCTGTCGGAGGAAGAGGGCGTGTCAATAAGAATCGGTCGAATTGCGAGCGAAGATTATGCTGATGATCCCCCAAATTGGTCAGATTGGGGGAAAGTTCTCAGGGATGCTGAAGCGCTTACAATCTACTGGCATTCACCGCCATACAACTCACAGAATATCAACGACTACAATGGGCAGCGTCTAAAAGTTGTAAACAAAGGTGAGCGCGGTGCTTTGGTTGAGGAGTACATAAGTGATGAGCGTAAATCGCAAGTTGAAGAAAATTAACTCCTGAAAGGAATCTTCTCTGAACGCCCAAGAAGCTCGTAAGACTGAAAAGAGGTTCTATATTTCAATATGATTTCCTTGATGTTATAATTATCATCAAAAATTTTGAAGCGATGATGAACCGCTAACTTTCAGAGGTTCAAAAAATGTTTAAGAAAATCTTAATTGCAAATCGTGGTGAAATTGCGGTTAGGGTTATCCGTGCCTGCCGGGACATGGGTATCAAGACCGTTGCTGTCTATTCGACCGCCGACAAGGATTCACTGCATGTCCAGTACGCAGATGAAGCCTACTGTATCGGACCGCCCGCTTCAACGGAAAGCTATCTCAGACCCCCAAACATCATTACCGTCGCTGAACTAACGGATGCGGAGGCCATTCACCCCGGTGCAGGATTTCTATCCGAGGACGCCCAATTCGCTGAAATCTGCGAAGCTCACGAGATTACCTTTATCGGTCCAACGGCAGAGAACCTGAGAACTATGGGCGACAAGGCGGAAGCACGGGAAACAATGTCGAAGGCGGGCCTTAAGTTGGTGCCGGGAAGCGGTAGCGTCCGTCGGCGGCTTCGTCGGAACGTGAGAAAAGGCTTGGTCGAAAACGCTGAAGAAGCGGTCGAAATCGCAGAAAAGATTGGATATCCGGTAGGCATCAAGGCGGTCGCTGGCGGCGGTGGGCGCGGCATCCGAATCGCGTATGACGGCACCAGTTTGATGGATTTCTTCCACACCGTGAGAGCAGAAGCACAGTCCGCGTTTGGTAGCACTGAAGTCTACGTTGAAAAGTGGATTGAGAATGCTCGTCACATTGAAGTCCAGATTTTGGGAGATAATCACGGGAACGCTATCCATCTTGGTGAACGGGAATGTTCCATCCAGCGCAAGCATCAAAAGTTGGTTGAGGAAGCCCCCGCTTCCTCTCTATCGTCGAAGACACGGCATGACATCTGTAAGGCCGCTGCTAAAGCTGCGAAATCAATTGGCTATAACAATGCCGGTACGATTGAGTTCGTGGTAGATGCCGATGAGGAATTCTACTTCTTGGAGATGAACACGCGCATCCAAGTCGAGCATACGGTGACAGAGATGACCACGGGAATTGATCTGCTTAAGGAGCAGATTCGACTGGCATGGGGTGAGGAACTCGGATATAGTCAATCAGATATAGAAGTGAATGGTCATGCTATCGAGTGCCGGATTAATGCGGAAGATCCTGACAACGGACTCACCCCTTCTCCGGGGAAGGTTGAATCATATCTGCCACCGGGAGGGATCGGCATCCGTGTAGATGGCTTTCTCTATCCCGGCTACGTTGTGCCGCCCTACTACGATTCATTAGTCGCAAAACTGATCGCCCACGGTAGAGATAGAGAGGAAGCAATTGGACGTATGAGGCGAGCGTTGGATGAGTTTATCATCGAAGGTGTTAAGACCGCCATCCCGCTCCACCGAAAGATCATGGACGACGAACGCTTTCTGAACGCACAGGTCTTTACCAATTTTTTGGAGTCGGGATTTGTTTGGTAAAAGCGGAGAAAACGAGACGACGAGAGAACGAGAAAGCCGACCACAGATCCCGATACATCAAGGACTCCGATAAATCGGAGGACGCGGAGGAACGCAGAGAAAGCGAAGGATCGAGAAAAATACTGGCTTCCTCAAAAACTCTGTGCGCTCTACGGTGAATCGTTTTCCCCTTTTTAGGTTTTCACACTTTCACACCTGCTTGTTTTTAATAGTGTACCAACTCCCCCTCTCACGAATATAATCCATGCCTACTGCCATTGATGTTGTTTTCACACCAGATCTCCTCCCTTTTTGTGATCTTACTGGCAAAACGGTTGTCGTCGCCGATATTTTGCGTGCGACAACTACCATCACCTTCGCTATGGCAAACGGCGCGAGGGCTATCACCCCCGTTCTAACCCCTGAGGATGCCTTTCGTCTTGCTGCGGGCCAACCAAACACACTAATCGGTGGCGAGCGCCACGGGGTAAAAGTTGATGGATTCAATCTTGGAAATTCACCACGTGAGTATACCCAAGCGGTTGTCTCGGACCGGCAGATCGTCCTGACAACGACAAATGGAACCCGCACCCTACAAGCCTGCCGCGCCGCTGAACGGATTCTCGTTGGAGCATTTCTTAATCTCCGTGCAATTGTGAACCAGTTAGCGCAAGTAGAAGGGGAACTTGTTTTTGCATGTTCTGGCAGGGAGGGCGGTTTCTGCACAGAAGATACTGCATTCGCGGGTGCATGTGTGGCAGCATTAGGAGCAACGCAACTGACCGACGCCGCCGAAACAGCGAAGATTCTCTATCAAACACACTGTGATGATCTGCTTGGGATGCTGAAGAATTGTTATCACGGTCGACATCTCGCCGATATTGGACTGGGGGAGGATCTCGAATTTTGCGCCCAAACGGATCTCGTTGACGTTGTGCCTCGTCTGGTTGACGGAAGGATTGTTGCTTAAAATTAGAAATAGATATCGAAGAATCGCACCGTAGGTGAGGCATCCCCGGTCACGCCTGTCCCGATTTATCGGGGGCACGGACGGATCTTCTCGGACTTGTCCGACCAACCGAGTGAGTTTTGAAATTCTTAATGAATAGGATCCCCCGATTCCTGCGGGATGCTCGACGGTCTTGAACCAGAGACCCGTCCCAGGGGTCGGTTCTCGCTTAAAGTCTTGATACTCTACCAGTCCATCACCGGCAACGAACGTCTGATGACGGTAAAGCCCTTCAGAGCCTCAAAAACAGCCAAGGTGCTCACCACAATAATGAGTGAAGGAATGCTTACCGTATGGCTACTTGAGAACACAAGTGAACCGGATACAGAGCATAGCTTCCTAGTAGCAAAACGATACCCAGTAGGAATCCCATTCCAAATTTCAATACCAGCAGAATAGAGTGAATCCATCGGGTCTGTCCCTGACGGCGAGAATACATATCACGTATTCCACATGCCAGAACAAACTGGTAGCAAATAAAGATAACCACTGACGGAAAGTAAAGCAGACAACTGCCCGAAAGGCATCCAAAAAAGCAGTTGCCTGCTACCCTCCATAAGACAAATACTGGCAGGAGAAGAAGCCAGAGATAATCAATCTACTTCACAACTACGAGCTTCCGAGTCTCAGAGACATCACCGGCCAACAGGCGATAGAAATAGACACCTGAATGAACCTTCTCACCAGCATGATTTCGACCGTCCCAGTATAACGCCTTGGATTTGTCAGTATAACGCCCCTTCTCCTGGAACCCTAACCGGAACGTCCTAACCAATTCACCCGTCGTATCATAGATCTCCATAGTCACCCGCACATTATCAGCGAGCTCATACGGAATCCATGTCTCAGGATTGAACGGGTCTGGAAAGTTCTGGAGCAGACGCGTCGCCAGCACCTCACCCGTCGTATCTTCTAACGGAAGCTGACGCTGAATGCTAGACACAGCAGAAGGAGCAGCCCACGGCATGTGATTGTAAGTAAACCAGGCACCATATTTATCCTCACACGCCAAGGATTCCCGGTCATGGGCACCTTCATCCTTCATGGCTTCCTCCCACATGGTATACACACGATACTCCGTGCAATTATCATCGGGAGGCTTACCATCCTCAACGTCAAGTAGACGAATAAAGTGACCAAACTCATGCGTAATAACAGCCCGCAGGCAATAATGCTCACCATCATGACCGGAATGCTCAATGAGAGGCTCATAGTAATTCAGAATCATATCCTGCTCAACAATCATCCGATTATTCTTACGATGGTGACGCGTGACCGTCTTGCCAAGATGACCGCTATCCAGGTCCGACCACCCGATTGTATTCTGATTATCGTAGTGATTCGTCGGTTCCTGCTCAGTATCACCACGATTCCGTAACTTGAACTTGACTGTAGTACCATTAAACGAAATATCAGTCCACGTTCCCGCGGCGATATTCACATCGGGATACATGTGAGGCGGACTACTATAGTGGTAAGCCTTCGTCCAAAAGTCGATACGATTGCTATGCTGATAAGGTTTGTCCCACCGCTCATGAGAAATCAAATGCTTCTCAAGATTCTCACACTCACTATCATTATGACAATGTGCCAAGACAGCAACCGGCAGGCCAAGGGAAATTGCTAGGACCACAACTATGGTTCTCATGACTAATTCCTCCTTTATTTGTCTGATTCCTTTTCAGGCTCAGGTTCCTTATCATAAATCTTCTTAGACTCACGCTTCAACTCATCAACAGCCTCTTGGTTCAATACAGGCTTCGCACCGAGTGGAGTCGCATCAATCACAGCTTTAATGTCAGCCTCTAATAGTTTGGCTGCCTCAAAGTCTTTAACAGAGGCTTTCCCGAGCTCAACGACAAGATCAACCGGCAAGTCAATAAACTTCTTAACTTTCCGGGAAGTCATCCTACCATTGATCACAGCATCAATCTCGAACGTATAAGGCATCGAGAACTTATCACCGCTGAGAACTTTCCGCTTCCCAATTCCACCACGAAAGACATAGTATCCGCCATACGGATAATTATGTCCAGGACGCGTTGCCTTTTTCAAGAAGACGAGGACGCGCTCACCTATCTCAAAGTCCGGGCTATGCTCAACGGTAATTACATATTCCTCCCCTGTACCAGGGTGGAGCCCCGTTCCGCCATCAACCATAAACTTAACGGTGTTCGCGCCCGCGTTTGTCTCACCCTTTATAAGTGATTCAACAGCGATCGTAATATCCGTGTTGAAGCTAGAACCGACTCCTTCTCGGAAGGCAAAATCAACACCTGTAACTCTCCCTACAACAATCAGATCGGAATGAAAGACTAAAGTTGCTATCTGATAACCCGGCTCAAACTCTGCCAACAACGCAAAACACGGGCTAGACAACAACATAACGAGTAACATGCCAACAGCAAAGATTCTCATTTTCAACCCTCCTATTGTTGTAAAAAACACTTGCCAAATCCCATAAAAGATAAGATAGTAGAGATTATTTTAGGAGACGCAAAAAGCCCACACAATTCACTTTCTCCCGTCCCCTTTAGTATTGGTAACTAGCCGAAATACCAACTAGATGATGAATACCCCATCCCTTACTATAGGGTATTTTCACGTCTGCCCTGTGGGAGCACAATCCAACAGGGCTTTTCAACAACGTCCCTCACCAGAATAAATCAGCGTTAATGGAGATGAAGAGTCTGCAATGGCTTGCGTACGAGGCAACAGACACCCAAGCACAACGAGGAAACCGATTCGAGATAGCAGGCATGAAATTCGACAGTTCATCAGAATAGCCCCCTTCGATGCGAATCTCCGAGTTCTAACGACTGATGATAAATTTGTGGACAACGGAGTATAGATATAGATGCCCATCCCCCTTAAAGCTGCTTGCGAATCGAACACGAGGGATTTAAATTGAAAGTGGTTTCTATACGAGCAATTCCTATGCCATCTTGCCTTTTGAGCCTTATTTCTTCTGCTGCCATGCCGCAATGGGAGGCTTGCGATCCTTACAGTGCTTGAATCCGAGCGGCTACCACACAGCCTTTATTTTTTTGTTAAGGGGAAATACAAGAATGGTCTTCAGGATAGGGGCTGTGCCATAGACGGCACAATTTGTGCTATTTTTGGCACACCAAAGTGCCATCAGTGGCACAACCTGCGCCTACAAATTGTACTTGGCTAATTTTCGGTAAAAAGTTCGGCGGGGTATATTCAGGAGGCGTGCTGCTTCTGTCCTATTCCCACCTGTCCGTTCTAACGCATGACAGAGATACTGTCGTTCATAACGCGTCAATGCTTCGTTCAGTGGCAAGAAGGGGACTTCGCGCATATCTGTTTCATCGTCCAGATGGGGGACAGAATCACGGGCATTCAACGGATTGGGTTCATCAATTGGTGTGACTGGAGAGGAAGGTACGCCAGCGTGAGAAGATCGAAAATGCAGATGTTTGGGTTGAATATCTTCGCCGCTGCTTTCAATCACGGCATGTTCGATGATGCGTATTAGTTCCCGCACGTTCCCCGGGAAGGTATATACTTCCAAAGCCGCCGCGGCTTCAGGGGTCAATGATGGGGTTCGCACTTTCATTTGAGTCGCCAACTGACTCAAGTAGTATTCAGCAATGAAGGGGATATCCTCTGTTCGCTCGCGGAGTGGTGGAATCCAAATCACCACGCCCTCCAAGCGATAGTAGAGATCCGACCGAAATAGCCCTGCATCCACCTTCGCTTGGAGGTCCGCGTTGGTGGCTGCTATCACCCGGATATCCACTGTTTTGCCCACTGTTGCACCGACCGGCGTGATGACATTATCGTCCAGCACGTGGAGGAGTTTGACTTGGATTTCGATTGGCATTTCCCCAATTTCGTCGAGAAACAGCGTTCCGCCATCGGCTGTTTCAAAATAGCCTTTATGATCTTCCATCGCTCCGGTAAATGCACCATGGACATGGCCAAAGAAAATGGACTCCCAGAGTGTAAGGGGAGTTGCACCGCAATTGACTGGTACATAAGGTTTTGACGCCCGGGGCCCTCCAAGATGTAGGCGATTGCAGCGGTTGGGTGCAGGGCAAGGGCTGCATCGTAACCGGAAAGTGGGAGTGAAGATAATTGCTGCAGCTTGCCGTTATCCCCGCTTTCTGCTATTGAGAACTGTTTGTAACTGGCAATATAGACGTACCCGTCTCGAACAACCATGTCAGAAAGTCCGGCAATCGCTTCATTAAGTGGCAGCTGGTCAAGGATCTGTTCTATAGAGCCGTTGTCGGACAACTGAATCACGGTCAAAGTCCCCGGTGCAACTGCTCGTTCAACTTTGAGCACAGACGGACTACAACCAACAATTACAAACAAAAACATTAAAAACCGAAAAAATTGACACTGCATTGGATTTTCCTCCTTACCTATTCTGACACATAGATTCGCTGTTCAATCACATCGTTGAGGGTGATTTGGAGTTTCCAATAGGCGTTTCCCCAAGTTGGCACCTTGAGCGTTTCCATGTCGTATAGGTTCTCAAAAGCCTGCACCCATTTCCCTCCCGTGCGCGATGCTAGAAGGGGTCCCACCTCTGTATCCGCGCCGTGAATATCAAGAACGACTCCAAGTGCACGGCACCGTTCAATAACAGATAGAGGGGAATACCCACCGCATATCGGCATGTCGTTACCGAAGACGATAAGCCGACGCCGGGCATCTGGACGAAACGCACACCGTTCAAGCGCGTACCGAATCGCATTCAGTTGAATATCAGTGCGGAATGGATGAAACGGGAGGCTGTTTAGGACCTGAAGAGCTTTATTCAGCTGATCGTTCAACGGAAAATATCTGATATATTGAGGTCCATCGACGAATTCGATGTCCGATGTGATGATACCCACCCGGTAATCTTTGCCTGATGCCCTGTATCGCTGGATCTCACGCTTAGCAAATGCAACGACATCGTTAATATACGGACGCATTTCCTCCCTACAAGAGATGATAAATACAACATCAACATGATTTGAACGGTTACGCGTTAATGTTGGGAATTGAATCCGATCCGAATCAATCGAGTCAACACGGGTAACCGCTCGGACTGATTTCTCCTTATCCATTGGAGATTGGAGAGCCCCCGCGCGCGCTGTCGGATTTATCACCGTTTCACCCGATATGAAAGGAGTTCTGATACTTGTACCGGTGCTATCTCCTAATCCACCTTCGGCGGCGTTACCGCCCCTCCCTTCAAAGCTTTTGGTGTTTTTCACATCTGCCATCGGCAGGGAATCGTTAGAGAAGGACTGAAGGGATAAAGGAACGGAATGAATCGCAGGTTGCTCGGAATCCTGATGCAATCGGGGAGGTACGCTCTGAGCCCCAACATCGGTTAGCGTTTTTGAGGATCGAATCGGGCTGAGGGGTTTGTGCGATATTGATGTGCGCTTCAACGCGGGGTGTTTGATGGAGGAAAGGGCAACGGTGAACCCTTCCTCTACCTGAATGGCAGCGGGCTTTCTCAGCGCGAAAAACACCATAACATCTAACAGATGCACCACAAGGGACAGAATAGCGCACAACGGAAGATGGTGGTTTCGGATTGGCTTGCCCCGAGATTGTGAAGTCTCGGTTGTACGCGGTATGTTTTTCATTGAGACCTCCATTGTATACGGCTAATAGCTTATTTCCACGAGTTTAGTCAGACGAAAAGTAATCCGGATTCCCGTCAAACGGCAATTTCTGGCCGAAATACTCCCGGAGTATCTGATCTTTGCGAAAAACAAACCTATAATCTATCCCTTGTTCCTCATAAGTGATGTCCAGCTCTGGGAACATATTATCTATCTGTTTATTATGATCGTTTACCTTTTCATCAATGGCTTTTGCTGCAGCTTGATACTCTTCTCCAACAGCTGGATCAGATTCTGGATACGGTCCTCCCTGAAGACGGAGTCTCCGGTAGTGTTCTTCGACATATTTTTCATATTGTTTGGTGAGTTTAAATTTTCGGTCTCTTAATTCTTCGATAACGGGGAGTATCTCTGCCAACTTCGCATAACGCTCTGCTTTGAGTTTGATTTCAGGAGACAACACATCGGCGATATCCTCGCTCACCGGTTCTAACTCAAAATCGTCGGTTAGCAAATCTAGCATCGAATCCACGGAGACATCACTGGTTGTTCCGGCATTGTCTTCATTTTCAAATGGGCTGTTCTCTTGATTTGATTGATCGGTATTCGCTGAAAAGACATACCGCTTGTAAACGTAAGACATTTCATTCGCCTCTTCCTCATGCGGTGCTAACCCTACCTCCTGCTCAACAAGATGAGGCAACCGATAGGAGGTTACAATAAAGTAAATGACTGAGATCCCCAAAACAAACAGACTAAAAATTAAAAAGTTTTTTGCCCAGTTCATGATTGTCTTCTTACAAAATTTTTATATTACCTTGAACAGTCACCAAACTCCCACTTACCAAAGGCCATTTCAATGCCCAAATCTATGGCTTTCAGTCCATAATCGTTTATTTTTAGTAACTCCTTGTATTCAATTCTTGTCAGAGATTATACCAACGAATGGCACCCGGATGGCCGGTTGGACAGTGTTATCTGTTTTCACCAAAATCTCACCAGACAGTTCATCTGTGGGTGCCTCTGGTTGGATGCTTGCAGTCAATTGATAGCCAAATCCATCCGCCTGTGGGGTGGAGATTGTTGTGACATACGCCAAACTGGATTCGACAGAAGTAATTTTGAAAGGTTGGTCGTTGAGTGACGACATGGAGACAGTCTTGGACACCGCTGATTTATTCCTAATCAATCCAAAGAAGAAGCGTTTTGGAGAAACGGTAAACACCCCTAAAACCTCGCCAAACACCAGAACTTCGTGCGTTGCTTCTTTATCTTCGTACTGATAGTCTACCAAAAGGTTATGGGAAAAGGTGCCAGGTAGTGCTGATTCTAACAATGCGACTTCAACTCGCGTGATCGGGTCAGCTTTGGCGGAAACGATGGCTGCTTTCAGGTGGTCCGAATCGGTTCGCACAGCCAAAATCTGAGTCTCTCCCCTCTGGTGAATCGTCAAGGATTTTTTAATAGAGGTCTTGGGGGGTATACTCCCAAGAAGTAGGCGAGACGGGAATGTCATGATTGGCACAAATGCAGTGCCTTTAAGTGTCAGAGTGACCTGACTTTGGATGGGATCGTTTGTATAGACATTGATACTTTCTTCCACCTGACGGTTTTCAGATGGTACTTTAAGTACCGCTTCAATTATGCCAAATCCGCAGGGTGGAATTTCGTCCTTTGATACAATCGTTGCCGTGCATGCACACGACTCTTCGACCTTAGTAATCTTCAGCGGCTTTTGACCAATATTTTTAAGTTTGAACGTGTGTCTGATTTCACCACCGCCAAGTGCTTCTCCGAAGTCATAGAACCCTGCTTCAGCCAAAACAAGTGGAACGGGATTCTGTTTAGCTCGTTCCGGTTGATAGTCGAACGTTAGCAGTTCCCCGTTCCAGATCTCCGATAGTTCCTTGAACGATAGATAACGGTCATACTTATTCGCTGGATCAGAAATCAGAACACCATCGGAGACTACCTCCTCAAATACGAGGAAATGATTTCCACCGACATAGGCGATAGTCGGCATCGGCACTTTACCTTTTTTGAGCAATTCTATATTTGCTTGGATACCTTTGGGGTTCAATCCCTTATACTTTGCTGCATCCCGAAGGCCGAGCATGGTTGTGCCATGATCGGGGTGAAAACGGGACAGTTGAGCCAGTTCATCGAAGTTTGTATTAATTTTTAACAACTCACAGATCCGTAGCAAGCTGTTGGGCCCACAAGTTAGCAGAAGAATATCAGACTCAGGGGGAGTGCTATTCCTTGGTGGCTCACTTTCTTCGATGCGACCAAATTCAGGGGAGATGATTTCAGAAAAGGGAGCAATTCTTAGACGCGGATGATTAAAATAAAACTGCCTATTGACCTGAAAAAAATTCTCAGGGAAGTCAATATTAAACGCTGCCTCTTTTACGAGCACTGTAGTAGTTCGCATAGGCGTGCCATCCGGTTTGTTATGGGTCTTGCGAATTGCCATTGGAAACCAGATGTCGCCTAATTTCTGAAAATGCTCATAAGTGTTTTCCCACGATACGACTGATTCTTTATCCTGTCGGAATTCTTCCTTACGGATACAGAAACTCTTCTCCACATCAACCCAGATTCTGACAAAGTTAAAAATTCCGAGATCAGCGTTTTCTTCTGACCCTTGAAATTCAAGAATGTAGCACTCGGCTCCTGCAATTGTCTCTTTTCCGACCAACCGTGCATTTGCAGGCACCCGACGGTTAGGGCGACCATAAGACTCAAAATGCAGAAAGCCTGCATTTTTATGGGAATCGAAAAGCTCAAAAGAGGAGCGTGGTGTCAATGCTTCAACCCTTTCAAGCGCCTCGGTTTGACCATCATAAGTGAGTATTTCAAGAAAACCCGCCCAGTGATAATGTGCTCTTTCACTATATAGGTCACTCTCTGTCAAATCCAGCCGGGTCATCTTATATTGATAGACTTTTGGTGAGGAAGCGGCACCTTGATCGAAGATCTGAAAGGCAAAATTTGAATCTTCAATTTCTTGATATCCGCTGTATTGTTCCGCCGCAAACGGGATAGTCCTGAGTTGACGCTCTAATTCAGCTTTACCATCGCGTGCAAAATCCTTCAAAGTCCGCTCTCTTTCTTCTTCCATCCAAGCCTTAATTTCTGCTGGTGACTTTTCAGCGGCGTAGTCAACTGTCACGATAGCCCTGACCTCCCCACTTCTGATACGATTGCGAGTCAGATTCACGCCATGAATCAACTCATCAAGCGTTAGGTTTTTAGAGAAACATAGCGCACTCATGAAAAAGATGGAGTAACATAGGCTGCAAAAAAGTATCCGGGACATAAAATCTCTCCTAAAGATGATGGTCGTAAGTCCAATTTTCGTCATTTTGATTCACCCCCCTTTTTTACAGGTTAAACCCGTAGGTATTTCCAAGTTCTGAGGTGTCTTAGCTTACAGACCTGCTTTCCAAGATTGATACGCTGCTTCATGCTTTTCATGAAATTCGGTCATAGAAATTCCATACTTATCCGCTAATGTTTCATACGCGCTATCAATTTCACGTTGTTCTTCATAAAATGCATTGAGTATGGGTACCAGTTCATTCTGTTGCTCGGTAAGCCGGTAAAAATTTTCATCCAGTTGCTGGCTCATTTGCTTACCCTCTGTTGTTCCCATCTCCTCAACAATTTCAAAAATGGCGTGCCGAAGTTCAACAAAATCCTTAAAGAAGGGCGCCTCTGCTTGATTCAGTTTTTCCCGTTGATCGTCTAACTGTTTAACATCTATGAAAAGAGCTTTCAGTTCCGGATCGCTTTGCTCTTGAGAAGTTGTCACTTCCAGTTCTTCAAAGTCCTCTGTATCGAAAACAACTTCTGTATCTTCCAACCCTGTGCTTTCGGAGGTATTATCAGACCCCTCCCACTCTCGTTCAGACGACTCGGGATTTGAGTGTTCCAGCGTTAAGGGTTGAAAAGAACTGTTAGCCTCCCGCAGAGGTGCTTCTGGTTCCACTTCTGCTTCTTGTAGATTTCTGTTTTCGATATGCAGTTGATAACTGGTACAGATGAAATATGCAATTGAACTCAACAGTACGAGACATGAAAAAGCCAAGAATTTCCGTTCCATTTCTTCCTCCTTATAAAAGTGTTGCAACCACCTTTACCTCTCAGTTGCGTCCTGAGCACAACGAAATCCGATGTTATAGGCTCTGCGGTCTTCCTTATCGTAATATCGATAAAAGGTTCGGAGTTGAAGTCGAATCGAATTCCAACCTCCACCACGCAAAACTCGGTATTCACCCTTATTTGGCCCTGTTGGATTCTTCTGTGGACTTTGCGAATAGCCATTTTCACCATACCAATCCGCGCACCACTCCCATACGCTACCCACCATATCCAGCACACCATAAGGGCTCGCTCCACTTGGGAAACTGCCAACCCCTAGAATCTTTTCGTGATGTGAAAAATAGTTGAGACGAGAAAAATCCATCTCATTCCCCCACGGATAGACGTGCCCTTCGGTCCCTCTCGCGGCTTTCTCCCACTCTGCTTCGGTCGGAAGTCTTTTCCCCGCCCAGGTCGCATAGGCGTTCGCTTCATACCAACTCACGCCAATTACCGGATGGTCCGGCTCCATCGACACTGAATTTTGACCATGATGTAGTGGGGCTTTTATCTGATGTTTCTGAATAAAATTCCAACCTGCCGCTGTCCAAAGTTTCCGGTTTTGGTATCCACCATCGACAATAAATGCCTCAAATTGAGTATTGGTTACTTCATGTTTATCAATGTAGAAAGCATCCAAATAGACCCGATGTGCGGGTTTCTGATCCACTTTTGCTCCCTCAGAATCTGTTCCCATGATGAATTCACCTGCGGGAATCAAGATCATATCTCTGGAAGATTCTGAGGCAACCGAAAAGCGTTCACACCCTAGAAATACTGTTAGAATCAACCCAACTAACAAAAGACTAACACATTTTCTCATCACTGATACCCCTCCTCTTAAGTAATACTAGATAACAGCCAAATTCCCAGTCCAAATAACAACACTCCTGTCCCTAACTTAACCGGCATCAAGTACCGTTGTAGCACACCACCGAGTTCCATCGAAGTCGTTCCCCAATACACAAACCCGAATACCAGCAGCAGCGGTACGATAAACATCAGATTATACAGAATCAGATACGCTAAGGCATGAGCTCGCATCCCCTCAACGCCCATTACAAACGTAATTGTCGGCAGATAGACCTGTCCCGTACAGACCAACTCCAAAGCAGAGATAACAAACCCAATGACCAATGCACCGATAATCACCCCTGATGTCCGCGTCTGCTCACGGATAACCTTGTGGATGCGCTGCTTCAACGACTTAGGCAATTGCAATGTAATCTCCTTTACCTTCCCCTGTTTTGCTTTGTAAGCGTCGTATAGGCTCAAAAACGCCAGCGCAAACGTCCCAATTGCGGCAAGCAGATAGACACACTTGGCAATGGCCGAAAACTCGTTGAGGAAGGAGAGAAACTTGAGTAATCCCATCCCTAATAGCAGGTACGTCACAAACACGGCTGCGGCGAATGCACCACCGGCGACGAGCATCTCTTTCCTTTCTCGCCCAACAAGACTCATATAAGAGATGAAAAATACAATCGTGGCGAAGGCACACGGATTGATCCCGTCAAGCAAGCCCGCGCCTGCGACGGTCAAGGTGCCAAAAGCGTTAAAACGTTGAACAATTTCATCTGAAGCTTCCCCCGTCTTGACTTTCGCTTGGGGCAGACGGGACACAACCCCTGTCTGGGAGTATTTCTGGATAACCGTTTCCAGACGTTTTTCATTAAGTTCGTCCAGCAGATAGTCATCACCGATGAAGGCCGCAGGCGTAGTCATTCGCTTCACTTGGGGAACCTCGTAGAGAGCACCCATCGCTTCAAGCAGCTCTCGGCTCTCTTTTGCATACTTGATTTCAACCACAACCTGCGGATATTTCGTTTTCAGTTCTTTCAGAATCGCCCTGGCTCTCGCACATTTTTGACATCCGCGTTTGTGGAAATAGGTGATATAGACCGCACGATCATCCGGCCCACTCTCTTGGCGGTCAAATCCGCTATCCTCGATCAAATCGTCGTAGAGCACTAAGAGCATTTCAAGGGCAGGGTCTGGGATAATCCGTTCTGAGATTGAGACGCGCTGATTCTGTCTTGAAACCACTTGCCGATTGGGGTCAAGTCCAATGTCCAAAACGCCAACCGCTTCACCTTTAGCAGGGTTAGTGACAATCGTCGTTTTTCCTACAACGGTCAGACTATCCGAGGCGACTGCTGAGGAGGCATCTTGGGCACGGATTAGAACGGATAGCCATGGGGCCTTTTGAGCGAGTGTACGCGCCTCATCTTCCTCTCCATGCAGCACCCCTACCACTACGTCGCTCTTTCCCACGATTTCTTTTGACAAAGCTGCCAGTGCTTCTGCTGGTTTGGATAGAGTGATACCGGGGTTATAGGCGGCAATCTCCGTTTGGTATGACTGAGGTATTAGGCTAATGACCGCCACTTTTATCTGTGCGGTTATATCATGAATGATGTAAGGTGCAACCGGAGTTGGCGCAGAAACGGAGAGATTGGTGCAGATAAGGGGTAGGTCGGGATGATTCCCGTAGAGCGCGGAGAGCGTGTCTATCGGGATGGACAGATCCTGAGGACCAAGACAAAGTACATCATAATCCATCCCGCTCAACGCTTCGAGGGCAATCTGGTAGATGAGTTCGTTATTGGGGTTAGCGGAATCAAGAATGTTACCCGTGTGTAGGTTTAGGGTGGGCGGGTGTTTTTCACGTAGCGATTCAATTACCGTATGGCGGCGGGCTAATCCACCAACCTGTTCGGCACCGCAGCCGTGTAGACCAAGCAACCCCTGTTCCTGACCAGAATAGATAAGCGTCAGTGGAGATGAGGAGTCTGCGATGGCTTGCGTACAAGGCAACGAATATCCAAGTATAGCGAGGAAACCGATTTGACATAATAGGTACGAAACGCTACGGTTCATCAGAATAGCCCCCTTCGATGCGAATCTCCGAGTTCTAACGACTGATGACAGGTTTGTGGACAACAAACGAAAGATGCCTTATCTATGCCATAACAATAAGGTTCTTGTTAAGAAAGCGTGGAACAGAAACTGTAGGCGGGGCATCTTGCCCCACCTATCGATTAGGTGCCGAAATTTCCGACGAATAGAATCCCCTTGCTTGAAGTCCTCCCTCAATTATCCTGACCTGCGCTCGCCGTATCCTTTTGAAGAAGACCGTACAAGGGAATCTTCAGGAGTGGTTGCTTTTTACTGTTGGTATGAATCTGAATGACATCTCGAATTGATTTCGGTGAGGACGCTGTTGGTGTACATGTGGCTTCGATCTGGTATTTTTTCCCCGGCTCCACCGGAATAATTTCGGTCTGAACGATGGACAAACTGTTCTCAACTTTCAAGATTTCAAGGTCTGCCTGTCCACGTTTCTCAAGCGTAACAGTGCGCTGAACCGGCGTGCCTACCTGAAGGAAACCGGTGAAAAATTGATTCGGTTCAAGCAAAAGTTCACCGACCACCGTGCCTTCAACCCCGACATAGATTTCGGAATACTTCTCCGCATCGGTAATAACAGTAATTGTTTCACGAAAAGGGCCTAAGGGAAGTCCTCGGAGGTCAAAATGCACCCGAGCGATGAGATCTGTCTCATCAAGCCTTTGAAACTTTGTCTGAACTTGCGGTGAACTGGATTTGACCGACTTGACCCGAATCGTGTCAAATGCCGGACGGAAAATGACAAACGACTTGCGAACTAACTCCTCTTGTCCAATTTCCCCAAGGTTGAAATGCCCTGGATAGACACCCGCAGTCCCGTTGACAATCCCAAAAAGCGAAACGACCATTTCTGGCTCGTCCGGATCATTAGTCTTCAGATACACAGAGGCCCGAATTTTTCCACTATTGTTTGAACCTCGATAGCGTAAGTCTAATTGGGTAGTTTCACCGGGAGGTATCACTTTCTCTTTCAGGTCAACCTTCTCACAGGTGCAGGAGGGCTCTACCTCTAAAATCTCCAGTGGACCTCCCCCGACATTCTTTATAATGAAGCTATGCTCAACCGCTTCCATCTGCGGAATCGCCCCAAAGTCGTAGGTCGGCGCATCAATTTCAATGTCAGGTACGTCTGCTGGAACTGCCCCCTGCGGTTGCGGCGGAGAAAGGGCCAATATGTAACCTTCCCACATAGATTCAAATTTCTCTCTAGATAAAATCAAGTATCCTTGATTCACATCCCAGATCTCGATCCAATTCCGCTCAATTTTATCGACCACAACGAAGTGATTAGAGGTTGAATTATCTGGAGTTTTGACAAGGGCAATTAGGGGCATTGGTGATCGGCGAAGATGCCGATAATTGGTTTTTTGGCCGACGGACTTCATTCCCAACTGATGAGCGGCATCGGCAAGTCCCTTCATCGTCGTTCCTGCCTTTGTTGTCCCAGCCAATTCCCCAACTTTTTCGGGCTTGAGCACCACCCCATGCCTTTCGGCAACTTGGCACAGCGCGTAAGGTCCGCACATCCAAGAAGGAGACTTCGCTTGGCCGGACTGCGCCAGTCCTCCAACTATAACCAGAATCATGTAAAAAAGTGTGTCTTTGTGCATTAGCATTAAGTACTCCTTTCAGTGAATTCAAGGGCAAACTAGCTCTCATTTTATTCGGTTTTACGCCTTTGGCCACTTTTGCCCGACACAACAAACCGTTTGCAGAACTAGACAACCAAAACCGCCAGAAAAACAGAGGGAATTAGTTGTGTACATATTGGACTAAAGCCATACTCTCTTAATTGGGTCACTTCACCCACTCTGAATCATAAAGATTTAAGAATTCCTTTTTGGACAAGCGTTTTCTTAAATCACCTACCCAAATTTGGGAGTTCTCTGGAATATCAACGGTGAATGTTTCTTTGGAAATGCTGTGATTTACCTCAAAATGTTTCATCTCGATTTGTGTCATAGAGAGAAGTTGCTTCTGTCCTTCTTGATTAATCGCAAATGTTTGAAAGAGAATTTGTTTGGGGAACCATATCTCCCCGTATTTTTGGTAAGAGGCCTCCTTGCGTTCGAGCATGGGTGTTCCCTCCTTCAGACCTCGACGCGGAAGATTTATTCTCAGTGCAAATCTATGCTCATATTGCAAAAGACGAAATCCTTGTTCGGGCGCGATCCACATTTTCTCTCCTTCTGTATTCTCAAGAACATAACAAGTGCCCTGTTTCAGCTTTTGCTTTTGCTTAATCCTGAAGTTTTTTTCCTTTAAATGTCCATAAACATTGCCTGTTTCCCATTGCGTCATTATCAATTTGGGATGCCAGTCAGTAAAAGTATTCGTAGAAGCAGTATAGTAGGCGGGTCGAGGAATATCTTGCTTGTTATCAGGTAAATGCCACTCTCCCTCGCTTCCAGTATCAACGAAAGTAAGTTTAGGGTGATGAATATTACCTAAGAAGCGTTCCGGAATATCCATCCGGGTTTGACGCTGATTAAAGATCAGGTAATACTCGCAGGTTATGCGATGGCCATCATCAGCGAGTCCTGGAGTTTGAACACGTTTGTAGATGACTTCTCCTTCGCCAGATTTGATGAGGGAATCATAATACTGTATCCCACTTAAAATCACTTTCAAATCCATGTCCATGTCTAATGAAAAGGTAACGCAGGAGAAACCTAACATAAAAGCAATAATAAGAAAACACAAAAGTAATAAAAGAGTGTTTTTTCTACCAAAGAACATCATATTGTTTTCCTCTTTGAAAGCAAATTATTAGAACCTATTTCCATGAGATTCTGAGTTTTGAAACTCAGAATCTCATGGAAAATCAGCTACTTTCACATAGTTTTCAGTGCAGGTGCACAACGAGCCAGGCCAAACCTTCTACTCCGAGTTATCCGCACTTTCCTACCCACTCATGATAAAATTCGTAACTACCTGAGCAACTGTCAATATACTGCCGGACCGTACAAGTTACACAGTCATATCCGAGACTATCACAAGTATTGTTTTCTTCCGTCTCACAAAGTGTGCAGGTAGAACTCCCTGCAACTGTCTCTACTAAAGTGTCTTCATCACAGGGAATAGAAGTACAAAGGTCTGCATAAACGCAATCCCAGTCCACTCGGATACCCGTACCTGACAATTGTTCCATTTGAGAGCCGGATAACACCAAGGGTGCGTCCGACATCTGTGCAGTTGAAAAGTAAACACCGCCCAACAAGGCTAGCACGGCGATAGTACACACGCTCCAAAATTTCGTTTTCATTGTAAAATCTCCTTTTTGAGTTTTAAGTGATAAATGAATCTTTCGACAACGACATCAATAACAGCTACAATAATGCAAAGTGACGCTGTCGGCGACGAACATGATAGCTCTGTGCCTCACCTCCTTGTAAGAGAGTTTATCGAGTTGTTCCACCGTAGGTCACCCCCATGGGTAAGGGGACCATCAGCTCAGAAAGCCATTCCCCTTCGCGAAGCGGATTACCTCCGTCTGTGACCCGCAAATATGAGATATAACGCGGAATTTTTTGACGCGCTGCTTCCTGGAAGAGTTGCTTCACCTCTGCCCACGTCTCGTCACGCCACTCAGCAATCTCCGGTGAGCTCCCTACCATCCCGTCTGTACTTATCAGGTCTTTATAGAGCTCCACCGCCTGCGTTAGATTGGTGCGAATTTCTTCCTCAAGCACAGGAATCTCGGCTTCAATCTCAGACCGAGTCAACCCGAAAAAAAGCTCTTCTTGAGACTCTGAAACCGCTTCGGACTCCGATATCTCCGTAGTTCCCCCGTCTGCCGGGGAAGCCTCTCCCTCTGTCATTTCTGCGTCCTCAAAGAAAGTCGCATCCGCGTCGGAAAATATATCCGCTTGCCAATCGTCAGGTGCCTCATTTTGGTGAGAAGGAGTGCTAGCAGATTGAATCAGCAGCCGCTGTGACCCCGTTGTAGCATCTGAGTCGAGGGCGAGCGTGGGCAGGCGTTTAGAAAAGAATTGCTCATTGAAGAATATCCACGAAAAAATAGAAAACAGAATCAACCCAATCCCAATGACAAACATTGAGGTTGTTACCAGCTGAAACCCGCTAAAACCCTTTTGCAGTTTCATTCTTCCCTCCTATATCGTTCCAATGCTGAATCTTCGGCAGGTAGACCTCGTAATCGAATTTCGGGCTATTTTGCACCGTATGGCAGGTCAAACAATTCGCTTTGGTGACTTGCCCATACCCTTTTTTCGGATTCTTTACATGATTTCCACCGACACCGTGACAGTTTTCACATCCTACGTCCGGCAGATTGGGCGTTGACTCCATATTGACAAAACCGGTCTGAAATCCAAAACCCACTGTGTGGCACATCAAACATTCTGGATCCGCGGCGTGTCCGTGCGAGGCCAACGTTTGATAAGCGTGGGCATGTTTGCTTTTTTCCCAGACCGCGTATGCTTCAGCGTGGCATCCCTTGCAACTCGCACTTCCCACATATATCCCGCCCGTCGCAGGCGGCTCTCGCTCCAGATCCTCCGACAGGTTTTCAGCGGTCAACATCTGTTGATAAAGTGTCAGGAGCTCAATCATCCGTGGTGAATCAGGGAGGCGTTCCGAGAGGAAGACGGGCTGAAACTCATAATCTGGGATCGCTTTGTCATCACTCCACCGAATATCAAGCTGTCCGACGGCTTTGCCCTTCGTTCCAGTATTCAATAGCACGGCATTCTCAATGAGAACTGGATCTTCCTGCAATTCCTCAATTTCGTGTCCAGAGACAACGACATCAATCTGAGGAAAGGTGGAGGCCAATACTTCGGATTCAGCGAGATCCGCATGCGCCAGCAAAACGATGAGATCGGCGGCTTGATCTAACTTCTCTACTAAACCCGTCAGTACAGCAGTTGGATCTTCCAATCTCAAATCTGCTCCTGCATTTTCAATCTGATTTTCAAACGATTGGGAGAGAATCCCTATAATTGCTATCTGTATTTGGTTGCCGTGGAGATTGACTGTGTGAAACACAAAGGACTGAAAAACTTGGCTTTCTCCACGAAACAAATTCGCAGACAGAAACGGAATCCCCGACGTACCCTGTAGATGCCTCAATCGATCTATCCCCAATAGCAGATCTCGCTCGCCAACGTTATAAGCAGCGTAGCCCATCTCTTTTAGGGCAGTAAATCCAATCTCCGCTTTCAATTCTGATTGGCGGCTTGCGTCGTTAATCAAATCACCATTGGCAACCGGTAAGAGCGTTTTGCCCTTGACTGCCAGTTGTTGAATCACGCTGTCCCGTCTGGGAAACCCACCGAGTTGTCCCTCTGCACATCCACACGGTTCAAGATACCCCAACTCCTCTCCACTGATTAGCAGAGTTAGGTAAGGTTCAGGTTCAACTTCAGGCGGGCGCATGGATTGGGAACTTGATGCCAACCGTAATGCTATACCAATTAGGACTAAAATCAGAAAAGGAAAGATTGCCTTCATCAATGAGAACATCTCCTTTGGGACGTGTAATCACTCAATAACTGAACTCATACATGAGCAATCTTTGTGCCACTTTTCCTTTTACACCCTATTTCTTCCGCTGCCATACCGCAACGGGACGCTTGAGATTTTTACGTTGCTTGAATTCAGGGCTCGCATCAATTTCCTATCTTCATCCACGCACGGTAAAGTTTTGGGTCTGGAAATTGGGTTAGGAGATATTTCGGATTCGGTTGCACGTCAGGGGGATAGTTAATCTCCCATAGCCGAGCTTCATAATTCGTTGATGGACTGTGTGTTGGGGGATAGATTGGCTTGAAAAATTCGGAAGACTCATTGAACAGATACAGTCGAATCATAAGGCTCTGGTGTGCCCGTTGTGATAGGAAAAGCACGTGCCAATCTGAAGGATTATTGTTTGAAGCGTGGATAAGCAACGTACAGGGAAGCACATTGCCCTCCTGACGAATCCATTGTCCGTTAATAGAAATTGCTTTGGGACGCAGGCGGAATACCCGCTTTCCAGCCTCTACTTCAACCAGTGCTGCCGTGAGTTTTGGAAAACTCTGATTTTCGCGATCTACCTGAAGGTATACGCTGCTCACTTGCCAGCCTCCCGGTGGATACATCTCTCCTTCCCATTGTAGTGGTTCATCAATCATCGCTTTGGATCCGGGGATGAGATAGCGATAACAGCTCTCACCGGAGGGTTCAATCAGAATGTTTTCAACATGTCTCCCAAAATGAACGATGGCACAACAACGATCAAAGTTCTCATCTGATCCCAACTTAGCAAGCGTTGAGGTTAGGTTGATATCTCGTTGAGTAATTAGAAGGTGGGTTGCATAGTGCGTTTTGAGGAATTCCAGTGCTTCTGCCTCAGTCTGCCCAAGCATCACATGTCGATTCACCAGGTGTACCCAGTAGGAGATTTGTTCTTCATCAATAATCGTCGCTCGATTCGCATGGAGATTCAGAAAACTTCCATATTCCCATGACGCCGCAATAACAGCCTTTTCAGGCAGGTTGTCTGCCATCCAGTCAAATGCTTGACGCATTGAACTATCAAGAAATGAAGGTTGTTGTGTGCGGTCCGAGCTAGTTGTCGCATACCCACGTGACACGGCAAATGGGGAACCAACGATGAACGCCAAACATAGCGTCAGGATTGGCAATAGTATTAGTCGTCCCAGACGTCTCTCGGAGATGTTTTTAAGAACCTCAAAAACTCCCACTCCAAGTAGAAGAATTGTAAGTCCGATAACGATGGTTAAACTGAACTTGGGGTTATCAATAAAGAACTCAGCGAATACTCCAAGCGAACCAAGAGCATTACTTACAGCGAAGAATTCCCAAGCGAGCAAAATTGAACAGAGAATCCACATCCAACGATGAAAGGTTCTGCCTGTTACCAGCCATCGAAAAAATACGATTAGCGCGTAACTTCCAACAGCAATTGCAACGGGTACAAGGAAAAATTCAAACCGGGTGGCTCCCCTTGCACAAAACAACATCAGGAAAAACCAAACTAATAGAAAGAGAGAATTGAAATCAGAAATCTGATTTTTCTCTTTTGCAGGCTTCTCACGCTTCTGATAGGCAGCAAGGTAAATTGCTCCCATGCCCATTAAGAAAACGAGAATTGAAAGGACATAAATCGTGTTTGTAAGAGTAGTATCTTTGCCTAAGAAATGTCCGGAAAGAAGACGTGTTAGAACAGTCCCTGCTAAGAGCAGTTCAAACAGGGCAACACTGAGCCAAACGTTTAGCTGAAGGCTCTCGGTCAATCGACGAGCCAATAAAAACACACCCGCTACAGTAAAGGCAAAAAAGATTCCGGGCCAAGCAATCCAGTCGACAGTTCCCCGTATCTGTAGTTCGGCAATGGTAGCAGTCAGGCGAGTCCGTTCAAATGGAAAAAGAAAGTTGTTCCATAAACTACCAATAACAGATAAGACAGACTTGGTATGTATACTAAGAACTGTAACTGTAAGAGTAGCACCAATTACCCCCCAAAATATGAGCGACAGGCCCAATGGATAACGATCTTTAAGAGTTAATCGCTGCTTCAAAGAAGGAAAACGCCGGATGATCAGACCGGCGCACATCAAGAAAAACAGGGAGGTCGGTGCTCCAAAGGCAAGCAGCGAGAACGGTTGGAATAGCCGGGACCAATAGGTTTGCGTGAAGAAGATGAGTCCAACCCAAATTGGTAAAATCCAAAGCAGATAACTGTAGAATTCTTGTTTGGTAGTGGGTTTGGTGGCAAACCGGATGAGTTCAACTCCAACAATTACGGCAATCAGAAGTCCAACACCTTCCCACGTTAAACCGATTAGTGCCATCAAGAAGCCCGAGGTAAAACGAAGTAGCCACTGTTTATTCGGGTTGAGGGTTTGGCAAGAATAGACATAAAAATAGTAGGATGCAATTGCCAAACAGAGTACAAAGGCATCCCGATCCGCATATCCTGAGAGGGTTCTAGCTACCCATGGCCAAGAAATCAGGGAAATATTGACCGTAAGCAGTGCAGTATATTCATCGGTTAGCTTACGGATGAGGGGATAAAGCAGCCAACCACCTAAAACAGAGAAGATGACGGGAAATAGAACAGCAAAATATTCGATGGTCAGAGAAGGCATGAACCAAGAGAGTAGGTTAAACAAGCCGGCTAAAATAACGGGAAAAAGGGTTAGGCGTTGGTTGGTTTGAACACCGATGGGAACCCAGCGCCTGTGATCTACCTCTGGTAATTCCCCATCTTCAACGATAAGTTTGGCTTGGCGGAGATACCGGGCGGAGTCGGGACCAAACACATCACCCTGAAGCAGAGGGATATTTACCAGACGGATAGCCACGCCTAACGTTGAACTCAATAATAGCACTGTGAAAATCAAATAAAGATGATCTGATCTTTTCATAATAGATTACTGATATTGGCTAATTCTATCAGTCTCGGCACTGGTAATCGTTTCAGCAGAAATGCGTTCGAGTTGGTCTTGGAGGGCACGCCGCCGTTGTTGTGGCGGATTGGATTTGAGTTCGGCTTTGAGTGCCTGAACTATCTCTTCATCAACAGATGTTCTGGGGCGTTTAGCACGACTGATTTTCAATAGTGTATCCGTTTGAATCTTCCGAGCCGATTGCCTCGGCGATACATATTGAGCCACGAGTTTAGATACAATAAAATCGTGTCTGACAAAATTAGCTTCCTCAATCTGAGCAGTCGCTAAATCTTGCGGAAGTATCTCCCCTTGACGAGACAAAGGATCACCCGCAAATAAGCCTTTCGTGGTCGGCTGCCCTTTTTTTGTATTCTCTTTGAGGATAACAACTGTTAGGACGCTGCTTGAGGCCGCAAGGCTGATAACAAAAAATAGTGTTATTCCCACTCTCCACCTATTTGCTGTTTGCATTTTTTCCTCTATAGAGTTTCCCTATTCTAATTTCTATTTACGCCCAAATGCTAGCTGGTGGGAAGATACTTAGAACCTGTTTGAAAATCCAAATTCATCTTTACCTAGTTTTAAAACAGGCTCTGAAAGTATAAAATGGCAATCCTCCGTTACTGTTTATTGGTTCAATTAAAATTGTGAGAGGCGGTTTTTCGACTTCAACAAGCCCCAAATCGATGGTAATTTCCCCATCGGCTCCACTGATGCAGCACCGGAGGGCTGCCAAGACGGGTAAGTCCCTCTCGCTATAATCTTTAACCCCCGTCCGCTGGCTCTCATGACACCAATCCCCGGTGGGTCACCAGCTATCCAAATAGCAATCTGTCTGCCATCCGGCGACCAAGTGGGGTAATCATGAAAACCGATGGTCAACCGTTTGAGATTGGCACCATCCGCATCCATCACAAAAATGCCGGTTTGATGATCCCGGTTTGAATAGAAAGCAATCCGCCGTCCATCGGGAGACCATGCCGGCGCGTGATCTTCAGCAGGGTGGTTAGTTAACCGGCGCACTTGGTCCCCCTCAATATTTGTGACATAGATATCCCGTTGGTTGTCATGTAGGCTAGCAAATGCAATTTCACGTCCGTCTGGTGACCACGCCGGGTCACGGTAACCAAGCGTGTTAGCACCAAGGGGGAATATTTTTTTCTCTTCGCCGGTAATGATATCAAGAATATATAACTTTTGGACATTTGCCCGAGCTATTTTTGTCCCCCCTGGAGACCAAGCAGGCCGAGAACTGTTCTGATAAGGTTTTATTAATAGCGTTTCGTTACCGCCCTTGGGGTCCGTCATTACAAGTTTGCTGGGATTAAAGGGGGCAAAAGCAATCCATTTTCCATCCGGTGACCAAGCGGGCCATCGTTCACCTTTGTCTGGTGTTCGGGTAACCCGTTGACGGTTGGTGCCATCGGGGTTTATGGTACAGATATCAAATCCTTCCTCACAGATATAAGCAATACGGGAGGCCTGTGTTTGGTATAACATACCGCCTAAGTGAAGCAGAATTCCAAGAATTGCGGCAAATGCAAACTTTTTCATCTTTATTGTTCCTTTCCTTCACGTTGGATTGACATTCTAAGTGCTATAAACTGTAATTACGTCGTAGCCGGTCCGGCAGGGGTAGATTTAGGTGGCAGGGCAATAGTTGATACGGACCAACCATCGCCCTCCTGCCTCTTATATTCCTCTCACCAGAATTTGTCCTGACAAAGTACTAGACTCTATCTAGCTTTCAATTGCAATTCGCAAGGGCTGTTTTCGGTCCTGGACACTGTACATCTGCATTGCCGAAGTCCACATATTCAACTTGTGTCACAGCCTGTGCTTTATATGTACATGCAACACCTTGTGCACCGAGCGTCCACCTGACCGTTTGTGAGCACGAATGCGAGCGGGTTTGGCCTGCAGGAATTGTCAAACTTCCATCCGATTCACCTTCGGGGAGAGAGGGGGCAGTAGCATCGCACTTGGTGACGTCCCCACTCTTGATGAGTACGAGCGATCTGTAGGTAAATCTGAGCTTTCGTTGTGCATTCGAGAAATTGGTAGCTTCCACTGAATGATTTGTACGCACTCGGCCAAAACAGTCATTAGAATTTGAACTTGCCCAGATGCTAAAAGCGTTAACTTGTGCCTTGTGTGTAAAATATCCCTCATTAAGCCCAGTATTACAAGTACTACAATACCGCGGCGGCCCATTTCCGCCACAGCTAGATTCAGTACATGTAGCCGTGCATAGTGCGGCGTAAGCAGGATATGCCACAACCGTTACAAGGATAGCTGCGAAGACCCCGGTAATCGCTACACAGATCCACCAGGAGGTGGAGCGTTGACCTAATTTTGCAAACATGATTTTTCTCCTTATCTAAGTCGTAATAAAGTTAAAAGTTACGGTACTCCATATTGAGTTGGGGTTGATTATTCACAACTCAGAACTGAGTGTAGATATGGATTCACGAGTCATTCCGGGATATAGGATTTGAAAATATCCAACTCCTGACTTTTGTGTTTCCCTATCACCCCCTTCCCAGCGAAGAATGTGTAGCGAGGAGTGCCCCAATATGAAAGCACGTCATCCTCTCACCAATGCATGTAACGGCACCCGAACCGCTGATTGTTCCCTATCATTCGTGCGAATTTCTAAGGTATCTCGGAAAGCACCTGTCGGTATACTGTCGCTTAGTTTCACGCGAATCCGAACCTTCCGTCCGCTTTCGACGGAGTCTACTTCTGTTGAAATAAACGGAGACTGATGGTTTACCTCTAAAATTTTCATGTCTGCCGGACCCATTTTGGTGAGTAAGATATCACGCTGGATAGCTTCTCCGGCATTAATGAATCCAAGGAATAGTCGCTCTGGGTGAACAGAGATGGGGCCCAACACATTGCCCTCAATCGAGACGTTGAGATGCGGACGGGTTTCATTATTTGTGTGGATCGCCAAGATTTCTTCCAGTTTCCCTACCGGTGCTCCCGAGTGGAGGAGGATTTTCACCTCATAGGTAATTACCTCGCCCGGTTGCGGTCGTGAAATTTCACCGGAAAGGAACGGCGAAGAGGTCTCGACATGCGTGATCTTCAACTTTCCCTCCCCCGCTCCTAACACACGGATGCGCTTTTCATATACCTCTTGGTTGTTAACGCTACCCAAAAAAATCTGTTCAGGCACAACCTCCACGGACGCTTTGACCACCCCTTGAATTGTCAATTGGATAACAGATTCGTTCTCAGCATTAGAATGTATGGAAACAGTTTTCTGCTGTTTGCCTCGTCGACCTCGCGGATCGAATTTTACCTCAATTCTGCCCAGTTCACCGGGGCGGATACGTTCTTCAGATACTAGAGCAGCGGTACAGCCACAGGAGGATTCGACTTCGGAAATAACCAGATCTACCTGGCCGGTATTTTTGAAGGTAAAATAGTGTTGAGGTTTATCTTCAGGCTCCACTACGCCAAAATCATAAATCCGCTCGTCAAAGGAAATTTTAGGCACCCTGGTTGAATCCAAAGGGTAAAACCCAAAAACAAAAGTAATCAATATCCCAAATGTAAGGGGGGCAACCACTAACCAGAGAAAGTGTCTCTTTTTCATATTCCTTCTCCTTTCCAATGCTGAATTTTCGGAAGATAGACATCGTAATCGAATTTCGGGTTATTTTGCGCCGTATGGCAGGTCAATCAAATCACCATTGGCAACCGGTAAGAGTGTTTTGCCCTTGGCTGTCAGCTGTTGAATCACACTGTCCCGTCTGGGAAACCCACCGAGTTGTCCTTCTGCACAGCCACACGGTTCAAGATAACCTAACTCCTCTCCACTGATCAGCAGCGTCAAGTTGAGTTCAGATTCAATCTCGGTTGGACGCATGGATTGGGAACTAAACGCCAACCGTAATGCTATACCAATTAGGGCTAAAATCAGAAAAGGAAAGATTGCCTTCGTCAATGAGAACATCTCCTTTAGGGCATGTAATCACTCAGTAGTTAGCAATTGAACTCATACATGGCAATCTTTGTGCCACTTTTCCTTTTACACCCTATTTCTTCCGCTGCCATACCGCAACGGGGCGCTTGAGATCCTTACGGTGCTTGAATTCAAAGCACCCATCATATAATCTTTATTTTTTTATTGAGGGAGTAGATAAGCACCGGATTCAGGATAGGAGTTGTGCCAATATTGGCAGGCTTTTGGCGGAAATTGTGCCAAAATCGGCAAAATATCTGCCATTTTTGGCATATCCTGGCATTCATAAATTGTACTTGGCTAATTTTCGATAAAAAGTGCGGTGAGGGATCTTCAGGAGACGCGCCGCTTCTGCCTTATTCCCACTTGTCCATTCTAACGCTTGAGCGAGATACTGCCGTTCATAACGCGTCAATGCTTCGTTCAGTGGCAAGAAGGGGGCTTCACGCATGTCTGTCTCGGCGTCCAGATGGGGGACAGAATCACGGGCATTCAACGGGTTGGGTTCATCAATTGGTGTGATTGGAGAGGAAGGTACGCCAACGTGAGAAGACCGAAAATGCAGATGTTTGGGTTGAATATCTTCACCGCTGCTTTCAATCACGGCATGTTCGATGATGTGTATTAGTTCCCGCACGTTCCCCGGGAAGGTATATACTTCCAAAGCCGCCGCGGCTTCAGGGGTCAATGATGGGGTTCGCACTTTCATTTGAGTCGCAAACTGACTCAAGTAGTATTCAGCAATGAAGGGGATATCCTCTGTTCGCTCGCGGAGTGGTGGAATCCAAATCACCACGCCCTCCAAGCGATAGTAGAGATCCGACCGAAATAGCCCTGCATCCACCTTCGCTTGGAGGTCCGCGTTGGTGGCTGCTATCACCCGGATATCCGCTGTTTTGCCCACTGTTGCACCGACCGGCGTGATGACATTATCGTCCAGAACGTGAAGGAGTTTGACTTGGATTTCGATTGGCATTTCCCCAATTTCGTCGAGAAACAGCGTTCCGCCATCGGCTGTTTCAAAATAGCCTTTATGATCTTCCATCGCTCCGGTAAATGCGCCATGGACATGGCCAAAGAAAATGGATTCCCAGAGTGTAGCGGGAGTCGCACCACAATTGACCGGCACATAAGGTTTTGACGCCCGGGGTCCTCCAAAATGAATGGCTTGGGCGACCAATCCCTTCCCGACACCGGTTTCACCTGTAATCAGAACTGGTATCTTGCTGTTGTTACTGAGTTGGTAGATGGTTGTGTGAATGGTTCGCATGGCAGGACTTTTACCAAGAAGCATATTGACTTCCTCCTTTCCAATCAAGCATACTCACATCAAAGCGGGCGATAATGCTTGACACACTTTCTATATTCGTGCAAGTTGTTAGGGCGTGTTGACATTTTGAAGCTGCTCATTCGGCAAACGCTGTAGTTCTGCCATAAGTAGCGTCCCGATCTATCGGGATTAGTTTGTAGGTTGGGATCTCTAACAGATCGTGGTACAAAAGTAGATTGTAGGTCGAGATTCATATCTTGATAAAATGCCCAGCGTGTCACGTAACAGTACATGGTGGATTGAGCCAAAACTATTGCGCTATATTCTAGGTGTTGTCGATTTTGGAAAATCGACCTACAGAAGTCCGAAAGCATCTCTGATGTGTGAACAACGGGTTGGGAAACCCAACCTCTACGCAGGATCATGCGTCGGCACGGCCTCCTTGATTGACTATCTATGGTAGATCTTAGAATTAGTGAGACACTCCAAACCGGTGCGGTTGAAAACCGCACCTACCGGCCCCGATAATTAGTTTACCCCGATTTATCGGGGGGATCGAAACCGGGGGGTGAAAGTGTCTATTTATTTTTAGAATTCACTATAATTGCGATGAAAATGTGGACAAAACCCAGTTGAATATTCATCGGATTTCCGTTAGAATATTTCAACCAAAACAAGCCTCTTTGATAGGAGAGCTCCATAGACTTAATCATCGTAGCATTTTGTACATTTTGTGACAATCTTTTATGGTAGATCTTAGAATAATGAGCCCCTCCAAACCGGTGCGGTTTCCTAACCGCACCTACCGGGGGTCGAAAGTGTCTATCTGTTTTTGGTACTCACCATAATTGAGGGGTGTGCGGTTTCGCTGGTTGGGGAAGAGGTAGACAAAGCATTAACTTACTCCTGTGAGGATATCCAAAGATGAAAAAGGATTGGTGGAGCAGAGAGTTTCGGAAGTTAGTTACCATTGGGGAGAGTACGACCGCCGGCGGCTGGTCCAGCATTCGCGAGCGGTGTTGGGCAAATCAGTTGGCACGGCTGATCAACGAGTTTCAGCGTGTCCCTGTGGAGTTGGTCAATGTGGGTATCGGTGCGAACCTAATCTCGACCAAAGGTCCCGCCTACCTCGAATCCGATCGAAATCCCCCTGCCAACGACCGCATCGACAGACACGTTATTGAGAACAGACCGGATCTGTTGGTCGTTTCGTACGGACTCAACGACGCACGCGGGGGCACGCCAATTGACCTCTTTTGCGATGAGATGCACGACATCATCCGGCGGGTACGGGAGCAGATACAGCCGTTAATCCTCTTGCTCGGTCCGTATTATATGACCGACTTCACTGCGGGTGGTGAACGGTGGAGTCACGCTGACCTCAATCTCTTCTATCGCTATAACGACGCGATTAAAGAGGCTGCGGATGCGTGTGACTGCCTTTTCGTTGACCTACTGGGATCATACCGCGATGCGGATTGGCTCGTCCACCATGACGGCGTACACGCCAACGATCTCGGTCACCGTATTGTGGCAAACAAGATCTTTGAGGTGTTAGCGTCCAACTGCTCCGGGTTGGCTTTGGAAACGAAGGCGTTAGAAGGGCACATCCCGCCGTGGCGCGACGAATCCGTGCTCCGAGGCGTTAAAACGAAACTGTAGCCTTCCTTTATACCTGCGGCCCATGTTAAGAAATGGTGTAATAGGACCCGAAGGCGGCTGTAGGTCGCGCTTGGTAACCCGACATTCATTCGCTTATCGGGGCAAGTCCCGGCTTCGCCGAGGATCCTCGATGGAATCGGGAGATGCCCCTCCTACAGTGGAGTCATAGTGCTTTAGGAATGCCGATATTCCACATGCGCCTCGACTTTCTCTACAGTCATGGTTGCCTCTTGTGAATCCCGACCCGTAACCAAGATGCCGACCAGGTTGATGCCCAGCGCAAATAGTCTCGGATTTACGTCAAAGACAAACCAACCGGCATCGACAATCGCCCCAGCCAATAAAACACCGTTGAGACGTACTTCGAGCCGGTCAATCATATCCTTTCGCGCCGGTGGGGTGAACAGCTGTGGCCGATCCCAGAAGGGATTGATGGGCGCAGCGTCAATTTTCTGCCCCGTCGGTAGATTTTCTGTCCCCGGATCAGAAAGCAGGAGGCGAAGGGTTAATCGCTCGATCCGCTCCGTCTCAGCCGCGAAATTATCGGAGACGCGAAGCCTAATCAGTGCGTCAACCAATCCTGAATTATCCAAAATCATGGGCAGTTGTCCCAACATATTCGTGTTCTGGTAGCTGAACCGCGGGGTGCGCCATTCACTGACGTTGGCTCCACCGGATCCACCGCCGCCGCGCCGCTGGACGACGAAGTGTTTGTTTAGATATTTCAGTTTTTCCGGATCGCCAAGTTCACTGTATGCCTGCTGATACACGGGAATCATCCGTGTGCCGTCAAAGTAGGCACCGTGTGTCTTAACCTTCAATTGCTCGGCAACTTCGGGCGGTGCAACACCCCAATTGAAGGTCTGAATCGCGTCCACCCCCTGCTGCCGCCAGTTAGCACCGACACCGCGCCATACTTCTATGGGGGGCCAGGAATAACCGTCCGTGCAGTGATGGTCGTCAAGTGTCCCGAAGATTTGAATCGGCTTGTCCCCAACAATGCTGCGGAACTGATCGATAGCCAACTCATACGATCGCACACCCAAGACCAGAAAGTCTATGAGATGTCGGTGTACCCACGTTTCTACATCGAGTCCGTCGAAGTGACAACCGATGAGATTATCTGGGATGCGCGCCGCCAGTAAAACAGGTCGTCCACGCTTCTGCTCCACTTCGAGCGTCTCCTGTCGAACCCGGCGAAGAAATTCCGTGATATGCTCACGCTGTTCCCACTGATGTCCCGGCGGTGTCTGGATGGGACCGCGCGCAAAATCAATTTCCAATCCATCGAAGTTGTACCGCTCCACCAGTTCCCGACAGATAGCGACCTTGTAGTCACGGACACCCGATACAGCAAAGTTCCAGAGCGGCTGCTCCCATTCGCCGGTGATTAGCCAGTCGGGATGCGCTTCTGCCAGCTTACGATGCTCGGTATATGGATCCTCGTTAAGTCGATAGGTATAGAAGCATTCGAGCCCCCGTTTCTTCGTTTCCTCGATATAAACTTCGGCGATGTTGACTCCGTCATCTAACCATCGCTGGAAGATGCGGACGCGCTCCGAGCTTACATATTTTGGCACCGACGGACTGGTCTCGTCTATTAGGGGTCGTCCCTCCAGTGGGAAGGTATTATCGAATGACCACCACTGCGCGTCAATATGGCTTCCCGTCGCATCGGCGAACGCGAACTCATACGCCATAATCTGCTCGACGGTCAGTCCCCCTTCAACGGCGCACAGTAAGCCGTCAACCTGATGGTTCACGACGATTCGCCGTTTCCGATTGACGGCGGCAAGATGTTCCGGCGAGAGCTTGAAAGTGTAGTTCGTCATATCGTTCATCAATTGGCTGACTCCGAAATACGCGCATCCTCCCAAGCAGCAAAAAAGGTTGCTACTGAATCGTATCGTTTCTCTCGATCATCGCGACAGGCGCAGCGAATCACTTCGTATAGCGCGTCGCTTCCGCGAAACGGACGACGTTCCAATGTTCCGTCCGACAGCAGCACGGCTGCGGTTCTCCCCATCGTGAACACTGTGGTGCGTTCATCAATGCGTGCGCCGAGTTCAAACTCCTCGGGCGCCATGAAGCGCGATGAGCCGAACATCCGCCCCATCTCGTTTATAAACGGTGCCTTACAGTAGTGGTCTAAGTCTACGATGTGTAAATCCCCACGCCCAAAGTCGTAGATCATGCAGCCGTCATAAAAATCGACAGCAATCCATCCTAACTGTGCAAGTTGGTGGTGCAGCTCATAAATAAGATTTAGAACGTGTATTATTTCATGGGACGGGAGCCGTCGGAAACGCTGAAAAGTAGACCGTGGATCGTTACGCATTGCAGACTCTACCCGGAGCAGCTTGCCATCGACCCATTGATAGACAAGCAGCGGACCGTTTGGCGACTCTATCACCTGATGTAGAGCTGGCAGAGTGGGGTGGTTGCAGCTTCGCCGAAGTTGGACTGCGTTTCGGAGCAACGAAACCCGCTCGAAATGGTTCAGAAAGGGATTTGGATCATCAGGATGTCCCGCTGTCTTTACGAAATAACGTCCCTGCGTGGTTTGCACCCCATAGGATATGTTTCCTGAATCTTGGGAACGTTCATCAAAAGTCGCAAAGACAGATCCTACGGCATTGAGGTAAACGTCCGGTTCCTGTTCAATGCGTTCAACATCTAGCAATGGATGGTGGTTCACGGTTGTGTTGCACCTCCGGGACAGCAAAAAACCTACCAAATACCGTAATCAACTATTTTCTGGGAGGTAAGCAGTGTTACCACAGTATTCGCGTATTTCAACAATGGTAGTTTTAGTTCTGGCTATAATCATCCTGGTCTCTTGTGGTTTCTATATGCCCCCTCAGAATGAGTCTGTAGAGGTAGAAATCGGTAAAAATGCAATCGATGTGGCGAATCAAATCACGGGGCTTAATGAACTTCCCAACCTTCAAATCACTGCCAACAAAGTTTGGATTACAGAAGCAGCGGATGATACCCCTGTGCCTCTCGTTAGGCAGCGGTTAATAAACCGTCCCTTGTGGAAAGTCTCATACAAAATTGATGAATTAGTGCATCGTAAGAAGGTAAACCCTCATATCGTTGGTTTTGATGTCTATGTCGACACCTCTACAGAGCAAGTGCTCAAAATTGTTTCGCGAGACGTTCCCGGTTTGCCCGAGGAGTATCGGATAGGGATAAAGATATCAAACCAACAGATTGCTTCGTATCTGAACGGGAATAAGTATTGGCTGTCCAATCAATTACCACAGACGCTACCCAGCTTCAGGTTTGTAGACAGGCTCACGGGATCGTATGGTGCCATTGTCCGACACTACGAATGTTACTACTTTCTCTTTAAGTACCGCGAAGTGGACGGGGGCGCAATTATTCCCGCGTGGATGATTATTTACTACGGTACAGAGCCAATCCCGCCTTCCGGCGGTGCCTTTTATCCTCAATCCCCTATCGTTCTACCTCTGGCTGAGAAATATCGTCGGACTTTTCAGATGTATAGATATGACGCAATGTCTGGAAAGATGTTGGGTGGATGGTCGGTAACAGGCTCGAATGAGGATACCTTCGATTAGCGTTGTTATCAAGACAATCAAGCAGGCACAGACATCATATTTGATGCACACCTTCCATCTGTTTCCGTTGTTCTTACATCTCTACTACTAAGCCGTCATAGGCAAGCTGAACATTTCCCGGCAGGCGTGCGTTTGTGGAATGGTGGTCCACATCGTGGGTCATATGCGTGAAATAGGTCTGTTTGGGGCTGAGTTCTTTCACAATCTCCAACGCTTCTGGAATTGTGAAATGGGTCGGATGCCGAGGCTCCCACCGGATGGCATCGAGCACCAGAACTTCAAGATCGCTCAACAAATCCATAGACGCTGGCGCAATTGCGTTACAGTCCGTAGCGTATGCGAAATTGCCAATCCGAAAACCGAGCACCTCCGTCCAGCCATGTAGCAGATCAACCGGAACAAATTCAGCACCAAACAGTTGAAAGGGACCATCAATCATCACGAGTTCCAGTTGCGGAATACCGCCGCCGAGGTGCTGCAGCCGAAAGGCGTATTCAAAAACAGTGCTGAGCCGGTCGAGGGTGTCGGGACTGCCGTAACAAGGGATGGAGGTGCCTTGAATCTCAGAATAGGCGCGGACATCATCAAGCCCGTGTAGATGGTCTGCGTGGGCGTGGGTAAAAAGGATGGCGTCGATATGGTCAATGCCACATCGGATCACTTGAAGCCGAAGCTCCGGTGAGGTATCTACAAGGATGTTTTTGTCGTTGTCGAGGGTAATGACAATTGAGGGACGGGTGCGGTGATTTTTGGGGTCTTTCGATTGACAAACTTCACAACGACAAGCGATCATCGGAACGCCGTGCGATGTGCCTGTACCCAGAAACGTAATCTTCATGAACCTGACCTTTCCTTCCTCGGAAAAATCATTCCGCACTCCGGGCACGCAGCGGTATAGGACCGGATGGCAAAACCGCATCGGGGACAAATCCGCTTGGTTTGACGACGGGAAATCAGGAGGACACCCAGAAAAATGATGAGCAAAATCAGAACCTCCAAAGGACCTATCGACATTATAAGGTCCTCCGATGTGTGGATCGTAATGGGTAAATCGTAAATACACTCATGGGCAGCCCGCGTCCCCCTCGCCTGACACCTTTCAATCCTTCACTAACCCTCTCAACACCGCAAGATTGGTTGCGTGCATCGTTTCCATCTTTGGCGTTTCGATAACCATTGGAACGTTCTCAAAGCGTGGGTCGTTGGCGAGCAGTTGGAACGGTGTTATCCCGATGTTGCCTTCGCCGATATGTTCGTGACGATCGACCCGGCTGCCGTATTGGGATTTTGCATCGTTGAGATGAAATGCAAGCAACCGATCCAACCCAACAATTTGGTCAAATTGATCAAACACTTGGTGATAGTCCTCCTCTGTCCGCAGATCGTATCCCGCAGCGAAGACATGACAGGTATCGAAACAGACGCCTAATCTTTCGGGATATTTCGAGTCATCGATTATGTGGCGCAGGTGCTCAAAACAGTATCCCAGATTCGTCCCTTGTCCCGCCGTGGTTTCTAACAAAACGATGACGCTGCCGCCCGCAGTTTGCTCAAAGAGTGTATTTAGACTATCGCTCAGTACCTTTAACCCCTCCGCTTCGCCAGCGTCGAGATGCGATCCTAGGTGGGTCACGATATACCGAAGTCCACAGGCATCCGCGAGCTCCATTTGAGAAAGAAACTGCTCACGAGAGTTCTCAAGAACATCTGGCTTGGGCGAGGCGAGGTTGGTTAGATGGATGTCGTGGACAAGTCCTTCACGAACAATGTCAGACGCATCCCACGCCTCCCGAAATTGCGCTATATCCGATTCGCTGGGTTCTTTGCCGACCCAGCGGTTTGGATTTTTTAGGAAAATCTGGATGGCTTCACATTCCAACTTTTCGCCATTCCGAATTGAATTGTGCAAACCGCCGGCGGCGGAAACATGTGCACCTAACATCATTGATGGTGATCCTCCAATATTCTCAAAAAGTCAGATATACTCAACATGATCGCTGAATAGGTCATCACTAACACAAGTGCTAGGGCGTGTTGACATTTTGCAGTAGTTGTAGTGACCAACGATCGTTGGTCACTACGAAACCCTTACCGGGACACAGAACCGAGTCATTCGCAGGGAACGGAGATCGCCGCTCCTTACGTTCTAAGCTAACGGCGTAATCGTCAGTCTGTTGTGCTTGTGTAGGTCTATATTCATATCTCGACAGCAAATCGTCGATTTTGGAAAATCGACCTACAATAGGGCAACCACAAGGGTTGTCCCCACAAGGAATTGACCCAATGTAGGGGCAGCTTCCCGATAATTAGTTTACTCCGATTTATCGGGATTCAAAGCAACTTGTGCCTGCCCATCGAAGATCCTCGGAGCAGAGGTAAATTAATTTCTCAAATGTCAACAGCCCCTAGATAGTCCGTAGGTCGAGTTTCCATACTCAAGAACTAATAGAAATCACCAAATTTACCAAGATAACTCAACCGACACGTGTCGCCCCGCCCCGATAAATCGGGATTCAGAACTGGGGCTTGGAGTAATTGGTTTGCCAACATTCTATAAACATGCCGCCCCGCTGGGGCTATGGGTCGGGCAAGGCCGAGAGTATCAGGGATGCGCGACCTGCGGGTATAGGAGTTTGTTTTATGACACCATATAGAACTTAACAGCTTTCGGTTATTACTAAAAAGAACATAAGGACGGTTACTGAAGCGATTTAGCCGGTGAGTACAGCCTTGAGCCGTTCGACGATGATTTCTTCCTCACCTTCGTTCAGAGGATGGGCGTGAATCGTGATGCTATCTTCGCCTCCACCGACCCTGATACGGGGCTCGCCGCTATCAAGCTCGGCGACAACCTGCCTCGCGTCTTTCCCGGCAGCTTTTGAATCAATGCCGACCTGTAGGGTTGAGCCGGTATGTGCGCCGACGTGCACTATCTCCATCTCCCCAACACCCGGGACGCCTTCCAATGCGTGCTGCATACTGGCGAGCTTTGCCTCATCCTTCGCATGACGTTCCTCATGGTCTGCGTTCAGCCACCACTCCAGTGCCGCCACCAGTCCTATTACATCGTGACGCCCTATCTTAAAGCCCCTCCCAAATGAACGTCCATCGGGATTGTAGAAGCCGATATAGCCGTGATCCGCTACAGCCTCCATCAGTTCCTTTTTTCCACACGCAATCCCAACTGCGGGCGGGGCATTAAAGTATTTGCCGCTAAAGCATACCAAATCCGCCGATTGCGCAAGTCCTCGGAAGTAGTCTACCGGATAGATATGGGTCGCAGCGTCAACGATGACCGGCACGCTGTGGGCGTGAGCCGTTTTGACCACATCTTCCAACGGTAGAGTCGAACTGTCACTATCCCTTCTTGCGAGGTAAGCAACTGCTGCGGTTTTGGGTCCTATCGCCCCCTCCAGTGCATCAATGGTGCATCCGTCTGCGTCTCCCACTTCGACAAGTACCCCACCGGGCACTGGATATTCTCGGTCGTAGCTGTTACGATGTTTCGTTTGGATGAGGACTTCGTGCTTAATGCCAACGATCTCCGGGAGTTGGCTGATTTTCTGGCGATCCCTCCCGGTCATACAGGCGGCGGTGCTCAGGGCAAGCGCGGCAAAGCAGCCGGAGGTTATGTAGGCGGCTTCAACGCCCATGAGTTTTGCAACATGTTCACCTGCTTTGTCCAGAAGTTCCTCCATCTCCACATAGTTGGAGTTGGCATCTACCATTGCCCCCATTACCTCAGTGGACAGCGTCGAACCTCCCCAAAGCGTTTGTGTGCCCCCAGCGTTAATGAGCGGTCGCACACCGAGTCTTCTGTAGACTTCACTACCGAAATTATTAGTCATTGCGATTGTCTTACTCCTACCCTTTTATTCTGGCTCATAGAAAAAGAAAGTGCAGAATGCAAAGCGCGGGCGGGGAAACCCCGCCCCTACGATTGCTGTTGCACGCTTTCTTAACATGAGCCTTTATTCTATACTGGACCTGTGGTTACAGCTAACTATAATCAGACAACTACGCATTTTCGAGTGATTCTGCCGGGGTCATCCCGATTGCATCAAGGCGACGCTTTGCCTCCGCATAAACATCCGCTGCCAACGGACCCCGTTCAGCGGTTCGGACGTTTTCAAGTAGATGGCCGACGTTCCGCGTTCCCACGATGGTTGTATGAACATGTGGATGGCTTAGAGTGAAACGTAAGATGAACGCGGTCCGGCTTTCCCCTTCTTCGCGGAGTTCATCCAACTTAGCTTCGTCGAATGCTTGCTGCCATCTGTCAGCATTCCCTCTACCTTCCCCCGGTTCACCTTGCGCCACACCGCCTCGGATAATCATCCCGGTGCCCGCATTTGCCGCGTCGGTTATGAAGTTTTCAGTGGTACGGTCAAGGGCGGAATATCCGAGTTGAAACACATCGAACGAACCCCATTCGAGAAAGGCCGGCTTATGTTCAAGGGCGGACGATGTGCCGATCCAGCGCACTTTTCCCTGTTCCCGCGCCTCGTTCAACGCATCAATCACCGCACCCTTTTCACAATCTTCTACCGTTGCACCGTGGAACTGCATCACATCCAGATAGTCGGTTTTCAGCCTCCGCAGACTGTCGTCCACACCGCGGTGGATGTTCTCCTTCGTCCAAATTTTTCCGACCCAGCCCAAGTGCTTCTGTCCGTGATCTGGGTGACAGCCACACTTGCTCGCTAAGTAATATTCATCGCGACGGCGGGAGATAAATCTACCGATGTATTCTTCACTGCGACCGTAGCAATCCGCGGTATCAATGAAGTTGATTCCGGCATCTAACAGTGCATTGAGGACATTTTCAGCTTGTGCTTCGGTCAGTGGCCGATCGTCGTTACCCGCCCACTCCGATCGAATCTCCATGGCACCGTAGCTCAGGCGAGTTACATCAAGTCCCGTCCGTCCGAGGGTTGCTTTAGATAGCTGAGCCATTTGAATCCTTCCTTTCTCATTCGGTTCTCAGATCACATCATGTATTAGCGCTGAAAGGGGAGGCTGAGTTTCCATCAGAAGACCAAATTTCACCGAAGGTTAAACATCTTCATTTGATTTCGCCTTCAACCCTTCCAACTTCTCTAATGCCCGTCCAGAATCGATAGATTCGGCTGCCGCTGCGAGTCCTGTTGTTATGTCCACAGCTTTACCACCTGCAACAATTGCCGCCGCTGCATTGAGCAATACAATGTATCGTTGGGGACCTTTGTCGCCTCTGAGGATGCTTAACGTCATTTCTGCGTTTTCTTCCGGTGTTCCCCCTTTAAGGTCACTTGGCTGTGCTGTTGGGATACCCAATTCCGTCGGATCAAGCGTGTATGTATTGACCTCACCATCTGCCAACTCTGAAACCTGAGTTGTCGTCGTCGTTGTGATTTCGTCTAAACCGTCTTCCCCGTGCACAACAAACGCGCGATGGGTCCCGAAATTCTTGAGGACACGTGCTAAGGGCTCCGTCAGCGTTGGCGAGTAAACGCCAAGGACCTGTGCCTGCGCACCGGCAGGATTCGTGAGAGGACCGAGCGCATTGAAAATTGTACGGATACCGATCTCTTGGCGGGGTCCAATCGCATATTTCATCGCACCGTGCAATGTAATAGTAAAGAGAAAGCCGATTCCGACATCATCAATACATGCCCCAACCTGATCCGGTCCAATCTCAATGTTTACACCCAGCGCCTTGAGGACATCAGCAGTTCCACTCCGGCTCGAAATAGCTCGGTTACCGTGTTTCGCTACCGGTATCCCTGTTCCCGCCACAACGAACGCCGCAGTTGTTGAGATATTGAACGTATGTGCCCCGTCCCCGCCTGTTCCGCTAGTATCGACGACAAAGGGATGCTTGGTGTGAACCTTCGTCGATTTTTCACGCATCATACGCGCTGCACCGGTGATTTCCTCGATTGTCTCGCCCTTGATTCGGAGGGCGGTGATGAAAGAAGCAATTTGTGCCGGCGTCGCTTCGCCGCTCATGATTTCGTTCATGGTGTCAACGGCTTCACGCTCGGTTAAGTCTTGTCCATCGATAACTTTCTGTATTGTGTCGCGGATCACTGGGTAATATCTCCTGGTTTCAGTGAATCTCTATTTGCAGAAAACCGGATGCCGCGCAAGGTTAAAGTGCTTCATTCGATTTCGCTTTCAACCCTTCTAGTTTCTCTAACGCCCGCCCGGAATCGATAGATTCAGCTGCTACTGCGAGTCCTGCTGCTATGTCCACAGCCTTCCCACCTGCAACAATTGCCGCCGCTGCATTGAGCGTCACAATGTCTCGCTTGGGACCTTTTTCGCCCCTCAAGACGCTCAACGTCATTTCTGCGTTTTCTTCCGGTGTTCCGCCTTTAAGGTCGCTGGGCTGTGCCCTTGGGATACCCAATTCCGTCGGATCAAGCGTGTATGTATTGACCTCGCCATCTACCAATTCCGAAACCTGAGTTGTCGTCGTCGTTGTAATCTCGTCCAGACCATCTCCTCCATGTACAACGAATGCATGCTGGCTGCCAAGATTTTTGAGTACATTCGCCAAGGGCTGCGTCAGCGTTGGTGCGTAGACACCAAGGACTTGCGCTTGTGCGCCAGCGGGATTTGTGAGCGGTCCAAGTGCGTTGAAAATTGTGCGGATACCAATTTCCCGGCGGGGTCCAATCGCATATTTCATCGCACCGTGCAACGTAACGGCAAAAAGAAAACCGATCCCGACGTCATCAATACACGCTCCAACCTGATCCGGTCCGATTTCAATATTTACGCCCAACGCTTTAAGAACGTCCGCGCTACCACTTTGGCTTGAAGCGGCTCGGTTACCGTGTTTCGCTACCGGTATCCCTGTTCCCGCCACAACAAATGCCGCGGTCGTTGAGATGTTGAATGAATGTGAGCTATCTCCGCCTGTGCCGCAAGTATCAACAGCAAAAGGGTGTTTGGTGTGGATCTTTGTCGATTTTTCGCGCATAACGCGTGCGGCACCGGTAATTTCTTCAATCGTCTCGCCCTTGATTCGGAGAGCAGTAATGAAAGAAGCAACTTGCGCCGGCGTTGCTTCGCCGCTCATGATTTCGTTCATCGTGTCAACGGTTTCACGCTCGGTCAAATCGCGTCCATCGACAACTTTTTGTATTGTTTCGCGGATCATTATAGTATCTCCTCGTTTCGATGAATTTCTATTGATTTCTATTTTTCAGGACTTACGCAAATTTAGCACGTAGCGCGAGTTCTTTTATTTTTAACCCCCTAAATCCCCAACCCTTCTGATAAGAGGGGAAAGACAAGAGGAGTTGCAGGGGGACTTAACAAACATAAAATATTATGCCTACCCTCGCACGGGTGGGTTCGCCGAATATCCCAGAAGATATCGCAGCTCTGGTGAAAATGTTTGGACGATCTCCGGGGCTATTGATGTGTAATCGGTGAACGGCTTAATCCATGAGCGAGAGTAATAGCAGAGGATTGCCCGACGGGGGTTGTTTGTCGCGTTTGGTCCCGATCGATGCCATGTATTTGAGAGCCAGATAGCGACCGAGCCGGCAGATCCTGTTAGCATTTTCCCGTCCCCCTGCCCCTCTCCCCATACAGGTTTTCTACGCGTGCGATGGCTGTCAGGAACAATCTGCGTCGCCCCGTTGGTCGGTGTGAACGGATCGAGCATCCAAGCGTTCTGGATGGTCAACGGAAAGTCCGGCAAAGGTTCTGGCAATTGACCGAGTGGCACATCCACATGCCATGCCCCACCTTCATCGGTGTGAGGTCCGATACTGGTCGCACTACAGTCGGCGAGCACACAATCTTCGCCGAGAATCCCTCGCGCCAATGAAAGCACTACCGGATGCGCTATCAACTTTCCGAAATCCGGAGCTTTGTTGACCAAGTTCCAGATACGCTGCGACAGATCATAATCGAACAAGGTCGGCAAGTGAAGGAAATTCTTAACCACTGCTGAAGGGGGAACGGGCCACGGCGTGTCTTGATTTCGTGCACGTGAATGGCGGATGCGCCGCATAAGTCGAGCCTGTTCCGCTTCACTGATTTGATAGCTATCTTTCAGATACGCTTCCATTTCAGTATCTTCCGGCAATGCGGGTCCGTCTTCTGGCTCAAAAGGTTGTTCCCGTTCTCGTTCAAAAAGTTCCTCCACAAGCCCCCGGTAGTGCCGGACCTCCTCTTCGCTGAGTACACCCTCAATGACGGCGTATCCGCGTTCAGACAGATGCGTGAGGACCGACTTCAGGTCGTTACTTGAAATTCCATGAGTTCCCATAATCTTCCTCCAATGATAAGCGTCTGAATTGTATATCGACTTGCCGGGAGAAACTGGCAGAGATTCACAGGAGAGAGCAACCAATTATACGCCAGAAGTGACTGGGTGTCAACAAACAACTCCCCCTTAATATTTTTGGAATTCCATCCCATCGTTGAAGGAACCCCCATGATGACATCTGAAGAGCGTTACCTTTTTGATTTGACCGGATACCTGCACCTGAAAAACGTCCTTAACACCGAAGAACTGCACAATGCCCAAGATGCAGCCGACCGCTATATTCAGACCCCGCCTGATGCTTTGCCGACAGGATTTGAAGCCGGTCAGGGAAACTATACACACGGCTTTGCGTTCGATAAGGCGCTGGAGGTGCTAGCCATGCACCCAACGACCTGGCCGATTATCAAAGAACTAACTAACGATAAGCCTCAACTTGTCGGCGGTTCTCTGCGCGTTAATACCCGCGAACAGCATCGTTTCTTCGAGTTGCACTCCCGTCGGGAAGAGGATAATTGTGTGGAGTGGCCGCGTTATTTTTGTCAGGATGGACGTATCTACTGCGACGATTTAGTGTTCTTCTTCTACCTCACCGATGTACTCCCCGGAGACGGCGGTCTCGTTGTCGTTCCGGGTTCTCACAAAAGTGAGTTCAAACGTCCGGAAGATTTTTTCGTCCCCGACAGCGAGGATATTGACCCTCAACCCCATCCGGCCGTCGTCAATATCACGCCGAGCGCTGGGGACGTGGTAATCATCACGGAGTTGCTCACCCACGGTGTCTTAATCTGGAAGCCTGAGGACCGGGATCGCCGTTTCCTGATCCTGCGATATAGACCGCAACATATGCTCCCCCTGAATACGTTCTCCGACGATATCAAAGCCCGATTATCACCGGAGACACTGGAACTGATAGAGACTGCTCCGTATTATCACCTCAAAGAGATTGTCAAATAGGATTGTAGCAGCACAGCCTAAGCCGAAGAGCCTGTTTTAAAAGTGAAAAGGTCATCTTTAGAAAGTTGTTCACATGTCGCCCCGCTGGGGCTTAGGTTGTTTGTTGGTCCTGTATTCTATAAACATGTCGCCCCGCTGGGGCTTTGCGTCTGTTTTAAGAGTACGTACGGTCATCTTTTGCCATTCTACGGGCAAAATCAACCGATTTTGAGACTATTTACCCATAAAATGACAATGTTCAGAGATTATTTGGATTTTTCAAACAGGTTCTAAGTTCGCCCCAATGAAATGCTCCCTATCGCGATTCGGGGAAATATTCATGAAACCGACCTACCGACCCCGATATACTCTACACATTAAACGACAACCCTTTATCCACAAGCTTCCCTAATTGAGGGAAAATAAGCAATGGCTCAGTTTGATCTGTTCGATCCCCAACTCGCACCCAAGGGAGTGGCTACGCTTCTGAAAACGCCGCTGCTCGAAAACGATCGAGTTGATTTTGCGTCCTATGTCCGCCAAGTCGAGCACGTTGTGGATGTTGGAACCTGCCTTGCGATTCCGGGCATGCGTGGCTGTGAAACATGGACGTTGAGCGAAGTAGAGCGTATCCGATGCTTAGAGATCGCGCTTGAGATCTGTCGGGGACGGGTGCCGGTCTGTGCAGCCGTCGCCGCTATATCTATTCCTGATAGCATTACGGCAGCCCAACGCGCTGAAAAGATGGGAGTCGACATGATTGCGGTTGTGGTGCCCCCTTGGATACGACGAGCGGAGGACATTGTATCGTGCGTTAAAGCGGTGGCTGATTCAGTATCCGTTCCCAACCTCGTTCATTCGGTCGGGGGCGTTGGCGACATGGTGCTGTCCACATCGCAGCTTGCCAAACTTCCGACAGAGTCGCCAAATATTCGCTATCTGAAGGAAGAAGCACCGCTTGGTGCAGTGGAACGGGTTTCAGAGGTCTTGAACTCACCCGGTGGCGAGGGCTATTTGCGGATTATGGTCGGTTCCCCGCTTGTGCTCGGCTACTTAGCCGGTGCACGGATGTTCATGGCATCGGCGGATGTCATCGAACCGTTCATGGCGGTAATCAATGCCATGGAGGTAGGTGATACCCTCAAGGCACGACGGATCGATGCACATATTGCTGCACTGCAACATTTTAGAGGATACATCAAGGGACAATTCAACAACAAGGTAATCATGGAGCGCCGCAGCATCTTCGCCTCGGCACGATGCGCGTCCGTGAGGTCGGAAGTTGGGCTCACAGAACTCACCCCAGACGAGGAGGACGAACTCACCGAGTTGTTGCGTCCCTTGATGCCTTACTTCACCACATACCCCCCAAGCCCACCCGCATGAGAGGAATAGTTCCATGAGCCAAGAAACGCAGAGGGGCCTGTCTCAGGCAGAAGATATAGAATTTTTTGATCGCGAGCTTGCGTCGTTTGTCCCCGACTCGGTGTTTGACGCCCACTGTCATGTATGGCAGCGTGGCGCCTTCGCACTCCCTGACTCGCTTGCGGCGTTTCATACGGTTGGCTACGAAATGTATTTGGAGTTGATGGAGGACTTGCACCCGGGTCGGCGTATGGCAGCCCTGTTCATCCCGTTCCCACCGCAGCCGGCGCGCCTGCATCAGGCGAATCAGTGGACAGCCGAGCAAGCTGCAGCGCATCCCGACTTTCGATGTCTGTTCTTCGTCGCACCGGACGATGATTCGGAATGGGTTCGGGAAGAGGTCAAGCGACTTGGGGCTGTTGGACTGAAATGCTACCATACCTACGCAGATGTGAAACCGACATGGGAGGCACAGATTCCGGACTTTCTGCCTGAGAAGTTCATCAAAGTTGCAGATGAGGAGGGTTGGGTGATTACCCTCCATATGGTGAGGTCTCGCGCTGTGGCAGATCCAGGCAACATCAAATGGATTCGTCATTACTGCGAACATTATCCGAATATGAAACTTATTCTCGCGCATTCGGCACGGGGATTTCAACCAGCGCACAATCTGGCAGGACTTTCCCAGTTGACAGGACTGGACAACCTCTACTTTGACACAAGCGCCAACTGTGAACAGATGGCACATCAATCGATTATCCGCATCTTGGGACACGAGAAGCTGATGTACGGATCAGATCTCATGGCAAGCCATGGGCGCGGCAGATCGGTCAGTATAGCGGACACGTTCCTTTGGCTTGGGGATGAATCACCTGTATGGGTTGAGAAACACACAACTATCAAACCGGTGCTGGTTGGGTTAGAACATCTGCGATCACTCAAATGGGCGTGTTGGTCGGAACGACTCAGTGACAACGCAGTGGAGGATATTTTCTGGAACAACGCGGCGAAACTCTTCAACGTTAATTCCTAATCGGAGGATTTTGAATGACAAGACCCAACATTATTTTGCTTATGACTGACCAGCAACGTTGGGACAGTCTGGGCTGTAACGGTAACACGTTTGTTTCCACGCCAAACATAGACCGATTGGCGGCTGGCGGTGCGAACTGCACCAACAGTTTCACCCCGTGGCCCGTCTGTACCCCTGTACGCGCCACCATGTGGACCGGCGTCTATCCACACCAGCATCAGGTAATTTACAATTCGTACAACATGGATAACCTGCTCAAAGAGACCTCCCACGAGCAGCGCACAGTTTTTGAGTCCATGCAGGCAGGTGGTTACACAACCGCCTATTTTGGCAAGTGGCATCTGGGCGAAAAGGATCCGGGATTGTTCGACCTTTGGGAAGGGTTCAATTCATTGGGTGGGCATTGGGTGGACAATAGACGGGATGGTGTCTACAAACCCCATCAACAAACAGATCAGATGATTGAGTTTATCAAGGAGCAGACGACAAGTGGGAAGCCTTTCTTTGCGGTGAACGGCTACTACCCGCCCCACGACCCGTACACCGCACCCAAAGAGTTCTATGAGCCGTATCGGGGCAAGGGGGTACCGTATGCCGGCTATTATGCGGCCGTCAGTGCGATTGACTACAATGTGGGCAGGCTGATGACCGCACTGGACGAACTGGGTATCGCCGAAGACACCATCGTCCTGTACTACTCCGATCACGGAGATATGTTCTCCTATCGTGGTTCGGATCACAAGTTTACCTGCCATGAGGACTCGATCAAGGTGCCCATGATCTTTAGTCAACCGGGAACCATAGAAGCTGGTTCAGTTATTGAGGATTTTGTAGGGTTACAGGATCTGATGCCCACGGTTCTCAATTGGGCTGGATTGGAAATCCCCGACTATCTGCACGGCAGCAGCATGACGCCACTGTTGAGGGGTGAATCTGTTCCGTGGCGGGAAGCTCACTATACCCAGAACATCACGCGCGATCAATTCGTGGACCAGCGCTGTATCCGCACCAACGAATGGAAGCTGATTCTGAGCCGACCTGTGGGTGGGTTGCGCAGCTATACAGGCAACCATGAGTTATATGATCTAGTCAACGACCCGGAAGAGGAATTGAACCTGTATAACACACCGCGGGCAGACGGTCACAATCAGTATCTCCACTTCCCGCCATATACCGAAGTCACTGCCGAACTGGCACAGTTACTCAAACGCTACGCTCTGGAGATTGATGATCCGTTGGGTAGTGATCTGGCAGACCTGTGTCTGTTGGAAATGCAGAAGCGCCGGGAGGATGTGGGTAGGTGATGATATGAGAAATTTTATATATTAACCTAAGTTGATAGGGCGTGTTGACATTTTACAGCGGTTGTAGAGAACAACTCTCGGACTCTCGGAACGGAGGATCGTTGTTCACTACGATATGCCCCCCGGCACATAAAAGCAAGCCTAATTCGTAGGGAACGGAGATCTCCGTTCCTTATGTGCTCCTGTAGGTCGAGATTCACATCTCGACATTAAACCGTCGATTTTGGAAAATCGACCTACAGAAATGATACAATTTGCACAGAGATTAGGGACTATTGGTTTGAATATGCCGGCTACTAGCAACTTGCGTTATACATTAAGAGCCTGTTTTAAAAGTGAAACGGTCATCTTTAGGAAGTTGTTCACATGTCGCCCCGCTGGGGCTTAGGTTGTTTGTTTGTCCTGTATTCTATAAACATGTCGCCCCGCTGGGGCTAAGCATCTGTTTTAAGCGTAGGTGAAACGGTCATCTTTTCCCATTCTATTGGCACAATCAACCGATTTTGAGAGTATTTACTCGTAAAATGACAACTTTCAGAGATTATCCCGATTTATCGGGACAGGTTCTAAGATATCGTGCCTGAGGTGCTATGAATGTGGATTGACGGAGCTGCGATGTATCCACCACGCCCGGTGTAACGTCGCCTTGGAAAGTATCGAACGAAAAAAGCCCTGTGCATAACACATAGGGCTTTTTTTATATCAAAAGGAAGCGCGGATAATGGTCGAAAAAGCAGAGTCCCATCAAACAACAACTGTGAGTGTGACGTTTCGCGCGGTGCTCCTTGGATTGCTGTTGATACCGGTCAACACCTATTTTATCATGGCGAACCATCTGAGGTTTTGGAGCACATTGCCGACCACAATGGCGCTTATTTACAACGTGGTGATCACCTTAACAGTACTGATCGCCTTCAACCTCCCCCTCAAGCGTTTCCTACCACGTTTTGCCCTCAAACAGCAAGAGTTTTTGACGGTCTTTGTGATGCTTTCGATTTCTTCAGCGATCTCCGGGCATGACATGATGCAAACAGTTGTGCCGACAGTTCCCGACGGTTTCTGGTTCGCCACCCCTGAAAATGAATGGAAAGCACTCTTTTGGCGATACCTCCCGTCCTGGTTAACGATAAACGACTTTTCAGGATTGGAAGCCTTCTATGCTGGAGAAAGCACATTTTATACTGAAGCCCATATCCGGGCTTGGCTGCGTCCTATCTTTTGGTGGACAGTGTTTCTGACCACACTTATCTGGGTAATGATCTGCCTCAATATTTTAGTTCGCAGACAGTGGATCGAACATGAACGGTTGGCATATCCAATCGTCCAGTTACCGTTGGAAATGACCCGTCCCGATGGTAGGCTATTTCGATCAAAGATGATGTGGATTGGATTTGCTATCGCGGGTGGAATTAATCTGATCAATGGATTCCATTTCTTCTTTCCGGCACTGCCAGAACTCCCGGTGCGCCACGCAGAGATTGGTCAATACTTCACTCAAAAACCGTACAACGCTATCGGTTGGACACCGGTCTATATTCGCTCTTTCGCCATTGGACTTGCTTTTCTGACACCGCTGGAGATGTCTTTTTCGTTATGGTTTTTCTATTGGTTCTGGAAAGGGGAACGGGTATTGGGAAGCGCGCTTGGGCTGGCAGCACTGCCTGACTTTCCCTATGATTGGTCACAGGTCATGGGTGGATATTTGGCGCTCGCGTGTTTTGCGCTTTATGGTGGAAGACGTTACTTTCTTTCGATCTGCCGAAGCATCTTTCCACTTCAGCAACGAGGTGGCAGAAATGGAACACAAGCTGAGTCTCGTGCAGTAATCGGTGTTGACAACACGCATCGGTTTGGCGAGGTAAAAGAGCCGATCCCGTATCGGTGGGCCTTTATTGGATTGATCTGTGGGTTGATTTTTTTGCTGGCTTTTTCGTACAAAAGCGGAATGGCACTCTGGGTCGGAGGGCTTTACTTTCTGATTTACTATCTTTTGGGATTGAGCATCACGAGGGTCCGCGCCGAAGTGGGTCCTCCAATGAATCGCGTCAGATCTACGCCACACGAATTTATCATCAATCTATTTGGCGCACGACGGTTGTCCCCCGGTAGCCTCACCATGATGCGGTTCTACTTTACTTTCAATCGTGGTTCCCGCGCCCATCCGATGCCCCATACCCTCGAAGGGTTAAAAATCGCCGAAGAATCAAATATGAATTCAGGCGGGTTGGTCGTCGCAATGATGTTAGCAATAGTCGTGGGAATTCTTGCGGCGTTCTGGGCGTATCTGGTCGTCGGTTATGAAATCGGCGTGGTGAGTGGCTTAGGTACTGGCGGGTATAATCTCCTGCAAAGCTGGCTTTATCATCCCACCGATACAGACGTTCCGGGCGTCATTTTTACGGGATTTGGTTTTCTCTTTACCGGCTTCCTCTGGTGGCTACGAACACGATTTCCTCTATCACCCTTTCATCCAGCGGGCTACCTCCTCAGTGTTGAGCGGTGGACGATGGGAAGGCTCTGGTTTTCGATATTCATCGCGTGGGCAATCAAGACTATACTGCTCAAAGCGGGCGGAATCCGGCTGTACCGAAAAGCGTTCCCACTCTTTTTAGGATTGATTCTTGGAGAGTTTATCGTGGGTGGCGTATGGGTGGTTATTCGACTCCTGTGGGATATCGAAGTGTATTCGTTTTATCGGTGATGCAGTTTGCAACCCACAAAGCGAAGCGTTCCAAACTTTTTTGAAACATATACTGACCATCTGTGTCTATCTATTCTGAACGTTAAATTGTAACAAACGAGATAAACCGATGCCACAAACAGATTGTCAGAAAGACGATGGAACTTTATCCCACTCAACCGATGCGAGTCAAGCGGCTGATAACGAATTAGTCAAACGGGTGTGTATGGGCGAGACACAGTTATTCAGGCTGTTGATTGAGCGTCACCAACAGCATATCTTCAACCTGTGTTATCGTATGCTCCAACAGTTTGAGGAGGCGGATGATGCAACACAGGATACGTTCCTGAAGGCATATCGTTCCCTGAAGCAATTTCGCGGTGACGCCCGCCTAAAAACGTGGCTATGTCAAATTGCTCGGAACGAGTGCCTTAATCGCTTGCGCCATGAAAATATGGCTTCACTGGATCAGCAACTGACAACAGATTACAGTTTTCAGATTGCCGATTCAACGCCATCGCCGTTGGAGTTGATTGAGCAGCAGGAAACCCAATCCATCGTTCACGAGGCAATTAACAAACTCCCGCACCAGTATCGGTTGGTTATCACGCTCTTCCACCTCAACGGACTTTCCTACGAAGAGATCTCGCAGGTGATGGAAATTCCGATGGGAACAGTGAAAACCCATATCTTTCGCGCAAGAGAACTTCTAAAATCGAAATTGCAAGCCTTTGTAGAAGGAAAAATATGAGCCATGGATTGTAGAAACTTTGAAGAGCTGTCTCAATTATACATAGATGCGGCGCTCGATGACGAACGTATTGCTCAGTTTGAAGCCCATCTGCTCGCCTGTAGTGGTTGCAAGCAGGAAATGGAATATCTACAAGCGACTCTCCGCGGCATCGAAAGCTATCCACAACTTGAACCCCCTTCAGATTTGGCGGATAATGTAATGGAGCGAATAGAGGGGTCGGCATTGTCGTGGGACTTCTCTCAAGAACTAGCACACATCGCAAGTGTATCAAGACAACTCGCCAGCGGACAATTGACAAGATTCCCCAAAGCGTTCGCCACAATGATTGTCGGCTTAATTTTATTACCGCCTCGGATCTACTTTCGCGTTTTTGCAATCGTATTCCAGCGAATCTACACCGTGCTGGTGAAATGGAGCCATCTCTCGAAAACTCAAACACTGCATTCGATTGAATCATCACGCCGTTCACTCGAAAAATCTCATCGAAATCCGCTGAGACGGATTTATCCAAATCTGTTGTATCACTTGAATCCGCTGACGAAATTAACATATCAACCCATGATTAACAGTCTGAGGCGTCACACGTTATTCAATTAACTCAACCTTAGAAGCAGTAGGAGGAACAACAATGGATACACAAACCACACCAACGCAGCCAGAATCTGGCAATTACAAAGGGAAGTTATTGAAGATTCTCGTATTCGACGGTGATTTAGAAGCGCCAGCCGTGTGTGTTGCACTGCCGCTATCTCTTGTAAAGTTGGCAGGACGACTCCTGCCGCCGTCCGCAAAGCTGATACCCCTCATGGTCGATCTCGCAATAAGTAAAAAAACAAGTAAAAATAAAGAGTTTGAGGGCTCTGCCCAACTGATTCGTGAGAAATACGCCGATTTTGACTTCGCTGAAATTTTCTCCACCATCTGTGAAGTGATTGAAGAAGGGATTGACGAACTCGAAGATATCGGGACATTTGACTTTGTGTCCGTACTTGATGGAAATGAAGGTGTAACGATTCGCATCGAGTAATCTCACGACTGGAGGAAAGATGAGTAGGTCGAGTCGTCGGCGTGTTGCACTTGTTCTAAGAATTCGCATCCTTGACAGAGATGCAGTCAAACCGAAGCGGAACATTTGGATTCCCCTTCCGCTTCTCTTTCTCCTTGCGTTCGCTCTGGATATGTTTGCCTGCGTCTCTATTCATGTGGCCTCAATCGTGCTCCCCGCTTTTGGCAAGAAAAGATGGAGGGAGGGGCTTCAGAAACCGTTGTCGCTTGTAAGAGCCACAACGCGAATTTTTTTTCTGACACGATTGAGTTACGGTCTGCTGCGTTATGGGAATGCGCTCGAAATCCGTGTGGTTGATGGAGGCAGCGGTTTTGTTGTTTCAGCAGAATGACCCGCAATTCCAAGTCTAATCTCAGTACACCCGAGTGCCTCCACGAGAAGTTTTAGGATACGGATAAGCCTTCCCAGTGAGCTCGCAGAGGTGCTCCCCAATTCGATATGACGTTGCGCGGATTCGGATGCTCAATTTGCCGTCGATTCAGGTTGGCTTCATGGGCAAGCAGGTCTGCGCGGCACGCATTAATTACATCTTCGTATCCTGACTGACTCACCAAATTCCGCGTTTCCCACGGATCCTCTTGTAGATCGAAAAGTTGTGCCCGTCCAAGACGCGATGCGTCCGGTCCCGGCGGACGGAAATCCTCCGGGTCAGCAGGTTTATACTCTGTGACATATTTATATCTGTCCATGACAACCGCCCGTCCCCAGTAATTGCTTTCCACATAGGCATATTCACGCCAAGGTATTTCATCGCCTTCTGCAAGTGGACGCACGCTCATGCCTCCGAGTCTTGGGACATCGCTTTGCTTGCCTTGTACAACTTCTGCTGCATCTATGCCAGCATAGTCGTAAACCGTGGGGACCAGATCCACGCCAGAAATAAAATGTTCCCTATCAAAACGGTTTTTCTGCACAGGCACACCATCACCCAAGCAAGAAACGATGAACGGGACACGAATGCTTTCCTCGTATAGTGTGAACTTCTGGAACATCTGATGACTTCCACACGCTTCGCCGTGGTCTGCACTGAAGACGATAAGCGTGTCCTCGCAGAAAGGTGTCTGTTCAAGCACGTTGAGCACAATACCGATCTCCGCATCGACCTTTTCGATGAACCGATAATAGTTCCAGATAAGATACCGCCAATGGAATTCATCCCAATCCCGTATACCATTTAGGATTGCGGAGTGAATGAGCGCGTCCTCCGTTCTACGGCAGACCCGCTGCAGCACAGTTTCGTTTTCATCGTAATGGAAGTTTTCGGGCAGCGGCGGCAACTCATCTTCAGCGATAATCCCCTGTTGCAACGGATTTGGGATACGCTTCTCCTCGTGGTTGTGCAGATATTCACACACATCGTGCGGGTTGAGGTAGCCAATCTGTAGATAGAATGGCGCGCCACCGTCGTAGGTTGTCAGAAAATCTGTCACAGCGTGCGTAGACGCAGAATCGTAATACTCCCCACCGCCCGCACCGATGTCGCGTTTGCCATAGTATAGGGTCTGGAAACTTTCGCGCACATCTCTGCCCGGTACGTGCCACTTACCGCAATGGAAAGCCTTGTATCCGTTGGCATTCAGAACTTGTCCAATATCCTGAATTTCCCCGTGCATATATCCACCGTTAAACGGCACCCCCGTCTCTGACGTGTAAAGTCCCGTTGCCCAGCTGGATCGTGTTGCGGCACATACCGGATCGCTGCAGTACGAACGCATAAAAGAGGTGCCGTTTCGGTGGAGGCGGTCAATGTTCGGCGTGTGCAGGTATGGATTGCCATAAGCGGAAACAGCGTTCCAAGATTGCTGATCTGTGTTGATAAAGAGGATATTCGGTCGGTCGTTCATGCGCTGCCTCCCACTATCTCTCTGAGTACAAGGGTTTGGAAGAAATTAGTAGAAATAGCCACATTGCCGTCCACATCAAGCCACCAGTAGGATGGGAGAAGCCCTTCTCCATAAAGGTAATAGCCATCGAGTTGTGTTTCGCCCATCTCAATCGATTCGAGGAAACCGACACGGTTTATAGGTCTCAACCTCTCAAGGTCTTCTAAGATAGCCATTTCCACAACTTCACCTGAACCCTGAATTGTTCCACTGATCGCAGGAATCACGTCGAACAGTGCCCAGTTACAGGTGAACGGGGTTTCTTCCCCTATCATACCAACGTCAATCTCAGCGTGGTTGACGGTCAGTCGGATCTTGTCTGCAACGCGTTGCCCTTCACAGGCGAATGTAGAATAGCTGTCCTGACAATCGTTCTGTGCTTGGATATGCCACTTACCCCTGAGTGATCGACACAGATCGTTATCGGTATGAAAACGGAGTTGGAGCTCCTCACCGCTCGTCCCGTTGGTGTATTGAATCGTGTAGTTCCAACGTCCATCCCCCGCTTGCTGCCGTTTGATAATCGCCTCACCGAGGCTCAGATTATCTTGGAGATGCTCCCCGATTGCGTAGCCGCGCCAGTAATTTGGATATATCTCGTAAATATGCTCTGCCGCTTCGGCACCGATTCGGTCTGTTATGGGTTCCGCATAAAATCTGCGGAAAGTTTCGACCAATTGCTGCTCGAACTGGGGGTTTTGTGCGCCGTAGTTGTAATCAAACGACCAGTGCAACCCTTCGCTATTGTTCATGCGCCAGCCTCACTTTCCGTTATTCCGTGCAGGGGATTAGAACGCTGCCATCAGGCAATGTGGCACGAAATGCAAATGTCCAACCGCAATAGTTGGATCCGAGCGTATTGCTCAATTTGAGAACAATCACGTTCCGCCCCTTCTTCAGATCGACCTTGACCGTCTGGGATCGGAAGGCGTCGTGATGCCCTAGATCCATTCGATCGTCCCTGTTCACCCGCAGAATCAGCCGGTCATCCCACGCCAAACGGAGGCTCGCTGTTGTGTCCTCCGCCACCTCTAAGACACATCTCGCGATAGCCGCCGCATCCCGACTGTTGCTGGGCGTACCTCGTATGGGGGGACGAAAGACATGATTGAAATCTACGAATCCGCGAAGTGCGATCCGCTTCTGCCAACGGGGGACATCTCTGCCGAGCTCACGGGATTCCTCCGTCAACCAAGGGGAATCCTCGTCGTGCATACCGTCGAAAGTTGCTTCGGGATCGAAGCCGGTCTCCGTCTCCAGATCTGCTTCCATTGCACGTTCATCGCGATTCCAGAATGGTCCACACACCCACCAACTGCCGGTGTCCGGTAGCGGAAGGTCATGGGTTCCCTTCGGCAGCTCGCCCCACGGTGGCTCAAACCGTTCGGCGGGCTGGAGCAGTTGCCAGTCCGGCATCTCGAAAAAGGGTCTGACCGGTCCCTCCTGATACCAGTAAGATGTCGCACAGATGTCGTTTCGCATTGAACCGAACCGCACGTGAATCGAATTTCTGAATTCAATCGTGTCCCGCTCGAAGAACCGGTAACCCACCAACCGCTGCGCGGGTCGGGCTTGACCGACATCGGCATGTGTATAGTAGGGCAAACCAGCGTAGAGATGTGTTTCTGGAGCGTGTAACGCCCCACCGAACGATGAGCCGAATGTATCTTCGCCTCCAATCCCTCGAAGGTAGGCGGGGTGCACGCCATCACCGTCTATGTAGATGTTGTCTCCACCGCCGTGACTCCAACGATCGGTATCATCGTAAAGGCGTACGCCGTAGACAAATCCGATCAGTTGTCCCGGTCCGTCCGCGTCCAGTAGCAGGAAGTCCTCCCCGTAGCGTTCCGTCGGTGCCTCACGTCGCCACCGGGCACAGAAACGGCGCGGTTCTTCCAGTTCCTGATTCGGGAAGCGGTGCCAGTTAGCGAACAGATAAATCGAGCCATCTCCCACGCCACACTCCACCTCGATCCGGGCAGACCGTGCGAAAGGCATGTCGAAATAACAGTTGTAACCGCTGAAACCCTGCACAGATAGATAGCGATTGTTCACCGGATACCAAGGAAGTCCGTGCATCACGCCAAAAAAGTCTCCGAACGGTGCCTCGACGTAGGGAACTGATTCGTCGTCGAAATAGATGCGAATAACAGCATTACGACCATTCCCCTCGCGACCCGCTGTTCCCCAGATGTGGCGTATACAGCCCGGTCCCTCCAAGTTGGCGAGCGTTGTCCGCTCATTCACTTTTACCCGTTGGACCACGCTGATCCGGTCCGAGACAGCAACCTTTGGTAGATTCAAATTCATCGGATCCCTCCTTTTTGAAGGGAAATATTGTGGATATTAGAATTAATGAGGCACGCCAAATCCCGACCAGCCCCGACAATTAGTTTGCCCCGATTTATCGGGGAGATCGAAACCGACGGGCGAAAGTGTCTATCTGTTTTTAGAATCCACCATAGAAAGAGCTGTGGACGGTTCCTCTGATGTTGCAACGGGTGGAGGGTTTTTCATGGAGTAGAGCACTTCGGAGTGCGGATAGCAGAACTCCACATTGTCATTTTCACTGAACGCCTTATGGATGATTTTTACAATATCACTGACATCCTCTGCGTAATCTTCAGGGGTTGTCCTATAGCGCAAACGCATCAACACACCCGCATCAAATAGCTCTGCTCTGATGTATGGTTCCTCGCCGGTGATCTCAATAGTGTTTGCTGTAACCTGTTTCGCTGCACCAACTAAGATCTTTTCCGCCTCCTCCCAATCGGACTGGAATGTTATTCGTACCGGCACTTCACTCAGGATATACTCCACCTCAAAGGTATAATTGGTAATCGTCTGGCTGAAAAGGATTGCGTTGGGAATCAGTATCGAACGACCGGACCGTTCCTCACCGGTAATTGTGCCACCAACCTGATTAAGGATTACATGGGTGAGTGTGATATCCACCACATCCCCCTTGATACCGGCAATAATGACCCGTTGACCAATTCTAAAAGGACGTTTCAGAATCAGCATCAGCCATGCAGCAACCCCGGTTACAGGGGCTTGTAACGACCAACCGATAACCATGCCCAAAAAGCCTGCGGAAATACCGAGCGCCTGGATTGAACCGCTCAAGCTGATTACGCCGAAAATCACAATGATGATAACCCAGACAAACGTCCACGTCAGCATGAAATTATCGGCGTTTTCTGTTTTCAATGCCCGTTTATAGACATACGCTCTTATAGGGCGCGTCAAAATTGCTTTAACCAACAGCAGGGTTGCGATGGTTGTAACACTTAGCATTACCCCACGGTATTGGGATTGACTCAGCGTAACAAAAAGATCTCTAACGATGTTCCAAGCTTCTAATAGCACTTCCATCTGTATTCACCCTTCTTACAAGTGTTCCGGGAATATTTAGTAAAAATCACGCTAGTTGCCAGGGCGTGTTGACATTTTTCAGTAGTTGTAGTGACCAACGATCGTTGGTCACTACGAAACCCTTACCGGGACACAGAACCGAGTCATTCGCAGGGAACGGAGATCTCCGCTCCTTACGTTCTAAGCTAACGGCGTAATCGTCAGTCTGTTGTGCTTGTGTAGGCCTATATTCATATCTCGACAGCAAATCGTCGATTTTGGAAAATCGACCTACAATAGGGCAACCACAAGGGTTGTCCCTACAAGGAATTGACCCAATGTAGGGGCAGGTCCCCGATAATTAGTTTACCCGATTTATCGGAGGGATTCAAAGCAACTTGTGCCCCGATAGGATCGGGATTTCGCTACGCTCAACCTGCCCATCGAAGATCCATTGATTTCTCAAATGTCAACAGACCCTAATAAAAATAGATAAAGCCATCTACTTTTTTGTTCAAAGGATTATACCATAAATCTATCCCCAACTCGAATCGATATTTCCGATTTTTTTGGTTTGAACTTGACCGCTATCAGTCCCTGTGATACCATCTATTTTTATGAGGTTTCATTATACCTACCGCTACGATTTCTCACACAAGGAGCAAACCGTTGAAACAGAATTCAAACACTGTCGCCGTCAAAGTTGATGCCGGCTCGATCGATCGAAATAACGACCTCATCCGACTCCCTTTCAACCCTAAAGACCACTTCCCCGATTGGCAGGAAGGAACGGCAACACTCGCCATTTCTCAGACGGATGCGGATGGATCTCCGCTTGATACGGAAACCCCCGCTCAGTTTGAACCAACAATCCGTGAGTTAGCGTGGCAAACCGGTTCCCTGGGTGCGGGAGAATCAGCATGGTACGCAATCCGCGTCGTCAACCTTCCCGCCAACAACCGCTACGCTATCGAGCAGAAACCGGCGCATCTACTGATCAGCGTCGATAATCAGGTGTTCACGCGATACAATTTCTTGGGCATCTGGAAGCCGTATTTCTGGCCTGTGAACGGAAATTACGGCACGGTCGTGCGTGGAGCGGGAGGCGGCGATCACCCACACCACACAGGACTCTACCTCGCTTATGGTGGGCACGGCGAAGGCGGATCGGCGAATATCTGGTCGGATTGGGATGAACCGCCTTATGGACCTTGTGGGAAAATGCTGCATCAACGGTTTATCAGACTCACCTCAGGACCCGTGTATGCGGAATTCGTGGAAGACCTGATTTATGTCAAAGGCAACGGCGATCAGATCCTAACCGAAACCCGAACAGCCCGCGCTTGGTACGCCGATAATGGGAGGCGTTTTCTGGATATTACCCACGAAACCACGCCGCCGATAGACATTGGGGATAGACAGTTTCTCCTCGTAGCACGGCTAAATCCCTCCATGAACCTACCGGACGAAGGACATGTCGAAAATTCGGAGGGACTAATCGGTCGGCAGGAGGTACATCATCAGCGGGCGCGTTGGTGCGATCTCGGCGGGGCGGTGGGAGACGGCGTGAATGGACTCGCACTGTTTGACCACCCAGAAAACATCGAACATCCCGGCTTTTTCGGGGAGATTGCTGTGCCTCAACAGATGAGCATCCTCCATCATCCACCCCATGATAACGTCTGTCTGCGGTTCCGTGCCTATATTCATGAAGGCATCACACCGGAAGCGGCGGTTGAATCCCACTATCAGTGTTACGCAAACCCGCCGACAGCTGAAATTTGCGCTTAATAAAGAGACCAGCCGAGATTAAGGAGAAAAGAATGAAATATCGCTTCGCTGAAATGATTTGGTACGAAACCAAAGAGGCTGCCGAACAAGACCGTGTCGCTGTCCTCCCCGTTGCGACGTATGAAGACCACGGACCTCATCTCCCTGTTGATACGGATGTCGTCCTCTGCACCGGTATCTGTGAACGAGCCGTAGCACGTATCCCATCGGAGGCAGTGCTCGCACCGCCGGTCCCGCACGGCTATAGTCCACACCACATGGATTTTCACGGGACACTGACCATCGGTTGGGACACCTTTATCAAATACGTCAGAGATGTCTGTTGCAGCCTTGCTCACCATGGGTTCAAGCGGATTCTGATCGTCAACGGTCACGGGAGTAACGCGTCTCCCCTCGACCTTGCAGCGCGACTGACAAATATTGAGTATGAGGGTAAGATCCTTTGCGCCTCGGTGAACCATTGGGACGTACGGAAAATTAAGGATGTCGGTGGCGAGGTCAGGGATTCTGAGTATGGCGGAACATCGCACGGCGGAGAATATGAAACCGCCCTCTATCTTGCCCTAAAACCGGATCTGGTCGATATGAGTCGAGCGGTTGATGAGAGGTCGCCGCTGCCACCGAGTTTCAAAACGGATCTGCTCGCGGGAACTCACCCTCAAGGATCGGCTGCGCGTTTGATACCGTATTGGAGTTCACAGACCGCAAGCGGCGTATTAGGCGATGCGACAAAAGCCACCGTGGAAAAAGGGGAGAAGTTCTTGGAGGCAGCGACAGAAGGATTGATTGAGTTGATACGTGAGTTGAGGGGAACGGAAATTCCACCCCGCCGCGACCAGCATGAGGACCATATATCGAGAAAGACTGCATGGACTTAGAAATGATTTACGTTGCTGCATAAAGCCTCAGTAGCGAAGCCTTGGTTTCAGAGGTTAGTACACGATAAATAAAAAAAAGAAACACTGTTTCCTCTATTCGAGTCAGGAACAATTACAACGAAGAGGTAAAACCAATGCCAATGATGAATGAAACGAGCGAGAAGGGTTATATACGTTGGTTATTTTTGGTTTTCACACTGCCTGTTTTGTGTTTTCCTGTTGTGTCTGACGCGCTATCTCTGGGGAAGTATAAGCCGGGGTTTAGCATTGCCCAAGTGGTAGATGATAGCGATCTCGTTTTGCTCGGTCAAGTAATAGCGGTGCAGTTTACCGGTAATTTTACAACGGATATTACAGTTAAGGTTGACGAACTTATCAAGGGAACACCTAACGCTGGTACGAATCGTGTAAAGTTTACGATTCGAGGTGGTGTGGGTACTAGCCCTATTACCGGTAGGAAGTCGATTCTGCACGTTTCAGGCACGCCCGAGTTTGCTACGGGTGAGGAGGTTTTATTCTTTTTCCAAAATAAGCGGCCAGAATCGACTGACCCACACAAATTACGGCTTTTTTATGTTAATTATGGCAAAAGAGTAGTCAAAGACAGTCAAGTGGGACTCTGGTACACATTGGATAACGGTCAGGAAAAATCTATCAGGATGCCGGTTGATTTAGCAGTTCAACTGGGTAAGGCTGCGCATAAAGATAAAGATGCGACGAATCGGTTGGAAGGGCGTATCAGGACAGCCATTCAGATGCAGTTGGGGAGTCATGGTGTTCGGCATCTTATCCATCAAGACAAACGCCAGCGTCGGGCTCCTATTGTTTTGCCTGACAACCTTGTAGATCGTCTCAAGGGTGAAGCGCAGCAGATTATAGAAGGTAAAAAGGAAGATGACCCCCAATGAATTATTGAATTGGTGCAAATCACGACGCAATAACAAATCCAAAATTACTAATTGCGTTTTTTATTTATGCCGTTCAACCTAACCGACTCTTAACTCAAATCCCAGCGGGGCGAACTTCTAGGTCGATCGTTTCAGCAGCACCGATGGCACCTGCCGTTCCCCCAATGTGAATTTCTCGCCCTCGCCAGCGGCATCAAATCCCAGAGACTCAAATAGTGATCGCTTGTCCTCATCTTCGACTGAGAGCGTTCCACACCACTCCGTCGCGCCACGGTCAGCCCCCCAGTCTATTGCTACCTGAACCAAATCACCCCAAGCGTCCAATCGGGACTGATGCGTAAAACCGTCCACATGACACACGCCTGACTCGTCAAGGTGTGCGGTAGCCAGTCCAATCAGATGACCGCTATCCGTTTGTGCCCCAAACCAAGTGCCACTCTGCCCTTGGATGAGCGCATCGTATTTCGGGTACAACCCCATACAGGATGACTGCACCGCATAGCGCGTCGACAATATGCCAGCATTCGCGTCCAACACCTGCCAGTCGTGCGGACAAACAATCAGCGGAATCATGGGGATCCGTTGTGCTGCCGTTGCCGGTATAATGGTGGCTTGTCCCTCTGCTTCCCTGAAGTAGTCCACCAGAAACGCTTCCGGTGATTTGCCAGAAACTATCAGTGCCATCACATTGGCACCGGCGAGTTTCCGCCAGCCGAGCCGGTAATATATCCGCGCTGCCGCCGGGTTACCTGTACCGAGAAAGAACGCCTCACCGCCCTGTAGCCGAAAATCGTCGAGAGCGGCTTCACAGAGCTGGGCAGCAATTCCTTGACGCCGAAACGCAGGCGGCGTCGCCACCTCTCCCAATCCGCCCAACCGAGGGGTTGCCTTGCCAACGGTGAGATGCGAGGTGCCCGCCAAGTCTTCCCCCTGCCGCATCAGGTAGAGGATATCTTCGTTGTCTTCGGTCTCATCGCCGGCGAAGATGGGTTTAAAGTCTTCATACGAGGTCTCGAAAATTTCCTCCCAGAATGCGGTCAGCTCTGGAATAAGCTCCTCCGGTAGGGGTACGTTCATTCTCGTGAAATCCATAATTTTCCTCCATCAGGACTTACGCAAATTCAGCACGCGGCGCGAGATTTGTTTGTTTTTAACCCCCTAAATCCCCCTTATCAGGGGGATTTGTGAACCACCTGCGTAAGTCCTATCCATATTTGACAATATCAACGATGCCGCACTTGAGTGTCGGGTACTTTCGGGATCACTAAAAATTCATGTGTTCTTTTTCCGGTAACGGTACAGGCTTCGCATCCTCCGTCCCAATGCTCCAGTCCGCCAAACGCAACTGTAGGTCTGCCAGCACTTCCCGGTGAACGGGATTGTCTACCACATTCTCCAATTCCCACGGATCGTTTTCCAGATCATACAACTCATCGCGATCGCCCATCGGATCGTGCACATATTTCCACGACCGGGTCCGAGCCATCTTGCGCCTGCCCTCCGCTTCACGCCACTGCAAGGATTGTATCAACGCACGTCTGCCGTAGGGCTGAGGCAACTTCTCCAGATCCACCATCCGGAAGGGCGGTCCCCCGGAACCGTACTCGGAAAAGGTTACATCTCGTGGTTCGGCGGCGGTGACGGTTGGCAGTCCCTCGCCGTGCATTGAACGGGGTGTGTCCAATCCTTGAAGCTCCAACAGCGTCGGCACGATGTCAATTAGATTTACCATGCTGTCATCCCGCACATTGGAAGCAATCTCACCGGGCAAAGAGACGATTAGCGGCACGTGTGTCAAGCAATCGTAGAAGACACCGCCCTTACACTGCATCCGGTGCTCACCCATGAAGTCCCCGTGGTCAGAGCAGAACACCACAATCGTGTTTTCGCGGAGACCGAGATTTTCTAGCGCGTCCAGAATCTGACCTAAAGCGTCATCAATGAAGCGGACCATTCCGTAATAGACCCCCATAACGCCATATACATCTTTGAGGGCATCCTCCTCCGCCCCGAGTATCTTGTGCAGCACACGATTTCGTTCAGGTGCACTTTCATCAAATTCGTTCTCCCGCCACGGTGGCAGATTAATCTTCTCCGGCGGGAACATCGCAGCGTACTGTTCTGGCACGACCCACGGCTCGTGCGGATCTGGGAACGAAATCCATAGTGCGAACGGTTCATCTCGGTGCGCTTCCAGGAAACGGGTCGTTTGGCCCGCAATCAAGCCTGTGGAATAGTCCTCCAACGGAAAATCGGAGGTGGCGTAACCGAAGCGCGGGCTTTGGGGGGTCATTGTCCCCCGCAGTTCATGGGCAGCTTGAATCCCTTCGATTGGACGGAACCATTCCATGCCGCGCGTTTCCGCATTGCCCGACAGCCAACCGTGACCAATCTCGCACCACGTATCGAAAAGTGCTAAATCCTCCGCACTCTCAAAACAGTGGTTCTTGCCAATCAAGCCGGTGTGGTATCCCGCCCCCTTCCAGAGTTGGAACGCATGGGTCGCGTCATCTGGCATCAGGGTTTGATTGCGTCTGCCACCGTGTGAATGTGGGAACTGCGAGGTCCAGAGCGAAATCCGTGCTGGGACGCACAGGGGATGGGGCGTAAAGGCATTTTCAAAAAGCACCCCTTCGCTCGCCAAGCGTTCCATGGATGGTGTCTCGCAAAAGGTATTGCCGTAGAGATGGCTGGCAGTGGCTTTCTGCTGATCTGTCATAATCACCAAGACATTGGGTCGGTCGGACATTTCGCGCTAACTCCTATTGGGGTTTGTCATACCAGATCTAAAGGGGGTATTCTTCTTTGATACGGATTTTCTGCTTCATGTTTTTATGGTAGTGGATATCCAACTCTTTGTCGAGTATAAAATTTGCTTGCGTCCCCAAAATGGTCTCGGATGTCGGTATATTATTGACAACGCCCTATGCCTCTGCTAAAATTAGGTTTTGCAGGTAAAAGCGATCCACGAGCAAAAATGAATTAATGATACTAAGAGGCAGAAAAATAAAAACACTTTGCGCCATTGCAACTTTTCGTTAAAATAAACGGGTGGACAATCATGAGAAACACGCGCACACAATCCCGGGTTCTTGCCCTTCAGATGTTGTATCAGACGGAAATCACGAAAGATCCAATTCGTCGCGTCCAAGAACGCTTCTGGGAGGTAAACAACGCCCCGGAAACCGTTAAAGAGTTCGCCGATTTGCTGGCGGAGGGCACAATGGAACATCTCGCCACCATTGATCCGGCGATTCGCTCGGCAGCGACCCACTGGAAATCGACCGTATGCCGGTTGTTGACCGGTGCCTGCTGCGGAGTACCACTTATGAACTGCTCTACCTCATTGATATTCCACCCGCTGTTTCAATCAATGAAGCTATTGAGTTGGCAAAGAAATACAGCACCGAGGATTCACCACAGTTTATCAATGCGATTTTGGATAAAATCAAAGACATGGGAACCGAAATGGTTGGCTTAGCAGATTTACGAACAAGTAGGAGTGGATAGTTGGTAATATTTCGCAAGATACTTTGGGGACTGATTTTAAGTCTCCTGATCCATCCCCTTGCCGATGCCCACAAGGAAGTAGCATTTATCAGGGAGTTCGGGGGAAAAGGCGAGGGTGAGGGCGAATTCGCTGCGAAAACGACCTTCGCATTCGATCGGGACGGCGGGATTTATATTGCGGACACCGAAAATCTTCGCATCCAAAAACTCGCTCCTGATGGACGCTTCCTGTTTGAGATTCGGGGAACTGATCCCGACAAGTTTCTTTTTAGCAATCCGATGGACATCGCTGTCGGGGTGGGCGGAACAATTTATGTCGTGGATTGGATCATTGTGCAGGTGGATGACACAGAATCTCCACGCATCTTCAACTACGCCCCTTGTGTCCATCGATTCGATTCGGAAGGAAACTTCATTGCAAGCTATCCGCTCCAAGATTTAAGCAAACGGATCGGCACGCTTGAAGCCGCTGCACCAGCACTCGACGCCGAAGGAAATTACGCACTCATCATCCCACAGGGGAATACGCAAAGATCGCTCCTGTTGACGGTCGATGATGAGGGACGTATCTATGTGTTCGATGATGGCTATATCTATAAACTAGACGCAGGTGGCACCCCTGTGGGAACCTTCACCACAACTCAACCCAGCGTCGGGCAGCTGAGCAAACCCGCGGATATGACTGTCGATCGTGAGGGAAATCTTTACATCGCAGATGAGGATGCCCATCGTGTCCTGAAATATGACGGGGATGGACAATTTTTACTGTCATTCGGTGAGTACGGTGATCGCGCAGGACAGTTTATATCGCCCTTTCATCTTATCGCCTTGGAAGACGGTACCGTCCTCGTCGCGGATAAGGCTAAATATAAAAAGGATTACGCGTCCGATTTACCCAGACAGCGATACCATCCGTTTCAGTTTGGGCACGTTCCCTACCGTATCTTTCGTAGCCGTTTACGGCGTGTTCAGCGATTTTACGCCGACGGGGAATATGCTGAGAAGATCTTGGTCCGTTTGCGGCGTGAGAACGAGGAGCACGCATATCTTAGCCTGAAAGCCATTGATTACACCGGCAATCTCTATTTCGTTGACAGTGAAACGCTGAAGTTTAGGGTGTTCGGTCCCACTTCTCCGCTGATATCTTCTGCGTTTCAAACAGAGACAAAATTGCGCTACATTTATGACTTTGAGGATATTGAGATAGACAATCAGGATGACCTCGATCCCAACCTTGGCACGAAAGCGGACTTTGATGAACGGATCAGATGGAACCAGATTGGGGCGGCAATCTCTTTGACCTACGACATAAACGAGGACCTGCGATTCTCCATTTCCAACGATCTGACTTACCTGAGATTGACCGATACCAGTTTTTTCCGGACGCCGGATTTCGAGGATTTCCGGGGCAGCTTTAACCAAGACGATGAAACCACCGAAACGTCATGGGAAGACCGGATTGAGATCGACTTTACACTAATTCAGAACCATAATCCTTACCGCTATCGGGAGGCAGGCGCCTTTGCGTATCTCAATGTGACCCGAGACGACTTCATCAACGAAGCACTCCATCCACAAAACGACCGACGTTTGGACTTTCAGGTGCGGATTTCCAGTTGGGGTGCGGGGATGCGTTATGACCTCGGCAGGGCATTTCAACTTCAGTTTATGGTCGCCCACTCTTATGGCTATAACGAGTACACCTATATCGATGAGACAAGCGTTCTGTATGCGACAGGCTTTTTGCAAATCGTTGGCACTGTTGCACTCTTGAGCATTGATGGTGTGTTTTAATGAAAACTTAGATAGGAGGGATAGAAGCGGAGGTATTGCTGGTGTAGTTACTATTTTCCCATATCATTGTGGAGTTTACATTGTAGTAGGTAGGGTAATCTTTCACAGTTATCTTGAAAGGATGTAATCTTGGTGCTCAGTTCTCTTCTCATCATCTCTCCGCAAAACAGAATGATTAGTTCACTCTTTGGAAATTTTTCTGCTACTTCCAATAACAAATACGGATACAGGACCTACGACTCCGGCTGTACCAATGAATCCACCAGAAATCGGAGCTCCATTTAGGGCTGTGTATCCCCCGGTAATTATAGCGATAACACCAATTGCAAAGCCAAGGACTTGACCGAGATGCACTTCACGATTGGAGAAAGATAGTCTTTTCTTTTCTATCCATTGTCTGTGCTCGCTTTGGTTTTCCGCCATTTTAAGAATTCTGTCTGCCGATCCTGGCAGAGTTCCTTCATACTGTTCCATCATAGAAGGAGGAGGAATGGGACCAGCAAATTCTTGATAAACCGCTATCAATAGTTTTTCTAATTCTTCCTTGCTCTCAGGAATTGTTATGGATTCTTGGGACTCATCGGACTCTTGAGACTCATCATCGGATTCGGATTGAGGTGGTGTCGATTGGTTAGTCATCTATTCTTACTCTATCTTTAAGGTATCCCCGTAACGTGACGCAAATAACTCCATGCCTGTGATATATCATTTCCTATAGCGGCCCAATCAGATTTCAGGGCATTATAGTCAGAAGAGGCGTCATGCTCATCAGAAGAATCGTCATATCGGTTGGAACTTTGAATTCCGAATAGGTCAACCACGCTGCCTATTCCCGCTATTATATTATCTTTGTTGAACATTTTCTCTCTCAATTTGTGGTAAGATGTATTTATAGTAGATTTTAGATTTAATTGGACACTGCAAATCGGCGCAGTTGGAAACAGCGCCTACCAAACACGGGGAGCGAAAGTGTCTATTTATTTTAATCATTCACCATAGATGAATCATTTTGGATCATAAGGGACCATTTCGGGTCATAATGGCATACCAAAACGCTTTCTTCTCAACTTATTTTACAATGTTTTGTTGTAAAACACAATATTTTGTTGTAAAACCTTATAATTCGTCACCCCGACCTGCTATCTCACCTTTTAGGAACAACCATCTTTCGGAGGGATAATCCAATCATGACAGCAACTCAGCCATGGACGCCTGTTGAGGGCGATTTAACAGACATACTGAAACAGTATCCGCAACCGCTCATGGCATTGGCAGCTGGTGAGATGCCAGCCGTCCTTCTGCGGCAAGCCTACAATCCTGACCACTGTGCGGCGCTTATACAACGATTCTATGAGCGTGGTCTGATGTATGATCCGCACAAAATCGGAGACGGGAGTCCTCACCGCGTGGACATCGGCACCAGTTTGGGACGGCACAACGCCGACCGCGAGGAGTTCTTTTCCCACTCCGCCGGAACTCATGAACTGTTTAACGTCTTGTTCAATGGATACGACGACCCGGTGAAAACTATGTACGATAATCTGTCCCGACTCGCACCCGGTAAGAATGTGATGACAGCACGGGAACCGGATGGCAGCCTCTACGGTCCCGCGATCTTTCGTATCTATCACGACGGATTGGGACACGGACCCCATTACGACTCCGTAGCGAAGCGATCAAAACTGTTCACTTACGCAGTATCTCGATTTAAGCATCAATTTGCCGGCGTACTCTGCTTCCAAAACTCTAACGATGCGGGAGAGAGCGGCGAACCTTTTCTCTATAACTGTACCTGGTCGGATGCCGTGCAGGAAGCACGCGCGAACGACACCTTCCGGGAATATGTTGCCGAACACGGCATCCCCCGCACGCAGGTTCAGCTAGAGCCGGGCGACCTCTACTTTTTCTACTCCGAAAACATCCACGAAGTGCCTTTTGTCGTAGGCGATCGACCACGGGCTGTACTCGCAATCTTCTTTGCGATGTCCCCGGACGATGAAGAGATTTTTGTCTGGTCATAACTGACTTTCAACCAAACATTCACTGAAAACGCACAGATGCCCATTCAATTTCAACAAGAAAATCAAAGGAGATAACATTCATGTCAACAGCCACCCTAATCCCCCTGATTGTTCTCTTCCTGCAATTAATACTATTTGCGATAAGCATGTTCTATTTTGGTCAGAAAGTTGCCACAAAAGATGACATCAGGGATGTCAAAACCGAAATCGGCAATCTCCGAAATGAGCTCCGAAAAGAAATCTCTGATAGCCGATCCGAAATCAGCGATGTCCGTGCTGAGGTCAATCAACAAATCGGCAGTGTCAGAGAAGAACTCAGCAAGCTCAACCAGAACCACATTGACCATCTTACACATCATCAATAGAAATAAGGAGTAACCCATGCAAGCAGCCACTACCACAGAACAACAAACCGCTATCCCCGAAATCCACCCCGACGAAGTCATTGACTTCATGAACATTGATGAGACAGACTTCAGCTCATTCACTATGGCAGAGCGAGTCCGCCACTTTGAAGTGGAAGGTTACGTTGTGCTTCCCGACATGTTAGACGCGGAACTCATCGCGAAGCTCAAAGCGGAACTTGCTGACATGTCAATGAGACCAAAACCGTATAGTGAGTACCAAACCACTGGTGCAATACAACCGCAATGGTTCAGTCGCACGACGGCAGAACTAATCGGGCATCCGCCAATGATTGAGTTTCTCACAGAGTTGATGGGGCCTGACATCGTATTCACGCGCGGCTTTTTTCAGCGCACGCATCCCGGTTCTCCCGGAATCTCGGTGCATACCGATGGCCAACCTCACGGCTCGTCGATCTTCGACTACGAAGGCAGTTCCCCACGGTTGCTGCGAGTTCTCTACTACCTCGACGATCTTATCCCAAAACGTGCACCGTTCCGGCTGATCCCGCGGAGCCATCTCTCCTTCCACGCGCAAGCAAGCCCCTACGTGCGCTACAAATCCCATCCGGAAGAGCTCACTCTCTGTATGAAAGCTGGATCGGCGGTCATCATTCCAAGCACCATGTTCCACGCCACGCACCCGAATACGGATAGTTCGCCGAGAGAGCTGATCCAGTTCGGTTATCGCCCGGCTTGGGCGGGACCGATCCAACCGATGAAGGAGTGGGATCCCGAACTGGTTGCCAACGCGCCAGAACAAGCCAAGCCTTTCTTGCAGAGTCTCAACACCACTGGAGACACTTGGAAACTTGAGCACAAGCCGGAAGGGATGACGACCGACGCGCCCGGAATTAATCCAAGTCGTTGGGACGCCTAAGAGGAAAAGCAGCAGGTGAACAGGTAAGAAAGGGGAGAAATCAATCTTTTCGCGCTTTCTCCCCTGCACACTTTCCCGTCGGTTGAGGAAAGAAATAGATGAAAATCACACAGCTGGAACGCACCGTTGTCTGTGTGCCGTTTCTGCCCGGAATTCTACCACCGCCCGAATACGAAGAGTTCACCGAATCTTATCCCGCACCGCTCGGCGAAAGACGACAGGATGTAGTGCGGATTCATACGGACGAGGGAATTACCGGGCTCGGCATGAGCGGACCCTATTTCGGCGACCGTGATGAGGAGTCACCGGATTTAATCGGTAAGAATCCGCTCGACTTTGAACCACGCAATTTAGGCGGCGGTGGATACGATATCGCCCTGCTAGATCTGATCGGTAAAGCGACCGGCTTATCCTTGTATCGTATCTTTGGCGGTAAATTTCAAGACCGTGTACTCGTCGATTACTGGATCGGGCGGATGGGACCGGAAGCATCGGCTGCTGCTGCCAAGCGAGCGTCCGAATTGGGCTTCCACGGCATCAAGATCAAGTGCACTATAGACGATGGCAATGTCGCAGACCGAGTGCACGCCATGCACGAAGCTGCGCCCTCTCTACGTATCGTCCTAGATCCCGGTCACCGCTTTCACACTGTCGAGCAAGCATTGGCGTTAGCACGTGAAATTGAAGCGTACGATGTCATCTTTGAAGACCCAATCCCAAAGGACAACATAGAAGATTATCAACGACTCAAGGACGGGACATCTATTCTTATTGCACCCCATCTCCAGAATCCACGTCAAGTGATTGAGATGGTGTATCTGGAGGCTGTGGACGGGATTAATGTCGCGCCTTCAGACTGGGGCTTCTTGGACATGGCACGGATTGCGGATGCCGCCGATATTCCCGTGTGGCAAGCTTCCAACGTTGACCTCGGAATCTTCGATGTTTTCCGTCTCCACGCCTCCGCGGCAACCCCAAACTGCACCTTGGGGAGCGACTTATGCGGCAACTTCGTCCATGAGCACAGCCTACTCGCCGAGCCTTTGGTCAAAGATGGATATGCGATAATCCCGGACAAGCCGGGGTTGGGTATCGAACTCGACGAGGATGCGGTACAACGATACACGGTCCGTTCATAAATGTCGGGAAGAACGAATCATGGTTCCAACAATCTTTGGACTACTTCCGTCGGAATAGAAATTATGGTAGATCTTAGAATTAATGAGACACGCCAAATCCCGCCTGTCCCGATTCATCGGGGACTTGTCGAGGATGCCGATAAATCGGCACCGGTGCGGTTAGAAACCGCACCTACCGGGCCTGGGGAAATATAGAATTACCGAATTATTTTCTGAAACCTCATGAAACCGCACCTACCAGCCCCGATAATTAGTTTACCCCCGATTTATCGGGGCGATCGGAACCGAGGGGCGAAAGTGTCGATTTATTTTTGGTATTCACCATAATAACCCAATCCGTATAACTCAAATGAAGGAGGTCTCGCCGGATGACCCCGCCTACACCTATTCGCGCTGCCGTAATTGGCTTAGGTCGCGCTGGCTGGAATATCCATGTCCGCACAATGCAGGCACGCGAAGATTTTGAGGTGGTTGCCGTTGCCGATCCTGACCCTGACCGCCAACAACAGGCACAGGAAGAAGCTGACGCGCAGCCGTTCGACGACTTAGATTCCCTGCTAAGGGGCTGCGATGCTGACCTTATTGTCGTCGCAACTGCGTCGGCAGACCACGCGAACCACGCGATCGCTGCACTTGAAGCCGGGCGCCACGTCCTGACTGAGAAACCGATGGCGACCGCTTTGAAAGATGCAGACCGTATGCTTGCCGCCGCCGAGAATGCGGGCAAGATCCTAACTGTCCATCAGAGTCGTCGCTGGGGCGAAGATTTTATCTTTATCCAACAGATGTTGAAGGACGAACGCTTAGGGCATGTCTTCTTCATCCGTTCAGGTGGTTACGGTTATCGTCGTCGCAATGACTGGCAGACGTTGCGGAAATATGGTGGCGGCCTGCTCAACAACAACGGCGTCCATGTCGTCGATCAGTGTGTTCTCCTCATGGAATCTTCCATCGTGGATGTTTTCGGAGACCTCCAGCAAATTCTCCAACCGGGCGATACAGAAGATCATCTCAAAGTGGTGATGCGGGGCGAAAACGGTCGGATAATTGATCTGGAACTCACAAGCGCCTGCGCGGCCTCCCTGCCTGCGTGGACACTCATGGGCACGCGTGGCACGTTGACCGTTACAGGCGGGGGAACGGCTGTGCTGCAGTACGTGAAAGACGACCTGTCGCCGCTCGAAGCGATTGATAGACCTCTGGCAACTGGCCGTAGATATGGCGTTGAGGGTGGCGATGAGATTGAATTCGAGACGGTGGAACTGGAAGCCAAAGCCTCTTCTGGACCGTCGTTCTATGATCAGCTTTACGATGCCATTCGCAACAGTGGACCTCCCCCTGTTGATCCTGTGACAACTCGTGAGACCATCCGCGTAATGTCCGAAGCGCGAAAGGGAACGAAGTTTTCAGACTGACGCTGTTATCGAAAGGTCCTGTAGGAGAGATTTCCAATTTCCTATATACCTCTGTTGCGGGGCAAGATGCCCCGCCTACGGGGGAGCGGTATTTTGTTCTCCTGTAGGCGGGATTTCCAAATCCCGACACCCGAAAGGAAACCATCATGCCACAACCACGCATCATGTTCTATCACGATGGACGCCATCCGCTCATCTATATGTACGAACCGCCGATGCAGAAAGAGGAGTATGAGGCAGCGGTCGATGAGTTAGTCGGTACACCTGTGGATGCGCTAATGTTCTGTTTAGGAGACGGGCGCACTGTTCTGCACGATACGAAGGTTGGCGAACTCTGGGGACACAATGTCGAACAGTGGCCACACCTTATCTTTCGTCGAGCGCATCAAAACGCCAAACACCTGATCGAATCGGGAAATGATCCGTTACGGATCGTCTGTGATCGCGCCCATGCGAAGGGGCTGCTGATTTACCCCACCCTTTTGGTACAGCAAGGACGAGCTCCCCGCGACCAAGATGTACGCTGCTCCAACTTCCGTTTCGACAACCCGCATTTAGAAATTGGTGCGCGCGGGGATCTGGATGCTGACTTTCCCGGACTCACCTGCCTCGACTTCAAACATGAAGAGGTGCGTGAGGAACGGTTCGCGCTCATCGAAGAAACCGTGAATAACTATCCGATTGACGGCTTTGAATTGCAGCTCAACTATACGCCGTATTACTTTCACCCGGACGAGGTCGAAGCCGGGCGCGAGATCATGACCGCGTGGGTTCGGCGGGTATATGAAACGCTCAAGCAGAGCGGAGCCAACCGCGAATTAGCGATCCGCATCCCAGCGAGTTTGGAAGGTTGTCTACAGGTAGGCATGGATGTACGCGATTGGATGCAGCAAGGTATTGTAGATGTCGTTATTGGACAGACGTTTTCAGGACCGGAGTTGGTGGACTCAACAATCGATTTCCGTCCACTGGTCGAAGCAGCCGAAGGAACGAACTGTCGGTTTCATGCAGCCATTCAGAGCCATGTAGATTCTGACCGCTTAGGGGAAGCCACCATTGAAATGGTTCGTGCCACTGCCTGTAACTATTGGGCGCAGGGAGTCCATGGACTTTACTTAGCGCACTGGTTCGGCAATTGGCCCTATCAGGCGGACTTTTACGAAAAGCTGCGGGAATTGCCGCATCCGGAGGTGATGGCTCCTAAAGATAAGTATTACTACGTTCCTACGGAAACGGGTCGCTATCCGAAGCCTCCCACGGAACCCGGCATCGCCATGTCACTGCCGGCTGGACTGGCAGTCGACCGTCCCACTGAGGTGAAATTTAAGATTAGCGACGATCTGCCGCGCTGGAACCGGGCTGGACGCATCCACGAAATCCTCCTCCGTGTACGGATCATGAATACGACAGAACTGGATAGCCTTCGCTTTCGACTGAATGGAGTAGATCTGCCAGATGAACTGCTACGCAAACTGAACGAGATGTACCGGATGAAGGCGCCGCGCTACCGCACCGGATCAGGCTACTGGTTCATTTACCGACTGGACGAAGCGCATTGGCCCCAACGTGGCGACAACACGCTCGAAGTCACGCTGTTGGAACGTGATCCAGACGTAATCCCTGAGTGCTATATCCGCGATGTTGAGTTAGAGGTCAAGTACTTGATGGGTAAGCATTTTCATCGGGGGCAGGACGAGGATTTGGGTCCATACGAATACTCTGGAATCTAATTTTCAACCAAGCTCAGAAATCTACAACAGAAACCTATTTATAGTGGACCTTAGAATTAATGAGACACGCCAAACTGGTGCGGGTGGAAACCACACCTACCGTTCTACCATTTGGTAGGCGCTGTTTCTAACTGCGCCGGTTCAACTACGGTGACTGTCCGGTGCGGTTACAAACCGCACCTACCGGGTTGGATTGAACACGACTGGAAAACGAAACTACCGGGAGCGAAAGTGTTGATTTATTTTTAACAGCCACCATAGTTGGATACTCCCAATGCACAGCCAACCCCCTAAATCCCCCTTATCAGGGGACTTGGGAAACCTCACGCAGGTCCGAGTTATTGGTAAACGTCTACTCATTTCTCTAGTTCACCATAGTTTATAATAGGGAGACATCACATGCCTCAAGCTAACCCATTAGCCTTGGGAACAGCAAAACAACTCCTCTTCGATGACGCTCTTGTTGAAGCTAAAGAGGGGTTTACCACTACCATGAACCCCGCCACACGGACCAATACGCCCGTGCTGGCACCTGAAAAGCCGTGGGAGTCGCGCGGCTGTAATAATCCCTCGGTGATGCTGGACGAAGGCATCTACAAGATGTGGTATTCCGCCAACGGCGAGGATGGTGTACCTCGGGATTGCTTCGCCACCTCCACGGATGGGATTCGCTGGGAGCGTCCCAACCTTGGACTCATTGATTACCAAGGCTCGCGAGAAAATAATATCATCTCTCTCGATCTCAATCACGGAAGCATCTTCAAAGATCCGTCCGCCGAACCTGAACGGCGTTTCAAGTGTATTCTTGGCGCTGGTAAATATGACTATGTAGCAGTAAATTGCGGTGGGGCACGGTTTCGGTACGACGAAGATCCACCGGAGACGTGGCATTACGGTAGTGTCGGTGGCTTGTATTCGCCTGATGGAATCCATTGGACGGCTTGCGAAAAACTGATTATGCCGTGGTATACGGATACGAGAAATGTGGCTTTTTGGGATGACCGTATCCAGAAATACGTGGCGTATGTCCGCTGGAACGAATACCTGCGGGTGGAAGATGGCGTACAGCGAGGTTCTTTTGACTACCGCGCCATCGCCCGATCAGAAAGCACGGATTTCGAGAACTTCCCTGTACCAGAAAAAATCCATGAGCCAGATTTTGATGATCCCGAAGATGCGGATATGTGGGGCGGTGGTCTATACGACACAGCAGCGGTAAAGTATCCCCTCGCCGACGACGCATACTTTATTTTTACCGCCGCTTATTACCACACCACCGACGCACTGGACATCCAGCTTGGGGCCAGCCGCGATGGGATAGATTTCACACGCTGGCGAGAACCCTTCGTGCGACTTGGTCCTGCCGGTACTTTCGACTCGATGATGATCTATATGGGGGTCGGTGTGTTGCCTTTCGGCGACGAGCTCCGACTATACTACTCCGGTTATGATCAACCCCACGATAAAGTACCCAGCAAAGAATACTGTCCAGCCATCGGATCCGCTCTGCTGCGTCTTGATGGTTTTGTCTCCCAAGACGCTGCCGGACAGAAGAGTTGGTTGACCACGCTTCCCTTCACTCTTGAAGGGAATCACCTGGAAGTGAACATGGACGGTAGCGCCAGAGGTTGGCTCAAGGTCGAAATCTTGGATGAAGGGCTGCAGCCACTAAAAGGTTTCACGGAAGCGGACGCAGATCGTCTCGGTGGAAGCAGCACAGCCCAGACCGTAACGTGGGGCGACAAACGAGATCTCTCAGCGCTCAAAGGGCAAACGGTGCGCTTGCGATTTGTAGGACAGTCGGTGAAGTTGTATGCGTTCCAACTCCAATAACAGAAGGGAGTAAATCCTAATGAAAGGGCAACTTTCCTCAGCACACATCGATGCGATAAATCGACGACGACGGGTGATTGTTAATTTCGACGTTATTTCAGCGGACGGTGCGAGATTTGCCACGAAAGAACTCGAACGATTGGTTGAGTGGAAGTTTATGTTTGCCGATGAACCGGGGACGCATATCGACAGTATTTACTGGAGTTGGGGTGAGGGCCATCAGGCACCTTATCCAAGCGAAGTCCTACCGCTCTACGACTCGCCCGGATTCAAACAGTGGGCAGACGATGGGGTCAACATCGTGCAGGTGTTCCAAGAGGCAGCAAAGCAGCGGGATATAGAATCGTTCTTTTCCTACCGGATCAACGGTTCGGACAACGACTTGGGTCCCGTCGCGGAGATCCCGATGAAAGAGGCACACCCCGATTGGCTTATCTACCTATGGAACGCCAACGGTTACTGGAACTTTGCCCTTGAGGGTGTCCACGAATATAAGTTGACTATTCTCCGCGAGGCGGCAGAGGATTATGACTTTGACGGCATTGAACTGGACTTTGCGAGGGTCTGCCCCGTCCTACCGCCGGGACATCAGTGGGAGTACCGCGAGAGGCTCACCGATTTCATACGTGCGACACGAGCGATGCTGTTAGAGGTCGGCCGCAAACGTGGCCGTCCATTTCTGCTTGCGGCGCGCATACCGGAAAACTTGGAGGGGTGCCACTTCGATGGGATAGACGCCGAAACGTGGGCGCGGGAGGAACTGCTGGATATTTTCGTCATGGGGTGCAGATCGTTCGATGTGGATATCCCAGCGTTCCGCAGAATCACGGAGGGGACGAATATCAAGCTCTATCCGTGCATCGACGACCATCACGCCTCCGATGGCTATCAGTGCCCCCCCATCGAAGTGATGCGGGGTGTGGCGGCGAATTGGTATCATCAGGGCGCGGATGGCGTTCAAACCTTTAACTTCGCGCACGCAACACCAGAGGGGACGGACCGCCTCCTTGGTCAGATGTACTTAGAAAAGGGATGGGAGACACATCGTCAGGCATATCAGGAAATCGGTGATGCGGATGGGCTCAAGCCAAAGAACAAGATCTTCGTTGTGCAGCGTCGCGGTGGCGGTCACGGTACGACCGTTATACCCAATCCGGAGGATTGGAGCACGCCACGATTTATGTATTTCAATACGAATATGTTCGGGCAGCTGCCTGCGCCCATAGATAACGGTGGGGCGGTGGATACCCTCTTAACAATCGGTGTAGCGGATGATGTGGCTGCGGAGGCAGATCGCGTCGATCAAATTACGCTCCGGTTGCTGTTGTCTGATCCAGAGGCGGAAAATCTGTCGGAAGATGAACGGCTGCAGCCTGTCACGGTGGCAACCATCGGTCATCCCGACACCCTTCAAAACACCCCAGCGGCTAAGGGGATCGAAGATCAGATTGAGGTGCGGATCAACAACATCCGCTTAGGAACACCGACAGTCGAGGAAGGTTGGCTGGTGTTTGCGGTACAGCCTAAGTTTTTAGCGGTCGGCGATAATCTCGTCGGTATCCGAGTGACCGAACGTCCTGCAAATGTTCAACATCAAATTCTGATTGAGAAACTTGAGGTGCACATCGAATATCGCTAGTGTGTCGATTAACTTCGGATAAAGCTTGAACCTAAGAATCTTGGCTCATGTAAAAAGAAGGTGCAAAGCACAAAAACAGATCGTAGGGGCGGGGTCTCCCCGCCCTTACTCGTCAGTGCGGGTCGGGGAACCCGACCCCTACGAAGTTTCTATTGCACGATTTCTTAACATGAACGAAAATCCTAAGAACAGATGATAATCGAAAACCAAAACTACATGATCCGTTCAGGCAACGCGAACAATATCTATTGGGAGCAGGGGATTTATCCAGACTGGACCGCCCTCAGCGCATTCCGTCATTTTCCTGACCAACAGATAGGTACAGGCGTTGAACCACATTATCACGACAATGACGAGTTGTGGTTGTTCACCGCCGGTCATGGCGAGGTATGGTTAGACGACCAGCGTTTCGAGATTACCTCCAATACGATAGTCTACACGCCGATGGGCGTCGTACATCGGTTCCAGATGTTTACCGGCTATGAGAATAACGCCATCGTGACGCGACTTGAGCGGCAGAAACGACCGATACACATTTTGGTTGAGGAAGCAGGTCCTCCAATCCCGACCGTTCCGGGGTTTATCGTTCCCGGTGAGAGTAATACGGGGCCTATCCCAAATCGGGGTCCACGTTGTCCGCTAAGTGAATGGCGAGCCGTTACATTCGGCCCCGGTGAGGAAATTGACGAAGCACCCCTGACCTGCAATGAACACTGGCTGGTTGTCGGTGGGACGATCAATTTGACCGTTGACGGGTTGGAGATTGCGTTGTCGGGTGAAGACTTGGCGTTACTCAAAGCGGGGGCTGTGAGGCAGGTTAGCTCGACTGAGGGTGCTCGCGTCATTCTGGCTCGTGAGTAGGATCCCGAGCAGTCTATGAATTCAATCGGTATCATTCCGATTTCCATCTTTATACCTCTTCACTGGGCTCCCTTCCGCAGGCATCTCCCTCACATAGCGTGCCGGCATTGTCGGTCCCTGCCACCGTCCCGCCTGTTGTACCTCTTTCACTGTTGCCCCAGCCTCAGCCAGTGAAACCGCAGATCCCAGCCGAAGCGAATGCCCACTGATCCAACCTTCCACTCCCGCCTCCCCTGCCCGGCGACGTATCGCTTCACGAGCCCCTTTTACCCCGAGCCGGTCTTCCGTCACATGATTCTGGAAGCGGATCCGTCGAAACAGCGCGCCTGATTCAACCCCAGATTTCCGACGATAGCGTATTATGAGCTGCCGCGTCCGTTCACAGATATACAAAAGATCGTCCCGCTCACCCCTGTGTATCTGAAGCCCCTCCTCGTCAATATCCTCCACATCGACTCCAACAGCCTCCGAAATTCGGAGTAGACAATCGCTCATCAGACTTATCATTGCGGCATCACGTAAGCCCGCCACAGTTTCGGAGGATTCAGCGATGGTGCACACCCGTTCCACCTCACCCCACGTAAGCCCATCCGCCCGCCGCCTGCGCGCCTGCGGTCTCTCCTCCCCGCGGATATCAGCCCAAATGCGCTTGGTGATGGGCCCGGCGACCTCCTCAATCCCATGGTACTCAGCCATCCACTTGACCGCAGACAGCAGCAGATTGATTGTCGCCGGCGATTTGCCTTCCGTATGCAGAAAACGGATATACTCAGCCAGCACCGCATCGTTAAGCGTACGACCGTCCAGCCAATCCTCCAGCTTGCGTGTCGCGTGCTCATACGCTTTGAGTGTGTTGTCCGACACGTTTGCCCGAATCTCCTCTCCTGTGCCCGAGGAGATTCTCAAACCGGTCTCCGAACCCTTCCCTTGTTCCATGATATTTCCCCGCATTCCAAGCGGCAGCCTATCCTGTTTGTTAGAAGGTCCCCTCCCGTACCATCAACCTGTTCAGTTTCTTCACTACCACCGGTGTCACTGGATCGTTGTCCTTGAGGAACCCTCTTCCTGTCTTTAGCTTAGCAACGGCGACACTGTCCAGTCCAGCCAACTTTTTTGCACCCTCTAAAGCTGACAGGTCATCCCCGTAGTAATCGAACCAGGGTAATCCTGCGGCTGTGTAGTCCTGTGCTGTCCGTGGTTTGCTTGGCGGCTCACATCCCGTCAGGTGGACAAGCTGAACGCTGTTGACAATATGCACATAGCAACGCGAGTGAATCGACCTATCCCAGGTATCGAAGCCGTATTCGTCCTCGTATATCTCTTGGTGCATAAGTCCTCCCGGAGCCAAGCCTATCTCAGAGGCTACATCCATCAAAATTCCTGGACTATCGCGAAGATCTCTCACTTGTTCACTTCGCCACGCCTCGTATATCGACGCCTGCATGGGATAGACCGCAATCTGAAGCCCGCCGTGCTCCGCCTCTCCTGTCAGCTGTTCCTCCGCTGTGTAGCCCTCGCCCAACGGCATTGCGACAAACTGCCGAATTAGGCCCTTTTCGACGCAGAAACCGTCAAGCCATGGCTGTTCCGGAACCACCAGATAGTCCTGTGGCGTTTTGGTGAGTTCGTCCTTCCATCCTGCTCCGGTTACCGCGTTAATTTTACCCGCGGCTATCTTGACAGCCATCGGATAGCGGGGATATGGAGTGTGGAAACGAATCCACATCGCTTCCGTCTGATACATCGGCAAGAACACGCCCCCATGTTCCTTCCAAGCATTCGGCAGGTTATCCGGGTAGTCATCCACACGATAGAGGGGAAATTTACCAAGTCCCGGAGGCAGACGATATGACCGATTATCGTCCGGAATCCGTAATGTCCGTTGAAACTCAATCCTGAGTTCAGCGTCCTCGTGTACGTTGGGGAACCGGAAAATGAGTTGATCGCTTCCCAGTTGAATCGTCTTGTTTCTTTTTCTGGTCCTGTTGGCCATTTTTGTAGCACCTCTTTTTTAAATTTTTGTTAGGAGTTACGCACTTCAGCTCGTAGTAGCGCACCTGTCCCGATTCATCGGGGATTCATGGGGTGTCCGGACGGGCGATAAATCGCCCTACTACAAACCTGAGACCTTATTGTAGTGGCACAATGAATGCAGGGCATCGGGGCAGGTCCCGATTTATCGGAATCCTCGCTTTCGCGGGAGATGCCCCTCCCACACCGACCGAGGATAAATCACCGAACTACAAGAGTTGAGCGTTCAACTGCGTAAGTCCTATTTGTAAAAAAATTGCTTTAGCCATACCAAAGCGTCTTATGTTTTACAAGAAAAATTATAATACATAAGATTTCAAAATGCAAGTTTATTGTAGAAACTGCTAGAAAAGCACGGTTTGTAGGCGGCGTCCCCTATCCCCGTTCTTCTGATTCTTCCATATCCGCTTCGCTGAGTTTGCCGAGGAAAAATGGTACGCCGAAAAAGAGCAGGCTCACTGTCATTGGGGTCAATTCTACCGCGCCCCGGCGTCTCGGATCATCGCTCCAATCCTGACCTTCAATAAGGTCTCGAAGCACTATCCGCCCAATCTCCAGATATTTCCGCTCCCCCGTCAACTGGTAGGCATAGGCGAGGTGCCGGCAGATGATGCCGCCATAACGTTGTTGCAGCGCAAATTCAGCGTTGAGAGGATCCGGATAGCCGCAAAACCAGTCCACGGCACGACGGTAGACCTCTGCTACATCCTCCCGTCCGGTCATGCGGTGGAGCAGTTCCAACCCGACCATCAGATAGTGGGTCTGATAGCCTTTCTGCTCCTCCATCGGTAACACGCGGATGGCGGGTTCCGCATTTGGGGAGGCAAATTCCCCGGCACTGATACCCTTCCATTTCCAGTACTCCTCATTGGTGAAAGGCGGAGCCGTTCCCATCTCCACCGCCAATGTAGTGCCTTCTGTCGCCATGCCGTAGGGTCCCTGGTTCGGCAACTTATCCGGCGTCGAGACCTGAAATCGTTTGTGCCAGCTGCCGTCCTCGTTCTGTCCCCGTGCAATCACGGTGTAGACCGCTTCGGCTCGCTCCATGAATCGCGACTCGCCGGTGATTTCGTAAAGGTAGAGTAACCCGCGAAAGACATTGGCAATACTCCGCAAACTGAAGCTATGCCTCGGATCCTCCGTCCATCGGTAACGCAAAAAGAACTCCCCTGCCTCCTGAAGCACTTCAAAAGTCCGCAGATCGCCCGTCAGATAGTAGTAATCCATCCAGTTGTCCACAAAGGTGTGAGACGCACAAGGCTCATCGCCAAAATGATCTGTGCTGTGCCGGAAACAACCGCCGACCATATAAGGGCGGAAGGGATGGAAGTGGCACGTATCCACGTCAGCCGAATGTCGCGTCATGGACTCGCCCAACTGGAAATAATCCGCTCTGCCTGAACGCAGATACTGAATCCAGAGGCCGTGTCGGGGATCCCATTCGCTGTTACACCAGCCCCACCGTCCGTAGAACCGCCAATCGTTTGCCTCTTGTTCCCACGTGACAAGCGCATCCCCCCAATCGAAAAAGCCGTACCAACGACCGAGTTGAATGTTTCGGGTCAGCCAATCCAGAAAACCGGTCATCATCCGCTCGGATTCAGGGAATTGGTCGGGGTCAACTGGAGCAAATCCGCCCGTTACTTCGCATTGCGCCATCCATTCTGGATCGACGGCAACGTGCGGTGGTGTTAGCAAACCCCGCAGCCGGTCGGGAATTTCCTCACCTTCTGAAGCTTTGTAGAAACAGACGAAGAGTTCACTCGTCTTTGCTGTGCCAGTGCCATCGGCGTAGACCCCTTCGCCCTCTCCCCACGACATTTCTTCCGAATATCGCTTGAGACTGAGCCGTTTCCCATCTACACCTTTCCAGAGAAAGACATCAATACCGTCTCCTGTTCCCGCAGCCCGCAACGCTTTGGGATACTCTTCGGGCATGTATCGAAGACCGACCCCCACTCCTACCTGGTCATCCTCAACCGTCATCCAGCCCTCCGTCCGTTCACCCTCGGCAACGATTCGGTGCTGCCCCACACGTTGCTGTTCAAGCAAAAACTGATTGTCCGATCGTTGGTGCAACAAAACTGCTTCATCGGGATTAAGATTGCCCTCGGTGGGTCGTAACGACGCTGCCCGGAAGCGTACGGGACCTTTCAGGACAACCGGCACCCGTAGGGCAATCTCCTCCACCTCGGTTTCTCTCGGATTACACGCCATCACCACTGTATGGAGTATACGGAGGTGGGTTTGTCCGGCATAGGCGTAAATCCGCGTCACCAAGCGAAAGGGTCGGTATCCCGTATAGTGATGGAAAGGGATATCCGCCTCGAACGCCCCGCTACACTTGATGACTGTCCGCAGGGGACCGACCTCCTCCAGTTCTACGGTATAATCGTCCTTAGCCAAGGACGCCAGACAATTCCCGCCCATCCCGTAGAGGTAACGCTTCCCCTCCGTGCTGTCAAATGACTCACAGATGCGCACCCACGCTTCACCTCCAGCATCAGCATCTTGCGTGTGGACTTTATGTTCTGAGACGAATGCATTGCCTGCATCCAGATGCCCTAATTCCACGGATTCAATCAACGAAAACTGTCGGCGGTTGACAATAAATCGCAGCGGTCCGGTACAGACTGCGATTTGATCTTCGCTCTCTTCGATTTGGATTGTCTCATCTGACGAAATTGGCGTAGGCTCTTGACCGTAGCAGAAGAAATAACTAACACTGCCTTCGTCCCGATCCAATCGGGCTGAGAAATCGGTTAGGACCCACTTCAGACTCCCATCACTCCATCGGCTTAATGTCCGGAACTGCGCCGATACCGGGTGTCCATCGCTATTTTCGATCCAAACCGAATCCAGATTGTGCAACGCACCTTTTGGCAACGGAACACCTTGCGTGATGGGCACGTTTTGACGAGGGATCCCTTTTGTCCCTGAAACGCTGAGTGGGATTCTATGTGTCATCGTTTGATCCATGTTTTACCTGCTTTTATAGTGAATTCTGTAAACAAGTAGACATTAAAAGTAGATAGTTTTTTGTGCCACAATCTGTATGAAGATTAAGAGCCTGTTTTAAAAGTGAAACGGTCATCTTTAGAAAGGTGTTCACATGTCGCCCCGCTGGGGCTTAGGTTCTTTATCTGTCCTGTTTTCTATAAACATGTCGCCCCGCTGGGGCTAAGAGGCTGTTTTAAGAGTAGGTGAAACGGTCATCTTTTACCATTCTAGGTGCAAAATCAACCGATTTTCAGAGTATTTACCCGTAAAATCACAATTTTCAGAGATTATTTGGATTTTTCAAACAGGCTCTAAAATATTAATTTGGTAATTTCCAAACGATGTCCGGGGCGGTTGGAAACCGCACCTACCGGGCCTGGGGAAAATATAGAATTACCGAATTATTTTCTGAAACCTCTACAGCCTGCGATCCCAAGTCGCAAACTAACAGTTTGCGCTACTGTGGAAGCTATTCCAGAGGCAACTCATAACATGCCGCCTCTCTATCGTTTCTTACAAGCAGATACTGTCCAGCAAGGGCAGGATTATTCCACGTTTTGCCTGCCAACGCGGGGAAACGTGCAAGTTCTTTGCTCTCATTCGGATTGACCTCAACCAAAAGAACATCGCCGGACTCGGTGGTCACAAGTAGTAGACTGCTCTGATTCTTACTGTTATCAGGATCATCGATTAATATTATCTGACCATGTCCATAACGTCCCCGCTTCCACCTGCGTTGGCCATCGGTGAGGTCGAGACACACAAGCACTCCATCGTCCAATCCGTAGATGTACCCGTCTCGATGAACGACGTTTGTGAACTTCGCTTTGAGTCGAGGCGTCTCCCACACGAGAGCAGCTTTCAATTGATTATTTGCATCACGCGCGATTTGGAACAGTTTGCATCCGATGCCGTAGGCACTTGAAACGAAGACGCGATCATTTGGCAGTGGCACTGGTTGAGCAACGCACTCGCTATAACTGCTGGACCAAGGATGCTGCCAGAGTACCTTGCCACTGCTTGGGTCATGGGCAGCTACACTTCCATAATTAAAGATAAGGATCTGCGGCACGCCCGCAAGGGTTGTAATCAGCGGCGAGCTATATCCCGCAGGATCGCTACCACCTCTCCAGACGGGCTCCCCCGTATCCTTGTGATAAGCGACCAACGACTTACCTTCTCGCCCGCCCGCGCTCACCACCACAAGGTCATCCAGAACGAGCGGCGAACCACTCATCCCCCACGATGCAAGTTCAGCGTTGTTGTCATAGAGGATATCCTCCGACCAAATCCGCTCTCCGGTTCCCAAATCCAAGCAATTGAGGATACCTGTAGCACCGAGTGTGTATACTCTATCTTCCACGATTGTTGGCGTTGCACGGGGACCAACGCCGGCAGGCGTTGCTTCATACCTGTCGTGATCGCTATGGGCCCACCGCTCTCGACCGGAATGCAGATCGTAACAAACAACCATTTCATATTCGCCGCGCTGTTCTTGGGTGATCGCTGAACTTCCGACGACAGCGAAAGCCGACCAACCGGCACCGATGGGTTGCCGCCATAGAAGCTGGGGTGGTCGCTCCGACCAATCCCGCGCTAACTTTAGCCCCTGAACCGTCCCATTACGATGTGGTCCAAGAAATTGTGGGTAATCCTTTAAAGACTCTCCCAGAGTAGTTGAGGTACTCCCCATCAAAGACTCAGTAGCCTTTCCACCCCAACGCCATTCGAGCAGTGGAACTAAGTCCCCACTAAATCCTTTCCCCCGAAACAGAGCGGTCGAAAGGAGAAGAATCAGAACAATTGCGCCAAACGCAATCAGCCGGACTTTCCACCGCAGCCGTGAGAAAAAGAGCAGCCACAGTAGCATCAGCAGGAACGAAAGCATCAAGAGCAGTACTGTTTGAAAAACTCGTGACTGTCGGTGCGGCGCATCTATGCTCCAGATCAGTATCACTACCAAAACAGTCAAGGCAAGGATGATAGCGGCGGGCAGCCAACGGATTCGAGATTTGTTGTGGGTTGTCGGCATTTTTGTAGTGCTCTTACTGTTGAGCGCGGCGGGATGCGCGTCGTTGTGCTGTTCCTTCGGTGTCAATCGCCCCATCATTTTCCACAATCAGGACACCGTATTCTTCTTCAGCAATTTTTCGGTCGTAGTAGCCACGTTTGACATCCTGCAAGACTAACTCCGGTGGACGGTCTATGGGGTTGCCATATCCGCCGCCTCCCGGCGTCTCCAGTCGGAGGATATCGCCAGCCTGCATAGGAATGCCTTCATCTTTGCTGATGTGAGGTGGATTGTATTCCTCTCCTTGAAGGATGAAGGTGTGTTTTGCGGATTTGGCGGATTTTCCGCCGAGGATTCCGAAGGGCGCAAACCGTCCTCGTTCGCCAAGCATCGAAGCGCTCGCTTCGCCCCGCCGAATCTGAAATTCGAAGATAACGCCGAGCCCCCCGCGACGCATACCCGCCCCTCCTGATCCTTCCCGTATGGTATATCGGGTAAAGAGAACGGGATACCGGGATTCAAAGATTTCCAAGGCTTGGGTTCGGGCGAGGGCAATGGTCGGATTGCCGTTGATAAGGCCATCGGTCAGGTAATTTCCGCCGTATCCACCGCCGATGAAAGAGTAGAAGACGTAATATCCTTTCTCTGGATCCTCTCCGCCCACAGAGAGATTCGTGACTGTCCCCATCGGTGCGGCGTAGCTTTTGTCGGGGATCGCCTGACTGAGTGCACCTAGCACGACATCAATGATACGTTGACACACCTCGGAGGCACAACCGGACACAGGGCGTGGCAATTGGGCGTTGATAAAGGTTGTGGGCGGCAAATTGAAGGAGAAGGGCGCGAAACACCCAGCATTGATGGGAACGTCGGGGAAGATATGCTTAAAACCGATGTAGACCCCAGCGATAGTAGTGCTGAGGACGCTGTTGAGTGGTCCCTTACAGGGCGGACTACTCTTGGAAAAGTCGATATGGACGTCGCTCCCCTTCACCTCCATCTCCATGTGGATGGTGAGCGGTTTCCATTCTACGCCGTCGCTGTCGATATAGTCTTCAAACGTGTATACTCCGTCCGGAATGGTTTCAATATGACTGCGCATCAGCTGTTCCGAACGCGCCTTCAGTTCTGCAATGGCACCAAAGACTGTCTCCTCCCCGTAACGGTCAAGCAGCCGGGTCAACCGTTCGGCACCAAGGTTAAGGGCGGTCACCTGCGCGATAATATCTCCTTGCCGTTCATCCGGAACTCGCACATTGTGCAGGATGATGTCGAGCACCTCTCTGTTCAGTTTCCCTTTGTCCAAAATCCGTATCGGTGGTAGGCGAAGCCCCTCCTGATAAATCTCCGTGGCTTTGCTTGAGAACCCACCGGGCACCCGTCCCCCAATGTCGGGCCAATGTCCGCTATTGGCGAGAAAGGCGGTCAGTTTTCCTTTATAGAAAACAGGCTTGACCATCTTCACATCCATCAGGTGTGTCCCGCCCAAGTAGGGATCATTTACGATGTAGATGTCGCCCGGTTCAATGTTCTCAATTGACTCGATCACCGTGCGGGTAGTAAATTCCATGACATAGATGAAACTCGGCAACCCACGCGGTCCCTGCATGATGACTTCGCCGTTGGTTTTATCGTAGATACCGCTGGCTCGGTCAAAGCCGTCGGAGATTACGGGCGAAAACGCCATCCGTTCAAGGGTGGCGTCCATCTCGTCCGCGATCTGCTCCAAGCTGCCACGGATCACGGCGAGGGTAATTGGGTCTATTTTCATATTCACTGACCTCTCAAAAGTCAAGAAACGCAAGGATGCTAAGATGCAAAAGGGTCCGCGAATCCCCACGAACCTGCACGAAAATTTTCAGATTATGTAAAAAAGAAGTGCAAAATACCAAGAACGTGAAACGTGAGACGTCAAAACTACTGGTTTATTAATGAACTAAATCGGTTTCTGTGGCACGATTTTTTAACATGAACCAATTTTTTCAAGTTACGCAGTTCAGTTTGTAGTAGCGCAATTTATTGCGCGTCTGGACGGGCGATAAATCACCCTACTACAAACCGAGTACCCCACTGTAGTTGCCCGATTCATCGGGCGTTGAAAATAGTATCCTACGGCGATGAATCGCCGAACTACAGGGCTTTGAGCGTTCAAGTGCGTAAGTCCTAAATAGTATAACCTATTTGTTTCTCAACCGCGTAACGCCTATCAATAGTAAATTCTAAAAATAGGTAGACGTTTCTCCAGTGGGTGTACCTCCATAATCGGGGCTAGGAAGCCCCTCCCACAGTGCCCAAATAATTGAGGGGAGTTTACTCATTCTTGTTATGTTCCCCCTTGGGCTGCACATGTCGCCCCGCTGGGGCTTTGGGGTATTTGCTTATCGGTGTGCTATAAACATGTCGCCCCGCTGGGGCTTAACGAACCGATGAACCAATGGTTTTCACGTCCCGATTCGTTGAGGAGGCTCGGCACGGCATTTCATGCATCACATTATCAATAACTGCAAGCCAGCACTAGTGGTTATTTTTGAACACCCCTCATTTATAGTGGATATTAGAATTAATGAGACATTCCAAACCGGTGCGGTTAGAAACCGCACCTACCGGGGGTGTACAAGTATCTCTTTATTTTTAGATTTCACTATACTTAGCGATAGACCGCTTGGATCATCGATCGGATGTAACCGACGGCGAAGGCTCTACCCGCCCACTGCGTGTTCTGTTGTGGAAAGCTGGGTGTGTGATCCATCATGAAGGGACCCTCAAATCCCACCTCTCGATAGGTCTGCATCGCTTCATACATATCCACATCCCCCTCATCCACAAAGACCTCTTGGAAACTCTTGGGTGTGCCTCGAATGTTCCGAAAGTGGACGTAAGCAATTTTGTTCTGCGAACCGATACGGCGGATAGCGGATGGCACGTCCTCTCCCATTTCACGAACACAGCCTTGACAAAACAGCATGGCGTTCATCTCGCTGGGGACTGTGTTAAACGTGCGCTCGAAATGATCGAGGGTTGAGAGGATTCGGGCTGCGCCGCCAAGCGGTTCTGGAATGGGTGGATCGTCCGGATGGATGGCAAGCTTGACACCCGCTTCTTCAGCGACTGGAACAATGCGGGTAAGGAAATAGCGTAAATTCTCCAGCAGTTGTTCTTCGGAGATATATTTTTCGGGCACGTCCGCGGGATCTTGCATGAACTCATCGTAATCGAAGGTGCTATAACGGGCACCGCCGCGTCCAATCGCTGAGGTTGTACGGAAATTACCGATGGGTTTGAAATTGTAGCCCAAAGTCCGGATTCCTGCGGTTCCGAGGTTCCGAATCATCCCACACCACGCATCGATCTTTTGGTCTCGGTCCGGCAGGGCAAGTGAAATCTCGTCCCAACAGTTCATACCCACGTTATCCAATTTCATCCCGTTGGCATCGACGCGTCGACTCATCTCCTTCCAGAAATCGGCACGATCTACCCCATCTTTGAGATCGTCCGGTGGCGGGTTAATCGTAACATAGTCCACGCCGATGGCTTTGAATGTGCTCAAATGCTCATCGTCCATCTGAGTCCAAGGTAGCTGTTCTTGAATTAGCATCGTGAGTGTCTCCAGTTTCCGCTATGATTGATACCCCAAAATGGGGATCCATCTTAATGCTGATTAAATCTCCCAGCGTGTCGCCACGGAGTGGGTTACGCCGTCCGTCAGCGTGATGTAATATGTCGTTAGGATGCTGCCATCAGACAGTTGGGTGGAGATCGGATATCCGACATCAGCACCGCCACTCTGCACATCGGGCCGGAATTCGCTGGGTGTCCCACCGTCGTCACGCAGAACAATAACATTGTCCAGGTCCCACGTAACGCCGCCATCGTGACTCAGGACGGCACGCACCCCCATCGGTTCCCGACGGTATCCGAACGAACAGAGTATCCGTCCGTCCCGGAGTTTGAGCAGGTGCGGTGGATACCCCCAGATGGGTGTCTGCAACGGTTGCGACCACGTGCGCCCACCGTCATCCGACCAGGTCTCTAACAGGTTGCTGCCTTCCGTTCGTGTATGGGCGAGAACGCAGCCGGGAGATACCTCAAGAAGTGATGTCTCGTTGCCGCTCACCCCCGTTACATAGGAGCCCATCGTCAACCAACGCCACGTCTTTCCTCCGTCCTCTGACCGCCAGATGTAGGTCCGCCAGTGAGCATCGGAGTCGGAGCCGTAGACAGGGATGAGGATCGTTCCGTCCGCCAGCCACGCTGAACGCGGAAACGCTGTGATATGGTCAACGCCGGGCACAGTCCACTCCTGCCGTTCCCATGTTTTCCCTTTGTCAGTCGAACGCTGGACAAACACCTTGTTGCTACCCACCATAATTGCGTTCGTGTCGTTTGGGTGCGGACGCACTGTCAACCCTTGCGCCTCGGCGTTCCCTTGTTCCTCCGCTGGATAAGCTCGCCAACCCACTGTACCGGCACAGAGATACGTCCCGTCCGGCATCACAGCGGCAAACCGGTCATATATCTCACGTGGCGATGTTCCCTGCCAGTTGTCGGGAAGTGTCGGATCATCGGTCTGGTTCCATGTTTCTCCCTCGTCTTCTGATAGCAGCACCATCCAATCACTAATCGCATAGTGGTCATGGAATGGCGCAACCGGAATCCCAACCGTTAATCGCCCATCGGGAAGATGGGTTAGGACAGGAAAGGCACCGTAAAATCCCTTTCGTTTATAGAGAATTGTGTGTTTCATTACATCACCTCAATGAAAACACCACCGCAGAGACACAGAGAACGCAGAGTGAATATTTTAACGCAAAGTCGCAAAGAGAAGTGGGGGCGAGGGTGTGAGGGAACGTGCGTTAGCTTCCATATTTCCTCGCCTTCGCGCTTCTATCCTTGTGTCTTTACATCCCAGCATCCTATTGATGGGACTCTGTAGTCGGTTTTCTTGTTGGCTCATGTAAAAACGGAGTGCAATTACGGTGAACGCGCTGAGGGTGGACCAGATGCCCCGCCTCCGGTTTTTGAGGTAAGTCGCTGATGCTGCACTAATTCTTAACATGAGCGTTCTTGTTTTGCCATAATTTCTGGTGGTATTATTTCAGAAGTATTCAAGGCTATAAGTTGTATGGGCTGGCAGAAGCGCGGTAGCCGCCTGTGCTGCCTCAGCACCAGATGACGACACAAAGCCGTGGGATAGCAGATCTGCAAGGCTCGGCTCACCCAACCACGCTTGTGTATACTGATGGATGTCCATGTGCAGCTCTCCAGTGTCACTCGGTTCGACCTGTACTCCTTCAGGGCAGTAAGAGACCCGCCACGGTCCCCGGTTGGACGGGAGGATTTCATCGTCAATCGCCATGGTGAAGGTTCCGGATGCCCCCGTGGAGAGCCCTGTGAGTGAGGCGGGCACATCCAACACGCGGAACATCGAAGGATTCGGGAGTTGGGCCGCCATGCCACGGGTAAACCATTTCGAGGACAAGAATGGACCGTTAGAGGGTTCGTCCCAAGTAATAGATTGCCGATTTATACCGATGCCCGCCAGTGTCCCAAGCATCGACTCATACCCTCGCAGTGTTGTCCATACAAATTCGATTACCGGTAGATCTGTACCTAGTGTCAGGCGCAGCATGGCATAGGCTTCTATCGGATCCCCGGCGGCGAACACAAAGGGTGGGGTGCCCTCGGTCTGCGTGAGCCGCGACAACCCAAAACCCTTGCGCCCCAGACGCATCCCAGAATAGCGATGTGCGAACTCCTCGTATACGGTGTCCAGTTGCTCCCAGTCGTCCACGCTCAATTGGCGCACCGGCAGCCCACCGTCCATCCGGGGAAACAGTGGGACGGGACAGGTGATGCGTACACAACGTCCGCAACACTCCCAACCAAACCGCCGATAGAAGATTTCGTGAGCGGCTCGTAGATTTGTGACAACCTCCCCGGTGCGATGCATCTCTTCAATCGACCAAGTCATCATCGCGCTTCCGACATGCCGTTTTCGGGTCGCAGGTGCGACAGCAACGCCGCTCATGCCGCCACACCTGAAATGTGCACCGCGGCAGGTCATCGGCGCATAGAAGATTTGGAATGCGCCGGAGACTATACCATCCGCGTCCGCCACGAATACCTGCGACCGTTCATCAGGGCTTCGGAGGTCCAGGGGCAGTTCCGGATTTTCAAGCCTTGGATTGGGCTGACCAGCATCAAAAGCTGCCGACCAGATCATACCCACCTGTGCACGATCTGCCTCACGGTATTCTCGAATCGAAAGCGCCATATAGACCCCTTCCTTTTGACGCTGAACGATTACCAATCATTCAACGTGATAACGCCCTTTCGCTTTTCTAAAACGGCTTCGTACAACCGCATCGACTTCAAACAATCGTTGATACTCGCTATCGGCTCACGATTTTCACGAATAGCGTTGACGAACTCTGTCAAGCTATGTCCATCACCGGTCAACTCGCCGTTCCGTTGATCGCTGTAGTTATCCGTAAAGACATTCTCGGATCCGGCGTAGTGAGCAATCTCCCATAGTCCATCAAGGACAATATATTCCCCCTGACCGGTGATTTCAATCCGATCATAGTTGCGTTGCCAGAGGCGTTGGCTGTTCAATTGAAGGTTTCCGACCGCGCCGTTCTCAAATTCTACCGCTACCGCGAAAGATCCTTGTCCACCTACCTCGTTGTGGAACACCGCAATCTCTTTCGCGGGACCAGCGATGTACTGTGCGAGATCGAAATGGTGGATAGCGAAATCCAACAGATACCATTGTACCGTCGGATAGATGCCACTACAGAAGGAGCAGAAGAGTTGTGTCATTTGACCAAAGGATTCCCGTTCCATAATCTCTTTAGCACGGGTGACACCTAAGCTGAACCGTCGCTGAAAATTGATCATCAAGGTTTTGCCGGTCTGGTCGGACGTCTCTGCGAGCTCAGTGGCCTCCGCTAAAGATGGGGCAGGCGGTTTGGGAACAAAGACGTGATAACCCGCTTCTAAGGCTTCACGCACGAGGGATTGACGTGGATCGGGTCTCATAGAGATGATGAGTGCCTCAAGATCCTCCTGCTCCCACATTTTATGTCGATCTGTGTACCAACGTCCCGTGCCAAATTTTCCCGCGGCATCTTTTGCTTTCTCTTCATCCATATCGCAAACTGCTTGCAGTGCGACGGGGGCAAGGTGCAGGGCCGGATAGATAGTGTGCCTGGCAAAGCCACCAGCACCGATAAATCCAATGCGGAGTGGTTCCATAGATTCTTCTCCTCCTTATAAAAATCGCTTACCCTCTAAGGTGGGCAATAGTGTGAAAACGTGATGCGTGAAACGTGAACTAATGAACCAGTGTCAAATTCTATAGCATTAATCCCACGGCAGCGGAACACCGAGTCGCTCGCTGACTTCACGGGCGGACTCCTGTTCCATCTCACCGTAGCGGATACCATGACGACGGTGCCTTTCAACCCGCTCTACTTCAATTCCACCGGGTAGCAGCGCTTGATCATAACCGGGCATCGGTTCAAATGTTTCCCGTACGTCCCGCACCATCCGATCGGTTTCGGCACGGAAAACAGCTTCGGGCACAACCGCGTCCACATGGATGGCGAGAACCATCCCTCCCAACCGAGCCCCGCCGGGCCATCGTTCGGTAACTCCCTCATCATCGGGAAGTGTATATCCTGTCAATCCGCCGCCCAAGAGACCTGCGACCGCGGTATAACCTATACTTTTAAAAAAAGCGGCCGGAATGAGAGAGAGGAGTGAATCATACTCGCCTCCACGCTGATAGTCCGCCATGATACAGGTCGCCACGTCAAGCACCACAGACGGTTCATCTCCGCCGGGGATCGCAAAACAGAGGGGCGGATTGCCGAAGTAGCCGAGCTGCGGTTTGGGATCGCTGCCAGCGGCGTTGCCCAGATTCTGATAGCCCTGAACAGAGAATCCTATACAACCTGCCTCCATACATATCCGCGTGTAGTGTCCTGCTGAGCCGTAATGCCCGATGTGACGCACGAGCCCCATGCCCAATCCTACCTCCTTCGCTTTGGCGATTGCCCCCTCAGTTGCTTTAACCATCGGAAGGTAGCCGAGCGTTCCGTCGCCGTCCAGAACCACAGCCGTCGGGGTTTCATGAATTTGGCGGATATTAGGTTCAGGATTCATGTCTCCGTTTTCAAAGCCGCTACAATAACCGTTGACCGTCCGCGTACCGTGACTCCGCACGCCGCGAAGGTCTGAGTTGACGAGCAGGCGACCGATTAGCGCTGCGTGGTCATTTGACAGTCCAGCTTTCTCAAAACAGGCGGTACTAAAGGCGAGGAGGCGGTCCTCCTGCACGCTCACAAAAGTTTCTGGAGGTCGATTCATTACTTATCCTTTCTTGCAATGATTGGGTAAACATAATGTCATAGCATCCGTTTACAGGGACGTGATGCGTGAAACGTAAAGCATAATGCGTAATGCGTAAAAAACACAAATCTACGAAATGACGGCCATTGTGTAGACCTACTCGTTACGCATTATTCTTAATTTCTGCGTTAATCCGTAATATCCGAGATCATGTTTCAGGTTCAAGCCTCAAGTGCTCTTAACAACGCTTTCACATAAGCCACCGCGTAGGCTGAAGATGCTCGCTGCTCTACATCACCAATATAGTTCGGTAGATGATCAATCTGCAAGCCTCCGTCAAACCCAATCTCCTTTAGGGTCTGAAGGACTTTGAACATATTCATATCGCCATCATCAAGGGCAACCTCCATATATCCGCCCGTCGGGATCGTTCCCTGCACGTTGCGGAAATGGGTGTGGAAGATTTTCCCCCTCTTCCCAAAATGGCGAATGTTCTCAAAGATATCTACTCCCGACTCATAGCAGGTGCCGATACAATAGAGCAGACCGCTGTGGTCACTTGGAACGGCGTCGAGGACGGCAGCCCATCGTTTCGGTGAAAATTCGGTTTCAGGCAGCGGGGGATCCGATGGATGGATAATGAGTTTTACATCAAATTTTTCAGCAAGCGGCACAAGTCGCTGATACATCTGCACACAACGTTCCCAATGCTTTTCAACCGAGAACGGTTCAAGCGGTTTCTCTGCGATACTCCGCTTCATCAATTCGACATCAAATCCGCCGAACGTATAATCACCTCGGAGGGGTTTGGTATATCCGCCTCGGTTTCCCGGATTCGCATCTCGATGTCCCGGTGTTTGTGCCAGATGCACAGGCATCGACATAAAGGGGATGCCAACTTGGCCAAAAATCTCAAGCGACTTGCAGAGATTGTCCAGTTCCTCCTCACCGCCCGGTGCGCCTGTCAGAAATTTCTGCGGTTCAGCGGGCGCGACACGGTAGATGTTGAGTCCAGCGGCGTTGACCCTTTCTTTTAGTTTGGTCAGTTGTTCTAAATCTGGATACCCCTGTTCTACCAGTCCAGGAATGCTTTCGGCATTATGAATGTCAAATCCGTCAGCGCCAATTTGTGCAGCAAATTGGATATATTCATCCGAAAGGTCACGTTGTCTCAGCAAGACTTTCATAGCGGTCGCCTCCTTCTAACAGAGAATAGCAGGATTCATTCGGTAGGACAAGCCAAATAATTATGGTGGACCTTAGAATTAACGAGACACGCCAAACCGGTGCGGTTGAAAACCGCACCTACCGGGGGCGTGTGAAGTGGATAAACCTATGTAGTTTGCATCGAAAATAAATGGCTTGATTTTCCTTTTCATATTAAATATACTTGTTACCAGAAACAGAAGGAGGACAGGCAGAAACAGCATAGAAAAACCTACCTGCCCAAACCATTAAGGAGAATAAGAATGAAACTGAAAATGTTATTTCTACTGGTTCTGGCTGCAGTGATCTGCTGCATAGCATGGGCAGTTCAGAGCCAAGAGAGCAAAGCGCAGCAAGTCCAACCGATGTATGGTGGATTCCTTATAGACGGCTACGATTTTAAGAACGATAATAGTCCCAAGGGAACCATCGTATACGATGAAGCGGCAAACGAATTTCGAGGGACCTATAAAGGGCTCAAGATGCCCAAGGGTCGCCGTGCCATCTTCGCGTGGTTGCACGATACCGTGAATCAGAAAACCGAATATCTGGGTCCAGTCGGTTGGCTAAAGGTGGATACCACCGGAAAAAAGAAAGGCACATTCCGAATCAAGGTTCCCGATAAGTACAAAGGTGGGAACTTCGGCAGTTATGAAATCATCGGGTTTACCGCAGAGAAGACATCATCCCTGAAAAATGGAACGCAGGTCGTGGAGGTTCCGAAAGAGCCTTCTGGCAGCGATATTCTTGCCAAACTAAAACCTGCCTTTTACCTGTACGCTCCACTTCCTGGGGCGGATACAGAATTGGGCTATTGTGGTCACGGACTCGATTTCTTCTTTGCCAAAGACCTGGAGAATCAACTATGCTACGACTGACTGTGCGGTCAACCGTATTCGGTCTGTAAGGCCGCAGGAATGAGCTCGCATTAGCGAGTCGCAGCAAAAGTTTTTGATTCATGTTAGGCGAGCACGGGCGGGGGAACCCCGCCCCTACGATTTATCTCAATGCTTTGCACTTTCTCTTAACATGGATCACGTTTTTAATTTATAGTCCAGAGTTTTCTATTGCATCGGCGAAAAAGGTGCGGGAAGCAGGATCTTGCTTTCCTGTGTGAGGGGCCTCACAGAGCCTTTGGGGGGCCAAACGCCCTGTTCTCGTGTCTCCGCCCGTATTCGTAAACGTTCTTCAAAACTCTTATACGCCCATAGATGGATAAAGTTGTTGAGCCCACCGTACTCTGAGTACCAGCAGCCCGCCATTGGTGAGAATTTCTGGCGTTCGGTAATTGCCGCGCCCCATGCGTCCAGCACTTGCGGCATCCCCTCCGCAGGATAGGTGTATATCCGCATCTCATATATTGGTCCAATATCTCTCTCATCCAAGGGGGTCATAAATGGGGCTGGCAGAAAGATCTCAGATACCATCGAGGCAATGAGATCGCTTGTATCGGGGGGCCATATTGGATCCGGTCCCGCTTCTGCAGCACGCCGGATTTCAGCACGTTGTTCAAGGTTTTCATAGGGCCAGATGGCAACCATCTGATTCAACGGTCCCGCTTCAGTGTACCAATGCCCACCCAGTTTCGATAATTCTTGACGCGCCGGTAGCTTCTCGCCGAAACGCTCCCAGTATTCCTGAAGTTGTCCTACTTTCAGGTTGTAGGTCCGTATTTCGTAGATCATGGAGCTACTCCTTATCAATCAAATATAGTTTGGAAACGAACTTCTCCGAAGGTTTAGAATCTAAGAAAGATTAAGAGCCTGTTTTAAGAGTGAAACGGTCATCTTTAGAAAGTTGTTCACATGTCGCCCCGCTGGGGCTTAGGTTGTTTGTTTGTCCTGTATTCTATAAACATGTCGCCCCGCTGGGGCTAAGCATCTGTTTTAAGCGTACATGAAACGGTCATCTTTTGCCATTATAGGGGCACAATCAACCGATTTTGAGAGTATTTACCCGTAAAATGACAACTTTCAGAGATTATCCCGATTCATCGGGACAGGTTCTAAGGTGTATCTAAGATGCGTATATTATATCAGTCGATCCGTTTTGTAAACACAAAAATCTCTGGGAGTGTACCAGAATTGGCGACGCAACCGACTCAATTGGAATCCACTATACGACGCTTCATTTTCTGTATATCAGCTGTAGTTTTGACGGCAGTTGGAAGCGCGAATCATGCGGAAGCACAGCGCACTTCCACCAGTGTCAGTGATGTATTGAGCAGCGAAACCGATGCAGAGTTCGCTCGTGCGTTAGAACCGATAACGCTTGAGTTCCCACGGGATCATGGAGCGCACCCAGAGTATCAAATTGAATGGTGGTATTATACCGGCAACCTACACACCGACGATGGGAAGGCTTTCGGGTATCAGTTGACCTTTTTCCGGTTTGCGCTGACACCCCAAATGCCAGAGCGGACTTCACATTTCGCGACGAACCAAGTTTACATGGCGCATTTCGCCGTTACGGATGCATCAAACGGTGAATATTTCTGTTTTGAGCGCAGGAGTCGGGGCGCGGGTGGATTGGCGGGCGCAACGGGAGATCCAACCTACAAGGTCTGGTTGGAGGATTGGTCTGCCATAGAAACAGAGCCGGGGGTGATGCGCCTGCATGTCCCTTCAACTTCCGATCTCATCGAAGCAGAACCGCAGATTGGATTATCGCTCCACCTGCGTCAGACACGTCGACCGATACTGCACGGAGACCGTGGCTTGAGCCAAAAGGGACCCGAATTGGGAAATGCGACCTATTACTACAGTCTCGTTGGGTTGGAAACCGCTGGCGAGGTCACCGTTAATGGCAAAACGGTAACTGTCAGTGGAGTTAGTTGGATGGATCATGAGTTTGGGACAAGTTTCCTCGGTGAGGGATTCGCGGGGTGGGACTGGTTCAGCTTGCAGTTGGAAGATGGCACCACATTGATGTTGTACTGCCTGCGCGGGTCAGATCAGTCGTGCGATCCACAGACATTTGAAGGCACCTTGGTACACCCCGACGGGCAGCACCTACGCATCGGGACGGAAGATTTTACATTGACCCCTATCCGTCAGTGGACGAGCCCGGAAAGTGGTGCGACTTATCCCTCCGGCTGGCAAATAATCTTTCCAGAGTTAAACATCTCCCTTCAGGTTGAACCGTTGATCCCAAACCAAGAATTTCGTGCGGGTTTCACGTATTGGGAGGGTGCCGTGCGGGTGAACGGACAGATCGATGACGCAACAGTCGGCGGTCATGGATACGTTGAACTGACCGGCTACGATAGATGAGCGGTTTTTTATGCCCACTCTAGAGCTGATAGAACGCGCGAGCATTCTCCGCCATGATGTTCCGCTTCAGCCCCGGAGGGAGATTTGTCGGCAGGGTATGATCAGGGGAATCGAAATCCCAATGCGGATAATCGGTGGCAAACATCAGCCTTTCATCAGCGTTGATATGTTGGAGCAACTGTTGAAAGTATTCCGGCTTGGGCGGTTCCTCGATCGGCTGTGTCGTCATCCAGAAATGTTCACGGATGTACTCTGATGGCAGTCGCTTGAGGTAGGGCACTTCATCGCGGAGTTTCTTCCACGCACGGTCAAGCCGCCACATTAGCGGTGGGAGCCAAGCAAAGCCACCCTCAATCAGAGCCACCTTCAGCGTGGGAAAGTGCTCAAAAACCCCCTCGCAAACCAGACTGGTTACCTGTGTCTGAAACGCCTGTGTCATGCCAGTGTGGTCTTCGATGTAGTGAGAGGGCTTGCCGACAGCGGTAATCGGACCCACACCGACACCGGTGAAGTGAATCGCAATTGGTAGGTCATGGCTCACGGCAGCCTCGTACATCTGCCAGTATTTGCGCCTGCCCAACGGTTCCATTGTGCGGGCAAGCAGCAATATTTGGACAAACCTCGAATCTTTGGCGAGCCGATTAATCTCCTGCGATGCCAACACCCCGTCATCACAGACGACTATCATTGATGCCCGCAGCCGGGGCTCTGGATCCAGCCACTCATCAACCTGCCAATCGTTGACAGCCCGTGCAAACGCCGCAGCATACTCCAGATTGGGCATCTCGCAGACAGGGGTCAGACAGTTTAGGACGCCGTACTCGATATTCCACAAATCAAGCAGCTGTTCCTGAAGGAAGTTCAGATCTGAGCCTGGACGATGACCGGAAGGGGTCCAGGCGTCGTAACGCGCACCGTAGGGCATACCGCGCGGGACATACCCCCCGACGCGGTCGGGTGCTCCGAGCATCTGGTGATGTCGGCGCCAACGTTCAGAGAGGTACGGATACAACACCGTCTCTGAAGATAGGGTGTTATGTATATCACAATCGATAACCGGCAAACCCCGCCGTTTTCGTCCCTGCTGGTCTTGCTTAATTGTTTTTGCCTCTTCCATCTTTATGCACTCCCGTTTACATTTCTACTGCCTTACCCGTCGCTGCAGATTCAAAGATTGCATCAATAGTCCGCATCTGGTTGATACTGTTTTCGGGTGGTATTCGATGCGGCTGTCCCGTTTCAAGGCAGTCACACAGGTGGGCGAGCTGATTCGTGAATTGATGGATCGGTTCAAAGTTGATGAACTCCGTTCCATCGGGGGTACGGTGTTCCAGATCCACAGCCCGATTCTCGTTGTTCCACGCGATTTCGATTCGGAGCATCCCGCCGCTCCCAGAAATTTCAACATACTGTGCACTCGCTGAATTGAATCCAACGGAAATTTGTGCGGTACGGTTATCAGGAAAGACGAGCAGTATGTACATAGCGTCATCCACCTCTAAGCCCGGCTGTGACGAAGCAAAGACCCGGACCGGATCCGCACTAAACATAAAACGCGCCTGATGGATGCAGTAACAGGCGAGGTCATAGACACTGCCGCCGCCCTTTGCCTTGTTGAAACGCCAATTGTTTTCCGGCTTCCGCGTTTCGGGACCGGCACCGCTGCCCCCTGAACAGAATGTACTGCGAATCGTCAGCACATCGCCGATTGCGCCCGAATCCGCCAATTCTTTCGCTTTGAGGTGCATCGGGTGATGGCGGAACTTGAAGGCTTCAGCGAGAAGGATGCCATTCTCTTCCGCCGCAGCGACCATCTGCCTTGCTTCAGCTGCGTTATTGGTAAACGGCTTTTCACACAGAATGGCTCGCACTTTTCGGGATTTGGCAATCTGAATCCCTGTTTCGGCATGGACTGCACCCCAGTTACAGAGAATGGCGATATCCAAGTTTGCGTCCTCAAGCATGTCATCTAAGTCGAGGTATCGGTTAGAAACACCAAACTGCTCACCGTAACGATCCAGTGCGTCCTGCGACACGTCGCAGATGGCGGAAAGGTCAGCACCGTCGAGTGCTTGGCAGGCGGTGCCGTGTGCCCGTGCAATACCACCACTTCCAACGAGCCCTACGCGGTAGGTCTTTGAATAATTTGACATAATTACACCTCAGTGTGTTAGTTGTAAATGTATGCAAGTAATAGCGCAATTCGGAGAGAGCGAAACTATAGTAGATCTTAGAATTATTTAGACACTCCAAATCCCGACTTGTCGAGGATGCCGATAAATCGGCACCGGTGCGGTTGGATGAAGATAAAAAAATAATTCGGTAATTTACTATCGACGCCAGCGCGGTTGGAAACCGCGCCTACCGTATGTTTCGAGATGTTTCGAGGAAAATCCGGACTACCGATTTAAATACTTAAACTTCATGAAACCGCACCTACCGGGGAGCGAAAGTGTCTGTTGGTTTTTAGAATTCACCATAAATCGAAGATTTACCAAGTAAAACCCCTCATTGCGCGCCTATGTCCAACGGTCATCAACGATCATATCTGGGGAAGCCTGCGTACTTGGAAACGAGTTCAGGGGGATACTGTCGATCTAATTTAGCAGCTTTTCTTTGCAATTTATCCCTTTTTTTCTCCAAAGCCTTGATTTTGGCGAGTTGTACCTTCAGTTCGTCTACCAACACCTTCTTAGCTGCTTTTTCCTCTGGAGTCTCAGTCAAGCTATTAGGATCATCAAGATAACCGGATATAAGCGGATCAAGCTCCCGATGCAGTTTATTGAATTCCCAGAACAATTTGTCCTGTTCCGCCCAAAGGGCATCGCGCTTTTCATAGTAGCTATCCCAATCCCGAAAGTCGTTTACGCTAGGAACGCTAAACACACCGAGCCCCGTCAACAGCAGCCCCATGGCGAAAAACAGCACAACAGAAAAACCGACCATCTGTAGGGTGGAACTTCGTCCCTTCATGTGTTATCCTCCGCACATCCGACTGAACCCACTATACGAAAAATTCTATGACCTTCGTCCGTGCCTTAGAGCCTGTTTGAAAAGTGAAACGGTCATCTTTAGAAAGGTGTTCACATGTCGCCCCGCTGGGGCTTAGGTTGTTTGTTTGTCCTGTATTCTATAAACATGTCGCCCCGCTGGGGCTAAGTGAAACGATGAACCCATGGTGTTGATGTCCCGACTCGTCGCGGCTGCTCACAACGGCATTTCACGTATCACGTTATCAATAACTGGAAGCGAGCACCAGTGGTTATTTATGAACACCCCTCATTTATTTTTAGAATTCACCATAAACCTAATATACAAAAAATTCTATGACCTTCGCCCCTGCCTTAGCACCTATGCGATTATTCGGGATCATGGGGTTTCACCTTTTCAAACCTTCCATCCATCGATTTCCGAGTCAAAATGATCATATTGTAGGTGCGGTACGTGCCTTGCGTGGCATGGACAGCTTCAGAGAGCAGCATATCTTCGATACCGTCGCCATTAAAGTCAGCGCGTGCCACTTCAGTTAAGTGTTGTCTCAATCCCTTGTCCTCGCAGCTGAACCAGTTATCACCTCTGTCCGTTACTTTGAGTAGCCCCTCATCTACCCGATCTTGATATGTCACGTCTTCAATATTATACCCGTATCTCTGCTCAAAACCGGTCAGGACAGGAAACAACGACAGGGGAATCAATTTTAGATCGAAGACCTCCTCTTTGGAGGTTGGGATAAAACTTCGTTGTGGAATCGTTGCTATCTCAAGTAAGTTAAGTGTTTCGCACGGATACTTGAACCATGATGCCATTGAGATGTCATAAGTTGTGTCAGGAAAGTAGTCCTGCTCAAGTGCAGCATCATATTCTCTGCACGTACGCACGTGGACCTTGTCGTCTCTGCTCTTCGTTAGTGTTACGCCGTCGGTATCGTTTCCTCCCATATCAATAGGTCGATCTCGGAGGGCTTCAATATCGGCTTTGGTGATGGAGGTAACTTCGGTGCCGTCAGCAAACTTTATACTTTTGACCAGTTCAAAGGTAATCTCTTTCGGCTTCACGGGCGGCGCACTTGCCGGTGCCTTTTCGGCGGCATCCGCCTCGCTGTTCGGATTGGTTTCAGTTTCCTGTGATGCCGATATGCTAGATTGTTCACAGGCGAGGCCGAGAATCAGCCACAACATCACGAACAAGAATCCCACTCTCATACATAAACATCTCCGTCTAAATTCCATGATATTATTCCTTTTTGTTCCAAGGTTGAAGTTATGGTGGACCTTAGAATTAATGAGACACGCCAAATCGGTAGGTGCGGTATGAACCGGCGCAGTTGGAAACAGCGCCTACCAAATGATAGGTATGGTATGAAACAACGCAGTTGGAAACCGCACCTACCGGGTGTCTATCTGTTTTTAGAATTCACCATAATCCCCAGCCATTGGGCGATACGGATCAATAAAACGATTATCCGCATCCTTGCGTCGTGGCGGGGGCAACGCATCGACTTTGCCACGCAACCGTGTAAGCGCTTCCGCATAGGCGGGGTCCGCAATCAGATTGTTGCATTCACCAGGATCGCTCGACAAATCGAATAACTGTTCGGGCCAACCGGCATTGTTATCGAAACGGAAATACTTCAGGTTATCCTGCTTGACCATAACAGACGGACCGTTATGAACGCGCCAGAGTTCGCTGTAGACTGTATTGTGCCAATCGTCGGTACTACCTTCGATGAGCGGTACTAACGAGCGGCCATCAAGTTCGTCGGGAGCGGGGATGTCAACTAAATCACACAATGTCGGAAATAGGTCTACCAGCGATACATTTTGTTCGATGATCTGTGGTTCACGCCCAAACCGCCTTGGATTCCAGATAGAAAACGGCACACGCGCCGACGCATCAAAGAAGCTCTGTTTCTCCCACAGTCCTTTCGTGCCGAGCATCTCACCGTGGTCCGATAGGAACACGATGATAAAGTCGTCAAGGACGTTGAGATGTTCCAGTTTTTCAATCACGCGACCAAATTGCTGGTCCATCCAGTCGATCATGCCGTAGTAGGCGGCGGTGGCACGGTGCGCCTGACGGTGGGTCACATCCTCACCAAAGCGGACTCTGAAGAAATCGCTGCACTCAAATTTATCGTTCGGCTCCTCAATGATTGGCTCGACACGCTGCATGTAATAGGTAAACAGGTCAAGCGGACATTGATACGGATAGTGCGGACACCAGAGACTTACTGCCATGCACAGCGGATTCGGCTTATACCGGTCGTAGGAGGCGTCCACAAAATATTCGTCGAGGAACAGCAACGCACCATCTACCGCGTACTGGTCGTGGAGCATCCAGTATCCCATGCCCGGTTGAGCGTCGCGAATTTCTTGGATAACCTTGTTCTGCTTAGAACCGGTGCCCGGCTCGCGCTGAAATTGGGCAGTGTGCTCATCATCAACGGCTGAATAAGGGTAGCCGTTATCACCCACAATGTCTCGACCAACCCGTTCCCGCCAACCGTGCATCACATCTTTGCCGACGAAGTGCATCTTCCCCGCCGCGCACGAGTAATAGCCGTAGTTGCCCAGATGCCCCGGAATCGTTCTCACCTCGGTTGGCATCGGATCTCCAAAGTTGAGACTGCCACAGTTGCGCGGATAGAGTCCAGAGATAAAACTTTGCCGTGCCGGTACACAGATCGGTGAGGGGGTGTACGCATTGCGAAAATAAACCCCTTCGTTGATAAATCGATCCAACGTGGGCGTGCGAACCTGCCTGTCACCTTCGATGGGTAACATGTCTGGACGGTGTTCGTCGTTGATTAGCAGCAGAACATGGGGTTTTTGCTGGGACATACTGTTCCTTATTGACTGCTCCCAATGTTGAAACATTGGGATTCTTAATAGACTTATTGGTAGACATTTTCTGTCTCCATGCTATTTTCTTGCTTCAGCGATTCTTGCCTCGTGTCGATGGTGAGGACTTACCAAATCTCCACCCCGATAAATCGGGATCCTTGCGGACAAGCGTTTTAAGTCTCCGTGTGTCCCACGGCGACGTTTCGTAGGTTAATTGCAGCGTTTAGGTCTCTGTCTTGTGTATGACCACAATCACTGCAATGGTACGTCCTATCTGACAAGGATAAATCACTATCAATTGTACCACAAGCCGAGCAAGTCTTACTGGACGGGTAGAAGGTGTCTGCCTCTACAATTTTAACGCCTATCCGTTCTGCTTTGTATGCAAGCATCGTGAGAAAACTAGATAGCGAAGCGTCCGATAATGCCTTTGCAAGTCTGTGGTTTTTTAACATACCAGCAACGTTAAGTGACTCAATTCCAATACGACTCGCACCGTTGACGATACCCGTTGTTGCCTTATGTTGGGCATCTTGTCGGATACAGGTGATTCGGTAGTGTTGCTTGGCAATCTTGGCTTTCGTCTTATGCCAATTACGACTTCCTTCTTGCCGACGGCTTAACTGATGTTGCAACCGTTTTAGCTTCCGCTCGTAACCCTTTAAGGCTTTGGGGTTTTTGTGATATACACCTTCGGACGTGACCGCTAAGTGCTGGATACCTACGTCAACACCAACAACAGGCAGATGTCGAGTGGCAGCAATAGTATCGTTAGCGAAAATATCTACAGTGATAGAGGCGAACCAACGGTTAGCAGTCTTAGAGATTACAACTTTGACGATAGTGCCGAGGTGTCGAAGTGTTTGGAACATGCGAACCCAACCGATCTTGGGTAGTTTTATACGCTGTCCTTCGATAATCGTTGTGCCTCGACCTGCATCTGCTTGGAAACTTTGACCCCGTGAACGCTTCTTGAACTTAGGAAAACGACTCTCACCTGCCTTCCAACGCTTAACAGCATTCTGAAAATTAAAGTAAATCGCATTGTGAGCAGCACGTTGATTTAACTCTTTGCACCACTCATATTGCTCACGCTTGACAGCATTAAGACGTTTGTTTAACTCTATATGACTGTACCACTCACCATTGGCTAACCCTTCTTTGAAATCAGCAAGGACATGGTTATAGGCAACACGAGCATAGCCACAATGCTGTGCAAATTGAGTGGCTTGCACGTTGTTCGGATTCAGTGCTATTTTGTGTGTTTTTAACATACTTTGCCAAGAAAACCAACTAAAATTACGCCGTCTGACACAGCGCTAAAGCATTGGGATTGTCTCTGGTGTTTTCAGAGGGTTGAAGAATGTAGGCTCATGTTAAGAAAGCGTGTAACAGTATCGTGCACCAGAAACCAATTTAGTTCATTTGTTCATTAATGAACCACCTTGTGTTTTACACTTTTTTGACATAAGCCAACGCTTTTTCCAGTTTAAGATTATAGTGGATCTTAGAATTAATGGGACACGCCACACCGGTGCGGTTAGAAACCGCACCTACCGGTCTCGCAATCTAGTGGCGTCCCGATGTATCGGGATAATCGTCTCAACAGTTAGTAATACGCAGATATCAAGCGCGTTTACGCCGCCAAAATTCGCTCGTACACGCGCATACGCTCACCTTCCGTCTCCTCTGGATCGACCAATTTGAGCCATACCGCCTGATCCGGACGCTCACCGCTGAGTTGATGGACGGCACCCGCCTGATCCGGGTGGGAACCGCTCCAGACGACTTCCCCATCTTGCAGATAGATAAATGAGCCAGCGTGACGGTCTACTAACCGTTCTTGATTCTCCCGATAAAACAACGCCTGATGGCACGCGGTTTGACGCAAGTTAGCGATCTTTTCAGTGGGATCCGTTTCCTCTGAATCGAACTCGGCGAGGGGTGGTTGTAGTTCTCCCATATCAAAGTCGATCTCCTCCAGATTCACAGTCCCAAATCCGTGCTCCGCAGCTACCGCAACCGGACTCCGATCACGGCGGAAAGGTGGATGGGGCCAATCGAGGCGAGGGTCGGTGCCCATCAGGTAACTGCCGCAGGCGTCCGTGGCGATTACATGGTCGCCGGCAATCAGCGCATCGCAGATACGTCCTTCTCCACCCCACTCCCGTCTCGCTTGTCCCGTCAGACCGTCGATGATGTTGAGGCAGGGTTGGGTAATCAGACCGAGATCCGGCAGGACGTACGAGAGCCGGATAACATGATGAAAGTAGGTTCTGACCCGACCGTGAGGCTGTATCGGCGGCAAGCCAAACAGATTTTTTAGACACAGCGTGATGCCCATAAAGGCGTGGTTCTTCATTTTAGCGATGGAGATAAAGGCATCCGCTTCACCAATGGAGGCGGAGAGTTGGTATTCGGAGAACATTATACCGCCACCGGGAACTTTGTATTGCGTGAAGGGCGGATCACCGGCTTCGATGTAGGGGATGTCAAACTCCTCAAAGATTGGGCGCATATTAAAATCATCGCCCGGGCGCTGTCCTGGCGGCACCATGCTGGTATCCAACACGAAGATATGTGCGTCAGTACGCTCTCGCAACAGACGGAGCGATGCGCGGAGAACATCGTCATCAACCAACTCCTGCCGTCGTCCCCCAATGCGACGGATATTGTCCGTACGCATCTGCATGTTCACCTTGATACCGATTTTGCGAGCTTTTTCGATCTTCTCCCATGAACGGGTCAAGGGCGCGGTAATCGCCTTAAGCCTTTCGTAAATTTCCTCCTGAGCGGCTTTGTGACTACAGTGAATCGCACGAACTTTATACGCTTTCTCTTTGGACATGTTGAACTCTCCTATTGGGTTGTGAATTGTAGATGCCTGTGATACAAAATCACCTGATTATCTCCTCTTCCCTCATGCTGATGTAGCTGCCATCCCCGATAATAACATGATCTGTCACACGGATATCGAGCAACTCCCCCGCCTTGACCAACTGCTTCGTCGCATGAATATCCTCCGGGCTGGGCGCGGGATCACCGGATGGATGGTTATGCACAAGGATAATCGATGCTGCTGCTTCCTCTATTGCAAATCGAAAGACTTCACGGGAGTGGATGATACTCGCATTTAAGCTTCCCTCGAAGATACGACGATGCTTGGTCACATAGTTTTTCGTGTCGAGGCAAAAAACATGGAGTTCCTCCTTGCGCAGATCTCGCATCGAAGGCATCGCCATTCGCGCAACGTGCACAACATCGCTGGGCGAACTAATTTGTGGTTTTTCTTCGAGAAAAGCCGCCATCCGTCGTCCCAGTTCAAAAGCTGCTCTGATTTGACCGACCTTCACCGTGCCGAGTCCTTTGATACCTTCTGCAATCTGTCTCTCGCTATTATCCGCCAACCGCTTCAAGTTGCCGTTATACTTCTGAAGCAGCTGTTCTGCGACCTGAACAGCCGTTGCAGTGCCCGTTCCGGTTCGAATAATAATCGCAATCAATTCTGACGTTTTGAGCGCCTGCGGACCATATTTGTAAAGCCTTTCGAGCGGTCGCTCATCTTCGGGAAGGTCTTTGATCCGGAGTCTGTATTCTGTTGCTTCCATTATCACCGCCTGAGTAACTATTTCTATATCCTATCCATCTTGAAGTGGAAAAGTGTAAGGCAGATTATACCAAAATCGGCAGGGGAAGGCAATAAATATGAACCGCTGATTTAGCTTTTTGTTGGAAATTTCCCACGCCTAAGACGGACGCTCGTGAGGATTCTCTACTTTTTGTGTTGATGTTTGCCTACCGATGTGATAGAATACAAACGCACTTATTCGATGAGCGATTTGATAGACACCATACTTTTGCCAGCTAACATTTTTCCCACTTCTCGCCCATTTCCCGATTTGTCTTGGGCGTCCAAGCGCTCGCCGGTCTGACGGAACTCTCTTTCCAGCGACAGTTACTATCTCACGAAACCGGTTTTCAAGAAAATGTTAGCAACTGAACGCTCTATATTAGGCACATTTTTTAGGGAAATCCTCCCGCGCTTTCCCTACGGCAGAAGAGATTAATTCTGAAATACCATCCAATACGACTGACTATCTCGTTTGAGGAGGGATTCAATGCGTGACAAGAACAACAGAAGGCGATCCGAGACGATACCAGAAGACGATTTCCGGCTATTTGACGACTTTGAGGACGAAGTTGAAGACGATGAGGATCAGGTGGGCACCCCTCGTTCTCTGATGTTAGTAGATCGGCTCATTTATGCAACGCAAGAGGACGATCGTCGGCGACCATTGCTGTTTCAACTTCGGCGGGCAATTGTGGAAGATGAAATGACTTTTCAGGAAGCAAGGGAAGCCATCGTTGAAATGCAGGAGACAATCGAAAAGTTGACCTCGCCTGCAAACCGGATCGGGACGCTGCTCGGAATGCCGAAAAAAGAGGTAGCCCATGTCATTATCGGCGGATCCGAATACTATGCGAATATCGATCCACAACTGGATCCCGCAGCCTTGAAAATCGGTTTTAGCGTACTCCTTAATGATGCTTACGTTATTGTCGGTGAATTGGGATATAACACCTCTGGATCTATCGCGAAAATCGTTGATTTGATGCCGGACGGGCGGCTGCGCGTTGGTGGTGAACCTGCCGGATTGCAGTCGATTATTTTGCAACGCTCCACCGATTTAGCCAACGCAAAACTTAAGGTCGGCGACGAAATCCGTATGGACCCGAACTCCAAAGTAGCACTAGAACGCTTAGAGGCACAAGAAGCACAGGATTACTACCTCGAAGCTGTGCCAGACCTTCCTTGGTCAAAAGTGGGCGGACTGGACGATACCATTCAACTCATCAAAGATACCATTGAGCTTCCAATCCTACACCCAGATCTCTTCGACACATTTCAGTATGCGCCCCCAAAAGGCTTTCTCCTACACGGTCCACCGGGGTGTGGGAAAACACTCATCGGGAAAGCGACAGCACACAACCTGACGGAGCGATTGAGCGAAGAGGAAGGGGTTGAGGTGGAAGGATGTTTCTTGCACATCAAGGGACCCGAAATTTTGAATATGTGGCTCGGCGAGTCGGAACGTAAAGTCCGTGAAATCTTTCAGATAGCGCGCGAAAAGAGCAAAGAAGGCTACCTGCCGTTCGTGTTTATTGATGAAGCAGAATCGATCTTAGGAACGCGCCGTTCATTCCGCTCTCATAACATTTCCAATACCGTGGTCCCGATGTTCTGCGCTGAAATGGATGGGATTGAATCCTTGCAAGATGTCGTAATCATCCTTGCAACGAACCGTCCTGATCTGATTGATCCCGCGATTTTACGTCCCGGTCGAATTGATCGGAAGATTAAAGTCACCCGTCCCGACAAAGAGGCATCGCAGGCAATTTTCCGCATCTATCTCACGCCAGATTTACCGCTCCACCCAGAAATCCTTGACGCTCACAACAGCGATGCAGAGGCAGCAGTTTCCTATCTCATTGATCAGGTCTGCGGTGAGCTGTTCGAGCGAAATGAAGATAACAAGTTTTTAGAGGTTGCCCTGCGAAGTGGTCGCCGCGATATTATATACCGTGGTGATCTATGTAGTGGCGCTATTGTCGATTCCATTGTTCAGCGCGCAAAAGAGTCCGCCATCAAACGTGCGATAGAAGGCACCACAGACGAAGTTGGGATTCGGGTTGAAGATCTGTTGGAAGGCGCATTGGCAGAATATCGCGAGAACGATATCTTCCCCCCGACAGACACCGTCGAGGACTGGCTTAAGCTGCTCGATTACGATCCGGAAAACGTTGTCAAAGTCACCCCAATTCGTCCAGAAAAATCCACTCGTAGAAAAGCTGCGAGCAGTGTGATTTAGGGTGAAGCGTTTATGCAAAGACTTTTTGGAATCGAAACTGAATATGGAATCACGTTAGAGTCTGAGGAACATGTTGATCCTGTCAACCAATCTGTCGAATTGATTAAGAGTTATCGGCAGGCTGATTTTCGACCGATGTGGGATTATAGTGGCGAGGATCCGTTCCAGGACGAGCGCGGCTTCCGTGCAAAAGCCCTACAGGAACACCCCGACGAGTTGGAACACCAGAAAGCCGACCGTCAGCGCAATCTTTCCTTTGCTGAGATCAAAAGCGATTTGATTTTGACTAATGGTGCCCGTTTATATAACGACCATGCCCATCCCGAATACTCCACTCCAGAATGTTGCAGTCTTTTTCAATTGGTCGCCCACGATAAAGCGGGAGAGCGAATACTTCAGCAGTGTGCCGTAAGACGAAGCGAAAAATTAGGCAAGCGTGTCCTATTATACAAAAATAACACCGATTTTCATGGACACAGCTACGGCTGCCACGACAATTATCTAATGTCACGGGATATTCCCTTTGATGACCTTAAAGCGGGTATCATGCCATTTTTTGTGACACGACAGATTTTTGCCGGGACGGGAAAGGTGGGAATCGAAACCGAATCAGGATTGACCTCCGCCGGTTTTTTTCAGATTGCACAACGCTCCGACTTTTTCCATGTCGAGGTTAGCGTTGATACCATGCACAATCGCCCGATTGTGAACACGCGCGACGAACCTCACGCGGATCCGGCGAAATATCGCCGGTTACACGGCATTGTCGGTGACGCCAATATGTCAGAGTATGCAACAGCACTCAAGGTTGGCACAACCGCACTCGTCATCGATCTTATTGAGCAGAAGCGGGTCCCCGGTTCGTTCACCTTGCAGAATCCGCTCCACGCGATTAAAGAGATTTCCCGCGACCAGACCTATCAGTGGCGATTCAAATTAGCCAACGGTAAGAGTATCTCCGCAATTGATTTACAGCGAGAATATCTCGCGTTAGCCCAAAAGCACCTCAGCGGAGAGCGTGACGATACTGACTGGGTCCTCGTTGAGTGGGAATCTATTCTGAATGCGCTCGAAAAAGATCCGATGGATCTCACGGATCGATTGGATTGGGTCGCCAAGAAATGGCTATTGGAAACATTTATTGATGAGGAAGGACTGACTTGGGACGACCCCTGGTTACAGAGTCTTGATCTCGAATATCATAACATCGATCAGGAAGCGGGATTATATTATGAACTCGAAACAAGCGGATTGGTGCGACGGCTTGTCACCGATCAGCAAATTGAAAGTGCTATCCACAATCCCCCTGCCGACACCCGTGCCTATTTTCGAGGCAAATCGTTGGACAAATTCCGTCCACAAGTCAAATCGATCCAATGGGATAACGTAACGTTTAATCTGAAGGGCAAAAGAAGCCCCGTCTCAGTGAGCATGAATCAGCTCGCGGATGCAGAGATGGCAGAGAAGTACAATCGCATCCTCGACCAAGCGCAGACGGTTGAAGCGTTAGTTGAAAATTTAGAACTTAGTAAGTGAAACCCTAAATCTATTCCCTTACAGGAGGTTATTACCATGACAGCACAGCATTTGATTTATCTACGCGATCGGATTCAAAGACCGGTGAAACCGGCAGGACCGGGCGATGGCGGAGACGATGATGGTCCCAAACGTCCGGATGTTACCAGACCGGACACGAGAAATCTGGTTAGACGGATGCGGCGCGTCGATAAAGACCAATCTAGGCGTTATCGCCAACGAACAGGTGAATAACCGATGACAAATCACAAGGGGAATTTCCTCGACCTCTTGAAAGCGCAAGATTGCCAGATTCAACTGGATCTGCCCACAACCCCTGCAAATGGGACTTCGTCTCCGATACAAGAAACAGAAGGCACCACTGTCCTTGCCGTGCGTTATAAGGATGGCGTCCTTATCGGCGGGGACCGACGGGCAACGGCGGGCAACGTCGTGATGTACGACCGCGCGGACAAGCTGCTGCAGATTGACGAGCATTCCGTCCTAGCAATCGCAGGCTCTCCTGCCATGGCTTATGAAATGGCACGAGTCCTCGAACATTCGTTCCAATATTTCCGTCGCAGCCAACTCCAAGAATTGAGCCTCGAAGGCAAACTGCGCACACTCTCCCGCCTAATTCGTGAAAACCTACCTATGACATTGCAAGGTATCGGCGGCGTGATACCGATCTTTGCCATTTACGATCTGCTGAATGAAGATGAAAACGGCGGCAAAATTTTCTTCTACGACGCGCTCGGCGCCCATTTCGAGAGTGCGGATTTTGCGACGTCAGGGTCCGGCTCTGTGTGGATTCGCGGCATCTTGTTCTATCAGAATCGTTGGGGCGAGCAGCCACTTGCTGACATGGACGAACAAGCAGCGACTGTTACCGTTTTGCGCCTACTCGACGCAGCTGCAGAATATGACTCGGCAACGAGCGGTTATAACCCGAAATCAGATATCTATCCAACCGTAAAAACAATTACGAAGGACGGAATTCAAGATCTCTCAGTCGAAAGGCTCCAAGAGATTTATGCTGAATCTGTAGAGACGACTTATGCTAGATGAACCTTATCGGTGGCTTGAAGCCGTTAATAACCGACGCGACTATATCGAAGACCAACTTCGTGGTGGCAGCCCCGTCGTTGGGTTAAGATACGAAGATGGGCTTTTACTTGTGACCATCGGACGTGGGCAGCGTAAAATCTTTGAGGTGCACGACCGGATCGCACTCTCAGCTATAGGGCATAGCGCCGATATCGAACGGCTGCGTATGATGGCAACTGACACCGCCTCCGTGCAAGGTTTTCAGAGTTCAGTTGATGACGTTACCCTCCATCGCCTGACAAATTTCGTGCTGGGTCCCACTATCAAACAATCCTTTGAAGCCATCTTTGGCTCCGCCTACATCATTAAAATGCTATTGGCGGAACTTGGCGCGCGTGGTGAGGGTGATGGATTTATCGCCCTGAACTACGATGGCACCGTACAATCAAATCAAGATAGAGAAGTTATCGGCGGCACGCACGAAGCCGAAACAGCGATGCAGAATTACCTATCCACTGCCGACACGTCGGGGTCTTCGCTCACCGATTCCTTGCAGTTGGCGCTAGAAACTTGGGTGGTTGGTTGGGAGTTGGGATTGCAACAAGCGGATGCTGATTCGGATGAGCCCGCAAACGAAGATTCGGAATCGACAACGGACAGAGGACGACTCCACGAAGTTCTTAGAAATGAGTTGCAGGCAGGAGAAATTGAAGGGGCGGTATTGGAAACTTCGCGTCGAATCAATAACAAGTTTCGCCTTTTGACTTCGGACGAAATTGATGCAGCCATTGCAGATTGGCTCTGATATGAGTACGGACAAACTCGCGCTTGTCCCTGAGGCAAAATAGTGAGCAGACGTATTTTTGGTATCGAAACCGAATTTGGATGTATGGCAGACTCAGATGGCTCCCTGGGCTCTTCAGAGGGGACCGCTGCGCTCGTGCGGGACTATATTTTTCACGAACTGAAACTTGGCATGTCGGATATGCACTACCGAGATTGGGGAGAACCGCCCGGCAACGGTGGCTTTCTGTTCAACGGTGGACGGCTATACATCGACATGGGGCATCTTGAGTATGCTACGCCGGAGTGTATCAGTCTTTTCGATCTGATCGCTTACGATAGAGCCATCGAGCAGCTAATCATCACAATCCTCGACGATGTTGGGCTGAAAGACGATATCTCCTTCTTCAAAAACAACATCGATCATTTTACAGGGGCGACTTTCGGTTGCCATGAAAATTATCAACTCCGACGGGACGTTCCCTTCTACAAGGTTGTTATTCCTACGCTGCTGCCGTTCTTTGTCACACGACAGATTTTTGCTGGGGCGGGTCGTGTTGGCGGACACGAGGAAATCCTTGAATTCGGGGATTCCCATCATCGGCGTGACGATTTCATAGGCTTTCAGATCTCTCAACGCGCGGATCACATCGTTACAGAAATCTACGAGTGGATACAGTTCAGCCGAGCGATTATCAACACACGGGACGAACCGCTCGGCGACTATACCAAATATCGCCGTCTCCATCTACTGGTCGGCGATTCAAATATGTCCGAATTTGCAGGGGCTTTGAAAGTTGGAACAACCTCTCTGATACTTGATCTGCTTGAGGACGGGCATCGTCCTCGCGATATGAGCTTAGTCAACCCGGTGCACGCTATTAAAGAAATTTCGCGCGATCAGACCTTCCAATGGATTGTCGAACTGGCTTCTGGCGGCACCATCTCGGCAATAGACCTACAACGTGAATACCTTGATCTTGCTCAGAAAGTCCTCGCAGGCAGGGATGAAGATACGGATTGGGTATTGACCGAGTGGGAATCGGTTCTGGACGACTTGGAAGCGGATCCCGAGCTTTTAATCGATCGCGTTGATTGGGTAACAAAGAAATGGCTGCTTGAGGCTTTTATGGAGGAGGAAGGGTTGGAGTGGAACGATCCGTGGATTGAGAGCCTCGATCTTGAATACCACCACCTCAACCAAGAAAAGGGATTGTACTACGACCTTGAGCGCGAAGGACATGTGAGACGGGTTACGACGGATGAACAGATTGAGGCAGCAATCCAAAATGCGCCTGAAAATACAAGGGCAAAAGCCCGTTCCTACGTAATGCGTTATCTGTCTCAAAATCGTCTGCCCTGTATCATCGATTGGAATCAGATCTACTTTTCGCACGAAGAGCCCTTTGAGATGAAAGATCCGTTCGATACCTACGATTCAGAGGTCGAAGAGCTGTTGAAGCGATTAAGCCAACAACCCCGCCCGGTTTCAAGGCAGACGCGCATCCGGTTAAGACGGGAGTGAGACAAGAAAACACAGGGCACTTTAGAATAAAAAGAGACCTGAATCGGCCAAAAGGCGATGTCAAAAACATCGCTTTTTTTATTCTTTCAAATCAGTTACGGAATCCTAAAATGCAAGAGCAAACTTCATTCAAATCTGGCTATGTAAGCATCATCGGTGAGCCGAATGTCGGAAAATCGACGCTGCTGAATGAAATGATGGGCGAGAAACTCGCAATCGTCACACCGAAGCCGCAGACAACACGGAACCAGATCACAGGAATTCTCACAACCGATGCTTACCAAATCATCTTCTTAGACACACCCGGAGTCCTTACCCCCAAATATCGCCTACACGACCAGATGCTCAAAGCCGCATATCGCGCAATTGCAGACGCAGATATTGTGCTCTACATGATTGATGCAAGCGGGCTAAACTCCAGCATCGAAGAAAAAATCCTCGATGAGCTCAAAAAGGCTGCACAGCAGGTCATACTTGTAATCAACAAAATTGATCTGATACCCAACCCATCACTTCTGCCAATTATCGCTCGCTATCAGGAAAAACTCCCCTTCTTAGAACTCATTCCTATCTCCGCAACAGTGGGCGATGGCGTGTCTGAACTTCAAGAATCCATTATCCGACACCTTCCCAAAGGTCCGCCTTATTTTCCGCCCGACCAACTCAGTAACCTACCAGAACGTTTCTTTATCTCGGAAACGATACGAGAGAAAATTTTCCTCAGAACCAGTCAGGAGATTCCCTACGCTTCCAGCGTCGTGGTTGAGGAATTTAAAGAACGCCCAAACGGAAAAATCTACATCAGTGCGATGCTTTATGTGGAACGACAATCACAAAAAGGGATTCTCGTGGGGAAAGGCGGTAAAACAATCAAACGGATCGGTCAACTCGCCCGTGCAGAGATTGAGCAGTTCTTGGAGGCAACCGTATTTTTAGACTTGCGTGTGTCTGTTAAATCAGATTGGCGACGCGATGAACGAAAATTGAAGGATATGGGGTATCTCTAAAAAAAGAAAAAAATGTTGCAAAAAAATCGGAAAAAGGGGTTGAACTCACTTTGATTTTTTGATAGACTATAATCCTACCCAAATTGTCTCCCCGGGCTGTCCAGCAGCAGAGGGCGACAATCCCCCACATAAACCTTCAGTTATGATGTTACATATTACAAAGAGACAGCGATTTCAGGCGTCCCTACCTAGACATCTTTGTAATATTTGGACGTGGATTTAGTATCAGCAGAGATATTCGATCTCCAATCGTAGGACAATAGCAATGAATCACTCGAACGGCGGGAGCGATGGTAGCTCTTCCCATCCTCCAGTATCACAGCCATCCGAATTACCAACCGGTATGCCAACTTCAGCGCCGCGTCTGCCTGCCAACTCGGGCCTGAATCCAGCGTTAACTTTCGATCGGTTCGTCGTTGGGCAAAGCAATCAAGAAGCGTTTGACGCAGCAACAAGCATGACGAATGGGGTTGGAAAGCTAGAGGGTGTATTAATTATACATGGAGGTGTCGGACTCGGTAAAACCCATCTGTTACATGCAATTGGGAACCAATTCCGTCAGAGACAGCTAAACCGCACGGTGTACTGCTCTTCAGCAGAGGGGTTTATGCGTGAATGGCTTCGATCTATTTCCACCCCTCAGAAAGCCGCCGCCCTGCGGCAACAGTATAAGCATGTAGATCTGTTGCTGATTGACGATATTCAATTTTTATCGCCAGAACAGAAGATTCAGGAAGAGTTTTTCCATTTACTCAACTGCTTAAATGAGCGAGGTCAACGGCTTGTATGCACCTGTGATCGCTTGCCACAATTTCTGCAGGAGTTTTGGGGCTCGCGCGATAGCCTTACGCAGAGGCGCGCCGTCGAAATTTCTGCCCCAGAGTTTGACTTGCGGGTTTCGATTCTGAAGCAGAAATTAAAAGAACGTGATTCTGGACCGGTGCCGTTGAAAGTGCTCCGTTATTTGGCAAAACATCTAACACAACACATTCGTCAACTTGAAGGGGCACTTAACCGACTAATGGCGGAGGTGCGTTTAGGGGCACCTCTGACCCTCCAAGCCGCTCATCATGTGTTAGAGAACAAAACCCCGGATCGACCTCCATCTGACACAATCACGCTAGAACATATTCAGGAGGCCGTTGCTCGGTATTTCCATCTGACCATATCAGAGCTATGTTCCCGAAAACGCGGACGGCGGTTTGTACTCCCTCGACAAGTCGGAATGTATCTTGCGCGCCAATTGACCCCACTCTCATTGAAAGAGATCAATCAAGGATTTGGACAAAGTCGAGCAACAGTTGTGCGAAGCTGCCAACGGATCGAAACGCTACTCAAGGAAGATTTAGTACTCAGCCAGTCTATTGAAGCATTGACAACCGAGCTGACACAGCCACAACGTCTACGTGAGCGATCGAGCGATTAATCCAGTTGCCGCTACATACCTTCCCAGCCGAAAGACCATTCTCACTCCTTCATACCAATAGCAACAGCACAGCTGCCTTTAGTTCCGTTTGATCAAAGGCAACACAATATGAGATGGTCTCATTTCATCGTGCATAACTGTGTTAATAGCCACCTGTCCGGCAGCCTCGTTGTGAATAGATCCGCCGGTATTGAGATTGCGGTCAAACCGAGGGAAACAACTACTTGTGACCGACACGCGAACTCGATGCCCTGTCAGGAAAACGTTGCTCGTCCCCCATAGATCAATCTCATATCTGTAGACTTTACCGATCTCCAGTAACTCAGGGTGCTCGAAAGAATCCCTGTATCGTGCCCGGAGGATGCCGTCACATAACAGTCGCGAGTAACCGTCTGGGTGCACATCGGTCAGTCGCACAACCCAATCGGTATCCGGCGCAGAGGACAGTCCATATATCACCGCTTTCACAGGACCTGTAACATCGAGTTCTTCCGTTAATGGCTCACTGGTGAAGGTAAGACACCGTTCCTCAACCTCGTGCTGGTCATAAACACCGCCGGGCACATTTAATGTGTTGCCTCCTTGAGTGGGAACAGGTTGGAGCGGATCATACACAAAACTGTTCGGATTCTCACTTCCTTTGGGAGGCTGCAGCGATAATATCCCATCGTTCAATGATTTGATAGAGCCGCTCTGTCCACTATGTAGATAATAGTTCGTGTACTGCGTGTCAGGCGGGGGCCAATCGGATTCATCGCGCCACTCGTTACGCCCCATCACGAAAATGCGTACCGGTGGTGTATCCATAATTCCTGTGTCAATTCCCTTGAGCCAATAATCGAACCAAGGTAGACGTAGTTCGTTGAAATCCTTAGCGGCATCAGATCCGAAATCAAACTCTCCGGCGAATTGCGTGTTGATAGCCCCAGGACCGTGCACCCAAGGTCCAACAATTAGTTTTTGGCTCTGACGCGCCTTTTCTGTACGGCCACGCTGCTTGATACCCATATATTGCTTGAAAGTGCCTGCCAAGAAGATATCAAACCATCCACCGAGATGGTACATGGGCGTTTCCATCTGATCGTGAAATTTATCCATGTTGAAGGTGTCCCAGTATCCATCATCCGTTGGGTGTTGAAGCCATTCGTTGAACCAATCGCTCAACCCCTCAAAGAATGGGCATGGATGCACCGGCAGTCGCGCATACCAGCTATCCATATCTTCCTGAACCTTTTCGAGTATACCGCTCTGTCGATCGAATTCCTCTCCCTCCGCGAGGTGCGCGAGATTGTTCAACGTCACGCCATGTGCCCAAGCCATGTTGAATGCAAGCTCAAATGCCCCACTTCGGTACACCCATTCCTGATAGTAGTCCGCGGAGGATTCACGGACAAACATCGCCCGCAGGTGGGGCGGACGACTGAGCGCGTTTCTGTATTGAGTGGCACCAGAATAGGAGCCGCCAATCGTCCCTACATTTCCGTCAGACCACGGTTGCGCCGCCGCCCACTCGATGGTATCATAGCCATCGCGGTTTATTCCCGCGCCATCGTCCCGAAACGGATAAAATTCGCCGTCGGAAGCGAACCTGCCGCGTACATCTTGGATAATGACAGCATACCCTCTCTGCGCGAAGAATTGGGGGGATCCCACCCCATTCTCGGATCCAGCTTCCTTGTTATATGGCGTGCGTTCTAACAGGACCGGGAACTTGCCCTCCACATTAGGACGGGTAATGTTAGCACGAAGGGTCGTGCCGTCCCGCATGGTCACTTCTTGATTCTTTTCATGGATTGTTTCATGCTGAGGCTTTGATAATACTGATTCTTTGATCATGGTTTCTCCTTTAGGTGGTTACCGCGTTACCAAGCCGCCGGAAACAACAATTGTTTCGCCTGTCATCTCGGATGCATCTGGACTTGCCAGAAAAGCCACAACGTTAGCAATGTCCTGCGGCTGCTGAAGTCTGCCCAACGGAATAGAGTCACGCCGACGCTCCATAAATTCACCGGGAGACAGTCCCATCTGTTGAACGCCTATCAGGTCATCGAGTGTCCAGTTAAAAGCGGTCTCTACAATACCGGGGGCAACAGCGTTGACGGTGACTCCGTGCTCTGCGAGATTAGCGGCGGCCACCTTGGTGAGATTAATGATTGCTGCCTTGCTTGCTGCATAAGGCGGTGAGTAGGTCATCCCTCCAGCAATTCCAGCGACGGAGGCGATGTTGATGATCGTGCCGCTTTTTTGCGCCATCATCGGTTTCGCGGCTTCCTGCATGTAAAAATATGGTCCCTTGAGGTTCAGATTGAGCGTCCATTCCCATGTCTCTTCCGTGACATCCGGAAACGGCTGCGTCCGTATACCCCCGGCATTATTGACCATAATATCAATGTGTCCGTACTGCTCGATGACCGCTTGCACAAAAGGTGGAGCCTCCGCTGCTTTGGCGGCATCGAAGATTCCTGTAGCAATGGTGGCACCGGTCGCCTTCACATCACTTTTTAGTTTCTCCAGCAGATCCTGATTGATGTCGCTCGCAAAGATTGATGCACCCTCCCGCGCCAACCGTAGGGTGGTTTCTCTGCCGATCCCCTGACCCGCACCGGTGATGGCTGCCACCTTACCGACGAGTCGGCGGGAAGATTCCGGTGTAGATTGAGACGCCTGATCCCGTTCCTGCATATTTTCTACCTCCTCTATCGCTGTTTACGTTGGAGTCCGTTGTCCAGCTTCTATACCTACAAGATATCAATTTGTGGATAAAGGTGGGACGCTGTCATTTAAGGATTCTCGCTGATGAACTGCCGAACCTTATCCTGCGTTCCTTTTGTCATGAGTTTGCGCCCTTCGAGCTTACCTTCATCGAGTGCTTCACCAAGAGAGGCACGGCTATCAATACCAAGTTCATCGTACAGCGCCTTTGCGGTTTTGATCCCGACCCCGGGAAGCGCTGTCAACTCCAGCACAGTTTTCGGCGTGTGTTCGGCGAATTCCTCCAACTTCGCGCATGTACCCGTCTCGATAAACTCACCGATAATCTCGGCAATGGTTTCACCGACACCGGAGATTGTCGCCAAACGTCCCTCATCATGCAGCGCTTCTACCGATTCAGGATGGCGCGAAATGGTGTAGGCTAACCTTGTATACCGTGTAGCATGAGATTCTTCATAACCACCGATGATTAAGATATCGTGGAGTTGCTTAAGTTTATCCGCGATTTCTTCATTGCGTCGCCAACGGGTGCGACCTTTCTGGTCGGTATATGATGTATCACCTTTTGGATCCATAACAGATTTACCCTCCAATTTCTGAAAATTCCAAGAAAACGTTAGAGATCAGATTTGAGTTCCCAGATTTGAACTGTCGAATCGAAAAGACCAACTGCCATATACTTTCCATCATGGGAAAACGCAAGGGATTCGATTCCGGTATCGACTCTCAGTGCAAACACCTCTGCATCCTTCTTGATATTAGAAAGTATTAGGACTCCCGACTCATCGCCCAGTGCAATGCATTTGCCATCTAAGGCAAACGTGAGGGCACGCGCCCAATATGCCTCCAAGTTGTCTAGGACAACTAATTGCTCTTTTGTACTTCTCTTCCACACACGAATCCCAGCCTTCGCCTCTATTTGACTATCGACTGCCAGCATTGAGGCATCGGGAGAAAAATGCAGGTTCCACACACCCAAGATGATACCTGTATCAATTAGATCCGCCGGGGTATCTCCCTTGAGGTCCCACACCTCAATATTTGTGCGATGCCCTTCTCCATTTCGGTACGTGCCTTCCGCCGCCGCAACGTACTGTCCATCGTGGGAGATTGCTAAGCTGTTTCTCACCGGCTCAACCGCGTTCAGGCGTTTTAGCAGCCGCTTCTGATCTGCGTCCCAGACTTCGATCTCCTTATCCCCACGGGACAGCGCGACAAACTTCCCGTTTGCGGATAGACTCCCGTTCTCAAACCCACCATTGGTCAGAACTGTCTCCTGATTGGTGTCCAGAGCGATAAGCGTAACATCATCGTTCTTTTTTTTAATCAAGAGCAGATTTCGAGTTGGTGAGTATGCGAATAGGTCTGTGGTCGTAGTAATATGTTTTTCGTTCCGAGTATCTAAATCCCACTGCACCACGCTCCCATCCTCCATTTTGGAGATGATTTTGGTGTCATCCAAACTGAAGACAACCTGCCGAGAAACCCGAGGCAACATACGATCGCCCGGTGGATTCTGGCTCACACCAAAGTGAAAGGACAAATGGGGAATTATCGTTCCGTTCTGTTCCGCACTTACGGTGGACGTTAAATAACCAGTAGCAAAAAGCAGAAGCAGTAACCTAAACCCTTTCATAACGCACCTCCGGCTGTCGAACCAATCCTATCGAAGCAGTTTGAGAATTTCCTCCGGTCGTTCGTGTTGCTCTGCTTGATCAAGCGGAGTTTCCCCTTTCGCGGTTTTAATCGTCTTATCCGCTCCTCCAGCAAGCAGGACTTCAATCATCTCTCCATCGCCTCGTACTGCAGCGACATGCAGCGGTGTCTCTCCCCAAAACGTTCCGAAATTCAACTCAGAGGGACCGTCATGTTTAGTTTGGTGATTGACATCGGCACCGCGTTGGATCAGTAATTTGATAGCATCAGTTTGATCGTTATCCGCGGCATGATGCAACGCCGTTTCACCGCCCCGCGGCATAGCGTGGTCGATTTCCGCGCCTGCATCAAGCAGATAGGAGATTGCCGCAACATCCCCGGTGAAGGCGGCAGCTGTCAAAAGTGTGCCCTCATTAAACCCATCGTAATTGACGTTCCCACCTTTGCTCAACAGGTACTTCAGAACCTCTGTGTGACCACTGAAATACGCCCACAGAAGCGGCGTGATGTTATGCTCACCCACCGCATTGACATCGGCACCGCTTTCGACAAGCTGCTTGACCTGATTAAGGTCTCCGCTCTTAGCTGCCTCAAATAGCGGCTCCGTGAGGTCTTGTACCTGATCCATGATTAACTCTCCTTTTATTTGATAGAAGCTACGCAACGAAAACCGATATTGCTACTTTTGATATGAATCAGACATCCGCCCCGACGGGTCACACGGCAGTGGAAGATTGGACCGAGAAAATCGCCACCGCGCACGGTTCGTGCTTTTCCACTCGTTGATCCACTTGGATTACGGCGTGGGGATTTTGCGTAATTTATCCGGTCATCCGCACACCATTCGAACACATTCCCTGCCATGTCATAGAGACCGAAGCCGTTGGGTGGATAACTCCCAACAGGAGCGGTGTATCGATAGCCGTCGTCCACATTTGGCTGGTACAATGTGTCGGTATCAATGTCCCGATCTTTGAAATTGCACTGCGTACCATCTGGTGGTTGATCGCCCCACGGATAGCGTTTGTCCACGAGGCCGCCACGTGCGGCTTTCTCCCATTCGGCTTCAGTTGGAAGTCGCTTCCCCGCCCACTCGGCATAAGTAGCGGCATCATACCAGTTCACGCCGACAACTGGTTGATTGGGTGCATTGAAATTAGGATTATCCCACTCGTTTGGTGGTGGTTGTCCGGTAGCCTCCATGAATTTTTTGTATTGGGCATTGGTAACTTGGTACATATCAATGTAAAAGGCGTCTAAATAGACAGTATGTTGGGGTTTTTCCTTCTGAAACTCGGTTGTGTAACCCATGTCGTCATCGGTCGCTCCCATGAGAAATTCGCCGGCGGGAATCATCACCATTGATGCGCTGCCTTTACCGGTGATATGTTCTGGATCTTCAACTTGTGTCATTTTTGTTCGTTCTTTTTATCCCCAATATGTTACATTTATAGACATAATATTGCAGCGCATGTTTTGACCCGTATGAAGCGGTGCGGTTAGAAACCGCACCTACCGGGGCAACATAATATTGCAGCGTATGTTTTGACCCGCATCCCAAAGACCCCACGCACCATGTTAGACAAAATTCGACTAACCGCAACCCAATACTATCGTCGCCCAAGCGATTGTTTTGATCTTGCCATCTATGTTGGTTTTCTTCTTTTCGTGCTCATCCTGCCATTTGGCTATGCAACACCAATCTTGAATGCAAGCCTACTGCTCGTACTGTTTGGGTGGGCAGGGCGTATCTACCACGAACGTCGATTCGAATGGAAAAGAACACCGTTAGACATCCCGATTGGTGTCTTTCTTCTCCTTGCACTTGTTGCTTCACTCCTCGCACCGCATCCAGCAACAAGTAGTTTAGGGTATTTCTGGAAGCTGCTTCGAGCTGTATTACTGTTTTATGCGGTGGTTCACAGTCGGCTGGGCAACCGTTGGCGTCACCTTATCATCGCTTTTGTGTTTGCCGGGGGCGTCTCCTCTGTCCTTGGTCTGTACTTTTATGCAACCGGCACACGCATGGGAACTGCCTATATGTTCGACGTGGAAGCAAGGTTAGAAAGTTATTTCAGTGATGCAGCTCACCGCAATGAAGGGGCTAAGGTCTCGGTGGATTTGCGGCAAGTTTACCAGAAAAACGGCAGAAAACTCTCCCAAAATGCGACTGTTTTTCCCACAAAAAAACAGGATAACTGGCTGATAGTAGACGATAGCAACAACCGCAAGTACGCTGTCAGGAAAAGCGAGGGACAACTCAAAGTTTACATGATTGAACCCCGGCTCGCTGGCACCTTTAAGATGCCGAACGACTTAGGGGCTTACCTCGTAATCATCCTACCGATAACGATGGGCTATTTTGTTGCGAGTCTCAGACTCCTCCGATTCGATCGGAGTCCTCGAAAATCGGGATCGGAACGGATCTGGCGTGCATCCCAAAACTGGAAGTTTATCACTGTTCTTGGGTGTCTCTTATGCGTGATGGGGGCTAATCTCGTTCTCACACTCACGCGAGCTGCATGGATAGGTGTGTTTGCTGCGACAATTTATATCGCAATCTACTTTCAGCGGAAACTACTCTGGGTATTGTTAGCCATCGCGCTCCTATCGCCTTTCTTGATGCCCCAAGCCGTCAAGGATCGCTTTGAGATTATGCGTCAACGTCCATCGGGTTTTATGAGCGAGCGTCCTCAATGGTGGAAAACGTCCGCCCAACTGATAGCGAAGCATCCAGTCACCGGGATCGGCTTGGGACGATTTCGGCATGAATATCAGTTACATGCACCGGCAGGGGTCCATCACAAGCCGTATCACGCGCATAACATCTATCTGCACATCGCTGTTGAACAGGGGATTCCATCGCTCATCCTGTTTTTGGGGATACTCTTTCTCATCTTCCGTCAGCTTTTTGCTCTACGCAAAAGGGACGACTTTTGGTGTTCCGGTCTGTTTATTGGAGGCAGCGGATTTCTGATTTCCGCTCTTGTCTACGGACTCGCGGATCAGATTCTTCACCAACGACCACTGCTAATTTTCTGGTTTCTTGTTGGGCTTGTCTTCTATGTGACAGATTGTAACAATAGTTTGGAGGAACCCTCCGAGTTGCCATCTTAATAAGAAAAGGGACAGAAACCGAGTTTTTGACGAAAACTCGGTTTCTCCATCCTACGTCTATATTAGCTAACTTCCTGCGCTCGGCTCCGCGTGGGTCATGTTACCACACCGCTAAATAGATGTATAGAAAAATTTGGTTGACATAGTGACGCAAAGGTATATAATGGAAGCGTCCGATATGAGGCAATTGTGACAATAAAAAACCGGGAGCAGTCTATGGCAAAAACTGCCGAGATAACAACACTAATGAATCGACCGGTGCAGCCGCTCGGCCTAGCTGGCAATCCAAATATGGAAGAAGGTTGTGTGACCACAGCTTATGATGCGGGTATCAACTACTTCTTCTTTTACAATCAGTCATATCCAATACTCATTAACGAGTTGAAGTCCCCGCTACGCGACAATCGAGAGTCGATAGTCATGGCAACGGGGAGCGAATCCCGCGACCTCAAAACATTGAGCTCCTATCTTGATCAGGTGTGTGATCAACTGGAGGTAGACACAGTGGATATCTTCTACGCGGAGTATGTCTCCCCCGGTGATGATATGGAAACGCTGCTCGGTGCAGGGGGTGTGTTTGACGAACTGCATCGGTGGAAAACTGAGGGGCGCATCCGTTACGTCGGTGCCACCACACACAATCGCCCAATGGCAGTAGAGCTCATTGAGAGTGGTCGCATTGATGTGCTTATGCACCGCTATAACATGGCGCATCGAGGCGCAGAAGAACAGGTACTCCCTGCGGCGCTCAACGCTGGGGTTCCGGTAGTCGCATTTACGTGCACACGGTGGGGATCACTGCTAACGGGACACCAAGATTGGGACGGTCCCGTACCGACTGCCGCTGATTGCTATCAATATGTTTTGCACCATCCCGCAGTCCACATTGCATTAACCGCACCAACAACACCAGCGCAACTGGAGGAGAACCTAATCGCCTTGGGGGGTACAGAGCAACCGTCACAAAACCTGCCACTTTGGGAGGCGTACGGTAAACTGGTATACGGCGACGGAACCGATGCCTTTGAAACGCAGTGGCCCTAGTATATAGCGCAAAAAATAAAAAAATTGTTGGCTGATATAAAAAGAAAATGCAAAGCACGAAGAGAAACCGAGTTTTTTCGGAAAAACTCGGTTTCTTTGCACCAAATCTTAACATGAGCGAAATTGTTATATTGAAACTAACTTCCGAACAGCATGACCGATAACTAAGGAGGCGGAGCAAGTGACAGAAGAACAAAAATATCTATTTGACCTGCAAGGCTACATTGTCTTAGAAGATGTGGTGCCTCAATCTGTGGTAAAAGCGTGCAACAAAGCGTTAGATCCCTTGGAAGATATGCCGCCGGAGGAATATCCGCCGCCGCTCTGTCTCGGTACACCCAAGACAGAAAAGGAACTCTATATCTCGAATATTCTCGAAGCCGATCCCGTTTTCAATCCGTTGATCGATCTCCCCGAAGTGTTGGATGTGGTTGAAGGCGTGACCGGCGGTCCATACCGACTCAACCACACCTACACAATCTACCGGTGGGGTGGTGGTTATACAGGGCTGCACATGAACGGCACCCCTATCATCCCCAAATGTCAGTACCATTGCCGCAACGGCCAAATGGTTTCAACGCTGACCAAAGCCGTGTTTCCGTTGCTGGATTGCGACGTCGAAGACGGATGTTTCGCTGTTATTCCGGGGGCTCACAAGAGCAACTTTGTCAGGCCCTGGGGCAATCACCCCGAAGAAAATCCGGTGTTGACGCCCATCCCCGCAAAAGCCGGCGACGCCATTATCTTCACCGAAGCCTTAACACACGGTTCGTTCGTGAACACGTCGAAACGTCCGCGCCGGACCCTGTATTACTGTTACAGTATTGGGTACATGCCCGATTGGGGCGGTCAGAGCTTGGTCTTTAGCGATCATGTCATGGATGGTCTGTCAGAGGAGCAATGTGAGATCCTTCGACTGAAGTAAATCAGACTCTATGCTACTAGCAACTTGTGTTTTTGCAGGAGAGGGTGAATGCCTGATGTTATTCCGAAGGACCTCTTGCCGGCGTTTTCGGTAGATGTTCCGAAAGACGCGGTGCGCTCAAAACTGTTAGAGCTGCTGGGATTGGACGCAATCCCCCAAGAGGTTGACTTCACGGAGGGAACAACGCAAGAGGCGGATGGGATTCGTGTCACGCAACTGACATACCTGAACTCACTCCACGAAACGGTTCCGGGGGTTATCATGACCCCTCTCAACGCCTCCGATCAGAAACTGCCCGGCATCGTCTGCGTACCCGGAACAGGCGGCTCTGCTGAGAAGATCGCCGATCAACAGTTTCATCTGGCGGAAGATCCACCCGGTATGTTGATAGGTTGGGCGCGTGAACTGGCACGTCGCGGCTTCGCGACGTTGGCAATTTCGCCCAAAGGGAGTGTTACCCGACGTCCTGACATAGAATATTGGAATCTTGAAGGCAAACTCCTCACACCTTACGGTCGTCCGCAGATGGGCATCCTCGTCGAAGAAACCCTGAGCGCAGCGCGTATCCTCGCAGCAAACGAAGGGGTCGATTCAGATAGGATCGGGATTACCGGCATGTCACTCGGTGGGAATGCGACGTGGTACGCGATGGCAGCTGCGCCTTGGATCCGGGCGGGTGCGCCAATCTGCGGCGGCTTGGGACGTATGGCAACCCTTATCCACGAAGGGGATATCCGACGCCACAGCGCCTACTTCTTCGTCCCCCACATGCTCCGTTACTTTGATCATCCGGAGGTTGTCGCTGCGTGCATCCCGCCACGTCCACTCATGATGGTAGCACCCACCCAAGACGAGGATATGCCCCGTAAAGGAGTCGAGGAACTGATTCAGGTTGTGGCACCCGCCTACACATCGTTGGGATATTCGGAGCGATTCAAGGTCTATCAGCCGGAGGGCAACCACCGCTTTCTCCCTGAATACTTTGAGTGGATGGTCGAGTGGTTCAGCCAATTCCTGACAGATGAGACCGCTTGAACCGGATAGGGCTTACGCCCTTCATCGGAGGGGCTCTGCTGCATCGTGGATACTCCGTTTTGTGTAGAGACCAATAATCCGTCGTTCTCTACCGACGAGCAACGTCGAAAAGGTTACCGATTTTGGTAGCAGCGCAGCCGTCACATGTCATCTTCTTCACTATCACAGCATGAGGCTTTACCTTGTGCCTTTTCAAATGACTCTTTTCCTTCCTTTGCTGCAAAGTAGGCAATTCCCAAAGCAGCTAGGCTATCCAAGTAGCCTATGTGTGTCAGTTCGTAGATGAGGCTTGACCCCAATAGAAGAAACGACATGTAAAGACATACTGTCGTGCATTTCGCATCAGCGATGATGGGTTGAGAATCTAACTGTTTTCCAACCTTCATCTTCAAAACGATTAGAATCCCCATGGTGACAATTGAAATCGCTGAAATGACAATTCCCCAGAAGGTGGTTTCAGGCTGATGACCTTGAACGATATTGAGAACCGCAGTAATAACCAGCCCTGCCGTTAGCAGATAGAAACAACTTCCTGTAATACGTAGCGCAGTGATTTCAAATCTATCCCTCGACACATCTGGAAAACGTCGGATTCGAGTAATCATATGGGCGATACCGATTGCTGAAATCACCTCGATAAAGCTATCTACCCCGAAACCTAAAAGTGCAAGCGTTTCGTCTTGAAATCCGAGCAAGGTTGAAACGGTCCCTTCCAGGAAATTATAGCCGATCGTAAACGCGGTCAACCGTAACGCCCACCCATACGCTCGCATTTCTATATCTTCACTCGCTACCTTCTGTGTTAGTAACATTTAGACATTTCTCCTCTCAAACCTGATTCCTATTGTTTGTGGGCTTCTTGCCAGACATTTGGCATGAGTCAGCAGGTGCCAACCGAATTGAGTTAGGACTTACGCAGTTGAACGGTCAAAGTGCTGTAGTTCGGCGATTCATCGCCGAGAGACACCGTTACCAACGCCCGATAAATCCCCGATAAATCGGGATTAAGAAACGGGCAACTACAGTAGGGATAAAGGCTTGTAGTAGGGCGATTTATCGCCTGTCCGCACGCGCAATGAATTGCGCTACTACGAACTGAAGTGCGTAACTCCTATTGAGTTTAATATTTCCCGCCCTTCGTTCCCTAGATCCTGTGAATCCCGGTCAATCCGTACTGCGTTTCCCATTTTGCAATTCCTTTTGCCAATTTCCTGTCATCAACAGTCCAATTTTGGACAGGTCATTCCGAAACTCCGTCGCCTCAGTCAATCCACCTCTATACATCACAAAAATTCGGTCGCTCAGTGCCAAGACTTCATCAAGTTCTGTGGAAATAAGCAAGATAGCGCGTTGCTTTCGACGTTGCTCAAGAAATTGCTGATGTGTGTAGTCAGCGGCACCGACGTCCAACCCACGGGTCGGATTCACAGCCAGCAATAGCTGTGGCTCCTGTGAAAGCTCGCGTGCAATAACGACCTTCTGCTGATTGCCTCCAGATAACGATCCCGCCGCTGCATGCGTGTGGGTTGTCCGGACGTCATAGCTTTGGATAAGCATTTCGCTATCGGCATCGATCCGTTTAAGATCTAAAAACGCCCCCCAACCTTTCAAAAGTTTTGACCGATACCCTTTGAGTTGATGAATGTTGAGAATTAGATTCTCGGCAATTGTGAAACTCAGGATGAGCCCTTCAGCCTGCCGGTCTTCGGGAATATAGCCATATCCCAATTGACGACTTTTGCTCGTCGGAAGATTGGTGATTGGTTGCCCGTTAAAACGGACAGTACCACTCTGAGACCTGCGGAGTCCAACAATCGTCTCGGCAAGCTCGATCTGTCCATTGCCATCAATGCCAGCAATCCCCACAATCTCGCCGGCGCAAACATCGAACGAGGGACGATCAACGACCCGCCGACCGTCGTGGTCTGCAGCGGTTAAATTCCGGATTTCAAGGATTGGTGACCCAGGGGCTTGGGCACTTCGCCGGATCTCTGGCAACGCGTGTCCGACCATCTGTTGCGCCAAATGGGTGGGTGAGGTGTCAGTGACCTTCGTCGTCGTGACCTTTTTGCCGCGACGCAATACGGTAATCCGGTCGCTGATTTCCATCACCTGCTTCAGTTTATGGCTAATGAAGATAAGGGAATGACCATCAGACTTGAGGCGACGGAGAATGGCGAACAGTTCCGTAATCTCTTGTGGAGACAACACCGCAGTCGGTTCATCAAGGATCAGGATTTGTGCATTCGCTGAAAGTGCCTTGAGAATCTCGACCCGTTGTTGCAGCCCGACCGAAAGCTGCCAGATCTTGGTTTGTGACGAGATAGACAGACCGTAACGGGTGGAAAGCTGCTGGACATTTTCCTCCGCTCCGTTCCGGTGAAATCGAAATTTTCCACGCCCGGAAGTAAGGGCGATATTTTCAGCTACGCTCAACGAAGGCACCAGCATAAAGTGCTGATGCACCATGCCCAACCCCAAGGCAATCGCCGTCTTTGGGGAATCGACAACGCTTGGCTTTCCGTCTATCAAGATCTCCCCGGCATCGGGTTGATACAAGCCGTAGATCAGGTTCATCAGCGTGGACTTGCCTGCCCCGTTTTCACCGAGTAAGGCGTGGATCTCTCCCTGCTCCAACGCGAAATCCACGCTGTCAACAGCGAGATTATTCCCAAACGCTTTGGTAATGCCGTGCAGTTCAAGTGCGAGTGATGCCAATGGGTAAGGTTCCCTTCATTCGGCGTCCGAGTGATGCTCGTGTGAAATATCGTTTCTGCCGCGATGCGCTATTTCACCCGATATGCTTCTACAACCTGTGGGTCTAATTCCACACCCAGTCCCGGGGTATCAGTTAGGTGCAATTCCCCGTCGTGGAAACTCATGCTATGCTTAACCAAGTCTTGAGCCAACGGAGACGGAGCGCGCGTAAATTCGGTCATTGGCTTTTCAAAAGAGGCAGCCCATTGGGCAGAAGCAGCAAGCAAGACACCGGTACCAAAAGCATGAGGGACGGTCCACGCACCGGTTTCTTGTGCCAAATCGGCAATTCGTTTTCCCCCGGTAATGCCCCCAACTCTGCCCAGATCGGGCTGAACGACCTGTATACGACCATCTCTGAGCAAGGTCCCGTATTCCTCGACTAACGTCACCGCCTCACCGGCGGCAATCGGTATCAACGAAGATTCGGAGAGTGTCTTATACCCTACCGTGTCGTAGGGGTTCAGTGGCTCTTCAAGCCAGAACACATCGTATTTTTGGAACCGCTCGACGCGCTCCAGTGCTGCCCCCACATCCCAAGCGCGGCCAGCATCTACCATCAGATCTATTTCAGGTCCCAGCGCGTCACGGGCGGCGGCAACTAACGCCTCGTCTAGGTCCGGGTCTGGTCCCATCGGCGCCCAACCGTATTTCACTGCCTTGTACCCCTGGTCCAAGAAACCTTGTGCAGATACCGCCATCAACTCTGGACGTTGGGGCCAGAGAACACTGGCATAACACGGTATTGCGTCAACTGGAGTCTCGCTGAGTAATGCACGGACAGGCAGCCCCATCGCTTTGCCGCGGAGATCCCACAGCGCCATATCGATCCCACTCATTGCTTGTCGGGTAACGCCACCGGGACCGTACCAAGCTGTGCCTTCGATCATTGCCTGTAACACGGCGTCTATACCTTCCGCGTCCATGCCGTTGACGATGGAAGCCAAGCCGTGCCGAAAAGGCGCGGAGCGTGGGGCTTCAATAACCGATCGGGCGACATACGAGCAGGAAACTACTTCTCCTAACCCGGTGAGTCCGGCGTCGGTGTGCACTCGCACAATGAGACAGTCTTGGGTGCCGTCGGCGACTTCTTGAACAACAGGCAAACGCAGATGTAGGGCTTCAATTTCGGTAATTTTCATAGTTCAGTTCATTGCAGAATCGGCTCCTAAAATTTTACGCGAGGTGCCTTAAACTTACCGGCGAGAATATCCTGGCGAATTTTCTCAACCTTAGCACGGAGATCTTCAGGGATACGATCTTTCAGTTTCGGGTTGTAGACCAACTTCACAGTCTCATTAAGCGACATCCCCATCCACATCACTTGGGGTTCAAATTTGCCCGTCTGAACCAAGTCAGCGGCGTATACAAAGGCTTTGGTATCAATAACAGCACTGGCAAGGATTGCATCAGGGGCAATGTCATTCTGATCGAGGTTTGAACCGAAAGCGTAAACGTCTTTACCGGCTTTGCGGCTCTCTTCGACAGCGTGAAAAACGCCACGCCCGGCAGCATCTGCGTTGTGAAAGATGAAATCCGCGCCCTCCGTAATTTGGGACAACGCCAACTCTTTGCCTTTTCCGATGTTCTCCCAATCCCCGACGTAAGATTGGGATATTTTGATATCTGGATTGACTGATTTCGCCCCTTCCTCAAGGGCATGAAAGGTACTGTTGATCGGTGGGATGTTCATGCCGCCGATAAGCCCAATCTTGCCCGTTTTGCTCATTGTTCCGGCGATGACGCCCAGCAGATAGGTCGCCTCTTCGAGTTCAAAAACAATCGAGGCAACATTATCTAAAACCGTACTCCCAGAGGTTGTGATAAACACCGTATCCGGGAAGTCGGGCGCGACTGCTTTTGCAGCTTCCTGATACTCAAACCCGTGTCCGAAAACCAGACCGTATCCCTTACGCGCATAGAATCGAAAATGTTCCTCCCACTGCGATGGGGCTTTACTTTCCACATGGCTGACCTCGGCTCCCAATTCCTTTTCAATACGCTTGAGTCCTTCATAAGCCAACGCATTCCATCCGGCATCGCTGATTGAGCCGGGTGTCAGCAAGGCAACTTTGAACTTCGCTGCATCTGCCGTGCCGATAGTAAATCCAAACAACACCACCAGTAAACCACAAAGAATCCAACTTTTTTTATTCATAAAAACACCTCATGTAGAATTCACAAAAATTGCCTATGTACAGGATAACGATCGTTGACCGCTACCCAACCTAAATCGATTGAAATTATATGGACACCCAAATAGGCTGTCAACCTTATTCTAAACTATGGTAGATTTTAGAATTACTTGCAGGACTTACGCATTTTAGCACGGTGCCAAATGTCGGACCTTGAGACTTATGCCTTTCAGCATGGGTAGTGCGGGGCAAGTCGCTTTGGATCCCCCCGATAAATCGGGGTAAACTAATTATCGGGGATGCCACGCCTACGGTTCGCTGCGTAAATCCTACCTTAGACACTTCCAATGCACAACCAACCCCCTAAATCCCCAACCCCTCTGATAAGAGGGGAAAGACAAGGGGAGTTGCAGGGGACTTTGGAAATTTCGCGCAGGTCGGAGTTATTGGTAAATATCTATTTATAGTGGACCTTAGAATTAATGAGACACTCCAAGCCGGTGCGGTTGGAAACCGCACCTACCGGGAGCGGAAGTGTCTATTTATTTTTAGGATTCACCATATTTCTCTGATTTACCAGCAGTTGCCATAAAGCAGTAGGAATAGCTGTCATCAATTCTGTGCTTGCAAGTCCTCGTCTGCATATGCTATGAGCTGCTTGTAATCAACGACCTTTATCGCTCCGTTGCTTTGCTCAGCTAGATCGACAAGAAGGGCAGCACCGGGTGAAAGCTCCAGATCTACTTCAAGGGCTACGATATAGATGCTCGCATGGCTCACATTTTTCGCCTTGACGGTTTCCAGAATTGTTTTTGGATCTACTTCACCTGCTGTGGGTAAACCGTCGGTGACCAACACAACAATTGACGGATTGAGTTCAAGTGCGGTTTCAATAGCTTCAAGGAGATTCGTTTCCGTGTTATTTGCAATTCTTTCAGGCGTGAACCGATCCAGATACTTCGATACCGTTTCAATATTCTTCTCTGTTACCGGTGCTAGCGCACGCTTTCCTAGCTTGGCATTCATCGCGAAAGTAATGATATTGAAAGAATCCTCCTTCTCAAGCGAAATTAACGCTTCCTTGATCGCATCAATTGCCAATTCCAGTTTTCTGAGTCGAACTGCCTGCATACTTGCAGAAACATCGAGGCAGAAGACAACCTGTTGGGGTCCCTCCGCTTCCTCGATGAATTCGATGATACCCAATTTATCTTTAGCCGCCGGTATTTTTTTTAGCCTATCCTTCGGTAGTTTCTTCAGTTTATTCAAGTTGCCTGGCGATCCGCCGCCACCAATCATACCTTTTTTTGAGTTCCCTAACGAATCAACCATATCAAGACCGCTGCGTTGTCCACGCATCCGCATCCGATCCGTCACTTTGCCCTGACCGTCTGCCCGGAGCGAAACCGGGCGTCCAATATCCGACCTTTCAGATTCCCGCAAGTCCGCATCTGTCATTGCGTCCGGCAGCTTCTCAGTGAGTGGCGCTGTGGTTACGTCAAGATTCTCGCGTACAATTCGTTGGCTGAGACGGGCAACCTCTGTCAGTTTGTTGCGCGAGGATTCAAGCATTTTTTCCTTCGATTTGAGAGCCAGATCTTCGTCAGATTTACGAACCTCCATCTTCAGTGGCGGCTTGATTTTGACTGTTTTCACTTCGGGTCTTGGCGGCTCTTTGACCCATTCCACCATAATTTTATCCGCATCTTCGGAAATCTCTCGGTCAGGTCTGAACACGTAAATGATTCCGACAATCATGTGTAAAATTAAAGCGACCAATATCGCAGATCGTCGCCGAATTTTGTTAAGTTCCTTGTGTCCTTGAAGCATTTGTCCGTCCCTCCTACCTATATCTGCAAGGTCCATCATATCGTCGAGACACGGTTAGGATCTACGCAAATTGAAAAGCAAATTGGCATATTTTGCTGAAAAGTCGTTATTTGGTTGCATTTAACCCCCGAAATCCCCCAACTCCCCTGACAAGGGGAGAAGATAAGAGGGGTTCAGGGGACTTTAAGCGGTATTAGAATCAATTATTAGATCTGAATTCGTTCCCACCGGTTGCTGCGAAAACGGAGGAAATAGGTTATACCCGCCAAAATGATATAGATTGTTGCACCGCACCACGCGCCGGGCACCCCATACCCCAACCAAAATCCTAAAGCGTATGAGAGCGGAAGAAAGAGCAACCACGCATAGCCAATGCTAACACACATTGTGAAAAAGGTATCACCGGCTCCTTTGAGCGCGCCCGACGCACAGATACCGAATCCGTCGGAGAGTTGAAAAAGCGCTGCGAAAAACAGGAGGCGTGTTCCGAGGCGAATAACCTCCGGGTCCGGTGTAATCAGCGAGATAAGAAACTCTGGTACTGCAAAAAACGCAATGGCAACGAAAAAGGTATACACAACCCCCATCTTTATCGCCGTGTAGCCGCTCCTGCGGGCATAGTGGACTTGACTGGACCCGATGTAGTGCCCAACCAGCGTCGTTGCTGCCATAGAAAACCCATATAAAGGCATAAACGACGTAGAAATCAGAGTGACACCCGCGTTATTCGCTGCAAGTGCAATATCACCCATCCGTCCAACGAGGGCGACAAAGACCGTAAAACTCCCCAAATCCATCAAATTGTGAACCCCCATCGGCAAGCCTATCCGCAGGATACGACGGAGGTCCCTGAAATCAATTTGGAAATAGGATCGGGTTTGGAACGCCTGATTCGACTTCCGCGAGAGGAAAACAGCGAAATAGCAAACTGCCGCAACCACACCTGCAATCAACGTGGCAATCGCAGCGCCCACAATCTCAAGCCTCGGAAAGCCAAATTTTCCGAAGATCAGCAGATAGTCGAGGATCAGGTTAACTAGATTTGCGAGAATCTCAATTCGCATCGGTGTTTTCGTATCACCGATGCCCCGCAGAAAACCACCTATCCCAAAAGAGATGAAAATAGTAATTCCACCATATAACCGAATTTGCGCGTAGGTGCTGGCTAGCCCTTGAACCTCCGGAGACGGTTTCATCAGGGCAAACGCGGGAACGGTGAATTGGTTAATCAACAGTATAACGAGATACGATCCGAGTGCGAGGTAAATCCCTTGCCACGCCGCGACGGTGACACCGCGTCGATTTCCCGCCCCATAGCGTTGCGCGACAAATGTGTTGACACTGCCCAGAAACCCCTGAAAAAAGGCAAATAACGTCCATGTCAATATCCCAGCCAATCCGACAGCGGCTAATTCTGTCGCGCCCAAACGTCCGACCATCGCTGTATCCACAAACATCATCGCTGTGCGCGATATCATCGTGACGACGATCGGATATGCTAACAACCAGACCTCCCGGTAGCCACCGGGGCCTTCCATTCCTCCCTCGCTATCTCTAATATCCACCTTTTGTTGCAATCCATTCTCCTTGGACTATTCCGTTGTTTCGTATCTCACAAATTTTGGGATGACGCCGCCTCTGTCTTCACCTCAAACGAGCGTACCCACCGATCTCCCTTGGGCGTCAATTCGTAGTAGGTATGGTTGCGGTGTTTGATCCATTTTCCCTTTACAATGTTCTTCCGGTACTGAATCATGCGCTGCTCCACCCGCTTCAAGCCACCCAGTTCTCGCAATTTCCGATGGCGCTTGTGGGTCTCCTCAAGGGACAGACCGAGCATCTCTGAGACAACAATCGAATAGTCTAACCCAAATTCCTGATGATGCTTCAGGATAAGATAATCCACTTCATCCAGTTTAGCAAATGTCGGATCTTCCGTCTCTATATCGGCAGGTCTCTCCGCTGCATGGATTTCATCCCATGTCACCTCAAGCAGTCGTTCCGAACGCAGGCGCTGGACGGAGGCACAATCGGACCGGTGGATGGCAACCGTGCCATCTTCCTTAAAGTATCCGATGATGCCGTCTTCCGCCTCCGGTGAACAGCACTGGGCGAGCTTGTAGGTGAGTTCTTGGTGCATTGTGTATATCTTCTTCGTTTTTATCCACACCACACAGCTTCACGAGTTCAATTCGCCCACATAGCGACGGATTTTTGTCGCCGCCGTGACGATATCTTCCATATCTTCTTCAGTACCCATCAGAATGCTCTGACTGAGTGCTAAACCGTTTTTGCACAACTTTTCCGTCTCTGGACAGGAGACTTTGAATAGTCAGGCCTTCGCTTGCTTGAGAACGCTTCTTGAACTTAGGGAAACGACTCTCACCGTCTTTGTTTAACTCTATATGCCATCTGACTAAAGCATTGGGATTGTCCACTCACGAGTTCTGGACCTCCGATTCCATAAACGATTCCCTATACATCGGCGTCGTGTACCAATGCCGCATGGGAACGCCCTCCGCACCCATCGCCTTGATAAACGTTTCGCGGGAGATGCCCTCAAACTCCTCTGGATCAAAGATCGCTTTATAACCGTGACAACCGCCGCGAGTTGCGCGTGAATCAAGTGGCACCACCTTGATGCCGGGGATTTCTCCCAATCCGGCATCCAGAGCGCGCATATTTGCATTGCGGAGGTTAACCTCACCATCCAATCGTTCAAGGCGTGAGAGCAACAGTCCGCCCTGCCATTCCGTCATTCGGAAGTTCCCACCGAACACTTCCGTCTCAAACTCGGACTCCGACGGAGCGCGTCCACAATTATGAATCGACCACGCACGTTCATACAGTTTTCGATCGTTGGTCAGGATAATACCGCCCTCGCCCGCGCAGAGGTTCTTGGAAGATTGGAAACTGAAGCAGCCGAGATGTCCCCAACCGCCGACCCCTCTGTCCCGCCACTCCGCGCCGTGTGCTTGGGCACAGTCCTCAACTACAACGAGATTGTTCCGCTCGGCAACTTCCAGAATCCCATCCATATCGGCGGGATAGCCCGCAATATGCACCGGCAGAACAACTTTGGTCTTGGGTGTTATCGCCGCTTCAATTTTTGATGGATCGATATTAAAACCGTCTGGGAGCGTATCGACAAAAACCGGCGTTCCATTCGCCATCAAAATTGACACCCCCGTCGCTTGAAAAGTGTATGGCGTTGTAATGACTTCATCGCCAAGCCCAACGCCTGCAGCCTTGAGTGCGACGTATAACGCCGCCGTGCCGCTATTCACACAGACACCGTACTTTGTGCCTTGAAATTGAGCGAAACGCTCCTCAAACTCAGGAACCTTTGATCCACCGGTGCCCCATACTCCGCTCCGATAGATCTCCTCGAAGGCTTTGAGATCGTTATCATCAAAGGTGGGCCACGAGGGATACGGTTCGGTCCGGACAGGTGTGCCGCCGTTGATCGCTAAATTTGCCATGTTTGTTCTCCTTAGTCATTTGAGAGGTGCTCATAATTATTGTCTGAATCGCGGATTAAACGGATTACGCAGATTGCGCGGATTATTGTCTGAATCAGGATTTTCAGGATTTAAGGATTGACAGGATTGTATGACTTCAATTGATATAGATGGACCTCCCCGTTTACGTAGGATTTACGCAGTTGAATGGTCAAAGCCAACCCCCCTGCCCCTCTTAATCGTCGGGAGAAAGCATAATCGAAGGGAGAAAGTTAACTGACATCGGGGCTAGGAAGCCCCTCCTACAGGGACTAAATCAAAGATTCAGTCCGCTCAAGTAGTCTGCAATCCGTTTCGACTGTCCGTCAACGCTTGTCTCCATCGCCGCAATCACCAACGCGAAACTCTTGATATTGTCTTCAATTCGCGTTGCGGAAGGGGCTCCACCATCAAGCCAATTGATAAATTCGTCGAACAGATGCTCATGACCAAAGCGAGATATTTCGGGCGCTTCGTATGTCTCAGATTCCTGACCGACCTGATGAATTGTAACCTCCGCTTCACCGGCGATTTCGACACATCCATCCTCAAACTCCGCGCGATAGTGTTCATTATGCCAACAGTTGACGATGCCCGCGGCAGAGCTATTCCCCTCGTAACAGGTATGAACGCCGTTGTCCATCTGCATCAGGTACAGTCCACTGGAAAAGTGCTTGAAACTGGACCACTCCGGATTCCAACCGAACCCAACCAGCGTCTCGCAATCGCCGCCGGAGAGGAACCGCAGCATGTCGAGATGATGAACCGAACCCTCAAAGAGCAGGCTGAAATCCATATCGTGCCGCCACGCCTTGCCCCACGATTGATAGCGACGATAGTCACAGGCGTATCGTCCTACAATATGCTGTAGCCGTCCCAACTGCCCCTCCTCCCGAATGCGAATCAATTCCTGCTTGTTCCTCGCATAACGGTAATTCTGGATAATTGCACATGGCAGCCCGGTTTTCTGGGCAGTCGTCACCATCGCCTTCGCTGCTTCGAGCGTATCGGCGATTGGCTTTTCGCAAATCACCGGCATTCCGTTCTCCATCGCAGCAATTGCTGCGGGACTGTGGAATGGTGGGGGTGTCGCAACACCGCAGAAGTCCGCTTTGACTGTCGCGCATGCTTCGTTAAAGTCTGAGAACAGTTGACTGTCGCTGAGACCGAGCGCTGCGCCTTGCTCCTGCAGCACGTCCGGTAAAACATCCGCCAAGCCAATAATTTTGATCCGATCGTCGAAGTTACCGACAAAGTTTCGGATCCAGCCGCCTGCCATGCCGCTGCCACCAATCATTAAACATGTTTTTTGTGCCATTTAATACCCTCCGTGATACTAAAATATATACAGATCCATTTTTTAACTTCTGTTGCCGATGTGACCTAAGATCATAGTTGGGACTCCCGTTCAGGAGAGAACGCATCCTTTCGTCCCAATCCTTCGGCAAGTATTGAAATAACCGGTGCGTTCGGACTAACACCCTTATTTTCTGCTCGATGAACCCGGCGCGGGAATTTCATCCCCATATACTTGTGCTGTCTCTATCCAAGATCGTACTGCATCCCTGCCGTTCTCTATGGCTTCTTGGATTGTTACCCCATCGGACATGCAACCCGGCAGGTCAGGATATTCAATGAAATATCCGCCGCCCTCTGCCTCTGGCAGTATGCTCGTAATAAATGGATATTCAAGTGCCATTATGCTTCATTTCTTTAGGGTGAAAATCTGTAGGGAATAACGATCGTTACTCCCTACGACAAACCTTTTATAACTTTTGGTGCTAGTTAGTGAGCAAGTCGTTTCCACATTGTTCCAGTCCCTTTGGATCCCCCCGATAAATCGGGGTAAACTAATTATCGGGGAGTTCATCGGTTCATTAGTTCATTCATTCTTCTTACGCTCCACCCTTCGGATACACATGTCGCCCCGCTGGGGCTTAGGGTATTTGTTTACCCGCGTACTATAAACATGTCGCCCCGCTGGGGCTAAGTGCACAGACGAACCAATATCCCGATACATTTCCGATCTTCGGGACTCTGCGGGATTTCACAGTCTGTCCCGTCTATCCTGAGAATCAAGGATTTATCGGAACATCACGTTATTAACAGCTGCAAACTAGCACCATCGTTTTATAAGTCTCGTCTGCTTTACAGCAGCAGCGTTTTGAGGGACTCGATCAACCCATCGGGTGGATCAAAGGGAAGTTCAACGGGCTCGTGCGTCAATGCACTGTGATAGATCCCCAAAATCGCATTAAATTCTGCAAGCGACTGTTCCAGGTGGGTGGGGTGTACCTTCTGGTCATCGTCAAGCCAATCGAGCATTGCCTCGGTAAGCCCCGCCTGTCCTAAGAGATCCTGCTCGCCGTACTCGTGTGCGCCGCGACTATAGCCGTCCGTCGGTGTGTTTCGCTCCCATCCGTACATCCACCAATGGACAAACCCGCGCTTCCCAAAAACGCGGACCCGTTTGTGTTGGAACACCGACTCATGATCGCTAATTTCAGGCGAGCCTTTTGTGCCAAATGTAACTAATGCGCGAACCCCGTTGGCATAGGTAATCGACGCTGTGGCATGGTCGGGCGACGGTTGAGCGGTATCCAGATGTTCGCCTCCTGAGACCTGACCGAACACCTTGACCGGACGCGAATTGTCGATGTACGAGGAGACCAGTTGCAGCACATGGGGTCCCTGATCAATTGGCGTTGAACGGGCGCTGGCATCGATAAAGTCGAGGTCACCAATCCCCCCAGCGGCGACATCTGCTTTTAATTTTAGGTTCGGCGGATGAAAATTGAGCTGTGTGTTCACCGCGAATTTGGTCTTGGTTCTTTCGCATAACTCGCTCAGTTGACGCCAATCTTCCCCCATCACCGCAATCGGCTTTTCAACGATCGCTGCAGGCACGTCATGTTCCGATGCGATATTCATCAGCGGGTATCGGATTAACTCGTTCGTTCCTCGCAGCACCGGCGCGGTCACAATATGTAGCAGGTCGGGACGTTCCGTATCTAACATTTCATGGATGTCCGTGTACCGCTTCTCGACCCCAAAATCATCGCCGAAACTATTGAGCAGCTCCTCGTTCATATCGCAGAGCGCGACAATTTCACTACGCTTGATATATTGATATGCGTGCGCATGGGCGCGGGCCCGTCCGCCACAACCTAAAAAGGCAGATTTATACATGATAATCCTCCAGAAATTATAATTGATTTGAAATAGGATAACCAGTGGTACTAGTTTACAAGTGAAACGTGATGCGTGAAACGTAAAAAATAACGCTCATGCTAAGATTTAGTGCAAAGAAACCGAGTTTTGAAGAAAAAACTCGGTTTCTCTCCTTCCTTTGTACTTTCTTTTTACATGAGCCAAAAAATAATTGGTTCATGGGGTTATTAATGAACTAATGAGCTAACACAGTCTTTGTTTTTGCAACCCTGTTCTTTCACTCTTCCCACGAATCCAGCCCCAAAAGTTTTCGTCCGAGTGGAGTCAATTCCGCTGTCTTGCCCTGGAAGTGTTCCTTCTCCCTCTCCTCCTTGCCTAACCCTGTCAACCGTTCTCGCCAACCTTTGATACGGTTCTGACGCGCTTCATCACCGTTTTTCGGTGCTGGCGACATGGTGATATATTGCACGATGCGGGGACGATCGCCGCTGTTCGGGCTGCTCCCGTGTGGCAGGGCACTGTGCCAGATAACCAGATCTCCCGCTTTCCCCGCGACCGGCACGGAATCGGCACTTCTCTCCTTGATAAGCCGCCGTGGATCCGCATCTTCTGGAAGATCGCCGAGCCAATCCCCCAGTTCCCGATGGAACCCCGGTATACAGGTAAATGCCCCTTGATTGGCAGGTGTATCGGTTAGGTATAATACCCCTTGCACCTTGAGCCCATCAACGGGCCCATCCAGCGACATATCCCAATGCAGGTGGGGACCCGGGAATTTAAAATCCTCCCGCTCCGGCGGGTTCAAGCTGCCGCGATCAAAGCTGACCCATAGTTTCTCTGTGCCCCAAATCTCAGAAAAGGCTTGGTGGATACGGGGATATTGCCGATTGTTCCACAGCGCTTGATGCTGATAAATCTCGACCATAATTCCGCGCCGCGGCGGATCTGGATACCACGTCTCTGGGTCATCCGTATCCATTTCAAGAAAGTCCCAAATGGCGCGCTCCGCTGCCTTACAGTTCTCCGGCGGCACCGCGTCGTGAAGGACAACATAGCCGTTCTCTTCCCAAAAATCTATATCTGCTGCGCTTAAAACTGGCATATTCTTCTCCTTTTTATAGTGGACCCTAGAATTAATGGGACACTCCAAATCCCGACTTGTCGAGGATGCCGATAAATCGGCACCAGTACGGTTGGAAACCGCACCGTATAGGCGCTGTAGCGTGGAGTGAACCGGCGCAGTTGAAAACAGCGCCTACCAAACACGGGGAGCGAAAATGTCTATTTATAATTAATGAGACACGCCAAACCGCATCTACCGGTCTCCCGCTTGGTCAGTCTAATCGAGGCAAGGATGCCCCGCCTACGGTTCGCTGCGTAAGTCCTAATTAAGAAATGTACAACAGAAACCGAGTTTTCAAGAAAAAACTCGGTTTCCCTTTCGATGCCGAAGTCTACGTCTTCCGGATTTGATCGCCTTTAGGTCTCGGAATGTGCTGCCAATAGCCTTCGCTGTCGTTTCCACGACAGATAATGCCCGAACCGTGCTCTGGATCCCTGCCACGTACGTCCGGAGGGAAATAGCGAAGGGTGAGCCCACAACGCCGCCGATTTGAGGTGTTCGGATCCGATCCGTGCAGCAATAGATCCGTGTGTAGCGAAACTTGACCCGCCTTCATCTCAAAAGCAACGGGTGTTTCTCCATACTCCTCTGCCTGATGCACCGATTGACCAAGAACGTTATTTTCCTCCGCTGTGCTATGCTCGAAGGGAATCTGTCCGCCTAAATGAGATCCGGGGATAACCTTCATTGCGCTATTTTCTTCATCCGCATCATCAATCGCCAACCAAACGGTAACCACTTTGCTGGGAGTCAGGGGCCAATAGGACGCATCTTGATGCCAAGTGACCTGTTTCGTATCGCCCGGCTCCTTACAGAAGTAGTGGGTCATCGTGCAGATTAGATTTTCGCCGAGTAGGTCTTGCACATAATCGAGGATGCGGCTGTCTAGTGCCAGATCGTAAATCCCCCGGCAGGTGGGATGCCAACCGTTAATCGAATAGCTGTTCAAACCGGCTGCCTTTGCCATCCCCATAATCCGATCGAAATACGCCCGGTTTGCCGTTACCTCTTCCTCTGTAAATACATCTAACGGAAAAATATAACCCCTTTTGTTAAACTGGCGAATTTGTTCTGCTGTCAGCGTTTGGGGATTCTCATTCTCAACCGGAAAGAATTTGAGTTGTCGCTTCATATCCGGCAGCGCATCCATAATGGGCATCGTCGATTTCTCCTATTCTGATTGTCTGTTCGTCGCCTTATAATCCGCACCCATGAAATATGCTGATAGGGCACAAAGGGGGAAATTATGACCTTATGCAAAACCTTACGAAGGTTTTCGATTCAACGAGATGCTCCGCCATTAAGCCCCATCTCTTCAAGACTTTCTGCGGTCAAGAGATGAATCCCTAGCTGATCTAGTTCTTCATTCGTGGTCATTCCCTGAATTTGGTCCGTTACGGATTGAGGAAGTTCCCCGAATTTAGCAGCGAGTAGTCGGAGGAGGATCGATCGTTTCCCTTGCTGAATACCATCCTCAATCCAATCAGTGATAAAACCAGATTCGCGCATCTGTTCCACCTCCCCTGTGTCGCCCCCTATCAGCGAGACTGTCCGCCATTTAGGCCCATCTCCTCAAGGCTTTCTGCCGTCAAGAGGCGTACCCCCAGCTGATCTAGTTCCTCCTCCGCGGTCATTCCCTGAATTTGTTCTGTTACAGATTGAGGCAGGTCTCCAAATTTTGCCATAAGCTGCTGGATTAGGATCAATCGTTTCCCTTGCTGAATACCATCCTCAATCCAATCAGTGATAAAACCAGATTCGCGCATCTGTTCCACCTCCTCTCCAAAAAATTCCCATAACCAATCAAGTTCAAAATAGCGGGACGCAATCATCACCGCTGTTGCCAATGAATCCGCCCGTTTCTGCGGGTGGGTTTCCTGTAAAATGAGTTCTTTTTCTTGATGCAGCACCGCCTCCGTCTTTTCCCGTTCCAACATAATCAGCAATGGCGCAAACTCTCTCAACTCTCCAGAACGGATACGGTCTGTATAATCCCACAGCTTTATGATTGGATAGGTAAACCGGTGGATGACCCATTCTCCGATTTGAACGACATATTCGCTAGGCGGGTCTGATTCCCGCCGCTCCAGATACAAAACGATAGTGATTGTCGGCTTCTGATGCTGGTCTGTTAGTCCGCCAGAGAAAGTAAAAACATTGCGGGGATAATCGGTCCGGTGTTGAAGTTGAAATTCAAAGTGAAGCAAATATTCCTCACCTTCAACTCGAAGTCTATGAAGAAAGTCAGCGCGTCGATCTGGCAGGGTGATTTCGACATTTTCCAGTGTCCCGACCAGTTGAAAAGCGGTATCGGGAAAAGCGAGTTTCAGAAACGATTCGGCGTAATGCCGCCCCAAGATTTTCATGACGCGATCGAAAAGATTGATCTGCCTTGGTGCCACTATAAGAGACTCCTCAACAGAAACCGAGTTTTTGGCAAAAACTCGGTTTCTCTTAGCGTTTCATACTTAACTTTTCACACGAATCTTTCTGGATATACATCTAATGCTTTAAACCACTTCTTGAGGGAGGCAACACGCTCAATCGACGCATTAGACACTTCGAGGGGACGACCACGAGTATCCACCACCAAACCGACCACGCCCCCTTCGACCTCTGCTTCGACCGACTGTCCGCGTCCTGCACCCATATCGAGGCGCCGTTCCGGTTGGATTGTTATCCGTGCTTTCTCCCCGACTCCCAACGGATAGAGACGCAATTCACCAAACGGCACAGTTTCTGTCAAGTCGCCGGTGATTGTAACGCCTACATCGCCGGGGGCAGCGACTCCAACCGGCGCGATGCAGGTACCTAAGTGGATGAGACAGTCGCGCTCAAAAACCTGTGTCGCCGCCGCTTCGTTGACCTGAGCCAGTACCCCGAGTTGGGGCATCATAAAAATGCTATCGACAGCAAGGTGGGTCACCCCTTCTGGCTGGAACGCGTCAATCATCATCAGCATCGCTTGGTTCCGGCGCGGCGCATGAGAAAGTACGCCACCGCTTCCGACAATCAGGTCCAACGAGAACATATCCACAAGCGTCGCACCGGTCTCGGATTGGGCGAACGCTTCGGAGATGGTACGCTGCTGCTGCACCCCACGCAGTTCAACTGCAAGCTGCTTGTGCTGATCGAACGCCAACCGCAACGCTTCACGCGCAATTGCCCCCTCAATAATCAGCTCCTCCAATGCTTGTGGAATCGTGGTCGGGCGAATCATTTTGTTTTTGATCCGATTCCCGAGATCGCTGACATCAATATCAAAGGGCACCCACCGCAGGACGTTCTCCATCCCCGCCTCCGCGAGGACGTTGGAGATGCTGTAGCTCATCCCCAGATTGGCGCTCACCGTGCGGTTAAAAATCGCTTCGCGTTCCTGGTTTTTGAAGACAGAGAACACATCCGTCGTTGCACCCCCGATGTCCACGCCAACCACTTGGATATTCTGCTGCGCGGCAATTGTTTGCATAATTGCGCCGACAGCGCCGGGTGTCGGCATAATTGGTGCATCGGTCCAAGAGATCAATTTTCTGTAGCCGGGGGCGTGCGCCATGACATGCTCCAGAAACTGGTCTTGGATCTTCAGCCGGGTCGGCATCAGGTTTTCGCGCTCTAACACAGGACGGAGGTTATCGACCACCTCCAACGCCATTTTGTCGCCAAGTCTCTCACCGACGATCTCGCTTGCGTCCTTGTTTCCGGCATAGATTACTGGTAGTTCATAGGTCACTCCCAAACGGGGTTTGGGATTTGCCGCCTCAATAATCTCCGCTAACTCCACAACGTGAGAGGTTGTCCCACCGTCAATGCCCCCGGAAAGAAGCACCATATCTGGACGAAGATGTCGGATACGCTCGATCTTCTCGTGCGGAAGCCGCTTGTCGTTAGAAGCGATTACATCCATGACAATCGCCCCGGCGCCTAACGCGGCCCGTTCCGCGCTCTCGGCGGTCAGGTTCCGTACAACACCTGCGACCATCATCTGTAGACCACCGCCTGCACTGCTCGTCGAGATATAAAGATCTGTGCCTTCATCCCCCTGTTGCGGTTTGAGAATCTGCCCGTCCTTCAACAGCTTGCGTCCAGCGAGTTCCTCGACCTCCGTTATCGCGTTGATTACCCCGGCGGTGACATCCTCTACCGGTGCTTCAACCGTCGTCGGTGCCTCCCCACGAACCATAAGATGGTATTCGTCCCCTCGTTTCTCTATGAGGATGGCTTTCGTGGTGGTACTGCCACAATCTGTCGCAAGGATCGAGCGTATCTCCTGCGCTTGGTCCGACATACTACTTTTTCTCCTCTCCGTCTAATTTTTCAATGAGTTGAGTCAGCAATTCAACATTTGCATCCTTCTCAATTATTAAAGCAAATTTCTGGTAATCAGCGGTATTAAAAATTGAACTCACAAAAGGGTTAAGTGCAATAAGCATTTGACTGCCGATAAAGTTGAGCGGTTTACAAGTTTCAAGGAATAAAATCGCAGGCACGGTCAGCCGGCGTCTCACAATCTCCGTCGCAACCTTTGTCAGCAGTGCTTCCTGCTCGTCTTTGGGGATTTCATCAATGGTCAGTGGTTGGGATATTTGCATTTTTTTTAATGTAACGCAAGTTGCGAGACAATCTGTAGGTCGAGTTTTCATACCCGATACCTATCAGACCTAACGAAATTTATGACACACATGTCGCCCCACCCCGATAAATCGGGATTCAAAACTGGAGCTTGGGTTACTAGGAGATGTTACCCGGCTATAAACATGCCGCCCCGCTGGGGCTTTGTAGGTAGCGTAGTAACTCAATCAGTATTTCCATCCTCAGCTCTGAACGAGTGCCAGGGCTGTCTGATCTACATCTGCCTCGCCGCGTACAATCTGATTGACGATTCCACAAATCCGCAGCCGGATACCCAATTGGGCTGCTAACCCCGCCACAGAATTAGACGATGCAACACCCTCGGCAACACTCACGCGTTCGCTCAGAATCTCCTCTAACACCTTTCCCTGTCCCAATGCGTAACCCAAAGACATATTGCGTGAGGTGTGGCTGTTACAAGTTAGGATTAGGTCGCCCAGACCGCATAGCCCCATCGCCGTTTCAGACTTGCCACCTTTGGCAACACACAGTTGGCTTATCTCCCCCAAACCTTCGGTGATTAGTGCGGCTTTCGCGCTTTCGCCCAGTCCTTTTCCTTCTATAATACCGCACGCGATGGCAATGACATTTTTCATGGCACCACAGATCTGGGGACCTACCACATCGTCGGAATGATGGACGCCGAATTTTGGGTGTACGATTAGTCGCGCAAGCTTTTGTCCAAGGACCACATCACCACAGGCCAGCGTCACCGAAGCCGGCAGCCCCTTCGCCACGTCGATCGCAAAGGTGGGTCCACTCAATATCGCCAGTGGATTGGGGAAATGCTCGGCTGCAACTTCGCTCATCAACTTCAAGCTATCCTGTTCTATTCCCTTGCTGCATATAATTATAGGGAGAGCGTCGTCCAGACCGGCTGAAGCCAGTCGCTCACAGGTGGCTCCCACATATTGGGCGGGTGCCACCATCAACAGCGCGTCCTGACCCAGCATCGCCTCCAAATCGTTGACCGCATGAAGGGTGTCAGGTAACTCAACGCCGGGCAGGAACATCTCATTTATACCTCGTTCGTTGATAGATACCACTACTTCCGGTTCCAGTGCCCATAGGGTGACGTCGCTCCTAGCACGCGCCGCGGTCATTGCAAGGGCAGTTCCCCACGCACCGGCACCCACAACCCCAACCCTTTTCATAGCTAGCTGCCTCCGCTCTCTTTTTTCGTCCTGACCTATAGATCGAACAGTGTTATCCTTGAAAGTCTATTATAAATCTTGCAGCAACTGTTTCCAACTCTGACGTTCACGTTCGGGATCGACAATCGGCTTTAGTTGTTCGCACCGCGTTTTAAGTGTATCATAAAATGCCGCCTCCATCTCAACACGCATGAGCAGATCTGTCAATGCCCGTGTATCTCCCACCGGAAAGTATCCCGGATAATCCTCTCCCAAGAGACCGATCGAGCCAGATATCCGCGACGAAATGACGGGGACGGAACAGGCAATCGCTTCGGAAACTGCATTCGCTCCGCCCTCCATCTGCGAGGTTAGCACGAGCAGCCGACTGCGCGCAAGGACGCGGAGTGCTCGCCAACGTGGAAGTTCCCCCAGCCAGCGATAACGTGGATTGGTGGACGCTTCGGCGTCTGCCTCTGTCTTCATGTCGTCGGTGAGTGCTCCTCCAACATGTACCACCTGAATCCGAGAAGATGGGGGCAGTTGCCGGACTGCCATCGCGGTCTGAAATGGATCCTTCACAGGACGCAGATGTCCCAACACGCACACCTCAAAAACGTTCTTTTTTGGAAAAAACTTACCCGGCGGTGCTGTTACCGATTGATAAATCACCCACACTCTGTTACGGAGATGTTCAGGGAGCTCTTCAATGCCGGCGGGCTGCAACACAATAAGACGGTCTGCTATCTCCAGAGATTCTTGGGCTGATGCGTCTGTATGGATATCGCCGTAGAGATCTGTTCCTGTCAAAGCGAGGATGAGGGGCAGCTCCGGCTGTTCGTCGCGGAAACGCGCAATAGAAGTGTGGCTGCGACGGGCATGAAGCGCGACCAGCAAATCGCACCGTTCTCCCTGATACTGCTCTGCGATAACGACGCGGTGACCCAGTTCCCGTAAGATGCGAGCCCACCGAAGGGCAGTCACCCGGTTCCCCTTTCGGGAGTATGTCGGGGCGGGGGTAATTAGGCGGATTCTCATAGTTTATAACGCAAGTTGCCAGTTATGGAATATGTCGGAAAACGGGAGAATGGGAACTGAATAGCGCCCATTACTGCTCGCAGTGGATTGACAAACCCACGGCACACGTACAGGTATGGCTTGGGTATGTCTATCCAAAGTCTTGGACTCTCGGCGAAGTCGGATCCGAGCGAGTTGTCTGGGGAGAGCATCAATCCCCACGGACTTAATCATGCTCACAAGTTTTAGCAGCTGTCGAGTATGGAAACTCGACCTACAGAATGTCTTACAGGTCAGTGAAAATGGTAAGAATCCCCATTTTTCACGCAGAATTGGACAAAAACTCACGCGCAATGAATTGCGCTACGACGAACCGATGGGTGCAATTATATGCTCCCAAGTCATCACAGGTTAGCCTAACCCAGTTATATTGGTGGCAGTTGGTTGAGACTTGGACGTCTCGCACTTGGGAATTGACAGAACGATTTCACAATTTCAACCACTGCCTTCAGCCCCCTCGCCAATTCGCAGATTGACTATCGCTTCGCTTTCAGTGTTGAAATGGTCGAACATCGTAATCAGTTTCATCATCAGAAAGAAATTTTTTATATTATTGCCAACGTTGACCACACCTATCTTTTTGCCTTTGCCTGCAATAGACACATGTAATCCGGCTAGCACGCCAATACCAACACTATCTATCCGACTGCATTCTGCAAAATCAAATAGGACATTCTCGTATTTAGAGGGGTTTTGCAAGTGATCATCAACCATAGCCCGAAGATCATGACTTGCAGGTCCGATGATATCCCCAATCGGCTTTAAGATAATAACCCCGTCTCTGGTTCTGACATCGACGTGCATAATCTACCTCCTATTTATAACCTAAGTTGCTAGTTGATAAATTAAGCGTCAAAAACCGAGTTTTTTACAGACAACACTGGTTCTGACATCGACGTGCATAATCTACCTCCTATTTATAACCTAAGTTGCTAGTTGATAAATTAAGCGTCAAAAACCGAGTTTTTTACAGGCACGCGATTTAAGGCAAAATCCAACCTATTTCCCCCAAATCAGACGATATGAGCGCGAAAAACTCGGTTTTTCTATGCTACTAGCAACTTGCGTTAGTTTATAGAAAAACAAGATGGTTCGGTTCAACAAAGGACTTCACATTCCCGACAATCTGCGCTTCTGTCACACCGCTATTGTGCAAAGCCATCAACAGCGATTCGCTTTGAGCGGCAGGCACAGACATCAGCAGGCCACCGCTAGTCTGTGGATCAACGAAAATTTCCTCATGCCAATCAGGAAGCGATCTTTCAAAATGTGTCGAATCTTCAATCAGCGCTCGATTGGCGGCGTTGACACCCGTCCGCATCCCTTTCTCATACATCTCCAAGGCCTCGCGCATCATCGGCACATCGTCGGTCCGAATCTCCAAAGTCACGTCCGATCCCTCCGCCATTTCCAGACTATGTCCACCCAATCCGAATCCGGTGATGTCCGTTACCGCATGGATGTCAAAGTCAGCCATAACCGCTGCCGCCCCCTTGTTGAGCGTCGTGATAGTTTGTATACACTCATCCAACGCTTGGTCTGACACCCAATTTTTCAGATTCGCGTTAAAAATCACGCCACTACCGATCGGTTTGGTCAGGATTAAGACATCCCCCGGTTTCGCACCGACGTTCCGCCAATATTTTTCCGGATGCACAATTCCGGTGACCGACAATCCAAACTTCGGTTCCTCGTCATCGGTCGTATGCCCGCCCGCCAAGACCGCACCAGATTCGGTAATTTTACTTAACGCGCCTTCGACAATCCCGTGCAGGATCTCTGGATCCAATTTATCCGCTGGGAACCCCACCAGATTCAGGCAGGTTACGGGCTTGCCGCCCATCGCATAAATATCGCTGATTGAGTTGGCCGCGGCAATTTGACCAAACAGATACGGGTCATCCACCGGCGGCGTGATAAAATCGGCGGTCGTAACCAGTGCCATTTCGTCGTTGAGACGGTAGATGCCAGCGTCGTCGCTAGTTTCAAATCCAACGAGTAGATCCGGATCGTTTTTCTTCGGCAATTTAGCGAGCAGCTCCCCCAGTCCAACTGGACTGACCTTCGCCGCTCACCCACATGTTTTTGCAAGGCTTGTAAGGGTATGTTTTCGTGACAACTTATTGAGGTTCATCCTATCGCTCCCAACTTTTCTTAGCTTCTACAAAGGCATCAGAAACCGAGTTTTTTCTGCAAAACTTGGTTTCTCTTCACGCTCTGCCCTTTCTTTTCACATAAGCGAACTCGGTTTCTCTAATTTCGTATAACACAATTATGCCATCGCGGCTTTTGCTTGCGCCAACGCGTCGGATTCTGCATCTATGCGGGTCGCAGCTGTAGACCGAGCAATGACAGCACCGGGACTCACGTTATCCACAGTGCAGATATACGCATCACCGAGCTGGTAAGATCTAATCCGAACCGTCCATTTCCCAATGGATTCAGTGCGGGTTTGATGGTTTTTAGGCGTTTGCGCCATGTCCTTCCTCCTTCAAAAACTCCAATCGAACTCATATTTATAGTGGACCTTAGAATTAATGAGACACTCCAAACCGGTGCGGTTGGAAACCGAACCTGCTGGGGGCGAAAGTGTCTATTTATTTTTAGAATTCACCATATATGTTTTGATGTATGCCTCAAAAAGCGCTATTCAATGCGATGGTTAGGTTTACCTTGTTTAGTCCCACACCCTTCTGGCAGTCTCAACAACCACCGACAACTTACGCTTTTGGTCGTCCGCCGTGATGCGATTACCGAGGACCGAAGTTGAAAAGCCACACTGAGGACTCAACGCAAGTCGTTCTTGCGGCAGAAGTTGGCTGGCTTCCTTGATACGCACCGTGAGCTCTTCGGGTGTTTCGCGGCGCGGCGTTTTTGTCGTGACCAATCCTAACACAGCAATCTTGTCATCGGGAATCTCTTTCAACGGTTCAAATGAACCGGAGCGCTCATTGTCGTATTCGAGGAGCAGACGTTGGGCACGGATGTCTTGGAAAATCGGCTTGGCAATCAGATCATAACCCCCTTCGACCAACCACCGGCTGCCCTGATTGCCGCGTCAGAGATGAAAGCCAAAGGTTACTTCTGGAAAATCGCCAATCACCGCATTATCCATCTCAATGCCTCGAACCAGCCACCGATCAAGATCCCAGCCTTGTCCTTCGTAGAAAGTTCTCGTCTTGGGATCAAGTAGCAACGGGTAATGGGGGGCATCAAGTTGAATGTAGGTTGCGCCCAATCGGACTAACTCAGCGACCTCGTCCCGCATAATATCAACGACATCAGCAAGAAAACTGTCAAGCGTGGGATAGGCAGACAGAGAGTGTTCTGACGACCAGAAGTTTGTCCACATGCTGGGACTGGGTAACGTGATCTTCGGTATACGAGTTGTCCGCGCTCGCAGGTAGGTGAACTCCTCCACTGACAGGTGACGTTTACGTTTGAGCTTGCTTACAACACCCAAATTCTTGGGACGTTCTAAGTTCAGGGTCCCTGCATCTTCGTCACCGCGCCAGTCACCCCAGAGGAAGGCGTTGAGATCATATTCACCAAAACCGGCAACCGCTTCCGTCATCTGGCTCTGGAAGGATAGCCGGCGCATCTCGCCATCGGTGACCACATCCAAGCCCACGGCTTCTTGAAGCACAACCGCTTGGTCAACCGCTTGGTCCTCGGCAGCTTTGAACGCCGCTTGCGTCATTCGGCCCGCAGCGACCTCGCTCCTCGCTTTGAGGAGTTCAGGCGGACGGAGCAAACTTCCAACGACATCGGTATGTGCCGCGATCATGGGCATCCCTCGTAACAGTGGTTGGGGTGATGTCGCACAGTTCCCAATGCTAACCCAGTTTTACGCGCCTGCGGCAAGTTTGACACCAATCTCGTCTTGACTTAGTTTCTCCCGATGGGTAGGGAGGTCAATCCCATACAGACGGGCGGCGTTCTCACCTAAAACCTTGCGCTTCGCTTCTGGCGTAATGTCAACCCCATATTCTTCTTTAATATCGTCCGGCAACTCAAGCGCCATAAATTTCTCGATCAACCACTTGGGCGTCCAGATCGCATAGTCGCTACCGAAAATCATCTTATCTTCACCTAACCAAAATAGCAGGTTGGCAACGATCTCAGCGAAATATTTTGGACGCGAATGGATGAACGCCATCGCCACCGACATGCCGGCATAGACGTTCTTTTCCTGTGTAGCAATCCAGCAAAAGTCGTCTAATCGTGGCAGTCCGATGTGCTCAATGATAAAGTTGAGATTGGGGAAATCGGTTGCGGCATAGTCCACATCGGCAACATCAAAGGCATCCCGATTGAGGGGATAAACCGTTGGTCCCTTGTGGACGTGGATATTCTTAACCCCAAGTTCGTCGGCGAGCTCAAAGTATTTGTAAGCCCATGGGTCATTCAGTCGCCAACCTTTCGAGCCGTTTCGCCATTCGGCGGTGTAGAGCTTGAGCCCCTGAATCGGGTAATCCTCCACCATCTGCCGAAATGCATCTATGCCTGCCTCCTCCGCTCTGGGGTCGAAAGAACCGCAGAGAATAAAACGGTCAGGATATTTCGCTTTGATTGTGTTATTCTGTTGATGCGTATTAAATCCGTTTTTGTAAAATTCGTAAAGATACGTTGAGTTGAGGATGGCAACATCGACGTATCCCTCCGCGAAGAGATCGTTAACCAGTGTCTCTTCACCGTAGTTGCAATACTTTTCAAAGGTCCAGACATATTCCTCCGGACTGAGGGCGGTATGAAAATCATAGAAACATCGAATCCAGCCTTCACCATACTCGTTGCGCCAGTTTTCCGGGTTGGCATCCCAAAAGTGCATATGTCCGTCAACAACAAAAATCTCTTGCCCATTTTCTTTATACATTGTGAGGCTCCTTGTATATTTAACGGTATTCGCTCATGTAAAGAATGCGTGCAACAGCAACTGTAGGAAAAGTGCAAGATTGGAAGCGTGGGAGCGAGTATGGGCGGAAGCGGGTAAAAACTGACTCACCCCCTCGCCTCGTCACTTCCCCATCCTTCTCGTCTTTTCCTTCCTTTCTTCCTCTTTCGCTCATGTTAAGAAATCGTGCAACAGAAACTTAGTAGGGATCGGGTCACCCGACCCGCACTGACAAGTAAGGGCGGGGAAACCCCGCCCCTACGATTTATTTTTGTGCCTTGCACTCTCTTTTTACATGAGCTTCCTCTTTTTTAATGTTTTGCACTTTCTTTTTCAATGAGCCAGCGGCGTTTATGACGCATAGGTCAGTTTTTGCCTTTCCGTGCTGCCAACACAGCGGCACAGAATGACCCGTTGGCTTGCAGTGCGACGCGCACAGTGCGTGCACGTATCAGATACTCCTCTAACTGTTCGGCAGTTACCTTTTCACCACGTAGATCGATTATCAAAGGCGCGGTAGGCGAGCAATCAAGATTTAGTTCCGCTCGACGCTGGAAGTACTGCTGAGCGACTTCCGCTGCTCCGACATCACAGATCCGACCATCGTTACGCCGGATTTGACAAGATTCGTCCTTAAAATAGAGGTCGCCAATGCGTTGGGCAGCGATTTCTTCAAATGACAAACCCGCACTTTTCAAGTTCCGCAACAGACGCTCTTGACGCCTGATATACCCCTTGCGAAGAAAAAGATCGCTGAGTTGACACAAGTTTTCAGATGCCTCATCCGGGAAAGCCTGCGAGAAGGATTTACCGGCGTTCACACTCGCCTCGATTGTCCTCGCGGCAAAATGATCTTTCAAGCGAACTGTGACATCGCTAAGCCCTTGAACCGTCAAAAGTTCACGGCGGGTATCTTCAGCCATCATGTAGGAAAAGTTGGGTGCACACCAGTAGGTTGGAAGGTGTAGCTCAATTGTCAGATGATCGCTTTCAGCCTCGATCGACTTGACAAAACCAAGTTTGAGGATGGGCTCATCAAGTTCGGGATCAAGCACCTTCTCCAGCCGTTTGAAGATAGTTTCTCGGTCCAAGGTATCAGGAAGCGATAACCGCACATCATCGTACATTTTTCCCTCCACTTAGGCTGTACTGGAATCGTTAGTACGAACCCATCAATTTGAGTGATAGGAGATTAAGAGCCTGTTTTAAGAGTGAAACAGTCATCTTTAGGAAGTTGTTCACATGTCGCCCCTCTGGGGCTTAAGTTGTTTGTTTGTCCTGTATTCTATAAACATGTCGCCCCGCTGGGGCTAAGAATCTGTTTTAAGCGTACGTGAAACGGTCATCTTTTGCCATGCTAGGGGCAAAAGCAACCGATTTTGAGAGTATTTACCCGTAAAATGACAACTTTCAGAGATTATTTGGATTTTTCAAACAGGTTCTAAGGAACAATAACTCCCCGACCCACAATTTGGCGATTTTTGAAGTCGGCGATAGCCGTGTTAATGTTGTCCAGCGAGTACTCTTGTGCACGCATATTGACGCGACCTTCGGCGTTAAGCTCCATCAGTTCGACCAATTCCGTGTAGTTACCAACGAGGCTGCCGACAATTGCGATCTCATTGATAATCATGTGAACAGTGGGGACTTCAATTTTACCGCCGTAGCCGACAACGAAGTGAGTTCCGCCTTGACGCAACATCTGCCAACAGAGTTGCTCTGCACCGAGCTCTCCCACAAAATCGATGACGGCGTGGGCGCCGCCTCCGGTGAGTTCTTTCAATTCTTCAATGACATCGGGACCGCCGTCAAGAACATGGTGAGCCCCTAAGTCTTTAGCCAGCTTCTGGGCAGCTTCACTCCGGTCAACCGCAATGGTACGGGTGCCGCACAATTCGTGTAAACACTGGAGGGCAATGTGTCCTAACCCACCCACACCGAGGACTACACAATAACTGCCTGGGTTCAATATCTTCGCCGCTCGTTTGGCTACCCGATAGGCGGTAATGCCAGCGTCAGCCATGGGAGCCACATTCACCGGCAATACATTCTCGTTGAGTGTGATCAGCGCTCGCTCGTTGGTCAGGAAGTACTCAGCGAAACCGCCGTTAGTGCTGAGACCCGGAAATGCGTTGTTCTCGCAGTACATATCCTCGCCGCGGCGGCAGCCTGCACAGATTCCGCACGACCGTAAGGGATGGCAGATAACGGCATCACCGGGCTTTACCGATTTCACGCCAGCACCAACCTCCTCAACCCAGCCTGCGTTTTCATGTCCCATGATGTAGGGCAACAGTGCGCCGTCCGCATCCATCACATCTTGCCATATCCCTTCGATGATATGCAGATCCGTCCGGCACAAGCCTGCAGCACCGACACGAACAATCACATCCTCGGGATCGCTGATGGTCGGCTCAGGTACACTTTCGATTTTAAGATCGACGTTCATCTCTTCGTCGTAGGCATACAGTTGAGCAGCTTTCATGTTGATGCCCTCCTTTCCAGACACCGAATTAGGGCGTGTTTATAACGGTTGAGTAGGAGAGTTTTCCTACATCCCGGGCCGATAAATTGTTACCATACAACTGCCGGCTATTGCTAACTGGATGCCGACAATAAACTGCCACCGTAAGCCCCCCGGCTGCGGCGTATCTATCACCATAGCGACAATGGCATTGATAATTGGCACACCAGCGAAAAAGATGGACATGACCACAACCGGTGTCCCTTGCGCTCCAAATGCCAAGAGGAGACCAACCGCACCCATTGCACTGACGATTCCCGCTAAAGTTGCGAAAATTATTCCTTTCGTTGGGAAACGCCATCGGGCACCACGGACTACTAACATGCTTATTGAGACAATGACTGCTATCAATAGATAGGTAATCCCGGCGAAAAGAAGCACTTTGTGCCGCCCATTGGTTGGATCTGCCATCGCTATCCGGCTCGCGTGAAGAATGACACCGTAGAGTCCCAGCGCCATAACCTTTATCAACGAAAACAGCAACCAAGGTCTACGAAATATTAACAAACGTCTACGCCGCATCTACAACCCTCCTATGTACCCGGACGATAAACTGTCACCATATAACCGCCAATCGTTGCTGCTGCGATACCAAAGATAAATTCCCACCGCAAACTGCCCGGAGGCAGCGGAAACAGTGCCAGAGCGATAACGGCATTCACAACTGGGGCACCGGCGGAACCGATAGACATTACAACAACCGGCGCGCCTCGCGCAGCAAATGCCAAGAGGTTGCTCAACATCACCACAACAATAGCAATTCCCACTAAGGCTGCTAAGCCAAGCCCTTTTGTCGGAAAACTCCATTCAGCACCGTTGGCTACTAACATAGATCCCGAACCGACGATCGCTACCAGTGAATAGCCAATCCCGGCGAAAAGAAGTGCTTTGTATCGTCCATTATCTGGATCCTCCATCGCCCTCTGCCCAGCATGAGTAAAGACCCCCAAGAATCCCACCGAGGTCATTGCTATTAGTGTAAATATTAGCCAAGCCATACGCGTCTAAATCCTCCTAATTCCTCATAAACCCCAGCGGACGCCAGTTTGTTGTGGAAGTAGTAGGCGTTGTTTCTAACGGTAGGGGGCAACTTGCGGTAAGTAGACGAATGGTATATTGGAGCAGATCCTAAGGAATCAGCAGCACCTTACCAGTTGTCTGTCTGCCTTCTAGTGCACGGTGGGCATCCGCGGCATCTTGAAGCGGAAACGTCCTATCAATGCGCAGCTTCAATGTGCCAGCGGCGATCCATTCAAAGAGGTCGCCCGTCCGCTCCATTAGCTCTTCCCGATCGGCAGCGTAGTGTGTCAACATCGGGCGCGTCACGAACAACGAACCACTTGACAGACGGCTCAGATCCAATGGTGCCGCAGTTCCGCTCGACTGACCAAACAGGACCAGATGACCGCGGGGGCGAAGACTGTTGAGACTTTTATCAAAGGTCGTCTTGGCGACCGAATCGTAGACCACATCAACCCCTTGCCCATCCGTTAGGCGTTTAACTTCCGCTTCAAAGTCGGTCTGTGTGTAGAGGATGACCTCATCGGCACCAGCTTCCTTGGCGAGTTGTGCTTTCTCCGGGGTGGAGACCGTGCCCAATACACGCGCTCCCAACGTTTTAGCCATCTGAATGAGTAGAAGTCCGACCCCGCCGGCGGCTGCATGCACGAGTGCCGTATCGCTTGTACTGAGTGGATAGGTGCTGCGGGTCAGATAGTGTGCAGCGATACCTTGCAGTATCGCTGCTGCTGCTGACTGGATGTCAATTGAATCGGGTAAAGGGACAAGTGCCTCAGATGGCACGGTCGCCACTTCGGTGTAGGAACCTTGGTGCGTCGCATAAGCTACACGGTCCCCCACACTGACCTCGGTGACACCGGGTCCAATTGCCTCGACTACGCCCGCACCTTCCCGCCCCGGCGTGAAGGGCATGTTGGTACTCGGATAGAGTCCCGTGCGGTGGTAAACATCGATATAATTCAGTCCCGCTGCTTCGATACGCACCCGGGCTTCACCCGCACCGGGCTCATTGGCAGAAACTTCTTCATAACGGAGCACTTCTGGCCCACCGTATTCGTGAATACGAATAGCGTGCATTTTTCTATCTCCTATTTTTGTGCGGGATTATCCCACGATTGCTAATAAGTGTGAAGCCCAAACTAACGGACCTCTGAACTAACCTATAATCCGCTTCTTATTGTAACAGCCTCTGTGGTTCTTTTCGCTTCTTGGTTTCTCGTTTGACTAGCTTGGGTAGTTCGTTCTGCACACACGCGCCCGATTTCGTTCATAAAGGGAGGTATGGGGATGTGTGCCTCCCTTGTGGCTTACAAATCATCACAATATCCGATAATCACCTAACTAATGAAATGCACAGCCGATAACATATTTTATCGGATATTTATATCCCTCAGAACTTACGCACTTCAGATTACGGGGCTCATGGAAAGCGACATAGGCGTGACGAGTTGTGCGTATGTAGGGAACGCAGATCTGCGTTCCCTACGAATACAGACATTGATGTGTTCACCTGCGTAAGTCCTATCCCTAAAATCTGGTGATACTCTTAACATGTACAGTCAACAATAATATATCGCATCACATGCCTCGTTTTGGTCACAGTCTTTGTCAGCATATCCTTATTAAACTCATCATCGTTTAACTTCTGCTGCTATCGCATTGACTTGCTGTGCGGCTAGGGGTAAGCAATAACATGAGCAATACACGATCAGTCCAATCAATGCCATCCATATCCGTCCTTGCTGCGTTTGTGAAAGGGCAGTAATCTTTATTATTTGAGCAGAGGGAGTCTTTTCTTTAATCTTCTCTCGGACATATTTGAGCCGTAGGCAAAATATAAAAAAGTGTGTCATAGTTTTCTTTTTAGATAAATGCCCCATAAGGATAATTATCGGACGTTTCGTTGGTTTCAGATATCAATTCAAAAGGCCGTTACAGCAGCTTTCGATACAAGCGCTATCGCAGCCAAAGGCACCACCAGAACGGTTGCTCGAATATAAGTTTGTCTCTCTTTTGCTCTCAGTTCTATAAATCCCTTTTCTAATTTTCCTAGATAAAATTCCATAATTGCAGGCGCCAACCATTCACAGATTTTCATTGGATTATCTCCAATTTGAGTCCTGTAAATTCAGTCTGAGAACGCATCTCAATGCGATGTGCGCGACTGTATCTGTATGAAATTTTCGCCGAGGATATAATGCGCTCATGTTAGCATAACCATTATTGAAATGCAAGCAAAAAGCCGGAGCGCAACAGATGCCCAACACTCCCACCGGACAGAATGTCCAGACAGGCATCCTGCTTCGGTAAATTTTGGTATAGGGTTTGGGACAGGAGTATGTTATACTTTGTAGGATAGAAACGGATTAGCCCTTCAACATTTAGGATGTTTTTACGTCCAAAGGATCAAGAATTTCGGGAGGCGTTTCGCTACTGTTCTCCGCTCCCTCATCGAGTTGAGACAGGTCCAAAGGCGATCTGACACGCCACCGGGTTTTGGGCTCTCCAAGCTTCAAGGAACGCTATGACACTTTAAGGAGAAAAAACCGAATGAAACAGACGTATCAATACATATTCCGAGGGACAACATTTGCGCTTGCACTCATAATATTACTCATCGGTTGTAGGCAAGACGTGACCCGCAAAGCGGATTGGGAAGCTAACTTCACGGATCTGCACTTCGCCGATGCCGAACGGGGATGGATTGTCGGCGAAAAGGGAATGATCGTTCATACAAACGATGGTGGAAAAACGTGGGAACGTCAAGAAGTTGGAACGGAAGGTGATTTTAAGGCGGTCTATTTCACCAATTCCCGCTACGGTTGGGCGGTTGGCGATAGGGGTTTAATCGCGACCACCGATGACGGACGCCGCTGGCATCTCCAAGACAGTGGCACCTTAGCAACGCTCCGGGATGTCCACTTTGCAAACTCGGATGAGGGGTGGATCGTCGGAGAGGATGCCGATGTTCTGTACACGAAGAACGGCGGCAAGACGTGGGAACGGTATGAATACATCAGTGAGTTCCCGCTCAGTGGTGTCTGGTTCGTCGGTAAACGCCGTGGTTGGACTGTCGGTGCCAATGATCGGATTTTCTTCACAGAGGACGGTGGCAAAACGTGGCGGCAGCAGAGTAACCGCTACGAGGGTGAACGGGATCGGATGATCAACGACAACAAACGGGTCTTCTTCATCAGCAATAATGAAGGCTGGCTTGTCGGAACCGATGGCTCAATTTTCCACACGACAAATGGGGGTGCCGAATGGACACGTCAGGACAGCCGTATCCCACTGATCAACGGACATGTCCGAGATACGGTCAATAGTATCCATTTCATAGATAACAAACGCGGCGTGGCGGTCGCTGATATCGGTTTCATCACATTCACAGAGGACGGCGGCGACAATTGGCGATTGCTGGAGAGCGGCACCGAAAATAATCTGACCGGGGTTCAATTCACCACCCCAGATGAGGCGTGGGCGGTCGGCTGGCAAGGCACAATTATGCACTCAGAGGACGGCGGGGAGACATGGACGATAGCCAGCGGCACGACCGCCAACAACCTTGAGGAGATACAGTTTGCTGATGGGAACCGGGCAATCGCTGTCGGCGAAAAAGGCACCATCGCCATGAGTCAAGACGGCGGTCAAACGTGGACTGAGGTTCAAACGGACATCTGGGACCACATCCGAAGCCTCTATTTTGTCTCCGATCTTGAGGGTTGGGCGGTCGGCGACCGTGGCATGATTGTTCATACCTCCGATGGCGGACAGAGTTGGGAAACCCAAAGAAGCGGGTGGTGGTATTCGCTCCGAGGCACCTACTTCGTCAGCCCGAAAAAGGGGTGGGTCGTTGGCGATCTCGGAACAGTTCTGCATACGGCTGACGGCGGAGAATCGTGGGTGCAGCAGACACCGGGCGAATTTCACATGCTCAAAGAGGTATTCTTCCTCAACGAAAAGGAAGGCTGGTCGGTCGGTTGGCCCGGCATTGTCATCCACACAGCCAACGGCGGCTTGACATGGACGCAGCAAAAGACCCCTACCTACAATGAACTGTACGCGATCTACTTTATCGACAACAAAACCGGCTGGGTAGCGGCGCAGTTTGGAGAAATTTTACACACCAAGGATGGTGGAAAAACGTGGAGATTCCAACCCAGCGGCGTAGAGGCAAACCTGAATAAGGTCTACTTTGCCGATGAAAAACACGGTCTCATCGTGGGCGATGGCGGCGTGATACTGACCACCACCAACGGTGGAAAGAAATGGGAGAAGCAGGAGAGCGATACGGAGAACGACCTTTACGGGTTCGCGCTTTCGCCGGAAGGGATGGTTGCTGTCGGCAAAGGCGGGATTGCGATGCGTTACTCTGTTGACGCGGAAGAACTGCCAGCCGAACTTCCCCCTATCGCAGAACGAACGGACGCTACCGATGTTGTCGAGGAACCACCGACTATTGAGGAGGTCACCTATCATTGGGATATCGTCCGTCAGGCGACTTGGCAGACCGATTTTACCGACACCTATTTCCATCGGACGGCGGATGAATCAGCCAGTCTTCGCGGGTGGGCGATTGGATCCGGCGGCGTGATCGCACATACGACGGATGGCGGTAAAACGTGGGTGCCCCAACACAGCGGCGTGAAGGAAGATTTGCGTTTAGTCACTTTTGTTGACGAAAATCACGGGTGGATCGCCGGACGCGGTGTGCTGCTCCGAACGGAGAACGGTGGCCAGACGTGGCAGGTCATCAAGAAGGTGGTACAAAACTTCAGTAGGGTCAGCGCCATGCAGTTTATTAACACGAAAGAGGGTTGGCTCGGCGCTGATCAGGGACAAACGCTTCATACAACGGATGGCGGCGTAACGTGGAAGCGTCAGAAGACCGGAACGACGAACCAGCCAATCACAGCCCTTCATTTCGTCAATAGCACCGAAGGATGGGCTATTACCCCCCAACGGGTCGAAGGCGGGTTGATTCTACGTACGGTCAACAGTGGAGACTACTGGGAGATTCAGGACAAAACCCACCAACCTGCTGCCGCAGTCCATTTCGCCGACCCGAAGTCCGGCTGGATTGTAGGCAGAGATGGCAGATCTTTCACCACACAGGACGGGGGCGTGACGTGGAAACAACTCTTGCCGGAAACCATGGTGGAAGGGCTTCGCCGAATCAAGTTCGATAATCATCAGCGTGCTTGGGGAATCGATCGGAGTGGGGCTATCCTCGTGACGGACGACCAAGGCGAGAGTTGGTTGCCAAACTACGTAGGACTTGAGACGCCAGCAGAACTAATTGCTCAGAACGAACAGGCGGAAAGGGAGGCAGCAGCGGATAACGACCAAGCGCCACAGGCACCGGTTACCAATCCGTTGGACGATAATTTTACCGACATCTTTCAGAGAGATTTGAGCGAGCAGCGATCCCGCGCCGGGCGTTTCACACCCGAAGGTGAGATTGAGGCAGACACCGAAGCCACCGTAGTTACACAGACAGAAACGGAAACCGAAAACCGAGAAAGACTGAGGGACCGCCGGCGTCGGGTTCGTCGCCAATCTGGGTTGCCAATTACAAACGTCCATTTTGTCGGTGACCAACACGCGTGGGCGGTTGGTGACGCGGGACATATCTATCATACCGCAAATGCCGGACAAACGTGGGAACGTCAACTCGGCGAGCAACTTGATGACTTCCGCGATATCCTCTTCCTGGACGGCTCACACGGTTGGATCACCGGAGAGAACGGTATCCTGCTGGAAACTCGGGATGGTGGACAAACCTGGACCCACCTGCAAAGCGGGACCGCACAGACTCTGGTTGGCATTCATTTTGCCGACGTGTCCGGTTTAAACTCCGAAGGCGCAGGACGGTGGGGTTGGTCAATGCGACGCGATGGGACAGTGCTGTACACAACCAACGGTGCTAAATGGTCGGCGGGAGAAACCCCGACGCGTCCGGGGCTATTTGAGGAAGATCCGCCGTTACCATTTGAGATCAACGATGTAGCGTTTGGTGATTTCTCAGAGGGTTGGGCAGTCGGTAGGGATGGACAGATTATCCATAACCAAGACGGCGGTCCCATCTGGACACCTCAGCGCACCTCCACAGGGAAGGATCTCGAACAGGTCGAAATGGATTTTGCGCCGCTCGGTTGGGCGGTTGGGCATAGCGGCATTGTCCAGCGAACAATCAACGGCGGTGGTTATTGGAAGCATCATGAAACCGACACCGGTTATGATCTATATGGCGTATCATTCATCACAAAACGGAAGGGCTGGGCAGCGGGCGATTACGGCATCATCCTCCGCACAACGGGCGGTGGATTTAAGTGGGAAGCCTTGTCAAGCGGTGTCACCGAAACCCTCTACGGCATCCTTGCGTTGTCGGATCAAGAAATCTATGCCGTTGGTGCGTCCGGCACAATCCTTCGCTCAACGGATGGTGGTACAACATGGGAGCGCGAACATACGGATATTTCCAACAACCTATATACTGTCGTCCATGCCCCAGACGATACCTTATGGATAGTCGGTCAATGGGGCGTTGTCCTCCGGCGCAAGAGTGATCCTGAGAAAATGTCGATGCGACAACCCAACCCGTAAATCGGATATAGCGCGTTTACAAGAATTAACCAATGCACTAATGAACTACGGTAGATTTTAGAATTAATCAGACACTGCCAATCGGCGCAGTTGGAAACAGCGCCTACCAAACACGGGGAGCGAAAGTGTCTATTTATTTTTATGACTCACTATAAATTATTTGAGAGTTTTTCAGAATGCTATCAAAGTATAAATCAAGCAAAGCCTTCGTTGTTTCTTTCGCCTTACACGCCATCGCTGGCGTTATAGGTTTTTTCTTCTGGACCAGCGAGCAATTTATCGCGAATCAAGACTCTATCAACGCAGTGCTGATGAAGGTCGAAGAACCCAAGAGGAAACGGATGAATCGTCCCAAACGGCCGCAGGTGCGGCGTCAGAAAGCGACTGTGCAGACCAACCAACCGTCGCTGAAGATTTTGACAAGCAACGCACCCGCCACGGATCGAGGGGTTGTTTCCGCAGCTGAGCCGACACAGTTTAGTCTCGGACCAATGAATCTGAATGACAATGTGGGATTATCAACAGGCAGCGTGACACCGCAGCAGATGCCACAGATGGAACGGGTGATAACGAACCCGATCAAAAAAGTCGATCCGGAGGAACGCCCCAAAAGTCGACTGGTCAGATTCATTGAAAGACAAGAGGGACCGCAGCGAATCATCTACTGTGTCGATCTCTCATCGAGCATGGTCGGCTTAAAGCCGCGCAAGCTTCAGCGAATTCTCCGTATCATGGGAAATTCGTTGGAATTTCTCGAACCACACGATCAATTCAATGTCTGTACCTTCAGCGAAGAGGTCCAATTTTATCAGCCCGATTTCCTGCCTGTCAGTGAGGCAAATCTCGCCGATACCATCGCCTACCTTGAGAGCGTAAAGCCTGTGAAAAGCGAGCGCTATTCAGACAAAGATATGCTTGAAGCGTTGCAAGAGACGCACAATAGGGGACCCACAATTGTGGTGTTATTTAGCGATGGTATTTTGACTTCAGGCATTCCCGATTTCAAAGCTATCGAGCAACGCGCAGCGACCGATATCCGAATCTTCACAATGGCGATTGAAATGGCGGAAGATTTTCCCGGTGCTGTGTTGTTGGGTATGTTGGCAACGCGCAGCGACGGCGAATTCTGGCTTGTTAGACGTTGATAGTGGACACCTTTACGTAGGAATAGAGGAAGCGTTATGAGCACACAGCAAAAAGCGCGTCTCGGATTCATCGGCGCGGGATGGTGGGCGACTAGCAATCACATGCCCGTTTTCGTGGGGCGCGAAGATGTCGAATTGGTAGGGGTTTGTCGTCTGGGATCAGAAGAATTGCGGCAGGTGCAACAGGCGTTCGGCTTTGCATACGCGACTGAAGATTATCACGATCTGCTTGACAAGTGCGAATTGGATGGTGTGGTTGTGGCTTCACCCCATACACTGCACTACGATCACGCCCGTGCCGCCCTTGAAAAGGGGCTACACGTTATGTGTGAGAAACCGCTAACCACACGTGCCGACCATGCGCGAGAGTTGGTGCGATTGGCAGACGAGAACGGGGTCGAACTACTGGTGCCCTACGGCTGGCATCACAAGCCGTTCATCCAACATGCCAAACAGCTCATGGACGATGGCGGGGTCGGTACAATCGAGTATGTGCTGTGTCACATGGCTTCGCCGATTCGTGGACTACTCAGTGGGGAAGGCATGGACGTTGCTGAAGTAAGCGGACAGTCCGAAGGGACAATGTTCAATCCGGATCCCGCAACGTGGGCGGATCCGCAGGTTGCGGGAGGCGGTTATGGGCATGGGCAAATTTCGCATTCGGCGGGATTGATGTTCTGGCTGTCGGGTTTACGCTCGGAGACTGTCTTTAGCATGATGACCGCACCCGGAGCAGAGGTGGACCTGTATGATGCAATTACGACGCGCTTCACGAGCGGTGCGGTTGGCACGGTTAGCGGTACAGGGACAGTGCCGACGCATCGACCATTTCAGGTTGACATCCGCTTATTCGGCACTGAGGGGATGCTTCTCCTAGATGCCGAACGCGCTCGTATGGAGTTGCGTCGGCACAACGGGGTTGACGAGGTCGCTGATGTTGCGCCAGATGGGGGCGCTTATGAGTGCGACGGTCCTCCCAACAACTTCGCCGACCTGATCCTCGGAGTAACCGACGTGAATTGGTCGCCGGGGGAAGCTGCGATGCGAGGGGTAGAGCTGCTGGATGCAGCCTATCGTTCCGCAGGATCCGGCGTGGCGGAGGTAGTATAGTTCAACTTGTCGTGATTAGAGATGGGGTTCCATAGGGAACGCAGATCTGCGTTCCCTACACAAAAAGCGAACTAAAAACTCATTGTCCTGCGAGTGCTTTGGCGCGAAGTGCGGGACTGTCCAGAACCTCCGGATTCACCACCGATTCGGGCATCTGTCCCGTGAGCACCCTTGCAACCTCTGACGCTGCGGTTTTCTGGGCATCGTACGTTGACTCTTCGGAGAGGAACGCAACGTGCGGTGTTAAGATGACGTTTTCCAGCGTGAGGAGCGGCTCATCGGGAGGTGCAGGTTCCTGTGGCAAGACATCCTGCCCCGCCCCCGCAATCCAACCTTCACTCAACGCCTTGTGGAGCGCAACGATATCAATGATACCGCCTCGTGCAGTGTTGATGAGATAGGCGTTGGGCTTCATCTGACGAAGTTCGGCCTCACCGATTAATCCCTCTGTTTCGGGCGTCAATGGCGTATGAATCGAGATGAAATCAGATTTCGCGAGAAGTTCAGGGAGTTCAACCTTCACCGCACCGTGCGCTTGAACCGATTCCGACGTGAGGTACTGATCAAAGACGATAACCTCCAACCCAAAGGCTTGTGCCTTCGGTGCGATTGCCTGCCCAATCCTCCCAAACCCGATGACACCTAACGTCTGCCCACGGATGCGACGCATCGGGGGACCGACATCTCGATTCCAACTATTAATGTGCTTATGGAAGAGTGGAATCTTTCGTGCACATGCCAGTAGCAATGCCATGGCGTGGTCAGTCACTTCATCAATACAGTAAGCCGGAACGTTGGTAACAACGATCCCCGAAGCTGTCGCCTCTTTCAGTGCCACGTTGTCAAACCCGACCCCGTATCGAGCGATGGCTTTGCACCGTTGCGCTGCTGCTATAATATCACCGGTTATTGATTGCCTGTCAGTGAGTATTCCATCGACTTGGGGCGCTAAAGTAAGAAGTTCCTCCTCCGTTTTTGTTTCGGCAGCGATGATCTCCGCGCCTATCCTTCCGAAGACCTCCCGTTCTGGTTCTATTGACCACGGGGCATCGGCTATCAAAATTCTGTATTGGGAAGACATCCTGAATTTCCTTTCCGTACAACTCCTAATATGAATTACAACTGCGCCTGTTCTCGTGCATGATACGAACTCCGGACGAGCGGACCCGACTCCACATGCCGAAACCCCATGTCCATACCGGCGATCTTCAGCGCTTCAAACTCCTCCGGGGTGTAATACCGCTGAATTGGCAGATGCCTCGATGTCGGTGAAAGGTATTGTCCGATTGTCAAGAGGTCACAATTCGTATCGCAGATATCCTGCATCGTTTCCAGCAACTCTTCGGTGCTCTCCCCTAACCCCACCATCAATCCGGACTTGGTCAACATCGTCCCATCCATCTCCTTGCCGATACGCAGTAGATCTAAGGTTCGCTGATATTTGGCTTGTGGGCGGGTCCTACGATAGAGGCGTGGTACTGTCTCCGTGTTATGATTGAGAACGTCGGGTTTGGCTTCGACAATCACAGCAAGCGCGTCCCAATTCCCTTCTAGGTCTGGAATCAGCACCTCAACGGTGCAGCCGGGGCTATGCCGCCGGGATTCATGGATGCAGTCTGCAAAGATGCTGGCACCGCCATCAGAAAGTTCATCACGGTTGACAGAAGTAATCACCACATGCTTCAGTTTTAGATGACCGACAGCCTCACCGAGCCGACGGGGTTCATCGAAGTCGACCCCCTCTGGATTTCCTTTGGTGACAGCACAGAACATGCACCGACGGGTACAAACATCACCCAGAATCATGAAGGTGGCAGATCGGCTTTCCCAGCACTCACCGATATTTGGGCACTGCGCCTCCTCACAAACGGTATGCAGTTCGAGGTCGCGCATCAACCGCTTAAGCTCGGTGTAGTTCGGTCCAGATGGAACGCGTGCTCGAATCCATGGTGGATGGCGGCGGGTTGGAGAGTATTGAACGGATTGTCTACCGGTAGCGTTCCGTTCCGAGAATCCCGACAAGTCCCGATCCTCGGGATGCTCGGATACGGCATCGGGACATGAACTACCGTCCCTACTTTCTTGATATAACTGGAGTGATTTAATCATTCGCGCCTATCCCTTTCCAACCTTACCGCCTGCCTGTCAGTCCGGCCGCTTTGAGATAGTTGTAGAGGTCGCTATCCGTCGACAAAATCAGCTTGGTATTGGAATCGATTGTGTTGCGATAGGTCTCCAGCGTTTGAAGGAACGCGAAGAATTCCGGATCCCTACCGTGCGACTCCGCATAAATCTTAATCGCTTGAGCGTCGGCGTCACCTTTAAGCTGCTCCGCCGTTTTGTAGGCTTCAGATTGAATACGTTCCAATTCCTTCTGTTTCTGTCCCATGATATCCGCAGCCTCGCCTTGCCCCTCTGACCGGTACTTTGCGGCAATCCGATCCCGCTCGGAAATCATCTGGGCAAAGACCTCTCGACGGACTGTTTCTACATAGTTAATTCGCTTAATCCGCACATCGATTAGCTCAATTCCCCAATCTTTAGGGACGCTCTGCTGCGCCTTTCCAAGGATCATCTGTACAATTTCATCCCTGCCCACCTCAATACTTTCCAGCTGTTCAGCGCTACCACCACCTTCGTCTTGGTCCAGTTCCTCCAGATTGAGATCCAGAATGCGATCTGAGTTACGTACAACTTCGACCAGCAGTTGCCCTGTGACCAAGTCACGGGCAGCTGAATCAATGATATCGTCCAGACGAGATTGAGCAAGTGCCTCTGGACTCCCACCACGGAATCTCTCGTAGAATGCAAGTGCATTTGTGATTCGCCAGCGTGCAGTGGTATCTAACCAGATAAACCGCTTATCCTTCGTCGTGATCTCGTTGGGGGAACCGTCCCATTCGAGAATCCGCTTTTCCAAACGTTGGACTTTCTGGATGAATGGTGTTTTTACTTTCAATCCTGCTTCACTCGTTGTTTTAATGGCTTCGCCGAATTGGGTTATCACCACCTGTTCATCTTCACGAACCGTATAAAATATATTCGAGGCTAAGGGAATAGCGATGATGACAATGACGATTATCGATATCAGTGTTTTGGAGTTCATCGTGGATATCCTTTCGTGAGATGAATCTGTTATTTATCAAGTTGTAAAATTGGGAGTGGACTGGTCGAGTTACCATCGATGACATAGATTTCTTTGACCTTGGGCAGCACCGTTTTCATAGTTTCCAGATAGAGCCGGCGACGGGTCACCGCTTTGGCATTTTGATACTCTCGTCGGATTGCGTTGAATCGGTCGGCATCGCCTCTGGCTTCGTTGACCCGCTTGAGCGCGTACCCCTCTGCCTCTAAAATTTGTTGCTTCGCGACACCTCTGGCCTTCGGGACAGATTCGTTATAATCCTTCCGCGCTTCATTGATGAGTTTCTCCTTCTCCTGTTTCGCCTCATTAACGGCATTGAAGGAGGGCTTCACCGTCTCCGGGGGATTCACATCTTGTAGGGTAACGTTCACAAGGAGCAAACCAGTGTTGTACCGATCGAGTAACTCTTGAAGGTGTTGTTTCACCTCAGCGGCAATCTCAATACGTCCGATGGTCAATACTTCTGTGACGGTGCGGTCCCCAACGACAGTCCGCATTACTGCCTCAGAGAGGTCACGCAGAGAACGGGTTGCATCGCGGATTGCAAACAGGAACTTTTGCGGTTCGCTGATCTGGTATTGAACCACCCACTCAACATCAGCGATACTGAGATCACCGGTTAATAGGAGTGATTCGTCAGAATAATCCCTGGGATCATATTGGGTACGGACCCCTGCGCGAAGCGTTCGAAACCCAAATTCCTCCTTGAACACTCGCTTCACCGGAACACCGATGATTTGATCAATGCCAAACGGCAGTTTGAAACGCAAGCCCGGTTGAGTCGTGTCGATGTACTTGCCAAACCGTAGCACCACAGCCACCTGATCCGCTTCGACGGTGTACATACTGGTCAAAGATACAATGATAGCGAGCAAAATAACAATCCCTATAACAATACGCTTGGGAGTGATGAGTCGAAAATACGGTTGCATCTCATCCCACGGTTGTCCTTGCATGGTTATTACTCCTTTTTATTGTTCCATTTGAAATTATGGTCTCTAATCAAGTCAGTGCGCTACAGTAAGAACAGGGAAATCCCAATATTCGTGTGTCTTTCTCCGCCCCCAATCGGTTCAAGAAAATTCTGGATTATGTAATCAGCGGTCATCAGCAGCCCCATTCGCTGCCCGAAGGCGTCGCCCTGTAGCACGAGCTCCAAAAAGCTAACAGTTCGGTTAAAACTCCGTTGTGAATCCTTGAAATCACGCCACGTCAAAAATTGTGCGCCAGCACTCAATTGTAATTGCGCCGCGACTTGATGGGTTAAAGTCAAAATATAAGCGTTTCGGATGGTATCAAAAGCGGTCCGTTTATCGAAAGGAAACGTATAGCCGATGTTTCGATCGCTCCGAAATGCTGGAGAGATGGTAAGGTCTTCACGAATTTTATAGTCGTAGCGGATCTGGTTAATCAAGGCGGTATCAATAACCCGCTGACGGCTGTGGAATAAAGTATCCCGTTGGTATTTGAATTTGCTACGAATTGTGAGATTTTTGATATCTTGGTAATCAACAACCATCGTGAAAATATTGCCGAGATATCTTTGGAGCGCCAAATCGTCCTCAATTATTTCGCCTGTACTACGAATCACAACATCGTCCGGGATAATATCGTGAGATCGGCGAAAGGTATAACGAAAGAGAATTGTCCCAAAATGGGGAATCGATTTCGGGGCGTAAGATAGGACATTATACCATCCTCTCGCGCTCTTGTGCTGAAGAATAAGATGTTTCGCATAGTATCCGGGCAGCACCGAAAGCCCATCGACAAACGGCAACTCAACTTTTAAGTAGGTATGATGCCCGGAAGATCCTTCGTCGTAATCGTAACGGTAGTTCGGTTTATCGTCGTCCTCCAGGTTGTCCGGCTGACCGTTGTTGTTGAAGTCAATCGACTCACGGTTGAGACCTAACCGAAACCGTGGGGGATCCGCGAAGAACAGCAGGAAATCGTCATCCCAATCCTTGACCCGATCGCCATCCAGATCATCCTTTGTGTTCCCTGAAATTAGAATTTCCGGTTCACGGGAATCCGCATAGGGATCGTCGTCGTCGTTATCATCTATGAAATTCCTTGCGGTATAGAAGGGGGCAATCCGTGTGACCTCGCTGCGCCACGTCACGGGACCGAAGTTCCGATTTACATCGATAAACCAAGCACCGGTTGTGCGGTGCGCCCGCTTACCGCTGAGGAGCGGATACTGTTTCGTTTGGACATACCAGGCGCGCTCAGCTTCAATCGAAAATCCGAGCAGCGTCGTCTGGAGATCAAATCCCATCGTCGCCTCATCGGTCAATTCGCCATATTCAAACCGATGCATTCTCCGATTCGACTCGTCCTTAACGTTGCCCGGCGCACTCAGTTCAACGTGAAAATCTTGGTTGTTTGTTGATAGTTCAACTTGATAATCGTTGGCGATATCAACCTCAAACCGCACACTGTTGATCTCCTGCGGAGCGAACAGGAAGAATCGGTAGGTAAACGTCCCTTCGCCATCCACCCAGCGCGAATCTCCGTCTCGCATACTATCATTCGGGAATAGCAGTACACCAGGCAGCTCCCTGCCGCCGATGATGTCATACTCCAACACATCATCGATAAAAACGCGGACACGAAAAACCTTTGCACCGCCGGGATTTTCTGGCGAGGCATCGCTGAAACGCAGGTATAACTCCGGCGGCGGATTGGCGATGGTAACACCACGGAATGGATTACTCGTGCGGGTGAGATCGTAGTTGGTAAAAAAACGATTCACATAGTTAAATCCGACTCTGGGCAACGGCACCGTGAATTCCGGCAACGAACCCAATCGGACGCCGTGGGCACCGAGATTTGCCTCCGCTCGCAGACCCGCCATGAACCAGTCGGAACGACTCACAATGTCCCTGTTCTCGATCGGTCTGACCCGATCTCCGGATAGCGCAAAGGTGTTGTTCGTTACCCGTCCCACAAACGCGGACACCCTACCCCCTGCTTTCGGGACTGTAATATTCCATCGTGCTGCATCAAAGAGTTCTTTGTTGAGTGTGAAACTCGAAAATTTGGTCGGAAAGTTACCGACGGTCAACTGATGGAGCACATTTTCGCTCGGGATATTGAAGGTAAAGAAGTTCCGGTTGCTCGTCTTACTGCGAAATTCCGAGTCACGGCGCAGGAGCGAGTCTCCACCCAACACACCAAAACTCGCTTGGAGTGTATACAGTTCTTTCCCGCTCTTATCGAAGACAGGGTTTCCCAACGGATCTGTATGTTGGGCAGATGCAGATTGCAACAGACACGCCCACGCTATCAGGGAGATTGCTAAAACATGAAGGAGTCGAAGCTGAGTCCAGGACGTTTCAGTGAGCGGCACTGCTGGCGTTGTCTGTCGTACCACGTTACAGCCTCCTTTGCAGTCAGACAGTATAGAATATGACAAGGAGGCGTGTCAAGGATTAAGCGGGTATGAGCGGGTCACGGATGCGCTAAGATTTACCGGTGGGATCGGGTTAAGGGCAGGATATGCAAAGCACAAAAGAGGATTGGGGGATCGAAACGATGAATGGAAAGATTGTCTGAATCGCGGATTATCACGGATTATTTGTCTGCCCCAAATGATGAATCAAATCGGATAGGCATCTGATTTTCCTTAATCACCTGAAGCAAGGCTTCTGCATCTTCCATTGTCACATCATACGATTCCTCGATGGCTTTAATGATGTCTTGTGCCATTGGGTTTTTGGCCATCGGCTTTGATTCTAAACTCTCGACGTGTTCCGAAACGTCCGTTAATTCATGAGTTGTTTGACGTCCCTCTTTTTCTCGCATAATAATTACCTAAGGTGTCAACATCGCAGCGATATCCGCGGGTAATCTGACACGATTCCTGCGCTCAAAGTCAGGCACATTTTTGTAGTCGTTACAAAACGCCGCGATAATATCCACTTCCATGTTCTTGGCAGTCATCAGGTCTAATCTGGCTCTTTCCCATTCTCCAAGTGTAACAGTGCTTCACCACGATTATAATATATGATGGCATAATCTGGTTTGAGTGCTATCGCTTTGTCAAAATCTTCGATGGCCCGATTATACTTCCCTTTGATGCCATAAGCAATGCCCCGATTGTTGTATGCTTCGACAAAATCAGGTTTGAGCTCTATCGCTTTGTTAAAGGCTGCAATTGCCCTTTCCTGATCCCCGTTTTCGCTATAGGTGATGCCACGGATATTAAGTGCACCAGCATCGTCAGATGTGAGATCTATCGCTGTGGTAGTATCCTTGTTAGGCACACTTTTATAAGCGTAATCAAAGCTAGTAGGCGCTGAACTCAATTCTAGCATGATTTCTTCTCCTTCACGATGCGGATTTCCCCTAGTGTCACAATAATTTTTCAGTCAATGAATGTCAACCGAATCTCGCAGTGCAGACGAGATAAGATTCTTGGACGCATCCCTTCCTATCCTGTTTATCCTTCAATCCCCAAAATCCTGATTCAGACAACTCCACCAAATTCCTAATCCAGACCGAAATCAAAAACCGCCTCTTCCTCCTCCGACTTCTCCTCCTGAGCATCATCTTGAATCGGTGCTGTTTGCTCGGTCGCGGTGGGTTCTTCAGGAGCAGGCTCCAGTCTTGGCGCAATCGCCCCAAGAACAGTAAGCAGCACAATCAGCACAACGGATAGACTAGTGACCGTGAGCGCGACCGGACGTTTCAGCAGGGAAGTCCGCTCTTCTTTCCTATCCAAAAAGGGAAGGAACAGGAGTAGAATAAACCCAACGGTGGGAATCACAAAAGTACCGACCACCTCAAGGGGTCCCTGAAAATACTTGAGCAGTTGGAACAGAAACAGGAAATACCACTCCGGACGCGGGTCGTAACTGGCATCGGTCGGATCGGCAAGCTCTTCGAGCGGCACGGGAACAAAGATTGCCATCGAGGCAAGGAGGATGAACAGGATAAGGATCGCGATCGCATCCTCAAAAAGCTGATCCGGGTAAAAGGGTTTGCCCGACCGCATATCTTCGGGAGCATTCTTGGGGGTTCCCGCGGAACCGTAATAGCGCACGAAGAACAGGTGCACGGCGACCAATCCAAAAGCGAGCCACGGCAGCCAGATCGTGTGCAGGGCATAAAACCGGGTGAGCGTAACGGCACCGACCTCCTCACCACCCCGGAGAACCTTCCCAACAAAGTCCCCTATGATAGGGGCAGTACCAGCAATTTTAACGCCGACCACGGTTGCCCAGTACGCCTTCTGGTCCCACGGCAGCAGATAGCCTGTGAACCCGAAGCCCAACACAATCAGGAGCATCAAGACCCCGGTTACCCATGTCATCTCTCTTGGCGGTTTATAGGATGCGTATGCCACGACGCGCAGCAGATGCAAGCAGACGACAATCACCATTGCACTGGCGCCCCAATGGTGCAAGCCGCGCACAAAGCTGCCGAACATCACCTCCTTGCTGATGTAATTCACAGCATTATATGCGTGATCGGGTGAGGGCGAATAGTAAAACGCTAAAAACGCGCCAGTGACAGCTTGAAGGATTAGCAGAAAGGCTGCCATACTCCCCAGAGAGAAAAGCCAGTTGATATGCTTTGGTAACGGTTTTTTTATATGATTTTCCACATCCCTGAGAGGCAATCGACTCGCCAAAAATGCGCGTATTCGACTATTCATTGGTGTGATCCCTCCTCGCAGATGGACTCGGATAAACTTCCATTGAACCTTGTGTAAATTATACAACCAGAGCCGCCAAAACTCAACATCAAAACCGAACCCTTCGTATTGACAACCTTTGAGACCTGTCATACAATGCGTACAAAATCCGGGCTGGTTCAAATCCTGTTGACGATTTTCTGACCGTTCGAACCAAACTCACGCCGAAAGAACCATCCCCCAAACTCTAATTCACCTATCATCATGGAGGTATCATTATGCCAGCTAAAAAGATTGTATGTCTCGGCGGTGGAAGTCTCTATTTCCGCCGTGCAATACCAGATCTGCTGTTGAGTCAAGATCTGAACGATTCAGAACTTGTTCTCTATGACATCGACAGTGAGAAGGTTGAAAGGATGGCGGGGATGGGAAGGCGTTTAGCCGAGGTTGCAGGAACGAAATTCAAAATTCGTTCGACGATTGACCTTGCAGACGCGGTGGACGGTGCGGATTTCGCTATCTCCTCGATTGGTGGGAGTGGTGCGGAGATCACGCGGAACGTCTACAACTCGTATTTCCACAACGCCGATATCCGCATTCCAGAGAAATACGGCATTTCCCAAGTTATCGGTGACACCTGCGGACCTGCAGGGATGATGATGGCGCTAAGATCAATTCCCGCTTACATCAATATCTGTCAAGAGATGGAGAAACGCTGTCCCAAAGCTATCATGTTTAACCACTCAAATCCCATGGCAACGCTACTACGCGCAATGCACAAGTATACCGATGTGAATGTCATCGGCATCTGCCACGGCGTGCAAGCGGGGATCGTGTATGCGGCAGAGATTCTGGGTGTCCCGCCGACGGAGCTGGATTGTATGTGGGTCGGAACGAATCACTACTTCTGGTTCACTCGTGTCCTCCACAAGGGAGAAGACCTTTATCCAGAATTGATGCGCCGTGTCGCCGAACGCCAAGCGCCGAAAGGGCGAGTCCTCAGCGCGAGGTTATCACAGATTTACGGGCATCACATCGTCTATCCGTCCGACGATCACATTATAGAGTTTTACCCATTCTTGACACAGGTGCAGGGCGGACCGAAGAATTTACCTTACGGCATGTACGAGAGCCTTCTGGGACACGGATACGAAACGGGCAAACCGACCGCAGCACCTGCCGAACCGGAAGTCCGCGCCGAATTCTTTAAGGAGTATCAGGGACTTCTGGACGAGATTCAACTGCCCGACGTGCAGGACGACTCGATCACCGGCGAAGGCATTGCAAGCCTCATCAGTGCGATTGCAAATGGTCGTCGCGAGGTTTATATTGTGAACGTCGCCAACCAGGGCGCAATCGCTAACCTTCCGGCGACAGCTGAAGTTGAGTTGGAGGGCGTAACCGATTCTGGGGGCGTGCGGGCAATACAGATGGGTGAAGTGCCGGCGGTGCTCAAAGGGATTCTGGAGAAACGGTTCGTGTGGCACGAACTGGTTGCCGATGCCGCAGTCAAGGGAGACCGCAACCTCGCACTTCAGGCGTTGCTGATTGATGAGATGGCAGTTTTGCCCGACAAAGCGGAAGCGATGCTTGATGAATTACTCCAGGCGTCAAAAGAACTGCTCCCCCGGTTTTTCTCCTAAGCTAGAAAAATAGTGGCAACTCGTCGGACAGAAGAAGAAATGATGGAAGCATTTGAGAAACCAGCGTGAAATTAAAGGAGATGGAGGGATACTCCCTTCCGCTTAACCATAATCAAATCAAGCAGGCACCCCGTGAATCGTGGCACCTGCAACTAGTGTTTAGAAAATTAAACCAGGGGAGGCATAGATGCTTACCGACGCTGAATCGAAGCGGTTCATCCAAGAACAACTTCAAGCCCTCGAACGTGAACACGATGTCAAAATACTATACGCTTCTGAAGCAGGAAGCCGTGCATGGGGGTTTGAGTCAAAAGACTCGGACTATGATGTGCGCTTCATCTATATCCGACCCATGCACACCTATCTGAAAATTGATAAGATACGCGATGTTATCGAGAAACCCGGTCCGGTCTTCGACATTGCAGGCTGGGACATTTTGAAGACGTTCCACCTATTCCGAAAGGGCAACCCGCCTCTAATAGAGTGGCTTAATTCACCCATCGTTTATCACAAAGAACTAAACCAAGAACTCGCTGTTGATGAGATTTTGCGCGATCTTATCCCGCATTTCTTCGATGCGAAATCACAGATTTACCATTACCTGCACATGGCACATCGCAACTGGAAGGAGTATTTACAGGGCCAGACCGTCTGGACAAAGAAATACTTTTATGTCCTCCGACCGATGCTCGCCTGTAGTTGGGTAGAGATGTATAATAACCCATCGCCCGTCCAATTCGATGAACTGTGGCTAAATAAAGAGAAACTCACCGACGGACGCTATTCCCTTGAGTTTCATGATGCGCTTACCGAAGCGATTGTCCGACTCATTAAGCGCAAACGGGAAGGAGATGAGCTTAGCTCCGGTCCCTCTGTTCCCGTGCTGCACCAATTCTTAGAGAGCGAAATCCAATACTTTACCAACAAGGTTAAGGGGTATGAAAATCCCCCCAAAGAGAACTATGACCGCTTAACCGATATTCTTGACAAGCTATTCAGGAAGTGCCTAATGATAATAGCGAGGCTTATATGAAAGGAATGGCTCATGCCCGATAAAACCGACTTACAATATCCTTAACCTATCCGGCGGCAGCCAATTCATGATCCTATTCTGCATCATGATATACGGCGTATTTTCCTGTGCTGACTACGCTATCTTTGCTGATATGGGTGTAGTAGGCATATTTCGTATGCCGTAACCGCCACACAAATTATGGTAGATCTTAGAATTAATGAGACACTCCGAACCGGTGCGGTTAGGAAACCGCACCTACCGGGGGACGAAAGTGTCTATTTGGTAGTGTTTACATTTTTTTAGCAGTTATAAGTAAAGCTGCGAAATAGACGAATCCGAGGTATCGGTCTGCATATTTATCATAGCGGGTGGCAACCCTGCGATACTGCTTCAACCGATGGAAAAAACGCTCTATCACGTTGCGCCGTTTATACACCTCTTTATCATAAGGCCGATCTTCAACGCGGTTCTTGCGCGGACGGATCACCGCAACCGCCCCTTGGGCAACAATCATTTCTCGCAGCGCATCAGAGTCATAAGCCGCATCCGCAATAATGTATTGGCAGGTGTAGCCGGTAATCAACGCCATAGCTTGTGTCACGTCATGACGCGCCCCTGCTGTCAAGGTAAAACGCACAGGCAAAAACGCATCATTCACCGCAGCATTGAGTTTCGTGGTAAAGCCACCTTGGCTCCGACCGAGTGCTTCGGATTGCTGACCTCCGTTTTTTTGGGGGCACCGGCTGCTGAAGCATGTGCCCGCACGATTGTTGAATCAATGAGGAGCGCGGAGAGTTCACCCGCCTCATGGAAATGTTGATGGAGTTTTTCAAAGACCCCGGCATCGCACCATCTGCCGAAACGTCTATAGATGGCATTCCAATATCCGTAAACTGTCGGCAGTGACCGCCACGTCGCGCCTGTTTTTGTTATCCAAGTGAGTGCCGACAGGAAACGTCTACAATCGTCAGGGTTGCCGACATAGACGTTTGGCAAGGTTTTGAGAAACGGGTGTATGCTCTGCCAAGCTGCATCACTAATCATCACAGGTAAGTCTTGAGTTTCATCTATCTGTTGAGTTTTCATGCAACACAATTTACAAAAACTTACTGAAAATGTCAATAACTTACATAATGTAAACACAACCTATTTATTTTTGATATTCGCTATAAAGCACAGTGCCCAACGGGTTGGGAAACCCAACCCCTACGGAGCCCTATGTATGTCCCGATAGGGTTGAGAGCTCTGTCTCAATCGTAGGGACAAGGTTTCCGCGCCCGTAAGTGATTCGATCTTCACCATCTTATGGAGTACCTCCAGCCAACCGCAATCCACTTGATTCGACTTCGGAAGGCGTGCTATAATCCGCCGCTGAGGGAATTCCAATATATGAGAAATGAGGAGCAAAAACATAATGAAAATTACAGAGATAGAAACCATTGCGTTATCGGATCCGGGCAAAGCAGATGAGACCTTGGTGTGTGTACATACCGATGAAGGCATCACCGGGATTGGGCAGGCAGAATCTCCATCGCTGGTGATTGATGCCATCATTCGCACTGATGGCGGTTTACAGGGGCTGCTACACGGCGAAGATCCGCTGCAGGTTGAACGGCTCTGGCAGAAGATGTACTCCGCCACAGGCTTATTCGGAAGACGTGGCGTAACTATCGCAGCTATCGGAGCGGTGGAGACCGCACTCTGGGATATCGCTGGCAAAGCGCTCGACAAGCCGGTCTGCGAACTGATCTGGCACGCCTGTTGCACCGTGCGAGAAGCCGGCGAAATTAAGAAGAAGGTGATGCCCTATGCGACCGTTTATCCACCGGGTGAGGAGGTGCCAGAGATTGTCGAACGTTTTACATTAGCAAAGGATCGGAACTTCCGCGCAATGAAACTGGAGGAGTGGCCCGGCGGTTTCGGACATGTCAGCATACAGCGCGATGCTGAGATTGTAGGCGCTGTTCGTGAAACAATCGGTGAAGACAGAGAGATCCTCATTGATGTGCAGAACTGCTGGTACGAGGTTGGACAAGCCATCGCGTCGATCCGTGCGATTGAGGAATACCGTCCGTTTTTCATTGAGGCCCCCCTGCCAGCGGACAATCTCCCCGGTTATGCCCGGTTGGCGGATGCGGTAGATACCCGCATTGCGGTAGGCGATTGGGGTTTCACCACACGATTCGAGTTTGAAGATATTATGGAGAAGGGACGTGTGGATGTGGTTCAGCCCAGTTCGGTCCGTTCGGGTGGGATTCGAGAGATAGCGCGGATTGCAGAGGCAGCTTATCGCAGGGGACTAATTTGTGTCCCACATGCGTGGTGTCACGTCGTCGGAGTGGCAGCCGAAATTCATCTCGCCGCAGTGCTACCGAACATGCCGTATTTCGAAACGCCCATCGCATTTCCCGATTCACCAATCATCTCCGAACTGCTGACACCGGCGATAGAAGTTGACCCAGACGGATTTATCCAAGTGCCTGACCGTCCGGGACTGGGATTTGAACTGAATGAGGACGTGGTTAAACACTTCAGGGTTGAGCCACATTAGCCCCTTTTGACGGACAGAGAGAGAAAAGGTAATGCCAGAGAGAACAGTAGATCTGAGAAGTGATACGGTCACCCTGCCGACGCAAGAGATGAAGGCAGCCATGATGGAAGCAGCCCTCGGAGACGACGGTTATGGAGAAGATGCCACCGTCAATAGGCTCCAAGAACTCGCTGCAGAGAAACTCGGCATGGAAGCGGGGCTTTATGTTCCCAGCGGAACAATGGGTAACGCCTGCGCGTTATTCGCTCACACCCGTTCGGGAGACGATGTCTTTTTTGAGGAACGTGCCCATCTGTTCGCCGGGGCGCGAGGCGAATTTGCTGTCCTGAATGGGGTGAGACCGCACCCGATGCAGGCGGAGTTCGGGGTGATTCAACCAGAACAGTTGGAGGAGGCAATCAATTCGGAGGAAGTTTCCCAACCGAGCCTGCTGTGCATTGAGAACTCTCACAACGGGAGCGGTGGATCGGCGTGGACACCCACAGAGGTAGAATCAGTTTCCAAATCAGCCAAGGCGCACGGATTAAAAATCCACATGGATGGCGCACGGATCTTTAATGCAGTCGTGGCACAGGGCGTGGATGTGAAGGATTATACCCGGTACATCGACTCTGTGATGTTCTGCGTGTCAAAAGGGCTGAGTGCGCCGGTGGGATCGCTACTATGCGGCACCCCCTCATTCATCGACGAAGCGGATGCAGTGCGAAAACGCATGGGTGGCGGTATGCGGCAAGCGGGTATTATCGCGGCAGCGGGTATTGTTGCGCTGGAAAAGATGGTGGATCGGTTGGCGGAAGATCATGAAACTGCCCGTCTGCTCTGTGCGGGATTGGAAGCGATCGAAGGGATAAAGATCCACCGCCCTCCTACACCTACCAACTTCGCAATGGTAAACGTCGAGGAATTGGGATGGTCTTCTGAATCGCTCATTGAGAAGTGGAAGACTTGCGGCATCCTTGCGAACCCGCGTCCCCCTGCTGGCGCGCGTCTGGTTGCCCATCGGCATATCACACACGACGATGTAACCTACGTAGTGGCTGCCACACGCCAGTTGGTCGAGAGGGGATAGACGACGTCCAACAGCATGAACAGAGCGACTCCCACCTATCTCCACGTCCTGCGTGATTTCAACCGTGACGTGCGCCTGTACCTCATCACCACAATGTTAATTGGGCTCACTGTCGATGGCGGTGTCTATACCGTTTTATTCAACCTGTATCTGCTGCGCTTGGGATATGGGCCTGAATTTGTCGGCTTGGTCAACGGGTCTGGAATGCTGGTCTTTGCCCTCTGTTGCTTGCCCGCCGGAACGCTCAGTGGACGCTGGGGCAATCGTCGCATGATGATCGTCGGATTGTCGCTGCTTCTGATAGGTTGTGGACTGTTGCCCTTCGCCGAACTGCGCACAGGAAACTGGCAGGCTGGGTGGTTGTTTATCACTTGGTGCTTCGCTTTTACCGGTTTTGCCATGTATTTTGCCAACACCGCCCCGTTTGCGATGACGGTCACCCACCAGAGCGAACGCAACCACGTCTTTTCCGTGCAAGCAGCACTCTGGTCGTTGGCTGGATTTGCAGGGAGCTTGATCGGTGGTTTCCTACCGGGGCTCTTTGCCATATATCTTGGCGTTTCGCTCGACCAACCCGCACCTTACCGATACTCGCTGTTGGTTGCGAGTTTGTTACTGATTCCCTCGGTTCTGGCAATTGTAGCGACCCGCGAAGGTCACACTCAACCGATAAAAGAAAGGCAAGCTAAAGGGGAAGCGTCGCCCCTCCGGTTGATTGCATTCTTGACGTTGGTCCGGCTCCTCGTGGTAACAGGTGTAGGCACGCTTTTCACCTTCTTCAACGTCTACATGGATGCCGGTTTGCACATCTCCACAGTTCACATCGGCGTACTGTCCGCCGTCGGAAGGCTGCTCTCCATACCGACAGCGCTGATAGTCCCTCTACTGACGGTACGTTGGGGCAGCGGTCGCACCGCTGCGTGGGCATCGCTGGGAACAGCCTTCAGTATGTTGCCGCTGATCTTTATCCCTCATTGGGGCGCGGCTGGACTCGGTTTTATTGGGACACTTGCACTAACTTCAATTCGGTATCCAGCCTTTCTAGTCTACACAATGGAGAGGGTATCACCGGGCTGGCGGGGGACGATGTCCGGTGCTGGCGAGATGGCATCGGGGTTGAGTTTCTCAGCCATGGCGTTGGGAGGCGGTTACATCATCAAGGCATTCGGCTATCGCAGTTTTTTCCTAACTGGTGCAAGTCTGACCGTTGTTGGCACACTCAGTTTCTTGATACATCTACGTCTACAAAGGCGATAGTACACGGTTGGTATTATTCGCCAGCGATCCGATACATTTTCCGTATGACTTCGCGGATGTCTGGCGCATTAGCGAGGTAGCGATTTTCTGTCTGCTCTTTGATGTCTTGGGGAATACCGTGCAGTGCCTCAGCAATTGGACCAGCAATGGCAGCAAGCGTATCGGAATCGCCTCCCAAAGAGATGGCGTTGCGCACCGCATCTTCAAAACTATCTGATTCCAGCGCACATGTAATCGCCTGTGGCACTGTGTCTTGACAGGTCTCATCAAAGAAATAGTTAGGACGAATCTCGTCCACCGTTCGAGTCAAGTCGTAACCGTATTCGGCGGTGATAGCCTTGCGGATGGCTGTTACATCCTCGCCTTGATATGCGAGCCAGATGGCGTGCGTTGTTGCTCTCGCACCTTTGAGACCTTCTGGGTGATTGTGGGTGATGGCGGTTACGCGGTCGGAGGCACCGAGCGCTGTTCGTAAGTCGCCACGGTGTAGGAATGCCGCCGATGAGACCCGCATCGCTGCACCGTTTCCGTAGCTGTCATAGGGTGCAGGTTCATCCCAATAAATCCAGTTTCCAAACATTCCACCGTAGCCGCGTCCCGGATAACGACGACACCACTCCTGCATCGTCTCTGCGGGTGAGAGGTCGTGTAACAGAATATCAGCGACGGCTGCAGTACACACTGAATCATCTGTGAAATCGCAGCGATGACCAAAGAACGGAAAATCCTTAGTTTTGATTCTGTCCCATTCGTAGATAGAACCGACAATGTCTCCGACAATTGCGCCCAACATATTCCCTCCACATGACATCACGTCTGTCAGAACAATCGGGCAGATTAATCGAAAAGGAAAAATTGCCCGTAGACTTTGTAAAAGTATAGCACAGGTGAACTGCACAGACAATTGTCGTATCGACGATAAGTGGATTTTCTGTTTCTCCCTTCTCGGGGTTGTGGTATAATGATACATCTGTATCGGTTTCAACAAACACCGTACCCTATTGTCGGGATATGAATCTCGACTGATTAAAAAGATCTAATGCAAACTGTTCAAGTCGCCGACAGCATCACCAAACTCGGGTCCGAGTTCCGGGGAACCGTGCTTGTGACTGGGTCCCACGGAGGTAGCTATTGCGGGTATCTGGCAGCCCTCGCAGGTTTGCGTGGTGTCATTTTCAACGATGCGGGCGTTGGACTGGATAGCGCAGGCATCGGGGCGCTCGAATACCTACAACGGTTAGGGATGGCAGCTGCAGCGGTTGCCCATACATCGGCACGCATCGGAGATGGTGCTGATATGCTCGCACGCGGGCAGATTAGTCACTTTAACCCAATCGCCAGAACCCTCGGCTGTGCGGAGGGACAGAACTGTCAAGAAGCGGCAGAAATCATGCAGCGTGGCAAGGTGTTTGAAGGTAACGCACCGACCTATGAAGAGACGCGTAAACTGCTGCGCGAAGCGCCGGTGCGGGTAATCGCCTGCGATTCTGCATCGCTTGTCAAGAGCGACGACACCGACACAATTATCATCACGGGTTCACACGGTGGGAGGCTTGCAGGCCGTCCCAATTACGGACTTGCGGTGCAGCCGCGAGGTGCGGTATTCAACGATGCCGGTGTTGGAATAGATACGGCTGGGATTCAACGTCTCGAAATCTTGGAGAAAGCTGCGGTGCCAGCGGTCACAGTTGACGCCACGACCGCTCGCATCGGCGATGCGGGTTCCGCTTGGGAGAGCGGGATCATCTCACATATCAATCCACAAGCTGCCAAACGCGGTGTGACGGTAGGCATGACGGTGCCAACCTTTGCAGCATTGCTCTCTTCGTAACTGTGGGTAAGGAGGATTTATGTCTTCATTTCGACAGATGAACGGCGGTCAAGCACTCGCCGAAATGCTCAAATGCCATAACCCTGCCCCGATGTTCGGTATGGCTGGATTTCAGCTACTGCCCTTCTACGACGCAGTCCGCGAACTGGGGCTTCAACATACACTTATCAACGATGAGCGGTGCGGTGTGTTCGCTGCTGACGCATGGGCGCGGGTGACGGGACGTCCCGGCATCTGCGACGCTACGCTCGGTCCCGGAGCCACAAATTTAGTCACTGGGCTTGTCGAATCGTTGAATGCGGGAGTACCTCTCGTTGTCATCGTTGGTAATAGCAACCGTGCACATTCTTGGAAAAACATGACACAGGAGGCGCGTCAATCAGAAATCCTCGCCCCATCGGTCAAGGCGTTAATCCGGATCGAAGATGGGTTACGTATCCCGGAACTGGTACGACGTGCCTACGCCATTGCCACGTCCGGCCGACCGGGTCCCGTCGTTCTGGATGTCCCCGAAGATATAGCACACGGAGAGTGCGAGTACCCAAGCGACGAGTTCTATGCGGATCCAGACACCCTCTGCATCCCAGCCCAGCGTCCCCGTCCGGGACGCGAAGCGGTTGCCCGCGCCGCAGCGCAGTTCCGCCGCTCCGAGCGACCAATTATCCTCGCCGGGGGCGGCATCCATCTCTCCGGAGCCTATGCAGCGCTGCTCAGATTTGCTGAAGATTTCAGTGTTCCTGTCGCGCAGACCTTGAGTGGGAAGGGGGCCATCCCGTGTACACACCCGTTGAGTGTGGGCTTATTTGGTCGCTGGTCTCGGATTGCCAATGACCTAATCGAAACCTCAGATTGTATCCTCGCAGTCGGCTGCAAGATGGGCGAGATTGCTACCAAACGCTACGCTCTGATGCCGAAAGGGGTTCCGTTGATCCATCTCGATATCGTGGCTGAAGAGATTGGACGCACGACACCCACGGAAGTCGCGCTCTGGGGCGATGCCGCTGAGGGGTTACTCGACCTTCACGCCAGTCTATCTGACGAGACCAAAGCGTTACAGGCACAACGCGCAGCCTATCTGGCGGAGGTTGCAGAGCGGATGGCCGCTTGGCGGGTAGAAGCAGAACCCCGCTACGGCTCCGAGGAGCGTCCGATTCACATGGCGCGATTGGTTCGCGAGCTTCAAAGTGTTATGCCCGACGATGGGATTCTCGTCGTCGACGGTGGATTTGCCGCGCATTGGACAGGGCTGCTCTACGACTCAACCCGTGCGGGACGTTCCTACATCGCGAATCGGGGGTTCGCCTCCATCGGCTACGGTCTGCCGGGGACTCTCGGTGCCCAGCTTGCTGCGCCTGATTCACCGGTGGTAGGGCTCACTGGCGATGCCGGATTCAACATGGTACTTGGAGAACTGGAGACAGCACGGCGCCTGGAACTCGGTTTCACTCTTGCCATCGTCAATAACGCCGCCTCCGGCTACGTCAAAGCCCTCCAGCACAGTCTGTACGGCGGACGCTATCAATCGAGCGACCTGAGCGAAACCCATTATGCGAATGTAGCACGCGAACTTGGGTGCCACGGTATCCGCGTATCAGAGCCTTCCAAACTGGGGGCAGCGTTCGCCGAAGGCATCGCTGCGCGTGATATACCGACCATCATTGATGTGATTGTTACCCGGGATCCGGCAAAAATGCTGCCCGGCGTCGATAGCCGAACCGCACCGGTACAGAAGGGCGATAGACCCGCATAGTAGGAAGGATTAACATGCAGGCAATGGGTAAATTATTAGTAACTTTGGTAGCCCCAGTGCTCGTTGTAATGGGGCTGCATTGGGGAATCGGCTTGCCGGATATCGACCAACGGACCAATCTGCTGCTTCACCGTTCTATCATCACACACAGTCCACTCATCCCGCTCATCCTGTTGGTACTGGCATTAAGGATCGGTTTTGGACTATACGCGTTTGCGATGGGTGTCAGCATCGGTTTCGCCGTCCACCACGCCTTTGATCTGTTTCCAAAAGGTTGGACGGGCGCTGCCCTTATCGGTATACCTTTCTACGGTTGGGCGCCGGGCCTATTTTCATGGATATGGATTGCGTTCACCATGCTCGCTTGCGCGTACCTTGCCGCTCGGTTAGTTCAAGGGCAGCTAGATAAACTGTGGTATCTGTTGGGATTTATCTATATTTTTATATTGACTGCACCAAAAGAAGGTGCTTGGTTCGGTCCTATCGTCGCTCTCGTAATTGCTGTCATTGTGCTAGGACGCACGGTGCTGTTTCGACGAACAAGCGCTGAGACTTGAGGTGATAGATGAGGTTTTTGGGGAGGGATTACACATGACGCTCACGACAGAGAAACAGCTTGAGATGCTCCGCTCGATGCAGACCATCCGTCGATTCGAGGAGCGGGCATCGGATGACTATCAGGCAGGTGCTATCTACGGTGTTGTGCATTGCTATATCGGTGAGGAAGCGGTCGCCGTGGGGGTGTGCGCGGCGTTGAACAGAGACGACCAGATCATCAGCACCCACCGCGGTCACGGACATTGTCTCGCCAAGGGCGCCGATCTGAATCGGATGATGGCTGAACTTTACGGCAGGCAAACCGGTTACTGCAAAGGCAAAGGCGGCTCCATGCACATTGCTGATTTCAGCATCGGCATGTTGGGCGCTAACGGTATTGTCGCCGGCGGCATTCCCATTGTAACCGGTGCCGGTCTGGCTGCCCAACTCGAAGGCAAAGGGCGCGTCGCCGTATCCTTCTTTGGGGACGGCGCCTCAAACGCAGGTCCCTTCCACGAATCGATCAACATCGCCGCAACATGGAAGTTGCCGATGCTCTACGTCTGCGAGAACAATCTCTATTCCGCCGGCACCATCGCAGCAGATACGTTAGCTCTCAGCGACGTGGCAGCGCGTGCCGCCGGCTACGGTATACCGGGGGTGGTTGTCGATGGCAACGATGTGATGGCGGTCTACGAAGCTGCCGAAGCCGCAGTCAACCGGGCGCGTGCAGGTCAAGGTCCCAGCCTCATTGAATGCAAGACCTATCGCTGGCGCGGACATACCGAAAGACCGGGGCAGACGGATCCGCGTCCGAAGGAAGAGATCGAAGAGTGGCGGCAGCGAGACCCGATTAACCGCTTTGTTACAAATCTGATAGATCAAGGGCTTCTAACCGAGGATGAGTGGCAAAAAATGGATGCGGAAATCCTCGCAGCGATTGAAGACGCGGTCAAGTTTTCCGAGGAGAGCCCATTTCCGGAACCGGAGGCGGCGGTCGAAGACATCTTCGCCGAATAACAAGCCACCTTTTTAGATCACACGCGCCTTGATATGACTTCAGAGATAGATAAAACAACAGAGACGCAGGACACACCTATTATCTTCTTTGACGGTGTGTGCGGGATGTGCAACCGATTCGTGGATCTGGTTTTGAGGATCGACAGCAAAGGGGTCTTCAGGTTCGCGCCAATTCAAGGTGAAACCGCCGAACAACTGTTACCACCACTCTCCGAAGCACCTCAAGAGTGGTCTATGTTTTATTTAGACGAACGGGGGATTCGCGAGGAATCGGATGCCTTTTTAGCGGTCTACCGCCGTTTGGGAGGAACATGGGCGGTCTTGAGCCTGCTACGCCTTGTCCCACGAGGTATCCGAAATTTTGTCTATCGAACCGTCGCCCGAAATCGCTACCGATGGTTCGGGCAGAGAGATGCCTGTCGGATTCCGAGTCCCGAAGAGCAGTGCCGCTTTCTTCCATGAAATTTTTAGTTCCTGATCGAAAACTACGGGGGCAACCTACTATGGCAAAAATCTCTTATGCACAAGCTGGAATGGACGCGCTCATCGAGGAGATGCAGCGGGATCCAACCACATTTCATCTCGCAACTAGTGCATCGCCCGAACTAGTCAATGAATTCGGCTCCGATCGCGTACGTGCCACCCCCATCGCCGAGGGCGCTTTTACAGGGATCGCCATCGGCGCAGCGGGGTCCGGCTATCGACCGATCATCAACTGGGGCATGATAACATTTTCCTTCGTCGCTATGGACCAAATCGTGAATCAGGCGGCGAAAATCCACTATATGTTCGGGGGTCAAGCGAAGTTCCCCATCACATTTCGCGCCTCAGTCGGCGGCGGCAGACGGGTCGCCGCCCAACACTCTCAAAGCCCCTATTCTATGTTTATGAACCTTGCGGGATTGAAGATGATTCTACCTTCAACACCTTACGATATGAAAGGGCTGCTCAAATCCGCCATCCGCGACGACAACCCTGTTATCTCGTTTGAGTCCAACCGGCTCATGGATGTTCAAGGCGACGTGCCCGAGGGCGACTACACTGTGCCGTTGGGAGCCGCTGACATCAAACGGGAAGGTAGCGATGTGACGTTGGTGGCACTTGCATGGCTTGTACACGAAGGGCTTGCCGCAGCCGAAACGCTTGAGAAAGAGGGGGTTTCCGTCGAAGTGATCGATCCGCGCAGCCTTGTACCTATGGACGAAGCAGCAATTCGCGCTTCCGTGCGGAAAACGGGTCGGTTGGTCATCGCGGACGAGGCGGGACCCACCGCAGGGGCATCGGCAGAGATCATAACTGTGGTAACCGAAGATAGGGAAACCTTTGCAAAACTGAAAGTACCTCCCAGGCGTGTCTGTGCGCTGCACGTACCGATACCGTATAGCCCCGGACTTGAAGATCATGTATTCCCGGATCGGGATAACATCGTTGCAGGTATAAGGGAAGTGCTTGATGCAGGATAAATGTCTTGGATCATGCCAAGAAATCGTATAACAGAAACCGAGTTTTGAAGAAAAAACTCGGTTTCTTTCCGTGCCTTGCACTTTCTTTTTTTGGCACCGTAGGTCGAGCTCTCTAGCCCGCCTGCCCCCATGAACAGATGATTTTCACGTTTCACGCATCACGTTTCACGGTCTTTACGTTTCACACTTTTTTTCTATGAATCAATGTCTTTACAGCACCGCGATAACCACTTTGATCTATCTCCGATCTAACCACTTGTACGCCGCTGTGGCATTTCTCCAAAAATACTTCTCAGCGGCGACGACTCCCTTCGCGTTGAAATATTGGGATACAATGCGCTGCACGGTTGCATAGTCGGCAAAACGTTCAGATACGGGCCAATTGCTCCCGTAGATCAGTCGATCCACGCCAAATGCCTCCCATAAGACATCCACTGTCGGCGCATAGTACGCCACATCGGTAGGTGAGGGCTTGTCCTTCGTGCTTTCCACCAATCCTGATACTTTACAATAGACATGCGGGTGTGCCGCTGCCATCTGCATCCCTTCAACCCACCCGGCATCCGGTGCCTTTCCATCAATAGGCACACCGGCGACATGATTAATGACAATACGCAGTTCTGGAATTTTGGCTGCGAGTGCAGCGACACTCGGCAAAGCATCTGGCGATGATAAAAGATCCACCGATAAATCCTTCGCAGCAAACATCTCAATGTTCGTGAGATTTCCACTGTCCACAACCTCGCCGATATCCACCCCGCGAAGCCGGACACCCCGGAAAAGCGGATTTGCGGCGTAGCGTTCAAGATTACCCTCAAAATCTGCTGACCCTATGTCTAAATTCCCAACAAACCCAACGATAAACGGTTCATTTTCCGCAAGGTCAAGTATCCACTGATTATCCTCAACCCATGTGCTGGCTTCAACAACAACGGTTCCGGTCACACCTTCGGGGATGGCAAGCGCTTTGTGGTGTTCCGGGTACACAGGACGATAAAGCACATCATCGTTAGGATCGGGCCAAGGAACACCCTCGGACCGTGTTGGATCGTAGAAATGTGTATGTGTGTCGATAATCATTTTTCCCTCCGTTATTGCATTTCCCCTATACAAATAGGAGTTACGCATTTCAGTACTATGAGCAGATAGGGACGCAGATTTCGCAGATTATCGCAGATAAAAAGAAAAAAGGATAGAAATCTGTGTGCAACCCCGTTTATCAGCTCCATTTGCATCCAGGACTTACGCAAATTCAGCACGCGGCGCGAGATTTTTTTATTTTTAACCCCTTAAGTCCCCCTTGTCAGGGGGACTTATGAACCAACTGCGTAAGTCCTAACAAATTCCCTCTTACGAGATTGTCGGCACGCGGACGGGTCGGCCCTCGCGCGAGGATTGGTTTGCAGCAATTGATATCGCTGCTGATTTCAACCCGTCAGCATATGATGACCGGATAAGCGATCTATCTCCCGTCTGAATTGCACCGATAAACGCCTCATCAATCGAGAGCGGTTGCTCATCAGACACCGTAATCGTTGCCGCGTCTTCGGGAACAATTCGCACGTCTCCCCAAGCGAGCTGAAGGGTATAGTGCCCTTCGACGATAAAATCGGTGCGCGTACCCCCGCCTCCATTAATCAACGCAGAACTGGTCGAAATATAGCCAACGGTTCCGCTCTCAAACTGAAGCGTGACCACCTCCGCATCGGGAATGGTATGGTTTTCCTGATCGACATTAACCTTCATCGCATCAATCTTATAGACCTCGACGATCTCACCGGCGATGTACCGAATCATATCGAGTTGATGAGTCGCCTGTTCATGCAGCATCCCGCCCGATTTTTCCATCACGCACCACCAATGGCTTGGTCCCCCAGGGACACCTCCCCAGCGGTGACAAGCAATCATGCCGATTGCCTTATCTTCGAGGAACTCACGCACAGCGTTCGCGACATTCATATACCGCCCTTGATAGCCGACACAGGAGATCACGCCAGCCTGTTCAATTGCTTGCAAAATGTGAAGTCCGGTTTCAAGTTTTAGCACAACCGGTTTCTGTACAAACAGATGAAGTCCCCGCTCGGCTGCAACTATCTCTGCGTCGGAGTGCGCAAAGGGAGGTAGACAGCAATAGACAGCATCGAGATCCATTTCATCATACATTTTGCGGTAATCTGTGTATGCCTGCCCACCGTAGGTCTCGACCGCTGCATTCGCACGCGATTCGTCAATATCACAAAGCGCTGCGATACACACATTTTCCATTTCCGCAAGGTTACGGAGATGGCTATTTGCGATGCCGCCTGTTCCAACAAAACCGACTTTTACCGGTTGACTCATGATCCCTCCTAGGGTGAAACGTAATACGTGAAACGTGAAACTTGGAAAACGGAATCGTCTCGTTTGTTCATGATCGCACGATGAACGAATGACCCCGTGAACGATGTAGTATCGTAGGTTGAGCTGAACGGTTGAAAGCACCGCGCTATCACGGGCAGTAGAACTCCTGCCTTTCGATACTACACTCTTACGGATAGTAAGAGTGAAACCCGACACTCACAACCAATGAATCAATGAGCTAATGAATCAATAAACCAACTGTGTTATTAAATTATACTTAAAGCCTTCGCAAAATGTAAAGCCACAATCAGGTAGATAAAGATCGGTTTCCAGTGTCTCGTCCTTGCCTGAAATTTAGGTGATTCGCTGCCTAAATTTTCAGCAGACTGCTGAAAAGTTCATTAGTCTTTTGCAATGAATAGTCCCCAACCCATCATCTCAAAAGATTCTGTCATAATCCCGTTGTTACTACCTTTCAGTCCTTTCACCTTCTGCAAAAGATACCTCCATTAATCACTGGCATCTTTTTTGCCTACGCCTATTAACATAAAGATTTGGCCCTTGGCATCGGGAAGATAAACGGTCTAAGCGGTTACAGCCTTTTGTTAATCTTTCCTCCGCTTTACGGATAATTTTCAATACGCCGACGAAGGTGCCCACCTAATAAGGAGACAGAAATGAAAAAATTCCTCCTGAACGATTACAGGATTGTAGGAACTGTTCTGATTTTGATGCTATGTTTAGGTACGAACGCATTCGCCTTAGACGGCTTTGTCGAAGGTGAAAAGATTGAAACCTCAAAATATATTGCTGACACCATCTGGGTATTGGTTGCCGCCTTCCTCGTTTTCTTTATGCAGGCTGGCTTTTCGATGGTCGAAGCGGGATTCACCCGTGCGAAAAACGCCGTCAATATCTTGATGAAAAATCTGATGGATTTCTCGATGGGGGCTATCGCTTACTGGGCGATCGGATTTGCAATTATGTTTGGCGATGGCAATGGCTTCCTCGGATTGAGCGGCTGGTTCGTCTCGGGAGAAACAAAAGGCTTCAGCGCACTGGAGTGGAGTTCCGTCCCAACACTCGCTGCATGGTTGTTCCAATTGGTTTTTGCTGCTACCGCAGCGACAATTGTCTCTGGTGCAATGGCTGAACGCACAAAGTTCAGAAGTTATCTGATCTACAGCGTTTTCATCACCGGTTTAATCTATCCGATCGTCGGACACTGGATCTGGGGAGGCGGTTGGTTGTCGAGTCTGGGGATGTTGGATTTTGCAGGCTCAACGGTCGTCCACTCAACGGGTGGCTGGCTCGCTTTGGCAGGCGCAATCGTATTAGGCGCTCGCACGGGCAAGTATGACGCAAATGGGAACCCCCGTCCAATCCCCGGACATAACCTGCCGTTGGCGGCATTGGGTGTGTTTATCCTATGGCTCGGTTGGTTCGGATTTAATCCGGGTAGCCAGATGGCAGCAGATGCAAAACCGATTGCATTAATCGCTGTAACGACAAACCTCGCTGCCGCAGCGGGCGCAATTCTAGCCATGATCACCGCTTGGTTCAAGCTCAAGAAGCCCGATGCCGGTATGGCACTCAATGGCGCCCTTGCTGGACTCGTTGCCATTACCGCACCGTGTGCGTTTGTTACACCGGTGGCAGCAGTACTTATTGGTGCAATCGCAGGTGTTGTGGTTGTATTCTCGGTCCTCGTCATTGAAAAACTGAGAATCGACGACCCAGTTGGCGCGATTTCTGTACACGGCGTTTGCGGCGCTTTGGGAACACTTCTACTTGGATTGTTCCATACCGAGCAAGGGATTTTCTACGCAGCAGATAAAGGCGCAGCGTTCCAGTTCCTGGGTGCCCAATTCATTGGTGTTGTTGCCGTTTTTGCATGGTGTATGGTAGCAGGCTTTATTCTATTTTACGGTATCAAAGCAATTGTTGGGTTACGTGCCAGCGAAGAAGAAGAGATGGAAGGGCTGGATTACGCCGAGCACGGTTCCAGCGCGTATCCAGATTTTACAATCTCTTCTATTGGATAGAAGACAGGTAAGCGTTCAGGTAGTGCCTACATCTGGACGCTCATCAAGATACAATTAGTCCATCAGTTCCTCCTTGTGGACAAAGGCGTCTATTTGATAGGGGCGTGCTCCTACAGATGGGCGCTTTTCCCGGTGGAGCAAAATCAGAAGAATATGGATGATTCAAGATTGCATGAACGCCCTTAGGCTATCAGTTCCCAAATATGATAGGAGTTACGCACTTCAGTTCGTAGTAGCGCAATGAAGTGCGCGTGCGGACAGGCGATAAATCGCTCTACTACCAGCTTTTATCCCTACTGTAGTTGCCCGATTTATCGGGCGTTGGTAACAGTATCTCTCGGCGATGAATCGCCGAACTACAGAACTTTGACCGTTCAACTGCGTAAGTCCTAATGACTAAAATAAAATGGAAAAAAATCTGTTTACTTTTGAAATCGGTGGTGTTATACTGCCTGCCAAGAGTTCGAAGCAACTTTCAAGTTGATCGTAGCGAAATCCGGACCTGTCCCCCTAGTCTCGCCTCTGGTGACGGGACGGACTGTCCCGATTTCTCGGCGATTTATCAGACGATTGAGAGATTTTATCAGGACAGGTAATGATCTTCTAAACCTAAATGGAGGTTAAAATGCCCCAACAACCACAGAATGTGTTTAGGTTTGTGAAACATGTAGAAGAACCTAAAAGGCTCTTAAGACACGGTAAGCCCAGAACCGTTCTGGGAATGCTGTTGGTACTGATGTTCTTAGCACTCCCGAAACTTGCCCTCGCTGAAGACGCGCTCGATTCGGGTGACACCGCCTGGCTGCTCACAGCAACAGCACTGGTTCTGTTCATGACCATTCCCGGTCTTGCCCTGTTCTATGGCGGACTGGTGCGTGCCAAAAATGTTCTATCGTTATTGATGCAGTGCTTTACGCTGACCGGGCTGATTACTATTATATGGATTGTGATTGGCTATAGCATTGCCTTTGATACAACCGGCATGTCTATGAAAGTCACCAACGCCCACTCATTTTTCGGCGGACTTAGCAAGGTGCTCCTTCGGGGTGTGAATGCGGATAGTTTATCAGGTACTATCCCGGAAACAGTATTTATCTGCTTCCAGATGACCTTTGCTATCATCACACCGGCACTTATCGCAGGTGCCTTCGCTGAACGAATGAAATTTTCCGCCATGCTCTGGTTCATGGGCATCTGGTCAATAATTGTCTACGCACCTATTTGCCATATGGCGTGGAGTGGGGACGGCTCGTACTTCGGAGATATTTTGGGCGCGCTCGATTTTGCAGGCGGAACTGTAGTGCACGTCAACGCAGGTGTTGCGGCACTTGTCGCTGCCCTAGTGATTGGCAAACGCCACGGCTATCCTGAGACGCCTATGCCACCCCATAACCTGACTTTGACAGTCATTGGTGCCTCAATGCTCTGGGTCGGCTGGTTCGGTTTCAATGCCGGCAGCGCTTTGGCAGCCGATGGGGCAGCAGGGATGGCGATGCTAGTCACACAAATCTCCACTGGCACTGCTGCTGTGGCTTGGATGTTTATTGAATGGATCAAGTACAAAAAACCGAGCGTACTCGGTATCGTCACCGGTGCCGTTGCAGGGCTTGTGGCAATTACGCCGGCGTCCGGCAGCGTCGGACCGGGGGGTGCGTTGGTTATTGGATTGGCTTCAGGTGTGATCTGTTTCTGGGGGGCGACCAGTCTCAAGCATAAGCTCGGATACGACGATTCGCTCGATGCCTTTGGCGTACACGGCATCGGTGGTATCATTGGCTGCTTGCTGACCGGCATATTCGCCGCAGAAGCATTAGGTGGGATGGGAATGGACAAGAATATCGGTTCGCAACTTTTCAGTCAGTTCGCCAGCCTCATTGTGACCATACTTTGGAGCGGGATTGGTTCCTTCATCATCCTCAAGGCTGTTGATAGGATAATTGGTTTACGCGTCAAATACAACGATGAACAGGAAGGATTAGACCTCGCGCTACACAACGAACGAGGCTACAACCTGTAAAATTACAAAGAACCGCAGATTTCATAGAACTATGCCGATGGGGCATCATCTACGAAGCCTGCGGTTCTATACTATTAATCGTCACTCTCTATCGCTAAACTCCGGTGGACAATCTCGATCCATCGTCCTGTGGAAATGAAACTGCTTCCCCACGCACGCCACTTCCTGGGAAGCCCCGCCGCTTTGATTTCATCCAGACTTTTTCCCGCTTCTATCTGCCCTCGAATCAGGTCTCTCGTCTCCACAAGCGTCTGGTGATAAGCCTTCAGATCATCAATATTCGAAAGTGGACCGTGCCCTGGAATCAGTTTCACGTCAGGCGGGAGTTCGGTCAAGAGTTTCTCAACATGCGTTATTAATCCCTCCACATCCCCACCGCTGTTTAAATCAACATAAGGAAATCTACCGGAGAAAAAGAGATCTCCCATATGCACAACGTTTGATCCAGTGAAGAAAATGACGCTGTCGCCATCTGTATGACTATTCGGGAAATGGATAACGCGGATCTCTTCATCGTTGAAGTGAATAGACAACGAATCGTCGAATGTAACAACCGGCAAGCCTGCTTTGGCGGGAGACTCCATCTGTAACCGTTTTCGGACATTGGCGTGAGCGATAATATGCGCCTCAGCTCCGAAGATAACGTTGCCGCCGGTATGATCGCCGTGAAAGTGGGTGTTAAGCAAAAATTTTAACGGTTTCTCACTCAGCTCTTCGAGCGCGTTCCGAATCTTTTCCGCCAATGGCGCGAACTGATCATCGACGAGGAGAATCCCGTCCGGTCCCACCGACACACCGATATTCCCACCGGCGCCTTTCAACATATAGATATTGCCGGCAACGTGAGTGGTTTCAATCTTAATCCTTGTGTAATCCCTTTGCGCCCAAGCCACGACGCACAAGAGAACAGAAACCACCGCAACGATTACATGAGCCACACGTTTCATAGATAGATTTCCCCTTTCAACTCATTTCGCCTGTAAAGCCTGATGGGCAAGCATCCGCAGACGATCCGTATCTGTCAGGTAATGCTCAATCTGCTCGGCGAATTCGGCAAGCGTTTCCTCCACTGTGGCAGTCGTGGTATCAAGGATAAATTTTCTGCGGATCAGCGAGGCTGCGTACTCTTCCTCAAACCGTTGCAGAACATATTCAATGTCCTTCTCCTGCAAGACACCGAGCGGTTGCGGATTCTCGCGCATCCGTTGTGCGATAACTTCAGCCGAAGCTGTCAGTAGGATAAGCACCGTGTCAGGTGCATCCTCCATAATCGTTTTTTCGACCGCCCGTGCCATCGTTGTGCGCTCGGCATATTCCCCTTTGCCACCGTAGCCGTAATACAACGGCGCATAGACCGCCTCCTCAATATGAAAGCCGGTCATGTTGTGGTCCGGATCGTTGTAGAACGCGGGCTGAAGGTGGTACTCAATGATGTAACGCTGAAACATCTCCTTGAGCCGTGGACTCAGCGCCGCAAATTGTTTCTGATCTTCCTCTGTTAATTCGGAAGAAGGGATGGTAAAATGGTCATGGAAGCCGCGGGCGCCACCCAGTGTATCATCAATCCATTTCACAATTTCATTGGCTAACGTTGTCTTACCGACGTATTCACACCCGACGAGGATCAGTTTCATGGTTTCTCCTCCTAAACAGTAGGGCAACCCCCCGATAAATCGGGATTCAGAAACTTGTGGTTGCCTGCTTTGGGTAGGCACAAGAGCTACCCCTACAAAAGCGATGCCAGATCCATCTGTCCGACTATACCGAGGGAATGATGGTCGGCGTTGGCTCATAACTGTTGGTCTGATTCAGTATAGCAGAGATCCACAGCCTCGTCAACAGCGCAAAAACCCAGTCAGATAACCTGAGTGCGTACCTATCGCTTATTGGGATACCGAAACCCCTCACTCAATGAACTATAGTGGATCTTAGAATTAATGAGACACTCTAAACCGGTGCGGTGTCTAATCAGAGAAAACGGGAAAACCAGAAAACGAGACACGTTTGGTAGGCACTGTTTCCAACTGTGCATAAGCGGTGCGGTTGGAAACCGCACCTACCCCGATGAATCCCCGATAAATCGGGCCAAGCGGGATCGAAACCGAGGGGCGAAAGTGCCTATCTGTTTTTAGAAGCTACCATAATGTACCAATGAACCAATGTACTAAAATAACGCAAGTTGCCAGTTATGTACGGTACGATAATTGACCCGTATATCCGTAGGTTGGGCATCTTGCCCGACCCTTAGAACCTGTTTGAAAAATCCAAATAATCTCTGAAAATTCTCATTTTACGGGTAAATACTCTCAAAATCGGTTGATTGTGCCCATAGAATGGCAAAAGATGACCGTTTCACGTACTCTTAAAACAGAGTCAAAGCCCCAGCGGGGCGACATGTTTATAGAATACAGCACAAACAAACAACCTAAGCCCCAGCGGGGCGACATGTTTATCGTTACTTCAGTTAGTCAAATTAGTAGCGAGTGCGGAAAGACGACCTACAGGCTAACTAACAACTTAGGCTAAAATAAGGCAAGTTGCCAGACAACTTGCAGGTCGAGTTTTCATACCCAACACCTATCAGAAATAACCAACTTCACGACACACCTGTCGCCCCGTTGGGGCTTGAGGGAGTTGGTTTACCGATGTGCTATACACATATCGCCCCGCTGGGGCTTTGTAAGTTGGGCAAGATGCTCGCCCTACGATTATTGGTCTCTGTGGGGGTAGATCTTATACCTTCCCAAAACATAGATGATTAAACCACAGGGTAACCACAAGGGTTACCCCTACAGGAGTCAATTCACGATCTATCAGATGTCAACAGAGCCTAACAACTTGGGTTAAAATATATACAGGAGGCACTAAATGTCCATCACAAAACATTTTGAACATCCAGAAACTCCATTTCCCGTTGGAGTAGAATACTACCGTGCACCCACTCCCAAATTGGACTGCTGGGATGCAGACTTCGCTCGGTTAAGTGAGGCGGGCTTCCGAGTTGTGCGTAGTTTTACCTACTGGAACTGGATGGAGCCGCGCCCCGGAATCTACGAACTGGATGACTTCGACTACATGTTCGATTTGGCAGAAAAACATGGATTGTCTGTCTGGCTCGACATTGTGTTAGGAACGCATGGTGCATGTCCGGAGTGGTTGACGCGTGAACATCCTGATATGCGGGTCGTCAATCATCGCGGTCAACGTGCGGAACCCGATGCGGGACCGGCTTACCCCCAAGGTGCGATGATCCACTGCTACGACCATCCCGCTTGGCGCGAATATGGCGGCGGACTTCTGCGCCATGTCGTCAACCGTTATAAGGACCGTCCCAGCCTGCTAATCTGGGGACTCTGGGATGGAGCGAATCTGGCGTCAGTCTGGCACCGGGACGGCGAAGGCTACCCGTGCTACTGCGAGAACACGATTGCTAAGTACAAAGGGTGGCTGCGCGAACGATTCACACTGGACTCGCTCAACAGCCGTTTCTCACGCCGTTACCGTCGTTGGGAAGATGTGGAACCGCCTCGATCCGATCAAAATGTTGTCGAGATGCTGCTCTATCGCGAATTCCACTACGAGAACTTGGCAAATCATCTGGGTTGGATGGTGGACGAAGTCGAGGAGATAGACCCCCATCATGAGGTAAGATCCCACGGCGGCTGGTCTCCACGGCCTTGGGATGAGCGGTGTGCACGGATTGTGGACAGTTGGGGGATGTCGATGTCGTCTAACAATCTGCTCACATCAGATGATCCCTACCAGATTGCGGATCGGGCGTTCAGTTTCGATTGGTCGCGGAGTGCCGGGCGCAACGGGCGTTGGTGGAACGAAGAGATCTACGCGGGTATGTCAAGGGGTGGAGTGACATGGAAAAAGCAATCCGATCCGCGAGAACTAACCACGTTACTCTGGATGACCTTAGCGGGTGGCGCGGCAGGAACGATGTTCTGGCAATATCGACCGGAGTATCTTAGTTTCGAATCGCCCGGCTATAACCTGGTCGCACTGGACGGTGAGCCGACAGCCCGCTTCGATGCGGCAGCGCGCGCGATAGCGCAGATTGAGGGATTCGCCGAACACCTGCCTCTGGAATGCCCACGTGCCGATGTAGGAATCGTATATCACCCCGAATCGCAGGAACTTTTCAGCTACAACAATGAATCCGACCGCTTCTTGGCGGATCTGCGTGGCGTGTACCGGACACTCTGGACTCACGGCATCTCCGCGGAGGTCATTACACCCCGGATGGACTGGTCGGGATATCGGCTCCTGTTTCTGCCCAACCTCACACTGATGGACGCCGAGACACAGGAACGGATTGAACGAACGTTACAGGAAAGTCCAGAGACACATTTCGTGATGGAGGGAAGTTTCGGTATGTACTCCCCCGATGGACAGTCCAGCTACCGTCCACCGGAAGGGTTCGCCGACCGCTTCGGCGTGCGGGTAGCCGACTTCTCGGCGGTAACACCGTACGACATCGAATGTGGACGGAATATCATCAGAACCCCCTACGGTCAAGCGACGATTCAGACGCCGTGTGGGTATGCTGTTCTGGACCCGCGCAATGATACCCAATCAATCGCGTCTTTGGGCGGCGATACCGTAGCCGTTCAGACGGGAGATCGGCGCTTCACATGGTTCAGCCTTACACTGTCCGCAGGATTCGGCGGTGTGGGACAGCCTGACTTAGTTCTTGGACTGGCAGATGAATTTGGCGTACACCCCGCAGTATCAGTGGAAGGGGATCGCGCCGTACCAATTGTCCGCAAATCGCGCCGTGGGGGCTGGCTGTTATTCATTTTCAACCTCGAACCGCAGCAGGCACATGTCACCTTACGTCCCAAATGGGAGACAAATCACGCTCACGACCTATTGGCTCATCGTGACGTGTCGATTACAGATGGCGCGTTCCAACTCGTCATCGAACCTTGGGAGGTTGCGATTATACACTGTGTGGAGGCGTAATAACTTTAGTAGATTTCAGAATTAATGAGACCCTCCAAATCCCGATTTATCAAGGATGCTCCCCGATTGCATCGGGGCAAGCTGAGTCGGCACCGGTGCGGGGGAAACCGCGCCTACCGTTCTCCCGTTTGGTAGGCACTGTTTCTCCCGACAGGTCGGGATCCCGATTTTCGGGACCTCCCGATGCGGTGCGGTTAAAAACCGCACCTACCGGACCCGATGAATCGGGACGTGAAACGTGAAGCGCATTGGTTCATCACTTCATTTAGCCCCAGCGGGGCGACATGTGTATCGGAAGGACGGAACGCAAGAAGCATGGATAAACCAGCTAATGAATCAATGACCGCCCCGATAAGTCGGTTCCGTTCCGTGAATCCCGATGTATCGGGAGATCCAAAGCGACTTGAACAATGTGGAAACAACTTTCTCACTAACTAGTGCTAAGAGCCTGTTTTAAGAGTACGTGAAACGGTCATCTTTAGAAAGTTGTTCACATGTCGCCCCGCTGGGGCTTAGGTTGTTGGTTTGGCCTGTATTCTATAAACATGTCGCCCCGCTGGGGCTAAGAGTCTGTTCTAAGAGTACGTGAAACGGTCATCTTTCGCCATTCTAGGGACAAAATCAACCTATTTTGAGAGGATTTACCCGTAAAATGACAATGTTCAGAGATTATCCCGATTCATCGGGACAGGTTCTAAAGGTTAATAATAACCAAACGATAGAAATTTCGATCAAATCTGATTATCAGGAGCCCCTAAATGATAAAACCGATTATCACCGCAGAAGAAGCTGTGCAGATGGTACAAAGTGGGGATACCCTCGTTATCGGGGGTAGTGGCGCAGGACATGCTATCCCTGAAAAACTCATTGAGGCGCTGGGACACCGGTTCCGGTCAACGCTTCAACCGCGTGATCTGACGGTCGTTCACATCAGCGGCATGGGCGATCAGGGAGAACTCGGCTTGGGACATCTCGCCGATCCGCGCTTAATTAAACGCGACATCGGTGGCCATTGGGGGATGTCCCCACCCATGGCACAACTCGCTATCGAAAACAAAACCGAGGCGTACAACCTCCCACAGGGCGCGTTATCCTGTCTGATGCGGAGTATCGCCGCCGGTGCGCCGGGTTACATAACCCATGTCGGCTTACACACATTCGCAGACCCCCGAATCGAGGGTGGCAAACTCAACGAGCGGGCGACGGAAGATCTGGTCGAAGTGGTCACATTGCGGGGCAAGGAATATCTGCTATACCACAGCTTCCCGGTGAATGTCGCCTTCATCCGCGGCACCACCGCTGATCCGGATGGTAATATCTCAATGGAGGATGAGGCTGCCTACTTCGAGATGTTGTCGGATGCACAGGCGGCACGGAACTCCGGGGGAAAGGTTATCGCGCAGGTTAAACGGATGGTTGGGAAACGTGGCATCGATCCCCGCATGGTCAAGATCCCCGGTACGCTTGTCGATGCGCTTGTCCTTGCTCCAGATCAGAAGCAGACCTACCAGACCGACTATGATCCGGCGCTGTGCGGGGAGGCTCGCGAAGGCGATCTGAGTATGGGGCGGCTCTCGCTTGATGAACGCAAAGTTATTGTCAAACGGGCGGCGTTGGAACTACGTCCGAACGCTGTCGTGAATCTCGGATTTGGTATGCCCTTTGGTGTTGGGATGATAGCCGAAGAGAGCGGGATTGAAGATCAAATCACCCTCAGTATCGAACAGGGCAGCTTGGGCGGTATTCCCGCTGGCGGACTCGATTCCGGTGCGATGTACTACCCGATGGCAATCTTGGATCAGCCCTATCAGTTTGATTCATATCAGGGCGGCGGCATCGACATTGCATTCCTCTCACACGCGCAAGTCGACGGACACGGCAACGTGAACGTCAGCAAGTTTGGCAGCCGCATCCCCGGCTGCGGCGGTTTCATCGACATCTCCCAGAATGCAAAGAAGGTGGTATTTTGCGGTACGCTCGCTGTGAAGTCAGAGGTTGAGATTCAAGATGGCAGCGTTCGCGTCGTAAAAGAGGGCGTAGTCCCCAAGTTTGTCGATCAGGTCGAACAGATCACCTTCAGCGGCAGATACGCCCGTGAAACAGGGCAAGAGGTGTTGTATGTCACCGAACGCGCGACCTTTCAGCTGACGGATCGCGGCGTTGTCTTAAAGGAAGTTGCGCCGGGAATTGACCTCCAACGCGATGTGCTGAACGCCATAGGTTTCAAACCAATTGTCGAAGACGTTTCGATAACCGATGAAAAGGTGTTCACCGATCAGCCTTTGACGTTTCCCAACTTCTATGGTGGATGCTAAAAATAAATGAACACTTTCGTCCACCGGTAGGTGCGGTTGGAAACCGCACCGAATAGGCGCAGTTAGAAACAGCGCCTACCAAACGGTAGAACGGTAGTTTCGTTTTCCTAACCGTCCCGGTTTGGCGTGTCCCATTAATTCTAAGATCTACTATAAATCAAACCAAATTATGATTGAATAGAGAGGAGGTAGAAACTGATGTCACGATTGAAAGATAAGGTTGCCGTCATCACCGGCTCAGGTATGGGGTTAGGTCAGGCAATGGCGCTGCTATTCAGCCGCGAAGGTGCTAAAATTGTCGTCCCTGACATCAATACAGAGGCTGGAGAGGAAACGGTGGACGCTATCCGCGCGGAAGGGGGCGACGCGGTTTTTGTTCGGGCGGATGTATCCAAGGGAGAGGACGCTGGACGTATGATCAACACAGCCGTTGAGTCCTATGGCGGCGTCGATGTCTTAGTTAATAATGCGGGGGTACAGGTTGAGAAGAACGTCCCCGACACCACCGAGGAGGAGTGGGACTACGTCTTGGGTGTAAATCTCAAAGGCACCTTTCTGTGTGCACAGGCTGCTATCCCGCAGATGCGGTGTCAGGGCGGTGGAAGCATTATCTGTATCTCGTCCATTTCAGGTCTCGTCGGTCAGGCGAACCAAGCGTCTTACAACGCGTCCAAACACGGTGTCATCGGATTGGTCAGAGCCATGGCGTGCGACCATGCACAAGAGGGTATCCGGGTCAACGCAATCTGTCCCGGCTCTATGAACACCCCCATGGCAGCCAACATCCCAGAGGAGCATCTCGCACCGTATCGTAAGGCGAACCTTTTCGAGCGTTTTGCGGAACCGATAGAGGTTGCCTATTCCGCTCTATTCTTAGCGAGCGATGAGTCATCGTATGTCACAGGCTCCGTGATGACAGTCGACGGCGGATACACCACAAAGTAGTATAACCCAAGTTTCTACTTGAAAAACACCATTGAAAAATCCCCGGAAATTTCATAGTTTTCATAGTTTTTCGCGAAATTTGATAAAAATAAAAAAATGGAGAACCCGCGCTATGACTTATTTCTGTGCAATTTATACGGGAAAGCCACTCGGACCTACTATGAAATTCAATCCAAACACAGATTAGAAAGGAAACCCTATGAACACCTCAATCAAAATTGATCATGTCGCAGTTATGGTCAACGATCTGGAAAAATCGCTGCACTTTTATCGTGACCTGTTGGGACTGGAGGTCGTCTCTCCTGAAGAGCACAACGATGGTCCCATCTCCGAAATGGTTGCGATCCCCAAGGTACACATGCGCGAGTATCGACTGCGAGCGCCCGATGGTATCCATGGCCACACCCGAAACGAAGGACCGGGGTTCACATTGGATCTCATCCAGTGGCTCAATCCTACCAGCCCTGTCCAACGCTACCCCGTCAACCATGTGCCGAGCGCTCACATCTGTTTCGGCGTCGAAGATGTTCCCGCCACCTACGAACGGTTGAAGGCAGCGGGTGTAGAATTTGTCTCGCCGCCCGTCCGTTTCGCCGGTGAAGGCGAATGGCATGTGCTTTTCTTTTATGATCCGGATGGCAATCTGCTCGAACTCAACGAAATCGGCACAGGACAACAGGTTGTCCATGACTACGATTGGAGTAACGCTTAACGCCTACCCTCAGCTTTCTCAGAAAGTCCATCTGTTACCAAAACTAACTATAGTGGATCTTAGAATTAATGAGACACGCCAAACCGGGGAGGTTAGGAAAGCAAAACTACCGTTCTCTCGTTTGGTAGGCGCTGTTTCTAACTGCGCCTATCCGGTGCGGGGGGAAACCGCACCTGCTAGGAGGTGGAAGCGTCTATTTATTTTTGGTATTCACCATAGCAGTTAAATCGGTCAGTTATCCACAATTACCTAACAGAATCTAACAAAATCTAACACTTTTACAAAAATTCGATAAAATCCCGGCTGTAGGGAACAATCCTCCGATCATTGTTCCCTACGATAAGAAAGAAGCAGGCATAATTGGTAGGGAACACAGATCTGCGTTCCGTGTATTCAATTTTTATAAAAAGACCGAACCAGAAAAAGGAACAGATAATGCCTCAACGAATTGCAGACGAAAAGCAGATAGAACGGCAATGGCTAGTCCTGAATAAATCGCCAGACGCAACGGCATCACAAAACAACAACTGATCGTAGAAACTGGGGCCAGTGAACGCACGATTGAGCGGGATATCCCTATCCTCATGCGATATTTCCCATCAATTCTGGAAGAGAAGGAAGGGCGGCAAAAGCGATATAGATTCAAGGAAGACTACCAGTTTCCAGCACTCGATCTATCCCTACCCGAGCGGTTGGCGTTGACCCTCGCACAAGACGTAACTACCTTTCTCGAAGGAACAGCATACTTTGAAGCACTCACGGACGCCATCAGAAAAATTCACGCCACGCTGCCCGCTGAAAGTCAGGATTACTTTAGCCGGATTCAAAACATCCTCGCCTTTCGGCTCCAACCTGTGAAAGATTTCCAAAGCGTTGCCCCACACATTGACCAAGCACAAACCGCCTGTGCAAAACGGCAACGACTTGATCTGCTCTATCGCTCTGCCAGTCGCGGCGAATCGCTCCAACGCAAGGTTGACCCCTACGGCATCGCCTATTCGGATAACGCGTTGCGCTTGATTGGCTATTGTCATACCCGAAAGGCAATCCGCGAATTTGTATTTGACGACCGGATGCGCTCACTGACACTCCTCAACGAAATCTTCGAACGTCAGGAAGGCTTCGACCTCAACGAATATATCGCACGCGGATTTGGCGGCATCAAAGACCAACCGGTGCAAGCGGTCAACCGGTGTCTCAAGGATTTATTTACCGGATCCCCACAGGGCGTATCACAGCCGTTCCGATTTCAGACGTACTTCGACGCAGGACCCTCGACGCTATCAGTCAGGTAAAGGGTATGCTCTCAGACGAGTGGATGCCACCGCCAACACCGCAGCGCGGAAAATGTGTCGAGTGCGAGTTTCGCCGATTCTGTGCTGATGTATTATGAAGATATCGCAAATCGGATTTCTGCGGAAAAGACGGGGCAATTTGCGAAGCGTAGGAGATGGAGATCAGCGTTTATCGCTTTAGACGAGGTTACTACCCAAAAGCTCCAGTTACTTTGAATCCCGCCTGTCCCGATGTATCAGGGATAAAATCGGAGCGGGGCGATATGTGTATGGAACTTGCACCGGATAGAGGAGATCGATTTGCGACCGATTCCCCCTGACCTCCGCAACTAAAAGGGTGGAGGGAAGCACAGGAGAGGGATTTGCGAGATCCAGCAGCGCATCCCCACGGATGCCCATGAATACAGGGCACGATGAAGCAATCTGTTTTTTCCTTGAATATGGAGGTGTTTTATACGATGATAAAGGGGATAGCTTCGAAAACACAGGTATTTCGGCTATTTCAGAGCGATCTATGGGTGCTGCCTATGGTCGGTTACAGTTTTCCCCGATGAATAGGGGACTGAAAGCAGAGTGTTGCTTGCCAATGAACGGATTCTTTTCGTTACAGTTACTTCCCCGATGAATAGGGGACTGAAAGGAACACGCGCTACTACGTCCAAGAACAGATTAAACCCGTTACAGTTACTTCCCCGATGAATAGGGGACTGAAAGACATACGCGGATGCCAGCCACGCCACAAGTTTCGTGGTTACAGTTACTTCCCCGATGAATAGGGGACTGAAAGCTCTTATTATAGACCGCATACGCATAGGTGCCGGAAGTTACAGTTACTTCCCCGATGAATAGGGGACTGAAAGTGAGATCTCCGCCCGCCCGTCGCCCTTCGATTTTCGGTTACAGTTACTTCCCCGATGAATAGGGGACTGAAAGACAATAAAGCGCATTACCTGCAATTGCAGCTAGCCCCTATAATGTTACAGTTACTTCCCCGATGAATAGGGGACTGAAAGGATTGGGCAACTATCTTCAATGAATTGACGATGTGACTTGTTACAGTTACTTCCCCGATGAATAGGGGACTGAAAGTGAACTGAATTTACAGAACGATTAGGGGACTGAAAGCGAGCAGTATGCCAAAATCAGTTACAGTTACTTCCCCGATGAATAGGGGACTGAAAGGTCGCGTGATCGGGACGTAATCCTCATGCATACGGACATATGTTACAATCACTTCCCCGATGAATAGGGAACTGAAGGCTTTTTCCCTGTGGGAGGGGCATCCCTGCCCCGACCCCCGTCGTCCTACGCCGTAGTTACAATATCTTCCCCAATTATGAAGGAGCCCAAAGCGCCTGTACAAACAAAAAATACCCGCCAAACGTCTTTTCACTTATGTTAATTATTGTTACACAATAGTAATTTTTATATTGACAACCCCGCCATATATTCTGTATAATTTCCTCGCATCAGACACCCTATCGGTGTGCTGAATCTGTCTGGAACTGTTGTCTCTCCTCAGATAACGGCAATTTTCTTGCAGAGGCAAAGGCGATTCCCAGAAAAAATGAAATCTGTCAAAAAAAGTCAAAAATTGTAAAGGAGCCCCACCAATGCCCAGAAAGAAAAAGATCTCAGAGATCCCATTCCAACTGACCGACAAGCAACGCATCGCGCTTGAGCATCAAACCACCACCCCACAGGGACTCGGAATCAAGCAAACAACGTATGACGCATGGTTCAATGATCCCTACTTCCGCGCCCTCTGGTACGCCATTGAGGAAGGTGACATATACTACGACGAAATCAACCAATATGATATTGAATTTAAAGCCGCCGTATTGGTATACTACAGTTTCACGTATGAAGCTGTCGAAGATTACCTATCCCTCCAATCTGGGACCATCATCAAGTGGCTTGATACCGACAGCGAGGAAGGTCGTAGCTTCCACTGCGCAAGCACGTATATCGACGAATACGACCCCAAACTTGAGCAGAAACAGAAAGCCGCGAAAGCTGAAGTCGAAAGTAAACAGTCGCTGGCACTCCCTCTAATTGTCGCTGGGAAGAGCGATCAACAGGTCGCGGACGAAATCGGTGTCTCACGCCAGACAATCCACAACTGGCGAAACAAGGATAGCCGTTTTCAGGAAGAACTGGAAGAAGCAAAAGAAAGCCTAAGACAAGCACAACTCGTCACCATATCAAAAATTGCGGATAAGGCTTTCAAGACTGTAGACGAGTTACTAGACAACCCAGATCCAAAAATTAGATTGAGAGCAGCACTTGATGTGCTTAAAGGCACCGAGTGGAAACCGCCTAAGTGACACCGGGCATAACCGCAAGCATCGCCCCGATCTGTCTAACTACTTTCCCGGTGAATAGGGGCATGAAAGTCGTGGGAGATGGTCTGCCGCATGGAGGGGTGCCCACCTCCTATGCTACAGGGCGTGAAGGAGAAAAAGAAGGATACCCCCTGAACAATTTACCATAAGGAGTAATCTAATGTTTACGCTAAGTTTGCGATCGCTATTTGTATTGTCTATCTGCATGTATGTGTCCGTGTTGGGGTGTGAATGGGCGCGGGATGGAGCTACGCCCCCCGGACTTGTGAATGGCCCCGATGTAGATACGACGGTCCCCGTTGACGGGTCGGATGTAATATACCGTTCAACTGTAGTTATTACTGATGATGCTGAACCGTTTGGCGTTGATGAATATCGCCTGAATACAGCGATGGTAGCAGGAGACACATTAACGGTCAGCGTCTCGTTTAGCGGTGGTTGCGAGGAGCATCAATTTACCCTTGTGACCGATGGCGTATTTTTAGAATCAGATCCAGTCCAATTGGCGTTGTCACTCGCGCACGATGCGAATAACGATCCATGTGAAGCGTACCCGACTGAGGAGCATCAATTCGACTTGAGCATAATCAAAGGTCTATATCAATCCGCTTACCAACGGGAATCCGGGGAAATCATCTTGCTTCTCCGAGATGCGCCCAATGGGCTCGTCTACGAATTTGGTGATTAACTTTCAGTAGGAGTCACGCACTTCAGTTCGTAGTAGCGCAATTCATTGCGCGTCACATACCAACGACATCGCGCTAAAGTATCTGGTGCAATTCACTAAATACCATCGCACGACACAACGGGGATTCGATAAATCGCCCTACTACAAACCTAAGCCCTTACTATAGTGGCACAGCGAATGGAGCGTATCGGGGCAGGTCCCGATTTATCGGGATCCTTGCTTTCGCGGGAGATGCCCCTCCCACGTCTATTGCGGATAAATCACCGAACTACAAGGGGGTGAGCGTTCAACTGCATAAGTCCTAATTACTTGGATTTTTCAAACCGGTTCTAAACTTCATACAGATTGTGGTACAAAAAACTATCTACTTTTTTCGTAGGGGTTGGGTCCCCCAACCCTTACCGCCCCGATAAATCACCGATGAATCGGGACAATCTACAATCAATTCAACCTGTACGGCTTGGGTTTTCCAACCCGGATTGTTCAATGGGCGAGGGAACCTCGCCCCTACGATTACAAATAGCTTTACAAATGTCAACACGCCCTAGTACTGTCAGGCAAGTTTTGTGATTTTGATATTTGTATGGTATGATGATATTGAGTTTCTGATTCCACTCACAGTCCACCCATGGAGGATACAATGCCAGCATACAAATATCCAGTCACCTTATCCCCCGTTCAACGGAAAGAGCTAAAATCCCTCTGTCAGCGTGGAGAAATCTCAGCGCGAAAGTTAGCTCGTGCCCGTATCCTGCTTTTGGCAGACCAAAACCGTCCTGTGCATGGCTGATTATGGTTGTGTAATTCGATTGAAGGGACAAACGATAGCAGATACACCGATGGATTATGAGGAGTTATCGCTTGGTAGCCGCTGAAGTAATGTCACCGCCTTAGCTGCCCGTTTCATTAATCCCGATTTAAAAAAAACGGGGTGTATTGATTCACTCCTCGGGCGATGTGGAAAATTAGTGTCATTGCACCGATGCCTATGCAAAAGCGACAGATTAAATCGTATAAGCGCAACGGCGTGGCAACGTTCATCGCTTTTGAACCCCTAACCGGTCAACGCATCGTACACCGGAACCAAAACCGATTATGCACATTTTTTGAACTTTGACCCTTTCGGTTGGTTCAGCGGCGTTTGAATTGACGCAATTGTTTGACATCCCCCCAAAAGCGCTTCGTGGTTGAATATGGTTGATATCTCGGCGAATGGGACAGGTGTCTGAGTTAGCAACGACAAGTCAACGCTTGGAAAGCACTTGTCAACTGGCAGTTTACTCTAAATCACGCACGACAGAAATTCAAACCACTTTATCACAACTCACAACCATAATTTATGTGACCGAGTACTAGTACACTGTCAGGCAAATTATGGTTGTGTATATTGATTGAAAGCAAACGATAGCAGATACAGGATTTATGCGCTTTAGCCTGTAGTTGCCCGTTTCTTAATCCCGATTTATCGGGGATTCATCGGGCGGTGGAAATAGTGTCATGCGGCGATAAATCGCCGAACTACAGGGCTTTGACCCTTCAGCGGCGTAAGTCCTAATATATAATAATTCCAAAACTTATGTGACTGAGTACTAGTTAGCCTGTAGGTCGCCTTTCCGCACTCGCCACGAATTAGACTCACTGAAGTAACGATACACATGTCGCCCCGCTGGGGCTTGGGGGTGTAGGAAGTCACTGCTGCTATAAACATGTCGCCCCGCTGGGGCTATAAGTCGGGCAAGATGCCCGACCTACAGGTATCAGGGTTTGACTTTTACCGCGTCGCATATAACCAGCAACTTGCGTTATAATAAGAAAAATATCATCCGCGAAGATTAGCGCCGATTCGTAGAGGTTTTTCTTTTAACCCAGAGTATAGAGGAGGATACCGTGACAACCCGACTGCTAATATGCCTGACGCTATGGAGTCTTTATGCCACCGGTTGCCTGACCGGGACAACGGGACAGACCGAACCCAGTCCCACCCCAGCGGAACCGGCGACCCCGGTATCGCTTGGGGAACTCCATTTATCATCGACACAACCGAGTTACAGCCTTACAGAACCGATACCCCTTGAAGTGACGATTCAGATGGGAAAGTTCGATCTACTTGTGCCGTATGCTGCCGTTTCAGGCAGGGGCGCGTTCTCCAAGCTGGTGGTCAAAGATCGACTGGGGCAGGTTATCACCCCTAAACCGCCGATAACATTCCCAGCGAAAACCAGGACGGTGATGTGGGAGGACCAAGTGGTAAGTTGCATCCATGGAACTGAACTCAAGGCGGGAGAAACCAGAAAGGCAGTATTGAAGGACCTGAAATCCTACTATAGACTGGGTCCCGGCGATTATACGTTGCAGGTAGTCATGGATCTGAAAGTCTATCGGGAGATTTTTGCGCCTGAACCGCCAGAGGTGTTGGAGATAAAGAACGAAATTCGGATAGTGCAAGAAAATCAGCAAATGCCCGACGACATGAAGGAGCGGATGATCCGCAATTTGCAGAGAGAGATTGAAGGGCTTCGGCGCGGAGAGGCAGCCGAGTTGGACGGAATTTATCTACTATTGAATTCCTACCGAGGCTTGGCAACGCTTGAATCCAACACCGTTCCGCTAACGATACAGTAGCACTAAACGGATAGGGTGCGGTTGAAAACCGCACCTACCGGGGGATTAACAATACAGTAGGGCTAAACAGATATGCCACAGCGACTTAATGCGGTTAATGCTGCGGAAGCGATACCGTCGGCGTCAATCCCGAAATGTCGATAAAGCTCCGCACGATCACCCGATTGACCAAACTCATCGACGCCGAGCGGGATAACCAATTCGCCATAGACACTCCCCAACCAAGATAAAGCGTGCGAGGCACCATCGTGGACGGTGACAATCGGTGCATGCCTCTCATTGGTTGGAATCAGCCAGTCAAGCGGAGTAGGGACTTCCCCGCCGCTTTGAGGGGATCCGGGGAACTGTTGCATCGTCTGCCACGCCTCAAACAGTCGACGCGGACTGGTCATATTCAGCACATTCGCAGCGACCCGATGTTCGCGAAGGATTTCCGCAGCCTCAATCGCTTCTGGCATCATAACGCCGGTTGTCGCAATATGAACCAACCGCTCTCTTGGCACAACGGGCTCAATATTGCGCCAATCGACTAGCCTATATCCGCCAGCCAGCACCTGACGCTGCAATTCGTCCGCCCCCAGACGCTCCAAAGCCGGCGTGAACAGCGCCTGATCGATCAGCTTGGTGGATAGCCGCAGGTAGGTCGATCGCCCCTCTTCCCGGTCGCAACACTGACGGAGCGCGTCCAACAGTATCCACTCCACCTCCTGTGCAAAACAGGGTTCGTAAGCGTTGAGTCGGGGGATTTCGGCACCGAGTGAAGGCGTAACAGTGGATTGGTGTGCACCGCCCTCTGGTGACAGCGTGATACCCGACGGTGTCCCAGCGAAAATAAATTTTGCCCCCGAATACTGAGCATAAATGAGCGCTTCAAGACCGCGGCACACGAACGGATCGTAGACCGTGCCAATCGGAATGACATGTTGTCCGCACAGTTCAGCCGACAGACCGAGCATCCCCAGTAACGTAAAGAGGTTCATCTCCGAAATGCCTAACTCAATATGTTGTCCACTGGGACCATGCTGCCAACTTCGGAGTTGGTTCGCTTCGCTTTCATAGTCGGGCACTTCGTGCGGGGTGAACACACCTGTCTTGATAATCCATCCAGACAGGTTGGTAGAAACCGATACATCCGGTGAAGTCGTGACGATCCGATCCGCCAACTTCGGCACACGAGCCACGCGCATCAGCAGCCGTCCCAACGACTGCTGCGTACTTAAAGACCCTTGGGTCGGAAGAGAGAGTGACATCGGCACATCATCGGCGGAAAGCATTTCCGGTGGTGCAGGATTGGGAGGGAAAAGCCGATCAGCAACGTCCAAACACAGTTGACCGGGGCGCGACCCCGGATCAAACCGTGCCCAATCGTCGGCTGCGGATACCCCCAACCGCTCCCGCAGATCGGCTATCTGGTCGTCACTCAAAAGCATCGAATGGTTGAGCGGGTGCCCTGCGATAGGCAGCCCCCAACCTTTAATCGTATAAGCGAAGATAATCGTGGGCTGTTCAGGTTCTGCCTCAGCCTGCGACAACACATCAAGCAGCTCTTCCAAGTCGTGTCCACCCAAGTTACTTAACACGGACGGCAGCGTTTCATCCGGTATGTTCTGAATCACTGAGGCAACTTCAGCGTTATCAACGCCTTCACAATCAACAATCCGAGCGCGGAGTTCCTCACCGGGAAGGCGAATGAGTGCCTGATACTCCTCATTGCTCATTTCGTCGATCCGTCGGCGCAAGGCGGCACCACCCGGTTCTTCAAAGAGGCTCTGAAGCCGTCGCCCATACTTCGCTTCAAGCACCTGCCAACCGCTCTCCTCAAATAGCCGTTGAAGTTGACGTGCACGGATGCCCGGCACAACTCGATCTAGGCTTTGGCGGTTGAGGTCAACAATCCACAGCAGATTATCTATACCGGCGAGCGCTTGGTCGAGAATTGCCTCCCACACATTTCCTTCATCCAACTCCGCGTCACCAATCACCCCCACGAAACGGCGTGAGCTGACCTGACCAAAGTGGGATAACGCATATCGATGGGCTAATGCCCCAAAAGCCGGGGCAACCGCTCCCAGCCCCACAGATCCGGTCGAAAAGTCGACTACGTCCGGATCTTTCGTTCGACTCGGATACGCCTGCAGCCCCCCAAACGATCGAAACATGGTCAGATACTTCTCTGGCAGTTGTCCCAGCAGGTATTGGATCGCATGAAAGACCGGCGAGGCGTGCGGTTTAACCGAGACACGGTCACCAGCTTGAAGAAAGTGGAAGTAGAGCGCCGTCATGATCGAAACCATTGATGCCGAGGAGGCTTGGTGTCCACCGACCTTGGTCTGATCTGGGCTGGGGCGCAGGTTGTTCGCATGGTGAATAATAAGGGTCGCCAACCATAACACACGCTCCTGAATTGTCTCTAATGTTTCCAACAGTTCTGTTGAAATGGGTTGATCGGCGTTTTTCATAATCCTCCACCTCTCTTCCAAACCGAAATTGTGGTATTATGGTAGATCTTAGAATCAATGAGACACACCAAACCGGAGCGGTTAGGAAAACGAAACTACCGTTCTACCGTGCCGTTCCGAGCATCCTCGTCGTTTCTATCCCGATTAATCGGGATGAAACGTCGGGATTTGGTAGGCGCTGTTTCTAACTGCGCCTATTCGGTGCGGTTGGAAACCGCACCTACCGGTAGGCGAAAGTGTTCATTTATTTTTAACATCCACTATAGTATGATAGCATAGCCAGTTTATACTATCAACCGTGAAAACTTCTAATTGACAGTTAGCCCCTCAACACATATAATTCTACGTAATACGGACCTTCATCTTTGACATGATACCGAGGCAGCTGAGAACACAGATTAAAAACAGGAAAAACGCTATGTTTCCCGCACTTTCGTGGTTACGTTAAGAGCCTGTTTTAAGAGTGAAACGGTCCTCTTTAGACAGTTGTTCACATGTCGCCCCGCTGGGGCTTAGGTTGTTGGTTTGTCCTGTATTCTATAAACATGTCGCCCCGCTGGGGCTAAAAAAACGGGGCAAGTCCTCGAGCTATACACATAGCACGCCTCTGGAGCGACAGATTGGACAAATCAACTACAACAACCCACCATAGGTTCTGTTGACATTTGACAGCCCGCCCCGCGTAGCAAGGATGCATCCCGATGGGATCGAAACAGCCGGAACAGCATAGGTTGCGGTGAACGGTAAAACGTGAATTCCTATCAAGGACAATAGAGGTTTGGTCGTTCAACAACACCTGCTTACAGACAGATAGAGTGAAACCCACACTTAGCTTTTCGTCGGAAGGTTTCCTCTTGGAAAACTTATGGCGTAAGAATAGTCGTCTGTAGCACGATCTGTTAGATTGTGATCCGAGAACGCAAACTAACAGTTTGCGCTACATTTCTCAGGTTTCCCGACGATTATAGCGTTTGCCGAATTAGCAACATCAAAAAGTCAACACGCCCTAGCAACTTACGTTATTCAAGGTTGACATACAAGGGAAAGAACAGAAATGGAAGACAGGAAGCGCGCGGATACTTTGTGTCCTCCGTTCTATACATTACGTATCAGATGCTACATTTTACTCTGCCTTACTTTCATCGGCCTCCCATCAAATGGGCTGAGTCAGGAAAGAACTCTCGACTACGTGGTTGCCGTCGTCAACGATCAGCCCATCATGTTCCGCGAACTGGAGACCGAGCTAATCCTCTTCACCATTATCAGCAATCCGCTAATCATACTCGGCGCAGTGGAAAACGAGTTAAACATCCAAGACATTCAGAATCCCCCGGATAGAGTCAAACGAGCACTCTTAGAAGCACTCATCGAGCAGAAACTGATGTTACGGCAGGCAGATGATATCGGAATGCTGCTCTGGAGTTGGGAGAAAAGGGTAAACGCTGAAATTGAAACACTGAAAGCCTTATATCGCGACGAGGCATCGTTCTTCGTTGATCTGAAACGGCTCGGATTAGAATATGAGGAAGTACAGGAACGGATGAAGACTGAATTAATCGTGAACGTACTGGCTATCCGCCAATTTCGTAACAGCATCGAAGAAGAGCAGATTAATCAAAAAGCTCCGCAATATTTTGAACAGCATCGATCAGAATTTATTGCACCTGCACAGATCCAATTTCAGTATATCTTGGTCCGTTCAAGGCCGGTTGATGCAGCAGATCTGCAACCCCAACCCGAAACCCTTGCTGAAACGATCTCCTCCCGGTTGAAAGCAGGTGTAACCTTTCCAGAGATTCAGGAGGTTTATCCCGATCACCCGCTTCTTCGGTTTCAAGAAGAACCACAGACCGTTCCAATCGACACCGAAATTCGGCAGGCGATCGCTGATCTGGCGGTCAATGAAGTTAGCCAACCCATCCCCGTACCTGAAGGGTATCTCATCGCTAAGCTGCTCAAAAAAGAGCCACCTCGCCAGAAAACGTATCCCGAAGTCACCCAAGAAATTCAGGACAAACTTATCGGGGAAGAGCTGCAGCGGTTACGAGACGCGTGGCTCGCTGAACAGAAGGCATCGGCGGATATTCGTATATTAGATGCAAAATTAAAAAAAGTACCATTAGTCTTGGGCGCGCCACAGGACCAAGACTAAAAAGCCTATAGAATCTGTCAGATGAACCGTCTCAAAAACCGTTGGGACGGGGATCTCCGTTCCGTTTCCTCCTACGTATCAGGCATAACGCATTATTAGTAGACCTTAGAATTAATGAGACACTCCAAATCCCGATGCTGTTCGAGTTCCGTTCCGAGAATCCCGATAAGATCGGGACATTCCGATATATCGGAACTTGTCGAGTCCCGTTCCGAGGATCCCGATAGATCGGGAGATGCCGATGAATCGGCACCGGTGCGGTTAGAAACCGCACCTACCGGGCCTGGGGAAAATATAGAATTACCGAATTATTTTCTGAAACCTCATGAAACCGCACCTACCGGGATCGAAAGTATCTATCTGTTTTTAGAATTCACCAATTCTCTATCGGTTCCATCGGGTTGATGGGGATAGCGCAATCTCATAATTTGCATCATTTCAAGACCACCATCCGGTGTATACCGATAAAATCACCCGCTTCCAGACCATAGAAGTACGCTCCACTGGCAACCCGCTCATTCATGTCATTGCGACCATCCCAATACACGGCGCGTTCGCGTGTTTTGTAGTAACCGGCGGATAGATAACCCAGATCAAACTCCCTGACCTCGCGCCCCAAAACATCATAAATGATGATTCGAACATGCGCAGCCCTATCCAGTTGGAAAGGAATCCAAGTCTCCGGGTTAAACGGATTGGGATAGTTAGAGAACGCCGCTGTCCGAGGAGGGCGGAACCCATCCATGAGGAATGACTCCACCTCGACGCGGAGGGATTGTCCGTCCACCGAAACGAGATGCGCTGCGTGCACCGAAATCGTACGGTTTAATGATTGCGCTGAATCCATCAAACTATTCGCTTCCAATTCCAGCGTAGCGAGACGCTCCCGACCAAGCCAAGGGTGTCCCTCGCCAAGTTTGGCACCCACCAACGTTCCAGACTGAGCCCTCTCCTCCACATGAAATACATCGGCGTCACTTCTGTTCAACTCTATCTTCAAAAGCCCCTCCGGTGCTATCCGAATATGGTAGCCCACAAGGGGTACAGCCGTGTCAACCATCAGGTCAAGTAGGAGACTATCGCCTGAAAACCGGGGATTCTCAAATCTGATTGCCGCTAACACAGCGTCAGAGGTGCGCTCAGGTGCTGCTGGACTCTCGGGATCCCGAAAATGATCTCCAACAGCAATCAAATCAAGCAAGTTCACCCGTCCATCCCGATTCACATCCGGGTTTTGACCGAACACCACCCCATCTATCACCGCCCCAAATTGGGATGCCACCGCGATCAGGTCAAGAACCCCCACAGTTCCATCATCATTCACATCCCATGGATCCAAGTACACCTCAAGAAGCGGACTCTGTTTAATCAGTGTCAAAGTGCCGTCCGATGTTGACGCAGCAGTAACAATGAAGGTGGAAATTCGTTCTGCGGACGCAGCTGCTCCTGAATTACCGCCACCAGCCCCATAAATAAGGGTAATCGTGTCGTTGGGCATGAGGGTCTGAATATCGACTTGAATCCTTTGATTCGTGAATGTTACGTCGCCGATGGTGCCTGTTGAGGTAACAGTTGTGTATCCGGGAAGACCGGAGACATTCTGTGGCGGTGTCCAACCCGATGCGATATTAACCGCCAAGGTTCCCCCGCGTATCATTCCCTCAGCGGTATAGGTGATGACAATTTCGTTGCCTCTGCTATGCGCCGGGACAGCATATGGTGAAACTGTAGCTGTACCAGAACCATCCGGGGTGGCAGGCGGCGGTTCAAACGCCAGATGTTTCGCCATAAATTGAAGCGACTCCTCCGCAATGAATGTGTGTCCACCGCCATGTGTTACAAACGTATGGTCAATACCAAGCTCCGTCAACTTCTGATCTAACGCCTCTGCCTGTCTGGGCAATGCCGTATCGTCCTCAAGGCCATGGACGACCTTAATCCCATTCAACCGCACCGGTCGTTCGAGATTTTGCTTTAATCTGTTGGAATATCGATCCAATTCATGAATAGTGTCATTCTCAACAATCTTTTCCCAAACCGCCTCGTCGCGCTCCCAAGGAAGAACACCCGCCTTTAATCTGTATGGCAAATCCAGATAACAGGGCGGATTGTCAGGATTGGAGGCAACCCCCGCCAAATACGCAAGGCCGTTACGAAACGGTAGGCTAATCCTCTTCAAAGTATCAGAATCAGCTAATGCATTCAGTGCGTCCCAGAATTCGTCCCCAGATTTCTGTTTAAGCGGTTCCATGAGAGTGATAACAACACCACCCTTCTCCGTAAAAGAGGTTATCAAATCATCGTCAAATTTATAAGTCCCCGCTTGGGCAACAGCCACACTGAACACCTCTGGATATTTAAGCGAGAGGCGCATTGAACCGTAGGCGCCCATCGAAAATCCTGTGATTCCCCGACTGTCCCGGTGGGGTATCGTCCGATACTGCTTATCAATGAAATCGACCAAATCCCTCCTGATGTACGTTTCGTAATCGCCGATCGTTGGAGAACTAAGATACTGACTCCCGCCAAACCGATTCGAGCCATCGACAAATACAGCGATAGCTTCTTGAATCTCCTCACCGAGGATCATACGGTCCATCGCCGATTTCATCTTTCGAGTTAGGCTATTTGAAGTCCCGTTGAATCCGTGTAGCACATAGATGACAGGGTAGCGTTTTTCCGTAAAATTGTAGCTTGGCGGCAGGTACACTCTTATAACTTTCCTGCCGTCCTCACCAATCAGGTTCTCCGTCAGCGTGGGCCAAATAATTGGCGGCCATCGTATCAACTGACTATCTGCGGCAAGGAGACTGGATTGTGAAATCACAATCGCCAACGCCCAAAGCATAAAGTGAAAGAGAAGGTTTTTCGATAGCAGTTTGAACATGATTTGTAGCTTTCCGCTTGGTCCTTTCCCCGAATCTATAGTGGATCTTAGACTTAATGGGACACGCCAAACCGGTGCGGTTAGAAACCGCACCTACCGAGGGGCGAAAGTGTCTATCTGTTTTTACCTAAGTTGCTAGTACACCATCAGATAAGTTTTGCAATTATTATATATTAGGACTTACGCTGCTGAAGGATCAAAGCCCTGTAGTTCGGCGATTTATCGCCGCATGACGCTATTTCCACCGCCCGATGAATCCCCGATAAATCGGGATTAAGAAACGGGCAACTACAGGCTAAAGTGCGTAAATCCTGTATATGTTACCGTTTGCTTTCAATCAATATACACACGCATAATTTGCCTGACAGAGTACTAGGACGTGTTGACAGTTTGGTGCCCCCGATTCGACAAGTCCTAGATCATCGAGCAATCCGTCCAAAATTGAATTGACGCACATGTCGCCCCGCTGGGGCTTGGGTCACTAGGACACATCGCACATCTATAAACATGCCGCCCCGCTGGGGCTTGGGGGGTGTAGGAAGTCACTGCTGCTATAAACATGTCGCCCCGCTGGGGCTAAAAAACGGGGAAAGTCCTCAAACTATACACATTGTGCTCCGCCCCGATAAATCGGGATTCAAAGCAACTGGAGCGCAGGCATTGACCGCATCGCCGTTCTTAGACATATCGCTCCTCATGAAGATTAATTTATTAATTGGGTAATTTCCGAGCGATGTCCGGTGCGGTTGGAAACCGCACCTACCGGGTCTGGGGGAAATATAGAATTACCCGTTTAATTTCTTAAAACTCATCCGGAGCGAAAGATAGAATCCCTCAATTTTAACGACAAACCGATGGATGCTCAACACTAGCAACTTGCGTTATTTTTAGAATTCACCATAATTTGCGTCTTGCTATGCCACAAAGCGTGTGATACGATGAATATTAGTAACGCAAGGGCTGCCCGAACGTTGACAGCCCTTCAGCGAGAAAGAGGTGTACGATGGATTTTCAACCCGCCCCTGAACACGAGGCACTCCGTAGTCGCATTCGTGACTTCTGCACCCAATTCCCCGATGCCTACTGGCGCGAAACCGACCGTAATCGCGCCTATCCCCAAGCCTTTGTCGAAGCCCTAACAGCAGCTGGCTTTCTCTCGATCCTGATTCCAGCAGAGTACGGCGGGCTCGGCTTAGGGGTAACGGAGGCGAGCATCGTCTTGGAGGAGATCAACCGTTCCGGGGGCAATTCAGCCGCGTTTCACGCGCAGATGTATCTCATGGGCGCGTTACTTCGCCACGGCAGCGCTGCTCAGAAGGAGCGTTGGCTGCCGTCCATTGCCAGCGGAGAATTACGGCTACAAGCATTCTCGGTTACCGAAGCGGAAGCCGGCTCCGATACCCCCAGTATCCGCACCTTTGCCCGGCGAGAGGATTCGGCATACATCGTCAACGGTCACAAGAATTGGACCAGCCGTATCGAGCAATCAGACCTACTCCTACTGCTGGCACGAACAACGCCCCGCGAAGCAGTCGATAAGCGGACAGAGGGACTCAGCCTATTCCTAATCGATTTACGGGATGCCCGCTGTCAAGAAGGCGCATTAGCGGTGCAGCCGGTCCGCACGATGTTCAACTACGCAACCTACCAGGTCTGGTTCCGCGATCTACGGCTGCCGCTCGATAGTTTGATTGGCGAGGCGGGTCAAGGCTTCCGCTATGTCATTGACGGCTGGAACGCCGAGCGCATTCTACTGGCGGCAGAAGCGATCGGTGACGGCTACTGGTTTACCGATCGGGCGAGTGCTTATGCCCGCGAGCGAGAGGTTTTTGACGCTCCGATCGGTCGCAATCAAGGCGTACAGTTTCCCATCGTTCGCGCTTATGCAGCGACAGTCGCGGCGGATCTGGTCCGATACAAAGCCGCTTGGCTCTTTGATACTAACGCATCGTGTGGATCAGAAGCAAATATGGCAAAACTGCTCGCGTCCGAGGCAAGTTGGCAGGCAGCCAATATTTGCCTCGACACACACGGCGGCTACGGCTTTGTCGATGAATACGATGTGGAACGCAAGTTTCGGGAAACGCGGCTTTATCAAGTTGCACCGGTCAACAACAACCTAGTGCTCGCCTATCTTGCCACCCATATATTGGATCTGCCCCGATCGTATTAGATTTAGGACTTATGGACTTGAACGCTCAAGTCCGATGAATCCCCGATTTATCGGGACAGGCGGGCAACCACGAGGGTTACCCCTACAGTAAGGTCTTCGGTTTGTAGTCGGGCGCGCCCGTCGGGACGCGCAATTCATTGCGCTACTACAAACTGAACTGCGTAACTCCTAAGATTAAAAAAAATCGCTCATGTTAAGATTTAGTGCAAAGAAACCGAGTTTTCAAGAAAAAACTCGGTTTCTCTGTGTGCTTTGCACCTTCTTTTGACATGAGCCAAAAAAATTTAAAGAATTGATGGTCGAAAGATAGAATGGACGATTCAGGTATCAAATGCTACCAGAATCGAGAGCTATCGAATCAGTGGTGGGTGGCGTTACACAGCAGCTGTCCCTCGTGGGGGCAGCCGGGCTGTTCAATCTGAATTGTTGTGTGGAAAATACCGAATTGCGTTTGTAGTTTGTCGTTAATCTCTTGCCGTAATTGATGCCCCGATTTGTTTGCATCTTCAGCAATCGATACATGCGTGCTCAACGCCAAATAGTTAGAACACAAGGACCAGATGTGCATGTCGTGGACGTCCTTGACCGAGTCGATAGCACTGATGCAGGCTGCAACTTTTTGGGCGTCGGCATGTTTTGGAGAACCTTCTAACAGGATGTGAACCGCTTCTTTTGTAACCCTCACCGCACCAACCAAGACCACCAGACCAATCGCGCAGCTTAGAATTGGATCGACAACGAACCAGTTGGTATAATATATCACCACCCCGCCCACGATGACGCCGACGGAGGCGAGCGCATCTCCAATCACATGGAGCACTGCACTCCGCACGTTGAGATTCTTATGCCCTTCCCCGTGAAATAGCCAAACAATAACCATATTCGCAATAAATCCAAAGGTCGCCACAACGAGCATCTCTTTGCTTTTAACGGGTTCAGGTTCGATAAATCGCTGGATTGCTTCGTAAAATATCCACCCGGAAATCGCGATCAGTGAAACGCCGTTGATGAACGCAGCGAATACCTCTGTCCGGTGATAGCCGTAGGTGCGTGAGCTCGTCGCCGGGCGAGTTGATAGATAGATCGCCAGCCAACTCATGATCAGCGATAAGGAATCTGAAAAAACGTGCGCTGCATCGCTCAACAGTGCCAAGCTATTGGACAGGATTCCACCGATCACTTCAACAACGAGAACAAAGGTTGTCAACACAACGGCGAACCGAAATTTGCCCTGTAAGTGGCGCTGATGACTATGTTGATGTCCATCTTCCTCTCCATCATGGTGGTGTGCGTGGTTATGGTCATGATGGTGATGCGTGTGGTTCATCCGTTCCCCCTTCGGTTGACGGATACGGTCATGCTGTCTGAAAATCGCCTAGGGCAAGAGCGTCGTCTATGCGCTTGAGACTGAGGACTCTGGTGGACGGTACGCTACGAAATGTTGCTTTGAATCTCCCGACTTATCGGGGCGGACTTACCTATCGACTATCTCTCAGAGTCTGTTTTAAAAGTGAAACGGTCATCTTTAGGAAGTTGTTCACATGTCGCCCCTCTGGGGCTTAGGTTATTTGTTTGTCCTGTATTCTATAAACATGTCGCCCCGCCGGGGCTAAGCATCTGTTTTAAGGGTACGTGAAACGGTCATCTTTTGCCATGCTAGTGGCACAATCAATCGATTTTGAGAGTATTTACCCGTAAACTGACAACTTTCAGAGATTATCCCGATTCATCGGGACAGGTTCTCAAGCACTTGCATCTGAAGTCGATTTGGAAGTATCGCTACTCTCTGTTTTGCTCGATTTAGAATCGCCGCTTTTGCTATCGCCACTTTTGCTTTCTCCGTCGCTGCTTGATGACGATTCTTTGTCTTTTTTCGCGCTCTCTTTGTACCCCTCACTACGATAGTCCGTGATGTAGAAGCCCGAACCCTTAAAAATTAACCCAGCGCCAGCACCAATTAACCGCTTGGTCTGACCTGAACATTCGGGGCATTCCTGGATGGGATCTTCGGTGATACCTTGAAACCGCTCAAATTGGATACCACAATCCAGGCATTTATATTCGTATGTCGGCATATAATGAAACTCCTCTGACTTGTTTATTGTGAACAGGCATTGCGAAAAATGTCAGGATTTGATATATTTTAACGACTGAGAAGTGGCATGTCAAGCAGATTTGCTAAGATCTCAAACTCCCCTTTTCGATTGGCGCGCTGCTTCAAACAGGTATAATTGACACACCCTGATGAGATGAATGGTCACGGCTTATATTGTTGACATACTCCCACACCTAAAGGATTTGGATTCTTACGAGTCCCTTTCCAATAGGAGTCGAATTGTGCTATCAACAAGGATTGCCCGGCGAACCGGGACTTACGTCCTCTCCAGCAAGGGTTGATGCCCCAACCCTAAAGATATTTATCGCTGCATTGCGATCTCTATCCAACTGCGTATGGCAGTTCGGACACTGCCAAGTCCTATCGCGGAGGTTCAACACTTCATTGACTGCACCGCACACCGAACAGGTTTTTGATGAAGGATACCACCGATCGATGAACGTGATTTTTACATCTTTTTTCTCCGCGATATACACCAGCGTCTTGACGAAATCAGCAAATGCGAGATCGCTGACCTTACGACCCCATAGGGCTTTCATGCCGGCAAGGTTCAAGTCCTCAAGCCGAATCTCGTCATATGCATCGGTCAACTGGTGTGCCAACTTCCAATGGAAGTCAGACCGCTGGTGTTCGATGGTGCGATGCTTACGAGCCAGATTTAACCGTGCGCGTTCACGATTGTTTGACCCTTTATGCTTGGTGCTGTGCTTGCGACTGGCGCGTTTGATAGCGTTGAGTCCATGCTTGAAAAACTGTGGCGATTCTATGTCGTGTCCATTATGACCGGTCAGATACCGTTTTAGACCGAAATCGAAGCCTGCGATTTTACCTGTCATGGCTCGGTTCAGATCGGGTTCTTCATAGTCGGTTAGGACACAAATATAGACATCGCCAACGGCATCCCGTTTGATGGTGCAGCGTTTCGGCGTGCCACAAATATCACGGGACTTGAAATAGCGATAAATGCGTTTGCCGATTCTGATACGATTATCAGGCAGCAGTTCCCACCCGGCTTGGGTGAGTGTAAACGATTTGTATTTACGACGCGGTTTGAAACGAGGTCTACCCCATCGCTTACCAGCAGCACGCGCTTCAAACATTGCTTTGTAGCCTTTGTCAATCCGTGCCGCTACGTCCTGCACCGCTTGGCTTGGCAGTTGATTCCAATGGGCAAGCCGCAGCGTCCGTTTCAACTTGCTGATATGCTGCATCAATCGAAACTTGCTGATGTATCTGCCAGACAGCGCATAATAGCGACGTTGGAGTGCGACACAGTGATTCCACACAGAAGCGTGGCCTTCTATCGTTTTATGCAGATCGCCATTACCTTGATTAGAATATAGTTTGAACTTGTAGGTTTTCATTGGAATTGGCTTTCTGGCTTTCATATCCTATTCCGTAGGCTATGGGAGGCACCACCAAGCGGTGGCGCGGAATTCCGCCCACGAAAGCCACAATAATTATGCCATGTTTTGCCTACAAGTTAAATAAAAAACGGCTAAAGCCTAACTTATATCCCAAAGATAAATCTTGGCGCTTTACGGGCTAAAGTCCCATTCGGTAACTCATCGAAGCCCGTGCGAACGAGAATAAAGCGAGGAGGTATGCGCGCATGGCAAATCAAATTCCCCAAACGGTCCTAGGGCGAACAGGATTGGTTGTAACTCGACTGGGTACCGGTGGTGCGTATTGTGAGACCGCCGATGGGTATCGGGCGGCGTTAGACAGCGGCGTTAATTATATGGATACGGCACGAGCGTATCGGGATGGAGATGACGAAAGGGTTATCGGAGAAGCCATCCGGGACCGGCGACACGAACTGATTCTCGCAACCAAGACCCAACAGCGCGATGCTGAAGGCGCACGTCGAGATCTCGAAACATCGCTGCGCCTGTTGCAGACAGATTACATCGACATCTATCAACTTCACCATCTAAATACCGAAGAGGAACGGAACCGCGCTTTGGGAACCGATGGCGCACTGGAAGCGGTTCAAAAAGCACGAGAGGAAGGATTGATTCGTTTTATCGGGGTCACGGGTCACGATTGGGAGCAGATCCAGCAGGCGGTTGCAACCGGATTCTTTGATACCGTGTTATGTTGGTACAATTGTGCGATGAAGGAACCGGAGGAGACCGTGCTCCCAGAGGCACGCAAGTACAACACCGGCGTAGTGATTATGAATGCGTCGCGCAACGATAAGCTCTTCGATGGTGAAGGCGCACCAGCAGAAGAACAGTTCTACCGCTATGTCCTCAGTCATGAGTCGGTAGGCCTAACAATCATGGGATTACGAGACGTGTCCCGCTTCCGCCGAATAGCGTTAGCATTGTCCGATCGCGAGACACTCACATCAGAAGAAAAAGCCGAAATCGAAGCCTACGGCGCACAAATGCGAGCGGACGGAAGGTTATAATATATGCCGATTTAGGTTTGTGTCCGTCCGATTAGGGTTAAAGCTGCCACTGCCGCAATCACTGAAACTGTGCCGGCAATGATGAACGCCCCAGAAAGTCCGACCGCATCGGCAACAGCACCGGCGGTTGCTGGACCCAAAAACATACCGATTGCATACACCGCCTGAAACACTCCCATCGCGGTCGCCCGATCTTCACCAGATATCTCTCGGATACTCAACCCCATCAGCAAAGGGTAAACGAGACCCCGCCCAAACCCACTTGCACCTTGAGCAATCGCCAGCAGCGGGATATTGCGGATCAGAGGGACAACAAGCATCGTCACCCCCATCACCAAAATTCCTGTAAAGGCGGCACGGTTTTCGCCTAAGCGAACAGCAAAATGATGGTTCATCGGAGCAGTTAAAGTATAGGGGACCAAAGCCGCTACGCCAATGATGCCGAGTGTCAATTTGCTTGCACCCAGATTCGCCGCATGAACAGGGATAAAGCCAAAAGTGGTTGCCCAAAATGTGTAGTGGTTGAGTGCGGTGATGCACGCGATGAGCATCAGGGCAGGGTGTGTGATGATACGCCATATCTGCCGGAATGTGGGAGGCTGACGATGTGTCCGACGTTCCTTGATAGGCACGGTTGCTATCAACCCCATAGCCGCCAGACCCGCACCGGTGTAGAACGTTGCACCCATCCCCCACATCTGAGCGATTTGACCGCCGAATCCATTGACAACAATAAGCGAGATGCCATTGATAGCCGTAACAACACCCATCGCCTTGGGAGTCTGATCCGGCGGGAAGTAGCTGGCGAAAAGCACCGTGAATGCGACCCATGTGGCGGCGCTGATACCGAGAACACCACGGAAAGCGACAAGATACATCGGCGTCGGTGCCATTGCAAGTCCTAAACACCCAACGAGGTTGAAGAAGTGTCCCGCGTAAAGAAAGGGCAAGCGCCGTCCCAGCCGGTCCGACCAAACTCCCAACGGAATTCGTAGCCACATCTGTACGAAACCGTATGCCCCGACAACCAGCCCCACAGTGGTGAACGAAGCACCCAACGACTGAGCGTATACCGATAGAATCGGCGAGTAGACATATAGCGCGCCCCAATATAGGAACATGCTAACATAGTAGGCTCTGATGGTAGTCTTTTCAGGGAAATTCGGGGGTGCCTTCTCAACTGTATTCATTACGCTCGTATTGTGGCGATCCTCTCCAATCTTTGTAATTAAAATCGAAGACGAACCAGTGATGTCCACAATTCAATATCAGGCTTCTGTGAATTTCCATTACTGACAGGAGCAACACCAATAGTTGGAAAAGATAGGGACCATCTTTGCTCGACGGGATTAAGATTAAATAAACCCAGCCCCTCATCGGTGAAATAGCTTGCTTGTGTGTCGTAGTTCCGGGTAAAATAGGCGCCTGCTGTCAACCCGACCATGCTGCCGAGTCCCATGAGGGACCAAAAGCTTCGGTCTTCCGGCTCAATGTCGAGCAGGATACTGGTGCCCAAGCCGTAGAGTGTGCCTACGATGCCCCCAATGTTAATAAGACGGGCGCGGGCACGACTCATGTTGAGTTTCGTTGACCACACAGCCATGGTCGTCAGTCCGACATTGCCACCCGTCATCGCGCTGCCTAAAATAAAGTTCCTGTTATCCCTACTCCGATCACGTATAGCCATCGCCCCGCAGATTGAAAACCACGTTCCCCAGATCCCACCAAAATTAATTAGTGTTGCATCGCCGGGATTGATGTCTTTGCCTCTGACAATGCTGCCAGCCAACGCCAGCCCAAGGGCACCACCTGTCATACTCGCACCTACAGTCGCTTTCTCGCCCGCCTCAGCGAGAATTGCCGCTCCAACCGCCTGCCAGATCCCCCAAGCGCCCCCCAAATTAATCAGTGAAGCTTTGCCATCGCTCAGTTCGCTCTCCCGCGTGAGACTTAAGGAACCGGCTAGTCCGCTCAAGGGTCCCGCGATTAAGACGAGACCATAGGGGACTGGCTCCTCTATGTCCAAAAGAATTAGTGTGCCGACCCCTATCCAAGTTGTAAAGAGCGTACCGAAACCAACCAAACTCGCTCTGCTCATGCCACTAATCGATCTGGGTTGCTGGAGTAAGATAGCAATCTCTTCCCTTTTATCCGCTGCCAATTGCCCATGCGTCGTTTCAGGATATGCAGAAATAACCCAATCCAACTGTTTGCGGGCTTTATCATACTCTGCATCAACAACCTGCTTGAGCGCTTCTTCATAGATTAATCGTGCTTCCAGCGCCTGTAGGGAATGCAGATCTGCGTTCTCTATTGATTCAAGCTCACCTGCCCATAACGGATGTGAGCAAAGGAAGAGGAGGACTAATATAACGGTTTTGATGAGTTGGTTCGGCATATTTACAATCCTTCTGCTGACTATAGTAGATCTTAGAATTAATGAGACATTCCAAACCGGTGCGGTTGAAAACCGCACCTACCGGGGGGTGAATCTGCGATTAAAATTGGACGTTGAGAAAATTGACTTGTACACTGTCAGAATTCAACTGCAATTGGTGTGGAGGTCGATCCCAAGGTGTCGAATTATTTCGCCGACTCAACCTTTCACCTATTTCTGGCGGTGGGAGGTGACGGCTATTATAGATACCTGCAATAAGCCCAGCAATACCCCCAACCATCAGCGTACCAAATGCTGCTGATTCACTAATATCGCTTTCAGCTATTATCATTACTATCCCGCTGGCGACTATCGTGCCGATAACCCCTCCCAGATTAATCCAATGTGCCCGCGCCGGTGTGATGTCAATTTTTGGGGAAAGCGATGCCATCGCTGTCATACCCAAATTTCCCCCGATGAGCGTCCAAGCGAGTAATTCATTGCCACCTTCAACACCGGCAACCTGACCTGCACACAAAGATAGCCATGTCCCCCACAGCGCACCGTAATTGATAATCGCCATGTCACCCAAACTCGGGTCAATTTTTCTCGTGAGGACAGAGGTGGCTATAACACCTGACAGCCCACCAACCATTGTGCTGCTGATTAACGGTTTCTCACCATCATCTTCGGAGATCAGGATTGCCCAACCCAACCCCTGCCACGTTCCCCAAGAACCACTCAAGTTGATTAAAGCGGACTGTCCACGAGTCAATTTCGCATTCCGCGTCGCAACCAGAGAGGTCAGAAGTCCCGCCGGTGCCCCTATCATCATACCTGCAGCGATGCTTTTTGCGTTGTCTGTTTCATCGGCAAGTCTTGCTGTGCCAATTCCCAACCATGTTGAATATAAGGTGCTGAATACCACCGTTCCAATTCGTCCGCTCTGGTCAATTTTCTTGCGCCGGATGCTTGGTAGATTCAGTTGTTCTAACCGTCGCTTCCGGTCCTCCGCAAACCGTGCATAGACAGTGCCCGGATATTTGTCGATGACTTCATTGAGTTGATCATATGCCTGACTGTAATCCCCTTCAACTATCAGCCTGAAAGCGGTCTCATAGAGATGCGCCGCCGTGCGCCCTTCAGTAGCAGCCACACTCGCCGGAGAAAATAACAGACATACAAAAATTGTGATTAGGGCTATTCTCATCTGTCTATGAACTATTACTTCATCCTTTTCGACATTGACTTTCAGTACACAGCGTGAAGGGGAAAGATAGGAGATTCTGATTGACGGGTGAACACCGTAGGACTAAGATGATTATACGTTAGGAAAGCGCGCAATCGCAATCGAATTTTTGCCGAAATTTGGTTTTTCTTGGTGTTAGCACAAGAAGGGATAAAAATCCGCAAGTTCCACCGTCAATTTTGGTACGGTTGGTTGGGGCGATTCATGTTGAAAAGAACAGAAGCCGGATTACGCAAATTTTCACGGATTTCTTATTTTAACCTAAGTTGCTAGTCGTAAACCCCCATCGAGTTTCGTCAGGAGCGGGTTCTTCCCACCCGCCGTTCGGTCGTACCGAATCCCACTCTTATTCGAGAGGGGGACTATGTGTCCAATCGGGGAAAATCTCAGGTTTTTTAGCCCCAGCGGGGCGACATGTTTATAGCAACGGTGAATCCCTACACACCTAAGCCCCAGCGGGGCGACATGTGTATCGTTACTTCAGTGAGTCTAATTAGTGCCGAGTGCGGAAAGGCGGCATACAGGCTAACTAGTACACTGTCAGGCAAATTATGCTTGTGTATATGGATTGAAAGCAAACGGTAACATATACAGGATTTACGCACTTTAGCCTGTAGTTGCCCGTTTCTTAATCCCGATTTATCGGGGATTCATCGGGCGTTGGAAAGAGTGTCATGCGGCGATTTATCGCCGAACTACAGGACTTTGACCGTTAAGCGGCGTAAGTCCTAATATATAATAATTGCAAAACTTATCTGACTGAGTACTAGCAACTTGCGTTATTTTAACGAACTTGCCTGAAATCACCTTAAAGCCTTGATCTTTCCCCAAGTCGAAGCCTGCTTCCCAACCTGTTCGACGGAAACGGCATTTAACTTAAGCGGAAGTAAAACCTCTTCAACTTCGCGTTTTGTCATTCCCGGCAAAATTTCTGATCGATAGAGAATCTCTATGCTGATTTCATCGATTTCCGCGTAGGCTGTTGTGTCTGTCCATCCTTGGTAAAATATGCTTTCTCTATAGGTCCATGAATCTTTCATAAGCCCTAAGATCTGTGTGAGTTCTTCCCGAATCAGGTGGGAACGCTCTTCCGGAGTAATCCGATCCGTAGAAATCATGATGCGCGATCGAGTAATCTCGAATGAACCGTTCCACCATATCCAAAAGAACCCAAAATTGGTCGGTCTATAGTTTGGCTCGTATATCCTAAACTCTGACTCGGGAACAAAGTAGATCTCCACATTGGGACGCTGCTCGTCAATTCTCAATTTTCTTGTGCCGATAATTGTATTGATATCTTCGATGACACGGTTTAATGTCGTCCTGTCCTGGTTGGTAGGTGAACCGATAACCCCGATCCTGATGTCACGGACCCATTTTCTCACGACTGGACTTGCGCGACCAAACTCCGATCCCAGAGCAATTTCGAGGAAATAATCAATCTGATCTTGAGTGTAAAGGCCCTGTGGGACCATCGAATCTGCTTGCCGCGCCTCTGATGAAGTACCGGCAAACGTAAAACAGCAATTCGCGCCCAGAGCAAACAGCCAAAAGATGGCTTTCGTATTGTTTAAAATCTTCATGATTTTTGGCATTTTTACGACTGCAACATACTTCTGATAATGCAGATAAGATGTTATTTTTAGTACCCCAGCCGCACCTCCGTTAGCAAAATGAGTTTAACATTTCGCATACTATACTGAAAGCAAAAAAACAGTGAATTGCCTTGACTATGGGTTCTCTTTTATCAACTCTGTCGGTAACGGGAACGCGCCCCGATTTTGGATTGAATCCCGATGCCAAAAGTGTGATTGGCACGCTGCGGGTCTACCTTTATCCGCACAGCCAGCGACAGAAGAAGGTGGAAAGTGTGGGACATCTTCACTCAAACACCGTCAATTACTACAATCATCGACCGCATTGGGCGTTTCCAAAAGACGATGTGAAAACGCTACTTGGCAAGCTCACGGGAACCAAAGGCAGAGATATGCCGGAGGAATTCACCGTTGATCTCATTTCCACCGGGAGACGATTCATCCGTACGGTTGATGGGCAGGGGCGGATAAGCATCAAGCGTTATCGGCTGTATATCAATGTCAGCCTGAGCAAACAGAAAGTCGAAATCAGAGAATTCCTCATCTCATTGGTCGTTGTTTAGAAAAGTGGTGCGGCTGTGACCTATCGGTTGCGAGGTCTTCAACCGCTCAATTGATCTCTACCACAGTTGGATTCGGATTCTCTCCAAGATTCCAGTCGATGGTGCAGAAGCGAATTATCTGGCATCAAAGCCATTTGAGCGTTATCTGTGTTTGGGTTCTGTTTTCCGGTACTATGACGCATAGCTTCTCATCTGAGGCAGCCGCCAAAACGCGGAAAGGCACACAAGAAAAGCCCCGCTTATCACGTTATGTGCGTTCGCGAATAAACCGTCGCGAAATACTCATTGGCAGACCGAGCAGACGCCAAGAATCTCGATCACTCTGGATTGAACCTGAAAGTCAAGTTTCTCGGCGGCGCCAGCAATACACTCCTCGAGCGTGTGACTGACAAGCTCAGTTGCCTCACCACACAATTTGCAGATGACAAACTGGCCGCGATGAGGTTCCTGTGGGAAGTCACATCCGATATAGGCGTTTAGCGAGGCAATCCGATGAATCAAACCTTGCTCAAGCAGAAAGTCGAGGGCCCGGTAGACGGTTGGCGGTGCGGTTTTCCTGCCACGTTTTTGAAAGGTATCAAGAATATCGTAGGCACCGATTGGCTTGTGGCTGGCGCACACGAGTTCAAAAACCTGTTTTCGTAGCTCGGTAAATCGCACGCCTCGCACCTGACAGATCGCTAAAGCCTTTGCCAATGCGTCTTTGACGCACTGAGAATGGTCATGGGTTGGCTTGGGAAAGGCTTCAAATGTTGTGTTTTCCGTATCCGTAAAAGACATATCCCTAGCTCCTTATAAATGAAGGTGTATGTTATGACATAACGCCGTTTTTGTCAATGAATTCAAAACGGCTTTTCTTTGATGAAAAAGAACGACAATACCGTTTTGTTTTCTTCAGTTAAAGATTCAGTCAACGCCTCTTACCTAGAAGATTCCATTTCTGACTTGACTTCTGATTTTGATATGTTATAATATAACAAATAACTTACGTAAATTTGGCGCGCAGGGGTAGATTTCTGATCTTTAACCCCCTACGCCCCCTTATCAAGGGGACTCATGAACGCGCTGCGCAAGTTTTAACAAATTCAGAAGGAGTTCACAGAATGGATCGACAATTTCTTAAGACGAGTTTATGTTTGTTGGTGTTACTGCTGATGGTTGCTGGCGGCTGTCAAAAGGATAACACAGAAGCCCCCGAAAATGCAAACCCTACGACAGAGGAAAAACTTTACGTCGTCGCAACAACCAGCATGATTACCGACATTTTGAAAAATATTGGCAAAGATAGGATTAATGTCACCGGGATTGTCGGTGAAGGGGTTGACCCCCATCTCTATAAACCGACAGCAGGAGATGTCGAACGGCTAAAGGACGCTGATATTATCTTCTACAACGGCTTGAATCTCGAAATGAAAATTATAGGCGTTGTCCTCGATAAGATGGCGGATAAAACGAAATTCGTCGCTGTCACGGCTGGGACCCTACACTCACAACTTCGGACATCATCTGAATTTCAGGGCGGTTACGACCCACATGTCTGGCACGATGTGTCGCTCTGGATGCAAGCAGTTGAAAGGGTTCGAGACACGTTGGCTCAAGCTGACCCTAATAATGCCGAATATTATCGTTCTAACGCGAAGAATTACCTAGTAGCGTTGAAAACATTGCATGACGACCTACAAACCCTCGCGGCACAGATACCCACTCGGCGTCGCGTTCTCGTCACGACGCACGATGCGTTCGGTTACCTCGGACGCGCTTACGGTTTCGAGGTGCGTGGGCTTCAAGGGTTGAACACAGAAACGGAAGTGGGTGTCGCTGATGTAAGAGAACTCGCGGCGTTTATTATTGAACATCGAATTCCGGCGATGTTCGTCGAAACCTCAACCCCGTCGCAGGGCATCAAGGCTGTTCAAGCCGCTGTTCGAGCAAAGGGGTTCGAGGTCGAAATCGGCGGCAGTCTTTTCGCCGATACGATGGGAACGCCCGGAACTCCTGAAGGGACGTATATCGGGGTGATGCGTCACAACATAGATACCATCGTGAACACCTTGAGAACTGAGTTAGCTTATCGGAGGCAATGAAGACGTGAAGCGTGAGACGTTATTGGCAATTGAACCGGACGTTTAAGTGCCCAGATCGATCAGGAAATACGTAATGCCGATTTATGAATTTGAATGTCCCAACTGTGATATTCTCTTCGAGGAACAGCTTTCCCTTGCACAATTAGACGAAGTGGTTGTCGAATGCCCCATCTGCTATACGCCTCGTGTCGAAAAGGTCATTAGTGCCCCCACCTTTCTCATCAGCCGGGGGCACTCCAATCCATCCGTCGCTGAAGTAGATTCCGGCGAGTCGGGTGCCGAAGAGGCCACTGAACCTGGATCGTTTGAGACCCCGGAGACCCCCAGCCTCAGTCACCCGGTCGGCTGCACATGCTGCTGGAATATTGGGGAGAATAGGCGTTCACCCCGCCGGATTTTAGACGATGAGTGATGAAAACAGTTCTCAATTCGGAGACTCAAGACGCTCAGTCAGCGTGACGAATCCACGAATACAAGCAATTTATAATTCTTAAGGAGTAAGAGGATGACTGAAATCCAAGACTTCACAGAACCGATTCCGGTGACCATCATCAGCGGCTTTTTAGGCGCGGGCAAAACCTCCCTGCTCAACCACATTCTCAACGCCGACCACGGATTGCACGTGGCAGTATTGGTCAACGATTTTGGAGAGATTAACATTGACGCCGAGTTGATCTCTGGCATCTCTGGGGAATCCACCATTACCCTTTCCAACGGGTGTATCTGCTGCTCAATTCGCGACGACCTGCTTGAGGCGACGGTACAATTGATTCAACGCCCAAACCCGCCGGAGTATATCGTCGTTGAGACCAGCGGCGTATCTGACCCTTTGGCGGTTTCATTGACCTTCATGACGCCCGAATTGCGGTCGGGGGCGCGAGTGGACAGTATGCTGACCGTGGTTGATTCCGATCAGATTGATCAGATAGACCGAAAGCATCGGGAGCTCGCATTAGACCAAATTGCTATGGCAGACATTGTGGTGCTGAACAAGGTTGACTTGGTCAATGATGAAAAACGGGAGAAATTGGCAGCCTTTGTCAACAACCTTGTTCCGAGGGCGCGTATCCTCGAAACCACACACGGTAAGGTTCCGCTCGACTTGGTGCTTGGCGTCGGGACATACGACCTCCACCGCTTTTCGGGAAAATCGGGGTTGGATGTTCACGTCCATGCCGACGGCGAGGCACACAACCACGACCATGGCCATGACCACGAGGATGAACACCATCACGAACACAGCCATGACCACCACCATACGTTGGTCTTTAATACGTGGAGTTATACGACCGACAAACCGCTGTCACATCGGGCAGTGCGTCAGGCGGTGAAAACCTTACCGGCGACGATCTACCGCGCCAAAGGCTTTGTCTATCTTGATGAGACTCCGGATCGGAAGGGAATCGTCCACGTTGTCGGTCAACGGGCGCGTCTGATCATTGGTGCGCCATGGGGCGACGAGAAACCGGGAACACAGTTAGTCTTTATCGGTGAGTATGGCGGAATTGACGCTACTGCGTTGCAATCGCGCTTTGAAGCGTGCGAAGCTACAGAGAAAACACGCCAAGATACAATTCTTGACGACGCTTTTGAATTGCTTCGTGACCTTGTGGAGAAGTAGAAGCAGCTTCTTATGGGGAAATAAGTCATGTCTGGCAGAACTGACAACGAATCTGCACGTTGGTTAGGTGCATTGAACAAGATCAGGAAGATCGGGACGACGCTGTTCGACCAACAGTTGTGGTGTTGGGGACAGGACGTTCGCCGGGCAGAGGGAAATGCTTTGCTCACCTACGGTTTTACCAAGCATCGACCGCCGGAAGGTAAGCACGGAAGTACCGCTTATGAGTGGCGTAGCTCTGGCAGAAGTCGAGTTGTTTTATGGGGATTCGGGCTTTTCTATGGCGATGGGGACCGAGGAGGGCTTTTCTTGCAGCGTTACAAATTCGCGCCCAAACAGACAGCAGCAGTCAATTTTTCGTTGCCCATCTGGAAACCGGAGCAACTCCCTGCGCTTACGCAGCCCGCTGATGTGGAAGCGTGGCGTCGCGTTTTCAGCTTGCTCACTCAAGGTTTCGCATGGATGGGCGACTACGAGCGGTGGATTATTTCTGAATACGGGCTTGACTATCGCCAACAGTGTACTGACGCATGGAAGAAGAAACGTATTCCTGCACACGAGATGGCTGCAAAGTGGCACGAACTCGTCGAATACTTGCTTTCACAACCTGGAAGCGATTGATAAGCATCAAGTTCAGGTAATAATTGTGCTGAACAACCGCCCGACGATGTACGTCGTCGGGCTACCAAACCACCATACTACCCTTGAGTGTCATTGGGTAGTGATGAATCGGTATATTCGCAGGGGTGTAACACACAGGAAAAAGGTATGAGAGCAGATGGAATCGAATCATCGCCCAAACTGGCATCAAGGCGGCGTGTCTTAGCGCATATACTGGTCTGTAAGGGTTGTTGTTGTGGCGTGACAGAGAAACGAAAGCCGCCTGTACCGGTCGAGTGGCTCAAAGAGGAGTGGCGGAACAAGCAGCTGTCCGCTTCAATAACATTGACAATCAGCGAAGGTTGCCTTGGGCCATGCGATCTCGCAAATGTCGTCTGCATCACATCACCGCCCAGCGTCGTGTGGTTAGGACAAATAGAACTCCATCTACACTATGTGCGACTCGTGGATTGGGCGGAAGCTGTGGCACGAACAGATGCGCTACTTCCGTTGCCTTCAGTCTTTGATAGTCACCGTTTTGATCGGTTTCGATCTCCCTCGTTCGGGCTTAAAAAAAAACAAGCGACCCGTGAATTACAAGACTCCACCGTGGCAAGCGTTCGTCGGGCAGGTTCCTGTCGTACAGAGTTGCTGCATTGATACGAGCTTGATGACAGACGGTTTAGAGGACTGTGCAACTAGTTGGCGTAGTTCCGTACACGCCTCCCGCAGAATAGAGACCGCGGACTTGAGAAAAATCTGGTCAGAATCGGGTGCGATGGCCGATTCGTGGCAAGATTTCAGGTATTAAAACAGCATCAGATGCGAGCAAAGGAGGCCATACAACAGTGCTGAACTTTTTCAATTCGCAAAAAGAGAGTGACCCACGGCAACTCGTCCAAGTCAAATCGTGGGTATCCCAAACCTTTGACCTATCAGAAGATGTCTCCGTGATGATTACTCAGTTGCAATGCACCGAAGAAGGCTGCCCGCCTATTGAAACGGTCATTGCAATCATGGAGACACCGGGCAAGCCCCGGCAATACAAGATTCACAAACCGCTGGCGGAGGTAAAGCAGACGGACATTGCTAGCTTGACCGCTGGCTAAATTCAACAAGGAGAGAACGATGAACACAACCGTGCTAAACAATCAAGTCCCCGTCACTGTGTTGACGGGTTTTTTGGGGTCTGGTAAAACCACGCTTCTCAACCGCATTCTCACCGAAAACCATGGCAAGCGTATCGCCGTCATCGAAAACGAGTTTGGCGAGGTTGGCGTCGATAATGATTTGGTCATCGGTGCCGAAGAAGAGATTTTCGAGATGAACAATGGTTGCATCTGCTGCACGGTACGCGGTGATCTCATCCGTATTTTGGGGAATCTGATGAAGCGTCGCGATAAGTTCGACTACATCATGGTCGAAACCACAGGGCTTGCGGACCCGGGGCCAGTTGCTCAGACGTTCTTCATGGACGCTGAAATGGAGGAGAAACTGCAACTGGATTCCGTCACGACGGTGGTTGATGCCAAACACATCTGGCAGCACATCGATGACAGCGACGAGGCGCGTGAACAGATAGCCTTTGCCGATGTCATTTTGTTGAACAAGATCGACCTAGTGACCGAGGAAGAGTTGGATCAACTGGAAGCCAGAATTCGCAGCATGAACGCTGCAGCGAAGATTTACCGAACGAAAAACGCCGTGGTTGAAATGGACAAGATTCTCAATGTCGGCGGATTCGATCTGGACCGGGCGCTGGAGGTTGACCCACAGTTTATGGAACCGGAGTATCCCTTTGAATGGGCTGGCGTTTATAAACTTTCGGCAGGCACGCATGAACTGGTTCTCCAAGAAGGTCCTGACCCGACGATGAAAGTCGCGTTGGTGCCCGCAAATGAATCAACCGATGAAGCTTTGCAGGCCGCTGTTGAGCCAGTCGTTATGGTTTTCTCCGATGATGAGCATGAACTTTCGGCGGGTGGCGCCCTTCAACCGAGTGGACAACTCATTGCGTTGAATCTCACGGCGGACGAATTATGCTTTGACGTGCAGATCGACCGCCCCGGCACTTACGCGCTGTTTACCGAGCATCACCCCGACGAATTTCAAGCACAACTCTTTGGCAGTGGCACCCTTGTCAAGCCAGCTGTTGAACGCGAATTTAAGCCAGACCACGAACATGATGACGAAGTCACATCGGTCGGCATCACAACCCCCGGCGACCTCGACCCCGACCGGCTGAACGATTGGATTGGCGATCTACTTCGGACAAAAGGTCTGGACATCTTCCGCATGAAAGGTATTCTGAGCATCAAAGGTCAGCCAAACCGATTCGTCTTCCAAGGCGTTCATATGCTCTTCGACGGTCGCCCCGACCGCCCATGGGGTGGTGAACCGCGCTACAATAGCCTCATCTTCATCGGGCGCAACCTCGACCGGGCAGAATTGACTGAAGGGTTTGAAGCATGTCTCGCTTGAACGACCTTAACAACGGCTCTGTCCAGCCCTCTCAACTGCGCGAAAATTGGACCGCAACCATCAGCGACCACGTCATTGATCTGGCGTGGTCACCTGATGGGAAATACATCGCTGCTGCGTCGGTTCTCGGTCCGGTAACAATTTTTGAAGGTCGTCGTCGAGCGGTTATACATGTCTTCGAAGGGCATGAATTCGGCACAATGTCAATCGCGTGGCGTCCAGACAGCAAGGTGCTTGCAAGCGCAGGACAAGATGGGAAAATTCGGTTGTGGGATATGACAAGTGGCGAAGCGACCCATTCGCTTGACGGGGGCGCAGCATGGGTTGAGCACGTGGCTTGGAGTGGCGGCAACAAACCGATACTTGTCTCTGCCGCTGGTCGTAAGCTGAAACTCTGGAACGCTGTCGGCGATCTTGTTCGCGAATATCCCGACCATCAGAGCACGATTTCTGGTCTCCAGTGGAGGCCGCGTGTAAGACAACTTGCCTCGATTGCTTACGGCGGCGTTACGCTGTGGGATCCGCAACAGTCGGAAGCTGTTCACCGCTTGGAATGGAAAGGCTCATCACTGGCAATTGCGTGGAGCCCTGACGGCAAATACATCGCCACCGGAGATCAAGATTCGACCGTACATTTCTGGATTATGTCTACCGGTGAAGACTTGCAAATGTCTGGCTATCCGACGAAAGTACGAGAAATCTCGTGGGATGCCACGAGTCGATACTTGGCTACGGGAGGCGGTCAGGAAGTTGTGGTGTGGGATTGTTCCGGGCGCGGACCGGCCAATACCAGCCCCATTATGCTTTCCGGGCATCAGGATTTTCTCAGCGTTGTGCGTTTTCAACATGGCGGAAAACTGCTGGCCTCAGGCGGCACCGATGGCCTGGTCTACGTCTGGCAATTGCGAGGCCGCCATCGTTCTCTCGCGGTTCATGAAGTCGCTCTGACAGCGGGGGTCACAAGCCTCGTTTGGTCACCGAATGACCGGGATATTGCTGTTGGTGACGAGTCGGGTGGGGTGCACGTTTTTTCGATAAGTTAAAGTTCAACATTCAAACGGAGTCAGTTGCCCGAGTTCTTACTTTGGTTATTTAACCGATGCCGAGTGGAATCGGAATGGCGTTTTCAGCCCATTCACGTTAAGGACCAATCTCTTCTTTGGTTTGCCCCGCCTTCCGAGCTGCACCCTTAAACACAGCGTAAAGATAGCAGAAAGCAGGCACCAACAGCACACCGCCCGCAATCAGTACAATCAACAACGGACGCAACACTGTATCCGGTGCAGCTGTATTTGAAAAGGTTAAGTCCGGTGTGACAAGATACGGATATTGTGCCAGCCCCCAACCGAAAACGATGAGCGTAACCTGTATCGGAACGAGGATACGCGCGAGGCGAAATTGACGCTTCCAAATTGTCCAGATCGCCCACAGTGCCATCGCACCCGTTAAAATATGAAACGGGATCGACCAAGACGCGCTACCGAGTCCGCGTCGAATTGCTGGCGCACCCTCCGCAGACAAGATAAAACCCAGTCCTGCCATCGCACCGACACTCACTGCCGAGATGAGAGCACGTCGCCGAAAATCCTCCTGCAATTCTGTGTCCTCAGTCTCAAGGGTGAGATACACCGCCGCAAGCAACGCACAAAGCGTCAAGGTAAAGAACCCGATTGCAAACGGAAACGGCGCAAACCATGCCGAGATGAAATCTGTGTCCACCTGTCCACTCTCCACGTCAACGTGTATCGTTCCGGACGCGACCGCGCCCAACGTAACCCCTAACATCACAGGCGTAATAACACTTGCAACAGCGAATACTCGGCTCCAACGGCGGTGTATTACCTCCGATTGAACATCATAGGTGCGAAACACAAACGCCGTGCCGCGAAGCACAATACCGATGAGCATAAATGTCAATGGAATATGTAAAGCCGTGCTAATTGCAGCGAATGCAACAGGAAACGCCACGAAAAGTAGAACGACAATCACAATCAACCAGACATGGTTCGCTTCCCAGATGGGTCCAATCGCGTGTGCGATAAGCGAGCGCTGTGTGTTCGCACGGCGACCTGTTGCAAACAGATCCCAGATGCCACCGCCAAAATCAGCACCACCTGTCAACATATAGATAATCAGGGAAATAAGCATTACACATGCAATGCAGAATTCAAGACTCAACGTCAGTTACCCCGCCCTGAAGAGACGGTGCTTGTTTGAAGCATCCGTCCAACGGGTCTTACAAAGTTCGGCGCTTCTGTCCCCTGACGGGGGATTTCGGGGTCGTTTGCAACCGACGCACCTCCACGCAAGGCTACAGCAGCCTTTTTGATATTTATCGCAGCGTTATGGTCTCTATCCAAGACCAACCCACAATGGGGGCAATCATGGAGACGATCCGACAACTGTTTAGGCACAATCTCACGACAATCGGAGCATTGCTGACTGGTATGGTGAGGCTTCACTTTCGTGAACTGCTTACCGGCACTTGCAGCCTTGTTTTGCATCTTCAATCGAAAGTTACCCCATCCCGCGTCAGATATACTCTTGGCGAGGGAGTGGTTCTTCAACATATTGGTGATGGTCAAGTTCTCTACAGCGACCTCATCACATCGTTCAAGGATACGATGCGCTGTCTTGAACTGAAAATCGTTGCGCTGATTCGCTATCCGTTGATGGCAACGGGCGACAATCTCACGTTGTTTTGCTCGGCGACGGCTCCCCTTTTTTCGGCGAGACAATACGCGTTGATGTGTGCCAAGTCGCTTTTCAGACTGACGATAATGGCGGGGGTTTGGGATATGCTCACCATCAGAATCTACCGCAAACGAGTTAAGCCCCACGTCTACGCCGATTGTCGTGCGGACAGGGACTTCTATAGGGTCTGGCACCTCGACACAGATAGTTACATACCAACCGCTGGCTCGCTTGATGATGGTCAGGTTCTTGATTGTGCTATCGGGTAACGGGCGGTGATAACGAATCTTGAGGTGTCCTATTTTCGGAACAACGACTTTGGCAAACTTACGACGCACATCTCGAATGAGCTGCTTAGACAGGTGGCTAAAGGTCATTGACCGGTATCGCCCTTCGCCTTTGAAACGAGGAAAGCCCGGTGTCTCCCCGTTCTTGGCACGGCGGAAGAATGCTTGGTATGCTTTATCCAAACGGCGCAAACAATCTTGAAGAACGTCAGCATGAAGTCCCGCAAATACTTGAGACTCTTGCTTGAAACCCGGTAACGCATTAGCTTGCGTTTTGTAATTGACAGATTCACCCGTTGTTTTGTATGCATCGTTACGCCATGCAAGGGCTTGATTGTATAAGACACGAAGCAACGCAAGCCACGCCGTAAAGGTAAGATGTTGTTTAGTCGTAGGATAGGCGCGATATTCATAAGTGGTCTTCATGGTGGGTAGCTTTCTGGCTTTCATTCCTTTTCTACTGAGGTGTAGGGGACATCCCGAAGGTTCGGGATGGTAGAAATCCCCTACGAAAGCCAAGGAAGTTATACCACATTTCACACAACTTTTCAACAACAAAGGAGCGCAGTTTCCTCCCCGCTCTAAACAACGGGGGCTCCACTGCGAAGATTTGATGAAAGTTCTCTCGACGTGGCGGTGGGTGCCTGGCAGCAGGTTCGTCGCAACAATCTATTGAAGTGCAAGCAGCAGGACAACATCGGAGTCCTGCGGAACTTATCCGAGAAATATTGTTTAACCAATAATCGTGTTTAACGCTTGGCGTTAGCTTAAAAATATCAGACGACGTAATAGGATAACAACGATAATAGAGAGGAAAATATAAAGTACCGTAAAACCGAGAAAGGGAACGACGAGGTTCGGCATTGAGGTTACTGCCTCAGCGGTTCGCATGTAATTATAAATAATCCACGGTTGCCGTCCAACCTCTGTGACCGTCCAACCTGCCTCAATCGCGATAAACCCAAGCGGTGTACAGAACGTAACGAACCGAAGATACCAACGTTGATCCGGTAGTCTTTTATGTTTCCACGCGAGCCAACCACCGATAACACCAGCAGCAATCAGCACTATCCCGCACGCTACCATAATTTGAAATGCGAAATGCACAATCGCCACAGGCGGACGGTCTTCCGGTGGCACCGCCTTAAGCCCCATAACCTCAGCGTTGAAGTCAGAGTACGCAAGAAAACTAAGTGCCTTCGGAATTTCAAGCGCATATCGCGTCTCTTCAGTGTCCTCGTTAGGAATACCACCGATACGTAAAGGTGCCCCGCGTTCGGTCTCCCACTGCGCCTCCATCGCCGCAAGCTTGATAGGTTGGTGTTTCGCAAGCTTCTTGGCACTGATGTCACCCGAAATCGGTTGCAGGAGTGCGAACACACCACCAACACTCAAGGCAATCGCAAACGCACGGCGATGGAAAAGGTTGTCGGGATCACGTCGCAGAAAATAGGCGTGAATGCCCGCCACCGCAAATCCGACTGTCAGAAAAGCAGCGATAGTCATGTGAAGTGTTTGGCTAAACGAGGAGGGATTCAACATTGCCGCAATCGGATCGACATCCGTCACCTCTCCATTGACAATAGAGAATCCGGTAGGCGTGTTCATCCATGCATTCGCAGTGACAACAAAAATACCGGACAAGGTGCCGCCGAGCAGCACCATCATCCCAGCAAACCAGTGGGCATATTTTGGAATGCGGTCCCAGCCATAGAGGTAAAGCCCTAAGAAGATCGCTTCTAGGAAGAATGCAAACCCTTCCAATGAAAACGGCATGCCGATGATCGGACCAGCGTAAGCCATAAAATTGGGCCACAACAAACCGAGTTCAAAAGACAAAACGGTGCCAGAGACCGCGCCGACAGCAAACATAATCGCAGTCCCTTTTGCCCACCGCTTCGCAAGCGTCAGGTAAACCTCTTCTCGCGTTTTGAGCCATAGCCCTTCCGCAATCACCATTAGCAGCGGCATCGCTATACCGATCACCGCAAAAATAATGTGAAATGCGAGCGACATCGCCATCTGTGCGCGTGCTGCCAATAAATCTGTCATGAGGTGACTCTCCTTACCAAAAATCGCGGGCAATGCCCCATCCCTTTAGGGTGGGAGCAATTGGGGCAAAGCCTATGTAGACCGCCCAACCGCGTTATTCGTTAAAAAACGATTGATTTTGTAGAAAAAATATGATATGCTTGTTTTGGCTTTCGTGAGAGAATACGCCTCCCCCGCCCGGTGGTGTCTCCCACCCTTGTTGAACCGGATATGAAAGCCAGAAAGACGCTTCCAACGAAAACCTACAAGTTCAAAATGTATTCCAATCACGGTAATGGTGAATTGCAACAAACGATAGATAGCCATGCTGAAGTATGGAATCACTTTGTTGCATTGTGCCGTCGGTACTACGGTATGCACGGCAATTATCCGGGCAAAAAAGCGTTGATGCGGCACTTGACAAAATTGAAAAGGCTATCCCGATTTGCTCATTGGAATCTGTTACCGAGTCAATCGTTGCAAGACGTAATAGACCGACTGGATAAAGCGTATAGGCAAATGTTCGCTGACCGCAAAAGCGGTAAGCGTTCGAGTCGCCCCCGTTTCAAGAGCCGTAACCTCTACAAGTCCTATACGCTTAAACAAGCGGGTTGGCAATTGCTACAGAGTAACTATATTCGTATCGGCAAGCGGATATACCGCTATTTTAAGAGCCAAGAAATACTTGGCACCCTCAAACGGTGTACGGTGAAGCGGGACAGCGTAGGAGACGTATGGATAATCATTGTGACAGATTCTGTAGAGATATCCTTGAATCGACCCACGACGGGTAACAGCGCGGGGTTCGATTTTGGACTCAAGCGGTATCTCACCGGCTCTAACTTCAATGACTACGACTCTCCCCAATTTTTCAAACGGAGTCTCAACGCTATCAACCGCGCCAACCGCAACCACTCACGCAAGGTTAAAGGCTCAAACAATCGTGAGCGTGCCAGACGCAATCTTGCACGGAAACACCGTCAGATAGCGAACCAGCGACAAGATTTCCACTGGAAGCTAGCGCATGAGCTAACAAACAGATACGACTGGATTTCACTGGAGACCCTCAACATTAAAGGCATGAAACGCCTTTGGGGTCGTAAGGTCTCTGATTTGGCATTCTATGACTTTGTCCAGAAACTGAAGTATATTAACTCTAAGAAACAGAATTGTGAAGTTCGATTCATAGATAAGTGGTATCCATCAAGCCGCACCTGTCACGTCTGTGGTGCCGTTAATCAAGAGTTGAACCTTCGTGATAGAACATGGCAGTGTCCAAACTGCCACACACAGTTGGATAGAGACCGCAATGCGGCAATCAATATCCATAGGGTAGGGGCGTCTACCCTCTCAGAAGAGGTCGTAAGTCCCAGTTCATCGGGCTAACTTCGTTGATAGAGCAATTCGACTCCCTGAACGGGTAAGAATCACCACCCTTCAGGGTGTGGGAGTACGTCAAACTATTTCTGGCGTATCCACCAGATACAAAACGCCTTGCACCTTCAAACGTACCGGCATATCACCCAACGACATATCCCAATGCAAATAAGGACGCCTGAACTTCCAATCCGGACGTTCAGGCGGATTAATAGTCGCACGATCAAAACTAACCCAAAGTTTCTCCGTCTCCCAAATCTCTGAAAACGCCTGATGGACGCGCGGATATTGGCGGTTGTCCCACAACGCTTGGTGTTGATAAATCTCCACCATGATGCTCCCGCGCGGTGGATCGGGATACCAACTGTCTGGGTTTCCCAGTCCATTTCAAGAAAATTTCAGACGGCTTGTTCGGCAGCGCGGCAATTTTCAAGTGGTACCGCCTCCGGTACAACGTAACCGTTCTCTTCCCAAAATTCTAAGGCTTCTGCGTCAAAAACTGGCATAGGTCTCTCCTCACTAATCGGTTCAGTTTCGGCCTCTTCTGCAAACAGAGAAATGCTTTAACTGCTTGAAGATTAATGTGGTATCAAGAATATCATAAAAGATTGAGAGAATCAAACTTTTCGATTTATAACCGTCCCTGAGCCTTTCCAAATTTTCGCAAGGCTCTCCGATACCCGAAAAATTTCTTGCAATCAATAAGGTACTATACTATGGTAGTTGATGCAGTGTAAAGCTACTCTTAATCCCAACTGCCCCGAAAGGAAATACCAATGAATTGCCTTGATTATGGACTCTCTTTTATTAACTCTGTCGGCAATGGAAATGCACCGCGATTTTGGGTCGAATCTCGATGCCGCATGATAGATGACACGGACGGAAGTTTCAACGACTATTACCAGTGTGGTTCATGTAAGAGTGAGCATACCTTCGCGAAAAAAGATCTCTTCGTAGATCCAAACTACGATTTTCTCCCGGCTTTTGGAGAAGAACACTCAGCGGTATTCAGACGACATGCCTACCGCACTGATAACTACGTCGAGTATAGACCGGCGAAGGAATGGTGGGGAGGACCCCTGTTTGATATCCAAGAGGCATCGCCGGTACAAGTCCTTGATAGCAACGCAGCTATTTTTGAAGCCACACGAAAAAGCCTGCCAATCGTAACGCACACAGAGATATGGGATGCCGATACAAATCAGCGGGCAATTATCGAGTGTCCAGTTAAAACGATGAACATAGATGAACAGGCAGACATCTACCAAGTCGATACAGGGATAATCTTATTTCCAGACCTATCAAAGCGATACGATCCGCAGATTGAGACGTTCAGCCTCGCTTACGTTGCGTTCAACGCGCCTCACTTCGCTGACTTCGTTATCGAAAAACCAACTCCGATTATTGAAAATGGGATAGAAGTTACCCAGGTGTACCACTATTCCGAAATTATTAGCTTGGAAGCAAAGAACACGGTGTTCTGCATCGGCGAACTATAACGGCGATATCTCCTCAGATAATTCCTAGCTTCTTTAGAAAGTGTTCAGTCGGAATTGTCAAATCGAGTTCCCTTATCTCATCAGGGGTGTACCACCCGATTATATCTGCCTCGTCGGACAGCGTCGCTGTATTTCGGTCTGCTTTTGCCTGGTATAATCGCCATTCGTGGAAATCTGCGCCGCGACGACACGGCTCTTTTAGCGTCTCCACAAACACCGGCTTTTCAGGATAGATCTCAATTCCCGCTTCCTCCGCTATCTCGCGAGCCACCGCAGTCTCCGGCGTTTCATCGTCCAAATCCCAATGCCCCGCAACGATTGTATATCGAAATGGAAATAGTCTTCGGTGAAATAGGAGAATCTTTCCCTCCCATTCGATAACCGCGCCGACGGAATAGTGCAGCAACTCACTATCGGGTAAAATGCGGTAGCGCATCTGCGGATAGAACATGATAAGGCGGCTATCATCATACCCGCATCGCTCGCATCGGTAGTATTCCCTGCCTGCAGCCGCATAAGATTGGATGCATTCACTCCAGCATTTGGGGCAGTAGCTATGGGTCCCGTTATCCTGAGAGATTTTTCCTTTGACCTTCACGGTTTGTCCTTGGCTGAGTATTATAATTCCCCACATCTTCCCACGATTATCTTTTGAAACTCCGCTCATTATATCACAATGAGTACGGTAAAGCGATTAGGGCTATTCAGTTTTAGGCTTTTTAACCATTTTACTTGAAAAGTCGTAACCGGGAGATGGGCCCTACAGTGGGAGGTCGGGATTTGGAAATCCCTCCTACAGGAAAACGACAGTGAATTCTAAAAATAAAGAGACACTTTCGCTCCTCGGCTTCGATCCCCCCGATAAATCGGGGTAAACTAATTATCGGGGCCGGTAGGTGCGGTTTTTAACCGCACCGCATACACACCGTTGGTTGGGTTGAAACGGCGCAGTTGGAAACAGCGCCTACCAATTTGGAGTGTTTCATTGATTCTAAGATCTACTATAAATGACCCTACAAAGCGATACGGTGTCTGGTTCTTAGGAAGTTTATTTTTTCCTTTCAATTTATCTAGTTATCGCCTAAAATAGGGTGGTCATGGTAAAGCGTATAGAAAGGAAACACAGGTATGACACGAGACATTATTCCAGACCGGATCAAGCAGGTTGACCCAGAGCAGTTAAGGCACAATCTGTTCTATCTGTCGAAAGCGCCCTTGCCCTATCGGAAGTTGAATTATACTATCCCCGGTCACGCTACAAACACTTTGTACGAAGCTGACGATTTCATCCAACGAAACCTGGAATCGTGGGGTTATCCGGTGGAGAAAGAAGGTGTGCAGGTCCAACCGTTTGGTTGCGATACGTCTAAGCCGAAAGCACACCAATACGCTCCGCCGGCCTCTGATGCACTCTGGTATACTGCCTATAACCTTTATGCGAAAAAGCAGGGCACCGTTTATCCCGAAGAGATTATCCTGTTCCTTTCGCATAAGGATTCCCAAAGCTGGGTGGATTCCCCTGGGGCTTATGACAACGCAGCTGGTACGGTAGGCACGATGGAAATAGCACGTGTTTTGAAAGATTACCGTTCTCAACGGTCGATCTGGTTTCTGTTCTGCAATGAAGAGCATAAGCCTTGGACCAGTGTAACAGCGGCGCAAAACGCGAAAGCGCGAGGAGATAATCTGGTCGCTATCTTCAATCTCGATTCTCTTGGGGGCAAGTCGCAGGTTGATATTGATGCAGGACACCGGACAAACGTCACCCTCTACACGCAACCTGAAGGTGAGCGTTTTGCTGATCTGATGGCTGATGTGAATAAAATTTACAACATCGGATTAATACAAGAAAAAATTCAGCGAACGTCCCCCGGCGATGATGACGGCTCTTACATCAACGCGGGTTATCCGATAGCGGTGGCAAATCTGGGTTCATTCCCTTATGTTGACCCAAATTACCATAGAGAAACGGACATCCCTGAACAGGTCGATATCCCCAATGTGTGCATGGGAACGCAGGCAAGCCTCGCCGCCGGATTGAGGGTAGACCGCGGCGAAATATAACTGAGGCATCGCTGTATAGGTGTTATCTATCTTTTACTTTTTATAAATTGGAGGCAAACACAATGATGAAAATATCGGTCTGGGACGGAGGTCTCTCGGACAGTTATCTGAAACAGGTTACGCAGTTAGGCGCAGATTGCATCGACTTTGGTGGTGGCAACTCTTTCCCCGGCGTCGAAGAACAGGGGTATCCAGATCTAGACGAAGTCATCAAAATTAGAAAACGAATTCGTTCTTGGGGACTCGATATCAACCGCGTGACCCTGCCCGATATCACCGAAACATTTATGAAGGGGCTCCCGGGCGCAGAAAAAGAGCTGGAAAACACTTGTAATGCCCTGAAGGTTTTTGCAGAGGCAGGCGTCCCCATTGCAAGGCAGCGGTTCTGGGGAGATACTTTTAATGAAATAATGACCCGCTACAACTCGGAGCACCGCGGCGGCTACCTATCGCGCGGAGAGAGCCGTGGATTGACGGTAAACCCTCCCGAAACGCCAAACTTTGAAGAACTCGAAGAGTGGTGGAAACGGTTCTGCGAGGTCTACGGGCACCTCGTTCCCATCGCCGAAGAACAGGATATAAAACTTGCCATCCATCCCTCTGACACTCCCAACCCCGACACACCTTTGGGAAGTCTGGGATTCCATCGTGTGATTGACGCCTTCCCCAGCAGGAACGTTGGATATCTCTACTGCTGTGGCACACGAGGAGAAGCGGGCAGCACGCCCTTGGTCCTCGACGAGATCAACAACTATGGTCGTAAAGGCAAGATTTTTATGATTCACCTCCGCAACGTCAGAGGAAGCCTTGCGACTGCCGGTGCCTTTGAGGAGGTACTCTTAGATGATGGCGACATGAATATGTTTAAAATCGTCCTCGAACTCCAGAAGGTCGGATTCGACGGTTGCCTAAATCCCGACCACATCCCCCGCATGGAGGGCGATGACGGATTGGCATACTCGGTTGGGTACATCAAAGCGTTGTTCGCTGCGCTGTCAGTCGTCTAGGAAGCACTAATGCGACCGCCGTACTTGCCAATAGCTCAAATTCAACAAATCCAAACGAGGGAGATAACAGAATGCCCGATTCCAAAACGCCCGTTGGTATCGGAGCTAGGGTCAGTTTACGTAAGATTACACAGGAAACCGTCAATTCCATTCTGAATCTTCATGTAGCGGAAGCGCAAGAGCAGTTTGTCGCTTCAAACGCGGTTTCTATTGCAGAAGCCTATTTTTCCGCGGATGCATGGTTTCGTGCAATCTATGCTGACGAGACGCCTGTCGGTTTTCTGATGCTGTCTGACCAACCGGACAAAGGGGAGTATTTCCTATGGCGCTTCATGGTTGACGCCCAGTATCAAGGAAAAGGGTACGGCCGTCGCGCTCTTGAACTTCTGATTGAGCATGTGAAGACACGCCCAAATGCAAAAGAACTTTTCCTAAGCCACGTTCCGGGTCCTGGGAGTCCTGAAGGTTTTTATCGCCAGTTAGGTTTTGAACATACAGGCGAGCAGGCGGGGGAGGAACTGGTGATGAAATTGACGCTTCAGTGAAGAAATCCTACCTATGGTAGATTTTAGAATTAATGAGACACTGCAAATCGGCTTGTCCCGATTCCTGTTCCGATTTATCGGGATCCCGCCTGTCCCGATGCAATCGGGGAGAATCGGGAGATCCCGCCCTATCGGGATTGGAAACAGCGCCTACCAAACAGGGGGAGCGAAAGTGTCTATCTGTTTTTATGATTCACTATAAATCTCAATAATAGGTGCAGGAGGGCATTATGAAGTTTTATCACGGCACCACTTTACGAAGTGCGATTAGAATTGCTGAAATGGGGTTTCTCCCACGGAAGGGTGCGGTCTGGTTCACTACGAGTCAGAACCGTGCCCAGCGTCGCGCGAAGCAAAAAGCGCGTAAAACCGATAGTCCGCCATTTGTCTTTTTCTGTGAAATCGACCCCCAAGAATTGTCTGACCGTCTTGGAAAAAATCTCGTTATGCACAGCAAGGGATTTCTTGCCATCCGGAGACGTGTCCCACCAACGGTGATACTGAATGCGTCCGAACTAATTGCCAAGTGGATAAATCAGATACTCCACGGCGAACCCTATGGGAGCATTAGTCCGCATCACCCCGGAATAGATCGGTTGTCGCGCTGGGTAGCAAACCGCATGAACGCCGGCACGGACGGTGCCATCCGTCCAAAGGAACTGTCACAGCGGCTGCAGCAATGGTTGCCCGATTTTTTTCGAGGGATCAGGATTATGCCAGAAGAGCTGCGCTTCGACTATTCTCCTGAACTCGTTGAATTTGAAATAGAACCCTCGCTAGAGTCGATCGATTCGCGGGAGGAAAATGCACTTGATGCCCTCACCGATGCGAAACCGAAACGACGTGTCCGCGGTCTTGAACTGTTAGCTCAACTTGAACATGAAGATCTTTATGAATGGTGTACGTTGTTGCTCTTGGATGAGTCAGTAGAGGTTCGCATTGCCGCCTTACAAACAATAGTCCGTTGCGACGACGGAGATCCAGAACTTCTTTTACCGTTCGCTGAATCGCAAAATAAACGGATTCGGGCAGCAGCGATTGCCGCGCTTGCCAAGCATTCGGCTGAAGATACACCCCGCTGGTTTGAGCGAGGATTGAAAGACCGTGAAGCGTGCGTCCGCCTTGAAACTGCCTCTTTGCTTCCAACACTGGATGTAAGCCAGCATCGGCGGATTTTTGAACTTGCACTCTACGACCCTAACCCTTCAATCAAACGCCTTGCAGAAAAACTCACTGCAGGGAAAGGCTATGCAGATGCGCGGTAGGAGAAAAGAGGGCTTACCGGACGTTAGCACAAATCTACCACCCGGATAAACATCTCACTCTTAGTGGAGCGGTTGGGTGGGCGAAGAATTGGCGATGCAATTGACATTTCATAAAGGGATGCGTTATGAATTTCTATCACGGCACAACCTTACGGAGTGCGATTAGAATTGCCGAGATCGGTTTTTTGCCGAAGAAGGGTGCGGTCTGGTTCACCACGAGTAAGCAGTATGCCCAAGGTCGAGCCAAGCAAAAAGCGCGTAGAACAGGCAGCTCACCGTTTGTGCTTAACTGTGATATTAATGTCTCGGAGTTATATAACCGCCTTGGAAAACAACGGGTTATGCGTGGTGGGGGAGTTCTTGCTATCTGTGAGCGTGTCCCACCGACAGTGATACGTTCGCACTTTACGTTGGAATTACTCAATTCTCCAGAACAAATTGCCAGGTGGGTGAACCAGAGACTCGGACGCAAATCCTACGAAGGTATCAGTCCCCGTCATCCCGGAATAGATCGCCTGTCCCGTTGGATGGAAAATCGCACTACCTCTGGCACGGGCAGCACTATCCGTCCAGATGAACTATCGCAGAAGCTGCAGCAATGGCTGCCCGATTTTTTCCAAGGGGTCGAGATTACGCCCGAAGATTTGCGATTTGACTGTTTTCCCGATCCGGCTGAATTGGAAACAGAATCCGAATCAGAACCGGTCAATTCACAGGAGGAAAACGCACTCGATGATCTGGGTGCCGCAAAACCGAAACGACGCATCCGCGGTCTTAAACGGCTGGCGCGGCTTGGAAACGAAGATCTCTACGACTGGTGTATATTGTTGCTCTCGGATGAATCATTGGAAGTTCGCATCGCCGCCTTGCAAATGATAGCCCATTGCGACGACGGAGATCCGGATGTCCTCCTGCCGTTCGCTCAATCTAAAGACAAACGGATTCGAGCCGCAGCGATTGCGGCACTTGCCAAGCATTCCGTCGAAGATGCTCCCCGCTGGTTTGAACGCGGATTGAAAGACCGTGAAGCATGTGTGCGTCTTGAAACAGCAGCCGTGCTCCCATCACTGGATGTAGCCGAACATCGGCGAATTTTTGAACTCGCGCTCTATGACCCGAATCCAGAGGTTAAGCGCCTTGCACAGAAAGCCACTACTGGAAAAGGTCATACGGCTGCAAGGTGACAGTAAAATAGAGTCATGAGTCCATCGTTGTGGAACACGACATCATTACACCACCGTGATTTTCAGACATAATCCTGCTAATCCTTTACCTAAGAAGCCGGTAAATCCTGATTCAGACATTCATTCTACAAGCCCCATATCAACTAACAATAAGGAGTATAAAATATGAAACTTAGACCGAATCGAATTAAGCACAAATTGGCTGAAGGTAGCACCGTCTATGTCGCTGGCGGTATGACCCATCCGGACGACATTGATGCCTTTGGTCCAAACGGCTTCGACGGCGTTTGGCTGGAAGGCGAGCACGGACCCGTGGATGCTGCCGAACTCGGCAACCTGACCCGTGCCTGCGACATTTGGGGGATGACCTCTGTCGTTCGCATCAACCAAAACGATCAGGGACTGATCTATCGCACCCTCGATCGAGGCGCTCAGGGCATTGTTGTTCCGCACGTCAACACGAAGGAAGAGGCACAGAACTTAGTCGATGGCGGCAAGTTCGCACCTATCGGCTATCGGGGTATGTATACCAGTCGTCAGGGATACGCCGTTCCTGATTACCTCCAAGTTGCCAACGATGAGACGCTGCTGATTATCCTAATCGAAGATATCGTCGCTGTCAGAAACCTTGACGAGATCTTAACGGTGGATCATATTGATGTGTTCTTCGTCGCGCCGTCAGATCTGGCGACCTCGATGGAACACATCGGTGACCTTCAGCACCCCGACGTGCTGCACACAATCGACGATACATTGGCTCGCATCCAAGACGCTGGACGGGTTGCAGGTACACTTGCCAATAACGACAATGTCGCAAAATATGCTGCGGCAGGCGTCCGCTTCTTATTCACGAGTGTTGGTGGGTGGATTGCTGCCGGTGCGGCCGAGTTTGTCAGCCGCGCTGAAGAAGCAAAATAACACGAACAGGACTTACGCATTTTAGCACGGGGCCAAATGTGCGGTCTTCAGACTTATGCCTTTCAGCGTGGATAGTGCGGGGCAAGATGCCCCGTCTACGGTTCGCTGCGTAAGTCCTAGGAAATAAAGAAAAAAGGAGTGAAACAATGAAGATAACCGGTATTACACCGTGGCTCGTTACATCACAATCCCCCTACCTAGATACCGCCGGTGAACCCCCCGGCAGCGAACGAGAGTATATCTTCGTTGAAGTTTCAACGGACGAAGGCATCACCGGATGGGGTGAAATCACTGGCTACTCCCCGGTAGCAAATAGAGCGATCTGTGCCATGCTTGCACAAACCAGCAATCTTGTCGAGGGTGACGACCCAACGCGCATCGAGATGATATGGAACAAGGTCTTCCGCGCGTTCACGTACACGGGAACACGGGGTGCCACATCAAACGTCGTCAGTGCCATTGACATCGCGCTGTGGGATATTCGCGGGAAGCAGTTGGGGTTACCAATCTATGAATTGGTCGGTGGTGGTCCCGTTCGGGACTCAATATCCCTTTACACGCACCCAGGGGGTGGGAGAGATCCGGAGAGTGCTGCAGCACATTGTAAAGCGATTGCAGAAACCGGTCATACCGCGTTGAAGACCGATCCGTTCCCGCACCATCCGGAGGAAGCCAACGGCTATTTGAGCGGGCAGATGGACGCCGCAGGGGAGGAACAAGGCGCCAATGTGATCGCTGCGATCCGAGAGGCGGTCGGACCTGACATTCAAATTCTCATTGACTGCCACGGTCGGTTTGATGTAGCAACAGCGATTCGGCTTGCGAAAAGGTTGGAGCCTTACAACATCGGTTGGTTTGAAGAGCCGGTGCCCGTCGAAAGCTACCACGCATTGAAGCAGGTCAGACAGAACGTCAGCGTGCCAATCTGTGTCGGTGAACGGCTGCAGACCCGCTATGAATTCGTGGCAGTTCTTGAAAATGAGCTCGCCGACTATATCATGCCAGATGTGACGTGGGCGGGTGGTATCTCAGAGTTGAAGAAGATTGCGACGCAGGCGGAGACTTACTACGTACCGATCTCCCCACACGATGCAAGCGGACCCATAAACGTGCTGGCTGGTGCACATACGATGATGACCGTCCCAAATTTCTACAAATTGGAGACCAGTCGCGCCAAGCTCAACGCTTATGATGTGTTGATTGACCATCCGTTGGACGTCAGAGACGGTTGTCTGCATCTGTCCGACCGCCCCGGTTTGGGCATCGAGATGAACGTCGATTATCTGCGGAGTAAAGCGATCGCGCCGTTTTCTGGATAAGTTAGGGAACCTGCGTACAACAGAAACCGAGTTTTTGACAAAAACTCAGTTTCTCTAATTTCCTTTGTCACAAGTGAACTATAGTAAATTTTAGAATTAATGAGACACTCCAAATTGGTAGGCGCTGTTTCCAACTGCGCCGTTTCAACCGACCACGGCACCTATGCGGTGCGGTTAAAAACCGCACCTACCGGGGGCGAAAGTGTTCATTTATTTTTAGAATCCACCATAGTTTTCAACTACATCATGGTCTCGCCGCCATCAATGTCTATGCTGACGCCGCTGATCCACGCAGATTCATCCGACGCCAGAAAGACTGCTGCCATTGCAATGTCAGCCGGATGGCCTCCCCGAACCAGTTCAGGTGGTGGCAGTCCTGCATCCTCCTCACCACGGGTATCTCCAATACCGCCGGGACAGATACAATTCACCCGAATCCCATCATCACGGTATTGACGCGCGAGACTACGGGTGAGTCCGATAAGCCCCCATTTCGCTGCACCATATCCAGCGTTGGCACGTTGCCGAGTCTCCCCCGCAGCCGAAACAAAGATTATGGATCCTTGATTTTGCTCCTGCATTTTCGGGATCGCCGCCTGGGCACACATGTAACCGGTGTGGAGATTGATGTCCACAAGGTACTTCCACGCCTCCTCATCGGTCTCATGCAATCGCAATCCACTCGCAGCAGCATCCCCCAAATTGTCAAACAACACATCAATTTGTCCCCACCGCTCTATAGTAGCATCTACCATCTTCACGCCGCCTTGGACAGTCGTGAGATCCGCAGTCACATAATCCGCCTCGCCGCCCCGTGCCTCGATGTCCGAGACCATCGCCGCCAACGGCTCCGCTCTACGCGCCACAAGCATCAGTTTTGCCCCTTCTGCCGCAAACCACAGGGGTGTAGACCGTCCCATACCGCCACCTGCACCGGCTATAATAGCAACCTTACCGGTGAGTCTGCCTTCGCTATTCCCGCTCATGATAACCTCCCTTGTGGATTTGACGTTTTTTTCACTGGTTCCTCGACCACAATTCTCTTGAAACGAATCTTCGCCATTTCTAAATCAGGACTTACGCATTTTAGCACGGTGCCAAATGTCCGGCCTTCAGACTTATGCCTTTCAGCATGGGTAGTGCGGGGCAAGTCGCTTTGGATCCCCCCGATAAATCGGGGTAAACTAATTATAGGGGATGCCCCGCCTACGGTTCGCTGCGTAAGTCCTATAAATCAAAGGTAACTTCTGTTTTCAAGAAATGCTGTTCGCTACTCCATCAACCCGGTGCCTATACAGCGGTTTCACATCCTCCGGGAACGCCTCATAAACTTGCCGTGGAACGATCGCATTATTCCGTCCACCAAACTCCACACTCACCCACCACGGCACATAGCGCACTACAATCGCTACTCGCGGTTTGTAGCTGGGGTTGGCGGCGTTCGAGTGCCAAATACGGCTATCTATTATCACCACACTGCCAGCGGGCCCAGAGACCTGCATTTCACCGGGAATAGGTTTAAATTCATCAATCCCGTCTTCTGGTCCCCTCGGATTGCGTGGATCGCGGTGACTTCCCGGCACCACCCATGTACCACCGCTTTCGGGACCAAATGGTGAGAGCAACCATATCGTTGTCAATCCCATCGTAACGTTGGGAAACGGTTGACGCACGGCACCGGCTCTGTCTCTATCCGACAGATCGTGGGGCCAATCCGAATGGTAAGAACGATACATCTTGTTATCGTCATTCGGAGGGCGGGTCTTAAACTCAGTTTGTGCAATCCGCACGTGCGGGTCAAGCAGCCTCCTAATTACACCGAGCACTCGCTTCTCCGCCAAGTAGGGTGCCAACGGCTGAATGTAGGCGATGACGTTTTTCCCAGGTCCCCCGTCTTTGTCCGTCTGGCGACCAAGTGCCCCACCGGCTGCCTCATATTCGGCGGTCGCCTCCAGATGGGCGTCTTCCACGTGCTGCCGAATAGCGTCCACCTTGTTTGCAGGGATAACCCCCTCTACCACACACCAACCCACTTCCCTCAATTGTGATACACATTTGTCAGCTTGCTTCGTTAATGTGTCTGCATCTGTCATGAATCTTCCTCAATAGCATATACAGGTTCGCCAACACCACCTAGAACTGCCTATCCGCCCTGATAGATTCATCCCAGCGTTGGGCTTCCAAGTACGCCATCACCGCTTGCCGGGCGGCAGGTGAATCAATGCGTCTCAGGGCATCCATGGCAAAAGCGCCCACATGCCCACACGGATCGTCCATAGCATGGAACAAAACCTCCTCAGCACCCGCGGCGTCTTTTCCTAAGCGTGTAAACGCCATCGCTGCGTTTGTCCGAACCTGATCTTGAATTGTCCACCCACGACGTTCCTCTTCATGCCAGTCTGCCTGATCGTGTGTCAGTAAGTGGCTGATGTGTGGAATAAATGCCTGGACATTCTGATGGATGCTTCCTAGCGCGTCTGTCGCCGTACGAACAACACGATGAGAATCGTTGGTTAGGCGTTCTGTGAGTTTTGATACAGCACTCGCTGCGTGGGAATCCAGTTCCCCTAAGGCAAAACTGGCATTAATGCGTACCCACTCACTCGGAGATTCAAGGGCTTCGATCAGCGCAGGCACCGCCGGCTGCCCAATAGCGGTCAAAGCGTGCGCTGCGTCTTCCATTGAGATGGCACCTTCGTTCCAAGGTTCCGGGGTTGGCTGTGCGTCTTCTCGGCGACCTGCTGCGTCCAAACTGTCCATCAGTGGTGCAACGGCGGATTCTCCGATCACCCCAAGTGTATAGAGTGCAGCCACTCGCGCAGCTTGATGGTCATTCTCCAACATGGAGATCAGGGCGGGGATAGCTTCAGCGGCGTCCGAACCGAGCCCCGCTAAACTGTAAGTCGCTCTCAATCGTTCGGCTAGATCCCGATCTCTGTCCAAAGCGGCTATATATTGAGATAACCGGTTTTTGGTGGATTGGACACCATTGCTTCGGAAACTTTCATAACGATCACGTTTCCCACACAACCAATCCCACATGTGAGACCACACCAGCTCCAAATTGTGTGGTGTTTCGATAGCAGCTGGGTTCTGCCACTGGAGGTTCTGACAATCCCACGATGGGGCGGTAGGCTCCGATGCACGGACGTAAATAAACTTTATCATATCACGGGGTTGATTGAGGAGGTTGACACCTGCGGCATGACCCACATCGAAATGTGTTAGCGACACGGTGCCCGCTTTCCCTTCCATCGGAATGGCTTGCGCTCGGTCTTCATCGGTCAGCCGTTTATGGAATTGGGTGCCGGGGATGGCATGGGTCGGTCCCAGTTCAATCGGTGTGTCCTGCGGATAGTACATAATCCGAGCGAAACGGGAATAGTGCTGCCGGGGTCTGCCTAAAGGCGTGTATGAATCTTGATGACAGTTCGCCGTCAACTTAATTTCCGGTTCAGGGTCTGGGTCAGTAACCGGTGCTAAGTGATGACAGTAGCGGTGTGGGTGTTCGATATATCCCTCGCCCAATGCACTAATCAATGCGCCACGCACTTCTGGACTATTCAGGATGTGCCGCATCTCCGGCACCCGTGGTAGCACGTTGTTTCCCGGATTGCTACCCACCTCCACAACATCTGCAAGTTTTCGACGGATGGTTTCATGCAGTTCATCGGGGACAGATGGCTCAAGCATAACATAGCCATCGACAATGTATTGACGCATCTGCTCATCGGTGAGCAGGAGGGGTGCACTGTTAAACGAAATGCTCATAGATCTGACTCCTTTTTAACGGTTTTATAATATTCCAAAGGATATGTAAACGAACTGATGGATTGAAGTCCTTAACCATTACACAGATGTTCTATTCTTCGCTCAAACTTGAACCTCAATAATCGACTGACGATGTGTTGGATTAAAGGCAACAAAGGTTGCGTTGTTCTCCGTGAAGAAGGTATTGCTCTTGAACGTGGTGCGGCTTCCAGCCTGCGTGAGGTCTTTCCCATCCACAGAGATGCCTCGCACATCAACGCCAGTCAAACGGAGGGTGAAATCGGGAACGCACACCGGTAGGTCAAGCTGGATGTTATTGTCCTCCATTACTACTTCAGCCATCTCCCGTGCACACGCGTAGTTGGTGATCTCGCTGCATTTGCGCCATTGCGTCCGTTCACCATTCGGGTCACGCTCCTTCAAACGGCGGACAACGGTCTTGAACGCGTTAAACCCACGACGGTCGTCGTTGTGCAGCCCATAAAACCCCTGCCAGTGGCTAATTAACACCGCGGGATCCCCGGCGTCAATGACAGCAGGGAGTCGTCCTCCAGCCAAGTCCGCGGTGATATATTTATCGACATTGACCTCGCCGTAGCCGGTCCACGAACCGGTCCAATCACCGGTGGAAGCGATAATCTCGCCTACAGCCGTACCCGTCTCCCGATCCGCATACCAAACGGGCATGTCGACAGGACCATCGGCGGAGACCCGTTTGAAGAAGTAAGGTGTGGGATTGCCTGTAACCTCTCGTGCTGCAATACCGACAACCTTTGCATAGAAGTCGAGCGGATCACCGAACCCACCGGGGGAAGTGACCCCTTCAGGCGTTAATCCGACGTTCTCCAAAATCTGGCAGGCGGTGGTGATGTAGTCGATCACCAGTTCTTCCTGATCAACGGGTAGATTGTTCCAGTCATACTGTTCCCATATCCCCGATTCCAAAGGTTTGCAGGTCTTCGGATCAACGACAACGGTATGTGTAATCATTTCGGGGGTGATGTCATAGGCGGGTGTGATCACCTCCCGGCACATCTGCAACCAACTTTCCTGCTGTGCCTTACTGAAGAGAGGCAATCCCTCGTCGATACGTCCCAAAGCAGCGGGACACGGAACAACGCTAAACTTCCCTCGGACGCCGTGTTCAAGACACCACTCGGCAAACTCACGGACGAACGACTCTGGGTGCACGACAGGCACATCCTGCCACCGACGGTTCTCCCCGTCCACAAGATTGCGGTCACGCATAAAGAAATAGTTCAGGTTGACCAACACCGTTGAGTCGTCGAAGATGATAGACAGAGGCACACGGTCAAGCGCGTGTCGAGCGATTTCAACCTGCATGAATAGCTCCCATAGACTCTCACATCTCAGTTCGTTTGAAAGAACTCGACGCTTTCACCGTTGGGTCCCCTGAAGAAGGCAATCGTCACCTGTAACCCCCCAAGATTGACATCACGTGGTTCGACCGTAATCTCATACCCTGCTTCGCGTACATGTTCCACCGCTCCATGGATGTCGGTTGTTGTCAACGCAAAATGGTGCACCGGGTTGTTCGGCGCGGGATCACCCGGTTTGGGTCCGTCCGCGGTCGGCTGGAAAAGTTCCATGTGGCTGCCATCTCCCATATCCAGCAGGAGAATCTTGCGATCTGGTGGCCCAAATTCCGCGACAATCTCCATGCCAAGCACATCGCGATAAAGTCGCAGCGATTCCTCCCAATCACGTGTATGCACAGCGATATGGTGCGCCCCACAACCTTTGATTACACTGTTTTTTGTTCCGATAGCCATATCCAAATCCTTTCTACTATCTGCTAATTTTCCGACGTTGCTTGTCCAGTTTGGAGGACTTCTCCAGCTACGAATTTTCTCCGTTTTCCATCCATATCTTTGAGTAGTAATCCACCATCTCGATCGATCGCCTCCGTCCGTCCCCGAAAGACGTTACCGGCAGTCCTAATCTGAACCCAATCATTAGAAAGATGTAATAGCTTGTTAGCGGTTTCGATAATCCAATTCGTTTCGCCACGTTTCAAACACAGGTAGTTCTCCTCAAGCCGGTGTAGAATAGCTTGGAGAAGGAGGATACGTGAGATTCTCCGGTTACCTTCTATTTTCAAAGAGGTAGCAGAAGCGTGAAGTTCCTCCGGCAAGTCTGCCCTTGTCGTATTGACATTGACCCCGAATCCCATGACGAAAAACGGCTGCCGATCTCGATCATATTCCAACTCCGTCAAGACGCCGCTCACCTTTTTTCCTTGAATCAGCACATCGTTGGGCCACTTAATCCGTGTCGTAAGATCTGTCAACTCATCAATCGCAGTTGCAATAGCGACCGCACCGATAAGGTTAGGCAAACCGACCTGATCCGCACGGAGCCGGTGCCGTAGGATGACCGATGCGAGGAGGCTCAATCCAGGAGGAGCATGCCACCTTCTGCCGTGTCGTCCTCGCCCTCGGGTTTGGCTCTCCGCTAGGATAAGTGTGCCTTCCTGCGCTCCGTCAATACCGCATTGTAGCGCCAAATCGCTCGTTGAGCCCACCTGATCGTAGATCTGGATCTTTCGCCCGATGGTTCGGTTTTGCAGCCCGGATAGAATGTCGTCAGTTGTCATTGTGAATCATCATAGTATCACGGCTAGCAATGCAGTGTCAACGCCTAACTTTCCGCTTGACTTTGCATTCTCGTTATCCTAAAATTGACCGGATAGCAATTCAGTAAGGTAACGGGATCTCACGCCAGTTAAAGCGGTCAGGCGGTTTGACCATTCATTGTGCACTGTGCATCACGCTTTACATCTCATGTCCATAATACTCACAATCAACGCGGGCAGTTCCTCCGTCAAGTACCAATGCTTTGAGATGACGGATGAAGTATGTCTGGCAAAGGGACAAGTCGACCGATTGGGTTCTCCATCTCCGAGCCTGTTCTATGAGCGGCATGATGGCACCACACATCAGACTAACGTTCCGCCAATGGACTATGAAGCGGTTTTCCCTTCGATTTTTGAGATACTTCTCAATGTGGAAAAGGGCATTCTTCAAAATCTCAACGACATTGCTGCTGTCGGACACCGCGTCGTTCACGGAGGGAGTCGCTTCGCCGAATCTGCATTAATCACCCCCGAAGTTGAAACAGCCATTAATCAATGTGTTCCGCTTGCACCGCTGCACAATCCGTATAACCTGGGCGGCATCCGCGCCTGTCATCAAGCGCTGCCAAATGCCGCACATGTCGCCGTGTTCGACACGGCGTTCCACCAAACGATGCCAGATTACGCATATATGTACGCACTGCCTTATTCCTTTTATGAGCAGTACAATATTCGACGGTACGGTTTTCACGGCACATCGCACCGATATGTTTCAACGCAAGCAGCGGAAATTCTCGGACGTCCGCTGACATCGCTCAAATTGATTACTTGCCACCTTGGAAATGGATGCAGTATCACGGCGGTTGATCGAGGAAAATCGGTTGATACCAGTATGGGACTCACGCCGCTCGAAGGCTTAATGATGGGAACACGTTGTGGCGACATCGATCCCGCGATTATTTTCCACCTGATGGAAGAGGGACAGATGCCCGCGGACAGGATCAATCAGACCCTCAACCGTGAGAGCGGTTTACTTGGCATTTCTGGCGTTGCATCGGATGTCCGAGACCTGTTTCGGGCGGTCTCGGAGGGCAATTCGCAAGCGGCACTTGCGCTGCAAATGTTTTCATATCGCGTGAAACAATATATTGGAAAATATGCGGCGGTGCTCGGCGGCTTGGATGCACTAATTTTTACCGGAGGGATTGGTGAAAATGCCGCATCCATCCGTACTGCAATCTGCGAGAATCTCGGATTTCTGGGTCTCCACCTTGATGAAGAGAAGAATCAGTCAGGCGATTCCACGAAGGCAATTCATCAGGAAAACGCTCCTGTAAAGCTGCTTGTCATCCCAACCAACGAGGAACTGATGATTGCCCGCGACACTTTACGTCTCATTGAGGGATAAGTTCGAGCACAGAAGGAGGAGGATAAATATGATCCCCATAAGATGTGGAAAACAGACGAAAGCCCGTTTTATTCTTCTTTTAGCCAGCTCTATATTATGCGGACTGTTGAATTTTTCTTCGGTGAGCCGTGCGAAACAGGGGAGATGGACTCAGAAAGCAGACATGCCAACACCCAGGCTGCAATTAGCGACTGTTGTCGTCAATGGTAAAATCTATGCCATTGGTGGGCTTAATGGGGGTCCGCAGTCGGCTATGGAAGCATATGATCCAGAGAAAGATATTTGGACAAAGAAAGCCGATATACCAACACCAAGAGGTGGAATTGCCGCAAGTGCGGTTGACGGTAAGATTTATGTGTTTGGTGGTCACAGAATCGCTTTCGAACCACTTGACACTGTCCAGATGTATGATCCGGCAAAAGATAAGTGGACCCGAAAAAAGCGGATGCCAGTGCCGATAGACCGGATGACGACAAGTGTTGTCAGTGGACAGATTTATCTGATTGGTGGCTGGGACTTTCCCGACGATGTTTACGCAACCGTCTTTCAGTACAATCCTGAAGGAGACACCTGGACTCGGAAAGCAGATATGCCGACAGCGAGAGGCGGGCACGCTGCGGTTGTGTTCGAAGAAAAGATCTATGTCTTCGGAGGCGGGACCTTCAAAGAAACGACCCACGGCGGAATCCGGTATTTTGACGTTGTTGAGATGTATGATCCCGCTGAAGATCGATGGACACGCAAACCCAAAATGCCGGTGCCAAAAATTGGTTTAGGTGTCGAAACCGTCGATGGAAAGATCTACACCATTGGAGGAACCGCTTCAGATAACACCAGCCGGCTTTCAAGGGTAGACATCTTTACCCCGAACGATGGTGTGTGGCTTGCGGAGGGCGGAGCCCGGCTTCCGGTCGCAAGAGGAGGCCTGTCAGTTTCTAAGGTAAATAACAAAATTTACGCCGTTGGCGGATTTTCAGCGCTAGGGATTGTCCCAAAGGTCAACGAATATGATCCTTCAGTGCTGAACGTTTCTCCGCAGAATAGCCTAACAACAATGTGGGGAGCAATAAAGCGTGATTAGTAACGCTCCCCTCTGGACTTTGACACAATAACTGGGTAGTTAAATATCCAGACAATGAAGGAGATTTCCATGAAAATTGGTTTACGTATACCGGGCACAGCGCGCGAGCTGCCCTTTGATGAGTTCTGTCGTTGGTGTGCAGATAACGGCTTTGAGGCTGTCGATATAAGCAGCGTCACACCCGAAATTGTGGGTACAGCCAAGAACGCTGGGCTGGCAATTGGCACGGCAGATATGCCGGGCACCGGCGACCTGTTAAGCGTTGATAAATCTCAGCAAGCAGCGGGGGTAGAAGCGGCAAAAGCCGCCATCCAAGCTGCAGCCGATAACAATGTCAATCTCATGTTTTGCGTCTTCTCCCCAGCAGACCCAACCATCGGACGGGCAAAAGCTTTCGATTTGTGGAAAGAAACCGTCCCACCAATTGCAGAGTTTGCCGCGGATCGCGGGGTTACGATTTCCGTTGAAGGTTACCCAGGTCCCTCACCCCACTGTCCCGCGCTCGGTTGCACCCCTGAGACACTGCGGGCAATGTTCGCAGAGTGCCCAAGAGGGCTCGGCGTAAACTACGATCCGTCGCATTTAGTCCGTATCGGCATCGATTACATACGGATGCTCAATGAATTCGCCGCACATGTCGTACATGTCCACGGTAAGGACACCGATTTTGATCAGGAGGCACTCTATCTCCACGGCAACTTGGGACCGAGTTTCCATTCCTCGCGCGGTTTCGGTGAGGATTGGTGGCGATATACCATCCCCGGTGATGGTGTCGTTGATTGGCTCAAGGTTGTCCAGCGACTTGAAGATGAAGGGTTCGACGGGATCGTCAGCGTTGAGCTTGAGGACTATCGTTACTGGAAAACTTGGGAGGCAGAATCCGATGGACTGAAACGTTCACAGGAATATCTCTCGCAGTACGTGCGGTAGCACCTTTGAAATCAATGAGGGAGGTCTGTAACAACAATTGCAACCCACGTAGGAAACACAGATCGGCGTTCCCTACATGTCCTAAGCGCCCCCTTTTCCATCATTGAACGATAGCGCCGTCCCAGATGACCGTCAATCACAGCATCAGAGAAAGGAAGGATACGATGATAATCGACTCTCACGCATACTGCTTTGAACCAGCGGATAGCCCACGTGGATACAGCAGTAGCGAAGAACATCTTAAGTGGGTACAGGCATCGCACGCGGTGCACCACCAACCCGCGTTTCGGATTGGAGACCGTGCACCCGGTCCTTCAGATGTCCTTGCCCCCGAAGGTCGTCGCGATTTGTCCAACCTTCCCGATGTGCGATTTCGGATTAACCACCCACGCGGCAGAGTGGTCTGGAACTATGAGGGTGCGGAATACACCAAACATTTCTATCCGCCGAATCTGCGAAGTTGTGAATTTACACCTTTCAGCTTGAACGGCGAGATGGATTATGCGGATGTGGACATGGCACTGCTCCACACGAACCCAATGTTAGGACGGGATAGTACCTATCAGGCGGAATGTGTGCAGCGGTTTCCAGACCGTCTCCGTTCAATGACACATGTAGATGAGTGGCGTATCCGTGATGAGATGGATGCCGTCATTGATGAAGTTACGACCGCTATCACTGTGCATGGGTTGCACGCTATCAAGTTCAATCCATTGACCTACATAGTCAGTCCCGACCCGTGGGATGATGGCGTCTACCGCCCGTTCTGGGAGGCGATTACCTCCCTCAATGTTCCGATATTCTTCACGTTGGGCAGCGGTTCAGAGGCGGAGCAATACACACTCTCTGACGTTGAACAGCAAGAGGGCTATCTGAATGAACTTCGCATCCTGATGCGATGGATGGAACGTTACCCGGAAACCACTTGCAGCATTACTCACGGCTTCCCCTGGCGCGCTTTTCTGGATGGGGACCGCATTACGCTGCCAGATGCAATCTGGGAACCGTTCCAAAATCCAAATCTCAACTTGGAAGTATGCTTTCCCGTCCGAATTGGTGACATCTTCGATTACCCCTATAGAGAGGTGTGGTCCACCCTCGAAGCGATGGTTGAGCATATCGGCGCAGATCATCTGCTTTGGGGAACGGATATGCCGTTCCAGAACCGCTTTTGCACATACCGCCAGTCCCGCCACTGGATTGAGAGATACTGCACTTTCCTAACCTCCGATGACTTGGCGATGATAATGGGCGGCACCGTCGCACGTATTCTTAGTCTTTGAAGCCTAATACTGAATATCTCGTATCACAATATTCATATCTGAATTTGAAGAGTTAGTATTACGTCCTATGTGCTACCTTTTAAGCACCAACTCAACTCCAATCTTGGTTAGGACAATCTTCGCTTCCTTTCTCATTCTTTCGTCAATTGGATTCCACGATCTAGCTCATGCACAAACGGCATCAGAACCGGTCCAACTTGAGGAGATCGTTGTGACCCCCGGCAAGTTCACCGTCCAAGACGGAACGGACGCAAGCCTCTCATTGTCGAAGGACGCGATAGATCTGTTTCCGCTGATCGACAACGATGTTTTCCGTGCTGCCCATATCTTCCCCGGCGTAACGTCCAACGACTTCAGTGCGAGGTTCAACCTGCGCGGCGGCGAGAAAGACGAAATCGTCGTGCGATTGGACGGGCTGGAACTGTTCGAACCGTATCACCTGCAAGATTTCGGCGGGGCAATCTCCATCATCGACCTCGGAGTGATTCATCGCGCCGACCTGTTTATGGGAGGTTTCCCCGCAGAATACGGCGATAAAATGTCAGGCGTGTTCGATATCACCACAAAGACGGGGAACCAAGATAGTTTCGCCATGAATTTGGGGATTGACCTGATCAACGCACACGCCCTGTTGGAAGGTCCCCTATCGGATAAAGGTTCGTGGCTTGTCTCGGCGCGGCGGGGCTACGTTGATCTCATTCTCGCGCTGATGGATGCCGACGAAGATCTCAGACCACAGTATGCAGACCTCTACAGCAAAATCGCCTATAATCTAACCGATACAGATACACTCACCTTTAACACGCTCTACGCTTGGGACGACAACTTCATCGATGCGGATGATGATGCAGATGACCTTGATTCGACCTATCACAATGCAATGTTCTGGACGAAATGGCGTCATTTCTACAGCGAGTCGGTCTGGTCAGATCTGTTTATCTTCAACAATTTGGCAACCCGAGATCGCAGGGTGGGGCGGGCTTGGAATTACTGGGGACATCGCATCGGGGTAGTGTATGATAGTGTGGATAAACGGGATTTCGGCTCTCTTGGTGCAAAAGGAGAATTAACTGCACACCTAAGGGATACCCATACGCTTCAGGGCGGATTAGAATGGCGTCGGTCCAGAGCAGAATACGATTATTCCGGTCCTGCTGATTCGATCGGCATTACAACGCAGTTTATCCTGAGCCGTTGTGCAGACTGCGAAATTCCGGATAGAAGTGAAGCGGGAGTTGAGGGCAGCGGTTGGGAGATTAAGGGATACTTGCAAGATGAATGGCAACTGCATCCGAAGCTAGCACTGAATATTGGCGGACGGTATCTATTCCAAGAGTATCGTCGTAACGATATTCAAAAGTATGAGATTAGTCCACGAATCGCATTGGCTGTCAAGCCGATCGAAAATTTGACGTTGCGGACAGCGTGGGGACTTTACCACCAACCGATTGACCTGATGACGATTCCTGTCGAGACGTTCGTCACAGATGTCGGCAGAGCGGGTCAAGCAATACACTATATCATCGGGGCGGAATACGCTTCCGGCAGGACTTTTATGGTTCGGGCGGAGGGTTATTACAAAGTGTTCACAAATCTTACCGGACAGATTCAGGATTTCGGCAGACAAACGCAGATTATTGCCCTCGCTGATTCGGGACACGCAAAGGGCTTCGACCTCTTTGGTATGTGCACACTATCAGATCGGTTGACGGGGAGTGTGGGATACGCGTTTTCAATCGCAAAGGCACGTGAGGAGGATTTGATGTATGATCGTCCACTATTCGGTGAGGAATTTTATCGGGATTTTGATCAACGCCATACGATTGCCCTCAATAGTAGCTATCAGATCGCGTTAGGTTGGGATCTGCACCTCGCATGGCGTTTCCATACTGGCAATCCGACGACCCCGCTGGAGCACACGTTGGTTCGCCAACCTAACGGTCGCGTGGAGTGTGACCGGGAATTTGGGGAGTACAACACCGACCGGTTGCCGCCGTATCACAGCCTCGATTTGAGGCTTACAAAAAACAGTGAATACAAGAGTTGGACGCTCAACTGGTACGTTCAGATCCTAAACCTATACAACAGATCAAACGTTCATGAGCGTGTGTTCAGTGAAGTTTATGACGAGGCAACGGGAGAACTCATCGGGTGTGAAGTGAGCGACGAACCGCTGTTTCCAATTCTGCCGACATTAGGCGTGAGTGCTACATTTTAGGTAGGTAGCGATGTCCGCACCTCCATTGGATTGATAATTCTGTCTTTCCAACTTGGTGGCTCGTGTTAAGAAATCGTGCAACAGAATCGGGATTGTCTAGTCCGAATGCACCAATGAACCGATGAATTAATGGTTTTCACCTTTTACACATCACGTTTCACACTTTTTGCGCTTCGCGTTTGCTTTTGACATAAGCCAATTTAGGTTCGGTACTTGCCAAGGTTCGTATAATGCTTGACATCTTTTCATCGCCTTGATTATAATTTTGCGAAAAGCAGTATGCACCATTTTGAATTCATACTATGTGACAATACGCAAGGAGAGAGCTGATGCTGACCAGAATCAAAAAAGCACTACAAGAGCTCTTCAATAGGAACGCACCCTCCTCGGTCAAAGGAAGTGTGCCCCAAGCCGCACCAAGTGCCGAAGAAGCGATTATCCCTTTTAATCCCGCTGAACATGCAATCCAACCTCAGAGCCTCAAGCGGCTGATAGACAACGGTCACGATATTATTTTATTAGATGTGCGTGAAGCGTGGGAATACGAAATCGTCCATCTTAAAGATGCAAAACAGATTTCCCTCGGAGCGCTACCACGACAAGCATCTTTATTGAACCCTTACGCCGAAATCGTTGTATATTGTCACAAAGGGATGCGCAGCTTAGATGCTGCACATCTGCTACAACAGCTTGGATTTAAGCGGGTCAAAAGTTTGGTTGGTGGCATTGATCGATGGGCGAGAGAAATTGATACCGAACTTCAGCGATATTAACCTTTTGCGCACGTGATTTCCATGTTTCACGCATTGATGGCTTTTATCTTTTCACACAGGAAAGCGACGCACCCGTCCACCTCTGCTTCGCTAAGACCGTGAAGAACTATCGGCATATCGGGGTCGACATCGTTAAGCAACGACAGGTACTGATCGTAATCCAAAAGACCCTTTCCCGCGGCAAGATGACCTGCTTCGCCATCACGGTCAAGATCTTTCGCGTGTGCAAAGGCGATGTGCTCACCGAGCAGCGCAAAGGCTTCATCAAGAATTTCGCCCATACGCGGCAATTCGCCGGTATGAAAGATATTGGCACCATCCATAACTATCTTCAGATAGGGTGAACCGATCTGGTCAATTATGCGACGGGCTTTTACGGCAGAATCAACTACATTGGCAACTTCCGGTTCAAAGGCGAGAGTAACTTGGTATTCTTCAGCGACCTCTATGGCTTGACGCATCGAAACCACTAAATCCTCCCACGCCTCCGGCGTGTCATTGTCAGGGTGTCGTCGCCACATATTATCGGGGTCTCGCGTGCCTGTACATAGCGCAATCACTGACGTCCCTAGCCTTTTACAAGCCGCTGCCACCACACGCAAATTGCGTAATCCATCGGCGCGTCGCTGTGGATCGGGATGAATCATGTTATAGGTGCCACCAATTGCAGTCATTGTTATGTTACGCGCACCCATTTCTTCACGGATTTTATCACATAAATCCTCATCAATACGCGTTGGTATTTTAGTCACACCGGCACTCGAAAGGTTAAATTGAACACAGTTCATGCCATGGTCTACAACGGCATCCAACGCCTCTTCCAACGTCTCACGGGCAAAGGTACCAGACATAGTTCCAATCTGCATTTGCATCCCCTCCTCAACTCAGGTCAATTCTCGATTTATGTGCGAATAATTTATTAAGCAAGACATCACTATACCACCCCTTATACACTGAATCAAGTGCAAATCGATCTATACCACGACAGGGAAAAACCGCACGCATCAAATAACAGGCATCGCGGATCTTATTCTCTGATACTCTAACGTATGCACACGCTACCAATTCTACTCAAAGCTAGCTGGCAAAGCTGGTCAAATAGTATTCAGTACGCCTCAGAGGAGAGACGGAAAAAGGTCGCAGAGATTATCGGCTTCCTTGTTCTGATGGCTGCGCTATACCTGATAGGCCACGCTATCTTCAAAGCAGTCGGACAGCAGGCAGATACCTATGCACAAACCGTACTACGCGCCATCAACATTTGTATAGGACTCGGTGTGCTCATTCTGGCGAAAGGGGCAATAGAAGGCACGATTAAACAGTTCTACGAAGCCCCCGATACATCACTGCTGCTGTCATCGTTATCCCCATCAACTGTTTTCGGATTTAAACTGATTCAACTCATCGCATCGAATTTATTAGGTATGGTGATGTGGCTGTTCCCTCCGTGGATTGCATTTGGACGGCTCTTCGGACTCCCTTGGCATTTCTACTTAGGGCTGATCCCAACCTGCTTCTGCCTACTCATCATCGTTGTGACAAACGTCGTGGTCGTAATGATGTTGGTTACCCGCTTTTTCTCTTCACAGCGAATGATTCGGTTCTTAAAGATCATCGGTACGATTATCGGTGTTGCCGCTGGATTTTTCCTCGCGTTCAGTATCCTTACATTTGAATGGTCAGACGAGATCGCCACATTTCTCCTGGAACGATTAAACCTTCCCACGTCCGACTGGTATCCACATCTCTGGGCAGCAAAGCTGATGATGAGTTGGCTCCCCGAATTAGGAATCCAACCGTTGCGGTGGGCGATTCAACTGGTCGCTGTGAGCGTAGCGACACCCCTCCTAAGCGTATTATTGGCTTCCAAAATCTACCATCGGAGTTGGGAATATGCGAGGGGCGTAGAGCTCACTTCGACAAAGCGCAGTAAGAAGCAGAGGAGCACTCCCCTCTTGGGTCGCGGCAAAATTCGTTCAATGATGATAAAGGATTTCCACGTTTTCCTGCGACACAAGGGGCGAGTAACCATGATTATAATCCTAATCCTCCTCCAGTTGATACCGATATTTGCCCTACTTTATCAGATGAATACGACAGACCAAATTCACTACAGCTTGCATCTACCGAACTTAGCTGCAATAGTTGTTCAGATCATGATCTACAGCTTGATCGCGACGGCCGGACTCTCTTGGGGAGGCTGCAAAGCGGAGGCGAAAACATGGTGGCTGTTAAAATCAAGTGCGATTTCACCGACGCTGCTTTTCAAGAGCAAACTTTCGATTGGGACACTCTGTGCAGCTGTTTACGCAGGCGTGTGGGTTCTTGTAATATTAATCCTGTTTCGGATACCTATCCAGTTATGGCTGCCAGTCCTATTGATGATTACCGCGATTACGGCGGCAGCCACCGCGTTCAACACAGGGATGGGGACACTGCCTTGGGTAGCAGAAATTGGAGAAACAGATCGGGATTCCAGCAGAAAACCGGTCCTTCGACTCGCGACGCTTCTTGCCACAATCATTGTTAATCTAATTCTGCTCAGTGCACCCACCATAATCTTGCAAATCGCTGTCCTTGGCGAAATGGAATTCTTTGGCGGCAAACAGAGCGGTTTCCTTTCTACGCCACAACAGCTTACGGTTGTGTTTATTCTGACCATCCTGATTGGGGTGTGGGCGATATCATATTTTCTCGGCAGGCAATCGTTACGGAAAATGCTCTATAGATAGCAGCGGCAGCGTTGGTGGAGTAGTAACCAACCCTGTGCTTTCAATAAAAAAGCCACCTCCCTACTCCATCTCCCCCCATGACGGAGGAGTACGAATCAAAGAGGTGGCTCATTTGAAATGATAGTGCTTCGCAGCAACGAAATGGGAGCAACCCTTTACGGTTGTGCATTCATTTTTCGTTCACGTCGCTCCCGCTCAAATTGCCGTGCCGCGTCAGGATCCATCTCTCTCAAACGACGGAGCCCTTCTTCTCCACCGTACTGGTCAATCAACTGTTGCGCCTTATCAAAACGCTCCGGCGATAACTGCTCCCGGAGCTCCGTTTCAACGCTTCTAGCAGTTGGTGGAGTGGGTGTTCTGTTTGATGCCTCATCCCCTGCCTCGCTTGGGCGAGAAGGTGGAGACTCGACCATGCCGGGCAGATCCGATGGAGCAGGTGGGATGTCGGAGCGAACCGAGGCACCACTTGCATCCTCATTGGTACTCTCTTCATCAAAAATCTCTCCACCTGTCAGAATAGACTGCTCAACATTCAAGGCTTGCAACTTCTGTTTTTGCATCCAGCCCGGGCGCACATTTTCCCCGTCATCCGGTAGAAACCCCACTTTCACCGGCGGCTTATCAGACAGCGGGGGGATTTCAGGCCATGTCATTTTAGACCTTTCCACCATTGCCAACCATTCATCCACGTGCCTTTTTGCGTCCTCCGATAATGAAAAATCTAGTTCCCCTTTTGCAACTTTTTTTTCAACTTCAGCCATTGAGATACCTAATTCTAGCGATGCAGCGAATTTATTAGTATACTCTTCACGCTCATACGGATCCGCTATCGCCTGGAACTCATCAGGTATGGGATACTCAACGCCCTCTATAATGAGTTTATCTCCCCCTCGTTTTGGATTTTGGACTTCTTCCCTAAGTATAGGTGGGTCAAGTTCTGATTTTAAGATAGCATCCCCCTCCTCATACTGTGAATGACGAGGAACAATCACTTGATGTAGTATTCCATCAGGGGTAACAACATGTTGTGCCACGTTGTGTTTTTCCTGTTCACGCAACATTTCACGAAACTTTAACTGCACCTCTACAGCGGGAGTCATTTTTCCCGTGGCAATCCATTCGTGTAGTTCTATTACTTCTTGAGGTTGAGGCCCATCATAATAGTGAGGGAAGCCGCCTATCTCATAAACATACTCACCATCTGGTGTCAGATTATAGCTATGTACCTGTCCAAACTCAACCTGCCCCGTCTCCCCAATCTGATCGGGTTTTGAAGCAACTGACAGCCCTTCGGCGTGATGCACGTGGTCTTTGGAAGAATGCACATGGTGCCCCTTAATCGAACGATTGAAGGACTGAGTATTTGACATAAACGCCTTAAACTCAACATGGTTTTGGTAAGCTCTATAACTAATATAAGAGACAAAGAGAAATGCAACAATGCAAGCACCAACAATATAGGCGAGGAAACGACGCTTTAACATCAGATTAACCTCCTTCTTAGGCAGTCGGGAACGGTAAAAAAAACGTCCCGACTGCTTAGATGGACTTTAGCCAGCACAAAGCACAGTCGCCCACCAGTAGTACCAACTACTTGGGTACACGTGAGCATGACAATAGGACCAAGTCGATTCCCATATATATTTATGCTCATAGTGATCATGAGTATAAGTGGTTGTCTTAACCTCTACTTGCGTATGGTTTTTCTTTGGCTGCCCTGGGCAATTCGAGCAGTTTGTATTTACCGTACGCGTGCTACCTGTAAGAGTATCTGAATAACTGTACGTTGTACCCGCTGGTCTATGCTCCTTAATCAAACACGACAATGATGAATGAGTCGCTGCAGCATCATCTACCTGAAAAGCAGCTATCATGCCAAAACCGCCTGCTAATACTCCAACGATAAACAACGTTACTTTGAAGCTCCGTAAAGTCAACATCGTAAACATGATCTTAACCCCCTTGCAAAGTTATCAAGAACCGTTAAAGGTTTGCTCCAGACTTGATGAGAACTTTGGTCCCGGGGATTCGCTTGATTGTATGCATCCTCTCAGGGGCCGAATCGCCCGATGCAACGCTTTAATATCAATGGGACGGTTTATATCTTCCCACTGGTCAAGGAACTGTTGCATCTGATGGACACTCCCCCGATATTGCTCACATTCAGGACAAATCTGTAAGTGTGCCTCTAACGATTTTTTCGCCTTCGCGTGCAGCTCCTCGTAGCTATCAACCACAATCTGCACTCTAAAAAATCTACAGTCTAACGCAAACACCCCCTTTCTGTGTGAATCGTTGAACGCTGACAGTTTCTTCTTGCTTCAATAAAATCTGTCTGAGCCGTTCCGTTGCAGCCGCCAGCCGCGACTGAGCCGTAGTGACGGGACATCCCAAACTTTCGGCAATCTCTTGAAATTTCATGCCGTGATAATGCCGCAGCGTGACTACTATCCGCAGCTCTTCTGGCAAGTCTGCCAATGCAGCGTGTACCCGGCTTTCCATCTCTCTATCTATCGCAACTGTCTCAGGGGTGTCCGATGGATTAGTGAGTTGGTCATCAGAACCTTCAAATTCTGATGTCAGAGAGTCTCCTATCGGTATCTCTGCTTGGTATCCCTTTTTAGCAAACGTATCTAGGCAGAGGTTGGTCGCAATACGATACATCCAGGTGGAGAATTGCGACATTCCATGAAACGTCTTGGCAGACCGATAAACGCGGAGAAAGACTTCCTGCCGCAGATCCTCCGCTAACTCAAGGTCATTGACCATTTGATAGCAATAATTCAGCAGCGGCTTCTCCCACCGTTTGACCAATATATCAAACGCGCTCAAATTGTCCCTTTGAAGTTCACAGATCAACGTCTCATCTGATTTTTCCATGCTTATTCCCCAATCTGAATGGCGATTCCGATTAGAAAATTGGATGATGATTTTCAGCCGTCTAATAGTAGAGACGGATGAAACGCGAAAAAAACGAGATTTTTTTTGGAAAAAATTACGGGGGAGCAGCAACTTCGGTTATTTCTAAAGTTTTTGTTGAAATAGGATAGGCAATATGCTAGAGTTTAGTCCATTCGACCCCCACGGACGTAAAAAGATGAAACCACGGGGAAAATGGGGAAAAATGAAAAGCAGCCGTAAATCACATTGGAGGAAATTGGATGGCAGTTACCGATAAAGTACGAGTTGCAGTTGTTGGTATGGGCATCGGCAAACCCAACGGACGCGCCTTGGCAGCAAACCCACGTGGACAGGTCATTGCCCTCTGTGATCTGTTAGAAGAGCGTATGCAGGAATTTGCGAAGGAGCTGCCGGAAGAGGTCAAATTTTACACCGACTACAAGCAGATGTGCAAAGATCCAGAAATCGATGCTGTCTTTGTCGGAACGCCGAATCAATGGCATGTTCCTGTCGCGTTGGAGGCTGTACGGAACGGGAAGCATGTTATGGTGACCAAGCCGCTCGCCGATTCAGAAGCAGCAGCGAAGGAACTGGTTGCCGAAGCAGAGGCAGCAGGCGTCGTGAATATGATGTCGCTTTCCACTCGCTTCGGTCGTGACTGCCAGTATCTCGGCAACCTCCAGCAGCAGGGATATTTCGGTGAACTCTACTACGCAAGATCCCGCAGCGTCCGAAGGAACGGAATTCCAACGTGGAGCCTCGGATTCATTCAGAAGGGTGGCGGTGCATTTCGGGATATGGGTGTGCACGCCCTCGACGCTGTGTGGTGGGTGCTGGGTATGCCCAAACCTGTTGGCGTGTTAGGCACTGCTGGAGCGAAGTTTGGTCCTTACGGATTGGGCTATTCTGGCAGTACGCCTCCACCTCAATCGTTCTATGAACAGTATGCATCGGACGATTATGGAGGCGGTTTCATCCGTTTTGAAGACGGCACAGGCCTACAGATTGAGAGTTTCTGGGCATCGCACCAGCCGGGCGAGTTTCAGATGGAGTTGTTTGGCACGGACGCGGGTGCTATACTCAATCCACTTACACTCTATCGCATGGAAGATGGCGCCACCCAAGACATCAACGTTGACCCGCCTCCGGGGCTTGAATCGTGGGATAACATCGCGGCACATTTTATTGATAGCATCTTGGATGGCAAACCGTCTGCAGCCCCACTCCGCCACGGCCTTATCGTCCAACAGATGATGGAAGCACTACTCTTGAGCGCAGAAACAGGGAAGGAAGTGCGGATCGAAACCGATGCGTAATTTCCTTGACCCCATTTCCAAATCCTCATTTGCAAATTTCTATGGAACTGTGGTATAATTTGGGCAATCAAATTTACCGAAATCGTAGACAATTAAAAAGATTTGATGTGCCCGAGGAGAGATAGAAATGGCTTACGTGATTGCTGAACCCTGTGTTGACGTTATGGATACGGCGTGCGTTGATGTGTGTCCGGTCGATTGTATTCATACCAAGGATGGGGAAAAGCAGCTCTATATTAACCCCGCTGAATGTATTGACTGCGCCGCATGTGAACCTGCGTGTCCGGTCACCGCAATTTTCATACTGGACGATGTGAACTGGACGATGTGCCAGAGCAGTGGACCTCTTATGTTGAATTAAATGAAAAATTCTTTGAGGATTTTGTTAAACCGACAAAAGCGGGGGCAGCAGAAGGAGAAGACGGCGGAGCCGCTGCGGACGAAGATAAGATTGGAATCGAAGAATTTGTACAAACTATCGAGTCTCCTAAGTCTTCAATTCGTCCCATATTTCGTCCGTTTGTTATGCTCTCCCAGCTTGTGCTGGGTGCCTTCGATGCGAAATTTAAGCGTGAACTTGAGGAGATGGCCCAGAACCCGGTTATCTTCAGTGCACCCATCTCAACGGGAATTAACAGCCTCATCAATCTAACGCTCTATCCACTTGTGCTTTTCTTCCTTTTCTCCGGCGGGAATATAGGATCTGCCCTGTTCACCGGCACAGGGAACTTTGCGATTTTCCTCGGCGTTATCTTGGCGGTACTTGAGGGGCTCTATCGATTTAGAGACGATCTCGCCACAACAGACAGCGAAGAACCCTCTCGATATGGGGCTTCGATATACGGCTGGATCCCATCGCTAGTTTTCCGCCTATTGTTGCCAGCGTTGCGACCGGTGCTTGTAACGGAACCCACCTCACCGCGCTCAACCATGCCGGGGGCTGTCCTCACCGATGGACCCATTTATCAAGAGGATGTCCGTGAACGCTATCGCCGTTACGGGATGCTAAACCGGATGGAAGAAGAAGTTGATCGTTATGTCATCGAGATTGAGTTCCCGCGCTGGGTGCCTGATTCTACATATAAGCGGAGGTACGATCTCCCAGACCGGATGCCGGATTACACATATCAGGTGGACCTCGGAGAAGGGACGGTCGATGTGGAAACCAAGTTGGAGGATCCCCGGTTTACCGAAATCGCTGGGCGGACCAGCTCATTCCCCCTCGGCTTCAACAACGTGTTTCGTATTGAGGCGCAACCTGAAGACTTTCAGGCAATGCTGCGGGATAAGGTGCTGCAGATCATCATTCCGAAATCAGGTAAGGTCGAAGATCTCGTTATTGACCGTCCAATCCACTATGCGAAAATTAAGGGATAGTTGTAATAGTTCCGAACCCACAAAGCGGAATCTGGAGTAGCCCTCCGGGTTCCGCTTTTTTATTTTTGAGAGAAAAAGATCGCTCATAACATCTGGGAAATCGATGGGTATATTTTTACGTGAATCGCAACATGGCTACCCCCTACAAAACCTCTGAGTGGGAAACAGCAGGGCTCAATCATATCTGGTTGCCCTACACGCAGATGCAGACCGCACCCTTGCCCCTGCCAGTCATCTCTGCCAATGGTGTTCGGCTTGCCTTAGCTGATGGCAGAGAATTGATTGACGGCATCGCGTCATGGTGGTGCGCCTGTCACGGTTACCAACACCCCCATCTGGTAAAACAGATCTCAAACCAGCTTGATACCCTGTCCCACGTCATGTTTGCGGGACTCGCCCACGAACAGGCTTATACGCTCGCCCATCGTCTCGTCTCCACTACGCCAAAAGGATTAAGTCGTGTCTTCTTTTCTGACTCCGGCTCAATAGCCGTTGAAGTCGCAATGAAAATGGCGGCACAGTTTTGGTCTAACCGAAAGGAACAGGACAAGCGCAAGTTTATCTGTTTTCGGAACGGTTATCACGGCGACACCATGGGTGGCATGTCACTCGCCGATCCTGAAACAGGGATGCACCGGGCGTTGAATCACTATATGCCCGAACAGTACGTTTTCGACCTACCCAATAACGGGACAGATTTGGCTGCGTTTGCAGAATCACTAGAGGCGATCAAAGAAACGGCGGCGGGGCTTGTGATCGAACCGCTGGTTCAGGCAGCAGGAGGAATGAAGTTCCATTCTCCCACAATACTTGCTGAGGTCCATAGGCTCTGTAAGGAGCACCGGATACTGTTTATCGCTGATGAAATTGCCACAGGGTTCGGGCGCACCGGCTCTATGTTTGCCTGCGAGGAGGCGGGTATCACACCCGATATCATGTGTCTGGGCAAGGCACTCACCGGCGGTATGATAGGGTTGGCTGCGACATTAGCCACAGAGGAGGTGTTCGAAGTTTTCCTTTCAGATCGACTAGAAACCGCGCTGATGCACGGTCCCACATTCATGGCGAATCCGCTCGCATGTGCCGCCGCCAACGCCTCTCTCGATCTGTTCGAGGATGAATCCCGCATCGTACAGATCCAAGCAATCGAAACGCAGTTACGAGAGGAATTGAAACCGTGCTATAAACTAAAAAATGTCGTCGATGTAAGAGTAAAGGGCGCTATCGGTGTTGTTCAGTTGTCTAATCCCAGTGAGAATTATATCCTTGCGCTCCGACAGCGGTTTATAGAGGAGGGGGTGTGGCTCAGACCGTTTAGCGATGTTATCTATATTATGCCTGCCTTCACGATCTCGTCAGCAGAATTAACGCAATTGACCGATGCCGTGTTTAAGATCTTAGCAGCATAACTGCGGAACAGATAACTTTTGTAGTTGGGCGATTGATCAAATACCCGGCATGTTGTACCATTGAAGGAGGCTTTATATCGGGTCATTTGCTGCGTGTTGGCTCTGTGGTATCATTCGCCAAAGCGCGGACTTCGGTTGTGGATATACAGGTAGCAGGCAGGTGGGAATCATCACAGATACCCGTGCATTATGCCAAAGCGGAGTTAGCAGAGCGTGGGGCTATCGCACGTCGCAGGCGTTTCAGAAGAAAAGGGAGGTAACAGGCAAAAAAGTGTTGACAGAAAATGTAGGTGTGATAGGACACATAATTTACGAGGGGTGCTCATAAATGGTATTATCGAAAAAGTGTAATCAGATGCGTGACATTTCTCAGTGGCTTGCCCCAGATAGAATTGACCAACATAGCGAGTTGAACCAAGACGACCCCCAGCATTAAAAAAGTATAGACATTGGCTTTTCGACTGACAGGCAGCTGCTTTTTATTATTGCGTGTCGATAGCAGCTGGTTAGCAGGCGCAAAGACCACTGGCTATGTCCTTCTGGCGGGTCGCTGCAAGCTAAGGCGGTGAGAACTTCAGCGGTCTACCACTACAACCTAATCCACCGGTGGCAAAGATCTGAGGTTCGATAACAACCTTACTGCCAAAAGCAGGATGTGTTGATAGGTTCGCCACTGTGCCGATTGATTCACTGCTTCAACATAACGTAGTACTAGCTCTATCACTTTTGGCACCTATCACCGGCGTCAGTAGCAACAGTCCCTGTTTTGCCAAGTGCTGTGTTCGGTTCAAGTCGGTATAGCCAGCATCAGCCACTAAATACCCAATGTTTTGTTCAAGCACTGAATTAAGTTGGCGGTCAAGGACGGCTTTTTCACTGACACACGCGGTATCAACGGTACTCATTCGAGGAAACCCCTCTATAGAGACGGTCAGATGCAGTCCATAGCCGTAAACCCACCCATGATAGTGACTCTTTGACCAAGTAGCATCAGTGTCAATGGCACGGACACCTTGTGGGATGCGATTGGCTTTTCTATCCTTCTGATGCCAGACACTTCCTTTTGCCTTAAACAGACTTTTGTCTTGGTAAACCACCTCCGGAGATGAGTCAGGTATCAAAGCCATTCCCACATCACCGAGATACCCGATCAACGCCTCTAACCGGCAAGCGAGTTGTTTGTAGCGTCGGCAAAGCGTTGCCCGAGACGGAACAGATGCCAGTTGAAGACGACACAGCCATTGTGGGTGTAGTTTCAGCCATCTGTGTTGTGCATTAAAATGATGGAGTCCTTTGAGTGTCAAGATGGCGAAAAGGACAAGCAAGCCATCGTCTGTATACAATTTTGGACGTCCATAGTTCTTAGGGCGCGGTGCATCAATCGAAGCGTTGAAATGGTCAAGTTGTTCAAACAAAAATGTGATATAATACTCCCGGTCAGGATAACCCATGTTATAATCCTCTCTTTCTGGGAAGTTAGATGGGATTATAACCGTTATCCTGACTCAAGTCTACTTATGAGCACCCCTCAGGTAACTAGCATAAGACCCTAGTAGGAAACGATGGCAATAAGGAGAGAAATAATGTTGAATTTACGTCGTTTGCAACCAATCGTTCTGCTAGTAGCGGTCATGGGCTCCGCTTTTGTGCTATTTAACACATTCTTTGTTCAGGAAACCACAGCCCAATCTGGAACAACGCAATGTGATATATGGGAAGCTCAATGCCAGGCAGGCATGGGGATCGCCTCTGCTATATGTGCCAGTTCGAGTTGGGCAGCATGTAAGAAGGCTATCGCGCAGGCTTATCAGACGTGCTTGCCCTATTTTAATAATTGTAATTAATTGTGGCGGTGGTTAGATAATTCAGCTTGGCATGGGTTGTCCCGTCCGTGCCAAGCGCTTATCAACATGTTTTAGGGAGTCCAAGTCGATGAAAACCGATTCGATTAGAAAAGCGATGGTTGTTGGTATCGCGGTGTTGATAGGGGTATCTGCTTGTGTATCGGTGTGGTTCGTTCTCCGGGCACATAAGGGCAAAACGCCTCTGGTATATGATGTCCCTTCTTCCAACAACGGACTGACCACTCAATATAGAAAAGCGCCGCAACAATCACAACATAGCGCTGCAGAACCGCTAACTTTAGAGGAGAGAACCGCACGGGATCTCCTCCAATTTCTGTCCATCCATACCGAAGAACAACTCGCCTCGCCCGAGGTGCAAAAACTACTTGAGGTGATAGATTCGCCGGCGTTCATCAAATATTTAGAGAAGGGTGATAATAGTTCCCGGGCTTGGAATGAATTTCTAGGATCGCAAGGGTTGTCGAGCCTTGAGCCTGCATTTTTTGATGTGTTCCGTAATGAATTTCCCACCGGGTCCCCTGCAGATTATGAGCCTGAGATGCGTCAACAGATAGCGGAGATGTTTCTTGTCACCGAACCGGTAGCCCCGATAAACGTAGAGGAAGCAACCTTGCAACGTGCAAGGGTTGTTGCCGAGTTAATGACAAAGGAACGAAGAGGCCGGGCATGGTTCATGGGTCAATTTGGTATAGACTGGGATGGGGTTTTCCAAGTGGAACAGTCGGGCATGGAAAATAATCCCTCTTTGAAATGGATGAGTGATGTACAGCGCAATGCGGCGAGTATTGTGGCTAACGCAGAAACAGCGGGAACTGATAGTCCCGCAACAGAGAGATCTGCCTCTTCGTGGGATATGTCGTCAGTCGGTGAAAGCCCCTCTGCCTCCCATAGCGGAACGGAAATTCCTGCTACTCTTGACACCAAAGAAACTAGGCAATTGACGAACACAGCGATTGAGGCAGAAATCGAAAGGTCATTGACATCTCAACCGCCTGATATACCTGCTGCGCCAAGTCCTGACAAACTGGGAGAGATTCAAAGTAATCTGGAAGCCTCACTGAAAGAACAGTTTTCCAAAGGGCGTTTCGGTCGGGCGATGTCGACCTTAGAGCAGCATGGACAAGAAGAGGGGCTTCGGCGGTTGAGGGAAAACGACCCAGAGGTTGCCAAGCAGATAGATCAGCATCGGAAACAAGAGGAGGTTCCTAAATGAAAGTGTTTATGATAACGTGGGGGTTATTTTGCTTGTTGGTCGTTGTGGGTCTGATTATTGTGTATGCAACAGACAACTTTCCCGGTGTCCCCGCTCCCCAACAAGTTGAGATGGAAACAGAGGATGAGCGTTCGCCGTGTGAGGAGAATCTGAAACGGTTAACAGAGGCAATGGAGGCGGGGGACGATCTTCCGGCTGCTATAAATGCCGAGAATGTGTCAGATGAGAAACAGTATGCAGAATACCTCGCTTTTTCGGACAAGCTCGAAGCCTCTATAAAAAATGCCGAGAATATGTCAGATAAGAAAAAGAGAGAAAAAAAGGCGTATGCAGAACTACTCAGGGCATTTGTAGCGTATGGACGCAATAAAAGTGCCGAGAATTTGGCACGGTTTGAACAGGCGGCTGAAGATTTCCAAAAAGCACTTGGCTTGTGAGAAGACGCGAACCTAACCGAAGGGGTGTCACCGGAACGTTTCGATAAATCACAACAATTGTTTGACAAGTATAGTACGGAGGAGGGGCTTGTTCATCTGCGGGAATCTGCGCGTCGTTTTGAGCGGCACCTCCCTGAGCCGTCCCGTTCCGCAAAGCGAGAATCCTCGATAAATCGGGACAAGCAAGGGGAGAATAGGGATTCCCCTCGGTTGATGCGTCTGATGATTCGCCGTAACAGTCAATCCTGATAAAACTGAATAGGGGCGTGTCTATTGTTTGGACACTCCCCTTTTTTTCTGCCTTGTGAGCCTTGAATCGTGAACAGTTTTCCGATGCGGGCTGTCAGTGTGTTCGTCGTACACCGACAGTTGTATATGCTAATAATGAATCGCCAATACAACGAATTACGGGAGATCTACCCACGGATTACTGTAGAAAAAAATCGAAGTGAGAAAGACACGCAGCATCCGGCTGCTCGACACCATAAGCACTCACCGTAATTCCCAACTGTAACGCCGGATATTCTCGATGCAAGTGGTCCGCAAACTCAAAAAGCCATTGATACATAACCCCGATCGACTCGGCGCGTGTATAATGCTGATGCCCCAGTGCGTTGCATCCTTTTAAGAGGCTGTCCTCCGACCCCAAAATCGGGCGATCCAAGATGAGGGTATCCGCCGTTGTCTCCTCAAGCAACGCGCTTACCGCCTGTGTGAGGTGGTAACCGTAATCACTCAAAACGCAATAGACCTCCGGAGTTTCTTTGGGACTGGTGGACTGCTGTGATTGCTCTTCTGCCGGTTCCTCTTCTTGCTCGGCATCGTTTCTTTTCGGTACTGCCTTCCATTGGACTACCGGCGTCGGTGCCAGCCGCCATTCTGGACGATCTAAAACCGCTGCGGGTATCTCAGCGATTGGAAGCCGGATCCCGAATTTGCCCTCACCCTCATGCACCCGTTGGCTTATCCGTTTCGCCGTTTGCAGGTCTGCAATGCTCCAGTCATAATCGAGGACAACTAAATCTCCGGGGTGCATCGATGCTATTGACATCTCCCATTCCGATTTAGGAGCTATCCAGTGAATCTCAGGGGTTTGTAACTCCGCACCTTTAGAATACAGAGGAATATACGCCAAAGCATTCTGATTGATCTTATCAATCGTAGCTTGAAGATCATCTTCAACAAGCATCGTCCAGACCTTGGGACTGTCTACCGACTGTCCCGGCGGCATTCGGATTTCAGTCTTATTGATAGCTGGTGTCGATCTCAAACCGACCGACACGGTCTCGCGATCTGAGTAGACCGCATAGTATTTGAGAAGCCCTGCGCTCTCATTCCCTAGCACCACACCCCCATTAACAGCAGCCTCACCTACCAAGATAAATGCCTCCGATGCGCCCCCTTCCCAAGGCGTTGTCAGTGGTCCCTCTGCTACCCCTGAGAGTCCGCACCGCCAGATTTGAAGACTGTCCCTTCGTTCCGCGGATAGAGGTAGAGATTCGATCATCAGATCCTCCACAAAAAACACTGAATCTGTCAGATTCTGAATCGTCAACCACTTACGAACCACCGGCAGATCCGGATAAATTTCGTAGTGGACCCACAGATAAAAAATTGGCTCTGTCTCCTCATCGGAAGTATACGTGAGTTGAATCGTAATCCGCTTGCCACCACCCATTTTCTGGCTAATCTGATAGTCATTGTAAGCCAGCAGATCGTTATTGCCAGAAAAGATTATTTCCCCAATCCGAAATCGAAACTCCTCGCTTGGTCGATCTATGTAGCTCTGTCCTGAAACTTTATGGGCATAGCGAATAGTCCCAAGCTGGTACGCCCCCTGATCTAAACGCAGCCAACGTTCCATCAGGTCATTTCCCATATAGAGCACGCCGGATTTTACATCAAGACCAGCATAGGCACCAATCCGCTTCAATGGCTGTAGCTGCGCTCTCAGATCAGCAGCCGAAACCGTCCGAGAATTTCTACCGCTGTTTCCGGCGCAGCCAATGCACATCAGAAGAACGAGTATGTAACTTAACAGCTTTGGGTGTGAAAGGTGAGATAGGCGAATTCTTGAGAAGTGAGAACTTAGATGTGTCATGCCATTTCTACTCGGCACTTTCAAAAAGGTAGTAGTGGACCTTAGAATTAATGAGATCTCCCAAAATGCTGCGGTTAGGAAAACGAAACTACCGTTCTACCGCAGTCCCGATTTATCGGGATGCGGTGCGGTTAAAAACCGCACCTACCGGCCCCGATAATTAGTTTACAAGTTTACCCCGAGTATCGGGGATTTATCGGGCGGATCGAAACCGAGGGGCGAAAGTGTCTATTTATTTCTCTAATTCACCATAAGTCATCTGTGATTGGTAGTGAAGCGCTATCACCCACAAAGGGTAAACGGGTCAGTCCAAAGCCTCCGTAATGAGGGAATATAGCTTGGGAACGGTGCGATCAAAATCCCCGGAAATATGGTAACTCTCGCCACCATCCCTCACAGTGCGAACCAAGATCGTCTTCTTGGGACGGTGGTAGTAGTGGGCATCTGTCGAGTTACCTTCCTCTCGGAAGTCCGAGAATTCTATCAGATCAAAGTTGGCTGTAGTGAAATGTCGAATCTCCTCCCCGCGTTGCGCGGCGATGTTTCGTGCCATTGACAGGCTTTTAAGATAGACCTCCGGTCCCATCACCGCGGAACCCAAGTTGAGAAACACGCCTCCCTCCAATTTTGAGACGCTGTGGGCAAATCGCAGGAAGTCCTCGCCGGTTGTGTAGCCCATCGCAGCGTAATCGGCGGCGGGGTGTTGGTCGATGATATCGTAGCCAATCCCCTTATGCACAGTCATCGGAACCCTCAAACGATATGCCGCAGCAAACATGCTGATCTCTCGGTGTGGAAATTGGACGCCGCATTCTCCATCTTGGATCAACCGACCAATTGCCTCACCGAAGCCGATTTTGTCGTGATAGCCGCGGGTGATTGCATCGTTGATGTAACGGCCGGTCTCCTCCCAGTTGCCAAACTTTCCATCCCAGATATACCGTTCCACATCCTCCAGCGTCGCACCGATCAGGGCGAGTTCAAAATCGTGGATAGCACCGGCACCGTTTGTTGCCAGATGTGTCAGTACGCCGCGTTCCATTAGATCAATGATATAGCGTGAATTTCCACGCCGCATGACATGCGCGCCCATCATCCATATCACCTGCTTTCCTTCTCGATGGGCTTGAATTATCCGATCCGCCACTATCCGCAAATCGTTGTTTTCATACGGCGGTGTCTCCGCGTCCAACGGGTAGATATCCACGACCGTCATTTTATGTTCCCGTTCAGTTAACGGTAGAACCTTTAGTCGGTTCCGATCCAACTTTGAATAGATCACAAATCTATATCTCCCGGATTTTTAGCCAAACACAGAATAGGGCAGCGGCTCTCCATTTAATCCAGCCAACAGGTTCTCAGCCGCCATCGTTGCCATCCGCGTGCGAGTCTGTAATGTTGAACTACCAAGATGTGGGAAGATGAGAGCATTGTCGAGCGTCAGCAATGGATCGTCCGTTGGGATGGGTTCTGGATCTGTCACATCAAGCGCAGCCCGTGCGATTTCTCCAGTCTTTAATGCCTCGTATAGTGCCGTCGAATCCACCACCGGTCCCCGTGCAATATTTACAAGGATGGCTGTGGGCTTCATCTTTTTGAACTCTTCCGTACTAATCAGATGGTGAGTCTCCGGCGTCATTGGGACATGCAAGGTGATAAAGTCAGATTCCTCAAGCACGCGATCAAAGCTAGCATACTCAATGCCCAACTCCGCTTCCCAATCCTCGCGGCGAGTCCGCTTGTAATACAGCACCCGCATATCAAATCCCAACGCCCTTTTGGCAACCTCATAACCGATTCGGCCCATGCCGATGATGCCGAGCGTTGCGTGATGCACGTCGTATCCGTGGAAGATATTTGGATCGTAGCAGGTCCAACGCTTTTCCTGGACGTAGATACCAGCAGGAACGAGATGTCGTGCTGCTGCAAGCAGTTGTGCAAAAGTGGTATCAGCGGTGGTTTCGCTCAACACACCGGGCGTATTGCCAACCGCAACGCCCTGTGCCCTCGCCGCCTCTGCGTCAATGTGATTGTATCCAACACCAACGTTGGAAATTACCTTAAGATTGGGTGCGCTGGCAATCATTTCTGCTGTGACTGACTCGTGACTATAAGTCACTAAACCATCAAGTCCCGGCAATCGGTCCGCGGTGGGCGGCAGAATCTCACTCGTATGCCATATATCGACTTCACATTCTGCCTCGATCATTGCTAAGGCTTTTTCTGGGATCGGACGGGTAACAAAAATTTTCGGCTTCAATGACGATACCTCCTACGTAAAATGAAATAAGCGACTCAATTTCTGTAATTTTTAGGTTCGAAGTTATTGATAAATGTCTACTTATTTCTCTAATTCACCATAATCTCTGAAAGTTGTCATTTTACGGGTAAATACCCTCAAGATTGGTTGATTTTGCCCCTAAAATGACCGCTTCACCTACTTTTAAAACAGACTCTTAATAGACTTTACGGACGAAAATTTGTATCAATCTAATATACGGGAAAAACACCTACCACATTTTCCATTCGGGCACGTTTCCTACAAAAAGTTGACAAGGTCAGGGAAACAGCTATAATATAATTCTGAGGGCTCGACACAGTCTTTGCCATCTCACATCGAATATTATAATCCACAAGGAACGTATTCTCAAGAGGTTTCTGGCTTCGGCGGAAACCCGCTATGAGAAGCGGTATAAGTCCGAAAGCAATCGCATTGAACCCCCAAGCCCAATATTCGACACCCCAATCCCAACAACCGCAGATCCGTTGGAGCGCGATCTGGTTAGGTCTAGGGCTCATTTTTCTCAATAACTACTGGCTGTTTGCGATGTTACGTTGGGAACAGGGGCTCCCAACGACCATGTCGCTCTTCTTCAATGTGATTTTCATCTTCGCGTTTGTGGTGGTGCTTAACTTCTGGCTCGCTCGGTTTGCGCCACATTTAGCATTGACACAGGGCGAGTTGCTGACCCTCTACGCAATGCTTTCTGTTGCCTCCGCAATCGGTGGGCACGATCTGTTCCAGGTCGTTGTCACCAATATCGCGGTCGTCGGCTGGATGTCAAACGAAGAGAACGAATGGGCGGCACTGTTTCACCACTACATCCCCGATTGGTTGGCATTGACTGACAAAAAAAGCATCACGCCCTATTTCGTTGGTGAATCCAGCCTTTACCTCCCTGAAAATCTTGGATTATGGTGGCAGCCTGTCCTTGCGTGGTCCGGGTTTATTATCGTTCTCCTCTTCACCACTTTCTTCATCAATGCCATCCTGCGGAAACAGTGGATTGAAGCAGAACGACTCAGTTATCCGATTATAGAACTTCCGCAGCAGATGACCACAACAACTTTCTTTCGGGATCGATTGATGTGGGCGGGATTCATTCTCGCTGGTGGCATGGATCTCATCAATGGACTGCACTTTCTGTTTCCTATTATTCCCGGGCTCGGCGGCGAATTCTTTGATCTGCGCCCTTTCTTTACCACGAAACCGTGGAACGCCATCGGTTGGACACCAATTGTTATCTTCCCCTTTGCCATTGGGATGGGATATTTTATCCCACTCGATCTCTCCTTCACGTTCTGGTTCTTCTACGTCTTCTGGAAATTTGAGATGATAATGGGGAGCGTTTTCGGTCTTCAGCATATCCCCGGCTTTCCCTTCATCTTTGATCAGTCGTTCGGGGTCTGCGTTGGTGTGCTAATTATCACGCTGTGGGGAGCGCGGCGTCACCTGAGAACCGTGCTCGTAAGCGCATGGCGAGGTCCCTCAACCCGTAGGCTTCCTAGCACTCAAAATGGACAATCCGGACAGGAAGATCTATCGGAGAACGGAATCGAATCCAACGAACCAATCTCCTATCGCACCGCCGTATTTGGACTGATTATTGGCTTCATGTTGTTGGTCGGCTTTTGGGCGGTAGCGGGCCTACCCCTTTGGGTTGCATTTCTCGTTCTCGTCATCCATTTCACAACGGTAACCGTTATCACCCGTATCCGCGCGGAGTTAGGTCCGCCCATCCACGACTTGCGTGCAATGGGGCCGGATGTACTACTGCCAAAGATGTTCGGTATGCGACGGTTAGGGGCAAGAAGTCTCACCCTATTCTCGCTTGTGTATTGTTTCAACCGCGCCTATCGGGGCAATGCCATGCCACATCAGTTAGAGGCATTGAAACTCGCAGAGCGCACGGGGGTGTCCTCTCGCCGCGTCGGATACGCCATACTGCTTGCCGTTGTTCTCAGCCCATTAACCTCATTCTGGTTCTCACTGCACATCGGCTACAAGTCCGGTGCGTGGGAGGTGTGGTATGGTTCCATCTTTCGACGTACTCAAAGCTGGCTTACCAACCCGGCACCCGTTGATGTTCTGTCGATCTTGGCGATGTGTTTCGGGGCGTTCTTCACGTTCTTGCTTACCGCTGTACGCACACGTTTTGTTTGGTGGCCCCTTTATCCCGTGGGATATGGTATCTCGGGCACATGGGCTGTCAACTTCTTCTGGTTTTCGGTGTTTATCAGTTGGGTGATTAAGTGGTGCATTCTGCGCTTCGGAGGCTTAAAAACATTTCGTAACTTAGCGCCGTTTTTTCTTGGATTGATACTGGGCGAATTTCTTGTCGGCGGGGTATGGGCACTGATTGGTGTGGTGTTAGAAAAGCCGATGTATCGATTTATTTGGTAAATGGGGTGCCGTGCATCTACTTCGGTTGGGTTTGGAAGTCCGGATTGAGCAGGGCAGAAACTCCTATCGTCCGTGACAAAACGATTGCAATTCCAAAAAGCATACAGTATAATATCAATGTTTTAGGTTGGAGCAGCTTAAAACAGTGATGTACCGCGACCTTCAGCGTCATAACCTTCATTTTTGGGAGGAATCATCATGCCGCCAATTGGCCCAATCGAACTGATTATTATTCTTGCCATTGCACTTGTGATTTTCGGTCCTAAACGCCTGCCAGATATGGGCCGTTCACTTGGAAAGGCGATTCGGGAATTTAGGAACGCTGGCAAAGAAATTCAAAACGATATCGCCGAATCAATTGATAAAGATGACCAAGATTCGACCAAATCTGCGAATAAGACAGCTTAGTTATCAACATGGCTTCTGACGCTTCAATGTCCTTTCTGGATCATCTTGAAGAACTCCGCAGACGGATTATTATTTCCCTAATTGCGATCGCGGTATCTATATTTATAAGTCTGTGGTTTCAACGTCCGGCTGTGGAAATCATCAGCCGGCCCGTTGACATACCGCTCAATGTACAATTGGCAAATTGGATTGATCGGACTGTGAGTTCAGACGGTTCATTCATGGCGTTCTTGTCGATAGAACTGAGAGCAAAAGCGGCGAGCACGGTTCAGCTTAATAAAACTGGGCCCGGTGAAGCCATCATGGCTTATATCAAGATTGCTGTTACCTTCGGGGTATTGCTGGCATCGCCGATTGTACTCTATCAGGTGTGGGCGTTTATTTTTCCTGCCCTAACACAACAGGAAAGGAAGTTCGCACTCCCTCTATTTTTAACTCTGGTTTTCTTCTTCCTTGTTGGGGTAGTTTTCGCCTATTTTATCGTTGTACCTGTCATCGTCCAATTTGCTGCGGGTCTTTTCTACAGTTCAGGCGTTGGGAACCTCTGGAGCATTGATAAGTATGTGGGCTTTGCAGCCGGTATGTTGCTAGCCTTCGGTGTCGCGTTTGAACTCCCGATCGTTATGGCGTTTCTATCACGAATCGGTATCATTAATGCCCAAGGCTTTCGAGAGCGGCAGCGATACGCGGTTATGTTTATTTTTGTGGCAGCAGCACTGTTGACGCCCACAGATCCATGGTCTATGTTATTATTAGCAATTCCACTTATTTTGTTATACCAATTGGGAATCTTCCTCGCCTTTCTTGCAGAACAGGAGCCTGAAAGTAATGCCTAATCTCGAGTTGCAGGAACAGTTACGATTGTTGTACGAGTTTCAGCAGATTGACACCGAAATTTTGAAGCTGGATAATAAACTCAAGTCAGTCCCACTCAAGATCAAGAAGGCGGAGGCAGAGCTTCAACTTCATCAACAAAAGCTTCAAGATAAACAGGCGCACTTGGCTGACGCTGAAAAATTGCAGCGGACCAAAACGGCAGAACTTGAGATGGAGGGCGAGCAGCGTGGCAGATACCAAGCACAGCTGCGGGAGGTGAAGAGTAACGAAGAATATCAAGCCCTTGACAACCAAATTAGTTTTGTCCAAGAGAAAGAAGCGGAAATAGAAGATGAGATTTTATCGGCAATGTTGCGAATAGATCAACTCAACGAAGAGCTTGCTCAGCAACAAAAGGACTTTGAGTCTGAGCAGCAAAAACATAACGCACAAAAAGCCGCATATGAACAGGAGGCAAAAGATCTCAAAGCAGCGATTGTGAAATGGCAGAGAAAACAACAGGACTTTTCCGACCAGATTGATTCGGGGCTAATAGACCAGTATCAAGCGCGGTTCAAGCGGTATCGCAAAGGATTAGTTTCACTAGTTGTTGAAAATGCGTGCGGCAATTGTCATCTCACAATTCCACCGCAAACATTACAGGAAGCTCGTAGATATGATCAGTTTATCCGTTGCGGTAGCTGCAGGCTCATTCTTTACATTCCTGCGCCCTCTCCTGACGATGCTCCCACCGAAGACCCCACTTCCGGTTCGGAGTAGTCTTAAATTTTCGTTGACGCACATCTCAAAAATTCTCTTACCCACCGACGTATAGCGCAACAGTTCAGCCCGTACTTGCCCCAAAATTAGTATTAGACGATTTGAATTTTCTGATGTCGCTGCTCTATCAATAGACTATTTGTATTGATAAGTATAAGTATTATTTTTTTATTTTCACACGTTCTCCTGAAACCAATCGAAAAAATCTTACGTTAGGCGCAGCATAACGACTTACCTTAATTTAGCTGGGAGAAGAGCCATGACCGTAACACAGAAATCGCTCAGCCTTGTGGTAATACTGCTTTTATCTGTATCTACCACGGGATTATCAACAGATGCGTCTAAATCCGCCGAACCTACAACAATTAGAACAAAATCTTCTTTTCATTTAAGCACCATTGTCCTTGATGCTGGTCACGGAGGTAGAGACCCTGGCAATGTCGGTCGAGGACGTGAGAAGGAAAAGGATATCAATTTGGCAATTACACGCAAGTTAGCAGCGGTGATCCGGGAAAAAACGACATATAATGTTCACCTTACTCGATCGGATGACCGTTGGATTTCATTAACAGAGCGCGCTCGTATTGCCAATCAATATCCAGCTGATCAGACGTTGTTTATCAGCATCCACTGTAACTCACATTCTGATTCCCGTGTCCATGGATTAGAGAGTTATATCTTTAACTTACAAGCTACTGATAAATTCGCAGCAGATCTTGCCAGATGGGAAAATGATAAAGAGGTTGTCAGCCCCGTCGATTTTATCATCAACAATCTACACAAGAGAAGCGTCGAAAAATATAGTTGGGAAGCCGCTCGCGTTATACAATCTGTGCTCGTGTCACACCTCGGAGCGCGAGATCGGAATCGAAGTGCTCCGGACAAAATGGTCAGACGAGCTCCTTTTCGGGTCCTTGTCGATACCAGGATGCCAGCCCTTTTGGTCGAACTCGGATATCTATCTAATAGAGCCGAGTACAAAAAACTCAACTCTCCCACCTATCAAGACAAAGTGGCAAATGCGCTGTTGAGGTCGATTCAGCGGTTTGATCGAGTGACACAAGATGTGACCCGGATTGCGGCACGGTTTCGTTAACACAGATCTCAACCCTACGCAGGTCTGCAAATTGGGCACGGTCTTTAATGTCAAGGGATCGGAAATTGGAGTTGGAGGGAAGTCACCATATTGCACCTAGGTAGTGCAAAACCAGGCAGGTGTGTTACGTAGTAGAAAAGCGGAGGGAGGAACATTGCTGCAGTCGTTAATCGAGAGGTTTTCAGATGATTCGGACGGCCTTCCCTCCACGGGTAATTTCACCAATCAGAGAAGGAGATTCGCCCAATTCTCTGAGCGAAGCAATCGCGGTATCAATCTGGCTCGGCGGTAGTACGAGTACCATGCCGACACCCATGTTAAAAACATGGTACATCTCGGCTTCAGCCACCTCACCTTTTTCCTGCAGGAACGGAAAAATCGGCGGTATTTCCCAAGTCCCCTTCCGAACTTCGGCACAGCAATTCGGAGGAAGAATGCGGTTGATGTTATCTGACAATCCGCCACCGGTAATATGGGCAATGCCTTTAATATCGTAACACTCTCGTAGGGCAAGGACACTCTTTACATAGCTCTTATGGTACGCAAGCAGCGTCGAGCCAATCGTTGCGCCGAGTTCAGGGATATGCTGATTCACTTCATAGCCACAAACCTCAAATACGATTCGCCGAGCAAGTGAAAAGCCGTTTGTGTGCAGACCGAGTGAACCCAAGCCAATCAACCCATCCCCCGGTGCAATCCTGCCTCCCGTGATTAATTGCGACGCCTCGACCACACCGACAATTGTACCGGCGAGATCATATTCACCCATTGTGTAGAGTTCTGATAGTTCCGCGATTTCCCCACCGATTAGTGCACAGCCGATTTCCCGGCAGCCCGCTGCCACACCACTCACAATCTGCTCAATAACTTCAGGGTGCAGCTTACTTATGCCAATGTAGTCGAGAAAAAAAAGCGGTTCCGCTCCTTGGACAAGGATATCATTACCGCAGTGCGCCACAATATCAAACCCAACTGTATCGTGCCGTCCCGTCATAAAGGCAACCTTGAGCTTTGTGCCAACGCTGTCGGTGCTAGACACCAAGATCGGTTTTTCATATTCACCGAGCGCGAACAGTCCCCCAAAATTGCCCACCTCGCTCAAAACTTCCGGACGATGGGTTGATTGGAGATGGGGTTTTATGCGCTTCAGTGCATCGTCTTGTGCGTCGATGGAGACACCTGCGCTAGCATAAGTTAACCCTTGCTCAGCCATCAGAGTCGTCAGATTCCTTTCGCCTCTCCATGCGTTGATTAAACGATTCTAAGCGGCGATTGCCAATGAGAGCCATTATCTTATCCATCTTTAACAGGGAACCAACCAATACCACAATACATAATCCAACAGTGATTAACATGGCATTTTCTGCGGCGACATGCGGGGGAACTGTTGGACTCAGTTTTTGAACCAGTAGGATTACTGGTTTATACACCACTATGCCGAGAATCGCGCATAAGACGATGGCGTAAAAGGTAAATCGGCCCTGCGACGTGGATAAGCCTCGCCGGACGTTTTGAAAAGGGTGGGAAGATCCAGTCCGTTCTCTTCTTAATCTGTTTTGCATTGGAGGACTCCTTCGGAATGGTCCCCTCAGTCACTAATCCACCTCATTCATAAAAGTGATGGGGAGTTGTGACGTCGATTGCCCACTAAATTCGACAGGATAGCTGCCATCAAAACAAGCCGTGCAAAAATCTTCAGGTGACTTCATACATTTGAGCATGCCTTCAATGCTGAGATAGCCTAAACTATCTGCACGGATGTATTTACAGGTTTCCTCGATGGTGTGTGAACTAGCGATTAGTTCTTTGCGGGTGGGCGTATCAATACCGTAGAAGCAGGGAAATTTGTTGGGCGGCGAAGCGATGCGGACATGAACCTCTGTAGCACCGCCCTGACGAAGCATTTTTACAAACTTTCGGCTCTCAGTTCCCCGCATAATTGAATCATCAACTACTACAACACGCTTGCCTTCAAGCACATCACGAATTGGGTTCAGTTTCACCTTGACCATCAGTTCACGCACCTCCTGAGAGGGGTTCATGAAAGCACGGCCTACGTAAGAATTTCGATAAAGTCCCACATCAAATGGAATCCCCGATTCTTTTGAATATCCCAATGCAGACAGTGTTGCCGAATCCGGTACAGGGATAACGATATCCGCTGCTGCCGGGCACTCACGCGCCAGTTGTCTGCCCAGTTCACGTCTTGGACGGTTAACCAGTTCACCAAACACAACGCTGTCTGGACGCGAGAGGTAAATATATTCGAAGATACATTGCGAGAGGTAAGGTTGCTGCTGCCCGAACATAAATGATTCCGGTTCTTTATCTTTTCCGGTAATAATGACCATTTCGCCGGGGCTAACCTCGCGGATTGGCTCCGCCTCAATCACATCGAAGGCACACGTTTCAGAAGTAAGGACATAGGAATCACCAACGCGTCCCAACCACAGGGGTCGGAACCCGTAAATATCTCGTACGCCAATCAGGATAGATTTTCCCATGAAGACGAGTGAATACGCGCCGCGAATCTCTTTGAGGGCATCCAAGATACGGTCTTCCAGCAGCGTCTGTCGGGAACGGGCGATCAGGTGAGCGATAACCTCTGTATCGGAAGTCGTGCTAAAAATTGAACCGGCATCCTCAAGGTCATTACGGATACGCTGGGCATTCACAAGGTTTCCATTATGTGCAATGGCAAGTGGACCACGTTTATATTCCCGAACCAGCGGCTGCGCGTTCTGAAGGGTGCTATGTCCAGTTGTCGAATACCGGTTGTGACCCAGTGCCAGGTCACCTTCCAGCTTCCCCAAGGTATCCGAATCAAAGATCGTTGCAACAAGCCCCATACCATGATGATATGTGAACGCATCGTTGTCTGCAGCGGCAATTCCTGCGCTTTCTTGACCACGGTGCTGCAGGGCACGTAAAGCCAAGTAAGTCAGTTCAACAGCCCTAGGGTGTCCCAAAATGCCGAACACCCCACACTCACACTTCGGCTTATCATCAAACGCATTGAAATATTCCATATTTGGATGAATCTCCAATTCATCGGATATTTCGCCACACATCGGCACACTATTGTATGGCGTCTGAAAATCTTGACAGTCCAGGTTCGGGCTAGATTTCAACCGACGCTGTCCGCTTCCGCTCCATACCAAGCCGGTAGCCAAGGATTGCGCCAATCGGTGCCGCAACGATGTACAAAAGCTCGGGAGGGCATTTTATTGCTAGCAAAATACGAAGGGGTAGAGATATGATAAGGGCAAGTAGTTGCGCTATATTTAGGAGTATGTAGAACAGCAAATTCGAGGCAACCAACGCTTCCCAGTGGATATTCAGCAATGACATCAACGCTACTATCGCGGGAGCACCAAGGAAGGCACCTTGATATGCGCGCTTACGGTCTACACTCACGCCAAATCGGCGTCCGGCAAATATAACACCTTCAGCAACACCGGCAAGAGCACTCCCGTACGTCACACCAAAGGAGATTAGCAGAAGTAAACCTACCCAGAAACCGTGCTGCACACGGTCGCCGATTAAGCCTTTCCATAACAGTAATTCAACAATCAAGCAGCACAGCCAGCCACCTACTAAACCGATAGATCCACCTAAAATAATCTGACTCGCTGTTAAGGCAATCGTTTTCGAGGCATACCCCTCTCCCAAAAATCTGGTGTGATATGAAGATTATATCACGGCGATGCAGCTTCCATAACAGTAATTCAACAATCAAGCAGCACAGCCAGCCACCTACTAAACCGATAGATCCACCTAAAATAATCTGACTCGCTGTTAAGGCAATCGTTTTCTTTCGAGGCATACCCCTCTCCCAAAAATCTGGTGTGATATGAAGACCACCTCAATTCCTTTCCAACGACATACTATTAAATTAAACGAACACCAAGACAAAAACGTGACAGATTTTGAGATTTCTTTGACAACATGACGTTTGAGTTTGATATTGACAGACCGTGCACCATCCCCTACAATTGTATGATGTCAACCGTAAATACGCCTGTCCGTCGCTGCAGCGCCCTCCTAGCTAAACCACAGTTTCGGCTATTGATGGGTGAAACCGAAGTGAGAGGAAACCTATGAGCACCCTACTGTTTCAGTCAGATGAAAAGGTACTTTTTATTGGTGATAGTATCACCGACTGCGGACGGCGTGGGGATCACGCGCCACTTGGGAACGGCTATGTAAAAAAGGTAACTGAACTGATCACAGCAAAGTATCCAGAACGCCGAATCGAGTATGTTAATAGAGGCATCGGTGGCGATGTTGTGGAGGGGCTAGAAGCACGGTGGGATACAGATGTCATCGCCGAAAAACCGGACTGGCTGTCGGTCAAAATCGGCATCAATAATGCGTCACGACAGCTTGGGGCAGGCATTCCAAACGAGACATATCTCCCAGAATGGGAGGCAAGCTATCGACGGATCCTGACCCGTGCGAGAGATGAGTTGGGCGCAGGGCTTTTCATGTTTGAGACTTTTTATGTTGAAGAAGATGTCGCTCAACCACGTCCGTTAGACGTTGATGCCTATAATAAGATTATCCATCAACTCGCCGCCAACTTTAATGCTCGATTGATACGTACAAATGAAGCGTTTGACCGGGCGGTGGCTGCACGACAGGGAGCGTTGTGGACGACAGAGGATGGCGTCCACCCAAACCCGGAAGGACACACACTGATGGCGTTGGAATTTCTCAAACAGGCGGGCTGGTAGAAAGATCTTATCCACGTATCGCCGCCGGAGGCTTAGTTATGGACAGAGCTGCACAAGTATTAGAACGTATGAAGGGGCCGGTAGTGCCCATAAATGTCTGTTTCAACGGAGATGGCACAATCAACTACGACGCTGTCGGAGCATATATCAACTGGCTGTGTGAAGAGAATACCCCTGTGCTTTTGCTCACTTATGGGAGCAGCGAATTCGCAAGCATCAGCGATGAAGAGCTCTGGCAATTAACGGAGATTGTTGCATCTGCCAACGCTGGACGCTCGCTCTACATTGGGTCCACCAGCTATTGGAAACCGTCGAAAACCCGCGAGTTTCTGAAACACGCGGATGCCGTTGGCGTTGATGCTGTTAAGGTGCAAATTAACCCTTGGCTGCCCAAGACCCGAGAGGCGTTAGTCGGATATTTCGATCTAATTGAAGGTGCCTCCGACATACCGCTGTTGCTCTGGGGTATTGCACCCCCACCATTCCCCGTAGAGGTGGTAGCAGAACTGGCGCAACGTTCCAACATCGTTGGCATGAAAAACGACGCACATCCTTTTTATGACTACTATGATTTGGTTCGCGCTACGAAGAACGCGGGTTTTGGGGTGGTCAGCGGTGGACAAATGCGTAACTTCGTGTTTGGACATCAGATTGGATCGCCTGCCTACCTATGTCCCATCGCGCCTTTCCGCCCCGACATCGCCTTGCAATTTTACCAACTGCTAATTGAAGGCAACTACACTCAGGCGTGGGAGATGGTTTATCGTTATGAAGAACCTTGGCTCCAATGGGCAATTGACAAAAACTGGCTTGGGGTAATGAAGTCAACGGTACAACTTCAGGGACTATATCCCAACAATCTGCTCGGACCGCCGAATCCGCCACCCAGTCCGAACCTGCTTACTGAAGTGCGAGAGAAGCTAGAGGAACTCTTTGGCGCATCACGCACGCGCCCAACATAAATACCTGTTTTTCTGCTCCGAAACCGCTTCTTGATGATTGGCACGTCCAATCTCTAGTTCATAGGGAAAATCGAGAGGAAATATGCCAAGATATCCGAGGAATGAACGAAATGAGTAGCCATGCAACTGCACAATACCAGCAGAACACCGCTGCGAGTGCGGAAGCGTTCAGCGAATTGCATAACCTGCTGGGTGACCGCCTGAGCACGGCGAAGGATGTTCGCGAGGAACATGCGAAAGATGTCTCTCATCATCTACCCCATCTGCCGCATGCCGTGGCATTCCCCCATAGTAACGTTGAAGTTTCTCAAATAGTGCAAATCTGTGCACGGTATTCGGTGCCGATTGTCCCCTTCGGCACAGGAACCGGAGTTGAAGGAGCGGTTGTCGCTATCCATGGAGGTATCTGCGTTGATTTGACTCAGATGAATCACATTCTTCAGGTCACTCAGAACGATATGGATGCAACAGTACAGGCAGGGGTCACACGGGTGCAGCTTAACAGGCATCTTTCCGAAACCGGGACGGGACTTTACTTTCCGGTCGATCCGGGAGCAGACGCATCGTTGGGCGGTATGGCAGCCACCCGTGCGTCGGGCAACGCCGCGGTCCGTTACGGTACCATGCGGGAAAATGTCCTAGGATTGACAGTAGTAACCGCTGATGGGAACATCATCCGCACCGGGGGGCGTGCCCGCAAGTCCTCCGCAGGCTATGATTTGACGCGATTATTTGTGGGCTCAGAAGGGACGCTGGGTATCATCATAGAGGTAACGCTGAAGTTGGCAAAGACACCGGAGGCTGTTTCAGCGGCAGTATGTGCGTTTTCAGACATTGTAGCAGCAGCAAACACAGCCATCCAAGTCATTGGATCCGGCATACCTGTGGCTCGCCTCGAGCTGCTGGATGAAATCCAGATGGGCGCGGTCAATGCCTACTCTGACCTAGATTACAAGGTTGCTCCAACACTTCTTTTTGAATTTCACGGTTCAGAATCAGCAGTAACCGAGCAAGCACAAACTGTGGGCACAATCGTCCGGGAACATAGCGGCGAAGATTTTCAATGGGCAACCGGTGAGGAAGAACGCAACAGGCTCTGGCAGGCACGGTATGATAGTTATTATGCCTCATTGGCACTCCGTCCCGGAGCGGTTGGGTACGTCACGGATGTTTGCGTTCCTATCTCGCGCTTGGCGGATTGCATCCTGAAAACCAAGCAGGAAATCCAAGCATCTGGAATAATTGCACCCCTGCTTGGGCATGTAGGAGATGGCAATTTCCATGTGGTGTTCCCCCTCGATCCCAACCGTCCTGAAGAGTTGGAAGAGGCGCAACGACTCAGCCAACTTTTCGTTGAATACGCACTAGAAATGGGCGGCACATGTACCGGTGAACACGGTATCGGATTGGGCAAAATCGAGGCACTTAGGCAGGAGCACGGACAAGGCGTCGACGTAATGTACGCCATCAAAAAGTCCTTAGACCCACAGAATATTATGAACCCCGGTAAGGTCATACCGCTCTGAGTAGCATGAAAACAGCATTCCAAAAAACGTTAATCGCTTTTGTTATTTTTATTCTAAGTCTCATCGGGATTTTAATCGGTGTTATCAAACGTTGGTCGCAGAGTGGTTCTTTGATTGAAAGCATGATGATGGTTGACTTCACAGGGCTTCTGCTCGGCGTCTTAGGTGCATCAATTCTAATCCTTATCAGCATTGCCTTGACCTTTTGGTTGGCACACGCGTGGTCAATCGAGCAGCCTGCATTGGGAGAACGAATCATCCGGCTCGCACTGCTTGTCAGTATTCTGCTGATCGTTGTCTTCGGTGGAATGGGCATCGGTTTAATCGTCTTGCGCACACTCTGGACAGTGAATTATTTTTAGACCGAGTTCCAATGGCTAAACATATCCATGCCGGCAGATTTTCACTTGCATTCACAGATTCAGATATGCTAAAATAGGTTGGGAGTGTATCATATTCCATAACAAAACTTCGATTTTAACTCGTTTTATCTAATCTTGCTGACAAGACCCACTCCCTTTAGGGTGGGGATGTAGTCAGCCAAACGGTGTTGAAAGTCTAAACCAATTACATTCAGTCGTTTTGGTGGTGGTCGTTTGAGTCCAAAGAGACGAGTAGGCAGGGTAAAATCTCCCACGATCAGTTTCGCAGACAACGAGGTAGCCCCAACGAAACCGCTGAACTCAGAAATGTCCTTGCAAGGGGCAGCAGCCTACTGCCACGATTCTTCCTTGTTTTGGACGGGCAGGGCAGCCAGATAGGGCGGGGCGTCGTCCTATGAAGGAGCGGACATAAGACGGACTTCGGTTCGCAGTCCGTGTTGATAGCACAATTCGACATTCTATAGGAGGGGACTCGTAAGAATCCTCAACCCTTGAGGGTGTGGGAGTACGTCAATGAGGTTACGGTTACAAAATGGAAACCACTGTATATCGTAGGAGTTAATGCCACAATATACACAACAGATCGAGAAGGGGTGTCAACGATTCAAAGCAGAGGCCGTCGTTACCAGCAGAAAACGCAAGAGCAACAAAACAGGGTAAATCGACAGATTCGGGCAAGGCAGGTCTTGTTGATCACTATCGATAACGAAAAACTTGGGCCCATGCCGGTTTATGAGGCATTGGATCGGGCTCAAGAACAGGGGCTTGATTTGGTAGAAGTCTCTCCAAATGCCGATCCGCCGGTTTGCAAAATCATGGACTACGGTAAGTTCCAGTATGAGAAGAGCAAACGGGCGAAAGAAGCAAAAAAGAAACAAGCCAAAGTTGTGCTGAAAGAGATAAAGTTTAAATCCGTGAGAACCGGGGATCACGACTTTCAGTTCAGGCTGCGTCATGCCCGCGAGTTTTTGTCGAATGGCTGGAAAGTCAAAGCCTCGGTCAGATTCAGTGGGCGTGAAATGTTGCACACCGATCTCGGAAAGGAAATGCTACAACGGTTTGCAGCAGATGTTGCAGATGTCGGCGAGATAGAATCGCCCCCACGGATGGAGAGTCGTAACATGTTTATGGTTTTGACACCAAAGTCAGATAAGTAGAGGAGCAGCAGTCAGATGCCAAAACTTAAGACACATAAAGGTTCAGCCAAGCGTTTCAAACTCACAGGAAATGGAAAAATTCGCAGACGCAAGGCTTATTCTAACCACCTGTTTATATCAAAGACACCGAAACAGAAGCGAAATCTCAGGAGAACTGCCCTTGTGGATGAGACGAACAAGAAAAGGCTGCGCCGCTTGCTTCCGAACTAGGTAGTTGTCAACATCGTTTTTAAGGAGATTATAATGCCAAAAGTAAAAACAGGCAGTATCCGGCGCCAACGTCGTAAAAGAGTCATGAAGCACTCAAAGGGCTATCGCGGAGGTCGCAATAATTTGAGGCGGTCCGCAACGGAGGCTGTCGAAAAAGGCTGGAATTATGCCTACGCCCACCGTCGGGCACGAAAACGGGAATTCAGGCAATTGTGGATTGCCCGTATCAACGCTGCCGCGCGGATGCACGGATTATCTTATAGCCGCTTTATGAACGGATTAAAAAAGGCAGGAATTGACCTCAATCGCAAGGTACTTGCTGATCTCGCTGTCCATGATGAAGCTGGATTCGCTCGTATTGCGGAACTTGCGAAAGGCTAAAAAACTGAATTTGCGTAAAGGCTATGAAAGGACACAGTAAGCGGTTCGAATCTTCTAAGTAGAGAGGATGCGTCACCGGCTGAAAGCGCATCTTTAGAACGAGTCGCCGAATTTCATCCTGGAGCCGCCGAACTGAACGCCGATTTTGGCAATTAAGCTTGTGCCGGGAGTTTCACCGTGACTGAAACGATTAATGAAGCGGGTAGATGCTATATCTGCCAATAAGGGTGGTACCGCGGAAGGTTTCGACACCTGTCACTTTCGTCCCTTGGACGAGGTGATAGGTGTTTTTTTTTGCAATTTTACGGGAGATAAACATGAAGGAAGCGTTAAAGCAGATTGAAACTGAAGCGTTGATAGAACTCAAAGCTGTGGAAGACTTAAGTGAACTAGAATCTCTACGGATTAAGTATTTTGGACGCAAAGGTTTGCTCTCCACAGTGATGCGAGGAATGGGGCAACTCTCTAAAGCGGAGCGACCGGTTGTGGGTAAACTCGCGAATGAAGTGCGAACCAGCCTCACGGAGGCTTTTGACGGAGTTGAGGAAACTCTGAATCAACAAGCACGAGAGGGACAGCTTGCAGCGGAAGCTGTAGATATTACGCTTCCGGGTAGACTGCCACAGCTGGGAAAAAAGCACCCGGTGACACAAACCTTTGATCGCATTCAAGAGATCTTCCGGGGCATGGGATTCCAGATTGCCGAAGGTCCTGAGGTTGAACACGAATATTACAACTTTGACGCGTTAAACACACCCGCAGAACACCCTGCGAGAGACGCACATGATACGTTTTATATCACTGACAGCTTACTGCTACGGACACATACCTCACCGGTTCAGATCCGCTACATGGAAAAACAGAAGCCTCCCATACGGATTATTGTCCCGGGACGAGTGTATCGCTGCGATTCCGATGCCTCCCACACACCGATGTTCCATCAAGTCGAGGGCCTCCTCGTTGCCGAGCAGGTCACTTTCAGCGAGTTGAAGGGTGTCCTATACGCTTTTGTGCAACAGATGTTCGGCGCAGGAACGCGGACTCGCTTCCGCCCTCATTTCTTCCCATTTACAGAGCCGAGTGCAGAGGTCGATATCTCCTGCACAACCTGTCACGGAGGAGGGTGTCGCCTCTGTTCAGGCACCGGTTGGCTCGAAATCTTAGGGGCAGGTTCGGTACATCCAAACGTCTTCCGCTATGTCAATTATGATCCAGAACAGTTCACCGGTTTCGCGTTCGGTATGGGTGTCGATCGGATTGCAACGCTGAAATACGGTATCCCGGACCTACGGTTGATGTTTGATAATGATATGCGGTTCGCCCAGCAATTTTAAGATCAGTGGAGGAAAATGAATCATGAACGTAAGTATCAAGTGGTTAAAGGAATATGTCGATTTTGATCTAACCCCCGAAGCGTTGGCGGAGCGTTTGCTGATGCTCGGTATGGAAATCGAATCCATCAAACGGCTTGGAGAGGGATTGGATCGGGTGGTTGTTGGCAGAATCAATACCGTAGAAAAACATCCACAGGCGGACAAGCTGGTGCTTTGCAACGTTGATGTCGGGTCGGGCACAGACGCGCAAATCGTCTGCGGTGCCCCGAATGCACGTGAAGGGTTGGTTGCCCCCGTCGCCCTCGTTGGTGCAGAGTTGCCCAATGGATTGACGATTAAGCGGGCAAAAATCCGGGGCGAGGAATCGAGCGGGATGCTCTGCTCAGAACAGGAGTTAGCGATTTCGGATGAGGCATCAGGCTTGATGCAACTCCCCGAGGATACGCAAATTGGTGCACCGATTGTGGAAGCTCTCGGTTTAGACGATGTTGTGTTGGAACTTGAGATTACGCCCAATCGCCCGGATTGCCTCAGCATGATCGGGGTCGCTAGAGAAATTAGTGTAACTACGGGCAATCCATTTAAGCTGCCCGAAATAGATGTCCAAGAGGCAACGGTAGATGTCCACAATCTCACCAGTGTAACGATTGCGGATCCAGAGCTCTGTCCACGTTACGCAGCGCGAGTCATCCGGGGCGTCAAAATCGCACCCTCCCCCGTTTGGCTACAGCGTCGGCTCGAAACTATCGGTATTGGAACGATTAACAACATCGTTGATATTACCAATTACGTCCTGATGGAATACGGACATCCTCTGCACGCCTTCGATTACCATCGACTCGCTGAGAACCGGATCGTTGTCCGCCGTGCTAAACCGGGCGAAACGCTGAAGACGATCGATGCAGAGGAACGGGAGTTGACGCCAGATATGCTTGTCATCGCGGATGCGGAGAATCCGGTCGCGTTGGCGGGTGTGATGGGTGGCTTTGACTCAGAAATTACCGATCAGACAGTTGATGTGCTGCTTGAGAGTGCGTACTTCCATCCACCAAGTATACGGAAAACGTCAAAGGCTTTGGGAATGCACACCGAAGCCTCTCACCGATTTGAACGTGGTGCAGACCCCGAAGGTGTTATTCCAGCGATTAACCGTGCATCACAGCTCATCGTGGAAATCGCTGGTGGAGAGATCTGCTCAGGGATTATTGATGTCTACCCGGGTGAGCGAGAAGCTATCAATATTGAACTTCGTCCAGAGCGCGTCAACTTTGTCCTGGGAACGGAAATTGCCCACGATGACATACGTGGCATCCTGACTCGCCTCGGTTTTGTCGTATCCGATGCGTTTGAAGTGACAGCCCCTACTTTCCGTCCCGATGTGGGGCAGGAGATAGATCTGGTCGAGGAAATTGCGCGTGTCTACGGGTTCGATAACATCCCAACCACGCTGCCAAGAGGCGACATTCCTATTCCAAAGGTTGAACCGAAGGAAGATCTGCGTGAGCGCGTGAAAACATATCTTCTCCAATGTGGTATGATGGAAGCGATGAATTACGCATTTTATCATCCGGACGTTTTCGATCGTATCCGCCTCTCACCAACAGATCCGCTTCGTCAAGCAGTTCAAATTGCGAATCCGTTGAGCGTAGACCAGTCAATTATGCGAACGACCTTGCTTCCTAGCTTACTCGCGAATGCCCAGCGTAATCGGAATCATCAAATTAACGATGTGCAATTTTTTGAGTGCAGCAAAGTCTTTATTCCAAACGGAACGGATGAATATCCACATGAACCTGAACGTGTCGCGGGCATGATAACGGGTAATCTCGGTGCGGGTGTTTACGGCGATCCGCTCCGTCCAGCAGACTTTTTCGACATCAAAGGAATTGTCGAAGGTATGCTAGACCAATGCGGTCTATCCGATTCTACTATCACTCATACTGACCATCCAGCCTTCCATCCCGGTCGTCGGGCAGAAATCTGCATCGAAGATAAAACGCTCTGCGTCTTTGGTGAAGCCCACCCAGAGGTGTTGGAAAATTATGATTTGCCCAACAAGGCTTATCTGTTTGAACTCGATTTTGAGAGATTAGTGGACGCAGTAGAACCGATGAAACAATTCGAGCCTATCCCAATCTACCCGAGTGTGAATCGGGATCTCGCCATTGTGTTAGATGCAGATATGGCTGCCAGCCGTCCGATCGAAATTATCGAATCTGCTGGCGGCGAATTAGTTTCCTCGTTGCACCTATTCGATGTCTACACAGGCGAGCAGGTTCCCGAGGGAAAGAAAAGTTTGGCATTTGCAATTGAATATCGCTCGACAACGGAGACGCTTACAGATGAAATTGTTGATCGAGTTCACGGCGGGATTTTAGAACGGTTAGAGCAGGAACTGGGAGCGACACTACGTAGTTGAGTGGTGTTGCAGCGTTTACCGCTGCCACCATCTTCTTTTAGACTTGGCTTCCGGTAGGTGGGGTTGGAGAGATTTTTCGGATCGGAGAGATTTGAGTAGGTTCGATATCTCCTTATTCTTTCCGTCGGTTTCCAAGGCAACTTCGCATATTGCAACGGCACGTTTTCCAACCGCTGGATCCTGTGTGGCTTGATAGGCAAGTCCACAGATTGTTGCAGCAGCCCCACTGTATTCCGTCGGCTCGATCCCGCTCGGTAGTTGATCGGGAAGCCAGTCGAGAAGTGCAAGCCCAGCCTGCCACGCCTCAGCCTTTGCGTCACAAATCAGCTTGTGATATAGCGAGTCGGTCAACGAATCATCGAGCCAATACGCCTGTTCATAACAGGCAGCCGCTTCGTCATACGCTCCATTGGCGACATGCAGCTTCGCCAACTCCGTATAAAATGCGTACAGTCCACGATCAGTGATGGCATACAGTTCGTGTTGCGTCTCCGTCAGCCACTCGTCTGCTTCCAGAAATTCGATTGCTGAATTCTTCTCATCCTCTGTAATAATAATGCCTGTGAGGAGATGCTTTGCCACCGCTGCGTTCGGGTAAATTTTGGTACGGCTTTTCATTAGAGGATACGCCTGCACCGGCTTGTCCATCTGAAGCAGCTTGAGCCCTGTTGCAATTCGGAAAAGCGAGACGATTGAATCGCTGTTTTTTCGAGCCCTTTCATCAAAAACCGACGCTTGGTTGTCGGCAATGTAGCGGTTAAGGGACTCTAATTCCGATCGGATAGTCGGATCTGCTGGATCGTTTTGGTGCGCCTGTGCAAGGAACCTTTGGGCAGTAAACAGTTCATCCCACTCCCGATAGATCCGACCAAGCGACAAATTCGCTTGCGCGAGAAGGGGTGTCGCAACGGCAACAGACGCAATGGTATCCCACGCTTGGATCGCTGTTGAAAGCGCTTTCGGTGCTGTCAGCGTTCGCGCATAATCAACAAACTGATCCAACTCCGCCCGGATTTTCGCTCTGTCGAATATGAAAATCTGGTCCACTGGTGCCCCTCTCAGATCTTAGGCGTTAGCGGATGCCCAATCCTCTGTATTTTTCTCAAACTCTTCAGCAACCTCATCGGAGATAGTATCCTTGATAACCGTGATTAGGTGGTTTCGGAATTTTTCCCAATCGGTGCCGCGCCCGGTAAAGCGGTATCGGCTATCGATTTCAACAAACATAGTGTCATTGGGTTCGTGATGCGATTCAAGATAACGATTGATTTTCATAATTCCCTCCAACAATTAGGGGGTCATTTCCCTCCAAAATGTTTCTCGCATTGTTGTATTTTGACAGATAATCTAGATTGGAAAATATTTCATGTTGATTTCGATGATCTGGTAGTAGTCCGCGATAGCCCGCTCATAATCGCCTTGTTCCCGGTACGCGTCTCCTCTGTTTGCATAAACCATTGCAAACTCTGGAAGGAGTCTGATAGCTTGGGTATAGTCGAGGACAGCCCGCTCATAATCGCCTTTTTCGTGACAAGCAACACCCCTGATGTTGTAGGTTTCAGCATCTTCAGGGTCAAGCCCAAGGGCTTCAGTGCAGTATTCGATAGCTAGGTCAAAATCCCCTTCCAATAGATGATCTCTCCCTGCTTGTTGTTTTTCCTTTGCAGCCTCATTCTGTGTATGTTTTTTGGCTTTCCTAACTATCTCATCCCCAAACCGTCTCATCACCACTAAATCCATTGTGGCGTTGTAAAGAAGCGGTCTAAGTTGTTCAACTATCTTCGCTTTTATTGATGCGGGATTTTGCCCGTTTTGGAAATAAGGGTGTTCCTCAATAAATTCTATCAGATTCGTGGTCAGTTCTTTGTTTTTTAATTTGTGGTGGCAGTCTTTGCATAGGGTCAAACTGTTAGCAACCCAGTAGACGTATTCGGGTTCTGGGTATGCCTTTAAAGGCATAATGTGGTGTGCCTCTAGGTCGTTATCATATCCACATCGACGACAGGCTTCTCCGTCGCGCTTTTTTATCTTTTTCAGCCACTGCTTATATTCTGGTGTGGTTCTGATATTTTGCATTGAAATTCATCCTTCCGTAGGGAACGCAGATCTGCGTTCCCTACTTGTCCCTTAGGTTCACCCCTATTTGCCTCCGACCGTCCACTCACTAATTTCCCACCCCGATTCTATTGCAACCGCTCGTAACCCTTTGCTCGGATTGACAACGATAGGGTTGCCAACGCATTGCAGCATGGGGAGGTCCGCCCGGCTATCCCCATAGCCATAGCTTGCAGCAAGATCGACGTTATGCTGCTCGACGAAAGTTTGGATCACGCGCGCCTTTTCCGCTTCTCCCAACGGCGGCGTTGTCAATTCCCCCGTAAATTTTCCGTGCGCCTCCTCAAGTTGTACGGTCAAAGTAGCATCCGCTTGTAGGTAATCCGCAAGGGGTTGGATGATAAAATCGAGGGAGCCAGTGACAAGGACAATCAGATCTCCTTGATTTTGGTGATCACGAATACGATCTAAGGCGGCGGGGAAGAGTTTTGAGCGCACATAGGTTTCGAACTGGTCACCAGCAAGCTGTTTTACCTCTTCTGCATTCAACCCTCGGTAATTGCGATAAAAAACTCGGTTGAATCTGGTACGACTCACTTTGTCTAGGAAAAAGTAATAGACAACTTTCAGGGCAAACCAAGCAATCCAGAAGGGACGAAAAAAGGAGGGAAGCAGACAAGAACGAAATTGGACGTAATAGTGGACGATGGTGGTACTCACGATGGTGCCATCAACATCAAAAAAGGCAGCTGTTTTTTTTTCTTCCGCTGACATCTTACGCCCTACGATCTATACAATCTGCTCGTCCCAATTTATCGAGGATCTTCGCTCCGCGTAGCGGAACGGGACAATGCTTCAATCTCAGCCTTAACAGCGTCGGCAAGTTTTCTATAAGTTTCCTGTTCTAGCCCTGAGGCGGTGTTTCCAGCACTTGCTTCGTGTCCGCTGAGCGGCATAATCGGCTTACCGAAAGTCACCCGAATGCGACTCTTACTCGGGAAGTTCTTGCCTTTAGGCAGCGCCCGGTAAGTGCCGTCAATGTAAGTAGGAATGATCGGAGATTCGGTTTCGTAAGCCAATAGACCAAGTCCGGGTTTGAACGGTTGAAGCTCCCCGGTGACAGAGCGTGTACCTTCAGGATAGATCAACAGACACTCGTTCCGTTTTAGAACCTCCTGCGAAATTCGGAGTCCCTGCAAGAAATTGGCATGTCGATCGAACGGCACGAATTTAAGCAATTCACCGGAGAACCATGATTTGAAGCGGGTGCTAAACCAATAGTCTTTTGCAGCGAGAACCCTCAAGCGTTTGGATTCGCCCTTCAGAACAGTCAAGACTGCGAGAGTGTCGAGGTGACTCGAATGATTGGCAGCAATGATATACGGCTGTTCGCGCGGAAGGTTTTCCAACCCGTTGCACTTAATCGAGAAGTAACACCTATAGATAGCCCATACACTAAATCGGAATAGCCCTGCAAGTGTCGTGGATAAAAGTGAGGATTCAGATCTCTCAATATAAGCAGATGTTTCTTCATCAATGGGAGGTGGTGCGGCTTCAGATTGCAGCGTTTTGACTGTCTCCGTCACGTCGCCGACCGTCTGGATCTTGGCTATTAACTCATCGGGAATTGAGCGTTGTAGTCTGGATTCCAGCAGCAGCAGTAATTCCACTCGTGCCATTGAATCCAGTCCGAGTTCTGTCCCCAAGTTGCTGTTCAAACGGATCTGATCTGCCGGCAGCCGCGCCAAACGACTGAGTTCAGTGATAATAACCTGCTCGACCCCGGCAGGCGTGTCGGTATCCCCTGTTGGCTCCGAAGTCTCCTCGGTTCTCTCAGCATCAAGGGCATCTCCAGCAGGATCGGATTGCGGAACCTCCTGTGTTTGTTGAACGAGTTGTTCTTGCAAAATTTCTTTAACGCGTTGACGATCTATTACTGCGCCTGATGTCTTAGGCAGTTCTGTTTCCCAAAAGTGCACCGTGTGGAGGTGTTGATATGTCGGTAAATCTTGGGCGCGTTCCTGAATGTGTTGATGAGTGGCTTTCTCGATTTCAGCCCTGTCGCGGTTTTCGTCGCGTACTGGAACAATGACAGCGTGCGCCGCCTCAAACAGATTATCTGTACTCATGCCAACAACACAGATCTCGGAAATCAGGGGACTGTGCCGGTAGAGTGCTTCAAGTTCAACTGGGTAGATATTTTTACCAGCACCGGACACAATCACATCTTTGCTGCGGCCGGTGAGATATAGATAATCGTCCTCATCAAAGTAGCCTAAATCGCCCGTATAGAGAAGCCCTTCTCGAATGACCTGTTCTGTCATCGCTTGATTCCGATAGTACCCCTGCATCAAGCTGGGGCTGCTCGCAACAATCTCACCAACGCCGTTCTCATCAGGATTGATTACCTGGAGCTGCACCCCTTCAACCGCGGGTCCCACTGTTCCCCGTTTGCTCCTGTGATGAGGATTCACACTTAGAACAGGAGAGGCTTCTGTCATACCGTAGCCTTGATAGATTGTTAATCCAAACTCCGTGAATCGATCGTACACTTCATCCGGCAATGCAGCACCGCCACTCACCAGAACGCGAATATGCCCGCCCAATGCGGCTTGAATCTCCTCGACAGTTTCCGGTTCAAGCGGAGCTTCCATTGCTTCAGGAGACTGTACGACATAACGCTTGATCGTATCGTACAGCAGTTGGAACAGACGCGGCACTCCAATAAGCACAGTGGTCTTGGTCTCCCGCATAATCGCCAAAATCGAGGTCGGTCTCAAACTATTGGTGTATGTGATGGTTGTACCGGCGTAAATCGACATTAAGAAGTTGCAGGAAAATCCTAGGGCATGATATAACGGCAGGACTGAAAGGAATCGATCTGTGTCTTCAGGTGGCAACGCCTTTGAAACAGCAACAACGTTTGCAATAAAACCCCTGTGCGAAATCATTGCGCCCCGCGCATCTACGGTTGTGCCCATCGTAAAGATAATCGATGCAACCGTGTCCGGATGAATATCCACGTCGGGAAAATCGTCAGGAACTGTGGGAAGTTCTGATTCGGTGGGAACCGAGGTTTCGGTCTGCTCACATTCAAAAGGTTGGCAGCAACTATTAATATTCAAGAATTCCGGTGATGCAGATTGGGTACTTGGCTTTACCGGAAGACTGTGTAAACGAGCGAAGCAGGTTTCAGAAGTCAAAATAGCTTTTGCTTCAGTGTACTGGGCAAGCGCGAAGATCTCTTCTTCCGCGGTCTGTGGGTCAATTGGAACGACAATCACGCCGATCTGCACGGCAGCTAAATAAGCAACACCCCACTCCGGCTGGTTTTCAGCAAAAAGAATCACCCGATCGCCTTTGCGATAACCGTTCCCCCAGAGTGTAAAAGCAACTTGTCGCGAAGTCTCATAAAGTTGATGGTAAGTATAGCGCACCCACTCGCCACCCCGTTTCATCTCCAACGCAATTTTATCCGGAATGGATGCTGCCTGTTGAGCCACCAAATCTATCATTGTCTGAGATTCAAGTGGCTTTGAATCCTGATTTCGTTGGGCTGATTCAGCGCCTTCATCACTAGACAGCTCTTCAGATTCATCTTCCGCACTAAATTCTCTCTCGGAGACGGAAGCCTCCTCTGGTAACTCGTCAATCGGCTCGGCTGTCGGTTCACTGATTCTCTGACTCCCCGATTCGTCGCCTAACTTGAGAAAGTGTCGTTTGATCCCCGGAATATGTATTTCTTGAAAATAATATCGCCAATCAATACGTGAAATGTCGAAGTTGAAGCACTGTTTATCCGAAGGTGAAAGCGATCGGAAAAGTTCTTCTGTCTTGCCAATTTGAAACTGGAAACTGAGGCGGACATAGGGACCATAAATCTGCACATAATGCAATAAGGTTTCAATGGCGTTCTTTTTCACTGCAATCCGACGATCTTTGCGTCTTGCCCACCTTAACGGAATTCGACCGAGCCAACGACTGGCTGTGTCTAAGAGGCGCAGTTTCTGATGCAGATCCTTTTGAAATTTTGCCTCATCTGGAAACTTCCACACAGGAACAGGTATCGGCTTACCGTTATCCAGCATCGGCTGTCGCACAAAGTAGTCGTGAGTTATATTAACGATATCGCCAAAAGTTAGGGGGTTGCGCGCCCCACTCGCAATGTGATAGACTTCGATACCTCGGCGGTAAGCGGTTTGCACAGTTGCTGCTAAAATAGCGTTGATAACAAAATCGGCAGGAATAATATCAAGGATACTATTCGGGTCGCCGGGAAAGTCCGGTAAACGCCCTTTTGCAAAACCGACAATCAGCGGATCTGCCATGCGAAGCGCACCACCAAGCCAGCCCGGTTCAGGATCCTCAAGACTGCTTTCCATAATTGATTGGCGAATAATGGCGGTCGGCAGATCGTCTCGCGTTTTGGTAATCATCTGTTCGCCGAGCGCTTTCATATAGGTATAGGTATCGTTCCACCCTCGCGCATTGGCACGTTTCAAACCCTCATCAATCAAACGCTGCTCAATCCATTTCTCTCGGGAGACTTCAATCTGCCTGTTTAGTCTTTCTCCTGTATCAATACCTAAATTCCGTATAGCTTCACGACGGAACTGATCGAGCTTTTCTGGTTGATTCGCCTCATTCCTGACCTGTCCGCTCAACCGTTGAATGTCTTCGATTTCGGCGTCAAGGGTTGCAGGGATCGCCTCTCCCTTTTCCGCTTGATATTGTTCTGCATAAGTTTCGTACGGTGGATGCAACTCTTCGGGAACCCGTCCCGGTTGAACTCCACGAACAAAGGCGGTTGATACGTGCAGAAAAATTGCATTGTTACAATTTTTTGCCAATTCAACCGCGTACTTTGCCCCAAGTACATTGCTCTGCAAGGACGCGTCAATCGGTGGGTCGAATTTGACGAGGCCGCCACTGTTAATGAAAACCTGCACCTCGCGTTGCAACGTTGCATAGTCGGTATCGGAGAGACCGAGCCGCTCGTAAGCCAAATCGCCTTCTACCGCACAGACCTTCTCACGAACCCAGCCGTCAAACCGTTCACCATGAATCTGTTTAAGCTTGGCAAAAGCACTCGAAGCAAATACGTCTTTTTCCAGCCGATCTGTTGCGGTGCGCTTTTCTCCATTGGCTCCAGTTTGACTACGGATGAGCAGGTAGATTCGCTCCACATCGGGAAGCGCGGTGAGAATTTTCGCCACAAGCGCTTGACCCAGAAATCCAGTCGCACCGGCAATTAATATCACTTTACCATGAAAAAATTCAGAAATTGTCTGCATACGGTCCTTCGTTTTCAGCCAAACCGGAGCAACGCCGTAATCATCGCGTGATTCATTAAAAACTATAGGGGTTGCCCGAAATTGTTTCAAGCAGTGTAGGTTGGGTTGAACAGGAACCGTGAAACCCAACACGGCACTGGAAATCTGCGTTAGTATAAGCGATTAAATGGCGTTCTGTCAATAGCAAAAAGGGTTACACTGAAACGCAATACCAAACGGTTGACCCTGTTAAAGTTTAATCTCTATACTCACCTGCATACCTTTACAGCGAATCAGAAACTGACGTAGCCGCCGCAAACAGGAAGACACTGTCCCGTTACGTAATCGGAGAGATCTGTGACGAGAAATTCAACCACCTTCGCGCAATCCTCTGGCATCCCCATCCGGCGTAGCGGGATTTGCGGCAACAGTCTTTCTCGGGTTTCAGGGCTATTCCTCCCACCGGCGATGCCACGTGATGAAAGGATGTAGCCCGGCGCGATGCAGTTCACATTAATCCCGTATGGTCCCAATTCAGCCGCGAGAAGGCGGGTATATTGCACGACTCCCGCCTTTGAGACGCAATACGCCATACCTCCCCCATTCCAAGCACTCCACAAACCCGCCTGAGAACTGACGTTGACAATCCGCCCGTAACCCGCTTTCTTCATGGGGTCACTCACCGCCTGACAGCAAAAGATCGCGCTGCTGAGGTTAATCCCCATAATATAATCATAATACTCCTCTTCAGTGTCGGACGCCATCGAGGATTTCGGTTTGCCCAATGCCCCACCGGTGTTGTTGACGAGAATATCAATTCGCCCTAGTTTGTCCACAATCTCGTCAACCATTGCAAAGACAGCATCGCGTTGCGTAACATCTACTTCAAAGCCGAGCGACCGACGACCAAAATTCTCAACCTCCGCCACGACTGTCTCCGCTGTCAACTCCTCGTCATATTCCTTGGCTGCATCGAGATTAATGTCGTTGATGACAACATCCGCTCCCAACTGAGCGAGATGAAGTGCGTAAGCTCTACCTAACCCACGTCCTGAACCGGTCACAAGTGCAACCTGTCCATCTAATTTACCCATCGAAATCTCCTTTAAAAGTGAAGATGAAGTGTAGATTTGTTACAACTTCAACAAATGTAAGTTTGATTTATGGTAGATCTTAAAATTAATGAGACACGCAAAACCGGTGCTGTTAGGAAACCGCACCTACCGGGCGGCGAAAGTGTGTATTTATTTTAGATATTCACCATATAAAAACAGCGCGACTATCGAACAACCGCAACCTTTCCCGACCTACGGACTGTCTCTCCATCCCGCTTCGCCTCCAAGACGTAAATATATACCCCACCGGCAACAGGTTCACCCACCTGATTTGTGCAATCCCAAACGAAAGCTTCGTCCAGTGAGGCAGGCTGTTGACCAACTACATTCCGCAACATATCCGTATAGAGTAGACCTCCGGTGACATTGTAAATCTCCAGCGTAACATCAGCAGATTTGGTGAGTTGGAATGTAATGATCGCATCGTGCGAAGTGGGGTTCGGATATACGATAACCTTATCGGCAAAGTCGAAAATGTCCTGAGTAAAAAATTCCATCTTTTGCCGTGCTTCATTGCCAGCGCGATCCGTGGCACTAATCTCAAGGGTATGCCTACCCGCCACCAGATTACTTGGGACGTAGGTCAAGTGTCCCGTCGTATCTTCGTACAGGAATTGCACTGCCCGGTTGTCCACCCACAACTGAATGAGGTTGACCCCGGAACCTTCGTCGGTAATTTCATACATTACAAGGAACTGCTCGGGCTGAACCTCCGCGGAATCTTTGGGGAAAACAGTGCTTATAGTGGGAGGCATCCGATCTATAAGAAGGGCATAGCTTCCGAACCGATCGACGGTGCTTTCAAACGTAACGTGGTCTCTGATCGCATTCAGTGGAAGCCATTGCTGGAACTGGCTATCCCACTGAAACATCGCAACCCCGTCTCCGTCTCTATTTTGGTCTAAAGGGAGTGGAAGTGCAACCTGAAATGAAACGTTCCCCGTCTCTACAGGAGATTCAACAACGTAGATAGGTTCTAGTATTGCCAACCCACGTGCATCGGCGTTCTGTTGTTGAGTGTGAATTGTTCTTTGATCTGATCCACCTTGGCTCCGTAAGGTAACTTGAGGCGCTGCACCATCTTCGAGCAGTAGAACGCTGGGTCCACCATCAATAGAGAGGAGAATCGTCTTCATCGGGACATCCGCGTCCCGATTAAGATTAAATCGCGGAAATTGAATATCTTCAAACAGCCGATTCTGATCTGTGAAGTAGCCGCGTACAGGAAGTATCTCCCCGTTGAAAGAACGAATTTGGGTAGAAAACGTGAACCCCGTTTGCGACGAAGAGCTCGGAAAGTCAAGGGCATACCGAAAGATGGATTGTGGATTTCCCATTTGTAAATCCGCGTTCAACCCTTCATCTGCAACAGTGAAATGGTCAAGATTAGGTGTATACCCCAAGCGCGAACCAGACGGAAGAATTTCAAGGACGGGAGTTTCCGCCAATCGCTTTGTTGTGGCTAACGTGATTCTGAGCGTCCCCCTGTCTGCTTCAATCCGCTTCGCCGAAATTGACGCTTGAAACGGGCGTGTGTCGATGGTAAAACTAAAATCGATTGGTGATGCCGAGTTGCCCCCGGTATCCTGAACCTCCCACTTGAAGTGATAGATGCCGTCGATTAATTCGGTCGGTGGGGTGTAGGTGAATTTACCGGTCTCAGGCTGAAAATCGAAGAGAGTTCCATCAAACTTAGGAGCACCCGGACTTCCATCGAATACAAACGTCTCTCCACCAAAACTGAAACGGATCGTTAGCGGATCTATCTCCACATCATCAACGAAGAACCCCGTGATTACCGCATCTGATCGATTAAGAAGTGCGCCGTCAGGTGGCAAAGCGTCTGTTATCGCTGGTGGGTTCAGATCTATTCCAAGGAGCAGATCCTTCTTCTTATAGCTGATGCGGCGTTGCACTTCTGTTTTGCGACCCAGACGATCAATGGCAGTCACGCTGATGAGATTAACCGCCTCCCTTCCACCACCCTGAGTGGAATCCTCCTCCTTGAGTCGCAGTGTGTGTTCAAACCGACCATCCATTTTGAGCGGTACAGCAGCACCATTAATTGAAAGCTGTACATCCGGATCATCAATCTGACCGGATACAGTGACATAAGGTACTTCTAGCTGAGCGAGGTCAGACGGAGATGCTAATGTAATCTGCGGCGACTGGCTATCACGTACAACGGTCCGAACCACGCGTGTCTCCAAACCGATTGGGTTTGTCACCTGGATCTCGATTCGGTTTGGACCTTCGGTTAAGGGCAGCTGCGCGACAAAGCCGCCTTCTGAATCAATAGGTAGGGACATTTCCATCCCCTCGGATTTAAGCGTAACGGTGTTCAATTTTTCTGTCGCCCCTCGCACCGTTATCTGTGTCTCCGACGTCAACAAATCCTCAGGTGGATCGAAAAGCCCAAGGCGCGGGCGTTCGTTCTCAATAAAAACTTCGATCTGATCCTGTGTTTCATTACCGCTCGTTGAAACAACAACAAGCCGTATCAGGAAGTTTCCACGCAACCGTTGTGCATCCCACTGTCCGAGAAAACCGGACTCCGTCACTGGAGCTGTCGCTCTGCCACCAATCTGACGCCACCCGGTCGAGACAGTCCTTCCCTTATCTGTAGAAATAGGGGCATACTCTAAACGATATTCCTCGAACATGGTGCCTCGTGCCAGTCCAAAGATGTCAACTTTGCCGCTCAACAGCGCTCCTGTGTGAGGGCGATCGATCTTCGCTTCAACAGTCGGGAGTTTCGGTAGGGCATGGAGCAGAGTAGCAAAACTGAATAACCAAAGCAGAGATATAAGGGGGGCAAAAACAGGCAAAAATAAAGAATAGAAGGATGAAAGGTCGGAGAAAAAGGTGGGATTCGTTTGACGTTTCACAACTCCGTTCCGAGAAGACAGGGGTCGAACCTACACCCCAACCCAAAGTCGGGGCAGACAGATGACAGATCTATCAGGGAATCACAGGTTACATTCTACAGTCTACGGAAAAGTCCGACAACCTTTCCCAAAATCTGTGCGTCATTAACGATAATCGGGGACATTACCGAATTTTCAGGTTGCAGACGAATTCTGGTTCCATCACGGAAGAACCGTTTCACTGTTGCTTCATCGTCAAGTAGCGCAACAACAATATCTCCGGTATCCGCGTAATTTTGTGACCGCACAATTACGACATCTCCCTCAAAGATGCCGGCATCGATCATACTTTTCCCGTTAACACGTAACGCAAAACAGGTATCCTCCTTGACGACCTCCCGCGGTACGGGCAAGGTACCTTCAACATTCTCAGAGGCAAGTATGGGTTCACCAGCAGCAACTCGCCCAACGATAGGGACTTCGACTGCCGTTTGAGGCAGCTTTTGAGGTACAAACTCTAAAATTTCAATGGCACGCGGTTTTTTAGGAATACGTCGTATGTAACCCTTCTTTTCGATTGCATTCAGATGATCGTAGGCACCCTTTTCAGAAATGCGGAAGTTCATCCCGATTTCACGAACGGTCGGTGGATAGCCTGTATCTTGCACATGCTCCCGTATAAATTCAAAGATTCGGTCCTGTTTTTTAGTCAACGGCTTTCGCATAATTGCCTCCCCCTTGTTTTTGTGGATACTTTAAATATACTATACATAGATTAAGTTTTCAAGGAAAAAGCGTTCTGTTTATACGGATGTTTTCTATTTATTATTCTGCCCTGCGTTGTCAAAGTTCCGGTGCTATTGAGTTTCATAGTAGAAAAAATTAGAGAGAAGGATGGGGAAACCGGTCTGATGCCATGTCGCTTCTTTCTTTTTTAGACCCTGTTTTAAGAGTGAAACGGTCATCTTTAGAAAGTTGTTCACATGTCGCCCCGCTGGGGCTTAGGTTGTTTGTTTGTCCTGTATTCTATAAACATGTCGCCCCGCTGGGGCTTTGCGTTTGTTTTAAGAGTACGTGAAACGGTCATCTTTTGCCATTCTACGGGCAAAATCAACCGAGTTTGAGAGGATTTACCCGTTAAATGATAATGTTCAGAGATGATCCCGATTCATCGGGACAGGTTCTTAGCTCTTGAGAAAATCCAAAAAGATTTCTACCCGTGTCGATCCATCTGTCTACCCACTCACTTTCTCCTCGCCATCTTCGTGATAGTCATAGGGATGATTCCGAAAAATATAATCAATCGGCTCGTCGGTAAATTCAACGTTTGGATCTATCTGGCAATTTTCAAAAGCTGCCTCACATCCCTTGTTGAACGGCACCCGTCTTCTGCGACGGAACCAGTGAATATTGTGAACCATCGCAATCATCTGACGTGGACGATCGGAGTGGTTGGGCATACCTCGATGCCAAAGGCGCATATCCCTAATCAGGATACTCCCCTTTTTCGTATTGCCACGCACCGGCGGTGCGATCTCTCGACGCGCTTCGACCAGCCGTTCATCGACCTTAATTGTCGCATCATCCAGAGCAACGTTCGTGTCTAGGTGAGACCCGGGCCAAAGTTCGATGCTGCCATTATGCTCGTTGACATCCATCGGTGCGATATTGATAACTAAAGATACCGCCGGATGCGCCTTCCCCAACCCTTGCCATAATTGTCCAAGATCTACATGAACCGGTTGTGTACCGCTGCCGGGACAGTTGGTGTTGCCGGTGTAGCAGCTGTTAAATAAACCTTCACCCAGAATTTTTCGCGTTACCTGTATCACCCACGGATTGGCAACAATATCGCGAAAAACATAAGGCGCAAAGGGCGGTGGATCTTGCTGGAGGTGCTGTTTGACAAAATTAACGGGGAGGACAGACGCCGTCATCAACGTGCGTAAATCTTCATCCATCTTCTCTCGGACCAGATCCAAATGGGGGTGCGATATGATATCTGATAAGATGACGTATCCGTCCGTGCGGATGGCGTGGACTGCTTGATTAAGATGCGTTTCGGACATCTCACCGTTTGCCAGCTCATCGGGACTAATTGTAATTTCCATCGTTTATTCCTCCCCGATAAATCGGGATTCAAAGCAACACGCATTCATTGTTACGGTGAGATGGTATCAGACACTCGTCGAGCGGTCAAGCGAAATATGTGGCTCAACATTTTAGGACTTTTAATCAGGGAGTGGATATGCTAAAATAGATTTTTCAGAGTTCGAAAGTTGGTTCAAGAGTCAGGAACACGTTTAACAATATTTACGATACCCGGAGAGGTGCATAGATGGCAAGAGTGAATCGGGCAATCGAACTGCTCGAACAGGGTCAACCAGTCTATTATTCCAGTCCAAGAGAACTTAGCTACGAGGGCGGTGTGGAAGCCTCCCAGACGTGGTCGGATTATCTCGTGGTCGAGATGGAGCATGGAACGTTTAACCTTGCGGGATTGGATGCATTCATGAAAGGCTTAGCTGCAAGCGGTCCCACGAAAAGCGGGCATCATACGCCGACGGTCATCACCACGCTGCCTACGGACGGCACCGATGAGCACGTTATGCGTGCAAATGCGTGGATGGTTAAACAGGTCCTTGCCAGGGGTGTTCACGGTATCCTGCTATGCCATGCAGAAACGCCCGGTGCTGTGAAGGTGTTTGTTGAGTCTGCACGCTATCCGATTCATTCAATCGGTGTCGGAGAAGGGCTTGATATAGGTCGTCGTGGTGCCGGCGGACAGGGTGGTGCGGCAGAGATTTGGGGCATATCCGTAGAGGAATACATGAAACGCGCCGATGTTTGGCCCCTGAACCCGGAAGGAGAAATCTTTCTCGGCTTAAAGATTGAAAATAAACGTGCGCTGAGTAACGTTGAAGCGACGGCACGGGTGCCCGGTATCGCCTTTGCTGAATGGGGTCCGGGGGATATGGCGCTGTCACACGGTCATTTCGATAGGGATGAGTCGTCCTATGCAGAAGTGAGTGCAAACGCACGTGCGCGTGTAAAGGCTGCCTGTGACGCTGAAAATATCGCGTTCCTAGACGGTGTGACTCCAGAGAATGTCGCTGAGAGAATCGACGACGGTGTGCTCATCCCTTCATGCGGTGAGGACGTTGCGAATATCGGTCGGAAACATACCAATCGCACAATGCCGTGGTAAGAATGCGCTGTGAAACTGACTAATCTTTGACATGTTAAGATTTGGCGCAACAGAAATCCGAGTTAGAAGAAAGAAACCGAGTTTTCAAGAAAAAACTCGGTTTCCCTTTACGTTTTGCACTTTCTTTTTATATGAGCCTCCTTGAGCAGCTGCCTGACCGCCATTGCGGCGCGATGCGTATCCTGCAACGACTTGATGGGACTTTCATCCGTCAAGGCGGCCTCAAGGGTCGCTTCCAAATCTTCAACATCAGCCCACTTTACTGAGGCGTGACGCATAATTTCTGAGTAGACTTTGCTCCGTTTGGGACGATGCCGTGTTTTGTGATCGACCTCCAAGATAACCACCCGCTTACCACTGCTTGCGGCTTCGCACACCATTGAGAAACTATCTTCGGTAACGACAATCACATCGGACAGGGCGAAAATTGTCCCGACTGGATCCGCGATAGAGTTCTCACCATGTGCGAGAACAAGGATTGGACACTGTTCGGTGTTTGAAAGCCGTTTGTTAATCAGATCTTCAACGGGAAGCGGAGTTCGACGCGAGGTTGTCAACAAGAGTTGCATATCGTTTCTTGTTGCAAATTGACGCAAGACCTCAATGAGGCGAGCGGTGGTTGTCTCAGTGATTGTATCGTACCGGTCTTCGCCGCCAATCAGAACCCCAACGCGCCTCTGATCCGACAGCTCTAAATCTGTCTGGAGTTCTTTCTGCTGCATTTCCAGTTTTTCTGGACGCACTCGATTTGGAACGCCAAGGGTTTTGCAAATGTTGGTTCTGTTGCGGCGGGACCAATACATCTGGGGAAGGATAGCAAGGTCGAAGTGGTGCACCCCGACCGGTGAGGGGCGACGGCAGGTAACTGTCTTTGCATCGAAGAGTTGGCCAATTAGTAGATTGGGTGCAGCAACGGATGAACCGGTTGAGAGGATAAAATCAGGCTCAATGGCATAGATTTCATTCAAGGTATCTCGCTGGAGTGCCATGTGCAAGCAGGCTTTGATAAGCCAGCGTGGCAATCTAAACCCGCCGAACAGACGCATTAACACTCGTAGCAGATTATCTCGCTGCTTACTGCGAAACCTTACATCAATCCAGTGATAGTCGCACTCCGGCAGCCGCTCAATCATACCTAAAGACTGGTTATAATGACCGGGTTTCCCGTCACTCAAGAGAATCGCTCGCATAGAAGTGATTAGATTGTATCTCATTCAATATGTGCAAAAGTCAACAGTTCATCAACAGACCTTTCGAGGTTTAAATTGATTGATTGAATAAAGAAAGAGATTAATCACGACGGAACTGAAAAAACCACGAGTCAAGGTCTGTTAGAAATCTGCCAACGCTACCTCTTCTGAGGCAAAGATATCAATACTTTGGGATAAGCCAATTATATCGAAAACGTGTCGCATCTGATTTGATGGATGAGCGACCCGCAGGACTTGCCCCTTGTTGCGCGTTTGCCAAACCAACTTGACGATGACACCAAACCCGCTACTGGTGATAAAGCTCTGCCGGTCAAAGCGAAGCAGAATTTTCGCTGCGTTGGTGCTTTGTTCATAAGCTGCGTCTATCCCTTCGGCTGAGTCTTCTGTAAAATAACCGGTGATGTCAAAAATCGAAATTTCTCCATTATGCCTAACTGTTACTCGAGGTTCTGACCGCGTATACCGCATATAATGTAACCCGTTCTCCTTTCGGTGTTTCAAAACAGACAAAACTTCCAACCTATCTGTGACAAAGATTTTAGCCGATTTAATCAAAACTGTCAACATTCTAAATTGAAGAAATAAAGGGGGCGAAACTGACTTATAGTGGACCTTAAAATTACTGAGACACTCCATCTCCCGATATATCGGGAGATGCTCCCCAATAGATCGGGGCAAGCTGAGTCGGCACCGGTGCGGTTGGAAACCGCACCTACCGGGTGGGCGAAAGTGTCTATCTGTTTTTAGAATTCACCATAATAGATGAAATTCTATCGACTTTCTTCGTGGGATCGTTATCCAGCAAAGTCTTATTACCGTGTTAAGGAGAAAATCAATGACCAGTAGAATCCAAGAGGGCAAACCATTTTCCGAAGCAGAAACGCAACAGATCGTCGAACAGTTCAACCGTGACGGATACTATTTTTTAGGCGAGATATTCACCTCAGAAGAAGCAGCCACGCTTAAAGAATTAATGGAGCAAAAACATAACGACCCGCGCATGCACGATGAGGCGGGCGATCACATTCGTGGCATAAGCATGATGCGTATGTATGAATATGACAGAACTTACCGAGACCTGATCGTGCGAGAACCTTATGTTAGCCTTGCCGAGGCAATTCTGGGCGAGGATTGTCACATGATGTCCCAAAACTCGATACGTTACCTGCCCGGACAGGGTGGTGGGTGGCATAGTGACGACAAGCTCCATTTCCCGCTACCGGACGATGTGCCTCGACACGACCCTCGTATCACGCTGCCCTGTTTCGTTATCAACGTACTCATTCCACTCATCGATATTGAAACGATAGACGACGGTCCAACGCAGGTCGTCCCCGGCAGCCATTATTCGGGGCGCAGACCGCCCGCTGAGGAAAATCCAACATTCGAGGGGAAGGGACCCGTCAGTTTCTTCACAAAGGCGGGCGGCGCTTATATGTTCAATAGCCAAGTCTGGCATCGCGGAACCCCCAACAATCGAAATCAAATTCGGTACATTGCAGCGGTCACATACAGCCAGCGGATCATCGCACAACGGCTCTATCCGTTTATCGACTATCGGATGCCTGAACATGTTTTTGATGGAGCAGACGAACGGCTACAGCGACTGTTGGGGAGGCATAAAAAGGGAGCCTTCGGCTAAACGTATGAGCGAATTACACTATAGGCAATTCTTTGAGCTCATGGCGCGGCGATCCGCTCTAATCGATCTCAAGGAAAATAAACAGACCAGTCTGGCTAAGATCGCGCCTCCAATTGATTGGCAGGAACTCTTCGGAAACGCCAATCCCGTCGAGATAGAAATTGGATGCGGTAAGGGACGTTTTCTGCTTGAAGCCTCAAGGCAACGTCCAGAGATTAACTATATCGGCGTCGAACGAGCATTGAAATATGTCCAACACACCAAGGAGCGGCTGCTGAAAGGAAACGTTACGGGGGTCTCTCTTATTTGGAGCGATGCAGCCTACCTTGTTGATCGGTACATTGGGGCAGGCACTGTCGAAGCGTATCATGTCTATTTCCCGGATCCATGGCCCAAGAAGCGGCATCGTAAGCGTCGACTCTTTAGAAATGAAGTCTGGATTCGTGGGTTGATTCGGACACTAAATTCGAGTAGAGGGCGTATTCACGTTGCCACCGATTATACCGAGTATTTCTATGAAATCCACGACTGTCTAATACACACACCGCCGCTGGTCTATCTGCCTCCCGATTCGGTTGAAATAGAACATATCCCAACCAGTTTTGAGATGAAGTATCGCGCGGAAGGACGGCAGATCTACCGCGCGGTCTATCAGGTAGATTCAACTTCGTATAAGGCTAAAACGTGAGAGATCTGTTTCCCACGTTTCACGTTTTCCTGCTACATTTCATGAAGTGGATACAACTTCCGCCCCAGATTGTTGAAGGGCAACTCTTTCCCCACCGGATCATGCACACTCGGCTCGGACACCGCATAGATCGCCCCTGCCCACGACTCAAAACCTGCCCGAAAATGTACGGTCGATTTGACTCCAATATAACGCATCTGACGTGGGTCTAATCCCATGGTTCGTGAGAAAGCGGTATCGAATGGTTGCTCCCGTTCCGTCACCAGCAGGACATGAATCCCGTCCTGTCGGATATGTGCAGAGGGTCCCATACTGTTCTCCAACCCTGCATTTCGCGGTCCATCATAACGAAAACTGCCATCTGAAAGCGTAACAACCTCCGCCGTCATCCGTATCGGTTTCCCCTGGAGAGGAGTTGATTTCGCACCTACATCTAAGGTCAGCGTCGCTCCCACGCCCGCCTCTTGGCAAGCGCTCACCGCTTCTGGATCAACGATATAAAGGATACATGCATCCTCTAACTCCGCTTCGATGAACGTCTGCAACACGCCGGTGCTATCCCCCGGCGAGCCACCACCGGTATTGTCATTTCGATCGGCGAAAATCACCGGATATTTTCCCGCTGCGGTCGCCTGTGCTAGCGCTTCACGGGTTGGTGGCATCGGTGCCTGCCAGTCCGCCCGACGTTCCCAGATCCACGCCGCCAGTTCCTCCGCATACCGCTGTGCCAAGGCCGGATCGTTGTCGGTAACGATATAAACCGATGCACCCATGTCCGGGATATCAGCCAACGGATAGCAGGTGGCAATTGAACCACAAACCACGCCCGGTTGCGCTTCAATTCTATGCAATTCAGCAATCGCCTCCCGCATCGGCGAGTGTGCCGTGACCTGATTCAATCCCCAGACCAGCGGAATCTGGTGCAGCGCCATGGTAGGACGCAGCCCCTCCCGATGAATGCGAGCCAGAACATCAGCACATTCGCGGGCGCGTTCTGCCTGATCAATCTCCGGGTAAGTTTCCCTACCAATTAGCACATCCGCCATCTCGATCATACGCGGGGAGACGTTGGAATGGATGTCCAATTCCGCCAAGATAGGCACCTGCGGTCCAACTAAATCGCGCACGGCTGCCAGAATATACCCCTCACCATCGTCAACCCCCTCTGCTACCATTGCGCCGTGCAGGTCGAGTAGGACACCATCAATGGATCCTGCCTCAGCAATTCGATCTAACATATCTTTCAGGATAGCATCGAAGATGTCGTGCGGTGTTGGTCCGCTCGGATGCGCATTGGCATATATCGTAGGAATAAGCTCAAATCCGTGCGCTTCCGCACCCGCAATGTATCCGCCGATAGTCGTGTTGGTGCCACGAAACTTATCGATGATTTCGTCTCCAGTTAGATAGCCGAATCGCTGATCACGGTAGCTCGCCCAAGTAGTGGCGACGGTAGTAAAAGTGCTGGTCTCATGACCGATCGCACCGGTAATGACTCTCATTGGTTTCGTGCTCCTTTTCTAAGCGGCATGATAAATGCCAAACTCGGTTCCTCGCGCTCCATTGGCTCTACGGCAAAACCCATAGAGAGTTTGAGTTGATGGTTTTCTGGATGATCCATGTCGCTCACAGATCGAACTTGGTAACAGTCAAGCTCTTTCGCCCGTTGCAGCGTATATTCTTGAAGTGCTCTGCCAATACCTTGGCGCCGATAGGCTTTCTTCACACCGAACGCAATAATCTTTGCTTCTTGCAGCTGCTTTCCATGTATCTGAACGGGCGGATGATCGCGGTCATTGGGACCAATGTCCCAAACTACAAACATAAGAAACCCAACGATATTCCCATCCTGTTTGGCAGCTAAGAAGTAACGTGCGAACTGTTCAAAATGTGGATTAAATGCCCATCTTGCCTGGTTCTCCTGTGTGATAACATCAACCAATTCCTGCCACTCTGAATGATCGGAGGTCATCTCTTCGATGGAGAAATGTGATACTTTGTGCATCCGTTGGTTACTTTCATTCGGTTCCTTAGATTAATGGGTTCATTTTTGCCTAAATGATCGCACGACGCTAACATATCGGTCAATTCATAGTGTATCTTAGAATTAATGAGATACTCCAAACCGGTGCGGTTAAAAACCGCACCTACCGGGGACCGAAAGTGTCTATCTGTTTTTAGAATTCACCATAAGAGAACTCTCACGCCGGCAACGCTTGCTCATAAAACCGCTGCCAATTGCGGTACATTACATTGGCAATGTCTTCCTCGGCATAGCCTCGCTTGTCAAGGATGTGGGCAATTTTCTGATAATCTGCCACCGTGTCAATTTCGTACGGGGCACCGTCGTTGCCTCCTTGACCATCCGTATCTCCACCGATAGCGGCGTGCTGCGAATTGCCCGCCAGCTGGCAGACGTGGTCCATGTGATTTACCAGATGCTCCAATGTAACTGCCTCTCTTGGGAAAACGCTTCGACGTGGTGGAATATCCCCGCCCCAATCGATGCCCCCTTCCGCGTAAATCATCCACGTATCCATCGATGCACCGATAACGCCGCCGCGTTTAAGGAGGGCTTTGAGCTGCTCATCGGAAAACTGTCGCTCGCCGGGTGCTAATGTGCGGCAGTTCTGGTGACTTGCCATCACCGGTCCAGAGAATAGATCGAGTGCCTGCCAAAACGCTTCATCAGCGGTGTGGGTAAGATCGAGAACCATCCCCAACTTATCCATTTCGTTCAGCAGCGGTTTGGCTGGAGGTAATAGCCCACCGGGTCTGCCGGTTCCGTGAGAATAGGTGCTAATGCCGTAATGTGCTAAATTAATTGTGCGCAGTCCGCTCTCCCACCATTCGTGGACATGTTCGGGCCAGAGGATGGGGTCTGCTCCTTCCATGCCGAGAACCATGCCAACCGGCAATTCCGCATAGTCCGTGGCTTCCGACCAAATTTGCATATGCTCGCTGAAATCTTTGCGGGTCCTCAAGATACGCGCCTCGCCCCTGCCTTCCAGAATCCGGTAGTAGGCAAGGTGTGCTTGTGCCGCAGCATAGGCGACATCACCGCTCCTGTATCCCCAGATGGGACTATTTTTCCGTTCAATCCGTCCCGATATTTTAACCAGTGCGGCAGCAACTTTTCCCTTCCGCATCTCCGGAAGTGAAGCCATCGTTCCGACGGCAGGCCACCGGTCCCCTTCGCGCGATCCCTCTTGGACCGCCCGAACCTCCTCAATCGGTAAGGTCAGATCTCGATTTAGGTCAATTGCACCATACGCCATCGGATAGTCGCCGTCAAAAATTAACATAATTTATCTCCGCCTTTCATCGTAATCTACGATAAAATAAATTATAGTAGATCTTAGAATTAATGGGACACGCCAAACCGGGGCGGTTAGGAAAACGAAACTACCGTTCTACCGTTTGGTAGGCGCTGTTTCTAACTGCGCCTATGCGGTGCGGGGGGAAACCGCACCTACCGGTGGGCGAAAGTGCTCATTTATTTTTAACATCCACCATAACTCGTCTTGAATATTGGAAGCAACCTACACACCAAAAAGCCGGGTTTTGTCAAGGGAAAGTCAATCACGCAGCTGATAGGCGATAGCATAGGCACATTTGTGGACCCCAGAGTTGTTAGGCTCAGAACGGTGCCATGTATAATTGGTGAAGAACGCCGCATCCCCCGGCGCCATAGGCAACAGCACTTCCCCGGAAAAGTCGATCTCCCCTATCGGAATACGCCATCGCTTGAACGCCTCGTTGCTTCGAGCGTTGTGATAGCTTGGCTCATCGTAGTAGCCTTCGTGCTCAATCAGCGTCCACGATTGCTGTGTGCCGGGCATAATCGCCAAAGCACACCCATCTACCCCCACTTCGTCAAGTGCAATCCATGAATTGCACCCCTGCTCAGGTGCCAAATGCCAATAGAACGAATCTTGATGAAAGAAGGATTGACCACTGATGGCACGATGTTTAATCAGCGCCTGATCGGTAAAACGTTTTACGGGACCGCCGAGAAGTTGTTCCATCACACTTTGCAGGTTCGGGTGATCGGCTATCGCCTCGAAAACCTCCTCCTGCATAGCGGGACGTTGTACGCCAATCGGAAGGAAACTGCCATCGTTACTTCGGAATTTCGATGGATTAAGCACCTGAAAATGGGTATCGGGCCAATCGTGGTTGCCAGCCAGCAGGTCCATGAGACGTTCACGCACACAACAACTCTCTTCGGGTGAAATCAACCCACGCACGATGGTGTATCCTTCGGTTCTATATTGCTCCAGTTGTCCTTCAGTCAGTTGCATGTCGCCTCCCCCAATCATACGAGTTGGTATCAGCCCCGATTTTTGCCTGTCCTCTACGCATCACGTTTTACCTTCGCAAATACGAGTGTATCCCGTAATTCTCCCGATGGTGAAAGCGAATCATTTCGCAATGTGCCTTCCAATGTGAACCCAAGCCGGTCAGGGATACGTTGGCTCCGAACGTTTTTAGAGTCACAACGAATTTCCACCCGCTTCGCGCCAAGGGTCTCCAACGCAAACCTCGCAATCGCCTCCGTTGACTCACGGATGTATCCTTGCCCTTGAAAACGCTTTCGACACCAATAGCCGATCTCGAACTTAGGAATATCCCAGTTTATTCGATGCAAGCCGCTGCCCCCTACCAGTGTGTTTGTACCCCTGAGAAAAAGCAGCAGTGTTAGATCTTCCCGCGCCAAAAAATCACACTGCGCCCGGCGGACATGGGTCTCTGATTCCTCCAAGGTAGGCATCTGTTGCGCCCACGGCATCCACGCTTTGAGATCACCGAACGTTTCCTGAACGGCAGCATTCAGTTCGGCACCATCGCCCGGACGAGGAGCGCGGATGGTCAATCTGTCTGACTCAAATGACTCTGGGAAATCGAGCATTAACGCCTCCATCGAATATCCTCCATTCAGTCCTAATCCAAATCAAAATGGCTATCATACACAATATATGAGCGACAGTATAGCAGATTGCAGACGGTTACGCTACATCAAAAAATGTGTTGACATCAACTTGAGATCGGTATAAATTATTTGGACAGACCATCAGTTGAACATGTTGCAGGTAAAAATAAGATAGAGATATTGGGAGGTAAAAATGAGTGATATGAATGTTGGTATTGTTGGCCTGGGCTGGGTTGCCGGAGCACACATCGAGACCTTTAAGGCGGTTCAGGGTGGAAACGTCACAGCAATCTGCTCCCGACGTGAACACGATGAAGCGGCATTGGAAGCAGAGTTTGGTACGCCGCTGAAAGCCTACACAGACTACGAGGCGATGCTGGCGAATCCAGACATACACATCGTGGACATCTGCACACCCCATCCGTTTCACGCGGATCAGGCTATCGCCGCTGCGGAAGCAGGTAAGCACCTAATCATCGAAAAGCCGATCTGCCTGACATATGAGGATGCCAAAAGAATCCGCGATGCAGTACGAAAAGCCGGTGTGGGTGTATGTGTCTGCTTTGAGTGTCGTTACAGCGCTCATTTCACGATGATCCGCTCAGCCATTGATGAGGGCTTACTCGGTGATCTACACTACAGCGAGGTGGACTATTACCACGGCATCGGACCCTGGTACGGTCAGTACGATTGGAACATCAAGAAAGACTTCGCTGGCAGTAGCCTATTGACAGCGGGTTGCCACGCGCTTGATGCCTTGCTGTTCTTCATGGACGAAAAGGTTGAAGAGGTGACCAGCTACCACACGCAATCGACGGGGAAGGATTTCGTCCCGTATGAATACGAGACCACCAGCGTCACGATTCTCAAGTTTGAGGGTGGGAACAAAATCGCGAAGGTGACCTCCTGTGTGGACTGTCTCCAACCCTACTATTTCCATATCCATCTGGTCGGCAGCGAAGGCAGCCTGTTGGACAACCGAATCTACTCGGCAAAATTGAAGGGTATGGATAAGACCCGGTGGAGTACGCTTGAAACTTCGCTCATCGATTCGGGAGATGTGAGCGATCACCCGTATGAGCCACAGTTCCAAGCGTTTATTGACAGCATCGGCACAGGCGAACCGATGCCCCTGACCGATCTTGACACCGCGTTTGAATCGCACCGCGTTGTCTTCGCTGCAGACCTCTCGGCAGCAGAAGGGACGGCCTGTCAAACTGTCTGAATTCGATTAACGAAAACCCCATGTTTATTCGATACCCATAGTTCTTTGTCTATTCTTAGCAGTGGCGGTCAGTGGCTGGGCGGATGAGGACAAATTTCAACTCAAACCGCTCCAGCCGAAACGACCAATCTCCACAGCTCCCACCTGAAGCGGGTGACCCGGCGAAGGGGCACCGCTTCGGGGAAGCGGCATTCAGACAAAATGGGCGATATCTCTGCGTTATGTGAATACGGAGAAGGAACGCCCCCGCTGGCGGACAACGCTGAATTACCGATTGATAGACAGACTGCAAGTCGGCGTCGAGTATAATCTCGTGGTTTCGGAGATATCGCCGCTTTTCAGTCTATTCCTGTTTACAGAAACCGCTATCCGTCCTGGGCTATTTCTCGGAACAAGTTCCGACCGCATCGGCTCTCCCGTAGGCGAACACGCCTACTTTTTAACCGCGACCAAACGGCTGCCGTATGTGCCACTCTCAGTGTATGGGACCGTGAATTATTCTGAATGGGACGGGGGACTCAATTTTCCTTTTGGAGCCAGCGTTGACTTTGGCAAAGGTTTTTCCGTACGTGGCATGTACGACGGAAAAGAGCCTCACCTTATGTTCAACTATTTCTATAAACAGCACGGCGTCAGCCTGATGTACGTCTGGTTTGAAACATTTGGGGTCGCGATGTCCACAGCGTTTTAACCCGACCTATTTGTAGCAATTCAAGAGCAAGTAATAAAAAAGGCGAATGGATAGAACCATTCGCCTAACGCAGCCTTAGTTGGGATTACGAACTAATTTCACATTCCACCTTCATAAACTCGCCACACTCCCTTTTCTTTTCGCATCTTGATCAGAGTATCTGGTGGAGGCGTGACAGAGACAGAACTCTCTACTCCCTGTTCTCCATTATCCGGTATCTTTGGTATCCTTGGTGCAGGCATTCGCAATAGGAAGTGAAATTCATCACCCACATATTTGCTACCGACAACCGATGCCTGACTTTGTATTTCACGAATCGACTCTACCAGCTGTGGTTCAAGCTGCCTTATCTTCTCTTCAGCCATAGCTTCAAAGGCTTCATCCGGTATGCCATCTGATGACTCGTGTTGTATCTCCCGTATCTCTATGGGAATTTCGGAATCATCATGACCACCATGTCCCATATCGTTTCTCATATTTGCCGTCAATAATGGGCGCATTGCCTTAAAGTCAGAAGTCCTAAACGCCTCCACGAAAGCATACATCACATCTTCAGCAGACTGACCGGTGTCATCTAATAACGTAGATGCCTCGGTAGTGAGTTCCTCCTCTGGATCTAGCTCAGATTCTACTTCTGTCGCGAATTGTGCCAGATCCGTTTTCTCGAGTTCAGCGTACAAATCGTCAATCAGTTCTTTCTCTTCAGCAGATGTTGCTGAAGCAATTTGTGGTTGATTATCCCGGACTCCCATATCTTGCGTAGAATCAGTTTGGGCAGCCAAGCCTTCGGGACTGTTTTGTGGGCGTGCCGTGCCATCCTCCCATGGCGACAGATACACGCGTTCTGCAACTGTGGGTGCATTCAACTGACGTATCCCAATGTAACCGATAAAAATTAACCCAATCAGTGCTGCCGCACCAACCGTTATTTTAGGCACTGTTCCAACTTTCATGACAGTTAGACCTCCCGAATAAAGTTTTTTTAGTGTCGTTGCGGGAGAAACGAAGATGCCTGTCAGAAGATATTGCAACCGTTTGGAGAGCTGCCGCTTCGCACGCGACAGTCGAAACGCAACTGCGTTGTATGACAGCCCATGCGTGCTGGTCAGTTCGTCGTAACTCGCACCCTCCAGATAGAAGGCGCGGGCAATGTCTTTGTCTTTCTGCGGAAGCGTCTCCATGGTCCGGCGAATCAGTTCCCTCTGCTCCTGTCGTGCCAATCGCTCATCAGGTGAATCCTCCGTTTGCAACAGATGTTCACTCACGTCATCAAGGGATACGGTCTCGGCCTGTTGTTTACGGAGCCAGTTTCGGGCGCGATTTCGTGCAATCTCTGCCAACCAGCTTTTGAATTTGGTCGCATCCTCAAGCTGGCTTAACCCTTGATACGCGTTGAGAAAAGCATCCTGCACCACCTCTTCAGCATCATGGGGATTGTCCACAACCCCGACAACAATTGCATAAACGAAAGCGTGGTACGATCGCATCAGGTCAGCAAATGCTCCTTCATCCCCACTTTGGGCGCGATAGATGAGCGTATTCTCTTTAGTCATAGCACTTCATTCCTCCCTTACACCCTACCAAGACACAGTTCCGAGATTTTTTTTAGCACTTTTTTGTACTGAGAGATATTTTATCCATTTTTTCGAGGGCAAACAATAAAAAAAGGCGAATGGACAAAACCATTCGCCTCGTGAAGTTGTACAGATAGGTTTGCGATCTAGTGAAAGTGGGCCCCCTCCGGCAGCTCTGACTGCATCCTGTCGAGATCGAACACAGTGTCATAAATTAGCCACACCCCATTCTCTTTTCGCATCTTAATAAGCTCATATGAGGCACTGATAAAAACCGTTATGCCCCGATTCGAGACAATCGGCGGCTTATCTAATGCCGGTGCTGCTAATTGGAAGTGGAATTCATCGCCGACATATTTGCTGCTCTCAATCTCTGCTTGACCGTTCCTTTCATACATCAATTCAGCTATCTTGTCGACAATTTCAAGCGGTAGTTCACTAGCATTATCATGGTAGCTACGCCTGTGCTCCTCCGTCATTAACGAGTCCAGCGCGTCATTGTCGAAATTTCTATATGCCTTCAAGTAAGCATACATCACATCTTCCGCGGACTGGGTTATGCTTTCTGATGACGCAGATATGTCGGTAGTGAAGTCTTGCTCTGCCCCTGGCTCAAATTCCGTTTCTGTTGCGAACTGTGTCATATCTGTTTCGTCGGGTTGATCGGAGAAATCGTCTATTGGCTCCATTCCTGCTGCAGATTCTGTCGTGGCAATCTGTGGTTGAACGCCTCTGCTTTCCGCATCCTGAGTAGCGTCAGTTGGGAGTCCCTCAGGGGTGCTTCGTGGGCGTTCAGCCCCGTCCTCCCACGGCGACAGATACACCCGCTCCTCAACTATAGGCGCATTCATCTGGCGAACCCCAACAAAACCGATGAAAATGAGCGCAATTAACGCTGCCGCTCCAATCGTTATTTTAGGCACCGTTCCAACCTTCATAACGTTTAGACCGCCCGAATAGATTTTTTTCAGCGTTAGTCCGGGAGAAATGAAGATGCCCGTCAGAAGGTATTGCAACCGTTTGGAGAGTTGCCGCTTGATGCGGAAAAGCCGCAACGCAATTGCGTTGTATGATAGCCCATGCGCCCTGATCAGTTCATCGTAGCTTACACCCTCCAGATAGAAGGCACGGGCAATCTCCCTGTCCTTTTGCGGAAGCGTCTCCATTGTCCGGCGAATCAACTCCCTCTGCTCCTGTCGTGCCAAGTGCTCATCAGGTGAACCCTCCGTTTGAAGTATCCCCTCATTCACTTCATTAAGGGGTACGGTCTCGCCCCGCTGTTTTCGGAGCCACTGTCGCGCACAGTTTCGCGCAATCTCTGCCAACCAGCTCTTGAATTTGGTTGTATCCTCAAGCTGTGTCAACCCTCGATAGGCACTGAGGAAGGTATCTTGCACAACCTCTTCGGCATCATGGGGATTATTCACACCCCCGATAACAATTGTATAGACAAAGGGGTAGTATTCCCGCATTAGGTCAGCAAATGCCCCTTCATCCCCAGTTTGGGCGCGATAGATGAGCTTATCTTCCTTAGCCATGACTCTTCGTTCCCCCCAACATCCTATCAAAATACAGTTCTGAGATTTTTTCTATAGTAGATCTTAGAATTAATGAGACACTCCAAACCGGTGCGGTTAAAAACCGCACCTACCGGGGGTCGAAAGTGTATATTTATTTTTAGAATTCATCATAAACACTCATTCGCATTGAAGCAAAGGGTAGTACAACTCAAGGAAGTTTTCCGTCCCTCAATTGGTGTTTCAAATTGTCACTGCCTATCCAATTTCATACGTCCCCAAAGGGTAGCTTGATTACTTGACACCTCCACCGACAGAGAACGGTCACGAATGACCCATGTCGGATCCGTATCCGAACCCGGATCCTCAGTAAGTTGCGCCCGATTACCCCCGTTGACATCCATCACATAAATATCTGGACGCCCACCAACCTGAAATGCGTGGAACGCAATCCACCTCCCATCGGGAGACCACGCAGGCGCACGGTCCTCCCATGGGTGGCGGGTTAGGTTGACAATATTCGCTCCATCCGGGGTCATGGCATAGATATCGTCCTGACCGCCCTCCCGATTGGACTGAAATGCTATCTGTGCCCCATCGGGAGACCATGTCGGCGCAGCGTCGAGCGCGGGGTGGTTGGTCAAATTGACCTGCTTTCTGCCATTTGAACCCATCACATAGATTTCTCCATTCCCATCCCGATTGGAAAAGAACACAATTTTTGAACCGTCAGGAGACCAAGAACCGACCTCATCCCTTCCCGGCGACCGTGTTAAATTCTTTAGCACAATCCCTTCGATATCCATAACGCAAACGTCAGTCATGCCATCTGGCGACCCGTCGGTGCTGGTAAGAGCTAATCGCTTCCCATCGGGAGACCATTTTGGCGATAGGTACGTTTGACCGCCGAACCGTTTGGTCACCTCTTTGATTTGAATTATAGGACGAGGCCCCGGACGAGGCCCCGAAAATTCAAGAAGAATAACAGGAGTATGCAAATATATAACAGAGATAAATGGGTCCTGTGGATCATGCAGATGGTAGGCAATAGATTTTCCATCCGGGGACCAGGCAATTGGACCATCACTACCCATCCAAGGCATTTCGTTTGATCCATCGGCATCAATCAGATAAACCATTATATCAATCCGAAAAAGGGGATCTCGATTTCGATCGGATAGAAATGTAATGGTGCCAGTCCGCTCGTCGGAGGACGCCTGCTCAGTAAACAGGCTCCATGCAAATAGAAATATCATGGCACCAAAAATCTTCTGAGACACTGAGAGTTGCTTCAACATATATAATCCTCCTTGAATTTGTTTAACACCCATGGGACTTCAATGAAGGTTACTCTTTATCTCTCCCCAAGTGGTCGTGAGTTTCCTCCGGGGCTGCACTGAAAGAGCCTCATATTGAACCTCAAAATTATCGAAGTGGACACGGTGCCCCCTTCCTGACGAAAGATAAATTCCCCCTGTCGTATAGGTGTCGTCAAGAAAATCTAGCATTTTTGTGTCATCAATAAAGCATTGAAACCGATTCCCCTTGGCAATAATCTTCAACCGATACCACTCGTGCAGTTTGAAATCAAATTCCCGAAATGTGTGTAGCTTGTCCGCTAAAAAGATTGTCGGGAATCCGTCTTTTGTCACAGAAACCTTCAGAAGTTGAATGGTCGCTGCAAGACCTCTTTTTGTATTATTTATATTACCTATGAAGAACCTGTAAGATCGCTTGTACATAAGTTCGATCCCTCGTTCCTGTCCATCCCCTCGTTCCTGTCCATCCCCTCGTTCCTCTTCAAATATTCAGTGATCAGCTCAACGTGGTGCGGATCCATATGAGCGCGCAGCCCAATGGCTGCACCACCGCTAATATTCCTAGCTAGCTTGCTGATTTTTAGGGATACCGACACTTCGTAATCGCTTGCGATTATACCATCAGCCACAATGATTACCTCGACCTTACGCTCCACTGCATTCACTTTAGGAGAACCGACCACTGCATCCATCACTTTAGGAGAACCGAGAACCAATTCACCATTTTCAATGCCACCATCTTCAGCACCCTGTACAAGCGTCCAGCCCTGTAAGTCCCCATCATTAAAATTATCGCGAAATATCTCTGCCCTCACTGATGACGCAAATATCATAAGTATCAACATAACCATCATTTGCTTCATGAGATATCTCCTTTCTTTTCTGAAACTTGTTGGCGGGGGTACGGCACATTGCTTTGAATCCCGATTCGTCGGGACGGTACCCGCCTCCGATGTAAAGGGAAATCTGCCACATGTAGCGCAAACTGTATGAAGTTCAAGTATTTAAATCGGTAATCCCGATTTTCCCCAGGCCCGGTAGGTGCGGTTTCTAACCGCATCGCATCGGCGCAGTTGGAAACTCTGCTTGCGATCCCGATTTATCGGGGAGCGCCTACCAAACCCGGGGAGTGAAAGTGGCTACTTATTTTTAGAATTCACTATAGTTGGTTGACACCTTGGTCCTGATTTGTTCCTCTCCAGATGTTACCAAGATGCAGTTCCGAGATTTTTTTTACCACTTTTTTGCTTTCAAATAAAAAAATACGGCTATCCGCCAAGTCCTCCTCAAATTTACCTTACTCTCAAAGATATTTTACCCATTTTTTCGTGGAGCAAACAATAAAAAAAGGCGAATGGACCGAGCCATTCGCCTCGTGAAGTTCTGAGAATCGGTTTGCGAGCTAGGGACCTACCTACTCTCATAATCGGGCAAAACGACATAAATTCGCCATACCCCATTATCTTTTTGCATCTTAACCTGCTGATTTGACATGCAGGTAATCATTGACCTTACCGTATCTGAAGTACCCTGTAGCTCTGAATCCGGTATTGTCAATCGGAAGTGAAATTCATCACCGGCATATTCGCTGCTTACAAGTACTGTCTGCTTCTGTAGTTCACGGAGTGTCTCACGCAGCATTTGAAGCCTAGTTTGGACGACCGCATCATGTTCATGCGCTTCATCTGACGTGGGCGGGCTATTAGCAGAATTCTCTTGGATGCTACGCCTATACTGCTCTGTCCTTAACGAGTCTATCACCTTATAATCAGAGCTCCGCCACGCCTCCAAGTAAGCATACATCACATCTTCAGCGGACTGACCTGCGCTTTCTGATGACGCAGATGTGTCGATAGGGAAGTCTTGCTCTATGCTTAGCTCAAATTCCGCTTCTGTTACGAACTGTGTCATATCTGTTTCGGCGGGTTGATCGAGGAAGTCATCAACTGACGCTGTTCCTGCTGTGGACGCAGCAGCAATTTGTGGCAGGTGGTTCCGGCTTTCTGTATCTTGAATGATGTCACCTTCGGGGTTATTTTGTGGACGTGCAGTACCGTCCTCCCACGGTGACAGATACACACGCTCCTCGACTGGGGGCGCATTCATCTGGCGTAGCCCAATAAAACCGAAGAAAATCAGTGCAATCAGCCCCGTCGCTCCAACCGTCATTTTGGGGGTAGTTCCAACTTTCATGGCGGTTAGACTTCTCATATAAAGTTTTTTCAACGTCAGTCCAGGAGAAATGAAGATGCCTGTCAGAAGGTATTGCAGCCGTTTGGAGAGTTTTCGCTTGATGTGGAAAAGGCGAAACGCAATTGCGTTGTATGATAGCCCGTGCGTGCTTGTCAGTTCGTCGTAGCTTGCACCCTCAAGGTAGAAGGCGCGGGCAATGTCTCTGTCTATTTGCGGGAGCGTCTCCATTGTACGGCGAATCAACTCTCTCTGTTCCAGTCGTGCCAATTGCTCATCGGGTGAGTCTTGCGTTTGCAGGACCCTCTCGCCCACTTCATCAAGGGGTACCGTGTTAATCCTCTGTTTTCGTACCCACTGTCGGGCACAGTTTCGCGCAATCTCCGCCAACCAGCTTTTGAACTTCACTGCATCCTCAAGCTGTGTCAACCCTTGATAGGCGCTGAGGAAGGTGTCTTGTACCACCTCTTCAACATCATGGGGATTGTCCACGATTCTTATAACAATCGTATAGACAAGGGAGTAGTATTCCCGCATTAGGGCAGCAAATGCCCCTTCATCTCCAGTTTGGGCACGATAAATGAGCGTATTGTTATTAGCCACTGATCTTCTTCTCCCTCAGTATTTTATCCGGATACAGTCCTAAGATTTTTCTGGCACTTTATGCGAACACCTCATCAGATTGAGAGTTATGTTGAGCATTATATCAACCCGTCCAACCCGCGTCAAGCCTATTGCGGATAGGGCCATTTATGATGAATTCTAAAAACAGATAGACATTTGCGCTCCCCGTGTTGGAGTGAATGCGGTTGGAAACCCAACGGTTTGGGGTGTCTCATTAATTCTAAGATCTACCATAAATGACTCTAATATTGTGGATGCTATCTGTGCTGAATAGCTCAGCGAAAGGAAACGGCAACTCTCCATAAAGGCAGTGGCTCATATAAAAAGAAAGCAAAATGCGAAGAGCGGGCGGGGAAACCCCGCCCCTACGATTGCTATTGCACGCTTTCTTAACATGAGCCAAGGCAGTTATCGGTCAACCTGTTTGAGCCGTCCCCACATTGTAAACTTTTTGCCTGCGGGAGTAACTGCAAAAGGAGAATTCAACCATGCAGGACTACCGTCACTATGCGGATTATTGGTGAGGTTTTGAGGATTCCCGCCATCGGCGTCCATCACGTAGATTTCAGAAGTAGGTCTACCGTCTATAACATGCCCATCCCTATTAGACATGAAGGCAATCCGTTTACCATCGGGGGACCACGAGGGTGAAGAGTCATAAACTCGATTTTGAGTGAGTCTTTGTTCATTACCCCCATCGGCGTCCATCACGTAGATGTCCCAGTTTACAACGTCCCCCTTCCTATCAGACATGAAGGCAATCCGTTTACCGTCAGGAGACCACGAGGGATGCCAGTCATTATTGCGATTTTCAGTGAGTCTTTGTTCATTACCACCATCAGCGTCGATCACGTAGATTTCATAAGTGATTCCAAACTCGTTTTCAAAGTGCCCATCCCTACGGGCACTGAAGACAATCCGTTTACCGTCGGGGGACCACGAGGGATACTGGTCCTCAGTGAGATTGTTAGTGAGTCTTTCCTGATTCTTCCCATCGGCGTCCATCACGTAGATTTCAATGTTATGATCCCTATTATTATCCCTATCAGACGAAAATACGATGCGTTTTCCGTCGGGGGACCACGAGGGGGACCCGTCATTAGAGGGATTGTTAGTGACGTTTTGCTGATTTCGTCCATCGGCACCCATCACGTAGATTTCATAATTGGACGCCCCGCGTATGTTAACGTGCCCATCCCTATCGGACATGAAGGCAATCCGTTTACCGTCAGGGGACCATGCAGGATTAATGTCCATATCGGTATGATTGGTAAGGTTTCGAGGATTACCCCCATCGGCGTCCATCACGTAGATGTCCCAGTTCCCCTCCCTATCAGACACAAAGGTAATCCGTGCCTGTGCGTCAAGGCATACCATTAACAACGTAAGTCCTAAAGCTACAACGACAGCTAAAATGAAATGTGCGAGATTGTCCCTTCGTTGCATCTGTTATTCCTCCTCTGTTTTCAAATCGATTTATTATTCTTTGGAGTGGATAGAGGCCAAATTGTGTTGGCAATCCCGTTACAATTAAAGTGACAATTCGGATTGTTATCCCATGAACCCGTCGCTCCTTCCTTGGCACTTATGACCCAACCTCAACAAACGCCGTTTTTTCAATAAAGGCAGTTATCGGTCAACCTGTTTGAGCTGTCCCCACATTGTAAACTTTTTGCCTACGGGAGTAACTGAAAGAACAGGGTTAAGCCATGCAGGAGCTTCCTCATCATCGGGATGATTGGTGAGGTTTCGAGGATTCCCGCCATCGGCGTCCATCACATAGATGTCCCGATTCAAATCCCTCGTCCTATTCGACACGAAGGCAATCCGTTTACCATCGGGAGACCATGAGGGTTCAACGTCCCTATCGGGATGATTGGTGAGGTTTCGCTGATTACCCCCATCAACGTCCATCACATAAATGTCCCGGTTTCCCAGATTCCTCAAGGAAGTAAAAGCAATGCGTTGACCGTCGGGGGACCATGAGGGATCTTCGTCAGTACGGTCATTATTGGAGAGGTTTTTAGGCTTGCCTCCATCGTCGTCCATCACGTAGATGTCTTGTTTCCCACCCCTAACGGAAACAAAGGCAATGCGTTTACCGTCCGGAGACCATGAGGGTGAATAGTCAGGAAAGGGATTGTTAGAGAGGTTTTCAGGGTTGCCCCCATCGTCGTCCATCACGTAGATTTCCCTGTTCCCCTCCCTCGCAGACGTGAAGACAATCCGTTTACCGTCAGGAGACCATGAGGGCTCAAATTCATCAAAGTCATTGTTAGAAAGGTTTCGCTGATTGCCCCCATCGTTGTCCATCACGTAGATTTGCCGGTCTCCACCCCTATCATTCCTATCAGAACTAAAGGCAATCCGTTTACCGTCAGGAGACCATGAGGGGGCCTATCATCACCAGGATTGTTAGTCACGTTTCGCTGGTCACCCCCATCAGCGTCCATCACGTAGATTTCAAAGCGTAGAACGTCCCAATCCCTATCAGATTCAAAGGCAATCCGTCCCTGTGCGTCAACGTCCACCGTCAGCAGCGTTAGATCCAAGGTGACAACGATAGTTAAAATCAAATGTCCGAGATTGTCCCTCCGTCGCATCCGTCTTTCCTCCTCCTGTTCTCAAACCGATCTCTTATCCTTTGGGGAGGATAGAGGTCAGATTGGGTTGGCAAGCTCTTTACAATTATAGTTATAATATAGACATAAATTCCTACTAGGAGTTCTCACAAATCGGATTATTATCACGTGAAGCCTTCGCCCTTTCTTTGGTGTTTATGACCCAACCTCAACAAACGCGGTTCTTTCAATAAAGACAGTTATCGGTCGAGTTTTTTGAGCCAACCCCACATTGTAAACGTTTTGCCGGCAGGAGAAACCGAAAAAGGGCAGTGTTAAGCCATGCAGGGTTAGCATCACCATGCGGATTATTGGTGAGGTTTTGAGGATTGCCCGGGTGCCATCGGCGTCCATCACATAGATTTGCCGGTTCTTACCCCTCGGCATCCATCCCTATCAGAAGCTAAAGGTAATCCGTCTACCGTCGGGAGACCATGAGGGATACCTGTCGTCAAAGGATTGTTAGTCAGTTTCGCAGATTCTCCCCATCGCGTCCATCACGTAGATTTCATGGTTTTTCCAGGCCCCCGACACAAAAGCAATGCGTCTACCATCGGGAGACCATGAGGGATCCCAATCATCCAAGTCATTATTGGTAAGTATTCGTTGATTCCCCCCATCGACATCCATCACGTAGATTTCACTGTCCCAACCATCCTTCCCCCTAAAGGAAACAAAGGCAATCGTTTACCATCGGGAGACCATGAGGGATCCCTAGCCCATCTTAAGCTGCATCTGGATCGACGAGTCTTCGCAGATTGACCTCCCTATCGGATTCTTCACATAGTCATGTTCGTGTGCTCATTCACAGTCAGTAAAGGCAATCCGTTTACCGTCGCTTGACCATGAAGGATCCCATTCAGGAGAAAGATTTTTAGTCCAGTCTTCGCAGATTCTTCCCATCGGCGTCCATCACGTAGATTTGGGGTGCACTCCACAACCGCTATCCAACTCGCTAGCAGTAAAGGCAATCCGTTTACCGTCGGGTGACCAAGAGATGGCGCAATGAGGGTTCCCATTCATCCAAGGGGTTGTTAGTGAGTCTTCGCAGATTGATTCCCATCGGGATCCATCACGTAGATTTCCCAGTTCCCATCCCTATTGATCGAGGCTAATGACGTTTATCTGTGACTTGTTCAGCGTCTACCATCAGTTCGGTGTTAGACCCATTGGCTATCAATAATAGCCAAAATCAAATGAGGGAGATTGCACTCTCCGTTGCATCTGTTATTCCTCCTCGCTGATTTTCAAATCGGTTTAGTTTTTTTTGAAGTGGATAGAGGTCAGATTGTGTGGGCATCTTTATTAAGGTAGGGGTTGCACATTAAAGTTGCCATAATCAAAGTGCGAAGATTTGTTCATCGCCCAGTTGCTCGTTCTGACCTACCTATCGGCTTGCAAATCCTCCTCTGAAAATCTTTGACAGATATCAGTTGATTGCCACCTTTATGCCAATTCTTATTAAGATGCAGTTCTGAGATTTTTTTTAGAACTTTTTTGCTTTTAAGGAAAAAAATCTAGTAACTTTCTGTCGAAACACTCTCTAAATCCACGCCATCCTAAGCGGTATTTTGCCCTGTTCTGCGCGGAGCGGGCACTAAAAAAGGCGAATGGACCGAACCATTCGCCTCATGAATTCTTGAAAGTAAGATTACAAGCTAGTCTGACATCTCACCTTCATGCACCTGCCACATTCTCTCTTCTTTTCCCATCTTGGTAACACTATCTGGTGGTGATGGGACAAACATTTCTATTCTCTGCTTTCCACCATCCGGTATCGCCGGTGCCGGCATTCTTAATCGAAAGTGAAATTCATCGCCCATATATTCGCCGTTTATAGTCGATGCCTGACTTTGCATTGCAGGGAACGACTCACCCAACCGAGGTTCAAGTTGCCTTGTCTTCTCTGCAGCATAGCTTCGACGGACTCATCCAGTGTGCGATTTGATGACTCATATTGTACTTCCCTTATCTCTATCGGAATCTCAGAATCATTATGGCTACCACGTCTCATATCACTTTTCATATTTGCCATCGGTATTTCCGACATCGCACTTCCATAATCGTACACAGTGTCATAAACTCGCCACACCCCCTTCTCTTTTCGCATCCTCATGACGTTATATGAGGTGGAGGTAAACATTGGCATTCCCTGATCTGTAGTACCCGGTAGCGTTGATCCCGGCGTTATCAATCGAAAGTGAAATTCATCACCGACATATTCGCTGCTCACAAGCGATGACTGCCTTCGCAGTTCAAGGAGCGCCTCAACCACCAGTTCAAGTTGATGTCTAGTTTCGACGATCTCATCCGAGGCTTCATCTGACATATTCATGGAACTCCTATCACCAGAATCTTCATGGCCCTCACGTCTATACTGCTCTGTCATTAACGAGCCCATCACTTTATGATCAGAGTTCCGCCATGCGTCCAAGTAAGCATACATCACATCTTCAGCGGACTGACCTGTGCCTTCTGATGACGCAGATGGGCCGGTGATGAACCCCTGCACTGTGTCTATATCAAATCTCCCGCCTGTTGTGAATCGTGCTATATCCGTTTCCTCAAGTTCACCGACGAAATCGTCAATTGGCTCTGTCCCTGCTGTGGACGCTATCGCAGCAATTTGTGGCAGATTGTTCCAATTGTCTATCCCTTGAGCGGTATTAGTTGAAAATCTTTCGGCGTTGTTTCGCAGGCGTACCGTTCCATCCTCCCACGGCAACAGATACACCCGCTCCTCAACTATAGGCGCGTTCATCTGGCGTAGCCCAATGAAACCGATGAAAATCAGCGCAATCAGTCCTGTTGCTCCAACCGTCATTTTGGGGGTAGTTCCAACTTTCATGCCGGTTAGACCTTCCGTATAAAGTTTTTTCAGCGTCAGTCCGGGAGAAACGAACACACCAGTCAGAAGGTATCGCAACCGTTTGGAGAGTTGTTGCTTCGCACGGGACAGCCGAAACGAAATCGCCTTGTCTGACAGCCCGTGCGTGCTTGTCAGTTCATCGTAGCTTGCACCCTCAAGGTAGAAGGCGCGGGCGATGTCCCTATCCTTTTGCGGAAGCGTCTCCATGGTCCGGCGAATCAATTCTCTCTGTTCAAGCCGTGTCAATCGCTCATCAGGTGAGTCCTGCGCTTGCAGTACCCCTTCACCCACTTCGTCAAAGGATACAGTTTTGATCCGCCGCTTTCGGATCCACTGGCGTGCACAATTCCGCGCAATTTTTGCCAGCCAGCTTTTGAACTTCACTGCCTCCTCAAGCTGTGTCAGTCCTCGATAGGCATTAAGGAAGGTGTCTTGTACCACCTCTTCGACATCATGGGGATTGTCCACGATTTTTATGACAATCGTATAGACAAAGGGGTAGTATTCCCGCATTAAGTCAGCAAATGCCCCTTCATCTCCAGTTTGGGCGCGATAAATGAGCGTATTGTCATTAGCCATGAATCTTCGTGCCTCCCCAACATTTTATCAAGATACAGTTCTAAGATTTTTCTGACACTTTATGTGAACGCCTCATCAGATTGAGAGGTTCATTAGGCATTATATCAACCCGTCCAATCCGCGTCAAGCATATTGCGGATAGGGTCATTTATGGTGAATTCTAAAAACAGATAGACATTTGCGCTCCCCGTGTTGGAGTGAATGCGGTTGGAAACCCACCGGTTTGGCGTGTCTCATTAATTCTAAGATCTTCCATAAATGACCCTAATATTGTGGAGGCAATCTGTGCTGAATAGCTCAGCGAAAGGAAACGGCAACTCTCCATAAAGGCAGTGGCTCATATAAAAAGAAAGCAAAATGCGAAGCGCGGGCGGGGAAACCCCGCCCCTACGATTGCTATTGCACGCTTTCCTAACATGAGCCAAGGCAGTTATCGGTCAACCTGTTTGAGCCGTCCCCACATCGTAAACTTTTTGCCTGCGGGAGCAACTGCAGCGGGAGCAACTGTAAACCCAGGACCAAGCCACGCAGGACTAACGTCATCATGGCGATTATTGGTGAGGTTCTGCGGATTACCCCCGTCGGCAGCCATCACGTAGATTTCAGCGTTACCATCCCTATCAGACGAGAAGACAATCCGTTCACCATCAGGGGACCATGAGGGAGACCGATCATCACCGCGCTGATTGGTGAGTTTTTGTTGATTATCCCCATCGGTGTCCATCACGTAGATTTCAAAATTTTCAAAGTCTCCCTTCCTATCAGATGCGAAGGCAATACGCTTACCGTCCGGAGACCATGACGGATTCCAATCATTCTGGCGATTTTCAGTGAGTCTACCTTGATTCCCACCATCAGCGTCCATCACGTAGATTTCAGAAGTGATTCCAAACTCACTTCTAAAGTGCCCAGGCCTCTCAGACACAAAGACAATGCGTTCACCGTCGGGAGACCATGAGGGAGACCTGTCATCATTGGGATTATTAGTCAAGTTTTGAGGATTATTACCATCGGCATCCATCACATAGATTTCAAAATTGACTACAAAGTCTATAAATTGCCCATCCCAAGACGCGAAGGCAATGTGTTTACCGTCTGGCGACCAAGAGGGAGACGTGTCACTATTGGGGTTGTTAGTCAGGTTTTGAAGATTACCCCCATCAGCATCCATCACGTAGATTTCATAAGCGGATATATTGGGGGCCCCATCTATAAATTGCCCATCCCTATTAGACGCGAAAGCAATCCGTTTACCATCTGGAGACCATGAGGGAGTCCAGTCCTTATCGGGATGATTGGTGAATCTACGCTGATTATCCCCATCGGCAGCCATCACGTAGATTTCAGGGTTCCCAGCCCTATGAGACACGAAAGCAATCTGTGCCTGTGCATCAATGTCTACCATTAGCGGCGTTAGAACCGTGATTACAACACCAATTAAAACCAAATGGACGAGATTATATCTCCGGTGCATCTGTTTTTCCTCCTCTGTTCTCAAATCGTGTTTTTATAGTGGATCTTAGAATTAATGAGACGCTCCAAACCGGTGCGATTAGAAAAACGAAATTACCGTTCTACCGTTTGGTAGGCGCTCCCCGATAAATCGGGATCGCAAGCAGAGTTTCTAACTGCGCCTATTCGGTGCGGTTAGAAAACCGCACCTACCGGGGGTCGAAAGTGTCTATTTATTTTTCAAATTCACCATAAACACCCTTTTCCCAATAACGACAATTATCGGTCGGTCTGTTTGAGCCGTCCCCACATCGTGAGGATCTTACCGGCAGGAGCAACTGAGAGAACGGGATTAGACCATACTGGAGCAGTGTCATCGTCGGGATGATTGGTGAGGTTGTGAGGATTATCCCCATCGGTGTTTATCACGTAGATTTCATGGTTCCCATCATCCTCCCTATTAGACACGAAGGTAATCCGTTTACCGTCTGGGGACCAGGAGGGGTTCCAATCCCTAAAGGGATTTTGAGTCACTCTTCGCTGATTGCCTCCATCGGCATCCATCACATAGATATCCCGGTTTCCCCCTGGCCCATCCCTAAAGGAATCAAAGGCAATGCGCTTGCCATCAGGAGACCAAGAGGGGTTTTGATCATGCTTGGCATTATTGGTGAGGTTTTGCTTATTACCTCCATCGGCAGCATCCATCACTAAAATTTCAAAGCTCCCATTCCTAAAGGAATTAAAGGCAATCCGTTTACCGTCAGGAGACCAGGAGGGATCGCTCTCATCAGAAAAAGGATCGTTAGAGAGGTTTTGCTGATTCCCCCCATCGGCGTCCATTACATAGATTTGCCAGACTCCACCCGCAACGTTCCAATGCCCACTAGAGGTGAAGGCAATTTGTTGACCGTCAGGAGACCATGTGGGTTCCCATTCGGAAAAGTCACTGTTAGTGAGTTTTTGCTGATTACCTCCATCGGCGTCCATAACCCAGATTTGCCGGTTCTCATCCCTAGCTCCCTCCCCAACCCTGTTGGTAACAAAGGCAATCCGTTGACCGTCCGGTGACCATGTGGGTTCCGATTCAGCCAACGGACTGTTAGTGAGTCTTCGCAGATTCCCCCCATCGGCATCCATTACATAGATTTCCAAGTTCCAATCCCTATCAGACACGAAGGCAATCTGTGCCTGTGCGTCAACACATATTATCAGCGGCGTTAGAATCAAGACTACTACGCTAGCCAAAATCAAACGTCCAAGATTGTACGTCCATTGCATTTGCCTTTCCTCCTCTATTTTCAAATTGATCTCTTATTTCTCGTTCGCTCCCGCATCTTAGCAAACACTGTTTGTCCATAATAGCAGTTATTAATCGACCTGTTTGAGTCGTCCCCATATTGTAAACCTTTTGCCTGTGGGAGAAACCGGAAAAGGTGAGTTAAGCCATGCAGGGTTAGCGTTACCATGCGGATTATTGGTCAGGTTTTGAGGATTCCCGCCATCGGCAGCCATCACGTAGATTTCAAAGCGCCAATTCCTATCAGACATGAAGGCAATCTGGGCATGTGTCTCAACGACTACCATCAGCAGCGTTAGATCCAAGGCTACCACGCTAACTAAAATCAAATGTGCGAGATTGTCTCTCCGTCGCATCTGTTATTCCTCCCCAGATTTTATTAAGATGCAATTCTGAGACTTTTTCTAGCACTTTTTTGCTTTCAAGTAAAAAAAATACGACTATCCACCAAGTTTCTTTCAAATCTACCCTACCCCAGAGACATTCCACCTGTTTTTTTTGCGGAGCAACCAATAAAAAAAGGCGAATGGAGAGAACCATTCGCCTTGTGAGTCTTGTGAGTAGGGTTACGAGCTAGTCTGACATCTCACCCTCATACACTCGCCACACTCCTTCCTCTTTTCGTATCTTGGTAACACTATCTGGTGGTGATGGGACAAACATTTCTATTCTCTGCTTTCCATCATCCGCTATCTTTGGGGCAGGCATTCCCAATCGGAAGTGAAATTCATCGCTCACATATTCGCCGTTTATAGCCGATGCCTGACTTTGCATTTTACGGAACGATTCAACCAGCCGGGGTTCAAGCGGAAGGAAATGGCAAATACCGTTCTCTCAATAAAGGCAGTTATCGGTCAATCTACTTCAGCCGTCCCCATATCGTGAATTTTTTGTCTGCAGGAGCAACCGCAAAAGCAGGATTATCCCATGCAGGATCGGTGTCACCATGGGGATTCTTGGTGAGGTTTCGTGGATTCTTCCCACTGGCGTTCATCACGTAGATTTCCACGTTCCCACCCCTATCGGTAGTAAAGGCAATACGTTCACCGTCCGGTGACCATGAGGAGTGCCAATCCTCAGAGAGATTCTTGGTGAGGTTTCGCTGATTTCCGCCATCGGCGTCCATTACATAGATTTCCCAGTTCTCATCCACATTAGAAGTAAAGGCAATCCGTTGGCTGTTCGGTGACCATGAAGGCTCCCATTCATCAGAGAGATCGTCGGTGAGTCTTTGTTCATTCTTCCCATCGGCGTCCATCACATAGATACCGAGTGCTCTCCCATCCCTACGGGACACAAAGGCAATGCGTTTACCGTCAGGAGACCATGAGGGATCCCTATCGTCAACGGGACCGTTAGAGAGGTTTCGTGGATTCTTCCCATCGGCGTCCATCACGTAGATTCCCCAGTGACCATCCGCAGTAGTTTTACCTCCACTAGAGGTAAAGGCAATGCGTTTACCGTCAGGAGACCATGAAGGATGCCATTCAGCAATGGGATTGTTAGAAAGTCTTCGCAGATCCTTCCCATCGGCATCGATCACGTAGATTTGCCGGTGTCGACCGCCCACAATGCCCCTAGCCTCACTGGAAGTAAAGGCAATGCGTTTACCGTCCGGAGACCATGAGGGATCCCATTGAGCAATGCGAGCGTTAGAGAGTCTTCGCTGGTTCTTTCCATCGTCGTCCATCACGTAGATTTCTGGGTTCCCACTCCTATCAGACATGAAGGCAATCCGTGCCTGCGCGTCAACGCCTATCATCAGCATTAAACCCAAGGCGACAACGATAGATAAAATGAAATGTGCGAGATTGGATCTCCATTGCATCCGTCTTTCCTCCTCCGTTTTCAAATCGGTTTTTTTAGCCTTTAGACTAGATAGAGGTCAACTGCGGTTGGCAACCTCTTTACAATTGAAGTGAGGGGTGCACAAATATAGTTGACATAATCAGTTTAGTCCAGATTCGTTTCTCCCCAGATTTTATTAAGGTACAATTCTGAGATTTTTTCTAGCACTTTTTTTCTTTTTAAGGAAAAAAATATAGCCCCCTGTCGAGGCGCTCTCTAAATCTAGTCCATCCTACAGAGGTATTTTACCTATTTTTTCGCGAAGCGAGCAATAAAAAAGGCGAATGGTATGAACCATTCGCCTTGTGAAGTCTTGGGGATAGGTTTGCGATTTAGCGGGGCACCTCCAGCAGCTCTGACATTGCACTGTCGAAATCGAACATACTGTCATAAATTCGCCATGTGCCATTCTCCTTTTGCATCTTAATAAGCCGATATGAGGGCGAAACAAAAATCACTTTGTCCGAATCCGAAATATCTGGAATTTCTGGTGCTGGCATTCTTAATCGGAAGTGAAATTCATCACCGATATATTCGCTGCTCATAACCTCCGCCTGACTTTGCAACTCAGACACTGACCCAGCGATCACCTCAGCAAGTTCAAGTGACTCAGCCGATATTTCATCTCGTGGAATCGGAGACCCATCATCACGTGTCGCTTCTATAGAAGTCCAAGCCCCATCACCACGATCACCGTGGACGCTACGCCTGTACTCCTCTGTCATTAACGAGTCCATTATCCCAAAATCAGAATTCCTATACGCGTCCAAGTAGGCATACATCACGTCTTCAGCGGACTGATTTGTGCTTTCTGATGACGCAGATGTGTCGGTAGCGAAACTCTGTTCTGTGTTTAGATCAAATTCCTCGTCTGTTGCGAATTGTGCTGTATCCGTGTTTTCGGGTTGACTGAAGAAATCGTCTATTGACTCCATTCCTGTTGCGGCCTTTGTCGCAGCAGTTTGCGGCTGAGTGCCCCTGCTCTCCGCATCTTGAGTGGCGTCAGCTGGAAATCCTTCAGCGCTGTTTCGTGGACGTGCAGTACCATCCTCCCACGGCGACAAATACACCCGCTCCTCGACTGTGGGCGCATTCATCCGGCGGACACCGATGAAACCAATGAAAATCAGTCCAATCAGTGCTATCGCGCTTACTGTTATTTTAGGTGCCGTTCCAATTTTCATGGCAGTTAGGCCTCCCGAATAGATTTTTTTGAGCGTTAGTCCGGGAGAAACGAAGATGCCTGTCAGAAGATATTGCAACCGTTTGGAGAGTTGTTGCTTCGCCCGTGACAGTCGAAACGAAATCGCCTTGTCTGACAGTCCGTGCGTACTGGTCAGCTCGTTGTAACTTGCACCTTCCAGATAAAAAGCGCGGGCAATCTCCCTGTCTTTCTGCGGAAGCGTCTCCATGATCCGACTAATCAACTCTTTCTGCTCCTGTCGTGTCAATCGCTCTTCAGGTGAATCTTCCGTTTGAAGCAGGTGTTCACCCACTTCGTCGATAGATATAACCTCGCCTCTCTGTTTGCGAAGCCAGTTTCGCGAACGATTTCGCGCAATCTCTGCCAACCAGCTTTTGAATTTCGCGCTATCTTCAAGTTGTGCCAAGCCTTGATAGGCACTGAGGAAGGTATCTTGCACAACCTCTTCAGCGTCGTGAGCATTGTCTACAAAACCGATAACTATTGTGCAAACGAAAGCATGGTACGACCGCATTAGGGCAGCAAATGCCCCTTCATCGCCACCTTGGGCGCGATGAATGAGTGTATTCTCCTTAGCCATGGCTCCTCGTTCCTCCCTACACCCTACCAAGACACAGTTCTGAGATTTTTCCTAGCACTTTTTTATTTTAAAAGACATTTTACCCATTTCTTTATAAAGCAAGCAATTAAAAAAGGCAAATAGAGGGGACCATTCACCTAATTCTAAAGCGGTCTGCCAATCAAAGGAGTCTTCCGTTCCATAATTGGTGTTTCAAACTGTCACTGCCTCTCCAACTTCATACGCCCCCAAAGAGTGGTTTGATTACCTGAAACCTCCACCGACAAAGAACGGTCAGGAATGACCCACGTTGGGTCAGTATCCGAACCCGGATCCTTAGTAAGTTGCGCCCGATTACCTCCGTTGGCATCCATCACATAAATATCTGGATTCCTGCCAAGCCGAAATGAGTGGAATGCAATCCACCTCCCATTGGGAGACCACGCAGGCGCACGGTCCTCCCACGGGTGACGGGTCAGGTTGACGATGTCAGCCCCATCAGGATTCATCACATAGATATCGTCCTGACTCTCTTTCCGTTTAGAATGAAACGCTATCCTTGTCCCATCGGGAGACCATGTCGGCGCAGCGTCGAGCGCGGGGTGGTTGGTCAAATTGATCTGCTTTCTACCATTTGAACCCATCACATAGATTTCCCCATTCCCATCCCGATTGGAAGAGAACACAATTTTTGAGCCATCAGGAGACCAAGAACCGACCTCATCCCTTCCCGGCGACCGTGTTAAATTCTTGAACTGATTGCCCTCAATATCTATGATGCAAACATCAGTCATGCCATCTGGTGACCCGTTAGTGCTGGTGAGAGCTAACCACTTCCCATCCGGAGACCATTTGGGCGATAGATACTTGTGACCACCAAGCTGTGCGGTTATGTGTTTGGGTGCAGACTAGGAGCGTCCGGCACAACAAGAACCCTTTTGGAGCCGCTTATGAAAATTTCCAAATCTTCAGGAAGAGTAACAGGAGTCTTCAGCCAATATATATGAGCAGAAAATAGGCCCTGCATGTGGTAGGCAATATATTTTCCGTCCGGGGACCAGGCAGGTGCACCATGTCTGAATTACTAAAGATCCAAGGCCTTTCGTTGAATCCATCGGCATCTATCAAATACACTCCTATATCGGCTAGATCACCCCTAACAGGAAGTCGTTTGTCCTCGATCGGATAGAAATGCAATGGTGCCGGTCGGTACGTCAGCAGAAGCCTGTTCAGTAAACGTGCTCCATGTAAATAGAAGGACTATGGAACCAAGAATATTCTGGGATATTGAGAGTTGCTTCAACATGTGTCATCCTCCTTGCAGCCGTTTGGTACTCATGCGCCACCGAACTTCATCGGGATGGTAATGAACGGTGTCCCCCATACTTCAATAAACCCCTCGCTGTACATGAATTCATCAACACCTTAGCCCAGATTCATTCCTCCCTGGTTCTTACCAAGACACAATTCCGAGATTTTTTCTAGCACTTTTTTAATATGAAGATTAATTTATTAATTGGGTAATTTCCAAGCGATGTCCGGTGCGGTTTTCAACCGCACCTACCGGGTCTGGGGGAAATATAGAATTACCCGTTTAATTTCTTAAAACCCATTTTAAAAAAATACGGCTATCCGCCAAGTCCTCCTCAAATTTACCTTACCCTCAGAGATATTTTACCCATTTTTTCGCGGAGCAACCAATAAAAAAAGGCGAATGGACTGAACCATTCGCCTAATGGATTCTTGAGATAGGGTTGCGAGCTATTCTAACATTGCACCTTCATATACTCGCCACACTCCCTCCTCTTTTCGTATCTTGACCAGACTATCTGGTGGAGGCGTGACAGATACAGAACTCTCTACTCCCTGTTCTTCACTATCCAGTATCTTTGGTATCCTTGGTGCAGGCATTCGCAATAGGAAGTGAAATTCATCGCCTACATATTCGCCACCGACAACCGATGCCTGACTTTGTATTTCACGGATCGACTCTACCAGCAGTGGTTCAAGCTGCCTTATCTTCTCTGCAGCCATAGCTTCAAAGGCTTCATCCGGTATGCCATCTGATGACTCGTGTTGTATCTCCCCTATCTCTATGGGAATCTCGGAATCATCATGGCCACCGTGTCCCTTATCATTTCTCATATTTGCCGTCAATAATGAACGCATTGCCTTAAAGTCAGAAGTCCTAAACGCCTCCACGAAAGCATACATCACATCTTCAGCAGACTGACCGGTGTCATCTAATAACGTAGATGCCTCGGTAGTGAGTTCCTCCTCTGGATCTAGCTCAGATTCTAGTTCTGTTGCGAATTGGGACGAATCCGTTTCGTCGAGTTCAGCGAACAAATCGTCAATCAGTTCCCTCTCTTCAGTGGATGCTGCTGAAGCAATTTGTGGTTGATTATCCCCGCTTTCTGTATCTTGAGCAGGATTAGTTTGGGCAACCAATCCTTCCGGGCTACTTTGTGGGCGTGCAGCCCCGTCTTCCCACGGCGACAGATACACGCGTTCTGCAACTGTGGGTGCATTCAACTGACGTATCCCAATGTAACCGATAAAAATAAGCCCAATCAGTGCTGCCGCACCAACCGTTATTTTAGGCGCTGTTCCAACTTTCATGGCAGTTAGACCTCCCGAATAAAGTTTTTTTAGTGTCGTTGTAGGAGAAACGAAGATGCCTGTCAGAAGGTATTGCAACCGTTTAGAGAGCTGCCGTTTCGCACGCGACAGTCGAAACGCAACTGCGTTGTATGATAGCCTATGCGTGCTGGTCAGTTCATCGTAGCTTGCGCCTTCCAGATAGAAGGCGCGGGCGATGTCCCTATCCTTTTGTGGAAGCGTCTCCATCGTTCGGCGAATCAATTCCCTCTGTTCCTGTTGTGTCAATCGCTCATCGGGTGGGTCCTCCGTTGGGAGCATCTGTTCGCTCACCTCGTCAATGGAAATGGTGTCGCCCCGCTGTTTTCGGAACCACTGTCGCGCACAATTCCGCGCAATCTCTGCCAGCCAGCTTTCAAATTTACTTGTATCCTCAAGCTGCGTCAGTCCTCGATAGGCGTTGAGGAAGGTGTCTTGCACCACCTCTTCGGCATCATGCGAATTGTTTACGATTCCGGCAACAATCGCGTAAACGAAGGTGTGATACACCCGCATTAGCTCAGAAAAAGCCCCTTCATCGCCAGACTGGGCGCGATGGATGAGCGTATTGTTTTTAGTCATGGCTCTTCATTCCTCCCTTACACCCTATCAAGATACAGTTCTGAGATTTTTTTTAGCACTTTTTTACATTGAAGTGGAGGATAGCACGATCCAAGGAAGTCTTTTGTCTTATGATTGGTGTTTCAAATTGTCACTGTCTCTCCAATTTCATACGTCCCCAAAGGGTGGTTTGATTGCTTGACACCTCTACCAACAAAGCACGGTCAAGAATTGCAGTCATTTTCTCAGCTACTAAACCACACACTAATGGAAGTTGCTCTTTATCTTCCCCCAAATAGTTGTGAGTTGCTTGCGAGGAGGCACTGAAAGAGCCTCGTATTGAACCTCAAAATCGTCGAAGTGGACCCGGTTACCCCATCCTGACGACAGGTAAATTTTCCCTGCTGTGTAGGTGTCGTCAAAAAAATTTAGCATCTCTATGTCATCAATGAAGCATTGAAACCGATTCCCCTCAGCAATGAGCTTCAAGCGATACCACTTGTGTAGCCTAAAATCAAATAGTCGAAATGCGCGCGATCTGCCCTCGCTATTGATATTCCATCTATCTCCTTTCTTAGAAGCCTCCACATGTTGAATGGTCGCCCCAAAACCTCTTTCTGTAACTCCACCGCCTATATCTTGATAACCTAGAATGAACTTGTAAGATTGCCCGTACAGAAGCGTTCGGAGTGTCTTGTTTCCCTGAAAACTCTTAATGAACGGCTCAAGGCGTGGAGGTATATGAGCGCGCAGCCCAACGTGTGGACCATGCAGAATACCCTTAACTAGCCTGCTGATTTTTACAGACACTGACACTTCATAGTCGCTTGCGATTATACCATCAACAGCAATGACAGCCTCTGCCCCAAACTCGGCCTTAGGATTAGGAGAACTGAGGACCAATGCGCTGTCTTGAATCCTGCCATGTTCGGCACCTTGCATGAACGTCCATCCCTTTAAGTCACCATCATTAAAATCATCACGAAATATCTCTGCCCGTACTGATGATACCAACAACGTAAGTATCGACATAATCATCATGTGCTTCACGTGGTATTACCCTCCTTTATGTCCTCAACGGATCTCTTACAGTGTATGAGTTGATTGACACCATGGTTTAGATTCATTCCTTCCCAATTCTTACCAAGATACAATTTTGAGATTTTCTCTGGCGCTTTTTTGTATTGAATCAAAGAATTTTATGAATTGTTATCTTTTGTCCGTATTCATACCTCAAGGTTTTAACCGGAGGAGACAAACAAAAAACGCCCCTAAATGTACAAAACGTGGGGCGTAGTAATACAGATTACGATATACAGTTTAAACGCAGTTTTAAGTGTCCAATCAGGACACTGGAGGTCTGTGCTGTATCCACGGTTGTGCCTGCTCGAAAGCGCCCGACGCGGCGAGGACCGTCTCTTCATCCCCCTTCCTCCCCACAATATGGAGACCGATGGGCAGACCGTCAGACAAGAAACCCGCAGGCACAGTGGCAGCAGGGTGCCCAATCACATTAATCGGTAACGTAAACGCACCGTTCCAGTACTGATCCGGGAAGATTCTGTCAGGCGACCATTTGCCGGGATACTCGCCGTTGCGGAAGGCAGGAAAGCACGATGTCGGTGAAAGCAACAGATCGTATTCCTCAAACAGGTCGGTCATACGCGCTTTCAAAACGTCAATCTGACCGAGCGCTCTGGCGTAGTCGGCTACAGTGACTTTCGCCCCATATTCAAGACAGAATCTGGCAAATTCGGTCATCTGATCCCCGTGGGTTTCCAGATACCTGCCTTGGCTGGTATACGAATCCCCCGCTATAATGGCGCCGAAAGTGTCGTAGGGCGGATCCATCGCCAAGTCAGATTCCTCAACGTTGCAACCGAGTTCCTCAAACAGCTGCGCTGCCCTTGAGGTTACGTCCAAGACATCGGGTTCCACAGCAGCGAAGCCGAAGTCTGGGCTCCAAGCAATGCGGAGTCCCGCGATCTCCCTGTCTACTGCAGCGATGAAATCGGGTGGTATTTCCCGGAGGGAGGTAGGATCTCTTCGGTCGTGTCCGGCAAGTGTCTGGAGCATTAGGGCAGCATCCCGCACGGTACGGCTAAGGGGACCGTTCTGGGAGAAAATGTAGGGCATCGCAGGACCTTGCAAGCCAGTATAGCCAGAGACTCGACCTTGCGTAGGCTTGATGCCGTAAATACCGGATAAGTTAGCGGGTATGCGGATGGATCCGCCGCCATCGCTGCCGGTAGCAAAGGGGCATAAGTACGCGGCCACCGCCGCTGCTGCACCACCACTGGACCCGCCCGGCGTGCGATCAGTGTTCCAAGGGTTACACCCGGAAATGCCCAAGCTGTTCTCACAGGTGCCCACCATGCCGAACTCTGGAACGTTGGTTTTGCCTAAAATGATACCTCCAGCGTTCCGCACCCGCTCCACCACGGCTGAATCCCGCTCCGGTATCCGGTCCTTGTATACCACTGAACCCGAAGTGGTCCGTATCCCCTTGGTCATCTGGGTGTCCTTGATGGGGATAGGCAGGCCGTGCAGTGCCCCCAGTTCATCACCGCGGACAACCGCCGCCTCAGCAGCCTTGGCAGTCTCCATCGCTTCGTCGTGGGTCAAGAGCAGGAATGCGTTTAGCTGTGAATCCAGTCTTTCGATGCGGTCAAAATATAGTTCAGTCAGTTCTACCGGAGAGATCTGCTTTGTCGAAATCAACTCCAAGAGGTCGGTCGCTGAAGCGAAAGCCAGTTCCGCGTCTATCATGATATCTCCTTCCATATATGGTCAGCAGTCGAAAGTCTTAACCTGATAGATTGCAGCAGTAAAAATATTCAACCAATTAGATCTAACTACTTACCTGATGAGACGACTCTGAAATAGCACCACGGCCCCCGGCATGATGTAGTGTTGTCCGTTCGTGGCTGCAGGAGCCCGTCGCTGGAACTCTTCAGAACCTCCATGAACATCGGCTGTATCACGCACAGAACCCATCGCTGAAACGCCTCCGATAGCGTTGACTTGTGCGTCAGCGCGGCGGCAGACTTCGACTGCCTTCCTAACTGTATATCCTGTTCCGGGTCCACTGCTGGATGGCTCGTCGGTAACGATAAAAAGTACGAGCTTCCGATTTTCGGGGGTTTGGAGTTTGGGAACACCTTCCATAATTGCGTCTAACAGATGTTCATCGCCGCGCTTCGGTCTCTGAAACAGTTTCGTGACCTGCTTAACATTTAATGGCGGTCGCGTTATCGTAACCGAACTTTCGCCGCCTCCTGACTGTGCCCAGAACCGGATGATTCCAAACCGATAATCCAGCCCCTCGCTGTCCAGAACCTCGACCAATCTTTCCAGTCCCGTACAGATCTCACCCACTTTCTCGTCCATGCTTAAACTGGAATCATAAATAAAGACAAGATCGATGGGTTGTGTTACTGTCGCAGCGATATGCTGAGCGATGCGCCTGAAAATCCCGTCAATCTTGGTTATAGATTTGTCTATCAGCGGGGTATGGTCAACCTTACGTTGGTATTTGTCAATCGCGTACCATTTCCCGTCGGTCATATCGGTTAATTGCATCTGTATCTCTTCGCTGATTCCGATGATGTTAATCCGAACCTTATCTCGCTTACACCAATCCAGAATTTTCCCGATAACCTGATTCCTGTCGTCCCCCGTGCCCCAAGAGGTTTGCAATTTTGAATTTGTCACAACAACGAGATGCTTTTCAGCCTCCGACCGGAATTGTAAATCTTCAAGACCCTTCATAATCGCGTCGAGTCCGTGTCCAGCGACACGCCCCTTAAATCTCGGTGGCGGCAAATTGCGAAAATTGTCTTCAAGCTCAATGAGTCCACTCTGCAACGGTTTGATTGCGATCCGTGATGTTTTCCCGGCACTTTGAAACCAAACGATCCCAAACCGATAATCAATTACCGCCTCTTCAAAGACGTTAACCATATCAACAGCCCGCGCTTCGAGTATTTTGCCCGGACCTTTCATCGCCAAACTTCCATCAATAACAAGCACCATATCTACCATCTGATTTGTGCTTTGACGGCTTGCACGCTGGACAATTTCTACAAGGCTTTTTCCAATATCAACTGTTATTTCATCCTTTTTCCGCACTTCTTCTGGGTTAATCATTAATCCTCTTCTACGACGGGGAGGTTGTACCTGCGCTTGTGTGATTAGCTCCACACCATCAAGGCAGATCCAAGCGACCAACGTCATTAACGCGATATGCCACTTCCAAACGTGGTATTTAGGTAATTTCATCAATTTCCTCCATATATACGATATAAAGTGTGAAACAGCTAACTTAATAATAAGTTCATCCGCTATCTTTGCCGCCTGTGGTCAGTCCGTCAACATTTTTCTTACGGACCGAAAGTCAGAAATAAGGCTTGTTTTGTTGTACCGATATGCTATAATTTATTTTTCACCCAATATTTAATTAGGACGTTTCCGTACATAATGAATTACAGTGACTGCCTCAAAAACGCCTCCAAAGCATACTGTCAACGGATCGCTCGCCGGTTGAGATTAACGGATCGGCTGCCTACATCAGGGCTGCGTCAGCAAATTGTTGAGAGATTCCTTGATCCAGCGTCCTTGAAAGACTCCGTTGAACACCTTAACTCCTACGAGCGTTTAGTGCTGATGATTCTTGCCTTCTCCTGTGGTGAAACGGGAGTTCCGTTTCATCTATTCAATCGGAAGGTCAATCAGATGAGCAGCGGTTGGCCTAGCAGAGGCACTGAAATTCTGCATATGCTCACCGAATCAGGTTTTGTTTTCACATTCGCAGCAAGTGGGATGCAATATCACTACATTGTCCCAACTGACCTGCGCGCGCTACTGCAAGACATATTCGCGGAAGATATGAGCGCATCCCTTAAGCAACCGAAAGAAACGCCCCGGGAGGTTCGTAATGATGGTTTCGCGCTTGTCCGGGATACTTTCACCTTCCTCTGCTTTGCCTCCCAATATGGAATACGACAAACGCAGCATGGCAGCATCTATAAGCACACACAGAAGCAACTTCTTAAACGTTTTGAAGTATCGAATGATACACCAAAGGTCTACACCCGAATCAATCCAGCCGCGGAAAATCCGGATCGTTTAGCTTTAATTTTTCATTTTTGCCGGCACCAAAAGCTGATTCGTCAACAGGATTCTAATCTAGTATGCAGCGAAATCGGCAAGGAATGGATCCAAAAAACCGATCCAGAAAAACTTATAGACATATACAACCACTGGCTGAAACACAGCACATCGAAGGACCCTTCAGTGTCAATTGCACAATCCATTGTGCGCGTTCTTCCCTCAGAACAATGGATACTGCTTTCCTCGATTCAAGAGCAGATCTCCAAATTCGCAGTGAGTGCCACTTGGATGCAAACACTTTATTCTCAGCTTGAACGTTCCTTAGCTAACCACCTAACCTATCTGGGAGGGATTACGTTCGCCCATCTGGGGGATGATGTTGCGATCCGGGTGACGGATATTGGACGACGTCTGTTCCATGGCGAACCGATTGAAAGTCACAAGTTTGAGTCCTCCTTTATTATTCAACCCAATCACGAGGTGCTTGCCTCAAGCTATCTAGCCCCCACACTCCGGTGGAAACTCAGCCACATTGCGGAACTCCATCAAGCAGATCAGATGTCCACTTATAGGCTCTCCGCCGAATCAACCTACAACGGCTTGCGTTCAGGCTTCTCCCTCGATGAAATTCTAGTTTTTTTGACAACCCATTCCAGAACCGGCATTCCGCAAAACGTTGAGGTGTCAATCAGGGATTGGGCAGAACGATATGGGCAAATTTACTTAATGGACGTGATGCTGCTACGCTGCAAAAGCGCGCATATCGCTCAAGAAATCAGAGCCTCCAAACAGATTGGGAAGTATATTCTCGGCGAGATTTCCCCGACGGATTTTGTGGTAGCACGCCAGCAATCTCAGGAACTTCTCGCACTCCTTGAAAAACAGAACTATATGCCATTACCGGAGGTCGTCACGCTTGAAAAAGGATAGAACGATACACGCACGAAAAAGAGATAACAAACGAACGGAACAACAGGAATTACGCACCATTACACTATCCCCAGCTTACCGCATTCCTGAACAATCTTTAATGAAATAGGGCGGCGCCTTATGCTTAACAACAGCGTCATCGGCAATGCTAAAAGGTTAATGTCTGGCAACATTATGGTTTTTTCTATTACCGGGCTGCTAGGCAACTTCGCTCGCGCGATGGTTTTTCCTTACGCATCGCTGTATGTTCTTGCCCTCGGCGGGGATGCCAAAACTATCGGCTGGGTGAACTTTCTCAGACCACTGGCAGGGCTAATCGTATTTCCCATTGCCGGCTACCTCACAGATCGCACCAGCCGGATTAAACTCATCGTGCTGAGCAACTACCTCTCTGTCGCCTTCCTCCTAATATATGTCTTCGCGTTCAACTGGCAAGTAATTGCGATCGCTTCATTGATGAGTGGTATGGTGGTTCTGGGATTTCCACCCCGGTCAGCGCTGATTGCCGACTCGCTATCTCCAGAAGACCGTGGCCGAGGCATTGCAACGATGAACACTATTTCCAGCGGTCTGTCTATCTTCGCGCCTTACATCGCTGGTCTGGTTGTAGAGCTCTCTGGTCCAAACACCGGTGTCCGGACATTGTATGGAGCGATGCTGGTGTTGTATCTGGCTTCTGCTGTCATACATGTCCGTTTCCTCAAAGAACCTACGCCACAGTCCCATACTCGGTTGACAGTTTCTTCCTTCCCAAGTTTGCTCCTCCAAGCGTATAGTGGAATTCCCACGCTGTTACGGGGATTACCCCATTCTCTGAAAGCCCTGGCGGGTGTCATTATCCTCGCCTTCATGGCCAATGGAGTAGCAAGCCCTTTTTGGGTGGTCTACGCTATAGAGCAGATTGGCCTATCTTCGTCGCGGTGGGGACTGACTTTGCTTTGTGAGACAGCGTTGGGGCTCTTGATACTCATTCCGGCAGGAGTTGTGGTTGACCGTTGGGGTAGGACGACGTCATTGTTCATAGCCTTACTCCTTTCGACGGTGGCGATGCCCCTGTTCATTCTTGCGAAAAGTTTCATTGCTGTTCTTCTGATACGGTCAGCGATTGGAGTGGCATCTGCTCTTACTATCCCTGCGTGTACTGCGCTGATGGCGGACATCGCACCACGAGAGATTCGAGGACGAGTGATGGCAGCGTTGGGTCAAGGCGGAGTCGTGATTGGCGCCGCAGGGGGCGGGACTGGTGGTCCCGGCACCGGCTTCCTCATCACCCTGCCCTTGATGATAGCATCTCTCGCGGGAGGTTACCTCTATGCCCAAAACCCCACCTATCCATGGTTCTTCGTTCTTATCGCCGCGACCCTCGCGACCCTCTTGACCGCGCTTTTCATCCGTGACCCGAAGCAGGCAGAGATATAATTATAGGACTTACGCACTTGAACGCTCAAAGTCTGATGAATCCCCGATTTATCGTCCGTTCCGAGACCAGGGGGACAGGCGGGCAACCACAAGGGTTGCCCCTACGGTCCGATCTTAGGTTTATAGGCAGACGCGCCTGTCGGGGCGCGCAATGAATTGCGTTACTACAAACTGAGCTGCGTAACTCCTAAATTAGAAATATTTATCATGGATTTTTATGGTGAATCCTAAAAATAAATGAAGGGTGTTCATGGTTGTTGTCTGAATCAGGATTTTCAGGATTTAAGGATTCACAGGATAATCTCTCTCTGGTTCCCCGGTAAAGTAATAAAGATTTACGAATCGTGGAGGTTGAAAGCCTCTGCGTTGAATGCGCCAATACTGTACAATAGCACTGTCGGTAGGTACGCCCGTGTGTAAATTGAGGCTAGGAAGCCTCTCCCGGTGGGGTTGATTTATGAGCACCCCTCAAATAAATAGACATTAAAAGTAAATAGTCTTTTGCACCACAATCTGCATGAAGATTAACATATTGATCCGGTAATTTCCGAGCGATGTCCGGTGCGGTTTCCAACCGCACCTACGGGGCTTGGGGGAAAATATAGAATTACCGAATTATTTTCTGAAACCTCATACAGATTGTGATCCCGGCTCGTAAACTACCATTGTGCGCTACTGGCAGATTACCTCCCGATGAATCGGAACGGAATGCTGCGTGCCCTATCCCTGCCAACAAGTTCTTAGTCTCGCTCGTCAATAGTGTCTAATTAATTTTCAAATCTACTATAATTGCCCCTTGCGACAACTATATCCGTTGTTAAACTAGCACTCATCAATCCCCACAACTAACCACTCGATTCAATCCCCGGAACCCCCGCCATCATGCTTTGAATTCGCGGTCGATCGCTATTGACAAACGCTTCATTGGGCTTCAGAGCGTAGGGCGACCAACGCTGCAAAGAAGCCATGTGCGCTTCAGTTGTCGGCTTGGCGGCAAATTTCAGGGCGATATAGCGGCGCCCCGCCCAACCCCCGAACATCCCGTGCCACAGGCAATGATTGAAAAATACAACATCGCCCGGCTGCGCTTCGAGAGGGAAGCACGGCAATTCTGCCCCGGAAACTCCGAAGGTCGTTGGGCTCGATTCCGGTTTCTGGGCGATGAGCGGTTCAAGATCCATGTGGAGCGGTAGTCGATGTGAACCGGGGATAATGCGCAAACAGCCCCGCTCTTTCGTCACTGGATCGAGATAAATCATCACCTTGATGCGTAGGTAATCAACCTCTGCCACGCCCTGCCGATCCGCATGCCACCGGTGCTCGCTGTGGGCAGTCAGGTTCCCTTCAGAACCGGACCAGATAAACTCATCCGGCATCAACTGCTCAATAACCTTGTAGATACGATCAGCCTCGACAAGTTGTGTAAAAAAGGAATTTTGCTCAACGATGGTTGTCGTACCCTGTTCCCTCCCGGTGAAGGGTGTCCCACCACGCTCTTCGGTCAGCACTTTATCAAACTCATGTGTAATCTCGCTCATCTCCTCCGATGAGAAGTATTGTCGCATAAAGAGAAAACCGAAAGTGTCAAAATACGATTCCTGTTCCGCCGTTAACATTGCGTACCTCCTTAGTTTTGGTTACTGTCTCGTGTTAGGAGTTGACAACTCGACATGTCAATGTGAACTACCAATCAATCACGGACCCATCATCTGGATCATAGGTCTGAGCGTTCTGCCAATCGTGATCGATCTTATCCTCCATAGCATCTTCATCAAGCTCAATTCCCAAACCGGGACCCGTCGGTAACTCCACGAAGCCATCCTTGAAAACAAACGGGTTCTTGAGGTAACCCTCCCCTAATGTTGTATGCTCTTGCGCGAGGAAATTGGGAATTGACGCATCTAACTGAATACATGCCGCAAGTGAAATCGGTCCCAATGGATTGTGCGGTGCAAGACCTGCGTAGTATGCCTCCGCCATACCCGCAATGAGTCGGACTTCACTGATTCCACCCGCATGACATAAATCCGGTTGCAGGATAGAAGCAGCACCTTTCTCTAATATTTCACGGAAGCCCCACTTGGTGAAAATCCGTTCGCCAGTAGCAATCGGCAAATGTGTGCCGCGCGCAATTTCCGCCATCACATCGACGTTCTGACACTGACACGGTTCCTCAACAAACATCGGCTGATACGGTTCTAACGCACGAATCAGTAGTTTTGCGGTTTGTGGACTGATTGCGCCGTGGAAGTCAATGCCAATATCGACGTCAGGTCCAGCGGCTTCACGCAATGCAGCAAACCGTTCTGTAGCGCGATCTACAAATCCCTTCGATTCGATTAACCGGGCAGGTCTCCCACCGGCAACACCGGTCTTGAACGCCGTGAATCCTTTATCAATCCACTCTTTGATAGTTTCCGGATCGCCACCACCTTTGTACAGACGGATGCGGTCACGCGTAGGACCGCCTAATAGTTGGTAAACAGGAACACCAAGTGATTTCCCCGCAAGATCCCAGAGGGCTTGATCAACGCCACTTAATGCACTCGTCATGATGGGACCCCCACGATAGAAAGCGTGGCGATACATTGCCTGCCAGTGATGGACAACACGCCGTGGATCTTTCCCAATCAGATAGGGCGCGAGCTCATCGACCGCTTGTGCACAAGTCTTGGCACGTCCTTCAAGGATTGGTTCCCCAAGCCCAACCAAACCCTCATCGGTGTGAATTTTTAAAAAGAGCCAACGCGGTTTAACTAAGAATGTCTCGACCTTTGTAATTTTCATTTGATAGTTCTCCTCTAAAACCTCTGACATGAATTATATTCGCAACAACACCTATGTTCCAACAAATTCATAGCGTGTGTTAAATTGGCCTCATGACGCGACAAACAGACTTTCAAAATTTCGTGTCGTTATCTCACCGATTTCTTCCAATGAAATACCGCGCAGTTCGGCGATTTTCTCCGCTGTAGCACGAACATACGCCGGCTCGTTACGCCTTCCACGTCGAAATTGTGGTGCCAGCCAGGGGCAATCGGTTTCTACCAACAAGGCTTCCGCAGGAACTGTTCGAGCAACCTCCTGCAAAGGCTCCGACCTGCGATAAGTCACCGGACCACCAATGCCAATGTGAAATCCGAGCGCCAGACTCTGGCGCATAATTTCAACATCACCCGAAAAGCAGTGCATCACGCCACGTACCCTGCCGCGTCGCGTCTGTAAAATCGGGAGGATGTCGTGGTAGGCTTCACGGTTATGGATAACAATCGGGAGGTCTAATTCCTCCGCTAAATCTAATTGGCGCTCAAACGCGGTCTTCTGGATCGGACGGGGTGAGAGGTTGCGGTAGTAGTCCAAACCCATCTCGCCGAGCGCCACGACTTTTGGGTGTGCAACGAGCTCACGAAAGATACGCACAATTTCGTCATCCAGATCTTTCGCATCATGTGGATGCATACCAACGGTCGCATAAATTTGATCATGTTTCTCCGCAAGTGCAATTGCTCCACGACTGGTCTCCAGATCAAATCCGATGACCAGAATCGCGTGCACCCCAGCTTCGTAAGCCCGTTCTAAAACCGCTTCCCGATCCCCATCAAATCTATCCAGTTGAATGTGAGCGTGTGAATCTATGAGCATGACAGACTGTCTAAACGTTTTTGATAGTGATCTGGACACAAGACGCGAGATTCAGGACTCGGGTATCTACTTCATTTCCCACGCTTATCTCCTTCAAAGTAGGTTGCTAACAGTTGCAAAATCTTTTCGACATGCCGACGATTTTCTTGGTCATTGAACGCCCGTGCTGCCTCCGCTGCGCGATACCGATTTCCCGCATAGTAGCGGTACGACAGAAAAAAGAATGAAAGCAGCGCATCGTCGTAGTCCCGTTCTATTGCAGCATCGAGCGTAACATAACCAAGGGCTCCATTGAGGAGCAGTGCGTTCAACCCATTTTTCCAGTCTCCAGCGTAAGTTTGTCCTAACCCCGGCAGAAAGGTGGAAAGCCTCCGCGCTGTCTTCTCCGATTTCTGCCGCCGATTAAGTGCATCCAAAAAGAGCCCATCAATCTTGGCAGCAGCTTCCGCCGCACCGGGCATCCCATCGAAATACGCCTGAAAGACCGATCGCGCCTGTTTCCACTTGAATTGATACAGATAAGCAACTCCCCGCAAGAAACGAGCGCGCTGACGCAATCGTTTTGACTGACTCTGCATATCAACCTTAATCAGTTCAATCAGCGCGAGATCATAGGCACCGCTAGCAATCAGCGTCACAGCGAGTTCAGTTCGCATTTCCGCCTGCGATTCGGTTTCCGTGGTCAGTTGGACAGCCGCAATCATCGCTTCAACCGCTTTCGTCCGCCATCTCTGGGCGCGGTATGCCAATCCAATTTTGAACTGCGCCTCGACCGCTTGTGGATGATCGGGGTTGAAAAATAGAAACCGCTTATATTCCGTAATTGCCGCATCATAGTTTTGTAGCGCAAAGAGATGCTCGCCAAGGTCAAGCGCGGGATCAGAGACAGAACTGGCATCAACGGTGAAAAGTAGAAATACAGCTGCTAATACGGTGACATGGCGCATCAACGAATCTCCTATCCTCCTACGAAACCATGTTATCAAATCGTGATGCCAGATGCAAGCAATAAAAAAAGGGGCGAACTTTTTCAGCTTCGCCCCTCTTAAAATTATCGAAGATGTGCGATATACACATCACATTGTTTTATCGAACTGAACGCTCTTTAACGTGTCCCCACGTTGTTGTCATCTTGTCACCGGGTTCGACAGCGAACGGCTCAAAAGGCTGTTCGTGTCCGCTACCATGACCAACGTCCCACAACTCAACCGCGCCTTCAAGAACGGCATCCGGGCACGGTTTGGCGTGGCCACCCTCTTTGGCGAAATTGACAATCGTCGCTGCGCCGTCTACTTCGTTCAGATGATAGAGGGCTCTCGTATCAGCATCTGGCGTCCATTCTTCTTTAGGCATATCGTAGTCGCCAGTGTATCGGGCACCTTTTGATATACGGACCTCGTCAATCAACCCATGGTAGATAGAGTGGGTCGCACCACCGCGTTCACGCCGCCCCATCTTGAACGTATCTTCATGCGCCCAAGCCAGTTGATTACCAGCGTGCTCACCGTCGTCCCCCTGTTTGCCATTGAGAAACATATGGACTTTCGGCGGATCCCAGACAACTGCGCCGTGGTTCCACACGTTGACGCCAACACCGAGACCACTGTTCTCCCATGCCCAACCGTTATTTTTACCTTGGTCGTTGGCACCTGCGATAGCAGATTGGAAGAGACCATCTTTGTTAGCAGATTCCCAATGATCTTCTTTGTTGAGAATCATTCGTTCCCCTTGGGAGTCAAAGGGTTTGAACCACGATTCAAAGGTGAATGGACAACAGAGATCTTCATCGAAGAAACATGGGTCATGCGGTGCTGATACATAACTCTCAAAGTCAGCGCCGTCAATAAACACTGCCATCTGAGCGGTTGCATAGCCACCTGCAAGGAAAGTTAGTGCGAGTGTAAGAAATAGTAGGCGTTTCAATTTAATTCCTCCTTATATTGAGGTTAGTGAAATTTTAGGGTCGAAATTTGAAACCCAATCGACTCTAAAACCAAAACTATGATGATGGCTCTCCATCATCACATTTGCTAGGGCACTCTCCGATTTAGAAGAATTATCGGAGACTAAAACCCTAAAATTTATAAAATCTATTTTAGATCCGTCATCATATAAAACGTTGAAAATTATATCATAATTACAAATAAAAGGCAATACTTTTAGATACGAATTCTAAATACAGCAATCCGCTCCAACCTAAGTAACTTGATAATAAGGAAACCTATTTCAGGATAACCATGCGGCGCGTATCGGAAAACGTATCTGCCTTCAGCGTATAGAAATAGATACCACTCGATACCGACTCGCCCAACTGGTTCCTACCATCCCAATAGACCGCCTTCTCTCTGCTGAGATAGCTGTCTGCACGCTGGTAACCGACGTCTAATTTACGCACTAACTTACCCTCGACATCGTAGATGCGAACGTTGACCTCCGCACTGTCAGCAAGCGTGTAAGGGATCCATGTTTCTGGGTTGAACGGGTTGGGGAAGTTCTGAAACAATGCTGTCCGCTTGATATCCCCGAACATCGTCAGAGCCAAGTTATCGCGCGGTTCAACCGACAACGGTATGTTGAGACCGGCAACATCGGCGGTATCAAAGATATATACGGAGCCTTCATCATCGCCACCTTGAGCGTGCGCATCCCATTGAACGCCGACGACAGCGAAATTCAACTTTCGCCCGAATTGACCATCAAGGGCGACGGCACTGCCCATATTGTCTCCACTAGTCAGACCCTTACTTTCATCCGGTCCTTTCTCAGGAATGACTCTCGCTTGCAACACCCAGTTGGGTCCGTCCTTCAGAAAGGCATAAGCAGCGCCAGAATCGTCACCCCGCTTCGTATCGGCTGACGGCGCGCCAACAAGCGCACGATTGACATCAATCGCAACCGTTAGACCAAAACCGGCACCTTCTTGCGGTTCATCCGCAGTCAATTTCGCCTCCTGGGTAACGGCATCTCCAACCAATTGGAAGATGTACGCAGAACCAGAACCGCGCTTTTTCACCTCGTTCTCATCTTTGTTTGCGCCGACAATGATGCGACTCTTACTCACATCAACGGAAACACCAAAACTATCGCCACCATCCCCATCTTCGGGAGTAATCTTCACAGTCTGTACCCAATTGTCTCCCTGTCGTTTAAACACATACGCCGCACCGGAGAGCCTTGCGGGTGCAGCAGCCAGCGGGGCGCCGACAACTATCGTATTTTCACTAATCGCGCAATCCCAACCAAACCGATTCTTTGGACCCCCATCGTCCGCCACAAGTTTGGCTGTCTGCTTCCACTGCTTGTTATCAAGTGTGTAAACATAGACAGCACCTTTCTCCTCGTCATGAAAAGGGGTTCCGGCAATAAGGGTATTTCTACTAATGTCAACCGAATATCCGAACCGGTCGTCGTTCTGGACACCCTCGCCTTTAAAGTTTGCCATATCCCCAAACCCTTTTCCTCCGGCGTGACGTTGGAAGACATACACTATTCCCGGTCCTCCTCCCAACCTTCCACCTGCGGTGGGTCTTTTCCCGCCATGTTCGTAGGCACTCACTACGGCAACGTCATCTTCAATAGCGACAGCATGTCCATACTGATCCCTCGTGTTTCCGTCGGGAGTTTTAAAGTGATTTATAAGATCCCATCTCTTTCCATCGTATTCAAGGATATAGACACCGCCGAGGTCACCTGTATAAGAAGTATACCCGGCGATGAGGGTTGTCCCACTGATGTCAACGGAATGCCCCCAATTGGTCTGTCCCCCCTCAGGTCTATGGACAACGTCTCCTTCCGCATCGGGAGCAGCATAGCTTAGCGTGACCTGTCCAACCAATAGAATGAGACAGGTGAAGGTAACCTGCAAGGTTTTCATTGATAACGCTCCTTTCAGGATGAACCATCTTGTCAATCAGCGGTTAATTCGCCGTGTCGAGATGTGAATCTCGACCCATAGTTCACGCTGCTATATTCAAACTAATAGGTGGCTTAGGTTGGATGGAAAGATTAAAACGGACACCTATCAAGGTAAACCGGAGGAGCTGCGTGTCAACGGTATTGTTGTATAGATAAATAGAGTGAAACCCAACACCCAATCTACGCATAGATTACCAAGGGTTGGGGTTCACTATTTAGGAGATTCCAATCAGCATCAAACCTCGCAATCCAAGTGGAGTGCTTGGTATGTTTCAAGGACAACTACTTCAGGATAACCATGCGGCGCGTATCGGAAAACGTATCTGCCTTCAGCGTATAAAAATAGATACCACTCGACACCGACTCGCCCAGCTGGTCTCTACCATCCCAATAGACCGCTTTCTCTCTGCTGAGATAGCTGCCTGCACGCTGGTAACCGACGTCTAATTTACGCACTAACTTACCCTCGACACCGTAGATGCGAACGTTGACCTCCGCATTATCAGCGAGCGTGTAAGGGATCCATGTTTCTGGGTTAAACGGATTGGGAAAGTTCTGAAGTAATGCTGTCCGTTTGATATCCCCGAACATCGTCAGCGCAAAGTCGCCGCGCGGCTCAACTGACAACGGTATGTTGAGACCGTCCGCATCCCGGGTATCAAAGATATAAACGGAGCCGGCATCACCCCCGCCCTCGCCCTCTTGACTATCCCATTGAACACCGATGGCGGCGAAGTTGAATCTTTGTCCGAATTTACCATCAAGGGCAACGGCACTGCCCAGGTTGTCGCCACCCGGTAAACCGGGTTCATCTGGTCCTTTCACAGGTATGACTCTCGCCTGCAACACCCAATCGGCTTCCACTTGCAAAAAGGCGTAAGCGGCTCCAGAATGTAAATTGGCTTTGGTATCGGTAGATGGCGCACCGACAAGCGCACGGTTTATATCTATCGCAACCGAATGCCCGAAGCCAGCACCTTCTTGAGGCTTGTCCGCGGTCAACTTCGCCTCCTGTGTATAGACATCCCCGACACCGCTAAAGATATAGGCAGAGCCGGAGCTGCGCTTCTTCGCTTCATTTTCGTCTTTGTTTGCTCCGACGATGATTCGATCCCTGCTAACATCAACAGCAGCACCGAAACTGTCGCCGCTATCCCCGTCATCGGGAGTGATCTTTGCTACCTGTGCCCATGCGTCACCCTGACGCTTAAAGACATACGCCGCACCGGAGAGTCTCGCAGGGGCAGCGGCGAGTGGGGCACCGACAACTATTGTGTTTTCATAGATCGCGCAGTCCCAACCGAATCGGTTTTTTACACCCGCATCGTCCGCCTGAAGTTTGGCTTGTTGTTTCCATTGCTTACCGTCTAGTTGGTAAACATAGACAGCACCTTTCTCCTCGTCATGAAAAGGAGTGCCAGCGATGAGGATTTTCCCGCTGAGGTCAACAGAATATCCGAACCGGTCATCGTTTTGGACATCCTCGCCTTTAAATTTTGCCATTTCCTCAAACCCTTTGGCTTCACGTTTGTAGACATACACTAATCCTGGTCCGCCACCTAACAGTGCGCCTGCCTTGTGTCTTTTTCCACCATGTTCGTAGGCACCCACGACAGCAATGTCACCTTCAAGGGCAACGGCACAACCGTACCAATCCATCGTCCCGTTATCGGGGGTCTTAAAGTGGTCTAAAACCTCCCACCTCTTCCCCTCTCGTTCCATGATGAAGACACCCCCACTATGTCCCCTATGCGAGGGGTACCCAGCAATAAAAGTCGTTCCACTGATGTCAACGGAATGCCCCCAACTGGTGCTTCCACCCTCGGGCCTAGGAACAACCTCTCCCTCAACATCAGGAACAGCGGCATAGCCCAATGCGACCTGTCCAACCAACAAAACGAGACAGGCAAAGCTAATTTGCAAAGTTTTCATTGATAACGCTCCTTTCAGGAGGAACCATCTTGTCAATCAACGGTTAATTCGCTCTGTCGAGATGTGAATCTCAACCCATAGTTCACGCTGCTATATTCAAACTAATAGGTGGCTTAGGTTGGATGGAAAGATTAAAACGGAAACCTATCAAGGTAAATCGGAGGGGCTGCGCGCCAACGGTATTGTTGTATAGATAAATAGAGTGAAACCCAACACCCAATCTACGCATAGATTACCAAGGGTTGGGGTTCACTCTATTTAGGAGTTTTCAATCAGAATTGACTCCCCACAAAGTGGAGTGTTTGGCATATTTCACGGAAACTATTTCAGGATAACCATGCGGCGGGTATCGGAAAACGCATCCGTCTTGAGTGTATAAAAATAGATACCACTCGACACCGACTCGCCCAGCTGGTCCCTACCATCCCAATAGACCGCCTTCTCTCTGCTGAGATAGCTGCCTGCACGCTGGTAACCGACGTCTAATTTACGCACTAACTTACCCTCGACATCGTAGATGCGAACGTTGACCTCCGCATTATCAGCAAGCGTGTAAGGGATCCATGTTTCTGGGTTGAACGGGTTGGGGAAGTTCTGAAACAATGCTGTCCGTTTGATATCCCCGAACATCGTCAGTGCGAAGTCACCGCGCGGCTCAACCGACAACGGTAGGTTGATACCGTCCGCATCCTGGGTATCAAAGATATAGACGGACCCGTTATCATCACCTTCCTGATGGTCCCACTGAACACCGATAGCAGCAAAGTTGAATTTCCGTCCGAATGCACCGTCAAGGGCAACGGCACTGCCCATGTTGTCACCACTGGTCAGGCCCTTACCTTCATCCGGTCCTTTTTCAGGTATGACTCTCGCCTGCAACACCCAGTCGGGACCGACCTTTAGAAAGGCGTAAACCGCACCGGAGTCATCACCTCTTTTGGAGTCGTGCGAAGGCGCACCGACGAGCGCACGGTTTATATCAAGCGCAACGGTCAGACCAAAGCCCGCACCCTCTTGGGGGTCGTCTGAGGTCAATTTCGCCTCCTGTGTAACGGCATCTCCAACTAATTGAAAGATATAGGCGGAACCGGAGTTACGCTTCTTCGCTTCATTTTCGTCTTTGTTTGCACCGACAATAATGCGACTCTTACTCACATCGACAGAGACACCGAAACTATCGCCACCATCCCCATCTTCGGGGGTAATCTTTGCAACCTGTGCCCACGCGTCTCCTTGCCGCTTAAACACATACGCCGCACCGGAGAGCCTGTCAGGTGCAGCAGCGAGTGGGGCGCCAACAACTATCGTGTTTTCGTGGACCGCGCAGTCCCAGCCGAACCGGTTCTTTACACCCGCGTCGTCCGCCACAAGTTTCGCTGACTGTTTCCATTCATCGCCATCGCGTTGGAAAACATAGACAGCGCCTTTCTCCTCGTCATGGAAAGGGGTTCCAGCAATCAGGATTCTACCGCTGAGATCGACAGAGTATCCGAACCGGTCATTGTTTTGGATACCCTCGCCCTTCAATTTTGCCATCTCCCCAAACCCTTTGGTACCTTCACGCTTGTAGACATACACTAACCCCGGACCTTCACCCAAAGGCCCACCGGCAACAGGTTTTTTGCCGCCATGTTCGTAGGCACTCACGACAGCAATGTCATCTTCAAGGGCGACAGCATGACCGTACCAGTCCCTCGTATTCCCATCGGGAGTCTTGAAGTGCTCTAAAATCTCCCACCTCTTTCCCTTTTGCTCCATGATGAATACACCGCCGCTATTTCCGACATACGAGGTGTACCCAGCGATGAAAACTGTTCCACTGATATCAACGGAATGCCCCCAGTTGGTGCTTCCGCCCTCGGGTCTAGGCACAACCTCTCCCTCAACATCGGGAGGAGCAGCATAGACCAAGGCAACCTGTCCGACCAACAAAACGAGACAGGCAAAGCTAATTTGCAAAGTTTTCATTGATAACGCTCCTTTCAGGATGAACCATCTTGCCAATCAACGGTTAATTCGCTGTGTCGAGATGTGATCCCGACTTACGCTACAGAGCACGCTACTATATTAAAACTAATAAGCGGCGTAGGTTGGGTTGAATGATTAAAACAAATCCCTATCCAGGGAAACCGGAGTTGCTTGTCAACAACACTGTTGCGTATGTAGATAAAGTGAAACCCAACACCCAATCTACGCACGAATTATCGAGTGTTGGATTTCATCTTTTAGGAGATTTCAATCAGAATTAAGCTCCGCAATCTAAGTGGAGTGCTTGATATGTTTCAAGGACAACTACTTCAGGATAACCATGCGGCGCGTATCGGAAAACGCCTCCGCCTTCAGCGTATAGAAATAGATACCGCTCGACACCGACTCGCCCAGCTGGTCCCTACCATCCCAATAGACCGCCTTCTCTCTGTTGAGATAGCTGCCTGCACGCTGGTAACCGACGTCTAACTTACGCACTAACTTGCCTTCGACATCGTAGATACGCACGTTGACATCCGCATTATCAGCGAGCGTGTAAGGGATCCACGTCTCTGGGTTAAACGGATTGGGGAAGTTCTGAAGCAATGCTGTCCGCTTGATATCCCCGAACATCGTCAGTGCAAAGTCACCGCGCGGCTCAACCGACAACGGTATGTTCAGACCCTCATCGTCCTCAGTATCAAAGATATAGACGGAACCTGCGTCAGCTCCGCCATCTTGAGCGTCCCATTGCACACCAATAGCGGCGAGGTTGAAGTTCCGTCCGAATTCACCATCAATTGCGACAGCGCTGCCCATGTTGTCGCCACTGGTCAGACCTTGACCCTCTGGCTGTCCCTTTTCAGGTATGACTCTCGCCTGCAACACCCAGCCGACATCAGTCTTCAGAAACGCATAAGCAGCCCCCGAATCGTCACCTCGCTTCGTATCGGTAGATGGCGCGCCGACGAGTGCACGGTTCACATCCAACGCAACTGTCAATCCGAAACCTGCACCTTCCTGAAGCTCATCTGCGGTCAACTTCGCCTCCTGTGTAACCGCATCTCCAATTAGTTGAAAGATATACGCAGAGCCAGAGCCGCGTTTCTTCGCTTCATTCTCGTCTTTGTTTGCGCCAACAATAATGCGACTCTTACTCACATCAACAGAAACACCGAAACTATCACCGCCATCTCCGTCATCAGGGACCACCTTTGTAATCTGTGCCCAAGCGTCTCCCTGTCGTTTAAACACATACGCCGCGCCCGAGAGCCTGTCAGGTGCAGCTGCCAGTGGGGCTCCGACAACTATCGTGTTTTCACTAATCGCGCAGTCCCAGCCGAACCGGTTCTTTACACCCGCGTCATCCGCCACAAGTTTGGCTTGCTGCTTCCACTGCTTGTTGTCGAGTGTATAAACATAGACGGCACCCTTCTCCTCGTCATGGAAAGGGGTTCCGGCAATGAGGGTTGTTCCACTAATGTCAACTGAATATCCAAACCGGTCATTGTTTTCGATATCAGGAGGTTTGAAAGACGCCATTTCTGCCCAGCCTTTCACACGCTGATAGACATACACCCGGCCCGGACCTTCGCCCAGAGGTCCACCCGCAACAGGTTTTTTCCCGCCATCTTCGTAGGCACTTACGATAGCGAAATCTCCCTCAAGAGCGACAGCATGACCGTACTGATCCCTTGTGTTTCCACCGGGGGTCTTAAACTGAACTACCATATCCCACTTATTCCCCTTTTGTTCAAGGATAAAGACGCCACCGTTGTTTCCGACATACGAGGTGTACCCCGCGATGAGGGTTGTTCCATCGATGTCAACCGAATGGCCCCAATTGGTGTCACCTCCCGCGGGCCTCGGAACAACCACTCCCTCAGCATCGGGAGCTGCATAGCCCAGTACGACCTGTCCAACCAACAGAATGAGACAGGCAAAACTAATTCGCAAAGTTTTCATTAAAGCTCCTTTCAATGTACGCTATATCTGTTATTCCAATAATGATCCTAATTCGGACAACTCTTAGTTGCTGTATTAATTGTATCACGTTTCAATTTTTAGGTCAACCGTGATTTTTCAATTTAATCTGTTTAGGACTTACGCAGTTGAACTATGAGGTGTTGTGGTTCAATGCTTCATCCCCAATGCGGGGCAAGATGCCCCGCCTACGATAGGGATGGAGTCTGAACATACCCCTTGATGCCCGATAAATCGGGCAACTACAATCTGAAGTGCGTAACTTCTACTGTTATTAAGGAACATGGGGGTAAGTGCGGTGCTTATCTTTATGGCGCGGACTGTAAAGCTTTTCGCACCCCAACCAGATTATGCTTGGCTTCAGTGTAGTCGGGATCCAAGCGGACGGCCGTTTTAAAGTGCTGCCGTGCCTCGACGAGGTTCCCTTGCTTCGCCAAAGCGAGACCAAGATGGTTGTGTGTTTCGGCGTGATCTGGTCGTAAACGCAACGAAGCCCGATAGTATGGGATTGCCGTCTCAATTCTGTTGAGGCGGTAGAGTGTATGGGCGATGCCGTGCAGTACATGAGGATCCTCCGGACGAATTCGGTTCGCCTCCACATAATGGCGCCCCGCCGCTTTGTTCCGCCCCTGTCCAATGAAGATATCGGCAAGCATACGATTCGCTTCAAAGTGGTCAGGGTTCCAGCGTACAGCCTCCGAAAGTAACGCAGTCGCTTTTTCGGCCGCATCGGCTCTGGAAAGCGTTAACAGCTCGACTTGCCGGATGAGGGCTTCTGCGATAATCGTCCCTAGATTTTTCTTGCGAACTTCTTCAACAACTGAAATCTTGTCGGCAGAAAGCGGGAAATCAGTCACCTCGTCAAGAGAGCCAATATGCTGAAGTAGATAGTCTTTAACAATCGGGATCTCATTTGTTTGGGTGATATAATCCAAGCGGGTCGCGTAGTCAAGAACTGGTAGATCATCACGGTAAAGACGAGCCCCCGATGCTAACTCAGCGAGTTCACGAGGTCCTGCCAGATATCCTCCGAGAAAGACGGGGTATTGGTTGAGCCAATGTTGAGGCCCGCCCCAAAAGGTGTAGCTCAGGTCTTGACTCACAGCTTCATTGGACAATAACCGATCTAAGGCGGTGCGGCTGAGTTTGAAATCTATATCGTTGGCGCCAATCAGGAGTAAATCGGACGAATTGTACCACAGGACACTCTGCGGGAAGGCGTCAAGGAAGGCTTTGATCACACCCCGAAATTGTTCTGTTGTGAGCGACGGTATTGAGACCAGTTGGGTGAGCAGACCGCCGGGTTGGAGTCGTTGGCGAGAGCGATGGTAGAAATCAGCGGTGTAGAAGAAGGCAATACCGGGACGAAAGATCTGCCCCACCTCAATGGCAATCACGTCATACATAGTATCACTGTGATTCAGGTAGTTGAGACCATCCTCGCCGATCAGTCTGACCCGTTTATCATCCATCCACTCCGAGTCAAAATGGCCACGAATAAAATCAAACAACGTCGGCTCAATATCGACACAATCGAGACGATCTATATCATACATCAGGCAACGGCTCGGCGTTTGTCCGGTGCCGGCACCAACGACAAGAACGTTCTTCGGATTCGGGTGCAAAAGCATTGGAATATGCGCCCCGACCACCTGCTGATTTTTCAGATTGCTTCCCTGCCACCATCGGTCAATTTCCAGTTCAATCCACTCTTCGTCTCTCCGGATAACAGCTAAATTCCCGTCAAATCCCTCACGAAAAGCCACCAGCTGCCGCCCATCGGCGAGGAAGTCAGCGGGCATCTGAGTTCCTGAAGCGAAAGGGATGCAGATCCATATGAGTAATGCCCCAGCGACTGCACCACCCCGAAAGCGCGGCGAGAAGGTTTTGTCGATCCAGAACCACGCAGCGAATCCAACTAATAAACTGACACATGTAATAAACAGGAGACTGAACTTTATTCCAAAAACGGGTAGCCCCACAAATCCAACTAGCAGCGAGCCGAGAATTCCACCCAGTGTATTAATTGCTGCCATCCGTCCCGTCCCGATACTCGCTCTTGACGCATCCTCAACAACCATGCGCACAGCAAGCGGAAAGGATGCACCCGAAAAAACAGCGGGCGGTAATAGCAGGAGAAAATACATCCCTAACTCATTTTTGACCCCCGCCCAGAAGGTCTGCGGAAGATTCATCACGATTAGAACCGATAGCCCCGTGAGGACTTGGAACAGACCAAAATATCGCGCGCGCGGCGTTGATCGATCGAAGAGGCGGGAAGCGAGAAAACTACCAACGACGATACCGACCAACACCACTGTCAGCGTCAAGGTATAGGTGTAGACATTATTCTGTCGAGTCAGGAGTCGCAGGTAGCGTGTCCAGAGCACCTCACTGCCAAGGGCAACAAAACCAACCAAAAAGAACAGAATGGTGATAGGAAGTTGGGCAGCAGTAAATCGTACCGCAGCCGTTTTGTCCTGATTTTCAGCTTGTCTTATATCCTGATCTAATTGAGGGGGTTGATTTTTGGTAAGGGGTAACACACCAACAGCGATACCACACAAAACGTTCAGAGCAGCCCCAAACTGAACGGTGAGCTGAAGCCCCAGTGTCGGAAGCAATAAGAGCCCAGCCGCTGCACAGCCCACCGCCGCTCCCAAGGTGTTCACTCCATAAAGCATTCCAACAGAATTGGCGACCTTCGCATCGCTGCGAACAAACTGGCGGCAAAAGAGAGGAAGGGTGCTGCCCATGAGGATGGTAGGTGGGAGGATGACGAGAGATATTAACACGCCGCGCACCATAAACAGAATAGCGCCGTGACCTGCGAGTTCGCGATAGATCGGTCCGTAGAGGCTATCTGTCCAGTCAAGGAGGTAAGGACTTGCCATAGCGAACAACCCAAGTCCAACTTCGATCAGTGCGTAAAGCCGCAACGGTCGCAATGTTCTTTGACCAACCCGTCCGAACAGGTAACTTCCGCAAGCCAGTCCAAGAAAAAAGACGGCTAATACCGTGCTAACAGCGAACGTCGTAGATCCGAAGACCAGAGAAGCCTTACGTATCCACGACACTTCATAGACCAATCCCGCGAAGCCAGAAAGGAAAAAGCAGACAATTGCAATACCGTTTTGGATTTTCATAATGAAGTCAAATACGACTTATATCTCACGACTCAGAGGCTGTTGATTCAGCCGCACAGTTTGCGGCTATTCAGGACGAAGATATATTATTTAGTCGCCTTAATCGAGAATAGCTGTGGGATCGAGTCGTTGTGTGATGTAAGCCGCCACCAACCATCCGCACCTTTTTCCATACATGGAAAAGCTTTATAACCGCTGCAGGCAAACTCATGAAAGAACTGCAGCTGTAACCCAGCAGCCAAGAGGGCATTCAGTATCTCACCGACGCTGTGCTGCCACTCATAACACCCCGCTTCTATGATGTCTGAACCCGCATACGTGTGTTGACCACCCTTATAGAAATCACCCTCAGTTTTTTTGAAATACGGATGCCGCGCTCGTAGTTCTTGAGCCCCAGCCTTGTTCTCTTCAGATTCAAATACGTGTGCGAAAGGATGACCATCTAAGATGTAGAAAATGCCATTGGGTTTGAGGAACCTAGCGACGATATTCGCCCACTCAGATAAATCGGGTAACCAACAGAGCACACCCATCGCTGTGTAGACGATGTCGAACTCTTCATCCAACATATTAGGCAGATTGTAGATATTGGAATGGACAAACCGCGTATCCAACTGCAGCTCATCATTCAATGCCCTTGCTAAATCAATTGCGGCATCTGAGATGTCAACTCCCGTCGCCTGTGCACCCAAACGCGCCCACGACATCGTATCCATCCCAAAGTGGCACTGAAGGTGTAGCAGCGACTTGCCTTCGACAGAACCGATCTCAGCTCTTTCTATATCGTTCAGTGTTATCCGACCGTTGCGGAATCCCTCTACATCGTAGAATCCAGAGGCTGCATGAACAGGGGTACGCTCGTTCCAGTTCTTTCGGTTAGCTTCTATGCGATAATCCATAACTGTGTTCCTCCAACTCCACGCTACATTGATGGACCGGTTTGAAAAACGCTGGAGATTCCGAATAGCGAAAGGTAGCCTCGCTATCGCAGCGTTCAGGATCAATTGCGGCGTTGTCTTTGGGAGTATCAAGGGCAGAAAGTGTAATCTGTTCCTATCAGCGAGACCAAATTGACATCTCCGACAAGCTATGCTAAAATTAGGTTATTAATTGAAAATTATAACTTATTGAAGGTGGGAGTTCAAGGAGGGAAAACAGTAGATGCGCAAACAGGGCAAGGGTCAGATTCTTATGGAGGGGCTACGCTTAAAGTGTCCGAGGTGCGGCGAAGGTCAAATGTTTTCAGGTATGTTTAAAATGTGTTCGGAGTGTAGCAGCTGCCACTTCAGATTTGAGCGCGAGGTCGGATACTTTGTGGGTGCGATGTATATCAACTACGGTGTGACTATTTTCATTGCATTTGCCAGCTATTTTGCGTTGGACTATTTCACTTCTATTCCGTTTTATCCAAACTTGATTCTGTGGGGAGTCTTCAGCGCCCTTTTCCCTATCTTCTTCTTCCGCTATTCTCGCAGTCTGTGGTTGAGTCTTGACTACATTTTCAATCCTTCCAAACCACCAGATTCGCGCCGGGAAGGAACGGAACAACCACCTTCGTCTTAGACATCTTCAAAATCCCGAAGACGCTCGCACCGAGTCGGGTGACGCAATCGATTCAAAGCTCTCACCTCAATCTGTCGAATCCGCTCCCTGGAAAGATTCAGGAGTGTGCCAATCTCCTGTAAACTGTACTCCTTTCCATTTTCCAACCCATATCTTAGGGAAATAATCTGCTGTTCGCGTGGCGGTAACTCGGTGAGGGCTGTTTTCACTTCGTCCACCAAATCCTGCCGAGAAATTTCCGCTAACGGATTGGGCGTCTTTTCACATGCGACAAAGTCCTCAATTCCACCTTGACCTGAACTGGTGTAGGTTTCCAGCGATACGGTATTAGCGGTTAACCGATCCAGCAGTAGGAGCCGGTCTACAGTAAGTCCCGACGCCTCGGCGATCTCTTCCCGACTCGGCTCACGGTCTGTTTGCTGATGCAGGTTAGCTTCCACGCGATTCACCTTCCGAATCTCATTAAGGAGATAGGCAGGCAGACGAATCGTTCGACCATGATTAGCAATACCGCATCCAATCGCCTGCTGCATCCACCACGAGGCGTACGCTCCGAATTTGACACCCCGCTGCCAATCAAAATGATCTATTGCTTGGATAAGTCCAATGCTCGCCTCTTGGACCAAATCGAGCAGATCAAGTCCACGCTCTCGATACTTTTTGGCGATGCAGACTGCTAGTCTTAAATTCGCTTCAACAATGCGGTTTTTGGCGGTGTCAATCTCTGTATTGCATACCTGTATGTGTTGCACCAAGTCCAAAAGGTATTCTTCGGTAGACTGTGGCAAGGATTCAGCTATAATTTTGTGATTTAAGGTAGCAGTAGCGGGCGGGTTGTCGAAAGAAAGGTCGGGCAAGTAGGTCGCCAATTCCTGATAACGCTCATCTATCTGCAACCGACGCTTTTCAATCTTGATGAACAGGTGTGTTTCTTCTATCTGAGTTAAGCGTGGGATTTTCCCAATCTGGTGAAGGTAAGTTCTTAATAAACCGTCCTCCTGATCCGAATAGCGGGTTTCAAACGGCTTGGTGCTATCATTGGCTATGCCAATTGGAAATTCTTCTAGTGGTTCTGGTGACTCGGGTATTTGTGTATCGGTGGGTACGAAACGCAGCTTTGGCGTTGTGAAATCGTCATCGCGCGTTTCGGTAGGACCTTTTAACCGGATAACTTCATCTGTTTGTAGAGCCATTCTTTCCCCCAACACCTAAACCTTTCGTTTGTGCATAAATTATCCCGTTTTATATAAGGCAATATATGTGCCACATTGTGAGTAGATGGAGATTGGGAGGAAATAAGAAAGGAAAACCGGAAATAATTCTACCACAAAAACAGAAGGGGAGTAGATTGACGGCGATTAATCAAAAGGGCATACTTTTTTCTAATCGTATTTAATCAGCACTTTCAAGACGGTTTCATGTATCGCATTAACGTCATCTGAATGTGACGGTGTAACACAAAAGTGACACAAATTTAAGTCTTACTCAGATCTCGCTGCAATCCTAACTCATTAATCTTACGATGCAACGACTGGCGCCGAATACCAATCTGTTCCGCCGTTGCTTGGATATTCCAGTGATTCTGCTTAAGTTTGTGCTCCAAGAAAATTCGCTCAAATCCCTGTGAAGCCTCCTTAATCGTTCCAGCATCAAGTAAATTGCGAAAACTTACTTCTCGCGAATCTACATTCTCGTCCGTTCCCTTGTCCGGATCAAAGAATTCGGGGACAAGTTGCGCGTTCTTATCAAGGATTTCCGGTGTCAAATCGCGGGTAGAAATCTGTGGACCTGTGCAGGTAAGGATCGCATATTCGATTGCTTTTTCCAATTCCCGCACATTTCCGGGCCAATGGTACTGTTCAAACGCTGCGAGCACCACATCGTCAAATCCCAGAGTACGTTTCTGTTCAAGGATATGAGAATATTTGCGAAGAAAATGCCACGCCAGTAGTTCAATATCTCCCTCCCGTTCACGCAATGGAGGCAGAGCAATTATCGGTTTCAGACGATAATAGAGATCGCTGCGAAACTCGCCAGCCTCCACAGCCGCCCCAAGGTCACGATTGGTTGCAGCGATAATCCGGACATCGACGCGTTGCACTTTCACCCCAACGCCCTGAATTTCTTTATAATCCAGCACACGCAGCAATTTTGGCTGCATCTCCAAACTCAGATCGCCAATTTCATCAAGGAAAATAGTCCCCCCGTGCGCCTGCTGGAATTTGCCGGGACGTTGGTCAACTGATGTTGCCACCCGCCTTCCAATCCCGAATAGTTCCGCTTCAATCAACTCCGCTGGAATTGCGCTGCAATTAACGACCTCAAAGGGACCATCGCACCGCGGACTATGTTTATGAATAGCACGTGCGACAAAATCCTTTCCGGTGCCGCTTTCGCCATAGAGTAAGATATCCGTTGCTGATCGTGCAACTCGCCCAACCGTTGTCATCACTTCAATCATAGCAGGACTTTTGCCGATTATTTCAAAATCATCGGTAGGACCTACGCCGTCATCCTGAGCAGGAATCTCATGGTCGCGCTGGCTCAAGACCTCTTTGATAACTCCGATCAGATGCGCGGAGTCAATCGGCTTGCTAACATAGTCATAAATACCCAATCCACTTGCCTCAAGTGCAGTTTCCGAAGAACTGTTGGCAGTGATAACTATGGCTTGCGGTATCGGGTGTTGCTTTTTGCTCTGCTTAAGAACTTTTAAGCCTGCTTCTCTATCCAAAGTTCCCTGCGTATCCGGCATCCAGAGATCAACCAGAATTAAGTCATAAGGCGGATTTTCATTTAATTGTGCAATTGCCGCATCCCGATTATAAGCAAAATCAACCGAGGCATCGATTGACGCTTCCATTTTGAGTTGCGCATCAATGTACTTACAGGTCGCCCGTTCGTCGTCTGCAATTAAGATTCGTGCGTGTTTCATGATTCACATCCGTTAATGCGTAATTGCCCAAAATATATTGCATAGGGAAATGTCCGAGATTGCTTACAACCTAACGAAAAATGTTGTTCCGACGCCAACTTCGCTTTCTACCCGTACTGTTCCACCATGCCCTTCGACAATGTTCTTTACGTTGACTAGCCCAAGTCCCAATCCCCGCGGCTTAGTTGTATAAAAAGGTTCAAAGATTCGATGGAGTTCGTCTGGCGGGATACCCGCTCCTGTATCCTTGACGATGACAGTGATGCCGTCCTGCTGAGACGTTGACATCTCTACGCTGATTTCCAACGTCCCGCCTGATGGCATCGCTTGACAAGCATTTTTAATCAGGTTCGTAAAGACAATCCGTATCTTATCAGCATCAAGGAGAAGTGGTGGGATTCCCGATGGCAGATTTAATCGCACTTCAATCTGGTTCTCATCAATCACCGATTGTACCATCTCCACCGCAGATTTCAGAAGGGGCTTAAGGGCTTGGTGCTGGAAATTCATGTGGGAATCTTGGAAAAAGCTGAATTCATTCTCAATCATTTCGTCCAGTTTTGTCACCCACCCAATAATCTGATCCATTTCACCGACAATCTCTTCGGGTTGTTCTCGTAACTTGAGAGGGTCCTGCTTTTGGAAATTAACTCGAATCATTTCCGCAGGGGCACGTATCAGGTTCAAAGCATTTCGCAACTCATGCCGAACACGTGCCGACATCACACCAAACACAGCCTCCTTTTCCGATCTGACCAACTGATCCTGTGTCGTTTGCAACTGCCGAAGCAAATGCCGCAGCCGAAGATGCGCCAGGAGTAAGCTACTAATTACAATACTAAGCATCAATGCCAACATTGATCCGGTGACTTCAATCCACAAATCAAAGAGAGCAAACAGCCCACCGACAAAAAGAAGGTGGCATAGTATTAATCCGGCGCCGAAGAGAAGCATAGATCGGTAGCTATGTCCACTTCGGTAGATCAACATTGTTCCTGCGGCAGAAAGAATTGCGAGCCAAACGATATAGAGAAGATTTCCACCGCGACTCAGCTGCCAAACAAAATCTTGATTTAATAAACCATTGAGCAGATTCGCCCGCAGTGCCAGTGCGGACAGTTCGCCCAAGGGGGTCGCCCTTTTGTTGACGCCCTCCGTTGTGATACCAATTAATATGCACTTATCCCTAAATTCGTGCTGGAATCGGTTCGTCTCGCTCTCTGCCATTGATAGGGCATCAACAAAAGAAACCGACTGAAACACATCCTCATCGCCGGCAAATCGAATGAACATCCGACCCTGTGAGTCAATAGGAATACGAACTATCTCTCCTGTAGGCGAGTTGAATTCAAGATATTTTCCAATCCAAAATCCCTCCCGTACTTTTACGGCGGTAGGGAAAACATCATAGGTTTGATAGAGGATCGACATTGCGAGGGAGTAACGATAGGTCCCTGTGGCACGGTCTTCGACCACGAGTTGAGCAGACCGGGAAATGCCATCCGAATCGCTCAGCGGGAAATAACTAAAACCCCAACCCTGCGCTTGCGCTAAACTATCGGGTAAGGTGCGCCAATCTGTGACTTTTGGCAGTGTATGATGGGTCACGGTCTTCGGCTTAGAGTAGGGACGGATAACAAATAGCTTTTTACCGGGAATCCGTTGTTCATCTTCTTCCCACTCACGATTGAATGATGCAACTAAACCGATTGCCTTCGGATCTACTTGTTGGATGGTTCTTATCAACGCAGCGTACAGATGAGAACGCCACGGCATTGGCTCAATCACCTGCTCACTCTTGGCATCAATCATAATCAGCGCAATTTGAGAGGAAATTGGTGGAGAAGAAGGCGCAGTCCACCGTAGTCGGCTATCTAGTGTCTTCAGTTCAATAAACTCAAAAGTACCCAAATTACGTAGAAACCCAACGACTATGAACGGCATCAGGCTCACGATGCCAATCAGGAGATATACTTTCTGAGATTGCACTAGTTTTGAGAGCATAAAATTTGGTGAGGCGTAAAATATGCAATCACCTTACTTGCTCACGGACCTATCCCCTTGTTTCCTGTCTACTGCTGGCTGCCTTGATACCATGCTGTCGTGAAATTCTGCCGAGACGATTGGATTTGCACAGCAATCCAGACCGTATCTTCCCCGCTTTTTTCATGGATTAACTGCTGATTGGCAGCAATCTGCTTTGCGTTGCTGGAGAGGACTTCGCTGTCAAAAATGACGAATAGTTGCCCTTTTTGATTTACGTCAAGATCGACATCAAGACCGGCATGGCGAAGCAGTTGAGCATACAACAAGGGACGAAGCGATACTTCTACCTCAATCGCGTTGAGTATGCCGTAGATTTTTCGAGCCAAGCCCAGATTGGGAGCAGGATACGCAGGATTCTCCACATTTTCTGCGACAGGGTTAATGAGGAGAGGAGAGACTAACGATACAATCTCATCGGGGAGCAGATCTATTTTGTGACGGAGGGTTTCCAGTTCACTTTGGCTTACTTTTATCGTAGCCAGCCTCTCAAAAGCCGAAGCGCGATTCCGCGTTTTTGGCTTATTACCAACGGGTAGCACATCGGTTGCCGGATCTGCATCAAAATCTTCATTAATCCGTTTTCCTTTTTGGGCATCTCTGCGCTGAAGCCCTTCATTAATTAACGTGCCAACAAACGCCTCACGTCCCCCTGAGAGGGTTGGTAAGCGGGTGTCATCTGCTATTTTTAATCGCAGCAGCGAGAAGGGTGGCATTCTCACCAAATCGTCTACAGCCAAGACCATGCCTTTCTCAAGGAAACGCCATTCCTGTTCGCCAGTTTTTAGAATTTCTATCGTGCCAAAGGTAAATGCCGCTGTTGACTCTTCTGATTCGGCATACGCGGTGTACGCCAGTACCGCACAGAGTAAACAGATCATAGGGATTAGGGTTTTGTGTGCTATCACTGATTTTCCTCCTAGTGTAACCCATTGCGGGTTGCGTATTTTGTTATACTGATCCTTCTTATGATATGCCCCCGATCGACAATCGAGGGACCAAGACCTAAACATAAATATTTATAGTTTAATAAAGACCTCATCAATACATTCTATAATGATGTTCACTTCCTTATTGGGTATATAGCGTGAAACGTAAATGTTCTCTTGCCTTTGTCGAGGCGCTCATCTTTTGACTTCTGAATCGGACAGCGCGTTCAAAAATTCGCTCATCCATGGGGTAGCGAGGTCCGCATCAATCCGGCTTTGGATACGGTTTTTCGGGATAGTAAGCTCAATCGGTTTTCCCCAAAGGGTACTCTCACCATATTTTTCCCATGCGTCCTCAACAGTTTCAGCTTCAATACTCACCGCTTGGAGCGATTTACGCCCCGTCTGCCATGCAGTGGCAAAACCTTCGTTGATAAGAGTTGTCTCAATCGGAATCCAAGCTTGTCCGTTGACTGTCACATAGTAAATACTGGGCAAGCCTATCTCCTGCGCCTGTTTAACAGAAATATTGCCCAGATTGAACGCCATTAACACATGACTCGGTAGTTGAATGAGTGCCGTTTTGATGCCAGCCGATTCCAGCAAAGAGCAGTAGAGAGCTGTGCTATCATCACAATCACCAAAGGTGGATTTTTCGTCCTCCCCTGAATGCTGCCCCATAAGACTCTCTAACATTTCATGGGGATACTTAATCTCATCAATCGTCCCGCTCCCCTGTGGTATATTTGGATCTCGCGCATACGATATACCGTGCAGTGCATTAAACAATAGCATGGCGACATACAAGTTCTCTGGTATGTCAACAGCATCAATCTCGGTCTGAAATACAGTACGAACCTGATTGATAAAGGCTTCAATCGCTGAATCCCTCGCCGAACCTTCCGAGGAAATAAAACAAGCAAGTTTAGCAACATCATCCAACTGGATTGAGTGATTATTGTGTAACAAAAATGTTACAGGAAAAGTTCGGTAGGCGGCTCCCCCGCTCTCAATCACTTGAATGTACCCTTCAACAGGTTGCCTCTGCCGTAATTTCAATGCCTGCTGCGCTAAGAATAACCGTTGTACTGACACCGAAACCCGCTTAGAGGCTGGCACCTTAATATCAGGAGCAACTTCCGTGCCTTTTTTGCTGACAAATTCAGGAATAAAGAGTTTGACATGAACGGTTATCTCTTTATTGCTCTCGTTTTTGAGCCAAATCCTGCCGATTGAATCCGCTTGTTCAAATGGATAGTATCGCTCTCGGTCAGCGGGAGTAAACACCGGTGGTGTGGCACTATCCTTTAAGATCTCTGCTTCTACTTCTCGATTCTTAGCATAATAGTGATAAAGGACAGGATAGAGATTCCTGATGCGAACCTCCTCAATGAGCACGGGCAACTTTCGAAAGTCGAAGTTGAGCGAAAGCCCAACATAGGCAGTCGGTGGCAACGTCGGAGGGATAAGATAAGCGAGGTTAAAATCCATCCATCTATATTTTACGCTTCCACCCAGCGAATAGGTCGGCGGCTCCGATGTATACAGATCCTTCTGAAATCCGGCACGGATGGCAAAATTTCGATACGGTAAAAACTCTGCGCCGAGCTGCAGTCGGTCTGTCAGATCTGCAGAGATCAGCCAACTCGAAACGGGACGATACGCCACACCAAACTTGTACGCAGTCGGGAAGATCTCTTCACTGGTATCTGAATCGTGGCGAATCCAAGTACCGGAACTCAATCCCGCACCAGATCCAAAACCGATGAAGTCTTGTGCGAGCACTCCCAACTTCCAGCGGGGATGGGGCTGGAACAGAAGACCAACATCCGTGCCCCAACCCGTTGCTGCCCCTCTTGATCTGCCATCTAACGCAATTGACCATGTAAAATATTTCAGATTTGCCCCTAAGGATAATTGAGACAAAGGCGCATAACTATAAGCAAAGTTGAAGCTGCTACGACTCGAATCAAGTTCTTCGTCTGTTACGCCAACTTGTAGCCAATCAATCCCGAGCGCCATTTTCTCCGATGCAGGCAGGACCGCACTAAGATAGCTTGTTTCCAACGCATCGAACAATCGAGATGGCGTCTGCTCAAATCCTACGGCATACCTGTCCAAACGGGTCAACCCAGCGGGATTCCGACGCACAGCGTTTTCGTCGTCCGCAACGCCAATAAATGCACCTCCTATACCGATGGCCCGGGCACCTGTTTTCGCCTGCTCCTCAGCACCGTATATCGCAGTCGTGGTATATAAGATTAATAACACTGAAAGACAACATCGCATTTCGGATATCGTGCGAAGTGCACTCAGTTTTGTCAAGACTATTTCGATAATCCATATCATTGAGACTGAAGACTCTTTAATAGGCAATGAGACACAGATTTCAAAATCTATGACAATAGAAATTTCCCACGTGCCTATTGGCGGGAAATTTATACTGTGATAAGAGAGGTTTTAATAGCCAGCAATTTCGATTGTGTAATTTTACCATTAAAAAGTCAAAACAGATAGAAATAAGATGAGGGCAATCGCACGTGAAAGCTATTGAAACGGTTGTAGCGTAGTCAGTCCTCTGTTTTGTATAATTTGCCCTACAATTGAGTCGATTTACCGCCGATGAACACGTGAATTCATGTAGAAATGAACGAATTCGGTGCAGCCGGGCGTCAAATAATGTGTACAAAGCGGGTTACAACTCCCAAATAATCATATCCGATTGCCCTAAAATAAGATAGTAAAGCTACAGTTCGTGTGCACCGTAGTAAACAACACTTTGTGATTTCTAAACCCTTTGCTGCTGCTTTCGGCTTCCAGAATTCTGTTTCTCACGTTTCAGATTTTACTCTTCACCCCTTAGTCATTCTGTACCACAACAACCTTCGTTCCCAACGCCCCATCGCCCTCAACGGTGACGACGTAAAAGTTGCTGACAACCCGTCGATTCTCATCATCATGACCATCCCATTCAAAAACATGTCCTCCAACCGACAACGGTTCTGATTCTCTTAGTAACCGTCGCAATCGTCCGGCTTCATTATAGATTTTGATCGTTATGTCATCAGGGCGGTTTAATCGAAACGAAATCCACGTTGACTCTCGACCGGGTGAAAATACGCGCGGCTGGCATGTTAGATCGGAGATAACTGTGTTCTCCTCCATTTCTACAGCAGGAACTGCGATGATGGCATACTGTCCGAGCACCGAAACTACTGTTGAGATTGTCCCGCGCTGCGTATCAATTGTCCCACCAATGGGGAGCCATGTTTTGCCCTCCCAGCGAGCGATTGTCAAGGTTTCTCTGTTTTGGGAGCGTGAAAGCGCTGCTATATTCTCCATGGAAAATTCAATGACCGCCGGTTTCAGGCGGTGTAACCGCAAATCCGCAGGTGCAAAATTGTAAGCCTGTATCGGACTGGAGGAAACAGGGAGCGCAGATTGCTCTGTCGCCGGGTTCACAGTCACAACGATTGTCCGTGGCAGGCTGTTGGGTGGAAACGTGATTTTGGCGTGATTGTCATGGCTTTCTACCATACCACCCGTTTCATGATTTACAGTCGGGTTGAAGAATATATGCACCTGATTAACTTCTCTATGTCCCGCTGTATCTGCCACAATAAGTCGCAACGTGTATCGCCCCGATAAACTTGGCGCCTCCCACAATGCCAAGATATCATCGGTGACAGGACTTGGAAACGACGGCGGTTTCGATATAGGCAACCAAGCGTCAGGCGATTCTCCGGGACCGTACTCAATAATATATTCCTTGAAATTTCGGTCATTTGCGGTTCCGCGAATCTCAATACTTTGTGACACTTGTTCGTTCTCAGCAGGAGAGCGGATTTCGACCTGCGGACGGAGCCTATCAACTTCAACCGTGACCGATGCAGTGGCAAGATGTGGTCTATCGTAATCGCCATTTGGAGTATCCCGTGCTATTAACTCAATCGTATATAAACCGGCGGCCACCGTTCGTGTATCCCAACGATAAAGCGTGTCTCCTGTCACGGGTACGGTTGAAACGAAAGACCGCAAGGGTTCGCCTGAAACTGAATCACCGGGAAAGATATGGATCTGATAATCCAGAAAATCTGTTTTATCTGTTGCAGTACCTCTGATTTCATAAACGCCACCAATTGCAGCGTTCGCTTCTGGGGCAGTGATATTCGTAATCGGCGCGAGGGAATCAACTACAAATTCTGCCCTCGCGCCTGTCATATCCTGGTTACCTTCCCTATCAATGGCATAGACCACAAAGCTATGCGGTCCTTCTTCAAGACCTGACAATATCGCCCGCCCATCGCGACCTAAATCGTCGGCATACATCAACGGACCGTCGTCAAGTTGGTAAACATAACGAAGTGCTCCGGCTGGCGTACTCGCATCACCGCCTTCAAACTTAAAAACAAGGCTCGTATCCCCAACAATTTCGCCGTTTTTGGGACCATCGCTAATCTGTGTACGAGGCGGAGTTCTCTCTGGACTGAACACGCTTAGGCCACCACTGTCCTTGCTACCAAACCAGAACACATCGTTCACTTTGGCAATTGCGGAGATGTTGTTACTGTTGAGCCCATCACTCGCTGTCAGTGTTCGTTCAAACCGGTCGTTCTGGAATAAGCTCACGCCATCAGCGGTTCCAACCCAGATTCGGTTGTCCTCATCCCTGTAAAGTGCCTGCACACGGTTATCCACCAATCCATCAGCAGTTGTCAGGGAAGCAATGTGTCTCAAGGTCCGTCTGTCAAAAATTTGAACACCGGTATCTGTCCCCACCCAGATCTCACCGTTAGGCACTTCTAAAATTGTGTGAATAGAGAATGGTTCAGGCAGGCTGAAGGTTCGGTTCAAATTCAATCCGTCATAAACCCACAGATCGCTACCACCTTCCTCGTTGCCAATGGTGCCAAAGTAGATTCGCCCCTGCGAGTCTACAAACATAACAACGATTGTTCTACCAATCTCCAGAAACTGGTTCCTTTCCCACTGTCGTGCGTCATAACGGTCTAAACCGGGGAGATCATCCGTTGGCAAAAACCCTGTTCCAGCCCAAACATCGCCAGACGAATCAACAACAATAGATTGAACACTATTAACGTTAATATCTGGAATCCGAAAAATTTCCCATGAGTCCCCATCGAAAACGCCAACGCCGCCATTTGTTCCAACCCAGATTCGGCTCCGAAGATCCTCGGCTAAGGCGCGAATCTCGTTTCCCGGAACGCCGCTAATCAACTCAATCCCATTCCGAGTATAGAGGGTCAATCCATTGCGCGTTCCAACCCAGAGCCTATCCTGCCGGTCTTTCAGCATTGCTGTCACACTATTGTGACTCAATCCGTTATTTGTCGTAATCGATTTCCATGATCGATCTGAAAAATTGACTCCATTATCCCGTGTTCCAATCCAAATCTCACCGTCTTGTGTTTCAAACAGGGCTTGAATATTGTTGCTTGCCAAGCCATTTGCCCTTGTTAGATGACGCCAGCGCCCTAAATCGTGGAGTGCGGTGGTTGAGAATTGTGCAGGCAAACGAAACTGACTGATACCAGCCGTAGTCCCAATCCAGATCATCCCTTCCCGATCGTTCATCATGGACTGCACATTGTTCCCAATTAGAAGTCTATCCTGCGCCGTCACAACATGCCAAATTGAACCGTCATAAACTGCGACGCCAGCTGTTGTACCGACCCAAAGATTCCCGAGATCGTCCTCCAAAATTGTCTGCACATCACCATTCGGCAAACCATCGTTCACGCTAAAAATTTCCCAACCTACGCCATCGAAACGGCTGATAAGATTGCCACTCTGGAGGCGATTGCTGCGTGAAAGCCCAAACCAGAGAACGCCAACCTTATCCTCATAGATGGTCTGTACTCCTTGATTGAGTTGTCCGATTTCTGCGCCCTCCACAGCGTGCCAAACTGTGCCCTCAAACCGGCTGACTCCAAGGGGTGTCCCGATCCAGATTTCGCCATTTTGACGTTGAATCATCGTCACAACGCGCGGGCCGATATCGATTAGACCCATTCCTTGGGTATAACGTTGCAACCAATTCACCTGTCCTCGCGAATCGTCCCATACCCCTCGATAAACTCCTGTATCCGCCGCAACCCAGATGAAGCCTGTAGTGTCTTCAAAAATCTTGAATATCTCCGTCTCTTGCGGACCCCCGTTTGACCTACCGGCTTCGTGCCAGAACCCATCTAAACGATTCAATCCCTTGTCTGTCCCCAACCAGATTCGCCCCAATCGATCTTCCGTAACGGTTCTAATATTGTTGCTGCTGAGATTATCACCAATTCGCGTGAAATTTCGCCACTGAAAGTTTTGCTGGGCAAGCGTAGCACTAGGCGTTAGAAGGAAAGGTGTGACAAAGAATGCAAAAAGTGAAAGGTAAAATGAAAAGCGAAAATTATATTTGGCAAATATGGGGATGTGTAGATGAGAAGATCGGAAGAAATACAGAAATGCGCTCATTATCTACATGTCCAAACTCAAAACGCTGATTGCGCTGTTAGCATTTCTTGTCTTAGTCAACAGCGGTTTGAAGTGCGTGGTCGAAGAATTTCATAATTGAACCACTGTTCTTGAAAGTTGACAGCTTGGGCGATTTCGTTGTCACTTAGATTCGTCTGGGTTTTAGGCACAATAACCAGTTTGTCATCGTCGTCGTTCAACCGGTGGATAATGGCAACACATTTTCCCTTTGCTGTGTATGGAGGTTTACTGACCCCTAAATAATATGCGTCTAACTCTTCGCCGTCAGTGGATTGTGTTCCGGGCACATAGCCGTAATTGATCTCATAGACGAAACCGTGTTCAGGATGCTTGCTGCCGAGAGGTCTGTCAATGACAATTGACACTTCCTTACCCAGATATTGCTTAGCAGGTGATAAAGAACGGGGCATGTTTTTCATTGAGCAGCGATACCCCTCCTATTTGCTGATAATCATTTTCCGGGTTGTATGGAAGGACGAGGTGGAAAGTGTGTAGAAGTAGATCCCACTGGCGACAGGTTCACCATATCTATTTGTTCCATCCCAGTACGCCGCGTTTGTCCGATTCAGATAATGTCCGGGCATCAGGTGTCCCAAGTCAAGCTGACGAACCAGTGTCCCAGTAGCATCATAAATTTCGATACTAACTTGACCGGTTGAAGCAAGGCGGAAAGGTATCCACGTCTCTGGGTTGAACGGATTAGGATAGTTTTGAAGCAACTGATCATGCATCGGAATTGATGAAAAAAGGAGTTGTTGTAAAATTTGCCTCGTCCGAATAAGCTCCGGGGAATTTTCAGGCATCAATAGGAGTTCGTGGTAGATTGCTTCAAGTTGCTTGCGTATCGTTGGCGCCATTAAGTGCAAGGATTCAACGGTGGCTTGCGGTGCAGCATGAGTGTCATCAGTCTGATAAGATTCGCCAAAATGTGCACCTACCAGCACAAAGTCATTAAAATTAATAACACCGTCTCTGTTGACATCCGGATAGACATCCAAATCTGTCGGAATTGGCTGCCCTAAGTATCGCACAACAGTACTGAGATCGAAAATATTCACAATCCCATCAACGTTGACATCCCAGGGTCGGACAAGTTCTTCGACCAGTACTTTCAACTCGTGGATTTCACAGTCGATCCGTTCTTGATTTGAATCAACAAGGATAAGATTTTGCAACTGAATTGTGCTCATTCCAACAGCTTTCGCCCGAAATGAGGCACCTAACACGATACCGCTACCAGTTATTCCACTAGTCCCGGTCTTAGCAGCGCTGATGTTCTTGTATATCCCATTTATTTGGTCGGGCGGCTCTGTTGGCTGGTGTCCAATCCCAGATTCGCCAAAGATATCTCGGAACCTAGTGACAGTTACAAAGGTAAGCACATCAGGATTGGTCCACCGCAAATCGAAGCCAAACCCTTGTAAGTCAATAACAGACTCGACGAAAACATCGATGGCAAACTCCTCTCCCAAATTGATTCGTCGAACGGACGGCACTATCCTGACCACGCAACTCGGTGCTCGAAAATCCCGGATCTCCGACCAGTTACTGACTCCACCGAAGCTGCCGGCACGAACACGCCACCAATAACGAGAGATATTGTTCTCAGCCTCAAAGGATAGCTCATCTACAGTAACAGTTATTAACTGTGTGTTCTCTGCGATAAAGTTTGAAGTGCTTGAAATTTCGATATCATAATAGACTGCATTTTCAACGGTTTCCCACTTTAAATTGATCTGCGAGGCTCTGACAAACTCGCCGGTTTGCGGCGCAAGGAGCGCCGGTCTTGCATGACTTGAACTCCAAATAGTGATTGTTCCCTCGGCTGCCCCCGCGACTGCGAGTTGGGGACGAGTCGGACTGAACGATAGATCGTGTATGAGCTGCGTATCGAAAGACTGAAGTTCCGATCGGGTCAAGATATCCCACAGTTTAAGAGTGTTGTCAGTCGGTGAATTAAGTAGACCAACAGCGAGGAGGCGTCCGTTAGGATTAAAACCAACTGACATCACTTGGCGATCGTAGGTTGCAAACGGTTCTATCCCCTCGCTAGCGCCCTCGGATTCCGCCGAATTGATGTGCCAGAGTTGGACGGTTCCATCTCTACCCCCCGACGCGATGAGGCCGCCATCGGGATGGAATGCCACAGCAAGAACCCCTTGTGTATGCCCAGTCAAGGTACGGAGTTGTGAGCCATCCGAAGCATCCCAAAGGCGAACGGTACCATCCTCTGATCCGGAGGCGATCAGACTGCCATCAGGACTAAATGCGACGGACCAGATAACATCTGTATGCCCCTCAAATGTCGCTAAAAGCTGACCGGTGTCTGCTTCCCACAGCTTGAGCGTCCGATCCCGTGATCCAGAAACGATGCGACTTCCGTTGGAATTAAACCCGACAGACGTGACCTGTCCAATATGTCCTTCAAACGCACGAATTTCCCGCTGATTCTGAACCTCCCACAATCGGATCGTTCCGTCAACAGAGGCAGATACAAGATTACCGTTGGGGCGGAACGCAAGGTCTTCAACTTTTCCTCTATGCCCGGTCAAGGTGTACATAGGTTCATTGATACCGACCTCCCAAATGCGAATTTCATTCGCGCCACCGGAAGCGAGCCATTTCCCATCAAGGCTATACCCAACTGCAAGCGCACGTCCAGTGTGCCCCAACAGAAATTGGTGAGGGAACTCCGCGTAACTATTTACACATAAGAAAATAAGGAAAAAGATTGCAAACGATAAAACCAAGCGCTTCATGGTATCCCCCGAAAACGTCGAAAATACAAATACGGCTTTTAGGGTAAGCATAATTTATGCCAACACCAATTGTCAACCGTGAAAATACGCTGGGGATGTATCAGGAATTTCTAGGTTTGAAAGGAGGGTAGCCGATTTGAGAGTGAGAATTTACCAAATATCAGGCTTCGCGTTAGGGATTCCACCAATAAGTCATCTTTCCGACAAAAGTGGATTCCTCCAGCTTAGTACGTGAGCCACCGGCATCATAGGTTTGGTTGAAGACAAGGTAGAAATCGCTGCCGGGACGGTAGATATAGTTGAGCAGAAAGTTGGTGGAAATCACATGGCTATCGCTGTTCCATTGGGCAAACAGTTTAGTAAAAAATCTGGTAGAAAAGGAATAGCTCACACGTGCACCAAAAATGCTCGCATTGAATGAACCCGCTGGAAGGGTGACCCGATTAAATTGAAAACGCGGTTCAAGACTGAAGTGGCCATTCGGTTTGAAGTCGGGTCCGATATCAAAACCGACCCTTCTCCCATCGAAGAAACCGCCAAAATTTGCACCTAACCGGACGGAAAACGTATTCGTATCGTCGGTGTTAATCGAAGCCCGGAACGAATTGAAATGGTATTCATCAATCGGAATTGTGATGTCATCGCGAATTTCAAAATCCTCGTCGAGCCGTTCAGAGGTTCGTTGTGCCTGAAAACCAAACCACCCGCCACCCTCCAGTTCAAACCAGTTCACGTATGTAAACTCTCGGGTCGCCAGTTCATTATCTCGATTGAGAATTAAGTCAAATTCCGGTCCAGCCCAGATTTGACGAATTCCAAATTTACTAAGCATCGGTGTAAGGCGCACCTCACCGCGGAGGCGGCGCACATCTTGCCGCCGGACAAATCCAACGTCGGGCTGAAAGTTCTCGCCGATATCTATGTATGAACCCACAAGACGTAAATTCTCATTCCGCCAATCGCCCCCAAAGTACAAGGCATCCCTTTGGTCTACCACACCATCTTCAAACGTGCGAGCCCAGAGTCCGCGTACGTTGATATTATCAGCGGGCCGGTATGCAATATCAAATCCGCCCGCGCGGTTGTATTCATCAGTGTTCTGTTTATTGACCGCAATCAGTCCAACAGTGGAACCACTGAAGAAATCCCGCTTCATCCGTAGCACTGAGTAGTTTGTGTGCGGCTCATCGACAATGTCATCTAGATCGGTAACAGAAGCATCGGTGTGAAATTTGTCCGTAAAAACATTCAGCAGACCAATACCGTAAGGTCCCACCTTACCGGTAATCTTGCCGCCGGTAATGATTGGAACAGCATGTCCTTCGGCAAGACCAATGCGACGACTATAAAAGAGGAGTAATGGAGGTGGCCGTCGGAAACTGGTGCGTGGAATACCGAAGTCAAACAGCCCAGCACCCTCCAAGAAGAAAGGACGCTTCTCCGGGAAAAATAGACTGAAGCGGGTTAAATTGACCTGCTCCTCATCGGCTTCAACTTGTGCAAAATCGGTGTTAAAGGTCAGATCGGCGATCAGATTTGAGGTAAGTCCATACTTAGCATCAAAACCGAACTCAAACTTTCCGTTCGTATCATCATCCGCCTCAATTCGACTCACTCCCGGCAAAACGTAAGGCAATAGCTCTAGATTACGGGACGGGGCAATTCCTTTTAACCCTACCAAACGACCGATGTTGGCGGTGCGATATTTTGCTCGCCACCCATGTGCTCTGGAAACCGGCGCCCACAGCCCTTCTTCCTTGTTTCGCATAAGACTCCGCCCTACATTGAGCCCCCATGTCATCCCATCGCTCCGATTGAAACGGAGTTGGCTGAACGGAATACCAATTTCTGCTGTCCAGTATTTCTCGTTGGTTTGTGTGCGACAGTCCCAGACTGCATCCCAGTTCTCGTTCCGACTGTCTCCGGCATCCATTATAGCAACATCTTCCATTGCTCCCAACGGATTGACACGGAAGAAAAACCCGCTTCGCTGATCGTCATAAGTATCCAAAAGCACAAAAACGTGGTCGTTGTCCCACAAATTTCCGTCGCGGCGCATCTCTTTGGCAGTAATCTTGGAAATCTCTGAATCAAAGCAGGTGAAACCGAAATAGATGTTGTTTTCATCATAAAGAATGCGGACTTCCGTTGTCTCTGTCATCGGCTGACCGGTGTCCGGTTCCATTTGGACAAACTGACGGAGGCGCTTTGCATGTTGCCAATCCGGTTCAGTCAGATCGCCGTCAATCTCAATAGCTTGAAAAGTTCGATATGCTTCGGCTTTGTATTCTATAGAGTCCGGGTTAGCACTTACAATCAATGGAACTGACAAAAAACAGATAGCCAGCCAGAAAAACAATTTTCCATTTCGAGTAATTCTACACAATGGTAAACGATCGAGCATAGCTTGTCTCCCACGATGGATCCTAACTTTCGTATAAGGCATTTTGCGTAGGCGTTTAGGTTACATTAAGCGCAAGCAAGCAATCAGGTAACTTTTTTAGCAGCTGAAAACTTGGAACTTGCCGATAGTAATTGCTCAAATCTACAGATGCCGCTGAATCTGATTAAAGCTGTGCGAATCAAGTTTATGATAGTCCGGAATATCGTATCGGTTTCCACGCACGTCCGTCACAAGTAGTCGGGCAGGTGGAAACTGTCGAACGTTCTGATGAAGTCCCTGCACAGAGAAAGTGACCCGACCCCGTGACGTTTCAACCTCCCAGTCATGGATACCAAACCGCTCCTTGACGCGGAGAACCCTCTTTATAATGGGCGTAAAATATCGCTTATCGAGCTCCTCATAGAGGATTTCGAGGCTTTCGGTGTCGAGTCGTGATGGTTCCTCGACGATACCGATTTCGATCTCCTCCCCAACCCCAAGCGAGATATAGCGATTTGGATCGCTCAAAGGGAGGATTCGGCGTACCGTCACACGAGTGTAGCAGACCTCCTCTAAGATCTCCAAACGGGGTGCGCCCATCGGTGACCGAAACAGGCGTATCTTCTCAGGATCCAAATATCTCGGCGTGAAATCATCGCTGTCAAGCGAAACCGGAAGTGGTGGTCCCGATTCCAAAGCGGCGATATCCTTAGACATCTTTTCTTTTTCAGTGTCCATGTTTATCTCTCAAGCGCCTGCGCTTCTGAGCGGATCTCGGAGGCTTGTCGTTGTGTTTCAACGAGGTTGTAGTAGATTCCTCTCTTCTTCATCAATTCTTCATGGGACCCGCATTCGATACCGCGTCCTTTGTCTATGACGAAGAGGCGATCCGCATTTCGCAGCGTCGATAGCCGATGTGCAATGGCAAAAGTAGTTCGGTTCTGTACAAGTCTGTCAATCGCCTGCTGAATTTTGCGTTCCGTCTGAACATCAACGGACGAAGTCGCTTCATCGAGAATTAGGATGCGCGGGTTATGCAGGATTGCCCGTGCAATTGATATCCGCTGCCGTTCCCCGCCGGACAGTCTACCACCCCGCTCGCCAACTTCCGTGTCATAGCCATCAGGAAACTTCACAATGAACTCATGGGCGTTGGCAGCTTTTGCAGCGGTAATGACCGCCTCCATTCCCGCTCCCGGCTTTGCGTAGGCGATGTTCTCGGCAATGGTCCCATTGAAGAGGTAGGGTTCTTGGAGCACGACACCAATCTGTTGTCGCAGGTCGTCGAGGCGAATCTTTGTTATATCTATGCCATCAATGGTGATGCTCCCTGAATCGGGTATGTAAAACCGGCAAATTAGGTTAATCAGTGTCGATTTTCCTGCTCCAGAATGCCCCACTAAGCCGATCATCTCACCCGGTTTGACGTGGAGGTTGATGTCTCGAAGGACAGGCTTATGCGAATCATAGCCGAAGGTCATATTGTGGAATTTGACCTCTCCTTGGAGTTTCGATTTTGAGACAAGTGCACTGTCATCTAACTGCTCCGGCTCGGAGTCGATGACCTCAAAGATCCGTTCCGCTGCTGTCATCGCCCGCGACGCCCAGTTAACCATTGGACTCAGGTGTCGTAACGGTCCATAGAACATCGCCAAATAAAAGTGAAACGCCATCAACGTACCGAACGTCATTCCGCCGGCGAGAATCTGCAATCCTCCAGCATACCAAACGATAATGGTTCCTAACTGAACAGCAAACTGTAGTAACGGATAATAGGTTGCCCAAACCTTTTCGGCAACCGTGTCGTAATTGCGGGCATCATCGTTCGTATAGGAAAACCGTCCGACCTCACTCTTCTGCTGACCAAACGCCCGAACAACACGGATACCGGAGACTGAGTCGTTCACAATGTCGTACATCTTCGATCTTCGCCGCCACGCCCGATGCCAGAGTCCGCGAACTTTCTTCCAGAACCACCTCGCGCCGAGGACTACCAACGGAATTGGAATTAGGATAAAGCACGCCAACCGCCAGTTCATCGAAAAGAGGAAGGCACCAATGCCAAAAAGCATCAATAGGTCGATAATAAGGAACTGGAGCCCATCTAACAGAAACCACTGTAGGCGGGTACTATCCTCCGTGATATGGGAGATAACAGTCCCTGTCTTGCGCTTATCAAAGAACCGAAGCGAAAGCCCGTGCAATCGCTCATAAATTTGGTCACGGATGTCTGCTATCATGCGGAACGTCAACCACGCGGCCAAACGCCCACGAAAAATATCAAGGATATGGGTGAGGATATGCGCTACCACGAGACAACCGACGGCAATCATCAACGCAAGTGCTGCAGTCTCAAACGATCGAAAGAATTGACCCACCGCCGTTTTTGCAGCACCTTGCGCCGCTGCTAGGTCTTCGTTTAACTTCAACACATCATCAATGAGGATCTTTGTAAAATAGGGAGGCATGAGCGCAATCAGTGTCGAGACAAGCATGAGCAACACCACCACAGCCGCCCGCTTCTTATGCGGCTTGAGATAGGAGAGAATGCGCAGCATGACACGATGCTTTTTGGTGCACGCAGGACATGGCAAAAACACATCGGGCAGCGGCAAGCCACAGGCCTTGCAGAACTGCTGCTCTTCTTCGTATTCCCACATCGGCGCTTCGTCGCGTTTCCCCTGCCGGTGCTCAATCTCTTCACTGAGAAATTTCGCTATATACCCGAACTTCGGCATCAGCCCGTTTGAGTAACGGATGAGATCAAGGGCATCTCCCAGCATCTCCAGAACGAGCAGGCCCCCGTCAACAACCACCTCTGAACGGACCTCTACCACTTCGCTATATGGTACGCGGTGGAGGACAGCACCTTCTGCATCAAGTGCCAAAATTTCCGTATCAGTCAGGACAAACCAACTCTCACCGAACAGACCGTCAGGATTGAGATCGCTTTGCGCCGCGAACCGTACTTTATCTAAGGGGATCTCGGCTTCTCGTAAAGCTGCTTCTATTGAGGCAGGTAACGTATCTAACATCTCTTGATGTGCCAATGGTCCTAATTTCTCCTACGGGTGGATTTGTGGTCGCTAAACAAAAGAGAACCTATACCTCAAGCCGCATGTGGCATTTGAACAACAAGCCCACCGAATAACCTCGGATAATCGTCGATCTTTTGCCAATTTCGTCCCAAATCATCGGTCTGGTATAGAGCGGTGTCGTCCACGACTACGAGCGCCTTCGCTCCACTAACAGTAATAATCTGAAAGGTATCAATATTCTCACCGATCTGTTCCGGCAATCCGCTGACTAACGCCCAGTTTTCACCTGCATCATCACTTCGGTAGAGTTGGGCATCTACCCTGCTGTGGGGACCTCGTGATGTAGACACTAAGTAGACGTCACTTTCAGGGAAGCAGGCACACGCCCGTTGATAATAGTAGGGCATATCACCCCGCTGGTGCATAAACGTATCGCCATAATCTCGGCTGAGATAGAAACCCCTAGCGGTCGCAGCGAAGACAGTCGCAGGATCGGATGGATGAGTAGAGACCTGATGTACGTCCATCTCCAATCCTTCCTGAAGATTCTCCCACGTTTTCCCGCCATCGCGCGAGCGAACGATCCAACCGACATGAATGTTCGCGTAGATGGTTCCATCTGTGGAGACCGCCAAAGAGCGCACATCCGGAGGACCTCCCCACGGTGTCTTCCAAAGATGGCGTTCCGGTACTGTGTCAAAGCCGTCGATAAAATCCAGTTCACCATCAGCGACCCATGCGAGTCGAGCACACTCCGTGCCCACGAGTAGCCGATTATGGGGTGTCCAGCAAACGCAGTTCAGGATAACCTCCGTTGACACCTGTTGATTCCATGCGTCTGAAACATAGGTCCACACCTCATGGTCGTTGACGATGACGGATAGCCGATCCTGACTCGTATCTCCTGCGATGACCGATGCCGGCTGAAATGGAACATCGTAGACCGGTTCGCCGTTGAAGCCTAAGATGCCCTCTTCTGAAAGCAACCAAACTGTCTCTTGGCTCATGGGAAATGCTCCTTTCTCAAAATATGTTAGTACACTCGTCCATTAATGTACCAATGGACCAATGTGCTAAATTTACGGATTCCACCAATACGTTAGCTTTCCAACAAGCGTGGACTCCTCAAGATTGACGCTCCCACCGTTGCCGTCGTAAATCTGATTGAAAACGAGGTAGAAATCGCTACCGGGACGATAGATGTAGTTGAGCAGGAAGTTGGTGGATATCACCTCATCGCTGCTGTTCCATTGGGCAAATAGTTTCGCGAAGAGTTGTGTCGAGAAGGAATAGGCGAAGCGACCTCCAAACACGTTCACATTGAAGGGCTCTTCTCCGGGAAGAGACACTCGGTTAAATTGATACTGAGATTCGAGGGCGAAACGTCCGCTCGGTTTGAAGGTTGCCCCGATATCAAAGCCCCGTCTGTCACCGTTGTAGAACTGACCCACATCCACATCAAATTCCGCAGCAAGCATTTTACTCTCATCGGTCTGAATGCCTACCCTAGCAGATGTAAAACTATACTCATCAATGGGTATGATAACATCATCTCGGATTTCAAAATCCTCATCAAGGTGTTCGGCAGTTTGCCGAATTTCAAATTGTAGCCGACCACCTTTTTCTAGTTCAAACCAGTTGCTGAACCGGATGCGACGAGTCTCTAAGTCACCGTCCCGATTGAGGACAAGGTCGAATTCAGGTCCCGTCCAAATGCGCCGAATCCCAAATTTTCTGGGCCAAGGCGTATAACGCAGGTCGCTCCTGATTTGACGCATACCCTTTCGCCGGATGTATCCAACTTCCGGGTGGAAATCCTCACCGATGTCCGTATACGAACCCCCAACTCGAAACAGGTCATTCCGCCAAGTGCTGCCGACATACCACGCATTGCCACTCCCATCAGTCTCATCCGAATCGGTAGTGCGCGCCCACAACCCACGCACATCAAAATTGTCTACGGGACGGTATGAAAAGTCGAATCCACCGGCGCGGTTGTAAGCATCTCCGTCCTGCTTATTGATACCGATTAACCCGATACGTGAACCACTAAAAAGGTCCCGCGTCAACCTTAGCACGGAGTAATTGGTGCGTGGCACGTCAATAATGTCATCCGGATCCGCATCATCGTGGAATTCGTTTGTCAACACATTCAGCATACCGACACCATAAGGTCCCATTTTGCCCGTGATTTTACCACCTGTGACAATCGGGATGGCACGCCCTTCTTCAAGACCGATGCGACGGCTATAAAACAGAAGCAGCGGCGGCGGACGGCGGAAACTGGTGCGACCAATACCGAAATCGAATAATCCCGCCCCTTCTAAGAAAAAGGGACGTTTCTCAGGAAAGAATAGGCTGAAACGGCTGAGGTTGACCTGCTCTTCGTCAGCTTCGACCTGAGCAAAATCCGTGTTAAAGGTCAAATCTGCTGTGAGGTTCGAGTTGATACCGTACTTGAGGTCCAAACCGATGTCGAACACCCCATTGGTATCAGCAGCATCTCCTCCCGTGCGACTCATCCCCGGCAAAACATAAGGTAGCAGTTCCAGACGTCGAGATGGAGCAATCCCTTCTAAACCGGAAAGGCTGCCGAGATTACCGAGACGATATTTCGCCATCCCCCCATACTGTCTGGGGACCGGCACCCATATCGCTTCCTCATTGTTCTTGCGGACTCCCCGTCCCACATTCATTCCCCACGTCATCTGGTCGCTCTTGTCGAAACGGAGTTGGCTGAACGGAATACCGAGTTCGGCTGTCCAGTGATCTGAATTAACCTTAGCTTGACATGCAACAACTGCATCCCAACTCCGATTTAAGCTGTCTCCACCATTCGTCAGGGCTCGGTCTTGGTACGCCCCCAACGGGTTGATGCGGAAGGCAACTCCGTTGCGCTGATCGTTATAAGTGTCCAATATCAGAAAGACATTGTCGTTTTCATGCAGGTCCTGTGCGTCATGACGCATGTCGTTGGCGACCAGCTTCGACATCTCCGATTCAAAACATGTAAAACCGAAGTAGATATTTTTGTCATCGTATAGGATGCGGACTTCTGTCGGTTCGCTTATCGACTCACCTTCATCAGGCTCAATTTGGAAAAACTGATTAATCGGACTCGCGTGTTGCCAATCAGATTCATTGAAATCGCCATCAATTTCAATGCTCTGAAACGTTCGGTATGCTTCAATCTTGTACTCTTCGGGACCAGGGTCAGCACTCACAGAAAGTGGACATAACAAACAGCAAATAGCTAACAGAAAATAACATTTTCCGTGTCGTGGAACACACCCACTTGAAAACTGACACCAAAAATTGAGGTGATAAATCACAAACGGTCTCCTTTCAAAATGGATCCAGAATTGAGTCTAGGCTCAGGATCTGTGGTCATGCGAGTATATCACGAGTATATCAGTCGTCTCCCCGATTAAATCGGGGGAACGCAATATACTGATCATACGCTTCACGTTTACGGATTCCACCAGTAAGTCATCTTTGCAACAACTGTGGATTCCTCAAGTGCTGTTTTTGTGCCACCACTATCATAGATCTGGTTGAAAACGAGGTAAAAATCGCTGCCGGGACGGTAGATGTAGTTGAGCAGAAAGTTGGTAGCGATTATGTCATCATCGCTGTTCCATTGGGCGAATATTTTTGCAAAAAGTGTTGTTGAAAAGGAGTAGCCCACGCGAGCACCAAAAATGCTCGCATTGAATGCGTCATTGGGCAGCGTTACACGGTTAAACTGAAATATAGGCTCCAGGCTGAAACGGCCATCTGGTTTGAATCCCGCATTGAGGGTAAATCCCCATCTGCTTCCATTGTAGAAGTTGCCAAAATTTATACTATATCGGCCTGCAAGCGTTTTCGTATCATCGGTGGATCCTCTAATCATCATTTCAGTGAAACTGTATTCGCCTTGAGGGATAATAACTCCATCTCGGATCTCAAAATCCTCGTCGAGGTGTTCTATGGTTCGTTTAGGTAGAAAACCGATGTAGCTTCCGCTTTCAAACCGAAAATAGTTGGTCAATGTGATTTCTTGAGTTTCTAGTTGGTTATCTTGATTGAGGATAAAGTCAAACTCCGGTCCCGTATAGATTTGGCGAATCCTAAATTTGCTGAGACGTGGGCTATAACGCATTTGACCATTGACTCGGCGGATCCCCTCTCGCTGGATAAATCCGACGTCGGGGTTAAAGTTTTCATCGATGTCCGTATATGAACCCTCCACGCGAAAATCCCTGTTCCGCCAAGTGCTGCCGAGGTACAAGGCGTTATTATCATCGGAAACATCTGCTTCAAACGTACGAGCCCAAAGACCACGTATATCAAGGCTATCGCTTGGGCGATATGAGAAGTCAAGTCCACCTGCCCGGTTGTAGTCGTCAGTATTTTGCTTGTTGATGCCGATTACCCCAATGCGTGAACCGCTGAAAACATCCCGCGTTAATCTCAGCACGGAGTAGTTAGTTCGCGGCACATCAATAATGTCCTCCAGATCGCTCCCATCGTAAAATTCATTTGTCAACACATTCAGCAAACCGATGCCGTAAGGTCCAGCTTTGCCCGTAATTTTAGCCCCACCGATAATTGGAACAGCGCGTCCTTCGGCTAGGCCAATACGACGACTATAAAAGAGGAGTAATGGAGGCGGTCGACGGAAACTCGTGCGTGGAATACCAAAATCAAACAGTCCTGCACCTTCTAAGAAAAACGGACGCTTCTCCGGGAAAAACAGACTGAAGCGGGTAAGGTTGACCTGCTCCTGATCCGCCTCGACCTGTGCAAAATCGGTGTTAAATGTCACATCCGCTGTGATATTGGAGGTAATACCATATTTAAGATCCAGGCCGGCATCGAATACCCCATCGGTCTTATCTTCTTCCTCAATACGATTTACCCCCGGCAAGACATAGGGCAGCAGTTCTAGATTCCGAGGTGGAGTAATTCCTTTCAAACCGACTAAATCACCAATGACATCGGTGCGATACCTTGCAAAGAACCCATGTGCTTTGGAAAGCGGTGCCCACGTTGCGTCCTCTTGGTTTCGCATGAGGCTCCGTCCTAAATTCAGCCCCCAAGTCATATCATCACTCTTACTGAAACGAAGTTGGCTGAAAGGAATACCAATCTCTGCGGTCCAATGATTCTCATTGACTTTGGTGCTACATGTCCAGATCGCATCCCAAGCCTGATTTCGACTCTCTCCGCTGTTTATTAAGGCTATATCTTCCATCGCTCCCAACGGAGTGACGCGGAAGAAAAATCCGTTGCGCCGGTCGTTATACGTATCTAGAAGGATAGAGACATGGTCGTTTTCACGCAATCCTTCCTGACCGCTACCGTCGCGGCGCATCTCGTTGGCGACCATCTTGGACATATCGCTGTCAAAACAGGTAAACCCAAAGTAGATCTCCTTAGCATCATAAAGAATCCGTACCTCTGTGGGTTGTGAGATCAGTTCCCCCTCAAAAGGTTCATATTGGATGAATTGAGTGATGATTTTTGCGTTCTGCCAGTCTTCCTCGTTGAATTCTCCATCGATCTCAATACTCTGATAAGTTCGGTACGCTTCGGCTTGGTATTTCATCGGCTCCGGTTCGGTACTCGCAACGAGCGGAAACAGAAGACAGCACATAGACAGAATAAAAAAAGATTTGCCGCGCCACGACGTTGTGGGTGCTCTGTTGAAGTGGCAAATCATAGACGACCTCCTTTCAAAAATCAATATCACAAGATGTACCATATTTTGCGCGTTACGGGTTCCACCAGTAAGTCATCTTGGCAACAACTGTGGATTCCTTAAGTGCTGTTGTCGCGCTGCCGCTATCATAGGTCTGATTAAACACAAGATAGAAATCGCTGCCGGGACGGTAGATGTAGTTGAGTAGAAAGTTGGTGGAGATCACGTCATCATCGCTGTTCCATTGTGCAAACAACTTCGCAAAGAGTTTAGTCGAGAAGGAATAGACAATGCGGCTCCCAAATACATTTACATTGAAGGGAGTTTCGTTCGGGAGATCAACCCGGTTAAATTGATATCGAGTTTCAAAGGCGAGGCGTCCGCTCGGTTTGAAGTTCACTTGGATATCAAACCCACGCCTCGTCCCGTTGAAAAAGGAGCCGTAATTTGCGCCAAATCTACCCGAAACTGTTCGCCCCTCGTCTGTATTGATCATGGTTCTGATAGACATCAAATCATAATCGCCGACCGGTATGATAACGTCGTCACGGATTTCAAAATCCTCGTCGAGAAATTCAGAGGTTCGCCGGATCTCAAGATTAATCCAATTTCCTTGTTCAAGCTGAATCCAGTTGGTGAGTGAAAACTCCCGCGTTTCCAGTTCATCATCTTGGTTGAGAATATAGTCAACGTCTGGACCCATGAAGATGCGCCGAACGCCAAATTTTCTGGGCCACGGGGTGAAACGCACCTGTCCCCGAAGGCGTCGACTACCCTGACGGCGAACAAATCCGACTTCGGGGTTGAAGTCCTCCCCAATGAAGGTGTATGTCCCATTGAATCGCAGTAAGCTATTGCGCCAAGTACCGCCAAAGTACATCGCATCGTTATCGCGAGACACATCCGCTTCATAACTTCGCGCCCACAACCCACGCACATCAATACTGTCGTTTGGGCGATATGCAAAGTCCAATCCGCCCGCGCGGTTGTAAGTATCCGTATCCTGCTTGTTAACCGCAATCGCTCCAATGGTGGAACCACTGAAGAGATCCCGTCTCACACGCAGCACGGAGTAGTTTGTCTTAGACAGATCAACTATATCGTCTTCATCTGTAACCCCTGGATCGGTGTGAAATTCATCCGTCAGTACATTCAACAGACCAATGCCGTAAGGACCCACTTTCCCAGTAATCTTGCCCCCACCGATAATCGGGATGGCGTAACCTTCCTCCAGACCGATGCGCCGACTATAAAACAGAATCAGCGGAGGAGGCGCAAAGAAAGTAGGACTGGGAATGCCAAAATCAAACATTCCTGCACCTTCCAAGAAGAAGGGACGCTTCTCCGGAAAGTATAGACTAAAGCGAGATAGGTTGACCTGTTCCTGATCCGCTTCAACTTGTGCGAAGTCAGTATTAAGCGTCAGATCTGCGGTGAGGTTGGAAGTTAAACCGTACTTTAGATCCAACCCAATATCGAATTTCCTATCAATGCTCTCATCTTCTTCAAGCCGACTGATCCCCGGTAGGACATAAGGCAGAAACTCAATACGCCTTGATGGAGCGATGCCTGTCAGACCAACTAGGCTACCGAGGTTAGCGGTTCGATATTTTGACAGACTACCGTACTGTCTAGATACGGGAACCCACGTTGCTTCCTCGTTCTTTCCCCGGATGGTTCGCCCAAAATTTACGCCCCAAGCCATTGAATCGCTTCTCTTGAAACGGAGTTGACTGAAAGGAATAGAGATCTCCGTAGTCCAGTGGGTATCATTAATCTTGGAACGGCAGTCCCATACAGCATCCCAACTTTCGTTCCGGCTATCTCCACTGTTCGTCAACGCTATATCCTGCATTGCACCCAATGGAGTGATGCGGAAGAAAACCCCATTACGTTTATCATTGTAAGTATCCAAAAGGATGAAAACATTATCGTTCTCGCGCAAATCGTCTGCATCTCGGCGCATCTCGTTGGCGACAATGTGATCACGATGTGAACTTGAACAGGTAAAACCGAAGTAGATGTTTTTGTCGTCGTAGAGGATGCGGACTTCCGTAGATTCGGTTATCGGCACACCTTCATCGGGCTCAGTTTGGACAAATTGATTGATCGGTTTCGCATGCTGCCAATCAGTTTCACTGAAATCCCCGTCAATTTCAATGCTCCGAAAAGTTCGATATGCTTCGGCTCGGTATTCTATCGGTTCGGGAGTAGCCCTTACACAAATCGGGAACAAAAACATGTAACTTAAAAAAAAGAAGTATTTCGCAATTTTAGGGAATTGATATAGACTGAAACGCATACTTTCCTTGTTTTAATGCTCAGATTCTGGGATGTACTGTATATTTGGATATTAGAATGACGAAAAAGGAGAGGATGGGATTAGCCAAAATTGTGTGATAAGAATTCGGGTAGGTCAATTTGAGTTATCATGAGAGGGAAAGATATTGGAAATTACCAATCCAATTAGAACGTTCGCCTATAAATTCGTGTATTTTCAAGTGTGTCTTTAAATGGACCCTGCTTTTCTGTCTGCAATGTAATAATAATTACGCCCATCTCCGTGTCACGTTGTTCATCCTCTTCAATTAGTCGATGCGGTATCTCCGCAAAAAGGACTCTACGGTTTCCACCGACCGCTCCCCATACCAAACCTATGAGGCGCCCATCGTAGACTTTTTTGCTTCTCGCACCATTCCGCATCGAGTAGATCTCGACATGATCCGTGAATTTGGACTCCGATAGGCTCCTAGGACCAGTTCCCGGTGTCAAGATACTTCCGTGCTGAATTAACGGACGACCATTCTCATTCAGTAGAAAAATGTCGAACTCGATCTCATCGGGTCGAAAAGTAGTTTCAACTTTGATACCCGCGAAATTGTCTATTATACCGGTCTCACAGCCTAAAATTGCGATTAGACAGCCACAAGCGAACCAAGACAATATTTCTTTTACTGTTTTATCCTTCAAGGAATCCGCGTTCAATTTCATTCTCCTCAGAAGTGTAGTCCGATCCCCACGCCAATCGCTGTACCATCAAAATCAAGGTCAAAGGGAACTGTGCCGCTCCCCTTGAATGTCTTGAGGATGCGCTTTGCCTCAAGCGTCAGGGTAAGCTGATCTTCAAGAAGCAGATACGTTAACCCGATCTGTGCATACCCTGTCAAACCGGAATTTCCGTTATCCAGCGCCACTCCTTGTGCTGCCAATAAAGGGAGAGCACTGCCCTCAACGCTGAGGTGTGAATATCCAACGCCCCCGCCAAGATAGAGCGGAAGGAAGTCGTTAAGCAGCACCGGATGGTAGAGCAAGCTGAACGAAATAGGGATAAAGGTAGCGGAAAGATCTGCAGCGGTCGGCGGTGGTAGCGCCGTACCATTCGTCCAGTACCCAAGTGCTATCTGGGAAGATAACTCCGGTGTGTGCTTCAGTTTCACAGAAACAGCAGGCATCAAGGCGGCGTCGAGCGCTGGAACACCGAGACTGTTTAACAACGTTGTGAGCTGTTCTAAGTGTGGCTTGTAGGAAAAGAAAGAGAGGTGGAACGATGTGGATTGAACGCCACGTCTCATAGCATCGGGCAATAGGTCTGACTGTCCACGTTCAATCGATGTCTCTGAAACGACCGTCGATCCAAGTGCAATATTCCCGACGAAAAAACCGATAACCACTATGAATAGTACTGAAGAAATTGTATACGACTTGCCCATTTTTCGTTAAGTGTCCATTTACGTTTTCGGTTTCACTACATTTCACGCATCACGCTTCATCGTGGTTCGCATCGATAGATCGCTCTACCTTTTGTCCCGCCGAGGGGTGTTACTGCAAAATAGGATTCCAACAGTTCCTGAATCGGCTGATCAACTCGGTAGCAGATCAGGAGTGTAGTCACATTCGGCGCTTCCGCAACCTGCTGCAGGAACGGCTCAAGAGGACCAAAATCCGCTGATTTAAGCCCATCCCTCGGATTCCAATGGTCATTGTGAGCGTAAGGTGGATCAGTAATGAGAGCAACTTCGCCATCAATCGAATCTAAATGCTCCTGAATCTGAGTCGCATCACGCCGCAGGAGTTCCACATCAAGGTGAATCGGTTGTGCATGATTGAACATCAACCGACACCGTGCTTGATAAGACGTTTTCAGTTCATCATTCTCAGTTTTGTACGCTTGGATTGCGCCTAATCGTTCCTCAAGAGCGTTTTGTTCCTTCAGCCACTGAAAATTTCGCCGTGCCGTTTCTAATACAACCGGATGCAGGTCTGTCCCAATGAGTTTTTTTATTTTCTGCGAAAAAAGCAGGTAGGCTGTGCAGAGGATGACGCCGTTGCCGCAGAACGGATCATAGACCGTAATCGACTTCCGTTCGTCCTCAAATAGTGAGCTAAGCATCACATAGGCAACACGAGGAGGAAATCGTGGGGTCCGCGTTGAAACGGCTTGATAGAGCGTCTTGCCAACCTCTATATATTTGTAAGTGACGGGACCTTGTGGGAGGTGCATGGTGCGCGACGTTGCAATTGGTCAGTCTGACGCTAGTTGACGGAAAATCTCCTAATTTGAGAATTAAGATACCCCTGATCGCCAAGGGATACAGTGTGCAGCAAAACGTTTGAGAGCCCCGCTTTTGACGATAATCGCTTCCGGTTGCAACACAGTTGCGTACATCATAAGCAACGAAATGGTATCAAGCAGAGACCGGTAGCCAGATAAACCGGATATATCAATATAGATCTTGTTGAACTGTTCACCGAAATCAAGTGCTGCCTTCACATCAAATCCATCTAGGACTTCAAAGTGCAGGTCCGGATGCATTTCCCGTGCACGTTCGATACACTTAGGGCTGATATCAGTACCAATGACCTTCTTACAGTGCGGTGCAATCAACGCAGTTGTTGTTCCCCACTCACAGCCGATTTCTAGCACAACATCACTGGCATTCACCCAAACAGGGATGGTCTCGCGGTACTCCCTAACACCGCGTGTGCCGATAAACTCTGTTTTCGCCTCAAATAGTTGGTTCTTGCTCGCCATGCGCTTTCCATACAGCAGCTTGAATTATCATAAAAAAAGGGAAATTGGGATGAAGCCGATTCCACCCAATTTCCCTTAAAGCTAGATACAGTGTGAAGTGCTACATCATCGAACCAGCTGGCACGATAATGATCTCTGCTCGCCGGTTCTGGGCGCGACCTGCTTTTGTATTAACTGGACTAATAGGTTCTGTATGTCCAAGTCCACGAGACCTGATTGTGTTGGTTACGCCTTTGCTCTTGAGATATTGCACAACCGAATCTGCACGGGCTTGAGAAAGATCCCAGTTGCTGCGGTATCTTCCCCTTAGTACGGGACTGCCATCCGCGTGCCCCTTGACGAGTACCGACGCATCAGCATCTGCCTGAATCTTCGCCACTGCTTCATCGAGGGCTTCCATGGCAGCTGCAGTCAAGCCGACTTTCCCACTGGGAAATTGAACTGTAGCCACCATCATTGGCTTCGCAGCAGCCATCGCCGTCGTTTCAGCAAGATCCTTTTTTGTCGCCATAAGCGTAGCTTCCAAATCGGATATGCTTTGGGCTTGCATTTCGCTCTTCTTCTCAAGTGCAGCAATTTGGTCTTGAAGCATCTTATCTCCAGATGCGGCGGCGGCTTGTGCCTTTTCGCCAACCATATCTGCAGTCTGCATCAACTCCTCACGCAGCTTGGTGTCCCCGCCCTCAGCGAACTCTTTGGCGGCTGTTATTGTATCCGCATCACCTTGTTGAGAGGCGGTAATGGCAGCTTCTTTTGCCATAGACACCTCTGACCTCAAAGCATCCCCTTGAGCGTCAACTTTACCGCTCAACTCAGAAACTTGGTTGCCCAGATCAGTGTGTGCTGCTGAATTCTCTTGGTTGTATTTATCCATCTCCATGGCAAACTCTTCTTTGCTTAATTTGCCACAGCCACTGAGGATGACACTAAATACAAAAATGCTAACAATCGCTATTCCTGCTATACTTCTCATTGTTACCTCCTCGAAAAAGATTCATTCTAAATTGAACGAATATGGTTTATCGTATGACAATTTCCATAAGTTTGCCATATTGTAGCACAAACCAAATTTTTATACAAGCAAAATTCTGTACTATACTTGGGTAAGGATTTGCTTTTGGATTCTACTCCATAATTGGTTGCGAGTCAAATTCAGATTGTTCAGGTCAATTATCTCAATCGCCTTGCCTTTCCCCCGAAGATCCGTTAAATTAACGCAAGTTGCTGGCAGTAGACGTTCTCTGTCCGCTGTAGCCACTTTCCATAATGACTACAGCATATCACATTGACCTGATTTTTTTCTGTTAGATGTCGAATATGGCAACTCGACCCACGGATTATCTAGGGCGTGTTGACATTTTGCTATTGCTGATTCGGCAAACGCTGGAATCATCAGGCAATCTGCCATAAGTAGCGCAAACTGTTAGTTGGCAGGCTGGGATCACAATCTAACAGATCGTGGTACAAAAGACCGAAATGGTCTCTGACGTGCGAACAAAGGGTTGGGAGACCCAACCCCTACGAAGGATTACGCGTTTGTGTTCCCTCTTGATGGTCTGGTTGCGATGAAATATCAACAGAACCTAGCAATATTTGTATTTATTTGTAATACAATTGATGCGCTACAACAAGACCCACAACGCTGAGATGGAAACAATTTTCGCATCTTTGCGTGTAAAATGTGTAGCCCCTACGCATAAACAGGAGAGGATAACAACATGGGAAAAGTTGGTGTCGGTATTATTGGGCTAGGAATGGGGAAGTCGATGTTCGGGATTCAACAGATTCCCGATACTACTCTGGAGATTCGAGGAATTTGTGATACAGACACGGACCGGCTCGAAAGTATCCGCGCAGAACATAACGTCCCGTTCACGACGACAGATTATCGGGAAATTCTCCAGCGAGACGAAATTGACATCGTCGGTATCTACACACCGGATCCACTTCACGCACAGCACTGTCTTGACGCGCTCGATTGTGGTAAGCACGTGATATGCACAAAAGGCTTTGTTGACACTCTCGACGATGCAATTCGTGTATTACAGAAAACGCGGGAAACCGGTTTGAAACTTATGATTGGGCAGACCTGTCGCTTTCGCCCCGATTTCATGCACACGCACCGACTCGCGGATTCTGGCAGACTTGGCAGCATCGTCGCAGCTGAAGCGCATTACGTGCACGATATGCGCAGCGTGCTCACAGCGACACCTTGGAGATACCAGATGCCTCAGAAAACGCTTTACGGCGGCCTGTGTCATCCGATGGATCTCCTTATCTGGTTTCTCGGTTTCCCCAATGCCGTGCATGCAATTGCCCACGAAAGTGGCATTGATAGTCGGTATCCGGCAGGCGAAGGATATTTCAGTGATAACTGGATGGTCAACCTAATCTATGAAGACGGACGGCTCGGACGTGTCCTCGGGCTTTACGGTCTCTGTCATGCGCCGATGCCAATGCTAGGGCTATCGGTCTATGGGACTGCTGGCAGTATTGTCAATGGACAGGCAATTTTCGATGATGATCATCGCAGCACCATCCCCGTAGAAGTCGCTGTTGCTCCGGAGACAGATGAGATCGCCGATATCGGGCATATCGGGGAAGTTGTGCGTTATATGCTACATTTTGAGGATTGCCTCAGGCACGACAAACAGCCCCTAATCAACGCAGAGGTCGGCACAAAGGTCATCGCCGTGTTAGATGCGTGTGAGCGGTCCGCAAGAAGCGGAAAAGTGGAAAGGGTACAGTCAGCGTTTTAGCCAATCCCTAAACGCTACAACAGATTCAGGGGTCTGAGGACTCATTGAACCCCTGAATCCAAATAGAAATTGTGTGAAATGAGGAAATGAACAAGTTACGCTGAGAGAGAACTTAACCACGCGAAGGCTCGCTCATCGTCTCCCGTGCCTTCCGGGAAAGCTCTGCGAGATGGCCATCGTTAGCCATCACCTGTTCCAGGTGCACCAGCCGTTCAGGTCCCGCAGTACCTACCATCTTTGGACCATATTTGCGATCAATCCAAAAACGCGCCGAGTTGCCGATATAGGTGCGCAGATCTTCCAACCGGTCTTCAGGATAGCGTTCACAGAGGTTCATAGTAAACATCCGCCGGCGTGCGCTCCCACCAAACGCAGCGTGTTTAGTATTGTGATTGAAGCAAACTACATCTCCTGGACGGGTTTCAAATGCGATTGCCGGTACATCCCTGCCAGGGACACCCCAGTCTGCCTCACTCTCCCGGATTTCTTCCTGAAGCCGATCCGCATAACCATCCCCAAAAAGATGACTCCCGGGGATGACCCGTAGGGCACCACTATCACGGGTTAAATGATCAAGGTAAAATGCAATTTTGATGTGGGTAGGATCCTCCGGCTTGTGTCCCCCGTCAGAATGCCAGCGTGTATCCCCGACGTAGTAGTTTCCATCGCTACCCATATAGTTGAAGTCATCGCCGAGGAGAGTGGTTGCTATTCTCAAGATACGGGGTTCGTCCAACAGCGAAGATAAGTATTCGCTCTGATCAATGAACGGAACGATACACGAGCGCGCTGTTCCCTCGTGGGGTTTCCCGTGATGACCTCCCCCACGTTCTTCCCAAACCGCTTCAAAGGCGTTGATGATTTCGTCGCTACGGTCTGCTAGAAGTCCGGGAAAACTCAGATAACCGAAGGTCTGAAAAAAATTGATCTGCTGATCCGTCAGTTTGAAATTTTGATCTTTCATCTAAATCTCCTTTCCAAGTTTCATCGTAACGAACTGACACCTCTAAAAACCGAAACTAAAACGCTACCCAAGCGGATCATGCGTAACAAAACGAGACATCGCAAATGGCATATGCGTTGCGCCACGCGCAAGAATATGATTCTGATTGCCTTCGCCCCATTCAGTATAAGATCGGGCATTGGCGTAGTGGCAGACGTATGACCGCCGAAATCGATCTTTAGAGCGATTCTGTTTGGATCTATGGATGAGATGACCGTGGAAGAAGATAACATCTCCAGCATTGGCGGTCGCAGGCACCTCACTGCTTTCGTTCACACCTACAATCTCAGTCAACCTTTCGTTAAAATCATCGGTATTGTCCGGCAGTGCCACCTCGTCGTAAATTGGATGCAAGTGGGAGCCGGGAACAACATACATGCAGCCGTTCTCCTCGTCGCAATCGTCAATGGCTATCCAAGCCCCACACAGCGTATCCGGAGCAGTTTTGATATAAAAAGAATCCTGATGATAAGCCTGACCAAATTTTTGCGGCGGCTTCAGAAAAAGCATCGACTGCATCGCCATGACATCGGGTCCAATTAAGGTCTCAAGCACATCAAGGATGCGGAGATGGAGTAGGTACCGTTCATGGATCTCCAGATGACGGTGGAATTGAATGAAGCGGAAAAATTTGTCCTCCATATCCGCGGACGTGTCGCCGTCACCTCTCGGTGTCACCCCAGCCAGTTGGCTGAAGTCAACCTTCCCCAGCGCCATATCCATCGAATGGTGGTCAAGCTCACCAAGCTCTTCGTTAGTCAGCAGCCCTTCAACCTTCAGATAACCTTGGGTCCCAAAGAAACGCCGCTGATCAAGAGTGAGTTCATATTTTTCTCGTAGTTGCTGTTCCATCAGCAATCTCCTGTTCTGATTGGAAGGGTTCACATTCCGTCCGACAAGCAACCTGTTAGCATCAGTATCGGAACTGTCAAATTAACATGGCAAAACTCCAAACTCCGGACTGTTCTCTCGACACAGCAAATGGAGCGGATCGAATAATAACAAAACCTCCTTAAATGCTACGCAGAAACTGTCCACTGCATCGTCTCATCGATGGGCCAGATCGGTCGACGCAGATGGCGATAGGGGAGGCTAGCATAGTTCACAGTACTAACACCAGGGGTGTCCAGTTCAATAGTGCCAGCGACGACCGGATCGAAGGAGGCACGATGCGCCTGATTGGATTTGACAACGAGGATCTGTTTCTCCTCCAATAGGATACCCGCGCTCTTAAAAAAGTCTCGGTCCTTGCCGGTCTGCCGTTGGGAGAAGATAACGTCGATTTTATTCCCGATACGCAGCACTACCCGATTACCCACATTCGCCTCACGAAATGTTTCCTCGTTGACTTCACGACCCCAACCGCCATGCGTCGGTCCACAGATCATGTATCTACCATCGTCGATGGACTTGACCTGACCCGTCACTTTCAGCGGTTGGTAGAAGCGTTGATCAATCTTGCCTCCGACCGCGATATTGAGTTCCGCACCCACTCCAGCCGCTATCCCGGCACGAACCACTTCCGCATCACGGATAGTGAGCGCGCAATCCTGTGCCCCGCAACGGAGGAGACTTTCCAGTACTGCTGGACTGTCGGCGGGGCAGGCGCTGCCAGGATCGTCACCTAAATCTACCAAGAGAATCGGCTTTCGCGGGTCAGCCATCGCCATTTTGACCCCCGCATCAATAGACTGTATCGGTCGCACTGTTTTCAACCGCTCCCGTTGCTCCCATAGGTCCGTTGCCAACTCTTGCGCTAGTCGCTTGGCGAGTTCCGGGTCGCCGTCAGTTGTCGCTACAATTGACATACCCGCATCGGGGGAATCTCCGTACCCATAGCCGCCGAGAATGGTGATGTTGATAACTTTGGAAATCTTTTCCATCTCCGCCCGTTTTTCGTTCAACTGATAGAGCAGCAGCCCCTGCTCCTCTTCCGGCAGGTGTGACCAAGTGCTCTGACCGATATTGGGACCGATGATTGGTACAAACATCCGCTGAGTGACCGGATCGATTTTGCCATCTAACATCTGGCGCAGATATTCCGCCGCCTCCAATCCCCGGTCATAACCATCAATATGGGGATTGGTGTTATTAGGGAACGGAACCAGTGCCTCAGCCTCCTTGTCACTCATGATAGTGTGAAAATCGTAAGTGCCGACCATAGGAATATCGCCCAGCACCCGGCATACCTCCGCCACCAGTTCACCTTCGGCATCGGTATAGGGAGTTTCTGCGACCATCGCTCCATGAAGCGCAAAGTAGACACCATCCAACGGTCCTGCCTCCTGCAAGCCTGTCACAATCATATCACGACAGCGTTGGTAAAGGCATGGATGATGCCGCCGTGTGCGAAGCGAATTCCGACGGTGGGAACTAGTTCTATATCGCATCGCTTGGCACCCTCCACGAAACCGCCGATAAAATTCTTAGGCTGTGAACCCAATAGTGCCTCTCCACGCTGGATATGGACACTGTCCATGGTATCGTTCTGTTCCACAGCGAAGGTATTAGTCTCATGCCAGAGACTAGCGACACCAATTTTCATCTCCCATCCTCCTCAATTATAGCAGATTTCATAATTATTTCGACACTGTAGGAGGGGCATCCTTGCCCCGATTATACGGGCTGAGACGGTTTATCCTACAATAGCTACTGGAAAAAGCGTCTGCTTATTTTTAGATTTCACTATAAAAGTGAACCTCTGAAATCGCTTTACCGTTTAGTACCTGTTCAATAACCCGAAGCGTTTGCTGGTGAGCACCATCAATCTGCTCCTGGCGCGACCGGATCTGGGCATCAATTTCGTTCAGTTTTGTCTCAAATTCACCTACCATCCGTTTCACCTCCGTGGGCGATGTGCCGCCCAGACTCCGGTTATTGCGAAGAGACAGTTTCGGATCAAGAATACGTTGGAGTTGTGGGATGGATAGGTCAATACCTTCGGATCGCAACAGCTTCTGCGTTTCCTCCCAATCCCCAAAAGCTTTCTCTTTTTTCGCCAGACCGCCGACAACGTTCCCGACTATCTCATGACATGTTCGGAACGGTAATCCCTGTTCACTAACGAGGAAATTGGCTAGCTCTGTCGCTGTCGCAAAATTCGCATTGGCGAGCAGTTCCAGTCGATCCGTGTTAAAGTCGAGCGTCTCAAGCAGACCGGGCAGAATCCCCAAGCAGGATTGAACCACATCAAAAGCACCCCACAGCGGCGGTTTGTCCTCTTGGAGATCGCGATTATATCCGGTAGGCAACCCTTTGAGATTCGTCAACAGATCCATAAGCGCTGCATACACCTTCCCTGTCCGCCCACGTGTCAATTCCGCGATGTCAGCATTCTTTTTTTGGGGCATGATTGAGCTGCCCGTTGCATACGCATCATCAAGCCTTGCAATGTTAAATTCATAAGTTGTCCAGTAGACAATCTCTTCACCGAGCCTTGAAAGGGTAGTCATCAGCAGCGTCAGCGCAAAAAGGGGTTCAGCGATAAAATCGCGAGAGCTAATCACGTCTAACGCATGTTCATGTGTCCCATCAAAGCCGAGCAATTCGGTTGTAAAGTCTCGATCGATTGAAAAGGAGGTGCCCGCAAGCGCACAAGCACCGAGTGGATTGAGATTAGCCACTTCGTAAGCGGCGTTCAATCGCTTCTGATCCCGGAGGAACATGCTGACGTAGGCTGTTGCCCAAAAACCGAGGCTGATTGGCTGTGCGTGCTGTGTATGCGTATAGCCCGGCATCACCGTTTCCGTGTGTTCCTGTGCAATAGAGAGAAACGCACGGCACAAACGCGATACACCCTGTTGCGTGTCGAGGAGTTGTTCACGAATATAGAGATGTGCATCGACAAGTACCTGATCGTTTCGGGAACGTGCGGTGTGAAGTTTTCCGCCATACTCACTTCCGGCACCCTCAATGAGGTAGGATTCCACATTCATGTGGACATCTTCCTTTTCAGGCTTGAGGACAAACTTTCCTTCACGGAAATCCGATTCCGCCTTGCCCAACCACGGCAAGATTTGCCGGAGATCGTCGTCAGAGATGATACTTTGCCGTGCTAACATAATCGCGTGGACCTGGCTCGCCCAGATGTCATGTGGGACCAAACGGGAATCGACATCAATGGACTGTGTAAAGTCCTCGGTTTCAGTTGACAACTCGGAGCGAAATCGACCGCCCCATAGTTTGGTGGACGTGTTCATCGTTGACCGTTCCTGAAGGTGGGAGGCTGCGGAAATCCGTTAGATCTCTATTATTAAAACGTCGAATTGGGCGGTATTATAGCATGAAGCAGGCTGGGTTGACAAGCGATGATTGTACCACCTCCTATGGGAAATCAGGCGCCTCCAGTAAGCAGAAAGATCGCAGAATCGGCACACCGAATACAAGAATTCCATCCCAGCCAAAATAAAAAAGCCCACACCAATTATCATTGGATATGGGCTTTCTTCGTGAACAGATCGAAGTACTCGAGGCAGATCGGTCAAAAATGGAGGCACGGGAAGCGTGGTGGGACGAGGAACGGGCGCGGCTGGAGGGCATTGTTGATTCGTCAGTCGTGTCTATAAGTTTTGAGGTAATGCAGAGATCTTGCTTGCCTCCGAAGTCCGTTCGAGCGACAACTTTGATCGTGTCCATACGGTGTCAGTCAAAGCATAATAACTCCTCCTCTAAGTTCTTAGCTTATACGACAAGAGGGTGGAGAGAAACCGAGTTTTTCCAACAAACTCGGTTTTTGCACGATTTCTTAACATGAACCAAGTTATCTTTCCAAGTTTGGACCTATTATGTCTACTCTAAAGATTTTAGATTTGCATGCTCCCTGCCTTTTGTTATATCCTGTAGGATATAGAACTTATCTTCAATAAATAGCGACAGGGATTATTCTATGCTCTTTGGCGATAGCAATGCAATGCAAACCATTCATAGGACGATTCACCAACTCCGCAACAACGGCACCACCTCGGTTTTAATTACCGGGGAAACCGGCGTCGGGAAAGAAGTGATTGCACGAGCCATTCATGCCGGAGGACCACGGGCAGCAAAACCATTTGTAGCCCTCAATTGCAGCGCGATTCCTTTTGAACTGGCGGAGTCTGTCCTCTTTGGTCATGTCCGTGGTGCATTCACTAGCGCTGTAGCGGACCAAACGGGTTACTTTGAACGTGCCGATGGTGGAACACTGTTTCTCGACGAAGTCGGCGACATGCCAATCGAAACGCAAGTTAAACTCCTCCGTGCACTGGCCGAGGGTGTCATCACGCCAATCGGTGCAACAGAGCGCAAAAAGGTAGATATCCGGGTGATGGCAGCTACCAATGCAGACCTCAAGGCTCACGTCGAGGTGGGGCAGTTTCGGTCGGATCTCTATTTTCGCCTCGCTGGAATGCTGATTGAGATTTCACCGCTACGCGAGCGAAAAGATGATATCCTGCTCCTTGCTGAGTACCTGTTGAGCGCGCTTGCGGTTCAGATGGAAGTGCCAACCCCAGAATTGACCCCTAAAACGGTGGAGGCTTTGGAGGGATACGCCTTTCCGGGCAATGTGCGTGAGCTGAGGAACCTCATTGAAGGTGCGTTGATTGTAAGTGAAGGTGCAGCGATTCAACCCGAACATCTTCATTTTCACTTTCCTCACGTTGATGTGTTTTCTTTTTCAAGAACAGAGACTGATGTAGCGAGTCCATCCCCAACTCCGGTTGAGGGGATGTTTGCCGATCGGGAGCGGATTCGACAGGCTTTAGTGGCTAATGAAGGTAACGTTGCCAAGACCGCCCGACAACTTGGATTGAGCCGACACGCTTTAACCCGCCGATTAAAAATAATCCGATATGAATTCCGATAACAGAAAGTGTGCGATTTTCCGAGCACTACCGCACACTTTGTTCGATTTATCGCACATATTAGTTAGTGAGAACGATTGTGAACCTCCTCTCAAACCCGCGCCACAACTGAAGAGTGGGCATAATTTAGGGTGTTGGCATGGGACTTGCCCTAAATGGGGTGAAGCCAAGTTAGCGACACCGTGAATACTTGGTGAAAAAGAGAACCATATATTTATAGGAGATATGAATTAACTCAAAGTTGACGGTTCTCACCCAACGGGATGCCAAAGCATTCCCAGCAAATCAGAGGAGATTTAATCATGTTAAGCATACGTCGTTTACAAGTGATGGTTTTCACTGTTCTGGCGGTTCTGCTGACTTGTACCGTAGGAACTTACGCAGATGATCGCTTTAATACAAGAGATGGTCGGTGGATGAATAAAAAGGTCTTTTGGAAAATCTCCACGGGGCACCATAGTTGGAATAGCTACAACACTCATAGCTGGCATCGTGTTTTTGTCAGAAATGATAGCACCATATACAATTTAACTGTGGAATTTTGGTGGGAGCATAAGGTTGTGTATGTTGATACAGAGAATGATCCCGAACCCGAACCCGAAACAGATGCGAGTAGTGGGAGTTTTAGTGTAAGTGCTAAAACGGGTGTGAACCCAGAATCAGGTTCTCGGGAGGGGTGGTTGGGTCCTGATGTCTCCTTAGGCGAAGGCATGTATCAGCTTATAAGTAAGACGAAGGTGAAAATCACAAACGATAGAGAACCACACCCTCAAACGATGCCCACAAAAACGGTCACAAAAGAAACCGACTTCATGATGCCATAAAGGAGTTGCTATGCGAACGACTGTCCTCGTGGCTTGCCTTTGGCTTGTCACGAGCCCCCTTTGGGGCAAAATTGCGTTTTACTCCTTTCGGGATGGAAACGGAAACATCGAAATCTACACAATGGACTCCGACGGGGGCAATCAGACACGGCTGACATTCAACGAGGCGAAAGATATTACTCCTACTTGGTCTCCCAACGGACAACAGATTGCGTTCGATAGCGATCGCGATGGGGATTGGGAGGTGTATGTGATGGACGCCGATGGGAGTAACCAACGGCGACTGACGCACCACCCCAGTATTGATAGTTATCCTGACTGGTCCCCGGATGGCTCACAGATTGCGTTTAATAGCGGCCGTGGTCGTGGTAACGCAACAGCTGACATCTTCGTGATGGACACCAACGGTGGCAACGTGAGGCAGGTCACGCACATGGGATTTGCATCTCGACCCAAGTGGTCGCCCGATGGCAAACGCATTTTATTCGAAGCAGTCACCGACAGCGGACGGGAGATTTACATGGTTGATGCCGATGGTAGAAACCTATGGAAGGTCTCATTCCAGAACTTTCGGGCGGGCATGTTTGCACGCGGGTGGTCGCCCGATGGGAAGCGAGTTATGTTTACCGAGGCAATCAACCATTCTTTTAACGACGCGATGCTCATCATCGCCACACTTCACCCTACGAGACGAGAGGTAGTACATTTCGATCGGGTGAATATACCAAAGAGACCTATTCGCGGCGGGGCATGGGGAGCAGATGGGAAGTCTATCCTATTCACGACCAGACCGGCAGATGGCCCAAAGAATCTTGACTGGAATATCTATCGCTTCCATCTCATTGATAAGAGGCTGATACAGTTGACAGATCACGTCTGGAGAGATCAGATCGGTCAGGAGTGGAATTCGCGATTGTCTGTTCAACCACAGCGATTACTCCCCATGTTCTGGGGCGAGATTAAATCCGAATTATTGCAGCACTGAGAATCGGTTTCATCGTAATGCAACAACATTTCTACAGGCAAGATATTCGTGCGGTATCATGTCCTTTTTCACGGGTATGATGCCGCTTTCCTGTGCTCATAAGCCACCTGATTTTGAGTATCTGCAAATTCGCTGTACCTTAATGGCTACGCTCATGTTAAGATTTAGTGCAACAGAAGCCACAAGTACTTGCAGCTCGATTTATCAAGGGTCACTCTCCCCCTGGCCCGATAAATCGGGATTGAGCTACACTCAACTTGCTCTCCCCACGAATGGAATCCAAGCCTGCCGGTCTCACCGCAGGGACTGGCCCCCAAGCGTTGGAGAGAGATTAAGTCTAATCGAGGGATTGGATATCCAATCCCTCCTATCCCTTAATCCATAAGAAAGAACAATCAGCAATTGTTGCGCTTACAACGCATCTGCTACTGACTTTGAAAAGATAGTTGAAAGTACCTTTGGAATTAGCAGAAGTGACGGCAACGATTATATAAAAAAATTGCAAGCAAAGCAGTGTTGATTAATCGGGTGTTTTTGACAACAAGATAGATATTGTTACCAACAATCCTAATTTGAGTGCTATTTCGCCGACATTTTGAGACGGTCTAGAAGTATTGCCGTCTGCTGGCGAATCTCTTCATCTTTAGCATCGATTAATTTCTCAAGCGTTGCAATTGCCAATTCAGACTTCTCCTGAATTGCGTAGGTAATCCCCAAGTAATATTGAGCGTCTTCATAAAATTTGCTGTCTGGATAGATATCAATGACCTTCTGGAAAAGCTCTTCCGCTTTCTGGAAATGTCCGTCCCCATTGTCGCCAGCAGCGTTATTTCCATAATGGAGCGCAACATTCACATACAACTCCGGCAAAAGACCCGTTTCATTGTTTGGATCCTGTTTCACCACTTTATCAAATAGGGGCTTTCCCTGTTCAAATTTGCCGCGCTTAATGTAAATCAGTGCAAGTCCAGCATTAGCCTTTGAATCATCTGGATTCTTCTGAACCGCTACCTTCATCGCCTTAAATGCTTCCTCCTCTTTGAAGATGCTTTCCATCACTCCAAAAAACTCCTCGGGAGGGCTATAGCCGTGGTTGAGACGAATCAAATCCCCCTCGGCAGTTAGGAATGCAACTACGGGATATCCATTGATCCCATATTTGACTCGAGCTTCCTCATTTTCAGGATGGTCTGTATCTTCAGGATTGACCTTGAGGTTGACAAAATTTTTCGATAGCTCAACAACTTTTGCATCCGTAAACGTTTCGGCATCCAGCCGCTTACACCAACCTCACCAGTCAGTGTAGAAGTCCATCATGATTGGCTTGTCTGTTTTTTTCGCTTCTGCCAACCCTTCCGGGATTGATCCCGCCCACTGAATCTTCTCTTCCGCCAACACCATCGGACTTGCAACAACAGCGAGCAGTAGGGCGGCAAGCACGATAGATAGTCTTTGTCTCCAAACAGAATTTAACATCGTTTTTCTCCTTTGTAAGGAATTTAGGAACAGAAATTACAGATTCAAAGAAGTTCGTTAATATCTTAAACGAATGGATGCAAAAAAAGTGTAATTTTCATTCCAAATTAGTTGCTAATTATCTTCAGAGGTCGGCTGGGTAGCGGACTCTGTTTGCATCTGATTAAGAGTTGCAGCACTAACTGTTTTGCTACCCAATGTAGTCCGACACTTCTGGCAGGTAGTGACAAGCTTTATCAGATTGCCGCGTCTACCCAATTTACTCTGCTTCTGTTCCGTCTCAACGTAGCGTTTGCATTGAGGACACCACTGTTGTTGCTGTGTCAACATTTCAGATCCCTCCTATCGCACCCACTTTAGTACTACTTCACTTCACTTACCCACACAGAACTGAGAAAAAATTCTACCCAAGATATCTTCCGTTGTTGTTTTTCCAACAATTTCGCCGAGGCAATCTAAACTACTGTGCAGATCCACCGCCACAAGGTCCGGAGGCATCTGTTGGGTGAAACTCTCTATTGCATGACCAAGAGCGAGCCTCCCGCGACGCAGCGCATCGTGGTGACGCACATTTGTTACAATTGGCGAATCACCCCATATCGCGTCACTCTCAAGGAGTTCTTGGTGAACTGCGGATTTCAGTTCTTCGATTCCTTCGCCGTCGAGGAGCGAGATCTGAACCACAGGCTTCTGAGGCGCATCGGTGTGCAGGTCTACAGGAGTTGTAACGATAGGTAGGTCGATTTTGTTTAGAATCAGGATGGATTTACGAATCTTCGCCGCGTGGAGCAGTTCCCGATCTTCCTCAGTTAAGGATCGAGATGAATCAAACATCATTAAAAGCAGGTCAGCACGATCAAGGTAGGCTTTACTCCGTTCGACGCCTTGCTGCTCAACAGCATCAGTTGTTTGATGTATCCCAGCGGTGTCTATCAACTTGAGCGGAATCCCACCGAGGTTCAATGGCGCTTCAATTGTATCCCGTGTTGTTCCTGGTATCTCTGTAACTATCGCCCGATCTTCCTGTAACAAAGTGTTCAGCAAACTCGATTTTCCGACGTTGGGTCGTCCGAGTATCGCGATGTTAACACCCTCCTGCAGGAGTTTGCCATCCGATGCAGTCGCAATCAACCGATCCAAGTCATCAAGGATATCTTGGGCGGTTTGCCGCATCACCCTTAAATCCATGAAATCGAGTTCTTCTTCAGGAAAATCGATAGATGCTTCGACTTCCGCAAGCAGATTCGCAAGCCGATCGTTGAGTGTGTTAATCGTTTGGGACAACTTGCCGGACAGTTGGTCTATTGCAACCTGACGTGAGAGGTCAGTCTTTGAACGAATCAGATCCACAACCGCTTCTGCCTGCGCCAGATCCAGCCGACCATTGAGAAAAGCGCGTTTGGTAAATTCGCCCGGTGCCGCAAGACGCGCTCCGGCTTTCAACGTTAGTTCAAGCACCCCTCTGAGGGGAACAATACCACCGTGGCAGTTAAACTCAACCACATCCTCCGCTGTATACGATTTTGGAGCCCGCATGACACCGAGCATTACTTCATCGATAATTTCTCCTGACGGTGACCGGACAACATGCCCGTAATTCAGCGTGTGGCTCGGCAACTCAGCAGTGGAAACGTGGCGAGACGAACGAAAAATTTGGCAGGCAATGGGAATAGCAAGACTACCGCTCACTCGGACAATACCAATACCACCCTCGCCCCGCGGCGTCGCAATCGCTGCAATTGTATCCCATTCAATCATACTGCTTCGAGTTTGACTCATATCTTTCGCGCGTGGTGACAGCAACGCGCCGCATCATTCCCTCACCTCGGCTATACGTGCGAATGTGCTCATCCGATTGTAAAGTGACGTGAATAATTCGGCGGTCACGAGGAGGCATCGGCTCTAGAACGATTTCTTGATGGGTCTGTTTGACCTTTGCGGCAGCACGATGAGCTAGATCTACCAGCATCTGCTCACGGCGTTCACGGTATCCTTCCGCATCAACGAAGACCTTTTTCTTTACGAGAGAGGATCTATTTAATATACAATTCAACAAATATTCGACAGCGTTCAGTGTCTGCCCATGTTTACCGATCAGTATGCCGGGGTTATCAGAACTCACTGTAAGATGCACACTTCCATTGATGATTTGAGATTCAATCTCCGCCTCAAGCCCCATATGACTTAGAATTTCATGAAGTACCGCCTCTGGCGTTGAAGAAATATCCTCTTTTAGGGTCACGCGGATTTTAGCAAGTTTTGCCCCCAAGCCAAGGATACCTTTCGTAGGTTCATGTATAACCCTCACACTCACTTGCTCACGACTAACGCCAAGTTCTTTAAGAGCAGACTCCAAGGCTTCTTCTGTTGTATTCTCTTCAACTTCAATATATTGGTGCACGATTCCATGTCCTCCCGAATAACCGCATAATATCTATAGTCGTTTGAATGGTGTTATTGAAATCTATGATTCGCGTTCCGCATATCACGTCTTACGGCTCGCGGTTGGGGACTGTCGTTTCCTGGATTGAGGTTGTTTTCTTGTCGATGAGGCTTTAACAGGGGCGGCTTCTTCCGCTTCATCGGATTGCCATAATTTGGGTAAGTATTGTTGTCCGATGGTAAAAATATTGTTACATAGCCAATAGAGCGCCAACCCAGATGCAAAATTATAAAGGATAAAAACAAAGAGCAAAGGCATAAATTGCATAATCTTTGCTTGTACATTGTCGGTCGTAGGTGCCATACCCCCCGACGTTTTCTGTTGTAACCAAGTAGTGAAACCGTTGACAATCGGCAATAATCGAAATGCATCTCCAATGAATGGAATTGTAAAGGGCAGGGTGAATAGGACATCAGGGGCGGAAAGATCATCTATCCATGAGAAGAAAGGAGCGCCTCGCAGCTCCACTGCGTTGCCGAGGAGCGCAAATAGTGCAATGAAGACTGGGATCTGCGGGATCCACGGGATGCAACCACCGAACGGATTAACACCATGTTCTTTGTACAGTTGCATTGTCGCCTTATTAAGTCTCTGCGGATCATCTCGATGCTTTTCACGGAGTTCTGTAAGCAGGGGTTGAAGTTTCTGCATCGCCTGCATAGATTTGTAACCTTTACGGGTCAGTGGGTATGAAACCACTTTTACCAATAAAGTCAGTAGAATAATGGCAACTCCATAATTGTTGATGATACCATAGAAGAAATTCAGGAGCCATAGCATGACCCAGGCAATATACCAAAAGAAACCGAAGTCGACAATATCAGTCAGTTGGAGATCTTCCCTCCCGGTTCCCGGTGCCTCAATTGCTTTTAGAGCGGTGTACTCCTTTGGACCGACATAGATACGGAATTGATCTGCTCGGTTATCGTTGGAATCTAATGAAAATCCAGGTACAATGAGGCTAGCGGCTTCCGACGGGGCAGTAATAGCCACTGGTACCGTTGCGCCGTTGTCTGAGAGAGTTTCCAATTCGTATGTCGCATTGAGCATAGCATCTGGAATCATGAGTGCAGCAAAATACTTATTATTCATACCCGCCCATAAGACCGTATTCATACTTTGAGCATCATCAAGTTGTTTTTCAGGCTTGCTAGAGCCACTGCTTAAGACTCTGGCGCCTTCATTTTTCGAGTTGTGTCGCCCACGGCTGCCATTTTTTATTTCATGTGGAAGCAGATCGCCGTTGATCCCAGGACCCCAACGGAGTTTATATCCGTTACGGTTATCGCTCATCGTATCGAGAGAAATTAATGGTTGATCGGATAAATTTTGGAACGTCAATTCGAAGTCAACGTAATACTTATCATGGTAAAATGTAAATTTCTTGAGGACCCTGAGGTCATCTCCAATCTGCTTACTGAATGTAAGGGTATCCTGCGGATTTTGATCTGTAAGAATGAGTTCCGTTTTGTCCGTTTGCCAGAATGTGTCGATAGCATAATCCCTCAAATCCTGATTAAGAAAGTGGATTGACAAACAGTTTTGAGCTGTTTCCGGAATCAAGTTAAACAACGATCCATCCACACCGGACCTGTCTGGATACTCCTTAAGTGCCCATTCATGTGCGTAAGCGAATCGTCCAATTGAAAATATAATATGATACTTTCCGGTTTCAACCTGAACTGTTTCACTCTCCCTAATCGGTTGACGGGAACGCGACGGCGCCTCTACTTGTCCTGATTGGCTTGTATCAATTGTTGCCTCACTGGAAGATGATGAATCTGGTGAGAGAGGTGAGGCTTCCCTCGATTGCTCAGTCGCTTGCTCAGTTGTTTGCGGGGGCTTGGGGAGGTTTCGACCATAAAACCAACTCCAACCGAACATCACCGCAACCATGAGTACAAGGGCTAAGACATAACGCTTCTCCATTTAAAGAATCTCCTCGTGACAATCTTTTCGATAATAGAATTTTACTTGAGGGGGTGGTACCCACCGGGGTGGTAAGGGTGACACTTGGATAGCCGTTTAAGCGTAAGCCACCCTCCTTTCAAAGCCCCATACTTGGTAATTGCTTCAACGGCATATTGAGAGCACGTGGGATAAAACCGGCAGGTTGGCGGAAAGAGAGGTGAAATCAGTTTACGATAGCAGTGTATGGCGTAGATGAGTAAGATTTTCATGGTATTGATACAACGGCTCATAAATTTCAGAGCTATTAGGTTTACACATGCACTGCATTAGTCGGATTTGCAGACCTTAGCTCGTTGCAGCAGTTGCAAGAATGACGCTTGAATTTGCTGACATTTTACGCCGACCGCCGCAGACCTACCAACAGCGACAATATCATACCCTTGACATATTTGCTGCCGTGATAGCCTAAAAGATTCCCGAATCAGGCGTTTGAGGCGGTTTCGTTTAACACTGTTTCCGATCTTTTTACTGACAGTAATACCCAAGCGGGTGGAGCATAAAGACTGCCTGATAACATAGATAACAAGGTGGCGATTCCAGTACTTCTTCCCTTTTTTATACCCCCGTTGGAATTCCCAACGTTGTGTCAGTCTGTCCGGATGAACTTTACGCGCCATATTAAAATCTCTGGAGTCGAAGCCGCTGCTCCCACTGCTGTCCGTCAATTTTTCCTTGCAAGTACGCAGTATAATTTACAACTTGAGCCTCCAAACTCATCTGCGGTGTGCCGTTCTCGTCCTCTGCCATCACCCGTATCGCATCAATTGTATCTGCTTGTGTCTGCACCGCGTGCACGAGTGCAAAAATTATCAGAAACTCTTCCTTGATTGCGCGTTCAGAAAATGCACGCGGGATAAAGTTAAGCAGCACAACGTTCTGATCGTCGTCAAGACGACCATTTTTCAACCGCCAATGGACAACCCGAATTTGTTTTTCTATAAAAAGCTGCCGCAATATTTCACCTCGTAGTGAAATTGGCACCTTGGAAGCCGTAACACTAGACGGTTGATCTACCTCTGGTAAATCGGGATCCTCATACGGCACAAAACCGATTAACGCTGTAGGCGGTTTGCCAACTTCAAATGCAATAACAAGCGGTTCGTTGTTTTCTGGATGGCGTATAACTTCATGAAGCTGTCGCCCAGTTTTCTGTCGGTTGGTTTTTCCCCAACCCTCCATCAGGGCAAACTCATAGTAATAATCTTCAGGAGCGTGTAACGTACAAGCTAAGAGTAGGAATGGAAGACTCAATATCAAGAAATTAGAAATATACATACGAATATACGAGTGCATAGGCAAAAGAAACAGAAAAGCATTGATGAGTTGTTGCGGTTTCTCTCAATAGATACAATTTTGTTTCCGCTGAGATGATCCCTGCTGTTTTCGGCGTGCTTCGTCAATTTTCATTAAGACACAGCTTCAGTTGATGTAAAGATATTTTTTCCAAGATTCGTCATAGGATCGACCATTGCGGCTCAAGTGCAGATACGAGATAATTGAGGGAGCCTTGGGTGAACGCTTGGGAAACATACGCGCTTCATGAGGCGTGCGATCTCCCTTCTTGGCGTTACACCTTTTACAGGCTGTCGCCACATTTTCCCACACGGTTGTGCCTCCCCTAGAACGAGGTTTGACGTGATCAATCGTTAGCGTTGATGGCGGAAAATGCTCATCGCAATATTGACATGTGTATTGATCTCGAATCAAAACATTCTTACGTGAAAATTTCACAACACAGTGAGGGATGTGAACATAGTGCACCAAACGGATGACCAACGGTATCTTCATCGAAACAGTCGGCGAACGAATTTCATGGTCAGAAACTTCCTCCATGCACGCTACACCCTTGACAAGCATCTTCATTGCACGTCTAAGGTTGCAAACGTTGATCGCTTCATAGCTCGCATTTAATACCAGCACATTTGCTTCCATGGTTCCCGTTCCAATCATGAAGCCTAAATTACCGAAAACATGAAAATTAAAATTATTGTAACACACCCATCTTTGAACCTGCAAGCAAAATATCCATTCCTTCATCCCTTGACTGGCTTGATCTCAAGGGGGTTTTCTTTGACATCCAAAACGTTTGGTGATAAAATCGCAGCGAGCATATCGGTGAATGAGGAAATTCAATGAATTCGCGAAATACATTTGCGCGTCGCACATCATATTTCAAGTTTTACAGAGGAAAGGCTCTGGTTGATTTTCTGCATCCTAAATCTCACGCTTCCCACCTCACATCCGAATATCATCATTGGTCTCCGATAGCCAATCGAGCCCGGAGGCGCCGACGCGCACGCTTATCGTTTCTTATTGCGTTGATGCTGCACCTGACAGCAGTTCTTATGGTTAGTATCAATTTGCCAAGATGGCATCGACCACCTCCACCAGTAGAGCCGATCGTCGCGGAACTCATCGAGGTCGAACTTCATTCCCAACGTCTCCACCCTGTAGATGTCAAAAAGCCGACCTTTCATGTGAACGTCCCCGCCCAACCCCAGGCGAGTATTGTCCCTTCCACCCCACTAATGTCCCCAAAATCTATAGCGGTGCAGGTAAATCAAGTAACCCCACCAAGCCGACCAACGACTCATCCCCTGAGCACGACCGCTGACTTATTCCCTACATCGGATACGCCGTTTGCAGAGGCGTCTGAAGATGATTGGGATCTGCAGGAATCAATCAGTGAACCTCTGGAATCTGTAACCGAAGTCCGACAGCCAATGCCCACTGAAGTCGAGCGTAATCTCTCACGAACACAGAAATCACAAACTGATAGTGTTGAGAAGCAATCGCTCAATCGCGACGCACAAATTGGATCGGTTCTTCAAACAATCGCCAGCGGCATCGCGAGCGGAAAAGATTCGCCAATCGCAGATATTGTTTTTTTATTGGATACCAGTGGCAGTATGGAAGATAACATCCGCGCGGTGGGAAGACATTTGATTGATATGGTAGAAATTTTCCGAGCAGAACAGTTGGATTTTACGATGGCAGTGGTGCCATTTAAGTATCTGGTACAGCACTTTCATCAACCAACGAAGGACTATCAGAGGTATGAACGTCTTCTCGAAAACGTCGAGTGCGGTGGGGCTGAACGGGCTTATAACGCAATTGTCAAATCGATTGTGAGGATAAAATTCCGTCCGGAGGCACGACGGCGTTTCATCCTCATTACCGATGCACCGTGCACAGGATCCTATACAATTCAAGAGGTACTGCAACGATGCTGGGACGCGGGAATAACGTTGGACATAATTGGGGGCGTCACTGATCGAAGCGAAGCCGATGATCCGCTCAAAGCGGAACGTGAGCAGAAAGCACTAGCAAGAAAAACCGGCGGAGCGTGGTTCCCGATACCCAGAAATTAAGCAATCCATCTAATACTCCTTTAGTCCCCCATCTGGAGTAATGAGTGGTGGGCGCACATATGGCTCCGGAGGGTAATGCTTGAACGCCTCTTCGTTGAGTTCGATCCCAATTCCCGGTGTATCTGGAAGGATTAAATAACCGCCTTCCCGCTTGATTGGTTCCTTGACAAGATCACCTTTCGGGGCTTTGTCTTCGCCCAATGGATACTCTTGCACCGCAAGGTTGTGGATGGCTCCATCAACCTGCACACACGCAGCAGTGAGGACACAACTCAATGGGTTGTGCGGCACAACACCGATGTAACTCGCCTCTGCAAGCGTAGCGATTTTCTTGACATTTGTGATGCCTCCGGCAAGTGACAGGTCGGGACGGACGAATGCAGCACCGTTGTGATTCAGCAGATCTCGGAACTGGTAAATTGTGTAGAGCCGTTCTCCCATCGCAAGCGGCATCGGAACGCTAGAAGCGACATACTCCCATACGTCCATGTTTTCAGGTTCAATTGGGTCCTCGAAAAAGTATAGGTTATATGGCTCAAGTGCACGTCCCACAGCGATGGCTTCCGCTGGCGTGAGCCGGTTGACGACATCGATCATGACATCTATATCCGGACCCACGGCATCTCGAACTGCTCCGACCCGCTGCTCTGCATTGCGAATCATCGCAGTATAACTCATGCTTTCCAGACCCCGTCCCTCTTCAAAATCAGAGACACCGAAATCACCGAACGGATACAACCTAACAGCAGTAAACCCCTCTTCAACACGTGCGGATGCCTGTTCCGCCAATACTTCGGGCGTGGTCCCACCCAGATGTGTATAAAGGCGCACTTTCTCCCGTGTCGGTCCCCCGATCAACTCATAAACGGGTGCGTCAAGCACTTTGCCTTTGATGTCCCACAAAGCGATATCAATTGCACCGATAGCGGACATCACGTCCGCGCCACCACGAAATAAACATCGACGGAATGTGTGCTGCCAGTGGCGTTCGATATGCAGTGGATCTTTGCCAACGAGGTATTCCGCACAATATTCGACTCCCGCAATTGGCAAAAATGGCGTACCACCGGTGCCGCTGGCGGGATGGAGCTCGCCAACCCCCGTGATGCCTTCATCCGTCTCAACCTTGACGTACATGAACCGACTTGCTCGGAGTGTTTCAATTTTAGTAATTTTCACGTTTTATACCTTCCCTCAATAATTTTTGACCGACCGTATTTTAACGCGACTATATTCGAATGACAACAACTTTTGTGCACTTCACGGACACTCCTCATATTGACCGTGGAAATGAGCAATCTGATTGACGACGCCTCCGCTGTATGCTATTATATTTAATGTATTAAAGCCCCAATTATCCTCTATTGGAAATTGGAATAGTTTGCATCTTTTTTTGGTGTTTTGCGTTGTATGTACTACTCCACCCAGCTTGAATTCCTCCAGAGTGAGTGGTGGTAAAATTGTTTGTCGAGGGCATTGATTTTCTCACTGGCTTTCATTCATCCAAGCTGTAATCTGTTCTATGCGTGCAGCTTGCGTGATTAACGCCTAACGAAAGAGATTTGACGTCGTTTAGTCTTATTCTATCAATACAAATCAAAATGGGCATCAGAAGACACTTCAGGAGTACATTAATCACAGGAATTCTAACGTTGATACCGTTGGGTGTCACTTTCTTTGTGCTGAGTTTCCTTTTCACCACAATTGATGGCTGGCTCAAGCCGATAATGTCGCCGATAATGTCAGAGTTAGGGTTGAAGGAAAAATATCACGTCGGTATGGGAGCGCTGGCGACAATCCTGCTCGTCTACCTAGTGGGTCTAGTTGTTTCTAATTTTTTAGGACAAAAGCTACTTGGGGCGGGAGAGAAAATTTTAACAAAGATTCCGCTTGTGCGAGAGGTCTACGCTCCGGTCAAACAGGTGGTCCAAATGGCTTTGATGCGCTCGGAGGGAAACAAATTCGAACGAGCGGTTGCGATTAAGACCCCCGGGTCGCCCATGCGTGTCATCGGTTTCGTTACAGGAGAGTTCCACGAAGAGGGGAATCCTGACCCAGTTGTTTCTGTTTTTGTCCCAACCAGTCCAAATCCAACAACAGGCGTTCTGCTCTTCTGTAATCCGGAAATCATTTATGAAACCAATATAAAAGTTGAGACGGCCATGAAGATGTTGATTTCAGGTGGAATTGTTGCTCCCGACGACTTCATGATTCGGCAACAGATGCAACAACAGATTGACCCAGATGGCAAATCTGAATGACAGCAGTGTCTGTCAACCTATGAATCAATTCGTGAACTCATATTATATCCAAGCAATACCCATATGGAGGCATAAATGGCTGGAATAGATCTACGAGAAAAATTAGAAAATGGTGGTATCGTATACGGCACCATGCTAAGTCTATCGCGGAATCCCCGCTGGGCAAGAGCTATTGGCCAACTCCAGTTCGACTATGTGATCATCGATAACGAGCATTCAGCATATAGTCGGGGAGAGGTAGCCGATTTCATCTCAGCAATCAACACGACGGGAACGACATCGATCATCCGCATCCCAATTCCTTCGTCTCATTATGTAACCATGGCGCTTGATGCCGGCGCACACGGTGTTCTCGTTCCATACTGTGAAACCGTTGAGGAAGTTAAGGAAGTAGTCGCGGCAGCGAGATGGCGTCCATTAAAAGGCGCCCTCGTGGACAAAGTGATGGACACAGGGGAATTCCCAAGCGAGGCATCAAGAGAGTATTTGCAGGAAAGAAATCGTAACACCGTTGTCATGATTGGGATTGAGAGTGTCCCTGCAGCTGAGAACTTAGAGAAGATTTTAGAAGTTGGCGGGATTGATGCAGTTTTCGTAGGTCCCAACGACATGAGCATCACAATGGGTATCCCAGATCAGTACGATCACCCGGATTTTGAGGAGATGCTCCGCTTTGTCATTCGCACCTCCGCTGCACAAAATATCCCTGTCGCTGTCCATCTGCAATCTGTCGAGTTGTCAAAAAAGTGGATTCAAGAAGGGGTTCGGTTTGTCCTCCATAAGACCGACGTGGGCGCATTACACGAAGGCTTCCAACGTGATTTCGATCAACTGCGACAGGTTGGAGACACAATCTCTGGACAAACAACGGAAAAGGCTAAAAAATCGGACGTGGTTATTTAACCGACGAAACCTGTTCGAGAGAAACCGTTACGGCGAAATTCGTTCAATTCGCCAGCCATCATCGGGTTGCCGGGTATAACGAAGCCGATCATGCAGACGGCTTGGGCGACCACTCCAGAACTCAATCATGTTTGGGGATAAACGGTAACCACCCCAATCTGATGGCAGCGGAATTTCTTCGTCCTGATACTGCGCTGCTAACTGTTTGAATCGTTTTTCGAGTACCGCTCGATTAGGGATAACTTCGCTCTGTTTTGACGCCAACGCAGCCAAACGACTATCGACGGGCCGGGTCTGAAAATAGTTGTTGGAGTTTTCACGGGAAACCTTGCTCACCTGTCCGGTGATACGCACCTGCCGATCCAGTTCACGCCAGTAAAAAACCAATGCTGCGTTGGGATTCTCTGCGAGTTCCTCCCCCTTTTGGCTCTCGTAGTCCGTATAAAAAACGAATCCCCGCTCATCAAGTCCCCTGAGCAGTACAATCCTCGCCGAAGGCATACCGCCCCTTGTTGCCGTTGCCAGTGTCATCGCGTCCGGCAAATCTAACTTTGCATCAATCGCCTCCTGAAACCAGTCCTCAAACTGCTTAAAGGGATTCGCATCCACGTCTCGCTCGTCCAACCCAGCGTCGGTGTATTCTCTACGAAGTTTTGTCATACCCAAAAAAATCTCCTTGCAACTAACACTTCTTGAAAACTAACAGATCAATCGCCTCAGTTACCGGCAACGGTTCTTGTTCATGATCGCATTACGTTTCACGAATCGGACCGAATCTCAGCAAGAATGGCGTCTGTCATCTCGACAGTGCCGACCGTTTTCAACCCCGGCTGCTGGATATCAACTGTGCGTAAACCTTTATCAATTGCGCGGTCAACAGCATTTTCAATATCCGTAGCTTCCGCTTCAAGATCGAAGGAGTGTCGAAGTAAAAGGGCTGCGGACAAAATCTCCCCAATCGGATTAGCAATCCCCTGCCCGGTGATGTCCGGCGCGGTGCCGTGAATTGGTTCGTAGAATCCCTGTTTAGCGTTACCGTAGCTTGCCGATGGGCACATGCCGAGTGAGCCAACCAATACAGCCGCTTCGTCGGTGAGGATGTCCCCGAAGATATTTCCCGTCACCATGACATCAAATTGGCTTGGATTCCGGATGAGATGATACGCACACGCGTCCACCAAAATATGATTCAATTCAACATCAGGATAATCTTGGCTAGCCTTTGTTGCAACTTCCCGCCAAAGTTTTGAACTTTCCAGCATGTTTTCCTTCGCCACAGAGGTGAGCTTTTTGGAACGCTTTCGGGCGAGTTCAAAACCAGCACGCACCACCCGGTCAATCTCCCGCGTCGTGTAAGCGAGTGTATTGCAGCCGCGCTCTCCATCCGCGTGTGTTTCGATGCCGCGCGGTTCTCCGTAGTATAAACCGCCAGCCAACTCACGAATCACGATAAAGTCCAATCCCTCACCGATAATCTCATCCTTCACCGGCATGACGGGCGCCAACGCCTTTCTCCCACGGATTGGGCGTAGGTTCACAAAAAGGTCAAGTTCTTTGCGAATTGTCCCTACGGCGCGTTCGGGGCGCTCTGCGCTCGGAACATCTTCCCATTCCGGTCCGCCCGCCGCACCAAATAGAATAGCATCGGATCTCCGGCAAAGGTCTAACGTCTCTTGCGGCAGGGCTGTACCCATTTCATCAATCGCGCAGCCGCCGAGGAGTCCATACTCATACTCAAAGCAGTGTCTATATTTGTCTTGGATAGTATCTAACACCCGAATAGCTTCGGCTGTGACTTCTTGACCGATTCCATCTCCAGGTATTACGGTTATTTTTGCATTCATTAATTTCTCTTTCGAAGCCTCCTAATAAATTAAATATCGCCCCAATGGATTGGGATGCTTCTTGCAAGTCAGAACCCGGATCAACCTGTTGCTCTTTCCATAATCTCTGTCATCCGAGCGACAAACGTAGGCGGATCCACTGTATTGCCATCAACCAACAACGCACCTTCATAAAGCTGTAAAATACAGTTCTTGATAAGGGTTTCATCGCCTTGATTCTGGTTGAGCTGCGCGAGATTCTTAATCAACGGATGGGAAAAGTTGAGCTCTAAGATGCGTTTGGAACCAGTGAAGTCCTGGTTCATCATTTTCATCATCCGCTCCATGTGGGCGTCCATCCCCTCCTCCCCGACCACCAGGGTTGCCGCCGAATCAACCAGTCTTTTGGAAGCAACCACATCTTCCACCTTATCGCCGAGGGTCTCCTTAAAAATAGAAATCAACTTCACATCTTCAGTTAAAGTCTCATCCTGGCTGTCTTCCTCTGTCTTGAGATCGATATCCGCCTTTTCGATGCTTTTCAGCGGTTTTTCGTCATATTCAAGCAGGTGGGGAATATTGAACAGATCAATGGGATCCATAAAAAACAACACCTCAATCCCTTGTTTCCTGAAATATTCCAAATTTGGATTCCGTTCGACGGCATCTCTGTGATCACCTGACAGGTAATAAATCTCCTGCTGCTCTTCCGACATCCCGGCAACATAATCCTTCAAGGAAGTGAATTTGCCGCTTTCGGTTTTGGTCGACTCAAACCGCAAGAGGTCAAGTACCCGATCACGGTTGGCAAAATCTGTACTGAGGCCTGCCTTGAAAAGCAAACCGAAATTCCTGAAGAATGTCTCGTATTTCTCTGAGTCATTTTTTGCCCAACCTTCCAACAGAGAGAGCACCCTGCCCGTTAAGGTATCACGGATCCGTCCCATGACAGGGCTCGCTTGTGTTACCTCACGGGACACATTCAAAGGCAGATCCTCGGTATCCACCACTCCCGACATAAATCGAAGGTATTCGGGAAGGAGTTCCTTGCAATCGTCCTGGATAAAAACCTTGCTCGAATACAGGTGCAGTGCACTCAGGTCTTCCTCTCTGAGAAATCTGAGCGGCTGTGTTTCCGGTATAAACATCAACGCTTTGAAATTGACGCGCCCTTCAAGAGACAGGTGCAGATGACCGAGCGGCGGATTGAGGTCGTTAGATATAAATTTATAGAACTCATTCCGCTCCTCCTCTGTCACTTCATTCCTGTTCTTATGCCACAACGCACTGACGGTGTTCACCTGCTTTCCATTGACCGAAACAGGAAACTCAACAAAATTGGAGTATTTCGTAATGACCTGTTCAACGCGATATGACTCACTAAATTCCTTGGACTCATCTTTCAGTTTAAAGGTGATTTGGGTGCCCCGCTGTGGACGTTCAATCTCCTTGATACTAAACTTACCTTCACCCGTCGACTGCCATCGGAATCCCTTTGAGTCGGCATCTGCGTGGCGCGTTTCAATTGTAACCTCATTCGTAATCATGAACACCGAATAAAAACCGATACCGAACTGACCGATCAGGTTAGCGTCGAAAGGTTTGTCTCCTTCTTTCATCTGCTCCAAAAACTCTAGCGTTCCCGAACTAGCAACGGTGCCGATCCGTTCGGTCAAATCGTCCTTGGTCATGCCGACACCCGTGTCCGTGATCGAGAATGTCTGTGCATCGGAATCAACAGCGATATCAATCCGTAAAGGCGCTTCAGGATTTAGGATATCCTTATCCGTCAGCTGGCGGAACCGGATTTTATGCAAGGCATCGGAAGCGTTAGAAATCAACTCGCGGATGGCAACCTCGGGCTGAGTATAAAGCGAGTGGACAATGAGATGCAAGAGTTGCTTCATTTCTGCCTTATACTCAAATTCTTGAATTTCTTCGGGGGTGTTGCTATCAGCCATAATTCAAAATTCTCCTTTCGTCGTAGCTTCGCCAAATCATCAAATGTGAAATTTCTTGTTGTCTGTCGTATCTAAGGTCCCTCACCCTTGGTGGCCATAACGATATATACCGGATCCGTGTACTCATCGGTCTGTGGGGTGCAATCCAAAAACGTGATTTCCGCATAGCCCCCCGCTGAACAGAAGTAATGCTGCACCAATTCGGCGTGCTCAGCGTCAGAGGTCACGCGCCAAATGTACACCGCTTTCGTTGGGAATAGACGATTGGAGAAAATGACGATAAACGGACCATCTGGCTGAAGAATGCGATGCACCTCACGAAACACCTCGGTCGGTTTCGTTAGGTACTGCATCGAAACAGTCATGATTACCGCCGCAAATTCCCCGTCGTCAAAAGGAAGGGTGGGATTGGCATTGAGGTCATGAATTACATGTTCGTCAAGGACAGGATTAACTTGAAGTTCTACTGCGTTCAAGCCCAATCCGACTATACGTTGAGCGGGAAACCCTTCGGGTAGGTGGGAGTAGGCACTGCTCATCAGGTCTAATATCGCGGCATTTCTCGGAAGGTTTTGATCGAAAAAATTCTTGATTGCGGCGATTGCGTTGTCGTCAATATGGGTGACGATACGCGGTTCCTCGTAAAATAGGTGGTCATCGGTCTCGTCAATTCGCGCGAAAGCGATAGGGGGTAGTGCTTTTTTCATGTGGAGAGTCATTACAATTTTTAGTACACATCAACAGTAACTTTTTAATTCCCTAATCTTACCGCATACTTAACTGGATTTTCAGCAGCCGATGCAGTTCTTTAATCGGCTGTTTATGGTCATCAACCCGTAAATCGATATACCGATCATTAAAACCGCCCTCGCCACCGTTATCACGCACAACAAGCAACGCTGCCGCTTGCTGGCCACGCCGATCTCCGCCGTTCTCCTGACCCGCGATGAGCGCCGCCATCAGTTTCTCCGCCAGTTCCCCCTCTGTTTCCTCAAATACCTCCCCCATCGCATCAACGACCGCTTCACCCGTCAGTAGGTTGCCCTGTGCTGTGTAATTCTCGCCGCTGCGCGCACCCGCCCATTCCATACATTCATCACCGGTGTAATTCGCGACGTTGCCGTCTGCATCAATAATTCCGACCTGACGCTGTGATCTGCCATCGTCGTGGGCAACTAATCGATCCAACGTTTGTTGGGCGGAAAGTCCATCTTCCAGAAGTTCCAAGCCTTTTGTCCCATAGGTCGTATTTGTCCACGACTGGGTCGCAACTGCGCCGACGCCCGCCTTTGCCCAAGGGACCACAGCACCAACGGCGAAAAACTTGGATTGAACGGCAACCCCAAGATCGCCATTTTCCGGGTCACGCCCCACGATTGAAAAGGTTGTGACAAGGAAGTCATTCACTTTAGAGTTAGGTTGGTCCGTTTCTGTGCCAGCGAGAGCAAGGATGCCGGTGTAGATTGTCGCACAGACAAACCGGAGGGGTGACATGCAAGACCTCCTTTACGTTATGCTTGAAACGAGAGGCAGGAATTTCAAGGGGTGGATAATTGGAAGGTTTCCCTGCTCCCTCTCCTTCCAATCGTTAGCGTTTGACGTCGAACCCGTTCTAATGTTTATTAGATCGGATTTTCATCGCCTCCGCATGTCCTTGAAGTCCCTCAATCTGGGCGAGTTTGACGACAGCCGGTGTGACCTTTTTTAACGCAGCCTCAGTATAGCCGATAACACTTGTCTTTTTCAGGAAGTCATCAACACTTAATGGGGAAGCGTATCTTGCTGCGCCACCTGTAGGGAGGATGTGATTGGGACCGGCGATGTAGTCGCCAACAGATTCGGGGGTGTAGGGACCTAGCATAATCGCGCCCGCATTACGAATTGCACCGACCCACTCAATCGGATTTTCTACCTCAAGTTCGACATGTTCAGGGGCGATTTCGTTGGCGATTTCTACCGCTTCGGCTAAATCTGCAACCACGAATGCCGCCCCGTAGTTTTCGAAAGCACCAGTCAGTTCAGATTGGCGAGGCAGCTTTTGTGCCTGTCGTTTAATCTCTGCACAAACCTGTTCGGCAATCTCCCTCGACGTCGTGATAAGGATGGCTGAACATTCCTCGCTGTGTTCCGCTTGCGAGATAAGGTCTGCTGCAACATAGGCGGGATTTGCGGTGTGATCAGCGATAATAAGGACTTCGCTGGGTCCCGCCAGTTTGTCAATATCAACGGGACCGTAGACCTCTTTCTTCGCAAGTTGGACATACAGATTGCCCGGACCGACAATTTTATCTACCTTCGGGATGGTATCTGTTCCATAAGCCATCGCACCGACTGCTTGCGCGCCGCCACATTTGTAAATTTCGCGGACACCACATGCTGCCGCAGCGACAAGCATGTGCGGGTCAATCTTTCGATTTCGCATCGGTCCCATGAAGACGGCAATCTCTTCAACGCCCGCAACCTTCGCAGGCACCAGATTCATAATCAGTGAAGAAACCAACAACTGACTTACGGACGGGACGCATACGCCGATACGTCTTAACGGACGGATGATGTGTCCTAAAACGACGCCATCTGCTTCGGTAGACAACCATGAATTTCGTAACTGCTTCTGATGAAACCGCTCAATGTTCGTCCGTGCAAGTCCGATCGCATCGTGGAATTCTGAATCGACCTGCACAGATGCATCATCAATCTCCGCATCTGTGACTCGCATTTCTTCAATGGTGATTCGTGGAGCATCAAGCTTGCGTGTATATTTAATGACCGCTCTGTCTCCATCTCTTTGGACATCTTGCAAAGTTCTGCGGACAGTTCTCAGAATGTTTGAATCCTCTAATCCTCCACGCAGATTAAGTTTATCGATGAAAGCTGCCGCCTCGTCCGAACAGGCATCAAGAATGGCAATCACAGAAAAATCCTCGTTTCTTATCAAAGTTCATACGGACTGTCTAATCCCTTACGCGTATAATGTCCGCGCCAATACCCGCCAGTTTTTTCTCAATGTTTTCGTACCCACGATCGATATGATAGATGCGCGAAACAGCCGTTTCACCCGCTGCTGCCATGCCAGCAAGAACAAGGACGGCACCTGCACGGAGGTCTGACGCCATGACAGGAGCACCACTGAGTCTGGACTTACCGCGTACCACCGCATGGTTCCCTTCGACCCGAATATCTGCCCCCATGCGAGTGAGCTCACTCGCGTGCATGAAGCGATCTAGGTAAATGCCTTCCGTAATATTGCTAATACCCGGCGTGATACTGAGGAGTCCCATCATCTGAGCCTGCATGTCCGTGGGAAAGCCCGGATATGTATCAGTCGCGATATTGACCGCTTGGAGTTCCCGGGGCGCACTCACGCGGACGCCATCATCTGCCCAATCCAATTGAACCCCCATCTCAATTAATTTGTTGGATGTGGCACCAAGGTGTTGGACGGGAGCATTCTTAACAAAAACGTTTCCCTTCGTAATCGCCCCTGCAACCATGAACGTTCCCGCTTCAATGCGGTCTGGAATGACGGTATATTCCGTTCCGTGAAGCTGTCTGACGCCCCGTATTGTCAGGCTAGAGGTGCCAACGCCCTCAATATCCGCACCCATTGCGTTGAGGAAGTTCGCAAGGTCCGCAACCTCTGGTTCACAGGCAGCACCGCGAATAATCGTTGTCCCTTCCGCCAACGTTGCAGCCATCATGACGTTTGCCGTTGCACCAACGCTTGAGCCGTGCGGTCCTCTCAAATACATCTCTGTGCCTGCTAACCGATTCGCCCGTGCTATGATGTAACCGCTGTCAATCTCGATGTCTGCGCCAAGTTGTTGCAGCCCTTTCAAATGCAAGTCTACTGGACGTGGACCGATGGCACATCCGCCGGGGAAAGAGACTTTTGCCATGCCTAAACGCGCAACAAGGGGTCCCAACACATAAATTGATGCTCGCATCTTCCGGACGAGGTCGTAGGGGGCTTCGTAAGCAACACGGTCTCCCGGCTCGATATAGAGCGTTGAATTCTCTAATTTTGTTGTCGCGCCCAGCACCTCAAGCACTGCACATAGGCTATCAATATCATTCAGATTGGGAACGTTGTGAATAACACTGGAACTGTCTCCCAGAATCGCAGCCGCAACAGCGATAGGAAGCGTTGCGTTTTTAGAACCGCTGACTGAAATTGTACCTTTGAGCTGCTTGCCACCGTTGATGATTAGTCTATCCATGATGAATTCTCCTAATTACAGAAGTCTCTTTTTCAATTCGGCGTGGGCTGAGAGGATGAGATCATGTAATATAATTTCATATTGCAAAGCAATACCCCGATCTTCAGCGAACCTTGTTCTTCCATTTAACCCTACGCCAACCTGTAAAATAAACTGCTTAGAATAGATTCATGAAGTCTATATGCATCAACGATGCCAAGCAAAAAATCGTTTCGTTGTAGGCTTTATAGGGTGGTTTGCCCTAAAATTGGTGTGTTAGAATACCCACATGTTATTGAGTTACCTCGTTCATCTTAGTTGTTCTGGCTGTGTCCGCCTTCTCCATCCGGTTTTTCAGGTCTATTCCACAATTGCCACTCTTCCCTTACCTCGATAAGCTGTTCCGCCGGCGCGTCGCGGACCTCCAAAACAGATAGCGTGTCCGGTGGAATCTGTTTCAAAATCTCCTCGAAGTCAAGATCCCCAGATCCCGGAGAGTGATACGCTTGAAGATCCTTGAGGTCGTGCAAGTTCACACCGATGAGGTGTTCTATATACGTCTCCAGCCAGCGCTGCGACCAACAGAGTCCCACCCGTTCCTGAAGCATGGCATGTCCCACATCGTGCCAATACCGCATATTGCTTCCCTTGAACTTCTCCAAAAACAGCCCGACCTCGTCAAAATTGGGGATTTGATAGTAGCGCGGACGGTTCTCAATCGCCAAGTAGACTTCCAGCCGCAGCGCCATCTCGTTCAACGTATCAAGGCTGAACAGTGCAGCGTCTTGATGTTTCGCCTCCTTGCGTTTACGCCACTCGGTCGCTTCCTCCACCTTCGCCCCAAATGCCTCAAATTCTCGCTCACCATATTCGTAATAATCATACATCAGGTAGGAGCGATCGTAGGTATCCACCTCACCCAGATGAAGCACAACGGTTGGGACTTCGATCTCAACTGCCAATTCCATGGTATGAATGGTCTGTTTAATCGCTTCGTTCCGTGCATCCGCATCAAGGCTCGCTAACTGAATCGGATCATTCTCCGCCTGCGATTGGGAGACTCCTTGCAGAACGGGACAGAAGTTGTGGATAGAACAGATCTGTGTCGTTTCAAGGTGAGGCTTAATCTGCTCAATCTGTTTCCGCGTCAGATGTCGGCTGAGTTCAATAGCATCAAATCCAAGCTCTTTAAGTTCGTCGAGCAGCGCAGCCCCATCGGGTTGTTTCGGCGCGTTCCACATCGTCGAAATCGCTAACATTTCACGACTCCTTCACAAAGACCTTTCTGCCAACAATTTCGATCTTGCCCGCTGCATACCACCGAACGACCTGTGGATACAGTTTATGTTCTTCAATATGAATCCGCTTGAGCAAGCTTTCTTCATTATCATCGTCGAATACGGGAACCGAAGCCTGCGCGATGATAGGTCCAGTATCAACCCCTTCATCCACAAAGAAAACGCTTACACCGCTGACCTTAACGCCATACGTCAGTGTATCGGGTACGGAGTGCGCCCCCGGGAACGCGGGCAGTAACGATGGATGGATATTGATGATACGGTTCCGATACTTCCGAACAAACGCTGGTTGGAACAACTTCATAAAGCCCGCCAGAACGATTAGTTCCACTCCGCACCGGTCAAGGATTTTGGCAATTTCTGCATCAAACGCATCTCGATCCGGAAAATCGCGCACCCGCACCACACGGGTGGGAATACCCGCTTCCTTGGCACGGGTGAGCGCGTAAGCCTTTCTTCGATCACTCATCACCACAGCGATTTTAACCCCGCTATCTTCGTCGTGGTGGAGTTGATCAATTAGTGCCTGCAAATTGGTTCCGCTGCCGGAGGCTAACACTGCAATTTTCATTTTCGCTGATTGATTCCTCCGCAACCTTTGAGTGAGTTCATAGCCCCTATTATAACCTATTTTCTGACCATGTGCGTAAGTCCTACCTCTGTCTGAATCGCGGATTATCGCGGATTCAAGGATGACACGGAGACATTCTATAGACATAGCACTCCGCTGGAGTGCGGGACTTGGATCTATCACCGTTCTATAGACATGCCGCCCCGCTGGGACGGAACACATACGGTCGTCAAGATAGGATTTGCATATCAGTTCAATAATTTCCAGGACTTACGCACTTCAGATTACGTGACTCATAGAGAGGGACATAATGTGTGACGAATTGTGCGTATGCAGGGAACGCAGATCTGCGTTCCCTACGAATATGTTCAACTGCGTAAGTTCTACCCTTAATTTGCCGCTAATTTAGCTTCAAGTGTTTCCACCGCTTTCATTGCCTCAGAAACTTCCTTTTTAACCACAGTAACAGTGCGAGCATGGCTGAGTGGATTCAAGATAATATTTCGGTACAGTTCAATCTCCTTAATGAGGCTCTGCTCTAAAAAGGGTGTACCATCGTCTAACTCCATCTTCTTTATCGGTTCCCAGAAGTCGTTGCTTTGTAGTTCTTTCGGGTTTTCGCGGTATCTGACTTGGAGGTTCTTCCTTTCGCAGAATTTTTTGATTGCAGCTTCAAAGGCGGTGCGAAGATAAATGACGCAAGCTTTGTAGTCGTTGGCAGCAAAATACTCCTTCGCCCTTTCAAGATATGCCTTATTTTCCGCGTAAATTGGGATCTCGTATTTATCAGTTTGCTCGGAATAAAATTCGGCGTATTCCCACTCGGCATCAGATGTCCGCTGTTTGACAATCTCATACCACGCCTTATCATACGTCGTCAAAAAGATTTGGTAATCTGGAAAATACTCCTCTAGGATATCAAGCACCGGCAGACGGTTTGACATGTCCAAACCGATCAGTACATCATCTAGGGCGAGAATCTTCAGGCGGCTTTCTGGCTGCATCAGGATTGATGAGAAGTAGATAGCGATAGCAATTGCCGATAGTCTCGCTTCGTTCAGGAAGCGGTGATGTTCGGGAATATTTCTATCGAAGAGCTCAACCGTTAGGAAAATCTCCTGATTATCAAGCGTTCCGTCGTCACGGTTATATTTAACCCCCGGAAAATCGAAGTTAAGGACAACGTTGTGTCCAAACTTACCAAGGATTTCAGATGCCCTCGGCTGCAGCTCCGCTAATCTGTTTTCTAGTTCGTTGTTGAAAATTTCTATACGGCTTTCAAGGGTTGCTATTTGGCCTGTTGCGTTTCGGCGTGGATACGGTGGCTGAATGTCAGCCCAATCATCGGTGAGGGTCCGATCTGTCAGGGGGTTGACGGTATTTGCCAAGAGCGTCTTAACCAGCAAGTCAAACACATTCACGGTGTTATTCTCATGGTGAGCGTAATGTGTCTTCAGAAGGTCCTTATAGTCAAGGAAGCCCTTTGCCCTTGATGCCTCAATAATCAATTCGTCCTCTGTTTCTTTAACACTCTCCGACCATTCGTAGGTCTCCAACCTTGACCATGCGTTGGCACGAAGTCCCAACTTGATATAGCCGGTATCTTCGGTAAAGATGTTCTGGTTGTTTTCAAATCTATGGGAAGGATCTTCGCCGGATTCCAAGAACAGCTTTAACGCAAAATACAGAGACGATTTTCCGCTCCCATTTTCACCGTAAATTAGTAGGTTCTTCCCTGACTTGCGTAGGTCAATTCGGTAGGTTCCGTAAAAGGCTTTGAAGTTTTTGATTTCAATCTCAGTAATTCTCACGCTTTGCCCTCAATGATACGGATCGGTTTAACGCTATCCATAAAGAAAAGGTTCCGCCGGATTGGATGCGTTCGTTCATACAATCGCTCGAAGATCTCCCGTAACGCGGCCATTTTATCTCCTTGAATTTTTTCAAGCTGCGGCAACCGCTCCTCCAACAACGGTTTGAAGAACTGTTTTTTCCCTTGATGCAGTGCTTCAGGTAGATAGGAGTCATAAACCAGTCCGTCAATGATCCGCTCAAAATACCCGAGCATTATGAAGTCGCGGGCGTGTGCCAAATCTTTGCCACTCGTCGTCGGCTGCCCCTGAAGGTAGATGAGGTAATCAACGATTTTGCCGATCATTCCTTTCTGCTCTGACGTGAGATCGGGAACGGGGATTTGTTGTATATAACGGCTGCGCGCCTGAAGATAATCGCCTGACAACTGTTTTGAAGTCTGCGAATAGAACCATTCCACAACGCGAGAATTGAGGAGACCGCACAACCACGTTTCCTCGGTCGGGATAAGGTAGCATGTATCCCCACAGTAAAATCCTTCTGTATCAACGGCGAAGGTTTGATAGTTGTAGCTATTTGGGCAAATCAGCTTCGTTTGCGTAAAGAGTTCAGCGTTGCTTTTGGCAGCTGGCAGTTCGTACCATTTCTGTTTACCCGCTCGTTTGCTCAAGGCGGATCTATATTTTTCCAAATGTTTTCGGATGGCGGGATAACGGTCTATCTCTATGCGACGGTAGGTAAAAATTAACCATGTATCCGGTTTCTCTACCCACCAGCGTCTGATGTCTCGTCCGTGCAAAAACGGTTTCAAAATATCGGTGGATGCAGGGTGCTCTGCAATGAGCTGATCTCGCGTCGCACTGTCTACAACAAAGGCTTCACCCCTGCCGGTCCTGAGTCCGAAAGTGGGACGCGCTCGGACATATTGCGACAGGGGTGGGCCTGCGTTACGAAGTTTTGCAAGTAGATTCAATATATCGGGCGATTCAAGGGGTGTGCCCTCCGCACTCAAAAACTTTTGTGTCCTAGGGAAGCGGCTCCGCCTCCGTTGTGTTAGCATCGCGGCGATGTCTTCGGGCAACTTCATACGATTTGCCCGCTCATACGCCTCAACGCTTTTGTAGTCATTACGGAATGAAGCGACTATATCCACACCCAAGTCTCTAGCATTTGTCAGGTCCGCTCTCGCTTTATCCCACTCTGCTAGGTGTAACCACGCCCCGCCGCGATTATTATAGGCATTGGCATGATTGGGATTCAGTTCTATTGCTTTGTTAAAATCTACGATGGCCCGGTCAAAATCGCCTTTATTGAAGTAAGTTCCCCCGCGATTGTCATAGGGGGCAGCACTATTCGGGTTGAGTTTGATTGCATGTGAGTAAGCTTCTATCGCCTCGTCTGTTTGCCCAAGCATCATTAAAACGTTACCTCGTTGGAACGCTAATTCAGCGCGGAGCTCTCTTTCAGATACTTTAGACGGTGAATTAGCCTGAACTTGCATTTCTTCAACAGCTTTTCGGATACCGGCCACCACATTTTGCCATCCTCTGCTCTCAGGTTGCCATTTGTTAATAGGTTTGCCCTTGTCGGGCAGAGCTTGGAAGTCGCTGAGTTGGTGATTCAGCCAATCACAATGCTCAAGGATGATGGGGATAACTCTTATCTTGGAGTTTAACGCCTCTGCCAGTTCCTTGTTGCAGTTTTTAGATGCAAGACTCGTAGCGGAGAGGAGGTAGAGCAAAATATCCGAATCGGCGAGATTAGTGAAAATCTCTTTATACCACTTAGTGCCTGGAAGTATTTCGTTATCGTCCCAAAGCTTTATTTTCCCTTCACTCTCCATTACAGCAAGACGCGTTTTCAATTCGGTATTCTGCTGTCGGTCGTTATGTGAATAGGTGATAAATACTTTTAATGGTTCGCTCATTCTCTTTCCTCTGTCTGCATCAGGATTTACTGGATTTTTGGATTCTCAGGATTTTGGGGCAATAGGTCGGTTTCTCCATTATAGCGATTCTTTTCCTGTCTGAATCGCAGATTGACACGGATTAAAGGATTACACGGATAAAAAATCGGCGGCGATGCTTATTGCTGGGGTGTCAGCATGGCGGCGATGTCTGCTGGCAACTGAATCCTATTTCTCTGCTCAAAGTCCAAGACACTTTCGTAGTTACTATGAAATAAAGCAATAATATCTAGCCCCAAGGCTCTAGCAAAAACCAGTTCCGATTTAGATTTTTTCCATTCTCTCTGACATAACAAAATTATGCCGCGAGTGTAAACGAGTTCAGCAACAGTACGAACAACAGGGTTTGCATTAGCGAGAAGATTGGGTTTAAGTTTTCTCACCTCACTAAGATCCATAACTGCCCTGTCAATATCGCCTTTTTTTTTATAATCACTGCCTCGAGCGTAATAGGCCTCAGCATAATTTGCGTTTAGTTCTATCGTCTTGCTATAGTCTGTAATAGCCTTGTCAATCTCACCTATCTGATCGTAAGCAATCCCGCGATTATGATAGGCCTCGGTGAGGTCAGGTTTCAATTCTATCGCTTTGTTATAGTCTGTAATAGCCTTGTCAATCTCATATTTCTGATTATAAGCAAGCCCACGATTGACATAAGGCTGAACAAGGTCAGGTTTCAATTCTATCGCTTTGCTATAGTCTGCAATAGCCTTGTCAATCTCGCCTTTGCTGTAGTAAATACTACCGCGATTGTTATGTGCATCGACATAATCCGGTTTCAGTTTTATCGCTTCGTTATAATCGCTGATGGCTTTGTCAACCTCGTCTTTTCGGTGGTAAACATTGCCACGATTATAATAGGCCATGGCATAATCAGGTTCCAATTCTATCGCCGTGTTATAATCTGTAATAGCCTTGTCAATCTCACCTATCTGATCGTAAGCAATCCCGCGATTGTTATAGGCTCCAGCAAACCCCGGATTCAGGTCTATCGCCGTATTATAGTCACTAATGGCCTTATCAAACTCGCCTTTGTGCCGATAAACATTACCGCGACCATTATATGCTTCAAAATAATCTGAATTTAGGTCTATCGCCGTGTTATAGTCTTTAATGGCCTTGTCAAACTCGCCGCTCTGATCGTAAGCAACCCCGCGGTTGTTATAGGCTTCGGCATAATCAGGTTTCAATTCTATTGCCGTGTTATAGTCTTTAATGGCCTTGTCAAACTTGCCTTTGATACGATAGGAAATGCCACGATTATTATATGCTTCGACATAGTCAGGCTTGAGGTCTATCGCTGTGTTGTAGTCTTTAGTGGCTTTATTAACCTCATCTTTTTTGTCATAAGTAGTACCGCGATTGTAGTAGAACCTAGCGTAATCAGGTTCGAGTTGTATTGCTGTGTTGTAGTCTTTAATAGCACAGTCATATTCGCCTTTGTCGTTGTAGGCATTGCCACGATTGTTATAGGCTGCGACATTATTCGGGTTGAGTGCGATCGCATGTGAGTAGGCCTCTATCGCCTCGTCTATTTGTCCGAACATCATGAAAACGTTGCCTTGTTGGAACGCCAATTCAGCAAGTAGCTCATCTTCAAAGACACCCGAAGTTGAATCCGTCTGAGACTGCATTTTGTCAACGACTTTTCGGATACCGTCCACTACATTTTGCCAACCTTCATCATCATGATCCCATTGGTTAATGGGTACAACTCCGTCAGGAAGAGCTTGGAAGTCACTAAGTTGATGATTCAGCCAATCGCAACTCTCAAGGATGATGGGAATGACCCTGATCTCAAAGTTCAACGCCCCGGCTAATTCTTTGTTGCAGTTTTCAGAAGCAAGACTAGCACAGGAAACGAGATAGAGGAGAATGTCCGAATCGGGCAAGTGTGTGGAAAAAATTTCTTCACGCCATTTGTCGCCTGGGAGGATTTCGTTGTCATGCCAGATATTTATCAAACCCTCATTTTTAATCACAGCAAGGCATTCTATCAATTTATTTTTTTCTTCTTTATTCTTATGTGCATAGGTAATGAATACTTTTAGTGGTTCGCTCATTCCGTTTCCTCTGTCAGAATCGCTGATTATTGCGGATTCAAGGATTACACGGATTAAAAAATCCGCGCAATCTGCGTAATCCTCTTAATCCGTGATTCAGACATTTTCCGCTCCCTCCACAATAGCAATTTCTTCAGGGGTGAGATCGTATAACAAGTATACTATCTGATCAATCTCATTTTCAAGGTCGGATACATCGGCGTCTGGGTTGGTGTGCTTGGCGGCAAGGATTTGATCAACAAGTTTGCTGATAGATGCTTTTTGTGCTGGCTTGATAGGAGGAATAGGGATTTGAGATACATATTTGGCAATAAATCTCACAAACCCGCCCCGAATGCGTGTGCTTGTCTTTGTGTAAAACCAGAAAACAGCTTTGCTGTTGAGCAGACCGAGAATCCACATCTCCTACGTTGGTAAGAGATACAAAGTATTTCCTAAAAAATGACCTTCATTATCAAAGGAAAACTCCGTATCTTGTGCTATAGTTTCTCTTTGTGTTTTTCACTCTCTTTTTACATGAACCTCAACTGTTTCATGATTTCACGATCTATCGCCCATGCACCAGCCGACGTATTAGAGATTACTGTTATAACCGAATCCTTTGAAGGGTATGTGCTCTTGAAAGAAACGCCGGCGTCCCAACCCATGAGATAGTGGATTGGGTCTACCCCTTCTTCATGGTAAATCCAGATGCCGTGACCATAAAATCTATTATCTTTATCCTTGACCGCCTTCTTCAAAAACAGCTTGGTCAACTCTTTAGAAAGGATCCTTTCTTCAAAAAAGGCCCCCCACAACTTGTTCATATCCCCTACCGTTGTGAAAGCCCCTGCATCAGATGATCCGACAATTGGCAAGGTAAAAATGTTGGTTCTCCACCCTTCGTCCTCGTCAATATATCCGAAAGCCGTGCGTTCCGGCAAACGATCCATAGCAAAAAATCCCGAATCGCTCATGTCGCACAACTCAAAGATATTTTCTTGTATAAAGTCGATATAGGGCGTTCCGGAGATTTCCTCAATGACGATTCCTAATAGAATAAACCCCCCGTTTGAATAGGAAAACCTTTCCCCGGGGCTAAACTTCATTTTCCCATCACGAAATAGCGGTATGTAATCTTTGAGACTCTTCAGTTCAAAACAGGGGATAGCCAGTTGGAAGTTATCAATATCCTCGACAAACTCCTCATCATAATAGTCGTAAACGCCAGAAGTATGGGTTAAGAGATGGTAGATAGCGACATCTTCTGATATATGTGGGAAATCAATATTTACACAGTCACACAGTTTTGAAGCTAAAGAGAGTCCGCCACGGTCAATCAACCTTCCGATTCCGAGCGCAGTCAAGAACTTGGTTCCCGACGCTATTCCGAAACGGGTGTCAACCGTATTCGGAATCTTATTGCTCCTATCCGCATAGCCGTAGGCATTTTCAAATTCTACGCTTCCATCGATTTAACGAAAATCACGCCCTGAAAAACGAGTTTCACTGACGATCCGTCTAAAAACAGATCTATCGCCCGATTTAAGAAACAGCGCCTACCAAACGGCTCATCCTCACCCCTTCGACTCATTCTACCGGGCGCCAGCGGAGGGCGTAAAAGTCGGTGTTATTCCGCACTGCTTCCCAGTTGTTGCCCACCTGGCTAGAGCCGACCACGGATAGGATGCAATCGTCCGCAAGCGTGACGCTGCCAGCGTAGCTGCCGGTGAACGTGGTATAGTCGAGGTAGTACACCTCATCCTCCCAAGTGCTACCTTCATCTCGACTAATCATCGCCCGGCTGCCCGGCGGTCCGGGACCGTAGCGCGTGTCGTGAACGACAATCACGGTGCCATCGTTCAACCCCACGGGATCACCCCGTGTTTGTCCAAACACTGTCGTAAGTTGACGAAAGTTCCGCCATGTGCGCCCCCAATCATCTGATTCGACTACACACACATGCTTATAGGGCCAACCGGGATTTGCGCTGCCGGTTCGCTGTTCCAGATCGGGCGGATCATCGGGCAGCATGGGGCGTTGGTAGCGTTGCGCCGCAACCAGTTTGCCTGACGGGGTCAGTGTAACACCGCCTTCGCTTGTCCAATCGTGCACGCGGGCTGGATCTGTCCATGTCTGTCCGCCATCGGTTGAACGATACACAAACAGGTCGCCGCCACCCGATTTGTACACCAATCTCGTCCCCTCTTGTTCAAAGACATGGTTCGCATGACCGACCGCCGCTAACAGTGTTTCATCGGGCAGACGAAAAATCCACGACCCACCGCCCCAGTATCCCGGCGGGTTTGGAACTTCCCCAATCTTCCGCCACGTCCGTCCTTCGTCCGTCGACGCGCAGGCAACTACCGTCGTGTTCGGATGTTCCCCTTCACTCCCTAAACCGATGAACGTACCGTCCTTGAGGACTTCAAAAACCCCGCGGAAGGAACCCTTATCGTGCGCCGTCCACCTCCTCCCGCCATCGCTGCTCTTGCAGATGATATTACCAAGGTTGGCGTATACGCTGCCATCGGGTGCTTTAACAAGTTGAATCGCCTGTGGACTTGTTTCCCGATCCGGCGGCAGTAAGGTCTTCTCGACCGGCACTTCGCTCAACCTGCCAGCACAAGCGTGGAGAATGTAGGAACTGTGGTGCATCGTTTTGAGTACATCGGCGGAGGGGACATCCACGCCACCGAGGCGAGCGGTTTTGAGGCTCGGCTCAGCCATAAGGGGCATTGGCTTTCTCGCTTTCTGCGTGTGCGGGAATGCGGAAATCGAATAAAAATATATCACGCACCCTGAAGAGCGTCAAGCGTTAAATCTACCATCGACGGGAAAGGACGGAACGCCACCCGAAGGAGTGCCAGTGTTTCGCTCTTGACCGCCTTCTGGGTGTGTGGTACAGTGATTCAACTCCACCGAAATAACTGAAGGGAATGCAGCCCGCTAAGACCAACCCCGTAAACGTATCCATCTGATAGGCCGAGGTTAAAAAACGATGATGCCTAAACTGCGAATTGCTGTCATCGGTGTGGGAGCCGGCCGTGGTTCTCGCGCACGTCAGTATCTGGAAACAATCACACGCTTAACCGACCACTACGAGCTCGCCGCCGTCTGCGATCGCGATCCCAACGCGCTTGAGGAAGTGGCGACCCAATACGGCGTCAAAGCGCACTACGAAAGCGTCGCCGATCTTTTTGATGCTGAGAAGCCTGATGTTGTGCTCAGCTTGGCACCGAAGGATTCACATATTGTCATTGCCCTTACTGCAGCGCGACACGGTGCTCACATCATTACGGAAATACCGGTGGCGTTGACACGACGCTACGCCGCGGCAATCGCCGAAGCATGCCGATCAACAGGGGTGCTGTGGGAGGTGGCAGAACAGGTCTGGCTCTGGCCCACCGAACGTCTCAAGCGACAGATTATTGAAGCTGGCGGTATTGGTAAGCTTACCCATGCCCGGCTGTGGTATCTGACCGGACAGTATCACGGTTTTAATGGAGTTCGGACGCTGTTGGGCGCAAGAGCAACCCGCCTCCTCGGCTATTGTGGCGAGGTGGAAACCGAAGCCTATATTGCCTACGGCGGAGAACCGGAGTCAACGGTGAAATGGGATCAAGCAGTAATTGAGTTTGATAACGGTGTGACCTGCCTGTTTGAGAAGCCACCGCGCGCCTTCCCGTTGCGGGAACAGACCTTTTCAACAGGCTGGCAGGTTGAAGGGACAAAGGGGCACTTCGATCGAAACCGGCTCACGCTGTATGGGGAAGCGCAGCCCCACGATATTACAGAGCAGTACACTGAGATAGCGGGAGAACGGATACTTGAAGCGGTCCGGGTGGACACTACGCCACCGGCGGTCTGGGAAAATCCCTTCAAATCGTATCGAATCGGTTCGCCGGACGATGTCGCCAAGGCGAGCATATTGGTCAGTTTCCACCGTGCAATTACACAAGGTGAAAAACCGCAGTACGGTGCTGAAAACGCGCTACATGATTGGGAGATCTGCCTCGCTATCCGCGAAAGCGCCCGTCTAGGGAACACATGGGTGACGCTACCTTTGGACGGTCCGACCGAGTTAGAAGGTCAGATTGAGGCAGAATTTGTCCGACGCTATGGACACGATCCGATCGAAGAAACCGATGCACTTCTGGATACCCAGTTTAGCCGATCAGCCACACTCTGGCCATTCGCACATTGGCTTTGAGGGAATTAATAATTGATTCTTAGACCTCCGGATGCCTGTTGTGCCACTCAGTTGCCCCTTCGTAGGCGTGCCCGATTCGACACAATAACGGTTCTGCCAGATGCTTACCTACCCACTGAATACTTAGAGGAAGCCCTTCGCTGCTAAATCCACACGGCACCGACAGTGTCGGTGCTCCATTGTAATCGAACGGTGCGGTGAACCGTTGAAATATCGGATCTCGGCTTTCCGGCATCGGACCGTATAACCCTTCTGGCGTGACCGGGTGTGGCGGTGCGGACGTTGAGGGACAGGCAAGTACATCGATCCCCTCAAAGGCGCGACGAAAATGTCCCGTACAGGCGGCGCGTAAATTGTTGGCTTTAGCATATTCTGCCCCCGTCACCTTCGCCCCCTTATCAAGCCAACCACGAAACCAAGGACCGTAGTCGTCTCTCCGGGAAGGATATGTATCTTCGTGTGCGGCAACCGCTTCTGCGGAACACAAAGTGGGCCATGCAGCCACATACTGGTCTATATCCGGCAGTTTCACCTCAACAATCTCAGCCCCTAAATCTTCCAGAACCTTTACGCCTGCTAACACTGCCCCTGCAAGTTCCGAGTCAATGCCTTTGGTAACATATTGCAAGTCCAACCCGATACGAATACTCGCCACGCCCTTATCTATATCTTCGAGCATATTTGGTACAGCGGTAGATACAGACGTAGGATCTTCGGGATCGAAACCGGAGATAGCTTCAAGCACGATACCCGCGTCGGCACTGCTTCGCGTCAGCGGACCAACGTGGTCGAGGGACTCAGCCAAAGCCAACACGCCATAGCGACTGACCCGTCCCCATGTGGGCTTGAGACCTACCGTCCCGCAATGTGCGGCGGGGAAGCGTATCGAACCACCCGTATCGCTGCCAAGAGAGCCGAAGCACAGACCGGCTGCTGTTGCAACCCCGGATCCACTGGAGGAAGCACCCGCAAATCGTTCAGCGTTCCAGGGGTTGATGGGGATCTGGAATCTGGGATTGTAGCCGCCCATCGCGCCTTCTGTGAGATTGAGCTTGCCGAGCAGCACTGCTCCGGCGGACTCCAGTTTTGCAACGACCGTGGAGTCAAAGTCAGGCACATGCTCGGCAAGTGCATGGGTTCCGCCCATCGTGCGAACCCCCTTGGTGAAGCAGAGATCTTTTACAGCTACTGGAACCCCGTGGAGTGGTCCCCGATATGTGCCGGCTGTTATTTCTGATTCAGCCTTCCGAGCAGCCCTTATTGCGTGATCTGCCATAACAGTTACGTAGCTTTTCAGATGGCTATCAAGTTGGTCAATACGATCCAGTATTGCCGTGGTGACCTCCATAGGCGATATTTGCTTCGTTCTTATCAGTTCGGCAATGTCAGTAATGGTTTTGAAGTGAAGTGGTATTTCGCTCATTTTTTATTCCTCAAAGAAGTTTGTCGCTAGGGCGTATTGACATTTTGAAGTTGCTGATTCGGCAAACGCTGTAATCAGCAGGCAATCTGCCATAAGTAGCGCGAACTGTTAGTTTGCAGGCTCCGATTTATCGGAGTCCTCGGAACGGGACTGGGATCACAATCTAACAGATCGTGATACAAAAGAGCACTTTTACGAAACAGCTTTTTGAACAGGAAGCGTCCCGATGGAAAACGGAGTTGGGTTTCATTCTATCTGTCTATAAACAGGTGTTGTTGGACGACGGAGCCTCTATTGGACTTGATAGGGATTGCCGTTTAACCGTTCAACCCAACCTACGGACTAACAAAAATCCATTAAATCGCGCGCATTTTACACGAAAACCGGAGGATTTACGAGAGAAAAAATGGAAGGAAGATAGTTCGGGAAAACGACCATATCGCAGAATGTATCAGTCGATGTTTACCTTGCTCACCTTTTTGACCGATGCTATAATCAGATTCGTGGTCGAACTACTTTTTATGTCTCACGCACGACTGAAGTCACGACAAAGATTCTCAAGGATTGAATGATGACACACTATCTGGTCATATCGCACGGAATTCTTGCACGATAAGAGGTGAGGAATATGGAAAATTTTACTGATACACTGAGATCGCAAGCTGCCTCGATCTGGGAGGCAGAACTCAAGCACCCGTTTGTGCTTGGTATCGCGGACGGCAGTCTAGCAAAGGAAAAGTTCAAATACTATCTCTGCCAGGATTATCTCTTCTTGTTAGATTATAGTAAAGTCTTTGCTCATGGTGTAGTTAAGTCGTCAGACGAAGCAACGATGGCAAAGTTTGCCGAACTTCTCAACGAAACGCTGAACACCGAAATGGATCTGCATCGTAGTTACGGTGAAAAATTCGGCATATCTCCTGCGGAGATGGAAGCGACACCAATGACACCAACAACGCTCGCTTACACACGACATCTGCTTCATGTTGCACAGGTTGGTACGCTCACGGAACTCGTCGCAGGTGTGTTACCGTGTCAGTGGGGTTACTGGGAGGTCGCCACCAATTTGGCGGAACGCGGCAGGTCGCCGGAGCCGCTCTACCAAGAATGGATTGAGATGTACGCCTCCGATGCGTTTGGCGCATTGGGCGAGTGGCTGCGAGATCTTCTGAATGGTTTGACAGCAGCGAGTTCCGATGATGAAAAACAGCGATTGGGAGAGTATTTCCTAACAAGTAGTCGCTACGAATACCTTTTTTGGGAGATGTCGTATAATCAGGAGGAGTGGGAAATCTAATTGCGTGGTCTAGGGCGTGTTGACATTTTGCTATTGCTAATTCGGCAAATGCTGGAATCATCAGGCAATCTGCCATAAGTAGCGCAAACTGTTAATCTGCCATAAGCAGGCTAGAAACTGTTAGTTGGCAGGCTGGGATCACAATCTAACAGATCGTGGTACAAAAGACCGAAATGGTCTCTGACGTGCGAACAACGGGTTGGGAAACCCAACCCCTACGAAGGATTATGGGTTTGTGCTCCCTCTTGATGGTCTGGTTGCGATGAAATATCAACAGAACCTAGCTAAAGTTCAGCAAACATATCTTCGCGGATCTCAATGTGATCGGGCTAAAACCCCATTCGGTAATTGAGTTTTTGGACTTGGCATGATATACTAAATCCATCGTATAAATAAGTAATCAAAGGCTTATTCCAAAGACGGAGAGATATATGCCACGGGAATATGAGATTGAACGGGTACGAAACATCGGTATCATGGCGCACATCGATGCCGGCAAAACAACGACCACCGAACGCATCTTATTCTATACCGGCAAGAAGCATAAAATCGGCGATATCGATGATGGCACTACAGATATGGATTGGATGGTTCAGGAGCGCGAGCGCGGTGTAACCATCACGGCGGCGGCAACGACCTGCTTCTGGGATGACCACGCAGTTCATCTGATCGATACACCGGGCCATGTTGACTTCACCGTCGAAGTCGAGCGTTCCCTGCGCGTTTTGGATGGGGCGGTCGCCCTATTCTGTGCGGTCGGCGGCGTTGAACCCCAATCCGAAACGGTATGGCGTCAAGCTGAGCGTTATCATATCCCACGGATTGCTTTCGTGAACAAGATGGATCGGTTGGGTGCAGATTTTGCGCGTGTTATCGAAATGATGAAAACGCGGCTGGGAGCCAACCCGTTACTCCTCCAGTTACCAATCGGTGCCGAAAGCCAGTTTTCAGGTGTCGTAGATCTCATCCGCATGAAAGCCCTTCGTTGGCATGAAGAAGATCAGGGACAGACCTTCGATCTAACTGATATCCCCGACGAGTTGGAGGCAGCAGCGGCGGAAGGACGTGAAGCGTTAATTGAAGCCGTCGCGAGCGAAGACGATGTCCTCTTGGAAAAATATCTCGAAGGCGAGGAGATTACGGAAGCAGAACTTCTGGATGGGATCCGTCTGGCAACGTTAAACAACAGACTTGTCCCAGTGTTATGTGGAACGGCTCTGAAGAACCAAGGTGTTCAACCGCTGCTTGACGCGATAATCAATTTTCTGCCATCGCCAATTGATGTACCACCGATTGAGGGCATCGTGCCGGGAAAAGATCGCAAAGAAGATCGTGAGTCGAAAGATGACGCACCGTTTGCCGCATTAGCGTTTAAGATTGCTCGAGACCCAAACGTAGCCAAAATTGTCTACTGCCGCATTTACTCTGGCACCCTCAAACGTGGGGATGTCCTCTACAATGTAACGAAAGACACAAAAGAACGGGCGACGCGGATCTTGCAGATGCACGCTAACAAACGGGAAACCTGTGATGAAGCCCACGCAGGAGACATCGTCGCACTTGTCGGGTTGAAAGACACCACCACCGGGGATACGTTGACGACTGATGCACATCCAATTCTGCTGGAATCTATGGTATTTCCAGAACCGGTTATCTCCGTCGCCATTGAACCACGGTCTGAAAGGGATAAAGATGCCCTTGAAGAGACACTGGACTTCATGATGGAAGAGGACCCAACCTTCACTGTACAAATCGATGATGAAACCGGGCAGCGGGTGATCTCAGGCATGGGAGAGCTGCATTTAGAGATCTTGACCGATCGGATGCTGCGCGAATTTCAAGTCAACGCGCGTGTCAGCAAATTGCAGGTTGCCTACCGTGAGACAATCAACCAAGTCGCCGAAGCCCAAGGCAAATATATTCATAAAATTGATGATGAGGGCATCTACGGAGATGTCATACTCAGACTAGAGCCGCTACCGAGAGGGATGGGGTTTGAATTTGCGGATGAAAGCAACGCACTCGACATCCCTCGCCAATACGTCGGTGCTGTTGAACAAGGGGCGCGAGGCGCGATGTTTAACGGGGTGTTAAGTGGCTTCCCCATGCAAGACATCAAAGTGGTCCTCCTCGGAGGGTCATACCATGAGACAGATTCATCAGAAACCGCCTTTGAAGCCGCCACTGTCATCGCTTTTGAGAACACCGCCCAAAAAGCATCGCCTGTCCTGTTAGAACCGATTATGCAAATTCAAGTGATTGCACCGAGCGAGCATATTGGTAAGGTAATTGGTGACCTCAATTCACGCCGCGCACAGATCCACGAAACCGGGGCAGTGGGGACAGCGGAATCCATCGAGGCACACGTTCCGTTAGCGCAAATGTTCCAATACACAACGGAGCTGCGCTCACTGACTCAAGGACGCGGGATGTTCACAATGGAGTTCTCTCATCACGACGTTGCCCCCGCCAGTACACGAGATGCCGTTGTAAATAGACCACTGTTTTAGCATTAAAGCAACTATAGTCGATTTTATAATTATTTGGACACTGTAGGAGGGGCATCCTTGCCCCGATTATACGGAGAAAGGCACACCGATGAATAAACCTAAAATCTTATACCTGCCCACATCAGGGCATACTGCGGAGGTTTTCCCGCCAGAAGTTTTCGCGCGATTCCAAGAACAATTTGATGTAACGCTGAATGAAACCGGCTCAAGCTATACAAGCGATCAAATCGCTGAACGTGTTGCTGGGTTCGAGGGTGTAGTCACCGGTTGGGGTGTGTCACCGATCACCGAAAAAGTAATGGCTAATGCAGACGTGCTCCGAATCATTGCTCATTCAGCGGGTTCCATAAAGCGTCTTGTCGGTGAGGTTCTTGAGAAACACATCCTACCGCGCGAGATCTGTGTGTTCAGTGCCAACGAAGCAATTGCTTACAATGTCGCCGAATACACGGTCGGCGCAATGATTATGACCACCCGCCGATGGGTTGACTTTATCTTGCACACCCGATCAGGTAGGTGGAATCGTAGCGAGGTAACTCCGAGCGCAAATTCGTTACGCGGAAGTGTCGTCGGTATCGTCTCGGCAAGCAAAGTTGGAAGGCAGGTGATTAAACTTTTACAGTCTTTCGAGGCGAGGAAGCTAATTTACGATCCGTACCTTTCAGATTGGGAGGCGGGTGCTCTTGGGGTGGAGAAAGTTTCGCTCAACGATCTTTTTGCTACAGCCGATATTGTGACAGTTCACACGCCAAGTATCCCGCAAACAGATAAGATGATCGGTGAGGAACAACTGAAACTGCTTCGGGACGGAGCTACGTTGGTCAACACGTCGCGGGGCAGCGTCATCGATCATGATGCCTTACTGACTGAAGCGCGGAGCGGTCGCATTTTTATCACACTGGATGTCACTACCCCGGAACCATTACCGCCGGATAGCCCGTTCCTAGGATTACCAAATGTATTTGTCACACCCCATGTCTCTGGAACAGGTGCTTACGGTTACGCCAAAATCGGTGAGACGACGCTTGCAGCATTGGAGGATTTTTTCGCGGATAGACCTGTTGTTGGCGCAGTCGATTTCAATCGTTTCGACCTAATAGGATAGTTCTTTCCTTCCCCACTTGGTTCAGTCAATAGTGGAATCAAGAAGAAAACTGCACCAAATGGTGCAATTCTAAAGATTCATTCTACCCCATTCGGTGCATTAAATCGATTAGTCGACGATGGATGTCTTTGCTGTCTGTGGGTATCCTTAGATTTATAGAGCATGGCACACTAATTGCTTCTAGTCGGGACATCGCAGTTTACTTTTGCATCAGGCATGATGTGAGGGTTTGTTTGAAATCTTTATACACAAACAACAATTTTTGGAGGAAAAACATGAGTGCCAAGAAGACTTCAGGGGCTTTAATGACCTCGTTGATTGTTCACGGAGTTGCCTTCGTAATCGCCGGCATCTATCTCGTCACCCAGACTCAGCAGTTCAAAGACTTAGTCGGTGCCGAAGTGCTACAGGCGAAAGAGCCCCCCAAACCGCAAGTTCGTAAACCGGTCATCAAGCCGGTGGTCAAACCGACCGTTCCAACCACAAACACAGTGGTTGTCGAGCAGGTTCAGGTCCAACCCAGAGTGACGACAGCAGCCGTTGTGCGTCCAACCTCCGTGCAGCCACAAACCGTTTTGGAGTTTTCCAATAAAGTGGTGAAGCTGGATGCACCCCTCAATCCCAACGTTCCGAAAGTAACAAGTCCCAATGCGCCAGTGCCGCAAGTTGTAACGCATGCTGACCTGCCCGTTTCTGACGCGCCCGGCGCACTGGCATTTTCCGCACCTGTCGCAACGGCTCCAAGTGCCGCCCCTGCTAACATTGGTCGCGGTATCGGCGGTATCGTGCAGGTAAAGGTCGCCTTTGAGCGTCCGGCTGGACTGGCTATGGTCGAACACGTTGGTGCAACTCGCGATGCCTTGGGTGATGTCGTTGAAAACATTACTTTGGGTAACGTCGAAGTGCCTCCACTGCCCCGTGGTGAACCCGGTGGTCGCGTCATTGGCCGTGGTGCCGATATTCGTGGCGTGTTCCGGTTTACCCGTGTCCGTCACAGTCTCTCCGACTGGTGGGCTGATGCCTCCTCGCTGAACGCGTGGACCAAATGGATGAACGAACGGACGAAGATTAAAACAGACATGAACGTCGAAGGTGGCGCGCTCAAGTTCACTGATGCGAACTTGCATAAAGCCCCTATGCTTTTCATGACGGGTCACGATCCGTCCCTCACCCGATCCAAGAACCTGATGAGTCGTCAGTACGGCGGTGGTAAATTGGACAACCGTCTATCTGAAAGCGAAGCAGCAGCGCTGCGTCGGTATCTCGTCGAAAAGGGCGGCGTCCTTGCCTTTGATGACTGTGGTGTGAACGCACCGGCACAGGCAATGATTCGTCTATTCTTGGCTCAGATGCGTTTCGTTATGCCTGAATATCAGGTAACACGAATTCCGAACGACCATGAGATGTACAGCAACTTCTACGAGATGGGCGGACCACCCGTTGGATTCGACCTGTGGTGGTGGGGAACTCACCCGCCGAAACGGAACTACCTCGAAGGAGTTATGGTTGGTGACCATGTTTCCGTGTTAGTATTCCGTCGTGACTATATGTGTGCGATGGAGTCGGTCAGTTTGCCAACTCGTAGTGTCCACTATTCACCAGGCGTTTATCGTTTCATGACCAATGTTGCAGTCTATGCACTGACGCACGGCTCGATTTCTGACTACTCCGGTTATGTGCCAGAAGATACAATGGCAAAGAAGAAACTGCCGACCAGCGCACCTGAAGCTGCAAAGATTGGTGCTGTTGAATAAAGCATACTGATTTGTACAAACCCTTATATTATGTCGTATCGAGCAGCCAAGCCATTCGCTTGGCTGCTTTTTTTTTGATATTTTGCAGTTGTAGCGGTTTGAATATAGGATTCAGAGACGACTTTGATAATTCCGGCGGTGGTTACGTATCCGATTCTGTGGTATAATGCCCAACCCGTAGCATCTCATGATGCTTTTCTAAGCGGACTGAGATTTTTTGTCCCAGTCCATTTTTTTCCGAACAAAAACCGGATTTACCGTCCTAAATATAATGCATGGTATGATTGCTGATCTACAACGTTTATTCAATGAAACATAAGTTCCCAATTCAGAACTCAATTTCTAACATGAGGTGAATGATGATGAAGCGAATCAGTTTAAAAAATGTATCTGCTGGACTTATTCTCATCTGTGTGCTGGGGGTAGGTATATCACTGATTGCCAAAGCACAACAAGAAGATGCCCCTAAATATACTCTCTTGGTTTTCGCCAAATTACACCTGAACCCTACCGGAGATGCGGAGGTCGCTGAAAAACTCCTAAAGGAGAAGTTGTTATCAGCAGCAAAAGGGATTGAAGGATTGAAGATTACCGCGCTCAAGCGGATGCAACTTCCGGGGCAAAGGGCACCCGCGAACACCGATCAACCCGATTTCGTGATGATGGCTGAATTGACGGATGAGTCGGTATTTGCCAAGCTCCTTACAGCAACGCCTGCCGCCTTGAAAGAATATGGCGAGGGGATGAAGGCGCAAGCTGGAGCACCTCAATTTGAAGTGTATCAAATCTTGGGGACGTCAATAGAGTAAATTTAATCTTAAACGCAATATGATCCGCTCAAAATGTCTACCGGGAGGATATCGATGAAACAGATCTTTCGACACATCTACCAAGTTGGGATAGTCACTTATGCGTTCGCTATGTTACTCACCGGTTGTACGCAAGAGGTCACCCGTAAAGCCGATTGGGAAACCCATTTCACGGACATCCACTTCGTCAACACTACATATGGTTGGATCGTCGGAGAAAAAGGGTTCATTGTTCACACAAACAACGGTGGCAAAACGTGGAATCGCCAAGAAGTCGCTACGGAAGAAGATCTCAAAGCGGTCTACTTCACGAACTTAAAATACGGCTGGGTAGCCGGAGACAACGGTGTCGTCGCTTCGACCGATGACGGCGGCAGACATTGGTATCTCCAAGACAGCCATACATCCGGCATGCTCAGAGATGTTTTCTTCGCTGATTCCCACGAGGGTTGGGTGGTAGGGGAAGACAATTATGTGATTGCTACAAAGAACGGTGGAAAGACTTGGGAACGTCAGAGCTATCTGAGCGATTTTCCCCTTAACGAGATGTCGTTTGTTGATGATCAGCGTGGCTGGATCGTCGGTGAATATGAACGTATCCTTCACACAAACGATGGTGGAAAGACATGGCAAGAACAGACCACCCGACACCAATTCGCACGAACCCGATTGGTCAACGACAATCGGCGCGTTGTTTTCGTGAATGAGAATGAAGGTTGGCTGGCGGGCACGGATGGGTCAATTTTCCATACACAGAACGGCGGTGTCCAATGGAATATGCAAGATAGCCGTATTCCGAATATCAACGGTCACGTCAAGGAAACCATCAACGGTATCCATTTCCTTGGCAACAAACGTGGGTTGGCGGTCGCTGATATTGGGTTTATCACGTTTACCGAAGACGGTGGCGATAATTGGCGGCTGCTGGATAGCATCACCGAAAATAACCTGATGGCTGTTCAGTTCACAAGCCCAACCGAAGCTTGGGCGGTCGGTTGGCACGGCACAATTATGCAATCCACCGATGGCGGAAAGACATGGACGATGCGGAGCGGCACTACGGCAAACGACCTTGAAAACATCCAGTTCACATCGGAGAACCGCGCTATTGCTGTTGGACAACGCGGCGCTATCGTGGTATCCGAAGACGGTGGAGAGACGTGGGAGGAGGTCGATACCGACATCTGGGATAACATTCGCAACGTTTTCTTTATTTCTGACAAACAAGGATGGTTGATTGGCGAGCGGAATATGATTGCCCATACCACCGATGGTGGACGGACCTGGGACCGTCAATACGCAGGGGCGGAGCACATGCTCAACGGCATTTACTTTGTAACGCCGAAAAAGGGATGGGCGGTCGGTGAACTCGGCACAGTCATACATACCGCTGACGGCGGCAAATCGTGGGTGCCCCAGACGCCAACCGAATTTCATTCGCTCAAGGGTGCCTTCTTCCTGAATGAGAAAGAGGGATGGGTGGTCGGCTGGCCCGGGGTTGTCTATTATACGAAAAACGGTGGGTTATCGTGGACGTCGCAGACCTCCGGCACCTTCAACGAACTGTATGGGGTTCACTTCACAGACAGCAATCACGGTTGGATCGTCGGTCAGTTCGGTGAGATTTTGCACACAAAGGATGGCGGCCAAACATGGAGGTTCCAAACGAGCGGTGTTCAGGAGAATCTGAACAAAGTATATCTCGCTGATACCTCGTACGGCCTCATTGTTGGCGACAAGGGTACACTTCTGACTACAACCAACGGTGGTGCAAAATGGGAAAAACAGGAAAGCGGTACGGAGAACGATCTCTTGGGATTCTCGTTCTCACCAGAGGGAATGGTCGCAGTAGGACGCGGTGGGATAGCGATGCGATATTCGATTGACACAGAGCAACTCCCCGTCACACTGCCACCTGTAGTGGAGATCGTTGAAGAACCCGAAATTCCTGAAGACGAGGTAACCGTCGAGGAGGTAACCTACCACTGGGATATTATCCGGCGCGCCACATGGCAGACCGATTTTTCAGATACCTATTTCCTCGATGAACAGACCGGCTGGACGGTTGGCGGAGGCGGCGTTATCGCCCATACAACCGATGGTGGAAAAACATGGCTGCCACAACATAGCAGCGTCGAGGCAGATCTCCATCAGGTCACGTTTTTTGATAAATCGCACGGATGGATTATAGGCAGTCGTATGCTGCTCCGCACCGAAGATGGTGGACAGACATGGCAAGTGGTAAAAGGTGTTCTGCAAAACTTCCGGCGTGTCAACACGATGCAGTTTATCAACCCCAAAGAGGGCTGGTTAGGGGTCGGTGCCGCAGAGATGCTTCACACCTCCGATGGCGGACTGACGTGGGAGCGACAGCGGACTGGCATGAACGAGAACCCCATTGTTGACCTCCATTTCATCAACAGTCTTGAAGGCTGGGCAGTCCTGCGGGAACGTCTTGATGGTGGAGCGAGGGAAGGCGGCGTTATTCTGCATACCACCGATGGCGGAAACTACTGGCAGGTCCTTGACAACACCAACCAACCCGCCGTCGCTATCCATTTTGCGGACTCAAAGTCAGGGTGGGTCGTCTTGACAAACGGTGCATCAATCGCAACCCAAGACGGAGGCATTACCTGGAAGCGCGTCCTGTCCGATTCAGACAGCGGATGGCCTCCCCAGCGAATCGGTCGGATAACCTTCCAAAGCCACAAAGAAGCATGGGCGCTCGGGAGAGATGGTAGGCTTTTCATCACACGCAACGGCGGTCAAACGTGGGCAGGAGCGAACGTCCCACAATATGACAGTTCTGCCAACGCTGGGATTGCATCCGAAGAGGATATTGATTGGCTGTCGTTCTGGACACAGGAACAAGGGGAATCAGACGATACTACGGACGAACAACAACCCAATGACACCGATAATCTGGAATGGGATCAGGATTTCGCAGACCGGTTCCAAACAGAGATGAGTGATAGACGTCAACGCACCGGACGCTTCACGCCAGAAGGCGATCTCGGCGGGGAAAACGTGCAACCCTCCAACGAAAGGCGGAGACAACAGCGGAATGCCCAACAAGATCGACCACAGCCAGAGCGCGGTAGGAGACGTGGGAACCGTTTGATCAACAATATCCATTTCGTCAATGACCAGCTCGCATGGGCGGTTGGTGAAGCCGGGCATATCTTCCACACCCCGAACGGTGGAAAGACATGGGAACGGCAACTTGGTGAACAGTTGGATGATTTCCGAGATGTACTGTTCCTCGATGACCAACAGGGTTGGATTGCCGGTGACAACGGCTTGTTGATAGAAACGCAGGACGGTGGGGGCACATGGACTACCTTGAATAGCAGGTCGCGGCAACGATTGATTGGTGTCCATTTCCCCAGTCTCGATCCGAAATGGGGTTGGGCAATGCGGCGCGACGGCACCGTCCTCTACACGACCGATGGTTCAAACTGGTCGGCCGGAGAAACGCCGATGCGCCCCGGCTTCCTCGAAGATGATCCACCGAGACCGTTTACCATCAACGACGTTGCCTTTATGCAGTTTTCCGAAGGTTGGGCGGCTGGTGGCGATGGGCAGATTATTCACAATCAGGATGGTGGTCCTATCTGGACGCCACAACGAACATCAACCGGGAAAGACCTTTACGGGATCGATATGAAACACGCACCGCTCGGATGGGCTGTGGGTGACGACGGCATTGTCCAACGCACCATCAATGGCGGTGGCTACTGGAAATTTCATGAAACAGGTACAGGCTACAGCCTGTATGATGTCTCATTTACTACGAAACGCAAGGGTTGGGCGGCTGGAGCCTACGGCATAATCCTCCGGACCACCGGCGGCGGCTTCAAGTGGGAAGCGCTGTCTAGCGGCGTTACAGCAGACCTATACAGTATCACTGCACTGTCGGCAACTGAACTCTACGCTGTCGGTGCCAAAGGTACAATTCTCCATTCAACCGATGGTGGGGATACATGGGAACAGGAACATACCGATATCGGGAATGACCTGTACAGAATTGTCCGCGCGAAGGAAGGAAGTACACTCTGGGTCGTTGGGCAATGGGGTGTCGTACTTCGTAGACAGATTGGCGATACAAAAGTATCGATGCGGTAACTTCCACAATATTAGCGGAGCCGAAACGGGCCGATATTGATTCGCGATTTTTTTATCGTACCAATTTTTTTCGAACAAACTTAAAGTCTATCTGCCTAATGAATTAAACCCGAATACGTTCAAACGAGCACCTAAAGGACATAAAGATGTTCATATGGAAAACGGGGAAATTCGTTAGGAAGCCAATCAACCGATGGACATAATCCGAGAAATTTTTGCGCCATACTCCCTCGCAACGCTAGGGACTATTATTCTTAATCTGATACTCGCATTTGGACTCGGTTTGGTCATTGCTACTGTTTACCGATGGACTGCCGATTTGGCAGAAAACGCAATGACCGATGCACTGATCATACTCTGTATGCTCATCGCCGTCGTCATGGTGGTGATTGGTGATAGTGTGGCGCGCGCCTTCAGTCTGGTAGGTGCGCTGTCGATTATCCGTTTTCGCACTGTGGTTCAGGATGCGCGCGACATCGCCTTTGTCTTCTTCTCCTTAGCCGTTGGCATGGCTATCGGTGCCGGTAATCCGCCTGTGGCTGTTATTGGGACATTCCTGATAAGTGTCGTCATTATTGGACTCCACCGATGGCATACGACTGGATCCAATGATGGAGAATTTCTCCTGACGTTTCAAGAACCACTGGAGTCCGAGCACCAACAGAGTTATGAACCCATTTTCAGTGAGCAGGTGGTAACAAGTCAGCTCATCGATCAGAGAACAACAAAATCGGGAACCGCCGAACTGAGATTTTATGTAAAACTGAAGGATCCGAAAAACTGGACAGGTTTTGCCCAAGAACTTTCTGCACTAGAAAATATCACCAACGTGAGATTGCAGAAACAATAAATCCTTCGCCGGACTCGATAAGGGCGCGTCAGAAATGAGAAAGAAGATCCTTATCCTAATTCTGGTTGTCGTCATCAGTGGGCTACTAATATTTCTTCTGCGCCAAACACAGCGGTACGCACATAAGCAGAATCCATTATACGGATTGGCGCCGATTCAACTCCCACACAAGTCGATAGGTAATATTGCCCCAATCCCGATGCTTGAACTATCGGGCGCTACCTATCACCCACAACGCCAAACCGTGTTTGTTGTCGGTGATGAGGGGGACATCTACGAAATACGAACCGATGGCGGATTAATCCGACAGGGATATTTGAAACAGACCGACATCGAAGGAATTACAGTCCACCCGGAGACAGGCTTCCTATACGCTGTAGTTGAAGACAACGAAGAAATCCTTGAGATTGCTCCCAAGACCTTCCAGGTCACTCGGAATTTCAGAATCAACCGGCAATTTGAGGGGGTCGAGCTCCTCAAAAAAGGGGGCATGGGATTGGAAGCAATTGTTTTTATTCCTAACGCTTTCCATCCTGAAGGCGGGACATTCTGGGTCGGAAATCAATCGTTCAGTCTAAAGGAAGGGAAAGAACCGTCAGTCATCTGTGAAGTTGTTGTTCCACTCATTTCATCAAAACCCGCGCCGGGTGTTAATAAAGCCAAGCCGAGGCAAGTAGAAGGACAAATCTCTCGCTTCTTTCCGCTTTCAATCATTGATATCTCCGGACTTGCCTACGACCTAGAGCGGCAGTGCCTACTCGTAATGAGTGATACGACCAATCTGCTACAGGAAATAACATTAGAAGGTAACGTCCGCAGCCAGTACCTGATACCGGGGCATGATCAAGAAGGAATTGCAATTGACAAAATGGGATTTATGTACATTGCCCAAGAAAATGGTGAAGTTATTAAACTCGAAGACCATCGGAACTGAGAGGCCAAAAAATCTCTTAACAAGGGTATCACGATGAAGAATCATACTCGCATTCAAAACCAACTCTCCGCATATTTGGACGATGAGCTAAGTCCGGAACAACGCATAAGCATCGATGCACATCTGAGCGAATGCCATGAGTGTACCGAGATGCTCGCTGATTTCCAACAAAATCGTCAGTCGATTAGTGCGTTAACACACGAAGCACCTCCGATCGCGGATCTAGTTTTGCCGCAGTTGGCAGATCGAGGTCCCGTTCGCCAGAAGGTTCTCCCCACCTTTGGCGAACTTTGGGATTGGGTATCCCGACCAGCTATCAGCGGCGTCGGGGCATTGGCGATGGTTGGCTTGGTTGTAGCACTTGTCTATTTCAATCTGATGATGCCCGGATCTAACGATACATATACCGCCGATCCGCTCGATTTCTATCTTGCCGTTCACACCGAGGATACTGCATACAACCCACTACACTCGTATGCCGTCACGGATGCATTTGGTACAGACACCAATTCGGATACCACTACCGAAGACAACACCGATCTTCTTCTGGAAGTTCACTTAGGAGATTAACAGCCATGGTTTTGAAGCCAAGAAACGTAGGTTGGTTCCTGTCAATCGTGTTTATATTGCTGGTTTTGGGGGCAAACGCGTTCGCAGAGGCATCGCCCGAGTCACTGGAAGTCCTCAAACGCATAATGAGTGCAGAGGAGCAGGTCGCCTACATCGGTACTCGCATGACCGTTACGAATACGTCGCGGGGGACAATTGCTCGTGAGGAGATCGTCATCCATCAACCGCCAGAGATTCATGCTGTCACAGTATTGTCGGTCTTGGGAAATGGCCGCTCCTTAAGACTTGACCGCGAGGCACCTCGCAAAGGTAGCGCGAGAAATCGGCGAGATGGTAGACGAGATGACAGGCGTGGGGATCGAAGCCGATTTTCGCTGGATCGAAGACGGATGGGAACCCTCTCTCAAAAGGAAGTTGAACTGCTGGCGCAGAATTATATATTTGACTCTACCTCCGCGGATTCGATTGCTGGGCAGAACGTCGATTTAGTAACGGTTTCCCCACGATTTGAGGCGCGACCAACAAAACACCTCTATCTTGCACACGATACGGGAGTGATCTTGCGAATCGAAGACTTTGACCCGGACGGCAACCTCCGTTTCATGTCTGTCTACACACAGATTAGCTTCGAGGAGGGGGCAATACAGCAGAAATTAGACGAATGGCGTCGTGACGAAAAATTTCCGATTGAAAAGAGGCGTCGTCGAAGTCAATCAATCACGCTCGACGAAGCAAAAACGGTGCTAGACGGCAAACTCATCGAACCCACCTATCTTCCATCCGGTTTTCAACTCCTAGAGACCCGATATTTCAAACATCGTTCGGAGACAGTTTATCTGCGATACACGGACGGTATGTTGACGTTTACGGTGTTTGAATCGAAAAGTAAGCAGGGAAACAGCAGGAACGGTAGACCGAAAGACGTGGAACACTTACAGATCCAGGGAACAGAAACTCGGCACGAAAAGCGCGGACCAACGCATATTCTACAGTGGTCCATTTCCGATCTGAATTTTACAGTGATGGGGGAACTCCATCAAGACGAACTCATAAAGGTCGCTGAGTCATTGATTCTCGCCGCTAAGCAATAGGTCCGTTCACTCTGTAGAAATCCTTGATTTTGTACGGAAGTTGGTTTAGAATTGTATCTTGGAACGCTATTAGCGTTAAATCGATACAAATCAAGTTTAACAGAGGAAAACAGGACCTATGCGAGATTGGAATCAAAATATTGTCAGGTATCCAGACCCCTCCATTGAAGTAATTGACCCCCGTTTTTCAAAATACAAAATCGGTAACGCGGCGGTCGAACGATTATGGACAGGCGCGCGATGGGCGGAGGGACCGGCTTGGTTCGGGGATGGCCGGTATCTACTTTTCAGCGACATCCCGAATAACCGGATAATGCGTTGGATCGAGGAAACGGGTGAAGTCAGCGTTTTCCGCACTCCGTCCAACAATACTAACGGCAATACCCGCGACAAACAGGGACGCCTCATCTCCTGTGAGCACGGCTCACGCCGAGTCACCCGTACCGAGTATGACGGAAGCGTCACGGTGCTAATCGACAGCTTTGAGGGAGGGCGATTAAACGCTCCAAATGATGTGGTCGTCCATCCAGACGGACATGTCTGGTTCACCGACCCCGGATACGGCATCCTCCTGAACTATGAAGGGCACCGCGCAGAGTTTGAGCTACCAACCAACGTCTATCGGCTTAACACGGAAACCGGCGAAGCCACAGTCGTCACGGGCGAACTCGAAAAACCGAACGGTCTCTGCTTCTCGCCCGACTTTTCCAAACTCTACATCTCTGACACCGGTGTCTCACACACTCCTGACCATCCCAGCTACGTCCATGTCTATGATGTGGTGGACAGCGCACGCTTAGAAAATGGCAAGCCGTTTTGCGACATGGGATCCGGATTCGCAGACGGTATCCGCTGTGATGTCGATGGCAATCTTTGGTCAAGTGCTGGTTGGGTCGGCGAGGGGTTTGATGGTGTGCATATTTTCGCCCCCGATGGCGATCTCATCGGCAAGATCCATCTTCCGGAGGTTTGCTCTAACGTATGCTTCGGCGGCGTCAAACGGAACCGGCTGTTCATGACCGGTAGCCAGTCTCTTTATTCCGTCTATGTAGAAACACAAGGTGCACAGATGCCGTAAAGCAGGTCAAGATTCACATATCAACACAGCAGCTGCCTATCTCACAACGGTTTCGTGCTGACGGTAGACCCGATCATAGCGTTCCTGATCGATCTCTACTCCTAATCCCGGTGCGGAAGGCACCCGGTAACAACCGTTTTCAAACTCGTATCCCTGCATCTTATAAAGATCAAAGTGTAGGGTCGAATCTTCAGCAATGACAAACCGCTCTGTCACCGCGCCGAACTGAATATCGCCGCGCAGACCAATCGCCGCAGCATTGTAGTTATGCGGACAGATCATCGTCGCATAACCAGAATCTTCGATGTCGCGGGTGAGCGTGTGGAACGGCCAGAAGCCCATATCTAACATGTCAGGCTGTATGCCGTCCAACAGATCTTCCTCCATCAACTGCCAGTAAATGGTGTTACGACCCCGATGGCCCTCGCCGTCTACGATCATCGTCTCTGGCGACCACCGGTCCCGCCACTCCTTCAGTTTTCGGTAGTCTGCCACATTTTCAGTGACCATCTCTTCCATCCAGAAGGTCTTATCCGGACCCGTTTCGCGCACAAAGGTTTCCAAGAGCGACAATTTGCCATCGTAACCGTTGTTTGCATCAACAAGGATTTTAATCTCTGGACCAACTGCTTCCCGCACGGCGTGCACCACTTCAATATCACGCGCTACACCCGCATTCGGCTCGAACCAGCGCCCCGGTCTGCCAAGTTTCAACTTCATTGCCCGCCAACCGTTTCCGACGGCATCCTTCGCTTCACGAGCTACGGCATCAACACCCACTTCCGGATGCACCAAGTCTTGGAAATAAAGGGTGGAGTCGTAGCTTTCCACCCACTCACGAACCCGGTCGCCAAGCAAACGATAGGCAGGAACATCCAGCGCTCTGCCCATCAGGTCGAAGATGACGAAATCGATGAACCCGTTCTCTCGCAGCAATTCCTCCCAGCGAGGGTTCACACCTGTAACGCGACCTCCGCTTACGTGATAAAACTCGAACACGTCTCGGTCCAGCAGCAACTGGAGCGTGGCGTAGAGTTCCGTCAACTTGCCCCGGTTCATTGCCGGCCGCGCGTTTGTTACACCGGTAAGACCGCTGTCGGTGGTTACTTGCAGCAGCCATTCACGCTGATTGTGACCATAGTTGTCACCCTTCGAGTTACGACCAACAATTCGACCAATGCTCGGAGCACCGAAGTACGTTTCAACTGGTGCTATCCGAATGTCTTTGATGATATGTTTTTCTAACATGATTTCCTTCGGGTTAGGCAGGACTGAAAAACCTTACTCCACCCGCCACTCGTGTAAAGCATACTTTGACTGAAACAGGTCTTCGTCAACAGAAATACCGAGTCCGGGACGTTCCTCCACCTGATATGCGCCATCCTTGAAAGGAGGGAAGGGACCAAAGATGTGGGGAAGGTTACGCTCGTCCTCCAACGACACGAAGGTCTTGGATGCCGCACCAAATGCCAGCGTCGCAAAGGTGCCGAAAGTGCCGTTGCCAAAGTTGTGCGGAATGGAGCGCACCTCTGTTCCTTGTAATGCCTGCTCAATCTCGATCCAACGGAGGTAGCCAGCACCTATGATGTCCGGCTGGTAGCCGTCAGTCAAGCCGTCCTCAATGAGATGGCGGAAGGTATCGCTGATTGGGTCGCGATCTGTTTCACCACACACAAGCAGTGATTTGGAACCGTGTTTTGCCTGCATCTCTCGCATGGCGCGGTAGCCTGCCACGTCGTGTGCTATCATCTCTTCCAGCCAGTAGATGTTTGCAGGGATAGTCTCCCGAATAAAATCTTCAAGTAGGTCAAGCCGGTCATCATAGCCAAAGTTGGCGTCAACGTAGATATGGAAATCTTCCCCAACAGCGTCCCGTACCCCCAAAACCACATCGACATCCCGCCGCATACCGGCTTCCGGCATCATCCAGCGACCACCACGCCCGGTTTTTATCTTAAGCGCTCGATATCCGGCAGCCTTCGCTTCAGCAGCCTCTTCAGCGACCTGCTTCGCGCCTTTCTCAGGAACAAGAAAATCTTGGAAGTAGAGCGTAGTGTCATAGGCTGGCACTGTGTCGCGCACTTTTCCCCCAAGTAGACTGATACCTGAAACGTTGTGGGCTTTGCCGTAGAGATCGAAGGCGAGGGCATCCATCCACCTATTGCTGCGGAAGGTGCGCGCTACGTCTGCGCCGGGCCCAGTGACAACCCCGTTCTGCACTTGCAGCAGCGAGTCCACCTCTCTGCCCAACAGCGACGTTTTTAGCAGCTCGAGTAGATCTTCTACCCGTCCTCGCCCCATCGCACGGTTAGCGCTGGTCACACCTTCTATACCGCCATCGGTTCGGGCGCGGACGATCCACTCCAACCGCTGCTTACCAATATTATCCGAGAACGCATTTTTACCTAGCTCCTTTGGATAATACGAAGGAATCGGTGTTACAGATATTTCTGTGATTTTCATTGTTTGTCTTCTGTATGTTTGTTACCCCGGGTAGGACTTACGCAGTTGATATATAGTAAATGTTACAACTGTTTGTGCACTGTGGGAGGGGCTTCCTAGCCCCGATTATGCAGGCATACCCACTGGAAAGGTATCCATTTATTTTTTGAATTTACTATAAATATCGCCGCTGCTTTCGTGGGGCGGCACCTGCTCTTGAAGGAATTGGGGGTTCCCAGTATGTAATAGTGGGTACAGGTTGCCTAACCTGTACGGGGTGTGCGATTTTTGCCAGCGAAGTGGATAACTCCTACCCGGAGATTAAGTTTCAACTTTCGCTGCCTACCGGTTAAAAATATCGTTAGACATTTTAGCGGTATTGCCCCATTACCGTCAACAAAAATATTGGAGTTATATGCACTATAAGATAATCTTAGGAGTTACGCAGTTGAACGCCCAAACCCTTGTAGCTCGGCGATTTATCGCCAATAGACGTGGGAGGGGCATCTCCCGCATAGCGAGGATCCCGATAAATCGGGACCTGCCCCGATAACCTAATGAATTGGGCAACTACAGCAACGGCTCCATTGAGAAGTTCGTAGGGAACAACGATCGTTGTTCCCTACTGAAGTGCGTAAGCCCTAAATAGTTTAGCGTCCCTCCAGATTCAACTTCTGGTCGAAGGTATTAAACCTCCCTAAATCACAACGCCCCACTGATGTCCCTCTCTATCTTCCGCCGGTGTAGTCCGAATCTCAATTATGGGAAAGCGAAGTAAAATGCAAGAAAGGTATTGACAAAGGTGGGCGAATAGTATAAGATAGGTGATCGTGGGGACGCCGAGTGGAAGTCGGCATCCCCGGAAGCAAAACGAGGTTGAGGCTCGAATCGCTTCGTGATTGTTAGACGCGAATCTAACAATCTGTCATAGTATAACCCTTTATGCCGTGAGTTTCAATCAGAATTAAAAGGGGCTGCGCGATTCGGGATTATCCCTAAAACGCAGCCCCTTTTTTTGGTTGACGCCGATGGCGGTAAGGAGGAAATAACGTCTGATATGTTTCACCGTTATTTCGGCTTGGCTTTGATTAGCACTCATAAGCAGTATTCCCTCGCCCCCACCTGCCTACTCCTATTGATTGTCGTTTCTCAAACTGATGCAGCTAACGGCATCTTTACCTCCCCTGTATTACGACCTACTCTCTCCCTTTGAGTAAGGTAAGTAGGTTTACTTATGGTGGTTAGTTCAAACTTCTCAACCTTTACTAAGAGGACGATAGATGAATATATTCAAACTTCGATCCCCCGTGGCAAATCCCGTTGAGGGAAGGTGGGAGTGGTAATATGGATCCTATACCAATTATTCTCGTTGCGGTTGAGATATTGCGATTTGATTGCTTGATTAGGAGGCTATCATGTTAATATTTCGGTCAATCATCGTATTAATTACTGTTTCGTTCCTCTTCAGTTGCGGTCCCAGCAAACTTGAACAAACAGTTGCTGAAGGAAAACGCAAATTAGAAGAACGTCAAGAGCAAGATCGTATAAAAGCCCAAGTTGAGAGTGACGCAGCAGAAAGACGTTGGCAGGAGGCTCTGGCAGAAACCAAACGTCAAAAGGAATTAGAGGTTGAACTGTCACGACAACAGGCAGAATATGATTACAAATTAGCTGTATTAGATGCAGAGAACCGTAAATTAGAGATAGAAAACAAACTTCGGGAAGTAGAGATTACTTCTGACACTGAACTTCGCAAATCAGAGATAGATTCGCACAAAGATATTCGTATAACCGAACTCACAACTCATTCTGAAATCAAGAAGGCGCAGATACAGGCGTATGAACGAATTACCACAAAACGAATTGAGTCGCAAGCCAATGTGGAGGAAGCAAAACTGCTCTCAAGAGTCGAAGTGGAACAAGTGCACATGCAAGCATTGATTGGAGCAGTGCAAATGCGGTTAGATAGCAAAACAAAGTCTGAGGAAATTGAGGCTATCAAACAGATTGAAGTTGCGAAAACTATCGCTTCTGCACAAATCGCCCAAACTGAAGGGGTGGCTCGCATCGAAGCGGAAGCTGCAATGGCTATTGTGGACAGAATCAGTCAAGTAAAGTCTCAACAAGAATTGCTCAGATATGCAGCGACCGTTGCACGATTTAGTCAGTATTAACAAACGTCTTATTGAAGGGAAGTAGGGGGATAAACCCGGGGCGGGAGGCCGGCGTAATTAACCTTAGCGACAACATCAGAAGCACTTTTGTCATGGCAAAACTGATTACGACATTCAACCACTTCAAAAACGAAAATGAAGCGGTTGTAAATGTGCGGGAGATCTGATAAATGGGCTTCTGAATCGGACATTTAAGGATTTTGGAATGAATGGCAATCGATTAAATGAGTTACTGGAGCAATGTGATGTTGACATGGAAAGAGATCTAGTCAAGAAGCTTTACCCATGTCTGACAACAGATTGTGCTCTAAACGAGTTGTGATGCTCAACACCGGGTTGATTATTATTCTGATATGGCCGGTGAGTTCATACCTGATTTTGCGTTTCCTGACATGAAAATTGCGATTTATTGTGACGGTTTCAAAATAGCGTGACGGCAATCGGGATCTATTTAAGAAAGATCGTTTTTTGCAATCTGAATGCAGTTGTGGAATCAGAAGAAGTTCGGTTTGCAGTTGAAGGGCTATTTAGCTGCTTCCAACACTAGATTTGGCTTGCTGGCTGCTGGCGCCCAGGGAGTTTTGGGAGAACAAAGGTAATCCAGTTCCAAAAAATTACCAAATCTGAGAGTTTGGAGTTTTAAATGATTCGCCGGGTGTATTTAATCCGGCACCTAAAGAACAACAGGCAGAGCTGAAGCAGCAAAGAAAAAGCAATCGAGCTAGAGGAGGAACTGAATCAGCAGAAAAAATCAAAGGTTTGGCGATATGTAGCGGCTGTTTTAGGAGTATGCTTATTGATTTCCGGTGTCTTGTTATTGCTCCAATCTTCCCAGCCAGAACTGCCGGTGGTGTACGGGATCGACGAAGGTGTTGTGATTCCCGCGGGTGAGTTCCAGATGGGCGGAAGCGATAGCGATGCTGAGATCGATGAGCATCCAGTGCACACAATTGATGTGAATGCCTTTTATATTCATAAATACGAGGTGACAAACGGCCAATATAAGAATTTTGTGGATGCTAACCCGCAATGGCAAAAAAACAGCATTCCGCGTAAGTTCCATAACGGTGAGTATCTCAAGTTGTGGAAGGACAACACATATCCTCCCGGCAAAGAAAACCATCCCGTCGTTTATGTCAGCTGGTATGCGGCAATGGCTTATGCAAAATGGGCGGGTAGGCGATTGCCAACTGAAGCAGAGTGGGAAAAAGCTGCGCGTGGTGGATTGGTCGGCGCAAAATATCCGTGGGGAGATGTGATTGATGATAGTATGGCTAACTATGGTGGAGAATTTGGTGATACCAAACCTGTGGGCTCTTATGCTCCCAACGATTACGGCTTATATGATATGACCGGCAACGTGATGGAGTGGTGTCTTGATGCTTATGACGAGAGCTTCTATAACCACTCGCCCTTCCGAAACCCCATCGCTGGGGGTCCTTTAGTAGATATTGTCAATAATTTCCTAAGTGTTACGAATCCACGGGTAGTGCGTAGTGGTTGTTGGTACAATGTTCCTATGCACGTGAGAGTTGCCGATCGTTATGGAACCTCACCTGATGATGCGAGCGGGGGGCGTGGTTTTCGTTGTGCGGTTAGCGTAACCGGTTTATCGGAATGAATTAATCTTTGCTATACTGGAACCCAACAGACTTGAAGCAATTTACAACGAACTAAAAACGACCGAACACGAATACCGAAGATGGTAGAACACAGTGCCTTTGCTCTGGGTAAACGTCGTCTTGCACTCATGACAGATGTAACGCTGGTGCTTGCGACTATGAACACCTATATTCCCCCGACCAACTTTTTCGCTTGCCGGACACTCAGGATTATGACAAAATATCTCTTGGGGATCCATCGGTTGACTCTCCTTATTGTTGGGATACATAAAGATAGTCAACGGATCCCCTCCTTGTCAAGTCAATACTCCATACTTGAGTGCAGACCTACCACAAAATTAGAAGCGGTACGCAAATAATTGAGGGGTGTTCATAAATAGCTTTCAATGCGTCCGTGCATCAGAGACGGGGCGCCTGTCCACAGTGGAAGAGCTTCCTTGCCTCGCTGCTTATGTTATCAGCACATGTCGCCCCGCTGGGGCTTGAGAGATTTTGTTATCCCGTGTGCTATAAACATATCGCCCCGCTAGGGCTAAATGAACCCATGTCCCTTTTCCCGTCCCGTTCCGAGGATCCCAAGTATCGGGATTTTCACACATCAGGTATTCTATAAGCAACAGGGAAAAAATGGTCGAGAAGGAAAAAGTGTTATTTCTTTGTACGGGGAACTCGGACCGGACTCAAATGGCAGAGGACTTTTTGAGGGATATGGCTGGCGATCGCTTTGAGGTTTATAGCGCGGAGCTGAAGCCGTCAGTCGAGTTTACGACGAAATCCAGCAAAGCATCCAAGGGTGGTTAAAGATGCTCAACCCACCCCAGTAGGATTGGGTTCTGCACATTCGCATCAAGCAAAATAGGGGAGACAATGTCACTGCACTTTTTAGCCATCGGTCACTTCTGCTACGATGTGGCACCAGCGGGATACGTGCTGGGTGGCGGTGCGGCTTACTCAACGATTACGGCTCGCAACCTTGGATGCCGTGCCTGCGCGGTCACTGCTGTCGGTGCAGACTTTGACCGCCAACAGTCGATCCTAGATGAAGTTGATGTTGCCTACCACCAATCACCGGAAACCACCATTTTTGATAACCGGTATGACTCAGATGGTAAACGCCAGCAGCTAATTTTGGGGGTCGGCGGTGAATTACAGGAACATCATATCCCACATCAATGGAAAGACGCGGACATCGCCTATCTTTGCCCACTCACGGGTGAGGTGGATTCCCCGGTAGCCCAATACTTCGATCATGCGTTAATCGGTGTCACGCCACAAGGGTGGATGCGTGCGTGGGATGAGACCCGCCGTGTACGCCCCAAACGATGGCGTACCGCCGAAGCCATCCTGCCTCACGCAGATGTTTTGGTTTTAAGTGAGGAAGATATCGCTGCCTCCCCCGAAGACCTTGAAAAGTATATTCAGTGGACGCGAATCGTTGTGCTGACAAAAGGGCGGCACGGCGCGACACTGTACGAAAATGGTCAAATCTTAGAATCCACCGCCTACCCCGCCGATGCGGTTGACCCAACAGGTGCGGGGGATGTGTTCGCTGCGGCATTCCTAATCAAATATCATCAGACCCGTTCACCCCAAGTAGCGTTGAACTTCGCACACTGTACGGCATCGTTTGCAGTCGAAGGATACGGAACAACCGGTATTCCAACGTTGGATCAGGTCAACACACGACTTCGAGAACTATGAGAAACACAAGCATCTCTCCCTTACTCCCTCGCGCCGACACATTGTGACTGTTACCACGGCTCGGAATAAGATGGCTCGTTCACATAACGTTCAGTAGTCAGATCTAGCGTAATCTCAGAGCCCGGTGGAAGTGTAACGCGCAGATGCTTGCTGTTCACGGTGGCAATCCGTCCTTCGGTCTCCAGCGGTGGAGGCGCATAGCTGCCAGCATATCCGCCCAATTCTCCGGGCCACTCACTTGTACGCACAACGTATTCCGCTTTACCAAATCGGTGCTCTCCAAAACCACCTGCCTGAATGATCAGTTCCCTTCCGTCATTGGGATTGAGATTCACTAAGCGAACAACTGTGCGCGCTGCCTCCAACTTTTCGACCAGCGCACCGACATCTTCGGGTAGACCGGGCCGACGGCGATGGACATCGAAATAGCGCAGGCGACAGTGGAGCAATCCGCCATTGTAGATCGGCTGGGGAGCACCAAGCGTCAATTGGATCAACGCTTCGGACGAAACCGGGTTGCCCCACTGCCAGTGATGGACATGATGATGCGTTCCCACCGCTTTATCCTCCCGAAGTAGCGTAAGGCGGCGACACATTATCTGGTGACTGGCGTGAAGGATGTGTTCAGGATAGCTCGCATTCTGTCCCACCAAATACCGAACCCACGGTTGCTCATGCCCGGAATCCTCCTTGTTGTGGAAAGCGAAGGTCGCGTTCCAGTCGAAAGCCTCAGCTCGGCGCACACGTTCCATACTTTCCCAATCTTCATCCCTCATAGAAAGGTTCCACAACGTCACCATATACACCGGCGATATAGGCTGCCAGTCGAACCAGCCGGCATCCCCATATCGGTAAGGGACCAAGAAGGTCTCGTACCGCTCACCCATCGAAGCAAACTGACTATCCCACCGCTCACTGACACTCATGTCAAAGTCGCGGATGTCCTTCGCCTCTCCAAGCTCCAGAATACGATTCATCTGCTGCCGTGGAAGTTCGAGATAGGCGTCGTCGCGTGTCAGCAAATACGCGTTGGCACCTGCGTCCAGCGTCGCTTTCTGAAGGGTCAGGAAGCCGTGCGGAAACGTCCAGCCGTAGCGGCCACCGTACCACTTGCCGTTACAGTATTCGCCCACCTCCCCGGAGTGTCCGACGTTATCCGGCAGAAGTCCGTTGTTCCGTCGGGCTCGTTCAACCCAAGCGTCGGTGTACTCAACCACCCAATCGCGATACTTCTCCTCACCTGTCAGGAGAAAAGCATTCGTAACCAGTGAAGTTATAGATAGGTTTGTTGGTGTGTCTCCCATTCTCCAGCGATCAAACAGCGCCTGCCCCATGGCGCGGGCGTTATCTGGATCCCCCAAATCCTGCACACTGGAGATGCCGGGCAGATCGAAAAAGGGTAGGCTGTACCGCTCCATGGTGCTGCCAAGCGGGGCGTAGTTCGCCGCTTCTCGCTCCGACAGGGGTGCGTAATACGCACCCTTGCTGCCGTTGAGCCCGGAGAGGACGATTTTGTGTTCAGGGTCGTAGTTGATGGCATCGGGATCTTCGTTGAGGTAGAAACCCGCGAAACGCTGTGCACGCTCACGGCGCCTGTGCCCATTCGGATGCGCCAAACACAGGTGAAAAAAGAGGATGTCGCTTTCCGACTGGTGCATCTGATCTTCGCGGATGCCGTACTCTTTGTAGACTGTGCCGAGGCGCGTCAACTGCTTGGTAACCGCCTCCCATTGGCGATCTGCTAACGTGAGCAGGTGGTCGCCACCGCCCATCAGGTAGACGAGGGGCCAATTAAAGAAGGGTTCGTAATAGTCGTCGGGACTGCCGCCACCCCATTCATCGTTCCAGATGAACTCACCATCTTCTCGCGTAAAGTGGTCAAGAAACGGCTGGACAGACTGATTCATCGTATCGAGTAATCGTCGTTCCCAGACCGCCCAAGAGGGCGGTGTCGTAATCGGTACGTTAGCAGGTATGTGGATCATCAGAAATGCGTTCTCCTTGTATACTATCAAGTAGGCATACTTCGTATGCTGTAACCTCCATAGGGACGCAGATCTGCGTTCCCTACACAAGTTGAAATCCATGTTTGGTACGTTTGGTTTCTATCGACGCATGAAGGCGGGGACATCAACCGGTTCGCCAGCACGGCGAGCCGATTCCCATCCAGCGAGGAGGGGTGCTAGGGTGTACAACCCATCGTGATAATCGTTCAAGATAGCGCTTCCATCGCCCGTCCGAATCGCCTCTACGAATACGCGGTCCTCCTCAAACCATGGGTTGAAGTCTTGCGCCGTAAATACCCGCTCACCGTTCATGTCAATATAGGAATAGTTGTGGACGCCGAGGTAGCCGCCCTCATAATAAAACAGAAAATACGGCTCTCCCGCAGGTTGACCCGGAGATGCGGACAGGAAGGTCATCGTCATCGTTGCCCCGTTGGACATGATGAAGTTGAATGAAGAGGAAAGGGGCGCTTCGTACTGCTCTGGATGATGGAAAAAGGCTTGGGCACGGATCATATCCAAGCCACTCATATAACGACAATAATCCAGAGCATGAGGTCCCCACCCAAAGAAGGGGGCGCGAAGTTCCAAGGGACCATCCCAGCGCGGCGCTTCACCTTCTGGCAGGCGTGCGGGCAGGTCTGAGATCATCTGGAACCGAATGTGAACGATCTCCTTGTCTTGGAGCAAGCGTTTGGCTTCTTGGAAGATGGGGCGATAGCGCTCACGGAAGCAGACGGTGCTGAAAACCCCAGCGCGGCGAATCGCATCGTCAATACGATAAGCGATCTCCATGTCTATCGCCTGCGGTTTCTCAATGAAAAGATGTACGCCCTTTTCCGCTGCGGCAATCTCAACGCCATCCGAACGCGCATCAGCCACCACCGTAGACCATAACGCGTCCAGCGATTCCTTCTTTACCATTTCATGACCATCAGTATAGATTCTCGAAATCCCAAAATCGGCAGCGGTCCGACGCGCAGTTTCCTCAATAATGTCGCAGACCGCAACCACCTCCACCTCCTCCAACCGCATAAGATTAAGGAGATGGTTGTTCCGAGCATGATCCCCGGCACCGTAGATCCCAACCTTTACCGTTCGTTTGCGGCTCATGTTGTTCTGCCTCTACATATCGCCTCGGTACGGGGTTGGCCCCTCCGGTCGATTCTTACGTGGAACCTTTGTCGGATACTTTTCGAGTGCCGTGACCCATGCCGCCCGCCATTCCTCATAGCCGGTTTCGGACTCCGGAGACAGACGACTACGGGCATCAAAGCTGGGCCAGAAGGCGCGCCCCGTAGGCGTTCCTCTTTTCTGGTAGCGTATATCCAAGCTCCAACGGATGGCATCTGTGTTATTCGTACCTGATGAATGGGGAGTAAGTTTGTGAATAAAGATAACATCTCCCTTTTTCATCGGCACCGAAACCCAGTCCCCCTCTGGTAGGCTATCCCCCCAGTACACCGTGCGATGCTTGTGTATCCGGGGCATCACGCGCAGACATCCGTTCTCCTCTGTGGTATCGCACAAAGGAATCCAGACAGTCAGAACAAAGGTTGTATCCGCTTCCTCGTGGAAGAATATCGCATCTTGGTGCCAGAAGACCACATTGGAGTTCCGTCCTTGCTCTAGGTCCGAGGGCAGTTTTGCCCGTATATGCGTCATAGGACTACAGCAGATCTCCGGACCGATAAGCCCCTCTATCAGATCCAGTAGCCGCTTGTTCCGCATAAAATGGAATGTCCCTTCCCCTCGGATATGCCCCACATCCAGAAATGTATCCGATTCAAAATAGGTTGCCTCATCTTCATCGCATATCCGGGCAAGGCGCGTTTCAAACGGTTCGTCCGCGTACAGTTGGCTGATTCGACCATCAGCGTGCAGCTCCTTGGCAAGCTTATCTATAACTCCCTCATAGTCCTGAATTACCGGCTCGAAATCGACGTCCTGTAGTGCCGCCTCAAGCACCACATACCCCTCTTCTTTAAAATGCTCAAGTTGTTCCTTTGTCAGCGTCATTCGTCGGTCCTTTCAATCGGCAAAAAACATGACTCCATATCTGATTTTTGGTAGATCTTAGAATTAATGACACACTTCAAACCGGTGCGGTTAAAAACCGTACCTACCGGTCTACTATTTGGTAGGCGCTGTTTCCAATCCCGACAGGTCGGGATCCCGATAATCGGGACAAGCCGGTTCAACCCACCACGGCACCTACCGGGGCGAAAGTGTCTATCTGTTTTTGGTATTCACTATTAATGGCAGCCAGTCATGAAACTTTAGCGAGACATTATACGCCGAAGGGGTGAGGGTGTAAAGGGGAAATTGGAGGCAGAGTTCGACGCACCTTGGATCCGCTTGCATTTCATATTAGGACGTGATATAATGCCGCGCATAGCTGTCAAATCCGTTTGGGCAGCAAACAATAATCCGCTCCCAGATTTTTGGGAGTTTTTTTGTTTATCCAAAACAGGAGAGGTTGACGGAGTCGGTTCCCACCTCCCAACAACTTTTCCTCAACATAAATTCGATTGAGCAACAAAATGTATAATAAACTGACAGATGTTAAACTCAGGACTGGCGAGACGATGGAAGTTGGCGTTATCATTGCCCCAGACGAAGCATATGCAGAACAGATTAAACCGTTCTTGGCACACAAGGGCGGCGGCTTCAAGTGGCATCTTGAACGCTCTGTTGTTGAGTCGCTCGATGATCTGGAAACACGCTTCTACATCGGCAAAGTGGATGGGGAAATCATCGCAAACATAATGATAGTCGAACACCAGCACGTCGGTATCCTTGGACATGTTTTTACAACACCGACACAACGTCGCAAAGGTGCTTGTAAATCGGTGATGCAGTTCCAAATGGAAGACTTCCGCCAGCGCAATGGTGAGGCACTCTATCTCGGAACTGGATACAACAGCCACCCCTACTATATCTACAGCAGCTTCGGCTTCGAGAGTGTTTTTCCCAGTTCGGGTTTCATGAAATATCGTGCAGTTGAAGACTTCGACGAACGCTATTTTGCCGAAAGTCCCGTTCACGCGAAAGACGTAGGCTGGAACGATTGGCCCAAAATGACCGCCCTAACAGGTATCGTAGAGGGGGATTATCTCCGTAGCATTGCATTCGGCATCTATGGTCCCGCAAATTTCGAGGGCGGCTTCCTTGGATTCAAGCAATCGCTGGAAAATGGGGATACCTACCACGACGCCAAGCTGCTTGAATCCGACTCCGGCGCAATCGTCGGGATGGGGACAGTCTCTTGGGATACGCGCTGGCAACCCAACACAGCAGTGTTAGATGTTTTCGTGCATCCGAACTTTTATCCATCGGCATCGGCTCTGCTCGAAGCCACCAGTTTCCCAGATACCAAAATTCAGTGTTATACTGAGTCCGCATCAACCAGCAAAGCCGAAGCACTCCAAAATGCAGGCTTCCACCACGAAGCAACGTTGAAAAACCAAATCCAATATCAGGATAGAAGCATTGATGTATCGGTTTTCGCACGCAACTAAACAACCCCGGCACCCGACGTCGAAATACAGTGCCACCAACCATTCTTTGGAGAAATCAGATGCTTGGTGTCCAGCTTTTGGGAAATGAGACAGTTACCGTCAAAGAATACCCCGAACCAACGTTCACCTATAAGAACGATCTACTAATTCAGGTTAAGGCATCAGGAATCTGTGGCAGTGAGATGCACGGCTATCGCAGCCCAACCCCTCACACGTCCAATGGCGGACATGAAGTCGCGGGGGAGGTCATCGACGCGGGACGATCAACAAAATTCAAGGTTGGAGATCGCGTTGGGGTCCATGCTGTTTGGGGGTGCGGGGATTGTCGGTGGTGTACCGTTGGAAAATATACCTCTTGCAAAAACCGCATAGGTCGCGATTTGGGAACACATGTGGAACGGTTCGCTGCCCCAGACCATGTTTGTCTCAAGCTGCCTGAAGATATTCCGTTTGACGCAGGTGTGCTTCTGACCGGCGACGGCTGTGGGGTGCCTTATCGTGTCAGTCAGCGGCTTAACACCAAAGGTGGGGATTTTGTGTGCGTCTTGGGAGCAGGTCCCGTAGGGCTTGGAAATACCATCATACAATCGTTCTTGGGTGCAGAAGTGATAGTTATCGACATTAACGACTATCGACTCTCCCTTGCGAAGGCAGCCGGTGCTGCACACACTGTGAACTCAAAAAATACTGACCCCCTTGAGGCGATCACAGAAATTACCCACGGTATGCTTGTGGATAAGTGCATCGAGGCAGCTGGGCGCCCGGAGACGCTCAGACTTGCCTTCACCTTGGTTGCTGTGGCAGGGACGATCATGTGCGTTGGCGAGCAGGGCGACTTACCAATCAGTCCAAGCCGAGATCTGATTCGGAAGGACATCACGCTGATGGGGAGTTGGTTCTATCACTACGCAGAATACCCTGCCATGCTAGATCTGTATCGGCGTGGCTTACCCATCGGACGGATGATTACCGATCATTTTCCACTTGTTGAAGCACAGACAGCGTTTACCAAATTTGCCAATGGTCAGGCGGGCAAGGTGATGCTTGAGCCGTAACCAGCAAATTTGATGTTGACACGATTTTAGTGCAGTGATATATTTGTTCTCTGCATCGAATACGGTGGCATATAATATACGGGACTTACGCAAATTTAGCACACGAGGGGTAGATTTTTGATTTTTAACCCCTTAAATCCCTCTTATCAGGGGGACATATGGACGCGCTGCGTAAGTCCTAATATATAAGAAATAAGGAGAAACAATGGATCTCGGACTCAAGGATAAAGTTGCAGTCGTTGGGGCATCAAGCAAAGGGCTCGGCAAAGCCATCGCACTCGGTCTAGCGGAAGAAGGCGCAAAGGTGACAATCTGTGCGCGGGATGCGGATATATTGGAGACGACAGCCGCCGAAATCCGTAAAAAAACAGGGGTGGAAGTTTTAGCTGTCTCTGCGGATGTCAGCCAGCCGGAGCAGGTTAGCGGGTTGATTGCCAAAGCTATCGATCGATTCGGTGGGATCGATATTCTGGTCAGTAACGCCGGCGGTCCCCGGGCGGGTCGGTTCGCAGACCTATCTCCTGAAGATTACCAAGACGCGCTGCACCTCAATCTACTCAGCACCATTAATCTGTGCCGCGGTGTTGTACCGAGCATGAAGGCACGAGGCGGGGGCCGCATTATCAATCTCACCTCTATTTCCGTCAAACAGCCGGTAGATGGATTGATGCTATCCAACATGGCGCGGACTGGCGTCATCGGGTTCGCCAAAACGCTTGCGTCCGAACTTGCATCTGACAATATTCTTATAAATAACGTCTGTCCGGGGGTAATTTTTACCGATCGGATTAAACAGCTAGCTACTGTGAGGGCAGAGGAAGCGGGTATCACGTATGAGGAAGCCCTCGCAAATATGACCCAAGATATACCACTCGGTCGGATTGGCGATCCCACGGAATTCGCCAACCTCGTCGTGTTCCTCGCCTCTGGACGTGCAAGCTACATCACCGGCACCACAATCCAAGTGGATGGCGGTATGGCAAAGGGGTTGTTATAATTGAGAAAATTGGGACAACCGGTGAGCGGAAATCCCGACCACCGTCCCCCATCCCTGTCGGTTATTATTCCAGTCTTCAATGAAGCACAAACGATCCGACAGGTTGTTGAAGCGGTCAAGGAAGTACCAATTGACACAGAAATCATCGTTGTGAACGACGGCTCGACTGACGAGACATCTGAGATTTTGGAGCAGATGCATAACGAACCGAGGTTAAAGATCATACAGTGCAAAGAAAATCGAGGAAAAGGGGGTGCAATTCAGCTTGGACTGGAACAGGTCACGGGTCCGTTTGTGGTCATTCAAGATGCTGACCTTGAACTCCGTCCACGGGATCTGATACCAATTCTGGAGGTGTTACAAAAGGGTATTGCCAAAGTGGTCTACGGTTCAAGATTCCTGAACGGTAAAAAACGGGCGAGCTTGAAAACCTACATAGGGAATCGTATGCTTGCCAGTTTCACAAATCTGTTGTATCATGTACGCATCACCGATGAGGCAACCTGTTATAAGGCATTTGATACGAGTCTGGTAATCAGTCTCAATCTGGCCGCTCAAGGGTTTGAATTTTGCCCAGAAGTGACAGCAAAGGTGCTACGCTCGGGCTATCATATCCATGAAGTACCCATTTCCTACATCCCACGTACAAAGGAGGGTGGGAAAAAACTTCGATTCTGGCGGGAGGGCATCCGAGCAGGCTGGACCCTGTTCAAATATCGTTTTGCCCCCATGTCAAAAATCCGTAAAAAAAACAAACTTTGTTCAATAAAAAACACAACCTAACTTTAGCAAAGTTGAATGGCTGCCGCCTATCCAAATTGAAGCCGGCAATTTTGCTGTGAAATGTAACAGACAGAACCCCCTAATCCAACTGAGGAGGAGCCCCAAATGACAGAGCAAGTGAGGCGCGAAGTGACTTTGAACATTCCGATACATCCTAATATGGAATTAGTCGCTGCACATACCGCTTCTATCATCGCGGAAATCATGGACTTTGAGGAAACCCATATCGATGAGATTCAATTGGCTATCATTGAAACCTGCATCAACGCTTTTGAGCATAGTAATAGCAGAGACAGTAAAGTAACAGTCACCTACGTTCTCACAGATGATGAACTCCAGCTAAAAATTACAGATCACGGCACTGGATTTGGCGCGGAGCAAACCAATCTGTTGACTGGAGAGGCGCGGGCTCGTGCTATGCAAAAACGAGGGTGGGGATTGGAGATTATCCGGGAGATGATGGACGAAGTGGAAATCGATAGTGGTGAGGAAGGAACAACCATCACAATGTTGAAAAAAAGAGCGCAATAAAAAAATAGAAAACATAGCCACCACCCAAAAATCCTGATGAAGGAGGAAACAAATGGCATCATCCTTTAATGTCAGTACACGTACCGAAGACAGTTACGCCGTTATTGAAACCGATGGATATCTGAACGGTCCCACAGGCGAAAAGCTTGCCGAAACTGCTAAAGACTTAATGAATCAGGGATACAATACGCTTGTGATTAACCTTGAGAAAACACGACTCGTGAACAGTATCGGCATCTCTATCCTGATTGAAATTATTGAATTCCTTCAAGAGCACGGAGGAGCGGTGCATTTCTGTCACTTAACACCCGTCATTGAACGGACTTTCAAAATGATGGGGCTCGCTCAACATGCTGAGATCCACTCCGATGAGGCAGCTGCAACTGCTAACCTGTAATTGAATTGTCTAGGCACAGATGAGTCGGATCAACGGATAACACCACTCCACATCATCGCAATCTGAGATAAATCATCAATTCCAACTAATCGATCAGAGGTAATTAAGAGATGCAATCTGTTTCCGCAGAAGAAACAATGCAACGGCTGATCTTTAGCCTGTCTGAACTTGAACAACTGGGAGAGACAATCATCTCCGGGCGCGGTAACTTTAATGTATCAAGTCGGACTTATCTGCGAATCATCCACGGCACCTTGCAAGTTACCAGTTGTGCAATTTTGCTCTATCAGCCCACCGAAAATTGCCTCGGTGTCGAAGCGGCAATTAATGTCAAGGACGAATCGTTGAGCATTCCAGTGAATGACGACGAAATCGCGGCGATACTTGAATCTTCGACCATTGATATCTCTAACCCACCGCCCACCTTGGAGAACTGCCTCAACCAAAGCCAACCGCAATTGGAACTCCTTGGTGCTAATTTATGGGCACCCCTCAAAATACGCGATGAGTTTCTGGGGGTTATCAGTCTGGGCAGTTTTAGAACACAGGACAATCTGGAGGACTGGAATCGGGAACTCTTGCCGGTGCTGGCAAACCAGATCTCCGTCGCAATCGCTTACTCGCGCTTAGTGGATAAAACCCGCGCGGAACAGTTCCGCCTGTTCATGCTTTCTGACACCGCCACCCAAATCTGCAAATCGCTCGACACAGAGGCTGTGCAGGAAGAGGTGGTAACACATGCGATCACCTTACTAGACGCAAGTACAGGAGGCCTGTTGCTCATTAATCCAGTCACACAACGGCTGGAAATGAAATCCCTCTTTGCCCTCGAACCGGAAGCCAACACCCAACTGGACAATCTATCAATCCCTCTACAAACGGATCAGGACACTTCGTCAGCACTGGTCCCTATCGCCCAAGTTGCAGCCCAAGAGGGTGAAACACTGATTGCCAACAATGAAGGAGAAGATCTGCTTGGTCGCAGGAATCTGATGGCAGTCCCCATGCGTGGACGCGAAGAGACACTCGGCGTGTTGATTGTTGCGGATAAGGAGGGAAGGGGCGGCGCTACTCTGGACTTTACCGACGAAGATAGAGTGCTGCTTGAAGCCTTCGCCAATCAAGCGGGCGTAGCAATCGAAAACGCACAACTCTATCAAGAAGCGCTCGAGGGACGCCAACTACAAGCAGAGATGGAAGAAGCAGCAAAGATTCAACAGAATCTAATTCCCGATACGCTCCCCGAAATTTCTGGCTATGAAGCGACCGGGCTCTACTTCCCCCGCGGTGGTGTCGGTGGGGACTACTACGACTGCCTCCCAGATGCAAACGATACCTGGGGCCTTGCAATCGCCGACGTCTCCGGCAAAGGGATGCAAGCCGCGCTGCTCATGGCGACATTGCGGGCGGGGCTGCATTCAGAAGTAACGCGAAAAGAGGATTTGCCGAGCATGGCGGAAGCGCTCAACTCACTGCTCTACGCAAGTAGTACGTCCGGCAAATTTGCCACCTTCTTTTATGCCCAACTTCACCCGGAAACAGATCAGATTACTTCAATCAACGCCGGACACAACTACCCGCTCGTCATCCGGTACGATGGCGGCTGTGACGAACTGGAAAAAGGCGGTGTGATGCTGGGTATGTTTCCTAACGATGTCCTGTCCGAAATCACAGAATTCGAGCAGGAGACCACCCAACTTGGCAGCGGGGATATCGTGCTTTTCTATACCGATGGGGTGACGGAAACCGTAAACATTGATGGAGACCTGTACGGAGAAGAACGCCTGGAAGAAATCGCGACGCGTGTGAAAACTGAAAGTGCGGACCAGATATGCCAAGCCATCTACGACGACGTTATCGACTTCCAAGGGGAAGCCCAGCAGTTTGATGACCTAACAATGATGGTGCTCAAAAAAATATAATCACCCACGTTGATAGATATTGAAAATCTATCGTTTTCCCGTAGGGAAGCGGTCTCCCCGCCCATCAAGTGCTCTATCTTTCGCTCCAAAGGACAAAATCGATGCAAAATCGAGAAGGGCAACGTTATCTGGATCCCACCGCTTTGGCAAAAATTGGCAACCTCGAACTGATTGCAAAATTTGTCGTCGAAGGATTTATCTCAGGTCTCCACAAAAGTCCGTATCACGGTTTCAGCGTCGAGTTCGCACAGTACCGACAATATATGCCCGGCGACGATATCAAACACCTCGACTGGAAAGCCTACGGACGAACCAATCGGTACTATATCAAGCAGTTTGAGGAGGAAACGAACCTCAACTGCTACCTCCTACTCGACACCAGCGAGTCGATGACCTACGGTTCCGGTGAGCTGACGAAGTTGCAATACGCCAGCTACCTTATCGCTTCGATCGCGTATTTTATGGCAAAGCAACGGGACGCCGTCGGATTCGCCTACTTTGACGAAAGTCTCCACGAATACCTACCCGCCCGAAGTTCTCCCGCCCATCTCCACGCAATTCTGCTGACGCTTGAACGGATCCAAACCAATAAACTCACGCACATGGGGCAACCCATCCACCAGATCGCCGAACGCCTCACCAAACGCGGATTGGTTATCCTAATCTCCGACCTCTACGAAGACGATCCTGACACGGTTGTGAAAGCCCTCGAACATCTTCGCTATGATGGACATGAGGTGATTGTCTTTCATATTTTAGACAATCAGGAATTGGAATTTGCATTTGATCGCGTGGCGCGTTTTGTCGATGCTGAAACGGACGAGGAGGTCATCGCAACGCCGCAGGCAATCCGCCAAAGCTACCTCAGCCATCTGCACGATTTCATCAACCATTACAAGCTGGAATTGAGTCGGTCCGACATCGACTATAACACAATTGATACTGCAACCCCCGTTGATTACGCCCTGTCCGCCTACCTCGCCAAACGGGAGGGGTTGATATGATATAATATTGCCCTCCATCTCAAAATTGAACCTTTTTGTTAGCTATAGAGGAAAATTTCATGTCAAATAACTTTGTGTTAGATAAGATCATTGGATTCTTTGAATCGGATGTATTGAATCTTTACGCAAGTCATCCCGACAAGTATGAGTTGGATGCAGACTATTTTGAGGGGGTTCTCCAAACAACGGAAGCATACGTTTATCAACTTAAATTGTCGGACAAACTAGACGAATGCATCAGCATTCGTTTTGGCTTTCACAGTAAAACAGACGGAACGTTGTGTATTGCTGTTGTCCTTCCAGACTTAGTCAAGGTTCCAGAAATAGAACGAAGAAAGTGGAGACCATTTATTGTTGAAAAATCTCTTTTATCACCAGAGGATGAACGATTTACAATGTGGTACAATAGATATATTCAAGGCAGTTTTGACGTGCAGAGTGGACCGAGAAAACAGCTAAGTTACGTTATTAAAAAAATTAATGCCTGCTGCAAAACGCTTGCGTGTAAACCTCTTTATACGGAAGCACCGAACAAATTTATTTATTATCCCATATCTCAAAATAGTCATGCTTATGAAGATGCTCACAAAAATCTATACGGTTTCTTAATTGACTCGCTTTCAAAAGGATGCCTCTTGGCTCTTGCAAATCTTAGAAGTAAGACAATACCTCAAGCACAACAGATGAAACCACCAACACTGCTACGGCGTGTGTTCCACGAGTTGGGCAAGCAATCCAAACTTCATACCTCACTTTCAAAAGTTAGTGAACAGCGTGGGAAAAGTAGTCATGGTGTCAGAGATCCAGCAATAGAATATGATGCTTTTGAAAATTTCTATCGTGATTTAGAAGCTATCACTGAGGCTTATGAAGAACTACTTAAGCTAATAGAATCAGAATTTAGTGTTTCAGCTGATCATGAACTAGAAAGACATGAAGCTATGAATTATCTGCCAAAAATTGTCAGCGATGTTGAATCACATTATTCGATTTGTGAGGCAACAAGAATGGTAGGGAAAACAGTTGAAAACGTAAAGTTTGGCATGCGTGAAGATCGTGGAGATATTGAAGGCGTACATCAAAGCGAGCTTTTACGTGTGAAGTTCACAGATGGTGAATTTCTTGCAATAGATACGAGGTCAAATGCCTCAGATCTTGAACATAATGCGGCAATGAAGCCAGATGAATTTCAGGTAAATTTCGCGCTTACATGGGCGCCAACTTCCTCTGGAAGGAGGCGTGAACTTATGGCTTCTCTACCAAAAATTGTCGGGGGTGTCGAGTCACATTATTCAATTTGCGAGGCGACAAGAATGGTAGGGAAAACGGTTGAAAAAGTGGAGTTTGGTATGCGTGAAGCCATTGAAGATGTACATCAAAGTGAAGTTTTATGTGTGAAGTTTACAGATGGTGCAATGCTCGCGATAGATACGGGATCAAATGGCTTGAATCTTGAACATAATGCGGCAACGAAGCCAAATGAATTTCATGTGGATTTCATGCTTAGATGGGTGCCTGAACCTTCTAACAGGTAGCTGTATTGGACAATTACTCGGCTGTACCTGCATTTTTCCGGTGAGCACGGCGTCAAGTAGAAGATGAAAATCCCCAACTTCAGTAGATTCGTGTTATGAAGGTTAGAAATCTTATTAGATTGATTGAAAGAGATGGCTGGTATCTGGCACGGACACGAGGCAGTCACCGGCAGTTTCGCCATCCAACCAAATCAGGTACTGTTACCGTTGCCGGAAAATTAGGATTGGATGTACCACCCGGTACGCTCAATAGTGTTCTTAAGCAAGCGGGTCTCAAAGATTAATTCGGAGGAATTTATGCAATATCTAGTTGTTTTTGAAAAAGATACAAACAGTTGCGGTGCCTATGTACCAGATCTCCCTGGCTGTGTCGCAATTGGTGAAACGATGGAAGAAGTACGTGGATTAATTGCAGAAGCAATCCAATTTCATATCGAAGGTCTGCAAGAAGATGGTTCTGCTGTTCCACTGCCATCGTCAACAGCAGCGTTTATTGATGTAGCCACCGCCTAACAATTGGTTGCTTATAAGCAATTGTTCCGACGAAATGTGGTATGGTGTCAAAAATGGGCAGAGAACCAATTTCTCGGAAATTTTAAGCCTTGACCTAATGCTAATAGGTCCTGCCACCGGTGTGGCATTTTTGCAACGACAGTGTGGTACAGTTCCGACAAGTCCCTTCTGAATATGCCCCCTTCTTTCAGATCGCAGTTCACGTCAAAAGCAAACCCGAAGTTCCCCGGAGAATGAGTTTGCGAAAACACTCAGTTTTCTGTACAATCTCTTTAGGGAATCCGAGATAACAGTGGTATTAAAATTGCGTGTAGTTGATGAACAGAATGCAGTGCATTAGTCTGCGATACACATCAAATCCTATCCAGTTCCGTTGAAACCTTAATAGAGCCTATCGGGCAACTTGCCCAGAATAGGAGGATATCATGTTACACCTCTTGCGTCGCTCCGCACCGTTCATCACCTTACTCGCTCTGGGGATTGCATGGATCGGGCACACGAAAATCCCGTCTCCTGCGAAACCAGTCAACATACCGGACACCAACCTCCGTAGTGTCATTGAGCGTGCCCTCGACAAGCCTACAGGCGCTATAATCACGAACGTTGACATGGCGACCTTGACGGATCTTGGAGGGAGCAGGGCTAATATCCGCGATCTAACCGGTCTTGAGTTTGCCACCAATCTAATAAGCCTACACCTTAGGTCCAACCAACTATCGGATCTATCACCCCTTGCGAAACTAGCAACTCTGAAACTCTTAGATATTAGCGAGAGTGGCGTGTCAGATCTTTCGCCCCTCGCAGGATTAAAAAACCTAGAATCCCTCAATATCAGCCACAGCCCGCTATCAGACCTATCGCCACTGGCAGGATTAACAAATCTGGATTCCTTGAGTATCAGCGAGAGCGGGATATCAGACCTATCACCTCTCGCCGGATTAACAAGACTGATAGACCTAAATCTTTTCAGGAACCAAATATCAGACCTATCTCCCCTCACTGGATTAACAAATCTGGAAGAGTTGGAACTTGACGTTAACTGTGTTTCGGACCTGTCACCCTTGGCGGGATTGGTAAATTTGCAGAGATTATACCTTACCGAAAACAGGGTATCAGACCTATCGCCGCTGGCGGGATTAACAAATCTGAGGTCAATTTGGATCATGGATAACCGCGTCTCAGACCTGTCGCCCTTGGCACAACTCTCCCAACTTGAAACTTTGCTACTTGGCGAAAACAAGGTATCAGATATATCATCTCTCCCAAAATTAGCCAATCTGAAACTCCTACAACTTACCGACAATCAGATCTCGGATCTATCGCCGATAGTGGAATTAACAAACCTAGAACAACTAGGACTTTACGGTAACTACATCTCGGATCCGTCGCCCTTGGTACGGCTAACCAATCTGAAAGAACTGGGACTTTCCGCCAATCGTGTGTCAGATTTATCGTCCCTGCTGGAATTAACCAATCTGAAGGAGCTAGATGTTCTATCAAACCCCTTGAGCGCAAAAACAGTCACCGTTGACGTGCCGATCCTTGAAGCCAAAGGTGTTGATGTCAGGCATTAGTATCGGTAAACCCTGTTAATCGGAGGAAAATCATGTTACACTGCTTGCGTCGTTCAATACTGTTCGTCATACTACTCGCTCTGGGGATTGCATGGATTGGCTGCACGAAAAGACTTCCCTCTGTTCAACCGGTCAATATACCGGATGCGAATCTTCGCACTGCCATTGAAGATGCCTTACACAAGCCTGCGGGTGCCACAATCACAGATGCTAACATGGCGACTTTGACGAGTCTTGAACCGGGTTGGGGTGATATCCGTGAACTAACCGGTCTTGAATTTGCAGTCAATCTCACGTACGTGCGCCTAGGCCACAACCAGATATCGAATCTATCGCCCCTCGCAGGACTAACAAAACTACAATTCCTATATATCGAAGAAAACAGGATAACAGACCTATCGCCTCTTGCAAGATTAACGAATCTGAGGGAACTGAATCTCTACCGAAACGAAATATCAGATCTATCACCCCTCGCAGGATTAACTGATTTGAGATTCTTGGGTATTAGCGATTCCAAGGTATCAGACCTGTCACCCGTCACAAAATTAACAAACCTAGAACATCTAGGTATCCACGGCAGCCAAGCATCGGATCTCTCGCCTCTCGTCGGCTTAACAAATCTAGCATTCTTGAATATTAACGATAGCAAGGTTTCAGACCTATTGCCCCTTGCGGGCTTGACAAATCTGAGGCAACTGGGGCTTTACAGAAACGAAATATCAGACCTATCACCTCTCGCAGGATTAACAAATCTGACATCGCTGGGACTGGGTACTAACCGCGTATTCGACCTGTCGCCTTTGGTTGGATTAATCAATCTAAGATGGGTAGATGTGCAGTCGAATCCCCTGAATCCAAAAACAATCGCCGTTGACGTGCCGGTCCTCGAAGCCAAAGGTGTTGATGTTAATCATTCGTATCAATAATTCTGTTGACCCGAAAGCGCAAGCAGTCATCGAAGGCTTATCTAATCCTGCAATCAACGCAGAATTTACAATACTTCCAACGTTTTAGCCTTGGGAGTGCCCAATCCTTAAAAAATCCCCGGCGTTATAATTGGCGCAAACGCATTGTTGAAGCGGAGCAAACATTGAAAATCAGAGCGGACTTTCTACAACTTCTATTATGTGGAATCGTCATTAGCAGTTTGATGGGTTGTGATTCGCCCAATGCTCAGAAACGTACGCATGAAACGCTCACTTTTAATGTCGATCCGACACGCCTTGAACCTGCAATCACAGATACAACACTGAAGCTGCAAATATCCGCGCCAAAGGGCTGGAAAGCCATTGAGGACGCAATGCTGGCGGAAGTGATTGACAGATTGGACGATACGCTCACGCAGGGGTTACAGATGGTCCCCCGATGGGTTTTCCTGAATGAAAATTCGGGGGCGATGTGTGTGGTGTCAAGGTTGGAAGGCGGGGCGGTCCCGCCCAATGACACCCTATTAAAAACGCTAGAGACCGCTTACCGCACCCAGTTTCCAAAGGCAACGGTCCAGCGGGCAATATTTATGAAAGATGCATTTCGCGTGCATCAATTGATGGTCGGAACTTCCGACTTTGTACTCATTAAGCTGATATGCAATGCACCTGAAAACCCTGTTTTTGAGGTCGATTACGTTGTTCCCAAAGATGTGTATGGAACGGAACTTCGAGCCATCGAATCATCAATCGGTTCTATCAATTTAATAACCAATTCACCCTAAATTAGGAGGAGATTATGCTAAGGAAGTGTTTAGCCGTAGTACTCGTTCTGGGCGTCCTTTTCGTCATCGGCTGTTCGACGCATATTCACAGAGTGGGAAATGGCCCACAAGGCAATGATATGATGATACAACGTCAATGGTATGTGCTATTCGGATTCGTGCCGCTCAACCAAGTTGACACGAATGCAATGGCAGGCGGGGCAACCGATTATGCAATCATAACCCAGCATACCCCGCTCGATATTGTTATCAATCTCTTCACCGGTGTCATCTCAGTCAATTCCCGGACAGTAGTTGTTCGGAAATAACCTATATCGGATTCAAAAAATACTGCACCAAAGCCCACGTATTTCAGTTTCATACATGGGCTTTGGTTTTTTGTTTCAGAAGGAGATTTTAAGATGCTTGATCTAAAGCGGACCTGTGTATTCGTATTTGGCTCTGTTTTTCTCATCTTACCAGTTGTCCCTGCTGTTGCACAGGATGACGCTCCCGCTGTCTGCCTGATTGGAGACCATCCGGGGATCCTCGACTCCGATGCAGAAACCGCGGCGATGTTGGTGTGTGATGAACTGCGCAAGCAGGGCATATCGGTCAGCGACCCGGTTTACGAAGCACCCGCCACAGCGAGTGTCTATCGCCTTGTTCTGCGCCGGCTCGGTGAGAAAATTTTTGTGCGATTGAGTCAGGAGAAACCGGTCGGTACGATTATCGCCGAGCGGCAGCTGACCTTGGCAAATATCGAAGAGATGATCCCGGCAGCACCAAGACTGGTTGATGCACTTGTCCACAACAAGCCGATCGATGATACGGTTGATATGGAAACCGTCACCGAACAGGAGGCTCGCGAACTTAGGAAGATATCGGGTGAATCTATGTGGAATGTAGGAATCCTCGGAACATTCATTCCCGGCACAGATATAGCAGCCGAACCCGGTTATGAATTCGGTTGGTCTTATGAGACGCCCTCCTACGCTGTGGGAGCCGAGTTTCGGGGCAGTGGAAGAGATGGAGATGAGGAGACAGCGACGAATTTTCCTTCTTCGCTTGGTCAATCGGCGGACGTTATTTCTTCAATAAACGGAATATTTCGCCCTATGTGGGTGGTGGATTTTCTCCATAATTGATGTCAGCTATGAAGCGAAGGAAAAGAGACCAGCGAGAAACCAGCCACTGTTTTCTAGTAACCTTTGGGGGTATGATGACTACGATGAGGATTCGGATTCCGGCTTGGGTGCTTATGGCGTCGCTGGAATAGAAGCACTGCGCCTGACCGAGAGTCGCTTGAAACTTGAATTGCGAATAGATAGACCGTTCTTTTCCTTAGACAGCCAAGACATAATGCCGATAACGTTTGGCATCTTCTTTTCTCGGAACTATGTTCCGGGCGCGGGTTGCCTATTTTGATTTTAGAGTCTGTTTGAATTAGCCAAATTAATTCTGAGATTGCAGCGGGGTTTGAGTTTCGTTCTCCTCGCAAATCGGAAACCTATAGATCGACGCAGAAGATAGCAATAAGACCTGCACAAAATCCAGCTGATTTGTGATTGACTGTGGTCAACGGACGTCCAGCGAAAAATTGACATCTCTTCGTCATACATGTACAATGTAACATATCTGAAGAGATTTATTACAGTTCAGCGTTGCTGAACCAAGGTTATTTTAATTTCGCCAGAAACAGAGAAGAAAGCCACACAAATTTACTTGTAATACCGATGCATACATTTTACTTACAAAAGGGGATATTTTGTGAAAATTGAATTAAAGAAGCCCCTCCAAATTTTGGCACTTTTCATGGCATTACTAACATTCAGTATGCCTTTTGTCACCTTCGCCCAACAAAATTCATTACAGATGGAAGCCATAGTCGCTGCCGAACGAGATGCCCAAGGCGATACCAGTACAGGTCTTTGGTTTTTAGCAGGTTGTCTCGGTGGTTTAATTGGAGTTATTATTGCCTATGGCGTTGAACCTTCCCCTCCTGCCACAAGGCTCCTCGGTAAATCACCAGAATATGTCGCTTTTTACACCGATGCCTATAATAAAAAAGCCAAAAAGCTGCAGACTCGCAGTGCTCTCGGCGGCTGTGTTGTCGGTACCCTCGCAGTTTTAGCTTATTCTTTATATGTTACTGTAGCAGTATTAGACGCAGGATTAGAGGCTCTTGATTAGGCTATTATTCCTATTAACCCATCGGAACATCGTTGTAGTTTTTTGTCCCAAAACGATAGAAGTGTAAACACTTGGCTTAAACAGGCGATGTTTGTGAACATCGAGTTGAAGAATCCCTTCCAAATTTTGGCATTTTTGCTGGCAGCGCTAACATTCAGTATGCCTTTTGTTACCCTCGCTCAACAGAATTCATTGCAGGCGGAGGTGATAGTCGCTGCCGAACGAGATGCCCAGAACGATGTCAACAAAGGGCTTTGGTTTTTGGGGGGTTGTTTTGGTGGCGTAATTGGAGTCATTATTGCCTATAGCGTTGAGCCTTCCCCTCCTGCCACAAGACTCCTCGGTAAATCACCAGAATATGTCACCTTTTATACCCAGGCCTATGCGGAAAAAGCGAAAAAACTTCAGACTAACAGTGCCTTGGGAGGTTGTTGTGTTAGCACTCTTTACGTAGCGATTTATGGGGTTGCCATGTTCGCAGCTCACCCATCTACAGATTATTCTGATTAGTTATTCAAAAGCGACGCGGTGACCAGCGTTAAACACCAGCTACCATGTCACCCATTAAAGAAACCCATGCCTAAAAACTTCAAACTCACAATTCTCTTTTTACCTACATTTCTTTTTTGCACTGCACTCTACGCCGCGCCGTTAAAAACCCTCTCCTTGGACTTTACACGAGAATTAACCGAAGAGGACAAAACGGAGACCATAGCCGGTACCCTCCACTACGAGGTAAAAGCAGCGCGGGTTGTCGTTGAGGTTACGGAACCGCTCAAGCAGATAATGGTCGTGCAGGACAAGGTGTTCGAAATCTACTATCCTGTCGAAAATCAAGCGTTCCGCTTCATCGCTAAAGGGCGAATTCCACTCCCATTTGTGGAATCTATCATCCAGTCAACGCAAGCCGAGAACGGGTTAACCGCTATCGGGTATTCCCTTGAAAAGCATGAGATAGCGGACGACGTATTCTATACCCATTGGGCACCGCCTAAAAAAGCGGAGGATAAACTCGGCATCGTTATTCTGGGAAGTCGCGATGACAGGCTTATCTCTGCTGAAGTAAAAACTCCCGACGGTAAACTCGCTGCAAAATCGTTTTATCGGAACCACACCAAACTCGGCGATAGCCATATCCCCATGGAGGTTACTTCCAAGGTATACAGTCCCAAATCTAAAATTCTGGAATATGAACGTGTTGTCTACAGCAACCCACAACCCAATGCACAACCGCCATCTCCGATTCTTCAGTTTGAGATTCCGAAATCTGTAAAAATCAAAGAGACCAGATGGTAATCCATTCCATATCTTTTGGTATTTCCTATCCTCCTAATCCACAATTCAACCCCCCGGAACTTTTTTGTCAATAATTTGTAAAAAAACTTGACAAACATTTTGCAGCAATTTATAATATTACGAAATAATTTGCGAATGAGTCTCAATATCGGCTGTTTAGAGGAATCAATCGGGCAGAATATATGCCCGTTTTTATTTGACACCAATATGATATTGAGACTCAGTATCAAATAATCCGAGAGGTTAGAATTGCGAATCTCCTGTTGTGTTCTGCTTCTACTCCTGACGGCTCAAATTGTACCAGCTGAATCCAAACGATTTAGTGTCTCCGGCTACGGAGTAATTAACTACGCTAATTTCTATTGGGAGACCGATCCAGACCGACGTGCTCACATTGACGTTGAACGGTTTGTCATCGCACCAAAGCTCCAAATCAGTGAGGCCATCCGTCTTGAATCGGAACTTGAGTTTGAGCACGGTGGGACCGGCATCACAATGGAGTTCGATAAATTTGAGGAGTTTGGTGAATTCGAGATGGAGGTCGAAAAAGGTGGCGAAGTCATCGTTGAGAAACTCGCTGCGGTTTTTGAGATTCGCCCAACACTCAACCTGCGGATAGGTCACATCATCGTGCCGGTCGGCTTAACCGCCAAGCGGCATCGTCCTCAACACTACTTCACAACTACCCGCCCCGAATCTGAATCAAATCTGATTCCAACCATCTGGCATGAAAATGGGATTGAGCTATTTGGCACAGCCGATGCGCTCAGTTATCAGGTGCAAGTTGTCAACGGCTTGGACTCCACCGGCTTCAGTTCACGCCGTTGGATCGCCAGCGGTCATCAACTGCGTTTTGAAGCCGCCAATGCTGAAGATTTCGCGCTCGTTGGTCGTGTCGATTATACGATCATGGATGGCGCAGTTCTCGGTGTCTCTGGTTACTACGGCGACAGCGCGGACAACCGTCCGAAACCGGATTTCGATCTTGATGCTAATGTTTCAATTGTTGAGCTGCACGGTTTTTATGAGGTCGGTGCGCTGAAGGTTCGCGGGATGTTCCTTTACGGAACACTCGAAAACTCAGAACTTATCTCCAAAACCAATCGCAATCTTTCAAACAACCTAAATGTAAAACGGACACCTGTCGGTAGCCGTGCCGTTGGAGGATACCTCGAAGCTGGTTACAACCTGCTCTCGTTTTTCAAATCATCGTTGAATACAGAGGCAGGGCTTGATCTGTTCGTCCGTTACGACAACTACGATACAATGGCTGAGGTAAAGGGAAACATCTTTGATAATCCACGTTGGGAACGGCAGACGTGGACACTTGGTCTCAATTATCACCCACACCCACAATTGGTCTTTAAGGGACATTACTCCGCACGGACATTGGGGTCCACACCCGTAGAGATATTGGACACCATACCCATATTGGACACCGAATTTGAGGACGAACATACCTTTGCGCTCGGTTTTGGGTTTCAATACTAATTTAACTTCAAATCAAAAAGGAGGAATCCAATGAGATTCAGTCAATATCTAACAAAACTCTTGTGCTGTACAGTATCGGTTCTTCTAGTTCTATCAATTGCCTTCATCGGTTGCAGCCTTACCGGTTGTGGCAGTGACGACGATGATGACGATGATATCACTACTGCCCCTGGAGAAGCCGAGGCGTTTGATGCTACCACCACCCTGAACGACTTCGCTAACAAGGTCGTACTCGCCACCTACACCGACCTGGACAACAAAGCAGGTGACCTGCTAGGCACTGTGCAGGCGTTGAGCGCAGCTCCCAACCAAGCCCACCTGGAGCTGGCACAAGCAGCCTGGAAGGCAGCCCGGACGCCGTGGGAGCAAAGTGAAGCGTTCCTGTTCGGTCCCGTTGATACACAAGGACTTGATCCGGCACTCGATAGCTGGCCCGTCAATCGGGTTGACCTTGACGGAGTGCTTGGCAGTGGGCAGGAATTGACCGAAGCGTCAATCGATGCGCTTGAAGACACGCTGAAAGGTTTCCATACTATCGAGTATCTTCTCTTCCGCGACGGCGACCAGCGAAAAGCTGAGGATATTACCCCCCGTGAACTGGAATACCTTACTGCAACAACGGAGAATCTGAAAGCGAAAACGGCTCAGCTGGCTAGTGCGTGGTCTGCATCGGGTGAAAATTATGCCGGAGAGGTCGCCAACGCTGGCACCTCCAGCACCATTTATAAATCGCAGAAAGACGCGATGCAGGAGATGGTCAACGGCATGATTGTCATCGCTGATGAAGTCGCCAACGGCAAGATCTCCGACCCGTTCAACGAGAAGGATACAACCCTTGTCGAGTCGCAGTTCAGCTTCAACTCGATTAGCGACTTCCAAGACAATATCCGCGGCATCCAAAATGTCTACACCGGACTTAGCGAATTTGTAAACGGTGCGGACCCCGACCTGGACGCAAGGTTTAAAACCGAAGTTCAGACCGCCATCGACACCATCGGTGCGATTCCAGACCCCTTCCGCGATTCAATTACTTCCCAGCGTGGTGCTGTCCAAGCAGCGATTGATGCGGTCAGCGCAGTTCAGGGGACACTGGAAAACGATATCCTGAAGCTGGTGTTAGACAGCAATTTCGAGTAACACAGGTTAACACACGACGAAGAAATCGTAGGGGCGAGGTTGTCCCGCCCATCGGTTTCTTCGCATAAAACAAGAGGATTCAGACAGAATGTGCATTGGAACAATCACAAGGCTCCTGCTTGTATTGACCATCACTGTTTCGGTTGTGGGGTTTTCCGCCTGCGACCAGATTGGGCAACTTCTACTGCCGAGAACTCCTGAGACAGAAACTCCAACTCCTATAGAAGAACGCGATCATGTTTGGGTTGTCGATCAGAATGGTGTTGAGGTGCCTATACCCGGGACGTGGGTACTCGTATCGCGTACCAACCTTAAGTCGACTTATGTCATCGGCGAAAGTTTTACCTTGCCGCCAGAGACACCGCACCAGATTTTACTGTCGGAGGGAACATACATAGACGGTGAAGGCATATCGTGGACAAGGGTGAACATAACAGTCGACGATGGCACACAATTCCTGTTACTTGAGCGTGTGGACACCAGCGTTACACCGCATCAACTCCACCTTGTCGTCAGGACAGATGAAAACGGATTGGCGTTGCTTGAGTATGGTGAGTATCCTTTTGATCTACCACGGCATGACGTGCAGGTCTGGGAGCTACAATGAGATCCACCAAGGAACAATTGATACCGAAAAACGACTTCCCAAACCTGTTTGGAAGCACCAGTTGGGGAACTGTAACCTGCACGTTTGAACCCCTCAACGGAATGCCGCCCCTCGATTTAATCAGTAATGTTAATCTTGTTCCGTTCGAAGGGGATCGGTGGCTTATACTTCGCTTACAAACTGGGGAATGGGAGGTGCCGGGTGGCACGTTGGAGCCGCGTGAAAGTTATTTGGATGCAATCAGTCGTGAGTTGATTGAGGAAGCCGGTGCGCGTTTGATAACCTTTGAACCCATCGGCGCTTGGCACTGTTTCTCGACTGCTGCAAAACCGTATCGTCCGCATCTACCACATCCCGAGTTTTATCGGCTGGTAGGTTACGGAGCGGTGGAAATCATGGGCAACCCCGAAAACCCTGAAGATGGTGAGCAGGTAGCAAGCGTGGAACTTGTTCCTCTTGAGGAAGCCATTCATCGATTTCGGGACATAAATCGGTTTGAGTTAGCGGAGTTATATCAGTTGGCAGAAAGAATGCACAAATGCTCAAGATCATGAAATTACATCACCCTTCATACCTTCTATTTTTTATAACCTTATTTTGCACCCTAATCGCCGCTTGTGATTCAGGCGATCCAACCGATCCGGAGAAGATGGACATTTTGGCTAAGAAGTTTTCTGGCGGTGAGACGACCGTTTTTGACGCGACAAGTCATGCGTTTTCGACACCCGCGCCAAACCTTTCAGCAGACGGACTCGCAAAGCACTTAGAGGGCGATGTTGAGTTTGAAGCTGTTTTTGTCACCGTCCCAGCGGAGGTCAATCCGGGACTCGGTCCAGTCTACAATAACATCGCCTGCATCAACTGTCATGCACGGGATGGACGGGGACGCGCACCAACATCGGGCGAGAAACTCACATCAATGCTTTTCCGCGTGAGTCTTCCGAACCCGGACGGTGACGTTACGCATGGACCTGTGCCAGTCCCCGGTTTCGGGACACAACTCAATAACCGTGCAATCTTCGGCGTTCCCCCTGAGGGAACGGTAACAATTGATTATACCGAGGGTGAATTCACAACCAGCGACGGCGTAAAGGCACATCTCCGCACTCCCAGCTACGAGATCAAAGATCCGTATCAACCGCTACCTGATGACATTGAAATCTCGCCCCGCGTCGCACCCGTTGTGTTCGGCTTAGGACTACTTGAAGCGGTACCCGAAGCGACTATCCTCGCCTTGGCAGACGAAGATGATCAGGATGGCGATGGGATTTCAGGGAAAGCGAATTATGTTTGGAACGTCCAGAAAAATGGACTGAGCCTCGGTCGATTCGGGTGGAAGGCGAATCAGCCGACATTGATTCAACAGGTCGCCTCCGCCTACCACGACGACATGGGCATTACAACCTCGCTGTTGCCGAGAGAGAGTTCGGAGGGCCAATCGCAATACGACGGACGCGGCGATGACCCAGAACTCAGCGATGAAATTTTGGACGTCGTGACATTTTACGTCCAAACCCTCGCTGTGCCTGCCCGACGCAATCTCGACGACCCAATCGTTCAACACGGTGAGAAGCTCTTTGAGAGCGCGGGCTGTTCCGGTTGCCATATCCCGACGCTGCAGACAGGGTCGTTATCCGATGTCCCAGAGGTCTCCAATCAGACGATTTATCCGTACACAGATCTCTTGTTACACGACATGGGTCCGGGGTTGGCAGACAATCGTCCCGATTTTCGGGCGAGCGGGTCGGAGTGGCGCACACCGCCGCTGTGGGGGATCGGGTTGGTCAAAGTGGTTAACGGGCACACCAATTTCCTGCACGATGGTCGGGCGCGAGGGTTACTGGAGGCAGTTTTGTGGCATGGTGGGGAAGCAGGGCAATCGCGTGATGCAGTTCAAGGGATGTCTGCAAGCGATAGAAACGCGCTTATCGCTTTTCTGGAATCGCTGTAGGGGATATGGGAGCAAGTTACACTCCCTCTCCTTCTTCTTCACCAATAATCTGTTGTGCGAGGTAGTTTTGGATGCCCACTTGGTTAATTTGGTCGAGTTGAGCTTCTATCCAGTCAATATGTTCTTCCTCATCTCTGAGGATTTGTTCAAGAAGCTCTTCCGACCCGAAATCTTTGTGGGTGTGGGCAAGTTGGATAAATTCATTGAGCCGCTCGACCGCTTCTGTTTCAAGGGCAAGGTCATATTCCATCATCTGTTGGACATTCTCGCCAATTTTAATCTCGAAATAGCGTGCCATGTTCGGCATCGCATTCAGATAAAGCACACGAGCGATGAGTTCTTCGGCATGTTTCATCTCTCCGATAGCGTGTTCGCGTATCGCTTGATGGAGACGCTCATATCCCCAGTTTTCGCAGATTTCGGAATGGGCAAAATATTGGTTAATAGCGGTAAGTTCAGCAGTTAAAACTTCGTTGAGCACTTCGACAATTTCAGGATGTCCGTTCATTATTTTTTCCTTATATGTGAAATGAGCTAGAGTTAATCGAAACCGTACATAATAACGCTGCGGAAAAGTAAAGGGTTTACCCAACTAACACCTCGGGTTCCCCTCAGCAGTTTTGCTCCTGTTTTTGATATGAACCAATTAGAGGAGGCTTATGACTCTACAAGTTCAAGAATTACAACGAAATCCGGGAATTTCTCGCTTCATAAAAGCAGCCAAAACTGATGAAGTGAGTCCCGGTAACTGCATCAGCGCAAAGTTGGAAGGTAATTTTATCGGTATCCATAACGTCAACGGAAAGTTTTACGCGGTGAACAATATCTGCCCGCATGTCGGTGGAATTTTACACGCGGGACAGTTAGAAAATGACGTTATCGTCTGCCCGATTCATCAATGGAGGTTCGATGTCAAAACGGGCAAATGCATCTGGCCCGGAAAATGCGGGATTGCGACCTATCCCGTGAAGGTTGACGGGGAAGATATTTTTGTTGACATCAACTCACCCAGCCAGCCAATCCAACACAACCCCATCCGCGTTTATCATACGAAGAAAGAACGGAGGTCAAAACCGTGATAACTGTTGCAAATCGAATTTACGTTGCGTCCGAATATCGAGACGCCTTCGAGGAACGTTTCCGCAATCGCGCTCGACTCATTGACGGAATGCCGGGTTTCATCTCAAACCAAGTGTTGCGTCCGGTCAACGACGATGATCCCTACGTCGTATTCACGCTTTGGGAATCACGAAAATACTTTGAAAACTGGGTCGAATCGGAGGAATTCCGCAAGGGACACGCCCAATCAGGAACGCTACCCCAAGAAGCGTTCACACACTCAAACAAACTCGAACTCCACGAGGTGTTCCTCGACTCCACCCGTCCGGACCTTGAAGAGGAGCCGGAAGGTGGTCCGTTCAGGGTGCACTAGGGCACATGGGTAATTCCGTCTACACTCTTCGGAATGAAAAATAAGCCAATTTTAGTGAAACATACTCGCGAAGAACTTGATTACGCTTTTGTTACCCTGGTAGGTATAGTTCAATAAAATTGAACAGTTGTTGATATTGAGATTCATTATCAACAAGCAAAAAAATAAAAGAACAGAAAAGGCGAACGATAGAAAAAGGGACAGCTCCCAACGGCCAATTGTTAGCTACCTCCCAGATTTCTCTCGATTTGATGTATTGGGGCTTTTTTGCGCCCATCGCCCTTTCTGTTTGCCTTAAGAATAAGCCAATAACTGCGCGATTGTCAAGGAAAATCAGCCTATATACATGGAGGCGAAGGTGCAGGATAATACAAACTCGTATTCAACAGATATTGAGAACAATTCGAAAAAACGGGACAAACGCCGTTCTCCCTACGCCTTTCTTCCGGCAAGGTGGAGCCGAGGCGCATTTCTCAAATGGTTGCGGCGAACACACGCTTGGCTTGGGCTCTGGGGCGCAACGTTGGGAATCCTCTTCGGTATCACCGGGATTTTACTTAACCATCGGGGCATCATGAAGATTAACGCCGCTAAGACCGAACGAACGAAGATTGAGCTTGCGCTCCCAGAGGTTCGACCGGAGAACGTTGAGGATTTCGCGGTGTGGCTTCAAGCCGAACTGGGAATCAAGAAGAAGTGGAGTCGTGCACGTTCAGAACCAGCACAAGAAATTAGTTGGGATGGGCAGTCGGTGACTCAGCCTGAAAAATGGCGTGTCAGCTTCAGTAATCCACAACAGACCTACAGCGCGGAATATTGGAGGGGGAACAGCTACGCCAGTGTCACGCGATTTGACCGGAACGTCTTTGCATTTCTTAATCGTTTGCACATGGCGAGCGGAGTGGGAGCCGCGTGGATTCTTCTCGCTGATTCAATCGCTGGCAGCTTAATCATCCTCTCCCTCACCGGGATACTGCTCTGGACGCGTCTCCACGGTCCCCGCCTCCTTGCTGCGGGGCTCGGATTTGGATCGCTAATCCTTGCAATCTTTTTTGTTTGGCGAACTTTCTAATCGACTTACCGAGCGGTCATTTTATGGTGGCACCTCTTTAAAATACTGAGGGGTCGTCAAATGGCCACAGGCTTTCTCTCATAGGGTGGAGAAGGCTTGGCAATAATTAACCCTAAGCTCCCACGCTTGTTGGGGTTAGGGGTCAAGCGTGGGAGTCCGGTGTAGCAAGTCATGCGTAACGCAAACAAACATTTGCCTCCCGTTACGCATGATGCGTTACACAGCAATCAATCGCGCAACAATTGTTACGATAGTTACACAGAAAGGAGATCATTAATGCATTTAAAGCAACTTTGGATAGGATTCTTCGTTGCCCTCACAGTCGGTGTAACGACGCTGAATTTCGCTGCAACAGAACGAACAGCCGACCTCTTTCAGATGGACGAAGTGGTCGTCACCGGTACAAAAACCGAGCGTCCATTGAAAGACACGCCCGTTATCACAGAGGTCATCACACGAAATGAGATCGAAGCAACAGGCGCGGAAAACATCGGCGAGGTGCTTGAGCATCGGGTGGGGATCATCGTCGATCGCGATGCCCACGGCGACGGGGTTCAAATACAAGGGCTCGATTCGGATTACATCCTGATCCTGCTCGATGGCGAACCGCAAGTCGGTCGAATCGCTGGCAAACTCGATCTCGCACGGATTGCCGTCGAAAACGTTGAGCGAATTGAGATTGTCAAAGGCGCCTCCTCCGCACTCTTTGGCAGCGCTGCGATGGGCGGCGTAATCAACGTCATCACGCGCAGGGCATCGTCCCCATTTGGGGTCCAATTCACCAATAACTTCGAAACCCATAATACCATCGACAGCCGTAGCGCGGTTGAATTGAAGCGTGACAAGTTCAACGCGCTATTGACCCTCGCCGCAAATCGCCGAAGTCCTATCGATCTAGACGAGACAGATCTAACGACAACAATTGATGGCTATCAGAACTGGACTCATTCCGCACGAACTGAATATCAACTGACCTCCAAATCGACCCTACTATTTTCCGGGCAATACTTTGCCCAAAAGCAGGAGGGGGTCAGCGAAAGGGAGGGTGTTGTCTTTGATCGCCTCGGCGATATCGACAACTTCAGCGGCAGCGTCGGCACAGGATATCAACTCGGCTCGCGCTCAAAGTTGATGGGAAAAATCTATACCACACGTTATCGCGATGAATCGACAGTTATCGATCGTGGCACCTCACTCACTGCGTCATCAAACGTCACAGTTCAAGACCTGATAAAAGGCGAAGCACAATTTGACACCGTCCTGGGATCGAAGAACCAACTGACCGTTGGCGCAGAGATAATTTTTGAAAACCTCGAATCCCAGCGTATCACGGGCGGTGAGAAGGATATTACAACCGATTCACTATTTTTTCAGAACGAATTCCGCCCAATGGCAAACCTCGCATTTGTCTTGGGTGGACGGCTTGACTATCATTCCGAGTTTGGAACGCACTTCAGTCCGAAGTTGAGTGGAATGTATCACATGACCCGTAATGTTACGATTCGCACCTCCTACGGGCAAGGCTTTCGCGCACCTGACTTCAAAGACCTCTACCTCGATTTCAGCAATCCGACCTCCGGCTATCAGGTGCTTGGAAATCCAGAGCTACAACCGGAGTCATCGGGTAATTGGAACCTTGGGGTTGAATATCAGTTTAAGTCCGCACTGCTTGGACGGGTACACCTGTATCGAAACAACTTGAACAACCTCATCGAGGCAGAGCGGATTGGGAAAAGCGTACTCGGCGGAAGCAAATTCCAGTATTTCAACGTCAGCGAGGCGTTCACCCAAGGGGTTGAAGTCGAACTTTCCACCCGTTCAATCGATGGTTTCTCCGCAACAATAGGCTACGCATATCTCAACGGCGAGGATAAAGAGACAGGTCTGACGCTGCTCAATCGGTCGAAGCATAGCGGCAACCTCAAGTTCGCCTATGCTAACCAAGGCGCTGGCTTCCACGTAGACCTGCGCGGGCGTTATGCCAGCAAGTGGGGGTTCTTCGACGACGGTGATAATGTCCTTGAAGATGAGGAGTACGCGCCGAGCAACTGGATCTGGAATCTTCGGGGGTCAAAGCAGATTCTCAAATGGCTCAAAGCCTCCGTCGGTGTCAATAACATTTTCGACTTCAAAATTCCAACCTTTTACACCTTTACCGGGCGGTCATTTTACGGTGGACTCTCATTGACTTATTGAGGATCTGTCAGATGTGACCACAGGCTTTCTCTCATAGGGTGGAGAAAGCCTGTCGATTAACCAACCCTGGTCATGCTTGTTGGCGTTAGGGGGCGAGCTTGAGAGCTCCATCGATTACGCCAATAGAAGAAAAGATGGAACTCAGTAAAGCACACCTCTTAGGGATAGCCGGTTTTACTTCGATACTTTTTACTGGGACGTTGATGTCGTTCACGTCTCTGTTGCAACAGTTGTGCCTGTTGTTGTATTCACAGGCGCTTCTGCTCGCAGCCGGTGCTTTTGCATGTGCGTGCGCTTCATCATTGGCTTACCTTTTCCAAGAGGTTCAGCTTAAACAGAAACGATTTCTATTGGCATTTTATCATCTGCCGGCACTTGAGCGCCTGGATACACTCTGCTATCAGAGTGTAGTTATTGGTGTATCACTGTCGGTCCTTGGGTTGTTGACCGCTTTTCTATTGCATAACAATTATCACAGCGATTGGTTGAAACAAATATTAGTCGCGCGTTGTGTATGGTTGGTCTACCTGCTTCAACTGTTCGTCCGATTTGTACTGTGCCGCCGTGGAAGAAAGTCGGCTTATGTCTCAATCATCTGTTTTTCAATTCTACTATTTCTGTATGCATCCTTCCAATGGTAAGAGGAAGTTGGTTCATTCTTACATCACTGAAACCTATCAAGAAAGGAAACCAAATGAGTCACACAAGAGAATCTTTGTCAAATGACAGTGTATGCGCCGTCTACCAATGCCTTCACGGGCATATTCACCTCAAATATCGGGGTATCGACATTGCGATGTCTCCAGAAGATTTCTACCAAGTTGCCGGCACTATAGCGGCAGCTATGTTGACCATCAACGATGATAACACAAAGTCTTTAAAAGACCGGGATCAACCAATCACTGTCTAATCCGCTATGTCAAATCTAAATAGGAGGATACCATGAACACCTTTAGGAACCTCGCTACTTGGAGACTCATTATCTGGGCAGTTCTGTTTATTGGCACGATTCTTTTTTCCAGTTGCGGTGATGATGACGACGATGGACTTGAGCAACCGCTTACGGGACAACCAACCGCAGACACCACCCCACCATCGACGAATCAACCTCCCGCTGAAGCCGCACCGCAACTCGATGTTGTCAGCTTCACCATTGATGCTAGCAGCAGAGAGGCATGGGCTTATTTCTCCTTCACCAAAGGCGACACCGTTGAGGTCGCTGACCCACTTAATTCCATGGACTGGGATCTTGGTTTTCAACGGACAGTGGTCATAACCAATGGCGGCGTAAGTGGTCCGGGAAAGGGAGGTGCGCTAATGCTTAAAGATGTGGAGTTTGAGGGGGTGAAAGAAGCACCCGCGGACGGGTACGCCGTTGATTCAGATGCGGATCTCGCTATCGTTGCAGCGAGCGAGGAGGGGTGGTACATTTACACCGGACCACCCAATCATTGGGTGTTGCCGCTGGAGCAACGGGTATTCGTGGTTCAAGCGGCGGATGGCACGTTTGCGAAGGTGCGTTTCATCGGCTACTACAAGGACAATGATAATAAGAAGGATAGCGGTTTTATAACCTTTGAATATGTCCATCAACCTGATGGGGGTCGTAATTTCTGATATTTTTTCCAAACTAACAAATCATGCCGCTGTGAGAGGATACTGTGTCTCCTGCCTCTCCGGAAGAAACCGAGTTTTTTTGGGAAAACTCGGTTTCTTTTTATTATTTCATGACACAAGGAGTCAAAAATGAAGATACAACAACTCGCAATACTGTTCTGTCTGGCTGCATCAATCGCCATAGCGCAACCTGTCGAGGTAACCGACGCGGGCGGCGAAACTATTGTCGTTCACTCAGCCGATCGCATGGTTTCGCTCAACGGCAGTACCACTGAGATTCTCTTTGCACTCGGCGTCGGTGAACAGATCGTTGGCTGCGATGCCTCTTCTACTTATCCAAAGCACGTCAAAGAAACACTGCCGTCGGTCGGCTATCAGTACCGCCTTAACGCCGAAGGCATTCTTTCCTTGAGGCCAACACTGGTGATTGGACGATCAGACGTGAAACCGCCTCAAGTTATCGAGCAGCTACGCATGGCGGGCGTAACCGTGCTGCTGTTCAAAGAACCGAGAACTTTCGACGAAGCCAAGCAACGTCTCCACACAATCGGGAAGGCAGTCAGTCGTCAGGAACAAGCAACTGCATTAATCTCAGCCCTAGATAAGGACATCGAAACGTTGAAATCCAAACTCACTGAGCAACAGGGTCAGGCGAAACGCAAAGCGTTGTTTCTTTACCTACGAGGGCCACAAACCGCTTTTGTGCTCGGCAAAGATTCGGGTCCTGGTGCGATGCTTGAACTCGTCGGTGCGACCAATGCCGCTGGCAAGATTAAAGGCACCAAGCCGATGACAGCGGAGGCAGTTATCGCCGCGCAGCCAGATGTGTACGTGCTGTTTGAATCAGGATTGAAATCGATCGGTGGCGTCGAAGGGTTGCTCAAAGTCCCCGGTTTGGCACAAACACCCGCCGGGCGAAATAAGCGAGTGGTTGCGATGGATGGGTTGTACCTGTCGGGATTCGGTCCCCGCTGTGGCAGAGCAGCCCTTGATCTATTTCGTGGCATCTATGAATCTGAGGGACATTTCATTGTAAAAGGGGAGTAGCTTGTCGGCGCCAAATCCACCCAACTCAATCATGTTGGTAGTTCCAGACTCGCGCGAATCGCTTGGCGAACGTTACTACAGATTTGCATGGCATGACGAGTATCATTGGCTGTTGCCGATTTTCCGGGATAGCGCAAATCCACCGCATGTGCGGTAAGCACTAGAAAATCAGACCGCCAAGCATTCCAAGCCGGTGTGGTGTGTACAATCAAATCCAGCAACTCTTCCAAATCATGAGTCCTAGGGAAGGGCGTGTTGACTTCTTGAAGCCAAGCCTTTAAATACTTTTCAATACATTGTTGAGCATGGAAACAAATCGCATCATGTATTGGGGTAGGTGCTTGCCGAAGCCAATCAGCTGCAGCATAATCTGCTTCAACCTTTTGGGCCCATTCCAGCGCCAACGGATTCATAAAGCACTTGTCCTCCTTGCGTAATTTCTCGGAGAAACCAGTCGTTATGCGAAACGCGGTAGGCGATCTCTTCCGGTGAACGAACAATCACCTCCATGCGGAAGCGGCGAGGGATGCGCCGCCGAATCTCCACCGCTTGGCGTCGGGTCTGCGATTCCGGAATGGGCATCACCACTAACAGGTCAACATCCGAGTCTTCAGTAGGCGTCCCATCGGCATAGGAACCGAAGAGGATAATCTTCAAGGGTGCAAATTCTCTAACGATATCATCACAAGTTGTTTGAATATCTTTTAGGGAAACCATAATGTCAAACCTATTGAATATTGAAAACCCGCGTCAATTGTGTGCTGGGTAGATTCTGTCAATGCCCAATAAATTGGTGAGGCAGGAAAATTTCTTAACATTATTTACATATTTCTACTAGGCCATAGGATTACCTTTTACTTTCGGTTGGAAGTATAACACATCACCGAATGGCTGTCAACTGGAGCCAAAGCGTGCCAAATCGAGCCAAAATCCTATTCATCCTCGGCAGTGTACTCCCAATTTCGCTTTGCGTCGCAGCGGGTGTCGGAGCATATCAGATCTTGCCGTGGCATATCCCCCACATACTGCTTTTCCACAAAGACGGGTTTGAAGTCCTTCTCTATGTCCGATTTCCCCGTGTTCTCTTATCCGCAATCGTCGGATCGGTTTTAGCCATCTCCGGTGCAACGTTGCAGGGTATCTTCCGCAATCCACTGGCGGATCCTGGGTTAATTGGTGTAACGGCGGGCGCAGGACTCGGCGCAGCAATCTGGATTGTACTAATCGGTAGTGGGTTTTTGAGTATCTGGGGCGTCCCGGTCGCAGCATTCGCCGGAGGAGTGCTTGTGACAATCGGTGTCTGGAAAATCGCTCAAACGCAAGGACGGGTTCTCACCGTAACCCTCTTACTCGCTGGGATAGCACTCAATAGCTTTGCTGGCGCAGGCATCGGTTTAATGACATTCCTCGCTGACGAGGAGCAACTTCGAAGCCTTACCTTCTGGTTGCTCGGCGGCTTCGGAGGCGCAACATGGCGAGTAGTTGCTGTCACGCTTCCAGTGGCAACCATCGGAGCAGTCGTGCTGTTCCGCCTTACTCGTGCGCTCAACGCCATGAGCTTGGGCGAATCGGAGGCATATCATCTCGGTGTTTCGACCGAATCATTGAAAAGATGGGCAATTTTCGGAGTAGCTTTGACCGTTGGTGCTGCTGTGTCAGCGGCGGGTGGTATCGGTTTCGTAGGGCTCGTCGTACCGCACCTACTCCGTCTTATGGGCGGTGCCGACCATCGGTATGTCTTGCCCGGCTCAGCGTTGGGAGGTGCAATTCTACTCGTTTTGGCAGATCTCTTTGCCCGAACCGTTGCAGTCCCCGCCGAACTGCCCGTCGGTGTTGTCACTGCGTTGCTTGGGGGACCGTTTTTCCTTTGGTTGCTGATGAGATTCAAGAAAGAGGTGGTGTATGGTTGAACTGGAACGGGTTGGATATCGTATCGGTCAGAAATGGCTTGTCCGCAACATTGACCTGAAAATTGAAGCGGGTCAGTTCTGGATTTTTGTCGGACCAAATGGCGCGGGCAAATCAACACTGTTACGCCTTATCTCCGGCGAACTTGCACCGACAACCGGGTGGATCCGATTTTTTGGCGAATCGATCGGCGAATACTCCCCAAGAGAATTAGCTCGGAAACGCGCTTATCTCCAACAGAAACGAGATGTCAACTTCCCATTCCGGGCTGCGGAGATCGTTCTGCTCGGACGCCATCCACACCTCAACGGTGCGAAAGAAAGCGCCACAGATTTAGCAATTGTACAGGAAGCGATGAAACAGGTGCAAGCCGAGATGTTCGCTGAGCGCCTTTATCCGACACTGTCGGGCGGTGAGGCGTCTCGCGTTGATCTTGCCCGTATCCTTGCACAAGGACCGAGGATATTCCTGTTGGACGAACCGACAAATCATCTCGACCCTCGACATCAGGTCCAAACCCTCCGCTTGTGCCAGTCAATCGCGCAATCCGGAAGAACAGTCATCGCCGCAATTCACGATCTAAATATAGCGTCCATGTACGCAGATCAGGTGCTCATGTTGCGGGAAGGCAACCCTATCGCTGTTGGAACTCCCGAATTCATTTTTACACCACAACAGTTGGAGGCGGTCTACGATGTACCCTTTGAAGTGATGCAACTTTCGAGCGGACAATTGGTGGTTGTGCCACTTTCTTCCGATTCGATGCCCAGAACCGGTGAATCAGGGAATGGGTTAAAGTCTCTGTCGTCGAAACGTGGTTCGTTACACACTACAACCCCCTGAGAGGTGCCCTTGTCGGACTGATCTGCATACATTAATCAAAATACTCATCCTCTCTAAACCTTGTCCACGACTTAAATACAGGAAACGGTGAGGGCAAACGCTTATCAGGGTCATTCAGCTTGAACGATATCTTTTCGCTATCGAAAACCTCCCTGATCGAAATAGAGATCCCCGCCGTTTCAATACAATCCTCACACGGATCCGGCAGTGTTCTCATCGAACTCGGTTCGTTGAAATAGATCTTAATCTCCGAACCATTCTCCGCCTTCTCAACCCGATAATCCTCCGCAAAAATCTCCCATTCGTTGATTGCATAGTTGCCTTCGGCATATTGCGCCCACAACCTAACTCCATCAAAGAAATCCAGAATAACCGCTTTTCTCGGACTGGCATCTATGTCGTCAGGATCAAATTGACGAAATGACCGATCTTCCAAAGTCAGCTTTATCTCTGCTTCCTCCGTTTCGCTAACCGGGTGAAACGGACCCTCACCACACGAACTCCAGACAAGTAGACCGAATACGAGACCAATTGCGACTAACCCTGTGTAAATCCGATGGATAAGATATTCGCATTTGATTGTAGTTTTGCATTCTAAAGCGGAGCATTTCTCCGGTGTGGGGCAGGATGATACGGTAATGGATGACATAGTTCCCTCCATATATCTTAAAAGAACCGTTTAGGCAAAATTATCCTTCCGTGTAAGGAAAGAAAACAACTGTCTCGTTTTATTTCCTCGGTGTCCTATTACAAGTTTCTAACGACTTACCTCTGAAAAGATTTTACCTATTGTGGCAAATAACATCTAACATTCCTCTATATTAACGCAAGTTGCTAGTACTCAATCAGATAAGTACCGCACCGGTTTGGCGTGTCTCATTAATTCTAAGATCCACTATATTATATATGTTATTGTTTGCTTTCAATCAATATACACAAGCATAATTTGCCTGACAGTGCACTAGTAACTTAGGTTATGAATGGTAAATGTGAGGTATCGTCGGCATCTGTTCTATGCCGTTATTTATACTTATTATAACATAGGTTAATATATGTTAATCATATTGCCAATGACTTCTTAATTTTTTGTCTCTCTGATGGCTGAAAAGCAAGGCAGGGAGCGGGCGCAGCGGACGGCGCAGGTTTTGTAAGTCGCCCTGACAAGCGGGATTGAGGGAGTTGATTTTTTTCAAAAGTGTTAGATTTTGTTAGATTATGTTAGGTCATTGTGAATAACTTTTCGCCGCCGATCTATCGGGGATCTCCCCGGTCTTTTTCTTACCCATTACGCATTAGGTCTTTACACACATGCCGCCCCTCCGGGACTAAAGGCTTCCCGCGTCTTGTGGCTTATCGCTGTAATCCATTGCATCGGTTCCCAAGTCACCCTGATAAGTGGTACATCCCGATAAAATTGGGGGCGGGATTGAGGGGGTTAAAAATAAAAAAATCGCCCCATGTACTAAATTTGCGTAAGTCATGATATAATAAAAGTGAGTTGATAATCCTTGCGTTGGTCCTATTCGTTAATCTCTTAAAACGAACCGATCGAAAGGAGATACTCACCATGAAGCTTCCACACCTCAACCCCCACCTGACATTTCTCGCCGTAATTGCGGCACTTTCACTCTTCGCCCCGACACCCAGCATCGCTCAGAACACCACATGCACCTTATCCGGCCGCGTTGTTGACGTAGAGGGCAACCCAATTGCCGGGCTACCGATAGCAGTGCAGTCTGTTGAAATATCCAATGATGGGGTGGATCCGGTGTACTTTCTAGACGAACTTGAACCCACGCTAGCAGCATACGCTGCGTTACCGAAATCACAAACCGATGAAACGGGACAGTTTTCTATCACAGGTATCAAACCAGGTCCCATCCAATTCTTGGCACAACCGGCCGAACCACGATATGATGTGAGATCACTACCCGATTTGAACCTAGACACCGATTTCGGTCCGGATGCTGAAGTTATGTCCATCGAAATTGGAGCAATAACCTTCTATCTATATGATCAAATACAGCCACCGTGGGGCGGAATTACGTTTGGCATTGAGCCGGGGGCACACCTCGAAAATGTCGAGGTTACAGTGAAACCACGGATGCGCATTCGGGGTCAAGTCGTTTTTGCCGACGGGACACCGCTTGCCAATGCATTGGTCGGGATCGACATCCGACGACGTAATTTCGATGGAACAGGGTCTGGTAATTCAGGCAGTAGACCTCAGACAGACGACGCAGGTCACTTTGTGGAATATGTGGATGAACCCGGTTTCTACACGGTTGCAGCCGAATTTCAAGGACTTAAAGCAATGTCGAAACAGTTCATCCTCGAAGCAGGACAACGATACGACGATCTCGTCTTAACGTTCAATAGCGAGCCGGTTCCTATCGAGTCGACTCCTGATCAAACTGAACTAGACAGTACAGGACAGTGGGTGTTAAACCCTGCAAACAATCACAACTACAAGCGTATCCGCTGCGAGAGTTGGGTCGATGCCCAAGCCAAAGCGGCTGCCGAAGACGCACATCTCGTCGCGATTAACGATGTGGCAGAGCAGCAGTGGATCGTCAGAATCTTTGGCACTGCGCCTTACTGGATCGGACTGACCGATATGGCAAAGGAGGGCGAATGGGGTTGGACGAGCGGTGAACCAGTCATCTATACCCGCTGGGCAACCTATAAACTGACAGATGCCAACAGTGGGGATGAGGATTATGTCTTTATGGGGCTTTCACCGGACGGGGGATGGCATAAAGTTGGTCCCCAAAGCCCAGAATGGCGGATGACCCGAATGGCTATCATCGAAAAGGAAGGTTTGGCTACCAAGCCGTCGGCGGAAGAAAAGTAACCTCAATCTTGGCAGATTCTTTGACTTTATCTTTCATGACCAATCTACCCAAAAGGAGGTATTTACCATGAATCGCTTATTTTTCAAATTCAACCTGATATCTCTCGCTGCAATTACAGCCCTCTTATTTGGGGCGACATCGTACGGAATTGCTCAAGAAGCCACTAGCACTCTATCCGGTCGTGTCGTTGATGTCCAGGGGAACCCAGTTGTGGGTTTCACGTTAGCTGTTGAACCATTTGAAGGCATCTATGGTGAAAAGCAACGAGAAGACATTCCTTCCCTGGAATCGCAGATAGACGGCGCGGGACGTTTCTCCATTCCCAATATCGTTCCGGTTTCAGTCCAGTTGGTAGGACGCACGTCTGGCTATGCACTTCAATCTATCAGAATCGGGGTGATGACCGTCTATCAACACGAATCGCCACCTTTTGGCGGAATCGCGTTCGATATCAAGCCGGGGACACACATCAAGGATGTTGAAGTGAAAGTGAAGCCTCGGATGCGTATACGGATGCAAATCGTTTCCACCGATGGAAAACCCCTTGCCGACGCACGCGTTGGGCTTAAAATACGTGATCGTTATCTCAACGGAGAGGGGCGCGGCACCTTAAGCTGCGCTACAAAGACAGACGATGCAGGTTACTTGGTACAATATGTGGATACGCCCGCACTTTACATGATAACAGTGAACTACCAAGGGCTTTCAGCAACAGTGGAGCCGTTCATGCTTCAGGATGGAGAACGAAAGGACGATATAGTCATCATGTTCGACGAGGATAAGCCGATATCCATTGATTCACTCACCGGTCGTGCGGAAGCCTCCGCGGCAGCGTCAACTTCACCGTCGGCGGGTGCGGGGGTATGGGTGCTGAATCCCACAAATGGACACGCTTACAAAAGTATCAGTTGTAAGAGTTGGGACGATGCCAACAGCCAAGCGGTCGCCGAAGATGCATATCTGGTCGCAATTAATGATGAAGCAGAACAGAAGTGGCTGTCAGAAATCTTTGGACACGGTCCTTACTGGATCGGATTGATAGACTTCGCAAAGGAGGGCAAATGGGAGTGGACGAACGGCGAGCCAGTCACCTACACCAACTGGGCACCCCATGAACCGATCGATGCCGACAGCGGCGAGGAAGATTATGTTGTTATGTTTGGGGAGTGGTCTGACGTTAATACCGAAAGTGTCGAATGGCAGATGATTCGAATGGCTATCCTCGAAAAGGAGGAGTTGCCCGCCAAGCCGTCAATGGAGGAGAAGTGACTCCAAGGCACTGTGACGATGAATCGGTGAGCTAACAGGCACTTATCGTTCAATTCTATAGATCTTCACCACCAACCCATTCAAAAGGAGGCTACTACAATGAATCTTCCACACCTCAACCCTAATCTCACACTTCTTCTCACCGCAACGGTGATGCTGCTACTTCTCACACCGTCACCCGGCATCGCCCAAGACATGACAGCCACCTTATCAGGCCGCGTTGTTGATGTGAAAGGTAATCCGGTTGCTGACCTTCCGATATCAATCCATCCATTTGTAATCATCAATGGCGAGATGGGACCAGCATTTCTACTAAAAGAGTTAATGCCAGAAGCCTACGCGCCCTTGCTCAAATCACAAACCGATGAAGCGGGGCAATTTTCCGTCACAGGCATCAAACCGGGCCCGATTCAATTCGTAGCAAAACAGCCCGATTTGCCGGGGGATGGGATACTACCACATGACTTTGATATAGAGAGTACTTTCGCCCCGGACGCTGAAGTCTTATCCATCGAAATTGGGGCAATGACCTTCTACCCTCCTTATGAGAAACACTCACTGTTCGGTGGGCTTACGTTTGGCATTGAGCCGGGAATACACCTCGAAAATGTTGAGGTTACAGTGAAACCGCGGATGCGTATTCGGGGTCGAATCGTTTTTGCCGACGGAACACCCCTCGCCAACACACGGATCGAGATCAATGTGCGACGACGTGATTTCGATGGAACAGGGTTCGGTAGCTCAGGCAGCGCGCCTCAGACGGACGACGCAGGTTACTTTGTGCAACATGTGGACGATCCTGGATTCTACACAGTTGCAGTCGAATTTCAAGGGCTTACAGTAATTTCGGAGCAGCTTATCCTCGAATCTGGACAACGATACGACGATCTTGTCTTAGCGTTCGACAGTGAGCCGGTTCCCGTCGAGCCAGTCCCCGATTGGGTAAAACCGGACATGGACGGTCCGTGGCTGAAAAATCCTGCAAACGGTCACAACTACAAGCGTATTCATTGCGACAGTTGGGACGATGCACAAGCGAAAGCGGCTGCCGAAAATGCACATCTGGTTGCGATTAACGATGCAGAAGAGCAAGCGTGGCTCGTGAGAGTATTTGGCACCGCTCCTTATTGGATAGGACTGACCGATGTGGCAAAAGAGGGTGAATGGAGATGGACGAGCGGCGAACCAGCCACCTATACCCACTGGGCAACCCATAAATTGATGGATGCCGACAAGGGTGAGGAGGGCTATGTTTTCATGGGGCTCTCACCGGACGGGAGATGGCATAAGATTGGTCCCCAAAGTCCAGAATGGCAGATGACCCGAATGGCTATCATCGAAAAGAAGACTTCGACCACCAAACCGGCGGCGGAAGAGAAGTAACTAAAGCCTCAATCAATTCAAAGGAAATGGGGTTCTGAGTGCCAAATTCCTCAAGCAGAGCCAATCGGTGGATCTGTACTGAAAGTTTTGTCTGTAACAGCATAATCCATTGCGCGTCAGGACCGGGTAACCCAACTATAAACCCTAGGACTACGAGGCACTAAGCATTCAACTATGTAAGTCACAACGGAGATTCCACATGAAAGTGATTTTAGCGTTACTTACGCTCTTTACCTTATCCTCATTCAATGCTTCTCCCGATAATCCCTCGCAATGGGGGTTGCCTCAAGGGGCTAAAGCACGCCTCGGAAAAGGCGCGATAGGAACACAAATACACTATTCTCCCGATGCCACCCGGCTTGCAGTCGGCAGCGGTATCGGTATTTGGCTCTACGATATAGCGACCTTTCAAGAACTCAAGCTGCTCACAGGACATTCAGGGGTTATTTTAGATATTGCATTCAGTCCAGATGGCACCACGCTGGCAAGTGCAAGTTCAGACAAAACCATTCGTTTGTGGAAGGTGGAAACCGGTGCACACCTGCGAACAATGGAAGGACACACATCGAGTGTTAACGGCATCGCATTCAATCCCGATGGCAGCACCCTGACAAGTGCGAGCTGGGACGAGACTGTCCGTCTGTGGAATCCAACGACAGGTGAACAGCTACGAACATTGGACGCGGGCATGTCCAATGTTAGCAGTGTGGCATTCAGTCCAGATGGGAGTATGCTGGCACTCTGGAGTTGGGACAAGACCTTCCGTTTGTGGAACGTAGCGACAGGCGAGTCCCCGCGGACCTTAGAGGGGCATACGTCGAATATTACTAGCGTCGCATTCAGTCCAGATGGACTGACACTAGCAGGTGGGAGTGGGCGTGACGGCATTCATTTCTGGAATACGATGACAGGCGCGCACTTGGATACACTAGGAGAGGAGACAGCCGGAGTCAGCAGTATTGCGTTCAGTCCGGATGGAAGCACGCTGGCAAGTGGGCATAGTGACAACCTCCGTTTATGGGATGCTGCAACAGGAATGTACCTGTGGCAGCTGCAAGGGCATATGGGTAGGGTCGATAGTCTCACCTTCAGTCCAGACGGCAGTAGGATTGTAAGCGCGAGTTCGGACGGGACCATCCGTCTGTGGAATGCGCCAACGGGTGTGCCTCTCAGAGCACTGGAGGGCCATTTAAATACCATTTATGACATTGCTTTCAGCCCGGATGGTGCGACGCTAGCCAGTGCAAGTAGAGAAAATATTATTCGTCTGTGGGACGTCGCGACCGGAACGATCAAACAGACACTGGTGGAGGATTGGTCGCGGTTCCACAGTGTTATCTTTAGTCCGGAGGGCTCGATGTTAGCCAGTGCGACTGACCGCCATACCATTCACCTTTGGAATCCCAAAACAGGTGCACGCCTGCGAACGATGAAACATGATACGGGACGTGACTACAGTATCGCCTTTAGTCCGGATGGCTCTATGCTGGCAAGTTGGAACGATGATACTATCATCCAACTGTGGAATCCCAAGACCGGCGCGCAGCTCCGAACACTACACTGGGAGACCTCGGGCACCCCTCGCATCGCGTACAAACCAGCTGCCAGTACGACCCTCGCGTTCAGTCCAGATGGCACCACGCTGGCAAGTGGAAGTAACGACATGAGCGACCCTAACGTCCGTCTTTGGAATGTAGCAACGGGCGTACAGGAGCGAACATTGGAGAGCCACAAAGCGGATATCACTAGCGTTGCTTTTAGCCCGGATGGCAGTACACTTGCCAGTGGCAGCGGCGATCATACCGTTCGTATTTGGGATGCCCGGACAGGGACTCTCCGTTGGTCCCTAGAGGAACATCAGACAGGTATTTCAAGTATTGCCTTCAGCCCGGACGGAAGCATACTCGCAAGCGCGGATGGCGACAGCATCATCCATTTATGGGATGCTACAACTGGAGCACATCGCCAAACCCTGAACGGTCATACATCGTACATCACTAGTGTCGTTTTCAGCCCAGATGGAAGTACACTGGCAAGTGGAAGTTACGATGGGACGGTGCTCCTGTGGGATCTGAACCGTTAGCCGTGTGAACCACATTGTAAAGATACTTAGAACTTACGCATTTCAGTGAGCCTAGTGAATTATGTTCACCGACGATGAATCACTGAACCAACAAGTGCATATCGTTTATGGTGAAAGATAAAAATAAATAGACATTATACAGAGTAGGCACATTGCTCTGAATCCCGCCTGTCCCGATTTATCGGGAATCTTATTGGGGTGCCGTGTGCCGTAATCCTGCCAACAAGTTTATGAACGCGCGCGTTCATAGTGTACAACTAATTATAAAATCTACCATAATTGTGTAAATTCTAATCGCCTATCACGACCAATCGATCCGAAAGGAGATATTTACCATGAACTGTTCATGTTTCAGATTCCACCTGATATCTCTGACCACAATTGTAGCGTTTTCACTTTTTGCATCGTCACATAGCATCGCTCAAGAAGCCATAACGACTCTATCCGGCCGCGTTATCGATCTCAATGGAAAACCGATCGCTGGGTTACCAATAGCAATTCAGCCAGTTGAAGCCACTGATGGTGGGGAGCAACGAGGATACCTCTCTTTTCTCGAATCACAGACCGATGATGCAGGGCGCTTTTCGATCGCCAATATCGTTCCGGTTTCAGTCCAATTGGTCGTACTACCCTACGATGCACCTGACCATGAGATTCTATCCATCAAAATCGGGGCAGTGACCCTCTACGAGCATAAGCCTGTACCTTTTATGCCTGGAATGACGTTCGCCATCAAGCCGGGGACGCATATCAAAGACGTTGAGGTGAAAGCGAAGCCTCGGATGCGCATACGGGGTCGAATCGTTTTCGCCGATGGAAAGCCCCTTGCCAACGCAGCGGTTGGCCTCAAAATGCGTCATCGGCATCTCGATGGAATGGGTAGCGGCAGCTCAAGTTCATCCATAATGACCGACGATGCGGGTTATTTTGTGAAGTATCTCGACAAACCTAGACTCTATACGGTAACAGTGAATTACCAAGGGCTTTCAGCAACAGTAGAACCGTTCTCACTTCAAGCGGGCGAACGAAAGGATGACCTGCTCTTCACGTTTGAGACAGAACCGATTTCTACTGATTCCCCCTCTCGTCGGGTGGAAGCATCGGCGGCAGCGTCAACTTCGCCGTCAGCAGGTGCAGGGGTATGGGTGGTGAATCCCGCAAATGGACACGCCTACAAAAGCATCAGTTGTAAGAGTTGGGACGATGCTAACATGCAAGCGGTCGCCGAAAATGCACATCTCGTCGCAATTAACGATGAAGCGGAGCAGAAGTGGCTGTCAGAAATCTTTGGACACGGTCCTTACTGGATCGGACTTACCGACTTCACAAAGGAGGGTGAATGGGAGTGGACGAACGGCGAGCCAGTTACCTACACCAACTGGTCACTCCATGAACCGGCGGACGACGACAGCGGCGAGGAGGACTATGTTGTTATGTTTGGAGAGTGGGCTGACGTTAATACCGAAAGTGTCGAATGGCAGATGATCCGAATGGCTATCATCGAAAAAAACAGTCCTCCCAGCAAAACGTCGGCAAAGGAGAAATAATCCCAGTTTGACAACGCAAGTACGTCGTTTTACATTTATCCTATTGAGCAGCTTCGCTCTATTCACGACCACTACAGCTTCGATTGCTCAAACCCCAGATTATTCGCGTGTGAACCTACCCGCCGGTGCCATCGCCCGTTTGGGAAAGGGTGGAGTAAGCTACGAGGACCGAGGGATCGCCTTTTCCCCAGATGGGAGCCGCCTCGCCTTAGCAACCAGCATGGGGGTTTGGCTTTACGACGCAGAGACGTTCGATGAACTCGCACTGCTGACAGGACACGCGGGAGAGGTCACTACTGTAGCGTTCTCGCCCGATGGAACAAAACTCGCCGCGGCGTTGGGACGTATGTGGCCCGGAACACTCGAACTTTGGGAGGTCGAGACTGGGCAAAATATCGCGACATTCCAAGCACAAGAGGGTTCGGTCGACTCTGTAGCGTTCTCGCCTGACGGCACAAAACTGGCTTGGGCAGGTAGACTGTGGGATGTTCAAACAGGACAAAAACTCGACACGCTCCACGATAATAAATTGTTTGAGGTGGCGTTTTCGCCCGATGGCAAGATACTAGCAGGAACAGGTATAAGTGCCGTTGAGCGGACGCGGGCAGGTGTTGTCCAGCTTTACGATGTCGAAACAGGACAACTCATCAACACCCTCACCGCCACACAGCCTACAGAATTGAGTGAATGGACAAAGCGGGTCGAATCTATTGCGTTTTCGCCTGACGGGCAGTTGTTGGCTTCAGGATCGGTGAGCGATGGAGCAGTCAGGTTGTGGGATGTAAAGACGGGGCAAACTACCGCTACCTTTACAGAGAAGCTGGGCGATGGCAACTCTATATCTGTTGTATTCTCCCCCGATGGCACCAAACTCGCTGTAGGGTCAGCGGAGGGTATCAAGTTGTTGGAAGTACCAACGGGCAAGCATATCTACACCCGACAACATATTGACATCGGCGAACTAGAGTTTTCATTGGCTGTTTTCTCTGTCGCGTTTTCGCCCGACGGCAGGAAACTTGCCTCTGCCTCATGGGATGGTGTCAAGCTGTGGGATGTCGAGACGGGAGGTAACATCAGCACCTTACAAGGGCATACACGAACGGTTGATGCTGTAGCGTTCTCTCCCGACGGATTGACACTCGCTTCCCATCTGGTAGGTGATATCCAAATGTGGGAGGTTGGCACCGGACGACGCATTACCACACTTACGGAACCTTCAAATTTTGTCACCTGTTTTGCATACTCACTGGATGGCACGAGGCTCGTTACAGGCTCAACAGATGCAAGGAGTGCCGAGCACACGCTTAAACTGTGGGATATAGAAACAAGACAAAGACTTGCCACACTACGAGGGCATACGGATGTTGTGGTCACTGTCGCCTACTCACGAGATGGCACGCTACTCGCTTCCGGATCGAAGGATAAAACCGTCAGACTGTGGGAGGTCTCGACGGGAGAAAATATCGCCACATTACAGGGCCATGAGAAAACGGTGTTCTCTGTTGCCTTTTCGCCAGACGGAACAATACTCGCTTCCGGATCAGAAGATACGTCAATCCGACTGTGGGAGGTCCCAACGGGTAAAGCACTTTACGTCCTCGGCGGGGTGAATAGCCCCCAAGTCCCGGTGACGGTGCTCCCCGCTACTCGACCCGGAGAGGAGATCAGCGAAACTCAGATGAACGACGCGATTGATATTGAACCAGAAATTATTAGAGCGTTAGTCTTCTCCGTCGCGTTTTCGCCGGACGGGACGAAACTTGCCTCTGCGTCGTGGGATGGCGTCAGGCTGTGGGATGTCGAAGCAGGACAATATTTCACAACGCTCGCCAGTGAACCGGAACCTTCAAGTTTTTCTGTGGCATTCTCACCGGATGGCACAAAACTCGCTTGCGGATCTTGGGAGGACCGGGTTGAATTGTGGGATGTCTCAGCGCAAAAACATATCGCTTCATTCCAAGGACATACCGGCTGGGTCCGCGCTGTGGCGTTCTCGTCCGATGGAACAAAAATCGCGTCGGGATCCGTTGATGGCACAGTGCTGCTATGGGATGTGCCTAAGAGCATTAAGCTGTACCCGACTAAACAGCGCTCAAATCGATAAAAACGAACACACTCCTTCTCTCCCACCAATCAATGTTGGAACCTGAATTCCCGCTAATAGTAGGACGGAATCTACCCACACACCTTTATTAATCCGAATCCGTTGGCGGGGCATCTGGTTTACCCACTGTTTGTAGTAGCGCAATTCATTGTGCGTTCTTATACCAGTTGAGCGTCAGCGAAATCCTGCCTGTTCCGTTCCACCTGCCTGCGGGGATTCATCGGGCATGGGAAATGGTATCCTGCGGTGATCAATCGCCAAACTACACAGCTCTGACCATTCAACTGTGTAAGTCCTACAGAGAATTATGTAGGACTTACGCACTTGGTTGGTAAGTCCCCCTGATTTTCCAAAGTCCCAATACCAAGACTGTTGAGCGACAGTCCTGGCTCAATCAGCCCGGAACATTGCACAATAGTCCGGGTATTGGGATTTAGGGGGTTAAAAATAAAAAAATCTCGCGCCGCGTGCTGAATTTGCGTAAGTCCTGGATTCATAAAGGGCTGATAAACGGGGTTGAACACAGATTTCTATCCTTTCTTCTGTTTTTATCTGCGATAATCTGCGAAATCTGCGTCCCTATCTACTCTTAGAACTGAAATGCGTAACTCCTATTATGGTAGATTTCAGAATTAATTGGACACTGTTAATCCGCGAGGTTAAGAAACATCGACTACCGGAGATGGAAAAATCTGGGTTATCACCCCGGTAGCTGCGGTTAGAAACCGTACCGCATCGGCTTGTCCCGATTATCGGGATCCCGACCTGTCGAGATTGGAAACAGCGCCTACCAAACACGGGGATCGAAAATGTCTATCTGTTTTTCGATTTCACCATAAATGCCCCTAGTTCTATTTTTAGGGCAATCGCACGTGAAAGCTATTGAAACGATTATAGCGTAGTCAGTCCCTTGTTTTGTGTAATTTGCCCAACAATTCAGCAGATGTACCTCTAATGAGCGCGTGAATTGATGTACAAATGAGCGAATTGGGTGTATCCGGGGTCAAATAATGTGTGCAAAGCGGGGTTACATCCCCCAAATAATCATATGCGATTGCCCTATCTATTTTTCTGTTGACTTCAATATGTTTAAGGTTTAAAGTAGGTTTAGCGTTCTTTGATTACGGTTTGCCGGGGATTGACTCCGGGGACGAACGCTTTCGCATCAGCTAGGAAAAAGCAGCGCAGTTTTTCGCCTGCCTTTCAAAGATAGGAGATTATTGTATGAAGAAAAATCGAGGATACAAACGACTTCTCAGTCTTGGTATCGTAGGTCTACTGTTGGTCCTACAATTGTCCGCTCTCGCGGAGGAGAAAAAAAGCCCGCTTAAAATTGGAGGTGCCCTCCGGGTGGGCTGGGCATACGGTAGTTACGGCGATATTGACAATCCACACCGCCGAAGCGAAAAGATCGGAGATGTTGACCTTGAGATTTTCCGCCTGAATGCCGATCTTGACTACCACAACGTCATCAGCAGAATCGAATACCGATGGTACGACACCTACAGCATGATACACACCGCATGGCTAGGGTATAATCTCGGCGATTTGGGTACGCTCAAGGCAGGAATTGTGCGGGCTCCGTTCGGACCTGGGCCCTATGGCGTTTCTAGTAGCTGGTTCTTTGACCAGCATTTTTATGTCGGGCTCGCTGACGATATGGATCTGGGGCTCACATGGAGTGACACCCTCGGCAAATTGACCCTTGATGTGGGCTACTTTCTTCAGAGTGAATTCCAGACCGATGGAAGCAGCCTTGCCAGCTCACGATACAGCTATGATATTGTCAGGTGGGAAGAAAAAGCCGATGCACAGGGAGATGTTCAATGGGGTGCCGGCGAAAATGGTTTTGATGAGCAGCATCAACTGAATCTGCGCGCAATCTATGCCCTTGAAAACATCGCAGACATAGGTGTGTCGCTGCAATACGGGTTGCTGAAGGGGACGAATGTGGACGATGATGGCGCGAATCACTACGCCCTTTCCGCGCACATGAAAAACGCCTTCGCGGACTTCACGCTCTTTTCACAATTCTCTTATTACGCATATAACATCACCGATGATACGCCGTGGGGCACCGGTGACCTGATCCCAATGGGGGCTTACGATTTTGCTTGGCCCATAGCATCTAAGGGATTAATCCCTGCGCTATCACTGCGCTACGGCGGCATAGATACATCAGGTATCTCATGGATCGACAGCGTTACACCCTATGTTGAGTGGAGCACTATCCTCAAAACGGTGGATGATTTCAACAGCAGCGCCATGGCGGTCCTTGGTGCTAGCTGGACGCTCTTTGGTGCCCTGTATGTCTATAGTGATCTGGCACTTTCCAACGGCAACGGATTTGTCGGTCACGTCGACGCCGATGGAAACATAGAGGACTACGCCAACATCTATACAGGTGCCGGTGACTACGGTGCTAACGGAAATAACGCGTGGAATTGGCGGGTTAATGTTAACTTCGGCTACTATTTCTAAACAGCTACGCTTGTAGGGACAAACCGCTGTGTCTGTCCAACTAAAAGGAGAGATTTGAATATGCGTGAAGAAGGCAAGGCACCACAACTGCCGGATGAGAAGGAGTACAGGAAATTATTCGGTTTAGACATCTACCTGACACCCGTATTCGTGATTGCCAGCATTGCCATTGTGGTATTTGTCGTTGGATCACTCATCTTCCAAGAAGGTGCGACAAAGCTCTTTGGAGATGTCCGCGTTTGGCTCACCACGAACCTTGACTGGCTGTTCATGATTACCATCAATCTTGTCACCCTGTTTTGTCTGATTGTAGCGTTCTCACCGCTCGGCAAGATACGCCTCGGGGGCCCCGATGCGAAACCCGAGTACTCCAATATCACCTGGCTTGCGATGCTCTTTGCTGCGGGCATTGGCATTGGTCTACTGTTTTTCGGCGTGGCGGAGCCGATGTACTACTTACAGAATCCCCCGCTCGGTATTACCGCCGGAACGGCGGAGGCCGCTACCGCAGGTATAGCAGCGACGGTTTTCCACTGGGGAATACAAGGCTGGGCAGTTTACGGCGTCGTCGGACTCGCGCTCGGGTTTTTCGCCTACAATCGGGGATTTCCCCTCACCATGCGCTCAGCATTCTATCCTATATTCGGTGACCGTGTCTGGGGTTGGCCCGGTCATGTTATTGACACGTTTGCCATATTCGCAGGGATGTTTGGACTCGCAACCTCGCTCGGCTTGGGGGTAAAGCAGGTTACCTCGGGCCTTAACTATCTGTTCGGGATTCCAGCGAATAGCGTCACCATGGTGGTGTTGATTGCGGTGATAACAGGCATCGCAATGACATCCGTGCTGACCGGTATTAATGTCGGGATCAAGCGTCTGAGCCAGTTCAACGTAATTCTCGCCCTTCTGCTGCTATTGGCTGTTATCATACTGGGCCCCACCCTCTATATTCTCCGCACTATGTTCACCGGGCTTGCCGACTATGCCATGAGGATTGTGCCACTGAGCAACTGGATAGGACGCACGGACACCGGCTTCTTCCACGACTGGACCACGTTCTACTGGGCATGGTGGATAGCTTGGGCGCCGTTCATCGGTACTTTCATAGCCCGCATCTCAAAGGGCCGTACAGTACGCCAGTTCGTGATCTTTGTGCTCCTTCTACCGACACTGTTATGTTTGTTGTGGTTTGGTGCATTTGGAGGCACCGCGCTCCATCAGCACACGGTTGATGGTTATACCGGTGTGACCGAGAACGTTGAAGCTTGGAAGTTGGAACTCGCACTGTTCAAAATGTTCGATGAACTGCCGTGGACGATCCTACTTTCCTCTGTCGCGATGATGCTGACAATTATCTTCTTCGTTACCTCATCGGACTCCGGCTCTCTGATCATTGACATCATCGCAGCCGGGGGCAAGATTGATGCGCCGGTTTCCCAACGCGTGTTCTGGTGTAGTCTTGAAGGGTTGGTTGCCATCGCACTGCTACTTGGCGGCGGTCTGAGGTCGTTGCAGGCGGCATCGCTCGCGACTGGCTTCCCGTTCGCTTTTGTTTTATTGGGAATGGCGGTTTGTGTTTTCATGGGGCTTCGCAGCGAATCGCGTGAATCGCAATGATTTGCTAGGAACGTACTACCGTTCTGCTATCCATTCTTGATGGAGATGCAGAACAGGGAGTCTAACTCAGCGGGCAAGGCGGATTAAACCGGTATCTGAATTACAGATTTTCGTGAATTTATGGGTTTCGCGGATTGTTTCTCGGTACTATTTTCCCGAATCTTTTCGCTAACCCAAAAAGGAGGTTCTTCGTCGGTTGACGCAGCATCAAAGGATGGTTAATGTGAGTGCTGCTGTCCCGCCACCGCCTCCTGTCCACGTTATGAAAAGGGCTACTGTCTCGCCCGCTGGCAATCCTCCTGCATTCCAGAAGGCCGTCTTGCCAGCGACGCTTGCCAGCATGCTGTTGACAGTTACAATACCCGGTGGTTCGCTAAAAGTCATAAATAAGGTGCCGTACGATGGTAGCACACCCCCGTTGATCGGTATCGTGCTTATCAGTACCGGTGCGCCGTCAATAGTTTGATCATTCTCCATCGGCTCGTCGTCGGAACCGCAGCCCAGTGGAAGTAACGCCGCTAGTAGCCAGACCATCAGGAAATTTAAGGGATAGATAAATTTCGCCAGCATACATCACCTCTTGACAACAAGAATAGTTGAACGCCAGCTATCCTCCCGGCAGGAGTACCGTCTGGTCGGCTGATGTCAAAGATTAGGCACGCACCGCATCGGACCAATCCCGCCAGATATCGCCATCGGTATTGTCCACCACGAGCGCGTCGGGAACCGACTCAGGCGTTTTCTTAAAACCGTAAATTGTCGCTTGGCGGATAACATCGTCAGAAGCGTTCTCCCCCGCGATATGCAGAATCTTAGTGTGCCACAACACCACAGTACCGGTGGGACCGTGACAATCAAACGGTTCGGTATCTGCCTTAATCTCTCCAATGACAGGGTCGGTATAACCGCCCGCCTTGCGTACCGCTAAATGTTTGTCTGTATGCTTCTCGCCCTCCTTGAAAGCCTTCCACTGTTCGGGCCAAATCCGAGAGTGACTCCCGGGCCAAACAGTAAATCCGCCGGAGTTGGGTGGCACATCCGAAATGTATGCTGACATCTGCAGCCGCCATCGACCGTAGCATGCGCCATCAGAGTGAGCACCACGGTATTCAGGCGCATGGGACGGACTGTTCGGTAGAGTGCAGTATAATCCGCGAGTTCCCTGTCCATTGAGCCACACCGGACCGGTTTCGGGTAACCGCAGCGCAGGCTCTGTTGTGAAGGTGCCTCCTGAAGACCAATCCATCGTATGTCCCACATGGGAATTCAGCCCTCCCACAGCATCATCGCACATAAAACACGGACCAGTCGTATAGCCCGACTCGTCAAGCCCAGCGGGCCACACCACTGTCCCCTTCCCAAGAAGCTGCTCTGCAACTTGCCACAATGCGCGGGGAGCGAGATTGAGCATCAATTCCGATGCCCCGTTGCGGACTGTGAACCGGTATCCGTTACCACTGAAATACGGATCGCCACCGCCCGCGGGTCGATGCTGTAGCTTGGCATTCTCCTCCTCAGTGATGGGACCCCATGTGGAAGCATCATCCCTTTCCATACGCGGCAGATGAGCCTGAATCACCTCCCACATTTCATCACGCGCTTGGCGACAAAGCTCAGGGTCGAGAACCCCTTCGAGAACCAAGAATCCATCACGCTTGAATCGCACAATCTGCTCCGCTGTTAACGGCTCAATTGACTTAAAATTTGGCGTAGACATGGTCACTTCTCCCTTACTCATGTTGTAAAATAACGCTAAAATGTTAGATTTTGTTAGATTCTGTTAGGTCTTGTTACCCCTCCATCGCACCCACACCTGTAGGTCGGGCATCCCCGGTCACGCCTAGTCTCGGCACGGACGGATCCTCTCGGACTTGCCCGACCCGTATCTCCAGTGCCGTAATTTGGGTTGAACAACTAAGGACGCCCCCCTACCAACGACAATAGAAGTTTTGCATTTCAACAACACGCTTTAGAGACAGATAAATCAAACCCAACACTGCGAAAAAACGCTGCGTTCTCAGGGCTAAGATTTAGTCCATAGCGATTCATTCCACCTCGCTAGTCACGTGCACATCAGTACCAAACCGTTCTCTTCGTATACGCAGATCAAAATAGAGCAGCGTGATACCAATTGGTGTTAACGGAAGCATCAAGCTGCTGACAACATCATTAATGAAACGGTGAATCACGTAAGTGGCCAATCCATCCCAATCCGTCAGTTCAGGTAAGAGCATCCGTTGAAACATTTGCAGTGGTCCCCCTTCACCACTTGTCACTTCCGTGAAACCGAAAGCAAATAACAAAAAGAACTGAAGCACAATCTGAATCATGAAAGCGAGCAGAAACAGCGCCAACATGATGCCAAAGACACGCCACCATGCTCCTCTGACCAATTCGCGGCTACGTTTCAGCGCGTTCGTCGCCGAAGTCTCCTCAACCAAAGCCGCCTGGGCGTATAAACCCCACCGTGTCCCAAGATAGATGGCAAACGGAATACCGATGATAGTTAGCGCTAACAGCCCAACAACTAACATCCAGAGTAGAAAACTTCCAAAGTAGGGTCCAAACCGGCGTGCGACCTGCATGAATGCAGCACCAGCAGTGATGTTCTCGCCTAAATAGATTTGGGCACCAGTAAACAGGAGCGCACCTGCGGAGAACAACCCGACTACAATGGTAATCCAAGTAGCAACCGGACCTATTGCAATCACCAACCCCTGCAAGCCTGAATCTTTAAAAAAAAGCGTTGAAATATCTGTGAACAGGTTCACTCCTAAGGTAAAAATGAAATAAACAGCACAGATGCCGACAATCAGTCGGAAATGGTTACGATAGAGACTGAATACCGCTTCTAAAATATCCATGAAACTCATCGGTTGAAACACTGTCCTTGCGACTACCTCATTGCTGTTCATGCTGGGATTTAACATTTTTTTCGCGCCCCCTTTCGACACTCCAGCAAAAGTATAACACATAGCCCCATGGCTAGCAAGCATTGCCCAACACCCTTTATCGAACCAATTATCCATCGCACGACGGAGATACCGTTGGACATCAATCAAAATCTTAATGTATCGGCAAAAAAGTTTGCCCCGTGATGGGGGAATAACATATAATAATGCAGTTTCTCATTCATGGAAAACTGATTGCCAAAAACGGCGAATTCGCAGTCTTTGAGTAATTATCAGCTGCTTGGTCTTTTCCAGATATCAATTAACCACGAATCCAGTTGGGGTAGGTTCTCCGAATTCAATCCCATCTCAACTCTTTCCCTTGAAACCAAGGAGGTTAAAAAATGAACGTCGGAAGATTCACCAAATTTGCCTTTGTAATAGCGATTGTCACGTTGATTGCGGGACTGTCTGCCTGTGACCAAATTGGACAACTGCTTGTTCCCGCACCACCGGAAATGGAAGGACTTAGTGGAGAGATTCCTATCGGTGTCGTTGTTGCGCTGACAGGGGCATACGATGAGGAAGTTGGTATACCGATGCTAAATGGCTTTGAACTCGCTCGCGATGAGATTAACCATTCAGGGCTGCTCGGCGGTGCAACAATCACCTTCATCACTGAGGACGACCAGAGTGAGAGCGCCGTAGAAGCCTTCAACAAACTCATTCATCAAGATGGCGTGTCTGCTATTACCGGTCTTGCTATTTCAGATCAGGCAATACACGCGTTTCCGATAGCCCAAGAGAATGGAGTCGTATGTTTTAGCTCGGTTTCTTCCGCCTCTGGTCTAAGCGCGATTGGCGACTTTATCTTCCGCGCGGGACTCACCGTCGGTGTGATGAACCCTCCGGGTGTCCAAGTGACGCACGCGAAACTCAGCTATCAGCGAGTGGCCCTGATATACCAAGATAAAGATACCTATTCCATAAGCAGTAATGAAGCATTCAGGGATGTGCTTACTGAGAACGGCGTTGATATTCTAATCACGGAGCACTTCCAAAAGGGCGATACCAACTTTTCTGCACAATTAACTCGGATAATGGAGTTGAATCCTGATGCCATTTTTATCTCATCGCTACCACCGGCGATGCCTCTGATTATGACACAGGGCCGTGCGCTCGGTATACCCGACTCGGTGCCCTTTATTCTGCCTGAAATGGCAATAGAACAGGTACAAGCCGCAGGAGCTGCTGCGGAAGGAGTGATTACTTTTACAGGTTGGGCCAGCCTCACTGCTACGTCGGAGAATCAAGCCTTCATTGAGAATTACCGTGCAGTATACGACGTTGACCCGAATCCTTGGGCAGCGCAATCGTATGCGACACTCCATATCCTCGCTGCGGCGATTGCGGAAGCACAATCCACTAACTCAGCGGCGATTCGGGACGCATTGGCGAGTACCATGGATATGGACACTATTTTAGGGAAATTCTCTTTCGACGCTGTCGGGGATGCCGTCTACGACCCACAGATACTCATTGTCAAAGATGGCGCATTTGCAGTCTTTGAATAATCCGTACAGAATCAAACATTGTATCCTGTAGGGAATAACAATCGTTGTTCTCTATGATTTACATTTTAGACCTGAAAAAACGCTTCGATAACATTTTCCAAGTATCAATTTCCAGCAAATCAGGTGGGGGACAGCTCTCCTCAATTGTCCCTTTCCTGATTTTTTTCATTTCAAAATAAGGAAGTTCATATCAAAAGGAAGTCAAAATGCGAGGAGAAACCGAGTTTTTTCTTCAAAACTCGGTTTCTTTGCACTATTCCTTAACATGAGCCAATAAGGAAATTTAAGATGAATATCAAAAAAACCACAACATTTACCTTTATACTAGCGGTTACCTTCCTGATTGTAGGACTTTCCGCTTGCGATCAGATTGGGCAACTTCTCGTTCCCGCACCACCTGAGATGGAAGATGTGAGTGTAGAGATTCCCATCGGTGTCGTCTTACCTACCACAGAACGACTCGCCTCTCCATATGGAGTACCAATAGGCACCGGACTTGAACTCGCTCTCGAAGAAATTAACAACTCACAATCCGGTGGTAGAAGCATTAAACTTATCATAGAGGACGACCAGAGCACCGTTGAAGGTGCCGTCGAAGCCTATAATAAACTAATCCATCAGGATGGCGTACCTGTTATCCTCGGCCCCGCTACCTCAAGTCAGAGTGCGGCAGCGTTTCCGATAGCGCAAGAAAATGGGGTCGTGGCGTTTAGCCCCACCTCCGCAGCCCGTGGGCTCAGTGCTATCGGCGATTTTGTCTTTCGCGCCGCGCTCACCACAGATGTATTGATCCCAAGCGGTATTGAAATAACTTCCGCAAAACTCGGCTATAAAACAGCGGCGACCATGTATGACGAAAGCGATGTCTTCTCCGCGGATAGCGATGAAGCGGTGAGGGAAGCGTTCGCTGCAAACGGCGTTGACGTTTTAATCACAGAGACCTTTCAAGGCGGTGAGACCGACTTTACCGCACAATTAACTCGGATTAGGGACGCAAATCCCGACATTATCTTTATCTCCTCTCTATCGCCAGAAAAGCCCGGGATTCTGACCCAAGGTCGCCAACTCGGTATACCCAACTCAGTGCCGTTTGTTATGCGTACGTTGACTATAGCCGACGTGCAAGCCGCGGGCGATGCTGCCGAAGGCGCAATTACTTTTGTTGGTTGGGCAAGCGCGGCTGACACACCGGGAAACCAAGCCTTCATCCAGAACTATACTGAGAAATACGGGGTGGAACCGAGCAATTACGCCGCACGCTCGTATGCAGCCTTCCACATTTTGGCTGAAGCGATTGCCAATGCCCAATCTACCGAGTCAACCGCGATCCGAGACGCACTAGCGAATATCAAAGATTTTGACACCGTTTTCGGTAAATTCTCTTTTAACGAGGTCGGAGATGCCGTTTACGACCCAAAGATATTGATTGTGGTGAACGGTCAATTGGAAATCTTCGAGTAACCCTTAACAGAAGCAGGGTAAGAAGATAAAACATAACTCAGGTCACAAAAAATATGGAGGTTCAAATTGAATATAAGTAGAGTTGCCAAATTCGCGTTTGTCTTGACGATTGTCGCACTAATTGTAGGGGTTTCCGCCTGTGATCAGATTGGGCAACTTCTCGTCCCCGCTCCATCTGATAGGGAAGATTCGATAGAGATTCCCATTGGCATGGTCTACCCTATCACTGGAGGGCGTGCTGCTTTTGCGCTACCGATACGACGTGGCTTTGAGCTAGCACTTGAGGAGATAAACAGTTCGCAACTCAACGATGTGAAATTCAAGTTCATCGACGCGGACGACCAGAGCACCATTGAGGGTGCCGTCAATGCCTATAATAAACTGATCCATCAAGATGGCGTGCCTGTTATCTTTGGTCCCACAACTTCAGGTCAAGCAGAGGCGGCGTTTCCAATCGCGCAACAGAACCGGGTTGTGGCTTTTAGCTCCTCTTCAAATGCTGCCGGTCTGAGTGCGCTTGGCGATTTTATCTTCCGCGCCGGACTCACCACAGATATCCTGCTCCCCAACTGTGTCAGAACAACACATGCGAAACTCGACTATCAAGAGGTAGCAATCATATATGATGAAATCGATTCCTACTCCATAGATAGCTATGAAAAGTTCAGGGACACGCTTACTGAAATCGGTGTCAAGATTCCGATCACAGAAACCTTCCAAAGTCACGATCCTAACTTTGCTGACCAATTAGCTCGGATAAAAGACGCAAATCCTGATGCCATCTTTATCGCATCACAGAAGAAGGAACAGACTGGAATTTTGATTCAAGGTCGCCAGCTTGGGATTCCCACAGAGGTTCCATTTATCACCAGTCTGATAAATGACGTGGAAAACGCAGGTGCTGCTGCAGAGGGTGCGATCTCTCCCGCAGGTTGGATTAGCTCCGCGGATACACCGGGAAATCAAGATTTCGTCCAGAAGTACCGAGCGACGTATGGGAGTGAACCGGACACTTGGACAGGGCAGTCGTATGCTGCTGTCTATATCGTCGCTGCGGCGATCGCAGAGGCACAATCCACAGACCCAACCGCGATTCGGGACGCCCTGGCGAACACTAAAGATTTCGATACCGTTTTGGGGGCGTTCTCTTTTAACCCCGACGGGGATGCCGTCTACGACCCAATTGTACAGATTGTCGAAAACGGCGAATTCCAGATCTTCGAGTAAGCCGCTAAATTCTAGCAGGATCCGTAGGGGCACCCCTTGTGGGTGCCCTCTTACGGCAACACCGTATTTTTTTAGGTAAAAACAAGGAGATTCAACGTGAGTATCGGAAAGGTCACCAAGTTCGCATCTGTCTTGGCAATTACCACGCTGATTGTAGGGCTTTCCGCCTGTGATCAGATTGGACAACTTCTTATCCCTACAACACCACAGATGGAAGGGCTTCGTGGTGAGATTGCCATTGGTCTCGTCTATCCTACCACCGGGCGACTCGGCTCGGTTGGGATGGAGATGGAAAGTGGTTTTGAGCTAGCGCTTGAAGAGATCAACAGCTCACAGCTTGGCGCGATAAAACTCAAGTTTATCACCGAAGACGATCAGAGTACCGTTGAAGGTGCTGTCGCAGCATTCAATAAACTAATCTATCAAGAGGGCGTGTCTATTATTCTCGGTCCTGCCAGCTCAAGTGCAACCGAAGCGGCGTTTCCAATCGCACAACAGAACAAGGTTGTGGCGATAAGTGCTACCGCTGCTGCCCGCGATCTCAGCGGGATTGGCGACTTTGTATTTCGCACCATTCTCACCACAGATGTGCTGATTACAAGCGGCATTGAGTTAACACAATCGAAACTCGGTTACCAGAAAGCCGCGATTATATATGATGAAACTGACCTCTTCTCCGCGGACGGTACCGAAGTGATGAAGCAAGCGCTTACTGCCAACGGCGTCAAGGTTTTAACTACAGAGACTTTCCAAAGCGGCGACACCGACTTTTCCGCACAATTAACGCGTATCAATGACCTGAATCCTGACGCTATTTTTGTTTCCGCTTTGCCGCCAGACAAACCGGAGATCCTGATGCAAGCGCGTCAACTCGGTATACCTGATTCGGTGACCTTCATTATTAACACGCTGACTACAACCGATGTACAAGCCGCGGGCGATGCCGCTGAGGGTACAATTGCTTTTACCAGTTGGATCAACACCGCTGACACACCGGGAAATCAAGCCTTCATTCAGAATTACCGAGCAGCATATGGCGTCGAACCGGACATCTGGGCGGCGCAGTCGTATGCCACAGTTTATGTTCTCGCCAAAGCAATTACCGATGCACAATCCACCGATGCGATCACAATTCGAGATGCACTGGCGAACATCACAGATATAGATACTGTTCTGGGTAAATTCTCTTTTGACGCCGTAGGTGATGCGGTTTACGACCCGGTTGTACTGATTGTAAAAAGCGGCGAACTTCAAGTCTTTGAGTAAACCTCCAAATATTAGCACGATTCGTAGGGGCACCCCTTGTGGGTGCCCACTTAGGTTCAAACCACACTCTTCTAACTTAAAAACAAGGAGATTCAATATGACTATCAGAAGGTTCACCGGATTTGCATCTGTTTTGACAATTGCCGCATTGATTGTGGGGCTTTCTGCCTGTGACCAGATTGGACAACTACTCCTACCCACAACTCCCCAGATGGAAGGGCTTCGCGGAGAGATTGCCATTGGCGCCGTTCACCCGATCACTGGACGACTCGGTCTGGAGAACCCGCCGTTGGGACAAGGTTTTGAACTCGCCGTCACAGAGATTAATAACTCGCAACTGGGCGACGTAAAAATTAAACTCATCGTCGAGGATGGACAGAGCACCGTTGAGGGTGCCGTTGAAGCATTCAATAAACTAATTCATCAGGATGGCGTATCTGCTATCCTCGGCCCCGCCAGTTCAACACAGGGACAAGTAGTTTTTCCAATCGCACAACAGAATGGAGTTGTGGCGATAAGTCCCACCTCTGCTGCTCGCGATCTCAGCGCGATTGGTGATTTTATCTTTCGCACCGCCCTCACCACAGATGTGCTGATTCCAAGCAGCGTCCGGATAACTCAGGAGAAACTCGGCTACCAGAAGGTAGCAACCATATATGATGAAAGCGATCTCTTCTCCACCGATAGTGAAGCAGTTGTGAAAGAAGCCCTCACCGCGAACAACGTCGAGATTCTGACCACAGAGACCTTCCAAACCGGCGAAACTGACTTTTTCGCGCAATTAACCCGCATCAAGGAGTCGAATCCGGATGCCATCTTTATCTCGGCTACACCAATAGAGACACCCGAGATTCTGATTCAAGGACGCCAGCTTGGTATTCCTACCGATGTTCCCTTCCTCATTACCCTTACCCTCGCTTCAAGCCAAATTCAACCCGCGGGTGATGCCGCTGAGGGCGCAATCACCTTTACCACTTGGATCAGTACCGCTGATACACCGGGCAATCAAGCCTTTATACAAAATTACCAAGCAGCATACGGCATTGAACCGGACATCTGGGCAGCCCAGTCGTATGCCTCTGTCTATATTCTTGCCAAGGGGATTGCTGATGCACAATCCGACGATCCAGACGCGATACGAGATGCGCTCGCCAACATCACAGATTTCGACACCATTCTGGGTAAGTTCTCTTTTAACGCCGTGGGCGATGCGGTTTACGACCCGATTGTACTAGTTGTCAAAAACGGCGAATTCGAAGTCTTTGAGTAAATATCCAAATTCCAGCACAATTCGTAGGGGCGCACCTTGTGGACGCTCTCCAAGAATACCACGGCGTTTTTTTACTAAAAAAAGGAGATTCGATATGACTATCAGACCATTTACCCGATTGGTGCTTGTCTTGACAATTGTTGCTCTGATTGCAGGACTTTCTGCCTGTGACCAGATTGGGCAGCTTCTCATACCCACAACGCCTCAGATGGACGAACTCAGTGGAGAGATCCCCATCGGTGTCGTCTTGCCAATTACAGGGCGACTCGCCGCGATTGGCTTACGGATGGGCGAAGGTTTTGAGCTGGCTCGCGAAGAAATTAACAATTCAGGGCGACTTGATGATGGAAAAATTACCTTCATCATTGAGGACGATGAAACCGCCGTTGAGGGTGCCGTTGAGGCATTCAATAAACTAATCCATCAAGATGGCGTGCCCGCTATACTCGGTCCCGCCAGTTCCAGTGCCGCCAGCGAAGTCTTTCCAATCGCACAACAGAACCGAGTTGTAGCACTCAGTCCGACTTCCGGTGCCTCCGGCTTGAGCGCGATTGGCGATTATGTCTTTCGTGCCAGCCTCACCGCAGATGTGGTTATCCCACATAGCGTGAAGATAACTCACGCAAAACTCGGCTATCAACAAGTAGTCACCATCGTTGACAGTGTCGAACTCGTCGCCCGGAATAGCGATAAGGTGTGGCAAGAATCTCTCACCGAAAGTGGTGTCGAGATTCTTACCACAGAAGTCTTCCAAAGCGGTGACACCGACCTTTCCGAGCAACTGAATCGCATCAAGGACCTAAATCCTGATGCCATCTTTATCTCCGCACTACCAACAGATATGCCTGACATTATGATCCAAGCGCGTGAACTCGGTATTCCCTACTCGATCCCCTTTATCGTCGCCCAAGTCAGTGTAGATGAAGTCCGAACCGCGGGCGATGCCGCCGAAGGTCTGATAACCTCTGCAAGCTGGCTCAGCACCGCCGACACGCCGGGAAATCAAGCCTTCGTCCAGAATTATGCCGAGAAATATGGCGTTGAACCGAGCATCTGGGCAGCCCAGTCGTACACCTCACTCTATATTTTGGCGGAAGCGATTTCCAACGCTCAATCCACCGATTCAACCGCAATCCGCGACGCTATGGCAAATCTCTCAGATTTTGATACCGTTTTGGGTAAGTTCTCCTTTAACGCTGTCGGGGACACGGTCTACGATCCATTTATGCTGATCGTCAAGAACGGCGAGTTTCACACATTCGAGTAACCCTCCAAATGCCAGAAGGATTCATAGTAGGGGTACCCCTTGTGGGTGCCCGCTTAGGATAGTCCCACACCCCTTTAACTATGGTGAATTAGAGAAACAAGTAGACATTTACCAATACTCCGACCCTAGCGAAGTTTCCAAAATCCCCCTGACAAGGGGGATTTAGGGGGTTGGTTTTGCGTTGAGAGTGCCTAACTATGGTGGATCTTAGAATTAATGAGACACTCTAAACCGGGGGTTAGGAAAACGAAACTACCGTTCTACCGTTTGGTAGGCACTGTTTCTAACAGTGTCTATTCGGTGCGGTTGAAAAACGCACCTACCGGGGGACGAAAGTGTCTATCTGTTTTTGGTGTTCACCATAATTCTAAAGTCTACCATAAAAAGAAGGAGACTCAATATGACTATCAGGAGGCTTACCACATTCGCGTTTGTATTGGCGATTGCCGCGCTGATTGTAGGGTTTTCCACCTATGCTCAGATGCCGCCTCAGATGGAGGGACTCGGTGGGGAGTTTCCTATTGGCGTTGTTCTACCGCTGTCAGGCGCGCTCGCCGCTCCGTATGGTCTGCCAATGCAGCGCGGTTTTGAACTCGCTCGCGAAGAAATTAACCATTCAGGAATGCTCGGTGATGCAACAATTACATTCATCACCGAGGACGATCAGGGGACCGTTGAGGACGCTGTTAAAGCCTACAATAAATTGATAGATCAAGATGGTGTGCCTGTTATCCTCGGTCCCGCTAACTCCAGTCAGGTTCGAGAAACGTTTCCAATCGCACAACAGAACCGAGTTGTCGCGATAAGCTCCCTCTCCTCTGCTTCCGGACTGAGTGCGATTGGCGATTTTAACTTTCGTATTAGCCTCACCACAGATGTGCTAGTCCCAAGCGGTATCAAAATAACTCAGGAAAAACTCCGCTATACAAAAGCAGCGACCATATATGATGCGATCGATCTCTACTCCACCGACAGCAATAAGGTGGTAAGGGGAGCACTCACTGCAAACGGTGTCGAAATCCTAATCACAGAGACCTACCAGACGGGCGAAACCGACTTCTCCGCCCAATTAACCCGTATCAAGGAATCAAACCCCGACGCCATCTTTATCTCCGCTTTAGCGCCAGAGATGATCGAGATTATGATTCAGGCTCGTCAACTCGGTATACCCACCGACGTACTTTTGATCGTTCCCGACCTAACCAAAGACGAAGTAGACGCCGCAGGCGATGCCGCCGAGAGGTCAATTACCTTTACCAGTTGGACCCGCACCGCTGATACGCCGGGAAACCGAGCCTTTGTCCAGAACTACCGAGCGAAATACAGGGCGGAGCCAAGCCCGTGGGCAGCACAGTCGTATGCAGCGCTCTATATCTTGGCTGAAGCGATTGCCAACGCTCAATCCACCGATGCAACTGCAATTCGGGACGCGCTGGCGAATATCGAAAATTTCGATACGGTTTTGGGTGAATTCTCTTTTAACGCTGTTGGGGATGCGGTTTACGATCTAATGGTACTTACCGTGCAAAACGGCAACTTTGAAGTCTTTAAGTAATTCCTAATTCAGGCCACCTCTCAACCCGACGACGAGAGATACATGACTGACCGAAAACAGAGCCCCCTCCTCCTTATCCTCATTTGTATTTTCGCAGCGTGCACAGAACACCGCGATCCTCCCCTCGTCGAGATAGATGTCCCCAAAGAAGCAGTTGAAGAGGAGACCCTAACAGAACACAGTGAGTCAACATTCCGTCTTGCCGCGTGGAATATCCGCATCTTCAGTGATGGCAGCCGGACTGATGACGAGTTACACCACATCACCAAGGTGCTGATAGACTACGACTTCATCGCTATTGTTGAGTTGAGAGACGAAGTGGTCTTAATGCGAACCGAAGCCTTGTTGGACGGTATGGGAAGGGATTATGACTATGTAATAAGTCCGCCAGTCGGGGCAAAGGTGAAGGAACGTTACGCCTTCCTGTTTGATCCACAGATAGTCCGGGTTATCGAAAATGGTGAAGTGTTCCCCGACCCCAACGACGTTTTTCTGCGCGACCCCTATTTCGCCACGTTCAAGGCAGGTAAATTTGATTTCACCGCGATCGCCGTGCATGTAATTTGGGGCGATTCAGTCAATCAACGGCGGCGTGAGGTGCAGGAACTAGCGAATGTATACCAAGCGGTGCAAGCGGCGGACGACGCGGAGCAGGACGTGATACTGTTAGGCGATTTCAATCGCAACCCCGATGATCAATCGGCATACGGTCCACTGCTGTCCATCCCATCAATGGGACATCTGTTCCAACTCCCCCAGAAGTCCCATATCAAAGATACCAGCCTCTACGACAATATCTTTTTCCAAACGAATTATGTGACCGAGTACACCGGAGATAGCGGGATTGAGCGTTTTGACGAAACCCTTTTCGGGAACGATGACGCCGCAGCGTCCTTAGCAGTGAGCGACCATCGACCTGTGTGGGGAATCTTTCGCATAGACACCGATGACGATGGATTAGATCTTCTTGGTCCTCCTGTTGCCCCAAGTATTAGACAACACTGGATACTAAAATGAACGCGAAAGCGCAATACACACTCTTTGATTTGACACAAGATGGTTTGGGCATCGGTCAAAAACTTCAGCGCATCTATCCGGACTGCAAGCCCAACAACTGTAAACCTGCCCAATTCGACTGATATGCTATACGCTTCACGCTGATCCCGCGTGTTGGAAATCCTTGCGCCGGCGAACGGTTCATCAACCTCCGTTAAAAACTTCGGCCACTCGAGTACTGAAAATCAACGACGACGGTCTCACCTTCAGCAACATCGACATTTCGCCGAATCTGCCTGATATCGAGTCTTTCAATCTGCCCACTATCTTGATAGCCCACCGGTAGATTGGTGTGGACGAGCGCCCGACCGGGCGCGGCGTCGAAGCGATAAGCACCGGTCATATCCGTTATCGCATAATGATCCATCAGTTGAGATCCCTCTGGACGGGCAGCATCGTTTAGTCGAATAAGATGGCGAACAACTGGTTCGTTTGTGTCCCGATCAGTCACCCGTCCGGTGACGAAGCCACTCCGAATCAGGGTCAGATCCACGTTAGAAACAGTCTGCCCTTCAGAAACTGTAATCAATTCTTTGGGGATAGCTGTCCACCCTTTTGGGCCGTTAGCGAGATAGACACTGTACGTATCGGGGGCAAGGTTCGCCAAGAGATAATTTCCATTTTTATCAACGAGGGCCGCTCCCCGCCCAGACGAGACTCTCGCGTGTGTGACCGGCTCGCCGGTATCCGCATAGGTGAGACGTCCTTCGATCCTGCCCTCACGTTTCAGCCAGAAGTCAAGCCTCTTTGCGCTCACCGGTACGTTGTGGAGATTCTCCTGTGCGTATCCCGGTCCCTTGACGTCAAGCGTTATAGTCGTGCCTTGCGGCAATCCAAGGAGCACAAATTCCCCATTCGCATCGGTTTTGACGGGTTGAGGCAAAGCATCATGCGTCAAACTATTTCCGGAATCCCTTCGTATCGGGTCACCGCGGGACACGGATTGAATCTGTACCTCCGCGCCCTGAATCGGCTCACCCGCTTCGTTCATTACTTTACCAGAAACTATCTCCGGCATTTCGAGTTGAATCCCCATATCCGTTGTACTTTGGAACGGAACCTCTTGCCACCAGATTGCGTAATCGGAATGGGCAACAACAATATTCAGACGCTTCAACATTTCCTTAGAATCAAAGGGCATCCATTCCACAAGTTCAAACCGAAACGTCCCATCCATCCCCGTACGTGTGAAAAAATCGGGATTGGAATAGGAGGAGTACCCGGATTCGATCTTTCCTTCAAACGGATAGAAAATTACAGCGTATCCAATTTCGGCCTCCGCTACCGGAGTCCCGTTGTCGTCAACGACGCGACCAGAAATCAGTTTTTCAGTTCCGCTCTCCGCTGCGGCGACGGGGAGTTGTGCGCTGCCGCCCTTTCCCGGTGTTACCCCACGGGCAGCCAACTGCTGCCCCTGATCCCCTGAAGCACGGTTAGAAGCAGTTGGTGAATGATTTTCCGCTTGAATCGAAGCGCCCGAAACTGACGAGCGTGCCGCACCGGAGATAGGCGCGAGCAGTACCACCTCGGTCGGTCCCATCCCGACTTGATTCATTGGTTGGCTCGTCGGTGAATCGGTTCCGTACCTAGCAACCCCGATCAATACACACACTGCCGTGATCAACGAGAATACGATTTTACCAATCGCTGTACCACCCCACGACGACGCCATTGTCGGCACGGGTATATGGTGAATTTGATCCATGAAGTGCACAAGAAAACCTCCTTTGAGTCTGTGGCTTTTCAATAGGCTACCATAACGTTCAGACAGTGCGTTCCCAAGTTGCTGACGCGCACGATACAACTTTCCCTTGACTGTGTTGACGGAGACACCGAGAAATTCGGATATCTCCTTCAACGAATAGTCACCCATATAGAACATCGACACCGCAACTCGATTGTCATCGGGAAGTTCAGAGAGTGCCTGTTCTAAATCCACCCGCCAACCTTCTGTGGGAGCGGTGTGGACCGGTTCAATCCGTAGGGTATCGTCCGTGGCGTCCTCCAACGCGGTTTCACGTTGACGTGTTTTGATAATACTTACTAGTCGACGTTTACACTCGTTGGACATAATCGTATAGAGCCAGCTTCGGAACCGATGGGGCTGCCGGAGTTGATAGAGACCGTGATATGCCCGCCAGAAGACCTCTTGCGTGACATCCTGTGCATCTTCCTCGTTCCGCATCTTCTGAAAGGCGTAGGCGTAGACCATCTCCTGATATTTGTGCACCAGCATCCCGAAGGCGTCCTGATCGCCTGACAGTGTTTGGGACACTAATTTTTCGTCGTCCGAACGCATAACACCGCCCCAATCCAAAAACAAAAATAACAATAGTCTCTCAATGAGGTATCGAAGCTATTTAATAATTAGACACATTAAGTTACTAGGAGGTTATGCTGTATATAAAAAAATTGGAGACTTCGCTGCTCTGAAATTGGCATACAGAGAATGACTAGGAATCAGTTGTAGGGCCTATTATTGATGGGTAGGGATGACTAGCACATCGAGGTATTTCTATTGATTGTCTCACTATCCTAATAATCTTGTAAATCCTGACTCAGATCATTTCCCAACGGCTTCAATTCAGTAATGCCCGTTTGCTCAATCCGCGATCAGCGCCTGAATCTTACCTTCAAGATCGTCGGCCCAGACACGTCCAGTGATTTCTCCCGCTGTATTAATCAGCACGATTGGAGCCGACCAGTCGATAGCGTATCGATCGAAGGTTTCGCCTTTCGCACCGATGACCGTTGTCGGTTGATCTAGCGCGATTGAGTGGGACAGCGACTGCTCTGCCATATGTCGCTTGACCGTCTCGACCGCTGCCGTGGCGGGGCAGATGGTGATACAGACAAGTCCTCTTTCTTGATAAACCTCCTGCAAGATATTCAGCAGGCGCACTTCATGAAGGTCAAACCCCGCCGAACGCCAGAAATGCAGGACAACTGTCTTCCCCTTCAGATCCTCAATGGAGATAGGGGAACCGGATAGCCATTCTGCAACACTCAACTCCGGTGCGGGTTGGTTCACCAAGGTTTTGGAGCGTTCCCTACGGGCTTGGGAGTATAACTGCTCTGCTAGTTGTTTTGGAGTCACCCCGGGGCTTTGTTTGGGCAGCGCTAAGGTTAAGACCAAACCGCGTTGATTCACTGAGATATTTTCAAAAAATTTAAAAAAATTGAAGCCGGTCACATCACTGACTATAATTGACACAATCGGATCCTTGATGTGCTTCAGTTCAAACTCACCCTGTAGGTTGGTCAAGGAACCGGGGGAGTAGCGATAACCGGAGGAGGGATTTTCTTTGGCACTTATCGCCACCTGCATCTGCTCAGCAATTGGTTTTCCGTCGGTGTCTACAACCTTCCCAGCAAGATATCCATCCGCCTTGACTAGTACCAAATCGTGTCGTTGGTTGGTTTTCAAAATATTAAATTCATGTTCTGTGTACCCCGGATGGTGAATATGTAATGTGCGGACAACCATCATAGAAAGATCTTCAAACCGATAATTACCGTTCTCATCGGTGTACCTTGACCAATGTTGCCCGTCCTGACTTATGTCTAGCCGTGCAGTATGAACCGGCTCGCCAGAGGTATCGGTGACACGCCCTTCGATGAAAAACTGACCGCCAGCCAGCAACAGGACGAGATCCGCGATTTGGGTCATCTCCGCTGTCGCAGTGAACTGCCCGGTTTCTGCCTCCCGATACCCCTCTGCTTCCACAAAGATCTCGTACTCGTCACCAACGATAAGATCAACCTCCCGGAACCAGCCATCGTCATCTGTCACGGCAACAATTGTGCCGTATGCGGAGTGTCCTTTAGGGGCCCAGTGCATCAGAACCACATCCACCAACCGCATCGGTTTTCCTTCACGGTCGATCACTCGTCCGGAGACCTTGACCCGTTCATAGGGTTTCATCCGAATCTCAACTGGTAACCATGGCCGGACTACAATCTCTATCGTTCCGCGCAATCCCAATCCACCATTTTCTGCTTTGAGCCCGAGTCTCTGCCCGGGTCGCAGTCCGCCAATAGTAAACCCACCCGATTCGTCCGATCTACCATACTCGTTATACCAGTCTCGCACGTCGGTAATTCTCGCACCGGCGACCGGTTCACCATCCTCTGTGAAAACTCGACCGACCAACTTGACCCCTCTCGAAAACTGAAAATCAACGACAACGATTTCACCTTCGACGACATCCACACGTCTCTGAATCTGTCCGATATTGAGAGCCTCAGTTCCTCCAAAACCTTGATAGCCTACCGGTGGATTGGTGTGGACAAGTGCCTGACCGGGCGCAGCATCGAAGCGATAAACACCGGTTCTATCCGTTTCCGTACGGTGATCCATCAGTTGAGAATCTTCCGGGCGGGCGGCATCGTTTAATCTGATAGGTTGGTTCGCAATTGGTTCATTTGTATCCCGATCGGTCACCCGTCCGGTGATGAAGCCGCTCCGAATTAGGGTCATATCTACGTTAGAAATAGTCTCTCCTTTAGAGACCGTAACGAATTCTTTGGCAAGGGCTGTCCACCCTTTTGGTCCGTGAGCAAGATAGAGACCGTACATACCGGAGGCAACGTTTTTCAGCAGATAATTTCCATTACTATCAACGCGTGCCTGTCCCCACCCATCGGTCGGATAGATGCCCTCAAGTGCAACCCCCGCGTCCTTGACAGGCTTGCCTGTCCCCGCATAGGTGAGGCGTCCCTCAATCCTACTCTCCCGTTTCAACCGGAATTCAAGTCCCTCTGTGCCGACCGGCACGTTGTGGCGGTTCTGCTTTGCGTATCCAGGTCCTCGGACATCAAAACTGGTTGTCGCATTTTGCGGTAGGCTGCGGAGCACAAATTCTCCATTCGCATCTGTCTTGACGGGTTGGGGCAAAGCATAATGATCCAAATCATCTCCATGTTCTCTTAGCATTGGGTTACCACGGAACAAGGAGTGCATCAGGATCTCCGCATTCTGAATCGGCTCGCCTGTCTCGTTCATCACTTTGCCAGCAATAACCTCCGGCATTTCGAGTTGAATTTCAACATCCGCTGCGCTTTGGAACGGAAACTCTTGCCACCAGATTGCGTAATCGGGGTGTGTGACAGCAATATTCAGACGACTCAACATTCCTTCAGAATCGGAAGGCATCCATACAAATCTGGAGGGCACAAGCTCAAAACGAAATGTCCCATCTATCTCTGTACGCGTAAAAAAATCAGGATCATAATGGGAGGAGTGTTCGGATCCAGCATTCCCTTCAAGCGGATAGAAGCTTACGGCGTATCGAACTTCGGCATCCGCCACCGGTGCACCATCAGTATCAACAACGCGACCAGAAAAACTCAGTTTTTCGGATTCGTTTTCCGCGGCAGCAGCGGGTACTTGTGCTCCACCGTCCGCTTCCGGTGTTGACCCATGGACAATCAACTGACCTCCCTGATCGATTGAGACACGGTTATAAGGGTCCGCCGAACCGCTTTCCATCTGCACTGGAACCGCCATGGTTGGCAAATCGGTTGCATACCGATCAATTATAATAAAAATACACATTCCCATGACTAGTAAAAATAGAATTCTGCCAATAGTTTTTTCACTCCTCAACGACACCATTGTTGGCGACGATATATGGCGAATTTGCTCTATGAACAACATGAGAAAACCTCCTTTGGGTTTGTAGCTTTTCAGAAGACCGTAGCGCTCAGATCGCCTGCTCTAAATCCATCCACCAGTGTCTAGAACACCAACTTTTCGTCATCTGCACGCATAACAATCTTCCAATATAAAAACGGAAACAATATCCCAACAGGATGACAAGACCATCAATAATTAGACGCACTAAGTCATTCCGAGGTTATATCGTATAAAAAATAAACAGTTGAAAACCTTTCCGTCACGTATTACAATGAAAAGGACAGTCCCTGAGTGCCAAGGATTCATATTCAGGGATGATGCCGTTAAGTGAAGCTGCAGTTAGGAAACTCAGGAGGTTAAAAATGGGGGTAATTATAGTGAATACAAGAAATAAATAAACACTTTCGTCCACCGGTAGGTGCGGTTGAAAACCGCACCGAATAGGCGCAGTTAGAAACAGCGCCTACCAAACGGTAGAACGGTAGTTTCGTTTTCCTAACCGCCCCGGTTTGGCATGTCTCATTAATTCTAAGATCTACTATAAATCACATATTGAAATCACACCGGGGGTTTGCGGAGGTAAACCCCGCACCGTTGGACATCGAATTCGAGTCCATTCTATCGTGATAATGCACGATAGAATGGGCAAAGACCCATACGAGATTGTCAATGACTACCCTTCGATTACATTAGCCGATGTCTATGCAGCACTGGTCTATTATATGGATAACATAGAAGAAATTCGCCAAGACATTGCGGAAGCAGAAAAATTAGAGGACGAAGTGCGTGCCAAGACCCCTTCTTCATTGAGGCAAAAACTCAAGGAACGAACTCAAAAGGATGTCTCAAACGATTAAATTCCACCTGGACGAGAACGTGAATCCAGCTATCACAAAGGAACTTCTGATTCGTGGCATCATCGCATATCAATGCGCTTTTGCCAATTGCCCCACTATCCTGTAAATCCGCTAATCCTGTAAATCCTGATTCAGACAATTTTTTATCCCTATGTTTGGACTCCAATTCCTAACTCCCTTATTCCTTGCCGTTGGCGCGGCCGCAGCATCGCTGCCGTTGATTATCCACCTCCTCAATCGGGAACGGGCGAGACGGCTTGTGTTCAGCACAATCCGATTCATTAAGATGTCCCACCAAGCCAACGTGCAGCGGCACCGGTTAAAGCAACTGCTCCTGTTATTGATGCGCATCTTGATCTTGGCGTTGCTTGGACTCGCGTTCGCACGCCCATTTTTCGCAAATACCCCTGCCACCACCGGAGCGACTGGTGGGGTGCGAAATATCGTTATCATTCTGGATACTTCATACAGCATGGGTTATCTTGACACCTTCAATCGGGCGAAAAAGGCGGTGATAGAGCTTGCTGACGACCTCCAACCGAGTGACGCCTCCGCCCTGATTTTTACTAACAACAGAGCAAAGATAGTCAAACCCCTTGATGCAGAACATCGGCAGATCCAAAGTGCAGTGACAGGGGCACAATTGACCAATCACACCACCGATTACCTAGATGCAATTCAATCGGCGGATGAGATACTCGGAGAAGCGGAAATTGGAAGAAAACAGATCTACTTCGTCAGCGATCTGCAGCGCATCGGGTGGGAAAGTTTCGTTGATACCGATAAACTCAGTCCCGACATCGAGATCGCTTTTATTGATGTGAGGGCGGAAGAATTGAGCAACCTCGCGATCACCGGCGTGAGTGTGCCGCAGGTGGTATTAGATGAGCAGAGGCCAGTACAGGTGATTGTCCGTGTTCAGAACTTCGGAGAGCAAGTTGTCGAAGGGTTACCGGTCCAACTGTTTGTCGATGATAACAACGTCGGCACCACCACGCTCGACATCGAACCTAATGACGTAATGGACGCCCTGTTCCCAGTCCGTTTCAGAACAGAGAAAATTTACACCGGCTACGCCGCCTTGCCGGGCGATCACCTAGAGATTGACAATAAGCGGTATTTTCGCCTGCAAAGCCTGAAGTCTATCAAGGTGCACAGCATAAACGGTGAGCCGGGACGGCGCGATTATGAGAGTGAGACATTTTTCTTGGAGGCAGCGCTTCAGCCGGAAAACCAGATTGTGCCGATCGACTTGACACAATCCCGTCAGCTGCCAAACCCTTCAGAAATCTCAAAATATGACGTGATTATCTTAGCAAATGTGGAGAAACTGACAGGTGCGGAGGCGGGATCCCTGAAGACGTTTGTTGGAGCTGGCGGTGGTCTAATTATCACCGCGGGGGATCGGATGGATCTGGAGGCATATCGGAGTGCCCTCGGTGCGGGCGAAGAGCCGTTGATGCCGTGTAATTTCGTGCAGCCAGTTGGCGACGCGCTCGATCGTGATCAGTTCAGCGTCCTCGCAACCCTCGATTACGACCATCCTATCTTCCATCCGTTCAAAGATCCGAATCACGGTGATTTTGGAAGGGGACGATTCTATCGGTACATCCAAGCCGTGCCGCTGAAAGGTTCAACAGTCTTGGCAAGTTTTGACGATGGAAGTCCGGCGCTCTTCGAGAAAGTCTATGGGACCGGGCGCGTGCTCTGCTTTACCTCGACGATCGATCGGGAGTGGACAGACCTACCGATTCACGGCGTTTATCTCCCGTTTCTGTACGAAGCAATCAAATACCTTGCGCTCAAGCGAACGGATGAGAAGCCCGACTATCGCATCGGCGATCTGGCAGAACTAAGTGGCTATCAACTGCCACCGGGAACAGAAGCCGCTATTTTCAATCCAGCAGGTCAGGAAACCCGGACGGAAATCAATGAGAACGGTGGGATTATCTACGACGCTACTGAGCAGCCGGGAATCTATTCTGTACATATCTCCGGCGAACAGCCACATTACTTTGTCGTCAATCCAGACACCATCGAATCCAACCTCACAACTCGCGATCCGGAGGAACTAACCAGCATGTTAGCTAGCGGTGAAAAAGCCGTCCCCACAGAGGTTGTCACAGTGGAGACAATTACAAGGTATCACGGCGAGGTTGAAAAAAATCAGGGAGTGTGGTGGTATCTAATGCTTGGGGTGTTCCTGTTGGCGGTCGGGGAAATGTTCATCGCCAATCGGATATGAAGCAACCCAACCGCCGATCAATCAGAACACCACAACTAACAAGTAACTTTACGCTGGGAGTTGTGCCCAAGCCGTGACATGCGGCGGCAGCATGACCGGACGTTTCGATGCAACAACCTCCGCCCGAAGTCGCGCGGCAAGAGTGTCCAAGTCAACCTCTTCAGCAGTCGCAATCTCGAATCGTTCCAAGAGCGGGAGCAGGCTCTGAAAAGCGGCTGTTATGAATTGATAACCTATCCACGTTTCTGGACCGCCCACCGGTGCTGAATACTGTAGAGAGGGTTCGGGCAAACCCGCATCGACAAAAGTTCTATATAGATCAAGCCCCATACTAACATGCGCCCCTGAACGCCGGAATACCTCTACTCCCCACTCGGCTAACTGATTCATCATCGGGGTCTCTGGGTGAGCAATTGACGCATAGGCAGAGAACTCAACCTCCTGAAAAGCGACGATACCGCCTGGACGTAGGTGTGTAGCGAGCTGTTTCAAAGTCTCCACAGGATCAGGCAAATACATCAAAACCAAACGGCCAATTAGGGCATCAAAGTCGTTCGGCAGGTCTAAAGTTTGGGCATCCCCTGCCATGAATTGGACGTTCGACAAGCCCGCTGCTTGCGCGCGTGCTCGGGCAGTTTCGAGGATCTCCGGGTTCATATCCACCCCGACGACCTTTCCCTCGCTACCGACCAATTCTGCAGCAGCCATTGCTACATCCCCAGCACCGCTACCAATATCAAGCACCTTCATTCCGGTAAAAAGACCCGCATCCCTGAGAAGCCGTCCCGTTATGTCTTCATACAGTCCTGACTGCTGAATCAAACGCTCCGTCTCCTCTTGGCTACGCCCCATCGTATATGTCCGTTCATTATCGGCCATGTCGATTTATCCTCCTGCTTAGTAGTAAAAAATATACAGAATGGTTTACACACCCTGTTGTTTATGGTTCAATTAATTTATGGAACTGTACCTCACCATTGACAATCCGTTTAATAACCACACGCTTAGATGTGTGTCGGTTCTCATCGTAACCGGAGATAAACGTTGCACCACTATAATTCATGGTCGCCGCAAGTTGATCGCGAATCGCCATCGGTGTTCGGTTAGCCGTTCGGCGCATCGCCTCAACCACAAGCCGAAGTGCATCATATCCCAGCGCAGCACCCCCATCGGGCAGTGCGCCAAACATTGCGGTGTAGGCAATCACAAATTGATGGGCATCTTCACCCAAATCATCCGGTTCCGCCTCTGCCGAAAAACCGCTGCTGAAGAAACTTCCGTCAATAACCGCCCCAGCCGACTCAATCAACCCCATGTTATCCCACGCATCACCGCCGATGAAGGTCGCCGTTATTCCAATCTCGCCCCTCGCCTGCTGAACCACCAAAGGGACTTCGGGGAGAAAGCCGGTGCTAAAAATTACGTCCGGCGCAGCTTCAGCGATTGCGGTCAGTTGTGCGGTGAAATCGGTGTCCCCCGCCGCGTAAAATTCATCAGCCACCACCCGACCCCCATGAGCGGTAAAGTTGTCAATGAAGGTTTGCGATAAACCCTCCGAGTAGACATCGTCTTTGTGCGTGAGCACTGCCGCAGTTTGAGCTTCTAAATCTTGCATAGCAAACGCAGCCACCGCCCTTCCCTGAAAGTCATCGGTGAACGCCGCCATAAATACAAAGTCACCCGCAGCAGTGACGGCCGGATTGGTGGCAGATGTTGCCATCATCGGTATCCCATGCTGTTGGGCAATTTCCCCGACAACCACGGCATAGGTTGAACGGTTGGGACCAACGATTGCCGATACTTTCTCTTCAACAATCAACTCCAGCGCTAGGTCCGCGACATACTCTGTATCGTTTATATCCTCGTTCACAAAACGTTGTGTTGGTATACCGCGTGCAATCAGTTGTACCGGTACACCTTGCACACCTCCCGCTTCGTTCAGTTGCAGCGTCGCTAACTCTGCACCATACCGGCTATTGTTTCGGTTCGGCGTGGTATAGAGAAAACCGATTTTAATGGCCTCCCCATCGCCCGTATCCGGTGGTGGTGTGAGCAATTGCTGGGCCTGATCGCATCCCCAAAACAAAGTAACTATCAGAAATAGTAAGATCTGAAGCCGATTGATGGGTCCGCCTCCGGTCAGCCGAATGCGTTTCGCTATCACTCAAATTCTCCTATGAGGTAGTGGGTAAGGTACAATGCGCTACCCTGCTACAAATTACGGCTCGATCAATTTATAAAAACGCGCCTCACCATTGATGATCTGATTGACAACCGCGCTCTTATTCGGGTGTCGGTTTTCATTGTAGCCGGAGATAAATGTTGCCCCGCTATAATCCATAGTTGCCGCAAGCTGGTCGCGAACCATCGCTGGTGTTAGGTCATTTGCACGACGCATCGCCTCAACCACAAGTCGCACCCCGTCATAACCCAGCGCAGCACCCCCGGCGGGTGCTACCTCAAAAATTGAAGTGTAAGCTGTGATAAATCGATCAACAGTTTCACTCAAATCGCCCGGTTCAACATCGGCCGAGAAGAGGCTGCTAAAAAAACTTCCCTCAAGAATCTCACTATTAGCGGCAATTAACGGAGCGTTATCCCAACTGTCACCGCCGAGGAGGATGCCCGTTATGCCGAGCGTCTTCGCCTGTTCAACCACCAACGGAATCTCAGTTGAAAAACCGGGCAGGAAGAAAACGTCTGGGGCAGCTTCGGCGATCGCGGTCAGTTGCGCGGTAAAATCGATATCACCTCTCATATAAAATTGAGCATGTACAACCTCACCTCCCAAAGCAGTAAAGTTGTCAATGAAAGTCTGAGATAAACCCTCCGAATAAATGGACTCTCTGCGTGTGAGGACCGCAGCGGTCCGTGCCTCCAAATCTTGCGTCGCAAATGTAGCCATCACCTTCCCCTGAAAGTCGTCGGTGAACGCCGCCATAAATACAAAGTCACCTGCAGCAGTAACGGACGGATTGGTGGCGGTAGTGGTTACCATGGGAATCCCGTGGCGTTGGGCGACCGGCCCAATAGCTACAGCATAATTTGATCTGTTGGGTCCAACAATTGCTGAAACCCCCTCTCGGACAATTAATTCCTCTGCTATTCCGGCGGCTTGGTCGATGTCACTCATATTGCCACGAGCGATAATTTTGATCTCCCTACCGTGCACTCCACCCGCTCCGTTCAGTTGTAGTGCTGCTAATTCCGCACCGTTTAGACTATTGCTTCGGATCTCGCTAGTATACATAAAACCAATTTTGATAGGGCCATCATCACCTTCATCGGGCACTGGTACAAGCAGTTGTTGGACGTCTTGGCATCCCGCAAATAGGAACAAGATTCCCATAATGAGAACTAAATAATTAAGCGAATAAAAACAGATTTTGTTGCAATCTCTGAAAATCCTGCGTATTCCTTGATGCGTCATTGAATCTCTCCTTACTGTTTATGAGCTGCTATGTCGGTATACCACAAGTTATGTCCGTGCTCTCCACACCTCTCCCCCTGTTCAATTGTATCGTCACCAATTCTACATCACGCTGATTGTTGTTTCAGTTCGATATGATTGGAATGATGCGATATTATATCCGTATCTCCACACAGATGCAAGGAAATCAAAGTTTTAAGTGTCAGTATCAGTTTGATAAACGTTAGCCACACACGAGCATTTAATTTTCGCTCCTAAGAGTTCAATGATTCTTGACAATTTTTCTTTTTTTTGTTACAATAAGGACGCTTTTTCGGTGGGATGGCTGAGAGGTCGAAAGCGGCGGTCTTGAAAACCGTTGTGGCGCAAGTCACCGTGGGTTCGAATCCTACTCCCACCGCCATTATTCCAAAATATGGAGGGGTGCAGGAGTGGCTGAACTGGACTGCCTGCTAAGCAGTTATGGCTTAACCGCCATCGTGGGTTCGAATCCCACCTCCTCCGCCAGCTTATTATGCGCCTGTAGCTCAGTGGATCAGAGCATCTGACTACGGATCAGAAGGTCGGGGGTTCGAATCCTCTCGGGCGCTTATATGCGTTTTCGGTCCCGCGGCTCCGGCTGCGGGCCTGAAAGTGCAAATTGGGGCAATCGCCCCGTTTCGATCTTTTGCAATGTCGGATCAGTTCTGGATGCGTGAAGCGCTTGCAGTTGCGCGCCAAGGTGCTGCGCTTGGTGAAGTTCCCGTTGGTGCGATTATTATCAAGGACGGAATCCCCCTCGCTCGTGCCCACAACGGACGGGAAGGGACAAAGGATCCAACCGCCCACGCAGAACTGCTTGCGATTCGATTGGCTGCTTCATCTGTTGGTGATTGGCGTTTAACGGATACGATCCTTTATGTGACTTTGGAACCGTGTCCGATGTGTTGTGGGGCTATCGTCTTGGCTCGTATCCCGCGGGTCGTTTACGCCGCTTCAGATCCAAAGGCTGGTGCTGCGGGGACACTGCTCAACTTATTACAAGACGAACGATTCAATCATCAAGTAGATGTTACACAGGGAGTTCTAGCAGAGGAGAGCAGTCATCTGCTCAAATCTTTTTTTCGAGATCGGCGAACCTAAATTTTTGGAGAGATGCTGGAGCCCGGTTGAACAGGACAGTCTCGAAAACTGTTGTGGCGTTATCGTCACCGTGGGTTCGAATCCCACTCTCTCCGCCTTTTGGGGCAGTGGCTCAGTTGGGAGAGCGCATCCCTCGCACGGATGAGGTCACGGGTTCAAATCCCGTCTGCTCCATCGATTTATCCAATCATCAATGATTGGAGCAAACTTTTTGGGCAGCACGGGACAGGTTCTTTGCTATATGACGATAGATAGAACCGCTGTGCTGCTCAAGATTTTCGGAGAGATGCAGGAGTTGGTTGAACTGGCATGACTGGAAATCATGTGTGCAGGCAACTGTACCGTGGGTTCGAATCCCACTCTCTCCGCCATTATCACTTCCGTCGAGACTTGGCTATGCTAAGCGGGGAGGTAGCGGTGCCCTGAACCTGCAATCCGCTATAGCAGGGCTGAATTCCTATTGTGCGGCGGACTTCTTTTGAGGACTGGCCCATGTAAGTGGTGATGAAGATTGGGTCCTGAGCAACTCACAATTATCAAACCCCGTCAGGTCCGGAAGGAAGCAGCGGTAGCTAATCTGTGGGTGTGACGCAGGGAAGCCTGGTCGGAGCTAACTGCTTGGGTAACGCTTGGGGGAACTCGTCAAACTCTAGGTGCATGGCCAGGATTTTTTCATCCCCTTCCCCTCTCTCTTTGACTAGATAAAATGTCTTGGGTTAATCCCACTTCGCACGATGGGGGAAATTATGTCTTACGAGGTTTTAGCTCAGAAATGGCGTCCCCAATCATTTCAAGATGTAGTTGGGCAGACGCATGTGATAACAACCCTCAGAAATCAAATCCTATCGGATCGGATTGGACACGCTTATCTGTTCTGGGGACCGAGGGGCACCGGGAAAACAACGGTGGCCCGCATCCTCGCGAAAGCGGTGAATTGTCCCAACCGTCAGCAAGAAACCGAGTTTAGCCAAGCGCCCACGGCTGAACCTTGCAATAATTGCCAATTCTGCTCGGAAATCTCTCAGGGGCGTTCGTTCGATGTCGTTGAGATGGACGCTGCCTCCAATCGAGGTATCGACCCAATCCGCGAGCTGCGCGAGAATACCAAGCTGGCTCCTGCTGCCTGCCGTTATAAAATTTATATCATTGACGAAGCACACATGCTCACGCAAGAAGCGTTTAATGCCCTCTTGAAAACGCTTGAAGAGCCCCCACCGCACGTCATCTTTATCCTTGCAACAACCGAACACCACAGAATCCCAAAGACAATTGTATCCCGCTGCCAAGATTTTGATTTTCGTTACATGGAACAGGATCAGATCATGGGGCGGCTGCAAGAAATCTGTGAAGCTGAAGATGTCCAGATTGATAACCAAGGACTATCGCTGATTTCTCTTCAATCGGAGGGCTGTCTGAGAGATGCCGAGAATTTGCTAGAACGGCTGACCGCATCGATCGGAAAAGAACTCAATGTGGATCAGATTAACCAGATATTGGGGTTTGGTTCAAATCATCTAATAAACGAATTGATTGATGCCATCCTGCGAAGTGACCTGCCAGCAGCGCTCCAATCCCTCGATAAATTGGTAAAAAATGGGACAGATTTGACCCAATGTCTGCACCAACAGATCACTTGCTTCAGAAATTTGAGGCTCTTAGCGATCGGATCAAACTTAGAGAGTTTAATCCAAACATCCAAATCCGAACTAGAGCTAATGAAGGAGAAAGCGCACTTAGCCTCTCCAGACCGCCTCTCGCGAATTATCAAAATTCTGATGCGCACGAGCAGTGAAATTAAGCAGCACGGATATGCACAAATTCATTTGGAATCTGCGCTAATTGATGCTTGTTCTATCCAAGAGGGAATCCAACTGACCAAGATTTTGAAGCGGCTATCAGAAATCGAGGACAAAATTGATCGGGGAGAGGTCCCAAGTAGAACCTATGCGCCACCCACAGCCCCCGAATCAGCTAGAGGTACTTCGTCGCCAAGGGGAACCGCGCCTACACCAGTTTTAGAGCCGAGCACAGATTCAGAAGTAGCTGAGCCTCAAGGCGCAAAATACGGAGCACCGTCAACTTCAGAATCCCATATTAAATCGACGCCAGTGGCCGTCAACACTCGTGGGGGTAAAGATGTTGCGGACCAACCCAATATTAAATCCGTTCCTGCTGATGTACAGCACATGATATCTGATTCAAATGAATTGACAAAGATTTGGGAAAAACTGTTGGTCGGGCTGCAAGAAAAAGGGAAAATGCCATTATACGGATACTTGAAAGGCGCAACGCCGCAGCCGAGTAACGATGGGGCAGTAGCGCTATCAGGTAACGGGCTAGAGCTGAAAGTCGCCTGTCCACCAGCCTATACAGATTTAATTGATGATGACGAAAAAACCTTACTCAAGGAAATGCTCGCTGATCTGCTTGGAACACCCGTGCAAGTTAGCTTTGTTGCTTCAAGCGCAAATCCTCATGCCAACGCGACACTGCCGCCCTCTCGGCGGTCCCAAGAAATAACACCAATGATGCTTCAGCACCAAGCCGAACGGGATCCGGAGGTCGCACCAGCACTTGAGTTATTTGAGGCAAAAATCCTTAAAATTGAGCCCAAATAGCCCTTGTTGGAGAACAAGGTGCGCGATCACGCCGGGAATAAACTCCTAAGCGGATAGAACGCACTCTATACTTAACGATAGAATTTCAACTAAAACTATCTAACAAACTCTACAAGAGGTCATTCCAATGAATATGAATAATCTGATGAAACAAGCACAGCAGATGCAAAAGCGCATGCTTGATATTCAAGAAGAGCTTGCTACCCGCACTGTCGAAGCAACCGTTGGCGGTGGTATGGTAACGGCAGTTGCTAACGGTCAACAGGAACTCGTATCGCTCACAATCTCACCAGAGGTTGTTGATCCAGATGACATTGAAATGCTCGAAGATCTCATTGTTGCTGCCGTTAATGAAGCGCGACATCAAGCGCAAGAACTGATGACGCAAGAGATGAGCAAATTGACTGGAGGCGTTAAAATTCCGGGACTGATGTGAAAACTGCGGACAATAGATCTTGGCTTGTGGATTGAGAAGTATTCAGGGAACAGATTGGAAACTCAGTTCTCAGCCATCGCAGAGTGCTGGAACCAAAATTCAATATGCTCCATTATCCTGAACCGCTAGCGCGTCTTATCAACGAGTTACAAAAGCTGCCTACAATCGGTGCCAAAACGGCGCAACGTCTGGCATTTTTTATGTTAAAGATGCCCGAATCCGATACAACTAAATTGGCACAAGCACTCACTGAAGTAAAGACTCATCTCGATTACTGTTCGACCTGCGGAAATATCACGGATCAGCAGCCATGCTATATCTGTACTGACACTCGGCGTGACCGTCAAACAATTTGCGTCATTGAGGAGCCAGACGATCTCTTGGCAATTGAGCGCACACAGGAGTATAAAGGCTTGTATCACGCGCTCATGGGGGTTCTATCACCGTTGGACGGTGTGGGACCGAAAGATCTTAGGATTGACCAACTTTTTCAGCGGATCCACAGCGAAGATATCCAAGAGGTTATCCTCGCAACGAATTATACGACTGAAGGGCAGGCGACCGCGCTCTATCTGACGAAACAACTCGAAGGTCTTGAGATTACCACTACCCGAATCGCTTACGGCATTCCGGTCGGTGGAGATCTTGAATATATAGACGCAGTAACGCTCGCTAAAGCCTTGGAAGGACGTCGGCGTATTTAAGCCTAACACAGATAATGAATCAGATGCCTTGTAAACTGAAATTTGGCTTCTTCCTGTGGAGTTTGCTAGGCATAATGTCTTTCGGCTTGGATGGATTGTCGGTTTATACGCATGCTGAATCCGACACCAATCCGTCTTCGTCAACGTTATTAGAAGGAACATTCAGCGATGGCACCTTTAATGCCGAGCGTGCCTTTGCCTACTTAGAAAAACAGTGTGAGTTTGGTCCGCGAGTGCCGGGAACAACCGTTCACCAAGAAACAGCGGCATATCTATTCGCAGAACTCGAAAAATATGCCGACGAGGTTGTGTTTCAACCTTTTGAGTTTCGGGGTCAAGATAGAACGATTCAGATGAATAATATCTTGGCGCGTTTCGGGGATGATTCGGGTGGGAAGATGCTCCTCGCAGCGCATTGGGACACGCGCCCATTCGCGGATCGGGATCCGGATCTATCGAACCGGAACACGCCAATCCTCGGTGCAAATGACGGTGCTTCGGGCGTGGCGGTGCTGTTGGAGGTCGCGAGAGTCTTGAAATCTAGACCGCCTCCAATCGAAGTAATCATTGTCCTGTTTGATGGCGAGGATTACGGCAGAACGGTTTCCACTATGTTTCTTGGCTCAACACACTTCGCCCAGAATATGGCTGGATGGGAGGCGGATTTTGGCATCTTGTTGGACATGGTTGGTGACCGGTCACTAGAGTTACCGATGGAAGGGTATTCATGGAATGCGGCACGGGATTTGACGGAAGCCATTTGGCAGCGCGCTGCAGAATTGGGGTTACCGGCGTTTCAACACCGATTGGGTCCCGCAATCATGGATGATCACTTGCCACTCATTCAGTCAGGTGTCCCGACAATTGATACCCCCGACAAATCATTGACTTCGACTATCCGTACTGGCATACGGTGGAGGATACCCCCGACAAATGTAGCGCAGAAAGCTTGGAGATTGTCGGGCGGTTGGTGCTAGACATTATCTATTCGGGATTGTAATGGAATCGGAAGCGTGTCTCCTTTTATTAGGAAGCAATGACTTGTAATAGTAAAAACTTTGTGTTTCTTAAATATTAGAACCAACGAAATAGAGTGGCTTGACAGTGAATACCTATCATAAACAATACGATGTCCTTGTTGTTGGCGCGGGCCATGCTGGTTGCGAAGCTGCACTTGCCGCCGCGCGGATGGGCTGCGAAACGTTGATTGTCACAATCAACCTCGATACCATCGCTAAGATGTCCTGCAACCCGGCAATCGGCGGGCTTGCAAAAGGGCACCTCGTCAAGGAGATTGACGCCCTCGGCGGCGAGATGGCGAAAAACATCGACAAAACGGGCATCCAATTCCGTCAACTGAATACGAAGAAAGGACCCGCAGTCCGTTCAAGCCGTGCACAGGCGGACAAGTACGCCTACCAGTCTGAGATGAAGCGCGTCCTAGAGCGGCAACCCCATCTCGATATCAAGCAGCTGTTGGTTGATGAACTACTGACTGAAAACGGTAAATGTATCGGCATATTAGGTCACACCCAAACCGCCTACCTTGCCAAGACAGTTATCTTGACAACGGGCACATTCCTCAAGGGCTTAGTACATCTCGGCGATGTGTCCTACAGCGCTGGACGGGCAGGCGAATCATCCGCTGAAAAGCTGTCGGACAGTTTTCTGAGCCTCGGATTTGAAATTGGTCGCCTGAAAACTGGCACGCCGCCGCGCGTCAATGCACATACCGTGAATTTTGATGTGATGGAGATTCAACCCGGAGATCCGCAGCCACAACCGTTTTCGTTCTCAACAGAACAAATCACGCAGCCGCAGATGCCGTGCCACCTAACGTATACGAATGAAAAAACACATCAGATTATTCGCGATAATCTCCATCGGTCTGCCATGTATAGCGGCAGAATCACCGGTATTGGTCCCCGATACTGTCCCTCCATTGAGGACAAGGTTGTCCGCTTTGCTGACAAAGATCGGCATCAAGTCTTCGTCGAACCAGAAGGCAGAGATACAGACGAGATCTACCTCAACGGAATCTCTGCAAGTCTGCCGGAGGACGTTCAGGTCGATATGGTGCATAGCATCAACGGCTTGGAAAATGCCGAGATCATGCGCTTCGCCTACGCCGTGGAGTACGATTTTGCACCAGCGACACAGCTTTATCCAACTCTCGAAACCAAGCGAGTAGAAAACCTTTATTTCGCGGGGCAACTCAACGGTACCACCGGTTACGAGGAAGCCGCGGCACAAGGATTGATGGCAGGAATCAATGCCGCTTTGAAGGTGCGCGCCGAGGAACCGCTCGTTCTTGACCGCTCCCAAGCCTATATCGGTGTTCTTATCGATGACCTCGTTACCAAGGACATCCGTGAACCGTATCGGATGTTTACCTCACGCGCAGAGTATCGGCTAGAGCTGCGCGAAGATAATGCAGACCTACGATTGACAGAGATGGGTCGCCAAATCAATCTGATTGAAGATGATACCTACGAGCGTTTCCAAATAAAACGTAAATTAGTAGAAGAGGAAATGAATCGCTTAGAACAGACACGGCTGAAACCATCGCTCGACACACAAACCCTCTTGAAATCGGCTGGAATTAGTGAAATCGGTCAGCCAACCTCATTAGCCGAATTGCTCAAGCGACCAGAGATCCATTACGACCAAATCAAGCAGCTGGCACCAAACGCTCAACCGTTGCCCGAAACTGTGGAGAAACAGGTCGAAATTCAGATCAAATACGAGGGATATATTGATCGCCAAACCACACAAATTCAACAGTTCAAAAAGATGGAGCATCTCCGTATCCCAACCGATTTTGATTACGCTTCCGTGCGCAGCCTAAAAACAGAGGCGTGTGAACAACTCGCAAAGATTCGTCCAATCTCTGTTGGGCAAGCATCGCGCATCCCCGGCGTTTCGCCTGCGGATATTTCAATACTCATGGTCTGGGTCGAGCAATACAAACGGCAGATGCAACCACAAACGTGATGTGTAAGATATTTGTTTATAGTGAAATCTAAAAATAAAGGGACACTTGCACACCCCCGGTAGGTGCGGGAGCAAACCGCACCGGTTTAGAACGTCTCATTAATTCTAATATCCACTATAATCGCGAATTCACTGACTTTGCGTCCCATAAACCACTCGGAGTCCTTGATGACCCGCCAATTAACAGCAATCATTGAGCGTGAAGGAAATGAATATGTGTCATTGTGTCCAGAACTGGCTATCGCAAGCCAAGGCGAGACTGTTGAACAAGCACGAGAAAATTTGCGCGAAGCCTTGGAGCTATTTTTTGAATGTGCTTCCCCAGAAGAGGTGAAGACGCGACTTCATTCAGAGCTATACATAACCCAACTTGAGGTAGCAGTTGGCTGACTACGCGTCCTCTCCGGTAAATCCGTTTGGGATACCCTTACTAAGCACGGTTTCGTGGAAGTACGAAGACGTGGTAGCCATATAATTATGCAGCGTAAGCTCGTCAGTAATACAATCACTATCCCCGTCCCGAATCACAGGGAATTGCGTATTGGTACGCTGCAATCCATTATCCGGCAATCCGGCATACCGCGTAACGCGTTTGAGACCTGATGTCCAGCCAATTTCGAGAAGAGTTGCAACAGACACTACTTCAGCACGGCTTTCCGTTGGAACCGGTGCAGCTTGATCAGTTCGTCATTTATTGGCGCGAACTCAAACGCTGGAATTCACGGATGAACTTGACTTCTATCCGGACAGATCAAGAAATTATCGTAAAACATTTTCTCGATTCGCTAAGTGTGCTACAATATTTTGACATCAAACCCGGGGATTCAGTAATCGATATCGGGACCGGTGCAGGCTTTCCGGGACTGCCGATTAAAATTTATATCCCCGATATTAAGTTAGTCCTAGTTGAATCTTCATCAAAAAAAGTAAGTTTTCTGCGGTTTCTCAGTTCTCAACTGAGCCGAAACTACCAATCAGATACCACTGGCGCGTGGGAGAACCCGCGTATCGTCGCCCAGCGGGCAGAAGAATGCGCTACGAACGATCAACACACAACTGCCTACGATTGGGTCTTGACCCGTTATGTCGCTTCTATAGAGGATTCGGCGGTTTACTGTCTTCCACTATTGAAGCCAAATGGAATGTGGGTTGCTTACAAGTCACCTGATGTGCAGCACGAAATTCAGCAAGCAACCCCTAAACTACAATCACTGGGTGCTAGGGGTGGCGCTACTATCAATAGCCGCATCCCTAAGCTAAATCGGACTTACGTTACTATACAACAAGGAGTTTCTTAGATGTTTGAGACATCAATCAGCCAGAATAATGTTCCAGTTCTTCGAATTGATGGGAAAATCATAGGGGGCGCAGCCAATGCGCTCAAACGGGAAATGGATAAACAGATTGAGCAGGGTAGAGCCGGTCTAGTCTTAGACATGGAAAACGTTCCTCTGTTAGACAGCTCCGCGCTGGGGATCATTATCGCAACCTTGCAGTTCCTCAAGAAGATGAATGCGAAACTGGTCCTGCTCAATCCGCAACACACTGTCCTCGATGTCTTACAAGTCACACGACTTAACACGATTCTTGAGGTCTATTCCGATGAAGAATCGGCAACGAGCGCACTCGGCTCATAGTAGAGATTTATCATGAAACGTCTACGCCTTAGAATGGGATTGCGTTGGCAACTCGTTCTGCTCTTTCTACTGGTATCGCTTATTCCTCTACTCATTGTCGCCCTTTTGGCGCACGGGGCCGGAACACGCGGGTTGAGAGATACAATCGAAAAAAGCCTTATCGAACACGCTCAAGAAAGGCTAGATCTCGCAGATCGTAAGATTAGTGATCAACTGCGCTCGCTTCGACGGCTTCCACTGCGAAACATCAGCACACGAGTTGCATCCACCAATAGCGATAACCAATTACCAAACCTCAAGAGTGCACATCAAGATTTGCTGGACAGTGTTGCACATCTTGAAAGGCGCGTCGGCGAAAATAGTAAAATCATTATTACCAACCGACATCAGCAGGTAATTTTCGCTACCGATGACCAACTACTGTTCCAGAAGATAGATGAACCCTGGTGGGACAAGGCTTACAATAATGGGATTGGTTATAGATTGATTAGTGATGTCCAATATGATACTGAGATGCAGCAACACACTCTGCCAATTACTTTGCCAATTACAGGTCCGCCTCCCGAATCGAAAGTAATCGGTATATTGAGAATTGTCAGTCCACTGCCGAAACTCTCAGAAGTCGTCAATCCTCAAAAAGACGGTGAAGAAATCTGCCTCTTCGATCAGTACGGACGGCTTATATGCGTCCCTCCGGATAGCGGACACCAGTTCTTGGACACTATTGAAATGACCAACGCTGCGGGAGACGCAATTAATGCGCGCGATGAGTATCACGGGTCTGACATGGAAGGGGAAACCGATGCGCGAGGGGAAAAAAGGATTTATGGATGGGCGCGCACCAAACGCTGGGAACCAAGAGATTCTGAGAGGCAAAACCTTACCGATCGAAGAAGGGCTGAACCGCAATTTGTTAGCCAAAATTTCGCCAATTGGAGGGTCTTGGTCTCGCTACCCACCTCGCTGGCATTCAGCGAAGTGACAAAATTTACAAGGATTATCTTGTGGTTTACACTAATCTCCTGTTTGGTCGTGATCGCGATCGCCCTCGTTGTTTCCCAACGCATTGTAACGCCGATTCGGCAGGTCACAGGAGCAGCACGCGCCATTGGTCGTGGCGAGTTCGATCAGGAAATTCCGGTCACCAGCAGTGATGAAGTCGGCATCCTAGCAGAAGAATTTAATTCGATGCGATGGAACCTCAAAAGTGCGGTCGAAAGGTTGACCGAAGAAGAAAAGAAGATGACCGCTATTGTCAATAGCATTGCTGAAGGCTTAATTCTCGTGGATTCAGATAACCGGATCCTCCACATCAATCCCGCTGCCGAACGCCTGCTCGATCTCAGTCAAGATAGCATTGATAAGGATATTACCGAGCTTATTCACAACGATGAATTGATTCAAATAGAGCAAGCTCCTTCAAAGAACGAGGACACAAATTTTGTCTCGGAAATTACTTTGATTCACCACGATGAGAAGCTGGTGCTCCGTACCATTGCCAGTCCATTCCTTGACGAAAACGGGCAAACCCTTGGGACGGTCTACCTTTTTGACGATGTTACCCGTGAAAAAGAAATTGATCAGATGAAATCCGATTTTATCTCGCTTGTCTCTCACGAGTTACGTACACCACTGACCTCAATCATCGGTTTCGTCTCCTTCATTCTTGATGGCAAAGCAGGAGCGATTAACGACAGACAGCGAAATAGCCTCGCTCGCGTCCAACGGCAATCGAAACGACTCGCTGCACTCATCAACGATCTGCTCGATATTTCCCGAATTGAGTCTGGTCGGATACAGATGGAACAAGCACCAATCTCGATTTTGGACATTGTAACGCAACGGATTGAAGAGATTCGTCCCCAAGCCGATGAAAAATCGATTCAGTTGAACCTGACCGCTCCCGAATCAGTGTCCCAGATTCTCGGAGATGAGGCACGCATGGGGCAAGTGTTTACAAACCTGATTGGCAATGCCATCAAGTTTACACCAAATAACGGCGAAGTGAGCGTCAAAGTTGAAGCGGATGGAAACCTTTTGCACGTTGAAGTTATTGATACAGGACCCGGTATTCCCCCGGAGGAACGCCAAAAGATATTCGATAAGTTTTACCAACTCAGCGACATTAGCACACGCCAGCAAGGTGGATCCGGCTTGGGATTATCAATTAGCAAGAGTATCGTTGAAGCGCATGGCGGGAAATTGTGGATTGACGATGGGAACCAAGGCAAAGGGAGCAATTTTCAGTTTGTATTACCGCTCGTTAGAGAAGATGATAATGTAAAACGTGAAGCGTAAGGGAGCATTAAAATAATGGCTGAGACAATCCTCGCCGTGGATGATGATATCGATATCCTCGAGTTAATCCAGATGAGCCTGACCGCTGAAGGATTCGATGTTATCACGGCAAACGATGGAATGAATGGGTTAGAAAAAGCCAGAGCCTATTCACCGGATCTCATCCTCCTTGATCTGATGATGCCGGTGATGGATGGGTTTGAGGTAATAGGTAAATTGAAAGCCGATGATCAGACCCGTACTATTCCGGTCATCATGCTTACAGCGCGAGCGCAGACACACGAGAGAGTTCAAGGGCTGCACGCGGGAGCAGATGACTACGTCACAAAACCTTTCGATCTTGATGAATTGACAGCGCGGATTGAAGCCGTACTCGGACGGACCCTCCCTGCCAAATATATCAACCCACTCATTAGTACGATGGGAGATTGGTTCACCGAAGAAGGCGTTGAACAACTCGCCTCGCACCTTGAAACCGCAGCGGTGATACAGCAGAATTTGATACCCAAAAAAGCTCCCAATCTGCCTGGATTCGATATCGCTGGCTTTCTACGAAGTTCAATGACAGTATCCGGTGATTTCTACGACTTCATTCCGCTAGACAATGATCGTTTAGGCATAGCGATCGCCGACGTGCGCGGAAAAGGGATTCCTGCTGCGCTACTGATGGTAATGATTCGGACAACCCTCCGGCTCATCTGCCGTGAAGAAACTTCGCCCGCAGCTGCGCTCAAGCGGATCAATGACCTCCTCGCGATCGACACGGATCCGGATCTGTTCGCAACAATGGTCTACGCAATCTTGGATTCTGCAGCGAAGACCTTTACCTATTCAAGCGCAGGGCACTGCTACCCATTGCACCTGAAAAACGGAGGAACAGTAGTTGACGAATTAAAGGCAGGAGGCATGATATTAGGAACCTTCGACCATGCGACCTTTGAATCAGAAACAATTCCTCTTGCCCCGGGTGATGACCTCCTCCTCTATACGGACGGAGTCACCGAAGCCGAACGAACGTCGGATGAAACCTTTTACGGTGAGGAACGGCTTGCCGAGCTCTTTCAATCAAACAGCGACCAACCCGCTGAAACATTTTGCCAAACCATTGAGGCAGCGCTCTTCGATTTTAGCGGAACAGATCATCGGGAAGATGATGTCACCCTTGTCGTTATAAAAGCGACAGACGGAAAGGAATAACTGCGTGGGACCGACAGCCGAGCAAGTCATTCATCTTGAACTCCCGAGTTCAATGCAGCATGTTTACGTGTTAGATACAGTTATCGCCGAAATCCTCAATGAAATGGGATTCGATGAAGAAATGACTGAGCAAGTTATTTTAGCAGTTATCGAAGCCGGTACAAATGCAATCAAGCATGGAAACCAAGAAGATTTGAATAAAAGTGCTCACTTTAAGTTCATCATCCACCCTGATAACCTCACGATCATCGTCCAAGATGAAGGGACCGGTTTCAAGCGGGAGGAGGTTCCGGATCCGTTGAATCCAGAAAACCTCTTAAAAAGTAGCGGAAGAGGAATCTTCCTGATGGAGGCGTGCATGGACTCCGTTACTTTCGAACAATCAGGTACAGTCGTTAAAATGGTTAAACATAAATCGTTGACTGAAAAGAAATGAGAATCCATGTAACTTGGGTTAGTTTTAGAAAAACAGAGCAGCCCCATGGGTTGACTTCACTTTAAATTCTAAGGAGGCCATCAAATGACCGTAGACATTCGCAAAAAAGAAGGTGTTACAATTTTGGATATTGAGGGAAGAATTATAGGATCCGATAGTTTAGCCCTCAAGAATATTATCGATGAGCAAGTTGCTGATGCTGGAGATGGGGAAGCTAAAATCTTGCTGAACCTCGCAGATGTACGCATGGTGGATAGCTCGGGTCTTGGTATCATTGTTGCGACCTATACAGCCGTTCAAAAAAAGGGTGGACGCATTGCCTTACTGCATCCCGGCGGAAATATCAGGAGCTTGATTGTCATGGCGAAGCTAGTCACCATATTCGACCGATATGAGGACGAAGACGAGGCTATCGCAAGCTTCCACAGGTCCAATAACTAGCAGCCTTTACGGGATAATATTGTTCGCTGCGGATTGATAAATTTGCAGCATATCTTTTAGTGTCGTGGGTTGGTGAATCACCCAGCGATTTGGCAGCTGGGGATTCACTGCCTATCCCGACTAGCCATGAGGGAATGTGAGCACTGTGGCACTGTACAAAGATAGGAATAGGGAGCTGTGGAATAAGTGCACAAACTGTGGAGAACTTGTATTCAAGCAGGCACTAGAGCGTAACTTCTATACTTGTCCAAATTGTGATTACTATTCTCCGATGCCTGCTGATAGTCGTCTTCGTCATCTATTCGATTCAGAGGCAATATCTAATCTCCATCCGGCTTCAATCGATAAGCAATTATTAGATACTATTGGCATGACGGATCTCGTTCATCAAAACAAACTCACAGATGAATCCCAATGGCTGATTGCCGCGGGCGAAGGCATAATCTCAAATTACCGAGCCGTTCTCGCTGTTGTTGCCCCCTACGCCGGTCCACAACGAGTCCATTTCGTAACATTGCTAGTTGCAATTCGTACCGCATTACAGAAAAAACTGCCACTCATCACAGTTTATCCAAGCGATGCCCTTGCCAAGAAGGGACCCAACCCGCCGGAGCAGCCTGAACTGTTGACCGCTGAACTGACATATCTGACCGTTGAAATGGATAGCTTGTCTCAAGCCCAGCTGCCGCAGATTACAATTCTAACAGATCAAGATCGGCGAACGGGATTCTTAACACAGTTTCCATTGGGAGACCTCGTACTTGCAGAACAGAACCGACTTTCTGGCAATGCACCTGACAAACGAACTCACTCACCGAGTAGAGAAACCTCCCAAACCACATCTTCATCATCTAGCTATTCACAGTCTAACGTAAGCATAGATTACTACGTTCAGCGTCAGGACCTACCGACCAGACTTGGTAAATTACTAACTTTCTTTGCTAAATGAACTTCTTACATTTGACGAATCACATTGCACACCTCACATTTCACATAGGAAAATGATAAAACATATACTATTGAACCTACAATTACTCGCTATAATATGCCTCGCAAATCTGGGTTGTTCAACGCTTCAAACTGCGTTTCAAACTGAACGAATTGTCCCTATTTTTGATCCGGAGGCGACCATCCTTCCACGGTCAGGAACGGTCGCATATGTCAAAAACGGTATCACAGCAATGGCAATCCCCTTGAATGATGTTAAAGCGGTCGACGCCTTTGGAATTATCGTTTTTAACAGCACAGATCATTGGATCTCTTTGCGGCAGGAGGATTGCTCGTTACTCGATCAATCGGGCAAAGTTTCCAAACCTATCCATAGATCTCAGCATACATTTTATCTCGGAAAAAATTTCACACCGAAGATGCCACCTGAATTCCGAGAAGATTTTCGGGAGAACCGGGTACTCCGCTCCATGGGCGACCTTGTCGCACTGCCGAGTGAAGACATAGAAAAAACTACGATTATGCCGAGACGTCGGGTACGATTCTTCCTGTATTTTCATAAGCGCAGTGTTGAATCCTCAAATTTACGGATTATTGTTCCCAAAGTCCATAGCGAATTTACTGACACAGAAACTACGTTCGTATTTAAGTTTGAGGTCCAAAAAGGCTAAACGGGTGTGCAAAAAACGGCAGAAAAGAAGGATGGCAGGCAAGATGGGCAGAACAGCAGGTGAGTTTCCCCTTTTTGTCTTTCCCCCGTTCCTCCAACCTTCCAATCTTCCAATGTCAACTTGCAGTTCCCTCCTATCTTTGCTACTGCTTCTTTCTCTCTGTTTGAGTTGTGCTGCCCCCACTCCGCCCGTGATTGAATCAACCGAAACCAACCTGAAATCCACCCTGACAAAGACAGTAACCCCACCCCAAATTGTTTCCTCTATCCAAGATCTGCCTGCACCACCCATACTGAGCGTGAACTACGTCAACACACTGGGAGGTCCCGGTCAAGGGGCAGGGCAATTCTTGAGACCCGCAGGACTCGACCTTGACCATCGGGGAATGCTCTACGTAGCCGATTCGGGTAACAACCGCGTCCAAGTTGTCGATAATGACGGAAGCTTTATATCAGAATTTGGCGTGCGCGGCTGGCGGACAGGAGAATTTGACAATCCAACCGATGTGGCTATCAATTTTCAGCGGACCGAACTCCTCTACGTCGCTGATACAGATAACCACCGAATCCAATACTGCAATTTGGTAGACAGAATCTTCTACATCATGGCGGGCGGTAGATTGGGAGACAGCAACGAGGACGAAGACGCTGAAATTGAGTTCGATCTGCCTGGAGGGGTTAGCGTTGGACGAAATGGAGAAGTTTGTGTCGTTGATACGGGCAACCATCGATTTATCCTGTTTAATACGGACGGCATTCGCGTGTTGATGCGTGGGGCTTTTGGCGGGGCAAGACAACAGTTTCGTGACCCAACAGACCTCGTCGCAGATGCACACGGGAACATCTACATTGTCGATTCCGGTAACCATCGGATTAAGAAATACGACTTCAGCGGTAACCTGATCCAGATATGGGGAACTGAAGGGGCGGGTCCAGGGCAATTCGCAGAACCGCGTCACATCGACATCGACCGTTGGGGGTATCTCTATGTAACAGACCGAAGAAATCAGCGAGTTCAAATCTTCACAAAGGACGGAGAGATCATAATGACCTTTGGAAACGACACACTGGTTGAACCGGTCGGTATCGCAATTTTGAAGAACGATCTCGTCTTCGTGAGCGACGTTGCTGCGAATGATATCAAGGTTTTTCAGATTGTCTATCGTCCCTGACATAGAGCAAAGGAAAGGGAGGGCATATTGATTGGGAAAACTGGAAGAGGAGGCTAATTCATAAGTGAAGTATTTTATACGAGGAGGATACGATGGAATTAACCGATGAGCAACTGGCAACTTGGAAGCGCGATGGCAGTATAGTTGTGCCTAATGTCTTTCCCCCGGAGCGTTTGGCTCCAGCGTTAGAAGCAGTCGAGCGCAATGCTTATGGGGGGCTAACCTATACTGAATACCGGACAAAATGGGAGGAAAGCCCAGCAGAGATTCAGCAACTCTACGAAAAAACATCACCCATGCAGCGATTAGCGGGTCCAATGGGGGGCGCTGTCCATTTTCCCACCGGTTTGCCAGCGGTCGATAAGCTCCTGGAGAATGACGATTACATTGACTGTGCCTGTCAACTGTTGGGCACCGACGAGATACGGCTTGGCTATGGGCAAATTTTCTTCCGAGAGGGGTTGACCGATACCCGATACAGTGAGAACCCCTGGGAAGGCTACCATATCGACAACGGCACCAATTCGCAACTGCCACCACATCCCGATTGGGAGCAGTATAGCTACCTGCTCTCTGGAATTATTTTGCACGATATTGATGAAGACGGCGCACCCATGCTGGTCTGTCGTGGCTCACACAAGCAGATAGCGTCGCTATACGACCGTCACGGAGGACGCGCAGGCGGAATGGGGTTGTCAGACCTACGGGAGTGTGAGGAATTGGCGGAACCAACGCCGGTCACCGCCAAAGCCGGCAGCGTCGCTTTTCGTTCCAGCTATCTAATTCACGCCGCCCAGCCCTTTGCCAACAAAGAGAGACAACGTGGCTGGATGGGATTTCACTTCCATCGAGCGGATAATGCCGACTGGTGCCACACCACACGTCCCGTCCCCGGTTGGACAACGCCAGAATTTGTAAGTTTCGTAGCCGATAGCACACCGCGCGCCCGGCACCTCCTCGGTTGGCCCAATCTGGGCGATTCCTATTATACCGAAGAGTCGCTCCAACGTCTCGCTAACGCCTACCCCGGTATCGATCTGACACCATATCGAAACGCTATGGCAGTGTGACAAGACGATGGATGGATAGTTTACGAAAGTGGGATGTTTTGCGACGCAGCGAATGGCCGGGAAGTATTCGTTGAAGGTTAATGTCGAGATAAAGAGCCATTCCACTACTCAATTCAGGTCGCCTAATTTTATTTTAGCAAGTGTACAATATCCTTATCAATAGCTTGACCACTCCCACTCACGGTGCGGTTGCCAAGACCACACCGCTTATGCACTGTTAGAAACAGTGCCTACCAAACGGGAGAACAGTAGGGGCGGCTTCCTAAACGCACCGGTTTGGAGTGTCTCATTAATTCTAAGGTTCACTATAAAAGGAAATTTATTTATGAAACGCATATTCATATCAATTCTGATGCCCGCTTTAGTTGCGGCGTTGACCTTGCCCTATGCAACTCACGCACAAGATGGAGTCACAGGAACTGATTTGGAAGCATTGGGTACAAAGTTGAAGGCGGCTATCGCTAGCGGTGAAATGACCGAAGCAGAAGCGGCTGCCGAGTACGAAAAAGCGGTTGGCACGATGCAGGGTGCAAAAGCCGGGACGGGCAAAGGCAAAGACGACACAGACTGGGAAGCACCAATAATAAACGGTCTACCCTGTTCGCCAAACGTACCAGATGGCGTAGACCCAACCGATGGTGTCTCGTTCGATGCTAACCATATGTTGTGCATCAAAGTGACAATGAATCCACACGATTTCGAGTTGTTGAGCAAGGAATCCCGCTTTGATGGTGCCGGAAATGGCTTCGAGCAAATATGGTCGGATTGTTCGCAACCCTGGCCCTCAGCATATAACTGGTATCGGGCAGACATCGAGATCGACGGCGTGAGTTTATCAGAGGTAGGAATTCGTAAGAAGGGCTTTGTTGGTTCCCAGTACTCACCGGTGCCAGCTTTGAAAATCAAGACTGATAAATATGTGAAAGGTCAATTCCTTGGCGGCACCGAGCGAATTACACTCAATAACAGTGGTGGATTTATACCCCGCATGGCGGCCTGTCTGACCTACGAAGTCTTCGCCGCGGCTGGCTACCCTGCGCCCCGATGTAACATGGCAAATGTAATGATCAACGGTCAGCCAAAAGGTCCTTACGTGCATATCGAAGCCATCAAGAAGCGTTTCCTTCGTCGCGCTTTCGGCGACAACACCGGTTCTCTCTATGAGGGCACGCACACCGACTTTGTCGAAGCATGGTTGCCGCGCTGGGAATGGAAGACCAGCGATACCGACACCAGTTATGCGCCGCTGGCAGGTGTTGCCCAAGCCCTACAGAAGCCCGATGACGAGCTTGTCGACGCACTGTCTTCCGTGCTGAATATTGATCGTTACATCACCTTTTGGGCGCTTGAGGCACTCGTGAGCCACCTCGATGGCTACAGTTCTGACCGTAATAATTTCTACGTCTATTTTGATCCGACCGATGCCGACCGCGCTGTTTTCATACCCTGGGGGGCAGACAAGACGTTTATTGGTGATTTGGGTCGGGATCAGTATCTGACAGCCGATCTGCCACGGCGTCTCTCCCGCATACCAGCCGTTGCCACTCGCATGGAAAATGAACTCGAAAGATTGCTCGACGAGGTGTGGGATGAGGCTGCTCTCTTAAAGAGTATAGATCGCTACAGCACCCAGGTAAAGTGTGCACAGCAGGACGATGATTACGATACCAAGGTCGAAGCCCTGCGCACTTGGGTGAGGAGTCGTCCTGCTCAGGTTCGCGAAATGTTCCGTATCGGACTTGCTATGGGCATGGAAAAATCACTCCCTTGTACAAACGAACGTGTGAGCGGCAAATAGGGGCGGCTATATCAGTGGATATTAATTCCATTTTCCGCAGCAATTCGGCGAACATTTGTGTTGGCAGCGGGAATCTTTTCCATCGGTAGATGCTCAATCAATCCGTATCCATCTGGATAAAACCCATCAAACCTTCTAAGCGCCTGCACAAGATCTAATTCGCCTTCACCAGGCATCTCTTCGTTAATATGGAGAACTAAACCATTTTCTACCTTGATATCCTTGACGTGCGCTACGGGGGCGATTGGTCCCATTATGTCAAAGATATGATTCAACCGATTGGTGCTATTATAGACCTGCCGAAGCGTCTGAAAATGGTTGACAAAATCCATAACAATACGCAGGCTATCTAAGCCAACAGCATCAACAACCGCCTTGCACGTTTCGGGGGAATCCATTATCGAAACAGCATGGGTCTCAACAATAATAGTCACACCCTCCGTATCCGCTTTCTGAGCAATGGGTGTGAGTGTTTCTATCAGACGTTCCATACTTTCAGGCAGGTAATTATCCCGGTGCGAGGTCCATGCCCCGTCGGGATTGAGGCTTCCGGGGCGGATGAGGCAGCTGTGTGCGTTGATCTGCCGCGCAATTTCTACACCTCGATTAATCCTTCTGATGACCGACTCTCTGGCAGCAGGATCAGGATCGAAGAGGCACTCGCCGTAGGTAAGGGCAAATTGCACTAGATCCAACCCTTCTCCCTCCATGAATTGATTGTATTTGTCACAATCCCCCGTTGTGATATCGAAGACATCATCGCTACTGAAATGGAATCCAAAACCCGTAAACTCCAGTCCCCGAATCGCTTCCATCTGTTCCTTCGTAAATGTACGAAAATCCCCCGGCAACATGCCGACAATTCCGAGTCTCATCTAAACCTCCATGTCGTTGATTGTTGAATATCTAAGCACCGATGACGCAGGGCTTTAAACCCATCGGTTCACGATTGGTTCTGACTGTCTACAGTGGGGTAGCAAGTTCCTGCGTCAATACCTGAAGGTCATAACCCTCTTTGCGGATACGCAGATCGTAATAGAGCATCGTTGTTGATATAATCCTTAATGCGTTGATGGGTAGTGAAAGGCAAATCGAAAGGAAAGAAAGCAGAGAGGGAAAGCCGGGAAAGCTGCCAACAAGAAATGGGAGGGACAGTACAAGGATAACCACAAATGCTTCCGCGAGTGTCAACCACACAATAAGGAGGAACGCTCTGTCAAAAAAACCTTTAACAAGTACGCGACTCCGCCTGAGCGCGCCGAATCCACCTTCTCTCTCAATTATAACAACGGGTGCAGCTAAACAAAACCAGACGTAAACGATGATCCCCGGTATAAAAACCATTAGACCGATGCCAGCGGCAATCGTGGAAAAAACGAGCGACCCTAACATAAAAATGATGAGTACCCCAAGTAGCGGAAAGAGCGAACTTAAAACCCGTGTGTACGCTTCCCCGACGCTTATCGGCCTCTCCAGTAAATGCTGCGAAACCACGAATGCTCCAGCCGCCGTTACAATCAGAGATTGAAAGACAGTAAGCGCTGTATATGGCAATGCTGCCGCCAGAACTTGGGGTCCCGCAATCTCAGCATATCCGTAGATCCAAATGGCTTGAAAAATCAACCCCCCAATCAGAGTGCCGGGAGCAGCAATTCCGGCTAACTTCAGAAAGTTCACCCGATAGTGGCGTAGCGCGCTAAAGAAGATCTGTCTAACGCCCGTCGGCTGGAACTGATATGTATCCACGATTGTCTGACCTCAACTCATTGAGATATGCCTCAAGCTCTTTATCACGCGGATCCAATTGATACGACTTTTCCAGATAATCTATTGCTGTATCATGCTGACCAATCTTCATATACAGTGCTCCAAGGTTAAAGTACGGGCGAGGGTAAGTCGGTTTGATATCAATCGCTCGAAGGTAGTGGTCCCGTGCTTTCATGAATAGTTCCTTGGTTTTCCCGATGACAATATTCATTGTTACATCTTCGTTGAATTGTTGGGTATAGATATACGCATCAACTGCTTGGGCTCTTTTGTCAATCGCTTCAGTGACATCCGGTTTATCCGATCTCATTACAATATAACCGGAACCCACCTCCGCTATCGCTGCCTCTAATTCATGGACAGCTTCAGCCGGTGTTTGATTCGTCAAGTCAGCTTCCCAAGAAGGCCACTTCGGCCCAGCATAATCAAGCCCATATTTGTAGGAAGTTGCTCCAAGATCATTATGGACTTCCGCATTGTCTGGGCGCATTTTTAAGGCTTCCTCGTACATCTGGATAGCCGCGGTATGTTTTTTCGCGTTGTGAGCAATCGCAGCTTGTTCACGTAAACTCTTAAATTCCTGCCCCTCCAAATTGATCGCTTCACGAGACGCCATCGGATCACCGGCCTTCATATAGAAGATGAGCGGAACAACTACAATAAGAGATAAACAAAGGAATATGATTGTTGGCAATTGTAAACGCATTTTTCCTCACCTCTTGTCTTTAAAAATATGGGAACGATACGTGCTAATCAGTTAGCCTTGGTATAATCATAATTATAAACACCTTGAAACAACCGAAGTTGCGATTCATCTATGTTCAGCGAATGACTAAATCGGATAACTCCCATCGCCTACCGCCCCGCTCAAAGTAAAGCCTAAGCCGTTGAGGGGGCTGTAACTGGTTTATGAACCGTTTGAAATCTTCAAGCGAATTAACTTTAAGGTTATTAACACGGTAAATGAGATCCCCTCGTTTCAATCCACGTTGCGCCAATATACCTCCCGACTGGACCTCTGTAACAAGGACACCACGCTGGAGGTATTCTCCTGCCTGCCGTCGATTTAACTGCTCAATTGTGACACCCCATCCGGGTACGGCATAACTCCATTGGAGTTCTTGAAGTTTTAGGGGTAGACTTCTGCGTTTCCCATCGCGGAGCACTCGAAAGGTGGCTGATTGACCTTTACGGAAGAGACGGGTAATCGCCCAAAAAGCCTCTGAATTGGATATCGGTTTTTGGTCTATCATCTCAATGATATCGCGACGCTGGAGGCCTGCTGCTTCCGCCGGACTTCCCCTCTTTATCCCCGCGACCAACACACCGATACCCTCTTCCAAATCGAATGCTTCCGCCAACTCCTGCGTTAAATCTTGGGGTTCAATGCCAATGTCCGGTGGAACAACAGCCCCATACGTAACCAATTGATCAACAACCTTTTGGACTACATTAACCGGGATGGCAAAACCGATACCCTGTGAACCACCACTTGTCGAATAGATTGCTGTGTTAACACCAATCAACTGTCCATAGAGGTTGACAAGTCCCCCGCCACTATTGCCCGGATTAATGGAGGCATCCGTTTGGATAAGGTCACGATATAGTCGGTCCTCCGTCTTCAGGGAGCGCCCTGTTGCACTCACTACGCCAACAGTAACAGTAGGGCTTGTATCCTCAACCATAGTCGCAAACGGATGTCCAATTGCAATCGCCCATTCCCCGATCATCAGATCTTCAGCGTTGCCGAACTCAATCGCTTTCAATTTCGGCATATCAATTTTTAAGACAGCGAGATCCGTGAGGAAGTCCTCTCCAACAATTTCGGCGCTCGCTTCACGTCCATCTGAAAGGAGAACCGTTGTCGAGTCCGCCCCTTCGATAACGTGCTGATTGGTGATCACATAGCCTTTTCGGTCAAGAATCACACCAGATCCAAGCCCATGTAGCGTACGCCGCTGTGGAACTTGGAACGGAAAGTCGAAAAAGGGTGCCCAATCGTCGAAAAGTGGAGACATATTTACCATCTGCGTCGTCGTCCGCGTCGTACTGATATTAACGACTGCGGGACTCGCATATTCAATGGCATTGACAATGGCGTTCCGTCGCGAAATCGAGACATCCGCTTGGCGTTCTGATCCCGACTGTGCTCGCCCCATTTGGGGAGCCACAATCAATAAGCAACAGAGAAGTAAAATGTGGAATGTAAAACCTCGATGAATAACGAACCCGATCTTGAGGTTCCGTTGAATACACAACTTCAAAATATCTTATCTCCGCGTGCCTGAGTTCCTCTTAAACCATTCAACAAAATAAACCGCTCTTGGCTCGTCACTACAGGACAGCCATAATATCTATTTGTATATTTTGGTGGTCCCATGTTTTGGATATTGAAGCGATAGGACACCCGCCTAAACACCGTTAAATCTCTTCGCATCTACCCGCTTAATCGACGGAAAAACTCAGTTCCAAGTTTATTATATGCTTCTCCGTCAGTCGCTGTCAACAGCAGAAATTTGTAAAGTATGCAGCACAGTCTCTAACCGAAAAGATTTCTCTCCTACAATCTTCTATCTCCCAGATATTCGTCGAATTTTTTTATCGTTGATGGTATAATAATTTTCATGAAAACCATCAACGTAACGGTCTATTCTGACTATGTCTGTCCATACTGCTACATCGGTGCAGCGCGAGTACAGCAACTGCAACAGGAGTACGATCCGCCGATTGTCTGGAAAAGCTTTGAACTTCACCCGGATGCGCCAGCGGGTGGCATCCCATCATCAATGTTTTATCAGAACAACCCGAATCTCAAACGGATTTCTGAAAACGCTCAACAGCTTGCGGCGACGGCCGATTTGCAACTCCCCGACCACGTTATCTATTCTAATTCCCGACTTGCATTAGAGTTAGGCGAATTCGCCGAGCAATCTGGAAAGGGCGAAGCGTTCCGAACAGCACTATTTGACGCCTACTTCCAGCGAATACAGGACATGGGGGATGAAGGTGTGCTTTTAGATGTCGCCGAAGAAGTCGGACTCACCAGAGAAGTTGCGGCTGAATGTCTCTCCGAGCGCACAATGAAAGACCTCGTCGATTCACAGATACAAGAAGCAAGAGGATACGGTATAACCGGCGTCCCAACATTCATCATTGGAAAATATATGGTTGTCGGTGCACAGCCCTATTCGGTGCTCAAGCAGGCATTTGAGCTGGGGTTGGAAGAAGAGGTAGCAAGCTAAATACACCCGAATGCTTTGAGAGGTGTGGAACCGACTTTGCCCACTTGGTAATTCTCAGTCCAATCAATCAGACTGGAGGAACATCATGAACTTGGATACGAAATATGACATCGATCAGATGATGGAAGAGTGGAGGATTAACGGATTCGTCGTCTTCGAGGATCTGATACCGACAGAAACAGTTGACCGCATCCTTGAGGCGTGGATACCGATTCGAGACCGAGACATTGAGCGGCAGGGGAAATATCCATCCCGTGGCTACCATCGCTATAACGTGCGTGTGCCATTCGATCGACCCTTTGTAGACCCGGAAATTTTTGAGCATCCCGCCCTCGTTGCATTCCTTGAGCGTGTGTTGGGATCCGATTACGTATGGACGCACTTCGATTCCAACATACCGCTACCGGGAACAGATTACCAGAGATGGCACCGGGACGGCAAAGCCTCTCTGTTCCCGGGAATCAAGACACCAGCATTCTCCGTCGGCGTTAAGTTCCCGCTTGTGGACACAAACGAGGAAAATGGGAGTTTTGAAGTAATTCCGGGGACGCAGTATGTAGGCGAGGAGGGCTTACCTGCCAACTTGAATGACGTTTTCGGCGAAGGGCTCAATCGCCGTGGCAACTACCATCCAGTCCGTCTCAATCTGAAGAAGGGATCCCTCTGGGTACAGGACCCACGCGCCTTCCACCGCGGCACACCAAATAGATCAGACCACCCGCGCGACGAACTGTGCATGGCATTTAGCGTTCCGTGGTTATTTAGTGGTTGGCTGCATGAGTACACCGAAAAACATTTTCCAAGAGACCTCTGGGAAAGTCTACCCCCTCATGCCCAGAAGGTGTTGAAATGGCAGCGGGTGAAAGATGCGTGAAGCGTGAGGAAAAACAGGATTTAATAATATAAAAGGAGATTTTTATGCGTTTGAAAGATCGAGTTGCTATTGTCACTGGTGGCGGAGGCGGGATGGGAACTGGTATTAGCCTATGTCTCGCTAAGGAAGGTGCAAATATCGTCGTATCGGACGTGAATCTTGAGGCCGCACAGAGTTGCGTGGAAAAGATTGAAGAGACCGGTCAACGCGGGTTAGCAGTCCAATCAGATGTAACGAAGGAAGCGGACTGCATTACCTTGGTGGATGAAACGCTCAAAACGTTCGGACAGGCAGACATTCTGGTCAATAATGCTGGGCATTTCGGCGAGAACCTTGGACTACCGTTCACCAACCAGACAGAGGCAGACTGGGACGATAACTTAGCCGTCCACGTCAAAGGTCCCTTCTTCCTCTGTAAAGCCGTTGCCTCGCACATGATCGAACGGAAATTTGGGAAGATTATCAATATCTCGTCAATTGCAGCAAAGCGAGATCCGCAGATTGCGCCGGCTTACGCTGCTGCTAAAAATGCCTTGCTGAACCTAACACGGCTGGTAGCGAAAGACCTTGGACCGCATAATGTCAATGTCAATGGAATCTGTCCAGGGATGCTCTGGACCGGATTTTGGCACAGACTTGCGCCATTAATAGCCGAGAACGACCCAACCTACGTAGATCTTGAACCGCGCGCCCTGTTCGAGCATTGGGTCAAACAAAATACACCCCTTCAACGGGAGCAGACACCGGAGGATATTGGCAATCTCGTAGTCTTCCTGTCATCGGAGGAGGCTCGAAACATCACCGGACAGACGATCCATGTCGATGGCGGCGTGGCGATGGGATAGCGAATTCTGCCTTCTAACCGATCTGGACAACCTGTGTGAGCCGCGCAGATTGGTTCAATGCGTCGCAGACACGCATCGTATTGATCGCCTCAGTCGGCCAGCGCGGCTCAAGCTGTCCGGTCCGAACAATGTCTGAGAACCGTTCAATCATGCATGCCTCTTGGATACAACCCCCGCCCTTATGTTCTTCGTTCCGTCCCTGTGCACCGTGTATCCAGAAACGGGTCGAATCTTCTTGTCGGGGTATTACAAAATCGTCACATACTATAGAAGCTTGCGTACCTGCAACCTCGAACCACCTTCGGCTCGCAGTATCATAAGCGCAATCGAATGACGCTATCCGCTCGTCTTCAAACCAGAGTGTGCCCGATAAGTTGAGTTCTACATCACGATAATAGCGCGCAGTCGCGAAGACCTGCGTCGGCAAATCGTCGAATGCCCAGAGAATGCAGCGGACGCAATAGTAACCGAGATCTCCGAGGCAGCCGCCAGCGAGTTCCTTTTTTACTCGGATATTATCCTCCGGGATACTGTCCCAACCGGTGGTAAATGCTGCCGTTACCCGACGCAACCGTCCTAAAGTCGCCCCATCAATGACCTGTTTCATCCGAGCAGTACGCTCGTGATGTACCCACATAACGCCATCCATCAGTTGCACATTGTGCTGCTGACAGGCATCTGCCATTTCTATCGATTTCTCCGTGTTTGCTTCCAACGGTTTTTCGCACAGTACATGTTTGCCCTGTTCAGCCGCTTTGATGGTCCATTCCGCGTGCATTGATGGCGGCAGCGGGTTGTAAATCGCATCAATTTCCGGATCTTCGAGGAGCGCCTCATAGTTTCCGTAGGCTGTTCCGACATTATGCTCGGATGCCCAACCTCTGGCACGTTCTTCCGTCCGACTCGCGATTGCCGTTAACTCGGCACCGTCTGCCAAGTTGATGGCTCGCGCAACTTTTGTTGCGATCCTTGCCGTGCTCAAAATCCCCCAACGCACATTCTGTTTTGCTTCAACCATTACAATTTCCTCGTTCAACGTCTAGTCCCAATAGAATTGTTGTTGCCCAAATTTCCAATCAGTGCTATAATGCCGATTAAACCTTGCGGCGGTTTTTAACATCTTCAAGGTCAAATTTAATGTAGCATATTCCATATCCAACAAGGAGTCAAGCGTAAAGATGAGACGTTTCTTTTTTACTGTATGTGTGAGTCTACTTGCTATCGGAGGCATGGCGTGGGGTTGGTGGTCGGGTGGACACGGTATTATGACGAAGGCAGCGGTTCAGGCATTGCCCGATGAAGTGCCGGAATTTTTCCGTGATGGGGAACGAATGATCGCCCACTGTTCCTATGATGCAGATATATCAAAGAACCGTGGAGTACCCCACGTTAACAATGCAGAACATCCGGAGCACTATCTCGATCTGGAACTTTTGAAAGGTAAACCTCTCCCAAAAAACCGGTATGAATTTACCCAATTGTGTACCGAATTGGGGATTAAACCCGACGAGGTGGGGTTTGTGCCTTACGCCGTCGCCGAATGGACAGAGCGCCTTGCTGTGGCATTTGCTGAACACCGAAAATGGCCCAACAATTCTTTTATTCAGAGCAAATGCTTAGTTTATGCCGGATTCGTTGCCCATTATGCACAGGATATGTGTCAACCCTTACACCTAACAATTCATTTCGATGGCTGGAAACAGTCAGATGGTTCCGTCCTGCATAAAGGAATCCATGAGAAAGTAGATGCACTTATCGAGTATCTCGACCTCGATCCATCAATGCTGGCAAAAGATCAGGAAATTCAACCGATCGACGATCTGATGGCGGGTATTGTGGAGGAGTTCCACGCGGGGTTTGCTCTCCTCAAGCGGGTGTATGAATTGGGGGACAATCTGCCGTCTTATAGAGACAAAGATTGGGAACGTGTCCCGGAAGTCGTCGATTTCGCGACCGAGCGTGCGCGTGAAGCCACACGTTTTACAGCTGCGCTCTACCTAACAGCTTGGGAACTGTCCAGTAAGATTAAGCTGGAAGGGTGGTTGGACCGTGCGCAAGACGATAGGGAAACAACGCAATAATTAGAGAAGCTCGTACTAAAAGAAACCGAGTTTTTGACAAAAACTCGGTTTCTAATGCTTACGTGGGGAATATTTGAATGGCTGCGAATAAGATAGTTGATATACAGGTGTGTGAATTGCAACCACCACCGCCGAGCGAAGAAGGAACGCCAGCCCGCCGTCCGCCCTGGGGGCATACATTTGTGGAGGCAAACCCCTTGGACAGATTTGACCAGCCGGTTCATCGACGGTCTCCGGGTGGATTGGTGTGGGTCAAGGTCATCGCTGATGATGGTACGTGGGGTTTGGGGCTCACTGACACGGGCCACGTAGCGACAATACTTATCAAGGAATGCCTTGCGCCTTTAGTTATCGGGCAGGAAGTGGGTGCGATCGACCTTTGCAACGATCTGATGTGGCGCGGGACCCTCTCTTTTGGAAACGAAGGCTTGACAGCGCGCGCTGTGGCTGGCGTAGATCTGGCACTGTGGGATGTGTGGGGCAAAACCTTAGATCAACCGGTCTATCGACTCGCCGGGGGACCTGCACGTCGCTCGATGGATGTGTATGTAACCGGCAACGATGTAGACTGGAGTTTGGAACTCGGGTTCAAAAAGTTTAAGCTGGCGCGACCCTATGGAGTCTATGACGGGCAAGCTGGAATTGATGGCACAGTGGAATTAATCGCCAAGACCCGCGAATTGATCGGTCCCGAAGCAGATCTGATGCTCGATTGCTGGATGGCTTATGACGCCGATTATGCCGTGCACATGTGTGAAGCCTTGCGCCCCTACCGGATGCGGTGGATGGAAGAGATGTTGGTTCCACACGATTGGAAAGGGCTAAAAGCCATACGTCAGCGTGTCCCGTGGCAGACCCTTGCGACCGGAGAGCATTGGGCAACGCGCTGGCCCGGCATGAGAGCGGTAGAGGAAAGCCTGATAGACCTCGTCCAAGCGGACCTCCACTGGATCGGTGGTTTTACAGAAGCAATGAAACTGGCGCACTTTGCGGATGCAGCTGGTATCCCAATGTGTCTGCACACCGGTGCCAACAATCCCTATGGGCAACACTGGACGGCCGCCATGCCTAATACACCGCTGATTGAACTCTTCCAAGCTTCAGCCCCAGGCATCCCGTTGGCCGAGTGTTATTTGGGAGCTCCCTCGGAGTCGGGACGACGCTGTTATCGCACCCCGCCGGGAACACTGATGCCAGTTGATGGCAAGCTGGGCTTGCCATCGGGACCCGGATTTGGACTCCAAGTGCCAGAAGAATGGCTGATACCGATTTGAAACACCTCGACGAGCATCCAAGAATTGACAGCGCAACCGTCAATCACCTTCCCAAACGTTCAAACTCGGTCGAGAGCCAATCCCAATAGGGTCGGGGCATCTCAGCGGGCGGCGCTAACGCAGCTTCTTTGCGCCAGCGGTGTAACGGATGTTCCCGGTTCTCTTGCGGGAGATCTACGCGCGTACCGTGGGCTGCGGACTCAAACACCCCCATCAAAACCTCTAGTACACGACGTCCTTCCAATCCGCTACATTCATGCTCCCGCCCTTCATCCAAAGCGCGAACGTACTCTTCGACAAACCAGTAGTCTGCCTCTGCAGCACTGCTGTCAGGCTGGTAGCTTTCCGGATAGATCGACTCCAAGCGTTCCCAACGGTCGTGCTCCCCGTCCGGGATAAAATGGGGCTGAGGCAGCCACCACGCTTGGTCACCTCTCCACATCAACCGTCCCTCACTGCCGTACAATTCCATTGCATAAGCGGAAGAATCCATGTTATCAAAGCGATGCTGCAGGAGCGTTCCGGTCACATTGTTATCAAATTGCAGCGATGCGGTGATATGCTCACAGGCGATGGTCCCCATTCCGCTCGGTGACGGCACAATATCGTCCGGAGTAATCGGATGTCCGTTTGTTGTCGCTTGAGTGACCACGCTGCGGGGGCGCCCACCAAATCTGAGCATGTTGTTAATCATGTGCGTCCCGATGTTCATCAAGCCGTAGCCGCCGTAGTACCCCTTGCCACTACCGTAGATGTATCGCAACTCACCGATTTTTCCTTCTTTGTATGCACGCCCAATCGCTTGCATCGATGCGCCAACCCGTCCCTGATGATGCACGGCGGTACGCACACCTTTCTCCTGCGCCCGCGCAATAACGGCATCAGCTTGGATCAAATCAACGCACATCGGCTTTTCGACCTCGATGTTGACGCCGTGTTCCAACACGCGCATACATAGGTCATAGTGGAATTCTGTCCCTGTCGGGATAGCCACGATGTCCGGTTCGGTTTGACGAATCATCTCATCCAAGTCGGTGAAACGTGTAGACACGCCAAGCTCATCTCCGAGCGTGTTCAAACGCTCCTCAACGAGATCGCAAAGCGCAACAATCTCTGTCTGTGGATGCTCATGATACGCTCTGGCTGCTGCCGTTCCACGTCCTCGACATCCCAAAATATTGACACGGTATGTTTTCATCTCTGCCTCCTTGTTAAACTATCTCCGAAATCTCAAAACCGGTTTTAACCGCCCGTGATTTTGTAACTCAGAATCGTCACAAACAGGTATGCAGCAATAAGTATGACACCAAAAGGACGCTTCAAGCTGTCCCCGGAAACAAATATACCGACACGAAAAACAACCAAGATAAATAGCATCAGTGGGAAAAGCAGTTGGAAAAAATGCGTTGGCGCTTCCAACCCGCCGCCCGTTACGGCAGCGGCCGCACCAGCGACAAACAGCACGTTAAGAATATCGGCACCGATAACGTTTCCTACCGCAAGTGCGCCATGTCCCCTCCTTGCAGCAGTCACCGCGGTCACAAATTCTGGGAGAGAGGTCCCAAACGCCACCAACGTCGCAGCAATAATGCTCTCAGGAACGTTCACTCTTTCGGCAACAATTTTAACCGCTGGAATCAGCACCGATGAGGACGCAACCACTAATAGAATGCCAAACAACAACTTGACGACGACAAGCGCGGTATTCGCAGATTCGTCGTGGGTATGCTCCACTCCCACCGTGCTGTCACTATCGGCATCACGTGACCAACGAATCGACTGCCACATATAAGCTGCAAGCAGAATGAGGAAAACAAAACCCATCACCTGTGGGAGACGACCGCCTTCGGCGAAGGTTGTGCCCAACGAACCGAAAGGCAGGCAGGCGATTACCAGCAGAAATCCCGCTCCCAGTTGCAGCCAACCTTGGCGGTTGACAATTTTTCGGTTGAGCGGCAGGGGAGCGATCAGTGCGGCAGTGCCGAGAATAAGTCCGGTGTCACAGATGATTGACCCTACCGCATTGCCAAGTGCGATATCCGGATCTCCCTGAACAGCGGCGAAAACGGAGACCGCGGCTTCAGGGGTCGTCGTCCCAAGGCTCACAATTGTTGCTCCGATAAGCGTCTGTGGAATGCCCCACCGAGTCGAAAGGGCAACCGCCTCATCAACCAGTATATCAGCTCCCTTTCCGAGGAGATAAAGGGTAATTGCAATGATGACAAAGAGCCAAATCGTGTGGAGACCTCCAAGCTTGGATTCGAGCCAGCCTTCTAAACCGTGAGGGGTATCCGTCTCACCCGAGTCGCCAAAAGCGGTAAAACTAAAAACAACGACTACAAAGATTAAACAAAAGAGTAATTTACGTTTCATCATCTCCTCATTATAGGATTATTGTTCATATTATAAACCATAGCCCAGTGGGGCAACATGCGTAGCATTGGGTTGACGCACGGTACATTAATAAAAACACTGCTTGACCTGCGGGCTATCTAGCAACTTGCGTTATCTTAAAATAACCATCCTTTCTGTGATGGAAAAATGTCCGGCGGACAGGTGATAGAAGTAAATCCCGCTTGCTACCCGCTCACCCAACTCGTTTCTCCCATCCCAGTAAGCCGCCTTAAACCGATTTGTGTAGATTCCCGCGATCTGATGCCCAACATCGAGCGTATGGACGATGCGACCACTCTGGTCGTAGATAGTCAAGGTAACGAAAGCAGCCTCTCTCAACTGATACGGTATCCAAGTTTCTAGGCGGAATGGATCCGGATAGTTCGGCAACCCTTTCTCGAATACAAGCTGATTTGTTACTCGTACCCCTCTCTCCCTTAGGGCTGCGATGTCCGAGTGGTTGGCTGGAAAGTTTGGGTGGTTCCCGCCCACATCAACCCAGTCACTATCTCCCAACCCTGTATTTGATACCAGAGGTGATAAGTCGAATATCAGATTGTAGCCAAGATCCAGAAATCTAAGATTGGTTAAGCCCGCTACAGACGAAATATCCGATATAAAGTTGTTGCCAAGATCCAATTCTGTCAGGTTGGTTAAACTCGCTATCGCGGAAATATCTGATATTGAATTGCCGCCAAGATCTAACTCTGTTAAGTTGGTTAAATTCGCTATCGCCGTGATGTCTGATATTGAGTTATTCTCAAGATACAGCCTTGTCAAGTTGGTTAAACCTGCCACTACCGCGATGTCTGATATCAAGTTATCCTGAAGAAGTAAATTCGTTAAGTTAGTTAAGCCCGCCACCGCCGTGATATCCGATATTGAGTTATCCTGAAGAAGTAGAGTTGTCAAGTTGGTTAAGCCTGCTACAGATGAAATATCTGATATTCGGTTCCCCGCAAGTCCCAACGATGTCAAGTTAGTTAAGCCTGCTATAGGCGAAATATCCGATATTTGATTGCCTCCAAGTCCCAACAATGTTAAGTTGGTTAAGCCTGCTATAGGCGAAATATCCGAAATTGGATTGCTCCCAAGTCCCAACGATGTTAAGTTGGTTAAGCCTGCTATAGGCGAAATATCCGAAATTGAATGACTGTCGTAAAGATGCAGCTCCGTCAGGTTAATTGCATGGTCAAGACCCGTCATATCGCTAACGCCCCTTTCCTGTTCCTGAATAGCGATTGACGTCAAAGTCGCCATCTCTGCCACAGTGATTGGGGTCCCGACTGCTTTGCCAAGCACCCTTTCAATGTAACCGCGGAGGGTAGGGTCAGGGATGTCCACCGTTTGCGCCGTTGCCGTTAACCGAATCGAGAGGCAAATCAGTAAAAATAAAGTGAAACGAAGAAGCTGTCTTTTCATGAACTTTGACTTTTTTACGGTTAAGGAAGTAACCGCGCAATGAATCAGGAGGCCACAACCGCTGTCGATCTTATCACAAAGTCAGATTAGAAGTCAACTTTTTTCAGTGAGGTCATACTATGCTTTTACTTAGCGCCCCCCTTCTAAAGACGGTTTGTGACGATACCCCTCTGCCAGCATAAAACCAGTGCTCGTTGTAGGAATCAGGTTGACAACCACGTGGATCTTCCCTATAATTTCTGAGTCTCTTATTAGCGCTTGAGAGGACACCGGATTATACATCACTATCCTAATAAATCGAGGAAAACACCATGAAAGATGAGACAACCGCAAAAGAAAAAAACGGCACCAGCGATGGCACGTCCACGACCGACTTTATTCGGCAGGCGGTCCAGGAGGACTTGCGAACAAATCGATTTGATGGCCGTGTGCATACGCGGTTTCCACCGGAGCCAAACGGCTATCTGCATATTGGCCACGCCAAAGCAATTTGCATTGACTTCGGTATCGCGGAAGATTTTGATGGACTTTGCAATCTGCGATTTGATGATACCAACCCAACCAAGGAAAGCATTGAATACGTGGAATCGCAGAAGGCGGATATCCGATGGCTCGGATTTGATTGGGAAGACCGGGAACTCTACGCATCGGACTATTTTGAACAACTCTACGAATATGCCGTGAAACTCATCAAGAAAGGCAGAGCGTATGTCTGCGACCTGAGTCCCGATGAAATTCGGGAGCACCGTGGCACGTTGACGGAACCAGGGGTGAACAGTCCGGATCGGGACCGTTCCGCTGAAGAGAACCTGGATCTTTTTGAGCGTATGAGGGCAGGTGAATTTTCGGATGGTGAGCGCACACTTCGCGCCAAAATTGATATGGCATCTCCCAACTTGAACATGCGGGATCCGGTCATGTATCGCATTCGACGGGCAACGCATTATCGGCAAGGCGACAAGTGGTGTATCTACCCGATGTATGACTTCACGCATGGCCAAAGCGATTCGATAGAGGGGATCACCCATTCGTTATGTTCGCTCGAATATGAGGACCATCGCCCCCTGTACGATTGGTACCTCGACGAATTGGAAATCTATCACCCGCGGCAGATTGAGTTCGCTCGACTGAACATCAGCAATACGATATTGAGTAAACGGTGGCTCGTCCAACTGGTGGAGTCGGGATATGTTAGCGGGTGGGACGATCCGCGCATGCCGACACTATCCGGCTTCCGCAGACGCGGTTACACAGCCGAGGCAATCCGAGATTTTTGTAACCGTATCGGCGTGGCGAAAAGCGATAATTTGGTCGATATTGCGCTGCTTGAATACTGTCTCCGCCAAGATCTGAATATACGTGCCCCGCGCGTGATGGCTGTATTGCGTCCGATCAAAGTGGTCATTGACAACTATCCGGAAGGTAAAGTAGAAGAGTTAGATGCCGAGAATAATCCGGAGGACGAGAGCATGGGGGATCGGAAGATTCCGTTTTCGCGCGAGATCTATATCGAACGAGAAGATTTCATGGAAGACCCGCCGCGAAAATACTTCCGTTTGGCACCGGGCCGTGAGGTACGACTCAAACACGCCTATTATATCACGTGTGTCGACGTGGTTAAGGATGAGCAGACGGGAGAAGTGACTGAGCTGCACTGCACTTACGATCCGGAGACACGAGGAGGGTGGTCTGACGATGGGCGCAGGGTAAGAGGAACATTGCACTGGGTTTCCGCACCGCACGCGCTCGAAGCCGAAGTTCGCCTATTCGACCATCTCTTTACCGAACCAAATCCCAATGTTCTCACGGATGACGATTTCGAGGCGAACCTGAATCCCAACTCGGTGGAGGTATTGGAATCATGTCGGGTGGAATCTAGTCTCGCTGGCGCTGCGCCGGGAACCCAGTATCAGTTCCTAAGAACGGGCTACTTCTGCGTAGACCCCGATTCCTCCGATGAAAAACCGGTGTTCAACCGGGCGGTAACGTTACGGGACACTTGGGCAAAGATTCAGAGAGCACAGCAGCGTCAGTGAGGTAAATTGTAAAGCCCGCGGAAAGGAGAGCATTTCATGTCTAACGTACAAGGTCCTAACGAATTGACTGTAGAATGCTTGCTTAGCGCAATTAAACAATTACCGCCGGCTGAGTTACGTGAATTCACGCAGCAATTTTCGGAGTGGCAAAAGCAAAATGGAGAAGAAGATGAAGCAGTGCTAGTAACTTTGATTCAGGAATACTCCCTCTTGCCTCCCGTCGAACAGGAACGTTATGAGGAGTTGCGCCACAAGTGTGAATCTACAATACTGACGGAACATGAACTTGCTGAGTATCAAGTGCTACTCCAACAGTTAGAAACTCGAAACGTCAAACGCATTGAGGCTCTAAGCACCTTAGCACAACGCCGTGGAACGACATTGCGAGGCATAACAACAGCGTTCGACTTACAATGAACTTCCAACCATTTACGCATCACGTCTCCCGTTTCACTATAATACATGTCACCCCTCTGGGGTTTTAGGGTAGTTTTTTTTTCTTGTACTATAGACATGTCGCCCCGCTGGGGCTAAATGAGCCAACGGACTCCAGACCATTTACGCATTACGTTTCACGTTCTGTAAATACAGACTCAGACAGGCACCGGGACGACAAGTAGCAACCTAGGTTATGAAGCCTCCTGAATATGGTAGATGGCTCTGTCTAACCGCTCAAGCACCTTTTCTTTGCCGAGCAGAACGATAATGTCAAATAAGCCGGGACCTCCCGCTTCGCCGCTCAGTGCGACCCGTAACGGCTGCATCGCCTTGATCCGACTGATTTCTTTCGCTTCGATGTGTGCCCAAATTGCCGCTTCAACCGGCTCCATTTCAAATATTTCCACCCCTGCTAAAGCGTCGCGAAGTCCCTGCAGAGTCCCAGCAGGATCGCCTTTCCACCACTTCTTCACCGCCTTCGGATCATAGTCAAAATCGTCGGCGAAAAGGTAACTGTAGCCAGTAATATCTACCAGCGTTTCCAACCGATCTCCAACCGCTGCAACAAATTGCTCCAACCACGCCTGGCTTTTCTCTTCCGCCAGACAATCCGCTTTCTGCAAGAAGGGAATAACTGCATCGGTTCGCGCTGACAGGTCTAACTGCGTAATATAGTGCCCGTTGAGCCATTGGAGTTTTTTGAGGTCAAATACACTGCCACTCTTTCCCACCCGATTAAGGTCGAATTTCTCAATCAACTCGTCCACGGAAAAAATTTCCTCCTTGTCGTCATAGGACCAACCGAGTCGTACGAGAAAATTAATCAACGCCTCCGGCAGATACCCATCATCACGATACTGTCCAACGGATGTAGCACCGTGCCGCTTACTCAACTTTTCGCCCTTGCTGCTGCCCAGCACCATCGGTAGATGGGCGCACTGTGGTGGGTCAATGCCAAGCGCCTGACAGATTAGAAGCTGCTTCGGCGTGTTGGAAAGGTGGTCTGCTCCTCTGATAACATGCGTTATTTCCATCTCAATATCATCAATAATCGAAGTAAAATTATAGAGCGGGGAACCGTTGGACCTGACAATAATAAAGTCGTCGAGCGTCTCGGCTTCAAATTTTACGACGCCAAGCACGAGGTCGCGCAAAATGATTGGATCTTCTGGGATTTTGAGTCGAATTGTTGATGTGCGTCCCTCCACTTCAAGTTTCTGCCGATCTGCTTCTGTCAGATGTCTGCACTTTCCGGGGTATCCCTGTGGCCGCTTTTCTAGGCGGGCAAGCGTCCGCATCTGGTCTAATTCTTCGGGGGTACAGTAGCAGTGATATGCGTTACCTGTGTCGAGTAATTGCTGCACATATTTGCGGTAGAGATCGCCGCGCTCTGTTTGAACATAAGGTGCGTGGGGTCCTCCAACCCTCGGTCCTTCGTCCCAATCAAGGCCGAGCCATTCCATCGAATCGTAGATCCCCTGCATCGATTCGTCAGTAGATCTAGCTTCGTCGGTGTCATCAATCCGAAGGATAAATGTTCCGCCGTAATGCTTTGCGAAAAGCCAATTAAACAGTGCTGTGCGTGCGCCTCCGATATGAAGAAATCCCGTCGGCGAGGGCGCAAATCGAACACGAACGGATTGGTCTGTTGCCATTGTAATAGTTACTCCTTTATATAGGTTTATCGTATTGTTTTTGATACATCCTGTTGCGACTGTGAAACACCGATTTGATGCTCACGGACTTTTCACAAAAGTAACTTGGATCTTTTTAAGTAACCGGCGGGCGACTGAAGACGTTTTATTAGGTTAGGCAAGATTTCGGAAACTCTGATGTTGCACAGAACAGGTCATAGATAGCTGTGCAGCTGCCCGATTTGTTCCATAACTTGTTGTCGTCAACATAGGTCCAACGATTCAAAGGAAGACTGAGACTAAGGCGTTGCTGTAGGTTGTGTCGGATTGTGCTACACGCTAAAGGGCTAACGCCAGCCATTGGCATTATTATTGCATCTTGAAAGTTAATCAATTTGCCTCCTTGAGGAAAGCCAGTGCTCTCGCTGGCTTTTCTATAGCTCAGAATTATAGGATTGTAGAAAATTGCTTCAACTCAGTAACTGAAACGCTAAAGAATTAAGCAGAAAGGAAACGGACATGAGACAGAATCAAGACTCTCAAAAAGATCGTCAGAACTTTTATGAGCTCGCTCTAATTCTTGCTGACGGGCAAGCCCGTAAAGATGATCAACATTATTGGTCAGATTTTATAGACAATCTGTCACAAATCTGTGACGAGTTTGCGTATAGCATTCACCCTAAGGAGAAACCGCGGCGCGTTGAGTTGCCCTCTCGCTACCGTTCCTATCGAATGTAGTTTTACGATAGGTTTCGTAGGTTTCGGAAGGTTTTTGTCAAATCTCTCCCCGCACCCCCGCTACCAACTCCTCCGCAAATTTCTTCACGTTCGATAAGATTGCCGCTTCGTCTCCCAGATGTTCTTCAATAACGTTAACAATTGCGCTGCCAACGATGACGCCATCGGCAAGGTGTGCAACCGTATTAGCTTGCTCGCTTGTTGAGACCCCAAACCCAACACAAATCGGTTTTTCGGTCTCTTTTTTCAACCCAGTGATCATTGGCTGCATCTCTTCCGAAAGGGACGCACGCGCCCCTGTAACGCCGGTAACCGAAACACAATAGATAAAACCGGTACTCACTGACGCGATGAAACGTATCCGTTCAGGCGAACTCGTGGGCGCAGCGAGGAAGATTGTAGCGAGGTCATGTGCTGGAGCAACCTCTAACAGGGTAGAGGCTTCCTCTGGTGGAAGGTCTGGAATAATTACCCCATCCACGCCAGCCTTGTGCGCCGCAGCGCAAAACTCCGCATCCCCCATCCGAAAAATTGGATTGTAGTAAGTCATCAACATAATAGGGATCTGGGTCTCGCGCCGGAGGGTTTCAACCATATCAAGAACCTTCCGCAGTGAGATTTTATCTTCCAACGCCCGTTCACTTGCTTTCTGGATGCTTGGTCCATCCGCAATGGGATCGGAAAACGGCACACCAAATTCAATGAGATCCGCACCCGCCTCCTCAAGTGTTAATAGCAGCTTCTGACTGATCTCTTGGGTGGGGTCGCCAGCACAAATGTACGGCATAAACGCACTCCGCCCCTCTGCGCGCAACTGGTTAAATTTTGCTTCAATTCGATTCAATATAACACCTCGCTATAACTACTGTTTTTATCTTCGTGCTCCTCAATCTGATGCAGCGTTTCACTTATATAGCGACGCAGCCATTCACTGTCGGTCGTTCTTGATAACTCATTAAGTGGCTCAACAGCGCGTCGAGACCCGATTTTGCCCAAAGCAATAATCGTCGCGGAACAGACCGATCGATCCGGATCATTCAACGCCGCAATCAAGGAGTCCACTGAGTGGCCAGCCCGCAAATCGCCTAACGCAACAGCAGCAGCACAACGCATATCCGGTTCCACATCGTTCAGAAAAGGGATTAACGACTCAACTGCCCGTACATCCCGCAATGCCCCCAACGAAGAAATGGCAAAACGACGCACAGTGCTATCCACATCCTGCAGCGCATTAATAAGGGGTAGTACCGCTTGTGCATCTCCCATTGATTCCAAGGCTTGTGCAGCATAGGATCGCATTTCCGCCGAATCCGACTTTAACTTGGGCAGAAGAACCCACCGTGTCGCTGCATACTTCAGCGGGGGAAGCATCCATTCCCACAGACTTATTAACGGCTTGAATAGAATATATGTGTTCTGCATAATAGGTGTATAAACCAATATGCTTGCAGAAAAAGCGTTCAAAGTCAGTCGGAACTCCTCGGCACTGACACCTTCCTTCAGGAAACTGTTGTGCCGTTCACGGTATTTTTACTCAGTTTTCGGGTGCGAATTTATCTCTCGATATTACACCTGAGGCGACAGGAAACGATTCGTATATTCAGGCTTTGTGCACTTGTCCATCACAACTTGCAAACCGTGTGCACGCGCTTTGGCTGCAGCATCTTCGTGGATAATTCCCAGTTGCATCCAGACAACCTTTGCCCCGATTTCGATAGCTTGGTCAACGATTTCCGGCACGTATTCGGTACGCCGAAAAATATCAACAATTTCGATGGGTTGGTCTTTCGGCGCTTCAAGCAGGCTTGGATATGCTTTCTCGCCTAAAACTTCATCGTAGGTCGGAGTTACAGGAATAATTCGGTAACCATGCTCTTTCAAAAACTTTGCGACACGATAACTGGGGCGATCTAGTTTTGCAGAAAGTCCGACCACCGCGATTGTTTTGTATTGGACGAACATGTCATAAATTGGATCGGATGTGTGTGCAGACATTTGGTTCTCCTTTCTAAATCCATTATTATTTATATCAAACCTAAACTTTCCCGAAAGTAATCGTGAAACTCCCCCAGCCCTCCAAAAATTCTGTGTGCAAAAGCGAGGCTTTTCTCTGAGGGTGGCTTCATGTCCGGAATCATAACAGGCGTCATCCCAGCGTTGTAGGCTGCCTGAATACCAGGGTCTGAATCCTCCAAGACAAGACAACGCTCCGGGAGAATATCCAGGCGCGCTGCGGCGGCGAGAAAAATATCCGGTGCCGGTTTACCATTTTGTATCTGATCGCCAGCAATCACTATGGGAAAATGGTCTAACAGATTTGTGAGTGCTAGTTTATGAATCGCTCTCTCATATCCTGTAGAGGTTGCCACCGCCTTCGGGATTGAAATTTCGTCTAGGAAACTTAGCAATTTCAGCAGGCCGGACTTAACGGCTAACTTACCCTCATCAATCCAGCCATCAACGTAGGTCCGCCTCTTTTTTCGCACAGCATCAACTGGGAAATCGGAGCCAAAAATTTCAACTAAAATGCAGTCCGAATCCCTGCGATTTCGACCCACCATAGTGATAAAAATATCCTCGCTAATAGGAAACCCGAAATCAGCTCCCGCAAGCTGCCACGCTTTGAGCGCCATTCTTTCGGTGTCGATCATTAATCCATCCATATCAAAGATGATAGCCCTGCATTCACTTATTGGCAGCATAGTTTTTTTATTTATAGACATAGTTGTTTACCAATTCGCAGACCGGTTCTCCCATAGATGTTTTTTGACCTCTTCCTCGTTCAGGTCAGTTCCCCATCCCGGTTTCGTGGGAGTTGTCATGTAGCCGTCAATAACTTCCGGCGGATCGGTGACAAGGTCATCCTTCCACGGCACATCGTCAATATCAATCTCCATAATGCGGACGTTGGGCAGGACAGCACATAGGCTTGCACACATGTATGTGGATAGATGGCTGTAGTAGTTGTGGGGTGCGATATTGGTCTGGTACACCTCTGCAAGGTCTCCAATTTTTTTGGATTGCGTGAACCCATTCCACGCCACGTCAATCATCATTACGTCCGCGGCATGCAGTTCGAAATAGGGGATAAACTCCCGCATATAGAACAGATTTTCGCCTGTACAGATGCGGGTAGTTGTGGACTCTTTGATCTGCAAGATCGCTTCTGGGTCGTACATATCAATTTCGAGCCATTGGAGATCAAAGGGTTCTAATACTTTAGCAATTCGTAGGCACGCTTCCGTCTTGAAGTTGAAGTTGAGGTCTAAACAGAGTCCGATGTCAGGACCAATTGCCTCCCGGAACGTCCCTATCAGCGTCTCAATGTGGCGTAACAACGCGGGCGTGACCACCTGATCCGTGGTGCCGGAACCGCCACCGAATCCGCTGAAGTACACCGATGCTGGCTCACCGGGAATCACGATGTTGGTCTTGAGCGCAGTGAAGCCACGTTCTACTACTTCCCGCCCTAATGCAGTAATGTCCTCCATTGTTTTGAGCGGCGGTACACCTATCAATTCATGATGTCTAGCACGGCTTGTTCCGCAATGCGACCAGTACAATCGAACCTTATCCCGTGTTGGCCCACCGAATAACTCAACGACAGAGATACCGAGAGCCTTTGCCTTGATGTCTATAAGGGCGCACTCAATTCCGGCGATGGCTTTGGCAGCGATACCGCCGGGACTTTGGCGTGTTCCGCGAATCATGTCCCAAAATCGCATCTCGAATGCCCTTGGATCCGTACCGATCAGCACCCGTTCCAAATCCTTGATTGTCCCGACGATTCCATGAGGCGACCTGCCGTCGCTGCACTCGCCGTAACCGGTAATGCCTTCATCGGTCTCAACCTTGACAAATGTCCAAGGACGCCAGCCAGCATCCACGATAAATGTTTCAATGTTTGTAATTTTCATCCTGTTACCCTTTATAGATCTTGCGGTTGCCCCGTCCGAATTGACTCGATCGCTTTGATCCCAATTTTCGTCGCCCGCAGTCCATCCTTTACCTTCGCTGCATTTATAGGATCAATATCTTTTCCTACCCAATTGATTAACGCCCGCATTTCGTCGACATACCCATGAGCCGCACTACCGTCGCGATAGTCAGGTGGCAGATCTTCCATCGTGAAATCGACAGGCTCCACGCCCCAAAACCTAATAGCGGGTTCACCATAATAACCGTAGAGCGTTGCGGTCTTCGTTCCACCAAACAATTCGTAAAACGCCTTGCCAGCCAACGCCGGTGAACCAAAATCCCCATTGATTGCGCTTGCCACACAGCCGTTGGCAAACCGAATCGTCGCAACAACGCTATCGGTGATTTCAGGAATCTTCGGATGCGTCAGGTTACCGCCTTCAGCATAAATGGTGGTGGGCTCTGCCCCAGCAAGCCAACACATCGCATCGAACAGATGACAACCTTGCGAAAGCACGTTGCCACCGCCTTCGACGGGATCATTTGCCCAACTATCATCGCCCCACCGCGGATCCACGAGCTGTCCAACAATCACAAGCGGGGTTGGAATCACCTCTTTGAGCTTGGCAATGAAGGGCGAGAACCGCGCTTGAAACCCAGCCATCAGCTTCGCACCTGTACGCTCTACCGCCGCCTCGATCTGTTGGCACCCTTCAATCGTCAGTGCTAACGGCTTTTCGACGAAGATCTGTTTACCGGCTTCCGCAGCTGCAATAGCGAGAGGCACGTGCAAATCGTGATGGGTACAGATCAACACAACATCGACCAAATCGTCGTTAAAGAGATTTTGTGGATCCGTTGTGCAATAGTCGCAGCCTACCTCCTTTTGCAACTGTTGAGCGGCCTCACTACGAACATCAGCGAATCCGCGTAAATGTGCCCCTTCAATTTCAGCGAGATTCCGTGCATGATGTGATCCCATCCCACCACAGCCGATGAGCCCGACTCCAACCTTGTCTAGCATAGCCCTTCTCCTTCAACTGACTTCCAAATATTATTACGACATTGGGATATTTTACCTGTTTTGTTAATCTATTGCAAGGTCAGTTATTATTGAAGCTGCCCACCTGACCATTTATAGTGGGCCTTAGAATTAATGAGACACTCCAAATCCCGCCTGTCCCGATTCATCGGGGACTTGTCGAGGATGCCGATGAATCGGCACCGGTGCGGTTAGGAAACCACACCTACCGGGTAGGATTGAATTCGGTGCGGTTGCAAACCGCACCTACCAGGGGCGAAAGTGTCTATTTATTTTTAGAATTCACCATAAGTAGGTGAGGTTGCTATGGTTACCAGTAAGTATATAATGTCACCTCAAACAGGATCAATTGCAGGCACAACAATCCGGCAACCCAATAGAAATCAGCTATACCCCGTTGGCTGAGATGTTTCGCCACAGGGATAATAATAAAAGGAGTCATAAAGATCCAGACCCGCTCGACCTCCATTGTGAAAAGCGCAGAAAAGCTAATCACCAATAACGAGATTAGGTATCCAACAACGTAAATGTCGATCGGCCCGCCACGCCAGCCCCCTCGAAGCGTCCGCACAACCTGTCGCAACCACACAGTCGTCATCGGTATCCCAATACCAATTAGAAAGGCAAACAGATTCCCAACGCTCAAGTGAAGGTAAAGTTCAATCGTTTCGTATCCTGTTCCCAATCTCGCGCTGTCTTTTCGTATAGATGCCTGCAAAGCCTCAAACAGATTAAATCCTGTAGACAGAAACATCAGCAGGTAAAACACGATGAAAGTAACACCGGCAATTAATAATAGGGTCAGTGTGTATCTAAATCTTCCCCGGTCCAAAATTAAGGTGAGTAGCAGGACAACACTGAAAAATAAACCGATGAACACTGTCGAGTATGTCATCAGCATCCCGCAACCAAGTGAGATTCCGGTCAAGACTCCGTAGCACACCGTTCGCTCCGAACCTCTCCCCTTGTAAAATAGGTACAGGCTCAAGATCGGGAAAACACTGAACGGACCATCCATTGATGTTCCCGTAAACATGACAAAGTTGGGGGTGATAAGGAAAAGCGCGAGGGCGTATCCCCCAATCGATTCACCGTACAGTTCTTTCGCTAGCAGGTAGATTGGTATCACCGTCAAGCTCGTGAATACAACCGACCCGAGTGATGCAGCTAACAGATTATATCCAAAGAGTTTGCTGACAATCCACAGAAACAATATACCGCCGGGCGGATGGGTTTGTGCATGTCCCGACAACGTTGAAAACAGCTCTGGCTTGGCGTAATCTCTCAAGAATGACCAGAAACCGACCTGATTGACCTGTGGCACATCACCGTAGTATTCGTAGTTTGTCCGCGTATACGGTTCAAGGAAGGCAGGCAACTGCCGTCCAACCACTTCTCGGTAGCCGTCAATCATCGCGACGCTGATACTTATCGCCAGAAAGAACCCAATCGAGATGAGAAAGAGCCAAGTAGATGATACAGATTGTTGAAGGAAAACCTTGCGACAAAGGAGAAGGAACGCGACCACAACAACCAAGGCAGGAAGTATCCAGATGCTCAAATCAGTTTGCGGCAGCGCATAGAGAGGAACCACATGACGATGAAATTTGACCGCGCCAAGATTTATCGAAGCTGTCCGCATCCAGTACGCAAGGAATTTGTGGTATAGCAGGAAGAAACACGCAAGACAAACGCATTGGATCGGAATAAGACTGAGGAGTGAAAAGATTCGCTTAGGAAGGCTATTTCGAGGATTGGGAAGAGAGTCCACATGTCGATCCACTTATGAGGGTGCAAAGTTCCGGTTTCGATAGCTCAATCTCTGAAGATTTACGAAACCGCGAATTCCGATCTCTGACCGGGGTTTGCTTCAGACATACTCAAACCATCGCGAGCGATCTGCCGTCCATGTTCGGTCAATATTAAATCACCCGCATTGGACTGGATGGTGCCCTGCCTTTCTGCATATCTCACAACCCGCTCCGCGAAGGAAGGGGTCCAACGCAGATGTTCATCCAGATGTTCGATACGACGTTCCTGCTGAGCTTCGGGTGAGTCTTCATGATTCAGGAGGTGGATGGTAAGCATTGTCTGAGCGAATTGCCACCGCTGACGCACACGTCGCCGGGTGATAGCAATGAGACCACGGGTTGGTGCGAGAAGAAAGGCTAAAAGGAAGAGGACGCCGCTCATCGTTGCCATAGCACCGGCGATAGATGCGTCTAACCAACGCGCCAACCAGTAGCCGGTGATAGCACTGACAATACCATTCAACGCACTCAGTCCAAGTAGATAGGACAGTCGATCCGTCAGCAGATAGGCGGTCGCGGGCGGAGCAATCATCAGCGCAACAACCAAAATAGAACCCACCGCGTCAAACGCTCCAACCGCTGTTACCGAAACCAGTGTCATTAAACCGTAGTGGACAAGGACGGGCGAAAATCCAAGTGCGGCGGCGAGTCCGGCATCAAATGTTGCCAGTTTAAGTTCTTTGTAAAACAGTATAATAAAAACAAGATTGATTAACAGGATCCCGCCCATTACCCAGAGCGATTTGGGTAGACTGAATCCGAACACGGTCGATCGCTCCATCCAAGCAAACGCCAATTCCCCCAGCAGCACAGCATGAGTATCCAGATGGACACTTCCCGCATATCGAGAGATGAGAATCACACCCCCACTGAACAGTGCTGGAAACACGATCCCGATGGCAGCATCCTCACGTACAAGCCCAGTGCCGTGCAAGAGTTCCACGAGCGCCACCGTAATCACACCGGTGATTGCCGCTGCGATAATAAGGAACGGCGAAGCAAGATCTTCAACCACAAAAAACGCTAAAACGATACCCAAGAGGATTGAATGGCTGATGGCATCGCTCATCAATGCCATACGACGAAGCACCAGAAAGACGCCCGGCAACGCACACGCAACAGCAACAACCGCAGCGATAATTTGAATCTCTACCTGTGGTGAGAAGTTCATCTAATTTCCCCGCATTTCCGCCAAGCGTTTTGCCTCAGCCAACCCCTTCGGCGTCAGTGCCCACTCTCTGCCGACTCGGTGCGCCCAGCCACGGGCTTCCAACTCTTCGAGAGTTCGCTTAACACCGCCCCGCCCAGTGCCCATTGCATCTAAGACCGCCACAGAATGCCGATGTTCTAAATCCTCATGTTGCAACGTCAGCGCGTAGAGATCGTCCAAAACCATTTCGACCCGTAGTTGTCGACGGTTCCGTTGATGGCGTATCCAATTCCAAGCCAACCCCCGATTCGGTGCCAGAGTCATCGACACAAAAACGATGGCACTAATACAGAGCACGATCGTTGGACCTGTAGGAATTCGTGCTGTGCTGCTACTAATGAGTGCACCACTCACGCCGGCAACCGCACCAAACAGAGCCGATAGAATAACCATAACGCCCAGACGATCTGTCCACTGCCGTGCCGCCGCTGCAGGTGCAACAACCATCGCGCTCATCAGCACCACACCAACAGTTTGCAGTCCCAGTACAATGGCAATTACAATAAGTGTCGTCAGCAAAACGTCAAGCCAGCGCATGCGAAAACCGAGGCTGGCTCCGAAGTCGGGATCGAAACTGAGCAGTTTGAAATCCTTCCAGAAGACCATCATTATCAGCAGCGCAATGATTCCCAATGACGCCATCGTCTTGACGTCTCTTTCCATCAATGCCGCCGCCTGACCAAAGAGGAATTTGTCGAGTCCAGCCTGATTGGCGTTGGGCATTTTCTGAATGAATGCCGTCAACAGGACAAGACCAAGGCCGAAGAACACAGAAAGCACCAATCCCAAGGCACTATCATCTTTGATGCGGGTGGTATTAACAATACTCATCACAAAAAGTGTGCCTATCCAGCCAGCAGCAGCGGCACCCAACACCAGTACAAGCGGAGCTTTGCTACCGGTAAGCAGAAACACCAAAGCAATACCGGGCCACGCCGCATGCGAAATTGCATCTCCTAACAAACTCTGCTTCCGCAAGACCGCGTACGTCCCCAAAGCACCACTGACGATTCCAAGTGTGGCAGAACCTTGTGCAACTGTACGTAGCGTGTAATCGAAGAAAAGATTATGTAGTAATTCCATTCGCCGACCTATTTTAACCTAAATTGTCAGTTACAGGATATGTCGCATCTCAAGAGTTAGGGGAATGAGAACCGAAGCGCAGTGCCGATGCCTTAGGAATACAACGCAGTCACCCAAAAACAACCAAAATGTTCCAATTTTTAATGACTAGGGCATGTTGACATTTTGCTAGCGCTAACTTGACAAATGCTATGATCACCGGGCAATCTGTCAAATGCCAGTGATTCGTAGGCTGGGTTTCAACTTCGCTGTGTTGTTCTGTAGGGGTGAGGTAATCTCAATCCTGCGAAATCGTGAATCCATGATGCCGTAAGGTGTTAAAAAAGCAACAGCATTGAGACTTCCTCGCCCAACCGACCCGGATGGGGACAAGGTCCGGCAAGTCGCTTTGGATCCCGATTTATCGGGGATGCCCGACTACGGGTGTTAGTCTTACTAGATTGCGATTCATATCTCGACGAAATACCCGGTGTGTTGTGCAATAATCCGGGCTTAATCAACCAAGACTATTGCACAATGTTTATAGCTGTGTTGTTCTGTAGGGGTGAGGTAATCAACCAAGACAGTATTTTTTTGGTTTGGGAAAAATCAGTCTACTTTAGTATTACCATCTTTCGCATGGTGGCATAATCGCCTGCGCGTAGCTGATAGAAATAGATGCCGCTCCCCACCAACTCACCTAAGTGGTTGCGTCCATCCCAGTACGCTGCTTGCACCCTGTCTGTGTAATATCCCGCCTGCTGATAGCCCAGATCCAATTGACGTACTAGCACGCTTTCGGTGTCATAAATAGCAACCGTCACATCCGCATCAGAGGCGAGTTGATATGGAATCCACGTCTCAGGATTGAATGGATTTGGGTAATTCTGAAGCAACTGGGTATGTATCGGAGCAATGCTATCGAAGGTTAGGTGAAGCGTCGTATACGCGTCCCGAATATTATCGGCGGTGATGGTATAGTCTATTTTTCCGACAGGTTCATCTGAAGCAACACTGATAAGCGTCAAACGCAAAGTGTCACCGACTTGGACAACTGGAGTTCGATTCAGGTCAGCATAGCCAAAAGTAAATCTACCACCTGCTTCCGCTAATCCTTCCGTCAACCGATTACCCGTTCTGAGATTGTCGATAGTAATTTGGTAAGATTCCTGGAACCCTTCTTCGGCAAGAACCCCATCAACAACGAATGCCCAAAGCGCCCCGCTGGCGGCTGGTGCGCTCGCGGTTCCATCAGCTTGCGTCGAATCGGAATCGTCCCAAGGGTTTCCCGTGAATGTAATCGCACCGCCCTTTGGCGTATTGATAATATATCCCCGTCCGCCTTCAATCGGAAATCCATCCCCGGGTGTTGTGACGGTATGAGATACGAATTCCCCGTCATCAGCAGCAATAATAACGGTCGATCCGACCATCTCCATAAAGCTGCGCGCTGTCAACGGCGTCTCTGGACGGAGTGGCGGTGAAATGATATTTAACCCGTTATCCAGATCCAGTGTATAAGTATAAACGCGTTCTTCCTCGGGTTCATCCTCAGTAGGCAACCTAACATCTTCAGGTAAACCATCAAGGGTGCTCACCATCGTTGCCAAGTTGTCTGCGGCACGATGAAAGAAGGGAGCCCAATAAAGTCGGACAGTCTCCACCTTATCGATTTCGTCGGAAGTGGGTCCGTCCTCGCCCTGAGCAAGCAGGATAAACGCCGTCCGAAAGTCTTTCTGAGAAGATTCAGCATCGGGGATTCGCGCCCCGTTTACCGAAATAATATCTTCAATTCTTACCTCTTGCTTGTCACCCCGGAAACCGACGTCCCCCAAGGAATACGTGCCCTGTAGCTGATCCGCAGTTATAGTCTGCTGATCATAGGGCGGTGGAAGATCTAGATCATGGGGGTCGGTCACGAAGAAGGTCGGAGGAACATCTTCCGGTTTGAGTAGCCCCATTAGATATAAATCGAGTGGACTATAAATATCTTTTGGAGCTAAGGTAATGAACGAGCCGTCCCCGTTATCTTGGATGTCATTGCCACCCAGAAGCGATCCACTCGTATGTAGGAAAAAATTCCAATGTGCCCGGTCTCGAGTTAACAATACAGGGGGATCGATAAAAGCTAGCCATGTATGCCCAAATTCGTGCGCGAGTACACTTAGCGTAGATGTCGCGGGACCGAACGTATTCTCCAGAGGATCATCTTCCCACACCTTCAAGTTTTTCATGGTGAGGAAACTTTTTAGATTCCCTTGGCTACCGTACTCGCTGGTATGATCAAATTGCGGAAAGATTTCTGATCTGTTTGGGTTGCCGATACCTAAAACCTCATTCTGAACGTTAATAGCAAAGGCTAAAACCCCTACGAAGTCTAGGTTTGATTCAAAATTGGTGAAGAGAATTAAACTATCAAAATCGTCGTTATGCGATCGGTAAAACTCACGCGCAACGTTCTGTAGGTTGACTGTTGGCAAATCTACGAAAACTTCCGCGATGGCACCCGTTGTTCCGTTAAGCGGCAAATTGTCCGAGTAGTCTACTAAATTCACTTGAAAGGCATCGTCAACTCCACCTGGGGATACCCCAACAATACCTACTCTTACATCAGATTCGTCAAAAATGATGTCGATGACGCCTGTATCGTACAGGACAGTCTGCATTGTTAGAGTGCCTCCCCCGAAATCTTCGCTGTACGCCTCAACATTGAACCAAGTAACGGTTACCTGCTCTGAAGATTGCTTCACCTCAACGGTTGGGGTTTCGCCGAATGAGGCAGGAAATGGGGAAAACGGATTCAGATCAGTGTACAGCACACCGATACGGGGTGATTCTGCCAAAAATCGCTGTAAATCCCGCGCCCACGAGGCAGCATCCCCTTTGACGAATGTCAAGTTCCCATCTGAATTAACAAAAAGTTCCGTATATTCCTCACCAAAAAATGGGAAGTCAAATTCAATTTCCACCTTCTTGCTGTCGTCATCACTCAGGGCTAATACGTCGCCAAAGGCTTGGACAAACTCAATATCTTCTGGCTTAGATACATCGTATCCACCTACGTCATTGGGCGTAAAACGTAAATTTTGCCCCGCTAAATCGAAGGTGTTCCTCGGTTGGACGATGTGCTCATTACCATTGATAACCACCAAATTTCCGACATCAGTAGATGTCGATTCAAAGCTGACTTCTCCTGCCGTGTTTAGCTGTAGTCTTTGGTGTGGTGCGTCACCAGATCTGGCTTGAGCCTGTAAAGAAAAGATAATCAGAAGTGCAGCAGTAACAACCAACAATTTCCGTGTCATAAAAAATATCCTCCTAATAAAGTCGTGTTTTTGGATTGACAATCAACAAATTGTAACGTGTAAATAGACAGTGTTTACGCGTTACACATAAGGTAAGTTTACTTTAAGATGGACGGAGTGAGGTGTTCATCGGTTTATCAACCTGTACAGTTGTAGTATCATCAACCGTTTCAGATAATGCTGCGTCAGGTTGTCCTGTGCTCCCATCAGCCCGATCATCTCGACTGAGGAAAGCGACACGACCGCCGTACGCCAACCGAAGATTCTGCTCTGTGAACACTTCCTCCACCGGACCGCTGGCGATGCGACGGACGTTTAGCAGGGTTACGGAATCGAAGTAATCCGCGACCGTTTGCAAGTCGTGATGAACGGCAACAACCGTTTTACCAGCAGCTCGCAGGTCCTGCAAGAGCGCAACGATTGCCCGTTCGGTCGTCGCATCAACACCTTGAAACGGTTCGTCCATGAGGTACACTTGAGCGTCCTGTACCAACGCCCGCGCAAGGAAGACTCGCTGCTGCTGCCCACCGGAAAGTTGGCTAATCTGTCGGTCTGAAAAGTCAAGCATCCCAACATTTTCAAGTGCTTCCAGCCCACGCGCGCGCTCCCGGCGACCCGGGCGATGTCCCCACCCTAAGGTTCCATAACAGCCCATCATGACTACGTCCAACACGCTCGTCGGAAAATCCCAATCAACGCTCCCGCGTTGTGGCACGTAGCCCACGAGTCGTCGCTGATCGGTGTAGGGCTGACCGTAGATTAATACTCGTCCCGCTGCCGATGCGACTAACCCCAAGATTGCTTTGATAAGCGTCGTTTTGCCAGCGCCATTGGGACCGACGATCGCCATGAGGACTCCCGACGGCACGTTAAGGTCTACATCCCACAGCACCGGCTGATCCCGGTACGCCACGGTCAGATCTGCCACCTCTATAGCCAATCGGTTCTTTAAGGACTTTGTCATATCAACCTCCTCTCGCATACCGACAGTGCGTCTATCTATTAATTCCTAATTGGTCGCTGGTTTCAAAAGCGATGCCACGATTGTATCAATGTTATGACGCACCATTCCGAGGTACGTGCCTTCTGGTGTTCCCGACGCTCCCATCGCATCCGAGAAAAGCTGCCCCCCAATCTCTACAGAGAATCCTTTCGCCTTCACAGCAGCTTGTACCGCTTCAATGCTCCGACGAGGTACAGATGTTTCGACAAACATAGCGGGGATGCGGCGTTCGACGATAAATTGTACTAACGCCTGCACATCAGCCGTGCCTGCTTCAGCTGCAGTACTGATTCCCTGAAGCCCGCGCACTTCAAACCCGTAAGCACGACCAAAGTAATTGAAGGCATCGTGAGCTGTGACAAGCACTCTTTGATCGGGAGATACCCGCTCTGCTTGCTGCATCACATAATTGTGCAGCTCCTCCAGCTTCGCCAAGTAATTTTCCGTGTTTGCTCGGTACAACTCCGCACTGTTCTTATCAACCTCAATCAGCGCATCCCGTACACGTTCAACCGCTTTCATCCAGAGGGTCACATCGAACCAAACGTGGGGATCATATGCTCCCTCAAACTCTGGCGGTGCCAACAGTATCCCCCTGTCGAGGTCCTGCGTTACAGCAACCGTCTTTACTTGGTCCTGCATCCGTTCGAGCACACCTGCCATTTTCCCTTCGAGATGCAAACCGTTGTATAAGATGAGGTCAGCACCTGCGAGTCGAGTAACATCGCCTTCACTTGCTTTGTACAAATGTGGGTCAATGCCGGCTCCCATCAATCCGGTTGCACTGACCCGGTCGCCACCAACGTTTTGAACAATATCAGTAATCATGCCGATTGTTGTTACAACACGAATCGGTTTCTCGCTGGATATGTCCGTTGAATTTGGCGCTTTTTCGTTAGCCTTATCCGATTGCCGGTCACAAGCAACAAATAGTATCATCGCAAAAGCCAACAATCCATAGATTACGCGCATACTCCTCCTTGTCCTTTCTCAAATTAGCATTACACAGATCTCTATCGATGCTAGAGTTATGAAGATCAGGTTATCTGAGGACTCACAAACACATTGTCTGCAACTTCGCGGCCGACAAAGTGCTCGGTCTGACCAATCTTCAAACGTAACGGTCCATTAAACGGCTCTTTCGCTACAACCTGGACACCGGCACCCGGCAGGAGACCCAGCTGATCAAAGTAACGTAGCATTTCGGGATTATTATCATTGACATGCTGGACAGTAGCAGAGCTGCCTGCATCAACTTCCGTCAAAGTTGCATAAGCAACCTCTTGGAGCGCGCCATCCTTTGCTGGGATCGCGTGTCCGTGCGGGTCGGTTGTCGGATGTCCCAGCGCCTCGCTCATCCTTTCCTCAAACTCCTCGGAAATAACATGCTCCAATTTATCCGCTTCATCATGCACTTTGTCCCAAGTAAATCCCATGATTTCAACGAGATAAAGTTCCAGTAACCGGTGATGGCGAATAATCTCTTGAGCGATTCTTTTCCCGCCTTCTGTCAATTCAACGCCTTGATAGGACGCGTAATTCAGCAATCCCATCGCTGCCAGCTTTCGGATCATACCGGTGACAGATGCGGCAGAAACCTCCATCTGCTGAGCAATAGCAGAGGTAGAGACTTTTTCTTGACCTTCTTGCAGCAAGTACACCGTCTTCAGATAATCTTCCATCGCATGGGTTATCATTCTTGACCATCCAAAAGTTAGATTTAGGCATTCCTAAATTCTTAATTAGCATATGGTAATCCATTTTTTAGATGCTGTCAACATTATTTTTGAGGAGACAGAGTAGCGGGAATCATAGACTAGGCAGCAACAATATATGCGGCTTCACCAGTTCAATCGTTGATCGTACTCACACATAAATATTTGGACAGATCTGCTATTTTGTGTTAATGTAAAAATAGATCGCACATGAGAAAATCAGTTCTACTCAATTTACCATGAGAGTGCGCTATACTCTTACCAGCCTTGACAATCCATCGCAAAGTGGGGTCTCGCCTCGCTCTATGAGCACTACGTAATATGTTTCATGTATCAGGAGGAATTTACATTGCATATATATCGAGCAGCGGTTATCGGATGCAGTCGCATGGGAGCGTTCATCGACAATGAGGTCGTTGGAGCACCGGGGCATGTACCTCCCTATTCGCACACGGCAGTATTTACCGCCTGTGACAGAACAGATCTGATTGCATGTTCAGACCTTCGTCCAGAAGTCATGGCTGAGGTTGGAGTGCAGTACAATATTCCGAAAGAAAAACAATATACCGACTACAAGGAGCTGATCGACAAGGAGCAGCCCGCCATTGTCAGTGTCGCCACGCAGCCGGAGCATCGCACCGAAATCGTTATCTACGCCGCCGAGCACGGCGCCAAAGCAATCTATGCTGAGAAGGCGATGGCGGCGTCAATGGCGGAAGCTGATGCGATGGTTGAAATCTGCGAACGAAACGGAGTCTTCTTTAACCTTGGCACCCAACGGCGATGGCACCCTGGTTTCACCAAAATGAAAGAAATTATTGACAGCGGGAAACTGGGCGCCCCAAAGACAATTATTTTCAACGGTAGCACGCTGTTTAATGGAGCAAGTCACTACTACGATAACCTGTTATTCCTGAACAGCGATCGACGTGCTGTCTGGGTGCAAGCACATTTGATGGAGGGCAACTGGCAGGTTGAAGGGGAGCGACTCACCGAAGACCCAATTGGACACGGCATCATCCATTTTGAGAACGATGTAACAGCCTATGCTGTAGCCCCCAGCCGCGAAATTGAGTGGGAAGTCAACTGCGAGAAAGGAAGTTTGACCGCCCTGCCCGACAGCGTGTATCAAATGCGAGAAGAGGGACCACCGGGTTACCGAGGGCGACCAACGATTGTGGACGGAGCATTTCTGGATTATGAACCCGCCAGTCCAAACCTGCGGCTTGTGGAAGATCTCGTCCATTCGCTTGACACCGGGGAACCACCACGCGGTGGGGTGAGGGCCGCCCATGCGGGTACGGAACTGATCTTTGCAACCATCGAATCGCACCTTCGGGGCGGAGCACGGGTCGAGCTGCCACTGAAAGGACGTCCAATCCGACTCCTACGCGATCGAGCGCCGCGACAGCCGAGATATAGCCCCCAGACTTGATACGTCGGGCGTGCTAACATTTACGTAGATCCCTGACTGTCAGAACGGAATTGCGTTAAGCGGGAATTGTCAAAGCTAAACTTCAATGTACCACCATAGCCCCATAGGGGCAACATGTCACAAAACCACTAAACACCCTGATTTTTGAAGAAGTGTTAGATTTTGTTAGGTTGTCTTATATTCCACCATCGGTATCTAACAACAGACACAGCAGAAACGGAAGGTTGCATCTGTAGGGGTTGGGTTTCTCAACCCATTGTGCGAGTTGACCTTGCCTCTACAATGTGGTTACCTAATCCATCGGGACCTTGTTTACCTAATCCATCGGGACCTTGTTCATAATGATTGATTGATTACTCTCCTTGTGGGAGGGGCTGCCTATCCCCGATATAGGCTATTTTGTGGAATTGTCCCAAATCATTTCAATCCGTATCAGATAGGAAATGTCATCAGAATCTAGTTACGCTGCAGGAAAAGATATGGCAATGCAAAAGACAATACCAATTGAAAACACCGCCCAAGGCTATCTTGAGCTACTGCGCGAAAGAGGTGTCAAATATTTTTTCGGTAATGCTGGCACCGACTTCGCCTCATTGGTAGACGCCTTCGCGAAATTCACCAAAGAAGGAAAACAATATCCACGCCCTATCACAGTGCCACATGAGTTTGTCGCGGTGAGCATGGCGCACGGCTACTACATGGTTACGGGTGAACCGCAGGTCGTGATGGTGCACGTGATTGTCGGAACCGCCAATGCCTCTGGTGCAATCATTAACGCCGCACGGGCGCAGGTTCCTATCATCTTCAGCGCAGGACGTACCCCTCTGACCGAAGTCGGTTTCACCGGTTCACGGAACGTGCTTATCCATTGGGCGCAGGAATCATTTGATCAGGCAAGCCTTGTGCGAGAATTTGTCAAGTGGGATTATGAGCTGCGAAATTTCGCACAGTTGGAGACCGTGGTAGATAGGGCGTTAGCGATCGCTACTTCAGAGCCGAGTGGTCCGGTGTATTTAACGCTTCCGCGAGAAGTGCTCGCCGAACCCCACGAAGAACTGACCATCAACACTGTGCCAAGACAGCAGGCACACCGAGCAACCGTTCCCGATTCCGCTCAAGTAAAAGAGGTCGCCAAGCTCATTGCTCAAGCAACAAACCCACTCGTTATAACTTCGGGCGTAGGGAGAGATCCGCAAGCCGTAGAGGCACTGGTTACGTTTGCCGAATCCTTTGCGATCCCGGTCGTGGTAGGGGTAGGCAAGACACACATGAACTTTCCCACATCTCATCCACTTCACCTCGGTTTTGATTCAACCCCATATCTGAGAGAAGCGGATGTTGTGTTGGTCATTGACACCGATGTTCCTTGGTTGCCTACCGTGGTTAGCCCTAAAGAAACGGCGCCTGTTATTCAGCTGGGACATGAGCCCCTCTACAACCGCTATCCAATTCGTGGTCATGCGACAGACATTGCGTTGGCTGCCCAACCGAGGGCAACACTCCGCCTGCTGACTAAAGAAATGCTATCCTATCAGGAGCAGTCAGCGCACAAGATTGCCAATCGCTTCGAAACCGTTAGGGCAGAACATAAGCAGCAGCGAGAGTCTTGGGACGCACATGCGGAGGCAGTCAAAGGTGATAAGCCGATTGATCCGGCGTGGTTGTCCGCCTGTATTAACCAAGTGTTGGAGGCGGAGACTATAGTAGTTAATGAATACGATTTGGTCCCAACACAGGTGGATCTGACCGTTCCCGGTAGCTTTTTTGGACCTTCACCCGCTGCCGGACTTGGGTGGGGCATAGGCGCAGCGTTAGGAGCAAAATTGGCTGCACCCGAGAAAACTGTCATCACCACGGTAGGGGATGGCAGCTATCTTTTCAATGTTCCTACCTCCTGCCATTTTGTCTCCCAAGCCTATAACCTACCGATTCTGGTGGTCATCTTTAATAACCAATGTTGGGGAGCAGTGAGAGGGGCAGCCGCGTCGGTTCACCCAGAGGGGTGGGCGGTGAAAACCAACCACTTTCCGCTCAGTGAACTTTCACCCACCCCAGCCTATGAGATGATCTGTCAAGCAAATGGCGGATACGGGGAACGGGTCGAGGAACCCAGTGAGGTGTTGCCAGCACTCAAGCGGGCGTTGCAGGCGGTAAAGGAAGAAGAACGGCAGGCGGTGCTAAACGTTATCTGTAAGCACCCGTGATTTAACGAAGATTGAGAAGGAAAACGAAACTGACCATGGAAGTTGCCCCGACGAACTCATCGGAGCCTGAACATCAACAGGAAAAAGACAAGGAACGGGAACAGAACCGCAACTTTTGGATTGCTGTAGTTCAAGGCGCATTCATACGAATCTCTTTTGCATTTGCAGATTCAACAACTGTTCTCCCTGCTTTTATCTTAAAACTCACTGCCTCAAACACGCTCGTCGGTTTGACCGGTTCGATGACGCGAGCCGGTTGGATGTGGCCCCAACTCCTAATGTCGAATTTGTTGGAACACCGTCCGCGCAAGATGCCCTTCTACGCACTCGGTATGAGCTTTCGACTGTTCGCATGGATTGCAATGGTCGTATGCACCCTCATGATCGGATCCGGAAACAGCGGTCTACTTGCTGCGTGTTTTCTCTGTTGTTATTTCATCAGATCTTCGGCGATGGGGGTTTCAACGCTTCCGTATATGGATATTATCTCCAAATCCATTGAACCGCAGCGGCGATCTCGATATTTCAGTTTTCGTCAGTTAGCAGGCGGGTTCTTCGGCATATTCATCGGTTTCTTCTTTATCCGATATGCCCTGAGTCCTGAATCCGGACTGGTATTCCCGACGAATTATGCGCTGCTGTTCGGGTGTGCGGCAGGTGCGACCGGGCTGGCACTCACGGCTTTCCTACAGATTCGCGAACCCATCCGTCCCGTCCAAAGGGCACGCCAACCGTTTGGACAACATCTGAAACAGGGACCGTATTTCTTTCGGACAGATCGGAATTATCGCTGGTTCTTTTACTACCGGATGTCTACCACCGTTGCTGGGATGTGCACCCCTTTCTACGTCCCTTTCGCTCTGCAGAAATTGGCAGTGCCAGACGCAACCATTGGGGTGTTTCTCGCCGTTGTCTCCATCAGCGGTGTCATCTCAAATGCGGTATGGGCATATATAGGGGAGAGATATGGTGTACGATACATCCTCAGCTGCACCTCGGCATTGGCATGTACGGCACCGTTGGTGGCAATCTTGGTGCAATACCTGCCACCGGCGTGGCAGGTGCCCTGCTATTTTCTGACATTTGCCTTTAACGGCGCATCGACGAGCGGTTCGTCGATAGGCTTCATGGCGTATCTGCTAAATATCGCACCGAGCCTGAATCGCCCAAGCTATGTCGGTTTTATGAACACAATCCTCTTTCCGTTTAGTTTTATGCCAATGCTCGCGGGGGTCCTCATCGGCCTAGTGAACTATTCAGGGATGTTCGCAATTTCTATGGGGATGGGATTTCTTGGGTTCATTACCACCACACAACTTGAAGAGCTCCATCAGGAAGATTGAACGTGATGCGTGAAACGTGAAACGTAAAAAAATTGGTTCATTCGCTCATTAGTTGTAGGGAACGCAGATCTGCGTTCCCTACGGGTTCATTGTACGATTTCTTAACATGGGCACCAACTTGGGGTTCGGTTTAGCTATTCCAACGTCGCCAGAATCTCATCAATATCTTCCAACAGTTCGACTTCGTAACCGTCTGGATCGGTGATGAACGCCATCTTCATGCCGCCCGATGTGAACTCTTCTCGCCAGCCGTCGGGCCAAATTTCAAGCCCCGCTTTCTCCAGTTCATCGCAGCACGCAACCAAATCCGGCACACTGATAGCAAAGTGCATCAAATCCTCTGGAACGTTGAGTTCATAATCGGGCGAATAGGTCAACTCCAGCGTCGGTACGTTGCCCGGAAGTTCAAGATGGACAATCTGATTCCCCGCTGGGGATCTATCGCTTCGACTCTTCACAACAAAGCCTAAGTGGTCACAGTACCATTTAATCGATTGATCGAGACCACTCACTCTCACGCGTGTGTGTAAAAAGATAGCCATTTTTATTTCCCTTCTGCGTTTGGGTTGTCAAATGTATTAAGTACAAAATTTCAACGCTTTCATTATAGCACGACAAGGAGCAGAAATGTTGAACAAAAACAACCGCAGTAGCAAGTGCATTGTGCGCCGAATATTAAGAATCCGTTAATCAAGCAAAGATGGGAGTAGACACAATGCGGTTGCAGAATACCAAGATAACCTATTCCCTCATCGCCTTTTGGACGTTGGTTTGGCACGTCCAAATCAGCGATGCAGTTCGTGAAGGCACCGCCAACGCCAAGGTTATGATCCAGCGGTATGAGCAGGAGGGAAATTTCGCCAAAACAGCCTTGTGGCACGAAGCAGCTGCGGATTGCTTGAAAATCATCTCGATTCCGATGACGGACATCCAAATTCGGTACTACGAGCGTCATGGAAAAAACGTACTGGCAGAGCGGGGGCGTGGAGAGTTAGCGGATATAAAGGAACGGCGGGAATATCATCTAAAAACTGCGAGGGCACATTGGGAAAAGTTGGAAACGGAAAGGGTTTCGCTCGAAACAGAGGCGGAACGCGAGAAAATTACGCAGTTTATTTCAACGTGGGTGCAGATCTATCCGAATCGATTCTACCATTACGGCATCTACCCCAGTTTCTTCAGAGTGGAGCAGGAAATTTTCAAAAAGAGGGGACATTATGCCGCTGCCCTTGATCTCGAAGCCGATGCAGCGGAGATGCGTGCCGATCAATATAACGAGATAACAATTGCCTATTTTCGGGGGATCGCTCTGGATCGTGATACAATCGGAGGGACTGTAGCAGGAGAGGCAATTTCCGATCAAACGGAAAATCACCTCTCAAAGGTAGATGAGAATCGTGTTACCCAGTACAAAAAGGTTCGCGACGCACATCGCCAGCGAGCAGCGGTGTTGCGTGAAATCGTTGAGGGCAAACCAGAAACGCCTCCCATCGAAGCCGAATCTGTACTAAAAGGCTTCTCCCATAAATCCATCAGTCCTGCTCCCAAATTAACGTCCACACAAGCCTTGAGGATAGCCAGCAGAGATGTGCGTCTACAGGAACACCTAAAAGCACACACAGGTGTGCACGGATACGCTTCGTTTCAAGGGTTCGCGTGGTTTGTCAGTTATTACAATCACGGTTGGGGAAATCTGGGAGTCGTGCTTGTCGATGACAAAACCGGAACAGTCCTCGATATATTTATAGTGAACCCTAAAAATAAATAGATACTTTCGCGCCCCGTGTTGGGTAGGCGCTGTTTCTCCCGACAGGTCAGGATCCCGATTTTCGGGACGCGCCTATGCGGTGCGGTTAAAAACCGCACCTACCGGGGGTTTCCTACTCGAAACTGAGTTTGTCGTCAACGTCTTGAAGGGCTGCCCACGTCTTGATGTCCGTCCGGGTTGGAGCGACTTCTTGAAGACGCTTCTCAAAGTAGGCTCTTGACGACTCATCTTCAGGACCCCAATTCGCCATCCGTTCATTGAACGTTGCAATTTCAGCCGCCCCTTTGCCACTCTGTTCAAGCACCCAGTCACCGATTTCAACGTCGTTGGGATTGTTGACCGCAGCCTCTTGGAAGTCGTCTTCAGAGATACCGAGGAACTCCAAGATACGTCTATCCTGTCCGGAATCGTCGCCGTACTTATATTCTCCAATCTTTCCGGCGCGTGCTGCGCGCGCTTTATCTGCCATCCGTGCGACACCGTGGCAGCCTGCAACATCTTTAGAGTGAGGACTGCGTGGTGGTCCCACCGTCAAGTCAACCTGCCAGAAACTACCCCAATCATCTAGCTGCATCGATTGAAGTACCGTTGTGATGTCTGTCCTGCCGGGGGCGTATTTGGCAAGCCGATCCTTCAGCATTTGCTTGTATTGCTCATTCGGGGGCTCAAGACTCAATTCCCGCTGGTTAAAATCATCAATTTCCGCCTGCGTGACGCTCGAATTTTCAAGCACCCACGCCTGCAAGGCTTCGTCATCATGCTCACCAGCGGCTTTGGCAAAGTCATCGCCAGAAATTCCCAAAAGTCCGAGAACTTTAGCGTCTAGACCGGAATTTTCCCCATAGAGGTACTCACCGGTTGTTCCGTTGTTATGCGCTCTGGCTTTGTCGGTCATTCGTGCTGCGCCGACAATACCGGCGAGGCTAAGGTTTGTTGCACGTCGTGGTGGCTGTCGTGTTAGATCCATAATTAGTAGCTCCTTTCAGCTTATTGATTAAATAGATAAAAAAGAATCCTGAAAATCCAGTAACGATTTCATATTATAACCCAACCTGTAATTCGGGAGGCTGTATTTTACTATATCGACAAATCTGTGGCAATTCTAAAAACTTCGGCATAGGGTCATTTAATTCTTCGTGCGGGGCAAGATGCCCCGCCTACGATGTAGGAGGGCAACATTCGGTCTATCCCCCAAAATCGGTCAAAAAAGGAAAACTATAGTGGATCTTAGAATTAATAAGACACTCCAAACCGGTGCGGTTAGGGAACCGCACCTACCGGACCCGATAATTAGTTTACCCCGATTTATCGGGGGGATTGAAACCGAGGGGCAAAAGTGTCTATTTATTTTTAGAATTCACTATAAATAACCCTGTTCACAGCAAGGCGCGGGGAAATGTCCGTACCCACCGCCGTTGATGGTGAGGTAAGCCGTTGACAGCGATATGCAGATCAATCGTGACGTGAAACGCTGTTTCGGTGCTCCGAAAACCGCAGCAGGTGTCAACGGTGATTTCGCCATCGTTGCGCACGATACGGCGATGATGTTTGCCTGATGCTGCAACATCGGCGGGGTCCCGGTTATGCGCCCACACTTCAAGTTGTGCGTCGGTTTCCACTTGCGTCCCCAAATTCACGAGACTCGTCCCATGTGTATGGGTTCGTAACCCGGTTCGGTCACCAAGAATGTCGTGAACAATCTCCCACGGACGCAGATCAGGCGAGAGCCGATAGACATCAATCTCTCTGTCTAACGGTTCAAACTGCGCTTCATCCGCCGGTAATTCCCCTTTCTTCGCTCCTCTCACCGGAACCGTGGGCAGCTTCAACAACGATGAGTGCTCGGTGTCTCGATAAACGCGATTGGTCCCCGGATACGGCGTGGGCCAGAGATTTGGAAAATCTGCGCTACATATAGAAAGACGAATACGGTGTCCCGGTTCAAAGCGCCAGGCGGTACAGTCGAGATCAATCTCGATTTCGTAAATCTTGTTAGGACGCAGCGGGGACGGATTGGTGAGGGATTTACGGCGCGTCGCGTTCAACACACCACTACAGACCAATGCACTCGTGCCATCGGGGGCAACATCACACAACTTCGCGACGAAAGCCATTACGGGTGCCGTGGAACTAATATTCAATACAACTTGCGGTCTGCCGATGATTTCCAAAGGTTCACCAAGCGGCTCCGTCGTGTAGTTCAGCGAATAAATTTCATCAGGGCGTTGATCGGTCGGCAACCCGAAGGGGACACCACCACTCCACAACCCACCTGTGACTCCAACAGTCGGACGGTAAGTATAACTGTCGAAAGGCAGCCCTCGATCCATTGGCTGCGGACAGAGTTGACCTTTGTCCCCGAGCCAATAGGTCAGCGATTCACTCGACTCCACGGGGAATGATTCTTCTACACGCCAATATCCGCGTGTTTCGGTTCGATCCACACGCGGTTCATCGTAGGTCTGCATATAGACGCAAACCGGAGGCTTATCCATCACACCGTTGTCCTCGCCCTTGAGCCAATAGTCACACCAGCGCACAACTTCGTGCAGATAGTCAATACGTGGTCCCGGGATAGCACTATCAGGGCGCGTGTGGTTCCATGGTCCGATAAGGACTTTTTTAGGCACAGCGAGATTGCTAAAAGTTCGCAACGGTGGGTTTGGATAGCCGTCCCGCCAGCCGCCAATCATGAAAACCGAACACTGAATCTGGTCGTATCTTCCGCGCAAACTACCGGGACGCCAATACTCACCATCGGTCTGATTTTCCAGCCATTTCAGCAGATAAGGGGTATTGTGTTCGAGGTGTTCTTCCCAGATCCGCGCCCAATCCTCGCCGCTGTATTCGGGATAGGGTGGCATCGCGTTCATGCCAATCATCGAACAGCCATACGCGCCGATATCGTAGTAGCAGCGCAGGGCACCGCCGCGATAGTGACAATCGTCAGTATAACGATCGTCGGTGAAATACATGGGGATAATGGTCGTGAGATGCGGCGGACGATGTGCAGCGATCTGCACAGAGGTAAATCCGCCGTATGATGCCCCAAACATCGCAATCTTTCCGCTGCACCACGGCTGCGCCGCAAGCCATTCGATCGCTTCAACGCCATCTTGCTGTTCACGCGGTGTGTATTCATCCGTGTTGACCCCCTCGCTGCTGCCCGTGCCGCGACAGTCCAACCGTGCCCCGATGAAACCGTGCTGCGCAAAGTAGTTATGATAACCTGAATACGGGGCGGTGTCGTCTTTGCGGTACGGGATGTATTCGAGAATCAGCGGGTGTGGCGTCTGTTCCCAATCATCACTGTCGGGAATGTGTATATCCATCGCCAACCATGCACCATCTGAAGTCGGAATCATCACGTTTTTGATGAAGCGAACCCCATTTTTCGGTCCCATGCCTTGGCTTCTACCTCCACTTTGATTTGGTTATTTCTGCTAACTGAAGGCGCGTTAAGTAGTCGCTTCGGTGCGGACAATCTCCCCTGCTCGCACAGTGAGAATCGGCTCCCAACATCCCCCGGGTCGCTCCAGACCTTTGACATCTCGTAGCGGGAGTGCATCTTCATTGAAACGCAACACAGCGAGATCTGCACAAGCGCCGGGCGACAATGTCCCGACCTCCCCGGACAACCCAAGGAATTCTGAGGGACGCACCGTCACCCGCGCCAAGGCATCCGCTTCGGTCATGCCGGCGGCGAGCAGCTTGGAAAGGGTGCGAGGCAAATCGTGTTGCGGATTGCTGTCCACATGCCGAATATATTGATCCGTCGAGATGGTGTCTGGAAGGAATCCGTTCGCAATTGCTACCTCTGCCACATCAAAGTGGAATGAGTTCATGCCGTGCCCAATATCGAACAGTATGCCTCTCTCGCGAGCCTCCCAAACTTCATCCTTGATACGTCCGTCTTTGACCACACAATCCAGATTGCTCTGAAAACAGTAGGTGATTACATCTCCGGGACGTAATAGTTCCAGTTGTTCTGCGAAAGGAAAATCTGGTTCCCGCCGTGTGCCAAAGAGCAGCGGACGATCCGTTTGATTACCGGCTGCTAAGGCGCGGTTCAGAATTTCACGGGGATCATTATCACCGGCGCAGGATTGGGCTATGTTGGCGGCAATCCCCCAGATTGCTTCACCGCCATCTTCGATCGCTGTCACACAGGCATCTACATCCACATCGTCCAAATTCTCGAAACAGCCCCTCGTCGGTATCGATTCCCCCGTAACAGAGAGATTGATAGCCAGTCGGACACGTGTTCGTGCATCTTCGATGATCGACTCCCGGTATTGGGACCAATTACCGGCACCCGCATCCCCCTGGGAAAGCACAGTCGTCACTCCACGGGGGAGGAAGTGCACATCGGGATCAACAGCATACTTTGAACCTTCACGTGCGGGATGGGCGTGCATATCCACCAACCCCGGCAGCAGCATAGCATCGGGGAAATCTAAGGTTTCCTGCCCAGTTCCATCAATCTGATCACCAACAGCGACGATTCGATCGCCGCGAACCGCGACTGTCCCCGGACCATCTAGCCCGGTTGCTGGGCACACAACGCGCCCAGCACGGACAACGAGATCGTAGGCATGGGTATCAGTATTAGACATAATCATCCCTCCTATCGCTCACTGCGATTGTTCCGACTCTGTTTGTTTCGATTCTCGAAACATTACAGAACCGTGAATCCACGATATTCTAAAATTCAGAGAATTTAAGACTATCGGGATTTGATAGCGCGTTCCACCGCCTCTACCAACCCGTCCACATGGCTAGTCTCGGTCGGCAGGGAAATGGCGTTCATGGATAACCCATGACTCAGGAAATAGCCTTCTGCCAACAGCGCGAGGAAAACACGGTGTGCCATCGCCTTGTCGGTTCGGGCAAGGCTGCGGTAGTTGACAAGGTCTTCGCTGGTAAAGTGAATGCTAAATACGGAGCCGGTGTTCACCGCTTTCGCTGCGATATTTTCACGGACGAACAGTTCGTTCAGTCCGGCAGTCAACCGGTCGGCTAATCCGTTCAGGTGGTCGAAAGCTTCAGGTGTGAGTTGTTTCAGGGTTGCCAAACCGGCAGCCATGGTGATGGGGTGTGCGCTGAATGTGCCGCTCTGGAAGAAGCCAGTGCTGCCGCGCGTACCGTCCAGCAGATCCATAATATCCGACCGTCCACCAAACGCGCCGACAGGAAAACCGCCGCCAACAACCTTGCCATAGGCGGTCAAGTCGGGCGTAACGCCGTAGTATTCCTGCAACCCTCCCGTCCCCACTCGGAAGCCAACAATTTCGTCCAAAATAAACAGCAGGTCGTTCTTCCGTGCTATCTCACCAACAAACTGCACGAACTCCTTACGCTGCGGCACGATGCCCGCCTTGGTATCGAAGATAATGCACGCTAGCTCATCACGGTGCTGTGTGACGAGGCGTTCAACTGAGACTTCATCGTTAAAGGGAAGAACAACCACCTCCTCTGCCGCGTGTGGCGATAATCCACCCGTTGAGGGTACAGGATTGGGAGCCGTTTCCGAACCCACTTTGGCCAAGGACGGAGCAGAGCTGATTTCGACGACATCGTGGCTGCCGTGATAGCCGCCCTCAAACTTGGCGATTTTTGTCCGTCCACTGACACCACGCGCCAGCCGTATGGCGTGTAGTGTTGCTTCGGTGCCAGAGTTGCAGAATCGAATCCGGTCCAGCGATGCCACCCGGCGACACATCTCCTCGCACAGTTCCGCCTCAATACCGACCGGCGCACCTAACGCAATGCCCTTTGCCATCTGTTTCTGGATAGCATCTATGACCGCTGGGTGATTGTGGCCCAATACTTGTGCTGTGTGATGGTTGGCAAAATCTACATATCGCTGTCCTTCTACATCGTACAGATAACACCCCTCGCCACGCGCCATCGTGAGGGGATACGGTTGATGAAAGTAGGCACCCTTCGCCCCACCGGGCATTGTTTTTCGTGCCCGCTCAAAGAGTTCCTGCGAGCGTGGAGTGCGCCCTCGATAGTCTTCCTCTAGTGTAGCCGTAACATCTTTGGTTGTTTCGTTTTCCATTGCGATCTCCTTTCCCGCATTGTTGTACGGGTTCTGAAAGTCAATCCTCAAAAAGTCGATTCCAATCGTGATGTGATTGCGCTACGCGCTCGGGATGTTTATGGCTGCGGGCGATAAAGCCGGGAACATTCTCACGTCCTGTTGGAAGTCCGATTTGGCAATACCGTGTATCAAGGCTCCACCTAACGGTGTCCGATCGGTTCGGAATTGACCGATGCACCAACCGCTCCGTCGTCATCAGGACATCGCCTACATCAACTTCTCCAGCCACAACCTCGCAGGGCGGTAGGTCGGGGTTGGCTATACCTTTGCCGCCCTTATGACCCGGCGTCGATATCAGACGACTGTGCGGTAACAGACCCAAACGATGTGAACCCCGCATCACCTCCATACACCCGTTAGCGCCTGTGGCATCCACAAGCGGAATCCAGAAATTGGCAACCAATGTATCCCCTGCTTCCTCCGGTCTCAGATATGCCAGATCCTGATGCCATGGGATGACCGTTAGATCCTGGTCTGGCAGTTTGGCACGGCAGCTGAATTGCGGGTGCGCCAGAATTTCGGGACCTATCAACGACTCGGCGACATCTAGCAGTGCTGGAGATGTTCTTAGCGCAAACATCCCGGCACTCATCGGCTTTTGACTGGAAAAGTAGTGATGCCAGACCCAGTCGGGCTCTGTGCAGGCTTTGCACACCTGCGCCAAACGAGTTTCAAAGGGCGCATCATCAAACCTATTTTCTGGATCGAGTACCCCCTGCTTTACCGCTTCGCCCGTCGCCTCCTCGACTCGCTGCGCTAGTTCGTCGATCAATGGTTGAACCGCTTCGCGTGGCAGTAGATTGCGGATAATCAAAAACCCATCATCCTTGAACTGTTGGATCTGCTGGGGTGCAAGTCCATTTTTTACGGTTGATGTTTCAGTTGGAACGGAGTCTTTCATAACCATAGATCCTCTCCAATCGGCTCAAATAAAACCTTCCCACGGCTTACGCAAATTTAGCACGCGGAGCAAGTTTTTTTATTTTTAACCCCCTAAATCTCTCCCCCGATTTCATTGGGATGTGCCACTAATCAGGGGGACTTATGAACGCGCTGCGTAAGTCCTACTTCCATTGGACGCTTTGAACAAGTCCCTATTTATTCCAATGACACCGATAGTTTGTTCCGACTTTCTCAATCAGTGACCTACCTTTGCTGTTGGAGTTGCCGTTGTCGGACTTCGTGCCAATCTTCTGGCAGCGGATGGAACGCACCCTCACCACAGGAACCCGGCTCGATTTTGGCAGCATGACCCAAACCTGTGACTTGGAATCGTGTCCCGTCAAGTTCTGGCAGCACATATCGGCTGAACCAAGACGCGAGTTGTTGACGCATCTCCTTCACCAATGCAGCCTTCGATTTTTCGTCCACGAGGTTTTTCCGTTCGTCTGGGTCGTTCATCAAGTCATAGAGTTCATGCGGACCGTAAGGGTAACGGTGTACATACTTCCACTCCTGCGTCCGAATCATCCGGACGGGACCGTATTCGTCAAAGATGACAACTTCCTCCTGTGCATCGTCCGTTTCACCGAGCAACGCCGGTTGGAAACTCCGCCCGGGGCGCAGTGGATCCGTTGGAATTTCCAAGCCAAGATAGTCAAGCAGGGTCGGCATGAAATCGTACTGACTCGCCATCGCTTCGGTAACACGTCCCTGTGGTATACCGCTGGGATGACTCATAATAAAGGGGACTTTGACGGAGTTCTCGTACATATTCAGCGGAAAAGTGCCATTCCCCTTGTGCCAGAAACCGTGATGCCCACAGGAATAGCCGTTGTCGCTGCTGAAGACGATTAGTGTGTCTTCTCGTAAACCAAGCCCCTCAAGTTTGTCCAGAATGCGACCGACGTTCAGATCCATCGCGGTAATCGCCGCAAAGTAACCTTTCAACGACTCCCTGTTTCCCAAATGTATGCGAGCACCGGGAGTTGCCCATGGATGCGCTGCCTCTTGAGGACACGTTTTGAATGGACAATCGTCGTAAGAATCCACAATATCCTGCGGATGTCCATCGAATGGTGTATGCGGTGCGTTGTAGTGGACGCTGAGATAGAACGGTTGATCTTTGTTACCCTCAATAAACTGCAAGGCATCGTCCGTGATGATATCGGTAACGTAGCCGGGCTGAACCTCCACAACCCCGTCCCGAATCATCTCTGCGTCATTATACTTGCTACCGCCGAGTGGCATCGCAAACCAGTGGCTGAAACCGTGTTGTGGGGTCATACTATCGCCAAGATGCCATTTTCCACTCAGTCCGACAGTGTAACCGTTGGCACCAAGCACGTCGGTGTAGCACGTCAAGCCTTCGAGATACTTCGCGGAGGTCGGCGGCATATTCCCATCTCGAATCCAGTCGTGTACGCCGTGCGCTGACGGAATCCGTCCAGTCATCAGGCTAGCACGCGCCGGAGAACAGACGGGAGAGGTACAGAAAAAGTTTTCGAAACGAACACCCGTCTCCGCAAGTCGATCTATGTTTGGTGTGCGCACTTCATCGTTCCCGCAGCAGCCCGCCGCCCAAGGTCCCTGATCATCTGTCAAAATAAAGATCACATTGGGTTGACGGCTATTAGAATCAGACATAGGTTGTACTCCTTTTTCTTGGTTGCAATAGTGCAGGTGAAACGTGAGAGGAGAGTTTTCAATTTAAGTATTTTATCACATCGGTCCGATTCGTCGAGGTCCTCGGTCCATCGCCAGCATCGAAGCATCGTAGCTTCGCTTCATCAAGTCCACCTTGAGGCTTTGTGCGCTTGATACATCCCATAGGTTTTCAAACTCCCCCGGATCCGTTTCAAGATCGTAGAGTTCTCCGTGAGCGTGGCCATGATACAGCACCAACTTATGCTGCCTATCCCGGTACATTGTAGCAAAGGTCCCGTCCGGTTGATCCAAGGCATCGTAGAATTCGCAACGGACGAAATCCCGGTGATGATCGGGAGAAGCCTCTCCCTTGAGGATTGGCAACAACGACATGCCCTGCATACGGTCAGGGATCTCCAATCCAGCCAACTCCAGCAGGGTCGGCGTCTTATCCAGCAATCCGACCAACGCATCGCTTCTCAAACCACCCTCAAAGTGTCCGGGCAAGGAGAAGATCAGCGGCACACGGACCAGTCCTTCGTAGAACCGACACCCCTTCTGAATCAGTCCGTGATCACCGAGCATTTCCCCGTGATCGCTGGTGAAGATAATCATCGTCCGTTCACGCTGCCCAGTCTCCTCTAATGTCTCTAAGATACGTCCTAACACATCGTCGATTAGCTTGATCATCGCGTAGTAAGCCGCCTGCAGCGTTTTTGCATCGCGTCCCCCCGCAGATCCAGCGTCAACCGCCCCCGGAGACCGCGGTAAGATCGGGCTGCGGATATCTAAGTCCTCTGGAGGTCGTCCCTTCGACTGGAAATCAACCGCTTCCAACTTTCGCTGCTGTTCCAAATCGCTCTCCCGGAACAGGGGCCCCGGCATATCCGCCGGATCAAACATATCCCGGTAGGTTTTAGGCGGGTTGAAGGGCGGGTGAGGATCGTAGATGTTCACACTCGCCAGCCACGGCGTGTCCCGTTCCTCCCGGATAAATTCCATCGTCTTCTCCGCACACCACGTGGTCTGATGCAGTTCAGCAGGTACACCATCAACACTTTTGGTCAATTCACCCAGAATCTGCCCTTTGGACCGCACCCAGTCTGCGTAGTCGTGTCCCGTTTCCCAGTCATCGCGGGGCGCATGGCTGTACTGCCAATATCGGTATCCGTCATTCACACGCGGTTCAATGCGACGGTGAGCACTGGCGAGATGCAGCTTGCCAATCAATCCACAGTCATAGCCAGCGTCTGCAAGAAGACGCGTTACAAGGGGCGGACTATCTGGGAAGTATTCGTTGCCATTTCCGTTGACGTGCACCGCACTCGGATACATCCCTGTGAGAAAACTCCCTCGGCTAGGTGTGCAAATCGGGCTTTGGCAGTAGGCGTGGGTAAAAGTAACCCCTTCCTCGACTAGTTGATTGATGTTCGGGGTTGAGACATAACGATTTCCCAACGCACCAATCGTGTCGTAACGCTGCTGGTCGGTACAGATCCAGAGGATGTTCGGACGCACATTTTCATTCTTTTGTTCTCTGTTCGCAGGCATGTTGAACCTCTTCAAAAATGAGAGCGTTGTCTCATAGATAGTCTTATGGTATAATTACCCTAGGATGAGTATTGGGGCTTGGGGTTGTGATGATTTTCACATTGCGCTCCTCTGGAGCGTAGGGATTAACCTTATCGCCGTTCTATAGACATATCGCTCCTCTGGAGCAAAAGGTAGAGTACCTTAGTTTTAACAGAAAACCGATAGATTTTCAACACATGGCAACTTGGGTTGAAGTGAACGGATACGCCCACCCATTTGGACGAAGAACCAAAGGGGGTAATTTCCCATGAGAAAATTCACCGACGCTGAAAAGCAGGAACTGCAAGTGAAGATAAAAACTGAACGAAAACAGCGATATCAGGCAGTTAGAAAAATTGTCCGAAAGAACTACAAAGAGGACCCAAATAGGATACTGTTTCTATTGCTTTTCTGGGGTTTCCTCGATTTCTGGAGGGATTGATGTCCTCCCGCCCCTTGTCCTCCCTACAGATCCTGCATCGGCAAGATGACTTTAGTCTTCTCCTTCGCAGAACGGTAAGTCGCTAAGACAATCTCAACAGCATGGCGGCCGCCTCTGCCGTCAATTAAGGGCGTTTTATCTTCGCGGATACAATCAACAAAATGGGTCAGTTCACCGACGACACCGTGAGGTCCGGTGCGGTCAGGGGTAAGCGTCTGCCACTCCGATTCGCCAATCTTTTTGAGATATGCAGTGTCCGCTCCCATATCGAGCCGTAGCGAACCTTTGGATCCGTCAATGATGGTCTCGTTTGTGCCACGTGCGCCCATGAACCCACCCCATCGCAATATCCCTACCGCTTTGGTGTCGTATCGAATGAGCGAGACAGTGTAATCTTCCCAATCATCGTGTCCAGAAAAGCTGCCCACTTCCGCTGCAACCGTTAGAGCAGTCCCGCCATACCAGTTAATGAGATCGGATTTGTGGATTCCGTTTTCCAGCAGCCCCCCGACACTCCCGTACCAAGTTGATGGACGTTCCCGCGGACCCCGATAGGGACCGCTATAATCTGTTTCAATATAGGTCACATCTCCAATCTCACCGTCATCAACTAACTGCTTGCCGAGGACATGTACAGGATAGAAACGGAGAACCTGTCCTACCATCACGTGCGTCCCCGCTCTGTCCGCAGCCTCAATCATCGCATCGGCATCGCTGAGGGTGAGAGACAGCGGTTTCTCGCAAAAAGCGTGAACACCCGCCTCCGCAGCTGCAACGACAACCTCCCGATGTGCCACGGGTGGCGTCGCAACTACAACACCATCCACAATCTCTAACAGTTCGCGATAATCTTGAAACGCACGAATCTGGTGCTGCTCTGCAATAGCTTGCGCTGCCTCCAATCGGAGGTCCGCGACACCGACAAATTCACAATTTTCAACTTGAGGCAGTGAATTACAATGTCCACCGCCCATGCCGCCTGTGCCGATAACGCCAATACGTGTCATTAAAACCTCCTTTAGGTATGGAGACCTAAGTCTTTGAAGTTCATTAGTTCATTGGTTCACTCGTTCGTTAATAAACCCCTGACCACTTACGCATCACGTTTTACTGATAAGTCCTTCTTTTTGAAGGATATCTCCAGCAATCGCGTAAGTTGTTCCGTGCATAGCAATGACCACCAATCCAATACCCGACGCGAGATAACCACCCATATAAAGATTCGGGATATTAGTCACTTCGTAGTTATGCGGATGCGTCATCACCTGATTCAACTGGAAACGATAGTTGTCATATTTTTCGATCTGTTGCAGCGGTTCAAATCCCTCAAAGAGAGAATAGTCTGCGATACCCCCGATTTCCAAGATAACATGGTCGCCTTCGATAACCTGTTCCTCGCTCTGATTGTCTACTGTCACCAGCCCTGCTGACTCCCCTTCTTCAATCTTGCGGATATGACTCTGATACAACGTCTGAAAACGGGGATCTCGGCTCTCCATAATCTCGGCAATCCGAGCGTAATACGGCAACCCGTAGCGGCTATCGCTGATTAACCGCCAGTGATTCTCAAACGGTTGACGCATCACATAGTACACCTGTTTGCCCGCATCATAAAGTTCCGTCGCCGCCCAATCCGCCGATCTACCGCCACCAACAACAATGACACGCTTACCGGGGAAATCCTCCGGCCGATCGTAGCTTTTCGCCACAAACGGTAAATCTTCCCCCGGCACATCGAGTCGCCGAAGGATGCATCGCTGTCCAACGGCGTAAACGAGGTACTTGGCGGTATAGTGATGCGTTGTCTCCGTCCCCACATCCTTACTCGTGACCAGAAAGCCGCGTTCATGTGGCTCAATACGGACAACCTTTTCGCCGGTATGGATGCGGTCAGTCTGTCCAAATCGGCCAGGAATACTGTGATAGTAACGCAGAAGATCGCTCTTGATTATCAGATCATTGACGTTTAAGTCAACTCCCTGTTCTTCAGCATGGAGCGTCAGCGGATAGAAAGGAAACTCCATCCACTGTCCCGGAGAAAGGGTCAGGAGATTTTGAGGGACATTGTTCCACAACCCGCCGACCGCCTCTTGCGTAATAAGCAGGTAATCTATCGGTGTCTCTTGACGGAATTCCATCGCGATCTGCGCGAGTTCTTCAAACAACTGCCTGGGGTGATGGAGGAGGCGAAAGAGATCCACGGGTGGAACGTTTCTGGACAACCCTTTGAAGTCCAACCCCAGAAGGGTCTCTTCGATTTGCTGCAGCCCCGCAGCCAACTGTGGATAACGCAGACTGAACATGCGACTTCCGCGAAAGTAGGGGTGCCAACCTCCCAACACCACAGCAAGCGGGAGTCCAGCAGGTCCCCCGCCCACAATAATTACGGTATGATGTTCTATATTCGGCAATCAATCACCTCGGATACAAATGTTAGGATACAGTATATCACATCATAATGCGATTGCAATATCGAAGACATCATTTTCCGTATTTGAAACGTGCAACAGCGTTCTGATCCGCCAACTCTTTCTTTGCGTAATGGGCTGGCATTTCAGGGGACTTCCATCGACCCGCAACTTGCATATCCACAACAGACGCACCCGCTTGGGCAAGCGATACCGCACTGCCGACCCGAAGAGACTGCCCAGAGATAAAACCTTCTACTCCAGCCTCACGCGCCCTACGCTTAATAGCGTTTCTTGCACCCTCAACCGATAGCCTACCGCTGGTTATGTTGTCACCACGACGAATCCGCCGAAAGAGGGGACCATCGGTGATACCCCCTGCTTCACAATACCGCTTTATCACCTCCCGTGTAGGATCACCAATATACAGCGTTGTACCTTCCGATTCTTGGTCAGTTTTTGACTGACGAATCGTCAATACGCTATCGACATCCGTTACATCTATCGCAATCGCTTCACTGATTCGTAATAGGCAATCACTCATCAGTCGAATCAGTGCCGAATCCCTCAGCCCAGTTGTCGTCTCCTCCGCTTCGGCGAGCGTACAGATTTGATTTACCTCTTCCCACGTTATGCCATCGACCTGTCCCCGTCCCCGGTCTTTGCCTGCACGCCGGATGCCAGCGAGTGTGCGCTCAGTTAGCTCAAAGGAGATCGCTGCGTCCTGCGCTTTTACTTGACACTTAACGGCAGAGACGACTACGTTGATAGTCGCCGGTGATTTTCCCTCTTGATGTAACTCGGTGATATAGTTTGCGAACACGCTATCAGTAAGCGCCCGCCCGTCAAGCCATGCCCCCAGTTTCTTGATAGCATTGCGATACGATTTAACTGTGCTTGGTGCATGGGCAGTCTGGATGAGTGATGATGTTTCAGTGCTGATAGTGATCTGTTTATCCTCTGAAATTCGTAGTGCAGTCATAAAAGATTCTCCTCCCCGAAAAAATAACTACCGACAATTAGTATTGTAAACTATTAAAATGGGCTTGTCAAGGCTTTTTTACCATTTTTTGCTAAAATAAGGAACGTTATCAGGTATAATATCTGAGCCGGGTTACTGCGAAAGGGCAAAAAAACCACAACTTTGGCGAAAACGCCCCCGCTCAGTTAGCAAAAACTCGGTTCTCCTATGAGTTAACGCCGCATAATACTAATTATGATGGTTTAGTTGTTTCTGAAGCGAATTGCCTAACGGAATGCCACGGTATTCCTAACAACTCATAGGAGAATGAACTATGTTTAGTTTACGCCATTTGAAGGCGATGGCTCTTATTGTTGGCATGTTAGTTATCGGTTTTGGGAGAGATGTTGGTTTTCAGGATCAAGAAGCTGCGGCCCATCCACATACTGTTATTCAGTCTACAGTTACTTGGACCACGTGGGAGCACTATTGGACGCTCATAACACCCATTACTGGCATTGATGGGAAGGGACACACGGTAACGGGCACGAACTATCAACCTGTACTCGTTCACGTTACCTATACAACATATTACGTTGATGACGGACATAGTGTGCATCAAAAAACTGTTAGAACAGAAGGCAGGCTGCTGGATGGTATTGACTTGGATGTTTGGGACTTATGCACTCACTATGAATGTGCACAATATGTATCCAATTAAACCATAATACAATAAGGAGTGTATTATCATGCTATCCAACCGTTTCATGCGGTGTACTGTTGGAATTGGTATTATCGCGGTTTTTGCTGTCTCGTTCGCAGGCTATAAGGCTTACCAGAACCATATTGAGTTTGAGGGGTTTATGTCGCAGGTTGTAGACTTTCAGGAAAGCCTTGGTAAAGATGGTGACCCTCTTGAACATAAGGAAAGCGAAAAGCTTGATAACTCTCCGTCTCCTGAAAATCAGGATTATGATTTAGGCAAATCACTTTCTCCTGTGAAAGTGAGGGTATACTCTGAGGGAGAAATAACGAGTATAAAGGTAGATAGGTCGAAGTCTCCAAAGATTGTACCTGCGTCAGAGATGGTGAAGCAGCGCGTCCAAACCCCCGATGGGAAAAACCACCTAATCTTCGTACCACAGGGGTATGAGCTAAAAACGGGTGCTATGCTGCCGGAGGCTTTTTTCAAACAACCGCTTCCACCTCCCTCATTAAAAAGTTTTAACCGCACGATTCGGAAGGCGGATATTCCGGAAAGAGAAGATGCTGAGTCATACTTACTAAAACTTAGTTATGCTTCAGCCTATGGTGTTTCCGTTGAAGAGATTGAAGGAATGATGGAGAATGGACAAATTAGTACAAAAGTCATTGAGAGGTCGGTCGATGAGTTTTCAGTCGATGAATTTATGGGCCATGACCATAATCTGCAAAACAGTGGGGATGTAGAATATTTAGAGAAAGCACCACGGGGCGCGGGAAATACCAGCTCATCGGGGGATATATCTGATGATTTGCAATCGCAAACTTCAACTCTACCTCGTCTAAATTCTGCCTCAGCCAGCAAGGTGGTGTCCGATACCTCCAAGATGCCCGTTTCGTCAACTGTATCTCATGAGGGATTATCACCGGAGCATTTTGATAAAGCACAACAGTTGATTGACCAGTATGGTACAGAGGAGGGGCTTCGTCGTCTGCGGGAGATGGATCCTGAAGCGGCTCGGCGTTTTGAGTCCGATAAATCGAGACTAGGGCAGGAACGTCGCTCACCGCCCACCCGTGAGGCACCAGATGAGGTTAAGTCTTCAACACATTAGCGAAACAACATTGCTCTCACAAAAAAAAGCGGTCTCCCTATGTGATGCGGGAAACCGCTTTTTTACGTTTATAACGTCCCTCCCGTTTCGTATAGGAGTTACGTACTTGAATTTGTAGTAGCGCACCTGTCCCGACCTGTCGGGGGATTCATTGCGTGTCAGGGCAGAGAGGTTGACTTTGAGCATTCAGCGGCATAAGTCCTATTCGCACTTCACGATTTACAACTCATCCCGATAATAAAGACAATGTGCTGTGATAGGACACTGATCACATTTCGGCTTGCGTGCGTCGCAGATTCGACGTCCAAAGGCAATCAGGTTCATGTGAAACGGATATGCCTTGCCTTCAGGGATAATCTGCGGCATCAATTGGTGCGCTTTTTCCGCGGTACAATTTGGTGGCACGAATCCGAGCCGTTTGCTAATCCGCAGGACATGCGTATCCACAGGGAACACATCGCGCCCACAAGCAAAGGCGAGTGTAACGGACACCGTCTTTATGCCGATACCCTTGTGCTGAGACAGCAGTGGTATTGCGTCTTTGGTATCCATCTCACGGATAAATTCCAGATCCAGCTCGCCATATTCCGCTTTGAGCCATGTCAGAAAATTCTTGATTGTGCGGCTTTTTTGCCCGCTCAACCCTGCAATCTTGATAGCGTCCGCGATTTCCTCTACATCAGCGTCGAGAACCTCCTCCCATGTCGGAAAGCGTTCCTTAAGGACTGCAAACCCCTTATCACGGTTGACATCGTTTGTATTCTGGGACAAGACCGTAAGCATTAAACAATCGAGGACATTTTCTTCTATATCCGGTTCGGGGGCACCGTAAAGCATCAGAAATTAACCTCCGGTTCATCGTTTGGGGCACCGTAAAGCTCTTCTAAAGCATCAGAAATTAACTCCGTTTTCTGCTCAGGGTTCAAATCATTCCTCCAACTCTTTTTGGTTCATTAGTCGGTTGGTTGATTCATTCTTCTTATGTTCCCGCCTTCGGATACACATGTCGCCCCTCTGGGGCTTTAGGGTATTTATTTATCCGTGTATTATAGACATGTCGCCCCGCTGGGGCTAAATAAACTACTGAACCAATGATTTTTACGTTTCACGTTATCAACAGCTGCAAACTAGCACCATTGGTCATTAAGAGTTTCCAATGTCCAGTAGTTCTATACCATCCCGCGTGGAGTTGACTTGGAACCGAATCACATACACACGGTTCGGGGCTTTACCGCTTTCACAATAAGAAATCAGTAGCGATCCATCTTCCATCTGGAGTCCGCCGGGATAGCCGTAACAAGACACATCAAGCGGAAGCTCCGGCGTCCAGTCCACGCCTCCGTCCCAACTCAAGAAAACATATAACGCCCCTTGGTAGGTTGCAACACAGACAAGCGTGCCATCCTCCAGCACAAACAGTCGTGGAGCCTTGACCGTTCCACTTTCGACCATTCGTCCAGACTCGCGCCAGCTCACACCATCATCGTCTGAGAAAAAGATACCACCATCGGGGCGTGACACCATAACGAGACGGCCGCTGTCAAAACGAGCGATGGCAGGTTCATCTACATCCACCCCGTTGCGACGGATAGTAGAGACAGTGCGCCACGTCTTTCCAGAATCATCAGAGCGGCGAATTGCGCCAAAGAGATGATTCTCATCCTGACTTGAACAGTACGTTGGCCAAAGGATACCCCCATCAGGGAGTTGGACAGCCTGACCGTGACTCCTTTCGTAAAATGAACCCGGACTATCCAACCAAATCGGTTCACCCCAAGTTAACCCGCTGTCCGTCGATCTAATCACGCACTGTTGCGTATTCAATCCATTCAGATCCTTGCGGAAAGCTGGGGGCGCTTCCGAGAATCCATACCAAGATGCCTGCACATTGATAAAACAGAGCACGGTGTTATCTTGGCACGTAAACAGCGTAACAGGACCATCATCTAAGGGGATATCCGTCAGTCCAACAGGTCTGCTCCATGTACGACCCTCATCGGTGGAATGAACCGCCATTGAGCGCCCGCCTGTTGGCGCAACAAAATCCACGGGCCAACCTTCAGCAGCATAGCGCTCACGGGTTTCTGTCTCAAATAGTCTCGGCGACGCAAACGAGGCGTGCCAGTAGCCAGCGGAATGACCGAGCAGTAGATTGCCATTGGGCATCCGCTCCAGCGCGCCAGCCCATCCAATAAAGTCCCCAAGCCCCGGAAACGGGTCGGGACGATTGAAATCCCAGCCGGTGACACATATCCGCGCCTCTTCAGCCGTAAGTCGTTTTGTGTTGGTGGGGTGCATTTTTTCCTAATTTTGAGAACTGAGAATTGAGAGAACTGATACAGATAGTGTTGAGATTTATTACTTACACCGCTGACGGTGGAGGTTGGGGTCAATCGCTGCAGCCATCGCGGATACATCCAAATTTTCACCGAGGAACGCTTGAATCTTCCCTGCAATCTCCATCGGGTATTGAAGTGCCTCCGAGTACGCCACATGAAGCATCGGGGTATTGCGTTGAGCCAATAATTGCTTAACCTCCCGGACCTGACGCTCAAAGATGTTACCCAACTGCACATCGGACAGGTTACCGCCGCTTTTTCCTTGACGTTGGAGCATCTTCCGCTGCGAGGCAAGCACTTCGCTGATGTTACGCTCTATGAAGATAATCCGATAGCTGAATTGGGGAGGCAGAAACGGAATCAGTTGGGCGATGATTTTCACCGCCTTGCCCTTCGCTTCAGGCATCCACGCACAATCTCGCCGAAGCCGTTTCACCTTTTCGTATTCAAAATAGCCGTGCGGGTTGTCAGCGTCCGCCTTCCGCACATTATCGGTCAAGCATGGGTAGTCGGCAGCGTCTAACACTTGCATCAGCATCGAGGTGCCAGATCGGGGAAGACCAGATACTACCGTAATACGTTCAGTCATACATGAGTTCATTTGTTTATTTTAAGTTCATTCGTTCATCACTGAACTAGCGAACCAATGGACCAACCGGCAAGCCTAGGCATCGATTTGTCAAGGTTCCTGGGAGGACATTGTTTTCTCTAACTCAATATACTTCTCTAGCAACTGCTCCTGCTTTTTCGTTACGGTAGTAGGGATTTCAATAACAACAGTGACAAGAAGATCTCCACTCTCGTTTTCAGATTTTTTGATCCCCTGACCAATTAGCCGGAAGGTTTGATTGGGCTGTGTCCCCCGTGGGAGGTTCAATGCGATAGGATCGGTAAGCGTTGGGACCTGAACTTCTCCACCTAGGACCGCTGTCGCAAAACCAACTGGAACCTGACACCGCAAATCATACCCATCACGCTGCAAGACCGGGTGTGACTTGACAACAACATCTACAAACAGATCTCCATAAGGTCCACCACGTGAGCCACACTCCCCCTGACCGGGCAAGCGCAACGCTTTCCCGCTCTCAATCCCCGGCGGCATCTTCACCAATAAAGACCGCTCCTTGCGCATAGCCCCTGTCCCGTGACAATCCCGACACGGCTGATGAATTAGGACTCCCGTTCCTCGGCAACGCTCGCACAGTTTATTCTCTTTTGCGTTACCCCGCAGCAACTGGTCGAGGAGCTCGCCGTTGCCCATGCAGTGAGGACAAGTCGATTCGGGTGAACCTTTTTGTGCACCTGTGCCATCACAACTGTCGCATTCCTCATTGCGGAAAACACGGATGGACCGCTCTGTTCCCAACATTGCTTCAGTGAATGGGAGGGTTAGCCCCGTCCTGAGATTGGACCCCCGTCTTCCCTTTGCTTTAACCGTTCGTCTCGTCTTTGTTTTTCGTTTCGTCCGTGGTCCGGACCTAAACAAACCATCAAAGAAGTCATTAATTTTGGAGTCGCTATCACTCGAACGCCTAAATCCGCCACCGCCAGTACTCCCCGTATCGGTCCTTGACGATTCATCGGTGCTGTGCTGCGGACCGAGTTCGATTAATGCCTGATACGCCATCGATGCTTCTTTGAATCTCTCCTCCGCCCGTTCATCCCCCGGATTTTTGTCGGGATGATATTGCATCGCAATTTTGCGATAGGCTTTCTTTATTTCGTCGAGGGTTGCATTTCGACTTACACCAAGGATTTGATAGTTATCTTTCTTCCTCACCAATCTCTCTCCTCATATCCACCAAACCTAAATCGTCAGGATTCCCTACTGCAATCTATAGTGGATCTTAGAATTAATGAGACACTCAAAACCGGTGCGGTTAGGAAAACGCACTTACTGGACCCGATAAATCCCCGATGAATCGGGACAGGCGCGCCTCCAACAAGCCGAGAGCGGGTCCCGACTCGTCGGGATCGCGAGAATCGGGACGGGCGGGATCGAAACCGAGGGACGAAAATGTCCATTTATTTTTAAAATTCACCATAATAGGACTTACGCAGCTGAACGCTCAAATCCGTGTAGTTCGGCGATTTATCGCCGCCCCGATAAATCGGGATTCAAAGCAACTGGCCACCATTCCCAACGCCCGATAAATCGGGCAACTACAGTAGAGGCTCCATAAGGAGTCCGTAGGGAACAACAATCGTTGTTCCCTGCTGAGGTGCGTAATTCCCACATAATTACAAATTTATGTTTATTTTTGGATTAACAATACTCGCTTTGTCCCCTTGTTTGAAGCCTGTCGGACAAGTGCCTTTAGGTCGAGTACCTCATCAACAGGGACTGCTGGACGATGGAATCGTAGGGTTTGCTTCATCATCATTTTTCGTTTCGATTTTGTATATTTGAGTTGGATCGAACCAACACGGTTCTCAATCTCGCGGGCTTCAGGCACAGAGTCCACCACAAACAGAGACGATAAATTGACCGTGACCTCATCCACAAAGGTGACCGCTTTGCCGAGAGCGACTGGGTATGTCCTATTTTCTTCACTGAGCAACGTAGCGTAAGGATGCTTAACCAATGGTAACTCAAGGACATACTGCTGACCAATAGCAAAGAGATAATCCTCGCACCACCATGTGAGGACAATCTTCAGTTCGTCCTCCATCGCACCAAGTTCTGGAACCGCCACCTTCTCTAACTTCGCACGATCATCAAGTTCCATGTATTCATGCAGGAATTTCAACTGCTCATCAGGATTGATATATTTCAATTGACTGCGTAGTTTCGTGTTAAATGCCCCTGTCACGGTGAGTGTTTGAGTAACCTTCACTGATAAATCGTCTTCCACCTGCATTCGTGTCTCAACATTTTTGAGGTTTGCCGATGCTTCGATTGTTGGACTTTTCGCAAATCGGTATAATCGATCTTGCATCCTGCCAGTTTCTTCGGGAGAGGTCGCCCCCTGGTTCAGCTCGTCCCGTCCCTTCATAAGAAAATCAGGATTGACTATGAGCGCCCATCGATCTTGATCGCCAGCAGGAAGATCTCCAAACGCACAGGTTTCCGCTGTCGCATCTAGCCAAATAAGGCCGCCCTCGCCATTCTCTTCCACAGCGAGAATCATGTGATTAAAGTACGCGAGCGACGGAATCTCACGAACAACCCTGCTGGACTCACCCGCGGAAATTAAGACCGGATAAGATTGGATACCGACCGCCGATAGCATCGTACTGAGCAGCGTTGTTTTATCTTTGCAGTCCCCATACCCCTCCTTAAAGATCTCGGGTGCCGAGTGTGGCTTTATCGCCCATATTCCGAGCTCAATGCCGACATAATCGATATTCGTCGCAACGTATTCGTAGAGCCGTTTAATCTTTTCCCTTCGGCTCCACGCCCCTCTCAGCAATGCCTTTGTCTTCTGCTCGATTTCTGGCGTCACATAATCCTGTTCACGGATAAGAGTCCCATACCACTTCATAAGTTTATCCCACGAGTCAAGTGATGTGATATTAATACTATAGGCGAGGTCTTCAATCGCCGGCATAAATGCCTCTTCACGGAGCGGGGGAACATCACGTAGCTCAAATGTATAGGTGCGTGTATAGCGAGTTTCTGTGATTGTGGGTTCGTTCTCAACAGCTTGCGGACCGGTGACCTGGTAGTAAACCGTTTTCTTTTTCGGCGCGTGAATCGTAAAGCGGTAACGCTGCACAGGCACTGAAGTTTGGAAGTAGACCTGGTGCCAGAATTCCCCATGCATCAGATGCCCCCGATTGTTGGACGAATAAGCGTAGTCGATGATGCAATCGTCAGACATCTCCGGCATTGAAAAGTGCATGAGACGAGCATCCACAAACAACCCCGCCTCAACTGCACTTGGCGGTGGGATATTTTTAACGATACTTCGTTGATCGAGATCGACCACACGACCATCGGACGTGAGGGTTCGAGCGTGATGAATTGTGATGTCATCGTTTCCACGTGTGTAAGGGATGCTAACCCTACCAAACTTATGTCCCGTATCATTAAAAATTTTCACAATCCGTCGCGTCGAATAGATGTAGCTGCTGTCTTCGTTGATGTTCATCACCTCCGTTTCCCAAAGCACAACCGCACCGTTATCGGGAAAATCAGCCGCCTGCGGAGCATCAGCGAGTAAGGCTTCGATCGCCGCCTCATCTGCATCTGAAACGAAATTATAGGAAATTAAGGTGCGTTGGGATGGTCCGTTGTCAACTTCGCTAGACGTTTCTGTAAACTCATCATTGGGCAGATCCAAGTCCGGTTCGACCGCCACGGAGTCAACGAGGATTGAACGACGTTTCCCCAAGTAGGTACTTTGCGCAAGGGTGCCGTCTGACGCGTTCGGCAGCTCTCTGCGTGAAGCAATCCCATCTCCGTTATCGTCAAGGTGGGGATGCTCCGATTGAACAGAACCATCGTTCTCATACCACGCTTTCACCCGATTTTGGGTGTACAGAAACGCCTCTAACAGCGAAATCGCGCCACTGTCATCCGCATCAGCAGCGCGGTCTGAAAAGGCATTGATGAAGATATTCCCAAATCCTGAGCGCATGTACCCCTCACGCGCTGAACACGCTGTGATAATTGTTCGCCCCTCCTTGCTCACTTGAGGCACGACACGTGCGCTATAGGGAAATCCGAAGATTAACACCATCTGTTCGGCAGAAATCTGATTGATGAGCCCGGTCCATTCTATATCGCTAATATCCCGTCCGGGGGAGTTGAACTTTAGTCCACCTGCCATTTTGGTTGCATGCCCCACCATGAAGAGGAGGAAGCGGTCCCCCGACTGAACCTGCGCCTGTAAATTAGAAAAAGCAGCCTCAATCCCAGTCTTCGTCGATTTTCCATCAACCAAATCTGATTCCTCTCCATCATTTTCAAACAGAAAAGTGATACGTTCCGGTGCATACCCGTATTCGTCTATCAGCAGGTTACGCATTCCTGAAGTCGCATTCCAAAATTCATCATAGAAGGACTTCTCACCGCCAACACCGCCAATGATAAGCGCGTAATCTTCGGCAAAAGTGTCCGGCGCAATAAACAGAATACAGCTCACAATCAGGCAGACACCAAATGCAGAAAGTGAGAAGAACCGAAAACGGGAAAATGAATCGTCACGTCCCGATTTATCGAGGATCCTCGTTCCGCGAGCGGAATCCTCGGAACGGGACTTGCGGGATTTCTTCACTTTCACACTTTCACACTTTCTCCCTATCATTGCGATAACTCCTCCCGAATGAATGTCCCACTCTTCCCGCCAGTCTTTTTCACCAACCGAATATCAGAAATCTCCATCTCCCTGTCAACCGATTTACACATATCGTAGACCGTCAAACCGGCGACAGAAACAGCGGTTAAGGCTTCCATCTCAACACCTGTCCGCCCGACGGTCTGCACCTCCGCCTCGATTTCGACGCGGTGTTCTGCTGCATTGATCAACAGATCAACTTTGACAGAGGTCAGCGCAAGTGGATGGCAGAGGGGGATAAGATCGCCGGTACGCTTGGTCGCCATGATGCCAGCGAGGCGAGCCACTTCGAGGACATCCCCTTTTGCGAAACCACGTTCAGCGATTAACTGGAGCGTCTCTGGTTTTGCGAACACATGCCCGCGAGCCACCGCAATGCGTAGGGTTTCCGCCTTCGGCGTAACATCCACCATACGGGCATGTCCCTTTTCGTCAAAATGTGTGAGTTTATTCATTATATTCTCCACCTGAAACCACTGCCGTCACCCGATCAAACTGTGGCTTGAGCGCGGGATAGAGAGCACCGTAAATCTGGTAGTATTCCTCATAAATTCTCACATTATCAGCGTTCGGTTGCGTCGATGACGTGACTTTGACAATTTCATCTGCTGCGCTCTCAACGCTATCGTAGACCCCCGTTCCGACACCAGCGAGAATCGCCGCGCCAAATGCGGGTCCCTCGGCGATGTTAATCGTGACCAGTTCTGTGTCATAGACATCCGCTTGAATCTGTCGCCAAAGCGAACTTCGTGCGCCGCCGCCTGTGGCATAGATTCGCTCAATAGGCGTTCCTAACCCACGAATAATCTCTAGGGAATCGCGTAGAGCGTAGGCAATTCCTTCCATTACGGATCGAATCAGATGGGGTTTGCCGTGCCGCAACGTCATACCAAAGAAGGTCGCTTTGGCGTTTGCATCCGCGTGTGGAGTCCGTTCGCCGGTGAGGTAGGGCAGAAAGATCAAACCCTCGCTGCCAACAGGTGCGTCTGCCGCGCGCTGAGTCAAAATTTGATATGGATCAACGCCGTCAGTTTTTGCAGCCACGACCTCTGAATCGCCCAAATTGTCACGAAACCAACGGAATGCACCACCAGCTGAAAGGACCACACCCATCAGATACCACTTGTGCGGTGCAGAATGACAGAAACTGTGCGCCTGTAGGTTTGGGTCTACTTTGGCTTCATCGGTATGTGCAACAATGGCTCCCGATGTCCCGATACTTGCCGAAACCCGTCCCGTACTCACAATCCCATTGCCAACTGCGCTACAGGCGTTGTCGGCCCCACCGCCGACGACCGGAGTGCCCGCTGGTAGACCTGTCAATTCAGCGACTTCAGCGGTAATTTTTCCACAAACGTCAACCGACTCGCACACGGGCGGTAGGAGCCTTCGGTCAATATCGAGCTTGTGCAATACTTCTTCAGACCAGCATCGTCGCCGCACATCGAACAGGAGTGTCCCCGCTGCATCGGATACCTCCGCAGCAATCTCCCCTGTCAGCCGGAATCGGACGTAATCTTTGGGGAGCAACATCGTGGAGGTCTTTTCCAGAATCTCCGGCTCGTTGTCTCGCACCCAGATCACTTTTGGCGCGGTAAATCCCTCCAGTGCAGGGTTACACGTACTCTGCACTAACAAATCCTCGCCGACAGTCTCTGTGATGTAGTGGCACTGCTCCGTCGTTCGCACATCACACCATAGCATCGCCGGACGTAGGACATGGTGCCTCCTGTCCATCAGCACCAAGCCGTGCATCTGACCGGAAAGCCCTAATCCCTTGACCGCCGTAGGCGAGACCTGCGATTCGGCAAGCACCCTTTGGATGGATTTCACCGTTGCCTGCCACCAATCCGCTGGGTCCTGCTCCGCCCATTTCGGCTGAGGTGTGTGCAGCGGATACTCTTCCAAGGCGCTGGCATGGAGTTGACCGCTTTCATCAACAAGAATCGTTTTCGCCCCTGTTGTTCCAACGTCAATTCCGATGAGATATGCCATAAATCACTTCCCGCGAATTGTGACGCGCAATATGCCAGTGAGTCAAAATCTTGTTTTGAGTTTTTCCGCGCTCCCCATCCCTATTAGGGAGAATGGCGCACTACACGGCCCGGTAACTGTCCTGTAGGGTTTCCGTCGTCAATTACGGGAACACCATTGACCAATACCCAGTTTACGCCAATTGCCGGCTGCACCGGATCTTGCCATGTTGCCTGATCAACAACGGTTTCCGGGTCAAAGACAACCAAGTCCGCAGCCAAACCTTCAGCGACTCGCCCGCGGTCTTTTATCCCAAAACGCGCCGCCGGAAACCCGCTCATTTTGTAGACCGCTTCGTGTAAGGACACCAGTTGACGCTCCCTAACAAAGCGTCCAAGATACTGGACAAAGCAGCCGTATCCCCGCGGATGCGGATGGGGGATATCATAGACACCGTCGCTGGCAATCATCATGCGTGGATGGACAGCCGTGCGATCAATCGTTACTTTGTTATCTTCAGGCAGTGTCTGCCAAGGAAAAACGAATGTCTCTATCCCTTCCTCCTCAAGCATCAGATCATAGGCAAAGTCCTCGCGGGACTTGCCCACACTTTCGGCAGCTTCTGATAAGGTCATTCCGATGAATCGACCAGACCGGGTATAGCCGACAATCTGATCGCCACGTCCCAACTGCTCTCGGATATGAGGTAAGCATTTTTCCCGCACCTCCGACCTCTCCAAATTTGCCAAGACCTCTGTGAGGCTTCCCGCTTGGAACTCAGCCGGTAACATCAGTGCGAGATGAGTCATCCCCGCGGGATAGAGATAGGATTCAAAGGTCAAATCAATGCCCTCGCGGTCTACCTGCTCAAGCAGTGCAGCGCTCTCATCATCTACCCGCTCGTGAGAGATATGGACGGGGATACCCGATTGCTTGGCGAGTTCAAAGGTTTCTTCCCACGCTTTTTTTCGTCCGAGGATCCGGTAGCGGATATGTGCGGCATAGATTGCGCCGTATGAATGTGCCAACTTACACAAAGTTACAAGTTCGTGGAGATTCGCATGGGCGCTTGGCTGGTAGTCAAGCCCCAAGCATAGGCAACCTGCGCCCGCCTCCAACCACTCACGGGTCGTCTCCACCATGGCAGCCAACTCTTCGTCGGTGGCTGGTCGGGGATCCCACCCCATCGCTCCCAAGCGAACCGCACAATGCGGCACCTGTGGATAGACATTAGCAGGAGTATTGCCGGGAAAGAGACTCAGGTAATCTTCAGCGGTGGGCCAATCAAGAGTGTACTCGGCATCCCCAATCGCAAACTGGGTATAACGCCACATCTCTTGCGCTTTCTCCGGTGGGAGCGGTGCCCAGCCAAATCCATCCGGTGCAGTCAACTGTGTGGTCACGCCCTGACGGACAGCCCCCAACTGATCTCGCCCGCCCAACAACGAGATTTCCGAATGGACATGGACATCAATGAAACCGGGACTTACAACCTGTCCCGCCGCATTAATACTCCGGTTTGCCTGTGTGGAATCTAATTTCCCAATGGCAGCGATTTGGTCACCAACGACACCCACATCGGCGGGGAAAGGCTCGCGTTCACCTGTGCCGTCGGCAATCTTTCCACCGTGAATAATATAGTCAAATTGCATCAAGTCTTCTCCATTGCTGTGTTGGGGAGATTATCCTGCTAGCCGCTCTCAACTCCTGTAAATTTAGATTTTCAGTTGACAGGGAAAAAAGGATCAGGTATGATGTAAATCAGGCTTAAACATAAATACAAATTGTCCTGAATCCCGATTACAGCATCGGGGAGGAGTAATGTACGAATGCACAATAAATCTCATCTGTTCGGTCTTTTTATAACACTCTTTCTTCTCGGAGTCATTTTTGGTGGGTGTGATGATGCGGGCTCCGGTGGAAGTGGATCGGTCAGCCTGCTCAGGGATGAGCCTCTAATTTTAGACTCTACCCTCGCAATTAATGTCAGCGACGATCGTCCGGATGGAATTGCTGACACCTTTTTTGAATCGAGCGATCGGATCTACTTATGGATCTTTTGGGTGAACGTCAAAGGACGACATACCGTTGAAGTCAACTGGTTTTCGCCACATGACGACATAGACACCCCACCCTTCCGAGAGGACCAAGAGACCTTCACCTCCTCAACAGGAGATCAGATCACCTGGTTCTTCATAGATGCTCCTTCCGGTGGCTTTCCCGAAGGTGAATGGTTTGTCGAGATCTTTCTGGATGGGCTATTCGAGCGAAGCCATGTCTTTGACGTCAGGCGATGACCGGAACAGAAAATATAATGCGGTTTAAGCTCGCAAATGAACCGTCCCAAGGTTTCATTAGATCTATAGCACCAAAGCCAACCTTTACAATAACTCCCGACCAACAATCAGGCGATACGCCTCCAGATATTTTTCGCTGGTTTGACTGATAACCTCTGCCGGCAACTCAGGTGCCGGAGGCTCTTTGTTCCATCCAATATCACTCAGATAATCACGGACATACTGTTTGTCAAAACTGGGTGGGGAGCTGCCGGGTTCATAAGCGTCTTTGGGCCAAAATCGAGATGAATCGGGGGTGAACACCTCATCAATCAGAATCAGTTGGCCATCAATCTGTCCAAACTCAAACTTGGTGTCACAGAGGATAATTCCGGACTTTTCGGCATGTTCGCTCGCCGCTTCAAACAGCGCAAAACTGGTCTGGATAATCTTATCTGACAAATCTTTTCCAATCGCCTCCACCATCTCTGCAATTGAGATATTCTCATCATGTTCGCCATGTTCCGCTTTCGTGGAAGGCGTGAAGATAAGCTCCGGCAAACGTTCCGATTCCGTCAATCCCGGCGGCAGCTTTTCCCCACATACCGTTCCATCCGCTTTGTATTCCGACCACGCGGAGCCCGCGATGTATCCTCGCACGACGCATTCGATATCGATTCGGTTCGCTTTCCGCACAAGCATTGATCGCCCTTTAAGTACTTCGGCATCCGCTTGCAATTCGTCCGGATACTGTGCGACATCGGTGCTGATAATGTGATTATCGACGATTGATTTTGTGTAATCGAACCAGAACTCAGAGAGTCCAGTCAGGATCTGTCCTTTGTACGGAATCCCATTCGGCAGCACGACATCGAACGCCGAAATCCGATCCGTTGAGATAATTAATAATTGCTCACCAAGATCATAGAGGTCTCGGACTTTGCCCCTGTTAGCAAGCGCAACGTTCGTTAGGTTCGTTTCTGTGATAACGTTTTGTGGCATCATTAACTCCATCAGATATAGAATTTGTGTAGGTTGTTGCCTCAATTCTTCTTTGGAGGCTGCTTAGGAGTGTATCCAGTTCCAATAGTACTTCTACTAGGTTTTTGGGCAGACTCCGGATATAGTCTTTTTTTAAGAGGTGGATCTGGCCACGGTTCCAGAGGTTTCACCTCCACGAGCAAATTTTCATCTAGGACCTTACCTTTAGATTTTTGGGCAGACTGTGGGGCTAATCCTTTTTTAAGAGGCGGATCTGGCCATGGTTCTAGAAGCTTTACCTTCACGAGCAAATCTTCATTTAGGACTTTACCCTTGAGGTCTCCCTTGCTTCTAGACATTTCTTGCCTCCGGTGTCTGCATCTTTCTATATTTCCTATCAACCCCTAAAACTGAGAAGAACCATAATTGATTAAATCCGTAAAAACAGACAAGCAATACTTCCAGTATTCAACTGCGTATCGTTTGACCTCCTCCGGTTGACCTGCCACATCCATATAACTCCGAATCCAACCAAGCAACAGGTCTTGAGATCCCTTTTTGATGACGCAGTCCTCTATATCATAAGCGATATCGCAAAAATTGTCCAGATCTTCTTCATCAAGGTGAAAATCGACCTCGCGATAGAGGACTAAATTCACCATCAGTGCAGTCGTAATTTGGCGGGCGGTATCGGACTCGGTGTCCGGTGGATAGTCAACGGAGAAAATTTCCTCTTGCGGTAATGCTTGGAGGTAGCTAAACCGGTGGTCAATATAGTCTATCTGTTGACTGACGATGTTTATGTCAGCAAGACTCATTAAGGGCCGGGGGTTGGTAGAAAGTTGATAAAGTGAAAGCTGTGCGGCGTCAATTGCGAGCTTTCGCTCAACAACCAACGCCAGAAAATCACGTTCCCATTCATTAAACGCGGGAATTCCCTCTGGCTCAACGCTGTGCACCGCTGGGGAGGTAAGAACCGCCTTTTCAAGGGTATTTTGGGAGCGTTCCACCAACTTATCAACGAGCGTATTTCCGATTTGAAAGAACTTAATCAACCGATTGCTGTTCAGGAGGCGAACCGATTTGTCGAGAACACCGTCACAACCATATTCCAGCCCTAAACTTGTCAGGGTAAAGGCTTCTTGAACCTGCCCCCGAATCTCCGCACGCGAGGAAAGATCTTCCACCTTGATCGCAATCAACTTTTGAGCAAGAGAGGCAATATCGTGGTGAATTTTGTCCAGACATGTAGGTGAAATCTGTCCCGTCTTTTGTCCATACTCAAGCGTTTGGACGAGAAACAACCGACTATCGTAATGGGTCAGTGCGTCAGCATCAAACATCTTCTGATTCCTCGTCAACTTTAGACACCTCCTTGTCCTCTAAGTTAAGTTGATCGAGGTCTACTTTTTCGAGAATCTCCGTTTCGGTGATGTCAATGCCAGCGGCTTTATCGCGCTTGCTAACTCGTTCCTCCTGCTCCTCCCTCGCGCGTTCAATCGACCCCCACAGCTCCTCGCCTAACTCGTCCTCCCGATCCAGTCCAAAGAGTTCATACAGCACACGAACAAACAGATCGGCATCCGCTTCCCAAATTGCGTCCATAACTGCCTTCGCCCGTTCATCTGAGTAGTCAATACCCGGCGTTGACGGATCGACCAATCCCTCCTCAATAAATAGTGCTTTGAAGTCTCCGTCCAGCTCCACGCGTCCACGCAATAAACTACCTATAATGCCAACATCAATTTGGGAGAGCAAATCTCCAAGCTCATCTACCTCACACTCCGACAATTCAAAAAGCCATAGATCGAGTGTTTTCTCATCGAGATTGCCGCTCCGCCACAAAACAAAATCCATCATCTCTTCAAACTGATCGGACGAGAGACACGGCAATAGAGCGGACGCCGTCCCTGTACCAAGCCTTGTATCCAAGATCTGCAACACATCTTCCACCGGACTCATCTGGATTAACTCAGTACAGTCTGGCACAAGATAATACAATTCCTCTCGCGCCTTTGCATCGCGGATGGATGAGATGACTTCCAGTTGCTGATCTATTGTGTAAGCCTGAAACATTACTTCAGCCGCGGTCACCGGCATGCTTAGCAATTTTTGGGCTTCAAGGTGCGGGTCGATGAGCTTTGTACTACTCACACTCATATCTTCCTCACTGGTTGGCAACATTAGTAGTTTTCTCGAACGAAATTCAGGTTCTTTATCGCCGAAGCCACCGGGTCGCCGTTGGCTGGCGTTTCGAGGACAAACCAGCCGTTATAACCGATTGCGTGGGTGGCTTCGATAACTGCAGGAAAATCAACACCACCCTCGCCGGCGTGGCTTCCCGCGGTGTCTTTGATGTGCATCTGTGCGATGGCGCTTCCAAGCTGATGAATCTCTTCGGCAGCGTCATACCCAAGTCCCGTGGCATTGCCCATATCGTAATAGACACCAACCGCCGGTGAGTCAACCTGATCGAGAATCTGTTGATGCTCTTCAGCAGTTAACGTCGATTCCAACGCGAGGCAGACGTCATGTTGTTCCGCCGTCGCTGCCGCAGCCTTCACCCCGTCAATGAAACGTGACGACGTTATATGCTCCGTTTCAATTTTGCCATCGCCGAAAAACGGCACCAAAATGGCAGTTGCTCCAAGTTTTGGACAAACCGACGACAGGTGTTCTAACATTGCGATCCCTTCGGCTCGTGTTGCATCGTCTGGATGGGCAAACGTATAGGCAGTGAAACCACCCGGAGAGAGAGCCGGGGTTTCAATGCCAGCCGCTTCGGATAATGCCTTGATGTCGTCTACACCGGACTCGGTCCAAAGTGGGTGCTCGCGATAATTGGCACCGATACATATCTCCACGCCGTCAAAACCAATTTCTTTCGCTTTGCCGAATACCTCTTCAAACGGTAAACCCAACATACCATCTCGGATGCCGACTTTCATATTTCTCTCCTGCAGGGGTTTATTCATGATCGGAAGGGATTACTTCAACAGTTGCAATATAATACCATCTTTGAATTATTGGTGTCAAGAATGGTATCGCAAGAATCTGCCCCAGACCAGCTTGGCAGGCGATTTTCGATTGCCCGCTGCCTTAACCTATGCTATCATAACGAGAACGAGAGAAAACGACAACATACGATGAATTGGAGAGGAAATGTCCCTTATGAGACAACAGATTCTTTTCACCTGTTGTTTGCTTCTGATTTCAATTGGAAGTGCCGTAGGGAAGTGGGTGAAAGTCGATCCGGCGGAGATTGAGAAAATGATGCAGTTACCTCAAGATGATTGGTTGAATCTAACACTGATAGACACGAAAATCGGGTATGCCCATATCTATACGGAAAAATCAAGATATGAAGACGAGGAGGCCCTCCGGGTGCGCGTTGACATGGTGATGGACCTCAAGCGCACTAGCACCGCATTAAGACTCACAACAACGCGAATCTCGCATGTCGGTATGGATCTCGTGCCCCGCTATTTCATTTCTACCTCCAACGAGACGGGACAAGAGAAACGGGTTGAAGGGCGTATCAAAGATGGTGTTGCTTACTTAGAAACAAGCCTTGCGGGGAAAACGACCTACAGTGAAATCTCCCTTCCAGCCGACACAATTTTTGAAGGGATTATCGGTTATTTTTTGCTGCAACGTAGTCTCCAAGTCGGTGATGTATATACGCTGCGTGTATTCAATCTAGATCTCATGGAGCCTGTAAAAACAGACATCAAAGTCCTGCAAGACGATCAACTCGAATTTAACGGCAGGATAGAACCGGTCTACATTATCGATTACACGATGGATATCATGGGAGGACTTACGACAAAACAGTGGTTAGGACACAACGGCACCATATATCGGATGGAGATCGGGCTTATGGGACTAAAAATGGTCCTGGCGAAGACCGATATGCAAACAGCACTTGGCGAATCGGGAGAAGTTGATGTTATCCTGAACACAAAGATCTTCACTCAAGGAGAACACCCAACACCCGGGGCGCGTCGTTTCAGGGCACGGCTACGGTTGACCGAGGGAGAGTTGGAAAAGGCAGTAATGGTAGATAGTCGCCAGAAATTGAAGATTGATGACGACCCACGCCATGGAATACTTGAGATCCGTGTTCCTGTGATAGATCGATCGGAAACGCCGAACCTACCGCTACAACACCAACACGAGGATGAGGACCTGGCGCAATTCCTGAAATCAACTGTGTATATCCAAGCGGAACATCCAACAATTCGGGCGAAAGCCATCGAGGTGCTTGATGGAGAGACTAATGTTTGGAAGTCCGCACAGAAGTTATGCCGATGGGTGTATGAAAGTATCCATGACAAGAACCTAAAGGTTGGCTTTGGCTCGGCGCTACAAACGTTAGAATCGCTAGAAGGGGATTGTACTGAACATACAGTTCTAATGATTGGGCTGGCACGCTCCGTCGGTATTCCTGCACGGGTTTGTGCAGGGCTTGTATTTCAACGCGATGCTTTCTACTACCATTTTTGGCCCGAAGTCTATGTAGGCGAGTGGGTAGCGATGGAGCCAACGCTCGGTCAAATCCAAGCAGATGCAAATCATATTCAACTTGCCGGCAGCGAGTTTGAGTCCAACTCTATGCTGGAGTTCGGCGAAGGGGTGATGCGGACCCTGAATCAACTTGAGATTGAGATCCTTGAGTGAAGCGTAGGTGGAAAGTTCCCAATCGAAAAGCATGACAGCTATGTTAATGGGCAATCAAAAACCGGACCCGGTATCAGCGGTTCATCTACGCACCACGTTTCACGTCCTGATTTATCGAGGATCCTCGCTTCGCGGGACCTCCCGTTTCACATTCTATACGCTCCTAATCTTTTGGCTTTCCGCCGCCACTGTCACCGCCAAATCGCCGCTCCATATTATCCAAGCAAACACGGATAGTCTCCTCGTCAAATTTGAGGTACCAACACTACAATCCAACTCTCAAGAAATTAATGAACGCACCTTCACCCAGATTTCTTTCACAGGCGCAACGCTCACGACAGAGGTGGGACGCCCCAGCCTGCCTGTTTACTCACAGTTAATTGGGGTTCCTATTGATGCCTCACCATATGCGACCGTGATTGACTCCCGGCTTGAAGTCCGCCAAACCGAGCGCATTATCCCCGCCCAACCAGTAAGCCTCACCAACCCCCAACCAACATTCATCATTGACATGAACTTTTACCGATGGGATCGCCCGCACCCGGTCAAGCTGGTCGAAGTTACATCGATTGGACTGATCCGTGGACAACAGGTTGCACGGCTCCAAATCCAGCCTATTCAGTATAACCCCGCTAAATCGCATCTCAAAATCTATCATGAACTGTTGATCCGAATCGACTTCAATGCCACCCCTTCATCCACCCAATCCCATCAGAATTCAAAGCGATTTGCGGCTCCTTCCTTTGTGATAGAACCGCCACAGGCTTTTGAGAAGCTTTTTCAGGCGAACCTGCTTAATTACAGCCAGGCAAAAGCATGGCGACACTTACCCCGAAGTGTCCCAGCTGCCCCCGCGGTGCAACACATTAGCAATCCTTCAAAGAGGTATAAAATCCTGATTAGCCGAACGGGGATATATCAAATAACATACAGCGAACTCAGACGCGCCGGCATCAACCCCATGGATATTGAACCTGAGACCCTTAAGATGGAAAACCGTGGACGGCGAGTCGGTCTTCATATCTTTGACCATAACACTGATAATCGGTTTGATCATGGCGACTCGATTGTGTTTTACGGGGATGCACCAATCGGGGACAGGTTTACCGACACGGACGTGTATTGGTTAAGTTGGGGTGGCGTTGGACGTTCACAGGTAACTCTGAGAGATGCTGCCCCGAAAACGCTGAATGCTCCTACACCACTTGCTTTCAAGAAAACCGTACGCTTTGAACAAGACCGCAAGTATGACCGGCTGCTTGATGTGAAATCTGAAGGGGCAGACCACTATTTCTGGGAAAGTCTGACAGGTGGGGCAGACGATAGATTCAACCAGAAGGATTTCTCGGCTCACCTGCCTCATATAGCACCAAGAGGACAAGTGAATCGGAGCGCCGAAATTCGGATTAAGTTCCAAGGCGCATCGCGCGAAAGGAATGCCAGACATCAGGCGCGCATTCTGTTTAACGGTGTACAACTTGGGGGAGTCGCCGAATGGCGACAACAAGGCGCACCGTTAGTTCCACGTAAAATCGAAACGTCGCGATTTAGTAAGACGGCGGATACGAATGTTCTGAAGATTATAGCTGAAGATCGAAATAATACACCGGCAGGCGCACCTGACTTTTATCTGGATTGGTTTGAAATCGACTATTGGCGCACCTTTGAAGCGTCCGAGGGAACACTCGAATTCAACTCAGAAACCGAGCTCAGAATAATCGGACGTGTTCAGTACCGTGTGACAAACCTTCATCAGCGTGACATCGATGTATATGAGATCCATGATGGAAGTATGGTTGCCAAACTCGCTAACGGTCGGGTTGAACGTAAGGAGGGGACTTTTCAGTTAATCCTTGAGGATAATGTGACATCGCCGACCAGTTATTTTGTCGTTGAGCGAGAGCGATATGCTCAAGTGGATCATATTATCCCCGCCAAACCCTCAGTAATCAGCAATCCCGCCAATCAAGCAGATTACATCATTATCTCTCACAGCGATTTTATCAACGGCATCCAACCACTCGCGGCCTTCCGGCGAACCCAGGGTTTATCTGTCACAGTTGTTGATATCGAGGAGGTATATGATCAGTTCAGCTACGGAATTTTTAATCCTCTGGCCATCCAAAAGTTTTTACGCCACACCTACACCCATTGGCGTGCCCCTAAGCCTACATACGTCCTGCTGGTCGGCGATGCCCACTACGACTATAAAAGCGCAATTGTCCAGCTATATCGGAGTGCGCTCAACAGAGACTACCACCTCCCTCCTATCTACGTACCGACTTTTCACGGTTGGGCTCCTGCAAGTGGGGAAACTGCCATGGATCACCGTTTTGTCACCGTCAGCGGCGACGACCCACTGCCGGATATGTTTATTGGACGACTCCCAGTACAATCACCGCACGAGTTGGATGATATGGTCAAAAAGATTATCGATTATGAAGCAAAGCAGCAGCCCGGTCTATGGCAGGGCAGACTAATGCAGGTTGCGGATAACGATGTGGATAACGTCGGGGACGACATCTTCGAGCGAAACAGCGAGCAACTCATTGAGGAGTATATTCCCGTCGGCTACGATACCCGCAAGGTATATCTGCGACAGATCGAAAGTCCAGAACGCACCAACCAAGTTATCCTATCCACAATTGATGAGGGTGCCCTCGTCGTTGAGTATTCGGGGCACGGTGGTACTCAAACGTGGGCAGATGAGGGTATTTTCCGCATCGCGGACGCAGAGAATCTACGAAATGCACACCTGCCGTTCATCATCACAACGACCTGTCTCAACGGTCAATTCGATCAGCCCCTGCAGTTTGACCAGCGCAGTTTAAGCGAACAATTTCTCATGGGCAGCGCCGGTGCCATTGGTGTCTTGAGTGCAACCCGGTTGACCTTTGCAACAGCCAATGCGGCATTCGATAAAAATCTCTTTACCTCCATCTTCACCATTAAACCCTCAACACTCGGTGCAATTATTGCCGATGCAAAAACGCAGTTTATGATGACTGCACCACAGCTGTGGATTCCTACCGCAATGCAGTACACCCTCTTCGGCGATCCAGCGACGCGCCTCGCCGTACCGGAATTGGAGATTCAAGTCGAGTTGGAGAACGTAGCAGTCGATCCAAGCAAAGAACTGATCATTCGCCATAATGCTGTTGGACAGCATCAATTTTCACCGATTACGGGAACAACACAGTTTCGCAAGGCAACCGATTTCAGCACAGGGACGATGTCCGCACTAGCACTGTTCGCCAACGATTTGGACGATAATTCGCTCAACGATTTGCTGCAGCAAAAGGAGGGCATCCAAGTTTGGCAAGGCGACTTCGGTGCGATCCGCATTCCTGTCCCAGCGGATGTCGCCCCCGGACAGGGTATCGTTCGCCTCCTTGCTTTCGACGATCAGCGGACAGCAATGGGAGGGGTGAAGTTTTGGACGTATCAACCAGCAATCCTTGAAGTCCGCGAAGATCTTGACCCACATATCACTAACACATTAAATCTTTCGGCGCTAATAGCAGACAATGAAGGACCCACAGGACTAAAGTTGATAAAAGCAGCTTGGAGTGATAGCGTGGAATCCAAGGAACGTACCATCACAATGATACCCCATCCAGCACCACCAACCCCCGCGGTGAACGGCGGTCGGTGGTATAAGCTGCATACCGCAATCCCTCTGCCAAAAGGAGGGCAGACCGTGCAGTATCAAATCGTAGTGACCGACAGCACCAATCATACCATCAGAACCGACAAAAAATCTCTCAAGGTGCCCGAAGGAGCGAATATTGCGATCGCCTCCGCAGCGATGGCTCCCCTCCGCTACACATTCTCAAAGGACAAACAAGCACATACACTAATCGCCAAACTGGTAAACGATGGCGGACAAAAAATCGATGTGCCTATTGAGGTCTGGTTCGCAGAAGGGGATCCGGATCGGAATGGGGACAACCAGATCGACCCTGAAGCAGATATACTTGGGCGCGTCTTGGTCAGAATCGATACGTGGTATTCAGGGGAGACACATCTTCAAGAAACGATAGCGACATTGATTCTCCCTGAGCCTTTGCCCATCGGGTTCCATCAAATTTATGTCTTCGCAGATCCAGAATCGTCCGACGACGATCACGAGGATGGAGTTATCGGCAAGCTTGATGAACCTCGCTCGCTCGATAACAAAGGATCCGGATCTTTTGTGGTCAATGAATTTACGCTGAAGGCTGATGAAGAACTCATTGCGTTCAGTCTGGATCGGATATTTGATGCTGTATTCCCAATCGGAGCCCTCCTTGATCCCAAAACAACGCTGTCTGTCAATACAATCGAACCGCCCATCTCATTTCAACCTGATCTCCGCTTTGTCCCGCTTCCCCGCCGACCAGCAGCGCAAATCGGAGCATATCAAATCGAGTTATATTCTGACGCCGACCAGCTGGTCAAACCAGCATCGCTCAAGTTTCGCTTCGATCTGCGGGCTTTGAAAGATCATTTGGGGGCAAATCGGGAGCTGAATCCCGGAGCGGTGGAATTTAACCCCTCGTTGCAAAAAGATCTCGCAATCTATCAATGGAAAGCCAGTATCAACGCCTGGAAACAGCTGCCTTCGGAAGCGCTGCGCGATAATACGGGCAACTTAGTTTCGGAAAACTTTGCGACGCCCACACAAGCTGAAAACACAAGTGTCCAAAAATTACGGACCTCTTATCTTCGCATCGATCCAAGCCTCACGCCGCTGGGGAGATGGGCAATCCTTCTCCTTGATGCAGATCGGTATCGCGTTCTTTTGCAGAGAAAAGGCAATAGTCAAATTGAAGAACTCGAGCAAACCGGGTACATCGGTCAACCCCTTAGAGATGTGAGATTGGGGATTGAGTTAGAGATCCCTCGCCTCGAGGAAACAGACGCGTTAGGCAGAAATCTAGCCTTTGAATTCGGTGATGTGTTGACCTTTGAAACTGATGTCAATCCAAGCGGAGGAGGTGTTAGCGTTTCTGGACTTTGGAACACCAACCGCGGCACAGGTTCTGCACATGTGAACATCAGAACGAGAAATCAGATTGCCGGTAAGGATGAACAGTCCGATGTCAGTGATTGGTTAATTTTTTTTCGGGATAGTGAACACTTCGAATTACGCAATGTACGAAACAACTTGGCACTCCATACGACAGGAAATCCTGCCGTGGGGAAGGTCAATCAGCTTTTGATTCTTGACAACCTCGGAATCGAGGTGCTCGTCTCGTCCCGGGCGGACTTAGGCTTCAAAGCTGCCAATAACCTACCTTTCGGATTTGGAGACAAGTTCAAGTTCAGCAAGGCAACTGTGGGTATCGTCGCCGCTAAGACAACAGCACCCTCGACTTATGCCCTGATGCAGAGTTCGGATCAGGAGCCACCCAAGGTCCAACTGTGGATAGACGGAGAAGTCCCTAGCCCCGGTAGCGCCATCTCGCCCCGCCCTCAAATCTCGCTTCTCCTAACAGATAAAAACGGAGTAGACTTGGACAGCTTCAACCTAGCGGTAAGCAAGGACGGAGGAACGTTTGAAACAATTAAGGACCTTGAGATTGGGAGTGGGCAGGTGACATCAGTTTCCATCCACTACAAGCCAACACTATTTATCGGCAGTTACCGTTTCAGAATCAGCGCAAACGATCTCACCGGAAATAGGTTTGGTGGTGAGGACGGATTTCGGGATCTTAACTTCTCCGTAGCAGAGCAGCCCGACCTTGAACCACCAAGGATCGAAATCTATGTCAACGACGAAATATTGACAGAGGACACGGTTATCCGTGAGCAGCCGAAATTTGAGATTCTGATCGCGGACGAAAGCGGGATTAGTCCAACCACGGTTCAATTTGCTTTTGGTCCAACAAGCAGCCCACTGTTTCGATTGCCTGAGGATCGCTATGAGCTTCAGTTTGATGTCAAGCATCCAATGCAAGCATGGATCGCCTTTGAACCAAATCTACCAAATGACGAATACCAGCTTCAGGTCCTTGCCACGGATACCAGTGAAAACACATTTGAATCACAAATTTACCGTTTCCATCTCGAGGAACCCGTATCAATCGCGCACCTGTTAAACGTGCCGAATCCCATACGCACCGCTACAGTTTTTACCTATAACCTTGCACAAGCACCCGATCAAGTTACAGTCAAAATCTATACCGTGAGTGGTCGGCTCATCCGGACAATCGAAGATGCTTCAGCGAGACGAGGCTACAACGAAACCGATTGGGACGCTCGCGATGAGAATAGCGAACGCTTAGCAAATGGCGTCTACTTTTACAAAATAACTGTTGAAAAAGATGATCGAAAAATCGAAAAAATTGGACGTTTAGCAATCTTGCGTTAACTGCTAAATCAACTTCCGGTTCTAACGTGCTGACCCATTTCTAAGCCTCCTGCTTTTACTTGCGCTTTATATGGAGATCGGTTATAATGTATTGGTTTTTTATACGGTTTGTGGTTGGGTCAAATGTCCTCAAATGCTTCGCCTATTCTGAACTATGAAAACATCTCCGAAGCCACCATTAATCGCCTCTCTTTGTACTCCCGGCTTTTAGCAACGCTTGCACTCGAAGAGGTTACGGTTGTGTCTTCAAAGGAGTTATCAGAACGGACCGATTTTACAGCAACCCAAATCCGAAGGGATTTAGCCTATTTTGGGCAATTCGGAAAGCGAGGAATCGGTTATGAGGTTGCTGCGCTCAAGGATGCCGTTGACAAGATTCTCGGTGTCCATGTCCGTCGAAAAGTTGCTCTCATCGGTGTCGGCAACTTGGGCAGCGCCCTACTGGGATATCGTGTACTACGGGAGCACAATTTTGAGATTGTCGCAGCATTCGATAACGATTCGGATAAATGGGGCAGAACCATCAATACCGTTGTTATCCAGAACATTGTGGAACTTCCCGAAACTGTGCAATCCAAGCGGATTGAAATTGGCATTATCGCGGTCCCACTCCACGCGGCTCAGAACGCATTAGACTGTCTCGTTGCAGCAGGAGTCAAAGCGATCCTCAACTTTGCTCCAGCACACCTGACCGTTCCGCGTCATATTAAACTGAGGAACGTCGATTTATCTATAGAGCTTGAAGGGCTTTCTTACTTTCTACAGCATCAAACGCCATAAGGACTATCTATGAGTCATTTTCCGATCTATCGTCCGAGACGGCTTCGTGCCAATGAGAACCTCCGGCGGCTCGTTCGCGAAACACAACTTTCCGTTGATGACTTAATCTACCCGATGTTCGTCGTCCACGGTAGCGATGTTGCCTCAGAAATTCCATCAATGCCAGGTTGCTACCAATACTCGGTCGATCAACTTGTTAAAGCAGCAAAGGAGTTGGCAGCCCTTCGTATTCCGGGCACCCTCTTATTTGGAATTCCAGAATCCAAGGATCCAGTCGGCTCCGAAGCCTATGCTGACGATGGTATCATCCAGCGTGCCGTACGAGCCATCAAGGATGCAGTCCCCGAACTGCTTGTAATGACGGATGTTTGCCTCTGCGAATATACCGATCACGGGCACTGCGGTGTCATCCATGAAGGAGAGGTACTAAACGATCCGACGTTGGAGTTGCTAGTCAAAGAGAGTCTATCGCATGCCCGCGCTGGTGCAGATGTTATCGCTCCATCCGACATGATGGATGGGCGGGTCGGTGTAATCCGCGAGGCATTGGACGAAAACGGATACGATCAGACCCCCATTATGGCGTATTCTGCAAAATATGCGTCCGCGTTTTACGGTCCCTTCCGAGAGGCGGCAGAGTCCGCCCCACAGTTTGGCGATAGACGTGCGTATCAGATGGACCCACCGAATATGGAAGAAGCGTTGCGGGAGGTTGCGCTAGATATTGAGGAAGGGGCGGATATTTTGATGGTTAAGCCAGCGCTGTCCTATCTTGATGTAATCAGTCAGGTAAACACGCATTTCCAAGTGCCTGTCGCCGCGTACAACGTAAGCGGAGAATACTCAATGATCAAAGCCGCTGGACAAAACGGCTGGATCGACGAAAAGCGGGTAGCACTTGAGGTGCTCACTAGCATTAAGCGTGCAGGCGCAGATATAATCTTAACTTACTTTGCAAAATCGGTTGTGGAGTGGCTTACAGAGTAAATGAAAGGGAGAAAACACCTTGAATAACGCCAAATCTTTGGCAGCATGGCAAAAATCACAACAATTTATCCCCGGTGGTGTCAATAGCCCGGTAAGAAATTTTAATAAGGTTGGTGGTAGCCCCCTCTTTATCCAACGTGGTAAAGGTTCAAAGGTCTATGACATTGACGGCAATGAATACATCGATTACTTGGCATCATGGGGACCGCTAATCCTAGGGCACGCACACCCAAGTATTCTTGAGGCAATTCAAGGAGCGGCAGAGAACGGCACCAGTTTTGGGGCGGCAACAGCGTTAGAAACAGAACTTGCCGAGCTGATTGTCAACGCCTACCAGTCAATTGAAATCGTTCGATTGGTCAACTCCGGCACAGAAGCCACAATGAGCGCAATCCGTGTCGCACGTGGGCACACCCGGCGCGATAAGGTCATCAAAATGGCAGGCTGCTATCACGGCCATGTTGACTCGCTCCTTGCCGAGGCGGGGTCCGGGGTCGCAACCTTTAGTGTGCCTGAGTGTATCGGCATTCCAGACGATTTCACACGACACACCCTTGTTGTGCCGTTCAATGATATCGATGCCGTGCGCGCTGCGATCGAAGCCAATTCCGATCAAATTGCATGTCTGATCCTTGAACCAATCGCGGGCAATATGGGCGTGATCCCGCCGCGTGATGGCTACCTCCAAGAGTTGCGTGAGATCACCGCCGAACACGGCATCCTTCTTATTTTCGATGAGGTAATTACCGGATTCCGCGTGGCGTACGGTGGCGCACAGTCTCTCTACGGAGTTACACCCGATATGACCTGCCTTGGCAAGATTATCGGCGGGGGAATGCCCGTCGGCGCTTACGGAGGGAAAAAAGAGATTATGGAAAACGTCGCCCCAATTGGCGGTGTCTACCAAGCAGGAACGCTATCGGGTAATCCGCTTGCGGTCTCTGCCGGAATCGCAATGTTAAAAGCCCTGTCCGAGTCCAATGTCTACGATCAACTTGAGGCGCGTGCCGCTGCCCTTGCAGATGGACTTCAAGCAGCGACTAAACGCCATGGGATTGATGCCTGGCACAGCCGGGTTGGTTCGATGTTAATGTTCTACTTCACAAATGAAACAGTTACCGATTACGAGGGCGTACAGACCGCAGATACTGAGCGCTATGCGCCTTATTTCTGGAACTTGCTCGAAAAAGGGGTTTACGTCGCCCCATCTCAGTTTGAGACAGGCTTCGTTTCACTCGCACATTCTGAGGTAGATATAGAGCAAACAATCCGGGCAGCCGATGAAATATTAGCAAAACTTTAACGCAGGGAAGGGAGTATAAACGGAGAAACAAGTAAGGAGCGCAACGTTTCACGTTTCACATCCGATGTCAACACCAAGTCTTAGCGAAATTTGCAATTTTATTACAGAAGATCTGCAAGCTGTTGAAAAAAAACTCGGCGAGAAGACGACGAGTCACTACGATTTCGTCGACCTTGCTGTCCAGCATGTAGTCGAAGGCGGTGGAAAGCGGCTACGTCCAACCCTGCTGCTGCTTTCCGCGAAAGCATGTGGATACCAAGGCGAAGATGCTCATACGCTTGCAGCAACGGTCGAGCTAATCCACGTCGCATCGCTCGTCCACGATGATGTCCTTGATGAGGCTCCTATGCGTCGGGGGCGTGAAACATTGCACTCCAAATGGGGTAATAAAGTGGCGGTGCTTGTTGGAGACTATCTCCATGCCCGCGTACTTTCGATGCTAGTCAACCGACGTGCTGATGATCTCGCGATGGCGCTCCTCTCCGATGCGACGCACTCGATGTGTGAAGGGGAAGTTATCCACGCCTATAAAAATGGGGATTTCAACATTTCGCAGGACGACTATCTAAAAATCATCGACCTGAAAACCGGCAAACTCATCACCGCTTCGTGCGCGATGGGAGCGGTGCTTGGAACGCAGGATTCGCAAATCCTCCAAGCCCTAACAGGTTATGGAGAAGCGATCGGCGCAGCATTTCAGATTATCGACGATCTGCTCGACCTTGTGGCAGATGGAGAAACGTTGGGCAAAGAACCATTTAACGATCTGCGTGATGGAAAATTGACATTCCCGATGATTCATGCCCGCGAAGTCTGTACAACCGAAGAGAGAACAGAACTCGAACGGATCTTTAGTCTACAAATGGATGAGGCTGGGGCAATCGAATGGATTGAATCCCTACTTGAACGCTATCAGATCCAGGCGCATTGCCGTGGGGTCGCTCAAGAGTATGCCGATCATGCGAAATCTGCTCTGAACGTGCTCCCCGAAACGCCTGCAAGAAACGCCCTCGCACAGCTTGCGGACTACGGCGTGTCAAGGGATTGGTAAAAAAATGGCTTTTGAATCCTACCCCGACTGTGGGAGGGGCATCTCCCGCCTGTCCCGATTCATCGGGGATCAATCGAGGATCCTCGGCGAAACCGGGACTTGCCTCGATAAGCGGATGACTGTCGGGATAGGAAGCCCGACCTACAGCCATCTTCGGGTCCTATTGCACGATTTCTTAACATGAGCCAAAAAAAATAATACGTAAAGGATTATTTACACAACCACCGTCATTTCGTAGACACGTTTTTTTACGTATTACTTGTTACTATTATTCTTCTTGCGTTACTTTTCATACTATGTTCTATCCAGCGTATCTGAACCTCCAGAACCGCAAGTGCCTCGTTGTGGGCGCAGGGATCGTCGCCGAACGAAAGGTACTCTCTCTCCTGCGCAGCGGCGGAGATGTAACATTAATCAGCCCTGAAGCGACAGAGACCAATGCTGACTGGGCACAGAGCAATCAGATAACATGGCATAAACGCCAATTTCGGTCCGGTGATACGGAAGGGATGTTCCTTGTCTGTGCGGCAACCGATCTGCCGGAGATTAACACACAGGTCTTTAAGGAAGCATACGAAGGACGCGGAATCAATCTTGTCAACGTGGTTGACGTGATTCCTGAATGTACCTTTGCCGCAGCGTCCGTGATCACGCATGAAGACCTAACAATCAGTATCTCCACAAGCGGTAAAAGCCCAGCGTTGTCCAGACGTATCCGAGAATATCTTGAGTCAAAGTTCAGCGCAGTCTCTCTTTACGATGAACCATCTGAGACCAATTTCGCCCCGTCTCACCAAGGGGATGGTCTTCCGTATCCGGTCTATTTTTTGTTGGAAAATCGACATTGTATCGCAATCAGCGATTCGGAGGAGATGAGCGAACCGTTTGCACAAAGACTTGATTTGTTGAAGCGTTGCGGCGCATCTGTTGATCGGGTTTCCCCAAACACTGAAAACTTCGACAGTCTATCAGATGCCTTCCTTGTGTTGGTTGATAATTTTGAGTCCGAAGTTTCTGACTTCGCCGATCTCAATCGACACCAATTAATTGAATTCATCAACGCTCCAAGATTTAGCACATTTATCACGCCGCCGCTGGTGAGAGACGACGATCTGATTATCAGCATCTCCGCCAATCATATTCAGGCAGCCGACACAGGTGTAAACGGCGATTGTAAAATTGAATCTGTACAAACACAGCTCGCCCATCAGTTTGAAAATAACGGTTATGGGGAGTTTATCGATTTTCTCGGTTCGTTACGACCTACGGTGATGGAATCCATCCCAACGCAGAAAGGACGCCAGCGATACTTCGATCATCTTATCGATCAGGTTCATGGGAACGAAGGGCAGAAGTGCTGCTTAGGATTTGAAGACCCTAACTGCGCGGTCAAATGCACTTTCAATACGGTTCGTAGCGGACGAACCGATGCTGCTCGTCAATATGCTCTTCAACGGATTAGTAAATCTGCTTAATCAAGCAAGGCAGTCTCTCACTCAATATTTCGACACAGGGTCGGTGGATACCCTTGAATCCGAAAAATGCCTTTGCGGATACACAAAAACCCTGATACGTCGGGATTAAGAAACCTATACATTTTATCCTTTTGGATTCTTCCATTATTGACCGGTTGTGGTGATGTTGAAGATGACTATTATCCTAGCGTTCATAGCATTAAAGTAGCTGTGGGCAAAGACTATATTGACGTGACAATCCGGGGATTAGTAAACAATGTTGGAGATTTCATCTCTGATGTTGAAGTGATAAAGGTTCGCAACGAAATCATCCTCATTCCCATTGCACGATCATCCGGGTCCGCTCCAGCCCTCGATCCATTTGAAGAGACGATTCGGATTGACGGATTACAACGAGGGCAGTATCTCATTACTGTCATGGGACGAGATGAAACGATAGGGGAAAGGACTGTTATTGAGAAAAAAGTAGAGGTGAAATAAGCGATGGCATTTTTAACATCAGTATCTTCCGTTAAGACATTCAACTGACACACAGCAACGCGGTGTTTCATCACTGTACGATCGAATGAATTCTTGAACAAATGCGTTTTTTACGTTTTATATCGCGATGAACTCACTATTTTTTCACACGCTTTTGCTAGTCTATTTGGCAGCGAGCATACTACACATTCTTTTTCTTACAACAGGAAATCAAAAGGTCGCAAAATTTGCCTACTGGCTAACGATAGGTGGATTTGTGCTGCACTCAGCTTTTATCCTCCTGCGCTGGCAGCACGCGGGACATCTGATGGCGCATTGGTACGACTCAACCTCGTTCCTAGCGTGGGCGATTATCTTGATTTATCTGTGCATCGCACACCTGACCCGCCTCCGCACGATTGGAGTTTTTGTTGTGCCTGCCGCGTTTATAGCCACATTAGTCGCCTACACGCTACAAACTCAAGAAGATACTGCGATTCCTACTTATCTCAAAAATTACTGGCTCATCGCCCACGCTTCCGTTATTTTTTTCGCTTACGCCGCGTTCATTGCCGCGTTTGCGTTCGGACTAATGTACCTGATTGAAGAGAAGAAAATTCGTGAGAAGCAGCACACGCTCATTTACACTCTTCTACCTGCACTTGGACGGTCCGATGAACTCGGTCATAAGTGTATCCTCGTTGGCGTGATTCTGATGACGATGGGCATTCTTATTGGGGCACTTTGGACACAGTACGTTACAGAAGTCAAATGGACATGGGTTGATTCAAAGGTTATCTTCACAATCGCCACATGGCTTATCTATATGTTACAACTCAGTATCCGTCAAATTCTCGGTTGGCGCGGACGCAAAACCGCCTATTCTGCAATTATCGGTCTTGCTGCGGTGCTATTTACCTATGCAGGCGTCAATCTTTTTCTACCTAGCATACACGCATTCTAACATTTAACAAATGAACCAAATCGTCACTGTCGGTACCAGCCATCATATTGCGTCGCTCGATTTTCGAGAACGGTTATCGTTTTCTGAAAGCCAGCTTACAGACGCTTTCCAACTTTTAAGGGAACATCCCGATATTCGGGAAGCAGCGATTCTCTCGACCTGTAATCGTGTCGAAGTCTACGCAGTAACCCGCAGTAAAGATGGCTGCGCTGTCCTGTCCGACTTCCTATCCAATTATCATCAAATCGAGCCGCAGCAACTGGACAAGTTCACATATAGCCATCAAAATCTTGATGCGGTTAGCCACCTCTTTAATGTAACTGCAAGCCTCGATTCCATGGTTGTCGGTGAGCCACAGATCCTCGGTCAGGTAAAAGAGGCGTATGCCCAATCACTCGATGCCGGAGCCACTGGTGATATTCTGAACCGTCTGTTTACCAAAGCGATAAGCGTCGGTAAGCGAATCCGTACCGAAACCAACATCGCCAGCGGCGCAGTATCCATCAGTTATGCAGCAGTTGAACTCGCCAAGAAGATCTTTCAAAGTCTGGAAGATAAAACGGTTGCCATCATCGGTGCCGGCGAAATGAGTGAATTAACAGCGCAACACCTTGTGAAGAACAACGTCTCTAAAGTCATCGTGGCAAACCGAACATATCAGCGTGCGGTCGACATCGCCAAAAAATTTAACGGGATCCCCCTAGCGTACGACGCCGATCTGAGCTTCCTTGTCGAAGCGGACATCGTGATCAGTTCAACCGATGCACCGCATTACCTCATTGACCGACCTTCACTTGCAGAGATTATGAGACAGCGGAAGCATCGCTATATGTTCCTAATCGACATCGCTGTTCCCCGTGATATAGACCCTGAAGTGAGCAAAGTAGACAATGCTTTCCTGTATAACATCGATGATCTTGAGATGGTGGTCGCCTCCAACCTCAAAGACCGGGGACAGGAAGCAGAAATCGCAACACAGATTGTTAAAGAAGAGGTCACAAAATTCCATTCACGGTTGCAAATCTTGGAAGTCAATCCAATAATTAAGGCGCTCCATCAGCAGTTTCAAGGGGTGGCATCAAAAGAGCTGGAAACCTGTCTTGACAAAGCGCAGCTGACCCCAAAACAACAAAAGATGGTTGAAGCCATGACACAATCAATTATCAAGAAGGTGTTGCATCAACCGACGACACATCTACGCCAAACCGTTAACGACGCCAATGACGATCACGCACAGTATGTCCACGCTTTGCACGAGATGTTTGGTTTGGAACAAGCAGCAAGTACCAACGATGTAGAAGACTAAAGTATATGCTACGGATGGATGTAATCAGTTTAATTCTTGAAATTGCTGGATCGGAAAATGCTTTTGATATTCTGGAGGAAGCACTTGCAGCAATCACGAAGGATGAGTTGAGTTCAAGTCTGTTAGAATGTGGGATTATCCCTGAGTTATTGGATCATGACTCCTCTGAAGAGAAGTTATGGGCGAAATACTGTGACATCTCCACATTTAGATGCCAAGAGCGTCGTGATAATGGATAATGCACGCATTCACAAGACCGCTGAGACCCAAGCAGTATTAGCGCAAACATGGACGCATCTATCTATTCCTGCGGAAGTTTTAAGGGCAAGAGGTGACTCTGCTGACGTTTTTGGGAGAACTTACAATTATAGTATTGTTGGCGATGCCAAAGCATTTCGTCTGAGTCGTACAGCGAAAAATCAGAAAGACTTTAAGGTGCAAGCACTGGATGATTGGCGCAGAAGTAATACATATGCTTGTCTTGTATCACCTCTCTATCAATATCCTCAGCGAGGAAGCCAAATTTACGAGCAAGCAATTGAGCGAAATGTTACTCTGTTATCATATACTCATCTCAAATTTCTACTTGATTGTACTGATGGACAAAATCTCGATCCCCTTTGGCGTATAAGCAGTGAGCTACCAAGGAGCAAAAACGCCCAACAGTATTGGGAAGCAATTGACAAAACAACCTGTGAAATCGCCGGTGAAAGTGAGGAGACACTCAGCAGCTATAAACAAAACACAATTGATAAAATCAAACAACTCGGTAAAGAGGGCATTGACTACTGGGAAACAAGAATAGCGACTTATAAGGAACTGTCCCAAGAAGAAGCAGTAGCAAGGCTGATTAAGGCAGAAAAAGTTGAAGCTAAGATCTGGACAATAAAAAAGGCGATTGAAATTGTTCAATCGTAAAAAGAACCAATGGACACACTACTTGATAAAATTATCCAAGGCGATTGTATAGATTGGATCCCTAAAATTTCAACGGAATCTGTTCACCTTTTTCTCTCGGATATACCTTACGGTATCGGATTAGACGATTGGGATGTTCTACATAATAACACAAATTCTGCTTATCTCGGTCAGTCCCCGGCACAACATGGCAAGAGCGGTTTCAAAAGAAGAGGGAAACCGATTCGGGGCTGGAACGCCGCTGACAGGAATATTGTCAGAGATTATCAAAAATGGTGCGATCAGTGGGCACAACTTGTTTACCCTATTATGAAAAAAGGGGCTAGCTTATTCGTGTTTGGTGCACGTCGAACCATTCACAGAGCAATTATTTCGTGTTTGGTGCACGTCGAACCATTCACAGAGCAATTATTTCGCTTGAGGATGCTGGTTTTCTACTTCGTGATGTTCTGATTTGGAAAAAGGATTCTGCACACCATCGGAGCCAACGTCTAGAAATTGTCCTGAATAGAAGGGGAGAAGAAAAGTTAGTAGAAAAGTGGAAAGGCTGGCGAATAGGTAATCTAGCACCGATCTATGAGCCGATTGCATGGCTGTTTAAGCCTTATGACCACACAATTACTGACAACATCATTGAAAACGAAGTTGGAGGAATGAACGTCGCCGAATGTCTAATTAATGGCAAAAGCCCCACTAATGTGTTAGAGATTGACTTCCGCCCCAACGAGACACGGGTACATGAAGCACAGAAACCTGTTGCTCTAATGGAATACCTTATTAGACTCACGACGCTTGATAATCAGATTGTGATAGATCCCTTTATTGGAAGTGGAACGACTGCAATTGCATGTCGTAACTTGAACCGAAGGTTTATCGGTTTCGAGATTAACGAATCCTATTATCACGGCGCCCTTCACCGATTGGAAACTGAGACGAAGCAATTGCGGTTCCTACACGAGTCGGCAGGGCACGACTGAACCGTTGGGAGATCTGCTAAAGCCCCATGAAACAAACTATCAACATCGGCACACGCGGCAGCCAACTCGCCCTTTGGCAGGCAGAATACGTGAAAAAGTGTCTGAATGATCACTTTCCCGACCACTCGATCGAACTCAAAGTTATCAAGACGACAGGGGACAAAATTCGAGACCGATCGCTCGTTGGGCTCGGTAAGGGCGTTTTTACAAAGGAGATCGAAATCGCGCTTTTAGACGGCACAATCGATCTCGCCGTTCACAGCATGAAAGACCTACCGACAGATCTGCCTGACGGGCTTTGTATCGCTGCTATTCCCGTACGCGAGGACCCCCGCGATGTGCTAGTTACACAATCCAGACTGCTCCTCGATCAACTGCCACAAGCTGCGAAAATTGGAACGACAAGCCCACGCCGAAAATCTCAACTTCTGCATGTACGGCCCGATTTGCAGGTTGTGGATGTCCGTGGAAACCTCGACACGCGCCTTCGTAAACTACACGAAACAGAACTTGATGGAGTTATCCTTGCTGCAGCGGGTATTAAACGCCTAATTGGCGAAGAGATCATTACAGAGTATTTTGAGGTGGATCGGATGGTTCCTCCTGCCGGACAAGGTGCACTGGGGGTGGAAGCACGAGAAGATGACCTTGAAATCAAAACGTTGCTAGATTTAATTAACGATAGCAATAGCGAAACCGAAGTGCTCGCAGAGAGGACTGTGTTGAGTAAATTGGGTGGCGGGTGTCAAGTTCCAATCGGTGTAAACGCACGACTGAGGGACGATAAGCTTCATCTGATTGCTACAGTTTGTAGCCCCGACGGAAAGCATCGCCTCCTTGAGAGGTTATGGAGTAATTCCGCATCTGCTCAAGAGTCGGGCATCCACCTCGCAACAAAGTTGATTCAGAGTGGCGCACACAAACTTCAGAGCGAAACGTAAAACGTCAATCATGGCTGCCATAAACGGAAAAGTGTACCTTGTTGGGGCGGGACCAGGCGATCCGAAACTGATCACCCTCAAAGGGATTGAATGCCTCCAACGTGCGGATGTAGTAATCTATGACCTGCTCATCAACGTCAAATTACTTGAGCACTGTCCTGTGCATACCGAAAAAATCTATGGCGGCAAAATGATAGGCGAACAGGAAGAACGCCAAGCCGAGATCGATAGTCTAATGATTCGGCATGCGAAGGCAGGTAAAACAGTTGTCCGACTCAAAGGCGGCGATCCGTTTATATTCGGCAGAGGCGGCGAAGAAGCGCTAACACTCGTGGAAGCAGGAATTGATTTTGAAATCGTGCCCGGTATTACTTCAGCAATTGCTGCTCCAGCATACGCAGGTATTCCTTTAACACACCGGAGTTATTCATCCTCTGTTGCGTTTGTCACGGGGCATTCGGCGGCGTTGAAAGCGGATTCGACAATTCATTGGGAGCAGCTCGCGACAGGCATCGACACATTGGTTGTTCTCATGGGCGTAGGACATTTGCGTGAAATTGCGGAGCGTCTAATTCAATATGGACGCGCACCTGACACGCCAATTTCCCTCGTTCAGTGGGGAACAACACCACAGCAAAAAACGCTTGAAGGAACTCTCGCAGATATCGCCCAAAAGGCAGAAGCTGTTAATTTTCGCAATCCAGCGGCAATTGTTGTCGGTAACGTTAATGCTTTGCGCGAACAATTGGGTTGGTTTGACCGAAAACCGCTCTTTGGTCGTCGGATCATCGTCACCCGCGCTCGGGCGCAAGCCAGCGACTTCGCGGAACGCCTCGAATCTTACGGTGCCGAGGTTATCCAATTCCCGACAATTGAGACTCAGCCAATCCCTAACAACACTATGTTGGCTGGGGCAATCGCTCAACTTGCGACGTACAATTGGATTATTTTTACCAGTGTTAACGCTGTGGACTATTTCTACCGACATCTGCGGGAAAACGGCAAAGATATCCGATCGCTCGGTAATACTCGTATCTGCGCGGTTGGAGAAAAAACCGTAGCGGCGTTAGATCAAGTCGGGATTCACGCGGATTACGTTCCATCGCAATATCGCGGTGCGGTCCTTGCAGCAGAGTTAGAAGGCGTGAAAGGACAGAGGATTTTACTGCCGCGTGCTTCGATCGCCGCTGATGATTTACCTAACGGCTTACGAGATAGAGGCGCGACTGTCGATGCCATTCCAATCTATGAGACCGTTAAAGCCGGTGCAGCAGGGCGTGAAACACTTGAGACGGATCTACACAACGGACGAATCGACATGGTGACATTTACAAGTTCGTCAACCGTTACCAACTTCCTTGAGATGTTCGATTCATATTCGCTCGTTGCACTGCTAGATCAAACTCATATCGCGGTCATTGGACCGTCAACCGCTGCAACTGTGGAAGCACATGGATTGACGGCAGACATCGTTGCAAAGAAAGCCTCTGTAGAAGCACTCGCGGAAGAAATTGTCATGTTTTATACCGGAAAGGAAAAGGAAAAATGAACCGAAAAAGGGTCAAAATCGTCATTGCAAGTCTTATCTTAGCGGCTGCGATGGCATTCCTCGTTGTTGCGGGAGTGAAGAACACAAGCATGAGACATTTCGCACCCGACGCCCTCGTTGCACACGCACAAGAGGTTGACAATAAGCCCATCCAAGTAGACGGGTTGATTGCCGAGGGAACCACCCAATGGGATCCAAAAAAGTTTCAACTCACCTTCGCGGTACGAGATCGAGACGGTCAAGCGACCGTCAACGTCCTCTACGCAAATAGACTCAGACCCGACAATTTTAAAGATGGCGGGGATGTCTTTGTTCAAGGGAAGTATAACGCCTCCGAAAATCTCATCGTTGCCTCTAAACTCCAAACGAAGTGCGCGTCAAAATATGAAGCAGCTGAAGGAATGACCGCACAAACCGGCGAAGCCGGCACAAGCGATTATTAAGCCTCAGAAGGAAAAATGCGCGTTATGGCAGAATTGGGACAAGCAGCAATATGGCTTTCAGTTTTTCCTGTCTGTGGGCATTGACGATGCTCTGGCTGGGATTGCGTCACAATAACTACAACGCAGTCATCGGTGGACGAAACGGGGTCGTAGGGACGTTTGCTCTAATCACACTTGCAACAGGCGCGCTGATCTACGGTTTTGTGACAAATGACTTCTCGATGAAATATGTCGTTGAAGTCTCCAGCTATGATCAGCCCCTGCTTTATAAAGTCACGGCGTTGTGGGGACGGATGTCCGGCTCGCTCCTATTTTGGCTTTGGCTCGTGACACTTTTTGGTGCTATGGTCGTATGGACAAACCGACGTGCGACCGATTACTTGGCTGATTATGCCCTCATCCCCATCTCAATAGTCCAACTCTTTTTTATTATCCTTGTGACCGGTTTAGTCGAAGGTGTCTACAATCCACTGGAGCGTCTGCCGAACGGTGCGGTTGCCCGTGATGGTGCCGGCATGAATCCACTGCTGCAAACACCAAGCATGGCTTTTCATCCGCCATCGCTGTATGTCGGCTTCGTCAGCCTGACTGTGCCGTTTGCCTTTGCTGTCGGAGCCCTCGCTGCTGGAAAGATAGGCAGCGAATGGATTAGCAGATCGCGGCGATGGATGATGGCGTCCTGGCTGGTGCTTACACTTGGCATCACACTTGGTGGGAATTGGGCATATCGTGAACTCGGATGGGGCGGCTATTGGGCGTGGGATCCCGTCGAAAACGCCTCTTTTATGCCGTGGCTGCTCGGCACCGCCTATCTCCACTCGGTGATGATTCAAGAGAAGCGGAACATGCTCAAGCTCTGGAATATCATCCTGATTACCCTTGCGTTTGAGTTCACACTCTTGGGAACTTTCATCACGCGTAGCGGTATAATCACCTCCGTGCACGCATTTGCACAGTCCGATATCGGAGGGTACTTCCTCGGATTCATTTTCCTTTCGACGCTCAGCGTCATTGGGCTTCTGGCTTATCGCTGGAACGACCTGAAAAGTCCCAACCGCCTCGAATCCCTCCTCTCCCGCGAAAGTTCATTTCTTCTGAACAATTGGATGCTTGTGGGCTTGACACTGATTATCCTTTGGGGAACTTTGTGGCCGGTTATCACAGAACAGGTCACAGGCGAGAAGGCTGCTGTCCCGGAGGCGTTTTTCAATCAGGTGGTTATCATCCCCGGACTGCTCCTCCTGTTACTCACAGGCGTCGGTCCAATTATTTCATGGAAAAAGTTGACGCCAAGCAATTTTAAACGGATGTTCGCCAAACCAATTGTCTTGGGGATAGTCGGTGGGGTACTTTCATGGGGCTATCTTGCCCTGAAAGGACACACCGGGGCAATCTACTCTGCGCTTTGTGTCTTTGCTGCTGCTTTTGTTCTTGCAGCCATCTGCGACGAATTCTATCGCGGATCAAAATTACGAGCCAAACGCGCTGAAACCTCATTCCTTGATGGACTCATTCAGCTCATTCAACGCAACAAGCGTCGATACGGCGGCTACATCGTCCATATCGGTATCGTGATTGTATACATTGGGATTCTGGGGTCTAAGGGCTATTCTCTCTTGGAATCAAAGGGGTTACAACGTGGGGAATCGATAGAGGTCAGCAACTACAGGCTCACGCTGGAGGATGCATTTCAGGAGGAACATCCCAACTTTTCGCTTGGTGGGGTTATATTCGCCGTTGAAAAAAACGGAAAACCGATGGGGACGATGCGCCCAGCACGTGGATTTTATCATAAAGCCGGACAGGGCGATCAAGATACCATCGAGTCCGCCATACGCCATTTGGGATTAAACGACCTCTATATTGCATTAGGTCCTCTACCTGAAAACGTGCCTGCCCATGTGGATTCAGGCGGGATTGTCTCTGTTCAAGTTTACCATAATCCGCTTGTCAATGTCGTCTGGATTGGCGTTGCCATCATGATGATTGGCGGACTGGTTGCAATTCTTGAGAAACACACAAAAGGCAATGTATAAAATGAAAAGCTGCTGCACTGTTCTTTTAATCTTAACCTCTTTGAGCTGCTTAATTTCAGCGGCGGTCCCCCAAGAGCAGGCATCCACAGCCAATCTATCGCTTGAATCAGACCTGGATCAATTGATGACAAGCGTATACTGTCACTGCGGCTGCGTACGGGAGACGATTAAACATTGTGTCTGTGGTGTTGCTCAACAAATTGAAGTAGACTTTCGTAATCGCCTCATCGGCGGGGAGACAGTTGAAAAGATTCGGACCGACTATCTTGCAAGGTGGGGAACGCAGTTCTCGGCGCTTATGCCTGCCAAGGGGTTTAACATCGTTGCTTATGCGATGCCTGCTATTATCATCGTGTTGCTCGGTGTTATCGTCCTTCTTGTGCTTAAATCAAAGCGCAGCGCAGCGTTAGCAAAGTCAGCCGTTTCGACAGAACCGCAGGAATCAGCCTCGATAGATCAACACGAACAAATTGAGGAAGAGCTTGAACGTTACAAACAACAAAGATAAGCTCAAGGCTAGGAGTTTGGCTTATGTTTTTTCTGTTTCTATGGATTTTACTACTTGGACTTCCCCTTCTGGTCTATCTGGGTTTGCCGCTGTGGTCGAAGCCGCGTCCGTCCCCAGAAATGGATGCCGTTGAAGCCCAAATGCAAACGTTATACCTTGAGCGTGAGCGCAGCTATTCGGCACTTGTGGACCTTGAAGAAGATTACGAAGTAGGTAAGCTGTCCCAAGGGGATTACCAAGCCTTGAGAGGACAACTGTTGCAAGAAACAGCAGCGATCTTGACGCAGATTGAGACAGCTGGCATGGCATCTGTGGAAGAGGAAATCGAGAGATACAAACAAGAGAGGGGTTCACGAAGTTAACATATAAATATGCACAACAACTATAACGCTGGACAGCCAGAACATAAGTGCTTTTTACGTTTTACGTTTCCCGTTTTATTCCTCATATTCACAGTTTTGATCTGTCTTTCCTCCACCGTTGCACAAAACAACACCGGCAAAATTGAAGGACAAGTCATAGATAAGAGAGAAAATCAACCGCTCTCTCACCAGTTAGTAGTTTTACAGATTCACCGGGAAGGCGAAGATGTGAATCAACATGAGATGGTAACAGATGATAGCGGGTTCTATATCTTCGACGATCTCTCAACAGCTTTCGATGTGCATTATACTGTCTCAATCAATTATAAAGGCGAGGAATATATCGAACGAGATCTCGTTCTGTCGGAGTGGTTGCCTAACATCACGGTCAATATAGAGATCGGAGCGTTTACGGACGACCCGTCGCAGGTGAAAGTCCGACAACATTCGCTTATCATCGGTCCACCTCCAGCCGACCATGCCCCTGACGGAGCAGTGTCTGTCCTGGAACTCCTTCAAGTCGAGAACACCAGTGAACTATCGTTTCAAACATCAATAAACAATCAAAAAGCAGGTGTGCATTTCAACCTGCCAAATGGTTACGAAAATCCTCAGATTGATCAGACTCCTAATCAGGAATTCGGGGTAAACGCAAATCGGTTAATTGCGAACCAACCCTTAGCATCGGGAAGACATCAAGTCGGATATTCCTACTTAATGCACGTTGTTGATGCAGATTTAGTTCTCTCTCGAAAACTGACGTTTGATACCGCTCAACTCTATGTATTCATCTCTGACGGAATGCCCTTGGTGCCACAATCGAGAATTCTGGGAGCAGGTCGTCAGGAACAAATTCACGGACTGGTATACACCATTTATGCAACAGATCCGGCGAAGCCACTGTCAACGAACCAAACTGTAGACCTACGCTTCACGGTTGCCTCCGTCGCGCCTCCGTCCCAAGGTGGCATAGGTGAAACAGCAAGAAAACCGTCCAACCCGAAGATGATTGCGTTGATCGCGATCTCCGCGGCACTTGCAGGCGGTTTTTTGGTCGCTGCGATTTTCAAAATCCGATCTCCAACGCCGAAGCCGTCTAACGGTTCTCAGCAGCCTCAAGGAACACCCGATGCAAGTTGGCTCGGTAAGTTGGATGTCGCCGACCTTGAGCGGACACGGATTGCTCGGCTTGAGATGATCACTCGTCTGGAAGAATTGCACGAAAAACACGAAGTCTCCGATCGGGTTTATGAACGATTACGGAAAGAGCAAGCGGATCGGCTTGCTGCCGTCTTGGCACGTCTCAATAGAGACGGAGGATGAATTGTGAATTTCGATGATTGGGAAGATGGCTCCTTATCATACCGAATTTCAAATCCCTTTATCGCAGTGTTCTACTAATGATGCTTCTCCAAGCCTCCCAAATCACGAAACGCTTCGGGCATCGAACGGTGTTGAACGGGCTTGATCTCAACGTCCAGGCCGGCGAAGTTGTTACGATTTTCGGTCCAAACGGAGCCGGCAAGACAACCCTAATTCAGATCCTTTCAACACTGATTAAACCGACATCCGGCACGCTCCAAATTGAAGGGATCAATGCCCTTGCCGAAACGTTACGCGTCCGCCCATCATTGGGGTTGGTTGTCCACGAACCGCTCGCTTATCTTGATTTTAGCCCCTATGAGAACTTGAAGTTTTTCGGACAACTCTACAGACTCGATGGGTTAGAGCAACGCATTGCGGATCTTCTCGACGAGGTCCAGCTGACCCCTTACGCGCACGAACCCGTCAAGATCTTCTCACGCGGTATGATCCAACGATTCATGATTGCTAAGGCGCTAATCCACAATCCGATGCTGCTCCTCTTCGACGAACCGTTTTCGGGACTCGATCTGGCTGCGAAGCAACTTGTGTCGAAACGGATCGATCAGGAACGTGCTCGTGGCAAAGGGATTGTCCTCACGACACACAATACGGAATTGGGCTACCACACCGGTTCTCGCTTCCACTTCCTGTTAAACGGTCAGATCGAGACAGTTGGAAAAAAAGAAGATATCGGATTGGAGGCGTTGTCTCGTGAGTATGAGGACAAGTTAAAAAGATAAATAGGTAGGGTATAATTTAATCAATGGAAGTATTCCGCCAAATCGGTTGGCTGATTCGCAAGGATCTCGCACTCCAATTTCGCACAAAGGACATGCTGGCTTTAATCATTGTGTTCAGCGTGTTAGTCGTGCTGATCTTCTGCTTTGCGTTCGGACCAATTTTCCCCGAAAAATTGGAAGAACGTGGGAAATTGGCTGCCAGTGTGTTGTGGGGGACATTTCTGTTTGCGGGCATCATTGCGCTGAACAGGTCTTTCGATATTGAACACGCAAATGGTGCGCTGCATGGGCTCAGATTGACAGGGGTAGATGCAAGTTACTTCTACCTCTCAAAGGTTGTCAGTATCTTCGTTTTTCTCATGCTGCTGGAGGTCATTGTCACACCGATCGCTCTTCAATTCTTAGATGTGCTCACTGTTTTACCTGTCGCATTACAAGACCAGTTCCCTTGGCTCTTGCTCAAACTCATAGGTGTGCTCGCGATTGGAACGATCGGTTTCTGTGCGGTGGGCGTCATCGTATCGGGTATCTCTACCAACACACACGGCAAGGAAAGCCTGCTTTCTGTCATCCTATTGCCGCTGACTTTTCCCGTGATTATGGCAGGAGCAAAATGTACCGTTTCTCTGCTGACAACCGGTGGGCTTGGAGGAAACTTTTGGATCTCAGTTTTGGTTGTCTACAGCCTTGTATTCCTAGCAAGCTCATATCTCCTCTTCGAGTTTGTTGTTGAGGGATAAGTTATCTGTAAACACCATTCTTAGAAGAAAGAGAGGAAAAATGACACGCACTCAACTAGTTGGGACGCTTGCAGCGATCCTCCTGTTTGTTGCGATTTACCTCGTTTTCAGTTTCGCTGAGATTGAGATGACGATGTTAGAAGTGCAGAAGATTTTTTACTTCCATATTTCTTCGGCGTTCACCTTATTCGTCGCTTTCGGCGTGACCTTCATCTTCAGCATTCTCTACTTAATCAAGCGGCTGGAGAAGTATGATACGATTGCGCATGTTTCAACGGAAATCGGAATCATTTTTGGGGTAGTGGTCTTTACCACAGGTCCCATTTGGGCAAGATTTGCTTGGAATACTTGGTGGAATTGGGAGCCAAGATTGACAAGCGCGTTGATACTGTGGATGATATATATCAGTTACCTTATTCTGAGGTCTGCTTTGCCGGAAGAGAAAAAACGGGTTTATTCCGCAGTCTTGGGCATTATTGGCTTCCTGAATGTTCCCATCGTTTACTTTTCAGTCGAACTCTGGCAGGGCGGTTTGCATCCCGACACTTCCACCAAGATGAACCTGCCCCCAACCATGCAAACCGCGTGGTTGATTTCATGGCTTGCCCTGACCCTTCTCTACATATTCCTGCTGATGTTCCGGTATCGCGCTGAACAGATGAAGTTAGAATTAGAAACCATCCAACATCAACAGATGGGTGAATTGTAAAACACAAACGTCCTATTTGGGGTGAGCGTATGTAAACCTGTTTACCGAGCGAACTCGCCCCTTGGAGAAATTCAATGCACAAAGGTTTATGGATAACTGTCCTTATCGTTTTTGGGCTCTTTTTCGGGTTATTTCTATTTAGCCAAATTCCGGTCGCTATCACACAAGACGCGGTCTCTACCGCCGTCGGCGATGCCATCGCCGAAATGAGCGCACAGGTAGACGAGATGGAAATTGAACAGCTGGTAACCCAAAAAGCAGTAGAAAAATTGGAAGCTCGGCAGAAAAAACGGCTAAAATTCCTCGTCTCTGCCTATTTTATCATCTGGTTAATCTTCAGCCTCTACACCTTACACCTCGCAAAAATGCAAAACCAATTGCACAAGCGGCTTGATCAACTGAATAGCGATCTAAAACGGAATGAATAAGGGGTATTTTATCCGAGAGTCTGAGAGGAGGAAGATATGGAAATCCGCGCAGCGAAAGCGCATGAACGCGACGAAATCGTCGATCTCATATCCGCAGTATTCGTCGAAAAGTGCAGACCGAGGTATGCCAGCCAACATTATCAGGACTTCACCTACGAGCTAGATCAGTCACGTGTCTGCATTGTTGATGGCAAAATTGTCAGCTATGTTCGCGTCTCAGACAGATCGATGTATATTGGGGAAGCGGTTGTGAAACTCGGCGGGATTGGAATGGTTGTCACTTCGGAGGAGTCTCGTGGACGGGGTTATGCGTCAGCCTTGCTGCGGGATGCAATTTCTTACATGGAAACACAGCACTACGATCTTAGCCTGCTGTTTACTACGATTCAACCGTTTTACATGCCGCTTGGCTGGGCAGCTTTTCCACAGACCTCCTTCGAGTTGGAACTCCACGACAAAAAGACCTTTGTACCATCAGGATGGAAAAGCCGACCATTTGACGTCGAAAGAGATTTAACACAAATCAGCCAAATCTACGATGAACACAACAAAGGGCGTACCGGAACCGTTCAGCGTCCGGAGAAATTATGGCGGGATGGTTATTCACAGCAGGTCGGCATGTTGCCCTCACTTGTCGTCGAAAGGGAGGGGCAAATCGGTGCCTACGCCAACCTCGCATTTCCCGACGATGATCAAGGAATAGATACATATTTGGCGACATATTACCCGAATCTACGAGAAGTCGGCTGGCGAAGCATAGCTCCTGACAGCCACCTTGCTCTTTGCCATGCAATTTTGGAAGCGGCTTATGAAAAAGACGTTGAAAGCATTTCAGGCCGTTTGCCCCGGCATCACCCAATGACCTTGTTGTTGACTGAAGAAAGTGGCAGCCCGTTATCGTTCTCGGTCTACGAAAGAATGATGTATCGGGTCATCTCGCTGGACGGACTCTTCCAAAAACTGATCCCTAAATTTGAGGCAGAATTGACACGCAGCGGCATGGAAGATCGGTCAGGCTCATTCCACTTCACTATCGGCGATCAAGGTTGTACACTGAATGTGAATCAGGGAAAAGTGGCTGTCACTGCGGACGATACCGGAAGAACAAAGGTGGCACTGGAGGCCTACCACTTCCTGAAGGTACTTTTCGGGGACGCGACATTTGGGCAGTTAGACGAATTTAATCGCCTTAAGGGGCTTAAGCTGCAACCTGATGAGATCGCACTGCTCTCCACACTTTTCCCGAAAGAGGAACCCACCCACTGGATCTGCGATTATTTTTAGGCGTTTTGGGTGAGCGGCGATAAGTTAAGCATTCACCAACTTGCCCTGAATCGCGCCTGTCCCGATTTATCGGGACGATTCCCTCACGCCCTATACCTTTCCGTCAAATCGAACCCCCGTTGGAATCACATCCGTACTCTCACCACGTCGCATCGCCTCTGCGGTATCAAGGACGCTGCGGAGGTCATGCTGCGGCTCATATCCCAGCAAACTTTTGATCTTGTGCAGATTGAACTCGAAATGATTCGATGAGGGCACCCTCGCTTCGACGTAATCCAAATTATACCGCTCGGCAAGATATGGGACATCTTCCTCCCATCGGAACAACGCCGCGCCTCCAAGCGTGAATTCTTCTCCAACCGCCTCTTCCTTTTCTAGTCCCAAGACCAATCCTTGAGCAATATCCCGGACATCCGTAAATTCCTGTTTGTACGGACGCCCATTCGGATTTAGGCTGATGAGGAATTTCTCCTCGCCGGTCCAGAGTGATTTTATAGTTTCAATCATCTCTTGCTCATCTTCATCGTCACCTGTCGCATCTTTGTATCGATCATACACAGGGTTAAAGAGGAATAGGCGAGGCAATCCGTTTTCATTGAGAAATTCGCCGGGTTCGATAACTGTGGCAAAGCGGAAAACCGTCGTTGGCACACCGTACTGGTAGTGATAGGTCATCGACAACTCTTCACCGATCCACTTGGTCAGAAAGTACGGCATGTGCTTGTAACGACTCACCATTTCTTCCGAGATCGGCTCATCAAAAAAACGTCCCTTTTCGCCCAGTCTCCAATAAATCGCCTCTGTACAAGCATAGACAAAGCGGTGAAGATTCGGTAGTCCCTCTCGGATGCACTCTAAGATATTGAGCGTTCCCATCCCATTAATATTCAGATATTGCAGATTATCAAATGGACCGCCAAACGCGGCTGCAAGGTGATAGATTGCGTCCACTCCATCGACTGCTTGTTTTACATCGTCAAAGTTTCGCAGATCTCCGACAACCGTTTCGACGCGATCAAAACCATCGAGCTTATCCGCACGGCTTAAGTCACCGGGATAAACAAAACTCCGAATGTCGTGCCCTCTGTCAAGCAGACGCTTCACGAGATTTGCCCCAATTCTGCCTGTGCCACCTGTAACTAAAATTTTCATTCATGATTCTCCTTGAGTTATCTTCACTCATTATGGATTTAAAAATACAATCGACCGTCCAACTCATGTAGGAGTTACGCACTTCAGTAACCAGGGCAACCACAAGGGTTGCCCCTACAGGAAATGAACCCATTGTAGGGTTAGGTCTTGTGCCTGCCCAACCCCGGCCGGTGGAGCGAAAAATATAGTAATCGTGTCCAACTGCGTAAGTCCTGTCATGTGACTTCAGTATTCAGAAGCGCGTGACTTCAGTATTCAGAAGCGCTAACACCGCCTCCTATTTCAACAATTATATACGAAATCTTAAAAATCGATTAAACTCAATCAAGAGCACAAAATAGAACTCTGTTCCTTTACCCGTAATCCCGTTTTTAGCATAGGTACTAACTACTTTTTGTTAAGTAGATTATATTTCTTCAGTTTCCGATGAATAGTAACCCGATTGATACCCAAAGCCTGTGCGGCTTTTGTGATATTATTATCTGTTACTTCAAGGGCATGGACAAGTGCTTGCTTCTCAATCTCTTCAAGGGAGAGAATCTCGGTTGAGGTTGAAAGGTGAGCTGGCATACTCTCGCTATTGCTATCAGTGATATCCCCATCGCTCCTCGAATGCAGGCCGCTCAGCGCAGGATTGCCCACCTGTATTACATCTGATGCCTCTAAAAGCACAGCACGTTCAATTGTGTTCTCTAATTCTCGGACATTGCCGGGCCAATCATGGCTCATCAATAACTGTAACGCCCCCGTGGAAAATCCTGAAATAGATTTATCGGCAGTCTTGGCATATTCTTGCAAAAAATGGTGTCCTAGCAGGGGAATATCCTCACGCCGTTCTTTGAGGGCGGGTATCGGTATCGGAAAACCAGCAATCCGATAAAAAAGGTCTTCGCGAAACTCACCGGCTTTTACCGCTGCTTCGAGATCTTTATTCGTCGCTGTGATTACCCGGACATTGATGGGAATGTTGCCTGTGCCACCGACACGTTGAATCTCTCGTTCTTGCAGCACACGCAGCAATTTGGCTTGAACCAGTGGCTGCATATCAGCAATCTCATCGAGAAAGATAGTTCCCCCATCCGCACTCTCGAATTTTCCAATCCTTTGCGCCGTCGCACCCGTGAAAGCACCCCGTTCATGCCCAAAAAGTTCACTTTCAATAAGGGGTTCAGGAATGGCAGCACAGTTGACATCGATAAACGGCTCTGCCTTTCGCGGACTGTTAAAATGAATAGCTCTTGCGACCAGTTCCTTACCCGTGCCGCTTTCTCCCTGAATCAAGACGGTAATATTGCTTTCAATCGCCTGTTGCATCAGCGCGTAAACCGCCCGAATCTCTTTGCTTTTGCCAACAATCTTATCAAACGCATATTTCATTTCGAGTTCAGTCCGCAAACGGGAGACTTCGACTTTCATCTGGTTAATCTCAATCTCTTTGGAGATGTCCCGAAAAACGATAATGCGTCCGATAACATTTTGTTGAATATCGTGTACCGGCGCTGTCAATCGATAAAGCATTTTGCGTTCCGGAAGGCGAGCCTCTGCGACCTCTTCAAACACCTTCTCAGGGTCTGCGAGAAGTAGAGTTTCCGTCTCTTCAAAACGCTCAGGTTCTTGGAAGTATTGTTTGGTATGCTTACCTAACGCTTCCTGGGACATCTGCTTTAGCGCATCCGTCGTCAATTCAAACATCTCTTCATATCCCCGATTTGCGAACTGAAGATGCCCCGTGACATCAAACATCGCAATAGCATCTCCAGTGGAATCCAGAACGGCTTCAAGCCTCTGATTGCTAACTTCGAGCTGTCGGTGTTTGTCCCCTAACTCGCTTTCAACATTCCACTTCTCCGCAAGCGAAAGTGTTATCTGCTGAATCTCCTCGCGAGCAAATGGCTTTCTGATATAGAGCAGCTTGTGGAGTAGTTCCATCTCGCGGACAATATCACCAAGTGACTTGTCGGTATATGCAGACATGAGAACAATTTCAATATTTGCATCAACGGTGCGGATACGTCGCGTAGTTTCAATCCCATCCATACCCGGTGGCATTCTTATATCTATGTATGCAACAGCAATTGGATCATCCGCTTCGACTGCTGCCTTTACAATGTCACAAGCTTCTGAACCGCCTCTGGCATGGAGGAGTTGGAATTTTGGGAGAAAGCTCTCATCGACTTCTGGCGCAAATGCTTCTGCCAAATCATCTGTTGACGAACCTGTCAAACTGGGCGTGAGCATCTCCTCAAAATCCTGATGTATCTCCCGCTGATCATCGACGACCAAGACACGATAGTTCCAGTCCTGTTTGAATTCCATAATAGGTACCTATTAACTACCGATGCTAGTTTGTAAGTGAAACCTGCAAAAGCAAAAAGTAAGGAAATAACAATTTTGCCATTTGCTCTGCGTTTTCCGCGTTTTTGCGGTAGGTGCATTTTTTACTTTCGGACTTTGATTTTTCCGGTGTCACGTTTCACGCTTCATTACGGGGTAACAGAAGAAAGCGGCAGGATGACCCGTATCGTCGCTCCCTTGCCGAGACCGTCGCTTAATGGGTAAATCTTCCCATCCAATCCATCAACGAAGTTCGCTATCGAATGAAGGCCAAGTCCACTACCCGACTCTTTGGTCGTATAATCTCCGCCAAAAATAATTGTGAACTTATTCTTTTCAATCCCGATACCGTTATCAATTACTTCAAGAATAAAAGAGGTCAATTTAACATTGCATCGGATTTTGATGGAGGGAGGTTCGCTGAGCCCTATTGATGCAGCAAGTTCGTCTATAGCTTCAACCGAATTTTTGATAAGATTAACCAACATTTGATGAAATTGACTCTCTTGTGTCCGAATCTCTTCCGGTGTATTGTTGCACTCAACATGAATTTCAATATCTCTTTTCCTAATAGACTCCGCTAACACCGTGATGGCATCGTCGATTGCTTGGCGAAGATTGATATCTTTGCGATATACACTGCTTTTGCCAAGCGACTTCTGCATTCTAACAATATCAGCGATATGTTCAGCTCTCTGCTGCACACGACTGACCGTCTCCGCCAATTTCTGATCCTGGCTCATAAAGTCATCTGCCAGACCAATAATGAAGGGTGCGACTTTCTGACCTTGTGGATGATTTGTAACATAATCGCCGAAGTCGTCTTGATGTCCCTCGATTGCATCTGCCAATGCCCTGAGACGACTTGTCAGTCGATTCTTCACTAGATTTTCGTAAACGGTCCCAATCCCTATCGTCACACTATTGATAGCATTCCCAATATTGTGGAGTAGTGTATCGACAATCTCCAATCTGCCTTGCGTGTAAGCGCGGGCAAGCGCTTCGTCCGTTCGCTTGCGTTCGGTAACATCGCGAAAAACGATGACACCTCCTCTTCGTTTGCCTAATTCATCCTGTAATGGCCTTCCAGCAATTTCAATGTAAACCCCCTGTGGTACCTTCTCATTGCGTATAAACATTTCAACGTTGTCTGAAAACTCGCCGTGGATCGCACGTGTCAGCGGCAGGTCAGCTGATGGAAATGGAGTGATAGTATCGGGAAGAAATAAGCCGTATGTTTCAGGTAATTCATCAAGTGTGGTATCCATTGCAATATCAAGAAGCCCTTCAGCCTCAGGGTTGAAAAACAGGATTCTCCCCGTTTCATCGGCGACAATCACGCCATCACCCATACTATCCAGAATAGATTGCAGGATTCGTGTTTGACTTTGCAATGCATCTGCCGTTAATCTTAGTGCTTCCTCCGCCTCCCTACGTCTAGTGATATTACGGAAGACCAGAACAACGCCGGTTGTGCTTTCCTTGTCATTTCTGATGGGAGCAGCACTGTAATCAATAGGGGTTTCTTTGCCATCACGGGCGGCGAGGAGGTTTGGTTCCGTTAGACCGACAATGATTTCACCCTGGAGCGCCTCCATGATATGTGTCTTGATGGGAGTCTCTGTCTCCTCACTAATGACATTAAAGACCTCCTCCAGATCCTTGCCAAAGGCATCTTCCTGCTGCCAACCTGTCAAATCTTCCGCAACAGAATTGATGAATTGGACACGCCCATTTTCATCAGTAGCGATTACGCCCTCACCGATACTTCTCAGAATTGTCGAAAGCCACTGTTCGCTCTCCTTAAATTTCCTCTCCATCTCATGCCTGTAAAGCGCAATTTCGATGTTAAGGTGTAATCTCCTTTCAGCGAACGGTTTGAGAACATAACCAAAGGGTTCGGCTATCTTCGCTCGTTGCAGCAACCGCTGATCTACATAAGCTGTCAGGTATACCACAGGAATATTGAAACGGGCCCGCATCTGTTCAGCGACAGCGACCCCGTCCATATCCCCCGCTAGCATCATATCTATCAACGCCAAATCTGGGGGCGCCTCTGCTGCCTTCTGCATCGCTGCTTCTCCGGACGAAACAACAGCACAAACGCCATATCCCAAACTTTTCAACAGATGTTCAATGTAACCAACGACATCGCTATCATCTTCAACAATCAGTATCTGTTTTGCCATTGCTGTATGTACCTTTTTCTTTTGATATTACGCCGGAATGACATAACTCCTATTCCCAGAATCATCGCGAAAAATGGCTTGCCTCTGACCAAACTTTCTGATACACTTGATAGTGTTAACACACCACTAAGTGCTTGCGGCGTACGAAATTAGACAGACCCGTCCTGTCACAGGTTTGACGTATACCCACACGCTAAAGGGTGTGGATTCTTACACGCTGTGTTAGCCGAGTTTACATAGATGTGGGTTGAACCTTACACCTATCGGGGACGCCATCGCCCCAACTACGGGACTCAAAATGAATCCCGATACTTTGTTCCAGAGGTTGATTGCACCAACACCGTCTCGGTGATATGCAAAGCCACAATGATTGCACTGATAGTTGCGGTTTGTTGGCTTCTTTCGATTGCCACACTGTGGGCAAGTTTGAGAGGTATATGCCTCTGAGACAAACTTGACTTTCAGTCCTGCAAGTTCTGCTTTGTAGCATATCATCAATTGCAGACGGGCAAACGCCCATTGATGAACCTTCTGGTTAGACTTCTTTGAAAACTTCGCGCTATCTCGGATACCTTTTAGGTCTCCAATCACTATCGTATCCGCCTTCGCCTTTATGCAGTCAGATATAAATCGAGATGTGATTTTATGTTCGGCAGCCTTGATTTGAGCATTCAACTTTGATAGTATCTTCTGCTTAACTCGCTTGAGACGATACTAGCGGTTAGAGTATTTGTTACACCGGTCCATTTTGGATTGGAAAATGGTCTTTACTTTGTTCAGATATTGCTTGATAGCTCGCAATGACCGACCATTGTAGATTATGGTATGTTCGCCATCATGAGAGACTATCGGGTGTATCTCGCCCATGTCTATGGCAACCACTTTACCCGTCTCACGTTTGGGTGGGGTTTGTACTTTGTAAACCAATGAAAAGTAGTAACTGCCCTGTTGGAAGTACATTTCCACATATACGGGCTTTACATCTGATTTGAGGGTGATAGGCACATTACCTTTACCATTTGACAGTCGGATAATACCATCTTTGAAGATAATACCATGTTGTATCCAACGCACCTTGTAGAAACGACGGGTCCGAAACGGGGCTTTGCATCTGGATTACTCTTGACAGCACGAAAGTAACTCTTGAGTGAATCAAAATAGGATTGGATTATCGCTTGCACCGTCTGTGAATGGAGATTGTACCCACGCAAGCGCATATACTTTTGGACTGCACCTTGAGATAGCCAAAACCCTTTTTTCTTTCGCACCTTGTGAATCAGAGAAATTATCTTTGAATAGCAACGTCCTGATTCATCGGCAAGCGCATCCAATTCAGGAGTCGGTGGCACTTTGAGTTTCTTAGTGGTATACATGAGGATTGGCCTTTCGGTCTTTCATATTCCTGTACCGAAGGAGGTGGGAAGCACCATTGAGCGGTGGCATGATACCTTCCCACCGAAAGACAACACATATATACCACATTTTACCATTCGAATCAAGGCTAAAACCTTGAAAGAAACTATACTAAAGGGTGGCTGTATCCCCACTCTAAGGAGGTGGGGACTTACCCCTAAAGGAAGGTTTCGCTAACGGTCGAACAGATGATTTGACCTTTTCAGGTTAGTTCGGCGGATTCTCCACAAAATACGTTTGACGTCGCGTTTCACGAAAGGAGCTGAGATGAAATGCCTGAAGGACAACAAGAACAACGAATCCTAGCGATGTTTATTGACTTTGAAAACCTCGCTATCGGATTTGAGGAGAAACAAAAAGAGAAAAAAAGGCGCGAGGAGCAAGCTGCTTTTGATGTTCAAAAAGTTTTGGGACGCTTAGTCGAAAAAGGAAACGTTGTAGTAAAAACTGCATACGCCGACTGGCACCGTTTTTTTAAGCACCGACAATCACTTCATGAAGCTGGTATCGAGTTAATTGAGATCCCAAGACGCTCACGGAACGGCAAAAATTCAGCGGATATTCGTCTATGCGTTGATGCCATTGATTTGTGCTACTCAAAGGAACATATCGACACCTTTGTCGTTATTTCGGGAGATAGCGACTTCGCACCCCTTGTTTCTAAGCTTAAGGAAAACGGCAAATATGTGATTGGAATGGGGTTGAAAGAGTCTACCTCAAGTCTCTTGAGCGAAAACTGCGATGAGTTCATCTATTATGAGGAACTTGAGCAGGACGAAACCACAGATCATCGGACTGAAAGGAATATCCCAAGGGAACTACGAGAGGTCTTCGATCTGCTATTCAGTACCATACGTGGACTCATCCGTGAAAACCATGAGGTTCTATGGTCTTCAATGATTAAAGATACAATAAAGCGGAAGCGTCCTTCCTTTAGTGAATCTTCTTATGGATTCAAATCTTTTAGCGAACTGTTAGAAGATGCAGAACGTAGAGGATTTATCACGTTGGAGAAGAATCCGCGTAGCGGCACGTATGTCGTTGCGGGCTTTACCGAGAAAATGAAGTAACTGACCGAAGCCTTTCAGAAACTCTGAACTTTTGAGATAAGAGATTGCTAAAAATGGGCGAGGTTTTAGATTTTTCCAACATATCACCTCATATTCGCTGCCTATTGCAAGAGATTGGGAGGTTGGGGGAGGAAGCCTCCCGACCCGTCTATGTCGTTGGTGGTTTTGTCCGAGACCTCCTCATCGGACGCGAAAATTTAGACATTGATATTGTTGTGGAGGGAGACGCAGTTGACTTTGCCTATCAACTTGCCAAAACGTGGGATGAACCAGTACAAACCCATCATCAGTTCAAGACTGCAGCAATCACCCGGCTCGATGATGGGTTGAAACTCGACTTTGTCAGCGCACGCAACGAAACTTATCCACGCCCCGGTGCGTTACCATCGGTTGAGTATGGTACAATTGTGGAGGACCTTCTTCGGCGTGACTTCTCAATCAATGCTCTCGCTATCCAACTTCGACCCGACACTTTTGGCGAGCTCGTTGATTGCACGGACGGACTGCGGGATTTACGTGCTGGACGCATTCGCACGCTACATGAACAGAGTTTTGTCGATGACCCAACCCGAATTTTCCGGGCAATACGGTATGAAGGACGTTATAATTTTCAGATCACCGAAGGCGACCAGAAGCGGATTTTTGATGCAATTAGGCAGGGAGTACTGAATCTCATCAGTGGGCAACGCATCCGAAACGAAATTGACCACATCTTGTCGGAAGAAGCCGCGCCACAAATGGTTAATCGGGTGAGCGAATTTGACCTCTTGGGAGCTATCCACCCAACTTGGAAAATCCCCCCAAATTTTGATGTACTTTGGACTGCCGCGGGTCAAGCAATTGAATGGGTATCAACATCTCTTCCGAATGATCCAATTAACACAGGGACGATACTTTGGATGACGCTGCTGACTTCCCCGGATGCAGTCGAAGCTGTTAGCAGCCGATTGGCACTGGAAAACCAGTTGTATGCCAAACTTAGTGCTCAAACGCAGTTAGAACACGACTTAAATACGCTCTCGGCATCTTCCAAACCGAGTGAGGTTTATCAACTGTTAAATCCTTATCCGCTAGAGTCGCTCGTTTTTGCAATGATGCAATCGGACCAACCTGATTGGCGCGTGGGCAAGATCGGAGATTATCTGACACACCTGAAAAGTGTTCAACCCTTAGTGACCGGCGAGGATCTTATTCAACGGGGCTTAAAACCGAGCCGCGCATTTTCAGATTTGTTGTGGAAGGCATTCGCCGCACAGCTAAATGGACAAGTATCAACCACACAGGAGACCTACCAACTTCTGGATATTGAAAAATAATGTTTAATATCGATCCCTATCAAGCCATCCTCCGCGTCTGCCAGTTTATCATTTTGCTCACTTTTCATGAATGGGGACATGCAAAATCCGCCAATATGCTCGGAGATCCGACAGCCGAAGATGAAGGCAGAATGTCATTTAACCCCGCGGTACATATTGATCCAATTGGGACAATTGTTCTGCCCCTGCTCGGCACCCTATTTGGCGGCGCCTTTTTTGGTTGGGCGAAACCTGTGCCTGTCAACCCGCACAACTTGAGAAACCCCAAACGCGACCTAATGATTATTGCCGCAGCGGGTCCAATAATGAATATTATCTGTACTATCATCATCTTGGGGATCGCTAAACTGTTAAGGGTGACAATTGGATTTCCGGAATCGCCAACACAACTGCAAATCGACATAATCCTCCTACGCCAGAGTGCGCTTATCAGCATTTTTCTGGCGGTATTCAACATGCTGCCCCTGTTCCCTCTCGACGGATTTAGTGTCGTATACGGGTTGCTGCCGTGGCGGCAGGCACAAGCGTTCGCAAGGTTACGCCCCTACGGGATGATCATTCTGATGTGCATTATTTTTCTGCCCAGCTTGCTAAACATCCCGAACCCGGTCTTCTGGTTTATCGTAACAGTTTCCTACGGTATTTTTGATCTGACAGCAATCCTCGTGGGTTTGAGATGAATATGAAAGAGAAAGGATTTTGGAGGCAACAACGGAAATGCAAAAAACACGATTAGTGACTGGAATTCGTCCAACAGGACTGCTACATATTGGGCATCTTGAGGGGATGTTGACGAACACAGTAAGTCTGCAAGAAAAATACGAGTGTTATCCGTTTATCGCGGACTGGCATTCGCTCACCGATGTAGCTGACACCTCAAACCTTCCCGAATACACATTGCAAGCAGCAATCGACTGGTTGAGCGCAGGAATCGATCCAGAAAAGAGCACCCTCTTTGTTCAGTCGCATGTTCCCGAACATGCAGAACTCTCTACCTTACTTACAATGGTTACACCGGTCGCTTGGCTTGAGCGGTGTCCAACATACAAAGACAAAGTCCAAGATGTCACGCAACGCGAGGGACCTTCTACCGGTTTACTGGAGTATCCAGTACTAATGACCGCCGATATCATTGTTTACAAAGCCGAAATGGTACCAGTTGGAGCGGATCAGATTGCCCACTTGGAAATTTCAAGGGAAATCGTTCGCCGATTCAATCACATCTACGGCGAGGTTTTCCCAGAACCGAAGCCGATGTTGAGCGAAGCCCCTGGATTGCCAGGTCTTGATGGTCGCAAGATGAGCAAAAGCTACGGTAACGCCATTCAGTTATCAGATCCCCCTGAAGCAACACAGCAAAACCTGATGAAGATGGTAACAGACCCCGGAAGGGTGCGTCGTAATGACCCTGGCAACCCCGATGTCTGTCCAGTCTTTGCATATCATCAGATCTACAACCTCGACGAAGTGCCGCAAATTGATACGGATTGCCGTTCCGCCGCAATCGGCTGCGTTGACTGCAAGCGGAATCTCAGCGAAAAGTTAATCACTAAATTGACGCCGTTTTACGAAAAACGTGCAGAGTGGGCATCCAAGCCAAAAACTGTTCGGGATGTCCTCGCTGATGGAGCGAGACGAGCCAAAAAGGTCGCTCAAGAAACAATGGCAGAAGTTCGATCCGCAATGAAGTTGGCGTAGTGAATCAATCTTGTGAAGATTGATAATATTGTCTGTCAGTTTAGATCTCCCCAGTTTGGAAATTTCGCAAGATTCAAGGATTACCCAAGGATTTCATACATGCAATTGATAGAACCAACAACCTCAACTACTACTCCTCAATCGGCAAAACCTATTTATGCAATTAAACTAGATGTCTTTGAAGGTCCCCTAGATCTGCTGCTCCATCTAATCCAGAAGAATGAGATGGACATCACCGACATCTCGATTGCAGAAGTTACGGAGCAGTACCTAGCGTATCTCAACTTAATGGAGATGCTAGATCTCGACGTTGCGTCCGAATTCCTGGTTATGGCAGCTACACTACTTCACCTCAAGTCCCAAATCATCCTTCCCTCAACAGACTCGGATGAATCCTATACTTTCAGGGACAGGGAAGATCTAGTCAAGCAGCTTTTGGAGTACAAGCAATTTAAGGACGCCGCCCACACACTAGATTACTATGCGACGAACCACGAGAAAGTCTACGGTCGCAGCGTAGATTCAAGTGCAGATGTAGAAGATTTACGGGAGGTACAGATTAAAGCGACACTATTTGACCTCCTTTCCGCTTTCAAGTATGTAACCGAGCGAGAATTTTCGGTCGATGACTATTATGAGGAAATTCAAGAAGAACCAGTCACCGTTGAAGAGAAGATGGAGATCCTGGAGCGCAGGCTTGATGCCGGTGAGCAGATTCGGTTCGACGAACTGTTCTCAGAGTTTGCCAGCAAACTTGATCGTATCGTTACATTCCTAGCAACTTTAGAACTGATACGTCTTCAGCGAATTGTAGCTGTACAATCGGGGCATTTCGATAGCATCTATCTTATGAAACGTGACACGTAAAATACCATATCGATCGCATAAAGGCAAAGCGTCTGATGACTGCAATAAAAACAGACCTTATTGATATATAGTAGATCTTAGAATTAATGGGACACCCCAAACCGGGCGGGTTAGGAAAAGGAAACTACCGTTCTACCATTTGGTAGGCGCTGTTTCTAACTGCGCCTATTCGGTGCGGTTGCAAACCGCACCTACCGGTGGGCGAAAGTGTTCATTTATTTTTAACATCCACCATAATTGAACCGCTGGGACATCAAGCAAGAGAAAAGAATGAGCAGTTTATGCAAGCGTATGACAAAGTCATCAATAAGTTTACCTCTGAATTCATCGGAACATTCTGCGATGCTGACGGTGAAATGCTTTGGGAGGAAATCGTCAGATTTAATTCAGTAGGGACCACATCTTAAAAAAACAATCTTAAGTCCGAGGAAACTTCGCTCATGTCAGACACTCAATATCAACTCACTATGGACGTAGCCAGTCCGCCAGTACATAACCCAGACGAAATCAGATCAGTCCTCGAAGCTGTGCTGTTCGCTGCAAATGAACCGATCTCGTTGGAGCAGTTCCAACAGCTGTTCGATGATGTATCTACTTGGCACATCCGTCAACAGCTCATGCAGTTGCGAGACGAATATCAGGAAACGAATCGCAGCTTTCAACTCATTGAGATTGCCAACGGATTTCAGATCTGCACACAGGCCGAGTACCACCCGTGGATTGAAAAGTTCCACACGCGCCAGATCCGTGTCAAGCTCTCACCGTCCGCCTTAGAAGCCCTTGCTATTGTCGCTTATAAGCAACCCGTGACCCGATCCGAAGTTGAGGAGATTCGCGGCGTCAATAGCGATAGCGTCCTGAACTCTCTAATCGAGAAACGGATGGTCCGTATCGCCGGGCGGAAGCCCGGGCCAGGGCGCTCACTTCTGCTTGCAACCACCGATGAATTTCTGGAACAGTTTGGATTGAAGGACTTGGCAGCACTCCCCTCGCTGGAGGAGATCGAAGAGATCCTGAATCAGGAAGATCCCGAATAGTCCCCTGAACGCAGAGCCCCAATGGATTCGGATTTCGTTGCGCGATTGGCAACATCGCTCCACTCTGACCCCAAGGCGGAACAAAAAGCACAAAACGTTAAATCCGGAGAATTCTAATGGCGCATTATTTGGTTACAGGTGGCTGCGGGTTCGTTGGATCTCACCTTGTTGAAGCCCTTGTGCAAAAAGGAGAGCGTGTCCGCGTATTCGATAACCGCTCAACAGGCAAAGCAGAGAACATCGCACATCTCACAGATCAAATTGATTTTATAGATGGGGACCTGCGGCAACTTGATGCTGTTCAACAAGCGGTGGCAGACATCGACTATGTTTTTCACCAAGGTGCACGCCCCTCCGTCGCCAGATCTGTTGCCGATCCCATTTTGAGCAACAATGTGAATATCAACGGGACTTTAAATATTCTGGTCGCAGCAAGAGATGCAGGAGTAAAACGCGTTGTCTATGCAGCTTCTTCATCAGCTTACGGAAATGTACCGACACTTCCCAGATCCGAAACACTCTCTCCACAACCCGCCTCCCCTTATGCCATTACTAAATATGTTGGCGAATGTTACTGTCGAGTTTTCACACAAGTGTTCGGTTTAGAAACGGTTGCGTTACGATATTTCAACATCTTCGGTCCCCGTCAGAATCCAACATCCCAATACTCTGCGGTTATCCCCAAGTTCATTCACGCTTACCTACACGGTAACTCCCCGGCAATCGAGGGCGATGGTGAACAGTCAAGAGATTTCACCTACATCGCAAACGCCGTCCACGCCAACCTTCTCGCCTGCCATGCAGAAGGGGTCGCAGGTGAAGTATTTAACATCGGCTGCGGTCAACAGACATCAATCAACATGCTTGCGGGTGTCATTGGAGAAATGATGGAAACCGATGCTAAACCTGTATACATCGACTCGCGTCCCGGAGATGTGCGCCATTCTTGTGCTGATATCCGTAAAGCACAGCAGCTGCTTGGCTACGAACCCAAAGTTGAGCTTAAAGCAGGTTTGCGACGAACCATTGACTGGTTTCTCCAACATTGTGATGCCTGAAACACGATAAATCAGATCTTCTATGAAAGTGCGTTATATATCGCTTCTATCATTCAATCTAAAACCGCATTAGCAGGAGAACAAAATGCAACCGCGTCGAAGTTGGCTCATATTTTCGGTCGCCCTCATATTCATTGCCCTTTTTAACAACCAGATCTGGGCACAACAATCTATCCCAACCGAAACCGATGAAGAAATGATAGAAGACTTTGCCGAACGTGCGACGAGTGGGCTGAAGGGAAAGGTCATTTGGGACGGACAGGATCTATCACAGACAACTGTACAGGTTTATAAAGATAGAGGCTTACAGAATCTTTATACCGGCGTAACACAGTTAAAAAGTGGTGAATTTGAAGTTCGTGTTGAGCCGGGACGCTACTACCTCGTTGCTTTTGTGGACCTGAATCGCTCCGGTAAATTTGATATTGGCGACGGCATGGGGATTTTCGGCATCACAAATTGGGATGACTCAAATCAACAGAAACAGATCGTGAGGGTTGCAGATCGGCAAATAATTAGAGGGCTCGATATCATTATTACGGCAAGAATGCAGAGCGTTGACGGACAAGGGAAAATTGTTTCGCTATCTGACTATCAAGTAGATCCATTCGAACAATTTAAATCAGAATTGGAGATGCTTGCGTCCGGCATTAAGGGACACGTGACGTATGAAGGGCAGACGTTGTTCGAAAATGCGCTTGTCTTCGCTTATACAGATTTGTCCTGGAAATACCGCGCTGGAGAAACGCAGGTTGCTACAGATGGCAGTTTCACACTCAATCTGCCGCCCGGAAAGTATTATTTGATGGCAATCATTGACAGTAATAACACCCATCTTTTTGATTTAGGAGATGCGCTCGGCATTTACGGCATTACCGATTTGCGCGAAGCCCAAACCTTTCCTGAACCGGTACTGGTCAGCCCCAATCAATTCACCTCGCATCTCAATATCACAATCGTCGGGAAACAGACAATGAGTGGGCAGGTCGTTCCGCTGGATGAATCCGATGCAGAGGTAGATCCTACCAGCACGGAAACAGTACAGGTTACCGGTGAGGTGAGATGGAGAGGAAATTCATTGAAAGGGGGCGTTATTCAAGCTTTTCGGGGGGCAGCGCTGCTCAAAGAGGGGTATCAAACCAGAGTGAGTGAGGATGGAAAATTCAGCCTTGAACTTCCGCCGGGGGATTACTATCTCATGGCAAATGTCGATGTGGACGGTGATGGCGGATATAGCCTAGGAGATGGGCTTGGGGGCTATGGCACTGCGGATATCACAAGGATCCCTCCATCTGCATTGACCGTAACGGCAGGGATAAACCCTAGCATCACAATCATCGTGAGTGCTCGGTATAACGAAGCGGGACAACTGGAAGCAATTGCTGAAGGTGCCATCGACTTGAGCCAAGATAGTAGCGGCGGCATTTCTGGTCAGATTCGATGGGATGGGAAAACATTCAAAGAAGGAATTCTTTCGCTTTCCGAAACACCTGACTTTCGGTCGCCTGTTGCCATCTCCTTAAACTTGGAGAACGATGGGCGCTATGAGGTCTCAATACCACCGGGAGATTACTACGTTATGGCAGTTGTTGATCTCGACAGAGACCGAAAATCGGGCTTACGGGATGGCGTTGGTATCTACGGTACGCGGCATCCTGTCCGCAGCAAAGAGCTACAACGGGTCGCTGTATTTGCAGATTATATCACGCCACACATAGATATTGAAATCTTTGCTATGTATATTGATGCAGAGGGTAACATCGCTGAAATCGAGGATGGCGGCCGTTCAGAGATTAAGCTGCAGTACGGAGTACCTGAAGATATTTTTCAATTTACCCGCTTCGGACGACAAATCGAAGAATGGTGTTATTGGACTCAAGGCGTCCGCTTCCGTTTTGAAGCCGTTGGAGCCGGTTGGAAGTTACAGACCCGAAGAGATTTTGAACCAACAGCTGAGGCACTTAAACAGCTGAAACAGTTGGAGCAGCCGTCCCAACAACCGAATCCCGACGACCCTCAAACAACCCCACTAAATGCCCTGCTCTACTATACCTTCGACGATATTATCTGGGAATGCGTGCCGGCGACCGGCATACAACGACCATTGGCAGCCGGCAGCCGACCAACCGCCTCGTTAAATGGTAGACTCACCTATATAGACCTCGACGGAAACGTCATCCTCTACGACTCAGATGCTCCGCGGGGCAGATTACTGCTTGAAAGACGTGAGCTAGCAACAGATGTCACCATCTCGCCAGATGGTGCGTATCTCGCGCTTGCAAGACAAGAGATGGGGCGGCAACACATCTATGTTCGACATATTGCAAGCAGGGATGAGATCCCTATACCCTCGACAGCGCAAGAGATGTTTACACCCGCATGGAATCTAAACGGAGGATTGTTAGCATATAGTACAAGAGGAAGCATCGAAAATCCAAAAGCCGGCACGGACCGAAATATCTATAGCTACGCCCATGTGAGCGGGCGCGTTGAACCCATTAGTATAGGACCCGAAGACGATGCCGAGCCTACATGGTCGCCCTCAGATCCGAATCTCCTCGCTTTTTCTCGCGCAGAAGGAAAGCATCGCCAGATTTGGCTTGTTGAGGTCGGTCCAGAGGGAACACCGTACTTCCAACAATTGACCCGCTACGGTGGTGAAAAGCCGGTTTGGTTGCCTGACGGATCAGCAATCCTCTATGAAACCAACGGTCAACTTTGGCAGATTTCAAAGGACACCTTGGAAAACCGACCGGTGATGTTCAACGGACAGGTAGTTTTTGGACACGAGCCGTACGTAATCCCCACACCGATTCGGTAATAGATATTTACCCACCCTTCGCAAATGTAACGGCACCGTTACCAACAACCCGCACTCATATCAAAACACTCACCGAGCACTCGTCAGGATTTCCCGGTTGCAAGGTCCCCCTGACTATGGTAAAATGAATCTGCTGATTTTACTGTTTTGGACAATAGGTCACCCCTATTCCCTCAAGCCTGAAACTCGGATACCCTATCAACTAGGTCGAGAGGTGGGTGGGGCTTTCTATATACACGATTCCTTAATTGATAACGCAAGTTGCCGCTTATAGGAAATGTTACAAACTGGGATTAATAATAACTATAGTAGATTTCAGAATTATTTACACACTCTCGATGCACACCCAACCCCTAAATCCCTCACCCGATAAATCGGGATGCAAGCACTTATCAGGGAACTTTGGGAATTTCTCTAAGGTTGGAGTTATTGGTAAATGTCTACTTATTTCTCTAATTCACCATAAATTGAATCAATCGCCGCTCGCAGTGGATTGACAAACCTACTGCACATCTGCCAGCTTGGAGATGCCGATTCAAGTCGTAGACTCTCGGAACAGTCGGATCCAAGCAGGTTTGATAATAGCAGCTTGGATTATTTATAACTACGAATTTGGAAGGAAAGAAAGAATAAGCAGAATGGAGTGCTCCCTATTTTTTAACAGATAACTAATCTCCACCTGAGAATCATACGTCATCACCTATATGTGCATATATAGTAGATCTTAGAATTAATGGGACACGCCAAACCGGGGCGGTTAGGAAAACCAAACTACCGTTCTACCGTCTGGTAGGCGCTGTTTCTAACTGCGCCTATGCGGTGCGGTTGAAAACCGCACCTACCGGTGGGCGAAAGTGTTTATTTATTTTTAACATCCACCATAAATAAAAAAATAATCCAAACAGCATAAAGGTGAATAGTCGGACTAAGGAGACCTCTTAAAATCATGAGAAACAGAAACAGCATCGTTAGAGTTGGCGTCATAGGTCCGGGTGGTGCAGGACGTGGAAACACGCTCGCCTTTGCCACACGAGACGATGTCGAAATTGTTGCAGCAGCCGATAACAATGAGCAGAGTCTCAACGCATTAGAGAAGGGATTACGAGAGCGGGTAGAAAATTATCGGGAAAATAGCTTCAAACGTTATGTCGGTGAATATGAGTTCATCGAGATGTTGAACCGGGAAGATCTCGACATCATTGGAGTTTTTTCGCCACATTCGTTACACGACATCCATGTCAAATATGCGCTGCGGGCGGGATGCCACGTTCTGGTCGAAAAACCGATGGCAAATATTGTCGGCGATGCAGTTGCGATTACCAAGATTGCAATGGGCAGCGGATTGCATCTAGTCGGTGGCTACCAGCGCCACTATGAAAACACCTACATCGCTGGAAAACAGGCAATTGCTGAAGGCTTGATTGGCACTATCCAGAAGTTTGATGTCTATCTCGCCCAACGATGGGGCGGGGGCGGATGGCGCGGTGATCCACGATTCTCTGGCGGTGGTCAACCCAACGATTCTGGAAGTCATTTACAGGATATTTTTCTCTGGATGACTGGTTTATTGCCGAAGGAGGCACACGGAACAACTGATATGAACTTTGAGGATGATGAAGGTCAACTTGTCCTAAGATCCGTTGAAATCAACTCTAATACAAACGTAACAATGGGCAACGGCGCAAGTGGCACGATTACTATCCTTGGCAATACACGCACCGGTTTTGAAGAATGGGTCATTCTGGAGGGCGATGAGGGAACGTTGGAAATCAAAAACGGCATCCGCTGGATCCCAAAAGATGGCGAGCCTCAACCATTAGAATTTCAGCGTCCCGAAGGGTATCCAGAAAGCAAAACCGATCAACTCGTTGGTTTAGTCAAGGGGAAATATGACACGAATTATACCTCTGGGATCAACGGCATCCGTACCAGTTGGCTAACCAATTCGATCCTTCAGGCAGGAAAACAACCAGAGGGCCAACACTTGATTAACTGCGATACAATCCTCGAAAAAGAGGGATATAGTCGCCACTCTGTGTTAAACCTCATTCACGAATGTGCCTCAAGGCAGATGTACTAAACACTTATTTAAGAGCCTGTTTTAAGAGTGAAACGGTCATCTTGAGAAAGTTGTTCACATGTCGCCCCGCTGGGGCTTAGGTTGTTGGTTTGTCCTGTATTCTATAAACATGTTGCCCCGCTGGGGCTCTGACTCTGTTTTAAGCGTACGTGAAACGGTCATCTTTTGCCATTCTAGGGGCAAAAGCAACCGATTTTGAGAGTATTTACCCGTAAAATGATAACTCTCAAAGATTGATTTGGATTTTTCAAACAGGTTCTAAGAGGAAAAAGGGGAACTTTACACCAAAACCGATGTATAAACCTATGAGATATGCACAATGTCAGCAAAGGAATCAACTATACGTTATAATGAGGAGGAAGGATACACCATGAAAACCGTAAAAGCCTATATCCCCACTTCATCCATTATGCGGATGATCGCTCTCGCGATGATGACCATCATTACAATGCTGACCCAATATGCATGCCTTGCAACGAGTACGCAAAGACAAGCAGAAAAACTTGCTCACGAGAAGGACTATCAAGGCGCAATTGATACCTATCAGGGAGTCATCACTTCCAAAGCTGGAACACCAGAGGCTTACCGGGCGCAATTGGGCCTCGCTAGATTATATATCGACAAGATGAATCAAGCCCAGCAAGGTGTGAAGGTTTATCAAGACCTCATCGCTGCTGCACCTGATAGCGGAGAAGCCGCCGAAGCCCACTATCGCCTAGGAATTTACTACTTCAAAATAAAAGATTACAAATCAGCGCAACAGTCTTTTGACGCTATAGTCAACAAATTTCCGCACCTCGGGAATTTGAGTCATAACGCACAGTTGATGTTAGCAAAAAGCTACGAAGAAGCCGGAGCCTATAAGAAAGCGATAACAACCTACGACAGTGTCGTGAATCGTCATCCAGAGAGTGGCCGTGCTGCTCAAGCCCTAACCAATAAAGCGAGAATCCAAAAGCAATATCTGAACGACAGGATCGCAGCGGAAGAAACCTACAAATCTCTCATCAAACAGTATAACAATGTCGAAGGATCAGAGGAGGCAATTGATGATGCCAGACGAGAACTTCAATCAATGGGTGCACGTGTCCCACAGCCGGAGATCGACTTAGGTACATCTTACGATCGCGCACAGGAGCGGCGGATGAAACGTCGTGAGCGTGACCGACCCCGTGGTGGAGCTGAACTGAGTCCTGCGATGGGTTATGGAGCATACGGAGACCCCGGTTTCGGTATTACCCCCGAAGCGGTCATCAGAGAGTTCGGAAATCCTTGGGAAGGTGGGGGACACGGACGGTCAGGACAGAACGACGATGAAACACAAACCATGATTAAAGTGATTGCAGACCTCAATTTTCTTATCCAGAATTATCGGAATGCGGGGACACTGTACTTCCGCGCGATTGAAGTCGCGAGAGAAAACGGTAAAAGAATTGATCCCTATGACTACATCCGTCTATCGGTCTGCTATCGCAAAGTGGGAATGCACCAGCGAGCGGTTGAAACACTCCAAGAAGGCGCGAGAAAAAATGTAATAGTGCTTGAAGCCGTAATCACTTCATCCACGAATGAGTACCGCGACGGAGAATACGAAAAAGTGCTTGAGAAACTTCAACCTATCGCAGGAGTGAATCGCACCAAGGATCCGGAAATCTACTGGCGACTCGGATTAACCTACAAGAAGATGGGGAATCTGTACAAAGCGGCTGAGTCCTTCGAGCGCAGCATTGCAAGCGACACGGATTACGTCGATGCAATCCAAAGCCTCGCCGAAATACTTAACTACCAACTCAAAGATAGAGAACGAGCGATCATCTTTCAGGACATAATCGATACCAAAGGTCACACCGTGATCGGCGAAATAGAACTAGGAGCTATCTGTTATAAATACGGCAACTATTTCCGAGCAAAATCAAAGTACGATACGGCGGTGCGGATTGCCCAACGCGAAAAAGAAAAAGATGATATCACACCGTCTGAAAGGCGGAATCTCGATAACCAGATCTTATATGCAAAGATACATGCGGCGATGGCGAACTATCAAAATGACAGAGGTACCCAAGCAGAAGCGCAAATAGATGCTCTCGTTATGGCACAGCCCGACCATCCGTTGATATTCTACGCTCGTGGACAGCTAGCATTACTGAACGGAAACATCGAGGTTGCGATAGCCGATTTTGAAACAGCAATAGAAAAAGATCCAGCCTCTGATGCCGCTCCCATCGCGCTCGGCGAATACTACCTCTCACAAGAAAATCCTGATGCAGCAATAGGGATATGGGAAGAGGTGCTCAAGAACCATCCGCAAAACCGGGGTGTACGTCGTCGTCTTAGCGCACTAAAACAGCAGCGTGAGGCACAAATGAGATTGGCTCAACTGGGAGAGACTGAAGCGGATGCAAATTCCGATCAATTGGGACGGGCGGCAGCCCTGAAACCGACTAAAAAGCGAAAAAGTCTCTTACCCGATAAACGACGGACAATCTATCCAAGGAACCGAATCCCAAAGTCACAACTACCGTCCGGATTTTTCGTCGGATTGAGCGAGGATCAAATCATCGAAACGTACGGAGAACCCGTTGAAATCCTTGATCCTCCATCAAATCTACCCAACGCCACAAAGCGGTTTGCCTACGGTGCCCTTGTACCGGGCATGTCTAGTACCTTTAGCCTTGAAGGAACAGAGCTTATTTTCGACGAAAACGGTGTGCTGGCATATCACAAAGTCTATTTTGGCGATGTGAACGCACTGGTGGGAGGCGGCAGCGAGTATCCGGCGCTGTTCAATGAGATCCCTGACGAGTTGAAATCAACACTTTGCGATGTTATCAACGAGCAGATATTCGAAGCAAAGAAGTACAATCTCATCGTTCAAAAGGCACAGGTTGTCTGGGAACTCAACGATGAACGATGGTGGGCAACAGTACACGCGACTTTTCCAGCCAGAGATTTTACGTCTGATAAGTCTATAAACAACTACAAACCCAAACTCAAAGACTATCACATCATGGAACTGTTAGTGACCGATCCAAATCTTTCCCCGGACCCGTTCCTTACAAAACCCAAAGGGATAGCCTATGAAAATCGTTAGGCACAATATCTTCACTCTCATCGCTGTGATAATGGTGACCCAATACGCTTGTGTTGCGTCAAGTCCACGGAAGGTGGCAGATAAGCGCCTACAGGAAAAGGACTACCACGGGGCAATCGAAGTATACCAGACGGTAGTTGCTTCCAAACCCGAAACACCGGAAGCGCGTCAAGCGCAACTAAGCATAGCCGGGCTATACATAGAAAAGATGAATCAACCCCAAAAGGGTATTCAGATTTATCAAGATCTTATCACTACTACCCCTGACAGCGACGAAGCTGGCGCAGCACACTGGAGGCTGGGGCTTTACGCCTTCAAGTCGAAAGACTATCAATCGGCACAACAGTCCTTTAACGCTATCCTCAATCAATTCCCAACGTCGGAGTTTAGCCATAATGCCCAATTGATGCTGGCAAAAAGCTACGAGGAGGTTCATGACTATCGGAAAGCAGTAGAAATCTACGATAATGTCGCAAACCGCCATCCGGAGGGCAAGCGGGCGACGCAGGCGCTAGTCAATAAAGCCAGAATTCAGGATAAACGTCTCCATGATGAAACTGCCGCCACGCGAACCTACCAAGACCTCGTCAAGAAATACGGCAACATCGAAGGTACAGAAGAATCAGTTAGGACCGCGAAACAAGAACTCCGCTCGATGGGGGCAACTATCCCTGAACCAGCCGATCAATCGTTGACACAGGTGGAACGTGCATTAGAACGCCAAAGACAGCGCCGTGAAAGAGACCGCCCACGGGGTAGGGTTGAACGCAGCCCCGCAATGGGGGAGGCACCTGACTACTCAGCCTCCGGTTTCGGTGTCGATCCCGAAGAGATTATGAGACCCTTTAAGGCAATCATCAACGAAATGGGCGGAGAAGGTGTCGAAGGAACAGTTTATCATGACACGGTGCTTAAAATTGCTCAACTGAATTTGGATACTGAAAACTATCGCAATGCCGGGGCGTTGTTCTTTCATGCAATCGGGCTCGCTGAACGCAATGAGGCAGAGATTGATCCCTATAGCTATCTCCGCCTCTCCTTCTGTTATCGCAAGCTGGGCATGCATCAACACGCTCGTCAAATGATAAGGAAAGCAATTAGAAAAGATGGAGAGGTTTTTGAAGCCATCATTCAGACCGCCGCCAATCAATACCTTGACGAAGATTACGACAAAGCTATTGAGACCTATAACTCCATTTTAGGGTTGAACAGAGCCAAAGATCCAGAAATCTACTGGAGAATGGGGCTAGCATACAAAAAGATGTACGATCCACACAAAGCCGTTGAGTCTTTTGAGCGCGCAATCGCTGCGAAAACCGAATATACTGACGCGCTCCAAAGCCTCGCCGAAGTGCTCCACTACCAACTGAAAGATACCGACAGAGCTGTAATCCTCCAAGACCTCGTCGATCAGAAAGGTGAAAGCTACGCTGGAGAAAAAGAGTTGGCGGATATCTGTTATAAATACGGCAACTACGGTTGGGCAAAATCGAAATACGAAATCGCAGCGCGGATTGCTCAAAAGGAAAAAACCGATGAAACCACACCATTTCAGAGACGTGGGATAGATAACCGGGTCGTTTATACAAGGGTGCATGGGGCGATGGCTTCCTACAAGAGCGGAATGACGGAAAAGGCACAAGAGATTATTGATACGCTCGCCGCCGAATACCCTAACCATCCGCTGATATCTTATGGGCGAGGGCAATTCTCCGCCCTCAAAGGTGACATGGATGCTGCAATTGCTGCCTTCGAAGCATCAATAGAACAAGATCCAAGTTTCCATGCGGCACCCATTGCGCTCGGAGAATATTATCTGTCGCAGGGGTATGTCGATGAAGCAATCGCGTTATGGAAAAAATCGCTCAGAGCCAACCCGCTAAATCGTGTGGTACGTCATCGGCTCCACAAGTTGAGAAAGCAGGGCGTTGTAAACCCCGGTTCCATCAGGGTTATTTCTAGCTCTGAAGATTCGGAAAAACCGAGCGACATTCATCAAAACGAAGCTGAAAAATCAACAACCGCCTCTCAACCCAGCAGCGCTAAGGGGTCCGGTGCGACGGAACGTGTAACCTTGCCCGCTAAACGGCGCACACTCTATCCGAAGAACCGCATCCCGAAATCGCAATTGCCTTCCGCGTTTTTCGTCGGATTGAGTGAAGACCAAGTCACTGATACGCACGGACAACCAACTCAAATCTTGCCCGCTGTAGCTAGCATCCCAAGTTCTACAAAGCGATTAGCCTACGGTGATCCCATACGCGATGCAGTACAGATCGCTACCATTGAAGGTTCAGAGTTCATCCTCGGAGAGGAAGGAGTGCTCGGATACCGTAAAGTCTACGCTGGAGACATCAACGCGGTGGTAGGCAGTCCAGTCGAGTATCCCACCTTGGTGAGTGAACTTCCCCAAGAATTGAGTGCAACACTTTGCCACGTTATCAACGAGGAAGTTATTAACACAAACAAGTACTTCCTCATCGTCCAAAAGGCTCAGATAGTTTGGGAACTGAATTCGGAACGCTGGATAGCAAGGGTGTTCACAACCTATCCAGCTGAAGCTCGCAAATCAGAACAGTCCATCAATAAGTACAAACCGAAACTGAAAGACTACCGCATTATGGAACTTTTGGTGACGGCGCGGAACATACCACTTAACGTTAATCTAAAATAAGATCGAATTCCTAACGACACAACGGAGGATCAATATGAAAAGTATTAGATTTGGCATCTTCTCTTTATTAGTTGCTGTAGTCACCATAACCCAATACGCCTGCCTTTCAAAGGGCATGGATGAACAGATTGGCCAACTCATCCAAGAGAAGGATTATCAGGGTGCAGCTGATGCCTATCAATCGATCATCGATTCCGAGCCCGGAACATCGCAGGCACGTCAGGCGCAGTTGGGCATCGCCAAGTTATACATCGAAAAAATGAACCAACCCGAACAAGGAGTCCAAATCTACCAAGATCTTCTTACTGCAGCCCCCGATAGCGATGAAGCTGCTGAAGCACACTGGCGTTTAGGACTTCGTGCCTTCAAGTCGGAAGACTATCAATCCGCGCAACAGTCCTTTGACACAATCGTCAACAAATTTCCAGGGTCAGAGCGTAGTCATAATGCCCAACTGATGTTGGCTAAAAGCTATGAGGAAGCCAGTAATTATGAGAAAGCCGCAGAAGTCTACGATAACGTAGCAAACCGCCATCCGGAGGGTAAACGCGCAACGCAGGCGCTAGTCAACAAAGCCAGAATTGAACAGGAGTATCTCAACAATCAAGGCGCCGCCAAGCAAACCTACCAAGACCTCGTTAAGCAGTATGGCGCACTCGAGGGCACAGAAGAATCGGTTGAAGAAGCGAAAAAAGCACTCCAATTGATGGGGGCAAATATCCCCAAACCGGACGAGCCAGACGCGCAGGAACTCACGACGGAATATAGTCGCAGAGAGAGTTACCGAGATCGGCGCCGCGCGGAACGTGACGCAGCCGGTTTTGAACCTAGCCCGGCATCGGGATTGCCAAGTGACTTCCCAGACTCCGGTCTCGGTGTGAATCCCGAAGAGGTTATGGCACCCTATAAGCAAACGATTATACAAGAAGGGACCGCGGATCAAGACTTTGCGCCCGAAGTTTATCACGATACCGTACTTAAAATCGCTTTTTTGAAGTTGCAGTTTCAAGAATATCGAGATGCCGCCGTACTATTCTTTTATGCAATCGAACTTGCTAAACGCGAGAACGCACGGATCGATCCATACAGCTTTCTCCGTCTGTCGGTCTGCTACCGAAAAATAGGTATGTATCAGCGCGCGGCAGAAGTGTTACGAGAAGCCGTGAGAAGGGATATAAATGTTCTTGAGGCTGTTGTCGTAACGGGTGATAACCAGTACCTCGATCAAGAGTACGAACGAGCCATTGAGACTTACAACTCTATTGTGGGATTGAACCGGAGCAGAGATCCGGAGATCTACTGGAGATTAGGGCTCGTCTACCAGAAGATGGGGAACTACGAGAAAGAGGCGGAATACTGTGAACGTGCAATCGCTTCCAAAACGGACTACACCGACGGACTCCAGAGCCTCGCGTATGTACTTGACCGCCATCTCAAGGATAAACAACGGGCGAGGATTTTTGACGAGCTCGCACGCGGACAGAGCAATAGTTACGAAGGAGAAATAGAGCTTGGCGCACTCTGCTACAAATACGGCAACTATACCTGGGCAAAAACAAAATATAAAGCCGCTGCCCGTCTTGCGAGACGTCAGAACAAAGATTCAACGCCGCCAGCAGAAAAGCGTGTCCTCGACGATCGGGTGATCTACGCGCAGGTGCATGCGGCGATGGCGTTCTACAAAGGGGGACCGCAAGATACCGCACAGGAAATGCTCGACGCACTTGCCACCGAATATCCAGATCACGCACTGCTACATTACGGAAATGGACAGTTCGCCCTTATCAAAGGAGACCCCGATACCGCTATCGCAGAGTTCAAAGCATCCATGGAAAAGGACCCGAGATCACATCACGCAGTTATCGCCCTCGGTGAATACTATATCTCGCAGGGGAACCCTGATGCGACTGAGGCACTATGGAGCGGATTCCTTAAAAACAACCACCGTAATCGCCTGGTACGGCAACGGCTCGGCAGCTTGAAAAAACAGCTTGAAGCGGAGACAACTTCGAATTAGAAATTTGACCCTACGAAAGGAATAACAGACTGAATGCTCGAACTCGCAGAAACTCTAAAATCCGTTGAGGGAATCGCCCGAGAAGCCGGTGATATCTTAATGGATTACTATGGGGAAATTCGTCAGATTGACTATAAGGGTATCGGTGATATTGTAACTGAGGCAGACAAAACCTCCGAAAAACTCATCACAGCACGGTTGGAATCCCGCTTTCCAGACTACGCCATCCTCGGTGAGGAATTTGGCATGTCCCGCAAGGCGAGGATGCCCGACACGTCGGCATCGGCGGTACAATCGGACAACTGCTGGGTCACGGATCCACTGGACGGCACAGCAAACTATGCAGCGCGTTGCCCAATCTTTGCAGTAGCGATTGGACTGTTGCAAAACGGTGCACCGGTCCTCGGCGTGGTATTCGATCCCAACACTGATCGGATGTTCAGCGCAGTCAAGGGCGGAGGAGCAACGTTGAATGGGGGCGCCATTCACGTGAACGATCGTGAAAAATTAGACCCCATCGGGCTATTCGGGTTTGGATCGCCAGTCCTCGAAATACTTCATCCATTCATACAAAAGTGTGGTAAAGGACGTAGCCTCGGCTCTGCAGCACTTCATATCTGCTCCGTTGCGTCCGGTTACTTTGATGGAAGTTTCGACCTTTCCACAAAACTTTGGGACATTGCTGCGGCGGCTGTTATTCTGCAAGAGGCAGGGGGGCGCATCACGCATCCAGCGGGTGGACCGCTGTTTCCGTTATCATCAGATTCCTCCGCCTATCAAGGACATGATGTCCCTTTTCTCGCGACCAACAGCGGTATACATGAGGAATGTCTGGGGCTGCTCGAAGAATATGGAGAGAGATAAACACGATTTACAACAGTAACGCACGTTGCAAGTTATGGAAAATGTCGTAAAACGGGGGTGATGGTAACTGAATAAAGCCTATTACGCAGTGGATTGATCAATCTACTGCGCGCGCTGAGCTTCTTATTACGCTAAAATAGCGGGAAAATTCACGCGTTTTAGCGTGCTGTTAATTATCCCTTGACAAAATAAGGATTATCGTCTAAAATATATGCCTTGTCGGACCCGTAGTGTAGCCTGGTTTAACACATCTGCCTGTCACGCAGAAGATCGCGAGTTCAAATCTCGTCGGGTCCGCCACCTATTTATCTGTTTTGTATTAATATGGGCGGGTAGCTCAGCTGGCTAGAGCGACGGCCTTACAAGCCGTAGGTCACAGGTTCAAGTCCTGTTCCGCCTATGCCGATTCATCGTGCAGCCTCGTTGTTTCTATCCCGATTGATTGGGATGAAACGTCGGGACCAGAATTAAAAGCGACCCTTGTCGGACCCGTAGTGTAGCCTGGTTTAACACATCTGCCTGTCACGCAGAAGATCGCGAGTTCAAATCTCGTCGGGTCCGCCAACTATTAAAGCCACAGGTTGTTCCTAATAGCCTGTGGCTTTTTCATATCTATAGATCGTAAGGAGGACATTCTTGTGTTAGATCTGAAATTCATTCGTGATAACCCCGACGCGGTGCGAGCGATGTTAGCGGCTCGCCGGATGACAGCACCGTTGGAGGAACTTATTGAAGCAGACCGTAAATGGCGTGAACTGTTGGGGGAGGCAGAATCACTCAGAAGTCATCAGAACACCGTCTCGAAAGAGATTGCACAACTCAAGCGAGATAAACAGGACGCCTCCGAGCAGATCGCTGAGATGAGAACGGTGTCTCAGAAAATTAAGACGTTGAACGACCAGTCACAGAGCTATAGAAGTGAAGTCGATAAGATTATAGCGCTTATCCCAAATATGCCGGATGCCAGCACACCGATTGGGAATAGTGAAGCGGATAACGTTGAGATTAGTCGATGGGGCGAGATCCGAAACTTCGATTTTGAACCGAAGCCGCATTGGGAGCTTGCGGAGGCGTTGGACATCATTGATTTTCAGCGGGGAGCGAAGGTCGCGGGCAGCAACTTTGTGTTATACAAAGGGTTAGGGGCGAAATTAGAACGTGCGCTGATTAACTTTATGCTCGATCTGCACGTCGCTCAACATGGGTACACAGAGGTTTCCCCGCCTTTTGTCGCCAACCGTCCAACGATGACGGGCACCGGGCAGTTGCCGAAATTTGAGTCGGATATGTATCGGTGCGATCGCGACGAAGAAAACGAGGAGATGGATCTCTTTCTCATCCCAACCGCAGAGGTGACGGTCACCAATATCTTCGCCGAGGAGATTTTGAACGGCGAGGATCTGCCGATCTACTATACGGCATACACCCCCTGTTTCCGACGGGAGGCGGGCTCTTACGGTCGAGAGACGCGCGGGTTGCAACGTCTCCACCAGTTTGATAAGGTCGAAATGGTGAAATTCACCTTTCCAGAGACATCTTACGATGAACATGAATCGTTGCTGCGTAATGGTGAAGCGGTCTTGCAAGCCCTCGATTTGCCCTATCGTGTCATCTCGCTTTGTACAGCGGATCTCGGATTTAGTGCGTCAAATGTTACGATATTGAATTATGGGCACCGGTCGACGAAAAGTTTAATCTGGAAATCTCTTCGTGCAGTAATTTTGAGGATTTTCAGGCGCGTCGTGCGAATATCCGTTTCCGCCGTGAACCGGGCGCGAAACCTGAATTGGTGCATACCCTCAACGCCTCCGGGACAGCGTTGCCACGATTGGTCATCGCAATCCTCGAAACGTATCAGCAGGAGGATGGGAGCATTCGGATTCCAGAGGCTATTGTGCCTTATATGGGTGGGGTTGAGGTGATTGAATCGGCGTGATATGTGCGAAATTTCTTAAGGTTTGGGGCGGTTCACAATAATTGTCTGAATCGCGGATTAAACTGATGACGCGGATTGCGCGGATTATTGTCTGGAGGCTTCCCAAGAGATTGGGGACTCCGTTCCGAATGGAACCTCTACTGTAGTTGCCCGCCTGTCCCGACAAGTCGGGGATTTATCGGGCGTTGGGAACAGTGCCTAGCGCCGATAAATCGCCGAACTACATGGATTTGAGCGTTCAACTGCGAAGTCCTGTGGGATCCGAAAGACGCCGAATTTTGAAGAAGGGAATAGATTACGATGATTCAAATTGCTGAACCGGTTACCCTAGAAAAACTGTTACCACTTATCAAAAAACTGTCGAAAGTGGAACGTGAGCAACTGCGTAAATCCCTTGAAACGGACCCGACAACGTGGCGAAAAGAATGGGAGAATATCGTCGCACAGTTTCACGATGCCTTTGCTGATACACCGGAGGAAGAAGTGACGCGAGATATTGATGAGGCACTGGCAGAGGTAAGGTAAAGCGAACAAACATGAAAGAGCAGAATACCTCCGTCAAATACACCCGCATCATCTTCGTAGGGGTTGGGTTTCCCAACCCTCATTCTGAAATAGACACCCTCCCTGATGAAACTGATTGGGAGCGCGTGGATGCACTAACTGATGAAGACATAGAAAAAGCAGCCTTATCTGATCCGGACGATCCGCCCACGGATGCAGACTTTTGGAAGGATGCAACAGTGATTATGCCAGAAAACATAGTCATCGTTGATGCAGATCTGTTGGCACGGTTCAAAGCCTATACCCCAGATTACAAGGCGCAAATCAACGCGGTGCTTCGATCGCATGTCGAGGCAAATGACAGTTAAGGCGCGCGTCCAACACCAACCTTGTGGCGAAACTTCTCGAATATGCACAACGGGGACGTGAAGTAGAAGGCTCAGAGAAGAAAGGTTGATAGAATGAAAACACTTTATGAGTCCGACGGTGGTGGGGGCTTTGATGGTGGACTAAACTTTTACGCTCCCAACCCTTCCGATTTCGAGCAACCTAGATGCAGGGGGTGTTTGTGGAACGCAATTAAACTGGTAATAATTTTCATAATACTGTTTTTCATTCTTCCCAAGTTTTTTTGATGAAAATATCTGATAAAATCTGTTACCGGACATTCCTCCGCGATGAAAAGTGATTTGACTTTATGGCAGTGAAAACTGACTGGTTACTGGAACCAAAATCTGACTCATTCATGGGTCTCGGGGTGAGCTGCCGCCAATATCTGAAAGGATGGTTGATATGGTTGACGGAAACATTTCCGATAGATTGACAAAAGTTATAGAAGATTTACAGAGGGACGAAGAACTCTCGCGGCTGAGTGAAGCAGAGGTGAGCCAAAGTGTGCGTAGGGTGTTCAACGCATTGGACTGGGACGCAGACAACCGCCGTGAGGTGAGACCTGAGTATTCTCTAGAAGGTCGCAGAGTGGACTATGCCTTGTTGCTTGATGAGGAGGCACAGGTGTTCGTCGAAGTGAAAAAGGGCGGAGAGCTGTTGGAACAGCACCAGGAACAGCTCCTCGATTACGCGTTCAAAGAGGGGATACCGCTTGCGCTCCTCACCAACGGGACGGTGTGGTGGTTCTATCTGTCACTCCAACCTGGAACCTGGGAGCGACGACGCTTTGCCGCGCTCTGCATTGACGAACAGGACAAGGTAGAGATTGTCAGTGTGTTAGCGAGCGTTCTCAATAAAGAGAATGTCAGCGATGGTAGTGCGCTCCAAAATGCAGAGTATCTATACAAGCAGATGCAGCGACAAATCCAAGTTTCAGAGACCTTGCCGGAGGCGTGGAATCAACTCATTGACGAGTTTGACGAACTCATCGTCGCGCGGCTTCAAAAAAAGACGTGTGAACTCTGCAAACACGAACCGGACGAAAATGAGGTAAAGGAGTTTCTGGAAACACACCGCGAAAATATACGCATACCCCCAACACCGGTGCCCCCCACACGAAACCTCGCCTCTGGAGGTTCATCAAATCGCCGCGGTAAAAGACCGTCAACACGCCTTGCCGTAACTATGCCCGATAGAACAACGATCGATGATACAGTTGCGACAGACACTTTCGTTGAAGTAATTAGGCTGCTAGGGATACAGCGGGTAAGAGACCTTAACAAAGTATTAAACAACAACAGGGATCTAATATCAACGTCTGAGGACCTCACGCAGCAGCAACGCGAACTTGATGGGTATTACATAAACGTCAATACCTCCACAAAGGTGAAAAGTGCCCTTCTTGAAGAAATTGCCGCTGATCTTGGTGTCCCTCTGAAAGTAGAGATAATTCCGAAATGAGGCAAACTTAGCATATCCGATAAAAAGTATTATCGGCTATGCATTGTGATGCTTTGTAAGCCCCAAGGCAGGTGCACATCTCCACGCCTACCTTGTTGCGAAACTTCAAGAAATGGGGATTTGAAAGGAGAAGAACTATGATGTGGGAACTGGAACAACAACTTAGAGTGGCTCTAGGGTATGCTGAAATGCTTGACCTTATAGTTCAACAATTTAACGAATTGGAATCTATCCTGCGGTCAGAGGAAATAACCCGAATGGTTGAACTAATGGAGCAAGAGAAGGAAATAGTCAACCTTCACGATTCACTTGCAAATACCTGTCACCGGTTAGAGGAAATAATTAAGTGGCTAGAGAGAATAGATATAGAGGCAGACAACAGTGAAGAGGAGTAGTATCCGATAAACAAGGATAGCGGATATTTAGAAATTTTGGGAGGAGGATAGAAATGGAAATCATCTTGCTTAGCCGACGTGGTAGACGAATTAATCAGGAAACGAGATGCTCTGCTTGTCGCACGACAAAGACGCCGGTCTGGAGATATCCGGACAGCACAGCGGGGGTTGTATTTATTTGTGCCTCCTGTAAACCAACTATTTTCGATGAATCTTTTGAGGAGAAAAGGGATGCCTTAGATTTTGCCGTATCAGGTGGTCACTTTGAAAGCAATAGACGTAAACACTAAGAGCCTGTTTTATTTGTGCAACTTTTGTAACTTGCTCAAGGGAACGAATCCCTCGCCTCCGGAGACAAAAGATGAGTGAAGATATCAAAGTCGAGCAGAGCTCTGGAAATGTGTTTAAGGATGTGGGATTTTCTGATGCCGAAGCTGAGCGAGCCCTGTTGAAAGCAGATTTAGCTCTTGAGATATACAACATCATTGAAGCGCAAAAACTCACACAGGCACAAGCGGGGAAAATTCTCGGTGTTGCCCCATCTGATATTTCAAGACTGAAAAAGGTGATTTTAACCAAGCGTGGAGCGATTGTTTACACTTCTCAATCGTTTTAGCCGTAACATTGAGATTCGGATTATACCGGCGGAAGATAGAGAAGGACATCAGCGGGTCGTTGCGGTTTAGGGGCGTTTAACACAGACTAAGACGGGCAAAATTGAATCAGTCAGTAATGAAGAATACTTATGCCGGAGATTAGAACAGATCAGCAATGGAAACGAGAGGTAAAAAGGCGCGATGGAAAAAAGTGTCGTCAATGTCCGGAGGCTAGTTACCTTCATGCACATCACATCAAACCGCGCAGCAAATATCCTGAACTTGCCCTCGAACTTGACAATGGTATCACACTTTGTGGAAATCACCACGCGCGTTTGAAAGGAAAAGAAGACAGTACTAATCTAAAAGTGATTATACCTGATGAGCAAACTGCCGAGCAGCTAAAGCGGCTCAACGGTATATTTTACGACTATCTGCTGTTAAAACTAGATAATCCAGACAAAAGGAATGAGGTGGCTTTTCAGCTGTTTGGTCATCTCCAAATTTATCCTGATTCACTTGATCAATTTATTCCTGTTATTCAACACTTCCTAGATGGAAATAGATTAGATGCAGGGCTTGCCGAGCAGATGGTGGTTGAATTTTTGAGAGGTAACTCAAATAACATAGTATCACGAATGGTTATCGAATATGAGGAACGGCTCGCCACCGAAAGACACAGACGGGACGCAGAGCCGGACGAAGTAACAGCATTGCGCCTACTTGCTGAGGGAGGCGATGCCGCAGCCGAATGCTATATCTGTGGCTGGCGTTACGCAAATGGCAGGGGCGTTATTCAAGACGATGAGAAAGCGGTCGAGTGGTATCAAAAAGCCGCTGAACAAGGACATGCCATCGCCCAGTACGACCTGAGTTGGATGTATCAGCATGGCAGAGGTGTTAGTCCAAACTCTAGTGAGGCACTCAAATGGTGTCGAAAAGCGGCTGAACAGGGGTATGCTGATGCACAGAACACTCTTGGCTGGAGGTTTCAATACGTCAGAGGCGTTAATGTTCAAAACTATGATGAAGCAATCAGATGGTATCGTACAGCCGCTGAACAAGGACACGCTGATGCACAGCATAGGCTTAGTGAGCTGTCTGCGAGGTTTAGGGCGCCTCCTATGAGAAGCGAGCAAATTAATACGGACGATGGGCAGGCAGTTAGGCTGGATTACAGAAGCACCCCCACCGAAGAAATTAACTTTGATGGGAGGCATACGACTAGTAGAGGCTTCGGACGGCACAATGTGAGGACGTTTTTGCATTATCAAAGAGCCGCTCAACAAGGTGATACCACTGCAATGAACAACATTGGTGTGATGCATGCAAATGGCAGAGGTGTTGACCAAGATTATAATGAAGCAATCATCTGGTTTAGCAACGCTGCTCGACAAGGTAATGCTACTGCACGGACCAACCTGTGCATAGTATATAATCACCTTGGCTGGATGTATGCAAAGGGCGTTGGGGTTGAACAAGACTATGGACAGGCGTTTGACTGGTTTACTAAAGCGGCTGAGCAAGGACATGCCGAAGCACAGTATAACCTCGGTGTGATGTATGCAAATGGTGATCACGTTGTACAGGACGAGGCAGAGGCAGCAAGGTGGTTTAGCCAGGCAGCTGAACAAAGAGACATAGAGGCTCAGTCTGCTTTAAGGAGATTTGAAAATGTCCGCTAACCCGTCTTATTGGATATTCTATTGTTTTTCAAATTGTCTGTGAAAAGGAGGAATAAGTCATGATCACTGGACTCAGTGCACAGAATTTCAAGTCATGGCAAGATACCGGTAGCCTACACTTTGCTCCATTGACTGGATTCTTTGGCGCGAATAGCTCCGGCAAAAGTAGTCTCTTGCAGCTCCTGCTTCTGCTCAAGCAGACTGTGGAATGTCCACCGGAATGGGATGAGCCACTTTACTTTGGCGATGAGGAATCACTAATTGATTTGAGAAGTTTCGGCGATGCTATTCACCGCCCCATAAAAGGACCGAGTCTCGGTATTTCGGTGTCATGGAAGTTGCCCGAAAAGACAACCATGATGAACAAGTACGAACTTGACGCTCTTTCCTTTTATTTTAACTTGCATAACCAAAGTATAGGACAGATCAATTATCAGGTGGGGAAAGACCAATTTGGGATAGCCCCAAAGTCGGGGAGTTACGAAATTATACTGCCTGATGTCAATCAACGGGCATTTTATGCAAGGGGATCGGTAAGACCGTTCCGATGCTATGGGTTTAGCTTTTATCCCTCAAAGACTGCGGAGCGATTTTCTGATCTTCAAGAGGCTTTTGAAAACCTATTCGATCGAATCTACTATCTCGGTCCACGTCGTGAAGATCCTCGACGGTATTATTCTTGGGAAGATAGCCACCCAAAAGGCATTGGGCGATATGGAGAAAAGATGATTTCTGCTTGGCTTTCGGGGCGGGTTCGACGCCATTCTATTGATGAGCAGATTATGAAATGGTTACAAGAGTTAGACTTGATCTATTCCTACACTCTTTCCCCTCTCTCTGATACAGAACAGACTTACGAACTCCTTGTCAAACAGTATAAAGATGGTCCCGAAGTCGGACTCACAGACGTTGGTTTCGGCGTTTCCCAAATCCTGCCGGTGCTGACCTCGTGCTATGACCTTCCTGAAGGTTCAATCCTCGTCCTCGAACAGCCGGACGCCCATTTGCACCCGAAAGTGCAATCAGAGTTGGCAGACGTTCTAATTGAAGTCGTGAAAAATCGGAATATACAGATTATCCTTGAGAGCCACAGTGAACATCTGCTGCTGCGCCTAATGCGCCGGATTGCCGAATACGGGGTTCACGATGAAGGGATTTCAGCGGATCAGACAGCGTTCTATTTTTGCGAGATCAACGACGGTAACTCCAAAGCCGAACAACTCAAAGTTGATGAATACGGCAACATCAGTAATTGGCCTAAGGATTTCTTTGGCGATGAGATGGGCGACCTCGCAGCAAAGACAAGAGCCGAGATGCAGCGGCGGAAAGCAGAGAAATAATGACCGTAATTGTAGATACAAATGTCCCGCTAGTCGCCAACCGTTTATCCCACGCATCTGAGGATTGTGTTGAAATCTGTGTTGACAGACTTGAGCAAATAACCAACGGCGAAATAAAATTAGCGGTAGATTACTGCGCGTTGGATGATCAACGATATATAATTGACGAATACCGAAACAAATTGAATCCATCCGGCCAGCCCGGTGTCGGCGATGCGTTTCTGAAGTGGGTAGAGATAAATTGGACAAACGATGATTGTTGTGACCGGATTGAGATCACACCTATCGTTGGTGGTGGAAAAATTAACTTCGCAGAATTCCCAAGCGATCCAGCGTTGGCTAATTTCGACGACGATGATAGGAAATTTGTCGCCGTTGCGTGTGCTCACTCAGGGCAACCTCCTATCCTGCAAGCGGTCGATAGCAAGTGGCGCAACTTCCTTGGCGCACTTGCTCAAAATGGTGTGACGGTTGAGTATCTCTGTCTAGGGAATATGCAAAACTCCGACGAGGCATAATATTATGAAATATCCGATAAAATCTCTTATCGGACATTTGTGCCCTGTTTTTTTGTTCGGAACAGATTAGGGCGCGTTATGTAGGTTACGACAGACTAACGCCGATTTTACTGCATCCCCCCAGTCGATCGGTGTCTCATCCGAGGGGAGAATAGGAAACAGTCATGAATAACAAGCAGAAGTTGGGATATATCCTATTAGGTGCAGGGATTATGTTAGTCGGTATCACTATCGGTCAGTTTATCACGCCGAACATTGAGGCGCAGAACAATGGGGTGTTTGATAAAGTCGTCTGCAGGGAGATTGAGGTGGTAAATAAGGATGGTAACAAAGCAATTGTTTTGCATCATAATAAGTTCGGACATAATGAGCTAATTGTTTATCATCCGCAAGGTAGGCAAGGAATAAAATTGCAAAGCGGAGGCTGGGGAAACTATGCGATTGTTTTCGAGGATGCGGATAATGAGCAAGAGGCGGTCGCCTTAGCAGGCACTTCAACGGAAAACTATGTGATTGTCCGTAATTTCCGTTCTAGTGATAGGGCAGCAGCGAAGTTAATCAGCAAGGGGGACATCAGTTCAGTGGAGGTTCTTGATAAGAATGGAAACCCAGCGGCTTGGTTAGCCCGTCTCTTCCCTTCGCACCCACATTATCAAGGAGAACCCTCAAGAATATTGTTACACGATAAGGAGGGGGCTAACCGCATTGGTCTCATTCATAAGACAGGCACAATAACGACACTGGGGGATTAATCATGAACGATTTGATGATTCAAGATGGCGGGGCGTTAACACTAAGCGATAGCGATAGAATCAGAATAGCGGCAGCCTGGGAGGCGTTGTCGGTTAATTCGAGGCGATAGTATCAGGGGGCGTGGGTCCGGTGTGGATAATGGTTCACCCATAGGAGCCTATCCAGCGAGGTACAATATGATGAAGCACAACTCCTAACGGATATATCTCAACTATTCAGACGGCTAAACTCTTAAACTCAAAATAGATAGATGACCCCAAACCACCCAACCAAAAAATGGAGGAACAATGCCCAAATTTGTGGAACTGCCTCACGGTTATGCTTTTGATATAGAGCAAGTCGTTTATTATAGAATAGGACTCGGTGATATAAATCCTGATATAGACTATATGCAGCAAACGCCCAGCGGGGTAAAAAATTTTACTCCAGTCAATCTAACGATTTATTTCAAAAACGGCGACAAATTAGAAATACCTGAGTTTGAAAGGTTTTTTCTAGACGACCAATTTTTCCTAGCACTTACTGAGCTTGAAAATGGTGTTATTAACGAGCCGGCCTTATTTAAGCCCTTTGGTATGATCAATAGAGCTGTAGAGGGTCTGGAGGATCATAGAATCCGTGGAATATATTTTCTCCAAGGCGAAATCACTAAACGCATAAAAATCGGGTATACCACGGACTTAGATACACGACAAAAGACGTTCCAACCGTCTGAGCCTTTGAGATTAGTTGGTTTTTTAGATAACGCAAAACCTGAACAGGAAAAACAAATCCATGAAAGGTTTTCTCATTTACGTGTTATCGGGGAATGGTTTGAAGGATCCCCAGAAATTATAAATTGGTTCAACGAACAGGTGTTAACACCGGTCGAATAATATCCGATAATATATTCTTATCAGACATTTTAAGCGGTTTTCAGGGAAAAATCGAAAATCTTGATCCAGTAAACACGCGGGTTTTGCCAGTCTCGATAAGGAAAAAAATGTCCAATAACCTTGCCCGATTCAATTACATGGACTGACTCCAGAAGTGAAAAAAGAGTCAACAAAAGTCATTTTCAATGAGCAAAGCACCAAGAATAAGGAGAACATCATGAATGACAAAGGCTACACCAATCCACAGTTGCTGATTTCCGCTGAAGAGTTGATGGGTAGACTCGGCGACGGTTCAATCTGCCTTGTGGATGTCCGACCGACGCATGAATATGTCGAGGGACATATCCCCGGTGCGATCCATCTCGATCTATTTGCAATCAGTCTCAGCGACACGAGCGAACAGGTGTTCAATTCGTTTATGTGGACGATTGCTTACCTCTTTAAGGACCGTGGGATCGACCCGACCAAGACAATCGTGTGGTACGAAAATGAATCTGGCGTTAAGGCAGCGCGTGGATTCTGGTTCTGTGAGTATCTGGGGCATGAAGATGTCCGGGTGTTGGACGGTGGGCTTGGTGCTTGGTCTGCTGCAGGTGGGGAGGTGAGCACCGAACCCGTAGTACCAGAGGAAGTAGCACAATTCTCAACTGACTCAAAAGCAGATGCTCACATGGATGCGGAGACTATCCGTGGGTTACTTGATGCCGGTGACTTTGCTGTTCTCGACACGCGTGCCGCTGCCGAACACTATGGAGATGTCGCACGTTCCGCACGGGGTGGTGCTATTCCGGGCTCCGTCCATATCGAATGGATGAACAATCTGGACGAGAACGGCATGTTCAGACCTGCTGCAGAACTTCGAGAACTGTATGAATCTGCGGGTATTACGCCGGAGAAGCGCGTCATGTCCTACTGACAGGGCGGATACCGCTCTTCCCACAGCTATCTGGCGTTGCGGCTTTTGGGTTATCAGAAAGTCAGCAACTACATCGGCTCGTGGAAAGAGTGGGGAGATCGGCTGGATCTGCCGATCGAGATACCGGAAGCGTAAAACAGATGCGTGAAACGAAACGACTGGAAGATTGGAAGCGTGGAAGATTGGGGCAAACCGGGTGGCAAACGGAGAAGTATTCCATCCTTCCCTTCTTCCATCGCTGCTCCTATTTGGGGAACTGAGCAGATGTAAATCCTATTTTCTAAGTGAATCCCTTTCATTGCTTAGGGAATGTAGATTTACCCCATTTTTGTGTTTGTCCTACGCCTGATCAAGGTCTGCGATAATATCTTCCACTTCCTCCAACCCGACAGAAACCCTGACCAACCCATCGGTGATTCCGGCGCGTCTCCGCGCTTCCGGCGAAACCTGTGAGTGCGTCGTCGAAGCGGGGTGACAGATCAGCGTCCGTACATCACCCAAGCTGACTGCAAGCGCACAGAGTTCTACCCGATTCACCAGTTTCTCTCCCGCCGACACACCACCTTTGAGTTCAAAAGCGATCATCCCGCCGAAGTTGTTCATCTGCCGTTTGGCGAGTGCGTGTTGTGGGTGGCTTGGCAGACCGGGGTAGTGCACCCTCTCGATCGCTGAATGATTTTCCAGAAATTCTGCGAGCCCACGGGCATTGGCACAGTGACGCTCAAAACGTAGCGGCAGCGTGGCGACCCCGTGCAGCGTCAACCAAGCGTTGAACGGACTGATGACGCCCCCGAAGTTTCGCAGCGCACCTTTCTTCGCACGATCTATGAACTCCTTTGATCCAACGATCACGCCGGCGACCACCGTGCTATTTCCGCTGAGATACTTGGTCATACTGTGGACGACGACATCAAAACCGAGGGAGATTGGCTGCTGTCCACACGGTGTGGCAAAGGTGTTGTCGATAACGGACGTAATCCCGTGCGCGTTTGCAATCTCCGCGCAGGCAGCAAGGTCCACCAACTTTAGCGTTGGATTGGCAGGACTTTCGACATAGATAGCTTTTGTGTTCGATTGAATCGCTCGTTTGACCGCACCTATGTCGGTAGCGTCCACGAATGTAGTTTCGACTCCCATGCGACGGAGATCATCATTCAGGATATTATATGATCCGGAATAGAGGGAATCCATCGCTACAACGTGGTCTCCGTGAGCCAGCAGTGTGAACAAGGTTGTACTTACGGCTGCCATGCCTGATGCTGTTGCCAGTGCGGCTTCACCGCATTCTAGCACGGCGATCTTGCTTTCGAGGACAGATTGTGTCGGATTTCCCCACCGCGTATAGACATAGCCCGAATCTTCGTCCGTGAATGCAGCGACGCATTCCTCCGCTGTCTCAAACTGAAAGGTGCTGTTCTGGTAGATAGGCGGAATAAGGGGACCTGTTTTGGGGAGGGATTCTTCGCCGGCGTGGATGGCTTTGGTTGACCAGCCGGTGGATTTGGATTTCGTTGTCATAATTATCAACTCATTAATTACTCTTAGAGCCTGTTTTAAAAGTGAAACGGTCATCTTTAGACAGTTCACATGTCGCCCCTCTGGGGCTTAGGGTGTTTGTTTGTCCTGTATTCTATAAACATGTCGCCCCGCTGGGGCTAAGCGCCTGTTTTAAGAGTAGGTGAAACGGTCATCTTTTGCCATTTTAGGGCAAAATCAACCGAGTTTGAGGACATTTACCAGTAAAATGACAACTTTCAGAGATTATTTGGATTTTTCAAAAAGGTTCTTAGGACTTACGCCCGATAAATCGAGCGTATCGGGGCAGGTCCCGATTTATCGGGATCCTCGCTATGCGGGAGATGCCCCTCCTACAAATATATTATAAGAATTTAACGCAATGACGCAGGGATACTAAGACGCAAGGATTTTCTCTTGGCTCATGTTAAGAAATCGTATTCGTAGTCCGTTCCGAGACCAGGGGCGATTCCCCGACCCCACTGACAAGTAAGGGCGGGGAGACACGATTTATTTTTCTGCTTTGCACTTTTTTATATGAACCTTTATTTTTAACCCCCTAAATCCCCCTTGTCACCGGGGGACTTATGAACCAACTGCGTAAGTCCTAACGCTTATAATTGGTCTAAAACCTGTTCTGTAATCTCTATGGTGTGTTCGATGTCTGCCTCTGTGTGGGCGAAGGAGATGCTCCCCTGTTTGGTGGGAAGTGGGAAATGAAAAATACCCTTCTCGATCAAGAGTGTTCTGTACTTTTTATCGAGGTCCATATCGTGGGACTGTGCAATTTGCAGCCAGTTGGTGGGAACCTCCTCCATAAAATAGACAACAAAGGCGGATCCTTGTCGAGCGACCATTGAGGGGAAATCTTCTCAGACAGCAGCTCCTTTAAGCCAGCCTCCATCATCTGACCGAGGTGTTCCAGATGACCATAAATCTCGCTTTCTTGCGCCTTCAATTTCTTCAGGGTTGCGATTGCCGCTGCCGTCGGGACGGGATGGGCGCTATAGGTGCCCGCGATCAACACCTTCTTTTCCGGTTGCGGGTGATTGAAATACTCCATATATTCCCGCTTGCCTCCGACGACGCCGAGCGGGTAGCCGTTGGCGACCGCCTTTCCGAATACCGACAGATCCGGCCGCACCCCACATATCGACTGATAGCCGCCCAAGGCATGACGGAACCCCGTTTTTACCTCGTCAAAAATTAGCAGAGAACCGTATTGATCGCACAAGCGTCGCAGTCCCTCTAAGTATCCGGGGTTCGGTTTGACCACACCGATGTTTTGTAGAATCGGCTCAAGGATGATGCACGCGATATTCTCCGTTTTTATTAGATTTTCCACGGCAGCCAAGTCGTTGAACTGTACGACATGGACATGTTGGGAGGCGGAGGAGGGCATACCGGCTGTAATCGGATAGAGCGGCAATTCTTCGCCCGACTGATGGTCCGCGATTCTTTCATGGGGATCCATCAGATTGAAAGCCACATCGTTATGCCAACCGTTGTACCCGCCCTGCATGATAATGACTTCGTCGCGACCGGTTACCGCCCTCGCAACCCGCACGGCGAAAAAGGTCGCCTCTGAACCTGTATTGGTGATCTGCACTTGGTCTAGCGTGGGGATACATTCCACTAGCAGATTCGCTAGCTCGCCCTCCCAAGGGGTTGTCCCCGCACCGATTAGGGATTTGCCCTCTTTTATGGCTTGAATCACCGCTCCATCGACATCTGGATCGCTGTGACCCAATAGATAGGGCGAGAAGGCTGCATGATAATCGATGTACCGCATCCCATCGCTATCCCAGAGATAGGCACCTTCTGCTTTCACAAAAACGCGCATCGGATCGATCACCCGATTCAGTGAAACGACGCCACCGGGTATCACTTTTTTATGCTGTTCCCAGACTGCTGCTACTGTATCTTTTTGTGTCATCGTCTTTTCTTTCTTCGATATATTAACGCCATTCTACACACATGTCGCCCCCCTGGGGCTTGGGGAAATTGGTTTGCCGATGTTCTATAAACATGCCGCCCCTCTGGGGCTATAGATCGGACATTTTCCCGCCCCCGATCGAAATTTGTAGGTCGAGATTCATATCTCGACATTGAAACGTCGATTTTGGAAAATCGACCTACATAAGCCCGAAATCGTCTCTGACGGATGAATAGAGGGTTGGGAGACCCAACCCCTACGAAGGACCTCATGAATGTCAACAGAATCTAGGGCGTGTTGACATTTTGATGCTGCTCATTCGGCAAACGCTGTAATCATCAGGCAATCTGCCAAATGTAGCGCAAACTGTTAGTTTGCAGGCTGGATCACAATCTAACAGATCGTGGTACAAAAGTAGATTGTAGGTCAAGATTCATATCTCGACATTGAAACGTCAATTTTGGAAAATCGACCTACAGAATCCCGAAATCGGCTCTGACGTATGAACAAAGGGTTGGGAGACCCAACCCCTACGAAGAAGACGTATGAATGTCAACAGAATCTAGCAACTTGGGCTATCTTATCCGAATTATTGCTTCCTTGTGCAAAGCGCGAAGAGAAACCGAGTTTTCAAGAAAAAACTCGGTTTCTGTTGCACTATTTCTTAACATGAGCACGCATAGATTTTCGCTGGATTGATCACCGACTTCTCATTATGCAGATCTGCGGTCAGGACACCGTGCCGGAGTTGTGTTATGCTGTCGCCGGTCTTGACAAGCAGGAGCGGATCTTTCCGGTACTCCGCGAGACCGACCTCAAGCGCGTCTCGTGCCCGAAACCGTCGCGCCACAGCGTTACCCAGCGCACCGACCTGAGCAAGTCCGCGTTCTTCGAGTATAATCCCCAATTTGTTGAAGTCGTTGCCCACAAACCCCGGTTTGGGGCTATAACCGAACATGGGGAGTGGTTGTTCGCGTCCACTTGAATCTCGAACTTTCGCCTCCACTTCCCGCCACCGCCGGTAACGTACCTGCACAAGCTGTTCGATAACGTGAAAGAAGGTACAGCGGAGATAGGGAACGCCGAGCATTAAAATGTGGGCATCTAGTTCGTAGAGTTTCCAGAAGGGACCATCGGCTGCCCAAGCGGAGGGACCATGCACAGCAGTAATATCTTCTGCGTGGGGTCCTAGAGCAGCGACAGAGTGCAGCAGGTGATGGCTCCGTCGGGCGTCGGGGCGCGTTCGAGCCACCTCCGTTATCCGTCCCATCTCCGACGGATCCCGAATAGGGTCAAACACCGGATTGGATTTGCCGCCGTGGGAGAAGGTGAAGCTCGGCACCACGAGTGTGCCTGTTGAACCGAGCACATCTAAGAATGCGTCAACTACAGCGTCTGCGCCACCCTCGACGTAGCCAATGCTGCTCAACGAGCTATGCACAAAAACAATGTGACCAGCTTCTAAATCCAGTGTCTGTAGGGCTTCGGCGATCTGTTCCCGTTTCACTATCTATCCTAACGCCGCGTCCACTTTGTTGATCGCCGCAGCCATCAACCGGGCGTGGTCTTCCTGCATATTGACATTGAACCCAAACCGCAAAGCTCTGCCCAAGATTGAAAGGGTCTGTGGGCACATATCTCGTGAATACTCAACGTTCCCCTTGTAGGCTGGATCTTTCCACGGATAACCCGATGGGTGGTGGGAGTGCTTGAACAGGATTGAATCCCAGTAATAGTAGATGTGACGATCTGGAAAGCCCTCGTTATACGCCGTGCCTGCCCCCAGTCCTTCTGCCTTGAGAGCCTCGACATATTTCGGAGTGAGCTCCGGATCTTTAACAATGATTGCTGCACTGATACCGCATTCGCCATCGGGATCATCGACATGCTGTGGGATATATCCCTTCGGCTCATCCAACTCTGCGAGGAACGCCTTTTTCAGCCGACGGGTATGGCTTAAGATGTCCTCAAGTTTGGAAAGTTGTACCCGCGCAATCGACCCCATAATTTCGCTTGGACGGTAGCCCTGACGTGAAAATGGCGGATTTTGCCACTCTTTATCGCTCATCCACATCGGCATTGCAGCATCACTAGCAAACGCGGTGCGTTCATAGATGTCGTAGTCATCTGTAAAGACCATACCTCCCTCACCGCAGCTAATTACCTTGAAGTAGTTTAGACTCCACGCACCGGCTTCGCCCCACGTTCCGGTATACGCCCCTTTATACCGTCCGCCGACACATTGACAACAATCTTCGACCATTTTGAGGTCATGCCGCTTGGCGATCGCCATGAGGTCATCAAGGCGGCACGGCACCCCTTGCATGTGGACGGGCAGGATTGCCTTTGTGTGCGGGGTGATCTTCCGTTCAACGTCGGCGGGATCCATGCCGAGCGATTCGTCGATTTCAGCGATTACAGGGATAGCCCCTACACCAACAACCGCCGCCGCTGTTGCGATAAAGGTATAGCCCGGAACGATCACTTCGTCGCCGGGACCGACGCCAATCCCTGTCAGTGCACAGATGATCGCACTCGTACCAGAATTGACCATCAGTGCATGATTCACGCCGAGTAGTGCTGCGGCTTCCGTTTCAAACGCAGCCACGTGAGAATCCTCAACAAACCGGAACAGCCTTCCGCTCCGCAGCACTTCGGTGACCGCGTTAATCTCCCGGTCATCGATAGCGCTTGGACCGTGCACACCGCTGGGAATAGGCTCCGCAATAACAGGAGTTCCACCATCAATAGCCAATCGATCTGCCATCTTTTCCCTCCAAAGCGTTCATTTTTGATATATGTTGTCTACCTTCTATTGAGGCTTCGAAACTATATCATAGCGAGTGACCTCTGTCAACGGTTGTTTTTTTAACCTCTAGGGTCATTTAATTCTTCGGACGGAGCAAGATGCCCCGCCTACAGTGTAGGAGGTAATTTTTTGTCTGCCCGTCAAAATCAGTCAAAAAGTGGAAAACTATAGTAGATCTTAGAATTAATGAGATATTCCAGATCGGTGCGGTTGGATGAAGAAAAAAAATAATTCGGTAATTTGCTATCGACACCAGCGCGGTTGAAAACCGCGCCTACCGTATGTTTCGAGGAAAATCGGGATTACCGATTTATAGTAGATCTTAGAATTAATGAAACACTTCCAATGCATAACCAACCCCCTAAATCCCCCTTGTCAGGGGGACTTGGGAAAATTCACGAAGGTCGGAGTTATTGGTAAATGTCTGCTTATTTTTAGAATTCAGTATAAATACTTAAACTTCATGAAACCGCACCTACCGGTCCCGATAATTAGTTTACCCCGATTTATCGGGGGGATCGAAACCGAAGGGCGAAAGTGTCTATCTGTTTTTAGTATTCACCATAAATGCTCTTACGTGTCACTGAAAGCGAACTTGACATTTTTAATGGCATAGAATATCCTATGGCTATCTCATCCTTTGAAGGGTCATGATTGGCGCCATGCAAATTTCACAGGCTTCTATTGAACAAGCAATCAAAACCGTCGTTATCAACGTGAGTCCGCCGGTTATTGCGGCATACCTTTTCGGATCTTATGCAACAGGGAAGGTTTGGGCGGAAAGTGATGTCGATGTAGCACTCCTATTTGGTGAGGTGGAGGCGTCGAACCAAGTAGAGATTACTGGGCGGCTATCGGAATACTTATGCCAAGCCTTGGGAGGCGTTGAGGTTGATGTTGTGAGTCTGGATGGAGTGCCAACACATTTTGCCTATGAAATCCTGCGGACGGGAAAACTTGCCTTTTGTGCCAATCCACACGAGCGTATTCAGTTTGAGATGGGGATTTTTGAAAAACATACGGATGAGGAACCGTGGCAACAGATTGGTCGCGATTACTTGATGAGGCGTGCAAAAACGAGGCAGATGTTAAAAAAGGGGAAGGACATGATAGACCGGAGGCGCGTCGAACATTTAGTGAATTATGTCCAAGAGATGCTGAATCGTTTACAGAATCAGGGTGGAAAGAACTTCGAGGAATTTGCCCAAGATTTTCAGGCGGTGGATGCGTCATTATACGAACTCCAAACGATGTTGGAAGCAATAAGCGATATCGCGATGCACGTTGTTACCGGTGCTAATTTAGGATCGCCTAATAGCCGTCCTGAAGCGATTGAAATGCTTGCCAAGAATGGGATTATACCGCAGGAACTAGCCGAAAAAGTTAGCCAAGCTGTTAGGATGCGGAATGTCATTGTCCATCATTACCCTAGAGTTAATCTGCGTACAGTTTACGATGTCATTCAGAACGATCTCGGAGATATTGTCGATTTCTGTGCTGAGATTGCGAACTATCTTGATTCGCCGTAGGGGCATATGTTTGTCCTTTTGGGCAGGCAGGAGATCTGCCTCTACAAGGCGATAAAATCTTCTGAAGATTTGGCAGCTTTGGAATCTGAGTGTTGATTTAGGAGGATTAATCTATGCCGAATCTGCGTTTTGCAGCACCCGAGGAACAACGGGTGGCAGTAATTACTGGCGGGGCTCGAGGAATCGGTGGGGCATCTGCCCTTCGGATCGCGGAAGCGGGTCGGGATATTGTCATCGCGGATATCCTCGAAGAGGAAGCCGCCAGTTTGGTCAGAGAAATTGAACAGATGGGGCAGCGCGCCCTGTTTATAAAAACAGACGTGACAGATTGTACTGCTGTTCAGTCAATGGTAGATCAAACGGTCGAAACCTTCGGACGTTTGGATATTCTCGTCTGCTGCGCGGGGATCTTGGGTCTGGAAGCACCGTTCCTCGAACAATCTGTCGAGCAGTTTGATAAAGTTATGCGGATTAATATCTACGGTGTTTACCACGCCCATCAGGCAGCTATCCCTCACATGTTAGAGCGAAATTGGGGACGGTGTGTGACAATCTCCTCCGGGGCGCGTAACGGCGCAACGAACCAGGTGCCGTATGGTGTCTCTAAGGGAGCGGTCTTTTCGTTTATCGGTGCGCTTGGCAATGCGTATCCCAAACAGGGGGTATTTGTAAATGGTGTGGAGCCGGGACGCGCGCTAACGGAGATGGTTGTCCCACGTTTTTCCGCTGAATTTCTCGCCAATCCGGGAACGCCGGTCGGGCGGTACTCAGACGCGGAGGAGTTGGCAGAAGTTATCGAATTTCTCTGCTCGGAGCGCAATACCTACACTACCGGCGCTGTCTGGAGTGTGAAGGGTGGAACGGGATAATGATGGATTGGTGAGATTGAGAATTGCAGACAGAGGAGGAACAAGCGGCAATGCGTGACGAACTCACAGAAGAACAGGTCGAATTTTACCAAACAAACGGCTTTTTGGTCATTGAAGATTTTCTCGATGCGGACGAATTGGAAGAGTGGCGCCGATGCACCGAGGAGTCCGTTGCGGAGCGTCTGGGAGGTGCCGTGAATTTCATGACGAATCAGATGGATCCAGATGCTTTTTATGCGAGGGTATTTACACAGTGCCTGCGGCTTGCGGATACGCACGAAGGTATGCACAAACTGATTTGTGATCAGCGAATTGGGCGGATGGCTACGACGTTAGCAGGCGTAGAAGGCATCCGGATCTGGCATGACCAAGCGTTGATCAAGCCACCCCACGGGAATCCTACCGCTTGGCATCTGGATGTACCCTATTGGTCGTTCAGTTCCCGCGATTCTCTATCTTTGTGGATGGCACTGGACGATATAACGCTTGCCAACGGCTGCCTCTGGTATCTGCCCGGCGTGCATCGGGTTGCACGATTCGAGAATGTCGGCATTGGAGAGCACTTGGGTGGATTGTTCACAGTATATCCTGAATGGCGAGAGATTGAGCCGCAGGCGTGCCCGTGTCCGGCTGGATCGATTGTTTGGCATAATGGCCTTACCGCCCACGCCGCGGGACCAAATATGACGACTCGACCACGCCGTGCGATGACATGTGCCTTTATGCCTGACGGTTCGACGTTTAATGGTAAACAGAATGTCCTGCCGGAGGATTATTTCAATTCGCTGACGATTGGTGATTTGTTAGACGACCCACAGCAAAACGAGCTGATCTGGCATAATTCATGGGCTGACCAGTAAAACGTCATTTATCTCACCCCTGATTTCCGTTTGTGCGATGCGGTTATGAGGTTGAAACCGTTGGCGGATTGATGAAATCGTGATATTTCTGTGCAACCTGCCCCGTTGCAGCATCGCCGGCGTGGATGAGTACACGGAAACGGAAATTCATCTCTTCACCACTTTTCATTATGTAAGAACCGTCTTTGCTAGGATCGCCTTCAAACGTGCCGGTCCCGAAAATGTTTGTCGTCATTAAGCCGTAGTTGCGGACATGCCAATATGTTGGATAGCGCGGGTTGGAAGTGTGATCAAATACAGCAATCCCGACGGGCGTTCCTTCGACGGTACCCGAATAGTCACACCATTGTGCACGTTTGCCCCATGTTTCGCCTTCGTTAATCCCACCGTAAGCGTTTTCAATCTTTCCGCCATCGGAGGCGTTCATCGATGGATTGACGCGAACCGATATAATCCCACCCTCTTTGGTATCACCGAAATGGACATCTCCCGCAGATGCGATCAAGGTCAAATCTAGATCGATAATGGTTCCCGTCTCAGGGGTGTTGTAGATGCGGAAGTGCTGTCGATCTGACATCAACTTTTCGCCTGCCTTGTTCACCCAATTGTTTTCGGTATAGATTTTGCCGACTGCCGCTCCTCCGCCTTTATCCGTGAAAGATTGATGTACGACTCTGCCAGAATTTTCGCCCTCTGCCCATACATCCACATCGTTGACCTCACCGTAGGCGACGTATAGCGATCGGTGATGGACGTGGTCGCTGGATTCTTCACTGGTTTCGCCACGGGTTATCGGGTTCCCTCCGGGTCCTAGGACCGGGAAGAAGTAAGGGCGGAACCCATCTGTTCCGTAGCGGAAGGTTGTAAACTCCCTGCCGTCAATTGTCACATCAATGGCGTTGTCGCGTTCGCCGAATGCAACACCACCACTTCCAGTCTCCCCTGATGAGAGAATATATGACCGTTCCTGATGGGCTTTAAGTCCATTTAAAATCCATGAGAGTGTCGCAGTTTTGCCATCGTTGTTGAGATCGGCGGGGATTGCTGCGCCGCTTGCCTGATCTGTAAGAATGATCGATCCACCCGTAAGTGCTTCGATTTCCTGATTCTCTATATCAACGCTGACGGGGCAGCTGTCCCGATTATGTTCACCTGCGTTGACTGTAACGGTAATACGATTTTTGTCTGCCATACATAACTCCTTGGGATTTGTGATTAATGCACAGTCCCATTATATCACCTTCCTCATGGTTCAGACAACCATCAAAGTGTAGGCTTACTTTTCCGCCACAAATTCGTATTTCAAGATGAAGTTATTCAAGATGAAGATATTTAATACAGCAAACAATCAAACAAATAGCCAGATACTAGGCAAGGAAATATGTTGCGTATATTCAGAAAAACCGAATTAGGATTTATCCCTAAGATTGTTTCTAAACACCTTGAGTGAGATTTACATGAGAAAACTCAGCGCATACACCATCTATCTTATTCACAGCGGCGGATACTCGCTTTTCTCAGCGATAGCATACACAATCATTGCTGTTTACTACGTTGAGGTGGTTGGTCTGAATCCGCTACAACTGGTGCTCATCGGTACGGCGTTGGAAGTTTCTGCATTTCTGCTTGAGATACCCACGGGTGTAGTTGCCGATGTGTATAGCCGTCGATTGTCGATTATTATCGGGACGGCATTACTCGGTTTCTGTTGCATACTCTTGGGTTCGATTCCTTTTTTCGCAGTGATTCTACTATCGCATGTCATTGGTGGGGCAGGTTACACCTTTCTCAGCGGCGCAGCGCAGGCATGGATTGCTGATGAAACCAGCGAAGCTATAGCGTCCAAGGCTTATATGCGTGGTGCACAGGTAAGTCAAGTCTGCTCCCTGATTGGCATCGTTGCGAGTACGGGGCTAGCGCATCTTCAACTCAACCTGCCGACAATCGTAGGCGGTGCATTGTTCATCGGTTTGGCGATTTTTACCGCCTTCACAATGCCGGAGGTAGGCTTCCAGCCGATATCTCAACAGGAACGCGCTTCTTGGAGAGCAATGAGGGACACCGTCCGCGAAGGGATACGGGTTGTACGGGAACGGTCGGTGTTAGTTGCCATCCTCAGCATCGGTATCTTCTTTGGGATGCACACCGAAGGATTTGATCGGCTCTGGGAAGCATACCTACTGAAGGACTTCACCCTTCCTGAAATCGGAATACTAGAACCCGTTATCTGGTTTGGCGTGATCAACGTCGGTGCAAATATCATCCAAATCGTCGGCACCGAAATTGCTCGGCGGTCGCTTGATACAAGTAGCCGACTTGCGGTTCCACGCGCCTTATTTCTCATCAATATGCTACTAGTTGCAAGTCTTGTTGCTTTCGGCTTGGTTGGCAGCTTTGCCCTTGTTATCGCCATTTATTGGTCCGTTCAACTATTTCGTTCACTCGATCGAACTATCAATACGATTTGGATTAATCAGCACGCTGATTCCAGAGTTCGCGCTACCATTTTTTCAATGATGGGTCAAGCGGACGCCTTCGGTCAGGCGGTAGGTGGTCCCATTTTAGGAGCAGTTGGTCGTATTGTATCTCTTCGTGCAGCCATGGTTACCGCTGGAGCACTCTTGTCCCCAGTATTGCCAATTTTTTTGGGAACGATACGCAGACACAAGTAAGTTGCTCCATTGCTCGAAATTTGCCATGAGATTTAGCTGTGAGCAGAATATACCACTCCGCCGTTAGCAGGGTAAGTGCTTTGTAAAATTAGCACGTAATTTCATGTAATACTATAGTGGACCTTAGAATTAATGAGATACTCCAAACCGGTGCGGTTGAAAACCGCACCTACCGGGGACGAAAGTATCTATTTATTGTTAGAATTCACCATAATTGTACTTATCGTGCAACCCAACCGCCATCCACAGACATAGCGTGTCCGGTGACAAAAGAAGCGGCATCCGATAACAGCCACATCACCGCTTGGGCGACATCTTCTGGATCCCCTATTCGTCCGATTGGATGCCTCGCAAGCATCTGCGCTTTGCTTTCAGGGTCGTTCATCCCCCTTTCTATCATTGGCGTGTTGATGTGGCCCGGACATACCGCATTGACCCGAATACCTTCAGCGGCATATTCCATTGCAGAAGCCTTTGTCAACCCAACAACACCGTGTTTGCTCGCAACATATGACGGTGTTCCTCCGGCGGCGGCGAGACCGTATGCAGACGCCGTATTGACAATAGCACCGCTGGATTGTTTGAGCATCTGAGCGATTTCGTACTTCATGCACAACCAGACGCCCGTAAGATTGACTCTGATGGTAAATTCCCAGTCCTCCTCTGTGCAGTCCACTGTGCTGCCACCTCTGCCAACTCCAGCGTTGTTAAAGGCACAATCCAAGCGACCATAGTTTTCAACTGCCCTCTTGATCATAGCTTCAACTGAGTCAGCCTTTGACACATCTGCCTCCACAAAGATGCTCTCCCCACCGGTTTCTTGAATCAGGCGCACGATCTGCTTGCCGTCCGAAACGTTGAGATCGGCGATGACGACCTTTGCTCCTTCGCTTGCCAATGTCAGTGCAGTTGCCCGGCCGATCCCTGAACTTCCACCTGTCACCAGAGCTACTTTATCTTCCACCTGTCCTGCCATTTCAGTACCTCCTTATTGATATGAAAGCCCTGCTATAGTAGATATTAGAATTACTTAGACACTCCAAATGCACCGTTAACCCCCTAAATCCCCCTTATCAGGGGGACTTTTGAAACTTCGCGAACTTCGGAGTGATTGGTGATGTTTACTTATTCCTCTAATTCACTATAATTCGTCAATCGTACCATGTTTTAGGGAATTGATCAATCATCCCTTGATGTTAGTGTCATTTAATTCTTCCATATTATTGTCTGAATCACGGATAAACACGGATTGACAGATTACACGGATAAAAGACGCCCTCGGGAACTGGCATAAGCAGGCGCAATGAACGTGCTACTACAAACAGCGGGGCAAGATGCCCCGCCTACCGGGTTGGGATAAAACATCCTACTATGAACAGTGAGGCATGAGCCAAAACGGAAAACTATGGTGGATGTTAAAAATAAATGAACACTTTCGCCCACCGGTAGGTGCGGTTTCCAACCGCACCGAATAGGCGCAGTTAGAAACAGCGCCTACCAAACGGTAGAACGGTAGTTTCGTTTTCCTAACCGCTCCGGTTTGGCGTGTCCCATTAATTCTAAGATCTACTATAAATGTCCGTACCCTTGATGTTTTTGGATCTTGATTCATCCGGTATTGTGCGCTATACTCAAACTTAAAAGGATGGAAGAGGAGGATACATCAATGGACTTCGGATTAAATCAAAAAGTTGCGGTTGTTTGTGCAGCGAGCAAGGGCTTAGGAAGGGCGAGCGCAACGGCATTGGCTCATGAAGGTGTGAACGTGGTTGTGTGTGCACGCAACGAGCAGGCACTCAATGAAGCAGCGGCAACAATACGCGCTGAAAGTGGTTCACAGATATTGCCCGTTGTTTGCGATCTTACAAGAGAAGGAGACATTGAACAGCTGGTGGAGAGGAGTGTGGAGGAATTTGGAACCGTTGATATTCTCGTTACCAACGTTGGTCACCCGCAGATGGGCGCCTTCTCAGACTTAACAGATGTGGATTGGCAGGGGGGCTATGAGGGTGTTTTGCTTCCGGTGATTCGGCTTTGCCGTACCGTCATCCCACATATGGAGCAGGCGAATTGGGGGCGCATCGTGCACATCACCAGTATTGCTGTCAGAGAACCTGGTACACCTTATCTCATTTCCAGCGTTTTTCGGGCAGGTGTGGCGGCACTGAGCAAGTCGCTCGCTAACGAACTGGGTCATGCAGGGATTCTGGTCAACACCGTTTGTCCTGGACCGTTTCGGACACCGCTCGGGGAAGAATTGATACGGCGGGCAGCAGCAGCACAAGACAGGACCTATGCAGAAATCGAGTCAGAAACAGCTCAAGCCTCAGTTATTGGTCGGATGGGCGAGGCGGAAGAGTTGGCTGCGCTTGTCGCTCTTCTATGTAGCGAGCAAGCTGGAAACATCACGGGTCAAGTGATGACTGTGGATGGGGGAGCAGCGCGTGGGTTATTTTGAGGAGGCAATATCGCGCCGAATCACTGCACATTCAACAACTGATTGAACAACGTCCGTGTGGTTTCTGTGCACCACTGATAATCTCTCAAAAACGAGTCTGACGCCCGTCGTGCTCCGTCTTCGTAGCCGAGCCGTTTGGCGAGTTGTTCCAACGCTGCCTCTGTATCCGGCAGAGCGTCCAACGGTCGGTCATGGACGATTCGCAAACTATTTTCCACATTTCTCAGAAATTCATACGCGAAACGAAGCTGATCTCGTTGCTCTACAGTCAAAACATCAATTTCATATAGCCGGCGAATTGCCTCAACGGTGTTCTGTGCTCGCACTCGCGGGTGTGTTGTACCGTGAATTAACTGGAGCGTCTGGGCAACAAATTCGATATCGATGAGCCCCCCATATCCAGATTTCACATCGATCCGTTGTTTTCGCTTGCCTCTTCGACGGCGTGAGGTGGAAGGAGGACGCGTTGCCTGCGCTTCTTTACGCTGCCGATTATGCACAATATCTGCTGTTTGCTCGGAGGTCAACGCTTGACTATAGGTGAATGCCTGTGCTTGTTTAACAAATTCTTGACCCAATTCAATGTCCCCAGCAACGGGACGGGCACGAATCAGCGCCTGACGCTCCCACGTTTCTGCGTCTTTGTCGTAGTAATTTTGGTAGCCTTCCAGAGACAACGCAATCGCTCCGCCTGATCCGAATGGACGGAGTCTCAGATCGAGTTCATAGATTTCGCCACCGCCCGTATTTCCCTTCAGCCGATTGACCAACTCTAATCCGAGCTTACTGAAGTAGTTCACGTTTGACATACCCTGTGTTGTTTCACCTTCAGCAGAATAGACAAATAAGAGATCGAGATCTGCACTAAAATTGAGTTCTCGCCCACCGAATTTCCCCATGCCGATCACAGCAAATCTCGCCAACGGAGGATCTCCGCCTGTCTGTTTGTCCGTAGAAATGACTTGGCTCTGACCTTCATCTTTTTCCAATGGTTTCCCATGTTCAATTTGCAATTCTGCATCAATGTGGGAATACATTGCTTGCAAGATACCCGCCGCAAGTGCGGAGAGTTCAGTGGTCGTCGCCCACAGGTTTGCCTGTCCCAAAATGTTCCGCATACCGATTCGCAGGACTTCACTGTTTTTGTACCGCCTTAATGCCTCAAACACCTGATTGGTTGTTCCATCGGCGATTTCTTGGCGTGCTTCCCCATAAATCTCGGCCGTTGTCTTGGGGTGGTCCATCACCGCCGGGGCAGTCAACACATCAAAGGATTCTGGCTGTCCGGTTAGCAACTCAGCTAAGAAACGGCTGGTTCCACATAGCTTGGTCAATAGTTCAAGGGTAGATGGTTGCTCATTGAACAGTGCGTAGTGCGAACTGCGCGCCCCTACACTACTTGCAAAGGTCTCAATATAACGAATTGCCATGTCAGGGTCCGGCGACTCACTGAGCAAATGTAAGAGTGTTGGCGCAAGATCAACAAACAATCGGCGAACATGCGGTGAAAACCGTACCCCATCAGGTCCTTCCGCCATTAGCTTCAATCGTCGATGTGCCTCGCGTATATCAGTAAATCCAATAGGTTCTAGAAGTGCACGTATCGCTCCCGAATCGTTAGTTGTGAGCAGGGTTGCTATATCTATTTCGCGATCTGAAATAGGCGCTGCCAAAATCTTATCAAAGATCTGGCGGACTGCGGCTGTATGTCGCGCGTAGTCTGCTTGGAAGGCTTCGAGGGCAGAGCTAACCCCACTATCTTGATAGCCAATACGCTTGGCGAGTTTGATCAGTTCCGATTCCTTTGGAGGGAGGGAATAGCGTTGCAAGTCGGACTTCATCTGGATACGGTGCTCAACCGTCCGCAGGAAGCGGTAGGCATCAGCAAGGATATCCCGATCCATTTGATCTAACATCCCATGATGGTGGAGTCGTTCGATAGTCTCCAGCGAGTTGTGGCACCGCAACGCCGGGTTGGGCCCACCGTGAATTAGTTGGAGACATTGTATGGCAAACTCAATATCACGAATACCGCCTGTGCCGAGTTTAACATGGGTCGTCAAATCATCTCCCTGCTCCCGGAGACGATTTTCAATCCGTGCTTTTGTTTGGCGAACATCCAGTTTTATTTCCGTAATGAAAAATTCGTCGAGATACCGCTGATAAACAAACGGCTGGATGGTATGGATAAACTGCTCACCTAACTTTAGATCGCCCGCAACGGGACGGGCTTTAATCAGTGCTTGTCGTTCCCAAATCTCACCCCATCCCTCGTAATAAGCCTCGTAATTGTCTATGGAGCGGGCGATAGCCCCCGCCCGGCTCTCAGGGCGCAGACGGACATCAACGCGAAAGACATAGCCTGCCTTGGTGACTTGACTCATCCCGTTGATGATGAATTCGCTGAGTTTGGCGAAATATTCTTGGTTCTCGACGCCCTGATCGGTCTCCCCATCGTGCGAGTAAACGAACATCACATCAATATCTGAACTGAAGTTGAGCTCATATCCTCCGAACTTGCCCATCGCAATTACAGCGATTGTGCTTGGAACCTTTTCGCCCTCCGGCAGTTCGCCCCAAGGCGTCCCCATTTTTCCGGTCAGCTCATCTGTGCCAATTTCATAACAGACCTGTAGGGTTACCTCCGCAAGGTTTGTCAGTTCCCGTGTCGTCGTCTCAAGATCGGCGTCACCAAGTAGATCACGCAGCCCTAGGCGTAAACTCTCTTTTCGCTTATAACCGCGAACCGCATTCAACTTCTGTTCAGCTAGGTCAAATGGGTGCACCGCCTGCAACAGTTCACGATACATTGTCTCACGGTCTTTCGGGTCACCCATCACCTCAGCATCAATGAGTTCGTAAAAGTATTCAGGATTCCGTACTAAAATATCCGAGAAATAGGTGCTAGATCCAAAGCAGGTTGACAATATCCTCAGCAGGAAGGGGGCATCATGCAGCAGGCGATAGAGCCAAAGTCGATCAAATGCCGCACTGACAAACCGCTCGAAATTGTTGAGCGCTGCATCTGGGTCCGGTGAATCTGCAGATGCACTTAAGAGATGGCTGACAATTTCGGCAAACGCCCCGCGATAGGGCGGTACGTCCGCCAAATTGTGCAACCGACGATTTACGTCGCGCACATCCTGAAATCCATACAGTCCGAGGATCTGGTCAACCACTTCTGCGGAAAGGTCATCGGGGGAGAGAATGAGATCTTTTGGAGTGAGATTTGAAGCCATATTATTTCCCTTTGATTGTCAGGAATTGAAACAGATTCTTCGGCAAGCACGTTATCATCATGACTATGATAAATATTTGGTTACACAGCATCGGAAACTAAAATACAAACCGTGGAACAGGAGTACACAATGGTAATCACTGAAACACCAATGAAATCAACAGAAGCCCTGCAAACTATACCACTACCACAGTCGAGTGATTCGGCATATCAGCTTCCGCTACGAAACACCCAACTCACTCATTTGCAGGTATTAGTCCGTGAAAAAGCGACATTCACTGAAAAATTGACGGAAGAAAACCGGTATCTCCACACTCAAGTCGAACGGCTAGAAAAACGCATAGAATCGGAAATCGAGCGATCGGATGCTTTGATTGAGCAGATGCAGAACGCCTCCGAAGAATCAGGTAAACGCGCTCAAGCGATCATCATGCAATTAAGCCAACAGGTTGAGTGGCAAGCCGAACAGATTGAAATTTTGCAGCAATCCCAAGGCTTTAGCGGCACAATTCGCCAAACTGTTAGACAACTGAAATCGCGTATTCTACGAGAACCACTCCCCGCAGGACAGAAATATGGATATGAGGCTTAGCGATCGCACGTTACTTCACGTTTCACAGCACGACAGACCGCCTCTGCCATCACTTCTGCTGCGATGATCCCAACGGTATTGACCGGCGCGGTATGCGTTCCAGTTGAAAGCGCAAAAATTGTATCGCCATCGAACATGGTATGCACTGGACGAATCGTCCACGCCAAGCCGTCGTGCGCCATCTGTGCAACTTTCGTAACTTCTGTTGGAGAAAGGGCTGCGTTAGTCGCAACGACACCGATGGTTGTATTTGTATTAGGCGCTTGAAATTGGCCGGTCTTCCCCGGTTCAGATAACCGCTCTGTAATATTCACAAATTCCCCCGTCTCCGGGTCTTTTGCGCCTGCTATAATCTTTCCTGTCGTTGGGTCAACAACGTTTCCGACTGCATTGACGATAACAATCGCCCCGACCATCAGTCCCGATTTCAGCACTTGGCACGCCGATCCGACGCCACCATTTGATGGCTGAAGCCCTGGTCCCTTCCCAACCGTTGCGCCTGCTCCAGCACCCACCTGCCCCAGCCCGATCCTAGCATTGGTAGCATTCACGCAAGCGTGATAGCCCATCTCTCGGTCTGGACGCACTTTTGGATCTCCGACCCCTAGATCGAAGATGACGGCACTGGGTACAATTGGGACACGCACTGACCCCGCTGGGAATCCAACGCCATGTTCCTCAAGAAACTGCATCACCCCGCCCGCTGCATCCAATCCAAATGCGCTGCCGCCCGTGAGCAGAATCGCATGGACTTTCTCGACCAATCCCCCGGGACGAATCGCATCGGTCTCTCTGGTGCCGGGTGCCGATCCTCGGACATCAACCCCAGCGACAGCTCCAGACCCACAAAGAACCACCGTACATCCTGTGCGCGCATTTTCGTTCGTCGCATGACCAACTTTGCAACCGCTGATGGCGGTGATTGTATCGTTTTTTGATGGAGTAATCATTTTAACTTTGGTAGATCTTAGAATTAACGAGACACCTCAAACCGGTGCGGTTAGAAACCGCACCTACTGGGGGACGAAAGTGTCTATTTATTTTTGGTATTCACCATTGATGCCGTGTTGGATAAGTGCTAAATTAACTTGTGCAGGGCTTCGAAATAATCACGGATACCCGCCCTCCCTCGATGCACATCTACACCCAACTCTTTCACTTCCTCGGAGCCTATCGCTGCGGGTTTTGGAAGTTTGATTTGAACTATCTCAGCTTTGCCGTCGGTCACCTCACGCGCCAACTGTGCCAATTCTTGGTTATACACAAACATATCGCACAGGTTAAAGACCTGACCAAACGCCGCGGGGTTATCCACCGCTGCCGTCAGTACGCTTGCAACGTCGTCGACAGCAACAACATCGCATCCAAATGTGCTTTCGTACTTTGTATCCCTTTGGGCTGCTTCAAAGATGTTACGCCAGACGGTTTTTTCCAAATCGGGATGGATGCCATATATCCATGCACAACGGAAAGTGGTCGTATTCAGTCCGAACTGTGCATCGTATGTCCGACATGCCGATTCTAAGATAGTGTTGTGCAGGACATAGGTATTCTCAGAAGAGATTAGCGGCGAATCTTCTGCGATCGGTGTCTGGGACACATCCGTCGGCGTATAAATATCGGGACGGAGGAGGTAGGTGCTCGTCGTGCAGATGAACTGACGGACACCGGCGAGTCGGGAAAGCTCAAGCAGTGTCAGTGATCCGAAGATATTGGAGCGGAGGTATTCGAGTTGTTGGTCCTCTACCGAGGAATCATAGGCGGTGTGGATGACAACATCTGCTCCCTCAACGAATGTAGATAGTGCCTCCTCATCGGTCAGTTCTCCCCTGCATATCTCGCTTCCCAAACTCTCAAGCCAAGAAGTATCTCTTGCTGGTCGCACAAGCACGCGGATACGGTGTCCCGCTTCGACAAGTGACCTGACCGTATATGATCCAACAAACCCTGTGGCTCCTGTCAGCGCAACGTACATGCTAATATCCTCTCTTGCAAAGAAAGGCAATTGTCTCAACTGTTGGTAGGCGTCAAATGTATCATATTTGATGGGAAATGTCAACGCCTCAAAATTTGAAAGTACGTATTCTTCGGGCGGGGCAAGATGCCCCGCCTACGGTGTAAGGGGCAATCTGCCATCTACCCGTCAAAATTGGTTAAAAAACGGGAAATTATATGGCTCTAATTCCTGTGAGTTACCAATTGACAGGCTTCTGGCTAGGCTGTATAATATGTGCGTTTTACGCCATTTATAACAATTCTAATCAACGAGGCGACCTATGCCAACTGAGATCAAACCCTTTGTTGAATCGAATGACGTGCTGGATCAACCCGATATGCTGCGGGAACATGCGAAACGAGACGGATATCTTTTCTTTCGGAATCTGATTGACCCCGATACAATTCTCCAACTTCGCCGAGATTTTCTCGAAATCTGCGATAGACACGGTTGGATTAAGGAAGGGACGGATTTGATGGAAGGCATCCGAAACGGAGGACCGTTCCGGGAAGGTCAGGAAGAGTATTGGCCCATCCTCGACGATTTTCAAAGTTTGGAATCTTTCCACGCCTTTGCTCACTATCCATCCATCCTTGATGTCTGCGACAAACTGTTTGGCGAACCGACACTCCCCCATCCACGAAATATCGGGCGAATTATGTTTCCCGAAAATATAAGGTATACGACACCTGCCCACCAAGATTATATCCATATTCAAGGAACGGAGGAGACCTATACCGCTTGGATTCCTTTGGGCGATTGCCCACAATATTTCGGCAGTTTGGCGGTACTCGCAGGGTCGCATAAGTTTAGTGTGCTACCGACCAAACGGGCTGAAGGTGCAGGTGGCTTGGGTGTGGAAACCGATCATTTGAATCTCACATGGGTCTCGGCGGACTATCAAATTGGCGACTTTTTGCTTTTCCAAAGCCTCGCCGTCCATAAGGCACTTCCCAATCAAACAACAGACCGCCTCCGCCTTTCCGTCGACTATCGGTATCAAGGTCAATCCCAACCGATTACGGAGGGTTCGCTTCTGCCGCACTTCAATCGCATGTCATGGGAAGAAATCTATAAGGACTGGAAATCAGAAAAGTACCAATACTATTGGAAAGATTTGGATCTGAAGTGTGTGCCTTTCACCAGAAAATATCATGAGGCTATACTTAAAAAATAAGCGAAAAGCAAAGACAGGGTGAAAAATGGAATGTATCGGGCTCTCGGTCGAAGATTGGAAAGATGAAAAAAAGACAGTTTTTCAATTTCACTCTCTTGTTGATCTCCGTCGTGTTTCTGCGGAGTAGTATTGCCCAAGACTATACCCGATGGAGTTTGCCTCAAGGTGCCCACGCGCGCCTCGGTAAAGGTGAGATATCTGGTAATATCGCGTATTCGCCTGATGGTGCTCGGCTCGCGGTGGCGACTCGCATCGGTATTTGGCTCTATGATGCGGACACCGGTGCCGAACTCGCCCTATTCACGGGGCATAGGGGGCGTGTCAGTTCCGTGGCATTCTCCCCCGATGGGGTCATGCTTGCTAGTGGGAGTTGGGAAGAAATTTATTTGTGGGATGCCGTCACCGGAGAACACAAGCAGACCCTTGAGGGGCATACAGATGATGTCAATTCGGTCGTGTATTCTCCAGATGGTAGGACGCTAGCGAGTATGAGTTGGGACGATACGATTCGTTTGTGGGATACCGCCACCGGACGACACAAACGGACGCTTGAGGGGTATACGGAGGATATCAGGTCGATTGCGTATTCCCCAGATGGTAGCACGTTGGCGGGTGGAGGAGGTGACGGCACGATTCGTTTGTGGGATACCGCTACCGGAGAACATAAGCAAACCCTTGAGGGGCATACAGATGATGTCAATTCGGTCGTGTATTCCCCAGATGGGTTCACGCTTGCCAGTGGGGGTGAGGACGATACGATTCATTTGTGGAATACCGCTACCGGAGAACATAAGCAAATCCTTGAGGGGCATAGGAATTGGGTCAGTTCGGTCACACACTCCCCGGATGGTAGCACGCTTGCCAGTGGGAGTTGGGATGGCACGATTCGTTTGTGGGATACCACTACCGGAGAACATAAGCAAACCCTTGAGGGGCATAGGAATTGGGTCAGTTCGGTCACATACTCCCCGGATGGTAGGACACTAGCAAGTGGAAGTTATGACGAGGTTCATTTGTGGGAGGCTGTAACAGGAGGACATAAACAGACGCTTGAGGGGCATAGACGTGAGGCTTACTCCGTGGCGTACTCTCCGGATGGGGGTACGCTAGCAAGCGGAAGTCATAGAGAGGTTCATTTGTGGGAGGCCGTCACCGGAAGACATAAACAAAGCCTTTATGGGCATAGGGGGCGTATCGGTTCGGTTGCATATTCTCCGGATGGCAGCACGCTAGCGAGTGCGAGTTTGGACGGGGTTCGTTTGTGGGACACCGCCACCGGAGAACATAAACAGACCCTTTATGGAAATAGGGGTGATTTCCAACCTATTGCGTATTCCCCGGATGGAGGTACACTAGCGAGTGGGAATTATACAAAGATTCGTTTGTGGGATGCTGCCATCGGAGGGCCCAAGCAAATCCTTGTGGGGTATTGGCTTTGGGTCAAGTCGCTCGCATATTCCCCGGATGGTAGCACACTTGCCAGTGGGAGTGGAGACACGATTTGGTTGTGGGATGCGATGACCGGAAGATATAAACAGATCCTTTATGGGCATAGGTATTCAGTCACTTCCATGGTGTATTCCCCGGACGGGGGTACACTAGCGAGTGGGAGTTTGAACGAAATTCGATTGTGGGATGCTACCACGGGGAAACATAAGCGAACCCTTTATGAACGTGGGCATTCCGTTTCTTCAATCGCCTATTCTCCGGATGGAGGTACGCTAGCGAGTGGGAATTGGGAAGAGACGATTCGTTTGTGGGATGCGATAACCGGAGAACATAAGCAAACCCTTGAGGGACATAAGGGGCGTGTAAGGTCAGTTGTGTATTCCTCAGATGGTAGAACGCTAGCGAGTGCGAGTGAGGACGGAACAATTCTGTTATGGAAACTCACACCTGCCACGAACGCTACAGATGTTAATCAGGACGGAGTCGTCAACGCCCAAGATCTGGTGTTGATTGGCTTACATTTCGGACAGTCCGGTCAAGTTTCGGCAGATGTCAATGGAGATGGGGTTGTCAATATTCTGGATTTGGTGTTGGTTGCGGGTGCGTTGGAGGATATGGCAGTCGTACCTTCTGCACAATCAAAAGACCCTAATTAGAGAACTCTGTTCGCTTGCACGGAAAGATGAAAGACCTCAACGATCCGGACAAGATACCGAGGTCTCTAGAATTCACCAGACCGAAAGGAGATATAGTGAAGATTACACAGATCGAAACCCTCCGTGTCAAAGCCCAGCCTCACAACGTCTGGGTTCATATTCACACCGATTCTGGTATTATTGGTTTGGGGGAGACCTTTTATGCTCCATCGGTAGTCGATGCAGCGATTCACGACTTTTTCGGACCATTGCTTATTGGTCGTGATCCATTCGAGATTGAGCGTCATTGGGAGGCGATGTTCCGTCTGTCTGATCATGCCGGTTACGGCGGCGCAGAGATGCGGGCGATCTCGGCACTTGACATCGCCCTTTGGGACATAAAGGGTCAAGCGGTTGACTTGCCGGTCTACGAACTCCTTGGCGGCGCAGTTCGCAAACGTATCCGTGTCTACGCCACCTCAATGCCCTACGAAGGTGCAGGCGAGACAGCAAAACAGCTGCTCGATGAGGGAATCAACGCAATTAAGGGAGGACCCACTATCCCGCTTGCGATCGCGAGCGACGGTCAGTTCCTTTCGCAAAAAGACCTCGACCAAGCACTCAAGCCGATCCGCGAGATCCGGGACACAGTTGGCTTGGAAATGCATATCGCCAATGACGGTCACGGCAAGTGGGCACTGCCCGTAGCGATTCGGATCGCACAGGCGATGGAACCGTACGACATGATGTGGCAGGAAGATCTGATGCCGCTGCTCAACCCGGAAGCCCTCCTACGACTCCAAGAATCCACAAAAACCCCGGTCTGTATTTCTGAACGACTACTCAGTCGATGGCAGCTTCGGCTGTTCATTGAGAACGGTTCCGCCCGTATCGTTATGCCGGATTTAATCTGGACTGGCGGTGTTTCGGAGACGCACAAGGTCGCCATTCTTGCCTCGGCGCATCAGGTGCCATTCGCCCCGCACGACGCTACGGGACCCGTGAACATCTTCGCTTGTTCCCATATCTGCATGAGCTCTGCAAACGCTATGATACAGGAGCATGTGCCGGCTTTTCACAAAGGTTGGTATAACGAGTTCGTTGACCCGAACCTCGATATCCGCGATGGCTTCCTCCACGCTCCGCAGCGACCGGGGATCGGCACACGGCTGAAGCCCGAAGTTCGAGACAGATCGGATGCAATTGTGACCGTGAGTGACGAACCGGGGCAAAGCACCATCGACCATTGGGGACCGACGTCGGTACGCAGCGAGGAGACAGAGGCTGAAGTTCAGCGGTTGAAGGAGGAACGCCTCCCATAGCCTATATCATAATAAAAAATGAAAGTGGGAAAGACAATCTAACGCAACGATGCAATGACGCAAAGAAAAACCGTAAAAAACTTGCGCCATAGCGACTTCGCGCCATTGCGTTCAATTGCCTACACCCTTACTATGAGTACAAGAGTTTGTGGATTTATTTGCACAAAGGAGATTTAATTATGAGTATAAGAACGAATAAATTGAAGCAGAAATTAGCAGCCGGCGGATTGGTGTTAAGTGGTGGTGTGCGTCTTCCTGAACCAGGACTTGTTGAGGTGATGGGATATGCTGGCGTTGATTACGTCCTGATTGACGCAGAGCACGGCTCCATGGGTTGGACAGAGATAGAGCGGATGGTTCTTGCTGCCTATGCTGCGGATACCACACCAATCGTTCGCGTTCACGAAAACGATGAAGCACGGATTATGCGTGCGCTTGATCTCGGCGCGATGGGTGTGCTTGTCCCGCACATCCGCACCGCAGAAGAGGCGCAACATGTGGTAGATGGCGCGTTCTACCCGCCGCAGGGCAAACGCGGTGTGGGACCAAGTCGAGGCATCAAGTTTGGTGCGGTGTCGTCGGCAGATTACTATGCCAACATCAATAATGAGATTTCAGTTTCACTGATGATTGAGGATGCCGAGGCAATCGACAATATCGACGAAATCGTGGAGGTTGAAGGCATTGATGTGCTGAATGTAGGGACAAGCGACTTGGCGGCTTCGTTGGGTGTACCGGGGCAGCCTTTGCACGAGAAAGTCGCCGAAGCCTCTGAGAAGGTGCTCGCCGCTGCAGCGCGAAAGGGCATCGCTGTCGGCTACCCAACCCGCGGTTTGGACGATGGAATCGAGGCGATAAAACGCGGGTTCCGCGTGCTGTCTTGTGGCAACGCAGCACCGCTACTGTTTGAAGCCGTCAGTCAAAAGTTAGAGACATTGCGAGGCGCGGAGTAGCTCGGTTAGAAAGGCAAAAAAGTCATGGAATATGTGAACTTCGGACAAGCTGGCGTTCAGGTGAGTCGATTGGCACTCGGCTTAGGATTTAGAGGACAGGGCGATGAAGCCGCGGCACAGCGGGTTATCGAGCACACAATCGATCAGGGAATTAATCTGATTGACTGCGCCAACGTTTACGGAACGATGGATGATCGCGCCAATATCGGTCGCTCAGAAGTTATTCTGGGGAAAGCACTGAAAGGCAAGCGTGACGATGTCGTAATTACCTCGAAGGTTGCTAGCCCGATGGGTGACGGACCAAACGATGATGGATTGTCTAGATATCACATCATGCGCGAAGTCGAAAATTCGCTGACTCGCTTGGATACAGACCACATTGATGTCTACCTTGTCCATACGTTCGACGAATCAACACCCCTTGAAGAGACGATTCGTGCATTGGATGATCTCGTTCGTTCGGGTAAGGTCCGCTACGTCGGCTGTTGTAACTATGCGGCTTGGCAGGTCTGCAAGGGGCTGTGGGTTGCGGATCGGCACAACGCAGCGCCGTTTATGTGCGTCCAGAATCAATACAATCTGCTGACTCGGCATCTTGAGGGGGAAATGTTGGCACTTGTGCGGGATCAGGGATTGGGTGTCATGGTATACAGTCCGTTGGCGGTGGGACTGTTAAGCGGCATCTATTCACCAGACAGCCCTGCACCGGAAGGGACTCTTTGGGCAACGCGGCTGCGCGATCAATTTCCAGTAGCAGTGCAAGGGGCTGCGAGTCAGGTTATATCGACAGTGGTTAAATTTGCGGGAGAATTAGGGGTAACCCCCGCACAATTAGCACTCGCTTGGGTACTATCTCACCCGGAAATTACAGTCGCAATCACCGGTGGGGACACAATCGAGCATTTGAACGATAACATCGGTGCGGTCGGTTGGACACTCGACGACTCAGTGCGGGAGACACTTGACACCGTTTCAGAACCGTTCAGGTTCACGGCAGGGTAGGATTTTTGATGGTTCTTACGGTGATATTTAAGGAAAATCCTTTTGAAAACTTCCATTTGGCATAAACCCTGAATAGTATATGGTCGGAAATTATGAACTCAACGACAAATAAAATCGAACCTATCTGGACAACGATAGATGAGAAAACTAGGTATCCTATCTATATTGGTACTGATATCATTCCTGAATTTGGATCTATCTTCAAGGAACACCTGCCGCGTTGTTCTCAAGCATTATTAGTGACCAACCAAACCATTGAGGAAGTTCACACCGATAAAATCGCCCAGATTTCTGACAGCCTCGCAGATATAGGAGTAGATCTTATCGTCGAAGCGATCCCAGAAGGAGAAAGAACGAAATCCTATTGGGGACTGGGAATGTTGTACGATTTCTTCGCGGAGCATCAGTTGGACAGGCAATCCGTGATTATCGCGATGGGCGGCGGCGTCATTGGTGACTTGGCGGGATTTGCTGCGAGCACGTTTTTGCGGGGGCTTCCGCTGGTTCATATTCCTACCACCCTTATCGCTCAAGCTGATAGTAGCCTTGGCGGGAAGGTCGCTATTAATCTGGCTAGATTAAAAAACATCGTCGGCGGGTTTTACCACCCAAAAATTATTTTCATTGATGTTAGCTTTCTGCAAACGCTTAACTTGCGGGAGTTAAGGGCGGGGCTTGCTGAAGTGGTTAAATATGCCGTAATTATGGACGAGGAATTATTTGACTATATAGAGGCTCACGTAGAGAACATCATCGCGAAAGATCCCGATGTTTTAGAAAAGCTGGTTAGAAGGTGTTGTGAACATAAGATCGCGGTTGTGGAGGAGGATCCGGAAGAACGGACGGATCGGCGGGCTATTCTCAATTATGGACACACGATTGGACATGCCCTAGAATCACTCTATCACAGATATTTGCATGGCGAAGCGGTTTCTGTGGGTATGGTTGCCGCTTCATATCTGGCAGTCAAAACAGAGATTTTCTCTTCCGCAGATGCTGAGAGACAATTGAAGTTACTATCTAGAATTGGCTTGCCGACCGATGCGTTGGGTGTTTCGATAGATCCGCTGCTGCAACCGATGTTGTATGATAAAAAACGGCGAGGTAACACTTTACGATTTATACTGCCGACGAAAATTGGGGATATAACCATAAAGGAAGTACCCAAAAACGATCTCCCGGATTTACTTCAATTCTTGGTAGAAAAGGGGATCTTTAGTCCGTCAGAAGATGCTGCTGCTACTGATGAGGGATAGTTTTTATGTTGAACTAACGCAAGTTGCTACCTGTCCTATTGAGACTTTTTGTTAGTTCACCGGCTCATTGCTTCATTGGTTCATTGGACTGGTGAACCCTATACACAGCACTTTTTCCCAATAAGGTTGGTTAAGTCAGTCAAATGTCAATAGGATCTAGCGACTTGGGTTGCAATATTAGGAGAGAATCCTAAAGGAGGAATCTAATGGGTGAAACAACACAAAATAGTTTTGACCTATTACTCAAAGGTGGGCACGTAATTGATCCCAAAAACAACATTGATCAGGCGATGGATGTTGGGATTGCGGATGGGAAGATTGCACGCGTGGCGGAGAACATTTCGGAAACCGAGGCAGAAAGGGTTGTCCGTGTCGATGGACTTTATGTCACGCCCGGTTTGTTGGATATACATGTCCACGCCTATGCCGGCACCGGTCAGCGGAACGCCTACTGCGGTGACAACTCCCTATATCCGGATGGATACAATTTTCGGACAGGTGTGACGACGGTTCTCGATGTTGGAAGTTCAGGGTGGCGAAACTTCCCCGATTTCAAAGACCGCGTCATCGACCGTGCGAAGACCCGTATTTTTGCGCTGCTTAACATCGTGGGACACGGCATGGGTGGCGGTGCGATCGAGCAGAATATACCAGATATGGAACCTGAAGCGACGGCGAAAGTCGCTGAACGCTATCCTGATATTGTTGTGGGAATTAAGACCGCTCACTACGCGGGTCCTGAATGGCTTGGGGTTGACCGTGCTGTGGAAGCTGCGAGATTGACGAACTTGTTCGCCATGATTGATTTTGGGTCGTTTCGTCCGGAGCGTCCTTATCCGGAGATGATACTTGAGCATATAGGTCCCGGCGACATTAGCACCCACATGTACCAAGCCGCGATACCGATGTTCGATGAGAAGGGGAAGTTGCAGCCTTATTTTGCTGAAGCCCGTGAACGCGGCGTTAAGTTTGACGTGGGACATGGGGCTGGAAGTTTCGTGTGGAACCATGCGATACCTGCCATCGAACAGGGGTGGGTGCCGGATTCAATTTCGACAGACCTCCACACCGGCAGCATGAACGCCGGGATGAAAGACATGGCAACAACAATGTCAAAGATCCTCAATATAGGCGTCTCTCTGTTCGATGTTATCAAGATGTCAACGATTACTCCGGCACAGATGATTAACCGCCCGGAATATGGTCATTTAAGTGTTGGGGCGGTGGCAGATGTCGCTGTGCTCAAATTAAATGAGGGTGAATTCGGTTTTCTTGATGTCAGAAAGGCGCTCTTTGTGGGAAATCAGAAGCTAGAGTGTGAGTTGACCTTGATTGATGGACAGGTTGAGTGGGATCTGAATGGACGCGCTGGTGTGGATTGGCAGGAGTATTACGCAACAGCGTAGGTATATTAAGCGATTCCTTTACCAAAAAGCCGATTATTGTGTAGAAGGGATGGGGAATTTGCTAGATAAACAGATTTACCTAGCAAACCCTGAAGTAAATTTACCGATGAATCTATCTTCCGGTGAAGGCGGTTTTCCGCTCAATGATGTACTCTGTCAATGGGCTGGGGTTTGCCTGAATCCGCACGTTGACTAACGCAGGTTTGTCCGAGGCGAGGGCACGTTCTAACGCACCGGGCAGCTGATGTGGTTCCTCGACATATTCACTGTGGGCGCCGAGTGCTTCCGCTACCTTGTCGTAGCGTGAGGGCAGCAGCTCGGTTGCCACGCTTTTTCCGAAGAGCTGCACCTGCTGGTGGTAGTCTATTCCCCAAACGCTATCGTTCCCAATCACAATGACTACGGGCAGGTTGTGCCGGACAGCGGTGTCCAACTCCATGGCACTGAACCCGAAGGCACCATCTCCGGTGAGTACGACCACTTTGGATTGAGGGAGCGCGGTTTGGGCACCGACGCCGTAGGATACGCCCCATCCGATCATTCCAAGCGTGCTATTGGTAAACCAGCGTCGAGGACGGAGACTGGGATAGTAGGGGGTTCCATAGAAGGAAAAGTCGCTGCCCTCAAAGATTAAACAGTCATTCTCGCCCAGCAGGGAACGCAGATGTTTGTGAACGGACATTGCATGTAACGGGGTGGCTGGTGCCGCTTGGCTGTCCAAATCCTGCTCTTGGACCTCGCGGGTGGACCTGAGTTCTTCAACGATCGGATTTTCATTCCATTGATACCCCTCGGCTTCCTGCGCTAACTGCTTCACGACCGCACCAACATCTCCCAAAATGCCAACATCCACGCCGCGTGAGAGACCAATCTGGTCTGCTGATGGATCCACTTGGATGATACGCACATCAGCGGCGAGGGTCGGCGGTCCACCGAAGGAGATCGTAAAGTCCAATTTCTTACCGAGCAGCAGTACAAGGTCTGCCTCATCCAATCGGCGTGAAACAAGGTTGACCCTTCCGTCCGCAAATCCGAAACAGTAGGGGTGGCTATCGGGAACAAGTCCACGGGCGATCTCCTCAGTGAACAGCGGCAGCTGCGTTATCTCCAAGAATCGCTCTAAATCCTCTCGATTTACGGAGTCGGTTGCATTTCCCGCTAGCACCATAGGTCGTTGCGCGCTTTGGAGCAATTCTATCGCTTCTTTTACAAGGGTCGGGTCCCCCATGACTTGACCAGAGCGGCGGTATACTTCAGGCGGATTAAAATGTACTTGGCTCGTGTCCACTTCAGCACTTTGGACATCGACAGGAATGGTCAGGTGAATAGGACCCCGCCTGCCCGCTAAGGCAGTGCGGAAGGCGCGTGCGAAATACTCTGGGATTCGGTAGGGATCGGAGATGAACCATGACCCTTTCGTAATCGGTTTTGCCATCCCAACCTGATCAATCTCTTGCTGCGCAATTCCCTGTCCCAATTGGTTCTGTGCTGCGGAACCTGTGATGTTGATGACCGGCGATTCCATGTGATATGCCAGCGCCAGCCCGGGGATAGCATTCACATGTCCCGGCGAAGTAAACATTGAAATTCCGGGGGAGCCGGTGATCCGCCCCCACGCATTTGCCATGTCTACTGCTGCTTGTTCGTGACGGGTATCAATGAACTTGAACCCCTCCTCCGCCATCACGTCCATTAGATGCAGGGTATGATCTCCTGCTAGGGTAAAGATTTGGTCTATTCCTTCCGCCCGTAATGCTTGGACGATAAGGTGTGAACCTGTTACCTTCATCAAATCGCTCCTTGTACAACTCGACTTTGGAAATACTTCAGGGCGTACGCAAATTTAGTACGCGGCGCGAGATTTTTTATTTTTAACCCCCGAAATCCCCAACCCCTCTGATAAGAGGGGAAAGACAAAGGAGAGGATCCCCTAACCCCTTTATCAGAGGGAAACTCTTGTCAGGCTCCGATTCTCGGAGTCCTCGCTCGCGGGAGGAGTTGCAGGGGGACTTATGAACCAACTGCGTGAGTCCTATACTTTAAACCTCCACCCGCACAGCCCGACCAGATTCTCCTGATTCTATGACAGCGTTTAAAGTAGCGAGGACCGGTAGGTTATTGCGACCACTGGTCTCCGGCTCAGGTCCGCCGTTTACCCAATCAGCAAACGTAGTAGCAACGTGCAGATCAAGTTGGCGTGAACCAGTGAAGTCCGGATCAATCTCTGCCTTACTCAATTCAGCTGCTCGGTTCTTCCCAATAAGCAAAGTCTCCGGACCGCCAAAACCTTGTGGGCTGTGTAAAACAACCGCGCCATGTTCGCATTCTGCACGGAATTCACTGGTGTTCACACGGGCATCAGAAGTAGAGACGATCACGAAACGGGCACCGTTATCAAAGGTAATTTCGGCGGTGGCAGTCGATTCGCGATTCCAAGTTGTTTCCGGCGGTCGGTAAGAATGACCAGACACCTCCACCACTCGTCGGTTCACCATCGCAATCAACGAATCAATTTCGTGGACGGTCATCTGCCAGAGTTGTGAGTGTTCGGAGTCGGGATATTCGCTACCACGGGCTTTATAGGAGAACATGTGTCCGGTTTGAGGCTCGCCATAAGCCTTCTCGGTCATCAAGCGTCGTACCGTGCGCTGTCCGGGTAGGTATCGCCACTGCTGCGTCACAACAACTTTTAGCCCACGAGCCTCCGCCATCTCTGTCAATCGTTTGGCGGGTGCCAGTTCCAGTGTAAACGGCTTCTCCACCATGACGTGCTTGTTGGCTTCGATTGCAGCCTCGACTAACTCATCGTGCGTACGCGCCCAAGTAGCGATAACAACACCATCACAATCCGACTGTTTTAACGCCTCCGGGTATGAAGTGTAGGCAAGATGGGCTGGTAATTCGAGATCACTAATAGCAGCTTTAAGTCGTGTTTCATCAATATCGACCAAGCCGACCAACTCAAACTTGTCAGGCCGCGCCAGAAAGCTGCGTGCATGCGACTTACCTCTGCCGCTGCCCACGACAATCATGCGCAGAGGGGTGATTGCTTCTTGGCTCATAATAATCCCTTCAACAGCCGGCTCCACAAATCTTGGGAGGAGGTTGTGAGGCATCAGACGTTCTGAAGGTCCTGTCCCAACTACTCTTCCAACACTTGGATGCTTGCACACGGAAAGGCAGCCACTTTCGCATTCTGAGGCAGCTTCTCTGCAAGCTTACTGACAAGCGTATCCCACTCACGGAAGAGGATGTCGCCGGGATGATCCTTGTAAAACTCATCTGCCGGGAAATTCTCCGACCAAACTAGAGCTTGGCCTGGAGATTCGATTTTGGGTGTGGGTAACGGCATCGGGGTTTCCGCCGCCCTCGCCCTCCGCCTGAGGTAACGTGGATAGTCTAACAGATCATAGAGTCCGTGATAGCAGAATCCATCACTTGCTGGATTGACAGCGATCGTGTAGACATCACCGAAATACCGTCGTGCCCAGAACGTTTTGGTGGTTTGAATTGCATCCGAGTCAATCGGATAGCAGTTTAGCACGACCACATCCGTTTCTTGGCGAACTGCCTCTGGAATCTGTGTCCCATAGGTTTCCAGGGCAAAACGTGCACCGGCGCGGTGCGCCTTCACTAAATCGCCGACAAATAGACCGGCTATTTCGCGTCTGCTATTGAGGACAAGGTTTACAATGGCATCCACTCCAACTACTCTGGCAGCCGCTTCTGAGACCTCCCGCGCATCGGTTTTGTCGAACTGCTTCTCAACAGCTGCATGACCTCGCCCTGGGTAGTAATTGTGGAAGTGGAACATCGTGGAAAAGCCTGACACGCCAGGCACAATCAACTTTGCTCCACCACCAAATCCGACCGCTTTGTGAGGGTAAATACCGCCCAAGCAGATTTTGAAATCAGCGTCTGCCACAACTGGGTTGATATAGAGAGGCATCCCCTCATCTAGGTTCCCCAATGCTCGGAGATTTCCGCTCATAAAGTTGTGGTTTGTTACTTCATAAGACGCCGCAACATCAGCCCCTACTTTCTTCACTATCTCCTCATCCGTCATAGGACGATGTGAACCGGGACCAACAACAAAGCGAATTTCGTTTTTGGGGATGCCCGCTTGGTGCAGTTCACGGAGTAAGAGCGGGATAACCGCCGCTGCAGGTGTTGGGCGACTGAGATCATCAACGATGATAACGGCATTGCTTTTGCCACGCGCCATTTCTTCAATCCGGGGTGTACCGATGGGTTGACCGAATGCAGCTTCGATTGCTGCGTCCGACAACTTGGGCGCATCCTTAGGCGCAATCATTGTAACTTCCCAATTTTCGGGAAACGTCAGTGTAATCTCCTCGTCGCCATACCAAGCGCGAGAGTACATCTTAGCGTAGTTTTTAGACATAACGGACCTCCAAATTGTGGAGCGTAACTTGTGATCCTCGACGATACAAGTCAGCAGACGTTGACGCGCCTACGACTATATTGTATTGAGTTAGTTAACGCAAGTTGTCAGACAACTTGCAGGTCGAGTTTTCATACCCGACGGTTATTAGAAACAACCAACTTGACGACACACCTGTCGCTCCGCTGGGCTTTGTAAGTCGGGCAAGCTGCTCGACCTACGGGTATAAGGGTCAATTTTACAGCACCGCACCTAACCAGCAACTTGGATTAGTGAACAGAATCTCCTCGCTGCTGTCGATAATGTAGAGCAGCTCGAATAAAGTCACGGAACAGTGGGTGTGGCTCAAGTGGTTTGGATTGAAATTCGGGGTGGAATTGCGATCCGACCATCCATGGATGATCAGTAACTTCTGTGATTTCGACCAAATTCTCGTCCGGTGATACTCCGCTAAAACACAACCCTTCGGATTCGAGGGCTTCTCGATAATCGTTGTTCAATTCATAGCGATGGCGGTGTCGTTCTAAGATGATTGGTTGCTGATATGCTTTATAGCTTTTCGTGTTTTCTCGGAGAACGCAGGGGTAGAGTCCAAGTCGCATTGTGCCGCCGAGATCGGTCTGCCCCCGTTGATCTAACATCAAATCAATCACTGGATGGGGTGTTTTCTCATCAAATTCAGCACTGTTTGCGTGTTTCAGTTTTGCGACATGCCGTGCAACGTCAATAACCATGCACTGCATACCGAGACATAGTCCAAAATATGGAATCTTCTGTTCTCGCGCATAGCGTGATGCGACAATCATCCCCTCAATGCCGCGGTAGCCAAAGCCGCCGGGAACGAGAATCCCGTCAACTCCCTCGAATTGCTCCTCCAAGTTTTGGTCCTCGTCCAACATGAACGTCTCATCGTCTACATTTCTCAATTCTGTCGGAGTGACGATGAGACGTTCAGACTCAATCCATTTGACATCTATGGCTGAGTCGTTGGCAATCCCGCCGTGTTTGAGCGCTTCCTTCACGCTGAGATAGGTATCGGAACCTTGAACATATTTACCGACAATCGCTATCTGGGTCCGGTGTTTGGGCTGCTTCAGTTTGTCGACCATCTTTGCCCACTCAACATCGTTTGAGGGACGTTCTTCCAACCCAAGTCTCTTTATCACCAACCGCCCCATGCCTTGCCGCTCAAAGTTCAGTGGAATTTCATCAACAAGATTGGTGTCGAGTCCTTCTACAATATACTCCTCCTGAAGTCCACAAAGAAGGGAGATTTTCTTCCGCAATCCCTCTCCCATCGGTTGGCTTGTGCGGCAAATCAGGAGATCGGGTTGGATGCCGTACTCTTGTAGCGTACGAATGCTGTGTTGGGTCGGTTTGCTCTTGCTTTCTCCATTGGGCAAGGTATAAATCAGTGAAACATGAATAAAGATCGTATTTTCGCGGCCTACCTCTACCGCCATCTGACGGATTGCTTCTACAAACGGGGGTGTTTCAAAATCTCCAATGGTCCCACCTATCTCCGTGATGACCACTTCTGCATCGCTATCGCGTCCCGGTTGATAGATACGTTCCTTAATTTCATCGGTGATATGCGGGATAAGTTGCACGGTTCCTCCCAAATAATCTCCTCGCCGTTCTTTGGCAATGACCGCGCTGTATACAGAACCTGTTGTGAAATTCGAGTATTGATTGAGATCAATTCCTGTAAATCGTTCGTAATTGCCGAGATCGAGATCGGTTTCCGCACCGTCTCGTGTCACGAACACCTCACCGTGTTGAAATGGGTTCATCGTGCCAGCATCCGAGTTGAGGTACGGGTCGATTTTAACCACCATAACCTTGAACCCACGATCGATGAGCAAGCGACCGAGCGATGCCGTCGTTACTCCTTTTCCGATGCCAGAGATTACACCGCCAGTTACGAAGATATACTTTGTCATCAAAAAACTCCTTCTATTCTGTCAAACCTATCCCCGTAGGCTTTTATCGGGGAGTTGTGATTTCAAGATTTTAAGCACCCGTTCCAAATCGGCGGGCACATCAACCCCAATCAACGGATATTCAGTTTCGACGACACGGATACGGACACCGTGTTCAAGGAAACGTAATTGCTCAAGTCCTTCAGCACTCTCGTACGGCGTTCTCTCCCATTGGGTGAACTCAAGGAGGCGTTCCCGGCTATAAGCGTACAGTCCTACATGCCGGTAGTTTGGGTGGGTTTGTAGCCAGTGATTTGAGAGATTACCGGGAGTTGACGCTCTGGAAAAATATAAGGCAAAACCTTGCAGATCAGTCACAACCTTAACGACGTTGGGGTCTCGATAATCCGCTTCATTTTCGACCCGCTGTTTCAATGTGCTGACTTCCACGCTAGGGTCATCGAGAAACGGCTGAATCATCTGATCGATGACCACCGGCTCCAACAGTGGCTCATCGCCTTGAATGTTTGCCACAACATCGCAATCGAGTGTTTCCGCCACAATCGCAACCCTTTCGGTGCCTGTGGGACAATCTGGCGACGTCATGACCACCTGTCCACCGAAGCTGGCAACTACATCATAGATTCGCTGGTCATCGGTTGCAACGACGACAGCATCCAGCGTTTTGGCACGTTCCGCTCGTTCATAAACCTGCTGCACCATGGGTTTGCCGAGGATGTCTACTAGCGCCTTCCCTTGAAATCGACTTGACGCATAGCGAGCGGGGATAACTCCAACGATTTTCACGTTTCTGAACTCTCCTTGGCGTTTAGGTGGTTCAGGGGCTACCGCTAAAGGCTCATCTCTAATCGGATAACACTTTATCACAGGTTGACTGTTTGTGCAACGAAAAACATTAGAAATTTGAGGGTAGAGAAGTCTTTACCACGGATGACCAATATGCTATAATACAGCAATCATCCACTAATCCCGAAACCCCCTTTAGAAAGGTTAGTCATGGGCATACAGTTTTTTGTTGTTTTTGTGCTTTCAATTGCTTTTTTATCGATGGGCGTCACAGGCTGGCAAGGCTTTGTTTCGGTTACATGGCAGGATGGTATGCCTAGATTAGATTTTACAGCGAATTACTTTGCTATTTTCCGATGTTTCATCGGTTTCTTGTTGTTTCTGATTAGCTTATATCTGATGGGCTTTTTTCTGTATCTCGAAGAACGGGAAAGTGGGCGGATTATGAAAAATATCAAAAGTTACGTAAAACTCAGAGAATATCTTGAATTGAGGGGACGCGGGGATAAATCCAACTAGCCCCGAAAGAGTAGAAAACACTATGCTTAAGAATGATCTCCTCCTGCGCGCTGCGCGACGACTACCAGTAGAACGGGTTCCGGTGTGGATGATGCGCCAAGCTGGTCGTTCAGATCCGGCGTATCGTGCGCTCAGAGAACAGATCGACCTCCCATTAGAACGGCTATTTCGGACGATACCTTGCTCACTCAATGATCAAGAGATCGAATGGGCAATTGAGATTTCTCTCTTACCCAAACGCATCGGCGTTGACGCGATCATTGTATACAAGGACATCCTCACACCACTCTGTCCGATGGGGGTACACTTCCGATTTGCGCCCGGTCCAGTTTTAGACTCACCCATTCGGACTGGAGCTCAAATTAAGGCGCTACAACCCCTTGACGACCCTGCTTCGCAGATGGCGTTTACTGGGAAGATTATCAGCGGGCTGCGTGAGGTATTAGAAGGAGAATTGCCATTGATTGGTTTTGCGGGATCGCCGCTGACCCTCGCGTTTTTTATGATCGCAGGAACTAGCCCAATGGCATCCGGTGGCGGAGTTTCAAACGCGGCACGTACTGTTTTCCAGATGATGGATGAAGAACCGGGATTATTCCACGAACTGCTGCAGCGTTTAACGCAGATGACAATTAATTATCTCAACTACCAAATTTCGGAGGGTGCGGAGGTTGTGCAGCTATTTGAATCCATCGCTGACCAGATTGACCTACCGAGATATCAGACCTTCGTCCAACCGTATCATGAACAGATCTTTGCAGCGTTAGAACCGAGCGCACCTTCCATCCTATTCGCCAAAGAATGCCCTTACCTCTCGTTGATGTTGGAAAGTGGTGCTGACGTTTTGAGCGTTGGAAAGTGTGTTGATTTGGCAATAGCACAGAAAGAAGCGAAGGGCAAAGTTGCGTTTCAGGGAAATGTGGACAATGCTATCCTGCGAGATGGAACATGTGATGATATTACCGATGCCGTCAACAACTGTCTACAAGCTGGTGGACAGGTCGGGCATATCCTCAATCTTAGTCACGGACTCTATCGGGACACACCGTTTGAAAATGTGAAACAGTTTGTAAGGTCAGCGAAAGCGGTACAGAACTAGGGAGTATAAACCGTTGAAGAGGGATACACAGTCTCAATGGAACTCAAAAGGTGCGTACGACAGCATCCTGCTTGTTGGATTTGGGGGACCGACCCACGGCTGCTGTCAGCAGTATGACACATGCCCTGGAGAGGCATATTGCTTTGTTGAAGGCATCGTTGGGGATGCTCCATCAAATGCTGCTCGTGTGAAAGAGGTCGCGAGCCACTACATCAAACTCGGTGGATTTTCGCCCTTTAACGAACTGACATTTAAGCAGGCAGACGCGCTTGGGGCAGCACTCAAAAAACAGGATATTGATTTACCTATCTATGTCGGGATGCGAAACTGGACGCCCTATCTCCACGAAACAGTCAAGAAAATGGTTAAACAAGGACATCACAGGGTGCTTGCCATTATCCTGTCCGCCTATCGCTCTAAAGCGAGTTGGGAGCGTTATCAGAATGATGTTGTTGATGCGGTCAAAACGGTAGGTGATACACAGCCGAATATACGCTATTTAGAAGATCTGTGGCATTTACACCCCGGCTTTATCAATGCTATCGCTGAGCGCATCCGTAGTGTATATAGCGACATTTCTGGGTCACGTCTTGCTGAAGCGTCTCTGATTTTTACCGCTCATGCAATTCCTGAAGTTGCGGCAAAGACTTCCCCGTACCCCGGACAGTTTCGTCAAACTGCTTCAGCCGTAGCGAAGGTGCTTGGAACTGATTTCGATATCGCTTACCAGAGCGCACCTGATACCCCAACCGTGCCGTGGACGGGACCTGACATTAACGATCTGATTCGAGAAAAGAGAGAGGCAGGTATTCAGGAGGTTATTGTATCGCCGATTGGTTTCCTCTGTGACCACGTGGAAGTACTCTACGACCTTGATTTGGAAGCCAAAGCAACTGCTGAAGCGTGTGGTATGAATTTTATTCGTGCTGGCACTGTTGGCGAGCATCCTGAATTTATCAACATGTTAGCAGACCTCGTGTGTGAGGATATTCAAAAGGCGAGATAAACACCAAACCGATATGCGCTGTAGGTAAAACTATGGTGGTCCTTAGAATTAATAAGACGCTAATCAACGAGGTTGGAAACCTCGCCTACCGGGGGACGAAAGTGTCCATTTATTTTTAGTATTCGCTATAAAAGAGGAGGATACCATGTCATCATTTACGGAAACCATTAAAGTCGATAATCAAGATATGGAACTTTACGTCTCTATGCCCGATGGCGCGGGACCTTTTCCCGCCGTGGTGGTTGCCCAGCACGCCGGTGGCGTTGATACATTCATTTGCACAATGACTGATAGGCTGGCAGAAGCCGGCTATGTCGCTGCTGCTCCAGATCTGTACCACCGATTGGGACCTGATGACCCACGAGGTCCACGGGAACTCATAGACGCGGAGATGATTGCAGACGTTCAAGCTACTGTAGCATTCTTGCAGAACCACAGTGCTGTCGATAGCGAGGCACTGGGTATTACTGGCTTTTGCATGGGAGGCAGAGTGGCATACCTGATGGCGGCAGCGCTTCCGCAATTCAAAGCTGCGGAGGCTTATTACGGTGGTAACACCATGGTGGCTCTGGGAGAAGACGGTGCTTCACCGTTTGAGCGTACCGGGGAGATTGACTGTCCGCTGCTGTTCCACTTTGGTGAGGAAGATGCTAACCCATCTCCCGCAGATATGGAGAAAATTGGAACTGAATTAACACGCTGTAATAAGCAACACGAGTTCTATACATATCCCAACGCCGGGCACGCTTTTATGGACTTTACCGGCGAGCGTCACCATGAAGCAGCAGCGACGGAGGCTTGGCCCCGGACGCTGGATTTCTTCGCCCGACACTTGGGAAGCTAAAATAAGGCAAGTGGTTATCTGTCGCCTTCCTGGGTCGGATAATGAAAGCCCCGATTCTCGGGATGCTCGATGGAATCGGCACGAGCAGGTGAGAGAGTGAGTCAAGAAAAAGACATTCATTTCTCCGTTTCTGCTTTTCTCCCTGCTTGGTAAATGTCTCGCAATGCAGAAGGAAGATTGACATGGATTTTGTGAAACTCACAGGGGCGCAACGCCAATTTTTTGATGAACAGGGTTATCTGGTTCTTCCGGATGTGCTATCGCCGGAGATGATTGAGAAACTCACTCGGGTGAGCGACCGGCTAATTGAATCATTTGATGGAGATGGGGCTTATGTTCAAAGGCGCCCCGGTATCGTCCAAGAGCCGGATTTTCATCCCCTGCTGACCCAATCGCCGACGGTTCCCTTAATTACCCAACTCCTTTCCCCTAATATTCAGCTGCATACAACAGCGATTATTTACAAGTTTCCAGAGTCCGCGGACGAGGAAACTGTTAATCAGCGGGGTTGGCATCGTGATAGTGGTCTTGCCGAAGATTTGAAGCACAGAAGCGTCCCACGCGTCAGCATTAAAGTCGGATACTGCTTGACCGACTTTAAGCAGCCACGTTCCGGCTTTACGCTTTTCGCACAGGGGTCCCACCTGCTTGATACCCCGTTACCCATTCCAAAAGGGGAAGTTGACCCTGTGGAAACGATTGAACTCCGCCTCAATGCTGGAGATGCTTTCCTGTTTGAAAATCGCCTCTTCCATACTTCTGCCCCGAACTTGACCGATCGTGTCTCAAAGGTGGTGATTTTTGGCTACGCTTACCGCTGGTTGGGCGGGGCGCACAGAGCGATGAGTCTTGTCCAACCCGATGAGACTGTCTTGGCGCAGGTTGATAACGTTGCCAAACAGTTACTGGGCGGAACAAACGACGGTTTAATTGATTGGGCAAAACAGCACGATGTTTTCCCAGACCCGATCCCGTGGGTGATGGAGGTCTGATATCGAAGTGCTAACAATCGAGAGGAGAAGATATGTCCGCAAAACTGACCGATGCACATCTTGAAGAGTTAGAAGCCAAGGGTTACGTTATCGTTCCCGACTTTTATACAGGCGAAAAGTTGCGCGAAATGCAAGCGGCACAACGGAGGTCGCTTCCCACATGGGACGAGGTGAAAGATGATCCGCCACAGGGTCGGGCAATTCTTACCGATTTCCCGCCGCCAGAGACAGCCCTGCTGCGAGGCATTGTCGACCAGCGGGCCTGGGGGTTTGCTCGAAAGTGGCTCAAGACGGAACATATCCATTTTCGCGCCGGCTGCATGATTGCCCGCTATCCCGGTTTCAAAGGGGGTGGTGTGGGCAGCGATGCTGCCGGTTTACATATCGACAACGGAAATAACTCCTTGCTGCCGCCCTCTGATACACTGCGCGAGTTTGGCCAACTTGGTTTCTGGGTGCATCTCGAAGATGTCCACGAAGACCAAGCTCCACTGCGGCTGCTTGCCAAGGAACATGGACGTGACACAACCAAGTACGAGCCGTTAATCTGCAAGGGTGGAACGCTGTGTATGTTCACCAATTATACGTTGCACTCTGCAAGCGATTATCTCCGTGCGGACGGTCAACGCTTCACATGGGGATTTGGGATTGGCAGAGCCGATAATTATTGGGAAGGGTTTAGACATTATACGGACAAGGGAAAGAATCAGGTGTTTAGTCAGTTCATCGGAACGTTGACGGCGAAAGAGCGTGAGGTTTTCCGCTTTCCCCCGGCGGGGCATCCGTACTACACACCGCAAACCTTGGCGGCTTTAGAGGAACAATATCCCGGATGGAACGCAAATGGTGAATATTGACGTCTTTCCTGCTTGTTGATGTAGCAAGGGTATGCTGGGGATATAGCATGAAATTTCGTCGGGTAAAAGAAATGACCGACAACATTATATATTAAGGAGAATTGAATGAGCCAAACTGAGAGAGTACCTGCCGACCAATATCGCACGGTGGTCACGCGACCTGATGACTTCGATGCGTTCTGGGACGATCTGTTAGCACAATCAGCGGAGATTCCGATGAATGCAACGGTGGAGTTGGTGCCGCTACGCTCTACGCCAGAAGTCGAAGTTTATGATGTGCACTACGACAGTCTCGACGGTGTGCGCATCGCCGGCTGGTATGCCCTGCCCCGTAAACGATCCGGGAAACTGCCTGCTATTGTACAGCTGCCGGGCTACCTCCAAGATCCACCCATCCCGCGTTCATGGGCAGAGGACGGTTACGCTGCCTTCTCTGCCGCCCCGCGTGGTAAGATTCGCAGCAATCAACAATTTAACCCCGGTTATCCGGGCCTGTTGACGTATAACATGGTTGACCGCAATACCTATACCTATCGTGGTTTTTATATTGATGCAGCTCGGACGATCGATTTTTTGCTTTCCCGCGATGAAGTTGATGCCGAGCGAATCGGCGTCAGTGGTAGTAGTCAGGGCGGTGGATTAGCAATATCCACAGCGGGGCTGCGGCCCGAAATCCGCGCCGCAGCGGCTGGTTGTCCGTATCTTTGTGGATATATGGATTCGATTGAGTTGACACACACCTATCCATACCAAGAAATTAGTGACTACCTGCGCCTCTATCCTGAACGGAGAGAGGCGGTACGCGATACGCTGGCATACTTCGACGGTATCAATTTTGGACCTCGGATTACCTGTCCTATCATGGTCTACATCGGTTTGCAAGACAATGTTTGTCCGCCAGAAACAGGTTACGCAGCCTTTAACACCATTGCCTCCGAAGATAAGCAGATTTATCCCTATGACGGACATGGGCACGATGCAGGCAGCGTTCATCACGGGGCAATCCTAAAAGATTTCTTCAAAAACCATCTACAAAACTACTGATTCATCCCGCATCAACCTCATTCCAAAGGAGTCAATTATGTCTAATACATCTCGACCAGAAGATTTTGATGCATATTGGCAGCAGGTCTGTGGCGAGCTAGAAACCACACCTATCGCCCCCGAAGAGGAACATCTACCGATTCGATCAACGGAGTTTTGTGAATGCTACACGGTGCGTTTCACCGGCATTGGACCCTATCGATTGTTCGGCTACTTGAGTATTCCACACGGGGATGGACCGTTCCCGACGCTGCTACTTGGTCCAGCATATCGCAGCGTTGCGGATCCGCTGCCACAGGGAGATGCCAACGAAAAACGTGGGCGATTCCTCGTTTTTTCCACCGCTGGACGTGGACAGCGCAATGCCGATAAACCGTATGCGGGAGTATTTCCCGGTATGATGACTGAGGGCATTGATGCGCCTGAAACCTCAATCTTTCGTGGGTTTGTCGCGGATTGGTTGCGGGCTGTCGACTACCTGCTGACGCGCCCAGAAGTGGACCGCTCCCGCCTCGCAGCGATTAAGCAGGAAGGTATGCCGATATTGACCGCAGCACTTCGACCTGAAGTGACCCATGTCGTCGCCTCGCCGGGGAGCTTTTACAACACCAGCGACCAAGTACCGGATGAGGTTGAAGACTACCTCCGCTTATATCCGGAGAAGGAAGAACAAGTCAAGCGGACACTCTCCTATTTCGATCCATTTTTCTTTGCACCCAACGTGCGTGCACGGACACTGCTCTTGGGAAATCCAGAGGCAGTCGCGCCACTGGCAGAAGCGTTAGCCGGTGATACTGATGTCCGGCAGAGTGAGCGTTCTTCGTATAAGGATGGGATGTTTCAGGAACGGTGGATTGCCGATCAATTTGGCTTTGAGGACATTATCATTCCAGCACACTGGCAATAGTATAGACGTGCAATCCCAAGGAGAAGCATGATGAAACGCCCGAAATGCAGTCGAATCCCTCAAACCGCATATACATTCGGAGGACATCTCGCCGATTATCTCACTGGCGTAACGGAACAGTGGCTGAAGGCAGCACCTTTGGCGAATCCAGCGATGTTGGAAATCTTTCGGGATCGGGATCGTCAGCCGCTCCGCGACATGGTACCTTGGGCGGGGGAGTTCGCCGGCAAGTACTTGACCAGTGCCGTACAAGCTCTACGACTCACCCAAGACGCGAACCTAAAAACCTTTATCCAGAATTTTGTGAATCAACTCCTCCAACTGCAAGACGCAGATGGTTATCTGGGACCTTGGCCCCAAGGGAGTAGGTTGACAGGCGAAGCACCCAACGTCGGGGGCAAAGCGGGGAATACGTGGGATGCTTGGGGACATTACCATGTTATGCTGGGACTGATTCTCTGGCATGAGGAAAGCGGGGATAGAAAGGCGTTTGCTAGTGCGATTAAAATCGCAGATCTGATCTGTGGGAAGTTTTTGGGGAATCCGCGCAATCGCTTGGTGGATACCGGCAGCACGGAGATGAACTTGGCGGTTATTCACACCCTTTGCCTCCTCTATCGGAAAACGAAAACCGAGCGGTATCTGGATATGGCACTTGAGATTGTCGATCAATTTGCCGCAGAGGGTCCCGATGGCCCCTTGGCTGGTGATTACCTTCGGAGTGGGCTGGCCGAACGGGAATTCTACGAAACGCCAAAACCGAGATGGGAGAGCCTGCATCCAATTATGGGCATGGCAGAACTCTACTGGATTACTGGGGACGATCGATATCGAACAGCTTTTGAGCAGATCTGGTGGAGTATCGTCAAGCTGGATCGGCACAACAACGGTGGCTTCTCATCCGGCGAGAAGGCACAGGGGAATCCGTATCATCAAGGGGCAATCGAAACCTGTTGCACAATCGCTTGGATTGCCGCCAGTGTAGAGATGCTTCGCTTGATGGAAAATTCTGTGGTTGCGGATGAGATTGAGTTATCGACCCTCAACTCAGTTACCGGACTGCATTCACACACCGGACGTTGGGTAACCTACAACACACCGATGGACGGTGTACGTCGCGCCAGTGCCCACGACATCGTGTTTCAGGCACGGGAGGGCAGCCCTGAGTTGAACTGCTGTAGTGTCAACGGTCCACGTGGATTGGGTATGATCAGCGACTGGGCGTTAATGCGCTGTAGAGGCGGACTGATACTTAACTGGTACGGACCCTCTACCATGAAGGTTCAGTTGTCGTCGGACCTAACCGTTGAGTTGATGCAGAAGACGGAATATCCTCGGACAGGGAAGATCACGCTCAATATCTCACCCTCACGCTCCGCACCGTTTGTTTTGAAATTACGCATCCCTTACTGGTCTGCCAAAACAAGAGTCAAACTAAATGGTGAGCGAGTGAAATCGGTTTCACCGGCGACCTATCTCGTACTGGATAGGGAATGGAAGGTTGGGGATAAGGTCGAGCTTGAACTGGACATGTCGCTCCATTACTGGGTTGGAGAGAAAGAGTGTGAAGGGAAGGTCTCCATCTACCGCGGTCCCATTCTGCTGACCTATGATCGACGCCTCAACACGATGGACCCCGATGAGATTCCCACGCTCGACGCCACAGCGATGAAAGGACGGTTGATAAGCAATAAGGATAGCTTACCAACTGTTGTGCGTGTGGAGTATACCAGCCCAGACGGGCGTAAGTTGCGGGTCTGTGACTTTGGTAGTGCAGGCGAAGGCGGGTCTCCATATCGCTCGTGGCTGCCGGTAGAACAGATTGACAAAACTCATTTTGCGTTGGATAATCCGCTACGTAGCGGGCGTCCTCAATAGCAACCGGACGTTATCACGAAATTCATGAGAATCTTCACTATTTTTGGACGTACTCCTCCATTCAAAAGGATGCAATCATTTCAACTCCCAATTCTGGAAACGTCTCGAACCCAAACTCAATAAAACCGAAGAAATATCTATGGTGGTGCAGCATCCTTCACATCATCAATGATGGTTACATCTCCAGTCTATCCATCCTGCTTCCGTTCATCGCGGCGGATCTGAATCTCACCTATACCCAGTCGGGCCTGCTTAAAACCGCCAGCCACGGGGCGATAAGCGCTACTCAAATACCAGCAGGGATTATGGCTGAACGACTCGGCGACGTATTGATCTTAGGCATAGGGGCAACGTGGTTCAGTCTGAGTTATATGGGATTGATTTTGGCGTTCAGTTATTCTTTGGCACTGATACTGATCTTTTCGTCTGGGGTAGGCGGTGGGGTATATCATCCCGTGGGAACAGCTCTTGTCTCAAATGTCTATCCGGCTGAAAAGACGGGCCCGGCAATTAGCACATTGAACTTTTTTGGCGATGTTGGAAAGGTGCTTTTTCCAGCTTTGGCAGGGATCCTAGTCATCAGGATTGGCTGGGGTGCAAGCTGTGCAGTTTTGGGCACCATTGGACTGGTAGCCTCTATTTTGTATCTCTTCTTCTTTCGAATGGATATTGGTACAAAAAGGAGACAGAGTACAATGAAAACAGAAGGACAAAAACCCAGTCGTGCAAAGTGGCTAACGTTTCAGGGCTGGGGCATAGCACAACCGACCCAGTTTACAATTTATTCAATCCTCGGACTCTTAGATAACGGTATTCGAGCGGCGGTTACGACGTTTCTGGCATTTCTGATCAAAATCCGCGTTGAGGCGGGTGCTGTGGGTGGGTTAATGTCCTTGACATTTTTCGGCGGTGCCTTAGGGAAACTGTTGTGTGGGATGCCAATTCAGAAATTAGGCATCAAAAGAATCATTGTACTGACTGAGTTACTGATGATCCTCGGCTGTTTTGTTTTGCCTTCCGTGCCGTCGGGTTGGGCTATGCTACTGTTTCTGCCGCTGTTTGGGTTTATGTTGAATGGCACCTCTTCTGTCATCTATGTTGGAACTGCTCCGACACTCAGCTCGGAGTTTCGGAGCCGAGGTTATGCGCTGCACTACACCCTAAGTTTCATCGCTTCTGCGACTGCACCATACCTTGCTGGCTTCATCGGAGACACTTATAGTCTGAAGGCTATCTTCTACGCAAACGGTGCGGTGATGCTATTTGCGCTGCCACTGGTCGTATTTTTGAAAGATGGGTTGCATTCTGGCAAAGCGTCCCACTAACAGAAGCGCAGCGAAAATAGGTCTGCGTCCTTCATCACAAAACGCAGACGAATTGAAGCGCCGGCTAGTTTGCTGACATCGCCGCCTTCCTCCCAACGAACGATTCGCTCCAATTCATCACCGATAATCTCTGGACATTCGTCAAGGGTATAACCCGGAACAGGTGTCCCACTCGCCTCCTGAATTTCGATGCGGATGCCTCCGGCGGCACTAGTGGAATAGTTAATTTCCAACTCCTTACCAGAAAATCTAAACGGCTTGGTTACCATTTCGCCACGCGTGTAAGGCGCATTCACTGAAGCAAAGCCGTCAATTCGAAGTGTCATACGATCGAGGTGCGCTGTTTGCTGATCGTAATCCCGCTGGACATACAGGGACATCTCGCTCACCCCGGTTTGCACAACTCCAAGCGCGGGATAATTCGTCCGTGATGTCCAGTTGTTATGACCTATCCCGGGGCGGATAAAACTCTCTTTGAACGTGAAGTCGTAATGCGTTGCGCCTGCCCGTGTGGTCAATAGGGCCCCATCCGAGATGTCTGCCCCGCCACTGCTGACCGGATCTGGACAGACCGCAGCAGACTGTGCTTCTGTCAATGCGGGTCTGTTGAAGTGGATGCGGCCGGGGAGTGAAATATAAATTTGAGGGGCACGAAAGTAGGGGTGCGTCTGATTGGTATATAAATGCTGCGAGGGAGTTGTGTTACGGGTATCGCTGAAGGTCATCGGGATCTGTTCTGTCCAATTGAGGAAATCTTTTGATGTCGCCCGTGCTGTTGATCGAATACGAGCGTCGCTGACCATGTGGCGGGCGTAGAGAACATAGCAGCCCTCAACCTGTGACCAGAACATTACATTCTGAGAATCGAAGTTATTTTCCAAAGCTACTGGGACAATGGGTTCGTCGCGCAATTTTGTCCAGCGAATACCGTCGGAGGACGTATAGCCCACGAGACTGCTGGGCTGCTGCTGATCGCGTGCGTTGGCTTTGTATCGCTCAGTTTCGGGGATACCTGGTCGCGTGTCAACAAACACGCAGAACTGACCGTTATGTGGCAGGATTGCGTTGTTCTTTGTTGACCCGTTGATCTCAACGAGACCGAGGTCCGGTTTTGTCCAGCGGACGCCATCAGTGCTTTCTGCATAGCAGGTTGGGTGTGGTCTCTGACCCATGAGACTCCCCCGGTAGTACATGCGATATATATTCCCGTCTTTGAGCACTGTTGAATAAAAAGCCAGACGGTCCTCCCAGGGCTGATTATACTGGATAGCAACGCCTGCCGGTTGGGGCTGATGCAGCTTGAGATTTGTCCCATCGAGTCTGTCGATGAGATAGTGGTCAACGAACAATTCGCGTTGTGAACCGATGTCACAGACTTCTGTGGTTTGAAGCATTGAATCTGGCTCCTTTCATTTCAATTGGGGCATTCCTATCAACCGAGAAAGGTTACTACAACCGATTCAAAAACACAAACAAAAAAATGGTAGGGAAAAGATCTGTTTGACGTACAACCGAATATCTGCTAAAATTTTCGCCAGAAGACACTTTCCAATAGATTTTTCCCATTTCTCGAAAATATGTATTGGAATCCAGTGCACTGAAATCCTATCGACTAAGATAAGAGTTCCCCACACAAAAACTCCACGAGCTAAAACAACCCCGATAGTGCCGGTTCCGTTCCGAGGACGCTGTTTCGGAGGACTCCCGATTTGTCGGGAAATTCAAGACAACATTGAAATTGCTGGCAATTTCAACGTTTTAGCACACCTTCTAGTCCAATGCTATAGTGCGTTGGAAATACCAATTTTCAATTTGAGGTGCCTCCGGGAATGCGTATTATCCCAAAACTAGTTCTCATTTTTTATATTTGCCTGCTTCACAGCATTACTCATGTCCCGACTTGTCGAGGATTCTCGCAAAGCGGAACAAGGACAGGGAACGCACAGCGTCCATCCGAACTTATTGAGGACAGCTTTGCGGAGTCTCAAAAAGAACCTGTGAGCGCTAATGCTCTACAGGTCGACGATTCCCTGTCAAAGCCCAAGAGTAACAAAACCGGAGTCGAAGAAGCAGCTACACCTATTACCCCTGAAGAGGGGCCTCCGCAGTATCGTTCGGCCTCCGAACAGCAGATCAGTTTTGACGATGTTTATGGACTGGAACTGACATTGCCCTTTGCTGGAAATGTGGAAGTGAGTGCAGCAGCAAAGGACGAAATCAACGTCAAACTTGAAAAGTATGGAACAGGTGCCAATGAGGAAACAGTCCAAACGTACCTCGACGCGGTGCAAATAGAGATTTTGACGAAGGATGAGATCTTGGTGTTGGTCCCCCGCCTTCCAGACTCTGCTGATTCAGACGCCAAATTGACGCGTCTAAACTGTCTCATCGAAACACCCCCCGATTTAACCCTCAAAATCAAGATAGAATCTGGAGATATTCGGGCACACGGTATCCGCGGCGACACGATTTTGACAACGACAGTTGGCAATGTCCATCTCGACGAGGTGATGGGAGCGTATCAGGTCAGCACTCAAGAAGGGCTAATCTACGGGAAGATCCTCTTGACAGGTAGTGCCAACACGTTTGAAACGCAGTCTGGTTCGATAGATCTTGTGGTTTTGGACGAAATTGCGGCGGAGATGACGTTGACCGCGCGCGGCGGAGCGATTTCGCTGCGCTTGCCGGAAAGCTATCCGGCAGACATTGAGATGCAGGTCGAAGACGATAACCAACGCGCTATCAGTATTGATCTGCCGGTAGAACTTGAAGCCGCCTATGTGGGAGATATCGTCCAAGGCTGGATCAACGATGGTGGACCCCTAATTCAAATGACCGCAAGTCACGGAATTACCATTCGCCCCTCCCAATCTGTTTCCACTGAATCGGAGGGAGATGATAATGAAACAGAAGTCGATGATCCTTACGCCGAAGACTATTTGCCCGCTCTACCGATGGTTGACGTTCCTCGCGCGTTCGTACAACCGGTAATAGATGGCGATTTATTCGAGAAAGCGTGGGCAAAATCGGTGCCGCTTTCTCCTTTTTATCAGATAGACGCAATTACGCAACCAAACAAACCGACACAGGGATTTCTCTTGTGGGATGAAAAGTATCTCTATATCGGTGCAAGGGTATATGACCCGCAGATGAAACGGATTCAAATCACACAGATCAATCCAGATTCAGCGGTTTGGCTTGATGACACATTAGAGATCTTAGTGGATCCCGATCCGAAAACCCTGACTTATCACCACCTCGTTATCAACCCGATTGGTACAGTTTTCGATCAGCACATCAAAGCGGATTATCCGTTGGATCCCGATCTTGGACCTGCTTACAAAAAAATAGCAAAGCCTGATTGGGATTCACGCGCGCAAGTTAAGACGCAGATTACGCCGACTTTTTGGAGTGTAGAGATTGCACTGCCCCGTGATGCTCTTGAACCTTCCACATCTGAAAACTGGCGCTTTAACCTACATCGCAAAACGCAGGACAATCTGACTGAATCCTTGTCGAAGCCGGGTGCCGAGTACAGTTACTGGTCACCTACTTTTGACGAAGTACAGCCTTGGTGGCCCCATTGGCCTGACCGGATGGGTGTCATACGTTTGGCAGAGGTGGAAAAGTCCGAGTCCGCACAGAACTTTGAATTTGTGGAACAGTTTTCGCTCGTCGCTGTCGAGGTTGAGGGAAACAGCAACATCTCGACATTGGAACTTCTCGAGAAAATCCCGGTCCAACCGGGGGATATCATTTCCATTGATGGACTATCGTGGCTTAATCGAGAATTTGAAGCGCTCGACTGGTTTAGCGATGCCCGCATAGAGACGAGCGAGGCTATTAGAGAGGGGATGGCCGGGGAAGGCGATGAGTCACCGCCAGCCCCTATCTTTAAGGTGAAGCTGCGTATCCATGTGACCGAAGCACCAACGTCCCGATTAAGCGGGATTAATATACACGGAAACAGATACTTCATATCTCCATTCTTGCGCGCAGCATTCGGGTTGAAGGGAGAACGGACTTCCATCGAAAGCCTGAACACCAAATGTCAACTGATTGACAATCTTTACAGACACCACGGCTATGATCTTGTTCAGGTCACCCATCAATTCTCTGATACCCATCTGTTAATTGACATTGACGAGGGGCATTTGGATGACATCCGTTTTTCCGGAAACCATCGAATTACGCGCCCGGAGCTGGCTGATGCACTCGATTTCAAGCAGGGCGACGCCTATAGCAAACAGATCGGCACAGAACGTCTGAATCAGATGCGTACAAAACTTAATAACAGTAGCCTCTACTTCAAGAGAATCAAAAGTTGGGAGGTGAAACGGGAAGGGGACCGGAACGTGCTTGCCATTGAGGTTGAGGAACGATCACGACTCAAGGTAAGTTGGCGCCCAATCTTCGACTTTAACCGGGTACACGGCTTAATTTTAGGTGGGGGCGGGGCACTTTCGACCAGAGAGGCGAACGCACAAATCTATGGGCAGGTCAGCAACGGACTGTCAAGCAAAATTTGGAATTATCAACTGGGGGCTGAAAAGAGTTGGTTCGACCACCACGCTCTGACTATCGGCGGAAGCGTTTACCAGCGGACAGATGCCAATCGCTATGCTGGATGGTCCCAAGGTGGTGAATTCCTTGGTGCCTTCTTCCTTGGATCTACCTCCTTGGACTACCATCAGCGTCAGGGGTACCATACTCGGGTAAAGGGGCAGTTAACGCAGTCAATGGATATTACACTGGAATTCACCGATGAAGATCACGAAATCTTATTTAAGTCAACCGATTGGAGTTTGTTAAATAGAAACGCCCTAAAGCGGAGTAATCTGCGCATTGACGAGGGTCATTTGCGTAGCGTAACTGTAAGTTATAATTTTAATAGCCTGAGAACTCCGGCACCGGTTCAATCGGGATCCTCGCTTCGCGGGACACGTCAAACGCGGAATTCTGGGACGGTTTCGATGCCAGATTATCGCGCCAAGCACGGTTGGCGGGGAAACTTTTCCGTCGAATATTCGAATAAAAGGCTCAACAGCGACTTCGATTTTAATCTCTATCACTTTACGATTGTGCGTTATAACCAATTGCTGAGTAATCACAACCTGGATTTTCGCCTGGAAGGTGCCTTTTCTGGTAGACCCCTTCCCAAACAACGCCTACTCTATTTAGGCGGTATCGGCACCTTGCACGGTTATGATTTCAAAGAGCTTGTCTTGTCGGGGATAACACGCTCCTTTTCAATGTGGAATACCGGATTCAGTTTGGGAAAATCAGATATATGGATGACAGTGAGGGGCCTTTAGGCGTGGTGACAGCTTTCTTGGATACAGGATACGCTTGGTTCGACGATGAAAGCGTCAAGCTCAATCGTTTCAATGCATCGGCTGGGGTTGGATTATGTCTTTTCCTTGGAGACCCCTCCTTTATCCTTGGGTTTGAAATTGCGCGTCCGTTGCGAAAGGAGCGTAACTTTGTCCCCATCTTACTTCTGTCACGAAGATTTTGAAAACCATCAGCGTTGGAACTAGGTTCCGTCGATATTTAATCGTAATCAAAATAGCGAGTGGTCAACTTACCAAACCGACAGAAAATACATCAATACTGTTACTTTTTCTTCCTAACCTCTACCAGTATTGATACATTAAATACATCAATATTGGCACGGGAAGAGTCTTTGGCCTCCTGACGGAGTTGGGCAGTTAGTAGATACATACCGGGAGACGGAAAGGTTAATTCACATTCACCATCGGCGTTGGTAACTGTTACTAGGGGTGTGTCATATCCGCTGGCCGTCTCCGCATAAGCCCGGATCCGTCGCCCCGAAACTGATTGACCTCTCGACAGAACGCGAACTACAAATGGCTTTCCCACAAAAATCTGGTTTGGATGTGTTACTGGTACGATCTCTAAAAGTGTGCCGGTAGCTTTTAGAACACCTTGCGTGTATTCCTTCACCGTCACGAAAGTGGTGGTCTGAAACCAATTGTGCATTGATTGGATAATCTTTGCGTCAGATAGCTGGTCTTTCGATTTGCTAACCCATCTCCTCTTGCCGTCTACCTCAATCTCCGCCACATATTGGGATGGGCTATCTGTTTCGATTCGATAGGTGCCCGGCTCTCGCAGTTTTATCTCCCCAACAGTCCTCGTCTGACCAACAAGAATAGATGACGGTCGTCCCATACGCCAGCCTTCCGGATGGATGATCGATACAAGGGTTCCTGACCCATGTCCAGAGACAAACCGTTGATTGCCCGATGTGTGCTCTATACCCAACCAAGGGGATTTCTCGTTTGTATAGAAAAAGTTGGGCAATATCCACTCCTGATGCCCAAAGACCGGTGTAATCACTACAATAAAAAAAGTTGCAACAAGAATACAGGTTGCCACATGTTTTGACATGGTTGTCCTCCTATGTAATTCATTCTTCTATGAAAGTTGAGAATCGCGTTATTTTATACGATGATAACAATATAAATATTCTTGCATTGAACCGCAACCATTTTTCCGGGGAGTTATGACGTATTATGTCCAGACCCCTTAAAGTTGGCTGGCATTTTGAGATTATTGACTGATATATTTTATATCAACCTCAAAGAACGATAAATTGATTTGAGAACATAGGAGGAATAACTGATGCACCGAAGAGACAATCTCGCACATTTCATTTTGGTTAGCGTTGTAATTTTGGGGCTAATGCCCCTGATGGTATGCGTTGACGCACAGGCACGGATTGCCTTCATGTCTGATAGGGATTGGAACTGGGAAATCTATGTGATGGATAACCATGGGGGCAATCAGCGAAATCTCACTAACAATCCTGGTGATGATAAGTATCCCTCATGGTCTCCGGACGGCAAACGCATTGCCTTCTCATCTAATAGGAATGGGAACCGGCAAATCTACGTGATGGACGCCAATGGGCGGAATCAGCGAAACCTTTCCAACAATGACTTTGATGACAAGGAACCTTCATGGTCTCCGGACGGCAAACAGATTGCCTTTGTGTGGGACCGGCAAATCTACGTGATGGACGCCGATGGGGAAAATCGGCGAAACCTCACCAACAATAGGGGGCATACGGACAGATCGCCCTCATGGTCTCCGGACGGTAGGCGCATTGTCTTTGCTACCTCTAGGAGGGACGATGCTGGAAACCTGGAAATCTACGTGATGGATGCCGATGGGCGGAATCAGCGAAACCTTACCATTAATAACACTGATGACAATAATCCCTCATGGTCCCCTAACGGTAAGCAGATTGCCTTTGATGCCTTTGGACCTGGGGCTCTTCACACAGATATCTACGTGATGGACGCCGATGGGCGGAATCAGCGAAACCTCACCAATCACCCCGATAGGGACCATTCACCCTCATGGTCGCCCGACAGTAAACGGATTGCCTTTGTGTCGAATAGGACGAGGGATTTTAATCCGGACATCTTTGTGATGGACGCCGATGGGGCAAATCCACGAAACATCACTAATCACCCCGAGGACGAGGGAGCTCCTGCATGGTATAACGCTGTTCTTTCAGTTACTCCTGCCGGTAAAACCCTCACGATGTGGGGACAGCTCAAACGGATTGACCGATGAGGAATAATGCGTAATACGTAAGGATAAACGGAACGGGGATTCCCATTTCCTACGAATGACTCGGTTCTGTTTTGTGGTAGGAGTTTTCGTAGGTAACCACTTTTGGATGCTCGGTCGTGGCTGGGCGAATCATTGTTCCGTACAACTACTGCAAAAAAGCGGTTGCTAACACAAGCCAATCTCTATCCACTCCAAAGAATAATAAACCGATTTGACAACAGAGGAGGAATAACGGATGCAACGGAGATATAATCTCGCCCATTTGATTGTAGCTAGCGTTATAGTTTTGGTACTGACTCTGATGATGGTAGTCGTTGGGGCGCAGGCACGGATTGCCTTCACGTCTGATAGGGATAGGAACCAGGAAATTTACGTGATGGACGATGATGGGAAAAACCAGCGAAACCTCACCAATCATCCCGATAGGGACTTAGTACCCGCATGGTCACCCGATGGCACACGGATTGCCTTCATGTCTAACAGGGATGGGCACGTCCGTAAGGACGGTGTTAGGACCACTTTTGAAATCTATGTGATGGACGCCAATGGTGGGAATCAGCAAAACCTCACTAACCATCCCGCTGGTGACAGCTCTCCCTCATGGTCACCTGACGGTAAACGGATTGTCTTCAGTTCTGATAGGGATAGGCTCCTTGACATACACGGTTTCCCCACTTCTGAAATCTACGTGATGGATGCCGATGGGGAGAATCCTCAAAATCTCACTAACAATCGCGCTGATGACTGGTCTCCCTCATGGTCACCTGACGGTAAACGGATTGTCTTCATGTCTTATAGGGATGGGCACTTTATAGGCGATTTTGAAGACATCACTTCTGAAATCTATGTGATGGACGTTGATGGGGGGAATCAGCAAAGACTCACTGAAAACCGCAAGAATGACGAGTCACCCTCATGGTCGCCCGATGGCACACGCATTGTCTTCTCATCCGATAGGAAGGGGGATTGGGTAAATTATGAAATCTATGTGATGGACGACGATGGCGGGAATCTACAGAGACTCACTGAAAATCGCGATGATGATGGGGGTCCCTCATGGTCACCTGACGGTAAACGGATTGTCTTTTCCTCTGATCGGGATGGAAACTCTGAAATCTACGTGATGGATGCCGACGGCGGGAATCTTCAAAACTTGACCAATCATCCGGATGGTGACTTAGGTCCTGAATGGTTGAACACTCCTTTTTCGGTTTCTCCCACAGGCAAAAAGTTTACAATATGGGGACGGCTTAAACGGGTTGACCGATAACTGTCATTATCGGAAAAATAGTATTTGCTGAGATGTGGGAGGGTACAGGGGTGGGTCATAAACGCCAAGGAAGGGAGGCAGTAATCAACTGAGTTGCCACCTTAATTGAAAAGGGGTTTCCTACACAAGTTGACCTCATATTAACCCCAAAGGATAAACAACCGATTTGACAACAGAGGAGGCATAACAGATGCACCGGAGATACAATCTTGTCCATTTGGTTTTAGCTGGTGTTATAGTCTTGGGTTTGATGCCGCTGATGGTATGCCTTGACGCGCAGGCACGGATTGCCTTTGAGTCTGATAGGGATTGGGACCTTTTACACTGGGAAATCTACGTGATGGACGCCGATGGAGGCAATCAGCGAAACCTGTCTAACACTCCTGGTGATGATAGGCAGCCCTCCTGGTCTCCTGACGGCAAGCGAATTGCCTTCATGTCCGAAAGGGATGGGAACCAGCAAATCTACGTGATGAACACCGATGGGGGTAATCAGCGAAATCTTTCTAACAATGACTTTGATGACAAGGAACCCTCATGGTCTCCTGATGGTAAACGGATTGCTTTTGTTTCCATTAGGGGTGGACACAGTGAAATCTACGTGATGGACACCGATGGTGGCAATAAACTAAACCTCTCCAATAATGACGGTGTTGACAATAATCCCTCATGGTCTCCCGATGGTAAGCGGATTGTCTTTATTTCCATTAGGGGTGGGAATAGTGAAATCTACGTGATGGACGCCAATGGTGGCAATCAGAAAAACCTCTCCAATAATGACCTTTTTGACGATAATCCCATATGGTCACCTGACGGCAAGCAGATTGTCTTTGACTCCTTTGGCCTTGGGGGTGGTGGGAGCAGGGACATCTATGTGATGGATGCCGATGGTAATAATCAGCGTAACCTGACCAATCATCCCGATAGAGACTGGAATCCCGTATGGTCACCTGACGGCAAACGGATTGCCTTCGTGTCGAATAGGACGAGGGATTTGAATCGGGACATCTACGTTATGGATGCCGATGGGCGTAATGTGCACAACCTGACCAATCATCCCGAAGATGACGAAGATCCTGCATGGTATGGTCCTGTCTTTGCTATTGCTCCCGCGGGTAAGGTACTGACGATGTGGGGCCGGGTGAAACAGATTAACCGATAACTGCCATTATTGAAAGAACAGCCTTTAAGGACAAAAACCAATTTGAGACCAAAGGGGAAAGACAGATGCACCGGAGATACAGTTCCGTACATTTAATTTTAGCTAGCGTTGTAATCTTGATGCTGACGTTGTTGATGGTAAACGTTGACGCACCGGCACAAATTGCCTTCGTGTCTCGGAGGGATGGGAACCCTGAAATCTACGTGATGGATGTGGATGGTAAGAATCAGCGTAACCTGACCAATCATCCTGATAGGGACTGGGATCCCTCATGGTCACCCCATGGCAAGCGCATTGCATTCATATCTGATAGGGATGGTCACTTTCTCGCCGATATGCCCGATATTCCCAGTTATGAAATTTACGTGATGGACGCCGATGGTGCGAATCCTCAAAATCTCACTAACAATCCCCATGATGACAGAGGCCCCGTATGGTCGCCCGACGGTAAACGCATTGTCTTCACATCTAGGAGGGAAAAGAATCAGGATGGGCACTTTAACCTTGAAATCTACGTGATGGATGCCGATGGTAGAAATCAGCAAAACCTCACTAACCATCTTGGTGATGACAGATTTCCGTCATGGTCGCCCGACGGTAAACGCATTGTCTTCAGTTCCCGCAGGGATGGGCACTTTAGAGGCAACTTTGGAATCACCTATGAAATCTACGTAATGGACGTCGGTGGGGGAAATCAACAAAGACTGACTGAAAATCGCCAGTATGACTGGCATCCCTCATGGTCCCCTGACGGTAAACGGATTGCCTTCTCATCTGATAGGAAGGGAGACTTTGAAAACTTTGAAATCTACGTAATGGACGTCGATGGGGGTAATCAACAGAGACTGACTGAAAATCGCGTTTATGACTGGAGGCCTGCATGGTCGCCGGATGCTAAGCGTATTACCTTTGCTTCCGAACGAGATGGAAATTATGAAATCTACGTGATGGATGCCGATGGTAATAATCAGCGTAACCTGACCAATAATCCCAATTATGACGCTCTTCCTGCATGGCTTAACTTTCCTTTGTCGGTTTTTCCTGCGGGGAAAAAAATCACGATATGGGGGTGGCTCAAACAGACCGGCCAATAACATCAATTATCGGTTGATTCTCCCTGCATCGGGATGGTTTTTGAAAATAAACGCCGTGTAGATCTGCTCGTTTCCATACTACCCCTTGAATCTGATGTTCTTTGAGATAATTCCTTACCGCCTCCCGGCATCCGGGCCATCTCCAGTAGTCGTCCAAAACAACAAACCCACCTTCAACCACTCTATCATATAAGGTCTCTAAAACTATCTTGACCGACGCATACCAATCGGCGTCAATATGCAAGAGAGCGATGGTTTGAAGATCTGCTGTCTGCAGCGTCTCATCAAACCATCCGGCAACAATGTTGACATGCCGTAACGCGAGCTGAAATCGCCGGAAAATTCGCTCAACCTTCTCCGTCTCACCGTGACACCACCCTTGGAAATAGGTCTCCGTTGCCTGTTTTCCGTCTTTGCTGCTTGGCGGTGGCAGCCCACAGAACGAATCAAAGAGCCATAGTTTTCTGACTTTGCTGGAGGTTTCATCATCTCGGTCCGCAACGCCCATAATGGCAGCAGATCCACCATTCTACACCCCACACTCGACTATATCTCCGGATAAATTTAACCTGTTTGCCTTTTGTGTCAAGCGATGGAGGTTTATCAGTCGTTTCACCGATACCTTTGTATATTTGGGGATCAATTGCAGGATGAGCCCAGCAAGTCTGAGAGACTTTTTTTGCGGGTTGCGGATGAGAAACCACAGAATATCGAACAACCCCTTTCCTGAGAACAAGATTCGGCCCGTGAAAAAATCGGTAGATAGGAGTTTAATCAGATTCATGGTAGTTTTTTAGGTATTTGAAGGGTGCTCATAATTATTGCCCCGATAAGATCGGGATTCAAAGCAATCTGAATCAGGATTTTTAGGATCGAACACGGAACGTCAAACGTGATAGGGGTTGGGTGCATTTAGCCCCAGAGGGGCGACATGTCTATAGCCGGGCTGAATAAATCAACCATAACCACCAACCGATGGATTTTCAACCAATAGCAACTTGGGCTATCTTAACTTCCGGTTCTACCTATCGTGGTATCCTATAAATCCAGACGTAGTCAATTCCATTGAGAGTTATCACGTGTTCTAGCTCGCCGTTGAGCGTTCCCGTTTGCGGGACCCATCCCGCTTGGAATCCCCGGCTATGGACCACTTCATAATCTGGAACGACCGCTTCACCTGCGTCGGACCAGGGGGGCCGTCCCACAAAGTAGGGAATAAAGAATTGGGCACTTTGCGGGAAGATTTGAACACGTAGCTCCTCTGCATTGGGTTTTCCATTTAGGTATTTTGCTGCGAGATCTAACCCCGCGGCTGCAGGAACTGCGATAATTTTTCTGATATCGGTGAGTTTGAAGCAGAGGTTATAATAGGTGGTGTAGTAGGGATGAAGCCGTAGGACCGGCACGATTTGGATCAAGAAAAGACAGAGGAGGGTCACGATAGAAAAGGTAAATTTTTGGGGAGTTGCCGCAGTCCCAAAGCGGGAGTCGATATAGGAGTAGCCCCATTTAAGAAACTCGAAGAAACCGACCGCGGCAAGTATCTCCAGCATTGGGAAAGCGGGTAGCAGATACCGACTAAACTTTTTGCTTGTCAGCGAGAGACACAAGGTGAACAGTAGGACAACCGTCACTAACGCGAGTGCTGTCCGAAACTGTCGCGCATACCCCTCCTGATGACGTTTCCTCCACAGAAACAGACATCCGGCGAATGCTAAGGGAAGCGTTAACGGCGTGGTCCTTATACAGAGCACCAACGGGTAATAGAGCCAGCCGGGGTCATGTAACACCTGTCCGAGGAAGAAATGTTCGACGTTATGCGGCGTGGTAATCGCCCACGCAACGCCATCGAACACCCTCCATACGGTTCGGACTGCATAGCCGGATACTACACCTACCACCACAACCGATGTCAAATATAGGGTGAGTCGTCCATGTGCCTCTCTCTGTAACTCCCGGCACACAAACAGTGCGACGGCTGATAGACACAGCCCAAATATCAGAAAGGTGGGGTTCCAAAAGAGGGGCCACAGCGCGAAAACGGTGAGTAACGTGCAGCTCAGGAAACAGAGACCCGCTCCGAGCCCCCGCAGAAAGAACTGCCGCCACGTCTCCTCTCGATTCCGAAACAGGACGAAGCAGATAGGCAGCCACAAGAGCAGAATAAGGGAATTGCTTTTGGCAAGGCAGGCTAGACCGAAAGCGATTCCAGAACCGATGAGGTAACGGCGTTTTTGAGGCATCTGAAAATAGAGCAGGAGGGATAGGACCGTTAACAAGACAAAAATTGCCGCCAACGCATCGGTGTGGACACGACGAGATTGGGCTAAAAAGAGTGGAGAGAAGGATAGAAACGCCGCACTGATGATCGCAACCCAACGTCCAAACAACCGATGCAGCAGTATTGCTGCTACACCAATCCCGATTAACAGGACGACGCCGATGAACCACCGGGCTAACGCCAAACCTTGAACACTTATGTGTGGTTCGGTAAAAAAGGTGCGGAGGGCAGCAAGCCACATCGTTATGACACCGGGATGGAAAGTGACGAGGGTTTCTGAAAAGGCACCCATCTCGACTGCGGCCATAAACACTGTACTGTGATCCAGCCACCCACCTTCATCAGAGGTCCAGTGGGCACCCAAAGAGAACAGCCGAGGCACACTTGCAGCTACAAATAGACACACACCAAAAAAGAGTGAGGAAGTTTTCAGGGGAAGTAGTTTCATTGGAAGGACGATTGTGCAACAGTAGGGGCTAGATTGGGTTGTTTTTCTCGTTCGTTTGTTGTATTTGCTTTGCCAATATCTGTTTCATACCTTCTTCATATCCATAATTGGCAAACATTTCCCGAAAGGTTATTAGCGCGCGAACGCCATTAATGGTTTTGGGGATGTTTTTAGTTAGCCTTTTGTTCATTCTATCCTCTCTTCAAATGTTTCTCTCGTTCGGAGTTATACGGGGGAAAGGCAATCACTTACTCAGGGTGAGGAGTGCTCATCTAGAATTATCTGTGAATAGGTTGGTGCATATTCTACCTGGGACCAAACAACCAACGAAGTAAGTGGGTCGTTATGCTAAAAACCTGCAGTGAGATTTTAGCATAACGAATATGAGCCACCGATGACTGATTTTAATGCATATGTGTATACCAAGAACAGGTCCAGCCATCTAAATCGACAGGATCATCGAGCTCGTCATGCACTCCACCATCAGGATCCACGCAACGCCAGTGCCCGTCTGGGTGTGCCTCTGCGTCATAGGTAAAACATGTAATCATTGACACAGCTAACAGGCTGAGTGCGAAAATGAACACCATTCCGAGGGTCAATGCTTTTCTTAACATTGTGATTAACTCCTTTCGGATTTGCAGAAGCAATTGACTTCTGCTATTAAAAATAGAACTCTTCCGAATCGTCCGATTCGGGACAATCCAAGTAGTAGCAATTACCATGCCAAAGAAACCACTGATGCTCCAAAGTCAATCGGTATCAGGGTTTCAACGGCAAATGTTAAAAAAATCATTGAAGTGATTAACCCGATTATTAGTAAATGTTGCTAGCAACTATTACTAACCGGATCGGTGACGGTCCACAGTGAGTTGGCTCATGTTTTGAATCAAATCGATCATGTCGGTGAGATTATCGTTGAACTGGATTTCTAACGGCGAGAGTGTATATTGGAAGCAGGGTGCCAACAGAATTACTGCGAAATCTTCCTGTAGGATGGACAATACCTGCCGCCCAATCCTACCTCTTGTGCTCGGGTTCGCCATCTCGTTGAGTTGAGAGAGCATCTCGTCAACTTGGGGAAATGTTTACCAAATTAGTAACAGCAAAATGTCAACACGCTCCAATCTCTCTTTAAGAGAAGTGTTTCGGGCTAGAAGCATAGGACTCACGGATTTGAGAGTTTCACCGCCTTGATGCGACTGTTGTAGTGATCACAAATCAATAGGATGTCTTCCCCGTAGAAACAGAGCCCGTGTGGCTCGTTCAGACTGGCTTTGGTGGCGGTGCCCCCGTTCCCTGCGTCGCCTGGTTTATCGCTGCCGGCAACCGTTTGCAGCGTGCCATCGGCGGCGACCCGGCGCACCCGGTTGTTGCGCGAGTCGGAGAAGTATACACCACCGTCCTCAGTGACCGCCAATCCCAACGGTTTGTGGAGTCGTGCCTCTAGAGCAGGTGTGCCATCAGGGGAAAACCCTGCCTCACCGCAACCCACAACGGTTGTGATAATTCCCTCTGTCCCCACCCTGCGTACGACGTGTTGGGTGAGATCGGAAAAATAGAGATTTCCCTTTGTGTCAAACCGAAGCGCTGATGGGCTGCCGATTTGCGCTGCTGTTGCGGGACCTCCGTCTCCGGTGTAGCCTTGGACACCAGTCCCTGCCACTGTACTGATGCGACCGGTATCAGCATCAACCTTGCGAATTCGGCCGGCAGCATCTCCCAAGTAAATGTCCCCATTGGAACCGTGTGTGACCGACCAAACGACTGTGAGGCCAGCTCCTACAGCGGGACCTCCATCGCCCCGATCTGCGCTTTCGCCCGTTCCTGCTACCGTATGGATCACGTCATTTTTTTCCACCCGTCGGACTCGCCCATTTAGCGTATCGGCTATTACAACGCGACCCCTCCTGTCCACTGCTACATCGTAAGGATTCAGGAAATATGCCTCAGCGGCAGAACCGCTGTCTCCGCCATAGGCTCTGCCGCCGCTACCGGCAACGGTCCGGATAATTCCGGTGACCGGATCGATTGCTCGTATCCGATCACTCTGCATATCGGCAAAGTAGATATGTCCGTCTGGTCCCACGCAGATTCCTCTTGGGCAAGAGAGGAATGCCTCGGTAGATGGGCTTCCATCACGGATGCTGTCTCCACCCAAAACGGTCGTTACGACGCCGGTCTGTGGGTCGATTCGGCGCAAACGGCCCGACGAATCGCTGTAGAAAACAGTGCCATCGGGATCAGCCCAGATACCGGATTCGATGGGATTGCATTTCGTTTCAGATCCGGGCACGCCCTCTTCTCCCCAACCGGGGATGCCCGTACCGGCGAGTGTCGTCACAATACCGGTTTGGGCATCCACTTTACGCACCCTGAAGCCACCCACCTCACCAACATACAGATTATCGTGGCAATCAATGAAGATAGCGTCCGGCGTATGTGTGCTTGCTTCAACCGCGGGACCTCCATCTCCGTTTGAGGCAGCTTGACCTGTGCCGAGAACGGTTGTAATCATTCCTGTCTGCATATTGATCTTGCGAATCCGGTTGTTTCCGTTGTCGCAGACGTAGAGATCGCCTTTGGAGTCGAACGCTAGGTGTTCAGGAAATCCGAAGGCTGCCTCCGACGCTGGTCCACCGTCCCCATGAAATCCAGCAAGGGTGTAATTGGCACCGCTGTAGGGCCGACTCCTCCCCTGCTCCAATGGATAGTGACGGGTGTTCTGACCCGCGAAGGTCTGGATGATGCCGGTCTTTGCATCAACTCGCCGCACATTGCTATCCCATTTGCCACACACAAAGATATTGCCTTCGGTATCAACCGCCACACCGGTTGTCGTGTCAAACTCAGCCCCTAGCGCGGGACCGCCATCTCCGCCCCGTCCCATCGCTCCTGAACCGACCACACGGGTGATGATGCCGGTCTTATAGTCGATACGACGGATTGTATTAGCGCCTTCGTCGGGACCTCTCGCGCCAAGTTCAGAAAAGAAAAGGTTACCCTCTTTGTCAAGGCAGAAGTCGTGGGGCGTGTAGACACGGGCATCAATGGCGGGACCTCCATCTCCGGAAATTCCTGGCACACCATCCCCAGCAAAGGTATGCAAGATACCGTGTTGGTCAATGCGCCAGATACGGTGGGCGCGAATATCGGCGATGATTAGGTCGCCATCGGGTCGCCGCACCACACCCATGGGCCAACCGACATCTGCGTCCTTAGCGGGTATGCCGTCGCGGTAGCCGACCCCTGCAACGGTGACGATAGTATTGGGTTTGAGTGCTTCGAAAAGCTTGGGTTGATTCAATTTTGCTGTTTCCTCATCTGATAAGTGTGTGGACGGGTGATTACACGCGCCAAAATTATTAATATAACGCAAGTTGCTAGGTACGGTACGATAATCGACCCGTATATCCGTAGGTTGGGCATTCCCGATCTTATTGGGGCAGCGCGATATGTGTGTAGCGTTATTATTAACACACGCCACCGGGACGGTGGAAAACGAACTACCGTAGGTAGGCGCTGAATTATTCCGGCGGGGGGAGCAGCGAAAGTGTTCATTTATTTTTAGGGAAAGCTCGGTTCATCGGAATCCCCGAATAATCCGCCAGATAACCAAGAACACGCGATGCCCTATGGCACAGGTTATGATGAAACTGCTTCGCAAATCTCTTACGGCTCGCCTCCGTTCTATCCATTCACGCCTTGTTTGGTAGGCATTGAGTTCATCTTCTTTCTTTCACTTCTCCGTTAGAGGTGGAGGGGTGACAATTTGTCTGAATCGCGGTGAACCCCCTAAATCCCGCCCCCGATTTTATCCCCGATAAATCGGGACTCCGACAAGCCGAGAGCAAGCAGGCGCGATGTACCACTTATCAGGGGGACTTGGGAACCAGTGCACTGGATTACACTAATAAGGCGAAAAACAAATCCCCTAAATCCCCCTTGTCAGGGGGACTTAAAGGGCACAAGACGAGGGAAGCCTTAAGCCCCGGAGGGGTGGCATGTGCGTAAAAATTTAGTGGGTAAGGCGTAAGCAAAAACCGCGGAAAATCACGATGAATTTGGGGCGAAAAGTTATCCATAATGACCTGGCAAAATCTAACAGAATCTAACACTTTTTAAAAAAATCGACTTCCTGAATTTCGCGTGTCGGGGCGACTTGCAAAATGTGCGGTGTCCGCCGGACGCGCTCCCTGACTTGCTTTTGAGAGATCAGGTAGAACAAAAATTAAGAAATTATTGGCAAAATAGTTAACATATAATAAGGTAATACATGTTAACCACCAAAAAACGGCATAAAACAGACGCCGACGACACCTCATTTTTACCATTAATAACCTAAGTTGCGACGTGCTGTTGACATATCATCGCAGCCAGATAACAGGGAGGCATTAATCGGTTCTCTGACGGAGAAAAGAAACCGAGTTTTGCAGAAAAAACTCGGTTTTTGGCACCTTTTGCATTGATTTAGCGTTGCTCGTGATAGCAAAATGTCAACACGCCTTAGTTAGCCGGCAGGTCGTCTTCCCGCACTCGCCACTAATTAGACTCACTGAAGTAACGATACACATGTCGCCCCGCTGGGGCTTGGGGGTGTAGGAAGTCACTGCGGCTATAAACATGTCGCCCCGCTGGGGCTAAAAAACGGCGAAAGTCCTCAAACTATAGACATTGCGCTCCGCATGAAGATTAATTTATTAATTGGGTAATTTCCGAGCGATGTCCGGTGCGGTTGGAAACCGCACCTACCGGGTCTGGGGGAAATATAGAATTACCCGTTTTATTTCTTAAAACTCATCTGGAGCGCAGGCATTGACCGCATCGCCGTTCTATAGACATATCGCTCCTCCGGAGCGCAAGATAGAATCTCTCAATCTTAACGACAGACCGATGGATGCTCAACACTAGCAACTTGCGTTAATATATAGTAGATCTTACAATTAAGGGGACACGCCAGACCGGAGCGGTTAGGAAAACGAAACTACTGTTCTACCGTGCCGTTCCGAGCATCCTCGTCGTTTCCATCCCGATTAATCGGGATGAAACGTCGGGATTTGGTAGCCGCTGTTTCTAACTGCGCCTATTCGGTGCGGGGCGAAACCGCACCTACCGGTGAGCGAAAGTGTTCATTTATTTTTAATATCCACCATAAGTTGGTAGAGCAGGTTGCCATTTATGTGAGGTGTATCCATCATTCACCAATAAATGCCTAAGTTCTGTTGACATTTGACAGCCCGTCCCGCGTAGCAAGGATGCATCCCGATGGGATCGAAACAGCCGGAACAGCATAGGTTGGGGTGAACGGTAAAACGTGAATTCCTATCAAGGACAATAGAGGTTTGGTCGTTCAACAACACCTGCTTATAGACAGATAGAGTGAAACCCACACTTAGCTTTTCATCGGGAAGTTTCCTCTTGGAAAACTTATGGCGTAAGAATAGTCGTCTGTAGCACGATCTGTTAGATTGTGATCCGAGAACGCAAACTAACAGTTTGCGCTACATTTCTCAGGTTTCCCGACGATTATAGCGTTTGCCGAATTAGCAACATCAAAATGTCAACACGCCCTAATCGTAGGACGAGGTTCCCTCGCCCAACGGGTTGGGCAACCCAACCCCTACAGACACTCAATCAATAAGTTGTTTCTAATTAGGTGTCGAGTATGGAAACTCGACCTACAGACTTACACGGCGCACCACCTTGCGTTATATTACCTATTCAAGAAGTAGAAGTGATTGGTGGGTCCGTGTCCTCCCCCGATGTCGAGGGAATAGCGGATAGCGTTTGTGATGTAGTCTTTGGCGGACTGAATGGCGGTTACGAGGTCTTTTCCAAGCCCTAGGTTTGTCGCGATTGCTGCGGAGTAGGTGCAGCCCGTACCATGTGTGTTTTTCGTTTCAATCCGCTCTGCTTCGAAGAGAGTAAAAGCCCCATCAGCGTACAGAACATCGGTCGATTTTTCCTCCAAGAGATGCCCGCCCTTGACCAGCACACTCTGGCATCCATATTCCTGAATTACTTTCGCAGCTTCCTTTGCATCATTGAGTGTCTGAATCTCACAATCGGCGAGAAGTTCGGCTTCAGGAACGTTGGGCATGACGACCGTTGCAAGCGGCAGTAACTCTGCCTGCATCTGCTCAATAGCGTCTGGTTTAAGCAAGGGGTATTTACTTTTAGAAAACATTACGGGATCAACCACAATGTCACTTGGTGAATATTCGCGCAGTTTCTTTGCAACAGCCTCCACAATTTCAGCTGATGAGAGCATTCCCGTCTTGAGGGCTGCAACATCAAAATCTGAGAAGATAGCGTCGATCTGTGCGTCAATGAGATCGATTGGCAGATCGAAGGCGCGGGTTACTTCGCGCGTATTTTGCGCCGTAACTGACGTAATGACAGACAGCCCGAAACCGCCGTTGGCGTGGATGGATTTGAGGTCGGCTTGAATCCCTGCGCCGCCTCCTGAGTCTGAGCCAGCAATTGTCAAGATCTGTTTCATGGTTGGGACTCCTGTTGTTATTTTAGTAGCTGCCGCAGATATATCTCCGCCTGTTGTGCACCGTTATGCGGTGACATCACCCCGGACATCACCGCAACTCCATAGGCACCGGCATCAAGGCATTCAGAAACCCGCTCAGATGTTATCCCGCCTAATGCAAAGACTGGTATGTTGATCGTTTCTGTGACCTTCTGGAGTTCCTCCAAACCGACAGCGGGACCGTAGCCCGGCTTACTGAGCGTTGGATAGATTGGGCTATAGGTGATAAAATGTGCACCTTCGGTTTCCCGCTGTTTCGCTTCAGTTAGGGTGTGGACGGAGCTACCAATGATGAAGCGGCGGCTTGTATCCTCAATCACTTTTTGCACGGAGACAGAATTTCCAGGCAGATGGAGACCATCTGCGCCAATTTCCACAGCTATCTTGATGCGTGAATTAATGAACAGTTGAGCAGAATAGGTGTGGCAGAGCTTGCAGAGGGGTTCAGCTAATTTGATATACTCAGCATCGTCCAAGTCTTTTTCCCTAAACTGGATCGCGGATACTCCCACATCTAGGAGATTATAAACAGTGTCGTACAGGGTTCGTGGTGCACAGAGTTGTCGGTCAGTAATAGCGTAGAGTCTGAAACGGAGTGGATGGGTGGACGGAGGGTTTGTAGGAGTCATCGTTTTTCGATGAAGCGCTGTCTGTTTTGACGGTTTCTATGTTTTTTGGAATTATGGGATAGGTTCATTTTGCTTAACAACTACCGCAGGCTCAACGGCTTGAAGCGTTACGCGAGCACCCACTTGAAGTGGACAGCAGTAGTCGGTTTGCACGACATAATTCTCTGCCCCAATTTTCACTCGATAGGTCAGATCATGCCCTTTGAATTCACGCATGACAATTTCGCCGATACCATTACTGTGACCGTCCGTTTCCGGCGGAGCCATGACCAAGTGCTCGGGCCGAATCGAGAGGAGCACCTTGCCCCGCGTAAAGGGCGCTATCCGGAATTTGCCCAAGACTGTTTGGGCACAATTTCCCTCAGCCTCGCCAGTGATTAGGTTGGTCATACCGAGAAAATCCGCTACGAATGGTGTTTGCGGGCGATGGTAAACCGTTTCAGGTGTGCCGATCTGTTCGATGCATCCATCCTGCATAACCGCCAACCGGTCTGCGAAACAGAGTGCTTCCTCCTGATCATGAGTGACGAACACTGCGCTCATCTCCGCATTTTTCAGGAGCGCTCGAATCTCCTCACGCGTGGAGTGTCGCATACCGGCATCGAGGTTAGAAAACGGTTCGTCCAGCAGGATCAGTTTGGGGCTTGGGGCAATTGAGCGAGCCAGTGCGACCCGTTGCTGCTGTCCGCCAGAGAGTTGGTGCGGTTTCCGATCTTTGAGTGGGGTCATTCCCACCATATCCAACACCGTCATGACGCGCTCATCGCGTAATTTTGCGGGCAGTTTTTTGAGTCCAAAAGCTACATTTTGCCACACGTTGAGGTGAGGAAAGAGTGCATATTCTTGGAAAACAATTCCAATACCTCGTGTTTCCGGTGGTAGGTGCACGTTAGAGTCCACAAAGCATTGTCCTTCCATGCGAATCTCTCCGGCATCAGCACGCTCGAATCCGGCAATCAGACGTAGCGTTGTTGTCTTTCCACAGCCACTCGGTCCCAAAAGGGCAAAGATTTCGCCGGCGTAAACCTCGAAACAGAGGTCCTCAACCACTGGAGGCAAGTTATGAGCGAATCGTTTGGTAATGTTGCTGATACTAAGCAGAGGCTGCATTCTGACTCCTTGAATACTCTATTACGTGGAAAAGTGTTCATCCATTATGCTCGTGCTTCTGCATATTCATACGATGTTCTTGAGTCCCGCATTAACAACAAACCGACAAACAGTGCCGAGCAGACCACAATTGCAAGTGCGTACCGAGCTCCTTCAGCGAACATCGCTTCCGTTGTATAACTCCAGACGTTTACCGCTAAAGTTTCATATCCCGCAGGTGAAAGCAGAAAGGTCAGCGGAAGTTCCTTCATCGCTGCAAGAAAAACGAAGGCAATACTCACGATGACTCCGCTGCGCAACAGTGGAAAGGTGGATTTGAAAAACGCCTTCAGAGGACGATAGCCGAGTGATCTGGCGGCTTCCTCCAAACGGGGTGAGGCTTGATAGAGTGCGCTGCGAACGGGACCGATCGCTTCTGCAAGAAAATGCACGGTATAGGCGTAGATCAAAATCCAAAGCGTTTGATAAATCGCTGGAATCCCTCGAAAAAAGAAGATGAGCGCAAGTGCAAACGCCAGCGGTGGCGTCGCATAACCGATATACGCGCCCCGTTCCAGTATACGGCAGATCGAAGAGGAATATCGCACTCCTAAGTAAGCTAAGGGAATTGCGAAAGCTGCGGTGAGGAAAGCTGCGGGTGTCGATACTAGAAAAGAACCAGAGAGGGCTCGGAGAAAATCCTGCATATATGGTCCATCAACTCCCTTGAGCGTCCAGAAGCAGATCGTTACGGTGGGAGCAACAATACTAGTGAGCGTCAAAGCACCAAGATACAGGTAGGTGGGGATCCTCCAAACACCCAGTGAAATTGGACTCGTTTGATGTACAGCACCGCTGCCCGCGCGGTGAAATTTGCTTCCGCGCAACAATCGCCCTTCGAGATAGAGTAGGCTTCCTGTGAGTCCAAGAAGCATTAGCGCAAGCCATGCAGCATAGGTACGGTCAAAAGCAGCGGTATATTGCGTGTAAAGAGCGTAGCTAAAGGTTTCGTATCGCATCAGAGATACCACGCCGAAGTCCCCAAGCACGTGCAACCCAACGAGAAGTCCGCTGGCATAGAGGGCGGGTCGAAGTTGTGGCAGGACCGCGCGAAAAAAGACCTCCCGCGACCTACTGCCAAGGCTATAGGCGGATTCTTCAATCGCGGGGTCCAACCCCACGAGTGCTGTCCGGAGGTTTAGAAAGAAATACGGAAAAGTGTAAAAGCTGAGCGCGATGAGGGCACCCCAATATCCCCGGAGATTTGGAAAACTTGGTCCGAATAGGCTGGCAAAGGTTCCGTGGGGGCCGCTTAAACCCAATAAAGCGTACGCCATTACATAGCCGGGGATTGCCAGTGGCATCACACCGAGCAGCGTAAAAAAACGTCTGCCCTTGAGATTTGTCCGCGATGTTACCCACGCGAGCGGTGCCGCCAGAAGTATGCCGGTCCCCACAACCCCAATGACGAGGAGGAGGGTATTACCCAAAAGATACACGGTTCGGGTACGAAAGACAATTTGAATCAGTTCCCCTGCTTCTGCCTCAAATGCTCGTACGAGAAGGTAAATCAGCGGTAGCACTATTCCAGTCCCAACAGCAACGCCGGGGACGAGGAAATACCAAGGTGGAAAGTATCGCGTTTCAGAATGAATCACAAAATATCCGCCTCGCGCAGAAGTTTCAAGGTTCCTTCTAGGTCATCCAACTTTTCTAGGTTGATCTCGGGCGTTAGTTTTATGAGTTCGTCCGGTGGCAGCAATTTTGCGCTAGGAATGCCCGCCTCCGTAACAGGATATTCAAAGACCTCGCTGATGAAAAACTGCTGCACCTTTGGAGATACTAGGTATTCGACGAAGGTGCTGACTGCTTCGGTGTGGGTACTGCTTTTCAGGACACCGATTCCAGCGATGTTAACCAGATTTCCTGGATCCCCGGCTTCAAAGAAAGTTTGTTCCACAGGGTAGCCGGAGTCACTCTTTTTGAAGCGCATCAGGTAATAATGGTTGGGCAAGCCAAGGTCAATTTCCCCGGCGGCGAGTCCCCGGATAATCGGCGTGTTCTTTGGGTAGGTTTTCGCCCCATTTGCCTTCATACCGCGCAGCCACTCCTCTGTTTTTTCCTCTCCTTTGAGGACACGCATCGCTGTCACAAAGGATTGAAATGACGCATTCTGCGGCGCCCAGCCGATTCGTCCTTGCCACTTCGCATCGGTCAGATCGAAGACACTTTTGGGCAATTCCTCCATCTTGACACGTTCGGGTGCGTAAGCGAGGACACGCGCCCGACCACTTGTTGCGGTCCACGTTCCTTCAGCGTTTCGAAATTTGGCGGGTACTTTCGATAGGACAGATTCGGGTAGGGCTTGAAATAACCCGTGTTTACTAACCGCGCCGAGTGCCCCTGCATCCTGTGCCCAGAAAAGATCAGCGGGGCTTTTTGATCCTTCTTCCAACAAAGCGACCGCAAGTTGCGCGGTGTTGCCGTAACGCACCTTGACCGTGATGCCGGTCTCCTTCTCGAACTGCTTGATGATGGGGTGAACCAATCCCTTGCTGCGACCTGAATAGACGACCAATTCTCTGTCATCGGTTGCGTGAACCGTTCCCACAGTTAGGAATAGACATAGAATTCCAACCAAATATCTTAGCATTATAGCCTCCGAAAATTGTACAGTTATTTTATGGCTGTGCTATTGATATTGAGATTCAGTTTCAATAACACAATTATAATTATAACCTGTATTAATCGGTTTGTCAAAGAATATCTAATCTGTAGCAGAAATTTTTTGCTGCGCCCTTACCGGGAGACACCTTGTAGCGGTGATTCTCCTAATTTATAGTAGATCTTAGAATTAAGGGGACACGCCAAACCGGGGCGGTTAGGAAAACGAAACTACCTTTCTACCGTACCGTTCCGAGCATCCTCGTCGTTTCTATCCCGATTAATCGGGATGAAACGTCGGGATTTGGTAGGCGCTGTTTCTAACTGCGCCTATGCGGTGCGGGGGGAAACCGCACCTACCGGCGGGCGAAAGTGTTCATTTATTTTTTACATCCACCATAATCCTTATAAACCGATTCACGCAACCCTTTGATATAACCGATGGCAAATAACCGCCCAAGCGATGAATATCCAGCGTGTTCGTTACTATCGCCCTCCATTGTTGGCACATGGTCTGGACGCAGTACGCCGTCAAACCCAATATCCCGATATGCCTCCAGACATCCCAACATATCGGTTTTGCCGTCGTCGTGGAAGGTTTCCTCGAATCGTTCCGGCGTTCCTCTCACATCACGCAGATGCACGAAGAAGACTTTGTCCTGCTCCCCGAAATGGCTGATGACCGACGGCAGATCATCTGTCATCAGCGTAAAATTGCCCTGACAGAGTGTGATTCCATTTACTGGACTCGGCACCAGATCAATCAGACGCTGGTAGTTCTCAACGCTCCGCATAATCCGACCAATCCCTCGGATGGGAGAAAGTGGCGGGTCATCGGGATGCATCGCCAATTTAACGTTAGCTTCTTCAGCCACTGGTACGATACACTCAAGGAAATATTTCAGGTTATCCCACAACTGATCTTCGGTCACAACGCCGTATTCCGTATTTGGCTCGTCACGCATCTGTTCGTTGTCGTAGCCCGTTACGAGTGCACCGCCGCGGGAGGCTATCTCGGTGGAGGTGCGCATCCAGTTGAACACCGCCATCCACTCATAACACCAAACGGGAATGCCCAACTTTCCCATGTTACGGATAAGTTCGCAGGCGGTCTCGATTTCTTCGTCACGTCCGGGCAACCCGAGCTTGGCGTTGTTCAACGGTGGACGGCTCTCAAGGACAGCGAGTTCAAATCCCCCGTCCTCGTAAGCCTTCTTCACCCGTGAGAGCGAATTGTATCCCCATGGACGTTCCTCTAACGGCAGGTCTTCTGAGTCGTTCTGGACGTCCATCGCGCCGACTGCATAATCAACGCCGCACTGCTTGACCATTTTCCACAGCGGTGAAGGGTGTGGTCCAAGCATTTCTGCAATCTGAATCATATAGGCTTTCCTTTCTTAAATCGGTGGATCGATATGTTAGGAATTTAGCACACGGAGGGTAGATTTTTGATTTTTAACCCCCTAAATCCCCCTTGTCAGGGGGACTTATGAACGCGCTGCGTAAGTCCTGATGTTCTAAATATCTGTGAATGGGGAACGCTCGAAACGGCAGTCTGACTCGACAACCCGCGGATCTTCCTGTTCTGTCAGAACGCTCATGAGTTGATTAGAGAGTTGTTGCCGTACATCCTTATATTGAGCATCTTCCGCTACATTGTTTAGGTAATGTGGATCTACCCGCAGGTCGTAGAGTTCTTCCGCTGGAAATTTCCCAAATCCTATCTCAAATAGCTTGCGGACCCGCTCCTCCCCACGGTGGTGAATCATCCATGCCTTCGTTGGGCTGGCATCCATGTCCGGATAGACGAGTCTTGTGTCCTCGCACAATTCGTCGTAGGGCGGCGGCTGCGTGGTCGGATCGTCCAAACTTTTCGGATCGCCCATGGGCCAACGGTCAGGAGTGAAGTTACGGATATACAGGAAATCCTTCGTGCGGATGGCGCGTTGGGGATAAGGTAAATTCCCTTCTCGTGCGTCGCCAACATGTCGCTCGCGCCCAGTAACAACAAATGTCCGCTCAGGATCCACCTGCTCGCTTTGTGATGAGGTCAGTACATTTAACAGGCTTCGAGCCGTCATGTCACTGTGGGGTTCAAGACCAGCAGCTTGCATGAAGGTCGGTGCTAAATCCATGAGATTGACAAAGTCGTTTACCGTTCGACCTGCGGGGATATGCTTGGGCCAACGCGCTGCCAACGCTACTTCACAACCAAGGTTATATAGGTTGCATTTCCCGCGTGGGAATCCCGGAATGCCGTGATCGCCGCTTGAGACAATTAGTGTGTTGTCCAATTCTCCCAACTCCTCCAAGCGTTCCAGAAGCCCTCCAAGCCCGGCATCTACAGCGAGACATTCACCCAAGTAATCGCAGACATCTTCTCGCACGTCGTGCACGTCCGGTAGAAAAGCGGGTAGACGCCCTTTCAGGTCGTCTGGATCTAATCCCCAGAGCGCCTTACCGGAGCCGCGTTGCCATTTACGATGCGTGTTTGTGGGTCCCCACCAGTAGCAGAACGGCGTATCCGGTGGACGTGCCTCCAGAAAAGCATCGAAGTTTTGGCGAGATTCGTCGTAGAGGATCTGCTTCGCCCCCTCGACACCATGTTCGGGAACATTTTCGGTGGCGACGAACGAAAACTCACCGAACTTCGTTCCTGCCGGCGCGTAGCGTGTTCGATCTCCGCCATAGGGAGCATCACGTGGCACCCCCGGTGACCAGGCCTTATAGGTGTAGCCGATATGGTAGCCGGCTTCTTCCAGCAGTAAGGGATATGAGGGGATAGACGAATCCCAGATCGCTCCTTGGAGGATTGCGCCACGCCCCGTCTGCCAGAAGTAGCGCCCCGTGAGCAAAGAGCTTCGGCACGGCGTGCAGGAAGGTGCGGGCACAAAGGCGTTGGTGAATAGGGCGCCCTCGCGCGCTATCCGATCAAAGTTCGGCGTGTCCAGTAGGGCGTTGGGCGTGTTATCCCCTTCGATCTGTCGATATGCACTGGCATACCTGCCCCAATCGTCGGCGAAAGCGAATAGGATATTTGGGCGTTTGTCGGACATGTTAGGTCTCCTTTGTCTAATCACTTGTTATAATCATCGGAGTTGGATTATTCTATCTATTATCACCATCTCCCCTAATTTTACCTCTTTCTTGTCTGGAGGAAAGTTTCGCTATATTGGTTTCGGCTACTTCTTCTAAAGTTAAACCGAGTTCTGTACAAATTTGCGTTAAGTACCAGAGCACATCGCCGAGTTCGTTTTTTAAGGATAGCTTGTAAGAGTTCTGATTTGGTGGCTTCAGGTGACTTGGGTAAAAAGCAGGTTTTCGACCCCGACCGGGTTTATGAGACAGCCCATGCAGACCATGTTCGCGATAGCGACGCACCCACGCATAAACGGTGTCAGGGTCACGTTTTTTCAACAAGCCCCTACCCGCAACTTCATGCGGGGAAAAGCCTTGATGGATTTTCAATATTGCAGTCGCACGTTCTCGGAGATAAGCCGGTTTACCATTATCTCGGAGTTCAACGAGGGCTTGGATTTCGGATTCAGTTAGATCCAGTGTATGATGTTTTGCCATCAGACGATACCTCCTTTAATAGGAGAATAACATAAATAAAAATATTACCGAAGTATTTTATTAATTTTTATTTAGTTTGCGGACTAAGATCACAATCTAAATGAAGATTAAATTATTTTTTCTGAAACCCCATACAGATTGTGGTACAAACGACTACTTTTAATGAATCAATCCACTAACGAACTTTCCAGAGAAGAATTGTCCCGTCAATGCGCCCACCGGCAAGTGTCTTGCCATCTGGACTGAACGCCACACTATTGGGCATCTCTATATGCCCGATGAACACCTGCTTCTGTTCACCCGTTTTGACATCCCACAACCGCGCCATCCCGTCCCCACTCCCACTGGCAAGCGTTATGCCATCTGGGCTGAATGCCACGCTTTCGACGCTACTCGTATGCCCGGTGAACACCTGCTTCTGTTCACCCGTTTTGACATCCCACAACCGCGCCATCCCGTCTCCACTCCCACTGGCAAGCGTTATGCCATCTGGGCTAAATGCTACGCTTTCGACCCAACCCGTATGCCCGGTGAATACCTGCTTCTGTTCACCTGTCTCAATGTCCCACAACCATACCGTCTTATCATGACTCCCACTGGCAACCATCCCGCCATCCGGGCTGAACGATACACTTGTGACGAACCGCGTATGTCCGGTGAGTGTCCGCTTCTGTTCACCTGTCTCAATGTCCCACAGCCGCACCGTCTTATCCTCACTCCCACTGGCAACCATCATGCCATCCGGGCTAAACGCTACGCTAGAAACTGTTCCTGTATGCCCAGTGAGCGTCCGCTTCTGTTCACCCGTCTCAATGTCCCACAGCCGCACCGTCTTGTCCTCACTCCCACTGACAAACGTCCTGCTATCCGGGCTGAACGACACACTATAAACCTTATCCGCATGCCCGGTGAGTGTCCGCTTCTGTTCACCCGTCCCAATGTCCCACAACCGCACTGTGTTATCAAAGACCTGCCCGCAGCTGGCAAGTGTCGCACCATCAGAACTGAATGCTACGCTTTTAACCGTCTCTGTATGCCCGGTGAGTGTCCACTTCCGTTCACCTGTTTTAGCATCCCACAGATACACACTGTCCACACTCCCACTGGCAAGCGTCGTACCATCAGGACTGAACGCTAATCGTTTAACTGGGGACCTATGCCCGGTGAACGTCTGTTTATGTTGACCTGTCACGGTATTCCATAGCTGCACATCATTCGACCTCCCAATGGCAAGCGTCTCGCCATCAGGGCTGCATGCGACACTAAAGAACTTCTCTGTATGCCCGGTGAACGTCCGCTTCTGTTCACCTGTCATGGCATTCCATAAGCGCACAGTAGACTTTGAATCTACACAAGCAACCGTGGTGCCATCCGGGCTGAATGTGAGGCCATGGAAACTAGCCTCCCCGTGCCCATCTGCCATCCACTTCTGTTCGCCTGTCACGGCATTCCATAAGCGCACATAATACCTCGAATGTACACAGGCAACCGTGGTGCCGTCAGGACTAAACGCTGCCTCTCTGATCCATCCCCTATCCCCGGCGATTATCCGCTTCATTTCACCTGTCTCGGTATCCCACAGCATCAAATGATTGTTCCTAGCCACACCGGTAAGGGTGGCACCATCTCGGCTAAACACTAGGTCTATGACTTCCAGCATCTGCCCGGTGAGTGTACCCTTCTGTTCACCTGTCTCGGTGTCCCACAACCGCACCGTATTTTTCCAACTCCCACTAGCAAGGGTCTTTCCATCCGCGCTGAACGCGATGCTCGGTGTCCCACAACCGCACCGTATTTTTCCAACTCCCACTAGAACGCGATGCTAGGGCACGTTCGGTAGCAAGACGCGTTATACGGTCCCGTATCCCCGGTAAGCAGGGCAATCGTTCGGTAATTCGTTGTATCATAGAGCCAAATACCCATGTACGTGCGAACAGCAAGACGCGTACCGTCCGGAGAATACAGAACCCCCTTTACAACGCCTTTACCAAGACGCGCCACCGCACCTTCAGGTAAACTCATCTGTGTATAATCTTGGGGATAGGCGTGTGGCAAAAATAGGACCAAAAGAGTAAGTATCATCACCGTTATTTTCATATAAAATCCTACCTTTATTTAAATGGATCCATCAAGACTCACGCACCTAACCGTAGGCGGGGCATCTTGACCCGCACTGCCTAGGCTGAAATGCGTAAGATCTAACGAAGATTTCGTAGGGACGAGGGCACCTCGCCCGATGGGTCGGGAAACCCAATCCCTACAGGTTGGTATTCGATCTATATCTCGACCTACGGATTGTATATCGGGGAAGCTGAAACCGGTGCGGTTAGGAAAGCGCATCTACCGGGTTGGGTTGAGTTCGGTGCGGTTGGAAACCGCACCTACCGGGCCTGGGGAAAATATAGAATTACCGAATTATTTTCTGAAACCTCATACAGATTGTGGTACAAAAGACCATTTTTATGAAATAAACTTTTGAAAAGGAGATTTCCCAATGAAGAACTGAGTTGGGTTTCACGCTATCTGTCTATAAGCAGGTGTTGTTGGACGCCCATACCGCTATTGGACTTGATAGGGATTCACGTTTAACCGTTCAACCCAACCTACGGACTGTGAAACGTCAACAGAACCTGGCAACCTGAGTTATCTTAATCCAACAACGTGCGTAAGTCAAAGGGCAATTTCAGTGGAGGTGCGGCAAAAGAACTGCCGCTGCCTTGCAAAAAAATCGAAAAAATCGCTGACATTTTCGATCGTTTGGGCACATAATATAATGAAGGAGGGTAACATATTGAAGCAAGATGACCTACAACTTGTCCAAGCCATCCGAGATGGGGATGCCGCAGCCTTTACAGCGCTTGTTGAAAAATACAAAAAGGCGGTGTACGGTGTCATTTTGCCGAAAGTGCGAAACTTCCATCAAGCTCAAGATTTGGCGTCGGAGGCGTTTATCACAGCGTATCTTTCAATCGAGTCCCTCGACGCACCGGAAAAGGTCGGGAGGTGGCTGTGTGGGATCGCGCGGAACATCGCCAACAAGTGGGTTTATCGGGAGAAGCGAGATGATTTGAGCCTTGAGGGTTACTCGAAAACACGTCAGAATCAGTGCGCAAAGACCAACTACTACAGATCAGTGCAGCCGAAAAAACGCCTGACGAAACTGCCGAACACGCAGAGCTGCGTCAGCTGCTGTGGCGTTGTCTCATCTCGTTACCTGACATATCTTCTGAGGCCTTGATCCTATCCTACATCCGCGAAATGAAGCCCGCAGAGATTGCGAAGTTTCTGGGGATTTCACGGACAGCAGCTACCACGCGATTGTCAGACGCACGCAAACGATTAAAGCAGGAGATGACTCGTATGGTCGAAAACACGATTGAGAACCAACCGTTGGCAGAAGATTTTACGGAACAGGTTGTCACAGAGGCGATAAAACGGGGTGAGAGGTATCTTACCGATGGTCATTGGAAAAGCGCCCGTGAACAGTTCCAACGCGCCGCAGACGTTCAAGCGGACTATGCCCCCGCATATCGAGGACTCGGCATGGTTGCACGAGGGCTGGTTGAGGAACAACTTTCTCTCCCAGATGGAATGGTTAATATCACGTTGGTTGAAGAAGCGTGTACCGAACTCGCCCGCGCCTATCGACTCGGCGCACGGGATGCCGATACAGTCCGGGCGCTGGCGCATCTGTACCATCAGTTTCAACGGTGTGAGGAATATGTGGATCTGTTTTGGAACTTTGCCATGACAACGGACGATTGCAGCGCTGGCTTTGACGCTGGGTGTAGGAGTATCGCCGAGATGCAGGAGCCGTGCGTCGCCGACCACAAACGGGCAGTAGATGCCCATGAGACCTTATTGAAACGATTTGACGGTCAAATAACTCTGACCGACCAACTTGAGTCATATTTCCACATCTTTGACGGGTACCGCGAGGTTGGACGCGCTGCCGATTGGTTAGAGCAAACCGAGCGCCTCGTCGAACAGATCGGCGATGAAATTACATTGATGCATCGCGCTCTCTACACGCGTGAACGGGGTAAAATGTTGCGCGAATTGGGACGCTACAGGGAAGCGGTTTATACCTTTGAAGCGTTCATCGATTGGCTGCAAAATACGGAGACAGTGGATCCAGAAAAACAGGCACTTCTCATTGGAGCACAGGGTGACTATCTCCATCTCGCGCCGGCCTATTATCAGCTCGGTGAACATCAAAAGGTGAGGGCACTGCTTGTAGAAGCCGAAGCCAATCTTGAGAGTTACTTCGTTGAGCGAGATACTGTGTTGGCGGGCATCACCGATGAAAGTGAGACAACGCGCAAACAACTGGAGCGGATTTACCGAAACGCTGGAGATTATCCCACGGGCGGCAGTGTGGCGGCGATCCGTAGCTGGCTGAATCGGAAGTATTTCGTGGCGATCCACATCGCTACGACGTGCCTCGCTCTGGGCTGTGCAGAGGTAGGGGATGGGGAAGCTGCTATCCGCCTGTTGCACCGCGCGGCGCAACACTGGGAGCAGCGTCGGAATTATATTGAGGAGGAGGTCAGGGTGTGGTCGTCCGGGGGAAGAATTATGGCATTGTTGGCAGCGATGACCCTAAAATTTCGCAATGACCGCAAAGCGAGTCTTGAATATCTCAAGCGCGCACACGAGGATCGGCGACGCACAGCGCGCGGTTCGATTAAGCGTTTTTTTGAGACTGACGACGCCTTCGAATCCGTGCGGCATGACCCTGAGTTTCTTGCAGTTGTGAATGCTCCGGTTGTGAGTCGATAGCCTTGGTTGTTTGGAAGTCACACAAGCGGTTATTCAAAAGCAACCGAGAAGAGTTCCGCGGAACGCAGTTTCAGGTGTAGGACAATCGGTTTTCCCTCCGGCGCATTGATATCGGATTCGCCGTTCCACGTCACCACCTTGTCCAACCAATCACCGGTGAGCGGATCGCAGTCGGACGCAGAACGTCCGGCTACCCCCTCAATCCCGACCCCAATATTACCCGCCATCGGTGCACGGAAATTCAGCCGAATCTGGCGACCTGACGGAAGAATCGGAACCGTCCAAAATTCGCCTTCGTTGTCGGTGGTCACCGCACAGAGCCGATCTTTTTGCCACCATGCCCATCCCATGTTTGCCGCATCAAAAATTGGGGACCAACGCGGAAACTTGTGCGGGTAAATCGTTCCAGAATAGGGGATAGCAATTTTGTCCGCACCAAAGGGTTGGAGGTCTTTCCCCGTGCCAATAAATTCACAATCCCATTCCCCTAACTCGCCGGGTGTTAGAACCGGACCACCGGGAATTTGATTCCACGCGATCCCATCCTCACTTGAATAGAGCCTAACCTCACTACGCTCGGTGTAACGGTGATAGAGCATAGGAATCATCAACTGGTACTCTGGGTGGTCGGGATAGGGGCTATAACCGTTGAGGTAGAAATCGTAGTCCGGTGGGTCTTCGAGACGGGGCCAAATAATAGGCACTACAGGCGTCCAGTGCATGAAGTCTTCAGCTTCTGCTCGTCCGATCCAGCGCCGTCCGTTGCGCATCATGCGAGTGTACATCACGTACCTTTCCAGCGTTTCGTTCCATAATACGGTGGTATCAGTATCGCTTGGATGCAACATAAACGGTTCGGGTAATGCCGTCCAATTGACGCCATCGGGCGAAACGGCAGCAAACATTCCAAACCGCCGCTCTCCTGAGATTCGGTCATCCCGATGACGTGGCTGACGGTTGAAATACTCGGTGAGCTGCGGTTGAAACATGCCATCCTCAAATTGGGCACAATAGATGAATTTGTAACGCTGGGATTCGGGAGCGTGTGGATCGATGAAAAAGGTCATCCCGTCGAAGCCGCGCTGTCCCGGCACACTGATTTCGCTGCGTGTCGGTTCGTCCCAGTGATAGCCATCCTGTGATTTAATCCCGCAGATGGAAACGGAGGTGATGGTGTCGGTATGCGCCACCGATCCTGAACCCAACATTGAAACCCCATTGACTTCGATATACCATGTGCGATACTGCTCTCCGTCGAAGATGACACGTCCCCAGCCGTCGTAACGTTCCATTTTCCCCGCTTTACGTGCCGGTTGTGCCTGCAACCGTATGCCACGCGGCACCAACCGAGGTTCCGCGCGCATGGGAACTTGTGGTTCGGGTGGTGTGCTAACCCGGTAATGGTCTCCTTCCACCGTCAACCAAGCAACCGCTCCACACTGTATGTCTCGCCAATCTGTAAACAGAATTTTCTTTCTTTTCACCCTTGCCTCCTATGTGGCAATGTCAACTTCATAGCAATGCTACACACATGTCGCCCCTCTGGGGCTTTAGGAGATTTAGTCCGCTGATATTCTATACACATGCCGCCCCTCTGGGGCTATGCGGGCTCATTCGACTGCGCTATAGATTTATCAGCCTAGTAGGAAATTGTAATCTAACAATTTGTATTACTTTATTAAGACTTACACAGTTGAATGCTCAAAGCCTCGTTGTTCGGTGATATATCAACATACAACCCGACTCGTAACGCCCGATGAATCGGGCAACTACAGTAATCCGTAGGTTTGTAGTAGGGCGATTTATCGCCCGTGGTAACGCGCAATGAATTGCGCTACTACAAACTCAAATGCGTAACTCCTATCTATTTAGATGGTTACATGGTTTATTGGAAGATTAAAATGCACTAGTGAATTATGCGGTAACTCGAATGGGAGCAGTCAGTCCCCAACCCAAGAACCGACGTGCTTCTTCTTCAATCACCTCGATCCCCAACCCTGGAGTTGTCGGAACTGGGATGTGGCTATCTACCTGATCAAAAATCGGATTAGTGAGATTCTCTCGAATCGGGTGGGGCGTCCGATCAAACTCCATAACGGATTGATTGATATATGGTTCGGGACAGTCGGAGGGCGGGTTCGACGGAAGGCAGGCAACCACATGCAGTGTCCCTGACAGGCTAATACCGGTTCCCCAAAAATGCGGATTGAAGTGGACCCCAAAAGCGTTTGCCATGTGACCGAGCTTAAACATCTCCGACACCCCACCGGCGCCGACGATGTCGGGCTGAATAATGTCGAACATGCGGCTGGCGAGGCGTTCAGCAAACTCATACCGCGACTTCAGACTCTCGCCACCGGAGATTGGCATCAACCCCAACTGTTTAACAAGCAGGTTGCCTGTATCATCGTAAGATCCACACGGTTCTTCAAACCACGTCAGGTCGGCGTCGGCAAGTTTTTGAGCCACCATGACAGCCGTTGTAGGGCTGTAAGCTTCGTTTGCATCTACCATGAGATGGGTTTGCGGACCAAGCGCTTCACGAAGATGATACACCCGCTCGATATCCTCGTCAACTGGCTTGCCACCTATCTTCATTTTCATCCCGGTGAAACCTGCCTCAGCATAGCCGAGGGCTTCTTCGGTCAAGGCATCTGGAAAATCGTCCTCGGTGTAGTAGAGCCCGGTGGCGTATACAGGGATACGGTCACGCACACTTCCACCGAGCAACTCACAGACCGGTCGTCCGGCTGCTTTTCCAGCAATATCCCACAGCGCCGTGTCGAATGCACTGATGGCAACCATCTGCCCGCCTGCAAAACCGTGTCCCTGATATCCAAGTGTATATAGCATCTGCCAAATCGCCTCTGTGCGTCGAGGGTCTTTGCCGATAAGTAGTGGGGCGAGAAATTCCATTGTCCGTGCATCGCCGCTTTCGCCCCAGCCGTACGTTCCGTCGTCAGCGGTAATCTTCACTGCGGTTGTCATCCGTGTGTCTGTCCATCGCTGAGACCAGCCGAACGGTTTTGATAGTTTTGCTTCAAGCGGGTATATCTCGATTTGTTCTATTTTCATTGAGCTTCCTTCTGTTGCGGAGAGATTTGCTAGTTCTGTTGATATCTAGGTGTCGAGATATAAATCTCGACCTACAGGTTAGTAAAAACAGTGTGTAATACGTAGTGCGCAAGGAGAAACGGAACGCAGATCTGCGTTCCCTACGAATTGTCCTTGTGGATGCAGGTTTGGAATTGGGTAAGTCCGAGAAGATCTGTCCATGCCGAGACCAAGCCCCGACTCGTAGGGATCCTCGGAACGGAACGTGACCGGGGATGCCCGACCTACAGGGTAACCACAAGGGTTACCCCTACACAAGACTGAAATCGCTTCAAGGCACATCAGAATCTGTTCAGCCTATCAAAGGTCAACAGAACTTTGCTAAGAGGTAGAAATGACTTACCTTCGTCCGAGTCGCTGATCTTCAGCGGCTAGCCACTCGTTATAGTCACGGGGCATCGGTTCAAGCGGTGCTAAACCTTCTTCACGTCGCCAGCGGAGCAGGGGATGTTCCAAGCATGTTTGGGGCAGATCGATGCGTTGTCCACACGCTGCCGACTGAAAGATCCCCATCATAATATCTACGATGTGATGCCCTTCCGCACCGCTGCATTCGTGGTCTCGGTCTTGGTCCAAAGCGGACACATATTCTTCAACGAACCAGTAATCATCTAACTTGGCTGGACTTGAGCGGTCATAGTGTTCCGGGTAGACGGGTTCTAGTGCTTCCCATTGATCAGGCTTTCCCTCTGGAATGTAGACAGGTTGCGACAGATGCCATGCGCCGCCTTTGATAAGCAGACATGCTGAACCGAATAGTTTGCCTTCGGTCCCGACAATTTCCACCACCGGATTCGTGCTAGCGGGAAAGCGGTGTTGTAGAAGGTTCGCGGTTACGCCGTTGTCAAAGTGTAGCGTCGCGGTAATAGATTCTCCAGCAATCGTTCCCATGCCGAGTGGGGATGGGACCACATCTTCGGGTGTGATGGGACGCCCATCGGTCAACGCAACAGCAGAAACAGTGCGACAATGTCCCGCAAACTTGAGCATATTATTCAGTTGATGTGTGCCGATGTTCATCAATCCCAGACCACCGTAGTAGGCTTTGCCACGACTGTTGATGTAACGGAGTTCGCCGATTGCTCCTTTTGTGAACGCTTTGTGCATCGCTCGCATCAGTGCGCCAACACGTCCTTGGTGATGTACCGCGACTCGAACGCCTTTCTCCCTCGCCTTCGCCATCACCGCAGTGGTGCCTTCGAGGTCAACACACATCGGCTTTTCAACTTCAATATGGACGCCGTGTTCCAACACGCGCATGCAGAGTGGGTAATGGAACTCTGTCCCTGTCGGGATAGCCACAAGGTCGGGTTGGGTCTGAACGATCATTTCGTCTAGATCAGTAAACCGGGCAGCGACACCCAACTCGTCGCCGAGGGTATCCAATCGTTCCTGGACCAGATCACACAATGCGACCACTTCAGTACGCGGGTGGGCGTGATAGGCGCGACCTGCGGCGGTGCCCCGTCCACGACATCCTAAAACTGCGACGCGATAGGTTTTCATACGACCTCCTAAATTTGTTGAGGCGCTTCATTGCTGGGTCATTATCTCTATACTTTCACGCTTGACGTTGCTCGTAGGCAATGGTATAGTAGACCGTGCGTTTTTTTATTTTATAAGGTTTGGAACATTAATTCAACCGGATTATCATTCAATCTTCTTCACACTTTTAATTCCCTTTGTTACCAATAAGATTTCGTCCTTCTAAAATCCAGCTTATTATCTTCGGTGCAATCGTTATTCTTCTACTCCTGATTGTGCTGATTTATCGTCAGACCTCTCTCTGGGAACCGGATCAGAGTCTTCTTACCCTCCTCCCCGATGCGCCGATATGCTATGTCAGTGTGAAGGACTTGGGAAGTTTCATTGAGACCTTTCAGCGGAGCGAATTTGGGCAGCGGACGGCACAGATGCCTATCCTTGCAGAAATCCGAAGGGAATTCTGGTGGCGGCGGCTCATGTATCAGAAGCAGCAGTGGGAGTTGGAAATGGGTGGGACCCTCGACCTCAACCGGGTTCGAGGTTATTTGGGCGAAGAAGCGATTTTCAGTATCTATCAGCGGAACGGCAAAATTTCATTTCTGCTTATCAGTGCTCTCGGAGCACAGCAGAAACTGGAAATTGCGACACTCACCGCGACAGCGCCCATCAACCCTAAATACAAACGGTTGAAAGAGAACTATGGAAAACTGGAGATCAACACTATCACAGGTTATCCGCAAGATTTCAGTTATACCTTCATTGGCAAAATCGGCTTGTTGGCAACAGATAAATCTTTGATTCAGGATACGGCTGACATCTACGCCGATCAGAAACAGGGTTTTACCGCGTCCCGTTCCGAGGACTCTGATAAATCGGAGCTAGCAGCGATGGGCGACTATCTGGATAAACAGTATGACACCGCTCGTAACACCATTTATATCAATCCCGCCAAACTTACTGAAGTTTTTGAGTTTGACCAACCTCTCAAATCGTTATTACAGGGGATCGATGTGTGGACGTTCAGCAACCACTACGAGGGTGGCGTTATTTACTCGCATCACCGAATGATTAGGAACGCCGATTCAGTATCCGAATCCAATAGAGAGATGCTTCCCGACAGATCGGGGCAGGCTGGAACGGCACAATCTCCACGACCGGCAGACGAAAAACTATTTTCGATGCTCCCTGCAACAACCGCGTTTCTGGGTGCAAGCAATGACACAGATCTTGTAGGGTTGTGGCAGCAGATGAAAGCCAACCTTTCCCTGCAATATCAGCGAAATAGGATTGATTTATCGCACCATCTTGAAGACAGAATCGCGCTGGCACTGCTTCCGCCCCCAACAGGGGTTCCTGCGTTGGTGCCTTCGATACTTCTGATTTGTCCAGTTCAAGATAGACCAAGCTTAGAAGTGGCTCTAACAAAACTCAAGCGGACCAAGATTGCCCTCAACGGCAAACCGCTCCGATTTCCGTCTCCGATAAAGTACCAAGGCGTTGAGTTACAACCGATACAACTCCAATTTGGGCTCATCTTTGCCCTAAAGGGCGGTTATGCGCTCCTCAATGACTACTGGGTTATCGGTACAACGCTTGGAGCGGTGAAGTCTGCTATCAATAGCTCCACCGGACAGGGGATTACGTTGGCGGATCCAACAATAGCTGATCACTTAAAGCATCCAAGCCACACCCATATTCGGATTCAGCCAAGTCTTTTGATTCCGGAATTGAAACGTCTGCTTCCGATTGCCGGTTTGATTTTTTCGCAGCAGGTTGACTCAAAACTGATTCGGCGACTAACGGATAACATATCCCCATTGGAGTCACTCGGATTAATCACCGCCAGTATCAATTTCAACGATGATTCTGTCGATGCCGAAATTCAGATTAACTTAGAAGGAGAATAAAGAAATTACTCAGGAGTTAGTATGGAAAATCGGGAACTCAAAATTACACATATCGAAAGCGAACTCTACCAATGGGATAAACCGCCAATCTGGAACGGCCTGCATGTCTATGACCAGGGGCGCCTCCACTTGGTACGGGTGCGGGCAAGGAGCGGAAGAGAGGAAGTTGTCGGTTATGGCTTCAATGGAGGCACAGCAGCGACGCGCCCGCTTCAGATATTTCCAATGTATGTTGATGAGTTCAGACCGCAGTTGATAGGGAGATCCCCCATAGATACCGCATACGTGTCTGAATTGGCGGACAATTATAAGATATATGGTCCGGGTGGATATCACACACAGGTACTGGCTGCAATCAACCAAGCGTGTTGGGATATCAAGGGGAAGGTTGCGGGAAAGTCGGTTCACCAGTTACTCGATGGTCAACAGCAACGGATTCGCGCTTATATCGCCGGTGGATACTACGGTAAGGATAAAGGGCTTGATGAGTTGAGAGAAGAGATGGACCGCAACGTCAACGAGTTTTTTGCGACCGCTGTCAAGATGAAGATTGGAGACAGAGATGCGGGATTCGACACCGACATCAAACGGATAGAAGCGGCGCGGCAGCAGATTGGACCGGATATTACCTTAATGGTAGACGCCAATTGTGCGCTAACTGTTGAACAGTCGATGGCGTATCTGCCTGTGCTAAAGGGCAACGATATTTTCTGGTTTGAAGAGCCGATCCCCAGCCACGATTATCGAGGGCATAAAGAATTGGCTGCAATCGCTAAAGATTACGATGTCCTGATGGCAACAGGTGAAAACGGCTACGGGGTTCATCACTTTCAAACGTTGATTGATTATCAGGGGGCAGATGTTTTCAATATTGATGTCGCGATCTTAGCCGGCTACGAACCGGCTTTAGCGGTGGTGGAAGAATCTACAGCCCACCAAAAGCTAATTGCGCCCCACGGGGCGCAGGAACTTCAGGTGCATATTGCGGCGGCCCGTCAAAACGGCTTGATGCTCGAATACTATCCGCCTGCTGTGGATCCGCTAAGGGGTGAGATTTTTCTCCCACAAATGCTGTTGGAGAAGGATGGGTACGTGACAGTACCCGATAGGCCGGGTATCGGTTTTGAGCCAAACATGGCACTTCTTGAATCACACCGGATTAGATGAGATTAACTGAGATAGTTGCGACGCCAATTCACAGTGTCGGTATGGACTCTTGACGGTACAATGAGGTGCTTGTGGCGGTCGATAAAGCTAGCAGAAACAGAAACCTAACGATACAAGGAGATTCAGATGAGTTTAACAGATAAACAGAAAACGGATTATGAACGCGATGGATTTGTAATTTATGGGTCTCTCCTATCGGAGGAAACATTAGAAACCTTGCGTGAGCGGATGGATGCATTGGCAGATGGCTCGCATCCGAATGCAGAGAAGGCAGGGGTGCGCCTGGAGGCAGCTGCTCAGAGAGGTGAACTTGAGAACGTGCCCCGTCGCGATAAGGTATGGCAACTCTTGGATCCCCATCGTTACGATGAAGTAGTTTTTGACCATGCCAGTAACCCGAAAATCCTGGATATTGTTGCGGAGCTGCTCGGTACGGAAGATATCAAACTATTCCACACCCAGACCTTAATGAAACCTGCTTTCCACGGCTCGATTGTGTCTTGGCACCAAGATTCGGCTTACTGGACTTCCGTGGATCCGCCCACGCTTGTGAGCTGTTGGACCGCGTTGGATGATGTGACGGAAGAGAACGGTTGTTTGCGGTTGCTTCCCGGCAGTTACAAGAAGGGGATTTGGCCTCACGAACGACGAGATTTTCTGCACGCTCAAGGCATAGATGAATCAGCCGCGGTTCCGGTAGTATTGAAGGCAGGTGGGTGTAGTTTTCATCACAGTTTGACTGTCCACGGCAGTGGCGAAAATCGGACACCACATCGCCGTCGGGGGCTTGCAACCAGTTACATGCGAGCGGATTCCAAATGGGTTGGCGATCCAGATCAAAGGCGAGATTTTCCACTCTTGCGCGGCAAGGAGTATCCTGGATGTGTTTGAACAGTTAGCACCTTTCACATCGGGGCAGGGATGCCCCTCCTACAGAAGCGGGATCTAAACTGGATGTGTTTGAACAGTTAGTACCTTTCACATCGGGGCAGGGATGCCCCTCCTACAAAAGCAGAATCTAAACAGGTGAAATAGTAAACGAGGCGGTATGAATACGAAAGCCGAGACTTTCATACAGATTCACCGCTGCGGTTCGATAAAACTGGGTGCCAACTTCTGTTACGGCGACACCGCGGTCGTGTAAGTAATTGAGAGAACTAACCATCAACGCTCTGCCGAGTCCAACACCCCTATAGTCTTCGTGGACACCTGTCCAACCGATGCCACCGGGGAACATCCCACCGATCTTTTTTCGATCATGCAGAACGATTCCGGCGCTTATGCCAATAGGTTCACCGTCCTTTTCGGCAAAGAAGAACCCGTGTGGGGCAAAATCCAACCCCTTGTTGACACCCAAGAAGTTTTGGTTCCAGAACTCGCCCGATTTTGAGAAGCTGCCAAACACTGCATTCTTGACATCAGCCCACGTTTGTTCATCACCCTTTTGAAATGTTCGCAGGTTGTACCCTGCTTTAATCGGGGGTGGCTGCGGCGTATAGTTTTCCATGTCAAGCCGCAGGATAAGCTGGTCATGTACAACTTCGATCCCTTCGCGTTCAAAGCGGCTTAACATCTGACGATAAGGGGCATCTAGCCAGTTCGAAACGCCAATCCGCTTTGCACCCTTGTCTTTGAGATAGCTGATACACGCCTGCATCGGGAGAAGGGTCCGGCATTCGCCTCGATAGTCGTCAGGCACACCCGCCCACCGAATTTCTCCCAATCCCTCTTCTACCATAGAACTGTATGCGAAACTGACCAGCTCACCCTCCATAGCGCCGAACGCAAAGAAACCCGATTGTGCTAGTATGCTCAAATCAGCCGTGGTGAGCAATTGGAATCCGTGCACATTGTCGTAAGCATCATTTATCAAGGATAGCGCTGCGCTTCGATTGTTTGCGTTTAGCTTTTCGACGGTTAGGTGGTTCATTCCATATCCTTACCTTTCTTGTGACCGTACATAGGAGCGAGTCGGAGAAAACGACGGACCCGTTTTCAGATTCCCATTGCAATGACGATATTCCCCCATTCATCCCGCAGTGCCGTACAACGTGGCGGAACCAGAATCGTCGTGTCATATTCTTCGACGATGAACGGTCCACTTTCAGATTCACTTCCCAACCCTTCACGAGATACCACTGGCACCTCAAGCCAACCTGTCTCTTTGCCAAAGTAACAGCGACGGCTTGGGGGTAAGGTTTGAGAACTTGAGGGCTGGAGATATGAGAATTGGGATTTAGCGGTTGGAATGGTGGCAGTCAAGCGCAGGTTGACAACCTCTATCGGGTCGTCGGGCGCGCGGTGCCCGTATGTGCGCTCATGGTCAGCAGCAAATCTATCGCCCAATGTGTGGAAAAGCTGCGGATCGCCGATATCCGTGTCAACAATGGGTAATGTCAGTTCGGATGATTGTCCTGCATAGCGTAGGTCTATTGCATGCTGCAAGGTCACGTGTACGTGGTTTTCTCTTTCTGCCATCAGCCCTTCCCGTGCTGCACCTTCCAGCGCCCAATGTCTCCTTGAATCACCGATGTCAAGCTCAGTGAGTAGACGCTTATAGGTTTGGACGAGATGATAGGCGATATCCGCGTAGAGTAATCCGAACGCACTGAAAAGTCCGGGTGAAGGGGGAATAAGGATCCGTTTCATGCCGAGTGATTCTGCCAGCTCTGTTGCGTGTAGGGGCCCGTTGCCACCGAAAGCACATAGCACGAACTCGCGTGGATCACGTCCGCGCTCCAACGATACAGCTCGCGCCGCCCGCGCCATATTCGCAGCGGCGATGCGATAGACACCGTGGGCGGCGTCAGACGCGCTTAAATTGAGGGGCGCAGCAATTTTGTCGTGTAGGGCTTGATGCGATTTCTCTGCATTCAGTGGTAGTGCACCGCCTGCAAGGTGTTCTGGATTGAGATAACCGAGCACGACATTGGCATCGGTAAGCGTCGGCTCCTCTCCACCCAGCGCATAGCAGGCAGGTCCCGGCACCGCCCCTGCGCTCTGTGGACCGACCCGTAGTGCTCCACCCGTGTCCAGATATACGATGCTTCCGCCGCCGGCACCAACTTCAGCGATGTCAATCGCAGGTACACGCAGCGGATAGCCACCCCCTTTACTCAAACGGGTGCCGACCGAGACACCGCCGCCGACTTGGTATTCCGGCGAGTGCATGATCCCTCCATCTTCGATCAACGATGCTTTTGCCGTAGTGCCGCCCATGTCGAGCGTCAAAACATTCCTTAAACCGACCCGGTCTGCAAGCGTGAGCGAGGCGATGACCCCCGCCGCCGGTCCCGATTCGATGATATGGATGGGCATCTCGGCAGCGGATTCAGCGGACATAACCCCGCCGTTGGACTGCATGACATAGAGTGGGAGCGCATCATCTGTGTGAATTAACTGTTGGTTCAACTGACCGGATAGCGAGTGCAGATAACGGTTGACGACGGGTTGTAGGTAAGCGTTGATAACGGTGGTGCTCGTCCGTTCATACTCTTTGATTTCGGGCAGGACATCGCAGGATAGGGAAACGGGTAGGTCTGGTGCTAACTCGTGGATGAGTTCCGCCAATTGTCGTTCATGGTCCGGATTGATATAGGCGTTGATTAGGCAGACTGCGAGGGATTCGATATTTTGTGATAGCATCCATTGAATTACTTCTCGCGCTCCTTCGATATCCAACGGACGCACAATATCACCGTTCGCATCAATGCGCTCCTCAACCTCGCGCCGTAAACGTCTTGACACCAATGGAAGTGGTTTTTCCCATGTCAAATCGTACAAGCGAGGGTAGCGTAGTCGTCCAATTTCAAGCACATCCCGGAACCCACTCGTTGTGATAAGCCCGGTCAAGGCGCCTTTACGTTCCAAGATTGTGTTGGTCGCCACCGTTGTCCCATGTACCACTTCGGTGATTTGGCGTGGTAGCAGTGGCACTAGTCCCGCGACTATGCCTTCTGCATAATTGTCTGGCGTGGAGGGTACTTTTTGTGTCAACACCGCCCCATCCTCTCCCATGAGAACAATGTCGGTAAAGGTCCCGCCGATATCAATGCCGAGACGGTGTATCTTTTGGGATGAATTCATTTTAGCGGTTCCTTTTGAACCCAGCCTGTAACGGCTCTGGACTCATCTGCGTTGGTATTTGTATGGATACTAAACTAACCGTCAATCAAGCCGCTCAAAGACTAAATCTCTCTCCTAAGAGTGTTAAGCGTTGGCTTAAGGTAGGCAAGCTAAACGGCGAAAAGATAAATGGGAAGTGGCACGTTCAAGCGGATAGCACATTTGAATACTACCTAAACGCTAATGCCCAAATGGATGCTCAGTTAGCCCTTGAGCAATTGCAAGATGAAGCAAGACACTTGCGAGAATTATTAGATAACCGGGACACGCAAATTGAATCCATGTATCAGCATATAGAGCGTCTCTCTCAACTATTGGCTGTCTCCCACAGGTCGCTGCAGCAGGTTACGGATCAGTATCAGCTCTTGATAGAAGATAATCGAAAGCCCTCTTTCTGGAAACGGCTGTTTGGCCGTTAGTTATCGAAACAGTCGTTCTCCTCCCCATCTCCCATCTTGGTCGGCAGATCACCGCAATTGTCTGAATCTGGATTAACAGGATTTTAGGATTTTTCGGATCTTTGTCTCTCAATGCTCAATGAGTCACTTCTGCTTTCTCAAACCAAGCCCGTTCAGGCAACACGTCGTTCATACAATACTTCTCCTTCTTTCAGCACCTTGTGGATAAATGAATAAGTGTTTTTGTCAATCTGAGTTTGGCTGTCCTAATAGTATTCATAAGATTCCACGCTTGTGCATTACCCTTTGTATGAATTCTCTGAGTTTCAAAGTTAGGCTGCAAAGTCGTTTCTTGGTCAACCTGACTCTTTTCTAGAGTATATCCAACTATTGTCTATTGTATTGTGCTACGGCGGGGAAGTTACCCGTCAGATAGGCGAGAACCTCGTCGATAGGACATTCGCACCGCAAATTGGCAAACGGAAATTCTCCCGTCTCCCGAAAGAGTGCGCCGTTTCGGGCGTGAAAATCGCCCAGTCGATCTGTAAACTGTCCCCAGTGCCCCATGGTGTACCGAACTTCGGGTCTCGGCTCTGCACTCTGTTTCCAACACTCTGGAAATAGCCTCTGAAATGGTAGCACGGAATTGAGCCAACTCCCACAGCGGACGAGTTCAATATCGGGACGTCTATCCTGAGAATCCTGTAGCAACCGAATCAGGGACGCAGCAAACGGAACCCACATATCGCTCAGAGGGGAGCGGGGTTGATAAACGTTGAGGATGTGGATGTTGAGTTGATCGCCCCCGTAGTCGTAGGTCCAACACTCGTAGGGTCGGGTCTCCGGCGGTGGCAGCGCATCCGGGCGTTTCTTCAGGTATTGCCACAACAGGTCTAACCCCGCTGCCTCAAGCTGTTCGGTGGATCGTGCATCCATGTAACGATTGAAAACTGTCCGTAATTCCTTTAGAATATCTGCCCACTCCGGGGCGGCTTCCCCGTTGGCAGGGTGGTGTTTTCCGTCGTAAAGCGATGTGTTCCGGTAAATGTTCACCCGCCCGTTCACCAACCCTTCAAAGTCGCTCTCTCCCTCACAAAGACGCTTATGAACAAACCAGAGGCTGAGTTTGGTAAATTCCCTCACATAGTTGATGTGTATTGAATTATGTCCCAAGGTACGTTGTCCTCCCGCTGTTAATTACTTCGCTCATAACCAGAAGAGAGTGCAAAAAGCTAAGAATGTGAAACGTGATGCGTGAAACGTGAAAACCATTTGTTCATTGCTGCTCCATCTATGAAACTCATATTAAAAGAAAATGCTTGGGACGGGTTATTTTTCTGGATCCCGTTTTGGGGAGCGTTGAATCGACCAGAGTGTCCTGAAAAGGATCTTGATGTCAAAGGTAATCGACCAATTCTCGATGTAGTACAGATCATAGCGGATACGCTCCTCCAACGAGGTGTTGCCACGGAGTCCGTTGACCTGTGCCCAGCCGGTGAGTCCGCATTTGACCCGGTGCCGGTCTAAGTAGTGTGGGATTGCCTTGCTGAAGTCGTCAATCAGTCCTGACATCTCCGGTCGGGGACCTACGAGGCTCATATCTCCCTTGAGGACATTGAAGAATTGGGGAAGCTCGTCTAAACACCAGCGCCTTAGAAATTTGCCGAGCCGTGTCTGCCGTGGGTCGTCTTTTGACGCCCAGACGTGTCCGACACCTGCCTCCGCATCTTGCCGCATCGATCTGAACTTATAGATATAGAAAGGTTTACCATCTCGTCCCGCCCGTTCCTGTCGAAAAATAACATTCCCCGGCGATGATAATTTCACAGCGATGGCAATGATGAGCATAAGTGGACTGCAAACAATCAGTGCGATGCTGCTCAACAGAATGTCCATTCCGCGTTTAATCATGCCGCGCCACCCCTGAAGTGGGAGTTCCTTCAACTTGACCACTGGAATGCCATCAAAATCTGCCACTTGTGTACGACCGATCATCACTTCATAGAGGTCTGGGAGCAGATGAAGCCGTACAGATAGCCCTTCACAAACAGCTACAATCTGCAAAATCTCCGTGTGCGGAATTGCCGGTGAGGTAATGAAAAGTTCATCAATTTGATACTTCTGGATGAGGCTCCGAACATCCGTGAATTCGCCAAGAATACGGTGGGGAATCGGTTGTGAGGGTGGGATGTCGCCGAGTAGCACTCCAATGAATTGGTAGCTGTTTCCTGATTTCTCCTGGATCGCGTGGATCAATTGCTGTGTCGTCCTATTAAAACCGACGACTGCGACGCGACTGATACCGATACCCAACTGTTGGATTGCCTCTTTGAAACGCTGGATCGCCAGTCGATTGAAACACAGGAGAAGGACACTCAGTACACACGACAAGACCATCACCCAGCGTGAATATTGGTGGCTGTGATAGATGAAGAAGATCGCACTGAGTGTAGCGATTGATGCGATTAACCCCGCTTTTGAGAGGGACGTTACTGTTTCGAGAGTGATATGCTGCTCGATTCGGTAAAGCCCAACCCCTCGAAGTACAAGGATCCAGATGAATCCCATCAGTGGAATGAGTTGGAAATAGTAGTCAAGTGGCGGTGGCGCACCCTTATGGACCGCAACCCCGTCTAGCCATCCCGATTCAAATCGGAGCCAGTATGCCACGAAAACCGATGCGCTGATGAAGCAGACATCAAGGAGCAGGGTGAAAACAGTAAGGAGTTGATCAAGCGTTTTGTTTGGCATAACACATTACATTCCAGTTCACCTGTTTGGATTGATGGAATTGTATCAAAAAAAGCTATACTTTATCAATGCTAATCTGTATGGGAGATTGAGATCTATTTCTGTTGCAGAGATAATCGTTCAAGGAGCCCCGAATACATGACAATGGATGTGATAGAACCGAGATTCAATCTAATTTTAGTATTGCGATGGCACTGGTGGGTATGCTATAATCGAATTCTCAGTCGTCCCGATCGGGGTCGGGCATTTCCCTAAGTGCAGGTTTGGGCTGCACATTCGAAGAAGGAAGAAACGGATGAAAAATTCCTTACCAGCCCAGTGGAATCAGAATTCAAAACAACTTGTAACGCCAGTTACGTTGAACCTTAAAGCGATTTGTATAATCACGATTCTTTTGGCACTTCCGTCGCTGGTTTTTGCACGAGCCACGGTGTCCATCCAGCCGGGTGAGATGGAGTCTCCAGTCGTTGGTCAGGAATTTTCCGTGGATGTGAGCATCAGCAATGGTGCAAACGTAGCTGCCTATCAAGTCACTGTGGAGTTCGATCCGCTGACGCTATCACTTGTGGAAGCAGCGAATGCTGATTACTTGGCGGCGGGCGCCTTTGTGGTGCCACCAATTATTACCGACAGTGACATTACACTGGCAGCGACTTCCTTGGCTGATGCCTCCGATGGAGATGGCACCCTCGCAACCATTACCTTTGCCGTGGTCGAGGCTAATCCTTCGACGATCAAATTTACAGCAGTCCTCCTGTCTGACCCAGAAGCCAACCAGTTAGATGTGATCACGACAAACGGTCAAATTACCGGTCCGGCAGATGTGAATGAAGCTCCCGTCGCTGTTATGGAGGTAGTTCCATCGAAAGTTTTCACGGGTGAAACAGTTTCGTTGAGCGGCGCAGGTTCGCAAGATGATAGCGGAATCAGAACCTACGTTTGGCGTTTTGGCGATGGTTCCAGTGCCGAGCGGACAGAAACGGTCACGCATGTTTATCAGCAACCCGGCAATTATACGGTAACGCTCACGGTTACCGACGATGGGGATCCTCCGCTGGAAGATCAAGCTATTTTTATAGTCACGGTTACCGACAAAGATTTGTCCGTCCATCGAAAAGGGAAACAGATAACATCATGGGGGCAGCTTAAGAGGAGATAGGGATATGAGATTGGTTCAATTTCAGTTGCCAGAAAAGGGGAGACGCATCGGCTATATTGATGGTGGACATGTTATTGACTTGACCAGTGTCAACGCGGAGTGGACACAGATCTACAACCTTTTCCTTGAGGCTCGCAGAAGCGGAAAGACCATTGATGCACACCTTGCCGCGACTTCCGTTGAGACAGCAGATCGGGTGTTGTATAATCAGCTGCTAAATGGACGACCGGGAGATTCGAGCGGTTGGATCTTGCCCCCACTTGACCATCCGGATCCAGCCCACTGCACAGTTTCTGGAACAGGGCTAACGCATCTCGGCAGCATGGAAGCGCGCGACCAGATGCACACAATCACTGACACCGACGAGACAACAAAAACAGATTCGCAAAAGATGTTTGAGATGGGATTAAGAGATGGCAAGCCCGCGCCCGGCCAGCGTGGAATTCAGCCCGAATGGTTCTATAAGGGGAATGGAACAATTTTGCGGGGGCACAACGACTTTCTGGATATCCCCGACTTCTCAGAAGATGGTGGTGAGGAGCCAGAAATTGTGGGTTGCTATGTCATTGACGACGATGGGATTCCCTGTCGGCTTGGTTTTACAATCGGCAACGAGTGGGCAGACCATCCGATGGAGCGTGTAAATTATCTGTGGCTTGCGCTCTCGAAAATGCGCGTTTGTGCCGTTGGGCCTGAGTTAGTGACCGATGAATCGTTTACGGATATTCGGGGCAGTTGTCGCATTGTGCGGGAATCGGAGGAGATCTATCATTCCGGCGATCTGCTCACGGGTGAAGCACATATGAGCCACACTCTTGCCAACCTCGAAGACCATCATTTCAAATACCCCCACTTTCGGATCCCCGGCGACGTGCATCTGCACTACTTCGGGACGATGAAACTTTCTTTTCCAGATCGACCTACCTATCAGACTGGGGATGAAATCGAAATCCAGTTTGCTGGGATGGGCGCACCGCTGGTTAACTATGTCCGTCAGATTCCGATATCGAAGACACCGGTTGGGGTGGAGAAGGGATAGAGCGTCAATTGGCAGATCTGTTGGCACTGATAGAAGTTACCTGCTATTGAGCGACACGAAATCCGATCACAAATTCCGTGTACTCCTTACTGAAGAAATCGTAGCTGGTGCAGGTGCTGTATTCGTGGTTATAATACCACGCCCCACCCTTGACCACGCGAAAGTGTGGGTACTCTTCATCGTACCATGTGCTTGTCCACTCCCACACGTTCCCTAGCATATCGTAGCAACCGAAGGCGCTAATTCCCTCGGGGAAGGCGGCCACAGGGGTTGTGCCGCCCGCACCGAGTTCTACGGTGTTGCAGCGCGGTTTGTCGATTTCATCTCCCCACGGAAATAGACGCCCATCGTCACCGCGAACAGCGCGCTCCCATTCCTCGAAGGTGGGCAATCGGCAACCCGCCCACCCCGTATATGCTTCTGCATCCTCACAATTCACCTCTACGACCGGGTGATCTCCCTTCTTTTTTGGATATATTCCGTCCTCCCAGTCTTGTGGGTGCCGGTGTCCTGTCGCCTGAATGAATCGCTGGTATTGTGCATTCGTTACCGGGTAGCGAGCCATCTGGAATTCCTCCACCCAGAGTGGGGTCAACTCCTCGCCGATTAACACCTCCCCAGCCGGAATGTTAACCATGCTGTCCAACACCTGAAAAGCCGCATCACGAACACCTTGGTCCGCGTGATTAAGAGCATGACCGAGCGGCGAAATGATCTCCCCAATCGGCGGCGTTGTGAGTGGACGCATCTGCTCCCAACCCAGATTTGTGGCTAAGAGTAGCCGTGCGGCTTCCGTCAAGGATTCCTCAAAGTGCCATATCCAATACCCCTTGAGGAGTTGCTGTAACGCCTCCGGATCATCGCTCTGTGCGAGTGCAACCCTTGCTTTCCGCCGATCTGTCCCGCTACCCTCACTCAGCGTCTTCAGACTTATCAATTCAGACTTATCAATTCTGCCAATGTGCTTCCTACCTTTTTTGGGGCTATTTATAAATTAATGAGACACTCCAAATCCCGACTTGTCGAGGATGCCGATGAATCGGCACCGGGGCGGTTGGATGAATAGTAAAAAAATAATTCGGTAATTTGCTATTGACACCAGCGCGGTTGCAAACCGCGCCTACTGTATGTTTCGAGGAAAATCGGGATCACCGATTTAAATACTTAAACTTCATGAAATCGCACCTACCGGGGGCGAAAGTGTCTATTTATTTTTAGCATTCACTATAGTTTTCGGTTTTCCCCATCTAGGTCGGGATTTGGAAATCCCTCCTACAAAAGAACTAAATGTCTCTACGCCTTCTTCGGATTTGAGCGTGTGTCACTTCAACGTTGATATATCTTCAACGAGTTTCTTCAATCGTCCTAGAAATTGTGCAGCGATTACCCCGTCAACGACGCGATGGTCGCACGACAGTGTCAGTGTCAGCCGCACCCCAGGTACAATTTGTCCATCTTTGACCACAGGCTTCTCCACGATTGCCCCGACGGCAAGAATCGCGGCTTCTGGTGCATGGATAATGGCATGAAAGGTCTCGATATCATACATACCTAGGTTTGTAATGCTGAACCCCGCGCCCGAAGCATCGTCCGCCGAAAGTTTTCCAGATCGTGCCCCATCAACCAGTGAACGCACGGTCTCGGCAATCTCGGCAAGGGAACGTTGGTCAGCATCGCGTATCACCGGCACAACCAGACCGTCCTCCACCGCGGTAATCAGTCCAACGTTCACAGCGTGAGGGATAGCGAACGCATCGCCCTCAATTTGCGCCCGCATCTGGGGGAACTCGCGGAGTGCGAGTCCGGCTGCCTTGACTAAACAGTGGGTGACCGAGATACCCTCCGGGCGGTTATGCGAGAGTGACGCCGCATCTGCCTCCAATGTAAGGTAGAAGTGGGGTGCGCTCTGGAAACTTTCTTGGGTCATCCGAGCGATGGCACGGCGCATTGAACTCATTGGCACCACCTCAGCATCGGATCCCGCCCGGCTGGCTTCGACCGCGCGCTCCACATCTCCAGTTGTTATCGCACCACCGGGACCGCTGCCCGATAGCTCTGATAGATCAATTCCATGCTCGGCTGCAAGCTTGCGGGCGGCGGGAGATGCCCGCACCCGACCGGTTGCTGCACGACGTGGTCGCGTCAATGGACTCGGAACCGCGCTGGCCTGTGTTGTTTCAGGAGTTGGAGTCGGAACGTCCTCAACTTCAGGGATAGGCTCATCCGCTTCGCCGATAAAGCCCATCGTCATACCCACAGGTCGCTTTTCCCCCTCATGGATGAGTATCTTGCGCAGGAGGCCCGATGCGGGTGCGGTAATCTCAATGGTTGTTTTTTCGGTTTCGACCTCACACAGCAGTTGTCCTTCTTCGACCCGGTCTCCCTCCGCCACGCTCCAACCGATAACCGTTGACGCCTCACTGCTAAAACCTGATTTGGGGAGTACAATCGGTGTCATACGGACATTACCTCCTGAATTGTTGCCACAACCCGTTCTTGCGAGGGAATGTAAGCGTTCTCCAACGTCGGACTGAAGGGAACGGGCGTGTGGGGTGCGGTAATGCGCTTGATCGGTGCCTCAAGGCTATAAAACGCCTCGTCGGCTGCCAACGCCGCGATGTCCGTGGCGAGGCTGCACCGTGGGGTGTCCTCATCAACAATCACGAGGCGACCTGTTTTCTCCACCGAATCCAGGATAGTTCCGCCGTCCAACGGACTAAGCGTTCGTGGATCGATGACCTCGACACCGACCCCCTCGGCTTCTAGGATCTCCGCCGCAGACAGCGCTGTGTTGACCATCTTCGCTATGGCAACAACAGTTACATCATCACCTTCGCGTCTAATCTCCGCCTTACCCAAGGGGACAGTATATGGTTCTTCAGGCACGGGTCCCTTTTCACCTAACAGTGTCTTGTGTTCGAGGAAAAATACGGGATCATCGTCCCGAATGGCGGAAATCATCAAGCCCTTGGCGTCGTATGGCGTGGTGGGGATGACCACCTTCAAGCCGGGGATGTGTGTGAAGATGGAGTAGAGGCTTTGAGAGTGCTGCGCTGCCGCATTCACCCCTGCCCCAATTAGCGCACGGACGACCATCGGCACCTTCGCCTTGCCGCCGAACATGTAACGCAGTTTTGCTCCCTGATTGTAAATCTGATCCATGGGGATACCAAAGAAGTCAATGAACATCAACGCAGCAATGGGGCGCAGTCCTGTTGCTGCTGCACCAACGGCTGCTCCGATGAAGCCAGCCTCGCTGATGGGCGTGTCACGCACCCGATTGCGTCCGAATTTGGCTACTAGTCCGCGGGTGATGCCCATCGGTCCACCCCAAGAATCCTCGGCGCCCGGCTCGTCCGATCCAGCGCCGCCTACGATATCCTCACCCATGATAATAACCGAAGCGTCGCGTTCCATCTCCTGATGGAGCGCCTCACGGATAGCTAACCCAAGGGTCATTGTACGTTCTTCGCTCATTATATCGCCTCCTCGTAATTAACATAAACGTCAGTCGTCACCTCGCTTGCATCAGGGAAGGGACTGTTCGCCGCAAATTCGACTGCTGCCGTAATAGCGTTGGCGACCTGTGCATCAATTGCCTCCAGCTCTTCAGCCCTCAACAACCCTTGTTCGGTAACACGGTCACGGAACCGTTGAATGGCACAATGTTTGGTTCGATACTCCTCAATTTCTTCCCTTGATCGATACCCCTGTGTATCCCCTTCGTAGTGACCATAAAAGCGGTAGGTTTGGCACTCCAACAGTGTGGGACCTTCCCCCGCCCGTGCCCTGTCAATCGCTGCGCTTGTTGTCTCGTATACATCAAAGAGATCCAAGCCATCGACAGTAACGCCGGGGATGCCGTAGGCTTGGGCACGTGCGGCGATGTCACCGCCTGCTGACGCATATTTAACGCTGGTTGATTGGGCGTAGCGGTTATTCTCCACAACGAATATGGCGGGGAGTTTCCAAATAGCTGCCAAGTTCAAACCCTCATGGAAGGTGCCCTCGTTAGCACCGCCATCGCCGAAGAAGCTGACAGCAACCGCTCCGGAGTCCTGTACTTGCGCTGTGAGTGCAGCCCCACAAGCCAGTGGGACACCGCCGCCAACAATGCCGTTTGCACCAAGCATACCCCGGTCTATATCAGCGATGTGCATGGAACCGCCCTTACCTTTGCAGGCACCGGTGGCGCGTCCATACAGTTCAGCCATCATCTCGTTGACGCCGACACCTTTGGCGATGCAGTGACCGTGACCGCGGTGGGTGCTGGTGATGCTATCCGCATCGGATAGGTGGGCACAGACACCGACTGCAACCGCTTCCTCCCCTGCGTAAAGGTGAACGAAACCCGGAATTCGACCGGCGGCGTATTCGTCGTGCACTCTGTCCTCAAACTTGCGGATAGTGACCATCCGCTCGTAGATCTGAAGTAATTTGTCTCTTGGAATTTCCATGGGATTCTCCTCCCCGATCTTATCGGGATCCAAAGCAACCTGATTTGTATTGTCAACCCATCGCTAAACCACCGGCGACGTTGATAGCGAGGCCGGTGAGATAATCGGACTCTGACGAAGCGAGAAAAGCTACCGTCTTCGCCACGTCCTCTCCTACAGCAACCCGCCCCAAGGGAACACTTGAATCGCGTTGCCTCATCGCCTCAGAGTGGCGCCCACTTGCCCGCCACTCTTCGCCGGATATATCCTCCGACGATAGGGCAGCTGCTATGTAACTCACCCGCTCCGTATCGACAATGCCGGGACAGATGGTGTTCACGTTAATGTGGTAAGGTGCCAACTCCTGTGCCAAGGCTTGGGTAAAACCGATGACGCCGAATTTGGAGGCGGCATACGCTGCATGACGTGCCGACCCCTGTTTGCCCACTACAGAGGACATGGTAATGATCTTCCCACCGCCACCGCGGTTTATCATGTGCCGAGCAACCGCTCTGCAGCAGAGAAAGGTCCCTTTGAGATTAATATTGTGCACGTTATCCCACGCCTTTTCCTCCAGTTCAACCACTGGCACACGGTCTGGACCGGGACGTGAGCCAGCATTGTTCACGAAGATATCGATATGTCCGAACCGTTCAACACCCTCGTTCACCAATGCGTCCACCCTCTCAGCGTCCGATACATCCGCTAAGATAGTCGCTGCCTGTCGCCCTAACGCTTCAATTTCACGAACGACAGAGAGGGTACCCTCCCAATCGTTTGAATCGTAGGCGTAAGGATTGCTGACAACGTCATTGACGATAACATCGGCGCCCTCCTTGGCGAGGCGTGTGGCGATTGCACGACCAATGCCGTGTTCGCCGCCTGCACCTGTCACTAGAGCAACTTTCCCGTTAAGATTGTACATACTATGGTGGATCCTAAAAATAAATGAACACTTTCGCCCCCGGTAGGTGCGGGGCGAAACCGCACCGCATAGGTGCCGTGGTCGGTTGAAACGGCGCAGTTGGAAACAGCGCCTACTAATTTGGAGTGTCTCATTAATTCTAAACTTTACTATAATTTCCCGAATTTGCGTTGTCAACCCATTGCTGAACCACCAGCGACGTTGATAGCGAGACCGGTGAGATAGTCGGATTCAGCTGAAGCGAGAAAAGCCGCTGTCCTTGCCACATCTTCTCCTGCAGCAACCCGTCCTAGGGGAACCCTCGAATCGCGTTGCCTCATCGCCTCATCGTGTCGTCCGCTTGCCCGCCACTCTTCGCCGGATATATCCTCCGATGATAGGGCGGCAGCGATGTAACTCCACCGCTCTGTATCGACAACGCCAGGACAGATGGCATTCACGTTAATCTGGTGAGACGCTAATTCTTGTGCTAACGCTTGGGTAAAGCCGATGACTCCGAATTTGGAGGCGGCATACGCTGCGAAACGCGCTGAACCTTGTCTACCCGACACGGAGGACATAGTAATGATCTTTCCCCCACCGCCGCGGTTTATCATGTGCCGAGCAACTGCTCTGCAGCAGAGAAAGGTCCCTTTGAGGTTAATATTGTGTACATCATCCCACGCCTCTTCCTCCAGCTCAATTACCGGCACACGGTCTGGACCAGGACGTGAGCCAGCATTGCACACGAAAATATCAATATGCCCCATCTGCTTAACGCCTTGATTGACCAACGCGTCCACTTGATCGGCGTCGGATACATCTGCCAAGATAGTTACGGCTTGTCGCCCCAACGCCTCAATTTCACGGACGACGGAAGGAGCTCCCTCCCAATCGCTTGAGTCATAGGCATAAGGATTAGTGACAACGTCACTGACAATGACATCGGCACCCTCCTTGGCGAGACGTGTGGCGATCGCCCGACCGATGCCGTGTTCGCCGCCTGCACCTGTCACTAGGGCAACTTTTCCGTTAAGATTATACATATAATTTCCCTTCTACTGGCCGATTTGGCATGGATCACCCCGATGGATCGGGATTGTCATCACATTTGCCCTTAGAGCCTGTTTTAAAAGTGAAACGGTCATCTTTAGAAAGTTGTTCACATGTCGCCCCGCTGGGGCTTAGGGTGTTGGTTTGTCCGGTATTCTATAAACATGTCGCCCCGCTGGGGCTTTGCGGCTGTTTTAAGCGTACGTGAAATGGTCATCTTTTCCCATTCTAGGGGCAAAATCAACCGATTTTGAGAGTATTTACCCATAAAATGACAATTTTCAGAGATTATTTGGATTTTTCAAACAAGTTCTTAGGTTTTATGATCTACTTTGAAACAAATCGGTGAGCCGTTCTAGGCTGTCTTCAATGTTCCGGTCAACGCGAATCTTACGATCACGCGAACTCCCACGACCCCTGTGCCGCACGCACCGGATTCCCATTGCCAGCTGGCACTTTGCCGACTGGGTTATGTTGATATTCGTCCACACCACGTACAAGGTAGCTTTCAAAGGTGGGCCAAACGCTCAAGTCACACTTCACTTCCGTTGGACTGAAGCGCATGGTTTGTCCAGCGCGTATACGGTCCGAGTTGTTGGGCCCGGATCCGTGGATGAGGCGGTTATCGTGCAACGATATCTCCCCTGCCTTCAGATCCATGGTCACTACCTCCTCCGGTTTAATCGCGTCCTGTTCGACCTCCAGAGACAAAACATATTGATCTCCATCTACTGTGTGGTGTTGTAGGTTGCCCCAGCGGTGGCTGCCTCGCACAATGCACATTGCCCCGTTCTCATCATCCGTATCGAACAACGCCAGCCACACGGATACCGTCTTTGCGGGTTGCAGGGGCCAATAGCGAGCGTCCTGATGCCAAGGGACTTCTGTTTTATCACTTGGAAATTTGGCGAAGCAGTGCGCTCCCCATTGAAAGAAGTTGGGACCCAGCACATCTTCGATGTAATCGAGGATAGTTGGTGTTCGGCATAGGTCGTAGACCCACCGATTTGCCTTATGCCAGTTGTTGACGCGACTCATGTGCACATCAGGCGGCAGCAACGCGACCATCTCCTGAAAACCTTCCTGCAGTTTCGGTAGTGCGGACGGGTCGAATACGGGTAGGTTCTTGACATATCCCCACTGATGAAACTGCTCTTTTTCCTGATCTGTCAGTCTACGTGCCTCACGGCTTATCGTTAAATCGGTCATCGTTATCTCCCTCCAGAGGCTGGCGGTCTGTCATGCTATAGTCGAAAGGATTCACTCCCCCTCTCGGCGGGGTCTCACTAGCGTGGTGCCATCCTCCTCAATCAGCGGACGGTGGTAAATGTATGGTGGCTCCAGCACTGCTTGTTGGGCTTCAGTCAGTTCGGAGACCCATTCCGGCATATTTGGCTCGTAATACCCACCGTGATAGTGGAGGTACTTGGGGGTATAGCGGTATAGCGCGGTGCGTCTCTCACCCTTACCCTTCCACGGAAGGGTGCCGTGTGTGGTTGCCTCGTTGAAGATTACCAGATCGCCAGCCGAAAGGGGGACATGATAGACAATTTCTCGATTGGCTTCCCACAACAGGATGTCTTCGGGACAGGCGTAGTTCGCTTTGTGGCTGCCCGGAATGACACACAGCCCACCATCGCCGGGATTTACATCTGTCATGTAAAACTGGCAGTTGATTAGACCGCAGCGCATTCTGCCGTTTTGGTAGGCGTAGAAACGGGATCCGTTGAAAGTCACGTTACCATCGCCATGAAGGCGCAGCCCTTCGGTGCCAGCTGTGGCAGTCAGTATATCGGGCTCATGATCCAACTTCCAACCTCGTCCCAGCAGGGTATTGAGGTAAGGGATGAGTTTGGGATGGGCTAACAGATTGCGGAAGGGCTGACACCAAGGGTGTTCCCAAGTTAGCATACCGCTGATGCGACTGCGGAGGTACTTGCCTTCCAACTGTGGCCCAACTGCGCGGAGATCGTGTTCGCTATGTTTGTCTATGTTCGCGTCGACAGCCTCGTTCAGGCGTTTCACCTCGTCGGTCGAGAGGAGACCTTTAACAACGATAAACCCCTGCAGATCGAACAGATATTTTTCTCGTTCGCTCATTGTGGGGAACTGTTCTTCGTTCATCATTACCGCCTCCGGTTTGGCGTATGAATTTGTGAAATCCAAGACAGTCAAAGACACTGATCGGTACCACTATTACCATAGAACGGTTACTATATCACCCCGCACTAATGGGGTCAAGCGAAAACAGAGTCCGGCGATAGGGAGCATTTAATGCTCCCACACTATTGCCCCGATAGATTCCCGATGAATCGGGACTCCGACGAGCCGAGAGCAGGCAGGCGGGATTCAAAGCGATCTGAATCACGGATTAACACGGATTAACGGATTACGCGGATAAAAGATGCCCCCGACAACTGACATCAGAACGCGCCATGAATTGCGCTACTACAAACCCCGGGGCAAGATGCCCGCCCCGATAAATCGGGATGCAAGCACCTACCGGGCGGGGATAGAATGTGCTGCTACAAACAGCAGGGTATAAGCCAAAACCGAAAACTATAGTAGATCTTAGAATTAATGGGACATGCCAAACCGGGGCGGTTAGGAACGAAACTACCGTTCTACCGTTTGGTAGGCGCTGTTTCTAACTGCGCCTATTCGGTGCGGTTGCAAACCACACCTACCGGTGGGCGAAAGTGTTCATTTATCTTTAACATCCACCATAAATAGCCCTAGGTACGACGAAGTTTTGTGTTGACGCTATCAGGGAGGCGTGATATAAGAGTAGGGGTGATAACTTCCTACAACTCAAAAGATTAATGGGCTATCCTACCGGCGACAGAACCAACCTAGTCAGGATTGCGCCTAAACGCAAGGAGGCTTTCTCATGAAACTCGGTTTCTTCACAATGCCACTCCATCCGCCGGGCGCGGATTTCACGAAGACCTTGGATCACGACATGGATCAGGTAGTGACACTGGACAAGTTGGGCTACACAGAGGCGTGGATCGGTGAACACTTCACTTTTGAATGGGAGAATATCCCATCCCCTGAACTTTTCATTGCGAATGCCTTGGGGTTGACCAAAAACATTGTCTTCGGTACGGGGGTTACCTGTATGCCCATCCACAACCCGGCTGCGGTCGCCCATCGCATCGCCCAACTCGACCATTTGGCGCACGGACGGTTCTATTGGGGTGTCGGTTCCAGCGCCATACCGGGGGACTGCGAGATGTTTGGATTCGCCGCGGACGGTGACCGGCGAAAGGCAACGCGAGAGGGTATCGAGGCGGTGCTCCAAATTTGGGAGGACCCTAAACCGGGTCTATATGAAACCGAGTACTGGCGCTATAAGATTCCTGAACCGGTGGACGATATCGGCTTAAAGGTTCACATCAAGCCGTACCAGAAGCCGCACCCACCTATTGCGATGGGAGGTGTCTCGCCCAGATCGGACACGCTGGTATTGGCAGGTGAACGGGGTTGGATTCCGATGAGCCTCAATCTGATACCTGTAGAGGTCATCCAGACACACTGGGAAGCGGTGGAAGAGGGGGCGCAGAAGACGGGACGTACCCCGGATCGGTCGATGTGGCGTATCGCACGGGAGATTTATATCGCAGACACAACCGAACAGGCGCGTAAGGAGGCGTTAGAGGGAGTCCTCGGGCGAGATTTCAATGAGTACTGGTTCAAACTCCTACCCAAGGAACGATTCAAGAGAGATCCCAACATGCCCAACGATGAAGTGACAATCGAGTGGCTACTCGACAACCTCTGGATTGTAGGAAGTCCTGACGATGTCGCTGATCAATTGCGTCAATTATATGAGGACGTGGGCGGTTTTGGCGTACTCTTGGCGATGGGGCACGAATGGGACCCCAAGGAGAAGTGGCTCAATTCCATGACGTTACTTATTGACGAGGTGATGCCCAAACTGGCAGACCTGACATAGACCATGATTGGGGTAGGAGGTAAGGTATGCGTTTGAAGGACAAAGTCGCGTTGGTTACGGGTGGCGGCTCCGGGATTGGACACGCAACAGCGGTGCTATTCGCTGCGCAGGGGGCACAGGTGGTCGTCTCCGATTTGAACGAGGCAAATGCCCTTGAAACTGTTGCGGAGATAAAAGCCGGGGGAGGAGGCGCCACTGCCCTCACTGGAGATGTATCGAAGAACTCCGACGCCGAGGCGATGGTGAAGGGTGCGGTGGACGCTTATGGCAGCTTGGACGTTGTGGTCAACTGCGCTGGGGTCATCGCCGGCAAAGCCCTACCGGAAGGCGCCTCCCCCGAAGAGGTGTGGGACAGAGTGATGGATGTCAATCTGAAGGGGACCTATTTGGTAACGTGGCATGCGGTGCGGACGATGGAACAGTCCGGCGGCGGTTCGATAATCAATATCGCGTCCATCAATGGAATAGTGGGCTATCCGATTGGTCTCGGCGGTGGCTTTGACGCGTACGTTCCCTCAAAGGGTGGCGTGGTTCAGTTCACCAAGAACTTGGCTATCGACTACGGCAAGAAAAACATCCGCGTGAATTGTATCTGCCCGGGTCACATAGATACCAATCTTATCCGGGAGTTTACCGAACAACCGGGGCGGTTGGAATGGTTGGAGGCGCGTTACCCGATGGGTCGAATCGGTCGTCCCGAAGAGATTGCTTACGCGGCACTTTTTTTGGCGTCGGATGAATCCTCTTTTGTGACGGGGGCTCCGCTTATTGTCGATGGTGGGTATACTGCACAGTAGATTGGATTTATCGATCGAGAAGATATGGGTGAAGATAGGAGCGGGGAAATCTTCCTTAGGTGAATCTTTAATAAGGTCTGGCTTTTGTTGCCGCTTTTACAGAGTCATGATAGCATTTGTGCTAGTGTTGTAATTGGACCAAGAACTTTCGTTAGTATTTTCCCCCGAACTGAAGTCTGTTGCCCTCAGGGTCTGAAATATCGAAGCACGCCAATCCGTCCTCATTTTTTAATGGTCTCAACCGTAAACCCTTCTTCTTAAGGCCATCGTGAACGGCTTTTACACTTTCGACGGGAAAGCCAATCTTTTGTCTTCCGCCGTTTGGCTTGCTCGCGCTATGCAGGCAGAGTTTACACTGTCCGGTGTTAAAGCGGAAGAAGCGGTGCGCCGGAAACGATTGTTCTTCGTCGGGCTGCAATCCGATAACGTCTCTATAAAATGCGGTAACCCCTTTCATATCTTTGACGAAGAGTATGATGTTTCCTATATCCATGAGATTGCTCCTAATAATGTAACATTGGTTGGGGTGCAGGCGCCCAATTGAGGTACGCGCCATGCTATAGTCGATGACCCACTTCATCGAAATTAGAGTTTTCGGCTTACTTAAAAGTGGGTCAATACTATCAAGACATATTTTAACATATCGGAATAATATTTGTCACGCAAAAAATAGACTAATAAAATTGTAGGGATTGAATTTCGGCGTATGCCGCCGTAAAGGAAGGCATCCTCTCATTAACACGGAGCATGGCTCTGGATTTTGCTCCCAAGAGCATCCGCATCAATGCTGTCGAGCTATATTGATACACCCCTGCTACGTGGATTTGCGGAGGCGACTGGTGATATGGAAGGTGCTATTCAGCAGTGGTGCATCATATACCGATTCGACGGTTACAACAACCTGCGGAGGTTGCGGAAGTGATTCTGTTCCTCGCGAGTTCAAGAGCTTCAGCGGTGACCGGCGTCACCTATCCGGTTGATGGTGGCATCTTAACGGCTCAACCGTTCATGGGGGATTAGGTTTCAATTATTGCACTATTCCTGATATGTCATGTGTTGGAAAGACACATTATAGACCGATAAGGAGAGACCAATGCCCGCGCAACCTGATTATGACCTCGATTTGAAACTTGCTGAGTTAAAGATTAACGGTTACGTTACCTTTGAAGACTTGATACCAGTAGAGACGATAGATCGGATACGTGAGGCGTTCCTGCCCCTTCTGGAAGAGGTAAAGACGCACAGCAATACGGAAGGCGAAGATGTCGAGGTGCGTGGACATACTGATGATCGGCTTGTTGTGGAGGGTCGTCTACAGATCATCAATCGCTACACGATGTATGTCCCGTGGGAGCAGCCCTTCGCCGACCCCCAGATTTTCGAGAATCCAGTGATGCTAGATTTTCTCGACCGGTATTGGGGCACCAGCGACTATCATATTACTTGCTACCATTCAAACAACCCGTACCCCGGCAGCGAGTACCAACGGTGGCATCGAGATGCGGGGATCTCCAAGCTCGTTCCTCACGTCGGCTTAGAGGTTTGTCCCCATTTTGGGATTAAGTTTCCGTTGGTGGATACATACGAAGAGAATGGGAGTTTTGAAATCTTGCCCGCCACCCAATACCTCGCAGACCCGGAGTTGGAGGACCGCTACGACGAAGTGTTGACAAAAGGCGATTTCCCCACAGCGCGCCGTCTCAACCTGAAGAAAGGGACGCTGTGGGTTCAGGATCCACGGACGCTCCACCGTGGGACACCCAACCGTGCTGATCATGCCAGACCAGAGTTGGTGATTTGTTACTCCCTCCCTTGGTTCGCGATGCGTAAACCTATTGAGATGACCCAGATGGAATATGACAAGCTTTCTGAGCGGGGCAAGGAGATGCTCTCGCGGTGCGAGATAATTGGATAGTGATGTTAAATTATGGAGGTTCCCGTAGCACGTAGAAGGGCAACCACAAGTTGAACATAGCGGAATCCCGATCCATCGGGGGGTTACCCCTACAACCGAGGAGGAAATAAAATGAAAACTTTTAACGATTTAACCCGATTGGCTATATCAATCATCGGTCTTGCTCTGATTGGCGTTTGATGATGGGTGGCATTTATGCACAGGCCGATAGCCATGCAAACAGCGCGAAAGAACAACTGGAGAACTCACCACGGCACGGGGAGTGGGTGAAAATTTCTACAGAAACCGGACGCGAGGTCAGTGCGTTTATCGTTTTCCCGGAGGTTAAGGAGAACGCAGCTTCGGTGATTGTCATTCATGAGATTTTTGGTTTAACGGATTGGATCAGACAGGTTGGTGATGAACTTGCGAAAGCGGGTTTTGTCGCAATCTGCCCCGACTTCCTTTCCGGGATGGGACCAGACGGAGGTGGCACCGATAGCTTCGGGGGTAACAGCGTCCGACGGGCGATTCGTGACCTAGATCCGGATCAAATCACAGCGGATCTCAAAGCGGTGACGAAATATGTCCGCGACCTACCTTCGACGACGGATGTGGTCGCTGTGAGTGGATTTTGTTGGGGCGGCAGGCAGTCGTTCCGTTTCGCCACCAATGATAATTCACTGAAAGCTGCGTTCGTTTTCTATGGTAGCCCGCCAGAGGCAGCGGCATTGGGAAAGATTACGTGTCCGGTCTACGGTTTTTACGGTGAGAGTGACAATCGAATCAACTCGACTATTGAATCAACAATAGCCGCTGCAGCATCGACCGGAATTACCTATGAACCAGTAATCTATTCCGGTGTAGGTCACGGCTTTTTGAGGCGTGGCATGGCTGCGGAGGCGAGTGAAGTACAGAAAACCCGGACCCGTGAGGCTTGGGAACGGTGGGTGAAGTTGCTAAATAAAGACTAAAAAATGCAAACCTAACCTAAGTAAGAAGAGACGGAACGCAGATCTGCGTTCTCTACGAATTGTGTCGGGCAAGTCCAATCCCGTTCCGAGGACTCTCCCGATTTCATCGAGGATCCTCGGCTTCGCCGGGACGAGAATCGGCGGAGGATCTGTCCGCGCCTCCGATAAATCGAAACCAAGGGGACGGGCGAGACCAAGCGCAACCGGGGAGGCCCGCCCTGCGATATGTACAGGTTACAACGCACGGAGTATACTTAACTTGGGTGAATTTAACATAGGAGAAATTTCAAATGAAAAGGGTACTTACCTCTGCTATCTGTTTTTGTGTGATTGCAGCTTTTTTGTGGGGGACAGATGCGCGTTCAGATTTTGAGAAGTATTGGCATCAGTGGCGGGGACCTGAAGCATCCGGTGTTGCGCCGCACGGGGATCCACCTATTGAGTGGGGCGAAAACAAAAACATCCGATGGAAAACCGAGATCCCGGGTCAGGGACATGCTACCCCAATCGTGTGGGCTGATACCGTTTTTGTCACAAGTGCTATCAAGACCAATCAGCAAATAGAATTAGCGCCGATAGAGGAACCGCGGCAGCGCAGGGGCCGTCGAGGCAGATCTGCAGCTCCATCGTCCCTCCACAAGTTTGTTATTTTCGCTATCAACCGTTCTGACGGGAGCATCCGCTGGCAGCAGACCGCCCGTGAAGAAGTACCGCATGAGGGAACACATCAGACCGGTAGTTTGGCGGCAAATTCCCCAGTCACCGATGGACAGCATGTCTACGCCTACTTCGGTTCCCGTGGACTGTCTACGCCTACTTCGGTTCCCGTGGACTCTACTGCTATGATATGGAGGGAAATCTCCAGTGGGATAAAGACTTTGGAGATATGTACACCAGACGCAGTTTCGGTGAAGGCAGTTCGCCGGCACTCTATGGCGATGCTATCGTCATTAATTGGGATCACGAAGGGGATTCATTTATTGTCGCATTGGATAAGCGGACAGGTGAAGAACTGTGGAGAGTTGGCCGGGATGAAGTAACGTCGTGGGCGACCCCAATTGTCGTTGAATACAACGGGAACCCTCAAGTCATTGTCAACGCAACCCATCGCACACGTGGCTATGATCTGGCGACAGGGGAAACGCTCTGGGAGTGCGGTGGTATGACAGCCAATACAATTCCATCGCCCGTAACAGCGAACGGCATTGTCTACGTCACCAGTGGGTTTCGCGGCAATGCACTGCAAGCGATTCGTCTCGATGATGCAAAAGGAGACATCACCGGTGCGGCGGCGGTTATTTGGGATTATGGTAGGGATACCCCGTATGTGCCCTCCCCGCTGCTTTATGATGATACGCTCTATTTCCTGAAACATAACAGGGGAGTCCTCTCTGCCTTCAACACCGGTACAGGTGAGGCGTACTATGGTCCAGAGCGTTTGGAAGGTATTTCGGATGTCTATGCGTCGCCGGTGGGCGCGAGTGGTCGTATCTATATTGCGGATAGAGATGGGGTCACGCTCGTGATCAAACACGGTTCCAAGTTTGAAGTCCTCGCTGCAAATGTCCTCAACGATGGTTTCAATGCCTCACCCGCAATCGTAGACAAGGAGATATTCCTGCGTGGGAACAGATCTCTCTACTGCATTGCGTCGGATTAGCTTAATACCCAAGTTAGATTCCGTTGATATTTGACTGTCGAGATGTGAATCTCGACCTACAGTTCATCTGCCGGTACTAGACAGATTGGGGTACGACAGGGACCTTCCGCTTCACCAGAATCTCGATAGAATCGAGACGTGACCGGGTATGCCCGACCTGCGGGTATAGTGTTGGGTTTCACAGCCCGCAGGGCGAGGAAACCTCGCCCCTACGATTAGGTACTCATCGGTGAATTACGGACACGCCTCACATAGATTTCAACATACCTTAACACGTTAGAAAGAAGATTGAATAAAAATGTTTGATGATTATCGTCCAAATCGATTTGGGCCAGGGCGGTCTGCTGTTATGTGTAAACATGGCGCGGTTGCTACAAGTCAACCCCTCGCGGCACAGGCAGGGTTAGAGATCCTGCGTGAGGGTGGAAATGCGATTGATGCCGCTGTTGCCACGGCTGCGATGCTCAACGTTGTTGAACCGATGTCTACGGGGATTGGTGGAGATATGTTTGCGTTGGTATATCGTCCGCAAGATGGGGTTATCCGTGGACTAAACGGAAGTGGACGTGCGCCGTATGCTGCGGAACTTGAGTTTTTTACGAAGCAGGGATTGACCAGTATTCCAAGCACAGGAAGCCTGTATCCGGTGACCGTTCCCGGCACGATTGATGGATGGGCAACAATCCTTGAAGCATGTGGCACGATGACGTTGGGTGATGTCCTCAAGCCTGCCATTGCGCACGCAGAGAACGGATTTCCAGTCAGTCCACAGATTAGCCTGGCATGGCAGGAGGCGGCTGGGCTGCTTTCGAGCACGCCTGACGCTGCGAAGACCTATCTAATCAACGGACACGCACCCGAACCGGGAGAGATGTTCTACCAACCCAATTTCGCAAACACCTTGCGTCTGATTGCTGAAGGCGGCTGCGAGGCGTTTTATCGGGGTGAGATTGCCAAAAAGATTGTGCAATTCTCCGATGAGAACGGTGGCTTATTCACGATGCAGGATTTCGCTGACCATACTTCGAATTGGGTGGAACCGATTTCGACCAACTATCGCGGCTACGATATCTACGAAATTCCGCCTAATGGGCAGGGGATTGCTGCTCTACTCGCACTGAACATCGCTGAAGGTTACGATCTCCAATCGATGGGGCATAATAGTGAGGCATCCCTGCACTGCTTAATTGAGGCGATGAAGTTAGGGTTTGCTGATCTGGATCAATACATCACCGATCCGGAGGTCGAGGACGTTCCCGTCCAGGGTTTGCTCTCTGATGAGTATACCGACAGCCAACGGTCACGGATTAACCTCGATCGCGCCAATACAGATCCAATCGCGGGTGCACCGCCAATGGGAAGTGATACCGTCTATCTCTGCGCTGTTGACAAAGATCGCAATGTTGTCTCGTTTATCAATAGTCTCTTTGCAGGCTTCGGTTCAGGCATGGTAGCGGGGGATACAGGGATTATGTTGCAGAACCGAGGGGCGGGGTTCTCGCTTAGCCCGAACCATGTCAATCGGATTGCGCCGCATAAACGCACGATGCACACAATTATCCCCGGTATGATCGCCCAGAATGGCGTTCCTCTCGTAACCTTCGGCGTGATGGGCGGACAGATGCAGCCACAAGGACACCTGCAATTGGTGTCTAACCTCGTCGATTTCAATATGGACGTGCAGTCCGCGCTTGATGCTCCACGCTTCCGCGTTTTGGAGGGATCGACCGTCACCATCGAGGAAGGGGTGCCGATGAATGTCTTATCGGGATTGGCGCGGAAGGGACATCAGCTGCTACCGCCGTATACCTTCTTTGGCGGTGGACAAGCGATCTTTATTCATCCGGAGCACAACACATTGATTGCGGGTTCTGAGCCGCGCCGCGATGGTTGTGCTGTGGGGTACTGAAGCGTGAAATGTAAGCTATGGTAGATTTCACAGCTAATTAGACATTCGCAACGCACAGCCAACCCCCTAAATCCCCCTTATCAGGGGGACTTTGAAAACTTCGCGAAGGTCGGAGTATTGGTGAATGTCTGCTTATTTTTAGACTTCACCATAGTTTACTAGTGCTCTGTCAGGCAAATTATGCCTGTGTATATTGATTGAAAGCAAACGATAACTATGGTGGATGTTAAAAATAAATGAACATTTTCGCCCACCGGTAGGTGCGGTTGCAAACCGCACCGAATAGGCGCAGTTAGAAACAGCGCCTACCAAACGGTAGAAGGGTAGTTTCCTTTTCCTAACCCGCCCGGTTTGGGGTGTCCCATTAATTCTAAGATCTACTATAATAACGCAAGTTGCGGGTTATAGTGCGTAGGTTGGGTTGAACAAAGTCAAGAAATCCGATGCAGATGCCTCAAACGCCTATCAAACTGGACGCGCTGTAGATACCATTGAGGTGTAGTGAAACCCAACTTCATACCCCCACGTTCCTAGACACCTGCTAACAAAAGCGTTGGGTTTCACGCGTATTTTTGAGATTTGAATGAGAAGTGCACATTGGCATTGAGTTATTATGTTTCTTATTTTTATCTTTTTTCGTTCAACCCAACCTACGTGTTATCTACAGTAGTAGGCAAGCCCTATGCGTCCCATCGTATGCACAAGGGTTACGGCATACTATGGAGTATGCCTACTACTATGTAGGCTACTAGCAGCCACTTGCAATTATTATATCAGCACCTTAGGACTTACGCCGCTGAAGGGGCAAAGCCCTGTAGTTCGGCGATCAGTAAGACAGCAACAGGCGAAAATCGCCGCATCAAACTGACACTATTTCCAACGCCCGATGAATCCCCGATAAATCGGGATTAAGAAACGGGCAACTACAGGCTAAAGTGCGTAAGTCCTGTATATGTTACCGTTTGCTTTCAATCCATATACACAAGCATAGTTTGCCTGACAGAGCACTAGTTCATTGGTATATTAGTTCATTTAGGACTTACACACTTCGGGGCGGGGCAAGATGCCCCGCCTACAGTCGGCTGCATAAGTCCTAACCGGTGCAACTTAATTAAGCGGCGGCATGGATGTTTGCCCGCGTTCCCTCAACATCGAAACAGGCGTACTGATTATCCCGCATGATGCGCGTTGCAATTTGCATCGCTTGTGCTTCGGTCATGTAGCCGTCCGCTATCTCCGCTTCAAGGGCACGACGAATCTCGTTACGCGCTTGTATCGCATATGCCATCGCGCTTGTGGGCCAATGGGTATCTCCGCCAAACGCAAACAGCTTATTTGAGGGGACAGCGTGCAGGAAGCGCCGTACAAAGTCGCGGGAACTGTATGGATCGATGCTCCACGCCCAACAGAGATCAACCCAGATGTTGCGATAGTGCTTCGCGAGTGCGACCAGTTCATCGGTGTAGGGATAGGAGATGTGCATCAGGACAAACTTGGCGTCGAGGTAACGCGCAAAGAGGTCACACATGTTTCCAGCAGGGATTCGGCTTATAGGCATCCGATCGTTTCCTGCGTAGTAGCCGGTATGGATCTTGAACGGCAGGTTATGTTCGATTGACTGCTCAACCCCTCGCGCCCAACACCAATCTCCCAAACAGAGCCGCGTCTCAACGCTGATTTCTGCTTCAGGTTGAGTCAGCACTTCCCGGAGCGCAGCGGACGCTTCAACATCGTTCCGTTCGATCCAGTTGAGGGTTCGACTGTAGGCGTGTTGCGCCTTCACCGCAATGGCAGTGGGCGCGTGTTTGGCAAAGATTGCCTCTATCCCCTGTTTCAGTGTTCTGAGATCTACTACCTCTATCCCCGTTTCGGCGTGGATCTGTTCCAGTTCGATCTCCCCGTTACAGAAGCTACGCCACGACAGATCGTAGAGGAAAAAATCCAAGCCAGAGCTATCCGGGGCACACAGCCATATCTTATCATCGGTCTGGGTGTGGTCGAGGTTAGCGACATCGTGTAGCAACCGGAAGCGTTCACCGGGACGTCTCAGCATCTTAATCTTCTCTTGCGCCGACGCTAAGTTTGCTCCGGTGAGCTCATCAATCCCGTAGGCGTGTTCGGCAATGAGTCGCACCGCTTCGCCGTATCCTGTGAACTGTGTCGCCTCCCACGCCTCTCGAATACCCTCAAAGCGTCCAGCGATGTCCGGATCTGAACCGTCCATCAAGCGTTTCATGGCGTCGGGCAATGCCCCTGCGGTGTTGAGATCTGCGGGGACGTAGTTCCCGAATAGGTCTTGTAAGATATCGGGACCGTCGTCCAGCCACACATGTTCTCGGTCCAAGTGTTCATGTGTGTCAACTAAAGGTGTGTTCTGAATGTGATGCGCCAAATCGGATGACATATTTTTCTCCTTGTATATTCTACGCCACAGCATGTTATTCTGCTTGTAATTTTATCAGGAAAGAAACAATAAAAATCCTTCGGAGGCGGACATGCGCTCATGTGCTATTTTCGATCTGGATGGGACAATCATTGACAACTCCTCTGAGCGGGTGCTCCTCAGATATCTGCTTGAGGCTGGAGCGTTACCGTTTCGTAATCTGTCGCAATGGCTCCTTGATTTTATTCGGATTGGGGATCTTCGTCAAGCCAAAGCAAACAAGGTCTACCTGAAAGGTTTAGATTATGAGCATATCTGCGACTTAGCACAGATGTGCTTTATGGAACGTTTGGTGGACCATATCTCGCCTAAAGTTTATGATCTCTTTGAATTTCATCGTGCCGAAGGACGCTCCATTGTTATTTTATCTGGATCGCTGGAACTTTTAGTACAGTTTTTTTATAAACATCTCAATGCGGATCTCATGATTGGATACGGCTTAGAGGTGGTTGACGAAGAAATCACGGGGCACGGCGCGGGCATAAATCCTTACGGCGAGAATAAAGCCAAATTGGTTCAGCAACTTGCCGAAGCACACAATTTTGACCTGAACGAATCTTATGCCTACGGGAACCACCATTCGGACGCCCACAAACTCAAACGGGTTGGACACCCGGTCGCCGTCAATCCCGATAGAAAACTACGAGAAATCGCTATTGCTAACCACTGGCAGATTGAGCAGTTTCATGTAGATTAATCCGGGTTGCTGGGGTATGTGGAGATTTTGCTATTGTCTCAAATCGTATCAAGCGGCATCAGATGGATTCTATCTGTCAAATATTAACAGAACCTAACAAAATCTAACAGAATCTAACACTTTTTACAAAAATTCTATAAAATCTTGGTGGGTGAATCAGTCTATAAACATGCCGCGTCACTGGAACTGAGTTAGTTCATTAGTTTTAGGAGTTACGCACTTCGGCTCGTAGTAGCACGATTCATTGCGCGTCGGACGGGCGATAAATCGCCCTACTACAAACCTGAGACCTTATTGTAGTGGCACAATGAATGGAGCGTATCGGGGCAGGGATGCCCCTCCCACATCTATCAAGGATAAATCACCGACCTCCATCGGAACGGAGACGTTGAGCGTTCAACTGCGTAAGTCCTATAGTTTATTGGATCACTGAGTCTTACACATTGCGCTCCGCTGGAGCGCGGGGGCGGAGGTGTCGCGATTCTATAGACATTTCGCTCCTCATGAAGATTAATTTATTAATTGGGTAATTTCCCCCAGCGATGTCCGGTGCGGTTGGAAACCGCACCTACCGGGTCTGGGGGAAATATAGAATTACCCGTTTAATTTCTTAAAACCCATCTGGAGCGAAGAGTATCTGCTGTCCGCTGGGGCTATAGGTTAGCGGTCGACTTTATCGTGCTATATATTACTGGGTTGTGCTGAGATTTATGTAACTTGCGTTTTTAAGGCGCCAATAAATACCTAATCGCAGAGGCGATGTTTACCTCGCACAATGGGTTGGGAAACCCAACCCCTACGGATTCGTCCTTCCGTTTCTCCCGTGTCTGCTGTACGATGCCGATGATAGAAGACTTTATTCTCAACAGCGAGTCTTAGTAGAGAACGTGGATTTCCACTCCCTTCACGGTGATCTCACCAGCGATGACTGAGACCTCGACGCGATTCCTACCCTGTATAAGTAGATCGGCGCTTATCTTTTGACGCAGGGCATGGACTTGCTCTTGTCCCGAGGTGTTGTCGGGCGGGAGCCAAGCGGCGGTCGGCTCAAGCTCCGACAACGGTTGCTGATTGAGCGTGCACTCGATTTGACTCTTTTCGGTGGAATCACTGTAAGTGACGGACAACCATATCGTCCGAGGGGTAGGAGATTCGGTAAAATCTTCCCCCACCAGAACGGGGACCTCCACCTGCTCTCCATGCTTTAGGGGTTGTGGGAGAGTCGCGTGCAGCCAGTTATGTAGCAACATGGGCTTCTCTCCCAAGAGGCGATCGGCGACATAGAGCTTATCTTTGCCTTGCATCGCTTGGGGCGTATCCATTTCTCGTAGTAACTGCCTTTGCGGTGCGAATTGTGAGTTTTTGTCCGGACGGTGCACATAGGAATGGGCATTCCAGTTGAAGGTGTAGATACCGTCGGCACCCTGACCCCAGTAGTTGGACGCCAAAGCACGGAGCATTGGTTCGGAATCCTTAAAGCCGAAGACGATGTTGTATCCGCTGGGCCAACCGTACACGCAGGGATACACCAATATGTCTGTACCGTCGGTCAGGTTCTTAAACGCCTCTACGTCACAGTCTATGTTGCCGCTCCCGAGGATTAGAGCGTCTATCAACCTTTCCTCAACCCAAGTTGGAATGTCGAATCCATCCAGCCGACACGCTTCCAGCGTGGGGTTCACACGCACTGCCAATGCGATCTGCCTGCCTCTCGCTTTGCCTCGTTGATTGAGATGTTCCCGCACCCGACTGAGAAACTGTGTAAGCAGATGGGCGTTTTCGAGGGTTTCGCTCGGGACGAAATAGGGTGGACTGCGGAGGAAATCGATCTCTAATCCATCAAAGTCGTACTTCCTGAAAATTTCTTCGATAACGGCGAACTTCAGATCGCGCACTTCGGGGACCGCAAAATTGAGATTGCGGTGGACAGAAGGGTGCACCTCCGGATGTCCCGCTCCGATTGCCCACTCCGGATGCTCCACTTTGAAAGTAGCGCGCAGCCGTTCATGACCAAAGGAGTCGTGACAGTCGTTGAGACGGAAGGAGTAAAAAATATCTACACCCCGCTGCTTTGCTGCTGGCACAACAATTTTTGGCGGGTCGTCCCCTTCTTCGATGAGACGCAGTAGAAATGGATCTATATCGCCAATACGTTCACCGGTCAACTCCAACACGTCGCTGTCGTAGTTGGCGGTGTTCCCACCAGCGCCGTCATGCCAGAAGAGACAGTCAATATGACTGCCCTCAAGGAAGCCGACGATACCTTTGAGGTAGTCATTGACATCCGTCGAAGCGGGCAGCACACCGCTTGAGTCCATCTGATAGATAAGACGATAGGGTTTCATGTTTAATGTAACTCCCAAGATTGATCTGTGCTGAACTATCAACGCTGTTCTTTCAATAGCAGCAGTTATTGGACTCCTTGTTTAAGCCCTCCCCACACCGCGAGTGTCTTACCGGCAGGAGCAACTGCAAAAGCAGGACCAAACCGTGCAGGCTGAATGCCATTCTGGGGATTATTGGCGAGGTTTTGAGGATTGCCACCATCGGCGTCCATCACGTAGATTTCCCAGTTCCCAGACCTAGTAGAAACAAAGACAATGTGCTTGCCATCGGGAGACCATGAGGGCTGGAAGTCATCATGGCGATTATTGGTCAGGTTTCGCTGATTACCACCATCGGCGTCCATTACGTAGATTTGAGCATCTCCATCCCTACGAGACAGGAAGGCAATCTGTGCCTGTCAATATCTACCGTTGGCAACATCAACCCTGAAATTACAACATCAGCTAAGATGAAATGTGCGATATTGTATCTTTGATGCATCAACCCTTTCTCCTCTGTTCTCAACCAGCTTGTGTTGGCAACCTCTTTCCAATCAAAATTATACAACTGTTTAAGCGATTTATGCAAGCGCCTACAGTGAAGTGGTGGGATTTATAGTAAATTCAAAAAACAGGTGGACACTTTTCCAGTGGGTATGCCTGAATAATCGGGGCTAGGAAGCCCCTCCCACAGTGCACAAAGAATTGTAACATTTACTATAAAACAATCTGAATCACGGATTACAGGGATAAAAGATACCCACAACAACTGGCATAACAACGCGCAATGAATTGCGCTACTACAAACTGCGGGACAAGATGCTCGGCCTACCGAGTGGGGATAGAAAGTGTAATGAAGGCACACCGATGGAGTGCTCTACGAACAGCGGGGCATGACCTACAACGCAAAACTAACCAGCCCTAGGACGCGCGTGAAATTGCTTGACTTTGAAATCCGATTCCATTACAATCAGCGAAATTTTATTTGTTCGCACAACATATGACCACTTCAAAAGGAGCAGTTTATGACTACGCCATCTTTCACCCGATCTACTCCACATGATCTTGTTCGTGTTGGTGTGATAGCCGGTCCCGGCGGGCATATGCACGGTATTTGGGGCAATACGATGAACCCACCCGCGGGTCAGATCCGCACGACGGGTATGGTGCTGACACACGCTTGGACCATTAGACCCGATATGGGCGAGCGATTGAATTCATTATTCCAAGGCGTTGAAATTGTGCAGCATCCCGCTGATATGATTGGCAAGGTTGATGGCGTGTACATTGACGATGTAACGGCAATTTCGTTGTATCCGCTGTTTGTAAAACCTTTCCTTGAGGCAGGTGTTCCAACGTTTGTCAATCGCCCGTTTGCAACCTCCTTAGCGAAGGGGCAGGCGATGGTAGATTTGGCGGCGAAACACGGCACCCCACTTTTGACCGCATCAACGTGGGAGTATACCGAAAGCGTAGGTGACCTGCGTGCGAAAGCCGCCGACCTGAACGACATCAAGGGCTATGTTGCCCACAATTCAATGAGTGACTACTATTCGCACGGACTACACGGCGTATGGTACATCCATGCCGTATTGCGGGACGAGATTAAGAAAGGTCGGGGCAGAATGACAGGTGCGGCATATCACACCCCGAATTGGCGAAAGCCGAATGGCCTTGTCGTGTATGAGCATGACCATCCAACGCATCCGTACTACGGCTCATTAGAATTGGTGAGTGGAGCGGATGCACAGGGATATATGCGTATTTTCGGTGATCATCAGGGCGATGCGGAAGGTAAAATACCGGGGCGTCCGGGATATTTTCGCTACAACACATGGAATGCCTTGCAGTTAGTTATCCAAGAGATGTTTGAAACAGGCGAATCCCCGGAGACTGGTGACGACTTAATGGAGAAATTGACGATGTTTCTGCTACCGTTCTATTCAATACTGGAACGTGGCGGGAACTTTGTCCGCCGCGAGGAATTGGGTGATTGGGAAGTACCGAATCCATCGCCGGTCTTGATGGAAGATGGAGAACCGACAGATAGCGCATTCCAACAACCGTACACCGAAGCGGAGTTAGATGTTGTTGAGGATATGTTGTCATAATAACTGGCGCTAGTTTGCAATGTTGATACGCTTACCGATCAAAAACCGCGAGTGAAACGTGATGCGTGAAACGTGAAAACCATTTGTTCATGGGTTCATGAATGAACTAGTGAGCTGATGAATTTCTGAACGATGTGGAAATTACCTTCTCACTAACCAGCACTAAAAACTAATAGCAGATAATTAGGAGAGCAAACCATGAGAATCGGTATACACGCAGGTTCCAGCAGTGCAGACGAAATTGCAGCGAGTTGTCGTGAGGCAGGTGTGAATGAGATTTTCCTCGGCGCTGGTTCGGTTCCGGGTGCCTCAGATCGAGGGTATATGACGTCGGACGACTTCAAGCCGTTCAGGGATATGCTTCAAGCGCGTGGAGTTCAGGTGTCCGGGATGATTGCGCCGCCGCCTTCCAAAGAAGCAGTGCTCGGCAAAAATGAGTCAGAATTGGACGCCCTTTGTCAAACGCTGCGAGGAATAGGGGAATCCGGTGTTGATGTCGTGCTTTTTTATCCGCTGGATCGGTTAATCTACTTTGACGAATATCACCCCGGCAGACCGCTGATGGTAATGCCGGGTGAGGATGGGTGGGATACAGTTATTCAGTTCTTCAGGCGGGTGGTGAACGTAGCGGACGAGGTGAATCTAAAGTTAGCGAACCATCTGTGGGCGGTTGATGTGCTGCACTCGGTTTGGGATACAGTGCCAAGTCCCAACAACGGTGTGACCTACTGCCAAGGGATGTCTCTTTTTGGTGAAGATGCACATTCGCCCGTTGAAACATGGGGCATGGATCGAATCTTTTTTTCTCATGCACGTAATCAGGTTAGCCACAGTCAAGTCATGCGGGATCATGACGAGGTGCCGTTAGACAGCGGAGACGTGGACATCCCCCGATGTGTGCAGGCATTGATTAAAGGCGGATACGATGGGTTAATTATTCCGGAACATCTCGGTCCTCAAAGCATACCGGATGCCGTTGCGTATCTGAAGGGGTTGATTGATATCTAATCGCGCTTAGGCTCTGTTGGGGCGTCGAGATGTGAATCTCGACCTACAGAACACCGGTTTCGATACTATTGATGAACGAAAAAGCACCCGTGCAAAAAATTGGAGCCTTTGCACGGGTGCTAGATTCTACCTTAGCGGGACCATACTGATTGATATAGTCCTTCCGTTCCTTCTTCTGCTGGATAAGCGATCGCTGCAGATGGGTATACCGCCACCTTGGGTTTCTGATCTCGATATATCTGCTTCAACATATCCAAGATTTCGTCCCATGAATCCATTAATTTGGCTCTGGGCTGCGCTTCCAAGACCTCCATCGGACCCACAGCGTCTGAGAAGAGGATATAATCCCAATCCTCAGATCTGACCAATGGCTTCCGTTCTTCACGTTCTTGGTTCTCCGCTTCGCGGCGAAGTCTGGATCCAATGATGCCCGCTCGGTGATAGCACACACCTTCATCTCCAGAGGAAACTAAGATGCGCGTCGCTTCCTGCGATGCGTGCCGCATGGGCCACCCACCGATTTGTCCATAGCTGAGGTCATGGTCACGCGGATAGCCGGTGCTGATCACAATATCGGCGTCCTTCATCGGTGTGACCGCATAGGCGACCCTTGATGTCTCAACAGCGGCGCGATGGGCATCAACCAAATCCCCGACGAAGAGGGCGGTAATCTGCCGTCTATCGTTAAGGGTGGTTATCACCGTTGTATTCACACCTAACATTCGGGCGGCTTCTTCGGAGTTGAGTCGAAATTCATTCTCGACATTCCCCGCATTTCCCCCGCTTTCCATCGTACCGTGAGCGGTGCTGATGGTTTTATGGTTCGACACGCCGGGGATGACAATCTTCCCGCCGCCGCTAAATGCTGCGGTGCCGTGGGGCCATGCGCCTCCGACACCAATTTTTACATCGCAGTCTACAACCCATTGGTTGCAGTGAAGCGGAACCCCACGTGAGGTTTCGCCTATGTAGGTGTAGGCGTCGTCCAATTCGTTCTGCTTAATGCGAAAACGGCGCACGGCGTCCTCGCCTAACTTCTTCACCAAGTCAGCATGCTTCATGCTTCTATGACATCCGAAACCTATGAAGAAGATGATATTTTCTTCGGAGATACCGCCCTCCTGAAGTTCCTCTAGGATAAAGGGGATTACCTCTGACGCGGGGGTTGGGCGGGTTAAATCGTCGCAAATGATGACAGCGCTGTTTTGCCCCTGTGCTATCTCCGCAATGCGTGGCGACCCAATGGGTTGGTGGAACGATTGCCGCAGCTGGTCTTGCGTCAGTACTGGATGCTTTTCATACGCAATGACGTTGACATCCCAATCATCAGGAAATGTCAAGTCGACCTCTCTATCGCCATACCAGGCACCTGTTAAAACTTGAACAGATTGCATATTTGTCTCCTTCTATGTAAGCTGCATATCCCTGACTTTAATCACGTGGATAAGCGATTGCTGACGAGCGATATACCGCTACCTTCGGCTTCTGGTCACGATATTTCTGCTTCAGAAAGTCGAGGATTTCATCCCACGATTCCATCAATTTGGCTTTGGGGTGGGTCTCCAACACCTCCATCGGACCCACGGCGTCAGAGAAGAGGATATAATCCCAATCCTCGGATCTAACGAGCGGCTTCCGTTCTTCGCGTTCACGATTCTCTTCTTCACGAAGTTGTCTGCCCCGGAGGAAGCCTGCTCGATGATAGCCAACCCCCTCGGTGCCGGTGTTGATTAGAATACGCGTTGCCTCCGGCTGAGAATGCCTCATGGGCCAACCGCCCTGACCGCCGTAAGGAAGATCATGGTCACGCGGATAGCCGGTGGTAATCACAACATCGGCGTCGGGCATTACTTGGACCGCGTAAGCCTCCCTTGCCTCTTTCACGGCAGTGCGGTGTGCTTCGACCAGATCACCAACAAACAGCCCGGTGATTTCACGTTTGTAATCCAGGATGGTGAGCACTGTTGTATTCAATCCTGCCATTCGGGCGGCTTCTTCGGAGTTAAGCCGAAATTCATTTTCGACATCTCCAGCCCTGCCTCCACCCTTCAACGTGCCGTGTGCGGTACTGATAGTCTTATAGCTTGCTATACCGGGGATAGCGAGTTTTCCGCCGCCGCTGAAACCTGCGGTCCCGTGGGGCCATGTCCCACCGATACCAATTTTGAGTTCGCAGTCCATTACCCACTGATTGATATGCAGGGGCACTCCCCGCGATGTGTCCCCTAAATAGACGAATGGGTCATCCAACTCATTCTGCTTGACACGGATACGATTTACGGTATCTGCGCCGAGTTTCTTTGTAATATCATCGTGCCGCATCTGTCTGTGGCAGCCATGCCCTATGAAAATTAAGATATCTTCCTCGGCAATTCCACCTTCTTGTAGTTCATCTAAGATGAAGGGCATGACCTCTGATGTCGGAGTGGGCCGCGTGAGATCATCGGCGATGAGGACAGCACTTTTCTTGCCCTGCGCGAGTTCCGCGATTCTCGGTGACCCAATCGGTTGATGGAACGCTTGCTGCACCTGATCTTGCGTCAGTACTGGACGTTCTTCAAAAGCGATGAGGTTGAGGTCCCAATCGTCAGGAAACGTCAAGTCGACTTCTCGGTCGCCATACCAAGCGGCCGTCAAAACCTGAACTGATTGCATTATCAATCCCCCTTACGGAATTAGTGAATCTATAAATGAGGCAACCACGAGGATTGCCCTGTTGTTAAGACGTTAAACCGGCAATACGGTATTAAACATAATTCGGAAATTCTTGACCACAGATTAATGGATAATCAGGTTTAGGTGTATCGCTCAGATATTTCGTCTTTGAACACATATAATGTGTAGCATACCCCCGGCGTTGCTTCGAGGACCGGTTGGCATGGCTGCTGTGCAGAAGCAGACTATGGTGGAAACTACAATCCCCAGACTTCAACTCGACAGGCAATTCATTTTCCCACTCGCCTTCCAGCGCGTGACTTTCGATCTCTTGTTCCCGTTCTCTGCTGATTAGCCCCCACTTGTGGCTGCCGGGAATCACCCACAGGCACCCGTTTTCAAGCGTTGCATCGTCCATCGCTGCCCAACAACTGACGAGGTTATATGGGACGAGGTGTTTCCATGAGTTTGAGTCTTGGTGATATTCCTTACGCGAACCGTGCTGTGGCGGCTTCATGAATAACTGATCACCATACAACTTGATGTCAGGACCGAGTAAATCAACGATGACGTCCACAATTTTCGGATTGGCAGCGTGCGCCCGCATCACGTCATCATGAGGAACAAGATTCCACAACTTACGAACGGATTCAATCTTTGAATCCACCTGAATCTCACCTCTTTTGATAGCGGGTTCGACCTGAATCCACTCTTCTGGCACATGAGATGCCTCGCCGGAAGCGATGAGGTTCGCGCGTGCTTTGAGGGCTTCTACTTCTTCTTGGGTGAGGAGGTCCCGGACGACGAGGTAACCGTTTTCCCAAAAACGCTGCTTCTGTTCATCTTTCAGCGCCATATTAATCTACTCCTTTTTCCAGCTAGGCGTAAGTCGCCTGGTCAGCATTGCTGAAAAGCAAGAAAAACGCCCGAATCTATCTTTTTGTCCTAATTGTCAATTATAGTATAACAGCAGAAACTCAGTCAAGCCTTAACTGCGTTGGGTTAGGGGCATTTATGGTGGACCTTAGAATTAATGAGATACCCCAAACCGGTGCGGTTAGAAACCGCACCTACCAGCCCCGATAAATCGGGATGTACCACTTATCAGGGGGACTTGGGAAACTTCACGAAAGTCGGCGTTATTGGTAAACGTCTACTTATTTCTCTGATTTACCATAAATAGCCCTACTATTGGACAACCTTCCAGGGTCAGGGACTGGGTGTGAGTGTCAATGTGTGGGTAGTTGGTCCTTGCAGGAAAGGTAGAGGCTCCCCTTTCAACCAGTAGCTGTATTGGTCTTTGTAGTTTTTTGATAAAGGATGCCCCGATTGACCGCTAGGTATCTGTAGAATCCCATCTGCCTCGTGTCCCGGGGAGATGACCATGCGTTCAGATGCATACGGGGAGCGAACGCAAAGGCCGTATCCCGGAATCGGATCCTGAGGCATGTTCAATATCTTGCCTAGGATGGGAATAAACCCAAGTGGATGTGAGATTTGGACCGTATGAATGCTTCCCCAAGTTAATTGGTCTAATGAATCACGATTGTGTTCAGTAAGCAGCTGTTCAATGGATTTTTCTAATTTCGCGAGGATGAACTGATCCCAGTCTGGATAATTCACTGGGTCTGGAAGAATTTCTGGGATCCTTTCTTTTAGTAGAGTACGGAGGGGCGGTTCCGTATTCCTCCACGCATACGAAAATCTTTTATCAGTCTCATGACAGAGAACTAAAAAAGGTTCAAGTACATCTTCAACCAAAATGTCCCGAAACCGAACCAGAATTCCGAAGGCCACACTGTCCATTTCCGCTTTACCATCCCAAACTGCTATCTGTTTTTGTGCCTCCAGCAAGAGCGGTTTATTTGCAATGACATCCTCCGTTAAGACGGATAGCGCTAACTGTTGATAAAATTCATAAAAGTGAATCACTGTATCCAACTGGAGTTGGAACATATCCCCTTCTGTGACCTGATCCATTTCGCGCAAACGCTCGTTAATACGGTAAGCCCGATGGCTATTGGCGTAGTTGTAGCCGATGATGTAGGGATAGTCTTTACCAAGCACCCGATCATTTGCACTCGCTATAAAACCCGCTGGCGGAGAAATCACACGTGGCAATTCAGAGGGCGGAATATAACCGTCCCAACCAATGTCACCATCCGCCCAAGACTTAGCAGAAGCTCCATCAAATCCTTTTCGGATGGGGATTTTTCCACAGTATGTCCAAGCGATCTGCCCGGCACTATCAGCCATAACCACATTCAGCGGCACAATGCGAAAGCGATTCATGATGCGTAGCGCATCTTCGATGGTCGTTGCCTTATCCATATCAAGCAGTTCCATGCCAACTGCTTCGGGTTGTAGCGCTGTCCAATGGATCGCGACTGGTTGACCCATCAACGGGGTTGGGCTGACAGGTCCCCATATTGTGAGCTTGACAGGTTGGACGAAGTGCTTTCCGCCTTTAATTTCGATCCGTTCATTGATAACCTCGAATTGTTTCCAGCCATCTGGTGTCTTGTATTCATCTGGATTTTCGGGGTTGATTTCCAGCCGGACTAAATCAAGGAAGTCCCCGGCAATATAGGTGAACCCCCATGCGACATGTCCGTTAGATCCAACAACCACAGCGGGAGTCCCTGGTAGAATAACGCCTGAAAGCTCAACGTTTTCGTAACGGAGGGAGCCCCGATACCACGTATTGGGTACGGACGAGCGGAGGTGCATATCATTTGCCACAATTGCCCGACCATCTGCCGTTTTTGACGGGGCTACCACCCAACCGTTTGATCCCGCGACGTAGTGTGTTGCGCGAACCAATCGTGCTCCGTTCTTCTTTGGCGCGCGGCGAATTGAAGCGAGCGCCTTGACAGGAATCGGCTGCATTGGTCGATGCGAGTCCGTTCCGCCCAAGAGAGGCTGGGTATAACTATCTGTATCGGGAGTGAGAAAAGTGACAACTTCTGGCGGGAGTGCCTCTTCCATGATAGTCATCATCCGTTCGTCATTTTCCCTGAAAGCCAGTGATTGAAAGATATTCATGACGACGAGCAGACTGTCTGCTGCCGTCCAAGGTTCTGGCTGATAGCCCAAGAGGAGACATTCAAAAGGTGCGGTATCCATTTGCTGGATAAATGCGTTTACACCATCGGCGTAGGCAACGAGGGTTTCCCGTTGTTCATCGGGGAGGTTGGCAACGGTCGCTTGCATTAGGCGGTTGAATCCGAGAACCCTTTGCTGCCTATCGCTTTTTATCGCGATTTTACCGACGATTTCGGCGAGTCGCCCGGCGGCACGGCGGCGCAGTAAATCCATTTGGAAGAGCCGATCTTGGGCGGTCACGTATCCCAACGCCATCGCGGCATCCCTTCGGGTTGCAGCGGTAATGGTTGGGATCCCAAAACGGTCTGAAGTTACTGTAACTGGTAGATCTAATCCTTTAATTTGTAGTTCACCATCGCGGATTGGTAGGGACGCCCGCAGCTTGACAATGCCGAAAATCCCTGCGCCTACTAACGCCAACAAAAGGATTAATAGCAGGTAGAGAGCAGCTTTTAGGATTCGTCTTCTCTTACGAGCCATAATAATAGCTCCTCTCTATAATCTCAGGCGCGATAGTTCATTTCTCGCCTTAGAGCCTGTTTTAAAAGTTCACATGTCGCCCCGCTGGGGCTTAGGTTGTTTGTTTGTCGTGTATTCTATAAACATGTCGCCCCGCTGGGGCTTTGAATCTGTTTTAAGAGTACGTGAAACGGTCATCTTTTGCCATTCTAGGGGCACAATCAACCGATTTTGAGAGTATTTACCTGTAAACTGACAACTTTCAGAGATTATTTGGATTTTTCAAACAGGTTTAGGACTTACGCAGTTGAACGCTCAAAGCCTTGTAGTTCGGCGATAAATCGCCGCCCCGATAAATCGGGATTCAAAGCAACTGGACGCCGTTCCCAACGCCCGATAAATCGGGCAACTACAGCAGAGACTTCAGAAGGAGCCCGTAGGGAACAACGATCGTTGTTCCCTACTGAAATGCGTAAGTCCCACAGGTTCTTAGAGTCCGAGTCGCAATGCGACCGCAGCAAGTAGGATGAGGAGGGAAAACAGACCGATAAGACTGGATACCACCGCCATTTGACCGCGCATCTTGTCGATATGTTCGGGAAGTTCCTCTGTCTCCGGTTCCAGTTCTTCAACCGCCTGCGCTAACCGCGGTGCCATAATAAAGCCGTGGATTCCGGTCAAGATAATCAAGATCAGAACAAGCAGAATTTTGATACCAAGCATCCGCATGAAGGGACCAATCAGATCCGGACTTGCCAGTACGCCAGCGGTAAAGATATTGATTAACCCCGAAAAGATCAGCACCACCACACACGTCCAGCCAATTGGTTCAAAGCTTCTACCAATCTGCGTCATGATTTTGATTCGTTCTACAGGCGATACCGAACGTTTGAAGTAAGGTACGATCACCATTGCTATCATAAAGTTACCACCGACCCAGATCGCAGCAGCAGTAACATGTAACCATAAAGTCAATAAACCAACTAATTCCATGAAATCTCCTTTCTTTTAAACCGATATGGCCCCTAAATTTTTTCGATTGCATCCGCAGTGAGCCATCCTGAATTTTCATCGGGCAGATAGATTTTTACCCAATCATTGCGTTTCTCCTGAAGTTGAATCTTGGTGCCCTCATGCAATGGCAGGGCAATGGTTTCCGATCCCAAATCGGGTTCACTGCGTACCATAACTTCGTTTGCAACAACGATGGCATACGGCAGGTTGACCTCTCGAATCTTCATGCCCATAAGCAGTAAAGAAAATAGCCATGTAATGCCCCCAACCAGGACCACATAACGTAACGCCCCCTGGAAATGACGGTTCTGAATGAATTGAATCGCGATGAGGCTAATAGTTGCAATCCAATACGGAATGAGTCCAACCCACACGATCTCATTTGTGCCCAAGGCACCGTATAGAAGCGAAAAGCCAGAGAGAGGCTTCACAAGATCGAATGCATCAACATTCCGTGCCTTGGCGACTTTGAGGTTGAAATTCGTATCTTTATCTCTTGGCATCAATCGCTTCGCACGCTCGTAGTTCAGAATAGCTTTTCCCCTATGTCCAAGACGAAAGTAGGCATTGCCGAGATTATAATAAACGGCACCATTTCGGATGGAACCTGCAATCTGTTCGTACTTTTCGGCTGCTTGTTGATACTGCCCACCTTGATACAGCGCATCGGCACTCCGATAACTCGCCTCTAAGGTTGATTGGGATTGGGAATAGGCGTGTTTCGACCAAGAGGAAAAACTGAGGAAACAGACAAGAAAGATAAAATGTGAGATGGATCTTTTCTTATCTTCGATCCGTCCATATTTCCCGTCTTTCATGCTGCTAATCTCCTCGCTTCATTATACGCAATAGCTATTGTATCTTCAACTACCACTCTTTTTCTATTTCGTTAATTGAGACTCTGGCACGGTTGAGGGCATCTTCCATATCCCTTGAAGTTGTGGCCACAGGAGCAAACCGCACATAGTCATACTGCGTCAGCGCATCAACAATTTGTGTTGTCGCAGACTCAGGGAAACCCGCGTCCTCACATCGCTGGCGCACGAGTTCGGGATTAAGTCCGCTGGGCGATATATCGAAGATGTCTCCAATGTACTGATACAATCCGTTGGCGAGTGTGCCATAGAATGCTGCTGGTTCATCCGCGGTGCGTTTTTTAGCATCCTCAATGACTCGCAGCGCATTCCTCGCGGCATACTGCCTTCGAAGCTGTTTGGGGTCGCGCTTGGCGTGCCGTTGCCGATAGAACCATAGGGACAGAACAACGGCAATAGGCAAGGTCTGGGCAACCCAAAATGACACCTGCTTATAGGGATAAAAGTGCTGATTTGATAATTCAAGCGAATCCGGCTTGATGTATCGAATGTCCTGTTTGAGTAGGTGCACGTCGGACTGTATTGTACCGGCAAGTGTTGTTTCAGTCGCCCCATTCGGGTTGGAAAGCACTTCAATCGTGATCGGCACAGTGCGCACAATTTGGTAGTTCTCCGCTTGTGGATCGAAATAGGGGTAGTCAATCGCAGGGATTGTCCAATGCCCCTCCTTTGACGGAATAATGACATACTCATACGTGCGACTTCCCTGAATTTTTGAATCCACTATGCCGATGGCATCCGTAATCTGGGGGTCATATATGGCCATATTTGGGAGTGTTGGAATAGTTGGGGCGGGCACCGTCTCAATATTTCCTGTCCCGGAGACCTGCACTCGCAGGGTGAATCCATCTCCGGCTTCAACCATTTTCCGATCAGTCTGTGCATGGATACGATATTGACCGACTGTGCCTGCGAAGTTTGTGGGCTTACCCTCCTGAGGGAGCGGACGAACATTGACTTCAACTGGATTTGTGACAAGCACTCGGGCCGACGATTGGAGGCGACCACGCCTTGCGGCAAGCGGGAGTGATAGTTTCGCCGGCTCAATCGTGATTTTGCCAGCAGTAATTGGAAACAGCCCGACCTGAATTTCTTCAATCCGGTAGAGGGTTCCATCAATCACTTGCCTCTGGGCTCTTTTTCTTTCTAGCTCCGTCGTCCAAAACTGTCTCAAGGAAGGCGGCGTGTATTGGGGACTGTTGAAACTTGCAATGCGGACAGTATAGAGATACCGAAAGGTATATATAATCTGTTCATTCACGTAGGGGCGTGAATTATCAATGGAGGCTTCCACCTTATGTGTGCTGCTGGAAAATGCGTCCGTAAATGTATCCTGCGTCGATTCGCTTTGGGACGGCTTCTTGGATTTAGCCAACACCTCGATGGAGATCGGATCAGTTGTGTAGGTCTTGTTGCCGTGAGAGATCTGAATTGAGGACACCATAAATTGTCCCACCTTCTTAGGTCTCAACACATAAGTCCAAGTGACGGACACAGAGATCTGATTACCGGCGAGATTATATTGACTGGACGCACCGCCGTAAGAGACCTTAAACTCCGGCAATGCCTTTAGCTTCGGTGGTCCGATATTCCCCAGTTGCTGATTGGCGGAAACTGTTACACGCAAAGTTGCTGTTTCGTTAAGGCTAATAATTTTTGGGGTGACATCCGCCGCCACGGTGATGTTTTGGCTGTAAGCAGACTTACCGAACAGAACGGAAACCAAAAGTCCAAAAAGCGTGAAACGTAAGGAGTGAAACGTGATGCGTGAAACGTGATGCGTGAATGAATGTTGGACTCCCCAAACACTTGAGCGTTTGAACTGTTTGTCTGATGCTTTCTTTGTCCCCATATTTCGGTCTACCTTCTACCAATCCTTTTCAGATCGCTGGCGTCTTGAGAATCGCTTTTGTAATATCTTCTTCTGAATCTCTTTCTCGTTATCTTTGATAGCCTCGAGCAGGCGAATGGCATCTTCCTTAGACATTTTAACCGGCTGCTGTGCTGACTCTTGTTCTGGTTGCGGAGGCGATTTTTCGGCTGCGGTTTCTTGCTCAGACGATCCTTGACTCTGTTGCTGCTCTGATTCTGACGAATCTTCCGGATCTTGCTGATTCGATTTCTTTTCATCCGTATCTTGTTCGTCCTGATTCTGTTGCTGTTGGTCTTGTTCCTGGTGGTCTTTGTCTTCCTCCCCGGACTCTGAACGGTTCTGCTCTGATTTCTGCTCTAATCTCTCAAGCGCGAGTTCTAGATTATGCTTCGCATCCAAATCTCTTGGATTCAATCGCAACGCACTCTTGTAGGATCGAATCGCGCCTTCTATATCATTGAGTTGAACCTGAGCGTTTCCCAAATTGTAGTACCCCTGTGCCTGATGGATTGGGTCTACTGCGTCGAGCGACCGCCTGAATTCATCAGATGCTTTTTGAAACTGCTCTTTTTGGTATAGGACTGTCCCCAGATTGTAACGGGAAATCGCATCGTCGGGGCGGTTTTTTGCTGCCGATTGATACGCCTCAAGCGCGGCGTCATACGCCTCGGCTTCATAGTGTGCATTTCCTCGCTTGATCGCCTGAGACCAACTTCCTGTCCAGCCAATCAGAAAGAAGGATAAAATTAGGAGTACGGAGTGCATAAGACAAACAGTGGATTGAGATGATCTTACATTCATTTTCTTGCTTCTCTCCGTTTGCGTCAGATTAGAAACAGCTCTCAGAGATGATCAATGGTATAGGCGTCCAGCAGTTTTTCATCAATCTCCACACCAAATCCGGGGCTATCATCCAGTGTAAAGAATCCATCGCGAGCTGCCGGACGCAGGCAGCGGTAGAGTTCATTATCTGTAGATTTGCGTGAGGGCCCGAAGGTTTCTGCCCGACACGGCATCGGTAGGCAGGCAATCAAGTGAAGTCCCCAGGGGGTTCCCCCTTGATGGGGCCATGTCGGAATCCCCTGCGCCGCTGCTTCGTTGGCAATTTTGAGACATTCACCGAAGCCGCCTGCCCAACTGATATCGGGTTGAATCATGTGAGCGGCTTTCCAGCGCAATAGCTCGCGAAATCCGTATCGGGTGAATTCGTGTTCGCCAGAAACAATCCAAGTGGAGTCAATTTCTCGAACCAATCGCGCCATGCCTGTATAATCGTCCAGAGGGATGGCCTCTTCAATCCACTTGAGATTCACATCGGCAGCAGCCTCAGCGAAACGAAGCGTATAATCGACGTCCCATCGAAGATAGATGTCCGCCATCAGTTCGATATCGGGTCCAATCGTCTGACGCGCCTCACGGATGATCTCAAGGTTCTTTGCAAACCCCTCATCTCCCTCCGCGATCCCATTTCGGAGTCCCGGCTTACAGGCGGCAAATCCCTGCTCCACGTAATAGCCGACATCCACGCCGGTGGCATACGCCGGTATCTTGAGTTGTGGCTCATCCGTGATTAGGCTATAGACCGGCGCAGCCAAGATTTTGCCACAGAGATCCCATAGGGCGAGTTCGATGCCACTGAGCGCATAAATGACAACCCCGCGCCGTCCGTAAATCGACGTGATGTGATAGAGGTTATCCCAGATTTCTTCAACGTCAAGGGGATCGCGGTCTAGCACGAAATATTGGATATGGCGGTCGATGATGAGCGCCCCGGCAAGGCCACCACCGCCGAGACCATAGCCTTTCAACCCTTTGTCAGTTGTGATCTCTACCATCAGTGCACCCGCTTGCGTGGCAAAGGGACCGCGCCAGTCGACATGGACATTTTTCGGTTCGGGCGGCATCTGGACCTGCCTCCCCGCTTGTGAATATGCCATAGATGACATCGTGGCAGGATTCAGGTTAATGTGCCAAGTCCGAATACCGACAATTTTGTGGCGAGTTTTTGCTTGATCCTTCCATTCTGTGGCACGCGCTCGTGCTTCGACAGCGTAGTCCGGCAGTTCGACTGCAATGTTTGCTTCATTTCCGGTATCGACAGAAGATTGCTGTTTGTTAGACATAGTCGTTGTTCCTCTATTTATTGAGAGGTGTGCATAGGTAGATATCTTGGTCATAATTGCACGATTTGAGTATATACATTGCGCTCCGCATGAAGATTAATTTATTAATTGGGTAATTTCCGAGCGATGTCCGGTGCGGTTGGAAACCGCACCTACCGGGTCTGGGGGAAATATAGAATTACCCGTTTTATTTCTTAAAACTCATCTGGAGCGAAAATATCGGTCGGGTCGTTGGAATTTTTGTGTATTTGGTTTGTTGAAGGTACGCCAGTTTGGTCGCTGCTTTGTTTGCTTATCCGTGTTCTCTGCGTAATCTGTTGAATCCGTGATTCAGACAACAATCATGCACAGCCCTCATTTATTGTTAACCATCATGAAATCTAACTTCTTTAGGGCTTACGCAAATTGATCAGAAAAGGGACATATTTTATTCAAAAAGTAGTTATTTTCGGCGTTTTTAACCCCCTAAATCCCGCCCCCGATTTTATCCCCGATGAATCGGGACAGGCGCGATGTACCACTTGTCAGGGGGACTTTAAGAGCCTGTTTTAAAAGTGAAGGGGCATCTTTAGAAAGTTGTTCACATGTCGGAAATACCTAGAATGTTGCACAAGATGCTAGGCTCAATGAGCCATTTGATGACGGATGACCCACTGGGTATTTGGGGCTTAGGTTGTTTGTTTGTCCTGTATTCTATAAACATGTCGCCCCGCTGGGGCTAAGAGGCTGTTTTAAGAGTACGTGAAACGGTCATCTTTTCCCATGCCAGGTGCAAAATCAACCGATTTTCAGAGGATTTACCGGTAAAATGACAATGTTCAGAGATTATTTGGATTTTTCAAACAGGTTCTAAGAGGAAATGCGTAAGTCCTATTCTTCTAATTTTTCGGTGAATTATGAAACGCTCTTTTCAAAACGAGTCTCGCACAGCGCGTTCTCGGAAGAAACGGATTAACGGCTCAACATAAGACTGTTCCGTCCGAATTTCGATGTTATCGATTTTGTTTGATTGGAAGAACTTTCGACGCGCTTCAACGACACTGAGATTAAGCTGTCGATACATCTCCCGTGCTTTGGGGTCCCGCGTGTCTAAGACAACCACCTCACCAGTTTCTGCATCCTCAAGTTCGATTAACCCCACATTCGGCAAAGTTTCTTCCCGCATATCTTGAAGTGTAATCGCAATGAGGTCATGACGTTTGCTCGTCACTTGCAGCCGCTTTTCGTAACCTTGGTCTCTGAAGTCCGAGATCAGGAATACGACGCTCTTTCGTCGGATGACGCGGTCAATGTACTCCAATGCAGCACTGATGTTCGTTCCGCGCTGCTGCGGTGCGAAGTATAGTATCTCCCGGACGACACGCAGAACATGCTTTAGTCCCTTGCGCGGTGGAACAAACAGCTCCACATCGTCCGTGAAGCAGATTAGCCCGACCTTATCACTGTTTTTGATGGCGGAAAAAGCGAGCAGTGCGGAGATCTCCGCCGCAATCTCTGCCTTTGTTTGCTGATATGTTCCAAAGTCGGCAGAGGCACTGGTATCGACAAGCAGCATCATCACCAACTCACGTTCCTCAACATATTTTTTGATGTAAGGCTGCCCCATCCGCGCTGTCACGTTCCAATCAATGGTGCGAATTTCGTCGCCGGGCTGGTATTCACGCACCTCCTCAAACTCCATGCCCCGTCCCTTGAATACGCTCTCGTACTCTCCCGCGAAGATGTTGTTGACAAGCCGGTTGGTGGAGATCTCGATTCGGCGAATCTTTTTCAGAATTTCTTTAGTGTTCATCAGAAACGTCTCGCGCTCCGTGCGTTGTGCTATCTCCAATTTTATCAGGATGGTACGATACAATCAAATGAAAAAGGTTGAATTTTTGCCCCCATACTGATATTATTGCCAAAAGCACTGCACGAAGATGCAAAGCCTTGTGGAATCTGCGTTTACACAGAGAACCGTCCGAGAAAATCTAGTTGAAAGGAGTAGCACATGGACAAAGGTTGGCTAAAATACTGCGCTACTGATGAACAACTTCAAACGTTTAACGATGAGGGCTACCTGATCGTCGACGATGCTTTATCACCGGAGATGGTTGACAAAATGACCATCGCTATTGACCGAATTGATGCGGAGGAGCGGAAAAGGCAGGAACTCGGACCGTACGATCTGATGAAAAAGTTTCGTACCATCGCTGCGGATGACCTGTTCCTTGAATTGCTTGACAACCCGAAGGTATTTCCGTTGCTGTGGGATATTCTCGGTTGGAACATTCAACTTTACATCTCCCACCTAATCGTCTACCCACCGGAAGCACCGGATGTACCGCGCACTCAAAAGGGGGCAGGATGGCATCAGGATGGGGGCAGACCTGTACAAGAGATGGAGCGTCCGCATCCGCGACTCTCTCTCAAAGTAAGCTATTGGTTCAGTGATGTGAGGGGATCAGATCGTGGCGCGATGCGAATCGTCCCCCGTAGCCACAAACTCGACGAGCGTCCACCGCAGAGCGATCTGGATGGTGACCCGGACGGTGCAATCGAATTGCAGATTAAACCGGGGACAGCCGTGCTGTTTGACCGCCGGTTATGGCACTCCCGCGGTTGGAATTATTCGGACGTAACGCGAAAGGTGTTGTTCATCGGTTACAGTTATCGCTGGTTGCGCGGGCTCGACTACAACGTGATGCCCCCCGAACTTCTCGCCAAATGCGACCCGATTCGTCGGCAGCTACTTGGGGATGGGGTGGATATCAAGGGTTGGTGGCAGCCAACGGACGAAGATGTGCCGTTGAAACAGTGGTTAATGGCACATCGTGGAGAGGAATATGTGCGTTAGGATCGACGGACCGGAGGTTCAAAAAGGGGAAGCAGATTTTGGCTTCTCCTTTTTTATTGGCAGCCCTCCGATGATGTGCTATTCTATTCGACTAATAGATGTGCGCAGCATTCAAACAATAATCCGTTATCGAAACAGGTATAATTGCGAAATAGAACTTGACACGCCAAAAAGAAAAGACTGAGGAATATCATGAAACTGGTTACTTTTGAAATCACAACACAACTTGGAAAACAGCAACGACTCGGCGCGATGATCGATGGCAACCAAATCGTCGATCTCAATTCTGCTTATGCCCTTCATCTTTCGGAGACACAGGGGCAATCCGCCGCATGTCAGAGTGCGGATGCCATCCTGCCGTCGGACATGATCCAATACTTTGAACGGGGAGAGCGATCGAGAAAGGCGGCACAGGCGAGCCTTGACCACCTTGACGGGAACTCCACTGGCGTCCGAGGTGAACAGATCGTTTACCCGGCGGATCAGGTTACGCTGCTTGCACCGTTTCCACGTCCTGCCAGCCTTCGAGATTTCGGCGTGTTTAAGACGCATATGGATGCCGCTGCACTGATTACTGGTAAGGAGATCTCTCCCGAATGGTTTAAGCTGCCGAACTACTATCGTGGCAGCACGAGCCCCGCTTCCATCGCCGGACATGAGGCGCGGGTGACTTGGCCTAACTATACCGACAAACTTGATTTTGAACTGGAGTGGGGCGTTTACATCGGTAAGGAAGGAAAGAATATCTCGGTCGAAGACGCGCCAAACTACATCGGCGGTTACACAATCTATAACGACATCAGCGCCCGCGACATCCAGTTTCGCCATATGACGTTGGCACTTGGTCCTGCCAAAGGGAAAGATTTCGACAACAGCAATATCATGGGCCTTGCCTCGTAACCCCTGACGAAATCGATGATCCATATAACCTGCGGATGATTGCACGGATCAATGGCGAAGTTTGGGCGGACGGAAACACATCGGATATGTACTACACCTTCGCAGAGATGATCTCCTTTGTTTCGCAGTCTGAAACGCTTTGTGTGGGCGATTTTCTTGGATCTGGCACGGTTGGGAAGGGCTGTGGTTGGGAGTTGGATCGATGGATTCAGCCCGGCGATGTTATTGAGCTAGAGGTTGAAGGGATTGGGATGCTCCGTAATCAGATCGAGGAGAAAGCAGAGAATCCAGCGGCGTGGCAGGAGAAGCAATAGTGGAAACCAGAAAGAAAGATCCGTCTTCCCGGTATTATTGAACGGCTAATTGCTATTGATATTGGACGAATCGTGATTGCTATTTCATACTTGGGCTATCGTTTGTTTAAGTGAAATGATTCAAAGGAATAAAACATAGTTAAAGGAAATTTTATGGCTCGTATTTCTTGTCCAGAATGTAGGAGACAGATTAGCGAAACAGCTGAGAGTTGCCCCAAGTGTGGATATAAATTGACACCAGAAGTTGTTGCTGCAGCCAAAAAGAAGGAACGAAATGTTCAGATGGGTTGCGCCGTTGCATTGGTTGTCGTATCGCTTCCTGTGTTTATCTGGTTCATTAATTTATCTACAAAAGGACCAACCGATTCATATACAAGGAACAGCATACTTATCGATATCGACAATTTAGTGAACCAGAGTGCTTCATATGTAGATAGTGTGGTTGGGACACCTGAGATTACCCCTATCACAAAGTATCCGTCAATGATGCCCGGTGAATTCAGATATTACAGATTACATGGTGGTTCTGCGAATATTCAATTTTATAAGGGGCAAGCCAAACTGTTTACCATCGAATTTTCAAGTTCTACGAGTAGTCCACTTGGTGCCGCAGCACGGTGTGGATTTGAAATCGGTGAACTTGGTGGATTGCAAAAACTTCCAGCGGGGCGAAAATGGACGAGGGTACATACCCAAAACGCGCTTTATAAACATATTACCGTCATAAAAGATTCTACAGGACAATACTCTATTTTCCAAGCAGAAGTGTTTTAAAAGGCAGAATTATAGTAGATCTTAGAATTAATGGGACACGCCAAACCGGGGCGGTTAGGAAAACGAAACTACCGTTCTACCGTACCGTTCCGAGCATCCTCGTCGTTTCTATCCCGATTAATCGGGATGAAACGTCGGGATTTGGTAGCCGCTGTTTCTAACTGCGCCTATTCGGTGCGGTTGAAAACCGCACCTACCGGTGGGCGAAAGTGTTCATTTATTTTTAACATCCACCATAGTATAATGCTACGAGCGACAACAGCAATAATTTTAACCGGTTTTTCTCATTCTTGATTGTGGGAATGAACGTGAGGAATGATTGTCGTTGCTGGACGGTGGACGGGACAAATTTGTATACGGACCGAAACTCATTATTATAGCATATCAAGTCGTTCAATCGGGCAGAACGGTTCGACTGTGATTCCAAGCGACGGACAGCGATGTATACTATATCCGTGCGGCGGTTGCCCGCCCAAGATGCTTCCCGTAAACTTATCCTCATCTTTTAGACAACAATGTATAATTACAGTTGATAGAAAATCGAGGACTTCCAGAACGGAGGATAATGACGCACTATGAGACTCGAAGGCAAAGTAACAATCATCACCGGTGCTGCCTCTGGAATTGGGCAGGCAACGGCACTCCTATTTGCCAAAGAGGGGGCAAAGGTTGTCGTAGCGGATCTGGATGAAGCCGGAGGAAACGAGGTTGTTGACCAGATTAATTCCGAGGGCGGCAAAGCGATGTTCGTCCGTACCGATGTAACGGTGGCGGCAGATGTACAGGCGATGGTGCAATCAACGATCGACGCTTACGGCAAGTTAGATGTGTTGTTCAACAACGCGGGTATTGCGATGCGTTTACCCGTTGTGGAGCTGCCAGAGGAGGACTGGGACCGCTGTGTTGACATCAATCTGAAAGGGGTTTTTCTCGGCTCAAAGTACGCTATTCCCAAAATGATTGAGAACGGCGGCGGCTCGATTATCAACATGGCGTCGATCTACGGTCTCGTCGGTGCACAGACCCGTGCAGCTTATGTTGCTACTAAAGGGGCGGTCGCCAATCTGACGCGCGGCATGGCACTCGACTATGCCACCGACAACGTCCGTGTCAACTGCCTCTGTCCCGGTTTCACAGAAACCCCACTCTTAGCAGGTGTTCTGAAAACGGAGGAGGAATATCGCGCACTCGCCGATCAACACCCGATGAAACGCCTCGCCACACCGCAGGAGATCGCATACGGCGCGCTGTTCTTAGCGTCGGACGAATCTGTTTTTGTGACGGGAATTGCGCTACCAATTGACGGAGGGTTTACAGCGGGTTAGGTAAAAGCGACTGTAGAAATTAACAGGAGTAGATCCCCGATGAGATCGGGATTCAAAGCAACTTGTGCCAACCCAGAGGGATAACGACCACAAGGGTTGCCCCTATGGGCAGGGAGACGGAAAAGATGACCATGCAGGTCCATCCCAACTATGCACGGCTTGTTGACTTGGCGCGTGAGAGCCACGAGAAAGGGCGTACGCCGGCGGAAATCACGCCCGAAGATGTTGCCTTAGCACGATTGTACAGCTACGCCTTCCGCGGTCATACAATTGGTGCTTTCCACGCCACGCGGTTAGCAATCGATGAAATCGAGATGTGTGATCCACTCACGGAGGCACACCGCAAGCGGGCGGTAGAACTCCTGATAGACCTAGCGAATCAGACAATGGATGTGGTAGAAGCCGACTTTCGCGCCCTGATCTCCACGTTCTACCGCTACGCCATCAACATCCCAAGGGTCATCGAGTCATTGAGTGAAGGGGTTGAGACGTGCCAATTGGAATCGATGCGAAAAGTTCGAGATCGGTTCACCGAACTGATGGAAGAGATCGCCAACGGCAACGGCATCCATACGACATTGGATACACATGCTCCGGAGCAGGCAAGTTTCATTGTACCAAATCTTGGTATCACGATCGTGCCGCTCGTCTATGGGGATTATCATTCGTGGAATCTGGCGTATCTCGATGGACCCCGGTCGGATGTACCATTTCATCTCCATCAAGATGGGGTTGAGATTCATTTGGGCTATGGGCCGCTGCACGGCAATACGGTTCTCGGTGAGCATTACGCAGAGGTAGACGAAGGCTACGGCATGCCCATTCCTCCAAAGATGCGGCACGGGTATGTCAACGATAGCACCATGCAGCATCATGTCCCGTTCATCTTTGGATCGCTGACACGCGGCGGTTGGGGCGTATTTCTGGACGTGGAGGCACAGCCGATTGATTTAGACAAACTTGAAAAGGCACCCGTCTACAGCCGCCAAATGAATCAAACAATTTATCTCGAACGCGAAATCGAGAAAGCTGCGGGGCGGTTTTCTCCTGTGCGTTACCCAATCATTCCGGCTTCAGCTACCGACGGAGATGGGATTGGTGGGCTGGAGTTATCTGTGGCGCGCGTCAATGAGTATGGGTTGAACCTACGGACAGATCGTTTCTGTATCGTGTCTGTTGTCCGCGGACGGGGGGTTGTGCAGATGGCTGGCACCAGGAAGGCGGTAGGACCCCACGAACATTTCTGTGTGCCGGCGGGTATCCCTGCGTTCCTGCAACAAGAGGGGAACGAAGCGATGGTTACTCTGGATGCGGTGATTAAGGAAGCGCGAAGCCCAATATCTAGTCCAAAATGGCAGCGGAATCGCCCTTGAGCTCCTTAGAAGACTGTTAAGGTTTCTCCATCGTGAAGTGGAAGTGACTTCTGAGAAAATAGGATAGTAACTTATTGCCTAACAGGACTTTCCCCAGAGAGCGCAATGTGTTGAAAGCGGTCCATCTGATACTCGGATTAGTGAATCCGACTTGACTTAGCAGATCCACCCAGACTTCTGGCATCTGATGTTTATGCCACTCTATCGTCGGAGCGAAAGGATTCCTAACTCGGAGTAAGGCGAAGATATTATATCTTGAGCAGTCACAAACTATCAACTTTGCTCCATCGCTTGCGAGTGAACTGAGCTTTGAGAATATATTCAGATAAATTACTCTGGACGCCTCACTATCGAGTAGGTTGATGCAAGCAGTCTCATCTAAGTGGTTTATTGAGTTGTGGAGTAAGATAACGTCAAATTGCTTCCCCCCGGGATCAAAGGCTTGAAATGTAGCAGGCTCAAACCTCACATGATTCTGTCCAAGAATCTCACCTAACTTCCGAAACTTTTCGCTCGTTCCAGAGCGACTCCCCTTCGTTTCCGGTTCGAGACATACAACCTCCTTAGCGCCCATACACGCCACATAGAAACTGTGTAAGCCGCTCCCGCCGCCGATATCCAGCACTCGTCTGTTTTCGAGAGCAATGTCGTTGAATACAGTTTTCAGATGGAATTGAAGATTCCCTCGATTTGGATATAGCCCCTCTTTGACCACAGCAGAGAAGTAATTTTCAAGGTTGGGCTCGGTTGGCATTTCAATTTTCACTAGGGCGTGTTGACATTTTGCTATTGCTGATTCGGCAAACGCTGGAATCATCAGGCAATCTGCCATAAGTAGTGGGATCACAATCTAACAGATCGTGGTACAAAAGACCGAAATGGTCTCTGGCGTGCGAACAAAGGGTTGGGAAACCCAACCCCTACGAAGGATTATGCGTTTGTGCTCCCTCTTGATGGTCTGGTTGCGATGAAATATCAACAGAACCTAGCCTCCGGTTGCGGGTACTGGTGGTAGATCTGTCGCGTCAAGAAAGTCTTCCAACTCAACGCCAAGTGCATCAGCAATCCGGTTGATGGAATTGAAAAATCCAACAATCTCAACTACATCGAAGATGGTTTCGTCATCCAAGCCGTGAGATCTGAGCAGATTTAGGTCTGATGGTTGAACCGTGTACGCGGCTAGGGTGACCTTCTCGGCAAATTCCAAGATTGCCCTCATGGTTGGGTCCAAATTCGCGGATCGGAAATCCGTTTTGATTTGACGAACGAGTTGATCCTCGTGGACCTGTTCCCGCAGGTCCTCGCTGTGTGCTTGGACTCAGTATCGGCAGGAGTTAATCTGCGAAACCACTGTCGCTATCATCTCCCGTTGTGCCCGACTCAATCTGGAAGGACCGAACATGGCAACTTCATACTGATTGATGAACGCTTTGAGACTTTCCGGCTTGATGCTGAACAGTTTGACGATGTTGTAGATTCGTCCGGCGCGCTCAATTCCTGCGTCATATTCTTCCTTAACGATGCCTGTTGCCTCTGATTCGGGGACGGTTCGGATCCATGCCATTTTCTGCTTCCTTAAGGTTAAAGTTGACAGCCAAAAAGTTGGAGTGCTATAATGGCACACCTTCGGATACCTGTCAAGGTTAAACCGGAGGGCATGAAAATATGCGGTTGGCAAGTACCGACGAAGGAAACATACACCCATGCAAGCGCCGAAATTCATTGAACCTGATATCGTTACCATCTCCGAAGGAGATTTCCTCATGGGGAGCGAAAACGGTGCGGCAAACGAACGACCTATCCACCGTGTATGGGTGGACGCTTTCGGTATAGCCCGATATCCGGTGACCAACCGAGAGTATAAGCGCTTTATGGAGATGTCAGGTCATCCACCACCGCGGTTTTGGGGTGAGTCTAAGTTCCGTCACCCAGACCAACCGATTGTTGGGCCCAGTTGGCATGACGCCGTCGCCTATTGCGATTGGTTACAGGAGTTGACTGGCAAAGCGTATCGTCTCCCGACGGAAGCGGAGCGTGAAAGAGCAGCACGGGGCGGATTGGAGGGAAGAGAGTATCCTTGGGGCGATGAATTGCATGAGGACCACGCGGGCGGACGGAATGCCCCGCATTTTCCGATTGGAACTGATGGTCCCAACGGTTATGGGCTTTACAATATGTCTGAGGGTGTTCACGAATGGTGCACTGATAATTATGATCCAGCCTATTATGAAATCTCACCGAATCGGAATCCGACCGGTCCAAGACACAGCGATCGCCGCGTGGCACGCGGCGGTTCATGGCGGCATAGCGTCCGTTTTGCGCGTTGTGCGGCGCGGAGTAGTCTCAGCCCGGAGAAGCAGTTCAGCGACTTCGGATTCCGATGTGCGATGACGATTACTTAAAGGTCAGTTGATTAAACCGTTATGGTAGATTTTAGACTTACTCAGGACTTAGCAAATTCAGCACACAGCGCGAGATTTTTTTATTTTTAACCCCCTAAATCCCCCTTGTCAGGGGGACTTTGGAGACTTCGCTTCGCTCGGAGTTATTGACAAATGTCTACTTACCTCTCTAATTTACCATAAGTCCAAAACCCCTCACATTTCACACCATGAAATCTTCATTGATTTGTATCGTTGGTCCCACCGCTGTCGGCAAAACTGAAATAGCGATTCAATTCGCACAACATCTCGACGCCGAGATTGTGTCACTCGATTCGCGGCAGATCTATCGGGAGATGGACATCGGCACGGCAAAGCCAACACCAGACCAACGGGGTGCGGTGCCACACCACCTTATTGATTGTGTGGAAGTAGATCAACCCTTCTCTGTCGCAGAATACCAGCGGCTAGCGGATGCCGCGATTACAGAGACTCATGGACGTGAGAGACAGGCGATGGCTGTCGGCGGGGCGGGATTATATTTTCGCGGTCTCATCGATGGACTTTTCGACGGCCCCGGTGCGGATGCCAAGATTCGATCGAAACTTCAACGGGAAGCGGACGAACACGGTAACGCTGCTCTGCATGAACGATTGCGTCAATGCGATCTGGAGACCGCGGACCGGGTGCACCCTAATAACCGCGTCAAAGTCATTCGTGCCTTAGAGGTTTACGAACTGACAGGGAAACCAATTTCTGCCCTCCAAGAGCAGTGGAAAACAGATGAACCGCGCTACCCGTTTCGCGCATTCGGGCTTAACATGCCGCGCGAGATGCTTTATCGGCGGATTGAAGATCGCGTGGATCAGATGGTAGAGGTAGGCTTAATTGAAGAGGTCAAGCGGCTATTGGATCAAGGCTACCCGCGCGACTGCGGCGCAATGCAGAGTTTCGGATACAAGGAACTCATCGAGTATCTCGACGGAACACGAACACTTGATGAAGCAATTGCACTCTTAAAACAGAACACCCGTCGATTCGCCAAACGGCAGTTGACATGGTTTTGCAATGATCCACGGATTGAGTGGCTGGACATCTCTCAGTTTTCATCGATAGACGGGATTGTGGATAACCTTCTATCAAAGAACTCCGTCTAACGGATTAGGACTTACGTGCTATGGAGTCCTATCATGGCTGAAGAGGTGATGGTAATAGAGAAAACCGTAGCAAAAGAACCGCTTACAAAGGAAATGATTGATGCAGGTGCCAATGTCTTGCGTCATCTCAATAAAGCGAATTTTGATGTTCAGGCGGCGTTGTGGATCTACCGGTTGGAATCAAATTCTTGGCGTCTTGTTTTTGCTCTGCCCGAAGTAGAAAAAGATGGACCGCTGAAAAGTTATACGAAAATACGGCGTATCCTTTCCCAGATTCCAGACAACCAGCCCCGTCTGACTCTATCCGACATCAAGGTATCCGAAACTAATCATGGCTTGATTACTGCGTTGCGAAAGAGAAATAGTCTTGTAAATAAAGAGTTTCCGCAACATGTTTATCATGTTGGAGGAAACGACCACCACGTCGACGAAGGATATATTTATCAACTGCGGTAGCACTAGAGGATAAAAGATGAACTGGAGGTAAACAGTGGCAGCAAGAGAAGGTTACGCAGCACTACAACAAAGAGTTTTAGCAGCTCGCCGTGTCTGGAAACGGACACTGTTTTGGACCGGCTGTGCGATTGCCGTCGTCGGACTGATAGCGATCCTCGCCGGTGCAGCGATTGTAGACCTACTGATGCCGCTGCCGGGCAGCGTTCGCATTGCGCTGCTTATCGGTATTATTGGGGCTGTAGGCTATCTGCTTTATAAATATCTTTTCCAACCGCTTCGGACGAAACTGACACCGCACGATGTCGCGCTCAACGTCGAGCGGCAGCACCGAAACCTTGAAGATCGTCTTGTCAGCGCTCTCCAATTCGGTGATACAGAAACCGAAGATCCGATCAAATCGCATTTATTGCAGCGACTGGTTACGGATGCTGTGGAACGGACCGAAGATATTGATTTCAAGGCAACGGTCGATAAAAGTAAAAAACGTAAGCATGTCGGTATTGCGGTTGCTGTGTTCGCTGGCTGCGCGCTTTTGGCTCTAATCTTTCCCACCGAACTTAACACCTCTCTGAATCGCCTATTGAGTCCGTGGGAAAAAACCGAGCCGGTATTCACGACAAAGCTGACTGTCGAACCGGGGAACGCTCGGATTTTACGGGGTCGAAGCCTTGCGATTGACCTCGAAGTAACTGGCAAATCCACGGATAAAGCACGGCTCGTTTATACAAAACAGCACCCAGCCACCGATATGGAATCGCAGCGTCAGGCAATCGATATGGTGCGAATAGAGGGTGAGAAGCGTCGGTTTGGCTACGAAATCTTCAACATCAACGAAAATATGGAATACTATGTGGCAGCGAACGAAGCGGAATCGGAGCGTTACACGGTTGAGGTGTTTGACATGCCGAAAGTTACCGCGATCGAAGTTACTTACACCTATCCCGAATACACAGAATTGAAATCGATTACGCAGCAGGGAGACGGGAACATCCGCGCTGTCGCCGGTTCTCAAGCAGAAGTCCGCATCACAACGAACAAAGCCATTCAATCAGCGACACTCACAGTGGATGCACAAGATCCAACCTCCATGCTTATCTCCGATGGAAACACGCTTACCACGACGCTTGATGTGCTGAACGACGGAAAGTATACCGTTGAATTGCTCTGTGTCGATGGCTTTAATAATGAAATCCCGATCGAATATACCGTTACAGCGCTTCCCGATGAACCGCCTGAGATTGTTATCAAGGAGCCGGGAAGAGATATCAAAGCTACAAAGTTAGAGGAGGTCAGAGTTCTTGCGGAAGCGACCGATGATTATGGCGTTGAAAACATGACGTTGAAGTACAGCATCGGATCCGGTGAGCCGCAAGAATTGCCGGTGGAAGCTGTCGAGGTTAAAGCGGAAAAAATAATCTCCGGTGCTTACGTTTTCTATCTCGAAGAACTCGATGTAGAACCGGGTGAACTCATCTCTTACTACGCACAAGCCACCGATAACAACACGCGGACAGGTCCGGGGATAAGCACTTCTGAACTGTATTTCATTGAGGTACGTCCGTTCAATGAGCGGTATATGCAGATGGATGCCCAAGGGCAGCAAGCTCAACAAGAAGGACAACCGTTCCCCAATCTAATCGCGGATCAACGGGCGATTATTAAGAACACATGGAAGCACATCCACTCCCGTCCGTCCCCCGTGACGGAGGACTATCAATCCTCTGTCAAACAGATAGGCAAAACGCAGGCTGAGCTCAAAGACAAGACGCAGCGGACTGTCGATGAGTTGAGTATGTCAATGCGCGATGCAAATGTAGACCCCGAAATGCTGATGAATTTGGAGCAGGCTGTCGCCAAGATGGGTGAAGCAACCGACGCACTCAATGCCATAAAGCCGAAAGAAGCACTTCCGCATGAGCAGGATGCTCTCGAACTCCTCACCAAAGCTATGATGGAGTTAGATAAGGTCTTGACACAGATGCGGTCAAGTGGCAGCCAAGCAGCCGCCGATAATATAGAGATGGATATGGAGGATCTCCAAGACGCCATTGAGCAGGATGAAAACGAGTTAGATGAACAGATGGCAGAGCAAACGCAGGAACTATTGGACCAAGCGAGAGACATGCTCGGTCAACAGGAACAACTCACGGAACAGAGCCAGCGATTAGCACGGGAGCAGCAGCCTTCGCAGCGAGAGATGCAGCAAAATAGCCAACAGGAGGGACAGTTAGCCGGACAGGCTCAACAGATGGCAGAACAAGCCCAACAGATGGGGCAAGCGTCCGGTCAGGGTACCGACCAAAACAGTACAGGGCAGCGCATGGTTCAAGCGGGTGAAGCGTTGCAACAGGCATCTGAAAATATGCAGGAAGCCTCGAAAAACATGGGAGCAGGACAGGCGCAGATGGGCGCTGCGAAAGGTCAGAAAGCCGAAGAAAATTTGCAGCAGGCGATCGAGGAACTTGAGAAGGTCGCCGCACAGTATACCGATCAAGCGCTTGCAGAGGCAACCGAATCGATCGACCGGCTCATCACCAGTCAATCGGAGATTCGAGAGCAAACGGAAACCCTTGAGGAAGAAACCCGACAGGATGGAGTGAGTCTTGAGGATCTGCGGAACGCTTCTCAGTTGGCGAATGAACAGCGAACCCTTCGTCGAGACCTTGAGCAACTGCAACGTAACCTGTCCAACCTACGGGAGACACTCAGCGAAAATGAGCCCCAAGCGGCGCGAAACGTCGCCGACGCAAACCGTCGCCTCATTGAGGAGCAGGTGTCTGGGAATATGGAGGACGCGCAGCGGGCATTGCAGTGGCGGAATTTCCAATCCTCAGAACGGGAACAACGGGAGGTTTTGGATACTCTCTTGGAGGCACGTGATGACCTACAGCAAGCGAGGACGAATCTAGCGGAGACAGAGGAGGAACGACTCGACGCGGCATTGGAACAGATTGAAAGTTGGGGCGCCCAGATGGAGGATATCCAGCGTGAACTTGAGGCGATGGACAACCAAGAAACGCCGTTAACGCCGGAACAGGAGGCGCGGCAACAGCAGTTATCTGAACAGCAGGCGCAGATACAGGAGCGTGCTCAAGAAGCGATGGAAGCACAGCAGCAAGGGGATGAACAGGCACAAGTGGGAGGGCCGGAGTCGGATCGTGAACTCAGAGAACTCTGGCTCGACGCGATCCGTGCGATGGACAATCGTCCGGGAACCCGGAGAGCACCGTTTCCCGTCTACGATTTCTCATTGCGCGAGCTCAGGAAACTTGAGCGAGCGATTGAAGAGCGTCTTACTGTAATTCAGGAAAAGAAGCAACTCGCACAGGTACTTAAAGAAGATGTGCCACCTGAGTATCGGAAAATGGTTGATCAGTACTATGAGTTTCTAGCGAAGTGAAACATAATGTGTGAGTTCAAAAGTTGAAACCAACGTACTTGTGGAGGTAATGATATGCCACTTTCAATTGAATCCGAGCCGATCCCATTAGAGACAGATGCTGACGGCGTTGTTCGCGTTGGTGGGACCCGTATAACACTCGATACGATTGTAGCTGCGTTTAGCCAAGGTGCAACGGCTGAAGAGATTATGTATCAGTACCCATCCCTCAATCTAGCCGATGTGTACACTGTGATTGCATACTATTTGCGGCGCCGGGAAGAGGTCGAATTTTATTTGCAACACCGGCAAAAGGAGGCTGATAGTATCCGCAAACAGAACGAGTCTCGATTTGACCCGAACGGTGTGCGCGACCGTCTTTTAGCTCGGCGTACCAAGCAGGTTGAAAACTCTCGGAACGGAGAGACTGATGTTGCGGCTGGCTGCTGATGAAAATTTCAATAATAGGATTGTGCGTGGATTGTTGCATCGAAAGCCAGATTTGGATATTGTCCGCATTCAGGATATTGGCCTGTCTGGAGCAGATGACCAAGCAGTGCTTGAATGGGCAGCGCAAGAGGAACGAGTATTACTTACACACGATGTTAGGACAATCACGCAATATGCCTATGAGCGTGTTGATGCAGGTCAGTTGATGCCGGGAGTGTTTGAAGTTTCTCCTGATATGTCAATCGGTGGCGCCATTGAAGATATTCTGTTGCTGGCGGAATATAGTCTTGACGACGAATGGCAGGGACAGGTACGTTATTTGCCGTTGTAGCCATGCTGTCTCTGTTTCCGAACAAAATAGTTATAGTAAATCTTAGAATTAATGAAACACTCCAAATTGGTAGGTGCTGTTTCCAACTGTGCCGTTTCAACCTACCACGGCACCTATGCGGTGCGGTTAAAAACCGCACCTACCGGGGGCAAAAGTGTTCATTTATTTTTGGATCGCCCAAGCTCTATGACCAATTTATGACATGAAAGGATTCATGTGCATGGAAAACACCGAAACTGTAAGTCTTAGTCCGGCGCAACGGTTGCATTTCGATATCTACGGCTTTGTACTGCTGGAGAACGTTCTAACCGCCGACGAAGTTGCTCGCATGAAGGATGCGCTCCATCGGATGAAAGGCGATCCGGATCTTGAGTCCAAACGGGTCTACACCCATAAACGTGGTGAACACCATATCCTGCTTGGCAATCTGGTGGAGTATGACCCCGCCTTGCTGGAATATGCTGCCCATCCCAAACTGGTGCCGCTCGTTGAGGAGGTGGTCGGCGGTAAGGTCCGCCTTGAGGAGACCGAGGCGATCATCAATCGCAGGGATCCGGAGGCGGATATTGAGGAACTCCACAAACGACGCTATAATCCGACTGGATTTCATCGTGGGACGCAGCACGGCTGGGGAACTTATATCGAACAGAGTAAATTCCACTGCATCTTCGTCAAGACGTTGACGTATCTCACCGATGTGGGACCCGATGATGGCGGCACCTGCTTCATCCCTGGCAGCCACAGGCTCACTTGGGAGAGGGAAGAGATGATCGAAGCTGCCCTCTCCGACGACAAGCTGATTCATCAGGTAGAGGCGACCGCTGGCTCGGTCCTGCTCTTTCCGGAATCCCTTATCCACAGCACGACCGCCATCCGCAGCGACAAGGAGCGCACAATCATAGTTGCTGGCTATACCCCACCGATGGTGCGCGAGTGGCCTGGTAACGAAGTCAGCGCTGAGTTTGTCGACACTCTATCCGAAGATATCAAGCCGCTTATCTCTGGAAGCGATAGTTGGCGTTGGGAAAGACGGTATTAATCACGGGTGAATAGTCTGAATCAGGATTTTCAAGATTAAAGGATTAGCAGGATTAAAAGATAGGACTTATGCAAATTGAACAGCAAATTGGCATATTTTGCTGAAAAGTCGTTATTGGGTTGTATTTAACCCTCTAAATCCCCTTATCAGGGGGACTTTAAGAGGAAATGCGTAAGTCCTAAAAGAAAAAAGGAACGCAAGGACACCAGCACGCTAGGACGCAGAAAAAAAAAGAAAAACCCTTGTGTCATTGCGTTAAAATATTGTTTTCACGTTTCATCTGTGAATCCGTGCTACCCGCGATCTGATTTGAAGTAACAAAGAGAGGATTAAATAAATGCCAAATGTTAAGATGTATACAACCAGTTTCTGTCCATATTGCTACAAGGCGCAAGGTATCCTTGAAAGGATGGGAATCGAATTTGAGGAAATCAACATCAAAGGGGATCCCGCGATGCGCGATGAAATCGAAAAACTAACCGGTCGCCGCGATGTGCCACAAATCTTTATTGATGACCAACATATCGGTGATGACGACGATTTAGCCGAACTCGCGCAATCGGGAAAACTGAACGAAATTTTTAACAGAGAAGGAGAAACAGATGGCAGAGATAAAAAACGGAAGCGATGGTTTAGAAGAGCGTAACGTCGTCATTATCGGTGGCGGCACGGCGGGTTTTGCCGCGGGGGTCTACACCTCACGGGCAATGCTGGAGCCGCTACTTATCACCGGAGACGCACTCGGTGGACAACTCTCACTGACCCTCGACCTTGAGAACTATCCGGGCTTCTTCGGAACCGAAGCCGCAGAGTTTATCACAGGGATGCAGAAACAAGCCGAGCGTTTCGGGACCGAGGTAAAGTTCGACATGGTAACGGAGGTGGACTTCAATCGCCACCCATTCTACCTGAAGACCTATGACCAAGAATACCTCGCTAAATCGGTCATCATCTGCACCGGTGCCTCCCCACGGACACTGGACATCCCCGGCGAGGAAGGGTACGGCGGACGCGGTGTCTCCTACTGCGCCACCTGCGATGGATTCTTTTTCCAGGACCAACGCCTCATCGTTGCCGGTGGCGGCGATGCTGCGCTTGAGGAAGGGATATTTCTGACGAAATACGCGTCGGAGGTCTATGTCGTCCACCGCCGAGACCAACTCCGCGCCAGCCAAATTATGCAGGAACGCGCCTTTAAGAACGATAAAATCAAGTTCATCTGGAATACAGTCGTCGAGGAGATCCAAGGGGACGACGAAAAGGTGACCGGTGCGCTGCTCAGAAACGTGAAGACCGACGAAAAGCAGGTGTTCCCGATCGACGGTGTATTTATCTTTATCGGACATATCCCGAATACCGAACTGTTCAAGGGTGTGATCGACATGGACGAGCAGGACTACCTCGTTGTGGACAAGCTCCAGCGCACCAATATCGACGGCGTTTTCGCAGCGGGCGACGTGCATGACCACGTCTTCCGCCAAGCGATAACGGCTGCCGGTGCCGGTGCTGCAGCCGCCATCTCCGCGGAGAAGTTCATCGCTGAGATAGAGAACCGCGCGTATCCGGGACAGTAGGTATTCAAGCAGAGGAAGAATTGGCTTTGAGGCGGGCATCTATCTTAGCGAATTTCTTCGGCACAGAAGAAATTATGAAGGAAACAAGAGATGTTAAAAATCATTGATAGCGGTATCATTTCTCACCAGAGCAAGCGGGGCGCGTATATGCCTGTGATTACTCCGCTTGCAGATGGAAGTCTCATTGCCTGCCAGCATGTCGGGCAGGGGTTAGGTACACCGGACAATCACATCGAGATACTCCGTTCAACAGATGGGGGCATCACATGGATCAACGAAGGGAGCATCCACCCCGGAGGCACACCTACGGATGGATGGTGTTACCGGGGTCCAAAGATTAGTGAGGTTCCCGACGGTCGATTGGTGATGAACGCAACCCGCTTTGAGAACGAAGCCGACACGCTCTTTGATACGGAATCGGAAGCCTTGCAGCGTCCAGAGATATTGCTATTCTGGTCAGAGGATCAGGGCAAAACGTGGTCAGCGCCGCAGGTTGTGCCGGTAGACCTACCGCCCGAAAAGTACACATGGAACGGGGCTGGACCTCTCCTACAACTCGCGTTGGATAGATGGATGTACCCCCTCGAAACGTGGAAGCCGGAAGGGTATGAAGGTCCGCCTGATCAGAAAGCAGCGGCGGTATTCTCCGCGGATCAGGGACAGACGTGGGGTGAGTTCACCGTCGTTGCAGATGACCTCACGGGAGCGTTGCTCTGGTGGGATCAGATGTGTTCTCTCCTGCCGGATGGACGCATCTATACCCTGATCTGGACGCACCAGTACGGGACCTCCGAGGACTTGACGAACCACTGGGTGATCTCCGAAGATGGTGGACGCACCTGGTCCGAACCCCGACCGACGAACCTGCGCGGTCAGGTCTGCACCCCCATCCCGCTGCCCGACGGTCGCGTGGCGGCAATATACAATTTCCGACACGCCCCTCAAGGCATCCATGTGGCACTGACCGAAGATCTTGAGCATTTCGACATAGAGAACGAGGCCGTGGTTTTTGATGCGGGAAAAGAGGCAACCCTCGGCGAACCTGAGAACGAGAACTTCCTCGCTGAACACATGCAGATCGCTTTTGGCAAGCCCGGCGGGACAATCCTGCCGGACGGAGATATAATGACCTATTTCTGGTGTACGGTGGCGGGAGTCACCCATACGCGCTGGGTGAAATTGCGATTGGACAACTAGGGCGTGTTGACACTTTGGGGTTGCGAATTCGGCAAACAATGTAGCGCAAACTGTATGAAGAATTAATTTATTAATTCGGTAATTTCGGAGCGATGCCCGGTGCGGTTGGAAACCGCACCTACCGGGTCTGGGGGAAAATATAGAATTACCGAATTATTTTCTAAAACCTCATTTAGTTTGTGGGCTCGGATCACAATCTAACAGATCGTGGTACAAAAGAATGCTTCCCGATGAAAAACTGAGTTGGGTTTCACTTTATCTGTCTATAAGCAGGCATTGTTGAACGACCGAACCTCTATTGTACTTGATAGGGATTCCCGTTTAACCGTTCAACCCAACCTACGGACTGTCAGATAACCTAATAACGCAATAATGGAAAGGAGTTCAGATGAACTGGCAGAAAAATTCAGGGCAACTCAAGGATGCCTTTGACCGAGATGGATTTGTGGTCATCCCCGGTTTCTACACCCCGCAAGAGACAGCGGCGTTAAACGCTCACATTGACCGGTTTATCGCGGAGACGTTGCCCGGATTGCCATCGGATGCAGCCTTTTATGAGGTCAAGGAGCAGCCCGAAAGCATTATGCGGTTGCAGGGCATGGCATCTTACGACGACCATTTTAAGGAACTTACCGAGAGCGATCGGTTTGCCAAGTTGGCGGAATTGCTGCTGGACGATGGGGTTATAAGTAAAAATATGGAGTGGTTCACAAAACCGGCCCGCAGCGATGCGGAGACGCCACCCCATCAGGATGGGTTCTACTTCATGCTCGAACCGAACGAGGCGTTGACGTTGTGGCTGGCACTGGATACGGTGAATGACGAGAACGGCTGCATCCATTATGCGCGGGGTTCTCACCGCCGAGGTATGAGGCCCCACGGCCAGACAGCGGTGTTCGGGTTCTCGTTAGGGGTCACAGATTACGGTGAAACGGATTATCAAGAAGAGGCAGCCATCCATGCTGCGCCGGGCGATATGATTGTGCATCACTGCATGACAATCCACCGCGCAGGTTCCAATGCCACGGGGCACCCGCGCCGGGCATTGGGATTAGTCTATTATGCCCAACGCGCCAAGGCGGATGCAGAACGTCAGACAGCGTACAAGAAAGAATTAATGGAACGGTGGAAAAAAGAGGGGAAAATTTAGTGAAGTATTTTGGGCAACCACAAGGGTTGCCCCTACATTGGGTCAATTCCCGTAGGGGTTGGGTTTCCCAACCCATTGGGCGAGGAAACCTCGCCCCTACGATACATAAATGTCAACACACCATAGTTCATTGGTTCATTAGTTCATTTTTCACACTTTGCACTTTTTTATATGAGCCACCATTTATAGGAGTTAGCGATGCTGACCGATGCACAACTCTACCATTTCGCTGTTCATGGTTGGGTGCTCCAAGAGGATGTATTCAGTCCCGAAGAGGTCGATGCCTTTAAGCACGGCTGGATCACCTCTATGAACGCAAAGTCTCGACGATGAAGGACAGCGAGGACATCAAGAATATCAACAACATGGTGAACTACGACCCGATCTATCGGGATTGGATTATGTCGCCGAAGATCACCCCCGTTCTGAAGCAGCTTTTAGGAACACCGCCACGTTTTGAGTGCTGCCACGCGATGATAAAGTCCCCGCACCCCGACCGGGCGAAACGGCGCGATGAACTTCGAGACCCGGAAAAGATGGGCTGGCACCGCGGCATTCGACCGAAGTATGGCATCGTGCCAGCGAACAACCATCCGTACATCAACACGACGTTTCTCAACAACGCCACCTACCTGACGGACGTTGATCTCGAAAATGGCGGCACAATGATCTTGGACGGCTCACACCGAATCGAGGCGCAGGACTGGAAAGAAATTTTTGACCCCGCGATGGTGGTTCAGATCGAGGCAAAGGCGGGATCGGTGATGCACTTCACGGAGGCGTTGGTTCATACCGGCGTCCCGATTCTCTCCGAGCGAACCCGTTATACGATGTTCTACGGCTTCACCCCGCCATGGATGCAGTGCTGGCCCGGATGCAGTCCGACGCAGGAAGTCATTGATGCCAGCGAAGGGGAACTCCAAGAGATCCTCGGCGGACGCACCGGATATATGGGACAGTACGGACCTGAGTGAGTGGGAACCTGCACACCCATAATCTGAATCTCTTTCAATGACTAGGACGTGTTGACATTTATGTGAAGTTATCCGTAATCGTAGGGGCGGCCCCCCGCCCGCAGTAAGGGTTGGGAAACCCAACCCCTACGAAGGGTCATGTGCCTATGTCCCCCTTGATTGTCTTGGTTGCGATGAAATGTCAACAAGATCCAGCTGTTGTGAGGAGGAGGTATTCGATGTTATCTGATTTGGAGGTTGGGCAATTTTGGACATTCGGGTTCACTGTCCTGAAAGGTTGCTTGAGCGAAAAAGAGGTAGAGCGGCTACAGGAGGCACACAGCCGCGTCATTGCAGACGCCCCGGTCTACAACTATTTCGCCGAGAATGACACCCGGATGCTGAGTCCTTTCGTCCAAGCGGACGATGCATTCGCAGATTTAATCGAGCATCCCGGCGTGATGGAAGCGATGCGCGATATATGGGGAACGGAGTGCCTCTACATCGCCGGTAGCGATATGTGGGCGAACCGAGACGATACCCCTTGGCACACCGATGGCCAACCGGGGCGACACACCCTCACGCTCAAGACCGCCATATACCTCGACGAGCAGTCCAAGGATTTCGGATCGTTGAACCTGATTCCCGGCAGCCACCATCCTGAATACTCTGTGGCACTCTTCCGATCCTGTGGTTACTGGGATAGGGGGAGGCCCCGCCTCCGCCTCGATCCCCATGCCATTCCGGGAGTTCTCTCCGTGCAGACCCGTCCCGGAGACGTTGTGTTGTGGGACAATCGCCTGTGGCACTCCGCCTTCAAACGCAAGGATGGTCGCCCTCGACGGACGATGTTCATCGGCTATATGCCGGACCCCCAAGATGACCTGCTCGCGCTCAAAGACCTTCGGACAACAGTTGAAACTCAGGTGAATGAGGGGCAGCCGTTCGTCTATAGCAAGGAGATGATGGAAAAGGGCGGTCCGGCGTGAGAAGATGGCAGCACGGCTAGAGGAATTGGGCGTGGAAAAGGTGAGAGAGTCATAATCCTCGGCACAAAACTCCCCAAAAGAGGGAAAGACGATGACGAACAGATCTCAACCGCTGCGGGTCGGCGTGGTTGGCTGCGGTGGCTTTGGACGCAACGCTTATATAAACAATCTCGTCGAAAACCCCGATGCTAGTTTGGTCGCGCTTTGCGACATAGATATAGCACAGGCGGAGGCGGCAGCACGTGAAGTCTTTGATGAGAGAGGCAGAGAGCCGCGTCCAGCGCTTTACACAGACTATAAAGCGATGATCGACCAAGAATCCCTCGATGTGGTCATGGTCGGCACAATGGCAGATGTCCGTCCGCGTGTAGCTATCTATGCGTTGAATGCCGGTGCCCACGTCCTCGCTGCCAAGCCGATGGCACCCTCTTTGGCAGAGGCGGAGGAGATGCTTCGGACGGCGAAGGAGACGGGCAGGATTCTGATGGTCGGCTATAACTTCCGATTCCGCGATGATGCACAGATTGTGCACCGCTTTATCCGTGATGGTGCTATCGGGACACCTCGCTTTGCGCGTGCTTGGTCGTTTGCTGAAAGTGTACCGATCCGCGGACCGCACTACAAAGCGGGGTCGGGTGGAGGTTCACTCGCCAGAACAGGGATTCATCCAATGGATCTGGCTATCTGGTTCCTCGGCAATCCACCTCTCATCTCCGTGCATGGACAGGCGCTCTCACGTTTTGCCGACCTTCCCGCACTGCCAGCCGAATTGGAACCCCTCCGAGGCGACTACGACGACCCGGATTTGGTCAGCGGCTATGTCCATTTTGCCGATGGGGTCACGCTGTCCGTTGAGAGTATGTGGATGGCACCGTCGCAGATTGGCGATCACGGTGTCGAGGTGTGGGGGACGCAAGGCTACGCTTCGGTGACACCGTTGCGATTGCTGACTTGGCAGGAGGGTGATTACGTCGATGTGACCGAGGAGGTTGCTCCGGGTGTTGCGGATTCCTTCCATGACCGTTCGAGCGACCGGCTACGCCGCGAGGTCTTTCACTTCATTGACTGCGCTCTTGGCAGAGCGACACCCCTTATAACGCCGGAAGAGATGTGGACGGATCAGGCGATTATTGATGGGATCTATGCCGGCGCGAAAGTAGTGAAACAAAAGGAGGAGCACTGAAAGTATTTTGGGCAGCGTTTTGTCAAGATATGAATCTCGACCTACAACCGACTCGATCTGTCGGGACTGAAACCAATTCCCGTAGGTCGGGCAACTGTTGCAAACAGGAGAAGGTATTCAATGTTACCCAATAGTGTCGTGTCATGGACATAAAAAAAGCGGTATCAACCCTGTGAAAATGGATTGATACCGCTGACACTATATCCGATTTTATAGACTTAATCAAGAAAGGTTCCCGGATCATATCCTGCACTGTCATAGTCAACAAATTTTACATCCGGATACATACTCTTATAAGCACCCGAAGTCAACTCTGCAACTGTAAAAAGCCCCCCGAGTGCATCTGGATCGGAAGATCTCTCATGAGTCGCCAGGGTGAACCTTGGAAATCTGACAACCTCCTCGTCAGGATCATCACTAACGGTCTCGCCCCACTCGATATATACTACGTTGGGATAGAGCGGATAGACTCTACCGTTGTCATCCTGATACACACCATTCACAAAACCGTGGTCCCCCTGATTCCACAGTTTTATCAAAACACGGTCAATCATTTCGTGGGTATACATATCCCCCTTCTGATAATTGGGGAATTCGATCCAAACGGGGGTGAGATCCGAGGGGAATCCGTCAGGAACTTCAGGGAAATCTCCCTTTTCAACAGGGGACTCCTCCAACTCTTGTAAAAGCGCGTCTAGTTCATCATCGGTTATGTCCGGAAGGGGTGTGGAAACCACATCATCACTGGATAATTTTTCCGTCTCTGGAACCGAATCCCATTCGAGTGATTCGGCATCTTGAGAACCAGAAACGGAGGTTTGTTGATTCGCTATTGGATAATGGGGCTCTATCGTCAACAGATGCTCTGGCACCGGCTCGACATCGCCGTAGTACCAGTGGCTTCCGAAATAACTGCCCACAACAACTAGCACAACGAACAGAATTGCCCCACCTATCCATAGTTTCGGCTGACTCGTGAAAGACACGGCTTATCACCTCCTATCATGGGAGGTAGGTGTGAATTCTCAATAAGAACTAAGCTCACCCTCCCGATAACATTGAAATTTAGCGCAATTTATCAAGATCTCTCAGTTATTTTTCTGATGCTGAGAAGCGTTAAGGTAGCATTTTTTCAATTTCGCACAGGCAGTGTTAATCAGTTGACTCACACGACCCTTCGTTAGACCAAGCACTTCGGCTATCTCAACCCCCTTTTTCGCCTCAAAAAATCTCAACTTCAAGGTCCGGCGTTCTTTCTCAGACAAATTCGCTAAAAGTTGGGGTAGCAACTGCTTGAATTGCTCAACCTCAACATGACAAATCGCCTCCTCATCAACCTCTCGACATTGACACGCATCGGCTGCCAACCTGTCAATCAACGGACTGTTCCTAAGTAGGTCAGGGCCGTCCTGATAAAATTGGGATTCAGCGCGATTTGTATCATCAAGGGATAAAAATGGCGTTGACTGGAGGTGTTTCTTTCCTTCATCCCAGAGCTTGCCACACACCTGGGAACGAATAAACGTGGTGAAACTTGCACCACTTTCATGTGCAGGGTCATACGTCGGATCCGCTTCAAGAACGGTCTCATACGCGATTTGGCGTAAATCCTCTTTTATGCTCTGAAGCCGTTGGTCGCGGCGGGTGGCACACGCCACACATCGATCAATTGATTCCGTTGCGGATAGAGGCGATTCTGGCTCGATATAGAAAGGACACTGTGCTGAGTTTTGTGGATTTCGTTGTTGTGTCATGATCATACCTCCTTCTAAAGGGAGAGTTGATCCACTTCTATCACCTTCAAGAAAATCTCGCCTTTATTATATATATTGCACTCGTTTGAAAAAGTTTAGCTCTTTTTTCAATATTTTTTTGCTCATGTAGGAGTTACGCAGTTGGATGCCCCGAGCCCTGTAGTTCGGCGATTTATCGCCGTAGGACACAATCTCCGACGCCTGATGAATCAGGCAACTACAGCATAGGCTCCACAAGGAGTCCGTAGGGAACGCAGATCTGCGTTCCCTACTGAAGTGCGTAACTCCTATCATGTTCAGAAATCGTGCAACAGAAACCGAGTTTTGAAGAAAAAACTCGGTTTCAGGATAAATAACTTTACCCAATTAGAGAAACGCCTTCTCTCTCGCCTCCGCCGAAACATCCCACGCACGGTCATATTCGTAGTCATCCCGACGCGCCAACAGTGCCCGCAAGTCGTGCCGTAGCTCTTCTACCGTGGGTCTTCCAACAAACCACCAACCGTTGTAAATCTTGTAGATTTCGCGATCACTGTCGAGAACGAAAGTATATGGGATGGGGATCGGCGAATGGTTGGGGTCCGTGTTATCCACGATATCCAATTCATTGATTAACGCCCGATCAAGGTCAATCAGGAAGGGCCACGTCGCGCCGATACGATCACGAAGTGCCCTCGTCGTTTCCTGATCATCGACTGAGACAGCGATCAGTCTACAGTAGTTGACTTCCAATTCGGGTTGCAAGCCTTTTGCATAATTCTCCAACTGGAGAACATCCTTCGGTCAATATGCCCCGCGCCAAAAGACAAGGATTGTGGGCCAGCCACGCATCAAATCCTCCAGCGTTCTAATCATGCCGTCTTGGTCGGGACGTTCAAAGTTTGGGAATTTGTTACCGGATATCATCAAATCTTCGCGTATTTTCATCTTACCCTCCAGTTCCGCAGTTAAAGCCGAGCAGGTAGCAATTTAGGCTTGTACCTCCTCCCAGCACTCCGTTTCCCATGAGCGCTCAATTGCACCCAACACCTTAGCTACCGCTAACGCCTCACGAAAAGTAGGTTCACCCTGACTCCCATCTCGAATCGACTTCAAGAATTGATAGGATTCGATCATCTTCAGATCTTCGTAGCCTAAGCCGACACCGGGACCGGGATTGAAATGTGCATGAAACGGGTGTTCGGGACCGCTCACGATACGGGTGTAGCCGTTGGGCGCACTATCGTTGTCGGACAGAAACAGGTGGAGCTCGTTCATCCGTTCAAAGTCCCATTTTATCGCGCCCAGCGTGCCGTGGACTTCAAACGCCATCTCACACTCGGGCCCATTTATGACACGACATCCCTCCAGTGTGCCGTGTGCCCCATTTGAAAACTGCACCAGCGCCCCCACATAATCCTCGTTGGTAACTTCGGCTGTTGGACCATCTGCGCGCAGAGAAAAATGTGTGCCTTCGCCGGGGGTAGCGAGCGGCCGTTCTGAGACGAAAGTCTCGCGGTTGCCTACCAAACGCTTAATCGGACCGGCAATCATCTGTGCCATATCAACGACATGCGACATCAGATCGCCCAATGTTCCCAACCCCGCTACCTCGCGCTGAAAACGCCATGACAGCACGGCGTGCGGATTGCTAGCATAACCCGCAAAGAAACGTCCGCGATAGTGCGTGAGGTTGCCAAGCCGTCCTTCCTCAATCAGTTGCCGGGCGTACTGCACAAGCGGTGTCCATCGGTAATTATAGCCCACACAGGTCAAAACACCAGCCCGTCGCGCAGCATCTTCGATCGCGGCGGTTTCCTGTGGATTTCGACCGACAGGCTTCTCGCAGAAGATATGTTTTCCTGCTTCGGCCGCCGCTGTCGCAATTTCGAGGTGCATACTGTTTGGCGCGGTGATGTTGACGAGTTCCACCTCCGGATCAGCAATCACCTGTCTCCAATCCGTGGCGTATCGTTCAAAGCCCAAAAACGTTTGCGCTTCACGGGCACGGGCTTCCACCTCATCGGCGCAGATGACCAAGCGCGGCTGAACCCCACAGTCCTGAAAGCGGGTCGGAATCTGTCGGTAGGAGCGGCTGTGCACAGTCCCCATCCACCCCATACCGATGACACCGATACCGATCGTTCGCGTCATAATTGACCTCAGAATTTAGGGGGTTTCGCTAAGTGCATTCCAGCGCGATTTTACATATCGTCTTCTCTGCGTCATCGCCGTACCAAAGATTCGCGCCATCCCACGTCAAGCCGTGCGGTTCACCGGGACATTCAAAGGAATCGAGAACCTCTCCGGAATTCGGGTCAATTTGGGAGATGATGTGCGTATCGGTGTCCGCGCTCCACAGCGTCGTCCCATCCCAAGCAATCCCGTGCGGTCGTGTGCCGGGTGAGGGAAATTCTGCCAATATCTCCCCAGTTTCAGGAGAGACCTTATAGTGCCGATCTGATTGTACATCGGCGCTCCACAAAGATTCACCGTCCCAAGCGAGACCGTGCGGACTTGGACCCGGTGGCGGAAATGAGGTGACAACCTGCAAATCCGACACGGTTAATTTGTATAGGATCTTTTCACCGATGTCAGAATACCAAAAATGGGTGCCATCACATTCGAGTCCGCTGGACCCCGCTGTGGGTGGGTTTACGGTAAGGATAACCTCACCGGTTTGCGGGTTAATTTTGTGTAACGTCCCACCACCCTCTACGCTCCAGATAGCAGTGTCTTGCCAGGCAAGTCCGTTGGTGCCGGGTCCCGGACAATCAAAGCTGGTTGCGATTGATGCTTTTAACATTATCGATTCTCCTTCTTATGGTTGAGGCAACTAAAATTTATCCTTAACTCTGAATTGTAGTGGACCTTAGAATTAATGAGACACTCCAAATCGGTGCGGTGTCTAATCAGAGAAAACGGGAAAACCAGAAAACGAGACACGTTTAGTAGGCATTGTTTCCAACTGTGCATAAGCGGTGCGGTTGGAAGCCGCACCTACCGGACCCGATAATTATGGTAGATTATAGAATTACTTAGACACTGCCGATGCACATGTACAGATTAGGAAATCTGTACCCACAAACAACCCCCTAAATCCTCACCCCGATAAATCGGGATGCAAGCACTTATCAGGGGGACTTTGGGAAATGTCCACTTATTTCTCTAATTCACCATAAAATAACGATACACATGTCGCCCCGCTGGGGCTTGGGTGTATATGTATGATAGCCACATTCTATAAACATGTCGCCCCGCTGGGGCTAAAAACTTGAGATGTTCCCGGACTGGACACATAGTTTTCCTCCCAGATAAGATTGGGATTCGGAACAACGGAACGGTGGGTGGGAAGCCCCCGATCCTGCGGAAACTTGATGTTTTTTACGACTAGCAACTTGCGTTATGGTTAGACAAACTAAAATTTATTCTTAATCCTGATTTATGGTAGGTTTCAGAACTTCTTAGGCACTTCCAACCCCCTAAATCCCCAACTCCTCTGACAAAAAGGGAAAGATAAGGGGAGAAGATCCCCTAACCCCCTTAGGCCCCCTTATCAGGGGAACCCTTGTCAGGGGAGTTGCAGGGGGACTTTGGAAACTTCGCCAAAGTCGAAGTCATTTCTCTAATGCACCAACCGATTAAGGGCGTACCACCGATCCATCTGCTTTGCGGTCTTCGGCGGCATAATTGGGGACCTTCGCTCGTTCGGTGTCCAGAAGTTGCCTCGCTTTTTCTTCATCAATGTCGATCCCTAGACCCGGTTGGTCATTGGCGTAGAGGTATCCGCCCTCAAGAATCGCGTGACCGGGGAAGATATCAAGTTCCTCTTGACCGAAGTGATTCTCTTCCTGAATGCCGAAACTCCAGCTCGCTAAGTCCAGGTGCATTGCGGCTACTTGGTTGACGGGATCGTTGTCTCCACCCTCTTGCCACGCGGTATTGACGCCGAACCATTCGCAGAGCGTGGCAATCTTCCGGCACGGGGTAATGCCGCCGCCCTTTGATACCCGGACACGGACGAAGTCGATGAGCCGTTCAGTGATGAGCGGTGTCCATTCGTGCGGATTGATGAACAGTTCGCCCATCGCCTGCGGGGTGGTGCACTGCTGCCGAATCAGGCGAAACCAATCGATCTGCTCGGGTGAGAGTACATCCTCCAGAAAAAAGAGACGATAGGGCTCTAAGAGTTTCGACAACGTCACCGCACACTGCGGACGGAGATGCTCGTGCACGTCGTGCGTGAGTTTTGGTCCGAACCCCAACTTCGATCGCAGATACTCAAACATTTTCGGGATGCTCTCAATGTATGCCTCATCATCGAAGGCAGGAGCGTTAGACCAAGCGTTCTTCGGCTGACCCGCTTTATCGGCTTCAATGAATCCACCGCCACCGTACCCACCCAGTTGACACCGAATAACCGAATAGCCTTCCTCCATGTAGCGCCGGATGTCGTCTTCAAGCTCGACAAAATCGCCGCCGCCGGCATGGGCATAGCACGGTACGGCAGAACGGCAGGGACCGCCGAGAAGTTGGTAGACAGGCATTCCAGCTTCTTTACCCTTGATATCCCAAAGCGCCATATCAATGCCGCCCAGTGCGGTGTTCGAAATTGCCCCATTTCGCCAGTAACCACTGGTAAGGGTGGACTGCCAGATGTCTTCAATATGCCCAACCTCCCGACCAATGAGGCGAGGAGCGATGCATTCCTCAACTGCCGTCACGACTGTTTGTGCATGGTAGTGGTCACTGGCAGAACCGATGCCGTAGAGTCCCGGTTGGTCGGTAGTGATCTTCACGATAACCCAAGTTCCATTGACGCGTGTACGAATACATCGAATTTCTTTGATTTTTGCCATAGAAAAATTCCTTTTTTTATCGTATCCATCGCCCCTTCAAAAATAGATTATGATACTTTATGGCTATATGCTGCTTACCGACGGACAAAGCTATAAATTCAACCATTACAATTTTCTCTAACATACCCCACTTGGAGTGGGTTGTCAACAAGAAATTGCGTTTATGCCTACAAAACCGTCTCGCATTTTTTTCTTGATTATTTTCTTAGAATCGCCTATCATTTCCTTGTTTTCACCCCTGTTTTCATGAGGGTGGGTTTGGGTAGAAAACACCTAGAATGGTTGCGCTATAGGCTTTAGTCAATTGAGCCAACAATGTTAGGCAACGTGTAGGTATCTTCCAACAATCAAAAGTGAAAGGAGACACAAGCACATGATCTTGACATTTCTGGATAAACATAGAGACATCGGTTTATTAATCCTTCGGATCGGACTTGGGTGTATGTTCCTCTTTCATGGGCTTCCGAAACTGTTTGGTGGTCCCGAGAGGTGGGAAGGGCTCGGCGGAGCAATGGCGAGCCTCGGTATTACGTTTCTGCCAGCGTTTTGGGGATTCATGGCTGCGATTTCAGAGTCTTTGGGAGGTGTCTGTCTCATCCTCGGTTTATTTATTAGACCCGCCTGTATCCTTTTGACAATCACGATGTTAATGGCTACCCTTTTTCATTTAGGTCGCGGTGATGGCTTGAAAGGCGCTGCACACGCAATCGAAGTCGGTATCGTTTTTCTGAGTTTGATTCTGATTGGACCCGGTAAGTACAGCCTCGATGAAAAGCTCAGCGCGGGGCGCGGCGATGACGCATAATACTGTTTGATGTATAGGGAAAGTTAGATGGCAGAAAGAGATTACTACGAAGTCCTTGGGGTGGGCAGGAACGCTTCTCCAGAGGAGATTAAACGTGCTTACCGCAAGGTCGCGCTGAAGCATCATCCGGACAAGAATCCGGGAGATAAGACAGCGGAAGAAAAATTCAAAGAAGCCTCAAATGCTTACGATGTGCTATCGGATCCAGAGAAGCGAAAGATTTACGACGTACGCGGACACGCGGGAGTCCATAACGCTGGGTTTCAAGGGTACACGAACTTTGAGGATATTTTCACCAATTTTGGAGATATCTTTGGGCGTGAGGTCTTTGGGAACTTCGGTGATGTCTTTGGAGATGTATTCAGTAGGGACAACCCCACCGGCTTCGGTCCACAACACCGGCGCGGTAATTTGCGAACAAAACTGACAATTCCGTTTGAGGAATCTATATTGGGCGCCGAAAAGCGGATTCAGGTGAACGACCGAACCCTTACGATTAAGATTCCGCCGGGAATCAAAGACGGACAGTCATTGCGTCTCGCTGGTCAAGGCGATATGACTGCTGGTGGACAGCGTGGCTCACTGATTGTGAAGATCGCTGTTCAACCTCACCCAAATTTTAAGCGTGAGAATTTGGATCTCGTGACCCAAGCTGCTGTGCCTTTTACGACTGCAGCGTTGGGTGGCAAAGTGCGTATTCCAACCCTAAAGGGTCATATCGACTTGAAGATCCCTGCGGGGACGCAGCCGGAACAACAGTTGAGAGTCCGTGGCGCAGGTGTTGTCGATCCCTCGAAGCGTAAGGGCGATTTACGCGTTCAGATCAAGATTGAAATTCCACGTTCCTTGACGAGAAAACAGAAGGAATTGCTAAAAAACTTCGACAAAACTCTATAACCTAGTAACTGGTGAGTGGCAGCACTGAGCAAAATGTGCCTTGCCACTCATCACACATTACGACACATAGGCGGTTAAATGAACCCTGAGAAAACCTTAGTTTTGATTAAACCGGATGGTGTTCAACGCGGGCTGATTGGTGAAATCATCAAGCGCTTTGAACGCAAGGGCCTTAAACTGGTAGGCCTTAAATTACTCAAACTCCCAAAAGACCGAGCGGATCAACTTTACGCACCACATCAGGGGAAGTTTTTTTACGACTACCTCATCCAATTCATGACATCAACACCAATTGTGGCAATTGCTCTTGAAGGGCGAGATGCTATCGAACTGGTGCGCTTAGTCAATGGGGCAACCAGACCAACCGAATCTCAACCGGGCAGCATTCGCGGAGATTTCTCGATTGACATCACTCACAACGTTGTCCACGCTTCAGACTCCCCTGAGAATGCAGAACGTGAGTTAAACATTCTCTTCGATCCGAGCGAACTTGTCGACTATTCACGAACCGATGACGCAATTCTTTACAGTCCGGAACTGTAGTACACTGAACATTATAGTGGATCTCAGAATTAATGAGACACGCCAAACCGGTGCGGTTGGAAACCGCACCTACCGGGGGCGGGCGAAAGTGTCTATTTATTTTTTACATTCACTATAAATTGGATTGAGTGTGACGAGGCAGCACCGCAGAGGGAAAATCGTGGCTCAAAACAGCGACCTACTTTTTAGCACCGACGATTGGGTTGAAATCTACCGCACGACGGACGAGTGGGAATCAAACCTGATTCAGACAATGCTCGGCAACGAACAGATTCGTTGCCGTCCTGACTACCTACGGAACGCGGATAGGCAACGTCAGATTATCCTATCCGTCCACCCCGATGACCGAGTCGAAGCCTTGGAAATCGTGAGTCGAACCGGTGTTGCAATAACGAATGAGGCGTATGAAAATCAGCATGGGGATGATGAAATCGAGTCCCGTCTGAAACGTGCCGACGAGGCTTCGGGAAGTGATATCCCACAACCGACACCGACCGAGGGAACAGCAACCATAATTGGGGAGCGGGACGAGATTGGCAAAATCGCCCATTATGTCGGGCGGGGCTATGAACTGCAAGTTGGACCGACACCATATTATATGGTCGCAGAAGACCGCTGGGAAGAGTTCATCGATTTTAGTGCTCAACGCCAAGAGTTCTCAATCCTCATCAGGCATGAATATCCGGATCTTGCCCTATGGCTTAGGCAGGAGAATCTGTTACCGGAATTCATCCGTTTAGTCGAATCCACCTATCGTGATGTGCCGCCCTCGCGCCCGGAAAACCGGCAACAAACCACCTCCACACCTGACGATGCCGGTGCGACGGAAGTTCAAATCAACCGTCTTGCCAAGTTCGGTCTGTGGGTATCTTTGGTTTCCCTCCTAAGTGTGATTGTCCAACTGCCGTGGTACGCAAGTTTGATTCTCGCCTTGCTTGCTGCTGTTGTTGGCTGCGTTGCAAAATTTCAGATTGATCGTAGCCATGGAACACTCAAAGGAAATCTACTCGCTTTTCTAGCGATCATTATTGCTTGCGTTGTAATTGTCATAGCTTGGGGACAACGTCAGCCAAGCGAACCAGAATCCTCGGATTTGCAGTCCGCCTCCGTGCTCCATCCATTAGATACCCGTTATAACACACAACCGGGGAACAAAATATGGATGCTTGTGTTATAGTCTTTGTCAAAAATCCTGTTCCCGGTCAAGTTAAAACTCGCCTCGTCCCTTATCTTTCGCCGGAACAGGCTGCGTCTCTATATCAGGCGTTCTTGGTCGATTGGTGCAATGCCCTTTCCACAATCTCTACAGCCCACCGCGTAATTGCCTATACACCGCCCGAAAGTTTGGGTGCTCTCCAAACACTGATCGGGAAAGATCCAGTTTATATTTCTCAACAGGGCGCATCGCTTGGGGAACGCTTAATTGCTGCGGCGCGTTGGGCATGCGATCAGGGATATTCAAGATTCCTATTCGTCGGATCAGATAGTCCAACGCTACCAATCCAATACATCGAACATGCACTTGATTTGCTAGAGTCACGCGATGTTGTCATTGGTCCCAGTGTGGATGGCGGCTATTATTTAATCGGCTTCTCAATGGACGGCGCATCCTTGTCGATTCCCATTATCTTTGAAGAGGTCTCATGGAGCACCGAGGTTGTCTTCCGTCAAACACTCGGGAAAGTTCAGGCGACTAAGGCGCAATTGGGCTTGTTACCGCCATGGTACGATGTGGATACGCCCACAGGATTGCAGCTATTACGGGATCACCTGTTTGGGATGGATCTCGCAGGGGAAAGCAGCCCTGCACCTCAGACATATAGCAAATTGACAGAGTGGTTTTGAATCACCAGAACAACGAAGTTTTGATCGTAACCTTATGCCCTAACTATCGTTTTACACACTACGATTGGTATGTTGGTGGGGTGGGTTGCAGAGATCAGAATTGGGCGTTTATGAGGGTTTAATTCATACCCAACAAACCCTTTTTTGTAGGGGCTATAGCCCCACTTTTCGGCTTGACGATGGTTAGGGGATGGGGTATTATTTTATCCTACTTACAATAGATTATCTAAAAAAAACAGAGGATCTTTTGATGGGACTTAAAGAGCAGTTAAACGAAGATATGAAGCAGGCGATGCGAGCAAAAGACAAAAACCGTCTTTCTGCGATTCGCATGGTGCGCGGCGCCGTCCGGGACAAGGAAATCAATAGTCAGGTTGAATTGGATGATGACGGCGTTTTAGAGGTAATCGCCAGCCAGATTAAGAAGCGGAAGGATGCACTGGAACAGTTACGAAAATCCAATCGTGATGACCTCGTTGAAGTCGAAATGGTACAGATTAATACCTTGCAAGAATTTCTCCCCGCCCAACTTTCGCTGGAAGAGATCGAAGTCGTTGTCACAGAGGCGATTGAGGAATTAGGGGCGACATCAATGCGAGATATGGGCAAAGTTATGGGGAAACTTGTTCCACAGTTGAGGGGCAAAGCAGACAATTCGGTTATCAGCCAAATTGTCAAGCAGAAACTGGGTTAGCGCAATGAGCGACCAAATCACTATCCTCGTTGTTGATCCGGACCAACGACAGCGCGAAATGACTTGTCTTACACTTGAGCGCGAAGGATTGCATGTGCTCGCAACTCGCACGATGTATGAGGCGTTAGACCGCATTGAACGCTTGGATATTGATGTACTGATTGCTCCACTCATAGGAGAGCGCGTTGACGGGCTCAAGCTGCTTGAAGCCTCCTATGACCGGAATCCCGATGTCGGCGTGATTTTCATTACAGCACCAAACGTTCTAGAAACCGATGTTGGTATCAAAGCTACGATTCATATGGGAGCCAGCTACTTTCTCCCTAAACCCCTCAATCCAGCTCAGCTGATAGCCCTCCTCCACAAAATACTGGAAAATCAGCGACTCACCGTAGAGAATCGGCAGTTACAGTCCCAGATTGATGAACGGGTTGGGCTTATCCAGTTAACGGGGCATTCCCCAAAAATCCAAGAGATTCGAGACCTCATTGCACAGATCGCTCCAACAAGAGCCACCGTCATGATTCGGGGTGAGCGTGGCACCGGAAAGGAACTGGTTGCCCGCGCAATGCACCACCGAAGTTTGAGGCGCGGTCCCCTGGTTATATTCAACTGTGCAGCGCTGAACGAAGGTCTCGCAGAATCCGAACTTTTTGGGCACGAACGGGGCGCGTTTACCGGTGCATATCAGACGCGGAAAGGGCGATTTGAAGCGGCTCACGGAGGGACGTTATTTCTTGATGAAGTGGGACAATTAAGTTTGTCAAACCAGTCAAGGCTCCTGCGCGTGCTTGCGGAGAGGGAGTTTCAGCGCGTCGGTGGAAATGAATCCATAGAGATCGATGTTCGTGTTATTTGTGCAACGAACCGCAATCTTGAGAAGGCAGTAGAGCAGGAAAGGTTTCTACCCGATCTCTATGATCGCTTGAACGTAATCCGGATCTCCTTACCACCGCTCCGTGAGCGAAGCGAGGATATCCCACTCCTTGTCAAAGTTTTCACAGAAGAATTTTGCCAAGAGAACCGGATGATGAGTAAGCGCATGACCTCCCATGCAATGCGAGCGTTGATGAAATATGACTGGCCAGGTAACGTACGAGAGTTAAGAAACTGTGTTGAGGGTATGGTTATCATGTCGAACCGACCAGAACTCGACATCGATGATATCCCGGAACATATTCTCAAATCTGCCGGAGTTAGTTCTCCTGTTATCCTCTCGGCTCCTACCGTTATAGATACAGACGCGGTAGACCTACCTTCATCAGGATTGGACGTTGAAGTGGGGATGTCAATGGCAGAAATTGAGAGGGAAGTTATTCGATCGACACTCCAATATGCTGGCAACAATAGAGCCAAAGCTGCAAAAATTTTAGGTGTGTCAAAACGAACAATCTTCAGAAAAATCAAGGAACATAGTTTGTGCGACGAATAATCAATTCAACTGCTGTTTCAATTTGCGTCCAATTTGCTCTGGGTTCTGCCCACCTTTTTGCAGCGAGCAATGATCTCAACATCGACAATAGCAGTCCGGGCATCTTTGGTGCAATCATCGGCGTTGTGGTTCCGGCACTGCTTATCATTGCCCTCGGAGGCGCTATTTATGTCTGGTTGCGCCGAAACAAACCTTTCCTGACTAAATCATTTCCACGACGACGGGTCCATAAGAATTGGGATATGTCACCATCAGCGCATACATCTCCTCCGCTATCTCCGCTGCCCTCTCATGATGCCAGGCGCACCCACAGACCTGACCCGCTGACAGAACAGGATAGGCAATTAGAAGGCGATGCGTATACCCTTGAGTCTATTGCGCTTACAGACTTAGCGCAGGTACTATCCCTGCGCGAATCGAGCCATATCCAAGAATACTACGAAGCAATTGCGATAATCATCAAACAGTACGTAGGAGAAAAATACCAAATCAAGAGCCTAGATGCCACCACAGGACAAATTCTATCCGCGCTCCCTAACGGCTTGACCGATAGCGTTACAGATCATGTTGGCGAGATTCTCCTATCGTGCGACATGGTTCACTTCTCTCGGCATCGCCCCTCCCGTTCAGAACAAGATCGCATCTATCAGACAGCGCGGGAGTTCCTTGAAGGTCAAATTGTTGTGGATACCGCTGAAACTGATGAATTTGAAGAGGAGGATGCGGAGGGGAATAGCGAAATTTATCAACATTTCAGGGAGAGGCTTTAAGACTGAACCTCGGACCCTAATCGAGGAGTCGGTTCTGATTGCGTTGTTCCGATCTAATCGGGACTTACACAATCGTGAATCCACGATGGAATCGGGACATGAGAGAATCTGATTTAACGGCGTTGAACGAAAGGATTCAGGAGGCAAGCGCCTTCGTTGAAGATATTTTTGAAGAGATTCGTAAGGTTATCATCGGACAGAAGTATATGATCGAGCGGATGATTATCGGCTTGCTCTGCAACGGTCATATCCTGTTAGAGGGTGTTCCCGGTCTCGCCAAAACAACCGCTGTCCAAGCACTTTCCAGTACAATTGCTGTCTCTTTCAAACGCCTGCAATTTACCCCTGACCTTCTGCCTGCGGATCTGATTGGCACCCAAATCTATAACCAACGTTCGGGCGATTTCTATGTCAAAAAGGGTCCCATTTTCGCTAACCTTGTTCTCGCCGACGAGATTAACCGTGCACCCGCCAAAGTCCAGAGCGCACTCCTCGAAGCGATGCAAGAACGTCAGGTTACAATCGGCGATGAAACTTACCCCCTCGATCCGCCATTCCTTGTCCTAGCAACCCAAAACCCAATTGAGCAAGAGGGCACCTATCCCCTGCCAGAAGCACAAGTAGACCGCTTCATGCTCAAATTGCAGGTGACCTATCCCTCACGGACAGAAGAGCTTTCCATCCTACGGCAACTCACACGCGAAGAACCTCAACCGATTCAACAGGTTATATCGCCCCAAGAAATTATCCAACTCCGCACAACAGTCCGTGACATCTATATGGACGAGAAGATCGAAAACTATATTGTCGATCTCGTCTGCGCCACACGTGAGCCATCGAAGTACCAATTGGACCAACTCACGGATCTCATCGAATATGGCGCATCGCCGCGGGCAACCATTTTCCTTGCAACGGCTGCCAAAGCCCACGCTTTCCTCCGTCATCGCGGGTATGTGACGCCAGAAGATGTCTATGCGGTTGGCATGGATGTCCTCAGACATCGCGTTATCGTCAGCTACGAAGCGGAAGCAGAAGAGATTTCTTCCGAACAAATTATCAAACAGGTTTTTGAAGGAGTCGAAGTGCCTTAGTCCGGGTCGCCTTGATTACGTAACAGGATACTCAGGATAAAAAAGCGGCCTCCTACTCCTATAAAACCGGCAGCATACCGCTTGCTTTTTGTGTCTCACCCTCCTTTTGAAGGCGTGAAACAAAGAGAGACTACCGCTGCACAATCACGCCCGGTCTTCAAGGACGGGGATATGTTCGTTGAGAGCCGCTTGACTCAACGGATTGTCACCTACACGTACACCCTCTAACGTCTTCACTGCCGCCAAACCGCTGATAGTCGAACTCCTTGCCGGTGAACTTGCGCGTGTTATCGCTTGTGCCTGTCTCAGAACGTATCGCGCCGAGGACGTTGTACTCGTACCGGAGGACGTTCTGGTTGTCGTTGGTTAAGAGCCTGTTTTAAAAGTGAAACGGTCATCTTTAGAAAGTTATTCACATGTCGCCCCGCTGGGGCAATTTGCTAAAAAATGTGGGCAAGTTCTCAAGCTATACACATAGCACGCCTCCCCGATAAGTCCCCGATGAATCGGGACAGGCGGGATTCAAAACTGGAGCGAAAGATAGAATTCGCTAATCTTATAGTGAACTCTAAAAATAAGTAGACACTTTTTCCAGTAGCCATTGTAGGATTGAGCTTCTCAGCCCGTATAATCGGGGCAAGTCCCGGCTTCGCCGAGGATCCTCCCCGATACATCGGGGCAGGCTGAATCGGGAGATGCCCCTCCTACAGTGTCCAAATAATTATGAAATCTACTATAATGACAAACTGATGAATTTGCAACACTAGCAACTTGCGCTACTTATAGGATAATTGTCTGAATCGCGGATTAAACGGATTAAAGGATTACGCGGAGAAGGACAAAAGCAAACCCTCTAAATCCCGCCCCTGATTTTATCCCCGATACATCGGGACAGGCGGGATGTACCACTTATCAGAAGCGCTTGGGAAATTGAAGGAGGAGGTGGGGATATCTGGTGAATTTGGGGCGAAAAGTTATCCACAATGACCTGGCAAAATCTAACAAAATCTAACACTTTTTAAAAAATTTCAGCTTCCTGAATTTCGCGTGTCGGGGTGACTTTCAAAATGTGCGGTGTCCGCTGCGCCCGCTCCCTGCCTTGCTTTTGAGAGATCGGGCAGAAAAAAATTAAGAAATTATTGACATTTTACTTAACATATATTACCCTATTTTATGTTAACTATCAAATAACGGCATAAAGTAGGTGCCGATGACACCTCACATTTACCATTAATAATGACGTAAATTGATGGGGGAACGGAGGGTTGGGGAACCTAAATCATACGAAGGAGTAGGGGGTGGTTTTCTAACAGTGAAAAACGGCGGTGAGATTCACATCTCGACCTACAAAACTTGTTGTCTGAATTGCAGATTAAGCGGATTAAACGATTGCGCGGAAAAGATTGTCTGAATCGCGGATTAACGCGGATTAAGGGATTCCACGGAGGAGGCGAAAAGCGAACCCCCTAAATCCCCCTTATCAGGGGGACTTTAAGAGCCAGTTTTAAAAGTGAAACGGTCATCTTTTGCCATTCTAGGGGCAAAATCAACCGATTTTGAGAGTATTTACCCGTAAAATGATAACTTTCAGAAATTAATTTGGATTTTTCAAACAGGTTCTTAGGGTTGATAAAGCAAGTTGCGTTAATTTAGCCTATTAGGTGAGCCCTGACAGGCTCTTTTTTATAGGCAGTGCGTTTTCTGGATAGATGGATGTAGGGGTGGGACACTTGCACCCCGTTACGTCAAACCAACCGCCATAAGGTGTTCGCTACAAGGCAACTACAATAATGACCACAAGTATTAAGACAAAAACGAGCCAAGAGGTGACCATCTGCCACGGTTCTATATCAATTCTCACAGTTATAATTCCCCTTCTGATGGATAGATGTTGACTCTATATCGGTGAACAAAACGGAAAGCCTCCCAGTTCGGTTTCGTTGTTTGGGGCGATCCGTTTTGTTCTTGACTGCAATTTGCAGTTTTTGCTATCCTACTAAATAAGCCTTTCCGCGACAGGAACTCCACTTCGCTATCCTCAGCGTTGCCTGTCGCTCCCCTTGGAGGGGGATTGGAAAGGTTGGAAAGGTTTCCCGTGTATACAATTGAAGCCTATCTTATAGGCAGGTTCTTATCTATCTCGTCGAGACAGCGGATGGGGCTAACTGTTTCCGTTTTTCCTTGATGCCGATGAATACGGCCGTCATCGTTGTTTTAGTTACGACACCGATCATTTACTACATCATCTCGAAAGGGTAGTCGGTGGAATTTCTTGTATTGGTTATCTTTCTATTGCCGCTTATCGTCATGGGTATAATCGCCGAAATCGGTCTCAGGCGGTTCAGGCAATCGGTAAAAAGGGGAAAGGCAAGAGATAGCGGTTGACCACCTACTCAGACCGTAAGAATGAGTTTTGGTGAGGGGGTAGTAAATGGTATCTATTTCCATCACCTGACTGCTAGCGATTATTCTGCTACGCGGAGGTTGGTGGTTCTAAAGTAGGAATTTTTTATGATATTACGTTTAGTGTTGATACTCATTTTGTCCTTCACCGTTGGGGTGGGTTTTGCTCAAACGGTCAATATCCCTGACCCAAGCCTCCGTGCTGCGATTGAGAAAGCTCTTGATAAAACGCCGGGTTCGCCGATCAGTGTGACCGAGATGGGGTCGCTGACCGACCTGCGTGCACCCAACGAGAATATCACCGATCTGACTGGGCTCGAAGCGGCAACCAACCTCCTACGGCTTGAACTTGGTGAGCGGTATGTGGCGGTGGAGGGTCGTTACATTAACAGCAATGCTATATCGGATCTCTCGCCTTTATCGGGCTTAACCGCGCTGACCCGGCTGGATCTTAACGGGAACAATATCACGGACATTTCAGCCTTGGCGGGCTTAACAAACTTGGTGATCTTGGAGCTTTCCAATAACTCCATCTCGGACATTTCAGCGTTATCGGGCTTGTCGAACCTGTTCTTTGTAGGACTTTGGGATAACTTAATATCCGACATATCGCCCTTAGTGGCGAATACGGGGTTTGGGCAGGGCGAAGAAGTCATTGTGAGCGAAAACCCGCTCAGCGAGGTATCTATCAATACCTACATCCCCGCGCTTCAGAGCCGAGGCGTTGAGGTTCACTTTTCTAACCTCAAACCGGTTTTGGAAGAATATCTGCTTTTGCTGCCGGCGGGTATCAGCCTGATCCATATCCCGCTGAAGGTGCGAACCGTTGGCGGAGATCCCATGTCAATCGAAAGGATATCCGACCTCTACGCTGCGCTCGGCGGTGCGGACACCGTCATCTATCTTTACACGCGTGATTCTGTCACGCAAGAATGGATGGGGTATTTCGGCGATTCGGATACGGGGACCGCCGATGATCGGGCGTTGACCGATGACATGGGGATAGTTGTTCTTTTGATAAGACCGGTCGGGGTTCGGTTGGGCGGTGACGCGCTCGGTGTAGATGGGATGAGCACCATCACACTCAACCCCGGTATGAACCTCGTAGGACTGCCGTTGAGAGATCCTAACATAACGCATGTGAGCGATCTATTCGTCCTTGAAGAGATTTCGGAGATCATCGCTGCAGTTATGGTTAAGGATAGAGGTGCGTTCAAATTGGTCAACCGTGCAGCCGATGCGGAGCATATCCCGATTACTGGCGGACAGGGCTTTATCATTATTGTTCAACAAAGGGCGGAGGTTCAGATCTCTGGTGATAGGTGGGAAAATTAGAGAGATTAGGACTCCCATTTTCGATAAGACATGGCTCCAAAGTTGGGGTTCCCCTAAGTATCAAGGGTGTTCATAGGGAACGCCCCCGTTCTGACCGATGGCAGGGTTTATCTGATGATGCGGAGCCCCATTGCGTTTGACACGATTATGGTATTGGCTGCGATACTATTCTGTACCGCCACTTTGACAGGATGTTTCGCCATGACACATCGTCCCGCGCTCGGTACGCTCCATACGGATGTACAAGGACCTTACCGCCACCGGCAACGCGGTTAGCGAGAAGATGTTAAAAGGGGAAGCGACCGGTGCCGCACACGGCAGATGGGGAGCAGGTGAGTTTCATCTTGGCGACATCGGCAATGTAACCATCGGTCAAGATGGGACCGGTGCCATTGCATTGGAAACGGATCTGTGGGAGATGGACACCGGTTCTGACCGAGATGTTGTCGGTAAATCAATTGTTGTCCATGCGGGTGTAGATGATTTCACATCGCAACCATCAGGGGCCGCGGGTGCACGGATCGGTTGCGGCGTGATTGTGTTGCAAGATTCTCGTCCGTTAGCGGAACAGTAACCGTGACAAGAGAGCAAGAAAGGAGCAGTAGTGATGGAGATCGATGTCAAAAACAGAGACGGTGTTATTGTCTTAAAGCCCCGTGGCAGGCTCGTCGGCCCTGCAAGTAATGCGCTCAAACAGGAGATTGAGCTCCAACTTAAAGATGCCTCTCAATCTCCTAACTTTTTTGATTTTTCAGATTGCTCACGGATAGATAGTGCCAATGTGGGTGTGATAGTAGGATTGCATGTCTCCATTGCACAAAGGGGCGGTGCTATCGGTGTCACGAACCTCAGCAAAAGTCTCAAAAGTTACTTTTTGATGGCGAAACTGGTTACGACGTTCAAACATTTTAACAGCGAGAATGAAGGGGTGGTCAATCTACGAGCTACAGGAGAGTAAAAGGCTCAGGGCAGCTAAAACTGCGCTAGGGTGGGGACGGATTTCCGGTGGGATCCTCCCCAGATCAGGGAAAACAGAAGGGTTGTCCTTTTGAGCGCGCCACCCCATTCCAAAGCAAACGAACTTCATCGAATTAGGTCTGCCTACTCTGCTATATAAGCCGTGGCGTGCAGAAAAGTGGTCAGATCCAATAACGGGAACGCCATCGGTGATCGGGCGTCCTTCGTTTTATGAGAACTTATGGCAGTTAGTTATCATTACGATACGCTTGATTTTGGGTTAGGTGCACAGAATTGATGGCTAGGGCGTGTTGACATTTTGCTATTGCTGATTCGCTAAACGCTGGAATCATCAGGCAATCTGCCATAAGTAGCGCAAACTGTTAGTTTGCAGGCTGGGATCACAATCTAACAGATCGTGGTACAAAAGACCGAAATGGTCTCTGACGTGCGAACAACGGGTTGGGGAACCCAACCCCTACGAAGGATTATGCGTTTGTGCTCCCTCTTGATGGTTTGGTTGCGATGAAATATCAACAGAACCTAGCTACCGCCAATTCATTTTTCATCTTACGATGGAGGTTTTTGAACCGCTCATTGATTTTTTATCTCCTTGGTTTTTTCAATGGGCGATGACTGGGGCGTGTTGACATTTTGATGTCGCTAATCTGGCAAACACTGGAATTATCGGGGCAATCTGCCAGTTGTAAGCAATCACTTAATTTCTGTTCTCCTCATCCAAAAGTTGCTCCAACTCCTCTAGGAAATCCACCGGATCGGTCTCATCTTCATCGCTCTCTCCCTGTCCTTCCAGTCCCTCTTCCACCGACTCCAGATCTGACCGAAACTCAATCAGGTTACTCAAATAACGTTCACGGGTGACGTTTTCCGCATCGCCATAGTTCTCGCGCAGACACTCGCCACAGAATTTCCCGATCCGTTGAATACCTAAATTGACTTCATCCAATGCACCCGGGCGGTCGTCCTCCATCAGGCGCAGTTCAGCATTCGCCATGCTGTTCATCATTAGCATATAGCCTTTATATTGGTAGCTTTCCCATGCAACCTCAGCAGGGGCATATTTCTTTGCCATATTCGTGGAAGCGAGATTCGTGGCAGTGTCTCGCTTGACATCCGCCCAGCGCTTGATTCCCGCAAACAGCAGGTAACGGGTATACCTATCGTACGATTCTCGGAATAAGGCACGCCAATCCTCTGGTGTTAGACCGAATCCTTCGTCCGTACTGTGCTGCTGTTTATAATCCTCAAGTTGTTCGCAGAAGTACTCATAATAGGACTCCCGTCCATGAGGCCTCTTGCCATCGGGGCGTCCGGACGCGTAGATCCGCGAAATTGTGAACGCATTTGATTGGACAACAACAACTTCTTTGTCTTCCGCCAACTTCAAGACTTTTATTGGGCGAGCCACATCAAACGCCAGACTTTCCAAAATTTCATCCAGTGCACGGACTAGACGGGTGTTCCTTTCAACCTGATTCGTTGCCATTTTTATCTCCCTTGCATGAACATGTAATATACCATGTCATATTGCTATATTTCAAGACGCGCGATACAGTTGCGGTAGGCAATCAATATTGCGCGGTAAGTCAGTTTGAGAAGTTGTTAAGTGCTGCTTTTACCTATTTCCTGAGTTCTTTTTATTTTTCGACGTTTCAGACGTAATGATCCTGCAACGGGTAGGCGCAGTTGGAAACAGCGCCTACCAAACACGGAGCGCGTTTCAGACGTAATAATCTTGCAACGGGGTCACAGTAATTTCGCCACGGCGGAGTGCCTCAATACTACTGATCGCCGCTGACGCCCCTGCAATCGTAGAAAATAGGGTAATCCCATAATCAATCGCCATCTGTCGAATCAACTCCTCATTCGGACGATGTGCATACCCGGTAGGCGTATTGATAATCAGATCAACGGCGTGATTCTTGACATAATCGTGGATAGTCGGTCGGCCTTTGCCGATACTATGAACCAGTGTTACCTCCATGCCGTTACGACGAAGTACCTTCGCAGTGCCGTGGGTAGCAATCAGTTGAAAGCCCATATCAACCAGCTTTTTAGCGATAAAGATAACTGCACGCTTATCTTTATTTTTTACGCTGATGAACGCATGACCACCGAGAGGTAATCCATAGCCGACTGCCTGTTGTGCTTTGGCGAAGGCGATACTCAAGTCTGCATCGATCCCCATCACTTCGCCTGTCGATTTCATCTCAGGTCCAAGCTGAGAATTTGCTCCTGGAAAGCGATTGAACGGAAACACTGGGGCTTTTACCGAAAAATAATCCGGCTCTATCTCCGTGGTAAAGCCGAGTTCTGAGAGGGTCTTCCCGGTCATGATACGGGCGGCGAGTTTTGCCAGCGGCACGCCAATGGTCTTGCTCACAAACGGTACGGTGCGTGATGCCCGTGGGTTGACCTCCAACACATAGACCTCATCATTTTTTATCGCATACTGTATATTCATCAGCCCGCGCACGTTGAGTGCTTTTGCAAGCGCGTTAGTATGCTGCTTGAGCGTATCAATTTGGTCTTCAACAAGTGTGTAAGGCGGCAACACGCAGTCGCTGTCTCCGGAGTGGATTCCTGCCTCTTCAATATGTTCCATGATGCCGCCAACGACGGTGAGGTTCCCATCGGAAATCGCATCAACGTCAACTTCGATTGCATCCTCCAAATATTTGTCAATCAACACCGGATGTTCGGGTGAAGCTGCGACCGCCGAATCCATATAGGCTTCCAGATCATCTTGGTCATAGACAATTCGCATTGCCCGTCCTCCCAAAACGTAAGAAGGGCGCACCATAACCGGGTATCCAAGTGCCGCGGCAATGGGGATAGCTTCTTTCACTGAAGTTGCCGTACCGTTTGGTGGCTGCATCAAACCGAGCCCATCGAGCAACTCTGTGAACTGCCTCCGATCTTCAGATCGTGCAATGTCGTCTGGGCTTGTTCCAATAATTGGGACGCCCGCCTTCTGAAGTCCGAGCGCGAGATTCAAGGGGGTTTGTCCACCAAGCTGCACGATAACCCCTTCCGGTTTTTCCCGATCGACGATATTCAATACATTTTCGTGCGTGAGTGGTTCAAAGTAGAGCCGATCCGATGTGTCGTAATCCGTGCTCACAGTTTCGGGATTGCTGTTGACCATAATGGTCTCATAGTTATCCTCTTTAAGTGCGAGCGCTGCATGAACACAGCAGTAATCAAATTCAATTCCTTGACCAATCCGATTCGGACCGCTGCCCAAAATCAAAATCTTCTTCTTCTGGCTGGGCCTGACTTCATCCTCCATACCGTAGGTCGAATAGTAGTAAGGCGTCTCCGCTTCAAATTCAGCGGCACATGTATCCACCGTCTTAAACGTGGCTTCGATTCCGTGTTCTTTCCGTAGCCCTCGGACACTCGCTTCAGAGGTGTTGTTCCAAAGCTCCCCTATCTGGCGGTCTGAGAAACCGTATTGCTTCGCTTTGCGGAGCAGGAAAACGGCTGAATCTGGCAGTTGAGAAGTATCCAAGGCATCTAATACACCTTCGCTTCCGACTCTCCGAATTTCCTCTTCAAGATCGATAATCTCCTTCATATTATACAGGAAAAACGGATCGATGTGTGTATATCCGTGGATCTGGTCGATATTCATCCCGCTTTGGAAAGCTTGTTTTATATAAAGGATGCGCTCCATGTTGGGGATAGTCAACTTCTGTGGAAGTTCCGAAACCGGTAACTTCTGGATGGGGCTGCTGTCGAGTCCTGCCCACCCATTTTCTAACGATCTCAACCCTTTCTGCAGGGATTCCTTGAATGTTCGTCCAATTGCCATCGCCTCACCCACAGACTTCATCATGGTAGTCAGTGTTTCATCGGTGCCAGCGAATTTCTCAAATGCCCAACGGGGAATCTTTGTGACAACGTAATCGATGGTCGGTTCAAACGATGCAGGGGTTTTGCGTGTAATATCGTTGGGAAGCTCGTCGAGTGTATATCCGACCGCCAACTTCGCTGCGATCTTCGCTATCGGGAACCCGGTCGCTTTTGAGGCGAGCGCAGAACTCCGAGAGACCCGCGGGTTCATTTCAATCACAACCTGTTTCCCGGTATCGGGATCGACGGCAAACTGGATATTCGAGCCGCCGGTATCCACACCAATTTCACGAATAATCTTTATTGCGGCATCCCGCATCTGCTGATATTCTTTGTCTGTCAAGGTTTGTGCGGGTGCAACTGTAATACTGTCACCGGTGTGAACGCCCATCGGATCAAAATTCTCAATGGAACAGATAATCACAACGTTATCCGTTCCGTCCCGCATGACTTCAAGTTCAAACTCTTTCCAACCGATGACCGATTCTTCGATTAACACCTCGTTGACCGGACTGAGTCCCAATCCGTACTCGACCATCTCCCGAAATTCTTCGATATTGTAAGCGATACCGCCACCGGTACCGCCGAGCGTAAACGCGGGCCGAATAATCGCTGGGTAACCGATCTCCTCAACGACAACCATTGCATCGTCAAACGAATGGGCGATGCCGCTTTTTGGGACCGCCAAGCCGATGCGTATCATCGCCTTTTTGAATAGATCACGATCCTCCGCTTTCTGGATGGCGGGAAGTTTTGCACCAATCAACTCAACCCCATATTTATCCAACGCCCCGGACTCGGCAAGTTCAACAGAGACATTCAATCCCGTCTGACCGCCCAAGGTTGGGAGCAGAGCCTGGGGTCGCTCTTGTGCAATAATCTTTTCGGCGATATCCGCGCCAATCGGTTCGACATAGGTTCGGTCTGCAAGTTCCGTGTCTGTCATAATCGTCGCTGGATTACTGTTGACAAGGACAACCTCATATCCCTCTTCCTTCAAGGATTTGCACGCCTGAGTACCCGAATAGTCAAACTCGCAGGCTTGACCGATAATAATCGGACCGGAGCCGATGATTAAGATCTTTTCGATGTCAGTTCGCTTTGGCATGGTGACTACCCTCATCCTATCCTTATTTTTTACTTTTTGTTTTCCTGCATCAGATCTGTAAACTTCTTAAAGAGATAGCTCGCGTCATGCGGACCGGGAGATGCCTCCGGATGGTACTGCACAGAGAAGATCGGATATTCTCTGTGCTCCATCCCTTCAAGGGTCTGATCATTCAAGTTGATATGCGTCACCTTTACGTCATTTGGCAGTGAGTCGATGTCGATACAGAAACCGTGATTTTGTGACGTGATCTCCACTTGGTTCGTGTCGAATCGTTTAACAGGCTGGTTTGCGCCGCGATGGCCAAATTTGAGCTTGAAACTTTTTCCACCGAATGCAAGTCCCAACAATTGGTGCCCCAAGCAGATCCCAAAAGTTGGCTTTGCTCCAATTAACTGCTGAACTGTTTTGATCCCGTATTCAATTGGTTCCGGATCACCGGGACCGTTGGACAGGAAGATCCCATCCGGATCGGCGGCAAGAATATCTTCTGCGGAGGTGTGCGCTGGAACAACTTGCACCTGACAACCGTGTTGAGTCAGTTGGCGCAAGATGTTATATTTGACCCCGAAATCCATCGCAATAACCCGAAATTGTGGGGTTGGCGGTGCCTCAACCTCCGTCGTGTCAAAGTCAATTGTGAGTTGGGAATTCTTGTCATCGGCGGTGGAGGTCAAGTCAGGAAGGGTGTTTGATTCGGGGTTGCGTGTCTCCCACAAGTACGGGTTGGGACATGTTACATACTGGACCATATCGACACCCACGAGTCCGTGCCACGCCTGCGCTTTGGCAACTAAGCTTTGCGGGTCAAGGTCTTCGGTGGAAAGTATGCCATCCATGACACCATGCACTCTGAGTCGTTTGGTCAATGCGCGGGTGTCAATACCGTGGATACCGATAATCCCATTTTCTTCGAGGTAACTACCGAGGTTGGACTGTGAACGCCAGTTGCTCTCATACGCGCTATATTCGCGCACAACAAATCCTTCGGCTTGCGGTCGAACCGATTCGACATCGATCTCGTTGCAGCCGTAGTTTCCTATCAACGGGTATGTCATGGTGACAATTTGCCCCTTATAGGATGGATCGGTGAGAATCTCTTGGTAGCCGGTCATGCTGGTGTTAAAGACCACCTCACCGGAAGTTTCTCCGGTCGCGCCGAACTGTTCGCCTTCAAAAGTTGTTCCGTCTGCTAATGCGAGAATTGCTTTCATTGGATTAGCCCTTAGCCTCAACTGGTTTGAAAATTATCCGTCTCTCACTCTGCCTAAACTCAATATGAAAAGCATCAAACACATCTTGTCTGCCCACAATCATGTCTTCAATATCTTCGTCTTGACACCAAGCAACCATTGCACTGACGGGATGCCCGTCAATCACTATATCAATTCTCCGCAGCAAATAGCTAACTTCTCCACCTATACCTTGTGCAAATGATAATATTTCTTCATCACTACGAGATAAGCCAAGCGACCTACCCGTATGGAACGGAATTAGGCTGATGTCCGCTCCAGAGTCAATCAACATTTCACAGTTCTGAATCTCTCCTTGATTTGTTTGCAAATTCACAAGATATATAGGCTCCCACAGATCTTCTCTGAGGCTTCGGAGGCGTAACGTGCGAATTCGTACCTGCTTGACCCGCCGCGGCACAAGAAAAAGTGTCATCTTTCCATCGTCAGTCGATGAAGAAGAAGCAGCGAGCTCTTCTCGTTTACGCTTTGCCGCTGTAAAGTCCTCGGCTACACCTACAATCCGGGTGTCGTTCAAAATGATGACGACCTTGCCTTCATACCGCTTGGGATGCTTATAGATTTCTTGGAGCCATTGCTGTGTTCGCCGTTTTTCCATCTGTCCCATCACCCCTTTTAGGTCATCGCACCTCTATTTCAATCTGCTGGCTTTGGGGGGTTGCCCGCTCTGCCCTGCGGAACGTAACATCAATAGGTGTCTGCGGATAGTCGATACCGTTTCCCGCAAGCAGTTCATCAATCGTCCGAATCTGGATTTTTGGATATGTTGTGTGAGCGACATGAAGCCATTGGAAACGCCCCGCCGTTGCTGCTTCCTTGAGCATGGGCTGCGTCGGTGGGTTCAGCGTGATAAAGACGCCAATCACAGCGTCTTGGCTATCGACGACCGATTTCAGTTCTCGTATATCCTTGACAGAGACCTTCCCACTTTTGACCTGAATGACGATTTTCCGGGTCAGTGTCTTTTTTGGCTTGTCCGGATCCACGTCCTCATAATAGATCACTCCATCCACACCCTCGTCCGCGCCCTTCTTTTTGCCTTGATAAGGTCTCGCCCGAATCAGACTTAACGCCCACCACTGGAATTGATACCGATCTTGAACCGCTAAAGCCTTCGCGCTCTGTGCATCTTTCGGCTCACCGATGATTTCGTATTCCACATCATCACCGAAGGCATCAGCAAGGCGGTATTTCAATAAGGCGATGGCAAGGTGTGTAATGTCAACCCCAATCCACCGGCGGTTAAATCGTTGGGCAACAGCGACAGCCGTCCCACAACCACAGAACGCGTCCAACACAACATCACCTTCGTTACTACTCGCTTCGATAATTCGCTCAAGCAGTGCTTCAGGTTTTTGAGTTGGATAGCCGAGACGCTCCTTGCTAGTGTTTCCGATTCGTGGAATGTCAGCCCAAATGTTCTGTGCTGGTGCTCCTTTTGCCTCATCTAGGTAAACTTTCAATCCATCTTTACGAGGGCAGCCATCTTGCCGTAGTAATACGTATTCTTCGGCATATAAACGCTCCAACTCCTCAATTGAAAAACGCCACTGCCGATTACTTCCCGGATGGGTCCCGCGCCATTCTACCGTTCTAGTTGGAGAGTAATGCGGAGCAGTTAAATTTTCAGCCCGATAGCAACCTCGTTCATCTTCATATTTATATCGTGAAAGTTGTTCCGGCGAATAATCACTATAAATTACATTGAAGGTCTTAACTTTCGACCTAGAATAAAATAAAATCCGGTCTCCAACCCTGCCAAATCGTTTAGGATCATTGTGAGAACTTGTTCGTTTCCAAACAATTTCATTCTGAAAATTCTGAACACCAAAGATCTGATCTAAGATAATCTTCAGATAATGTGACGCTGTCGGATCGCAGTGAAGATAAAAACTCCCGGTCGGTTTTAGTACCCGATGCAGCTCCACCAATCGCAACGCCATCATCACAAGGTATGCCATCAGGGTTGTCTCTGTGAGGAAGCCGCGAAAACTCTTGATTGTCTCGACCAAGAGGTGTGGTGCAGTCCCGACTAACTCATGATATGCCTGCTCGGTAGTTTCACCCCAACGCCATGTATCTTCAAAGGCTTGGATCTGCGCCTGAGAAGATGAGCCATCCGTCTCACTGAAAATCACATTGTACGCTTGATTTGAGTTGAACGGCGGATCAATGTAAATGAGATCGACACTTTCATCGGAGATGTAAGTACGCAGAATATCCAGATTGTCACCATAGTAGAGTTGATTCATACTCATCGGCTGCCTCTTTATCTATTGCGATTCCTCCCTCAGAATCGAGTACAACTTCATATCATGGAACTGCCCTCTAACGTAGACATACTCTCTCAAGATACCTTCAAGGCTCATCCCAACCTTTTCCATCACGCGAGCGGAGGCGCGATTCTCAACCATGCAGGTTCCCTCAATTCGATTGAGCTGCCAACGTTCAAAGCCGAATTGGATGATCGCTTGCGCTGTCTCGGTGGCATAGCCCCGGCCCCAATACTTCCGAGCAATGTTGAAAGCGATCTCTGCTCTTTTGTGTTCAAAGTTCACGTTGTGCAAAAAGCAGTTTCCGATGACCTTACTGTTCTCGGTGAGGACAACTCCCCAACACGCGAAATCATCGGCTGTTACCCACCCGATAAAGTCTCTGCTGTCCTCTATCGATTGGTGAGCCCGCCAGAAGAGGTACGTTGTCACCTGCGGGTCTGAAACCCATTCGAATATATCTTCGGCATCCGCCATCTTCAACGATCTTAAAAGCAGCCTTTCGGTCTCTATCGCAGGCAAATTGCTGAAGCGTTCATCCTGAGCCATACCCCACCCTGTTTAGAAATGACTTATTCTATTTCTTCTTACGTTCCACCCTTCGGATACACATGTCGCCCCTCTGGGGCTTTAGGATATTTGTTTATTCGTGTACTATAAACATGTCGCCCCTCTGGGGCTAAATGAACCGATGAACTAATGATTTTCACGTTTTGCGCTTCAGTAGGACTTACACAGTTGAACGCTGAGGTTTTGTAGTTCGATGCTTCAGTGCCAACGCGGGGCAAGATGCCCGGCCTACGATGGGTATGGATTCTGACCACACCCCGAAACGCCCGATGAATCGGGGAACTACAATATGAGGTGCGTAAGTCCCGGTTTATTTATTACGTTTCACGTTTTACGTTTCACGTAACAACACCGTCACGGATAGTCATCAGGGGCCATCCTTTCAATTCCCAACCGTCGAAGGGGGTATTACGGCTTTTGGAGTGGGATTGACCTACATCTACCGTGGCAACCCTCTCCGCATCTATCAAGGTTACGTCCGCGACCGCTCCGACCGAGAGTGTTCCACGGTCGATTTGCAGAATTTTTGCGGGAACGCAGGTCATTTTCGCTATCGCCTCCGATAAAGTAAGCTGACCCGTGTGGAGGAGTCGATCAAACACAAGCGGTACGCAGGTCTCTGATCCGATGATGCCTGGCGGCGCTTCGAACATTCCCTGCGCTTTTTCAAACGGGGCATGTGGTGCGTGGTCTGTCGCAATTGCATCGAGCGTACCGTCCTTGATTCCCTCAATGACAGCATCAACGTCAGCCTGTGTGCGCAAGGGTGGGTGCATTTTGGCATCTGTGCCGTGTTCTTCGATCGCTGTATCAGTGAGCGTAAAGTGATGTGGCATCGCTTCAGCCGTTACGTTGACCCCTCTACGTTTACCCCAACGGACAAGGTCAACGGATCCCGCCGTGCTGACATGGAGGACATGGAGGTGCCCACCGGTCAGTTCGGCGAGCATGATGTCGCGGGCAACGATAATATCTTCCGCTGCCTTAGGACTTCCGGGCAGATTCAGGCGCCGTGACGTTTCGCCGAGATTCATAACGGCTCCTACGTCGAGGTTATGCTCTTGGCAGTGGACCATCACGGGGAAGTTGTGCTTCGCGCTCAACGCTAACACATCGCGCATCACCCCTGCGTCCATGACTGTTTTGCCATCGTCCGATAGCCCAACGGCACCGGCTTTCAACAGCGCTGGCACATCCGTCAATACTTTGCCATCGAGATTTTTCGTGATACTGCCGAGGGGGAACACATTCGTCGCGCCATCTTTTCGCGCCCGTGACTGTATTAATTCGATAACGTCGGGTGAATCCGCCACCGGATCGGTATTCGCCATGCACGCAACGGAAGTAAATCCACCGGCTGCCGCCGCACGGGTTCCTGATGCAATTGTCTCCTTGTGCTCAAAGCCGGGTTCACGAAGATGAACGTGCATATCGACCAAGCCCGGTGTAACGATCAGACCCGTTGCATCAATCGTTTCAGAAGTCTCAGCGTCGATACGGTCATCAATTTGATCGATTTTTCCATCACGAATCAGGAGATCTCCGGTGGTGTCAATCTGGTTGGCGGGGTCAATAATGCGACCATTACGGATGAGTATCCGACTCATGAATCATCCTCCTCGTAGATCGTCGCTTGATCGACTCCGTCCTCTTCGACCAACTGAACGCGAACAATCTCCTTACGCGAAGTCGGGATATTCTTGCCGATATAGTCTGCTGCAATTGGGAGTTCACGATGTCCGCGGTCAATGAGAACTGCCAACTGAATGGCTGCGGGTCGTCCAAAATCCATGACTGCGTCCATCGCAGCGCGGACAGTGCGTCCGGTGTAAAGCACCTCATCGACCAAGATGACACGTTTTCCGGTGGGATCAAAAGGAATCTCTGTGAGATTCGCTTTAATCGTCTCATCATACAGGTTCACGTCATCTCGATAGAGCCGCACATCGACGACGCCGACCGGGACTTGAATCGCCTCGGTTCGCTCCAGATTCTCAGCGATTCGACGCGCTAAGTGATCGCCCCGGCTTTTAACGCCAATGATTGCCAGATCGGCAATTTCCTGATGACTCCGCTCCAAAATCTCATGTGAGATTCGGACCACCGCTCGCCGAATGTCCTCCGCCGTCATCACTTGTGTCTTTTCACGCATTTGCATAATCTTCCCTCACACCAACGCTCCTCAAGTTATAGTGGACCTTAGAATTAATGAGACACCCCAAATGCACAGCCAACCCCCTAAATCCCCCTAATCAGGGGGACTTTCGAAACTACGCGAAGGGCGGGGTTGTTGGTGAGTGTCTATTTATTTTTTTAATAGTAGGCGCTGTTTCTAACTGCGCCGATGCGGTGCGGTTAGAAACCGCACCTACCGGATGGCGAGAGTGTTTATTTATTTTTTATGATTCCCTATAAATCTTCCCGCCGCTGATACAGGAGTTCCATAATCTCCTTTATCAGGGGAGAATCGTCAAAGTTTCGATAATTCCAAGGATTTGTCCAAAATTGGTCCAGCGATCGATAGCCAATTTTTTCGTATTCCAAGACCTGAACCATCAGCTCAAGTTTATCAGCAGCCCGCACCAACTTTCCCTCAATAGATGTCCCTTTCTCAAAGTCGTCCCAGAGTTGGATATATTTCCGTTTGAGTGGACCAAAACGTTCAAACATTGCTTCGACAGCAGCGCGTTCTCCCGATGCTTTGACTTCTTCGGGAATATATTTGAGGGCTGGAAACGGCAAATCCCCAATTCGCGCTTCGGCAACCTCATGCAACAATGCGATACGCATCACCTTTTCTACGTCCAACGGAACGTCCCGCTCCGTCAACACATCTGCCAGAATCATTGATAAGAGCGACACCCGATAGCAGTGATCCGCGATACTCTCGGCATCTTTGATACCACGTAAACGCCAACCGGTGCGCGGCAGATTCTTGAGAACGCCGATCTCTTCAATAAAATCCAGTACAGCTTGTGCATTCATCAGCAACTAAATCCGGGCATAAAAAAAGCCTCCCCTACACAAAGAGGGAGGCACTTAGGTTCTATGGTTTCTGAGATATGGATGTAGCCGTAAATCATGTATGATACCCTTTCCTAACCTCACGGGATCAGATTAAAAGGGGAAGTTATGCTCGCCGCCAACATTATCATTGTGTAGCACAATTGTGCCGTTTTTGCAAGGGAAATGTTGAGCATTGACATCGTAAGGAAATTCTGCTAAACTTAACCCATTAATAAAATTGTTAATCAGCCAGAAAGTACCATTGCGAATTTAGACTAACGGGAGAACATCTATGTCTATTGATACACCAACCCTTTTGGACGCTTTAGATTCTGTGACAGCCATTCCGATCATCCCCTTCAAAGATGATGAAATTGATTACGCAGGGCACGCAAAAAATATCAACTACCTGATGCAGAACAACTACCTCGAAGGCGATCGGAAGCGCGTGATCGCAATCGCCGGAACGAGTCTCGTTCATCACGTCAGCTTGGAGGATCAGACCCGTGTGATGGATGCGACCGGTCGTGAAATGGCGGGTGATGGAGTTTTGATGTCAGGTATCGTGCCGAACCCAATCGGGGACGCGGGGAAACTCATTGAAGCACAGTCCAACTTGCAACGTCCACCCGATGTGTATTTGATAATGCCTTTAACAGGAATCTCAAATCCTGAAGGTATATATGAACAGTATATGAAGTTTGGCGAGCAGTACGGCGAATCGTGCGGTGCCCGATTTCTCTACTACTTCCGCCAGAAGAAAGAACTCGATGCGATGGTCCGTCTGGTCAAGGATTCACCGCATTTTATCGGCGTGAAGATTGGTACAGGTGTAGAAGATGTAGAATCAATCATTGATGGTGTAGGGGACAGTGGGCTTGTGGTCTGGGGCATTGGCGATAGATGCACACGCCCGGCGGAACTCGGCACGAAAGGGCATACGTCCGGAATCGCTGTTTTATGCGCACGCGCCTCCGACGAGATCAACAACGCCCAACGTCGTGGTGATTACGAAACTTCCCGCCAAGTCGAAGCAGACATCTTCGCCCTCGAAGAAATTCGTTTCGTGAACGAACGTCTCTACAACTATTCCGCTGTAATAGAAGCGATGAACCTCAGCGGCTTTGGTGATATTGTAGGCGGCACGGGAGGTCCGTTTAACCCACGCGTTCCATCAGAAATCTCAGCACAGGTACAGGAAGCGATTCAACCGCTTAAGAAGTACCACTGATACGGCAGGCAATGAAGGAGAAAAACAGTATGAAGGGACGATTTGAAGGCATCCTGACACCGACGATAACGCCTTTGGATGAAAAAGAACGGATTGATGAGTTGGGATTTGTGAAGCATCTTAACCGTTTAATTGATAACGGTGTGCACGGCATCTACCTGCTCGGCACCTCGGGAGAGTTCACAACGCTGACAAACGCAGAGCGACAACGCGCAATTGAAATTGCTGCGAATACGGTCGGTGGGCGTGTCCCGATTATCTGCGGCGTGATGGATTCGAGTACCCAACGGGTGGTCCAGAATATTGAGATCGCACAGGAATTTAAGATCGATGCGGTTGCAGCAACCCCACCCTACTACTATCCATCAACCAGCGATGCTGATATTGTTGATTTCTACAAGACTATCGCCCAAAGCACCGATCTGCCGGTAGTTATTTACAACATCCCGGTGATGGTGAAGACCGCGATCCCACCGGAGGTCGTTCGCGATTTAGCAGAGGGGGTAGACAATATCGTTGGGATCAAGGATAGCTCAGGGGATTGGACAAACTACCTCAAAATGCTTGCTTACCTCGGTGACAACGAGGATTTCTCAATCATGCTCGGCTCTTATACGTTGGCGGGTGCCGCGATCTTGTTTGGGGCAGCCGGTGCCGTTATTTCAATCTCTAACGTTGATCCGAAAACCTCTGTGCAGTTGTATGATGCAGCGAAGGCGCGGCAGATTGATGAAGTCCATCGCTTGCAGAAACAGATCCTTGAACTGAGCAAACTCTATGGTTACGGCGCAGCAATCAGTTGTATGAAAGCCTGTATGGAACTGCTTGGGGTCTGCAGCCACTATACCGCCAGTCCCCTCCTCCCGGTCGACGATGCGGCGAGAGGCGAACTACAGGATCTATTGGCTGAGCACGGGCTAATTTAATCCCGAAACAGAGAATTCCTCAATGATTGAAATCCAACCTACTCAGAGATCAATCAACGCCACGGTCGCTGTGCCCGGTTCAAAGAGCTATACGAATCGGGCATTGCTGGTTGCCGCGCTTGCTGAAGGACGTTCTCGGTTGACAGGTGCGCTTTTCAGCGATGACACCCACTATATGTCTGAGGCGCTGCGAAGGCTCGGCGTTGGGATTGAGGCAGATGAGGAAGGATGTACGTTTGAGGTGGTTGGAAATGGCGGAAGGATCCCTGTCGATCGCGCTGAACTTTACATCGGTAATGCCGGCACAGCAGCGCGACCACTTGTCAGTTACGTTGCGCTCGGAAACGGAGAATTTATCATTGACGGCGACGCACCGATGCGTCAGAGTCGTCCCATTTCGGATTTGCTTGACGCCCTCAAGCAGCTTGACGTTGATGTCCGTTCAAAATTTAATAACAACTTTCTGCCGTTAATTGTTCGCGCAAACGGGCTCAAGGGTGGAAAAACCCGCCTCGATTCCAGCAAAAGCAGTCAGTTCTTGACCTCGCTGATGCTCGTTGCCCCTTATGCCGAAAAAGGGATAGCGATTGAAGTGATGGGAGAGATGAAGACACCCTACATTGACATCACTACCTCAGTGATGAAGGCGTTTGGTGTAGATGTAACTCACGATCGCTACAAATCTTTTTATATTGAGGGCGGACAGCACTACCAACCCCGCGAATACGCTGTTGAGCCAGATGCTTCCAATGCCTCATATTTCTTCGCCGCCGCTGCGGTCACCGGAGGCCACGTCCGAGTGACCAACCTTAGTACCGATTCCGCACAAGGTGATGTGCAGTTTGTCAATGTGCTCGAACAGATGGGCTGCCAAGTGAAACGCGGCGGTGCTGATATCGAAGTCATCGGACCGGATCGGCTCAAAGGGATCGATCTGGATATGAAGGCGATCTCTGACACATCGCTGACCCTCGCGGCGATTGCTCCTTTTGCAGAGGGTCCCGTGACAATTCGCAATATCGAGCATACGCGCCACCAAGAAACAGATCGTATCCACGCCATGGTCACAGAACTTCGCAAACTTGGTGTCCCCGTTGTTGAGCATCAAGATGGCGTTCAGATTTCACCCGCTCAAATTAGCCCCGCAGAAATCGAAACATATGAAGATCACCGGGTTGCTATGAGTTTTTCATTAATCGGCTTGAAAACGCCGGGGATTCGGATTAAAGATCCGGGCTGCGTGAGCAAAACCTTCCCGACTTTTTTTGATGTATTGGCAACACTGAGGTAAAGATAATCCCGACAACGATGCAATGTAAAAGGGGAACGATAGATGAAAGGGGTCATTTTCTTAGGCGATCGCAGAGCGACCATCAAAGACTTTCCTAACCCCGAACCGGGGTTTGGAGAAGTGCTTGTCCGTATGCAGGCAACTGGCATCTGCGGCAGCGATTTGCACATCTACCGCCTTAGCCTCAATCTGCTGCAAGAACGTGAAAATCGCATTCCTGGTCATGAACCGAGCGGCGTTGTTGAAGCGATTGGTGAAGGTGTAAATCACATTAAAATCGGTGACCGTGTTTGCATCAACCACTATCGCAGTTGTGGGCATTGTAAACAGTGCGCGGCTGGATATTTTCAATGGTGCCCCGAGTGCAGAGGGTACGGCGGTCCCATTGATGGCTCACACGCTGATTTTGTTCTCGCGGATGAACGCAACTGCGTGGTCATGCCTTCCTCCATTAGTTTCACCGATGGTGCATTTATCGCCTGTGCCGGCGGAACCGCCTATTCCGCTATGCAAAAGCTGGGTGTGTCTGGGAATATGACGCTTACGGTTTTTGGACTCGGTCCCGTCGGATTGAGCGGTGTCTTGCTCGCAAAAGCGATGGGTGGCTACGTAATTGGCGTGGATGTTATTGATGAACGCATCAAGTTGGCAAAACAGATTGGGGCAGACGTTGCGATTAATGCAGAGAAAGAGAACGCACTTGATGTGATCCGTGAAATCGCTGGAGCGGACGGATGCGACCTTGCCTTTGAGGCATCGGGCAGTCCATCAGGGCGGAGGAACGCAGTGAAGTGTCTCCGACGTGGTGGGAAAGCTGCTTTTGTCGGTATCGGCAACAACGAACCTGTAATTAATCCTACAGACATTATCAATCGAGAATTAACGTTGATGGGATCTTTTGTTTTACCGCTTCAGCAATCTTATGACCTAGTCAATTTCCTTGCTCGGCAGAACCTCTCATTCGCACCAATTGTGACACATCAGTTTGCGATTGCGGAGGGTGTAGAAGCCTATCAGGTTGCTGACGACTCCCGAAGCGGTAAAGTGGTGTTCACATGGACAGTGGACTAGCGATCTAACACAGAAATATGTGAATAGTTAGCTCACGGACAAAACGTGAAGACATCGGTATATTATCAATCCGTAAGCTGGCAAACTCGGCGATCCACTTTAGAGGAGGGTTACAATGCCACGGACTTTAATGCTCTGCATCACAATTATTTTTACATTTATGATTATTAGCGCAATAAACGCGAAGGAGACACAGATGGAAACATTCAAAGATCTGAAAGTTGGCATGGCGGCACCAGATTTTACGCTCAATGACGGAGATGGAGTCGCCCATAGTTTACGTGATTATTTGGGGAATAAGAATGTCGCTTTGGCATTTTATCCCAAAGACTTTACTGGCGGCTGAACGACAGAACTCCGCTCGCTCCGGGATGAGTTGAGCCAAATTCAGAGGACGGATACAGTCCTTCTGGGGGTTAGTGTCGATGATGAAGCGTCTCATAAGAAATTCCAAGAGGAAGAGAAGTTTGGATTCCCTCTACTTGCCGACACGGAATTTGCGGTAAGCAAGGTCTACAGCGGCATCATGGAAAGATTTCAGGCTTCTAATCGGTCAACCTTCATTATTGACAAAGCGGGATATATTCGCGCAATTGATCGAAACGTGAACACACAAACACACGGAGCAGATCTCGTCAAGCTAATAGAGGAAAGCATTCCGGGACCGGTTCAGGTTGGGCAGCTGGCGCCAGATATGATCGCTTCAGATCAGGATGGAAAAACGTATCAACTCAGCAGTTTCAAAGGGAAAAAGACCGTTGTTTTGGCATTTTATCCCAAAGATTTCACCGGCGGCTGAACGGCAGAAGTTTGCTCGCTCCGGGATGAGTCGAGCGCATTCGCCGAACATGATACACAAGTTTTCGCAGTGAGTGTACAAGATGCAGCATCTCACAAGAGGTTTGCCGAAGAGAATAACCTAAATTTTCCATTGCTCGTTGACACAGGGCGCCATATTAGCTTGCTCTTCGGTGCGACAGATCAACCAGATGGTTTAAGCAGCCGCATAACGGTTGTCATCGGCAAAGACGGACAGATTATCAAACTCGATAAACAGGTCAATGCAAGAACACACGGCAAAGATCTAGTGGATTTCTTTGAATCGAGGTAATTTGTGAAAAAGATGGCAATCCCAAAGTCGAATTCCCACTGATATAGCTTGCCATACCGAAGTAAAGAATTGCTTTACAATTGGTCACAATATATGTATACTAATACCTTTGCGGGACGAGGGGAATCCGTGCGAAATATCGTCTTGGTTGGTTTCATGGGAACAGGTAAAACCTCAGTGGCTCAGAAACTCGCCGCACGCCTTCAGATGCCGATGATCGATACGGACGACATAATCGTAGAGGACAGCGGAACAGATATCCCCGACATCTTTGCTCGGTATGGCGAAGCACACTTCAGAGATTTAGAGAGTGCAGCTGTACATAAGGCAGCAAATTTAGAGAACTACGTAATCTCAACGGGCGGTGGGGTCGTCCTGCGAGAATCAAATTTGGAGACGCTCAAGCGCAACGGTATTGTTTTCTGTTTAACGGCAACGTCGGAGGAGATTTGGCGGCGCGTTGGGGGCGAAACGCACCGACCGTTGCTGCAAGCCCCCAATCCATTGGGGAACATTGAGCAGATGCTTATAGAACGCCACCCTTTCTACGCTCGCGCCGACTATGAGATCCCAACCACAGGATTATCAGTCACAGCGGTCACAGATAAAATTGTAGAGATATTCCAGCAGAATCTCCATTCGAGGTGAGCAGCCGTAAAGAAAAATTGACCATATGAACATTTTACTGATTCACGGACCTAACCTCCAACTCTTGGGAAGACGACAGCCCGAAATTTACGGCAGTCAGACGTTGGAGGACATCAATTCGCATCTGCGCGAAATCGCATCAGAACGGAGTGCCAATCTCAAGGTTTTTCAGTCGAATTCCGAGGGTGAAATTGTTTCTTTCATTGGGAACAATATCGATTGGGCGGATGGCGTCGTCATCAATCCTGCGGCTTACACACATACGAGCGTTGCAATCCGGGATGCCCTGTCCGCTGTTAATCTTCCCGTTATTGAGATTCATCTCTCCAACGTGCATACCCGCGAATCTTTTCGCCAGCATTCTTACATTTCCCCTATCGCTGTCGGCGTGATTTGCGGATTTGGAGCGCACGGCTATGATTTGGCGTTGGACGCAATGATCCAGATTTTGCAACAGTCAGATTGATAGGTTCAAGGAAAAGCAAAAGAGATAAAGGTTTGGATTTTTTTGAAAAGTCAAAAAGGAGAATTTTATGGCAGCACTAAATGACTTACGAAACGGTTTGGTTATCCGACTCAATGACGTTATGTATACTATTACGGATTGCCAACACGTTAAGCCCGGTAAAGGAGGCGCATTTGCTCGCACTAAACTCAAGCGAGTCACCGATGGATCAGTTATCGATCGGACATTCCGTTCAAAAGATACAATTGAAACTGTTCGCCTTGAAGACCGTGATATGCAATATATGTATAGTGATGGAACGCTGTTGTACTTCATGGACAACGAAACTTTTGAGCAACACGAACTTGCGGAAAACCTCCTGAACGATGGAATGAAGTTTCTCAAGGAAGGAGAAACGATTCGGGTCAAAGTTGACCAGAATATCCCAATAACAATTGAATTGCCGACATTCGTGGAACTTAAAATTGTTGAAACAGATCCCGGTTTACGCGGCGATACTGCCAGTGGCGGGTCAAAGCCGGCAACGCTGGAAACAGGCGGGGTGGTCCAAGTGCCCCTATTTGTCGAGAACGGTACAACAATTAAGGTTGATACCCGCACGGGAACATATGTAGAGAGGGTTTAATCAATGCCTAGAGAGAAATCGCCATCCGCTACAGAACTTTTGCAACAGGTCTGTGACATCATGGAAGAGCGCGATTTGACAGAGGTTCTTCTGCGTGAGGAGGGTATTACCCTGAAGGTCCGGCGAGGCAGCGAACCCGTACCTGTCGCGCTTTCGCAGCCAAGCGACAGGGTGCCCTTACCAAGCGCGGAACAGGTGGAGTCTCCTGCGGTGCAACTGTCACCGGAGGTGGGAGAGCTCATACGGTCACCGATGGTAGGACTGTTTTATGCATCACAGTCGCCGGAGGCTGCGGCTTATGTGGAAGTTGGAAGCGTTGTATCAGAAGATGACACTTTGTGTTTGATTGAAGCAATGAAAATTTTCAACGAAGTCAAGCCGGATTTCCCCTGCGAGATTCTGGAAATCCTCGTCGAAGATACAACGACCGTTGAGTTTGATCAACCCCTGTTTCGCGTGAAACGGACATAACGGGATTAAAAGTAACTTTTTTGTTTCTATTAAAAATCATTTCGTGCACTTTTATCATTGGTCTGTCGCTGGAGCCCTGTTTTATCCAGACGACGGTGATCGTTGTGCCCAATTCAAGCTAGATTCCAAGATTGAAGGATAGAGTAACAGCTCAAGATTTCTGTCTTTTATCTTGTTACTCACTAAATCTTGATCAGATATACACAGGTCCCGGAACAGTTACAATAGGAGACCAAACACAGGGTAACAATCTTTGTCCTTTGAAAAGAATCGGAGACACAGGAAGTATGAGAAACGAACTTAAACGCCAAAGTTATGTGATTACCGATGGTCCAGATCGAGCAGCAGCACGCGCCATGTTGATGTTTGGCGATGATGGATTAAAACCTGAAGATCTGGACAAGCCGATCGTAGGGGTCGCCAATACATGGATCGAGATTGGTCCCTGCAACTACCATCTCCGCCGCCTCGCTGCAAAAGTGAAGGAAGGCATCCGAGCGGCCGGTGGTACGCCTCTTGAATTTAATACAGTCAGTATTTCAGATGGAATTAGTATGGGCACCGAGGGAATGAAGGCATCGCTCATCAGTCGGGAGGTCATTGCGGATTCCATTGAACTTGTTTGTCGCGGCAATATGTTCGATGCGGTTGTCACGCTTTGTGGATGCGACAAAACTGTTCCCGGAACGGTGATGGCGCTTGCCCGTTTAGATATCCCCTCGCTGACACTTTATGGCGGCTCAATTATGCCCGGTCGTTTTCAGGATGAAGATGTGACAATCATGGAGGTTTTTGAGGCGGTGGGGGTGCACGCTGCAGGTAAGATCACCGTCGAAGAACTTGATGATCTTATTAGTAAGGGCTGCCCCGGTCCAGGCGCTTGCGGCGGTCAATACACCGCTAATACAATGGCAACTGCGGTCGAGATCCTTGGGATGGCACCGATGGGGAGTGGCAGCGTCCCAGCAGTGGATAAAAATAAAGATGATGTCGCGTTTGAAGCGGGCAAGTTGGTGATGGAAATGCTAGCCGCCGATCGACGTCCGAGCCAGATCATTACCCAACGTTCGCTCGAAAATGCAATATCTTCGGTGGCGACAACCGCTGGTTCAACTAACGGTGTGCTTCATCTGCTCGCAATCGCACACGAAGCCAATATCCCACTGACAATTGACGACTTTGAAGAGATCAGATCAAAGACACCAATCTATGTAAACCTCAGACCCGGCGGACGTTTTGTCGCTGCAGATCTGCATGAAGCGGGTGGAATTCAGCTTGTTGCCAAACGCCTTATGGAAGCCGGACGCCTGCACGCCGACGAACTCACTGTGACGGGACAGACCATCGGCGAAGCAGCTGCCAGCGCTGTCGAAACAGAAGGACAGGAAGTGGTCTTCCCCGTATCGAAACCGATTAAACCGACCGGCGGGTTCGCAATACTCAAAGGCAATCTCGCCCCTGATGGCTGTGTTATTAAATTAGCAGGTCACGATAGAACGGTCCATAGAGGTCCAGCGCGTGTCTTTGAACGCGAGGAAGATACCTTCGCAGCGATTAAGGACGGAACGATTCAACCGGGTGACGTAGTTGTTATTCGCTACGAGGGTCCCGCCGGTGGTCCGGGTATGCGAGAAATGCTCGGTGTTACCGCCGCAATCGTCGGGGCTGGGCTGGGTGAAGATGTTGCCCTCATGACAGACGGCAGATTCTCTGGTGCCACGCACGGCTTTATGATTTGCCATATTGCGCCGGAAGCGGCACACGGTGGACCGATTGCGATACTACGTGACGGTGACATTGTTGTGATTGATGCCGAAGAACTTCGGATCGACGTTGAACTTTCGGATGAAGAGATCCAAGCGCGATTCGACGAATGGACACCTCCAGCACCGCGCTACACCCGCGGTGTAATGGCGAAATATGCACGTCTCGTGTCCTCAGCGTCTGAAGGCGCTGTCACTGGATGAGGCAAAAAGATGCTGTGTGATATTTGTGGTAGAGAGGGAGCACGAACCCGCAGAGTTGCAGAAACCTACGGCAAGGGTGGAGATTTGATAGTCATTGAGAATATCCCTATGGTGAGCTGCTCCCATTGTGGAGAAAGCTACTTTACAGCGGATACACTCCATGAAATTGAGCGTATCAAGCTCCACCACAAGAGTTTTGCTGTTGAACGCCCGGTGCCGGTAGCCAAGTTTGTATAGAGAATTTCCCCATACAAAGATATGCAAGATAAAATTGTCGGTCGAAATTCAGTGCTGGAACTTCTACGCCGCGGCAATCGTGAAATTGAACGGATTCTTATCGCACAAGGAAATAAACACGCGCGCCTCCGTCAAATCCGTGCTATTGCTGAGAAAAATGGCATCCGTTGTGATTTCATACCCCGCCGGGAATTAGATCCGATAGAAACTGAAGTCCCACATCAAGGGGTTATCGCCCTTGTCAGTCCCGCCAGTTATACCGATCTTCCAAGTCTCATCACGAACACCCAAAGCTCGGATCATCCACCTTTGTTCACTATGCTCGATCAGGTCCAGGATCCTCGGAATCTCGGGGCAATTATCCGCACGGCGGATGCTGTGAATGCCGACGGGTTAATCCTGCCAAAAGATAGAGCCGCCGGTATCACAACCGCTGCACACAAAGCCTCGGCGGGCAGCTCTGAATATGTGCCGATCGCTCAAGTGACCAACCTTGCCCGAACAATTGAGACGCTCAAGGACGCTGGTATCTGGGTAATCGGCGCAGATCAGGCAGCGCCAACCCCTTACACGCAAGCGGATTTGACGGGACCGATTTGTCTTGTTCTCGGCAACGAAGCAGAGGGGCTTCGTCGCCTTGTTAAGGAGAAATGCGATTTACGGATCCACCTCCCGATGTTCGGGCACGTCCCATCGCTGAACGTTTCGGTCGCCGCGGGTATCCTGCTGTATGAAGTCATCCGTCAGCGGGGGAAATAGCGATTCACAGCGGATGTGAACACGCGTTAAGTTTTTGATTAGATCCCTACACGCTTTTAGAGGACACTAAACCGCTATGCAGATTAACGATTCAATTACCGTCGAACAGCTTAAACCGAAACTTAATCATCTGTTTGAACTTTCGGGAAAGAAGATTCTGGCAATCGAAGACACATGGCCCCCCGAACAAGGAACGCCGGTGTTTACTGTTGCGGGTCAGTATACCACGCGCGGTTGGACAGAGTGGACACAGGGATTCCAATTTGGTTCCGCATTGCTGCAATTCGATGCAACAGATGATGAGCAGTTCCTAGAAATCGGGCGGACGAACACGGTTGAGAAGATGGCACCTCATCTGACGCATATCGGCGTACACGACCATGGATTCAACAACGTCTCGACCTATGGGAATTTACGGCGCATGATCCTTGAGGGGCGTATCCCACACAACGAGTGGGAACTCCACTTCTATGAACTGGCGTTGAAAGTGTCGGCAGCGGTGCAGGCGAGTCGCTGGTCAAAGATAAAAGATGGGAAAGGTTATATTCCCTCTTTCAACGGACCGCACTCCCTTTTCGCGGATACTATCCGTTCGTTGCGCTCGCTGGCGTTGGGACATAGCTTAGGTCATGTGCTGATGGGTGAGAACGATCAGCCAATCGCTTTACTGGAGCGGCTGTTGCACCACTCCGAAACAACCGCAAGTTACAATGTCTACTATGGTGAAGGACGTGATGCGTTTGACGTACGCGGACGCGTTGCACATGAATCGATTTTTAACATGAACGATGGCAATTATCGCTGCGCGAGCAGCCAGCAGGGATACTCACCGTTTACGACATGGACGCGAGGGCTCGCATGGATCATCACCGGCTATGCCGAGCAGCTTGAGTTTTTTGAGACATTAACGGACGACGAACTCGCTCCTTACGGCGGGAAGGGTGGGGCAACTGCCCATATACTGAGAGCTGCTAAGGCTACCTCTGATTTTTATATTGAGAACACGGCTTCAGATGGCATCCCGTATTGGGACACCGGGGCACCGGGACTGGCTCAGCTTGGATCCTATCTCCAACAACCCACAGACCCATTCAACGGAGTTGAACCTGTGGATAGTTCTGCAGCAGCTATTACCGCGCAGGGGTTAATCCGATTGGGGAATTACCTCAAGAAACAGGGAGAACAAGCAGCAGGAAAACAGTACTATCAAGCGGGATTAACCGTTGCTGCGACGCTCTTTTCCGAACTATATCTCTCGGAATCCGACGAACATCAGGGCTTACTCTTGCATTCAATCTATCATCGTCCAAACGGTTGGGATTATATCCCAGAAGGTAGCGCAATCCCTTGTGGCGAATCGTCGATGTGGGGCGACTACCACGCACGGGAACTTGGACTGCTCTTGTTAAGGGAATTGGAGAATCAGCCGTATCTGACTTTTTGGGGAAAGTAATAGCGGACAAAATCTTCATCTCATAAAAGAATAGGGGAATCTATCAATGCAATTAACGGACAAACAGGTACAGCAATTTCATGAAGACGGATACTTGGTTTTTGAAAGTTTAATCCACGGCGAAAAACTTAAAGCCTATCAGGATCTCTTTGATGAACTCGTTGAGCGCAGCCATGCCCTTCCACTCGATAGCCCGCACTGGAGCTTTGAATTCGACGAAGACCATAAGCCGATTCCGGGTTTTTTACACAAAATTCAGGGCGTGTGCGTTGTTGAGCCAAAGGTGTTAGATCTCGCCCAAGAAGCGGAGATCCTTGATCGAGTCCAAACACTCATCGGCCCCGACATTGATGTATTCGGCACCAAGTTTTTTCCCAAGCTGCCGAATGGAGGCACCTCGGTAGATTGGCATCAGGACAACTTCTACTTCGGTACGAATACCAACCGAATTGTCAGTTGCGGCATTTACCTTCAAGACGCAGACCGCGAGAACGGCTGTTTGAGAATCGTTCCGAAAAGCCACCTGTCGCAAGCGATTGTGGAACACCATAGAAGACCGGGGGCGCACGGAAGTTGGACGGAGGTAGACGAATCGAAAGCCGTTGATTTGGTAGTGCCGGGTGGCACGGTAGTCTTTTTTTCATCGAATCTTCTCCACGGGACTTACGAGAACCGCAGTGCCCGTCCCCGCTACAGTACCGCGTGGCACTATATTCCCGCGGACTTGCCCCTGGAACGGTTCCCGCGCGGCGGTTACGAAGATCGGCACATTGTTAGAGGAAATTAACATACCAAACGAGGGCAATATGCTCAGTCGTTCTGAAATAGAATCGTTTCTTCAGGAAGGTTACGTTATCCGCAGAGGGGTATTATCCCAAACAGATATTGAAACATATCGTACCGCTGTGGATCGCATCTTGCACAAATGTCGAATCGAAAAGGTGCATGAATACCTGCGCTACGTTGACGACAAACAAGATGACGTCTGGGGCGTAAACCACATCTTTCATCCAAGCATCAGAGAAACAGCCCTCGTCGAATCGCTCGCGCATCCGCAAATTTTGGATGTCATCGAAAGCCTAATTGGGACGCGGTTGCGCTATCATCTGTGCACACTGTTGGTCAGTTCAGAACGCAAGCCGTATCACATCAATTGGCATCGAGATTCCGTAAGAGATGGTGAAGTGCCACTCGAACAACTGATAGCGAAACTCAGGAGCGGCGTCCAGTTGAACGGTGCGTTGTACGACGATGATACCCTGTTCATCGTTCCCGGCAGCCATCGACGGGAGATTACCGAAGCCGAGCGGCATATCATACAAAATTTGCCCAAAGCCGACATGCCCAATCAGATGGCTGTTCAATTGAAGGCGGGTGATATCGTTTTCTACAACTCCAGTCTGCTTCACAAGGGGCATAACCGGTCAGGGGCACTCCGCCAAACACTACATTACGCGCTTGTGATTGCACCGTCCGAAGGGCAGCCGCCAAATCCAGATAGCCCTACGAGTCAGGAGTGGCTGAATGACCCAGCGTTCCTTGAAAGTCTCAACCCGCGGATCAAACCGCTTTTTGATAACTGGTTAAAATATGGATAAGAAAAGAGAATAAGGCTTACCTTTCAAATATCAGCAATAAGGACTTGTTATGTTATATCTGAATTCCATTGAAAACGCTGAAGCCAGTCCAACGAAGAAAAAATACGCAATCTGCCATGAAGAAATCCCATCTATGCTGCACATCCCGGAATTAGCACCATCAAGGGAGCTGCTCACACAGTGGCAATCTAATACGATCGATTGGGAAGACTTTCGGCAACGATTTACCGATGAGATGAGAGCAGAGTATCGCAAGGAGGAGAGCCGGCTTAAGGGACTGATAAAATATAGCCTGGAAAATGATGTTACCCTCCATTCACCGGAACCGAGTGGCGATCAAACCTATCGCGCCATTTTGGAAGGGATTATTAACGTAATCTGTAAAAGCCAAGGGCAGACAGGCCGCGTAACTAATCTCGCATCAGAACCGGTTGAGGAATCACCACCGCAGGAAGATATTGCCAGTCTTTTTGGTAACACTCTCCATGAATTAAACTTGACTAAAGACGATAACACTCGATTGCTGAGAAAAAACGACGAATTGCAAAGACAAATCGATCAACTTCGAGAACAGGTCAACACGCACGAGACAACCATTGGTGACCTTCGCCAAACTTTGTCAGAGAAAGACCAAGCAAGTCGCTCACTCAACGACACAATCAGTGAAAAAGATAGAGAGAATAGTAGGTTAAATAGGGAAAATCGTGAACTTGACAAGCAAATCAACGTCCATGCCGAGGATATAAGAACTAAAGACGACAAAATTCAATTGCTCCAAACTAGAATCCGTAACAAAGATAAAGACATTGCTCAACTGCAAGAAATTAGTACTCACCCAAAAATTAGAGATACTGCTGTAGGGGCGACAGAGAACAATCCGGTGTTTGAGGAACACTTCAGAACGCTTGACATCGATACAAACCTCCCTGTAGAGTTACGCAAATGGCTTGAAGAACTTTTGTTTTCAGTCGTGGATCCCCTTGGAAACATAGGATTTGGAAATTTGGATCTGAACCAAGCTATTAATCAATATCACGACTTTGATAGAGCAGACAATTTACTCGCTCATGTAATAAGAACACAAGGCAACCTAAGTGTTCATGAAAACATTGATGAAAGGACAGAAATGGGACGGGCACTTTGCTGCTTTTTTGCGGCAGCTTTGTTGGCTCCAAAACTGTCAAAATCTGACCACACCACCGTAGAGCCGCTCAAATCGATACAACCGAAACCCAATGATGCGGAGGTACACTACAGTTATGGCATTGCTTACCTAAAAAAAGGCGATTATAATCGCGCAATCATTGAATATACCAAAACGATAGAGTTGAAGCCGGATTATGCCGGTGCTTATCGCAATCGTGGAAGATCTTACTATCACAAAGGTGATTATGCCAGTGCCATCAAAGATTATACCAAAGCGATAGAGTTGAAACCGGACTCTGCCATTGTCTATCGCAATCGTGGGATAGCTTACTATCGCAAAGGTGATTACGCCAGTGCCATTGCGGACTTGACCCAAGCGATAGAGCTGAAGCCGGATTATACCGACGCCTATAATAATCGCGGACACGCTTACCAAAAAAAAGGCGATCGCGCCCGCGCTCAAGCAGACTTCGATAAGGCAGAGCAGCTTAGAAAGTGACGCTACACTGCGTCCTTGCGGCAGCACTGTTTTCTCTAAAACTGCTAGAACCGGAACAGACCGCTTTTCGATAATTGGTTAAAATATGGATAACGGAGGAGGGATTTATGGCAACACATCATTTTGAACCAACTGTTTATCACGTTGCAATCGGAGCACACGAACCGGTGCTCCACATCGACAGCGGCGATACCGTTGTCACAACCACCGTTGATGCCGGTGGTGTTGATGCTGCCGGAGAGGCGGTCACCGAAGGGGGAAATCCGCAAACCGGACCTTTTTATATCAACGATGCAGCACCGGGGGATACACTTGCTGTTCACTTTGATCGGCTGGTCCCCAACCGCAAGATGGGCAGAACTTCGACGGTAATCGCTCCGCACGTCTTAGACGCACAGTACGTCGCGTCTGATTTGCCGGAGAACGGCCGCGGAGACTGGGAAATCGATCTGGACAAGTGGACAGCGACCCTCGTCTCACCGGAAACGAGCCTCGGTAGGCTCACGCTGCCGCTGGAGCCGATGGCAGGGTGTTTTGGGGTTGCCCCACCGCGTCAACAGGCAATCTCCACAGCAACCTCTTCAACGCACGGCGGGAACATGGATTACCGGGGCTTTTGCGAAGGGGTCACCGTTTACCTGCCTGTCTTTGTAGATGGTGCGCTGTTTCACATCGGGGATGGACACGCTGTGCAAGGCGACGGTGAGATTGTCGGAACCGGGATTGAGATCTCGTTTGATGTGCAGTTTACGGTCAATGTAATCAAAGGCAAAGAGATCGGTTGGCCCCGCGCGGAAAACGACGACTACATCCTAACGGCTGGAAATGCGCGTCCCTTGGATCAGTGTGTACAACACGCGACAACGGAAATGATCTGTTGGCTCAACGAACTCGGCTTGGAGGGAAATGCACCCCACATCCTGCTCGGTCAGTGTGTGGAGTATGATATGGGCAATGTGTATGACCCAGCGTATACGATGGTCTGCAAGGTGAAAAAGAGTATCTTGCGGGATATTGGTTTAACCCTGAATCCGCTGATTTGAAAATAGAGACTGTGAAACGGAGTTGTAATTGCTTTCACGGTACGGGAATACCCAGCTGCCGACAGATTCGTCTTGCTGTGTAATCAGGAATCTCCCTATGACGCGGCACCGAGGTCCGACGATTCGCAGTCGGGTTTTCCCAAATCGAATGGTCACCACCCTCACGCACAAACTGGCATCCATGCCGACGCAGATGTTTGAGAAGGTCTCTTCGTTTCATGGAACAGCGTCCTGCGGAACCAAGGTCACACGAGATGTAGACTGAAGCAAGAGGTAAATAGGTTCTTCTAAATCCGCCTCCGGATCTGTACAAGTCGGATCTGGTTGTGGAAGCGGTTCACCATGTAATAAGTTCGTCTCTGCCATATCAACCAAGGCACTTGCTAACAGTCGTCGTGCTTCTTCTATATCCTTACCACAAGTGATGACACCCGGAAAATCAAGCACTTCCGCATGAACGCCTTCGTCTAGTAATTTGTACATCGCTTTATAAGTCAACATAATTCATCTCTACTCATTAAATAGGATTATTTAATATTAATAGGAGTTACGCAGTTCAGTTTGTAGTAGCGCGTTCATTGCGCGTCACGACGGGCGATAAATCGCCCTACTACAAACCTAAGATCTTACTGTAGTTGCCCGATTCATCGGGCGTTGGCAACGGTGTCCAGCGGCGATGAATCGCCGAACTACAAATCGAAGACGCTCGGAACGGAGCCTTTGAGCGTTCAAGTGCGTAAGTCCTAATGAACCAAATCTAGAATAGCGTCAACTTCGGGGACTCAGGGGCTTCTGACAGTTTGTGTTTCGCCTCAGCGACATCATCAATGAGTGCTTGCCGGGCACGCGTATACGCTTCGCCTTCTTGTCTCAGTACGAATGCAGGGTTATAAGTAGCCAAGACGAATGGGGCGTAAAGTGTGTCTGTGAACCATTGACCTCGTTCCTCAGTCATGCGAAAACCTTTGTGGATGAGCGTATTCGCGGCGGGGCTTCCCATACATAGGATGACCGAGGGGCTAATCAAAGTAAGCTCTCCGTCAAGCCATTTTGAGCACGCCTTAATCTCCCCGGCTTTCGGCGGCCGGTTTTTTGTCACGTTTCCCTCTCGGACAGCAGCACGGCATCTGAGGACGTTCGTTATCCAGATTTCGTCACGGTCTAAGTCGTTCGCATGAAGCACTTCGTTGAGAAGATCCCCTGACGGACCGGAAAATGGGATTAACGTGTGTTCATCGGTCGCCGAGGGACCTTCAGCAACAATGACAAGTTTGGAGGTAGGATCACCGTTACCGAAAACAACGTTCAACCGAGTTTCCGCCAATCCGCAGTCGGTACAGACGACCGCCTGCGCTTTGAGCGCTTCCATTTTTTCAAAAACTTCAGTCATTCCTATCCCTCCTCAGATCAATGTAGACCGAATGATAACACGGGTCATTAACAGTTGTCAATTTCTATACCCAGAGACGGTTGTATAAGACGGTTGTTAGTGCAGCTGGTTCCGTTGGAAGGATAATTCAAGCCTCTATTACGGCGAAACTTCCTATTGACAAAAAGGCTCTGGGCGTGTATCCTATAAAAGACGCTACGACTGTTTAAGGAGAAAACTGTGGAGACATGGGATACAAAACCGAGCTTTGTTCGGTCAGACCTTCCATTGATTGACGTTGACATTCATAACCGCGTACCATCGCTGGGAACCCTTTACCCATACCTACCGGACTTTTGGGTTGAGTACTGTAGTACCTCCGGATTCGGGGGACCTGAAATGGGCGACTACCCGGGAGGCGCACCGACATCAGCACTTCCAGATACAAAACCTGAGGACGGACCGCCGGGGTCAGACTTAGAGTTGCTACGAGAGCAGACGCTCGACTTCTGGGAAGCGGATTACGGCATCTTGAACTGCGCGTATTGGGTACAAACTGTCCATAATGAATATTTGGCAGCAGCCCTCGCTACTGCGACTAACAACTGGCAGGTCGAACATTGGCTTGACCCGGAGCCGCGCTTGCGCGCCTCATTGGTTGTCTCAAGCCAGAATCCACTAACAGCAGCGCAAGAAATTGAACGCATGGGCGACCACCCCGGATTTGTACAGGTACTGTTGCCGGTGCGCTCGCTGATGCCTTATGGCAAGCGACATTATGACCCAATTTTCGAGGCTGCCGTCCGTCATAATCTTGTAGTTGGTATCCATTACGGTGGGGCTGCGGGCATCCCGCCAAGTCCAAGCGGTTGGTTTTCGACCTATTTGGAGGAATACGCCGGCGCGGGACAGATTTTCCAAGCCCAAGTCATCAGCTTGGTTACAGAAGGTACATTCGATCGTTTTCCGGACCTGCGAGTTTCCTTAATTGAAGGTGGTTTTACGTGGCTCCCGTCCGTCATGTGGCGGATTGATAAGGAGTGGAGAGGACTGCGCCACATTACACCGTGGATTAGACGATTACCGTCGGACTATATGCGCGAACACCTCCGTTTTACGCTTCAACCAATGGACGCACCGCCGGATCCCACGCAGTTCCTTCGGATGATTGGGCAGCTTGATTCGGACGATATGCTGATGTTTTCAACCGACTATCCGCACTGGCAATTCGATTCGCCGGAGGAGGCTTTGCCGATTGGATTGCCGGAATCACTGATGAAGAAGATTCTAGCGGAAAATGCACGAGAGTTTTATCAACTATGAAATGTATCAGGATTACTCTGTAAATCCTGTTCCAATCCATTTGGGGCGAGCGCATCTAAACTTGTTTAGCTAGCGAATCCCCAACTTGATCCTGAAAATCCAGAAATTCACGTTCAAAAAGGAGGACACATAGATGAAAAGTACACGGGAAAAAGTTCCTGTTATTGACACCGATATTCACAACAACCTCCCATCGCCGGAATCGCTGCATCCATACCTCTCTGAACGCTGGCGCAAGCATCAGGGGATGATAGGTGGGCGCGGTCACGCAGGGTCCAACTATCCACGGGGGATGCCTCATGCAGCTCGGTACGATGCTTGGCCCCCATCCGGTCTTTCACCGGGTGCAGATCTTGCTTTTATGCAGGAGCAACTGCTTGACGCTTGGGACTTTGAATACGGGGTTCTGAATCCACTGATGGGCGGCAGCGGACTTAATTTGGAGTACGTTGCAGCGATCGCACGGGCGATCAACGATTGGCAGGTCGAAGAGTGGACTACACCCGAACCACGTCTGAAAGCATCAATTGTCGTTCCCTATGAAGATGGGGAATTGGCAGCGGAGGAGATTCATCGGCGTGGTGAAGATCCGAACTTTGTGCAGGTGCTACTGATTGCACGTACGGACGAACCGTTGGGACGGCGGAAATATTGGAAATTGTATGAAGCCGCAACGCAGTATGATCTGCCGATTGGCATCCACTTCGGTGGAGTCGGTGCTGGTCCCATTACCGGCGCGGGTGCGCCTTCCTACTACATCGAGGACCACGGTGGTATGCCACAGGCGTTCCAGACACAGGTGATTAGCCTCGTTTGTGAAGGCGTCTTTGAACGCTTCCCGACACTCAAGTTTGTCTTGATTGAAGGCGGCTTCGCTTGGTTCCCACCGTTGATGTGGCGCCTTGATCAGAGTTGGAAAAAACTGAAAGAGGAGGTCCCCGATCTGAAAAAGCTGCCGTCAGAGTATATGAAGGAACACTTCTGGCTCAGTTCGCAGCCGGTGGAAGAACCTCCCAAACGGGAGTATTTCGACCTGTTGCTCGAGCAGCTTAACGCACGCGAAAGACTGATGTTCGCAACCGATTATCCGCATTGGGACTTCGATGCGCCCGACCGCGCCTTCCCGACGAGTCTTGCACCGGACGTAAGGCGACGGATCATGGCAGATAATGCACGCGAACTGTATAACTTGTAGGAATCTGCAAATCAACAAATCGTTCAGGGGTTCGGTTCATGGGAGTTTCATGACATCTGAACCCCTGATCTTTATACTGCATAGGACTTACGCAGCGCGTTCATAAGTTCCCCCGATAAGGGGGATTTAGGGGGTTAAAAATCAAAAACCTACCCCTCGTGTGTTAAATTTGCGCAAGTCCTGCTACATTTCACACAATATGATAGAATCCCTATGGCAAAACATGTAGTTGCAACTGTAGACGAAATTCCACCGGGTGAACGCAAAATCGTCGAACTTGAAGGACGATCACTCGGCGTTTTTAATATTAACGGTGAGTTTTATGCCGTGCGAAACATCTGTCCCCATCAAGGTGCTCCCCTGTGTGAGGGACGCCTGACAGGTCTTCTTCAGTCCGATGTGCCCGGTGAATACAGATACACCCGCAAAGGCGAGATCCTGCGCTGCGTCTGGCACGGTTGGGAGTTCGACATCAAAACGGGACAGTCGTGGTGGAACCCCGCACAGAAGCGTGTGAGAAAGTACCCGGTGGAGGTAGAGGACGGGGCGACGGTGGCATCGGGGCTGCAAAAGGGACCGTACACCGCCGAGACCTATTCTGTATCCGTCGATCAGCAGTATGTGGTCATTGACATGCCCGAATAGCGGACGTTAATCCAACCATCCCTCCTGTAAAATATCAGCGACTTCCCCACAGCAAATCTGTTAGACCCCCTTTTAAAACACAATGGCTATTTTTAGATTGAACGTAGAAGATGACAATTTGCACAACGCCGAACTCGTCATCGCGAAAGAAACTGACATCGAACTTGAAAGCTATCTGGAGAGTTGGCTTGAAAACAGTCCATGGGCACTTGTCGAAGGAGAACCTATTCTCTGGATTGGTAGACAAACGAGTGCCAATGTGGAAGAAAGTACCATTTTCCCCGACCTGCTCGGCGTCGATTCTGAGGGAAATCTTGTCATCGTTGAACTGAAAAGGGGCAAGGCTCCAAGAGACGTTGTCGCACAACTGCTCGAATACGCGGAATGGGCAGAAAAACTTGCGGAGGAGCAGATTCGTGAGATAGCAGAAGATTACTTCCGGACTTTAAAAAAAGAAACAACTTTGCAAGACGCTTTCAGTAACACGTTTGACAGCGAGATGTTTGAAAACGAAATGCCAGCACTGAATCGTAGACTGCGTTTATTCGTTGTAGCAAAAGAAATGCCGGGCATGGTATCGCATGTTTGTAGATTCCTTCGCACCTCACACGGCATGGACATTAATTGTATAGCTGTTTCAACATTCCAAACAGAATCGGGAGAAAAACTTGTCAATACGGAAGCAAAGGTTGGACAGGAAGATGTTGTTGCGCCCAAATCTGCGAGGCAGAACGCTTCACAGATTATGCGATGGTCGGGTGAGCCGGTGAGGGAAGTAGTATTCAAAGCAGTGCAAGAATTAACCGGGGGAGATATAAACGTTGAATTTACTCCCAAAGAAATCTCTACAATCATTTTAAAAAAATATTCAGACTTCAAAACACGCACAGTACGGCGTCAGCTTATTGCGGGCTGTCCCAATCTCACGTCACATCGTCATCATTCAGGCAATTATAAATTTTACTGGTCGGTCAGACGTGGAATTTATCGTCTATATAATCCTGAAAGCGATAAGGTCGAAGGGTGAGAGGTAGGCTAACTTGCTGTGCTAGTTGACAGCGGGAATTGTGGTTTTGGCAATGGCTGCTACGGAGCTAAAGTGTTAGGTGAAAACCCAATCAAAAAGAGATAAGCCAGAATGGCAAGGATTGATAAACTAAAGGAAGAAATTGGCTGGTTAAAAATTATATTCGCCCTCCTGATTGCCACCGATATTTCACTGGTCGCTTGGGTGATTCAAAACTACGGAAAAACCAGCCTCCTTTTGCTTATAGTTGGTACGATAGGGGTGCTCCTGCTTACACTTGTGATCATTTGGATCAACAGAGTTGCATATCGAAAGATTAATGAATTGGAGGAATTGTGATGGAATGGTTTGCAGTTGTTGTGCTTGTAGTGTTTCTCGTTGGCATAGGCATAGTCACACGAGATGCTATAAAAAACGCCAACAAACGTTAACAATAATTCGCCATCCCCACTGCCGGCAGATTTTGGGGCAGATGTTCTTTGATGACCCTTGCCACGCTCGTTGGAGAATCGGACATGTGAACAGAGGAAACCCGGTGTTCAAAATACAACCTAGGAACTGCATGGTAACAAAGATACAACAAGGAAACTGCAAATGTCAAAACTAAATATCGCACTAATCGGTGCGGGTAGGCGCGGTGGGGGTGCACACCTCCCCGTGATTGCCAAACTGAAAGATGTCTACAACCTCGTCGCAATTTGTGATATAGATCAAGCGGTTGCTCAACAGTACGCCGAGCAGTACGGTGCGAACCCCTACACCAACGTCCGGGATCTGGTAGCACGCGAAAAACTGGATGCCGTGGATATCACTGTGCCCGGAGTTGCTCATCACGCCATCGCTTGTTTTATGGCAGATGCCGGCGTGAACATCATCGTCGAAACGCCAATCGCCGTAACGCTGCCGATGACGGATCTCATGATCGAAGCGGCAAAGAGAAATAACGTCAAACTCGAAGTGGCAGAAAACTACTATCGCGCACCGCGGGAACGTTTTCTATCGGCTGTGATTGATGCAGGTGTGATAGGTGAAGTCGGGCGAATCTACCGAATTTTCTACGAAGGCGGCTATCACGGCATGAGTATGCTTCGGCTGCGTGCGAACGGAGAACCGAAGTCGATACTCGGCATTACCCAATCCACCCCCGTCATCCCAATTATCGACCGCATGAAACGCCACCACACAAGCGACAACTGGACATTCGGCTTCTTAGAGTTTGACAATAATGCAACCGCCCTGATGGTCTATTCTAACGTCATCCATGCCCGTTCACTGGGGCGTGGGCAGGGCGGCATTTCGCAGATTGACGGCAGCAAGGGAACAATTGTCGGCGAGGAGATTCACGTTGTGCCTCCCGAAGATCTGGAAAACGGTGCGAAAAGCATCGGTTATCAACCGAAGCGTACGACGATTGATGTAGATGGAACTGAGGTAATTGAGAAGATCGAACTGGAGCTTCCAGACCAGTTGATTACATGGGAAAACCCGCTAAGGCACTATCCGCTCACCGAAGGACAAATTCCAGTTGCCGACGAACTGTTGAGCCTCGCGCATGCAATCCTTCAGGACACGGAACCGGCATACGGCGCACAACTTGGACGGCAAGATCAGGAGATGAACATCGCCATGAGCGAATCCGCCAAACAGAGCCGAGCCACGCTGACCTTCCCGTTGACGGATCTCACCGAAACTGAGCGCGACATACACGACAACTATGAAGGACAGCACGGCCATCCAATCGATGATGTCGAAGCTGGTATTGACCTCTTCTTCCCGCGTCAATGATACTCCGCTGATACTAAAGAGTTGAAACGCCCCTCATCCCACTCAGCACCCCACCCCGCCGCATCTGGTGGAGACAGGTGCCCGTCCGAAACCAACGGGCCATTGAGCATTCCCCATTCCAACCCTTGTTGACGATTGCCATCGGAAGCAGCGGAAAAGGACTCGTAGAAATCCGTGTTATCAATGCAGCAGCCCAAGTGTGCATGGAGGAGTCCAAATAACCCACCCTGCCCATTAAGTTCTACATTCGTCCCATACAGTTCGGCAAAGTGAGCCAACTTCAGCACCTGCGTTGTACCGTGCCGGGCATTGACACGGAGCCGATCTGTCGCCCCGTGGATAAGCCACTGTGAGGACAGTCCAATGTCGTGCATCAACATCTCCGTTGCCATCACCGGAATCGTTAGCTCTCGGCACAGTTCTTGGTAGAGGTTCATCTTCTGTTCGTGAAACGGCTCCTCCAACCAGACAAAGTCCAACTCCTCCATGACATGCCCCACCTCAATTGCCTCCCGCAAGGTATAGGAGCAGACCGGATCGTGGAGCAGTGCATAGTCCGAACCAACAGCCTCTCGCACCTCACGTAAAATTGGGATATCCGCTTTGCCGCCCTTGTAGGAGTGGAATTTATAGGCGTTAATTCCTATCTCTCGTCCCGCCTCAATAGCGCGCAGATAGTCCTCCACTGTGCCATCTCCACCCGTCAAATAGACAGGAAATCGTTCCCGCACTCGCCCTACCAAGGCATAGACCGGAAGATCTGCGGCTTTGCCCGCAATGTCCCAAAGACAGTTATCAAAGTCGCCAAACCAACCGGGAGGCTGGTACACCCAGCGTGTCCCCTTATGCAGCATCTGGTACAGTTTTTCGCGGTCCAGCGGGTCTTCGCCAAGCACCTGATTTCGTAAAATCGCTGCCTGTGCAGGGGACATCGCGGTGGTACACCTGCCCGTAATCCCGGCATCGGTCTCCACCTGAATAAAAGTTTGTTGTACCGGCTGATCGCTCGGCAATCCTTTGTGCGTGTACTGGATGCGGCGCAGATTCGGAACTTGTACCAACTTATGTCCACTGCCCTTACGCTCTGGATGTTCAAGGATGTAGAGTTTTACAGCTGTAATTTTCATACGGTTTCTCCATCAAATTATCTCGTGGCTATCTCACTATAAAAAACAGTATAGCGTAAAGTAACGCGTCCGGATAGTGTAGTCGATTGCCTAACTTGGATCAACATCAAAAAACTGACCTTTGAATACAAATCCGCCTATTTTCCACTTGACGCACCCACCGATTTCTGCGAAGATAGGGTGATATTCAATATCTGTGTTAATAAAATATAAGGCAACTTTTTTGAGAGGGTTGGAGATACGCTCATTTAGGGCGAAATCCCGTCTATCTTGTCACTATCATTTGGGAGGACTAATTATGGCAACCGAATTTCGGGGCATATTTCCCGCGATTATTACACCAATGACACCTGAAGGCAAGTTAAATGAAGTGGCTTTCCGCAAAGTCATCGAATTTAATATACAAGCCGGTGTCCACGGCTTCTGGGTAGCTGGAGGTAGTGGAGAAAGCGTCCTGCTAGACGATGAGGAGAACAACCGGATCGCGGAGGTGATTGCGGACCAATCCAACGGCAGAATAAAGAACATCATGCACGTCGGCGCGCCGACAACTGCGCGGGCTGCCAAGATGGCAGAACATGCAGCCAAAGTGGGTGTTGAGTCAATCTGCTGCGTGCCGCCCTTCTTCTATGGACGCGATGATGCAGAAATTGTCGAGCATTATCGAATCGTGGGAGCTGCGGCTGACCTACCCTTGTTCGTCTATAATCTACCGGGTGCTACTGGCGTTGAAATTACGCCTACCTTGATGCGGAAGATTCAGGATGGAGTACCGCAGTTGGCTGGACTAAAGCATTCCGCGGTGACATTTGGCAATGTTCGTGCTTTTGCCAAAATGGGGCTCTTTTGCCTAATTGGAAACAGTCGATTAATGCTGCCGGCTCTGACAATTGGTGCCACAGGCTGCGTGGATGGTCCACCAAACACAGCACCCGAACTTTGGGTGGAGATTTGGAACGCCTACCAAGCCGGAGATTTGGATCGCGCGGAAGCTGCCCAAGACAGGGCTTGTGAGGTAGCAGACAGAATCTTCGCGTGTGGCGGTGGATTTCACGCCCTCCTCAAGACAACCCTCAGTGAACGGCTCGGGATCGATTGTGGTCAGCCCAGACCGCCCGGATCTCCTTTGACAGTCGAACAACAGACAGCGTTACGGAAATGTATCGCCGAACTTGGGTTGACCAACGTCACCGTTTCTTAATGAGATTTGTTCCTGTGCACGGATAGTAGCACCCGCGGCGAATTGGTTCTTTCTTCTGCGATTCCGGACAGTATCAAGAACCAGTTGCCGCAGACAAATCATTGAGATTTGGCAGCACGGCTCTATCCTCCCCATTAAGACCTATTTAACAGGAGAGAAGTAATGAAGGTCGATCCACAACAATTGCAAGACGACGGTTATATCATCCTGAGAGAGGTTATCCCTCCGGACCAGTTGGACGATGTACGCGCTAGTTTTGAAGTGCTTGTTGAACGTCAAAAGGAGATATGGGCGCAGGAAGGCAGTCCGAGCGTGTGGGAAACCGGTGCACAACCGCGACTGGTACATTTCGAGAACCTCATTGACCAAGAAACCGCCAACGCCGTTGAGACTTGGATGCACGAAAACACCTTAGGCGTAGGCAGTCAACTGTTGAGCGTCCCCGAACAGACGGGAATAGCCGGGATGATGTTGATGTGCAGTCCGCAACGGGATCACGGTCCCGCTCACTGGCATCGCGATGTGCATCCGATTGACATGGCACCTATGGCGAGTCTGCAAGCGGATTTTTTGGAGAACGGACCCAAGTATGTCCAGTGGAACATCCCACTCTACGACGATGATGTGCTGTGGGTAGTCCCTGGTAGCCACCGTCGTCTCAACACCGAAGCGGAAAACCAGCAACTGCTCGAAAATCCCCGCGTCCCTTTGCCGGGGGGCATTCCGGTCGAACTAAAAGGTGGCGATGGTGTCGTGTACTCCAACTACATCCTACATTGGGGCAGCAACTACAGTACCAAGCTGCGTCGAACTATCCATGGCGGTCACACGATTTTTCCGTATTACCCAGACTTAAACTTCACGCAGTTCCTTTCCCCGGAGGCACGTCAAACTTTCGAGAGTTGGACGCAGGCGAGCAATCGGATGCAGGATCTCACGGAAGCAGCATTACGAGCGGTTCTGACAAAGGATGCCGAAGCATACCGTGAAGCAGTCGAGAAAATCCAACCCGGTGCCGGTGAGAAGGGTAAAATGGTATTAGCGATATACCTCTCTAAGACAGCTTATCACATCTACATCTTGAAAAGCACAGACTTTGACAAGCTGCCGCCGGAGGTTCGCAGGCGTGCTTCCAGTCCGCACTCGATAAGCATCAATTGGGGACCCCAATTCGCAGATCGCTTTTCAAAGGAGGAGGCAGATCTCCTTTGGCAACGGTTTGAGGTGCTCGATGCCAAACTCCAAACGGATGAGGATCTTTTCGTGCCCGGTTTTCAGTCCGGTCCGATGCGATACTTTTTTGAAGAGGAGCCGAGCAATTTTGAGGTCGAAGACTTTATCGCTAGCTGGTAATTAATGGCGTGGATCTATTGATGCGTTACGGGAACAGCACCCGTCCCCCACTAGCGATGACGGTCGAGCCGGTCATGTAGCTGGCATCTTCACTGAGCAGGAATGCAATGACATTCGCCATCTCTTCAGGAGTGCCCAAACGTTGCAGCGGCGTGGTTGAGCGCAGCTGTTCAAGCATTTCCGACGAGATCTCATAGATCATATCTGTATTAATGGCACCGGGGGCAAGCGAGTTAATCCGGATATTATGCGGCGCCAGCGGATCGCAGGCAGACTTTGTGAAGGAGATTACGGCCGCCTTTGCCGCTGCATAGGCGAACTGACTGGGACGCGGTGCCAACGCTGCGATTGACGAAACATTGACAATTCGTCCAAACTTCTGTTCTATCATCCCGCCCTTGACCGCCCATATAACATTGAAGTGACCGGTCAGATTAATGGCAATAATCCGATCCCAGTGTTCCGGTGTAAGTTGATCGAAATCCATATTGCCGACATCCCCGGCGTTATTCACAAGCAGCTCGATGGGACCGAGTGCTGCTGTAGCCTGCGCTACCATTTCGTTGACTGCGCCTCGATCGGCGATATCAGCCTGAACGGCAACTGCGCGTCGTCCAAGCGCACGGATCTCCTCGCAAACCGCCTCTGCTGGCTTCGCCGATCTCACATAGTGCACCGCGACATCGGCACCCTCGCTGGCAAGTTTAATCGCCGTTGCCCTGCCAATGCCACGACTGGCACCCGTCACTAGTGCAACTCTTCCTTCAAATCTCATACAGCAAACTCCTTCTGAAAATTCCCAAATGTAGTAACCACTTCTCGTTCCCTACCGAGGGCACAACAACTAAAGAGAAAGTGCTGTTCCTGCAAATTAGAGCTGCAACTCCAAAATCGTACAAAGAGCCCTCTCTATTTCTGCAAGATAATGGGTGTCCAAGTGCCCGAGAACTCTGACGATTCGACGTTTATCTACCACTCGAATCTGCTCACAAAGGACTACAGAGTCTTGACTCAAGCCGCCTGTACCTGCGGGCACAAAGGCATGAGAGGGCAAGAGTATCTGTCGAATTCTTGCCGTAAAGGGCGCAATAATCGTGTGGGGGCTCACTGCATTCGCGCGATCTGTTTGTAGTATGACCACAGGCCTTACGCTGGCTTGTTCTGTGCCAACGACCGGATTTAAGTCACACAAGACCACATCTCCACGATTGATTGTTACCATTGGATTTCTCCACGAGCCAAACGATTTTCGTAGTCTTCCAGATTAGACAAGTAGTCAGCAAAATCCGATTCTGCAGTTTCTAAGACTTCAGCAAAGTGTATCCATAACTGCCAGCGCGTGCTATCATGCTTCGTCAATAGGAAGTCTACAAAATCACTCACTTCATGGACGAGAGATTCCGGTAGCTGTTGAATCTTAGCGATAGTCGCTTCGTGAACTGTCATTATCTATCTCCTTTGCGTATATGATTTTGAGCAAGCGGGCCTACTTAATTCCTTCAATCGCAGCTTTGACCCATTGTAGGTTACGCTTGGGCATGATCCCATAGTTGTAGAAAGATACAGCACGGACACCGAGCCGTGCAACTGCTTCGACATTTTCGGCAAGCGTCTCAGCGGTTGGGCTTGCTGGCGGATAAGCACAGACACCAACCCAGACCCGATCCACCTCTCCGTTCATCAATGCAGCGGCGTTTCTTACCGATGCTTCAACGGATTCCCCTGACGGCGTGTAGCACAGAATCTCGAACCAATCCGCAATCTCCCGGACCCCTTCCGTGTTGAGCCCGGAATACCGCCGATCTCCCATCGCCATTGACGAGATTGAAGCATTGGAAACCGATTTGATGTCTGCAATGAGCGAACTGACAACAGATTCGCGCATTTCGAGATACGCCCGGGTTTCAGGCACTTTATCGCAAAATGCGTCAAACCCAATTTCGATTGGATTCCCGGACTCAAAACTGGCTGCGAGTTCGGACCGGACACCATTTGCTACAGCGGTCACATCAATTCCCTCTCCATCAGCACATTTTCGACAACTTTCGCAGAAGCACAACCCAAGCAGGAGTCGATCCGTCTCTCCGAGCGGGATGCCAATTTTCTCATGTCCGTGGTGATGACGACCGCCTTGATAATCGCATGACTCCAACTCAACAGTAGCGAAGTTATAGTTTGTCGTCAGGTCCGTTACGACTGCCCGCATATACTCGCGCACATCTTCATTGGCGGGACAGAGCGCGTGCCAGCACGGGTTGCCGAATACATCGCGCTGCGCCACCTCTGGCTGATTTCGCCCAATCGTTGAGTTATGAAGACACACCGTCCATGATGAGAGTTTCATACCGTGCCGTTCGCAGCCGTCAGAGATACCTCGCAGTGGATTGGTTTCTTCCGCGAGCGGCGACACAGGTGGCGCAATTCGGGTGTTCTTATACAGTGATAGATCCGGCTGAAAATAGATTGCCGCCTGTGAGCTATAAAAGTTGTTCTCCAAACGATGGACGCGCAGATGATCGACGCTATGATAGCATGTTGCAACAGCAAGCGTGTTCAAGCCGATCTCGTTTTTGAGGGTCGGAATTATCGAGTCAACGTCTTCATCAACTACATCCCAAACGTATGCCCAGAGACTCAAAATGTCCATATTCATTTTGTGCGTTTATCCTCCATAAAAGCATCGTGCTTATTGTAGTGGGAACATTTCCAACTGCCCTTTCGCCGTCGGTACGAAGACCACACACGGTATAATCATCTCCTGCATGGAAACCCCACCGTGCACATAACGTTTCGCAGGAAGAAACTGCGTACGCCCCGTCGCAAACCCATAATGTGATATATCTTGGGTAGGTTGTAAGCTGACTTGGTCCGCACTGAAAAAGACAGAGTGTCCCAAATCCGTGCCCGTAGGTGGGGTTGATAAACTAATATAGCGTTGATGGCAGGTCGCACCGGAGGGTATTTGAAGAGCCTCCTCCGAAAAGCCTTGAACGTCTGTAGACTCAATAAACCCACAATCTGAAATCAAAAAGATCAGCGAATCACTCGGAATCCGTTCAAGATATGGCTGGATTAAGCGTTCAAAATTGACCTTAATCTCTTCATAAACCGTGGACAGGTTTTGGGTTGCCCCCTGAAGTTTCTGGTCAATAAACGAAAAATTGAGAACCTTGATAGGCACATCATCCGCCTCAATAAGAGCGAGCATCTCCGCCTGATTGTCTCCACCGTCATTTATCCATCGAACGCCATCGATTCCACGTTTCTGAAAAGCGGGTATCAGCGCATCCTCCCAATCAGCGTCCGCATCCGTGTTCGGAAATTCACCTGTAAAAATCGCATACTTATTATACGCCGTCGTGGAAGGTAGAATTGAAATCAATGGAAAAACACCGTCGAGTGCAAGCCGCCCTTGAAACGTACTCAACACCTTCGGTTTGATTGCCTCCCAAGTATCCCACCGCATCCCGTCAAACATGAAGATATAAGCAGATCGTGAATTTTCTTGGATGTATCGCTGATAACGGGGTAAAAAAAGCCTGTCTAAGAAATCGACTGTCAGCGGTGGTTTATCTCTATTTGCGTTTGTCCACGCGGGAAAAGAGGTGGCAACCTGTTGGGCGAATGCTATGTTATATTCATCTACCAATCCCTTGACGCGCCCCAGCACCTCACCAATCACAGGATTAGGTAGAAAATCGCATTGGAAGTTAAGCTGTTCTAATTCAGCCGCCATCAATTCCAGCTTTGAGAGATACGCGGGATATCCCCAGTCCGTCATCTCCCTAATTTTATTACTATTCAAAGCTACCTGACCTTGTACCTTATTTGGGTCCCTCTCAGCCAGCCAATTTTTGCGTTCTATATCTGCGATTAATTGATTCAACGCAACCAGATCGGTAAACGCTTGGAACACATCTTTAATCCGTAGATAATTTGCGGTATTCGTCTGAAACAGATGTCGTCGCTGGATGTTTTCAATAATGTCGTGTATGTCAACCGGATCTAACGATTCAGGAAAATGACAGAGCCGTGCAGCAAGTAAGCGTAAGGCTTCGCGTACCGGAACACAAAAGAGAGTCTCGTTCTTCACATATTCCACCGTCTTATTAAGATTGGACGCATCAAGCCCTATCCACCGTTGGAAGAGTTCAAGCCGCTGTTGATTTTGGGTCAGCCAGATTTCCGTCTGCCTAATCTGGTCTATGACCCGTCCCGGATCGCTTTGGATCAGTTGAGGGCAAGCCTTCCATATCTCCTCTGGTCGGGTATTCCCATACTTTTTCCAGATTGTGTCCCCGAAAAGTTCAGGAAGAAAGAGATCATAATCCTTATTATGCTGCGTCAATGAATACGAGGTCCAGAGAAAATGAACAAAATCAGTATCCCCTTCCAGCTTGTCCATGAATGGTAGTGCCGCTCGAACCTTGAGATTTAACGACTGAAACAACCGAGGATATCTCTCGCCCCATGCAATTAGATCTGCATCTCTCTCCATCTGTTGCCATATCTCTACTGCTTCCCGGACTGACAGGTTAGCTCGCAAATCGATATCTAGTTGCGTCGAAAGCAGGAGATTTGTCGCATCGGCGGGTGTCATAGAGCGGGGATAGTTCAGACGATATGTCTGAAGCCGTTCAAAAACTGTCCAGAAATCCTCACTGCACAATTGATTAACGGAGTGGGTCCAACTGTATCCCGGTTGAGCAAATTTCAGAATCGATTGTGGCGTCATCTCGACAGATTGACTCCGCACAATGTAGTCAAGAATTTGGAGATTAACCGCATCCGAGTGACGAGAAACAATACATGCAGGAAAGTCGTCGGGATGATCTTTGTAACGTTCTAAGCATTGCCGTATCTGTAAATCGCTCTCGAAAAAGATGACCTCGTATTCACGGTCAAAGAGTTTCAGGGCATGAAGACTTGGGAAGATTCGCGACGTATCATGGATAAACAGCCAGCGGTCTGGAGTTGGGACTGAACCCCTCAAATAGTTTTCAATCCAAGAACTGTCAATCCAGTCTTCTGATCTGTTAGTGGACATGATTTCGATACGCCTCGGTGGGAGCTGTGCAAAAGCTCAAAAAGCACTTCGCATATTTTACTTGGTTGCTGAAAGGCTGTCAAGGCGATTCAAAAGTGCAGAACGAACTTAATCAAATCTGATAGAGACTACAAAAATAGGACTTGACCTTGTACGTGCTTTGTAGTAGAATGCTATTGACATACTCCCACACCCTAAAGGGTGGTGATTCTTATCCGTCACCCTGTCGGGAGTAGAATTGTGCTATCAACAAAGTTAGCCCGGCGAACCGGGACTTACAACTTCTCCTTCATGGGTAGATGCCCCTACCCGAAAAATGTTAACTGCAGCGTTGCGGTCACGGTCATGGGTTATGCCACAATCGTTGCATTGCCAGTTTCTATCCCGCAGATTCAACGTTTCATTAACAACACCGCAAGCCGAACAAGTCTTAGACGAAGGATGCCACTTATCAATGAACTTCATTTTAACACCTTTTCTCTTGGCGATATACACCAACTTCTTGACGAAATCAGCAAACCCCAAGTCACTGACCGTACGTCCCCAGAGGGATTTCATACCCTGTAGGTTCAGGTCCTCAAGACGTATCTCGTCGTATTCATCAGTCAGTTGGTGTGCCAACTCATAGTGGAAATCCTCACGTTGCCGTTCAATCTTGCGGTGTTTCTGTGCCAAGTCAAGTCTTGCACGTTCACGGTTATTTGAACCTTTCCGTTTTCGTGAATGGTTGCGATTAGCACGCTTGATAGCGTTGAGGCTGCGTTTGAAAAACTCAGGAGAGTCTATATCGTGTCCGTTATGACCGGTGAGATACCTTTTGAGACCAAAATCGAAGCCTGCGATTTTACTCGTCATGACTCGATGAAGGTCAGGTTCTACATAGTCCGTTAAGATACAGATATAGACATCACCGATAGCGTCCCGTTTAATCGTGCAACGTTTCGGATTGCCAAACACATCACGGGACTTGAAATAGGAGTAGATACGTTTTCCTATCTTGATGCGATTGTCCGGTAGGAGTTTCCAACCTGCCTGAAGCAATGTGAAGGACTTATACTTGCGACGTGGCTTGAAACGGGGTCTGCCCCATCTCTTGCCTGAAGCACGCGCTTCAAACATGGCACGGTAGCCTTTGTCAATCCGTGCTGCTACGTCTTGTATCGCTTGACTGGGGAGTTGATTCCAATGGGCAAATCGGTTGGTTCGCTTCAGTTTGGAGATATGGTTTATCAACCTGACCTTGCTGATATATTTGCCATAGATGGCATAGTACCGTCGCTGAAGCGCAATACAATGATTCCAGACGTGAGCATGACCAGCTATCGTCTCATGCAACTCACGATTGCCGTGACTGGAATACAACTTAAACTTATAGGTTTTCATTATGGATAGCTTTCTGGATTTCATCTCCTATGTCGTAGGATGTGAGGGACACCGCCAAGCGACGGTGCGACATTCCCTCACGAAAGCCAAGACAACTGTACCATATTCTACCTACAAACTCAACACTTTTTTGCTAACTAACACCGTTTGGCGTGCTGCATAGACTTCGTCCCAATTGCTCCCACTCTAAAGAGGTGGGGTCTTGCACGCAAGATTCGATAACACGGATCTGAGACAGGCGTACCGATTCGGCTAACAGGCGATGAGGCCCGCACCGCGTTGATTCGTGGGATGTTAGAATTACAAACACTTTCACCAACCAAACCCTCCACAATCGAAAGGAAAGACGATGGCACCAGAACAACAAGGAAGAAGAGACCTGGTCGAATATCCGCTGGAAGACAATGTTCGACTGGAAGTCTACTGGCGGGATGATCGCGCTGGGTATGGACCCGCGGCATCTGTCTTCGCCTATGACCAAGAAATCTTGCGGCTTGACTGCTTTGGCGAGGCAAAAAAACAGGGCGGAACAGGACACTGCCATATCAACCTGAAACAGAACAGGGCACGGCAGTGGATGTATCCCGCCGGGCCCGTCAGCGCTCATATTGAGCAAGCGATGCACGATCTCAAGCACAACCTCGGTTTCTGTTTTGCGACAAACACCGATGAGCGGATCCAGCAGACAACGGTCGATTCCGAAACGCTGGAACAGGCTGCTGAACAGGCTGAAGCAAAGATGCTCGGATTTATGCGTCAGCTTGATCTCGACTAAACCACAGAATTCACCATAGAAGGGACTGCCACTTTCATGTGCGGTCCCTTCTTTCTATCTTTATGGTATATTTTAGAATTAATTGGACACTGCAAAACGGCGCAGTTGGAAACAGCGCCTACCAAACAGGGGCCGCGAAAGTGTCTATCTGTTTTTATCATTCACCATAGTTGCTAAGATACCGATTCAGAATAACCACCTCACGTCAACTTCCTACCATCGCATGAGAGATCTCCGTTCAGAAAGAGTATCACCTCAGCTTTTGTGGCTCCCCTCCTTGAAACGGCTTCACACCTTTGGACAGATTGATGATTTTCATTTATAACACACCTCTGATTATGCTGCGACGGTTACTCATTCTCCTGGTTTGCATTACTATTCTGTGTTCACCTCGCCTTTGGGCTGCTCCCTATTGCCGTGACAGCGGCTTGGTGGACATACCGACGGGAAGGGTCATCGAACACGGGATATTTAGCCTTGGAACCTACTTCGGCTTTCGCAGTGCAGGCGAATTGCCGCGCGACGAAGTTGCACTCCAACTCGATTTTGGGCTTTTCGATCGTGTCGAGATCGGTTTGACGAGTGTTCGACATAATCAACACGGTTTTTTATTAGGAAACCTTAAAGTGCTTCTGCTCCGTGAGGCGGGAGTTGTCCCTAATATCGCAGTCGGGATAGAAAATATCGGCGACAGTATTCAGAGCGGACTGAACGACATCGAGCGCTACAAGCGCAAATCGGCGTTTATAGCGGTTAGCAAACAGTTCACCCTACCAACTATTCATCATATCACGGGACATATCGGTATCGGAAATAGCCGTTTTATCGAAGATATAGGCATGAGCAAGGTATTGAACGGCGTGTTTCTCGGTATTAGCAAAGACTTCCACCCTGCCTTTGCGAGAGGGAGCCTGACTTTTAGCCTTGAGGTTGATGGCAGGGGTGTTAATACGGGCATCCGTCACACCGCAGGCAGTGGTGTGCAGGTCTATATCGCTGCAGAGGCGTTGAACGCACCGGCGACCGATGGAAAGGAGATCCGGTATTTGGCTGGGGTTTCTTGGACGAACCGGGCATTGATCAAACGGATCGAGGAAGCCAAACGGTTGGCAAAACAAGCCGCACGGCTTGCAAGTCAAGCGAAGAAAACGGTCAGGGAAGAGGAAAAATAAGACTAAGCGATTTACCCATCTCGATCGTCGGGTAGTCATTGAGGAGGCTTTCTCTTTGCATCCGCCAATTGGAGTCGCCAACCATCGGGGTCTCGAAAATTGACCACGATTCGTCCGCTTGCTTCAACAAAAGTGGGCGCACCATCAAAGGTAACACCAGCGTCCTTCAATTCCTCATACGCTTGATGCGCGTCGTCCACTTGGAAGGCGATATGGTTGACGCCGATGTTCTCCTCCCCACCGACTTGGTGAATTTCAAAAATCGGCTGATTGGGACCGGGTAGCTGCAATTCTACTGATTCGCCGTGGTGCGAAGTTCGGGTCAGGAGCTTGAATCCCAATTTCTCAAAAAGCTGCACATACGGCTCGACATCTGAGACGATCAATTCGATGTGATCTATAGACTGTGCCATGCTATCCTCCGTAATTTTTCTCCAGACTGAAATTTTTCCTAACTGTAAAAAACTATGGCTCATGTTAAGAAATCGTGCAATAGGACCCGAAGGTGGCTGTAGGTCGGGTTGGGATTCAAAGTTTTTTTGTTTTCTATTGGTGTTTTGCACTCTCTTTTTACATGAGCCAAAACTATAAGCAGGCTGCCATAAGCCCCTACCAACGCGGTATGCCACCAAGGAGCAGTTTCTGTTCCGGGGTCCCGTTTTCGAGTAGCTTTGTGACACGGGGACCATCGAATGGTTCGCGGGACTTCATCCATGCATTCTGGTAACACATCAGACAAACGCGTCGCCGCTGGTCAGATTTGTTGGCGACCCCTCGATGATAAATCCATCCGTCGAACATAACCGCCTGCCCCGGTTTAGCGAGGACAAATTTTTCGTCCGGAAAATGTGGATGCCCTTCCGGTGGACGGAACGGAACCCGTTGGCTGCCGGGAAGAATCGCAATCGGACCATTCTCCAGCGTCAACTCGTCGAGGAAATAACCGCAGTTGATTTGACCGGGGATACTGCCGTATGGCGTGTTTTCTGGTGCCATGGGCCAAGGTCCATCACGGTGCCAGTTTTGATCCGGTTCGTCCGGCTGCGTCACGCGGGCGGTTGCGCTATGGAGTTGGACGCAGTTACCGAGAATCGCTTTCATACGTGTGAGCACGGGCGGATTATCTAAGAGGAATGTAAAACGTTCGTCCTCTTCCAAAAGTTGGTGGGTGAACTGCTCGTTTTTCCTGTCAAAGGTTTCATCCAATGCCCCGCGCAAGGATTCCACCTGTTCTTGGGTGATGGCGTCCTCTACAACGAGATAACCCCACTTCAGGAAAAAAGCGACCTCCTGTGCTAATTCGGGACTGAGTTCAGGATTCAAGTGTTGTGGTATAATTGAACGATCTAGCACGGCTCATCTCCCTTCGAGCGATGGGCTATTTCAATCTGCAGCCATTCCGACGGATTGCTCGACCTCCGCCAACATCCCCCGCACTGTTCCTAACATTGTCTCCGTATTCTCCGCCATATATCGTGTCAGGAGTTGATTGGCAGTGTTTTCGCAGCCCCGTTCAATCAGGAATTTCCCCTCTTTGGCTATCTCATAAGCGGTCGTGAAGAGTCGCGTTTGGAGTTCTGTCCATTTTGCCTGAACAGTTGGAATCAGTTCCGGTTCTTCCAAGCGCAGTTTGAGACTTAGTTGGCGGAAGAGCCACCATGGGCTGTCATCTGAAGGGTTTTCGTCGCCAATTGCTAAGACCTGCGGCAGTTCTCCTTCGATAAACATCGGTAAGAAAACAGCTAAACAGGGTGAATAGAAGCTACACCAGTAGATAGGTAACCGCGAGCCATCATCGCAGAGATGTGCAACCAGACTTGCAGCGGTGTTACCACCCTGCCCTTTATCATCGTGATGCACGCAGATGGAGGTTCCGCTCGAAATTTCCGTTTGAAAAGGCTCATCAGGCTGGTTCCCATTGGAGTGATCGCTCAACAACGCCATCATGGTTTGCACCTCGATATCGCCGGTGTGCCTGCTCAACACTGCACAGGAACGCCCACGACGCATGGCACCACTTCCGACGGAGCGATCTGCTGCGCGGCTATAGGCTTCTGAAAAGTTAAACCGGGCAGACGTATCGGTCCACCAACCTTGCGCGATTGCTTCGTCCACACTGTTTGGCGATAGGCGATCCCAGTCCTCTTCAATAGAATAGACGTTGCTGATTCCCACCGCGCCCTGAACCTGTTTAACCGCCCATTCGTTGCCCGCGGTCTGGAGGATATATGCTTCCTTCGGATCGGCGATGATATAGCCGTTATCGTAGGTGCGCACTCCCTGATCGTTGCTGAATTTGCCCTGACCATATTTCGTAATCAAATCTGTCATGACGGAAACGGCTTCGGCGGCGGTTTCCGCGCGTTCCAGACCGAGCCGTATCAATTCCATCCCGATCAGCTTCGGGGAATCAAACTCATATTTGGAGGCTAACCCCTCGTTTCCGATTACGACTTGATGCTCATTAAACCCATGTTCGTACCCCCAACACCAATACGGGCGCGAACCGATATGACGATAGGTTGTCGTTACACCGGGAAGTTCTACGAATTGGCATTTTGTGCTCGCGCCAGCGGGATGGGTCTCTCGCTCGCGCTGAATAAGTGGTTGACATTCGATTGCCGGACGATCGCTATTTTTGGCGAAGATAGTCTGATTCTCTTTAGTTGCGCTCGGTAGAGCAACCATCGTGTCACAACCCTTAGGCATTGCAGCCCCCTTTCATATTATCCAAATTAGTAATAGAAGGTATACGTTGGTCGGTTAATCATAATACTTAGGATATTCCAAAAACTTCCAATCACAAAATCACCCAGAATCAACCCCAAGAAAAACGGAGTCGCTCTGCGATAAAGACGGATGCCTCCATATTTGAGCACCACCCATTTGGCAATAGCAGCGACGATAAACGCTGCCCAGAAGGTGTACATGTGGAAGGAAACACCGTAACCGAGAGGGTGGATGGGCCACCAGAAAAGGTGACCGCGTATCACCGCCAGCAGAATGGTAAACAGGAAACCGATGGCTATGGCGATGATGTGCGCGGTGTCTGCATCTCGTGGCGCGGTGAGCCATCCGTGTAGAAAGCGATACGAGCGTCCCCCAAAACTGTTGATTTGTCCTCCCACCTTGCCGGTATCTACGCCGAGGTCGAAAAAGACATTCACCAACATCAGAATACACAACGGCATCGCAATAATGATAAGGGTCAGCATTAGACGGGACAACCCTTTGACATCAAGGTTCCCTCGTTCTGCAAGTTTGAACGCTTCAAGCTGGTGTGGCATGGGGTGGCTGCGGTTGTCTCGATTGAACCAGAAGAATAGGGAAAACCAAGTGAGATTTTGTCCACCAATCCTTCGCGTGCCAAACAGACTGACGAGGCTATGGTGGGGACCAATGAAGGTTGTATTATGGATGGAAAGACCAATCTGTGCACGGATGCGGGTAACGGCGATCGCAATGGTGAGAAAATGTGCCACAAAAAACAGGACAGCAATCCAGAGCGCCATCCCACCTCGCATTGCAAACCAGACGAGGAATATCCCACCAAATAACAGCCCTAAAAACGCCGTCCGATATCGCATGGGTTCGTTCTCATCCTCACGCGGCGCCCGTCCAGTAGCTTGCAGAAACGCCCGCCATATCTGGCGTCGTGTCCCCCAAAGCACAATCACCGAGACCCCTGTATACGCCCCAATGTTCTGCTCATACGGGAAAGGAAAGCCGGGTAGACTGTCCAGTCCCGATATAATTCCAATAAAGGCTTGCATCTTGTATAAAAAGAAAAAGAGGATGCAGGACATGAGCAGATCGAGGGGCATTAGAAAGCTGAGCCCGACGGCAAAGGGATAGACCAGAATTGCGCTTCCACCCGTCAAAAAGGCGGTCCACGGTTTTTCCGTGAAGAACAGATTTAAGGAGAAATGCTTTACCGGGATTTCAGGGAGAATAGGAAAAAAGAGGTGAAGTCCATTGAGGATACTGATAAATGCTGCGACCGAAAATCCCCACCACATTGGAGCGCTGCGAAAAAAGTTACTTCCGTTGTAAGAAATCTGGTAAGGGAGTTCGACAATCGGGTAGACAAGCCGTTCCTGTTCCGCCCACTGCTTACGAATGATTGTATTGATGCATTGCATCACAAAAAGCAGGGCAAAACTGAAGGCGCACCACCAGAGGGTCGGTTCTATCCAGCGGCGAAGATAGTGCCACTGAAGGAAGTCCTCGTCACCGCGATAAAAAGCGATTAGAATATCCGGGTCGTTAATGGTCAACCACTCCGGCAGATATTTCCAGAACAGATCTCGCCACTCGTTCTCAGGCGTGGCAAAATAGAACGCGTGAACAATGATTGAGACCAGCGGCAGGAACATGTCGTAGGACATGAATAAGAGCGTCATCGACATCAGTACGTAGAGGGAGATTAATTCCCCACCCGTTAGGGCGTACTTGGCAGCGAATTTTTTGAAGGGAACATTGATGATAACTAAAATTAGGATAGTAAAGACAACGCTGTAGAAGGGAGCCATCAGCGTCGGGAATGTGTATCGAAGGGCTTCACACTCGATGTGCCAAACATAAATGAACGGGAGGAAAAGCAGTGAAAGGATCACTGTTCGCCAAGTAATTTTTTCGGGTGGTTGTCTAGAGGGCACGGCAGGTGTCGTCATAAAGGTTTCTATCGAATGGAATTGCGTTGCTCACTGTAGGTGGCAATCAAAGTTGTAGCATTAAGAGATAAGTATAACCGATCTCTAGTTTATTGACAACTCAAAAACTGACTTTCGTAGGGTCAACAAATCATTCAACATATAGTGGATCTTAGAATTAATGACACACTCCAAACCGGTGGGGTTAGGAAAACGAAACTACCGTTCTCTTCGTCCCGTATTCACGGGATCCCGATAAATCGGGATTTGGTAGGCACTGTTGCTAACTGCGCCTATTCGGTGCGGTTGCATGAAGATTAAAAAAACAGTTCGGTAATGTGCTATCGGCCCCAGCGCGGTTGGAAACCGCGCCTACCGTGTGTTTCAAGGAAAATCGGGATTACCGATTTATGGTAGATTATAGAATTACTTGGACACTGCAAAACGGCGCAGTTGGAAACAGCGCCTACCAAACAGGGGGCGCGAAAGTGTCTATCTATTTTTATCATTCACCATAATTCTCCCGTAGCTCGATAGCTTGATCGAGGCTACAGCGGGGCAAGTCGCTTTGGATCCCCCCGATAAATCGGGGTAAACTAATTATCGGGGATGCCCCGCCTACGGATTCGGATTATTCCGAAATCGGTCAAAAAGCCGAAAACTAAATAGCCCTAAACGCAAAGCCTTTTTGCTGGACACGCCTCAGACGCTGTGGTAGACTAATTTAAGTTGCTATCAGACATTGTTTCCATACGGAAGTGATTGATCCGATGAATATGCTCCCATTTACCATCAAGACTACAGATCAGGCAACGATGCATCTCTGTCGTATTACGCCACCGGAGCAGCATGAAGAGCTTGACGTTTCGGTTGGGTTTCTGCTCCGTTCATGGGAAATTCATCACCTACACACCCTCAGAGATAGCACCCGTCGTAATCTCACGCAGCACATCCTCAATGAAGTTCCCAACGATGCTTACAAGATGTTTATACGACTTTTGAGAGATACCGCTGAACCTGAAATCTTTCTGCCAACCGCCCGATTAAACCGCTATCTACATCGTCAATATTGTCTCCTTTTATCCGCTGAACGAGCACGCGAACTGTTTGCGGTCCACAACAGGGGTAGTCGACACAGTCGAAGCCTTATCAACTTTAGTGGGTACGATCTCATCGTGGGTACAGGGATTCAGCTGGTAGACACGGAAGCTTACCTGATTGCACCCAACAAATATACAATCTTTCTTCGTCAGGTGAACGCAGCCAATGAGATCAACGTCTATCATAGCGATTTCATTGATCTTGGCGGCAGCACACCTCCACCTTTAGTATTCCGACCTCAAGAGGTCATCGATACTGTTCGGAATAACATCGGGGCAGAAGCCGAAGGTAGAGCCCCTCATCAACAACGCTATCAAGAGGAATCACCCGCGACGATGGCAGACTGTCCAGAATGCGGTGGGGAAGTTCAGCGAATCGGCGGGGAAAGCTATTTCTGCCTGAAGTGCAGCTGGGATAATTTACCAGCACTGAGGTAAGAGTCTACAACTCAGATTAATTCCGTACTCAACGAAATCCAGAATTCGGTGGATTCGGCTTAGGGCGCTGCCAACTCCGGTTCGCAACGCGGATTTGGATGCGTTTGTTGTTCCAAGCCCCACCGCGCAGTACACGCGCACCGCCCGTTTCAACGCCAGTCGGATTCCGTATTGGGCTAACCGGGTAATAATCGGGTTCGTACCAATCGTGGCACCACTCCCACACGCTGCCTGCACAATCGTATAAGCCGAATCCATTCGGTGGAAAGCTTCCCACCGGCAGCGGCACACTGTGTTTTTGACCAAAGTCTGCACGTTCTTTGGGAGATTCATCGCCCCAAGGATACTCCTTTTGGATGAGGTCGCCTCTTGCGGCTTTCTCCCACTCTGCTTCGGTGGGCAGTCGTTTACCAGCCCATTTACAGTAGGCAACGGCATCGAACCAGGTGACATCAACGACAGGTTGTCGTGGCTTTTTGAATTTTGGGTCGTTCCAATGGGGCGGAGGCGGGTGATTGGTCGCTTTCATAAATCTGGCATACTGCTCGTTTGTTACTATATACAGATCTATCTCATATGCGTCGAGGAAGACTCTGTGAACTGGCTGTTCATCCTTTTCTCCGTTCTCACTTCCCATTAAAAACTCGCCTTCGGGGATGAGCGCCATCCCTAATTCCAAAGGGGTAATCTGTGGCGCCGGTTTGACATTTGTCGGAATCGCCCGTGAGCGCGTCGGATTATCCGCACACCCACATACCTGCCACCAAACGCAGACAAGATAAAAAGTTAGCCAAACCTGCCGACTGGAATGCATCCGTTATCCCCCTCGCTATGAAAGCTGGGTCTGCTGATTGTATCAAAACTCCCAATGCGCCCGTTAAATTGTTAAATCCAATGGTGCTCGGACTGTGGAAATATCAGCTGAGCATAGGGTCCCCTATTGTATTTTGGTTTGCTTAATCACCAACATGCTGCTATACTTCTGTTTATTGACATACTCCCACACCCTAAAGAGTGGGGATTCTCCTCCGTTCTCAATAGGATGTTGAATTGCTCTATCAACGAAGTTAGCCCGGTGAACTGGGACTTACGACTTCTTCTGAGAGGGTAGATGCCCCTACCCTATGGATATTGACTGCAGCGTTACGGTCTCTATCCAACTCTGTATGGCAATTTGGACATTGCCATGTTCTATCACGAAGGTTCAGGTCTTGGTTGACTGATCCACAGACATGACAAGTCTTTGACGAAGGATACCACTTATCAATGAATCGGACTTCACGATTCGGTTTCTTAGAGTCAATATACTTCAGTTTCTGAACGAAGTCGTAGAAACCTAAGTCACTGACCTTACGTCCCCAAAGGCGTTTCATGCCCCTAATGTTGAGCGTCTCCAGTGAAATCCAATCATACCGGTCTGTTAGCTCATGTGCTAGCTGCCAATGGAACTCGGCTCTTTGATTGGCAATACGCCGATGTTTCCGTGCAAGATTGAGTCTCGCACGTTCACGGTTGTTTGAACCTTTAACCTTTCGTGAGTGGTTGCGGTTTGCACGTTTGATAGCGTTGAGACTGCGTTTGAAGAATTGTGGGGAGTCGTAGTCGTTGCAGTCAGACCCGATGAGATACCGCTTGAGTCCAAAATCGAACCCCGCGCTGTTACCCGTCGTCGGTCGATTCAAGGGTATCTCTACATAATCTGTCAAAATGATGAGCCATACCTCTCCAATGCTGTCACGCTTAACTGTGCAACGTTTGGGGGTGCCAAGTATTTCTTGGCTCTTAAAATAGCGGTATATCCGCTTGCCGATACGAATATAGTTGTTTTGTAGCAGCTTCCACCCCGCTTGTTTGAGGGTATAGGATTTGTATCGCTTCCGTTGCTTGAATCGTGGAAGTCCTGAACGCTTGCCGCTTTTTCGGTCAGCAAACATTTTGGTGTATGCTTTATCCAGTCGGTCTATTACGTCTTGCAACGATTGACTAGGTAACAAATTCCAATGGGCAAATCGGGATAGCTTTTTCAACTTTGGATAGCTTCAACTTTGTCAGGTGCCGCATCAGCGCTTTTTTGCCCGGATATTTACCGTAGATAGCACAGTACCGGCGACACAACGCCACAAAGTGATTCCACACGTGAGCATGGTTGTCTATCATTTTCTGCAATTCACGATTACCGTGATTAGAATACAACTTGAACTTGTAGGTTTTCATTGTGGCTAGCTTTCTAGCTCTCATCTCCTATAGCGTAGGAGGTGGGAGACACCGCCAAGCGACGGTGCGCTATTCTCCCACGAAAGCCAAGGCAAGTATACCACATTTTACTTGCAATTTCACAACAGTCTGTTGATTGATAACAGGCTTTGACGATCTGTATCACCCCCCTAAAGGACTGGTGCCTTAGATCGGCAGATTTCGGTAAATACCGTCAAATTCATGAGAAAGGATAAATCTCCCGTGACTTTAGCAGAAGTATTCGATTCATGTCAAGATATTGAATTAAGACATGCAAAACTATACGCAACGCTGTCCCTTCTGCTGGGAAATGTTGATGAGCGGGTCGCTCGTTTTTGGGAACAGATGAGCACAGAGGAATGGCAACACTATATCCTTGTCGATTTTGGCAGATCTCTATGCGCTCGCAGCTTTGGATTGGATACACCAGCCACAGAAATGCCATCTGTATCGATCCAGCAGATTAGGGAAGCCCTAGACAAATATGAGATGCAAGTCGTTTCAGAACAGGTTACGCTTCAAGAGGGATTCGAGATTGCCATCGAGATAGAGGGAAGCGAAGCAGACACAGTGTATATGTATCTCCTTTCAACTATCAGAAACGCGATATACCAAAGCGAAGAAACTTACTTATTGGATCGGATCTCCCAGATCGAGAAGGACATGCACACACACATTGATCATCTGATTGATGCAACAAAGCGGTTCGCTAAGGATCCCGAACTCGTCCGAAGAGCGTATAGCTTGAAGGAACACCATTCCCACTAACTGAGAAGCATTCACTCCCAATGATGCAGTGAAGACCGCAAATTCGTGTAATTTAACGTATCATTTGACCCAAGTTTTGAATCACACACATTTTTAGAGAAGGAAACAGAGATGGCATACTACGTTTATATTCCGATTGCAGGCGAGAATAAAATTTCAACCTTTACCTTGAATCCAGATACAGGACAACTCACGTTTCAGCGGGATGTAGCGCTTGACGGTGCCCCTGGTCCACTGGCTATTGATCCTGAGAGCAAATTTCTTTACGCAGGCCTCCGCTCTATACAGGAAATCGCAAGTTTCAGCATCGACCCAAGCACAGGTGGTCTGTCGCCCATAGGATCGGTATCGCTTGAATCAGATCCCTGCTATATCTCTACAGATGGAAAAGGCAACTTCCTGCTCTCCGCCTACTACGGCGCAGGAGCGACATCAGTTCATCCCATCGGCGAGGATGGGGTTGTGGGTGGACCTGCGATCGAATGGCGCACGACAGCGAACAAGGCACATTGCATCATGACAGATGCGTCCAATAAGTTCGCCTTTCTCCCTCACGTCGATGAATCCAACGCTATTTTCCAATTCCAGTTTGACGAAAACACCGGCGCGCTGACGCCCAATGATTCCGTTCCTGTGCTTGCTGCCGGTGAAGGGGAAGGACCCCGTCATTTTGTTTTTCATCCGAACCAAGATGTGCTTTATACCTCAAATGAGCAGGGGTGCAGCATAACTGCCTACAATTTTGATTCCTCGGCAGGCACTTTGTCCGCGTTTCAGACACTCTCGACACTACCGGCTGATTTTGACGAGGAAAATTCCTGTGCACAGATTCACATTACGCCGAATGGGAAGTTTGTGTACGTTTCAAACCGGGGGCACGATAGTATTGCTGGATTCGCAACTGATGATACGACAGGAGCGCTCACCGCAATTGGACAACAACCAACGGAGCCAACGCCGAGAGCGTTTAACGTCGATTTGACAGGGAATTTTCTGTTCGCCGGCGGTCAGGGGTCGGGCAGACTCGCTACCTACCGGATTGACTCACAGAGCGGTGAACTGCAGCCTTTGGAAACTTACACGGTTGGGGACAACCCGATGTGGGTGCTTTTTGTGCAGCTATAAGGCGATCAACAAAACCTGAGATTATCGGTCCTCAGTTTCATGAAAAACCCGCCTAACCTGTTTGTGTTGGGTTTTGGCTTTCAGGGTTATCGAACAGATCGGCAACTTGCGCGATTTTCTCAGGGTTCCCGAGCAGATACACTTCGTCATCGAACTCAATCCGTAGTTCACCGTGCGGATTAGTTAAAATATCTTCGTTCCGTCGGACCGCCAAGACCGTCACCTCGTATGTCCCTCGTAAAGCAATTTCTGCCAGCGATTTGCCAACAAAAGGTGATTTCGGATCGACCCATAGAACCGAAATTTCAAGGTCAGGGAAATGCACCTTCAGATCGGGTACGGGTGGCGCGTCCTTGGGCAGCGTACGGAACATTTTATAACCGTCGGCGCGCACCTCCGCGATGAACTGTTCAATCTGATCGTGAGGGATGAGGTATTCCATCAACACCCGCGTGAAAATTTCGACGGATGTCTCAAATTCTTCTGGAATCACTTCATTTGCCCCGAAACTATACAGCGGCTCCACTTCAGCAAGATGGCGCGTTCTAGCGATAATGTGCGCCGTTGGATTCAAGGCATGGGCGGTTGCTACAATTCGACGCGAGGCAGCGTCGTCAGAAATCACTACCACAATAACTCGCGCCGCTTTGATGTTCGCATGGTGAAGCACCGCATCGTGAATAGCATCACCGTAGAAAATCGGCTCACCATTTGCCCGTTCTGTTCGGACGGTCTCAGGATTCATTTCGACGATGACATACGGGATGTCTGCTGCCCGCGCCGCTTTTGCAACGTTTCGACCATTGACTCCGAAGCCGATAATGATGACATGGTTCGTCTGCTCGGCATCCTGCGGAGAATCAATGGATTTCAATCCTGACACGAGCCGTCTGGGCAGCGGCAATCGTAGTATCCCACCGGCGACATGAGGTGCCGCCGAGATGATAAATGGTGTTGCAGCCATCGTTACAACCGAAACAGCGAGAAACAGTTTGTAATTGGCGTCACTGAGCAAACCGTGCTCAATACCCGATTTCGAGAGGATGAACGCAAATTCCCCCACCTGACTGAGTGTGAGTCCCACCAGAATCGCCGTGCGTAGTGGGTATCCTAGCATTACGGTCACCCCTCCTGCAATGATGCTTTTTGCAATGAGAACACCGATTGTCAGTCCCACAATTAACAACGGATTTTGAAATAGCACGTGAAAGTCGAGTAGCATACCAACCGATACAAAGAAGAAACTGGTAAACACATCCCGAAACGGTGAGATATGACCCAACGCGTCGTGGCTCGGCTCCGATTCGGAGACGATTAGCCCCGCGAGGAAGGCACCAAGTGCCAAAGACACGCCGAAACGCGATGTCAACCAGACGACAGCGAGGCAGATGGCAAGAACGCTCAACAGGAAAACTTCTCGGCTGCGCGTTCGAAGTACCTGTGATAGAATCAGCGGCACGACGTACTTTGCACCAACAAACACCACACCAATCATCACCACGCCCTTTGCCAACAGTAAAATGAGCGCTCTGCTTATGTCTCCCGCCTCTCCAGCAAGGATTGGCGTGATCAGCATCATCGGCACAATGGCGATATCTTGAAAAATCAGGATTGCCAATGCTGTGCCTCCATGTGGCGTTCGTGTTTCATCGCGCTCTTGTAGCAATTTCATCACAATCGCCGTGCTGCTGACAGCGGCGAGACAACCGATAAAAAGCGATTCGTTGGTCGCCTGACCAAAGCGCCGTGCCAATACAAACGCCGCTAGAAGGGTCAATCCAACCTGTAACGACCCGCCCACCAATACCGCTTGCTTAATTCGAAGTAAATTCTTTAGTGAAAACTCAATACCGATGGCAAACAGCAGCAAGATGACACCAATTTCTGCTAGAATTTCGACTTCACGGTCTGCCTGAATCAAGCCCAATCCGTGGGGACCTGCGATTAGTCCTGTCAAGAGAAAGCCAACAATCGAAGGCACACTCAACCTATGACAGATCAGTAGAACGCCAATCGATAAGCCGAATATGATACAGATGTCATACAGTAAAGGAATTTCCATAACTCAGTCCAAGTTGCGGTGCATCGTCAGTATTATAGTAAATCTTAGAATTAATGGGACACGCCAAACCGGGGCGATTAGGAAAACGAAACTACCGTTCTACCGTGCCGTTCCGAGCATCCTCGTCGTTTCTATCCCGATTAATCGGGAGGAAACGTCGGGATTTGGTAGGCGCTGTTGCTAACTGCGCCTATTCGGTGCGGTTTTTAACCGCACCTACTGGTGGGCGAAAGTGTCTCTTTATTTTTAGAATTCACCATAAGTATCCACCGATTTCATTTCATCGAGATGGTTGGCTTCTATCAATTGACAAACTCTGTTGAGCCACACAGGCGCAAATGCTTACGCCGAGAGTGTTCAATGTTGATTTGACAGGGAATTTTCTGTTCGCCGGCGGTCAGGGGTCGGGCAGACTCGCTACCTACCGGATTGACTCACAGAGCGGTGAGCTTCAGCCTTTGGAAACGTACACGGTCGGGGCTAACCCGATGTGGGTGCTTTTTGTGCAGCTATCGGGTTAGTAGTTTTCGACATCAATGTCTGATAATGGGAGGCATAAGGTGACTCATTTAGGCGGCGGTCAGTTCGTCCGCTATGTCCTCCGCGGGATAACTGAGTGCCTCCCCAAGAGTTGGATGCGGATACGGGATATTCAGAATATCAAAAACCGTGTCATTGTGATAGAGGTGCGGCAGCGCAATCTGCATAATATCGGTTGCGTGGGGTCCGAGAATATGTAGCCCCACGATGCGCCCTGAAGGTCGTTCGGCGATCATCTTTACGAAGCCATCTATCTCACCGATTGCCACAGCTTTGCCAATATAGTCCATCGGTGTTTTCACGGTTATCACGTCTAATCCCTGTGCCTTTGCCTCCGCTTCGGTAAGACCCACTGTGCCAACTTCCGGCTGAGAGAAGATGATGTTGGAAACCAAGTCGTAGTTCATTTTGGTCTCTCGCTTTCCCGCTGCGTGTAAACCTGCAACCTTTCCTTCCATCGTAGCGGCATAAACCAGCGCCGCTTTGCCGGTAACATCGCCCACCGCATAGATGTGTGGCACATTGGTCTGCATGTAGTCGTTGACCTCAATCGCACCTTTTTCACCAAGAAGCAAACCTGTTTTTTCTAACCCTAAACCGTCAATCGTAGGACGACGCCCCGTATTTACCATAATCTCCTCTGCACGAACCACTTTTTCCTCACCGCCCTGCACGAAGCGTACTTCCTTACCTTTCTCCGTGCGTGTGAACGATTTCAAACTGGTCTCCGTGAGGATATTCAGCCCTTCCCGGCGAAGCAGGTCCTGCAATTCAAAGCCGATATCCGGGTCAAGGCGTCTTAGGACTCGTGGGCTGCGGACTAACATCGTAATTTCGACCCCCACCTTGTGGAAAAGATAGCCCAACTCTAGAGCGATATACCCACTCCCAATGACAATCAAAGAACTGGGTAGGTGTTCCAGATAGAGCGCTTCATCGCTGGTGATGTATCCTGTCTCTTTTAAGCCGTGCAAGGGCGGAACGTCTACCGTGGATCCGGTGGCGATAACGATTTTCTCTCCAGCGTAGCGGCTATCTCCAACTTGAATGGTATGCGGATCAACGAAACTGGCGCTGCCTTCTACGATATCCACCGATGCGTTGAGGATTGCTTCTCTACGTGCAGCAAAAAAATCATCCTCGACTAAAGTTCGGACGCGTTTCTGCACAGTTGACCAGTTGACCTGTAGGTCGCTGGCTGTGATACCGAAATTGGGACTCTCTTCAAAGGTACGTTTCACACTTGCGGAGGCGAGCAGCGTTTTGGATGGCATACAGCCTTCGTTTGTGCACAAGCTGTATCCGACGCGACGTTTTTCGACCAAGAGAATCTTCTTCATTCCTTCCGCTTTGGCGGCCATCGCCGCTGAAAACCCACCGCTGCCGCTGCCAATACAGATGAGTTCGTAATTATGTTTATCCGTACCGCTCATGTCAATATTCTCTCCTCAAGTTCTGGTTCATAGACAAAAAAAGACCTCGATCTTCGACCGAGGTCTGAGAATTTACTCACTATTTTCGGATTCATTGATTCGCCGGTAGAGGGTTGAGGCTTTCCCTCTCGGAACGTTGCCCGGAGGGACCTCTATCACCTCATACAGGTAAGGTTCTTCTTCGCCAAAATCGATTGATAATATATCGCCAATGGACAGTTCTTTCCCAGCCTTCGCGGGGTGTCCATTGATCAGCACCCGCCCGCGACTACAAATCGAGTTGGCAACGGTGCGGCGTTTAATGAGGCGGCTCACCTGTAGGAATTTGTCGAGGCGCATCGGGTGTCCCCAGAGCTAAATCTAACACTTCAGCCATATCATCACCCTCTTGAGTGACATCCTCTGATGAATCGGATTTCTGCAGAGCGAGTGCCAGCACTTCACTCATATCAGAAACTTTGTGAAAATGCAAAGCGTCTCGAATCTCTTCAGGAATATCAGGGAGATCTTTATCGTTCTCTTTAGGAATAATGACGTTCTTGATATCGTTGCGGTGTGCTGCGAGTACCTTCTCCTTCAACCCACCGATCGGAAGTACATGTCCACGCAGGGTAATCTCACCGGTCATCGCGATATCCTTGCGGACCCGCTGTCCTGTCATCGCAGAAACCATTGCGGTAGCGAGTGTAATACCCGCAGAGGGTCCTTCTACAGGAATCGCCCCTTCAGGGACGTGGATGTGGATATCGTTCTTATTGAACTCAAAGTCAGACGGCACTTTAAGAGATTTTGCTTGAGATCGGATGTAACCGAGGGCTATCTGAACGGATTCGCGCATAATTTCCTGAAGTCTACCTGTCATGCTTAACTTGCCCTCTCCAATCATTGTCGCAACTTCGATTGGAACAACATCTCCACCAGCCTGTGAAACCACTAAGCCTGTAGCAACACCGACCTCATCCTGTTTCTCCGCTTTTCCTTGTGCAAATTTCGGAGGACCGAGATATTCTGTCAAATCGTCGACACTGATATCGATCTTGACCTCTGCGTCTCCACTTTTCACAACTTCCCTTGCAACTTTGCGACAGATACTGGTAATTTCACGTTCAAGGTTTCGGACACCCGCTTCACGGGTATACCGGTGAATGATGTCAAAAATTGTATCGTCCGAGAATTTGAGGTTCTCCTCTTTGAGTCCGTGGGCTTCGATCTGCTTGGGAATCAGGAACAGGTTGGCGATTTTGTGCTTTTCATATTCCGTGTATCCGGGGAGTTCGATAATTTCCATGCGATCTTCGAGAGCAGGCGGGATTGGTTCTCGTGTATTTGCAGTGGTTATAAACATAATCTCCGAAAGATCGAACGCTACATCCAAGTAGTGGTCACGAAAAGTTCCATTTTGCTCTGGATCGAGTACTTCAAGCAGTGCCGATGCGGGATCGCCCCGGAAGTCCATGCTCATCTTGTCGATTTCGTCCAAGAGGAAAAGTGGATTTCTCGATTTCGCGTCGCGAAGCCCTTGAAGAATTCTGCCCGGCAAAGACCCGATGTAAGTCCGGCGATGCCCACGAATTTCGGCTTCGTCCCGAACACCACCCAAGGACATACGGACGAAGTTTCGTCCAGTTGCTCTGGCAATTGACTGACCTAAAGAGGTCTTCCCGACCCCAGGTGGGCCGACGAAACAGAGAATGGGTCCCTTGAGTTTTTGGACCAATTGGAGCACAGCCAGATATTCGAGGATTCGTTCTTTTGGTTTTTCGAGTCCATAGTGGTCATCGTCCAATATCTTCTCCGCTCCCTCCAAGTCAATTTCGCTTTCTGTCTGTTTATCCCACGGTAAGGCGATCAGCCAGTCGATATAGGTACGAATGACACCAGATTCTGCGGACATCGGCGGCATTTGCTGTAATCGGTCAAGCTCTTTCAAAGCCTTTTCTTGTGCTTCCTCGGTCATGCCTGCTGCTTCAATCTGTTCTCGCAGCTCCTCAACGTCGCCCTGTTCATCCCCTCGACCGAGTTCCTTCTGGATGGCTTTCATCTTTTCCTGAAGGTAGAACTCCCGATGCGTCCGCTCAACGGACTTGCGCACCTGCGTATTGATTTTATCGTCTAATCTGAAAAGCTCCAAATCTTCCTGAAGCAGTTCAACAACGATCTGAAGCCGCTTAATTGGGTTAATCTCGTCCAATACCCCTTGCAACCGTTCCGCGTCCATACTGGTAAAACTGGCGATTGAATCCGCAAGGTGACCTGGTTCAACCTCTTTTTGGACGACCATCATAGCTTCTTCAGGCGTCTGGCGATTTCCTTTGACATACTCTTCAAAAGCTGAAATCGCTGTTTCCATCAAGGATTTTGCCTGTTTTGATTGGCCCAGCTCTTCGGGCACAATTTTTACCTCTGCTTTCAGAAAATCATCGGCTTCAAAGCAGCGTAGCACGATAGCGCGGCTATATCCTTCAATCGCAATCCGAATGCTTCCATCGCGTGGATCATAAGAATCTGCGATGCTTGTAGCTGTGCCCACCCGATAAAAGCCATCGGGACCTGGGTTTTCTTCGTCTTTGTCTTTTTGATTGAGCAACAGCACATCCTGATTTGCCTGAACGGCGTATTTTGTTGCCCGGACACCCATTTCGCGAATCACGTTTAAAGGGGTACTTATACGGGGAAAGAAAACCTTTCCGGGGGTAGGAATAACAGGAAGTATAATAACTTCGTCAGCCTGACCATTTTTTTCGTCAGCCTGATTTTCTTTGGTCGAATCTTGGCTCATACTGAACTCCTTGAACGTATGCGCGATACGTAATTCGCCCATTTGTTAATTTGCTAGGCAGTTAAGGCTTCTTGTTCGTCCTCATAAACCAGTACAGGCGGTTTATTTTCTAAAATAGCCTCCGCCGTGATAATGCATTCTTTGACCAGCTTAGGAGAAGATGGTATTTCATACATGATATCCAGCATCAAATTTTCCAAGATTGCTCTTAAGCCTCTCGCGCCTGTTTCCCGCCTTATGGCTTCTTGGGCGATAGCTCTGATTGCATCGTCCGCGATCTGCAGAGACACTTTATCATAATGAAGCAGTTGGGTGTACTGTTTTATCAGGGCGTTTTGAGGCTCGGTCAAAATCTGGGTTAAAGCGGATTCGTCAAGATCGTGCAGTACCGCAGCAACAGGTAGGCGTCCGACAAATTCTGGGATGAAGCCGTACTGAATTAGATCCTTCGGGGCAACCTGCGCGAGGATTTCGTGAATCTTTCTTTCGCTCTTTGCTTGAACCGAGGATCCAAATCCTAACCCTTGATGTCCGGTACGTTGTTCGATAATTTTATCAAGCCCCACAAAGGTACCACCGCATATAAACAGAACCTTAGAAGTATCCACTTCAATCAATTCTTGATGGGGATGTTTGCGACCTCCCTGTGGAGGCACATTCGCTGTCTTTCCTTCTAGGATCTTTAATAAAGCTTGCTGAACACCTTCTCCCGAAACATCCCTCGTAATCGAAGGGTTTTCGGATTTGCGGCTAATCTTGTCGATCTCGTCGATATAAATAATTCCTTGCTCTGCACGTGCGATATCACCTTCTGCGGCTTGTACTAGCTTCAGGATGATATTTTCAACATCTTCGCCCACATACCCGGCTTCCGTCAGGGTCGTTGCGTCGGTGATAGCAAAAGGCACGTTTAGAATGCGTGCTAAAGTTTGTGCCAGAAGGGTTTTGCCTGTGCCTGTGGGACCAATTAATAGGATATTACTTTTTTCTAATTCGACATCTGAATCTGTATGAAATTGTAGTTTTTTATAGTGATTGTAGACGGCGACGGAAAGAATTTTCTTTGCTCCATCCTGACCAATCACATATTTATCAAGTTGTGCTTTAATTTCAGAAGGGTGGCGAAGAGACAAGGAATCTGAAGTTTCATCGTATTCTTCCTCTTCCTCCACTTCATACAGATCGGCTAAAATGTCATTGCATAATTCAACACACTCATCACAGACATAAACCCCAGCTCCAATAGGGCTTGCAATGAGTTTGCGTACCTCCTCCTGGCTCTTATCACAGAAGGAACATCGCTGTTGATCAATAATATCCTGCATGAAAATCTCCAAAGTTGTCCAATGATGATTACAGTATTAGCTTATGTATTTATGAATTGTTTAACGGCATGCACCCTAGGTGTCAGCTTCAACTTCCTCAGCAGATCGGCGGGAGGCAACTGAATCAATAAGACCATATTCGAGAGCCTCGTGGGCTGTCATATAAAAATCCCGGTCTGCATCCGTCTCAATTTTATCCGGCGATTGTCCCGTGTGCTCTGCTAAGATTGTATATAATTCTTCTCGGGTCCGAAGAATCTGTTTCGCGTGGATATCAATATCAGACGCCTGACCGCTGATACCTGTAGTAATAGGCTGATGAATCAGGGTAGTCGCGTGTGGCAAGGCATACCGTTTTCCACGTGTGCCACCGGCAAGCAGGACCGCCCCCATGCTGTAGGCTTGTCCGACGCACCATGTTTGTACATCAGGTCTGATATACTGCATCGTGTCATAGATTGCTAAACCCGCCGATACCGACCCACCCAACGTATTTAGGTAAAGTATAATATCCGAATCGGGATTATCGCTCTCTAAAAAGAGCATCTGAGCCATGACGCTGTTCGCAACGTTATCATCAATTACCGAACCAACCATGATGATTCGATCTTTAAGCAGTCGCGAGTAAATATCGTAAGAGCGCTCGCCACGACTTGTTTGTTCCACAACAATCGGAACAAGATTCATGCTAAAAATTCTCCTCAAACCCTGACGGGAGGCCTTTTTTATCCTTAAATAATCAGAGACTGCTTGGCGGAAGCACGCTGAATCAGAAGGCGGTAGACCTTATCATTCCGTAGTGTGTCTCGAAACTCCTCCAAGCGATTACTCTCCCGCAGCAAACTCGCATATTTTTGAGAATCTCGATTCTGCTGTTCAGCGATGCGTCGAATCTCTATATCCAACTCATCGTCCGTGACTCTAATATTCTCGCGTTCAGCAATAACATCAAACATCCACGCTTGCTTTGTCTGTTTGATTGCGTCTTCACGCAATTCCGTCGGCAGCTTTTCCATATCTATTCCTGCCTGCTCAGGTGTTTGACCTTCTTGCCTTAATCGCTGGAGAACGTTCTGCACCGTTTGCTGCACATGCTGATCAACAATAGATTCAGGAATGTCAATTGCCGTTTTCTCGATTAGCTGTTCAAGGATATCTTCTCGCTGACGATGATTGTGGATTGCCTTCTGCTCTTCAACAAGATTATTCCAGATCGCGCCCCTGAGTTGATCATAGTTTTCGTATTCCAAATCTTTCGCAAATTCGTCATCAAGGGACGGCAGCTGCTTCTCTGTAATTGCGCGGAGCGTTACGTTAAAAACGGCATGTTTGCCAGCAAGTTCAGGATTTTCATGATCATCATCGAAATCCATTTCAACTTGCCGGGTCTCCTCCCCAGACATACCGATTACCTCTGCCTCAACTGCTGGTAGCAGCATTCCCTTGCCAAGGTCAATATCCGCATCCTGTTTGCTTCCATCGGTGATCGGTGCACCATCGACAAGGCATTCCCAGTCAACCCGCACGGAGTCGCTTTCCTCGACCTGCCGATCCACTTCAAGTGGAACGTAGGTTGCGAACTGTTCCTGCAACCGCTGAATATACTCATCCACTTCCTCGCGCGGAACATTGGGAGGCGATTTATCAATGGTTAAATCTTCATATTCAGGGAGGGCAAAATCAGGCTTGACATCCAGCGTTGCTTCAAAAACAAGTGGCTGCCCTTCCTTGAGCTCCATCTGATGCATGGGCGGCGAGAGTTCAAGATTGCCAAGGGGAATCAGCCGTTCAGAAATCAGAGCCTGTTCATAGGCGGGTGGAACGAGATTTTGGATGGCTTCGGCTTTAAGGTGCTCCGCAAATCGTGATTTAAGAATACTAAGGGGAACTTTTCCTTTACGAAAGCCGGGAACTGAGACTTTGGTTCGCAAACCCTGGCAATTACGCTCAAGCTCTTGGCTGACATCATCAGCGGCAATTTCAACGCGCATACGTACCTGACTGTTTCCCAGCTTTTCAACTTCAACCTTCAAGTAGACCTCCAGATTATATCAGAAAAGGCGTTTGGTGGGCGAGGAGGGACTTGAACCCTCACGGGGAAAACCCCAATAGATCCTAAATCTATCTTGTCTACCGATTCCAACACCCGCCCACGTCAAAATGGTGCGCCGTGAAGGAATCGAACCTTCAACCGCCTGATTAAGAGTCAGATGCTCTGCCTGGTTGAGCTAACGGCGCAGAAGAAGAGCGCGCCCGGAGGGACTCGAACCCCCAACTTATAGATCCGAAGTCTATTGCTCTATCCAATTGAACTACGGACGCATTTTATTAACTTGACTGCAGAAAGATTAAAATGTCGGAAAAATCGTAACCCGTATCTATATAGGGCTATCAATCTATGAATCGAATCGAGGGATTTTGAGCCGCTACCCGCTTCGATCTGCTGATCAAAGGCGTTAAACGGGCTACACCCTCTATATCACAAAAGCTACTCCGTTTTTGCATTAAATCGGGGCGAGAGGATTCGAACCTCCGACCTTCTGCTCCCAAAGCAGACGCGCTAACAGACGGCTAACCGGGCTGCGCTACGCCCCGACAAAAAGGGTGGATGATGGGATTTGAACCCACGACCACTTGATCCACAGTCAAGCGCTCTACCGACTGAGCTACATCCACCATAAAGGGTTTGGCACGCCCGGCAGGGTTCGAACCTGCGACCACCTGATTAGAAGTCAGGTGCTCTATCCAGCTGAGCTACGGGCGCATACAGAAGGCGAAAAAATAAGGTGGAAAAGATTTAACCTTCCACCCTTCCGGATATTTTCGATCGGAATACATTAACCGGGACCATGCTACACCCGTCTTTTTTCGGACTTGCTGCAAAAAGGTTCGAAAAATATACCACATTTTATAGGCAGTTGCAAGTCAAAATTAAGGTTGATAGAAAGGGAAAATCGACCATCGGAGCACCCCTCAAGCCACTCTGTTGTGACGGAAAACATGATAGCACAGAAGAAATCTTTTATGCTCAGACATTTGTCTGGCAGCTTAGGCAACGGTCTGGTAAAATAGTATGCTGTCGTCTTTAGCAACAACCTCAGTTGTTCTTAATCTGTTAACATATGAAAAGCCAATGCCCCTTTTAGACGCTAATTTTCTCAAACAGATTACCCGTTTCCAAATTCGCTCCGAAAACGTATTTCGGGGTAAGTTCAAAGGTGAGCGGCGCAGCCTCAATCGGGGCGCGAGTGTTGAATTTGCGGATTACCGCACCTACGAACCTGGGGACGATCTACGCTATATCGACTGGAATGTGTATGCTCGATTGGACAAACTCTTTATTAAACTGTTCAATGCGGAAGAAGATCTCCCAATCTTTATCCTGATCGATAACAGCACTTCAATGGATTTCGGGCAGCCCACGAAATTAGAGTGTGCCAAACGGATTGCTGCGGCACTGAGTTATATCGGTTTAATCAGTTTTGATCGCGTCTCCGTCTATACGTTCTCAGATCAATTGACCCCCATTGTTCCCTCTATGTACGGGAAAGCGCAGTTTCGAAAGGTGTCACAAGCGATAGAGGGCATTACGGTGGGTGCAGAAACGCATCTAACAGCGTGCCTGCAGCGCTTTCTCACCGAAACAAAGGGATATGGTGTTGGCATTATCATCTCTGACTTTTGGGACATGGACGGCTACGAGACCAGCATTAATCGGCTTCTCTCTCGAAGTTTCGACTTAACGCTCATCCATCTCCTCAGTGATGAAGAAATACGCCCGCGACTTTCGGGTGAGCTACAGTTAGCGGATGCGGAAACAGGACAGTCTAAAGAAATCACCGTCAATGAACAGGCGCTCATGGGTTACACCGAGCGGTTGAACGCGTTTTGTGAAAATTTAAGACGTTATTGCCTGAATCGTGGCGTGACTTATATCCGTATGAATCAACAAACACCCATCGAACAGTTCATTCTGCGAGATTTACGACAGAGTGGCTTCCTTCATTAAGGAAAGGGGGAATAACTTATGACACAACCCATTGTAGCAATCGTTGGAAGACCCAACGTAGGAAAATCTTCCCTCTTCAACCTGATCGCCAAAGAGCGGATTGCGGTCGTCCACGATCAGCCGGGTGTAACGCGGGACCGGATTTACGCCGATGTCGAGTGGGACGGTGGTCACTTTACCATTGTGGATACCGGTGGTTTAGATCTCGACCCGGAAGATCACCTTATCAACAGCGTACAGTGGCAGGTTGAAGTCGCTTTGAACGAGGCAACGGTTATCTTGTTTGTTGTTGACGCACAGACGGGAATTATGCCGCAGGATTTGCTTATCGCAGACATGCTGCGAAAAACAGACAAAGAGATTTTTGTCGTCGTCAATAAAGCGGATAACGCCCGATTGGAAACGGAGGGAACAGAGTTTTACCAGCTTGCGCTTGGTGAACCTTTTTTCGCGTCATGTGCACAGAACATGGGGATTAATGTCCTCCTTGACGAAGTTGTGTTTGCCATGCCGGAGGCAGAGACTGAAAACCCCGACGCTGGCACCGAACCGATTAAAATTGCTATTGTCGGGCGCCCAAATGCGGGCAAATCATCTCTCATCAACGCAATCCTCGGCGAGGATCGGATGATTGTCGATGATCGTCCGGGTACAACACGCGACGCCGTAAATATCAGTTTTACCCATGACACCGTGCCGTTTGAGCTAATTGACACGGCAGGGATGCGTAGGAAAACTGCCATCAATAGCCAGCTTGAACAATCGACCGTCCAACGTGCGATCCGTAGCATTCGCAAAAGCGACATCTCATGGCTTGTTGTTGATGCCACCCGTGAGATTGCACATCAAGATAAAACCATCGGCAGCTACATCGCCAGACAGGGTAAACCGTGTATCTTAGCGGTCAACAAATGGGATTTAATTGCAAAAGATAACTCCACCTTTAATCAGTTTGTTGAATCAATTCGCCGTCAGATGCCGCAGCTATTCTATGTCCCAATGCTATTTGTTTCAGCACTCACCGATCTGCGTGTAATGAAGCTGCTCGACCTGACGCTTGCCATCCATCGTGAATATTCAACCAGCGTCTCCACGCACGAGTTAAATAACCTGCTTGCACACCTTAAAAACGCTCATCAACCCCCACGCTCCGGCGGTGTGCGCCCGTCTCTGAAATATATGACACAGATCAAGACCCAACCGCCAACGTTTTTACTTTTTGCGCGTCATGCAGATAAGATTCAACCGCATTATGAATCCTATTTAATGAACGGTATCCGTGAGGCATTCGGATTTAGTGGGACGCCGCTACGTATTTATTATCGGTCTGCTGATGCCAAGCTGGAGCCAAAGTCCCGCGATAAACAGAAAGAACGAGACGGGAGATCTGCCGCTGCGAGAAAACGTAGGGGGTAACAGAGGAGGATAGTATGTCATCAGAGCAAGATCTTGGATTTTTCGCAACAGACGTTTCACTGGAGAACAAAAGGGCGATTGTTACCGGTTCAAGCCGAGGGATTGGGAGAGCGATTGCCATTGAGCTCGCACGGCAGGGGACGGATGTCCTTGTTAATTATAACCACAACCGTGAAGCGGCAGAGGAGGTGAAGGCTGAAATTGAAAAACTCGGTCGAAAGGCGGTTATCCTACAAGCGGATGTCAGCGATCTTGCACAGCATCAGAAATTGCTTGATACAGCGGTGGACGCCTTCGGCGGGGTCGATATTTTGGTCAACAATGCGGGCATTACGCGCATCGCTGATATCCTCGAAGAATCCGAAGACGATTTCGATATCCTCATTAAGACTAATCTCAAAGCGCCATACTTTTTGACACAACGGGTTGCGAATTATATGATTAGTGCGGGAATTCGTGGCTGCATCGTTTATACCCTATCCATTTCAGACTCGCTTGCGTCTGACAATCGCGCTGCCTACTGCATTTCCAAAGCGGGCTTAGAGATGGGTATGAAGGTCTATGCGGGACGGTTGGCAGAGGAAGGGATCAAAGTCAATGGCATTGAGGCGGGCGTTATCGACACAGATCTATCGCGAATTCGTATCCCGGATTATGAGGAGGCATCGAGAAAGGGATATGTCTTTATGGTTCGGCCGGGTCAACCGGAAGATATCGCTTATGCCGCTATCGCGGCAATGAAGATATATGACACAGGGAGATTGATTCCGGCGGCGGGAGGAACTATGACCCATCTGTTGAATTTGCGGATGATGAGCGAGCTGGAGATCAACCGATCGCAAGGATAACGCACCTTTTTTGACGGAAACAGGGATTGTTGTCAGGTCGGACAAGATGCCCGACCTGCGATTATTGGCATCAGACAGGTCCTCTTGTGTCCGACCAAACTACAGGATAACCACAAGGGTTACCCCTACAGAAGTCCGAAATCGCCTTAAGGCTCATCAACAGTGGTTCGATCTGCAAATGTCAACAAAACCGAAGTTATTTTACGGATTAACATAGGTTTCATTTATATACCGCGCGACGATCTTGATGTCCTCTTCGTCAAGGAACAGCCCGTTATCGATCATACGAGCGATAAGCTCTGTGGTTTCCTCCTCCGATGTCGGTGGGACATTATCAACATCTGAAAGATCGTGACAGAGGGAGCAGGTAATCTCAAACAACTCTCTTGCAGCTTCCGGATCATAAGTATCTTCAGTCGAGGTTTCATCGGTCTCGTCAACCTCATCCGGATTTACGATCACTTCGTCTGGATTCACAATCACTTCATCCGGATTTACAATTACCTCATCCGCCACTTCATCCGGATTTGTCAAAACGGCTACAGCGTTTTGCGCTTGGCTGATCTGCATTCGCTGCTTCCGCTGTTCTTTCGCTGAAACTTGCAGTTCGGGCGTGATAGCGATGAGATATGCGGACACCGTCCACTGATCTTCTTGGCTAATTGGTTCCCCTATTATCGGTTTGATTGCCATCCGATCCACCGTCCGCACCCAATCGGGCGGGGTCCGTGGACGCGCTAAGATAGTTCGCAAATCGTGACATTGAACGCATTTCTTCAGCAGGACCTCCTGTCCCTCCCGCAGTTTCCGCCTTGTAGCCAGCATATCAAGTGGCGCATCGGGCGGCAATCCCGCCATTTGCAGTCGCGTATGCGTTCGTTCGATGCTGGCGTCACTGAAGACATTGCTGCTGACCTGCCGGACACTTTCTCGCAATGTGAAGGGCACGGAGAGACCAATCAGCAGATAAGTGCATACCAAGAGCGCCGTTCCGATATAAGGCATCGCTTCTTCAAAGTGTCGGAAGAAACGGAGAATCGAAATTTTGACTAACAGCAAAACGCCGATTGTGATACCGAGCATCAGGTGAGCAACGGTGCGCGGTGGGAGTTCAACCTGATAGTTCCATAGCCGAGGCACCATGTGCCACATCATGAAGATGTAGAGGATTAGATATGCATAGCCGATAGCACGGTGGACGAACATCAGCGATTTCGGTGCCTCACTGGTCCGGGTTTCATGGTCGAAGGGATAGCCCCATAGTTTATACATCAAAAATACGGATGCATTGCCCAAAACGAGAAAGATAAGACCGAAGATTGTACTGGTTGCGGTAGACATCCTATCCTTTCCTCCTAATACATGGAACTCTATAAATTTTTGTAAAAACTGGAATTATAGTAGATATTAGAATTAATGAAACACTCCAAATTGGTAGGCACTGTTTCTCCCGACAGGTCGGGATCCCGATTTTCGGGACGCGCCTATGCGGTGCGGTTAGAAACCGCACCTACCGGGGGTGTGCAGGTGTCTCTTTATTTTTAGAATTCACCATAAAAAGAAAGTGCCAAATGACAAGAAAAACCGAGTTTTCAAGAAAAAACTCGGTTTTCGCTGCACGGTTTCTGAATATGAGATTAAATTGTGTTAGAACCACCTAAGTTGCTAGCCGTCCAACTCGCTCGGCTTGGATAGACATATCCAAGTCTCGGACTCTCGGAACGGAGCCATCCTTGTGCGTGTGCAGTGGATTTGTCAATCCACTGCGAGCAGTAATGGGCGCTATTCAGTTCCTATTCTCCCGTGTTACGACATTTTCCATAACTAGCAACTTGCGTTAGAACCAGAAATGCGACATCAGGATGAGCTGATCTGTACCCTCAAGCTGGCGATTCGATTTGGTTTTGTCGCGATCATCGTTTGCAGTGTTGAGCCAGTAGAATAGTTCAAGGGAACCGTTTTGCATAAAAATATATTGCACAGCAAGCGTTACACGCTGGCTCCCGTCCCCTTTGATCGTGCGATCCGGATCGAACAGCCCGTAACGTCCGGAGAGCATTAGTTCCGGCATCACGCGGTATTTCGCACCGAAATAATAACCTTTGGACGTGATGTCATCATCGCTGAAGCCGACATTCTCATCGTCGCTGAAACTGCCTCCGAAATTGAACTCGCCTTCGAGGGTGAGATTTTTATGGACAGCGGTTAAAAATGCCCCGGCTGCCATTTCACGGTCTACTGGTCTATCAAGGAGGAAGGAAACACCGCCCCGGAGGGGACCAACTGTTCCACCAGCGGTTGCAACCCACCCTTTATGGTGGTTGGTATCTGGTGCCTGTCCGGCACTCCGATTCCCGTTGAACACAGCGGCATTGTAGAATAACTTGCCGTAAGTACCCCCGACCCCCATGCCGACATCCCGTTTATGCGATCCGAGGTTATACCCTTGCCGCACTAGAATATTGTGGTCTCTCTGTTTAAGACCAAACGGGATTTCAAATTGTCCTACCTTGACATAGAGATGTTTGGGGACAGCATCGACCGTTGCGAATACGTTGAGGGGTGTACCCATGTTGTTGGATACAGTCAGACTGAGTTTGTCCGAAGCCTGTGCGTTGACAGTCAATTCACCTTGCATTAAAAGAAAACTATCAACGGAGGAATGACAGGAGGTACAGGTGGCTCTTGAGCGTCCATCAAGATCGACATGTGCGGTTTTGATGTAAGCGGTACGAATGTTGACCGCCGTTGTGAGTCTCTGGCGAACCTCTTCTGCTTCCTCCATAATTGCTTCGGGATCGAAATCTTCGGGAAATTCAAAGTAGTTGTCCTCATAAACCTGTCCGACTGCGTTGCGCGGTCCTCCGCCCTCCGGATCAAGATGGCAGAAGATACATTCTTTGTCTTCCATTGCTGCAAATTCTGGGCGCGCTGCGCCATCAGAGACGAAATAAAAAGCCAAAAATCCACTGAGCAAAAAGACCAAAAATCCAAACCGAAACCTGTACACCAATTGAGAACCTCCTTACGTATAACTATGGTAGATTTTAGAATTACTTAGGCGCTCCAAATACACAGCCAACCCCTCCGTTCCGTTCCGATTCATCCCGATCAATCGGGGCAAGTCGGGAAGAGTGTCTACTCATTTCCCTAATTCACCATGAAGCATAAAAAAACAGAAACAGTGATTTGCCCGTCGCCTATTATTCAAGTGGTACAAATACAAAGTCTGTAGCGGCAGCTCCTGAATGGCAGCCAATGCAGATCCCCCCTTCAAAAGCCAAGCGGAACTCTGCGTCGGGAGCACCTCGCAGAAATTCCTCAAATCTCCAATCGCCAGCGTCGGGATTGGTTCCTGCTTTCTTCCACATCACTGCGATCAGTCCAATAAAGTCTTTACCCGGACGCGTTGCTTCCTTCACCACAATCGTGCCATCCGGATAAGGAAACTTTTGCTCACCATTCGGAGCAATGACCTCACGCGTTTGGTTGACATAGACATTTTTCGTTCCGCGATGTGGGTCACCTCCCGGCGCTGGAGGAATTGGCTGAGCGTTCAGTTTAAGCCATCCCTCATATCCCGCAGTGTCGGCAGGGAGGCCCGGAAGGGGAGCCGGTGGTTCTGGTACCGGTTGCGGCATCTGTTCAACTTGGGGCGTTTCTGGTTGTGGTTGCGGTATTTGCTCACCCGGTTGCGGGGTGACAGGTTCAAGTATCGGCTCGCTCGGAGACGGCTGCTGCGGGGTGGGTGGCTCCAGTTTCACCACTTCTCCTTCATCGCCACAAGAAACAAAAATTATACAGGCAACAGTAACAAGACTTAAAACTGAGGGACCGAGATATTTGGGAATCGTATTCTTTTTCATTGTTAGCATCCAGTTAGTCGTTAAAAAAAATAATTCTAAACAGGACTGACGCAAATTTAGCACACAAGAGGTAGATTTCTGATTTTTAACCTCCTAAATCCCCAACCCCTCTGATAAGAGGGGAAAGACAAAGGAGAAGATCCCCTAACCCCCTTAGTCCCCCTTAACAGGGGGAAATCCTTGTCAGGGGAGTTGCAGGGGGACTTATGAACGCGCTGCGTAAGTCCTACTAAATTTAGGCACCGGAGTAGAATCAGGGGGTGACCGGTTCAAAAATAACTTGGTCACCAGCCTGAATCCGCACAGGGACTAAATACTCACGTATTGCCTCCGTATCAACGCTTACACCTAGCCCCGGTTTACCCGTCAACGCCACTTTTCCATCAGATCCAACCTCTAACCGCTCAACCGTCAGGCGTTGAGCGAGTTCAGAACCTTCAGCTGGATACTCCAACAGATCGAACGATTCATTCGTCGTAAATACATGCAGCGAAGCGGCGAGGCTTAAATGGCTTTTGAAGGTGTGGTTCACGTATTGAACTCTATGCTGCTCGGCAAGTTTTCGCACACGGAAAGCCTCCGTGATGCCGCCGATACGTCCGACATCGATCTGCACGAACTGAATCCCGCCGTGCAGGATAAGGTCCTCTGCCATACGGTACGTTCCAGAGCCTTCACCCGCAGCGATTGGCACCGGCGGATTCTGCTTTGATAGCCCCATATATGCTTCGATCGCGTCGGGAGCGAGCGGCTCTTCCAGCCATGTGGGTGAAAATTGTGAGAACCGTTTCGTGCGGGCATAAGCCGTTCCGTAGTCTTCGCCCCAGACAACGCCAGCGTCAATCATGATCTGGGCGTCTTCTCCCATACCTTCTCGCGCTGCACGCACAAGTGCGACGTCGTTCTCCTCACCGAATTTTCCCATCGGTCCCCATCCAAACTTTGCAGCCCGATACCCCTGCTTGCGTAATTGCGTTGCGATCTGATAGGTTTCGTTGGAAGTGTCGCCAAACAGGACGGAGGCGTACGGTAGCTTGGAATGACTTTGAGATTGAGGTTCAAGCAGACGGTAGATCGGTTCTCCCGACTTCTGTCCGACGATGTCCCATAAGGCGATGTCTGCGCCGCTATAGGCGTGGTGGATCTGTTGAATGTCAAGCCCGTTACGCAATGCCTTTTGATGCAGCCGGGCGACATCGTTGGGATTATCCAATGTTTCTCCGATCAAAGATTCGCGGATATTGATGATGTTCCCGTGTGACATCGGGCAGCAATACGCGGATAGCGATACAAGCGGCGAGGCATCGCACTCACCCCACCCGGTTATCCCTTCGTCCGTCTGGATCCGCACAAGAAGCGTGTCCTGTGTGCCGTCCGCTGCATCTGTAATTTGCGGCATCTTGAGGTAAAAGGGATCAACAGCAATAATCTTCATCGCTCAAATCCTTTGCCCGTCACTTGAGATGTGGTCATGATATAGGGGCAAGAAACTAAAGTCAAGAAATTTCTCCTCCGTCAGTAACACTAATGACGCACATAAATTCACCGCTATAGATTACGCAAAAATGAGGTCCTGAATAGCTGTCATGAGGTCTACCGCACAAGGGTCACAATTTCTGACTGTTGACAGTATAATTCAATTTGAATTCCTTTGGTCAGTTGTGATAACATAATTCGTTGGTTACAGTACCGAAGAAGATAGCTTTTAGAGCAGTGTAGTCGGCGTGGACCTCAAGCTGCCGCTCTATCAAGATCGCCTTGCACTCACCGCTGAAGGTTGGACGGGAAAAATCTGAGCGACCTCCGAGGGGGCATCCTTCAGGGTATCAACACCACAACCGGAGCGGAGATTCACGCAACGGGTGGCTTCGCACAGTTGAGTTGGACCGCCGTTAAAACCGAACGCTACAAAAATGTTCTACATGCCGGCATCGCGATGGACGACGCCGACGATGCCGATCTCAACGATGGTGGAAGAGATCTGAACTACGCCGTGTTTGGCGCAGTACAGTCGGTCTTCGGGCATTTTACGCTCGGCACAGAGTACCTGCATTGGGTAACGGAGTACGTCGGTTTTGATAACGGCACAAGTGACCGCATCAATCTTTATACCATTTATAATTTTTAGTGGCTCATATTAAGAAAGCGTGCAACAGCAACCGAATTTTCGTAGGGGTTGGGGAACCCAATCCTGGTCTCGCCTGCCCCGATGAATCCCCGATAAGTCGGGACAGGCGGGACTCCGACAAGCCGAGAGCAGGCAGGCGGGATGTACCACGGGCGGGGAAACCCCGCCCCTACGATTTCGCTTCATATTTTGCACTTTCTTTTTATATGAACCTTAGATGAAAGGAAAAATATCTAAATGAAATCTGTTTTGATCGTTACATCACTGTTAGTTGCTAGCTTATTCACCCTATCGGCATGGGGTGCCGATTTCACATTTACCGCTATTCCGGATCAGGATACGACTCGACTGCAAGAGCGGTTCGGTAAGATAGCCGATTACCTTTCGGAGGAATTGGGGATCACGGTGAAGTACATACCGGTGAAGTCCTACAGCGCATCGGTTCAGGCGTTCAAGAACAATGAAGTTCAGTTAGCTTGGTTTGGTGGGTTGTCAGGTGTCCAAGCCCGTATGGCAGTGCCGAACTCGGTCGCTATCGCGCAAGGTGCAGAAGATCCCGATTTTATTAGCTATTTCATCGCTAATACGAGCACGGGACTGGCGTTTTCTGAAAAATTCCCGAAAGCTATCGCTGATAAGACATTCACCTTCGGTTCTAAGGGATCCACATCAGGCCGTCTGATGCCTGAACATTTCATCCGACAGGCATTTAAGGGCAAGGCACCCCGTGAGATTTTCAAGCGTGTCGGTTTCAGTGGCGACCATTCCAAAACTCTGGCTCTGGTTCAATCGGGTAGCTATGAGGTCGGGGCGATGAACTTTAAGGTTTGGCTGAAGGAGGTCGAGGCTGGTAAGGTAGATCCAACAAAGGTGCAGGTCATCTGGCGCACTCCCGGCTACCCGGACTATAACTGGACAATCCGCGGCAGCGTGGAAGAAACCTATGGCGAAGGGTTCATCAAGAAGGTTCAGCAAGCGCTTCTCGACATCACGGATCCAGCGATACTTAATGCTTTTCCGAGGGCTAAGTTCATCCCTGCTAATAATTCTATGTACCAGCCTATCCTTGATACCGCTATTGAGGTTGGGATTATAAGGAATTGATAGACTTTTCAGTGAGCATAGGGGTTTCAAAGAGTTTTCAGGGGGCCTTTATGTCGCATCGGAGGCGGTTGACGAGATGCTAGAAACCTTCTGGCAGGAGACGTTCACCGCCTTTTCTATAAACAACACAAGTTGCCAGACAAACTGTAAGTCGAGTTTTCGGGCCCGATGCCTATCAGAAAGAACCAAAATTACGACACACATATCGCCCCTCTGGGGCTAAATGCACCTATGCACTGCATCAGGTTTCAGATTCTGTTTTCTATCCCCGATAAGATCGGGATGCAAGCACCTGTAAATCCTTTAATTCTGAAAATCCTGATTCAGACAAAAGAGATGCACTTCCAAAGAAACAATACAATTCCCTTTTGGCATCTACCGCTAGGCTTGCGATAATCTAGCACCTATGCTAACATTTCAAGGAAGCGAGGATTTGCATAACCACAAAGGAGCAAAGATGAAAAACGTTAGCATCTTCCGAAAATACCCCCTCTGGCTGTTAGGATTACTTTTACTCTGTAGTTGTGACTTAGTGCAGGAACTCATCCAACCACCGAGCGAAATGGAGACAATACCGATCCGCGTCACCATGATATATCCCGACGATTGTGTGGGGGATGAAGGCTACTGCGACACCCTCCATTTTGGCGTCAAACGCGCTGAGGCAGAATTGGGAATCCACCTCAACGAGGTTATCGGACAGCGGAGTGACCCGGTATTGATAGAAATGGTGTTCAGAGAAGCAGCTCAAAATTCCGATCTGATTTTAACCGCAGGCATCCAAATGGGAGAACCGTTGTCGCGCATAGCAGCCGATTTTCCTGATGTCAAATTTGCAATTGTTGATGTTGCGCTTGACATTCCCAATGTCGCCAGTCTCAACTATAAGGCAAACGAAGGCTCATTTCTGGTCGGGGCGATTGCCGGGTTAAAATCGGAGAGCGGTAAAATTGGCTATATTGGCGGGGTAGATGTGCCCTTATTACGAGGATTTGAGGCCGGCTACGTCGCCGGGATTCACGCGGTCAATCCAGATGCGGTTGTCTCCATAGCATACATCAGCGAGGATACAAGCGGTTTCAACTTGCCGGACAAAGCAAAAGAGATCGCGTTAACCCAATATGGGAGCGGCGTCGATGTTATTTACACCGTTGCCGGTGGATCCGGTCTGGGTGTGCTCCAAGCCGCCCAAGCGCAGGGGAAATATGTCATTTGGGTTGATTCCAACGGCAATCATCTCGCACCGGGGACGGTTCTGACAAGCATGGTCAAACAGATTGAGAACTCTATCTATAGCGTCATCAACGAAACCATCAACGGGACTTTTATGGGTGGTATCCGATACCAAGGACTCGCAGATGGCGGAGTCGATTATGCGCTTGATGAACACAATCGATCTGAGCTTTCAGACGAAATTATAGCAGCCGTTGAATCATTAAGAGCGAAAATTATCTCCGGCGAGATTGTCGTTCCGAATGAGGTCTCGCTCCCGCGCTAATACTACGTAGGACTTATGCACGCAGTTGAACGATGAGGTGTTGTAATTCGATGTTTCATTGTTGATGCGGGGCAAGATGCCCCGCCTACGATGGTTGTGGCGTCTGAAAATGCCCTTTGACGCGCAATGAATTACGCTACTACAAACTCAAGTGCATAAACCTAATTACGTTTATCTGCACATCATACGAAAAACAGAGAACGGAAGTCCCCGTATTTGATGAGGATTAATTCTTCGATTTTCATTTTATAGTAAATCTTAGAATTGATGAGACACGCCAAATCCCGACTTGTCGAGTCCCGTTCCGAGGATCCCCCCGATAAATCGGGGTAAACTGTATCGGGAGATGCCGATGAATCGGCACCGGTGCGGTTGGAAACCGCACCTACCGGGGGCGGAAGTGTCTATTTATTTTTGGAATTCACCATAATTTATAAAATATGAAGCCATCTCCCAGCACTGAACTGTTTAACTTGGCTGCAGAAAGTGTAGCCTACGAAAACAACGTTGTTCTACAGAATATTACCTTGCAGATTAACAGGGGAGAAAAGGTCGCGCTGGTTGGTCCGAGTGGAGCCGGCAAAACGACCTTGCTGCGTAGACTCTACGATATTGTTGCGGACCAGTCTGCATTTGTGGACCAACACTACGCTCTGGTACATCAGCTTTCTGCTTTCCACAATATCTATACGGGACGGCTTGATCGATATTCCACATTCCACAACCTCTTGAACCTAATTAAGCCACAGAAGAAGGAGCTGCAGGAAATCACTCCCATCTTGGGCGAGCTGGGAATGGAAGAGAAAATTTTCGAAAGGGTTGGGGTGATGTCTGGCGGACAGCAGCAGCGGGTCGCTGTTGCGCGCGCGATTTACCGCGGAGAGGATATCTTATTGGCAGATGAACCGATATCCTCAGTGGATCCCCTTCAAGCGGACACGGTGATGGAAATTATCATTCAGAATACGGAAACTGTTGTGCTATCACTGCACGCGGTGGAATTTGCACTAAAGTTCGCGCAGCGGATTGTAGGATTGAGTGATGGAGAGATTCAATTCGATTTGCCAACCGGGGAAGTGACGCAAACGATGCTTACGGAACTGTATCGGAACGGGAAACCTCTTTAAATTCAGAACTGGCTCATATAGGGATTACGCAAAATCCCTTCCTTCGCCGGTGCGATTGAAAGGGGGAAGGATGGAAGGGAGGAAGGCGGCAAAGACCAATCTTCCAAGTATTTCCAAAAAAGCTCGAGTTTCATTGCATGATTTCTTAACATGAGCCTCAAGGGTTAAGAGCCTGTTTTAAAAGTGAAACGGTCATCTTTAGGAAGTTGTTCACATGTCGCCCCGCTGGGGCTTAGGTTATTTGTTTGGCCTGTATTCTATAAACATGTCGCCCCGCTGGGGCTAAGCATCTGTTTTAAGAGTACGTGAAACGGTCATCTTTTGCCATTCTAGGGGCACCATCAACCGATTTTGAGAGATTTACCCGTAAAATGACAACTTTCAGAGATTATTTGGATTTTTCAAATAGGTTCTAAGCTCTCACCATGTTAAAGACCAGTCTGTTCTTCGTTGCGATTGCCCTGATAGCCCTCGTGTTGGCGGACCTTGAAATCTCGACACTACACCCTTGGACCGAACTGAGCCGCATGGCTTGGGGCGCGATCACCCCGGATGTCCCCTCCCTCTGGAATTTGAAACTTGCGCTTCTCAACACGGTGGTCTTTGCCTTTTGTGGTATTTTTCTTGGTGTCGTACTCGGTATCGGGCTGGCTTTCGCTTTCCGTTTTACCCCTGTCAGATTGTTCTGCGCTTTTATTCGCGCCATTCACGAGATTTTCTGGGCTTTCATCTTCCTCCCCATTGTTGGACTCAACCCGACGTGCGGTGTACTCGCGATAGCAATCCCTTACGCTGGCATCTTTGCGAAGGTATATGCGGAGATTATTCAAGAGTCGGATCGGCGTCCACTGGAGGGCGTCCCTAAAGGGTCTGGAGGCTTGAGCCGTTTTTTCTACGGCATCCTTCCTGTCATCTATGCCGACACGAAGCACTATACCGGCTACCGTTTCGAGTGTGCCCTGCGTTCGAGCGCTATTCTCGGATTTATTGGACTCCCGACGCTCGGATTCCACCTCGAGACGGCGTTTCGTGAAGGTATATATTCGGAGGCTTGGGCGCTGCTCTATGCGTTCTATATCCTGATTGCCTCGCTCAAGTACTGGCTCAAGCCACGCCTTGTTTCACTCTATGTCCTGGCGTCGTTTGTGTTGCTGTCAAGGACGATCACAGTATCGTGGGCGAATATTGTCCGCTTTTTCACCTACGATCTCCTCCCGTGGCCCATGCGTCGGGATGGTGTTCTTGATGGCACGCATGAGATCTCGTTCGTGTGGGAACCGATTGTGAGTTGGGCAAGGGATATTTTTGTTCAGGAAGCGTGGGAAGGGATATGGAACACGGTGGTCTTGACGCAGGTTGTGTTGGTAGGGACAGGTATATTTGCGCTGTTAAGTTTCCCTTTCGCCTGCCGCCATTTCTCAGGAAAGATCGCTAATCGGACCTCGCACTATGGACTAATTGTTATCCGCACTACACCGGAGTATATCCTCGCATATATCCTTGTGCAACTCTGGGGACCCTCTATGCTCCCGGCAGTCTGGGCGATTCTCCTGCATAACGGAGCGATTCTTGGCTTTCTGGTCAGTAACAACGCCGACTTAGTGTCACTGCGGATAGATGCGCCTCGAAGACGGGTAGATCGGTACTTGTTTGAAATTTTGCCGCGTGTATACGGACAGTTTCTTGCGTTCCTGTTTTATCGCTGGGAGGTGATGATGCGAGAGTCGGCGATCCTCGGTATTCTCGGTATCTACACGCTGGGCTTCTACATCGACAGCGCAATTTCCGATGATCAGATCGATAAGGCAGTTTTGTTGATTTTTATTACAGTGTTGCTCAACATGGGCATTGATACCGTATCACAGTTTGTGCGACGTCGTCTCAAGATCTCGACGAAATTGGTGACATCTGTATGATAAGATCGTGCTCGTTTGCAACTGTTGATAACGTGAAACGTGATGCGTGAAACGTAATTATAGTGAATCAGGGAAATAAGTAGACATTTACCAATAACTCTAACTTGCGCGAAGTTTCAAAAGTCCCCCTGACAAGGGGGATTTAGGGGGTTGGCTGTGCATTGGGAGCGTCTAAATAATTGAAGGGTGCTCATAAATAGCCACTAGTACTCAATCAGATAAGTTTTGCAATTATTATATATTAGGACTTACGCCGCTGAAGGGGCAAAGCCCTGTAGTTCGGCGATAAATCGCCGCATCACACTATTTCCAACGCCCGATGAATCCCCGATAAATCGGGATTAAGAAACGGGCAACTAAATCAGGCTAAAGTGCGTAAATCCTGTATATGTTACCGTTTGCTTTCAATCAATATACACAACCATAATTTGCCTGACAGTGTACTAGTGCTCAATCAGATAAGTTTTGCAATGCATTATATATCGGGGGACCCGACTTACGCAGTATGATGGGTCTCAATCCTGTACACAAGCGATAATTATCGCCTGCACCGCTATGCCCAAACGCCCTATTAAATCGGGCAACTACGCCGCTGAAGGGGCAAAGCCCTGTAGTTCGGCGATAAATCGCCGCATCACACTAACCAACGCCCGATGAATCCCCGATAAATCGGGATTAAGAAACGGGCAGTGCGTAAATCCTGTATATGTTACCGTTTGCTTTCAATCAATATACACAACCATAATTTGCCTGACAGTGTACTAGTGCTAGTTTGCAGATGTTGATAATGTGATGCGTGAAACGTCAAAACCATTGGTTCAGCGGTTCATTCAGCCCCAGAGGGGCGACATGTCTATAGTAAACGGATAAACAAATACCCTAAAGCCCCAGAGGGGCGACATGTGTATCCGAAGGGGGAAACGTAAGAAGAATGAATCAATGAACTCTCCGATAAATCGGGATTCAAAGCGACTTGAATAATGTGGAAACGACTTTCTCACTAACTAGCACCAAAGGTTACTATCCGAAGGTTTCATCGCCCAAATTCACGAATAGACTGAAGCGGATTCCTCTTGCTTATGACGCTCGTTTCTCGCCTCGCCCGACATCTCAATCAACGTCATTGCCCAATTGACGCCGTGTGCAATCTTTTGCAGTTTATCTTCCTGCCATCGAACGAAATGCCATTCTAGCATTGGTTCAAGGGCAGCGTCCAATTCTTCATCGCTCAAGTTGCACACCTGCTTCACCTGCTCACGCGGCACCGGATCTTCGCTACGAAAGAGACACTTGCAGATGCCGATAACTCTTGGATCGCTGAAAACCTGTGCGAACGCCGCAACTGCCTCATTGCTGTTTTTAGCTAAAAAGGTGTCCACTGACGTGGATAGGACGCTCATGGCAAGATGAGCACCACCCCGTCCCCATGCTCCTATAAATCCCCACCTTATCGGGTCTTCCGCGTCAATCGGGAATTTACGATATTCTTGGGCATACCGAGGAATCTGGTCAGAACGAGAAGGCAATTGGTCCGGTGAATAGCTCTGTTCGAGCAGATGACGAATAGCAATTAGTTCTTCACGAAGCAAGCCAATCTCCTTTGTGACTTTCCCACTCAATTCCTTATTGAAATCAATGAGCCTCTCAACTTTTTCAACGATGACTTCACTCATTTTTCAACATCTCCTTTTTTAGCTTTTCCTTAGCACGATATAATCTACTTTTGAGCGCAGCAACTGATATGCCCAATTCGGCGGCAATCTCCTTATAGGATAGGGCGTCAAAGTAGAACATCATGATGACCTGCCGATATGTCTGAGGCAGTACCGAAATTGCCGCATCAAGTTTATCTGCTTGTTCCTTCTCCTCAAACTGATCGAGGGGCGACAGAGTATCGTAGTAGTTATAGCGAATCTCTCCCTCATTATGGTTGTAGATGTTGCTAACCTCCTCGAAGGACACCGTCAATCGACGTTGTCTAAACCGCAAAATCGCAATGTTGGTCACAATACGACGAAACCAACTGCTAAATCGACACGGCTTTTGCAGTGTACTGAGCCGGGAATATGCTTCGATAAACGCCTCTTGCACAATTTCTTCGGTGTCGGACACATTCCGCACATGATGAAACGCCCATTGTTCAGCTAGCAGTTTATATTTGTCGACTAGCACACGGAAATCGTTGGGGTTCCCTGCAAGAACGGATTTTACTATGCAAGCGTCATCTATTTTCACGATGTTTTATCCTTACCACAACAGTAAAGCATTTTAGGTAACACTCTATTGTTGCAAAAAGAGCAGTAATGTTTCTCTTTTTGAGTAATTTTATAAAAAGTTATCATGTGAATTTTTTGGCACTGCTTTCGCTTCACTCAAGGATAAGCTTTCAATCGTTCTTCCTTTGCGGTATGCAACACAATAATTGAGAAGGTGTATCAGGTATTCGGTACTCGCATGGGAAAATCAACCTTCCCGTTAAGATCGGTGATTTGGTATAATAATGATGAATACTCTCAAAAAACCCATCCAGCCACGCCGAAATGAAAGGAGAACCGATGGACAATCAAAAAAATCTCCTCAACGACGAAGAGATGCGCCGTTTCATCATTGATGGCTATATCAAGATACAGACCGACTTCTCCCCCGATTTCCATGGAACGATTTTTCAGCAGGTCGAAGATATGTTTGAGAATCAGGGGAATTTGGGGAACAACCTGCTGCCGCTCATCCCTGAGATTCAGCAGGTCTTTTCGCATCCGGCGGTTCACGGTGCTTTGACCAGTGCGCTTGGCGAGAATTACGTCATGCACTCACACCGCTACTGCCACTTCAATCCATCGGGGAGTACCGGACAAAATTTTCATAAGGATTCTTACGAAGGTGACGAGCAGATACGGCGTCACCGATGTCGCTGGATGATGGGGTTTTATTATCCCCAAGACACTACTGAGGATATGGGACCGACAGCGGTGCTTCCCGGAACACAATATTATGAGACACACGAAAGCGCGCACTCTCAGCCAGAATTGGCGCTTTGCGGGAAAGCCGGCACGGTAACACTGGTGCACTATGACCTTTGGCACCGCGCAATGCCGAACCGGAGCGATAAGAAGCGGCACATGCTGAAGTTCCTTTTCACGCGACTTGACGAACCCAAGGCGCCTTCTTGGAACAGTGTAGACTCGACGTGGCAGCCGCTCAATGGCGGAGCATCTTTGCAGGGTCATGATGCTATGTGGCGAAGCCTCTGGAATTGGTTCTATGGGAAACAGAACGGCGCAACGGAGGATACAGGAGCAGCAAAAAATGGTATCCCTCAATTGATTGCGGCATTGGGGGATAAAGATGAAGCGGTCCGTCTTAACGCAGCGTATGAATTGGGAGCGGTGGGAGCACCGGCAGTCCCGGCATTGATTGAGATATGGAGGGAGGCATCGCGTTCCAAGGTAGAAACCGAGAGTTTCCGGCACGCGACCTATGCGTTGAGCGAGATTGGGGAACCTGCGGTGCCGGCGTTGATAGATACGCTACAGGATGAGAATGAGTCAATCCGTGCGAGTGCGGCTTATGCCCTCGGCGATATCGGGAGTGCCGCTCAAGAGGCAATTCCTTCACTGACTCAGGCATTGCGGGATGAATCGGCGTGGGTTCGTCGTCACGCGACCGAAGCGCTGGGGATCATCGGTCAACCCGCTCAGGACACGGTCTCTGCATTAACCGGGATGCTGCAGGATGAGCATTACTGGATTCGTGATAACGCGGCGCGAGCGTTGGCTCGGCTCGGTTCCGCCGCTGAAGCTGCAGTTCCCACGTTGACGAATACATTGAACGATGAAAATCGGTATGTGCGTTTTCATGCGATGTTCGCGTTGAAACAGATTGGCACCCCCAAAGCGACGGATGTTTTGTTTGACCACCTCTTAACCTCCCGGTGGTGCCCGCTGACGACATCACACAGCGCATTTTAGTTTAATCTGTATCACCACGCAATCATGAGAACCAATCCGCACCCTGACCCCGACCCATTTTGGGTATTTGAACACACAGCATGGGAGAGGAGTGCACAGCCATATCACAATTTTTGGACGCGTCTCACCAGCCAAGCTATCGAGCGACTCTTATCCGCTGTTCAGAGAGGTGATGCGACGCGTATCCTTGATGTCGCAACCGGCACAGGCAACCTTGCACAGGCAGCTGTCAGAAAAGGGATGCGGGTCGTCGGTATCGACTTCTCAACGGCGATGCTCACCCAAGCACGGAAACAGTATCTCGACGTTGACATCTGTGAGGGAGATGCAGAGGCGTTGCCCTTTGCCGATAGCACCTTTGATGCGGTTGTCATCAACTTCGGATTATTGCACTTCGGTAACCCTGAGCGAGCTTTGGAAGAAGCGTATCGTGTTCTCCGTCCCGACGGACGGATTGGCTTTACCGTCTGGGCGACTCCCGAAACCGCTATCGGATTTCAGATTATGCTGCAGGCGATTGAGACTCACGGCGATCCCAACGTTCCACTGCCTGAAGGTCCCCCTTTCTTCCGCTTCAGCGACCCCGTCGAAAGCGAACGAACCTTACAGACAATTGGCTTTGCCAAGCCTTCGGTTACAGAGATTGAGCAGACATGGCGACTTTCCTTGGCTGACGACCTCTTTGCCGCGTTCTACGAGGGAACAGCACGTACCGGCGGACTGCTCCGCGCACAATCCAGCGAAGCATTGGATAGCATTCGTGCAGCAGTTATAAAGACAACCTCTGCTTATGAGCAGGGCGGGACCGTGGAGATCCCGATGCCCGCGATCCTTACCTCAGCGCAAAAACCACGATGCTGAATGTCTCACTCGAACATCAATACGCTACGTGCAACCTCTCCTCTCCCCAACGCCTCAAACGCCTCGTTGACGCCCTCCAACGGATACTTCCGTGTCACCAATTCATCCAGATTTAACTTCCCCGCCTTGTACAGACGAATCAAGCGCGAAAAGTCTACATGGGGACGTGCGGAACCGTAATAGGAACCGATAACCGTTTTCTCGTGCATCAACATTCGGGCGTCCAACGCCACAGGCGTACCTTCGGGGGCATGACCGACGAACACAGTGATGCCGCGTCTGCGGGTGCATTGGATAGCTTGGAGGAACGGCTCACCTGTGATACCGATCGCTTCAAAGGCATAGTGGACACCGGGACCGCCGCTGAGTTCCTGAATGCGAGCGACAGTGTCCTCCTGAGAGGCGTTGACCGTGTGGGTTGCACCAAAGCGCTTTGCCATCTCCAGCTTGTTGTCCCGGACATCTACCGCGATAATTGGCTCAGCACCTGCTATCGCTGCGCCCTGAATGCAATTGAGTCCCACGCCGCCACAACCGAAGACCGCTACTGAGCTGCCTTGCTGCACTTGAGCGGTATTGATCGCTGCGCCAACCCCCGTCATGACACCACATCCAATCAGTGCCGCCTGCGCGAAGGGCATATCTTTATCAATAGGAACAACCGCATCTTGAGGTATCAACGCATGTGTGCCAAAGGTCCCCAAACCCGCCATCTTTTCCATCGTTTTCTGTTCACCGGGGAATCGGGGGAGCGTGGAGGTATCGGGCGGAAGCTCACACAGGGTGGGAAACCCTTTCTGACACAGTTCGCAATAGCCACAACTTCGCTTCCACGACAAGATAACATGATCGCCTTCGCGAACCCCAGTGACTTGACTCCCCACCTCTTCGACAATACCCGCTCCCTCGTGACCGAGGATAGTCGGTATCGGGATGTGGGGCCAATCGCCCTTGACGACGTGCCAATCGGAATGGCAGACGCCACTGGCGACGATTCGTACCCGCACCTGATTCGGTCCTGTATCCGGCAGATCAAATTCCTCAATTTTCAGTGGTGTATTGATTTCATATAACACAGCAGCTTTCATGAGATTTAGCCTCCTTCGGGTTGCGTCCAGGACGGAGCATTATCATTAGGATTCTGAAATTTCAATTTATTAGGAGTTACGCAGTTCAGTTTGTAGTAGCGCAATTCATTGCGCGTCCCGACGGGCGCGCCCGACTGCAAACCGAAGATCTTACTGTAGGGGCACCCCTCGTGGTTGCCCGCCTGTCCCGATAAATCGGGGATTCATCGGACTTGAGCGTTCAAGTGCATAAGTCCTATTTATAGTGAATACAAGAAATAAATAGACACTCTCACCGCCCCGGTAGGTGCGGTTTTTAACCGCACTGGATAGTCACCGTAGTTGAACCGGCGCAGTTGGAAACAGCGCCTACCAATTTGGAGTGTCTCATTAATTCTAAAATTTACTATATATAACGCAAGTTGCTGGTTAGCTTGTAGAGTGCCTGTCCGCACTCGCCACGAATTAGACTCACTGAAGTAAGGATACACATGTCGCCCCGCTGGGGCTTGGTGTGTAGGGATTCACCGTTCCTATAAACATGTCGCCCCGCTGGGGCTAAAAAACGGGGAAAGTCCTCAAACTATAGACATTGCGCTCCGCCCCGATAAATCGGGATTCAAAGCAACTGGAGCGCAGGCATTGACCGCATCGCCGTTCTATAGACATATCGCTCCTCCGGAGCGAAAGATAGAATCCCTCAATCTTAACGACAAACCGATGGATGCTCAACACTAGCAACTTGCGTTATATTAAGACGAAACCGAAATCGGGTCAAGAGTTTTCGGTTTTCTCCCCGTCCCGCGAAGTGAGAACCCTTGATTTGTCGAGATCTGCGCGATGGGTCAGGATTGGGAAAGCCCTCCCACATCAGAACTAAATGTGCCTGTACAGACCCTTTTTTCGTTGCGGAATTGCCCGAACTTTGCTATGATACTGAGCGGCACAGAAACCCAATCTTGCGAGCGCCTAAAATCTCTGCAAGGTTCGCCTCGTATCCTTTGAATCCTTCCGCAAAGGAGGGTACTCACTTGAATCAGACATCGATTCAAAATGGAACGCCTTTCAGCGAAGAACGAACCTACGAAATCATCCGCGAGTTTAAGCGGGATGGGTTCGTATTGATTCCGGACGTACTTGAAAAAGATGAAACGAAAGCGCTTCGCGATAAAACCGACGAACTTTTTGATGACCCTAAAACAGTTGAGAACGGTTATCTGCGCGAAAACCACTTCATTGTTTGGCAGCCCAATGAATTGGACCGGATCTTCTGCGATTTGCTGGTACGTGAGCCAATTTTCAGTCTGATGGAGGCGATTTTTGGGAAAGGTTTCCAGCACTGCGGCAACCAGGTGTTGCGTAATGACCATGCCCATGCTATCGACCATTGGCATGTGGATGATGGCCTGTTCTTCCCGCTACCTGATGACGTTCTGCGTCACGACCCGCACATCGACATGCCGATCATGTGGCTGACGGTACAGATTGCGCTGACCGATATCGATTCTATTGAATGTGGTCCCTCACAATATGTTCCCGGTAGTCACTATTCCGGCAGAAACCCACCCAAAACCGACACCCCAACATTTGAAGGTCAGGGTCCTATATCCGTCCTCTGTAACGCAGGCGATATCTACCTACACAATCCTCAATGTTGGCATCGTGGGACACCGAACCGATCGGGTCGCCATCGCTATCTCCTCCAGCAGCAGTACGGTCCGGCATGGGCATTTCTGCGTTATAACGCCTATATCCAGCACGGAATACCTGAACACCTCTTTGAAGATGCAGATCGACGTCTACTTGAATTGCACGATGATCTACACACCCGTTCCGAAGCGCGATATACGGGAGCTGTGCGTGAATAAATACTCCAGTTTGCAGGCGCCCCAATCTTGGGTAGATATAGAGGAAAGGTAGGAGGATAACCCCTTGAATCAAACCCTGATTAATAAAGGAGAGCCTTTCAGCGCAGAACGGACAGCTGAAATCATCCGCGATTTCAGGCAGAACGGATTTACGCTGATTCCGGGGGTACTTGAACCCCACGAGGTAAAGGCACTGCGTGAGAAGACGGATGTGTTGTTTGTCGATCCAGAGGTCATAAGCGGTCGCTATGTTCAGAGAAACTTTATCCTCAGACACACCAACGAACTGGATCGCATCTTCTGCGACCTGCTGATACGTGAACCGATTTACAGTCTGATGGAGGCGATTTTTGGCAAGGGTTTCCAGCAGTGCGGTATGAACGTCGTGCGCACTGATGACACCAATGCGATAGACCAATGGCACGTGGATGATGCGCTATTCTTCCCACTTCCTGATGATGTCCCCCGTCACGATCCGCGTATCGAGCTGCCGGTGCAGTGGCTCACTGTGCAGGTGCCGCTGACGGATATCGACTCGATTGAACACGGTCCGACACAATACGTTCCTGTCAGCCACTATTCCGGCAGACACCCGCCAAAAACAGAAACACCGACATTTGAAGGGCGTGGACCCGTTTCGATACTGTGCAAGGCGGGTGACATCTATCTGCACGATCCACAATGTTGGCACCGCGGAACTTCCAATAGGTCGGGTAAAGTTCGCTATCTGCTCCAGCAGCAATACGCAAGGCGTTGGCCCTTTCCGCGTTATAATGCTTACGTCAACTACAGGATGCCGGAACATATCGTCGAAGGTGCGAGTGACCGCCTGCTTCAGGTGCTTGGCGATTACCGATTCCACCCCGAAGAACGCTATCAGTAAGAGCCTGTTTTAAGGGTGAAACGGTCATCTTGAGAAAGTTGTTCACATGTCGCCCCGCTGGGGCTTAGGTTGTTGGTTTGTCCTGTATTCTATAAACATGTCGCCCCGTTGGGGCTAAAAAATGTGGGCAAGTTCTCAAGCTATACACATAGCACGCCTCCCCGATAAGATCGGGATTCAAAACTGGAGTGCAGGGATCAGATGCATCGGCAGCCTATAGACATATCGTTCCTCCCCGATAAATCGGGATTCGAAACTGGAGCGAAAGATAGAATCCTCAATCTTAACGATAAACTGATGGATGCTCAACACTAGCAACTTGCGTTATTTTTAGCATTTACTATAGTTTGCCGGGGAGATCACAATCCAACAGATTATGCTACAGTAGACTATCTACTCTTAATGTCTATTAGGACTTACGCAGTTGAACGGTCAAAGCCGCCGTTCCGAGAGTCTTTGACCTGTAGTTCGGCGATTCATCGCCGCTGGACACCGTTGCCAGCCCTAATCTCCCCGATAGAATCGGGACAGGCTGCACGGACGCCCGATGAATCGGGCAACTACAATCTGGAGTGCGTCAGTCCTGTGTCTATCTGTTTTTATGATTCACCATAGTCTTACAGAGGTCTTAGATTTGAAAGGAGATTGATATGCAAAAAGCTGCCTCAGCGTCCCCACGGAGCCGGTTAGAAGGGATTGAAACCCCGCCACTGAACAGTGAAAAACCGAGCGAAGATCAGATCTCTCAATGGGAGGCACAACTGATTGACGCAGGATATATCATTATCCCCAATGCCTTGCCCGCGCCAGCGGTTGAGCATTTCCGAGAACGGATCGGCGGGTTTGAGCCCTCCGTCGGCTACGGTTCAAATTCACTGGTGCGTCTATTTGAAAAAGGGATGGATTTTGTAGATTTGCTACTGAACGAGCCTATCTATACCTTGATGGAACGCATCTTCGGTGAACGGATGCACATCATTGGATTACAGGGACACCGGATGTTTGCAGGAAATGAGGTGTCGAGATTCCATTCTGACGAAATTTACTTGCAGCGCCCGGCGGATGTCAGTGACGATGTAGAATATCCGCCCATCATCAATACAATCAATTGCCACTATTACGTTGTGGATGTCCCGATGGAATTGGGTCCCACAGAGGTAGTCCCCGGCAGCCATCGTGCTTGTCGGCAGCCGACGCCGGAAGATGGTGATCCGCCGCACTGGCGGGGTCAAGGACCGGTATCGCTTACCTGCAACGCTGGGGATTGCATCATGTACAGCAACCAGATGTGGCATCGCGGTGCACCGAACCAAACAGATCGCACTCGGTTGTCGGTTGTTCCGAGTTATGCCCGCCGGTTTGTCGCGCAAAGATTCTGGCCCTTCCTCAACTATAGCCTGTCTCGCGACATTCTTGATCATTGCAATCCTCGTCAGCGGGAACTCCTCGGCGAACACCCGCGTGGGGCGTATGGATAGAGGGGTCCGTGATTGTTTGTAGGGAAAGCGGATCCGCGTTTCTTACGAAAGGAGTGAACACATAGTGCCCAACGAAATTGAAAAGACCGAACAACTCATCCAAGGTGCACAGGAGCTGAGAGAAAAGTTTCATCAAGATCCCCAGCGACCAACGTACCATTTCACGCCGCCGTGGGCTTGGATGAACGACATCAATGGACCTCTCTTTTGGAATGGTAGATACCACATTTTCTACCAGCACAATCCCGACGGTGCCTACTGGAAATGGATTCAGTGGGGACACGCATCGAGCCCAGATCTTGTGCATTGGACACATCATCCGATTGCATTGACACCGACGTTGGGCGGTCCTGACCGGGATGGCTGCTTCAGTGGTGGCGCTGTGATCAACGATGGCGTTCCCACCCTGATTTACCACGGTGTGCCCGAAGGGACATGTATCGCTACCAGTGAGGACCCGGATTTAGTTCGATGGACAAAGCATCCCGCGAACCCCGTTATACCGGTCCCACAACCGGAAGATCCGGATTATGGCAAGTACCGTGTTTATGATCCGTGCGCCTGGAGGCACGGCGACTTTTGGTACGCGCTTTGCGGCAGTCGCGACCCAGCGGGAGGCGATACCGCCTATCTGTTCCGATCGCCCGATATGGTTCACTGGGAGTATCTCCACCCATTTTATAAATCGAATCGGCGCTGGACTGAAGCGGATGAAGATTGTGCTGTCCCGAATTTCTTCCCGATAGGGGATAGACACTTGCTGCTGTTTTGTAGTCATCTACAGGGGACTCAATACTATCTCGGTCGGTACGAGAACGATAGGCTTTACCCGGAACGATACGCCCGCATGAGTTGGCCCGGTGGACATCTCGGAGGTGGCATCACCGTGCTGGATGGGAATGGACGTCGTATCTTCTTTGACTGGATCCGCGAGGCGAGAACACAGGAAGCGGAGCGTGCCTCTGGCTGGTCTGGCGTGATGACCGTGCCACGGATCTTGTCGTTGGCTGAAGATAACAGTTTGACCATTGAACCTGCTCCCGAACTGGAGGTGCTGCGGCAGAATCATCGTCACCATGAGAACATCCATCTGACCGCTGATTCGGAACTGGAACTTGACGATGTCCGAGGGGATTGCCTGGAACTCGCTGTGGAGGTTGATGTAGCAGAGGGCGTTGAGTTTGGCGTGAAGGTGCGTTGTTCGCCGGAGGGCGAAGAACAGACCGCCGTTGTGTGCAATCCGAATGCAAAGACATTGGGGGTAAACATTAGCAGATCCAGTCTTGACACGAGTATTAGATATATCTATTATCGCAACGAAAGCGCAACGAAGCGGGTGCCTGAAAACAAGAGAATCGTGACCGCCCAAGAAGCACCGTTCGAGCTACTCCCCGGAGAATTGCTGAAGTTACGGATTTTTCTGGACCGTTCGGTGCTGGAGGTGTTCGCCAATGGACGCCAGTGCGTGACGCAGCGGATCTATCCGACCCGTGGCGACAGCGTAGGTGTGATCCTATTCAGCCGGAGTGGGAGTGCAGATGTGAAGTCCCTTGATGCTTGGGATATGGCAGCAGCGAACGAATAAGACAGGACTTACGCAAATTCAGCGCGCAGCACGATTTTTTTATTTTTAGGAGTTACGCACTTCGGCTCGTAGTAGCGCAATTCATTGCGCGTCACAACGGGCGATAAATCCTCCCACTACAAACCTAAGACCTTATTGTAGTGGCACAATGAATGGAGCGTATCGGGGCAGGTCCCGATTTATCGGGATCCTCGCTTTCGCGGGAGATGCCCCTCCCACGTCTATTGCGGATAAATCGCCGAACTCTAAGTCAAAGACTCTCGGAATGGAGACGTTGAGCGTTCAACTGCGTAAGTCCTAATTTTTAACCCCCTAAATCCCCAACCCCTCTGATAAGAGGGGAAAGACAAAGGAGAAGATTCCCTAACCCCCTTAGTCCCCCTTATCAGGGGGAAACTCTTGTCAGGCTCCGATTCTCGGAGCCCTCGCTCGCGGGAGGAGTTGCAGGGGGACTTATGAGCCAGCTGCGTAAGTCCTATAAGATAAAAATCAGGCTCATGCAAGGAGAAAGTGCAAAATACTCAGCGCGTGAAATGTGATGCCCCGATAGGATCGGGATCCACGGTCTCGTAAGTCTCCAATGAATCGGAGTCAACGATACCGGGACGTGAGACGTGAAAACCGTTGGTTCATTGGTGTACGATTCCTTAACATGAGCTAACAGTCATTCCTCTGTGAGGTGGAATAAGGAGAAGAAAGAAATATGGAAAAACGAACGCTTGGTCGCACGGGACTTCAAGTCAGCGTGCTGGGGATGGGTGGGCTGTATGTTTCCAGCGCGGGTGACCTTGGACGTGATGAGGGATGCCGTGCTGCCCGTCGTGCGCTTGAACTCGGCGTAAACTATGTGGATACCGCGCCCGGCTACCGTGATAGCGAAGAGGTTTTGGGGATAGCACTTGAAGGTGTGGCGCAGCCGTACTTTCTCGCAACGAAACTCGGCGGACGTCCGCAGCCATTTAATCCACAAGATAAAGATCTCCTGCGGCGGTCGGTCGATGAGAGTCTCCGGTTACTCAAACGCGATCATATCGATATCCTGTTGGTGCATGAGCCTGACCGTCCCGGTCAATACGATTGGTGGACAGATTATGACAATTTCCACGGACCGGTCTGCGATTTGCTGGAGGAACTGAAAGCGGAGGAAATTATCCGATTCACTGGACTCGGCGGCACCACCGCTTATCAACTTCCCCTCATCATGGCAACGGGAAATTTCGATGTTGTTTTGACAGCGTTCAACTATAGCCTACTCTGGCGGGAAGCGACCATCTCCATCTTCCCTGAAGCCAAACGACAGAATATGGGTGTTGTCGTCGGTTCGCCGCTTCAACAGGGCGCACTATCACGACGTTACCCCGAAATCGAGACAGGAGCACCGTGGTTAAGCCCACCACGACAGAAACAGTATCAGCGGCTTTACGGGTTTCTGGATGAGATCGAGATGACGCTGCCGGAGGCTGCGCTCCGCCTGATGGTAGCGACCCCTGAGATCTCGACGGTCTTGATGGGCGCACGGTCTGTAGAGGAGGTTGAACAGAATGTGCAGGCGGTTGAAGCGGGACCGCTGCCATCGGATATCCTCGCTGAACTTCAAGACATTGCGGATATGGTGCCGTTCCGACCCTATGAAGAGCCTTTTGGCTTACCGTTTGGACGACCATACAGGGGACCCGGACAAGCTGGCAGATAGGGAGGAGAACTCAATGAAGGTTACTGATATCAAAGTGCACCTCGTGCGGTCAAACCGTAACACCGTGATACCTTCACCGTGGATCTTTGTGCAGGTATTCACCGATGAGGGTGTGGTGGGATTGGGGGACGCAACGAATTGGCCCGGCGGTACGATTATTAAGCAGTCAGTTGAGGAGTTGAGCCGGTTCGTTATCGGAGAGGATCCGTTTAACATCGAATACATCTACCATCTGTTGTATAACGCCTTGCAACAGATTGGGCAAACAGGCGCAGTGATTGCGGCAATCAGCGGCATCGAAATCGCGCTATGGGATATTGTGGGGCAGGCAGTGGGTCAGCCGATTTACAACCTCCTGGGCGGATCTTGTCGAGATAGGGTGCGTTTTTATAGCCACGCGGGTGAGCCGGAGGAATGTGCGCGTTTGGCAGAGAAAGGGTGCACTGCAATTAAGGCTTACTTCCCCGGCGGCACACCCCGTCCGGGGGAACGCATCAATAGTCCCTGTTCCATCACTCTGAGCGAGGAACGGATCGCGTTAGCGCACATGCAGCGGTGTCGGGAGGCTGTGGGGGACGAGGTAGATATCGCAACCGATGTGGGTGCCCGATATACCACGAGCGCGGCGATTCGGTTGGGGAACAGGTTGGAGGAAATCGGACTGTTATTTTACGAGGAGCCGGTGGGACCAGAAAATATTGACGCCTTAGCAAAGGTGACTGCCGCGGTCAACACTCCTACGTGCGTCGGAGAACGACGTTACACCCGCTTCGGGTTCCGTGACCTAATTGCTGCGCAGGCGGTGGATATGATTATGCCCGATGTCGTGCGTGCGGGCGGTATTGCAGAAACAAAGAAGATCGCTGCTATGGCGGAGAGTTACTACATGCAGGTTTCGCCGCACAATCCTAACAGTGCGATCTCGACGCTTGCCAGTGTCCACCTGATGGCGAATATTCCCAATGCACTTGTTTTGGAATATGTCGATGATGAGCAGGATGCACTGTGGCGCAACGATCTGTTGACCGATCCGCCACAGGTAGAAAATGGGTATCTGCAACTTCCAACGAAACCGGGATTGGGATCACAGCTTGTGATGAAGGAGGTAGAAAAACACCGGTTTGAGGGGTAGTTGAATGGGTTCATTGGTTCATTGGAATAATTGTAGTAGGCACGCTCTGTCCCCGATAGATTGGAACTAATACCAATTCTGGCAAAGAATAACGCATTGTAAGAACGTGAAACGTGAAGCGTAAATCAGTGCATTGGGTAATTAATGAACTAGTGAACTAATGAATAACTGTAGCTTCTTGTAAGTTTCCCCGAATGATGCAACACAATTATTCAGAAACGGTATAAGAACGGATTTGTGAGGTAAAATATAAGATGGAACGAGTAGAATCTTTACCTGACGATTACATCGCAAGCCAACCGGCAGATATCCGGGCGGTTTTAGAGGAACTTCACGCGCTGATCCGGGCAGCGCTGCCAGATCGGGAATGTTGTTTGTGGGAGGGTGTTTTCTGGGGCGGCAGCGAACAGCGAATTATCGGCTACGGCGATTATTCTTATCAGCGTTCTGATAAGACGCAGGTCGAGTGGTTCATCGTTGGGTTGACCCGGCAGAAAAATTATTTCAGCCTATACGTCAATGCGGTCGAAGGGAAAACCTATCTGGCTGAACTCTACGGTCCCCGACTCGGCAAAGCTAAAATTGGAAAGAGTAGTATTAGTTTTGGTAAGCGGGCAGATATTAATCTGGATGTGTTACGCGAGATGATCGAGCACGCAGGCAGAATAGTAACAACTGAGACCTGAGCAAAAAAATGCCAGACCGTGAGGGAGACGGTCTGGCACTACCGACGTTCAGGAAGAAAACGTCAGTTGACGTCTTTTTCAAAGATATTGAGAGCAAGACGAAAAAGTGTGAGCAATTACTATATTGCTCACCAATGGATTATAGTATACCTTACTAAGTAACGAAAGTCAAGTGTTTTTTAACAAGTGTGAATAAGATGAATCATAAATCGGTTTTGATGTGTTCCCTTGAACATCTACCTGAGACTACGAACTTCAAGGAACCTTAGGGGAGCATGTCCAAGGTAATCAACCTAATCAGAAGGAAATTTCTTTCTTACTAAAGTCTCGGTTCCAAATTAAAAACCCTGTGCCTGTGAGCGATTGCTCATACTCCACTTCATCGTCAAGCAGAACTGTTAGACGGACAGACCCAGATGGCCCGGGCTTTATGAGCTCGACAGCGATCTGAGGTTCGTCGGGGTCAAGCTGGAACGTCTGGTTAAAGTCTTGGGTAATGGAGAAGTCCTTCTTGGTGTTGTAGATGAACCCATTGGACGCAATCTCTTCCGCATTGGTGGAGAGAATCTCAGGAATCTCTTTCAACTTGGTGGAGGGAGTCACATTAGACAGAAACCCTTGATAATCGGTGGAGACAATCAGATGCAGCGCGTCGGTAGGTTCCAACATCTTGGGCGAAGAAAGTCCTACCATCACCGTCGCTGTCTGGGGTAAACCCTCACCACAACCAATAAGGAAAAGTGAAGTGAACAGAATGCCTTGGACTCCAAATGCCAACAAGGCAGTTGCGAAAAACCACAAGATTCCCTTACGATTGGCAATTGCGTGTTTCATTAGCAAACTCCTTCCATCAGGCTTCGATTGTGTCATTTCGTGACCTGAATCGTCCCTTTAGTGACAAGCGTACCTTCAATCCTGCATCCGCCATCACTCACACAGGTGTAGGTAACTCCATCATTTTCTATAAGTCCACCCTTTCTGAATTCAATGATAGCACCCTCTCCCCGTTTGACCTGAAAGGAAGCTCCTGAAATGCGCTGCGGAACCCAAAAATCGGTCGGTAACGTCTCAATATTTTTACCCGGGTCATACGTCATTTCATTGACTGTGAGTGTGAATATCACCGGCACCGCAGCAGCGTTGTCCTGACCGCTGTCGTCTATAGCAGAAACTGTGATAGTTGCCAATCCGCCCGCTACTCCGTTGATGGTAAGGGTGGTATTTTTCACGGACACAGTGGCAATGGCTTTATCATTAGAAGACGCACGGATAGTATATGTGTCATCGGCATCAGCATCGGTGACGTTGACTGCCACTGTCGTCTCGGCACCCGCATCAACGGTCTGATCGGGTATGGCACCAATTGATGGCTGGTTGTTGACGACGACTTCAGCTTTGGTATCGTTATCTGTCTCGCCACAACCAACAAGGAAAAGTGAGGTGAGTAGAATGCCTGAGATACCAAGCACCAATAACATCATTCCAATAACGGACACGGTGATTTTGCGATTCATACTTGTGTTTTTCATCACTATCCTTTTATTAGTTGAGTTAGGAGTTACGCACTTCAGTTCGTAGTCGCGCCATGAATTGCGCGTCCAGACGGGCGATAAATCGCCCTACTACAAACCTAAGCCCTTACTGTAGTGCCACAATGAATGGAGCGTATCGGGGCAGGGATGCCCCTCCCACATCTATCAAGGATAAATCACCGAACTACAAGGGGTTGAACGTTCAACTGTGTAAGTCCTATTAGGATTATTTCAGGATGACCATTTTCCGCATCTGAGAATAGTCGCCCGCCCGCAGCTGGTAGAAATAGACACCGCTTGCAACCGACTCACCCCATTCGTTGCGGCCGTCCCAATATGCCGCGCGACTTCGATCCGTGTAATACCCCGCTTGCTGATGCCCCAGATCCAATTCACGCACCAACGCACCGTTGATGTCGTAGATAGAGAGCAACACATCGGTATCCGAAGCGAGGCGATACGGCATCCATGTCTCCGGGTTGAACGGATTGGGATAGTTGGACAACAATTCCGTCTCCGCTGGTATTTCGTAGGCAATGAGACTGGGCAGCTGAATAAGGCTTTGCTTCACATCTTCAGCGGTTACCGTATACCGCAACGGCTCCACACCGACAAACGGGTTGGGAGACTGACCAGAGATTTCAACGATGTCCCCAATCTGTGCTGCCCAGCCTGATTCTATGTCAACAACAGCGAGACGATAATCCAACGCATCGGTGACTGTAGCGGTAACTTCTCTACCTGTTGAAAGGTTCTTGGCAGTCACACGGATTCCCACTTGGTTCCCCCGTGTTCCTTCAGCAACGATTGAACCTGTCAACGCCAAAATGGGTGTCACATTATCCAATTCGATCCCCCGCATTGCCATCAACGGAGCGGCGGCTTCTGGAGCGTTAGTCCATGCCTCACCGGAGATATCAACTGTTGTCGCTTGTAAAGCGGTCATGATAAAGGATTGTCCCCCGGTGATTGCTATATCGGTGGAACTTGTGAGCCTAATCTGTTTGAACGCCCCGTTGTTATCTTGAACCATAATCACAAGGATGTTGTCTACAGTCCCTTCAAGGGTAAACAGATCGCTTACATGGGTTATCCTTGAATCTCTCAGCGGCACGCCCACAAGGTTGATACCTGGGTTTAAGGTGATGGTGCTATTTCCGTCTGTTCCTAAGGGACGACCACTCAAATGAAGCGGTGTTGGGGTTATCAAGTTCGTGATAATCCCCATATCATCCGTCAACCCCCTATCAACGGATGTGCCTCTGTCCGAGGGTTTGAGATAGCCGACCCATTGCTGAGTTTGGGAGTCCCGGGTGAACAAGTAGATGACATTATCCTCGCCACCGAGTGCGTCGTAGAGGTCGGAGATAGATTTCAATGTCTTTTCCGCTCCATTAACGTTTGTTACATTCAACGGCACATGAATCAAGCTGATGCCCGCTGGCACAGAAAGATCAAACTCGATTGCTTTGATTGCTGTAACGGATACTTGGGCGGTAAGTTCGGGACCAGTGTAGCCTGCTATTGCCTCTGCTGTCACAGTGAAGGTGATAGTGGCATCACTATCGAAATCGGTGCCATCGAATGCAAGTTCAACTTCTAACTCGGTGTCGCTGATACGGTCTATCGCATAACGGATGCCATCTTGTCGCACACCATTGATAATTACATTACTCGGCACACTTTCCAACGGTATCGTTACTCCCGGGATACCTGAAACCTCCACGCCGAGCACACTATTCGATACGATCTGACCCCCGGTGATACCGTTGAACGGCCGCCCAAACGTGCCACCGCTGAGTGTGAGCGTGACAACGCTTCCATCAAGATTTGCCTCTGTTAATGGAACCGTAGTTGAGACGCTCAGTATGAGATTGGGCAGTTCCACCGTGATACTCACGGCAGCGGAACAGTTATTGTTAGAATTACTCTCATCTGAAACGCTGTCAACACACGCACCGTAATAGTAAGTCCCAGGAGACGTAGGGGCTGTGAGACTGATGCTTTCGGTCCCCCTCTCATCCGCACCAAGTCCACTCACGCTGTCTGTTCCGACTTCTGTATCGCTGGTCGTAATCGTGGCATCGGTCGAGCGATAGTAACGCAACGTAGTTGAAGGGGCATTGCCTGCACCCTGATTTGTAACAGCGGTAGACAGTGTAAAACTCTCTCCGGGTGATAAAGTGCTTTTACTGACCGTCGGCGGTTCAACTATTAAGTCCGAATCGGATGTTTGCACAACCGGCGGTGAGACAGTTTGGTAGGGGAGGCTAATGTCTATGCCGAGTGCAAATCCCTCTCCTTGAACCCGACGGACGAGGGTTTGTATGTTTGAGCCGTCCAAGTTCGCACGCACTATCACCCCAGTGCCAACAGTAGTTGTAAAGAACAGTTTACCGGCTGCTACATCTAACGCTATACCCTGTGGACTACCAGTCGCCGATGCACCTACTCTGATAAGGGATTCTATATTTGAACCGTCTAAGTTCGCACGCACGATTCTGCTGTTGTAAACATCAACATAGTAGATCTTACCGCCTGCAACATCTAACGCGATGTCCTGTGGTCCTCCCGCTCTGCGTCCGCTGATGAGGATTTCTATGTTTGAACCGTCTAAGTTCGCACGCGCAATCTTTTCCTTACCCCACTCTCTGGGATCGCCGTAATCCACATAGTACATCTTACCGCCTACAACATCTAACGCTATACCCCCTAGATCCACCAACCCTCGTGTGACGAGAGTTTCTATGTTTGTGCCATCTAAGTTCGCACGCACTATCTTTTTTCCCTGCTTATCAGCCCAGTACATCTTACCACCCACAACATCTAACGCTATACCCCATGGACCTTCCAAGCCTTCACTCCGTGTGACAAGGGTTTCTATGTTTGAACCGTCCAAGTTCGCACGCACTATCTTTTCCGAGCCGTGCTCGTCTGAATAGCCGTAATCCGTCCAGTACATCTTACCACCTGCTACATCTAACGCGATGTCCTGGGGATTCACCAATCCTTGACTCCGTGTGACCAAGGTTTCTACGTTTTCGCCATCCGAGGTCACACGATTGATCTCATTCGCTACCACATCCACCCAATAAACGAACTTTTGCTGTGGAAGTTGCACGGCTCCCCTTTGTGTGAGCAGTGTTTTAAGGTAGTTGACAGGGATAGCGAAATTGAGATTCTGTCCACCAGTATCAGAACCAACAGCAATTCCGATGACTTCGGCATCGCTATCCAATACAGGTCCACCGCTACTCCCTGGAGAGATCGGAGCCGTGATCTGAAAAACTTTGCCCGCAACCAAAGAATTCCCTTCAGATCGGATGGCACTGATGACGCCCGGCGAGAATGTGCCTTGCAATCCTTGTGGATTCCCCACGGCGTAAACGTCTTGTCCAATCTGAACAGTATCGCTGTCACCAAGGGGAAGCACCGGTGCAGACAAACCTCTGACCTTTATTATCGCCAGATCGCGTGGTATATCAACAGCGAGCACCCCCTCAACGGTGTGCTTCGTCGTGCTTCCCACCAACTGAGCTGTTCCGCTTACCATGCCTTCAATCACATGGTAGTTGGTTGCAACCTGCCCCTCATCAACAACAAAACCACTTCCGAAACCACTTTGCGTTTCAATCAGCACCGTAGAATTCAGGGCGATTGAAGCAATTTCTTGAGGAGTTGCGCTGTGCCAGCGGGGCGTTGTCCTGTTCAAAGTCACCGACTCGATTTCCAATGAACTGACCGGGTAAGTGCCATAAGTCAACAAGCTGATTGCGAATAAGAACGTGAAGCATTTAACATTCAAAATGTGATTTCTCATTTCGTAAGTTCCTTTCATTGGGTTGCAATTGGAACATCTAATTGGGTTGTTGCATGGAAAGGTGGAAGATTGGAAGATTCATGCTTCCACCTTTATCATAGATTCACGGTTCCGTAAAATTTCATGAGACTAAAACCAACAGCACCGGAGTTTTGTGCTTGACCTGCTATAGAGCGATTTTCCGAAATCAACAGTTTTGTGCAGATGGGGATATAGGCGGAGTCCCTGGCACGGCTGCGACGATCACATCACGCACCTGTGGGGTACGCTCGCTGACGGGAACAATCTCTAGTGTAATTGGTTCACCAACGTTCTGTGCTTGTATATACCCAGCACTAAATGTTCCAATCAATAATAATGTCGTTAGAAAAATAGAAACTAGAAACTATGTCTTTTTGATTTTTCAACAATGCTTTCATGGTAATCCCTTATCATTCCTAGGCTCTGCTGACGTTTTGGGATCTACGTTCCTTAACGATATATAAGCGGTTCTACGTCCTGCTCTGTAAGAAGCAATGATCGTTGTCTCCTACGGGATGCTTGATGGTGCCCCTGCTGTAGTTGCCCGTTTCTTAATCCCGCCTGTCCCGTTCCGAGGATTCCGATTTATCGGAACCTGCTCTCGGCACGGAGTCCCGATTCATCGGGAATTTTTCGGGCGTTGGAAATTGTGGCCTACGGCGATGAATCGCCGAACTACAGGTCAAAGACCCCTCCGATAAGATCGTCCGTTCCGAGACCAGGGGATTCCTCGAAAATAGGGATCGGAACGGAGACTTTGAGCGTTCAACTGCGTAAGTCCTGAATAAATTTCAATCTAAGCTGCTAGAGTGTGCTGACATTTGTAGCGTAATGAAAATATGTCAGCCCTATAATCGCCTCCGTTGGAGTGAATCGCTGCACGGTGGGCATACAACTCGATCATTTCTCGATCCATATCCACGTCCTAATGGTCTGATAATCAGTCGATTCATTTAACCAGTTGATCCTTTGGCTAACTGCCATAAGCTATTAAAAGGGGGACACATGCTCTATCAAGTGCCCCCGATATTAGGACGACTCGCTGCTGGGACGCCATGCGTGCGCAAACAGCACGGGCATCCTAATCCCTTATTATTGATGGCACTTAGACCCGACATAAGGAAGGATATAGACTCGCATGGCAGACGCCAGCCTATTGCTCTGCCGGGCTTAATTGCCATAAGTTGGCGACAGTTAGCTCAAACGATAGATAGGAGAACGTGCGGCAATATCTGTCGTCACCTCGAAACTGAGCGAACTGTCATAAGGTCTATTGTGATAAACACAGGGAATTTCCCTCCCTCCTTCCATTCCCCGGCGATGGGGAGCGGCAGGCATCACTTAGCAGTGAAGTCGCCTCCTGCCGCGGGAAGGATTATAAAATACGTCAATCTCTTGGACTAGCTGCAAAGAAAGACGACGTATCTAATAAGCATAAACTGTGCCAATCTCTGGTTGAAGGAAGGCATCAGTTCTATAGAGATAGAGAAATCCTTTGATAGACTTATCTTTGAAGGATACAGGGAAGGACACGGGCGGGTAGATAGCGTGGTAGTCGATGGATTGAATCTGTTGCAAAATGCGGCAGCTGAAATGAATTAAGTGGGAGAATATCGGCGGAAGGTCTTTGATACAGGTAGCATATTGCAGAATGCCACGCATTCGTTGCATTTTGCCACAATTAAGAAGTTATGATACCGGTAGATGCGGTTACAAACCGCACTGCATTGGCTTGTCCCGATTATCGGGATCCCGATGCCGTTCCCCCGATAAATCGGGATTAAGAAATGAGCATTCCGATAAATCGGAACCTGTCGGGATTGGAAACAGCGTCTACCAAACACTTCGCACGTTTCACGGAATGACAAATCGGTTTCAAGCCAACCCTTTTGGACCTTAATCCGACGCGGCGCGCTGATACGACTTCAATTTTCGATAGAGGGTTGATCTGTCAATCTTCAAGGCTTGGGCGGTCTTTGTCAGATTATTGTCCATCAACTTTAGTGCATGAGCCAGCACTTGACGTTCCACCTCTTCAAACGGTAAGACTACTGTTGAATCAGGGTGGAATAGGATGGGTTGGGAGGAGCTCATCGACGAAATCTGTGGGGGCAGGTTACTCGGTTGTAATAGTTCTGTGGTCTCCAGCAGAACGGCACGTGCAATGATATTTTCCAGTTCGCGTACGTTGCCGGGAAAGTTATACTCCATCAATAAGCGTAAGGCATCGGCGGAAATCGCGTTAATGGATTTCTTCCTGCTTACGGCGTATTTTTGCAGAAAATGGTTCACCAAGAGTGGAATATCTTCGCGCCGGTCTCTGAGTGGGGGAACTAGGATTGGGAAAGCGGCTATCCGATAGAACAGATCTGTCCGGAAAGTACCCGCTTCCACCGCAGTTTCTAAATTCTGATTCGTCGCTGTTAGTACTTGGAGGTCAACTGGGATATTGACTGTGCCACCGACGCGCTGGATCTGCCGCTCTTGGAGTACACGCAACAACTTCGCTTGCAGAACCCATTGCATGTCACCAATTTCATCAAAAAAGATAGTTCCTTGATTCGCCTGTTCAAATTTGCCGATTCGTTTTGTTGTGGCACCGGTGAAAGCCCCCTGTTCATGACCAAACAACTCGCTTTCAATGAGTGTTTCAGGGATGGCAGCGCAATTGATTGTAATAAAAGGTCCCTCTTTTCGAGGGCTATTCGCGTGGATAGCACGGGCAACCAGTTCTTTCCCAGTCCCACTTTCTCCCGAGATAAGCACGGTGATATCACTTTCAGCCGCTCGCTGCATCAACGCGAACATCTGCTGCATGTTCTTGCTGTCGCCTACAATTTCATCAAAGGGGTGTATGAGCCGGTTATCCGCTAAATCCTTTTGGAGAACATCAGTTCCTGCCGTTACGCTGTTGATTGCGTTACGGATGTTATGGAAGAGGGGCTTGACAATTTCCAACCGTCCTTGTGCGAACGCTTGCATCAACGCTTCTTCGGCAATCACTCGATGCGTCACATCGCGGAAAACGATCACTCCTCCTTTCTCAGTGCCGTCTTCGTCCTGTAGCGGTCTTCCACTGACGCTGATAAAGATACCGTCTGGCACTTCCGGGTTGCGTACAAACATCTCCACCTCGTCTGAGGCATCGCCTTTAAGGGCACGTGCAAGTGGCAGTTCATCGGCTGGAAAGGGTGTAACTCTATCAGGGAAAAAGAAACCGTAGTTATCACTCCATTTATCAGGGGTTGTTTCTATTGGACCGATTCCGAGAATTCTTTCGGCACTTGGATTATAAATTGTGAAGTTACCACTTGTATCAGCAGCCACCACCCCATCACTGATGCTATTAAAAATGGTATCCGTCAGTCGAGCCTGATTCTGTAGTTCCTGCATCGTTTGTTCCAACTGTATCACTGCTATTTTGTCCTTTGTGACGTCGCGAATAATACACACGCAGGCTACCACCTCCTGATTTTCATCATATAAGGGGGCGGCACTAGCCCTGATGTGAATTCCCTCCGGTTGTTCCTTATTGCGGATGAAAAGCTCTTGATCTCTTACTGCCTCACCTCTGGCAATTTGTGTAGACAGAATCTGATCCATTGGAAAGCGTGTTTCTTGGTCAGGATAAAAAACACCGTACTGTTTAGCCCATCTGCTGGGTGGTGAACCCGGGGGCTCCGTACCGACCATCTGTTGGATACTTGGATTGACGAACAATACTCGATCCCTTAAATCAATGACGACGATACCATCATACATACTATCAAAAACCGTTTTCATTAGGTTGGTTTGCTTGCCTAACTCGCCGATGGTTTGGTTTAATACCTCCTCCTTTGTTCTATACTTGGTGATATCGCGGAAAGTTATGACGATGCCGGTGGGGGTTTCTTGCTCGTCTTTGATGGATGTGATGTTATAGTCAATAGGGATTTCTCGACCAGATTTCGCAATGAGGTAGGTGTCATAGTCTAACTCGGAATCAGAAGACAATTCCTCAATGGTAACAGCTCCTTTTTGGAGCACCTCTATCAAAAACGTATCTTTTATAAGACCCCCTCCATTTCCAACATGAATATTGAGCATATCCGTTACATGCTTTCCAGATACTTCTTCCATTTCCCAACCTGTTAAGGTTTCGGCAACCGGATTCATAAACGTGAGAAATCCCTTGTTGTCCGTGGCAATCACGGCGTCGCTGATACCACCGAGAATCATGGTACGGTGCTGTTTGTACGCTTTGGATTCTTTTTCCATTCTGTGCTTATATAAAACACTTTCAATGACCAAGTATAATTTTCTTCCTCCATAGGGGAAAGGGAGATACTCAAACGGATTAGTTATCTCTGCTCGTTTCAATAAATTTTCTTTCGTCAGGAAAACTGGGTTTGAATAATCAGCCAGATATACAGTCGGAATATCTAGAGAGTTACGTATACGTTCAGCAGCTGCTATGCCATTTATTTCCCCTTCAAGTTCTAGATCGATGAGGACTATATCAGGCTGCAGTTCTGCCGCTTTTTCAACCGCTTCTGCTCCGGTTGGGACCACAGCACATACAGTATATTCTAGCTCTTTGAGGCGTGTTTCAACCGTTTCAGCGATGGACTTCTTGTCTTCAACAATTAAAATCTTTGGGTGTGCCATTTTTTCTCCTTAAGAAGCTCATGTTACCATGCCGGGGACTAACTTTAGATTTTTGCACGGGCTTCCCACACGAGGTCAGTCGATAGCACATCAGTCTTTCGGTGTATCTTTTTAATCAATGATTCGTCAAGAGTGGGATATCTTCACGCCGGTCTCTAAGTGGGGGAACCACGATGGGGAAAGCGGAGATCCGATAGATAAGATCCTTCCGGAAAGTACCCGCTTCCACCGCACCGGGATAATCGAGCGATAAAATAACCTCCTAATTCTCTGTAATCCGCTCAGTGATAGCACCGCTCTCCTTATCCCTGATAATCTGTTTCAGGCGACCATCGGGCATTCGTTCTTCTTTAACCAGTGTATATCCTCCGTCAACTTCAACCGCCGAGACACCGATCCTCTCGATCTCAGTTGCTCCACGCCAATCCTCCAATTCCACCTGTTCCCACTGTTTCGATTTGGCGGATCGATAACACGCATCAATGATAGCGTTGACGACGTAGCCATCATAAAAGGTTTCCATCGGCTCTGTGCCATTATCCAAAGCGTCAAGTATTTCAACGAACATATCGCGATATCCCAGCTCTCCGACTTCATCACCAACAGGGAACAGCCAGCCTGTATCGGTTTCGGCTTTCTCAGCGACGTAACCGCCCTGTCCACCCGATGTGAACATTTCCATTCCTGTTCGCAGCCAGTGGTTGAGCCAGATGGTGCCTTCTGTGCCGGAGACCTCATCGCGTATATCCATGCCGCCACGAAATGCCCAGCCCACTTCAAACTGACCCATTGCTCCGTTTTCAAATTTGATGAGGGCGATCCCGTGATCTTCCGCCTCAACGGGATGGACGAGGGTATCCGCCCAACACATGACCTCAAGCGGTCTAATATCTTTGCCGATAAAGTTACGGATAATTTCGATACAGTGGCATCCCATGTCAACAATAGCGCCGCCGCCTGCCTGCTCAATATCCCAGAACCAGTCGCTGTGAGGTCCTGGATGCGTTTCACGAGAACGAACCCACAACACCTCCCCAATCGCACCGTTTTTGACAGATTCAAGCGATTTGAGCGTCTTCGGTGGGTAGACCAGATCCTCAAGATAGCCGTGAAAGACTCCAGCCTTTTCGACCGTATCAAGCATCCTTTTGGCTTCGGCTGCGTTACGTCCCAACGGTTTCGTGCACAGAACAGCTTTGCCAGCTTTGGCAGACATCGCAACGGCTTCCTCGTGCAGGTCGTTAGGAAGACCGATAACAACCACATCGGTCTCCGGATCGTTAATCGCTTCAGCGAGGTTGGTTGTAGATTTAGGGATATCCCACTCGGCTGCAAAATCTTTCGCTCGTTCTTCAGTGCGTGAGTACACCACATGAACGCGGTCCCGGCTCCGTTGTCCGTGGAGTGTCATTGTATAGAACATACCGATGAGACCTGTTCCTAACATTGTAATCTTATGTGTTTTATCCATTGTTCTCCTCTTTTCTGTGCGCTGGGGGTTATAGTGAGATTTTGTCGTGTGGATTTGAGATTATAGTGAAATCTGTTAGGAATATCTTATCAGATTTTTCGAGTTGGGTCAATTCCAAAGCAGTGAACCGTGGAAGCGTTCCAAGCGAGCAGGAGTATACCAACAGGTCATAGGGTTATTTAGCTTTTTCTTGTCTGAGTAGAAGGTCGGGATAATGAATAGTATAAGTCTTGATATAGGATCATCTATGGTGAATTTTAGCGCACCTAGACACCCGAAATGCATAGATAACCCCCTAAATCCCCCTTCAGGGGGATTTGATACATAACTTCCTAGATCGCGCGTATCAGTCTATTCCCCCGATAAATCGATATAGGAGGCTTGGGAGACCTCGCGAAGGTCGGAGTCTCTAATCCACAATTCTCCGAGCGGGGCAAGATACCCCGCCTACAATGTAAACGACAACCTGCTGACTATGCACCAAAATCGGTCAAAAAGCGGACAACTAAATAGCCCTACTCTTGATAGAAATCAGGTGGTATGTTAGACTAAATTAAAGGCACGATTGACAAGCAAATGTGCTCTGTTTTAGAGCCTGTTTTAAGAGTGAAAGGGTCATCTTTAGAAAGTTGTTCACATGTCGCCCCGCTGGGGCTTAGGTTGTTGGTTTGTGCTGTATTCTATAAACATGTCGCCCCGCTGGGGCTAAGCATCTGTTTTAAGAGTACGTGAAACGGTCATCTTTTGCCATTCTATGGGCACAATCAACCGATTTTGAGAGTATTTACCCGTAAACTGACAACTTTCAGAGATTATCCCGATTCATCGGGACAGGTTCTTAGGCAATTTGTAGGGTATGTAGATTGACAATGAAAAGACAAAACATCTCAACAGGAACAAAATGGGAGTCGATTGTAGGCTATTCACGGGCTGTCCGGATTGGGCAATACATCCACGTTTCGGGGACGACAGCGACCGATAAAAACGGCGAAATCATCGGCGTGGGAGATCCCTATAGACAGACAGTGCAGATTATAACTAACATAGAAACTGCGCTTAGATCCGCGGGTGCGAGTCTGAAAGATGTCGTCCGCACACGCATCTATGTGAAGGACATCAACGATTGGGAGCAGGTCGGGGTGGCACACGGTGAGTTTTTTGAAGACATCCGTCCTGCTACCAGTTTGGTCGAAGTCAGCCGCTTGGTTGAACCGGAGATGTTGGTCGAAATCGAAGCGGATGCGGTTGTGATGGAATAGACATCAGAGGAATTACGGGAGATAGCAAATTATGCGTATCCATCTATGTCGCTGGGTGCCTTGCGTCCCAATTTTATCGAGGATCTCCGACTTCGACGGGATTTTACGCTTCACGCTTCACCTTTTACTATTTGTTGGCGCAATTGGATACGCGCATGGGTCCGCCTCGCCGGAGATGGCACTTGTCGCCCCTGGATCGTTTCAGATGGGGAGCGATAAGGGCAGACCTAATGAAACCCCCGTGCATCAGGTCTCACTGGAGGCTTTCTACATCGACAAGTACGAAACAACCAACGCTGATTACCGAGAATTTATCTTAGCAAATCCCCGATGGCGCAGGTCCACCGTCAAGGTTAGGGATTACCTCAATCATTGGGCAGGCAATGAATTTCCCGCCAGCATGGGTCAGTATCCCGTGACGTATGTTACCCATGAAGCAGCGCAAACGTATTGCGAATGGCGTGGGAAACGTCTACCGACGGAAGCAGAATGGGAGAAAGCAGCACGGGGTGGGCAGCCAGAGCAGCTCTATCCGTGGGGCAATCAGGTTGATCCAGACGCAGCGAACTACGATTCGAGGGATGTGCGTAGCGGTAGCCTCAAAAACATGCAGCGATACCTGAAACCTGTTGATCACTTTCCGCCGAATGGTTACACGCTCCACAACATGGGGGGCAACGTAGCAGAATGGTGTGCAGATAGCTACTTGCCGCATTATAGCAGAGATGATGTGAACCGACAAACACTTCCCGCCAAGGGACCGTTTGTCGTTCGTGGCGGAAGTTGGTTTGATTCGGTATTCGATCTGCGTTGCGCCGCGCGTGCGTACGCTCTATCAGGCGCATATTACCATATCGGCTTCCGCTGCGTCAAGTCCAAGGATTAAAGGAGACTGCCGCTGGACCCCTCCTTTTCGTTTGCGATCAAGTACCCTGTGTGCTAAAATGCACAAAACATCGATCCGCGGTCTTATAACTCGTGCTGAAAATTGTTGAGAGGAGTATCAATCAATGGAATACAGTGGTCTTGGTAATTCTGGGGTTCAAGTTTCACGACTCTGTCTTGGCGCAATGATGTTTGGCAGTCCAACCAATGAGAGTGATTCAATCAAAATCATCGAACGTGCAGTAGATGCTGGCATCAATTTTATCGATACAGCGAATGTCTACAATGCAGGCGAATCGGAACGAATTGTTGGCAAAGCGGTCAAGGCTTATCGTGATGATGTACTTATCGCAACGAAGGTGAGTGGAGCGATGGGGGAAGGACTTAATCGATCCGGTACGAGCCGTCACCATATCATGATGGCGGTGGAGGACAGCCTCAGACGGCTTGATACAGATCGTATTGATCTGTACTACCTGCATCGCTGGAACGCGCTGACACCGATTGAAGAGTCGCTTCGTGCATTGGATGATTGCGTCAGGCAGGGTAAAGTTCGTTATATCGCTGGCTCCAATTTCGATGCTTGGCGTCTCTGCGAGGCGTGGTGGACGAGCGAGCGCATGAATTTGGAAAAATTTGTCTGTCTGCAACCGCTTTATAATATCGTCAATCGGGATGTTGAAGTTGAATTGTTGCCGTTTTGCAAAGCTTATAACGTTGGGGTCGTATCCTATAGTCCGTTAGCGCGTGGCGTACTAACGGGCAAATACCTTCCGGGCCAACCGCCTCCTCCCGACTCACGGGCGGCACGTCAAGACCGGCGAATTCTACAAACGGAACTGCGTGAAGAAAGTTACGAAGTCGCGCAAAAACTTGAACCGCTGGCAGCGGCACACGGTAAAACGCTGGCACAGTTCGCCTTGGCTTGGACCCTCGCCAACCCAACCATCACTTCGGTAATTATTGGTCCTAAAAGTTTAGAGCAACTCGAAGACAATCTCGGCTGTCTTGACTGCGCCATCAGCGCGGAAGACGAAGCGACAGTGGATCAGCTCGTGCCACCCGGCGAGCATACCGGGAAAGGTTACAACGATCCGATGTATCCCGTTTTAGGACGCTTTAACCAGTAGTGCAGTCGTTCTCAAACATAAATAGGATATTTGTGGACCCCCTAAAAGGTGTGCCCGATTGCATAGGTGAAAACCGGTATGAGCGATGGTTTTCCTTCTCCATCCAACGGGTACGCCAAATCAGCACGGTAGACTCGAGATCCGCTCAGTCTGGGTAGCCCCAACCGCAACCCAAATCCGACGCTCCGCTTTGGGATTCCTATGTCGGAGGTATCCCCCGTCCAGATGTAGCCGACATCAGCAAAAATCGCTGCCCCAACCACAACCAGCTGATGTTCCTTGAAAATTGATCGGCTTTCAACGCTGAAGCGGATTCTTTTAGTACCGCTAAATTGTCGGGGATCATATCCACGCAGCCCGCTGTTTCCACCGAGAAGCACTTGCTGTTCGCCCTCAAGACCGAATTGCATCTCTGTAGAAACGCGTGCGGCAAGGGTTTGACGCAGAAAGAGATTCTTGCGTATTGCTCTGATGCTCGCCTGAAACACCGAATCCTCTTCTTCGTTCGCGGTAAAACGGGTTGTAACCCCGGCGCGACCGTTGACGAACAGTAAATCTCGATATGCTTGGGAGGCGTTGAGAAACAAATTCACCCTTGTTTCGTTGCGATCTGCGCCGTAAAACGGGGAAGCGCGACCGATTGACGCGCCGTATCCATATCCCACACCAATATCTTCAACACGACCCATTTTATCGAGAAAGCGGGTGCGGATAAAGCTGACTTTTCTGTGACCGAGCGAAATCCCGATCATCTTTGTGTCTCTGTCCTGAAAATTAGCGGTGGAAGACGGGATCCGCTCAACCTCATCGAAATGGGCCCGCTCAGAAACCATCCAGAGTGCAAGCTGTGTTTGGCGACGACGGTTACCAAACGAACGGATGATCTGCCCGGACTCTGCTTGTTTGCTTCGGGTGAAGACGGCAGTTTTCACGCCCTGCTCATACCAGCGGACTTCATCCACAGATTCAGAGGCTGTGAACTCTGCGCTCCATCGGGTCTGGAGCGAGTACAACGGACGTTTTAAGCCTGCTTCCCATGAGATGCCTTCCCGTTTTTGGGTATATATACCATCGAATTCCCAATGTGAATCGAACAGGCGAAATACCCTGTAGAGGCCACTGATAAGGTGGCGTGGCTCTTCTCCCTCTTCACGGATCTGTTGGTAACGGAGGCGTCCGCTGTCGCCGGATCCAAATACATTTGAATCGGACAGCGCAACTAAAAAACCGGTTTTATCTTTACTGAAGGCAGGGACATCTAAGGCGGGAAAAAAAGTCCAGAGGTCTGTGACTTCGACATTTATTAAAATAAGATTGGTACTCGGGTCCCGCGCTGCAAGAATTTCCGCGCTTCCCAAATACGGCTTTCGGCGCAGGATACGTTCACTCTCGAGTTCATCGTCCCGTATATAAACATCGCCCCTTTTGAAAAGCAGCTCTTGCTCGATTACATCACTTTTGGTACGGCTATTTCCTCTTACTATAATTCGCCCAATCCTTCCCTCATCAATATAGATTCTGAGATACACGCCATCAGAAAATTTTAGGACTACAAGCTGCTCCGGATCAACTCGAGCGAATTGATATCCGTGCTCTTGGTAGAGACTGGCGATGCGCTCAAAATCCTGGTGAAGCAGCTCTGGATCATAATCACCACCGACCCGTGACTGCATCAGGCTGAGGATTACTTCACCAGAGAACGCTTCATTTCCGGTCACAATAATATTCCGGATCGGCACCGAATCGGCGGGTAGTGTCTGGGGAAGAAAAATTAAGAAGATAAGGACGAGGGGGCAAAGACATTTCATGGGTAGATTGGGAGATATTATTCATATCGGTTCCGATTCCGTTTCGTCCCCGACACATCGCGATTGAGACGCATTCCGACGCTCACGGAATCGAGAGCCCTCAACTAGTTGGGACTTGGTACAGAATCATCAGCAATCGCACTTTCTCGATTTGACAAGATCCCCTCAATCAACATTAAGATGAGGGCAATGAGTAACAACTCGCTCCATATTTCCACTCCAACCCGGTAGGTGTTGAGTGTCTGTTCTAAAGCCTCTGATTCTGAAATAACCTCTGTCTGCGCCCCAATTCGCTCTGCAGCTTCCCGGATGGGGATGGGTTGTAGTTCTGATTCCGTTGTATCAACATTCACAGCAAAAAAATCTCGCAGGAGAACATCTTCCGATTCCTCGGCACGTCGGGACCTGCCCAGCCCATCAACCTGATAGATGCCGGGGATAGCCGTTCCATTAAACGTCAGCGAACCGTCCTCGGCAAGTGAAAGCGTCTCTGACGAACGGGCCGTATCCCCTAAGTGCGTTATTCGCGTGGTTCTTGCGTCACTCCAGCGGTAGTTGGCGGTGTAGGGCTCACCAACAATTAGGTTTCTTTGATGTGCAGATTGAAACGCTTTTGTGTAGAGTACAGCTTGTTGTAACAAAGGGAGGAAGTTCTGATTGACCAACACGCTCGACGCATCTAGCTGAGCGGCAGACACATTAAAAAGTAGTGCTATCCCTCGGTTAATAGGGCGTTCGATAAGAAATGGTGTGCCATCGCTCAATTGCGCCACAACCCCTGCATCTTCTGCTGGCTTCAACTCCAAACCACGATAAAATTGAGGGGCGTATTGTCCTGCAAAATCTTCCCCCGTAAAAACTTCAAAAATCGGAGAATTTGCGTTATAATTTGATAAGGTTACTGGCGGCTGCCACGTTATCGGCTGTCCGACACTTGCAGGCAGCCAATCAGCAAACGCATTATAATTAGCGGTATCAACGTCAGTCGCAACAAAGTAGATGACGCTTTTGCCTGCCCGCATGAACGCTTGTAATTGCTGTTGGACGCGGGCTGAGAATGCTGGTACATCTGCTAAAATCAGGATGTCATATTCTGTTAGCGTTAGGTCTTCCAATTCCTCCAAGGACGCGGTTGCAGGTAAAAAAGAGGAGCCTGTGTTCAGTTGCCCTTGAGCTGCCGGGTTTAATGCGAGCGCCAAGTACATCGTCTGATCGCCAACGCAAAGCACACGAATTTGACCATAAGCATCAAGGACGAAGTAACGACGATTGTCGATGGGCAGCCGATCGGCAGTCAGTTCCAGATATCCGGTGTGCGTGCCAGGCGATTCAAATTGGTGGGTAAAAGTCAATGTCACCGACTCAGACGCTTCCGCTTGAGGGCTGATAGACCGCCGTTTCTGCTCATCAATAAACAGCGTCAGCGTCGTGTCAACCAGGGGCGCGTCAGAATGATTGCCGATTGTTATCCCTAATTCAATGGGCAGCCCCAACCCAATTAGTTGGTTAGAGGCTTGAACTTCTTCAATGCTTATATTGTCGGTGACTTCATCATCGAGAGGTAGTAGAAAAATCCGTGCTCCCGATCGGTTAGGCACCCGATTCCAACGCGTCCAACCGTTACGACCCAAATCGGAGATCAGGTAAATCTCCTTGTTTGGATCATTAGACGCTTCGAGGATGTCATGTGCCATTTCGAGGCTTGGTGGGACCAGTGTGGCGCGGTAAGAGATCTGGGAACGACGAATCGCCTCCCTCACCTGATTGAGGTCTTTCGTCAATTTGAGGAAGAGCGGGTCGGGGATATCAGACATTAAAATCACGGAGGCACTGTCGCCGCGTTGAAGGGATTGGGCGATCTCAAGCGCCATCTCTTTTGCGATTTCAAATCTTTCTCCCCGAATTCCCTGATACCTCATACTGTAGGAGTTGTCGAGAATAATAACGACACTGGTTTTTGTTCTTCCGCCGGCGAAGGCGAATCGGTTTTTAAGCAAAGGACGGGCAAGCGCGAGCGCGATGAGTATAATGATTAGCACCCGCAAAAGTAAAATTAGCAGATGTTTCAGTTGAATGCGTCGAACACTTTGTCGATGGGCCGCCAGAAGAAACATCAGGCTGCTAAAATCCACCGTTTTCGCTTGATGCCGTCTCCAGAGGTGGATGATTAACGGCACAGCAGCCGCAAGTATCCCCAACAGGAAGATCGGATTAAGAAATCCCAATAGTTTTCACGCCTTACTTGATTATGGTGAAATCTAAAAACAGATAGACACTTTCGACCCTCGGTAGGTGCGGTTTCTAACCGCACCGAATAGGCGCAGTTGAAAACAGCGCCTATCAAACGGTAGAACGGTAGTTTCGTTTTCCTAAATCCCGGGTTTGGAGCGTCTCATTAATTCTAATATCTACTATAAAAAGATGTGGCGGGTATTAGTCGAGAATGTAACGGTGTGAAACCCAAGCGCTCGCAACGGCTTAATACCCTTTCCGTTTATCTATGACGCTCAACAAAGGCTTGCCCGCCAAGAACCTTTCGAGACTGTCGCAGAACAACCCAACGGTTCGGTCAAGCCGAATTGGGGAGCCACCTGCTGCATGAGGTGTGATGATAACCCTAGGCATATCCCAAAGTGGGCTGTCCTGTGGTAACGGCTCTTCTGGCGTCACATCGAGTCCTGCTCCGCCTATCCGTCCCTCGTTCAAGGCACGGAGGAGACTTGGCCCATCAACGATTTTGCCGCGTGTTACGTTAATGAGTAGTGCATGTGGTTTCATCCGTTGGAATGCGGCATCATTAAACATACCGTGTGTTTCTGGCGTCAAAGGGGCGCAGATTGACACAACGTCTGATTCTTCAAGGAGGTCGTAAAACCGGTCCATTTTCCAAACTTCGTGAACAAACGGCGGTGGATCTACGTCTTCCGGATCAACCGCAATCACGCGCATATCAAAGCCTTGTGCACGTTTAGCGACGTCAATCCCGGTGCCACCGAGTCCGACGATGCCAAGCGTACATCCTTCAAGTTCCCATGTTTCTTCACGAATGGACATCCGATTCTCCCAAGTCCGTTCTCGGACAGCACGACCGATACCTCTGAGCAATCCGAGGATTAGTGCCCATGTCTGATCCGCGAGATGTGGACCTACGAATCCTTTAGCACTTGTCAGGATGACATCGCTTTCAACGAACTCTGGGAAAAGCACACCGTCAACGCCTGCGCCGAGTACTTGTACCCATTTGAGTTGCTGAGCGTTTTCAAAGAGAGCGCGATTAACGCCCCCAAGGATTACATCAGTGTCTACAACCTCTTTGAGCTGCGTTTCATTGTCCTGGGGTTGAACAATCTGAATATCGTCGGACACCAGTTGAATGCGTTGCACCTGTTCCGGCGTAACTTCTGTATTAATCATGATTTTCATCTGCCAATCTCCTCGTAGTTTTGGAATCCTCCTTACAGATTCCGGGTGGTTTGCAGTCTAAAATTTCACATTCCCAATTTTGAAAGGAGAAAACAATCATGGAGTGTTCACGCTTGAATCTATTAGTTACTGTAATCAGTTGTCTAACCGTGTTAGTATTTCCTATCTTTGTTACAGGGTGTGGAGGTAGTGACGATGACGATAGCACCGGTGGCGACGTCGTTGCACCCGATCCAGAACCGCTCCCGGAGCCGACATCGCAACCTGAACAACCACAGCCTGAACCGCAGCCACAGCCGCAACCTGAACCTGAACCCACAGCCTGAACCACAGCCACAGCCGCAACCTGAACAACCACAGCCTGAACCACAACCACAGCCTCTGCCAGCACCAGAACCAGCCGTTACGTTTCAGGAAGATATTTTACCTATCCTTCAGGCGAGATGCGCTGTCCCAGGATGCCACGCTGCCCCCAACCCAGCGAGAGGACTCAATTTGGCGACATACGCAGGCTTTGAGAAAGGTAGCAATGGTGGTCCCGTATTTAACCCCGGAGATAGCAAAAACAGTAAGGTTGTGCAGCGGATTGACGGCGGTGGTATGCCGCCGGGTGCACCGTTAGATGACGCCCAAATTCAATTTTTCAAAGATTGGATCGATGAGGGCGCGAAAAATAACTAAAAGATATCAATACGCAGCCACTTTAGGTCGGGGGAGCAATCTCCCGACCTCTTTCATATCGTAGCCGATTTTCCGTTTTGAGTCAATGGGATAATCGTACCTACCCGCTCTCTTCAAGCCGCCTCACCAGCGTACTCCCAATTGTCGCGGGGCTTTCAGCGACAGCAATACCTGCTGCTTCCAACGCTTCAATCTTCTCCGCTGCTGTTCCATGTCCACCGGAGATGATCGCTCCGGCATGTCCCATCCGCTTGCCCGGCGGCGCTGTTTGTCCAGCGATAAAGCTGACGACAGGTTTGGTCATGTTTTCCTTTACAAATTGAGCGGCAGTCTCCTCCGCAGTCCCACCGATTTCACCAATCATCAGCACCGCTTCTGTATCGGTATCCGCTTCAAACAGCGCTAAGACATCAACAAAATTTGTACCGATGACTGGATCGCCGCCGATGCCGACACATGTGGATTGCCCCATGCCCAGCTTGGTCACTTGATCCACCGCTTCATAGGTCAACGTCCCACTGCGAGAAACAATGCCGATTTTGCCGGGACGATGAATGTAACCGGGCATAATCCCTATTTTACACTCGCCCGGCGTGATGACACCGGGACAATTCGGACCAACAAGCCGTGTTGGTTTGTCGTCCAAATAGCGTTTGGCTTTTACCATGTCGAGCGCAGGAATACCCTCCGTAATACAGATGACCAACCGGATGCCTGCATCCGCAGCTTCCATAATCGAATCTGCCGCGTTAAACCGTGCGGGCACAAAAATGACGGACACATCCGCCCCTGTTTGCGTAACCGCTTGCGAAACGGTGTCGTAGACGGGGATACCATCCACATCTGAACCGCCCCTGCCGGGGGTAACGCCCGCAACGATTTTTGTGCCGTACTCCACACACTGCTGCGTATGGAATCGTCCGGATCGACCGGTAATCCCTTGAACAACTACCTTTGTATTTTTATTAACAAGAATGCTCATTATTAATTCCTTCTAAAATAGTGTAAGCTGCTTCTCCGTTTCAATCTGCTTTTTGGGAAGGGCAATCTGTCCCGCTGCTGCTTGATGCGCATATCTCGTAGTTTCGGGCAGCCTGTACCGCCGACAACAGGCAAGTGTGAATCGAATTGCTGAATCGAGAGAGATCTGATGCCCGATCGAGGTATAAACTACACTGACATTCGACCGTGTACGAACCGCCGCGCCGATAATTTCGTCCTTGTCGTACAGATATTCAACCGAGCCTGCTTCATTGTTGGGTTGTTTGTGTTTGCCCCACAGACGCGACTTCGCACAGCCAACTGTCGGTTTGTTCAGAATTAGACCCAGATGCGATGCTATTCCAAAACGCCTTGGATGCGCGATTCCCTGTCCATCAGCGATAATGAGATCCGGTTCGGTATTAAGTTGAGTAAAGGCTTTGAGAAGGGGAGGTGTTTCGCGGAAAGATAATAGCCCAGGTATATAAGGAAAGGAGACGGAACTTTCGACGAGGGCACCGTCGATTGGTTGTAGGTCTGGAAAACTCAATACAGCAATTGACGCACGGGCGATGTCTTGTTTAAACCCAAGATCGACTCCAGCGACTGTTTTGATGTCGTTAAATCGATCTTGGGATATCACCTGATTACGCAGTTCATTTTGGATCTGTCGTGCTTCGGCGGGAGTAATGTCCCACGGATGGAGTTGCTGATAATTCATGGCTGAACCACCGGCTTATGGATAGCTTTTCTCATGCACATCAACGAGACTGGGGCAACATTGTAAAGGTTGGAGCCACCAACTCAGCGTTGGCAAAAGGGTAAAAACAGATAGCAAGTCCCGACTCGGCGAGGAGCCGCATCGTTGTAGGGTTCGGAACGATTCCACAACGTCGGGTACTGCGTAATATGCTACCCATAAGGGTGTTCAAGTGTCAAGTTTTTTCTCAAGTCCGTGGTTTAGCACGCGGTGCTTAGAGATTAACTGAATACCAGCAAAAACTGTTGAAAGGAGTAGGTATCCACCCACGATTCCCATGAGAGCGCAACCCGCTCCTAAAATGATTCCAATACCTTCAAACATTATTTATATCTCCAATATCGAATTTTAGATTGTGGTTATCAATTCATCATCTGAAAATAAAACCTTCATCGACATCATATTACGAAAAAACTCAATTTGAGTTTCGGTCTTAATCGATAATTACTGTATATACACCGATTTTACCGTTGCGACGCACTGCGGATTCTGCTATGATGTTTATGGTCGATTTTAGAACTATTTAGACACCCCCAACGCACAGCCAACCCCCTAAATTCCTCCCCCGATAAATCGGGATGCAAGCACTTATCAGGGGGCTTTGGACACTTCGCGAAGGTCGGAGTTACCGGTAATGTCTACCGATTTTTTCGATTCACCATAGTTATGCTGTGAAACCGGTGAAAAAAGGATTCTTATGAACAAGAAACCTAACATCATCTTCATCATGCCTGACCAACTGCGCGCTGATTTCCTCAGTTGTTACGGTGCCGACTTCATTGACACCCCTCACATTGATGCACTAGGGACGCAAGGGGTTCGCTATAGCCGTGCTTACTCGGAGCATCCGGTATGCGTTCCGGCACGCGTCGCGCTCATGACGGGCATGAACGGTCTCAAGACCGGCGTGCTTGATAATGGTCAGTTTCTACGCCCTGATTATCGCGCGTGTGGATTGGCGACGTGGCCCGAATTGCTGAACGCACGCGATTACTACACCATCGGTGTCGGCAAGATGCACTTTTATCCTTGGGAGAAACGTTTAGGATTCCAGCGCCGGATTATTGCTGAAGATAAACTTTGGGGCTATATTCAGGACGACTACGACCATCTTCTCAAAGCGCACGGCTACACCAAGACAGCTTTCTACGACGCGCCTGACTATCATAAGAACTTCGGTGCCCTAATCAGTCCCGTCCCTTGGGAATACTCGGTTGACCACTTTGTTGGAGCGGAAGCGGCACAGTGGATTGAGGGGTACAACGACGATCAACCCTTCGCTATGATGGTCGGGTTCCCGGGACCGCACAACCCATACGACCCTGCGCCGGAATACGCGACCTTCCAACCTGAAGATATGCCCGCACCACTGCCCGCTGTCCCTGAAAACACGAAATTGATGCGACCAAGTCGACCCTCTCGCTCGGAATCATCTCAGAAATCGTGGTACGCTACTCAGAACGAAAACAGTCCAACATACGAGCATTACATGCTACAACGTGCCTACTACGCTGGATTGGTTAAACAGATCGACCACGAAGTTGGCTGCATTGTCGAAGCATTGGACCAGAAAGGTATCCGAGACAACACAGTGATTATCTTCGCCTCCGACCACGGAGATTACTTAGGGGATCACGGACTCAGCGGCAAAGCATCCTACTATGAAGCCGCCTGCCATGTTCCGATGTTGGTAAGCCATCCGGAGTTCCAAGAAACTCGTATCTGCGAAGATCTCGTCACGCTTACCGACGTTACTGCTACCATACTCGGTATAGCGGGTTGCAAGATTCCTGCCTACATGGATGCCGCTCCGCTGCCCGGACTAGGAATTGCGAATGAAACCAGTAGAGACGCTATTATGGGACTGTTACACAACGGTTGGATGTGGTTTGATGGCACATGGAAACTGTGTAAATACGCTCAGGGGGTGCACCTGTTTAACCTCACAGATGATCCACACGAGCAGCACAACTTGGCGTATGACCCCCAAGCTGCCGATGTATTCCACCGCATGGATGCCGAATTGACGGCAGAAATGATGCGCCTGACGACTGAAGCATTCTTCCCACAACGCACCTATACTTATAGCTACTCTAGCAGTCCAGACTTTGGTCGCGTCGGTTGGGAACGGACTTACCCTATGCCTTGGGACCAAATCTATCCTGAAACAGACGGATGATTTTAGGGATCTGTGTGCGGTTAATCGGTGCACGATTCAGCACACTACACTATCACAAAAGGCAAAATGTAATGAGTCGAGCCCCTTTTCAGATATTAGTTCTTCCATATAGAATCACACCAAATCATGAAGTTCTTTACGCGCTTTTCAAGCGCGAACCCTCATCAGGTGGTTATTGGCAGGGAATTGCTGGTGGCGGAAAAAACAGCGAATCTCCATTGGAAGCCGCAAAAAGGGCAACTTTTGAAGAAGCTGGTATTGATCGAACTAATAAATATATTAGACTTGATTCATATGCGATGATTCCCGTTGTAAATGTATGTGGTTTTAAATGGGGCAAGGATGTTCTGGTTATACCAGAACATTGTTTTGGAGTAAAAATTGAAGAGGCACAATTACAACTATCCAGCGAACATACGGAGTATAAATGGTTGGATTATAGTCATGCGATGGAAATTCTGTATTGGGATAGTAATAAGTGTGCGTTGTGGGAATTAAACTATAGAGTCAGCATGAAAACGCAGGAAGCTTCCAAGGAGGAAAGTGCACGTGCCTAGCACAATCGGCATTGATACCGGTGGCACCTTTACAGACCTAGTCGCAATTTCGGCGGCTGGTGATGTGCGAGTTGCCAAGCATCCTTCCACGCCGGAAGCACCGATGCGGGCGTTCTTGGGTGTACTGGAGAAATCAGAAATACCGTTTGAGGCAATCGAACGTATCGTGCACGGCACAACGGTTGCCACCAACGCTATTCTTCAGCGGACCGGGGCGAATGTCGTATTTATCACCACGGCTGGATTTGAGGATGTCCCGTTCATCCAGCGCATCAATCGAAAAAAGGAATATGATCTACATTGGCTCAAGCCGGAGCCACTGGTGAAGCGGCGGAACTGCCTCGGCGTGAGGGAACGGATTAACGCCCAAGGAGAGGTTGTCCTACCCCTGACCGCTGACACGCTTACCGCGCTAAAGACCGATATTGAGGCACGGCTGCATAATCGAGAGGTTGAAGCGATTGCCCTCTGTCTACTCTTTTCGTACATCAACCCCACCCATGAACTGGAGGTAGGCAGATTTCTTGAGGAAGCCTTTCCGCATATCCCCATCTCCCTATCGCATCAAGTAGCCCCAATCTGGCGGGAGTATGAACGGTCTAGCACCCTTTTGGCTGATGCTTTTGTCAAGCCGCTCATCCAAAGCTACTGCCACAACATTGGAAACGCTTTGGAAGAAAATGGTGTCAAAGGTCCCTGCTCGTTTCTCAAATCCGATGGCGGGACTACGCTTCTCACCAATGCGCCCGAACGTCCTGTCGATATCTTACTATCAGGCTTGGCTGGCGGCATCGTTGGGGGAAAATACTTCGCGGAAATGGCGGGATTTCCAAATGCAATTACCCTCGATATGGGAGGTACTAGCTGCGATGTGGGTTTGGTGCTTGATGGAGAGCAGCAGTTTACCACAGCGTTCGAGATTGAGTGGGGGCTTCCTGTCGCAATTCCTATCATTGAAGTCCGCACGTTAGGCGCAGGGGGCGGCTCTATTGCTTGGATTGATAAGGGCGGTATGTTGAACGTCGGACCGGAGAGTGCCGGAGCGGTGCCGGGACCTGCTTGCTATGGGACAGGTGGGACACAAGCCACAGTGACCGACGCAAACTTGGTGTTAGGGCGTCTCAACCCCAGTTTCTTCCTCGGCGGAGAGTTACCGCTCTATCCCGCACTGGCTAAAGAGGCAATCGAAAAACTGGCAAATCGTATGGGTGTTTCCGGGGAGGAGGCAGCCACAGCTATTATTGAAATCGCTGATGAAAACATGACCAACGCCATCCGCTTACTGACGATCGAACGGGGGATTGATCCCCGCGATTTCGCGCTTGTAGCGTTTGGCGGTGCGGGTCCGCTCCACGCCGTGGCGATTGCCAAAAAGTTGGGGATCCAAACTGTTGTCGTGCCGCCTCATCCAGGACTTTGTTCCGCCTTTGGGGCTTCCATCTCCGAACTTCGTGTCGAAAAAGTTCATACCTTTGCTGCGCGAGGTCCGGATGTCACTGATAGCGACATCCAAGCGCGATTTGCACCGATGCGTCATGAGGCGACGAGAAGAGCTTGAGCGGGAGGGAGTGCGAGGGGAACCGCGAGAAACGCTGTTTATCAGTATGCGGTATTACCAGCAGAACTACGAACAGGATATTGAGTATCGTTCGGAGGACGGGTTACGGGGATTGCGGTCGGTCGTTTTCACGAGCGACATCATCAGTTTTACGGGTATCATTTTGAGGATGAGACGATTGAACTCCGGTACACCTAAAGGTCTCCATTCTCTTGAAGCTGCACAGGCCGTCCGAAGATTAACTTGGGAGCAGCCTCCGAAACCGCACAGCACAACGTCCCACGTCTCGTTTACGAATCTGCAACCCATACGATGCAGATGCCTGTGTATCGGCGGGATGGATTGTCGGTAGGCTCGCGGTTTTCGGGTCCGGCGATTATTGAAGAGATTGATTCGACAACGTTCATCCCGTCCGGTACAGAACTCCACCTCGATGAAAGCTACAATCTTATTCTTACGTTGATTCAGGAGGATTAATTGGCAGGAGGCTTGATTCGATAAAAAAAACACCGACAAGATCTCTGCCAGTGTTTTTTTTAGAATATAATAGAGTTACGCACTTCAGTTCGTAGTCGCGCAATGAATTGCGCGTCCGGACGGGCGATAAATCGCCCTACTACAAACCTAAGACCTTATGTGGCACAATGAATGGAGCGTATCGGGGCAGGGATGCCCCTCCTACAGTGTCCAAATAATTATGAAATCTACTATAACTTGCTTCAATCCGCCATTAGATTTCTGATGACATAATCCAGAATTCCACCGTGTTGGTAGTATTCCACCTCAATGGGCGCATCGATCCGGATGAGCAGTTCCGTTGATCGCTTCGTCCCCGATTCGTCAGTCCATTCCATCGTGGCGGTTTGACCCGGCTGCAGGTTATCCGCGAAACCGGTGATGCTGATGACTTCATTCCCTGTCAAGCCGAGCGACGCTGCACTCTCGCCCTCCTTGAATTCCAAGGGTAAAATACCCATGCCGATCAGGTTGCTGCGGTGGATACGCTCGTAGCTTTCGGCGACAACGGCTTTGACCCCCAATAGCTTAGGTCCCTTCGCCGCCCAATCTCTCGAACTGCCAGAGCCGTATTCCTTACCGGTAAAAACGACGAGCGGCGTGTTACCCTGGAGGTAGTGTTGACCCGCCTCATACATCGTTGTCTGCTCGCCGGAAGGATAGGTGACGGTGTAACCACCCTCGACATCGGGCAACATAATGTTCTTGATCCGGTTGTTAGCAAACGTTCCACGGCTCATTATCCGATCGTTACCGCGTCTCGCGCCGTAGGTATTAAAATCCCTTCTCTCGACCCCATGTTCGATTAGATACTTTCCAGCAGGGCTATCGGCACCAATCGCACCGGCGGGGGAAATGTGGTCTGTCGTGACAGAATCTCCCAGAATGGCGAGAACCCTTGCGCCTTGAATCTCCGTGATTGGATCAGGTTCTAGCCCGAACCCTTCAAAGAAGGGCGGTTTCTGGATATAGGTGCTCTCCTCGCTCCAGCGATACAGTTCGCCTGTGGGGATATCCAATTCGTCCCACTCCGGCGCCTGATTGGCGATTTCGGCATAAAGCCGTTTGAATGTATTGGCGTCCAACGATTGGGCAATAAGATCGGCGATTTCCCCCCGTGTGGGCCACACATCTCTCAAATAGACCGGTTGATTAGCGTCGCTATAGCCTAACGGTTCGCTCGTTAGATCGACATCGATCCGTCCGGCAAGGGCGTAGGCGACAACGAGCGGTGGGGACATCAGGAAACTGGCTTTGACATCACGGTGCACACGTGCCTCAAAATTTCGGTTGCCACTTAGGACGCTGACGGCGACAAGATTTCCTGCTTCAATGGCACTTTGGATATCTTCATCTAAGGGACCACTATTCCCGATGCAGGTTGTACAACCGTATCCGACAACGTTAAAGCCTAACTTCTCCAGATAGGGCAGCAGCCCCGTTCCTTGTAGGTACTCCGTGACAACGCGGGATCCGGGGGCTAAGCTAGTTTTGACAGAATCGGGGACACGGATGCCGCCCTCGACCGCCTTCTTCGCAATCAAACCGGCAGCAATCATCACCGACGGATTGCTGGTATTGGTGCAGCTGGTGATGGCGGCAATTGCAACATCGCCGTGTGTAATGCTGCCTGTGGTTTCCGCCCCCTGACGGTGCTCATCAATTTCCGTCTGAGAAAGTCCGTAGCCACCCTCCGTAAGCGGTGCTGTTAACAGCTGAGGGAATGTCTCCTTGACCCTTGAAAGTTCAATCCGATCTTGTGGTCGTTTGGGACCTGCAATGCTCGGCTCAATCGCGTCAAGGTCAACCATCAACACCTCAGAATATTCTACCTCACCCGTTTTCGGGATACCGTACATATTCTGGTCTTTTAGGTATGCCGTGACCATCTGCAGATCCGCTTCATCGCGTCCCGTTGCCCGCAGGTAGCTTACCGATTCTTCGTCTGATGGGAAGAAGCCGACCGTTGCACCGTATTCGGGACACATGTTGGAAATGGTCGCCCGGTCCGGGGTTGAGAGTGCTTCGACCCCTTCGCCAAAGAATTCCACGAATTTGCCGACGACGTTCGTTTCCCGCAATCGTTGTACAACCGTTAGGACGAGATCCGTGGCTGTAACGCCCTCTTTGAGCGTACCTTTCATGTGAACCCCCAACACCTCCGGCGTCAGGATATAGACTGGCTGACCAAGCATGGCGGCTTCCGCTTCGATACCGCCGACACCCCAGCCGACAATTCCGAGACCGTTGATCATGGTGGTATGGGAATCGGTCCCGACCAATGTATCGGGATACGCAATCGTTTCGCCATTGATTGCATCGGAGACAACCAATTTGGCGAGATACTCCAGATTTACTTGATGGACAATTCCAATGGAGGGCGGAATCACGCGAAATTTATCAAAAGCCTGCTGCCCCCATTTCAGGAACTCATATCGCTCTTTATTCCGTTCAAATTCCCTTTGGGTGTTAATCTGTAGTGCATTCGCTGTCCCGTAGGCATCCACCTGAACGGAGTGATCGATGACCAGATCGACAGGAACAAGCGGCTCAATAATCTGCGGATCACCGCCGAGCTCCTCCACCGCTGAACGCATCGCTGCGAGATCGACGAGGAGGGGGACACCGGTGAAATCCTGGGCAAGCACACGAGCAGGTTTAAACGGGATTTCAACGGATTTGGGCTGTTTCGGATCCCAGTTTGCCAAGTCCACGATGTCCTGCTCTGTAATCTGTTGATCATCGTAGTTTCTCAGCAGCGATTCCAGCAAAATGCGTATACTGACGGGCAAGTTAGAAACTGTCCCGATACCCTGCGCTTCTAAGGCAGGAAGTGAGTAGTAATGGATACGCTGTCCATCGGATTCAAAGGTTTGCAGTGTGTTAAAGAGATTGTGCATCGGTGCGTGAAACGTTCCTTTCTCATCGATTCCTCACCTGAACTCGAGCGACTTGTTCCCTAGGGAGGTACTTTTCCAAAGCGGCATGTATGCTCGGTTCGTTGAGTTTTTTCGGTGTAATCAATACGCATGTTCGTCCAGATCCAGTTGTCCATTCCTTCTCAAACTCTGAGTAAGTAAGGGTGCGCCCAGCCCGAGTCTGTAGTCCTCTTCTCTGGACACCAAGCGGATTTCCGACCTGAATCTGCTGATCCCCATCATCATATCCCATAACCGTTGTTAGGTGTCCCTTACCAGAACGTCTTGATAGGATAACGGGAGCCCAACCTGTTGCGATAAACGCTTTTAAGACATCTAAATTACAGTTGGACACAATGCTGATGTTCTGAACTTGCCCTCTTGTTTTGCCATAGAGATCTTCAAGTCGATTGACATTAGGTTCATTTCTGAAGAGCATTTTCAAGAGCGGTTTCTTAGTGACATCAACCGCAGCAGAAGCAGGCAACCCTTGTGTCGCCGAAGACATTGCTGAGGCGGTCCGAGTTTTCGTTGGTGCTGAAGTTGAAGCAGGTTGTGAACGGTTTGCACTTGGGATAGGCGGCAGTTTTCCGGTTTGAGGTGGTGGTCCGCAGCTCACCAAGAGCAAGCATAAAGCTAAGATAGACGCGGTGTGGCAGAAATGGGTGTGCATGATTTTCTCCTTAATACCCTTTCAGGGTTGGAATCTGATTCAGTTTGGACACATGACTTTTCTCACACGATAGTTTGGGTTCCGTTGCGATCTTAGCAGAACCAGATAAGATCTGACACGAATCGCTGCCAAACGAAATTCACTTGGCATGTCAACCATACGCAATTTAGATACCAAAGCTATCTTGAACCGTGCGAAGGGTATTGTGCCAAAACCGAGTTTTTCGGAAAACCCTTTCTCAATCTAACTTTGCATCTGTTTTTTACATGAATTGTAATTTCAAAGGGAGTGTCATGCTCATAAAGCGATTGTCGAAACTGTGCCACACCGTCGTCGCAAAAATGCAACACCGTTACTCGGTAAGGTGTTGATATGCGGATATTGCCCCATAATTCCAAAGCAAGTACAAAACCTAATGCTTTAGCTTTAGGAGTCCACCACACGCGCCTCGCCATATATCGGCATCGGCTTGCGACCTTTTGGCTGATATTTTCTCGCAAAGCGATACGCAACCAACTCAATCGTGATGGGTTTAACAGGTCTGCCCCTATCGAAATTGCCGAACCACCGAATAACTTCAGGCATCGCTCGGAAATTGTCTTTCCCGATCCGGATCACACCCGTGACGCTGATGTCGTAGGCGAATTCTCCCTTCAACCCTACAGCGATTGCACAATTGGAAGCGCTTCTCTGTACGCCTTTATCGATGTCCTCCTGTGTGATATGTATTTTTTCGCTCATGGTGGAAACTCCTTGTGGGTTATGCCGAAATCGGGCGGTGGGGGAATTACCTCAAGGTGGATGTCAATCATTCCTAGTGTAGCACAGCGGAGGGTTCCTGTCAAGCAAAGAACGCTGTCTCTGACTACTCCAAGATGCAATGAAATTAATGTTGATCTCCATTAGCATTTCTGTTACACTTTTCGATTGGAAATTGACTTTACCATTAGAAAGAAAGTGGATATATGGAATCAAACAGAACGAAACAACTCAGCGAAGATGAAATGGTGGTGCTTGCCCGGCAGGGTTTGTCCGAACTTGGTATTTCAGAAGCATCTATTCATCCCCACAGGAAGATTGTGCGGATACAGGTGGCGGAATCCGATTTCGATAGAGCCATTCAGATGCGCGAGACAATTGTGGAACGGATGAAAACCATCGGCTACCGATTTGTCGCCTTAGACTTCGACGAAAAAGCTGATGAAAATCTTTAAGCTGGGTTATCCCGCCTGATGGAGGATAAAGGATACAACCTCGGCGAGACTTGATATTTATAAAATCTTATACCCAACGATGAAGGAAGGCAAGGCATGAGTAACATTCAATCAGATACAAATTTGTTTCAATCGCTCAAATGGCGTTGTATCGGTCCACCGCGGGGAGGGCGCGTTGTTGCTGTAGCGGGACATCCCACGGAACCGGCGGTTTTCTACTTTGGCGCGTGCGCCGGTGGTGTCTGGAAGACCGACGATGCCGGAACGTACTGGGAAAACGTTTCAGACGGATTCTTCAATAGTGCCGCTGTAGGAGCCATTGCAGTAGCAGATGCCGATCCAAACGTTATCTACGCCGGCACCGGCGAAACCACCATCCGCCTCGATGTCTCTTACGGTGATGGGGTGTACAAGTCCACCGATGGCGGTAAAACTTGGGCAAATGTCGGATTGAAGGAGACCCGTCATATCGGCAAAATCCGCATTCATCCGCAGAACCCAGATCTGGTCTATGTGGCAGCTCTCGGTCATGCTTTTGGACCGAACGAAGAACGGGGTGTCTTTCGGTCTAAAGATGGTGGGGCAACTTGGGAAAATATCCTATTTCGCAGCGAAAAAGCGGGTGCGGTTGATCTGACAATGGATCCGAATAATCCCCGCATTCTCTATGCGACGATATGGGAAACCTATCGCAATTTCTGGGAATTGTCGAGCGGTGGACCCGACAGCAGCTTCTACAAATCGACCGACGGCGGCGATAGTTGGGAGGAGATTACGGATAAACCGGGCTTCCCCAAAGGACTTATCGGCAAAATTGGTGTCGCTGCTTCCCCTGCCCAATCTGATCGAGTCTGGGCAATTGTCGAAGCGGAGAAAGGTGGATTATACCGCTCAGACGATGGCGGCGAAACGTGGGAACTGTTGACAGCTAACCGTGATCTGTGGCATCGCCCCTTTTACTACTGCCACGTCTTTGCCGATCCACAAGATCCCGATACTGTGTATATCCTGAACCTCAAGATGTGGAAGTCAACGGATGGAGGCCATACCTTCACGGAAATTACCACGCCGCACGGCGACAATCACGACCTGTGGATTGATCCGAACAACCCTCAGCGTATGATTGAAGGCAATGATGGCGGTGCATGTGTTTCATTCAACGGAGGCGACAGCTGGACGACCATCTATAATCAGCTCACCTCGCAGTTCTATCGCATCGACACCGACAACCGATTCCCCTATCGTGTCTACGCCACACAGCAGGATAACTCCAGTATCTGTGCGCCAAGCGCCAGCGAATATGGCGGTATCCACTGGGTCGATTGTTATCCGGTTGGCACCGGCGAGAGCGGCGACATTGTGGTTCACCCCGACAATCCTGATATCGCCTACATCGGTGCGATAGGTAGCTCGCCGGGGGGAAGTGGTGTACTTCAACGCTACGACCATCACACCCGTCAGATTCGGTTGGTCAACGTTTGGCCCGAAGAGTATATCGGCTTGGGACCAAAAGATCTCAAGTACCGCTTCTCTTGGACGTTTCCTATTGCGTTCTCACTTCACGATCCGGATATCCTCTATGTAGCCGGCAATATAATCTTCCGCTCGACAGACGAAGGCAGTAGTTGGGAACCGATTAGTCCGGATTTGACCCGTAACGATGTGACGAAACTTGGACCATCGGGGGGACCTATCACGAAAGATGCGAGCGGCGCAGAGCATTATGGGACGGTGTACGCCTTTGCCGAATCCTCACACGAGCCCGGCGTTTTTTGGGCGGGCAGCGATGACGGCTTGATTCACATCTCCAGAGATAGCGGGCAGCATTGGGAGAATATTACCCCGCCGGCTTTGCTTGAATGGTCGTTAATCAGCAATATCGAAGCATCCCCACACGACCCAGCTACGGCGTATGTAGCCGTTACCCGATACAAGTTAGATGATTATCAACCCTACCTTTACAAGACAGACGATTATGGGCAGACGTGGCATACAATCAGTGGGAGTTTCCCCGACGGTGAAATTACCCGCGTGATTCGGGAAGATCCGGTTCGGTCGGGTCTTCTTTATGTCGGCACAGAGACAGGAATCTATGTCTCGTTGAACGATGGGGGAAATTGGCACCGCTTGCAAAACAATCTTCCGGTTGTCCCGGTCTACGACCTAAAAATTAAGGAGGGCGATCTGGTCGCGGGCACACACGGCAGATCTTTCTGGATCTTGGACGATGTAACACCACTGCGCGAGTTGGCAGAAGAAGCAGGGCAGGCTTCATCCCATCTGTTTGAGCCTCGATCCACCTATCGCCGTTGGTTACAGTGGGGAGCGGGAATGTTCCGTAGCGAAACAGGAAAGAACTATCTGATGGGGTTGGGTGCTGCCGCAACCTTCTATTTGGAAAAATCGCCTGAAGGGGAGCGCACTCGCAGATTCCTCGATGCCGGAGAAGGACCACCGCAGGGCGTTATCGTCTACTACCTCTTGGGAGATACATCCGACGATTCCGTTGAACTCACGTTCTTCGACGCTAACGGAACAGAAATCAAAACATTCACCGCTAAACCAGAGGACGACGATGACGCTGAAGATGATGACGACAAGGACGATCGCTATATCCCCGCAGAGCCGGGATTGAACCGCTTTGTGTGGGATATGTGCTATTCAGATTCGGAAGCGATAACGGAACCGCGGATCGACAAGCAGGATGAGTCGCCGGATAAACCGAAGAATGGACCTCTCGCTTCACCGGGAACTTATCAGGTCCAACTCAAGGTTGGCGAGCAAACGCAGACGCAAACCTTCGAGATCTGCAAAGATCCACGGGTAACGGCCAGTCAAGCGGATTTCGACGCTCAGTTTGAGTTATGGGGCAAAATCCGTGATAAGCTGTCAGAGACACATGAAGCGATCAATCAACTCCGCCGAATACAACGACAAGCGAATGAGTGGAAGAAACGCGTAGATGCGGGGGAGGATACCAACGCCGAAGCAATCTGTGAAGCTGCTGAAGCCTTACAGGAAAAACTGAAAGCCCTCGAAGGGGAGTTGATACAGACCGGAGCGGATACCATTGGCGATCGACTTCGGCTGCCCACCATGTTAATTGGTAAACTCGCTGGGTTGATTAGTGTTGTGTCAGTTGCTGACTTCGCCCCACCGAAACAGGCGTATGAACTCTTTGAAGATCTGTCAGACCAGATAGATGTCCAACTGGATCAACTCAAGTCGGTGGTTGAGGAAGATGTCGCTGCTTTTAATAACCTCGTCAGCGAAGCCAGTTTGCCGGCGGTTGTAACTTAAGAAATGGAGTGGCACGGTCAGTTGATTGGTTCATTAGTTCATTGACTGTGAGCTGTGCTATACACATTGCGCTTCTTTGGAGCGACAGGTTGAAGACACCAATTTTAACGGCAATCCGATAGGTTTTCAATGGCTCACAATTTCGGTTATCATTAATGTCTAAGGAGTAAAAAATGTCTGCTATTCAACCGACCCATCCAGGCGAAATCCTAAGAGAAGAATTTCTAAAACCGATGGGAATTACCCCCTACCGGCTAGCAAAGGATATCGGTGTGCCGGTGAACCGGATTACAGCGATTATCAAAGAGCAGCGGCGTATCTCGGCAGAGACAGCATTACTTCTTTCTCGTTACTTTGGGGTTTCTGATTCTCTGTGGTCCAACCTACAAGCACATTATAACCTTGAAGTTGCAAAGGATGCTCTGGGGGAGAAACTTAAAACTATCTCGACCCGTCAGCACCTTCCCCCTACTTCTCGTCCGACTGATTAGATTGCACAAAATGGTTGTTTCTACCGATGTGCTAGCTTAACTCCTACACCTCTACCTCAATATAGTAATGAAGCGATCCCTTAATTTTATCGGTATCACGGGCGCTGACTTTATTGTGCGCTCCGCCTATCAGATGGGAAAGACGCCGCTGCTGCCGATTTTCGCAATGGCACTGGGGGCGACCGATGCGTTTCTTGGGTTTATCGTCTCTGTTTCCACCCTGACTGGCATGGTACTCAAACCACCGATTGGGATCCTTTCTGATCGCTGGGGACGACGTTGGTGGTTGATTATTGGGACGATTTTTTTCGCGGGTATGCCCTTTCTATATCGCTTTGTCCATACCCCTGCAGAACTGTTTGGTATACGCATTATCCACGGTTTAGCCACAGCCATCTATGGTCCCGTGACCCTCGCCTTCGTTGCGGAAGGGGTAAAAGACCGACTGGCGGAGAAGTTGGGGTGGTTCGGTATGGCTCGTAGCGCGGGCTATATTGTTGGACCAGCAGCCGCAGGTTGGCTATTGGCAACAGGAGTGAGTCCTGTCACTGTTTTTACCATCATTGGACTGTTCAGCTGCCTCGCCTTTGTCCCGATTCTATTACTCTCAGAACCCCCACCACGCGTCAAAGCTGCGCGTCCGCCAATTGGGCGGCAGATTGTCCATGCCCTAAAGTCCGGTACACATACCCCGTCTGTATGGCTATCGGGTGGACTCGAAGCAACTGTGTTTATTGCGCTTTACGCCCTCAAAGCATTTCTGCCTATCTATGCCCTTTCTACAGGGATTAGTGTTGCCTTGGTAGGGGCTTTCTTCTCGGTGCAAGAGGGGGTGCATATGGTGTTAAAACCTGCTGGGGGCAGGATTGGCGATCGCTTGGGCTATTTTGGGGCGATATGTCTGGGCATGGCTCTCATGGGAATAGCACTCCCCTTGATTCCATTAACACATCGTGTTCTGGGCTTAATGGCACTGGCGGTGCTGATTGGTGCTGCACAAGCACTCGTCTTTCCATCTACGGTCGCACTCGTCTCCACGCAAATTAGTGCACTGCACATCGGCGCGGGGATGGGGCTTATCGGCACACTCAAGAATGCTGGTAAGGTTGTGGGTCCTATCTTGGGAGGATTTTTGATTCAGTGGCTCGATTTCTCACCGATGTTTTGGTCAATGGGATTGCTGCTACTTCTCGGTGCAGGCATAGTCGGGTGCTGGGGACAACGGAGACAAACGCAGATACATTCACCGCAGGCTTGACGCAATCTATCAGAGATACCTATGACATTCCTACCCGCTTTGATACAATGGATTCACGTCGGATCAGTTGTGCTGTTGATTGGCGGTTTTTTCTTCCTCCGCGTCATTTTGCTGCCTGCTGCCAAAGTGCTTCCCGAAAACCAGCAACCCAAACTTGTTGACACGGCATTTCGTCGATTCAGGGTTGTGGTTTGGAGTGCGCTGCTGACAATTCTTTTTTCAGGCGTTTACAACTTTATCGCTTTCCTGAGGTCAACGGGATCCTTCTCTCAAGATCTTCCCAAAGAACCTGTCCAAGATCTGTCTACATATATCCTTGTATTAGGGATTAAGATTTTTATCGTCTTTATTATATTTACCTTCGGCGTGTTGCTGACGTTCCCTTATCCCGTTTTCGCACCGATTCAGAAACGTCCCGCGCCGTGGCTGAATTTGACGCTTATTTTAGGGTTAATCGTGATTTTCCTATCGGCACTCTTGCGGCGTTTATGACCTACCTCGTATGCTCCCGCATCTCAGCAGACACCGTTTTTTTAATAATAACCTAATACTCAATCAGATAAGTTTTGTAATTATTATATATTAGGACTTACGCCGCTGAAGGGGCAAAGCCCTGTAGTTCGGCGATTTATCGCCGCATCACACTATTTCCAACGCCCGATGAATCCCCGATAAATCGGGATTAAGAAACGGGCAACTACAGGCTAAAGTGCGTAAATCCTGTATATGTTACCGTTTGCTTTCAATCAATATACACACGCATAATTTGCCTGACAGTGTACTAAGTTGCTAGTTGCGTGATGATACCACATACATGTCGCCCCGCTGGGGCTTTAAGACTAGTTTTATCCTATTTTCTATACACATCTCGCCCCGCTGGGGCTAAGAGACGGGGAAAGTCCTCAAACTATACACATTGCGCTCCGCTGGAGCGCAGGCATTGACCGCATCGCCGTTCTATAGACATATCGCTCCTCCGGAGCGAAAGATAGAATCCCTCAATCTTAACGACAAACCGATGGATGCTCAACACTAGCAACTTGCGTTAATAATAGCAGTTATTGGACGATCTGTTTGAGCCGCCCCCACATCGTGAGTGTTTTACCCGCGGGAGCAACTGCAAAAGCAGGATTATACCATGCAGGTTCAGCATCCATACGGGGATCATTGGTGAGGTTTCGCTGGCGCTTCCCATCGGCGTTCATCACATAGATTTCCCAATTCCCAAGCCTACTAGATACAAAGGCAATGCGTTCACCGTCAGGAGACCATGAGGGATAGTTGTCAGCCTGGAGATGATTGGTGAGGTTTTGCTGATCCCGCCCATTGGTGTCCATCACATAGATTTCACAGTTCCCATCCCTATTAGACATAAACGCAATGTGTCTACCGTCAGGAGACCATGAAGGATACATGTCATCGCGCAAATTTTCAGTGAGTCTTCGCAGAACCTTCCCATCGTCGTCTACCCCAACATCGACGGCCTGCACATAAATCTCCCAGTTCCAATCTCTCCTAGACACAAAGGCAATGTGCTCCCCATCAGGAGACCATGAAGGAAATAAGTCATCAGCGTCATTTCTGGTGAATCTACGCTGATTCTCCCCACTAGCGTCCATCACATAGATTTCCCAATTCCCAAGCCTATTGGACGCAAAGGCAATGTGTTTACCGTCAGGAGACCATGAAGGTGAACTGTCAGTCTGAGGATGATTGGTGAGGTTTCGCTGATTATCCCTATCGGCGTTTATCACGTAGATTTCACCGTTCCCATCCCGCCAGGAATCAAAAGCAATGTGTTTACCATCGGGTGACCACGAGGGCGACGAGTTATCACCGGGTTTGTTCGTGAGGTTTCGCTGATTCTTCCCATCGACACCCATCACATAGATTTCCCAATTTCCATCTCTATTAGACGCGAAGGCAATCTGTGCCTGTCCGTCAACACATACCATCAGTGGTGTCAGACCCAAAATTACAACACTAGCTAAAATCAAATGTGCGAGATTGTATCTTCGGTCCATCTGCTCTTCCTTCTCTGTTCTCAAATTAGTTTTCTATCTTTTCGGATTGATGGAGGTCATCTTGTGTAGGAAATTCCTTATCTGTGGAAGCAACTATTTCTGAATAACCATGCGTCGAGTATCTGAAAAAGCGTCCGTCTCTAATGTATAGAAATAGACGCCACTGGCAACCGATGCACCTGATTGGTTTCTTGAGATTAAGGGAAATGATGACAAGTGTCAAGCAAAAATAAAACCCACGATTGTCTTTCGATCGAAAGTATGCTATAGTCATAGCATCTATCCGGATAAAACGAGGTGTTTATGGGTAATCAAGGTGCTTCCACACAACGTCCCAATCTGCTGTATATCCATTCCGATCAGCACAACCCGGCTGTGACCGGTTGCTACGGCGATCCGTTAGTGCAGACGCCGCATTTGGATGGACTCGCAGCGCGGGGTGTTGTATTTGACAGTGTCTACTGTCCCTCTCCGATTTGCGTCCCTTCGCGGATGTCGATGTTGAACGGACGCCACCCCCACGAAAACGAGGTTTGGACGAACAGTCATATCCTTGACTCCGGGAGTCCGACCTTTGCGCACGGGATGGGGGCAGCAGGCTACCGCCCGGTCCTGATTGGACGGATGCATTCGCTGGGACCCGATCAACTACACGGCTACGCCGAGCGATTGGTCGGCGATCACGGATCCAATTATCTCGGCGGGAAAGGGGTCGATCACGGATCCCTTACGGGCACGGCGGGTCCTGCGCGGGTCAGCCTCGAAAAGTCGGGCCCCGGTCAAAGCGCATATCAGGTTCATGACGAAGATGTGACCGTTGCGACAGTGGATTATTTGAACCGTCTCGGTGTCCGAAAGCGGGCGGGTGTGATGGACGAACCGTTCAGCATCTCCGTCGGGTTCATGCTACCTCATCAACCTTTTGTGGCGAGGCGGGAGGACTATGACCTCTACGATGGGGGGATGACGATGCCGAAACATCCTGAACCCTTCTCCGATGAATTGCACCCCCATTTTCGATGGTGGCGAGAGCAGTGCGGCATCGTTGAGGTTTCCGATGCGGAGATCCTCAGAGCGCGGACGGCGTATTGGGCGTTGGTCACGCGGATGGACCGGATGATCGGTGAGATTTTGACCGCGCTCCAAGAAAACGGCTTGGCGGAGAACACAATTATCCTCTATATGTCAGATCACGGTGAGCAGGTGGGAGAGCACGGGCTGTGGTGGAAGCAGACTTTCTACGAGGATTCGGTGCGAGTTCCAACCATCCTTTCGTGGCCCAGTGTACTGCCCGAAGGCGTGAGATGCGATCGGATAGTTAGCTCGTTAGATTTGAATGCGACGATGTTGGACGCCCTCGACGCGCCAGCGCTACCAAATTCTCGCGGTAGAAGTGTACTCCCACTTTTACAGGAGGAAGGAACGGAATGGGAGGACATCGCCTTTTCCGAGTATTGCACCGATGATGGCTGTTACCATCGGATGATCCGGAGTGGCGATTGGAAACTGAACTACTATCATGGACAACCGCCGCAACTCTTCAACTTAAGGGAAGATCCGGCGGAACTACATGACCGGGCGGGGGATGTAACATGCCGAGAGATTTTGGAAACATTGACGCAGCAGGTACTGGACGGTTGGGATGCGGAGGATATTGCGGCAAAAATGGAAGCAAAACGCGCGGAAGCGAAGATTTTAGCGGATTGGGGACGCCAAACGCAACCCGCAGAGCAGTATCGATGGAATTTGCTGCCTGAGATGGATTATTTGGATTGATATGAGTCCACGATTAGTCAACTAAAGACTCGTTAATTTTTCAAACAGACATGCTATAATGGTGTCCATGAAAAAGGATTGACAGATTAAATCTGCGGCATTGCCGCTTTAGGGAGCTATGTACTATGAACCCTAACGAATCAACGCACAATATTGACCCATTTGAAATACGCAAACTGTACAAATATCTCCGTGTCGCCGATGTCTGCGATGGGATGGACGGGTTTGGGCATTTTGACACGGGACTGATGTCACCTGAAGTTCGACCGCTCTGGCACGGCATGAGATTCTGGGGCGTTGCTTTCACCCTCCGCTGTGTCCCTGCCAACCGTCCGATGTGGAAACTGGATACCACCGAAGCGGTTGTCAAAGCACATGGACACTGGTTCAATGAGGTTGGAAACATCAATTATCGCGATCAGATTCAGCAGGGACACGTGATCGTAACGGATACAGGCGGTGCGCGGGAGGTCGGTTTTTGGGGATCTGCCAACAGCTTGAACATGATCGCGTCAGGCGCGGTGGGAATTATCACGGATGGGTACTGCCGTGATACAGACGAGCTAATTCTGCAACAGACTCCGATATGCTCTTGTGCACGCGGACGCACAATTATTCCCGGACGTATTCAGGCGGTGGAGGTCGACACTCCCATCGGTTGTGGCGGCGTGCAGGTCCGTCCCGGCGACATTGTGGGTTGCGATGGTGACGGTGTGGTTGTTGTACCAATTGAACTTGCTGAACAGGTTGCGATTCATGCGCGTGCGGTGCTGCTGGCGGATATGCGTGCGCGGGCAGAAATTTATAAGCGCTTGGACATGACGCCTGACGAAACGATTGACCATGAAACCGTGGCGGCTTATTACAGCCAATTTGAATAGTTGGGCATCGAGATGTGAAACCTCAACCTACGGACTAGTGCTCTGTCAAATAAATCATGATAAGGCATTCACCGCTCGGCTTGGATAGCCATAGCCAAGCCGCTTTGTGGGGGAAGTATCTAAATGAGGCTTTTGTACCACAATCTGTTAGATTGTGATCCGAGCCCGCAAACTAACAGTTTGCGCTACATTTATCTGACAATGTACTGGGGCGTGTTGACATTTGTAAAGCTATTTGCAATCGTAGGGGCGAGGTTACCTCGTCCATTGAACAATACGGGTTAGCCACCCCCAAACCGTACAGGTTGAATTGATTGTAGATTGTCCCGATTCATCCCGATATATCGGGATAGATCCCCGATGAATCGGGACTCCGACAAGCCGAGAGCAGGCAGGCGCGCCTCCGACAAGCGGAGCAGGCAGGCGGAACGGCATAGGTCGAGATTCACATCTCGACGCTGAAAGGTCGATTTTGGAAAATCGACCTACAGCAAGCCCGAAATCGTCTCTGACGTGTGAACAAAGGGTTGGGAGACCCAACCCCTACGGAGAATCATGCGTCTGTACACCCTCTTGATTGTCTGGTTACAATGAAATGTCAACAGGGCCTAACCAATTCTAGATCATTACTGAGGAAAAACCCATGAAGACAACCTATCGCGCAGGAGTCATAGGAAGGACGGGCAGGGGTGACTATGGCCACGGTCTTGATGTGGCATTTCAGGTTCCGCCCGATTCCATTGAAGGTTCGGACGTGCAGATCGTTTCCATCGCCGATTCAGACCCGGAGGGGCTTCGGGCGGCTGGCGAACGGATCGGGGTAGAGAAGCGTTACCTAGACTACCGCGAAATGCTGGAAAAGGAAAACTTAGACTTGGTGAGCGTCGGTCCCCGTTGGATCGACTGTCATGCGGAGATGGTCATCGCCTGCGCCAACGCCGGTGTGAAAGGGATTTTGTGCGAGAAGCCATTCGCCCGCACGCTTGCGGAAGCCGATGCCATGATGGACGCCTGCGATCGCAATGGGGCGAAGATAGTTGTCGCACATCGCCGGGCGTGCGCTTACGAACAACACGCCAAGAAACTGGTCGATGAAGGTGCAATTGGAGAAATTCAGGTGCTGCGCGGTCACGGCAAAGCGGATCACCGGGCTGGAGCGATGGATTTGATGGTGCTGGGAACGCATATGATGGATAGTATGCGGTATTTTGCCGGTGCCGATGTCGCATGGGCGCACGGGCATGTAACCCAAAACGGCAAAGAGGTCACACCCGCAGACATCCGAGAGGGATATGAAGGCGTTGGATTGCTGGCTGGCAACGGTGTGGAGGCGTATTACGTCTTTGAGAACGGAATCACCGCCCACTATGAATCATACCGAGGGAAACCCTCCGGCAACCATTCGAGCAGCCGCTGGTTCGGATTTGAAGTTCACGGCACCGATGGAATTATCTCGCTGCGAAACTCCCCTTGCGGGGAGATGTACCTCTATCCTCACGGGTTGTGGATTCCGGGGGAATCAGAGTGGGAACGTATCCTTTTGGACGAGTGGGAGAAAGGACCGGACGGCACAAGCCGATCAGATCAGGAGCAGATGCATCTGAGCAACCTGATGATTGTGAAGGAACTTATCCAAGCCATTGAAGAAGATCGGGATGTAGTTGCAGTTTCCAGTGGAGCTGATGCGCGCGCAGCACTGGAGATGATTATGGCAGTCCATGAATCCCAACGCTTGAAAACACGGGTATCTTTTCCGTTAGAGAATCGGGAAAATCCTTATGCAGTCTGGCGCAGCGGGACATAAGATTTATCGTGATGCCAATCCTCTGTCCCGACAGTGCGAATAGAACTCAACAAATCATAATCTAAAGATCATAACTCTTTTTCGCTCATGTTAAGAGCCTGTTTTAAAAGTGAAACGGTCATCTTTAGGAAGCTGTTCACATGTCGCCCCTCTGGGGCTTAGGTTGTTGGTTTGTCCTGTATTCTATAAACATGTCGCCCCGCTGGGGCTAAGAATCTGTTTTAAGAGCAGGTGAAATGGTCATCTTTTGCCATTCTAGGGGCAAAATCAACCGATTTTGAGGGTATTTACCCGTAAAATGACAATTTTCAGAGATTATCCCGATTCATCGGGACAGGTTCTAAGAAATCGTGCAATATGCCCCGAAGGTAGCTGTAGTTCGCGCTTGGTAGCCCGACATTGATTCGCTTATCGGGGCAAGTCCCGGCTTCGCCGAGGATCCTCCCCGATACATCGGGGCAGGCTGAATCGGGAGATGCCCCTCCTACAGTTAGGTTGGGATTCAAAGTTATTTGTTTTCTATTGATGTTTTGCGCTCTCTTTTTACATGGGCGACTCTTTTTTGGAGGTACATTATGCTGATTGGATATGTCAGCGACGAACGCTATGTAGCAATTCCTGACGTGTTGTTCGAATTTGTAAATGAATCAGGTTCGTATGAAGCCCGTTCACGGGCGACGGGCGCGATCTACGCAGACCTGTCGCCAGGATCTTACAAGGTCACGCTCTATAAACCCGGTTTCGGCGCGAAGAGCGTTAACATGACAGTCCGGGAAGATGAACCTTATCAGTTTCGCTTGCTTTCGGACTGTTTGCTGGGGTATGCTTGGCCCAAGTGGGTGCGATCGGGTGAGAAGTCCGAGTTCCGCGTCCACGCCGTCGAGGCATATGAACTGTCGTTGTGGCGGTATGGGTTCGAGAAGGAATTGATCCGGGACCTCGGTTGGCATGATGAGCATGGTCCCCGCGCGACGATGCAGATCTCCCCCGATGGAGATTACACCCAAACCGGGATCGAGTGGAACAAGTTCGGATACACGAATCCCCATCACCTCCAGTTCGTTGAAGCACCGGCTCGGAGCGGGCTTTACTATTTTCACGCCAAGGGAGAGTCGGGCGAATTCTTTTCCTTTCCGTGGATTGTTGCGCCGGCGAAACCGCAGGCCCCCATCGCCGTATTGGCTTCCAACATCAACTGGAACGCCTACAGTAACTTCGGTGGTCGGAGTAACTATATCCACCCCGACAAATTTCCACCGACACCCACCATCAACGCTCGACTCGATTTGAAGCGATATACCAACCGCAACCACCAGCACTTCGATGCGGACGAATATGCCCCCTTATCGTTCGATCGCCCTGAATTGATTAACGTTATCGCTGAAGATACGGAAGTCACGGATCCAGTCGAGGGACGTTCCGCCTGTCACGTCGCCCCCGCAGAATGGCGTCTCTTCGGTTGGCTGGAGCGCGAAGGATATGATTACGACCTCTATGCCGAAACACAGTTTCACCAAGGGGTTCTGAACTTGGAAGACTACAAAGTTCTTATGATTAGTACCCATCCCGAATACTGGTCAGCGGATATGTACTTTCGACTCAAAGCGTGGGTCTTCGAGGGCGGTGGCAAGTTGATGTATCTCGGAGGTAACGGCTTGAACTGTGAGGTTGAATTTCTCGACGAATACACAATGGTTGTTCACAACGAGAACTGTGGCAGCGGCAGCTTCACCATATTGCAGGAGGTTGGGTATGAAAGCCGATTTCACCTGCGCCACGAATCCGAAGCCAACCTCTTGGGTGTCGTCTGTACCGACACCGGCATTATGACCGGCGCACCCTATCGGGTGATTGATGATTCCCACTGGATTTTTGAGGGTACAGGGTTGAAGAACGGGGATGTGTTCGGGGAAAAGAGTCTACATATGCGTTGTCCCGGTGGAGCTTCCGGTCATGAAATGGATAAAATCTCCGCCAGTTCCCCTAAGAACACCCAGCTACTCGCTAAGGGGCTCAACCCCGATGACGGCGGTGCCGAAATCGTCTACCACGAACCGGGTAACGGCGGCGCTGTATTTTCCGTCGGTTCGATTACCTATCCTTGTTCTGTGATAGTGGACGACACAATTTCAAAGATTACCGCCAATGTACTGAACCGGTTTTTGGAATAAGAACCGTGATAGTATCCTCATAAATAAGAGGATTACAATTTTCCGAAGGAGATATAGATGCACATCAACCAAAACGACTATAATCATTACTGGGAAAAGGGCTGGGTTGCCATCGAAGAGGTCTACAGTCCCGACGAAGTTGAACAGATTGCTCAAATCGCCATTGAGGTCAGTGACCGTGAGATGGAGGCCCCAGAAACTACGGATCAGGGAATCGGTTACGCCGTTGATCGAGCGGAAGATGGTACAGTTGCACCGCGAAAAATCAATGCACCTTTTCTCAAGGAATCGGCCTTCCAATCTTTCGTTCTCGACGCCCGTCTCTCATGTATTATTAAAGATCTCATCGGCGTAGAGCCGGTGCTGGTGACCGATCAGATTTTCATGAAGCCGCCGCACTTCGGTAGTGCGAAACCGTACCATCAAGACAACTACTACTTCAAATGTGATCCGGCTGACCATGTAATTACCGCTTGGATTGCCATGGACGATGTAGATGAGTCTAACGGCTGCCTCCGCTACATCGAAGGTTCACATAAGGGACCGGTGTTGCCGCACGAAACCCCAGACCCGGATGAGCCATACAACCTTGTGCCGCCGCCCGAACTGATTAATCTATCGCAAGAGGCGTTGGCAGAGGTCAAGAAGGGCGGTGTCGTTTTTCATCACTGCAAGACGCTGCATACCTCCCATCGTAACGAATCCGATCGCTGGCGACGTGGTTATGCCACACATTGGGCGAGCGCGCAAACGACGTGTGAGATCGATACAATCAAGAACGGTTATTTTCTGCGAGACGATTTTCCAGAGACCAAGTAAGCCGTAATTTCTAATATCAATCAACATGAGAAAGGAACAGTAATTCTGACCCAACTTCTCGAAAAAGCACTCATCGCGGTTTATAAACTGCCGCCTGAAAAGCAGGATGCTATTGCGGCTGCGATTCTCGAAGAACTTGAAGATGAACAGCAATGGGATAATGCTTTTGCTGTATCACAGGATAAACTCGCTCAACTCGCTGAAAAAGTCCGCGCTGATATTAAGGCGGGTCATGCTACAAAAATAGGATTTGATGACAGTCGGATGTAATACTCGTCACACCTAATTGAATGAAGGTCATTTTTGGGGCTCACTAAAAAGCACTGACGGTTCACCCACCTTGTAGGGTTGGAATCGGTGCCGGACAGGAATTTCTTCATAGGTATCAGAACCACCTTTGTTCAAGAAATTACCCTTGTACCAAGCTATCTTAGGCAGCTCGATATTCAGCCGTTCTTCTGCGGGCAGTATTGTTACCTTTATTTTTCCAGAAACGCTTCTTACAGGTGTTGGAGAATCTATTGTTATATCAATAGTGTTGTGTACCTCAAATACCCAAGATTGAACTCTTCCTGCAAAAAAGAGTATGAACTGTTCACTAGTAAACCAATGCCCGCCTAGCTCCGCCTCAATACGAATTAAAACGACGGTATCATGTTCAAGGGATTTGTCAGACTGGAGGTGAAAACTTAAATAACCCTCTCTGCTGACGTCGTTGACGAGGTAGATAGTCGGATCGCCATCACCGACTATTCCACAGCTAAAGGTGACAAAAATCGCCGTAAAGCACGCAACACACACAAGCCAAATTCTGAAATACACGGTTGTATTTCTCCTTTGAAATTTTGAGATGCACAAGTATACTAAATTCTTCTTGACAATTCAAACCAAATTACCACTATGAACTATCGGCGTCTAGGACGGACTAACCTGCAAGTATCGGAGATTTCACTGGGCACCGTAGAGTTAGGTATGGACTACGGCATCCCCGTGCAGGGAGCGCATCGGCGACCGTCCGAAGCAGATGCTGCCCGCACACTCAACGACGCGCTCGACTTGGGCATCAATTTAATTGATACAGCGCAGGCTTATGGGGAGAGCGAAGCCATTATCGGGCGGGCCCTGAAATCGCGTCGGAACGAATATATCCTTGCAACGAAGATTTCCTCCGTGAGTTGGGAGGGGTATAGCGGAGCGGAACTGCGAAAGCAGTGTGGAAGCATCGATTACCGAATCGCTGCGAACATTACAGACGGACATCATTGACCTTCTCTACATCCACAATGCCACCCCGGAACTTATCCAACGGGGAGAAATCGTAGAGATTATGGAGCGAGCGCGCCAAGTGGGGTTACGCACGCTTCATCGGCACGACCACTTATGGCGAAGCTGCACCGTTAGCGGTGTTAGAAGATGGCAGCTTCGATTGCATACAGGTCGCCTATAACCTATTAGACCGACAGTTTGAAGAACGGGTGTTGCCGTTAGCTACGGAAAAGGATATAGGGGTGGTAATCCGGTCTGTCCTTCTGAAAGGGGCATTGACCTATCGCTATGCACATCTTCCCGACGAACTCCACGAATTGCGGGAGGCGGTTGATGCGGTAAATTCGCTGTGCAGCGCCCAAAGCAGCGATTTGCCGGAATTGGCATACCGTTTTGTCCTGGGCAACCCTGTTGTTTCCACAGCGCTGGTGGGCACTGGTCGAGTTCATGAGCTGCAGGAGATTGTTTCATTCGCAGGGTGTACCGCGCTTCCGACGGCGCTACTAAACGACATTCGGGAAATTGTGGTGAGTCCGGACCAACTTAATCCCGGCACTTGGCCATTTCGGTAAATAGGGGAGTTTATTTTTGACCTCGTAGAAATCGGGTATTCGTTCACACATAAAGAGGTGAAGCATGTATAACTCAGTCAAGGTCGCAGCAATTTCGATTAAACCGAAGAAGTGGGATAAAGCAGCAAACGCTGACAAAATGGAGGCATTTTTTGTTGAAGCCGCCAAGGAACAGCCACAGCTGATTTTGACAACAGAAGGGGTGCTGGAAGGCTATGTCGTCATGGAGGTCATAGAGGATCGGGAAACGGCGGAGCGGTTGATAGACATCGCAGAACCGATTGATGGACCTTATATTCGGCGTTTTCAACAACTTGCCAAAAAGTTAGGGATTTGCCTCTGCTTCGGTTTCGCTGAACGGATCGCCGATGAGGCTTACAACTGTGCGGTGTTTATCGATCACAACGGCGAAATTTGTGGGAGATATCATAAGACGCAGCTGGCTGAAGGCGCGCACTCCTCTTGGAACTTTAACCGTATCGGCAAGACATTACGCGCTTTTGACACACCGGTCGGCCGTGCTGGGGCTGTCATCTGTAATGACCGATGGAATCCGATGATAGCACGCACGCTGGTGCTCGATGGTGCACGCCTGATCCTCATTCCCTCCTACGGATCGAAAAGCAAAGGACAAAACGAAGCGGTGCTTGCACGAGCGCGGGAAAACGGGGTACCAATCGTCGAGGCAAATGTGGGGATGAACCTCGTCATCAGCAAGGGCGAAATTGTCGCTTACAAGTGGGGCAACGATCAAATCTCAACAGCCGTTATTGACATCCCTGAACCTCCGTCGCAAAAGGTTGCACGTTCTGCTGAACAAGAATATCTGCGATTGCAGGGACCAGAGATGGAGAAGCGGTATCAGAAAACGATGGAGCGGCTATCCGAATGAGCCTGTGGGCAAGCTGAAAGGGTTGGTTGATACCTCTCGTTAATTTTCTGAAAAACCGAGTTAATTTTGTGTTTGAATTAAAAGTGGAGGTATGCTATACTAGCGAATTAGCGAAAGAACCTCGACGCTGTCGAGTTGCATAATAGTGAGTACCTGGACACAATTTGATAGATTTCTGGGTGCCGAGGCAAAAGTGCGAATATCGAAATAGTTATGCTTAATTATTGACGTACTCCCACACCCTAAAGGGGTTGGGGATTCTTCCCCGTTCCTTTAAGGAGTTGAATTGTGGTATCAACAATACTTGCACCCCGAGAGGCGTCTTACGGTATCTACTCCAATGGACAACGTCCTGCCCACTGCCCAGAAGGGCAACTTTGGCGAGGTTATAGGATATTCCAATACCCGTCGGTATATGCCAACTATTGCGGATTTTACCCCTGCTAATAGATGGTGGAATATCCAACCTTTAAGACAAACTATATCACATTTCACTTGTGATTTCAACTTTTTTAACCAATTAAAGGGGTTTGGCCGACTACAGCCCCAACCTAAAGGATGGGGGTTTGTCAGCGAGATTCGATAAAAAGTCCATCACAAATGATGGACGAACGAGGAGGCAAGAGTCACCATGAAAAAATTAAATGTAAGCGCATGGATAAGCAGTGCTGGACTGCTTGTTTTAATTTTACTGGTTGCTGGATGTACAGGAACAACATCACTAAAAAATCTTCCGGCCGTTCACGCGCCTGAGGCTTTACCGGAAAATATTATGGTTGAGGAGTCGACAGAGGTATTTAAGATTAGGCCCCCCACGGGACAAACACTCTCAATGACCAAGGATAACATTACGGTTCATATTGTCTACTGGCGCCGTGCAGATCTTGATCGCAAGTATAATCGTGGAAATGCTTATTCTCCATTCTATGAAACTGAAGCATTACACCAAGGCGACAAAACGGATGTCTTTTATGTTAAAGTCACGAACAATGCCGCCACGCCCGTAGTCTATCGGATCCAGGGTACTCGACAAGTCCCCTGTGAGATGATCGATCAAGGGGAGAACCGTTATGGGTCATTAGATTACGATGCTCTAAAAGAACGCTTGACCTATATGTCTCGCGCTTCGGGGATATATGTTACAAATGGGCTCAAAAAGGCGAGACAGATTTTGATAGAAACACAACTTTTAGATACGGAAAAGGGGATTCCGCCCGGCGAGAGCATCGAGGGATTCCTGCCATTCTATCAGATGAAGCACAACGCCGAAACCTTAATAGTTATCATTCCGCTTGAGTTAAAACCGCCGGAAGGCACCGCAACTCGTTATAAAAGAATCGTATACGAATTTCCCTTTATCCACAATAAAGGGATTCGGCTTGCACAACCGGCACCGCATCGATACTAACGGTGAATGATTAAGTGGCAAGTGATGAGTGACATTGGATGGATTATTCATCACTTGTCAGCCCTTATCGTGCGATGGACTGTCCGTATCATCAGCTCTCTATAATTTTGGAGGGTGGCAACGAGTTCAAAAACTGCTTGCCGTAAAACTTGGTCCTGATGCGCGAATCGAGGGCAACGAAAATTCCTGTGTCCGTTTTTGTGCGAATTAAACGTCCAAACCCTTGCTTGAACCGAATAATTGCTTCGGGCAAACTAAACTCCATAAACGGATTTCCGCCTCGCTCTTCGATTTGCTTGACCCTCGCCTCTATTACCGGATGTGTCGGAACCTCAAAAGGTAGTTTGGTAATAATTACGCTACTGAGCGATTCACCCCGCACATCAACGCCCTCCCAAAAGCTGGAAGTTCCAAACAGGACAGAATCGATGTTTTCCCTAAACGCTGCCAGCATTGCGCTGCGTGAAAGTCCCTCTCCTTGTTTGAGCACGTCAATCCCCATTTGATCCAGGTAAGGTAGAACTTTCTCGTAGACCTCGTCCATCATTCGGTAGCTTGTGAATAGGACGAAGGCTTTGCCATGCGTCAACTTGAGGTAATTCAGGATTTGCGCCGTAGCAGCCTGTGTGAAGGTACGATCTCGCGGGTCCGGCATCCGCGAAGGGAGATGGATCTCCACCTGCTCTTGATAGTTGAAGGGCGATCCGACCAGCACTTCACGGGAGTGGGATAGACCGATCCGATTCCGAAAGTAGTCGAAATTCTGATTGGTCGCGAGTGTAGCACTGGTCATGATGATGCTATCCAGTTTTTCGAACAGGTGGGTATTCAATTCTTCGCTCACGTTGATTGGGGTTGCATTCAACACGACTCGATCAAATCGGCCTCGCGTTGAGGTATTGATCCAGTAGACGTAATCTGGCAGTGTGTGGCTAACCATCACATCTAAGTCGTTACGCAGTTCACGGCAGCGGCGCAGATGGGCATCAATCTCTTGCTGATCGTCCTCAGTTGTAGCGGCATCTTTCATTGACCTCAACCGGCTTTGAAGTTCACCTAACGGGTCATCCAACACATTGTGCACAAAATCAGCTTGATCGATGGTATGTGTGATTCCATGTCCCCGATCGTTCACCCTTTGCCGTTCCAACCAACTCATGATTGAAGCAAACTGTTGGTTTGCCTCCTCCCGTGCGTTCTCGACAAGCCGAATCGAGCCTGTTGATTGGAATCGGATAAAGAGTCCTGCCTTCCCTTGTGGATTACATAGAGAATCTAAGAACCGCTTGACCCGTGTATTGCTGAACTCAACGCTTGTGTGTTCGGTCGCAGTTGCTTCAAGGTGGTGTGCTTCATCAATGATAAGGTGTCTATATTCTGGCAATATAGCGGCATAAGGATTGGTTTTTCGGAGCGCCCAATCCGCAAAAAGCAGGTGATGATTCACAATGATTAGGTCAGCTTCATCCACCTGTGCCCGCGCTTTGAAGTAGAAACATGTATCGTAGGTCGGACACCGTTGGCGTAGGCAGTTATCCGTATCTGAAGCCACCTTATTCCAAATTTCAAACATCGGCTGCGGCTCAAGGTCTGCCTTGCTTCCGTCTTCAGTGACACTGACCCACTCCACAACGCGAGCCAAATCTTCTACCTCTGCCTTTGTATCAAATAACCCTCGCTCATAAGTCAACAGGCTTTCTAGGCGACGCCGCGACAGATAGTTTCCACGTCCTTTGGCAAGTGCAGCGGTGAAAGGTTGTGGGAGTACCTGTTGGAGAAATGGTATATCCTTGGAAATCAACTGTTCCTGTAGATTGATGGTATTGGTCGAAATTACTACTGGCTCGTGAGTATCAAGGGCAAGATCTATTGCGGGCAGAAGGTAGGCGAAACTTTTACCGACACCTGTGCCCGCTTCAACGACGAGGTGCTCGTTGGACGACAGCGCGCTAGCGACGGCTTCCGCCATTTCAAGTTGTTGCGGTCGAAACTCATAACCTGTTAGCTGCTTCGCAATCAATCCATCGGGACCAAGGACTTCCTGCAAATTTGATAGATGTTTTTTCATCGCTACTTTCCTATAGACCGAAACCCAGATAACCGAGGCACTTAGGAGTTACTTTATGGTGTTACTCAATAACTTGATTCGTCAATGGCTCATGTAAAAACGGAGTGCAATTATAGTGAAAGCGTTGAGGGCGGGGCAAGTCGCTTTGGATCCCCCCGATAAATCGGAGTAAACTAATTATCGGGGAGGTCCCATCTACAGTTTTTGAGGCAAGTCGATGCTGTTGCACTAATTCTTAACATAAGCGTCGTCAATTCGATGCTTCACTCTTGATTAATTTTAAGCGTAACTGTTTTTGTCCCCGGTTCGGTATAAATATTCTTGATTTCAAAAGAGACTTCCGATTTTTGGAGCGCGTTTTTCAACGCTTTGTCGTAATCCGCCATGTTTTTGATTCGCTGGTCATTGACCGCCACGATTAATGTACCGATTGGGATCCTTTCCCTTAGGGCAGGACCATCACGGCGAACGTCTTCAATAATGACTCCTTCATCCTCAAGGCTCAAGTAGGCGTAACGCTCAAAGTCTTGGTCGCCTAATTCCCGGACCGTGATACCCAACTTCGTCCAAGATTCGGAGGATTCGGAATCCGACTCCATTGCCAATCCTGTGTAAGCCCGCGGCATCCTGCCAATCGTTACGGAGAGTTTTTTGCGCACTCCACGCCGAATGACTGTAAACGCCACCTCCTCACCGACCATCGACTCGGCAATAAGGAAGGTGAATTTACGGATTTCTTGTGTTTTTTGTCCATTGTATGCGACAATGATATCCCCCACCTCCATTCCGCCTTGTCTGGCGGGTGACGGATTAGCAAATCCGGTTACCCGGATACCTTCATCATGTTGCCTCATTAAAATTCCGAGCCATCCGCGTATCACCTGTCCGTTCGCAATCAGCTGATCGCTGACTTTTTTCACGAGGTTAATGGGAATAGCAAAACCGGCACCGGCTTTGACTGCCTCTGTTGCTGGAACATCGTCCGGACGTCGAATCGCGGAGTTGATACCGATGACCTCACCGTGGATATTCAGTAAGGGACCACCGCTGTTTCCTCGATTGATCCACGCATCCGTCTGGATGAAATCTTGATAGCGGATCATAAACGCTGGCACCAGTGAACGTCCTTTTCCACTGACAATCCCGGCAGTCACTGTATAATTAAGTTGGAATGGATTTCCGATTGCGATTGCAAACTGTCCAACTCTAACCTTATCTGAATCAGCAAAAGGAAGTACGGGAAGTGGCTCCTGTGTATCAATTTTTAACACAGCAACATCTGTGTTTGGGTCAACCCCAATTAATTGAACATCCTTGAACTCTCTGCTATCGAATAATTGGACGGTAATCTGTTTCGCACCAGTTACAACATGGTTATTGGTCAAAATATAACCATCTTTACGAAAAATAAACCCCGTTCCTTCTTGTCGTTCGGCATTTCGAGAGAGGATACCTTGCCTTTCCACGTTCAATGCAGTGATGCCAACAACGGCAGGGTTACTCTTGTCGGCGAGACTAACGAAGGCATTTTCAATCAATTCTAACAGTTGGACACCAGACGCGGTGGTGTGATCCAGATCAACGGGATGGAGTTGGGCTTGGCTACAGGCGAAAAGCAGGAGAAACAGGGCAAGTGCCACGACCGGACTGAAGAACCAACGGTTTTTCACGATATTTTCCTTTGTAGAGTCGTATTTGCGGGCGGACAATGGTGGAAAACAGAAACTTATGTTATTATACCGATGCCTGTTTTAGTGTGTCAAGTACCAAGTCGTTTAGGGTCATTTAATTCTCCCGTAGTTCGATCTCCCGGTCGAGGTTCCGGCGGGGCAAGATGCCCCGCCTACGGGTTCGGATTGATCCGAAATCGGTCAAAAAACGGAAAACTATAGTAGATCTCAGAATTAATGGGACACTCGAAACCGATGGGGTTTGGAAAACGAAACTACCGTTCTCCCGTGCCGTTCCGAGCATCCTCGTCGTTTCTATCCCGATTAATCGGGATGAAACGTCGGGATTTGGTAGGCACTGTTTATAACTGCGCCTATTTGGTGCGGTTGCAAACCGCACCTACCGGTGGGCGAAAGTGTTTATTTATTTCTTGTATTCACTATAAATAGCCCTACGTTATGGTTGAGTTGGGAATTTTATTATCTGGAGGGTTAGCATGACAATTTCACATCTTTTCTCGTTGGAAGGGAAGGTGGCACTGGTCACCGGGGCGAGTCGAGGAATCGGTAAAGGCATTGCAGTTGGTCTCGCCGGTGCTGGGGCGAATCTTGCACTTGTTGCAAGATCTGAATCGACACTCATCGAGGCACAACAGGAGATACAGGCGATTGGCGTTGAAGCGGAGATTTTTCCTTATGACATGAACCAAATAGAGAACATCCCGGATTTGGTTGCAGCGGTGAGCGCGTCTTATGGGCAGATCGATATTTTGGTCAACAACGCGGGCACAACGCACCGCGATGCTGTCGTCGATTTTCCTGAGGATCGGTGGGATGATGTGATACGGGTCAACTTGAAATCGGTGTGGCTGCTCTCTCAACAGGTTGGACGGGGTATGATCGAGCGTGGCAGTGGGAAGATTATTAATATCGCGTCACTGTTGAGCTTTTCCGGCGGTATCCGCACCGCAGCGTATGCCGCAAGCAAAGGTGGTATAGCACAGTTGACGAAAGCACTGGCTAATGAGTGGGCTTCAAAAGGGGTTAACGTAAACGCAATTGCGCCGGGGTATATCAAAACGGACATGACAAGTGCGATCCTGAATGATCCGGTGCGGGTTGCCGAATTTATGGATCGAATCCCAGCGGGTCAGTTTGGTACACCTGATGATATGGCAGGCGCGGCGGTCTTTCTGGCATCTGAGGCGGCTTCATATATTCACGGTCATATTCTGACTGTCGATGGGGGCTGGATGGCACGGTAAGCGTGACAAAGATGCAATTCGGTCTACCGTGCTTTACTCCTGATAGACAACCTTGTCTTTTCTGTTCTCCATGTACTCCTTCAATTTTGACAGTTGTTCTTTTGCTTCCTCCAGCGTGTTTGCAACACCATAACCTCCCACCCAGTTGCCTCGCTCATCTTTTCTTTCGATCTGAACACTCTCCCCATCGAAGAGTGTTCTCTTAACAATTCTCCATTCTGCCATGGTTATGCCCCTTTCTTATGAAAACAAGGGATCTGTTTGGTGGCAGTTCGCCCCGAAACCCACGAATGGGTCAGACGCTGGTCCCAGTTTTTACCAGTCGGGACGCCCTGCCATAAGTTAGATGTTGGTGACAGTTGACCCATTTGGACGCCATGCCCTATCCAGTAAACTGCATATATTATTTGCGGGTCAACTGTCATAAGTTGGCGGCAGTCAATCAGTTAGATAGATTATGGTGTTCAAGTTTTCGCCTCCGCTTTCAATAGGAGACTTGAACGAGTGATTGACTGTCATAAGATGGTATGCGATATAGCCCATCTACTCGAAGATTTGCAATTCGCTGTCTTTGTAGTCACGGTGATGCCAACATCGCCCTGATGGTGTAAGTCTTTATAGCCAACAAGGTTGTATTACTCGTCCTTGTGAAGATGTAGCAGGTATGTAACCCAATTTAATAATTAGAACGTTTAAGTTATATAGTAATCTGTTATAGGATTAGGGTTGAATCATACAGTATGGCATACACCTCGAAAGGAGTTAAATCATGTTATTCAGAGTTTTGACAATCATCGCCGCTATTTCATTGATGATAGGTTGCGACCAAACAAACAGAACAACAACTCATGATGAGGGTGATGAGGAATCAGGTCAACAGTTTACTAAAAGTGAAACTTATGACATGACACGGAGAGGGGCACGGCTGATTCTCAACTTTGACCCCGCAACCAATCTTTTCAACGGAACAGTGGAAAACACCACGGATGCAACTCTCAACAGAGTTCGTGTAGAGATTCACTTATCTAATGGCACAGAGCTTGGTCCGACAACGCCAACAGACATTCCGGCCGGTAATAAACTTGATATAACGCTCGATGCTGCTGGAGAAGTTTTTGATACTTTCTCGGCACACCCTGAAGTGGGTTGATTCATGATTGGGGGCATCTTGCCCTCCTTACTTCTACAATGTATACGCTATCTTGGCAACCGACCATTCTCAAATAATCTCCCTGCGATCAGGACTGTTCATTCCTTCCAAGAAGCTTCATCAGATCTTTTTGCTGGCTAAGTCCCTCGGTGATTTTAGACAGATCCACTTCAAACACCTCGCCGATCGTTTCTTCGAGGGATAACAGGGTCGATTTATACCCGGCAAGCCGCGTGATAAAGAAGATGAGCAGGTCACGTTCAGCGCCTTCATCGTCCCACTCAGACAGTTCCTTTTCAATGGTAACAGAACTCACCCTGAATTGACCGATCGCCTCAGAGATACGTTGAACCTTCCTTGTATTCATGCAAAAGACCTCCCATTGGCATTTAGGGAATCAGTTATCCGTTTGACATCGACAGCGAGCGTGTCGCCGAGCTCCGTTTCGAGTTTGTCTATCAGATGCTTATGTTCCGCGATTTGGATAAGCAGATTGCAAATCTCCTCTTTCTTCAGGACGCTCTTGTTCAGCACACCAACAGACATTGAACTGTCTAGGTGTTCTATCTGTTGTGAGAGTTGCTCAATCACTTCCCTGATCTTGTCGATTGCTGCGCGATCCATCATTCTCCTTTCGTTTCATGAAAAGGGCGGTGGAGGCTCCCCGCACCCGTTGATCCCCCTGCACAACGGATAGCCTACCCTTGTAAACCCCGTTATGCAGGTTTTACCTCCACCACAAGCCGTGTCTTCTGGTGTTTAGATCTCCACTTTACCTCTATCTTATCATAGACCGAACCATATTAAACGCATCAGCGTATAATCCAATGGCGGGTTAGTCAATGCGAAGTTGCCTCTCCACGTCGTTGACGCTGATTTTATAATCGCCCGGCGGCAAGGTTCCCAGGTAAACTGTCTCGTAATAGGCTCTTGCCTCCTGAGTGCACCCCACACCTTCTCGTATCGTCGTTAGTCTTGAGATCTTAATAGTAATAGTAGCTCCTTCCTGCTCTTGAAGGGTTTGATGGTGCTCGGTGCAGCTGCCTCCCACATCCCCAAACACCCACACGAAGACTTCCCTCGGATTATCCGCTGCGATCAGCACCTCTACACCCACGATAGGCATATCTGCCACAAACTGCTCTACGATGCGACCTCCTGATACGCCTAAGTCGTTGGGTATATTTTTAGTGAACGCCCCGCAACCGGTGCCATATAAAACACCGATGATTAAAAAAAGAGAAGGATATGAGATAAAGGTTCCCAACGCGGTGTTTTCATGACTGCTCCTTTGTGCGAATAGGTATTTGTAGAATAGCATGTTCAATAAGGCAGCCCATGTATTGTATTTGGTCGTTCTTAACGCAAGTTGCTAGTAGTAGGCATATTGCTCCGATTTTTCCGTCGAATAGGGGGCCCGTAAAGGTGTTACCGATGGTTCATCTATTTTTTCCTTCCTACTTCAAGATGAGCATCTTCCGCGTGCCGGAATAGTCCCCTGCGGACAGGTGATAGAAATACACACCACTTGCTACTTCTTCACTGAACTCATTACGCCCATCCCAATGTACCGCGCGGCTGCGGCTCTGATACCTCCCCGCCGCTTGATGTCCTAACGCAAACTGCCGAACCACTTGTCCGCTCATGTCGTAGATAGTCAACGTGACATCTGCATCCTTTGCGAGATGATACGGTATCCACGTCTCTGGATTAAACGGGTTTGGGTAATTGGGCAGAAGGAGGGTCTCTTTCGGGATCAGTGCTGCGAGAAGTTGCTCTAAAAAGAGAATACCTTTTAGGGATGTTGGGTCTGTGAGGTTGCGTTGCCGTGCATCAGAAAGCCACAGTTTTACATCTGCTGCGGTGAAGGTTTCAAGTACCTGCGGGTGTACCGAAGGCGCGGTTCCAACACCATCTATCGCGCCAGCGACTGTGGTAAGATCATCAATATTTACCACGCCATCTCCGTTGATATCGGCACTATTTGTCCCTGTCTGTCCGTAATTCGATGCGACCAACACCAAATCTTGGGTATTCACCACACCATCGTTGTTTGCATCAGCTTCAATCCCGGCGGTGACGGGTATTTCTGCTGTGAGCGCGGATCCGCTGTATCCTACTATTGCCTCTGGGCTCACAGTGAACGTAAGGGTGCTATCGGTTTGAAAGTTGCCGTTGAATGTCAGTTCAACCGTTACCACTGTATCACTGACACGGTCTAGGTCAAAGAAGTCGTCGAAAGTGACACCATCAATACCGGATACTGTGATAGCATCGCGTGGAAGCCAGCGCTCGTAAGTTCTACCGCTAAGTGTCAATGTGACAACACTCTCATCCAAGGTTGACTCTGTTAATGGAGCCGCAGTCGAGGCTACCAATGACTCCGTACTCGCGCTGACAGGAACTTGTACGGTGAATGCGGTTCCACCGTAGCCTGCTATCGCATCTGCACCGATAGTAAAGGTGAGAGTGGCATTGGTGTCAAAATCCCCGTTGAATGTCAGTTCAACGGTCACCACTGTATCGCTGACGCGGTCCACAGCCCATGTCTCAAAAGTGACACCATCAATACCGGATACCGTTATAGCACGTCCAACGGTATAACTAGAGTCTTCGTAAGCTCTGCCGCTTAGTGTCAGTGTGACCACGCTTTCATCCAAGGTTGCCTCTGTCAATGGAGCCGTGGTTGAAGCTACCAATGACTCCGAGCCGGAGATGACGGGTATCTGCGCGGTGAATGCGGTGCCACCGTAGCCTGCTATCGCACCTGCCTCCACAGTGAAGATCAGCGTACTATCTGTGTCAATGTTACCACCGAAAGTCAGTTCAACTGTCACCACTGTATCGCTGACACGGTCAATATCAAACGTGCCGACAGTTACCCCTGGGATGCCAGAGACCGTCACCGCATCTCTAATCCTGAAACCAGAGTCTTCATAAGTTCTACCACTCAGGGTCAGTGTGACCACACTTCCATCTAACGTCGCTTCTGTTAGCGGAGCGGTAGTTGAGGCTACCAATGACTCTGTACTCGCGCTGACGGGCACTTGCGCGGTAAATGCGGCGCCGCTGTAGTTTGCTATTGCACCGGCTCCCACAGTGAAGGTAAGGGTCGCATCGGTGTCAAAATCCCCGCTGAATTCAAGTTCAAGGGTAATCTCTGTGTCGCTTACGCGGTCTACACCGAACGTTCCGACAGCAACGCCCGATATACCGGATAGAGTTATAGCATCTCTGATTCTGAAGCTGGATCGCTCATAGGTTCCACCGCTCAGGGTAAGTGTGATAACACTCCCATGGAGGGTTGTTTCTGTTAGCGGTGCTACCGTTGAAGCGGTTATCCCGTCTGGCTGACTCTCACTGGTGTCAGGTGCCTGACTGTCCCCCGGGCCGCTGCTGTCGCCAAGTTCCTTTATTTCCCATGAGCCACCGGAGAGTTCTGTCGCAACGAGGTGGTAACTCTCACCATTGATGGTTGTGGTAATACTCAGCGAACCACCGATGGATACGTTATCGAACCACGAGGGTAATCCGGGGATGTCCAACTGTGCATTGCCGTTATCAAGCACAGAAAATGTGGCATCGGTGTCGGGATAAGTGCAGCTTGCCCCGGGTGCGAGCGTATCCCCAACCTGACAGACCGATCCTGATCCCTGGGTTCCGGATGCGGGGGTAGGTTCATCCGTGATCTCCCACTGACGAACCCGACCGTCCTGACTTCCCGTAACGAGCATATCTCCGTCAAAGGCAACGCTCTGAACGGGCGACTCATGCCCAAGCGTAGCTTTGTGTTCCGGCACATGAGGATCCCACAAACGCGCTACCCCGTCCATACTTCCCGTTGCAAGTAAATCGCTGTCAGGACTAAAGGCAACACTCAAAACAGGTGACTCATGCCCAAGCGTGGCTTGGAGTGTCTCTGTGTGGGTATCCCATAATCCGACTAAGCCATCATCACTTGCACTAGCGAGCAGCAACCCATCAGGACTAAAAGCAACGCTGAAAACACTGTCCATATGTGCTTCGAGCGTGGCTTGGAGTGTTTCTGCGGCCGGGTCCCATAATCGGACGGTGCCATCGGCACCGCCACTAGCCAAGAGCGACCCATCGGGACTGAAAGCGACGTTTAAGACGTTACTCGTATGCCCTCGCAGCGTAGCTTGGAGTGTGTCTGTAGCCGGATCCCATAATCGGACGGTGCCATCAGCACTTCCACTGGCGAGTAACGCCCCATCAGGGCTGAAGGCAACACTCAGGACATTACTTGTATGCCCGTGGAGCGTGGCTTGAAGTGTATTTGCATTGAGGTTCCACAACTGGATTGTACTATCGGTACTTGCACTAGCGAGTAGCGGGTTACTGGGACTAAAAGCAATACTGTTGATAGGTGAATCGTAGGTGAGTGTGGTGTGGGGTGCCACCGTGTACGAATTTCCCAAGTGAATAAGGTTTGAAACGACAACGCCAATTATCCCTCCGTTGGGGAAGACAGTCATACTTGAGAGACTATCTGTATGCCAGATAACAGTGGCAATGAGACGGACCCCGAGGTCAACGGCACCGACAGCGATTAGAACAGCACCGGCGGTCACCCCAATAGCTGTTCCAGCAGCACCGATGGCTGTGCCAATAGCACCTCCGACAGCACCGACAGCGTCTCCAATAGCACCCGCAGCCCCGCCACCGTGGCTAACACCTTGTGCCCAACACATCAGGAGGGAAGTCATTAGCATTAACAGGATAAGTTTCTGATTGGTCGCCATGTTTTGCATTAGGAAACTCCTTTTCGTTAATTTTTGATTGCAATGTGGAATCGGGTTGTTGGATGGAAGGACGGAAGCTTGGAAGTATGGCAATGTGGAAAACTTATTCTTCCATACTTCCTCTTGTCTTTTCTTCCCTTTTGCCTCCAATACATTCCTACTTCAAGATGAGCATCTTTCGTGTGGCGGAATAGTCTTCGGCGGACAGGTGATAGAAATACACACCACTCGCTACCTGTTCACCGAACTCGTTACGACCATCCCAATAGATTGCTTTCGACCGACTTTCGTAGAACGCTGCAACCCGGTGCCCAACCTCAAGTGTACGAACGACACGACTCATGCTGCCATAGATGGTCAGGATCACAAAAGCGTCCTCTGCCAACCGATACGGAATCCACGTCTCCGGATTAAACGGATTCGGGTAGTTTGCTAACAGTTTCGTCTCTTTTGGGGTGAGGGATACCAAGAGCTGCTCAAGCACCATAATCCCCCGTTTCATGATGGGATCTCTCACCTCAAGCGACCTCGCGCCAGTCAGCCACCCCTGAACCTCTACCGCTGTGAGTGTCTTAGGTACTTGTGCAGATGCTGATGGTGCGGCTGCCGCACCATCAAACATGCCCGCAGCCAATACCAGATCCAGAATACTGACAACCCCATCTCGGTTGGCATCCCCTGCTAAATTGGTCCCGTTAGCATTAGATTGGATGTAATCAAGATCAAATCCAAGACATTCACGCTTCCGTCGTTGTTGACATCTGCTATCGTCGGTGGCAGTTCCGAATCGGCGATAGCATAAAAAATAGCCGTACTCTCAATTCCAGCGGCAGATACAGAAACGGTGTTTGCTCCCAGATTTGGACCCAATATGAGCGTACTCTGTGCCCTACCGTTGGAACCAGTCCTTGTGGTTGTGGTACTGAGCGTACCGCCACCCCCAGTGACGGCAAATGTGACCGAAACCCCTGCGAGTGCAGAACCGTTCGCGTCCTGTGCTTCAACGACAAATGGCTGAGACAATGCTGCGAAGGATGCGCCGTTCTGGTTATCGCCTGATATTTTTAGCAGTGCTGGATGGGTACGGTTGTCAAACTTAACTGTAACCCTTCTACTTTGGAGAGTTGGGATATGGGTGTTGATTGCTGAATAACTGAGAGGATTGTCATTCAGTAAAACCTCCCCCACTCCTGTACTTGCGACTAAGGAGGAGAGGTCTGATATGTTGTTATGCCTAAGATCCAACCGTACTATATTGATTAAGCCTGCTAAAGCTGAGAGATCTGAGATGTTGTTGCCTCTAAGTCCCAACCTTGTAAGGTTAATTAAACCCGCCAAAGGTGATATGTCCGATATGTTGTTGCCTCTAAGTCCCAGCGTCGCCAAGTTGGTTAAGCCTGCCAAAGCCGAGATGTTTAACAGATTGTTGTGTGCAAGTCCCAGTCGTGTTAGGTTGGTCAAGCTTGCCAAAGCCGAGAGATCTGAGATGTTGTTGCTGGTAAGAATCAGTGTTGCCAAGTTGGTTAAGCCTGCTAGAGGTGAAATGTCCAGTATGGAGTTACCAAAAAGCCATAGGTCTGTCAAGTTGGTTAATCCTGCCAAAGGTGAGAGGTCCGATATGGACGTGAACTCAAGATTCAACCATGTCAGGTTAGTTAAGCCTCCAAGAGCCGAAAGAGGTCCGATATGGTGTTGTCTCTAAGCCCCAGCCGTGTCAGGTTGGTTAGTCCCGCCAATGGCGAGAGGTTTGATACTGAGTTGCTGTTTAGCCACCCCTCTCCCTCTATATGTTCAGCACCAAGATACAACTCAGTCAGGTTGGTTGCGTGTTCCAGTCCGGTCAAATCGCTGATACCTTCATTGCGCGCATCCAGCCTCGGCAACATTGCCATATCCGCCCCGGTGATGGACTCCCCCGGTGCTTTGCCGCGTGCGGTCTCAATCGCAGCGCGGAGGTTGGCGTCGGGGATGTCTACCGCAGCGACTGCTACGACCTTAAAGGCAACCGTTTCCCCAATTCCAGTGGCAGACACCTCAACAGTCGTCGTTCCTAGATTTGGTCCCAGTGTGAGCGTACTCTCTGCTCTACCGTTTTCATCGGTCGTGGTGTGGTTGACACTGAGCGTTCCATTGCCTGTGGTAACGGTAAACATGACCGAAATTCCTTCAAGGACCGATCCGTTCTCATCCCGTACTTCAACGACAAACGGGTTTGCTAGAACCGCGCCGGGCACGCCACTCTCGTTATCGCCTGAAATTTTTGACAGTCCGGGCGTTATCAAATGAAGTGTCGGGGTAATCAGCACCCTTCCCACTCTCTCCTCAGCACGAAATAAAGCGAGATCTTCGCCATTATGATCTTTCATGAGCCAGACGACACCGGCGCGGGTGCCAAGATCGAAATATTCTTTTGTGGTAGCAGTGTAAACCCAGTTCTCATTGCCATAAGCGTCCAGTTCATAAAATGAGATCTCACTCCGAATCAGTTTTACCCAGACGATGTGAGTATAGTTTCCTCGCGTACTGGATTCGATTAGATTTTCGCGCATACTCGGATGATATAGTTTCAATCTCACCCACTTACCATCACCATCGCTATTTGGATCCCTCAATTGCTGTTCAAGTTTCTGCTGTTTTATAGCCCAAAGCGGAAGCCCATCAAGTCTAAAAGCCTCCTGTGGATCGAATCCTTGCAGATGTGGCAGATGCATCCGCTTGGCGGGCATAGTATGTCGCCAATCACCATCGCCAAAGATTTCAATAAATAGATTTGCGAGTCTCGGATCATAGGCTTTCAAATCCTCACGGGTTTTGATAGGATTGAGGTCCCATGCTGCATTAAACCAAGACCCCGCGCCTTCAGCCCAATACTCGCCTCTATTTGTAGCGGAATAGGCATCTTTCCACAATCCTTGTACTATAGCCGCGTTATACGCTGCGTTGAGACGATTATCAAACGTAGGATTGATTATTTCCAATCCGCCATGTATCGCATGGGCAAACTCATGAACCAAGAAGGAGTAGCAATAATCGCAGTGTGACCAAAACAGATTTTCCTCAGCCGCCGTCGCTCCATTCCAAGCGACATCACGAGTATGTGCGCCGAAAATAGCGAGAGGGCTATTATGGTCGTATTCGGGGAGATCACCCAATGACTCGTTAATGGATAGCACCGAAAGCCGTCGTCTTTCTTGCGCTATCGCTTTGAGAATATCCTTTCGGTGTCCAATCATCTGCCAGATGACCCACGCCGTTTCTTTTAGGGCATAGGGACTAGCATCAGCCGATGCCAATACTGGAAATCCTGCGACGTTAATCCACTGCTGATAAAACGGAGAAAGGTCAAAAAAATCACGGACTTCCTTTGGAGGTGGCACAGGTTCAGGGATGTTATTCACATCAAAAGGTTCATTTGCAAAAGGCACATCACTAGCCTCCGCCACGACGAACGCTGGGATGAGTGTGCCGATTATTGTTGCATATAAGATGAAACAGAGAAGTTCTTTTTTTATCAATTTGACCTCCTTTATTAAGTGGAGATATGTGTAAAGGGTGAACTTACTGCGCTGTGGAACCAATGGCGATTAACCGTTTCTCTATTTCAGAATCAGCATCTTCCGGGTGGCGGAAAAATCACCTGCCGTCAGTGTGTAAAAGTACACGCCACTTGCCACCGACTCACCTACATCATTTTTCCCATCCCAATAGATTGCCTGTGATCGATGCTCATAGGCAGATGCAATCCGATGCCCCACATCAAGCCTGCGGACAACATGACCGTTCCCGTCATAGATAGTCAGGGTTACAAAGGCATCCTCCGCCAACCGATACGGGATCCATGTCTCTGGGTTAAAGGGATTCGGGTAGTTTGCTAACAGTTCTGTCTCCCTTGGGGTTAGGGACACCAAGAGTTGTTCGAGCATCATAATCCCTCGTCTCATGATGGGATCCCTCACCTTAAGTGCGCTTGCGTCAGTCAGCCACCCCTGAACCTCTACCGCTGTGAGTGTCTTAGGTACTTGTGCAGATGCTGATGGTGCGGCTGCCGCACCATCAAACATGCCCGCAACCAATACCAGATCCAGGATACTGACAACCCCATCTCCGTTGACATCCCCTGTTAAATTGGTTCCTTTAGTATCGAGATTGGACGTAATCAAGATCAAATCCAAGACATTCACGCTTCCGTCGTTGTTGACATCTGCTGTCGTTGGTGGCAGTTCCGAATCGGCGATAGCGTAAAAAATAGCCGTACTCTCAATTCCAGCGGCAGACACAGAAACGGTATTTGCTCCTAAATTTGGGCCCAATATGAGGGCACTCTGTGCTCTACCGTTGGGACCGGTTCTTGTGGTAATGGTACTGAGCGTACCGCCACCCCCAGTGACGGCAAATGTGACCGAAACCCCTGCGAGTGCAGAACCGTTCGCGTCCTGTGCTTCAACGACAAATGGCTGAGACAATGCTGCGAAGGATGCGCCGTTCTGGTTATCGCCTGAGATTTTAAGAAGTGCCGGATGTGCTTGGTTGTCAAACTCAACCGCAACCTCTCTGCTTTGGAGCGCGGGGATGTGGATGTGGATTGAGGCGTAACTCAACGGATTGCCTGTCACCCAAACCTTGTCTGTCTGCCCCAATCCCGTGTTTGCTACTAGGGGCGAGAGGTCTGATATATTGTTGTCCCAAAGTCCTATCTGTGTCAGGTTGGTCAAGCCCGACAATGGTGATATATCCGAGATGGAGGTGCGATCAAAAATCAGTAGTGCCAAGTTAGTTAATCCTGCCAAAGATGATATATCTGAGATGCCGTTACCCCAAAACTGCAGATGTCTTAGGTTAATTAAACCAGATACTGCTGAGATGTCCGTGATGTTGTTGCCACCAAGATACAGTAACCCTAGATTAGTTAATCCTACCAAAGGTGATATATCAGATATAGAGGGACTAAGATCCAACTGTCTTAGGTTAGTTAAATCAGATACTGCTGAGATGTCCGTGATGTTGTTGCTACTAAGACTCAACTGTCTTAGGTTAGTTAAATCAGATACTGCTGAGATGTCCGTGATGTTGTTACCATCAAGCCTTAGTTCTGTCAGACTGGTTGCGTATTCCAACCCGGTTAAATCACTTATGTTGGAGTTTGGTGCGTTGAGACTGATAAAAGTTGCCATCTCCGCTGGAGTAATCGGGGTGCCCGGTGCCTTATTGAGAGCATCCTCAATCGCAGCGCGGAGGTTGGCGTCAGGGATATCCGCTGGCGCACCCGCCACGGCATTGAACGTTACCGTAATCCCCGCGGCAGACACCTCAACGGTGTTTGTTCCGAGATTGGGTCCCAGTGTGAGCGTGCTCCCTGCCCGTCCGTCGTAATACGTCTCGGTGCGCTCCACACTGAGTGTCCCACCGCCCGCAATGACAGCAAACGAGACTGGGATTTCACGACGCAAAAAACCGTTGCTCAAATCTCGCACTTCAACGACAAATGGAACCGGCAATGGCGTATTGGGTGAACCATGCTGATTATCACCTGAGATTTTCGATAGCGGCTGAAGTGCCTCAGAAAACAGCCAAAAAATCGGATGTGCCCACATTCCCCTCTGTATCAACAACTATGACATGCATCCTATGTGCTACAGGACTGGAAAGACTTGTGCCCGTGCCTTGAGAATTGATGGGAGTTGAACTGGTGCCATCATAATTAAATCCAACGATAACCTCGCTTTCACCAGCCAATCGACGACATGCCTTTATTGAGGCATTGCTCATTAGTAACACCTGATGTAGTCCTGCTGAACCCCTAACTTTGAGTCGGATCGGGACGCTCTGTGATGCTACAGGGTATCGAGGAGAGGAAATAAGTTCGATGGTGGGCGGCGGTCCGTCCTCGGAAGCATCGGGATTGAAGTAGGGATGCACGGACAAAAATTCGGCATGGCATGCAGATAACCTGTCGTTCACCCGCCATAGACCGCGATACGCCCCATACGACATGATGTACGAACCATCGCGGAAATCGTGATGCAGTCCAAAGGTGTGCCCCAGTTCATGTGCTATTGTATCCCAAAAAAGACTCTGACCAACCCACGCAAAGTCTCCTAGTTGTCCGACTGCCACGTGTCTGTCAGTGTCGATTAAGAAGAATAAGTAGATGTTTGCCTCAATATCGAACATCTGCTTTATCTCATCGTATTCATGGGCCTCCTCAACAAGATAATCACTATAGGCGTATTGACCATCCACACGATGGACTAGCGGCTCGCCTTTTGGGTCGGTTTCCACGCGGAAGGTTCGTCTCCCGTAGCCGTGTGCTTCCATCTGATCGGCAAAAAAGGTCTGAACCCTGAGAACTTTATCTTTTATGTCCTGAACCACTTCAGCGCGATATGGTTGGTCGTTGGGCAAAAAGTAAATTAGCCGTACGGTGCGCGGTTCGCCGACGTTCAAATTTGCTGCAAACGTTTGGGCATGATGACGGTTGGGGAATTGGTTGGAAGGCTGTTTGTTTCGTTGACTATCAATAACACCGTGAAAGTGTATGCCGTTTCCCTCAGATGGTGGGGAGGCATCAACAGGGTTGAGTGCACCACCGGTGAGATAGATTATTATTGCATATAAGGTGAAACGGAGAAGTTCTTTTTTCATTAATTTGACTTCCTTTATTAACCGGTAATTCTCAACGAAGGCTTGATTGCCCGGTGTGTCAGCAAGGCGAGTCCAACTCGCAAAAGCAATCGTGCTCTCAGCAGCATCACCAACCACTTCAACCTCAGTGGCGGTCAGTTCGGGAACTACATAAACAATGGCGACTAGCAATAAAACATATACAATATCAGTATCACAAACGCTCCAAGGAAGAACGCAGTAACGACGCAACCCATAGCAGTATCTTTGGTCGGTTCAGGGTCCTCCTTCCGCTTGGGTATATGCCCACGATACATCATGTCTTTTCCTCAAAGTGGTTTCAGACTCGGTAAAGAAAAACGCCTTATCCTTAATATGTCGAAAAACTTCTGACGTACTCCTAATTCTAAAGGCTTGGGGCTCTTATGATAACCTAAGTTGCTAGGTTCTGTTGACACTTCATCGCAACTAGACAATCAAGGAGAGCGCACAGACGCATGACTCTTCGTAGGGGTTGGGTCTCCCAACCCATCTTTGCGAGGCTGTGGTGGATTTGTCAATCCACCACAAGCAGAAATATTACTATTTACCTGACAGTGTACTAGCACCATTGGTTATTAGGTAGACATGGACCAAATGCAGCGCACGCAAAGGAAATGGGCATAAGCCCCCTTATAGGATACTCACAGCCTCGGTTGACAGATTTCCATACCCTAAAGGGGGCTTGTTGACAAGATTGACAACTGCTTACTGACCTTCGCCATCCATCTCATCTACCGGAAATACGAAAACACTGTCCATAGGGGCTGCAGCGTGGCATCCATGACACCCTACGGCTGCATCTTCGAGTCCATCGCCCCTAACCTGCACGTAGTCACTGCTTTCATCAGGGCGAGCATATTTCTTGTATGTCCACCCGTTATGGCGCGAATCGTCCGTTTTCTTCATTGTCGCGACTTTCTGAATGAATGTGTTTGCGTCATCCATGATTTCCTTGACGATTATAGTCCCAGCGGGATAAGCGGTCATATTTTCATCTTCCAACGCCATCGCTCCAACATCGTTGATGTAGACCGTGCGGGCTCCCTCGCCATGTACTCCACCGGTGCCCACAGGACTGGGATAGCTAACATTTGTCGTCCACGAGGTGTACATTGCGATATATGTTGGCAAGCCAGCCATCATATCGTCCGTCGGCATTATGCCGTTGTCGGTCATATCCTCTTCCGGCATTGGCGGTACTAATAGCTCTGCTAGCTGGTCGCAGGAGATGAAAGCAACACATCCGATTAAAAGGGCGATTAGCCCCATCTGAAATTTCAACATTGTTAATATTCCTTCCTCTAGTTTATCTCGAATCCCCATTTCTTGAAGTTAAGTCACAAGGGAGGCGTGGGGATATGTTCCTCCGGTGTGGCTTTTTATTACTCATCACGGTGTCTTTCAAACACCTCTGTTGCGGAACTGCTCTGCCATGATGCGTTTTTTTTCGGCATTGGAATTCCACCCCATTTTCTCATAGAGTCGTGCCTGTCGTTTAGCTGGAGCTCTTCGTGGTTTCCTTGTTGAAACCGATCGATGTGCATTTCTATGACGCTTGATGTGTCTATTTAACTGAGGGGTGTGCATGGTATCTCATTGAAACATAGCTGCCATATGAGAGATGTTGCGCGTAGGTAAGTTCCATATAGCATTGGCAATCATAGCGATTTGCACCGATAATATCCCGATAGCCAAACAACATCGCACATTGGCCATCCCCTTGACCGGCAACTGTTTCTGTTGGCGGGTGGTGCCTATCACTTTGGCAACCAAGTCAAACAACGGTTCAACCGAACTGCGACGTTTGGTTAAACGGTTCTGCTGCTTAGGTTGGTTGATAAAGCGATGATATGCTTGGGCAAACCGTCCCTTTGTCCATCGAAGTGCTGGGGTAATCAAAGCAACTTGTGCCTTTGCCCACCGACGGATACGACTTGCTTGGGTATAGGCATCATCGGCAGTGAGTGTCTTTGGTGCAAGTTGTGTCAGAATCTCAGATGCTTTTTTGCCTATGACAACACTTTCGGAGACCGACGCACTGTGTACGGTCATCAGTGTTGGAAAAGCATCTTGTGTACAGATGATGTGAAGTCCATAGCCATAGACCCACCCATGATATCCACTCTTGCTCCACGTAGCATCAGTGTCGAGGTTGCGTAGATGGGTAGGTACTTTGCCCACTTTGCGGTCACGTTGATGCCAGACGGGACCACGCGCCTTAAACAAACTTTTGTCTATCACCAGATGAGTCGGGTTGAACTGCTCAGACAAATCAGCGGCATATTGACCGATAAACGATACAAATGCTTCTATCACTTCATATAATGCCTTATAGCGACGGGCAATGGTGGTGCGATGAGGGGACTGTTGCCAACCCAGTATTTCCAACATTGCTGGGGGATGGGTGAGCCACCGGCGTTGCGTTTTGAAACCATAGATACCACGAAACTGCATCAACATAAAGAAGATGATAAACGAATCAGGGGAATAGGTTAATGATTTTGCTTGTTTGACAGTTTCTTTGTCAATAGGGTGTTGCATAAACTGATCAAATAGCTGCATAATAACAGAGACATAATCAGTTAAGGTGGGGCTTTGTACCATATTTGGGCTCCTTTTTGTGTGATAACAATAGGAAACCCCTTTTGATTGATTATGTCAACTATATTTATGCACACCCCTCATTTTAATGGGCCCCTTATCTCCCGCTTGAATAAAATATAGTGGATTCAAAAAACAGATAGCCACTTTCGCCCCTCGGTTTCGATCCCCCGATAAATCGGGGTATTATCAGGTCCGGTAAGTGCGGTTTCTTAGCTTTCCCCCCTGATAAGGGGTGCTAGGGGGGTTGGCTTTCGTGCCCCGGTAGGCGCGGTTTCTAACTGCACCGGTGCCGACTCGTCGAGCATCCTCGATAAATCGGGATTTGGCGTGTCTCATTAATTCTAAGGGCCACCATAAACAACGGAAGGCTTATTCAATGCGAAGTTGTCGCGCCACGTCGTTGACGATGATTTTATAATCGCCCGGCGGCAAGATTCCAAGATAAACTGTCTCATAATAGGCCTCTGCCTCACCTGTGCAACCCACGCCTTCTTGTATTGTAGTTATGGTTTCCATCTTAATAGTGATGGTGTTTCCTTCCCGTTCCTGACGGGTATCATGGTGCTCGGTGCAGCTGCCTCCCACATCCCCAGACACCCAAACGAAGATTTGCCTCGGATTACTCGCTGCGATCAGCACCTCTACACCCACGATAGGCATATCTGCAACAAACTGCTCTACGATGCGACCTCTTGATACGCCTAAGTCGTTGGGTATATTTTTAGTGAACACCCCGCAGCCGGTGCCATATAAAACACCGATGATTAAAAAAAGAGAAGGATATGAGATAAAGGTTCCCAACGCGGTGTTTTCATGACTGCTCCTTTGTGCGAATAGGTATTTGTAGAATAGCATGTTCAATAAGGCAGCCCATGTATTGTATTTGGTCGTTCTTAACGCAAGTTGCTAGTAGTAGGCATATTGCTCCGATTTTGCCGTCGAATAGGGGGCTCGTAAAGGTGTTACCGATGGTTCATCTGTTTTTTCCTTCCTACTTCAAGATGAGCATCTTCCGCGTGCCGGAATAGTCCTCTGCGGACAGGTGATAGAAATACACACCACTTGCTACCTCTTCACTGAACTCATTACGCCCATCCCAGTGTACTGCGCGGCTGCGGCTCTGATACCTCCCCGCCGCTTGATGTCCCAACGCAAACTGCCGAACCACCTGTCCGCTCATGTCGTAGATAGTCAACGTGACATCTGCATCCTTTGCGAGATGGTACGGTATCCATGTCTCAGGGTTAAACGGATTCGGGTAATTGGGCAGAAGGAGGGTCTCTTTCGGTATCAGTGCTGCGAGAAGCTGTTCTAAGAAGAGAATGCCTTTTAGGGATGTTGGGTCTGTGAGGTTGCGTCGCCGGGCATGGGAGAGCCACAGTTTTATATCTGCTGCGGTGAAGGTTTCAAGTACCTGTGGGTGTACCGAAGGCGCGGTTCCAACACCATCTATCGCGCCAGCGACTATGGTAAGATCATCAATATTTACCACGCCATCCCCGTTGATATCGGCACTATTTGTCCCTGTCTGTCCGTAATTTGATGCGACCAACACCAAATCTTGGATGTCCACCACACCATCGTTGTTTGCATCAGCTTCGAGCCCGGCAGTGACGGGTATTTCTGCGGTGAATGCGGGTCCACTGTACCCTGCTATGGCACCCTCCTCCACCGTGAAAATTAGGCGACTATCGGTTTGAAAGTTGCCGTCAAATGTGAGTTCAACAGTAACTTCTGTATCGCTGACACGGTCTACATCCCACGTATTAAAAGTGACACCGTTAATTCCCGATACGCTTATGGCGCGTGCAACGTTGAAACTGGAATCTACATAAGTCCCACCGCTAAGCGTAAGTGTAACGACGCTCTCATCTAGCGTTGTCTCTGTCAATGGCGCAGTCGTTGAAGCCGTTAGCGTTGGAGTTGTTCCTCCACTTTCCGGTACGTCAGTGACATTGATAGTGACGGTGATGGAGTCGGTGAGGCTGCCATCGGAGCCGGTTACGGTTACGGTATAGGAGCGTTTCGTTTCGTAGTCGAGTGGGGCTTGGGTTTTCAACTGGCCCGTTGTAGCATCAATTATAAACGAAGCCGCATCGGGGCCGCTGAGGGTGTAAGTGAGCGTGTCATTGTTCTTGTCCGTAGCTGCGACGGGAGAACCGATGTGTATACCGGCTGTAGTATTCTCTGCGATTGATCGGGTGGTACTTGTCCCGTCAGTGAAGATTGGCGCGCTGTTTGTTGGGATCGGCGGTTGCGGCGTATCAGGGAACTGACCATCAGTCTTCGCTTTTGGGATTGCCGTGGTGAAATCTGCCTCGTCAAGATAAATTTTAAAGAACATTCCCCAATTATTCCAGTTATCGCTGACTTTAACTAACAGGAGGTTGTCCCCCGCTTTCAGATTTGCGCGAAACCGGTCCTGGATGCCCGCTGTTCTTCGATCAACGTTATTTCTGTGAACTACTGTACCATTGAGCCAAACTTTGACAGCATCATCGCTCCCTACCCCCATCTGAATGTCATTTTGGTCATGCGTAGAGATAATGTTAATTAAGGCATACGCAGAATAGTGATTGAGATTATGATCTGTACTCAATCCAATCGCATTGACGACATGATTAACGTTATTGGAATAGCGGATCCCCCAGAATGAGAGATGAGTTGATGGATAGATCTGCCCGCGCGTCCATTGCAAATCGCCTAAGTAATCTCCTTCATTTACACCATTTTGAGCAACTTGGGCTTCCGTAATCGAGCCTCCACTTTCTACGGCAAGATAATCGGCGTCTATGTCTGCCCCACTAGCAATCATCCAAAGCCAAGGACCTTGTATGTAGTCTTGTGCCGTGTTTGTGGGTGATTCGTCTATGTCAGTGACATTGATAGTAACAGTAATTGTATCGGTAAGCGTTCCATCGGAGACGGTGACGGTGACGGTATAGGAGCGTTTCGTTTCGTAGTCGAGTGCCGCCTTGGTCTTCAACTGTCCTGTTGTAGCGTCAATTATAAACGAAGCCGCATCGGTGCCGCTGAGGGTGTAAGTGAGGGTATCGTTATCCGCATCCGTGGCAGAGACCGCTCTACCGATGTGTTGACCAGAGGCGGTGTTCTCTGCGACAGCGCGGGTGGTACTGGCACCGTCAGTGAAGGTCGGCGCGCTGTTTGTTGTTCCCGGGGTTGCCGCACTGTCTGCGATTTCCTCTATTTTCCACGAGCCGCTGGAGAGCTCTATGGCAACAAAGTGATAATCCTCATCATTGACAGTTGTTGTAACACGCAGCGAACCACCGATCGATACGTTGTTGAACGACGAGGGTAATCCGGGGATGTCCAACCGTGCTTTGCCGTTATCAAGCACAGAAAATGTGGCATCGGTGTTGGGATAAGTGCAGCTTTGGCCGGGTACGAGAATATCGCCAACCTGACAAGCTGATCCCAATCCCTGGGTTCCGGATGCTGGGACAGTTTCGTCCGTGATTTCCCACTGACGAACCCGACCGTCCTGACTTCCCGTAACGAGCATATCTCCGTCAAAGGCAACGCTCTGAACAGGCGACCCATGCCCAAGCGTGGCTTTATGTTCCGGCACATGAGGATCCCACAACCGTGCTACCCCGTCCATACTTCCCGTTGCAAGTAAATCGCTGTCAGGACTAAAGGCAACGCTCGCAACAGGCGACTCATGACCAAGCGTGGCTTTATGTTCCGGCACATGAGGATCCCACAACCGTGCTACCCCGTCCGTGCTTCCCGTTGCAAGCAGCGATCCATCAGGATTAAAGGCAACACTCAAAACAGGCGACTCATGACCAAGCGTGGCTTGGAGTGTCTGGGTGTGGAAGTTCCATAATCCGACTAAGCCATCAGCACTCGCACTGGCAAGTAGCGACCCATCGGGACTGAAAGCAACGTTCAATACGCTATCCATATGTGCTTCGAGCGTGGCTTGGAGCGTCTCTGTGACCGGATCCCATAATCGGACGGTGCCATCAGCACTGCCACTGGCGAGTAACGCCCCATCAGGGCTGAAGGCAACACTCAGGACATTACTCGTATGCCCGTGGAGCGTGGCTTGGAGTGTATTTGTATTGAGGTTCCATAATTGGATTGTACTATCGGTACTTGCACTAGCGAGTAGCGGGTTACTGGGACTAAAAGCAATACTATTGATAGGTGAATCGTACGTGAGTGTGGTGTGGGGTGCCACCGTGTACGAATTTCCCAAGTGAATAAGGTTTGAAACGACAACGCCAATTATCCCTCCGTTGGGGAAGACAGTCATACTTGAGAGACTATCTGTATGCCAGACAACAGTGGCAATGAGGCGGACGCCGAGGTCAATGACACCGACGGAGATTAGAACAGCACCCGCAGCGACCCCAACGGCCGTGCCAACAGCACCGATGGCTGTGCCAACAGCACCCCCAACAGCGCCGACGGCATCCCCAATAGCACCCGCAGCACCCCCACCGTGGCTAACACCTTGGACCCAACACATCAGGAACGCCGTCACTAACATTAACAGGATAAGTTTTTGATTGGTTGCCATATTCTTCATTAGCAAACTCCTTTTTATTGAGTTTCAATTATAGTACGTAATCGGATCTTCTCAGTCCGGTAGGTAGGGCAATCGCATATAAAAATTTTGCTTGACGGTAGCGTGAATTCGGGACATCGCACCTATTTATTTGACGCCCGAGTGCGCCGGCTCCGTTCATTTGGACATGATTTCACGCATTCTATGAACACTATCTATTGAACTGCTGCGATTGCTCTCGTCCGGTAGGCGGGGCATCTTGCCCCGCCAATTTGCTACTCTACCTTAAATTTACACCACCAATAGGGATAGTCCCTTGCTATTTTAACTAACCCCTTCCGAACAGGATTCTCATAACAATACCGTATAATCTCATTCAACGATTCCTCCCCCGAACCCCACGATCATAATATCCCTCCTGCCATATGGAACCAGTTTCACTACGCAGTGCGTTAATCTCCTTCGCTGTGAAACTCTTGAGGGAATGCCTGACGCCTGCTAGCGTTTGATTACAACCCAATTGAATAACCGCATGAATATGGTCAGGCATTATCATTACACATATCCGCCTGATGCGACCTTCAGTTTCAAGCCATTGGAAAACATCAAAAATGATTTGTGCAACTTGGGGATTTGAGAGAATACATCTTCGTTTGAATGTGGCAGTTGTTAAAAAGTAGTATGTACCAGATACTGCGTGTCGCCCTTTTGGAGTTGATGGCTTTTTCGGTTTGGAAGCGGGTTCATGGTTTATTCTTTGGATTATGTGTTGGCATAAGGCGGGGCAGGATGCCCCGCCTACGGGAGATGGATACCATTAACAGCCCGGTAAGTTGAGCGCAGCGAAATCCCGATTTATGCCAATTCATCGGCATCCTCGACAAGTCGGGATCGGGAGACTCAGGCCACAAACGGCTACTTGCAAGCAGATTACCTTTTCCTACTTCAAAATGAGCATCTTCCGCGTGGCGGAAAAATCCCCTGCGGATAGATGATAGAAGTACACACCGCTCCCTATCTGCTCCCCGAATTCGTTTCTTCCATCCCAGTAGATTGCCTGTGAACGACTCTCGTAGGTAGATGCACTCCGATGCCCAACCTCAAGTGTGCGGACAATCCCACCACTCCCGTCATAGATGGTCAAGGTGACGAAAGCGTCCTTCGCCAACCGATACGGAATCCACGTCTCCGGGTTGAACGGATTCGGGTAGTTGGGCAATAGAGCAGTCTCTCGTGGGATTAACGCGGCGTGGAGTTGTTCCAACACGGCAATGCCACTCAGATAGGTGGGATCTGTCAGTGCGAACTGCTGCGCTTGGGAGAGCCAACTTTGAACATCGGCGGCGTTGAGCAGTTCGAGTGCCTGCGGATATAGGGAAGGTGCGGCTGCTTCCCCGCCAAACTCACCGGCAACGAGGACGAGGTCCGCGATATCGACAAGACCGTCTCCGTTGAGATCTGCACTGTTTTGTCCCCTCTGACCGAAACGGGCCCCAACGATCGTCAAATCTAGGATATCCACCACGCCATCACGGTTGATATCCCCCACGGTTTTTTCTTCCGGTTCTGGTGGTATAGTCACTATCCCATTTTGAGTGATAGTTTCCCAACGCTTGCCATCTGTATCTACAAGGTAGACTTGGGATAGAGTCAGTGTGGATGGCTTAAAGTCAACAACCCTGAACGTGAGGGTGGCAAGTGTGCCGTCTCCGTTGGCTGCCCCGGCGAGTGTACTTGCAGTGATCGTTACACTTCTCGTCCGAAACTCCTCTCCCGAGAATCCTTCCCCATAGGTGTAATCGACAATTGGGTCCGCAAAGAACGTATCCGCGGGCAGATAGTCGCCGTTGGCACTATTCACATAGCGGAGGGAGTCATCAAACAACACGGTTGCCTGATAGCCTGCGACGTTTTCTCCACCTGTGATATTAAGGTTGAACCTTAACTCCTCCCCGACAGCGGGGGATACGACCAATGCGGGTGCAATGCTTACGGTAGCGTTCGATACCTGTGTCGCGGGGATGGGAACTTGTACAGTGACGCCATGATTGAGATCTACTATTGCGTCTACGTCCACGGTGAAGGTAAGCCTTGCATCGGTGTCAAAGTCAGTGCCATCAAATTCAAGTGGGACTGCCACCTCCGTGTCGCTCACGCGCTCCACCTCCCACACGCTAATAGTGTCACCATCAATGCCGGATACCGTCATCGTGACGTCCCAAAACCCAATCTCCTGCTCGTAAGTCCCGCTGGTAAGTGTGAGTGTAACAACATTTCCAGAAAGGGTAGCTTCCGTCAATGGAAATGCTGTTGATGCGGTCAGTGCTGCCGGAAGGGACGACGGGTCCCACAATCTTACTGTGCCATCTTGTGCTCCGGATGCAAGTATTGATCCATCGGGTGAAAACGATACAGACCGAATATAACGCGTGTGCCCTAACAGGGCATTCGTCTGTGTACCTGTTTCGATGTTCCACAGTGCTACACCCGTAGACGTAAATGCAAGCAGTGCCCCATCGGGTGAAAACGATATAAAAGGAGGAGGTTCAAACCATGCTGAACGCGCTGCCACTGATGGAAAAGTAGTCGTATTTGTACGGGTCACGACATCCCATAACTTGATGATGCTATTATATGTTCCGGCGGCGAGGGTTGTCCCATCCGGCGAACACGACATAGAAATTACAAGATCTCCAGGCACCTCAAAGGTCGCGATATTTTCTTCAGTCACGACATCCCACAACTTGATGCGATCCCCTGACCCAGCGGCGAGGGTTGTGTTGGACAAAAACGACACAGGTGTGAACCAATAGCTTTCTCCCTCTGCAGCAACGATAGCATCAACCGTAATAGCATCGTAACCCCCAAATGTAGCGGTATTCTGATGAGTCTCTACATTCCATAACTTGATAATACCATCCGATGCCCCCGCAGCGAGGGTTGTGCCATCGGGTGAAAACCCTACCAAAGTGCCCCCAACGGCATGCCCTTCAAGTGTAGCGATATTTTGCTGGGTTTCTACATCCCATAACTTCACCGTGTCATCTGCTGCCCCGGCAGCAAGCAACATACCATTGGGTGAAAAAGCGACAGACGCTACTCCACCGACATGCCCCTCGAATGTAGCGACATTTGTATGGGTCACTACATCCCATAGCTTCACCGTGCCATCTGATGATCCTGAGGCAAGCAGTGTATTGTCTACCGGCGAAAACGCCACTGAAAGAACACTATCACCATGTTCAAAGATGATTTGTGCGGGAGTGGTTTGTAAACCGATACCAAAAAAGACAAGTAAGGTTAAAATGAAAAAGGTTATTTTTTTCATGAGATTCAGGCTCCCTTTTTGAATTACTTCAGGATCAACATCTTCCGTGTGGCGGAATAGTCCCCGGCAGATAGGTGATAGAAATACACGCCGCTTACGACGTGTTCACCGATTTCGTTCCTTCCATCCCAGTGAATCGCTTTCGACCGACTTTCGTAGAACGCTGCAACGCGATGCCCAACGTCAAGTGTACGGACAACCCCACCGCTCCGGTCATAGATGGTCAGGGTCACAAAAGCGTCCTCCGCCAACCGGTATGGTATCCATGTCTCCGGGTTAAACGGATTCGGGTAGTTTGGGAGCAGTGTGGTCTCTTCGGGAGTCAACGCTGTCAAAAGTTGTTCTAAGAAGCGAATACCTCTGTGAAAAGTCGGATCCATAAGGTGTAACCCCTGTGCTTGAGAGAGCCACTGACGCACGTCTGCAGCGGTGAACAGTTCCAATGCCTGTGGTTGTGCCGAGGGTGCAGCTGCCTCGGCATCAAACGCGCCGGCAACCAGGACAAGGTCAACGATATCGACAAGACCATCCGCGTTGACATCTGCGGTGTTTGATCCCCTCTGACCCAGACGGGCGTTAACGATCTCCAAGTCTTGGAGGTTCACCACGCCATTGCGGTCAATATCTCCCACAATCACTTCTGCAGGTTCTGGCGGTATAGTGACTGTCCCATTCTGGGTAATGGTTTCCCATCGTTTTCCATCCGCATCCACGAGGTAGACTTGGGATAAGGCCACCGTGGAGGGCTTAAAGTCAATAACCTTGAACGTGAGGGTGGCAAGTGTGCCATCTCCGTTGGCTGCTCCGGCGAGTGTGTTTGCGGCGAGTATCACTTTCGTAGACCATATAGGTTCCCCAAGGAACGTATCGCCTAGCCGGTCGTCAACGACAATTGGGTCCGCAAAAAATGCACCTGCTGGCAGGTAGTCACCGTTGGTAAAAGACACACGGAACACGTTGGAATCAAACGCATTGGGGTCCTCGGAATCAAACGACACGATAGGTTGGAGCGCGGTGGAATCAAACGACACGGTTGCCTGATAGCCTGCGACGTCTTCTCCACCTGTGATATTGAGGCTGAATCTTAACTCCTCTCCGACATCAGGGGATACTACCAACAAGGGCGAAATACTCACCGTGGCATTCGATTTCTCTATGGCAGTGACCGGAATTTCTGCGGTAAACCCCTGATTGTAACCTGCGATTGCGTCTGCCCCCACGGTAAAGGTGAGTGTGGCATCGACGTCAAAATCCCCATCAAATGTCAGCGCAACGCTCACCTCCGTATCGCTTACGCGCTCCACGCCGATGTATTCTTCAACAGTGACACCATCAATGCCGGATACCGTTAAAGCCTCTTCAATATAGAAAGAATATTCCTCATAGACTCTGCCGCTGAGTGTAAGCGTAACGATGCCTCCATCCAGCGCTGCCTCTGTCAAGGGGAACCCCGTAGATACAACCAGTGATTCCTTGACTGCGGTGACGGGGAAGTCAAAGGTAAAGTCTTGATTGTATGATATGGCATCGGCACCAACGGTGAGGGTAAGGGTGCCATCGGTATCTATGTTACCTTCGAATATCAGCTCAACGGTTGCCACTGTGTCGCTCACACGCTCTATCTCCCACGGTTCAAAAGTGACTCCATCAATGCCGGATATTGATATAGCATTGCTGATTTCCCATTCCTCAACAAAGTGACGCCCGCTGAGTGTGAGTGTGATAATGCTTCCATGTAGGATCGCCTCTGTCAAGGGCAACGCTGTTGATGCTTCGAGCGATTCTTGTGCTGCGGTGACGGGTAGTGTCGTAGTGAGCGCGTTTCCATTATAATCTGCGATTGCGTCTGCCTCCACGGCGAAGGTGAGTGTGGCATCGGTGTCAAAGTCGCCGCCAAATATGAGTTCAACGGTCATCTCCGTATCGCTTAGGCGTTCCACATTCCACGATTCAAAAGTGACACCGTCGATGCCGGATACAGTCACCACATCCCCAAAAATCCACTCCTCGTAAGCCCCTCCACTCAATGTAAGTGTAACGACGCTGCCGTGAAGGTTTGCCTCCGTTAACGGTTGTTGAACTGATGCAGTTATTGTTTGTCCATAACTGACTTGCGTAAAACCTATCAAAAGAGCAAGTAGGATAAACATGAAGCACTTTCGATTCACAGCTTGTGTTTTCATAAGAAACTCCTTTTTATTGGCTTTCGATTGCGACATGCGATCTGATAGGTGTATCCATTCCTAAGATAAAGGGTTTGCCATAGATCTTGTTCCCACTATGACTGCACACAACTCCCTGAATCACGATGATGACATATTTGAAAGTGAAAATAGGGCGGTAGATAGCGATAAATGTGGAGACAATACATCAGGAGATTCAAAAATGTTTTATCAATCGCTATCTACCATAAGCCTAGCCAACTTCGGGATGTGCTGACCACGTGTCAAAGTTCTCGCCCGGAGTGTCAAGTGTGACATACTTCCAAACTTAAAGGATTGGGCTTTACGGGCTAAAGCCCCATTCGGTAACTAACCACAAAAAAGAACGGCGAATTGTTAAAGCACCTATGGATTGTTTGAAATGCCAGCGCATTGGCTTTAGAAATTGGCGGCAGTCAACCGATTAGATAGATTGTGGTGTTCAAGTTTTCGCATCAGCTAGACAGGAGACTTGAACAAGCGATTGACTGCCATAAGTCGTTGAATCGCACACGATGTAATAAAGGGCTTTGGGTGTCGCATTAACTTTACTCCATCGAAACCGTGCGACTTTCACCGCACACAACTGGGTAGCTATGAATTATGGTGACAGTTGACCCACTTGGACGCCATGCCCTATCCGGAAGACCGGATATTGTTTGCAAGCCAACTACCATAAGCTAGGGTATCTCAAGGCTATCCCCAATAAAACCCATAAACAAACACCCAAGAAGGCAGCCGAATCCCATTGACCCAAGCCGACGAACTCGAACTTCTTCTTTATAAGCCTCACGGTAAGCCTCAATATACTCAGGCGATTTTCCAATAAGCCTCTCAGGCGGCAAACTCGGTTGAAAAAGATAAACTCCACTCAAGCAGACAGTAGAATATACAGCACCACCCGCCATCAAGCCCGCTAACTGTCCCAAGCCAGCTATCCCGGCATCCGGTTCTAGATAATGGTCTCCCCAAGCATAACCCCCAAGCAAAGAAACCGGCAGCGCAACCGCACTTATAGAAAACCATAAATACATATTAACAGCGTCACGGGCATCTACTTTTGCAGCGGCTTTAGCTTCAGACACAACAGGCAACTCAACAACAGCGCCCGACTTCAGAGAACTACACCCCAGAGACACACTCCCAAACACGATAAGAAACACAACAAACACACACCAAAATACAACCTGATTTTTCGATTCGTCCATTTAACAACGCCTCCCAACCAAAACTACTCATTGCGTTAATTATCAAACATCCTTTATCCTTTGGGCTTGGTAATGAAAGTAATTGTCATTAGGGCTCGATTCCCAGCACCGTCTTAGACATCAATTTCAATCTTGTAGGTTGTTTCGTAGTCGAGTTCCCGTCCTGCAATCACATCCAACGCTGCTGTCTGACCATCAACCCATCCAATCCAATTAAGGTCAGTGCCCGCCTCATCAGTTAGCTTCATGCTACCTGTGATAGCTTTGTCGAAAGTAACTCGGATACCCTCTCTATGGACATCCGCAGGGTCAACATTCCGCTCCCCGTCTCTCACTGTACTACTCGTAATAAGCGGCGGTGTTACATCCCTAACTACATCTGGATTCCTAACTACATAGGGGCCGACCGCTTCAACCCCCGGTGTGCCATCCCGGTTTGTCCACCCAACATGCAGGAATACCGTTCCTTCCAATAAGGCAGGAGATGCTATCCAATGACGACCAGACCCGGTGGCTTGAGCCCCATTAACTGATGCCGCGGTAACACCCTTATCAAATGTGAGTGAGAACTCCTGTCTTAACGAAAGCGTAGTGGCAGGGCGTGGGTCCACAAGGACCGTTGTCACACGAGGTAATCCACCAACAATAGTAGAATCCACCACATCTTGGAGTTGGTCAAGGTCAAAATTCCTATTAACAGTAACCTGCACCTCTATTGTATCGTCATCGAGGCTTTCATCTCTATCCACGACAAGATTAATAACTTGATCCGTTACATCCATACCTTCACAGCCCACCAATACAAACAAAAACAGAATCAAGAACATATTGGTAAAGTTAAACAGATTGTTATTTTCAAACCTAATAAACATTGCTAATCTCTCCTTTCAAATTATCGAACATATTTTTTGGTTATTGAGACTAACCAAAACCCACGCTATAACTGAGTCTAAGTTTTTAGATTTTGCCAAAAACGACTTGATAACGTCCGATAATGATTATTATCGGATATTTTCCACAAGTAAAGATACCAGACTCATAACATCATAAAGCCAACTAATTCCAACTCAAATTCTTAAAATAAATCTTCTAACAAAAAAGGATATACATCCAAAAGTCATCCTAATCTTCTTCATTTAGGTATTCCTCTATAAGCTTCTCCGCATGTTCCTGAGACGAAGCCACAATCACAAACTGCGTCCCGTAACCAATCCGATGGCAGTACAGTGTTTTACTATTCGGCTGGAAAATGTCCGTTATTGGATATATTGGTGGCAGTTCGCCCCGAAGCTCACGAATGAGCGACACGCTGGTTGTTAGTTGACCAGTCGGGGCTCACTGCCATAAGTTGTTGATCGGTCATTCGTCCGCGGAAGGTGCTACTATTTCATCAGGATAACTCCTTATCTGCCATCAATTTCGATGGGGACTAGCAATAAAGCATATACAATATCAGTATCGTAAACGCGCCAATGAAGAACGCAGCAAACACGCAACTCATAGCAGTATCTTTGGTCGGTTCAGACGCCTTCTGCCTCTTGGGTATATGACCACGATACATCATCTTTTTTCGTCTCGTCTCAAGTTATCGGACCTTGAAGCTCCTCTATTCGTTGACGTAATCTGAATGTAACTCAAAGATCAGTTCCACCGACCGACCGGCTCGATTTGGCAGTTCGGCGCTCGCCGCCAGTGAGCTCTCGCTCGCTTGGTAGCTATGGACATCTTCGAGACTATCAAACTCAAACTCTACCAACCGGTGTGGTGATACGCCGTAATAGTTGTCGTAAGAGGCTGTCCGGTTCATCAAAGTGGACTTTTGTGTGCCCTCCGCAATCGACGCCACCCATTTCAGATACGCCGCTTTGCCACCAAGCGGATAGTCAATTAAGTCCACAAGTTTTATCCGACGGCTGCCAGTTTCATCTTTCGAGTAATCGCCACGTTGCACAAATAGATACGCACTGGCATCGCTGCTATAATCGGGAAGCGATTGAAGAATTGCAGCGATCTCTTGGCGGTTCAGATATTTCGCCGAATCTGCGAAACTATCAAACTCAAACTCTACCAACCGATGCGGATTCTCGCCCCGGATATTTTCGTAAGCGGCAACCCGTTTGAGTTCGTCGGGGGCTTGCATGATCGGGGCAACAGACGCAGCCCACGCAATATAGGCATCCTTACCACCGACAGGATAGTTGATTAAGCCTACTAGCTTTACCGGCACCGCTTCCATATCACTGCCGACCTCACAACCCATTAAAGCCAACAGCGTTAGCACAGTCAGTATCAATAGATTGCCCAATTTGAACATCATCGGTTAAGCTCCTTTTTCTGTTATTGGGTTATCGGACTATTTCGATCAATCCGTCTTTCTTTATTCCATAAGTCATAGGATCACGTCTTTTCAAGTTATCAGACATGTTTTTTGCTTATTGAGACTGGGCAGATCCGCATGGCTCCTGGATCTGATTTTTGTGGTGTTTTATTATTCGGGTGGAAAATGTCCGTTATTGGATATATTGGTGGCAGTTCGCCCCGGACCCCACGAATGGGGCAGACTCTGGTCCCAGTTTTTACCAGTCGGGGCTCACTGCCATAAGGTGATGAAAACCTCGTAATTATGGTGAATTATAAAGATAAGTGGACATTAAAAGTAGATGGCTTTTTGTACCATGATCTGTTAGATTGTGATCTCAACCCGCAAACTAACAGTTTGCGCTACTTATGGCAGATTGCTCTTTACATCGGAGGAGTACACCGTATGCCGTAACCCTACCAACAAGTTTCTGACCGTGCTCGTTCATAGTGTCCAATTAATTCTAAAATCTACCATAAGTTAATGGTTATAAAAGCATCTCCGATCGAAATCACCAATATCCGCTATTTGAGAATGACCATGCGTCGTAGGGCGGTATAATTCCCTGCTCGGAGTTGATAGAAATAAACCCCACTCGCAACGCTTTCCCCGAAGGCATTACGCCCATCCCAATAAGCAGCACGACCCCGACTATAATAGAAGCCTGCGGATTGATAACCGAGCGGAAGGGTGCGAATCAACAGACCGGTTGTATCATAAATGGATACCGATACAGAACTGTCTTCCGAGAGTTGATACGGAATCCATGTTTCAGGGTTGAATGGATTGGGGAAGTTCTGCAACAACTGCGTCAGGTTCGGTTGACCAATACTATTAAGCCTGACAGACAAGACCGCGTTTGCCAGATCTTCCGGGGTCACCTTAACGTTGAGGGGGTGCGATTCAACATTTCCACCTGGACCGATAACACGGACTTCAATCACATCACCAACTTGGACAATGCTCCGGCGTGCTAGGTCAGCGGTTGCAGCGGCGAAGTAATCCCCTTGCACCGAGCCGGTTATGGTGCTATTTGTTCTCAGGTTACGGACGATGACTTGATAGCCATCAAATGTTGGTCTACCTTCCAAATGGCCACTGACAACAAACGCCCACGCTTCTTGGACAACCCCCCTGTCCGCCCTTATCAAGGGGGTAATGGCAGGTGCTGCTGCAGCAGAGTCCGTTTGGTTTGTCCACTCGGATCCAACGAAGGCGAATTGGCGGGTGTCTGGAACATTGACGATATAGCCTTTTCCACCTTCAATAGGAAAACCGTCGTCCGGTGCATCTGGCGTCCAGCCGACGAACTGTTGGTGTGCCGCATCGAGTGTGATGACGGTTGTCGCCCCGGTCAGCCCCGCCAGTGACTTGGCGGTCATCGGTTTTGGTGGTGCCAATGGCACAGAAATCATGTTTAACCCGCGAGCCAACGTGACGTTAAAGACATTGCCAAAATAGTCGCTTGCCCCCTTGTCAGCGGGTCTAGCGATAAACCCGTGTCTGCGCCCATCTGCTGAGTCATAGTGGCCAACAACAGAGCCATCCTGATTAATATTCCAGCCCTCTGTGCTAACACTGCCTGGAAAACGCAATTCCCGTAGCCCGTGCTGGAATGAACCGACAGAGGTGATTGGGACTTGATTCACTGCTTTGAATCGGGAAACAATGGTTCCTGCATCGTTGATACCGTGGACAAAAAAGTATTCCGCGTCTGGTAGTCCTGGAACTGGAATCGATATAAATCTGCCATCTGGAAAACGTGCATATGGATAATATAGCCCCTGAGCATCTACGTAGCTGCCAACTATACCTCCATCCGCGTTCGTAAAATCGGCGTAGGTTTCCAATGCCCCAGGGAACTCAATGATTGTGTCCCCTGAAAACCCACGGCGAACGCCAGAATCATCTATATAATTTCCCGTCAATGCCCCCGTCGCATCACTATAACCGAATATGAATGTTTCGACGGCACTCGGAAAATCGTATTGCCGCAACGCCCCATCTTCTAAGATGACACCGTGGTAGAGACCATCGCTATCCTGATAATGTCCCGCCGCTTGACCATTATTACCGAAGGCATAGAAATAGGTATTCTGTGAACCCGGAAAATCGTAAGTTGTAAAAACCCATCAATCAGCGTAAAGGCGACCTCTTTTTCACCATCCGAACTCCGGGTGTAGCCGGCGTAATCCTCAAAATCGCTACTCGCTGTCACCGCTAAAAAATCTACACCGGGAACGTTAATACTCTCATACGTGTAATTGAAGGGTGCGACGACGGGTGGATTACTGATTTGTGGAGAGGTGTCCTCTGTGGGTCTAGCGATAAATCCGTGTCTGCGTCCATCGGGTGAGTCATAGTGTCCGACAACGGAGCCATCCTGATTGATATTCCAGCCCTCCGTGCTGACGCTGTTCGGAACCTTAAATGTTTGTAGGTTTTCAGGGAATGTGCCGACGAGGGTGCTTGGGAGCTCACCCTCCCATTTGATTCGGGCAACGGCAGTCCTCGCATCGTTGACACCGTGGACAAAAAAGTATTCCAGATTTGCTATTTGTGAAAAGTCGAGCGTTATAAAGCTGCCATCTGCGGTGCGCGCCCACGGATGATATAGACCCTCAACATCTACGAAGCTGCCTACCATAAAACCATTCATCGACACAAAATCAGCGAAAGTTTCCTTTGCCTCGGGAAATTCCTCGGGCAATTCAATTATTTCGTCCCCTGAGAATCCACGGCGAATGCCAGAACCATCTATAAAATTCCCTGTCAGTGCGCCTGTTGTATCACTGATACCGTATAGGAATGTTTGGACGGCACCTGGAAAATCGTATTGCCGTAACTCACTGTTTTCTAAGACGACACCGTGGTAGAGACCGTCGTGATCCTCATAGTGTCCCGCCGCTTGCCCATTATTACCAAGCGCATAAAAATAAGTGTTCTGTGAGTCCGGGAAATCATAGGTTGTAAAAACGCCATCAATGAGTGTAAAGGCAACTTCCTTTTCACCATCAGGACTCCGGGTGTAGCCGGCGTAATCCTCAAAGTCGCTACTCGCTGTCACCGCTAAGAACTCGACACCGGGGACATCAATCGTCTCGAATGTATAGTTGTCGCTGGCGGATCCGCCAATTTGTGCAGCAGTGTTCCTTAAGAAAAAGGAATTGAGGCATACGAACAACGCAAATGCGTAAAACAAAAAACTGGTTTGAGTCTGATTGTGCATAAAGAAAAAACTCCTTTTTGGTGGACTAATGTTGTCCATGACTATAATTTATAGTGGGTATTAGAATTAATGAGACACTCCAAACCGGTGCGGTTGGAAACCGCACCTACCGGGTAGGGTTGAATGCGGTGCGGTTGGAAACCGCACCTACCAAAGGACGAAAGTGTCTATTTATTTTTGGTATTCACCATAGTTGATTATGTTGGGTTTCGCTAACGCTCTACCCAACCTACGGGGCTACTTCAAAATCAGCATTTTCCGTGTCGCTGAAAAGTCAGGTGTATGTAAACTGTAGAGGTAAACCCCAGAGGCAACCTGCTCTCCCAAGTTGTTACGTCCATCCCAGTACGCCGCAGTAGAGCGGGTCATATAGAACCCTTGTGGCTTGAAACCGAGATATAGTGTCCGCACAAGACCACCAGACGTGTCATAAATCTGTAGCGTGACATCTGCGGCTGTTTCAAGCTGGTATGGAATCCATGTCTCTGGGTTGAACGGATTGGGGAAGTTCTGCAACAACTGCGTCAGCTTCGGTTGACCGATGCTATCAAGCCTGATTGACAAGACCGCGTCTGATATACTTTCAGGAGTTACCTTGAAGTTAAGCGTGTGTGATTCAACATTCCGATCCGGACCAATGACACGGACTTCAATCACATCACCAACTTGGACAACGCTCCGGCGTGCAAGGTCAGCGGTTGCCGCAGCGAAGTAATCACCACGCACCGAGGTGATTGTTGTGCTGTTTGTCCTCAGATTACGGACGATTACTTGGTAGCCGTCAAACGCCGGTTTCCCTTCCAGGTGCCCACTGACAACAAACGCCCACGCTTCTTGGGCAACCCTAATGGCAGGTGCTGCTGCAGCGGTTTCCGTTTGATTTGTCCACTCTGAGCCGATGAAGGCGAATTGGCGAGTGTCTGGAACATTAACGATATATCCTTTCCCACCTTCAATAGGAAAACCGTCGTCCGGTGCACTTGGCGTCCAGCCGACGAACTGTTGGTGTGCCGCATCGAGTGTGATGACGGTTGTCGCCCCTGTCAGCCCCGCCAGTGACTTGGCGGTCATCGGTTTTGGTGGTGCCAACGGCACAGAAATCATGTTTAACCCGCGAGCCAACGTGACGTTGAAGACATTGCCAAAATAGTCGCTTGCCCCCTTGTCAGCGGGTTTAGCGATAAATCCGTGTCTTCGCCCGTCAGCTGAATCATAGTGGCCAACAACAGAGCTGTCCTGATTGATATTCCAACCCTCAGTGCTAACGCTGCCCGGCATCTGTAATTCAGAGCGTCCACGTGCTGAGCCGATATAGGTGCGCGGGACATCACCGATCCGTTTGGAGCGGGAAACGAAAATCCCCGCAGTGTTGATCGCAGGGAAAAAATAGTATTCAAGGTTTTCGGCATCTGCCAAGTCGATAGATGTAAATTGGCCGTGCGTATGTATGTATCCGTGATAAAGCCCCTCAGCATCGACGTAACTCCCCACGAGCCGACCCGCAGCCACAAAGTCGGCGAAGGTCTCCGAGGCACCGGGCACCTCAATGACGGTATCACCGGTGAACCCACGACGCACCCCCTGAGCGTCCGTGAAATTCCCTGTCAGCACGCCTGTTTCATCAGAAATCCCATATATCTCCGTTTCAACAGCACCGGGGAAATCGTATTGCGTAAGCACACCCTTTTCCAAGATAACACCGTGATAGAACCCCTCGCTGTCTTGGTAATGTCCGGCAGCGCGACCATCATTACCGAGTGCATAGAAATAGGTGTTCTCCGCGCCAGGGAAAGCGTAGGTCGTAAAAACGCCGTCAATGAGCGTAAAGGCGACCATCTTTTGACCATCCGCACTTTTCGTGTAGCCGGCGTAATCCTCAAAGTCACTACTGGCAGTCAACGCCAAAAAATCTACACCCGGCACATCAATACTCTCAAAAGTATAGTCAGAGAAGGTCGGTTGTAGCGCAGGTGCCCCGGGTCTGGCGATGAATCCGTATCTGCGTCCATCGGCGAGATCGTAGTATCCGACGACAGAGCCGTCCTGATTGATGTTCCAACCTTCCGTGCTCACGCTCTCCGGGACTTGTAATTCCACTCGCCCGCGGAATGTGCTGACATGGGTGCGCGTGACATCACCGACCAGTTTGGAGCGGGTAACGTAGACGCCCGCCCTGTTGATACCGTGCACAAGAACGAATTCGATCTGCGCGGCGTTTGGGATGTCAATAGATCGATACTCGCCATCCGGGGTATACACGTAAGTGTGATAGAGTCCGTCCGTATCGATGTAGCTGCCGACGAGCCGTCCTTCAGCCACAAAGTCGGCGAAGGTCTCCGAGGCACCGGGCACCTCAATGATAGTGTCCCCTGTGAACCCACGCCGAACGTTAGCAGCGTCTGTGAAATTCCCTGTCAGCGCACCTGTTTCATCAGAAATCCCGTATATTTCCGTTTCAACGGATCCCGGGAAATCGTATTGTCGCAATTCGCCATTTTCCAAAATAACACCGTGGTAAAGGCCATCGCGATCCTCGTAATATCCGGCAGCGCGACCATCATTACCGAGTGCATAGAAATAGGTGTTCTCCGCGCCAGGGAAAGCGTAGGTCGTAAAAACCCCATCAATGAGCGTAAAGGCAACTTCCTTTTCGCCATCAGGGCTCCGTGTGTAGCCCGCGTAATCCTCAAAGTCGCTACTCGCTGTCACCGCTAAAAAATCTACACCCGGAACGTCGATCGTCTCGAATGTATAGTTGTCGCTGGCGGATCCGCCAACTTGTGCAGCAGTATTCCTTAAGAAAAAGGAACTGAGGCATACGAACAACGTGAACGTGTAAAACAGAAAATTGGATTTGGTTTGATTGTACATAAAGAAAAAACTCCTTTTTGGTGGACTAATGTTGTCCATGACTATAATTTATAGTGGGTTAGGACTTACGCAGTTGAAGGTCAAAGTCGTGTGGTTCGGGGATTTATCGCCGATAGATCTATCGGGATTGGGAAATCCCTCCCACAGGGGCGGAGCATATTTGCCCAATGTGGGCAGGGTATCTCTGCCCCGATACGCCCGATGAATCCCCGATAAATCGGGATTAAGAAACGGGCAACTACAGTGGGGCTTAGGTTCGTAGTAGGGCGATTTATCGCCCGTCGGGACGCGCAATGAATTGTGCTACTACAAACTGAACTGCGTAACTCCTAGTGGGTATTAGAATTAATGAGACACTCCAAACCGGTGCGGTTGGAAACCGCACCTACCGTTCTCCCGTTTGGTAGGCGCTGTTTTTAACTGCGCCTATGCGGTGTGGTTGCAAACCACACCTACCGGGGTGCGAAAGTGTTTATTTATTTTTTGAATCTACTATAGATACAGTGTTCATGTGGGTTTACCCACAACAAACACGACAAAAACTCAACGCTTATATAAAGAAATCGTGCAACAGCAACCACGTTTTTGTAGGGCGGGAGAACCCCGCCCCTACGATTTCGATTCGCATTTTGCGCTTTCTTTTTGTATGAGCCAAACTTAAAAAAATGTCCGGCAACCTGTTCAACCCGCGCTGTCGTCCTTTGCGAGCTTTCCTACTTCAAAATCAGCATCTTCCGCGTTGCTGAAAAGTCAGGTGTCTGTAAACTGTAGAGGTAAATCCCAGAGGCAACCTGCTCTCCCAGGTTGTTACGTCCATCCCAGTACGCCGCAGTAGAGCGGGTCATATAGAACCCTTGTGGCTTGAAACCGAGATATAGTGTCCGCACAAGGCCACCAGACGTGTCATAAATCTGTAGCGTGACATCTGCGGCTGTTTCAAGCTGGTATGGAATCCACGTCTCAGGGTTAAACGGATTGGGGAAGTTCTGCAACAACTGCGTCAGCTTCGGTTTGCCAATGCTATCAAATCTGACAGACAAGACCGCGTCTGATATACTTTCAGGAGTTACCTTGAAGTTAAGCGTGTGTGATTCAACATTCCGATCCGGACCAATGACACGGACTTCAATCTCATCACCAACTTGGACAACGCTCCGACGCGCCAAGTCTGCCGTTGCCGCAGCGAAGTAGTCACCTTGCACCACGGCGGTTATGGTGCTATCTGTTCTCAGGTTACGGACGATTACTTGGTAGCCGTCAAACGCCGGTTTCCCCTCCAGGTGCCCACTTACAACAAACGCCCACGCTTCTTGGGCAACCTCCCTGTCCCCCTTTATCGAGGGGGTAATGGCAGGTGCTGCTGCAGCAGTTTCCGCTTGATTTGTCCATTCTGAACCGACGAAGGCGAATTGGCGAGTGTCCGGGACATTGACGATATATCCTTTCCCACCCTCAATAGGAAACCCGTCGTCCGGTGCGCTTGGCGTCCAGCCGACGAACTGTTGGTGTGCCGCATCCAGTGTGATGACGGTTGTCGCACCTGTCAGCGCGGCGAGTGACTTGGCGGTCATCGGTTTTGGTGGTGCCAACGGCACAGAAATCATGTTTAAGCCTTGAGTTAGGGTGACGTTGAAGACGTTGCCAAAATAATCGCTCACTGCCTCAGTGGTAGGTCTAGCGATAAATCCGTGTCTGCGCCCATCGGGTGTGTCATAGTGTCCAACGATAGAGCCATCCTGATTGATATTCCAACCCTCTGTGCCAACGCTACCCGGGAATTTAACTTCATATAGCGTGATTCGACCGACGTATGTGCGCGGGACATCTCCCACCGCTTTGGCTCGTGCAACGGCAATCCTTGCATCGCTGATACCGTGGTAAGAAAAATACGCTAGATTTGGTGCGCCTGGAAGGTCGATAGTTGCAAATCTGCCATCCGGAGCGCGGCCGTAGGCATGATATTTTCCTCCAGCATCCACATAGCTGCCCACGACAAGGCCTTCCGCGTTCACAAAATCGGCGAATGTTTCCGATGCCCCGGGATACTCAATTATTAGATCTCCTGAAAATCCACGGCGAACGCCGGAATCATCTATATAATTACCCGTCAGGGCCCCGGTCGCATCACTAATACCGTGGAGGAACGTTTGGACGGCACCCGGAAAATCGTATTGACGCAGTTCGCCATTTTCTAAGATAACACCGTGGTACAAACCATCGCTATCCTGATAGTGTCCGGCAGCTATCCCACTGTTACCAAGTGCATAGAACTGCGTGTTCTGCGAGCCGGGGAAATCGTAGGTCCTAAAAACGCCATCAATCAGCGTAAAACCGACTATTTTTTCACCATTAGGATTCCGGGTGTAGCCTGCATAATCCTCAAAGTCGCTACTGGCGGTCACCGCCAGAAAATCTACACCGGGAACATCAATACTCTCAAAAGTATAGTTGAAGGCCGCGGGTGTAACATCGGGGGCGACAGCCGGTTCATCGTCGCTTGGTGCAGCAGGTCGGGCGATAAACCCGTGTCTTTGCCCATCCGCTGAGTCATAGTGCCCCACAATAGAGCCGTCCTGATTAATATTCCACCCCTCCGTGCTAAGGCTGCCCGGAAATCGCAGTTCATGTAGCGCGCCAATTCGGCCGACGTATGTGCGTGGGACATCCCCCACCGCTTTGGCTTGGAGAACGCCAACCCCTACATTGTTGTAAGCGGGTACAATAAGGTACTCCAGATCCGGCACGTCTATGTCGAAAGATGCAAACCTACCATCCGGGGTACGCACGTATGCATGATATATACCTTCAGCATCTACGTAGCTACCCAAGACACTGCCTAACACAGCAAAATTGGCGAATGTTTCCGATGCTCCGGGATACTCAACTGTTTCGTCTCCTGAGAATCCACGACGAACGCCGGAATCATCTGTATAATTACCCGTCAGGGCCCCGGTTGAATCACTGATACCGTATATCTCCGTTTGGACAGCACCCGGAAAATCGAACTGGCGCAATTCGCCATTTTCCAAGATAACGCCGTGGTAGAGACCATCGCTATCTTCGTAGTGACCGGCAGCTATCCCACTGTTACCGAGCGCATAGAAATAGGTGTTCTGCGAGCCGGGGAAATCGTAGGTCTGTCAAAAACGCCATCAATCAGGGTAAAGCCGACTATTTTTTCACCATCAGGACTTAGTGTGTAGCCTGCATAATTCTCAAAATCACTACTGGCAGTCACCGCCAGAAAATCTACACCGGGAACATCAATACGCTCAAAGGTATAGTCGTTGCTAGCGGAAGCGACAACGGGCGCAACGGCTAACACAACCGATACAAAGACAAATATGTAATTCCAAACTCTTTCCATTTTTCTTCTGCCCTTTCTTTTTATGGTACAACGCAAGTTGCTAGTACTCAGTCAGATAAGTTTTGTAATTATTATATATTAGGACTTACGCCGCTGAAGGGTCAAAGCCCTGTAGTTCGGCGATTTATCGCCGCATCACACTATTTCCACCGCCCGATGAATCCCCGATAAATCGGGATTAAGAAACGGGCAACTACAGGCTAAAGTGCGTAAATCCTGTATATGTTACCGTTTGCTTTCAATCAATATACACAACCATAATTTGCCTGACAGTGTACTAGTTATCCGATCTACTCACTACGAGGTGGTGGATACGAATCCCCAATTCTCGGTGCGATAACCGTTAGCGCGCGTTCAATGATTTCAACCGTCACAGGCGTATGACAGACCCGCTCTCCATCGGCATAAAGGAGTATCGGGGGATCTGTCTCAATGGTCAGCGACCTAGTGCGGTGCATCTGGACTGCCGGATGCTTGGCATGTCCACCCCAGAACAGGGTCACAAGCAAGCGCAATACGGTTCGACGGGGGACGGGTTCGATGATACAGACATCGAACAATCCGTCATCTATAATTGCGTGTGGCACGATTTTCATCCCGCCGCCATAACAGGGGGTGATGCCGGTGGCGGTCAGCAGGATTTCACCTTCGTAGCAGCCGAAGTCGCCTTCGAGCCGAACTGTGGGGGATCGGTAACGAAAGAGTGTCGTGATTGCCGTATAGACATAAGCAGCTGTCCCAGAAAACGGGGTGCCCTCCTCTGTAACACGCCGACTCACCTCCGCATCGAAGCCACATGCGGCAATCGTATCGAAATAGCGATCCCCAATCTTGCCGAGGTCAACCTGCCGCGTCACCCCAGTGAACAGCACTTCGATGGCTTTGGCAGGTTTTGTAGGGATCTTCAACGCCTCAGCGAAATCGTTTCCCTTGCCGCACGGCAGAACACCGAGTATTACATTGGGTTGCCCTGCAATCGCGTTGACCACCTCGTGAACGGTTCCATCGCCGCCGCAGGCAATAATCCAGTGAGAACCGCTTTCAATAGCCTCCTGTGCGATTCGGTTTGCGTCACCGGATTGAGTGGTCAACTCCATTTTGCCCCTGTAGCCTTCAGCCGTGAGACGCTGAACCGCTTGTTTAGCGACCGAAGCTGCTTTGCCGTTGCCTGAAATGGGGTTGGTAATTAATACAAAGTCTCCATACGAATGTTTGGCTTTATCTGACATTGCAATCCTGCCGATCTCCTTTCGGTGCCCATCAGTAACCGCTTGGATTCCCCTCTACTTGATGATTAGCATCTTCCGGGTGGCGGAGAAATCGCCTGCGAACAGGGTATAGAAGTAAACACCGCTTGCGACTGACTCACCGAACTCGTTTCTTCCATCCCAATGGATTGCCTTTGAGCGATTCTCGTATGCAGATGCAATCCGATGCCCCACGTCAAGCGTGCGGATAACCCCACCACTCCCGTCATAGATGGTCAAGGTGACGAAAGCGTCTTCTGCCAACCGATACGGTATCCATGTCTCCGGGTTGAACGGGTTGGGATAATTCCTCAACAGTTCCGTCTCTGCCGGTATCTTGTAGACAACCAGTTCTGGCAACTGAATCAGGCTTTGCTTCACATCTTCAACCGTCACTGTATACCGCAACGGTTCCACCCCGATAGGATGGGGAGACCGAGCGAAGATTTCAAGGATATCCCCAGCAGCTGCCGCCCGCCCCGTCTCTATGTCAACAACGGTAAGTCGATACCCCGTTCCTTCATCTCTGGTCATACCGGTGACCGCTCTGCCGGTTGAAAGGTTCTTGACTATTACCCGGAAGTTTAGCTTGTTTAAACCCACTTCGTCGTCAACAACCGAACCTGTCAACGCCAAGACAGGAGTACTATTTCCCACTTCGATTCCCTTGCGTGTTACCGGTGGAGAGGCAGCTGCGCCTGAAACCTTGGTCCACGCTTCACCGGAGATAGTAATTGTTGCTGCCCGTTGAGCGGTTAGGATAAAGGATTGTCCCCCAATGATAGGAATAGCACTGGCATTACTTGCCCGTTGAATCACCTTGGGCTTTCCGTTATCAATCAGCATAACCACACGGACGTTGTCTTTAATCCCTTCAAGGGCAAGCAGATCGCTCACATGGATTATCCTTGGATCTCTCAACGGGAGTCCCACAAGGTTGATACCGGGGTTTAAGGTGATGGTGCTGCTTCCATCTGTTCCTAACGCGTCGCCACTCAGACGGAGGGTGACAGCTTTTTTCATGCTTGCCACGATACCTTTGTCATCGGTCAAAACCGGATTCGCAGCCGTAGCGCGGCTCGATTCTCCAAGGTAGCTGCGCCATTGTTGAGTTTGGCGATCATAAGTCGCAAGTAAGTTGACAGACGAATCACCGCCGAGCGCGGTGTAGAGTGCGGAAACCGATTCGATTGTCGTCGGCATTCCATCAACCGCTCTCACCCTTAAAGGGAGGTGGATAAGATTGAGCCCAATTGAGAGGGAGAGGTCGAATTGGAGGAGTTCGGCAATGGCGTTAAAGGTTGCGGTTTGGGCAATTCCTTCGACGTTTGCTTCGACAGTGACCGTGCCGGGGTCGGTGCCGAGTGTGAGTGTCGTTTTCGCCTGACCGTCTGGGTCGGTTGTTACGGTGGTGGCACTCAACATGCCATCGGTCTCACTGACGGTAAATGTTACCGGCACACCTGCCATTGGATTCCCGTATTGATCGTGGACTTGGACGATGAAGGGGGCCGTCAACGGTTCACCGGTCAATCCTTTCTGATTATCACCTGAGATAATTGATAGGCTTGTTGGAATCGGTGGTGGGAGGGTCGCTTCTGCGTTCAAGACCTCCGTTTGGGAGATACCTTCGACGCTTGCCTCGACGGTGACCGTGCCGGGGTTGGTGCCAAGGGTTAGCGTACTTTCCGCCTGACCGTCTGGGTCGGTTATTGCAGTGGTGGTACTCAACGATCCGTCGCCTGCTGTGACAGCAAAGGTCACCGTCACACCTTCCATCGGGTCGCCGTGCTGGTCGCGGACCTCTGTGACGAAGGGGTTTGTCAACGGTTCACCGGTCAATCCTTTCTGATTATCACCTGAGATGATTGATAAGCTGGTTGGAGTCGGCGATGAGAGCATTGCTTCCGCACTAAAGGTCACTCCCTTGGAAACACCTTCAGCCCGGGCCTCAACCGTGTTTGTACCGGCTTCATTTCCGAGGGTCAGTGTAGTTTTTGCCAGACCGTCTTGGTCGGTTATTGCGGTTGTGGTGCTCAGGGAGCCACCACCTGTCAGGACGGTAAAAGTGACCCTCACCCCCTCCAGCGGCTTGTTGTCTTGACTTCGATCCCGGACCCTAACGACAAAGGGCTCCGCTAACGGTTCGCCGATTAGTCCGGTCTGATTGTAGCCTGAGACGATGAATAACTTCGTCGACTCCGGCGGTGGTGATGTTCCACTTGATGAACTAGTCGGGCACGGTTCACCATATATTACGGTATATACAAAGGCATCGGTGGAAATACCCGCGAACCCCAGTGTGACTCTGTATGTGCCGCAGGCATTCGGACCAAAGTCCAATTGAAACCAGTAGCGGGCGTCGGCATCAGTTGAAGATGAGCAAGACAGCGTCGCACCGTCGCTTCGACTGAGTCTACAGGCCATTTGTTTGTTTGGTATGGGGACTCCTCCGCAACACGCCCATTGTAGTCGGGCACTGAAGCGAAATTCCCGTTGGCCGCTAGGAACATGGTAGGTGCCACCACTGCTTGCACCTAACGGCACTGAGGGACAGATGAACAGTAGAAAGATGAGGCCAACGAGTTGCTTTTTGATAGGTGTGTTTGACATTTGAGACGGCGCTAATTTCCTTTCTGAGCGTTTTCAATCTAATCGGTAGCAGCGCAGACCTTGGACAACTGTCGATACTCTCACCCTTATCTTATTCCCATCTTTGTAGATGCGGTGATGCCAACATCGCCCTGATGGTGTAAGTCTTTATATCCAACAAGGTTGTATTACTCGCTCTTGTGAAAATGTAGCAGGCGTGTAACCCAATTTAATAATTAGGGCGTTTAATAATAGTAATTTGTTATAGGATTAGGGTTGAATCATACAGTATGGCATACACCTTGAAAGGAGTTATAGTGGACCTTAGAATTAATGAAACACTCCAAACTGGTGCGGTTTCTCACCGCACCTACCGGGGGTGTGCAAGTGTCTATTTATTTTTAGATTTCACTATAAATCATGTTATTCAGAGTTTTGACAATCATCGCCATTATCTCATTGATGATAGGTTGCGACCAAACAAACAGAACAACAACTCATGATGAGGGTGATGAGGAATCAGGTCAACAGTTTACTAAAAGTGAAACTTATGACATGACACGGAGAGGGGCACGGCTGATTCTCAACTTTGACCCCGCAACCAATCTTTTCAACGGAACAGTGGAAAACACCACGAATGCAACTCTCAACAGAGTTCGTGTAGAGATTCACTTATCTAATGGCACAGAGCTTGGTCCGACAACGCCAACGGACATTCCAGCGGGTAAAAAGATTGATATAATTCTTGATGCCGCTGGAGAAGCCTTTGATACTTTTTCGGCACACCCTGAAGTTGGGTAATTCATGATTGAGGGGTGCTTCTTACCCCCTACTTCTACAATGTATATGCTATTCTGGCAACCGACGATTTTCAGATAATCTCCCTGCGATCAGGACTGTTCATTCCTTTCAAGCAGCTTCATCAAATCTTTTTGCTGGCTAAGTCCCTCGGCGATTTTAGACAGATTCACCTCAAACACCTCGCCGATCGTTTCTTCGAGGGATAACAGGGTCAACTTATACCCCGCAAGCCGCGTGATAAAGAAGATAAGCAGATCACGTTCAGCCGCATCTGTGTTCCAATCGGATAGTTCCTTCTCAATGGTCACAGAGTTCAACTTAAATTGACCGAGCGCGTCAGTGATAAGGCGCGCCTTTTTTGCATTCATGCAAATGTCCTCCCATTGGCATTTAGGGAATCGGTGATCCGTTTGACATTGACCGCGAGTATGTCGCCGAGTTCTATTTCGAGCTGATCTATTAGATACTTATGTTCAGCGATTAGGATAAGTAGGTTACAGATCTCCTCTTTTTTTAAAACGCTTTTGTTCAGTACATCAGTAGACATTGAACTGTCTAGGTGAGTTATCTGTTGTGTAAGTTGTTCAATCACTTGGCGAATCTTTTCTATTTCTGCGCGGTCCATGTAACGCCTCTCTTTCTGCGTCGTTTGATACAATTGGGGATGGAGGCTCCTCCCGCCTGTTGAGGCACCCACATAACGGATAGCCTACCCCGGTAAACCCCGTAGCCTCCACCGTAAAATAAAAAATAAATGGGCGGCAGTTAGCCAAGTGCACTAATGGCAATCCTGTTCACCTAACTCAAAATCAAGTGAATTGTAAAGCTGGCCAACTGCCATAAGATGGCGGCAGTCAACCCGTTTACCTGACGAAGGAGGAAAAGCACCTCTCTGATGGGACAGAGGCGCCACGGATTGACTGCCATAAGTTCTGATAAAACGGGGGCTGCCCGCTTATCGGGAGCGTCCCCGTCAATAGATTCACCTGTCACTGGAACACCATGCGAAGGACAGAAACGAGCAAACCTAATACGCTGAAGTTTTTCGGAGTGGGGATGGCCCGTAAGGCCCGCCTACTCCTTCCTGACACGCAGGTATCCCACCAGAAATCCCCCCGTTCTTAGAGCAGTTTTATTCTAAGTTCTAAAACTGACACTTTCGCTTCCCGTGTTTGGTAGGCGCTGTTTCCAATTGCGCCGATTAGCAGTGTCCCATTAATTCTAAAATCTACCATAGATTGTCTTTTAGTACCCGATCGATCGGAGATTGACGATCGCTTCGTTCTCACTGTTGAAATGTTTGAACGCCGTAATCAGTTTCGCCATTACAAAGTAACCTTTGAGACTGGTGCTGAGGTTCGTGACCCCGATAACTCCGCCCTGTTGTGCAATAGATACATGCAATCCTATTAGCACGCCCACAGCGGAACTATCTATCCCTCGGCAATCGGCAAAATCAAGCAGAAAATTGGTCGAGTCAGAAGCATCTTGCAGTTGGGTTTCAATCACCTGTTTGAGCTCATTCCCTGCCGGACCGATGAGTCTTCCATGAGGTTTTAAGACGATAACACCATCTCTGGTTTTGACATCGACAGCCATAGTTTCCCCTCCCGCAATGTTATTTGGCAAAAAGCCGGTTGTTTTAGAAAAAGTCGATTCGCTATGAAAGTCTAAGATGTTAGGAAAGTGGCACACTGATTATAATTGATGGTGGAGATGACCTTCACCCCGGGTTCAGGTCATCGCTCATCAGGAAACCAAGGAGATTCAGAAAAACCCAATGAGCAGTTCAAAGACCTCCACCATAAGATGTCGAACACAGAATGCCCGAGGCGGCAATCAGAATGAAAGCATTACCGAGTCTTCACACTGTGAGTGGGACACAACTATCACAGTTTCTCACACCCGGACTCACAGTCTCTTGCACGTCAAATCAGCGTCCGCGTGTAAACGCCAGTTGGGCCTTTAGGTTGATCGCTTTTTCTTCGATTCGCCGCGGTGTTGACATAATTAACCATTATCGTGTAACTATGCCCGCACCGCCTGACCATATCAGCAGCGTCCCTGCGCGTGATACCGATGCTGATGGGCTTGGACAGCGCGACGTTGGGCTTCGCTTACGCAATTAGACGATCCCCCTGCCTCGCAGACAATCCGGCTAAGGATAGACTTTAGTTGTATAAATGGGCAACCCTTCCAACCTTCCCTGGTCTCGATTTATCGGATCCATTCCCCGTCCAAGGGGAGCGACAGGCAACACCGAGGATGGTGAAGTGGACTCCTGCCGCGGGAAGGATAACTGGACTAATGAGCATAAACCGTGCCAATGCTTAATCGGGCGAGAGGGCAAACGCTATAGACAAAGAAACCCTTTGATAGCCTTGTCTTTGAAGGATAGGGGGAAGGATACTAGCGGGCAGATAGCGTGATAGCGGATGGGCTGAGATTGTCGCAAAATACGACAGTTGAGATGGGTAAAGTGGGAGAATATTGACGAAAAGCCTGTGACAACGCGGGATGCAGGAAATCTGTCGCAGAATGCGACGGAATCGCATTTTGCGACAATCAAGAAGGGGTCAGCAGCAGGTAATAAGATACGACCGCGAGTAAAAGCACAACACCAACCGTTATTTTTATGGCAATATCCCTTCCTTTTCAAATAAGTCTCTCATCTCTGCGGGGAACGTAGCCAGTATTTCAGGATCCATAGATGCAAAGTCTTCCCTTATCATATCCATGACCTCTTTATGAGATGCGGCTTGCTGTCTATCGTATGCCGCTTTCGCTTCGGGACCAAGCAGATCTATCTCCTCTGGTTCAAGCATGGTCAACGGATAGTAGGTGAGCGTATATTCGGTGAACCGTTTCTCAAACTCTTCGTAAGTGGTATCGTCTGGCATCGATTCTAAAAGATTGATGAAACCTCGCGGCGGCGCTTCTGGCGGGTTCAACGCGGCGGCATCCGCGTTAACCGTTTCATCAATGCCAGCCTGCTGCGCCGTCTCGGCTTCGTCGATACGTGGCTCCGGTTCATTAAATTCTTCGTAGCGGCCCGTATCGAAACTGGACTCAACACCTGTGGCAGCTGAAACGGTTGCCTCCTCCTCTTGTGCCTCAGAGGGATAACGACTCCGGGTGAGCTCCTCCACAACAGGAACACGATCCCCTTTTTCTGTCAGCGTATATATGGTGACTTCCTCAACTTTACCTGCTTGCAAAAGCACCAAACCTATCACAAGTAAAACTATTGCAACTAGAACACCAGCAATAGCCACACTACGACCATTCATGTCGGACCTCCTATTCATCAGTTTTAGGTCAACCTTTTTCGTCCTTCTGACAAACCGCTCTTAGATCCCTGCGTTCCGAAAAAATTCCGTGATACGCCGCTTGAAAGCCAACGTCAACATAGGCTGAATCAGTCCCCAAGCAGCCACTACCAATACGATTTGGAATTTCACTGTATTCTCAATATGCAGCCCAGCGGAACAATCAACTCATAACACAGTTGTCACCACCCCGTCCATCGTTCACAGCACGTATATAGGGCCATTTAGTTTTCGATTTTTTGACTGATTTTGGAATGACCCAAACCCGTAGGCGGGGCATCTTGCCCCGTCGTAACCTCGACCGGGAGATCGAACTACAGGAGAATTATAGTGGATTTTAGAATTAATGAGACACGCCAAACCGGGGGAGTTAGGGAAACGAAACTGCCGTTTTATCGTCTGGTAGGCGCTGTTTCTAACTGCGCCTATTCGGTGCGGTTGCAAACCGCACCTACCGGGGGCGAAAGTGTCTATTTATTTTTCGTATTCACTATAAACGACCCTAGCACGTATAGGAAAACTATTCACCACATTTAGAGCCTGTTTTAAAAGTGAAACGGTCATCTTTAGGAAGTTGTTCACATGTCGCCCCTCTGGGGCTTAGGTTGTTTATTTGTCCTGTATTCTATAAACATGTCGCCCCGCTGGGGCTAAGCATCTGTTTTAAGAGTAGATGAAACGGTCATCTTTTGTCATTATTGTTCGATGTTAGGTTCTTGTGGTGCCTCCGGTACAGACGGAGCAGGGAGCGTCCGTGATCGACGAGGCCGTTCCGGCGAGCGTTGTTCCTCCATTGGCATCTCGTGCTCTTTGACCTCACTCTTATTTGGTTCCGACTCTTTTTTAACTGAAGTGGATTTAGAGTTGACCGCCTCCGGTGCTATAGGCTTGACTGCTTCGAGTATGCCTGACGGAGCAACCGGGACCTCAGCCTGACTTTTCTCGGCTCCCTCGGCAGCTGAACTCGTAGATTTTTCTGATAAATCAGGTGAGTCAAAGGTTGCATCTATTGCATCATCCGACACCCCCGCGTCTATTAGGAAATCTATGAGTTCCGCCGCGCCTTCTATACCATCAGCCCAATTCTCGTTAGACGGTTCTATAGTATATGTCAGCGTCCCTTGTTTTAACTGCGCTTCGACCTCTTCCACCGAAATGCCATGTGCGGCAGCTAAAAGCGTTTTTATCTGATAATCTTCTAGATTTTCCCCTTCGGGGACTTGTACATTCTCAAACACAAAGTAACTGTCAGGCGTGATCAGTTTTTCATTTTCTTCCGGATAACTGAGATATCCCCCTTCGATGGGTGGACTCCCCTTTGGGAAGGGGGCTAAATGAACTTTGCCATCTGGGGTTGTAATTTCGCGAAACTCTATTTGATCGATGGGGATTTCAACGAATTCTTCCGTGGCAGCAGGCTGTTGGATTTGCGGTTTATATTCCCATCTATCTGTCGGGGGCGGTTCCATTGGGACCTCAACGGACAGCAGTTTTTTATCGAATTGACCATTAAGCCTAGCCACATTCGGAGTTTCGTTAATTTCAAGGTTGTTCCACGATGGAATTATCTCTTCGGTATGCTCTTGATAAAGATAATAACCAATGCCAGCAAACAGAATAAGCATTACGACGATTGATAAGGTGAACAAACGGTTAAACATGATAATCCTCCTTAGTTTGTTGTGTTAAGATGATCTATCCGCCACCATGAACGAGATAACAACCGCAAAGCGAGCCTCCACCACTTAGGCCGCCCTTCCATGAGTCTAACAGTGTGTTAATTTGCCACACCGTGACCCAGCCTCGCTTTTCGTATCTTTTGGCGTAATACGTCACACGCCAATAGAAATAGTAGGTACGATATGTTGAATGGGAGGCGCTTTGCCCGCAAACAGAGCACGTGTAATGTGTCGTAGGTCCTTCCTGAACCTTTTTACTCGTCGTCGTGTTATAAGAGCCCCTTTTTGTCTCTACTACAGTATCACCACTTTGACCGTGGGTCGATTGAAGTATTACCAAACCAACTACCAATACCCCAATAACCAACAACGTAGCTTTCAACCGTCCTTTTGTTACAAACATCATTAGATCTCCTTATAGCCATGTTTCAGTCTGAAAACAGAAAAGAGCTGCTTGGCGATAATCTCAAACCGCTTGCAGCCCCTTGTTTTCAACTTGAAATCAATGGCGTAAAGGGTTATACTATTGTGCTTGTTAGATTCACGTCTAACAAGCACGAAGCGATTTGAGGTCGTATCTCGTTTTGCTTCAGGGGGCTTCGAGCTGGCACTCGGAGCTCCCACAAAACTCAAAGAATATCCTTGAGCAGAAAACTGGAAACCGGTCCATTAGACCTTTTTCCTTAGAGCCTGTTTTAAGAGTGAAACGGTCATCTTTAGAAAGTTGTTCACATGTCGCCCCGCTGGGGCTTAGGTTGTTGGTTTGTCCTGTATTCTATAAACATGTCGCCCCGCTGGGGCTAAGAGTCTGTTTTAAGAGTAGGTGAAACGGTCATCTTTTACCATTTTAGGGGCAAAATCAACCGATATTGAGAGTATTTACCCGTAAAATGACAATTTTCAGAGATTATTTGGATTTTTCAAACAGGTTCTTAAACATATAGAGCATAAACCGTGCCAATGCTTGCTCAAAGGAGGGCGTAAGCTCAATAGAGACAGAGAAATCCTTTGATAGCTTGGCTTTCAGGGATACAGGGAAGAATACTGGCGAGTAGATAGCGTGATAGCAAATGGACTGAAAGTGCACCGAAATGGAACAGTCGAAATCGATTAAATGGGAAGGATATTGGCAGAAAGCCTGTAATCACGCGGGATAGGGGCGATAGTGTATCATAATGGAACACTGACCCATTTTGGAACAGTTGAAAAGAGGTCACCGGGACATGAGTCTATTACGCCGTCATGAGAAAACGAGACGATTCCACTTCCCCGTCCATCGTTCACAGCACGTATAGGAAAACTATTCACCAAATCTAAAGCAAACCACATATAAGAAAAAGGGGGCATATCCTTCAAATTCCGAAGATATACCCCCAATCTGCATCAGAATTGCCCAGATAACAACCCCTTTATCCTGAAAACTCCTGTTAATTCTTTGATCCTGATTCCGATTGTCCCCCATCAGGCACATCACGGGAGGGTGCACCTCTCCGATCTTGCCCTGGTCTCGATTTATCGGACTCAAATCGACGAGCCGCATCAGGATCCATCTCTCTCAACCGACGAAGCCCTTCCTCCGTGCCGTACTCGTCAATCAACTGTTGTGCTTTATCAAATCTATCAGCTGACAGCCCTTTGGTCAAATCCGATTCGATACCTTCGGGCGTCAACTGCTGCCCGATGTCTGGCACGTTCCGAGAACTCGATTCAGATTCAGACACTTTGCGAACCGGCGCAGTATCTATCAAAGGAAGATCCTTTGGAGACAAAGCACCCGTTGATAGAGGCTGCTCACTTGACGGGGTATCGTCAACTTCTACCTGTCCCGGCTCGTTCTGCGGAACGGTGCCCTCATCCTTTGCAAACCTCACTTTCACCGGCGGCTTATCCGAAAGAGGAAAGGGCTTCGGTGAGAATGAGCGGCGCCTTTCATATATAGCTTGCTGCAGATCTACCATTTCTTTCTCTGTTTCAGTTAATGACAGGTCTAACTTGCCCGCAGCAATCATTTTCTCAATCCCAGCGATTGAGGTGCCTAATTGTATGGACTGGTCAAATTTCTTAAAATACTCCTCCTGTTCATACGGATCCTCTATCGCATAATATTCCGCAGGAAGATAATGAACTTCGCCCTCATCTGTTATGATTCTGCGTCGCGGTGTTCTGGTGTCTGAATTCGCAGCCATTTCAAGCATGGGCGGGTTTGTTTCTGATTGTAAGATCGTATCCTCCTCCTCATACTGTGCGTAACGAGGGACAATCACTTGATACCGTTGACCATCAGGACCGAGAACCGTCTGTACCACCATGTCCGCCTCCACCTGATACCGTTGACCATCAGGGCCGAGAATCGTGTCCTTTTGAATATCCCGCATCGCCGCTTCTACTAAGGGCGTCATTTCACCGGTTAGTAAATACTTTTGTACATCTATCTCCTTCTGGCTCATCGGCTCAGAAGAAATGTAGTGGCGCCCGGCTATATCATAAGAATAGTCGCCGTCTGGCGTTATTCCCGCGAAGGCGGGATTATCCCTTTCGTGCTCAATCGTTTCGGTTCTTGCTGCAATTGATTTTTCTTCGCCATGATGGCTGTGCGGGGGCGAAGAATGGTCGTGCCCCCCTTCAATCGAACGTTGAAACGCCGTCATCTCGGCAACCCATTCCTTATGGTTTTGGTCCGCTTTGTAATTGACATAAGACAGATACGCCACGCCAAGCAGCACTACAACACAACCACCAACGATATAGGGCATCAAACGATGCTTTAACATCGGACAAACCTCCTTCTTTTAATTATCCACCGCCACCCGATTGATTACAAAGCACTACGTACCAAAACGTGTAGGTAACATAATATCTGTGTGAGTGACAGTGGGACCAATCTGGATCCCAGAACCATCTATGTTTATAGATAGAGACGACATTGCGTTTTTCATCAACCTCTATTTCCGTATGGTCGCTGGCAGGGTAGTTTGTGCAACGTGAACAATTCCTCTTCACTGTTGCCGAATTACCCGTAGCAGTTTTGCTGTGAAGTGTGCTCCATTGATAAGAGTCGTGAACCCTTCCTATAGTTGAACAGTCTGCTTCCGCTGGCTTAGGCCGAAAAGCCTCATACATACCTAAAACGGCGACTAAGAACCCAACAAGACAAATCGTTGCTATCAACCGTCCTTTTGTTACAAACATTGTAAAATCTCCTCATTGCCACGTTCCAGTCTAAAAACAGAAAAGGGCTGCATATTCGGATAATCTCAAATCGCTTGCAGCCCTTTGTTTTCAGATTGAAATCAATGGCGTAAAGGTTTATACTATTGTGCTTGTTAGATTCACGTCTAACAACCACGAAGCGATTTGAGGTCGTATCTCGTTTTGCTTCCGGGGGCTTCGAGCGGTAACTCGGAGCTCCCACAAAACTCAAGGAATATCCTTGAGCAGAAAACTTGAAACCGGTCCATTAGACCTTTTTCCTTAAGCATATATAGCATAAACCGTGCCAATGCTTGGTTGTTGGTTTGTCCTCAAAACATGTCGAGGGCTGTTTTAAGAGTAGGCGGTCATCTTTTACCATTTTAGAGAAAATCAACCGATATTGAGAGTATCCTTGATAGGCTTGGATTTTTGAAACAGGATACATATAGGCATAAACCGTGCCAATGCTTAATCAAACGAGCAGGCAGAGATTCCTTGATAGGCGTGATACAGGCGGGCATGGTGATAGCAAATGGGTTGAAAGTGCACCGAAATGGGACATTTGAAATGGATTTAGTGGGACGGATATTGGCAGAAAGCCTGTAATAACGCGGAATTCAGGCGAATATGTCTCATATTGAGACATTATCCCATTTTGAGACAATCAAGAAGCGTTCACTGAGATATGAGTTCATTACACCGGGAGGGAAAAACGAGACTACTCCATTCCCCCGTCGTTACGTTTCACATGGTAACATATCGATTTCAAGCCCTCTGTCTGGGTCCTTAATCCGACTCGGAGAGTTGATACAACTTCAATTTCCTATAAAGGGTCGATCGGGGTATCTTCAATGCTTGAGCGGCCTTCGCGACATTATTGTCCATCACCTTGAGTGCGTGGGCAAGTGTTTGGCGTTCTACCTCTTCAAACGGCAGGATTTCCGTTGAGTCAGGGGAAAATAAAATAGGTTGGGAAGAAATCTTTGACAGAATCTGTGGGGGCAGGCTGCTCGATTGTAACAGGTCTGTGGTCTCAAGCAGAACAGCGCGTTCAATGCTGTTTTCTAGCTCTCGGACGTTGCCGGGAAAGTCATACTGCATCAATAATCGTAAGGCATCGGGGGAAATCGCGTTAATGGACTTCGGCGTACTTTCGGTGTATTTTTTTAGAAAATGGTCCGCCAAGAGTAGAATATCCTCGCGCCGGTCTTTAAGTGGGGGCACCACGATGGGGAAAGTAGAGATCCGATAGAACAGATCCTCTCGGAAAGTACCCGCTTCCATCGCCGCTTCTAAATCCTGATTTGTCGCTGTTAGCACGCGGATGTCAACTGGGATATTAGCCGTGCCACCGACGCGCTGGATCTGCCGCTCTTGGAGGACACGCAATAATTTTGCTTGCAGAGACAGTTCCATATCACCAACTTCATCAAGAAAGATAGTCCCTCGATCCGCCTCTTCAAATTTGCCGATCCGTTTCGTTGTGGCACCGGTGAAAGCCCCCTTTTCATGACCGAACAACTCGCTTTCAATGAGTGTCTCTGGAATGGCAGCGCAATTGACTGTAATAAAGGGACCCGTTTTTCGATCGCTATTCGCATGGATTGCGCGCGCAACCAATTCTTTACCAGTCCCACTTTCACCTGAAATAAGCACCGTAATATCACCTTCAGCCGCCCGTTGCATTAACGTGAACATCTGCTGCATGTTTCGGCTTTTGCCTATAATTTCACCGAAGGGGCGGGTCGTTTCAGGTTCGGCGCGTAAGATGTCGCGAACAATGCACAGACAGGCTATAACCTCCTGATTCTCATCAAATAAGGGGATAGCACTCGCCCTGATGTGAATTCCCTCCGGCTGTTCCTTATTGCGTATAAAAAACGCTTGATCTCTTATTGCCACACCCTGGGAGATATGTGTGAGAATCTGATCGATTGGAACGCGCGTCTCTTTGTCAGGATAAAAAATCCCGTACATTTCAGGCCATTGATTGGGTAATGTATCCGGGGGCTCCGCACCGAAAATCTGTTGTATACTTGGGTTGGTGAACAATATTTCACCGGTTAAATCGAGCTCCACGATACCATCATACATACTATCAAAAACGGTCTTCATCAGTCGGGTTTGATGGCGCAACTCGCTGATGGATCGGTTTAATTGCCCCTCCATCGTTTTATACATCGTTTTATACCTGGTGATATCGTGGAAGGTTATAACGATGCCGGTAGGGTTTTCCATCTCGTCTTTGATGGGTGAGATGTTATAGTCGATAGGGATTTCTTGACCAGATTTCGCAATGAGACGGGTATCATGGTCGCCCCCAGAAGTAGAAGCCAATCCCCCGGTGCTAACAGATCCTTTTTCAAATACCTCTATCAAAGACCTGCCTTTTATAAGATTCCCGGCGTTTTCAACAGAAATATCGAGAATATCCGTCACGCGCTTTTCAGATGCTTCTTCCATTTCCCAACCTGTCAAGATTTCGGCAGCCGGATTCATAAATGTTATCCATCCGCTTCGATCCGTGGCAATTACAGCGTCACCGACACCGTTGAGAATTGTCGATAGCCGCTTATCGCTTTCTGTGTATGTATGCTGCGGTTTCATGTCTGTTACCCTTTCTTGATAAAAGTTCGGATTACCAAATTGCGACATATCGTAGACAATGCGAGGAATTCTCCCTTCGCTTCGGTCTAACGCGGTAATTCGGGTTTCACCGCAGTCTCGACAGGCACCTTCTTTATAATTACTCATGACAGAGTTCAGCGATCATCGCGGCGTTCTCACCGATCTGATCTCCGAACTTCTGGTACATGCCGATGAGGAGCGCATCGTTAGGTTTGATGTTTTTCAACGCGAACGCAAACTCTTCGCGGATTTGTTCCTTCGATCCAACCGCCCGACCGGCAGCGAGCACCTTGAAAACAATACACGGTTTGTCTGTTTGCAGGATCTGCTCACACATTTTGGGACGATGTTCCCGCAGATAGACCTCTCCCAACGGTGAGTAACCGAACTTCTCTTCAAACTCTTCTCTTCCCCCGCGCAGGTTGTAGAGGGCTGCCATGTAGTAATCAATGTCCCAATCCTCGTCCTCTGCGATGCTGATGAGTTTGGGATCGTGGGCGGACAACCCGACCAAAACGCCGGTATCCCGAATCCGCTTGAGGATGTCTTTGAGCAGATCGAGTTTGTTTTCCCGGAGGCAGCGATCACCGATTCCGCCGCCATGGGGTGCCATACCGATTGGATTATGGCGTGCGACTTCCGCAATATGGTGGGGTTCATCGTACCACTGCGATGTACTGAGGCATAGCCACTGGATTGTGCCGCCTTCCTCTCGGTAGCGGAGTAAATCAGAGAGCGAGCGTTCTGTGATTGTATTCTGCCAAGTGTTGATCCCGACAGCTTCGGCGCGTCTTAACGTTTCCATCACTGAATCTTGTGCGTGTGCCTCCCGTTGGTGTTGGGCGAGAAGCTGATTGAAATGCGAATAGCCGTAGATTGGGTTATCACCGATGATGAGTCGGCTCACCTGATACGGACCGAGTGAGATAGTTGGCAAGGTGGGAGCGGTTGGCTTGCATTGTTAATGCTTTCCGATACTCATTCGGATTTTGAGTGGTTGCATTATAGATAATCCAATGCCCACTGTCAACAGCTCATTCCGATACTCAGGGTTTTGGTTTGACAGCTAACTAGGGCGTGTTAACATTTGGCAGCCCGTAGGTTGAATTGAACGGTTAAACGGCAATCCTCATCAAGTACAAAGGAGTCTTTTGTACCACGATCTGTTAGATTGTGATCCGAGTCCGCAAACTAACAGTTTGCGCTACTTATGTCAGATTATCCAATGGTGACAACGTTTAGCGAATAAGCAGCGTCAAAATGTCAACAGAACCTAGCAACAAGCCCAATGCTTTAGCTTTGGGTCCGACACGGTGATTTTGTGTGTTTCTTTGTAGAATATATGGTATAATTGCAGTGTCTTTTGGCGGGAGCATATCGCCCCTATCGCCCGATAGGGTTTCCCACATACCAGTGGCATGGAAAACTATAGACGCAAAGACAATCCGATGTTAAAAACCCACAAGATAGCCCTAAACCCCAATAACGTTCAAGCGACACAATTTGCTCAACATTGTGGCTATGCTCGTGTTGCCTACAATCACGCACTGTCCGACTTCAAAGAAGGTTTAGATACTGGTCAATGGCGTAGCCACAGTGAGTTGTGTAGACGTTTTAATGCAATCAAGCATGAGCAATATGATTGGTGTTCTGAAATGTCGCAGAACGTATCAATGCAAAGATTGTAGAAGCAGATACCTTCTACCCGTCTAGTAAAACCTGTTCAGCGTGTCGTTCAGTCGATAGTGATTTATCCTTGTCAGACAGGACGTACCATTGCAGTGTTTGTGGTCATACCCAAGACAGAGACCTAAACGCTGCGATAAACCTAAGAACCCTCGCCGTGGGACACACGGAGAGTTAAAACGCTTGTGGAGATACTGTAAGACCCCATTGGTTGGGGCAGGAATCGTTGAAACAAGAAGATAGCATAGAGTCCCGATAGATCGGGATTACTGATCAGTCTATCATAAGAATCCCAATGCTTTAGCGTTGGGAGCAGTCAATTCCCAAACTCCGCTGTGATAGAATACGAACGATTTGTTTCAACCCCATCCCAGTGAGGAATACGGTAATGGGCCAGATTAGCATCGTTTTAATCGCAGGGTTGATTTTTCTGTTCTTCTATGAACCCTCGCAGGGAACCGGGGGGTTTAATCAGCTACACACCCTGATCGTCACGGTTGCAATAACCATCTTACCGCCGGCACTTGTTTATTTTCTTGGATCTTATGCGACACGCGCATTGCCGATCGATCAGGACGCCCGGCTGCGTCGAGTGTACCTCCTCAAAAGGTCTGTGATTGTCTTTGAATGCCTTCTCTTGATTGGTTATATTTGCGATGTATACCTGTTGAATCTGCCGTTGTTAATCGGCAAGCCGTTGGAGCGGATCCCGTTAATTTATACAAAGCACCTTGTGGGGATTGTCCCGTTGATTGTTGGGCTGATGCTTATTCGTCTTGCAGTTTATGAAGTTGAGCAGCAAGCCACATCGAGTAACTGGAAAAAGGGAGAGTATCTCAGTGTCCATCTGAAGTTTCTGTTACTGCCACTACTGCCGTTATTTGTTTACCTGTCCTTGCTAGATCTGGTTGCATATATCCCGTTTCTCGCCAGTAACACCTATTTGCCCTTGGCGCTTATGATGTCGCTGATTTTTTTAGCGTACATCCACGCCCCTTTGCTATTAAGTTTCATTTGGCGAACGACTCCGCTAGCGGATGCCAATCTTAGGAGCAGGCTCCACCGGTTGGCTGCCGAAGACAACATCAGATACAAAGACATCGTTATCTGGCAGACGGAATCAGTGGCTAATGCGGCAGTGGCTGGAATTGCTCCGTGGTCCCGGCAGATTTTCCTGACGAACGCTTTGCTGAAACACTTTTCCGACGATGAGATTGAAGTCATTGTAGCACATGAGTTTGGGCATGTCCGCTACAAGCATATTCTGACCTATCTCATGTTTTTGATCGCTTACTTTCTCAGTTATGCCATCTATTATATCTACATTGGACAACCGCTTGAGTCGATACCCTCCACCTTTTCCCTGTTACCGGCAATCGGTTTGGTCTTTTTCATTTCTCTCTATTTTGTTATTATTTTCCGCGCTTTATCGAGACGTTTTGAGCACCAAGCAGATCTGTACGCGGTCGCACTGACGGACAAGCCAGAGGCACTTGAACTTGCCTTAGCCCGACTTGCCTACCTTAACTACACGCCTCGGTCTATTCGACGTCTGTTCGAGCTATTTCAGACGCATCCATCGGTTGACCGGCGAATCAAATTTATTGAGCGGTTTAAAGGGGGCGATCCGTCTGCTTTACGCTACCAAAACTATCTGCTTGAGGTCAAGCTGCTCCTGTTTTTGTTACCGACGCTCGCTTGCATCCTCTTTTTTAGCAACTTGTCCGGGTTAGGATGAGAATTGGCCGAATTTTTTATAGATGCTAGGAGTTACGCACTTCAGTTCGTAGTAGCGCAATTCATTGCGCGTCCGGACGGGCGATAAATCGCCCTACTACAAGCCGTTATCCCTACTGTAGTTTCCCGATTTATCGGGGATTTATCGGGCGTTGGCAACGGTGTCTCTCGGCGATGAATCGCCGAACTACAGTACTTTGACCGTTCAACTCCGTAAGTCCTAAGATGCTTCATAAACAAAGACGCTCATGTAAAAAGTAAGCAAAGCGCGGGCGGGGGGACCCCGCCCCTACGGTTGCTGTTGCACGCTTTCTTAGTATGAGCTAAAAAAGAAAGTGTAAAACGCAAAAAGCGTGCAACGTGATGTCCCGATCCGATCGGGATCCGCGGTCTCGTAAGTCTCCGATGAAACCGGCGCCAACGATACCGGGACATGAAACGTGAAAACTATTTGTTCAGAGGAATGCAAATGCAACATAATCACCAACTTGTGGAAGAATTAAAGGATTTTTGCGCTAAAGAACGAGAGCGCATCTATTCCCGCCACTGTTTCGGAATTGGCGGCAGGGAAATTGTCGAAGAATATACTCGCCTTGCAGACATTGTGATTCAACGCATCTATCAAGCTGCGATCAGAGCAGAAAACGGTGGACCCACACTATCTGAAGATACCCCCATAGCCATCCTCGCATTGGGAGGCTACGGACGGGAATCACTGAACCCCTATTCAGACATTGACATTATGTTGGTTTATAATCCTTCAGAACTCAACCTGCGTCAAGTGGAACCGTTTGCCACCCAGTTGATTACGACGCTCTGGGACATCGGTTTTGAGGTTGGGCATAGTTTTCGGTCGCTCAAAGAGTGTGTCCGGGCAACCTACGACGATATTTTTTCTAAAACTTCAATGCTTGAAGCGCGATACATTGTCGGCGCAAGACAGGTCTATCGTGAATTTCAGAGATTGACCTCTAAACATTTTTTCAAGAAGCAGGTCGGAAAATTTATTGCAAAGACGATAGAGGAATGGAGCGCCCGTCACGAATCTTACGGCGCAACAATTTACCTTCAAGAACCGAACATCAAAGAGAGTGCTGGTGGACTCCGAGACTTTCATACAGGCATCTGGGTCGCGGCAGTTCGATTTGGGGTTAAAGACCTTGAAGAGCTGCAAAGGCGAGGCATTATCCCCCAAACAGTGGCGAAATCGTGCGAAGAATCGCTCGATTTTCTGTGGCAATTGCGTAATGAACTCCATTATGTGAATCAAAGAAGGAGTGATCAGTTAGTTTTAGATGTGCAAGAAATCATTGCCAAAAATCTTGGCTATAAGGATGATGGACATTCCCTCGCAGAAGTAACGATGATGCGGGATTACTATCTACACGCAGAGCATCTTTATGAGTTCGCAAAGCTAATCATAGATCGGGTGAAGCATCAGGGATCTCCGCTAAATCGATGGCTTGAGCGATGGCAGACCAAAATGCTGCCCGATGGATTTACAGTTGTAAGGGACGAAATCGGTTTTCAGGAAGGGCATTTCGATTTTAGGACGGACCCAACGCGGATGATGAAGGTATTCACGCATCGCCAACAACTGGGGAATCGAATCAGCGCAGAGGTGCGACATCAAATTGCCGCAAATCTTCATCTCATTGATGATAACTTCCGACGTTCACCTGAAGTCGCTGAATATTTCCTATCGATCCTCCGTCATTCGGAGTCGGTTGCGGAGGTGCTGCGCCGGATGCATCGTTGGCAGGTGTTGGACCACTATTTACCTGAATTTGGCAAAATCCGATCGCTGGTACGGTCTGACCGACCCCATCAATACACCGTCGACGAACACACCCTGTATGCGATTGAAAACCTCGAAGAAGCAACGCTGGCACAGTTGGAAGGCGGACAAGATTTTCTTGATATTTTCAAAGAGGTGGAGAAACCGGAATTGCTGCGGCTAGCGATCTTATTGCATGATGTCGGAAAAGGCGTCGACGGACCAGGAGGGCATGACGAACGTGGGTTTGAAATGGCGCAAGCAGCTTTGGAGCGGATAGGATTGGATAGCGTGGATAAAGAGGTGGTGTTATTCCTCATCTTGAGGCACTTAGATATGATCCATACCGCCCAGCGACGCGACCTCGACGACCCGAAAGTCATTGAACGTTTTGCGGAGCTGGTCCAGGATGAACAGCATCTAAAAATGCTATATCTCTTGACCTTCGCCGATATGCGAGCGGTAAGCATAGAGATCTGGAACCAGTGGAATGCGATTCTACTCTGGCAACTTTATACACGCACGCTTGAGTTCCTGCAAGGTGAGATGGAGTTCTTGAAAGTTGAAGAGCTGCAAGCGCGCGTCACGCAACTCATTGGCGAGGCGGTTGGAGAGGCTGCAATTGCCCGACACTTTGAAACAATGCCGGATCAAGGGGTGGTTTCGCAGGCACCCGACCTAATCGGTAAACAGATCCAACTCGTTGAGAAGTTAGGAGACCTTCCAATCGCTGTCTCCCATTTTGCCGAAAATCAAAGTTATACCCAAATCGGTATCTGCACCCGCAACGCGCGGGGAATTTTTCGGCAGATTACAGGTGTATTCACGATTGAAAATATTAATATACTGAGGGCTATGATCAACACACGTAGCGATGGTATCGTAATCGATGTCTTGAATGTGACAGATGGACAGACGGGCAAGGGCGCAATTTCAGATCGGTATCGCCAAATTGAAGAAACATTAACGGCTGTCTGGAATGGGGAAGTTGACGTGGACACTGTGCTGGAGGAGCAGCGCGAATCGGATCCGCTCCTTCGCCGTCAACAGCGACATATCCAACCGAGGATCCGAATCGATAATGAGGCGTCGGATCGCGCAACGATTATTGATATCCGTGCACAAGATCAGGTGGGTCTGCTTTACACAATCTCGGATGCCTTCTATAAATTGGGCTTGGACCTCCATCTCGCCAAGATTACGACCGAGGCATTCATAGCAGAGGATTCATTCTACGTGACGGATACAAATGGAGCAAAGATTACGGATCCGACTCGGTTGAAGAATATTCAGGACGCCCTGGCACAGTTGGAAATTTTTAAGCCACCAATTGTCTGATTCGTAGGCTAAACAGATTTAGCGAGGGTTGGGAAAGCCAGAAATCAAAGGTTCAAGCGGTTTCAGTCGCTGCGGTGCGGAAATGCTTACGGATAAAGGGCCAAGCCCCCTTCTTGTAGTAACGATGCCCTCCGTCGCCGATATGGAGTTGGCAGTTTTCTGGTACACCAGCGACTGTGTAGACTTGCTGCAGGTGTTCAAAGGCAGATTTGACGTGCTCAATTGGAAAGATGGGATCGTCCTTCCCAGCGATCGCGGAAAAGGGGCGTGGGGCAATTAATCCGGCGACATCGTACATCTCTCCCAACCGCATGATGCCCGGTACATAGTTACAGTCGCAGTGATGGATGGACCCCAGGCTCCCCTGAAAGGTGCAGAAATAGCTGCTGGGGACAGCGACCGAAATACGAGGCTCACAGGCAGCAGCAAACAGGGAGACGGTTCCACCGCCGGAATTTCCTGTAATCGCAATCTGCTGCGCTGCTACGTCCAGATGCCCTAGCGCCCAATCGATTAGGCGGGAGATGTCCCAAACACGCTCTCCGATGGGCGTACGACCTACCAGTAGCCCGTGCATCAACGCAATTCGGCAGGAAGATGTTTTGTCATTTTCCTTGTCCGTCTCAGTGCGCGTCTCACCAAAGGCACGGACGGTTGGCGCAATCGCTAAATATCCCTCCTCCACCGCTTGGCGGGCGATGTCTCGCTCTCCTTCCAGCATAGATTCCTCTTCGTCTTCGCTGTGCGCAATCCCGACGTAGATGTGTGGATGATTATGACCGTGCGGTGTAAGCACCAAGGGTAAGGGACCGCTCTGCGTTTTGGGACGTAGCAGATAGAAAGGCAATGGCACGGTTGGTTCAACCCACAGATGCCACCGTTCCCGAATATGTGTCCCCATATCCTCGGATTGAGATAGTTCCGCGATCGGTTGATACCCCTGTAGGTCTGACTCCAGCCTGTCCAATCCAAGCGCCTGACGTAGACGGAGTTGAAAAACGTCACGCCAAGCAAGCCACTCTTCCCGTGATGAGGCTCGAAATGCAAATTCCCTCGGTACGGACGCATACAACTGCTCGAAATGCTGAACAGAATTGTACATAAATATCTTCCTTCGTGAGGCAATATTAGTGCAGGTTGATCGCAGTGAAATCTGATTCGATCATAGGTTAGGAAATCTGTGGCTACGATTGGGAAACCCCGATTTCATCAAGGAAAGACTCTACGCTATGTTTTTTCGTTAGAACTTACCCAGTTGAACGGTCAAAACCCTGTAGTTCGGCGATGAATCGCCGCCCCGATAAATCGGGATTAAGAAACGGGCAACTACAATCTGGAGTGCGTAAGTCCTGTTCGTGTAAGTCTTATTTGTCCGCGGATTGGTTGTGCATCACAAGGTTAAAGAAATCGGTGTTATCCATCACGTCAGAGATGCACGCTGCATTGGCACCCCAACCGTATACCGGGATATTTGTTGTTGTATGACCGCCGGTGGACCAAGAGACGGTTGGGAAAATGCCCCTACCGTTGTTTTCAAGGACCTCCAAACCGCCGGTTTCATGATCGGCGGTGACGATGATGAGGGTGTCGGTTCGTCCTTCTGCCCAATCAAATGCAACTTGTACCGTCTTAGAGAACTCAAGCGTCTCGTAAACGTTGCGCTCAATGTCGTTAGAGTGTCCGGCGTGATCGATACGACCACCTTCAATCATCAGAAAGAAACCTGTTGGATTTTTCGTTAATATCTTCAGTGCGGTTGAGGTCATTTCTGACAGGTGCGGTAAATCTCCCAGTCCATCAAATTCATAGGGTAGATTTGTGTCGCCAAACTGACCGGAAACTTGCTCGACGTTTTCTGGTTCCAGAGATAGGAGTTCGTCCCGATTCGTAACAACCGTGTAACCGGCTGCTTCTGCTGCCTCCTCAGCCATCCCATTGCCACCACCACCAAGCAGCACATCCGGACGGGTCTGGTTTAGGTAATCCTCGGCGATTTCCGCCAAATTGCCCCGCTTAGGCTCGTGCGCACCGAAAGCAGCGGGAGTAGCGTGGGTGAGGAAAGTGGTAGAGATTAGCCCTGTGCTCTTGCCCTGATCTTTGAAACATTCCAAGAGCGTATACAACTCTCTGCCATCGCCCGGCAAAGCGGTGCTGATGACACCGTTGTTGACCTTGGAACCGGTTGCCATTGCGGTTGCAGCTGCTGCGGAGTCAGTTATAGGTGAGTCGGCTGAATGCGTCGTCACCTCACCTTGATAAGGGAACGCCTCAAATGAGAGCGTTCCCGTTTTGCCGTGGGCATACATGCTAGCTGCCTTAACTTTCTCAAATCCCATCCCATCGCCGATACAAAAGATAACGTTTGTCGGCGAATTCAGTGGTTTGTCCATCAATTTTCCTTTCAGATTATTCGTAGATTACGTCGTTTCATCTTTTTTCCCACACGCTTATCCAACCAGCTGATCGGGGTTATCCATCACCTTTTCAATGGCTTCGACGTATAGTCTCATCAGGTCGAGGCCGTTCGGTGGATTCACGTCGAACAGGTAGAAATGGGAATCGATGAAAGCGGTGGCGTTGGGATAATCCTCTGTCCGATATTCCACCGGTTGGGCATGACCGCAGGTCCACGGACACCCTTTTCCGTAGCCGATTTGGGCTTGAAAGATTTCCTGTGCCGGTACGGGCCTTCTTTGCCACTGCCCAACGTGCAACCCTTCGGCGGTTAACGCTTCCTGCACTTTCTCGCGGAAGACTCTCGGTGAGACGGAAAGCCCTAACTCGTCTGGTTTGACGCCAATTACATAGTTATAGAAAACAGATTCACATTGTGGCGGAACATACGGCGTTTCGATGCCTTTGATTTTGGAGAGGTGCTCCGTGAGGAAGTTGCAGTTTCGGATGCGTAAAGCGTTGTTCGCATCGAGTCTTTTTAGTTGGCTGCGGATAAATGCTTGACCGAACACATCGCCACGATACATCCAGCCCAATCCAAAGGCGTTGTACTCTTGCTCTTGTCGTTCTCTGCCCGGCACAACCAATTCACCAAAGTATTGAAGTAGCGCTGCTTGTTTGTGGTAATCCTCATCATCGGTGACAAATAGACCGCCCTCACTGCCCGTGGTCAGCGTTTTCGACATCTGGGTACTAAACCCGGCGACATCTCCAATCGAACCGCACGGCATACCCTTATACCTTGAACCGTGCGCTTGTGCGGCATCTTCGATAACCTTGAGCCCGTATTGTTGAGCAACGGTGAGGACCCCATCCATATCCGCTGGCATTCCGTGAATGTGAACAGCGATAACTGCTTTTGTCCGCTCCGAGAGTTTGGCTTCGATCTGTGCGGGATCAATGCAGAACGTTTTGGGATCGATGTCAACGAAGATTGGGATCGCGTTGTGGTGGAGGACAGCGGCTGCCGTCGCCCAGAACGTAAAGGCTGGAATGATGACTTCGTCGCCCGGCTCGATTCCCAAAGCGGCGATGCACATGTGGAGTGCAGCGGTGCCGCTGTTGGCTGGGATGCAGTACTTTCGCCCTACATATGCTGCCCATTCTTGGGACAACGCTTCGGACTGAATCTTCCGCTGTTCGTTGATGCTATCGCTGGACAGCACCTCCATCACCGCTTGCCGATCTGCATCGGTAATGTAGGGCCAGGGTTTAATCGTCCCCTCTGGAACTGTCGGTTGTCCGCCGTGGATTGCGAGTTGTTCTGGCATGGGTTATCCCTTCCTTTGAACCTTGGTTCATTAGTTCATTGGTTTATTGAACAATGAATTTTATACATTGCACTCCTCCCCGATAAAACCGGGATTCAAAACTGGAGTGCGGGCATTCGACGCCTCGCTATTCTATAGACATTACGCTCCTCTGGAGCGGGTGACAAAGCAGATTGCCGGTGTTGGGTTTCACTCGCTCTATCTATACAAGTATGTTGTTGAAGGGCAACACCTCTATTGTGGTTGATGCGGATTCATTTTTAATCGTTCAACCCAACCTACGCATAATGATCTACGTATAATACGTAGCGCGCAACAAGAAACGGAACGGAGATCTCCGTTCCCTACGAATATGATTTTCAAGAGTTGCTGCCCCACTTATAGCTTTTAGTCAGTTTTTTGAACTTCCAAATAATGCGGTTATCAACTTCTTCATTTTCCCATTCCGAGCGATAGTTTAGGGTTATCATTACGGAACTTACGCATTTGAACACTCAAAGTCTTATAGCTCAACGATTCATCGCCGGAGAACACCCCCTTTGACGCCCGATGAATCGGATAACTACAATCTGAAGCATATAAGTTCTGAATAGGAAAGGGGGATTGATGTGTCAATTATGCTGCTAGAACTTCCCGCATCCCTTCCCACTCCAGCCAGATATCGGTCATCGCTTCGGGCCGGTAGTCGGGGTGATCAACATGACGTAAGCGGAAAAAGATTGCGTAACGCGCGTGTGGCGAAACGTTTGGTGCTGCAGTATGTGCGATCTGGTAGTGCGCTATAATGACATCGCCGGGCTCCCCGATGATTTGATGTGGCTCCGGCAATTCGACCGGTGGCATCCCCTCAAGCAGCGATTCAGGACCGTGTTCCTGAAAATATTTCTCGTAGACGTGATGTGTCCCGGGCCACACTGTGAAATTGCCAGAGTATGGCTGCGGTACATGGCTGAGGTACACACCCACCAGCATTGTGAAGTTTCGAATTACGCCTTTGGGTACACCGTTATGTGGTGAGTACATTCCATCGAGGTGGCCCCCCGGCGCTGGTGGCGGATCCTGCATGCTCGGAAACCGCAGTGCGATTTGCCCTCCCTTTGGCCGAATAATCTTTCCGACTCCGATTGCAGACTCCGCTAACTCCCACGCAGGTGTTCGGTTAAGCAGGTCTGTGATGACAGGATTCCCCTGAAGCTCTGGACAGTATGATCTAGACCGAAAAGTTGCCATATCGTCAACGTTCATCCCTTCGCCGACACCGTTGTTGATTGCCCGGAGGGCAGCGTTCACCATCACTTGTGGTACAACACCGGGAACTTTGACAAACCCGTTTTTGAAGATTTCCTGTTTTTGTGCGTAGGTCAGTTCCATAAGTTGCTGTTACTCCTTCTGACTTGGAAAATTGGATGAATCTTTAGGCGAAAAGTATGCCATGCTAACACGTGAAAGTCAACTCTAAAAAATGCAAAGCTAGGGTCATTTAATTCTTCGGGTGGGGCAAGATGCCCCGTCCCGATTCATCGGGAGGTCAATCTGCTATCTACCCACCAAAATCGGTCAAAAAACGGGGGTTTCTATAAACAGAAGGTGCAAAACGTAGAGGGAAACCGAGTTTTTTTTTGAAAACTCGGTTTCTGTCGCACCATTTCTTAATAGGAGTTACGCAGTTCAGTTTGTAGTAGCGCAATTCATTGCGCGTCCCGACGGGCGCGCCCGACTACAAACCGAAGATCTTACTGTAGGGGCAACCCTCGTGGTTGCCCGCCTGTCCCGATAAATCAGGGATTCATCGGACTTGAGCGTTCAAGTCCCTAAGTCCTACTTAATATCAATCAAAGACATTAACTGAAATCGGAAAGGCATATTCGGAAAAAAAACTTGACAAATCCGAGGGGATCTATTACAATAGGGGTCGATTGAATTCGCTGGAATTCAGTGCCTCCTTGCCGCGGGCGAGTGGTGGAATGGCAGACACAATGGACTTAAAATCCATCGCCCGTAAATGGGTGTGAGGGTTCAAATCCCTCCTCGCCCACCATTTCCTCCCTAAATCTTGGCGCAGGGTAGAGCAGTCTGGTAGCTCGTCGGGCTCATAACCCGGAGGACGGGGGTTCAAATCCCTCCCCTGCAACCACTTGGTTCTATTTGGAGGCAGAAAAGCTTACGGGAAATGTGTTTGTTCAAGCACATTTCCCTTTTTTCTTATGCCGGTGTAGCTCAGTGGTAGAGCACACGACTCATAATCGTGCTGTCTGGAGTTCAACTCTCCACACCGGCACTCACAAACCATCATTTAGCCGCCTAGCGCGGCTTTTTTATTTTGCCCATGCTAACGGCACTTTCTTTATATGGTGGATTTTAGATTAATGGGACACGCCAACCAGTGCGGTTTCAGACCGCACCTACCGGAGGCGAAAGTATCTATTTATTTGAGGGGACCTTACAAATAGGTTAGAGTTCACAGAGTTGAGCGTTTGGAGTGGTGTGTTCCATGATTGATAGCATGATGCCCGATGAATCCCCGACTTATCGGGGATTCATTGCGCGTCAGATACCAACGACATCGCGCTAAAGTACCTGGTGCAACTTACCAAATACCATCGCACAACACAACGGGTATTCGATAAATCGCCCTACTACAAATCTAAAACCTTATTGTAGTGCCACAATGAATGGAGCGTATCGGGGCAGGTCCCGATTTATCGGGATCCTCGCTTTCGCGGGAGATGCCCCTCCCACGTCTATTGCGGATAAATCACCGAGCTACAAAGGGTTGAACGTTCAATTGCGTAAATCCTATATTTTTAGAATTCACCATAAGTCGAGATTCTGTCATGGCTGCTGGTTTTGTGCAATGTACCCACCGTTTTATCACTCAACATCAGATGATTCAACCAAAGGAAACAGTGCTTATCGGTGTTTCTGGGGGTGTTGACTCACTTGCCCTGCTTTACGCTTTGCACACGCTACGCCATGAACTTGATTGTCAATTCCATATTGCTCACTTGGATCACAGTTTTCGCAAGGATTCGGCGGATGATGCGGTGTATGTTGCAGCACAGGCAGATCGGTTGGACATCCCGATTTCGATGGATAGGATTGACGTACCGCAGCTGATGTTGGATCAGAAACTCTCCGCTGAAATGGCAGCACGACGGGCACGATACCGGTTCTATCAATGTGCCTCTGAGCGGATTGGGGCAACGAAGATTGCGTTGGGACATCACCGTGGTGATCAAGCAGAAACGGTCTTGATGCACCTGCTGCGCGGGACCGGGGCATCGGGCTTAACGGGGATCCTTCCAGTGCGGGATGGGAAGTTTATTCGCCCCTTGTTGGCTTTTTCAAGAAAGGAAATCGAGGACTTTGTAGCGCAGCTTGGATTACGACCCTGCCGTGACCCTACAAATTATCAACTCGACTACCTCCGTAATCGGGTTCGGTTAGAACTTATCCCCATCTTAGAGCGTGCGTATAACGCCAATGTCCAGAACGCCTTGAATCAGACAGCCGAACTATTACAGGCTGAATCGGATTATCTGGAGACCTTGGCTTATGACGCGTTTCAAGCGTGCCGGATAGCATCGTGTTCATCCGATACCGTTGTTCTGGATCGCTGTTTATTTCGAGAATACCATTTGGCATTGCGTCGGCGAATCCTGCGTCTTGCTGTCGCAGAAGTTTTTGGAGAGGTCAGGGATCTGTACTTCAATCATTTTGAATCGATGTTGATCCTGATTGAGGGAGAAGCCCCGAATAGCGCTTTGGATCTGCCCAACGGCGGGGCGTTTCGACGGGCATACAACCGCCTCCTCCTCCAGAAGTCGATAGACAGTTACCCCTCATTTGAATATGAGGTTGCAGTGCCGGGGTATACCCCGCTTCCATTATTGGATGCGGAGATGAATGCTACCGTTGTGGAACAATCGATGGATAGCACGGCGACAGCTAAGTTTCCTGATGGCAAATTTCAAGCTGTATTTGATTTAGATCGGCTTCAACTCCCGCTGAAGCTTCGACAGCGGCGAGACGGCGACCGGTTTCAGCCGTTTGGAATGCGGGGCACGAAGAAATTGAAGGACCTGTTAATTGATGCCAAGATTCCTCAGCAGGAGCGAGGGCGGGTCCCCGTGCTGATGAGCGGGGATGAGATTATTTGGGTCGTTGGCTATCGAACGAGTGAGCCGTTCAAAGTCCGGGCTGAGACGAAGCATCAGCTATACTTGAGTTACTTAGAAAGCGTGAAACGTGATGCGTGAAACGTGAAAACTATTCATTGGTTCGTTAGTTCATAGGAGTTACGCACTTCAGTTCGTAGTAGCGCAATGAATTGCGCGTCCCGACGGGCGATTTATCGCCCTACTACAAGCCTTTGTCCCTACTGTAGTTGCCCGTTTCTTAATCCCGATTTATCGGGGATTTATCGGGCGTTGGCAACGGTGTCTCTCGGCGATGAATCGCCGAACTACAGTGCTTTGACCGTTCAACTGCGTAGGTCCTAAGTTCAGTAATTCATTGGTGCCCGATCTACGGGCGTGGTATATTCTGAATGCAGATTAATTTATTAATTCCGTTAATTTCCGAGCGATGTCCGGTGCGGTTGGAAACCGCACCTACCGGGCATGGGGAAAATATTGATAAAAATGGAAATTGAATCTACTCTAATCTCCGAAGCAGAGATTCAAAGACGTGTTCGCGAGTTGGGACAACAGATTTCCGAAGATTACTCTAATCGCGAGCCGGTACTTGTCTGCGTTCTGAAAGGCGCAGCCGTATTCTTCGCCGATCTGTTCCGCACGCTCTCGGTTCCTGTGCGTTGTGAGTTTATTCAGCTTTCAAGTTATAACGGTAGAACGGATTCGTCAGGTCATGTTCGGACAGTTCAGGGATTAAACGGCAATCTTCACAAAGCAGACGTGGTTGTTGTCGAAGATATCGTTGACACAGGACAGACCATGACTTTTCTCAGGAAGGAGATTGAGGCGTTGGAGCCTGCAAGCGTGAAGGTGTGCAGCCTCTTAAACAAGCCAAGCCGAAGAATCGTGTCAACGGCGGTTGATTATGTTGGTTTTGAGATTCCGGATACCTTTGTCGTTGGATACGGTTTGGACTACGCGCAGAAGTACCGAAACTTACGCGAGATCTATCATATTAAAACGTGAGCGGACAATCCCTTTGATTTTCTGCGTAAGCATGTGTTCGGTAAAAAAACTTAACATTCCTGCCGATTTGTAGTATAATAACCAAACGCGATTGACATAGGAACTGAAGGCGTGGCTCAAATCGCCCCAAAAGCTAGTACTCAGTCACATAAGTTTTGCATATACACAAGGGGATCGGGGGACCCGACCCCTACGAAGTATTATGAGACTCAATCCATATACACAAGCATAATTTGCCTGACAGTGTACTAGTACTCAGTCACATAAGTTTTGGAATTATTATATATTAGGACTTACGCCGCTGAAGGGTCAAAGCCCTGTAGTTCGGCGATTTATCGCCGCATGACACTAGTTCCAACGCCCGATGAATCGGGCAACTACAGGCTAAAGCGCATAAATCCTGTATCTGCTATCGTTTGCTTTCAATCAATATACACAACCATAATTTGCCTGACAAAGTACTAGGTCCTGCCTGGGTTTTCAATGCACTTTATTGAAAAATCGTGTTTGGATCAGTGTTAGTGAGGATTTGTGGCATTTTTGGCTTCTATTTTTGCCGAAAAAAAGCGGCGCGCAGTTTGGTTTTGGGCGTGCGGAACCGCGTGCCCACTGGGTTCAAAAAGGTAGGGGTTTGGATGTATCTTCCCGTTTGAAGGGAATTGAAACTTAGGTTTAAAATAGTAAAACCCACCGACAATTTGTTGGTGGGTTTATTTATTATGGCTTATGCAGTTGAACGCTTAGAGCCTGTTTTAAAAGTGAAAGGGTCATCCTTAGACAGTTGTTCACATGTCGCCCCGCTGGGGCTTAGGTTGTTTGTTTGTCCTGTATTCTATAAACATGTCGCCCCGCTGGGGCTTAGGGTCTGTTTTAAGAGTAGGTGAAACGGTCATCTTTTGCCATTCTAGGGGCACAATCAACCGATTTTGAGAGTATTTACCGGTAAAATGACAATGTTCAGAGATTATTCGGATTTTTCAAACAGGTTCTTAAAGTCCCGGGGTTCGACGATCCATCGGTACTGATGCCCGATAAATCCCCGATGAATCGGGGCTGGCTGGAACGGAACAGGTGGGATTAAGAAACGGGCTACTCCAATCTGATGTACGTAGCGCCTGACACTGTTTTCCGCGATTGGGCGGATTGACGAGATACTCCTTTTAGATCTCCCTCAATAGCCACCGGACAGCGTTCTGCTGAATCTTCACGTATGCCGGATTCCACAGCGCAGCAACGGTATGTCCGGGCGCAAGATAGCAGATTCGTCCCTTCCCGTAGTCGTATGCCCACCCCGCCTCGCAAGTTGTACCCAGCTCGTTGAACCCCAACCCATCTTCGTTAATACTCCGCAGGAAAACGTGCGCTGGATCCCCGTCGTAGGTCATGTAGTGTTGCTCGTCGGTGACAATAAAGTCGCTGGCACCCTGCACAATGGGATGGTCTGGGTCCGTGAGTGTAACCTTGAACGGCCGAACGGGTGGATGCCCTTCGGTTGCCGCTCCCAAGACGGCGCGGAAGGTCGCATTGCCCCTCGCGATGTAGGTTGAATTGTGGTAAAACAGGGCAACACCGCCGCCTTCGACGAAATCCTTGACCGCTTGCGCCTGTGGCTCGGTGATCCAATCGACAGCGGTCCCTTCGACCTCTGGCACCGGCGGTTCGCTTATATTTGGTGGAAGCGATCCCCCGGCACCGTAGCCTTGGGGCCAGATCATGCCATCTCGAAAGGTGATCAGCATCTTGTAACCGTGCAGCGTTTCTGCATTGAGCAGTTTCACGTCGTCGGTGAAGTCGATGGTTAGCCCAAGGTCACTCACTAAGGTTTTGCCGAGTGCGGTTCGAATGTAGTCTGAATTGTGGTAGCGATCGCCGATCACGGCAAACGCTGTGCTTTTTTCTGGCATGTGTGGTTGGTCTCCTGTTGCGTGATGCGCGAAACGTGAAAAGAAATGGAACGGAGATCTCCGTTCCCTACGAATTATGCTTGGTTCATTGGTTCATTGAACGGGTGTACCCTTGTCTGAATCAGGATTCTCTGGATTTAAGGATTTACAGGATACTTCCATATCCCATCGATGGGGCAAAGATTCTGCTGGATTTGCCAACCTATCGGGAACAAACTGAACAAAAACATTTCGGCTCATGTTAAGAAATCGTGCAATAGGCCCCGAAGTGGCTGTAGGTCGCACTTCTCTCGATTATCGGGATTCTCCCCGATGAATCGGGGCAAGCTGGAATGGAACTGGCCCGACAGCTTATCGGGGCGAGGATGCCCCTCCCACAGCCATTTTATAGATATATCGCCCCGCTGGGGCGAAGAAAACTCAAAGCGGGCACCCATAAGGGGCGCCTCTAAGGTGTGGGGTTGTATCAAGGGGAAATTGATTCCATCGAATCAGGAAGCCCTGAGCCGCACTTCTGCCTCAACGCTTGAAATGAATTTCCGCACCATCAGATAGGCGATAAGCCCGCCTGCCCCATTCCCAACAGCGATACCGATGGAGAGGATCTGTTTCCAAGCGTCGAAGGTGCGTTTGGGATCGAATATCAGCAGTCGAATCATCCGCTTACGCTTCCTCAAGACCCACAACGAGGCGGTGAGCGCTATCGCCCAAGAAATCACCGTTGCCAGCGCAGCACCTCGCAACTCCAATCGCGGAAACGGACCGATGCCAAAAATCAGAAATGGATCTAAGACGACATTCACTATCCCGGCGATAATCATAATCACCATGGGCGTTTTGATATCCCCTGTGGCACGAATCGCACCGTTGCCAACCATCGAAACCATGAGCAGCCCCACACCCAGACACCAAGGGATCATATAGTCCGAGATGAGTACAAGCATCTCTCCTTCCGCTCCCATCAGAGAGAAGATCGTATTCAAGTTTGTTAGTCCGATAAGGGAGAGGAACGTGACAATGAGAATGGCTAACCCTAACGCCTCGGTCGTGAGGTGTTGTACTTTGAGTTGATTGCCTTCCCCAATGGCCGAGTGATGACAATGGCTCGAGTGATGACTGAGGAGATGGCAGTGCTCAGTGCCATTGCGATGCTCATTACAATATAACTGATGGGGAAGGTAAACCCCATCGCCGCCAACGGTTTTGCACCCAATCGCCCGATGTAAAAGGTATCAACAACAGTAAACAGAACAATAGACACGATCCCGAATGCCATCGGCATTGCTAATGAGATAAGTGTCTGCCCCACCGGACCTTGTAACAGCTCGGCTTTATTTATATCCGATTTTTGTTGATTCATTGTGAAACGCGAGAAGCAATGGGACGGAAATCTCCGTTCACTACAAACTGTGCTTGGTTCATTCGTTCATAAGTTCATGGGTTCGTTGGGCAGGCTCGATCGCCTCAGTAATTCCCGATTCGCGTTCCGTCTCAACACGTACAAGGAATTTCTGTACCATTGGATAGGCAACAATCCCGATTACCGCATTCCCAACGGCGATACCGATGAAAGCACCCTTCAATCCGTACACCTTTGATCCCAGATACGCCAACGGTAGCACGAAAACAAAGAGGTGTAGTATGATGACCAAAGATGCTTGTAACGGTTTTCCCACGGCGTTAAACATTGAATTGACCAACGTAGAGATCCCATACATCCCATAGCTAATCGGAATGATGTGCAAAAAGAGTACGATGCCAGCAATCACCGCCTCGTCATCGTTAAAAATCGGTGCGATGATGCCGGACAGGAGGTAGAGGCTGACAAATGCAACTGCTCCCCAGACCAGTGAGAATTTTGAGCCGAACCGTAGTGCCGCTCGAATCCGGTCACAATTGCCCGCGCCGAAATTCTGACCGACAAAGGGACCGGTTGCCAGAGCCAGTGCCCTGATTCCGATCAGCAACATCGCTCCTACTAACCCTCCCACCCCAAAAGCCGCAACAGGTTCCTCTCCATACTCGGAGATTATGCGGATAATCATCGCCATTGACACCGGCTCCATCACATTTGTTCCCGCCGCTGGAATACCGACGTAAAGAATCTGTTTCCACGAATCGAAGGTGCGCTTCGGGTCAAACACCGGCAATCGAATGAGCCCCTCACGCTTTCCCAAAATCCACAACGACGCAATGAATGCTACCACCCAAGAAGCCACCGTTGCCAGCGCAGCACCTCGCAACTCCAATCGTGGGAACGGACCGATGCCGAAAATTAGAAATGGATCCAGAACGATATTAATTAGCCCGGCGATACCCATAATCAAAGCGGGGGTTTTGGTATCGCCTGTGGCGCGGAGGATACCGACGCCAATCATCGGAATCACGAGAAACCCGACACCCAAACACCACGGGATCATATAGTCGGAGATGAGTGCAAGCATCTCTCCTTCCGCTCCCATCAGGGAGAAGATCGTATTCAAACTGGTTAGCCCGATAATGGAAAGAAAGGTGACAATGAGTACAGCTAAGCCCAACCCATCGGTCGCTAACCGCTGCACCTTCGGTTGATTACCTTCCCCAATCGCTCTGGCGATGGTTGAAGTAACACCGATGCCGAGTCCTCTTGTGAGATTCATCACAACAAAATTGATGGGAAAGATGAATCCCATTGCTGCCAACGGTTCGGCACCCAATCGCCCGATGTACAATGTATCAACGATAGCAAACAGGAGAATCGCCATAATCCCGAATCCCATTGGGATTGCTAACGAGATGAGCGTTTTTCCTACCGGCGCTTGTAGCAGCTTTGTTTTATTTTCGTTCGATTTTTGTTGATTCATTAGTTCATTGGTTCATTAAAACAAAAATATGGCTGGAAGCCCGACCAGAATTTGTTTCTGCCCGTTTCAATCAAACGTTCCCTTCCACAATAGCGATTTCTTCAGCGTCCAAACCGTATAGCTGATAGACCACCTGATCAATTAGTTCATCGGTCTGTTGAACTCGGAGTAGCAAGGGATTGAGTTTGTCGTGGCTACGTGTAAACTCGCGCTCCAGCGATTCTTGGAAATTTCGGTTTGATGGATCGACGGCAATCGTCCGGCGGTTGCCCCTGAGAATTCCAAGCAGTTCTTCAAATGACAAATTGAAGTAACCCCGGATCTTGGTCTTGTTTCTGAGTGCATCAATTTCGACCCCGATTTCTCGTTCCAGCCAACTCAGGAAGCCGCGGATCTCCTCCCCTTTCGCTCTGTTCATCTCAACCATCTGCTCCGCTTGGAAGGCGAGTAGGTCGTGAACAACATCGGAACGCTCAGGATCGGCGTTGAGATGATGTTTCACGAAGCCGAGGACGCAGTCGGTACTCCCTCTGTCGAGGCAGCGTTGGTAGAGGGTTTTGGCTTTTTCGAGTTGGCGGTCACGCTCGTCGGCAGCGGTCGTGAAGTTGATGTTGCGGATGGGGAGTTCCTCCATGTATTGAGAAAAGAATCGCAGCCGTCCACGTTGATCCGCTTCTCCAAGTATCGCACAAATGTGTTTGAGATAGTAGAAAATTATGCGGGAATTTAAGAGGGCAAGCAAATACAAATCGGAAGTTGGAATAAAGTAGGTTGTGTTTGTAGAAAAGTCCTAATTCGTCAAAGCAGAAGCGGCAATTCATACCGATATCGGGATAGATAATTTTCGGTCTTTCAAATTCATCGTAGTAGGCACAGCGTCTTAATTCCCACCAATGCTCTCCTTGATCCTGCCGTCTCACCAGCCGTCCCTCAAATTGCTGAAGATGGTTGAAAACAGCAGGGTATTGTTCAATCGGGACCCCGATATATGTCCAGATTAAATATCGTTCACGAAATTGGATTTCATACCTGCGAATATCATCCCCAACGACACACGGCTTAATAATTTCCGCCGATCTGGGATCTTCATTAATCAGGTAGTCGCGTGTTTCAGCATCAATGATGAACGCTTTGTTGAATCCTGTTTTAATTCCATATTGAATCTGTCCATTGCAGTATTCGATGAGTGTTGTACTGCTCTCTCTGATTTTGTTTACAAGCCTTATTTCATCGGCAGGGGCTAATATCCAACTTTCACCTAATGCTTCCTGATTGAGCTGCTCACCGATGCGGTCAATTTCTGTTTCTAACAAATCAAAATCGAGCGTCTGCATTTGGGTGAATCGGAATGCCTGTGCGTCAACAGATTCGCGTTGGGTTAGGAAAATTGCGGTCATCGCGGCAGCATCCTCGAAAACGGGTAACTCACCAAAATCGACAATTTCATGCAGCGTAGCGTTAGTTGACAGATAAACACGTAAACCCCTTCCATAATTCGCTCGCATGAATTTATTCGACACAATCATGCCGAATCGTCCACGCTTTTGCACCAACTCATGTGCTTGTTCAACGAAGTAAACATAAAGGTCAGCGAGACCGCTGTAGCTCTGATATGTCTTAAGGAACGGCTTGATACCTCCTAATGTTTCTTGCCTGACGTAAGGCGGATTCCCCACCACCGCGGCAAAGCCCGGATTGTCCTTTTCCCGTCCAAACCTATCACGAAAGACTTCGGGGAATTCTATCTCCCAATGGAAGAATCGTTTTTCCGCTGCTATCGCCTGTGCTCGCTGATAGGAGAGCAGGGTTTCAAGGGCATTGGTATCTCTGGAGCGAAGGGCATTCAAGGCTTGATGATAGTCAGATTGGGACACATCGTTGTCAAAGTAAATGCTGGTCCAGAGATTCGCCACGCCTTTGTGTAAGCGGAGCATCCGTTGGGCGATATCTAATTGGTGTTCTTTCGCGTGGATCTGGTCGGCGGTGCGGCTCTCCATCTCCTCGATTAGTAGGTAGTGCCCGATGGCGGTGGCAACTCTGTCGGTAAAGGGAAACTCCATCGGAATCTCTGTCTGGGTTTCGTCTGTGGTGCGCCGCCTCCGCAGTTCCGGTAGGTTTGGTAGGTTCTCAATTTTCGCGCCAATCAGGGAATTGCCGCAACGGATGTGATGGTCGAGGAACGAGAGCGGTTCGCCCTTCGCCACTGTGTGGAGCCAGAGGGAGAGTTTCGCCAACTCCACCGCCATCGGATTGAGGTCAACGCCGTAGACGCACGACTCAACAACGCGCCGCCGCCAATAGGCAAGTTCCGTTTCCTCGCTTGCGATTTCGGTCATGTGTGGAGCGTCCGGATGTGTGATCAGTTCTTCAGCGAGATAATCAACAACACCTACAAGAAAATGACCGCTCCCTGTGGCGGGATCGAGGATTTTGAGCGATAAGATCTCATCAACGGTCTTGCCCTCACAGAGCGGCGCGAGCGTGTTTTCGACGATGTAACGGACGATGTAATCGGGGGTATAGTAGCTTCCGGTCGCCTTTCGTTCACCCTTGTCGGTCAATAGATAGACATCGCCCTCCGAATAGGCAACCTTCTGATCGGGGGAGGATTGTGGCGCCACCGTCTCGCGCCCTCGGTTTGAAGCAATGACCAGATCTTGGTCGGCAATTTGGGGTTGATATTCGAGCAAGCCTTCGTAGATATCTCCGAGATGGCGCACGTCGAGGTCGCGGTAGGCGATGCGTTCGCCCCCCTCTGTCCGTGTCAGGAGTTCGATCACCCGCGATAGCGCATCGTTGCCAAGTTCGTTGTTCTCAAGAAATGGGTGGGACGCTGGATTGAAAAGTCCCCCGTTATATTGTGGGATGAGGTCATCCCAACCGTCGTTGATGAGTCCAAATAGTCCGCGCAGCCGCGCCCAATAATCACTAACCGTCGGGATAATCAGGTCATCCCGATCCAGTGTTTCGTGAATCGTCTCCGCGAGTGCTGCGAGGCTGTAACCTGCGGCATAGTTGGGATTTTCGACCGGCAGCAGTCCGCGACTCTCGGCGTAGAGGATAAACAGGATACGGTAGAGTAGGATTAGGCTGTTGGTCCGAATCTCGTCGAGCAGCGGGTTGGTTCTGTTGAAACGGTTACGGGGAAAATCGAGGAAGCCACCGATGAGCAGGCGTAGGGCATCGTAGACACGGTCCTTCAGGTCGTTGGAGACGCCAACGGTGTATTGCTGGCTCTCTCCCAATACGCGGTCGAGGAAGGCTGTCCCGCTCGGATCGGGTATGAAGGCGTCGCGTCGAAAGAGGTAGTAGAAATAGCTAAAGGCATGTAGGTCACGGTTTTCGGAGAGAAGCGCGGCGAGGTCTATCTCGTAGAAGCTATCGAGTCGATAACTGGTCTGACGGTGATAGAGTCGCCACTGCCTGCCGTTGGTTAAGATGCCCCAGTCTTTATCGGATTCTCGCAGGTAGGAGTCGATCTGATAGTTCGGATTTTGATTGGTGAACGGGTCGCCTCCTCCCTGTGCTTTTCGATCCAGATTGCGCGACCATGCCTTGGCGTCGCCCACAGCGAGCGCTGTTCTGAAAAATTGGTTTGTGTTGATGTGGGGCTGCGCTGCGTTATGGACCTCCACCGATGGAAAGAAGGCGTAATCGGGTACCCTCGTTCCCTGTGAGGTTTGGAGTGATGGCTGCACCTCAAAGACGTGCCCTAACTGTTCCAGCAGTGGCTGGATAAATTCGTGTTCGGTCTGTGCCTCGTTGAGGTGTTCTGCGTTGGGTGCGACGGTGTCAAAGCGGGCTTTGATTCTTGCGTAGTCCGATTCAATGTTGGGGGTGTCCGCCCATTGCGGTTGTTGGACAATGAGGGAATCGAGGTAGTAGTTTGAGAAAAGTGATTGATTTTTAACGGCGTCGGGTAGGTTCATGGATAAGGAACAATGCGTAATACGTAATGCGTAAGAAGTTCATTATGGGATCATTGAGTGCTTGAGACAATATATTGCGCTCCTCTAAAGCGAAAGGCAGAACGCTCGACGGGCGGGGAAACCCCGCCCCTACAGTAAGAGCGATGAATTTTCAATAAGTAGTAGTTTGGATTATTATAGCGCAGGTTACGGCATACGGAGTATGTCTATCACTAATTATACCAGAGGCGTAGCGGTGGATTAAAGCAAATTTCTAGGGCCACGTCAATTGCCCTTTCGTGAAAGACAGTTTCCTCCTAACGTAAACCTATCGAAAATGTGTCCTCACAATTCATGGAATGCGGGAATAAAACTGTGCACATGTCGTCCTGCCCCGATAAGATCCTCGATGAATCGGGGCTGGCTGGAACGGAACAGGCGGGATTCAAAGCAACTGGGAACTTTGGCGGTCAGGCAGGAGGACCCTAACCTACGGGCCGATTGTTCGGTCTCACCAATCTGTCTATAAGGACGGGTTATTGAACGCTGGCACTGCTATGGCAACTGATACAGATTCACCTTTAACCGTTCAATCCAGACTACGGAACTGTCAAATGGCAACAGAATGTAGCAATTTGGGTTACTTCAAGGTTCTTGCCATAAAGTGTAGTTGTTTGGTATACTATCAATTGCTGGTTCATTTATCAAGGAATTTTCTCAATCTCATTTTTCTACTGACCACGCTCGTACCAAGACAAACAATGAAATGAAAACATCCATTCTTTTAATGGGTGGATAAACTATACCCGAAGGAGATTTAATATGGCTAGTAAGCAAACAGACGAAACAACAGATGAAGTAACGCAGGACGATATAGAAGAGGTCGAAGAAACAGTAGAAGAAGCCGAAGGGGAGGAAAGCCCTTCCTTAGATGATGAAATAACACCAGCCATTATGGAAGAGGTGGACGGGGATCATTCTGCTTTATTAGCCTCCCTTGAGGCAGATTTGGAATTCCTGCATGGTGACAACATGAGCTTTTATCAGGCTAACAAGGCATACTATGAAGATCGAAACTATGAGGAAGCCATCACAGAATTTCAAGCCTCAATTGAATATGAGAAATCACATCCCCCGGATCTCTCAGATGTGGAAGAATCCGAGAATGCGGAAAATCCACCCGATCCGGACCCACCGAATGATATCCTTTGCAAATCGTTTTATTGGATGGGGGAGGCTTATATCAAATTGGACCAAATAGATCAAGCTGTTGAAGCGTTTGGGCAATTATCAGATCATTATAATCTACATTATCTTGCACCAGCGGCCCAACGGAGAATTGCCTCGTTGATGCCCGATGAAGAAAGTGAGTCCGCGTAATGGATAAGATTATTGACCTACGAAGTGATACCGTGACGAAACCGACTAATAGGATGCGTGAAGCGATGATGAACGCAGAGGTGGGTGATGATTGCTATGGGGAAGACCCGACCATTCATCGTTTGGAAGCGTTGGCAGCTGAAAAGATTGGTAAACCGGCAGCGATGTACGTGCCGACGGGGACGATGGGGAATACCGCTGCTATCTTGACACATACCCGTGCTGGCGATTATGCGATCATGGATGCCGAGTGCCATATTTATTATTATGAACACGGGAACCTGTCCTCATTGGCAGGGATTATGCCGATTTTGATGAACAGTGCGGATGGTGTTCCGGCCCTCGATGAGGTCGAGGCGTATCTGCAACGGGATCCCGCCAAATTCCCAAAAACCAGCTTAATCTGTCTGGAAAACACGCATAACCGTCGTGGTGGACGCGCCATTCCGTTGGATCGGATGAGCGCGGTTCACGAACTGGCGCAGCGGTATGGGGTTCCGGTTCACTTGGACGGCGCACGGGTCTTTAACGCTGCCCATGCGTTGGGCGTTGAGGCGTGCGAGGTTGCAAGTCATGTTGATTCCGTTATGTTCTGTCTCTCGAAGGGATTGTGCGCACCTGTTGGATCTATGCTCGCTGGGGAGGAGGACTTTATCCAAGAGGCACGACGCGCTCGGAAGCGACTCGGTGGTGCGATGCGACAGTCAGGGGTGCTTGCTGCGGCGGGTATTGTTGCGCTGACGGAGATGCCGGATCGACTCGGCGAAGACCACGCCAACGCGAAACTCCTCGCAAAAGCGTTGTCCCAATTTGACGAATTATCCCTGAACCCAGAAGATGTGCATTCCAACATGGTTTTTGTTAATACAAAGCCGTTGGGAATCTCTGCAGCGGATTTTGCAGACCGCGCGGTGCAACACAATATTAAGGTTTCTGTTTATGGACCGATGACTGTCCGAATGGTGGCAAATCACGATGCGAGCCGTGAGGATGTGCTGTATGCCGCGGAGACCTTGGTGGATTTGGTTAAATCGCTTTAGGTACATGAAGATGAGAAAACGGAAAAGCGATATCCCTTTGTAAGGAGAGGCGTTGGATGCTTCCGAATAGTCCGGGCGTTTATGGCTTGGATATGTCTATCCAAGTCTCGGACTCTCGGCGTAGTCGGAGTCGAGCAAGTTTGATGGCTAGCAGCTTGGGTTATATCAAAGGGGGTTTTTGATGAGAAAGGAATTAAGCACACGATGGCAACTTCCATAGATGTTCTGAAGCAGAAAGCCAACAACCTACGTATCCACTCGATCGTATCGACATCTGAAGCGGGGTCTGGGCATCCGACAACATGCCTGTCCGCTGCGGATATTGTCTCTGCGCTGTTTTTTCGCGCGATGCGATACGATCCCACAGATGCACGCAATCCAAATAATGATCGCTTTATTCTATCCAAAGGACACGCTGCCCCGTTACTTTACGCTGCATGGGCAGAAGTGGGAATTATCTCCGCCGAAGATCAACTAACCCTCCGCCAAATTGATAGCGACCTTGAGGGACATCCCACGCCGCGTTTGGAATGGATCGATGTCGCCACGGGATCGTTGGGACAGGGATTGTCAATTGGCGTTGGAATGGCACTCAACGGCAAATATCTCGACCGATCAGATTATCATGTTTACGTCTTGATGGGCGATGGAGAGACCGCAGAAGGTAGTGTTTGGGAAGCGGTCGCGCTTGCGGCACACCGTAATCTTAACAACCTGATTGGCATCGTTGATGTCAACGGTATGGGGCAGAGTGAACCGACGATGTATGGGTTTGATATTGATTCCTACTGTCGTCGTTTTGAGGCGTTTGGTTGGCAGGCGATTGGGATTGATGGGCACAATTTCGACGAGATCTTATCCGCACTGGATACGGCGAAGGCGAGCGATGATCGCCCCACGATGATTGTAGCAAAGACTTTCAAGGGCAGGGGAGTATCTTCTCTTGAAAATAAGGCTGGTTGGCACGGCAAAGCACTACCCAAGGACGAGTCGTTAGATACCGCTCTGAAAGAGCTCGGTCCGTTGAGCAGGAATGGCGATTTTCAGATAGAAGCAGTACCGGCAACTGCCGCCACCGAACCGCAGATTAGGGAGATGGCAGCCCCTGAATATGAACTTGGCGAAGAGGCGGCAACCCGTAGTGGCTACGGTTCTGGGCTTGCCAAATTGGGAGATGCCAACCCATTGGTCGTGGCGGTAGATGGCGATGTTAAAAATTCTACCTATGCCGAACAGTTCATGCAGACACACAGCGATCGCTACTTTGAAATGTACATCGCTGAGCAGAATCTTGTCGGAGCGGGGATTGGATTGGCAAAGTGCGGCAAGATTCCGTTTGTTTCGACCTTTGCGGCGTTTTTCACTCGCGCCTGCGATCACATCCGCATGTCCGCAATCTCCCAGACCAATATTAAGTATGTCGGTTCACACTGTGGCGTCTCCGTCGGTGAAGATGGCCCTTCTCAGATGGGCCTCGAAGATCTCGCTATGTTTCGGGCACTCCCCGGATCGATTGTCCTGTATCCAAGCGACGCAGTTGCAACCGAACGGTTGGTCGCACAAGCTGCGGCGCATCAAGGTATCGTTTATATCCGCACCTCACGTCCGCCGACACCAACACTCTACACGGAGACCGAAGAATTCTCGATCGGTGGTAGCAAAGTTCTCCGATCCAGCGATAGCGATCAGGTGACGGTAATCGCAGCCGGGGTTACACTTCACGAAGCATTAAAGGCGTATGAAACTTTGAAGGCGAGTGACATTTCGATTCGCGTTATCGATCTCTACTCCGTTAAGCCGATTGACGCAAAGACAGTTCTTGAGGCAGCAGCCGCCACCAATAATACGTTAGTGACGGTTGAGGAGCACTATCCGGAAGGTGGACTTAACGATGCAGTGTTGGATGCGGTTGCCCCTAAAGGGGTCACGGTTCACAAACTCGCGGTTAATGGTCTGCCGAGATCCGGGAAGGCGGATGAACTTTTGGAAGTGCACGGCATCAGTGCTGGTGCAATCGTTCGCAAAGTGAAGGAGATTCTCTGAGAGTAAAACGTAATGCGTGAAATGTGATGCGTGAAACGTGAAAGTGGCACAATGAATGGAGCGTATCGGGGCAGGTCCCGATTTATCGGGATCCTCGCTTTCGCGGGAGATGCCCCTCCCACATCTATCAAGGATAAATCACCGAACTACAAGGGGTTGAGCGTTCAACTGCGTAAGTTCTATTAATAAACTATGGTAGACTTTAGAGCCTGTTTTAAAAGTGAAAGGGTCATCCTTAGACAGTTGTTCACATGTCGCCCCGCTGGGGCTTAGGTTGTTTGTTTGTCCTGTATTCTATAAACATGTCGCCCCGCTGGGGCTTAGGGTCTGTTTTAAGAGTAGGTGAAACGGTCATCTTTTGCCATTCTAGGGGCACAATCAACCGATTTTGAGAGTATTTACCGGTAAAATGACAATGTTCAGAGATTATTCGGATTTTTCAAACAGGTTCTTAGAATTAATGAGACATTCCAAATCCCGATTTATCAAGGCTGCTCCCCGATAGATCGGGACAAGCTGAGTCGGCACCGGTGCGGTTAGAAACCGCACCTACCGGGGTGCGAAAATGTCTATTTATTTTTAGAGCTCACCATAAATCAGCTTTTAGCACGATCTTTTACATTCTAATCTATTTCGTTCGATCAATCCCCGCGTTAGCAAAAGCACGCGATAAGGTTTCATAGGAGAGGGTTGCTGCTGCGAGCGGGTCATAGTTTTCGCGGGCTTGGACCATAAAGCTGACCTCCGCAGTGATGAATCCATCGTAGCCGTGCTGCTGCATCAGTTTCAGGTAATTCTCGTAATCGAAGGGACCTTCGCCGGGGATGAGGAACTCAAAGTCGGGTGCGAGTCCACGTTGATCCTTGACATGTGTATGGGCAGAATGTGGTGCTAGGGCAGCGACGCTCTCCTCAGTAGATATACCGATGATATCAAAATGGCTGATGTCGAAATTGACCTTGAGGTAGGGGGAACCAACGAGATCGAGGAGATCGAGGACTTTATCGGGCGTATCAATCAGTCCGCCGATGTGGGGTTCCATCGCAACGGTTACACCGAGTGTTTGGGTATATTCGACGAGTTCACCCACGCGTTCAGCGAGGAATTGTTTTTGGTCGTCCCATTCCTCCGGTTGACCGCCTGATGTTGTGTTGATCGCTGGCGGACTATCTCCCTGCATAAGTTCGACTCCGAGCTCTGCTGCGCCCTTCAGTCGCCACATGTTTTGTGCATGTGCATCGGGATCCGTTTCCATCAGACTTGAATGTGCAGCGAGAGCCGGTAACGCCAAGTTGTGTTGTTTCAGCAGCCCCGCAATCCGCTTGCGCTCGGCGGTGTCAAGTGTGCTCAACTCGGTGATGAAGCGGGGACCGACTGCCAGTTCCATCCCATCAAATCCAAGCTGTGCAATATGGGGAATTGCTATATCAATGGGAACGGTTGGCATTCCCCAGGTGCTATAACCGAGGTTCATGTAAATATTCCTTTTTTTGTTGATTCATTGGTTTATTAGTTCATTAGTTGATTGAACAGCCGTTCTATAGACATATCGCTCTTCCGGAGCGAAAGACAAATCCGATGCTTGTTTGCAATAATCAAAGTCGCCTGCAATCAGCCCTGGGGGTTTCTTAATATATCGTGTATCAACTTAAAGCAGCATATGTCGCCCCGCTGGGGCTTGGGGGTGTAGGAAGTCACTGCTGCTATAAACATGTCGCCCCGCTGGGGCTAAAAAACGGGGCAAGTCCTCGAACTATACACATTGCGCTCCGCCCCGATAAATCGGGATTCAAAACTGGAGCGCACGAATTGACCGCATCGCCGTTCTTATAGACATATCGCTCCTCATGGGTTTTAAGAAATTAAACGGATAATTCTATATTTCCCCCAGACCCGGTAGGTGCGGTTTGCAACCGCACCGGACATCGCTCGGAAATTACCCAATTAATAAATTAATCTTCATCCGGAGCGAAAGATAGAATCTCTCAATCTTAACAACAATCCGATGGATTCTCAACACCAGCAGCTTGGGGTATTATAAAATAGTTAGGGAATGCACACAAGTTAAAAAGAGGCATAGTTCCCTCCGCATCTTGAAAGATGGGAGGCTTTGCCACGAATATTGAATAAGGCTGAATTGACCATAAAACGGAGGAATTATATGGCTGCAGAAAATTGGGTACCGGTTGGACCGGATTTAGAGGCGATTCGGTCAGAATGTGCAGACCCGCTTTATGCCTTGTCTCAGGCGGAGATGCCCGCTATTATGCTGCGAGGCGCTTACGACTCGGATCAGTGTACTCCACTGATCCAACGGTTTTACAACATGGGATTGGCGCGCAATCCTGAAGATAGCGCGTACGGTGGTGACGAACGGGTGAGAACTGACATCGGCACAAGTTTAGGGATTCGGGGATCAGATCAGGAACGTTTCTTCCAACATTCGGAAGCCACCCATCATCTGTTTAAATTCCTATTCGAGGGGTTCGATAATCCGGTAGACCTTATTTACGATTCGCTGTCTGCCCTTGCACCGGACAAACAGGTCAGGACGGCATACGAGCCAGATGGACGCCGTTACGGACCTGCGATTTTTCGCATCCATTACCACACTCAACTCTACCTCCCGCACATTGATAGTGTCCGGTTGCGGGAGGCACGGACTGATTACTCAGTATACCGTTTTGATCACCAGTTTGCAGGTGTGTTGTGTCTGCAAAACGCGGATGAATTCGACGCGGGCACCCAAGCGATTCTGCACCGATGTTTATGGACGGAGGATGTTCAACCATACATCACCGAAAACACCTTTCACGAGTACGCCGGTGAAAACGGTATAGAGAATTGTCGGGTCGAACTTGAACCGGGTGATCTGTATTTTTTTAATACGCGCTGCATTCACGAAGTTCCCCCGGTGCAGGGGAACAATCCTCGTATCGTTCTGGCGGTGTTCATCGGTTATTCTGCGGGCGATGATGAAATTTTTGTGTGGTCATAAAAAAAGCCATACAGCCTCAATGGGGCTATATGGCGGATTAATGCCGGAGGTCGGACTCGAACCGACACGAGCCAAGGCTCACTGGATTTTGAGTCCAGCGCGTCTACCGATTTCACCACTCCGGCAAAAGCGTTCCTAATTTTAGCATATCCCTCTTGAAAGAATCAAGGGTAAAATCTGGCAATTATGGTAGATTTTAGAACTATCCAGGCACTCCCAATGTACAGCCACCCCCTCCGATAAGAGGGTTAGGGGAGAAGATCCCCTAACCCTCTTATCAGGGGGAAACCCCTGTCAGGTTCCGATTCTTGTCCCGACGAAGCCGAGGAGCTTCGATGCAATCGGGAGCGTCCTCGCTCGCGGGAGGAGTTGCAGGTTTCTTAATCCCGATCTATCGGGGGAGACTTTGGAAACTTCGGGTAGGTCGAAGTTATTGTCAGCCTATTTCTCTAATTCACCGTAAATAGAGTTGAACCTTGGTAAGCCAAGAGGTGTGGTACGTGATGAGCCATGCGTAATATGCGTGAGAAAAGTACACTTTTCTGACGCATTTATTTCTATGGGGTTGTGGTTAACTTGCGGATAGAATCCCCAGCCTGAATTTTCCCAGCTTGAATTGTTCGTATAAACAGACCACGAAGCCGTTGAGATTTATAGGTTTCACCGTTGACAAATTCAAGGGCATCTTTACCGTATCGGCGTTGGAATTTTTGACAGCCGGTATGTGGGACATCTGTAACTTCAAAGGTTGCCGTGCCGATTTGTAATTGCGTACCGGTGGGGAGATTTTCCTCGCTCAGATCCAGATCAACAAGCAGGTTATCGCCGGCAAGGGGCATTCGTGTATCATCACCGGCGATTATCCTCAGAACTCGGGAATTCATCACAGAAATTTGGGCACCCGGATTGGGACTATTTGGTCGTGCCCAGCGATCTCCTTCGAGACCACCGTTGGGGCTAACTTCAGCTTCTTGGGGGGTTGCCCGTTGTTCGTCAGGCAAGCGAAGAACAATATATTCGAGAACACCAAGGTCTTGAGGACTTTGGTCTGCTTGATTCATCTGGGCTTCGATTTGAGCAGCTGATAAATGCTGGATTGCCATCTGTTCCTCCGTTAATGTGGACTGAGGCGGATTTTTGAGTACCGGAACTCTCTAAACGTGTCGTGTAATTGTAGTATAGAATCGAAGAAATTAAAAGGGAAAAGATTTGCCGGTTGCATACGGGTATGTGTCCATTGCATGTCCTTTTTTACCCTTTTGGGTTGACGGAGTAATTAGGGATTGGGTAGAATTTATACTTTGAAAGGTGGGATTTAGTTTGTCAGTTCGTGTATTCTTACTCCTGTTTATTTTTCCTCTTGTAATAATTGCGTGTGGTACCTCACACAATCAACCGACGATCGAGCAGTATAATCAATTTGCAATTAAATCCGCTGAGTTGCAGCTTTGGAACGAAGCGATTTTTCGCTGGCAACACATTTTGAAGATTGAGCCCCAAAATGCGAAGGTGTACAACAATCTGGGTGTCGCTTACGAAGCGGTGGGTAAGGTTGACGAAGCGATCGAAGTGTATGAACGCGCGACAGAATTAGAACCTGAGAACAAGTTCTATCGCTTCAACTACAGGAAGTGCCGAATGCAGCTCCAGCGCAATCGCGTCAAGTCGCAACCCGAGGAAGAGGCAGACACACCAGATCAAACCGAATCAGATCAGGATTCAGAGCAATCTGAATCATAAAACGAACCTATGAACTGCAATCAACCTATCAACACATCAATCCGAATCCAGAAAATCCAGCTCGCCATTACGATGCTGCCAATGCTACTATGCTCAGTGATGTATTGGGGTTGTGCATCCTCGGTAGCGCGAGTGCCGATCAAAATTCAGGTTGACTCCACAATTGATGTCACCAAGTATTCAGGCTTTGCTGTGCTACCGTTTATCGAAGCAAAGGATTCAGGGCGGCAGCGACTAGCATCTTCCGACGAAACAGGGGAGGAGATTGCCTCCTTGATGCGAATTGGACTGGGACGGAACCAGAACTTGGACGTTATCAGTACACAGGATACGGTGCGATTATTTAGTGATGAAACGCTCGACGAAAATCTGTTAGTGGATGTGTCAGAGTTGGCTCGTATTGGTCAGTATTTTGAAGCTGATGCAGTTATCGTGGGCAGCTACAGCTTCTACTCAAGGAGCCAACCGAGACGCTACTATGGGGAACATTATTCGAGAAGACTTCAGAGGTATGTTACGGACTATCAGGATTACCTTGAAAAGACCTATGTCCTTGCGCTGAGAGTTGTCATTGCCAGTGTGGATACAGAGGAAATTATACAGGATGACACGTATGAACGGCGCGCGTTTCAGGCACATAGTGTAAGTTCATTTTTGGTTTCAGAAGTCACGCCGCGTCAGGGCATCCTAAAGAGTTTAGCGCGACAAGCAATCTCGGAGTTCACGCGACAAGTTTCACCGCATTACGAGCACGAGGAAAGGTATTTGGTTAGATGATACAGACCGTACAAAATCCCTTGAACCCACTGGTACACCGACTCCGTTCTGAGAGTTTTCAACCTGTTTTGCTCCTGTTTGTTTTTGCGCTGTTCCTTTGTCTTTTGGTTGGTAGTAGTTGGGCGCAAGGTTTTGGTAAGAATAAGGTCACAGACCAAGATTATGATTGGCTGATTCACCGGACGACGCATTTTGATATCCACTATTATCCGGGTGAAGAGCAGTTGGTAGCCATCATGGCGGACATTGTTGAAGAGGCTTACGAAAAACATAGCGAGGATTTTGAACACGAACTTAAGGATCGGACGCCGCTGATTTTATATCAATCGCACAAAGATTTTCAGGAGACCAATATTACGCTGGCTGAATTGCACGAAGGCGTTGGTGGGTTTGCTGAACTTTTGAAGCGACGCATGGTTATTCCTTTTACAGGTTCAATGTCCGCATTTCGTGAGGTCATCTATCACGAACTGGTTCACATCTTTCAGTATGACATCATCTATCAAAAACCTGCTGGACGTTTTTATAGCGGTGAGTTTCTGTATAGCCCTCCAATTTGGTTTATAGAGGGGACAGCAGACTATTTCGGTAACGATACTGATGCCGCCGGAGAGATGGTGCTCAGGGATGCAAGTATCGCCAATCATGTGGTTCCCCTGACGCGGCTTCAAGATTTTCGGGTGCTCGGATCACAGGTATTTTTAGGCTATAAGATAGGACAGTCCGCCATTGCCTATTTCGTTGAAACGTATGGGAGGGATAAGGTCGGGCAGGTGATGCAGGAACTGCGTCATAGCCGTACTAAGGATCTCAGCGTGGCTTTCAAAAACGTGATTGGCATTGATCTTGAACAATTTGATAAAGACTGGCGTTTGACGGTGCAGAAAAAGTATTGGCCCATGATTGAGTACAAGGATATGCCTGACTCGATTGCCAAGAATTTGACAAAGAAATCGCGCTACTCGCATAATGTGAAACCGATTTGGTCTCCTAGTGGTGACCTCATCGCTTATATTACAGGTAATGATGGATTTAGCGAAATTGTGCTTGCGTCTTCTCGGGACGGTAGCCGCCTGGAACGTATTAGCAAAGATTTTTTCGGGAGCAAATATGAAGAGATCCGCAGTGACGGCAATGGATTAGCGTGGTCCCCGGATGGCGACCACATCGCCTTCATCGCCAAGTATCGTGAGTCAGAATATTTGCTTGAGGTGAACATTGTCAGTAAGCAGCTGGAACGCCGCATCAAACTGAATTTTGATGCAGCTGGTTCACCAAGCTACGACGGTAGCGGTGAGCGGATTGTTTTTTCCGCACTAAGTGGAGGACAGACAGATCTGTTTGTTATGAACCTCGCGACGGAAGAGCTGACGCGCCTAACGAACGATTCCTTTGACGATAGTCACCCTGCATGGCATCCAACAAAGGGAGAGATTGTGTATGCTTCAGAACGGGGTGGTAAGTACAAGCTGATTATAATCGATGTCAACAGTCGGAAATCACGGCAGTTACCCCAGGGCGAGTATAATGCGGTTGGTCCGCGCTGGACGCCCGGTGGTGAGCAACTGCTTTTTTGTTCAGACCTTGGTGGTGTCTATGATCTTTGCACTATGGAACTGGATGGCACAGAGATAGTGCGTTTGACTAACATTATTACCGGCTGTTTTAACCCAAGTTTTTCACCAGATCGTAAGCATATCCTGTTTGGCGCTTACCAATCAGGGAAGCAGGATGTTTATGTTATGGCAGCAGAAAAAGCGCGTAGTGAAAAGATTGAGATACCGCCTCCTGAGCTTGAATCTTCCGAATTTATTGGGACTGCGGAACGGAAACCGCGGCGAATTGGGCATCGGAAGTACGGCACCAAAATTGGGTTAGACGCTATCTTTACCAACTTCAGTCTCGGTGCTGATGGTTTGCTGCGCAACTCGACGGAACTTATCGCAAGCGATATGTTGGGGAATCATCGCTTAGGATTGAGTGTTCAGAATCAAACAGGATTCCTTGCTCCGGATTTCATTGCTCAATACGGTTTCCTTGCGCATCGGATGGATTTCGGTGCTTCCCTTTTTAACTTTCATGAGTATCATCTATTGGGAACAACGCGGAATCGTCGTCGGATCTCACAACGTTTAACGGGCATTGCTGGCTCTGTCATGTATCCGTTCAATCGGTATCGTCGCATGGAATTACAGTTGTTGACGTACTCTACCCCCTATGCTTTTAGATTCGAGACAGCGCGCGAAGATAATCGTGGGCTGCTGATGCTTGGAACGATTTCTCTCGTTAGCGACACGACGCGATGGCAGATATTCGGTCCCCAAAGCGGCACCCGTTATAATCTAACCCTTGAAAAGTCATATCGGGCGACTGGCAGCGACCTTGAGTTGACCAATCTCGTTTTTGATTTCCGCCGCTATTTTAAGCTGGGCAGACGCTCGACCTTTGCAACCCGTTTGCTGCTCGGTGGCAGTTTCGCAAGAGACAAGTCGCTGTTCTACCTCGGTGGGATTGACACCTTGCGCGGCTACAGTTATGAAGAATTGATTGGAACACGGATGGGGTTGATGAACTTTGAACTTCGGATTCCGTTTATTGATGAACTCCGTTTCGGTTGGCCCTTTTCATGGGCGATTGGCGGCATTCGTGGGATTTTCTTCGCCGACTTCGGAACGGTTTGGTCGGAGGAGGAGTTCAATTCTGACAACCGCTACTACCTGCTTCGGCGTGAAGGCAATCGGCTCCGTCTTGATGATGCTAAAGGTTCAATTGGCCTTGGGCTTCGATTGCAGCTTGGCCTTTTCTCCCTCGACTTTGACGTGGCGCGACGCACAGATCTCGCCAGTATCGATCCGGATACGACGTTCCACTTCGGTTTAGGTCAGGCGTTCTAAAATATAAAGTCACTGATCCATTACAATATGCTAGGTACTCTAGCTTACTCTTATAGTAGATCTTAGAATTAATGAGACACTCCAAATCCCGACTTGTCGAGTCCCGTTCCGAGGATCCCCCCGATAAATCGGGGTAAACTGTATCGGGAGATGCCGATGAATCGGCACTGGTGCGGTTGGACACCGCACCTACCGAGAGGCGAAAGTGTCTATTTATTTTTTGATTTCACCATAATTAAGGAAGGATATATGCAACCAAACTTGACTCGATTGATTATTACTCTTGTTGTTTTGGCAGTCATCATTGGCGGGGGCGCAATCTTCGTGAAAATCTATCCTGACCTACTCTGGTTTGATATGATTGGTTATCTCGCCATCTATAAGAAAGTGCTACTGACAAAAATAGGTTTAGGGATTATCGTCGGTGGTTTTTTTCTTGGTGTGACCCTCATCAACCTCTATCTGCTGTATCGTTTTACCCCACCTCGGCTGAGCCCGACACTCGTCGAATCGATCCCGCTTGAAGGCGTGCCCGATTTTAACCTCCGCAAAGCTGTTTATGTTGTGCTGACACTCCTCGCGATTGGAGGGAGTATCGTAGGCGGTTATGCCTCGACAGACTATTGGGAGCAATTTCTCCGCTATTCAAATGCTAGTAATCTTTCGTTCCAATCCGCAACGTCGCTCAGTGCAGCAGCAAATAGTGACGCGACAGAGGTTCTCATTTCCGAGTTGGAGTATAGCGCGAAAGGATTTAAAGTAGGGGATGAAGTTACAATTGAAGAGGGAGATAGCAGTCATGCTGCACAAATCCGTACGATAAGTCCGGGGGCGGATGGCAATGTTAGAATTGGATTAAACCAAGGACTTAGCTTCGATGCCAGCGGAGACGCTGTTTTGGTCGGAACCGCCCGAGATCCAATTTTCAATAAAAATGTTAGCTACTATGTTTTTCGGATGCCTCTGGAACGGTTAATTTGTGGTTACCTCTTTGGTCTATTCATGTTGGTCACCCTTTTTACGGGGGTACTTTACTTTTTTCACGGGCTGCTCATTAATGAAAACAACCGTTTTGCACCGCCGCAGCGGGTTAAGACGCATTTGTTCATTTTGATTGGGTTGACGCTGCTGTTTCGTGCATGGAACTACCGGTTCGTGATGTATGATCTGCTCTACGCGAGCAACGATGTAGTGCGCGCTGGAGGCGGCTATGCAGCGATACAAGCACGGCTGCCGGTGTTGTGGATACTGCTTGCAATCACTGTTATCTGCGCGTTGATTTTCTTCATCAGCATTTTTTTACGGCGTATCTCCTTCGCTGTTGGGGGTATCATAGTGCTTCTGCTTGTTGCCTTTATGGGACAAGCCTATCCCCGTATCGTTCAGAACCTGAAAGTTGAGCCGAGCAAGCAGGAACTTGAGGGAAAGTATATAAACTACAACATCAGAGCAACACTGCACGCGTACGATCTGGAGGATAACACCGTGACTGAGACGGAGTATCCTTTAATGGGGGAGTTATCTTATGAGAACATCACCGGACCAGAAAACGCAGCGGTGATTAATAGTATTCGGCTTTGGGATTGGCGACCGTTGCGGCGGACTTTTAGGCAGTTGCAGGAGTTACGTTCACAATACGATTTTGCCGACGTAGATATTGACCGTTACGTGATGGAAAATGGTGAACCCCGACAGGTGATGCTCTCTGGACGTGAGCTGAATATTAATGATCTGCCACGTGAAGTGAGTCGGGATTGGTTTAAGCGCACCTACGTGTACACTCACGGGTATGGAGCGGTGCTAAGTCCTGTGGACGAAATTCTGGACGGGAAACCGAAGATGTACATCCGGGATATGGATCCAATTAATTACGAACCTGAATGGGCATATCGGTTTAACGAGAACCCGGGTCCCCGACTTTATTATGGTGAGCGTACCAATCACTATGTGATCGTTCATCCAGACCGGTTAGACGGCCTTGAGTTTGATTACCCTGAAACGTTCGGACAAGATTTTGCCAAATACTCTTACCAAGGCGATGGGGGTGTCGATCTTTCTTCGTTCATCCGAAAATTTGCGTACATGCTGAAATTTAATAATGCGCTCAATTTCATCTTGCCCGGCGAAATACGACCAACAAGTCGTGTCCTTTATAATCGAAACATAAAGGAACGTGTCAATGAAATCGCCCCATTCCTGAAATATGACCTGGATCCTTACCTTGTCCTTCACGATGGTCGGTTAATTTGGATGATCGATGCGTATACAACCACTGCACGTTATCCTTACTCTGCACCGATGCAGGACACCATCCGCAGAACCATTGCAGAACAGGGCGGCAGACGTGCTGCTGGACGTATCATGGGAGGTGAGAGACCGTGGGGAAATTATATCCGCAATGCCGTCAAAGTTACAATTGACGCTTACGACGGTAGTGTGAATTTTTACCTAATGGAGCAGGAACAGGATCCGATCGCGGAGTGTTATCGCCGTATCTTCCCGGATTTATTCAAACCATTCGATGCAATGCCCGAAGATCTCAAGGCACACATCCGATACCCGACCACGATGTTTCTGATTCAAGCGCAGGCGTATCAGGATTACCACATGAAAGATCCGATTACCTTCTACGCAAGTGAGGATCAATGGCAGATCGGTGAAGAACTTTACGATAATACTGAGCGCCCCCGTCCCGCACAACCGCCGCAACCGCAAAGTCCATTTGCACGTACCCAACAGCTGCCGGATACAGTTACGAATGTACAGGAGGTTGCTCCTTACTACGTGGTCGTAAAGATACCGGGAGAGGAGCGTGCGGAATTTGTCCTGATGCTTCCCTTTACGCCGAAAAACAAGCCGAACCTTACCGCTTGGATTGCTGCAAGATGCGATTTACCGCAGTACGGACAATTGCTCGTCTATCGGTTCCCGAAAGGGAAACTCGCCCCCGGACCGATGCAGGTTGAAAACTTCATCACGCAAGAGCCTGAAATTTCCCAGCAGATTAGTCTGTGGAACACGCAAGGCTCGCGCGTCTTGCGTGGTAACTTGCTCATCATCCCGATGAATGAGGCAATCCTGTATGTTGAACCAATCTACATTCAAGCGGAGAATGAAGAGTCCGCGATTCCTGAATTGCGGCGCGTCGTTGTCGGTTATAAGGAGAATGTCGCTTGGGGTGCAAGCCTTGATGAGGCGTTGATTAATATGTTCGGTAAGCGGTTGGAGGTTGCGTTGACACAAGATGCCCCGTCTGCTGAAGCCGGTGAAGAGGTGAGTGCAGCCGTTTCGATACCTATTTCGACACTGGCGAAACAGGCGAGAGACCAGTTTGAGGCGGCACAACAGGCACAACGCACTGGAAATTGGGCAGAATATGGACGTTATCTTAATCAGCTTGAAGCAACCTTAAAGCAGCTTGAGGCGGATGCTAGATAAGCGTGAAAAGGTGAAAACGAGCAGACGTGAAAACGGAAGAAACAAAAGAAAGTGCAAAGCACGAAGAGAAACCGAGTTTTTCCGCAAAACTTGGTTTCTGTTGCACCATTTCTTTACATGAGTCAATGAACTATAGTAGATCTCAGAATTAATGAGACACTCCAAACCGGTGCGGTTACAAACCGCACCTACCGGACCCGATAAATCCCCGATGAATCGGGACTCCGACCAGCCGAGAGCCTGTCCCGACTCGCCCGGATCTGGAGAATCGGGACAGGCGGGATCGAAACCGAGGGGTGAAAGTGTTTATTTATTTTTTGAATTAACCACAATAAACCAATGAATCAAAAAGGAGGTGAATTAAATGGGGCTCGATTGGAAACCACGGCATCGGGATATGCTCATTGGAGGGTACTGGTGGTTGGCGCGAGTTACGGATAAGGCGCGTGCCAAACTGAACGGTACTATCGGTGAGTACATCTACCCGTGACCGCAGGACAAAAAGTTCCTGGAGGAACACAAGTTAGATGCTGACGAGTTTGTTGAGATGGTGAAAAGTAACCCATCAGATGACGATATGATCACCGCAATGCAAAAACTGAATCGATAAGCATTGAAACAGTGAACAGGGGAGCGAGCAGCGATTTTTCCCGATAGATCCCCGATAAATCGGGACAGGTGAGACCAAGGGGACAGGCGGGATTTCGCTGCGCTCAACCTGCTCCAATTTCTAAAGATATATATCAGAACCGACAATCTAAAACGGAGAATGAACCTCAATGAAAAAGACGATGTTGTTTATTTTCATCCTATCGTTAGTCTCTGCATTATTTCTATCAAACAGCTTCGCACAGGAGAACCCGCAGTGGCAGCTGCCCGATGGTGCCACTGCACGATTCGGAAAAGGCTGGATATCTGCGCTTGAATATTCGCCCGACGGCACCCGGTTGGCGGTCGGCAGCCCCATTGGTATCTGGCTCTACGATACGACAACCCTTCAAGAGGTTGACCTGCTCACCGGGCATACAGAAACAGTCTCTACTATCGCATATTCCCCAGATGGGAGCATACTTGCCAGTGGGAGTTATGACCAAACCCTCCAGTTATGGGATGCCGCAACAGGTGAGAGCATCAGGACCCTTACCGGGCATGAGGAGGGTATCTTGAGCATTGCCTTCAGTCCAGACGGAAAAACGCTCGTCAGTGGGAGTTACGATGATACCGTTCGCCTGTGGGATGTTGACACCGGCGAAAACACCAACACCCTTACGGAGCATGAGGATTGGGTCTCCAGCGTCGCTTTCAGTCAGGATGGGGATATGATTGCCAGCGGGAGTTGGGACCAGACCGTTCGCGTGTGGGATGTGGAAACAGGCGATAACATCCATACCTTTACCGAACATACGTCTCTCGTCCAGACGGTCGCTTTCGGCTGGGGTGCCGCACTCGCTAGTGGAGATTTTGACTCAATAATCCATCTGTGGAATGTTAAAACGGGTGAGAAAATTAGAACGCTCACCGGGCATACCTCTACTATCTACGAGGTTGCCTTTTCTTCGCAGGGCGGTATACTGGCAAGTGCGAGTGAGGACGATACCATCCGTCTGTGGAATGCTGTGGGTGATACAGTCAAAACCTTTACCGAACACACAGCTGATGCCTACAGGGTTGCGTTTAGCCCGGATGGCAACACCCTCGCCAGTGGAAGTGGGGATGCGACCGTCCGTCTGTGGGATGTTGGCACCGGCGAGAACATCGGAACCATTACCGGGCATGAGAGTAATGTCCTGAGCGTTGCTTTCGGTCCGGGTGATCGCACACTTGTTGGTCGGAGTTGGGATCAAACCATCCGCGTCTGGGACACCGAAACAGGAGAACGTCAGCATTTTCTCGTAGGTCACACGGACGATGTGGATATTGTTGTTTTCAGTCAGGATGGCCGCAAGATTGCCAGTGGGAGTCAGGACAACACTGTTCGCCTGTGGGACGCTGAAACCGGAGCACATCTGAAAACTCTCGTCGGGCATTGGGCTTATATTATAACTATTGCTTTTAGTCCCGATGGCACACTCCTCGCCAGTGGCAGTGAGGACGATACTGTTCGTTTGTGGGATGTCGCCACCGGGGAACGTCTGGGACGTCATTGGGGACATTTTGCTGGTGTCGAGACTCTCGCTTTCAATCGCGATGGCACAATGTTCGCCAGTGGGAGTCGAGATGCGGTCATTACCATATGGGATGTTGACACCAGGGATTGGCTGCACTTTCTCTTTGGTCATCGTGGACATGTCCTCACTGTTGCTTTCAATCCAGATAGTACACTCCTCGCAAGTGGGGGATGGGACAATACCATCCGGTTGTGGGATGTCGCCACCGGTGAGGAGATAACGTCCATTCAAGCAAGCGAGTACGGTGTCGAAAGTCTTATTGAGAGCGTTGCTTTCAGTCACGATGGAAAGACCCTCGCAGCCGGCGGGTGGGGTAATACAATTGGCTTGTGGGATGTTGCAACAGGTGAGCATATCGAAACCTTTACCGGACATACCTCTCGGGTAGAGAGCGTTGCTTTTAACTCCGATAGCACTGTCCTCGCAAGTGGCAGTCGGGATGGCACGGTGTTGCTATGGGATATTCCACAGCCGCCACCGGAGCCAGTGGAACCGCCGCCCCCACTCGTTGGGGACGTCAATGGGAATGGAGTCGTCAACATCTTAGATTTAGCACTGATTGGATTGCGTTTGGGACAGACAGGGGAAAATAGTGCCGATGTTAACGGGGATGGTGTTGTCGATATTGCCGACTTGCTTCAGGTCGCCAACGCAATAGGTAACGCAGCAGCTGCACCTGCTGCGCCTCCTTTCGCACTTGGGAACCTAACCCCCACTGACGTCAAGGGTTGGCTTACTCAAGCACAGAACTTAGATTTGAAAGATTTACAGTCGCAAAGAGGGATTCTCTTTCTTGAACAGCTCCTCGCAGCGTTAGCTCCGCAGGAAACAGCACTGTTACCGAATTACCCAAACCCATTCAATCCGGAAACGTGGATTCCTTATCAACTTGCCAACGATGCCGGTGTTACTCTCATAGTTTACGACACAGAAGGCACACCGGTGCGACAGTTCGATTTGGGACATCAGTCAGCGGGATTCTATACCACTCGGATGAAAGCAGCCTATTGGGATGGCCGTAACGAAAGTGGCGAATCGGTGGCAAGCGGGGTCTATTTCTATCAACTTCAAGCAGGCGATTATACTGACCTACGGCGGATGGTAATTCTGAAGTAGGCGCACTAGTTGACGCAAGAATCCGAGTGTGTCTAAAAAGCTCGGATTCTGAATCTAAGCTGCCTTTCGCTTATTCGCTGTGTATTTGGGGTTCTGTAAAACTGATAATCAAAAAGGAGAATCAATTTCAATGAAAAGGACAGTGTTTTTTAGCCTTACTTTATTATTACTCTCTGCACTATTTCTATCAAACAGTTTCGCCCAAGAGAATCCGCAGTGGCGGCTACCCGAAGATGCGATTGCACGATACGGTAAAGGGTGGATAGCTGGACTTGAGTATTCGCCTGACGGGAGCCGCCTCGCAGTCGCCACTGCCATCGGTATTTGGCTTTACGATACGGAAACCCTTCAAGAGGTTGACCTGCTTACTGGGCAGACCGCAATATATGAAAATGCGACGTATTCGCCATCTTCTATCGCGTATTCCCCGGTTGAGGATATACTTGCCAGTGGAGGTTGGGACCGGACTATCCGTCTGTGGGATACCACTACAGGTGAGGACATCAAGACCTTGGAAGGGCATAGGAGTGCTATTCGGAGTTTGGCTTTTAGCCCGGATGGAAAGATTCTCGCGAGTGGAAGTTACGACGATACTGTTCGCCTGTGGGATGTTGACACCGGTGAGCCCCTTCACACCCTTGAGGAACATACGGATCGGGTTAACAGCGTAGCTTTTAGCCCAAATGGGGATATGGTTGCTAGTGGAGGTTGGGATCAGACTGTCCGTCTGTGGGATGTGGAAACAGGTGAACTCATCAGAACCATTACCGGACATACGTCTCTCGTCCGGGCGGTTGCTTTTAGTCCGGATGGGAACACAGTTGCCAGCGGAGACTACGACGCAATGATTCGTTTGTGGGACGTTGATACCGGCGACGAAATCAGAACACTCACCGGTCACACCTCTCTTATTTACGATCTCACTTTTTCGGTTGAGGGCATTCTCGCGAGTTCAAGTGAGGACGACACTGTTCGCCTGTGGAATGTTGACACCGGTGTGACCGTTCACACCTTGACCGAACATACCGCAGATGTCTATAGAATGGCGTTTAGCCCGGATGGACGCACACTCGCAAGTGGGGCGTGGGATGCGTCCTTCCGCCTGTGGGATGTTGGCACCGGTGAAAACACAGAAACCGTCACCGGGTTCGCGGACATTGTTTTGAATGTTGCGTTCAGTCCGGAGGGACGCGTACTTGTTGGTCGGAGTTGGGACAGTACCATCCGCTTGTGGAATACCGAAACCGGAGAGCGCGAGCACTTCCTGTTTGGGCATATGGACGATGTGGATATCGTTGCGTTCAGCCCGGATGGGCGCACACTCGCTAGTGGCAGTCAGGACGATACCGTCCGCTTGTGGGACGTTGATACTGGAGCGCACCTGAAAACGCTCGTGGGACATAGCTCTTATATTATAAGCGTTGCTTTCAGTCCCGACGGTAGCATGGTAGCGAGCGGAAGCGAGGACGATGACGTCCGCTTGTGGGATGTCGCCACCGGGAAGCGTTTGAGGACCCTCCGTGGACATGGAACCGGTGTCGAGAGTCTCGCTTTCACTTCCGATGGAAAGATCCTCGCAAGTGGAAGCCGAGATAGTACTGTTCGTCTGTGGGATCTCGACACAGGAGAAACTCTGCACGTGCTTGGAGGACATTACCTTCATGTCCTGACCGTTGCTTTCAGTCCCGATGACAAAATTCTCGCGAGTGCCGGGATAGATAGAGTCATACGTCTGTGGGATGTCGACACTGGTGAGCGGGTGTTAGCCATCAATAGGGAAGCGTTGGGTGTCGAAAGCGTCGCTTTCAGTCCTGACGGAAAAATACTCGCGAGTGGGGCGTGGGATGATACAGTTAGTTTGTGGGATTCTACCACCGGTGAGTTATTGAAAACCCTCATCGGGCATTCGTCCAGCGTTGAGAGTGTTGTTTTCAATTCTGATGGTACCACCCTAGCGAGCGGGAGTGTCGATGGTACAGTGCTTCTGTGGGATGCCGCGCTCCCACCACCTCCCGAGGAGCCGCCACCACCCGTCGTCGAAGAGGTTTCGCTGGTTGAGGATGTTAACGGAAATGGAGTCGTCAATATCTTGGATTTAGCGTTGGTTGGTCTACACTTGGGCGAGACAGGGGAAAATGATGCCGATGTCAATGGGGATGGCGTTGTGGACGTTGCGGACTTGATTCAGGTTGCTAGTGCTATAGGAAACAGTGCTGCCGCGCCTGCCGCACATTCCTTGGCGTTTGCAAACCTCTCCCCCGCTGATGTCGAGGGGTGGCTCACCCAGGCACAGGCACTAGATCTTACAGACGTAGAGACACAAAGAGGAATTCTCTTCCTTGAACAACTCCTTGTAGCATTGGTTCCGCAAGAGACAGCGCTTTTGGCAAACTATCCAAATCCGTTCAACCCGGAGACGTGGATCCCGTACCAGCTCGCCCGTGATGCCGACGTGACGCTTACCATTTATGATATGAAAGGTATGCCAGTGCGCCAATTCGATTTGGGGTATCAGTCCGCAGGATACTACACGGGCCGGACGAAAGCCATCTATTGGGATGGACGCAACGAAATCGGCGAATCGGTGGCAAGTGGGGTTTATTTCTATCAACTCGACGCGGGCGATTATACCGAATTACGACGCATGGTAATTCTTAAATAAGCGCGCGAAACAGAGTGAAAGAGAGGCAGAGTTTGTCTAAAAAGAAAACCTCGCTTCTGCCTTCTTTCACCTAAAATTGTACAAACTTTAGTATTTTTGTAGTGAATAATGAAAATACGTTCATGTCAAAAGAAAACGCAAAGCACGAAGAGAAACCGAGTTTTTTCCGCAAAACTTGGTTTCTGTTGCACGATCTCTCTACATGAGCCTAAAATAAATAGACTAGGACTTACGCAAATTGAATAGGAAATTGGGATATTTTGCTGAAAAGTCGTTATTTGGTTGCGTTTAACCCCCTAAATCCTCCAACTCCCCTGACAAGGGGAGAAGATAAGAGGGGTTCAGGGGGACTTTAAGAGGAAATACGTAAGTCCTGAAACATTAAGAGTAGAAGGCACACGCCACCCTGATAAATCGGAATTCAAAGCAGTGTGCCGTAACTCTGTGCAAAAGTTCCTGATCTTGCTCGTTCACAGTGTCTAATTAATTCTGAAATCTACTAAAAATAAGCCAAGGAGAACTATGAATTATCCTATAAAAACGAAACTTCCCTTGTTTATATGTCTAATTATCTTTTTAGGGTCTGCCGTTGCCCGAATTGATGCCGAAACACCGATTGCAGATTATATCTTTGAGACCATCGAAGTCCCTGGTGTCGATTTTTTGGAAGTGGCTGCAAGTAACGATTTCGGGGATTACGCAGGGAACACGCGGAGTCCTGATGGCGAGAAAATCGTCGGCTTCACATTGATAGACGGCATTTTTAAAAGGTACGACTTTCTGGATTCCGTCAATACCTTTTTCTATGCACTCGACAACACCGGAAAAGCAGCCGGACACTACAAAGATATAGATGGACTCTACCACGGCGTTATCTTAGAAGGTGGCGAACTGCAACAATACGATTTTCCCGGTGCAGCCGAAACCCACATCTACGGTATTAGTGATGAAACGGGGGCTCTGAGCGGTAACATCGTAGATGAAGCAGGAATCACCCACGCTTTCTCAGGGGAGCTGATAATTACATTCCCTGGTGCAGTCAACACTTATGGAGACTTTGTCAACGCCGCAGGGGCCGTCGTTGGCAGCTACATCGATGCCGATGGAATGTTTCATGGGTTCATACGGCACCCCGATGGCAGTTTCACCACTATAGACCTCCCGGAAATGCCGAATCTTCAATTCCTATTTGTAAACACCATCACCGATTTCGGGGTTGTCGGTTTCAGAGCCAGAGCCGCAAACGATATTCTGCGGTCCTATCTCCTCACGCCAGATGGCACCCTCTATGAAGTCCGGATCCCTGGTAGTGTTATCACTGTGGTCCGAAATGTTAATCAGGATGGAAGTATTGTCGGGTTTTATGACTTAGCAGATGGCCGTCGATACGGTTTCCTCGGTAGACCTAACGGAGAAGGTTTCGGCAATATTTTCTCTATGCACCTCTCTGAAGGTTTGAACATGCTGTCTGTGCCTCTGAAACCGACCGTCCACATGACAGCACGCTCGCTCGCAGTAAAGACAGGCGCGACCACGGTCATTACACTTGATGCCGCAAACCAGCAATTCGTCGGGTGGACCCCAGATGCACCGGACGACGGATTTCCCATCGAAGGTGCAAAAGGGTACATCGTCAATCTACCAAAGGCACGCGACATTGTCTTCACAGGGACAGCGTGGACAAATCAGATGCAAGTCCCCGCAGCACCCCTTGCCACAACACCCTATCAGACATGGGCATTCGTTGTTAGTGGGCATCTGGAAGAAAGACCCGCGTTTGATGGCTATCAGGTAATCGTCCGTAACCTCAGAACGGATAGCACCATAACCGCCCCGGTGCAAGGGGATTACTTCGCTGCTGCGACTGCCGACTTGGCGCGGCGCAGCGTTGTCGAAGTTGGCGATGTGATTGAAGTCCGTGTTATCGGTCCGGGTGGAACTGTTGAATCACAGACCCTCAGTTACCAAGTGACCCCTGAACACCTCGCCGACGCGGTTCTGTCTCTTCGGCTTGGTAATATCGGTCAACCGAGGCTGACTCAGTTGTTGCAGAACTTCCCGAATCCGTTCAATCCGGAGACATGGATGCCATACCAGCTTGAAAAATCGGCAGATGTGACCCTCCAGATTTACGACACAGCGGGCGATATCGTGCGGACACTAAATCTCGGTTTCAAGCCACAAGGGTTCTATATGACACGCTCCACCGCAGCGTACTGGGACGGACGGAACAGTGTGGGAGAGCAGGTTGCCTCTGGCGTTTATTTCTACAGTTTACAGACACCTGACTTTTCAGCAACACGCAAGATGCTGATTTTGAAATGACCACGCCAAAGAAAAGCCGAGTTTTCTGAAAAACTCGACTTCTGGACCCAAACCACCCTTACTTATCAAAAGCGCAGGAGATAGCGTTTGACGCACCCATTATGCAATTGAAAGATTACCGCAATCTGCTGGATCAGATTGATGACCAGATCTTAGTCCTTTTACAGGAACGGGCAACTATTGTCAAACGTGTTGGTGAGCTTAAATCGAGCACCGGTGTAGAACAGATTTATGCGCCGCATCGAGAGCGGGAAATTCTCTCCCGGTTGGAAACGCAGAACCACGGGCAATTCCCCTCCGACGCGCTGCATAAGATTTATACCGAGATTATCTCCGCTTGCCGCGCACTCGAAAGACCGTTAGCCATCGCCTTCCTCGGTCCTGCCGGTAGCTTTGGTCATACGGCGGGCTCACATTTCTTTGGGACCTCAGTAGAGTTTATCGCTGTGACACCCCAACCCGACATTTTTACAACGGTCGAGTCCGGTCGAGCGGATTACGGTGTTGTCGCGATCGAAAACTCCACACATGGAACAGTGCGCGATGTTTTAGAGATGTTCCAGTACACAAGCCTTCAAATTTGTGGGGAGTGCTTTTTGCCAATCAAGCAGCATCTGCTGTCAAAATCTCCGCTAACAGAAATCAAAAAGATTTATTCCCACCCACAAGCGTTTGCTCAATGTCGTCAATGGCTTGGTCAAAATATGTCAGGCGTACATCAAATTGAGGTTTCTAGCACGTCAGAGGCGGCGGAATTGGCTGCTAGTGAACCAAATGCGGCAGCAATAGCGGGCCAACTCGCTGGCGAGATTTATGACCTATCTGTGGTAGGCGAGTCAATCATGGACGGTCCAAACAATACGACGCGCTTTCTTGTTATTGGAAGCCACGCGGCAGCGCCAACTGGAAACGACCGAACATCCATCATCTTCTCGGTTAAAGATAAAATTGGCGCGTTGTGGGAGGTGCTGCAGGTGTTGAAACAGTATGAACTCAATATGAGTAAGATTGAATCGCTGCCCTCCCATACCAAAGCGTGGGAGTATGTTTTCTTTGTAGACTTGGATGGGCACGCGGAAGATGAAAATGTCCGAAAAGCACTTGCAGAGATCAGGGAGTTGTGCGTGATGATGAAAATTTTGGGAACTTACCCGATTGGAGAACAGGGTGAGGAGGTATCTGGTAAATTCTAATTAATCCTTACATCCAATAAACCAGAATTAAAATCAAGTTTACCAAACTATGCGTGATTATACACGGGATTAGTGATTTCGTGCGAATGTACAGCCACACAAGCGCAATTCCTATCAGAAATATTGGAATCCCTGCCAAAACCGACGGCATGAAAGAACGGATGCAGCCGTGGAGTACCGCAAAAAGGAGCGCGCTAAGGACCATTCCCTTAGTTTGACCAAATCGACCGGCGAAACCGGTATATGCAATCCCCCGAAAGAGAATTTCTTCCCCCACCGGCATTAGAATTAACATCACAAAACCGAAGAGAACTACTGTGCTGTCCCCGAAGTTTTCTGGCATGCTGCTTGACCACTGCTGCTGCTCCCATTGAACTAAGTTCCCCAGCCCTTCAAGGGGGCTGTGCTGACTGAACCAGCTTATCCCCTGCATGAAGCCTACAGCAACAAAGGCTAAAGCGGGCGCGAGAAATAGCGGCAGTCCAAGGTCAATAGGGCTGCCGCTATATCCCAATCCAATAGACCGCACAGTCCTGCGGTAGCGACCAGTTATGCAGAACAAAGACAGCCAAATCAACACATTTCCGACAACCAACTTAATGCTCCAGAAGTGGGAAGTTGGTAGCGTGTATACAGTGCCTGTTTCTGTCAGCACTTCCAAGCCCTCTACCATCAAGACAGCGATGTAACGTGCGACCTGTTGAAACAGAAAGGTTATCAGAAAAATGACGACCGGATCTGATGGCTTGAGATAGCCGTGCAGCCTTGCCACAGTTTCTTCTGCTGTATAGAACTGATCGCAGCGTCCACACTTGCGTGACCACGCTCGATTATCCCGTTGACATTTGGGGCATGTCCAGATGAGTTCGGGTATCCGATTCCAGAAGTAAATCGGGAAGAACGCCTGTGGAAGGAAAAAGGTGCCTAAAGCCCAAAACCTAGATCGCTCTTGCAGTCTACTATCGTTGTATACCCAAAGGGCAAGCGCACCGTTGATAGCCGTGCTCAAAAGCATTATGTAGACATTTTGCATTGGCAGATTCCGTGGCTCCACTGACGAAGATGTGGCGCGCATGGTAACATATCCAAACGCCTGTGTCAATGGGCATCAACTATTTTTGATCTTCACATCGTTGCGACAGGTGTGCTATAATCAACTGCGTTGGTTCATTGGCACATCGGTCTATTGAACAGGAAAACCCGATACATTACACTTCAAATAGGATTTCAATACATAGCAACTTGGTTTTTTCGGAGGATCGGAGGGACAAATGGTTACTTTAGGTGCTGGAGATTTTACATATCAAACATCGGGAGAAGATTGGGGCAACATACCCGAAGATTGGACTTACAAAGAAGCGACTGCTGTTGCTGTAGATGCGGATGACAATGTTTATGTCTTTAATCGCGGGACACATCCGATGGTTGTCTTCAATTCTGACGGTGATGTACTTCGGACATGGGGCAATGGCATATTCGCCAACCCACACGGAGTAACCATTGGTCCTGACGGTTCGGTCTATTGCGTTGATAACGGAGATCACACCGTTCGTCAGTTTACACCCGATGGAAAACTGTTGATGACGCTTGGCGAACCCCATCGACCTGCTTCTCCAATGAGTGGTGAACCTTTCAACCTTCCAACGCACTTGGCAATCGATCCGCACTCCGGCGATCTGTATGTGGCTGATGGATACGCCAACGCACGGGTTCACAAATTTACGCCCGATGGCCGACATCTGTCCTCTTGGGGCGAGTCAGGCACAGGTGAGGGACAGTTCAACATCGTCCACAACATCACAACGGATAAAGACGGCTGGGTATACATCGCTGACCGTGAAAACCATCGGGTGCAGGTATTCTCTCCCGACGGGAAGTACGAAACACAGTGGTTGAACCTATCGCGGGCTGCCTGTATCTGTTTGGACACCAGTGACGATCCACTTGTTTACGTAGGCGAATATTTCGCTGGTATTGCGTCAAATGCAATGGGCACCTGTTTGGGACCCCGCGTCAGTATCATAGACACGAAGGGAAACATACTGGCACAACTGAGTGACCAATCTTATGGAGATGAGCCCGGACGATTCTACTCGCCGCATGGAATTGCTGTTGATTCTAAGGGGAGTATCTATGTCGCCGAAGTTTCTTGGAGCGACTATGGTAGCCAGATGGATCCACCGAGAGAACTTCGTTCGCTCCAGAAGTTAGTTAAGCAGGGTTAGAAAGCGTGAAACGTGAAAACAGGGGTAACCTCGCCCCTACGATTTCTGTTACACTATTTCTTAATCGCTCATGTTAAAAGAAAGTGCAAGTCCCGGTTCATCGAGGATTCCGCTGCGCGGAACACGAAGAGAAACCGAGTTTTTTCGCAAAACTTGGTTTCTGTTGCACTATTTCTTTACATGAGCCTTCTTAATATGAGTGAATATTGATTCTAAATATCCCCTGCGATGGTGTCCGTATATCGCTATATGTTCCGTTTTTGCTTGACCAACCTTCCCCCAAGTGATATGATTATGATTTGATTGAAACAGGAGGGACCTTTATTCGGAAATGGCAAGACGCAAGCGCAGAAAACGGACCGCATCAGTACCAAGGGTTGCTCGGTCCTCAACGGTAGATAAGCATTCCCAAGACTGCGCTGAGGGCCCTTTCCGCATTCGGCTCTATAGCGATCCGGTACTTCGAGAAAGGGCGCTCCCCGTCCAAGAAATCACAGATGTTGAACGGAAACTTGCAGAAGATATGCTAACCACGATGTATGCTTCACCGATTGGAGTGGGGTTGGCGGCACCGCAGGTTGGGGTTTTGAAGCGACTGATTGTGATTGATTTAGATCGAGATACCCCGGAAGGGTCTCCATTGGTACTGTTTAACCCCAAAATTCAGAACTTAGCGGGTGAAGCCACCGAGGAAGAGGGGTGTTTGAGTTTCCCCGGTATTACGGCTGATGTCAAGCGTGCGGTGAGGGCAGTCGTGACGGCGCAAGATATTGATGGTGAACCGGTTCGGATCGAGGCAGAAGACCTACTCGCTCGCGCCCTACAGCATGAAATAGATCATCTCGACGGTATATTGTTTATTGATTACATTAGGGGTCTGAAGCGACAACTCCTGCGTGGAAAACTTAGAAAACTTCAACAGCATTCGGACCAATAAAAATCAGAGAGGTCAAACAGATGTCGGAAACAGAAAAATATCCAGACATTGATCAGAAGTTGGATCAGCTTGATAAATTATTAAAATCTTACGGGAAAGTCATCGTCGCATTCTCTGGTGGAGTGGATAGTACCTTTCTGGCGGAAGCTGCAAAACGGGCGTTGGGCGATAATGCGCTTGCTGTGACAGCGGTTTCTGACTCTTACCCGGAACGCGAGATGAAAGCAGCGCAGGACATCGCCAAACAGATTCGCATCGACTATGAAACGATTAATACCGACGAATTGGAAACTGAGGGATATGCGAGCAACCCGACCAATCGCTGCTATTTCTGCAAAACCGAACTGTTTGAACAGATCCGTCCAATTGCGGAGCAATATAAGATTGGCACAACGGTCTACGGCGCAATCCCTGACGATGTTGGCGATCACCGCCCCGGCATGGATGCTGCTAAACAGATGGGTATTCAGGCACCGCTCATCGATGTGAACTTGACCAAGGCGGAGATCCGCGAAGCTTCAAAGCGTTGGGGGTTACCGACGTGGGACAAACCTGCCTTTGCGTGCCTCTCCTCCCGTTTTCCCTACGGCACACGGATTACCCGCGAGAACCTACGTCTCGTTGATCGGGCGGAACAGTTTTTGTTCGATTTAGGGATTCGTCAATTCCGTGTACGCCATCATGATACGCTCGCCCGAATTGAGGTCGATCCACAAGAGATTGAGTTCGTCGCTGCCAAATCTATCCGCACCCAGATTAATGAAAAATTCAAATCGCTTGGGTATGAGCATGTCGCCCTTGATTTACAGGGGTATAGATCTGGGAGTTTGAACGAAGGGTTGCTGAACCTTTCAAAATTGACTGTCCATTAGAAGGTAATGGCAATCCACAACTCCTCATTGTGAATCAACTGCAAATCTGCAATGCACAAAGATATGTCCCACCTCTCTACTTTGTTCAAGAGTTCATTGGGGTTCACTAGTTCATTAACACACCGATAAACCCATAGCAAACCCTTGACTATTTATGTATCAAGTTTCACACTCAATCCTCGACTGAACAGCGTTTTGAGTTGTAAGCTACCACCACTGGTTGATACACCGTTTTATCGTCAACTCCTAATTGGCATACTTATAGTGGATCTTAGAATTAATGAGACACGCCAAATCCCGACTTGTCGAGGATGCCGATGAATCGGCACCGGGGCGGTTAGGAAAATGAAACTACCGTATGTTTCGAGGAAAATCGGGATTACCGATTTAAATACTGAAACTTCATGAAACCGCACCTACCAAGGGACGAAAGTGTCTATCTGTTTTTAGCATTCACCATAAATGTATCCCTGAAATGAAGAAACCTAAGCCGCAAGGTAGTAGGAATAATAAATGCAACAGCCACAGACTCAACCCAATCAAGAGATTAATCCCCTCATCGGATCCGAACTTTTTAGCTGGAAAAAGTGGGATGCCTGTACCCATTGTGGACTCTGTTTACCGACCTGTCCGACTTACCGCGAGTTAGGTCTGGAAACTGATTCGCCGCGTGGAAGGCTTTATTTAATGGGGGCGGCATTCAGGGATCAGAACCCGATGCCGATCAATGACGACTGGGTAAAATATATATACCGCTGCCTAGACTGCCGTGCGTGTGAAACAGCATGTCCGTCCGGCGTACATTTTGGCGAGGTTATCGAAGAAGCGCGTGCGATTTATGAGATGAATGCCGAGCGTCCAACGGAGCAGCGGTTTTGGCGGCGTTTGGCTTTTAAGGAGCTCTTACCCAACAAGGATCGCTTAGACCTCATCTTTGAACTGATGTGGCTGTATCAACGGCTTGGGATTCGCTGGCTGGTGCAAAAACTTGGGATTCTCAAACTGATGGGCAAATTGGGAGAGATGGAGTCGTTGCTGCCCGACATTCCTAATCCGTCCCTCAAGGACAATCTACGGGAGTTTACCCCTGCCAAAGGGAAGACGAAGCATCGGGTTGGGTTTATCTCTGGATGTGTGATGAATCAGGTGTTCACCGAAACCAATTTGGCAACGATTCGCGTCTTGACGGAAAACGGATGTGACGTGATCACACCCACACAGCAGATGTGCTGCGGCGCGTTGCATGTCCACAACGGTGTCCGAGACACGGCATTGGAACTCGCCCGGAACAATATTGATGTCTTTGAAGCCGAAGATGTTGAAGCAATCATCATTAACTCCGCAGGCTGTGGAGCAACTCTGAAAGAATATGAAGCCTTGATGGAACACGATCCGGTTTATTCGGAAAAGGCAAAGGTGTTTAGCAGTAAAATGCGGGACATCAGCGAGTTTCTCGGAGAGATCGAAATGACACCTCCGGATGGTGAGATTAATCGGCGTGTGACGTATGATGAACCGTGTCACCTCGTCCATGGGCAAAAGGTCCAATCTCAACCCCGCACAGTGCTCCAATCAATTCCGGGATTGGAACTTATCGAGTTGACAGAATCGGAATGGTGCTGCGGCAGTGCCGGCATTTACAATATCACGCAGCCGGAGATGTCGCGTGAAATTCTGGAGCGTAAGATAAAGCACATCGCCGAGACAGATGCTGAAATCGTTGCGACCGGAAACCCGGGCTGTATTCTACAGATCCAACTCGGTGTTAAAGCGAATGAATTGCCTATGAAGGTGATGCACCCGATCGAACTGCTCGACCAGTCATATCGAGGTATTGATCCGCTCCGATAAGATCGGAATTCAAAGCAACTTAGATGAGGGGTGTGCATGTGTAGCAATCTTGTTAGATTAACCCTATTGCTGTGCATACACATTGCGCTCCGCCCCGATAAATCGGGATTCAAAACTGGAGCGCAGGCATTGACTTTACCGCTGTTCTATAGACATATCGCTCCGCTGGAGCGAAGGTTTCTGTCGAATCATAAGGACTTTCGTGTATTGGGCTTGCTGAAAGAATGTGAGTCTGGTAGCAGTTCTGTTTGCTTATCGCTATTTTCTGCGTAATCAGCTGACTCCGTGATTCAAACAATAATGATGCACACCCCCTCACTTAGATGAGGGGTGCTCATAAATAGGTTAGAACTCACACAGTTGAGCGTTTGAAGTGGTGTGTTCCATGATTGATAGCGTGATGCTCGATGAATCGGGCAACTACAGAAATCTTAAGTTGCTGTAAGGAACGCAGATCTGCGTTCCCTACCTAGGGGTTGGTCCTGCCAAGGCATTGGGCGAGGAGACCTCGCCCCTACGTTTGCGAAGTTGACTCTGTCTGAATCGAGCGATGATATGCATTGAATAATGAGCACCCCTCACTTAGATAAACAGTGGCAAAAACGCTCTATATCTGGGTTATTATGGTAGATTTTAGAATTACTTAGACACTCTTAATGCACAGCCAACCCCCTAAATCCCCCTTATCAGGGGGACTTTGCACACCTTGCTAGGGTCGAAGTTATTGGTGAATAATTTTTTTAATTCACTATAGTCGCGATTTGGAAATCGCTCCTACAAAAGCGGCGTTCATTTATTTTTACATTTCACCATAATTATGAAAATCACAGACGTTCAGACCTTTATCGTTGGGAATCCGTGGAAAAACTGGGTGTTTATCAAACTCCACACCGATCATGGTGTCTACGGAGTTGGTGAAGCGACAAGCCATCGCAAAGCGAAAACGGCAGAGACCGCTGTCATTGAGATGCGCCGCTACTACCTCGGTCGCGATCCTTTCAACACCGAAGAAATCTACGAAGAACTTACAAAGGGAAGCGCTCCCTTCTACGTCAAAGCAGCGGTGGACATGGCGTGTTGGGACATCATCGGTAAGACAGTTCAGCTGCCGGTTTATCAACTGATCGGTGGGGCATATCGGAATCGCATCCGTGCCTACGCTAACGGCTGGTATCAGGTAGACCGTATCCCCGAAGCCTTTGCCGAGAAAGCCAAAGCGGTGGTCGAGAAAGGCTATACTGCCCTTAAATTCGACCCCTTTGGAAATGCTTACGGACGAATAGCCCCTAGTGAGATTGACCTTTCGATCGATATCATTGCGGCGGTGCGGGAGGCGGTTGGTCCGAACGTAGAGTTACTCATTGAAGGACATGGACGTTTTGATCCGCTGCTCAGCGTAAAGATTGGGCGCAGGCTGGAGGCGTTTGATCCGGGCTGGTTTGAGGAACCGGTCCGCTCTCCACAGATTGACGACCTCGCTTTCATCGCCTCCAAGCTGCCGTTTCCCATTGCGGCCGGTGAAGGGTTGTCCGGCAAAGAAGCGTTTATGGAACTGCTGGAGCGGAAGGCAGCGCAGGTGATTCAACCGGATCCGATCCCCGCCGGCGGTATCACAGAAATGAAGAAAATCTGCGCCATTGCACATGCCTATCATGTATCCGTCGCACCTCACAACGCACAAGGTCCCGTTTGTACTGCTGCGTGCCTCCATATCGATGCCTCAACACCAAATGTTATGATCCAAGAGGTCTTTGAAGACTTTGCAACGCCCTTCGCCGAAAAGATTGTTGATTACCCGATAGAAATTAAAGATGGTGACGTCATGATTCCGGACCGTCCCGGTTTGGGGATAGACCTCAACGAAGCGGAGATGGCAAAATATCCGTACGATGAATCATACTTCTTGGATATGTACGGAGAAGGTGGCTGGGAGAAACGGAATTTGGGTAACGCCTAATAGGAGATAACACCGATGATTCGTGTGATTAAGCCAGAGGGTTTCGGCAATATCCAGTTAGAAGATGCACCCATCCCTGAGATTAATAGCCGTCAAGTTTTGGTGCGGACGGAAAGGACGTTGATTAGTCGCGGTTCTGAACTGTTTCGTCGTTATATCAGTGAAGAAGCGCTTCCCCATTCAATTATGGGGTATTCCCTCACAGGCATTGTCGAGAAGGTTGGAGATGAGGTCACCGAGTATCAGATTGGACAACGGGTGATGGCCGCTGCACCTCATGCACAATATGTGGTTGGCGATGCGGATTCGGAGCGGGGCCATTTGGTCCCACTTCCCGATGATGTTTCCTTCGAGGCGGGGACATTTCTTCTGCTTTCGACAGAGGCGACAGCGTGGGCGGCGTCGTCAGGGGTGCAGGCGGGAGATACGATCGTTGTTCTGGGGCAGGGCGTTGTGGGCAGCTTGATGCTGCAGATTTTGCGCGGATATGAACCTGCCAGAATCATCACAGTTGATGGGCTCCCGTTGCGCTGTCAGCTCTCAAAGAAATTGGGGGCAGATGTGGTAATTGATGCGTCGGAAGAGGATCCTGTTGAGGCGGTGCAGCGTCTGACCGATGGAAAAGGCGCAGATCTCGTCGTTGACTGTGTTGGTGGGCATGCAGGTGTTAAATCGTTTGATCAGGCACAAGATATGGTACGGCGGGGCGGTACGCTTCAGCTAATCGCACTATATCAGGGTGAACCGTTGCCGTTGCATTCATCGAAAATTATGCACAAGCGGCTTGTAGCAGGCATTCTCGTCGATGAGCCACTCTCACAAACTGCGTTCCGAGCATTGGAGAAGATTCGTACCGGAAAAATCCAAACTGATCGGATGATTACCCACCGCTTCCCGTATGAGCAGGCAAGGGAAGCGTTTGATTTCTTGTGGAATACGCCGGGTGAAGCGCTTGCGGTCCTGCTGGTCTGGAGATAGCAGTTAATATTACCGCAGAGGCGCAGAGGGCACACGGTTTTTATTTTTAACCCCGTAAATCCCCCTTATCAGGGGAACTTATGAACTAACTGGGTAGTTGTCATCGCCTCATAAACGTCCACAATGACTCATTGCGTGTGATGTTGACTTGAGTTCATACATCACTGACGCTACGCTGACGATCGCGGCGGTTTCTGTGCGCAAGGTATTGTCGCCAAGTGTTGCGGGTAAGCAGCCGTTTTGAAGTGCCAAGTCCACCTCTTCGTTTGTAAATCCTCCCTCGGGTCCCACAAAAAGTCCAACTGATTTTGCGTCTCCGTGATCGCGTAATATCTTTTTGAGCCCCTGCCGTTTTTCGTCCTCCCAGAAAAGAATTAACAGATCCAAGTGGTCTACCCTTGCAAGACACCTTTCCAGCCCCTGAGGGGCGAATACGTGGGCAAAATGGGGACGTTTGCACTGTTTGGCCGCTTCGTTTGCGATCCGTTGCCAGCGCACTGTTCGTTTTTCCTGAACCGAGGATTTGGGTATTGAACGCTGACAAATTATCGGTGCAATCTCATTTACACCTATCTCGGTCGTCTTCTGCACGATCAGGTCCATTTTGTCAAACTTGGGCAAGCCTTGAAATAGGGTAATATACGGCGGGGTGTGTAGGTGAAATTGATGCTGGAGGATTTTCCCTTGTAGCGGGGAGGTACGGGTATCACAGAGCGAAGCAACATAACGGTTCCCCACTCCGTCAAAGATCTCAACTGGGTCGTCAACCTTCAGGCGGAGTACGTTGAGCAGATGGTGCCGCTCGGACTCGTTGATACGGATGGTGTCTTCGGAGATTTGGGAAGGGTGAACATAACAACTGTGCATGAATCGGTCTTACCGGAGGTTAGGGTGTGCTGAGGAATTAGCATTCTACATCGGTCCAAAATGTTCTTTAATTGCCTCCTCCCCAAAGTCGAAAACTTGTCTAGCAATCTCTAAGAGATCGGGCGCGAAACGAGAATTGGCAACGGCTTGTCTGGCTTCCTCACTACCGAAGTGATCTACCAACAGGAGGCAGCCTCCAATCAAGATAGCACTAGATACCACTCCAAAAGCACCCCCAATGATATGGTTGACCCACCCTAATACGCCACGCTCTACGATCTCCTGAATGTGACCAAAGACCATATCAACCACGATACTCACGGCGGCGACGATAGCGATAATACTAATCCACTTGGCGAGCGGTTCCTGCTTTATAAAGCGGAGGAGGAAGGGCGTAACATCTTGCCAAACTTGGCTGGCGACGAATGCACCGGCAGATATAGCAGCGATCCCCCACACACTACGCGTAAATCCCGCTCGAAGGCAGCTCAGGCCGGCTACGCCAGCGACGATAATGATGGCAATATCAAGTTTTCCCATGGCTAATCCTCCTAAACTGTCGCCCAGTTTTCCGCGCTTGCAGCGACGACGATTTCTTTCTCTGTTTTCCTGAAAACTCCCTGAAACGCAGTATCGGTTGATTTTCCATCGCCGAGGTGTTTGAGAACATCTCGGAGCGCAGCAAAACTGAACCGCTGTATCAGGTATTTGGTGGTTCCGTAGGACTGAAGGTATGCCAGATGGCGTTGTTTCTCCGACAGGTCCTGAAACGGTTTTTGCAGGAGATGGAGAGGTAAGAGATATTTATCTCGACCTGTCTGCCGCAAGCGTACCTTCTCGGAGTTCATCAACGGACGTGCTATAAATTGGGCAAGTCCCTCGTCAAGCCAGTTGGGACATCGCCCCTCTGTGAGCAGGTCAACGAGGAGATGTGTCCACTCGTGACGAACAACTGCGTACAAAACGCCGATACTGAGGTCGCTATAAGGACGATAAGTCAACCGAATACTTCCATTGTCATAGCAGGCGACCGCCCATTGTGGGAGCGAAACATTGGAAAACAGTGTGCGGTTCGCATCTTTAACCGGGGCTGTCGTGTGACTCATCGGATTGGCAGCGTTAATGAAGACAGGAACTTTGCATTGTGGGTAGCATTGGAACGCTTTGCCAACCTCGTGGTAGGTGTGTTCGATGATTTGGGACACGACTCGTAATAGGCGCTTTGGGATTGCCCGCCCACCGGTGAGGGTGAAAAATTTGTGCTCAATTTTGGGGAGATCCCCTCCGTTCCGAGAGTGTTTCACCTGTACGGTATCGACTGACTCACATTGATCGGCGGCATCAAGGGTTAGATTTAGTTCACGGGTTAAGCCGTCATAAACACTTTTCTCCTCAAGGATACGTTGCTTACGACGAAGAGCAGTTGGATAACCGGGACGTAGCCTTAGCGCAGTGTCCAACGATTCAATCGCTTGATCCCAGCACCCCAATTTTTCATACGCCTTTGCCAAGTCTGCATACGCTTCCACACACATCGGGTCGATTTCTAAGCCCGCCAAATAATATTCAACGGCTTGGGCATAGCACATCTGCCGATAAAGACTTGAAGCACGGTTAAAATGGGCGAAAGCAGCCTGTTTCTGACTCATGGGTAAAATTATAGTAAATCTTAGAATTAATTGGACACTCCAAACCGGTGCGGTTAGAAACCGCACCTACCGGTCCCGATAATTAGTTTACCCCGATTTATCGGGGGGATCGAAACCGAGGGGCGAAAGCGTCTATTTATTTTTAGAATTCACCATAGTTCATTGGTGCCATTGGTTCAGGCGTTCATTGCAATCGTAGCATTGGGGTTAAGTTGTAATTTGCACAACACGCACGGCGTGGCGGAGTGTAGTTACTATCAGTGACTTGAATTATTATACCTTAGCCGGTTACAAATTTAAATAGAAAAAACCGCATTCCTCTCCCCACTCAATGGCGGAAAGAAAAATGCGGTATCTAATGATGGGCAGTGTATTATACATGCCCGAACCTATTTCTTTATTTTAGCTATGCTGCATCACAAAATTACAGGTTAACTCATTGGCTAAATGTGTTCAATGTCTGTGACTTCGCAGACAATTCCACTGAACCCAATGCACATGCCTTGCTCAATGATGGTTGCCTCTTCAATACGAGATCCATCAACGTAGGTTCCGTTTTTGCTACCGAGATCGGTAATATAGACCTCGCCGCTTTTCAGATTAAACCGAGCGTGTAGCCGGGAGAGTGTTCCTGTTGGGTCAGCAAGTTGGATTTCTGCGGCTCCACTGCGTCCTACTGTCATTTCTTTGAAATAGACCCAGTGAACCTGCCCGACATCTGGACCCTCTACCACTTCAAAGGAGACACCAAGGACACTGGCGTCCCTGCGAAAGGCAGCCACCTCAAGTACTTGCCCACCAATTTGCACCCTAGAGGAAACATGAAGTAGCGTTGGTTCAGTGATTCGAGCACCATCAACGGACGTGCCGTTATCGCTGTCAAGATTTGTGATTAGCAGCTCATCGTCATCAACGGTAAGCAACGCATGACGCTGTGATACGGGGGTATTGGCATCTAACTTGATAGCTGCCTCATACCCACATCCGATAATCATGGGTTGGAAAGAGACGTCGTATTCACGACCAGGTTCGTCGCCCTCGACGACCTTCAATTTCAGAAATGCCTCTTCTACTGGAGATGTTCCCGATTGGTCCTTTTCACTGTCAAGGATGATTGTCTCATTAAGCGGATCCACCTCTTCAGGGATTGGTGGCGGTAGATCGCCGGAAACATGCGGTAATGCAAGTTCGCTATCACTCCCGACCAGATCAGGGCTGTAAGCTGGCTGCAAGCCGAGTTCATCTCCGTGCAGCATATCATCTTCTGCAGCATCACGACCAATTAGATCCATCAAATTGCTAGCGATGCGTCGTTTTGCTCCAGGAAGTGGGGTGACGTTTTCTCTTTCCTCAAAACGGTGATGTGCAAAATCAACGAGCTCCTTCAAAGAGTCCAGTTCTGGATATTGCTCGCTCGCTTTTAACAGCTGAGTTTGCTTGCGAGACAACCGTTCTCCTCGGATTCTGCGCGTATGAATTTCTAGCATCTCCGCTTTTCTTATTTCATCTCTACTGAAATTTTGTGCTGATTTTTTCCAAAATTTCATTTTACCCCCCTAGTAATTAAACCCATTTTAGACCCTTTCTGGTAAGAATTTGGCGCAACTCCTCTGTACAACGGAATATCCAGATTTTCACCGTCCCTTCCTTACGCTGGAGTGTTTGCGAAATCTCAGCAATACTGCACCCCTCCAGATGGCGTAGAATCCAGGCAACTCTGTGATTCGGTTTTTTCACCATCTGGAGTGCCCATTCAAGAATCTCCTGAGCTTCTCGGGATTCGACCTGTTTTTCAGGCGTTGGTCGCTGGTCTTGGTATTCAACAAGTGGCAATTCAGATTCATCCTCCATGCTTAAAAGTGATTCACGAATCCTTTCTTTTTTGCGGATTGCATCGATTATTGTATTTTTTGCAACAACGTTCAACCACGCTTGAAAACTGCCTTGAACGGTATCCCATTTCTCGATCTTCTGCCATACTTTCATAAAGATATCCAAGGATATCTCCTCAGTATCCTGATGATTACACAACATTCGATACGTTTTACTATAAACCCAGTTGTAATGTTTATCAAACAACGATCGAAAGGCCTCTTCGTTCCCGGCTTTTGTCAACGTTGCTAGTTGTATATCTTCTTGATCCGATAGGTCATCGATCATTTTATCTGTCACAGTAGACGCCTCCTTGTCCCTATCGTTGACAAGATCGTATTATGCTAAACGCTTTCAGAAAGGAATCTGTTTCAGAAATTCTTGGATTTAAGCAGAAGTGCCAAACCCTTGCAAGACTCAACGCATTAACTTCGGTGCGACCCAAGATTTGAAACGAGAGTTTCACGCCGCCATTAGTAGCGTAACTGCTGTCTTCAAAGCCTCTTGCTCTATCCTCAGTTTTGCGAGCCCCGCCTCATGCTCCACATATAGGACAGTGTTTTCAAGGTTCATTGGACTCGAGATCTCTTGGATGATTTTGTGCAAACGTTTTATATCCGTTTTCTTGAGGCTTGTTTCCTTTTCCACCTCGGCATATAGCTCGGCGGGACTCTTGGGTGATGCCCGTTGTGGTGATGATTTTTTCTTCGCCGTTGGTACGTTCTTCCGTACAGTTCGGGCAGATCGCTTTCGCGTCGTAGCTTTTTTAATCTTTCCGGCTTCGATCGCGTTTATCCCACAATCTTTGCACAACTTTGCGGTCACCGGCTCAATTGTCATCGTTACAACCAGGTCTGTGATTGACCCGCAAACCTCACATTCAGTAAGACTTTCAATATGCGTAAGGATTGCCGCTTGTAGCTTCAACAACCTCTCTTTGTCCGCTTTGCTGGTTCGTTCTTGCTCACAGATCTGTATAATCTCTTGCGCTGTTTTTGCAATCTGTTGTAAATCAGCCATATAGAATCCTCCTATCAATAATTATCGAATTGTTATATAAATTATAACAAATATAACCATTTCCGTCAAGGATTAAGACCGATTTTAGCTTGAGTTTCCGCATGAAGTATACTGCACAAACAAGGCAATCGCTACGCACCAATTTTACGCATCACGGCTGTCTTTGTAGAGTTTGTACTCCAAGCTATCCGTGAGGGCTTCCCAACTTGCCTGTATGATGTTTTCCGAGACCCCAACCGTCCCCCAATGCTCTTTTCCATCACTTGCTTCAATCAGCACTCGAACTTTTGCGCCGGTACCGGCTTGAGTGTCCAAAACGCGCACTTTATAGTCGGTTAAGTGTACATCCTGTAGTGAAGGATAGAAACGCTCAAGCGCCTTGCGTAGGGCGCTGTCGAGGGCATTGACGGGTCCCTCACCATCAGCGGCGGTGTGCTCAATCTCGCCATCGGGTGCCATGACTTTTATCGTTGCTTCAGATCGTATGCCGTGGTCTTTGACCTTCTCAATAATCACGCGAAATCCGAGCAGATCGAAAAATGATTGATAGTCGTCTAAGAGCGTCCGGGTCAGCAATTCAAACGACGCGTCAGCGGCTTCATATTGATAACCTTCGCTTTCCGCCTCTTTCAACCGATCGAAAAGCGCAATGACTTCCGGCGAATTCTTGTCGTAATTTGGATAGTGTCTTTCGATCTTTTTCAGGATAGCACTTTTACCCGCCTGATCTGAGATTAGGATACGTTGCTCATTGCCAACCAACTCCGGATCGATATGTTCAAAGGTGCGCGGATTCTTGCGGACAGCGTCGATGTGCATACCACCTTTGTGGGCGAAAGCTGAACTCCCGACGTACGGCTGACGCTCATCGTGCGGTAGGTTCGCCAATTCGCTGATAAGGCGCGATGTTTCTGTGAGTTGACTGAGTCCGTCCTCACTGATGCAGTCAATCCCTAACTTAAGCTTGAGCGTCGGGATGATAGACGCAAGGTTTGCGTTTCCGCAGCGTTCACCGTAGCCGTTGAATGTCCCCTGTACATGCGCTGCTCCTGCTTGTACAGCCAGCACAGCGTTTGCGACTCCCATTCCTGCATCGTTGTGGGTATGGATACCAACCGGCAGATCAATCTCTTCCATGACGGCTCGTACCCCTTCTTGAATTTCCAGAGGTAATCGTCCCCCATTAGTGTCGCATAGCACCGCACATCTTGCGCCAGCACGTGCTGCTGCTTGGAGCGTTTGCAGCGCATAATCCGGCCGGTCGTCGTAACCATCAAAGAAGTGTTCTGCGTCGTAGATGACCTCGCGTCCGTTCTCGACCAGAAAGCGAACTGAACTTTCTATGAGTTCGATGTTCTCCTGTGCTGTGACGCGAAGCACGTCTGTCGCATGGAGTTCCCAACTCTTCCCGAAAATTGTGACAGTGCGGGCACCTGTATCCAGTAACGCCAGTAGATTGGGATCTTCGCTGGGCAGATAGCGTGGGTGACGTGTGCTGCCGAAAGGTACGACCGCTGCCTGTTGGAGTTGGAGTGACTTCGCACTTTTGAAAAATTCTATATCTTTTGGGTTTGAGCCGGGGTAGCCGCCTTCGATGTAGTGGATTCCCAAGCGGTCAAGGGCTTTGATGATGAGTAGCTTGTCTTCAACCGAGAAAGCGACTCCCTCCCCTTGGCTTCCGTCTCTGAGTGTTGTATCGTAAAGTTCAAGCATATTGCTTGCATTTCCTCCTCATTTGCTTATTTGCAGCAGGTCGTGTATATTACGTTCCCATTTGTAACTGTTGCGATTTTGCCATTGCGTCTTCGGCTTCTTGAATCATCCCTTTGCGCTGATAACAGATCGATAAACTGGTGTAATTAAGTGGATCGGTCGGGTCAACCTCAATTGCTTTTTTGATTGCTTCAATTGCCTCGTCATATCTGCTCATCCGTTCGTACGCGTGCCCAAGTCCAATATGCCCATCCACATAATCGGGGTATTGTTCGAGGAGAACATTGAACACAGCAACCGCTTCATCGAGTTCGTTGTTCCCAAAGTGTGTTAAAGCCTGATCGTAAAGCTCCTCTTTTGTTGCCATGTTTTTTCTCGCTTTCACTTGCCCCGACGAGTCGGGATCCCGCTCCTGCTCGGTTCGTATGAAAAAGCTGTCTGATTAGTAGATAACTCATTCATTATACTTTTGACATGTGGGAATGTCAAGGAGGGAGGGACGAATATAGCGGTATGCAGATGTTTATCGGGAGTGGGACATCCCTCCCACGGTGATGTGTGTCGGATTCATCGTTTGACTCAAATTGGCAACTATGCTATAATTTTTTTGTATTGATCAATCTTTTGAACGATTGAAATTGCGACCACAAACTAGTTATTTTTTTGTAAGAGAGGTTAATTATGCCGAAGCGCGTGAACAAAGCAATTGAGTTACTTGAGCAAGATCAACCCGTCTACTACACAGGCAGCCACATAAGCGCCAATCTCACCTATGAGGCTGGCAAGGAGATGGCAAAAACGTGGGCAGACTACATCAACATCGGTATGGAGCATGGTCCCCTCGATTTGGTAGGGCTGGGGAATTTTATGCGCGGACTGGTGGACGGTGGACCGACCAATAGCGGCCACCTGACGCCAGCGGTCGTTGTCGAGCTGCCGATGGACGGTTCAAGTCCTGATGTTATGCGAGCCAATGCATGGCAGCTCAGGCAGCTGTTGGCGTTAGGTGTACACGGTCTGCTCCTGTGCCATGCGGAGTCGCCGGAGGCGGTAAAGGCATTTGTCGAATGCTGCCGGTATCCGTTCCAGACGATTGGCGTTGGGACGCAGCTAGATGTCGGACGCAGGGGTTCAGCAGGACAGGGAGCTGCCGCACCCATTTGGGGCATTTCCGTCGATGATTACCTAGGAAAAGCTGACCCTTGGCCCCTGAACCCCGATGGTGAGCTCATGCTTGGGTTGAAGATTGAGAATGTGCGGGCAATCGCTAACACTGAAATGACGCTTCGGGTGCCTGGCATCGCCTTTGCCGAATGGGGACCTGGGGACCTCGGTATGTCGTTTGGCTACAAGAACACCCCAAGTCCGCAGCCGCCTGAAATGACTGAAGCAAGACACCGGGTATACACTGCATGTAAGGAGACGGGTGTCGCATTCTTGGAAGGTGGTAGTATAGAGACGCTTCCGGAGAGAATTGATGGGGGCGTGAGAATCATGGGAGGCAGCCCTGAAATAGCAGAGGCAGGTAGAGCCTATAGTGGCAGGACGATGGCTGTGTGAATCGAAGATGTGGATTGCGGGACAGGGCGCGTGTGTATACCGCGCCTTGTCGTGAAACGTGACAGTCTCTGCATCTCAGATTTCACGATTGGACGCTGTATGTTCCTCAACGGCAGCCTACAGAGGAGAAGTAGATGAACAGTGACGTCAAAGCTGCAATAGATTGCTTGACAACCTACGGTTACTGCCTGTTAGAGGATCGCATCCCTGAAGATACAGCACAACGTATGGCGGAACGATTCCTTGAATTGCACGCGGATCCAGCGTGTCAAATTTACAATACGGGAGATGATCACTATCAAACGTTATTTGGCATGATGAATCTGGATGATCGTGTATGGGTGTGTGCCAGTCATCCGGACACGGTGGCGGTTGCACGGCATTTTTTGGGGCAAAATTGTCGGGTGGTTGAAGCGTGCTCTAAGCCGACTTGGCCCGGCGCGCCGGGGCAGCATCTACATGTGGATTCCGCACGCGAATTCCATGAAGTACCGGACGTACCGTGGATTATCAACAGCATCTGGATGTTGACAGACTTCACAGAAGAGAACGGTGCCACGGGTGTGGTGCCGATGAGCCACCGTTCACGTCGGAAGACGCCGCCTTCGGATATCACTCCGGACAGCCCGTTAATCAAGCCGATTACTGGCAGGGCAGGCTCGGTCATTATGTGGCATGGTGGCACGTATCATCAAGCCCGCGCAAACAGGAGCGATCAGATCCGCGTCGGATTGAATATCGCTTATTACCCACCCTGGTTCAACAACTGGATTGAGGGCGGTCACCAACCGATTTGGCCCGAGACGTACGAGCGGATGCCGCCGGAAATGCAGCAACTGTGTCCCGGTCTTTTGGGACATGACCGCGCGGACAGGTATGAAACTCTATAACCATGTTAGTTCATTGGTTCATTAGTTCATTGATTGGGCTAGCATCCATCAACCACTCCAAGTTAAATCGTGCAACGCTGATTTTCTCCCTGTCACGAACAACCCCGTTGGTGTACAGACAAAGGATTGTTCCGTCGGGAGTTACTGCAAGGTCCGAATAGCGCGACAATCCTTGCTCAAGTGGTCGTGAAGTGTTCCAACTCCTTCCCTCATCGCGGCTTATGCGGATTGTCATATCTTTCGTCGCTGATGGACTGGAAAACAGGAGGAGATCTTCACTCCCGTCCTCGTTTCCACGGTAGCGGATTAAGCCGGCATGGAGATTTGCGTCTGGCACCTCTTCGTGCTGACCGTGTTCAGAGAAGGTTTCGCCGTGATCGGCGCTGCGTGCGAAGTGGCGTTTGCCGGTGGCGAGTGTGTTCTTGCGATAATTGACGTAGATGCTGCCCTCCGTGGTCTCCACGAGACTGACCTCGTCCGAACCTTCGGGCAGGACCGCACCTGCCTTCCAACTCTGTCCGTGGTCGTCGCTGTACAACAACCCACCACGAACCCCTGGCACTTGTCCCGGTTCACCCTCCTTGTAAAGAAACGCCGGTATGACCAACCGTCCCTTGCGGGGACCAACCGCGAGTTGGATGCCGTGGACGCAGTTGTTGGGCCACCCCACCCAACCATCGGCGTTCGGTTCCGGGCTTACATAGAATGGAGCAGACCAACTCTGTCCTTGATCGGTGCTCTTGAGCAGATAGAAACCGCCGCCTTGCTTGGCGTGTTCGCTGAAATAACCGAGGTCGTCCAAGATATCAGCGGGCATTTTCCAGAAAGCCACGAATATAGTGCTTGTTGTGCAGTCCTCAAAGATGGGACCGAGATAAGTGAATGCGCCCTCCTCCTCGAAGATAACCTCTTGTCGCTGCCAAGTCGCGCCATCATCCTCGCTGCGCGACATCAATATATCAACCTTGTTGCCGCCGTCCCCCATCGAACCGTGTCGTTTCTGACACACGGCGATAGCTGTTCCCTGTGTTGTGACAATCAGCCCCGGCAGATGGACACCAAACCCGTCGTAGTGGTGATACTTCAAGGCTGAAAGGTCCACCTCAATCGGCATGTCGGCGAGGGCTTTCCGCTCTGCTCTGGTCAGCCCTGTCAGATGGATAAGCACGGATTTCGGCTCCCGTGTGCTATAGTAGATTTGGGCGCTGGCACGCTCCGCTCGTTCCCAGTGGTGGACTGGGGCGTGTGCCAACGTCTCACCTTGCCCTGGTAGAAGCACATCAATTTTATCAAAGAACGCTTGGCTCATGCTTTCTCCTTCCTCACCGTCGATATGTTAGGCTAGCCCAGCCATAAATACCCAAAGCACGTAAATAGATCCAAACACGATCCAAATCCATGCGATCATTTTCATTACGCGACTTAACCAACCTCGCTTCGTGAACTGGTACGCAATGTGATTGAATAGCAACATCAATGTTACCACGGGAGCGAGGAAGGTATGAGAATCGTAACGTCGCAGAGGCAGTAGGAGAGGTATATTCAAGACAATTAGAAAAAAAATAAGCACCAGCATACCATATTTATAGCTGAACAGTGTCGAAATTATGCCTCTATTCCTTCTTGACTCCTTTTCCTTTTCAATTTGGATGCTCTCTCTGAGTGCCCGCTGCCGTTCCTGTTCGTCTTTAATTTTGGCTTGCAGTTGTTGTTTTTCATCATCGGTGAATACCCTCATCAGAATACCTCCCAACGTCACCTTGGTGAAGAAATCGAAGATGTTACTCAAGCGCGAGGTGTCCGCTCTGTAGACCTCTGTGTATTGGCATTGTGTACATGAAACGGTGGTAAACTTCTTGTTTTGGACATCAAATAGTTTGGCAAATGTACCGCCTGCCGCTTGGAAAATATCTGTCTCGAATTCATCATTCTCGCATTTGGGACATTTCCATTTTTCGTGTCGCATGTTTTCTTTCTCTTTTGCTATAGGTTGATTTCTGCCGCTCTGTCGGGATTTCTGATAGGTCAACTGATTATAGTGGATTTCAGAATTGATGAGACATTCCAAACCGGTGCGGTTAGAAACCGCACCTACCGGGGTCATAGTGTAGTTTAGGAAACCGCACCTACGGGGCCCGATAATTAGTTTACCCCGATTTATCGGGGGATCGAAGCCGAGGAGCGAGCGGGTCTATCTGTTTTTGGTATTCACCATAGTTCTCCAGAATCACCTAACAAAATCTAACAGAATCTAACACTTTTGGAAAAAATTGGGGGTTCATTAGTTAAACAGATCGAGATTCATACCTTGACGCTGATATGTCGATTTTGGAAAATCGACCTACAGTTGGGCAACCACAGGGGTTGCCCCTACGGAGGCAGGCAGTCTTGTAACCGCCTAAAATACTTCTGGACAGGAGATGAATTGAGTTTGTCACACCTCAACAGAATTTAGCAACTTGGATTTTAACATGATAGCACAGATCCAAGAAAGCTGTACAAAGAAACGCAGATCCGCTCTCCCCTATTTTGCTGGACGTACTAAGGCTCCTATGATACAATCGATTTTGTGTTGGTTCATTAGTTCATCGATTGGTTGAAATGATGGTTCTATACATTCAACGGAGGATTCATGACTGCACGATGTGAAGATATAGATTTCGATCTAAAGATAGCAGAGTTCAGGATTAACGGTTATGCGGTGATAGAGGATGTGTTGTCCGTCGAAACCGTAGATCGCATCCGAGAGGCATTCCTACCGATGTTGGAGCATGTCCGGACGCGCGAAACCGGTTTCGCCGAGAAAGAGTGGGGTGATTTGCGTACAGGCTTTGGTCGCCAACAGATCATCAATCGGTACACGCTGACTATTCCATGGGTGCCACCGTTTGCCGATCCGGAGGTGTATGAGAATCCGGTGATTCTGGAGTTTCTCAAGCGTTATTGGGGCAAGGACGATTTTTATATTAAGTGTCTCCACTCTAATAACCCTTACCCGGGGAGCGAGTTTCAGCATTGGCACAGAGATACCGGACTGGCACGGGAGATTCCGCATGTCGGGCTTGATACCTGCCCGATATTGGGGGTCAAGTTTCCGCTCGTGGATACTTCAGAGGAGAATGGTAGTATTGAGGTGCTGCCGTCGACACAGTACATCGCCAATCCCGATTTAGAGGGGCGTTACGATGAAGTGCTGACGCAAGGAGCTTTTCCGTCCACCCATCGACTGAACATGAAAAAAGGCACGATGTGGATACAAGATGTCCGCACACTGCACCGTGGTACACCCAACACTTCTAATGGACCGCGCCCCGAAATTGTGGTCTGCTACGGACTGTCGTGGCTCAGCATTGGCCATGCGATGAAAGTGCCGCCGGAGACGTATGAGGGATTTTCGGAGCGGGCGCGGCGGCTTTTTGAATTTTGTGAAGTTGTCGACTATTGAGCTGCAGCCGTCTCGTCTCCTTCGGATAAACACCAGTTGTAAGGACCGGGACCTGTCTGGGAGAGCATCTCAGCGATCTGACCGCGCATCGAGTCTATCCGTTTACGGTGTTCAGGTTGAGCAGCGAGGTTTCGCATTTCATCCGCATCCGTCTCCAAGTCGTACAATTCATCGATATCAAAGCGGTTACGGATATATTTCCAGCGTCCGTCGTAGACCATTACATGAGCAGCTAGCTGTTCTGAATCCTGTGCGCCCCGATAAATCGCTTCATTGCTGGAAATCTCGGCAAACACCGGTTGAGGGTCGGGTTCCCTACCCGCGAGAATTCGCTTGCGACGGAGCGTCCATCAATCGGCGATGGCCGTTCCACGCCTGCTAACTCAAGCAGGGTCGGCATCAGGTCAACGCCGCCCAACGGTGTTTTCACCCGCACCCCCGCAGGTAATGTTCCACCCCAAGAGAGCAGACATGGTACACGCACCGATGCCTCGTACATGAGGCACTTCTCCGTGAAACCGTGGTCGCCGAGCATCTCACCGTGATCGCTGATAAAGGCTACAATCGTGTCCTGCGCCATACCCTGCGTCTCAAGGGCGCGGAGCAGACGGTCAACCTGTGCGTCGATGTGCGTGACTAAGGCGTAGTAGTATGCCATTACTCGACGAAATTGGTCATCGGTCACGGATGGGGGGATGCGAAACTTTGCACGCCCTTGGAAGGCGGGTTTGCCATCGAGGGGATCTCGAAAGGAATCGGGTAGCGGCATCTGGTCTTCTGGATAAAGTTCGACAAGTTCAGGTGGCACTAAGACGCGGGGATGCGGGTCTTTGATGCTTGCGAACAGAAAGAACGGGGCATCGTGCGGTTGTTGGATAAATTCAAGAGATCGATCTATCGTCCAAGTGGTGCGCTGTTGTCGGGGGTCGGTGATTGTACCCCAAATTCCAGCGTATTTCCGTATTGTGTCATCCCTTCGACATCTTTGAGGTATAGATTGGGAACTCCTGCGCGATCGAAAGAATCGAAGAGTGGATCGGGGTAGCCTTTTCCGAGATAGCGATAGGTGCGCCAGAAATCATCGAACCCGTGTTGGGGGAGGTGATCGTTACCGAGATGCCAAGGTCCGACCATACCGCAGCGATATCCGGCGGATTTGAGGACATCGCCAATAGTCACGCGGTCAGGGGGTAGATAGCTTCCCCATTTTCCAACCAAGCCAGGACCGTAATTTTTGAGTTGCAGGTGGGCGTGTGGGTAGAGTCCGGTCAGCCAACTGGCGCGGGCGGGTGAACATACAGGAGAGGCGCAGTAGGCATTTTCAAAGCAGATTCCACTTTGCGCCAAGCGATCCAGATGCGGTGTCTGGACGACCGAACTCCCCGCGAAGCCGGCGGCATCCCAGCGCATCTGATCACACATTATCAGTATGATGTTGGGGCGAGATTGGGACATGATATTCCTTAAGAACGTGAAACGTGATGCGTGAAACGTACAAATAACTGTAGGGGCGGGGTTTCCCCGCCCGTGGTTAACAGTAAGAGTCGGGAAACCCGACCCCTACCAAGTCTCTGTTGCACAATTTCTTAACATGGAGCCAAGGAGTTCTCGGCAATTATAGCAGAAAGCAGGGTTGAGAACCATCAATTTGTAGAGGGAAAAATGGCACGACACGATAATGACAGTACACCCATCCACATCGGCACAGACCGCCAACTGTTTGTGGACGACTTCTGGATTGCTAAAGCAAAAGATGTCACACGGCGTCTACATGAACCTGTGCAGCGTGAGATTGTAATCGCCGCAGAACATCCGTGGGAACGGGGCGGGGTTTCCTATATGGTAACGTTCCGTGAAGGGAACCGATTCCGCGCATGGTATCGTTGTGATCAGGAGATGCCAATTCAAGGCGAGCGTCAAACACTCATCGCTTATGCTGAAAGCACGGACGGAATTCACTGGGAGAAGCCACGACTCGGACTGATCGAATTTCAAGGTTCAAAGGATAACAACCTTGTTTGGACGGGACCGGGTAACAATATGTCGCCGTTTCTTGACCTTAATCCCGATGTCCCGGACGAAGAGCGGTACAAAGCCATCGTGCGTACCGGTGATATACTCGCGTTGGTTTCGCCGGACGGGCTGCGCTGGCGACTGATGCAGGAGGACCCTATTCTGACAGATAGACCGTTTGATTCACATAACATCTCTTTTTGGGACACAGCGCGGGAGGAATATGTCGCTTATACGCGGGGTGTGGCGGGTAGGGGCAATTTCAAGAATGGGGTGCGCTGGATTCGACGCTCGACCTCCAAAGACTTTCGCAGTTGGACGCCGCTTGAACCGATTGACCCCGGCGATACTCCCTTTGAGCATCTTTATACCAACGCTTGTGTACAATACGCGCGTGCGCCGGGGACGTACCTGATGTTTCCTGCGCGATTTGTGCCAGAGCGTGAGCCGATTCCGGATTGGGAATATGGTCTCGGTGTGAATGACATCGTGTTTATGTCAAGCCGCGATGGGATCCACTTCGATCGCAGTTTTATGGAGGCTTTTGTCCGTCCGGGACTCGATGAAGGCAACTGGCATGAGCGAGGAATTTATATGGAACGCGGTATTCTGGAAACCTCGCCGGAAGAGATCTCGCTATACAGTATGGCAAATTGGCGGCTGCCGAGTGTCCATATCCGTCGGTTCTCGCTCAGAACGGATGGATTCGTGTCGGTCCGTGCAGGGTATGCCGAGGGTGAGTTCGTCACCTATCCCTTGGTTTTCGCAGGGGATACTTTAAAATTGAACTTTTCGACATCGGCGGTGGGTTTTGTTCGGGTTGAGATTCAGGATACAGAAGGACAGCCGCAGCTGGGTTTCGCGTTGGACGCGTGTCCTGAGATATTCGGTGATGAGATTGATGGTACGGTCAAGTGGAAGGGTGGTAGAGATCTGCGCTCGTTGGTGGGGCAACCGGTGCGGTTACGTTTTGTCCTTAAGGATGCGGATCTGTTTGCGTTTCGATTTGAGGAGCGTTAGATAACGTGTTCCAATTTCACAATGATCTGAATTAAAAATCAATATCTTCGCCGTTAGTAAACCCTTCGTGCTCGGGTCCAATGTCTGAATTGTTTTCTTTATTTGGGGTGCGTTCGTAACGCTCCTCAGCCAGATGTTTCTCCAGCGCTTCCCTTGCCATCAGAAATGAGAAGAATATAGCATCACCGGCGTCTCCATCTCTATTGATGAATAGGTCTTTCCACACCAGCCTGTTACGGAAAAACGTTCTGCGGACATATTGGATGACGTAACGCGATCCATAAACTGGGTCGTCAACTTCCACAATGCGGTATTGTGTTGATTCTGGCATCTTATCGCCTCTTCCCCTTGTTCTAACCACTTTGAGTAAGAGTAGCACACCCTATTATTACCTGTCAACCATTCAAAGAAGTGCTTGGAAAAGTATTATCCTTACCGAATCACAGCGATTTTTGTGCCTTCCGTCGTTGATTCCCCATCTGCATCGGTTGCCGTGATGCGGCAGATATAAACGCCGGGTGTGACAAGTTCAAAAAAGTTCCGTCTGCCTTCCCAAGTGAAGGCGTCGTTTGCACCTAATTGACCGCCGTTACTGCCTGCGAGAAAAACACTTTCAAGGACCTGCTCACCGGAGGTGTCGTAAATGGAGACAACGACCTCTGCATCACGGCTCAGTGTATAAGTTAGTTTGACGGCAGCCCCTGTCTGGTTGAGACGGAGTGGGTTGGGGTAAGCGATGAGGCTTTCGATGGTCACGCTCGGATTCGCCACGGTTAATTCGGTTTCGATCCGATTGTTGTTGAAATTGGACTCAAAGACACGTGCATCGTCGTTCGCTACGGCCCGGAGGGTAAGGACGCCCCATGTGGTTGGTGTGAAGCGGGCGGTGACCATTTTTGGCTGATTGATGCCTAGGTCTACGATTTGTTCGGGCAGGATTTCAGTGCTGCCATCGGGGTTGACAACGACGAACTGTACTGCGATGTTCTCAACGGGAATGGGTCCCGCGTTTGTCACATTGGCACTGATTATAACCTCATCTCCTTTGGTAGGAGAGGGATTGGAAACGGTGATTTCTTCGGGTTCCCAGAAAATATCAGGGTTAAGTGGATCGCTTGCCCCAACGATGGGACGAGCAAGTTCGGCGAGGGTCGCTACTGCTAACTTGATAGCCAGTTCCCCCAATAGTGGTATCGAAATCTTTGTCAAGTCGTCTTCTTGGCTGTGAATATATTCAGTCGATTCGTCCGGCGCATCGAGGGAGGATTCCTCCGCTACCATCACCGCTGGAATCCCGATGTCCCAAAACGGGGAGTGATCACTGAAGATAAAACTGGGATCGTTTTTCAGGCGCAGATCTATCGGGAGTCGGTATCGCGCCGCAGCAGTGCCAAAAGCGTTGACGAGCCATTGCGACTGCTCATCGCCAAGCACATGGATGTCCAAGTTCCCGTCTGGGTCGTGTCCCAAGAGATCGAAGTTTAAAACACCGGCGATGTCGTCCCCACGCTCTTGGACCAACTGTGCATAGTGTTTACTTCCGAACAGAAACAGTTCTTCCCCTGAAAAGGCGACGAATCGAACCGTGAAGTCAAAATCTTGCTGGCTCAGAATACGTGCAGTCTCGAGCATTTCAGCGATACCCGATGCATTGTCGGAGGCGCCCGGGGCTGCCAGCCTTCTCCAACCCCCATCCCAACCGGGAGTTTTGGAGGCGATGCTGTCATAATGTCCCACCATCAGGTAGATTCGATTTTTGTTCGGACCTTTACCCGGCAGGGTGGCAATCACATTCCGCATCACGTATTCCCCCACCAACGCTCCCAGTGCGGATCGACGCCGGTGGTCAAAGGGATCGAATTCGACCTCCAAGCCGTAGCTGCGAAACTGCTGAGCGATATACTCTGCGGAATTATCACAAGCGTGATCAGGTATCGGCTTGTCATCAAATTGAACAGCATCGCGCACGCGGAGGGCATATCGGCTTCGGAAAAACTGTCCTGGCCGCCGGAGATCTTCATTTTCGACGAGGGCGATAACTTGCCAAAGCCATCGAGAGCCGTCTGCCTGATCAAGTAGTCCATCAATGACCGATTGTTGTTGGGGTGAAGCGGATATACTCGGAGCGAATGCTGGAGGTTGCAATTCGGACAGGACAATATCAGCGGGCAGTTTCGCACGTTGATGCAATGGAAGATCTAACAGTATGGCCTCAAGATTAACGTGCAATTTGAGCAGGGAAAGTCCACCGAATTGGTCTAAGATTTCGCCATACGTTTCGATAGCCGCTCGGTCTCCCGCTGAAGGGAGCCAGAGAATGTAATAGTTGAAACCGGGTGTAACTGCGTCTAAGACTTGTGGGTCAGGTAGTTCGGTCAATACATCCTGGTTTATCCCAGCGGAACTGGAGTCCAGAGGGACTTGAATGATGGAAAATTCTGGGGTGCGATAGCGTAATTTGATCCGATGATGCGCTTGGAGAAAATGGAGGCGTTGGTGCGAACTTTCGGAAATCTTGATGAGTAGATCCTCTTGGGCAAAGAGGACGATTGGAATGAAGATTAAAAAAATAAGAACAGAGATAAATCTCTTAACCATTTGCAGTTTTTGATTGGATGACGTAAGTAATTCGGTCTTGCTATATACATTGCGCTCCTCCCCGATAAATCGGGATTCAAAACTGGAGCGAAAGATAAAGTACTTCAATTCTGGTGGGCAACCGATGGATTTTCAATACTTAGAAACTTGGGTTTGGATAACGATTGAAAAAACAGAGAATCACTGTGTTTGCTTAAACCCTTTAGCATTGCCAATTACGCTAAGCCCGCAGGTAGCATGATTAACTCCGGAACATACACCCGCGCTGGCAGAGAAGCAACCAGTAGACACGCATCGGCGACATCCTGCGGTTGTAGGGACTTTGCCATCACTTCGGGTGGGGTTGGCACCGGACGTTGCAGGACGAGTGGCGTGTCGGTTAAACCGGGGAAGAGCATCGAGGTGCGGATACCGTTTTCTTTTTCTTCCTGGAACGTGCCGTGGGCGAGACCGACCATCCCGTGTTTGGTTGCCTGATAAGAGACACCAGATGTATCGGGACGCTGGACTGCTCCGCTGGACACATAGATGATCAAGCCGTCCTTTTGATCTCGCATAGTTGGCAGGACCGCCTTTGTGCAGTAAAATGCTCCGGTTAGGTTCGTTTGAATCATCATATCCCACGTTTCGTTGGATAAAACTTCCAGACTCCGCTCGGGAATGTTTGTGCCGGTGACATAGACGAGCACATCGATCCGTCCGAAGTGTTCCCGCGTTGTTGCAATGAGCCTATCAACGGCTCTCGCATCTTGAACGTCGGTTGGGCAGGCAACCGCCTCCTCACCAATTTCTTCTGCCAACGCTACGAGTTTACCTGTACTCCGTGCAGCCAGAACCACCTTTGCTCCAGCTTCAGCAAAGGTAGCCGCTGTTGCCCGTCCCATGCCACTGCTACTCCCTACGACTATGGCAACCTTATCCACCAATGAAAACCCCATAGGATGTCCCCTCTATCTTCCCTAAAAATATAATATATGAATGCTATACACCTGTCGCCCTTACGACTTTAGGTGGTAACCTGGATTTATGCTAAGGTCTGAGATACATCAGTGCCATTTGAAAATCTCGGCGTTCAGAGCAGTGTACGCACCACCATTGTGATGTTCCATCGGTTTGGCTCACTTGTAAAACCCACAGATGCCTGCACTTCGCCCGTTGTCCTGATTGGGGGATTTGCTCTAAGTTATCCCACTCGCAATCCAAGCAAAACGCAGATTCGTTTTTAAGCGTTTGGACCTTACCGCCACATTTGGGACAAATCAATGTAGACGCCTCCTCCCACGAACAACTCAGAATAGTTGCTGAACTTTAGTTTATGAGATTCGCTATGCGTTGTCAAGTTTTATCTTTTCGCTTGCACCCTAGGGCTATTCAGTTTTCGGCTTTCTGTCAGTTCTATGGGATAAATCGCGACTAGGAAGTCGCTCCCACAGTGAAGTGTCGGGATTCGGAAATCCTTTCTACAGGAGAATTAAATGACCCTAGCTTGCACCCTCGTATACCTTGACTCTGCAACCCATCTTTGCTAAACTAGAGTGCATACAGGGTTATTATCCTTCAATAGAATCACACAGGCTACTACTTATTTGGTCAATCGAGCATAATGCGTAACGAGTAATGCGTAAGAACGAAAATGGTAACTCAAGTTAGGAAATATTAGGAGCACCGTATGAGAGTCGCAGTGATTGGATTAGCAGGTGTTGGACGTGCCCATGTTGATCGGTGGGCGAAGAATCCGATTGCCGAACTGGTCAGCGTATGCGATATCAACCAGCAAATCGCAGATGAGTTTGCGTCGGAATACGAGGTCAAAGGATATATTTCTACAGAGGAGATGCTGGATACGGAAAATCTGACGGCAATCAGCATCTGTACGCCTCCGAAGGTTCATCTGGCGTTAACACGTATGGCGGCAGCGCGTGGCATTCACGTACTGTGTGAGAAGCCGATGGCGAGCACGGTTGAAGATTGTCAGGAGATGATTGATGTGTGTAGGTCGGCGGGTGTTGTTTTGCAGATTGGGCATAAGAAAAGATTCATCCCGCCGCTCCTGCGATTGAAGGAACTAACGGAAGGCGATTTTGGACCGATTCAGTACATGGTTCACCGGTATCCGCATCCGGGGATGTCAAACAAAGATTGGTTCTGGGCAGAGGATGATGGTGGAGGACCTATCCTTGAAAATGCTGTGCACGCTGCGGACATACTCGGCTTTCTGATGGGAGATGTTGATCGGGTTTATGCCGAAGGTGGGACCTTTTTCGCACCGCATCGGAAACCGCAGATTGATTGTGCGATGTTCACGCTGCGCTTTAAAAGCGGCGCGATTGGTGTTGTTAATGCCGGAATGGTCTCGATGGGAGGCTTCAGTTTTGAGGATTTCTATGTTGCCAACGAAAACGGGGTTGCCGAAGTGATGGGTAGGTTTGACAGCGCGGAGACTTTGCGTTACTCTTTCCGAAATGATCCGGACACTTTGCAGGAGGAAAATTACCCGAATTTTGATTCTTTCCGAGCAGAGATTGAACATTTTATCGAGTGTATTCAAACAGGCAGCGAACCCCGAGCAAGCGGTGAAGCAGGCATGAAAGCGGTGGCAATATGTCGTGCGGTGAAGCGGTCAGCAGAGATTGGGGAGCCGGTTACGTTGTAGAATTCGGAAGCGAGATTATGTTGAATGCTATTATACACATAGCGCTCCTCCCCGATAAGATCGGGATTCAAAACTGGAGTGCAGATTGGACGTATCACCTTTCTATAGACATATCGCTCCGCTGGAGCGAAAGGAGAATGTGATGCAACTCACGTCACAGCAGATTGAACAGTTTCAAGAGAAAGGGTATCTCAACATCCCACATCGCCTCATTGCAGATGATCACCTCGATTTGCTGCGTGAGCATTACGACGCGCTGTTTGCGAAAAAGCGTGGGACAACTGGTGAAGGGCTGCGTAACCTCGCTGTCGTCGGAGAGTCGGAGCAGGACGAGATCGCAGATCGTTCGGAGGAGATGCTACAGATTATGGAGATGTGGCGTTACGATGAGGTATATCGTCAGCTGCTCTACCATGCACCGTTGTTGGATATCGCTGAAAGCTTGATTGGACCTAATATCCAGTTATTCCACGACCAAGCCCTCTATAAGCCAGCCCGTCACGGAGGTGAAGTACCGTGGCATCAGGACAACGGATACTGGCGTTGTACACCATCTGACCTCGTGAGCATCTGGATGGCACTCGACGATGCCGATGAAGAGAACGGGTGTATGAATGTTATCCCCGGCAGCCATCTGGAAGGTACGCCAGATCACGACCGTGCTGTAACAGAGAAGGGGCACCTTCCCGCGTTGTTACAGGCGGCTGTGGATGAAAAGCGTGCGACCCCCGTACCAGTTAAGGCGGGATTCGGGATGGTGCATCACTGCCTGATGCTGCATCAGACGAATCCGAATCGGTCACAACATCGTCGTCGGGCAATGGTTCTTCACTATATGCCGACCGGGACCCGCAACGGTAAGGGAGAAGTAATGGTTGATCGTTTGGTGCTGCGTGGAGAGTTGTAGGATATTGTACGGTGGCTTTTATTGGACACCCTACCCTGTGTAAAGTACCTATCCTGGACAAGCCTCCGCAAACGTCCGTAGATGATTTGCCCCAAGGATCTTCCGGATTGATGCAGGCGGATAGCCTCGCTCCAGCAGTCCTTCGGTAATTTGTGGAAACTCTGTCGCGTCCTTCAGTTGTTCGCCACCTCCATCGAAGTCGGATCCGATGCCAACGTGGTCATCTCCGACCAGATTGACCATGTGATCGATGTGATCTAGATAACGGGAAAAGGAGGGAACGTTATCGTCAATGAACCAGGTTACGAAGGTAGCACCGATGACACCACCGTTCTGGGCGATACGTTTGATCTGTTCGTCGGTTAGATTGCGCGGATGACCACAGAGTGCCTTACAGTTGCTATGGGAAGCGATTACGGGACGTTCGGCAATTTCCAGCACGTCCCAAAAGCCTCTCTCACTGATATGGGAAACATCGACAAGCATCCCCAGCCGATTCATCTCTTTCACCAGTTGGACGCCAAATCGGGTAAGTCCGCCACCGCTATCGGTTTCGGCGTTGCCAGCCGCCGCCCATGAGGTCGGGTCGTGGGTTAACCCAAGAGATCGGACGCCTAGGTGATGAAGGCTTTTCAGGATGTTCAGGCTTCGTTCCACACCGTCGCTGTTCTCAATAGCCAAGATTGCAGCAAGTTTACCCGCTGCTTTTGCCTTCCGGACGTCCTCCGCCGTTTTTGCAATGATAATTTCATCAGCGTGGGTCTCAACTTCTGTCTTAAAAAAACCGATCGCATCTAGAGCGTAGCTGAGATGATTCTTCCACGCTCGCGTTACATCTATCGCAAAAAAGGCAGCATCAACCCCGCCTTGGCGCATCTTTGGCAGATTGATCTGGATTTCCATCTGGCTGGCTACTCGGTCGAGGGGTCCACGCATATAGGCAATTGTCCCATCATGGCGGATGCGGTCGGGGGTTTCCTTATCCGCAATACTGACATTTCCTCGACGGATATGACCAACAATTGTATCGTTGTGAGAATCGATGACGAGGGCTTCGTTATGAAGGTCTATGGAAGATAATTGTGATGTCAAGACTAATCTCCTTTTTGATGCGGTTGATAGTTTCCCAATGCTCCTCACACATCAGCTATGCGCTGTGCTTTCACCCGCCGTTTCTTTCTTGACCGTTTTGAAGTTGAGGCAATTCGCAACCTTTCTCTCCGCTGTTTTTCCTGTCGCTCTACCTTTTCCGCTTTCTCTGCTTCCTCCTTCGCCTCCGCTGCAATTCGTTTCTGTTCACGGACGTGGGTTTCATATTCGGCGTAAGTTCCGAAAAATAGCTTGGCTGTTCCATCCTCAAAGACCAACAGTTTATCAACAAGCTTGTTCAGGAAATAACGATCATGAGAAATCATAAAAATGGTTGCCGGGTATTCTGCTAACGCTTCTTCAAGGACTTCACGCGATGGTATGTCCAAGTGATTTGTCGGCTCATCAAGCAGCAGAACATTCGCGTTTTCCAAGAGCAGCTTGGCGAGCATGACACGGCTCTGTTCGCCACCACTGAGGTCGCCAATCCATTTGAAAACCTCATCATCAGAGAACAGGAAGCGTCCGAGGAAACTGCGAATCTCGCCCTGCTTCTGCGTTGGGCGTAGCGCCCAAATCTCATCGATAATTGTGGTGTCTTGGTTGAGTCCTGCAAGCTCTTGGTCATAGTACCCAAAATGGAGATTGTGACCAATCTTCAATTCTCCTGAAGTGGGTTTTTCGGTTCCCAGGATCATTCGGAACAGGGTTGTCTTTCCAACGCCATTGGGACCAATGATACCGACCACATCTTGGCGGTAGATTTCTAGGTTCAGATCCTCAAAAATCTGGTTATCGCCATATCGCTTTCCCAAGTCTCGACATTGCAAAATATCGTTTCCGCCCCGTACTTCCGGCGTGAAGCGGAGTTTGATTGTCTTATCTACTGCCTCCGGTTTTTCTACCCGTTCAAGTCGGTCCAGCAACTTCTGCCGCCCTTGCGCCTCTCGCGTCCGTTGCCCCGCCATATTACGACGGATAAAGTCCTCCTCATGCGCGATATACCGTTGCTGTTTTTTATATTCCCTCTCCTGTGCGAGACTTTCAGTTCGTCGGATTTCGAGGTATTTCGTGTAGTTTCCGGGATATTCTTTAAGTTTGTGATTTCGCAAATCGACAATTTTGCGGGTAACCTTATCCAAAAAGTAACGATCATGGGAAACGATGATGACCGACCCTTGATATTCGGTATTCAGGAAGTTTTCCAGCCATTCAATAGCTTTGATGTCTAGATGGTTGGTGGGCTCGTCGAGCAGCAGCAGATCAGGATCTTCAAGCAGTAATTTCGCGAGCGCGGCACGGCTTTTCTGTCCACCACTTAACACACCAACTTTCAAGTTAAAGTCGCTGTCACGAAATCCTAGTCCACCCAACGTTCGATTTGTTTGATACTCATAATCGTAACCGCCCATCCGTTCATGTTGCTCTTGCAGCTGAGCATACCTGTCGAGCAGATTGGGATCTTCTACCATCTTTTCACTAAGCAGCAACATCTCGTCCTCTAGGTCCCGCCGCTGCTGAAAGACCTTGAACATCTCTTGACGGAGTGAGCAATTGGCTTCCAAATTGGGCTCTTGGCTGAGATATCCGATTTGTAGTCGCTTGGCATATGTAACACTCCCTTTGAAATCCTCGATTACGCCGGCAATAATTTCAATTAGTGTAGTTTTACCGGTCCCGTTCTTTCCAATGAGTCCAAGCCGATCACCATGTTCAATTGACAAAGAGACTTCGTCCAGAATGAGGTAAGGGTCATACGATTTTGTGACTTGATCTAATCTGACTAATGACATAGAGATCCTTTATATCAAGGAAAGGGTGGAAGTTCGATTTTAGACGGGGAACGTAGCAGAAGACTTGTGCGGTCCTTCCTCTGGTTAAAGATCTGGTTCAAAGATGGGTAGATTAACACATTCAATAAGCCTCATCATCATCATCGTAAAAGTCTTCTTCATCCATATACTCGTCATCGAGTTCTTCTTCCTCATAGTCGTTGTACGCGTCGATATCCATCAACACGTCGAGCTCCCTAGGGCTCTCAATGCTTATTCTACAGATCCACCCGTCCCCTTCGGGCGAATGATTAATTAGATCCGGATCTTCCTCCAGAGCGGTGTTGATCTCTTGAATTTCTCCGGTCGCCGGCGCGTGGATAGGAAAAGTATTACCATCCGCCACTTCTACTCTGCCCAACGGCTCATCCTGTTCATATTCGTCGCCAACCGCGGGCAGTTCAACAAAGACAATATCACCATACTCAAGTTGGATGCGCTCGGTGATTCCCAGAATTCCATCGCTTTCTCCAACTTCAATCCATTCATGTGTAGTTGTAAACTTTTTGATCTCGTCCAAGATTATTCCTCCCATATTTCTTAATGCCTACACACTTAAGATTTAACACTAGCAGATTATACAGTTATAGAATTAATCACGTCAATCTCAGAGTTGATTCCTCGCAGATTTTCTTGAAAGTTTTCAATCTCTCGTTGACGAATTTGCAGATGTGCGGTTGCATGTTGACCGTATTCGACGTTTATCACCCTTCCTCTTAACTTATTACACAGTTTAAGGACGGAACCGATTTGTTCGTAAGGTGTTCGCACCTGTAGTGTTTTATAGAAAATCTGAGTTTCAATTTCTGCACTCCCTAAGCATTCCCTCGCACATTGACCGTAAGCCCGGATAAGCCCACCGATGCCAAGATTGATGCCACCGTAGTAACGGATGACAACACAGATAACATTTGAGAGCTGAGAGGCGGTTACGGCTGTTAAAATTGGGGGACCTGCAGAGTTTCTTGGCTCACCGGCATCAGTGGCATACTCTCGTTTTTCATGCCCCCATCCGATCCTGTATGCGTAGCAGCCATGCGAGGCGTTAGGATGTTTCTCTCGGAGGAGTGCTAGGAATCTTTTTGATGCTTGTATCGTATCAATCGATGTAGCAAACCCAAAAAAGCGAGATTTTTTGACAACTAGCTTTGACTCTGCTATTCCAATGATAGTTTTGTATTCGTCTGACATAATAGACCTGATACGTAATAGGATTCAGAACCGCTGCCCAATTGAAAATGAGTATACAGATTTACCAGTTTCGATGCGGATTTGCTCTCCATCATTTTCCACCGGCCGCAGCTGTGGCGTATAGGCTGCGTTTATATAAATTCCACGGACCTGTAACCCAATCCCCAGCGACACCCCTTCAGTTTTCCAGAGTCTATCCTCGGAGTCAACTTGCCCAGTTTCGAGATTAAGGATTGAACCAAACCGTTTTTCGGTGTGACGTAGATAACCGATTCGTGTACCGATGAAGCCACGATACCAAATAGTTCCACCAAAGTTGGTTCGGATGCCATCTTCAAAGGGTGGGTTCAGATCTAAACCAATCTGAATATCCACCTCTTTATAGTGGAATTGGTACACCCCGCCCAGAAGAATATCTCGATGGATGCGATCGGGAATAGAATTATCAGTGAATGAGAGTCCGTTGCTCAAGTTTCCAATCATGCCGCCGATGCGGAGGTGTTCGCCCAATTGTTGGATTAGTCCTAAATTATAAGCGTAACCGTGTCCGATATGTCGCTCGCTCTTGGGATCCTGTACTTTAGATCGCAGCCATTTAGCATCAACACCGATAGCGAACCCTTGAGACAGTTTCATCGCATAGCTTAGTCCCGCTGCGAAGTCGGTTTCCGGGAAGCTGTTGGTAGCTTTTCCAAGGTGGTTGACACGACTAAACCGCCCTTCATGTCCGATGGCAAAATTGAATCTAATGGCCCCTGTTGTCCCCAAAGGCTTACTATAGTTTACAAACTCCAGTCCTGATGCACGGAGCTCGTACTGACTGTGGTCCTCGTATCGTTCGATTTCATTCAGTTTGGCAATGATGGCAACAGTGCGCGGGAACCGTGAGGAGTGTGTTACGAGATAGTTGCTATTAATGAAAGTGAGTCCGGCAGGATTGCTGTTAAGGGCATTTGCCCCCGAAATTGAGCTGGCAAAGTTATTTTCCATCCTCAGATGTTCTGCCGAAGTAAGTCTTCTGAGAAATGTGTTTGCGGACGCACGAAAGTCTTCGTTGATGGCTTGGGCCGATGCGAGATGACTTCCGCCGAGGAGAAGTAACAACGTGATGAACACGACTGTTAAGCTAGGCATTGTGTAAAACATGAAACAAAAAAAATAGTACGATCGGTTTCTATTCATATTTGTAGTTGCCCACAACGACGGTATTCGCACACAAATCCCCATTCCATTGACTTAGACAATGTCAATGTCGATCTCCATAATCAATTTTTGTACATTGTGCTTTTGATTCGTTGTGTATAGACAATTGAATCTTCAGTTTTCCGGGAGGGATTTTAATCTGTGCGACGATAAATTGCATCTGTCATTTGAGCGACTTGACATATTGCCTTCACGTCGTGGACGCGAACGACATCTGCACCGTGAGCAATTGCCCACGCGACTGTCGCAGCAGTGCCTTCCAAACGATCGTCCGCATTGGGCAGATTGAGAATCTTTCCAATGAACGCCTTTCTAGAAGTGCCAATAAGGATGGGTTTATCTAGGCTCCGAAACAAATCAAGAGAGCGTAAAATTTTCAGATTGTGCTCGGTAGTTTTACCGAATCCAATGCCGGGATCAATTATAATCCGGCCGGGACAAACTCCCTCTCCGTGCGCTTTATCAATTCGGTGTCGAAGAAAGGTGAGAATTTCAGGGATTAGATCTTGATAGACCGGCGAGCGCTGCATCGTACGGGGAACACCCTTCATGTGCATGAGAATCAGTCCAGCACCCGTCCCCGCAACGACTCCTGCCATATCCGCGTCACCTAACGCTGTAATATCGTTGACAATATGAGCGCCAGCTTGAAGTGCATCGCGTGCAACAGCAGGTTTATAGGTGTCAATCGAAATGAGTGCGTCTGTCCCCTTTACAAGTGCTTCAATCACCGGTAGCACACGGGTTAGTTCTTCATCTGTGGAGACGGGTAAGGCTCCGGGCCGAGAAGATTCACCGCCGATATCAATAATATCTGCGCCATCTTCAACCATCTGATGAGCGTAGTCAATCGCACGCTTCGCATCAAGATAACGACCACCATCGGAGAATGAATCCGGGGTGACGTTAAGGATGCCCATGATCCATGTGCGTTCGCCAAAGGTAATAGATTTTCCTCGGCAATTCATGATGCAATCGGAGAAGTTTGGGGACGGGGACCAAGTATCTCTTCGATATCTGCTGTGATGAGTGTCTCTCGCTTGAGCAACTCATCAGCAAGCTGCTTTAGCCCATCAATATTCGTTTCAATGAGGTGTCTCGCTCTATTATAGCAGTCCATAACAATGCTATGGACTGCTTCATCAATTTCAATTGCGGTCTTGTCGCTATAATCTTGGTGATGTGCAATCTCTTTGCCCAAAAAGACCTGCTCTTCACGCCGTCCGAAGGAGAGTGGTCCCAGATCGCTCATGCCCCATTGCGTAACCATTTTTCGGGCGATATCGGTTGCCTGCTCAAAATCGTTTTGTGCACCAGTGGTCAACTCACCAAAAATGAGTTCTTCAGCGACGCGCCCCCCGAGTGCGGTGGTAATGCTACCAAGTAGATATTTTTTGTTGAAATTGCGACGTTCTTGGATGGGAAGCGCCACCGAAACACCGAGCGATCGTCCACGAGGAATAATAGTGGCTTTATAGTTCGGGTCATTTTCGGGGATAACATGTCGTAACAGCGCATGACCTGCTTCATGGTACGCGGTAACCCGCCTATCATCGTCGGTGATAATGAGGCTACGGCGTTCGGGTCCCATTAGCACACGATCTTTGGCTTCATCAAAGAAAATCATTTCAACAGAATCTTTGTCCTCTTTGGCTGCGAGTAAGGCGGCTTCGTTCACCATATTTTCGATGTCCGCTCCCGAAAAATATGGTGTCGCTTTTGCGAGTATCTCTAAGTCCACATCTGGGTCTGTTTCAATGCTTTCCGTATGGACTTTGAAGATCTCCTCACGCCCTTTGACATCGGGGAGGTCAACAACAATTTGGCGATCGAAGCGACCTGGACGGAGGAGCGCAGGGTCTAATACATCGGGACGGTTTGTTGCAGCAATGAGAATAACGCCTTCAGAGGTATCAAACCCATCCATTTCGACAAGAAGTTGGTTTAAGGTCTGTTCACGCTCATCATGGCCCCCACCGATGCCTGCACCACGATGTCTGCCAACGGCATCTAACTCATCAATAAAGATGATACAGGGTGCATTCTTCTTTCCGGTCTCAAACAGATCTCGGACGCGCGACGCGCCAACTCCTACAAACATTTCAACAAAATCGGATCCGCTGATACTGTAAAATGGCACATTGGCTTCCCCAGCGACAGCACGCGCAAGTAGGGTTTTTCCGGTGCCTGGTGGTCCCATTAATAGGACCCCTTTGGGAATACGCCCACCCAGTCTCTGAAATTTCTTTGGATCTTTCAGGAACTGAATTACCTCTTCCAACCCCTCTTTCGCCTCATCACACCCAGCAACATTGGCAAAGGTAATTTTCGATTCACTTTCAGAATGTAGTCGAGCGCGGCTTTTTCCAAACGACAACGCTCGATTGCCCGTGCCTTGCATCTGCCTTGAAATAAAGACCATGATCCCGAGGAAGAGCAAGATTGGTAAGATTGTCGATCCAAAGATCACGATCCATTGGGGAACAGCCGACGACCGCTCATTATCAAATGGAATTTGATACTCAATAAGTTTTTCTTGGAGTGGGTATTCAGAATAAATATCACGACTGGTCCGAAATTCCTGAAACGTTACCGGTTCTCCTCCACCTCTGGACATTTCATCTAATAAGATAGGTTGTGGGTCCCTGAATTTTCCTTTAATCCACTCTTTACCGATTTCGATTTTTCCCTCAAATAGGTCCTTGCTGTTTGGTTGCCGAAGATAGGCATAAAATTCTGATGACGCCAACTGATGTACCTTTCCCTTACCTGGACTTAAAAATTGGTACATGGCATAAGCGACTAACGATGCCATAATCAACCAAACCACAAGACTCTTGGCACTCTTATTCACAGCACTTAACCTCTCTTCTGTATCTACAATAAATCCCGAATTGATACTTGGGTAGCCCACGTTTCCCGACAGCGAAAAGATTATCTATCTAGATTGAACCGATAGCCACCCTATCACTCCGCGCAGTTGAAGTATACCAAATCTATTTTCAAATATCAAATGAAATTGAAAGCGGCAATACTTCCTGGTGGGTAGAGAAACATCGTATCAAGCCGTTGATGCGAGAATTCTAGTTTTTCTCTGATGCAAACCTGTTTACTCTCTAGTTCAATGTGCGTATTTATCCATCAATTCATCGTTCTAGATTGGTGTTATCCACGTCTTTACTACAATCAAGTAGTGTTTTACTTCAATAGCCTAATCCAGTATAGGGAACGACGATCGTTGTTCCCTATACTCTGGGTTTTAGATTTAAGGGTAATTTCAATAAGCGCACAAAATCCTTACGGCACAATTGCTAGGGCACGGACTTCGCCAAACTCATGCGACAGCTTCGACCAAGATGCCCCATCATCAGTGCTGCGGAAAAGCTGACCGTTGACGCTACAAGCGAATAACCAACCGGGCACAGCGGGCTGACGCGCTAAACACCAGATTGTACTGTTGGCTGTCAGTCCAAGATTCGCCCGTTCCCACGATTCACCGAGGTTATCAGTGTAGAACAGTCCGCCTTCATCTCCGGGAGGACCATTCCCTGCTCCAATATAAACTCGACCTGTACCGTTCATGGGCACATACATCGCCGCCCGACAATAGGGCCAAGGGAAACCATCGCCGACACTGAGCGGTGTCCACTCGTTCAGGTCTTTCGTAACGCACACATCGTTATTTGTTGCTGCGACGAGTGCCTTGGGGTCACCGGGAACAACAGCCAACCCATGAATATCGAGGCTGCTCAGTCCGTCACTTCTCTCTACCCATGTTTCGCCACCATCGGTAGTAAGACGGAGCCCATCAATCTCAATCCCTGCGTAGACCGTTTGATCATCGTCCGGGTCAATTGAGATTGATGTTACGCGCGGTATGATTGGTACCCCCTCACATTCTTCAGCGAGCGCAACATCAAGCTGCTTCCATGTATCTCCGCCGTCAGTTGATTTGAAAAGAGCAGACGGACAGGTGCCTGCGTAGAGGATGTCGGGGTTGCTGGGACTAATTGCAATTGCCCAGATTTGGAGTCCATCCATGGGAGAATCGATCTGTTCCCAATTGTTCCCACCGTTCTGTGTGCGAAAAATGCCGGTTTCTGTTCCGGCAAAGAGGATTGATGAGTCGTTGGGATTTGCAGCGAGGGCACGAATATCTGCTTCCGGGAACATTCCGTTACTTGCTCGATCCCACGAGTCACCACCATCATTACTGCGCCAAACGGCCTGACCTACTGTTCCTGCATAAAAGGTTGGTGTTGCCATGTATAAACCTCCTTGAAGCGTAAAACGTGATGTGTAAAAGGAAAATGGGAAGACGAGGGAATCTGTTTTCAAGCATCGGTTCTGTTAGTTTCAGCTTATGAATGTCACAGAACTGACCATTTTCCTATCTGCGTTTAGTTCGGAGAAAAGTTTCTATCTACTCATTGTGTGTTTTAAGTTCACCAGATCCGACCAATTCACCCAAGAAAAAAATTTCCCACTGGACACTTTCGAGGGCGATCTCCGGAGAAAGGTAAAGCGAATAAGTATAAATGGCTCCATCTTGCACAGCTTTCATTGGAGTTGTTGAAATAATGGATTCAACCCCTTGTGCAACCGTGATCTGCGGCGGACTCCCACTAATTGAGTGGTTTGGAACAGCGATGATGTCCCAATATCTTGGGTGAACGGGATTGGGCAAGACTGTTGCCTTAAACTCTACCTTTCCAACAATCTGCTGTGCACTATAAGCGTAAGATGATACGCTGTGTTGTGGAAACTGACCTTCGGGTTGCACACTTGGGATAAGCGTGATTTTCTCAACATTATCCCCAAAATCTAGGATAAGCAGGTTCCCTTTTCCTATCTCAGTTAACGACATATCATGCACTGTCGCTGGTTGTCCACCTCGAAACTCAATCGCCTTGACATCGTAAGGGAAACGATTATCGCTCGCAAAGGATAGACTCAGACTACCACTTTTGACATTAGGGTAGAAGGGGATATAGTCTGACGCGTAACTGGCGAGTACGTTGTTTTTAACGGACACAGGATATGTACGATGTTCGCGACGAGGCCAGAGTTTTAATTCTTCATTCTGATAACCGTACCGCCCATCAGCAAATTCGGTATCATCTAGATAGTTTGCGATCTTCCAATCAGCATAGATGCCGGAGAAGCTGGCTTCCATACCACGCGAGCGCAAGGCACTATTGATGCCAGAGATTCCGTTCGCTCGATCCTTGACAATTGCGACGATCGTTTCGGCGCCACCGTATTGTTCATGGAGATAAAGCATCCATAAGTACACCGCACCGTAGTGTGCAACTTGGCTCTGCGTTCCCCGGGGCCAATCCACGAGCGAAACATGTGGATTCCGTTGAAATGCTGAGACATGACTTCTTAGTTGATAACCACAAACGAATGTAGCATACTCAGCACAACCCTCATTTACCCAGATTGTTTCATCTGCGTCGCGTCCCCAGTGGATGAGATGTTCAAATTCGTGCGCGAGCACGCCGAACGCCGTCTCGCTTCCTGCGTTCTGGGGATCGGTATCCAGATAGAGCATCTCAAGTTCGTTACTACGAACTGGCACGCCTATATTCGGGTGTCTGAGGACACCCCGGTGTTGATTAACTGGACTAAAAAAACCTGCGACGAAACTGCTGCCCCGCGTTCCGTCGTCACGAATGTCCAACAAAAGCAGATAGATCCGCTTATCGCCATCAATATCCGGTGGTGCGCCGAAAAGTTCTGTTTCGATTTCATAGATTCCACGGTTTAAGTCAGCTGGTACTGTATCATCGAATGCACGGCGCACTGAGCGAACTGTTTCCTCATTCACCGTCTGTAGCCACTGCGAATCCTCAACGAAGATATAACAGAATTCCCCAATCGCCCGCAATGTGGACTGAACAATATATTGTTCGCGGGTGTTAAAATCGACCGAGAAGAAGTTCTTACGATCTCCAAGCACCAGTTGAGGTGCATTTGGTCGAGCAGGTGCAGAAGGAACGTCACCAACATCTTTGAGGATAGGACCGAAGTGTTCATAAAAATAGGGAGTGCCATCGATCCAACCGTAAGCCGTTGACACTCCCAGCAGAACATAAAGTGTAATCCATAAAACGTGAAGCGTGAAGCGTGAAGCAGATTGTCCCTTCCACACGTCCTGCATGAACTCATGAAACCATGAACCAATGAATGCACCAGATTGCCATTTTCTCATGTCCCCATTTCCTCATTTTGCGGGGTTTACTCTTGTCCATGTTTTTTCAGTTTCTCCAGAATCGCGGTATTACCCGGTGAGAGTTGAATCGCTTTTTGCCACGCTGCAACTGCTTCCTTCTTGCGTCCTTTTTTTAGATAGACCTCCCCTAGGTGATCTTGGACTTCTACGCTATCTGGCATGTAAATAACTGCTTTTTCAAGTTGTTTCAGTGCGTCATTCAACTTGCCCTGTTTGAAATATGCCCACCCCAAGCTATCTAAATAAGCCCCATTTGCCGGAGATTTTTTTAAGGCCTTCTGGATTAGACTCACAGCTTCATCCAAATTGGTTCCATGTTCGGCAAAGAAATAGCCGAGCGCGTTGTAAGCCTCCTCTCGTTCAGGTGAGAGTGCAATTGTTGTCCTGAGATAGTGTTCCGCCTGTTCAAGATTACCAACTGCTTGGTGAGCAATTCCAAGCCAGTAGTTTGTATCAGGATCATCAGGACTTGTTTCTAAGGCTTGTTCTAAAACTTCAAGCGCCTCGTTTTCCCGTTGAAGGACAACGTAAAGGCTCCCAAGACGCGCACGAAACTGCGCTAGTAAATCATTATCGTGTTTGTGGTTAGCGGGTGGGGCGAGTCGGCGCAGTTCAGAATAAGAGTGAATTGCCTTCCGGAGGTTTTCCGCTGCATCCTCCAACCGGTCTTCTTGATATAATCGATCATATTCCTCAACGCACAGCTTCCACAGTGCGTCATGTGCTCTCCACAAGTCTCGGTTGATTTTGATTGCACGCTCGTAAGCTGTAATTGCTTCCTGTCTATCCCCCAATTGGTTATAAAGATTGGCAAGCCGTAAATAGTAGACTGGCTGATAGGGCATAATACGAACCAACTCTTTGAAAGCATTGGCAGCAGATTGGTAGTCTCCGATTTGCTCCGAAATTTGCCCCAAGTAGGAGTACGCGCTGAAAGGACGCCCATTTTTCTCAAATCCATAATGGTCAGGATCCAGTTCAATAACTTTTTGGAAGTTCTCAATAATCTCGCCCCACCTATCTTTGTCCTTTGCATCTCCATATCGCCAGATCATAATCTGCCCTAGCAGATAAAAGGGCATCGGTTTTTTAGGGTCAATTTCAATGGCTCTCCGGCAGCTTTGCTCTGCAGCTGGGAGGTCATACATCTCCATGCTCAGACTCGCCAGTTGCGTATGGACAAAAGCAGAATCCTTATGTTCACGTAGAATCTGCTGATACTCTCTTTTTGCAGGAAATAGTTTGGCTGTTACTCGGAAATAGGTAGCGGAAATCAAGTGGGCATAAACCCGCTTCGCACGTTCATATTCGGGATTTAACGAGGAATCCGACCCTGCTGCGTCAGAAGCGTTCAGTTGTGCATTTAAAATCGCCGCTATCAAGATAGCAAACAATATCGCTGATAAACGTCTCACATTAAGACCTTTCTACAGGTGACTTCTCAACTTTGGTCAACTTAGGCTTCGTCCTCACCTTGAACTTCGTCATCACCATTTGGGGAGATTTTTCCGACATCAACAACAGTCTCTTCCTTGCGTAAGGACATTAAACGCACCCCTTGGGTGTTTCTCCCGATCGTGCGGATATCGTTGACCGCCATGCGTGTCAACATGCCATTCGAATTCACAATAATCAGTTCGTCATCGCCGGATACCATTTTCACTGCGACAACGGGCCCGTTGCGGGTGCTTGTTTTAATAGCAATTACGCCTTTTCCGGCGCGTCCCTGCAAACGATAGTTCGCTAATACTGTACGTTTGCCGTAGCCGTTTTCCGTCACGATTAACACAGTCTCTTCCTCATCAACCGCAGCGACCATACCGATAACAAAATCCTCCTCCGTCAAGCGGATTCCACGAACGCCCATTGTTGCTCGGCCTAGCTTTCGAACCTCCTCTTCATTGAAACGGATGGATCCCCCAGATCGTGTGACCAAGAGAATATTATGATCGCCCTCAGTCAATTGCACCCCAATGAGTTTGTCTCCCTCGTCGAGATTGATTGCAATAATGCCAGCAGAATTTGGTCTACTGAAGACTTCGAGGCTACATTTCTTGACAATGCCTTTCTCTGTTGCCATAAAAACAAACCGTTCTTCATCAAATTCGCGTACCGGTACAAATGCGGTGATCTTTTCCTCACTTCCTAGCCGCAGGAGATTGACGATTGCTTGCCCTGCCGAGGTACGACCCCGCTCTGGAATCTCAAAGACTTTCAGCCAATAGCACTTGCCTCTATCAGTAAAGAAGAGAATATATTGGTGGGCGGACGCGACAAAGACATGCTCGGGATAATCTCCTTCCTTGCTTTGCATCCCAATCACACCAATTCCACCTCGATGTTGACGACGGTAAGTGGTGATTGGCACCCTCTTGATATAACCTTCGTGGGAGATAACGACCACCATCTCTTCATCGGCGATGAGGTCTTCGATTTCAAACTCAGCCGCTGCATCAACGATTTGGGTTCGGCGTCCGTCTTCATGTTTGGTTTTTAGCTCTAATAATTCTTCTTTGATGATGTTGGTAATGAGGATTTCACTATCAAGAATTGCTCGCAACTCTTCAATCCGCTCAAGAAGGTTCGTGTATTCATCATTAATCTTTTGCCGTTCCAACCCTGTCAGTTGGCGGAGTGTCATGGTTAAGATTTCACTCGCCTGCACCTCTGAAAGGGCATAATTTTCCATTAATAGATTCCGAGCATCTTCGGGAGATTCCGCGGTTTGAACAATATCGACCACATCCTCAATGTTATTTAAGGCAATGCGATACCCTTCCAGAATATGTGCGCGTCGTTCACAGACATCAAGATCGTATTGCGTCCGACGCCGTATGACCTCCCGACGATGGTCAAGGTAGTAGGTCATGATCTCTTTCAGAGCCAACACTTTGGGCAATCCATCAACGAGGCATAGCATAATTGCGCTGTAGTTGGTTTGCATCTGCGTATGCTTGTATATCTGATTCAAAACTACTTGTGCAATTTCGCCTCGCTTGAGCTCAACGATAATCCGTATGTTTTGGTCAGATTCATCGCGGAGATCGCTGATTCCCGTTATTGTCTTATTGACGACCAGCTCATACATCTTCTGCAGTAATTGATTTTTCTTAACCTGGTAAGGGATTTCTGTGATGAGAATGTGTTCCTTACCCCCTGTCGTGCGTTCGATAACGGCTTTTCCTCGAACAGTGATTGAACCTCTGCCTGTAGCGTATATATCACGAATACCACTGCGTCCAACGATTTCGCCTGCTGTCGGAAAGTCGGGACCGGGGATATGTTCCATGAGATCTTCGAGTGTCGCCTCGGGCTTCTCCAGCAGAAGAATTAAGCCATCAACAATTTCTCCGAGGTTGTGCGGCGGGATTCGTGTCAAGTATCCAACCCCAATACCGGTTGTGCCGTTGACTAGCAAGTTTGGTAGTCGTGCCGGCAGCACGCTCGGTTCGGTCATGGATTCTTTGTAATTTGGCTGGAAATCGACGGTATTTTTGTGGATGTCCGCCAACATTTCATCCGCAATCCGCATCAAACGGCATTCGGTGTAACGCATGGCACCCGGTGGGTCATCATCAATCGATCCAAAATTCCCCTGCCCGTCAACCAAGGGGTAACGCATGGCGAAATCTTGAGCCAATCCAACCAATGTATCGTAGATTGGACCGTCGCCGTGTGGATGAAAGTTCTTCATGACCTCGCCAACGACAGCGGCACATTTGTCATAGGAGCGCCCTGCTGTGAGGTTCATCTCTCCCATCGCATAGAGTATGCGCCGTGTACTGGGCTTTAATCCATCCCTTAGGTCAGGGATTGCCCGGTTGGTGTTGACGCTCATCGCGTAGGTGAGGTAGGATTCTCTTAACTCATCCTCAATATATCGTGTGACAATATTTGAATTTTCATCATTTCGTGTTAGCACCTTCTGCTTTACTCCTTAGCTTGAACTTCAGATTCAGGGTGGATTGGGTCAACCCAATAGACGTCCTCCGGTGGCTCTACCGGATCAATATCCAAGTTAATCACAATTGGTTCTTGATTGCTTCGCACCAAGACACAGGAAAGGGGTTCGTCCGTACTTGCGTTGATTTCTTGGTGTGGCACGAAGGGGGGCACATAGATAAAGTCGCCAGGACCTGCTTCTGCAACAAACTCAAGCTGCTCACCCCACCGCATACGTGCACGTCCATTTACTACATAAATCACACTCTCTAATGCACCGTGATGGTGTGCGCCGGTTTTCGCGTTCGGTTGAATGTTCACCGTGCCAGCCCAGATTTTGTCCGCTCCGGCAGTCGCACGATTGATGGCAGCGGCGCGGGTCATACCAGGGGTCTGTGGCGTATTCATGTCAAGTTGATCATTGCGGACTACCCTTACCCCCTGATCACGCCAATTCACCACATCATTTGACATTTTACGCCCCGTACAGGTCGAGATTCACTTGACTACCATACTTTTCGATAAAGACACGTCGTGGATCAACGTCGTCGCCCATGAGCAGGGTAAACATCCGATCCGCCTCGACCGCATCCTCCATCTTGACCTGAAGCAGGATTCGCGATTCTTGGTCCATCGTTGTGTCTTTCAATTGTTCTGCGTTCATCTCGGCAAGCCCTTTGTAGCGGGTAATATTGATCCCGCGTCGCCCGATGTCCTCAATGACACCTAGCATTTCCCATACGGTGTTCGACTTGCGAGGTTCCCGGTCACCATCTCGGATGATGAAGGTCGAATTACCGTTACTACTCCCGACCCCATTTGTGCGATCGAAATCGTGAGGCAATATATCAAACCTGTTCAAGCCATCAATGAGCTTATCTAACTCGCGGATTTCAGACATATCCGAGACATCTTGAACCACCGCCTCGCTTGTCTCCCCGAGATCTTCGAGCTCCAGTTGAGAACTTGTATTTTGTTCAATTAGCTGATCGATCTCCTCGTCCTCGAAGCGGTAGAATTCTCCTTCGTCTGTTCGAACTAGGAATAAGGAAACGGTTTCTTCGCCCCGAAAACGCTGACCAACAATGCGATCCGTGTCAATACCTTTTCGCCCCAACTCATTCAATGAACCCTCAATTTTTCGGATTGTCTCAAGAATTGTGCGAAACTGTTTTTCTGTGTACGGTTTATCACGCCGGCTGTTGGTCAGTTTCGCGTTTTGCATCGAAGCTTCCAAGAGATAATCACTCATCTGTTCGTCGCTTTGGAGGTATTGGGAGCGACGCCCCTTTCGGATTTGATATAGCGGCGGTTGAGCGATGTACAGATGTCCGTCCTCAATCAATTGGGGCATCTGGCGGAAGAAAAAAGTCAAGAGCAAGGTGCGGATATGTGCGCCATCAACGTCGGCATCAGCCATGATAATCACTTTGTTATAGCGCAACTTTTCCATCGTAAAATCGTCTTGACCGATCCCTGTTCCCAGCATAGTAACAATATCAATAATCTGCTCATTCTTGAGAATCTTATCTAAGCGTGCCTTGGCAACGTTGATGCCTTTTCCCTTTAATGGCAATATTGCTTGGACACGTCGATCGCGTCCTTGCTTTGCTGTTCCACCGGCAGAATCTCCTTCAACGAGAAAAGCCTCGCACAGCGCGGGGTCCCGTTCGGAACAATCGGCAAGTTTTCCGGGCATTGATGCAGAATCCAATACCCCTTTCCGGCGGATCACTTCCCGTGCCCTTCGCGCAGCGTCTCGTGCTTGCGCAGCTTGAATACTCTTTTGGATGACCCTTTTGGCAATATTTGGGTTTTCCTCAAGATAATTCTTTAACTTTTCATTGACGAGCGCCTGCACAATCCCTTCGACCTCGGTATTCCCCAATTTTTGTTTGGTCTGCCCTTCAAATTGTGGATCGGGGACTTTGACGCTAATAACGGCAGTCATTCCTTCACGAATATCCTCGCCCGACAAAGTAATTTTCGCATTCTTTAGTAGATCATAGGACTTAGCATAAGCGTTGAAAGTCCGTGTAAATGCGCTTTTGAAGCCGCTCTCATGAAATCCACCTTCGGGTGTACGGACGTTATTGGCGTAGGAAAAGAGATTTTCGGAATATCCGGTATTGAATTGCAGTGCAATCTCGACTGCAACATCATCTCTGATTCCTTCTATGTAAATGGGTTCTCTGTGAAGGACCTCTTTGTTTTGGTTATGATATTGGACAAACGACGAAATGCCCCCCGCGTACTGAAAAACACGAGGTTCTCTCTCTCTACCGTCTTCAGTGCGCCGCTCGTCCTTAAAGACAATTTTGATACCGCGATTGAGAAATGCAAATTCTCGGAGTCGTTCTGCCAAGACATCATATGAGAAGTGAATAGTTTCAAAAATTTCTGAATCTGGCATGAAGGTAGTGGTGGTTCCCGTTTTTTTACTCACCCCGACAACTTCAACCTTAGTCGCAGGTTTGCCACGCTCATATTTTTGCTGATGTACCTTTCCCCCTTGCCTCACTTGGACATGGGTCCATTCTGATAGGGCATTGACAATGGAGGCACCAACACCGTGCAAACCGCCAGCCGTTTTATATCCTGAACTTGCGCGCCCGTCAAATTTTCCGCCGGCATGTAAGGTCGTCATCACAACTTGTAACGCAGATGCCCCACTTGCATGTCTACCGACTGGAATACCACGCCCTTGATCACGCACCGTTGCGCTGCCATCGGCGTGGAGGACAACTTCAACCATAGATCCGAAGCCGGCCGAGATCTCGTCAATTGAATTATCGACCAACTCTTTGATCAGGTGGTGTAGCCCTGTGGGTCCAGTGCTACCGATGTACATACTAGGACGTTTACGAACCGCTTCCAATCCTTTAAGTACTTGGATATTTTTGGCTGTGTAAGAAGAAGCCTTCGCCATATACCTCTACTCCTTTCATCAATCCTTACTATTCATCCTCAATTAGAGCACGTTGGCTCTGCTTGATAAAAAGCTGCTTTAAGCGGGCTTTTAGATCTGGATCCTCGACCGATGCCACGGTCTGGTCAATCCGTTTCAATGTCTCTGTATCTAATTCAATAGTGTCCAATTTCTTTAGACGTTTTGGACGGTGAAAACGTTGAATTTTTGGAGACGTTGACGAATGAACCGGTTTAATAGAAAATTCTAGTGTCTTCACCGCGGGAAAACTGACAGCTTTATTGATTTTGGGAATCACTTGGCTTCTCAACATCTGTAGTTCGTTGACCCAGACATGAGCGGTTGCATAAACTGTTAGTTTGCCATTAGCCAGTGAAATAGGTTGGGTGTTGCGAGCAATCAGCGGACCGACAGCTTCTTTCCAAGCGGCAAAGACTTTCGCTTCAAGGACCTTGTGATCCATACCGTAATCACGAATAAGTCTATCAAGAAGCAGATCAATGCGTTCAGTTTTCTCAGCTGACTTGTCCATCATGCACCGTAAACACGCGGTAATCTCCTAGTTCCGGCACCCACGCCTCCTGCTGAGTCGAGGTGATAAATGTTTGTGCATTCAACTGTCCTAACAAGTTAAATAAAAACGATGAGCGCTCCCCATCCAATTCTGAGAAAACGTCATCTAATAGAACGATAGGAGTTTTACCTGTGGTTTCACGTATTAATTCCAATTCCCCAAGCTTAAGAGCCAAAGCGATTGTCCGTTGTTGCCCCTGCGATCCAAAGGCCTTTGCTTCCCGAAAATACATCGTCCCGGCAGACTGTGCTTCCAAAATTAATTTGAAATCGTCCCGGTGTGGTCCTAATGAAGTCATCCCGCGAAGAATATCGTAAGATCGGGAAGATTTTAAACCACTGCGAAATAGCTCCGTTGCCTCTTGCTCCATCACGCCATCGATTTTTTCAGGAGACGGTTGGTATTTCAATTCGAGTATCTCACGTTCACCGGTCAATTCGGCGTGTTTGGCTTGAACGTAAGCCTTTAAGTCGGCAAAAATTCTTACGCGTGTTTGGATGATAGAGATTCCTTCAGCAATGAGTATATCATCCCATGGATCAAGGAGATCAGGATTCGCCTGTTTCGACCGAATTTGTTTCAGCAACTCGTTGCGCTGCTTGAGTGCAAATTGGTAGTTTTGGAGCGAATTTAAGTATGCCGCATTGATCTGAGAAATCAACAGATCAATAAAACGTCGACGGTCTGCGGGAGACCCTTTGACTAAAGTAAGTGATTCAGGGGAAAAAAAGACAACGTTGAACTGACCAATCCACTCAGAGAGCTTTTTTTGAAGAACTCCATTGAACTTAAAACGCTTCTTGCCGCTCAACTCGTTTGAGACCTCAACCGTCATCAAGTCTAATGGTTCTAGATTGTGGACCTCTGGATTCGTATGCGAACTATCCGCAGCGGCAATCTTCCCTCTGAGATAAAACCAACTTTCGTTGTGCCGTATCAATTCATTATCTGGATAGGTACGGTGTGATTTTGCCGTACTGAGGAAATAAATCGCCTCTAGTAGTGTTGTTTTCCCCTGCGCGTTTTCCCCAACAATCAGGTTCATTCGATCAGTGAAATCGATTTCACAATCAGTATAACTACGAAAGTTACGCAACACAAGTTGGTTTAGTCGCATTGTCGTGAAACACTTTTAGCGCGCGCGGCGAGCCTGTTCAGTTGTATCTTCTTCATACTTGGGCAGGTAATCACAACAGAGATACCAGGTTTTGATTTGCCACTCAAAGGCAAGGAAACGGAAATCGTCTATAAACAGCAAGAGAAACCACTCCGGTGGAAGATCTTATACGCTCAACGCACCGGAGCAGCTAAAAAGAGTCCCAACGCTTTACTATGATTCTAGCCGCATCGGCATGATTAGGCAGAGATGTCCATCATCGTCAGCAGGCTTTAAGACAGCTGCACTGAGGGAATCCTTGAGTTCCAAGCGGAAATCTTCGGCTTGGATATGCCCCACGGCTTCCACCAGGAAACGCGCATCAAAAGCAATTTGAATCTCCCCATCGCCACTTGTGATATCTACCGTTTCATATGCCTCTCCAAGTTCGGGTGTCTTGGCAGAGATTCTTACTTTTCCGTCTTGAATATCCAAGCGAATGGAGTAGGTTTTCGGGTTGGATAACAGTGCTACGCGTCTCAGCCCGCCCAGCAATTTATCGACATTAAGTGTCAGGTGAATCTCATTATCGCTGGGGATAATCTGCTGGTACTTAGGATATTCCCCTTCAACCAACCGAGAGGTCAAGGTAGAGTCATCATCAGCGAAAATAATCTGATTTTCTAGCAAGGATACTTTAACCTCTGCTGATTCTGCAAAGGTCTTGGTAATCTCTCTTACAGCCTTGAGTGGAACGATAACCCCTATCGGTTCTTGAGGAGGGGGCATTAGTGTATCACACGATGCAACGGCAAGCCGTCGTCCGTCAGTTGCGACAATCTGAGTGATTTCAGGTGTCAAATCAAAATAAAGCCCATTCAAGAAGTACCGCGTTTCCTCAGTAGAGGCAGAAAATTCAGTTTTCTCAATCATCGAACAGAGCAACTCGCCATCAATTGTAAAAAACGCTCCGGAAATTGAGGGAAGCTCTGGGAACTCATCATCAGGAAGTCCGATAATTTTATAAACCCCTTCTCCACAGGTAATTTCGATTCGATCATTTGCTGTGGTTGACAGTCTGATTTCTTGGTCTGGCAACTCACGAACAATTTCAGAAAGTTTTCTTGCCGATACAGTAATAGCACCTTCATCAATGATAGTACCGGGAACAACGGTTTGGATACTAACTTCAAGATCGGTAGCTGCAATTTCGATTTGTCCGTCCGTTGCACGAATTAGGACGTTCGATAATATTGGAAGGGTATTCCTTCCAGCGGCTACGCCTTGCAACACTTGGATACATCTAAACAGATCTTCTTTCGTGAAAATCAATTGCATCTTTTTTCTCCTAAAGAAAATTATGGTTTCTAAGTTAAATCTTCATAAATACTTTTTGACAAATTATGGTTATATATTCCTTATCTACTCTCTATTCTATTAATTTATATATACTTAATAGTAGTAGTAGGGGATGTGGATATGTGGATAACTCGGTTAAACCCGCGCTATGACTGGCTGGAAGCCTGTGGACAGATTGTGGATAACTTTTAAACTTATCCACAAGTTATCCACATGCCCATAGTTATCCACATCTATCCACAAACTATCCACAAGTTATCCACAGAGTTATCCACAGGTTATCCACATTCACAATTTAAGGAATATATTTCCATTATTGAATATCTTCGATTAAAAAGTTAATTGTTTGGTAAAGTTCCGCATCTGTTCGGATACTTTCTTCTATTCGGTTGTTAGCGTGCAAAATAGTTGTGTGATCTTGTCTACCGAAAGCATCCGCAATTTCCATTAGGGAGAGGCTGGTTAGTTGGCGGCAAAGATACATGGCAATTTGCCGGGGAACAACAACCGCTTTGGTGCGGGTAGAGGATTTGAGGTCACTGATTTTAAGTCGAAAATAGCCCGCCACCGCTTTTTGGATATCTTCTGCTGTGATAGCTTTAGAGTTAATTCGGGGAGGCGGTGTGGCGACGTTGTCTAACACATTCTGAGCAAAATCAACTGTCAATTCCTCATTGAAAAGACTCGCTTCTGCGGCAACCCGAATGAGCGATCCCTCTAGGTCTCGAATGTTTGTTTGAATCACTTCGGCAATGTAGCTTAAAACGGAGTCAGGAACATTTTCCAAGTTTTGGTCTTCACACTTCTGGCGAAGGATGGCGATCCGCGTTTCAAATTGTGGGGGACTGATGTCTGCAACCATTCCCCACTCAAAACGGGAGCGTAAGCGCTCTTCGACAGTTTCAAGGTTTTTCGGCGGTCGGTCGCTTGTCATTACAATATGGTTTGAATTTTGATGAAGTTCATTAAAAGTATGGAAAAATTCTTCCTGAGTGCCTTCCTTACGTTGTAAAAATTGAATATCATCAATAAGTAGCACATCGACCGTCCGATATTTGCTTCGGAAATCAAATGCAGTTGTACGAGTGATGATAGAGTCAATGTATTCATTCATAAAGGTTTCAGAAGATATATAGAGTACTTTCTGCTTGGAATGAACCTCTTGAATCCGGTTGCCGATTGCGTGCAAAAGGTGCGTTTTACCCAATCCAACACCGCCGTAGATGAAAAGCGGATTATAAATCTTCCCTGGGTTTTCCGACACAGCCAGTGATGCCGCATGACTCAAGCGGTTGCCTGTTCCTACTACGAACCGATCGAACGAATATTCGGGGTTAAGGGTTGTCTCGGTAGAGGGGTCAGGTTCAGGAGTAGTTTCAGGGGTGGCAGACGGAGTAGGTGAGACTGAAGGTTCAGGTTGTCTTTTTCCGTCAGGCTGTGCAGCAATGATTTTGAGCCGACAGTTTGCGCCGATCTGATTCTCTAAGAAACCGTTGATATCAGGCAGAAAACGACTGGCAATTTGATCCTGTGTATAGACACTCGGAACTGAAACTGTCAATTCATTTTCTGTGAGTGCCATTGGGTTGGCTTGACGTAGATAGACATCTTCACGAATAGTGTCGCCCAGCTCGGACAGAATTTTCGACCAGATTTGATCCGGGGTATACCGCATCATAGTAATTCCTATAATTGAATGGGTCCGTTAGGGAAATTTAAGGGATATAGCAATCAATTGAAGTAAAAGATCGTTACTACAGAATTGACAGCGCACTCAAGGCGAAAACCGTGTGATCTACTCACAAGTTATCCACAAGTTATCCACAAGTTATCCACAAATTTCTCACCTAAAAGAAACACGGAAATCACCAAAGCTGTCAGCCATAATTCGGTGGGAATAATAGTTAGTTTCTTTCCTTAGGTGAATTTACTTTAGTATATCATGAAACGTGGTCTGAAAGCAAGCCGAAAATCCTATCCGCCAGAGGGAAAAAGCTTGACAAATCGTAACCTGATAGACTATCATTCCCACGTTGTGATTTGATTGTTTGAAAATTTAAAACTAGTTAGGAGCAGGTGCTGATGAAGCGTACATATCAACCCCATCGCCGCAAACGAAAAAATAAGTTTGGTTTTCGCAAACGGATGTCTACGCGGCATGGTCGCAAGATTCTCTCTCAACGTCGTGCGAGAGGTCGAAAAATCCTCACTGCTTAACATAACAGGATTCACACCCAATGGTGTTGCCCCTCGGAAAACTCAAGATTGATCTGTTGGAGCAGGTTTTACCTCAACCAGATCGGGATGCTCGCGTCATTGTTGGACCGAAAATTGGGGAGGACGCAGCTGTAATAGACTTCGGTGAATCATACTTGGTTGCTAAGACAGATCCGATTACCTTTGCAACCGATGAGATCGGGTGGTATCTCATCTGCGTCAACAGCAACGATATTGCAACAATGGGAGCGGTTCCAAAATGGCTGTTGACGACAATACTTCTGCCGGAAAATCGGACGACCAAAGAATCGGTGCACAGCATCATGGAGCAGATTAACGCTGCATGTGATCATTTCGGTATTACGCTGTGTGGTGGACATACTGAGGTTACTTACGGGTTGGATCGCCCAATTGTCATTGGGCAGATGCTCGGTGAAGTTGCGAAGGACAAGCTAATCCTTTCATCGGGGGCGTTGGCTGGAGATGATCTAATATTAACGAAGGGGCTTGGTATTGAAGCTACGTCAATCATCGCCCGCGAGTGTGAGTCCGACCTGTTGGAGAAGTTTTCCGCTACTTTTCTTGACCGAGCGAAGCAGTATTTGACCGCGCCAGGAATTTCGGTGCTGGAGGAAGCACAGATTGCTGCTGGGACAGGTGGCGTCCATGCAATGCACGATCCAACAGAGGGCGGCGTTGCGACGGCCATCCATGAGGTCGCACATGCTGCGAACTTAGGAGTGGTTGTTTGGCAAGATAAACTACTTATATCTGAAGAGACACAGCAGCTGTGCAATGAGTTGGATTTGAATCCGTTAGGGGTTATCTCCTCTGGTGCGTTGCTGATTGTGGCGGACCCCAGGAAGCGCAGCGAGATTGTATCGGCGATTACCGAACATAATATTCCTTGTGAAGTTATAGGTCAGCTGTTACCGCCGGAGGGTGGTCGCTGGCTTGAGGCGGATAGCCAACACTGTCCACTCCCTATTTTTGAGACGGACGAGATTACGAAGGTCTTTAGTGAATGAGAGGTAGGCAGCGAAATGAGAACGTTGTTTATTGCTTTGTTTCTTGGGATCTCTTGTCTTTTGTCTGCTTGTAATCTGCAGACGAATCGTAATCAGGTACAGCAGAACAAAGGAGCGATTATCTTCAAGCTGGACTCCGCAGAAGTGTATAAAAATCCTGAAGTTTCCTACTTGGAAGTGAGTGAACTTGACAAATTCCCTGTGGAATTCAAAGAGGCAATCCAAGTTGAGCCGCGTGCGAAAATATATAGGAATCTTGGGTCTTCCTACTTGGAGCAAGGTAAGGTTGACGAAGCCATTGTAGCATTCAAAAAGGCAGTTCAGATTGACCCTAACTTCGTCGAGGTGTACTACTTGCTCGCTGATGTCTATTCTATCAAAGGTGAAGGAGTCCTATCACGTAAATCTCTTGATCAAGCAATGGCTTTGGAGGGAAGCTACATAATTGATACTGTGAGACCGAATGGTAAAACTCCCGAGTATTCGATCATAGAATTATTGCCACCTGCCGTCCTTCAAGAATTTACCAATCCAACAAAACCAACCAATCCTCCAGATTTTTCTCAAGGGCCAATTAAAACAGGTGTGCCCGGCAAGTGACTGTGCCTATGGCAGTCTGGACCAAAGTAGCCAACCGTGGGGGGTGTAAGAAATGCCGAGAGAATTTAACGTCCCGGTTTTCTACCGCAGCCCTATCATCTCTGTCGTGAAGCAAGCCCGCCGGGTGACAGATCCTCGCAAACGTGACCTTGCCCCTTCTGTTTTGGACTTTGGTCCGGTGCGTTTCAAGATTGCGCGCCACTTTGGGTTCTGCTACGGGGTGGAGAACGCAATCGAAATTGCCTACCGCGCACTTGAAGAAAACCCGGATAAACGAATTTTCCTGCTGTCCGAGATGATTCATAACCCTCACGTCAATACGGATCTTCGCGAGCGAGGTGTACAATTCCTTTGCGAAACGTCGGGTAAGCAATTGATTTCCTTCGATGAATTGACGCCTGCGGATGTAGTTATTGTGCCTGCCTTTGGAACGACGTTGGAGATACAGGCTAAACTCAATCAACGTGGCATCAATCCCTACGCTTACAACACAACCTGTCCTTTTGTGGAAAAGGTGTGGAAAAAAAGTGAGGAGATTGGCAGGCAAAACTACACAATCGTGGTGCACGGTAAGCGCTACCACGAGGAAACACGAGCGACGTTTTCCCATGCGAAATCGGGGGCACCTGTGGTGGTTGTGCTGAATCCGACTGAAGCGAAAAACCTTGCTAAAGTGATATGCGGAGAGGCTGATCGGAAGTTTTTCTTTGAATATTTTTCGGATAGCTACTCCCCCGGCTTCGAGCCAGACCGTGACCTGAAGCGTGTCGGTGTTGTTAACCAAACGACGATGTTAGCGACCGAGACGCAGGCGATCGCAGACCTACTTCGGCAGGCGATGGTAGACCGTTACGGTGAGGACTATATTGACGAACATTTTGCCGATACCAAGGATACGCTCTGCTACGCAACCAAGGAAAATCAGGATGCGACGCTCGCTCTCATTGAGGACCGTGGCGACTTAGCCTTAGTGGTGGGTGGGTACAATTCTTCCAATACCAGCCACCTTGTCGAGTTGTGTGAGGCTAAAATGCCGACATACTTCGTCCGAGACGCCGGGGAGATTGAATCACCCCGGTCCATCCGTCACTGGGATATTCACGCAAAAACTGTCTGTGAGACAACCGATTGGCTTCCGATGAACTGTCCTGATAATAGTCCTGTTGATATTATTCTGACCGCGGGGGCTTCTTGTCCTGATGCGTTGCTGGATGAGGTGCTGTGCAAAGTTGTCTCGTGGTTTCCCCACACCTTTTCGGTTGATGAGGTCCTTAATTTATATCGGGAAGATGAGTACGCCATCCAATAACTGAGGACTTGTGAACCGGTAAGATATAACAAAACTGGGATAGCTTCTGTGCTGGTTAATTCGCGCGGATGATTTCCCACCCCTCCGCCATGTTTGCCAAAACCAACGAAAGGGTACCAGAAGTCTGTTTGGCTTTTCCATCGTCTTTCGGTGTATATTGGAGTGTATAGATTCCGTTGACAACAACAGTATCATCAATGACATTCCGGTGGATGTTGATCTCTGTCAGTGTCATATTGATCTGGTGATGCATTTCAAAAAAATCAGCAGCTTTGGCTTGAATATCATTGTATGTCCGCCCGTTAGAGTTATAGTCTAGTGAAAAGCAAGACATGACCTTCTCAAGATTAGCGTTATCGTATCCTTCCTCATATTGCTTTAACACCATCTCGATTAATTCCTCGTCACTTGGTGGAACATCTGCCTGTGGGGCGAGTGCTTGCGCTAACTTTTGTGCTGTTTGACCTGTTGTTATTGGATATCCCCACACTTCTAATTCCATGACTCGTGCAAGCCCTTTGACTTCATAGACCGGTTTTTCTCGTGACATGTACTGATAAATTCGTTCTGTATCATTTGTGGATACGGGTACAAGCCGGAGGTGTTTAGCAAACAGTTTTCCGCGAATGTTATGTACTCTTTTGCCTTTGGTGTTATCCCTCGCTGTATACTGTCTATCTTTCGTATCGCCTGTTGGAATCAATCCCCAGCCTGTTCCATGCCAATATTCAATCCGGTAATCTTTGAGACCATACTTTGCAGCGGGATACTGCTTAGAATTGATTGTATACATGACAACCCGCCGTATATCAACAGGATCACGGAGATCGATTCGTATATAAGGGCGTCTGTTTAAATCTGACGTACGCAGATGCTCCAAGGTACAGCCCCACCCACTGCCTTCGTCCCACGTTTCTGAAGAGGTATCTCCATCAATCACCTCTTCGGGTAGGTGATTGGGGAGGTGTTGTGAGGCTTCGGCGGCTGCCCCTTTGTCAAGCAGAGCAAAATTGTTTAGTTCTGGAGGCGGTTCAAAGAGTGGGCTTTGTAAGGTTTGGGTCTGGCAACCGATTATGGTAATGAACAGAACGCCAACGCCAAGGCAGAAACAGATTTTGGATAACATTATTTTTACTCCTCCCAACCAACATCACCCCAGTGGGACACCTATCTTTCTTCCCCGATGCTACGGAAGAGCAAAACCTTTCCGATTAGGGGCAAGTTTCAATGAGATACTGAAGGAATGGATTTTAGACACGCGAACGGTTTATTTCGCCAAATTATAGTCAGTGGAGCTGATGTTGTCCACAGGAATCAGCTGCCACTTTCTCATTTATCCCGATGGGATTCTGCTTCATGAGGGACTTTGTTACATATTTCTACGTCCATCTAAAAACGGTTGATAAAACAAGCGAATTATGGTATAATTTAACGAATCTCTGCTCCATAACTGATTGATTGTGAGTTGTCATGAGGGATATAGAGGGGATTAATCCTCTCTGCGAGTAAAATATCAGTCAAAATTTAGATTGGAGCCATTCGTCCAAAGGGAGGTACGAAAGCATTGCGTCAATACGAAACTATTTTCATTATTAATCCAGATTTAGATGAGAGCCAAACAGACGACGTGACTGAAGGTGTCAAGACAGCTATTGAATCTGGTGGAGGTAAGGTTTTAAAGGTAGATCTATGGGGGAAGAGAAGGCTGGCTTATGCAGTTAAGCAGCACAATGATGGCTATTATGTGCTTGTCGTGTTTGAAAGTAGCCCTGAGCTTGTAGGTCAACTAAATGGCCACTATCGAATTACGGAACGGATTATCAAGCATATCGTTGTTCAGTTTGAAGGGGATCTAGCCGCACTTACTTCGAGCCATGCGTCGGCATCACAGGAAGAAGGAAGCGATTCGACAGATGCTCGTCCTTTTGAAGATATTGAGAGCGAAGACGAAGAAGAAAACGATGGATACATTTGATGTTAGTGATATGACAGATGGAATATAGCATCAGATAGATTATAAGGAGATAATAATCATGGCAAGTTACAACAAGGTCATACTCATGGGAAATCTTACCCGCGATCCAGAATTGAAATATCTTCCAAGCGGAACGGCGGCGGCAAGAATCGGGCTCGCTGTTAGTCATGTTTACAACGATCGTCAGTCCGGTGAGAGGAAAGAAGACGTCTGTTTTGTGGATCTTGATGCTTTTGGAAGAACAGCTGAGGTTATCAACGAATACTTTCAGAAGGGGCGTCCTATATTGGTTGAGGGGCGTCTGAGATTCCAATCGTGGGAAACCGATGATGGTCAAAGACGGAGTAAGCATAGTGTCTTGGTTGATCGGTTTGAATTTGTAGGCGGTCGTCAAGATGGCGACGGTGGTGGTACCTACGATCAAACGTCGCCCGCATCGGCTTCCGCATCGTCCGAATTTTCCGGGGAAGAGGGATCGTCTACGACAGACGATGACATTCCTTTCTGAGATTAACCGCTACATAAACTTAACGAACATTAGGAACGAAAAGCGGGCGTGGTTGATGCCCGCTTTTCTTCTGTATTACAAATTGGAGGACTGGAGTTGTGGCAAGGGAACAACGAAGAGATACAAGAGATAACCGTGACAATTTTAGAGATAACCGTGATGCTCCGTTTCGTAGAGGGCGTCGCAAACGGTGTCGATTTTGCATGGATAAGGTAGATTTCATTGATTATAAGAGTACTGAAATACTCAGAGGTTTTATGACGGATCGCGGTAAACTTCTGCCGCGACGAGTTTCGGGAAACTGTGCGAAGCATCAGAGGCAGGTAACGCGAGCCATCAAGCGTGCGCGTAACATTGCCTTAGTGCCTTTTACAACGCAGCAGTAGATTATTTTTAAGTGAGAAACCACGCACTATGATTTTCCAACTCACATGGTAAACATTCTGAGTCGTAAAAATTGAGAGGCATGTTATGGAAGTTATTCTTAAAAAAAGCGTTGAAACGCTTGGAGATGAAGGGGACATTTTAACAGTTGCCAATGGTTATGCACGTAACTATCTCATCCCCATGCAACTTGCGGTTCGAGCAACCGAGAAGAACCGACGGATGCTTGAACATGAGCGGCAATTGTTAGCAGCCCAAGGCGAAAAAGCAAAAGTAAGGGCTGAGGAACTCGCAAGTCGTATCGCAGAGGTAACCTGTACAATCCAAAGGCGCGCTGGGGAAAATGATCGGCTGTTTGGATCTATTACCTCAATGGATATTGCAGACGCGCTCGCTAGCCAGGAAATTGAAGTAGATCGGCGGAATATTGAACTAGACGATCCGATTAGGGAGCTGGGTGTTTTCACGGTGCCCATCCGCTTTCACGCTGACGTTGCGGCAGATATTCAGGTTGTTGTGGTTCGTGAAGAGTGATCTTGACGAACATACTTCACCAGGTATAGACTCCGGGGTTGAGTGATGAATACCCAAACTACGGAAGCTCTTCACGACAGGGAATCCGAGCAAGCTGTGCTTGGGTCGATGATGGTAGATAGCGCGGCGATTCCCCGTGTAATTGCTATTCTCGGTCATGCTTCGGAGGTTTTTTTTACTGGCGATCATCAGCTCATTTATGCGGCGATTCTTGCGGTTTATGAGCGTCATAACAGGGTGGACGCGCTCCTTGTGTCCGATGAACTTGAACGAAAAAACGAGCTCAATCGATCGGGCGGGGATCTTTACCTGTATGATTTACAAGCCCGGATTGTGGAGACGGAAAGTGTCGAGTTTTACGCGCAGATTGTTCGCGAAAAATCGACGCGCCGTCAATTGGCACAGGCAGGGGAGCAGATCAGCAATCTGGCGCGTGACCAGGAACAAGAACTTCGGGATGTTTTAGATCAAGCCCAAGAGGGAATCTTTCACCTCGGTCAAGCGGATCATGACAAAGGATTTGTATCGGTTGGTTCTATTGTCAAGGAGACGTTGGGAGAGATCGAAGAACTGTCCCATAAGCACGATCAGTTTATTGGCATACCGACGGGCTTTACCGATTTCGACTTAATGACCTCCGGGTTGCAGCCTGGTGATTTGATTATTATTGCAGCGCGACCCAGTATGGGCAAGAGTACGTTAGTGCTGAATATGGCTCAGAACATTGCCATTGAGCAGGAGCTGCCGGTCGCGATATTCAGCCTTGAGATGCCCACACAGCAGGTGCTATTGCGAATGTTGGCTGCTGAAGCTCAGATTAACTTTGGTCATCTTCGTACTGGAAACTTGACAGACGCGGATTGGCCAGGGTTAACACAGGCTGCCAGTAGCTTAATGTCTGTACCAATTTTTATTAATGATACGAGAGGGGTCACTGTACAGACACTGCGTGCAGAAGGTCGACGTTTGAAAGGCGAACATGACAATCTGGCGGTGATTATCGTTGATTATTTGCAGCTGTTGAGCGGTTCGGGTCGATATAGCGGACGGGTAGAAGAGATTTCTGATATTTCACGTGCGCTCAAGACCCTCGCGTGGGAACTGGATACGCCAATTATCGCATGCTCCCAACTGAGTCGTGAGGTTGAGAAACGTCCGGATAAACGGCCGTTATTATCTGATTTACGGGAATCAGGAGCCATTGAGCAGGATGCAGATTTAGTTGCCTTCTTATATCGGGAAGACTATTACGATGAGGCTGCGGATGACCAAGGTACTGCCGATCTGATTATTAAAAAACAACGTAACGGTCCAACGGGTACAGTCAGATTAGAATTCAATAAAACTCAAATGCGATTTGCTAACATGGCCTATCAATAGGGACAGGGTAATAGTGTCCCTTATGTAGGTCCCCTTTAGTTTTTTGGGATTTTTGTCTCGCTTGTTCTTCTATGAATGACCAATCCTCGACCCAACGTCAGACACTATACGATTCGCGTAGCTTCTTAGTCCGCATTGTCGATTTTGTGGGCAGTCAAGCCCTGAACTGGCTATCTGGGCTTGGGAGTGCGACCATGCTGGTGTGGGAAACTTGGTCGTTAGCTTTTAGGCGGCCGTTTCAGTTTGGACTGTTGGTTCACCAGTTGCTTTTGATCGGTGTCAATTCCATATCGGTTGTGCTGGTTTCTGGACTGTTTACCGGCATGGTATTAGCAACACAGGGATACCATCAACTCAGCCAACTTTCAGCAGAAGGTACACTGGGTGGGTTTGTTACTGTATCTGTCGTTAAGGAACTTGGACCCATGGTTACCGCATTTGTCCTTGCTGGACGGATTGGTGCATCAATTACAGCGGAATTAGGTACCATGAAGGTAACCGAACAGATAGATGCCCTTGAGGTCATGGCAACTAACCCTGTCAAGTATCTCGTCGTTCCTCGTTTTCTTGCCTGTGCGATCATGCTGCCGATCCTGACCTTGTTTGCAATCGTTTGTGGCATTGCGGGTGGCTATCTCGCAGCCATTATCCTGTTTGATATGAATGGTCTCTTTTTTCTTAAATTAGCTCAAGACAATTTGTTTATCAACAGTATCATTGTCAGTCTTGTTAAAGCGTCAGCGTTTGGGATGGCGATTGCTTCGATTGGTTGCTACAAAGGTTTTACAATCTCTTCAGCGGGCGGTGCCGAAGGGGTCGGCAAATCCACAACAGGTTCAGCGGTAACTTCGTTGGTCACCATTTTGGTTCTGGATGTGTTTTTGAACCATCTGCTTTACACCGTTTGGGAATTGCAATAGCCGGCGGAACGAAATAAAGGACGAGGGTTATCAGCTAACTGTGCCGTGACTCTGCTGTAAATGAAATGATTTGGATTGAAAATCTTTGGAAAAACTTTGAAAATAAAGAGGTTCTCACCGGGCTTGAGCTTTACATCCCTCGTGGCGAGACCTTGGTCGTTATGGGGCAGAGTGGGTGTGGGAAAAGCGTTCTGCTCAAGCTGATTACCGGGTTGATGAAGCCGGACCAAGGGCAAATCTGGATGGCTGGCGAAGATATCACCACGCTCCCACGAAAAGCCTTGAACCGTACCCGTCAAAAACTCGGTATGCTTTTCCAATCGGCCGCTCTTTTTGATTCAATGACTGTTGAGGAAAATGTCGGATTTATGGTTTCTCAGCATATGAAGCTCAGTAAACGTGAAATTGAGGAAATTGTTGCTGAAAAACTACATTTAGTCCAGCTTGATGGCACCCAGCACCTGAGACCGGCGGAACTCAGTGGGGGTATGCGCAAACGGGTCGGACTTGCCCGCGCTATTGCGTGCAATCCAGAGGTGATACTATACGATGAGCCGACCACAGGATTGGATCCGATTACAGCGTTAGAAATTAATCGACTCATACGGGATTTGCATGAGAAACTGCAGGTGACTTCTGTTGTTGTGACACACGATATGGCGAGTGCGTTTTCAGTTGGCACAAGGATGGCAATGATACACCAAGGTCAGGTAATTGCCCACGGAACCCCAGATGAAATTTGGAAGATTGATAACCCGGTTTTACAGCAATTTATTGCTCATGAAAACCGTCATCAGAATTGACAATTGCAGGTGAGGTGATTGATGGGTTCGTGGAGTGTGCAACTCAAGGTGGGGCTTGTTGTCATCATTGGTATTGTTCTCCTTGTGATTTTAATAGTGAATGCTGCTAATTCTCCTTGGGGTGTAAGTGGTGAATTGTTACGGGTCAACTTTAATAATGCTGGTGACCTTCGCGTTGGTGCAAAGGTTCAACTCGCCGGTGTACAGATCGGTAAAGTTACGAGTGTTGAACTCAATAAAGATGGGACCCGAGTTGAAGTTCAGATGCGGATCAAGGACGCTTTTCAAAGGCTGCGCCAAGGTTGTCTAGTAAAAGTTGGTGTCATCGGTTTTGTCGGTGAGGCATATATTCATTTGACGAATGGTCCCGTTGGAAATCCGAACTTAACGCCGAAGGACCTGCCCCTGACAGGGAAAGATCCGATTGACCTTTCGGAGCTCGCTACGCGAGGGGACTATATTGTTACGCAAGGCACACAATTTCTTGAATCCGCAAACCAGTTTCTAGAATCGAATCAGGAGAACCTTAGTGCGAGCATCGTGGAGATGCGGGCACTTATTGAGCAAACCAACCGCTCTTTAACGGAGGTAGTTGGAGTTACGAATGAAACTGTAGAAAATCTGAATCGTATCGCCCAGGAGAACGATTTTCGCTTAGGTCAAACCTATAAACGGTTCAATCGTCTGATGGATAGGTTAGAGAACGATGCTTTACTAATCAGCAGTCAGATTGGTGATATTAATCGAGCGGTACTTGACTTAGTCGATCGTAACTCATCCCCCGTGGAACAGATAATCGTTGATCTACAAACAAGTGCTACCAATTTTCGCCAGCTATCTCAGCAGTTAGATCAAGATCTCGCTGAATTGACTGCCGAATTTTCGGATCTGATTGCACAAAGCAAGGAGATCATTGCAGCTGAAACGCCTAAAGTCGACCAACTGCTCGAAAGCCTTACGGATGCGACCCAAGAGTTGGCTGGACTGCAAAATAATGTAGACCAGTTGCTTCATACCGCGCAGCATGGGGAGGGCAGCATCGCTCAGTTGTTGAATAAACCGGATGCGCTCAATGAAATGCGAAGTACAATGAAAACAGTCGACGAGACAATGCTGGCATTTCAAGATCTGTCTCGGCTGTTAGATCAGGGCTCGGAGCAAATCAAGATACCTGAAGTCGGTTGGGATTACGAACTTAGGTATTTAAGCTTTGAAGAAAGTCTGCACAACGAGTTGGGTGTTTTGCTAGTGGCTTCGGACAGGCAGCGATACCGACTCGGCTTAGGAACGCGTGCAGAAGAGGTCAAGTTGGATTTCCAGTACGGTTATGACTTCACGGATAATCTGCGAGGCCGTGCTGGGTTCATGCGCTCAAGGGTTGGTGTGGGATTCGATGTGTGGTTGCTCTCCCGGAAACTTGGTATTAGCTTAGAGGGCACGCATCTGACTAGCAGAAACCCAGAACTCGGTGCGGAATTGGCGTGGCGGTTTTTTCCGAATGGACAGATTATTCTCGGTGCAGAGGATCTGACGTCGGGTAATATCCGGTATACAGCGGGACTTCGGTTGTTGTCGAAAAACTGGTGAACTGGCTTAGACACTGGGAGGGAGACCTAAAATGGCAAAAGAGAGTCGGCAGTTTGTTTGTCAGGAATGTGGTCACTCCTCTATCAGATGGCTTGGTCGCTGCCCGGAGTGCGATAAGTGGAACACTTTTGTTGAGGAGATTGAGACAGCAGCCTCTACACATCCTCGACTCGTAGCTCAGCCTGCAAGTGATCCTGCGCCTATTACGCGGATTAGTGCGAGCGAATCGGACCGACAACTCACGGGGATTGGCGAATTTGACCGAGTCCTTGGTGGCGGGATTGTCCCGGGATCTGTGGTGCTAATCGGGGGAGATCCGGGAATTGGTAAATCGACGATACTATTACAGGTGAGCGATGCGTTGAGCCGTACTTATGGAGGGGTGCTGTATGTATCGGGCGAGGAGTCAGTTGCCCAAACAAAGTTGCGGGCAAACCGGCTCGGAATCACCTCTGATTCGCTATATGTGTTATGTGAAAACAACTTGGAGGAGATTGAATCACATATCACACAACTCAACCCTCGTATGGTTGTTATTGACTCGATTCAAGCGGTCTACCTTCCCGGATTACAATCTGCTCCGGGGAGCGTAACACAGGTTCGTGAGAACGCAGCGCAACTATTAGTTATTGCTAAAAGTAAAAATATCCCAATCATTCTCGTTGGGCACGTAACTAAGGAGGGTTCTCTGGCGGGTCCCCGTGTTTTGGAACACATGGTTGATACAGTCCTCTATTTTGAGGGGGAGAAACAGCATATCTACCGGGTGCTGCGTTCTGTAAAAAACCGGTTTGGTTCGACCAACGAAATCGGGATTTTCGAGATGTTAAGTCGCGGTCTTGTTGAGGTCAAGAATCCATCGGAGATGTTTATCAGTGAGCGACAGGGGAACACGTCCGGATCAGTGGTAGTGTCAAGCGTTGAGGGTACACGTCCGTTACTGCTAGAACTTCAGGCGTTGGTTTCTCCTGCAAACTTTGGTTTTCCCCGCAACACGGCAGCTGGGGTAGATCGGCAACGCATTGCGCTGTTGATTGCAGTTCTGCAGAAGCGGATCGGGCTTGACATTGGTGATTCGGATGTATTTGTCAATATTACAGGTGGAATGCGCGTTGATGAGCCGGGTATTGACTTAGGTGCCGCCATCGCGGTAACGTCGAGTCACCGAGATATATCAGTTGATTCGCAGACTGTTGTCATTGGTGAGGTGGGTTTAGGTGGAGAAGTTCGTGCCGTTGCACATATTGAGAAACGGTTATTGGAAGCCGCAAAGTTAGGTTTTAATCGCGCGGTTTTCCCCGAGTCCAATCGTAAAGGCTTAGAATTAAAGGAAGACATTGACTTGGTTGGTGTCAAGGATCTTTACGGTGCACTAAGTGCACTACTATAAGAAAGGGGGTGGCTCGGGTGCAAATTTGGATTATCCGCATCGTTTTTACATTGTTTGGTGCAGCGTTGGGCTTTATCATCGGTGATCTGACAGGAGGTGCTATCGGTTTTTTTGCTACTATCATTCTGGTGGGAGTTGAGACATCAATTCCGCGACCACTGCTCCGTGATTTTTTCGCCTGCTTCGCTGGACTGACATTCGGTTTGATTGTAGCCAGTCTTATTATTTATATTATTCAAGGAGCAACTGGGGCGATTAGCCCGGTATTGACAGCAGGTATCGTTCTGTCATGCGGTTATACTGGGACGATGATTGTCTATCGAAGACGAGATGCCTTTGCACTGTTTTCGCTCACCACACACGGAATACAATCCAAGTCTCCAACAATTAAGGTCTTGGATACGAGTGTGATTATTGATGGACGGATTTTGGATATTTGCCAAACGGGCTTTATTGATGGCGTGTTTGTGATTCCTCGATTTGTCTTAAATGAATTGCAACACATCGCGGATTCTTCTGATCTACTTCGTCGCAACAAAGGGCGACGTGGTTTTGAGATTTTACGTTTGATGCAAAACAATCCTGACATCGATGTTGATGTGACTGAAGAAGATTTTCCCGAAGTGCCAGAAGTGGATGCGAAGTTGATTCATCTCGCTCAAGAGATTGGAGCGAAGATTATTACTAATGATTTCAACTTGAATAAAGTGGCTGAACTTCAGGGTGTGACAGTGCTCAACATCAACGAGCTTGCGAATTCCGTTCGTCCGGTCGTCGTTGCTGGTGAGGTTATTCAGGTGCGCGTTCTTCGCGAAGGCAAAGAACCGAATCAAGGTGTTGGATATCTTGATGATGGGACAATGGTCATTGTTGAGTATGGTAGGCAATATGTTGGGCAAACAATTGATGCGATTGTCACCCAAACATTGCAGACAACCGCTGGTCGGATGATTTTTACGCGTACGAAGACTGATGAAATGGACAGTGATGAACCAGAGGACGTGCGTTCTTATTCCCGCAGCTGGCCACGGAAGCCGAATGGGGCATCATCCTACTAAGAAGCCGTACTTAGAGCTTCTTAACAAACCGATTCTCACGCATACGATCGGCGTATTTGATCGGAGTACAGTTGTCGATGCTATCTTCGTGATTGTTGGTGAAACGGATTTCGATGCCTGCTGCTCTGTTGTGATTGAGCCGTACAACTTCCAAAAGGTTAGTGGACTCGTTGCTGGTGGTGAAACGCGCCAAGATTCTGTGTTCAACGGGTTAAAAGCGCTCCCACACGATACGGATTTCGTCGTCGTCCATGATGGAGTCCGTCCTTTTGTGACTGATGAGATGATTTTTGCCTGTCTCGAAGCGGCAGCAGATTGGGGAGCAGCAGTCGCCGCGGTCCCTGTCAAGGATACCATCAAAATCACTGATAGAGACGAATTTGTCGTTGATACACCGGATCGAAGCCAACTTTGGGCGGTGCAGACGCCGCAGGTATTTCGGACGGATTTATTGATTGAAGCCCACCAACATGCACATCGAAAACGGATCCAGTTGACAGATGACGCAGCACTGGTCGAGCAACTTGGTCTCAAAGTAAAGTGTGTCATGGGGAATTATAGCAATCTGAAGATTACGACCCCGGCAGATTTGATTGTTGCGAAAGCGTTGATGAACAACAGATAAAAAATCAGAGATGATGGACGCTTATCGAAAAAACCTTTAGGTCTAACCCCCAAAGGTTTACCTTTGGAGCAGTTGGGGCGAAGCCCATACAGACTGCTTTAGCAATTTAAGTCTAAACAATTTTACATTCAGTGTTTTGGTGGTGATCGTTTGAGTCCAAAGAGACGAGATGACAGGGTAAAGTCTCCCACGATCAGCTTCGCAGACAACGAGGCAGCCCCAACAAAATTTCTGGAATAACTGAGAGTCCTTGCAAGGGGCAGCAACCCAATACCAACATTCTTCCTTGCTTGGATGGGCAGGGCAGCCAAATGGGGCAGGGCGTTGTCCCATGAAGGAGCGGACATAAGACGGACTTCGGTTCGCAATCCGTGTTGATAGCACAATTAGACTCCTATTGGGGAGGGACTCGTAAGACTCTCAATCCTTTAGGTTTGGGAGTACGTCAAAGATCTATAAACTACCATGCGTGTAGGAATTGGTTACGATGTTCACCGCTTGGGGGAAAATCGTAAATTGATACTCGGCGGGGTGACGATCCCATACGAGTTAGGGTTGATTGGACACTCTGATGCGGATGTGCTAACCCATGCCATCTGCGATGCAATACTGGGGGCAGCAGGTTTAGGTGACATTGGTCAACATTTTCCCGATACGGATGCAGCGTATGCTGGGATTGATAGCCTAATCTTGCTCGGTAAGGTAAAAACATTAATCTCTTCGGATTACGCAATTCAGAATGTAGACAGCACGGTGATTATGGAACGGCCAAAACTGGCGCCTTATATCCCTTCAATGCGTCAGTGTCTTGCTGAAACGCTAGGTATTGCGTTTAATCAGGTGAATGTCAAAGCGACAACGTCGGAGGGACTCGGTTCCATTGGCGAGGGAAAAGCTGCTGCTGCTGAAGCTATTGTTTGCCTCACCGAATTAAGGTAGGTGTTAGTAAGACCTCGACTCTAAATGAGAAAGAAAACTGATGGCCTTAAAGATTTATAACTCCCTCACAAGGCAGTTGGAAGAATTTGTGCCGTTACGTGAGGGAAGAGTTCTGATGTACAGTTGTGGGCCCACTGTCTACGATTACTTTCATATAGGTAACGCCCGCACGTTTTTGGTTTCTGATATTGTTCGTCGCTATCTTGAATATAAGGGCTACACCGTTACAATGGCTCAAAATCTGACAGATATTGACGATAAAATTATCAATCGTGCAAATGAGCAAGGGATTGATACATCTGAACTTGCTCAGAAATATGTGGATGCCTATTTTGAGGACTCAAGCAAATTAGGTATTCGTGCAGCGGACATTCATCCGAGAGCGACTGAGCATATTGCGGAGATAATTGCCCTGATTCAGACGCTAATCGACAAACAGGCAGCTTATGAGATCGATGGAGATGTATATTACCGCGTCAACCACTTTGCGGAGTATGGAAAGCTCTCTCATCGTCAACCGGAGGATTTACTTGCCGGTGCTCGCGTTGAGGTTGATGAACGGAAGGAAGATCCGCGCGATTTTGATTTATGGAAAAGGTCTAAAGCGGAGGAGCCGTGGTGGGACAGTCCTTGGAGCAGGGGCAGACCGGGTTGGCATATCGAATGTTCAGCCATGGCAATGAAACACCTTGATGAAACAGTTGATATTCACACTGGCGGACATGATCTCATATTCCCACATCATGAAAATGAGATTGCCCAGAGCGAAGTAGCGACCGGAAAAACCTTTGTCCGATATTGGATGCATGTGGCATTCTTGCAGATTGATGGACGACGGATGGGTAAATCAGAGAGCAATTTCATTTTTGTCCACGATGCCGTGCAGCAATATGCGCCTGAAGCGATTCGTCATTTCCTGATTTCGGCACAGTATCGCCATCCATTGGATTATAATCCGACAAGCTTGAAAGAATCGAGCAGTGCTGTGCGACGGTTGAATAACTGTATTGATGCCCTCGGACCGTACCGGGACGTGGATAGGGGTCTCTCTGAAGGATTGAACGACACCGAAGCGGCACGCTTGCTCGAATCTATCAATACGATGCGCCATGACTTCGAGGCTGCGATGGATGAAGATTTTAATACCGCTGGGGCGTTGGGTGTAATTTTTAAGTTCGTCGGCGAGGTGAATCAATTTCTTGCGGCAACTGAAGATGCTTCTTCGGATGAAAAGGGAAGTGTCCTAAGCCGAGCGTATAAAGATTTGGTTGAGGTCTGCAATGTACTTGGCATATACGCTGAGGAGGAGGTCGCCAGCGATGCACATGCGGTCTTGACGGAGCAACTGATGAGTCTCATTCTGGAGGCTCGTCAGGACGCAAGACAACGCAAAGATTGGGAAACGGCGGATAAAATCCGCGATCGGTTAGAGCAATTCAACATTGAACTTCAAGATAGTCGGGCTGGAACAACCTGGAGGTATCTCAAAGGAGGCAAAGGGTAAAAACTGAAAGTAAGCAGGTGTAAACGTGAATAAATAAGAAAAAACGAGTTCCGATTTATCCCGATGGAATCGGCACAAGTTGGAGCGTGTGAGCACCTTACGCATTAAAGTACTACGCATTATTTTTTCGGGGGTATAGTGATGGATCGTTATTTAGGATTATTATCCATTTGCCTTTGTTTGCTATTTATGGTCGGTTGTGGAATTGTAGCGAAACAGGAGTGGAGTGAAAATTATGCCTCGATGGCAGGGGTACGGGCAACAAACGCAAAGATGATTGATGGCAACATCAGGACGTTTGGGGAAACGGCGTTTCGTGAAGGTACACAGGACACCTTCGGACCTGCTCCGACCTCACAGGCGGTCGTCCTGCTCCCCGACAGGAAGGTGATTCGCCGAGTTGTAATTCATTCAGACAATTTGAAGAAATTCACCGTGTATGCGGACAAGGGGAGCGAGGATTGGCAAATCATCAAAGAGATTAACAACGTTGCATCAAATCCGATTGAGTTGTCCGTGAATGCACCGTTTCTAACTGATAAGATCCGCATCCGTGTGTTAGGCACCACCGACGATGCTGCACTTCGTCGAGGTCAACGGAGACGGAACTTTTGGGCAAGCGGAAATCGCCGCGCAGCAGCCAAAATCTACGAAATTGAGTTATATGGCTACCAAGCGGTAACAGTAGCAGGTGCAGCGAAAGCAGAGGAATCGGAGGATCAGAGCGAAGACGAGCTTGATCAACTGTTAAAATAGAGTAAATAGGGTTGAGACGTGATTTGTGGGTTATCACGCTTCACGTTCTACTTTTTATTAACTAAAAATAAAGGAGGCAAGATATGCGTTTTGTAGGAATAACTTTTTTAGTGCTGGGGCTGGTTTCCACCTTGGGGTGTTTGGGTCCAAGTGGGCCTCCGGTGCAGTGGAGTAGAAACATCGCCCCGTTTGCAGATTGTCAGGATCCAAAACTGAATGATGATAACACATTTTCCGTTGGGGAAACCTCGAGGCTCATTATTGAGAAACAAACGAGACTTACTAAGGCAGATCAGGAAGAAGAGGAGAACTTTACGCAGGCAACGCTTAAATGGGCAAAACCGCAGCCCATCCAGCGCGTTATTGTGGTGGCTGATAAAGGAAAACTTGAATTCTTTGAAGTCCAAGTTACAGATGAGTCTGGGAAGTGGAAAACGATTAGAAGTGTCAAGAATCACTTTCAAGATCAGTACAAGCTTCAGCTGCCGGAACCGATCCATACCCAAGCCTTGCGTTTGAAGGTTCCTAAGAAATGGGAATCCCGGCGTGTGGGAGGGCAGAAACGCAGAACCAGAGGCGACGGCGGTGCAGAGGTTAACATTTTTAAGCCGATCCGCGATATTCAAGTGTACTATGCCCTGCCGCCCGAAGAACCGGCAATGGGCGCAGAACCGGCAGCAAGTCAGTGAGATTCACAGATTATGTTAGCCGCTGAGACGCAAAGTCTTATTCATCTCAACCTTATTCCGGGTATCGGAAATCACACCATCCGACGCTTATTAGCGGGTTTTGGATCAGCGGAGAAATCGGTTGCTGCGACATCGGAGGAGTTAGCCCAGATTGATGGGTTGACTCCCGATGTTCGGCAGCAGCTAATTGATGGTAGATCACGCGCTCCCCTCGCGCAAGAGCTTGAGCTGATCGAAAGGCATCAGTGCCACATCGTGACGATCGCCGATGGCTCTTACCCACCACTCCTCAAGCAGATTGATGACCCGCCCGTATTGCTTTATATCATTGGTGATTTTCCCCCGCAGGACGCGCCGAGCATCGCGATCGTTGGATCGCGTAGCCCGACCGAATATGGCAAAACGATAAGTCAGCAACTGAGCCATCAGCTCGCAGAACGTGGTATAACTGTCGTGAGCGGGTTCGCACGCGGTATTGATACCTGTGTGCATCGTGGTGCTCTTGAAGCCGGTGGTGATACGATTGCTGTATTCGGATGTGGTTTGAGTATTATCTATCCGGAAACGAATCGGGGGCTTGCAGCGGAAATTATCGAGTCCGGTGGGTTGATCTCTGAGTTTCCGATGACGATGCCGCCCCGTGGAAAAAACTTTCCCCGTCGCAATCGTGTGATTAGTGGTTTAACGCTTGGCACGCTTGTCGTTGAGGCGTCCGAGCGGAGTGGTTCGCTCATCACAGCACGCCACGCCGCCGAACAGGGACGTGAGGTATTTGCTGTGCCGGGGCAGATCTTTTCCGGTGTATCACGAGGCACCCATTCCCTCATCAATCAAGGCGCGACCTTGATTAATAGCGTTGATGACCTGCTTGATGCGTTGCCCCAAGACTACACGAAGATCTTGGGAGGGGAATCGCCCGAACCAACCCTCCAACCGCGTTCCGCAAAACAACCCGACAAAATTGCCCGCCCTCAATCGGTCGAAAAAAGATCTACACCTACCCCTCAATCAAAGGCAAACCTCAATTTAACTCCCGATGAACAGGCTGTGCTATCGGCAATGGAAGCCGATAGCGTCCATATTGATGAGATTACGCGGGTGACACAGCTGCCGATTGGGAAGGTTTCTTCGCTGCTGGTCATGCTTGAGTTGAAGGGAATCGTTCAGCAGCTGCCGGGAAAGCAGTTTGTGAAAAAATAGATTGTGAAATTGGGATCGGGATTCAAAGCAACTGGAGCACAAGGCTTGGCCGGATCGCCCCCTTGGAGTGAAAGGTAGTCTCCATATCATGCTAGTTGGGATCTCCAACAGCGAGCTCAACTGTATCAGGCTTCAAGGCAAAATTTCTTTCTACAATTTCTATTACCTCTCCGACATCACTGAGATATTCGGTATGAGAATATGTGCATTTTTTGAGGGAGGAGGATGCTCCTGTCCCATGCTCATGGTAGTGCGTGGACGTTACAGTAATTTCAATATGATATCCTCGTGGCGGTGCATTCTGGAATGTGTACGTGCCTGACGACGTGGTCGTTGCCTTACCTTCTTGCCGACCGCCGCTCCATTTAACCACCGTTACATTTTTGTAATCGTTGCCACCATGCGTGACAACCCCGTTATCTAAAGGTGTGCCATCGTCAGCACATATACAATTTCCGTGCATCGTAAATCGATTAGCGGCATACCACGTCGGTTGAGCAACGTATTGGAAAAATAGGAAAACCCCAATTGTCATTGTCAACGGTGTGAGTAAGGTGCGTGTGCGCGTAAAGGCAAAAGTGATGACGCACGCAGACACAAATGGTAGGGGCAGAACAAAGGGAAATCCTACCAAGTATGCCAGCAGAAACGCGAATGCTACGTTAAAAATCCCGGCTAAGACCGACGAAGACTCTCGCTCTACGGCATTATATCCCAACCCCCAAAAGAAGATACCTTGACTAATTACAACGAAAATGGCATAAATTACCACTGTGCAATGTTCAGCAACGCCGTAATCCTTTCCCCACAAGGCAATGGACTCTAGCGGGCTTTGCCATGGACTTAAGAGCGGAACTGAACGTCGATAAAGCATCCACTGCCATCCCTGATCTTCCAACCAGCACGCGAACAATGCGATAGGTAACATAGCCAGTGCCCAGAGCAAGCCGCGTTGCCAGTTATCGAATGTTAGTCCAATCGCAGACCAAGGTAGTGCGTATTTTAGCCGCACGAGCGCGTAACTCACCACCCCAAGTCCAAAAGATGGTAATGCTAAAATCAAAGCGATAAAAGGTAGCGCAACTGGGGGAAGGCGATCAGAATCGTCAAAAAGTATAATCATGGCAATAAAGCTACCGCAGATAATCACCCCGCTGATTATCACTACGATGAGACTAGCATTGCCAATATCGTCTAACCGAACAAAGGGTTTTTGAATGTGGGCGGTTCTTATCGAATCTGGTGATGCTTTGCATTGAGCCATTCTTTCTTCTCGGAATCCATTCACTCAGGTCCCCTGCTTGCCATATTGAGGGGCTGATCGAGTGTGCCATCGAGATTGAACTCGCGAAACCCGTCAAAGTTCCCGTAAAAGAGCGTGTTCCCATCATGACTGAAAGCTGATGCCCAACCTTTTCCGAGTTTGTTTGGTGAACCGGATTCAAGGTTGAGTATCCAGATTTCACGTTCCTCCTGCTGTTCTAACGTAAGTTCATACGGAGTTTCTAACGCAACTTCGTAGAGCAAGTGCGTCCCGTTGGGCGAAAGTTCAAACCGTAAGATGGAGGAGATTTCAAGGATCAGGGTCCATTGATACACGAAGGGTTTACCGATGTCACTGCGCCAGATCCCTTTCTCATCTAAGAGATAAAGGCTCTTGGAATCTGGAGACCACTGCATCTGCGTGTCCTTTTGGATTTTTGGAACGGGCTGCGTCAGAAACGCGGGGATTTCTTTGGGTCTTTCAATCGCAGCCCATTCAATTTTGTCCTGCTCTTTTTTGGTAAAAAGATACTCCCCTGTGTTGACTCCCATTGCGGTCCATTGCCCGTTTATCACGTCGCTGAGTTGTTGCTTGATGGACTTACTAGGCGGGAGATTGGGTTTCGCATCATAGACCGGTGTATCACGGTCAATGCGCGGTCTTATATAGTAGCGGATCCACTCTAAATCTGTGGACAACTGGAATTTGTCTATCGTGGATCCTGTCGAACAATACTCGATACCGAAAGCCTCGCCTCTATCGGGAAAATAGAAACAGATGGCATACCAGAGATTAATATCGAGAGCCAAATAAGCAATGACCTTTCCATCAGGGGAGCGGATGACATCATGGATACGGGGGGTGAGGCTATAATGAATGAAAAAATCGTCATGTCGGTTAGCGGTCCAGAGTGTCAGGGTGCATTCGCTGTGCATCTTTGAGAAATCTTGTTTATCGGGGTGGTGTCTTCGCTCAGAGATGAGTGCAAGATGTTCACCATCGGGTGAAGGGAGCGGGTGATGGGTGAGTCCTATCCGTTCTACACTATGGGCAACGTTTGGAATTATAACAATGGCTATGAGTATCAACCGATACCGCATGGATTGTTCCTCCTCCGTCCTAACAGACGGATAAAGTTAGGCACAGGGACAAGTGTATTGACTTATCCCCGTGCCGTGGAAATTGGAATTAGAGAGCGGTAACCGTGTCAGGAGTTAAGGCTAAATCTGCCTGCCGGGTTTCGTATTCCCAAGCCTGCCCTAATACGAACCATCTGGTGCTTCCTATCTGATTATGCTGCTCCTCATGATCGTAGGTGCACTTCGAGGGAGTCGGATACTGTCCCGTTCCGTGCCTATGGTAGTCTGTAGACGTTACAACTATTTTAAAGAGATACCCAACCGGCATATTCTGAAAGGAGTATCTTCCTGCCCGCGAAGTTGAGCGCGTATCGCTTCCCCCTCGATCGCCAGCGTCCCATTTAACCGTCGTTGAATTTCTATAGGTCACGCCATTGTATGTGAAAGTGTGGCTATCGAGAGAGTTGCCTTCAGTTATGCAGGTGCATCCGCCATGTAGCTTCCCGCGCACAAGGGCATCCCAACTAAATTTCAGCGCAGGTCCAGCCAACTTTTTACCAATCTCCGGCACGATTGCCCAACTATATTGCACCACCACCCGAACGGCTGCGCCTACATTGGTGCTAAGGGTCCCAGAGGCAGCAATCGAGGCAGTGGTCACGTCACTAAAGCTCCGAGAAGCCACCCGTGAACCATCGACGTATACTTGTGCTCTTGTAATTCGGTAATTGCTGTTGGGCGTTGACAGCGAAAAGGAGATGGAATAACTCCCGCCCACTTCCATCTCGTTTGAGACACTTCTTGTTGGTCTTGATGTCACATCAGCTAAATCTGACCATACCGTTAGATCATAAGAGTCGCTACCAGAATTAGAGTTACTGTCAAAGGCAACTGCCTCGATTTCATATTCTCGCCCCGATGTGCTGCCAGTCGAGTATGTATAGGTGAAATCGGCTATCCTTTTATTGCCACTACCGGCGTCAGTTTCTTTGAGAACCCCATCGACATACCATTTCACAGTCGCATAGGGAATATCCGTAATAGCCACTGCTGTGTGTGACGCACCTTCAAATTCATCAAAGGTCGTATGATCCTCTGGAGCCACATCAACAGTGATTGCCAGACTTTCTAATGACCCTAAAATTAAACAAGCTATTGACATAGTAATTAATATTGACCAACGCAATTTCGCGTTCATGACTGGCCTCCTCTGATTTGTTAGGAATGCGTTGGCATTCCGTTGGGCGGGAACCATCAACTCTGAATTGATTCACATCTCCGATAAATATGTGGTTCTCTTTTTCACCAAGTGTTCACAGCGTTGATAACTTGGCTTCACCCTTTTAAGGCAAGACCCATGCCAACAACCTAAATTATGCCAATTCTTCAGTCGTGGCGCGGGTTTGAGAGGAGGTCAATGATCTGTTGTTACACACAAAAATGTCCGGAAATACGGACACCCACCGGACACAAATTGGGGTCAAAGCCTGATGGACACTGGCTAAACGGGTGTCCGGTAAGTGCTCGGTAAATCGGACACTTTTTTCTCAATGCCGCAGATATAATAAAAAACAGTCCATTTTCTTTTATCGGAAGCCATATTTTTCCATTCGACGGTATAAAGCCTGCCGACTCAAGCCAAGTTGCTGGGCGGTCTTAGCAATGTTGCCTCGATTAGCCGCTAAAGCGCGTCGAATCTGTACCTGCTCGGCGAGCATCGCCTCAACCACGGGTGGCAACGGGTTTGCTTCATCAATCTCTGCTACTGGAGGAGTAAGCACCTCAGCGTCAGGAGACCGAAAACGGAGGTGTTCGGGTTGAATCGCTGCGCCTTCGCTTACAATCAACGCAGCTTCAATGATGTTCATCAGTTCGCGCACATTCCCCGGGAAGTCGTATGTTTCCAAAGCCTCCATCGTTTCAGGAGCCAACGATGGGTTTGGCACTCTCATTTCAGCCGCAAACTCACTCAGGTAGTATTCAGCAATAGGGAAAATATCCTCCTTTCGCTCGCATAGCGGTGGGATCCAAATTATCATGCCCGTCAAACGGTGGTAGAGATCTGAGCGAAACAATTTTGCATCTGTTTTCGCTGAGAGCCCTGCATTGGTGGCTGCTATCACCCGGATATCCACCTTTTTGCTCCGCGTCGCGCCGACCGGCATGACGACACCATCGTCCAGAACGCGAAGGAGTTTGACTTGGTTTTCGATTGGCATATCACCGATTTCGTCGAGAAACAACGTTCCGCCATCGGCACTTTCAAAATGCCCTTTATGATTCTCCGTCGCTCCAGTGAAGGCACCACGGATATGACCGAAAAAGACGGACTCCCACAGTGTAGAGGTAATCGCACCGCAATTGACCGGCACAAATGGTTTTAATGCCCGTGGTCCTCCGGCATGAATGGCTCGTGCAACCAGTTCCTTGCCGACGCCGGTTTCGCCTGTAATTAAAACCGAGGTGGTGTCGTTGTTACAGAGTTGACGAATCATCTCATGGATATTTTGTATTACATCGCTGTCGCCTAGGAGCATACTAAAGTTAGTACAATTTTAGGTGAGAAAAGGCAGAAAAGAGGTTATCCTTTCAGAAATCACCACAATTTTGAAAGGAGACTTTATGTACCTCATATTCTGCCTCAATACTATTTTAACGCAATTTCGTCCGTTGTTCAACCGTCAAAACTTCGCGCTGTTCTGCACGTTCATTGTGGGACTAATAACCCACCGCGACTGTGCCACGATAACCGGTATTTATCAAGCAGTTCGACCCAAGAGCGGTTACGGTTCATTGGTGAAGTTCCTCTCCCGTGGCAAATGGGATGCCGATGCAGTGGCCAAACGGTTGATTCAGCTATTACAAGGTCGGTTTGACAATTGGGTCTACGTTTACGATGAGATCCACGCAAAAAAGACAGGCGCCGAACAGTTTGGGCTTCACTTTTTCAGAAATCATAGATACCAAACACGGAATACCAATCAGTCGAAGTTCCACCACGGTCATCAATTTGGCGCGTTGGGCTTACTTTGTAGCACTGTCACCGAGACGCTTCTGTTTCCTGTATGGGTGAAGTTGATATGTCCTAAGACGGATGGGGACAATAGCTTATCGGTTTTGAAGCGGATTTGCTCCCAAATCCCACCCGGACTGATTCTCTTTGACCGGGGTTTCAATCGGCGAAAAGTGTTTACGTGCCTGCTTGAGTTGGGACATCATATTTTATGTCGTGTCAAGTCCAATGCTGTCTTTTATCGGTTACCCCCAGTTGGCAAGCGTCCCAAACCCGGACGCCCCAAGAAATACGGCAAACGCCTACAGGTGCAACGGTTACGGTATAAACCCGTTGATATTGACGACAAACGGTATGCCATTGCATCGGTCGTGGTTCGGACAAAAATGTGTCCCACAAAAGTACGTCTGGTGGTGATCTGAACCCGACAGCAAAAGGAAAAGTCTTGGCGGTATTTCTTTGTTTTTACCACAGATTTAACCCCTGATAGCTGTCAGATAGTTCGATACTACCGGCAGAGATGGCTAATTGAGACCGCGTTTAGAGATGTCAAACAGAACTTCGGATTTGACACCTATCGTGTTAAATCCCATCGAAGTATCAACCGATTGGTGCAACTCAGTTTCGTGGCGAGCTGCTTGACTCAATGGCTATTCTATACCCTGACTGCCAAACAAGGGACAATAACAGTAGTAGGCACACGCCGTGTACCGTAATTCCGCGAATATAGTCAGTTTATATTCATATCAAGGGCATAAACCGTGCCAAAATCTAATGGACGATGCGCCCCAGCTTTATTGACTGGAATTAATGGCTGAAACCCTTTGATAGACAAGTTTTGGGAGGATACTGACCCGCAAATAGAGAGTGGTGACGGATGGGCGAAATGTCGCAAAATACGACAGTCAGAGGGTGGTATGAGGGCAGAAAATCGGCGGGAAGCCTGTAATGGCGCAGGATTGGGCAATCTTGTCGCAAAGTGCGACAATTGTCGCATTTTGCGATAATCAAGAAGGGGCATTGGTTCAAGAATTCATTGCGCTATGACGAATAAATTAGAGGACGAAAAGCGGGACGATTCAAATTCCCGTTGGTTCATGATAGCGAATGCCCCTAGTACACTGTCAGGCAAATTATGCTTGTGTATATTGAGTGAAAGCAAACAATAACATATTAGAACTTACGAACTTCTGTAGGGAACACCAATCGTTGTCCACTATGGGCTTGTCTATGGAACCTCTGTTGTAGTTGCCTGATTTATCGGGCGTTGGTGGGTATGCGGTGCGGCGATAAATCGCCGAACTACAGGATTTTGAGCGTTCAACTGCGTAAGTCCTGATATATAGCAATTACAAAACTTATCTGATTGAGTACTAGTTCTCCTAGGGTCATTTATGGTGAATTAGATAAATAAGTAGACATTAATAGTAGTAGGCACATGGCTCTGCATCCCGATAAATCGGGACACCGTGTGCCGTAACTCTGCGACCCCCGATCTATCAGGGCTTCGTTCATAGTGTTCCATTAATTCTAAAATCTACCATAAATTCGTCAGGTTAAAACTAATGGTTTCAAACTCGCAAAAATAACCTGAATCGTGTGAAGAAATAGTGCAAAAAAACGAGTGTTGTCTGAAAAATCGGTTTCTCTACACCTTCTTTTTACATAAGCCAATGACTTAAATGAGGGATTACACAGTTAAAATTTCGGACGAAAAACGGCACCCAACAGTTGATTTTTAGGTCTATATTGAATCGGAGAAATAAGTAGACATTTACCAATAACGCGAAATTTCCAAAGTCGCCCTGAGAACCGGAGGTAGCGAGGAGGGGAGGCGGCGAGTTTTTAAACGTTTCTCCCGATTCTCGGGATCCTCGGCTTTGCCGGGACGCGCTTCCTCACACACTCACTCCCTCACATACCCGCTTCCTTGCTTCTACCTAGGGGGTTGGCTATGCCTTGGAAGTGTCTAAATAATTCTAAAATCTACTATAATTGATGTTGATGTGTTTGTTGTAGACATAAAGATTACCGTTTTATTTCACTCTTATTTTTCTTTGTACCTTGACGGTCGGTTTGAAATAAAGATCCGTATTGGGTATCATTATACCCAAACGTCGTAATCGCCTCGAGCAACAAAGATGAACTGCATAGGGCAATCGCATCTGTTAATTTGATCAATTGTAAGCCGCTTCTCCCGATTGGTTCATCCGTTGATTGATTTCTTTTTCACGTTTTACGCATCACGTTTCACGTCGAGGAGATAAGCGAAGGGTCTCACAACGACTCAGAGGTTTCAATCGCTTTCACGTGCGATTTCCCTCATGAACTGCATGAAAATCATTGATGTTACGGCAACTTTTTGGTAGACTTATGGGTGAATTCATATAAGACAAAGTGATAATTTCTGATTCACCTTAATTTGGAGGATAGCAATGCAGTGGATTTCTCGTTGGTTCAAACCCGGCGAAGATGCTGATATTGACGCGTTGGAAAGTCAGTTATATTCGGAAGGTTTTAATGCGTATCAGTGGAAAGGAACGCCCGGCGCCGCCTATCTGGACTATATTCATACACAGGAGGAGGTGGTCTGCGTGCTGTCAGGCACAGCCGATGTGTCGGTAGGAGATGAGCGCGGACAGATCCAAGCAGGGGATCGCGTGGATGTGCCAGCGGATACATATCACTCCATTACGGTGACGAGCGAGGAACCGCTGGTTGTGCTAACCGGTATACGTCATCGGAGTGAAACGTAAGGAGAGTAATTATGGCAATTCGACATTTCAAGGCGAGCTTTTCTCTGATTGCGATCCTGTTATTGTTGAGCGGTTGCTCAATCTTCAGTCGAAGTCAACCCGGCGAAAAGGAGATTGTCGATCCGCTGATCGAACAAAATAAAGAATGGCGGGCACAGGTCGAGGCGGGAAATTTGGCACTTCAGGATAAAGATTTGAACGGTGCCCTTGAAGCCTATCAAGCTGCGATGGTGATTAAGCCGAATGCAAGCCAGATCCAATTCCAGATTGCCAAGCTCCACTTCCAACAGGAGGAATATGAAAAAGCGAGAGACGCCTTCGCCGCCACGGTAGCACTTGACCCGAAAAATATGGATGCGCGGAATTCTTTGGGCTACATCTATGAGCAACTGAACAATTATGATGCCGCAACACAGGTTTACGAGAATACTTTGAAGGTTGAGCCACATAACCTATACGCTCTTAACCATCTCGGTTTGGCTTACAAGCAACTGGGCATGCTCGACGCCGCCGAACGGGCTTTGCGAAAGGCGATAGAGGTTGATCCAAAGGCTGCGCGGCCTGCCAGCAGAAATCTGCATAACTATCTCGGCTTGATTTACTGGGAAAAGGGCGAAATCGGGGAAGCTATCGCCGAGTTTAGAGAGTCAATTCGGCTTTTCCCGAAGGACATATGGGCCCATCAAAGCCTTGCTTCTCTCTACGAAGATCATGGACGTTACTACGAAGCGCAGCTTCAGTACCATAAAATTTTGGAGATTGATCCACAAAATTTACTGGCTCCGACACGCCTCCAAGCACTTGCACAGTTAGACCGATCTGTCTCAGTATCTATTGAAGTTGCGCCTGTGAATCTAATCGACATTGACATTGAAGCGGCGATCGCTGCGGCCCCTGATGCGGCAGATTATCCCGATGCTGACGCGATCATCCTACTCAACCAGTTTAGTCACGAAGTCACCCCGTCGGGAAAATCCCGTTACACTACCCATCAGTTGGTCAAGATTCTGACGGAAAGAGGGGTTCAGAACTATGATGACATCGCTATCCCGCACACCCCCAAGGCACAATATATCACTGTCAACATCGCGCGGACTATCACCCCTGATGGTTCCGTTATTGAGCCGCCGGAGGAAGCGTTTAATGATGTAACACCGCCGGGGCTGCTCGCCTATAACCTTTATTCCGATTCGATGTGGCGAGTCATCTCAATGCCTGCCCTCAAGCCGGGGGTGTGCATTGAGTATCAGGTCACGCTCGAAGATGCGGGAGCAGAGTCGGTTGGGAGCACCTCGTGGTTTTGGGGTGGCTACAGTTTTCAATCTACAGATCCGACTCTGCAATCCGCGTATGCTTTACGTGTGCCCAAAGGCACGGACTTCAGGTGGAAAGCAGTCCATTGCCAGCTTAATCCCCAGATATTACACGAAGGGGAAACCAGCACATATCTCTGGACCCACGGCGAAACACCCGCGCTCAAGAGGGAGTACAATATGCCGGCGACCAACGATATTGTGCCACGCTTGAGTTATTCGTCTGTGGAATCTTGGGAGGCTGTTTACAATTGGTACAGGGACACCGCAAAGGACCGATACACTGTTGATCAAGCGATTGAGGAAACCGTCGAGGAACTCACTGCAGATCTTCTCACGGAGGATGACAAAATTCGGGCGATATACCACTTTGTGGCATCGCAGATTCGCTACGTGGGGATTGAACTGGGGCAAGGTGCATATCAGCCCACACCCGCCGATCAGGTGCTCAGTGTCCGATACGGCGACTGCAAGGACAAAACGACCTTGATGATTGCGATGCTTAATTTGGTTGGTATTGAGGCGTTTCCAGCCATGCTGAATCCCTTGCCGTATCAACGTGTTGATTTAGAACTCCCCTCGCTTGGACAGTTTAGTCACTTGATTGCTGCGGTTCCGCGTGCCGGTGGTGACTATATTTGGCTCGATCCGACCGCCGATACCTGTAGCTACGGCGATCTCCCAGCCCGGAACCGGGGACGAAAGGGGTTTGTCATCCGAAACGAGCGGGGTGAGTTTGTTGATATTCCTATCTCAACGCCCGAGTCCAATCGATTGATTGTTGACACAGCAGTCACATTGACAGAAGATGGGACGGTTCAAGGGACCATGCAGATTGACACACTTGGGCAGTACAATATTGAGGCGCGGTTAGAATACAAGCAGATAGCGCCGAGTGCGTGGAAGGATACCCTTGCCGTTGGGCTTAGTAAACAATTTCCCGGCGTCCGGATTGATTCGGTGCAGATTTCCAATTTAGCAGATCTCAACATACCGGTGCAGCTCAAAATTGCTTTTTCAGTCAAGAATTACGCCGAGCTGGTTGGTAATCGTTTGGTGTTTCCGCTTCCGAGCGATGAGTTTTCAGATTATGCGGAGATTTTTGCGGCCGTTGAACGCCAACATCCACTTGACCTAAGCTATCCGATGCAGATGAAGAAGACGATTCGGATTGCCTTGCCGGAGGGCTGGAACGCGACCTTCCCGACGGACACTCGTTTGGAAAATCGCTTTGCGAGTATGGAGCGGCAGTACAAACTGGAAGGGGATCAGATTCATTACGAAATCAACTTCGTTATCAAGGAGTCGATTATACCACCCGAAGATTACTCTACGGCGAAACGTTTTTTCGATATGCTGGTACGAGAAGATCGGACGCAACTCATCTTGGAAAAGCGTGCCAAACCTAAAACATAAACGACGAATAGGCGGGAGGAGGTCTATTTAACGTAGTGTTAGATCAACGGAGGTTTTACAATGAAAACATCATTTGAACGACCCTACAGACCTGTAGATCTGAACGTGTCGATGACCAAAGGATTTCCGCTTATGTCGATGGCTGAAAAACTGATGGAAGAGGCGACATCTGCTACGTCAGGGCGTGCCTCATTAACATTGGCTCACGGGGATGAAATGACCCTTGTACTGGTTGTCCTCAAAGCGGGAACGACGCTTGAAGAGCATCAGGCACCCGCCGCAGCCACCGTCATCACACTTAGTGGAAATATCATATTTACAACGAGTGCCGAGAAGATTACGTTAGAACAAGGGGAGGCGGTTACCTTCACGGCGGACGTGCTACACGCTGTTTATGCCAGCGAAGATAGTGCGTTCCTTATCGTTATTGGGGGTACAGGTACTGATTGAAAGACAAAAAAACAGCGAATTGCACAAAGAAAGGATAAGCCTTTATGACGACAAAAGATTGGAAATTATTAGCCGAACAGTTAGATAGAGAACTCGGTTTGAAACATCCTGCTATCGCGATTACATTTTCTGACGAAGCCCCGCAAGGGGTGCCGGTGCATGAGGGTGAGATGCCAGCCCCCACGCCCGACGGTCGCAGCGGCAAAGTTTCGGCGGGCTGCGTCTTTTGGAAGGATGCGTTTGATCAGACATTTACAACGGTGCCCGAAGACCACTACAACTGTAGCGTTGGGAGTGTCACACATGGATTGAAAACGCTGGAAGAGGTTATGAGTAATGGGGATGTCGGTGCCATCGTGGAGGTGGGGTGGGTATCTCCCGAAGAGGCGATGCAGCTTCCGTTTATAAATGACCGTCCGAGCCACATTACCTATGGACCGCTGGCGGATACCCCCGTTGACCCCGATGTGATACTTTTGCGGGTAAATGGTTTTCAGGCGATGGTTATCCACGATGGGTTTAGCGATACGGTCTTTGCTGGCAAACCGCAATGCCACATTATTCCGATCTCGAAAGAGCAGGGGAAACTCGCGATTAGTACGGGATGTATGTTGAGTCGGGTGCGGACAGGGATGCCGCCGGATGAGATGACGTGTACAATTCCATCGGAACGGTTGGAGGAAGTTGTCGAAAAGTTGAAGGCTAGGCGGGAAGCAAATGCAGCGGTTGCGACTTACGCCAATGAGGATATGCGTCGATTCACCTAACCGCGCTACACAGAAATCCCAACGCTTTGAGCAGTTTCGACGAGACGTTCCCATGTTGTATCATCGAGTGGGATGCCGTCTGTTAACCGTTGCTGTCGGGTGCGGGCGGAGCGTTCACCGGGGATCGAAATTTCATCGAAACCGGGAGCAGTTGGAGACGCTTTGACGAAATCTATCATCTGTGAAACATGCGCCTCAAAATCCCCAGTCTCTGTGAATTTCTCAATGTCGATAACGATGATAAAGAAGGCATTACCGACGCCGGGCGCTGATGACCGGCTGCAACCCGCTTCGCACATCGCGCCAGCGAGAATATCCGTCAGCATGCTTAATCCGTAGCCTTTGTGACCCGCGATGTCGCCGAATGGGAGTAGCGGACCTTGTGGGTGTTCGAGGTATGCGTTGGGATCGGTGCTTGGATTACCATCAGCGTCGAGAATCCATCCTTCCGGTAAAGGCTCGCCGCGACTGCGATAGGCCCGAATTTTTCCACCAGCAACGATGCTCGTAGTGAGATCAATGACCATTGGGGTGTCCTTCCCTGTAGGGAGGGCACACGCAAAGGGATTGGTGCTGAGTCGCCGATCGGTGCCGCCCCACGGTGCAACGCCATGGTCCCCGCCATGTCCGTTAAGAAATAGCAAGCCGATCATCTTCGCTTCGGCTGCCATCATCACATAATCGGCAAGTCGCCCAATGTGGTTGCAGTTGTAGACATTTACTGTGCTGATGGTATGTGCTTTCGCTTTTGCAATGGCGATTTCCATCGCTTGTGTGGCGATGAATTGCCCCAACCCGCTATGCCCATCAATGACCGCACTGGAAGGGGTTTCACTGACGATCTCAATCTCCACATCTGGATCTATTGCCTTATTCTGGATGCTCAGGACATACTGTGGTAGACGCAAGACACCGTGTGAATCGTGTCCAGCGAGATTGGATTCGATGAGCAGATTGGCAATCGTTTGGGCTTTGTCCGGTTTGAGACCTATGGCAGTGAAGATATTGATGCTGATGGTTCTGAGTTGGGCGGCAGGAATTAGAGGCATTAGTTGATAGTCTCGTAGAGGAAGTTCCGCTGCTTCGGGACGAACCCTAACTCAGAAATGGTGCGCTCGATCTCTTCGATGGGCATACAGTAGACCGTCCCCGCCTTGCTGACGACGTTTTCCTCGATCATTGTACCGCCCATATCGTTTGCCCCAAACTTGAGCGACATTTGCCCGATCTTTGGTCCTTGGGTGACCCATGAGGACTGGAAGTTGTCAAAGTTATCGAGCATTAGTCGGGAGATTGCGAGGGTTTTGAGGTATTCAAAGCTGCCTGCGGGTGGGATATGCTCAAGGCGCGTGTGCTTGGGTTGAAGTGACCAACAGATAAAAGCTGTGAAGCCACCGGTTTCGTCTTGCAGTTCTCGCAAGCGGAGGAGATGTTCCACGCGTTCACCGTAGCTTTCGACGTGTCCATACATCATGGTTGCGCTTGAACGGAGACCCACGTAATGGCCTTGTCGCATCACTTCCAGCCACTCGTCCGATGTACATTTTTTGGGACTGATCTCGTCGCGGGCGTGGTCGGTCAGGATCTCTGCTCCGCCGCCGGGAATGGAATCTAAGCCGGCATCGCGGAGACGGATTAAAGTCTCTTTGAGAGAGAGTCGATTGATTTTAGCGAACCAATCAAGCTCTGGTGGAGAGAAGCCGTGAATATGGATTTTATAATTTGCCTTAATCCACTGGAGGAGGTCTTCGTACCAGTCAAGTTTCAGTTTAGGGTGTAGTCCACCCTGCATGAGGATGAGTACACCGCCGAGATCTATCGTCTCTTGGATTTTATTCCCCAACTCCTCCTTGGACATCACATAGGCATCGGGATCGGTTTTGTGACGGTAGAACGCGCAAAAGTCGCAATCGACATAGCACCAGTTTGTGTAGTTGATATTGCGATCAACGATATAGGTGATGTATCCTTCTGGGTGCTTTTGTTGTCGAATGGTGTCGGCAGCTGCCCCGATTGATAGAAGGTCATGACTTTTGAAAAGGGTCAGCCCATCGTCGAAGTCTAGGCGTTCACCGGCTAATACCTTCTCCAAAATCGGTTGAATGGTTGCATCCATATTTTTTAGTTTCCTCGTTTCATCGTGTAGATTTTTGTCATCTCTGAACAGGACCTTTCAGTCATGTTCACCGCCTTCGTCGTGTCCCTCCCCGCCGCCGTGTTCACTTGAGCCGACCTCCGGATGGGCAGACCATTTACAAATTCGCCTTATTAGTTTGGAGAAATTATATCACGATTGCTGAAAAGTAACAACCGAAAAGCCCGGTGGCTCCAGTTATTCCCCTTTCTTGAACACGCCGCGTAGCGTTTGAATCAGTGTGCCTTCGGCAAGCCACTTTCCGGCAACGCGCCACACGATGCTCGAAAACGTCGGATAGACATGAATGATCCCTGCTAGCTTCCTTAGTGGGATGCCTGCGCTCATTGCCAAAACAAACTCGTGGATGACCTCCCCGGCGCTCGGTCCAACTAGGTGGACGCCTAAGATTTTACCCTTCCAACGGGTCGCGATGACCTTGATGAATCCTTTCGTCTCTCCTTCAGCGACTGCCCGATCGACATCGTGTAAATCCACCCTGAAAACATCGACAGCTCCATGTTTTTCACGGGCTTCCGCTTCGGTGAGTCCACACCGAGCGACCTCCGGATCACAGAAAGTAGTCCAAGGTACGACAGAATAGTTTATCGCGCTAGAACCGGGGAAGAAGATATTTCGGACAATCTGCGTCGCTTGAAACGCTGCAACATGGGTAAAGAGGTAATGTCCAACTACATCGCCGGCAGCGTAAATATTTTTGACGGTCGTTTGCAGCTTGTTGTTGACTTCAATCCCCATTTTTCCGACCTTGACGCCAATTTTCTCAAGTTCTAGCCCTTCGATGTTTGGCTTCCGTCCTGCCGCAATAAGGATTCGATCGACTGTAATTTCGCGCTTTTCTCCCGTATCCCCTACCTTGAGTTGGACGCGATATTCCTCTGATGCCTCGGTATTTTGTGGTTCCCAGACCGCTATATCCGGATTGAGTTCGTCGCTAGGCGGGGTGGTAATCCGGTCGATCTGAGCAGGATTGGTATTTAAAAGGATTTCGACCCCATCTTCGCGGAGATAGGTCAGCATTTTTTCGGAGACTTCGGTATCCTCTTTCGTTAGAATCCGATCGCTGCGCTGTGCGACTGTTACTTTTGCGCCGAGGCGACGAAATGCCTGCGCGAGCTCAATACCGATAGGACCTGCGCCTATCACGAGTAGCTTTTCGGGAAGTTCATCTAATTCCCAAACATTTTCGCTATCCAGATAATCGACGGAATCTATTCCGGGGATATCGGGTGCGCTTGGGCGAGATCCGGTTGTAACGACGAATTTTTTGCTCTTGAGCGTGAGGGTTTGGTCGTTCTCCGTATCTTCAACTACAAAAGTCTTCGGTGACTCAAAGCGTCCTTCCCCAAAGATTACATCTACGCCCATTTCACGGAATCGTTCAGGATTATCATGTTCTTGCTCGATGGTATGTTGGGTGCTACGGACGTACGCCATGACGCGTGCAAAATCTACCTGTGCGTCTTTCGTAAGGACACCGTATGTTTCGGCTTCTTGGATGTAATGGGCAATCTTCGCTGATTTGAGGATAGCTTTCGACGGTACGCACCCTGTCCAGAGACAATCGCCCCCCAGTCGGTGTTTTTCGACGAGAGCCGTTTTTTTTCCTAGCTTTGCACCTGCTACTGCTAGCACAAGGCCTGCACTCCCGCCACCGATGATGGTTAGATCATATTCGTTCATTTGAGTTGCGCCTCACCTCCGGCCTTTTGATTTAATCTGTCCCCACAGGGTGAAGCGTTTTCCTTTCGGTTGGACTGCTGCGGTAACTTCGATTGGATAGCCGGCTTCTCTCCATGCGGGGAAACCTCCTGTGAGCACTCTCACCCGCTCCGCGGGGAAACCTAACTCCTCTATTAACATTCGTGCCGCACCGGCACTTGTGGCTTCCGCCTTTCAGCTTCAGTATAAAACAATTAATGCATCAGGGGGAAGTGTTTGATGTCTTGCTTTGATCCCATCCGGAAATGACATTGAGACAGCGCCGGGGATATGTCCGAGGTTGTAATCAAGTGGATTGCGTACATCTATTAGAATTACCTCCTCTTTAGCATCTAATAAACGTTTAAGCGCTGCTAGGGAAATTCGCTCTGGTTCAGCGGCAAAAAGTTGAACCAGTAATTGCGACTGAAGAAAGAACACGATAGCCCAGACAATAATTATGTTCAAGCGTTTCATCGGTTTGTCTCCTGCGTTGTGAATAGGTGAGATTGAAAAACAGCGGGAACGCTGCTCGCTGGCTTGCTACCCATCGCGCCACGGTGGTACGGTCCACGTATTGAACCAATTCCATTTCCACAACACTTTCTTTGCTGGCATTTCTAACTCATACTCAATGCCAGCGGTGAAGGGCAGCACCTTGGTTCTATTGTCTACGGTTTCACGGATCCACTCGATGAAACCCAGGACATCTGTGACGTTGGGGGGCCAGGTGCCGTGCGGAATCGGATCAGAGACACTATCGGTTCTGTAATGGGTCGGGATTAGAAACCGTGGCTGTACCAGATCTACAAGATTTACAAGGTTTGGTGTATGGTTTCCACCCCATTCCGTCAACCCGAGTTTCATGTGGATGAGAAAGTCCACTCGCCCCTGTATGTTTTCTAATGCAGGATATGGGGCATGTAGGTCGCCGGTATGGAAGACTGAAATGTTCTTTTCTTTATGTGTCACCAGATAGCCGCAGGTTGGGATATTCGGGCGTGCATTTTCACCGCTTTCGACAGTTTCCACCTGAATTGCTCCGAGATCCACCTCGAATGGACCGGGGAAACTTCGATCGTCTCCTTGGCTGTCGTTGAGATGTTTGGGGTACAGGACTTGAACTTTTTCCTCCGGCAGATACTTGGTAATTGGCAGATCCCGCTCAAAGGCGGCGTCCCCATACGTTTTATCAATCGGTTGTGCGGGGGTGATGCAGCCGGGGCTGACAAAGATTTTCTTGAAACGATCCCCGCGACAGAGCTTCTGCAAAGTCGGGGGGTGACAGTGATCGAAGTGTTCGTGGGAGATAAAGATGTAATCGTAAATCGGCTCCGCGCCCTCTAGGTTCTCGTTGAACAGATAGGGATCAAACGCAATATTGACATCCCCTAGGATGACGTCAAAGGCGCCACAACCCCACCATCTTAAAAATGCGTTTTCCATACTATGCTCCTAGGGGTCATCCAAAGTGTGCAACTTCCCAAGTATGAATGATTGTTATAACATGATCTTATCATTAGAAGTTTACCTTGCCTATGGGAACGCGCTAATCGAGCTGCAGCATCTCGACGCAGAACCACAGCGCTAGACTGCCTGTACGGTCGTCATAGCCGCTCAGTGCCTCTCGAACGATGTAATCATGTTCCGTTTCTAACGCGCCTGTTCCCGTACACCCATCAACCACATTGCCCGTTTCGGTAATCCTCGCTTTAGTCCCATTCCATAAAGACTCTAGGGTTGGAAGATACGATTGATCCAGTAGTCCTAATCTAATCCCTCTGGCAATTCCGTAGCCAATCATACAGGTGCTTGTGAGTTCTTGGTAGCTACCCGGTAACGTGATAACTTGATGGTAGCAACCTGATGGGTGCTGGTATTTTAGTAGCCCGTTCAACAGTTTCTGATACATCAAGAGTATATCGGCGTATAAGAGATGAGATTGCGGCAGATAGGTCAATGTCTCTGCAAGCCCCAGAACAGCGAATCCGTTTCCCCTACCCCAGTAAAAAGGGGTTTCTCTATCGTGCCAATATAGTCCTGAAATCTGTTGTGTGCCCATTTCGACGAGGAAATTGGTCAGGAGGTCTAGATATTGCTCGTCTTGGGTCAACGCATAACTCCTCCCCATCATCGACCCAAGCATGAACATATCCTCCGTCCTCCATTTCGGATCTGCTGGAGTTGGGGGATTTGATCCGTCGGATTCAAATCGATCTGTCAGATCTAAGAGATAATTTTTGTATCTTGGATCTTCGGTTATTCGGAACAGATCGTCTGCCCATACCGCCCCAGCAAGTGAAGCGGAACCGGGAGCACCGCCAAAACTGGTGGGTGGATTATCAACGTAGGGATCAACAAGCTGGAAGATATCATCAGGCACATCTCGATTCATATGTTCTGCCAATCGAATTCTGCCGCTCACGCCGACGCCTTGGATATAGTTAATCGGGGAATCTAACTTATATCCAAATTGGGACGCTAATGCTTCACTCACCTCTTGCGCGGTTCGGTCTCGTCGTCTGCGGATTGTGGCTGCGGCATGACTCGATGAAGAACGATTCGTATCCTTGGATTCTATTGCTTTGTGCAATAACTCGACTGTGTTTGATGCAACTTGCTCGTTTGTTCCCGTGACCCTGATTCCGGGTATCGATTCCAGGTTGGATTCATGTTTCCGCCCCAACGCTCCAATTAGGCTATCGTCGGAAACGAGACTCACCGCATCTGTATCGGTGATGAGAGTGGGAGCAGCCTCGTTGGATTCAATCCGGAATGATTCTCCAAGGGATAGCTCAATCAGTAGATCGGGGGCTTGGTAGGATACCCACCGCCAGATGTATCTGCTCTCCGGTATTTCTGGATCAAAGAAGTAGTTTCCGTCGGGCGGGAACCCATGCGCCAATTTCCCTTCGGTTTGGGGTGTTTGTGGATTGCTTATATATGCGTCATAGTCCAGACAGGGAATATAACTGATTGAAACCGCGTTAAAATCGTTGTAGTGGTTTGTAATTGTTTCAATTACATCGAGGGCTAATTGAACGTTACCATCGGTCCCGTTGATCCCTCCGATGATCAGTATTCGGGTGCGATTCCCAGAGAAATCGTAGGCGTCCCTATGAAGGAGGACAGGGATTTGGTAGCCGTTTTTAGTTATCCCGCAATAACTGATGGCCGCAGCGTCCAGCCGTTGCTTTACCAAGTTATGCAGTGCTGGTTCCAATGATTTACTCATACGGCTCGCTCGCTTTCAAACCCTTCAAACAGCGATGGGAAGAAGCGATGCGGATCTCCGGGCTCACCAAAGAGAATCTCCTGACGGGGGGTCAATTCCACATTCTCCGGCGGTTGTACACGTCGGGAGGTCCACACCATATGTGACACACTATATTTGTACAGCAGGGTCCGTCTCTCGTGCTTGCCGCGCCACGCTGCCGTTCCATGCGTCAATGCCTCGGTAAATAAAATCGCTGAACCGGCTGGTGCCTTTGGAATAATTACGCACGGTGCATCTTCGGGCGCCTGATCGATCTGTGGTGGCAGCTTAAAGTTGCTTTTGTGGCTACCGGGGATACAGCAAAATCCACCGTGGTCGGGACCTGCATCAGACAGCACCCATGTCACCACGACAAACCCGTTGGTGACTTGATTATCGCGGAAAGGAAAGTATTCCCCCGGTTGAGAACCGGAGGTTGGGGAGGTAGCACCGTAGTCGGCGTGCAGTCGTCCTCTTGGCATTCCCTCGCGCATATACATCCCGTAAATTCGATCGAGGCGGAAGCAATCGCCCAACCGGAATCGGATAATCGGCATAACCGCATCATGGGTCAATAGATCGCAGAACGGTTTTCCCCAAGCAAGGAATCCCGATCCGTCTGGTGCGCTGCCAAACCTTTGAACCTTTCCCGGTGTAGGGAGTTTTTGTTCGTCAATCAACTGGTTGAGTGCTGCAAGCTCTTCTGGATTCAAGACATTTTCAATCACCAAGTAGCCTTGTACATCGAACAGATACTGCTGCAATTCAAGATCGTTCATGATGTTTCCTCCCTATTGTCCTTGAGTTTCAAACAGTTTCTCAAGGGGTTCGTCCCGATAAATCGAGGGTTGCACATTAGTAACATTGAATATGACGTGTAGTTGCCTGATTTATCAGGCGTTGTTTTTCCTATTTATCAAGGCATTAGCGGCGATGAATCACCCAACTACAGAATAATTACGTTTTGCGGCCCTGCCTGTTGCTGTCATAAAAATCCCTAAATTCAATTTGCTTTGCGTGAGGGTTGTTAATAACGTATTGCCGAATTCGCGCTAGTGCCTGATCATGTCGAATCACATGCTCATAATAATTGGGTTGCCATAACTTCAATCCGGCTTTCTGACTCGTTTTAGCTTTTAGGCGGCGAACAATTTCACCCAATTTGAGCGGACAATTGCTCAATATCAAGATAAGATGGATATGATTGGACATTACGACCGAGTAGTCTACTTTTACACCGTCTAATTTGTTCAATTCTTTAATCGCGGCGTTGACCAACTTATATAGATTTTTCGTTAAGTATGGTCGCCGATGATTTGTGAGAACCGTAACGAAGTAATAGCCATTGGTTGAGTAATCATAATTTCTTAGACGTATATTTTTAATGGCTTTCATTTGTTGAGAAATAACATAATCCTATTCGGAATGAAATACTCACTCTGCTTCGACACTCTCATCGGTGATGCGCCTTTCGTCGAATTTGAGAGTGGCGTTGCGGTTCGGAGAAGGGTGAATTAATAACGGGGTTTTCGATGATAACTTGTTTCATTATGAATTCCTTTCCGGCGAATCAGAAAATTGCTGCAAACGGTTCCGATGCCCGATAGATCGGGCAACAACAGCCTGATAAATCAGGCAACTACAGTAAGCCATGAATTTTTGGCGGTTCACCTATCTTGTAGTTCGGCGATTTATCGCCGCGGGACACGATTGCCGATGCCCGATAAATCGGGCAACGACAGCCTGATGAATCAGGCAACTACAGTTCACGACGGTCGATAAGTCGGGTAACGACAGTATAAGTTTGCGTTTTATTGTCGAATTTAATGATGTTGTCACACTGCTGACCGCTGATTCCTATTAAGCGGCTGCGACCAAGTATCCACGACCGCCCCTTGTAGCGATAGTGCTTCTGCGTGGATGGTGTCCTCAGTGAGGGCGTAGCGGACATAACACTGTCGTTCATCTAGAGCCTGACAATACTGATTCGGTCGATATGGCATCAGATCTGGGTAAGCGATCCCGTAGGCACCAGCCATCACTTGGGTCAACTGCTCATACCGTGTCCGCTCATAGGTATGCAGATGCCCGCAAAGATAGAGATCGACCCCGCCTTCGAGCAGGATGGGAAGCAGAGCCCCCTCTTGCCCGGTACGTTCATCATAACATAGGGACGAATCCGAAAACCTTCCGTAAAAATCGGGAGACAGAAAGATCGGATAATGGCCGACCGCAATGACACATCTGGTGTGAGGTAAACGGTTCAGCTCCCGCTTCAACCACACTTCTTGTTCGGAGTCCTTGGGAAAACCGCCCCGGTGCAGACCTGAAACAACATCGAGACATACGACACGCACGCCTTGAATCGTCGCTGCGTAGTACGACGGTTGGTCGGCTCTTCCTGTTTCTGTACAGTACTGCTCCATAGACCTATCCCCACGCGTCATGTCGTGATTGCCCGGGGCAGAAAGAATGGGCGACTTTCCTTTGAGAGGTTTCACCGTTGTCTGATAGTCCGACCAATACTCCGCGATCGTTTCAAGCGTCTGATCCGCGTGTGCGCCGTGGATGAGATCGCCCGAATTGATGACGAAATCCACCTCCTCAGACACTACCTGCTCAACGAGCTTTCGGGCGTTGGTATCATTGTCGTTGTTGGCAGATTTGCCAAAGCCCAACTGTAGGTCTGTAACGTGGATCCAACGAACTATCCGGTGTGGGGTTTGGGGATCGGTTGACCTCACAGGTTCCTCCTCTCACGGGCGACTGTCGTTGTCATGGGGGCCCACCTACCAGTTGGTGTAAGATCCATCGCGGCGCCGCCAGTGCGGTGCCTCCCAGAATGTAAAGGTCTGATTCGCTACCATCTCTTCGTTGAACTCAACACCAAGCCCGGGCGTATCCGGCACCACGAAGCGGTCCCCTTCAAGTTTTGGTTGCATCGGGAAAAACTCTTCATCGTAAAATCCGCTCTGCTCTGTCGGTGAAACGCGTACCTCCAACCAAGCAAAGTTGGGAACTGCTGCGGCAAGGTGTACGGTGGCCGCCGTGCAAATCGAACCCAACGGATTATGCGGCATCAGGTCGATATAGTGAGTTTCCGCCAAACTCGCTACTTTCATGGCTTCTGTTAATCCCCCAACATTACAGACATCAATGCGGGCAAAATTGGTAATCCCTCGTTCTAGATACGGCAAAAAGTCCCATTTGCTGGAGATTTCTTCCCCGATTGCAAATGGGACATCAACCATCTGGCGCAAAGATTCATACGCCGCCGGCGTTTGGTCGCGAATCGGCTCTTCGAGGAAGTCGAGGGTGCCGCTGGGCATACGCTGGCAAAAAGATGCCGCTTCCGCGACACTTAAACGATGGTGATAATCGATACCGAGGACGGGCGCAGGACCAACCGCTTCCCGAAGCTGAGTCAACTGGCTGGCGGTTATGGCAATTGATTCCCGTGGCTCAAAAATCGTTGGGTCGCTGTCTTGGACTGGTGCCGTGCGGATGACGTTCCAACCGTTTTCGATCAGCAAATTGGTGTCCTCAATTAATTTCTCAAGGGACTCAGCAAAGGTGGTGGCAAAACAAGGCACAAAATCCCGCTGTTTCCCACCGAGTAATTGGTAGACCGGTACACCGAGTGCCTTGCCCGCGATATCGTAAAGTGCGATGTCAATAGCGGCGATAGCAGCGGTCAGGATACGCCCGCCCTCAAAATACTGGCTTCGATACATCTCTTGCCAGAGTCCGCCGATGTGCATGGGGTCGCGACCAATGAGGAATTCGCGATAATGCTGAATCGCACCAACGACAGCCAGTTCACGCCCCGATACCCCGGATTCTCCCCATCCGTAAATTCCTTGGTCTGTTTCGACTTTAACTATCAGTTGATTTCTGTGTCCGACCTGTACTGGGATCGGTTTAATGTCTGTAATTTTCATTGAATTACTATTCCTTTTTCTGAGATACGAGAAAACAAGAGGCTGTCCGCCCAACTCATTCTTTTAGGCTATTAGCTTTGAGCGCAGTAAATTCGCTCTCGGCATCCTCGACGAAAACCCCGAAACGTCCTTTCTTATAGTCGTGAACAACACGCGAGATGACTAGCCTGTCGTTCAGGTAGATGTCTAAGATGTGTCTATGGAGTAGGACTTTTAACCTCAAGGGACGATTATAATCAACATCGGAGGTAATCTTCATCGCCATCGGACGGGAGACCACCCATGGTCTGGGATATCGCCACAGCGAGATGACACCGTTTCCCGGTTCTAAACGCAGGAAATAACCCGCTTCGCCGGTTTCAGTCCCGCGGAGGATCAAACCCGCCGCGGCACCTTGTTTCACCGTTATCTCGCAGGAGAGGATAAAATCCTTTCCGCCGGCAGGGAACATCCCTCGTGCCATCCCCTGAGAAGAAGCGCCGGAGAGTCTGTCTGGCGCTCCTTTCCACTCTCCTCGTTCCGGACGGACTTGCCCCAATAAACTTGGATATAACAACGCATCGTCCGCCAAGGAATCAACGATGTTTGGATAAAACAGACCGATTCCTCCATCCGGCAGAGGTCGAATATGCTGAGGGGTTCCCAACACGCCACCCCAAGCGTATCCCTCTCCACCCCATTCGGGTTGGTAATCATCGTTACCGCCGATGCGATCCGCAGCCCAGGGAACGAGGTAGCGATCACCACCCATCGTAGCGGTACGAGGTGCATACATATAGTTCGGCAGAAGAACGTCATCTTCAGGGCAGAGATAGGGACCCTCCAGCCGTTCTGCGACCCGATAGCGTGTAGTATTCGTCTCTCCGTGGCAGAATATCAGGTAGTAACGCCCTTCCATCTTAAAAATTTCTGTAACCTCAAGGGCTGCCCCGATAAAAGGACTGTAAAGGGGCGGTTTCACCTCCCAATTTTTCAGATCCTTGCTGACGGTCCAAGCCACGCAGCCCCGTTCCCGCAACGGTCCGTGGTTGAGCCGGGCGGTAGTGATCATCACATACTGCTCGCTTGGATCATCATAGAATAGAAACGGATCCCGCCACGCTGTAAACAGGTAGGGGTCTTCTACAGGGGCATCGTGAGGAACGTACCAGCGCGGATCCGGAACGATTATCGGGCGCAGGGGAGAGTCTTTCTCCCATTTGATTAGGTCGTCGCTGCGGGCATGGTAGATCACTTGGGGGTTGGTGCCAGCGTAGAACATTTGGTGCTGTCCCTCGGAATGCACTATCGTCGCACCACCTATTCCGTCATCATCTGGCTCTCCCGGCTTGCCCGGCAGCAACGCTGGCGGTAGAAGTTCCCAATGGAGCAGATTGGTGCTTACGGCGTGGTCGAGCTCGCAACGAGGAAGTCTCGGCGGATCATCGTTTCTTTTGCTCAAGTAGAAAAGGTGGCACTCGCCTTCCTGACAGTAGAAAGATGCGTCCCCGACGAGCGCATCTTTGGGGCGAAAATGCAAAGTGTAACACGGCGCGAAGTCTTGACGATTGGAATAGTGTGAATGTGATTCCATATTCTGCATTCCCAGCGCACTTGTGAGGCAAGCAATCGTGCTCACCGATAGCTGTGGTGCGCTTTTACGCTTCAGGTTGAACGGCAATCACACGGGCGGGCGCACCGTCCGATTCCAGAATCTTCAACGGGAGCGCGTAGAGTTGGGTGTAGGGAGTCGTTAATTGGCGTAGGTTACAGAGATACTCAATCATGATGACGCCGTTGCGAAGCAACACATCATGTGTTACAAAATCAGAAATCGGTGCGACCTCTTTTTCAAGCAGCTTTCGGATCGGATAATCTTGGGGAAAATCGTAACCAACCGCTTTAATCTGACGTGATAAAAGCCACTCGCACGCCGGTCGGGTCATATAAGGCGCAGTCGTCCAGAATTCCGGCGTCTTTGGCGAGGCGACCTCGTCCCAACAGGTCTTCAGCAGAACAATATCTCCCGGATTAATGTGTTCACCGGCATCACGGACTTGGGTGTCGGTAATCGCTGAATTGGGCTCGATTCCGGTGAGGTCGACGATTGCGGCTCTGCCCACAACCTGATTGAGTGGAATATTGCTTGTTGTTCCACCGTTGGGGTCGATATGCCTCGGCGCGTCAATATGCGTAAATCCATGAACCGTCCAGCCCACCCAAGTCACTTGGAAAGCGCTGCCTGTGTTGAAGTCCTCTTTGAGTTGCCGATCTACGTGCCACCGGAAGTGGTCCTCGATTGGCATTGTCAGGTCAACAATCTGATTCATATGGCATTTCACATAATTGATCGAAGATAGTTCAAAGCTTTCCGCATTGATTCTACCCGATCGGACTCGCCTTCGTAAACCACCGACAGGCAGCCGTTATAACCGATTTCGCGAAAAATATCAAGGATGCGCGGATAGTCGAGCCACTCCTCCACACCGCTGTCTATCTGATAAAACTTGGTGCGAGCGTACACGGCGTAAGGAGCCGTCTTTGCGATGCTATCGTAGCAGTCGTAGTTCGGGTGAGCCGAACCCCGGTGACCGCTTGCGCCGGGCGAACCGGCGTACTGTCCGGTGTCGACGATGTGTGTGAAGTAGGGGTGATCCGTTTCACGGAGGGCGCGAAGCAGATCATCGCCGGTGCGGGTCACATTGTTGTGATTGTGGTTCTGTAAACCGACGAGGATTCCCTTTTCGTAGCCGTACTCCGCAACTTCCTTGAACCCGGCAATCATCGGGGGCCAGAGTTCCTCTTCGTCTTCGTGCTCTTCTCGGAGGTATGCGGCGAAGACACGAACCAATGGACAACTCATGAAATCTGCGACATCAATCCACTTCTTGATTAACGCAATCTGCTCCGGATGTTCTTCAATCGGACACCCAAAATCGTTGCTGATTCCGATGTATCCGAGCGGCAACCCCTTCTGCATCAGGTCCTTTTTGACCGTTCGTAGATAATCAATGTCGGTAGATTCAAACGCGCTTGAATGCAACTCAATCATGTCATATCCTAGGTCATAGACAATCTGTGCAAAAGCGGTAGCGGTTGTGTCCCTAACATTCAAAGACATTGCACCAATTTTCATCATAGTGATTACTCCGTATATAGAAAGCAGATTTTCAATAATAAATTTTCACCTTAATGTCGAGTTTAGCACAGAAGATTCACTCCGTCAAGTCCAAAAGCGGATAGGTAAACCTATCGCTAGTACCCGCATCACAGGCTATTTTATATCTCTTGAGAACTGCCATCCGCACGCACAAATTTTGTTGAGTTGTGACCCCACACATGGTAAGATACCGCTCGGTTGACTTTGAGGATTGCAACGACAAGGAAGGGGAAAATAGCCATGCGTATTGCTCATGTACAGAGAGATGAATTGAGTGTGTCAGAAGGTGTCCATGGCGGGGCGGGTCATCTTTTGATTAAGGGTCTTTGGGGTGAGGGCGATTTTGAGACGCCGTGGTGGTTTGTCCATTTTGCGATTTTGCCGCCCGGCGGTGGGATTGGTCACCACCGTCACGATGAGTGTGAGGAGATGTTCACGATTCTGGACAACGCTGCACAGTTCACCCACAACGGTCGAACGGCGGAGGTGGTTGGGGGTGCGACTGTTCCTTGCCGAAAGGGGGAATCGCACGCAATTTATAACCATACGGACCAAGAGACGCGGTTCATGAATTTCTGTGTCGCAAATCCAGGCGGCGGATATGATTGCACAGACTTTGGGGATGACCGTGTCGGTGCGCCGTTGGAGGCGGTCGATAGGCTTCCTGTTGGGCGGCTTGACCGCAATCTACTGACATTTAGCCCAAATGTCCATGAGGGTAAAGGGAAAGTAGGGATAAGGCGGGTGTGGGGACATCAGGATTTTCGAACCAATTGGGGATTTGTTATTCACTGCGTGGTTCCGGCCGGTGCATCGGTCGGCTATCACCGCCATGACAGGATAGAGGAGACCTACATCATTATGGCGGGCAGTGGTCGAATGACGATGGACAACGAGACGGAGGAGGTGCACGTGGGTGATGCCATCCCGAACCGGTTGGGAGGATCGCACGGTGTTTACAATCACACGCAGGAGGATTTGGAGATGCTCGTGATGGCTGTCTGTATGGAACCGGGACAATTCGATGGCTATAACTTAGGGGACGATTTGACTGCGCGATAGTCATCAAGAGTGAAACGTAATTAGTTCATTGGTTCATTTATTGCGTGACTTTTTACAATGAGCTGGGTTCTGTTGATGTTTCAGCACAACCAGACAATCAAGAGGGTGCACAGACGTATGATTCTTCGTAGGGGTTGGGTCTCCCAACCCTTTGTTCACACGTCAGGAACGACGTCGGGTTTCTGTAGGTCGATTTTCCAAAATCGACGTTTCAGTGTCGAGATATGAATCTCGACTTAAATCTACAGTATGGTTTGGGTTTTCCAACCCGCATTGGTCAACGGGCGAAGGAACCTCGCCCCTACGGTCGCAGATAGTTTTGCAAATGTCAACACACCCTAAGGTTAAAAGGAGAGATTGATGGGACAACTTGAGAATAGAACTGCCATTGTCACCGGTGCGAGCCAAGGCATTGGGAGGGCGATTGCACTGGCATTCGGTCGGGAAGGTGCTAACGTGGTTGCTACCGCTCGGACGACATCATCAATTGAAGCGGTCGTCGATCAGGTCGAGGCGGCGGGATCGGCGGGGTTGGCAGTGACAGCAGATCTAGGCGTTGAGGGGGACATTCAACGCATCGCGGATGAAACGGTGAAGAAATTTGGAGGGGTGGATATCTTGGTCAACAACGCTGCCATCATCCATCCTCCCATAGATCTGGTGGACTTGGACGCCAATCTGTGGCGACAGGTTATGGATGTGAACCTAACCGGTGCCGCGTTGCTCACAAAGTTCGCCCTGCCGAGCATGATCGAGAACCGATACGGCAAAATTATCAATATCTCAAGCATTGGCGGGCGCAAAGGGGGTAAGGGTCGCACTGCCTATCGGGTGACGAAAGCGGCGCTTATCAGCTTGACGGAGAGCGTCGCAGCTGAAGTCAAGCAGCACGGCATTGATGTCAACTGCATCTGCCCCGGTGGGGTTGACACGGAGGGCTATCGCGAGGCGTTCGGGAGCGGGGGCAGGGAAGAGAATCCGAATCTGATGCTGCCCGAAGAGATTGCAGCACTCGCCGTTTTCCTATCGTCGGACGCGAGTTCAGCGGTCACGGGGACGGCAGTAGATGCATTCGGCACGACCAACCCACTATTTGGGTAAGAACACACGGAGCGAGAAAAATAGAACGCAAGGAGGAAAAGACGCAAGGAGGAAAATATTAAAAACGTTGGCTCATGTTAAGAAAACGTGCAACAAAAACTTCGTAGGGGTCGGGTGACCCGACCCGCACTCGCAAATAAGGGCGGGGAGACCCCGCCCCTACGATTACAAATATGCCTCGCATAAATGTCAACACGCCCTAGACACTCCCAATGCACATCCAACCCCCTAAATCCCCCTTATCAGGGGGACTAAATTTCCGCTTCCAATTGGGTTAAACACTCATCGATGATAGCAATCACATCGTCGATCTGGCTGCGCGTGATGATGAGCGGCGGGTAAAAACGCAGGTCGTCGCCATTCACCCAATCCGCCGTACCGCCGCCACTTCCCATGGACAGCCCCTTGTCCAACAACATTTTATTAAGCCGTCTGTGAACGCCAAGCGATGCAGGGAATGGTTCCTTCGTATCTTTGTCGCGTACCAGTTCGATGCCGAGGATTAGTCCGAGCCCTCGAATCTCGCCGACGCTTGGATGGGCATCTAACGCGCTCGCCTTTTCAAGTAGGTACGCGCCCATCTCCGCGGTATACTCAAGAATTCCTTCCTCTTCGATGATGTCCAGCACCTCCAGCCCAACCCGCATTGCTATGGGATTATTGACGTAGGTGAAGACGTGGGCGAAAGGTGTGCCGCCCGCCGCGAAGGTATCACGAATACTATCCCGAACAATCACACCGCTCAAAGGAGCGTAGCCGCTGCTGGCTGCCTTTCCAAAGACAATCATATCCGGGACAACATTCCAGTGTTCGATGGCGAAATATCTGCCGCTGCGTCCGAAGCCGGTTATGATTTCATCTGCAATAAATAGGACATCATATTTATCGCAGATTTCGCGCACGAGCGGATAATAGTCTTTGGGTGGTATCGCCGCAGCAATCCCTCCGAGCACCAACGGTTCCGCCACAAATGCTGCCACATTCTCAGGACCGGTCTGCAAGATCATCTGTTCCAGTTCGTGGGCACAGGTCAGGTTACACTTACCCTCACACCCTGCAAACGCGCAACGGTATGGGTAGCAAGGCGCAATGTGTGGGAAATTGGGTAGCAGGGGTGCGTAGAGGTCGCGCATCCCCGGTGTGCCTGTGACACCCAAAGCGCCAAGTGTCGCACCGTGGTAGCCGCGCCAGCGAGAAATGACTTGGTGTTTCTGTCCATTCCCACGCTGCACGTGGTATTGTCGGGCGATCTTGATCGCTGTTTCGATTCCCTCCGAACCGCCCGAAACGAAGTAGGCGTGATTCAGGTCGCCGGGGGCTATTTTGGCAACGCGATCGGCTAGGTCCAGTGCCGGTTGGGTTGTAAAGTGGGTGGCAAAACAGTAGGCGAGTGTTTTTCCCTGTTCTGCCATCGCCTCCGCGATACGCAGACGACCGTGTCCCAAGGTGACGTTGCTCGCACCGGCAGCGCCGTCGATGTAGCGTTTGCCTGTTTCGTCGTAGAGGTAGATCCCTTCCCCGCGCACTATTAGGGGGTAATCGTAACTGAGATCGCGGTGGAATAGTGCTTGTTTTGCGTCGGCGTTTGACATCTTTGTCTCCCAAAGTCAAATCAGGATAATTGTCTGAATCAGGATTTACAGGATAATGAGAGGGGTTCTTTGTTTTGTTAATGCCCTAGGTTTTGATGTAGTGAGAAACAACGATTGTTGTTCCCTACAGGCTACGAGATGTTGAGGTATCGACTTAGAAGGCTGAAATGAACTGACCGAATTGTTCTGTCCATCTGACCGCCAACCTCAGTTCGTCTTCCCGGTATTCATAGCCCTCCGAATTTTCGCCTCTATACTGCTCGCGATACCAGTCTACGGTTGTCTGAATCCATTCTTCTACGGGTGTGGTGGTGAAACCGAAGTCACCCTCGGCTTTGGACAGGTTGTAGAGGTATGAGACAGACCGGCTCATCGGTGGGGCGTAGTCGTCCAAGTGAGGCTGTTTTTGGATAATTTCGTTTGGAACGTAGGCAATCTGGGATTCGTTGCCTGCTGCCCGCCAAATCAGGTCCGCCCAACGCTCAATGGTCATTATTTCTTGCATGGCGATGTGATATGTTTGGTTGGCAGTCTCCGGCACATCAAGGACACGGACGAAAGCCTCCGCAGCGTCGGCAGAGTATAGGGTGCGGAACAGGCCACGGTTTTCCAACGGAATGACCACGCCATCTCCGTCCAGTGCCCGCTGTACCCACCACCACATCCGTCCAGTCGGGTCGTCCCAACCCATGACTGCCGGAATACGAACAATAGTGTACGGAACCTTGCTGTTTTCTTGGAGCCACTTTTCACAGTGTCGCTTGCCGACACCGTAGGGATCTTCTTCTGGGGGATAGGTATAGTCAATCGAAGACCAATCCACGACCGATTCTTGGAACGTGCAGTGCTTGGAGAAGTCTACCGCGCCTTCCAAATATACTGATCCGGTGCTAACAATGACGTAGCGACCCACGTTTCCATTGAATGCGCTTACCGCAGATTCGACATCTTCCTTACCGTAGGCTTGGGTATCAATGACCGCATCAAAAGATTTCCCCTTCAGCTTTTCGGCGAAATCTGAGCGATCTTCGCGATCACCCTGAATATGCTCAATCTGATCCCACCATTCGGGTCGGGTGGTCCCTCTGGAGAAGATGGTGACCCTGTCCCCGCGTTCAAGCAGTCTCTGTACCACAATCCGACCCATGTATCGTGTGCCACCGATGATAAGAACGTCCATTTTAGCAAATTTTTCCTTTGGGGTGAGGAGTACACTAGATCTCTACACATTAAAATATAGTATAGCACATCGTGGTATGATTGTAACATTGAAGAGGTCGTTTTCTGTTATTTTTTGTAAGGGGGAGTAGTATGGGGTATACTATACAAGTCGAGTTGCTGCCCAAGGGGCAAGAAAGGGAAAAACGCCACCGAACGGTTTGCGAAAACTCGGTTCTCCTATGAGTCAACACCGCAAAATTTCAGTTATGAACCAATGGTGCTAGAATTAATGGTTAGTAATAGTTGCTAGCAACATTTACTAATAATTGGTCTGATCTGGCCTAGTCACTGTGATGGGTTTTTGGCTCAAAGCCTTACAGTGATTGACTCCGAGGCACTATCGGCTCTTTTGGCATAGTAATTGCCTATACTGAATTCCACAGGCAGGAATCTTATTAACTTTTGGTGCTAGTTGGTGAGAAGGTCTTGCTTGTTTCTGAGGCGAATTGCCTAACGGAATGCCACGGTATTCCTAACAACTCATAGGAGGTTTAGTTATGTTGAGTTTACGCCATTTGAAGGTGATGATTTTACTCGTGTTGATTAGTTTGTTGTCGTTTGGTTCTACGCAGGTCCACTCTCAAGGCTACGGAGATACTAGGAAGATACAGGAAACTCGGAAGATTCATGTGGGCAGTAGCTATTATACATACAGCGCGGCGTGCCCTTATTCCACTTGCAGCTCGACTGTAAATGGTTATCGTACAGATCGAACATACGACCTGGAGACAAGATGGAGATATGAGCGGTTCAATGCGAGACATGGGGTGTGGGTAGTGACGGGATATTCAGAGTGGGAGTACCGTTATCCCGTCACCAATGAGGGATCTATCAATTGGGGGAATTGCGATAATACAAGCTGCCCCAATGGTCCAGTATATACCCACAATGGACAAAGACTAGGACCCTATTATGCTTTGTGTGGGTTGAGATTTCAAGGGGCTATGATAGGGACACCCAGTGTTATCAGTTCTACTTGAATATCTAACTGGTGTTAAGATTTCCAAGTTGTCGCTAATTTCTGGGGAGGTTATTATGTATAATCGTCGTTTCACGTGCTACATTATTGCATTAGTTACGATCTTTGTTTTTGGTGTTGGATATAGAATTTACACAGACCATGTTGAATTTAAGAGAAACTCTGTGGATGCTTTTGTCGATCAAGATTCTATTGATAAAAATGTGTCCTTACTTGCCGGGAGAGGAGTGGGGACAACGCCTGCTGAATCCAGCGTCCTAGGTGCAACTATTGGCGAAGCGGAGAAAAATGGATCTACGCCGCAATCTCCGGTGAAGGTCCGGTATGCACCGATGGGAAGGCCCCCGATTAAGAAAGAGGACATAGAACTCGTGAGTGTTGAAACTTTTTCAGTGGAGGAATTGGTGCCTCAGTTCGTTGAGACTCCTGACGGAAAAATACACAAGGTTTTACGGCCTCCGGGCAAGAAGTACAAGATTCGGTCCGGTACCTTTATGGCCCCTTCAGAACTCGAGTATTCTAGGGTGAAGGTAACGATAGATGGGGTAACGTATAACGTGCCAGAAGCAGAAGATGTGGATTCGTACATAAATAAAATTCATTTGAGTTCAATGTATGATGTCCCCATTGAAGATGTTGGAAGACTGATCAAAGAAGGCTTGATTCCAAATTCGCCTATAGAAGCAGGAATGTTATTCGACGACGATCCTCTCCAAGCACCGATACGGGCCGACAGTGCTGCGAAAGGGAGTGTTTTTGAAGGTGCCCGGACATCTTCAGAAGTTTCACCTGTAATGGATGAATCAAAGTCCCCGGTCCCGCCGGTGCCCGTTCATCATGAGAATGGGCACGTTCACCACGGGGAGAAACATACAGTTGAACCATCAACTGCTGAAAGCATTAAAATACAGATCGAAGAGCGGTTACTACCGGATCGTTTTGATAAAGCGCAACAGTTGATTGACCAATATGGCACAGAGGAGGGGCTTCGCCGGTTGAGGGAGATGGATCCGGAGGCGGCTCGGCAATTCGAGCGAGAACGTCATCAGCCACCCAGCCGTGAGGTGCCAGATGAGGTTGAGTCTTCGGCACAGTAGAGGAACAACAAGGTCCTAATCAAAAAAGCGGTCTCCCTATGTGATGTGGGGGACCGCCTTTTTGTGCTCACAAGTTAATCCCTCAGACCTCCGGCTCAGCGTCCGATTTATCCTGTGGGTGATAGCTGATGACCTGCCGTCCATGTTCCAGATCGTAGAGCGCCCATGTGCTGTCTGAAACACCGAATACAACCTCGAACTTCACCCCCGGTTGTGTGACTGCTTGCTCAAACACGCGAGCCGCATCGCCGTGGCTCAGTTGATGGGGGTGGTCGGGAAGGTCACGGTCCCGCTTGAAGTTACCAATCCGGACTGAGACAAATTCCATATCAAACCGGGCTGAATACATATAGCCCAGATTCTCGCCGAAGACCTTGCTGATTGAATAATAGGTCTCTGGTCGAGGGGTCATATCAACTGTCCGCATGATGTCTTTTGGATAGGGCGCGAGTAGCCCGGCACGGCTAGCAAAGGCGATACGACGGACACCGTTTTGCCGTGCGGCTTCAAAGACGTTATAGGTACCGATAATGTTATTCTGAAGGATATCTTCCCACGGTGCGCCGCCGGAGGGGTTGCCTGCGAGATGAATCACTGCCTCCATGTCCTGAGTGGCTTTTAGCACGACATTAAAGTCAGTGACATCCCCGACAATCGCATCTTCAATATCTGGCATCGGTACGCGGTCAAACCCGCGCAGCGAATATCGGTCTTTCATCCCTTTCACGACCGCCGTACCAACAGCCCCGGCGGCCGTTTTAAGCGTAGGTGAAACGGTCATTTTTTGAGTGGCACAATCAACCGATTTTGATTTACCCGTAAAATGATAACTTTCAGAGAGGAATTTGGAGTTTTCAAACAGGTTCTAAGTTGCTAATTAGCCTGTAGGTCGCCTTTCCGCACTCGGCACGAATTAGACTCACTGAAGTCACGATGCAGATGTCGGCCCGCCCCGAGATCTGTATCTTGCAGGGGCTTTAAAACTGTAGGTCGAGATTCACATCTCGACACAAAACCGTCGATTTTGGAAAATCGACCTACAGAAATGATAGGGGATTAGGGCCTATTGGTTTGAATATACCGACGACTAGCAACTTGCGTTATTCTAACGCCAGATCTCTTGCAGTCTTGGTATGAGGATTTCCGTATTCTGGTCGTGGATTTCGCCACACCAGACGTTATTCGTCTCAGGGCTGGATTTGTCGTACGATTCTTGGATAAGCGCTGGTAGCGGAAGTTGATGAAATCGAGTCTCAAAATATCCGTCGTCCCGGAGTTGGACCTCCCGAAATCCCATCGGATAACCGATCAGACATGCGGTATCAACAACAAGAAAATCACGATACATCCGGATACGGTTAATATGCCGGTGTCCTGTGAAGAGCGCGACGATGGCGGGACTCTCCTTCACGGTTTCCAACAAACGATCTGCGCCGTCGAGGAGTCCCTTTCCCTCCTCATCGCTTGGCAGCGCCCAGGCATGGAGAAACAGCAGCATTGCGTGTCCCTCGTCATAAGCCTTTTCCGCTTCCTCGCGGAGGGCATTGTCGAGGGTATCGGTCCAAACGCCACTACCTTTTTCGATTGGATCGCATTGGTGATAGATGTTGGTGATTGCAAGGCGAAGGCGTGGAGCGGCATCAATGACCTTGAGTGTTTCAGGGATGTCGAACCTTTCTGCAAACGCTTCAAAAGATCCCTGTTGTGCATCGGAGTCGTGGTTGCCGGGGACACAGTATAGCGGTGCCTCAAAGCCAGCAAAAGCTGCCGCAACGTCCTCAATAGATTGCAGGTATGTCCCCCACGGCAGATCAAACGAACTACCACCACAGATAAAATCGCCGCCGTGAACGATGAATTCAGGTTTAATCGGGTTGATCGCTGGTACAATAGCGTCGAGAACCGTCTTGCTCTTTGTCAGCATTTTTGGTGCACCGTAATCTTTTGGTGCATTGGGGTAATAATGGCTGTCAGTCAAAAAGATGAAACGAGCGGACATAATGCCTCCAAACTAAATCGGGATTCAAGGATTAACAGGATAAGAAATGATTCTACTAATCCTTGAATCTAGTCAATCCCCATACAGACTTAAATGTGTGGACCGCGTTCTCGGATGATTCTAATTGCCAGATCCGGATCGATCTGAAAAATCATCTCAGGTTCAATTTTGCAGTTTCCCGGTAGGTCGTAACCTGCGACGGCACTTCGTGCGTGCCAACCCGATAGCGATGAGTCCATACCGTCTTCAGCGGATTCGGATAGTGGTCCGCCGAACACATCGTGAAACGCTTTCGTGTAGCCGTCCACAACTTGGGGTGATTTTGTAAAAGACCCGCCACCGTGTGAATTGACCATGCCGATACACTTGACGCAGTACCAGACATCGTTCAAGTTTCCGAAGGGTTCCAATCCCCAGTGCAGGGAGAGGATATGGCTGATGCCGGCTTCTCTGCCCGCTTCGTAACCGTCTTCCACATCTTGATCGTCGTTAGTCACCGGTCCTGTACCGGCACCTGTTCCCGAAGCGAATACCAAACCGGACGGGGTGAAGGTGAGGTTACAGATACGCCGACCGCGGGGATCGGAAATTGCATCGGCTTTTGTACCGAGGTCAATGCCGAGTGCGTTGAGTCTGTCGTATACATCGAAATCGCGTTGCCAAGAACTATGAATCTCTGCCATTTTGTTTCCTCCATAGGAAATTTAAGTTTTGATAAAATAATTCAAAGTTGAGATGTTGAGATATGAATCTCGACCTACGAAAATTAGGTGGCCGCTATTGAGCAATACTTTCGGGCGAGAAGGTTTCCACTGCTAATCGACTAATCTCTGCAATCGCCTCATCCCCACGAACACCATCGTCGCTAGCAAGTGCGAACGCAGATACAACAAGGGGACCCGTTGGAAGGAAAATAAGCCCGACATCCCCCTTGATACGTCCGCTCGATCCAATCTTGTGACCAATTGGGATATCACGCTTTAAGTCGCGAGGGATCATACGGCGGTCATTGCAGAGTTTGAGCATTTCAATCATCGCCGCGGCTGCCTGTGGACTGACGACTTGATCTGCCTGAAGCTGCTTCAGGATGCTCCCCATGTCCCGTGGGGTGGCGACGTTGTTCTCCAGGGAGTCTTGGAAGGACACGCTATTGAAGTCAGTGCCGTGCGTCTCTGCCCGTTTCTGCTGCACCACATCGTTTTCTCGGTTGCACGGGACGTCATCCATGCCGAACATCCGATAGTGATAGCGACCTAAGGTTACGCTGGTTCGGGTGTTGGGGAAGCCCATCGCGTCCAGCGTGGCGTTGACAGATTCCAGTCCAACCACCCCTAAGAGGAAATCGGTCGCCATGTTATCGCTGATGCTGATCATCAACCGACAATAGTCGCGTAGCGTCAGTTCCGGTTCGTCTTCCATCAGTTTTAGCGTTCCTGACCCGTGGGTGGAGATGTCCCCATGCAGCCGATGGCGGTCATCAAGAGAGAGGTTACCGTTCTCAACCTGACGGAACAGTTCGATCATCACCGGTACTTTGCAGACGCTCGCAGTAGGAAAGCGTTGATCCGCATTGTGTTCGTGAGTAATTCCGGTGGTCAGGTCTTCGACGTAGAAGCCGATGCGTCCGCAAAAGTCCGCCGCGATTTGGTCACATGCTGCTATTGGAAACTGCTTATTCATCTGCGTTTCCTACAACCTCCAAACCGAAACTATGGTAGATTTTAGAATTATAGTAGATCTTAGAATTAATGAAACACTCCAAATTGGTAGGCGCTGTTTCCAACTGCGCCGTTTCAACCCCAACAACGGTGTGTATGCGGTGCGGTTTCTAACCGCACCTACCGGCCCCGATAATTAGTTTACCCCGATTTATCGGGGGGATCGAAGCCGAGGAGCGAAAGTGTCTCTTTATTTTTAGAATTCACTATAATTAGACATTCCCAATGCAAACCTAACCCCCTAAATCCCCCTTGTCAGGGGGACTTTTGCAATTTTGCAAAGGTCGGAGTTCTTGGTAAATGTCTATTTATTTCTCTAATTCACCATAAATTTAACCGGCGAGCAGGGCTCTCAACCGTTGGGCGATGGTGTGTTCATCACCTTCCTCTAGGTTGTCCACCCGGATAACAACAGCATCTTCGCCTTCGCCGCCAACTTTGATGCAGGGGTCACCGGCATCAAGTTCCGCAATGAGTTCACTGGCACTCCGCGCCGCCTCTGCTGCATTAATGACAACGTGGAGTTCAACCCCCCAATATCTCTGCGTGGTGGCTTCCTTTGTTTCCTCGACGCCGGGCGCTCCCTCAATTGCGCGTTCAATAACAGCGAACTTTTTCCGGTATTCGTCGAAGCGTTCCTCATGGTCCATCGTGAACCATTGGTCGAGAGCGACTGTGAGTCCGATGATTTCCTGCCGGTCTATCTTCATCCCGCGTCCCAAGGGACGGGGACCGATAAAACCGTGGGCAGCGACCGCTTGGATGAGGTCCTTCTTCCCAGCCACAAACCCAGCTGAGTGGGGACCGTGGACATATTTGCCGCCGAAGCAGACCAAATCTGCCGATATGGCGGTGTCCTGAAAATAATCGATCGGGAAGATCTGTGAAGCGGCGTCAGCGATGACATACACATTATGCGCGTGTGCAATTCTGACTGTATCTTCGAGCGAGACAACGGTGGTGTCCGGATCGGGACTGACAAAGTGGATCACAGCCGCGGTCTGCGGACCGATTGCGGCTTCCAGCTGTTCCGTTGTGCACCCGTTTTCGTCGCCGGCTACCACCAGTTTGCTCCCCGGTATGGTGTAAGCTCTGTCAAATCCGTACCGTTGCTTTGCTTGGATGATGACTTCGTCTTTCATACCGGTGGTATCTGGCAGCTGATCCATTTTTTCCTGATCATTACCGGTCATGCACGCAGCGGTGGACAACACCATAGCAGCGTAGCATCCAGCCGTGACGTAGGCAGCCTCTGCCCCTACCAGAGAAGCGATATGGTCTCCGGACTTTTCGAGCAGTTCTTCCATGTCCACGAAGTAGTCTTCCGCTTCTTCCATTGCCTGTTTGACTATGGGAGTAGGGGTTGAGCCACCCATGGCGGTAGAGTTGCCCGCAGCGTTGATAATTGGAACTGCACCCAATCTTGAGTATACATTTTCGGCCATTATAATCTCCTTGATTATGTATTGTGTTCTGATTCCGTAAGTTTCCGGAATCTCTACTAGGCGGTAAGCAGTCCGCGTAGATACTTAGCCGCTCGCCTGAAGGTTTCCTTATCATCGCATTCGTTGACATCTTTGCCTTCAAATGTGATGGACATACATCCATTAAAATTCGCTGCTTTCAAAATCTTAACGATGCGTTCATAGTCTAACCATTCCTCACGCCCGCTATCCACTTTATAAACTTTCGCGCGGACATAGGAGGCGTAGGAAGCGGTCTGCTCCATGAATTCGTAGGTATCTATATCCGGATCGGGCACACCTTGAGTCCGTGAGGGAGATCCCACCCATTGACCGGTATCCAGAATAAAAGTAAAGTTTTCTCGGTCTGTCTCGTGCAGAAGCTGGAGGATCCCGTCGCCGGTACAGGGATGATTCTGCACGCCGACGATGATGCCTTTTTCGGCGGCGGCATCACACAGTTCTTGGAAACACTCGACTTCGCGTGCTTGCCCTTCGTCGGTCTCTGGTGTGGGACCGCAGAACGATCTGACCATCGGGGCGCCCAGGAAAACGGCTGTATCCAGATCCGCTTTGCACCGAGCCATTTTCTCCTGTAGCTCATCTTCTGTGCCTACAAAATGGCCACCGGTCGCTAGATAGCCGATAGGCAATCCGGCTTTGAGGCATCTAATCTTGATATCGCGCAGGTAATCGAGGCCTTGCGAACGGAAGCCCACGTCGGCGCGGAAATCGACGACATCTAGCTTCAACTCGTAGGCGAAATCGATCACATCTTCAACATAGGGAAGTGTTTTTGGATCGTCCTTGCCAAAATAGGATCCATACATGCCGAGTTTAATCATAAAAACTCCTTAGCTGGAATGTAGAGAAGGATTGGGTTGCTGAATTACTGTTCAACAGGTGCACTGATGTTCAGGTACTCAATTTCATCTTCGCCATCATTGATGACACCGTGCTTTGTCTTGGGAGGTAGATGTACGGCATCACCCGCTGTTACCGGGTATTCCTTACCATCAATCAACATTTTGCCTCGCCCTTTGATGAAGTAATAGACCTGTTCTTTGTCTTGATGGTCGTGGTAATCCGTCGTGATACGTCCCTGCACAACGTGGCGTGTGAAATTGCTCAACCCTTGCAGACACGCTACTTCCGGTGGATCGGCGTTTTCGCTCTCTGCGCGAGTCAAGATGGGCCAGATAATTTTGCTCTCATGCCCGACATAGGGAATTGAATCACGCCAGTTTCGTATAATCATGATGACCTCCTACTTGGTTTTTGAAGTTGTTGTTTATTGGATAGGATAATATTTGCTATCTTTAATCACTTAGAACTTACGCGGTTGAACACTAAGGTTTTGTAGTTCGACGCTTTAGTACCAATGCGGGGCAAGGTGCCCCGCCTACGATGGGTGTGGACTCTACCCATGCCCTGAGGCGCCTGATGAATCAGGCAACTACAGTAAATCCATAGATTTGTAGTAGGGCGATTTATCGCCCGTCGTTACGCGCAATGAATTGTGCTATTACAACATGACTATAACACTACAAAAAGTTTCAAGCAAACACCTCAACCGCATCGTGTCGCAAGTGCACCTTTAGTTGAGGATTCTTTACATCTAACATCAATTCTAAAAGCCTGTTTTAAAAGTGAAACGGTCATCTTTAGGAAGTTGTTCACATATCGCCCCGCTGGGGCTAAAAGATTGTGTTGGATACGCAGGCTATAAACATGTCGCCCCGCTGGGGCTAAGCATCTGTTTTAAGCGTAGGTGAAACGGTCATCTTTTGCCATTCTAGTGACACAATCAACCGATTTTGAGAGTATTTCCCCGTAACCTGACAACTTTCAGAGATTATCCCGATTCATCGGGACAGGTTCTAAAACTTCGCGTATATTACGGATAGTTTCCTGAAGTATTTTTCCTTGCGTGAAGCAGGATTCTTCCTCAACGCACTGAGCGACAAAGAAATTCCTATCTCGTTGAATTTCTACTACGAAACGTTCTATGCTTAATGCGTCTTTGTTGCTCATGGTTTTTCCAATCGGATGTCTTACTCCTATTCCCGCACGGAATGGGCGATCGGATTTTCGCCGATCCAACGCTCGTCCACCGGCTCTGATGCCAGTTGGTAGCGCGTGTCCGAAGATAGCCGAATCCGATCCGAGTGGTTGTCGAGTGAGCAGTGCATCGTATACATGCTGAACACCAGCAGATCCCCAGCGCGAAAGTCTGTTGTGAGCCAACGGCCTCCAAGCTCCTTCTGAATCGCTGCGGGGTCTTTGCCGTAGCTTCCTCCCGTTTTTTTCCAGTTACTTTTCTTATCTACATCCATCTGTCCGTATGTTGATTTGAGCTCTTCCAGACGGTGGGAATTCTCAAGTACCATCAGCGCGGCATCGCTCAAGGGAGCATCTCCTAACGGTGTCCACGAGGTGTATAGGTTCGTGGTGCCTCGACCCATATACACGATGTCGTAGTGCGGGGCACTGGATCTGCCGGGTCCCATCACGCGCATCCAGATGAAATCAAAAGATCTAACCTCGCCGCCGAGGAATGCGGTGTAGAAGTCGATCATCCGACCCGAATGCACCAACTTCCGCACAGCGGGTAATTTCCCCAACGCTGCACGACTGCTGACTGCGGAACGAAATGTTCCTTGATCACCCTTTGCTGCCTGTGCCTCCATGAGGGGATAGTTTTGGTCGAGCATCTCATGTTCAGCTAACACCTCAAGCACGGATCGTCGCGCGCCCATGACCCACTCCTGATCCAAGTAGTCGCGGAGTAGGAGATAGCCGTCCTCCGCCATCCGTTCCCTCAAGGCGGAGATATCATCGAGTAGATCGTTTGAGTCACGCATCTCACCGAATGCGTCTGGTGAGGTGTCTAAGGGTATGCCGTTTGAGGTCAGTTGTCCCATTATTCCTATCCTTCCTGTTCCGATGTCCTGATCCGGGTTTGCTAATCCATGCCGTTAGACCGCAGTCCAGCCGCCATCGACAAGGTGTGTGTGCCCGGTGACCATGCCGGCTATGTCGCTCGCGAGATAGATAACCGCTGCTGCTATCTCTTCTGGCTCTGCGATCCGTCCCATCAGAACATTTTCGGTTACCATTTTCTGAAATTCAGGGTTTTTCAGTGCCCCTTCTGAAAGAGGCGTGCGGGTGACGGTTGGTGCTACCGAGTTGACAGTAATGCCGTGCGGTGCCCATTCTGCGGCTAACGATTTGGTGAGTAAGCAAACAGCACCTTTCGCACCGCTGTAGGGTGCTCGAAGCGGTCCGCCTACAACGCCAACCTGTGAACTGATGTTGATGATACGCCCCCGAATACTGTTCTCAATCATCGATTTCGCCGCCATCTGGCTCATGAAGAATGTGCCCTTAAAGTTTACATCCACGATATAATCGAAGTCTTCTTCGGTGACATCAAGCGCGGGTTGGACTTTGTTGACTCCGGCATTGTTGACTAGCACATCGATTCTGCCAAAGGTATCGAGTGTTTTCCCCACAAATGCCTCAATGCTTGAAACCTCCGCAACGTCCAGTTTCCATGCCTCTGCACGTCGATCCGCTTTGCGAACTTCCTCTGCTACCTGTTCAACTTCATTGACAGTGCGGCTCCCTGCGACGATGTCGGCTCCAGCGGCAGCACAAGCCAACGCAATCTCTTTACCGATGCCTTTTCCTGCACCGGTTACGAGAACGACCTTGTCGGTCAACGAAAAATCGATTGATGCCATCTATTCACTTCCTTCTATGGTGAGTCTTTTGTACCACGATCTGTTAGATTGTGATACAAAACCGCAAACTAACAGTTTGCTCTACAGTAGTTAATTAAGTTACACAATTCATCGTGAATCCCCGCTACATAAGGAAACTGTACAGCAATTTCATTAAGTCCTTATTGCTCCCTCAAGGTAGCGGCGAAACGCATCGATGTCATAAATCAATGGTCTTTGGATTTCCATTGACGGCAGGCGATAGGGGGGCGAATCCTTTGTGATATAACGCGCCGCCATTGGTGGTCCCCCATCTTCTTCGTCGGAGTCATCAACCCCAACAAGATCCGCATATCTCATTGTCTTGCCATCAACCTGATATTCTGTTCCTACAATCCAGAGCCTGCCAAACCGGTATCTTTTTGAGACTTCGCGTTCTGCGATACTGCTCCAACTTGTGCCCGTAAAAGCGAAGTCTTTTGGCATGATTCCGAGATACTTTTTTAATGTTTGGTCACATTGCTCCAACTCTGCGCGTAATTTTTCGCCGGACGCATCCTGTAGGGAGAGTTCGGATAGATTCGGATGTGTTACCGTATGTGCCCCGATGTGCCAACCGCTTTCTATGAGTTGCCCTATTTCGTCCCAGGTCATAATTTCACGGAGGGAATCCGATGGCATAGGCTTGGCATAAAGTTCATCCACCGGTCCGGTATTGATAAACAGATTTCCAGTATAGCCGTATTTGTTCAGGACATCGTGAATCTCATAACGCATCGACTTCACGGGATGATCAAAATCAAACATGATCGGTCGAGGCGGTAATTTCTCTCCTTCTCGGAACCATTGAAAAAGCTGATTGTAGTTGATGGATTCAAAATTCAGTTCGGCAGCAATTTTCACCAATCTGTTGAGACGGTCTGAGGTCAATGGATAGTCGCCATCATGCCTGATGCCGTGGCACATGGTGATTGGGATTCGGACCATAGGAGAATTTCCTTAAAAAAGTTCATGATACACATCGGACTTACGCTATTGAACGCTCAAAGCCACCCCGCAGGGAGATTGCTCGGTGTTTACTACCGCACGACAGTACCCATTACGCCCGATGAATCGGGCAACTACAGTACATCGGTAGGCTTATAGTAGGACAATCACCTGTGATAACGCGCAATTCATTGCGCTACTACGAACTGAAGTACGTAAATTCTAACACAGTTGAGTTTGGGTTATCTATGATGTCTGGGGCCAACGATAACGTGGCCATTCGGGGTATTTGTTCGCCTTTTGTTCGACGCGCTCAACTTCAGCGATCCACGCTTTGCAGTTAGGGGTTTCCAATTCAGGATTTGAGTGGCTCCGGGCGACAAAGCCGGGGACATACCAACGTCCTGTGGGTTTCCCAAGTGCTTGGTAGCGCAAGTCCATGCTCCAACGGATGGTATCCGTGTGATTGACCAGTGAACCGTGCGGGGTCATACTGCTGAACATCACCATACTGCCTGCCTTTGTGGGAACTGGCTGTCGTTCTTCCTCTGAGACCTCTTCAGGAGAGATATTCAGACCATCCTCTTCCCAGAGATGCCGTAAAACACCCTCTTTATGTCGACGCGGAGCGACCCATAGACACCCATTTTCAGGTGTGGTATCAACGAGCGGTATCAGGCATGCCAGAATCAACGTCTCATCGCCGTCGGGTAGGTAAAATCCTGCATCCTGATGCGGGGTGGTATATCCTCCCGGTAGGCGCGGATGGATGTTGTAGGAGGGATGGCACAGGATATCGGGACCCACCAGCGATTCAACCCGGTCAAGAATTTTGGGGTGTTTCAGGAACTGAAAGAATGCCTCATCTTTATGGGCGCGGGTTTGTAGTGCTGAAGTCGCTTCGGGTGCTTCGGCAGCAATTTTTGCCAGACGCCGCTCAAAAGACTCATTTTTGTGCAAATCGCTCAGCCGCCCGGCTTGATATAGTTGCTGAGCCTGCTGTTCGACCACAATGCTGAACTCGTCCCTCACTGGGCGCAGATCGTCCTCGGTAAAAAGGTCTTTGATGATCAGGTAACCTTCTTCTTTGAATGTTGCAATTTGTGAATCGTTAAGCATGTTGCAAACCGTTCCTCACTCATTTAGCGGCGGAAAAAACTCTCGCAATTGGGCAGACATTATAGCACGATTAGAAAAAAAAGGGGAAAAAATTCAGACCAACCCAACAAACGGCTTGCGATCCATCCGCCAAGGGTGTAAGATAGTGCAGAGTCACGCACAAAGTCTATGAATCGAAAAGAGCGGAAGCGCGAGTCACAGGCGCAGAAAGGATTCGGTATGGCAAACGTATTGGCGAATATAGGAGGCGGTGCGGAGCTTTTAGACCATGGAATTCGATACGTTCAAGTAAGTGCCCCTGAACCTGACAAGGTGGAAGAACTTCAGGCGGACCTCAAAGAGCAGGGATTGCAAGCTATTGGGCTGACTGCGTTGTATCTTGAAGAGGATACGGTTGCCACTGAGGCGGCGAGCCAAGCATGGGTAAACGCCTTTGATGCGGCGGTCAAAATGGGCATAGATCTCGCGCTTAGTAGCATTAAAGCCGATGAAGATATGAGACCAAAGGTCTGCGATTGGCTAAAAACAATGGGCGATGAGGCGGCACAACGTGGCATCACAGTCGCACTTGAAACGCATCCATCGCTGGTTCATAACGCCGAAGTTGCGTTGAAGACAATGGACGCGACCGACCACCCGAATATCAGAATCAACTTCGATACGGGGAATATCAGTTTCTATACAGATGGGACGGATGCGGTTACGGAATTGAAGAAGATTGCACAGTATGTGGTGAGCACCCATCTGAAGGACCATAGCGGTAATTTTGACGAATGGGATTTCCCCACACTCGGTACAGGGTCGGTGGATTTTGCTGGTGTCAAGGGGGTTCTTGAAGATGTGGGTTTTCAGGGACCGTGGATTATGCAGGCGGCGGGGGATATGAAGCAAGCTGTCGCGCATCTCCGCAGTCTGGGATTCGGTGAGTGAAACCTATCTTAACGTAAAGAAGCGGAAAACGGGATAACGGGACAAAGACTTCAGCTCGTCTTCTCGTTTTCACGCTTTCTCCTACTACGTTTCGCGGTCGGTTCTTTCACCCAGCCACGCTGCCCACAGAACCGCTGGGATCACCGTCAAACCCGCCATCCACCAGAAGATTGCGGGGAGACTCAGTGAGGCGTCGAGTGCCCCACCGGCAACCGCAGAACCGACGGCACTCATCAGTGTGAACAGGGCAAAATCGGTGGCGAATACCCGCCCTCGCACCGCATTGGGAGCGAGATGCAGTAACAGTTGTGTAGAAAACACCCAGATAATTCCCCCACCGATCCCACGGAGGGTGACACCCAAAAGCACCCAGCCGAATTGGATCATCGGCGCGGCGATGGCAAGTCCCACTGCGCCCATCAGATAGCCCAAGATGATTGCATTCCGCAGTGGGCGATCTCGATCTCCGGTGAAACGACGCGCGACGATTGGACCCACACCTGTCCCAACGCCACCCAGCGCGAGCATGAGACCGAGGCTGATACCGCCACCTTCTCCGATTACAAAGATATCTTCAGCGATGGCAACCATCGCGACCTGAGATCCAGACCCCATCACCAGCGCACTGGCAGCCTTATGCAGCGCAACGACCAGTGTGTCGGTGTGCCTGCCGAGGTAGCGCAAACCGTCAACGTACTCCTTAAAAGCACCGCCCATAGTTTTATCCGAGTCAGCGAGTGCTGGCTCCACATCAAGTTTAATCTGGACGATGAATACGGCTGAGAGGAGAAAGGTCAAGCCGTCAATGACAAAGGCAGGGTAGATGCCCCATGCGCCGGATACAATCCCACCGATGGCGGCACCCAAGGCGAGCATAACCGACCACGTAGCGGATCCCAAGGCGTTGGCAGTACCGAGTTCGTGTGATGACACAATGTCGGGCAGAATCGCATTTCGTGTGGGAAAGAAAAAACCACCAATCCCAAGTTGGAGGGCGGTCAGGACGTAAAGCAGCCAGACATCGTCTGCGGTCCGAACCAAAAGGAAGCCGAATGCGACGACGACACGCGCTAAGTCAGTTATGATGAGGGTATATTTGCGGTTATAGCGGTCGGCGACGACGCCAGCGATGGGACTGATGAAGAATGGGGCGAGCATACGGACGACGAAGCCGACAGCAAACCCGGATTGGGTCAGTATTGCGATGAGCGAAGCGGAAGCGACAAAGTTGAACCAATCCCCTAGGAGACTAATAATCTGTCCAAGCCAGAGCAGACGAAAATTACGGTTGCCGCGAATCAGTTCACGGTATCCAGTTGATTCGCTGCTATTGGTTGTTGTTGTGCTCAAGGAGAATCTCCTGGGCCGCGTTGACGAGCGATTGCCTGTCGCACGATGATGAACTTGATATTATTGTTCCTCAAGCTGTAAAAGGTTAAACTCTGTCTCAATAACCCTCACCTCGTCCATCACAATGGGGAGACGATCGTCCGGTTGCTTCCGGCGAAGTCGCCCGTTCACATCACGCACAAATGGCATCCGTTTAAGTTTACTCACGCGACGTGCCAATGTTCTCATCCGTTCTGGTCGTTTCAGAGTGGCTCGGACAATACGAGTCATTTGCAGCACCGTGACATCCATTCCAAGCATCAAGTTCCCCGCGTTTCCCTCGGACAGAATAGATAGAGCCACGATCTTGAGGATAACTATCGGCTGTCTTTCCGTTATGCTCAACCGGTGAAGTGATAGGAAGCAACTTGAGAAAAACACGTTCGCCCCGTTTAACGGTGTCAACACCCGCTGCTGTGACCCAATCGCCACTAGGGAAGGGAAGGAAATCGAACAAGCGGTATGGACCCCCTATCTGAACGAAGGTTACTAGTTGTGCCGGTGTTTTATGATCTTTTTCTGATACCTGCCGTTGTGGAGAATCTGTTTCTTGATTATCAACACGCTCAATCTCTCGCTTTATATCCTTATCAACACGGACGGTTACAAGACTCTGGGGACCAGAGAACCCCTGCTCAAAGACAAAGGAAACATGAACGACTTTACCAACGATAATATGTTTCGCCTCAAGCGTCATATCCGTTGTCGTTTTGAGGGAACCTTCAGCATAACTTGCCATACTCGCGCAATTAACGAGACAGAGCCCAATTATAAGTAGGGCACAGCCTAACGTCTTGTATGGGTAGACAGGATAATACGTTGGGTCAGTCAAATTCCCACTCTCCTTTGGTCATGTAGTATTCCACTTCATGGGAGGTAGGCTGTCTCATGGTTATCTGCCAAGCTCCTTTTTTTTCGTCATAACGAGCTATCACGATTTTGCCGTTGAGCGTGAGGTATTTGACATAGTTGCCGTGCTGATCTCTGCCTAACTCCTTGAGGTTAGGATAGTCTGTTTTGAATTCACCATCCAGACTCAAATACTGCCCAATGAATTGGGGTTCAGGTTCAGGTGGCATCGCACAACCTATAAGCAATACAAGAATGACTATCGCTATTCTGATCATCTTTTCCCCCATCAGACTTGTGCGTGCCAGTTTCACCGCACACGGCTTGCCCAATCATAAATGATGTGGAAGTTACGCAGTTGATATAAAGTAGCGCAGATTGCCCAATCTGCGAGCCGATCATCCCGATTGAGTCGGGATGGCTACGATTGGATTGTCATGGCTATGTGGGTAGGGAACGCAGATCTGCGTTCCCTACAACTGAAGTGCGTAAGTCCTATAATGGTTATTCATTGCCATCTTGTAGTTCAGAATTAAATCCGAGTCAGGATTAGGTTTCCGAACCGGTCGACCTGGGCGGTGTAACCGGGGTGGATGACGGTGGTAGAATCGATCTCCTCGACGATTGCCGGTCCTGTCAAGACGCAGCCGGGACCGAGGAGATAACGGTCATAGATGGGGCATTCAACGTAGCCGTCGCTCTCGGCAAAGTAGACGGATCGGGTCGCTTTCTGTGCTGCAGCGATGTCTGTGTTATCCCCTTCCAACTCGCGTAGGCGAGGCTTGGCAATTTTGCCAATTGCGGTGAGTCGCAGATTCACGAACTCGACCGGTTCTGTCGGCGCGCTGTAGCCGTAGGCGCGGTCGTGTTCGATATGAAATTGTTCGAGCACATGGTCAATCTTTGAAGCATCCAGCTGCTCCGCTGGTAATGGTATCGTCAACTCGTAGCTTTGTCCGATATAGCGCATATCCACCTGTCGAAGGAAGTTGATGTCCTCTGGACGCACGCCCTCCCGTTCTAGACTTGCCCCTCCCTGCGCCTCTAACTCTTGGTAGGTTGCCTCCACCATCGCCGTATCCAGTTGATCGACGTGCTGGATAAGGGTTGTGGAATAGTCGTGCTTGAGGTCGGTCACCAGCAAACCCATGGCTGAAGTTGTGCCGGGGCTCATGGGGATAACCGTGGTGGGGACATCAATCTCTGCTGCCAAACGGTTGGCGTGCACTGGACCCGCACCGCCAAACGCGGTTAGTACAAAATCTCTGGGATCGTAACCGCGTTGGACAGAGACAAGTCGTAGGGCGTTGACCATTGCAGCGTTGGCGATCTCCACGATACCGTGAGCGGCTTCCACAAGGTCAAGGTTCAATGGATCCGCGCAGTTCTCTTGGATTGCCTGACGCGCTGCCTCAACGTCCAATTCAATCTCACCGCCTAAGAAAAAGCTGGGGTTGAGGCGTCCCAACACCAAGTTGGCATCGGTGATGGTCGGTTCTGCCCCGCCCGCTCCATAGCACACCGGACCTGGATCCGCACCTGCGCTCTGGGGTCCGACGCGCAGCACTCCACCGGAGTCCACCCAAGCGATCGAGCCGCCGCCGGCGCCAATCTCTACAAGGTCGATGACAGGGGTGCGGATGGGATAGCCCGCGCCGCGGGAGGCACCCACGCCGGTTTGCGCCGCTGTCCCTACCTCGTAGTCTTTGGTTATTGTTGGTGTACCGTTCTGGATAAGGCCTGCCTTCGCTGTGGTGCCGCCCATGTCGAAGGAGATGACGTCCGGGCAGTCCAGCGTCGTGCCGAGATAGGTCGCAGCGATAACACCCGCTGCGGGACCTGATTCCACCATGAAGACCGGTTTCTCACTCGCTGCTTCAAATGTGAAAACCCCGCCGCTGCTTTGCATCACAAGCAGTTCTGCCTCTAATCCTTCCGCCCGTAGACGTGCTTCAATGCTCTGGAGATAACGCCCGACGACGGGCCTGATGGAAGCATTGATGACCGTTGTACTTGCCCGGAAATACTCTCGAAACTCTGGAGCGACCTCTGACGAAAGGGAGATAACAGTGTCGGGAAAGGCTTCGCGTAGGATCTCCCCTGTCCGCTTCTCATGGCTCGGATTGATGTAGGCGTGGAGGAAACAGACGGCGATTGATTCTACATTCTCTTGACGGAGTTGCTCTGCGGCATTCCTGACTGCGGACTCGTCGAGCGGTGTGAGCACGTTTCCTTGGGCATCTAAGCGTTCAGGTACGCCGAAGCATAGGTAACGCGGCGTCAGGGGACGTGGTTTTTCAAATTGCAGATCGTAGAGTGAGGGGCGTATCTGTCGCTGAATCTCCAGCAGATCGCGAAAGCCGTCGGTCGTAACGAAGCCTGTGCGGGCAACTTTCCCCTCAATGATCGAGTTGGTTGCCACAGTTGTGCCATGAACGACATAGCCGACCTCGCCCGGTGACACGTTGGCTTTGCGTAGTATGCGATGGGTTGCCTCCATGAAACCGTGTGACGGGTCTTGGGGCGTCGAAGGCACTTTGTCGACGCGAATCTCCCCTGTTTCCTCGTTGATTAGGGTTGCATCGGTGAAAGTTCCGCCAATGTCTACTCCCAGACGGTATCTAAAATTCATGCGTATTTCCTTTTATAACTCAAGTTGCTAGATTACTCGTAGGTTAAGTCTCCATACTTGACAACTACTATAAATAACCAAATTTATCCGATACTGTACACATGTCGCCCCGCTGGGGCTTTAGGGTTGGTTTTACCATGTTTGCTATAAACATATCGCCCCGCTGGGGCTATGAACGATTGCTAATCCACCCAAAAGTCGGAAACAAAGGTCGTTCTTCCCTATTTTACTCGCAGCGAGTTTCATTCTCAATACAGGGGAGTAGGTGTGCTCTGCTGTACGACAATTTGCACATTGCAGCGGACGGACTATGTCTGAGTAGGTTTTGCAATGCTCGCTGCTGTGTACGGCATTTATTTGCACAAAGGTTGCAGCGGACGGACTATGTCTGCTACTAGGGTGTGTTGGCATTCTGATTTTGCTAATTCGGCAAACGCTGTAATCATCGGACAAGCTGCCAAATGTAGCGCAAACTGTATGAACATTAAAAAAATAATTCGGTAATTTGCTAGTGGCACCAGCGCGGTTGAAAACCGCGCCTACCGTGTGTTTCAAGGAAAATCGGGATTACCGATTTAAATACTTAAACTTCATACAGATTGTGGTACGAAAAACTCCTTTTATGAAATAATTTTTTGAAAAGGAAACTTCCCGATGACAAATTAAGTTGGTCTTCATTCTATCTGTCTATACGCAGCTGTTATTGAACGATCGAAACTCTATTGTCGTTGATACGGATTCAGGTTTAACCGTAGAACCTAGCAACTTGTGTTTTTATAAAAACCTTACAAAGATTCGATATCCGTGCAGGGATGCTCCCGTACTAAGCGAAGGGACCTGGGCGGTGTTCGCCCAATAGGCGGCGCTGGCGCGGTGTTGCTTTCGATAGAATTTCCGGGTCAAACTGAAAACTCAGAAAAGGTGGAAACCGTTGCGCGATCCACCGATTGGCGTAATGGACTTGCAGCAGATAACGGACCTGATCGGTACGATTGGCACCGCCCCGATGCCACACATCGCTCCTGAAAACGATCACGTCACCCGCTTCGCAGAGAATTGATTGCTCCTCTGTTTCATTCCATTTGGCCTGATCGCGTTCGGGTCTTATGCCGGCGCGATGGCTGCCGGGAACGACACGCGTTGGTCCAAGGGCTTCATACATGTCGTCCAGATAAAAGTGAGCGGTCATAATCAGTGCTGGAATCTTGACCCGTGGATCACTCGCTACATCATCGGGCAGCAAGATCGGCTTCCAATCGGTGTGCATTTTTTGCTCTTCCCGCTTTCCTGTGTTCCATTGGGTCATCTGTATGAGGTGGCAATCTTCGCCCAAGGCATCTTCGACTAGCTCAATGACGCCCGGTTTGTCGAGAAAATCGAGATAGAGCGGGTCCCGGTTGAACGCGTTCTGGATCGTTTTAATCCCGCTGCCTTCGGGATCGATAAAATCCCATCTTGGTGCTGCAACAGTTTTGATGCGGTCAGAACATGCACGTAACTCTTGCACCTGTTCGGGACTGAGAACCGTGGGGAGAAAAACAAAGCCATCGCGCTCCAGTGCCTGTGCCCGTTCTTCCCGACTATCGTAAGGGTTTAGTTCAGCGGCTGGCTTTGAAGGCACTTCTGCTGTTGAGGTCTGCTGCGTTGGTTGCATCGATCAATGCTCCTTCCTATGATGTATCAAGTCCCGATTTATCGAGGATTTCCCGACTCCGTTGAGGATCCTCGGCTTTGCCGGGACTCGCTTTGCGGAACCAATCCGGGCGGTAGACCTTCGGTCGTGTTATAGCCACCTCCGGCAGTGATGGGCCAAGATTGGCCTCCCTTGAACTCGAAATCATCGCCAAGGCCGCACAACCATTGGAACAAGCGGGCGACGTGGATGGAGTCGTACCACTTTTCAAGCACCGAAACATCTGGCATGAACTTCATCTTCATAAAGTCGGTAGAGGGATCAACCACCCAGTCTCGCTGCGGTGGGACTGTCCGCCAATAGTTGTATTTAAGCAGGTTGCGGATACCGCTGCCGGTGGAAGAGGTGGCGCGGTGCCAGATACTGTAATGTGTGATGAAAATTGAGCCCGCCGGTGCTGCTGTCTTTACCCCTATTCGGATGTTGCCGTAGTGACTCATGAAGCGGCGTTTGGCGCGGACTAAGTGTGAACTGGGCACCAGTTCGGTTGGTCCCATCTCTTTTGGTGTGTCTTGGGGGTAGTAAAACACCTGCAAAAATTCAAGCCGTGTCGCGTCAATGGCACCACCGTCGCGGTGCCAGCCACAACTCAGCGTCCTAGGACACTCGACACGGTGGTTGCTCATAATCATCGGCAGCTTGAAGTTCTTTCCCAGAAGCGAGCGCACCGCACCCGCTGCCTGCGGATTTTTGAGAACGCCATCAACGAACCAGTCTTCAGCGAGGATTTCGACCGGTTCTAAGTGGGTTTGCTTATCCAGAAAGTCTGAGACGCGACGATTAATTTCATCTGACACCACGCCTTCAAGGATGATAAATCCTTTCTGACAAAATTCGATTACTTGTTGATCCGTTAGCGTTGGTTCGCAATCGTATATTTGATCGATCATCGGTAAAATCCTTTCGTGGAGGTGCTGTGATTGCGGGTTCATTTTTCGAGGACAAATTCGCAGCCGAGCCCGTAGGTTTCGTTTTCTCCTACCAGCATTAGTGTCATTTCGGGAAACTTGACGATACGCCAGCCATCAAGCATTGCCTCATGCACGGTTTGGTAGGGCCAATCTTCGGGGTCGTCGGGACCGTTGTGCACACCGTCACTTTCCACGATTGACATACCCTCTATCGCCGAGGTGACTGACGTGTTTGTGGCTTGCAGATATAACAGGCGTTGGGGTTTTGCCGCTGCGTCTATTTCATCTGTAATGTTGTCCAACACCTGTTGTAGATCTTGCTCGGTTAATGTGCCCGCGCAAAAGTTTTCCAAGCATTGTTCTAGCTGTTCCTTCACTTGAATCATATTTAAGCCTCTTTTAGATTAGTAACTTTTTTATGGAGACCCGAATTCTTTCATATAGAACTTACACAGTTGAACGATGAGGAGTTGTCATTTGATGTTTCATCATCAATGCGGGGCAAGTTGAAGATCCCGATTTATCGGGGATGCCCCGCCTACGATGGGGATGGAGTCAGCACATGTCCTTCAACGCACGATGAATCCCCGACTTATCGGGACTCCGACAAGCCCCCGATAAATCGGAATCCTCGGAACAGGACAGGCGGGATTCAAAGCAACTAAGGCTTTGTAAGCCCGGCAAGTCCGAGAGAATCCCGTGACCAGGGATGCTCAACCTACGGATATCGGGGTTTGCCTTCAACTAGCGGATCGGAACCGTTCTGGACGGTACGGAGCAAGCATTTCGACACAGGCACCGTCAACAATTTCAAGTGTTGCTAATTCTCCCACGAGGGGTGCCAATGTGATTCCGCTGTGCATCAAAGCGGTGTACAGATTCGGTGCTGCATCACAGAATCCTATGACCGGCAACTCATCAATCGGCATCGGACGGAAGCCCACCGGCGTTGGGATCGCTCGTGCGCCGGCAAGATCTGGTAGATAGTGTACGGCGCGACTCAACAGGTCATCCGCGTGTTCTTGGGAATCGTCGCGGTCTACACTTTCCTGTGAACCTTGACCGATGGCAAGTGTTCCATCGGCGGATTGTCGCAGATGGATTTCATGCCGATCTTCGTCGATGGGCGGTAGGTGAAGCACCGAAACGTTTTTGAGTATCGGCGGCTGTGGGTCGGTGCGAACTACCACACCGGGGCTATACTGCTGGGGAATGTGGGCGCCGGCTGTCGCGGCAAGTTCCGTTGTGGCAGTTCCGTTCGCAAGCACCACTACGTCACAACCGATTTCACCGTTGGGGGTACTGACCGCCTCTATGCTTCCCCGTTTGTCGAGACACAGTTTGTCGGCTGAGGTATGGGTATGTACGGCGGCTCCTGCCTCACACGCACGCTGTAGACAGGCATCAATCACTTTGAGTGGGTCCACTCGTCCATCAATTTCCGAAAAAGAGGCAGTCATCACGGGACCGGGGGAGAGACCGGGCTCAAGTTCTCGGAGTTCATCGCTCGAAATGATGCGGATGGGGTATCCCCATACTTGTAATTGCTTGATCCGTTGACGCAATGCCCCAGCGCGTTCCGGCGTGTACTCCCATCGGAGTTCACCGCCCCAGTGGAGGTCGAGATCCCCACCCAGTCTCCGAGCGAATCGATCCCAGATGTCCATTGACCGGCGGTTGAAGTGGTGATAGCTTACGGGATCTTTGCCGAAGGAGTTCAGCCAAGCAAACGAGTGCCCCGACGCTCCCGCGCACGGCTCATCTCGCTCAAGGACGGTCACAGCAACATCTTTGCGACGCGACAGGTGATAGGCTATTGATGCCCCGACAATTCCTGCGCCTACCACGACAATCCTTAACTTTTTCGCGTCGGAATAATCTTGCTCGATTGTTGCCATCTCAATCCTTTAGGTTGCCTTGGAATGGCTTTTCAGCCCAGCATTTCTAGATTCGTTACTAGCTTCTCTTGCTCCGATTCAAGTGCTGTGAGTCGGGTACGTTTCTGTTCAACAACCGCTTCCGGTGCCCGATCAACAAACTGCGGGTTGTCCAGCGTTTTCTGGGTGCCGGTGAGTTCTTTGAGTACCTTGTCCAACCGCTTCTGCAGACGGTCTTTCTCCTTTTCAATGTCGATGATCCCCGCGAGCGGGATGTAAATCACGACGTCATTAATCACCGCTACGGCAGCAGCAGCAGGCTTCTCTTGATGTTCTGCGATAGAGATTTGCGAAAAGCGCCCAAACGCTGGCAGGTACTCCTCCAAATGTTGGGTGAGAAGTTCAGCCGTTTCGGGATTCGGAGCTTGAATCCGTATTTCGACCTCGCTGGAGGGTGGCACATTCATCTCACCACGGACGCTGCGGATGCCATCGATAACGTCCATAATTGTCTGCATCGCTTCTTCCGCCTTTGCAGCCGTCTCAGCTGCTTGTGGTGTGGGCCAAGGGGCAACCATAATGCTATCACCTTTCCCGCGAGGTCCCGATTCTCGGGAATCAATCGGCACATGAGGAAGTCGCTGCCAGATCTCCTCCGTGATGAATGGCATGATTGGGTGCAGCATTCGCATGGTGCCTTCGAGAATTTCAGAGGCGACCGCCTGCGCCGTATGTTTCGCCGTTGGATCATCGGTATAGTAGAGACGCTGCTTGATGAGTTCGACATACCAATCACAATACTCGTGCCAGAGAAATTCGTAGAGCGCGTGCGCTGCGTCATTAAAACGGAACTGCTCAAGGCATGTTGTCACCGTTTCCATAGTTGCGTTATAACGGCTGCGAATCCACTGATCGCATAGGATAAGATTGGTCGGCTTGCCCGGCTGAAAGTCATCCAGATTCATCAGTAGCAAACGAGAAGCGTTCCAAATCTTGTTGGCAAAACGTTTCCCCGCCTCGATTTGGGATTCAGCCAAGGCAACATACGGATTCGGCGCAGCAGAGAATACAAGTGCGAAGCGAAATGCATCGGCACCATACTCATGGATAGTTGGCACAGGGTCGATGGCGTTACCTTTCGACTTGCTCTGTTTCTGTCCATGCTCATCGGCAACCAGTGCGTGGAGGTAGACATGCCTGAATGGCACTTCGTCCATACATTGGAGACCGAGCATAATCATCCGAGCCACCCAAAAGAAGAGGATATCCCAGCCTGTTACGAGGACAGAGGTCGGGTAAAACGTCTTGAGGGCTTCTGTCTCATCGGGCCAGCCCATCGTTGAGAAGGGCCAAAGTCCCGAACTGAACCAGGTATCAAGTACCTCCTCATCTTGCCAAATCTTCTCAGAATTACAGTGAGCGCACTGAGAAGGAGGGGTCACTGCTACCGTGAGTCCTTCGCAAGCGTCGCAGTGCCAGATTGGAAGTTGATGTCCCCACCAGCGCTGACGGGAAATGGGCCACGGTTCGATATTTTCCATCCATTGATAAAACCGCTTGGTCTCACGTTCCGGAAGAAAGACCACATCGCCACGTCTTGCAGCTTCCAGTGACCGTTCGGCGAGCGGTTTGACGTTCAGATACCACTGTGGCGAGATGTAGGGCTCGATAATCTGATTACACCGATCATGATGTCCAACCGCATGGGGGTGCGGTACAATCCTGATTAGATATTCCTGTTCACGCAGATCTTCGACCAACGTTTTACGACATTCAAATCGATCCATGCCTTGGTACTTCGTGCCCGCATTCTCGTTCAAACTCCCATCCGGATTGAGTATGTTGACCTGCTCAAGTTCGTGCCGTTTACCGATTTCGTAGTCGTTTGGATCGTGGGCGGGCGTGACTTTCAATGCTCCTGTACCAAATTCCAGATCGACATATTCATCTGCGATAATCGGGAGCTCACGTTCAAGGATCGGTAGGACTGCCGTTTTGCCGATAAGGTGTTGATAGCGCGCATCTTCCGGGTGAACAGCAACTGCCGTGTCGCCGAGCATCGTTTCCGGACGCGTCGTCGCAATTTCAACGGATTCGTCTGAATCCTTGATCGGATACTTGATGTGGTAGAAGTTTCCATCAATCTCAACCGGCTCGACTTCCAGATCGGAAACTACTGTCTGGCAGTTTGGACACCAGTTGACCATGTATTCTCCGCGATAGATCAAACCATCGTTGTAGAGTTGAACAAACGCGGTACGGACGGCTTTGGAGAGTCCTTCATCCATCGTGAATCGTTCGCGCTCCCAATCGCAGGAACAGCCGAGTTGTTCCAGTTGATCGATGATTGTCCCGCGAGATTCCTCCTTCCAATTCCACATCCGTGCGATGAATTTTTCGCGTCCGAGCTCTTCGCGGCTTGTTCCCCACGTGGCGAGCTGCTTCTCCATGATAATTTCCGTGACGATTCCTGCATGGTCTGTTCCCGGCATCCAGAGCGTGTTGTAGCCCTGCATCCGCCGCCAGCGGATCAGCACATCCTGCAAAGCGTTATCGAGCGCATGCCCGATATGTAGGCTCCCGGTAATATTCGGGGGTGGAATCACAACTGAATAAGGAGGTTTATCGGAGGTGTCAGCGGCGTGAAAATAATCCTTGTCCCGCCAGAATTTGTACCATTTTTCTTCGATGTCCTGTGGCGTGTATGTTTTTGGAATATCGGTCATAAGTTTTAATCCTCAACTTGTTTATGTTTGATAAAATTCGTCTTTAGTAATTGGAAGCGGACGCACCTCTGAATCTAAGGTTACTGTTTTTGTATGATTGCTATACAAAAGCTTCCTCCACTCCGCCGGGGGAGCGGGTTGAAAAAGATGATCCATCAAATTGTTTTCAATCGCAAAGGTGATTTGCTCAGAAATTGCATCAACAATCATCGCTTCCGCGTCCGCCTTTGTATCACCATCAGTGACCAAATCCAATTGCAAACAGTGGGCAGTATAACAATCTGTTTGTTTTTCAAGAAGCACATCAAGGTGAAATAATTTCCGTTTGAATTTTGGATTTTCAACTTCCATTGGTTTCTCCCAGTATTGTAGGGGGTTACGTGTCTATTGTAAAGTTCTTTGAATGCGATACATAACACATCATACTTCCCGCTTTGTCACTTCTAGCAAGGTCATCGTCGCAAGTAGCAATGGCACAATCACAAGCGCAGAAGCCCATAGGGAGATCTGGACGCCGATGAGACAGGGGAAAAAGGTGATGGCACCCACCATTGAGCCTTTCAGTGCGCGATAGCCGTTTTTCTCAGTCGGATTTAGGTAAAGGGGCAAACGGGTAATACTTGTTGCGAGTAGTGCAAAGACTACCCATAGAGTATAGTGCCAACTGATCCCTTCAACCCAATGTGGCAACACCGCAATAATAAAAGACAGTATAGTTGATATAGCAGCGCAGGTGAGGGCTGGCTTGATTCCCAGTTGCAGGGGAGTGGTGGTGATACCGAGTTTTTCATCCCGTTCAAGATCTTTGAAGGTCGTCGTGATATGTGTCCCGCAATCGTAGAGCGTTGTAGCGGCAAACGCATACCAGACCAAGCGTGGCACTCCCCCACTTACAGCGAGTGCACCAAATATGTTGAGTAGGCCAATGCCAAGCGGAAGGCTAATGCTTCCTAGTATGCCGCGTTCCTTGAAGAAGGCGTTGTATAAGTGGGAAATCATCACGAGGGAAATCACCAGAAGCCCTGCTCTGATATGGAGCGTAAATCCCAAGATAACGCAGATGATGTAGGTGCTGCTCGCGGTGATCAGTACCTGCCGGGGCGTGAGTCGATCGGACGGGAGTGGGCGATCCGGATTCCCAACGGCATCCTGTTCACGGTGGAAGTAGTCGTTCTTCATCATGCCTGCGAAGTAACCGAGCAGTGCGACGAGCAACGTTAGCCCGACCCGCCAATTCCATTCACCCTCTGAAGCGATCAGTGCGCCGGGTAGCGTCGCAGCGATCGGAATCGCAAAGAGGGGATAGCGGATTAATTCAAGGTAGGCTTTTAATGTATTCATGGTGATTCGCTTTTAAGTAGAACTTGGATATGACGGCACTCATGCGTTTACCCACCAACCAGCACACTTTTCACACCGCGTTGCTGCCGAGCATTTTCAAATCCCTCAATCACTCCCTCAATCGAAAACCGATCTGTCAGCAAAGGTTTGAGGGTAATCTTGTCGTCAATAAGCATTTGGCGTGATTCAGTCAAACTCCAGCGCGAGAATGCCCACGATGCCATCAGCTTGTGCCCCATGTAGTGGAAATGCTCAAGATTGATTCGCAGTTCCTGACCGCCCGGTGCCAGTCCGAAGAAATTCACGCAGCCGCCGCGCCGCACAATCTTGAAAGCGAGATCTATCGCACGCTGATCATTGACCGTCGCAGAGATGACGGTATCCACACCACCACCGGTCTTCTCAATGAGCGTTTCCACCTGTTCCGCTGTAATATCGAATGTGGCATCTGCGCCGACTTCATCTGCTGCACTCCGTCGATGGGCGAGCGGCTCAAGAACGAATGTCTGCAATCCCGCTTCTCGCGTCAGTTGGGCAAACATCAAGCCAATGGGACCCGCGCCGAGGATAGCGACGGTGTTATCAAGGATTGTTTCACGCATCGCATTGATACAGCAGCCGAGTGGCTCCAGAAAAATCAGTTCTTCTGGCGGGATGGTATCTGGCACGGAGATGAGTTTGCCTGTATCAATTCCGTGCTTCGGCATCCGGAGGTATTCAGCATATCCGCCGTCAATGTCATGTCCGATTCCTTCGATGTTCGAGCAATACTTGTCGAGGTCCGCCCGGCAGTACTCGCAGTTGCCGCAGGAGAGCATCGGATTGACCGTCACCTTCTCGCCGACTTTTACATCGGGATGACGGCTTTCAACGACAACTCCAGCGAGTTCGTGTCCCATCACGACAGGCGGTGCGTAGTCGGTGATGTCCCCGTTGAGTGCTGCCAAGTCAGACGCACAGATGCCGCATAGATCTACTTTAATCAGGACATCGCCTGAATCGAGGGGAGGGACAGGCTTATCCTGTACGCTTAATCTCCCCGTTTCTTCAAAGACAGCAGCTTTCATGACGTGCCTCCGTTGTTTCGCACAAGACGGAGTTGTTCAAGCAGTTGACCGCCAACTCTCACGACGGAGGCAGTAGTATCGTCGGGAATCTCAGTTCCATGGACAGCTTGGTTGCAAACGTGTGTAATTTCTTTCAAAGCTCCAAGCCAAGCAGGAGGTAAAATTTCTCGAGAAACAAGTTCTTGGGCGATCCCTGTAACCCCTAACGGACGGGAACTGATATCTGTCTGGTTATTGTAAGCGATGTGTCTAAGCTCCCGTTCAAGTTCCATCCGCAACTTTGCTAATGCCAATGAATTATCTAAGCCTACTAGCTGCCCTAGACTTAAATCCCACGGTTCTGTAACCTTTTCTCCTTCAACAGAAGCCGGATTAGGCGTTGTAAATCCTTCAGAAAGGCTCTGGCTCACGAGAACCTCATTAAAGGAGACATGGACAAAAGGAGGCGATGAGCTATTCTCTACAGATTGTTGAAATGCTGTCAAAGCAGCAACTGTGGTCATCCCGGCAATAAGCATTAATATCTGGTTAACCTCGGGTGTTATGCGGTCTTGTGCGACTAGGAAAAGCAAAGCAGTTGTAAGCAGGGCGAGGAAACCACCAACTGCTAGGCTATATGCTGTTCTATTCTTCTGCATTTTCTCCTCCTTTATCTTTATTTTTGAAAACCTTGAAAAACATCTTTACATAGTCTGGGACAAACCCAAAAAGGCCTGCCCCAATATGAAAAGTCCTATCTGAGTTACGCCACCAACAAGCAGGGCTATACCGGCGATGAAAGCAATAACAGAAAACCCCATCTTAAACCATATCTGTGCTTTTTCCAAGAAACGTCGTTGTTCTTGATTTCTCGCCTCCTCATTCTGGCGTATAATCTCCTCACGAACTTGAGTCCAGAGGACAATATCTTGGGGATTATCTGCTTGGATAAGACGTTCCTCAATTGATGAAAGAACCGAAACCTCACCCGATTCACGCTGAGTTAGAGCCGTGGGTTCATTCGATGAAGTTGTGTTATTTCTTTGTTCTTGCGACATCTTTGATCCCAAGGATAATTTACAGGACTTACGCAGTCGAACGCTCAAAGCTTTGTAGTTCGGCGATTTATCAGCGTTGGACACCGTTTCTAACGCCCGATGAATCGGGCAACTACAGCAGAGGCTCTCTACGGAAATGCGTAAATCCTAATTTATATACTATGAGCGGTTCAACTGCTCAGAAATTCGTCAAACTTCTTGAGCAGCACCTCCGGGTTTTCATCAGCCAGTATCAGCGAACGGTGGGGTTCCTTAATAAACCCCTCCGAGACCGCATAATCGAGGAAATTCACTAACTCTCTGTAATACCCACATACATTCAAAAGACCGCACGGTTTTCGGTGTATACCGAGTTGGGTCCACGTCACCATTTCGAAGAGTTCGTCGATCGTGCCGAGTCCACCGGGGAGCGCGATAAACGCATCTGAAAGTTCAGCCATCAACCCTTTTCGCTCGTGCATTGAATCAACGACGCGCAGGTCGGAAAGCGCGTCGTGGGCGATTGCCTTTTCGACGAATATCCTGGGTACGATGCCAATGACTTCACCGCCGCCTTCAAGGGCAGCGTTGGCAAGTTCGCCCATCGTGCCGACATCTGTACCGCCGTAGACAAGCCCAAGGTTGCTACTTGCCAGTGCGTGACCGAGCTGCCTTGCAGCTTTGGCATAAGCAGGTCTACTTCCCATGCTGGATCCACAGAATACACACACCCGTTTCATTACAACACACTTTCTTGGTTAGGTCGGTTCAATTTGGTAAATAGATTTTATCAGATACCTGAGTTGCAATGCAAGCCAATTGTCAATTACGATAGATTGCCGTCCTGAACTTGAATCGTTTTGATATTGACATCCGTCCACACCCTCTTTATAATGGGCGAACGATATTCTTAGGACTTACGCTATTAAATGGTCAAAGCTTTGTAATTCAGGGGGATTCATCGCGGTGGGATAAGGCGGTGCAAGATGCCCCACCTACAAAACATCGTTTCCAACGCCTGATGAATCCCCGATAAATCGGGATTAAGAAACGGGTGACCACAATCTGGAGTGCGTAAGATCTATTTTCTTAATTTTGGTCTGAGGGGAGAAGAACAGTGAGTGAGAAAATTCGATTAGCGATTGTCGGTTGTGGGGGTATGGGGCATCGTCACCTGTACGGGCTTGCAGAGCTGCATCGTGTGGGGTGGGAACGGTTTGAACTCGTTGGTGCGTGCGATCCGGTACGTGATAACGCGGAATCGCTCGCCGATCAGGCGGCAACACATTTCGGGGTACGACCAACCGTTGTTGCGGATCTTGATGGACTCGAAGCACTTAGTGTTGAAGCGGTTGATGTAACGACAACACCGCGATACCATCACACGGTTGCAGTCGAGACGTTGGAACGGGGTTGGCATACGATGGTTGAGAAGCCAATGGGGTTGACTGTTCGCGCTTGTAACCTTATTGCGTGTGCAGCGGAGGCATCTGACGCGATTTTAAGTGTGGCGGAGAACTATCGACGTGACCCTATCAACCGTCTGGCGAAGGCGTTGATAGATGCCGGCATCATTGGTACTCCACGCTTTCTCATTCACCACGCTATCGGCGGTGGAGACCGGATGTTAATCTCTGTATGGCGTCACCAGAAGGACCAAAGTGGTATACTGCTTGATGTGGGTGTTCACCACTCCGATATGATGGAATACCTGCTCGGCGATATTGAGACAGTGTATGCAAACACAAGGCTCCATGAACCCATCCGCAAGAATCCTGCGGCAGGCGGCGATGAGGCTGGATCGAATCCCGGTGGCGTCTATGGTCGCTGGCAGGTAAAGATGCCCGCCGAATTTGAAGCGACCGCCGAAGATGCCGCTTACGCAACGTTAACTTTCAAAAATGGTGCGGTGGGGCAGTACATTGAAGATCATGCCGGACGCGGTCAGGGTGTGTGGTCACGACAGGTTTACGGTTCTGGTGGTTCGATGAGCTTGCCGGGGGATCGTAGCGGGGGAAATATCATACTACATATTGATGGCGAATCCCCTATTGATGATGAAAAGATCTTAGAATATGTTCCTGACTTTCGGCTTGATGCGGTGACATCAGATTTGTGGGGCGAAGATCGGTTGTGGCGTTATGAATTCCCGTTCCCTGAAATAGATCGGAAGATTATCGCTATCGAATATGGGGACTTTGCACAGGCGATAGCGGGAGAGCATCCGGTCGAGGTGGACGCTGCCCAGGGAACGCGATCTGTGGCGGTCTCTTATGGGATACTGGAATCCGGCGAAATTGGACGTATTGTTACTATCAATGATATGCTTGCCGAGCGGGTCGATGACTATCAGCGGGATATTAATGAGAGCTTGGGGATATAACTCGCGTCCAAAGTGTGAAGATTGGGATGGAGGTGGAATATGGGAGTCCGATCGGCGGAGGAGTACAAGGCGAGCCTAAACGATGGTCGCACCCTGTTTTTTAAGGGGGATCGCGTGGAAGATGTCACCCGCCATCCAGATTTAGGAGTTGGGGTGGAGCACGCTTCGCTCGATTTTGCACTCGCTGAAGATGCGGAGTATCGGGATTTGATGACCGTCAAGATTCCTGAAACGGGTGAAACGATCAGTCGATATTTTGTCAGTCCTACCAACACAGACGATCTGCTAAAACGGCGTGAAATGATCGAAACCAGCACTCGGCTTGGCAGCGGGGTAGTGTTACTGATCAAAGAGATTGGAACAGACGCACTCTTTGCGCTATCCTTGGTCGCCAAACGGATTGATGAGCAGTACGGTACGGACTACCTCGAGCGGGTGGAGGCGTATCACCAGCACTGCCAGCGGGAGGATCTCAGTATGGCAGTTGCCCAGACCGATGTGAAAGGTGATCGAAGCCTGAACCCCTCCGAGCAGGCGCATCCGGACTACTATGTGCGTGTGGTTGACGAACGGGAGGATGGGATAGTGGTTCGGGGTGCGAAAGCGCATACCACATGCGCTCCCTATGTAGATGAGATCGTTGTATTGCCAACACGGAATTTGACAGAGCAGGATAAAGATTACGCCCTCGCGTTTGCTGTCCCTGCCAATACCCCCGGCTTGAAAATGATTGTTAGTCCTTTTGGTGCTTCGTCGTCCAGCGAGTTTCATAACCCTGTCAGCGCCAATCACCGGATGATCGAAAGTCTCACAATCTTTGACGACGTTTTTGTTCCAAAAGAGCGAGTCTTTATGAGTGGGGAATGGGACTTTGCCGGCGGATTAGCCACCACCTTCGTCCAATTCCACCGATTTACTGCCGTGTCTTACAAGCCACCGTTATGTGATCTCCTGACCGGTGCGGCTGCATTAATCGCCGAGCACAACGGCATCAGTCGTGCGAGCCATGTTCGGGAGAAGTTGATGAACCTGATTAATTATGCCGAAACAGTTCGTGCTTTAAGTAAGGCTGCTGCTGTTGATTGCGTCCAGATTGATGGGGTAGCGATTCCCAATTCGATTATCACCAATGTTGCTAAGTTTTACTTTGCAAGCAACTACCACCAGATGGTCAGTTATGTACAGGACATCGCCGGGGGACTTGTGGTCACAGGACCTTCGGAGGAAGATGTCACCAACCCTGAAACGCGAGATTATATCGAAAAATACCTAGGTGGAGTGGCGGGGGTTCCAACATTGGAACGTCTCAAACTGGTGAACCTGATTCGGGACCTGACCGCTTCTGACTTCGGCGGTTACAACGAACTGCTTGCCATCCACGCTGAAGGCTCACTTGAGGCACAAAAGATTACCATTTATCGAGAGTATGACTTGGAACGGTGCAAATCCTTGGCTAAACAAGCGGCGGGGATAAAGGAGAACGCGTAGTAGAGCGGGAGGCTCCGTTAAGTACCGACTCCGTCGAGGATCCTTGATAAATCGGGGGCTGGAAGGGGTAGAAGGATAGGAGGTTGGAAAGATGGAAGGAGGGAACAGTCCATCTGTATTTGACCTCACAGGTCAGCGTGCAATTGTAACTGGCGCATCGCGAGGCCTAGGTCGTCATTTCGCTTTAACACTGGGACGAGCAGGAGCGCAGGTGGTTTTGGCTGCCCGTGGAATTGATCGGTTAAATGAGACTGTCGAAGAGATCGAAGGGTTCGGCGGTTGTGCGATTGCAAGCCAAGTTGATGTTACCGATGGAGAGAGCGTTAGGAGGTGCGTCGAAACGGCGGAGCGTGCACTCGGACCAATTAATATTCTCGTTAATAACGCCGGTATCGCTGTAACTAAGCCGATACTTGAACACGCGGAGGAGGATTGGGACTCGGTGCTTGACACGAATCTCAAGGGGATTTGGCTGATGGCGCAGGAGGTCGCACGACGCATGGTTCACTGCGAACAGGATGGAAGTATCATCAATATTGCGTCGGTGCTCGGAGAACGTGGGATTTCCCACTTGCCGGGATACTGCGCGTCCAAGGGTGGCATCATCAACCTGACGCGAGCCATGGCGGTTGAATTGGCGCCGCATCGGATACGTGTGAACGCCATCGCTCCCGGTTATATTGAAACCGATATGAACCGTCAATTCTTTGCCACGCAGGCTGGGCAACGCCTGATTAAACGGATTCCCCAACGCCGACTGGGACAAACAGAAGACCTCGACGGAGTATTGCTATTACTGGCTTCTCATGCGTCTCGCTATATGACCGGAAGCGTTATCACGATTGATGGTGGTCAGTCTGCTTCCTTGTAATCGTCTATAAGCTCGGTGCCTCTCCTTGACTCTTGGGTACAGGTTGAGGGTTACTTGGGCTTGGGTGATGCCCGGCGCAATCTCGCGATAAAAATTACAAGAAGCGCAACCACATTACCGGTAAGGAGCGAACCCAGAACACCTGTCAACAGAACAAACACGCCGACCTGCATCACACCCTGCCCAAATGGGCACGACCAGTGTCCCTTACCAAAAGCGAAGGCAGGAATTAACGTTCCTAACAAAAATCCCACCACAGCAGCAATGATTGTGATAGTTTGATACTTTTTTAAGGGTAAATGAACTTCTTGCATTCTATTTTGGGATCCCTTTTTCTGATCTATACTTTTTCACATTGATGGTCTTGTGCGGGTTAGTGTCAGGACATCAACGCAGTCAGGACTAGCAACCTGTAGAACCTTGAGTGCTTCATTAATTGTTGTACCTGTGGTAAAAATATCATCAATCAGTAAGATCTTCCGGTTTTGGATTGAATCTGGCGACTGGACCTCAAAGGCGCCGTTGATATTTTTTAGCCGTTCTTCACGGGAACTTAGGCTGCTCAGTGGGACTGTGTCTCTGATACGTGCAAGAATGTCGGTACGGACTGGCAGCCGCCAAACTTTTGCGATACCTTGTGCAATTTGTTCGGCTTGGTTAAATCCCCGTTGCCGGAGACGGTTCGCGTGAAGGGGAATCGGGAGCAGAAGATCGTAGTCTGTGGAGGCGAAATCTTCAGGAAGGTGCGCTTGCAGCAATTGCACTAGATGTTTTGAGATGACCTGTTTTTTCTCATATTTCATCAGATGGATGGCTTCACGGAGGGTGGGCTCGTAAAAAGCAATTGCACGAAGTTTCCTAAATAACGGGGGCTGCTCACGACAACCTACGCAAGCAGCGCTCCACCTTGGCAGCCCACAGATCCGACACCAAGGAGGCTTCAGAAATTCGATCTGTTCCCAACACGCATCGCAGAGGTAGTGTGCCTGACCAATGCCCATTGGCGTATCACAGCGTCGACATTTTGCGGGGAATACAAATGTGATCAGAGGTGTCAGCCATCTGTTCATGCGTTCACTTCGATTCCAAATTTCTTTATTTTTTGCAATAACGTGGTGCGGCTGATCCCCAAGAGTTTTGCTGATTTTGTCTGGTTGTCTCCGACTTCCTCAAGGACGCCCTTAATTAACGCGCGATCAACGGCATCAATGACCTCATCGTAGAGCCCGTCACGCGCCTGCATAACAGCGTCTCTAACGGTTTCTTCCAATACGGAGTCAAGGACTGTTTCGAGACGGGATTGGGTAGATTGACTTCTCCCCTTGTAATTCAAAATTTCTGGTGGAAGATGTTCTGGTAGAATGACATCTGCTCGTGAAAGGACCGCCGCACTTTTAACAGTATTTTCAAGCTCCCGCACATTTCCGGGCCAGTCGTACTGCTGCAAAAGTTCTAAACATCTTGGCGAAACGCCTCGGACATTGTGCTCAAGCTCGAGGCTGACTATCTGTAGAAAGTGATGAATCAATAGTGGGATATCCGCAGCCCGTTCGCGCAAGGGCGGAAGATTAATTGAGAGCAGGTTGAAACGATAGTAGAGATCTTCGCGGAACTTACCCAGTCGGACCTCTTCAGCGAGGTCCTGATTTGTCGCAGCGATAATACGCACATCCACTTTCAACGGACGGGTGCCGCCGAGTCTTTCTATTTCTTGTTCCTGCAAAGCGCGTTGTAGTTTTACCTGTAGTACCGAGCTCATATTACCAATCTCATCAAGAAACAGTGTGCCGCCATCTGCGAGTTCAAATCTGCCGGGCTTCCCTTTGGCACTTGCCCCTGTAAACGCGCCCGCTTCATAGCCGAAGAGTTCACTTTCAAGCAGGTCATCGGGGAGTGCACCACAGTTGACAGGGATGAAGGGTTTATCTTGGCGCGAACTGTTGGAGTGAATTGAGTGCGCGATTAACTCTTTTCCTGTTCCACTTTCACCCTCTATCAGCACTGTAACGGTGTTATTTGCTATCATCCCGATTAGCTTATAAATCTCCCGCATTTGTGGACTTTTCCCGACCAAGCGATGTTCCTGTGGCTGCGCCGGTAATTCAACCTCTGCCGAAGGGAACTCGGTAGACGGCATTTTACTGCGTTCAACTTGCATCTGTGTTGCACGCTCGATAATCGCTTTCACCTGATCCAGATCGATTGGTTTAGGGATGAAATCAAAGGCATGCAGCTGCATAGCTTGAATGGTCGTCTCCACATTGTCATACGCCGTCATTACGATCACGATCGCCTCTGGCTGAAGTGCTTTAATCTGCTTCAATGCTTCAAGCCCATTCATACCGGGCAAACGTACATCAAGCAAAACGATATCAGGCGTTTCCGACTGAATCTTTCGTAAGCCTTCTTCGGCATTGTTGGCGATAATCGATCGGTGGCCCTCGTCTGTCAAAAATTGGTCGAAAGCCCAGCAAATTTTTTCGTCGTCATCGATAACTAACACATTTTTCATGGCGAGTTTCATCTTATCATCCCCTTACGTAGCTTTCAATCAGAAAAGACATTAGGGACATAATACCGTTTTGCCTAGTTTGTTGTTTTACCGATTCTCTTTCTTCCTCATTTCTACTAATACGAATCCTGAGTCCGGAAGGTTTGATTCGATTGCCTGATGAGCATACCCTGCAGCCTCAATTACAATATGGTAACTCCGTGCGTCAACCCCGTGGAAGACGACTCTTCCAGCTTGATTTGTTACTAATGGAAAGGTGTCGTCTAATGCGACTCTTGCGCCGCCGACCGGTTGCTGTGAAGCCGCATCAACGACACGAATTTCAAGCTCCTTTTGAGGTAAGACTTCACCTATTGTGGTGGGGTTGAGTCCCTTATCAACCGATTGAGCGTTTTTCAGAAATTTCCATGTTCCCAAAAAGATTGCGTACGCCTTCTGTGCAATCATTGCGGGTGCCTCCACGGGTTCATGGAGATGTGGGTGATTGATAGAACGGATCTCGAGCGCAATTGCAATTTTGTTGGTTGATCGAATCTCTGGCGACTCTTCATCTCCAAACGTTTCAATTGAGGTCTGAAAAAGTGCGGTGTTAACCCCTCCAAGTATGGCTTTAAGATAATTTTCCGCAACTTGGTTTCCTGGATAACCTGTAGCAACTATCGACGGTTCGCCTTCGATCCAGGCACCGTGATCTATCCGGAGATAGTAACCGTCATGTTTGACAGCGTTGATTATCTTGACCCGGTTCGAAACAGAGATCGTCTCGTTTTTCTCTCGAACAAGGTAAACACTTGCCCCGGCAAGCTCTAGCATCTCCTGAAGTGCTTTGACTACAGCGAGATTAAGATCTGCGGGGGCAACGGAATCGATAACAGGTGTTCCTCGTTCTGTGCCGCCGTAGCGTGCGTCTAGGACGAATACTTTCCCAATAAGCGTGCCGTCTGCAATCGGATGTAATTGGGGTTGGAGAACCTGTGCACTATTTGAACTCGCATTGGTTTCCAGCCGAAGATTGTAGTAGCCAGTTTTTGAAACGTTGAGAATTGCCTTTCCCGGTGAAATATCACTGAAAAAAAAATGTCCATCTGGATTGGTCATCGTGGTTATGTTTCTTTTTCTTAGTAACTGCACGGCTGTATCTGCGATGGCGTTTCCGGAAACACTACGGACACTGCCCTGAACAATTCCGCCGCGAATTTTCTCAAAATGGATGGCGATGACTTCTGATTTCTCTTTGTAAGTTACCTGTACCTGTGCGATACCTCGTCCTGATTGTGTGGTGTCTGTGTGTAGATAAAATCGTGCTTTTCCGTCCTTTGAGGATCGCTCGGTTTCAGCGAGTTGCCCAATCGATGTCCGAGCGTAGATTGGCTCGTCATCGGCAATAGGTAGCCCTTCCTTGTCCAGAGCGGTGGCGGTAATGCCGACATAGCTCGCTCCATCGGGGGGCAGGGTTTTCGTCCATGCGTGCAGTTTGAGTTTTGCGGCGGGTGGGGCAACTTTGAACCACTGATTGCTCGGCGGGCTGTGATTTCCGTAGTAATTGACAAGATTGGTTTCGACAAAATGTACGCCGTTGGAAAGTGGCTTCGGCGGGGTAATCACAATGAGATCTCCAGAACGGAAATACCGATGGGGAATCACAACACCATCGAGTTTGACGCGGATAGAATCGGAGAATATCTGTTGTCTTTTGAGCATCCACGCACCGCGCTCATGCAAGCCATCTGCCACACGAATTTCAATGCGCGGCCTCTTTGTTTCAATCGACGATTCTGATGATGGATTCAGCAGAACCCCCTTCGGAAACCCCGCCGCAACGTAGCGTGCAATACCGATAAAGTAGCCGTAAGCCTCGCGCTTGTTGTATGATTCCTTTTTCAAGCGTTGCTCTTCTTCGGGATTGGAGTAGAACGATGCTTCGCACAAAATGGCGGGGCCCTTCGTTTGACGTAATACGCCGAATCCCGAAGGGATTACCAATCGATCCGAATAGAGGCCTGTTGGCGGAAATTGTGGTAGACGTAGTGTATCGGCAACGCTTTGCTGAACATACCGGGCGAGATCTAAACTGGTACGGGAGTCGTCTGCATCTTGATGATACCATGTCGAGGTGTAGTTGATTTCGGGGTCGCTGAACGAATTATGATGGAGGGAAATAAAAAAATCAACAGCGTTCTTATTAGCGATTTCACTGCGGTCTGGGATACTAACAAAGGAATCATCCGTGCGTGTCATAAAGACAATCGCGCCTGCCTCTCTCAGAAATTCGCGCAGATATAGCGCCACCCGTAGATTCGCCGCTGCCTCTCGGAGTCCCGTTGGTCCGCGCTTGTAGTTCGGCAGGTAAGCCTGTCCACCGTGTCCTGGATCTAGGCAAATTTTGATTCCCTCAAGGTAACGGGCGTAGGGCGGAATGGCGAAATTGGCTTGGGGGAGTGTGCGCCAGTCGTTGAGTTCCTCAAATTCATTGGAGGTTTCGCGTTTTTCGTGTTTTTCGCCGCAGCCAATCACTACGATTGATGCAATACAGATGAAAGAGAGGAGAGGTTTCAGATGTCTCATTCTGTGGCAACCTCGCAGGGAAAACATGCTGCCTCTCGAATCTCAAGAATCTATTGATTCGGAATCTTTTTGTAGTTCTTTTTGGTAGAGTGCAGTTCCGTAAAACTCATAGGAAGCTGCCGTGTCTGGAACATCGACGACATGGACCGTGAACCGAGCGGGCACACCGTTTTCTGGTAGGTAATCACGAAAAAAGTTGCTATACGCTTGAGCATAGGCTTTGCGCAAGCGTTCCTGTTCTGCTGCATAACCTGCTGGGTCAACAAGCGGATTTGGGGTCTTGGGTTGACAACCGAAGGCGTGGACTTCAATGAAATCTACGTCCTTTAGAGAGTCGCAAATACCAGCTTCTTTCAGCCAAGATTCCCAACTTTTGAATACCAGTGGAATTTCGCGCTCTGGATCCATCGAAACCAGTTCGTCGAGGTTCAGGACACCTTTCGCCGAGTATCCTCCCGTCAGACCTGAAAAATAGATTTTCAAATCTCCGTCTGGCAACGTTTCGGTGACCAACGGGGACAACACTGGATGATCACCTTGGTAGTAATAGGTCAATTTTCCACGTTTTTTGACATTAAATGCCATCCTATTTTTCCTCCGCTAAATATAAACATCAAAAAAGCACCGAGGAGATGCGCTCGATGCTTGGGTATATGGTAAGTACCAAAATAATTCATTAATTTCAAACGGTTACGTTCTTAGAAAGCCAGGTATGTCGCCTATGCACGATTAGCGTTTCTCTATGGTTCTACCTATAAAGAAGATTAAGATTCCTACCACGAGGGAGGCAACCTCCGCTCCCATAGCAGCGCCTTCAGTGAGGTCGTAGGGGTTGACACAGCCGACATATAACCCCGCTCCCAGAAGCGATATTCCTATCAATTCTAATACTTTACCGATGATAAACACTTAGAACTCCGTGCGCTTGGGTCTTGAGGCATAAATATAGTTCCGATGATTAATAAAGTTGTTTAATACGTCCCCATTGTATCGCTTTCTGGTTTGCGTTTAGCTTTATGTTGGCTGTAAATACCAGATCTGCAAGCGCATCTTCCGGTTCGGTTTGTCCGGTTGGGCCCCAACGAAGTTTATGGTTCAGACGATCATCGTCTACGTCGTAATAGTAGATGCCAAAACTGATAGCATCTTCTTTTCTGGGTGTTTGCGTCAGGTCAAAGCTCAATTCGACGGATTGCCCTCCATTTCCCCAATTAACCAACAGTCCTGGATTGCCAGCTGCTATGATGTCTTGCCCAACGGGAAGTGTGTAACGATATAGATCGCTCTGCTGGCCTGAATGTCCTATATCTAGATAGATTTCTATGCGATCTTGCATTGAGAGCTTTTCGTGGGCAGTTTCAATTTGATCGTCGGTTAGTTCAATACCTATATAGAGGGAAGCGTTGCGCCATACAGCAGCAAAAGTGCCTTTGAAGTCACTAGATTCAGCCCAGCGCCGATCCTCTTTGACATCATGGTCTAGGGCAGCGGATATAGCATCGTCCCATGCTGGATCATCAAGAAAACCATCAACCACTGGAGCAACTTCTACCAGTTTTGCTCTATATCTGAACTCAGCACCTGTCTTCGGGTCTATAATACGTGCGAAGCTATAGCCGGCTGTAATCAGTATGATTAGTGCACACAAGGATAGCTTTTTCACGGTTTGAGTTGCCCAACTTAGAGAAAAGGTTAAACGTTTAAGTTCAGTGGTGCTAATTGGTAGTATACTTGCCGACATATCAAGTGTCAAGAAAAAAGCATTTACTTGATTAGTGTAGGTGTGTGGCAAGAATCTTCTGTAGGGTCGTAATTAATTTGATTTGACTGTGGGTGGGCAGATCGATTCTCGGAAAATCGGTCTTAGCTGATAGGAGGAACAGTGTGACAGGTTGTGGATATGGATTACTCTGGCAAAACGATGGCGCTGCTAGCTATCACTGAGATTTCCAGTCATTCCCCCAGAACCCCCAGTCGAGGAGTTTTCCTCTGGAATAGACAATGTAATCGGGCAGGAGTTGCATATCGAGATGGCTTCCCCAGCATACTGCATCCGGTGTGACTCCGGTGTGCACTGCGACATAGCGCTCTGAATTTGCGGGATGAGGAAATACGGCGAAAACCGCCGCTCCATCTGCCGTGTATGATTTATCGGACAGATGGATTGTATTGTCGTCAAAAGCAAGTGGTAACTTACCTTTAAATTGCGACAGGATGGCGTTAGAACCGTAGCCGCCGTATAGGAGCAAGTTGTTCGTCTGCAGAAGGTCTTGGGTGAGTTCAACGTCAGGGATAATAGGGAGTTCAACTGCATTATCTCCCATGATACCGCCGCGATGCACACCCCCGTTTCGACTGCGGTAGTATCCGGCCGCGTCCTCGGCAATCCATTCGTTAAAAAAGGTCTCTTCCGGTGTCCCAACTGTACCGGGCACAAGGATAAGGCCATTAAAAAAAAGATCGCTGATGGGACCTGATGCCCGGTGATGCTTCTCAGCGGAGAGATCATACTTGGAATGCGCCCAAACGCCTTTATGATTTCGTTGAAATTGTTTCTGACGACTTAGATCCATTGATTCAAACTTTTGACCATCAATTGTTAGATTAATCTGTTCGTTTTTCTGAACTGGTCCAAGGGAGAAGGTGCGGATATTCTCAGTATCGACGATAAGGCTGTTGGTTTTGGCAAAATGTGCATTGACCGCCCCTCGCTTACCGTAGTGTGTCAGTTGATCTACCGTGACCCAGTAGGATCGGTTATGACGCAGATCGTAGGTTGCCAAAGAAACATGATCCGGGGATCGCTGCTTCCGCTGCTGCAGCAGCCAAAGGATGACTTCCTCCCATATATCGGGTAGGCGGCATCCATGGCCCGTTTTAGGAACCTCTGTATATTTATGTGTATATCTCTGTGCTTCCATAAGTTGTGCCATTTGACGGGAGTGCTCAACCGGCACACCGCCGCCGACTCCGCGATCCCATTCGCCATGGATTATCCAAACAGGTGTATGGGTAAGATTTTCGATCAGAAATGCAGCAGATCTTGAGCGCCAAGAGGGGGTTTCCCATTCGTGCATGTGGAACGTGAGTCCGCCCGGTTTTTCCCACAGGCGGTAGTCACAATACCCACAAAACGGCGCGGCACCTGCGAAGATATCTGGATAGTGGGAGATTAGATACCATGTTGCAGCCCCACCCATCGAACTCCCAGTGATTGTAATGCGATTTCGGTCAATGTTGTAGTTTGAAGCAACATGTTCGATAGCTTCCAAAACGTCGATTTCGCCGTAGTTCTGATAAACGGAGCCAGAACCCCGTCCCGTTGGTCTGAGGACAACACACGATTGATTGTGTTTAGCAGCGATGCCTGCGATCTGTTCAGTCAACTTGACCGCGCCGGGTAGATTCCCCAATGCGCCGGGACTTACCTCCACAATTAAGGGTTTTGGTTCATCATTTGTGTCGGTTGCACATACGGCATAGGGATGTAGCTTGCCATCAACCTTGGATTGAAAGTACTGCAGCTGACCAACTGGCATCATGTGTTCCTCTCCCAAAGCAAAAAAGGGGAAACAGCAGATTTGCCTGCTGTTTCCCCTTGTATAAATCAGACATTGGCTAATAGAAACTACTGCTGTCCCGCCACTCGCAATCGATTTACAGCGCGAGCCAATGCGGCTTCTGCACGCCCGCGGTTAATATTTGGATCACGTGAAGCGAGGAGCTCCTGTGCACGTTGACGTGCAGCTTCGGCACGTTCAACATCAATTTCATACGCCCACTCGGCGGTATCTGCTAACACAGTGACACCGGTGCGTAACACCTCAAACACGCCCCCACTGGTTGCGATGGATTGGGGCGTATCAGCTTCGCGGATGCGAATTTCGCCAATATCCAGTACGGTCAGAAAGGGGAGATGCCCGGCGAGGATCTCAAACGATCCCATTTCACCGGGGGCTTTCACACTGGTAATATCGCCCTCATAAATCAACTGTTCGGGTGTTCGAATTTCGAGATATAATCTTTTTTCAAGCATAATTAATCTGCTGCTTCTTGTAATTCTTCGGATTTCGCTTGCTCAAATGCCTCGTCAATGGTACCGATGTACGCGAGTGCTTGCTCAGGGATTTCGTCACAATCTCCTCTGAGAATCGCCTGACATCCCTCAACGGTGTCCGCAATTCTGACATATCTTCCGGGTTTGCCGGTAAAGCGTTGTGCAACAAACATCGGCTGCGTTAGATACTTCTCTAACTTTCTTGCCCGTGCAACTGTCAGTCTTTGTTCATCTGAGAGTTCGTCCACGCCTAAAATTGCGATAATGTCCTTCAAGCTCTCGTAGTCCTGAAGCACTGCTTTTACCTGACGGGTCGTATCGTAGTGTTCTTGACCGATAACGTCCGGGTTCAAAATACGGGAGGTAGAGGTCAGGGGGTCGACCGCGGGGAAGCGTCCCATCTGCTGAATTGACCGTTCAAGACGGGTCACAGCGTCAAGATGTCCAAAGACAGCAACAACCGCGGGATCTGTATAGTCGTCAGCGGGAACATAGACGGCTTGGAACGAGGTAATCGAGCCGTGTTGCGTTGATGTGATCCGTTCTTGTAACTCTCCCATTTCTGTAGCCAACGTTGGCTGGTATCCCACTGCGGAAGGCATACGACCAAGAAGGGCGGAAACCTCACCGCCTGCGAGGGTAAAACGAAATACGTTGTCGATGAAGATCAACACATCCTGCCCACCCTCATCACGGAAGTATTCCGCCATAGAGAGTCCGGCAAGTCCAACGCGCAACCGGGCACCCGGCGGCTCGTTCATCTGTCCAAAAACCATGGCGGTTTTATCGATTACGCCGTACTCATCCATCTCCAGCCAAAACTGATTCCCTTCGCGGGTCCGTTCTCCGATTCCGCAGAAAACGGAATAACCACCGTGTTGGGTTGCGATATTATAGATCAGTTCAGCGACCAATACCGTTTTTCCGACACCTGCGCCGCCGAGGAAACCGACCTTTCCGCCTCTTGCGACCGGTTGAATCAAGTCAATCACCTTGATGCCGGTTTCCAACATCTCTGACACCGTGCTCAATTCTTCTGGAGGCGGTGGATGGCGGTGGATGGGATACCGTTGCGAGGCATCTACTTCACCTGCATCATCAATCGGTTGTCCGGTAACGTCAAAAACGCGACCTAGCACAGGATCGCCCACAGGCACAGAAATCGGTTCACCACTATCAATAGCACGTGTGCCGCGTACTAATCCGTCCGTTGTATCCATTGCGATGGCGCGGACTCGGTTTTCACCTAAGTGTTGTTGGACTTCGAGCGCTAACGTTGTACCATCCTCGCGCTGGACTTCGATTGCGTTGAGAATATCGGGCAATTTTCCTTCTGAAAAATCGAGGTCAACGCGTGCACCAACAATTTCTAAAACTTTACCTTTATTCATTATCTATCTCTCTTTCCATCAATTATCTATATTGCCAATTCCATCGGTAGGGGTTCCTTTATAAGTCATTTTACGATGTACCCGTACATGATTAACTTCCATATTAACTTCCATTCGCCCCCCGGTAGGTGCGGTTTTCAACCGCACCGTTTTGGAGTGTTTTATTAATTCTAAGATCCACTATAGTTGGCTACTAAGCCGCACGAATTTGAGTTTTCGACATAGCATCCCCGAGCCGGAATTGCGCCGCGGCACGTCCGCCCTCTGGCAGTCCTAGCGGCAAGCGAATATTTAAAAGAAATGGGCGGTTTTGCCTTTCAACCACGTTCAACCCATGTTCAATCGCCGCAGCAAGACGAGGCTCCTCTTGGACGTGCATCCCCTCGATACCGACCCCCTCTGCGAGTTTCACGGGGTCAATTCCGTCTAGAACGACTCCAGCATATTCCCCGGTCTCCTTCATCACCCCATCCACACTTCCGAAGGAGGAAGCAACCGCGCCATAGGATTGGTTGTTGGGAATAATGTAGAGGACCGGTACGCCATGATGTGCTGCAGTCCACAAACCTGACTCTGCGTACAACAGCGAACCGTCACCAACCAACCCAACAACCGGCTTTTCAGGGGCTGCGAGTTTCAAGCCGACCGCTCCACCAACCCCGTAGCCCTCAGACCCACCGGCAGCCCGGATATATCTGTTCCTGCCAGTGGCTGTTCCGTCTACGGTGTCTGACGAAAGCGTATATCCGCCCACGGTGTCCCAAGGGACCGCATATTGTTCGAGCATCATCAACCCACCGCCACGACGCTCTAGGGCAGTGTCGAGCGTCTCTGCAACTATCCATGATCGGATTTGATTTGGTCGGGCTTCAGTCCTCCACACCTCGTTTATTCGCTGTACGTGAAGTGCGGCGGCTTGTTCAATTACCCAAGCACGTCGCTCGTCAAAGTGGTTCGGGATCGAATGACTCGACGCCAATTCAAGAAGCCGCTCAAAGGTGCGGCACTCATCCGCCAGAATCGCCAGATCCATATTTGGGATATTTTTGATATGCTCAATATCGGATCCAATAGCGATAACCTGCCGCGCTTTAGAAAATACATCGAAATCTCCCGGCCTTCCGCCGCCCCTATGATGTACACCGATACAAACAATCAGGTCGGGTTGAAGGACGTCTACCACCTGATCCAACCGTCCACAATTGAGTGGATGTTTCGTGGCGATGCTTCTTTCCCAAGTCCCGACGGGGACGTAGCTGCTGACACAGGGAACGCCAAAGTGTTCAGCGACCGCGATAATTTGGTCTTCTGCCCCACTTTTCCAGACACCATTCCCAATATAAAACAGCGGGGACTTCGCGTCGTGCAAGGCAGATTCGATCTTCTCGACATCACTACCTGATGGATAACCCGCGTGAAGGTCTGGGATACTACCTTCAATAATGTTTGTGGTTATCTGCTCGGGCCCAAGTGCCCGATCATACACAGCGAGATGGACGGGCCCCACCGGCGGCGTTTTGGCGACTAGTAACGCACGATGAATGGCTTGCGGCAGCCCTTCGGGTTCGATCACGGTCCAGTTTTGCTTTGTGAAAGGCGCGGCGATGGATGTCGGTCCGAAGTTGTGACTGAGATCGAGTTCAATCCGATCCGCGAAACTACCGGTGTCACCCGCAAAGCTGATGACCACGACAGGTAAACCGCCGGACCAAATGTTGATTAGCTGCCCTAAACATTGGGCAAGTCCCGCAGCGAGATGGACCACCATAACCGCCGGGTCGAGATTTGCCTGCGTATAACCGCCAGCTTGTGCTGCGACGGTGCCCTCATGGAGTGCCAAAATGCCATGTATATCTGGGTGAACATGCAGTGCGTCGAAAAAGCGTGCTTCGCGCGAGCCTGAATTATAAAACAGATATTTCACATCCAATGCCGCAAGTTGCTCGACCATAACCTGAGACGGATTCGCTGTGATAGACCGCATTTGCATAAAGTGGCATTTCGCTTTCTTTGTTCAATGGTGAAAAACCTAGTTCCCGTTCCTTAGTCTCATCAAGGGAATTGTTCGACCGCCCCAAACTGCCGTTTTTGACAATGCGAATTTTGCATTTAGGGTAAGTAGGGACTCGGTTCCCTGACCCGATGTCCATTCAGGAAGGCGATGCCAATCTCAGCGATTATTCGTTGATGTAATCTGAACGCAACTCAAACATAAGTTGACTCACGCGACTTGCTCGGTTCGGGAGTTCAATAGTAACGGCATGTACCTCCTCCCTTTCCATGTACGTATTGGCTTCTTCGATGCTATCAAACTCAAACTCAACGAACCGGTGTGGAGATGCACCGTGAAGGTTGTCGTAAGATGCTATCCGTTTGACTTCTTGGGGTGCTTGCAGTGACGGTGCAACGGAGGCAATCCACTCCAGATACGTGTCCTTTCCACCAAGCGGATAATCAACTAAGGAAACCATCTTAACCGTCCGGGTAGAATCCTCACTTTTTGAGTAATCGGAGCGGTGGACAAATACATGCGTACTTACTTCACTACTATGATCTGGAAGTGCCTCAAAAACCGCAGCAACATCGGGACGACTCAGATATGTTGCTGCATCCACATAACTATCAAATTCAAACTCAACGAGTCGATGCGGATACTCACCGCGGGCATTGTCGTAAGATGCTAGTCGCCTGAGTTCTTTGGGCGCGAGTAGTGTCGGGGCAACAGTCGCAATCCATGCAATATAGGCGTCCTTCCCACCGACCGGATAGTTGACTAACCACACTAACTTCACTGGATTCGATTCCATATCAGCCATCTCGGTGTCCGTAGATGGTATCAGATCCGTTGCATCAATTATCTCAGTATCCATGGAGGACATCGTGTCCACCACCATATCTCTGGTGACTTCACAACCGACTAAAACGACTGTTGCTATCAGAGCAAGTATAAATATGCTTCCTAATTTGAGTTGCATCAGTTAGTCTCTTTTATCTGAGTAGAAGCACGGCTCCTTGGGACCCGTAGGTCTGCTCAAGAAACCGATGCCGATTTCAGGGATTATTCGCTGACGTAATCCGGACGTTGCTCAAACAGAAGTTGAGCCACGCGAGTTGCTCGGTTTGGAAGTTCAATACTAACAGCATGTATCTCTTCCCGTTCTAGGTACGTATGGGCCTCTTCGACGCTCTCGAACTCAAATTCAACGAACCTATTTGGAGACGCACCGTGGAGGTTGTCGTAAGATGCTATCCGTTTGACCTCTTCGGGTGCTTGTAGCGACGGTGCAATAGATGCAATATACTCCAGATACGCGTCCTTTCCGCCAAGCGGGTAGTCAACTAAGTAAACCAGTTTAACCGTCCGGCTGGGATTTTCGTTTTTTGAATAATCAGCAGAGCGTTGGGCAAATACATGTGTACTTACCTCACTACTGTGATTTGGAAGTGCCTCAAAAACCGCAGCGACATCGGGACGACTCAGATATGTCGCCGCATCCACGTAGCTATCAAACTCAAACTCAACGAGTCGATGCGGATTCTCACCGCGGGCGTTATCGTAAGATGCTATCCGGTTAACCTCTTCAGGCGCGAGTAGTGTCGGGGCAACAGCTGCAATCCACGCAAGATAGTCGGCTTTCCTACCGACCGGATAATTAACTAACCACACCAACTTCACCGGCACCGCTTCTATATCAGCCATCTCAGTATCTGTAGATGACATCATGTCCATCATATCCTCCACCCCGGTATTTGTGGAGGATATCATCTCCATTGCATCGGTCATTCCGGTGTCCGTGGACGGCATCATGTCCATTATCATATCTTGGCCAATGTCACAACCAACTAGGGGAGCTAGCGCTATCAGAGCAACTAGAAGCATGCTTCCTAATTTGAACTGCATCAGTTAGTCTCCTTTGATGTAAAGTAGATTAACGATCAAGTGTAAGCCTTTGGGTCACATAATCCTTTGGGTTTTACGGTTAGTAAGATTAAAGTCCGGGGCATTCCTTGTGGAAATGCGTGGTCGCTGCATCAAGGTTATGCAGTGGGTATTGTTTATCGCGCAGTGGGATCATGAGGTTCCACTGCTGAATTTTCCGATTGAGTTGTTGTAACTGAACAGTGTACGCTTCCAATGCCCGTGTGCGCTCTAGTTCAAAAGCCGATCGAATCGCGTCGCGTTTTAGCGGTTGTGCTCGGAGCTGCGCTTCCAAACGGCTCCGCCGTCCTTTGAGATTCTCGATTAATTTTTCCGCCTGCTCGGTTTCGGCGCGAATTTCTTTATCAACTTCAATCCAGCGCGGTGCGAAGCCGTTATCCTTGAGCATCTGATTGACCGTGCGAACTGCTGGCGGAACGTAGGGATTATCATCGCGTTGTTGAGGCTTCCCCTTGCCGGGCAGATCCTTGAAATCGCCCCGTTCCATCGCTTCTTGAATTTGTTTGGTAACGTTGTAGGGCATGTTTGCACCTCCAAGAATACCCTCCGTGAGGTGGCTGCTACTCATCGAAGTGATAAACTACTTGGTCGAAGCGGTCACACGCAAAGGTGAACACGCAAACCAACGGCTCGCTGCTGGTACATCGGACAGCATGTTTGGCATTGGACGGAATGTAGATTGCTGAACCCGGTCCGATTTCCGCTTCGTCATCGTCAATTACCATGTGACCGTGACCACTGACGACATAGTATGTTTCCTCTGGCTCGTGGTGGTGAAGGGGGAGTCGTGTGCCGGGTGGAAACTCCGCTACGCCCATAACGAGCCCGCTGCTCGGTCCTCTTTCTCCGGTGATCAGAAGTTTCCAGCGAATCTCGCTCTTGGCGGCAAGGTCTGGGTCGTCCCAACCTTCCCAAGCGAGCTCTGCTTGATTGATGATAATCGGTTTCTGCACGCTCATAACTCGCTTTTGCCTACGGTATTAAGGGCACTACCCACCTCGCAGATTTTAACCCTCTAGTGCTGCTGCACCGCTTACAATCTCAGAAATTTCTGTCGTAATCTGGGTCTGGCGGGCACGGTTACGCTGAAGAATTAAATCATCAATAAGATCGTTGGCGTTACGGGTTGCGTTTTCCATTGCTGCCATCCGCGCTGCTTGCTCTGCCGCGTTAGAATCCAACAGCACTTTCCACATCTGCATATTCAGGTGTTTTGCCAATACAGACTGAAAAATTGCCTCTTGCTCCGGCTCATATAGGTAATCGAGAAAGAGTTCATCGCCGGTTGGCACTTCAGGCGTGAGTGGTAGCAGTTGTTCAACCAAAACTACTTGTAGAATAGCGGATTTGAAATCGTTATAAATCACTTCCACCCTGTCAACCTGCTTGTCCCGATACAAATGCTCAAACTCCTCCACAATGTCAACGGCGGTTTCAAATGCGAGTTGCCGAAAGATGTTCACATACTCAGCGATAACGTTATAATCGCGCCGTGCGAAATGGTCTCGGGTGCGTCTACCGACACAGAGGACCATCACTTCCGCGCCCTGCTCTTGATAATGTTCTGCCCGTTGTGTTGTTGTTCGGATTACGTTGCTATTAAAACTACCACATAACCCACGGTCTGCAGAAACTGAGATTAGGCAAACGCGCTTAAGATCGCGTGATTCCAGTAAAGGATGGGAGGGATTTTCGATCTGGGAGATCAGGTGCCCAAGGATTGTGTTGAATTTATCGGCGAAAGGGCGGGTGGCGAGGATATTTTCCTGTGCGCGGCGTAACCTTGCCGCAGCAACCACTCGCATCGCGTCTGTTACCTGCGCGATATTCTCAATACTTGCAATACGCCGTCTAATTTCACGTAATGTTGCCATGATAAGCCTCTAATGAGTAATGCGTAAAATGTAAAGAATAATCCGAAGCAATTCATGTCAATCTAATTCAGGACGAGTCACGGGTCACTTCTTACGCATTACGTATTACGTATTATTCTTCGGACTTGAATCCATCTTTAAAGCTCTGCACAGCGGTTTGGAGTTGTTCAATCAATTCATCGCTGAGTTCCCCGGTATCAACAATCGCCTTGAGAATATCTGCGTGGTTTCTTTCCATGTATGCCAAGAATTCAGATTCAAACTGCGCCACGTCAGTTGTTTCAAGGTCATCCAGATATCCGTTCGATCCACAGAAAATTGATGCAACCTGTTTTTCAACGGACATCGGTTCGTATTGCGGCTGTTTCAGCAATTCAACAAGTTGTTCTCCACGCCGAAGTTGGGATTGCGTAGAAGCGTCCAGATCAGATCCAAACTGAGCAAAGGCGGCAACCTCGCGGAAACTGGCTAGGTCGAGTTTCAGTGTGCCTGCGACTTCATCCGACTTCATCGCTCGCGTTTGTGCATCCCCACCAACGCGGGACACCGAAGTGCCGACATCGATCGCCGGGCGAACACCTTGGTTGAAGAGCTCCGATGTTAGGTAGATCTGTCCATCGGTAATTGAAATCACGTTAGTTGGAATGTAAGTCGTGAGGTCGCCTTCAAAGATTTCGATAATAGGCAAAGAGGTCAACGAACCGCCACCCAATTCATCACTGAGTTTTGCAGCACGTTCCAACAAACGGGAGTGGAGATAAAAAACATCGCCCGGATACGCTTCACGCCCCGGTGGACGTCGTGAAAGCAGCGACATCTGACGATACGCCCACGCATGTTTGGTAAGGTCATCGTAAATAACCAGTGCGTGTTGTCCTTTATCGCGGAAATATTCTCCCATCGAAGTCCCTGTGTAGGGTGCAAGGTATTGGAGCGGAGAGGGTTCACTTGCTGGTGCAGAAACAACAACCGTGTAATCCATTGCGCCGTACTGTTCTAGGGTGTTCACAACCTGTGCAACCGTCGAACCTTTCTGCCCAACCGCTACGTAAATACAGAATACATCGGTGTTCTTTTGGTTAATGATGGTATCGATTGGGATAGCCGTTTTACCTGTTTGACGGTCGCCAATGATTAGTTCACGCTGCCCCCGTCCGATTGGCGTCATACTGTCAATCGCCTTCAAGCCGGTATAAAGCGGTTCATTCACCGGCTGACGTTGCACAATGCCCAACCCCTTCCTTTCAACAGGGAGGGTGTGTTCAGTCTGAATTTCCCCTTTGCCATCAATGGGTTGTCCAAGGGCGTTTACGACGCGCCCAAGCAGTGCCTCACCGACGGGTACTTCGAGCAATCTATTCGTCCGCTTGGCGAGATCCCCTTCGTGGATTAGTTTGTCCTCGCCGAAGAGGACGCAGCCGACATTATCCTCTTCAAGGTTAAATGCCATACCGGCAACGCCGTTGGGAAATTCGATCATTTCACTTGCCATGACGTTGGCAAGTCCGTGGACACGGGCGATCCCGTCGCCAACTTCAAGCACGGTTCCAGAGTCGTATACGTCAACTTGCTGGCTATACTGTAGTAATTGTTGTTTTAGAATATTTGATACTTCGTCGGGTCTGACTTCTCTTGCCATAAATTATATTCTCCCTTATCCCCTCGCAAGTAATGTTCTCATTCGTTGCAGCTGTGATATGATACTTCCATCAAACACAGTATCCCCTAATCGCACGATGACGCCTCCTTGAATGGCAGCATCTTCGCTCAATTCAAGCCGTACCTCCGCCCCCGAATAGTCGCTCAATTGCTGAGAGAGGGTGGTTTTTTGTGCATCGGTGAGCGGGACCGCCGATGTTACCTGTGCAACGACACGCCCCGCCTGCAAATCAACAATCTCTAGAAACATCTGTAAGATTGCAACTAAGGATCTCTCACGTTGTTTCAGTGCTAGCAAGAGCAGAAAATTGAGCGTGAGCGGCTGAACAGTTTCGGATAGGAGTTGTTGGAACATCTCGCTCTTGAACTGTGGCGATAGGATGGGGTTAGTCAGAAACTGATCAAAATCTTCCGAGTCCTCTGTCAATTGGAGGATTTGATTCACATCTGCAACGATCTGATCTAAAATATCCTGCTCCGTCGCTGCGCTATACAACGCTTGTGCGTAGGGTTTAGCAATGCGAGTTTCTCTCATCGTATATTCTTTATATTAGACATTCTGTGTGGGAAGGCGGCTGATAGATTCATCAATGATGTGTTGATGTTTCTCGGCATCGAGTGTCTGATCGATGATTTTGCTTGCAGCATCAATCGCAATTTCTGCAACAGTGCCTCGTAGTTCAAGGATAGCTTCGTCCTTTTCCCGCTGGATCTCGGCACGTGCCCGTTCAAGTTCAGCGCTCGCTTCTTGACGCGCTTCATCAAGAATCCGCTGCCGTTCAGCGTTGCCCTCATCAATAGCCGTTTGGATCTTTGTCTGTCCTTCCGTTTCAATTTCGTTGAGCCGTTGACGGGTTTCGGCATTCAATCGATCCAATTCGCTTTGATCCGCCTCTAGTTTCTCCATTCGCGATGTTATTTCCTGTTGCCGTTCTTCTAATAGTCCGCCAATCCGCCCAAAGACGAATTTCCAGAGCACGAGTAGCACGACAAGAAAGCCTAAGGCTTGGAGAATAATTGTCTGAAAGTCGATACCAATCTGTGCCAGAATCCCCTTTTTACCGGCATCATCGGCGCTCACCTCTGCAGCGAATCCACTTGTGGGAACAATCAATATTACGTTGATGATAAGCAATAAACAGAGCCACGAAAATTTTTTCATTATAGTTCTTTTCTTTATGTCAGGGTATCGTATCTAGCGCAAAAAAATGATGCGTGTATAACGTAAAACGTAAAACGTAAGAGGGGTAATAGATTCACGTTTCACGTCTTACGTTTCACGTCTTATTCATGGCTAGTTTGGACTTGTTTCTGAGCATCAGCCTCAATCATATTTTGAAGCATCTGTCCCTCTGGGAGTTTTCCCATAAGCAGGAAAAAGATTAGCAGCGAGTAGATCACGAGTGATTCGATAAGAGCCAAACCGATGATCATTGCTGTCTGAATCCGAGGTGCTGCTTCTGGTTGCCGCGCAATACCTTCAAGAGCTGTGCTCGTCGCTCTTGCTTGTGCGGTGGATGCAAAAATCACAGCAATCGGTAGACCGAGTGCCGTTCCGAAAGCTAAAACTGCGAGATAAATCATGAAACTTCCTCCTTTAATTTTGATCCCAAAGCTGGGATTAGAAAACTCAAAACAACATTAAACGATCGACATTAGTCGCCCATCAATCAATGATGTGCCTCTGCACCATGGCCTTCCTCATCATGTTCTAGGAACGTAACAATATAAATGGATGTGAGAATTGAGAAAACAAGTGCTTGCAGAAACCCACCAAATAGCCCGAAAAACAGCATTGGCACCTGAACTGGCATCCATGGGATAAGCCCGGCGATCGCCGGAATTGCCAGTCCCAACAGGGTTAGGTTAATAATAACGGATTCTTCACCGAAGATATTACCGAACAGTCGAATTGCCAGAGAACCTGCGCGTGCGATTTCACCGATGATGTGTAACGGAAACATCAAAGGTCCCAACCACGGGGGATCGCCGATAAAGTGTTTCAGGTAGCCAACCAGCCCATTTTCTTTGATTGCAATGATGTGAACCCCGATTACTGCGCTAATTCCGAGCGCAAGCGTGGTGTTCAAATCTGCTGTTGGAGATTGAAAACCGGGTATAAGGCCAAGATAGTTTAAGAATAGGATAAAGATAAAGAAAGATCCGACGAACGGGACATATTTCTTTCCATGTTCTCCCAAGATTCCGCCGAAAAAATTGATTAACCCGCCCACAAACAACTCAAGAAGTGTCTGCCCTTTTCCTTCGGGGAGTCGCTTAATTTTGCGTGTCGCAAGGATAAAAAGCACCGTGATAACCAGCACTATAAAATATGCGTTGGGAATTAAATCCGGTTGATGCCAGCGTTGTGGTTCTGGAACGATATCATCTGGAAGAATTTTTGATATTGGGCTTAACCACGAACGATGTGCCTCTTCAGCTGCCAAACCGACGCTACAGGCGAGCAGCGACAAAAGGAAAATCGAAAATAGTGTGTAAAATGTTTTTTTCATTTAGTTCCTGTTGAATTATTTTTTGATAGAACACCTATCATCATCACGATTGCTTTGAAAATAATCACAACTTGTACCAATCCAATCCCCGCTGCAAGGGTGTAGACATTCAACCAATCCGCTTTTGTCAGGAGATAGAATCCGACAAAGATGATGGTGTACTTTCCTAACGCAACGAATCCCAGCCAACGTTTTGTCTGTGGCGAACTACCCGGCTTAACCATGCGGCGGATAATAAACTCTAGTGACAATATTGCACTCAAACTCAAAAGACTACCGATAGCAAAACTCAAACCGGCTGGCAGCCCGTACACCGCCCAAAGGATTGGCATTGCAATGAGCGCAAGAACGGTTGTTAAACGATAGACTTGCAGTAGAAATCGATCATCTATTTCAAAGGGGGTTCGGGCAACCACTTTACGAATCCTCTTCCGAATCTTTTATAGATTCTTGGTGTTCCATACGCTTATTCCACCGAGAAACAGCGCGAAACATCTGAATAAACCCTGCCGCAGTTCCCACAATAAAGCCAATAATTAAGCCGATTGTTTGGTTGCCCAGTTTGCCACCGCTCCACCAGCCTAGCCCGGACCCAATGCCTATTGCCAACACAAGGGTGATGCCAATTGAAGCTAGGTCCATACTATTCCAATCGCTACCCCGTATCAACTTAGCCATTGTCAATTTACCATGTCCCTATAAGAACGTGCTAATTTGGGCTGGGCTCAGGAAGTATGATGGCAGAATACCAATTAGGACGACACCGATCGCTGCGAGGGTCAACGCAACGATGAGTAGCCGTGGATAAGCGAGAAAATCGAGTTCCGCTTCTGGCTCTCTCATATACATCGCCACCACAACCCGGAGATAGTAGAACGCAGAAATCGCGGTGTTGATTGCACCGATAATCACAAGCCAGATCTGTCCCGATTCGACCGCAGATCGGAAAATATAGAATTTACCGACGAAGCCTGCTGTCGGTGGAAATCCGGCGAGAGATAGGAGCATTAGTGTCATAAACAGAGCAAGCAGCGGTTTCTTGAAGCCCAATCCGGCATAATCGGAAATCACCAGACTTTCGCCGTCTTCCGTTCTCGCGAGGATCACCGCTCCGAATGCCCCGATATTCATGATACAGTAGACAAGCAGATAAAACATCGCGCTGGAGATTCCGTCTTTGTTTGCTGCTGCCAACCCAACCAAGACATATCCGGCATGGGCAATGCTGGAATAAGCGAGCATGCGCTTAATATTTCGTTGGGCAATGGCAACCAAGTTGCCAACGGTCATCGTGAGTGCGGCGAGGATTGTAACAACCACGATCCATTCGGACTGGATGTTCTGTAGTGCTTCCAAAAAGATTCTTAGGAAAGCAGCAAATCCCGCGGCTTTCGGACCGGCTGAGATAAACGCGGCGATTGAAGTGGGTGCGCCTTCATAGACATCGGGTGCCCACTGGTGAAATGGCACGAGGGCAACCTTGAAGCCGAATCCCACAACAAGTAGGAACATCCCGGACAGTAGCAGCGGTGACTTTGCATTTACGGTTATGGCGGAAGCAATTTTAGGGATATTAGTTGTCCCTGCGCCTCCGTAAATCAGTGCGATGCCGTATAGGAAGAATCCGCTAGCAAATGCACCGAGCAGCAGATATTTCATTCCGGCTTCGCTCGACGCCATGCTCCGTTGGAAGTAACCAGCTAGGACGTAAAGCGATAGCGACATCAATTCTAAACCGAGGAAGACAACAATTAACTCATTGCCCGAAGCCATTAACATCATGCCCAACGTTGCCAAAAGGATTAACAGGTAATATTCCCCCTGTCGTCTATCCGTGCGTCCTAGGTAGTTCATTGAGATGAGAACGACCAAGATTGTTGAGACAAGGAATATGACATCGAAAAAGAGGGAGTATTTATCTACTTGGATCATATTGCTAAATTCTGTGCCTTCCACGCCAACTTGCAGCATATCGATCGAAACATATAGGGCGATGGCACAGCCAACAATTGTGAGCCAAGCGGCAACTGTCTTTTGAATCGAATTGAACAGATCAAAAATTGCAACGAGGATAAAGGTTAGAATAATAATCAATTCAGGCATCAGCAATTGCCAGTTAATTGTCATTCAAAGCCTCCAATCTTAGATGAACAGATAGGTCCATCTTTACACAAAGAACACAAATGTTACAATTACAAATATGGGAACCAGAATTACCACTGACCAAAGCATGTATCCGAAGAAGCTTGGCATCCTGACGCCGTTTTCCTCGGCAATCGCTTTGACCATGAAGTTTGGTGCGTTGCCGATATAGGTGTTAGCTCCCATAAACACTGCACCACAACTGATTGCTAACAGAGTTTGCGCCATCGGACCCATGAGCGATGTTGGATCTCCACCCGCTGTGTTGAAGAACACGACGTAGGTCGGTGCGTTGTCTAGGAAGCTCGATAGCACCCCTGTCAACCAGAAATACATTGCATTGACCGGATCATTGGTTGTTGTCTGAACGGCGAGTACGACAGTGCTGAGGCTTCCGTCAATACCCGCCTGCAAGATCTTCAGGGCTGGAATCATACAGATGAAGATACCGATAAAGAGTTTGGCAACCTCTAGGATCGGACCCCATGTAAAACCGTTCGCTGCACGGACGTTTGTTTCCAGTAGGCTTGGGTCAGGTGGATGATGTTCGTGGTCATGATGCTCGTGTTCTGGATGATCATGTTCGTGCTCGCTATCATGTCTTGGCGAAGAGGTATACATCGGGGTATACAGTAGACTGATGAATGCGATCAAGATCAGCAAGCCATCTCGCACTAAGTTAAAATAGGGTACAGTTACGCCGAAGATCGAGATACCACGATTTTCATCATGTGTCTTTTTTGCGCGCAGGCTATTGACTTCAGCCTTAGCATGTAGGTGGTTTTCGCGCAATTCATAGTATTCGTGATTGGATTTGTTAAATTTTACTGTTGTGTCATTTTCGCGTTCTTTGACATACGTATCCAGTTTTTCCTTTGTGGTATCCATCTTTTCTTCGGCGGTTTTGATTTGCGGTGCCATTTTCTCTGCAACTGAATGATCTTTGAAAGGACCATCAGCGAGTGATTTGGACCACAAGATTGCACCGATGATACCGGCAATCAGCACAAAGTTCCAAACACCTTCAAGGCGGAGCGGCTCTTTTTCTCCATCGTCCGGCGGTTCGCCTTCTTTCTTGAACAGGAATGTGTCGAAAATAAAGAATATAATCAGGAGTAAAATTGCCACCGGCAACATTGCGGGTAACAGCGCCATTGTCCAGAAAAAGTCAATCCCTTTGAGGAATCCGAGAAACAGTGGCGGATCGCCCAGTGGGGTCAATGAGCCACCGATATTGGCTACGAGAAATATGAAAAAGACGACAACGTGAACACGATACTTCCGCCATTCGTTAGCCCGGAGTATCGGACGGATCAGCAGCATTGCCGCCCCCGTTGTTCCCATCCAACTTGCCAAGGCGGTTCCTATTGCAATCAGTATGGTATTTACGACGGGTGAACCTCGCAGCGAGCCTTTCAGACAAATTCCGCCTGCACATGTGAAAAGTGCAGCTAATAAAATAATGAAGGGGACATAATCGAGCAGGACGATATGGACGATTTCATACCATCCGTCACCTTTGTAGGCGATAAGGAAGGGGATAGAGAAAATGGCAATCCACGCTAACGAGAATTTCCCGTAGTGATGTTCCCAGAAATGGAAGTTAATCAGCGGGACAATTGCAATGGAGAGCAGCATACCGATAAACGGAATGATGGTCCAGAGGGGTAACTTCGATCCATCCACGCCGTGATGACCGGCGTGATCGTCGTGCCCATCACCATCTGCAGCTGCCGCTGCAAAACCAATTGTCGGGAAAAGGATAAGTCCAATGAAGCTCAGAAGTGCCAACAGAAAAAATAGATGTTTATTCGTCAATCTTTTTTGCCTCTTTTGTTGTGGTGTCCAGTACAATTGCGGGAGCAGCTGCCTCTACCGCCGCCGTGGATCTGCTCTGTTGTAACACTTGACTGACTGATTTCTCCATTCGGCTCAGAAACGGTTTGGGGTAAACGCCAATCCAAATGATGAACACCACGATTGGAACCAGTACAACGATTTCGCGCAGGCTTAAATCGGTCAAGGTTTGATTTTTTGGGTTATCGAGTTTGCCAAACATGACGCGCTGGAACATCCAGAGCATATACACCGCTGCCAAAATAACACCGGTTGCAGCGATAATAGCATACACTTTAGAGAACGAATCGGACATAAAACCGCCGAGCAGAATCATAAACTCGCCGACAAATCCGTTCAAGCCGGGTAAGCCGATTGATGAAAGCGTTACAATCATAAAAAATACGGCGAAGATCGGCATCTGTTTTGACAGTCCTCCAAAGTCAGCAATCATACGGGTATGCCGGCGTTCATAAATCATCCCAACAAGCAAGAAAAGTGCGCCGGTACTTAACCCGTGGTTAATCATCTGGAGGATACCACCCTGTACCCCATGATGGTTGAGGGCGAAAAGTCCGAGTACGACAAATCCCAAATGACTCACACTTGAATATGCGACCAGCTTTTTAAGATCTGGCTGCACCATTGCCACCAATGCACCGTAGATTATACCAATAACAGACAGCGTTACGATAAGTGGTGTATAGGCTGCGACACCTTCTGGGAAAAGTGGCATGCAGAAACGCACGATGCCGTATGTTCCCATTTTGAGCAATACGCCTGCGAGGATAACACTGCCAACCGTCGGTGCTTCAACGTGTGCGTCAGGAAGCCATGTGTGGAACGGGAAAAGCGGCACTTTGATGGCGAAGGCGATGAAAAACGCCAAGAATAGCAGGTTCTGATGTGATAATGTTCTGCCGTACAACGTCATGAGGTTAAAACTATTATCATTTTGGAAATAGAGGTATAAAATTCCCACGAGCATCAACGCACTGCCCGCCATTGTGTACAGGACAAACTTGATCGTTGCATAGATGCGCCGATGTCCACCCCAGATACCGATCAGCAGATACATCGGGATGAGCATCGCCTCCCAAAACACAAAGAATAGGAAAAGGTCTAGCGCACAAAACACACCAAGCATTGCTGTTTCGAGCATGAGCAAGGAAATCATGAATCCGCTGGGACCCTTTTCTATCGAATTCCACGCCGCTAGTACACAAATCGGTGTCATAAAAGTGGTCAACAGAACCAGCCAGAGCGAGATACCATCAATGCCGAGGTGATAACTTATGCCAAGCCCTTCAATCCAAGTATGTTCCTCCTTAAATTGCATCTCATGCGTGCTTGCGTCGAACCCTGTGTAGAGGGATAGCGACACGGCAAAGGTGAGCAGCGTTACGATTAGTGCAATCCATTTAAGCCCGGACCCGCCTAAGATATGCCGCGCAAGAGCGATTAAGATTGCACCGAGTAGTGGTAAAAAGATAACTGCGGAAAGTAACAAGTATATCCTCCGAAGTGTAACGCGTAAAGGTCCTTACGCTTCGTGACTGATGTTATCGAATAAACAGGTAATACCCCAAGAAGATGATGATGCCGATGACCATTGACACGACGTAGGCTTGGACAACACCTGTCTGGAGTCGTCGAATTGAACCGCCAATTCCGCGAATAACAAATGCGGTCAGATTCACAAGCCCGTCGATGATGCCGACATCCATGATCTTCCAGAACAGGTAGTGGGACACACCCCGTATCGGCTGCACAATAACGGCGTTATAGATTTCGTCAATGTAGTATTTGTTTGCGAGGAGTTTATGTAGCGGATTTGTTGGTTCATCGACAGGTGCTTTGCTGCGATATATGAACCAAGCAACTAAAATGCCTGCAATGCCAACGATTGATGAAATAATCATAAAGGGGATCGGATTGCTGTGATCTGGTATGCCATGATGTTTAAATCCCTTCACGCTTTCCAAGAAATGATGCATCGCGCTGTGCTCCCCGCCCCAACCGACGATTGCGCCGATTATGAGAGAGGGAATCGCTAACAACACAAGCGGGATCCACATCACCGGTGGCGATTCGTGGAGGTGTGACTCAACCTCTGAATCAACACGCGACTCACCGTGAAAGACTACAAAGATCAAACGGAACATATACAACGCTGTTAAGAACGCTGTCAGCAGCCCTATCCCGAAAATTATTTGGTGTCCACCATCCCAAGCGTTGTGTAGAATTTCATCTTTACTCCAGAAACCGCTCAAGAGCGGGAACCCCGCAATTGCAAGGGCGCCGATGAGGAATGTCCAATAGGTAATCGGCAGCTTCGATTTCAAACCGCCCATCTTCCGCATGTCCAGTTCATCTGACATAGCGTGCATCACGCTGCCAGCAGTGAGGAACATCAGCCCTTTGAAGAAGGCGTGCGTCATCAGATGGAAGATCCCAGAGGTATACGCGCCAACGCCGACACCCACGAACATATAACCGAGTTGGCTCACGGTAGAATATGCCAACACGCGCTTGATGTCGTTTGCTGCCAATGCCATTGTTGCGGCAAACAGGGCAGTCAGAACGCCAATCCAAGCGACGACAACACCTGTGTGGGCTAGGTTAAATAGGATTGATGATCGTGCGACCATATAAACGCCAGCCGTGACCATGGTGGCGGCATGGATCAAGGCACTAACAGGTGTTGGACCCTCCATCGCATCGGGGAGCCAGACGTACAGAGGGATTTGTGCGGACTTGCCTACCGCGCCGACGAAGAGTAGTAAGGTTGCAACGATGAGTGTGCTTGCGCCGAAAACTTGATCATAGGTGTTGGTTTCGGCGAGTCCAAACATCTGGTCAAAATTGAGGGTGCCGAACGCCGCAAACAGTGTGAACATCCCAAGCAGAAATCCAAAATCACCGATTCGGTTGACGATGAAAGCTTTCTTGCCGGCATCGGTAGCGGATTTTCTGTCGAACCAGAAACCGATTAACAGATACGAACAGAGTCCAACTCCCTCCCAACCGATGAACATCATTAGGTAGTTGTTTGCCAGAACGAGGATTAACATGGCAAACACGAACAGGTTGAGATAGGCAAAATAGCGCGTTCGCCCCGGATCATGACTCATGTAGCCAATCGAATAGATATGAATGAGGAAGCCGACTCCTGTAATGACGAGGAGCATCACTGTGGTCAGCGCATCAACATGGAAACCGATGTTAAGCGATTGAATGGGAATCCATTCGTAAAGCGTTTCTTGTAGGACAGTGCCACCACGGACCGCAGGAAACACGAAGATTGCACTAATAATGAATGATATTAGCACGGCAAGAGAGGCGATCCAGCCACTCACATTTTTCAACCATTTTCCGAACAATCCATTGATTAGAAATCCGATTAGTGGGGAAATGAGGAGCAAAGTTATTAGATCTTTTGACATTTCAGATGTGCCTATCCCTTCATCGTGTTGATTTCATCAATATTAATTGTCTCGCGATGTCTGAAAACGCTCACGATAATAGCAAGTCCAATGGCGACTTCGGCGGCAGCGACAGTCATAACGAAAAACACGAAAATCTGTCCTGAAGCGTCCCCCAATTCTCTACCGATTGCGACGAAAGCGAGATTTGCCGCGTTAAGCATTAATTCGATGCACATAAAGATAACAATCGCGTTTCTTCGGATCAGGACACCAATCACCCCGATGGTAAAGAGCAGCGCGCTTAAAATGAGATAATATTGCAGAGCCATATTCCAATTCCTAGTTTACAATAATCAGGCAACTGTATCTGTATCTTCACGTTTAACGAGCACAATAACGCCGATTAGAGCCGCAAGCAATATAAGTGATGTGACCTCAAAAGGCAGCAAGAACTTGGTGAAAAGTACCGTCCCGATACGGTCGGGTTTGCCCATCTCTGCCTGAAGTTTCTTGATGAGCGCGTTCGCTTCGCTTGCGGTGAGGGTTTCCACTGTGGTTTTTTGTTCAGAAATCTCCGGCAGGTAGGTGCTATTAATTTCTGCACGGTCAAGTTGGTAGGTAGATACGATTTCTCCAATCTGGTCTAGTTGTGCTGAAGTAATCGCTGCGCCAACCGCTTGACTTTCGCCTTGAGCAGGTGAAACGGCAGTGCCATCATACGCTTTGATTCCGATGTAGATCGCCTCCGCTGCTAGCAGAATCCCCACAATGACGGCGAACACCTTTGCCTTGTTGATTTGCCGCCCTGTTTGAAGCCTCCCTAAGTTGAGCAACATGATCACAAACAGGAATAGCACCATAATTGCGCCGGCGTAGACAATCACCTGCACGGCGGCAACAAAGTACGCTCCCAACGAGATAAACAGCCCTGCCAATGAGAAAAAGGTCAGGACCAATGCGAGCGCGCTGTGAATCGGATTCCTAAATGCGATGACGCATATCGCAGAACCAACGGCTAGTATACCAAAAATAATAAACAGAATCTGTTCAGCCATGTGTACCTTTGTAAATCAGAGGCTTGTTATAGCCTGCGGTAATTATTAAGATTCTTCGGTAAAACTGAGAACACCTCTATCATCAACCGGTTCAGGTTCCCGCGTCATCACTAATGTGGTTGCTACAATTGCAACAACGATGGCGGCGGCGACAACATTTAGTATGGCCACAAGGAGCTTCGATTGTGTGAATGCCCAGACTGTTCCCGTCACAACGATTGTTGTAAGCGCAATGGGCAGTAGAAATTTCCAACCAAGATTCATGAGTTGATCATACCGGAATCGGGGCAGTGTCCATCTAACCCAGATAAAGACAAAGAGGAAAAATGCTGTTTTGACGAAGAAGATTCCGATTGAAATTACACCGCTCCAGAATGGTCCGCCGACTGTTTCCAACCCAAAGAAATGCCAACCACCCAAGAAAAGGGTGACCGCCACCGCCGAACCGACAATCATGTGCAGATACTCCGCCATGAAATACATAGCGAATTTCATGCTGCTATATTCTGTGTGATATCCACCGACAAGTTCCTGTTCCGCTTCAGCGAGATCGAAGGGGAGACGATTGGTCTCTGCAAAGGCAGCGGTGGTAAAAGCTAAAAAGGCGGGAAAATGGATGAGGAAATTCCAAGTCCAAGGATAACTTCCTTGTTGGATTGCGATCTCTCGGAGACTTAATGAGCTTGAAAGCATAAGAACGCCGATAAGCGAAAGCCCCAATGTCAACTCGTAGCTAATCATCTGTGCGGAAGAGCGCAAGCCACCGAGCAGCGAATACTTGTTGTTCGATGCCCATGCGCCAAGCACGACACCATAGACTCCCAACGAGGTAATTGCCAAAATATACAGAACACCGATATTAATATCAGCGATTTGCAGAGGGATTTCGTAGCCTGAGATTGTTATTGAACTGCCGAAGGGGACAACCCCGCAGGTAACTAGGGCCGGCACCAAAATAATTGCAGGTGCGAGTAGGTAGATCGGTTTATCCACATGGTCTGGAATCAGGTCTTCTTTCAGCAGAAATTTTATGCCGTCGGCGATCGGCTGCAGAATACCCCAAGGTCCGACGCGGTTGGGACCGTGTCGATCCTGAATCCATCCGCTCACTTTCCGCTCGGCAAGAATCATCGCCATCACACCGATAAGCAGCAGATGAACGACGACAACAATTTTGATGAGCGAGCTAATGATTAAAACGTGAAGTGGTAGGTCCATATCCCTCCCTTTGAAATCTCACCTAATCACCCAGATCCCCTCGCATAGACTAGCACTCTGTCTTGTTCGATGTAGGGTTGAATGTGTTTTGAGATAGCTTTTTGCGAAAGTAAATCCACCTGTCTGTTTAGCAAATATTGCAAATCAAGCTGCAAATTAGTTTCACATAGTCTAACTCAACCAAAATATCTATATCACTCTTATCATGGAGGTCATCAACTGTTTCCGCTATTGAGGTTGACGCCACCATCCCCAATCTTCTGGTGCGTAGCGTCTTGATAATCAGGTACATTTTCCGCGATGTCCAACGCAATCTCACCGGCAAAATGATAATCCATCTCACCACCCAATCGCTTGGCTAATTGTTGGATAATCTCCCAATCGACACGCGCCTCCCCGGGGGGATCAACAGCCCGATGTATCCGTTGCACCCAGCCCTTGGCGTTGGTGAAGCTGCCATCCTTCTCCGCAAAAGTGACCCCTGGGAGAACCACATCAGCCAACTGCGCTACATCGGATTCAAAGATGTCCTGTACGACCAGAAAATCGACCGCTTCCAACGCCTGCTTCGCTGTCTCGTCAAGTGGGCGTTCGGGCGCACCATTCACAAGGTAAACAACTTTTGCATCTGCTATTCCACTCCAAAGTGCCTCTCCTGTTAGGGATACATCGTCTCCCAGCTTAAGCATATTGCGCGCGCCGCGAGTGTTCGGGTTTTTGTCGGCATCAATAGTGAATTGTGGGAATTTATGTTCCTCACCCAGTTCGCGTCCAAACAGGCCGATCGACTCTGTCTTTAGGACTTCACGTGCCAACTTGCCCAGCAGATAGTTCTCCTCATTGGTGCCTTGGGCAGAGCCAACCACGGCGATGGATCCCGGATCGGTCTCAGAGAATTTCTCGGCGATAATATTCAGCGCGTCTGCCCACGAGGTTGGTACGTGTTTGCCATCGACCCGCTTCATCGGAATCTGGAGCCGATCTTCGCTGTTGACGTAATGATAGCCGAGCCGTCCGTCATCGCACATCCAGTGTTGATTGATATCTTCGTGGAACCGTGGCTTAATTCGATAGAGCCCATCCTCTTTATAGTCAATGGTGATATTGCAGCCGACGCTACACCCCGGACAGACGCTATTGACCTGTTTCATGAACCAGGGACGTGACTTGAAAAGGAAATCCTTGCTGATCAGTGCACCAACGGGACAGATATCTACGACGTTACCAGCGAGTTTATTGTCGAGCAACCGGAGCGGGTTCTCATCGTGGTCGCGTGGAATATCAATTTCGTCGTGTGAGCCCCGGTGGATCAGCCCAAGTTCTCCGGTGCCTGCGACTTCATCGCAGAAACGGATGCAACGGGTGCAGACAATACATCGTGTCGAGTAGAGCAGCACATCGGGACCGAGATCTTTTTTCGGAGGAACATTCTTAACCTCAATGTATCGGCTCTTGCCGCTGCCATGATTATAGCTGAAATCCTGAAGGTCGCACTCACCTGCTTGGTCACAGACGGGGCAATCCAGTGGGTGATGAACGAGCAAGAACTCAAGGATGTCCTCTCGCGCCTTCTTTACACGTGGCGAATCGGTTCGGACAATAAAGTCATATTTCCCGTCTAGTTTTCGATCTGGTGGAGCGGTACGCACCGTGGTTGTGCAGCCGGTTGCGAGTTGACGGTCTGGAACAACCTTGCCCGCAGGCGGAAAGAAGACATGAGGTTCCACAAGGCACATGCGGCAGTTGGCAGGACGGGTCAACCCCGGATGGTAACAGTAATGCGGCACTTCAATACCGTGTTGTCTGGCAGCCTCAATGATATTGGTTCCGTCTTCAACTTCAATCTCAAGGTCGTTCAGTTTAATGAATGCCATGATGTCCTCGTTATGCAACGCGTAAGGTTTAATGATACGTTTTTACATTGGGTATTTCTGTCAGGTCAGCTTTCAGTGTTATCTAATTTTTGAATATTATTTAATTTCGAATCATAGAAATCTATGCTTCAAACAGTCCTGGGACTATCCGCTGTTGATACGCGTAATTTTCTTCCGGTGGCACCGTCGCTTCTTCTACCGGCAATGTCACTAGTTTGCCTTCACGAATTGCGGCTTCGAACTCAGGGCGGAATTTCCGTAGATAACTCACAGCGGGCCAAGAGACAGCGATCCCAAAGACACAGATGGTATTCCACGTCATGGTGTCTACATTTGCGATATTGTTCGCGACGCTTTCGAGCAGATCGAGGTCTTCGTAAACCTCTTCCATCTCACCGGTATCACCCCATCTGCCGCCCTCTGCAATGCCAAACTTAGGCCGCTGAATCGTCGTTTGCCGTCCTTCACCATCAGCGATTCGTTGCACGATGTCTCGCACCCATGGGGTGCCCCAACGGCATGGCGTACACTGGCCACACGATTCATGCGCGTAGAACTTCATGATATTGAGGAGGCAATCGACAATATTCCGTGTTTCGTTCATGACGATTATGCCTCCAGAGCCAAGCATTGATTTCCAGAGCGTTAATGAAGTGAAGTCGAGACGACATTCCAACTCATAGTGTGTCAAAATTGGTGCAGAACTGCCACCAGGGATAACGGCTTTTACGCGCTCGCCCTTGACGCCACCTGCAACTTCGATTAATTCTTCGGCAGTTAAACCGAGATCGAGTTCGTAGACGCCCGGCTCATTCACATCCCCGCTGATACAGTACAGTTTTGTCCCTGTGTTTGGATCTGACTGTGGCGGATCAAACCGTGTATCTCCGTAGGTGCGCCCGATACTGGTATACCATTCGACCCCTTGCCCCATCAGGAAGGGCAGATTACATAGTGTTTCCACATTCTGGACAACTGTTGGTTTATGGAACAATCCTTCGACTGCGGGGAATGGTGGTTTCACACGCGGTTGTCCGCGTTTCCCTTCAAGAGACTCAATCAGCCCTGTTTCTTCGCCGCAGATATACGCCCCTGCTCCCGGATGGGAATAAACATCGAGATCAAAACCGCTTCCTTGGATATTTTTCCCGAGATAGCCGTGCTGATATGCTTCCTCAATGGCAGCATCCAACATGCGCTTACCGAGCGTGAATTCCCCTCGGATATAAACGTACGCAGTGCTAATCCCCATGGCGTAACAACAGATTAGGATACCTTCGATCAGCAGATGGGGATTCTTCTCCAGAACGTAGCGGTTACTAAACGTTCCCGGTTCGCTTTCATCTGCGTTACAACACAGATAGCGGGGTTCAATATCTCTGGGCACAAAGCTCCACTTCAGACCGGTTGAAAATCCTGCGCCACCACGCCCTTTAAGCCCGGATTTCATCACCATATCACAAATTTCTTCCGGCTGATGTTCCTTGATTGTTTTCTCGAAATGTTTATAGCCGTCGTACTGACGAAATACATCAAATGTGTTGATGTCTGGTACATCGAGATGTTCGTAGAGAATGCGTCTTTCTTGAACCATAAGTCGTTACCAACCTTTTGCCTCTACTCTAAACCATCCAAAATCTCCTCCATCTTTTCCGGAGTGAGGTTCTTATACAGGTCATCGTTAACCATTACGACAGGTGCCACATCGCAGGATGCTAGGCACTCCGATTTCAGTAAAGTAAATTTCCCATCTGGCGTAGTTCCTTTTGCCAAGTCTGTTTCAGAAGCAACATCGATATCAAATTTTTGTTTGATATGTTCTAGCACCAATTTACAATCTCTCAAAGCACAGGGGAGTGTGTAGCAAACACGGATAACATATTTGCCAACGGGTTCTTCAAAGAACATTGGGTAAAATGTTACCACATCTTTAACCTTCATCACCGGCAATTCCAAGAGTTCAGCGACATGCTCCATCACGGCAGGACTGATATAACCTGCCTGTTTTTGTGCTAGGTGCAGTGTGGGGAGCATTGCGGCTTCCTTCACCGGATAGCGCTGAATCAGTTTATCAAACTCCCGCTGATTTTCCTCTGAAAACTGGAATGGTGTTTCTATTTGAATAAGTTCATTGGACATCTACTCATTCCTTCTGAGAAGAAGTGACTACATTGCGTCAGCTAAGGTGCCTAGAATCGTTATTATTTGCAGAGAATGGACACCACATTCTCCGTTAGTCCGAGGGACGATCGCGCAAACCCACAACAATTGCTATACCAACAATCAGGACTGCGGCGGTTCCTAAACAGATAAGTAACAGCCAAGGCGGCTCTTCTTTGATCGTTTTTAGGGATATATAATGCTCCCCGCCAGCAACAACTGTGACCGGTTTGCCGGTGCGATCTTCATATCCATCCTTGTAAATACTCAGCAGATAGCGACCGGGAACCAGGCCGACTATCTTGAACTCTCCGTTGCTGGTTGTTTCACCTTCAGTTTCGAGCCCGTTGGCAGCGACAAGGACAACTCGGACTCCTGTGACTGGGAGCTCCGCCATTGAGGGGTCAACAACATTACCACGAACTGCGCCTGTTTTTGCACGTTCGGCTGTGCTTAGCGACACATCGTGATTCCCACCGGCAATAACTGTAACCGATTTGTCGACAACATCCCAGTACCCATCTTTATAACAACTCAGAAGGTAACGACCAGGAGCCAAACCGACTATCTCGAATGCGCCATTGTTGTTTGTCTCTGCTACAATTTCGGATCCGTCAGCGGCGACGAGAACAACTCGGACACCTTCCATTGGAAGATGCGTTGTTGAGGTGTCAATGACCTTGCCCCTGACTGTTCCAGTTATTAGGTTCTGTTGGGAAAAAACAGTCCCGGAAATAAGCCACGTATAGCACAATAAAAGAAGGGTCAACCGTTTCATGCCTTCATCCCAATCTGCGATGGGTTTCGATTGAACGGCTCCCGATAGATACCGAATAATCTAGTTGCGGAGTGATTCCCTCTGTCTTGCCAACAATGTTGAGGTTTGGCACGCCGAGATCCCCACATGCCACAAGACCTTAAACCTTTGGTATTACCGATCCAATTCTCCGGCAATAATATTTAGGCTACCCAATACCGCGACGATGTCTGATACCATACCACCTTCAATCATGTGAGGCAACGCCTGAAAATGTATAAAACTGGGTGGACGGATACGAATGCGATACGCCTTACCGCTGCCGTCACTGACGATATAAAATCCCAATTCACCGTTAGGGGACTCGGTGGCACAGTAGACTTCACCCGCAGGGGGTTGGACACCATGTCCATCCATAATAATCTTGAAGTGATGGATTAAACCTTCGATATTCCCGTAGGCATCTTCTTTCGTCGGAAGGCTAATTTTATAGTCCTCCACGTTGATGGGTCCATCGGGCAGGTTATCCAATGCCTGCTGAACAATTCGCCCGCTCTGAATCATCTCTTCCATTCGTACAAGGTAACGATCATAAACATCGCCATTGGCACCTACCGGAACATCAAAATCGAAATTTTCATAGATGGAGTACGGCTCCGCTTTTCTTAAATCCCAATCCACTCCCGAGGCACGCAGGCACGGTCCTGTAAACCCGTAATCAATTGCATCTTCGGCTGAGACCACCCCGACGTCTTTGGTACGATCCATCCAAATCCGGTTTCGAGTCAGCAGTGTATGAACCTCTTTCAGCGTTTTCGGAAAGGTGCTCAGGAACGTTCGGACATCTTCCTCAAAACCGTCGTAGATATCTCTCAGCAGCCCGCCGACGCGGGTATAGCTGGTAGTCAGACGGGCGCCGGTGGTTTTCTCGAAGATGCTGTACAATTTCTCCCGTTCTTCAAAGCCGTATAGCATCACTGTAAATGCCCCGAGGTCTAATGCGCCCATACCGAGCCAAACCATGTGATCTGCGATACGGGAGAGTTCGGCAAGGATCACGCGAACGTATTCACAACGCTCCGGGACTTGGATATCCATCAACTTTTCCACAGCGAGTACATAACCGAAGTTGTTAGACAACGGTGAGAGATAGTTCATCCGATCAGTTACAACAATAAACTGATTGTAGTCTTGATGTTCTCCTAGCTTCTCGAAACCGGTATGGAGATAACCGAGGTGGGGTGTTGCTTTCAGGACAGTTTCACCATCAAGTTCTACGACAATTCTAAGTGTGCCGTGAGTCGCGGGATGCTGGGGACCGAAATTCAGTGTCATCGGTTCGCCAGGAACTCGATTTGGATCTATGTGCATGGCTTTTTCTCCAGTGGAGAGTAGGGATTGGCCCTTAATAATTGAAGCGTAATCCTAAAGTATACTATACATTCTGCTCTTCAAAGTTAAAAGTCTCGCGTTCACCACGACCACGCAGCGGGTAGTCCTTACGAAGCGGATACCCTTCATAATCATCGGGCATTAGGATTCGACGGAGGTCTGGATGGTTCTCAAATTTGATTCCGAACATGTCGTACGCTTCCCGCTCCAGCCAATTTGCTACCTTCCAGATAGATGCCACTGATGGGATACTAAGTTCTTTTTCATGGACTGGAACTTTGACACGCAGCCGTTCTTTCTTTTCTGTCGAAAGCAGATGATAAACCACCACGAACCGTGCATAGTCGTATTTCGTTAGGACATCTTCCATCAAGGAATAATCAACCGCTGTGACATCAGCGAGAAAGTTATATGCGAGTTCTGAATCGTTTTTCAGAAACTCCATCAACTCATAGATGGCATCTTTACGCACTGTGATCGTCAATTCACCTCGTGCATCAGAAACCTCAAGGATTGCGTCGGAGTTTTGCTCTTGAACTTTCTGAATCACAAGCGGTTGTTGCGTTTCAGTGGTTACCTCATGCTCTTCGCTCATTGAGTTTGGTCCTTTAGGTCGGATATCGGGTGCGGCTGCTACTAACTAGCGATTGCTCCGCCCTGCCTTTTAGGGGAGACACTTTCTTGTTCCACGATGCGTTGAATCTGTATCACAGCGTCGATGAGATCCTCAGGACGCGGTGGGCAGCCGGGAATATAGATGTCAACGGGGATGAATCCATCCACGCCTTGTACTAAAGTGTAAGTATCAAAAACGCCACCTGTCGAGGCGCATGCTCCCATTGAGAGGACCCATTTCGGGTCGGGCATCTGGTCATAGATTTTCTTTAGGACTGGCATCATTTTAATCGAGATTCGCCCCGAAACAATTAACAGATCCGATTGGCGTGGCGAGAATCGAATCGCTTCTGCCCCAAAGCGTGAGAGGTCGAACTTTGATGCTAGGGTCGCCATCATTTCAATAGCGCAACAGGCAGTGCCGAATGGCATTGGCCAGAGGGAGTTTTTTCTGCCCCAGTTTACAAACTTATCAATGGTGGTAGTGAGTATATTATCTCCAAGCTGACTTTCTAATCCCACGATAGACCGCCTTTCTTCCAAGCGTAGATATAACCTAAAAAGAGAATACCGATGAAGACAAGCATTTCAACGAGAATGAAATAGCCGCTACTCTCTGTAAATTTCTTAAAGACAATTGCCCACGGATAGAGAAAAACGACCTCAATATCAAAGATGATAAAGAGCATCGCAATGAGACCAAAGCGGATGGAAATCCTTTGCCGGGTATCTCCGACGGGTTGAACACCAGATTCGTAAACGGAGAGTTTGGCTTGCGTTGACTTCTTTGGTCCGACCAAGTGGGTCAGGGCAAGGTTCACTGCCGCAAAACCGATGGCGAAAACGAGTAACAATAGGATGGGTAGATAATCGGTCAACATTTTTTAAGCTGCGTGGCGTTTTTAGCCGAAAATAGGGTTATTGAGTGTGGGTTGTGAAATGTTTCACATACTCAAACCAAAAAAGAATGGGCTCATATTTAGCCCACTTTGCTTTATTCGGCGGATTCTAATTTTCCAAAAGATTATTATTTCACATTTTGAAAACGCTGTCAAGCCTTTTTTCGGCAAAAAAGCATAAATTCTTGGTTAATCGTCTAACACAATCAGTGGACGGTTATATCGGGATCGAATCCGATTTATCATAGATAGCACACGTGGACGCGCAATAATCTTGCGTTCTACCCTTCGCTTACCGGGAAAATCGCAAAGGATGACACCAACAAGCGCACTCAAAACACCTGGTCCCGGCGTAAATAGCATTATGAATCCGGCAATCAAAAAGACAGTGCCGCACACATTTTTCAATAGGCGCAGAAATAGGCGTAAAACCGGGTTCTTTATGCGACTCCTTCGTTTCTTTTGAATGAAATAGTCCGGTGGTAACGAAATAAGCAGCATCGAAATACTCGCAAGCGTTGCAAGCGTCGTAACGATGATGATTAGAGGTAAAATTAGGAAAAGCAACAGCCAGTGAGCTTTAACAAATTCAATCACAGATAATTCTTCGTTTCTTCACGTCGGTTTCGGTGTAGCCAACCAACGCTCATCGACGGGCAACCGCGCCGCCGTCAATTGTCATGATATCGCCACTTACATAAGCTGCTTCGTCAGAGGCGAGGAATAGCACCCCACCGATATAGTCCCATACTGTTGCACGCCGATCCAGCGGAGGTGCGTCGACTGGAGCGGGAAGAAGATCTGGCAAGGATTCATCCTGTGGCAGATTCTGTGGGGAATTGATACCTGTGGGTGCACCACCACCGGGGCCAATTGCGTTAACGGTTATCCCATAAGGACGCAGTTCAAGGGCAAGGCTGCGGGTCAATCGGTTTAACGCCGCTTTGCTGACACAGTAACTGAGGACACCTTCGTGCGATTCTTCCGCATAAATCGACGAGTTATTGATAATGCGTCCACGGATCCCCTGCTCGCGCATCACCTTCGCTGCAGCTTGAGCGCACAATAGACACCCTGTAACATTAACATCCATGACGCGGTTGAAATCTTCAGCTGTGACTTCGAACAACTTACTTCTGCCCAGAATTCCTGCGTTATTGAACAGGATGTCCAATCGTCCGAATGTTTCAACAGTGGTGTCAACAGCCGCTTGTACCTGTTCAGGAACGGTTACGTCTAGCGGTATGGCAATTGCTCTACCACCTTCGTTTTGAACCTCTGCGGCAACCGCATCCGCCATCCGTCCGCCCGCAACAACAACGGCTGCACCTTCTCGCGCAAATGCCAGACACGCTGCCCTGCCAATCCCAAGCGGACCACCGCCGCCTGTTACAAAAGCAACTCGGTTTTCAAAGCGCATCTTTTTCCTCCGTTTTATATCAGCAGACCGCCGTTATGATACCATGCAGAACCGTTGAGATGCAATCAAAAATGGAGGGAATTCGTTGACGTTTTGGTGGCAGTGTGATAGGATAGGAAAAAGATCAAAGGAAGGAGATCTGTGGCGTTGAAAACCTTCGCGGAAACACTCATCCAGATGTTGGAAGATTTTGGTATTCGATACATTTTTGGTATCCCCAGCGGTCCGTGGACACCGTTTATGGAAGCGATGCGTCAGAGCAATGTAGAGTTTGTGTTGGTCAGCAATGAGGCGTCTGCGGGATTCATGGCTGATGTTTATGCACGGCTAACAGGCAAGCCGGGGGTCTGTTACGGCACTTTTGGACCGGGTGCCACAAACCTGAGCACAGGAGTCGCAAACGCGCTATTGGATCGCTCGCCGGTGCTCGCCTTGACTTCACAAATTCCAACGGCGATGCGAACGCGGATGACTCAGATGAAAATTGATCATCAAGCACTGTTTGAACCGCTCTCGAAATGGACTGCAGAACTTTCTGTGGATAATCTGTCCGAAACAGTAGTCAAAGCCGTTGATATTGCTTGCCAAGAGGTTCCGGGTCCAGTCCATCTCGGCATCCCGGCAGAACTTGGAGAGGCTCCTGTGCCGGACTATGAAAACGCTGTCAGCGATGCGACCGATCATCAACACCAAGCCGTTACGCCTGCCACTGAATCAATACAGCGGGTTGAGCAGCTGATGAGATCCGCCAGAAAGCCGATTGTCGCATTGGGTTTGAGTGTGACGCGTGCTGATGCCACAACACTCGTGAATCAATTTGTGGAGAAGCAGGGCATCCCTGTGATCCTCACGCCGATGGCGAAGGGAATAATCTCTGAAGAAAATCCATACTACGCAGGTGTCCTGTTCCACGCTCTCTCCGATCAGGTCGCGAAAACACACAGCGAAGCGGATTTGGTAATAGCTATTGGCTACGATGTAGTGGAATTCAACTACGAAGAGTGGTTACCAGATGCCCCAGTTGTCCATATTGATACCGTCCCTGCCGATATTGATTCCAGTTATGAGGTCTATGAGATTATTGGGGATATCCGCCAAACACTTGAGGCGATGCTGCGCTTCCCAAAATTCGATTACGATTGGTGTGCTGAAGAACTCCAAGATCGCAAAGAGAAATTGTTCGCTAACCTCTCACCCGATGTGCCAAATTTCTCACCACACCATGCCTTAAATATCTTGCGAGAGGTGCTCCCTGACGATGGAATTATGACGTGTGATGTCGGGGCGCACACCCACCTCATCGGGCAACTCTGGAAAACCTATCGTTGGGGCAATCAGATCATGACAAATGGGGGATCGTCGATGGGATTTGGGATTCCGTCCGCGATTGCTGCCAAGCTGTGCTGTCCAGATCGGCAGGTCACCTGTGTGACCGGCGATGGCGGGTTTTTGATGATGGCGGGAGAGATGGCAACCGCTATCACTTTAGGGACTCCCGTCGTTTTTGTGATACTGACGGATCAGAATCTCCAGTTGATTAAAATTAAGCAGGAACGGAAAGGATTCCCGCAATACGGCACCCGTCTTTTCGGGGATGCTTATAACCCCGCACCCACCTATTTTGGTGTCCCGGTCCTTGTTGCAGAGGATGAAGAGACGTATCGGTCCGCACTGATTAAAGCATTTGAGCTGAACGCGCCTGTGATTGTTGAAGCGTTTGTTGATCCGGCGGAATACGATGATTTAATCCTCAAACCGCATCGAGTGGAAGAATAATGCGTAAGGTTGTTGCTTTATCTAGAAAGGGAAAACCATGGTTGCGTTGGTCTTCGGTTTTATTGTGGCAATGATGATCGGGGCGGGAGTGCTCATTTCGAGGTTGGCAGAGATTGCCAAGACGGACAAAGGCAAGAAGACGTGGATCTGGGGGATTCTCATACTGGTAGCGCTTATCGCGGTTCCGCTCCTTTTGTTGGGCGTCATTGTCAAGTTCGCGCAGTATTCATCGGTGGCAGGTGTTTTTGAGAGTTTGGGTGGCTCCGATAACTAGAACGTGTTGACATTTCATCGAAACTCTCTTTAGTTTATTGATTTGACCGCGCCCCAACACCGCGACCATACCCTTCGTCGATCTGCGCGATCTAAATCACTCCCGTTTAGAATAGAAAATGGGGCCCGTATTAAAAAAACGGGGATTTACTAAAGAAAAAGTTCTCTTCCTCCTTGGAGATAACTTCCTCTCCGCCCATGAATGTAGTTCGCCATCTCTCAGATTTTAGTGATAAAAAAAGCCCTCCCTCTACCAACCAGAAGACCCTTTTGACAAAACCTCTTTCCTGATTGATGCTAAACCCTGATTGATGCTAAACTCGCGTCCAAGTCCAAAGTTTAATCCACTACTGTAACCTGTCGTTATATATCTGAGGGGTGTGCATGTGTAGCAATCTTGTTAGATTAACCCTATTGCTGTGCATACACATTGCGCTCCGCATGAGTTTTAAGAAATTAAACGGGTAATTCTATATTTCCCCCAGACCCGGTAGGTGCGGTTTCCCACCGCACTGGACATCGCTCGGAAATTACCCAATTAATAAATTAATCTTCATCTGGAGCGCAGGCATTGACTTTACCGCCGTTCTATAGACATATCGCTCCGCTGGAGCGAAGGTTTCTGTCGAATCATCAAGACTTTCGTGTATTGGGCTTGCTTAAAGAACGTGAGTCTGGTAGCAGTTCTGTTTGCTTATCGCTATTTTCTGCGTAATCAGCTGACTTCGTGATTCAAACAAGAATGATGCACACCTCTCTCTTTTATAGGACAGATGTATTGTACATAAGATGGAGTAAATCGGAGGGTAAGTGTTAATAGGTAGGCCCGAATACTCTTGACTCAAAAGTTCCCTCATTCCCCCATCTGTCGAATTGCTTCCTCATAAATCTTCCTGAGCGGAATGCCGTGCTGCTCGGCAAGCCGCTTACAATCTTCATATTCGGGAACTGTTTTAATTAACTGCCCCTCCAAATATCCGCACTTCGCCCGAACGGTACCCCATCGCGTTTGGATATCGACAAAGTCACGGGTGAGTTTTAGTCGGTCAACGGTGTAGGATCTGACGCCAAATGTAGTTGTTTCTAGGAGGAGCATTTCGTTCAATGTATCACGGAGGGATGGTGTACAAAGGACACTCAGCTTTGTCGCCGGACGACCCTTCTTCATGAATATTGGTGTCATGAAGACATCAAGAGCACCTCGTTCAAAGAGTTGCTCCATCAGGTAGCCCGCGATTTCTGGCGACATATCGTCGAGGTTGGTTTCAATTACGCAGACCTGATCACCCTCGATAGTTTTTTTTTACCGATGCATAACCGCAAGAGGTTCGGTTGTTCCTCAAGGTTGCGTGTGCCAGCACCATAGCCGATTTGGTTGATGGTCATCTCTGGCATTGTGCCGAATCCGTCCGCGAGCGTCGTGATAATGGCTGCGCCGGTTGGTGTCACTAACTCTTTTCGGATTTCGGTCTGTCGGATGGGCACGCCACACAACAGTTCCATCGTCCCCGGTGCAGGGACAGGCATGAGCCCATGGGCGCATCGGACGAAACCGCCGCCGAGTGATAAGGGAGAGGCGTGGATTTCATCGACCGCCAGAAGGTGTAAGCCAATAACAGCTCCAACAATGTCCACAATCGCATCAATGCCGCTAACTTCGTGAAGATGTACCTGATCTTTGGAGGTGTTGTGGACTTTTGCTTCCGCCGCTGCCAATCGATCAAAGATCCGCTTTGCGCGATCAATGATTACTGCATCAAGATCGCTGTTATCTAGGACAGCGAAAATATCGGAGAGGTGACGGCTTGGACCGTGTGTGTGCGGGTGATCATGATGTTCGTGGCTGTGTTCGTGACCATGGTCATGGTCGTGGGTGTGATGGTGTGGTGTCGCCGGAGAATCGTTGTGCTCGTGCGAATCTCCAGTTGAATCAGCGGTTTCTACGACTGCCCGTGTACCGCTGATGCTGTGTTTCAGGGCTTCCTCGAAACGCAGCGTAAATTCGTCCAGTTTTAACTTTGCCAACTCTGTATTCAGTGCGTCTGGATCGACACCTGCATTGACCAAGGCACCGAGCACCATGTCTCCGCTGATGCCTGAGAAGCAATCGAAATATGCGATCTTCAATTTATTCTCCTTTGATTTGAGTTGGCAAACGTGAATGGGGGCTTTGTATATGTTCTGTGGTGCAGCAGAAACCGATGGAGTTATAACCCCGGCAGGTGCGGTTTCCAACCGCACCGGGCACCGCTCGGAAATTACCGAATTAATAAATTAATCTTCGTCTAAAAACTCGGTTTCTCTTCGTGTTAGTAACCCAGCAACTCGATCCCTTCTCGATATGTCTGAGCCGATGTTTGCAACGCTTGGATTTCATCGTCAGTCAATTCGACTTCGATAATTTCTTCAACGCCATCCGCTCCCAATTTAATCGGGACGCCGATATATAGGTCGTCAATACCGAACTGTCCGGTCAGATGGGCTGCACAGGGGATGAGCCGTTTTTTGTCGCGGATAATTGCGTCCGCCATCTGAGCAAGTGAGGCACCTGCTGCGTAGTAACCACTCGTCTTCAGCAGATCGACTACCTCTGCACCACCATCTCGCGTGCGCTGCGCCATTTCCTCAATTCGCTCTGCGGATATGAGTTGCGGAATTGGGATTCCGCCGACCGTTGTGTAACGCGGTAAGGGCACCATCGTATCTCCGTGTCCTCCCATCACGAGGGCACTGATATCCTCAACAGACACACCGAGTTCAAGGGAGATAAAGTAGCGGAAACGCGCTGAATCGAGTACGCCCGCCTGTCCAACCACGCGGTTGGATGGGAATCCCGAAACCTTCCACGCATGATAGGTCATGATATCCAACGGATTGGTCAACATCACGATAATGCAGTCCGGCGAGTGTTTCACAACGCTTTCCGTGACGCTGCCAACGATATTGGCGTTTGTCTGCAATAGGTCTTCGCGGGTCATTCCCGGCTTTCGGGGTGATCCGGAAGTAATGATCACCACATCAGAGCCGGCTGTCTCTTCGTAACCTGTTGAGCCTGTGACACTTGCATCGAACATTTCAACAGGCGATGCCTGTGCCATATCCAGACCCTTTCCTTGTGGGATGCCGTCGATGATATCCACCATCACGACATCGCCAAGCTGCTTTTGTGCGATGAACAGTGCCGCAGTCGCACCGACGTTTCCAGCACCAATCACACTAATTTTTTTTCGAGCCATTCGTTTTCCCTATGATAGATTACCGGTGAAACACTTTAACAATGAGTTACTGCTAATTGCTCTGTGTTCTCCGTGTTTTCTAAGTGTTTTCCAAAAAATAGTACGCAGTTGACAAAATGACGGTGGTTGTGTAGATAATCCTCTACGTATTACTCATCACTCATTATCCAAATTATGCTTCTGCGTTCACATATTCTTGCCACCGTGCCTCAACACTGGCATCCTCGACGGTTTCCATTATATAGTCTCCGAATGCCTCACTGGTCGCACCTGTGTTACGTCCGGTCATAACGACCTTGCGCTCGTACTGTCCGCAGATATCAAGAGCTTTATGCAGTTTTTGACCGAGTTCATCGAATCCGATATGTTCAAGCATCATGGCACCCGCGCGGATGAGAGAGCTTGGGTCCGCATACTGTGCTCTCCCCTCTTGTACCATTCGTGGGGCACTCCCATGGATCGCCTCAAACATGGCAGCCTGTTTGCCGATGTTCGCGCTGCCGGCAGTTCCGACGCCGCCCTGGATCTGAGCTGCCTCATCGGTCAAAATATCGCCGTAGAGATTAGGCAGCACAAGCACCTGAAAATCCTGTTGACGCGCTGGATTTATCAGTGCTGCAGTCATGATGTCAATGTACCAACTATCCCACTCGATATCTGGATACCGTTGCGCGATCTGGCGCCCAAAGTCGAGAAACTTGCCGTCGGTTGTTTTGACGATATTCGCCTTTGTGACAACCGTTACCTTGGTTCGGCCGGTACGTTTCGCGTGAGCGAAGGCGGCCTCAATAATCCGCTCAGATCCTTGGCTCGTGATAACGCGAAAGTCTATCCCCAAGTCATCGGTGACATTGATGCCTTGGCTGCCAAGTGCGTACATATCTTCAGTGTTCTCGCGGAAGAAGGTCCAATCAATGTTTTCGGCAGGTACACGCACCGGGCGGACGTTGGCGAATAGGTCAAGTGCCTTACGCATGGAGACGTTCGCGCTCTCTATATTGGGCCACCCGTCCCCCTGTTCAGGTGTATGCGTTGGTCCCTTTAGGGTTACGTGACACCCCTTGATCTCTTCAAGTACATCGTCCGGTATTGACTGCATCTTTTCGGCGCGGTTTTCAATGGTGAGTCCTTCTATTACCCGAAACTCGACCTTTCCACTGCTGACCGGGTCACGCAGGAGATATTCAAGCACACGCTGGGTTTCGACACTGATTGTCGGACCGATGCCGTCACCGCCGAGCATACCGACAGTGATGGGCGAAATAGAGCTATAATCTGTCCAATCTGGTTCTTGCTTGAGTTTCTCGACTCGCTCAAGTTGTTGCTGCAAAACGTTTCCGAAATGTTCTTTTGCAGCCTCAATTGCTTCTGAGTTGACCAATCTGTACTCCTTTCTAAAAAGACAACCGATCAGATCGCATGGTAAAAATATGCTACCAAGGGACTCCACTGCGAAGGTTAGATGAGCCTGATTACTAATGATTGCTTAGACTCAAGTTGCCACATATCGTCGTTCAATGCGGAGAGAACGCTTCCTCCTGAACCAGGCGATTGTGGGTTGAAACAACTATATCCGGAATCGTTGAATCACTGCTATCTGTGGGGATAATCTGGGGATCGGGTGGAATGACCGGACGAATAATATGACGGTCTTGCAACTGTTCCCGGACATCCATCATCCAACCAAATCCTCTAAAGATATAGGTGAGCAGCGTTCGATCCAACTCATGGATGCCCAACGCTTCTTGAACCGCCCAGCCGCCGAAATCCGTGTTTGGTGTCAAACGAAGCGGCGGATCGTTTTCCCGTCCCGGTTTAATCACACCTTCGACAAACGCAATTTGATAGATACGTTGAATCATGCCGAGCCGCTGTTTTTGCTTATCGTCAAGCGTGAGATCCCCACTATCTATTGCATCTAAAATAGGTTCAATATAAATTGCGGGCCTCGGATCTTGCTGGATTTCGTCAACTCTACCAGCGGCAGCTATTTCCGGATGACCAAACGTCGGTATTCCACCGCCTAGCACTTCGTTCCGAATGGCGGCTTCCCGACGTTCCGGGGCGAGTTGCTCAAGTGCATTAATAAAGTGGGTCATATCGTGAATCGCACCAAAATGGCGATCGCCATCAAGATTCATATGAGCAGCTGTCAGGAAATCAGAGACCGAAGGAGTATGTAACGTCGCCATATATCGAGCGACCATGTTGGACCCGGCCGATCCGTGGTGGGTTTGTATGATTCCCATCCGTTCCATGGCTTTATTTTCAACTTCATTGGCACGGCGCCCCAGCAGAAGACTGTAGCAGGTCTGAAACGCTGTTTTGCCAGCGCTTTCTTCTTCGCTGATAAGTGCGTCTGTTTGATAAACGAGTTGCTCGGAAGTTAAAGTGGCGTTCCCGTCCAGTAAGCCACGCATATAAGCGGATATCGCACCCACAGCTACGTTTTCCATGTGTGTGCCAATCATTTGAAACAGAAGACGGCCCTCACGCCTTTCGTCGTTCAACCCACGCTCTGGAATGCGGTTTTTCGCTCGGTTTGCTTTTCGCAGCGTCGAAAAATGCTGAATGGCGAGTTCCGGTCCTAACTCTGGAAATGTCTGAACAAAGTTGGCAATTTGCTCAATTAATGTCTGGCATCCCGAAATATCTTCCCTGATAACCCTTCTGACTTGGTAAAATTTGCGATTAATCAGTTCCCTGAGCACTCCCTCTTGATCGAAACCGTTCTGATCCTTTTCGGGTCTTCTTCCGAACAAACCAACAAAGATTACATACGCGGGCGCAAGTCCACCGGCAACAATTTCGCTCTCTTGAATTACGCCGCGGATACCAAAACTGCGGATATTCAGTGTTATACCTGCGCCATCGCAATCAACTTTTGTGTGATGTAAAACTGGATTTGCGAAGACCTTCGTTGACTGAGGCATTGTGCTAAACGCTTTGAGGACATCTGCAATGTCCTGCTCAGCTAATTGCCCCGCGGTTTGCAACGCCTCCGTTACTGGGCTATAAATTGAAGTTTCAGGGAGTTCTGAAAACATCTGTCGCATGGCTGCTATCTTCTGTGCCATTAAGTTCTCCTTCGTTGAGGGCTTATCAGAAGTGGGAGTGTGAGGTGCTGTGGCAGGAGTGACTCTTCGCTTGAGTTGCCTACTTGAATAATATACAGTGTTGGGATTCTATTTTTGTATGTCTGTGGGGCATTCATTTCTATTATGAAGGAAAGATTTCCTTAATGCTTAACTAGCAAATGCTATATCTGACTGCAGATCATCGCAATTACGACTCGTAAAGAGAAAGGGGCTTAGCCAAAAAATGAGGAAGGCATCAACAATTTATAATTCTTAAACCGCTTAATTGGACAAAGCCAAGAGGCGTATTTGCGGCATACCTATTATCTCAAGTGGCAAGGACAACTGATCGTTCGTTCAATCTATGCTATTGTAGCAAAGGCATCCCTATAAAGTCAAGGCAAAACAAGGAAACGGTATATTAGTAAATCGGGATATGAATTGTTCTAGAAGTTATCAGAAGGAAAGGGAGAATACTGCTGTCAATGATACGTTGTTATGCTAAAAAAGATCAGTGGGATAGCAACTTAAACCTTCATCAAAGGTACTGGAAAAAAGGGGAGAAAGACAGTATACTTTAATCAGCTCTCTATCGGGTAGGTGCGTGAATGGTTAAACAATATTTATTTGTTGACGAATTGGCTTTCATCTCGGATCGATTGCGAGTTGTTTTTAATGGATGTGCGGATGATGTAGCCTCCCATATTTCTTTCAAAGATGTCCAACGATTTCGGAGTCAATTCTGCACATGGGACAACAATTTTATAAAACCGCCCACGTCGCTGGTTGCTGCATGTGATTTAGGGATGTTAAACGATTTCTACCGACGCAAGTTAGATTTTTCTGTTTTTCAAGGATTTGATATAGTCGATCAAGAACTGATCCGGGGCGAGATCGCTGCATACGCTGCACGCGAAGCACTCGACGCTCTCATCGGTTATCGGTTACGGAATTGGGCAGCAATCGGCCTACAGTCTCCCAAATGGGAGCTTTATCAAAACTTAGTTCGAGATTACTACGAACAAACAGTTTCTCAGGAGAGACGTGATCAGATTGAAGAGGTTGAAGGTACTGTCGCCGAAACGATGAACTTAACACAAGCGGCAATTCATGCTAGATGTGTTGGAGAACTGTTCTTTGAGGTGGATGAGATTCGGTTGATGTCTAAGGTTCGGTTAGATAAGTATTTGGAGGGGGTTTTTCACCAAAGGGGTGAGCGGAAAGATCGAGGTGGAAGGAGAAATCAGCTATTAAGTATGCCTGACGCGCTGCAAGACAGTTTTCAGTTCGTCGGCTTAACCTATCCGACTGACCTGAATGCGTTGAGGGAACGGTATCGTCAACTTGCGTTGAGCTACCACCCGGACAAGGGAGGAAGCCTTGAAATGATGCAGCGACTTAACACTGCATATCGCCGAATTTCAGATTATTTACGTCAGGCAGGCACGGATCGGTTCTCATAAATATCAGGCAAAGATTGCCTCCACGGCCAATCGGAGATCTATAAGTACTTCACTATGAACGATCTCGCCAAGTCCATAGAAACCTGCTCGCTCAGATTTCTCGGCTGATAAACGTAATACTTCAACCGAGCGCGCTTCCCGACTGACCAACCAACACTCTTTGACACCAATCCGTTGATAATCTGTCAATTTTCCGGCTAGCACCTTTTTTGTATCCGAGGGTGAAAGCGCTTCGACGATTAAATCTGGGGTAATCTCAAAAAGCTGCAGCTCTTCAAGGTCATCAAGGCTAGTGCCGGGCAGGTTGTCTTTGTGGATGAACAACACATCAGGCTGACGCGTCCGCAAGGGGTCGCGTTGGAGGATAATATCAACCGGTGTAAAAAGCACCACACCGAGTTCTTTTGCTTTTACATGCTGATTTAGCGGGGTAAAGATGTTCGCACCTATTATTTGATGTGCGGGTATTGGAGTTGGATGAGGCACCTCTCCATCAATGATTTCATACGGATGATTAAGTTCGGGCATCAGCAGATAATCTGCAAGGGTAATTTGCTTTTTCTTTAATTCCTCTAAGGGGGTTGGTATTGCAGACATTGGTGTACATCCAATCAAAAAAAGCCGGCAATCGGAGTGAAAATGCCGGCTTTTTTATTAAGTTTCGTATAGAGATTGCGAGATGACTGCCCTATCTCACGGCAAATCCGTGGTTCCCATTAGGTATCGATCTGCTTCACGGGCTGCGCCGCGTCCCTCTTTGAATGCCCAAACAACGAGGCTTTGCCCGCGCCGCATGTCGCCAGCAGCAAATACACCGGGGATGCTAGTCGCGTATTTATCTTCTTCTGCCTTAACATTAGAACGTTCATCGCGCTCGACGTTGAGTTCTTCCAAAATAGTGTCTTCAGGACCAAGGAAGCCCATGGCTAGCAGCACTAGATCAGCGGGCCAAACCTTTTCGGTGCCTTCAATCGGTTTGGGAAAAGGACGTCCGCCATCCCCCGGAACCCATTCAACTTCAGCGGTATGAAGTTCTTTTACGTGCCCCTTTGTGTCGCCAACGAATTTCGATGTGCTGATGAGATAGATACGCGGATCCTCCCCAAATTTGGCAGCAGCTTCTTCCTGCCCGTAATCGAGTTCATAGATCCGTGGATATTCGGGCCATGGATTATTGGGCGCACGTTCATCGGGAGGGCGTTCGAGAATTTCAAATTGTGTGAGGCTTTTGCACCCGTGACGCATGGACGTTCCCACACAGTCGGTGCCCGTATCCCCGCCACCGATGACGATGACGTGTTTGTCTTTGGCAGAGATATAATTCCCATCTTCGTGATTGGAATCGAGGAGGCTTTTGGTATTCGCGTGAAGGAATGGCACGGCAAAATGGATGCCTTCGAGGTCTCGACCTTCGATAGGGAGATCTCGCGGCTTGGTAGCGCCTCCGCAGAGGACGACTGCATCAAACTTATCAACTAACTCTTTTGCTGAGATATCTTTGCCAATTTCAGTGTTGGTAGTGAAAGTAACCCCTTCTGCTTCCATCAGATCGATGCGGCGTTGGACGACTCTTTTTTTATCCAATTTCATATTGGGGATGCCGTACATCAATAGTCCGCCGATACGGTCGGCACGCTCATAGACCGTGACGAGATGCCCCGCCCTGTTTAGTTGTGCAGCGCACGATAGACCCGCTGGACCAGATCCCACAACCGCAACACTCTTACCCGTACGTTTGGCGGGTGGTTCAGGAACGACCCAACCTTCCTCCCAACCCTTATCGATGATTGAAACTTCAATATTTTTAATTGTCACCGGCGGTTCAATCATGCCCAGAACGCAAGCGCCCTCGCAAGGTGCCGGACACACTCGCCCTGTGAACTCAGGAAAGTTATTGGTTTTATGCAGCCGTTCCAACGCTTCTTTCCACAGACCGCGATAGACGAGGTCATTCCACTCCGGTATCAGATTGTTGATTGGACATCCCGATGCAGCGGGACTTGTTTCCGGCAATCGCATTCCGGTATGACAGAACGGGATGCCACAATCCATGCAGCGTGCCCCTTGCGTCTGAAGTTTTTCTACCGTAAAATGTTCGTGAAATTCGTTCCAGTCTTTGATCCGTTCTAATGGTGAACGATCGGGCGGAAGTTCTCTATCATACTCCATAAATCCCGTTGGTTTTGCCATGCTGTCTCCTTCAGTTGTATCTGTCTAAGCTGCCGCCTCAGCTACAAGGATCGTTTTCTAATCAAGCCCAAGCGATTGTGCCACGATATGGTCACGATATTCCATAAATTCCTCTTTCTCTTGGGGAGTTGGGTCGTCAATCGGTTTTCCTTTGAACCGTAACATCGCATTTTCCCAAAAGTTGGCATCTAATTCAGGAATATTTTTCGTATCAATTTCCCTTTCGGGAATTGATGCAATTTCACGTAGTCGTTCTTGCGGGTTGATCGTCATATTTCCTTACTTTTTGTCGACTTAAGCTGCCTCTTCAGCAGCGACGCCGCGCCGAAACGCCTCTAGCCAAGCATCCTCTCCCTCAAATCCTTCTGACTCTGCTTCTTCAAGTGCATCAAGAATTCTTTTATAATCTTGCGGCATGACCTTGACGAATTGGAGAACCGTATTCTCCCAATCCTCCAAGACTTCTAACGCAAGTTCGCTCCCGGTATACTCGGCGTGCCGCTGAATCATCCCTTTGACCTCCAAGATCTCCACCGGATCTTCCAAGCGTTCAAGATCACACTGTTCCTGATTACAGCGGATATGGAAATCGCCATCACGGTCGAGTACATAGGCAATTCCACCGGACATCCCACCAGCAAAGTTTCGCCCCGTTTTCCCGAGAACGACGACTCTACCGCCTGTCATATATTCACAGCCGTGATCACCGACGGCTTCGACGACAGCACGGACCCCACTATTCCGTACACAGAACCGTTCACCCGCCATGCCACGGATATAGGCTTCACCGTTGGTTGCTCCATAAAAAGCGACGTTGCCGATAATGATATTCTCTTCGGACTTGAATATGGAATTTCTGGGTGGATAAACAATTAATTTGCTGCCGCAGAGGCCCTTACCAAAGTAATCATTTGCGTCACCTTCAAGGCGGAACGTGACACCAGGAGGCGTAAACGCACCAAAGGATTGACCGGCAGATCCTTTAAAATGGATATCAATAGTATCATCAGGCAGCCCATCGGGTCCATGACGTCGGGTAAGTTCGCTACCTAAAATCGTACCGACAACCCGGTTGGTATTCTTAATCGGAAAAGACCCCGTAACTTTTGTCCCGTCCCGCAAAGTGGGCTCACAAAAGTCTAAAAGGACTTCGTTATCCAGAGCTTTATCCAAACCGTGGTCTTGGTCAATTTGGCAGTAACGACCGATTTCGGGTCCAACTTGAGGTTGGTAGAGAATTGGTGAAAGATCTATTCCCTTTGCTTTCCAGTGGTCAACTGCCTTTGTCGGCTCAAGTAGGTCGGTACGACCAATCAATTCGTTAACCGTGCGAGCCCCCAACTGTGCCATGATTTCACGCATATCCTCTGCGATGAAACGCATGAAGTTCACGACGTGGGACGGGTCTCCCATGAATTTCTCACGCAGCTCTGGATTTTGCGTCGCCACGCCCACCGGGCAGGTATCAAGATGGCACACACGCATCATGATGCAGCCGAGCGTCACGAGTGCCGTGGTCGCAAAACCGAACTCTTCGGCACCTAACAACGCAGCGACAATAACATCTCGCCCAGTTTTTAGTTGGCCATCCGTTTCCACGATAATACGAGAGCGTAGATTATTCAATACCAAGGTCTGATGTGTTTCCGCCACGCCAAGTTCCCAAGGCAAGCCGGCATGTTTAATGCTGGTCTGTGGGGAAGCCCCCGTACCGCCATCAAGTCCGCTGATCAGGACGACATCCGCGTGCCCTTTTGCTACACCAGCGGCGATAGTACCAACACCGACCTCGGACACTAACTTAACGTTGATCCGCGCATGGTGGTTCGAGTTTTTCAAATCGTGGATGAGTTGGGCGAGGTCTTCAATAGAATAGATGTCGTGGTGCGGTGGCGGCGAAATCAATTCAACCCCCGGCGTCGAGTGACGCACTGTGGCGATCCACGGGTAGACTTTTCTACCGGGCAACTCACCACCCTCACCGGGCTTGGCACCTTGCGCCATTTTGATCTGAAGTTCCTTCGCATTCACGAGGTAGTTGCTGGTGACGCCGAATCTACCGGAGGCGACCTGTTTAATCGCGCTGTTTTTGGAGTCACCGTTGGGTTCAAGAAAATACCGCGCCGGATCCTCTCCCCCTTCGCCGGTATTGCTCTTTCCACCAATCCGGTTCATCGCGATTGCCAATGCTTCGTGCGCTTCCTTGCTGATAGAGCCGTAGGACATCGCACCACTCTTGAAACGTCTGCAGATTTCTTCAACCGGTTCTACTTCGTCAATCGGAATTGGTTCATTGGGAAACTTCAATTCCAAAAGCCCACGTAGCGTCGCCATATTCTTAGCGTAATCATTAATCAACTTCGCGTAGTCTTTATAGACCTCGTAGTTATTGGTGCGGGCGGCTAATTGCAGCTTATGAATCGTGGCTGGATTAAACAGATGATATTCGCCATCTTGGCGCCATTGGAAATGACCGCCGACATCCAAGGTGCGATTGTCAACCGGAATTTCTGGGAAGGCTGCGCGGTGACGCATCAGGGCTTCGCGAGCGATAACGTCAAGCCCAACCCCTTCCACGCGAGTCTCCGTCCAGGTAAAGTAACGGTCAACAACCTCTTGCTTAATGCCGATGGCTTCAAAGATTTGTGCCCCTCGATACGACTTGATGGTTGAAATTCCCATCTTCGCCATCACCTTGACAACGCCTTTGGTCGCTGATTTGATGTATCCCTTGACGGCATCTTGATACCCGATATCCGTCAGTTGCCCTTCGGCAATCATGTCCGCGAGGCTCTCGAATGCCATGTACGGATTAACCGCTTGGACACCATACCCGGTGAGTAGACAGAAGTGATGCACTTCGCGCGGTTCACCCGATTCAAGCGCGATACCGACTTTTGTGCGTGTGCCACGCCGAATTAGGTGGTGATGGAGTCCCGAAACAGCCAGCAGTGCGGGGATAGGGGCAGACTTCTCGTCAACGCCACGGTCAGACAAGATGATGATGGTGTACCCATCTTCAATAGCACGGTCAGCAGCTGCAAAGAGCTCGTCCATCGCTTTCTCAAGTCCACCCTCTCCGTCGGCGACGTTAAACAGGATTGGAAGGGTAATGGATTTTAAGCCCGGCTGATCTACCTGACGTAGCTGCGCTAGCTCCTCATCTGAAATAACTGGAGTGTCAAGGCGAATCTGACGACAACTCTCCGGCTCCGGCATCAGCAGATTACGTTCAGTACCTATTGTTGTTTCCGATGAAGTGATAATCTCTTCCTTGAGCGGATCCAGCGGAGGGTTGGTGACTTGTGCGAATAGCTGCTTGAAATAGTTGTAAAGTAGCTGGGGTCGGTTAGAAAGTACCGCCAAAGAGGCATCATTCCCCATCGAGCCGACGGGGTCACGACCGATTTTCGACATGGGTCCAAGGAAGATGCGCTGATCTTCAAATGTATAGCCGAATGCCTGCTGGCGTTGTAAGATCTTTTCGTGGTCTTTTGGAGGTTCCTTCGGTTTAACCGCTGGTAGGTCTTTCAATGCAACGAGGTGTTCGTCTAACCACTGACCATACGGATGCTCAGAAGCGATTTCATTTTTAGCTTCATCATCGCTGATGATGCGCCCCGCCTCCGTATCAATCAGAAGGATTCGACCCGGTTGGAGACGGCCTTTAGAGACAACCCGCTCAGGCGGTATATCCAGCACCCCGGTTTCCGAAGCTAACACGAGCATGTCATCATTTGTAATGTAATAGCGGGAAGGGCGAAAACCGTTCCGGTCTAGAGAAGCGCCGACAACCGTGCCATCGGTAAAAGCGATGGACGCAGGGCCATCCCACGGCTCCATTAAACAGCTATGGTATTCATAAAATGCGCGTTTCTCCGGACTCATGCTCTCGTGGTTTTCCCACGGTTCAGGAATCATCATCATCACTGAATGAGGGAGCGACCTACCAGAGAGTGCGAGAAATTCTAGACAGTTATCAAAGATAGCGGTATCACTTCCGTCCTCGTCAAGGATGGGGAAAAGTTTCGGGAGGTCATCACCAAACAGCTCAGATGCTAACATCGCCTGACGGGTTTTCATCCAATTCTGGTTCCCGCGCACCGTATTAATTTCGCCGTTATGAATCATGTATCGGTACGGGTGTGACCGCGCCCAACTTGGAAAGGTGTTCGTCGAAAATCGGGAGTGAAGCAGGACAATTGACGCCTCCATCCGAGGGTCTTTCAGTTCGGGATAGAATTCGGGGACCTGCATCGGTGTGAGCATCCCCTTATAGACGATCGTCCGGCTAGATAGGCTCGGAATGTAGAAATCTTCATCTGTCCCGCCGTATCGGAGGATATTAGAGGCGCGCTTCCGAATCACATACAACTTGCGCTCAAAAGCGAGGTCATCTTCGATATTGGGATTTTTACCGACAAAAATCTGCCATACCGCAGGCTCGGAGGAGCGGGAAATCGGTCCCAGATAGAAATTATCGGTGGGAACTTCTCGCCAACCCAAAACTGTTTGTCCTTCTTCGACAACAATTTCCTCAAGTTTTCGCTGACAACGCTGAAGCAGCTCACCGTCCTCGGTATCGGTGAAAAACACCATGCCAACACCGTACTGTTTTGGATCGGGCAAATCAATTCCTACATCATTGCAAGCGTGTTGAAGGAAGTTGTGCGGAACCTGCATCAGAATGCCCGCTCCGTCGCCGGTATTTTCTTCCGCACCGCGAGCCCCCCGATGGTCAAGACAAACCAGTGCATCTAGTGCCTGACGCACGAGCGTATTCGATTTTTCACCTTTGATGTTGACGATAAAGCCGATACCACAGGCATCATGTTCGTAGGCGGGGTTATAAAGCCCTTGCTTTTTCGGAATACCTATCTTTCCTTTCATGTTAGCCTTCCCTATTCTACTGTGTTCCGAGAGTCCGTATCTCTTTAGTTACTCTTGCTGCGGTTTCTGTTTACTTTATCTCTGATTGTCTTCTACCCTTGATAGTGCCCTGACCATATTTCCCTGAATCAATAACAAACACTTGTTCGGAATGGATCGGCAAACACAGGAGAATGTCCGCCCAATGGTCCGAAACCTAATGATTACTTGCTGAAACATTTCGATGAGATGAAGGTTCAGGAAGGAAAATCATTTAGTGGGAATCTGTTGCGCTCACTTCGAGGACACTACATTCTTCGAGGACACTACATTCTTTGATAAAAATTGTGACAGATAGACTTGTTATAATACATCACATAAGTGTTCATGTCAAGGAAATTTCCTTCACACCAGCCCAAACAATTTTGGTTGACAATCGCCCCTTAAAATTGCATAATGAACATCTTAAAATACGATGATGGAGGGAGAAGGTAATGATCAACCTAAGTGTGAACGTCAATAAGGTCGCAACGCTAAGGAATTCCAGAGGCGAAGACGTTCCAAATGTCATCCAAGCGGTACAAACCTGTATCAATACCGGGGCGCAGGGGATTACGGTGCACCCACGAGAGGATCAACGACACATCAAACCCCACGATGTCTATGAAATCGCTGAGATGGTTACTGTCGAATATAACATTGAGGGCGATCCCCGACCCGACCTGTTGGATATGGTGATAGAGGTGCAGCCCGACCAGTGCACACTCGTTCCCGTCACGCCGGGCGAGGTGACGAGCGACCACGGTTGGGATTTGACCGCGGAAGGCGAAGGACTCAAACCAGTCATCCAACGCCTCAAGGATGCCGGCATCCGTGTCAGCCTATTCAGCGGAACAGACCTCCATCAGGTCGAATTAGCGAAGGAAGTGGGGGCGGATCGGGTTGAATTCTATACCGCGCCTTATGCGTGGGCGAAAACGGAGCAGGAAATTGCACACGAATTTGGCTTACTCGCTGAAGCCGCTGAAAAGGCGATTGGTTTAGAGCTTGGCATCAACGCAGGGCATGATCTCAATCTGGAAAATCTGCCGCACATGAGAAATCTCCCCGGCTTACTTGAGGTTTCAATCGGTCATCATCTGATGGCGCACGCCCTTTATGTCGGACTTGAACAATCGGTGAAGGATTACAGGGCTGCGTTAGGTCAGGATGTGGCATGACCATTTTTCCCATCAAAACGCGAGTTGATAATTTTCAAATTCGCTCCACTTGGATAGACATATCCAAGTGGTATAGGAATAAGAAATAATATATCAGAACTTACGCGCTCCAGATTGTAGTTGCCCGATTCATCGGGCGTCCGTTCCGCCTCTGTGCTCGAAACGGAGAGACCGGGGTTGGCAACGGTGTCCAGCGGCGATGAATCATCGAACTACAGGTTAAAGGCTCCTCCGATAAGATCGGACTCCTCGAAAATCGGGATCGAAATGGAGGCTTTGACCGTTCAACTGGTAAGCCCTAATATCCAAAAATCCTGAGAAGCCAGATTCAGGGATGCCATGGTAGATCGTTTTGAATCTATTAGGAGTTACGCACTTCAGTAACCAGGGCAACCACAAGGGTTGCCCCTACAGGAAATGAACCCATTGTAGGGGCAGGTCTTGTGCCCCGATAGATCGGGATTTCGCTACGCTCAACCTGTCCAACCCCGGCCGGTGGAGCGGAAAATATAGTAATCGTGTCCAACTGCGTAAGTCCTATCTATGTAATCCTTTAATCCGCTTAATCAGCGATTCAGACAATTAACTAAAGTCTATCAATCCAGATCAAGGAGAACTCAATGAGAATTTTAGTTGTTGGGAGTGGTGCTAGAGAGCACACGTTTGTCTGGAAGATTGTACAAAGTCCGCTTGTTGAAAAGGTGTACTGTGTACCGGGGAATCCGGGTATTGCCCAAATCGCCGAATGTCGGTCAATTTCCCTAGAGGATAACTTCTCGGCAATCGCGGACTTTGCAGAAACGGAACAGATAGACCTGACCGTCGTTGGTCCCGAAGACCCACTGGCAAGGGGCATCGTCGATGTGTTTCGAGCGCGGGGGCTCCGAGCATTCGGGCCAGATCAGAAAGCCGCGATTCTCGAAGCGAGCAAAGATTTCGCAAAACAGTTGATGGCACAAAATGGCATTCCCACCGCCACACATCGCACATTCGATGACGCAGACGCAGCAATTGCCTACCTTGAAGAGATTAACGCACCGGTCTTTATCAAAGCGGATGGGTTGGCTGCGGGGAAAGGCGTAATTCCGGGGCTAACGCTTGATGCCGCTGTTAAAGCGGTTCAGGAAATCATGGTCGATCGGAACTTCGGAAGTGCCGGGGATAAGGTGGTAATTGAGGAGGCGTTATTCGGGGAAGAAGCCAGTTTCACCGTCTTAACGGATGGGACGCGCTCTCTTCCTTTTGTGAGTTCGCAGGATCACAAGATGTCCTTAGATGGGGACCGAGGCAAAAACACCGGGGGTATGGGCGCGTATTCACCGGCACCGGTTATGACACCCGAACTCAGCGAACAGGTGATGAATGCAATCGTGCGGCCGGCTATCAGCGGAATGGCGTTGGAGGGACGCACCTTCAAGGGTATTTTGTACGTCGGATTGATGATTACCGAAGCCGGTCCAAAAGTAATCGAGTTTAACTGCCGCCTTGGTGATCCCGAAGCGCAGGTATTACTAACCCGGATGGACAGCGACCTTGTGCCGATGCTGGATGCCTGCATTGATGGAACACTGGACAAGGTTGAGTGCAAGTGGAAATCCGAAGCAGCCACGTGTGTGGTAATGGCGTCAGGCGGATATCCGGATGCTTACGAGACGGGCAAAGTGATTACCGGGCTAGACCGCGCCAATGCGCTGAAAGACGTGACGGTTTTTCATGCAGGCACTCAGATGCAAAACGGAGACATTGCCACAGGAGGCGGCAGGGTCCTCGGCGTCACCGCACTTGCTCCTGACATCAGGTCCGCAATAGAACAGGCGTATCGCGGAGTGAAGGAGATCGACTTCAATCAAGCCCACTTTCGGACTGACATCGGATACCGGGCGTTAGACCGTACTTCGTAAGATGGACAAACGAGAGGTGAGCAGCCGTGCCAACCTCCGAATTTCAATTTCTTGGCGTTTCGCATGTCGTCGCGCTGATCCTAACAATCACGCTGCCCATTGCGCTATCTGTATTGGTGCGGAAAGCAGATTCATCTGTTCTGACAAATGCGGTTTGCTACCTTTTGGCTGGAATACTAATCATCAATGAAATTGGGGGTTGGATTTACCGGGCGGCGACGGTACAATCGTTCAGTGTCTTTGTGCAGAACTACCTGCCCCTCCACATCTGCGGGGTTGCACTCTTTGTCGTGGTGTTTGCACTGTTGCGTCGGAACCAGATCCTTTATGAAATCGGTTATTTCTGGGGGATCGTCGGCACATTAAACGCCGTTATTACGCCTCAACTGGCGGTCGATTTTCCGCACTACCGTTTTTTTCAATATTTTATTGTGCACGGTGGCATTGTCGCCAGTGTGTTGTTTGCGACGTGGGGATTGAGAATGCGCCCTACCTTCAAAGGCTTATTGCGTTCATTTCTGCTTGCCAATCTTTATATGGTGGCTATCGCAGGTGTCAATCTGCTGCTAAAGTCCAACTACATGTTCATTTGCAATCCACCGCATACGGAATCTCCCTTCTTCTTCGCGCCTTGGCCCTGGTACATACCCATTTTAGATGCGGTAGCTTTTGTCCTTTTCTTCCTTGTTTACTCCCCTTTCTTAGTTGGCGATTGGCTGAGATCCCTTTCTCCAAAAAACAATCACGTATAAAAGGATAACGGATGACACAGAACAATCAGCACAATGTTTCAGGTGGTCCCCAGATTTTCGGCTGGTGTATGTATGACTGGGCAAACTCTGCTTATGTCACCACAGTGGTAGCAGGGGTTTTACCAATCTATTTTGCCACTGCGGTTGTGGGCAAAGGGGGCGTCCAGATTGGGGACACCGTTGTAAGTGCGGATGCCCTCTGGGGATATCTGGTCAGCATCTCAGCGATGTTCGTATTTCTGTTTGCCCCCGTTCTCGGTGCCATATCAGACTTCTCTTCATCGAAGAAAAAGTTCCTGATTACGCTTGCTTATATGGGCAGTATCAGTGCAACGCTTCTCTACTTCTGTCAATCTGGAGATGTATGGCGAACTGCCATCCTATTTCTGATCGCACAGATTGGGTATGTGGGAGCGAATGTTTTCTACGATGCGTTTCTACCTCAGATCGCCTCCGAAGATAAGATAGACTGGGTATCCAGTAAAGGGTTTTCCTACGGGTACATCGGCGGTGGGTTGCAATTTGCTATTGCGTTGGGATTGGTCGCTGGCGGCGGAATCATCGGGATTGGTCAAGGACTCGCAGCCCGCATGGGGATGGGAATGGCAGGCTTGTGGTGGGCGGGGTTTACACTCTTTACGCTCAAAAAACTGAAAGAGGCGGAAGCGATAGAGGAGATGCCTGAAAAGTACCAATCGCAACCGAAGATAATCGCTTATGTCGCCATTGGTACAACGCGGACTCTGGCAACGATTAGAAAGGTACGACGTTTCAAACATCTGCTGCTGTTCTTAATCGCTTTCATGATTTATAACGATGGCGTTCAGACAGTCATCAGTATGGCAACGATCTATGGGACTGAAGAATTGAAGTTTTCTGCAACGGTCCTGATGGTTACGTTGCTGATGATTCAGATCATCGCCGCCGGTGGTGCCTTGCTATTCGGTCGGATCGCCAGTAAAATCGGTGCGAAACGGGCTTTAATGTTAGCGTTACTTCTCTGGAGCGGGGTTGTCACATACGCTTATTTTCTGCATACCGTTACGGAGTTTTTCATTTTGGGTGTCGTTGTAGGGATCGTGCTCGGCGGTTCGCAGGCACTCAGCCGCTCTTTTTACGGAGCGATGATTCCCAAAGAAGCCTCCGCTGAGTTTTACGGGTTCTATTCCGTCTTTAGCAAGTTCTCAGCGATTTGGGGACCCTTGGTGTTTGCCATCATACGCCAAGTTACCGGAACGCCACGGTTAGCCATCATTTCATTGATGGTCTTCTTTATTGTGGGTCTGATTCTGCTCGCTTTTGTGGATGAGGAGAAAGCTAAGGAAGCCAAACTTTCCGGGGCGTTCTAGGCACTTACTTGATCTTCTGTTGTTTGTTTTCTTGACATAGCTTTTGGTGTCTTACTAAGCTGCATTTGCCTCCCTAAAGGGACTGCGGGTCAGAATCGTTGCGGTCCAAATCCCTTGGTGCCTTGGGGTTACAGATGATTCCCTAATCAACGAAAGGATAACAAATATGGCAGGTTTGCATGGCTCACATTCCGAAGCGGGCAGCATGGCGTTCAAATCTGTCTTTATTGCTGTTTTTTTGGGGAGTGCGCTGATTATCGCTGCCCTGATTTTCAATGCCAGACGACCAGCCCAAGAAATAGAACAGCCGAATGCCGAGTTTGTTAGAAGCACAGGCAAGTGTGCAGCGTGTCATCGGAAGGAAACATCAGCCGTTGTGCATCAATTTGAGCGGAGTCGCCACGCCAAAGAAGGGGTTAACTGCCTTGACTGCCACGGCGCATTAGAAGGGCAACAGAAGCAAGCGCATCGTGGATTCACAATCGCCAAACATCTCACTGCTAAAAATTGTAGTCAGTGTCACTCGACCGAATATGAACAGTTTCTCAGGAGCCGTCACGCCGCGCCTGCTTGGGCAGCGGTACTAGGGACAGAAGGTTTTACCGATGAGCAAATTACGTATGCCGAAACCTATCATAAGGGGGCGGTGAATCGTCCCCCGAATCAACTCGCCGCCAAAGAAGGGGAAAGCGCGACCGTTGTCGGCTGTCTCGGTTGCCACGACATCGGTAAACCTAACGAAGATGGCTCGATTGGCTCATGCACCGATTGTCACGCACGACACTCTACATCCATCGCGCTCGCCCGTGAACCAGAAACGTGCGGGCAGTGCCACATGGGGCCTGACCACTCGCAAATCGAGATTTATCATGAGTCGAAACATGGGGTAGTTTACAACGCTCAGAAACGCGAGATGAATCTCAACGCTGATCCGAAAAGACTCACCACCGCTGATATGTCCGTCCCCACATGCACCACCTGCCACATGAGCGGATTGGAAGGATTGAAGGTAACGCACGATACGACGGAACGCCTCTCCTATTGGCTGTTCGCCGCTGTCTCGGATAAACGTCCAACCTATCAGCGCGGTCAGGACGCGATGAAAGAAACCTGTCTCAAATGCCACACCCAACCGCACGTCGATAGGGTCTATCAAGAAGCCGAGGGGGTAGTCCAAGCCACAAATGCTAAAATTACCGAGGCACAAACGTTAATGGCAGCACTGAGACAAGAGGGATTACTCACACCGGAACCTTTTGACGAGCCTGTAGAGTTCCTCTTTTTTGATCTGTGGCACTACTATGGAAGAACCGCAAAACACGGGGCTTTCATGGGCGGGGCGGACTTCGTGCAATGGCATGGAAACTACGAAATTCTATTGAAGATGATCGAAATTAAGGAGATTGCCCATCAACTCCGAGAAGCCCGTGCAAAAAATTAAGTGGTTTCACAATCATGCGCTCACCCTTGAAATCTTTGTGACGGCGAATATAGCGTTCCTCGCCCTCGATGTCTTTATCGCTCACTCAGTCAACAACTTCGCTCACTGGGGCGAGTGGGTCCCGTTTCTGTTTTCAATCCCCGCTTCCCTGTCGTTGTTGTTGACACTGTTCACCGGAGCGGAACGCATAAAGCGTTGGGTAGGGTTAGCCGTGGGCTGGTGCTCAGTCGGAATCGGCATTTGGGGAATGATATTTCATCTCAATAGCCAATTCTTCGCGGATTTTACCATCAAGAGTCTGGTTTATACCGCTCCCTTCGTCGCACCGCTCGCTTTTTGTGGGTTGGGGCTGCTTTTACTCATGAACCGTATGGTGGATCGGGAATCGCGGGAGTGGGGGAAATGGGTGGTGTGCCTGGCATTGGGGGGATTCTTCGGCAACTTCCTCCTTACTCTCTGTGACCACGCACAAAATGGGTTCTTTGACCCGCTTGAGTGGATTCCTATCTGTACAAGCGCAATCGCTGTCGGGTTCTTGATGACGGCTCTCCTACAACCGATTCACCCCCTGTTTCTTAAGGTCTGCGTGGGCATCTTGATTATAAACGGGCTCGTCGGTCTGTTAGGATTTTTCCTGCACCTCTTGGCTGATTTGCGAAGTTCTGAATTGGGTATTAGAGACAAGTTCATCTACGGAGCTCCCTTGTTTGCACCGCTGCTATTTGTAGATCTCGCACTACTTGGGATGCTGGGCATCTGGAATCTTGCCGGTAAGGTGCAAGAGATTCGATAGTCAGAAAATACGGTAGTACACTGGTAGGACAAACAGATCCTCATCAGATAGAGATCACAAGAGGACGGGTAAACTACTCTCCTCTCACCAGTTGGGCTGCCTCGTAGACTGTGGGCCTTGCCTCATCAACGGTGCAGCTAGCAGAAGCCCTTGCCCTATCCGCTACCTCCCGTTTGACTTCCGTGACAATCATGCCTTCGTCCGGGAGATATTCATCGATCAGTTGTCCATTTGGGTCTATCGCCAAGCACAGTCCCGGAAACCAAGCATTGCCGCTATGCCCTGACTGATTCGCATAGAAGATATGAAGCGCATTATCAACTGCGCGTCCCGGCAGCAGTTGCATTGCCAACTCCTTGTGAGACTCGGCTTGTTCACGCTGATCGCCATTGTTGGAAATCTTCTCCGTCGCCCCGCTGCCGCCAACAGGAATAAAGAAAAGTTCCGCCCCTTTCTGCGCTGCACCCCGAAAAAGTTCTGGGAAACGCAAGTCGTAGCAGATCCCCACGCCAAACGTCCATCCCTGCGAAGCGACCACCGGAAACGTATCGCCGGGCACAAACCATGCCCGTTCATTCGGATTGGGCAGATGAAGTTTTGAAAACGTTGCCAGATATCCTTCAGGTCCGACAATAAGGGCGCTGTTACGAAGCTGCTCACCGAATGGCTCAATCGTGCCAACTACCAGCGTCATCTGTAGTTTACGAGCGAGGGATTCCAGAAATGGCACCGATTCCTCTGCTGCCGCCTCCGCAATCATCCGCGCCTCCTCAAACGTCAAGTCAGACTTGTTCATTGACCCGGTGATACACTCTTCCGGGAAAATCCCAAAGTCCGCGCCTTGTGCGTGCGCTTTGTGCGCCCATTCCGCCACACGCCCCAAGTTGGCGGACGGGTCGCCCATGATGCTGTGCATTGCGATTGATGCGACTCGAATTGTATCTTTGTCCATACTATTCCCTCGTTGGTTCATGTGAAAAGAAAGTACAAAATGCGAAGAGAAACCGAGTTTTTTCTTCAAAACTCGGTTTCTTTGCCTGATTTCTTAGAGCCTGTTTTAAAAGTGAAACGGTCATCTTTAGGAAGTTGTTCACATGTCGCCCCTCTGGGGCTTAGGTTGTTTGTTTGTCCTGTATTCTATAAACATGTCGCCCCGCTGGGGCTAAGCATCTGTTTTATAGAGTAGGTGAAACGGTCATCTTTTGCCATGCTAGTGGCACAATCAACTGATTTTGAGAGTATTTACCCGTAAACTGACAACTTTCAGAGATTATTTGGATTTTTCAAACAGGTTCTTAACATAAGTCTCCTAGTTTATGGCCCTGTAAACGTTCAACCGTGCAACCTGAGAAGTAATTGCCCAAATTTACATGCGATTATTCTGCGCTGCTGCGAGGAACGGCTTGACAAATTCAGCAACCGCTTTACCGAGCAACCCACATCCTTCGGGAGTAAAATGGACGCCATCCGGTGTCAGATAGCTATCCCGCCCCGCATCCGTAATAACGCTGAACAGATCGTTAATCGAAATATCCAAGTCATCGGCGACCTTGCGAGCGACGACATTATAGGCGGCGACATCGGCTTCCAGTCGATCAAACCCCTTCCGCTCATGATGCCAGATTTCATTGACAGGCGTAGTCGTCGCCCAGATGACAGTGCAGTTGGTTTTCGCCAAAATATGTTTGAGCAAAGCGTGTAGGTTTGATTCGTACTGATTAATCGGAATGGCTGGCTTGCCGGTGTCGAAATCCTTTTTTAGGTCGTGCAGCCCACAGTTGATATGAAGGACATCGGGCGATCGAGAGATAATCCACTCGTCGAGATGTTGAAGAATATTCGCGCTATTCCCGCCGTTTGGCGTTGGTGCCCAGACGTCGGCAAGGTTGACGAGTTCACGAATAACATCAGCTTGATAGCCCATACGAATTGAATCGCCGATGAGGATGAGTTGTGGCATTAAAGGGTACTCCTTAAACTATGAGCGGGTTTAACACTTAGGGGTAACTCGCTTTGCGAGGAAAATGTCCGGCATTCCACGCCCATTGGCATCGGGCATCACGCCTGAGATAACAAAACCAAGTTTCTGATAGAACTCATATGGGTGGCGACGCAAATTTTTGATTTGGGTCAAATGCTCAAGGACATTGGGATAAAGGTCAACCCCTGCAAGGGTTGTCATATTGTCCTCATCATCAGTCCCAACCCAAATTGTCAAGCCGCCTCGTTTTCGGGCAAGGTCCTCAAAATCGCGCGCAAGCTGTCGCCCAATCCCACTCCCTTGTCGGCTCGGTTTAACGACCAATGGATGGATTTCCCAGACGTTCCCATCATAGTGACTCAATCCACCGATCCAGCCTACGATTTCGCCCTTATCGTCAACAGCGATGCGACTGATGCGATCTTCTCCAAGGGATTCTCGTACCTCCTCCAAAGCCGCTGCCATGTCCTGCCAAGCGTGTGGCGCATGTGCTTTGAATCCCTCAATCAGCAAAGCCGCGACCTGCTCAATAGCCCCTTCATCGTCAGGCAAGAGCGTAATAATTTGCACCTCCAGATCGCTCATACAGCACCTTACAGTCTAGGCTCATAAAAAAGAAAGTGCAAAATGCGAAGCGCGGGCGGGGTCCCCCCGCCCCTACGATTGATGTTGCACGCTTTCTTAATATGAGGCACAGTCTATTTGATCCAGGTCATCGATTCGCCGCGTACCAAGAACGAGCGTTCATCCCATTGACCGGGACGTTCAACCGGGATAGCACCGGTTTCCACCGCCACGTCCAGTGGATTGGCGCGCGTCTCCAGCGGCAGGCGCACCCGCTCGTGCATACGGGCTGATTCGTAGACCGCCATCATAAGCTCCAGCGCAGCCTTCCCATACTTCGCCTGTCCCGGATAGTCATCAATCTTACCGTCAATCCAGTCGCAGACTGCATACGCCTGACTTGTGAAGGCGCTGCCGTAGCCAGTCCGATTTTTTTCGGTCGGTTCAAACACCTGCCAACCCGCCTTTTTAGGCGTCATATATTTCAAGCTGTTATCGTTGACATCCATCATGCCGTCGCTGCCGTATATGGTAGCACCGACTTGATAGAGTCCACCACTGATAGGAACCTCGTTCTCAATGACACCTTCCACATCGTTGGGATACCCGATCAGTCCGCAGCAGCGATCTTCGACCCGATGCCCAAAGAGATAGTGGTCGGTTTTGCGTTCCACGGACCCCATGACCCACTCCGCCTGTGGGTCACCGAGGACGAAAAGTTGGAAATCGACGCAGTGGGTTCCTGTGTTCAGCATCCCTGCCCTCACAGAAGACCAGAGTCGACGCGGTTCGCCGATAGCACCGTCCTCAAGGAGTCGCCTCGCTTCCTGCCACGAAGAGTAGAAACGACGTTGATGACCGATCGCAAATTTAACATCGTTGCGTTCACAAGCAATCATCATCGCTTCCGCTTCTCCCAGCGAGCAAGCCATCGGTTTCTCACACAATATCGCTTGGGGTTTGTGAACTGCTGCCGCGATCGTCATCTCAGCGTGTTGCGGATTCCATGAGCAGACGCTGACGATGTCAAGATCCTCCTTTTCCATCATCTCCCGGTAGTCAAGATACTGGCTGTTAACATTAAAATCGTGTGCATAACTTGCTAGGGCTTCGGGATGAGAATCGGCGATCGCAACGATTTCAGTGCGATTACATTCGGTCCAACCTTGACCGTGTGCACGCGCAATACGGCCACTTGCAATAATACCAACTCTAAATTTTTTAGCCAAAATGGAATTCTCCTTGTTATCTGATGATTTGCTGAACTTGAATGAAATGGAAGCTCATCAAAATTAGTGCTCTGTGTATCCTAACACAGCGTAAATCGCTACGTCAAGCGGTTTTACGCACGTCACTTCCTACGGGAAGACACCCCCGAATCTAATTGATTGTGCCACGAATACATGCTATAGTTATCGTCTGAATCAGCAGGTAACTATGAGAATATCCCACCCGAAAATTACAGAAGCTTATTTTGACTACTGACCTAAATCTAACGTAATTCGCACTATTCTGAGGAGGACCTTAATAATGGTTATTAAGACAACTACTGAACTTGACAAGTTCATCCGTGAGGCACTATTAGCGGCAGGAGCCGATGCGCGTAACGCCAATCGTGTTGCAGAAGCGTTGGTTTTATCGACGTTGCGCGGTGTTGATACGCACGGCATCCTGCATCTACCGAGCTACGTCGAGAAGATTCAAGATGGTGAAATCGTTCCTACCGCTTGGCCCGAGATCCGGCAGGAAGACGCTACAAGCGCTCTCATAGCGGGTAACTGGACCTTTGGGCATGTGACGGCGAAATATGCGATGGAGGTGGCTATAGAGAAGGCTAAAAGCCATAACGTGGCGGTTGTAAGTGCCGTTCAGATAAACCATATTGGGCGTCTGGGCGAATACGCTGAAATCGCAGCGGCCAACGAGATGCTATCAATAATCTGGGCCGGTGGGTTCGGCGCAGAAAAGCCGGTCGCTGTTCCCTTCGGTGGACGGCAACCAGTTCTGAGCACAAATCCAATTGGCATGGGTTTTCCTGTCGGCGGTGGTCCGCCGATAATCATCGACTATGCCACAACAGTCGTTGCGGGGAGTAAAGTCCTCACGGCGAGAGATAGAAATGCTCAACTGCCACCGGGCAGCATCGTCGACAGTGATGGAAATCCTTCCACGAATCCGATGGATTATCTGGAGGGCGGTTCGTTGCTACCCTTTGGAGAACATAAAGGGTACGCCTTGATGCTGGCGGTAGAGTTCTTTGGACGAATCCTATCCGGGGCGGATGCCTTTTCGGACGAAGAGAAACGGGGTGGTGTCATCTTCCGCCACTCCGGTGTTACCATGATGGTGATGAAGGCGGATCTGTTTCAGTCACTGACGGACTACTCAACGCGAATAGGGGATCTCGGAAATCAGATCAGATCCGTGCCACCGGCACCCGGTTTCGACGAGGTGATACTTCCCGGCGATCTTGAGGCGCGGGCAGAAGCGACCCGCGGACGCGACGGCATTCCCATCGCTGATGCACTCTGGGAAAGATTGGAGGCACTCGCCGAATCGTTGGGTGTGGATATAGACTAGACCGGGTTACCGTCTTACCCTTTGGGATTAATGTAGATCTCTTTGTGCAGGGAACGCAGATCTGCGTTCCCTACAGGAGTTGGAAGGATCGTTTAGACTATAGGGTGGAAGACGCGGTTGGGCTTATTTTTGGAAAGACGACTCGGATCGTGGAGGGAAAGTTATTCGGATTGCAGACTTGACCAATCCGCACATCGCCGGTGGCGCTCATAAGCAGATAGGCTTCCTCGAATGAAATAGCAAGTTTACGCTGGAGAAGACTCGCCATTTCTTCACAGGCGATTGTGATAGCATCCACCAGTTTTGGAGCATCCCCTGTTGTTATCCATGCGTCCGTCGTTTCAATCCATGGACGGGGGATTGACTCGTCCTTAATCAGTTCTATTCCCACGGTAACTTCTGCACAGATTTCTATCCCAAGCATAGAAATTTCCCCATCGCCCATAGCAGCGTGAACGTCTCCAAGCCCAAACAACGCACCTTCCACAAACACAGGTAGATAGACACGCGATCCGACTTTCACATCGCTGTGGTCCATGTTGCCGCCGTGAGGTCCCGGGTAGAGTGTCAGCACAGATTCATCGGCAGGCGCGGTGCCGATGACACCAACCATCGGACGAACTGGAAAACTAATCCGGTCATCGAAGTGAGCAGTATCTCCGTCGATGTAGATTATTTTGGTCACATACTGTTCTGCGAGATGTCCCAAGTTTCCGGTGCCGGCTTTAACCCCAATAAAACCTTGCGAAGCGAGTTGGATATCCTGAATCTCAACACAGAGGGTATCCCCCGGTTCAGCACCACGTACAAAGAGGGGTCCCGTCGCAGGGTTTAGACCGCGTGGATGGGGCTGGTCGAGGAGGTCGTTCTCACTCAGAATCGTACCGGTGCGTGCATCGTAAGTCTCGAAGCGGATCTTATCCCCCGGGTCAACCTCCTGCACAGGACGATGGTCACGGCTGAAGCTGTAGGCAATACGGTCACGTGTGATGATGTGCATTCTGGCGAAGTCTCCTCGAAATAGTGGAACAGTCCACCTACATATTCTTTATTCAGCGCCAAAGGGGTAAGATTCAACATCGTCTTCGATTGCTTTCAGCAGAATAGAAATTTCACGCTTATCCTCCGCATCTAACTCATGAGGTCCAGGTGCTCGCTCTACCATGGAAGTCAAGACGCCTCTGCGCTTGAGGATATAGCGGACAAACTGATGGTTTTCCAAGTTAATCAGGGGCAACAGACGGGTGTGCAGCTCCCGCGCACCGACCTCGTCGCCTGCCCACCAAAGCTCCATAATTTTTGCGAGCAGATCAGCAAATTCGCACGCAGGCATACAACCGTCGGCACCACGCGTTATCTCCGCTGGAAGCACCTTACCGGCAGCACCTCCGAAGATGGCCTTAATCCGATCGCCAGCCAGCTGCTTGACTTCGCCAATGTGTTGTGGTCCCGGTTGCCTCTCCTCTTTGACATACTCAATCTGCGGAACGTCTTCTGCGAGTTGAACAATCTGCTCTCCAGTCAGCGGCGCGTAACTGTCGGCGTTCTGCACCATGATCGGTCCATCGAAGGCCTCTCCAAGCCGCTTGAACATATCTATCGCCGTCGCTGCGTTGGTTCGTGCCGGTGCCATAGCGATTATCGAATCCGCCTTCGCCTGCTGTGCAGCCCTTGCGTAGAGCAGCGTCTGCGGCACGGAAATGCCAGAGCATCCAAAAACTAGTGGTAATCTGCCATTGATTGTTTCGAGGACGGCATCCAGGTTGCGGATACGCTCCTCCTCACCAAGAAAGTAGAACTCCCCTACCATGACGGGCCAAACAATTCCGTGTTGTCCCGATTCACAGCAAAAGTTAGCGGCAGCCTGTAGATCGCTGGTATGGATGTCTAGCAAAAGTTAGCTGTAGATCTGTGTAGGGTGTAGGAAGCAGACCAAAAACGCCTTTCATCGGATCAAATTTTGTCATATACAAATTCCTCCGTTTGTTATTTTTCTAATTGATGATTGATGGAGTTAACTAGTACACTGTCAGCAAATGATGGTTGTGTATATTGATTGAAAGCAAACGGTAACATATACAGGATTTACGCACTTTAGCCTGTAGTTGCCCGATTCATCGGGCGTTGGAAATAGTGTGATGCGGCGATAAATCGCCGAACTACAGGGCTTTGCCCTTTCAGCGGCGTAAGTCCTAATATTTAATAATTGCAAAACTTATCTGATTGAGTGCTAGGGCGTGTTGACGTTTGTAAAGTCGCTTGTAATCCTAGGGACGAGGTTTCCTCGCCTATTGAACAATACGGGTTGGAAAACCCAAACCGGACGGGGCAAATCGATTGTCAATTGTAGGTCGAGATTCATATCTCGACGCTGAAACGTCGATTTTGGAAAATCGACCTACAGTAACCCTAAATCGTCTCTGACGTACGAACAAAGGGTTGGGAGACCCAACCCCTACAAAGAACCGTGTGTCTATGCCGCTCACTCAATTGTCTGGTTGCAACGAAATGTCAACAGAACCTATTTATTCAGACGATCGTTGCGACACAACCTCACACAAAGTCCGAACCTGTGCGTGGATCTGCTATTCTGATATGAGTGCTTTTGGACGCCACAAATCCAACAACTCCCCTTGTACCTCGTAATCCAATTCCTCCCATTTTTCGATGGGAAGCGTAACATGAGCAAGTGCCGCTGTCGGCATTGTCTCCATTCTGCCTGTCAGGTGAGTGACCAGTGCCTCCATCCCCGGATTATGCCCCACCACCATCACCCGCTGTTCATTGTCCGGTACGCTTTGCAAGACAGCAAGGTATGCCCCTGGACCCGCATGATAAAACTCCTGTGTCAATTCGACCTTATCCTCACAATGACACACTTTGGCGACTGCCGCGGCAGTTTTTCGCGCTCGTTTGGCAGTTGAACTAATTATCCTGTCAGGTACTAGTCCTTGCTCCCTCAAAAACCTTCCCATCCGCGGCGCGTCCTGTTTTCCACGCTTGTTGAGGGGACGATCATGATCCGCTAGCGAGGAATCTTTCCAGCTTGACTTTGCATGGCGTAGGATTAGTAATGTCTTCATGCTTATCCTGTTTCTTGTAGAAAATTGTTCATCTATCGCTCTGTTGAGCGTTTGTGTTATATTTGAGATTATGTTATCACAAACTCAAGAGGGCATCCATACAAAAACTACCCGGTCCCCAAAAACCTCTTGTCCAAAAATAGGAGTTTGGCTATAATGAGCGGACGGTGCGCTATTTGAGTGATGCTTTTCCCAAGGTCCCCTGTAGACTCATGTGCACGCTTAGATAACCCGAAAGGTATGAGCCAAATTCTGAGAACAAAGAACTGTCCCCAAAATTAGGAGATACAGGTATGCCTATACCCTCGATAAACGCCGACAACAACCCGGCGATAGAATTCACCGAAGATCAGAAGTTCATTTTCGACACACGGGGGTGGATAGCTATCCCTGGTGTATTGACGGACGACGAAGTCTCTGAGATGCGGGATTTTTGCTACCGTTTGAAAAGGGAGCCGGAATCCATTCCTGAGCATCATCGCTCATCCATCGGTGGACCTCTCGAAAAACTAACTGACCATCCGCTTGTCCTCGGCTTCATGAACGAATTTGTTGCAACAGGTTATTTTGGCGAGGAGTGCTACGGCTTTCGCATGGAGGGCACGTTCTTGACAATTCGGCCCAAAGGACATGATAACTTCAGTCCTCACGGTGGACGAGGCATGTTGAATTTTCCGGGAAACTCGCATACCTATCACATGCACCACGATAAGGCACATAGTGGATTAACGCGGGTCGTATGGGAACTAAATCCGGTCGAGAAACGTAGCGGCGGCACCCTATTTTTGACGGGAAGCCACAAAGGGGCGTTTCCTCCACCGAAATCGACGCAGGATCGGGATTGCCCGCTATGGGAGGATTACTCGTGTCCAGCGGGATCAGTGCTGTTTTTCACGGAGGCAATTACCCATACTGGCGCACGGTGGGAGAACGATACGGTGGATCGGGTTGCTATTTTCAACTGCTATAATGTTGTTGGCAACAAATGGCATAAGTGGGAGCCTCATCCGAAACACCTCGCCGAAATGCCGTTTAAACGTTCCACGCTCTTTCGTCCTGTTTACTGTCAGGATAATGTACCTTCACCAACTTCTTAGCAGTGGAAGTCCCGTCCTTTAGGGCGGGGAGGAAACTGCGCCTCCTCTTTTAACAAAAAATCGCTTTAGTGGTAATTCCCCATCCTTTAGGTTCGGAGCAGTTGGGGGGAAGTCTATACACTCATGCTTTAGCATAGTATTTTCAAGGGTTTAGCCTTGATTCCAATAGTGACATATGAGATACTTGTGTTGTCTTTCGGTGGGAAGGTACGACGCCAATGCCTGTTGGTGCTTCCCACACCCTATCGAACAGGAAAACGAAAGACCGAGAGAGGACACTCCCCATGTATACAACCAAAAAAGTCAAATGCGACAAGACCTCTCAATTGGATATGCTTGCTCATGAGTCTGGTCGTGTCTATTCCAAAGTTGTGTCTTTACTCTGGAAAGTCAAGCGTAAGAAAGGGTTTTGGCTATCACAAGGTGCTGTACAGAAATATATGCGCTTGCGTGGGTACAATCTGCATTCACAGACAGTACAAGCGATAATCCAATCCTATTTTGATTCGCTCAAAAGTTATTTTCGTGCTGTCAAGTCAAACCCTGACGCCAAGCCACCCAAACGTACTCCTCACTTCTACAAGGTGCGTTGGATACAAAATGGTATTACCTTCAAAGATGGCGTTATCCGGTTGTCTAACGGCAAAGGTAATGTGCCAATTATTCTCAAATCAGACGTAAAGCCTGTGTATGTTGAAATGTACTTCCAACGGGGTTGCTATTACTTTTCACTGGTCTACAAAGTCCATACGCCGCCCAAACGCGAAACGGGCAAAGCCGTTGCTATAGACATGGGTGAGATACACCCGATAGTCTCTCATGACGGACAACACACCATAATCTACAATGGTCGGGCGTTGCGGGCTATCAAGCAATATATCAACAAGTTCAAGGCGTATATCCAATCTAAAATGGATAGGTGTATCAAACGAAGTAATCGCTGGTATCGGTTGCAACGAATCAAAATCAAGATGCTAGCCAAGTTGAATGCTCAACTGAAGGACGCCGAACATAAAATCACGAGTCGATTTATATCCGACTGCATTCAGGCGAAGGCGGATACGATAGTGATTGGAGACCTAAAAGGCCTCCGTAAGCGCGCGAAGTTTGGAAAAGTATCTAACCAGAAGGTCCACCAATGGGCGTTTGCCCGTCTCCAATTCATGATATGCTACAAGGCAGAGTTGGCAGGATTCAAGGTCAAGTTTGTATCAGAGGCATACACCTCACAGACCTGTCCGAGTTGTGGGAATCGAAAGAAGCCGACAAACCGTAACTATCACTGCAATCATTGTGGTTTTGATTATCACCGAGACGGTGTTGGTGCAATCAACCTGTGGAACAAAGTATCGGGATTCATTCTGAGTCCCGTAGTTGGGGCGATGGCGTCCCCGATAGGTGTGCGTTTTCACACGCACCTATGTAAACATGCTTCTGAGTCCCGAATCATCGGGGGCTATCATAGCGTGTAAGAATCCTCACCCTTTAGGGTGTGGGAGTACGTCAACTGGAGGGAGTACATGAAGATTACGGCAGTCAAACCGTTCATTGCATCAACTGGGAATTTTTTCGTGAAGGTCGAGACGGACGAAGGTATCTACGGCATTGGCGAAGGAGGCTTGCGGCGGCGGGGCCGAGCGATGGCGGAAGTCATCCATTCGTCTGAACCTATCCTGCTCGGTCAAGATCCGTTTCGTATTGAGTATCTGTGGCAGCGGATGTTTCGCGGCGGTTTTTTCCCCGGCGGCGTGATACAGTCCGCAGCGGTGAGTGCGGTGGACATTGCGCTGTGGGACATTAAAGGTAAGGCGTTGGGGGTGCCTGTATACGAATTGTTGGGAGGAAGGACACGCGATAAGGTGGTCTGCTATCCCCACAACGGCGACCCGAATAATATTGAATTACTCGTCCAGAGTTGCCAGCAGACCTACGAGGCGGGATGGAAGTTTGTTCGATGGGGGTTGTGCGATCCGGAAGGCGACAATCGCTTCGAGCCGACACGGGCCGTCCGATTCGGGATTGAGCAGGTAAAGGCGGTCAGAGAAGCACTCGGTGATGATGTCGAGATTCTCGTCGATGTCCACACACGGTTGGATCCACCTGCAAGTATCGAATTCTGTAAAGGGGTTGAGCAGTACCGTCCCTTCTTCATTGAAGACCCACTCCGCAGCGAAAATCCTGCGAGTCTCAAGTTGGTCCGGCAAAATACATCGGTCCCGCTGGCAGTAGGGGAACAGTTTGACAGCAAATGGAGTTTTCGGGAGGTGATTGAGGAGGACTTGATGGATTATTGTCGGGTAGATCTCTGCATTGCTGGGGGCTTAACTGAGGCGCGGAAGATCGCAGGTTGGTGTGAGACGCACTACATCCACATTGTGCCACACAATCCGCTCGGTCCAGTTTCAACAGCAGCCTGTCTCCACCTCTGTCTTGCGTCTGCTCTGGTTGGGGTACAGGAACTACCCCGTGCACCGATGACGAGCCTTACTGATGTCTTTCCGGTCCAAATGCCGTTTGCTGACGGCTATTTACTCCCACCTGAAGGTCCCGGGCTCGGTATTGAGTTTAATGAAGATGCGATCATCAACGCCACCTCACCGACGTCAGGCCCGCCTTCCGGTTACCAAAGGGACGATGGGGCGTATACTAACTGGTAGATTGATTCTCTAACTTGAGGTAGCTTGCATACACATTAGCGATCAAAATTTTCGGTCTGCATAGCAAGTTGGGTGATGATAACGTAAAATTTACTTGGAAAGCTGGCAAATTTCTGGTAAAATTACAGGCGACGTTGGTTTCTGACAGGGACGACAGTGGCTACACCCACCCAAAAACAGGAATAATAGCGTATTGCAGAATCAAGAATCCTTAAAAATACCGATACAAAGCACCACAGAAGCCCAGATGCTTTTTGGGCAATCTGATGTCTTTCTGAACATTGTTGAAGCGCGTTTTAACGTCAAAGTGCTATTAAAGAGCGAAGGCTTGGAAATCACCGGCAAAAACTTCGATGACGTTGATCGTGTTACCAAGACTTTTGAGTCTTTACTTCAGATCATTCGGAATGGGCAACCTATCAATGCGAATGATGTCAAATACGCGATTCGTACTTCCAAAGGGAACACACCCGTCCAGTTGGAAAAAGCAGCTAACGAAACTATCTCTGTCTTTTCCAAGCGGGGTGTGGTGCGGCCGAAGACGCCCACCCAGAGACGCTATGTGGCCGCAATCAAATCGCACGATCTCGTCTTTGGCATCGGTCCTGCCGGAACCGGAAAAACTTATCTCGCTATGGCGATGGCAATTTCTGCCTTAAAAAGTGGAGAAGTTAGCCGAATCATTCTCACCAGACCTGCGGTGGAGGCGGGGGAAAGGTTGGGTTTTTTGCCGGGGGATATTGAAGCGAAAATTAACCCCTATCTACGTCCTTTGTACGATGCCCTCTACGATATGGTGCCTCCCGAAGCCCTTGAGCGTTATGTTGAGCGCAATGTGATTGAGGTCGCTCCAATTGCCTTCATGCGCGGACGGACGCTGAATAACTCGTTTGTCGTTCTTGATGAAGCACAAAACGCAACCATCGAACAGATGAAGATGTTTCTCACACGACTCGGGTTTGATTCTAGAGCTGTTGTCACGGGAGACATAACGCAAACTGACTTGCCGACCGGTACAAAGTCGGGGCTTATTGATGCACAATCGGTGCTTTCAGATGTTGACGGCATCGCATTCATCCACTTTTCAAAAGAGGATGTTGTACGACATGAACTGGTGCAGCAGATCGTGGAAGCGTACGAGGAGCGTGATGCCCAAAGGTTGAGAAAAACTAATAGCATCTAACTTTGACCTGCAAGTAGAATCAACCGACTGTTGTAACGGCGATTGTCAATGGTATTCATTAATAACAAGTGTCAAAATATTGACTTTGATGAAGCGATCGTTTATAATGCGACGTTGACCACGCTAAAGGCTCACGATTCTGCTAATAATGAAGTGAGCATTCTTCTAACGGATGATGCCGAGATTCGGGTGCTTAACCACCAATATCGCCACATTGATGAGACCACTGATGTCCTTGCCTTTGCAATGCGAGAAGGTGTCGGTGCGGATTTGAATCCTCAACTGCTTGGCGATTTGGTCATATCTGTTCCAACAGCCCAGCGCCAATCAATTGTGCATGGGCATTCACTCGATATTGAGCTTGCCATATTGAGTGTGCACGGTACGCTTCATCTTCTCGGTTATGATCACCAAACCCCGGAGGAAGCGGAAATCATGTTTGAGAAACAAGAGACGCTGCTTCGTTTGGTTAGCACCTAATGCTTCATTCCGAGTACAGTACGGAATGAATTAGGTTATGATTTTTCGCAGACTCTGGTTGACAGGTTGTACCTGGGGGTGTAATCCCACGTTTGGACGATATAGACATAATTAAGCTGGTTAGCTTGGTTGTTTTGTCAATCTTCGCGGTGTTGTTCTCTGTCGTGGAGGTACTTATCAACAGGCTTAGCCGGAACGAAATACTGAATATCGCAGAAACTGGGGGGCCGCAGCATGAAATTTTAACCTCTCTACTGCGCCACCCACAAAGATCTTCTGCAACGATTATCGTCGCCAAGAGTGTATTAATTGTTTGTATTGTTATTTTGCTGCTCTCCTTGTTCGGTTTCGATTCTCTGAGAGACCGGACAATTGGTGCCCTCCTTGCGATCCTCCTCATTGTTGTTGTGACGGAGCTCATCCCGAAAAATTATGTACAAGGCAGCTCTGAAAACTCAACAATCTCTGCCCTCCGTTTTGTGCACGTTGTTTATTGGGTCCTATATCCTCTCATTAAGCCGATGACTCTGTTGAGTTATCTTGGCGTTCGAATTTTAGGCGGAAAAGCCCGGACCGAACAGGATAGCAGTGTCTCGCCGGAAGACCTTGAAGCATTGGAAAATGTTGGTAATAGTCAAGAAATCTTGGAGGAGGAGGAACGAGAAATGATTTCGCGCATCCTTGACCTCCCCGATAAGGTCGCCCGCGAGATTATGGTTCCTCGAACAGATGTGACCTGCCTCGATGTTTCCTCCCCAAAGGAAGTCGTGCTTCAAACTGCAATCGAATCTCGGCATTCGCGTATTCCTGTGTATGAGGATCAGATTGATCACATTATTGGTCTCCTCCATGTCAAGGATCTGTTAGCCGGTTGGGCAAAAGAGCAATCCCTCGACCTGAAATCTATTGCCACAGATCGCCCTCCCTTTTTTACGCCAGAGAGCAAGAAAATATCGGACCTGTTCCAAGAACTACGGGCAAACATGCAGCACATGGCAATCGTGGTTGATGAGTACGGGGGTACGGCGGGAATTGTGACGCTTGAGGACATTATTGAGGAGATTGTTGGAGAAATCCAAGATGAGTACGATTTTGATGAGCAAGACGAGTTCATTGTCCTCAATAAAAATGTCTATTCGGTTGATGCACGGATGAGTCTTATTGACCTGAATGAGCAGCTAGAGGCACAGTTCGAATCGGAGAGTGCAGACACGATTGGCGGATTCATTTTCGATCATCTGGGAAGAGTTCCCGAACAGGGTAGCCAATTCTCTTATCAAGGGCTGGCATTCACGATATTAGAGGCGGATGAACGGCGTATCCATCGGATCCGGATTCAGCGGTTAGAAGATACTGCGAAAAAATAGAAAAGCAGGCTTGACAGATGCTAGCGTGTATGATAGAATCACACGCCGCTTTGTCATAACCGGGGTGTAGCGCAGTCCGGTTAGCACGTTCCGATGGATCGGAAAGGTCGGCAGCTCAAATCCTCTCGTCCGGTGTTTGAATCAATAGAAGATAATTATAGTAGATTTCATAATTATTTGGACGCTGTAGGAGGGGCATCCTTGCCCCGATTATACGGGCTGAGAAGGTATGGTTACTGGAAAAAGTGTCTACTTATTTTTAGAGTTCACTATAATTCCATTGAAGAACTGTTGAGTAATAATGGCGGGGCGTAGCGCAGTCCGGTTAGCGCGCGTGCTTCGGGAGCACGAGGTCGGAGGTTCAAATCCTCTCGCCCCGATATACTTGGTTGGATGAAGGAATGTTGTAGGAGGGGCGTGTTACAGCTTGGTTAGCGCGTTCCGATGGATCGGAAAGGTCGGCGATTCAAATCCTCTCGCCCCGATAGATTCACTTGGATCAATATTTGATGTTTTATGTTTATATTCTCCAAAGCCTGAAGGAGGAGAGCTATTATATTGGACAGACTAAAAATGTGTCCAATCGTCTTGAACGTCATAATAGTCGGCGTCAACCAGCGACTCGATCCAAGGTTCCGTGGAAGTTGGTTTATACCGAGCCTTTTCCAACAAGAAGTCAAGCGGTCAGACGGGAACTAGAAATAAAAAGTTGGAAGAGCCGTCAAGCCATCAAAGAGTTGTTGAATAATAACGATGGGGCGTAACGCAGTCCGGTTAGCGCGTTCCGATGGATCGGAAAGGTCGGAGGTTCAAATCCTCTCGCCCCGATATTTACCGGAAGTGTGTCACTTCCATGGGACAATGGAGCGGTCAACTACCCAACCCTAACAGATTGGGCTTGTCGTCCGCGCTATTGTCCCATTTTATTATGGAGGCGGAATGCCAACTCAAAAAACGCAGGCGATTGTCATTCGCTCACATCCACTCGGTGAATCGCACAAGATCATCCGGTTCTATACCGTTGAGTTTGGCAAGGTCAGCGCGGTGGCACACGGTATCAGAGGACCCAAAAGCCGTTTCGGCGGCAGCCTTGAACTTCTCAACTATGGTAACCTTGTGTTTTTTGAATACCCGAATAAGGACCTCCATAGAGTCAATGACTTTGACCTGATTGACGCTTTTGACTTAATCAAAGCGGACTTTGATCGGACCACTTACGGCTGTTATCTGGCAGAATTGGTTGATGCCACGGAGCTAGCGGGGCAATTAGCAGATCAAAGCGTCTTTCATTTGCTGCAGGATGCGTTGGAAGCATTGACGCAGATTGAGGATATCCCGTTGCTGGCGCGCGCCTTTGAACTCCAATTTCTGGGGCTGGCTGGCTACGCACCTCAACTTTCACGGTGCGTCGATTGTGCGGAGATGTTCCACGGTGCTACGGTGCATTTCAGTCCAAGCCTTGGTGGCTTGCTCTGTACCAATTGTGAGGGGAAAGACACAACAGCGAAGCCGATTTCACGCGGGAGTTGTGAACTGATGAAGCAGCTACAAAAATTCGACTTTTCTTATCTGCACCGCTTTCGTGCCTCCAACCTCAACCACAGGGAACTGAAGTTTGTGCTTTCAAATTTTATCTCCTATCATACCGAGCGCACTTTGAAAAGCCGTGACTTTATTGATAATTTATGAGGTCAGGACTTACTCACCTCATATTGTAGTTGCTCGTTTCTTAATCCCGATAAATCGGGGATGTATCGGGCGTATCGGGGCATAGGCGGAATCTATACCCATCGTAGGTGGGGCCTCCCCGATAAATCGGAATCCAAAGCGACTTGCCCCACGCCAACTGTGTTGAAATGCGTAAGTCCTAATAAAGTGTGAAGCGTAGAAAGAATTTTTTTGAAGGGCTTAAAACAGGGGCGATCAGCATGACATCTTTTCCTCAATCCCAATTGGAGAACGGTTTACCAGAGTCCGTTCTCCAAAAGATACGCGCTGTCTTTGACCGCTTCCCACAGATAGAAAAAGCGATTTTGTACGGTTCACGCGCCAAAGGCATCTATCAAAACGGCTCCGACATTGACCTGACCCTCCACGGCGGAGACGACTTGACGCTGAACGTACTCTGCAAAATCGCCAATGGCCTAGACGACCTGTCTCTACCCTACACGATTGACTTATCTATCTTTCACGATATCAGCGACTCTGATATGATTGGACATGTTCAGCGGGTTTGGGCGCTGGTATATGAGCGGGATTGACGGGTTAAGTGTAAGCGAAATCCCGATAGAATCGGTGGAGACTCACGACGATTTGTAGTATTAATAAAAAAAATAAAATGTAAAAAACAGTTCTACAAGGAATCATAAGGATGAATTTTCAAGAAATAATACTTGCTTTAGAGCGATTTTGGGCGGATTACGGATGCACCATTCAGCAACCGACTGATGTTGAGGTTGGTGCTGGAACGTTTAATCCGGCGACCTTCCTACGCTGCCTCGGACCAGAGCCGTGGCAGGTTGCTTATGTCGAACCCTCACGTCGACCCGCCGATGGTCGATACGGCGAAAATCCGTTTCGGCTTGGAGCATACTATCAATATCAGGTGATTCTTAAACCTGCGCCGACAGATGTGCTTCCACTCTACCTTGAAAGTTTACAGCATTTGGGCATTGATTCTCGCCGCAACGACTTCCGTTTTGTTGAAGATGATTGGGAAGCGCCGACATTAGGTGGTTCTGGACTCGGTTGGGAGGTCTGGTGGAACGGTGCCGAAGTGACACAATTCACCTACTTCCAGCAGATGGGAAGCATCGAGTTAGATCCGATCTGTGCTGAATTGACTTATGGACTTGAACGTATCGCCCTCTATCTGCAAGATGTCGGGAGTTTCTTCGATATCAAATGGAATGATCAACTGGTCTACGGGGACGTGTATCACCAGAGCGAAGTGGAGTTCTCCAAATACCATTTTGAGAGCGCAGATGTTGATACGCTGTTTAACCTCTTTGACGCCTACGAAAAGGAGGCGTTCACCTGCTTGAAAAACGATTTAATACTGCCTGCGACGGATTATGTTCTGAAATGTTCGCATGCGTTCAACGTCCTTGACGCTCGCGGCGTGATCAGCGTGACGGAGCGCGTGGGCTACATTGAACGTGTCCGCCGCCTCGCACAACGGACAGCACGTGCTTATGTCGCGCAACGTGAGGAGATGGGGCATCCACTGTTGAATCGTTGGAAACCCAAGACAGAGGAAGGGGTGGATGAAGTAAAGGTTTTAGACGCTCAGTCAGAACCTGAGAAGCAGGCCGAAGCACAGGTTGGAAGTGAAGACCCTGTAGATTTCCTCTTAGAGATTGGGACGGAGGAGATTCCCGCGGGCTATATTTCACCAGCCTTGGACCAGCTTCGGGCGGTTACTGCCCAATCACTTGAAGGGGCTCGACTTCCGTTTGAAGATATCCGGACGCTGGCAACGCCACGCCGTCTAACCTTATGGATCAAGGAGTTAGCAACCTTGCAACCAGATCAGGTCACTGAGGCGGTTGGTCCTCCGAAACAGGTCGCCTACGATGGGGACGGGAATCCCACCAAGGCGGCGATCGGTTTTGCAAAGGCACAAGGGGTCAACGTCGAAGATCTAAAAATCGTTGAAACAGAGCGGGGAGAATATGTCGCTGCGGATAAACTCGAAAAGGGCCAATCCGCCCACGATTTGCTGAAAGCAGAGATTCCTGAGTGGATTCAATCCCTGAATTTCCTCAAAACGATGCGCTGGGATAATCTGCGGTTTGCACGGCCCATACGATGGCTGGTTGCTCTGCTGGGGGATGGGGTGGTGGACTTCCAACTGGATACTTTGCGTTCAGGCAGGCAGACGTACGGACATCGTTCGTTGAACCCGGAACCGGTTGAACTCTCCTCTGCTTCGCTTGCAGACTATATTGAGAATTTACGAGCGGTCAATGTGTTGGTTGATCCGGAGGAGCGGCGTAAGGAGATTGAAAGCCAAGTTACGGAGACTCTTAAAGCCGAAGGGTGTTTGACCACAATCGATCCAGAATTATTGGACACCGTCAATTTCCTTGTGGAAAATCCTCAAGCAATTATGGGAAGTTTCAGTGAGGCTCATCTCTCTCTGCCGACCGAAGTTTTGATCACTCCCATGAAGACACAGCAACGCTACTTTCCGATGTGGCAGTCTGATGGGAAGCTAGCGGCAAAGTTCATAACAATCTCCAACGGAACAGATGGCAACTTTGACGGTGTCCGTCACGGCAACGAGCGCGTCTTGCATGCCCGACTCAACGACGCAGCATTCTTCTACAACGAGGACCAGAAAACCTCGCTTGTAGATAAAGTAGATCGACTGCACAGCGTTGTTTTTCAGGTGAAACTCGGTTCACTGCATGACAAAATCACCCGCTTGCAGGAGCTTGCTTCATTCATTGCAGCGGAGATTGGCGCTGATCAAAGTGTCAAAGATCACGTTATTCGAGCGGCATCGCTTTGTAAAGCAGATCTGACGACGCAGATGGTGATTGAATTTCCGTCCCTGCAAGGGATTATGGGGAAATATTACGCCGAAAATTCCGGTGAACCCGCTGCAGTTGCGTCGGCGATTGAGGAACACTATCAACCTATTGCCGCTGATGCACCTATCCCGCGCACCGATGTCGGGGTTATTGTCGCACTCGCGGACAAAATCGACACTATCGTTGGGTACTTCGGGATTGATGAGCGACCCACAGGTTCACAGGATCCGTATTCACTCAGACGACATGCGATCGGAACAATACGCATCCTACACGAGTGTAACCACCGCCTCTCACTGACTTCTGTTGTCAAGAAGGCAATTGAACTATATCGGGTAGATCTCGTCAAAGATACAAAGACCGCTGTACTTGATTTTATCAAAGGACGGATCGGAGTGGTTCTGGGTGGACAGAGTTATATGCCAGATTTCAGCTACGCGCCAGACCTTATTGATGCGGTCCTTGCAACAGATGAAGTGGATGTGATTGATATTCTGGAGCGAGCGGCGGTCCTTAAAACTTTCCGTGAGCAGCCGGATTTTGATAGGATATACCCAGCACTGAATCGCGTTCTGAGAATTTTACCCGACCAGCCTCCGACAGAGATTCACCCCAATCTTTTTCAGGACGAGGCTGAAAAGCAGCTGGGGAAAGTTGTAGATACCGCAGAGGCGGAGTTAAGCAGATTTGTTCAGAAACGTAGCTATGAAGAACTTCTTACCCGGCTTGGTGAGCTTCAGCCCGCGATCGACCAATTTTTCGATGACGTAATGGTCATGGCGGAAGATACTGCCATCCGCTCCAATCGGCTTGCGCTGCTGAACGCTATCGCACAAAAGGTGTACCCGTTTGCCGACCTGACGAAGTTAGTCATTGCAGGGAATTAGATTAATCAAATACTTAGAACTTACGGTTTATGTCTTACGTTTTTCGCACTACACATAAAAAAGGGAGATAAAAATGAAGCAAAAATTAGTTCTGTTTATCGGTTTTGTGCTGATAATCGGCATCCTCACCGGTTGTGCTGAGAAGGAAGATAGAAACATCCTTGAAGCGCGAGCAGCAATTGCAAAAGCGGATTACGCTGCCGCTCGGAGTGCCATAGAAACTGCCCCCGATCTTCCGGAAACGCGATCGTTACAAGTGCTACTTCGGCTACATGCCGCTTCTGGGTGGAGTACTGATATGCCTGCTTGGCACGACACCCTCCAAAAGGTCGTTGAATATTTACAGCCGCTGAACAAGGATATAAAAACATTGGAAACGCAGGAAGATCCGGACTCTGACGATCTCGATCGGTTGGAGCGACTCATCCGATCCAGGAATTCAATTGCCGGCCTCCTTGCAACTTCACTTGCTGCAGCGACCGAAAAAAGTGCCGATCTCCCTTCCGAGCTGGTTAATCAGTCCGATTCCGCTACTATCATAGGCCTCTTGGAGGCTGAAAAATGCTTCGATCCGCAGGCTAGCGGTGCGGCGATGACCCTAATTCAAAACCTTGGCAATGCACCAACAGTTTCTGGGCTACTGATCAGTGCGACGCAGCACCCGGACCCTGATATTAGAAAGGGAGCTGTCCGGCATTTGGGGGATCTGGAAGACCCGAAACTCATCCCTATGTTTGAATCAATCCTGAAGAACAAGAACGAGTCTCCCTATGTGCTTTACAACGTAATTGTTGCACTGGAGCGGCTTAGGGAGGAACCAATCGTGCCTGCTCTCAAACTGGCGACGCAGACCAATGCTGGGCAGGTGCGGATGCATGCAGCAAAGTTAATTGGTCAACTCAAAGCGGAGGAGGCACTGCCCTCACTAATTCACCTGTTGGCGGACCTGGATGCTAGCGTTAGAACTGCATCGATTAATGCACTGACGGAGATCGGGAATCCGTCTATCGAGCCGTTACTTGCGGTGCTCGATTCCGGTGCCCAAAATGTCTTGCCAGACGAGAATTCAACCGAGTTTCTCCAACTGACATCGGAGTACCAATATCTTGCGAACGCATATATCGACACAACTCGACAGAAAAATCATCGTATTAATACGCAAGCTGCTGCAGCACAAGCACTTGGTGCGTTGAAAGCCGAGGAAGCAATTTCTCGACTAGTGAGTCTGCTTGATAACGATGACCTCCGTGGAAGTGCAGGTGCTGCATTGCAAGCAATGAAGGGGGTTGCTGTGCCGGGGCTCGTCAATGCCTTGAAAGATCCAAGGGATAATGTCAGGATTCGAAGTGCAGAGGTACTCGCCGGTATCGTTGACTTGCGCTCGGTGGATGGTCTGAGCGAAGCGCTGATGACCGACCCTCGAAAGGATGTGAGAGCGGCGGCCGCGAAAACGCTTGGTGTCTTGAGGGGGCGTGGTACGGATAACAGCGCACGCGATGCGTTGATTCAGGGGTTGAAGCTGGATGACACAACCGCTACCAACGCTGCCACTGCGCTCGGTGAAATCCAGATCGGTACTGATGAAGCGATTCAAGAACTGATTACAATGGCGATGGATAAACGGGGTCGTGAAACCGTGCGGAGTGCTGCGCTATCTGCTTTGACGAAACTTGCGGCTGCTCAAGCAGTACAGCCGATGTTGCTCTTAATGTTAAGCGATGAGACTAGCCCTGTTCTCCGGAAGGGTGCTGTAGCCGCTTTGGGAGAGATCAAGTCACCAGAATCAGTTCCCGCACTTGTGTGGGTTTTGGGAACACGTTATGAGGATATCAAAGATTTCCAGAGACATCTAAAAAGGCGGTACAACACCCTCGCACGGTTGAAGGAAGCGATTGCCGACTTGGGGGTTGAGTGGACAGGGGAATATGCTCCTCCCGATTATCGAACGTGGGGTGAGCTTAAGCCGATTCCAAGCCTTGTTCGTAGCGAAGTTGCGCTTTCGCTCGGAAAAATCAAAGGCGACGCAGTAGTACAGCCGTTAATTGAGGCGCTCAAGGAAGACGAGCGCGCTGCTGTCCGCAAGAGTGCTGCCTTTGCTTTAGGAGAGGTCAAAGGTGAGATGGTGGTAGACCCCTTAATTCAAACACTCAGAGACGATGATCAAGGGATTGTGCGTCAGGAGGCTGCGGTTGCTTTGGGTAAAATCAAAGGTGATAAAGTAGTAAATCCTCTGCTAACAACGCTCAAAAGGGATAAATTTGAGGGAGCGCGCAAACAGGCAGCCATTGCGCTGCGTGAGTTACCGGCTGAACTTGCTGATGATGGACTGGTTGATGTGCTGAAAAAAGGTTGGGGCACGTTTGAAGAAAAGCAGGAAGTCCTATCTGTTCAGACTGAGGTGATTACCTCCTTAACCAAACTTGGCAAAGCAGTGACAGCGAAATCTATAATAGATGCGCTCGAATCTGTGGAGGACGATTGGACACGATGGAAATTGGTGTTTGCATTAGGAAGGCTTGAGGAAAACGAAGATTCACCTGTGGATGCGATGACTGCTGAGTTAGAACACCCAAACTATGTTGTGCGCAAAGAGGCAGTGCTTGGGCTTGGGCTCAGCAAAGATCGAAAATCTCTTGAAGTATTGACCAAAATCCTCGAGGACGAAAGCGAATATAAATCGATCCGTGCGAGTGCCGCAACGGCGCTGGGTACGCTGCTTGATGAACGTGCGGCTTCAGTACTCCTCACTGCTCTGGATGACAAACATATTGAAGTCCGAACACAAGCCGTTACTGCGTTAGGTGCTATCAGAGAAGCGAGAGCAGTCGATAAACTGATTGAAATGTTTAACGCACCTCTCGAAGATAAAACGGTCAAAGCAGCTTGCGTGACGGCACTTGGATTGATCGGGGGTGAAAAAGCTGAAGCAGTGCTTCTCGACATTTTGGAGACGGATACGGAAAAAGGAAATATTTTCAAAAACGCGATTACCGGTCTTGGCAATCTGAAGAGCACGAAAGCTGTGCCGGCACTGGTTGAAATCCTTGAAGACCAAAGCTTAGAACTGGATGCCCGTTGGGATGCAGTTGCGAAGCTTTCCGCTCGCGTAAAAGCCGCTATAGCACTTGCCAACATTAAAGATCAACGCGCCGCCGAAGCGTTTGGAAGACGGCTGGTTGACGAATCCGAATATGTCATTGCGATAGTAGATATCCATGGCAAAAAAATTCCAAAACACAACTGGGGTTGGGAAAACTTTGTCATAGCTACAAAACCGTTCCGGTTGCCTGTGTTCGTTGCGCCCAAGATGGTTCAGCGAATTGAAGACCCGCTGGAAGAGTGGCCCGTGAAAGCGTATGCTGCCAATGCCCTCGCAAAATCCGATGCCCCAGACGTTATACCGAGAATCAGAGAGCTGCTTGCTAGCCCAACTGTGCAGATACGTCAACACACGGCACTCGGTGTCGGTGAAGGCAAACTCGGTGAATTCAAGAACGATCTTGTAAAAAAGATGCTAGGTGATGGTGAAGCCAACGCTGATGTGCGGCGCTGGGCGACGCAAGGATTGGGAGATCTGGGTGACCCCTCTGTTGTGCCAGCCATTGCAGAGACCCTGAACAATGATGCTAATGTTATAGCACTCCGTCAGGATGCGGCACTTGCTCTTGGAAAAATTGGAGATGATGCTGCCGTGGCTGCGCTGTCTGAAAAACTGAAAACCCTGCAAGCGAGTCAGTCGGAGAAGAAGTTACGGATCGACATCCTCAAAGCACTTGGCGAAGCGAAGAGCCAAAAGGCTGTACCGGTTCTCAAGATAGTTCTGGGTGATTCAGATGGGGATATCCACTTCTGGGCGGCGGATGCCCTTTATAAAATCACGGGCGATGGGCACGGATATCATCGCGTGGGTTAGAATCTTATACGCTACTCAACCCATAGTTAGGTGGTCCATCTATAGTAGATTTTAGAATTAATGAAACACTCCAAATTGGTAGGCGCAGTTTCCAACTGCGCCGTTTCAACCCAACCAATGGTGTGTATGCGGTGCGGTTTTCAACCGCACCTACCGGCCCCGATAATTAGTTTACCCCGATTTATCGGGGGGATCGAAGCCGAGGAGCGAAAGTGTCTCTTTATTTTTAGGATTCACTATAAATTGATGAAACGAGGGTAAACAGGTGAAGTCAAACCCGAACCGACTCATTGATCATTTCTTTCAAATGCAGGAAGAGATCGACCGTCTCTTCGATGATTTTATGGAACCGTCCCAAAATTTAACAACTGAGACGACGCATTGGCGACCGCCGATGGACATTTATGAGACGGTCGATAGTTTTGTTGTTAAGATTGAAATCGCAGGCATAGAACCGAGCAAAGATCTCAAAATCCAACTGAATCAAAATGTCCTGACCCTCAACGGCTACCGACAAGAACGAACTGTTCTAAAAAAAGAACACTACCACCAGGCCGAATTAAACTACGGTCCCTTTGAGCGATCAATTGTATTGCCGAATATCTTGGCGGATGATGTGGAGCCAGTTGCGAATTATGCAAACGGGTTTCTTGAGATCCATATCCCAAAGACAAGGGTAAATCAGCCGAAGGAGATTGTTGTCCAAGCCAAGCAGGAATTAGAGATTGAATCACCCGAAAATCCAGAACGAAAGGAGCTTGATGATGGCATCGAAGGATAAAGACACACAGGATCAGAATGTGGAAGAGCCGAAGGAGCTGCCAATTATTCCTGTTCCGGACGATCTGGTTATCTTTCCGTATATGCCGCCGGTCCCTCCGTTCCCGCCGCATCATGTTGTGTTATCGGGGGAGAGCATTACATCGGCTGTCGATGAAGCGCTAATTGATGGGTCGCGGCTGCTCTGCATCTTTAAACTCCATTCGGATAAGGATTCAGCGGATCTGACGGTTGAAGATTTCAACACGGTTGGAACGCAAATTTATATCATTAAGTGTCGCAAAGAGGACGAGAACGTCTTATTCCTCGCGCAGGGCCGCGCAAGGGTTCAGATTGAAGAGGTTACACAGACTGATCCGTTTATCAAGGGACGTGTGCGAATCATTGAAGAGAAAGAGGAAGAAACGACTGTTGAAGTCGAAGCTCTGATGCGTAGTGCGACCTCTCTATTTCAACAGATTGTCGAGCTTTCGTCGAGATATCAGGAAGAGTTTAGTATCATTGCAGACAATATCGATGAGCCGGGGCGGCTCGCAGATTATATCGCTGCAACACTCGATCTCAAATCTGAAGATAAACAGGTACTCTTGGAAACTATCTCTCCCACGGATCGGTTAGCTCAATTAGTCGTTTCACTCACTAAAGAATTAGATCTGCTTGAATTGGAAAGCAAAATTCAGTCCGATGCCCAAGGCGTGATTAACCAAGGGCAGCGCGAATACTTCCTCCGCGAACAGATGAAGGCTATCCAAAAAGAGCTTGGTGAGGCTGATGATCTGTTGCTGGAGGTTGAGGAGATGCGTGAACAGATTGAAAAAGCAAATATGCCTGAAAAAGTACACGTCGTTGCACACAAGGAACTCAATCGCCTCTCCAAAATGCACTCAGCGTCGCCAGAGTCAACTGTTTCACGAAATTACCTCGATTGGCTCATCAACCTGCCTTGGGATGTCAGCACACAGGATCATCTTGATATCGCCCATGCGAAGCAGATTCTTGATGAGGATCACTATGATCTCGAAAAGGTCAAAGACCGGATTCTGGAGTACCTTGCGGTGCGGATGCTGAAGGAAGACATGAAGGGGCCCATCCTCTGCTTTGTGGGGCCGCCGGGGGTTGGGAAAACCTCGTTGGGGGCTTCGATCGCCAGAGCGATGGAGCGAAAATTTGTGCGGATCTCGCTGGGTGGGGTTCACGATGAAGCAGAAATTCGGGGACATCGGCGAACTTACATCGGCTCGATGCCGGGGCGTATTGTAAAGAGTTTGCGCCAGGTGGAATCCAATAACCCGATTTTTATGTTAGACGAAATTGATAAACTCGGCTCAGATTTCCGTGGCGATCCCGCTGCTGCCCTGCTCGAGGTGCTCGATCCAGAACAGAATTTTGACTTCGTGGACAACTATCTTGAGGTTCCCTTCGATCTGTCGAAGGTTATGTTTATTACTACAGCTAATCAGCTTCACACCATTCCCCCGGCTTTACTTGACCGCCTCGAAATCCTTGAACTTCCCGGTTATACTGCTAACGAGAAACTGATGATTGCCAAACAGTATCTTATCCCGCGTCAACTTGAAACGCATGGGATTGGGGAGGATACGCTCTCAATCGCGGATGACGCGCTTCATCAGGTAATCGACAAATATACCCGTGAGGCAGGTGTCCGCAATCTTGAACGTGAGATGGGAACAATCTGCCGGAAGGTGGCCCGCCAGATTGCCGAGGGGAAGGAGAAGCCAACCCATGTGGCGATCGACGATGTACCGGATTATCTGGGACCAACCAAATTCTTCTCTGAAATTGCTGAACGGAGGGAAGAGATTGGTGTTGTAACCGGTATGTCTGCCACCGCTTATGGGGGTGAGATTCTGTTTATAGAAGCAACTAGCATGGCTGGTGAGGGGAAGTTACTCCTTACAGGTCAGCTCGGTGATGTAATGCAGGAATCTGCACAAGCGGCGCTGAGTTATGTCAAGTCTCAGTCGGAGGTGTTACATTTCGATCCCGATTTCTTCCAAAAGCATGACGTCCACGTTCATGTGCCAGCCGGGGCAAGCCCAAAAGATGGTCCTTCCGCCGGTATCACCATTGCCACAGCCCTCGCTTCTTTGGCGACGCGGCACAGCGTCATCCCTGAAGTTGCGATGACCGGCGAGATTACTTTACGAGGACGCGTGCTACCGATTGGTGGTTTGAAGGAGAAAACCCTCGCTGCCAAGCAGGCGGGGATTAAAACTGTTATCCTACCTGAACGCAACCAGAAAGATCTCGTTGAGGTGCCCGATGATGCTAAAGACGGGCTTGAGTTCATATTTGTTGATCATGTGGATGAGGTCCTAAATCGTGCACTTAAATCGCAAAACTAGCGATTCAGGTTAGTTCCTTGTTTTCAGATGTTTTCAAAAAATCTCAACCAAATGAAGGAGAATTCCTTATGGCAGTTAAGATAGAAAAGATGTTTGACTTTCCCGGACCTCAACCAAACGGTATGCAAGCCACAGAGGAAGGGATCTGGTTTCTGGATCAGGTCTCAAATCAAGCCCTCCTCGTCTCCTATGAAGGGGAAACTTTGAAGGCTATCGACACAGATTCCGAACACGGGAGCGGTGTTACGGTGGATGGTACGAACCTTTGGCTCGCATCGACGTTTGTCCCGACGCGCATAGAAGCCGATGGTCCGGCAATTCTAAAAGTAGATCCAGCAACTGGAGAGACTCTCGCCTCCTATCCGACGGCGGGTGCTGAAAAGTCGGGAGCGCACGGATTAGAATGGCGCGACGGCAAGTTGTGGATGGCGGTGCCACCTTCAGCGACCGTTTACCAGTTAGATCCGGAGAACGATCTCGCTGTCCTGCATTCTTTCCCAGCTCCCGGAGTCCGTCCGCACGGTATCGCGTGGGAGGGAGATGATCTCTGGTGCGTTGAAACAAACTACCGTGCTATCTATCGTATGAGTCTCAAAGATGGCTCGATTTTCGATAAGATCGAAATTCCCGAACCCCACCCAGAGCCGCACGGCATGACACGCTGGGATGGATGCTTCTGGTACTGTGATGCCGGATCCGGGGCAGTTTGCCGGGTGTCTGTCTAGTATCTCAAACGAGTATCTCAAATTGCACAGCGATTCTTTATGGGAGTAAAAGGTGGAACACCCTGGTCCCCTATTGCGCGTTGACAACCTCAAGACCTACTTTCGTACTGCGGAAGGTTCCGATTCCGGGAATCCCGACGCGTCAGGACTTGCTCGTGCTGTGGACGGTGTGTCCTTTGAGATTCAGCATAACGAGATTTTTGCGATTGTTGGGGAATCCGGCTGCGGTAAGAGTGTGACAGCGTTGTCGATAAGTCAACTCGTGCCGCAACCAGCAGGATTTATTGCCGGTGGGGAGATTCATTATAAAGGCAGAGAGATCACACGATTGCCAGAAGTAGAGAAACGCAAGATTCGCGGTAACGAGATTGCGATGATCTTCCAAGAACCGATGACTAGTCTCAATCCTGTGTTTACCGTTGGGAATCAAATACTAGAGGCAATCCAGCAGCATCAAAAGATAGGCGGGAAAACTGCGAAGGACGCTGCTATTGAGATGTTGGACTTGGTCGGCATTCCTGAACCCGCACGGCGTTTTGAAGAATATCCCCATCAATTGTCGGGCGGCATGAGGCAGCGTGTCATGATAGCGATTGCACTGTCATGTCGACCCGGCTTGCTGATTGCGGACGAGCCCACAACCGCGTTGGATGTTACAATTCAGGCGCAGATTCTTGAACTGGTTAAGGACCTCCAACGCGAATTTGGCATGGCGGTGCTGCTGATTACCCATGACCTTGGCGTTGTATCCGAAATGGCGGACCGTGTCGCCGTGATGTACGCCGGAAAAATTGTCGAAACCAGCGATTGGAAAACTCTTTACGACAAGCCCCGCCATCCCTACACTACCAAACTTCTTGACTCGCTCCCCTCGCGCCAAAAGCGTGGTGACACCTTGCAGACCATCCAAGGACGCGTTCCGCAAGCGACGCGATACCCTGATGGGTGTCGTTTTGCCGATCGCTGTCCTCAAGTCATGGACGGTTGTGATATCGTTTTACCACCATTGATTGAAATCGCTGCGGAACATCATACCGCGTGTCATCTCTATAACCCTGATTTTAACCGCACAGATCATACGTCAGAGACTGCTGCCGTATCAACCTCAGCCACTGCGGCGGCGTCTACCCCTCCCAAACCCGACATCACCGATCAACCATTCATTCAGGTGGACAATTTGCGCGTCCATTTTCCGATTGTAAAGGGCATACTTAAACGGACGGTCGGCTATGTCTATGCGGTGGATGGGGTCAATCTTACCATTCCTAAAGGGCAAACCCTTGCTCTTGTTGGGGAGTCTGGATGTGGGAAGACAACGCTCGGTAAAGCAGTTCTCCGACTTGGTGTGCCGATTCAAGGAGAGATTCGTTACGATGAAGTGGATCTTGCACAGTTGAGTCGATCTGAACTTCACCCCTATCGACGAAAACTTCAGATTATCTTCCAAGACCCCTACTCATCCTTGAATCCGCGGGCAATGATTGGGCAGACGATTCAGGAGGGGATGATAACGCACGACATTGGACGGAATCGAGCAGACCGAGAAAACCGTGTGCGCGAACTGATGCAGCGTGTCGGATTGTCGCCTGACATGGTTAATCGTTATCCTCACGAGTTCTCCGGTGGACAACGCCAACGGATCGGCATCGCACGGTGCTTGGCTGTTGAACCCGAATTTATCGTTTGCGATGAAGCCACGAGCGCGCTAGATGTTTCCGTCCAAGCACAGATTTTGAACCTGCTCAAGGAGCTTCAAGATGACTTAGATCTGACCTACCTGTTTATTACCCACAACCTCTCTGTTGTAGAGTATCTCTCGGACGAAGTGGCGGTGATGTATCTCGGTCGAATCGTTGAACGGGGAACTACCGAAGAGATTTTTGATCAGCCCAAGCATCCTTACACCCGCGCACTACTGTCGGCTGTACCCAAAATTGATCCGGAGACAGGTGTCGAAAAGATTCAGCTCGAAGGGGATGTGCCATCCCCGATTAACCCGCCGAAAGGATGTCATTTTCATCCACGTTGCCCCGAAGCGATGCCGCATTGCAGTGAGGCGTACCCTGACGAAATCGCGTTCACAGGAACTCATTCGTGTCGATGCTATCTTTACGATGTAGCAGATACAACTGAGATAGAATGAGCGAACAGTGTGGAGCCAAAAAAAAGAGGAGACGAATCCTTACGAATCCATCTCCTCTCTATTCTGTGAAACAGGTTTTATGGTAGATTTTAGAATTAATTAGACACTGCAAATCGGCGCAGTTAGAAACAGCGCCTACCAAACATGGAGAGCGAAAGTGTCTATCTGTTTTTTTTATTCACTATAGTTGCTTCTTTTAGTTCGACGAGTTTTCCAATGTGACAAATGCAGCCCTTCCGTTTGGTAGCCTGACGTATAGCAGAACCTTGGCTTTATCCTTAACCGCTTCAATCTGCTCACGGTAGTCCTTCAGGTTCTTGATTTCCACCTCTTCAATTTCCTGAATCAGCGTTCCGACACCAATCCGTGCGCTTGCGGCGGGGCTGCGGCGCTCAACTTGGACAATGATTACACCTTGCTCACCCTCATATCCGTAACGCTCTGCAAGGGCATTGGTCAAATCTCGGACATGAAGCCCCACAAATGGGGTTTCGTCTTCCTCATTTGGGAGGGGTTGTGTTCTCCCTCTTGAGAGGACTTCTGGTGTCCGTTTCCCAAGTTTGACTTCTAAGATTTTTTCCTTACCCTTACGGAAAACTTTGATCTCAACTGTTTTTCCAGCGTCCAGCCCAGCAATAACGTTCCTGAGATGTGCCCCGTTACGAACTGGGATTTGAGCAACAGCAAAAATAACATCACCATGCTTGACTCCACCTTTCTTTGCTGGTGAATTGTTGATGACTGCCGTAACGAGAGCCCCCCGTGGTGCATCGAGTCCGAACTTTTCTGCCAATTCATAAGTAAAATTCTTCTCAAATTCAATTCCCAACCAACCACGCTCAACTTCCCCTTTGTCAATTAATTGGGTCATGATCCGTTTTGCGAGGTTAACTGGAATGGCAAATCCTACACCGACATTACCTCCGCCGCCGGAGGCGATTGCCGTGTTGATACCGATCAACTCACCGTGGATGTTGATGAGGGCACCGCCACTGTTACCGCGATTGATTGCAGCATCAGTTTGGATGAAGTCAGCATACCCGACTATAGGTACATCATCTACCAAACGCCCTTTCGCGCTGACCATCCCACGTGTTACTGTTTGGGCGAGTTTGAATGGGCTACCGATGGCGATCACCCACTCTCCAATCTGAAGTTCGTCCGAGTTACCAAGGGGCATAGTGGGCAAACCATCTCCATCGATCTTCAGAACGGCGAGATCTGTTCCTTCGCGACCTTCATCTGTTCCAATAACTTCTGCCTGATATCTACGTCCATTTGGTAAGACTACCGCAATACCCTTTGCGCCTTCAATGACGTGGTTATTTGTCAAGATGTAGCCATCTTGGCTGACAATGACACCGGATCCAAGTCCGCTCGGCACCTCTTCTGTCTCTTCAGGTTCATCTGAATCACGTTGACCACGGCGCTCACGGGGGCTAAACCAATACTCGAAAAAATCGGAAGACCTCTGGCGCGTTGGGACTAAACGGGTTGTCGTGATTTGCACAACAGCAGGTTTTGCACGATTTACTACTTCGATGAATGCACGGTTTGCCCGTTCTAAGTATTCAAAGTCCTGATTAAAATTATCGCTGGTTTGACCAATTGCGGTCTGGGGGGTAAACGTAGGATTATCTGTATTTATTGTTACGCCAACAGCGATTATTAATGCTAAAACAACGAGTGAAATTGTCCATTTGGTTGAATTTGACTTAAACATTTCTCGACCCTCCTTTTCTGGTTCAAAACACACCGCTATTTAAATGAAAGTTTCAAAAAAGCACGGCATGTTTGACATAAAAAAAGCGTCCTACGTTTAGGCGCAGGACGCTTTTTTTGCAAATCAGGTGGTTACTCAACGCTGATTTGGACCTCTTTGGGTTGCACTTCTTCTACTTTTGGAATGGATACGGTCAACACGCCGTTTGTGAATTTGGCTTTGATGTCTCCAGCATTCAGGTTCGCTGGCAATGTGAAAGACCGTTGGAATCGACCGTAGCTTCGTTCAACGCGATGGTACTTCTTGTCCTCCGCTTCGCTTTCTTGCGTTTTTTCACCTCTGAGCGTGAGAACATCGTCGGTCACGGAGACGTGGACATCCTGCTCGGAGAGCCCTGGCATTTCGGCGCGGATTTCAACGTGCCCGTCCGCCTCTAGGATGTCAACAACTGGCATCCAATCCAGATTTTCACCTTCGGCACGATACCGTGCTGGTCTTGTCCACTGGTCAAACAACCTGTTCATGTCACCGTGAATACTAAAAAGGTCTTGTATCGGTCTCCTGGCTAGACTTCTCATTTTTTGTTCCTCCTATTATGTGCTGATTTGTGATTAGTTTTATGAGTATTGTTACTCGCACGATCCCATATAGAGCAAGCGTCGTGCCAAAGTAGAGTAAATGTCGTGCCAAAGCAGTTTGTTTTGGAGTTAAAAAACGAGGAACATCGCCCAAACCCTGTTAAGACACCGGTTTCAACGGAGTTGTAAGTAATGAGATTTATTATACATCTGAAGGGTTCACGGACAATTTTACCGTTTGTTGTCTAATCACTGTATGTCATTATGGCATGGTTTGCACTTGAACCATTACGCAACAACGGTATGTCATTTTGACCTATTTCCTGGCACGCTTGTTGCTATAGCGTCATACCAGTCCTGGCCGCCCCATTATTAACCCTTATGAAGGCTTAAAACTTTCCCAGGTGTCCCCGATAGGCTAGGGTACAACTTGATAATACATACAAGGACTATCGGTGAGGAGATGGGGACGAAAATACTTCCAATCCATTCCGTTTTATGCGAAAATGGTTGCTCAATCAGGGCACTGAACTGAGAGGAAACTTGTAATGAAACCAGCATTATCACGATTCCTATTAATCGGACTTTTACTTTTGGGTGAAGTGCGGGAGATAGCTGCCCAATCACAGGAAGATTTAATCAGTATCGTCGGCGCCCTCTTTATGCCAGTCCCTGATCACACAACCCCGCATGTCGCGGTACTCGTCCAAGCCGTTAGGGACGGGGAAGTGGTTGACACAACGTTAAGCAACGCAGCCGGTAGGTTTATGTTCGCCAACCTGAAACCGGGGGAGTACCAGGTGCGGTGCCAAACACCGGCGGGGTATGTCTATCCAGTAGAAGGGGAAACGCATCCGGTCGCTGTTGGAGACACACTTCAAGTGCATTTCCATCTGAGTCCATTCAAAAAAGGGACGTGGAAACACTATGATATCCTTGATGGTTTGGCGGATAACGATGTCACTGCCATCTACCGAACCTCCGATGGTGTGATGTGGTTCGGGACCGATGGCGGCGGTGTTTCTGTATACGATGGTGAACGGTTCGAGACCTTCACAACTCAAGACGGATTGGCAAGTAATTTCGTCCGTTCCATCTATAGCACAGACGATACTATCATCTGGTTTGCAACCCAAGGCGGTGTGTCTCGCTATGACGGCGCACGTAGGAACGACAAGATGACCTTTACCAACCTGAGAAAAAAAGAGGGATTGGTCCATGACGATGTCCGCACGATTTATCAGACAGCAGATGGTATGCTGTGGTTTGGAACCGCAGGCGGCGTCTCCCGATACAACGGCAAAGCCTTTGTTAACATGACGGAGGAAGATGGATTAGCACGCGACCACATCTACGCTATCCACCAAACTTCAGATGGTGTACTGTGGTTTGCGACACACGGGAGCGGCGTATTTGGGTACAATGGAGAGGAAATTATCAAACGGCTGACAGAAGAAAATGGCTTGGTGGACAACCATGTCCATTCCATCTATGCCACTCCTGATAATAAACTGTGGTTTGGCACTGACAATGGTGTTTCTGTGTACGATGGAAGCAGATTCGTCACGCGCTTCACGGAGCGAGATGGATTGGTGGGCAGCCCTGTGCAAGCCATTTGTCGGGCATCGGATGGTGTGATGTGGTTTGGCACGTCGGCGGGTGCGTCTCGGTACGACGGAAAGACAGCGATCAATTTTACCACAGCAGATGGTCTGAAACACAACTCCGTTGTCGCAATCTACCCCGCTCCTGATGGGACGGTATGGTTCGGAACGGATGGCGGCGGCATTTCTACCTACGATGAGAGCGGATTTGTCAGTTTCACTGAGGCAGATGGACTTGCAAGTAACTGGATTCATGACATCCATCAGGTGCCAGAGGGGGCGATATGGTTTGGCACATCGGACGGGGCATCTCGGTACGACCTTCATCCGGTGCCCGGGACAGATGGACGACGGTTTGTTAATTTCACAACTCAGGAGGGTTTGGCAAATAACACCGTACGGGATATCCATCACGACGCAGATGGGACGATGTGGTTCGGCACCGATAGCGGCGTATCTCATTACGATGGCTCCCATCATACTGACGGAAGACCGTTCGATTATCTCACCACACAAGATGGGTTAATAAACGATACCGTAAGAACTATTCATCGTACCTCCGATGGCACGATGTGGTTTGGCACCGATGGCGGTATCTCTGCGTATAATGAAGGGCAGTTCTTCAACCTTACCACCCGAGACGGGTTGATAGACAATCGCGTTCACGCCATCGGTGATAGGTCCGACGGGATCCTGTGGTTTGGGACATACGGTGGGGTATCCCGTTATCATCTCACAGCGCGTGAAAATGAAAATCGATTTGTCAACTTCACCAGCACAGAGGGACTGCCGAGTAATTTTGTCTATGACCTCCTGCCTGCTCCCGATGGGGTGATCTGGTTTGCGACATACGGCGGTATATCTCGATATGATGCCTTCCCTCCTGCCGATGGGTTGTCATTTGTCAATTTTACAATCAAAGATGGATTGGTGGATAACGAGGTCAACGCCCTCCATCGGAGTGACGACGGAACGATGTGGTTCGGCACCGATGGCGGTGTCTCTATTTACGATGGAGTTGCGTGGGGTTCTTTGGATACGTGGGAAGGATTGGTCGGTGCCAACGTGACGGCGATTCACGAAGACACAAACGGATTCTTATGGTTCGGAACAACCGAGGGCATAACGCGCTATCGTCGAAATACCGTGCCGTCAACGGTTCGTATCGTAGTTGTAAATGTTGCGTCCATGGGTGCGGATAAGCGATATAAACCTTCCGAGAAAATTCCATCTATCACCGCTGGCAGCTACGTCACCATCGAATATCAAGCGATCGACTTCAAAACTCACCCACAGAAGCGGCAGTATCACTATCGAATTAAAGAGATTGACGGGAGGGAACGCTCCACCCCACATCCCTATCTCCTACCAACCAGAGACAGTATTTGCATGGACCCCCCAAGAAGCGGGGGTCTATATTTTTGAGGTGCGGTCGATTGATCGCGATTTGAACAGATCTGCCCCTGCGAGTGTAACCTTGAAAATCGTGCCACCATGGTATCTCAACGGTTGGATCGCTATACCCTCAGCGATAGCACTTACGGGGCTCCTCGTTCTGTTCGTTGTTTTCACCGGGCGTTACTATGTCAGGCACCGCGAAACACAGCACTTACGTGAGGAGATGTTGCGACAGGAGCAGAGTGCTCGGGAACAGGCGGAGGGAAATGCGAATACGCTTCGTAGTCTCGCCCATGCCGTTAAAAATCCGCTGACAATTATCGAAGCCTGTTCGGAAAATTTGACGATGTTAGAGGAGACAACGCCTATAGGAACGCATTCTAAAGATCCCACGGACAGATTCTTGCAAGAGATTAAAAAACAGGTGAATCACGCACGTCAGACGGTCAATCAATTGCTTGAGGCAGCGGCACAACCCGAATTTCAGCTTTTTGATCTGCGTCTTGAGATGGAGGTGCTGTTACGCGAAACACTGCAAAGAAATCCGAATTGGGAGGATAAAATCACGCTGAGTAGATATTACGAAGCGATCCCCCACATTCATGGAGATGCGGATAAGCTGCGGATAGCGTTTGAGAACCTCATTATTAATGCGTGTGAAGCGATGGAGGAGACCGGGGGCACCCTGACCCTCCGAATGAACCGGACGGTTGATGTTGTCCAGATTGAGATACAAGACACCGGCTGCGGTATTGACGCGGAAGGGTTGCAAAATGTCTTTAAGCCGCTCTATTCAACAAAAAAAGATAGAGGTGGCACTGGATTAGGCACGTGGATTGCACAGCAAATTATCAATGAACACCGTGGGCAGATTGATATTCGGTCAAAATCCGGCGTTGGAACAACCATTGATATAGAGTTGCCAATTTTTTTACTCCGACAACAACGAGATGTATCACTACTGTAGGGGTAACCCTCGTGGTCACTCTGTTTGTGTTTTTGGGCAGGTACAAGACCTGCCCCTACTGGGGGTGAGATCATGTCAGACGAACCGGGAAAAATCCTCATCGTTGAGGACGAAAAAATCTACGTAGACGTATATAGCGCGCGGTTGGTGCCTCTCGGATATCAGATTGAAACAGCAGCGGATGTACTAACTGCTTCTCAGAAGTTGGAGTCGTTCCAGCCGGATATAATTATTCTCGATTTGAGATTGCAACGCCAGGATAGTGAAGAAGGACTTGCGTTTCTAACAGAAATTACGGGGTACAACCCTACTATCAAAGTGATTGTTGTCACCGTCGAGGGGACCGTAGAAAACGCCATGAGAGCTCACAAATTGGGTGCCTATGATTTCATTGAAAAGAAAACGCAAGGCTATAACGAGCTTCCCTTCCGAGTCAATCAAGCTTATGAGAAATTGCAGTTAGAACGCCGAATCGCAGACCTACAACAATCCGAAATTGGCCGCATAAAAGGGTATCGCTACGGCCCCGGCAAAGTCATCGTTGGGGATTCCGAATCTATGCATCGCTTGTTTGAGAGTGTAGACCGCGTCGCATCAACGGACACAACCGTTCTCGTCCAGGGCGAAAGCGGAACGGGAAAAGAGCTTGTCGCCCAAGCGATTCACCATCACAGTCCCAGAGCCAAGCAGCCCTTTGTTACGGTTGCCTGCGGCCAAACAGATAATGCCCTGCTCGGCAGCGAACTCTTTGGATATGAGCGGGGGGCATTCACCGGGGCGACAGGTCGAAAGGGTGGAAAATTTGAGGACGCGAACCGCGGCACCATCTTCCTTGATGAAATTGCTGAACTCGATGCGGAGTCTCAAGTAAAGTTCCTGCGCGTCTTGCAGGAGAGAAAGTTTGAACGGCTTGGTGGAAAACAGACCATTGAGGTGGACGTTAGAGTGATTGCAGCGACCAATAAAAATCTGGAGCAGGCGGTCCAAGAGGGCACATTTCGAGAGGATCTTTATTATCGACTCAACGTTTTTCCGTTACACGTTCCGCCGTTACGCGAGCGCAAATCCGATATCCCCCTGCTTGCCACCCACTTTCTCACTCAAAAATCGCATCTAACCGATAGCAAACAGATCAGAGGTTTTCAGGAAGCAGCAATGGCCTTTTTAAGGGGCTACTCATGGCCAGGAAATGTCCGTGAACTGGAGAACCGTATCGAGCAAGCGGCGGTGTTAGCCACAGATGATTGGATTACTGCCGCTGACCTCCAGATTGACACCCCTGAAAGGTCCGATGCCGAGAATAGAGAGCTCACCGCATTGGTTGATGAATACGAGCGGATTTTAATCATTGACGCGCTTGAAAGCACTACAGACCAGAAGGCTGCGGCAAACCATCTCGGTATTCCTGAACCCACGTTAAGATATAAAATGGATAAATACAGTATTGAGAGAAGTCAATCGAGAAAAGTTCGCCAAAATCCGTGATAATGAGAATTGGCGTCGCAGAAACGATCTGCGAAGTTGTTAGAATCCAATGTACACAAGGGTTTGGGGGCAATTCGCCACGATAGTGAAAATTAGCGTCGTAGAAATCTGCGAAGTTGTTAGAATCCAGTGTACACAAGGGTTTGGGGGCAATTTGCCACGATAGTGAAAATTAGCGTCGCAGAAATCTGCGAAGTTCGAGGGCAGGAACGTGAGCAGTGATAAGAAGGTGGTGAGATTCCCCTCAAATCACGAATAAATAATAGGAGTTACGTCCTTCATTTTGCAATCGGTCAATAAGTTGCCCGATCCCACACCATTTTAATCCCTGCGCTGGCTTTCTAACACCTTCCCGTTAAAAACTTTATGTTGATTTTGGGAGGCTGTTGTTTGTTTTGGCACGGGTTTTGCGCTATTTTGCGCTAAGTAGGGTGAAGCCAAGTTAGCAACAGTGTGAAGGCTTGGTGAACAAGAGAACCATATATTTATAGGAGGCTGATGTCAAAAGAAAGTGCAAAGTACGAAGTGAAGGGGGCCCTTCCTTACCTCCCTTAATCCCTCCGCCCCGATAAATCGGGATTAAGAAACAAGCGGGGTGAGAGTACCCCCATGATAAATTGGCAGGCAAGTGCTTGTAGCTTTTGTTGCACTAATTCTTTACATGAGCGTTCTGTTTTTAGACTGGGATGATGGCAAAAAGGAGATTTACGATGAATGCAACAAAAGGACGGGTGAAAGTAACGTTGTTTACTGCTTTAGCGGTTCTGTTCGTTTTCGCAGGCGGAATATTAGTTCTGACGGCAGCGGTTTTCGCTGAAGGTGACAATTCACCTCATGGGAATAACAGCCATGTCCACACGAACGATACCGGTGAAGATGATGTCGATTGGATAGTGAAAGTGGGGAAGTTGGAATGGAACGGTGTTTCCACTTATTGCTGGCACTCCGTTTACGCAATAAATCACAGGGGCAATCACGCCGCTGGTGATTGGGAGTGGAAACACCATGTCAGAAATAAAGATAACACTTGGAGCAAAACGGATAAGATTTGGACAAGAGACGTGACCTTAAATGCCGGTGAATCATTGTCGAGCTCCGGGTGGACAAGTATAGACCTTCCCTCTACGCCAGGAGTTGAATACCGTATCGAGGCATATACACGAATCAGTCTGATCAAGAACAGACGCAATATTACTAGCGGTACAGGCCAGCGTAATATAATGTCTGAATGGTTTCTGAAAGAATAAGAGAGGTGTATCTTTGCGGATATTATTTCTCGTGGTGAGTCTTTGGCTTGCCGCGAGTCCCCTTTGGGGCAAAATTGTGTTTTATTCCAAGCGGGATGGAAATACTGAAATCTACACGATGCACTCGGATGGAAGTAATCAGACACGCCTGACGTTCAACGAGACAAGTGATAGTAAGCCTGTTTGGTCTCCCAATGGACAACAGATTGCGTTCAATAGTAATCGGGATGGGAATTGGGAAATTTATGTGATGGACGCCGATGGGGGTAATCAACGGAACCTGACCCGCCACCCCGCGTTTGATGTTTCTCCTGACTGGCATCCTGATGGGGACCGGATTGCGTTTATGCGGGGCGAAGATATCGCTTATCTTTACACAATAGACCTTGATGGCGAGAATCTCAAACTGATAAAAAAAGCGGAGTATATCTCAAGCCCAAAGTGGTCTCCTGATGGTCAACAGATTGCTTTTGAAATGTTCGGCGACAATGGAGGTGGGATTTATATCGCTGATGCCAATGGTAAGAACGAAAGGCTAGTGTCAAGACCGGGGAACTGGGCATTCATAGATTTAGGGGGGTGGTCACCGGATGGTAAACAGATTCTGTATACGGAAATCTTCGAGCCTACCCCCGGCGTGTGGGAGTATGTTATGGTCATAGCAACACTGCATCGGTCAAAACGGGAAGTGATTGGCTTTGAAGAGATAGAACTGCCTCCCAGTCCGTTATTGGGAGTGCAAGCGTACGGGTGGGGTGCTGATGGAAAATCTATCCTGTTCGGTGGACTCATTGGGATTTGGGATGTTTACCGGTATCGGCTTGATACACACGAATTGATACGATTAACAAACACTCCGTTCTCTGACAATACAGCACCCCACGAATGGGATCCGCGCTTATCTGTCCCTCCTCAACAGGGGCGGCTCCCGGTGAGCTGGGGGGAGATTAAATCCGCCCAATAACAGCACTGATGCAGATAGAATCACCTGATGATTCGCCGTAACGGTGAATCCCGCTAAAACGAAATAGGGGGGTGTCTATTGTTTGGACACTCCCCTTTTTTTGTCTTGTTTGCGCTAAATTTGGTGGACAAGCGAAGCAAGTCGAGGCAAGTTCCGACTCGCCGAGAATCCTCGCTACGCGGGAGATGCCTCTCCTGCAGGTGGAAGGGATTTCTCAATCCCGATAATGTCGAAGCAGGAGGAGGGAAATGAACCAGTGTACTAACTTGCGCCTTGCACTTTCTTTTAATATCAGCCAAAAATAAATAATAGGAGTTACGCCCTTCATTTTGTAATCGGTCAATAAGTTGCCCGATCCCACACCATTTTAATCCCTGCGCTGGCTTTTTGGGCTCTCTCCGTTGAAAACTTTATACTGATTTTGAGACGCTATTGTTTGTTTTGGCACGGTAATTGCCCTTTTTTAAGAATTGCACAAGTTGAGCGGAGCGAAATCCCGAGGACCGCTTGTAAATCCTATCTTAATTGCTTGAGAGGGGGTGTAAAAAGTGCGAAATTATGTAACCCTGACTATTACTGCGATTTGCCTGCTGCTCGGTGCTGCTTTAATTCTCGTTTATAGTGTCTATGCTCAAACGGACCCCCATCCGTTGAAAGCAGATGCTAGAGTATGGACAGACAAAGGCAAAGGACACGCTAAGGCAAGTGTTAATGCACCACTTAGTAGTTGTTCGGGCTTTTATAATATGACTGTGAAGGTAAAACACGGACAATCTAAAAATCCGCACGGCGATTTTAGTGGAGCAATTACCAAGTCTGTTTCTACAAAGGGTACTCCAAGTGCTGAAAATTATGCAGGTGCTTATATTAGCGACAGCAGTTTCTACCCTCATAATGGTGAGACTGCATCGAAGACTGCCTATGGAAACTAGGGATCTCCGTTGCTGAAACCCAATAAACCTTTGCCCCGGACGGTCATTTGTCCGGGGCTCTCCATTGGCTAGCAACTTGCGTTAGAATAGTCAATCCAACTGTTATCAAATTGAAGGAGGGAATAGTCATGAAATCTCATCGGCGGGCTGCTATCGTCTACATGGTGCTTTTCGCTTTGTCAATGATATGTGGCTGTGCTATATTGGGGTCGAAAGCAGATAAGTCTGTTACTAGCTTTAGATATCCTGAAGTGCCCGATGAATATCCCTATAGAGTTTTTTGGCAACTCTCTGAAGCGGAACGGGCACAGATACCAATTGAGGATATTGGAGAGATGAAGCTATTAAGTATGGTGATGGTGAAGCTATGGAGTGAAGGCGACCACGATTTTACCGGCGGCGTTATTGAGAATGGAACATTCTATCCGCTCTATCCAGATGTTGCCTATGTTGAATGGGACGAATATGAAGCACCGGATGGCACGATATCTCGGTATGCTGGTGGTGTTCTGACCACAGGTGGCAATGATAGTAGTGCCATTATGGACCAACTTAATAATGGGGAAACCCCAAAGGGCATCAGGATTGTCGATTACAAAGCGGCAGGAATAGATCCGTATGAATTTCTATCAAAATGACGGGGGTGAAAAACATGAAATATCTTCAAGGCGTTCTTATCGTCTGCATGGTAACCACCGTTTTGCCCCTGATGTGGGGCTGCGCGATATTGGGACAAGACGAAGTTGAGTTGCCTATGGAGAGCGAACCCCGCGACTACCCAGAAGTGCCCAATGACTATCCGTATCCAGTGAGTTGGCTGCTGCCTGAGGAAAGAAAACTACAAATACCATCGGTTATTTTTGAAAATATGGTATTGTTGGATCGGGCGCAGATTAAACTATGGAAGAGTGGCGATCATGATTTTGTTGGGGCCAATCTTACAAATGAGATATTCTTCGCTAAATATCCCGGTGTCGTCTATGTCTACTGGGAGGAGCATGAAAAGCCGGACGGTACAATATATCGGGTTGTTCATGATATCGTGACATCTGGTAGGAATGATGATGACACTATTATAGATCAACTCAACAATGGGGAGATTCCAGAAGGGATAAAAATCGTTGATGCTAAAGAGGTGGGTATAGACATAAATGAATTCTTATCAAAATAATACAGGAATAGTGCAGAACGGCGTATACGCGCGTTGCTATTTACTATGGTAACGAGAATGTAACGAGAAACATAGGGAAAGATCCGGTCGATATCAGGTCTAAAGAGTTTCGGAGTAAGTAGTCATAGACTACTTACTCCCAAAGATAAACCAATCCACTGAATAGGAGGTTAAAGATGAAGACGTTACTTGAAGTCTTTCGAGAGCCTTTCGTCATTGGTGCATCTGTCTTAGCCGTGCTGATAGTGATAGGTGCGTATCTTTTAAGCCACTACTACTATGGCGATGTAGAGGTCATTGATTTACCGGCACCTGTAGCATTTGCGCCCGGTCCAGCTTCCGTCCAAGTACCATCGGAATTAGATTTCGGTGAACTTAGTGAGCAGGGAGAATCTTCCCCAACCCAATTAGAGTCAGAACTAACCCCACCCGAAGAAAAAGGCATATCTATCAAGGAGTTCTTAGCGGAGTTGACCGAGGAGGAGAAACAGGCATTAGCCGAGGAAGTTACTCCGCCCCGCGAGTCCCTATACGGCTTTGGACCCTACCCTGAGATCCCACCTGACTTTCCACGGCAGAATGTATGGGATTCCATTGAGAACTCCTATTACGACGGTCGTGACAGCCGCGGTCATGAACTTATCAATCGAGTCCTGATTAAGTATTGGAATGAAGGGCGTAAGACAGATAGTGGCACATATGCACATGACAACGGGAAAGTCTACCCACTCTGGACAGATACCGTCTACGTCGAATGGGAGGAGCTTAAACTTGAAGATGGGACGACAGAACCATATTTAAGCAGCTTCCTTTGCCATGGCTCTCTAGGGTCTTATGAGGAGTCAGTGGAGAATGGCACACAACCGAGTTGGATAAAAGTCGTTGCTTATGAAGACGCAGGGATTGACCCGTATTCATTTCTTGATTTGCCTTGAGCCACTCTGTCATGTTTTGCTTGACAAATAATGAGAACTGTACTGCCATCGGAAATTTGGGCCACTGTCTAAACCAAGATTGTGATAGAATAGCAATCGAATTGAAAGGAGCTTTCCGATGGCAAAACGGAGAAGATTCACCCCCCAATTTAAGGCAGAAGTGGTTATTGAGGCACTTATGGGTCAAGGTTCACAAGCCGAACTGTGTCGCAAGCACAACATCGGCCAAGAACAACTATCGAAGTGGAAACACCAACTGATTGACAACGCAGCGACTCTATTTGCATCCAACGACAAGTCCTCCAATGACTCTAAACAGCAGATTGCTCAACTGGAGCAACTTGTTGGCAGATTGACCATAGCATTAGACATCCAAAAAAAGCCTCGACTTGGCTCAATTGAGTCGGTCTCAAAAGCAAGAGATGGTTGAGACTTTGCACACCGATTACTCGATTCGACAGATTTGTGAGGTTCTCGATTTCAATCGGAGCAGTCTCTATTATCACCCCAAAAGTAATGTTTGTGAACAACGGCTACAACAGGAGATAGAGAAACTGTCTGCCCGGTATCCGACCTATGGCTACAGGCGTATCACACAATTGCTATTGCGTATGGGATACGTCGTCGGTTACAAAAGGGTCGCCCGATTGATGAAAGCTAATAATCTTTCAGTTGCCGTAAAGCGTGTGTGTCAAACCACCCAATCGTTTGACGGTTTAGGGCAATGGGTCAATCGACTGGATAATCTTGACATCTGTCGTCGCAACCAAGTTTGGGTCGGTGATATTACCTACGTCCGACTTAAAGAGCAATTCATCTATGTTGCAGTGTTAATGGATGTATTCACTCGAATGATCAGAGGCTGGCAGGTGAGTCGACACTTAACAGAACCTCTCACATTGAGACTCTTGCAACATGCATTAACCCAAAGCGTTTCAGAGATTCACCATAGCGACCAGGGAGTTCAGTATCTTTCAACCACTTATGTTTCGACGCTCATCGGTCATGGGATTGACATTTCCTTAGCTCATAGAGGACGGCCTTGGGAGAATGACTATGCCGAAAGGCTTATCCGAACCCTCAAGGAGGAAGAAGTACATCTCAATGAATACGATGATATGATGGAAGCCAAACAACGAATTGAGCATTTTATTGTACAGGTGTATAACCAGAAACGACCTCACTCGGCGTTAGGCTACTTGACGCCGGTGGAATTTGAACAACAATACTTAGCTTCGCTAATTTGTGGTCTAAATTAACGGTGGCACTTCACTGGCCAAGGGTGTTAGCAGCACCCTTGGCCAAAACAATGTCATAAAGGAGGATCTCTCATGTTTGCACGTCACAAACAACCGATAGTCCTTATCCTATTTCTCTACTGTCTTATAACTGTTCTCATACCGATTGCCCACGCCCAAGACGAGGCGGTTGATGAAAAAATCATAATACGCTACAAGCAGATGCTGGAACGCAAACCGAAAGAGGGCAGCACGTTTGATCGCTTGTATCAACTCTACCTTGAAGGACAGAGTCTGGAACAGATGGTGGTTGATTATCAAGCGGAGGCGGGGGCAAAGCCGGACAATCCGAACCTGCAGCTGATTCTGGGACACATCTACAAGCGGCTCGGTAAGAATACCGAGGCTGTTGCAGCGTATCAGCGTGCCGTTAATTTGGCAGCGGACAATTACTATCCGCACTTTGCGCTTGGACAGATGTATGCGACATTGCGTCAGCATGAGGGAGCCATTGCTGCACTCACAAAAGCGGCGGATCTTGGGAATGAAGTCGCGGGCTGCCACACCCGAGGAATTGACGGCGACCTATAAAGCGCTTGGACGCGCCTATTTCCGTCGAGATCGGATAGACGAGGCGATTGCTGCATGGAGTAAAATTGCTGAACTGGATCCGGAGAATATCTTTTCTCGCATTGAGTTGGCGGACCTATTTCGTGAGCAGGAACTTTACACTCAAGCCATCGAACAACACGAGGCGATTGTCGGATTGAAGCGGGAGGATCCGTATCGAGTCTGTTTGAGTCTGCGCGAAATAGGGAAAATTCAGGAGGAGATGGGGGAATACGACGCTGCTGTCGAAAGCTATAACAAAGCCCTCGCATTGACAGGACAGGGGAATTGGCTGCGAAAGGACATTCAGGGACGAATTATCGGCATCTACGCAGCCGAAAGTGATTGGCACGGGTTAATTGCCTACTACCAAGAAAAACTCACTGAAACACCGAACGATGTGGAGTTAATCGGCTTGCTCGCTTCGGCATATATCGAAAACCAGCAGGCGGACGAAGGCATTGCTGAGTACCGAAAGGGGTTGGAACTTGCCCCGACAGACGCCGACCTCCGCCTAAACCTCATTGCTGTTTTCCGGAACGCCGAGAGATTTGAAGAAGCGGCGGCGGAATATGAAATCCTCAGCGAAGCACAGCCTGACGATTTTGGGATCTATCGCGAACTTGGCGAATTGTATCTACAACTGGAGGACGAAAACCGAGCGAAGATGACCTATCAGCGGATGATAGATCGCGATCCAGATAACGCAGGAACCTATCTCATCCTTGCTGAAATCTACACGGGACATGAATGGATAGATGATGCTGTTGCAGCATACGAAAAGGCAATTTCGCTTGCACCTGACAATCTCGATTATATTGAGTATTTTGGCGAATTCTATTTCCATCAGGGAAATCGTGAGAAGACCGTCGAGACGTGGGATCGGATGGTCGCCGGAGAGGGCGCGATCGCGGAGAATTTTGACCGTCTCGCGCAGTTGCTTGACGCAAAAAATTTCCGGATGGAAGCCATCGTCGCAAGCCGAAAGGCGGTCGAGTTGGCTCCCGATGAGTATCGCTACCGTGAGACGTTAGCACGCCGGTTGATGGAGAACAAGGACTACGATGCGGCCCTGACCGAATACGCCGCAGCGGCGGAACTCGCGCCCAACGATTTTTTTGCCGAGCAGATGGGTGACCAGCAGATTGAGATCTATCGGCGTCAAAGAACACTCGTGGAGAAAATTGAAGAGTTGGAGTCGGCACCTGAGAGTTTTGAACAACAGAAACAGCTCGCCAAGATGTACCTGAAGTTGGGCAATATCACCTACTCGCTCGAAGTCCTTTTGAGAGCAAAAGCCCTCAAGCCTAATGATGTACCAATCAACCGTTGGCTCGCCGAAATTTATGTCCAACAAGGGAGGCGCAATGCAGCCAATGCCATCTACACGCACCTGATTGAGGTGGATAGTGTGAATGCAAGGGAATATTATGGAAACATTGCGAGGTCTCATCTAAAAGTGATGGATTTTGATGCAGCAACAACGGCGGCGACGCAAGCGGTCGCGCACAGTCCACGCAATCCTGAAGGGCATCAGATGTTGGGGGAAATCGCCAAACAGGTTGGGAATTATGAAACCGCCATCGACAGCCTCAAGAATGCTATCCGTCTGCGTCCAGAAGGCACCGACATTCGTGCAAAGATTGCAGAAATTTATAAACTTTCGGGCAACCCCCGACAGGCAATCGAACAGTACTGGCGATGCTGGGAATTGAGCGATAGCGTGGACGATAAACTTACTTTTGTTAAATCACTTTCTGAGGCATATTACGACTTGGGACGACGGGGCGAGTTTGAAGAAAAGCTGAAGCAGATGTCTAAAGCTAACACTTCCAACATAGGCCCTGTTTTGGCGTTGGCGGCGCTTTATCAGATGGAAGGCGACCTCCCCGGTGCCCGATTCCAACTGGCGCGTGCGTTGGACCGGGAGCGCGAGAGTCCAGATCTGTTGATACAACTGGTCAAAATTAGCCTCGATCTCGGCGATATTCAGGATGCGCTGAACTATCAACAGCGGCTCGTCAAAGTAGAACCCGATCCCATCCACCAGCAGCGGCTCGGCGAATTGTTGTTTGATGTCGGACGTGAGCAGGAGGCGGTTCAAGCGTGGACAAAATTACTGCACGCGAAGAATCAGACACTTGAGGCAGAGGTTAAACTTGCAATATTGCTAATTCGGCACGGTCAGTTGGACGAGGCGCTTTCCAGCCTTGACCGTGCGGGTGAAAACGTGAAGGATGCCACAGCAATCTATCAGATCGGTGCGACGTTGGTTGAGATGAACGAATTAGAACGCGCTCGACCCCACTTCCAACGGATTACGGAGATGCCCAAACCGCCCGGTAATACGACGAAGAGCGTTGCGGTGGGAGCGTCTCCTTCAAACTTTGGACCGCCCGGAATCGACATAGACAAATTCGACCTTCTAGGGCACCTTGTCTGGGAGATACAAAATCGGTCATTTGGGCGTGGAAGTGGTCAACCGTGGGCCCCGAGTAGTTTTGAGGAGGCACAAGCCGGCGCGCTCGTGCAGTTGACAACTATTGCACAACAGCAAGGGAAACTCAGCGAATTCATCCAGCAGTTCGAGGCGGCGGCTGATGCGAATCCGAAGGACATCCAGACGCTCGAAACGTTAGTGAAACTCTATAACCTGACTGAAAACACCGGCAAAGCGAGGGAAGTCACTGATCGGTTGATTGCCGCATCGCCAAACGATCCGGTGTATCAAGGCTTGCGATTAAGCCAATTGATGGAGCAGCAGCTGGATTATGAAACGATAAAAAAACACCTCGACGAAATGACCGGAGTTGCCCCTGAAGCACGGTTCTGGTATGTCGCGGAATATGCCGCAGCGTTCTATCAGCGAGGGAAAGAAGCGGAGGCACGAAAACTGTTAGCCGAGTTTGAAACTGCAAAAGTGACCGATCTCAGCACCGGTTCGAAACTGGTTGATGTGTACGCGCAGATGGGCAGAACTGATGTGGCAGAAAAAGTTATCGCCCAACTTCCAATTCCAGCAATCCCGACGGTGTCCCAGGCTCCGGTGACGGGCACACCATCGCTCGCGCAGCAACAGTGGTGGCAATATAGCGGTATCTACCGGAATCTCGCCACCGCTTACATCCGTGAAGGGAAGACCGACAAAGGGGTTGCGCTGTTTTGGACGTTCTTTGACCGGACCAAACCACATGCGACGAACCCCCAGCGCGTGGCGACACTCGCCTACTCGTCTCATTCCTACAGCGGATACACGCCGATTCAGTCCAGCTATCCATCACCAACGGTTTACTACAATCAAGACCGTTTGCAGTATCTCCAATGGGTTTTCAGCCAACTGTGGACGCGGGATGAGCAGGAGACGTTGTACACCAAACTCCAAACAGAGTTGGAGACCGTTAAGGGTAGAAACCGCATCTATCCCGGCTTGGCATTAAGTTACTGCTATTGGTGGGAAGGAAAACGGGATAAAGCACAGGAGATGCTCTCAGGGTTGCAAGAACAATTCCCGGATGACCTCACGCTCAAGCTTAACACCATCTTTGCTTCTATCCAGACCGGACAACATCCGACCGCGTTGGAACTGCTCGATGACCTCGCCGGGGCAGACCCACGAAACCGCCGTCAGTATTATAACTTGACGCTACAACTCGCTTCGCATACAGGCGACACAGTCAAGGTGCGTGAGTTGATAACGAAGATACTGAATTCGGGGAGCGGAGCCCGTGAACTCTATCAGTTCTCGCAAAAACTCCAGCAGGGTGGTCTCACACAATACGCCATCGCTGTTGCCAAGAAAGCGATGGTTTTGGCGATGGGTCAACGCGACCCGAACTTCCTGATAGAGTTGAGTGGGCACTTGGAAGATCTCGGTCGGGGGCAAGAGGCGGCGCACATCGCCGAACGTGCAATGCGTTTTGCCAACCAACGTGACCGGTACGGTCAGACGCTATACTCGTGGAGTTTCCAGCAAGCGACCCATCTAATAAGTCGATCCAAAGCGGTGCGAGCACGCGAACCTCAATTGGTCGAAGCCGCTGAGAAGAACCCGGGTTCATTCCAGGCACAAGTCCAGTTGGCGACGTTCTACGAAAGTACAAGTCAGGTCGAAAAGGCGTCGGCTGCCTTTGATGCGGCGCTTGCCCTGCGCCCCAAGGACAGTATGACCCGTCGGCGGTACGCCCAGATGTTACAGCGTAGCGGACAGTCAACCGATGCTGTGACCCAATACATGACGCTCCTTGAGGAAAACCCGAATGCACTCGGCCATGACTATTGGGAGGTGATGGAGACCTTCATCCAAGCGGGCAAAGTCGATGAATTGGTTTCGCTCGCCATGGGGATGATTTCACCATCTATCGGACAGGGCTTCGGCAACGAGTTCGCGGAAAGCGCTGCATACCAGTGTCTGGAGAATAACAACCCCAAAGCAGCTGCCAAAATCTACGAAAAGCTCGTCGAAGTCGAGCCAAATCAGTATTACAGGTATCGTGACCTAGCAGCCACCTACGCTGCTGCCGGTGAACACGAGAAGGCAATCCAGCTCTTGCGGGAAAAAGTGAAAATTGAGGAGGAGCCATACGTACAAGCGGATCTTGTGTTAAAATTAGCTGAGCTCTGCAAGGTATCTGGCGAAATAGAAAGCTTGGCGGGGGAATATGAAGCCAAGCTTGCCGAGAAGCCGGAGGACCCGTTGTTGCTTTATCTGGTTGCGGCGATGAAAATTGCGGCAAGCGACCTTGAAGGGGCAGATACACTCGTTAATCAGCTTCGTGATCAGGTGTCAGTGAATGCACACTGGTTGAAAAGTCTGGCAACTGCTTACAGGAACGCGGGTGACCGAGATCGGGAGCTCCGCCTCCTTGAAGCCACAATTGAGAAACTCGATCCACAGAATTGGTGGCAGCTTGCGGAGAGTTATCAGAGACTCGGTACAGCCTACGCCGAGAAGGGTGAGAAAGAGAAGGCACGGAACGCATTCCGCAAGATGGGGACTACCCATATTCTGCGTGGATTTAGTTTTTGGGAAAAACAACGGGTCGGAGCTACATACATGCGGTATGAAATGTGGGACGATGCCGAAGTGTTGTTTACCGAAATCATCAATGATCTCTCGGCGCAACGGTGGGATCGCGAACAGGCACAGCAACAGTTGATGGAGATTAAACGGAGACGCGACGGATTAGCGACGACCACCCGGCTGACCGAAAAAACACAAGAGATGAACCTTGGAACGCAGCGAGCGTTGGCGCAACAGTATATGCAGCGCAATCAACTTACGAAGGCAGTGGGGATTTACGAACAGATCACCACAGCGATGCCCGAAGACCTTGAATCTCGCGCCAATCTTGCAACCATCTATTCGCGCCAAAATAAACACGATAAAGCAATCGATACTTGGAAAGAGTTGCTCGAAGCCGACCCGGAAAACACAAAGTATCAAGATGGACTCGTCAACGCTTACCAGTCTGCTGACAAAATTCCGGAAGCCCTTGAACTCGCGCAGGAATACATTGATGCGGAAGCCGACAGCGGCGTCCACTACGTCCGGCTCGCCAAAGTCTACGCTGCCGGAGACCGGGTTGATGATGCTGTTGAAGCCTATAAAAAAGCGATTACGCTCACTCCCGGTGATGGACAGGTCTATCGTGAACTAGCGCAGCTTTATCTCCGTAAAGACGACTTGGATGCTGCCGAAAAAACATTTGAGGAGGCGATTCAATACACTGGACAGGACTGGGAGCGGCAGAACCTTGAACGACAGTTGATGAACATCTACCGCCGTCAAGGGAAGTTGGAGGAGATGTTGAAGCAGGCAGAAGACCAAGGGACACTCACATTTGAGATGCAGCGGGAACGTGCCCAACGCTATCGGAGTGAGGGTAGATTGGAAAAAGCGGTTGATGCCTACAACAAAGCGATCGATATGACCGCTCAAAGTTGGGAACGGAATAACATCTTCAACGAGTTGGTGCAGGTATACGTGCAACTCGGCGAGAACGATTTGGCGATAGGGGTCTACGAAACGCTGTCTCGCTCCGGTTCAACAGGTATGTCAATCCACCAGGGTCCATCCGGCGTCAAAGTCTCGTTCGGCGGGGATGATGCACGCGAAATCTTGATTAAGGCTTACAAAGATCAAGGAAAACTTGAGCAATTGAAAACCCATTTTGAAGGCAGACTCGAAAAGGAGGCAAATAACTCTGCCTTCCTTGAAATGGTGGCTGAGATTTATCGGAACGCCAACGACCATGAACAGGCCGCTAAAGCCTATCAAGCTTTATGTAAGGCGCAGCCCGGCAATGTCCGCAGTTTTTACTACGCTGCTGTTGCCCTTAATAAGAGCAATCGCCCTGATCTAGCAGAGGAGCTGCTGGATCAGGGTGAAGTTGCGCTTTCAGGCAGCAATCACAGCCATGACATGTGGTTCCTTGCTGCGGTTGCATCTATCTGCCTTGATGGCGACATGTACGCTCCAGCGATCAAGCTCGTTGAGAAAGCAATCGCTGCAAGTGGAAGATACGGAGGGTTTGGTTGGGGCCAGGAGCATTTGTATAGCATCCTTGGGAAAAGTTATCTCGGTACAAAACAGTACGAAAACGCCGTCAATGCGTATCGACAGATGGCAAATGTTGCACGCAGTGAACACGAGCGAAGCAGGGCAGAAGCGGCGATGCGCCAAGCGTACAAAGCGGGCAACCTCTACGAAAAGGAGATTCCCGAAAAGTTGCAACTGGTGACAGAAAACCCCGATGACCCGGACGCTCATTTTGCTCTCGCCCAATCCTATGAATGGAGTGACCGGATTGACGAGGCAATTGTGCAATACAAGAAAATTAGTGAACTCCAGCCCAACAGTTCTCGATGGCACAAAGCGATCGGTGACCTATACCAAAAGCAGCGTCCAACGGGAGCGAAATTTGAGGATACGGCCCTCCACCTCGACGGGAATTCAAGTTTCGTGGAAATCGCTGACAGCGACGCTTTGAACGATATTAGTCAACAGGTAACGGTGACGGCGTGGATTAAACCGACCAACTTTCCGGACGAACCTGCTGCCATCATTTACAAAGGTGACCGGCAGACGCTGAATGTCAACAATCAAAGTTACGGACTCTGGTTACAGGAGGATGGGTCGATTCGGTTCACCTCATCGCCAAGGAGCCAAGAGGGGAGGACGATGCTTTCGGCACCCGGTGCCGTTGGACTCAACACATGGCATCACGTAGCGGGTGTCATTGATGGGAACAAAAATGTCATCAAGCTGTTTATTGACGGCACCGAAGTTGCGATCCGAGATTTCGAGAGAGGCGGTTTTTATAAGAGTCAATATCCACTCCGGATTGGTGCTTCGCATGAGAAAGGGATGGACTCCGCCACCTTCAACGGACAAATTGATGGGGTTCGGATCTGGAACGTCCCCCGGACGGAAGCCGAGATCCGTGAGAGTATGAATACCAAACTGAAGGGCGATGAACCGGGCTTGATCGGCTACTGGAGGTTTGACGAGGAAACAGAAGGGTATATCTCTGATATATCGCCCAACGAGAACCTTGGCAGTCTAGTTGGTAACACCAAGCTCGTCGGTTACACCCGTCCCATCTTTGCCGTTGCGGGGATGGAACAGCTGGCAAAGGCAGTCGCTGCATACGAAAAAGCACTTGCGCTTGAACCGACCTCGTATCAACTATACCATCAGTTGGCGTGGACTCATGCGAAAGGCGACCAATTATCAGCAGCGGAAGCCACATACCGTCGAGCCTTAGACGCGTCCCTTGAAGATAACGAATACGATTCTGCGATCCGAGGTATCTGGAAACTTTATAATGACAAAGAGCAGAAGGATAAAGGCATCGCCCTCCTTGAGAGCCTGAAACCTAAAATGGAGAAGAACGCTGTACTACACGAATTGTTAGGCACTGCCTACAAAGAAGCTGGTGAGGCTGAGAAAGCGAACACCGTATACACCAAGTGGCTGGAAATTCGTCAAAAAGAGGTGAACCGAAGACAACGGGCTTGGGAGTACCAACACCTCGCCAATCAGATTCTCGACAAGGAAATTATGCCGGAGAAAGCGTTGGAATTTGCAGAGCGCGCCTCGCAAAGTGGTGATGCGGCTTGGCATTACGCTTCGACTTTGGGTCGTGCATATCTCGCCAATGAACAGTATGCAGAGGCGCTAGAGCAGTTCAAACTGAGTGCAAACAGCAGGAATCAACCCGGTGCGACTCCCGAAGATGCAGCCCGACGGTTATGGCGGAGAGCCATCCAAGGTAGTGAGAAAGCGGAAGACGAAGGACGGTACGTTGAGATAGTAAAGAAAGTGATGAACGCAATGCCTGACAATCCAACGATCCAACTACTCGCCCACGTCGCGCTCGCTGAATACTACCGTGAACATGACCAGCCCGATAAAGCTGAAAATTATATAAACCAAACCGGCTTTATCACCGAAACCGCGTGGTCAATTATCGGTCCATTTAACAATGTGGATGGAATCGGTTATAATGAAGTGTATATCCCGGAAGATACGATGCAGATCGACATGACTGCAAAATACGACGGAGTTGATGGGCAGATCGGTTGGGAGAAGCGAACTGACGAGACCGTCGATGGTTTTGTCGATCTCGACAAAATTTTTGGATCGAAAATCAATTGGGTCACGGCGTATGCGCGGACAACCGTTACCGCACCCGATGAACGAGAAGCCCAAATCCGTCTCGGCAGCGATGATCAAGCAAAGGTCTGGTTAAATGGTGAGGAGGTATTCGCATATAACGAATCCCGTTCTGCAGCAGTTGATCAGAATGTCATTCCGGTAACACTCAAAGCGGGCGAAAACAGCATCCTCGTCAAGGTCTGCGATGAGAGGGGATTTTGGGGATTCTACCTGCGGCTGACTGACACAGAAGGGGTTCCCTTTACGGATTTGGCGTTTCCAAAAAAATAAAGGTAACCTAAGTTGCTATTTATCAAACTTGTTCGACTCCGACTTCGCCGATTCTGTTCCGGTTCCCAATCCTATCGGGGTAAATCATCTGATGTACTGAGCGAATCCCCTTGTGCGTGAACAGTGGATTTGTCAATGGCTTATGTTAAGAAATAGTGCAAAGAAACCGAGTTTTCAAGAAAAAACTTCGGTTTCTCTTCGCATTTTGCACTTTCTTTTGATATGAACCTTGTCAATCTACTGCGAGATGAACCGTAAAGGAACCAATGAATAATCCCAACCATTCTCCAAAGGAGGAACTCTCATGTTTGCACGTCCCAAACAACCGATAGTTTTTATCCTATTTCTCTACTGTCTTATAACTGTTCTCTTACCGACTGCCCACGCCCAAGACGAGGCGGCTGATGAAAAAATAGTAGAACGCTACAAGCAAATGCTGGAACGGAAACCGAAGGAGGGCAGCACGTTTGACCGCCTGTATCAACTCTACCTTGAAGGGGCAGGTTTAGAACAGATGGTTGTTGATTATAAAACGGAGGCGGCGGCGAAACCGGAGAATCCGAACCTACAACTGATTTTGGGACACATCTATAAACGGCTTGGGAAGAATACAGAGGCAATCTTGGCATATCGGGGTGCTGTTGATTTGGTGTCGGACGATTACTATCCGCACTTTGCGCTTGGACAGATGTATGCGACATTGCGCCAGCATGAGGAGGCGATTGCTTCGCTCACGAAGGCGGCGAATCTTGGGATGAAGTCGCGGGCTGCCACTCCCGAAGAGTTGATGGCAACGTATAAAGCGCTCGGACGTGCATACTTCCGTCGCGATAGGGTAGACGAGGCGATTGCTGCGTGGGAAAAAATTGCTGAACTGGATCCAGAGAATATCTTCTCCCGCATCGAGTTAGCGGATCTGTTTCGTGAACAGGAGCTTTATCCCCAAGCCATCGAACAACACGAAGCGATTGTCGGATTGAAGCGGGCTGACCCGTATCGAGTCTGTCTAAGTCTGCGAGAAATCGGGAAAATTCAGGAGGAGATGGGGAAATACGATGCCGCCCTCCAAAGTTATGACAAAGCCCTCGCGTTGACGGGACCAGGAAATTGGCTGCGAAAAGATTTGCATCAACGTATTATTGGTATCTACACCCACAACGGGGATTGGCCCGGCTTAATCGTCTATTACGAAGGAAAACTCGCCCAAACGTCGAATGATGTGGAATTGATAGGCTTGCTTGCCAATGCGTATATTGAGAACGAGGAGGTAGACGAAGGCATTGCCAAGTACCAAAAGGGGTTGGAACTTGCTCCAACAGACACCGGACTCCGTCTGAACCTGATCGCCGTTTTCCGTAATATTGAGAGATTTGCAGAAGCGGCGGCGGAATATGAAATTCTCAGCGAGGCACAACCCGACGATTTTGGGATCTATCGTGAACTTGGCGAATTGTATCTGCTATTGGAGGACGAAAGCCGGGCGAAGGCGACCTATCAGCGGATGATTAATCGTGATCCAGATAACGCGGGAACCTATCTCATCCTTGCCGAAATTTACACGGGGCATGAATGGATAGATGATGCCGTTGCAGCATACGAAAAGGCAATTTCGCTCGCACCTGACAATCTCGATTATATTGAGTATTTCGGCGAATTCTATTTCCATCAGGGAAATCGTGAGCAGACCGTCGAGGCGTGGAATCGGATGGTCGCCGGAGACCGTGCAATCGCCGAAAATTATAGTCGTCTCGCACAGCTGCTCTATGCAAAGGACTTCCGAGCAGAAGCTATCGCAGCTAGTCGAAATGCAGTTGAGTTGGCACCCGGTGAATATCGCTACCGTGAGGCGTTGGCGCGGCGGTTGATGGAAAGCTATGACTACGACGCGGCACTGTCTGAATACACCGCAGCGGTGGAACTCGCGCCCAACGATTTTTTCGCCGAACGGATGACCGATCAACAGATTGAAATCTATCGGCGTCAGGGCCTCCTTGCAGAGAAGATTGACCAGTTGGAAGGGTTGCCTGAGAGCTTTGAACAGCAGAAGCAACTCGCCAAGATGTATCTCAAGCTGGGGAACGTGACAAATGCACTTGAAATTCTGATTCAGGCGAAAGGATTCAAACCGGATGATGTGCAGGTCAACCGTTGGCTTGTAGAACTTTACACAAAGGCTGGACAGCGTGATGAAGCGGTCGCCGTTTATGATTATCTCATTGAGATTGACGTCGGAAATGCACGGGAATACTATTCGGAGGTTGCACGTCTCCATCTGCGTGCGATGGACTTCGATGCTGCCGTTGTAGCGGCAAAACAGACGATTGTGCATAGCCCCCGGAATCCAGAAGGACACCAACTGCTGGCAGTAATCAAGGGGCAGCAAGGGCATTACGAAGCGGCGGTCGATAGCCTCAAGCAGGCGATCCGTTTCCGCTCTGACTCTACCGAAATTCACGCCGAACTTGCAGACGTATATCGACAGGCGGGCGACTATCGGGGTGCAATCGAGCAGTATTGGCGGTGCTGGGACCTGAGCGACGAACTTAGTGATAAGCTCGCGTTTGTCAATCGATTGGAGGGTGTATATCATGACCTTGGACGGAGCGAGGAGTTGGAGGAGAAACTCCGGCAGATGGCAAAGGTAAATCCAAATGTCCGGACGCCTGTGTTGGGATTGGCAGAACTGTACCGGAGGCGGGGAGACCTACCCGCTGCGAGGGAACAATTGGCGCAAGCATTGGAGCAAGAGACGCAGAATCCCGACCTGTTGACGCAACTAGTCATGATCAACCATGCACTTGGTGATATGCAGGAGGCACTTTCGTATCAACAGCGGCTCGTCAAGGTGCAGCCTAACCCGTATCATCAGCAGAAACTGGGCGAAATGCTTTTTGACATGGGTCGAGAGCAGGAGGCGATTCAGACGTGGACAAAACTGCTGCACGCCAGAAATAACGATGTCGAAGCAGAGGTGGAGCTCGCGGACTTGCTCAGTCAACATGGACTACTTGATGAGGCGCTTTCTGTCTTAGACCGCGCCGGGGAAAAGGTAACAGATGCCAAAATGCTCTATCAGATAGGTGCATTGCTGGTTGGAATGAACGAATTGGAGCGTGCTGCCTCGCACTTCGAGCGCATACTGGCGATGTCCGAGCCCTCCGATGAAGCTAAGAAAAGTGTGGTGCAGGCTGTCCCGATAAATCGGGATCAAAGATCGTTCCTGCCCGATGCACGCCGATTCAACTTGGTGAGGGACATTGTTCGACAAATTCAGCGGTCGCATTGGGGAGCAACTGGCAATGCGTGGCAGCCGAATAGTTTTGAAGATGCCCAAGCTGGTGCGTTGGTACAACTTGGACTCATCGCCCAGCGCGAGCGGCGGCTTGATGACTTCATCGCAGGTTTTGAGGCGAAAGCGGAGGTACACCCCCAAGATCTCCAGACACTCGAAACCTTGACGAAAATCTACATTCTCGTCGAAAATGTCGATAAAACGCTCCAAACCATCGACCACCTGATTGCGCTGTCGCCAAATGATCTGTCTTATAAAGCCCTCCAACTCAATTATGCTTTACAACGCGACTTGGGTTATGCAACAGCAAAAGGCTATCTGGACGGACTCAGCCAGCTCTCTCCTGAAGCGCGGTTGTGGTACGCTAGTCAATTGGCAAGCACCCTCTATCGGGGTGGCAAGCACGATGATGCGAAAACATTGATGTGTGAAGTCGAAAGTGCCGAGATAACAGACGCACAGGTGTTATCAGAGTTCGCCAAGGTGCTCACACAGATTGGAGAGGTAGATACGGCAGAGCAGATCTTGGCACAGCTTTCTTCCACATCCAGCATCACTTGGGTAGGAGGTGCAATGCGTCAGGGCTGGGGGTCTTACCGGGACATGTATGCAAACCTGTGCTATGCCTACGTGCGCGAAGGACAGGTTGACAAAGCAACCGCTATCTTCTGGAAATTTCTTGACCACACCAAACCCACTGTTGTCAACGCCCGTGCAATCTCAAGCATGTACGCTTCATACAGCTACGGTGGATATCGCCCCATACAAGCCAACTTCCCGGCCCCCAGCGTCTACTATAGTCGAGATCGACTGCGTTTTCTGCAAGAGTTTTTCCTCTACCTCTGGACGTGGAATCAACTGGAGCCGTTGTATACAAAGTTTCAGGCGGAATTTGCACGGGCTGACGGTGAAGATCGGATTTATCCCGGTTTGGCGTTGAGCTATTTTTACTGGTGGGAAGGAAAACGCAATAAGGCGCAAGAGATTCTGACGGGCTTACAAACGGAGTTCTCCGATAACCTGACATTGATGCTCCAGACCGCTTTTGTCTTCATCTATACTGGGAAACATCAGAAGGCTATGGAAGCATTGATCCAGGCTGCCAATAAGGATCGGCGGAACAGCAAACAGTATAACGACCTAATTCTACAAGTTGCCATCTATACAGGGAATGCAGTCAAGGTGCGCGAATTACTGTCAAAAATCCTCAATTCACCCGTCGATACCGAAACGCTTAGAGCATTTGCTAATAAGCTGCAGCAGAGCGGATTGACGCAATATTCGGTTGCAGCAGCGAAGGGTGCGATGAAACTCGCCATGGGCCAACGCGATCCGAACTTGCTAATGCGATTGAGTCAACAGTTAGAGGAACTCGGCAGAGGACAGGAGGCAGCAACCGTCGCAGATAGAGCCTTACGCTTCGCCAATTGGCGGGGACAGTACGGACAGACGATGGATAGTTGGCACCTTGAACAGGCGTTAAGTATAGCGCGCCGTCGAGCGACCAAAGAGCGCGGAGATCTGCTCATTCTATCTGCTGAGAAGAACCCGACCTCTTTTCAAGCACAGATTAACCTTGCCACTTATTATGAAGCTATGAATCAGATCGATAACGCTGCCAAAGCCTTTGAAGCTGCGCTAGCCTTGCGCCCAAAGGATGGGATGACACGTCAACGGTACGCTCAAATGCTGATGCGAGGTAGACATACTGATGCAGCAGTCACACAATATAGGATACTGCTCAGGAATAATTCCAACGTGCTAGGCTACAATTCCTGGGACGTGATAGACCCCTTTTTCCAAGCGGGTCGGGCGGAGGCAATCACTGCTCTGGCGAAAGAGATGATCCGCCCTTCGATTGGACGTGGCTTCGGTCCCAATTTTGCAAAAACCGTAGCAGAGCAGTGTATGACCTTCAGTCAGCCCGAAGGTGCGGTGCAGATTTATGAAAAGATGCTCGAGGTCAACCCCAATAACATAGATCTGTACACGCAGCTTGCATCCGCATACACAGCAGCTGGCAGTCGGGATAAAGCTATTCAGTTTCTTCGCACACAGTTAGCGGTTAATAGGTCGTCAATCTTGAAAGATCAGACGGCACAAATTCAGATGGGTCAGAAGTTGATTGAATTATGCAAGGCGTCAGGAGAGATAGATGCCCTACGTGAGGAATATGAAAAGCGGTTGGCGGAAAATCCCGGTGACACATCGCAGATTTACTTAGTTGCATTGATGCGAATAGAAAATGGGGATATTGAAGGAGCTGAACCGCTTGTCGATCAACTGTTGGATGATGTGTCCGTAACAAATCGTGAATGGTTCAACACGCTCGCGAGAACCTATCGCCTCGCAGGCGACATAGAACGCGAGATACACGTACTTGACCGGGCAATTCAAAAACTCAGTCCACAGAATATGTACCGGAAGTCCGAAATGTACGAGATGCTCGCCGCAGCTTATGGCGACCACGGGGATTGGGAAAAAGCGGTAGACAGTTTTAGGAAAATGGGGAGTATGCGCCTAATAGCATTTGGTAGCGGTGCTAACTTTTGGGAGAAACAGCGCATCGCCGATCGATTTATGCAGTACAAAATGTGGGATGACGCTGAAGCGATGTACACGGAAGTACTCAACGATTTGTCGGTGGATCAGTACAGTCGTCGTGAGGTGCAAGAGCGGTTGATGGAGATTAAGAGGCGAAAAAGTGGACTTAGCACGACGGCTCGACCAACCGAAGAGACGGAAGAGATGAATATCGGCACGCAGCGAGCATTGGCGCATCAATACATGCAGCGAGGAACGCTCAGTAAAGCAGCGGAACTCTACAAACAGATTATAGCAGCGATGCCCGAAGACCTTGAATCCCGTGCACAACTCGCCCATATTTATTCGCGCCAGAATAAGCACGATGTTGCGATTGCCGAGTGGAAGGCGTTACGAGAAGCCGATCCAGAAAACACAAAATATCAGGACGGACTTGTGAGCGCCTATCAATCCGCCGACAAAATTGACGACGCTATCGAACTCGCACAGGAATTCATCGAAACAGAGGAGAACTATGTCCACTTCGTTCGTCTTGCCAAAGTCTATGCCTCCGGCGATCGGATTGATGAGGCAATAGCTACTTATCAAAGGGCGATCGAGATTAATCCCGGCGATGGAAAAGTCTATCAGGAGTTGGCGCAGCTATACATGCGACAAAAGGATTTTGAATCGGCAGAGAGGATGTTTCAGAGCGCAATCCAATACACCGGGGAGGAGTGGGAACGGCAAAACATCGAGCAACAACTGATGGAACTCTACCGTCGGGAGGGGAAGCTGGAAGATATGCTTCAACAGGCGGAATCAGAAGGGATGCTTTCTTTTGAAATGCAGCAGCAGCGGGCACAGAATTACGTCAATCAAGGCGAATGGGAAAAAGCTGTAGCAGCCTATAAGAAGGCGATGGACATGACCTCACAGAGTTGGGAGAGGGATAGAGTTGCTACGGAGTTGGTAAGGGTCTACGCGCAACTTGGGCAAATCGATGCTGCCGTTGACCTCTATGAAACTCTGTCGCGATCCGATTCGGGCGGTGTCTCTATGACTTCGATGAGTTCAATGGGTTTCCAAGTTTACTTTACCGGCGATCAGGCACGTGAATCCCTAATTAATGCCTGTCGGAGTCAGGGCAAGCTGGATGACCTTCTTACCTACTTTGAGGCGCAGGGCGAGGAAACAGCTGAAAATCCAACGAGACTCGAAATAACCGCCGAAATTCACCGGACTCGTGGGGACCATGCCAAAGCTGCAGAAAGCTACCGTACACTTTCCAAAGTCCAACCCGGTAACGTTCGGAGTTTTTACTACGCGGCTGCAGCTTTCAATAAAAATGGCGAGGCGGAACTGGCACAAACAATGTTGAACGGAGGAGAAGCTGCCCGATCTACCGATATGCAGTGGAAGCAAGACATGTCGTGTTTAGCAGCGCTCGGGAGTATCTGCCTTGAGGGAGAGTTGTACGATCCGGCAATTAAACTCATTGATGCAGCTATCAGGCAGGCTAGACATTACGATGGTTACGAACGCCAGCACCTGTATCAGATGCTCGCTCAGAGCTATCTCGGCATGAAACGCTATGAGGAGGCGATGAATACCTATCAGCAGATGGAGAATGCCGCTCGAGATGATGGAATACGAGAAATGGCGCAGGATGGGATACGTCGGGCATACAGAGCGGGAAATCTGCATGAGAAACTGGTTGTCGAACGGGCTCAGGCGGTGGAGAACAACCCCGAGGATCCAGATACCCACTTCGCCTTGGCACAAACCTATGAATGGAATGATATGATTGATGAAGCAATCGCCGCTTACGAACGTGCTGGCGAGTTGAAGCCTGATAGCACTGCTATTTTGGAACCGTTGGCGAAGCTATATATCGATGCAGCCCCCGAAAAGGCAATAACGCTCTACAAACGCCTCATCGAATTGGCAGGTGAGGCTAATGATCGTACCCGAAAGCGGCGCTCGTTGATTGAGGTATACAAAAAGTTAGGTGATCTTGATATTGCTATCGCAGAGCTGCGGGACTTTGCCAAGGCAGCCACGGAAGAATCTGAGCGTAGTGCGGCGCTTCACTCGCTTTGGGCAATCTATGATGATGAAGGGCGGGAGACCGAAAGAGTTACCCTCTTTGAAGAACTTGCATCACAAATTGGAAAAAGTACGACCGTATATGAACTGCTCGGAGATGCCTACACAGCGACCGAAGATCAGGAAAAAGCGAGTACGGCTTACACGCAGTGGGTTGAATTCCGTCAAAAGGAGATAGATCGGAGTGGAGAAATGTGGGGGTACTACCAACTTGCGTACCAACTGCTCGAAAAGGGAATTATGCCTGAAAAGGTGCTTGAATTTGCCCAACGTGTTCCACAGACGCACCCTAACCCGCACCACACTGCGCTGTTGGGAGAGGCGTACCTCCTCAACGGGCAGTATGAGAAATCTGAGGAGAGTTTCAAACGGGCACTTTCCGGGCTTGATTCATTTGTTGATGGGTTAGCAATATGGCCTAGCCTAAAGCGGGTGAGTAAAACCGTAAAGGACGGGGAACGTTTTATACAGTTGATGGAGGAATTAACAGAAACCATATCTCTTGATACAACCGGGCGGATGCACGCAAATTTGGTGTTGTTTGCCTTCTACCACCAACGCAATCAGTCCGAAGAAGCGGAACGATACATGCGAAAATCGGGCATTGTGCCTGAAAGTGCGTGGTGGGTGCTTGGTCCCTTTGACAATGCGGGAGACCTTGGCTATAATAAAGCACACATACCGGAGGATGCCGTGGAGATCGACAAAATCATGGCATACGACGGCAAAGATAAAAAAGTCAGTTGGAAACAGGGCGCGGATGAAACTCTTGATGGCTTCGTCAATTTCGCACCAATATTCGGTTTCGGGGATTTGGACCAGCTGCTAATGGGCAGCCAACAACCAGATCCTCAGCTTGACACCCTACTTGCCTACGCTTGGACGACGATCAACTCGCCCGATGAACGGCAGGCGCAGATCTGGATCTCTACCTTCAACACCGCGAAAATCTGGTTTAACGGGAAAGCGGTTTCCACAATCGACCAAGATCAGCGACCGATACCTGTAGATAACCACGCGGTTCCCGTGACGCTCCATGCTGGCAAAAATAACATCCTCGTTAAACTCGCTGGACGGCAGTGGGGATGGGGATTCCATTTATGGGTGACAGATGCGGATGGCTTTCCGCTTGAGGGTTTGGAATATATGAATTCACCGACGATCCAACAATCGGTGGAAGAATGAAAGTACAAGGAGAAATTATGAAATATCCAATCATTTTCACGACGGTCGGATTATTCCTGTTAAGTTCAATCGCCTCATCGCAAGGGGAAGGCGAATCCGAGTCAACGAAAGCACGCTGGAATGAGCGTTACGACCGGGACATGTATATCTACGGCAAAGAGCCTGCTGCCTTCCTCAAGCAGAAGATGGACGGGCTAAAGGAAGGAAAAGCCCTTGTCTTGGCGATGGGAGAGGGACGGAATGCGGTCTACCTTGCTCAGAACGGGTTTGATGTCACAGGTGTAGATATTTCCGAGGTCGCTATCGAAAAATGCAACAAGCTGGCGAAGGAAAGAAACACAAGGGTCAACGCTGTTGTCGCCGATTTGACAGACTATGACATGGGCGAGGCGCAGTTTGACCTAATCACAAAATTCTACTACTACGAACCGTCAATCTTTCCACAGATTATTGACGCACTCAAACCGGGTGGCATGTTTATCCTTGAACAGTTTTCAATAGACCACCTCAAGTACAGGGAAACCAGTGCCTTTGGTCCGAGAAACCCTGATTACCTTATAAAACCCAACGAGCTCTTGGAACACTTCAAGTTGTTACGGGTACTTTACTATGAAGACACCGTCGTGGAACTTGATGAAGGGATGCACAAAGGAACGGCGGCGGTCATTCGGGTCATCGCGCAGAAAGCGGAATAACTGTCGAACAAAATACGCATCCCGCTATAAACGCAATCCAACTTTCAATAGGTATCCAAAATCAGAAGGGGGCCAAACAGATGCCTGAAAAATTGATTCTCGAAAAGATTCGCAGTGTGCGTCGTCGTTTGAGCGTGCAGAAGGCTTTTCAAACGCTCACGAGATTTCTATGTTACGGCTTACTCGTATGTGTACCGTTGTTTATTGTCGATAGTTTCATTGCGACGTTTGATATTTCTCCTTTTCTTCTACTTTGGACTGCACTGGGGCTCTCAGCTATCGGGTTAATCGTGAGTCTGTTGCGTCCGATTAATTTCCACGAAGCTGCCCGGACAATTGACCTCAAGGCATCCTTGAAGGATCGTGCCGTGAGTGGACTGGAGTTTATTCAACGTCAGACCGATGAGATGCTGACAGCGTTACAACTCAAAGATACCTCCGACCGCCTACAATCGGTGCCTGCAAAGGAGGTTGTACGCTATTCCGTCCCGCGTGAAACCAAATTCATCGCTTTGATCATGGCAGTAGGGTTGGCATTTTCCTTTATTGAATTTTTCGATCCGCCGGAAGCACCGGCGACAGTTGACTATTCTCCGCAGATAGCTGCAGAAACCGATCACCTGTTAAAACAGATCAAAGAATCCGAAAAGACGGCCGAAGAGGTTGGACTGGAAGATACGCTACGGGAGATCGAGGAGAAGGCACTTGAACTAAAGCGAGCAGGAATTACACCGAAGGAAGCCCTCGCCAAGTTGACCAAGATGACTGAGATGTTATCGGCAAAGATGGACAGAGCGGGAGTTGCGAAGATGGATGCGCTCATGAAGGATTTGGGCGAACAATTCATCCCCAACCCCAATTTAAGTGACTTTGGCTATGCTCTGAAGGAGGGAAGATACGAGAGGGCAGCAGAACGTTTGTTTAAGCTGTCCAACAAACTCAACGAGCTCAATTCCGAGCAACGTCAAAATATCGCTGACGCGCTCCAACGTGGCGGGGCAAGCGTACAGGGAACGGAGGTTGAACCTTTCGGAAACGAATTGACCAAAGCCTCAACGGCGTTGGGACAAAATAATCTAAAGGAAGCTGAAAAGTCTCTCCAAGATGGATGTGAGAATTTATTAGCCTGTGCACTTGCGAAGGAACGTGACGGGCTGCTGGCAAAACTGCGTTCCCAATGCCAAGCTTGCAAAACGGGGATCGGCAAGGCATGCAATGGCATCGGCGGCAGTGGTAGGCCAGGCGACGGTATAGGCGGCGGGACAGACCCCAATCCGTTCGGTGCTTTGACCAATCTTGACTCATTCCGTCAATTAGAACGAATTAGGGGGGTGCAAGGCGCCAGGGGAATCCACGGTCGAAACTACAGAAGTACCTATCGCTGGGGACCCCACAACCTCCACGGATGGACAGAGCACGGCAGACAGTTATAAAGAGGTCTATACCAAATACCACAAGCTCTCTGAAGACGCACTTTCTCAAGAACAGATCCCGTTGGGTTACAGATTCTACGTGAAGCGATATTTTGAATCCATCAAACCGAAAGAGGAATAGGAGGCGTGACCCATAAAACGTGATATGTAAAATGATTTCACCGCGTTTTATGTTCCGCGAGTCAAATGTCACTAGATCAACCCCAATTTCAGCCGGATTCAGCGCAACTTGCGGGTCAATACGAGGAATTTCGGGATACCTTCGATCGTATCCAGCGCGAGGTGTCCAAGCAGATCGTTGGACAGCAGGAGATTATTGAAGGTGTCCTAATCTGCTTGATGACGGGCGGCCACGCGCTCTTAGAGGGTGTCCCCGGTCTGGGGAAAACGCTGCTGATTCGGACACTCCACGAAGTGCTCGATCTGGGGTTTTCCCGAATACAGTTTACGCCAGATCTAATGCCCGCAGATATCATCGGCACCAACGTCGTCGCCGAAGATGAAAGCGGCCGTAAATTCTTTGAATTCCAGCAGGGACCTGTGTTTGCCAATCTGATTCTCGCCGACGAGATTAACCGTGCGACGCCCAAAACACAGTCGGCACTACTTGAAGCCATGCAGGAGAGATCCGTGACGGTTGCAGGCACACACCACGAATTACAGCGACCGTTCTTTGTCATGGCAACGCAAAATCCGTTGGAGATGGAGGGCACCTATCCGCTCCCCGAAGCCCAACTGGACAGGTTCTTCTTCAAACTCAAGGTCGAGTATCCGAGCCTTGACGAATTGGATCTCGTTATGGAGCGCACAACGAAGCGGGAGATGCCCCTCGTCGAAAAGGTTTGCGATGGCGAGCAGATCAACGGATTAGAGCAGATTGCGCGGGACATCCTCATCGCAGAAGATGTGCGCAGGTATGCCCTCCGCATTGTGTTAGGCACACATCCCGAATCGGAAGATGCGCCGGAGCTGACAAAGAAATATGTCCGCTACGGTTCAAGTCCCCGCGGTGCGCAAGCGTTGATCCTCGCAGGCGAAGGTCAAAGCCATTCTGGATGGGCGTTACAACGTTGCACGAGCGGATATCCAAGCGGTCGCGCTGCCGAGCCTACGCCATCGGCTCATCCTCAGTTTTGAAGGTGAGGCGGAGGGGGTTGATCCTGATCAGATTATTGAGCATCTGCTGAAGGTTGTTGAGTAGAAAATAGGTAATAGGGCAAACCCAAGTGTTGATAAGTGGGTGCTGCCTAGCCACAGACGATGTGCGTCACTTAACCTTCACCCTATGAATGTTTACACACCTAAAAAAAGCAGCGAATAACAATTATGACAACGACCATAGACAAACTGCTAATAAAAACTGAACGAATCGAACAGGAGTTGGCAGAGGTGAGACAAGAATTAGAAAAACTTCGTCCAACAAAGCCGCTGACACCAGAGAAACGCGCGGCCGCACGACTAGAACACGTAAAAATAAAGAATGAAAAGTTGGCACCCCTCATTGATGAAGCTTTCAAAAAGATGGGGATTACAGGGGAACCCATTGGTGCAGAGAAACTTCAGGAAATGCTTGCCGCTGAAGGAGTAAAGCCGGAGGAAAACTCATTTAGTCGAGGCATTATTAAGATGCGTGAGGAATAATCAACGTGAATTACTTCTGGTTAGATGCGAGTGCGCTCGTCAAACGTTACGTGTCCGAAGCAGGAACACCTGTGGTAAACTACTTCTTCACTCGTGTACCCTTACAGCAAATGCTGTGCCTTCTTGAAAGTGTTGGTGAAATTATCTCCATCTTTGTCCGCCGCAGAAATGGAGGTGTAATCAACGAATCTGGTTTTAATCAAGCTATGCTGAATTTCCGTTTTGAAGTGAGTCTCTGCGCCGAAGTGGAGAAGGTGTATCCAACTGAAAGTCAGATAGCTGCCTCGTGGGAACTTATTGAAACCCACTCTATCAATAGTACTGATGCTATTATCCTTCGCTGTGTGCTTGATAGTGCTATCGAGTTACGCGCAGACGGAGATGATCTAATCTTGGTCTGCACCGATGTGCGCCTTTTGAGAGCAGCGCAAGCTGAAGGGATGCTCACATTCAACCCTGAAACCGATAATCAGACAACACTCGATGCTCACCTCCACTCATCATGAACAGCACTCAATCTGCCTTCGATGGCGAATTCCTAAAAAAGTTAGAGTACCTCTATATCGTCTCCAAGAAAATCTTTGCGGGACGGATTAAGGCAGAGCGTCGCAGCACACGGCGCGGCGTCAGTGTGGAGTTCGCCGATTACCGTAACTACACCGCTGGGGACGATTTCCGCTATATCGACTGGAACGCCTTCGCCCGCTTGGACGAACTCCTGCTGAAACTTTATGAGGAGAGAGAAGACCTGCACATCTATTTTCTCCTTGATGCAAGCCAGTCGATGACCTACGGTGAACCGCAAAAATTGCTCTACGCCAAGCGCGTGGCTGCGGCACTTGCCTATATCAGCCTGTCCAACTTAGACCGTGTCAGCATCACCGCTTTCACAGATCAAGATCTGAATCGGTTGCCGACTGAGCGTGGGAAGGGAAAAATCTTCACACTCCTTGATTTTCTCGATCGGATTGAGGGTACTGGTGAAACCCACCTAGGAAACGCCTTCCGCAACTTTGTGCATACAACGAAACGGCGTGGGTTGATTGTATTAATCTCCGACCTTTTTGATCCGCGCGGGTTTACGGACGGCCTCAACGTGTTGCAGTTTCAGAAGCATGACCTATTTGTAGTGCACATTATTGACGAAAAAGAAGCCGATCCCAATTTGCTCGGTGATTACCATCTCGTTGATGTCGAGACAGAACAACTCCGTCCGGTGACCATCAATGAAAACCATCTTAAACGCTACAAGGTGTTGTTCCGGCAGTATTGTGATGACCTTAGACGATACTGCGTCCAACGCGAAATCGGTTTCATTCGGACAAGCACCCAACTGCCCTTCGATGAACTGATCCTGCGCATCTTTCGGATGGGTGGGTTCGTGTCTTAACGGTGCGCCATGAACTTCCTATCGCCAACCGCATTTCTGCTATTCGGTCTCGCGGCACCAATTGTGGCGCTTTATATCCTCAAATTACGCCGTCGCCGCGAACCGGTGTCCACCCTACTGTTTTGGGAACAAATATTCAGGGAGAAGCAGACGACCTCGCTGTTTCAAAAATTGAAGCATCTGTTGTCCCTTCTCCTGCAGCTGCTATTCCTTGCACTTTTAGTGCTCGCGCTTGCCCGACCACAATTTGCTTTCATGACCAAATCAGCACGGCAGGTTATCCTGATTATAGATCGTTCAGCGAGCATGAATACTCTCAATGACACGGTTTCACGTTTGGAATCAGCCAAGCAGCGTGCTTTGCAGATGGTGGATAACCTCCGCTTTATCGATGAAATGATGGTGATCAGTTGTCACACCCAACCCGTAATTCATAGCCCGTTCACCAATCATCAGAAATCGCTGCGCGGCGCGATCCAGTCGATTGCTCCCACAGATGTGAAAACAGACCTCCAGCCGGCGTTGGCGGTTGCCCATTCCGTAGCACAGACCAAACCCAACCCGGAGATTATTGTCTTTAGCGATTTTCATCAGATTCCGGACCTACTTCTCGCACAGCAGGAAAGCCTTGATACTCAACCTTCAGACACAAAGGTACGTCTTGTGTCAGTCAATTTTGGGGAAGAAGGGAATGTCGGAATCACGCAGTTTCGGGTGAGAAAAAGTCTGGTCAACGCCTTTGATTACCAGACCCTGTTGACGGTTGTCAACGCTTCAACCGAGGAAAAATCCTTCAACGTCGAACTTTATCTCAACGACGCGCTGCTTGATGTCCGTCCTTACACTCTCGCGCCCGGTGAAAGCAGATCGGAACTCTTTACCAATTTCACGATGGAAGGCGGTAGGCTAAAAGCTGCCTTAGATGTGGAAGACGCACTTTCTACTGATAACGTTGCTTACGCTGCGCTGCCAAAACGCGAGCAAATCCCTGTACTGCTTGTCACCCCGAACAACCCATTCCTCGAAAATGCGCTCGCTGTTGATGAAAAGTTAGATCTAACCGTCGTTGCACCGGACCAATACGATCCCGGGCGGGAGCGTATGACGTTACTATTTTTGACCGTTATAATCCGCCGACACTTGGCGATGGCAACTATATGTTCATCTATCCCCCGAAAGCAGGTGCGATTTGGGGGATCGGTGAACCGTTGGAGACTCCAATCATCACAGAGTGGGAGCGTAAACATCCCATTCTGCGCCACGTTCATCTGGATAACGTCCAGATAACCGAGGCATATCAGGTTCAAGTCCCGGCTACGGCGAATGTGCTTGTCCGTTCATTTGAAGATTCGTTGCTAATTGTTGAGGAGAGTCAAGATCGAAGGATCGTTTTTATTGCTATTGATACCCTAAAATCTGACCTGCCCCTGCGCATCGCTTTTCCGCTAATCGTTGCGAATACGATTCAGTGGTTTCAGGGTAAATCGGAGATTGAAGAATACCACCTTCAGACGGGAGAAATCCTGAAAAAGCGGATCGACGAAGCCGCAGCAATTGAAAGCGTAACAATTGTGGGACCGACCGGCGAGTCGTGGGATGTTCCTGTTGAAAAGGGTGAACTACTTTTTGATGGAACCTCAGTGGTGGGATTTTATGAATTAAAAATCGGTGAAGATGAACAGGTCTGGGCGGTCAATTTGACCGATGCAGCGGAATCGCAGATCCACGCAGCTGAAGGAGTGGCGGATCTATTGGAGGAGGAAGAGGTTGTATTAGGCGGTGCTGCGCTGTTGAATTATCCGCCGTGGATTTATCTGGTTTTGCTTGCGGCTCTGCTAAGTGCTGTCGAATGGTTTCTATATCAACGGAGGCGAATTGACTAATATGGAAATTGCCCGTCCCTTTACATTGCTGCTACTTCTGCTTGTACCTTTCCTTTATTATGGTCATCGCCGAAGTCTCGTCGATCTATCGCTGCAGCAACGCATCATTAGCCTGATTCTGCGAGTGATCATTATCGTACTGCTCATCTGCAGCCTTGCTGGGGTTCAATATCTAACGACCCATGAAAAATTGGCGGTGATTTTCCTTGCGGATATTTCTGATAGCATTTCTGGGGAGGGATTAGAGGAGGTGCAAAGTTACATTGACGAAGCGATGGACAGCCAAAGCAATCAGCAAATTGGTGTGATGGCGTTCACAGAGGAGACACAGGTGATTCGGGATTTTCAATCGAAATCCGATGAGACGTTAGATCTCGCTGAAATCAAAGGGTATTGGCTTGATGAAAATGAAAAAGTAGGAGCCGGCACAAACATCGCCCAAGCGATCGAGACGGCATGGGGCATTTTTCCCGCAGATGTCAACAAACGCATTGTCCTTATCAGCGATGGTGTTGAGACACGCGGCGATGTGCTGCGTACCGGATTACGTGGAGAAACCTTCGGGGTACAGATCGACACCGTGCCCATCTTCCCCAGCGATAAGCCCGAAGTCATGATTGAGCGCATTGATGCACCGATGCAGGTCAAACAGGGTGAACCGTTTCATCTAGAGGTATTTATCCACAGTAATCGCGAGGATTTCGCGGAGGTGCGGCTGCATAAAAACAAGTTTGAGGTGGCGAAACAGACTGTCCGACTGGGGGTAGGCGAAAATCGGATCCGTTTCTCTCAGACTGCGACCGAGAGCGGCATGATGACCTACGATGCAATATGTGCGGCAACCCAAGACACCCGTTACGATAATAACCACGCCCTCGGCATTGTTGTCGCTTCTGGCAAGCCCAAGGTGCTCCTAATTGACGAGAACGAATCACAAGCTCGTTATCTGGCGCGTGTACTGGAGGACGCAGAGATTCAGGTGAATGTCCGAAATGGCTTGGGCGTTCCCAGCGAATTATCTGACCTACAGAACTACGATTTGGTCATCTTCAGCGATGTCCCCGCCAACCGCCTTAACCAGAAACAGATGGAACTGATTCGCGCCTACGTCCAAGACCTCGGCGGCGGATTCATGATGCTGGGGAGTGAAAACAGCTTTGGGCTCGGTGGTTACTATAAAACCCCGATTGAGGAGATTCTGCCTGTCCGCACAGATACGGAGAAAAAGAAAGAAACGCCGAGCATTGCGATGGTGCTGATAATCGACAAATCGGGAAGCATGGGCGGAATAAAGATCGAACTGGCAAAAGAAGCAGCGCGCGCAACGGTCGAACTACTTGGTAGACGCGATAAAATTGGCGTCATCGCCTTTGACGGTTCACCACACTGGATTACAGAAATACAGTCCGCTTCCGACAAACTCTACCTCTCCGATCGGATTGGATCGCTCAGGGCAAGTGGCGGTACGAATCTTTTTCCCGCACTCCAGCAGGCATATCTCGCCCTGACTGAGACTACTGCGAAACTCAAACATGTCATTGTGTTGAGCGACGGTCAGTCAATGCCGGGTGACTGGTACGGCATCGTCAATTCGATGCGTGCCGAACGGATGACCGTTTCCGCCGTCGGCATCGGTAGCGGTGCCGATATGAATCTGCTGTCTAACATCGCTAATTGGGGCGGGGGCAGGGAATACTTCACGCAGGATCCTTATAATATCCCGCAGATCTTTGCTAAAGAGACTGTTACCGCCTCCAAATCCGCTATCATTGATGAACCGTTTATCCCACAGGTTATTAAACTCACGCAGATTTTGCAGGGAATTGATCTTGAGTTGGCACCTTTTCTGCTCGGCTATGTTTCAACCCAACCTAAGCCGACCGCCGAAGTCTTTCTGGTCTCAGATCGCGGCGACCCATTGCTCGCAAGCTGGCAGTACGGCTTGGGTAAATCTGTCGCCTTTACTTCAGACGCCAAAGCACGATGGGCGACGGACTGGTTAGAATGGGCAGGTTTCGGTAAGTTTTGGACACAGTTAGTGCGTGACACTATGCGCAAGGCGACAGTCAGCAACTTTCAGGCTCGCATCGAACAGGAGAAAGGCACCGCACACCTCACCATTGATGCCTTGAACGAGGCTGGGGATTTTCTGAACAACCTCGAAAGCGATATTTCCCTGATTCCGCCAAACTTAAAAAAGCAGCAACTCGACATCACACAGATGGCGCCGGGAAAATATGAAATCGATTTCCCCGTTGATAAGATGGGTGCCTATTTTGTTAATATCATGCAGAAGCAACACGGTGAACCGGTCAACACCCAAGTCACCGGCACCGTTGTTTCCTACCCTGATGAATACCTTCTCCATCGCGCGAACGAAACTCTCCTGAAACAGCTTGCGTCTGCCTCCGGCGGCAAATTCACGCCTTCGCCACAAGATGCGCTGCGCACACCGGAGCAGCCGGTTATCCGCCGCATTCATCTCTGGCGACCGCTGCTGATTATCGCTGCGTTTCTGCTGATAGCTGACATCGCATTACGCCGAATTGATTTGATAAGAGAAAGACGGGCGGATAGAACCGTTTAACGGGGAATTGCGTGTTAATGTGCATCGCTGCGTCAGTTTTAAGCCGATAGTTATTATGACAATCTGATAGCATTTTAGAGAAGGATAAATACTATGCAAAACACCACGTGGGCGAGCGTGGACGAGAGCGACCGCGCGATTAAAATCGAAACTGACAAACTTGAGGCGGTCATCCCCAAGAAGAACCCTAAACAGTGGATGACCGGAATCGAAAAGGGATCGTTTCTCGACAAAGCCACCGGTTTTCGAAGTTGGCGATGGGTTGATGGTGGTCGATTGGCTCATGGAGGCGGGCAGCGACGAAGGCTACGGCGATCAGGTGCTCGCCCCGGACGGGCACGGTGTCGGGCGGTACTCTTGGTACGAAAACGAGACAGAACTGGAGCGACAATTCTACACGCACATGTCACACGGCAGCAGCCATCGTAAGCGCATGGTCGAAGGACCACAGCTCTGCCACAGAATGAAGCCTGTCCAACCAGAGGTCATCCACGGCGCAGATTTTATCGCGGTCACAACCACGTATCAGTACGAGTACGCCGCCCCCGGTCGCAAAACCGGATCGCGTTGGACACAACGGATTGTATTTCCGAAAGGCGAAAGGTTCTTTGTCTTAATGGACAAGATTGACAGCGTCAACGATTCGCCGGAGATGTTCCTCCGCAACGACACGCCGGGTTGTATCCGCCATGAAAGAGGCGATACGTTCAGCGAAATATATCTCAGCTATCTGAGCGGTCCCAACGGGGTGCGTATCCCGTCCAGTGAATTCTTCACCCCGTTCCCACCGGACATGAAGTTCGGCTATCGCCGTGACCTGAACAGAACCCCGGAACATTTTATCCGTGCCTACCATTTGCGCGACAAGAGGACGGGTGAAGACGGTCCGTGGTTGGCGGGGCTAACGCTTGAACCTTCCATAGTCTATGAGGCGTGGTGCAGCCAACGACCCGGGGACATCATCGTCATGATCGAAGAGATCCACGGTAAGCCTGTGAAAGTGGGTGACTCCTTCAGCGCAGCCCACATCGTGGGCTACTTCGACACGATCGGGGAGATGCACAGGGTATACGACCTCCATAAGGGGCACACCGCATTGACCGCTGGCGCGTCGGGTTGGCAGTTGGTGAAGTGAAGGAACAGTTGTATCAGACGATCTTTCGATCACAATGTAGCCGTAGATTTCAAAATGCAGCTGTTAGAGTAGGGAATGGCAGTTTTCTCTTTTGCGGTTCCGTGTTACCCATTACATTTCTCCCACGCCGGGTTGATTGAGAAAGCCAATCTCCAACAAACGATCAATCCATTGCTGTCTCACTGCACTGCCGTTCGGATTCGCCAGCCAATTCTTGGGATAGGTAAATTGATGCGCGTTGCGTGAGCCGGATTGGAGTCGCGCAATCTCCCGAAGCAGTTCGACCCCCTCGATCGTGTTCGGATTTTGGAAGTATTCTGCGTTGCAGACGCGCCGGCCGGGCATTCCACCTAACGAGGCGTGCCAAGTCCGAATATCAAAGAGGACAACGTCTCCCGGCTGCGTCGAGACGGCTTGGCAAGGAACACTTTCAAGGGACACCTTGTCTAAAGCCTCCTGAAACCTCTGTCGCTCAGCACCCTTCAATAGATGTGACCCTGGGATAAAGCGTAAGGCACCGGTTTCCGCGGTCACGGGATCAAGATGAAAGTGGTACTTGACGGCGAGCTGCACATCCTCTGAGTCAGGTTGCCAGTTGCTGTCGCTATGCCAATCGGTGTTACCCACACTAAAATGAGCGTCGGTGCCGTTACCGAGTACATCTTCACCGCATATCTGCTGTGCAGGGGTGAGGAAACGAGGATCTTCGGTGAGCGACGCAAAAAAGGGTGTTTCCTCATTCATCATTCTCGTCCACTGTCCCAGCGTCCCATCGAAAGGTTCGTCTGGAAATGCGGCTGCCAGCCCATTACGGTGTTCTCGCTTGATAATCTCCAGTTCGTCCAGTTTCAGCAGTTTCCGAAGAACCGCATAGCCGAAGGTTTTGAAGAAGTGGAGCTGGTTCTGGTTAAGTCCGAATGTCTGATTTGTCATTTCTGAAGGTCCTCCGCTGCGTGGTAAACATTTACCATCACAAGTCGGCTAAACATCTATCCGTAAAATTCGATTTTATTCAGTATGCTGACATTAACCTTCGGGCGAGGGCTTGCGACTTATGCCAATCTCCCCCTGATGTTGACGCTAACCGGGCAAAGGTCCACAGCCGAACGCGTTCGGGGTCCACACCGAGTAAGTCTGCAAATCTACTGATTGTTGCAATCGGTTTTAAGCCCAACCGTTCTTTACAGTTGAGCAGATGCTGCGTGGCGTCGTAAGCTGGATCCCCATAAAACGGCTTGGGATCAATGACGAGCCACGGTTCACGTTGCGCTCGAAGCACATTTCCCGCGTGTAAATCAGTCGCCAACAGTACATCACAAGGTGCATCGTTTAGCAATGCTTCAAAAATGTGTAATCCTTCCTTAGCAAGTCCCACGTCGGGCAAACGGTCTACTTTTTCTAACGTTTCCTCAGTCCACCGCCCAATCATTTCTGACAATGGCCGGAACGGATGTGCTTCAGGTAGCGTACGCCACAATCTTCTCAACAGTTTTGCGACGACCTGATCCTGCTCATTCTCAGGTTGTCCTCGTAGAGTGTTGCCGGGCGCGCAGCGTTCAAGCAGCATTGCGTTCAGGTCAAGGTCTGCCTCTAAAACAAAGACGGTTGGATCGCCGTCCCAAAAAAGCAGACCATCAATTTCGTTTTCCGCCTCCATGTGGGGCAAACCGATCTTTAGCACAGCAGGTGTACCGTCTCGCCGGAAACATGGTGCGACCCAAGAACAACTCGCTTCTTCTTCAAATGGTGGGTTAAGCGTCAGGGACCATCGCTGCTGGAGATCAGTAATGGTTTTGGGCAATCCATCTAGCCAAGCAGCACCATGGGCCGTTTGACGGCAGTTGATCGTGATTTGTTCGGGGATGGGAATATCATTCATTCAATGGGACCTATGCTTTTGATTGGAGGGTATTTCTTCCGCTGCCGAGATATTAAATTTTCACGAAGATTAGCCAATATAAATGGCTATTTTACAATCTGAGTGTGAGTCTGTCAATAGGGGTTCAGACATGGAGGATGTAGGGAATCTATCTGTCAGAGAAATTAGCTCATATTGAGACACCATATTCCATCGTACTTCCCAATTATAAATCGGTTGTTCTGCAAACTAAACTATGGTATTATACCCACGAGTAGAGCGAGCCTATACAATTCCGGGAGTTTCGCATTTTGACTAAATTTTCTCAACATAGCGGGCGTTCAGAAAGGATCAAAAAGTGAAGTTAGGGCGAACGACATTGAATATTGGATTCATAACAGCATTCTGCTTTTGGATGGTAGTCCATAGTACGATAGCAGAGGAACTGACATTAGATGACATCTTTCCGACCGATCGGGTGCTGGATGTGCAGATCATCGTTGCGGCTGAGGATTGGGATACAATTCGCTATCAGACACGAGATTTTTTCTCGGCATTGCATGAGAGCCGCAAAGTTGCACCCCCCGAAGCACCTTACACCTACGTTGATGCGAGCGTGACCATTGATGGCGTAGCGTTTCCCGATGTTGGGCTTCGCAAGAAAGGATTCCTCGGTTCGCTGAGTACCACTCGCCCTTCACTCAAAATCAAGCTCAATCATACCGACAAAGACGCTGAAATTGAGGGCTTGACCAACCTAACTTTCAACAATAATCAACAGGACATCAGTTTGATGAGCCAGTTCATGGGGTATGCCCTGTTTAATGCTGCCGGTTCGCCTGCTTCCCGATGTGCATATGCGAGGGTGACGGTCAATGGGGTGAACCTCGGGGTCTATTCTCATGTGGAAACGGTTCGCAGATCCTTTCTCAGGCGTGCCTTCGGTACTGACGACGGGACGCTGTACGAGGGACCCTATGTCGATTTTTACGAGGGTTGGTTGGGCAGTTTTGAGCGCAAAACCGGCAAGGACGCACCGGGACGGGCGAAGATCCAGCAGCTCATTAAGGTACTCGAAGGTGATAGCAAAAACATTGAGAGTGCAATCGGTGAGTTGGTTGACCTTGATGCGTTCTACACGTTTTGGGTGATAGAGGGGCTGCTCGGTTTTTGGGACGGTTATTCCGGCAACAACAACAACTTTTTCATCTATCTTAATCCGGAAACCGACAAATTTCATTTCTTACCTTGGGGGGCAGACTCGTTGTTTAGCAAGCACAGTAAGCTCCAACACCACAACAAAGCTGGTGCTCCTATCTCTGTGAAGACCCAAGGCTTGCTCACCCATAAACTTTATCAACAGAAATCTAGTCGGGAGCGGTACGCTAAGGCAATGATGGGTATTCTTGAAAACCGTTGGAATGAAGCAGAGTTGTTAGCCGAAATTGACCGTATCGACGCGATGGTCAAACCGCACTTGGTCGATGCCCAACGCTTCTTTGGTTATGAGGACGAAGGAAAAGCCTATTCTCGTGCAATGGCACTAGAGGAGACGCGGAAATTTATCCGCGAACGCCGTGCGGATATAACGGAGGAGATTGGGGGCGGAATGCCAGAGTGGAGAGCGATTCCAAATGAGCCATACGTTACGCGGGAAGATGATCGGTCTAAGCGAGGAGAAAAATTATCGGGAAATGACATTTGGAGTGCTGCCGCAGCCGGAAATATCAGAGTGGTCAAGCAGAACTTGGCTAAAGGCGTAGATATCAATGCCAAGGATGATATATTCGGTGCGACAGCCTTATCGTCGGCTGCACTGTTCGGGCACACTCAGATCATTGCGCTGCTGCTTGAGGCGGGTGCGGATGTCAATGCGAAGAATCGGGATGGTGGAACGCCGTTGCACAACGCGGCGTTTCTCGGTCAATATGAAGCTGCGCAACTGCTGCTTGAGAATGGCGCGGATGTCAATATCAGGAATGGGGATGGCGGGACACCGTCGGATGCAGCAGCTGTGGATTGGGAAGCCACTCGTTTTATCCTTGGAATGTTGAGGATAAAGGTAAGTAGGGAAAAGATAGAGTCCGGCAGAGCCGAAGTTGTTGAACTGCTTCGGCAACATGGTGCCACGACAGACACAACGGGTGAGAGCAATGCCTTATGTGATGCTGTCAGAAGTGGAGACCTGCAAACCGTCAAGGAGCAGCTGGCGGGCGGTGTGGATATCAATGGCGGGGATAGTGAATTCGGAGTGACTGCCTTGTCATGGGCGGCACTTATAGACGCTACGGAAATCGCTAAATTGTTAATCGAAAAAGGTGCCGATGTCAATGCGAAGAGTCGAGACGGTAGCACACCGTTGCACAGTGCCGCTTTTCTCGGTCACGCCGAAATCGCCGAACTGCTGATTCGGAAGGGCGCAGAGGTCAACCCAAAGAACCACAGGGACGAAACCCCGCTTGATGTCTCAGTAGTGGATTGGGAAGCCACTAAATTTATTGCAGGGCTGTTGGCGATAAAAGTAGATGTAGAAAAAGTAAGAACTGGCAGAACCAAAATTATTGAGATCCTTCGCCTACACGGCTCCGAACACTAGTCTTTCTTGTTCGGAGGGCAAGCTAGATTCGACAGACTCCTTTGTCATTATCGCTTAAATATGTTGACGATTTCTGCATTGCCCTCGCGCAGTGCCATGTCGAATGGCGTCTCCCCTTCATAGGGTTGAAACAGGACTCTTTTGAATTCGCGCAGGGGCCAGACCAACGATGTGACTTCATCTGTCCATTCGGCGAACTGTTTTGGTTCACTCATTCGGCTGACCGTTTTAAGCGACGGATCGGCACCGTGGTCGAGCAGCAACCGAACCATCCGCTGATTGCCCAACCGGGCGGCGAAATGTAACGGTGTCTCCTTGCCGTATTGCACGAAATGCTCGTTATCCATGATGGGTTCGTCGTCAAGTCCGGTCAACGCTTGTGGGTTGACATCTGCGCCCGCTTTAATCAAAATGTAGGCTTGCGCGAGATGGGTGTCGTCATCGTGGCGGGACTGGACATGGAGCAAAGTTTCACCGTTATGGGACCATGCGAAATTCGGATCTAGCCCGTTTTCCACCATGAGTAGAAAAGAGTCAAAATTGGTAACGCCAACACCATGAAACCCAAGATAGGACGGTTGATTGATGTCCGTTCCTTGACTGAGGAGATACCGATTAATCTCATAATCATTGCTGGGCCAATGCGTGCCGAGGTCGTTGTTGTTTACGTCCGCACCTGCCTCTACGAGCGCCTTAACTTTATCGAGATTCTTGAGATTGATGCTTGCGCTAAAGAGCGGTCCCCACTGCCTAATCCTCCCACTTGGCGATGTGTGATTCACTTTTACGCTTACGAGTTCTGGTGTATCAGCGAGCATTTGTCGAACAGTCTCTACATCTGCTGTTTCAAATTCTGTCTGCCAACGTTTAATATGTTCTTGGTTCATTTCGTTTCCTTGTTGTGATTGAAGAGCGCAGCTGTGGGTCAATTAAGGAGCAGTCCTATGAAAGAGCTATTGGAATCTTATCAGAAAAACGATTACGTTGTTGTCCCTGATGCCTTATCCGCCGATGAGGTTCGTACCATCAACGAAGTCATAGATCGCGATCTCGTCGAGAATCCCGCGAACTGGTTTGAACGGGAGGACGGGCATTATAAACTCAACGTTCACCTGCTGATTACGCATCCGGAGATTGACTTCACCATGCGTCCACCGCGGCTATTGCCGTTGCTAGAGGCGATTATGGGACCTGATTTATGTGCGGAAGAACATTCGATACGCATCCGTCGTCCCAATCCAGATGGTCCCACCAGTTGCCGTTGGCACCGCGATGTCGGTACCGGAGCGAGCGAAATTCCTCACTCCACCCCCTATATATCCGTTGTCTTTTACCTGAATGATGTGGACGACACGACGCATACCTTTAGCGTCTTGCCCGGTTCGGCACATACGAGAGAGCAACCGCTCGACGCTTACGATCTTACACAAGCGGATCACATCACTGGTGCTGCTGGCACCGCTGTCCTGTTCAACGCGATTATGTTCCATGCCGGCAATGTCCGGCAAACCACTGCGGAACGTCGGACCATTCATCTCTACTGTGGTCGTACCACAGACCGCTACTTGAGCAATTATACCATTTTCCCACGTCGACTTTCGGAAAGTGATGACGAAGCCACACGGAAGTACTACAGTCGTCCCAACCCGATTACCAAGTTGCTGCTGGAACGGTTTTAAATATGGAACAACGCTCACCTTGCCCTAGTAAGTGAATAAATGGAGGACTAAGATGGCTGAATCAGGTGTGATGTCCGCAATCCAAAATTTTACGGCGCGGACGGGTGGGATTGTCGGAGTTGCTGCAAAACATCTGGAGACGGGCGAGCGTGTTTGCCATAACGCCGACACAGTATTCTTCACAGCGAGTACGCTGAAAGTGCCGTTATTGGTAGAGCTGTATCGACAGGTCGATGCGGGTATTGTTGACGTGAATCAACGCATTGATCTGACTGATGCCTTACGGGTGCCTGGATCTGGTGTCCTCAAGGAGCTAGCAGCTGGGCTTCAGCCGACGATTCACGACTTGGCGATGCTCATGATTATCATCAGCGATAATACCGCTACCGATATACTTTACAACCGGGTTGGCGGGAACAATATCAACAGTACGATGCAGCGACTGGGGTTGAACCAGACCTGTATTCCGATGACGTGCCGGGAATTGCTCTACAGTATCACGGGACTTGAGGTGGAAAACCCCGCACATACCTATCAGTCCGCGTCAGATCGTTTGAAAAAGCGGGAGTTTGTCTTAGATGCTGATGGTTTCTCCGAAGGGAAATCCGACGTATCATCACCGAGCGATATGTGTCGTTTATTGGAGTTAATCCACGATGGTGATATCCTCTCACCTCAGTCCCGTGAGGCGGTCTTGGACATCCTCAAGCGTCAACAGTTGAGCACGGTTATTCCGCATGCACTCCCTCCGGGAACGGTAGTTGCCCACAAAACAGGCAGCTACCAGAGCGTCCGGTGTGATGTCGGGATTGTATTTTCCCCCACTGGTCCATACACTGTGGTGATTATGGCGAAACAGATGACAGCTGGCGATCGACTAAGCGTAGATGTCAGTCTTGCTGCTATCTCCAAAGCGGTTTACGAGGAGTTCGCGGGATAGCCAGCCGATGGGTTCTTAGGGCATGGGAGGCTCGATGGGAAGACAGCTATACCTCCTCCAGAACCGGACGCTCTAGCCGCGTGTGATAAGGTGGTTCCAAGACCGCTCTCTGTTCTGGGGTCAATCCTTCAAGCATGGACTCGGGCCAAGTGGGGAAGTAACCTTTGGCGTAAGCCAGATTTCCCGGCGAGTATCTGAAAAGCAGAGAACGACGTTGATGGTCTGCCTTCCAAGGCAGCGTTCCATGTGTGGTGGCTTCCGTAAAGATGACAACGTCGCCAGCTTTGCCCGTAATCTGCCGAATATGGTCTTGATACATCTCGTAGCGTTTCATTTCAGGCGGACAGGCGAAGTTACACTTGTGACTCCCCGGAATTAGGCAAAGCCCGCCATCCCCTGGATTGACATCAGCCAGTTGCCACGCCACAACGGTTAATCCACAGTGCATTCTTCCATCTTTGAAAATGTAATACTGGTGTGGATCGAAGCCCGGACCGGAGGAGCCGTGGAACACGTGCCCTTCTGCTCCCTTGCGCATGGTAATCAGGCCAGGATTGTGATCCATACGGAATCCTTTTCCCAAGATGCCGTGAAGATAAGGCACAATTTTCGGGTGGGCGAGCATATTCCGGAACGGTTCGCACCACGGTTTTTCCCAGCTTAACATCCCGCCGAGGTCGCCGCGTCCGGTGATACCTTCCAAGGATTTGGAACCGCCTGACAACGAGAGTTCCCCAACTCGCTCGTGGATACTATTGGAGTGATGGTCAATCGCCTTATTGCACAACGCCACTTCATCGGGCGTTAAGACATTCTCAACAACCAGATAACCGTTGAGATCAAAAAGGTATTTCTCTTGTTCGTTCATCGCGCTATTCCTCTATAGATATTTTTCCAACCGGTCCTCGGTTTGAAACCGAGCATCCGTTGCGCCTTTTCTGTGCTGATGACACTTGCATTGCCTTCGAGCGTTCCACGAATCTCGACGCGATCTCCGAAATTTTGCTTAATCAGTTCAGTTGTCGATTCCCGGAATCGAGTGGTCGGTTGAGCGAGCAAAAACGGTTCGTGCCCCTCCAAGTCTGCCTCAAGTGCTAGCACGTGTGCATCCGCTACGTCCCGGGGATCGGCATACGCCCACATCACCAGTGTGGTCGGATTATCGGGCGTGGGTGGAGGCAAGGGGAACTCAGCCTGCCGCTCTGGTGGAACGACATTTGTGAAGCGGAGACTTGCGACAGAGGTGGCCGAACTTCGGGCAACCATCTCGCCGATACACTCCCCGATTCGCTTCGACAACCCATAAGGTTCAAACGGCATCATCGGATGTTCCTCGTCGAGGGGTAGGTACAGGGGCACAAAGGCACGTGGATCGTGCGCCCAACCCATGGCAAAGGCGCTGGAGGAGAACACCGCCCGACGGAGTTTCTTCTCCGCTGCTGCCCAAAGGACATTGAATGTGCTCTGGACATTGTTCTCAGAAACCTCATGTGGCGCATCAATCCTAGGTCCCGGAATTGCCCCCATGTGAATAACCGCCTCTGCATCAGTCAACAGTTCTGTTGCCCTCTCAGCGTTGCAGAGATCCGCCTGAATAAATGGCGATGGCGACTCACTATACGGCACACGGTCTGTCCCTAATACATCATAACCTTTTCCGATAAGGCGTTGGACGACACGTTTGCCAAGCCGCCCCGCAGCGCCTGTGACTACAATCATTATCTCTACCTTTCTCGCTTTAGGACGTAGAATGCTCGCGCTGAAATATAAATTCCGCGCTTGGAACCGTTCAGGTGGGTAGATTGTAGCAAACGCAGGATCTTTGATCAATCAAAAATAAGGTATTGATAGAGAGATGCAAACAGATAGATAAGCGTAAGGACAGTATTAGCGGCTTGAAATTTTGAGGTTTTCCTTCTATGATATAAAGCAGTCACGTGCAGTTGAAACAGTGCAGTGATATACTGATTCTAGGAGATTTGATGAAAAATTCAACAAACGCAGTATTTCTGGTTCTCAGCATATTCTTGCTTGCTTGGGGTATACTTGCTGGAGCGGTTTATGCGGACCTGGAGATAGACAAAATACATTTCCTCATCCCCGCGGGTGCTGGTGGTGGCTGGGACGGAACCGCTCGTGGTGTCGGTGAAGCCTTAACGAAATCGAAACTTATCAAGCGTGCATCATATCAGAATATGTCCGGGGGTAGCGGCGGAAAGGGAATTGCGTACCTTATCAAAACGGCGAGACGTCAACAGGGGACATTGCTGGTCAATTCGACCCCGATCCTTATCCGTTCTTTGCAAAAGGTGTTTCCGCATACTTTTCGGGATTTGACACCTGTTGCGGCAGTGATCGCGGACTACGGCGTGTTTGCTGTCCGTCCCGATTCGGAGTTCCAGCGTTGGGAGGATGTTGTTGCCGCTTTTCGTGCGAACCCGCGCCAACTTAGAGTTGGTGGGGGATCGGGGCGGCGCAGTATGGATGGTCTTGTTGCCGCATTGGCGTTTAAGGCAGCGGGCGGAGATCCCAAAGCGGTGCGTTACATCCCCTACGATGGTGGTGGTAAGGCACTTGCCGGGTTGCTTTCTGGGGAGACGGAGGTTTTATCGACCGGATTGGGTGAAGCACTAGAACAACACAAGGCGGGACAGGTTCGCATCCTCGCCATTACTGCGGAGAAACGCTCTGCTTCCGTTCCTAACGTGCCAACTTTGAAGGAGTTGGGATATGACGCCACTTTTGTCAACTGGCGTGGTTTCTTCGGTCCGCCGGGACTATCTAAAGCGCAGGTCGCTGTCTACGCAGGTCTGCTTAAAAGGATGTATGAAACACCGGCTTGGGAAAAGGTACGATCGCGTAATGGTTGGGAAAACCTCTTCAAACCGGGTAAGGAATTTTCTGCCTTCTTGGATGGGCAGGAAAAAGTTATCGCTGAACTGATGGGTGAGCTTGGCTTTCTCGAATAATGGCATTGGTCCAATTTTGATAGTAAGGATGGGTATTATATGAAAAGGTATGGGGTGCTCAAAGCGGGGGATTGATGACAAAAGATAAAGTGGGAGCACTTGTTATCTTCATTCTTTCAATAGTTTACGGCGCAATGGCGCTCAATATTCCGGATGCACCGGGAATCGAAGGCTCTGGCGTGACTCCCTCCAGTCTACCGATAGCGTTGGGTGCGACGGGAATTATTGCTGCCTTACTGATCTTGATTCTTCCCGCTGACCGGCATGATAATGGAGAGTATACTTCTGTAGCGGCTGCCTTCAAAGGACTAGACTGGAGATGTGCAGCGGTCCTCTTTCTACTGATGGCGGGTTATGGATTGATCCTCAAACCCCTCGGATTCCTGATCTCAACGATGCTTTTTCTATACGGTGGATTTTGGACGATGGGAGAACGGCGAATCAAGCTGATGCTGTCAGTTTCAATCGGTGTGACCGTCGGTTTCTGGTTCATATTGACACAACTACTGGGAATTTACCTTGAGCCCGGTGTGTTGCACTTCTTGGGAGCAAATTAGTCTGTTTATCAAACGTCAACAGAACCTAACGACTTGGAGTTAAGCTGATGGTATTAGAAGGGATAATGACGGGACTCTCGACCGCATTTACCTTCACCAATATTCTGATGGTGTCTCTGGGTGTTTTTGCTGGCACATTTATCGGCATGTTGCCCGGATTGGGTCCGATCTCCACAATCGCTCTGATGATTCCAATAACTTACGGTTTTGAGCCATCATCGGGATTGATTCTCATGGCGGGTGTCTATTACGGGGCTGTTTTTGGTGGCTCAACTTCTTCAATCCTGCTGAACACGCCGGGCGAGGCTTCGACCGTCGCCACCTCCTTCGATGGCTATCCCCTCGCACAGGCGGGGAAGGCGGGGAAGGCACTCGCTACCGCCGCATATTCATCATTTTCCGGGGGAACGATCGGCGCAATGTTTCTGCTGCTCGCAGCACCGGCACTCGCTGTCGTCTCGTTGAGCTTCCAATCTGCTGACTACTTTGCACTGATGGTCATGGGACTCACGGCGGTCTCCGCTTTTGCAGGGAAAGGTCAATTCCTGAAGGCTATCCTCATGACAATCGTGGGTGTGATGTTGTCCACCGTCGGCACGGATGATTCGACAGGGATTCAGCGTTTCACGTTGGGGCAGCTTGACCTAATTGACGGCATCAGTTTTCTACTGCTCGCTATGGCGACCTTCGCGCTTTCTGAAGCCCTCATTTCAGCGTTAAAGCCGGGGGAGACATCTAACGCCGCCCAAACCGCCGTGACGGAAAAATTTGGTAGCCTTAAAGTTTCAAAGCAGGAATTCAAGGAAATCGCGCCGAGCATTGGCAGATCCTCAATATTAGGTTTCTTTATCGGTGTGCTGCCCGGTGCCGGTGCGACAATCGCCTCGTTCTTGGCTTACGGGATGGAGCAAGCACTTGCAAAGGGGCGGGCAAAACTTCAATTCGGGAAGGGAAGTTTAAAAGGACTCGCAGCACCAGAGACAGCGAATAATGCGGCTTCGACGGGGTCGTTTGTGCCGTTGCTCACTTTGGGGATTCCCGGATCCGGGACAACTGCTGTGATGCTAGGCGCACTGATTTCTTACGGGGTGCAACCGGGTCCCCGTCTGTTTGCGGAACGCCCCGATGTGTTCTGGTCAGTGATTGTGTCAATGTATCTAGGGAACATTGTTTTGTTAATTCTGAACCTGCCACTAATTCCTTATATCGCCCGGTTGCTCGCTGTGCCGAAACCGTTTCTCGTTCCGTTTGTCCTTTTCTTTTCGCTCATCGGTGTTTACTTGGTCTCCTTCAATAACTTTGATATCTATCTGATGGTGGGATTTGCCGCCTGCGCCCTCTGCTTTCGACTCCTCGATTTTCCGATGGCACCAATGCTGCTTGGATTTGTATTGGGTGGACTTCTTGAAGAAAATCTGAGACGTGCGCTTCTCATCAACGATGGCAATCTCTCTTTTCTCTGGACTCGTCCCATCACGTTGGTCATTCTTATCATCACAGCGGTTGTGCTATTCTTGCCGCTGTACCGATCTTTAGTGGAGAGATTCAGAGAACATTCCTAGCTGATGACAAAATGAAGGGCGATCTCTGATGAACGTCCTCCTGCCTTTTTTATTCGATCGATTTTTCGGGTTGATGTTTGCTTGACGGTTTGCTATCCTATAGATAGCCGTACACAGACTGATTTAGCGAGGAAGTGCGTATGCGTATTATCGGACCCCAACCGCAAATCTCAGTTGTTCCCACCGTAAGGTCTGTGCGTCCTCCTGACGCGTACCTCGATCTGTTGACACAAAATGAGCAGCAGTTTCAGGAATATGTACGGCAGCTCGAATCGCAGCAAGCCTTTCAGCGTTTGGTTGAGGAAGGACACGTCCGAAAAACCAGCTTTCAGGGACGGATTCCGCGTCATCTGTATGAGGAGTTTCAAGACCGTCAGTTCGTGGAATTTATGCAGGAGTTCGAGATTGAGGAACGCGGCGATTGGCAACGCGATTTTTTTCGCGAAGATGCACGGCGACACATTGTGGAACTGGCAGTTAAGTATCGGGTTCCGCGCGGACGGCTGCTTCATGCGCTCGAATATTGCCGTCACCTCAAACGATCTTGGGCGGGCTACGAAGATAATCCGGAGTTTCATCTGCGTCTTGATGATCCAGAATTCCAAGAACCTCCAACAGCGCAAATGCCACTTGAATCAACAGAGCCGTACGAAGAGCTTGCCAAGCTGACGGAAACGTACGACATCACGCAATCGGAGTTTGTCGAATATTTCATGGATGCGGCTGCTGAGTCAGAGGAAATCGCTGATGAGTTGGGGGTTCCCCTAAGTGCGGTTCGTGAGATTCGCGATTTGGTAGATCGGGTACAGATTGCGAGTTCGGCGCAGGTTACGGTCGTCGATACACCTTCGTCATCAAGTCGTCCTCCCCAGACAGTGGCAACGGTGAAACAACTCGACAATCCACCTCGCGCCGAAATTCAGGTCTCATCAGAAATCGAGTATAATTCTCGCTACCAGATCCAGATTCCTAACGAGCAGGAAACTGACAAAGAAACTGCACAGCTACTCGACCAACTCCGCCTCATCAATCAGCGCAAAAGCCTTACCTTCCGGATCGTTATGTTTATCTACGAATACCAGTACCGTTATTTCGTCAGCGGGGATGAACTGCATCTCAAGCCCTTGACCCAAGCCCAACTCTCCAGAGAATCCGGCGAACACGAGTCCACTGTCAGCCGCATTCTACAGGATAAACGGATTGACACACCCACAGGTATTCTACCTCTCAAGTTCTTTTGTCAGAGTAAGGGGGAGGTTGTTCGTCGCTTAATTGCCGTGCGAGAGCGCCAAGAATTGACGTCGGGCAAACGTAATAAGCCGTTCAGTGATGCAGAGCTCGCAGACGTCCTTGAACGAGAATACGATACAAAAATCGCCCGGCGAACTGTCACCTATTATCGCAATAAGTTTCAGGAGACTCCGAAGTTCTATACGCGCCGAAAAGGCATCAACCAGGGTGATGAGAGTAAATAGTCCGCAGTGGCGCTTTTGGAGATTAGGATTTTTCCCCAAAAGGCTGTGAACTAAACAGATATATCTCTGTTTCTGAATCTTGCCATGCTTCCTCCGGCAGCTGCGCTTTTTTGCAGGCGTGCTGGAGGAATTGAGTTCGATTCCAGTCGTGTGCTATTGCAACTTGTGGCAGTAGGAGTCCGCTGTGCACACCGTCTTCGATATACAAACCGTGGATGCCAATTTCCAAGTCTTCGATTCGTTCAAGAGAGTGTAGGGCAGTCAGCACAGAAATCTCAATTTCGAGTTGTGGCATTTCTGAAGCGTTCACCGGGTGGAAGCGCGGATCGCGAGTCGCCGCGGCGATGGCAGCTTGTGCAACAGTTACATATAACGGCTTATCGGAGATAATTTGACCGACACACCCGCGCAACTGTTCCCCTTTCTGTAAGGTTACGAACGCGCCCGATTTTTGTAATAGTTCTGCATCCAAACCTTGCAGCTTTGAAGGTATCCTTCCCTCAAGATGGGCTGTTATTGCGTCTCTTGCAATCTGTAGCAGCAAGTCTTTTGATTCAACTTTCATCTGCCCCACCGCTCCTTTTTCACGCATGATGTCGCAGTGCATCTCTCCGTTTTCCATATGTTATGCAGGTGATTTACCTATTTCTTTATTGACACTCATCGTATCGTGTGCTACACTTGAAATCAACAAAAACATGCAACTTTTAGATCCATCGATCCGATCGGGGGTTATCGCATGCAGACCGACTTAGTCCAAGAACTTGCTGAGGATGAAATGCCCCTCTTTCCACTGGAGATTGTTCTGTTTCCGGGCGGTGTCTTGCCACTCCACATTTTTGAACAACGGTACCGATTGATGATCCAGTATTGCTTGGATAATGATTGCCTTTTCGGCATCGTTCTCATCAAGAAGGGGAGGGAAGTGGGTGACTATGCCGAACCCTATCCCGTTGGGACCGCTGTCAAAATCATTGAAGTTGATCGGTTTGAAGATGGTCGAATGAATCTGATAACGCTGGGCCAACATCGTTTTGAAATCATGAAAACGCGGCGGGATCTACCCTATTTAGTTGGTCAAGTTAGGGCGTTGGAGGAGGATAGTACAGAGCCGCTTGAAGATTCCGAGATGCGCGCTGTTCAAGCCATCCAATTATACCGAACCTATGAATCGTTGTTAGCGGAATTGGTTCCCCAATGGAAGGTTGTGGAAGAAATTCCGACAGCACCCGACCATTTATCTTACCAGATAGCGACACGGCTCCAGATTCCTTTGACAGACAAACAACAGTTACTAGAGACATTGGCCATACATCAGCTTTTGGACCGAGAAATCGAACTTCTTGAACGAGAAAATCGAAGATTAAAAATAAGTCTGATCGCTCGAAGAAGTTTTGAAAAGCACGATACTAATATATCACCGTGGAAAAAGGCTTCTCTGAACTAAACGGCGATTTTTTTATCGCCGCTCCTAGAATCGAGGATAACGATGCAACGCCAATGTGCTTCAGATCGCTCTCCTCAAACATCTGGTTCTATAATTGCGATGCGAAATTTTTTCTATGTCAGTAACCTATTGTCTATAATAAGGCTTGGGCTGACTCCATTCCTCTTTCACGCTATTATTCGTCGATTCCACCTAGCAACGTTGGTCATAGGGGGACTGGCAATTCTGACCGACGTGCTTGACGGTTACTTTGCACGCCGTCTGAATCAGCGTACCAATCTGGGCAAGATTTTAGATCCAATTGCGGATAAAGCAATAATCAGCGTGGTGATTATCGCCCTCATTTTATCTAATTCCAGCTTTCCGAGATGGGCTTTTGTTGTTGTGATTGTTCGAGATGTTTTGATTGTGTTTGCCAACATTTTTCTTTTTTATCGAACACAGATCGTTGCCCGATCTGACAAGTGGGGCAAGTGTACAACCCTCTTCCTTGCAACTGCCTTGGTTCTCTACGTCTTAGCGGATAGCGAATTAACCCTCCCATTTGATCCCTTTTATGTTTTGTGCATCGGTCTGATGTTTGCGATAATTTCAGTCTTGAACTATAGTTGGCGACTGCTGCGTTTGTTGCAACAGAACAGAACCCAGCCCAAAAAAGCAATTTGACAGTCAAGTCAGAAAGCGTAAAACATGTCAGTTCCGCTCACCCTATCCGAAATTGCGAATATGATTGGCGTCGAAGAGGCCATTATTCGACAGACTCTTGAACGCCGTGATGAAGATCTCGTTCCTTATCTGTCCGCTCTTGATGCTGCGGGAGAAGCAGCAGATACAAGCGTCTCACCCTCCCAACCCCCAACGTTACTTTTGGCGCGTGAAGGGCTGCCGCTACTCATTACCAAATTGGCTTTTAATATCCCAACCTCCGATATTATTGAAAATCTTGCTAGTCAGGTATTACACCTCATGCTTGTTCAGGAGGAGAATGCGAGTTTGACAGACAAGCATCAAGAATTACAGGAACAAAATGGGCAGTTAGAGCGTGTGGTCAAAGAGTTACAACAAAAAGTCGAAGCATTGCATAACGAACTAGCAGAGCAGATTCAGCTGCGGGAAGAGGCTGAAGCTGCTTCCCGTAAGGGATTTTGGAGCATCTTCGGACGACGGGAATCCAAGGGTTCTTAGGAAGCCTGGTGACAAACTATACCCGATGTTGAGGCTATCTACACTTTTGGAGGGGTCAAACCAATGACAAAGCAACGTCGTAATCAGGCAATCGCTGTTGGTGCGCTGATTATCGGCTTGGCGTTTCTTTATCAACCGTATTCAGTTTTGCTCCGGGGTATTGCTTTGCCCCTGCTGATTATTTCCGCTATCTTATCCGCACTCTCCTTTTCAGAAAAGCGAATCATTGAAGCTATCGCTGGGTTGGGACTCATCGCTGGTTTTTCATTTCTTTATTTGCCAATTCCTCCAGTTTTACGGAGTTCTGCGTTCCACCTGCTTTCTGCGAGTGCAATTGCTTTTGGCATGACAACGAGACTGACCAAGTTCTCTGAAATCGCAGCGATGGTTATTGTAATAACCGGACTTGCTGTCCTTTACCAATCCTTTAGTCAACTGCTGCAAAGCAGCGGACTCCACTTTATTCTAACGGGCATAATTATCCTCGCGATTGTATCCCCACGAAAATTGCTGATCGAGCGTGTCTCAATCGGTGGAATTGTGCTTGGATTGGTCTTCCTCTGTCAACCTTTTGCGATCTTGCTCTACCAAACGGGCTTTCAGATCCTTCTTGGCGGGTTGGCTGGGTTTATTGTCGTTGCACATAGGGCAGCGTAATGCATGAAAGAGTTTACTTGTGCAGATTATATTTCCTTAGGGCGCATACAAGTTCCGGGACCGGTACTGGAAAAAGATCATCCGCCGGTTCTGTTCCCCCGTCCAGGGGTACGCGCCGTGGGTTTGGGCGGATGCGAGGAAAAGGAGTGCATCGCCCGCCTTCATCTCTATATGCCGTACCATGCCCATCTCGTTATCGCACGTCCGAATTCCGTCGGGCATTGGGTAGCTTGTCTTGTGACTACCCGGCACACAGACAAAGCCGCCGTCCGCCAAGGTAACATCGCGCAGCTGCCAAGCGACATTGAGGTACTCGCTATAGACGCGCCCATTTTGCTGGCGGTAATGGTTGCCCACCTTTGATGGGAAGCCGTTAGCGTGGAGAGAATGTCCAGATGATCCTTTTCCCGACAAGAACCCGCTGCACATCATACACTCGAACCCGCTGCCCATGATCCAGTTCAGGCGTTGAATCAGGGCGGGATGGGCAATCATTCTTTGGAATGGTTCGCCGTAGGGTGCGGGTAGCTCCCACGGATTGCCCATTGATGATCTGCCTACCCCTGTACCCGCCAACGGCTTCGAGTCGCCAGCCGCAGAACCGCCTGTGCTGATTCGGTCGGCGTTGGCATCAATCGCTTCGTTAGCTGCTGCCAGCCAGTCCGCATCCATCACTCCCCGCAGCACGAGGTGCCCACACAGATCCCAGTGGAAAAATTCCTTCTCGTCAATCCCGGAATCCGGATCCAGTTTGTAGATCGAAGGGTGAAGAATGCCGGGTTCCGCTGACAGCGAAGCCGTCTTGCCATCCGAGTGTACCACAGGCGGTGGATAGCCTCGATTTGGGTTATGCAGCACGGCACGCTGAATTGGGGTTAGTTCCGCTGTCCATTCGGGCATCGTGTCATCCTCTCCCGTAATTTCGGATCCTGCGGACGGACGGACTTCAGCGCTGATATAGCCGCATTCGAGTAGACGTTGAGGACCTTTTCCACGCCATGGGCGTAGCCCCCACATCAGGGATTCGGTGCACAACAACAGATCGCCCGCCTGCAAAACCGGCTGCATGACCAAACCCATATCGTCATCTCCATTGACGAGATCTTGGGGTGCATCGACTGAACTGTTATGACTGGCTGAAACCACTACCAATCCACCGTCGCCTTCGTTTACATCCGCCAATGCCCATATCGCCCGCAAGCCCTGACAGAAGCGGGATCCGTTGTGCTGGCGATAGGCGCGGGACCAGTCCTGCCATTCGCTGCCTCCCGATAGAGATACCTTACCATTTTCAGAGGGTTCAGTCTTCATCTCAATCAGGTGCGGGGACCGATCTAGCCGAAAATCTTCGCCGCAAATCTCCTCCAAATACTGCACGAGCACGGGATGGTCACGCAGAAAGTGCAGGGCGGAGGAGGAAGACACGCACGATGAGGCTGCTCCATCAGCAGTTTCTAACTGATTGAGTGCTTCGTTGCAGGTGTTCAACTGATCGGGGGTCAGCACACCGGGGACGATTAGGTAACCTGTCACATCGAAATGATAGTTTTCTTCGTTGGTCATTTCCTTGTTATCCATAACGGTCTCCTTTCTTCTCTGTTCATTTCATGGGTGATCTGCGGGGTGTGATTGGTTGGACGATTGCTCGTCGCTCTGGTGTGAGTCGTGCTAGCAACTCTTCGGAAGGGACATAGGCAAAACGGTGTGCATACATTGAGGGGAGATAGCGAAAGATGATCATGCGCCGCTCGCCGGGATTCTTTCGCTCTGCGGAGCCGTGGCACAAACAGTCGTTAAACAACAGGGCATCGCCGGCGTTCAGGTATACCTCCATCGCGCCTTCAACCGTTTCGCCCGGACCGTCAGAGATGCCGGCGGTCTCCTTCTGCATCGGGTGAGGAAAATCTGACTTGTGGCTGCCGGGGACCATAACCGTGGGTCCATCGCCCACACCTACGTCGGTTAAAGGCACCATTAGCGTTAGCAAGCAACAACACCACTCGCCTTGACTGCGACCCGTGCGGTTGCGGCTGTCGGGCATATGCCCACCGGAATGGACACCGATATATCCACCTGGCTCGCGTATGTTAATGAAGCCCTCGTTGATGAATGGTCGATCGTGGGGACCGATGTAGTGGCGGACTAGCTCAATCCAAGCTGGATGGTCGATAAGTCGTTCAAAAATCTCTCCGCCTTCGATGATATTTTGCAGGTTAGTCCCATCAATTCCCTTGTAGGTGTGGATATCGATATTGCCGTACCACTGATCGATTTCCAAGGGTGGCAGCGCATCAAGAAAATCGTTCATCGCGCGGAGGTGACCGGAGTCGAGCGCGCGTTTGATAACCGTGTAACCGTGGAGGTCAAACAGGTATTCTTCCATCGGAGTTGGCATGTTCTATCTCCTCAATTCAACAATACGGGGAAAAGAGTTGAACGTTTTGATGGCTGTCGACTGTGTGCCAAATTATTGTAAACGACCCTTTCGGAAAAAGCAACAACTGATTTCGCCTGAAACTCTCTCGTTTTATCCGTTGCTTAAAATTTCAATGTGCTTTATAATCGGTTTGATGCCCTACCGCCTACGCTGCAAGGGCGGACACAGATTGGCGGTAGGATGAAAATAATAGCTGAAGCCACAACCCTAATACAAAAGTTGTATGCTTAACATATATGTGGTATAATTAGGGTTGGGAGGAGTGGAATGAGACAAAGTCAGCAAAGTTTTGGAGGAAGTTGGACGACAGAAAAATTAGAACGCGTAAGCAAGTACCTTAGTGCATATGCAACGATTATGAAGCGTCAGAATTTTCACTTTGCCTATATAGATGCTTTTGCTGGTACGAGGTATCGAACATACAGACAAGATGCTGATTCAAATGAACTGATGTTCCCTGAAATAGCGGAACGGGAAGTGCAAGAGTTTTTAGATGGTTCTGCGCGGATTGCACTTCAAGTCCAACCGAGATTCCAAAAATACATTCTCATCGAAAAGGATGAAAATCGGTTCACTGAATTACAGAATCTCAAAGCTGAATTTTCATCGGATGATATCGAATTGATTCAATCTGATGCCAATGAGTATTTAATGGACTTATGCGGCAAGAACTGGATAAGACACCAGCGTCGTGCTGTTTTATTTCTCGATCCTTACGGGATGGAAGTGGAGTGGGACACAATAGCTGCGATTGCTAACACACAAGCGATTGATCTATGGATACTCTTTCCGCTTGGTATTGCGGTCAATCGGTTACTCAAAAGAGATGGTGATGTTGACCCAACTGTGCGACATAAACTTAACAGGTTTTTCGGTATTACTGATTGGTATGGTACATTTTACGAAACTGTTCCAAGACCAACCTTATTTGGTGAAGAAATGGTAATTCAGAAAACAAGCGACTTCCAGTCAATCGCACAATATTTCGTCGAGCGTCTACAGACTGTGTTTACGGGAGTAGCAAACAACCCACTTCCCCTTTACAACTCAAAAAGTAACCCACTGTACCTGCTTTGCTTCGCAGCAGGAAATCCAAGAGGGGCACCAATAGCAGTCAACATCGCACAAGATATCCTGAGGGAGTGAAGAGTCTTATGGCCACTAAATCAAGCATTGAATGGACTGAAGCCACTTGGAATCCAGTGACAGGCTGCACAAAGATCAGCCCTGGTTGTAAGCATTGTTATGCGGAACGACTGGCCTTACGTCTGCAAGCAATGGGACAACGGAACTACGTAAACGGATTCAATCTCACAGTCCACAATCGGATGCTGGGAAAGCCTCTGTCATGGAAAAAGCCTCAGTTGATTTTTGTCAATTCAATGAGCGATCTGTTCCATGATGAGGTTCCTGTGGACTTTATCTTGAAAGTCTTTGATGTGATGCAGCGTGCATCTTGGCATCAGTTCCAAGTTCTGACGAAGCGTTCCCAGCGTTTAATGGAGTTGAACAGTCAAATTGATTGGCCAGATAACGTATGGATGGGTGTCAGCGTTGAAAACCAAGACTACACCTTCCGCATTGATCATCTGAGAGAAACAGATGCCATAACCAAATTTCTCTCCCTTGAACCGTTACTCGGTCCGCTCTCAGGGTTAAACTTGAAGGGAATTGATTGGGTGATTGTTGGCGGCGAATCAGGACCAGGGGCGAGACCGATGCACGAGGACTGGGTCATCCAGATTCGAGACCAATGCAATACAGCGGCAGTTCCACTTTTTGTCAAACAGATGGGTGGGTCTTGGGCGCAGGTTAATAAGGCGAAAAGCAAAAAAGGTGGCAATATGTCTGAATGGCCAACATATTTACAGATACGAGATTATCCTGAATTAGTTGCTGCTGCAGGATAGATGTATAGTATTTCCGTAGTAGCCTCTTCGGGCGTTCACCTTTTTTATGTTACTCTGCTCATGGAGTGATTGAGATGGATTTGATGGAATCTCCCCGGCTCATTTTTAACACCGACGGTCACTGGATCATCAATTACCAAGATCGGTGGGAACCGGAGGATATCACCAGAATGATGCCCTCCCTCGCCGATGCCGGTGTAGATGCACTTTCTGTCCTTGTCGGGATTGACGATGATCTGTCTTGGCGGGGGAGTCCCCATGGTCAACTGTGGGGAGATAACATTGAGGACTGGAACCCCGATCCGCTGCCCACCGACATCCACGGTCATCCGTTGCGGAATACCCAACCTCTGCACATCCACGGTAGACCTGTGAAGGAGATAGACGGCAGAATTCCCGCAAACGCCCATGAGTGTTTGTACGGACTTTTTGCGAAGGTCATCCAAGACGGTCGCGATCTCATGCGGATTTACATCGAGGGTGCCAGAAAGCATAATCTGACAATCTACGCTTCCTTCCGTATGAACGATGCCCACGCCTGCGATGAAGCCCGTGGGTGGTATGGCCGCTCTCAGCAGAAGACGGAAAGACCCGATCTACTCCTCGGATCGCCTGTTCCCGCAGGTGTCCACGGTGCAGACTGGGCTTTTTCTTGGAGATGGAACTATGCGAAAGCGGAGGTAAGGCAACGCTTTCTAGGGCTGTTCGACGAAACACTGGCGCGCTACGATTTCGATGGGTTAGAGTTGGATTTCAGTCGTGCCTCGCCCTTCTTCCGCGCTGGTGAGATTATTGAAAATATCCCGACATTGACACAGTTCATGCGAGACGCCCAAGAGATTGTGAAGCGACACAGTGCGTCAAAAGACAGTGGACTCAGGCTGATCGTCCGGGTCCCTGTCGGCATTGGGGAGAATCTGGAGGCGGGAATAGACACGGAGACTTGGATACGCGAAGGACTTGCTGATATTGTTGTCCTGGGTTCTCCGGGTTACTGCGTCCACGAGATTGATATCCGCAAAGCTGTATCCTGTGCGGAGGCAAGCGGAACATTGGTGTTCACAGGATTCGACGGAGCAACCTACACCGTCTCGCCGCAGGAGGGCTACGAGCGCAGTCCTTCCAGCGTGCTAAGGGCTACCGCACTGAACGGTTATCGTGAAGGTGCTGCCGGTGTCCATCTGTTCAATTACGATTATCCGTCCCATCGCGCCGGTCCTACCGACAGCAATGACTTCAATATTTATGATAATTACCATCTCCAAACCGTACGCGATCTAAGGGAGCCTTCATCTCTGGAACGGCGGAACCGTTGTTATTACCTCCCGTCTCCTACTGGAGCGGGGAGAGCAGATCACCGGCTCCAAGTGCCGCGCAAGTTGGCACTCATGGGCAGGGGGGCAGGGCCCGAGCACGCTATGCACCTTACTGTTCACGACGATATTGACAGCGGAAAAGCTGAAGGGAGAATCGTGAAGACCGAGATTCGGCTTCGTATGGAAGACCTTGAAGATTCGCTGGATCGCATCCACTTTGAGGTCAACGGCAAGATCCTCCCCTTCACGCCGAGTCGGACGGTGACAAACAGTCAGGATCAACAGTGGTTCGTGTTTGATGATCCACCGTTGCGGCAGGGACTGAATACTATCCTATTGATCTTGGAGGGCATTGAAACACCTAACCCCTGGCCCAGCGTACAGCAGTGCGAAATCTTGGTTTTAACGAGCGACTTGACGTAAATCCCTAAATCTCTAACTTTCCTTTCAGGAGGAGGCCCGTAATGACACTGAAGGTCGGTATCATCGGTTGTGGGCGTATGGCGAACACCATTGAGGACGAACAGATAGCGAGAAGGAAACAGGGACCCTACCGTAGCGGTCTAGTGTTACCTTACTGCCATGCCGGTGGCTATGCGGTCGTTGAAGAGACCGAAATGGTTGCCGCGTGCGATATCGTGGAGGAGAAGCGGAACGCGTTTCAAGAACGCTGGAATGTGCCGCGGGGTTATACGGATCATCGCGAGTTAATTGATGTGGAGAAACCCGATATCCTCAGTATTACAACCCGTCCGGAGCAGCACGCCGAGGCGATGATTTACGGGGCGGAGCACGGTGTCAAGGGGATGTATGCCGAAAAACCGCTCTGCTGTTCGTTAATCGAAGCGGATGCCATCAATGAGGCATTTGAGCGAAACGGCGTTTTCCTTGAATTCGGACCGATGCGTCGAAACTGGGCGGTCTATCGACAAGCGCACAGCATCGCTCATAGCGGAGAGTTAGGTGCGCTTCAATCGGTGATCGGGTTTGCCGGAAATAGTATCGGTGGGCATTTCCTCGACACGCTCCTCTATTTGTTGGGCGATCCCGACCCGGTTTCCATCCGCGGGACACTGGGAGAACTGCACCCCGCCGAAGGAGATACCGCCAATATGAGATTCGTGCGCGATACAGGCATCCTATCGGCGTTTGTCGAATTCGATAACGGGACAACCCTCCATGCCGCAGCGACCGGAGCAAGCCGAGAGTATGAACTGGTTTGTGAGGCGGGGATTATCCGGATCCAGAACGATGGTGAATCCTTGTATGTGCGGAAAAGCGAAGAACAGGAGCGCGCTTACGATCCGATTGAAGTTGAGCCGGTGACGCCGTGGAGCGGCACAGAGCGCAAAGTGCGTGAGTTAGTGGAGTCGATAAAAACAGGGACGCCGGGAGTCAGCAATCTGCGAGCGACGATGCTGGGAACAGAGATCGGATTCGGTATCTATGAGTCACATCTACGGGGTGGGATGGCTATCCAGCCACCGGTTCCGAATCGTGAGCGTTGGGTGTCGAGTTGGTGAAAGAATCCGAATTTACTCTTGCTTTTTGGCTTATCGTGGGCTATACTTAGGATATACATTCTATTCTCTTAAGGAGCTTGACTATGTTGAGTAAGATTCAGAAATGGGGAAACAGCCAAGGGCTTCGGTTTACGAAGGCTCTGCTCCAAGAAGCCCAGATGAGCGTGGGTGATGAAGTAAGGGTCTCAGTCCAGAACAGGCAGATTATCGTTGAACCCGCAACCAAAGTGCGAGGCAAGTATGATTTGAAGGAGTTGGTATCCAAGATACCCCAGGAGTATCAAGCCGAAGAACTGGACTGGGGTAAGCCTGTTGGAAAGGAAGAGTGGTAAATGCCCCGATACATTCCGGAGAAGGGGGATTTCGTGATTTTGACCTTTGATCCGCAGGCAGGACATGAACAACGAGGTCGACGCCCTGCGTTGGTAGTCAGCAACACGCTCTTCAATAGGCATACCGGGCTTGCAATGATGTGTCCAATAACCAACACGAAAAGGAATACTCCTTTTCATGTGGAGGTGCCCCTAGGGTCATCTCTTACAGGGTACATCATGGTTGAGCAGATCAAGTCGGTTGATTATACGAGCCGAAACGTGAGGTTTGTTGAGAAAGCCCCTGAATTCGTGCTTAACGAGGTTCTAAGCATTTTAGACGCATGCCTATACGACCCCGTCTAGCACGATTCAAGATTTGTTGGTTTATATTACTCCGGCTGCATTTCCCCAAGAGAAGTCTCGTCAGGCGCTATGAAATCAACGGCGGGACTTTCGACGCGGCCATAAGCGTTCCACACCTTGAAGCCGAGCAACGCCAACAGTTCTGGTGGTGCGTTCTCCAAAACCGTTTTTGATGTGCCGACTGTGAGATTCTCTTGTGTCCGGAATTGGGGACCGCAGAATGTTGACAACACACCCAGCCGCGGACCATCACTCACATTCGCACCGGTTCCATGCCACATGCGTCCGTCAAACACCATCGCCGTGCCCGCAGGACCTGCGGCAGCAATCGGTTCAACATCCTTATCCAGTTCTTTGTCTGGGTGCCGTCCGGTCAAATGGCTTCGAGGCACGAGGCGAGTACCACCATTTTCAGCCGTGAAGTCAACCAGCATCCACATAACGTTGACAACGACGGCGGGCGCGATCATTGACGGTGGACCGGCGTCATCGACATCTCGACGTTCCCGTGTGATGGACCCAGCGGGGAGCGGAGAGCGGTCACGTCGGGTCGGCGGCGGCATCCACCACTGGTCGGTGTGCAGATTCATCGCTACACCGCCCGGCTTGGCGATATTGGCAGTATAGCACGACAACAGATATTGCTCGCCGAGGACATGTCCGATCAGTTCGTGGACCTCCTTGTGGAGCAGCGGTTCATGAAAAATGTTTCCCTTGTTAATCAGCATCCACACCCGTTGATTGATACCGCTGTTCTTATCCTTACCACCATCCTCATGAGCAAGCCCTTGCTGCTTTTCTGCGGCTGCCTGCTCTACCAGTCGGGTGCGTAACGCCTCAACCTGCTTTGGGGTGAGCGCGTTGGCGAGCAGACAATAGCCGAACTCGTCCAAATGTGCCTTCGCTAGGTTAAGGTCGGTTGTCGGTTGGGGCAAATCATTTTTCGTTGTGCTTCTCATGATGTCACCTCCATTGTAGTCAGTCGTTTCATAGCCTTCCAGTAATATAATCCAAGTTGCTAATCCGTCGGTCTCCCGTTGAATTTACAGTGTTCAGGCTTTCGCTCCCAGCGGAGCGATATGTCTATAGAATGGCGGTATGTCTAATCTTTGCGCTCCAGATGAGTTTTAAGAAATAAAACGGGTAATTCTATATTTCCCCCAGACCCGGTAGGTGCGGTTTCCAACCGCACCGGACATCGCTCGGAAATTACCCAATTAATAAATTAATCTTCATGAGGAGCGCAATGTGTATAGCATAGATCAAGAATCAGCAAATTTCCACACCGACAGCGCGGTGCGACCGAAAATCCACTCCCGCTCCTCCTCGCTCAAATCGGAGAAGTAGTCAAGCGGGAATTGAAGTGAATGATGGTATCCTTCCCTTGAGCTGACCGGCGGAAAGTCACTCCCCCACATCACCCGTTGTGGTCCAAACGCCTCGACAACCATACGTGCCAATGGAGGAACGTCTTGGAATGGATATGGCAAGTTGCAGAATTCCCCAAAGCCCGGTAGTTTTATCGTCAAGTTGGGATGTTTCGCCAAGGTGAGAGCGCGTTTGAACTCATCATAAGGCGGCATCGCCTCTGTACCCACGCCCCCTAAGTGTTCGATGACAATCTGGAGATCAGGGAATGTCTTCAGAACTTCAGCAAATTTATCACTGAGAAGTGCTGATGGACTTGAGGGGGCGCTGACAACGAGGTTGAGTTCAGCGGCGGTGCGCCACTGTGCAAGCGGATCGGCTGCCTCCGCGCGTGAGTCTGCGCTGAGACGAATCCCCACAAGCCCTTGATTAGCCCAGTAACCCATCCGCTCTCCATCGTCGGTGCTCTCCACAATCATCGCCGAGGCGAGTTGGTCTGGGTGGGCACCCAAGCATTCAACATGGTAACTATTGTCGGTAGTTCCCTGATGCTGAATGAGGACCGCCCGATCGACGCCGGATTGCTCCATGTGGTAAAGCAGGGTTTCGATGGGTTCATATTTGTTCAGCCCGGCATGACAGTGGGTGTCGACGATAATCATTCGACAGATCCTTTCTCTATTACTGGATTCGTGCTTCACGCATCTTAGGTATGTTGACTTAGAGCCGTCCGCCCGGTGAGTATGCAACCCCTACCTTAACCTGAGTCCCCTCCATCTGTTCCACAACATGCTGGAAGCACTCTTCAACCGTGCTGAACGGGGGATTTGGATATGTTTCGAGGCTGAATCCTAAGTCATTCGCGCCGAACATGAGCATATCAATGCCGGGTTTGGCAAGTTTTCGGGCATTGATGATCGCATCAACAGATTCCAGCTGCAGGCTAAGGATACCGTTGTTGTTCCACCATTCCGCATAGTCCAAGCGCTCCATATCTGGCTTGAAACCGTGTCCTGAACTCGGACCCCAACTCCGTTTTCCAATTGGCGGATAGTAGAAGGCATCAATCGCTTCGTCGACTGTTGCCTCTGTTTCGACCTGCGGCACGACGATCGCCAGAGGACCCAAATCGAGAATATTTCCAATGAGATAAGCGTTCCGTGTGTGTTTGATACGCAACTGAACAGGCATTCCTAACTCTTCCAAGTTTCTACAAAATGAAACGAGTTTATCTTCATTGAATGCCGAGTGTTGGGCATCCGTGCCGATTAAATCGTAGGTGTCTTGGCTGAGAATGGCTTCGAGTTCATCTTTTGAGGCGCTTGTGGGAGCGCCACCGATATTAATCATTTCGCTGTTGTGTATCCGTTGTTTCAACGTGAGTTGTTCTGACATATCTTGTGTTGCCTCCTTGAGTTGTTGATTATATTACTCGGTATTGAAAGTCCATCGTTTCATTCTTTAACATTGAAGGGTTTTTACCTGTCGCTCCAGAGGAGCGATATGTCTATAGAAAGGCAATATCTCTGATATCCGCGCTCCAGCGGAGCGCAATGTGTATAGCAGGAGCGAATTACCACAGCCCAGAACCCCAGCAGCGCTGCTACAGCAAACAGGTTGCAGGGAACAACGATCATTGTTCCCTACAATGCTCTCTCGCTTTCTCGCCTTACTAACTTTGTGCTGAAGTCCCGGCAGGGTGGCATGTGTATAAAGTTAGTAAAGCCCAAGGTAGTTATCGGTTTCCCACTGGCTGATGCTCTGATGGTAACTCCGCCACTCTTCGCGCTTGACTTCGATGTAGTAGGGGGCGTATTCCGGTCCAAGTGCGCCCTGAATGACCTCATCCGCTTCCAGACAGTCAAGCGCTTGGCTGAGTGTCCGTGGTAGCACGTCAATACCGCGTCGTTGGAGTTCATCCAGTGGCACTTCGTAGAGGTTATCGTCGTTGCGCGTGCCCGGATCAATTTGGTTCTCGATACCATCAAGCCCGGCGGCGAGGGTCGCTGCCATAGCGAGATATGGATTAGCGGCACCGTCCCCTGAACGATTTTCAATCCGTCCGGCGTCCGGGATGCGGATCATTTGTGTTCGGTTACTCCCACCATAAGTGATATAAACAGGTGCCCACGTTGCACCGGAGCGGGGCGCGCCAGAGATCAGACGTTTGTAGCTATTAACAAGTGGATTGGTGACGGCAACAAGTGCTTTCGCATGATGGAGAATGCCACCCATGAACCAGTAAGCAAGTTGTGAAAGACCGTTTTCATCGGATTCGTCGAGGAAGTGATTGGTCTGGTTTTCCGGATCCCATAGACTCATGTGGAAATGTGCGCCATTGCCGGTTAAGTTCGCAAACGGCTTAGGCATAAAGGTCGCTGTCAGTCCCTGCTCTTCGGCGACGGTCTTGACCATCCACTTAAAGAAGGTGTGCCGATCTGCGGTGGTCAACGCATCGGAGTAGAGCCAGTTGAGTTCAAATTGACAGTTGGCGTCCTCATGGTCGTTGGCATATGGTCCCCAGCCTAGCCCCTGTAGATACTTGATCAGGGTGGTCATTGTATCGAGGTTACGGTGGAGTGCCCGCAGGTCGTAGCAAGGTTTACCGAGTGTGTCGAGTGGATCCCACGGGGCGTAACTACCGTCCTCGCCCCGTTTCAACAACATAAACTCTGCTTCGACGCCGACGTTGAAGAGATAGCCCTTCTGTTTGGCTTTCTCTAATTCTCGCTGCAAAATGGTGCGCGGACAGTAGGGCCATGCTTCGTCGCCCACGTGCACATTTCCCGCCAACCACGCTACATTTGGGCGCCACGGCACGATTGTGAGTGAGTTAAAGTCGGGCAGGCTTGCCATATCCGGATCATGTGGTCCCTGTCCCATTTCCCCTGCCGCAAACCCGGCGAAACCAGCTCCCTCCGCCGCCATGTCGTCGATATGTGTCGTTGGCACTACCTTCGCTTTTGGGGCTCCAGCCATTTCTACAAAGGAACAGAGGAAAAACTCGATTCCCTTCTCTGCGACCAACGTTTTAACATCGTCTAACGTCATTATCACGGCTCCTTTCTCATTGCTGTTTGATGTCTTTCAACGCAAGGACGCAACGCAAAGTTTTTCTATTATTATTTTATCTTCGCGTTTTTGCACCATTGTGCCTTTGCGTTAATAATTATAGTGGATCTTAGAATTAGTGAGACACTCTAAACCGGTGCGGTTGGAAACCGCACCTACCGGATAGGATTGAATGCGGTGCGCTTGGAGACCGCATCTACCGGGGTGGCAAAAGTGTTCATTTATTTCTTGAATTCACCATAAAATAAGTATCATTCCCGTTCTTTCCACCCCGGTCCGCCGCCAAACACGCGGTTCGTCCCGACGAGCGGGATGCCACAAATCATTGACGCTTCCAAGTTCAACGCCCGGAGATCTTCGGGGTCGAGGTCATGCACGTCCGCCTTGCCACAAGCACGGGCGAGGATCTGAATCTCCGAAGTCATTGCTTGCAGCAGATTAGCGACACGCTCGGCTGCCTCGTCAATGTCGAGCCGTTTCATCAGATCGGGATCTTGCGTTGTGATCCCGACGGGACAGCGTCCTGTGTGGCAGTGATGGCAGTGATACGGCTCGGTGCCGAGTTCTTGATAATCTTCGACATAAATAGGTTTGTTGCAGTTGAGTGCCATCAGTCCTGCCGTGCCGATGTATACCGCATCTGCACCGAGTGCCATCGCCTTCGCCGCGTCCACACCGTGTCGGATACCGCCCGCGATGATAAGCTGCACTTCGCCGTACAATCCGAGATCTTCGAGTGCCGCGCGTGCCTCACATACAGCGGCGAGCGTCGGAACCCCTGTGTGTTCCTGACAGATTTCGGCGGATGCACCGGTGCCGCCTTCCATGCCGTCTACAACGATAACATCGGCACCCGCCTTTGCCGCCAACTTTACATCGTCGAACACGCGTGTCGCTCCCATCTTCACAAAGATTGGCACCTGCCAGTCGGTCGCCTCTCGTAATTCTTCGATTTTGATAATCATGTCGTCGGGACCGAGAAAGTCAGGGTGGCGCGCCGGGCTGCGCTGATCAACGCCAAGGGGCAGATCCCGTTGTTCCGCAACCGTATCCAACACCTTTGATCCGAGCAGCAATCCCCCCGTTCCCGGCTTTGCGCCCTGTCCAATTGTCAGCTCGATGCCATCCGCCATCTGCAGGTGATGGACGTCGATGCCGTAACGGGAGGGCAGCACCTCGTAGATCAGTGCCCGGCTGTGCTCACGCTCCGCCATCAGCATCCCGCCGTCGCCGGTGGTGTTGGACGAACCGACGATATTCGCGCCCTTTGCCAACGCGACCTTCGCGTTGTAGGAGAGCGCGCCCCAGCTCATGCCGGTGATCATGATAGGAACATCAAGTTCGATCGGCTTTTCGGCGAAGCGGGTGCCGAGAACAGTTTTGGGTGAACAACGTTCTCGATAGCCTTCGAGTGGGATACGGGTCAAAGTACAGGGGATAAAGGTCAGGTCATCAAAGGTTGCCCATCGCCGCTCGCGCAGCGTCCCAAATCCACGGATACGGTATCGTCCTAACTCTGCTTTGACTTGGATATCTTCAATGATGTCGGGGGTGAATGTTCCACTGGTTCGGAGGTAATCTGATTTGTCTGGCATATTGCTTTGGATCCCAATCTTGTCGGGGATAAGAATTTCTTTTGTTATAACGCCTCTCGCCACAACGTTCGTTCGTCTTTGTCGAAGTTCCACAGTTTGCGCCCGGAGACGACTTTCTTAAAATTCCGAATTCAATTCACATCTTGTATAGATGGTTTCTTCGTGTACAGTTCTTCCACACTCACCTTTACTTGTGTGTTGTCGGAGAATAGAACAGCGGCACTAGAGCCGTCGTCCTCAATATGAATGGAGGCGAAACGTACATCCGTCGGTATAGCGGGGACAACCTCAATCTGTTCGGGACGCACCGCTTCAATCAAACCTTTCGTTGTTCCTTCGTTGGTAACAATCTCAATGTCGTAGGCTTCATAAGGTGTTGTATAGACTTCCACCGCCGCCCCTTTCTCACCCTTCTGAAAACCGTTGATGGCTTCCAGCAGCACCACTGTATCATATCGTTTTGCCTTCGTCATTGTTTTACCTCCGTTCAGAGGACGTAAACTGTAACTAAGCGCGGTACATCGCTAAACGTCCTATCATCCAAGCAATCAAACTGCCAAACGGTCATTACGTCTACTGTGCATCCGTTCAGCCCTGTGATGGATAACACCAACTCAAACTTTTTACCAAATACTGTCTCACCGGTTGATGTTGCCTCATGATAGGGCAACGCATCTAGAATTGCTTCCTTCAATTGTGTCCAGTTCGATAGATTGAACCCTAGTGTACTTTCAAACACTCGCGCCTTGTGCCGTCCACGTTCATTTTGCGGATTAAGAGCATAGTGAATCAGTTTGCTATCTTCGATAATCGCATGTTCGTGGTTGGGCAGCAAATTCATAACGCCTCTCGCCACACCGCTCGCTCGTCCTTGTCGAAATTCCATAACTTACGCCCGGAGACAACTTTCTTGAAATTGCGGATGGTGATCTGTGAATTGCGAACTTTGGTAGAGAGATGCTGAGAGAGGGTGGATTCGAGGAAGGTGAGGTCTTCTGCGGTCGGTTCTTCAATCACGGCATCGTTACCAAGTTCAGCGATATTACCACCGACAAAACAAACCGCTTCATACATCGAATCAGCGAACGCTTCGCCGGTATCTCCACAGACGATGATTGTCCCCCGCTGCGCCATGAAACCCGCCATGTAACCGCAGTTGCCTCCGACGATAATCAGCCCGCCTTTCATCGAAACGCCCAACCGCGAAGCTGCGTCGCTGCGAACCACAACCGTCCCACCTCGAATTGAAGCCGCCGCCCCGTTGCCCGCATTCCCTTCGACGGTAACGGTGCCACCCATCATAGATTCCGCCAATCCCCAACCGGCACTCCCTTTGATCTCGACGGTGGGACCATCAACCATCCCTGCACAGTAGTAGCCAACACTCCCGTCGAAGGTCAACTTGACCGACTGTAGAATTGCCACGCCCAGATTGTGTCGGGCGGGATTTTTCATACAGATATCGGTTTCACCGTTTCTTGATTTCCGTGTTGATGTCGCGGGTCGTTTTACCGTCGCAGATTATCTCTGCCATACATTAACATCCTTTGCTTGTGCTTTGTGCTCCTAAGTGGACACCCTCAGAAACGAATTTCTAATTGTTCAGAGGAAGTCTGTCCTTCAACAGAGGACAGTTCCGTTGTTGCGTCAGAAATACATTTGACAATTGCCTCTGCACCACCCTCCGGATTGAGGCACTGACCACCCCGATCAATTAGATCTGCATTACCTTCTGGGGGGTTGTCAAAACATTCTGGATTTAAGACAAACAGCGGCAAGCTCATACTGAGAGCAGTTTGGGCGGTGTTAAAGGTTCCAGACATCTTACCCTGCGCGTCTCGTTCAGGTCCTGATTCAATCACGACAACCGCCTTGGAGAGCGCGCAAACAAGCTTATTCCGAGCCATCGCGTTGCGAGCCACCCATTTTACGTCCGGATCAAATTGCGAAACCGCCAACACATCCCGCTGCCAATCGAATTCCTTGAACGTGCTTTTCTGACGCAGTTCCTTGATGCCGTAAGGCAGCACCATTGTCGTAGTCCCTTCTGCGGCTAACGCACCTAGGTGGGCTTCTGACCACTCCTTTGGCGTATCCAGAGACAACATTTAATCCCATGTCTGCGAGTTCGGCGGCCAACTTCCGCGCAGCCCTAATCCCCGCATCTGACACATTCCGCGACCCTACGATTGCAACCCCATCGGAATTAAGTAGTTTTCGTTGTCCCTTGATAAACAACATCGGCGCAATTTCAAGGAGATGTGGGGGAAGATCAGGATGCCTCGGATAGATAAAATCAACGCCTTGTGTTTTGAGTTGCTCGTATTCCGTATATACTTTATCACTATCCTCTACGCGAATTTTGCCATTAAGAATTTTCGATAGTTCCGGAAATTGGATTGAGAGATCACTTTGACTCCGGGGCAACATTTCAGGGTGACAGTTTTCCTCTTCGAGTATCTTGGCGATTGAAATCAGCGACTTAGGACCAATTCCACGTGCCTTAAAGAGCCGAAACCAGAAATAATCTCTTTCGATCTTCATCTTTTCGTCCTTGTTTGGGTAAGCGTTAGGACAAGCACACGGGATATATTGCCCTGTTTATGGAGAACATCAGTAACTTCGGTTAATGTTTCCCCAGAGCGATAGATATCGTCAAACAACAGAACACAGCGATATTTCTTAGGTGTAGATTGAACTACAAACGCCCCCCGAAGTTGTTCCCGCCTGTTTTCTTCCTCCTCAAGATTCTTAAGAGGTATAGTTCCCTTTACCTTGATTAAATAATCAGGGATAACTGGTATATCCAAAATATGTCCTATTTTCGCTGCAATTTCAGGAACGGGTTGAAAAGGCCTGTCTTCATCTGAGGGCGGGGTAGGAATGATCGCATCAAGGTAAGGAAGGACACGGTAACCATTGACTGTAAATTTTTCACGAATTTAGCCGCAATTTCTGCGAGAGGTTGAATCTGGCTCCGGTTATAGCGATATTTGACTTGAAAACAATTCGCCGATCTCAGTACGCTCTGTATCATACGATCTGGCAAGCGGCTTGATACCGTGTGAAAATCCAAAGGTATCCCACCCTCCAATTTCCGTTTCCTGCGGGTTGATTTGTATGTTCATTTTTATGGATTCATTATTCCTTTACCTCTGCCATACACTTACATCCTTTGCTTGTGCTTCGCGCACCTCACAGTTGTCTCCGAAGGCTGCCCGGATTGCGATTTCTTCGGTTGCGACAGCGACAAAATCATCTGTTTCGGTAAAGAGTAATGGTTTGAAGGCGAAGGGATCTTTGGCAAATCCAATATAATCCGTTGTTGCTGCGAGATAGCTGAAGGAACCGTCCAAATCGGTAAGCGACGCATCTAATGCCTCTTTAAACCCCAGTCCCTGAGACAATTGGTCAGCGAGGTAGACACCGATAACTTCAGAGTCGTTTTCCGTATAGAATCTAACACCGCGTTGTTCGTAGATGCAGCGTAACTTATGGTAGTTTGTGATGTGACCGTTGTGGACGATGGCGAGGTCAGGATAGTTGTGCGCCCAAAAGGGTTGCGAGTGACTCAGATCCACACGGCTCTCTGTCGAAAGGCGTGTGTGTCCCAAGCCGTGTGTCCCCAGAAATGTAGAAACGCCGTGGGTAGCGTCGAGATTTTGGGGCGTGCCGACCTGTTTGACGATTTCGAGTTCGCGTCCCATGCTGACAACTTCAATGTCTTCATCTAAGGACTCAATGAATTGTGTTAACGGTATTGCTTCCCCTTCCAGATCGATGACGAGGCGTAAATACTCAGCGGTTGTTTTCACGCCGTGCACGGAGCCGAATGCCTTGACCCCCTCTGCAATCGAAGTGCCCCGCTCGGCTGCGCCCTCAAGTTCTCCCAATTTTATCTGCAGCGTAAACGCGCCATTTTCTGGAGTTCTATAAAGTGCCACGCCCGCCGAATCCGGTCCCCGCACTCCCAGTGCCGTGAGCATTGTGAGAACGGTCTTGCCCACGGGCGCATTGCTATTTTGCGTTTTATCCAAAAAGCCAACGATACCACACACCCTTAGTTTCTCCTTGATTATGACCTATGCTGCCGCGTTAAAATGCAAACATTCGCGGTGTATCTTATCACACTCTCCGCTTCCTGTCAAACGTCGTAAAAACATCTATAGGATCATTTATAGTAGATCTTAGAATTAATGGGACACACCGAACCAGTGCGGTTGAAAACCGCACCTACCGGGCCGGGGGCGAAAGTGTTCATTTATTTTTAGATTTCACTTCCTGTCAAATGTCGAGAAGACATCTATTTGTCCCGCAAATCTCTGACCCCCACAGCTAATCCTGAAAACTGGTTTTTTTCAAGAAGGATATTGGCGGTTTTTTCGCCTATTTGCACACCGATGTGCTCGCCACCCTCCCGCATTTCGGTGATCTGATTTTCACGAATCGTGATTGATTGGGTTTCACCCTGAATATCAACACCGATTCCGTCTTTATCCGATCCGCTGTTCATAATCCTATTGTTTTCCACTATATTCCGATGGGGGCTACGCCCTTCGTTGGGTTCGTTGCGGAAGGTAATTCCGACCTCTCCACTTCCCTCGATTTGGTTGTGTCGGATAATGTTGTCGGTGTCCCGATGTCCGATAGAGACGCCATATTGACGGTTGTTGAGAATCCGGTTGTTCTCTGCGACTCCGTGTTTCACGCCCCAGCAAAAGAAAAGCCCCAGCCGATTTCCTGCGAGGTAATTATCCCGCATAATCGGGCGCTGCGATCCGGATCCTGGATGCAGCCCCAAATCGGCGTTGCTCAGGCTTCGGCAATTCGTTACAATTACGCCGTGGCAGATCTGCCATGAAATGCCGTCGCCGTTATAGTTTCGCGCTTCGACGTTATCGATTGTTATCCGTTCACAGTCCTGCATGAAGATGCAGCCGGCATAGTTCCCGTCGAGGTGTGCATTGTTAGATTTATTGCCGTCGAGGACAAGATCTCGGATCTCAACGTTGCAAATATTTTCGCCGCTCAGGATCGGAAACAGGGTCGAGATCTGCGCTTCATGGTCTGCCCAGAAGTTCTTTTCCAGTGATTTATCAAACCAGAGACGGTCTCCGTCTTTCGCGATAATCGTGCGCTTGATGACATTTGACCCGCCGTGATGGGGTGTTTTTGCTCTCAGACAGACTCCGTATCCCACCTCAAAACCGTCGCTCTCGGTCAGTGTCACATCCGAATCGTACCAATCCGAATCTATGGCAAGGGGAGAACTCACCGACGGGTTTTTAACCAGCATCGTTTCATCACCGCTTCCTTCGATCCGTATGTGACTTCGTAGATAGATGGCGTTGTTGAGATGATATATGCCGGGCAGGAGTTTCAGCGTGCCCCCGCCGAGTGTGGCGAGGTAATCGATGCCCGCTTGGATGGCGCGATCGTCGCTGCCGTTAATCTGTCCATCACGTCTACCTACCGTCATTGATAACGAATTTTGCATATAAAACTCCTTTCACCTCCGCCGACTCGTACTCATCACACCTTTCCTTCATTCCAACACAATCCGCTGTTTCTCTTGCATTGATTGTTCAGCAGACAGACTCACCCGTATCGCTTCAAGTGCGGTGGCTGCGTCTCTATCTGCTGCACTTGTCGCCTGAGTCTGAATCTCCTGTATCCACCGTTCCTGAAGTGACACGCTCGGAGCATCAACAGGGGGAATCTCCTCCACTCCTGCTCCAGTTGAACAGTTCCACTTGTCGCTGCTATCGCTGATTGTACCACCGGTCAAGACATAACGGCAGTACTGTTCGGAATCCTGGATCTCCACCCCTCCTGCCCAGACCCAACTCCCCACGCCGCCGTTCTTGAACTCGACATTGACGGTGTTGACAAATCGGTTATAATTTCCCTGATCCGTTAAGCCTTCGTAAACCGCTGCCCCTTCGACCGATCTGACACCTCCGAAGAGGTCAATGATCGGGTAGATGTGATAGACGAAAAAGTGTGCCGGTGGACCAGACACAGGCAGATTAAACAAAATCTCTGGACGCACACCGCGCCCCGGTGTGAGACGCAGGAATGTAGTCAACAGTAGATCTCCGAGTTCCTGTACTTTCTCCTTAATCGCTCGGTGTGAATTCGACACGGTTTCCGAGTGGTTAATCCGTAGAACACGTTGATTGCTTTGTGCAACTTCAACTACAGCTTCGCCGGCATTTATTGACCGTGCCAATGGATATTCCAGAAAGATATGTTTATCGCAATGGAGTGCAGTGAGCGCAATTTCGGCGTGAGTGTCGTTATGCGTACAGATGACGACGCCATCTATATTATCGCGCTGGACGAGCGTTTGCCAATCGGGGATAAACTCCGCGCCATGTTGGTCAGCGAGTGCAGTCCCCGTTTCAGGGTTTCTCGACGCGATTGCCACAACCTCAGCGATCTCCATTTCAGAGAATCTCTCTGCATGGCGCGTCCCGGTACCACCAGATCCAATAATACCAATTCTTATTTTCGACATGTTCCTGCCCTTGTATATTGCGTGATGCGTAACGGGTGCATCTTATCACATTTGTACCCATTCATGCCACTCAAAATCCGAGTACCCAATTAGGGTTCAAGGATTAGCGGGATTAAAGACCGGGATCTAATCGGGATACGATGAAAAATCTAACGCTATGACGCAAGGGCACAAAGTTTTTTATCTTCTTGTGACTTCGCACCTTCGCGCCTTTGCGTTTTACTTATGATGAACTCTAAAAATAAATAAACACTTTCGCACCCCGGTAGGTGCGATTTCCAATCGCACTGCATCGGCACTGTTGGAAACAGTGCCTACCAAATGGTAGAACGGTAGGTGCGGTTTCCAACCGCACCGGTTTGGAGGGTCTCATTAATTCTAATATCCACTATAATTTGATACTATTTTAGGTGTTCTGATTCAGACAGTGAACTTTTATTTCTCCTGCGGTGTCATTTACAGTGAAAGCCTTTTATGATGGAGCAATCAGACCAAACCCTCATTCGCAAGATCGTGAAGCGCAATGCCGCTGCCTTTGAAACGCTTTTTGCACGGCATAGTGCGTCCGTTCGTCAACATATCCTTAGCATCGTGCGGACCGAAAGTGCCGCTGAGGATCTGGTTCAAGAGGTGTTTTTGCGTGTCTGGACACGCGCTGAACAGTGGAATGGTCAGGGGGAGTTCAAAGGTTGGCTTTTCCGCATTGCAACGAATCTTGCCCTCAATCATCTGCGAACCGTGCGGCGACAGCGACAGGAGCCGCTCGAAACACCGCCAGACGGATTGGACGACGAGGATGAACGTCCGTCAGATCCAGATTGGATAGTTGATACCTCGTTGTGCGGTCCCGAAGTGATGATAGAACAAGCCGAACGTTCTCAGCTGCTCTGGCAACTTGTTGATGGGCTGCCCCAAGAGAAACGAGAAGTGCTTCACCTCATATATCAAAAGGAAATGGCACTTCGGGAAGCTGCCATAGAGCTGGGTATTCCAGAAGGCACCGTGAAGTCACGTTTACATTACTCCATAAGACATCTCGCCCGCGAATGGAAGGAAATCGCAAGCGGTTGGGAAGAAGAGAAGGAGTAAGCGAGTGCGGACGTTTCACACCTTATAACTTACACACACGCAATACGCAATAGGAAGGAAATAGGAGGATATCATGTCACACAACATCACTGCATTTTGGCACAGGGAGTCCTTTGAGGAGTTGATGAAAGAACGGCTGCCAGAGTTCCTTGCTGACCGGGTGCCGCTCGCTGGATATCATTTTGATTCAACCGGTGCGTACACCTGCCGCGTCAGAATCGTGCTGGCGTCAACTGAGGGCTATGTTGAGGTCGAATACACGGACATTCCGCAGCCTGATGGAGACGGTATGTTCACCCTTGATGGTGAACCCTATGTTGTCGTGCCGACCGCTTCGAGTGGGGAACTGAAACAAGCGAAGATCGAGTGTGTAGGCGATCAGTTGTACGACTACTTCAAAGCGCGTGTCAGGGAAGCACCGCCGGATCTGGCATGGGATACGTCGCTTGTCCGTTCATGGCTTCCGATTGATAGATGGGTGAGAGGGTTCTTTAGTGACACGTTCACCGCTCAGAAGCTTTCCCATACCAACTGGCTTGACAAGCACACACATCTGCGCAGGGTGCGGATTTCACAGGGGAATCGGGTGTTTAGTCCCGGACACTTTGGGCGGACTTGTCCATTTGAAACGCCAGAGGGCCCAAACGTCGGCAAAATTCTGACGATTGCGAGAGGCGCGGAGATTCGCGATGGAAAATTGGTCATCGTGGATGAAAACCCTGAAGCGACACTTGGTCTGTCCGCAGCGCTGATCCCTTTTCTCGAACACAATGATCCGCCGCGAATACTCATGGGTGCAAACATGATGCGCCAGTGGTTGTCTCCTTCTACGCCAGAGACCGCACCGATTAGCTGTCCCAATGGCATATCAAGAGTGGCTGCCTCTCCGGAGCCTGCGCTTGTTCAGACAGGTTACGAACCTGATGCCCCTGACTTTTGGTGTGGACGTAATCTGTTGACCGCTTTTATCTCTTGGGGTGGCGAGACCTTTGAGGACGGCATCGCGATTAGCGAATCGTGTGCCGCACGCCTAAATTTTCCTTGCGCTATTGAACCGGGCGATAAAATCAGTAACCGACATGGGACGAAAGGGGTCATTTCGCGCATCATCCCTGATGATGAGATGCCCCATCTCGCCGACGGAACACCGGTAGAACTTGTTTTCAGTTTTGGTGCTTTGCATGGACGGATGAACTTTGGTCAGATCCGTGAAGCGGTCATGGGTCGCGTTGCGCGGGCGGAAGGGGAAACCGCTATTGTGCCGCCATTTCAAGCCCCCAATGCCGATCAACTCCGTGAACGACTCCAAAAGGTGGGACTACCTGAAGATGGGATGGAAACCCTCACACTTGGACCTAACGGTAAGAAACTGGATCGACCGAGTACGGTCGGTTGGGTATATTGGGGAAAGACGGTTCACATCGCGCTGGATAAGCTCAAAGTCTCCGAGCCCATCGTTCACGAGGCGCCTATATACCATCAAGGGCTTGGCGAACTGGAATACTACACACTACGCAACATTTTGGCATTTGAGACGTTGCGGGAACATTTCAACACCCGTGCTTCGACGCGGGCAGATGTAGAGACACTTCCCGATCGCGTTGCAGCGGGGACAGTTGAGCAAGCAGGACCACCGACGCCGATGTTTGCCAAACTCAGGGAGCGACTATCGGCGGCAGGCATCCACGCTAACTTTGATGATGACAAGTTGACTTTCCGATTTGCGCGTCCGATTGGGCTACACTCCAACTGGCGCAGCCGGTTCCCCATCCGTGGCTACATGCTCAAACTATTGATGAAGTTGGTATATGTGAAGACGTTTCCGAGTATCGTGCACTTGCCGATGTCAATACCAGAGCAGAGCGGATGTTTGCAAATGATGCACCGGAAAGCCTGACGCTCCAGACGCTCAAGCAACTCCAAATACGCCTTGCAGAATATTTCGACGCGCTTCTAAGTCCCACGGATATGCGCTTTACAGCACGGACGCTTTTCAGCGGACGCAGCGTCATTGTACCAGATGCGGGGTTACGCGCCGATCAGGTCGGCATTCCGGAGCAGATGGCGTGGGCACTTTTCGGGCGGCAGGTTGCAAAAGAACTTGGTGATACCAAAGAGGTACAAGGAAAAAGCCAGAGGGCGAGGCATCTCCTTGATGAACTGATGGCGCGTTCATGGGTGATTGTACATCGAGCCCCTGCGTTTACGCCTACCGCCTTTGTTGCATTCCATCCAGTGCGCCAGCCGGACCGCGCTATCCGTGTTCATCCCTTTGTTTGTGAGTTAATGAACGCTGATTTTGATGGCGACCAAGCGGCAATTTTTCTGCCTATCACAGCGGAGGGTCAACAGGAAGCCAGCGAGCAGCTGTCCATCGCTGGGCATCTCAAGCGGGATCCAAATATATGTTCAGCGTTAGCCCCGGGGCATGACGCGATATGGGGGTTGGCAAGTTTGAGTCTCACCCCTGAAGGGCGCGATGAGTTCTCAGAAATTGTCGGGATGGAGGTTGCTATCCCTGAAGGTCTGGTCACACGTCGCTCGTTAGCGGATACGCTAAAAACACTCCTCAGACGCGAGGGAGTTGATCGCACCGTTGAAGTTGCTGAACGTCTGATGCAACGTGGATTTGAGATTGTAAAGGAATCGGGAGCATCCATGAGTCCGTTCCTCAGTAGGGTCGATGATAGTCCTCCTGTTCCTACAGATCCCGATGATGCAACAGCGTGGAACGCTTACGCAGAAGAACTGATGGAATGGATTGCCGCTTACGAAAACTTTGATGATAACAACTTGGGACCGCACATCCTCGCGGTCAAAAGCCGCGCCTTTACGAGCAGACTTTATCGACTCGCTTGTGTTGTCGGGGCGCGGGGAACGGTTTCAGACATTCGAGGCGGAGATATCGCGATTCGTAACGGGTATTGTGATGGTCTAACATCTGATGAACTCTACGCACTCTGTGTCGGATCGCGGGAAGGGCTTGTTCGGTTCAACTCGGAACTACAACGCGTTGCGTGGGAGTTACGCGACAGCAGCCAATCGAAAGGGTTTACCGTTCTGTCTCGTGCGATGCGAGCCAAGCATCCGGGTATCGTCTTCGCCCGTGCCGCAGCGTGCGGTGAAGTTGACCCTCTTACGGATATTGACAGCCGACTTTTCGTCGGGCTACCTGTGACAGGATCTGAGTGATGCATACGTGAGTTATGTGGGGGCTAGGGCGTGTTTACATTTTGAAGCTGCTCATTCGGCAAACGCTGTAATCATCAGGCAATCTGACAAATATAGAGCAAACTGTTAGTTTGCAGAGTCGGATCACAATCTAACAGATCGTGGTACAAAAGTAGATTGTAGGTCGAGATTCATATCTCGACAAAATACCTAGCGTGGCGTGCAACAATCCGGGTTGATTGAGCCAAAACTATCGCGTAATGTGCTAGGTAGTGTCGATTTTGGAAAATTGACCGACAGAAATCCGAAGCTATCTCTGATATGTGAACAAAGGGTTGGGAGACCCAACCCCTACGAAGGGGCATGTGTCTGTGTGCCCCTTTGATTGTCTGATTAAGATGAAATGTCAACAGAACCTAACCGCTTGCCCCTACTAACCCCTTCCAATCAATATGCCCACCGATAAACTGGCTCAAAAAGTGCGGAGAGGGTGTATCGCCCTGCAACCGTTCATCGAAGGGCACAGATCCCAAAACTGGCAGATTGATGAGTCGCGCGAGTTCCTTCGGATTGGTTTCTTCAGCGAGACCCTTAGATCCCTCTTGCGAGGCATTCAGCACAATCCCACAAATTTCAAGGTTATAAGATCTGGCGAATTCAACCGTCAACACAGTGTGGTTAATCGTTCCCAAGTTGGGTCGGGCGACGATAAGCAGTGGCAGTTGGAAACGCTGCGCCATGTCTGCCACAAGCATCTCCTCACAGATCGGCACTGCAATCCCACCGACTCCTTCCACTACCATGAATTCATGTCTCTGGCGGAGTTGAGCGAAAGCCTCGTCTATTTTTTGGAGATCGATCGAAACCCCTTCAATCTCTGCAGCCACAGATGGGGCAAGCGGGTGCCGGAGACAGATCGGGTTAATCAGATTCAGCGCGTCGTCCACTTGTGCAGCACCTTTGAGGAAAATCGCGTCCTCCGAAACGATACGCCCTTTGTGTTCAACGCCACCACTCGCGATTGGTTTCATGACGCCGACATCGATCCCAGCAGCTTTGAGCGCAGCTGCCAACCCGCCAGTGACGACAGTTTTGCCAATTTCGGTGTCTGTGCCTGTGATGAAGATACCTGCGGGTGTAGAATGGGAAGTCATAGCCGCTGACCGATACAGTAGCAGAGTTGATCCGGTGCTATTATGAAGAACACACGGAAGGAGTTCTCGCCGTATGTGTCGACCCGGTATTCGGCATCATCTCTTTCCAGTCCGTTGGCTTTCAACTCACCGAAAGTCGCCTCAACGTCGTTGACTTCAAAGAAACATCCATCCTGTGTCGGATCACCGCCGTTCTCCGCCAATCCCATCTGGATATTATCTCTTGCGAGAACGGCTGACTTGTGCGGCGTGTCACTTTTGGAGATTGTTTGAAATCCCATCACAGTTTCGTAAAAAGGGATTGCAGCCTCCAAATTCTCGACAGGCAAATTCATTTCGTCCTCTTGATAAGGACTTACGCGTTTGAAAACAGCTTTGGTTGGCATGTTTTTTCCTCCAATAATCAATGGTGCTAGTATAAATTTTATCACATAATTGTTCAAAAATGTTAGGGCGTGTTGACATTTGGCAGTCCGTAGGTTGAATTGAACGGTTAAACGGCAGTCTCTATCAAGTACAAAGGCGGCTTTTGTACCACAATCTGTTAGATTGTGATCCGAGCCCGCAAACTAACAGTTTGCGCTACTTATATCAGATTATCCAATGGTGACAACGTTTGCCGAATCAGCATCCTCAAAATGTCAACAGAACCTAGCAAAGGGCATTTTAGCGCTACCTCGTCTCTCGCTTCAAAAACAGCGTCAGAACTGAAGTCGCCAACGGCAGCATCACCAATCCATCTAGCAATTTCGGCAACCCAACCTGATCGCCGATCATACCGACCGGATAATTCAATAGCCCTGCGGTCCCCCAAGCTGCGCCCATTGCGAAGCTGGAAGCGAGGTTTTCATGTCTAGGAAGCAGCTGTTGCGCCAAAACGATATTGACGGTGACTGAAGTGGAAAGCGTGAAATTTCCCAGAAGAAGCAGGATTAAAAAGAGCGCACCGCTACTATGCAACGCCGCATATAGAATCGGTGGCGCAGCGATCAATGAAAAGCGTAACAGGGTGTAACGATTAATCCGATCTGAAAGAGAGCCGCCGGTCATGATGCCCATTGAACCCGCAAATACAAAGAGGGAAAGCACCGCCGACCGCTCGATGTGTGAAAAATTCTGTTGATCAAGGTGTAGTGAAAGGAAGTTCAACACCCCAACTGTCGTGACGGTTCTTAAAGTGGTGATTAAATATAACACGATGAGCGGACGCAGTTCGGGACGGAGGGCAATCCAGAGGGTTCCCTTCTTCGATTCAGTTTGAGAGACCGCTGTTGTTGTCACAACCCCTTCTGTGCCGGGTCGAGAGTAGTTGGTTTTCGCGACGAGCAGTGTGACGAGAAGCCCCGGAATCATGCACCACACCAACTGTTCCAGTCCATAGCGGTTTAACAAAAGCATGATGCAGAATGGTCCGATCGCTTGTCCCATATTTCCCCCGGTAATAAACAGTGATACGCCGAATCCTCTCCCCCGCCTAGCTAACAGTGCTGCTTGAACAGCTGCCGGCGGATGGAATGCTGCCACAGCCATACCGCCAATTATCAGCAACAACATCAGCGTAAGAAGGGACGGGACAACCCCCATTAAGCTGGTGCAAACTGAAGGTATCGCAACACCGAGAATCAAGAAGACCGCTGTCCGTCCTCGGTCTGCAAGTTGTCCGAAGATGACCTGACTAAAGGAGTTAAAAACCCCAGAAACGGCAATGAGTAGCCCTGCAAGACTACTCCAAGAGGTGGTGTGTGACACGAGTTTTCTGAACAGGAGTGGTAAGAGGTGGGGTAGGGTTGTGGAGTAGGCATCGACAACAGCATGGGCGAACGTCAACAGATAAAGCCGATTCCGGAGGGTGGTGTTAGATTTATCTCGCATTATTTCCGTTTCAGCAGGGGAACTAGCACGACAGTTATCAATGGAAGCATCACCAATCCGTCCAATACCCTTGCCAGTCCAAAGTGGTCGCCGAGTATCCCAACGGGAATACTCAACAGTCCGCCAATGCTCCATGCTGCACCCATCATAAAACTGGAGGCAATGTTTTCGTGTTCGGGGAGCAATCGCTGGGCAAGGACGATATTAATCGTCGTTGAACTGGAGAGAACAAAATTTCCAAGAAAGAGAAGAGTCAGAAAGGTGCCCCCTGAGCTATGCAGAGAGAAGTATAAAAGCGGGACGGAGGCGATGAAAGAAAACAGCAATAGACCGTAGTAGTTAATCCGATCGGAGAGCGATCCGCCTACCATGATGCCCATCGAACCGGCAAATATAAACAGTCCGATAACTCCTGACCGTGCGAGGTTGGAGTACTGCAAATCATCAAGGTATAGTGAGAGAAAATTTTCCAGCCCAATCCCTGTTATTGTGCGTACGACGGAGAGCAGGTATAGCACAAGGAGAGGTTGCCAATGGGGGCGAATTGCATCCCAAAGATTCTTTTGTTTCGCAGAGCCGTTTGTGGGTGCTGCCACCACCTGAGATGATACATTTACCGCTGCCGGCGGCGGTGTTTTCAAGACTCTTGGAATAAACAACGCGATGAGTACTCCAGCGGACATGCACCACGGCATCGACTCGAGCCCGTAACGGTACACCACCAGATACATGATGGCTAATGGACCAAGACCGCGCCCGATGTTTCCTCCCGTCAAGAATATTGATATGGCAAAACCTCTCTCCCCTCTGGCGAGCGCTGCTGCTTGGCTGGTGGCTTTCGGGTGGAAAGCAGCAACGCCACAGCCGCCAATCCCTAGCAGCACGAGTGCAAAAAAAAGCGAAGGCGCAATTCCCAATAGGCTCAACGCAATAGCGGTGAACGCGACGCCAAAGGTCACGAAATGGAGCGTCTGAAATCGATCTGATGCCCAACCGAAGAAGATCTGTCCCAACGAGCTAAAAGTGCTATAAACTGAAATGATTATCCCGGCGAGGCTATTCCGTGCAGCGGTTTGAGATGCGAGTTTTTTGAGCAGCAGGGGAAGTAGGTGTGGTAAAACGGTCGCGTAGGAATCGATGACGGTATGGACGACGGTAAGGAAATAGAGTTGTTTTCGTAGAGAAAATGGGGAAGTTTTTGGCATTAATGTAAGCGTTCAAACATTCAGAGTGCTTGACGTACTCCCAAAGCTGAAGTATTGGGATTCTTATCCACTATGTTAGCCGGATTTAGATAGGTGTGGATTAAACCTGATACCTATCGGGGACGCCATAGCCCCAACTACGGGACTCAACAGAAATCCCGATACTTTGTTCCAGAGGTTGATTGCACCAACGCCGTCTCGGTGATACTGAAAGTCACAGTGGTTGCAGTGATAGTTCCGGTTAGCCGGTTTCTTTCGATTGCCACAACGTGGGCAGGTCTGTGAGGTGTATGCCTCTGATACAAGCTTGACTTTGAGTCCTGCCAGTTCTGCCTTGTAGCATATCATGAATTGGAGACGGACAAACGCCCATTGGTGAACCTTCTGGTTAGACTTCTTTGAAAACTTCGCTCGCTTACGGATGCCTTTGAGATCTCCCATCACTATCGTATCTGCCTTCGCCTTTAAGCAGTCAGATATAAACCGAGATGTGATTTTATGTTCGGTGTCCTTGAGTTGAGCGTTTAACTTCGCAAGTATCTTGGTCTTGATTCGTTTGAGACGATACCAGTGATTACTGCGCTTGACACACCTAGCCATTTTGGATTGGATATACGCCTTGAACTTGTTGATATACTGTTTGATAGCACGTAACGCACGCCCATTATAGATGATGGTGTGTTCGCCGTCATGCGATACTATCGGGTGAATCTCGCCCATATCTATCGCAACAGTTTTGCCTGTTTCGTGTTTGGGAGGTGTGTGGACTTTGTAGACCAGTGAGAAATAGTAGCTGTCTCGTTGGAAATACATTTCCACATAGACCGGTTCTACTGTGGATTGAAGCGTGATAGGCGGGCTGCCTTTACCGTTGGATAATCTCAATACACCGTCTCTGAGTGAAATAGCACTCGACTTCCAACGCACCTTGAAAAAGCGTGGGGTGCGTTTAGGAGGCTTCGCTTCAGGATTGGACTTGACAACCCGGAAATATGACTTGAGAGAATCGAAGTAGCTCTCAATTATCGCTTGAATTGTCTGACTATGGAGATTGTAGCCACGTAAACGCATATACTTTTGGACAGCACCTTGAGATAGCCAAAACCCTTTTTTACGTTTGACCTTGCGAATCAACGAAACCACCTTAGAGTAGACGCGTCCTGATTCACTGGCAAGTATATCCAATTCAGACGTTGGGGACACTTTGATTTTCTTGGTAGTGTACATGGGGATTGCCTTTCCGTCTGTCGCTCTCTATAGCATAGAGTGTAGGGGATACCATCTTGCAGGGGTGCGGTATTCCCCTACTGAAAGACAAATTAAGTATGTCATATTTTCCCTAAAATTCAAGGGAAAACAGGGATAAAGCATTGCTTATATAGGCTTCGCCCCAACTGCTCCAAGTCTAAAGACTTGGGCTTTACGGGCTAAAGCCGGTTTCGGTAAATCATGATCAAGGCATTTCAGCCGGAGGGCGTAATACCCGATCAGAAATCGAAAAAATATCGCTTGTCCGGCGTCGGAGGGTAGAATAGCGCAAAATTGCGAGGAGGTCAAGGCAATTTTTATTCCAATGTTGGGTACAATGCCGTATGCTTCCCGGCACCGTCCATAGCGGTCACTGTGTTCCCTGACCACTGAATCCGATACGGATTCTCGTATCCGACAGCGCGCTCCTGCGTCAGAAATTTCGGTCGATCAAAGCTCATTTTAACTTGAGCTCCTTCACGGACTTGATCCACCTTCAGGTGGTATCGGGTTGTCGGAATTGGATTTCCATCAATGGTCGTTCTAAGGGATTCGCACCATGGGGGGATGCGAATAGACAGCATCTCGATAGGGCGTTTCACTTCGACTACCAGATTGGTGTTAGCGCTGATAACGTTGACCGCCTCATGCTCACGAGACAGCAGCAGGTTGACGCGAACGTTACCGTTATCTTCGCAGGTGACAATGTGTTCCCAAGCGGCAGCGATGCCCTGTAAAGCAGCACCGGTCAAATCTGAATTATAGGAATGAAAACCGTTCGGTTCACCGAAACAGAAAGCACCACGCGCCCGTCCCCGCAGCCCCTCATACGCCCGTTTTTCGGTATTCTCCATTCCCTCATTTTCCGCCACCCATGACAGATCGTCCATCTGAGAGGCGAGGAGGTGATTGCGAAGCATCCGTTCCGCATCTTCAAAATAGGAACTGTAACCCGATGCACCAAGCAGACATGCTGCCTCGATCAGATCTGCGGTGCAGTTTGCCTCACCCCGCCCATACTTTGCGTTTACGCTCTCTTTGACCCAACCGGTTGAGGTGCGGTAGGGGAGCATCCCCACATCAAAGAGGAGCCGTGCCCGAGCGGTAAACTCTCGCTCCCCGGTAACCAATCCGAGCTCCGCCAGCGAGGCGATTGTTCCGGTGATGGAGTGGATATGTGTCCCACAGGCTGGGGTCAACTCTCCGTTTTCTCCGAAGCTAACTGCGAGGGCGTGACGGGCGAAACGGAGTGCCAGATCTATTCCAAGCGAATCGTCAAAGGTGTGGCTGTAAGCGATCAGTGCACCGATTGCCCGCTCTGAGGTCGTCGTTGCTATGTTCTCATCCTGCCAACCGTCTGGTCCCAAGCATCTTCCCGGATAGGTCCCGGTGGCGCGGGTCGTTTTCTCCATCGCTGCAACGAGTGCTTTGGCATATCCCTCAGCTTGTGGGTCGCCCCAGATCCGCCAGACAGCGATTAAGGCGAGCAGCGCTTCGCGCTGGTGGTGCATATAAGTCAAGGGCGGGCTTGAGTCGCTACCCATATCGTCCCAAGCGAATCCATCTCCATGATCGCAACTATCAAAGATCTGTTTGCGCAGCCCCTCCAGCAGTTCCGTGTCGTCCGGTAATCCAACCATCCCGTGACACACATTGATTGCGTGAAGGAAACGACCGACGGTGTGTGGCGTATCGGCGGCTTCGTGTTGAGACCAGACAGGCGGCGAAATCAGGTTGAAGCGGAAGTACGGACGGCAGTCTCGCTCGCGATCTACGCTGTTGCAAATATGTTCGATGCCGAGCAGCACGCTTTCCCGGAGATCGATTGGTTCCATTGGATTTTTCATATTTCACCTTTACAATCCGAACAGAAGCGGATATCATTTTCAACGACTGACCTGTAAGGAAGGATAATCTATAAGATGGCAAGCACCTCAAATTACCCCTCTCCCGAAGCCCTTGTTGCGATTATGAACAACCACCGGGACTTGGAAATTGCGCGAACACAGCGTTGGTATCGCATTCCTGTTAAAAGCGTCAATCGATATATCCGAGATATAGAGCAAATGCAACACTTGGCATTCTACCAAACAAGGATTTTCGAAAGGGATGCTTTTGCTGTGAACTACTGTGCGGAAATCGAGCGGATGAGCATTGTGCCACGGATCGAGTTGTTGCCTGATGAAGCGGGACACCAGAATGCGGAAGCACTGTATTACAAACTGGACATTTCCCCATTAGAACGTTTGTCGCAACCAATTCCAAGCAAACGTCTACGGCGCGTCACTTTTATCACAACGACACTGGCGAAATTCAGTGTGGCGCAGGAGATTAATGATCTCTACCACACCAGTCCAATCGAAGATCTGATGTGGGAGGCATTAAAAGCCGCCGAGATTCAAGCGGAACGTCAATATGAAATCCGTGAAAGTGATGCTAATTATGATCTGGATTTCTTTGTTGAGTGCAGCGATGGAGCCAAGATTGACATTGAATGCAATGGCGATACCTACCATTCGACCAAAGCTGCGAGAGATCGTGATAGGAGGAGAAATACCTACCTAACAGCCAATGACTGGTTGGTTCTGCGTTTCGGCACGGACGAGCTTCGCAGCGACATACGCGGCTGCATCGATCGAATCCGCACATTCATTAACCAACACGGAGGACCCGTCGATCGCAGTTTGGCTTACGACCTCTATCGCACTGATACGGATTCACAACTGGACCTCAATTTCGATGTAACGGACTAATCGGAATATTCAGACTGACGGTCAGTCGTTGATAGCGCTGCCTTAGATAAAGGAGGTACTCGTTTCGCTGCTGCCCCCAGTTGTCCCCTACCGCGGGCGGGGAGACCCCGCCCCTACGAGAAAGTTAGTTTCGCTGCTTTTCTTACGAGTTTGTTAAGCCCAACGTTCCACGACCACCTTTTTTTGTGTGAAGAATTCGACCGCGTCTTTGCCCTGTCCGTGCATATCCCCGAAGAAGCTATCCTTCCATCCACTGAACGGGAAGAACGCCATCGGTGCCGCAACGCCGAGATTGATTCCGATATTACCGATCTCCGCCTCATAACGGAACTTCCGTGCAGCTGCACCGCTACTGGTGAATAGACACGCCATATTCCCATAACTGCCACCGTTCACCAGCGAAATTGCATCATCAATCGTGTCCACATGGATGGCGCTCAATACGGGCCCAAAAATTTCTGTTTTGGCGATTTCGCTCGATGGGTTCACATCGCCTAAGAGTGTCGGGCGGACGAAGTTTCCATTTTCATATCCGGAGATCTGCGGATTGCGTCCGTCGACCAAAGCCTTCGCGCCCTCATCCAACCCCTTCTGGATAAGTCCTTCGATTCGGGATCTGCTTTCAGGCGTTATCACAGGACCCATCTCAACGCCCTCCTCTAACCCGTAGCCAACGACTCGGGTTTCTGCAGCATCGGTCATCGCGTCCGTAAACCAATCTCTTGCCTCACCGACGGTGACTGCTAACGAAGCCGCCAAACACCGCTGTCCCGCGCATCCAAAAGCGCTCTCGGCGGTTGCGTGGCGCGTCATTTCCGGATCCGCATCCGGCAGGACGATAATTGGGTTCTTCGCTCCGCCTTGGCATTGAGCGCGCTTTCCGTTGGCTGTTGCTCGGCTGTAGACATATCTGGCGGTGGCAGTCGCACCGACAAAGCTAACTGCCTTGATGGTGGGATTATCTAGGATAGCGTTCACCGTTGCTTCGGAACCGTTCACCAGATTGACGACACCTTTGGGCAGCCCTGTACTTTCGAGGAGTTGAAAGATCTTCTGCATCGTTAGCGGCACTTTCTCAGAAGGCTTGACGATGTAGGTGTTACCGCAGGCGATCGCATACGGCATAAACCACGATGTGATCATGCCGGGGAAGTTAAACGGAGCGATTGCTGCACAAACACCCACCGGCTGCCGAATCATGATTTCATCGATACCTGTAGCGATATCTTCGAGATTGTAGCCCTGCATCAGCGTCGAAATGCCACAGGCGACCTCGACGTTTTCAACGGCGCGACGCATCTCGCCCCGCGCTTCATCTAACGTTTTGCCGCACTCCAGCGTGATGGTGCGGGCAATATCGTCGAAGTTTTCTTCAAGCAAGTTCTTCAGTTTGAATAGGTACTGAACACGATCTGGTGCCGGTGTGCGCCGCCATTCGACAAGCGCATCCGCTGCCGCCTGCGCAGCCAGATCGACTTCGGCACCCGGAGAGAGTGGGACTGATCCGAGAACCTCTGCTGTCGCTGGGTTTGTAACATCTATATATTCGCTGGCGCTGGAGCGACACCATTCATTGTTGATATAATTATTGAGAACAGTTTCTGTGCTCATCGTTATTTTTCCTTTCGTGTAACAGTGGGAGGCAGTATTCCTTTGGAGTAAGCAAAATTATGGTAGATTTTAGAGTTACTTACATACTCCCAATGTGCAGCCAACCCCTCCGTTCACCTAAATCCCGCCCCCGATACATCCCCGATGAATCGGGGCAGGCTGGAACGGGACAGGCGGGATGTACCACTTATCAAGGGAACTTTGACAACTCCGAGAAGGTCGGGGTTACTGGTAAATGTTTACTTATTTCTCTAATGCACCATAAATCTCAATTGATTGGAACGAATCTCCTCGCAGTAGTCCGGGATCTAATCAGTTCGTATTCAGTTTATCCCGAAACGCCTTCCTGAATTTCCGCACTTTGGGGTCAATGACCACTTGGCAATACGGTTGATAGGGGTTCAATCGGAAATAGTTCTGGTGATACGCCTCTGCGGGATAAAAAACGTCCACCGGCTCAATTTCTGTGACGATCGGATCCTTCCATAGCCCAGACGCATCGGTCTCTTCCTTTGATTTCTGTGCTATTTCTTTCTGTTCTGCGCTGTGATAAAAAATTGTAGAGCGGTATTGCGTTCCAACATCGGCACCTTGCCGATTCAAGGTTGTCGGGTCATGGGTACGCCAGAAAATGTACAGTATATCTTCGTAAGAGATAACCTCGGGATCGAAAGCGATCTGCACAACTTCCGCATGACCGGTGGTTTCGCTACAAACCTGCTGATAGGTTGGGTTTTCAACGACACCGCCTGAATAGCCGGAAATCACCTCATGCACACCTTGAAGGTCTTGATAAATAGCTTCGACACACCAGAAACATCCACCGGCGAGCGTTGCTGTTTCTAAATTCATGTGCTCCTCCATGTATATGCCCGATGAATCCCCGATAAATCGGGATTAAGAAACGGGCGACTACAACAGAATTGGTCAAGTTCACAGGTACATCCCTACGTCCATACGCGTTGAATCTTCGCGATCGCTTCAACGATATCGTCCATGTCCTTCCGTGAGCCGAGTAGAAGATTCTGGAATAGCCAAACACTCTCTTGACACACCTGCTCCGCGACGGGACTGGACAGTGCACGAATCAAGCGTGGGTATTTCTGGGCAGCATGTGCGATGCCAGCCTCTTGTGACAGTGGCGCACCGTATCCGCTTGAGCAGGGGATTCCCTCTGCGCCCAATGCTTCGAGGAATTTACTCCGTGGCATCCCACCGAACCCTTCTGGATTGTACTTGGCACAATATAGATGATAACCGTGTTGGCTGACCCAAGGATTCAGTTTTGGGGGTGTGAAACCTTCAATCTGCTTCAGTTCCGTTGAGAGATACGTTGCGTTCCCATTTCGGATTTTGGTCTGTTCCTCCAATCTGCCCAGACGCGGAATGAGCAGTGCTGCGAGGTACTCCGACGGTCGGTAGTTCCAACCGAGGCGTGGATATTCCCATCGTGCGCCGCCCGGTGCCCGTCCAACGTTCATAAACGCGTAGACGCGGTCTCGAACGTCTTTGTCATCCGTTGTTACCATCCCGCCTTCGCCCGAGGTCAAGTTCTTGGACGATTGAAAACTGAAAGCCCCTGCATCACCGAGTCCACCCACCTTTTTTCCTTGATCCGCTGCGCCGTGTGCCTGTGCACAATCTTCAACGATTGCGAGTCCATGCCGGTCTGCGATTTGTCGCAGGGCATCCATGTTTGCAGGGTGTCCGCCCAAGTGCACCGGTAAAATCGCCCGTGTCCGATTTGGGTCAATTGCAGCTTCCACGGCAGCGGGATCAATTGTAAAGCTATCTGGATCGATGTCCACAAACGCAATTGTGCAATTTCGGTCGAGTGCGGCGCTCGCTGTTGCGACAAAGGTGTAGTTGGGAATAATCACCTCTCCACCATCACCAAAGCCGTCCAGATCGAGCGCGCCAGCCAGTGCGGCACTGATCGCATCGGTACCGTGTGGCATGAACATGGCGTATTTTGTGCCGGTATATTCGGCGTATTTTTCGTTCAGTTCTTCTATCTTTTGACCGCCCAATCCCTCTGTTGCACTAAGATAGACTTCGCGCAACCTTGGCTCTATTTCCGACTCCCATTCTTCTACACCAGTTAGGGGCGAGATGGGCCACGGATGCTTTTGCGTATCACGAACGGGTGTTCCACCGGATATAGCGAGTGTACTTGCCATAAATTCCTCCTTAACTTCAAAGCAGGATTCACTCCTGAACATCCTTAAATCCTGTTCTAATCTCTTTGCGCGGTTATTATATCACGAAAGCCAAATTTTTACCCAGAAATTTACCTCTCATTTTATCATGCGTATGGTGTGAAAACATAGTATAATACTTTGTTCTCCCACACCGATTGAGGATATCTACTTTAGAGCCTGTTTTAAAAGTGAAACAGTCATCTATAGGAAGTTGTTCACATGTCGCCCCGCTGGGGCTTAGGTTGTTTGTTTGTCCTGTATTCTATAAACATGTCGCCCCGCTGGGGCTTTGACTCTGTTTTAAGAGTATGTGAAACGGTCATCTTTTGCCATTCTATGGGCACAATCAACCGATTTTGAGAGTATTTACCCGTAAACTGACAACTTTCAGAGATTAGTTGGATTTTTCAAACAGGTTCTTATTGAAACTTAAACATACAGGACTTACGCACTCCAGATTGCAGTTGCCCGCCTGTCCGGATTTATCGAGGATTCATCGGGTGTCCGTTCCGAGACTGGGGTTGGCAACGGTGTCCAGCGGCGATGAATCGCCGAACTACAGGGCTTTGATCATTCAACTGCGTAGGTCCTAACATAAAATAAAATTCTATATAGAGGAGACCAATCGTTATGGAACTTTATCTGATTCGACATGGACAGTCTGTCAACAACGCAGGGGTGCTCCCGCGCGTAGCGGATCCACCGCTGACAGATATTGGCGTAGAACAGGCACGTTGGGTCGGCGAATCCCTCAAGGATGAGGGGATCACTCGGCTCTACTGTAGCCCGATGTTAAGAACTTTGCAAACCGCCCGGATGATCATTGATAATATTGATCTGCCTCCCCACGTTTTCGTTGGCCTTCATGAGTGGGGCGGTATCGGGGAAGCCCGTGAAGATGGAACCGCCGTACAGCTGCCCGGATTAAACCGTGCTGGAATGCGCGAAATTTGTCCCGATGCCGTTTTACCTGACAATGTAACGGACCAAGGTTGGTGGTTTCATGAGGGATTTGCAGGGAACATTGAGAGAATGGCAGAACTGTCCCATGAGAACGGCTTGGCTTTTATCGCTCATTTAATGGAACATCACGGCGATACAGAGGAACGGGTTGCCGCTGTCTCTCACGGTGGATCCGGCGGAAGCTTGATTAGTGCCTTCTTTGGCTTGCCGCCCGATGTCGGCTATTCACGTTTCACCCAAAATAACACAGGTGTCAGTAAGTTGTTATTCACATCGGAGCGGAGGCAGCTGCAATATCTTAACAGGATCAGCCATTTGCCGCCGGAAGCGGTTACATCGTGAGGCTCAGAATTTCAAAGGAGGGCATCAATGAAGATTAAACTTGCGCAGTACGGCATTTCCCATGATCACGCGTCAGGAAAAGCACGGGTGATGCAGGAGAACGATGAGGTCGATTTTTGCGGCATCTTTGAGCCGACACCGGACACCCGTAACACACTCGGAAGCGGGCCGCCCTACACGAGTGTGCACTGGTTTTCATCGAAAGAGGAGATGTTGGAAGATGAGACGATTGTTGGGATTGCTATCCAAGGGAAAGTCTCGGAGAACCTCGGCTTTGCGCAGGAGGCGCTTGAGCACGGCAAGCATGTCTGGCTTGATAAACCTGCCGGCGATGATTTGGAGGCGTTCCGAGCAGTTTTAGACCTCGCACGGGAGAAAGGATTGCTGGTGCAACTCGGCTATATGTTCCGCTACAATGCAGGCTTTCAGTTCATCCTTGATTGGGCGTGGTCGGGCAAGCTGGGGGACATCTTCTCCGTCCGTGGTCGGATAGCGTCCGGTGGCTCGACAGAAGATGCGTGGAAACTGTGGGACTCACGCGGAGAACGTGAGGGCGGTATTATGTTTATACTTGCCTGTCATCTTATCGATATCTTTGTCGCGTTATTGGGACGGCCGGAGCGCGTGACACCCTTTTTGAGAAATGAGGACGAGGATTTCCCGTGGTATCAAGATAACACAACGTCCGTCTTTGAATACCCAAACGCGATGGCAATTATTGAGTCTACCGGGTTGGAGGTTTCGTCGGGGGCATCAAGACGGCTGGAGGTCTACGGCACGCGTGGCAGCGCCATCCTTGAACCGCTTGAGCCGCCGGCGTTACGCCTGTGCCTCGACGCAGCGCGGGATGGGTATGCCGAGGGTTGGCAGACGGTGCCGGTGGAAAATCGTCCCCGCTATGTCGAAAGCCTTCGCGCATTCATTGCAGATATTCGGGGTGAAAAATCGCCGGACCGTTCTCTCGACCATGAATTTACTGTTCAGGAGACTGTGCTTCGCGCTGCGGGTCTGATTGATGGGAACGATTGACTATCATTGGTAGATTTTAGAGCCTGTTTTAAAAGAAACGGTCATCTTTAGAAAGTTGTTCACATGTCGCCCCGCTGGGGCTTAGGTTGTTTGTTTGTCCTGTATTCTATAAACATGTCGCCCCGCTGGGGCTTTGAATCTGTTTCAAGAGTAGGTGAAACGGTCATCTTTTGCCATTCTATGGGCACAATCAACCGATTTTGAGAGTATTTACCCGTAAAATGATAACTTTCAGAGATTATCCCGATTTATCGGGACAGGTTCTTAGAATTACTTAGACGTTTCCAACCCACAACGAACCCCCTAAATCCCCCTTGTCAGGGGGACTTTGGAGACTCCTCGAAGGTCGGAGTTGTTGGTGAATGTCTATTTGTTTTTTTATTTGCGAATGTTCACCCAATTCCAGCGGTATTGAATGCGTTACATAATCGGAGGTCAAAGCATGGCAGACGGAAATACACCAATCGTTGTCAATTCGGAGAAGCAGCTGTTTATTGACGAGAAATTTATCGCTGAAAGCGATGGCGTGGTTCTAACGATGAACCCTCCACAGCAGATTCTTGAACCGGTACTGGCGGTGGATAAACCGTGGGAAGGGGTCATCGGTGCCTATAACACTGTGTTGAAGGAGGGCGATCGATTTCGACTCTGGTATGACGTGATTCTGCCGGAAGGGTCATCGGAAATCTTTCGAGGTATTGCTTATGCCGAATCAGACGACGGCATCCACTGGACGAAACTGAACCAGAACCTCATTGAGTTTCAAGGGTCAAGGGAAAACAACCTCGTTGCACCGCGTCTTCCGGAGGCACCACGCGGCGAGATGGAAGGTGCGACCGTTTTCAGGGATACGAATCCCGCCTGTCCGCCCGAAGAACGTTACAAGCTTTGGACCAAGATGCGGCAAATTCCTCCGGAGGATATTGAGTCCGGAAAGACCGGAGGCTTGGTGGCGATGTACTCCGAAGATGGAATCTACTGGAAAGTGTACGACAAGCGCGTCGATACCCGCCGCTGCGATACGCAGAACGTTCCTTTCTGGGATGAGCGGCTTCAAAAGTACGTGGGGTACGTCCGTACACGGACAGAGACGGAGGGTTACCAAGGTCGTTCTGTTGGGCGCGTCGAATCGGACGATTTTCAGGATTGGTCGAAGACTGAGATCGTGTTTCAAGCGTCACCGGAAGATTTTCGCGCCCCAGTGCCGTCCGCTTGTCGTGACCGGATTGGATCGTATGTGGATGTTTATACGAACGGTTGCATGAAGTATCCCTTCGCGCAGGATGCCTACTTTATGATGCCAAGTTTCCTGTATCACTGGGATTGTAAGGAGGTGCCAAACGAGCGGCAGATTAATTTTCCTGACACCTGTGATGTGCGGCTGCTGACCAGTCGGGATGGGATCAATTGGGGATACACCGGGGGACGGAAGCCGTTTCTGCGACTTGGTGCGTGGGGGAGTCTCTCGGCTCGGATGATTTACGCAGCACCCGGTGTCGTAAGGGTAGGAGACGATCTGTGGCACTACTATAAGGGGTCTAACTTCGACCACTCCAGCCAGCCTGACCCGGAGTCGGACACGAAAGGGAGTGGACTGTTCCGAGCCATTTCTCGGTTGGACGGCTTCATTTCAGTGGACACCCCTTATGATGGCGGGACGCTGACCACCCCTCCACTGATATTCGAGGGAAATCAGTTGGCACTGAATTTGGACACAAGTGCGGGTGGCATCCTTCGTGCCGAAATCCGGTCCGCTGATGGGAAGCCGATTGAAGGGTATACCTTAGCGGATTCCGATGAACACAACGGAAACTCAGTCGCTATGCCGGTTCGTTTCCAAGGGAATTCGGAAGTCAGCAAACTCGCGGACGTTCCGATCCGTTTGCATTTTCAGATGTATGACTGCAAACTCTATGCGTTTCAGTTCACCGTTTATAATGGATCTTAGAATTAATGAGACACGCCAAATCCCGACTTGTCGAGTCCCGTTCCGAGGATCCCGATAGATCGGGAGATGCCGATGAATCGGCACCGGTGAGGTTAGGAAAACGAAATTACCGTTCTACCGTGCCGTTCCGAGCATCCTCGTCGTTTCTATCCCGATTAATCGGGATGAAACGTCGGGATTTGGTAGGCGCTCCCCGATAAATCGGGTTCCGCATAGCGGAATCCCCCCGACGCGTCGGGGTAAACTGTGGGTCGGGACAAGCAGAGTTTCTAACTGCGCCTATTCGGTGCGGTTGGAAACCGCCCCTACCGGGGGACGAAAGTGTTTATTTATTTTTTGGATCCACTATAGTACAATCCATTCCTACCATCTGCCCAGATACAGGGACCGGTTTTTCATGGGCATTTCGACCCGCGCGCCTTTTTGACGCTGTGAATCGACGATGCCGATCGTGATTTCTGTGCTGATACGCGCGAGATGGATGTTGCCCGTTGTTTCGCGACCGGTGTCGATCGCTTCGACGATGTCTTGGATGCAACCGACGGTGCCGCTTGTCCGCTCAAAGGGTGGATACGCAACGTCCACAATCTCATTGAATTCCCCGCCTCGTTTGCGCAGTTGAAAGCCGCTCCCGTTATTCAGCGAACGCACTGTGCCGTCGGTGCAATCGACTTCAAACTCGTAGGCACTTCCGGGGATACTGACCCCGTGAACCCCATTTTTGAATCGGATGTATCCCATAACGATGGATGGATCCGCGTCGGTACGGTTATCGTCGAAATCTGCGTCATCGACGGCGACGTTGCCTTGAACGTATTCGACTTGGGAATCGCTTGCGAGAAAGAGGAGCATATCTGCGGCATGCGTATATCCCCAGAGCGCGGAGCCGCCGGAGTAGGCGATGACCGATTGCCGCTCGCCAATCTCGCCGCTCTCCACAATTTCTCGCATCTTGAGATAGCCCGGTGTGTACCGACGTTGCGTTCCCAGATTGAACTTCAGGTCATATCGCTCACAGGCATCGACCATCGCATCGGCTTCCTCCATCGAAGCACACAGCGGCTTATCGCAGTACACCCCTCTCACGCCATGTTCCGCTGCAAAGATGGTGATTTCCGCGTGATTTCCCGGACGGGTTGCTACGCTGACGATATCCGGCTTCTCTTTCTCTATCATCTCCCGGTAATCTGCGTATTGTTTGGGGATATTCCATTTTGAGCACACATATTCCGCTTTTTCTGCCACAACATCCGAAGCAGCAACGATGGTTGTCCGCTCATAAGCTGTATATCCAGCGGCGTGGGAATAGGGCAAAGCCGGATGTCGACCGCCTCCTACCTCTTCGTCGATAGTCCCACCCATCCTGCCACATCCGACAATACAGACACGGTATTGGTTTGCCATGTTTATCCTTCCTTAGTAGGGACCCTATCAGAAAGCCCGTAGAGAGCACCGATCCTCCGCCCCGACAGGCTTTCCTTCTTTTATGGTCGATTTTAGAATTACTTGGACACTGCAAATCGGCGCAGTTGGAAACAGCGCCTACCAAATACGGTGAGCGAAAGTGTCTATTTATTTTTATCATTCACCATAGTTGGGAAGCTGTGTTATAAAGATAAAGTCCTTTAATTTTACCAGAAAACCGATGAATTTTCAATGTCTAGGTCCTGTTGATATAGGGCTATTTATGGTCGATTTTAGAATTACTTAGACACTCCCAATGCACATGTACAGATTGCGAAGTCTGTACCCACAAACAACCCCCTAAATCCCCAACTCCCCTGACAAGGGGAGAAGATAAGAGGGGATCTTCTCCCTTGTCTTTCCCCTCTTATCAGAGGGGTTCAGGGGGACTTTGGGAAATGTCCACTTATTTCTCTAATTCACCATAGTTTTCCGTTTTTTGACCGATTTTGGCATGCCCCAAATCCGTAGGCGGGGCATCCCCGATAATTAGTTTACCCCGATTTATCGGGGGGATCCAAAGCGACTTGCCCCGCCGCAGCTTTAACCGGGGGATCGCGCTACGTGAGAATTATGGTATATTTTAGAATTAATTGGACACTGCAAATCGGCGCAGTTGGAAACAGCGCCTACCAAATACGGTGAGCGAAAGTGTCTATTTATTTTTATCATTCACCATAAATGGCCTTATCTGTCCATATTCAATCGCAACCAAAATAACCACAGTAATGCAATTCAAAAATCGAAAATAGCGAGTTGTCAACTTACCAGATCGACAGAAGATATATCAATACTGTTAGTTTTCGTTCTTAACCTCTATCAACATTGATACATTAAATACATCAATATTGGCACGGGAAGAGTCTTTAGCATCCTGACGGAGTCGAGCGGTCAGTAGATACCTACCGGAAGATGGAAAGATTAATTCACATTCACCGTCGGCGTCCGTAACTGTTACCAGCATTGCGTCGTGTCCGCTGTTCATCTCCGAATAAACTTGGACCTTTTGGTCCACAACTAACTGACCTCTTGACAGAACGCGAACTACAAATGGTTTCTCCACAAAAATCTTGTTTGGGTGGGTTACTGGCACAATTTCTAAAAATGCGCCGGTAGGTTCCAGAACATCTTGCGTGTATTCCTTCACCGTCACGAAAGTGGTGGTCTGAGACCATCTATGTGTCGACTGAATAATCTTTTTACCGGATAACTGGTCTTTCGATTTACTAACCCATCTCTTCTTGCCATCTACCTCAATCTCCGTCACGTATTGGACTGGCTGATCTGTTTCGATTCGATAAGTGCCCGAATCTCGCAGTTTTATCTCGCCGACAGTCCTCGTCTGACCAATAAAAATAGATGATGGTCGTCCCATACGCCATCCTTTCGGATGGATGATCCACAAAAGGGTTCCTGACCCATGTCCAGAGACAAACCGTTGATCGCCCGATGTGTGCTCTATACCCAACCAAGGGGATTCACGGTTTGTGTAGAAAAAGTTAGGCAATATCCACTGCTGATGTCCAAAGACCGGTATAATCACCGCAGCAAAAAAAGTTACAACAAAAACACAGGTTGCCACGTGTTTCGACATGGTTGTCCTCCTATGTAATTCATTCTTCTATGAAATTTGAGAATCGCGTTATTTTATACAATATTAGGACTTACGCAATTGAACATTCAGATACCTGTAGTTCGGCGATTTATCGCCGCAAGCACCTAATGAAGTCCATCCCATCAGCATTTAAGATTCAAATGGGACCGATAAACGGGGTTAAACACAGATTTCTATCCTTTTTCCTCTTTTTATCTGCGACAATCAGCGAAATCTGCGTTCCTATCTGCTCTTAGCACTGAAGTGCGTAACTCCTAACAATATGAAAATATAAATATTCTTGCATTTAACTTCAACCATTTTTTAGAGAGTTATGACGTATTATGTCCAGACCCCTTAAATTTGGTGACATTTTAAGATTATTGGTTGATATACTTTATATCAATCGCAAAGAATAATAAACCGATTTGAAAACAGAGGAGGAATAGCAGATGCAACGAAGGGACAATTTCACACACTTGATTTTAGCTAGTGTTATAGTCTTAGGTCTGACACCACTGATGGTAGTGTTTGATGCACAGGCACGGATTGCCTTTGAGTCTGATAGGGATTGGGACCTTCTACACTGGGAAATCTACGTGATGGACGCTGATGGGGATAATCAGCGAAATCTCACTAACAATCCCGGTGATGATAAGTATCCCTCTTGGTCTCCCGACGGCAAGCGAATTGCCTTCATGTCCGAAAGGGATGGGAACCAGCAAATTTACGTGATGGGCAACGATGGGGATAATCAGCGAAACCTTTCTAACAATGACTTTGATGACTGGGACCCCTCATGGTCTCCTGACAGTAAACGGATTGCTTTTGTGTCTGAGAGGCATGGGGTCAGTGAAATTTACATGATGGATGCCGATGGGGGAAATCAACAAAGGCTCACCAATAATGGCCCCCCTGATAGGTCTCCCTCTTGGTCTCCCGACGGTAAACGGATTGTCTTTGTTTCCATCGGGGCCGGGGACTTTGACATCTTCGTGATGGATGCCGATGGGGGAAATCGGCGAAACCTCACCAATAGTGACCGGACTGACGAGGATCCCTCATGGTCCCCTAACGGTGAGCGCATTGCTTTTACTTCCCTTAACGATGGGGAAAACCGGGACATCTATGTGATGGAATCTAATGGGGATAATCAGCGAAACCTCACCAATCATCCCGATGCGGATTGGAATCCTGTATGGTCTCCAGATGGCAAGCGCATTGCCTTCGTGTCGAATAGGACGAGGGATTTGAATCGGGACATTTACGTGATGGACGCCGATGGTGGGAATCTACTCAACCTCACTAATCATCCCGATGATGACGAAGATCCTGCGTGGCTTAACGCTATTCTTTCAGTTGCTCCTGCAGGTAAGACGCTCATGATATGGGGTAGACTCAAACAGGTTAACTGATAACTGCCATTATTGAGCAAACGGTATTTGCTGAGACACGGAAGCGTACAGGACTGGTTCATAAGCACCAAGGAGGGGTCGAAGCATTCAGGCGGTAATAATCCGAGTTATCATCTTGATTGTCAAGCGATTGGCAGCATCAGATGACCTTAATTAAAAAATCGAGTTGAGAACAAAGGAGAAATAACAGATGCAACGGAGATACAATCTTGTACATTTAGTATTAGCTAGCGTAGTATTCTTGGTTCTAACGCTGCTGATGGTAGTGGTTGATGCACAGGCACGGATTGCTTTCGTGTCTAATAGGGATGGGAACGCTGAAATCTACGTAATGGACACCGATGGGGGCAATCCGCGTAGACTCACCAATAATCGCCATATTGATAGTTCCCCCTCATGGTCTCCTGACGGTAAACGGATTGCCTTCGTGTCTGATAGGGATGGGCACGTTGACATACGCGGTCTTCCCACTTATGAAATCTACGTGATGGATGCCAATGGAGGGAATCAATTAAACCTCACTAACGATGCCAATGATGATGGGTCTCCCTCATGGTCCCCCGACGGTAAACGCATCGTATTTTCGTCTACTAGGGATATGGTCAGGGGTGAAGCTGCTCATAACATTGAAATCTACGTGATGGACGCCGATGGTGGGAATGCTCAAAGACTCACTAACAATCTCACTGAGGACCAGCATCCCTCGTGGTCTCCCGACGGTAAGCGGATTGCCTTCAGTGCCCGTAGGGATGGGCACTTTGAAAACGAACTTGGAATCACTTATGAAATTTACGTGATAGACGCCGATGGGGGTAATGAACAAAGACTCACTGAAAATCGCAATAATGACTGGAATCCGTCATGGTCTCCTGACGGCAAACGGATTGCCTTCATGGCTGATAGGAAGGGGGACGTTGTAAACTGGGACGTCTACGTGATAGATGCCGATGGGGGTAATCAACAGAACCTCACTGAAAATCGAGTTTATGACTCTTCACCCTCATGGTCGCCCGATGGCAAACGGATTGCCTTCTTTTCTTTTAGGGATAAGAACACTGAGATTTACGTGATGGACGCCGATGGTGGGAATCAGCAGAACCTCACCAATAATCCCCATAGTGACAGTAGTCCTGCATGGCTTAACTCTCCTTTTTCGGTTTCTGCCCTAGGCAAACAGTTTACAATATGGGGACGGCTCAAACAGGTTGACCGATAGCTGTCATTATCGGAAAAATAGTATTTGCTGAGATGTGGGAGGGTACAGGGGTAGGTCATAAACGCCAAGGAAGGGGCGAAGCCTTCATGCGGTAATCAACCGAGTTACCACCTTAATTGAAAAGGGATTTCATACACAAGTTGACCTCTATCAACTCCAAAGGATAAACAACCGATTTGACAACAGAGGAGGCATAACAGATGCAACGGAGATACAATCTCGTCCGTTTGATATTGGCTAGTGTTATAGTCTTGGGCCTAACGCCGTTAATGGTAACCGTTGACACACAGGCACGGATTGCTTTTGAATCTGCTAGGGACGGGCACATAATAAACAACTCTATCGCTTATGAAATCTACGTGATGGACAACGATGGGGATAATCAGCGAAATCTTACTAATAATCCTGCTGATGATAGGTCTCCCTCCTGGTCCCCTGACGGCAAACACATTGTCTTCGTTTCCACTAGGGGTGGGAACAAGGACATCTACGTGATGGACGCCGATGGGGACAATCAGCGAAACCTTTCTAACAATGACTTTGATGAATGGTACCCGTCATGGTCCCCTGACGGTAAACGGATTGTCTTTGTTTCCGTTAGGGGTGGGAACAAGGACATCTACGTGATGGATTCTGATGGGGACAATCAACAAAGGCTCACTGAGAATCGCACGGATGACGAGTCTCCCTCATGGTCACCGGATGGTAAACGGATTGTCTTTGTTTCCATTGGGAATGGTGACTTTGACATCTTCGTGATGGACGCTGATGGGGACAATCGGCGAAACCTCACCGAAAATAATGCCCGTTTTGATGAATCTCCCTCCTGGTCCCCTGACGGTAAGCGCATTGCTTTTACTTCCATGAAGAATGGGGGAAACCGGGACATCTATGTGATGGACACTGATGGGCACAATCAGCGAAACCTCACCAAGCATCCCGATGCGGACTGGCATCCTGTATGGTCTCCTGACGGTAAACGGATTGCCTTCGTGTCAAATAGGACGAGGGATTTGAATCAGGACATCTACGTGATGGACGCCGATGGGAGCAATCCTCGAAACCTGACCAATCATCCCGATGATGACGAAAATCCTGCATGGTATAACCCTGTTCTTTCAGTTGCTCCTGCGGGTAAGACTCTCACGATATGGGGACGGCTCAAGCAGATTGACCGATAACTGCCATCCTTGAGAGAACAGGGTTTACTGAGATGTGCGAGCGTACAGAGGTAGGTTATAAACGCCGAAGGAGGGTCGAAGTCTCCATGCAATAATATCCGAGTCTGCCTTTTAATTGGAAAGGGCTGCGAACCTAAATTAACCTCTATTAATCGCGAAGGATAAGAAACCGATTTAGGAATAAAGGAGGAATAGCAGATGTACCGAAGATACAATCTCACACATTTCATTTTAGTTGGTGTTGTAGTTTTCTGCCTGACGCTGCTGATGGTAGTCGGTGAGGTACAGGCGCAGATTGCCTTCACGTCTGAAAGGAACGGGAACCCTGAAATCTATGTGATGGACATTGATGGGAAGAATCAACAAAGACTCACCAATAATGCCAGTGATGATTGGTCTCCCTCATGGTCTCCGGACGGCAAGCGCATTGTCTTTTCTTCCGAACGAGATGGAAACAAGGAAATCTACGTGATGGATGCCGATGGGAGTCATCCGAGGAGACTCACTGAAAATGATAGGTTTGACCAGGCTCCGTCATGGTCTCCCGATGGTGAACGGATTGCCTTCATGTCTGATAGAGATGGGGCCTTTGCACACTTTGACATTTTCGTGATGGATGCCGATGGGGGCAATCAACAGAACCTCACTAACAATCCCTTTGATGAAAGGCATCCCTCCTGGTCTCCTGATGGTGAACGGATTGCCTTCAGTTCCCATAGGGACGGGCACTTTAGAAGCCGCTTCGGGATCACTGCTGAAATCTACGTGATGAACGCCGATGGGGGCAATCAACAAAGACTGACTGAAAATGACAAGAATGATTGGTTTCCCTCCTGGTCTCCTGACGGTGAACGGATTGCCTTCGCGGCTGATAGGAAGGGTGACTTTGCAAACTTTGAAATCTACGTCATAGATGCCAATGGAGGTAATCAGCATAGACTTACTGAAAATCGCGTTGATGACTGGTCTCCGTCGTGGTCTCCCGATGGTGAACGAATTGCCTTCATGTCTGAGATGGATGGGAACAGTGAAATCTACGTGATGGATGCCAATGGGGGCAATCAGCAGAACCTTACCAATAATCCGCATGATGACTGGTATCCCTCATGGTTAAACTCTCCTTTTTCGGTTTCTGCCCCAGGCAAAAAGTCTACGATGTGGGGTTGGCTCAAACAGGTCGACCGATAACTGCCATTATCGGAAAAATAGTATTTGCTGAGATATGGGAGGGTACAGCATGAGATATGGGAGGGTACAGGGGTAGGGTCATAAACGCCAAGGAAAGGGCAACCCCTTCATGCGGTAATCAACTGAGTTGCCACCTTAATTGAAAAGGGGTGTCCTACACAAGTTGACCTCTATTAACCCCAAAGGATAAACAACCGATTTGACAACAGAGGAGAAATAACAGATGCAACGGAGATACAATCTTGTACATTTAGTTTTAGCTAGCGTAGTATTCTTGGTTCTAACGCTGCTGATGGTATGCGTTGACGCACAGGCACAAATTGCTCTTCGTGTCTAATAGGGATGGGAACGCTGACGTTATCTACGTTGGTTTACTCATGGACATCTTCGTGATGGGGGCAATCCGCGTAGACTCACCAATAATCGCCATATTGATAGTTCCCCCTCATGGTCTCCTGACGGTAAACGGATTGCCTTCGTGTCTGATAGGGATGGGCACGTTGACATACGCGGTCTTCCCACTTATGAAATCTACGTGATGGATGCCAATGGAGGGAATCAATTAAACCTCACTAACGATGCCAATGATGATGGGTCTCCCTCATGGTCCCCCGACGGTAAACGCATCGTATTTTCGTCTACTAGGGATATGGTCAGGGGTGAAGCTGCTCATAACATTGAAATCTACGTGATGGACGCCGATGGTGGGAATGCTCAAAGACTCACTAACAATCTCACTGAGGACCAGCATCCCTCGTGGTCTCCCGACGGTAAGCGGATTGCCTTCAGTGCCCGTAGGGATGGGCACTTTGAAAACGAACTTGGAATCACTTATGAAATTTACGTGATAGACGCCGATGGGGGTAATGAACAAAGACTCACTGAAAATCGCAATAATGACTGGAATCCGTCATGGTCTCCTGACGGCAAACGGATTGCCTTCATGGCTGATAGGAAGGGGGACGTTGTAAACTGGGACGTCTACGTGATAGATGCCGATGGGGGTAATCAACAGAACCTCACTGAAAATCGAGTTTATGACTCTTCACCCTCATGGTCGCCCGATGGCAAACGGATTGCCTTCTTTTCTTTTAGGGATAAGAACACTGAGATTTACGTGATGGACGCCGATGGTGGGAATCAGCAGAACCTCACCAATAATCCCCATAGTGACAGTAGTCCTGCATGGCTTAACTCTCCTTTTTCGGTTTCTGCCCTAGGCAAAAAGTCTACAATGTGGGGACGGCTCAAACAGGTAGGCCGATAACATCAATTATCGGTTGTTTCTCCCCTGCATCGGGAAGGTTTCTGAAAATAAACACCGTGTAGATCTGCTCGTTTCCATACTACCCCTTGAATCTGATGTTCCTTGAGATAATCTGTCACAGCCTCGCGTCAGCCGGGCCATCTCCAGTAGTCGTCCAAAACAACAAACCCACCTTCAATCACTTTATCATATAAGGTCTCTAAAACTATCTTGACCGACGCATACCAATCGGCGTCAATATGCAAAATAGCGATGGTCTGGAGGTCTGTTGTCCCCAATGTTTCATCAAACCACCCGGCAACAATGTTGACATGCCGTAACGCGAGCTGAAATCGCCGGAAAATTCGCTTAACCTTCTCCGTCTCACCGTGACACTATCCTTGGAAATAGGCCTCCGTTGCCTGTTTACCGTCTCTGTTGCTTGGCGGTGGCAGCCCACGAAACGAATCAAAGAGCCACAACTTCCTGACTTTTCTGGAAGTTTCATCATCTCGGTCCGCTACTCCCATGATGGCGGCAGATCGGCCATTCCACACCCCACACTCGACTATATCTCCGGGTAAATTCAACCTGTTTGCCTTCTGTGTCAAGCGATGGAGGTTTATCAGTCGTTTCACCGATACCTTTGTATATCTGGGGATTAGCTGCAGGATGAGCCCAGCGAGTCTGATAGACTTTGCTCGGGGGTTGCGGATGAGAAACCACAGAATATCGAGCAACCCCTTTCCTGAGAACAAGATTTGGCCCGTGAAAAAATCGGTAGATAGGAGTTTAATCAGATTCATGGTAGTTTTTTAGATCCTGTTGACATTTATGTGAGGCGTAACCGCAATTTGCCGATAAATGCCTACGTAGGGGCGAGGTTCCCTCGCCTATTGACCAGTACGGGTTGGAAAATCTCAATTATACAGGTTGAATCGATTGTAGGTCGAGATTCATATCTCGACAAAATGTCCGGCGTGTCGCCCCAATCTTGGCTCAACTAGGTATTGTCGGTATTGTCGATTGTGGAAAATCGACCTACAGCCTCTCGGAACGGACTCTGATATGTGCCCAAAGGGTTGGGAAACCCAACCCCTACGAAGAATCATGCGTCTGTGCACATCCTTGATTATCTAATTGCCATGAAATGCCAACACGCCGCAGCGTCTTTTGTACCACAATCTGTTAGATTGTGATCCCGGTCCGCAAACTAACAGTTTGCGTTACATTTGTCAGATTACTCGGTGGTTACAGCGTTTGCCGAATTAACGGCACCGAAATGTTAACACGCCTAGCAACTTGGGCGATGTTCATTCCTCTTTCAGCCTATTGTGGTATCCTATAAATCCAAACATAGTCAATGCCGTTGAGGGTTATCACGTGTTCTAACTCACCGTTGAGTGTTCCCGTTTGTGGCACCCAGCCCACTTGGGATTCGCGGAGATGGACCACCTCATAATCTGGGACGACCGCTTCATCTGCGTCTGCCCAGTATATCTGCCCGGTAAAGTAGGGATAAAAGAATTGGGTGCTGTCCGGAAAGGTTTGAACTCGCAGCTCCTGTGCATTTGGTTTTCTATTTAGATATTTCGCCGCGAGATCGTACCCCGCACCTGCACCGACTGTGATAATTTTTCTGATATCAGTGAGTTTGAAGCAGAGGTTGTAGTAGGTGCCGTAGTAAGGGTGAAGTCGTAAGACCGGTAAGATCTGGATCAGGAGGATACAGAGGAGGGTCACGATAGAAAAGGTCAGTTTTTGGGGAGTTGCCTCGGTCCCAAAGCGGGAGTCGATATAGGCGTAGCCCCATTTAAGGAGCTCAAAGAAACCAACCGCGGCAAGTATCTCCAGCATTGGGAAAGCGGGTAGCAGATACCGACTAAACTTTTTGCTTGTCAGCGAGAGACAGAGGGTGAACAGTAGAACAACCGCCACCAATGCGAGTGCTATCCGAAACTGGTGTACATATCCTTCCTGTCCGTTCCGTGACCAGGAATGGCGTTTCCTCCACAGAAAGAGACACCCGCCGAATGCTAAGGGAAGCGTTAACGGTGTGGTTTCTGTGCAGAGCACCAACGGGTAGAAGAGCCAGCCGGGGTCATATAACACCTGTCCTAAGAAGAAGTGTTCGACGTTATGGGGCGTGGTAATCGCCCACGCAACGCCATCGAACACCCTCCATACGGTTTGGACCATATAACCACATACCACACCTACCACCACGACCGATGCCAAATATATTAAGAGTCGTCCATGTGCCCCTTTCTGTAACTCTCGATACACGAGCAGCGTGACGCCTAATAGACACACCCCAAACACCAAAAAGACGGGGTTCCAAAAGAGGGGCCACAGCGCGAAAACGGTGAGTAACGTGCAGCTCAAGAAACAGAGACCCGCTCCAAGTCCCCGCAGAAAGAACTGCCGCCACGTTTCCTCTCGATTCCGAAACAGGGCGAAGCAGATAGGCAGCCACAAGAGAAGAATGAGAGAATTGCTTTTGGCAAGGCAGGCTAGACCATACGCAAGTCCAGAACCGATGAGGTAACGGCGTCTCTGGGGCATCTGACAATAGAGCAGGAGGAACAGGACTGCTAACAGGACAAACATCGCCGCCAACGCATCGGTGTGGACACGACGGGATTGGGCTAAAAAGAGTGGGGAGAAGGATAGAAACGCCGCACCGATGACCGCAACCCAACGCCCAAGTAACCGATATAGCAGCACGGCTGCTACACCAATCCCGATTAATAGCACTACGCCGATGAACCACCGGGCTAACGCTAAGCCTTGAACACTTATATGTGGTTCAGTAAAAAGGGTGCGGAAGGCAGCAATCCACATCGTTATGACACCGGGGTGGAAGGTAACGAGGGTTTCTGAAAAGGCACCCATCTCAACCGCGGTCATAAACACTGTACTATGGTCTAGCCACCCACCTTCATCAGATGTCCAGTGGTCACCCAAAGAGAACAGCCGAGGCACACTTGCAACTACAAATAAACACACACTAAAAAAGAGTGAGGAAGTTTTCTGGGAGAACGGTTTCATTGGAAGGATGATTGTGCAACGATAGAAGCTAGATTGGGTTGTTTTTCTCGTTCAAGAATCTGTTATATCTGCTTTGTCAATATCCGCTTTATGCTAGGAACAAACAGTCAGGTAAGCAAATCGGTCGTTATGCTAAAAATCCCTGCAGGGATTTTTAGCATAACGCAGATACTTGGTTTTAATGTGTACCATAAGTATGGCAGCACCAAGTCCCGCCTGGGTGCGCGCCGAAATGCTCGTTTTCCACTTTTTGAGTGGCTAGGTCGTCGCACCACCATCCCCAGTGTGCTTCTGCTTCATAGGTAAAACATGTAACCATTGACACAGCCAACAGGCTTAGTGCTAAAATGAAAACCATTCCGAGGGTCAATGTTTTTCTTAACATTACGGTTAACTCCTTTTGGATTTGCAGAAGCAAGCAATCAACTTCTGCTGCTAAAGAAAGATAAAACTCTTCTGAATCTCCCGAATTCGGGACAATCCAAGTAGAAGCAATTACCATGCCAAAGAAAACGCTGATGCTCTAAAGTCAATAGACATCAGGCTTTCAAGGGCAAATGTTAAAAAATTACTGAAGCGATTCGCCCGATTATTAGTAAATGTTGCTAGCAACTATTACTAACCGGACCGGTGACGTTCCACGGTGAGTTGGCTCATGTTTTGAATCAGATCGATTAGGTCGGTGAGATTATCGTCGAACTGAATTTCTAAAGGTGAGAGTGTATATTCAAAGCAGGGCGCTAACAGGATTACCGCGAAATCTTCCTGCACGAGGGACAGGACCTGCCGCCCAATCCTCCTTCTTGCTCCCGGGTTTGCTGTTGCGTTGAGTTGAGAGAGCATCTCGTCAACTTGGGGATTGGAATAGCCGAAAAAGTTATGTTCTCCATCGGAATGGAAGAATCGCGACAGATTGCTGTGGCCTGTTCCAAAAAAGAACTGAATTAAAAAAGCATCCGCTTCTTGCCTCATCTCGCCTGTGACAGAAATAGGATTCACAACAGAAGAGCCTGTTGACCGTCCGATGAGATAAGCCAAGTAGCGAAACACACCCCTCGAACAGGCAACCCGAATGTCAAAGGGGGCGTGAGGAAGTGGGGAAAGGGATTTTTCCTCAACAACCTGTCCCATGCGCAGATAGAGGTTGATTGCCCGATAATCGATTGCATTTTTAAGCAATCTACAGTTCCTTTCGTCCGATAGGGGGCCGTGATGCCGGTTGAGAAATAGAGCGTAGTAGCTATCTTCAAAGAAGGGCCACTGTTGACAAGGCACCTTTGTTGGGAATTGGTAGAGGGACTGCATCGCATAAAAAGGGAAAAAAAGTAGATCAAGTGCACCATTCTCGACTGCCTTGATGGCATTGGCGGGCAGTGTGAAACGCCTTAGGGTCAACCAGTCGATGTGGGGATCCCCGCCACGATAGTAATCCCGATTTGGATCGAAACGAAAGGTCATGGCCTCCGGCTGGAAACCCCTTAATCGATAGGGACCGGAGGTCACGCGGTAGGGTTGGGAAGAGTGGGAAGGTAGTGGGGAGATATTGCGCAGACGAAGTGGAAGGAACGGTTCTTCTTGTGACAGTTGAATCCGAAGTTGGGTTTTGCCATCCGGTTTAATCTCTGCGATAATCGGAGCGATGCGGCTCTCGAAAAACGCCGCGATAATCTCTTCGTGCGTAATTGGCTTTCCATCGCTCCAACGAAGGTCCTCTCTCAACGTCAGCTGCCACTGAGAGTTTCCTTTCACCGGTTCGCAGCCGGTTGCAAGCCGTCCTTCGATTTCACCGTTTCGGTGGGACATCAGGAGGGGATCATAGCATAGGTGTTGCAGCCAGAAACTCAGTGCCGGGTGCAAGCGATCTAAAGTGCCCATTTCGACTGGAATTAATTCGCCGATTTCGACTTCAACTCACCGATTTCGCCAGCCAACGGATGCCTGCTCGTTAGGCTGCGTGGCGCGAAGGCTTCCGGTGTAGGAAACCCCTATCTGTTGTTGAAGTTGTTGGGCAATCTCCTGCTGATCGGGTTGCTGTCGGTTCAGTAGGGACAGTATAAATTGGATCTGCTCCGGTCGCAAAACAGGTTCAGCCAGTTGGTGTTTGAGCAGGTTCACCTCTTTTCTGCACCGGCTGACATGTCGTGGTGACATTCCAATTCCTTGGGCAATTTCTTCGTCGTTGGCTTGGGGGTGTTGCTTTTGATAGGCGATGAGTTTGAGGAGCGTATCGACTTTGGACATTTGTGCACCTACTAATTCAGATCCATCTTTGGGGGTTGTGTCAAAATACCGGTTCAACCGCGTGATTGCTAACCGGACCGGTGACGTTCCACGGTGAGTTGGCTCATGTTTTGAATCAAATCAATTGGGTCGGTGAGATTATCATCGAACTGGATTTCTAACCGCGAGAGTATATATTCAAAGCAGGGCGCCAACAGAATTACCGCGTAATCTTCCTGTACGAGGTACAATACCTTCCGCCCAATCCTATCTCTTGCGCTAGGGCTCGCCATTCCCTTAAGCTGAGAAAGCATCTTGTCAACTTGGGGATTGGAATAGCCGAAAAAGTTGTGCTCTCCATCGGAATGGAAGAATCGCGACAACTGGTTGTAACCTAAACCGAAAAAGAATTGAGTTAAAAAGGCGTCCGCCTCTTCTCGCATCTCTCCATTGACAGAGACAGGATTCGCCACGGAAGAGCCTGTAGACTTTCCGATGAGGTATGCCAAATAGCGAAAGACTCCGCGTGAGCAGGCAATCCGAATGTCAAAAGGATCGTGAGGAAGCGATGGGAGGTTTTCTTCCTCAACAACCTGCCCCATACGCAGATAGAGATTGATTACTTGATAATCGATTGCCTCTTTAAGCAGATTGCAATTCGTCTCATCCGATAGGGGGCCGTAACGACGATTGAGAAATAGAGCGTAGTAGTTATCTTCAAAGAAGGGCCACTGTTGACAAGGCACCGTCGTTGGGAATTGGTGGAGGGACTGCATCGCATAAAAAGGGAAAAAAAGCAGATCAAGTGTGCCATTCTCGACTGCCTTGATGGCATTGGCGGGCAGCGTGAAGCGTTTCACAGTCAACCAGTCGATGTGGGGATTCTCTCCACGATAGTGATTTGGATTTGGCTCAAAGCGGAAGGTCGTGGCATCTGGGCGGAACCCCCTCAATCGATAGGGACCGGAGGTGACACGGTAGGGTTGGGACGAGTGAGCAGGGAGTGGGGAGATACTGCGCAGATGGAGTGGAAAGAGCGGTTCTTCTTGAGACAGTTGAACCTGAAGTTGGGTCTTGCCATCCGGTTTAATCTCCGCGATAATCGATGCGATGCGGCTCTCGAAAAACGCCGCGATAACCTCTTCGAGGGTAATCGGCTTACCATCGCTCCAACGAAGGTCCTCTCTCAAGGTCAGCTGCCACTGTGAATATCCTTTCAACGCCTCGCAGCCCGTTGCAAGCCGCCCTTCAATTTCGCCACTTCGGTGCCACACTAACAGCGGATCATAGCAGAGGTTCTGCAGCCAGAAACCCAGTGCTGGGTGCGGGCGGTCCAAAAACCCCATTTCTATTGGGATCAACTCGCCGATTTCAAGCCAGCTAATAGGCACCTGCTCGTTAGGCTGCGTAGCGCGAAGGCTTCCGGTGTAGGAGACCCCCATCTGTTTTTGAAGCTGTTGGACAATCTCCTGCTGATCAGGTTGCTGTCGGTTCAGCAGTGACAGTATAAATTGGATCTGCCCCGGTTGCAAGACTGGTTCAGCCAGTTGGTGTTTGAGCAGGTTCACCTCTTTTCTGCACCGGCTGACATGGCGTGGTGACATTCCAATTCCTTGGGCAATTTCTTCGTCGTTGGCTTGGGGGTGTTGCTTTTGATAGGCGATGAGTTTGAGGAGCGTATCAATTTTTGACATTTGTATAAGTTAAGCGGACCTTTCGTATTAATTGAGGGGTGTGCATAATTAGAATTGAGTCAGGCTAACAGTTATAATCTAATCTAACTTCCCAGAAAGAAAGGATTATAACATGCGTTACCCTGACCGAGAGTATTATATCACGTTTTTGTTTGAACAACTTGAAGATTTCAACTCCTCCGTTGGGGCAAAGTCCCCTCACACTCATGGGCGGCCTAAATCCTATGCGGACAACAGTCTAATTGTTCTTTTCGCAATCTTGCCCCTCAAGGGTATCCACTCATTTAAGGCACAACATAGATGGCTCAAAATACACCCCCACTGGTTGTTAAGATGTCACTTGCAAAGGGTGCCCTCTCGATCCACGCTTTCACGACGTTACAAACAACTGACCCACCAGTTAGAGATGTTCATTGTGTATTTAGGCAATATGAGTATTCCCTTGATTCCTAACTTATCTCCGGAGGTCGTCTATCAAGACAAAAGTCTGTTTAAGGCAAAATGTCCAGTTTGGCATCAGAAAGACAAAAACGCCAATCGCCTCCCAAAGGGACTGCGTGCCGTTGATACAGACGCGAGTTGGTCTCGGAGCAAGTACCATGGCTGGGTTTATGGCTATGGACTGCATCTAACCGTTTGTCGAGAGGGATTGCCTTTGATGAGTGTGGCTGACACCGCTTGTGTCAGCGAGAGAGCAATACTTAACCAACAAATCGAGAAAATGCTTGAACAAAATGTCGGATATATAGTCGCCGATGCCGGCTACACTGACCTCAACCGAACCGAGAAACTAGCAAACAAAGGATTGTTGCTTATCACCCCGGTGATAGGTGCCAAGCGACCTCAAGCCCGGGGGTATGTCGAAACTATTAACCAATCACAACGGTTGCATACCTATCAACAAAAGCGCAAGGTCGCCATTGAACCGATATTCGAATTGCTCAAGCAACTGCTATCGACACATAACAACCACAAACAGTTACCGGTCGGGGGCAAATCAAATGTAGTAACTTTCTTGATAATCGGTGTTGTATTACTTCAGGTGGCAATGTTGGTCAATTCTATTTGGGGACTCCCTTTGAGAAATGTCACACATTTCATCACCTTATTTCGATAAACTGATTTATGAGCACCCCTCTATTATAGTGGATCTTAGAATTAATGAGACATGCCAAACCGGTGCGGTTAGGAAAACGAAACTACCGTTCTACCGTTTGGTAGGCGCTGTTTCTAACTGCGCCTATTCGGTGCGGTTGAAAACCGCACCTACCGGTGGACGAAAGTGTTTATTTATTTCTTGTATTCACTATAATTAGGAAGCAGGTTCATATAAAAAGAGAGTGCAAAGCCGAAGAGAAACCGAGTTTTCAAGAAAAAACTCGGTTTCGATTGCGCGATTTCTTAACATGAGCGAGAAGGCAAAGGCACGATCACGTAAAACGTGATGTCCTAGTATCGCCAATGCCCCTTGATAAGATCGGGCTGTGAAGTAGCCTCGCTCTTTTGAACCCAATAAATTGATGAACTAACTATGGTAGATTATAGAATTACTTAGACACTGCAAATTGGCGCGGTTTCTAACCGCACCGCATAGACGCCGTAGTGGGCGGTGAAACGGCGCAGTTGGAAACAGCGCCTACCAAACACGGGGAGCGCAAATGTCTATCTGTTTTTAGAATTCACCATAATTTATGGTAGATTTTACAATTAATGAGACACTCTAAACCGGTACGGTTGGAAATCGCACCTACCGGGTTGGATTGAATTCGGTGCGGTTGGAAACCGCACCTACCAGCCCCGATGATTAGTTTACCCCGATTTATCGGGGGGATTGAAACCGAGGGGCAAAAGTGTCTATTTATTTTTAGAATTCACCATAGTTGAGGGAGGTTGATACATATTCTCTGTAAGAATGGCCTCCTTACCCATCGCGATCAGGAGATCGCTCCCACAGGCATCTATGGTTGCACAGGTTCATGGCTGGATTATGGGCACCCCTCATTTAGGTGTTCGTCTTAGAAGATTGATAGTGCGCCTTGACCAACAGAGGTACAAGACTATCGTAGACCTCTTCCTTTGAATTTGCCTCCGTAATCTCTCCCGTCTGGTAGAGGGCATCGGCGCGGCAATCGGCGCAGATAGGAAGATATCGACAAGAGAGACACTGTTCTGAACGGACGTACTGCTCCTTAAGCACCAGATCAATCCCACCAATCTCCCCGGAGATATGGCCCGCCTCATATTTTTTGTCCCGGCCGATAAACGTTGGACAGGTATAGATTTTTCCAGAGGGATCCAAGGTAATATTCCGTCCATCGTGACGCTGCATGGCACACCATGTGTGTTTCGGACGGAGATCGTCGTGTAACCCCCTCTTTGCGGCATAAATCGAGAGTTTCGCAATTTCAACCGCCATTTTTTTCTCTGCCATCAGCATCTGCGCCTTATCCATGGACAGTTGTGCGGCTTCAACAGTTCCGTTGTCGTATGTCGGCGTAACCGGCGAAAAAGTCATTTGGACTTGCCTTTGAGGGTAACCCTCCAGAGCCAAAGTGTCTATCAGCTCATACGTCGCATCGATGCGAGATTCATCAAGGACGCAGAGGACGGTGGTATGGATGAGGCCCGCGTATTGCGATAGATTTTTCATAATCGTGGCATAGGTGCCTTTGCCATTCTGAAACGGACGGGAAGCGTCGTGCGTCTCTTGATTCCCGTCAATGGTAATCTGTGCTTGAGCGAATCCGAGTGGAAGTAGTTTCTCGACGGCCTTCCGTGTCAGGAGCACCCCGTTTGTCACCATCCCGAAGTGGAAGTGGATCCCCTGCTCCCGGCAAAACTGCTGCAGTTCAGTCGCAGTTGAAACGATTGCCTTTGGGTTAGAGAGTGGCTCACTCCCGTAGTAGCTGATAAATAAGCGCTCGACGCTTAGTTTTAAGCAGTGCCTCTTGATAAATTCGAGACACTCTTCGGACAGATCGCCCGCCAAACGCTCACCGGTATGTGTCCCTTTCTGATAGCAATAGCTGCATGCGAGTGGACAGCGCTGCAGGTTCGTCAGCAAAGTCACGCTCAACTCACCCCCCGGCTGGGAAGTGCTCTGATTCAGATATCCGAGATAACGTTCTCCTTCGTTGATCGATTCTTCGACGATAAATCCTTGCTTCTCAAGTTCCTTGAAGAAAGTCAAAGCCTCTGCATCGGTGGGGGTATCTGTTAATAGATTTTGTAACACATCCCAGCCTGTCTTGTCAACTTCAATGAGCGCGAGAGATAGGGTGTGGTACAACAGGTGGTGGTCTGGTTTCGGATAATCGTTAACGACAACGGTAAACTGCGATAATTTCATCTGAAGACCTCCAAGGTAAGAAGAGTAGAAGTTTTTGGTTCATTTTTTGCCTACTGCGGTGTTGAATGTCTGTTGGATTAGGGATGAACAGAACCGGCTAAATCCCTGCCGGAGGTTGGCCACTTCCGGGGACGACGGAGGAATTTCCTGAGCGGCAAGTCGTTTGCGTTCAGCACCGAAACGGGCTAGGGTTTCCGCCTGCTCCCGGTAGGGTGACGGGAGGTGCCCCTCCTGCGGCAAACACTCTCCCTCATGGACGGACAGTACCCTTTCCCAAAGTAACAGCAGTGGATCGGTCGGCGCGAGCTGAAGCCCCTTTTTCAACTCTGCTTTGGCGAGAAGGGTTCCCCGTGCGTATTCCCCATCCTGTTGTAGGTAGACAGCGGCGCGCAACGCATAGGCGTGCGGTTTGGATTGAAGGTTGGGAATCAGTTTATCCAAAGGGGTTATTTCCATCTGTTCACGGGTAAAATCAAGGATAACCCGCTCCATCTGTAATCGGTTGCTTTTGATGTGTACAGAATTTCCTGAATGCTGTCGATACTCCGCCAGCGGCAGATTGATGGTTTCAATCTCAAATTCTTTCGCGATCCGTATCCACATCTCATAATCCTGTGCTTTGATATTTCGATACGCACCGACCTTTTGGTGGACTAGGGAACGCACCATCACCCCCGCGCAGGCGGAAATGCACCGCATTAGCATGTTCAATAATCGGGCGGGCTCCGGGCATGGATGAGGTGAACAGGTCTGGGTGCGTTTCCCTGTTGCATCGATATGATAGTAACCCGTTGCGACGAGCCCAACCGCTGGCCGCGCTTGAAACACATTGACGGAGCGGGCGATCTTCTCCGGTAAGAGACGATCATCGTCGTCAAGGCGCTGGATATATTCTCCCTGTGAAAGCATCAAGCCACGATTGACAGCCTTCCCGACCCCTCTATTGTGTTGATAGATGTAGGTGAGGTTGGGCAAGGGGAGATACGGTAGAAGGACTTTTTTTGTTGCCGCCCCTTTGGAATCCGATCCATCATCGATGATAATGATTTCGATGTTGGGATAGGTTTGACAGAGCACACTTTCCACCGCCTGTTGCAAGTAATTGGGACGATTTCGCGTTGGAATAATCACCGAAACCAAGCTGGAAATCACGGTTTTCCTCCTGACAGCCAAAGCATGACGGGATAAAGATATGCTGACTTATAAAGTGATGCGCTCCAGTTTTTGTATAGAGCGCATCACTCATCGCTACCTACTCATCGACGTCGGTTTCCCAGATGGAGTCGATCGAAATACGCGGAAACGCGTAACTACAACAGTTGCGGATAAGCCAATCATAGTTGCCGGTTTCTGAGGTATCTTCTTCCGGTGTAAAGAGATTGACGGGAAAGTTGGGTTCTGCGGTATCAATCGTTTGAAACATGGTTATTTTCCTCCTTGTGGCAAGCTATGTAGCGGAAAGCAAAAAGAAGTAGGTTTCCAGCCTCCTATAGCTTGCAAATGGAACATCTAATATAGAATAGTAACAAACAAAATAGACTTAACTGACACGATTTACAGTGTAAACACTCGCATATTCAATGTGCAACCGTTTTTGAATGAGTCTTGACATATTATGTCTAGACGCCCTAAAGATGGCTGGATTTTGGTTTTATAGGTTTGTTATTCTTACTATCGCAATTCAGGAGTAGTTAGGTTTTTGAACCGATTCTACCTCCATTTGGAGGTTTATCATGCCCAGTTCGGAATATTTTAAGGGAGATCCATTATGGCAAAGAAAAGGGATATGAATCAGAAAGCGCGCTCCGACAACGCGAAGAAAAACTCGCCACCTCTGAACGGAAGAAGTGCCCTATTCTCGATGGACCAGACGGGGACTATGGGAACCAAGCGTCAGACATATCACATTCATGTAGATTTAATCGCCAAGCTGCGGGGATACGCCTATTGGGAACGGCGGATGATTTCAGAGGTGGTCAACTGTGCATTAGAAGAATTCTTCAAGGATAAAGAGGTTAAGCCGCGTCCACCGAAAAAGAACTTATCCAAGAAAAAAAGGTGACTCCAGAAATTTCCAAGGGAGGCCACTCAACCTTTGGTTCTAGACTGACCAGGAAATGGCGTGTGACAGTCCGGCGAAAAAATGGTGAACCTGAGTGCATTTGTGCAGGTATGGATTTAAGTTTTTCAAAGATAAGTGCGGCGATAGAGTACCGAACATAAAGAGAAGGAGTAAAGATGGAAAATTCATTGCACATTCTGTTGACTGGTGATGAAAGGATCATCCGTACAACCTTGAAAAACTATTTGTGCAATTTAGGGCATCAAGTTGAGGTTGTCTGTGATGGGCATACTGCCCGAAAGAAGATCGACGCGCAGCATTATGACTTGGCTCTCGTTGATCTGTGTATGCCCGGCATCAATGACATTGGATTCTTGGCAAAAGTTCAGCACAATCGGCAGGAAACGCCGGCTGTGTTCATTTCTGGAGATGATACCGTGAGGACATTGATTGAAGCCTTTCGGTTAGGTGCGGTGCCCTTCCGACCCCGATCGGTTAAGAACTCTAATTTTAATGGAGGAGGAGACAAACGGAAGCGAATGGCTGACCAATCTACAAACCAACGCAATCCACGGATACAGAATCAATACCTTGTGGGAAACAGTCTATCCACGCAACAGGTGCGAGAACGCATCCGGCAAGCGGTTGAAGCAAATGTTGATACGATCCTCCTCACGGGTGAAACTGGCACAGGAAAAGAGGTGGTGGCGCGTGAAATTCATCGTCAAGCCTCTTCGGAGGAGTATCCGTTTGTTGCTGTCAACTGTTCAGCCTTGCCAGCGTCACTGGTCGAAAGTGAGCTCTTTGGCCACGTTAAAGGGGCGTTCACCGATGCTAAAAGGGATAGACCCGGCTACTTTGAGATGGCAAACAGCGGCACACTTTTTCTAGATGAAATTGCGGACCTCCCACTCCACACACAAGCAAAGCTGCTACGGATTCTTGATACCCGAACGCTGATACGTATTGGCGGCACTGAGGAGATCGCTGTCCAAGAACGTATTATTAGTGCTCTCAACAAAGATCCTGTACACATTGTTAAGTCCGGGCATTTCCGCAGCGACCTATACTATCGGCTAAACGTTTTTTCTATTCACTTAAAACCGCTTAGGGAACGTCCCGAAGATATTCTACCGTTGGCTGACCATTTCCTAAGGGCATACAACGCCAGAAGTGGGCGCAGCTTTGAAGGCTTTTCAGAGGCAGCGAAATCGTCCCTTCTGGATTATCAATACCCTGGAAATGTACGTGAGTTGCGGAACATCGTTGAGTGCTCTGCTACGCTTTCTCCGCCGGAAGTTTCGCTGATTGGAGTGGAACATATCAATATACAGAAGGGTGTATCGGCAAAGCTGCTATCACAATCCGACCAATTGGCGGGCAAGAATGAGTACGGGTGGATCTTACAGATGCTTGAAGAAAATCGATGGAATCGCCGTCAGACTGCAAAAAAACTCGGTATCCCCTATTCCACTCTCCGTTTCAAGATGGACAAACTGGGAATTTCATAGGTTCAGGAACTTAAGGTCTTAATACAGTATTGATTAATCATGAACCTATAAAATGACTGTTAATTGAGGACGACTCAGAACAGTTTCATACGATATTGGGTCTATATACACAATGTGGTTTGAATCATTACTTCAAAAATATCGGTCAAATCGTCTCATTTCTCCACTGCTAGGGGTTGGGGTTTCCGCAATCTTGGTCATCTACCTTGCACGACAGATTGACTACGCTCATTTCCTCTGCCTTGCTAAAAACGTCCCATTTTGGTTTTTCTTTGTACTATTTACCTTATTCTTCCTGTTAAATTTCTGCCGCGCTTTGCGTTTCTATTTGCTTTTAGGTCGGAAGGAGCTGCCATTGGCAGTCCTGTTCCCAATTACTTTGTGTCATAACTTTTTTGTACGCACGCTTCCACTGATGGTCGGCGAGTTTTCCTATATAGCACTGCTGCGCCGACACTTGAAAATCCCTGTAAGTGAGGGGATCCGCAGCCTGTTTGAGGCACGTTTATTTGACCTACAGTTTGTTATTCTCGGTGGAACCTGTGGACTATTGCTAACGAAGTATGAATCAGTAGGTTATGTCTGGATCATGTTGGCCCTCGCTGGAATCTTGATCACAGTGAATCGTGTTCTTTTTATTGGTCTTCCCAAAGGTATAGAACGAATCTGGACTTACATCACCCGGATATATCCTTGGCGCGACACCGCTTTGCTGGACTCCGTCGGTCATAAATTAGGAATAGTCTCACTTCAACTTGATCGGTTTCGCAGTCTGAGGTCGTTGTTGAAAGCCCTTGCCTTTTCTTTCTGTACTTATGGAATTAACCTAAGTTACCACCTGCTGTTTTTATCAACTCTAAATGTCAATCAAAGGTTAAATATGTTGTTGGTTGTTATTTCGGTAGTTATGATTGCATCATGGTTTCCGTTTTCATTGAGCGGTTTTGGAGTCATAGAGGGGAGTTGGGCGGCTAGCTTGGTCATGTTCACCGATATGGAGGTAGGGGCGGCACTCTCGGTTGGACTCTTTATACATTGCTGTCAGGTGCTTATGACTAGTCTGTTGGGATTATTGGGGTTCGTCCTACTGACCCCGCAAGTCAGTGTGCGTTTGATGTCCACTTGTGGCCAGCCCCAGAAACGGGTGTCCGCCTCCTAAGCATTGGAGGTGCTGTCAGCCACTTGATAAGGAGGAAGCTATTGGCAGCTATCAGTTTCAAACCCATTTCAACGAAATACAAGAAAAAGATTTCGGTTGTGATAACTGTCTATAACGAACAGGACAACATCATTCCACTTGCCGAGGTACTTCATACGGTGCTTGATGCCCAAGACTACGATTACGAAATCATTTTTGTTGATGATGGAAGCGTTGATTGCACTTACGAGGTGCTGCGATTCGTTCAAGTACAGGTCCAAAACCTAACGATTATCCGATTGAAAAAAAACTTTGGTCAGACACCCGCTTTTTCTGCAGGCTTCTCCTACGCTTCAGGCGACTACACCATCAGCATGGATGGCGATTTGCAAAACGATCCCCAAGATATTCCCAAGCTGCTCGAAGCAATCGAGGGAAAATATGATGCCATCTGTGGTTGGCGGAAACACCGTCAAGACTCTGCAACCAAACGGTTCGTTTCGAGAGCGTTCAACCTCATCCGCTATCTCATCTTCAGGGACCCAGTCCATGACACGAGTTGCTCACTCAAGATATTCCGATCAGAGATCCTCAAATCATTGTTACCATTACGGTCAAAGATGCACGGTTGCCTTACTTCCATGCTCTATTTGCGGGGTTACGAAGTTGGAGAAATAGAAGTCAATCACCAGCCTCGAATTCACGGCGAAACAAAGTATCGGAACCCTTTTCGGATTTTCCGTATTTTTTGGATGCTACTTTATGTTAGATTCTGGTGGTATTACACCCACCAGCCACAAAAGGAGAATATTCTTGATTGGTCGCAAATTCGTGAAATCGCGAAACCGCAACCTCATCAATTGGCGATTCAAGGTCAAAGTGTTAGTCAGGAGAATAAGATTAAGATGAGTATTCAACCCACAATAGATACAGAGAAACAGAAGCTGCAGAACCGAATTTCCCCGCATAGGCAATGTGGTAATACGGCACACCAAAAGGACATGGTCGAACTTGTCAATCCGGAATGTCTCGCGACTTTTACAACACATAACTCTGAGGAGTTGCGTACGGCCCTGACCTTTGCCAATGATTCAACCACCCGTGTATGGTCGGTGCATCGATTGAATCGATTAATGGCGTTAGGATGCTGGCGATTTCTGCCGTGGGATAGCCAAGTGCTTGATTGCCCATCGGGTTCAGTCGGCGGACTTTGGACGGACGGAGATTACACCGAGCAGCGCCATCGACTGGAGACGGTCCTCAAAGCGTGTAGTGCGGATGCAGAAGCACACGGTATTCGATTTTTGTCGATACGGCTCCCTGAAAGTGCATTAGCAGCGCTCCATGCGGTCGAGGCGGTGGGGTTCAGGATTATTGAATCGTTTCTGACCTTTAGCCGAAAGACTGTCTGTGAGGTTCCGTTTGATGGCGGATCCAATTTTCAAGTACGGCTTGCACAGCCGGACGAAATGGAGATGGTTGCATCAGTCGCCTATCGGGCCTTTCAATCGTTTCGGTTACGGATTGATCCACAGATTCCTGAATCCCGTGCCCGTCATTCGCGCCGGGAATGGGTCCGTAACGGTTTCAAAGGACGTGCTGACGCAATCTATGTTGCCGAAATCGAAAAGCGTATAGTCGGGTTTGTGCTGCTACGGTCAAAAACGGATACGGGAAAAACAGGAGAGATTGAATTGATTGGGGTTGAGCCGGGATTCCACGGTAGAGGTATTGGTAAGGCGTTGGTTGGGTGCGCCATCCGACACTATCAAGGAAAGACCTCGAAGATCCACGTCGGTACGCAAGCCAAGAATATGCGGGCGGTTGGACTCTATACCCGTATGGGATTTTCGGTTGTTCGCTCTGAACTCTCGTTTCATCGACACTCTGATGGAGCACCGGTGACAAACTCTGTGCCCTCCAGCGATACAAGGGGTACTCACCACTTAACCACAAAAATCAATCGGGAGGTTTAACACTATGGAGATGAAGGCTGCTATTCTCGCGAAGCAACGAGAACCATTAGTCATAGACTTGGTTCAACTGCCGCCAGACTTGGCTCCGGGTCAAGTGCTGGTTAAAGTCCACTACACCAGTGTCTGTGGTTCACAGGTTGCTATGATCGATGGGAAACGGGGCAAAGACCCGTATCTGCCGCATCTACTCGGACACGAAGGTTCAGGAACGGTTGAGGCGGTCGGGCCCGGCGTCAGAACGGTGGTGCAGGGTGATTGTGTCGTCTTGCATTGTGGATTCGGGGCGGGGATCGAATCTGAAACACCTAACTACCAGTGGCAAGGGAAACCCCTCAACGCTGGCTGGGTCACTACCTTTAATGAGTACGCTGTTGTCTCAGAGAACCGGTTGGTCCCTATCCCCGCAGATTTCGACTTGAGCCTCGCACCCCTGTTTGGGTGTGCAACTCTCACCGGACTCGGTGCTATCAGCAAGGCGGGAATTGAGCCGGGGAACTCGGTGGTGGTTCTCGGTGCCGGGGGAGTTGGGCTGAATCTGATTCAGGGTGCGGCGCTGGTTTCTGCAGAGCCCATCGTCGCAGTGGATCTATCCGATGAGAAATTAAACCTCGCCCGCCAACTGGGTGCCACCCACTGCGTCAATGCCAAAGGGTGTGACCTTAGCCGTGAGATACCCCGTATCGTAGGAGATGGTTTAGCCGATGTCGTCATTGACAGCACGGGGCATGTCGAGATGCTCGAAATGGCATACCAACTGACACGCACCGACGGCGTGACGATGCTGATTTCCGGTCCGACAGCGGGCTACAACGTCTCGTTGAATCCAGAGCCGTTGCACTTTGGGCGAACTGTAATGGGGTTTCAGGTGATAACTGAGAGCCGTCCCCACCATCAAATCCCACGCTACATCAAACTGGTCAACGCAGGGAAACTTAAGCTCAAAGAACTGATAACCGATTCCGCTTCACTGGACGACATCAATGTGGTGGTGGAGAAGATGCGGGCTGGAGAACTCACGGGGCGGTGTATTATCGAACTAAATGGGAGATAAGGAGAGACAGATGAAAGTTTTAGTGACTGGGGGTGCTGGCTTCATCGGTTCGCATCTAGTGGATAAATTACTCCAACTCGGACACGAGGTGGTTGTCGTTGATAACTTAGCGACCGGATACCGACACAATCTCAACCCGTGTGCGAAATTTTACGAAGCGTCCCTATTGGATCCGGAACTCAATGAGATTTTTCAGCGAGAGCAACCAGGTATTGTCAGCCATCACGCAGCACAAAATGATGTCCGCCGATCCAACGCCGATCCGGTTTTTGATGCGCAGCACAATATCATCGGCTCAATTCGTCTTATTCAGTGTTGTATCGAATACGGCGTGAAAAAGGTGATTTACGCTTCCAGCGGCGGTACCGTCTACGGAGAACCGATCTATCTCCCCGTTGATGAAGCGCATCCCATCGCCCCGATTTCTCCCTATGGAATTAGCAAGCACACCGTAGAGCACTATCTGTTTCTCGCATCCGCCAACGCGGATCTCAATTACACCGTCCTGCGTTACGCCAATATCTACGGACCGCGTCAACATCCGCGTGGTGGTGCAGGGGTCATCGCCATTTTCGCTGAGTTAATGCTTAAAGGGGAACGACCAACCATCTTCGGGGATGGCAGCTCGACGCGTGACTACCTCTTTATCTCGGATGCGGTTGAGGCAAATCTGCTTGCGCTATCGGCCGGTGACCGAGAGATGTATCATGTGAGTAGCGGAGAAGAAACTAGCCTGAATGAATTGTTTTGCAGATTGAAGAAGACTATCGGTTCCATCACGCGCACAAGGCGACTTTTGAAATGTCGCCGTTGTATGCTAGACCTAGACTGGGCGAGATTCATCGAATCGCACTGAATCCTGAGAAAATTCAGAGGGATTTGGGTTGGACGGCTCAGATTTCTCTCCAAGAGGGTTTAGAGCAAACCGTTCCGTACTGCCGTTTACTGGATCCATGATAAAAAGGGATAGGACTTATGCAGGACTGATAGAAATAGCGAGTGAAATTAGTTGCTGAGACAGATAACCATCATGCAGCGACTTTTTGAGTTGATAAATAGTCTTGTTCGTCTAGCGGGCAACTCCATTGGGTTGAGCCCAAACTAGCAGCGTACAATCGGTATGATTACTTGCTACCCGCTTTGATGCGAGTATACTCGAACCTGAAAGATTGAAACAAATATGCTCCTTGGCGAAAGCAATGCCATTCAAAATATTAGAGTAATAGTTGAGCAACTCCACAGAAACAGCAGGTTGCCGGTTTTGATTACAGGTGAGAGTGGTGTCGGGAAGGAGTTGGTCGCCCAAGCCATTCACTTTGGAGGTTCCCGGCGGTCGAAACCATTTGTGCCGGTCAATTGCGGCGCGATCCCCGCTACCCTGTCGGAGTCCGCCTTTTTTGGCCATGTTCGTGGTGCGTTCACCGGCGCAACAGCAAATCAAAAAGGCTATTTTGAAAGTGCCGATGGCAGAACGCTGTTTCTTGATGAAATTGGTGATATGCCAATTGAAAATCAAGTCAAACTTCTCCGCGTTCTGGACGATGGAGACATTACCCCGATTGGTACAGCAACGAGCAAAAAGGTGGATATTCGAGTAGTTGCAGCTACCAATGCTGACCTTCTAGAGAAGGTTGATGCCGGGTTGTTTAGGTCAGATCTCTACCATCGCTTGGTTGGCATGATGCTGTGGATCCCACCGCTACGCGAGCGAAAGGAGGATATCCCACTCATTGCTGAATATTACTTGAGTGAGTCTGCGGCTCAGTTGGGAGTATCCGCCCCATCATTGAGTCCTGAAGCCGCGATGGCTTTGGAGGGGTACGCTTTTCCGGGCAATGTGCGAGAACTAATACACATCATCGAATTTGCCATGATGATAAGCGATAATGAAACGATTCAAGCCAAACATCTACGTTTTTGGCCTTCTCACGCCGGTGCACTTACCCCACTATTAACAGGAATTGATGAAGCAAGTCCGTTGAATGCCGCTGATTTTGCGTCCCATTTGGACGATGATACCGAAATAAGTGAAGAGGCTTTCTTACCGTTAGAAGATGCGTTGGCGCATTATGAACGACAATATCTCTGTCATGCGTTGGAACGGACCGGCGGGAGTAAGGTGGAAGCAGCACATCTCCTGAATGTACCTCGGCGAACTTTTTACCGAAAATTAGCCAAATACAATTTGTGAGCGAGAGGTGGGTCAGAAATAGCACTTTGGGTGCCGATAATGACATAATTTGCGCCATTTATGGCACAATCCCCACCTTGAGTGCGGTCCTTGTAGACTCGCCTTAATAGAAAAAACAGAAATGTGTGTAAGCACCTCGATTCAGACACAGTAAGGATTTCAGGTGCTACGCTTTGTATAGCAATAGTGGGAGCGACGTTCAATAAGGATAGATGGCACAAGAATTGCCCATCTGAATTGCATCGTAGATCGCTTTAGAGTTGCTATTAGGGTTGTTAGATAACGGGGGATTACGACCATGGATACGCAGCTTCAAGATAATTTACTTCTCAGCTATCCAAAATCAACAGACAATCTACACCTATTCCAGAAGGATAGCAGACCGTACGTTATTGATTTTAACGCCGATGTGTGCATTGAAGTGGAGCCAATTGTCTGGGAAATTCTGGGGCTTTGTGCTGATCAGACCGCCGAAGAAATGATTAAACACTTGGGTGCGGGTTATCCAGAGCAGGAAATTTTCCAAGCATTTGCTCTATTGCAGGCGGCAGAGTCAAAAGGATTATTCTTCACCAGTGAATCAGAAAGACAGCCCGCCCAACAACCCTCCATACGACCTCGCCTGTTTATCCCAATGTCCCGTGATGTCTTGTTAGATCCAACCTATCTTGCAACCGGTGTGCCGATTGCTACCAATCAGATTCTGCGGAGTTTAGCCCGACATGCGGACCTTTACTTGATAGGCGAAGAATACGCCCAAATTGACGAGGGTATTTACTGCCTGCCTTTAGATACGACCGGCGAAGATGAGCTTCTGCTTCATTTTCTAAAGCACTCTTACGATGGTATCTATCTTCAGGGTTTATCTAACTTTGCCCTCCCGACCTCCCTTTTTCAATTAGATTGTCCAGTGGTCATTCGGCTTGTTGCACCAAGGGGATGTGGGGGCGATCTAATCAATACCATTTTGCAGCTATACCCTTGCCTAAGACCGTTTGATGCCTTCTGTCCAAGCGCCTACTCAGTTAGAGAATTCTATTCCCGGTTCGTGCTCGATTTGGAGGCCTTTCAGGTTGTGCCCAACGGCGTTGACACAGAGCTTTTTCAACCGATGGAGAAACCTGCCGCTAAACAGCAGGTTGCAGATTTATTGGGTCGTCCTGAAATCGCCCATCGGAAAATCGTCGGCTTCTTTGGTCGATTCCAACCAGAAAAAGGAGCGGGTATATTTATTCAAATCGCTCAGATGAATCCAGATTTACTCTTTCTCATGGTTGTACCGAAGCTAGGTTGGTATGACTTACGAGAGCTTCCGCCCAATTTAATTTATGCAGGGCATCAGCCGAGGGAGCAGCTGCCCCTGTTTCTAAACGCTTTTGATCTGCACTGTTTTCCAACGATGGTGGGTGAAGAAGCACGCAGCCTTACAATTATGGAAAGTATGGCTTGTGGTGTGCCTCCCGTGGTATCTGCGATAGCAGACCTCCCGATTATGGTTGGTGATGCCGGTGTTGTTGTCCAGACGAATCGTTTCAAGGAAGAGATTGGCAGTTTCGCAGGGGCTGTCTCTCCGATACAGATGTCGGCTGCAATTCAGGAGCTGCTTGCGGATGAGGATCGATGTAGGACTTTAGGCCGGCGAGCGAGGGAAAGAGCGTTGCAATTTACTTGGGATACAACCGCACGGGATATTTTGAAACTGTTTCAGCAGCTGAATCTGAAGAAAAAACTTTATCAGTCCGCCCTGCCGCAGGTCCGGTTCGTACCTCATTTTAGCGTGGCTGATGATTGCGTAACGTATCGGTCTGTGTTAGTCAATATGACGCAGAATGGCGCAAATCCATTGATGTTCGCAGGCTATCCGCAGACTATTGAAGAGGGAATCGCCCTCTCTTTAATCGCGGATCACAATCTACACGAAGTCGAAGCGGTGCTGCTGTCTCTATGTGAGCGAGAAAGAGCGGAAGACATTCTTCAACGAATAAAGGGATTTATGGAAGCCATGACCTAATTTAGGGGTGAAGGGAGTGCGTGATGAAATTGTCGGATGGTTTGTATTCGTTTGTACAGAATACGCAGAGATATGTGGTAGATCTTGAGGGTGGACAGTTTTTCCCGATCGATGAAGTTGTGTGGGATATTTTGCAAGTCTGTCCTGTGCCCTCGTTAAACGCGCTTTTAGACTCCCTAAAAGACAGGTATCCTGAGCGGACTGTCTTAGAAGGACTATGGAAGCTATCTCGATTTGCCCAGTTGGGGCATCTTGTTGATGGGGAGTTATTCAGACCGGCCGCTGCCACAGATCGTGATAGACGTCGCCTTTTCTGGATGCAGGATTTTCTTTATCTTAATCTGCCATACAGAAAACCTTCGGTCACGTGGACTCATTTCCAATTGCTCCGGACCTTAGCCCAACGTACCGATCTCCACATTGGCGTTCCAGAAGAAGACCAAAATCGGTTTGACTGGTTAGCGGAGGATATTCACAAGGTTCCCATGTATAAGGGAAGAAAGTATTCTCCTGTACGTTATGTCACCGACGATTACGATGGAATCCTAGCTTTATCGCCCGGCTATGCGGATGAATTGCCATTCTTCTATGCTCCTTGTCCGGTATTAGCAAGGGTGAATAGTGAAATTAGCGATTTGGAAAGGGAGATTAATGGAGTCCTGGCCAAGTATGGCGTGATGCGCAGGCAGGACGCGCTGATTGCAGATGCCTCATGGGTAATTGAAGGATATGCCCGACTTGTGGGCAGCCGCGAAGGTTTTGAAGTCATTCCCGATGGCATTGATGAAGTTGATATGCCTAAATGGCAGGGACCCATCAATCCGACTGCGAAACGTCCAGACGATGTAAAGGCGTTTTTTGCTGAACACATTGGCTGGGGTGACTGCGACTCCCGTCCCACTGTAGGACTTATCTTTGGTACACCTTTAGAAGATTACTTGTCGATTGCACTAAGAATGTCCTGTTGCCGGCCTGATTGGAATTTTCTGATACTTGGCGAAACAGTGGGGTTATCAATTTTTCAACTCCCAGAAAACCTTCGATTTTGGAGGCCGTATCAGTCCGACACAAATTCAGCACTCGAAGATATCTACGTTGTCTTCAAGGGCATTGATGTGCTGTTTTTCAACGCTGTGCTGGGGAGTCCACCCTCATGGCTTTGGCGCGGGATGGCGGCTGGAGTTCCGTTGGTAACGTCAAGTTACACGCCAATTCCTGAAGTTGAGGGGGCGAGTCGATTCATCGCTGTTGAGCGGTTAGGCAATTACCGAACACATATTCCGATTGAGGCAGTAATGGGGGAGATTGACAATTTGCTATGTCACCCCCAAGCACGGACGGAGCTCTCTGCCGCTGGATACAAAGCAGCAAAAGGCTTTACATGGGCTAATACAGCGAAACAATTTCTCTCGATGCTTGACGAACGGCAACAACGGGCAAAGGAATCCCAATCTCGACAGGATGACTTTCATTTTCCGTCCCTTTTTGTACGTCAATATGACAAAGCGAGCGGGAAAACAGCTTCGCAGACCGTGCGGTTCCCTAGCAGAACGCCTGAATCCCTAGAAAGCGGACTTATTCGTGAATTATCGCGGGAGCATAACGACAGGGAAGTACAGGGAATCTTAAATGCTTTGGGAAAAGTGAAGGGTATCAAAGATATCTGATGACGCACTATCGCCTTGATGGCACGTCGTGGAGTGTTTTGATCTTCATGACGCAGCCGTTAAGTATATCCACAATGAAAGGGGGTGAAACCGATGAGAGAAGGAATGGGTCAAAGAACAATCCATAAACTCTCCGACTTTCTGTCTAACGAGAGTGGACGCGTGGGAGCGAAAAGCGCGTTGGCGATGGGAGGGTTGGTTGGTGCTGCGGCACTGACACAGATGATGTTTGCCCCAGAGGCGCAAGCACATAGTAATTGCGAGGACGGCAATGACTGCGTGACGGGTGACCATACTGTATGCTGTTGCAGTCATATCGTAGAAGACGGCAAGCCACGGCATACGCATTGCTTGGACAGAGGCGTCTGCACGGTCAACAAGAAGGGAGGATTCTGTAGATAAACTCTTGCCAATCTTGGATTGACAATTCACTTATTGTGAGGGGGTAACACCCTTCACAACCCCAAAACTGTGTCTGTTGGTAGGATACGGATAGCTGCGCTAGACATATCAGAACAAGGGAGCAACCTGAGAGGATAACTCAAAGGAAAAACATAGCCGTGAAATTGATATATTAGGTTGGTATAGCAGAGATAATACGAAGGTTGAATTGGTGAGCCTTCGTCAATAGGCCGTAGGTGAACCCTCAACAATACTCAATCAGATGTTTTGAGAACAGAGGAGGAACAGCGGATGCAACGGAAATATAGTTTTGCACATTGCGCTTGCGCTTTAGGGGTGACGATGCTGATGATAGGTGTTGATGTACACGCGCAGATTGCCTTCGCGTCTGATAAGGATGGACACAGCAAGGAGATCTACGTGATGGACGCCGATGGCGGGAATCCGCGAAGACTCACAAATAGTCCGGAGGATGACGTGTATCCCTCCTGGTCTCCCGATGGTAAACACATTGCCTTCTCTTCTGAGAGGAATGGGAACTTCGACATCTTCGACATCTACGTGATGGACGCCGATGGTGGAAATCAGCGAAACCTCACAGATAATCTCCATAATGACCGGTGGCCCTCCTGGTCTCCTGATGGTACAAGGATTGTTTTCTCGTCCAAGAGGGATGGAAACTATGAGATTTACGTGATGGACGCCGATGGCGGAAATCTACAAAATCTTACAAACAATCCCTTGCCTGACGACATGCCCGCCTGGTCCCCCGACGGTGAACGCATTGCTTTCTCCTCCTACAGGGATAACGGGTGGGGAGAAATCTATGTGATGGAGGCGGATGGAGATAATCCGCAAAGACTCACAGACAATCTCCAGGATGACTGGTTGCCTTCTTGGTCTCCTGACGGCGAATACATTGCCTTCTCATATTCTGAGAAGGATGGAAACTTCAACATCTACGTGATGGACGCCGATGGCGGGAATCGGCAAAGACTTACAAACCATCCGGGGGCTGACGTGTATCCCTCCTGGTCTCCTGATGGGGAACGCGTTGCCTTTATGTCTGATAGGGATGGGAACAAGGAAGTCTACGTGATGGACGCCGATGGCGAGAATCAGCGAAACCTCACCAATAATCCGCATGATGACTGTTGTCCCTCATGGTTTAACTCTCCTTTTTCGGTTTCTCCCGCAGGTCAGAAACTCACGATTTGGGGAGAGCTCAAGGGGTGCGTCCGATAACAGCTGCGGATTGAAACGGGGGTAGGCTAGGAACTTATCCCCCAACTATTGAGGTGAAATAAGAAGTTCGGCCAACTGGAAAGTAGAACACCTAAATCCCTAGAAAGTGGACTTATTCGTGAATTATCGCGGAAGCATAATGACAGAGAGGTACAGGGTCTCTTAAATGCTTTAGGAAAATTGAAGGGTATCAAAGATATCTGATGACGCACTATCGCCTTGATGGCACATCGTGGGGTGTTTTGATCTTCATGACGTAGCCGTTGAGAATATCCACGATGAAAGGAGGTGAAACTAATGAGAGAAGGAATTGGTCAACGGACAATCCATAAACTCTCAGACTTTCTGTCTAACGAGAGCGGACGCGTGGGAGCCAAAAGCGCGTTGGCTATGGGAGGGTTGGTTGGTGCCGCGGCGCTGACGCAGATGATGTTTGCCCCAGAAGCGCAAGCGCATGATAATTGCAAGGTTAACAATGACTGCGTGACGGGCGACAACGACACATGCTGTTGCCATCATAAGAAAGGCAAAACGTGGCATAAGGAGTGCGAGCTAATACTTTTCTGCCAGCAGGTCGGCGGGACCTGTCAACATGGATAATTCATCTGTTGTGAGGGGGTATAATCCCCTTCACAACACAAAAACCGTATCTATCGTGTTGTTAGGATACGGATAGCTGCGCTAGGCATATCAGAACAAGCGAGCAATCTGAGAGGATATCTCAAAGGGAAAACACAGCCGTGAAATTGATACATTAGGTTAGCATGGTAGAATTAAAACGCATGTTGAATTGGTGTAAGCCTTTGTCAATATGGAACAGGCGAACCTTCAAGCAAACCTCAATTAGGTGTTTTGAGATGAAAGGAAAGACAACAGATGCAACGGAAATATAGTTTTGCATATTTCGTTTTCGCTTTAGGGTTAACGATACTGATGAAAGGTGTTGATACACACGCACAAATTGCCTTTGTGTCTGATAGGGATGGACCCAGTTGGGACATCTATGTGATGGACGCCGATGGCGGGAATCTGCGAAGACTCACAGACAACCCCACGATTGACTGGAACCCCTCCTGGTCCCCTGACGGTAAACGCATTGCTTTTATGTCTGATAGGAGAGGGAACTTTGACATCTACGTGATGGATGCGGATGGGGGGAATCTACGAAGGCTCACAGACAATCTCCATCAGGACTGGTTGCCTTCTTGGTCTCCTGACGGTACAAGGATTGTCTTCTCGTCCACGAGGGATGGAAACTATGAGATTTACGTGATGGACGCCGATGGCGGAAATCTACAAAATCTTACAAACAATCCCTTGCCTGACGACATGCCCTCCTGGTCCCCCGACGATGAACGCATTGCTTTCTCGTCCTACAGGAATAACAAGTGGGGAGAAATCTATGTGATGGATGCGGATGGGGGGAATCTACGAAGGCTCACAGACAATCTCCATCAGGACTGGTTGCCTTCTTGGTCTCCTGACGGTGAACACATTGCCTTCTCATCTGAGAAGGATGGGAACTTCGACATCTACGTGATGGACGCCGATGGGGGGAATCCACGAAGACTTACAAACCATCCGGAGGATGACTGGGATACCACTTGGTCTCCTGATGGCAAACGTATTGCTTTCACGTCTGATAGGGATAGGAATTTCGAGATCTACGTGATAGACGCCGATGGGGGAAATCCTCAGAACCTCACCAACATGCGCTTCGGGGAGGACTCCCAGCCTGCGTGGTTTCACCCTGTTTTTGCGGTTGCTTCCATAGGTAAGAGACTTACGATGTGGGGGCGGCTCAAGAGGGGCGTCCGATAACAGCTGCGGATTGGGACGAGAGTGAGGAGTCGAGATTTGGAAATCCCTCCTACAGGAGAACGAAATGCCCTTGACAAGGAGGATAGATATGAAATGCACGATCACGATGTATCGCAAATACTTCTGCATCGGGTGGCTTTGTCTATTGATGTTTGCCGTTAGCCACATAGCGCATGCTAAATTGAAGATTTACTATATGCCGACCGGGCTGTGGGAGCGAAATCTCTGGCGGATGGATGCCGATGGAAATAACAAGGAACTGTTCCTTGAATCGCCCGTTCCAATGCAGGCCCCTAGTCTCTCTCCAAATGGAAAGCAAATTCTGTTCACACTGCCACCCTTTCGTCATGGTGAACTGATGGTGATAAATATTGATGGCAGTGGGTTGCGGAAACTTCTTGCTATCCCACCACGTCCGGTGAACATGTCTGGGGAATGGTCACCAGATGGAAAATGGATTGTTTATGAAGCCTTTGAGCCGGTTCAGCAGCCCAAGTTTGAATTGTTTGTGACGGATGCTCAAGGACTCAACTCCTTTCAAATTGTCGCAGATATGGAGGCAAACGTGTACGGTCCCTTTTGGTTTCCAGACAGCAAGCGCATCGGCTTTACGGTCAATAAACGCGGTGCAAAACTGCATTGGGTTGATGCGGATCCCAACGCGAAGGCAAGAGAGATGAATCATCGATTCTTTGCCCGTTCGATTCGTTGGTCTCCAAATGGAAAACGGACAATTGGCCACGGGTCGATAGAGGAATGGGGACAATGGGCATTGTTTCTCGGTGATGCGTTAGGCAAAAATCTGATTCGCCTAACTGATGATGTTGAGGAGCCGGGCGGAGCGCAATGGTTACCGGACAGCAAGCATATTGTCTACAGCACCGATACCGACCGTCCTGATGTGGCAGTGATGAATGTCGACACTCAAGCGGTGCAGCGTTTAACTGAAGATGGTCAAAGTCAGTTTGCCTTCTGGCACGACCCAACACTTGCAGTGGAACCTACGGGAAAGCTATCGACATCGTGGGGAGCAATCAAAGGGCAGGTCATAGCTGCCAAAAAGTGAGAGAGGTCAATTTTATGTTCAGTTTTGAGACTTTGTTAATCGTACTTGTCCTTGGTTTTTGTGCGTACGCGAGCTATATAGACTTGAAACACCAAAAAATACCCAATATCTGTAGTTTCGGTCTACTTTATGTTGGAATTCTTTACCAAGGTATTGCTTTTTATAAAGGCACACTACCACTGGGCACTGTTTTAATTAATATTCTCGTCGGTGGTATCTTGGTTGTGGCACTGTATTGGTTTGGCGTCATTGCTCCTGGGGATGCCAAGTTGTTATGGGGTGCCTCCCTTGCATTGCCAATTACACTGTTTCAACAGGAAGGCAGTATACTCTTTCCGTCTTTAGTTGTAGCATTGAATGTTTTTGTTGTCTACCTCTTTCTCGCAGTTTTCTACCTTCTCTTCAAAACCTCTTGGAGCGAGAAAACAGAGGCACTTCGAGGCATCTTCGCCCTAAAAGGCTTATCCGAAAGGGTTTTACAATTTCTGGGTTTTTTCGCCTTTGCATTTCTTTTTTCGTGGGTTTTGCCTTATTTCTCCGAGTCCACCCGTCTACAGGTGGGCGGATTTCTGGGGCTTGTACTCATTTTGACCGGTTTTCAGCTTTACAAGAAAATGATGGATCGGATACGAGTCGGAATTTTTCAGTATTTTCTGTTGATTGCTATCGTCTGCGTAGTCATGTTCTGGGTTCCCTCTTTTTCTCCGTTTAGTAATCCCGAAGGGGAACTTTGGCATTTTTTAGCTTTGTATTTTGCCTTTTATATAGTCCTTAACTCCTTTCTACTGCTCCTTGGGACTTTTACATTTGATCGGGAAGTCCCGATTGAGCAACTGACCTCTGAAATGATTCCTGCCGAGGAGATTGTAATGGTTGAGACCCCACAAGGGGAAATTAGCTACGAGAAAAAGGACGCAGTTATGTCGGGAGGTCTTAACCGCAAAGTGGTGCTAGCCATAGGAACAACTGCACTCACTGAAGGGAAAATTGATCAGTTGAAGAAACTGGCTGCCAGTGGAAAGTTTGAGAATTTCGATAATCGTCTGTGCATACAGCAAGCTATCAGTTTTGCTCCGATTATACTACTCGGTGTAATTCTCACAGTTGTTAGCAAGGGACCGTTCTATTAGGACCTCGCCCATGCGTTTTTCATTAAAAAGGAGATAATTATATGCGAAAATACCTAATTCTCATTGGGTTACTCACCGTTGCCATTGGCTTGCCCTTTGTTTATCAAGAATGGTCCGAAGCCAATCGTTTGAAGCAAATTCACCAAGTTCGTTCCGAAGCGCAACAGATGGCTGGCGTGTCAATGGCTGACCTCTTGGCGAGCCTGGAACATCAGTCTCAAGAACAGGGAGTGTTAATCTTTTTTACCGGAAACACGCAGGGAAACCTTGAACCGTGCGGCTGTTTTGTGGGACAGTCCGGGGGAGTCGCTAGACGTGCAACTGTTATTGAAACTTTTCGTCAACAAAAGATTCCGTTCCTGCTCGTTGATACGGGTAAAATTGTTAAGGGAGATACACCCCTAGATAAGCTTCGTACAGCGGTGTATCTTGAAGCAATGGGAGAAATGGGTTATGATGCGGTCTGCCTCAATCAGTGGGAGGTGGAAAATTTGGAGGGAGAGATTCCCTTTACACTTATATCTTCCAATATTAAACAAACCGCACAACCTTTCCAACCCTCCGTGACGCGACAGATCGAAGATGTGAAAGTTAACTTAATCGGGGTATCTGAGCTTTCAGACCCGGTAATGCCGATAGAAGCAACGCTGCAGCAATATATGGAGGAAGATAAGGAAGGGGTAACGGTTCTGTTGAGCAATCTTTCTATTGAAGCCAACCGGACTTTGGCGAAGCGTTTTCCTCAAGTAGATGCGATTCTTGGCAGTGCGGAAGGTGAAACAGAAAGGCTTGGCAATACACTTATCGCTTATGCCCAACCGAAAGGAACGCTGCTATCGCTATTGACACTGAAATTCGACAAGTCCAATCGCATGGTTGCAAGTACAGTCCAAGAGGTTTTACTTCAGGAAGAGGTGCCCGATCAGCCTCAAGTAAGGGCGCGTCTAAGCCAATTCTATCATGAAGTTGCAGCAAATCCGAAATTCCAGCATTCTGAAAAAGTGTTGTTTACTGAAATGGCTCTGGAACAAGATTCAGACAGTCAGTATGTTGGTTCAAATGCGTGCACCACCTGTCATGAGGCGGAATATGCTCAATGGCAAGCCACGTCTCACGCTGCAGCCTTCAATACCTTACTGCACTTGCAACGTCACTTTTACCCGGATTGCGTTACCTGCCACACGACAGGGTTTGGCTATCCAACAGGTTATCAAATTGGTCAGATGGAGGCAACCGGGGAAACCCTAAAGGCGGTTGGATGCGAAACCTGTCATGGTCCCGGAAATGCACATACGCTGAATCCGACCAGAGACAATATACGCGATGAGGTTGCGATTGATGTATGCGCGGAGTGCCACACACAAGAACACGCCCCAGGATTTTTGGAGGTCGCCCATCTGCTGATGAAAGAGGTTGATCATACTGAAACGGGGATTGATTTAGAAACACTGATTAGTCGCAGGCTTCGTGGTCCCATGAAGCCGGAGGTAGAACTTTTTGTTATGAGCTACTGCCCCTTCGGTGTTGAAGCCGAAAAAGAGCTTTTGCCGTGGCTTGATAAAAAATTCGGCGATCGGGTTAATTTTACTCTACAGTTTATTGCAAGTCTAGAAACCTCGGAGGATTCAGATGATTCTGAAACGTTGAAATTTAGGAGTTTACACGGACAGTTAGAAGTTGTCGAAAATATTCGCCAAGTTGTCATCGCAGAATATTATCCTGAAAAATTGACCGATTATGTCCTTTGTCGTGCCGATCACCTGAAAGAATCGTGGCAAATATGTGCCCAGAAAGTAGGATTGGACATTGGAAAGATTAACCATCTTGTCGAAAGCGATGAAGGTAAGCAGTTGTTTGCAGAAAATATTAAACGCAGTAAAGCCCTCAATATATCTAGCTCTCCCACAGTAGTTGTGGATGGCGTTGTTGTAGACCGGGAGCTAGTGCACAAATCAACAAGAAAAGGGGTTTGCACTGCCTTTTAATAACCCTACCTATCAGGTCCATCAAGGGGGATTAATCAATGATAATCACACGAACACCGCTACGGATCAGTTTTGTTGGCGGCGGAACCGACATCGCCAACTTTTATCATCAATATGGCGGAGAGGTCATCAGTACCGCCATTGATAAATATATCTCCGTCCGTATCACAAGGAGACGAAACTCTCAAATTGCTATCAACACCCCAGACCACCGTGAAATGGTTTCGGATCCAAATCACATTCAGCACCCTTTAATTCGAGAAGCGGTGCGAAAAACCGATGTGACCGGCGGTGTATCTATCACAGTGACCTCTGATGTTCCCTCGCGTGGTTGTGGTTTGGGATCGTCAAGCGCGTTAACCGTTGGATTACTCAATGCACTCTATGCTCATCGGAGGATTGAGGTGTCAGCGGAGACCTTGGCGTATCAAGCGTGCGAGATTGAGATAGAACGCTTGAACCAGCCTATCGGGAAGCAGGATCAGTATATAGCCGCTTACGGTGGGTTGAGGCGGATTCAGTTCAACAGAGATGAGAGTGTCCACACGCAAGAAATTGCAGTAACCCCCGAAACAATAGCGCATTTGGAAGGGAACTTCGCCCTATTCTACACAGGGATTCAACGACGCGCTGAGACCATCCTGCACGAACAGAACCGTTCTGCGAGTCCCCAAACGCTTCTACAAATGAGAGCACTCGTACCCACGTTTCATGATGTCCTCGTTGAGGGCAACCACAAGGGTTACCCCTACAAAAATCACAACCATGGGAATTGCCTTGATGGGGTTGGACATTTGTTACATCGCGCTTGGCAGCTAAAGCGTTCCCTCTGTGGCAATATTTCGAACTCGACGCTAGACACCATCTATGAGCGTGCTGTTACTGCGGGGGCGTTAGGCGGCAAGATTTTGGGAGCAGGGGGTGGCGGATATTTTCTGTTCTATGTTCCCAAAGCGAAACAGGGAGCTGTAACAGCAGCACTTTCTGATCTGGGGCTTTCGCGGTTGGGGTTCCGTTTTGAATCCAAAGGCAGTCAGGTTATCCAAGAAAGGAACCTCAATGAAGGTCATTATCCCTACCGCGGGCAGCGGCACCCGACTCAGACCTCACACCTTCGCTTCCCCTAAGACACTCATACATGTTGCAGGCCGTCCCATCCTCGACTATCTTCTCAAACCGCTCGTCAAACTCGCCGACCTTTCTGAACTCATTTTTATTGTTGGCGACAATGGGGAGCAGGTCCGCGAATATGTCGAAAGGCACTACGATCTGCCGCCGACGTATCTCTGGCAAAATGAACCAAAGGGACTTGGACACGCTATCTCATTGGCGAAGGGACGCGGCAACGGAGAACCTGTTCTTATTTTGTTGGGTGATAAAATCTTTGAGTGCAGCTATCAGAAAATTGTCCAGAATCCTTATACAGTTATCGGCGTTAAGATGGTCGAGAACCCGCAAGCGGTTGGCATCGTTGAGATGGATGGAGAGTTTATAACGCGTCTCATTGAGAAACCCCAAGATCCACCAACCAATGTTGTCATTGAAGGGCTGTATTACATCCAAAATAGCGAACTGTTGTTCCACTGTTTGGATGAAATTCTTGAAAAAGACATTCGTACCCAGAACGAATATCAGTTGACGGATGGATTACAGTTGATGATGGAATATGGTGAGCAGATGAAGGTTGAGATGGTTAACTCGCTGCATTGCGGTACACCAGACCAACTGTTAGACGCCAATCGATCTATTCTAGAAAAACGGGCACCGCAAATTTATCGCTTCGCAAACAGTGTGATTATCCCACCTGTTTTTATCGGAGAGTGTGCAGTCATTGAGAATGCTATTATCGGTCCCTATGCCTCGATTGGCAGTGGGACACGGGTCGTCAATGCAGTTATCAAAGATGCAATTATTCATCCCAACGCGGATATACAAGATGTCCTGATTCGGCGATCGCTTATCGGACCCGATGCACAGGTGCGTGGCGGTTTTCATCAGTTCAACGTTGGCAGTTCAGCACAGATTGATTTGTCGCATGGCATAGATTGACGGCCTCCCCCTTTCCCGTCTCTGAATAATACGATGTGCCGAGCGGTCTGTCAGCCGCTCGCTTTGGAGGTTATTGCCCCTATCTTATCTGCTGAAATGGCACCCCGTTGAAGATGTTCGCTTTAGGGCGATAGCGTTTTGCCTTTGAGAGATTATAGTGAATTTTAAAAATGAGTAGAGGCTTCTTTCAGTTGGTATTGTAGGATAAACCTTCTCAGTCCGTATAATCGGGGCAAGTCCCGGCTTCGCCGAGGATCCTCGATGGAATCGGGAGATGCCCCTCCCACAGTGTCCAAAGAATTATGAGATTTACTATAATAATGCAAGTTGCTAGTAGCTAGCATGTTCAAACCAATAGTCCCCAATCCCTGTGCAAATTGTATCATTTCTGTAGGTCGATTTTCCAAAATCGACGGTTTGGTGTCGAGATGTGAATCTCGACCTACAGGTTCTAATGGGTCTCCAATAACTAGCAATTAACGTTACTGATTTTCAGAGGTTGGTTTCATTTGTGAGATCCAATCGTATAACAGTTGCACCGCTTGTTCATCTTTTTGTGAGGTTGCCAGAGGTGGCATTTGACCCTCGCCCCGGTGGGCGACGCGTTGATAAAGGATTGAACGTTCCGGGTCACCCGGTGCGATGAGCATTGCGTCGGGGATGCCGTAAGTATCGTGCTGCGGACGGAAACCGACGCTGTAGGTTTTATCTATATCGGTTTTGAAATCTAACACAATACGGGCGTTGCCGCCGCCTGTGTGGACATGGCAGTTAGCACACGCAGCGTGTAGATATGACCGAGCCCTTGCTTCGAGAGATTCTTTCGGGTTGTATGGGTCGGATAGCTTGGGGTACGCTTCCGGCGGCTTGGACAGTGGCTTCTTGAAAATACCGATACGGTTCAACGTCCGCAGTTGATTGTCCGAAACAACCCCGTAATTGTGGACTTTGTTCATCTGGAGCGTGGTGAGTCCCAACACATAGTTGGCAGCACGGCTGTGGCAATCCATACACGCCTCTCGACTGGGATAGTGCCAAGACTGTTCTCGGCTGCCTTCAGGAGCACTTGCGTCCTGAATTGTGTAGACGCGATCTGTCCCAGCGGCGGCGACAAGGGTCGCGTCGGTTTGCTCGTCGTTCCAGATATAAGAATACCCCACCCACTCGCCCTGTTGCCGCGTTAGCATCCGTGTTTCAATCCGATGCTTTGAGTTGGGATTTCCCGCTTCCAAATCGAACGAGAAGGTTTGGATCAGCGCCGTTCCGTCGGGGAAACTCCAGCCGACCCCATCGGCAGCTGACATCTCGATTTGAGAATCCCCCGGTAATGCGATGAACCGTTCTACATCTGCCCCACTCACCCACAACGGTGCATTGACTGAATAGGGAATCAGTCCCGGATCGGTCTGATGGTTTTTAACCGATATGAACATCCCCGTTTCACTCAAGCGGGTCGGAAACTTTTCTGTGGACTTGGGCTTGCGCTCTAATTGATAGATACCCCGCGCCAGATCTACGATTAATATTTCCCCGTTATGGTCAACGCCAAAACTCACGATTTGTAGCGTTGTGTCGCCAATTTCCCGATGCCAGATAAGCTGTTTCCCGTCGTGGTGCAGTGCCCACATTTTTCCGGTCGCATAGTCGCCGTAGACATAGGCACCCCACAATTCTGGAAACTTTGAGCCGTAATAGACAACGCCCCCGGTAATTGAACGGGCTTCGGAGTGGGGGTGTTCGACCGTTGGCTTGACGATAGGCGTGGGACCCTGTTTGCGATTGAGAAAGAAGGGGTGGCTGCCTTCGTAAAGGCTCCAGCCGTAGTTATCCCCACGCTGCACCAGATGAATCATCTCCCACCGATCCTGCCCAACATTTCCCGCCCATAGATGACCTGTCTCGCGGTCGAAGGTGATTCGCCACGGGTTGCGAATGCCGTAGACCCAAATTTCGGGACGCGCCCCCTCAAGGTGAATGAAAGGATTATCGCTTGGTATCGAATAGGGTCGATTCACTTCCGGACGGTCAACGTCAATACGCATGATGGTCGCGGGTAGGTTGCTGAGATCTTGCCCTTTTGGATCTCTGTCATAGCTTCCGGGGAGACCGGTGAGGTTGGTATCGGAGTCCATCGCGCCATCGCCGGCGGGGATGTAGAGGTATCCATCGGGTCCGAACGCGAGATCGCCGCCGTTGTGGTTGTTCGACAGCCATTCCAAGATAATCAGCTCAGAGTTCGGATCACAGCCGTACGGCGGTTGACGATCTACTGTAAAGCGCGAAACGTAGTTTCTGGTTTCAGTAACTTTTCCCCCTATCGGTCCATTGCTAACCACGTAGAGATAGCCGTTTTCTTCGTAATTTGGGTGGAATGTCAAGCCGTAAGTTTCCCGACCTGTGTCAATTAGAAAGTCAGCGGAGTCTGCTTCTGGGTCGTCTTTGAAACGGCGGATCTTACCCCCTAGTTCGATGACAAGGAGTTGATCGGTGCCCGGTTCAGGCTCAATATACACCGGTTGGTTTAACGGAAATTTGGTGAATGTTTGTTTGGGACGGAGTGATATGCTTGGTCCGGATGCCGATCCTGACGTTTTGCCAGTCAGCGTGGATAGAAATGCGAGTAGGTCGTAATGTTGATCGACCGACAGGAGTTGTGCGTAGTTATCCGGCATCGGGGATTTGACGTTGATTCGCTTCCCAAAAGCGCGGCTGTAAGTTGGGCCCTCGTCAATATCAAATTTATTGAAAGTGCGTTTCACGCCGTTGCTCTCTATAACGATTTGGTCCTCGTTTTCAGAGACTAATGTACCGACAATCGAATCGCCGTCAAATAAGGTGACAGTGACGTAGATCTTCAGGTTTGATTTTGATACTGTTTGGATTTCTTCGGGAGAGGTTTCAACCTTGAGTGTAAGGGTATCTTCATCCTCTCGGACAAGATCTCCGCGGATCGGCTCCGAATTGTTGGGCGTCACCTGAACCCAAAAATACCCTTGCTCTGCCAAATCTGTCAACACTTCGATGGGTTCGGGGTCAATCTCGCTCAAAAGGAGCGTCCTCTCTGTTGGTTCCGTCGATCCTTCGATCTGCAGCACGATTTTTTCACTGTCTTGTGAGATAAGCGTTCCCTGAAGCACCACACCGCCAGTTGCGACGGATGCCACACCGTATCCGCGGACAATCTCGGCGCTGGGTTTCAGAATGGATTCCTCGATATAACCGATGCTGTTTAATGCTGCGATATCCGTTAAATCAGGTCCCGGAAAGATCTCAACCCCATCGTCAAGGGTCTGATCCTCCGGCTTCTCAACGCCACTGACATCGTGACATGCGATACACTTGACGACATTGATAAATACATCCCGACCTCGCTCGGCGTCTGCGGTTTCGATAAGTGGGCGCGCTCCCATCTCTTTTGCAACAGTTTGTATATCAACCGGTGGCTCAAACGGCGTCAGATCTGCCTCACCACCCTGACTCTGAAGGAATGCAATAACAGCTTCGATTTCTAAATTCGATAGGCTGATCGGTGGCCTCCACGCCGGCGTCATGGTCTTACCGTACCCGTGGACAAGGAATGCGGCTGGATCATAAAGGGATTCGATGAGATACCCCTTTGCACCCATCCCCGGTTTTCGCGTTGCAGCGCCCACTCCAATATTAGTGAGATCCGGTCCCCTGCCTAGCGGCGCGGAGGGGTTCAGTGTGTGACAGGAGTAGCACGAACCTTTCCCGTTGAAGATTGCTTTCCCTGCCTCTATGAACTGCTCCGACTCGCGCGCTAAGATTGAGAAATCGTCGGTGGTATCGGGGGCACCTACGACACGAGATGTTTCCCACGGAATTCGTTGATCGATTCCGTATGGTTTTACATCTGTCGATTTTTTGTCCGCTGATCCTGTTTCACAGAGGACTAACATCAGAATAACACTCGCACTCAAGGCGAAAAAGGAGCCAACGAATGTATGGAAACGGATAAAAGGAAACAGATAACTGCTAATCCGCACTGGTAGGAACCTCCACACTTCTTGGTGATTTTTTGCGTCCAACTAACTCTTTTGACATTTTATCGAATATGGGTTACACTTCTGTATCTTGTTATTATTTGTAGAAAACAATATCATAGTTTATCTTGGCACAAAGGTTGGGTGAACAATGCGACGAAAGAGATATTTTACGGTAGAAGAGGCGAACCGATTGATTCCTATGTTAGAACAGAAACTATCAGAATTGAGAGAGTTTCGGGAGGGGTTAGAAGAACTTGGGGCGGAATTGACACCACTTTTTGAGGTTATTCGCCACAACGGTGGGCATCGAAAAACACCGCAGTTTCTCGAATTGACAGGAAAATTCCGGGACGCCATTGAGGAGATTCAGTCCTATGGGTGTACGATAAAAGATATAAATCCGGGGTTAATTGACTTCCCTCACCTTCGGGAGGGTAGGGAGGTCTACCTCTGCTGGAGGGCTGGGGAAGAAGCAATCATGTACTGGCACGAGGTTGATGCCGGGTTTGCCGGAAGACAGTTGGTTGAAGACTAAAGTTGAGGGCAGAGAAATCCCGACCTGTCGGGACAGCGTCTACAGGATTGGAAAAATTGAGGGATTGAGCTGCCCCAATCCCTCAGTTGCACAGCGTATCGTCGTTCCTATCATAAAAAATATCTTCTCGCCCGCACCCCTTAAATTTCGCCTCGATACTCCCGCTCAAGTGTATCGGTGAAATCGATCACCCGATCTAACGCCTCACTCGCACGATCCCGAGCTGCACTTGTGGTTTCTTCCTCGGCGAGCCATTTCTGACGTTCTGGAATCCAATGCTCCTTGAGGTGCCCTAATTGGTTCATAAAGTGCGGATCTTCGGTGTCGCTGACGAAGTATTCGATGACACCGAGCAGTCCGTATTTGCGGTTCGTTTCCATATCTCCGACTTCCGCCGCAACCTGATCTGTCAATGCCTTGTTTCGATCCTGCCGCGCCTGCCCGACCTCCTTCGCCGATTCTGTCAACAGATGTTCGACGAATGCCTGCTTGGAATTGACCCAGCGAGGTAGACTCTGGGCATACTCCTCAAGATCGAACTTGCCGTTGCGCCGGATAGCGGAATAGCTGTGGATGTGGACGTTGCGGAAAAATGCGGTATAGCCGACATTGGGGTCCATTGTATCAGCGTCGTAGAGGATCTGATTTTCGATGTTCCTGTAGAGAAAATCGTAGCGTTCCTCGGTGAGGTTCATCGGCTTCAGATGTGCGAGCACAATAGCGCGAACAGCGTCAACAAAATCCTGATCGAAATCATACATCGCGAGTATCTTCTCGGTGATAACTGCTCCAGACTCATGGTGAACTGTGCCAGCAAGATCGTTTTCATCATAGAGCCGGGTGACGAGGTTTTCTCGACTCGGCATGAGTTGTTCATTCAGCCAGAGTCCATCATGATTAACGACCCGTTTGCCGTTTTCATCCGACAAAATTTCACCGTCATACCGCTTGGTGATATCGTGCAGTGTTCCCGCGACTTCGAGTTTGGTAACGTCGCCGCCTGCACGCCTGCCGAGTTCCATACTCATTGCACGAACCCGCATTGTGTGGTTCCACGTGTAGTGGCGCCATTGGAACCCAACACGGTTGTGGTCCCATAGACTGTAGGTCTCGTTGACGAGATCTTCGAGTTCCTTTAATACTTGGGGATAGTCCATAAAATCTCCTTTTGCGTCATGTTGAGCGCAGCAAAACCTCCCGATTCTATCGGGGCGTAAGACATCATTTTATCCCGACGTTTTGGCAAATTGAACGCTAAACTGTACAAGTGCTGTGCTTGAATTGAATTCAATTTCATAGATCTGTCTGTCCCAACGAAAGTGGTAGTCGGCACCGTAACACGCAATTCCGGCGGGAGCGTAACCTTGAGGCACATGAATGAACAGTGTTCCTTTGCTGTGCCTGGGGGATTTACAAACTGCTAAGAAACTCTGGCTTCGCTTATCCCAACCGGCGGATAGAACATCGACCGCGCCCTGTGTGAGGTGGATATCTGTAGCGAGTAGTTGGGGGACGTTCTTTTCTGCGCGTAGACACAGCAGTTTGACGGAGCGGGAGGGGATATCGAACAGCGTGACCCGCTCTCGGACATTTCCGAGGAATTCTCGGTTCCAGAAATCGTGCACAAGGTAGTATCGAGAGCGATTCAAGCCGAGCGAATCCAAAGTAAAATCGACATCTGCTTTTCTATCTGTCCAGTTGAAGACCCCAACGACATTGTAAGATTCATGAGGGGATGTCACCGGTAGATTCCAGATTTGCGGGAATTTGTTTTCATAGAGATCAACGGGTATTGCGGAATCACCAATAAGTGGGAAAATCTTGGCGAGCAACTCCGCCCGCTCTGGCTTGAGTGTCTTGAAGTCATCAGCGCAAGTGACAACCCCGCCACTCATGCCTGCCATGGTCATTGCAATGAGCGCTTCATTCAGCGGGAGTGGTTCATTGATGGTTAGGGTGCCAAACTCATTTGTCCATGCGTCGCCATACATCGGAAGATGCGCTGCATGGGCATTGACAATCAGCTTTAACCCTTGTGGACTCTCCCAAGCCCCTTCGCCGATGTAGCCACCATAACCTGAAGCTGTTTCATTCAGTACAAAGTCTCCGATGCTTAGTCCCCGACATGTATTACATGCTGCAAGTACAACCTCCTTCTCATTTTCATTGATAATTTGATTCAGTAGTTCAACTCCAAGTCGGTAAAGCTCAACAGCGGTGAGCGATGCGTCGTGCGCCACGAAGTTGTTCAGTTCTGCTAGCGGGCCTATGGAGTATGCGAGTAAATCCGCTTTGACCAGATCATATCCCCACTCATCAATCAACTTTCGGATGTTTTCGCGGATATACGCCTGCGCCCCCGATTGCGAGACATCAAGTACTACAATCTCTTTTCCATCTTCCGGTAAAATGATGGAAGCCGGTTTCTTTATGTCACGTTCTTGCAAGAAATACTCTGGATGCGATTTCAAAAGTTCGGAGTTGGTCTCCACGCAAAACGGTGTAAATCGGATCCCTGCTTTTAGTCCTTTGGCATGAATCTGATCAGCAATTGATTTCATCCCCTTTGGAAACTTTTGTGCGTCTGCTTGATAGCTGCCGGTTGATTCTTCCCAACCCTTTCCAATCTGAACGTACTCAAAACTGCCCGGCAGCGATGGATCAGATAATCGGTTTTTGGTGATTTGTTCAATCTGTTCGGAGATTTTGGCATCGTTGACAGATTTTGCCTCGCTGTCCTGAGCACACCAACCGGAGAAAACACGATTTAGCGATTTTGGTTTAACACGGTGTCCTACCATCTCGGCATAGTGGTGGTATGCTTCCCACCCTTGATGTGCGAAATTCAGATAAACAGGTTCAGCGTACACTTCCTCTCCTTGACGACAGATGTGATTTTCGCACTTATGGTAGAGCGCCCAGTGATTCACGCCGTGGTTTTCTTCCTTCCCCCGTTGTGTGCCACCATCATATCCCATTTGGACAGCGGACCACCATTTTTGAAAACTCAAGAAACCGAAGACGAGAGATCGCTTGCTTTCTGTATCGTAGAGAACTCCATTGTAACAGGAGGTGGAAGAACCATCTTCATTGATGTGAAAGCCGTCGTGAATCTCCTTAAGACCAGATGCTATCGGCGTATTCATATCCAAAAAAGTGTGATAACCTGATGGTGCGCCTCCGAGATAGATGCCACCTTTGGCTTTACCGTCGTGAGGGGAGACGTCAATAGTGGAAATCTGTTCTAGCGCAATTGGTTTCTCGTGGGTATTTTTTACACTGACAGTTAATACAATATAAGATTTTCTAGGATAACATTTCAGGTGGAGATGGGTCCGTACACCATGCTGTTTGGGTTGGTGCGAAAATGTGATAGGTTGGTAAATGCCAAACTCATCTTCGGTGGTAGGATTGGTAATGAACTCCGAAATTCCCGGGTCGAGTGTTGTCAGGGCTGTTCCATCTTGTAAAATAATTTTTGTATATGCGTCTCTGATAATGTTATAGCCCGTTTTGTCGGTGTAGTTCCAGGTTCCTTTGGAAAGGTCGAAATTGATTTGGAATAGATTACTTTTTGCTACGACCTGACTGCCTTGTCTAGAAACCGTCAGATCACCAGCTTCTTCTTTCATGTGTAAAATGCCTCCATGCGTAAAACGTGAAACGTAATTGCATAAGTTTGATAGACGTTGAGGCAAATTTGTCTCAAAATTATGAATCTGTTTCCCTGTTTCTATTCTTTGATTGTCTATTTTGCTAATGCCCAACAGTGAAGCAGCGTGGTTGGCTCGCTGCCAGTCTGTGATAACGTGAAGGTGTCTTCAGACTTGAGAAAGAGCACATCTCTCAGACCAAGTGATGATGTATCTCCGTTTGCTGTCACTGCTGCTTCCCCAGCAATCAGCACATAGACTGATTCTGTGCCGATGGGTTCGTGGGTAAATGCTTCACCTGTATTGAGTTGGACGTAATCGAGCGATAGATGTTGACTCCCTTTCTGTGGCGATACAACGCTACGCCACTCTCCTGATTTGCCGAACACCGGTCCCGATTTTGCCATTGAGATGACTTGCACGTTGCTTCTGTGTCCCGATTCAGGTTGAGGTGAATTGTTGGGGTGATCTCGTTCGCCGCGATACAGTGCCATATCTGGCGGGGATTGGAAACTGATGAGCCGTGCCGGTTGGTCTGTGGTATTGACAGTGCCGTGAACTTCGCGCGCTGGCACAAAGATTCCATCGCCCGCGATAATTGGCGTGTAGACATCTCCCTGCCGGATATGACCGCCACCTTCAAGCACCACAATCATATCCTCCGATTCGTCGTGGATATGTTGTGTGAACTCTTGACCGGGCGCATGTTGTCCGTGGTTGAGGGTTATCTGTGTTGCACCCATATCGGGATGGACGACCCGCCAATTTTTTCCCTTTCCCATCTGGAAAGGCGTTCCCGATTCAAGATTAAGAATTTGCATAAGGACTCTCCTATTCTATTCTTCTCACAAGCGCTAATCCTGAGATGACGAAATTTCAAGCGAGGGTACAGACACATTCACTTAGCCTACCAGACTTCGTTTGCAAGTTCATAATCCTGCGTGGTGTCGATCTCGTAATACCCGCCCGCAATATCTATTTTGTGAATTTCTACGCCCTGTTCAATCATCTCCTGAAAGAGTTGGATTAGATACGCTTTCTGCACGGAAGCTGCTCCCTGAAAGGATGTGCCGTTATATTCATTACAGACCCGGTGGAAATGATCTCGTAGGAGGCGTGCCCCGCGTTGACTAAATTTCGCAACACCGATATACTCGCCGTGCGCAGCTTCGGACGCTATATCACGACTGATTTTTGTAACTCTCGCTCCGTCTACAAGGATTTTCTCGCCATCATCTTCGGGGTGAAGCGTACGTGCTGCGTAACGCTCCCGCCAAGCGGTATCGACGACAAGTGTAATGTCGTAGGGGGTTTCCATCAACTTCTGCGTCACCCAAGGTCGATAGATAATGTCCGCATAGGTACAGGCAAAAGGCTCGTTCATTTCCGCTTCGGCGCGAAAAAGCGAGGCTAAGATATTATTCTGCTGCCAATCGGTATTATGGTAGAAGCGGAAGGCAGGGTAATCACCCCGGATGCGCTGAATCTGATACCCGCCGACGAAGACAATATCCGCTACATTTGCTGCATGCCATGCTTCGAGTATCCAATCAAGGATGCGTTTTCCTTTAACGGCTGCAAAACATTTAGGCGTATCCTCTGTCAGTGGCATGAGCCGTCTGCCACGTCCGGCACCGATAATAATTGTCTTCATTTATGTCAATCTCCTCAACTATATTTTACACGAGGACGCCCGGATCGTAAATCTTTTTTTTCGGCGGTTTTGATTTGTTTTTTCCGTTTCCGTTTTGAAAAGGGTGTGTTAAAATACAATAACCCAGCAAAACTATCGAAACCAGCAAGGAGACTTTTTATGTCAAATGTTAATCCCTTCAAACAGTCCGGACAGTGGTATCGCGGCAATACTCACAGCCATAGTACCGAGTCGGACGGCAGGCTGCCGATGGCAGACCGCTTCGCAGCTTATCGTGAAGCAGGCTACGACTTCTTGGTGCTGACTGACCATCGAAAGGTCAACGATGTTTCTGCTCACAGTAGAGATGGCTTCTTGGCAATTTCCGGTAGTGAAGTCCATCCCAACAATCCTTATGGCGGCGACACATATCATATCGTCGGTATAAATCTCCACGAGCGCATCAACTGTGCGGAGATGCATCCCAACGCCGTAATCGAAGAGATAAACCGGCAAGGGGGCGCAGCAGTGCTCTGCCATCCCTACTGGTGTGGACATACGCTGCTCGATTATCTACCGCTAAGTGGATACTTTGCCGTTGAGGTCTACAACGACACCTGCATGGGCATCGGCAAAGGTTTTTCCGAACAGGCGTGGGACGATTTATTAGACAAGGCAGGTCGCCCCGTTTTCGGCATCGCTGCCGATGATGCCCACGGTACAGAACATGACTGTTTCCACGGCTGGGTTATGGTGAAGGCGACTGAACTCACCACCGATGCGATTATGACCGGATTTCGTACCGGTGCTTTCTATTCGACCCTAGGACCGGAGATAATCGATCTGGATGTGACAGATGAGGGTGAAGAGAAACAGAGTGTTTCCGTCAAGTGTTCGCCAGCACAGTCCATCGTTTTCAAAGCACAGCGCAGTCGTGGAAAGCGTATCGTTGCCGCCGAAGGTGAGGCGTTAACTGAGGCAACGTTTGAGTTGCCGAGCGGCATCAAGTACGTGCGCGTCGAGATTACCGATGAGACCGGCAAGAAGGCGTGGTCAAATCCATTTTTCTTTTAAGCTGGGTCTGTGAATCGCGGGTGATTGCTACTCGCTCCCAAAACAGGTGTGGGTAGATAGTCACCCCGCGCTTCTTAAGAGATGGGTTGATAATAGAGATCTCGAAACGTTTAACGGTAGGCATAAACGGACAGAGATTAGCAAAAAAGGAGGAAGTTGCACAATGGCGGATCTGAAAGTCGGCATTATCGGCTGCGGCGGGCACGCACAGGGGCATTTTGCGATGGTTAAAGATGAGCCCCGGATGGAACTCATCTCAATCGCGGAGATTGACGACCAACGGCTGGAGCAGGCAAAACGCACCCATGAACCTGAATCTGCGTTCAGCGACTACCGCGAGATGCTAGATCAGGTGGACCTAGATGTCGTCTATGTTGTTACTATGCCCGGTCATCTGCTGCCGATTGTGGTGGAGTGTTTGGAACGTGATCTGCATACGTCGGTCGAAAAGTCGCCGGGGATGAACGTCGGAGAGACACGGCAGATGCTTGACGCTGCCCGCCAGAGTAAGGGCAAGGCGATTCTATCCGTCAATCGCCGCTACAAACCAGAGGTATTGGCGGTGCGAAAGTTATTGCAAGAACGTGGTGGTGCGGTACAGGTGGCAGCAAACTATCACAAACCGCCATCAGGCTTGCAGGTTCCGGGTCGTAGAGAGGTTGCGCCGCCGGAGATTATCTGCGATGCGATTCACCACGTTGATCTCCTGCGCTGGATGGCAGGACGCGCGCCGACTGAGGCGGCAACCGCTGTTGAGGTGTACGGTCATTCGTGGAATGGTGAGCGGGAGGGCACCCCCCGCTACAATGCCGTCATTGCCTTTGATAACGGTTGCCATGGGACAATGATGAGTCACTATGGGGTTGGCTACCGGATCCAGTCGGCAGAAGTCCACACCGAGGATATGTCTGCATATCTCGATTTGACACGCGCACCAAAAATCACCCTTTATTTAGATGGAACCTTGTGTGAGGAACCGCTTGACCTCGATGCTGTTGGGGGACCCGACTTCAATGAAACGTGCCACTTCGCCGACTGCATCCTGAACGACACTACCCCTTGGAGCCCGATGGAGGAAGCGGTGAAAACAATGGAACTGTGCGAAGCGATTGAGCGGGGACATCGGGGGAGTTTGTAAACCTATTCCGGTTTAACGAGATAACCGATTTAGCACATTTTGTGTGATGCGCTCTACAACTAAATCGCCGCCCTGTAGTCCGTGTGCCCAATCGGTCGTGGCAGCGGTGAAAACGGTTCCCCCGCGGGTATAAATCCCCATCGTTGCAGCGCCGGTGTGGCCTCTGTTCCAGCGTTCGTACCATTCGCAGTCGTCTGGATGCCAACGTACTGGGGCAGTGCAGAGAATAAGGAAGTTATCTGGAGTACCATCCCGATATGTTGGGACGGGAAGCCCGTCCTTAATTCGTAACTCGCAGCCGTCGCATTCGTAGCCCACGATGGTGTGCTTACCACCAAAGGCGTCTTCTTGCTTGAGGCCCGTTCCCTCAAAAACCCAGTGTTCTGGACGGTGTACCGTGTATTCGCCTGAACCATCCATGAACTGACCATGGCTGAGATGGTATCCACCGTGGAGAAAGCCTACACCGGTCAATTCGTTCTCAGGACGACCGACGAGATAGTGGCTCCACAAGGTGCTCAAGGTTCGATAGTCGCCTGTTTTATAAATTGGGTCCGTATTGTACCACTGTTTCCAGCAGGTCAGAGCACGTCCTTCATCTTCGCTGCGGACTTGCCAACAGACCGAATTTCCGCTAAAGAATGCTGCATTCCCACCGTTGGCGATGAACGCCTCTAGGTTGTCTCGCATCCCTCCAGACCAGTATTCATCGTGACCGACGCTCAACACCAGTCGATAGTCTTTCAAAATTTCCGGATGAAATTCGAGGTCGCTATTGGCGGCGTAATCGAGTATGTAGCCATTCCGTTCAGCCCATTCCACAAAGAACGACTCCCATCTACTAAAAAGCCCTGCCATCGGTCGGTCGAAGGAGACGCGATGTCCCTGTAAGTTGCTGTGGCCATGATAGGCGTAAAGACTGTATCCGCCCCAGTTATTATAGGCGTTGTAAGTGTTCGTCGCGAGTTGAAGTAAGATTTTCGTATCGCGTCCCGGCTGTGCAGACCGCACGACGAAGTGCATCATTCCTTCAGTTGTCCGGCGATTTCTGTACGTGAAATCGCCGCCGTTATCTTCTGCTCGCATCGCCACTTCATAGTAACCACTCTGCCATGTATCCGGCACACGCAGCTTGAAACTGGTGGGCCAGCGGCAGCCGTGCGACGAGGCGTCCTCTGGTATCGGATACGCAGATCCAGGGAGTTCTTTGTCACTCCAGACCACTTCACGGGTGGCACCAACACGCATAATTTCCAGTGAATACTCCGATGCGCTGGTAGAAATATGAAACCCGATCTCATCACCCGGTGCATAGCTGAGTTGGTCGGTGTACCCTTCGATATAGAGTGGGCGCAACTGTGTCTCTGAAAATGCTAACTGCGCCTTGTACGCTTCCATACAAATCTCCTTCTTGACTGGGAAGGCAATAAAAAAAGCAGCCAAGTGAATGGCTGCTTTTTATGTTTGATTGATTCAAGAGGTATTCGAATCAAAAGATCCTATTCAAGTGCCCCAATTTTTGCTGCTTCTGGCGCTTCGGTTGGCAGCTTCTGCTGCGCCAGTCTATCTTCTGGCACATATCCGGAGTAGTCCGAAATCGCGCCGTGCGTCAGGGCATATACTGCGACGTTGGTCATGAAACGATAGACGCCGGGTGAGTATTTGACGGAACGGGTTGGTAAGCTGACCGATTCCATCGCACACATATAGTCACGGCGGACCAAAATGACCGAGATTTTATCGCCAACGGAAATTCCTTCGAGGAAGTTCCGCCTGCCTGGGCGAGATCCCCACCAGAAAATGTCGAATCCGGTTGGCGGACCACCCATCTCATAGAAATTATCGTACATTTCGTGGTCATTTGGGATGCGTTGAACCTGATATTCTGGCATCACATATCGCATCTGTGCCAAGAATAAACGAGGCATCGCTTGCGCTGCCGCGTCAATACCGCAGTCATCAAAGACGAGGAGACCGCCTTTTTCGACAAGATATCGCCGCAACTGAGCCATTTCTGTCTCGGAGAATCGGCTGTCCATCTTACCGCCGCCATATTGACGACCCATCAGGTTCTTGGAACGGACGTGTGCAGGATCATGCCCCGTCATGAAGACTAGCGGACATTTCATCAAGTTAGCATCGTTTAGTTTCAACGCGCCACCTTCGACGTTCATGTCTGTCTTAATCTTTGTCCGTTCATTGAGCCATTTGGTGAAAGCGTTCAGCGAAGACGCATCTGCCCACCAGTCAGCGAGACTGTGGCGAACACGCGTGAAGCGGAAAACGCCGCGGATATCAGCACCACGACCAACAACACGCCCACCGGGTTCACCGCGTGGCAGTGGAGGTACCTCAACGTTACCGAGCGTAATGTTTTCAACGACATCGCTCAAAGCATCGCGAACGGCACCGACATGTTCAACCATGGCAAGTCCCTTCGGACGCGCAAAGGTGACCTTCACCTGCACAATACCGCCGATGCCACGACCAACGTTAGCGGGCGCGGCGCTTGGAGCCGAAGCGACGGGTGCGGAGAATGCCAACGCCCCTGGCGCATCAGAAACCGGCAGGTCGGCATGTGTCACGACTTGTGGTACGGGTTGATTCGGACTTGTCACTTTCGGGACATTAGGATTGAGTGGTGCTTCTAACTTCACCACTTTATTGGAAAATTCCAAAACGGTTTGTGGCTGCACGGAGGTCGGACGCACAACGGCTGCTGTCGTCACTCTGGGTTGGACTTGCACCTGCTCGACTACCACTGTGTTTGTGGTTGGAACGGTCGGTTTGACCACCGGCTTAATGACCGGTTTCCGTACTTGCGGTTTAGGGGGTTCCTTTGCCTGTAGCACTTCGGCACCGACTAAATCTTTGAACTGTTGCGTTTGGGTAACGAGGTATATACCCGTGATAAAGAAGGCGACTCCGTGAAGAATCAGCGAGGTCATCAAAGCCCCTGAGGTTTTCTTAGTACTCATTTGTTACCTCCAAAAATAGTTTGCGTCAACAGTCTGGATAACCTTTTGTGTCATTTTATCATGAAATGTTAAAGCAACGTGTCTTTCTGTGGCAGACGATTTACCAGTCGATGGAGAAACGCTCACGCGATAAGTTCCTGACTGGGAAGATGTACAGAGTCAGCGTCGAGCGGTCATCCACCGATTATTCACGCAAAAAACCTTGTGAAAAAGTGAAATGCTCGTGCTCTAACCTTGCACGCACTGTTAAAACGCAGAAATCGCCCGTAACGACTTAGAGATTTCTATATAGTGTCAACACACTATTATTAATTGTATGCCAATATGTTTATGCGGTCAAGAAAAAAATGCATTCTTTGCAGTTACACATCACCGGTCAGATATTTTGTTTTCTATATCAATCCACTTCTTGTGTTCTGCAGATTCGGCGACTGCATCAATTGCTAGCTGTACCCTCCAGCCATCGAAGAAAGAGGGATCTCGATCCGAATCAAGTTTTCCCCTGAGAATGCCATCAACGTAACTGCCCATCATTCGTCCCAACGCATGTGGTTTGCCTTCAGCAGCTTCGGGTGGCAGATCGATTGTCTCCCAATTACCGTCCCGGTGGCGGAACCGTAAGCCCTCCTCTTGGCCACGACTTAAGTAAGCGAACAGTGCTCCCTCTTCGCCGACGATCTCAATATATTTATTTTCTGGACGTGGTGGCGTAATGCTACTGACGAAAAACTGGCCTTTCAAACCAGACGCAGTCTCAAACCAAGCGGCAGCAAGATCATCGGTGTCAATTGGGGTCGGTTCACCTGTGCTGACATGTGGGCGAACACGCGGTACGTTATGCAATACGCCGCACACCTGTGTGATATCGCCACATACCCACCGAATCGCATCAAAAAAGTGCGACCCCATATCGCCAAGAATACCAGTGCCAGAAAGGCTTCTTTGGTTACGCCATGCTGCTGTTGCTGATGACTGCAGCGCGCCCCAACCATCGCATTGAATGCGAACATAGAGGGGCTTGCCAATCCTACCCTTGTTGAACATTTGACGCAATTTATAGAGACAATGCGTGTAGCGGAATGTAAAGGCGACCTGATGAATCTTACCGCTGGCTTCAGCGATGTCGTACATCTCGCGTGCCTCGGCGGCATTCATTGCTAAGGGCTTCTCGCAGAAAACGTGCTTTCCCCCTTGGAGGGCTTCTACCGCAATGGGATGGTGGAAAACGTTTGGCGTCACGATTGTCACTGCATCGATCGTGTCATCGGCAATCACGTCTGCGTGGTCTGTATAGACTTTTGGAACACCAAATTTGAGTGCGGTTTGCTCGCACAGATCTCGGTCGCGTCGGCAGAGTGCAACAACTTCTGCGTTGGGATGACGCTGCAAGCCGGGGATTTGGCACTCTTCTGCAAATCTACCAGCACCAATCACTGCGAAACGGAGTTTACGGTCCATGCAGTTTCTCCTTTATCAGTCCTTTATGAATGAGCATATAGATTAAATCGCACGAAGGTTCGGGTGTATGCGTTGGATGGCGTTAATTCAGTTTGGCAAGCTGTTGGGTCAGGACACGGATGTTCCTGGAAATTTCCTCTCGATCTGGCGGATCGTCCGATAAGCGGAGATAGGTATTAAAGGAATCCAGAGATTTGGCGTAGGCATTGACTTGGTAGTACAGATAACCGAGATCTCGATGGTCTTGTGCAGATTGAGGGGCAAGCCATGTGATCTGCTGGGCGGTTCTAACTGCTTTCTCGTGCTCTTGATCCCTGAAATGAATTTGTCTTAGGTTTCGCAGCATCCGTGCGAGAATCTCTTTATGCGTAACCGCTTGCAGAAAACGGGGATGCATCGGCACGGGCTCACGGAAAATCTGGGTCAACCTTTCAGAGAGGTCTTCATCGGACAAAATCTGTCCCTTCTCAAAGGGGTCGATTACGGTCTCTAAATCCCGGTGTTTGACGATAAAATGGCCCGGAAAACCGACTCCTACCAGCGGTAACCCAATTCGCTTACCAATTTCCATGTACACGATTGAAAGCGTAATGGGAATACCAATTTTGCGCTCAAGCACCTCGTTAAGATAACTGTTCCGTGCATCGTAATAATCTTCTTGACTGCTACCCGCAAATCCTTGGGTCTCAAATAGATAGCGGTTTAGGTGGTTAATCTGATCACGCGTATCCGTTTCCCGACCGATCTGGAATTGAAGTTCTTCAGCCATCTGATTCAACCGTTGTAGATACATTTCAATGTCCAGATCGACATAGGCACTTTTGGCAATGAGGAGGGCACCTTCAGCCAGATCTATCTGATCATTTTCTAGCTGTGCTAGGTCAAAAAGAGCGTCTTGATCCACGTTTTTCATATCCATTGGTGGAACGTTTGTTCTCTACCTTCTCCTTTTCTTGATGTCCTCAGATGAGATCGTCACTGTTGCACGTCTCAGGCTTTTCAAAACGGGCTCCGCTTGTTGGAGTCCTTGATGAAATCAGGACTTGAAAATGTCTGGAAAATGGGGTATCATCGGATTCACTTGTTTTGAGCGATCTTTTCGTTTTATAATATCGTCCTACTGAAATCAGATTATTGGGTCGGAAGATATTTTACCACAACTGCCCTGACTTTCCCACATCTATTCTCTAAAAACCAGCGTCAGTAGGAGCAGAGAATCTTATGACTGCCAACACTCAGAAATGTCAAGGACTGCCAACACTTCAACCAGAAGATATTGTCGGCTTGAGGGGACTCAGTGAGGTATCGATCTCACCTGACGGAAAATGGGCAGCGTTTGTCCGAACCGTTCCAATCCTCGAAGTGGAAAAAAGCGAGCACCGGGGTCATATTTGGCTGGTTTCGACTGATGGCGGCGAACCGTTCCAGTTGACGAATGGTCCCAATGGAGACAGCAATCCGCAATGGGCACCTGACAGCACACAACTTGCCTTTGTCTCAAAGCGGGCGGGCGACAAAACACAGATCTGGATTATTCCGATTGCGGGGGGTGAGGCAAAACAGCTTACTCATGCAGAAAATGGTGCCTCCAATCCGCAGTGGTCAGATGACGGGAAACGGATCACATTTCTCAGGACAGAGCAGGATAGCGAGGCTGATGAGAAGCGGCAGAAAGCCAAGGATGACCGGGTGGTCATGGGGATAGATGATTTCAAGCAGCAGCATCTGTGGGTTATTGATGTTGAAACGTTGCACGATGAACCTACGCTTCTTTTCGACTTGCCGGAGGAAGGGTTAGATGAGAACGTTAATGTGGATGAATCGCATAGACTAACATCGGGTGATTTCCACGTCAACGAGCCGTGTTGGTCACCAAATGGAAAGCAGATTGCTTTTGTTTCGTCACCTTCCCCGAAAGCGGATGATATAATGTTTAACGGGACTGTTCACATCATCGATGTGGAAACTAAGAGCCTCCGAAAATTGACAATGCACACCGGCGGAGAGAGTTCGCCGCGTTGGTCGCCGGATGGGAAGCAGGTTGCGTACTTGCATAGCCCCGAAGGTTATGGTCAGAAAGATCTTCACGTCATCTCGGCGGAAGGGGGTGCATCAACAAATCTGACTGCTGTTCCGCTTGATCGCAATGCTGATGGACCGGTTTGGTCTCCGGATAGCGAGGCAATCTACTTTATTGCAATGGATCGGGTGCGTTGGCAGCTTTATTTCGCTTCAAAGAGGACGGGCGAAATTCGTCAAATCACTCACGGCGATTGTGTTGTCGGAGAGATTTCCATCGCCGATGATGGCGATACATTCCTGTGTACTCGCAGTGAATCGTACGTCCCGCCGGATGTTTACGTCGGGTCTATTCGCACGGGAGAGATGAAGCGACTGACAAAACTCAATCCGCAGCTAGAAAACTTCACGCTCGGTGACGTGCGGGTGATTCAATGGCAGAGCAGCGACGGACTTGAGATAGAAGGCTTACTGTGTCTGCCTGTTGGCTACGAGGCGGGCAAAAGCTATCCGCTTATTGTTGAGCCACACGGCGGTCCCCGTAGCTCACGTGATTTGGGATTCAAGCCGACATGGCACTATTTCAGCGGTGAAGGTTTTGCTTGCTTTGCACCGAACTTCCGTGGCGGGGATGGATACGGGAACGATTTTGCCACGGCAAACTATAACGACTGGGGTGGCGGCGACTATCAGGACATCATGACAGGCATAGATTCTCTGATTGAACAGGGGATTGCTGATTCTGACCGCCTCATCGTTGGTGGTTCAAGCTACGGCGGCTACATGACAACTTGGATGATCACTCATACCGACCGCTTCAAAGCTGCCTGCAATGTTTGTGGTGTCATCAATCTAGTAAGTTTTTACGCCCAAACCGACATTCCAAGTTTTATGTCGCTCTACTTTGCGGGTCCTCCATCACAAGGATTAGAATTATACCGTGAACGGTCGCCGATTAACCATGTGGATCGCGTCCAGACCCCAACCCTCATCCTGCACGGCGAGAAAGATATCCGGGTTCCCTTGCCACAATCAGAAGAATTCTACGCTGGCCTCAAAGCCGCCGGCGTTGAAACGGTATTTGTCAAATATCCACGCGAAGGTCATAGTATTGGCGAGCCCCGCCATCAGTTGGATATGCTCAAACGGCAGTTGGCTTGGTATAACAGGTACATTACGCATGATGCGAAAGGTGATGAGAAGGGAAGTGTATAATATACATACTCCAACATTTTTAACTTTTTATTTTCTGGTTGACCCTTTTTTGTCAGTAGGAGTATAATGCGCATCGGCGCAAAAAATCATTTATATGTGTCACGAGCATTGAAATTTCGTATAGTGCCCCAACAGTTGAAAGACCGTTACGAAACTGAATGGAGAGTAAGCGATAAGGTGTTTACGTCAACGTTTTCCAGATTACCCATAATCCTAACACAAGGAGGTTGGTCATGGACAAAGTAACAATCAACCAGATGGTACAAGATACCATCCAGCAACACGGATCTAAGCCTGCGTTATCTCACAAAGTTGACAAGAAGTATCAGGACATCTCCTATGCAACGCTCGGAGAGCGGATAAAGCACTTTTGCTTAGGGTTGGCTGAACTCGGCTTGCAGAAAGGGGACCGGGTCGCCCTTTTATCAGAAAACCGTCCGGAGTGGGCAATAACGGACCTAGCGACGCTTGCCGGTGGTGGGGTTACTGTGCCGATGTTTTCAACGTTGACGTCCGCGCAGGTGGAGTACATCGTCAGAGATTCGGGGGCAAAGATCATCTGCGTATCCAGCGAGCAACAGTTGGAGAAGATCAACGCCTTTGACACAAATGCCACAACGAATCTGCAGCACATTGTTGTTTTTGATGATTTGCAAGACGACTCGGTACGTACATTCGATCAGGTGTGTGAACTTGGCCAGCAGGTTGAAAACGGTGATGAGATATACCAGCAAACGAGTGAGGCTGTTGAATCCGATGACCTTGCGTCGATTATTTATACCTCCGGCACAACAGGTGATCCGAAGGGCGCAATGCTGACCCACGGCAATTTCATGTCGAATGTACAGGCTGCCATGGAGATTGTGTCAATTACCTCTGATGATATATTCCTTTCTTTCCTGCCGTTGTCGCACGTGTTTGAACGGATGGGAGGACACTATCTGCCACTTAGTGGTGGTGCGAATATAGCCTATGCCGAAAGCCTGTTTACGATCCGCCAAGATATGCAGGACGTTCGCCCGACAATTATGATGAGTGTACCCCGTCTCTATGAGGGGATGCACGAAAGAATACTCCGCTCTGTCAAAGAAGGTTCTGGTCTCAAACAGAAGATTTTCCACTGGAGCGTCGGTGTCGGCTCGAAAGTAAGCCAAGCCGTCCAAGATAAAAGAAAGCCATCCTCCATCTTGTCGTTAAAGGCAAATATTGCCGACAAACTGGTCTTCCAGAAACTTAAGGCAGCAACTGGTGGACGTTTGCGCTTCTTTGTTTCCGGCGGTGCACCCTTGTCGCAGGCGATTGCAGAATTCTTCCATGCAGCAGGCATTCTTATCCTTGAAGGATATGGTCTGACAGAAACTTCACCCGTCATCAGTGTGAATAGGCCTGACCAATGGAAGTTTGGCACTGTGGGTCCCGTCGTTCCGGGCATAGAGGTAAAAATTGCTGAAGATGGTGAAATTCTGTCGCGTGGTCCGCACATCATGCAGGGCTATTTCAACAAACCGTCAGATACGGCGGAAGCAATCGATTCAGATGGATGGTTTCACACGGGTGACATCGGGGAGATTGATGGGGAAGGATTTGTAAAAATAACAGACCGGAAGAAGAACATCCTTGTTCTCTCCAATGGGAAAAACGTTGCGCCGCAACCCATTGAGAACCAGCTCAAGCAGAGCCCCTACATCAGCGAAATCATGCTCCTCGGTGATCAGCGTAGCACTGTTACTGCGCTTATTGTGCCAAATTATGATGAGATTAAGGAGTATGCGTCAGAACAGCAGCTTGATACGAAGGACCTCCCTGCACTCCTCCAGACACAAGAGATCCAGCAACTGATTCGAGGTGAAATCAACCAATACTCGGCCGATTTTGCTGACTTTGAACGGGTTCGGAGGTTCACTTTAATGGAGGAGGAATTTTCGCAGGAATCTGGGGATATAACGCCAACGCTCAAACTCAAGCGACAGGTCATTATGGAGAAGCATAAAGCAGCGATTGACCAGATGTATGGCGGCGATGGTTAGAAGGTTGCTGTGGTATATACCTTTCCTGTATGCGATACAGTTTCTAACGTCTAATTGGGAGGGCGCGTGAGAATATTCATTTTTGTGCAGCCCTCCGCTCAAATGCGCTAGGGGATTGGCGGGATTTCCAAGCATGGATTAGCGTGCTTACATTGGCCTGGTTCGGCTGCGTTGAGTTGATTTCCAAATCGTATTCAGCGAAACTATGTATTACTTGATAGTCCTGCCGAGCCTCCCCAACGCGCCGATTTCCCCTTTCCCGCTCTCTGCGCTCAAGTTCAGGAAGCGGACAGTGGATACCGACAAAAAATACGTCCAAGCCGGTGAGTAATGTCACCAGATCCGACATCCACATTTCATTTTCGATAATGTGATCGACGATGAGATTATTGCCTGCTTCTGCCAAAACTGGCAAACACCGATGAAAACCATCGAAGACGGCAGGTCTCATCGTTGACCAATCGATTTCACCGCTGCGAATACGCGCCATCGGCAGGGCATTGGAATCGCGGAGATGGTCAAACGAAAAGTGCCAGAATGGCATTGCCAGTGTTTGCTGTAATTCGCGCGCAAGCGTTGACTTCCCGGAACTCGACGCACCGTTGATGAGGATAATTTTTCCTTGTTCGCGGGTGGTGTCCATAAGATTTCTGGTGTCAAGAGTATGATACGTGTATCTGCATTCTATTTATCTACTTGTTCGATGCGCCCGAAATCTCTCAACGTTTTCAGGGTATCGACTGTGAACCTAGATTGCCATTCCTTCTTGGCTTTTTGCCATGCTTCTGGATATTGATCTCCCCAAGAGAAATTCGGAGACCAAGAGCCATCTTCGCCCTGCTGTTCGATCTCAAAGTCCAAGTTCATCTCCACTTCCGCCTTGAGTTCAGCGGCGAGAGGTGATTCCGGAGAGGAAACCAACCACAGGGGTTTGAGAACATAGCCAGTCAGCTGCTCTGCACTTCGAGCGACATGAGGTGTTACCACCCGGGCAAGTTTTTCACAAACTTTGTCCCTATTCGGCAGTGCCTCCGTCTCCGCGAGCCTAGCGAAGCAGAGGATATCGTGCATCTCTATTTCGTCGGGCGGGGAATCCAGATGCTCCAGAACGGTCGTGGTTAATGGCTTCAGCAATTTCGTCGGTACTCCATCGCTGAATTCGTGCAAATATCCGACAATCTCAGCACGTGGGTTGACCAGAAACTGACCGAAAGTTTCGGCACTGGTCTCATAATTCCACCAAGGGGCGTGAGGTGCATCAGCCACTTCGGGTGGAATGATTTGCCATACCTGCCGAGACTCATTATAGGTAGCGACAAAATACTCGATTCCTTTCCGCACCAGCGCGTGCCCCGCATTTGCACCAATTTCCCTGAGAATCTGAAAACCTACCGTAGTTGCAATCGCAGACGAAGCCGACGTCCTGATGTCGGCTTCCAGACTGTTGCCAAAGCCCCCGTCGTCATTTTGATAAGATGCCAGCGCGGCAAGGACAGCATCGGCAGATCCCGCTTCAAAGTGAAATTCAAAACGCCTTTGGTCCAACGCCCTTCCCTGATCCATTATGAAATTCTTTGCGTTCTGAAATGCAGAGTGTGTAAGTCTTTTCATTTCGTCTTAAACAGCGGTCAGAGGTAACCACTTTTATAGGTTGCGTTTTCTTGTAACCTTTCGTCCGTACACAAACAGCGATTAACCGTAATCGTTGCAAAAAGTGAGATGATGGAAGCAATTATAACATAACATATGTTAAGTATCAAGAAGAAATTTCAGATATAATGCTATACATCTCCAAAGTACAAATTAGGCGACGCCCTAGCCTGTCCGAAGCAGTCTCTTGGCTGACGCAGACCAATGTTTCTTGAGGTCTTGAGGTATTCGGACGCGTTCGCTCGCATGAGGGAATATACGCGTGTAGCCGAGATCAAGCATCGGGCGGTTTGTATCGGTTTTGTTCGGCATTCCCGCATGCCATAATCGCATATCACGAAGAATCAGAGACCCCATGGGCATTGTCGCTTGTAGGGAGGGCAAGTGCTTCCCTCGTTCTCCTAGATTTTGAACATCTGATGGCGGACAGTCCATAATTAGATGCGAGCTGGGCCAAATCTTTGTGGCTCCGTTTTCCTCCAAAAAATCGACTAGTGGAATGTCTACATAAATCCCTGAGACAGGGAGCACGCAGGGCAGTTCGGGAAACAGATGGTTTCCATCGCGGTGGGGGATGCTTTCGGTTAGATCTTCGTCTGCGTTTGGGGGGCTGTCATGAATCCAAGAAAGGAATAAGGCTACCTTCTTGCCCATGGCGGCTTCAATGACTTGGAGCGCGAACGGATTGGTGATAAACTGGTGATGGAGAAACGGCATTTCGTTTGCGTGGCGAACCTTACGCCTCCTGCCGCGTCGGATTGCATCGAAATAGGCGGTTTGTGCTTCTTTCACAATATCGAGCGGCACAGCATTCTCAAGGATTACCGCTCCGACTTCTCGCAGTAACCGGAGAGCCAAATCCAAGTTAGCCTCACTCATTCTGCTGTCCTTTTTCTCCGCATCAATAATCTGTATCCGCATTTTTTCTCCCTATATTCAGTCGTATGGAACTCAATTGTCTGGTCTTTGCCCCACATAGAGTATGTGTCTGGACGAAGCCACAATGCTTTGTTCTGCACTGATTTTGAAAAGAAGATCAAGCCAAAGGTCTCTCTGCTTCCCTTCAAGTGTATTGTAGCTCTCATCGTCCGCAGAGATAGCCGGCTCGACACCTGCAATCTTGAGGGTGTGGAATCCCACGGTCTCATGTATAGGGGCGATCTCATCCACCCGGACAAAATAGCCGCGGAAGCCACCCCTTGGGGCATCAACAGGACGGTGACCGTCTCTAACCAGCGACCAAACCTCTTTCTGGTTCTCAATCCACGAAGGGCTTTTCTTGATGAGATCTCCAAAAATACCAAATCTGGAAATCAGTGCAGAAAAGATTACGCCTCCCGGCCTTAGACAAGCGTAGGCTGACCGCAGAGCTGCTGTTCGATCGGTTTCAAGCAGTAGATGGTACAGAGGGCCCATAAGCAGAACTGCCTCGAACTTGCCACGCGGAATCCCATCTAGCTTGCGTGCATCGCCAGTCCGGAAATCAATCTGATCGGAAAGGTCAAGCGCTTCTGCTCTCGTCTTACACCGGGTAACGTATTCATCGGCAAGGTCGACAGCCGTGATCTGGTAGCCTCGTCGTGCTAGAGGAAAGGTGTAAAACCCCGTGCCGAAACCAACTTCGAGGAGCCTGCCGTGCGTTGGTAGGTACAGGTCCAAATAGCGCCAAGTGATATCAGCTTCAAGTTGGTGACGCTCCAATCTGCTTGCTTCGACAGCCCAGCCAGCATTATACATCTCGCGTATGTCAGTTAGGTCATCCATAGTAATCAATGGTTTTTCTCTATTTTTCGATTCAGTTCAATCGTGTCAGAAGTTGACGAAAGGCGGCGTCGGCTCAGACGCAGCTTGTAGGTTGGGTTAGGGATGATCAATTAACGGCATTACTTGCTCATCCGAGATAAACCCACCAATCTAGGTTCGTCATATCCTTCACTTGTTTGTTGCGTATTTTCCTTTTGATTGCGTGTGCATACATGGACAAGTCAGTTCTTTTTCCGCATCTGACCGAGAACATAGATCGTAATACACTTTTGATTTCAGATTCGATAGATCGCGCAATAGATAGAATCTCTTCCACGTCTTTCACTTCAGCTAATCTCGCAATCGCGGTCCTAGTTTCTTTCGAGAAGACCGAGAGGCGTTGGAAATGGGCGGATCGCCACTTGAAAGCAGGCGTGAATTGGTCACTCAGAGTGAACCCCAATTCCATTACCTCATCGACAAACCGACTCGTACAGAGGAGTGTCCCTATCGCATCCCGGCGAGCGATTAATCGATTGAGATTATAGGTCGGTCCTGCATTCCAAACTCGAAATACAGAACGACTGATTAAAGCTAACTTGACATTTATTGGAACGAATTTTGTCCAGTTCTGCCACATCTTCTCAAACCATGCCCCATGAAAAACGGTACCTTGACCTGCGTCAAAAAGCTGTTCCGTCCAGCGACGCCCCAGAAAACCGTTGCGCTCGATAAGCGGAATCCAATCCTCTTCCCTATCTATGGGTCCTTCAAGACCTGTTATCAAACGAAGCAGTGACTGTGCTTCTTGGACACCGGTCCTACGTGGCTCGGGTCCATCGTAGCCAATCCAGCGCACACCATCAATTTCATCAGGCATTTTTTTTATAGCTTCTTCCAATGCGGACGCATGCACATTGTAGGCTTCGTCCCTCAGAACGAAGGTGAGGTACGGACCCCACATGTGATCACGAGACCAATCGTCATCGAGATTGGCGTTCTGTGAAGTGCCTCCAAAGCAGCCTACCGCACATACATTGAGCAGGTCAAGTTGCTGCAGTAAGGGGTGTCCGCGTTGCTCAAACAACCGACGTGAAAGTTCAAGGGCTTTAATAGATATTGTCAATTTCACAGTCTCCTTAGCTTGCCCGTTTATACACCTTGAATCCATACTTCCAATGTACTCGAACCGTGAAGCGATTGGGCAAAAGACTAGGACCGGGGGTACGGTTTTAGGTGCTGACTAACAGGTGGGCCCTATCGCAGCCACATCCACGCGGCCTTAGTTGCTGGATAGACAAATTCTTCTCTCAAGTGTAGTCTCTTGATTTCTGGATCTTCAATCGTGCCCCGAACACCTTGAGCATATCGAAGTAGTTCATTGTCCGGATAGGCTAACCTTCTGGTGGCTATTGGGGCCGGGAGTTCTAATGAAAAACCCAACTTCTGAAGTATCTTTATATAGATCATTTCTATGCGGTCAACTAGTTCTCGTTTGCCATTTATCCTCTCAAATCCTTCCTCCAGCAGAGGGGAAACTTCGTCGGCGATAGCACCTAGCTTTCTAAACTCTTTCCACAACCATTTGTGGTAAGGTGCATACTGCTGATTCATCAGAAAACCAACCTTCATTGCGTATTCAGCGAATCGCGCCCAATAACAAGACGTGCTCACGTAGTCTCCTCGAGTTTCTGCTCTGAGGAGATGCTTTCGTCCCCACTCCCAGAGCCAGGAAAGGCAAGCCCCCGTTCGCTGCTTCCACACATCATTGGGGTATTTGGAGAACGCTCTGAAACGTGCACTGACAATACCAGGGCCATCGTGATAAAGCCTGCTCGGGGTTAGTTCAAACAGATGCGATTCTGGTATTCGCAACCAGTCTATGGAGGACTCGGGGGGTTCTGAAAATCCGACTACAGATTCTAGATAGCTACCGATTTCGATTACACGGCAGGTCCTAGCAGGTGGATTTTTCCATCGAAATCCGTCATATGTATTGGGTAACGTATCGAGGACTTCCCGTAGATGCTCTCCGTAATCATCGAAATCGTCTTTGGCAAGCCACACTGTGAATCCCGGTCCCCAATCGTGATCGCGAGACACCTCGTCGTCGTTCTTATGCGCTTGGGAGCCTTCGCCAACTCCCACTGCCAGTCTCGGGATACACCTAGGCAATCGCTGCTCAATAGCAGGAAGCCCAATCTCCCGGAAGAATCGCTCTGATAATTCAAATCCTTTCATAGAGTCCTCCACGAAGACATTTCTTAGATAGCAACCAATACTAGTTCCAGATATGGAGACGACTAATCCTTTTTGAAAACCAATGATAAACGATACTGTGTTCGTGTTAGTAGCTGGTTGCTTCAAAATTTTAGTGGATATTTGAATTTGGCTGGTATTATACCATACACCTAAAAAATGTCGGACCCCATTAAAAAAGCCCTGTTGGACTGTCCAACAGGGCTCTTTCTCTTTTAGGATTTGAATTCACTTGACTGTGTGGCTTTAATATGTCAACCATGAAATAACGAAAATACGGTTAATTTGGCAGAGGGCGCTGGTATCTCAAAATCTGGGAACAACCAGAGTTGATTTGTCTCATCTGTCTCCGGGGTATCTGCAACAGCCGGTTCGTCAGATGGAATTGCTGAAGTACCCCAGAAATCCATCTGCTCCATCGTCCCCACGCCTCGATTTGATGCGATACGGGCGTAGATACGGGCGCGTTGCTCGGAAGAGATCTCTTGCTGAGCGAAAACATCGCGCATCAATTGTATGAGTGTGTCGGTGAATAGATCTGTTTGCATCATTTCAAGGGCATAACAAGATAACGAAGGTTTTGCGCCAATTGAAGGTGTAGCGGCGGAAAATTTTCTGCGTCTGGGTGCAGCCAAAGTGTAACGTCATTTGCATTGGTATGCAGGAGTGGCTCTTCAAAAAACCGGCTATCGACTGCTACCACTATCTCTGATCCCTCATACTGAATTGGTACATAGGCTTCCGATTTTCCCAAGTGAGTATCATTTGCAACAGTCAACTGTCCATCGCTGAAACGAAACTCGGTACGATGGTTGGGATTATCCTCCACGTGGATGATTCGGAGTGCCCAGAGTAACCTTTCGCAGTTCACTGTGATTTCCAAACGGGTGGGCGACTTTTCAGCCCTTTCAATAATTGACTGATAGTTCGGGTAACTTCCTTGCGACGGCCAGGTGGATCTTAACACAACATCCCCAACCTCAAAACCCACAGCATTTTCAGTGAAATGGAGTCGGCAAACCTCTGGCTCTAAGGATTCTATCAGGTCAACCATCTTTACGCAAGCGTTATAAGCCATTGCTCGCTTTGGGACCGGCGCTTCCGTGTCCCCTAACGCACGCGCAGCGGGCAGCGTCAACACCGCCAACCGTTTGCCATCGGTGGTCACGATTCGGTCCTCGCCATCATGTCGATGAAAAAGTACTCCCCACAAGCTAGCGCGTCGTTCCGCCACCCCTTCTGCGTCTGACGGTTTTTCTGACGCGAACAAAACAGAATTCAGTGCCCTCCCGAACTGCGACGCTGGGATTTCATACCCATCTGTATCGGTTAATTCTTTCAATGCCGGATCTTGCCATTTTTCTGCGTACGTACGTACGACGTGTTGATGCTGCTCGCCTTCAATGTCCAGACACCCATGCCTTTCGTGGTGACTGAACCGCAACGTCTCGTTGGTCGTATGTTCACAGATACGCGGCAGTGCATCTGCGGAAATGGTTGCCGTACCGGGAACTTCAACTTCAGCTGGAGTTGTGTGGTCAATGCAGAATTTTCCATCGTCAGTGTCGCATCGAAACTGCAATTGCGCCGCTTGCGCTGTTATCGACAGGTGCGTTTTCGGTTCATCAAGTTTCAAAAGGGCTAAGGCGCGTTTCAGCGTAGCAACATTACAGGTGAATTTCATCGGTTCCTCCCTACCCATAGGACAGGCATCGGGAACGGTCTTTTTGCCAACGATGCCCTACGGGTTGTTTTTTCAGTTCAAATTTAAAATAGATCCTTGAGCGATGTGTTCCGTTGTTTCAATAACCGTGACACCTCATCACGCAAGGTTTTTCTCGCACGTTGTCGAAGAGATTTCACAGCGGTTTCACTCCGTTGAACGATTTCTGCAATTTCCCGATTCGGTGTGTCTTCCAATTCGCCCAACACCAATACAGTCCGGTCAATCGGGCGCAATTGAAGTAGTGCTGCTTGCAAAAATTCTGCGCTTTCGGAGCGGATTAATTGCTTGAGTGGAGCTTCTGTCGAAGCCACCGGGCTAGTAAACACCTCCGTCATCTCGTCCGCGGCCACCGTATCCAATGAAATCGCCCGGTATCGCTGACGCTGGCGCATCAGGTCAATGCACCCATTATATGCGATGCGAAAGAGCCACGCCCGGACAGATGCGGGGTCGAGCAACTCAGACCAGCCTTGGTATGCTCGCAGAAAGGTCTCGGCGGTCATATCCTCGGCATCTGTTGGATTTCCCAGTAACCGCAGAATAAACCGATAGATAGCGTCAACATGTAATTCATACGCTTCGGTAAATGATGCCTCCACAAATACAGTACCTCGTCGGCTTGTGTTTTCAGGATATTATGACGAAGAAAACGGGATCAAGCATCGAAAATAATGATGAAACGCAAAAGGGGATTCCCAATCCATTGAGAATCCCCTGACCGATTACCGAATTAAAATGTTCGCTGCGATGAATTACCCCTAGGTAAAGCAGCCGAGAGTCAATCATCGTAGATATTGATAAAATAATGAGATCGGTGCGCGCTGCTCAGGACATCCGTACTGTCCACAAACTGATCGACACTGCCTATCAACGGTTGTCCTTTTAACCACTCGTCTTGGACAGCTGCCAAGCACGCTTCAGCAAATCGATCCCCTCCGAGCACCCGAAAGGGACGTTTATAGAACAAGCGAGTTGACGGATCGACAGGAGGGGTTAGGCTCAGTCGATTGTGGCACTGTGCGATATATTCGTAGGCCGAACAGAGCGCCGTTTCTCTGGTGGGATAGTCCGGTGCCTCGAGTGCTGCATCCAGATGCGAGGCGAGTCTAGGAGCCATGTGGAGATTTTGGAATGCGCTGCCTAACCATTTGCTATACGGGGCATATCGCCGCTCTATCAGAAAGCAGAGCCGCATGAGATCGCGCACCATTCGGGCTGTCAGGATTCGTGAACCTAGCTCATCATCTACTTCCGCAGTACGACCAACAAACGCCTCTTCTTGGGCGATTCGACGCCACTGACAAGCCAAAAGCCATAACCAAATATCGTTTGGATACCACTCCAGTTTACTGCGAACGTGTTTCAAATCTCCGTCGGGATCGTGAAAGACCGCACCTGCTGTCACCTCTAGTAGTAACTGTTGTGGTGCTGTAAGCCAATTCTGGGCAGTAATGTCCACCTGCGGATCGAATCCTATATACGATTCAAACCATTTCCCAAGGGGTACAACGGTCACATGGTGCTGAACGGGGACCTCATCCCAACCGAAGTACACGGGCCATCCGTGAAACTCCTCTGGCAGACTAGAGTCGATAATCGTGCGAATGGCATCTACCTCAGAGGCTGCGACAAAAATATGTAGTCGTGGTCCCCAGCCGTGATCAGTTGATCGAGGAGTATCAAAACCGAGGACATCCGACCCTGAACCTAGCCTCGCTGCACTGTGAGCTCGTCCTTCTATGAGTGGGCGCACAACCTCAATGTAGAACCTCCGGGCTAAATCAATACCGCTTACGAAGTCGGCTCCATCGTTGGGTGTATGGTTGGTTTTAGTCGAGGTCATTCCTGATCTTGCTGTTCCTTCTAAGTTTTCACGGTTTGCGAACACCGAATAACGTGTATGGTAATTTTAGAATTACTTAGACATTTCCAATGCACAGTCAACCCCCTAAATCCCCCTTATCAGGGGGACTTTTGGAACCTTCGCGCAGGTAGGAGTTATTGATAAATGTCTACTTATTTCTCTAATTGATCATAAATATTGATTGCTGGATATTATCAATGACTTTCGTGAGTTGTTGCCACTTGCTCAAATATACGCCCGATCTGTGGCAGGTACTCAATCTCGCGACTCAAACGTGCTACCGCCTTGCACCGACATGCTAATTCATCGGATACTTCGATCATTCCTTCACGCGTTTGGGGAACGGGTCCAAGACGTAACAGCCAATATATCCAAGCTATCAGTAGCCCCTTATAATAAATGGTATCGTCTAGTGCTCCACGAAAGCCAAAGGACAATTCTTTCCGATAGACGCTTTCGATCTCTTGCGCCAGAACCTCATCGCATTCCCAGCGCACCGGAAAAGGAAAGGGACCTAAAGGAGCATCAAGTAGAAAACACCCGTAACTACTGTACTCGAAATCGACAAGTTTCACACCGTCGTCCACTAACAGATAATTCTGGGGAGCAATATCCACATGCCTGAAGGCAGAAAATGGTTCGGCGTTTGAAAGAATCTCCTGCAATTCGGACAGTTCGCTCTCAAAAGCGGTAGATTCTGGTTGCCCAACTAATGTTGCGAATCTACGAAAGGTTCGGAGGATTCCATCGAATGAATCTGTCTCTGCTTGGTAATGGGTGCTCAGACTCGTCCGTAGACTGAGCCATTCGTTCTTCCTTCCGTAGGTGCTTCCGTGCATACGTCCCATTGCTTGGGCGTGAGCAAGTAGCGCATGCGCTCGTTCGACTGCATTGGATTTACGCAATATATCCCTGAACGACCGCGCTTTCGGCACATACTCAAATGCGATTAATCCCTGTGTAGCGTCACCGGCAATGAACTTAGGAGTAATCATCTGATCACTATTGATTTCACCCAAGAATTGAAGCCCAGCCCATTCATTGAAGAGTTTCCAAGCCGAGCTTCCGATGCAATCCCGTTCCCGATCATACGGTTCGCGCTTGGCTTGTCTAGCCATCTTGACAAGCAACACTTCTGGCAGATAACTAGGTCCGTCAGCTACCCAACAGCGAAACATACGATTCTTCTTGAACTTCGTGCATTTTGCAAGCCGAATCTCATATTTGAGAGAGTTGGAAAGGCTTTGCTCTATGAGTGATAACGGGACATCCATGTTTGATCGCTCCGTTTGTATGAGCCACGATGACAGGCAATATCGATTGCAAGGTTTCTTCAACTGTTTAATGTTCCTCTTGCATAACCCAGCTTTTCCCTGATCCGTTTTAGGAGCGAGAAGGCAAAGGGCGGACTCGCACCAAGAGCATCCCAAGAATCCACCGCTCGAAGATCAAACCAGCCAATATCCTTTATTGGAGATGCTGCGTCGCCTACCTCGGGTTCAATCCCGGGCTGGGCAACGCCTCCGATAATCTGGCATAGGTACGTCTTGTGTCGCTCATAGAAAGAGTCTTGCGGGACCTTTTCGTCCAGAATAAGTCGCTCTACTTCTACTTGGAGATGTGTCTCTTCCCACACCTCTCGTATCACACACTCTTCTTCGGATTCCGAACCCTCCCGCCCGCCTCCGGGAATTACCCAAACCGCCTTGCCATCATCTTCGATTTTCAGTAAGAGGACGTGGTGATCCTTTAGGATGACTGCCTGATATCGAATATCTCGTCCTTGGAAGGGCAGATCTGGCAGATGATTGCGAACCCCTTCCCAAGTGTCGTAGTTCCTCAAGACAGCAATGACCGACGGCAGCGGATCTGCCCACACATCTCGGAGATCCCCTTCTCCCTCAACGGCTATGGGCCAGGCTAATTTCTCGTTGGGCGGATCGAATTGAGCGTCTACCCCGCTTCTGTTGCCTCTTGGATCGATTCTGTACCACCCAAATTCGGGCAGGAAAACTGCATTCAAACCGTGTAGTGTGAAAGGTGCGGTCTTCCCGTTTCGTGTGAGTCGTTGGTAGCAAAGTCCAGCGGGTATACGGTTTGCCCTTAAGAGCGCAGCCAGCAGATGGCTCTTGGCAAAACACCATCCTGTCTTGTAACGCAATACCTCGGACGCAGCGCAGGTCGTCGGATTCATCTTGAAGTCGCCGCTGTGCTTAATTTCATCTCGCACCCACTCAAAGCAGCGTTCTGCTATTGTCGTTTGGTCTGAGATTCCATTTCCCAAAGTACGCGCGAGATCTTGGACTTCGGGGTGGTTATAATCCATCACGTCTGTTGGGCGCAAGTATTTATCCACATCAATCCTCCAACTCAGCCTCGCTTGCAGCAGACTGAGATGATGCTAGGGCTATCAGCGGTCAGCGGCTCTAAATCCCAATCACCATATTGTCGTGCGATGCTGAAGCCGTTGTAGTGTAGCAGTGCTGCAAGCTCTTGTGGGAAAGTGTAGCGCAACGCAGTACGTGTGATCTTGGTGTGTTCCTCCCCACCGTCGTGCCAGCGTTTGTAGGTCGTCCAGTGATGGATCTGAGCCACATGGTCATATAGGTAGGTTCTCGACACACGCACTTCGCGCCCGCTTGTATCGGTAAAGGGGGACCCCTCTTGTTCCTCTACATTCGTTTCAAGGGGCACAAATAGCCCTTCTGGGGTTTGAGAGTGAGGGAAAATCGGGTTGCGCGTTTCAAAGGCGAAGAATCCCTCGTCGTGTAAATGTGCGTGCACGCGTTGCAACAGTGCTTCCTGATCGGTGTTTGTCAAAAACGCTTGGAAAGCGTTACCAGTTAAAAAGATTAGACGAAATTGTTCGCTGAGGTCAAATGTCCGGGCGTCCCCCACAACCCAACGCATAGGCAATCCAACAGATTTGCTACGCGCCCGCTCTATCATCCCCGGAACGATATCTAAACCGGTTACAGAAAAACCCAATCGCGCAATCGGGATACTGACACGACCCGTACCACAGGCGATTTCGAGCACAGGACCGCCAGTTTCTTGCGCTACGGCAGTGTAGAAGGCAATACCTGTATCGCTGGCATCCTCCATGTCATAGTTGGCTGGATCGGAGAACTCCTCAAGATTGTCGTGATCTATCAATATGCCGCTCCAAGATGTTACAAATGACTATCTAGCTCAAGAGAGATATTTCTTGGCGGTATCTGCCAAAACTTGTGCCGTTGGCACCAAGGTTGACTCCTCAACATACTCTCCCCGACAATGGTGATTAGCACCTCCCACCGCACATACATTGAGCAGGTTGAGTTGCTGGAGTAAGGGGCGTCCGCGTTACTCAAACAACTGACGTGAAAGTTCAAGGGCCTTAATAGGTGTTGTCAATTTCATGATTTCCTTAGCTTGCCCATTTGTACACCTTGAATCTATACTTCCAATCATGCTTGCTAGGGTCTCTCAATACGAGTTTTCACCTGCGCCTATGCTTCTGTCTTTTTCGCTTTGGGTGTTTTACTAGTGGTTTTGGTCGGCTTGCCGGCTGAGCGCAACAGTTTTACGACCTCCGCAGCCTCTTTGCCCCCGCTTTTTGCATGCGCCATGAGCGAAATCCCGTGCGGTCCCCGTTTGTTTATTACAGACGGATCGTCAGCCACAACGGCCTTGACGATTTCCAACTTGCCCAGCATGGCGGCGGCAAACAGATCTATGCGGGCACCCCTTTGCAGCAAATACTCCGCGATATCCTTACGGCCTGTGTGCGCTGCCGCTCCGAGCGCCGTCTCCCAGTCGCCTCCTCCCCAGTCCCAGCTGGCATTAACTAATGCTGGTTCTTTCTTGAGCAGTTTCTTAACGCTGTCGAGATCGTTGTGTGCGTCGTAGACGAATTGATGAACCAAATCCGTATCTATAGCTGACATTCTAGTTTTCCTTTCGTATAGTGATGGAATCCCGCCGTGGTGCTGCTGGCAGTAGACCTTGGTTGATTATCTGACAATTCAACTGATTTGGAATTTCTCATAACGTCTTCCGTGCCTCCCAACAACAAAGCGGTTGAGCGAAGAGTCGAGAGGTCCATAACCGAGGACACAGTATGTATCGGTTGTCAGGATGCGAAGTGCGGTAGTTATTGAGAGTTATGTTTTGCTAGATGGCCGGCGGTGCCTCATTCTCGAAGTGTGTAAGGCCTTTGTAATTCAAAAGAAACCACACGACATATTGGATGACTCATGCCGACTTCTTTCGATGAAAGCATCAGATTGGCTTGTCAGTCTCATTGACAGATTATCCTGTAAATGGATTTTTCAACAACCACATTCCTTAAATTCTGACGAATACTGCACAGTGCCGCTGACCTTATCAAGAGCTCCCTCCTTCAATTCCATTGCCATGAAATGTTCGTCAGCCCCATATTCGTTTCCCAAGTCGTAAAGGCTGGCACGGGAGAAACCGAATCGTGGATAGTAGTGGTGGCTTCCCAGCACGACTGCCATTTCAAATCCTGCCTCTGCACATTTTTTTAACCCTTCGCGTGCCAAGGTAGAACCAATGCCCTGCCGTTGAAACTCTGGCAGGACGGATAGGGGTGCCAGTCCAACAGCACGGAACATTTTGGGTGCGAGTGTTATTGTAACCGGCGAAAACATGATATGACCAACAATCTTATTGTCACTGACTGCCACAAGCGCGACAGGTGCCTTGTTTCTGTCTCGAAGCAATTCAACGACGTTGGCTTCGGCGTCGCCACCGAATGCAGCGACGATAACCTGACGAATTTCCTGATACTCCCCTGCCTGTTCTGCCCGTATCTCTATCATTGTATGGATTCCTTTTGCAGGGTAACTTGGCGACGTGCTATTGTGTTCTAATCGTACCTCAATCAGCGCGGGAGGCAGCGATTGTTAGCCAAACAGGCAATCCAGCGCGGGGATTTCGCCTCCAATCGAGTAGCGATTCATCGATCTCAGGCGCAGCGTCCCTGTCTTGCCAAAACCCGGGATCCTGCGCTGGACTTTCGACAACTTTTTTCAATATCAACCCAGCTTGTGCCAGCGGATTGAGCAAATCCGCTAAGGTCCAGTTAAACTCATATGATCCGTCCGCTGACTCTCGAAATGGGCCGGTGTCCCAATAAGGTTTCTCCATTTCAATAGGTGTTACCTGCTCTGTCCAAGGACGCATAAATGGATGAATGTCGTAGAAAACGTATGCGCCTCCCGGCTTCAGGATTCTCGAAACCTCACGAAATACCGCACCGGGATCGGCGATCCACACGAAGAAGCCATTTGTGGAACAGACCAGATCGAAGGTCGAATCGGCTGCGAATCCGAGATCGGCGGCATCGGAACGAACAAAATCAATCGACACACCAAGGATTTCTGCACGATTTGCTGCCAGTTTCAATCGCTCCTCTGAAATATCTGTAGAGGTTACGACTGCCCCCAATGCTGAGAGTGCATAAGCGGCCATGTTATCGCCGCTACCAATGACACACACCTGCTTGCCGTGAAGATCGCCAACCATCTCTCGGATTGTGGCAAGTGCTTCGCCCTCAAATGCCAGTTCAGGCTCTTCATGGCACCTGCGCCAACGCCCATCACGATTTAAGCGTTCCTCCCATGTTGTCGCCTGATTATTCCAGTGCTGACGATTGGCTTCATGAATTTTACTCATGGGTGATTCGACCTCACAAGTATCAAAATATCGGGGCTCATGTGAAAAGAAAGTACAAAGCGCGAAGAATGTGAAACGTGATGCGTAAAACGTAAAAAACGAACTAGTGAACTAATGAACTCAATCAGTTTCTATTGTGCAATTTCTTAACATGAGTCAATATTGATTAAGGCTTTCAAACTATCGAACACTGTTTATCTATTGAGGCATTCGGTAGCCGCCTCCAACATAGAGTAATTGCCCTGTGAGCCAGCGAGCTTGCTCAGAACAGAGGAAAACAGTGACATCTGCCACATCTTCAGGTTTACCAACCCTGCCTAGCGGCGTAGATTCTACAATCTCTTTCTCAGCTTCAGGGGTGATGTAGCCCGTCTGAATCGGTCCGGGAGCGATTACATTCACAGTTATCCCATACTTTCCCATCTCACATGCAGCAGAGCGGCTATAGGATTCAATTGCATGTTTGCTTGCGGCGTAGCTGATGTTCAGCGGATGGCAGTGTGCGGCGTCCGTACTGGTGTTTACAATGCGTCCCCAGTTCAGTCCGTTTTTAAGGTATTGCTTCAAATACGCTTGCATCATCAATACATACGCTCGCGCATTAATAGTAAAGTGCGCATCGATACTCGAGGCGGTGGGTAGAAAAATGCCTCTCCCGTCTTTTGAAGTTTCTTCAGGGTCAAATGTCTCCAAAACGCAGTGGGTGTGATTGTTAATCAAGATGTCAACAGATCCTAGCTCCTTCTCGCAGGCGTCGAAAAGTTTCGAGATGTTCGTTTCATCAGCAAGGTCGGCTTCTAAGACAGATATCTCCATGCCCCCTTCCTCAAACTGATCCACAAGATGCTCAATAGGCTTTTGTTGCATTGCTCGGTAGAAGACATCCCCACCCAATCCAATTTCTTCAGCTTTCTTCAATTCTGTTTTGCTATATTGAGGCGGTGGGCGAAAGAATGATGCAAACACCGTTACGCCTTGGGTGCCCAGAGCCAGAGCAGTTGCGGCACCGATACCATGATTGGCACCCGTAATCAGGGCGACTTTACCTTTTAGCTTGGTATTAATCACTGTGTTCCTCCACGTGAGGCGTCACTCTCTATAGACCAGAAAGACTCCAATTAAGAATAACTCCTGCAACCAATTGATTCTTCAAATCTTTTCTGCTCCAGATTTGAAAATCCCATTTGGTGAGCCAACTTCAAAGATATTCTTGAAATCCAGTATAACATAGTACATTGTGGAAAGGTTCTCAGTTTCAAACTTTCCCTGACCAGTTTTGAAAATTCAAGTGTCCGACCACCAACAAAAATTGATTTCTGTAAAGCCTTTTGCTATAATGCCTTTAAGTTCGATTGGAGTGTTGAGTCGCCTGTCGCAGCGGCGAAAAACCGATGAACCCAAAATGTACCATCTCAATTCTGTTTTGCCTTGTCTTTCAGGTTACCGTCGTCTTTGCTCCACGGTGCTTTTGGGTTGAACAGAAACCGCATCCATAGTCTACTCTGTTTCAGTGTAAAAATAACCTTCAGTCTTCAATTGCCAGAGGAGGCGAATCAATGGACAAGCTCAAAATTGCACATATCGGCACCGGGAATCGTGGAACGAGCGCGTACCTTCCGCTCATTGCGAAGCTGAAGGACGACCTTGAACTCGTCGCCGTTTGCGATTTACACGAAGATTCCGTCAAAGAACAGGGCGAAAAGTATAACATCCCCGCATACACAGACACCGCTGAGATGCTGGAAAAGGCGAAGCCAGATATCTGCTCCATCGTGATTACACCGAGCAACAATCACATACCGGGACTGCTGTGCTCTGAACATGGGGTAAGCTACTGCACCGAGACGCCGATCGACACAGACCTCGGTTGGTCGGACAAGATGATCGAATCGGCAGAGCAGCACGGAACGAAGATTGAGGTCAACGAAAACTATTATCGTGTGCCATCGGAACGGATTAAACGCGAGATGATTCTGGCGGGTGTATTCGGCAAAATCAACGTCGCCTACAACGAATTCCGCGGGCACGGGTATCACGGGATTGGCTTGATTCGCAGTTACGTCGGATTTGATAACGAACCCCTTCGCGTGTTCGGTTTCCGAAAGAGCTTCACAGTGCAGGAGCACGTCTGGCGGCAAGGTCAGCCGACACGCGACTCAGAAGATTGGCAGCACGGCATCATCGAATTTGCCGATGGCGCGGTCGGGGTGTTCAATTTCAGCAGCTTGTCTTACGGTTCGCCGCTTCGCGGTTTCAACGGCACGAAATTCTACGCCGAACGCGGGATGTACTTCCGCGATGAAGCGGTCATTCTGAGCGACGCTGCCGATGAGCAACGCAAAATCGCAGTCACCCGCAAAACCAACGATGTTGATGGGTTTGAGACCGTCGCCGCACTCGTGGCGGATACAACGCCGGAGGTGGTGTGGGAAAATCCATTGCAAAATTACCCGCTCAGTGATGGCGAAATTCCTGTCGCGTCTGAACTGATGAGTATCGCAAACGCTGTTCGCAACGACACCGAGCCCGAATATGGGGCTTACAATGGTCGTAAGGACCGGGAGATTGACGTGGCGATGGCGACATCGTGGGCGAACGATGGTGAACCGGTGATGTTCCCATTTGAATACGAGCGGCGATAAAGTCAGCCCTCCACAACCGCTTGATTGGGTTGGGCAAATCCCAATCTCCTCGCAAAGATCCGTTGGTTGGATAATACCCGGAAAAAGCCCGGCGAGCATTTTTCTCATCGGGCTTTTTTATATCTATCCTCTTCCGCGTAGCGGAATCCTCGATAAATCGGGACTTGTATATCCTATCTGCTTACGCTCTCTATCCAAGCCTCATCAATTTCAAGACCGAAACCGGGGGCATCCGATGGGACGAGGTAACCGTCTTTGATGACTGGAGTACCGGGCAGTTTGACCATCTCTTCAAGTGGTACACCGGGAGGAGAAATGCCTTCGGAACGCTCGCCCCACGTGATAGCAGGCATGGCAAATGATAGATGTTGACCGTAGGGATAATTCATTCCGCCGTGTGCAATCACAGAGATGCCGTTTGCTTCAGCGATGTGACAGATTTTGGCTGCAGCAGTAATACCACCGCACCACAAAACGTCTGGTTGAAAAATATCAACTAACCGCCGACCCGCAGCAGCGGCAAAGACGGTTGGCAGATACCAGTGTTCTCCCGTAGCCAGCGTTTGCCAAGGGATGCGTTGACGCAAGGTTTCGTAGCCCACAAAATCTTCGGGGGAAATGTAGTCTTCCATCCACTTCAAGTCGTAGGGTTTCATGATCTCGCAAACGCGCACGGTATGTTCAACGTCAAAGCCGGTCCACGCATCCAACATCAATTCAACTTTATCGCCGATCACTTCTCGCGTGCTCGCCACCAATTCTTCGAGTTTGATCAAGCCTTCCTTTCCGTGCACTGGACCGTAAGGTGTGAACAGTTTTGTCGCTTTGAATCCAAGTTCCATATACCATTCCTGATCAAAACCGGAGGCGTAGCAGAAAATTTTCTCCTTCTGTGGTCCGCCCAACAGTTCGTAGACAGGTCTCTTCAGAATTTTGCCTTTGAGATCCCACAGGGCGCAATCGACTGCGCTGATCGCATAGCTGATCAAACCGGTTGCACCAAAGGCGGTTGACGATCGCACCATCATATCCCATATTTTCTCTGTCGCCATGCAATTTTCGCCAACGAGACGTGGGGCAAAGTAATCCGTGATGATTCGAGTCACTGGGCCGCCATGAAGTGAGATGCCGAACCCCCACGTCCCATCTTCCGCTGTTACAATACATGCGGGTCTTTTCCATTCTAAGGAGGCATCCTCCACTTTTTTGTCGAACGTTGGGTAACGGGAAATGGGTCGATTCATCGGATATTTACTGGCTCGACTCGGTGTCCGTGGGGGTGTTGTTGGGTTCGGATTTAACTCAATTTCTACAACGCGAATTTCTTTAATGTTCATAGAATTTCCTTTCTGAATCAGGGAAAAGTATAAATCTAGGGCGTGTTGACATTTTGGTCCTCGGAACGGGACTGGGATCACAATCTAACAGATCGTGGTACGAAAGGAGATTATAGGTCGAGATTCATATCTCAACAAAATACACACCGTGGTGTGCAACAATCCGGATTCATTGAGCAAAAACTATCGTGCAATGTTCTAGGGGGTGTCGATTTTGGAAAATCGACCTACAGAAATCCGAAGCTATCTCTAATGTGTGAACAAAGGGTTGGGAGACCCAACCCCTACGACGAGCTATGTGTCTGTGTGCCCTCTTGATTAGCTGATTGCGATGAAATGTCAACGGGACCTAGCAACTTCATTGACTCTGGTGGCTTGACAACCCCGAAGGGGCCGTAACCCCGAAAACGTTCACGTCTGATTATACCATCTTTGGAGAAATTCATGGGCGGATAAGTTTCGTTGCTTGTTGATAGGCGCGCCAAATTGCAAATATGAGAAGCCCAAACTCAATTTTTGCTTCAATCGCAGGATCGTCTGTTTGATAATGCTTCAGAACCGCATCGACAATCTTTTTGGCTGCGATACCGTCAGGGGATAAATCTGAATACATCTCTATAGCGAACTCGGATAGGTCTACGGCGGGATCGTGCATCAGCGTATCCGCAAAGTCGATAATCGCGAGCCGTTCAAGATTCCCTCGGACAAAAAGTAGGTGGTTTATTTGGAGATCACAGTGAACCACAGCCCACCGCTGATCTAAAGATTCCTGTAGGCTTTCCAGTTTTTCAGTCCATTGGGTTGTGTCTACTTCTACGGTGTGTTTCTCAATAAAAGCGAGTTGTCGTCTTGCTTCGTAAAATGGTACTTCAAAGGGATCGTCCGCGCGTGGGATGGTGTCCAAGACTTCAACTGGAAATTTGTGGTTGTGCAGAAAAGAGAGAAAGGCACCAATGGATCTGCCAAAGGATTCCAACTCTTCGGGGGTAAATCCCTCAAGTGCTTCTATCGGAAGTGAAGTGCCATTAATCCTCGAAAATATCGCATATAATCCCTTTTCATGCGCGAAGATTGGTCTCGCTACAACAAAGGGCAGTGGCTGTGTATGAAGGTATTCTGTGAGTTTAACCTCTTTTAGGAGTCCTGTGCGGGAGTCGTTACGGCGGGGGACCTTGAGGATACTGTCATTCCGGTAGTAAAAGGTCAGACTATCACCGCCACGGTGACGATTGGATACAGGTTTCAGATCCGCTAGGGAGATATCCGTGGCAAACCTTTTAAGAAAATCGTATACGTTATCTGCTCCAATTTCAGTTGTTTCAGCCATGGCAATACCTTTGCACTCTGAACCTTCAATTGAAATGTTTCTCTAGTTCATAAGTCCAATCTACGGCGCGATAGCCACAGTTACTGTAAAACAGGAATGCACGGTAATTCTCCCAGTCAGTGCTAATCGTTGCGTGGCGATACCCGACTTTGTGCATCTCTTGAAGCGAGTATTGGAGCAGATAACGCCCAATACCCTGCCCTTGATACGGATCTTCGATATCAAGTCCAGTGGTATGAAGCCAGTCTTGGGCATCGGGATGGCTTGAAAACTCCCCACCGGAGACAGATTCACATTCTCCAATCTCTTCACCATCTAGGTGAGCACGCACAGTACAATTGAGGCGTTGCCCCCTTCCCTGTTTCCAGTCAACAGAAAACGTTATCGGCAGACTTGAAGGTACTGGTGTGACAGAATAGTTCTCCCAATCTAAGAAAACTTCCCCTGAACTGTATTGATAACCGTTAAATCCAAAGAGTGCTTGAACATGGTCAAGTCCGTCCGATAAGCCAGCGTTTTCAAAATGATAGAAACGATACCGATAATCCTGCGAAAAGGCATCAATGCGAGCGACGTTACACGCTTCCAGATAGGTCTCCGCTTTTTCAAGCACGGCTTGCCCGGCACGCCGTGCACCGCGCTCGTAACCCAAAAACCGAATAACGCCTACAGGAATTTGCCTGTTATCTCCAACCTGACCGATACCAACGTGGATAAACGCCTGCACGGTGCGGTTTTCTATCGCAGCAAAGGCTGTCTCAAAATCAAGCTCGCCCTCCTGTACAGCCGCTTTACCATTAACCCCGCGCATCGCAAGGGCGAACTCCTCTTCCTTGACCGGGTAGCAATGCGGAACATTGGTAGTCTGACGGTTATAGAATGCCGTCAAAACACTTTGCCATTTGGGTGTATATTGAACGATATTCATCTCTGAGCCTTTGCGTTTTATACTTTCCTTTTCAATGAAACCCGTAGGTCGGGTTCATATTTCTCCTATTTAGTCGTATTGTTCTGTGCGGGCGAGGCGACCCCGCCCCTACGCATGAACCTATGAGCCAATGTTTTTCACGTTTCACGTCCCGGTATCGTTGTCTTTCGTTCCGAAAGACTTACGATACCGTGGATCCCGACCTTATCGGGGCATTACGTTTCACGTTTTCTTTTGATAGGAATGTGTCAACGACCTTGAAATACTCCTCCGGTTGATCGACCCAAGTCGCGTGTCCGCACTCGTTCAGAAAAGCAATCTCTGTTTGAGGAATCTGCTCCTTGATTAGGTATGCCTGCGTTATTGGTTCGTAGTCCTGATATCCGTAAACAACTAAAGTGGGTGCGTTAATCCTATCAGCGTTTGCGAGTTGCATCTCATGCGTGAAGTTTGTGGGCGATTTAGCGTGTCTCAAGTAGCCGCCGCTGCTCAAATAGTAGTCGATAAACTGCCCCGCAGTCTCACGGGAATAAAATATGACACGAGCCCATACCCCGATCAAGGCTTCGTCAATCTCACGTGGGACCACACCCTTTTCAGATCTCGCTTGGTCGTATGCCCCCCGGATCGCTGCAAATTCTTCAGGCGAGGTCGGGTATGCCATCCGATCTCTATTCGCCCGATAGCAACCGCTCATTTCTGAATTGAGCGGTCCCGGACCCACCAAGATGAGATGCGATAATCGATCAGGATACGCTTGGGCGTAGAGTAATCCCAACCCGCTGCCCCACGAATGGCCAAGCAGTGCCATCTGATCCAAACCCAAATGGTCCCGGAGTGCGTCGAGGTCCTGGGTGAATTTCTTGATATCCGTTGCGTCCTCGCCACTCTCAAGCAGTTTCGATTGACCAGACCCACGTTGATCGTAGAGGACACATCTGTATTTTTGCGCGAATAGCTCTCCCATTGGGCGATAAAGCAGGTGATCCCAGCTGCCATGAAGACAAACCAAGGTCGGTCCTGTGCCGGCCTCAAACCAAGCCATTTCGTGCCCATTCACCTGCAAGGTATGTTCTTTCCACACGTGCATCGTTCTCCCATCTGTATTTGCATCAAACATCTTCCTCCACGAAAGACCGTTCGCCCCTCTCCTCCTGTTTCCGCTTTATCTCCGCAATTTCTTGATCTGTCAGACGCTCTACGTCCGTCACGACAGTCTGTTCGATTAATTCTATCTGCAATTCTCGCTTGGTCAGCCATTCCCAGCGAGTAACATTCACGGGATGCGGATGCGGGTACACATCATCGGGACCAATCTCATCGGCAATGGTATAGAGATAACCGGGGGTCACGCCATCATGCTTAACCGTACCGCCTTCAGACTGAGTGAGCAGTGCAGGTCTGTGAGAGAACGCTTTCGCCACATCTCTGTTTTGTGTAATTGAACTCCCGATCCTAAGCTTGGTCAGTTCTTGCTGAGAGCCGTGATACCATGTCAGCGTATAGTCGAAATCTTGCATCGGTCATCTCCTGAACACACAGTGATGGGCACGACGTTCGGTTCAGTTCTAATTTGTTAAACGCGCAAAATCGAATGATAGCGCATCCCCCAAAGCCACATATCCGATTTTGGTGTAGATACTGTTGGAAGTTGGATTTGATAAATCGGTATATAGGCTACAAAATGAGTAACGATCTAAGAGCAGCCTCTTTGTCAACGACCAAACGCATGAAGTCGCATATCCCTTACCGCGATGCTCCGGCGGCGTGTAGACCGTGCTGATTGTTGTCCCATTTCTAATCGGACGAGTTTCAGTGGCGATCGAAACCGGACCACCGTCATCCCAAATATATAGTTGCCCGTCCTCGATGTACTGCTGGGCGCTGCTTTTAGCACTGTCAACATCCGTAGGCTCGCCTATTGTTTCTGAAAAGGCGAAAATCCATTGCGTCATAAGTGGATGGTCGCTTATATCTGCCAGGCGTAACTTACCCGGAGACAACGGTATATCAGTCACCATTTTGGCTTCAAACACACGCATTCGCATAGCCACTTTGGAGGAGACACCCGTCATCCCCTCAGTCCAACATTCAGAAAAGGCTTGGGCTTCAGGCGCCGGTCCGGTAACCCCCGGTATTGATGTATCAATACCACGTAGGTAGCGCGTCAGATGAACCATAGCGACTTCGACGCTAGCCTCGAATCTACTCAGGATGAGTCTCCTCGGTGGTGTCATAACTGCCACACCGGCGGCTCTACCCTGCTCCAAAATACTCAACAGTAGCGGCGATTCGGGGCCATAATAGCGAGGATCCTTAGCGAGCCTATGAGCTAGACCAATCGGCAAATTATTTTCACTCTCGTTCAATTCCAAGTAAGCACCTGAAAGTGAAATGAATTCGTTTGCGTCGTTGTGGGATTGTATTTCGACCATTTTGTATCCTAAAAATTACCGTTTACGAGCGATAATAGAATTGAAGATTACACCTTCACGAGGGTTTAACCTACGGTAGTATTCCAATCCGAAGAATTGTTGTACGACTTCAAGGAGTTTCTCCGGTTGCCAAAAAGAGAAGAATCGCTTCGGTTCGTATGGATCTCGTTCTAAGATGCCTTCAAAATTTTCTCCGCCCCAAAGTCCAAGATACATTAAGCCGTTTCCGTCAAGTCGATTCGCAATTAGACTGAAAATATGACCGATATCCTTCTTTGGTATGTGTAGAAGGCAATTCAGCGTGTACACCGCATCAAATGTCTCGTTAATTTGATCAAGGTCGTAGCAATCCAATACTTGAGCGGCGACACCCTTTTCTGCGGTGAGTTGCACCATTGTTGGTGCATTGTCCACTGCAAGAACTTGGAACCCTTGACTTTGAAAGAACTGAGCATCTCGACCGGGACCACAGCCGATTTCAAGGAGCCTCTTTCGTCGTTCAATCTTTAAGAGCTTTAGAAACTCTGACCGCTCTCGTTCCTTAAACTCATCGGTAGTAGTAGATTCCCTTTGATGGGCGTGTTTTTCGTAGGACTCAATGAGCGTGTCAGTGAATTGCATCATGTCATGGTGTTCTGCAACTGTTTTACCACCTGATTCAGCGAGAGAGCAATCTATAATCTGTCATCCCAAATGCTATAAATCTACCACTCCAAAGAATACTGGTGCTGCGAACAATAAAAGGAGAACTTTGTTGACGCTGCATTATGGTATAATGTAACCCCTCTTGATGCAAATAATTCTGTCTTTCTACAATTTAACCTCTCCGTTCCGAGAATTTTCAACCTGATAAGCTGACACTGACAAAAATGCCAATTATCACAGTCGAACATCTGAGCAAACATTTCAAAGTTTATAGACGTCGCACCGGGTTTTGGGGAAATCTCAGCAGCACGGTTTCACGCAAGCACGATATTATCAAAGCAGTTGATGATGTGAATTTCTCTCTTGAGCGTGGAGAATTGGTGGGGTACATCGGTGCTAACGGAGCGGGAAAATCGACAACCATCAAGATGCTGACAGGAATCCTTGTGCCAACTTCGGGACATATTGATGTGATGGGGTTAACACCCTACCGTCACCGAAAGGAAAATACGCGCCGAATCGGTGTAGTGTTTGGACAACGAACCCAACTTTGGTGGGATCTGCCCGTTATCGATTCCTTTGAATTGCTTAAGCATATCTACGAAATTCCACAGAATCTATACAAAGAGAATCTTGAATTTTTCAGCGAAATGTTGCAACTGCAGCCATTTTTGTCCACGCCGGTGCGAAGATTGAGTCTTGGACAGCGGATGCGCTGCGATCTAACCGCTGCGCTGCTGCATAACCCGGAGATCCTGTACTTGGATGAACCGACCATCGGGTTGGATGTAGTTGCCAAAGAACAGGTCCGTCAGTTTCTGAGGCAAGTCAACGCGGAACGCCAAGTCACGGTTATTCTCACAACGCACGACCTCAACGATGTCGAGCAAGTTTGTCAGCGGTTAATTATCATTGATAGCGGCAAAATCATCTATGATGGTGGGATTGACGCTTTGAAAGAACGTTACGGCAAAACCCGGATACTCATTGTTGATCTCGCACGGGCGTATTCCGATATTCAACTTGAGGGGGTGGATCTGACCCGACGCGAGGGAAATCGTATCTGGCTGGCATTTAATCGCGATACCATTTCTGCTTCCGAAGTCATCGCACAGTTGACGGCGCGCTATGAAATTCAGGATCTAACGATATCAGAACCGGAGATTGAGGAGATTGTTCGGCGGATCTATGAGTTGGGGGTGCACTAATATCCACGAATTATATCATGATAAAAAAATACCTCTCTTTTACGGTGAAAGCCTTTCAGCGAACACTGACATATCGGTTTGAGTTATGGATGGAGCTGTTTATCAACGTGCTGTTCATGCTGGTCTATGTCTACCTGTGGAAGGCGTTATACACAGGGCGGACATCGGTGGAAGGATACGACCTGAATAAGATTCTGACGTACATCGTCGTCTCGCAGACCCTATTGACCTTCACTTTCACACTCCGGGTAGCACGGATTATTGAGGAGAAGGTACGGACGGGCGAGGTGGTCACCGATTTAATGAAACCGGTCGACTTCCAACTGATGATACTTACCACGGCTGCGGGAACTTCGAGTCATACAGTACTGTTCAACATGCTCCCGAAATTCTTGCTGTTTTACGGTGCGTTTGGACTATCGCTACCATCATCGTTTTTGACATTATCTCTGTTTATTGTTAGCGTGGTCTTAGGGTATATCATCCTGTTCAGTATAGAGTTTATAATCGGCATTTTCGCCTTCTGGCTTGTCGAAATTCGCGGTATCTATTTTTTGGTTATATGGGGGCTGTCTATGCTGTTTTCCGGCTACTTTTTGCCACTGGAGTTTTATCCCTCTTTCTTAGCCAAGGTTGCGGCAGTCTTGCCGTTTCGTGCCATTATCTATTTTCCAACCGCTATTTACACAGGCCAGTTGATAGAGGAGGGCCTCGTTACCGCACTGTTAATACAGTTGACTTGGGTGGCTACATTGATGGGGATTGGACGGGTGGCATACCGGGCAGCTTTCCGCAAGTTAGTGATTCAGGGCGGATAGAATGAGCACATTGGAATCGTAGGGAACGCAGATCTGCGTTTCCTACATTTGGGGATATGGAGAGATCGATGGTGCGACGTTATCTCAAACTCTACTTTCTGCTTGCTGGTGCGTATGTGCGTTCTCGGCTGCAATACCGGCTTTCGTTCGGTCTCATGTGCTTCGGTATTGTTATCAGTGAGATCTGTTTACTCGGTTTGTTGGGCGCGATGCTCGCGAAGTTTCGCACTATTAATGGTTGGACATGGGCAGAGGTGGTGTTTCTGTACGGGTTAGGGAACCTAGCGTTCTCGCTCATGCGGATAGTGGGGAGTCAGTTGGACGATTTTGATCGGTACATCGTTCGCGGCGAGTTGGATGGTGTCCTCATTAAACCGGTGCCACCGCTGTTCTACCTCCTCGCGAGCCGTGTGGAGTTGATTCACATCTCGCGGGCGTTGACAAGTATTGTTATCTTTGTTGTCGCGCTTCACTTGGCCGGTATCCGTTGGACGGTGGACGTCGCGTTGTTCAGTCTTATAACAATTCTGAGCGGTTCACTGATTATGTTTACATTCGTGCTTATCAGTGCGACTGTCGCGCTATGGACGACAAAATCGGGCAAATTGACGGATCTGCTCATTAGCGCGACCAAAGAGGCGGCAGCTTTCCCTCTATCCGTCTACCCATTGGCTGTGCGGCTGCTTTTAACGTTTATTCTCCCCGTCGCTTTTGTGACCTATTATCCTGCACAGCAGCTTCTTCAGAAGGGCGAATTTCTCGGTATGCCTGAACTCTTTCAATTCGGAGCACCGGTTGTTGCACTGGTGATGGCCTGTGTTAGTTATCTTTTCTGGTATAGTGGACTGCGACGTTATCACAGCACAGGTTCCTGAAGATTTCTAGACAGGATTGATTTTTCCTTGCGCTTCGCCGGTCGATATGATAAAATAAAACCATTCAAGTGGGGCATTAGCTCAGCTGGGAGAGCGCTTGCATGGCATGCAAGAGGCCATCGGTTCAAGTCCGATATGCTCCACCTTTTTTGTGCCCACAGATCTCTGGTTCCTACCTGTCACTTGATTTCTGGGTGTTATCTTCTTTTTTTAGAGTGGCACTTAGATGTCGGGGCATTAAGCCGTTGTCTAACACACCTAAGACGGTCAGATGCAACTGTGCACGTGGTGGCAGCGATTTGATGAGATTCTCTTCAGCCAGCTCAACCTTCCGTTCTCGCGCTATCCGCTCCTGATGAAATTTTTTTAACGCTTCTCGAACTTGGTCATCTGATGCCATCTTATCTTTAGCAAGTCGATTCAAGGGACGCAGATTTTCAATTGCTTGGAGGTAGGTTTGACGTTTGAATTCCCATAGGGCTTTGATCCGCTCCTTCTGTTCCGCTGTCACCCCGAGTGCTTCTAGCGTCACCCCTTCCTTCTTAGTTCCATCTTCCGTCTTTTGTGCCCATGTCACAAAGCCGAAAAATGTAGCGGATATCAACAGGGCAAGTGCAAGGTTGATATAGAATTTGGGCATGTTTCACCTCTCTTGGATTTAGCGTTCCGACAAGTTGTAGACAATCATTTTCAATGCCACAACAGAATACCACACTGGCGTTAGCCTGTCAATTGATGGTACTGGCTCTGTAGGGGTATTTAGTCTTTTGACCGATTTCGGAATGATCCAAATCTGTAGGCGGGGCATCCCCGATAATTAGTTTACCCCGATTTATCGGGGGGATCCAAAGCGACTTGCCCCGCCGTAGCTTTGACTGGGAGATCGAGGCTAGTGGAGAATTAAATTACCCTATCTGGCTCTGTGCATTTTCGATTTGGCTGGAAATTGGGTGCTGCTTCTCGAAGATTTATCCATAATTGATCTGCCCGATTTTGTAAAAAGATGTTATTATATTGCAACTTCATTCACAATAGTGCGTCAATGGAATACTATTTTTCCGAACAATTTCGCTGAATGAAAGGAAAGAAAAAGATGAAAGCGTTGCTGTTAAGCCCGGGGCATGCCCATTTTGAAGGACATCTCGGCACATTACAAGAATTACCGGAGGTTGAAGGCATTTTTGTTTGGGGAGAAGACCAATCCACCCTAGAAGCCTTCCAACAATCGGACGAGCGTAAGGTGGAAGATGTTACCGCTGATTTGGATGAAATTCTGGGGCGGGACGATGTCTTCTTTGCTATTGCCACCATGAGAACGGACTTAAAGCCTGACATTTTTGTGCGGATACTGGAGTCCGGCAAACACTTGATGGCAGAAAAACCGGTTGGCAGAACCGCTCCAGATGTACAGCGGGTCGTCGATGCAGCGGAACGCGCAGGGATGCAGTTGGGCGTCTGCTATCAAAATCGGTACAATCCGATGATCCGTGAAGCACGGGAGATCGTGGGGCAAGGCTTGTTGGGACCGCTGATGTCGATTGAGATGCGTATGCTCACGACGCAGGTCCAATACCGCAACCCCGAAGGTTGGCTGTTTAACCATAAATATGCGGGGAGTGGAATCTTGGCGTGGTTGGGTTGCCATTATATTGATATGCTACGCTACATCACTCACGACGAGATTGTGTCGGTATCTGCGGAAGTCGCAACGCGCAGTGGCGAAGATATTGATGTGGAGGATATCGCTACGCTCTCTTTCCGTTTGCGTTCGGGGGCGGTTGGTTCTCTACATGCGGGATATACCCTTGCGCTGAGTGGATCAAAATACCCCAACCAACCGAGCTACGATACCTATGTTGGTGTCAACGGGCAGAACGGTCGGATTCACTGGGGTTCTCCGGGCGTTGCAGAACATATAAACATTGAATCAACTCAGGGTTCTTGGGCGTCTGCGCCTCAGCGTGAGTTTGATTATACTTTGGCTCAATCTCCGGCGTATGGTGGTATTGCTGGGGAGGAGTTCATCCGTGACTTTATTCGGTCGGGGCAAGGCGAAGGCACGCCGCCTGCATCGGGACGGGACGCGCTCCAAGTTGCTCGTATAATTGATGCAGCTTTGGAATCCAGCGAAACAGGTCGCCGGGTCGAGGTTGAGCTGCCTTAGGGAACCTCTAAAGAACGGGAAAAGGTTCTAGACCTTCTTGAAGAAAGATTAACAAGATCTTAATATTGACATTATTTCCTGTTAATGCTAGACTGTAAAACAGAATCTTGGGGAAATCCGATTGAGGATTGAGGGGTCGAGGATTTCCTTAATAGGTCTGGACATTAAGCCTACATCCATTATAGCTGGAGGCACAGATGGCGACTAAGGTAGTGAATAATCAGGAAAGGTTTGACTGGGTTGAGTACCCGGTGCAGGATAACGTTAGATTGGAAGTATATTGGCGGTCTGACCGAGGGGGTCATGGACCCGCAGCCTCTTTATATTTCTATGATGACGAGGTTTTGCGGTTCGACTGTTTTGGCGGTGACGAGGGTCATTGTCACATGAATATGGGCCAGACCCGAGGGCAGCGGTGGTATTACCCGGAAGGCACTGTGAAAGAGAACATTAAACAGGCGGGCTTTGATATGCGGAAAAACCACGAGTTTTGCATTCTGTCACACCAAGATGATAGGATTCGACGGTTGAAAATCGATCGGGAAAAACTTGGAGTCGCAGCGAATCAGATGGAGAGCAGGTTGACCGAGATTGCTGCCCAACTCGATATGCTTTAGATTGGTAGTGTCAGCACGCTATTATGGTGAATTCTAAAAACAAATAGACACTTTCGCCCCTGGTAGGTGTGGTTTCTAACCGCACCGGTTTGGAGCGTCTCATTAATTCTCAGGTCCACCACAGTTTTGTAGGGACGAGGTGCTAGGAGCAACGGTGATTACTGCCCCTAGTACCTTCCACCTAAACATCTAGATTTATCCTGCCCCTTCAATTACTTCCATCCAGACGCCACGAACAAATCCCGGATACTCCCCTTCACTAAAAGCGGGATAATAGACATCCTCACCTGTAAAATCGTGGACAATCTTGCCACCTTTACTGTCAGGAATATGTACACGACAGGTTCGCTCCCTCTGTTTATAGAGGGCTGTGGGTGAAGGGGTTCCCGGCTCAACACGGTAGCGTTCCAGCGCGTATTCGTCGACTTCGATTCCCAATCCCGGTGCCTCCGGTGGCGCAATTGTTCCGTCCACCACCTCCAACCGTTGCGTTAAGAGATCGTGTTCCCACAACTCGAAGCAGGTGATTGCCGGCAGTTGTGCGTGTGAGAGAACCGCGCCGATGTGCATGGCATATGCGGTTGTAATGCCCGTGCCGACCATCTGCAGCCAGAACGGTTTGTCGAACGAAGCGCACAGCGCATTGATTCTCCGCGTCCCCGTTGCCCCACCTCCAACGACAAATCCGCCACAGCAGCGAGCGTGCAGACACGATTCATTAAAGTGTTCGACAATCCGTTTTTCCACCACTTCCTGTAGACGCCCGGCACCTTCGACGTCTGTGCCGAGGTAGTATGGACTTTCGTAGTATGCGACGTTGGGGTGCTTGTCCAACTCCTGCAAAACAGGCTGTGCGCCCTCCGCTGTGAGGAGAAAACCGTTGAAGTCGATGTCCAATTTGTAACCTTCTGGGACAACCTTTCCAACAGCCTCCACCTGCTCAAAAATGTCCCGCCATGGACGGGCTTTCAGTTTAATGGAGGTGTAGCCGCGCTTTATGGATTCCTCCGCCTCTTTCACCCAATCCTCCGGCGGCATGTCGATATCCCACCACGAAATTGGGCAGCGATCCCGAACCTTTGCACCCAGCAATTGGTAGACGGGCACACCGACCGCTTTGCCGACAGCATCAAACAGGGACATCTGAATACCGAAGCCGATGCTGTCGTCCTGCATGATTGCAAAGGCGTTTTGTCCGATCGCTCGATCGAAGTTACCGGACTCGTCCCCCAGATTTTCGCCGTAGCCGATAACGCCGTTATCCAACTCTACACGGTATACTTCTACCTGCTCCGAGTGCGTCAAGGCGCGTTGCATGTGTTGGGTGACATAATCGGTGTAAAAAGGGATATGTAGCGTGAGCATTTCAAGGGTTTTAATCTTCATACTGGAATCCTCCAAAAGGTTAAAAATCGGATATGTATTGTAGCATAGTTTTCGTTTGCAAAGGGAAAATTGTGGTTGGCATAGACCTTTTGCGTGATTTCTGCTATTATGTATCCAATATACTTATTGAGAGGAGATGCAATGAAACACGGAACAATCCCAGGGATAGAGAAAGAGATTTCACAGCTTGTGCTTGGATGTATGCTATTTACGCCCGATACAATGGAACACAGTTATTCGATGTTAGATGAGTTTTTTGCAGCTGGTGGCAATGCGCTTGATACGGCGCATAGCTACGGTGGCGGTGACAGCGAACGGCTACTCGGCATGTGGATGAAAAATCGGAAAAATCGATCTGAGGTATTTTTGGTTGACAAAGGTGGACATCCACATTCCGCAGTACCACGACCACGCTTGAGTCCGGAGGAACTTGCCCATGACATCCATGAAAGCCTCCTCCGGCTACAGACCGATTATATTGACCTGTTTCTGCTGCATCGAGATGATCCAGAGATTCCAGCCAGTACAATCATCGAGCACCTGAATCAGGAAATTCGAGCGGGTAACCTGCGAGCGATTGGCGCGTCGAATTGGGAACTTGAACGCCTGCGAGAGGCGAATGAATACGCCGCAGAACATGGATTACATGGATTTGTGGTCAGCAGCAACAATATCAGCTTGGCTGTTCCGATGGAACCGATGTGGAAAGGCGTTGTATCGGTTTCGGAAACGGCGTGGGAATGGCATAACGAAACGCAGTTTCCGCTGCTGCCATGGTCGTCGCAGGCGCGAGGGTTCTTCAGCGGACGCTTTGCTCCTGAGAACAGAGAAAATAAGGACATGGTACGGGTGTACTATAACGATGCCAATTTTGAACGACTCAGACGGGCACAGGCGCTTGGGAAGAAGAAAGGGTGTACAGCGATACAGATTTCGTTGGGGTTTGTTTTGCATCAACCGTTTCCAACTTTTCCGCTCGTTGGTCCTTTAACTCAAGAGGAATTGGCTTCCTGTCTTGCGGCGTTGGCGATCCAACTGTCTCCCGATGAGATGCGTTGGTTGAATCTGGAAGCCGATGACATTTCCAGCTAAGGCTGCCTGTTTCGGCTGTTTGACAAGTCCGATCGGTTAGCATATATACTACTGTCAGCTCGCGTCAACGGACAGAAGACACCATTATGACATTTCAAGAGGCACTTTATGCTCTCGGCGTCCGGGAAAACACTCTTTCCGACGAGGAAAAGTTCCGGTTGGATCAAGACGGCTTTCTCCCCTTTCCGAACCTCGTTCCTGCCGAGTTGGTTGATCGGATGCGCTCGGAAATGGAGGCGTTGTTTGCCCTCGAAAGCACTGGCGAACCGGGGATGCCGAAAGAGTGCACAAACATGCAAAACAGATCCGCTGCCTTTGATGTCTGCTTTACGCACCCACGTCTACTTGCGGCGGTTGCTCATGTGCTTAGGAAAGATTTTAGATCTCTCGGAATCCATTCACGCCCCAATCTGCCAGGGAGCGGTCACCAACCGCTTCATGTTGACTACGGCGGACCGCCAGCCAAACCGGGCACGTATTATGTCTGCAACTCAATGTGGATGTTGACCGACTTCACCAAGAAAAATGGCCCCACTCGTGCCGTTCCCGGATCCCATCGTAGCGGCAAACACCCACAGGATGTAATGGAAGCGCCGGAGGAAGCACACCCGGATGAGATCAAATTGATCGGGGCTGCTGGCACGGTTGTGGTCTTCAATAGCCATTTGTGGCACGGAGCTACGTTGAATCGCAGCCAAAACGACCGCCCAAATGTTACCAGTTTTTGGTGTCGTCGCCACGACCCGCATACGGACAGATCCGGATCGGATTGGGGTGTTCTCAATACAAAAACCTTTTCCCGTCTCGGTGAAGCGGCGCGATGCCTGTTTGATTATGATTGTTAAACCTTTTCTGGCGAATGGTCTTTGTGGGACACAGAAAAAGGACGCTCATGTTAAGATTCAGTGCAAAGAAACCGAGTTTTGCGGAAAAAACTCGGTTTCTCTTCCCCGATATATCGGGATTTTCAACGTGCTTTGCACTTTCTTTCTATATGAGCCAAAAAGGAATAATCCATGTCTACTAAACCGAATGTACTTTTGATAAGCACCGATCATTGGCCCGCTGCCCTGTTGGGTGCTGCGGGACATCCAGCCATCCAAACCCCTACCCTTGATGAACTCTGCCGTAGCGGGGTTCGGTTCAGTAATGCCTATGCCGAGTGCCCGGTCTGCATCCCCGCCCGTCGGACCCTGATGACGGGGACTCCGCCCCGCACCCACGGAGATCGGGTTTTCAAAGATAAACTGACGATGCCCGAAATTCCAGCAATGGCACAGACCTTTCGGGACGCGGGCTATCAGGCTTATGCGGTTGGGAAGCTGCACGTCTATCCACAACGGGACCGTATCGGTTTCGACGATGTGATTTTGGACGAGGAGGGGCGTGTCCAATATGGGGTTTTAGATGATTACGAGCTTTTTCTCGGCGACCAAGGATATGCGGGGCGACACTTTGATCACGGGATGGGCAACAACGAATATGTCAACCGCCCATGGCATCTCCCAGAGGAGACCCATGCGACGAACTGGGCGACGAGTCAGATGGCACGAATCGTCAAACGCCGGGATCCCAATCGGCCTGCTTTCTGGTTCATCTCCTATCGTCACCCGCACCCGCCAATCGTTCCCCTACAAACATATCTGGATCTTTACCGCGATATTCCGATTGATGATCCCTATCACGGCAGTTGGTCAACTTCCTCAGAAGATTTGTCCTTAAGCCTACAAGCCAATACTGCGCGAGGCGCTAAGCTCACACCGCACCAGACCATCGCTGCCCGTCGTGCCTTCTATGCCCTCTGTACGCATATTGACCATCAATTACGTGTCCTTCTCGGCACCTTGCGTGAAGAGGGTGAACTCGACAATACGATTATCTGTTTTACGTCCGATCACGGCGATATGCTCGGCAATCATGGTATGTGGGCGAAGCGGTTGTTCTACGAATATTCTGCCAACATCCCGATGATTCTACTCGGCGTGGCTGGGGATGAACGGGTCGGTTACAACCGCGTCGATGACCGATTGGTCGGTTGGGCGGATGTGATGCCAACGTTGCTCGACTTGGCGGGCATCGATATCCCTGAGACAGTTGAAGGGATTTCAATGGTCGATGAGCAGAAGCGGGATTGGTTCTACGGCGAGGTAGGCGAGGATAACCACGCCACACGCATGATCCACGATGGACGCTACAAACTCATCTACTACCCGGTCGGCAACTGTCGGCAGCTTTTCGATCTACAGAACGATCCGGATGAATTGACAGACCTCTCCGGTTCCGCTGAACATACCGATATCCTCACCAATCTGACTGACCGGCTGATTAGCCAGCTTTATGGTGGCGATGAAGCTTGGGCTGAAAATGGACAGCTTATCGGTTTGCCTGACCGAGACTTTGTCCCCGGTCCCAACAGAGGACTCTCCAGCCAGCGCGGTTCGCATTGGCCCCAACCGCCGGAGACGAATATGCCGCAGATTCAGTGGCATTCTGAGGGAAGAGACAAGTAGAGTTTGCTAAAGTTATTCAAATTGCTAGTGGTAGGCATGCTCCGTATGCCTTAACCTCCATCTCATGGACCATGGAGTTCATTAGTTCACTAGTTCCCTTCGATAAGATCGGGATCGAAACCGACATTAATGAACCAATGTACTGATGAACCAATGAACAAACTGTTTTCACGTTTTACGTCCCGATTTATCGAGGATCCTCGCTTCGCGGGACATCACGATTTTCACGTTTTACGCATCGAGGAGGCTATTCCTATGGCAGACTGGTGGGACAGTAGAACATGGCGATTTATTCAAACGAACCTGCGAGAGATTGACATGCTCGATATTGATGCCGAGCGTGTGGTCGCTGATATGCAGGCGTTCAAAGCAAATGTATTGATGATTAATGCGGCGGGGATTATCGCTAGCTATCCCACGAAGCTGCCGTACCATTTTCAGAGTCCATTTCTGAAGGGAGATAGCCTACAAACGATCATTGCCGCCTGTCATCGTGCCGATATCCGTGTGATGGCACGTACCGATTTTTCTAAGGTACGTTACCCAATTTATGAAGACTACCCGGAATGGGCGTCCCTGACCGCTACTGGTGAGATCATCGAATACAACGGGGATGTGCAGGTCTGCCTGAACGGAGGCTATCAGCAGGAGTACGCCTTGCGGATTATCGAGGAGCTGCTTACAACGCACGATTTCGATGGGATTTTCTTTAACATGGGTGGGTATCAGACGAGGGATTATAGCGGTAATTATCACGGTATCTGCCGTTGTGCCAATTGCAAAGGGCTTTTTTCAGAGATGTTTGGACTGCCACTGCCGACCGAAGAAGATCACAACGATCCGACGTTTCGGAAATACAACCTCTTCAAGGGACGGACATTACAGGCACACCACGAGAAGGTCTACGATTTTATTCACAGGCTGCGTCCCGATATTTGTATCGCCAACCACAGGGAAATGCGTCGCGGGTTCAACCGGATGGAGGCAAACACCGCGATGGATCGGCCTCTGCCACATTGGCAGTACAGCGCGTCCGACAATACAAAATGGGCGGTGAGCAGCTATCCAGAGATGACCTCCAGCGGTACAACCGTTGACTTTATTGACTTCCCCTACCGGCATGTCGCGGTATCACCCCATCAGCAGGCGTTACGTCTGGCGCAGAACTTAGCCAACGGTGGGGCGTTGGATTATTACATTATCGGGCGGTTGGACAATCACGAGGACAGATCAGGATTTGAACCTGTTAAGGAAATCTACCACTATCACGCAGCCAATGAAGCGGCATACATCAACAACCGATCGAAGGCGAATATTGCACTGCTGAAGTCTGACCGGGTCAGTGCGGATGCATTCAAGGGGTGGTTCCGTTTCTTGGTGGAGAACCGCTTCCTTTTCGATACCCTGACAGCGGATGCCGCACTCGATTTGGCGTGGGACAGGTATCAGGCGATTGTGTTGCCCGACGTTCGACCGATGGACGATGAATTGGCGGGGCGGATTGACCGGTTTGTTGAGGAGGGTGGAACGGTGATTGCCACTTCCCAGAGCGGATTCCGGGATGCGGACGATGAACCTAGATCGACGCCGGCGCTAAAGAGCCTCGGAATCACGGAGGTCAGGCGAATACGGACGGATATGCGTGGTTCGTATTTCAAATTAGACGATAAGCAGGGGTTTGAACGGTTCTCCGATACTGAACTTATCTATATGGATGGGGCCTACATCTATGCCGGGTATGCGTCGGATGTCCAGCCACGATTCAAGCTGATTCCGCCGCACAACTTCGGTCCACCGGAGCGGTGCTATTATACACAGGTCACGACGCACCCGGCGTTCACGGTTCGACCCTTCGGAAACGGAAAGGCGATTTATATCCCGTGGGAGCCGGGGCAGCTGTTCCATCGGCAGGGCTATCCCAATACCTCCGATTTTGTCGCTGACCTGTTAGAAGGGGTTGCCGGGCTGACGCCGATCGGGGGCAATCTATCACCGATGGTTGAGGTAACGTGGTTTGAAAAGGTGGATGGCAGTTCACAGTTGGTGCATCTGGTGAACGGTTCAGGACATTTCGGGGTGAGTTTTTACCAGCCGGTCAAGATGGTAGACCTAGAAATCGAGTTGCCGTCCGCGAAGCAGCCCAAGTCTGTGCGAAGTCTCGTCTCAGGGGAAACATGCACATACAGCTGGTCAAATGACCTGCTGACGATTCAAATCCCTGAACTGAGCTTATTTGAAGCAATTGAGATTGTGTTGTTTTGGGCAGTATCAGGATTCATCAAATGCATCGTATATTCTGTTCTGAGGCGTATTGGTTCTATTGGTTCTCTTGCTTCCCTCGCACTGAAAAGGAGAGTGTCCCCTCCCGGCGACCACACAGGCATTGACCAATTCATAAGTTCGTCAGTTTTTAGCGGGGTTGGTGCCTTCTTATCGATCCGAATCTTCATTAAACCCGCCGAATTTTGTTCTTCGACAGCGTAAATGAGATGCTGGCTATCGGGGGACCAAGCCGGGCGGAACCAACTCAGATCAGATAAATAGGTTAGCTTAAAACGGGTAACCAGACGTTCGTGGTGCCCTTGTGGATCTGTGATATAAAGTCCCCAATCAACAACCTGTTCCCAATCAACCTGAGCGTCTCCAGACATAAAGGCAATCCATCTGCCATTTGGAGACCAAACTGGCGGTCCATCAAGTTCGCGGTGATGGTGCGTGACTTGCTGGACATTCTGCCCGTTTATGTCCATCGTGTAGATTCTTGATGCGCCATTTCGATATGAGAGGAAGGAAATCCTGTTGCCGTCTGGAGACCAAGAAGGTGCAAGGTTTAGACCGGGCTCAAACGTCAGTCGCTGTGGATTTTGACCGTCCGCTTCCATCACAAAAATTGCAGATTCGAAGTCTCCAATTGCTTCCCCTTTTTTACCAATCGGTCAAACACAATTTTTTCTCCGTCGGGCGACCAGCTAGCATGCGCTTCTTCCTCTGGTGTCTGTGTCAAATTTATTATATTTTCGCCGTTGTTGTCCATGACGAAGATGTCACTCCAATTAGGTCCTGGACGACCGACGGGATTTTGCATAACAAATAGGATTTTATGGCCATCTGGGTGCCAAGCTAATGGGATTCTCTCTTCGGCACCCCCGGACGTTAAAGCGGTTACACTCTCTTTTGCCAAATTCATCATGTAGATTTGCAGGGGATTCGGCGGGGGCGGTTGTGTGATTACAATGTTAGTGATGTATCCGATTTGGCTGCGTTTTGGTGACCAAGTGGGGAGGTCTGCTGGTTCAAATGGGTGTGATGTAATATTAACGATGTTACTTCCATCGTTGCTAATGATAGCTATTCCTGCTTCTCGGTTACCTTGATAATAGTATATGATGTGCTCACTATCAGGGGACCAGTTGGGATGAACGATCCACATTCGGGGGTCTGGTTGAAGGATATGTCGAATATGGCGTTGTTTAATATCCATCACACAAAGATCTGTTCTTGGATCTTCTAGTGGACCCGTAACCATGATAAACAGGATTTCCCGTCCATCAGGAGACCAGTCTAGGCTTCTGTATCGAATGTCTTGTTTCGCATTGTGGGTCAACTGCTCAATTCGGCGTTTCGCAATATTCAGTTTGAGAATATTTGATGCCTGTGCCGGAGGGTAAGAAATAAATACAATCTCAGTGCCATCGGGGGAAATTGAGGGAAAACTGGCAAACAGATTCCGGGTGAGTTGAAAGGGCCGTCCATCTAAGCCCTCAACTAAGAAGACTTCGGGAGTACCTTGGCGTTCGGAAACGAAGACGATTTTGTCTTCCAAATTCCTCGCCTGCACAGGTATGTCAATTAAAATCAGAAGCGCGATACACGAAAAAGCGAAAAGTTTTCTTTCCATATCAGTAGTTTTCCTACCCATCATGCCGATAGGCTGCATCCCTACATTAACCTGGCCTCAGTTGCTAGTTGATAAACTAAGCATCAGCAACCGACGCGATAGTCGAGAATCGGAATTCCCTCTCCGTTCCGAGAGTTTTCAACCTACATTAGATGCACGATAGGAGACGTCTCTTCAAATCGCGATTCTCTGACCGTTTACGTATCAGTTTGATGTATTCGATAACACCTGCACAGAGATAGTTCAGACCGTCTTGACCGCTTGGTGTCTTGATGAAACGGTTCTTTGGACAGCCGCCGTTACAGACGAAACGGACCTCACAGTCTAGGCAATACTGAGGCAGAGTATCCCGCTTGTCGGTTCCGAATTTCCGCTGGAATGTCGATTCAACCAACGCTTCCATCGGCGAGTCCATGACGTTTCCGAGGAAGTATTCCGGATCAACGTAGTGATCACAGGAGTAGAGGTCTCCGTTATGTTCGATTGCCATCGCGTTCCCGCAGGTCTCGTTGAAAATACATAGACTTGGGTTATACCCCAACCAAGCCTCTAACGCGACATCGAAAATTTGAACGAAAATCTTCCCAATATCGTTGACAACCCACTCATCAAAGATAGTACAGAGGAATTTACCGTACTGCGCTGCGCGGACCGTGCGGTCGGTCACACCTTTCTCATCTACACGCTCGACGGCGGGGATAAACTGCATAAATTGTGCACCAAGTTCTTTGAAGTAGCGATACACCTCAAGCGGATAATCAGCGTTGTGGCTGTTCACAACACAGAGCACATTGTAATCTACCTGATGCTCCTGTAGGAATCGCAATCCCCGAATGACATCATCGGAGGAGGGTCTGCCCCGTTTGTCGTAGCGGTATTTATCGTGCAGTTCAGGGGGACCGTCGATGCTGATACCGATTAGGAAGTTGTTCTGCTTGAAGAAGGTGCACCACTCATCATTGAGGAGCGTCGCATTGGTCTGGAATGTATTCTGGATGCGCGTACCGACCCGTCGGTATTTCTCTTGATATTCGACAGCACGTCGGAAAAAATCGACGCCCATCAGTGTCGGTTCGCCGCCTTGCCAAGCGAAGGTTATCTCATTGACCTGCTGCGACTCGATATATTGACGCACATAATTTTCCAATACCTCATCGGTCATCCGAAATGACCGTGTATCGGGATAAAGATTTTCTTTGTCCAGATAGAAGCAGTATTCGCAGTCCAAATTACAGATTGCCCCAATCGGTTTTGTCATTACATGAAACGCACGCGGTGCTTTCTGTTCAATCATTTTTTACCTTCCTCTGGGTCGTGATCATCGCTGCATTGAAAACTGACCGCTCGTAGCCGCGCGATGGACGATTCACAATGCTGTCAAGCCCCCATAGCGCGGATGAACCCCCGCCATCAAAGTTTATTGCGTGTTTTGCGCCGAGTGCCCGCAAAAAATCAGCCATCTCATAAAGCGTCATTCCAATGCTATATCCATATTGACGCCCATCCACAGCAATAAGGAACAGTTTATCATCGTTAAATCCCAATGCGCTCCGCGGATTGAGTCGCGCCGCGTTGCGATGACGATAATTGGATCTGCCGCCTGAGTGGTGAAATTCCACAAGTTCCGGTTCGATTTTTCCATTCCGTAAGAGACGAATATTTCCCCCGATTCCATCGGTAACTCGCTGCCATTTGGTGGGTGAAAGTGCGATTTCGAGTGTTCCCGTCTCACCTGTGTTGAATGTAGTGTCCCATTCTACTGCTAATTGATGGTCGAGTGCCAACACAACTCCGTTGGACGGAATTGTGCTATTGCCCCGCCGACTGACCGCGTCAATCGTGAAACGGCTCCGATACCTGCCTGTGAGCGGTAACTCCAGTCCCTTGAGGACGACTTCGTAGGTCCTTCGTGTAAGCGTCTGTTCCCCGAATCGTGGTGTGTAGAGCACAGCGGCGCAGCCGGTTTCGCGAATCTGGTTGATACAATCGACTTCAAACGATTCGCCGTTTATGTGGATAACCCCGTTTAATTCAACGGCGTCAAGCAAAAAATCTCCATCGGTTGTTACACCAAAACTGGTTTCGCCCCAAGGGGACGGCGGCGGGAAGCCCCACCAATCGCGTTGGGGTGCAATACTGACCAATTCCCGGTCTTGGATGTGGAGGTTAAAAATAACCCCGCCTCGCCCGATCCGATCTCCACGGAGGCCAAAACTGCCATTGACGCCGGCTAACAGCGGAATATCTTGTTGTGCGAGTCGTTCCGCCATACTGCTGATTGTTTCCCGGCCTAAGAGTTGGGTGTTGGCAAGTTCAACACCAAAGCGAAGATTTTCCGATTCGCGTCTCATTTCAGCGATATAAACCGCTGCATCCCGTTCTTTCCACCAATCACGATAAATTCGCAAGCCTTTGGGCCAATCCGACTTTTTAAGGTAGTCTCGTTTTTTGGATGCGGGATTTGGACGGTCAGGGAGTGGCTTCCTGACGAGTCTAGAGATAATGGAGGCGGACGTGGAATCGGTGTTGAAGTTCGGAGCAGTTGCTCGTAAGGCACCAATCCCCAAAATCAGGAGGATGGTTATCCCGCAAACGATGGTGATTTTGATGGGATGAGTGCGTCGATTGCCCTTTTGCATCCTCGATTATCCTTGGTATCCAATTGGTTCGATTTGTCAAAATCTAACAGAATCTAACACTTTTTAAAAAAATCGATAAAATTTCATGTGTGTATTAATCCGTAGGTCGAGATTTACATCTCAATACCCCAATGCCAATTTTGGACAATCGACCTACAGCGGTCCGCAATCGTCTCAGCTACGTCAAGTTTGATTCAATTTGAGAATCTAAGTAACTTTGGATTACAGACATTATTTTTACAAATGGTGTGGTAATCTGTCAAGGCTAAACGCAATCTAGCTATAAACATCTATGGGAGATCTTAGAATTGATTAGACGCTTCCAATGCACAGCCAACCCCCTAAATCTCCCTTATCGGGGCGACTATCTAGCTCTCTACCGCTTCCACCATAGTTCATAAACCAGTTTGACTCCGAGGGGATTTTCAAGTAAAATGTTCTGTGTCAATCAATTAAACCTTGACTGGATGGAGGGACTCTAATGAAATATAGAACATTTGGACAAACAGGCCTCAAGGTTTCAGAAATCGGGATAGGGGCATTTCCAATCTCTGGTGTGTACCAACAGGCAGATGGCACACGGACGGGTTGGACAGGGACCGATGAGCAGCAATCAATCGCGCTCATCCATCGTGCAGAAGAACTTGGCGTGAACCTGATTGATTCCGCAGAAAGTTACGGTGCTGGTCATAGTGAGGAAGTTGTCGGGCAGGCGCTGCAGGGGAGACGGAATAAATGGATTATCGCCACCAAGGTCAGCCCAAACGGTGGTTTGGATGCTAACGATCCGGATCTGCCAGCGCAAGCGAAAAAACGAATCGTTGAAGCGGTCGAAGGGAGCCTGAGACGGCTGAATACAGATTATATTGATATCTATCAACTTCATGCCATTCCGCTGGAAGGGGCGATGGCGGCTGTCATGGACGCCTTAGCACAGTTGCGCGATGAGGGCAAGGTCCGTTGGTACGGTGTTTCAACGAATGATCGGGAGGCGATTGACAAACTCCGAGGATTGGGCGAGGTTCACATGCTGCAAATTGGCTACAATCTGCTCGAACGCGAGGCAGACGAGCTGCTTCATTTCGCCAAGCAGGAGGATATAGGTACGCTTATCCGTGTTCCATTGGCGAAGGGGATGTTGACGGGCAAATATTTCCAGAGCAGCGAGATCCCGACAGAGGATATCCGTTATGAGCGTTTTAATCGGCCGGGATCAGTTGATGCCTTCAAGAAACTGCCAGCGCTCGGTTTCCTTGCAGAGAACACGGGACGCACAATGGTTCAATCGGCGCTACGTTTTACACTTGACCATCCCGGCACCTCTTGCGTCATCGCCGGTGCGAAAACAATGCAACAGATTGAACAGAACGTGGCTTCCATCAATGTGCCGCCGATCACCGAATCTGAACTGCAAAGGGCATTCGCCATCGCTGACACGATTCAGACACCCAATTGGAGTGCGAACTGATTCGGAAAAAAAGGTTGGCAAGTAGGTTCTGTTGACATTTCCTATCTGATGCACCCGATGAGAGCGGGATTTAAATCACAAAATTGCCCATATCGGGGCTGGGAAGCCCCTCCCACAGTTAGGTACTTACCATCGAATCATGGACACGGTTCACATAAATGTCAACGCGTCCTAGCAATTCTATCCCTTAAAGCGCGTTAACTGGAATGGGCTGATGTCGAAAGCCCGTTGTACCCTTCAAGCGCCATTTCCGAAAGCATACGTCCGACGAGGCTGGCGAACTTGAAACCGTGCCCGGAAAATCCAGTTGCTAAAACAACATTCGCGCAATCCGGATGGGTGTCAATGATGAAATCTTCGTCGGGTGTTTCTGTATAGAGACAAACCTGTGCGAAGAGTGCTTCGCCGGCAGCATCGGGGATACGTTCACGCAAGAAAGAACGAAGGTGCTCGATGTAGTCAGGATCGGGCGTGCGGTCACATGTGTCGGGAGACACCGGCTGCCCCATGCCGTGCCGTGCAATCTTCACGCCTTCACGTCCAAACACGGGAAATCCATACAAAACCTCATCCCACGTTACATCGAGGAAAATCGGGAATCTGCCCCGCTGAAACAGGCTTGCGTCGGTTGGTCGATAGTACACAACCTGTTGTCGGGTTACGGTCAGCGGGAGATTCAGTTCACTGAGGATCTGTCCGGTCCACGCCCCCGCAGTTACAATCACTTTTTTCCCTTGAAAGCGTTCCCGTTTTGTGATTACTTCAGGGTGAGTGCCCTGCCAGTTAATCTCTGTTATCGACGTGTCCTCCCGTACTTCTGCTCCGTGTGCTTCGGCGAGTTGCAGATAGGTCAAAACACACGCTGAAGCGTATAGGAAACCGGTGTCCTTCTGCCACAGGGCGTCCATTCCGTCTTCAATCCTAAATTGTGGGAAGCGGGCGGTTAGTTGTTGTTGGTTCCACCATTCAGATTCGACGCCGGCAGCTTCGAGGCTCACACCCATATCGTGGAGATATTCGTGCCCTTCTTGCCCAATCACCACGCTGCCGGTGGTGAACAGCAGATCCTTCCCCGATTCCTTTTCCACTTCCCGCCATTCTGCATAGGCATGCTTCATCAATTCTGTATAGAATTGCTTCTCGTAGATCAGACGGATGATACGGTTGTCTCCGTGGGAACTACCGAAGGTATGCCCCCGTGAAAATTGCTCTAGCACCAACGTGTTTGCCCCCGCCTTAGCGAGGTTATAGGCTGTCGCACTTCCCATTACCCCTGCCCCAATCACAATGGCGTCATACATTTTTTATCTCCTGTCGGTTACTGCATTGGAAACGGTTTGGGGAGTTCATCAAAATTCTTCTCTCTGTTTTCGCCGCGTAACAAAGTTGCCAACCAGTCACTCCCCAGTGAGTTCCTTTCAACCTGCTTGACCCAAGTCGGAACGTAGCGAATTGTCAAGCCACAGCGCCGCCGTGTAGACTGATTGGGCAGGCTGCCGTGAATTAACGTGCCGTGGTGAATTGAGATTTCGCCCGCCTTCAGAATCAAGTCTACGGCGTTCTGCTCCTCTTCCTCGCTGACCGGCACTTCCTGATCGATGCTTAACAGATTTCCCTCCTGTCCGGATTTCCCATGGTCCCGGATGCCGGGACGGTGGGTGCCGGGGATTACACGCATACAACCGTTCTCACAATCGCTATTGTCAATTGCATACCACGCGGTAATCGCTTCAGGCGGTTCAAGTCCCCAATAGGTTACATCCTGATGCCATGCGACAAACTTTTTTTCATCAGGACCATATTTGCAGAAGAAGTGCGTTGATATCAGCATAACATCGGGTCCTATCAAAGCTTCGATACAATCAAGAATCTTTGGATGGGTTGCAATTTCCCAGATGAATTCTTCCTCAAAATGTCGGTCGACTAACCCGAGATGACATTCCTCGCGCCCCAGTTTGGCTTCTAATTCGTCAAATAATTTCCGGTGTTGACTGGCTTCGGTTTCGTTTGAAATTTGAACTTTTGGAACAAAGCCTTCCGCCTCATAAGCCTTGATTTGTGCTTCGGTGAGGGACATTTTTCTGCTCCTTTCATGTACCTATCCACGATCCGGCACACGCCATTGAGCGTACCAGCGAGAATCTTGCGACGGTCCATCATCATCGCTCCAGCTGCTTTGCATACTTTCAAAGCCCTTCAGTCGTGGACGAACATCGCGTTCCCAGATCTCTTCGATCTGATCGAAGGTGAAGGGTTGACGTTCTGACGATGATTTGGTGTAGGTATCAAGTAGTTCCTTTGCTTTAGCACCAAGCCACCGGACTTCATCGGCAACCATTCGTTCACCGACTTGGCGATCGGATTCATGTGCGGTTGGTCCCATAGCAAAGTGGGGTCCCGGCGCGTCCAACGCTGGTAGGCGCGAGACATCGACGCAATCCGGTTCCAGTGCCCAGAGCAGTGAGGTCTCAACTTTACCGGCATGGTCGCCCCCGCTTTTGCCATCGCTGTCAAAGCCGGGTTGGTTCGCCTCGAAATCTGGCAGACCGTATAGCTGCATATCGAAATGCGGTTGGAGGATTTCAAGCAGAGTTTTGAGATCTTTCCAGTTCGGACCGTAGTGTCCCGTCAAAAGGATGGCAGCATGAAATCCCATGGCATCCGCTGCCCGGACATGGTAGCAGATATTCTTGAAATGCATCCACGCCGGCATTGCGGTCAGCCACGGACGGACCTCTCCAACAGTTCGATTTCCCCAAAGTGCATAACCGCCATGTTCGTGGATATGCCAGTAATCGGGCGGAGCAACAATGCCACCGTGCTCATGAGCTGTTCGACACGCAATCGCATGTGCTTTCAAAGCGTCGAGTCCGACCGCGTTTTGGGGACCGTGGGGTTCGCACAATCCGTAGCAGAAATAGACGACGGGACATTCCTCAAATGCGGCTTCTAGTTCGTCGGGGAACATCCGTTCCCAGCGCACTTCTCTTTTCATTGCGATTTCCTTTTGTATTGTGTGCTAATGCAAAAATATGATTCCCTGTGGCACTTGCGATATTAAGTTGTATCATTGTTGCCACAATCTTTTTTGGACAGTCTATGTTTACTATGTTTAGTCTAGGTGGTTTTACAAGGATTCCACCTTACTTCGGCAGAATTGAATTATGGCATCTTAATTGCGTATTATGTTAACCAGATCCTTGCCGAGCAAGATTTTATGCTAGCTTCATACATCTGTCAATCACAATCTATAGCAGGCAGATTGCAGACTTAACAGTGTTTGATTTTCCGCTTGGCAGTGGGTATCTGCTATGATATACTCAACACATCTCGTTAGGTCAACCTATGAAAAATTTATCGAAAGGAAGGATGACCATGAACAGAATCGTTCTCTCTATTACACTCCTACTGGTAGCAACGACCTTCGCAGGGTGTTACACGCAGATTGGTTACTATGAGCCACGTCATTCAACCCGACAAACCTCCTATCGTCACCAAGACGAGCACCAACGCGAAGATGGAGATGAAAAGGTGAAATCCGGACAGGAGCAGCAAGCAGAAGCTGAGGCGAAAGGGGCGCCCTCCGAAGTGGATGATGAGGGGTACTACGGACGCCGCAAGCCGAGCTATATTGATTCTGACCGTTATTATCGACCTTACTACTACGATCACTACGACTACTCTCCCGTTTATCCATACTACTATGGGGGCTATCATCCCCTTTATCCCTATTATGGATACTCTTACTATCCATATCATTCATATTATGGACATTACCGTTATTATGGGGGTTATAGGTATCGTCCCTATCGGCATGGCTATTCGACGCCGCGCTCTAAGATTGGTAATTTGAATTTTGGTAAGCGACGCTCGCAAAGCTATCGGGGGGTCAGATCCGGTCAACCGTCTTCAAGGCGTTCGGATAAATCATTGATGAAAGATGAAGAGAGTAAGACTCCCGCTCGCGGTTCGTCTGAGTCACGGCGCGACAGATCCCGAAGATCCAGAAGGAGGTAACAATCTAATGAGAAGATTGATGAGAACCACCATTGCTTTGGCAATGATATTCACCTGCTTTGTGTTTGGAAGCAGAATTGGAGTTGCACAGGTGGAGGAGATTGCTATCGGTAATACCTTCGGTCTTGGTGCGAGGACGATGGGGATGGGAGGGGCATTTCTCGCTGTTGCGGATGATTTTACGACATTATACTGGAACCCGGCGGGGCTTGCTCAGATTAGAAAGTTTGAGTTGTATAGCAGCCTGTCACACGGCGAACAGAGAGTAGACACGAAGTTCACCCGCGGACGTACTGCGGAAATTGGCAGTTCGAAAACCCGTCCCAATTCGATTGGTTTGGTCTACCCTTTATACGCAAATCGGGGTGGATTTGCGTTTGCGCTTGGGTATAATCGGCCTCAGAATTTTGATTCGGAGATTGCTATTCAGGGATTGGATCCGTCCTCTGACTCGGTGTTTAGCGGACTTGATGTGGATGAAACAACCCTTAACAGCGGTGGGATTGGCATCTGGAGTTTTGGGGCAGGTGTCTTTATATCGGATAGTATCTTGCTCGGTGGTTCAATAGACTTTTGGCACGGGTCAAGTTTCAACGAGTTAGATAGCGCAGCAGGAGATGTTAATAGCATTGATTCAGCAATAGAGAGTTTCGCTTTTCACGACACTGTGGATCGAGTATATTCAGGTCTCGGTGGCAGGATAGGTATGCTTGCCTTCGCTGGGGAAAATGTGACGCTCGGTGGGACTGTTACATTGCCGGTAAACCTTGAAGTCAGCGAGGTATGGGAACAACAAACGATAGTGGAATTCGACGATGGTGATGAGGCAGTGGAAGGTGATGACGGTTCAATCCTATTTGATATTGAACGTCCATTTGAGTTCGGCGGCGGTGTTGCTATCAAGTTCTTAGAGAAGCGCATGACGTTAGCCGGTGACGTCCAGTTTGCGGACTGGACACAGACCGAATATAACCCGCTGCCAGCGGAAGATGCACAGAATAATTTCAGTCGGTATTATGACACTACTATACAGGTTCGCGTTGGTGCGGAGTATCGTATACCGGGAATCGAAACCAGTGTACGTGTCGGCTACTTCCGTGATCCAATTCCGTTCCAAGATAGAGATATAGACGATGATCGAGACTTCCTGACAATCGGGGTGGGCAAAATCTTCGACCAGATTATCAAAATTGACATTGCCTACATGCGAGGTTCATGGGAGCAATCAAGCAATTCGCTTTCAGAAACTTACACTTCCAACCGGGTATTCGTGTCTGCGGGATATCGCTATTGAGAGTTGCTGCAACGAAAGATCATTAGCACCACTAAATCAGGATCTTAAGTTTACAATAAAAAAGGCGTTGATTTTCTAATCAACGCCTTTCTTTATGTTTTCGGAATTAGTATTTTTATACTTGGCAAATGAACGTGCTGACCGTCAACTTAAAGAGATAGTTGTCCTCGCCTCAGTTTGTCCGCGACCTCGGTACGACATCTTTGCTGCCTCGAAATGCCGAACTGTGCTTTCAAACTGGTCACGGCATCCGGGGTTGCAGAACCCCACAACCTGTACTGGCTCGCCGAACCGGGGGCAGGTCTCATTGATGCAATCAGCGATATTGAGAACGCGCATCGCACTTTTCTTTAGCTGCGTATATCTTTATGAATCTCTGTACTATTCTACCAACTGGATATACGCCATTTGTGCGGCATCGCTACGTCTCAGCTCACCTCTGATGATACGGGTATATCCACCATTACGGTCTTGATAACGGGGTCCGAGATCGTCGAACAGTTTTTGCAAGATATCGTGGTCGTGGATGACCTTAGCGGCCTGACGTCGCGCATGTAGATCACCTCGTTTAGCGAGGGTAATCAATTTTTCAGCGACCCGCCTTAGTTCTTTGCATTTCGGCAGGGTCGTGCGAATCTGTTCGTGTTCAAATAGTGCGGTGGCTTGGTTACTGAACAGTGCCTTGCGATGTCCGCTTGTTCTTCCAAGTTTCCTTCCCATTTTCCGGTGACGCATGACTATTCATCCTCCCCGATAGATCGGGATTTTCAACATTCTATTTTGGGCAATTCAATCATCATTGCCAAGGGTCATCCCTAAAGAAAGGCCCATCTCTGAAAGGATGTCCTTAATCTCGTTCAGGGATTTTCTACCGAAATTCCGAAATTTCAACATTTCTTGTTCAGTCTTAACCACGAGGTCTCGGATCGTTGTGATCTCCGCAGCTTCCAGACAATTGGCGGACCGCACTGAAAGTTCAAGTTCCGCGACCGGCTTGGATAGCCATTTCTCACGCTGAAGTTCTTCTTCGTCAATTTCCTCGACTGGTTCCACGTAGGTTTCATCGAAGTCGCTAAAGAGCCTAAATTGATCTAGCAAGATGTCCGAAGCTTGTGTGACTGCTTCTTTCGCGGTGATACTTGCATCTGTCCACACTTCTAGGATAAGCCGGTCATAGTTTGTCATGTGTCCGACCCGTGTTTCTTCAACCACGAAATTGACTTTTGTGACTGGCGAAAACTTGGAATCGACCGGGATGACTCCGATCTGTTGACTGTGGTCTAGATGTTCTTCTCCGAACTCATATCCTCTGCCTTGACAGACCTGTATTTCCATATTCAAACCGTCGCATTTGTCGAGCGTTGCAATATGTTGGTCTGGATTGATGATGTCAACCTGTCCGTTGGGCTGGATATCTGCTGCTGTGATGTTACCGGAGCCTTCCGCGGATAAAGCCAAGGCGACTATCCCATCGGCATGAACTCGAAACCGAATCTCTTTAAGGTTAAGGAGAACTTGAGTGACATCTTCTTTCATCCCGTCCAGCGTCGAGAACTCATGCTTTACCCCATCAATAGCAACGGCAATCACGGCGGCGCCTTGAATTGAAGAAAGTAAGACGCGTCGTAGCGAGTTACCAATTGTCGTTCCAAATCCCCGTTCAAGTGGTTCAGCAACAAATTTTCCATAATCAGGTTGCAATGTCTCGAGGTCCGTAACGAGGTGCTTTGGCTTGGTGATTTCCCTCCCTGTCATCTATCTTATCCTCCTACAAATGGCTTTGTTATTTCGAGTAATGTTCAACGATCAACTGTGTTTGGAGGTCTGTGGCAAGTTGTTCGACGTTTGGAAACGTCCTAACAATTCCCTCTTGTTTTTCTTTATCCAACTCAAGCCAATCTGGTGTGCCGCGGTGTTCAGACCGTTCTAATGCTTCTTGAATAACTGCTACGCTACGACTTTTCTCTCGCGTTTGAATAACATCGCCAAGTTGTATCAGGTAAGAGGGAATATTAACTCTTTTTCCGTTCACAAGAAAATGGTTATGTGTAACGAGTTGTCGCGCCTGCAAGCGTGAATTGGCAAAACCGAGCCGGTAAATTACGTTGTCCAGTCGACGCTCCAACAGTGTTAGCAAATTCTCTCTTACAACACCCTTCTGATGGGCAGCTTTTGTATAGTAGTTTTTAAACGGTTTTTCTAAAATACTGTAGATGCGCTTCGATTTCTGCTTGGTGCGCAATTGGCGTCCGAAATCTTTGACTTTAGGCAGTTTCTGACCGTGTTGACCGGGCGGATAACTACGACGCTCAAATGAGCACTTTGGGGAATCGCAGCGTTGCCCCTTCAAGAAAAGTTTTTCACCTTCTCTTCGACATAATTTACATACAGAACCTAGATATTTGCTCATTCTTTTCTGGTTAAACTAGGACCATTTCCCCCTTTCTTAAAATCCCAATTTTCAAATGTTAGACGCGACGCCGTTTGGGCGGGCGACAACCGTTATGAGGAATTGGGGTTACGTCTTTCATTGCGGTAATTTCCAGCCCAGCTGCTGAGAGGGATCTAATCGCGGACTCTCTGCCGGACCCTGGCCCTTTGACCCTCACCTCAACCCGTTTCATACCGTGCTCCATCGCTTTTCTAGCGCAAGTTTCCGCTGTTTGTTGGGCAGCAAATGGGGTAGATTTCCGGGAACCTCGAAAGCTACTACCTGCACTTGCCCAAGCGATCGCATTTCCGTTGAGATCGGTGATCGTTATAATCGTATTGTTAAAAGTTGCTTGGATATGAGCAATTCCTTCAGAAATATTCTTTCTTTCTCTCCTCCGTGGACGATTAGAGGAACCTGAATCTTGCAAAACTAGTCTCCTTTCTGAAGCTCACTGCACAAGTGGTATTAACCGCCCTTACGCGCTGCTTCTTTTGCTTTTCTTCCGACCGAAATGGTCTTTGCTTTTCCTTTGCGCGTTCGTGCATTAGTGCTCGTCCGCTGTCCCCGTGCCGGTAACTGTCGACGATGCCGCAGCCCACGATAGCTATTGATGTCCATCAACCGTTTGATATTCAACTCGACTTCGCGTCGTAAATCCCCTTCAACCTTGTAATCTTGGTTAATGGTTTCTCTTAGCCGGCTGATTTCAGATTCATCAAGATCTTGGGACTTTTTGGCAGGGTCAATATGCAAATCTTCGACCATTTTTGAGGCAGTATGGTGCCCAATCCCATAAATGTAGGTCAGGGCAATATCGATTCTCTTCGTTCGGGGTAAATCAACACCAGCAATTCTTGCCATGTCTTTTTCCTCCTTACGTGTTAGGTAAAGCGCTTAACCTTGTCTTTGCTTATGCTTTGGATCCGCAGAGCAGATAACGCGGATAACACCTTTTCTCTTAATAATCTTGCACTGATTACACATTTTCTTTACTGAGGCACGGACTTTCATCTTCTCTCCTTTACTAGAAAACGATCCCTATCTTGTGCGGCGTCCCCTCACGCGTCTGTCCTTCAAGAACCCGTCGTAATGTCTCATTGTCAAATAAGATTCAATTTGTGACACTGTATCTAACACGACGCCGACGACGATTAGGATTGAGGCGCCACTAATTAATGCGCCAGTGCCCAACCATCCTTGTAGAAGCAGAGGGAATACCGCAATTGCTGCGAGAAATACCGCACCGGGTAAAGTAATTCTGGTTAAGGTATCGTTAATATAGTCTGCGGTCTTTTTTCCCGGCCGAATGCCCGGAATAAATCCACCATACTTCCTCAAATCCTCCGCCATTTGTACAGGATTAATCTGAACGGCTGTGTAGAAATATGTGAATCCGATAATCAGAAGGGCGTAGACCGCCCAATATAAGGGACTGGTTGCACTGAAAACTGCGATAAGTCCCCCAATCCAAGCCCATGTAGGAAATTGACTTTGCAAAAGTCCTAGAACCGTTGAAGGGAACTGCATCAGAGTAACGGCGAAAATAATCGGGATCATGCCGGCTGCATTCACACGGAGCGGAATATGCGTTGCTTGTCCTCCCATCACTTTACGTCCTACAACTCGTCGTGCATATTGGACAGGAATTTTGCGGACACAAAAAGTAATGAACACGGTTCCCATAATCGCCACAACTCCCAAGGCAAGGAAGATAACCAGTTTCGGGAGGTCAATTTGACGATTAAGGAGTTGGTTGAATATTGTTTGGATTCCGCCCGGCATACCCGATAGGATACCAATTGTAATAATTAGGGAGATGCCTTGACCGATGCCTCGTTCCGTAATCTGTTCACCGAGCCACATAACGAAAGATGTACCAGCCATCAAGGTAATCATAGTTAGCAAGGTCCACCAGATGCCCGGATTCGTTACAATTTGAATGTTCTCACTGCTGATAATCGCGCCGGGCCTTTGCAAGAGCAGGCTAATCATGACGCCTTGGATGGCACTAAGAATAACAGTAGCATAGCGCGTATATTGGGTGATTTTTTTTCGGCCGTCCGGCTCTTTTGAAAGTTTCTCAAGGAACGGGATAACGACCGTCAGGAGCTGCATAACAATTGACGCACTAATATACGGTTGAATACCGAGTGCGAAGATTGTCATCTGTTTAAATGCACCGCCAGAAAAGAGATCAACGAAATCAAGGACACTTCCGCCGGTTCGACCTCTAAAGCTATCGAAAAACTTCTCTAATTCGATATCATCGATGCCAGGGAGTGTGATATGGGCACCCAATCGATAAACGATTAGCATTAGTGCTGTAAAGATAATCCGCTGCCGCAGTTCTGGAATTTTGAAAGCGTTTTGGAATGCCTTAATCAATTAAATCACCTCAATACTACCGCCCGTTGATTCTATCTTTTCAACAGCAGACTTTGAGAATCGGTGTCCCTGTACCGTTAATTGCTTTTCCAGATTACCTTCTCCAAGAATCTTGATTCTTCCATCTCTCTTTTTTGTAATGCCAGCTTCCCGCAAAACCTCAGGTGTAATCGTTGTCCCATTGTCAAAATGATTTAGTGTCTGGATATTTACAATCTCATATTCAATCCGTTTATGTGCAATTCTTCTGGGACCACGCTTAGGTAAACGTCTCACTAATGGCATCTGCCCGCCTTCAAACCAAGCGGGAATAGAGACGCCAGCACGGGATTTCTGCCCTTTGTGACCACGACCACAGGTTTTGCCCCAACCTGAACTTTCGCCACGTCCAACGCGCTTCCGGTCACGCGTCGAGTTTTTTGGACGTTTGAGTTCGTTTAGTTTCATTGATGTTTACTCCATTGTATGGATTGGTGATTACGATTAGAAGCCCTCTATCTTTTATAGGGATGAATTTTTCGAATGAATTGGGTGGATACCTAACCGAGGTTCTGAGAACAAAAGGTTAGTCGAGCAATTCCTCAACTGTTTTCCCACGAAGACGAGCCACGTCGTTGACGTCCTTTAGACCTTTTAAGGCTTCCATAGTGGCTTCTGCTGTGTTCTTTACATTTCGGGAACCGAGTCGTTTGGTCAAAACATCTTGTACGCCGGCGAACTCCAAAATGACTCTTGTTCCGGGTCCGGCGATGATTCCAGTACCGGGGCTGGCTGGCTTGAGCAGGACCTTCGCGCCGCCATATTTCCCGATGATTTCATGAGGGATGGTGTTACCTGATAAAGGCACGCGAATCAGATTTTTTTTCGCATCAGCAATACTTTTACCTATAGCTGATGGAATTTCATTCGCACTTCCGAATCCAAGACCGACCACCCCTGACTGGTCTCCGACGACAGAAAGTGCGTTGAAACTGGGTGTCCGTCCGCCTTTGCGAACACGCATCACGCGGTTGATATCTATTGGGCGTTCCTCAAATTCAACTTCATCGGATTTTATTCTTTCCCTCAAAAGCAAGTCTCCTTCATAATCAAGTGTCGGTTTATCTTACAATTTTCAGAATCGGAGTCCCTCTTCTCTGGCGGCGTCTGCAAGTGCTTTAATCCTTCCGTGATAGAGGTTTCCACCGCGGTCAAAGATCACCGATTCAATTTGATGTTCTTTTGCTTGGCGAGCGATTAATGTGCCCACCTGTTGTGCTGCGCTGATGTTGCCTTGTGTTGACAGATTATCCTTCAACTCTGGTGACAGGGTTGAGGCTGCAGTGAGCGTGTTACCAGCTTCGTCATCAATAACTTGGGCGTAAATATGCTTTAGACTCTTAAACACCGAAAGCCGTGGTCTTTCCCTTGTGCCGACTATTTTTTTTCGTATCCGCTTCTGCCGTTTCTGCCTTGCGATGTATTTTGCCTTAGACGAATCCAATGATTATTCCTCCAACATTATAAAAAAGGATCGACAAATCCGGCGACGATGGTTTTGGCTTGCCGACTTGTAAATCCTTTAGTCCGCAAAAATATAGCGATTAAGCTGCTACCCTACACTCCAGTTTTACCTTCCTTCATACGGACGCGTTCGCCTTCGTAACGGATTCCTTTGGAAGGTTCGTAGACTTCGGGTTTCTTGATCTGACGGATTGAAGCGGCAACCTGACCAACGACTGCCTTGTCAATACCGCTCACCGTTATTGGTGTGTGAGGTTGTCCTCCCACCGTGTCGGAATCACCGACGCTCAACGTTATACCTTCGGGAGGCTCATAGGTTACTGGGTGAGAATACCCAACATTTAAGACCAAACGATTTTGGCGGTCTATTTCTGCGCGATATCCAACGCCGACGAGGGTGAGTTTTTTTTCAAAACCTTCAGTTACACCTGTTACCATGTTGGCGATGAGACTGCGAACCAATCCGTGTAACGATCGGTGTATTTTCTGATTTGTCGACCTCTCAATCGTGATGAGTTCGTCGCCTAAATTGACCGTTATGCCTGCGGGAATTGTCCAGTTGAGAGTACCTTTTGGACCTTCAACGCTGATGTCATGTTGGTCCAAAGCTACCTTAACTTTTGAATCCAGCTGAATCGGCATTTGTCCTACTCGTGACATTATGTTCGTCTCCGAATTCAAACTGAAAAATTACCAGATATAACAGAGTACCTCGCCACCAATACCAGATTTTCTGCATTCGTCGGCAGTTTTAATACCTTGCGAGGTCGATAGTATAGCAATCCCTAAATTTCCATACACATTAGGAAGCCGGTCTGCTTTTGCGTATACGCGCCGTCCTGGTTTGCTAATTCTCTTGAGTCCCGTTATAACCCTTTCTTTGCCTTCGCCATACTTCAAATAGATGCGCAAAATACCTTGTTTGCCGTCATCAATCCAACGATAGTTGCGGATATACCCTTCCTCATGTAAGGTGCGGGTCATCTCCATTTTTAGTTTTGATGCGGGTATTTCGACGCGCTCATGCGCAACGATATTCGCGTTGCGAATTCGGGTCAGCATATCCGCAACCGGATCTGTCATTGACATAAGTTTTCTCCTTTACTCGTGCCGACAAATAAGACATTACCAACTTGCCTTTGTGACTCCCGGAATTTTACCCGATCTCGCGAAGAGGCGAAAACAGATTCGGCAAAGATCAAACTTTCGCAGATAGCCGCGGGCTCTGCCACAGTTACGACAGCGATTATATTTTCGAACCTGGAACTTCGGGGTTCTTTTTTGCTTGGCAATGAGAGCTTTTGTTGCCAAATGAAGGCTCCTTTCCTTCGCTGCTATCAAGAGGTGATACGCACGCGTTAAGATTCTCTAAACGGCATTCCCATCAGGCGGAGTAACTCGCGTCCTTCTTCATCGGTTGGAGCGGTTGTTCCAATAGTGATATTTAATCCACGAACTTCGCTTATGGTGTCGTATTCGATCTCTGGAAAAATGACCTGTTCCTGGAGACCCAAGGAATAGTTACCGCGTCCGTCGAAGGAATCGGGGGAGAGCCCCCGAAAGTCACGGATTTGCGGAAGGACGACGTTGACGAGTTTATTAAAAAATTCGTACATCCTGTCCTGCCGCAAGGTTGCCTTACAGCCGATAGCCATGCCTGTGCGGACCTTGAAGGCTGACACAGATTTCCTTGCGCGGGTAATAACTGCCCGCTGGCCACTGATTTGTGTCAGTTCTTCGACGGCATTATCCAGAAGTTTCGAATCGTCTATAGCGGCGCCAACCCCCATATTTAGAGTTATCTTGTTAAGTTTTGGCACCTGCATAACATTTGAATAGTTGAAACGTTGTTGTAACGCAGGGAAGATTTCTTCTTGATAGAAAGATTTAAATTCACTCATTCATTCTTACCTTTTAGATTACGGCGTTCCTTGAGATAGGCTTCATATCAATTATTCGCGTTCAACATCCGCGCCACATTTCCTGCATACGCGTACACGGTATTTTTTTATTTGCCCTCCAATTTCCTTCTCAACGATGCGACGCTTTGTCCGCGTGGCGATATTACATTCTGGGCAAATCAGCTTTAAGTTCGCGATATTAATTGTCCCTTCTCTTTCGACAACGCCACCTTGTGGTGCTTGAGGGCTCGGACGGGTATGCCTTTTGATCATGTGGATTCCTTCAACAGTGGCGCGGCGTTTATGTGGAAGCATTTCTAGAATAACGCCTGTCTTACCCTTATCCTTCCCGGTCAATACTAACACATTGTCGTTTTTCCTTACGTGAAATCTGGTGTGCAACGGTGCTACCTCCTAGGCGAGTTTAAATGACTTCCGGTGCTAAAGAGACAATTCGTGCAAATGCCTTTTCTCTGAGTTCACGGGCAACGGGACCGAAGATACGTGTTCCACGAGGCTGGTCTTGGGCATCAATTAAAACGGCAGCATTCTTATCGAATTTGATATAAGAACCATCAAGTCTGCGATGTTCCTTCGTTGCGCGCACAACAACAGCTCGCACAACATCTCCCTTTCTTACTTGGCTATTTGGATTTGCTTCTTTCACGCTTGCCACAATTACATCGCCAACTCGTGCGTAGCGCCTTCTACTACCGCCGAGCACACGGATACACATAAGCTGCTTGGCTCCTGTATTATCCGCACAATTCAACAGAGTGTACGCTTGAACCATTGGTTGTTACCTTCCTGAGTTTAACCGTGTCTTCCGCTTCACGCATTAACAGATTCTGTCTTGGAGACGATCTGACAAACTTTCCAACGTTTCCGACGGCTGAGTGGACGAACTTCGACAACTTGGACGAGATCGCCGACATTACACGTATTCTGCTCGTCGTGAGCCAGAACCTTGGTGGAGCGTCTCACAATTTTCTTATAAAGGGGATGCTGATAAGTCCGAATAATTTCAACAGCAACAGTTTTATCCATCCGATCACTTGTGACCGTGCCTGTTCTGAATTTACGATTACCTCGTTGATGCTTATCCACGCTTTTCCTCTCGTAACTTTAGTTATGGTGAATCTTCGATCCCAAGTTCCCGTAGACGCAGAATTGTATGAATCCGCGCAATATCCTTCTTGACTTTTGTTAACTGAGATGTGTCTTCAAGTTGGCCTAGTATTCTTCGGAAATTGATATTGAACGCAGTATCCTTAAAATCTTGAAGGTCGTTTTCTAATTCCTCAGATGATTTGCTGCGCAGCTCATTAGCAGTCATTATTTGATTATTCTCCCATTCGACTGACAAACTTTGTTTCAATCGGCAATTTGTGGGCTGCTCTGGCCATGGCTTCCTTTGCTTCTTCTTCTGGGACGCCACTCAATTCATATAGGATCCGTCCCGGTTTAACCACAGCTACCCAAAACTCCGGAGCTCCTTTCCCGCTTCCCATTCTGGTTTCAGCGGGCTTCTTTGTTACGGGTTTGTGCGGAAAGATTTTGATCCAAACCTTGCCACCACGGCGCACATGGCGTGTGATTGCGATTCGCGCAGATTCGATTTGGCGGCTCGTGATCCAGCCCGGTTCCATCGCTTTCAAACCGTACTCGCCGAAATCTATTCTTGAACCTCGGCGGGGTTTGCCACGGCGCTTACCTCGCTGCACTTTACGGTGTAGAATCCGTTTGGGCATCAACATTTTATGTACTCCTTCTGATTCATACGCGTGAACAAGCGTTTACTATTCCCGGTTCTCCCGATTGTTTCTACGCGGTCCCCGTCGCCTATCCTGATCCCTTCTACGTCTGGACCTGCCTCCCGATCGCCCTGATCGTGCTTCCTGCTGACCGTCGGCTGAGAGACGTGCTGGACGTCTTTGAGAGGAGTCGGTTGGCACCTCCATAGCGCGGCTTGAAGGGGCACCGATGCCTGGAAGTTCAGGTTTGCCAATAATCTCCCCTTTAAAAATCCACGTTTTAATACCAATCTTACCGTAGGTTGTATCGGCTTCAGCGAAGCCGTAATCGATATTTGCTCTAAGCGTATGGAGCGGCACTCTGCCTTCAATATTTGCTTCTGAGCGTGCCATTTCTGCGCCGCCAAGCCGACCACCGATACTGATTTTAACGCCTTGGGCACCGGCTTTCATTGAAGCGATGATACTTTTCTTCATCGCCTGCCTAAAGTTGGATCGACGTACGATTTGCAGTGCCACGGCTTCGGCAACAAGCTGTGCATCTAATTCAGGGCGCTTAATTTCAGTGACATTGATCCGGACAGTCTTTTCAGTGTTTGAATCTGCTTGCAGGATCTGCTCTAAATCTTCCTGTAACTTTTCCGCTTCAACACCACGCCGTCCAATGACAATCCCAGGACGTGCTGTGTGTATATGAATATTACACCTATCACCAACTCTTTCGATTTCGATACGAGAAATGCCAGCACGCGACAATCTTTCCTTAATGAAGGACTGGATTTTCAGATCCTCATGCAGCCATTGGGCGTACTCTTTTTCGTTGTACCATTTCGAGTCCCAATGTTCAATGATGCCTAGGCGTAAGCCACGCGGGTGCGTTTTCTGTCCCACTGAAACCTCCTCATCAAAAATCAGTTAGGCAAAGGTTGCGGAGCGGCGGAGGTAAAAGACCACACATCAGTCTACTCATCTTCGCCTTCCTCCTCGTCTAGTACGACCGTGATATGGCATCTACGATGTAAAATCCTGTTTGCCATACCTCGTGCCCGTGGGCGAAACCATCTTCGGGTAATGCCCTCATTGACGACAATCTGTTTGACAACTAGATTGGTTTCATCAATAGTGGCACCCTGTTGTTGTGCATTATGTCGTGCATTCGCAGTAGCTGATTGAATTAGTTTACGAATTACGGGGGAGGCCGCTTTATGTGTAAATGCTAATTGGTTTATTGCCTCGTCGACGTATTGATCTTTAACTAAATCAGCGACCAGACGTGCTTTACGCGGGGCGATCGGCACGTTTCGGATACTTGCTCGAGCCTCCATGTTCAAAATCTCCTAAATTAGCTTGAGCATTTATAGGAACTTCCGCTCATAATCTCGATTTTCAGAAATGGGTTGTATAAGAATCGAGTTTATTTTAGTGGTTGGGTATGCTTTATCTTCAACCACTCGCATGCGCTCTAAATGTTCGAGTGGGGGAAAATTCACCTAATTTATGTCCCACCATGTTTTCTGTAATATAAACGGGAAAAAATTTCTTGCCGTTATGAATGGCGAGGGTATGACCGATGAGATCGGGTGTCACCATAGATCTACGTGACCATGTGCGAATCACACGTTTTGTGCCAGACCGATTCATCGCTTCAATTTTTTTCAGAAGTTTCGGATCTATGTAAGGTCCTTTTTTCACAGAACGGGGCATGACATACCTCCTGAAGATCGAAAAAAACTACCGAAACGTTATGCCAATCGGGACAAATTACTTCCGACGACTGACAATATATCGACCCGATCGCTTTTTCGGATCTCTTGTTTTATATCCTTTGGTTGGAACTCCCCACGGTGTTACAGGGTGTCTTCCACCAGCACTTTTTCCTTCACCGCCGCCATGTGGGTGATCGTGTGGATTCATCGCCACACCGCGCACTTTAGGACGATGGCCCTTCCATCGATTTCGTCCTGCTTTACCGATGGATAGGTTTGCATGGTCGACATTACCTACCTGTCCAATCGTTGCCATACATTGCACTGGAAGCAAACGGACTTCACCGGAGGGCATTTGAATCCGGGCGTACTTCCCTTCACGATCTACTAGTTGTGCTACGGCACCTGCGCTTCGTACCAGTTGGCCCCCTTTCCCCGGCTGCATCTCTATATTATGTATCGATGTACCGAGTGGGATCCTTTCAAGGGGCATAGCATTTCCAACTTTGATGGGCGCATCTGGACCAGAGTTTAATACATCATCGACTTGTAGTCCCAGAGGTGCGATGATATAACGTTTCTCTCCATCGGTGTAATGGAGCAGGGCAATACGGGCAGATCTACTGGGGTCGTACTCGATCGTGGCGACTCTGGCGGGGACTCCAAATTTATCGCGCTTAAATTCGATAGCCCGATACCGCCGTTTATGACCGCCACCACGCCTGCGGACAGTCATGCGACCCAGTGAGTTACGTCCTCCCTTTTTCTTTAATCCTTTTGTTAACGATTTTTCGGATTGTCGCCGGGTCACCTCTTCAAAAGCGTCCCCTGTTATAAATCGGCGACTGGGTGTGACGGGTGAATATGTTTTAACTGCCACGCTAAATCCCTCCTAGTAAGCCTTCAAACGCGCACCGCTAGATAGTTTCAAAAGCCTCAATGATTGTTCCTTCAGTAACAGTGATGATTACCTTTTTCCAGTTAGGTCGCCGTCCCTGTCGATACCGCCAGAATTGTCCTTTGGTCTTTCCTCGGACCTGTATCGTGTTAATTTTCACAATCTTATCCTTGAGATCGAACAACTCTTCAGCTGCTGTACGGATGTCTGCTTTATTGGCTTTGACATCGACAACAAAGGCGTATTTGTTCGATTCTCTGAGGATTGTGGTCTTTTCTGTTATTAGCGGTTGCTTGATAATCCGATATGGGTCTTTCATCTATGCTTCCTCAACTTCCCGATTCATCGGGATATTGGCGGACCAAATTTTTCTTCTAGCTTTTCCGCTGCGCTTTCTGTGAAAACAATTTTATCGTGCCAAAGAACGTCGTAAACATTAAGGGTATCCCAAACACAACTGTTTACATTCGGGATATTCCGTACAGATAGATAGATGTTTGATTCAGTCTGACCGAGGACAAAGAGAACTTTATTCGAAAGTCCTAGATTCCCCAAAACTTGAACCATATCCTTCGTTCTTGGAGCATCTAATGTAAAGTCTTCAATCAGAATGCAATCGTCCCTTTGGAATTTATCTGCTAAAGCGGAGTGTAATCCGAGTTGACGCATCTTCTTTGGCGTGTATTGCCGATAGCTACGAGGTTTTGGACCAAATGCAACGCCGCCATGTACGCGTATCGGAGATTTAGCATCCCCGACTCGGGATCGTCCCGTCCCTTTCTGGCGATATAGCTTTTTACCGCTCCCTTGGACTTCTGAACGTGTTTTAGTAGAAGCTGTTCCTCGACGTTGGTTGGCGAGGTGTGCAACGACGCATTGGTGTATAACTGCTTCATTAACAGTTGCATTTATAAATACGTCAGATAGCTCTCTTTGTCTTAGGGTATCTCCAGAACGATTATATACATCTAAAGCTGCCATACACGATAATCCTCATAAAAGGGTATATTTACTGTTTGCCCTTCGCTGCTTTCTTGATAATAAGTAATCCATTGGGCGGGCCGGGAACGGCACCCTTAACAAGTAGTAGGTTCCTGTCGGCATCTGCTTGGACAACCTGTAGATTCTGGGTTGTTACCCGCTTCCCGCCATGCCGTCCGGGCATCTTTTTACCTTTGAAAACGCGTGAGGGCCATGCGCTATGACCGATCGAACCCGGTCTCCGATGGTTTTTCTCACTACCGTGCGTTTGCCTCATACCAGAAAATCCCCACCGTTTAATCACACCAGTGAAGCCGCGTCCTTTAGACGTGCCCGTTACATCAATGGCATCTCCGGGAGAGAAGATACCCACGTCGACATTGGAGCCAACCTCCAAACCCTCTGTGCTATCAACACGCACTTCCCGCAAAAACCGGTGAGGTGTGACATTTGCTTTTTGGAAATGTCCACTCTCGGGGCGATTGACCTTGTTTTCCTGTCGATAGCCGAAACCTAATTGGATGGCATTATAACCCTCATGGTCTTGCGTTTTGATCTGCACTATCGGGCAGGGACCCGCTTCGACCACCGTGACTGGGATCGCAGTACCGGATTCGTCGAAGATTTGGGTCATGCCAATCTTCTTTCCTAATATTCCATTGCTCATGTTACATCTCCACAACGAGGGTGTTCAGGTTCAACGACGCGTGCCTACAGGAGCGTAATTTTGACATCAACACCAGCTGGTAGATCTAAGCGCATCAGCGCATTGACTGTCTTGGGGGTCGTCTGTAAAATATCCAATAATCGCTTGTGAATCCGCATTGCAAACTGTTCACGAGATTTCTTGTCTTTGAAAGTCGATCGCTGTACAGTATAAGTATGCTGCTTAATCGGGAGCGGAATCGGACCTGAGACCACTGCGCCTGTCCGTTTAGCGGTTTCTGCGATCTGGCCCGCGGAATGGTCCAACAAACGATAATCAAATGATTTCAGCCGAATCCTTATTTTCTGGTTATCCATCAATACTCCAAGTATACAACGTATTGCGCTTAAAAGAATTGACTCTGTTGTCTCATGAGACGAGTTGTGAGAGGAAGCTAAGAGGTGTGAAAGCCGAAGAATCGGCCTTCACACTTGGTATTAAGCTATTACTCAATAACCTCTGAAACAACGCCGGCTCCGACGGTGTGTCCACCTTCACGAATTGCGAACCTAAGCTCCTCTTCCAGAGCAATAGGTTTGGTGAGTTCAACGGTAATTTGGATATTATCTCCGGGCATTACCATTTCCACGCCTTCGGGTAGATTCATCACACCTGTCACATCCGTTGTGCGGAAGTAGAACTGCGGACGATAGCCACTGAAAAATGGTGTCCAGCGACCCCCTTCGTCTTTGTTCAGAATATAGATTTCAGCCGCAAACTGCGTGTGTGGGGTAATGCTGCCTGGCGCAGCGAGAACTTGTCCGCGCTCAACGTCCTCACGTTCAATACCACGAAGCAGGACGCCGACATTATCGCCTGCGCGACCTTCGTCAAGCAGCTTACGGAACATCTCTACACCGGTGGCAACTGTGCTGGTAGTTGGTGCGAGCCCAACAATTTCGACCGTTTCACCAACATTAACAATACCACGTTCGACACGACCTGTCACAACCGTGCCACGTCCGGTGATTGAGAAGATATCTTCCACAGGCATTAGGAAGGGCCTATCCACATCTCGGACCGGTTCGGGAATCCAATCATCGCACGCTGCCATCAGATCCAAAATTGGCTTGCATGCCTCGGCGTTCGGATCTCCACCACTTTCCATAGCATCGAGGGCGGACCCACTAATAATTGGGATGTCATCGCCGGGGAACTCATATTCGGTGAGTAGTTCCCGAACTTCGAGTTCTACCAACTCTAAGAGTTCTTCATCGTCTACCATGTCTGCTTTATTCAGGAAGACAACGAGGCTCGGCACGTTCACCTGTCGAGCAAGAAGGACGTGCTCACGCGTTTGAGGCATAGGACCGTCAGCAGCGGAGACGACAAGGATTGCGCCGTCCATCTGTGCGGCACCGGTGATCATGTTTTTGATGTAGTCAGCATGTCCAGGACAGTCTACGTGAGCATAGTGCCGGTTTTCCGTCTCATACTCAACGTGTGCGGTGTTAATAGTAATCCCACGCTCTTTTTCTTCGGGAGCTGCGTCAATTTCCTCGTAGGTTTTTACGTACTCGCTCCCAGAGAGATTTGACAGCACCATGGTAATTGCAGCCGTTAATGTGGTTTTACCATGATCGACGTGTCCAATTGTACCGACGTTGACGTGTGGTTTAGTCCTCTCAAATTTTTCTTTTGCCATTTGTAAATCTCCTCAATCTAAGCTTAAATATAACACCCATCACTCACTGTTAAACTATAGACTATGCACCATGTCAACAGTAGTAACGGTTAAACAGAAAATCCTTGCGACGAGATAATTTCCTCAGCAATGCTCTGGGGAACGCTATGATAATGTGCAAACTCCATCGAATACGTTGCCCGTCCTTGTGTCAGAGAACGAAGCGTTTTAACATAGCCGAACATTTCAGCGAGTGGAACGTAGGCTTTAATAACCTGCGTACCGGACTTAGGGTGCATATCTGTCTGAAGGATCTGTGCGCGACGCGCGTTTAAATCCCCCATCACTTTCCCCAAGTAGTCGTCCGGAGCAGTCACTTCAATCTCCATGATTGGTTCCATCAGCATCGGATCTGCGCGCTTTACTGCATCTTTGAATGCGATCCGAGCTGCGTTTGAAAATGCGATCTCTGAAGAATCAACGGGATGGTAGGAACCATCGTACAATCGCACACCTACATCAACGAGAGGATAACCTGCTAAAATTCCGGCGGTTATTCCCTCCTCAAGCCCCTTACGAACAGCGGGTATGTATTCTTGAGGAATGACGCCTCCCTTTATGTCGTTGACGAATTCAAAGCCAGATCCTTGTTCTAACGGGTAAATTTCGATAACCACATGTCCGTATTGACCGCGTCCACCGGATTGCCGGACAAACCGCTCGTTGGATTCTGCGGGACCCTGAATAGTTTCGCGGTACGAAACTTCGGGTTGACCGATCTCTGCTGAAACCTTAAACTCTCGAATCAGGCGATCGACGATAATCTCTAGGTGCAATTCCCCCATGCCGGACAGGAGTGTTTGCCCCGTTTCTGGGTCCTGATGAATTTTAAAGGTTGGATCTTCTTCAGCCAACTTTGATAGGGCTACGTTCATCTTTTCGATGTCTGACTTTGTCTGGGGTTCGATAGCGATAGACATTACTGGAGATGGAAACGCCATTGATTCCAAGACGATTGGATCATTCGGATCGCAAATGGTGTCACCGGTCATCACGGATTTGAAGCCAATGATAGCGGCGATATCTCCTGCATAGATGGCTTGGCGTTCTTCACGCTTGTTTGCGTGTAGCTGCATCAGCCGTCCGATCCTTTCAAATTTTCCGTGTGTGCTGTTATATACGGTCATTCCTTTAGCCAAAACGCCGGAGTAGACGCGGAGGAATGTTAGTTTGCCAACATGTGGATCGGTTGTAATTTTGAATGCCAGCGCAGAAAAGGGTGCATCATCGTCTGCTAAGCGCGTTCCTTCTTCCTCTTCGGCCTCCGGATTCAGTCCTGTTACCGGTGGCACATCTATTGGAGAGGGTAGGTAATCGACTACCGCATCCAGTAGCGGCTGAACGCCTTTGTTCTTAAGGGCAGTGCCGCACAGGACGGGAACAATTTTTCCGCTTAGAGTTGCACTTCTCAAGCCCGCTTTAATCTCTTCTTCGGACAACTCGACCCCATCAATATATTTGGCTAAAAGGTCATCATCACATTCGGCGATTGCTTCCAACATCTGTTCTCTGTACTCCAGGACACTTCCCATCATTTCATCTGGAATATCTGTGTCAAACATTATGGATCCGAAACTGGATTCGTCCCATGCTAATCCCTTCAGCGAAACCAGATCAACAATGCCGCTGAAGCTCTCGGCGGAGCCGATCGGCAGTTGAATTGGTATTGCTGTAGCACCGAGTCGCTCGACCATCATTTCGACCGTTCGGAAAAAGTCAGCACCGGTTCGATCCATCTTGTTGACGAGTGCGATACGTGGTACCTGATATTTATCTGCTTGTCTCCAGACTGTTTCTGACTGGGGTTCTACGCCGCCCACTGCACAAAAAACAGCGACGGCTCCATCAAGGATTCGCAGCGATCTTTCGACCTCAACTGTAAAATCGATGTGCCCAGGGGTATCAATAATGTTGATACCATATCCTTCCCATTGGCACGTTGTTGCAGCAGCAGTGATGGTGATGCCGCGTTCCTGTTCCTGCGCCATCCAGTCCATTGTCGTGGTGCCGTCATCGACCTCTCCCATACGATGTACTTTGCCTGTGTAGTAGAGCATACGTTCAGTCACAGTTGTCTTGCCAGCATCGATATGTGCCATGATGCCGATATTGCGCGTATGGGTCAATGGAAATCGGCGTTGCTCCATGGAGCGCCGATTTTCAGCGGTCATTTGATTTCGCTTTGTAGATCTCATTTTCCTAAAACTTTCCGTGATACATCAATAAAGATAAAGAATTGCTGTCCTGATACACCGGTACTTCGCAGCGTTGGACCCCGATAAATCGGGACAGGCGGGGATTTCGCGTAGTTTACCCCGATTTATCGGGGCTCAACTTACCAACGGTAATGTGCGAACGCGCGGTTGGCTTCTGCCATGCGGTGTTGATCGAGTTTTCTACGAATGGAAGCCCCATCATTCCGAGCGGCGTCTAATAGTTCTCCCGCCAACCGCTCTGCCATTGTTTTTTCTCCACGTTCTCTTGCAGATTGAATGATCCAGCGGAGTGCTAATGTTGTGCGACGTTCCGCTTTGACGTCAACTGGAACTTGGTAGGTGGCGCCTCCAACGCGCCGAGACCGAATCTCAAGAACCGGCTTAACGTTGTTAATAGCTTCGTGGAAAACTGTAAGCCCATCTTGGTTGGCGCGTTTCTCTACAATGTCTATACTATCGTATAGGATTGCCCGGGCAACACTCTTTTTCCCACGAGCCATTAGGAAATTTATGAATTTCGCAACCAGCTTGCTATTATATTTTGGGTCTGGGAGTACGTCCCGTTTAACAACCTCTGCACGACGTGGCATTCATTCCTCCTCTAGCTAACACTCTTTGCACCATATTTTGATCTAGCTTGCCGTCGATTTTCAACACCGGCAGTATCTAGGGTGCCTCGGACGATATGGTATCTGACATTGGGCAAATCCTTGACTCTGCCGCCTCGCACGAGTACAACCGAGTGTTCTTGAAGATTGTGATCTATGCCGGGGATATAGCAGGTAGCTTCCTGACCATTCGTAAAACGGACACGAGCAACCTTACGAAGTGCCGAATTCGGTTTTTTCGGTGTTATTGTCCTAACTTGTAGGCAGATGCCCCGTCGTTGCGGACAACTGTCCAAGACCGGAGATTTGCTTTTCTTGCTTGTTCTTTTACGAGATTTTCTGACTAGCTGATTTATTGTTGGCATATCGACCTCGATTGACTAATGATGTGCAGGCATAAATAAAGCCCCGCTATGGGGGCTCACAAAGTTGTCCTCTATAACGAAGTAACTGTGAAAAACACGGCAAAGTGTTTTAGAACTATAAAGTCCTCCCCTTTTCCGCCTAATTCAAGGTGGAAATCTAGAGTTAGCGTCAAAAGGCGAATTATACCAAACACACACAAGCCCTTTTCTGCATTTTTTAGTAAGTTTTTTAATGACGCTCTAAAATTAACCGAATATTATAGATTCTGGTTCTAATAATCGGTTACATCCGTATTGCGGGTTCCTGGACTGTGTCTAGCAATTGGGTGATGACAACGTCGGAATCAACACCCTCGGCTTCCGCGTGAAAATTGGTGAGTACACGATGCCGGAGAACAGCGTTCGCCACGGATTTAACGTCTTCTATAGATGCGTTTACACGTCCTCGTAGGATGCCGCGTGCCTTCGCACCAAGGATTAGGTACTGTCCCGCTCGGGGACCCGCACCCCATCTTACCCACTGTTGGATGAAATCTGGGGCATCTTTGCTTTTGGGACGGGTTGACCGCGCTAATTTAACTGCATACTGCACAACGTTATCAGCGGCTGAAACCCGGCGAACAATCTGATTCAGTGTTATGATATCTTCACCGGAAAGCACGGTTGCAAGTTCGGGTTCATCAACGCTGGTCGTCGAAGAAACAATCGCGACCTCTTCCTCCTCGCTTGGATAGTCAATCACAATTTTAAACATGAAACGGTCGAGTTGTGCTTCTGGGAGTGGATATGTTCCTTCCTGCTCAATCGGATTCTGTGTGGCAAGGACAAAGAAGGGTTGTTCCAGATTATACATGGTGCCGCCCGCTGTGACATGGTACTCCTGCATCGCTTCGAGTAGTGCAGCTTGGGTCTTGGGTGGGGTTCGGTTGATTTCATCGGCAAGCAGGATGTTGGCAAATATGGGACCTTGGATAAAACGGATCTCCCGATGACCGGTGGAGCGTTCTTCTTCCAGGACGTCTGTACCAGTAATATCGGCGGGCATCAAATCCGGCGTGAACTGAATTCGCTTAAACTGAAGATTGAGGATTTGGGCAAGTGTCTTAATGGTCAAGGTTTTGGCGAGTCCGGGCACACCTTCAAGCAAACAGTGACCTCCCGCAAAGAATGCCATCAACATCTGATCAATTACTTCCTCTTGACCGACGATGACTTTTTTGAGTTGCTCCAAGATGAGGTCTCTGGCATCCATCAATTTTTCTATTGCTTGAACTTCTTCTGTCGCTGGCATAGTGGCTATGACTCCTTAATCGGTTTTAATCTCAATATGAGCATTTTCTTCTGACAATTTTTGTTTAACCAAAATATGGTTCTCAACGCTTCTTAGCTTCGTCGTTATTTTTAATCTTCATCAATCAGTGTGAATTGGCCCAACTTTCTACGAAATCGTCGAGGTCGAAGGCGGGCATCTCATTGAAGATGTAGGGGGTTGGCTCTTTGTTCTGAAAACCGGGCACGAGCTGAGGCGAATCGGTTTGGAGTGCGCTGTCCAGTGAAAGGAACCGCTGCCAAAGCAGTTTGCGCTCCGTATCCGTGAAGCGATTGGACATCCGCTCGCGCGGATGGTGACGTATGTTCTTCGCTCGTTTTGACAGCAGCACAAGACAGGTCATTCGACCTTCTGTCCCCGGATGTAGTTCAGCCAATCCCTGACGGAACTTTCCTTCATCTAACCTGATAATCGCACGGAAAACACGTTCGATCAGTGCGAGTTCGCCCTGTTCCAGATCGAGAAAATGTTTAAACTTGATCGCCAAATGCGTTGGTAGCCTATCAATCAACTCCGGCTGCCAGACGAAGGAGTGCGCGTGTGGGTATATGTCGCCTCCAAAAGCACGATAGGTGTACTGTAACGTCCGACGGAGTTTCGTACTGTAGTTGCTGCCCCAGTGAAGGATTGTATTCAGGTATACGACCCCGTCACCTGCCTTCAACTCGATTGGGATACCACTGTCCAACGGCTCATGTTCACTTTTGGATAGCTGGCGATTTTCCGCCTCGGTATTAAACCTTCTGTGGCTGCCGGGAACTGCCCACAGTACGTCATCGTCATACAGTGGGATGTTCCATTGCGTGTATGCCGGAGGATTCGCTAAGGAATCTGTGAACAATCCCTCCAACGGTCCCTCGCGCCACGACCGGATATCGCGATGCCAATCCCAAGGACCGTGGTCTACCCGCGGGTTGCAGAACATGCCAAATTGTAGCGGTGCTACCTCCTCGGCACCCATGAGCTGCTTACTGATTCCGTAGGTATTCTCATGAAACACGAATTCTACTGATTCTGCATCTTCTGGATCGACCACCCGATCAAACAGGACCCGTGGCTGGGGACCGGACTCCCACTCTCCGCCCGGCGGTTCGTCCGGCTTGCGATTGTCCGCCCACCACCGCTTATGCCGTTCGAGCATCCCCTCGCAATGCCTCCGCAGCGACTCAAGTTGTGGCGGTGGTACACAGTCGCGCACGATGATGTAACCTTTGTCCTGGAGCTCTTTCGTGTCTACGGGTGTTGCCATGGTGTCCACCCCCGATGTATCGGGGCATCAATGCTTTTGAGAGCCTAAATAGCTTTTATCACTTTTTGTGAATCGCTGCTGTCTGCTTGGCAACCGTTTCAAGTTGGTCTTCATCCCACTGTTCTTGCTGCTGTAGTGCATACAACGATGTATAACCCCCCGACCAGTCCGGAGGCACAAGGCAGGGACGGTCATCGTGGTGCGCCCAGCGTGCCGGTTTGCCCTTTACAATGGTGCCCTCATATCGACTGGGTAACGGATTGGCGGTGTAGGTGAAGGCATCGGCTGACGAGTAGACGTTGAGCAGCAGGGGACGCCCTTGGTCGGAAAGGTTCGGTTTGGAGCCGTGGATCACGCGGCAGTTATGAATCGTGATAGATCCAGCGGGTCCTTTCAGGTATTCAACATTCTCCGTGTCAACGCTTTTGGCATCCTCGTCGCTGAGGCAACCGACCCATTGATTGCTGTCATTGTATTGATTGAAAAGTTCTCCCTTGTGACTTCCGGAGATAGCACCGAGGGGACCTTGATCATCGCCTACATCGTGCAGATAAACACCGATTGTGAGCGGACTGTAGTTGGTGTGGGGCCAGTAGGTGATGTCTTGATGCCACTTGACCTCTTCGCCGCCTTCTGCCCATTTGAAATTCAATTTCGAATGATGGAATTTCACATCCGGTCCCACCAGATCTGCCGCTACGTCAACAATAATCGACTGCGAGGCGAACTCCCAGTAGGTCGGGTGATGTTCTACCGGACTGGTCAGACGACGCAGGCGTGGATCGTCCGCTGTGTGGCCCGGTTCCAGATCGAATACCATGTCGGACTTGTCCAAGGACCGGCTGCGCTGCACCATTTCGTCTGTAACGTCGATTAGACGTTCGACCCAATCTGGGGATACGATGCTTTTAACGAGCAGGTATCCGTTATCGAAGTAAAATTGACGTTGCTCTTGGGTGAGCACCTCTGGTTTGTGGGACAATATCTTCTCAGGTGTCATCGGAAACCTCCTTCTATGCGAGATCAACAATAAGATCTATGTTCTCCTCTAACCGGACTTTCGTTGATACAGAACCCGCCCATACGGTTCAGCGTCGCCGTCGTATTTTGGATTCAAACGGCGAACCATTTCTTGCTCCTCTTGAGACCAATCTTCGGGGATGGGGTGTGTTTTGCTAGCCAGTTGTGCCTTGATGCGTTCCGGCAAATTGCCAAAATCGGGCTGGAACCAGAGTGTGATGACTGTACGGCGCTCGTCGGAGTTGTTCGCGTACGAGGCGTGCAGCAGGCGTGAATCACCAATCAGCAGGTCACCCGCTTTGACCGGGACATCAATCTCGTCAGGACGCGTCGAAAATTCGGGGCGATCTAAGTTCTTTGCTGATGAAATCTCACCGGCGTGTGGTTCCATGATTAAATCGTGGAGTGGGTTATGCTTGTAATGTGACCCCGGGATAACGCGGAGACAGCCGTTATGGGGTGTGGTGTCAGTCAGGTAGTACATAAAGAATACTTGCTGGGGTCGTGGGTCGTAGGTACTCGGATCTTCCCAGCCAAACCAGTCGTAATGCCAAAACAGCGGTGGACTGTGCGGTGGCTTGCTGAGGATATACCCGCTGGTAAAGGTTGAATCTTTGAAGCCCATTGATTTCAATGCGTCAAGTGATAGCTGCCACGCGATCAGTTCCGCGAAAATCGGATCTTCGTAGGTTCTGAACGCGCTTCCTTGGGAGCGAAAATATCTTTTGTGTTCCTCCGTCATGTTCTCGCAGAGTCTATCTGTTACACTCCGAAGTTGGTCGAGTAGCGCACCGCTCAGGATGTTTTCAAAGACACAGTATCCTTCATTGACGAGTTGGTTATATTTTTCTTTCGACATGCTGCTCCTCAAATTGTGAATTGAAAGACCTGCGTTAGCTTCAAAACACCAAGACACCCGCGACCAATGTCAAGAATTGACCTTAAAAGCGTATAGACGAGCGTTTTGTAGATCGAACTTCAGACGTATTGTTTTCCCAATTAGAGGTGACAGGTCGGCATGATTTGCCCATCTGGGCTGTAGTTGCAGTTCGTCCATGCCTTTGATATCTTGGCACACTGCTTTGGCGAAACCGGGAATCTGTCGGCCCGCTGCGTCCAAGACCTCTACGGAAATCTGTCCTTGAGAAGTATCGGTGTTGAGCGCAAGTTGACTGCCTTCCAGTTTGAATGGTTTGGTCATAATCATGCCCGGGGTTGCGCTAGCTTCCAAAGATGTGAATCTGTCCAGCTGCAAGGTCGCTAGCCCAATCGACATCCGATTTTCTAAGTCTTTATGGCCCTTATCCATCGCTCCGTAGTACAGCCAATGGCGGTCTTTCCACGTCACAATCTGCGAGAAGGGAAACGCTCCCGCCGCATCGAAGCTGCCTTTCGGACCAGGGGGAATGAACGGCTCGCCCGCATAGACCCAACTTAAGTCCCAGTGAGAAGCATCACGGCTCGTGCCGATATAACAATCGATTAAGCCTCCGGTGCGTAGCACGCTCATCAGGGCGAAGTGAACGCCCTGATACATCCAGTCTGTCAGTGCATAAATTTGCCGTCGTTTGTATTCTGAAGCTCCCTCGCGGTCGAACTCCCAGCTTTGAATCAGTGTCCACCCCGTTGGATCCGCTTTCACGTCAGGGTTGGTCATGGTGCGGCTGCCGCGACTTATCTTCCGGTCATCTCCCTCAACAGGTCCGGCGTAAATATCGCGGGTGAAGATCCGGTACACTTTCGCATCGCTGTCCCAGTTCATCTGATTATGCGTGTCCGATGCAGTGACGTAACTTCGCCCTCCGATTTGAGGATGAGGGATCGAGGTTCGGGGCAATACAGTCTTTCCGTTGTTATAGGCAGTCCACTGGATGCCGTCTGGAGAATGGGCGAGATGAATCGCCTTCTGACTTTTTTTCCATCGACCGGCGGGACCGTATGCTCCCTTGTACCTGTGATTCGGGTCTTCCTCATTCGGGTCGATAAAACAACTGAAACCGTGTCCTTGAAAGACGAAGTTATCCCTACCGTCCTTGCCGACGTTCAGCCGTTTCCACTGGAGGCCATCCTCGGATTCGGCATATCCGATGTCGTAGTTGGGCCTGTTTGTCGCTAGATACCACATCTTGAATTTGCCATCGTCTCGCAGCACGGTTGAATAGACGCCAAAGTAGAGGGGATATTCCCGCTCATTGGGCACCATGATCGGTTGGGCTTCTTTCGTAACTGTTCCCAGCCGACGAGCGACGTTTGATGTCTCAGCAACGATGTAATCATCTACGAAAAGCTGTTTCCGCTTACCTATTTTCAGAGGTTCTTCGACCTTGACATTTTCGGCAGTCATAATCTGGACCTCTATGATCGTGGTTTAACATCGGACGCTGCTGGTCAATCTGACGGTTCGCTAGGCGAGTTCAATTCTGAGTTGTTTTCCCATTACAGGCGCCAACCGGTCTAACGATACCAAAGTAATGGCTGTGTTATCGAATCGAGTGGACGATCTAGCTGCGCCTCGTCGGGTCAAAGACTTGATTATTGTAGTCGAACAGGAAGGGCAAAGTCAAGAATAGAAATTTGCAAAGGGATTAGGAATTAGTATCGCGGTGCACAGATTAAAGGATTACACGGATAAGACGAAAAACAAACCCCTAAATCCCGCCCCCGATTTTATCGGGATGTACCACTTATCAGGGGGACTTGGGAAAAGACACAAGACGAGGGAAACCATTAGCCCCGGAGGGGTGGCATGTGTGTAAAGATTTAGTGGGTAATGCGTAAGCAAAAAACCGCGGAAAATCACGATGAATTTGCGGCGAAAAGTTATCCACAATTACCTGGCAAAATCTAACAGAATCTAACACTTTTTAAAAAATTTCAACTTCCTGAATTTCGCGTGTCGGGGCGACTTGCAAAACGTGCGGTGTCCGCCGGACCCGCTCCCTGCCTTGCTTTTGAGAGATCAGGCAGAAGAAAAATTAAGAAATTATTGGCAAAATACTTAACATATAATAATGTAATATATGTTAAGTATAAAAAACAGCATAAAACAGGTGCCGACGATACCTCATATTTACCATTAATAACCTAAGTTGCTGGTTAGCCTGTAGGACGCCTTTCCGCACTCGCCACTGATTAGATTAACTGAAGTAACGATACACATGTCGAAAATACCCGGAATGTTGCATAAGGTGCTAGGCTCAATGAGCCCAGAATTGACGGATAACCCACCGGGTATTTGGGGCTTAGGTGTATGGGCGCTAGCTACATTCTATAAACATGTCGCCCCGCTGGGGCTAAAAAACCTGGGATAGACGCCTCGTGGGGTGCGGGCGAACTGCCTCCTAACAACGATTTCTTGAATCAATTCGCTGACTGCGGCTTTTTGCATTTCAGGAGCATCAAGCACTTCGACGAGCTAGTCTCGGCAGGTGTTAATGTTGGGGAGTTTTGAGAGGGGTTGGGAATGGAAGCGGATTTGGGCGTCGGCTTCCTGCTTTTTCGCGGTACATGACGACTTGGGTTTCTATCGTTGAGGTCTGGTCTCGGTCCTTGCCGGGGCTATAGCGTGCGTAGATGCCTCCCTGTTTGTCCATATTAGGTATACTCCTAACGAGAAAATTCAGTTTCTTACCCCAATAGACATTTCATCTCAACGCATAAGCCCTATCGTGTGGTCCAACAGTCAAGAAAACTACCGTTTCATCTGCTTGACCTTCGCACCTAGGATACTGGCGTTCTTGGAAGTGCTGATATTCTTGACAAATAAGGAAAATCACCCGAAAGTTTCTGTCCACCCGCGCACTGCGGTATCCCCGCAAATCTAATCCTCCAGGAACCTGCCGGAGCCGTTCTGTACTAGTATAGGGATCGTTGAGGATCTGTTCAACTCTTCGCTCGATATGTTGGCGCAAACTGGAGTAGCGAGCAAGGTTTCGGACGAATCGGCTCTCATAAAAGGCGTGGTGTTCATTCATTCCAAACTTCCGCGTGGGTATGAAATTTCAACTTATTGGTTTTTTCTCGTTCAAGAATATCTTCCATATCCTCATAAAGCGGAGAATCTTTATTGAGGTCAAAGAAACCCTGCGAGGCGAACTCCATGAGTTCTTCGCGCACCACTTTGCGAATGATGCCCTCTAACTGTTCAACAGTTAGGGTGATCGTCGTTTCTTGTGTTTCGGTTACATTGTCGCTCATATTGATTGTCCTCCTTCAAATCTGATGTATTCCCAATGGATAAGTACAGTTTCTTAGGCGATTATATCGCATCACGGAATTGCTTTGCCCGCTCCAGTATCCGTTGTATACTTTCGGTCTGTATACTCACAAATTTGTTTCTGTAAGGCATAGTATCACCTACTCTCCTGTCTAAGTTGGATGCGAGAAGTCATGTTCTCTAATTCAAATAGCATCAGTGGATACTCCTATGACTGCCAGTTCTCAATATTGTACGTGTCAATCTATTGTGTCTGATTCTTCCTAAGTAGTAACTCTATTGCTGTTTTCTTATCGCCAATATAACTGAAATGATTCTTAAATCTTTCAAAATCACTATCAGAATAATCATCCTTAAGTCGAGGTAGGAATATCCTGGTAACTTTGAGTTTATCACCACGATAAGGAAACACGGTAAGAATACGATTCAATTCAGCCAATGAAAGGCTATCTGGGAGTCGAGGCAGGAATATCTCTATAACCGTTAATTTATCACCACGATAAGAAAAGAGAGCAAGAATGAGATGGAATTCGTCCAAGGAAAGATTATCCGGTAGAGAATCTGAATTATCTCTAATGAAAGCTAACTTTGTCAACCTGTATCCTAGGTCCGTCAGTATTCCTATTAACCTAGAGAATTCAAGTTTCTTGGTTTCATCAGCATCAGTTTGTTGAGATGAGGTTTGTATCTCTGGGTCTTTGCTCGCCTTGTTTATCGGTGACAACTGCGTAATTCCCGTCTCGGCTTCATTTTCTACGTTGCTTAATGACAACTGGCTCTCGGCAGTTTGTGTCTCTGACTCTTTTTTTACACTGATTATCGACCAGAAACGATTAAAAACGGCAAAATCAAAGAGTGTAATGCCCGCGAATCCGAGAATCGTTAACACCGTTAGTATCGTCCCTTTTTTACTTTCTCAATCCATGTCATTGTCTAATAAATCCCCTACGGCTGCCAGTTCTCTACTAGGTTTCGCTCGATCTTGATCACCCACCCGATTATTATCATGTCCTCGGTGATTATGATTGGAAGGCTAGATAATGATTCCTGAGCGATTCAGCAAGTGTTTCAGCCGGTGTATCATCAATATGATTAGGGATTGTTGTTCCCCTTCACAAGTGAAACCCACTTCAGGATGCGTTGAAAAGGTAGTCGATTAAAATGATAACCACTAACACCACGATTAGTGGTCCCACAAGAAGACCCCAGCTACCACCCTCCCATGTGGTTGTTGACATGTCCTTAATATCTACATTGTGTTATATTGTATGATGGGAACTCTTGCACCTCTTCACATCCCCGGCCAAAAGGAGCGCCGCGCATCACTAGGCGATGAGGTCACATCCCCCGCGAAAGGGCTGATAATTTATACCCGAAAAGGACAGGCCTGTCAACTTATAACTCTGGTCGATAGGGCTTTGGTCTGAAGTTTAGTAGATGGACTTGGTTTTCGTCGTTTGCTCGGTTTTATAAGATTCGGAGATGGGTCCCCACAACGATATCCGCACCTTCGGGGATTTCGCCTGTCTCTTTATGCCAATCGAGAATTTCCTGCTTTTTGACTGTTCTTTCTACTTTTATAAACTCATCACGAATACGGGATTCGTCCAAGACCTCAACGGACGGTGGAGATTGAGCAATTCGCGCTGTGTGGATGTCGAAATTCATGCTCCTCCGACCGAGTTGTTCCATTATGGCTTTGACATAGTTGGACAAGCGTTTCTCCTTCTTCTCAACAGCCCACCGTTTTTCTTGTAGGTTTTTGATTTCCGCGGAGAGTGCAGCTCGGGCGATTTTAAGATTCTTAATAGCGGCGATATAGTTTCTAAGCTGCCTGTCAATATCAATGTCGAGATCGTCGAGTGCTTGGGGATCAAAGTCCCTGTAATCCGGTGGGATAAAGTCCTCGTCATCTGACGGGGCAGCGTCCTGATCATCTGGTGGGTTAAGAATATCCGCAATTTCTTTGTCAATGTCATAGATTTTCATGTTGGGACCTCTCATGCTCAATTGTGCTGTCCAATCTTTTCAATTCTACGGCGGGTTTGGATCTCAAGGTTCTAGGGGGTTGGACGTATATTTGCTGCGTACGATTATACGTATAACGTTTTACGGTTCAGAAAGGTGCTGGAAGAACAGGTGGTAACTCGCGCTGTTCTATCCTTTATTTGATTGACTTTCTTTCGATGGTTCATGTATGATTGGGCTATCAAATTCGTGTGGTGAGGGAGCACTCATGATTAAACTCGGTTGTAATAGCTTGGTGAAGGACAGAGACAATCCCGGTGGGTGGATAGATATTGAGGCGATGATTGATCTGATTCACACGTTGCGGCTCGATATGATTGACTTTCAACTCGATAGAGGGTTCCGCTCTCTCGAACCGGCGTATCTTCGTAAGGTCAAGATTCTGTGCCATAAGTATGGGCTGCCGATAGGTTTCATAGGCGCTGGCAGTGGGTTTGTTAGCGCTGCCCAATTGCCGAATGGGGGTGTGGTGGGTGCGTCGTTATCACCGGAGGAGTTACAGCGACGGATCGATGAGGTCAAGAGAGCGGTGGATGTTGCCGTATTCATGGGTGCCCCGTTGATTCGCCTGTTCGGCGGAGGGGTGCCTGAAGAGACAGAGAACCGTGAGGCGGTGTGGTCAACGATGATCTCCGGGTTCCAAGCGGTCTCCGACTATGCAGCTGAGAAGGGGATCCTTATCGGCCTTCACAACCATCCGCCGGCTGTGGAGCCGACGAGCGATGACATCTTCCGCATCCTGAATGATGTTGACCGTGAGAACTTCACCTTCATCTTGGACACGGGTAGATGGCGCGGTGCACCAACAAGTAGGGAGGAGACTTCCGATTCAAGTGAGGATATTTACAGATACATGGAGCAGACCGCACCCTACGCCTCATACGTGCGCGCTAAGATCTATAAGGTTGATAGCGGCGAGGAGGAGTTACTCGATTATAGACGCATTATTTCTATCCTGAAGAAGGTGAATTTCAACGGCAATATGTCGATTGTTTTCGAGGATCAGGGCAACCGGTGTGGTTACGCTGAAGCCATTGGGTTGGCGGTCAAACATTTACGGGGGTTGCTTGCAGAATCGGAGGGATGAGAAAGGATGACCTCGACCCAAAAGCGTGAGATTCCGTGGGCGGACATAGGGGAACCGCTGGCGAATTTGCTTCGGTATGAACGCAGGATTGGCTACTACGAGCACGCAGGCTACGCTTTGCTGTCAGCGGTTGTCCATGAGACGGGGGATTCGGCGTGGCGGCAATTCCTGTTGGCGGACAATAATTTCGCTGCGGTGGTTAGTCAAGTTATCGCTATATCTGACAAGGCTTCCAAAAATCCCAAAGAGGTTCTTGACTCGATCCGCGAACTTGTCGATGCTGCTTACGCCCATGCGCCAGAAAGAGCCGGGCAGTACCTGCAAGTATACCTGAAGCACAGACCGAGTTTCCCAGATTCTATCCGAGAGGAGTTAGACGCGCTCTCAATACAAGGAAAACGGCGGGTCCCCCTTCGTGCGATTGCTTTCGCAACGGAGATGGAACGTCTGCGACCGCTCCAGCCATCTGGTGAGATGGCAAAAGCGGTTACCGAACATTGGTACAAACAGATTCTGCAAGGGGGCATTACCGCACGGCAAGGGCGCAGGATACCGACGCAGATACTCACCGCGAAAAAGCGCTTGCTTAACCATCTGCATGAGGTTGAGGAGGATAGCCAGATCGATGAGGAACCCCTCTTTGACAGGTATGCAGATGTTTTTCAGTCAACCAATATTTCGGGGTTGACGGACGTTATCATTGAGCTACCTCGTTTCAATCTGATATATGGTTTGCATGTCAAGTTCGGTGTAGCGGAGATCGAACTTTTCCTGAAGAACTCCCCGAAGGCAGAGGTACTAAACCGCTTTGAGAAGTTAGAGGGCTGGCTGGGTAAATACCACAAGACAAATCACGATGGCACGATATTAACTCCACCGCTGATTAATTTTCTATCCAAAGATGCGGACTTTGACTCCCTTCTGTCTGAACTGGACCGATGTAGAGAAGATACACGGAACGGACGATTTGATGTAAACAACATTTTGCAGCGGGATCTGGAATTCAGGCGCTTCGTCTACGAGTACACACGGGTAATGGAACCGCTGACCTATGAACTCCAAGGCAGATATCCGCCGCCGAAATCGCACGAGGAGCTGTACCGATTATTCGACCAACTTGAAGAACTACCGCCGATTACCACAGATGAACCTCATTTGAACGAACAACACCTCGCAGAGGTTGGTCGTACTGCATACGAAGCTGTGGAGTTTCTCAAGTTTTTGAGAGAGTTCCGAGCGCGTACCAGCAGGCATATTGTCGTAGTGGGGAACGACCGTTACGGACGGCAATGGGTTGTTGAACCTATTGAAGCGTATCTCAAAGAGGGGTTCACGCTTAGGTATGACCGTGTACGCTCCGGCACCTCTACGAGGTTGAGTGTGCCGCCTGCCTTCCCAAGAGAATTTGTCAAAGAGATTAGTGAACGGATGCCTCATATCATCATTGTTGATGCCTCCCATGCGCCGCCGGATAACGATGTGATGCAGCTTTCTCGCGGCCTCCGAAGCTATGCCCACTGGTTCGCTGTGTTCAATGACCTCCGTGCTGAAGGCGATGTTACCAAATACCAGGAGGAGAGTTCGCTTCCCGCGGAGCATCTTCCTGAACTGATGAAATGGCATGATTATGTTGCGCGGAGACAGCAACTACAGGAGTGGGTCGCGCCGGGACAGACTTACCGAGTGACAACTTGGGCACCAGAATTGAAAGATGTTGTGATATTGGGTGACATGCCAGTAAAGCGTTATCCGGCGGTTTCCCATGAAGAGATAGAAGGCGATCTGCCGATGGTGATTTTGGCAAACCCTATCGTATACCGTACAGAAGGAGATGACCTGCCAGATGCGCTGCGGGGGACCACGCCGCGCCATTTCGATGATCCTGAAGCCCATGCTGTGGATAGTATTGTGTTCGGATTTGGCTCCCACGGGCTTGAGACCCGACTTGAAGGAATGAGCACAGAGCGGTTTGTCCAGACAGCCCAGGGACACATCAAGAAGGAGATTGATAGGCTGTTAGAGGAATCGTAATCTTACAATGTGTTGGAGGAACTGATTATGGCAAAAACTATTGTCTCGGTGGCGGTGGTGGGGTCGGGACCTACCAAGGAGATGAATCCTGCTGTACCGTATACGCCCAAAGATATTGCACAAGCAGCGATTGAATGTAGCCGAGCGGGTGCGTCGATTGCACACATCCATGTGCGCGACCCTGAGACGGGAATCGTATGCTCGAGGCTTGAACTTTTCGCGGAGGTCGTGGATCGGATCCGTCAAGAGTGCGATATCCTGATTAATCTTACGACGAGCGGGGGAAATATACCCGGAAAGAATATCATTGAGGAACGGCTTGAACCTGTTACCCTAAAACCTGAAATCTGCTCCCTTGATGTCGGTTCGTTGAACTTTGGGGACCGGATGTTTCTCAATCCACCGGAGTGGGGACGGGCCGCAGCCCAACGAATGCGTGAACAGGGCGTCAAACCTGAAATCGAGGTCTTTGATGCGGGACACATACGGCAGGCACTGCACTTAATTGATGAGGGACTGTTTGAAGATCCGCCGTATATCCAATTGTGCATGGGGGCGGGTTGGGGTATCGAAGCGACGCCGGATAATATGCTTTTCATGCAGAAGTTATTGCCGCCTGATATCCCTTGGTCGGTTATGGGTGTGGGTCGAACACAGTTGCCGATGATTACGATGGGTATCATTCTGGGCGGTCATATCCGCGTTGGGTTTGAGGACAATATCTATCTCCGCAGGGGCGTTCTGCTGAAAAGTAACGCCCAGATGGTCGAAGTCGCCGTGAATTTGGTTCAGCAGCTACAAGGTGAAGTTGCTACACCGAGCGACGCACGTGAAATTCTTGGGATATAAGCTAAAACGTGAAGCGTGAGAAAAAAATCGTTGCAACTTTGAGTCAAATTTTCAGATGGTGCTGGTTTGTACCTCAAAAGGTTTACTGGGTTCTGTTGGCATTTCCCATCTGGTGTATTTCGTGAATCCCGATTTGTCGGGAGATTTAAAGTAACTTAGGATGATTTGGGAGAATTTCTCAAGTTCGACAAAGTTAGGTATATCGGGGCTAGAAGCCCCTCCCACAAGAGGAACTGCCTGCCACAACTGGGTGCCTATCACCGAATCAAGGACACGGTTCACATAAATATCAATACGCCCTAATTTCGTCGTTGGTTCATTAATCAACTGATGAACACTGTTACTGAACGGTTGCGTACATAGAGAGAGGTTTATTCGTCTGATGTCACGGGCAAAGGGTTCACTAGATTTCCTAGAGGGTGTCACGGAGGAAGCTGTTGAGTGGCGGATGCTCAATATGGACTCCGAGTTAATCACAGCTAACCTGAGCCGCACAATCGGTCCCGGCATTCATAGTACCCTCGATCCCCACTGGAATTATAACGCCAAACGCGGCGATGGGGTTGTTCCACTCAATAACATCTTGAGATTTGAGACGTTTGGTGAGCGCTGTCCTTTGGGGACAAAGCTGCGACAGGAAACGCGATTACGGTTGGTGACAACCCGGGACAATGATGGGAAGTTAAAACGCGGTCATTTGGCGATGAACTGTGAATTATTTAACAAAGATGCCGACTCTCAACTACAAGTCGGACGCGCCGAATTTTGGATGGCGCTCACCCGTCCGCTTGCTCCGCCGGGGCAACACAGACCAACCGACGTGCCGGAGCCGATCCGGTTCTTGAAGGAGTATGAAGCGACTGAAAGCGATCTAGTCAGTCGGGACATTGAGTCATACCGCTGCCGAGCCTCCAGCGAGGGACAGACCTTCCACGACACGATACCGCATGTCTTCCATATGGACCGGTCGGATATCTACCGTCATATTAATACGGCTGTGTACATGAACCAAGCGCAGGATTATCTGGCACTCCTGTACCACAAGGTCGGTGGGGATGTCGGGCGGCTGCGATTCCGCGAAATCACGATCTATTTTCGGAAACCTTTTGTGCCGGGACAGGCGGCGGCGGTGGAGTTGGATTTTGTCGAATATGCAGACCGTTTCGTTGGCGCTGTCCGTTTCTATCATTCTGATAGCGAAGGGGGCAGGAGTGAGCGGATTTCTGTGGCGATGGAAACACGAGGTCCCTTAGTTGAGCGCTAGCGCGCTGCCTTGAATCCACGATTTCGTAGGGGCGAGGTTCCCTCGCCTGCTCACAATGGGTTGGGAAACCCAACCCCTACGAGTCAAGTCGTTAAATCGCAACGGAAGACACAAAGCTAACCAAAGAAATCAGGAAATTCAGAGCGACTGGCAAGTTCTGTTGAGGAGGAATGAGAATGAAATATGACACAATTATCGTGGGAGCGGGGGCGGCTGGGGCGATACTTGCTGCCCGACTCACCGAAGATCCGGGGCGGTCTGTCCTGTTACTGGAGGCGGGTCCTGACTTCCCAGAATTTAATCGACTTCCTGAAGAGATTAAGTACGGTTATGGACGTGACCGCAATATCTGGGCACGAGCTTTTGGTCGTCCGACCAAATTCGGTTGGGGTTACACCGCCCGTGCTACCGACAGTGCCCCTACTATGTTCGTCCCGCGAGGCAAGATCGTTGGTGGCTCAAGCGCAGTGAACGCGCAGATCTTCCTCCGTGGTGTGCCTGAAGACTACGATAGTTGGGCTTCCTTGGGCAACGACAAATGGAGTTACGAGGAATTGCTCCCTTGCTTCCGTAGAAACGAGGCAGATCCCGACTATAGTGACTCCTACCATGGTAACACGGGTCCCATCCGTGCGCGGCGGCACACATACGAGGAGTTGAACCCTGAACAGGCGGCTTTCTACGATGCTGCCCTGGCTGCTGGCTATCCGGATTGTCCCGACCACAACGACCCGGACTCTACAGGGGTCGGTCCGCTTGCGCTCAATAATCCGGACGGCATCCGCTGGAGCACAGCGGTCGGCTACCTAAACCCGGCGCGTCATCGCCTGAACCTCACGCTTAAAGCGGATTGCTTGGTACACCGTCTTCTTTTTGAAGGCAAACGCGCTGTTGGCGTCCAAGTGGAGAGCGACGGCGAAATGTTCGAGGTCTATGGCGAGGAGGTTGTTCTGTGTGGCGGATCCATCGGGTCACCGCATACCCTCATGCTTTCGGGTATCGGACCCGCTGATCATCTCAAGACGATTGGGGTTCCTGTGGTGCACGATCTACCGGGTGTTGGACAGAATCTGAGAGACCATCCGCAGGTGTCGGTCACGCTGAGGGTAAAGGAGGCGTTTCTGCCTGATGGCACGGAGCCACGGCTTCAGATCGGGCTTCGATATACAGCGCAGGATTCTGACCTACGCAATGATATGTTTCTGCTCCCGACCGCTTTCGCCACCGAAGAAGGCTATCTTGTGGAATCGGACTCGGTGCCTTTAGGATTTCATGTTGCTGCTTGCATATACTTAGCCGTTGGTGCGGGCGAAATCCGACTCGCTTCGTCCGATCCGCATCAACAACCCGCCTTGGATTATAACTACCTGACAGAATCCTTTGACCGTGAACGGCTGCGCGAGTCCGTGCGCATCATCGTCGCTTTGCTCGAACACGATGCCTTCAGGAAGTTGGTTGCGGAACGGCTTGCACCCACAGATGCTGATCTAGCGACGGACAAGGCTTTGGACGAGTGGCTGCTGCGGCAGGTCAGTACCAGTCACCACATCTCATCGACGTGCAAAATGGGACCGGATTCTGACCCGATGGCTGTGGTTGATCAGTACGGTAAGGTCTATGGTGTCGAGGGGCTGCGGGTGGCAGACGCTTCGATTATGCCCGACTGCATCCGTGCCAATACTAACGTGACGACTATGGTCATTGGAGAGCGTATCTCGGACTTTATGATGGGTTGACACGGCAGGAAACGAGAGAACGAGAAAACGAGCTAAGAACTAACCGCCGTTGAAAATCGGCCACAGATTGATTTGAATTCCGATCTGATTGAGGGAGTGTGAGATTTCAGAGAAAAGAGACGAAGCGAGGGAGCAAGGAAGCGAGAAGGCTAGGGCGTGTTGACATTTTGAGAATGCTGATTCGGCAAACGTTGTAATCATCGGGGAATCTGACAAATGTAGCACACTCTGTTAGCTTGCCGACGGGGATCACAATCTAACAGATCGTGGTACAAAAGACCACTTTTAGGGAATAATGTTTTCAAAAGGAGACACCCCAATGAAAAACGGCGTTGGGTTTCACTGTATCTGTCTATAAGCAGATGTAGTTGAATGACCGAGCCTCTATTGGACTTGATAGGGATTGGATTTTAACCGTTCAACCCAACCTACGGGCCGTTAAATGTCAACAGAACCTGGTCAATCACTCGCTCCCACACGCCCACATTTCTCCAATCTCCAGCGATCTACTCTGCGTTCTCCGCGTCTCAGCGATTGATTTTAGCCAGTTTTCAGGTCATCCCGTCGCCGTGAGGTTTCCGGCACCAGCCAGAGGAAAATCGCTACCGCTATATACCCAACTCCTGATAGAACCACAGCGGAAAGCCCCAGTCCTGACACATCTGCGATCTCACCGACAATCCAAGGGCCCGCTGCGTGACCGACATCACCGATAAGCCGCCAGACTGCAAGGAACTCTCCTGTACCATCCCGTGGGGCGAGGTCCGCTCCTGTCGTCATCATTGTGCCGGAACCGAGTCCGTTGCCGAGTCCCATCACAATACCCGCGATCAGTAGAGTCAGGTAGCTGCCTGTCAAAGGCACCATCGCCATTCCCGTTGCGAAAATGAAGAAACAGGGAACAATGGCGTATCTCCTACCGAACCGATCCATGATAAATCCCGCTACCGGAAACATCACCATATCGATAAATGAGGAGAGACTGAAAATCAACCCCACCGTTTGGCGGTCTAGCCCGATGGCATCGCGTCCATAGAGAATAATGATAATCCGTCGCCCCGCTCGGAGGGTTTGAACGCAGATCTGCCCCATTCCAGCCGTGAGTAACGAGCGATAGTGTGTTTTCAATATATCGATGAACTGCTTTAGATGCAATCGGCGGGGACCGACTACTGAAGGGCGTCTTGTTTCGTGGATAAAGAGAAGGCAGAACAGGAAATTGACCCCCATAATCGCTGCACAGACAAAGAAAGGAGCACTCAGACCGTAATGCTGACCGATGAAGCCGCCAATCACGGGACCGAAAAAAGTGCCGATTCGACTGACCCCACCGAACATTGCGAGCGATCTGCCACGTTCCTCGATTGGGACAGCATCCGTCAGGTAGGTATATCGGGCAATGGTCCATAGGGCGCTGCCGATTCCCGCGATAAGTTGGTAGATAACCAGTTCGAGGACGGAGTGGGCAAGTCCGACGCCGAGAGTGGATAGTCCCACCACAGCGGCTCCGATCAACATTGACGATTTGCGGCCCGTCCGTTCGATTAAGATACCGGCGGGGACATCCGCGATCAGGACACCGACGCCCTGCATACCCAGGACTAGCCCCATCAGGCTATAGGAGGGATTGAAGGATTTTGCATACTCAGGAAAGATTGGGATGAGGATGCCGCCGCCGACGGAAAGGAGAAAGGCAGGGAAATAGATCGGTAGGATGAGCGATCGCCGTGTAAACGGTTGCTCTTGTAAGTTCTGCATAGTCGGGTTTTCGCTATCCGTACCTTTCTCGAAGAATTGCTGCTGCTTTCGCTTCGTTTTTGAGTTTTTGGTATGCCTCGTCGATGGGGATTTCTGCGGCACTGCCGGGCGCGAATCCGCAGTCTGGGTTGAGGGTGATACGTTCAGGAGGGAGGTGACGCAGTGCGTTTTCAACCCGTGCAACAATCTCTTCAGGTGTGTCGATATGCTCGCCTCGGCAATCGACGCAGCCAAGCCCCACAGTCTTATCTTCGGGGATTTCTTTCAGCACTGCAAGATCGCCGGCGACCGGAATCGTGAACTCCATCAGGTACTGATCGACTTTGAGCCGTTTAAGGTAGGGTAGAATCGGCTCATAGCCTCCTTCTCCGATCCAGCCGTCACGCCCTTTATTGCGTCGGCAGAGGTGGATAGCAATCTGAATCCCGTCAACACCGTCAATAATCTGGTTGAGGAGATCGACACACAGATCCATTTCACGTTCAGGATTTTCGTAACTCGTTCTGACGGATTCATCGACAAATAGGCATAGATGTGGGTCATCAAACTGCGCGACGGTCGCGCCTGCATCCCTGATGGCGATGAGTTCATTCCGCAAAATATCGACGAGATCATACATGAATGACTCTCGTGTTGGGTAGGTGTCCCGCGATTTTTCCGGGTCCCACATCCGTTGTCCCAACAGATATGGGGATGGGAGACACACCTTTGTCAGTCGATCGGTATGCTGCTGCAGGAATGCCGCCTCCGCCGCGATAACCCCCGGTTGCTTGAGGCGTATTTTATCGACCGCGGTTGTCCAGTGCATACCCTCGTGCATGGTCAGTTCAAATCCGCTTGCGATGTCTGCGATTACGCCGATGTAGGAACGCCGTCGCCATTCGCCATCGGAAATGATGTCGATCCCAGCGACCTCCTGCAGCGCGATGATGTATCGCACGGCGGCATCCATCTCTTTTTGGGTTTCGGCTTCAGAGCGCTGCGGTTCGTTTTCCAGTGCAAGCAGATCGCGGACAAAATCGGATCGTGGCATGCTGCCTACGACGGTGGTTGGGAATAGTGGGAGTTTTTGATTTGGCATAGTAGTTAGTATAACGCAAGTTGCTACTGATAGAATAGGTGCTAACTTGATTGAATGAGAAGCAAAGTGAGAAAACCGACGCTCGCAGTGGATTGTCAAATCCACTGCATACGCACGAAGATGGCTCCGTTCCGAGAGTCTAAGACTTGGATATGTCTATCCAAGCCAATCGAGGTTGATAAGTAGTAGCTTATAGTAGATTTTAGAATTATTTAGACATCCTCAATGCACAGCCAACCCCCTAAATCCCCCTTATCAGGGGGACTTTGGTAAATGTCTACTTATTTCTCTAGTTCACTATAGTTAACCTAAGTTGCTAGTTAGCTGGTATGCCGGCTTTCCACACTCACGACTAATTAGACTTACTGAAGTAACGATGCATATGTCGCCCCGCTGGGGCTTGGGTGTATGGGTGCTGTCCACATTCTATAAACATGCCGCCCCGCTGGGGCTAAAAAACCGGGCAAATCCTCGAACTATACACATTGCGCTCCGCCCCGATAAATCGGGATTCAAAGCAACTGGAGCGCAGGCATTGACCGCATCGCCGTTCTATAGACATATCGCTCCTCCGGAGCGAAAGATAGAATCCCTCAATCTTAACGACAAACCGATGGATTCTCAACACTAGCAACTTGCGTTATAGTTAGCATACATGCTTGAGGCTGTTACGAGAGGGCGCTTTCATAACCGACGTAGGTCACATCATCAAAGAGGACGAAGCGCACCTCTTCGATTCCATCATGTTCGTCTAAGAATTCCTTCACCGTGTTGAGAGCGGTGGCAGCTGCTTTATCAATCGGATAGCCGTAGATACCTGTGCTGATTGATGGGAACGCAACGGTTTTTATGCTGTGTTCCAGTGCGAGGCTTAAACTCTCTCGGTAACAACTGGCGAGAAGACTGGGTTCGCCGGCGTTTCCGCCCCGCCAGATCGGTCCCACGGTGTGGATGACATGCTTGGCGGGAAGATTTCCGCCCGTCGTAATCACCGCACTTCCTGTGGGACAACCGCCCTGCTCAGCGCGGATCTCGTTGCACTCTTCCATGATCGCCGGTCCTCCGGCGCGGTGGATTGCGCCATCAACGCCACCGCCGCCCATGAGTTGTTCGTTCGCAGCGTTGACAATTGCATCAACACCCTCTTTTGTAATATCTCCTTGTACGAGGGTGAGGTTTGTTTGGCTAATTTTGATTTGCATGGCTGCCTCCGTTCGTGAAACGTGAAGACCAGAAAACGCGAGTTTATTTAACGCAAAGACGCAGGGACGCAAAGATGTAAGGATTTAGATATGTTCTTTGCATCGTAGTGAACAATCAATTAACATAGCGTAAGTTGCTAGGTTCTGTTGACATTTCCCATCTGATGCATTCCGTGAATCCCGATTTGTCGGGAGATTCAAAAGCCCATATCGGGGCTAGAAGCCCCTCCCACAATTGGAAGCCCCTCCTACGAAAGAGCCGATGAATCGTAGCAGCTTGGACAAACATGGTTTCTATATTATTGGGTTATAGGACGCATAAGGATGTTTCCTTCACTATCTATATACCCGCGATAGTCAGGTGGAACGACGATAGTTGAATCGTATTCGTCGATAAGCAGGGGACCGGCTGTGCCTGCCTCACCCAAATCGTGACGTGAGATGACAGGAGTATCGATTGTGCCCCACGATCCGCCGAAATAAGCCTCCCGATTCAATGCACGCACTCCGAGGCGTTCTGCCGGATTAAGGGCACCTTGTTGACCGCGTATGCCCGCCTGCCCTATTAACCGAACCGCCACAACCTCGACCGGGTTGTCCGGATCGGATCTGTGTCCATAGAGGCGCTCATGTTCTGTCTCAAAGATGGTGTGCAACGTCCCCACTGTCGTTTCGTTGAAGTTCTCATCTGTTACTGCGATGCGTATCTCGGAGGCTTGCCCCTTAAAGCGCACATCAACGCTACAACTCAACGTCACTTGGTTGGCGGGATAGCCTTCGGTATCGAATTGGGCGAGCATATTGCGTTGCATCTCCGCTTTGATCTCCTCTAACGCTGTTGCATTGAGCGTTTCGCCGGAGAGGAGACAACTACGCACATCGTGATGTTCGATACCGGAAAAGAGTAAGCCTAGGGTGCTGAATAGACCGGGCAGCGGCGGCACAATAACCTGACGAATCAAGAGTTCTTTTGCTAATCCCACTGCATGGATCGGGCCAGAGCCACCAAAAGCCATCAGGACAAACTCCCGAGGATCGCGTCCCCGCTCGGTGGAAACAGCGCGTAGGGCACGCATGGTGCGGGCATTGGCGATCCGGTGGACCCCCTCTGCCGCTTCAAGCAAATCCATGCCGAGAGGGGCAGCGATGCGATCGTGTATTGCTCGATGTGCGGCTTCGATGTCGATACTGACTTCGCCATCAGCCAATTCACCGGGGCGGATATAGCCTAATACTACGTTGGCATCGGTGACGGTCGGTTCTGTCCCACCACGCTGATAGCAAGCGGGTCCCGGGACAGCGCCCGCGCTACGGGGACCGACATGCAAACCACCAGCGCCATCCAGATATGCAATGCTGCCACCGCCGGATCCGACTTCGGCGATATCGATGCTCGGAGCGCGGATGAGCTCGCCGCCCCCACCGACGAGTCGGTTTCCTGCCGAAATCGAAGCGCCAACTTCATATTCTGGGCTATAGGCGACTGCGCCATCTTCAATCATGGACGCTTTGGCGGTGGTGCCCCCCATGTCGAGTGTAATGAGGTTATCCGTTCCCAGCCGTTGTGCAGTGAATCCAGCTGCTAACACGCCAGCAGCTGGACCCGATTCCAGGACAAAGACCGGCAGTTGTGCAGCGTCTGCCTCCGGTGTTAACCCGCCCGCTGATTGCATCATCAACAGGGGACCCTCAATCCCCATCTCCTGTAGACCGTTGCGCATCGCGTTCAAGTAACGCTGCATGACCGGACGGACATAAGCGTTAACAACGGTGGTGGCGGTCCGTTCATACTCTTTCCGTTCCGGGAGGACTTCAGATGACAGGGAGACCGGGACATCTGGCAGCTGCGATCTCAGGAAATCACCAACGATATTTTCGTGTTCTGGAAAGGCGTATGCGTGCAGGGTACAGACCGCTACAGATTCGACCGCCTCTTTCTCCAACTCCTCCTTGAGACGCCACAGTTCGGACTCCGATATCGGGGTCAAAACCTCGCCGGACGCAGAGATACGTTCCGTGAGTTCAAACCGCAGATAGCGGTCGACAAGTGTTTGCGGTTTGTCAAAGAACAGGTCGTACATCTGGGGTGCACGGATGCGCCTCAATTCGAGAACATCTCGGAAGCCTTTGGTGGTGATCAGCGCAGTTTTGGCGCCCCGTTTCTCCAGAACAGCGTTGGTTGCCACTGTGGTACCGTGTGCGACTTCGCTGACAGTTGTTCCCGCGGCGTCGGTTGTGTGCAGCAGATGCTCGATTGCGTTCAGCACTGCCCTTTCAAAGTCAGGCGGTGTGGAGGGGACTTTATGGGTCCAGAGATTTCCGTTAGCGTCGATTAGGACGACATCGGTGAAGGTGCCGCCGACATCTGCACCGATTCGCATTGTGTTTTGGTTGGTTGTTGTCATCTAGGGATTACCGGTAATGTGATGTGAGAGGGATATTGTGCGTTGTGGTAAATTGTCTGGTCTGCTAACTCTATTTCGGCGTCCAGTCCCGGTGTGCTGCCGGTGTTTTGGTTCCGGTCAAAGCGCGGGAAGTTACTACTGGAGACTTCGACGCGAATTTGATGTCCCGCCTTGAAAAGATTGCTTGTTTCCCAGAGTACAATTTTGTAGGCGCAGATGGTTTCGGGTTCAATCAATGTTGGTTCTTCATAGGAATGGCGGAATCGCGTCCGTAGGATGCCTTCGCAGATATTGATGGCTTTCCCTCCCGGATGGACATCGACGAGCGTTGCGGTGAAATCAGTATCGGGGGCACTGGAGGCGGCATAGAGCGTAAGTTCAATCTGTCCTGTGACCTCTAAATTCTCGGTGAGCGGAGGTGTAGAATAGACCAATACATCGTCCCGGCGTTCCACAGATCGACGGTCTTGTGGACCGGTGTTATCAATAAACATACTCTGACCGCCCACGGTGGGGACGGGATTTTCGGGGTCGTAGGTAAAGGAATCTGTTGGCTCATCCTGTGGCGGTTGAGTTGTTAGTTCACCGTCGCCGTAGAGGGAGTTGGCGCGTCCGCCGCTGTGCAGGTAGAACTTGGTGTATTGCGTCCGCGCGGGGGGCCACTCGTGCTCGTCACGCCAGATGTTCGCTCCCATCACGAAGATTCGGATAGGTGGTTCATCGTCCATGCCGGTGTCGATTCCTTTTAGGCGTTGATCGTACCAACGGAGGTGCGCCTCCGGAATATCTACCATTGCGTTTGAACCGAAGTCGATGTCCCCGAACGGTTCAGCGCTGCCGATTGCGGTGTGCGTCCACGGACCCACGAGAAGTTTTGTCTTCGATCGAGTTTCCGGAGTTCGAGCCTGTGTTGTCCAACCGCTGAAACATTTGAAGCCTTCGTGAACGAGGTTATCGTACCATCCGGTGATAAAGTATGCAGGGGTTTCGACTTCAGCGTATCTGTACTTCATGCTATAGGATTTCCAGAAATCGTCAAAGGTGTTGTGTCGAATCACCTCTCGATAGAACGGTCGATCGCCGATGCTGTCAAGGGCGGAAATCAGCGGCAGCCGCCGGTAGACCTCTTCCCAATCAATTAGATCTCTGGGCGCGTTCTGGTTCGTGCGATCCCCAAGCCAGATGAAGTTCATGGCGTTCTGTAGCTGCAGGACGCCGTTATACCGCATGTGACCGTAGTTGTCCTCTTGGTTGGCGATTGGGACAAGCCCCTTGACGTAGGGGCTGCGGAGCGCTGCGGGCAGAATCTGTGTAAATCCGGGATAGGAAATGCCAAAAGTCCCAATGTTGCCGTCGCACCAGGGTTGAGCGCCCAGCCACTGCTGCGTGTCGTAACCATCGTTGGTTTCGTCGATGTAGGGGCGCCATACCCCCTCCGAATCGTAACGTCCACGGGAGTCCTGCATTACCACCGCGTAACCGCGTTGTGCAAAGCGCACCGCCCAATCCACATAACGCGGGTGTTGGGTACTGTAGGGGGATCGGATGAGCAGCACAGGGAACTTGTCGCCTGTGGCGGGCCGGTACAAAGCACCGTAGAGCCGGACGCCATCGCGCATGGGGATTTTGAGGTCCAACTGGATGCGGATATCGTGGTTTTGCATAAAAAACTCCTTTTAGCCCGGAGGTTGTGCTGCTTTAATCTCTCACAATTTTTGAAGATGTGGTGTTGCGTGATTTGACCTTTCAAATTATAGCACAGTGCTGTCATTGAACGAATAAAAAAGTACTGGACACCCACGGTAATTAGGTTCTATTGACATTTCTCATCTGATGTGCCCATATAGGGGCTGGGAAGCCCCTCCCACAAGTGGGTACTAATCACCGAATTACGGAGACGGTTTGCATGAATGTCAACACGCCCTATTGATGTGGATATTATGTAATCTGATTTAACTCTTGGCACAAGGAGGAGGGCAACGGTCCCATTTCCGAGGCTTGGATGACATCCTCAAGTTCAGGGAGGTTCGCTGCGCCGCTGGAAACGGTTGTTACCCTTGAATCAGCGAGGATGTATTGGAAAGCATTTTGCGCGAACGTTCCCGGTACATCGTGAAGTCGTTGGAGGACGCGCTGGACGCGTTTTTGTTCCGTTTCATCTGCTATTGCTGTGACCGCTTCTGACCGTCGAGGTTCGTCGGCGAACAACAGCCCCGCCAGCGGCGTGGCAATAACGAGCCCCATATCGTGGGCGGCTGCAGACGGGATGACCGCTCTCGCTGCCCTTTGCGAGCAGGGGTGGTAGTCGTGATATACCAGCATTGTGTCAAATTCCCCGGTGCCAGCGAGTTTTGCCAAGAGCGGGATGGCTCTGCCTGTGATCCCGATTCTTTCGCAGAGTCCACGTTTCTGCGCTTCCCGCAAGCCCTCAAGTGTTCCGCCCGGCTCCATGATTCGTTCCCAACCCGCTAGGTTGACCTCATGGATCTGTGCCGTCCCCAATTTTGGGATGCGCAGCCGCTGTAGGCTCCGTTCGATACTCCACAGGACGCTATCTCGGCAGTAGTCAAAGTTTTGGGGATCGAAACCGACCTTGGTAGCGACATAAAAGTGTTCCGCTACGCCTTCAAGGGCACCGCCTAACAGTTCCTCGCTCTTGCCGTAGAGTGGGGCGGTATCGATGTAGTTGATTCCCGATTCGAGCGCACGTCTCACCACTTCGCTCGTGCTTTCTTGGGCACGGTCGGGATCTGTCCCCATCAGGTACGCCCCGCCGAGACTGACCTCGCTGATCTGCCAGCCTGTTCTTCCCATCCTTCGGTATTTCATTTCTCTGTCAAATAAATCATGATAAGGCATTCACCGCTTGGCTTGGATAGCCATAGCCAAGCCGCTTTGTGGGAGAAGTGTCCCACAATCTGTTAGATTGTGATCAGCCCGCAAACTAACAGTTTGCGCTATTCCGACGATGACTAAGGTTGCCCTTTTTCTGTTGCGTCGATCATTTCCTGCAGCTTGTCAACGACATATTGGATGTGGATGTCGATGAGCGCTTCACCTTTTTCGATGGTGGCAAGCAGCGCGTTCTCTTGGCGGGCACGGTCACGCGGGTTTTCCGGGTTCGGTCCGCCTTGGGGCCAACCTTCTTTGGAAAAGGGTTCGAGATACGCCTCAACTTCAGGCGATAGATTATGGGCGTAGTCCAAGTTGGCGGCGTCATATTCTTCCATTGTGAAAGCGCGCACCCGTTGCGGATACGCCGCTAACATCACAGAGGTCTCGTCTTCAGAGGCGTGGTTCAGCGCAGTTTGTCGCGCTACCGTGTCCAGCTTGCCAGCCCTTAGGTCTCGGTAGCCTTGGAGGATGGTTACCCGGTCCTCGTCTGTGAGCCCCATCCAGTAAGACTCCTCATCCATCGTGATATCCAATTCACGCCGCCATGCCGGTAGCACTTCGCGAAGCAACCCGTGGTTACCGCCGTGACCATTGACGACCAGAATCGTACGGATGCCGTGGGTTTTCAAGCTCTGTGCTACGTCGAAGAGATATGCCTGCATCGTCTCCTTACGCAACGTCAGCGTACCCTTCCGTGCCATGTGGTACGGGGAGTAGCCCACCGGACAGGGCGGAGCGACAGTGATTTGGGGGTAGAGCTGCAAGGCTGCCTGCTGCGAAATAAATGTGGACAGGACAATATCTAGGTCGAGGCTTAGGTGTTCGTTGTGCTGCTCGGTCGCGCCGATGGGGATGATAGCGGCTTTCAATTCGCCACGCTGCAAGGCTTCCCGAATCTCCTTTCGGGTGCACTCCCCTAGCATAACTCTGTAGGGGTTGACGTATCGATTTCCCGCGTTTGCCATAGTTTAGGTTCCTTCATTAACCTTTGGTGCTAGTTTAGTGAGAAAGTCTTTTTCACATTGTTCAAGTCGTTTTAGATCCCGATTTATCGGGGGGTTCATTGGTTCATTAGGTTCGTTAATTCATTCTTCTTATGTCCCCTCCCTCGGATACACATGTCGCCCCGCTGGGGCTTTGGGGTATTTGTTTATCGGTGTACTATAAACATGTCGCCCCGCTGGGGCTAAATGAACTGCTAAACCAATGATTTTTACGTTTCACGCATCACGTTTCACATTATCAACAACTACAAACTAGCACCATTGGTTATATTATTCTAGCCGTCGTACGGTGCTGCCATCTTGGACGGCATCATAGATTCCCTTGAACTCATCGCTTCCGTCGTCGGGCACGGCTTCCAGATTAGATCCTGCCTCACAGGTTGGCATGGCGTCGTTCGGATAAACTGCGTGGAGATCCTGCTTGCTGCAACCGTAGTAGGTAGCCTCGCCGCTTGCGCGGGTGTAGCGGTAGACGTGACGGGGTGGGTCTACGAAGGAGTAATCTACTTTATATCTCTCCACCGCTTCTTCGTCAACCTCCACACCAATGCCCGGTTTTTCTGGTACACGGTAGAAACCGCCGCGCAGCTCGATCGGTTCTGTGATGAGTTGGCTCTCCCAGATGTTCATGCAGGTGATCGCGGGCCACTTGGCTTGGGGGCATACGGCACCGAGGTGGGCTGCCCATGTTGTGGTGATGCCGGTGCCGACGAGTTGTAACCAGAAGGGTTTGTTCGCTTCCTCGCAAACGGTTGCCTGCTTCAACAGACGGTATGCACCTACGCCGATGACAAAGCCGTCCGCCACGTCTTCGTGTAGCGTAGTTAAGATGGGTGGAGAGCCGTAGTGCATTGCGACAGGTCGATTGATACGTTGGCGAATCTGCTTGTTCCCAGCGACATCGCCTTGTGGAATCGGGGATTCGATCATGGCGACCTGCTCGTACTGTTCGAGGGTCTTGAGAAACTCGACGGCGTTGGCTGCATTCGCCAAGGTCGAATTGAAGTCCAGATCTAGCTTGAACTGCTGCGGCACATCTTCGATGATAGCTTGGATGGCTGCGTGTAGATCGTACCAGGTCCGCGCTTTGAGTTTGGAGGACATATATCCTTGTTCCGCTGCGTCAGCGCATTGCTGCGCCCAATCTTTTGGGGGCATGTCCATCGCCCACCAGGAGAGCGGACACCATTCTCGGACTTTCGTTCCCAGAAGGCGATAGGCAGGGGTGTTCAGCGATTTGCCCACTGCGTCGAAGAGTGCGATTTGGACGCCAGCACCCAGACCGTCCTCCCACAACAGATCTCCAGCCTCGCTTCCAACGATCTGTTCTTCAATATTATCGGACACCTGCGCCCAGGTGTAGTTGGGAATGGTTTCGCCCCAGCCGACCACACCGTTGTCGAGGGTGATTTTGCAGATTTGGACAATGTGCCAGTGGGGCAGCCAATACTGCATGTGTTCGTTTGTGTGTGGTGTGAAGGGAACGTCTAGGTAGGTAAGTTCAACATCGGTGATTTTCATGGTGGTATCCTTCCGTTGGGATTTATGGTTAAAATAGAGATTTGGTCGATATATCGTGCAGCAGCCCAAACCGACACATGTCGCCCCTCTGGGGCTTTGGTACCTAAGAAATATCGCCCGTCTATAAACATGTCGCCCCTCTGGGGCTAATGAAACATAGTACGTTAGAAGAAGGGGAACGCAGATCTGCGTTCCCTACGAATTAACTTTGTTGGGGCTATGGGTCGGGCAAGTCCGAGAAGATCCGTTAGCATAGGTCACACTAGCAACCTTGGTTATCTTAACGGTTGAAGAAGAAATCTTCCGCTGTTTTGAACAGGATCTGTTCCTTGTCCGAATCGCTTAGGAAATCAGCGTGGTCGTTAATGAGCGCGATTGCTGCGGGAAAATCGGTGTGTGGGTCGTCCATTACCACCGGACCGCCGCTGTCGCTTTCCCACATACACCGCTCTGGTCCAAAGGCATCGACTACCCGCCGGACTAGTGGCAGGAGATCCAGATACGGAGCCTTCCCGTCCCCTAACGCTTGAAAGGGACCCAGCTTGACCATCACGCGCTTATGCTTTGCCATATCGCAGAGCGTTTTGAGGTCTTCTTCGGGGAAGATGCCCTCTCGTATTCGCACCCCACAGATGTGATCCAGAATCACAGGGGTTTCGGGGAAACGGGTGCACATCCGATCTAAATCCGGCAAATCGTCAAGCCCCATCAGGAAGCTCAAGGCGAGGTTGTGTGCTGCCCCCGCTGCAAACATACCCTCGTACCCCGGATAGTCGAGCCACCGCATGACATCGCCTATCGGCATCCGCGCACTTTTGCCGCCGCGCACACGGAAGGCGTAGATGCCTCGACGGGATAACGCGATCATCGTTTTATCCGGACTGGCAAGGGACACATCCGTTACCGCTGGGACAATGCCTGTTCCCACAAAGGTGTCTGGAGCATTAGCGATCAGGTCTATGATGTAACTGTGATCGACACCATACCAAGTCATCTGGACGAGGTTTATCCGGACTTTGCCGACCGCGCGGCTGTACTCGAAATGCTGTTCTGGGGTAAAGGAAGGCAGCCACAGGTCGCCTGGGTCGAACCCGGGTGCCAGTGGATAATTATCAAAGTCGTCTGTCCAAACGTGGATATGTGCGTCGATGACTCTATCTTGTATTGTTATGCCCATTCGCTTTTCTTCCCCTCTACCTTAATTATATTAACGCAAGTTGCTATCAGTATGTGGGTCGAGCTTTCATAATCGACACATATCAAAGGTAACCAAATTTACAACACACATGTCGCCCCGCTGGGGCTTTGATCATTGATGCCCATCGCGTATCTATAAACATACCGCCCCGCTGGGGCTTTAAGTATGATGATTCAACGCTTACCGTGTGCATGTTGCCCCGTCCCGACAGGCTCCCCGATAAATCCCCGATGAATCGGGATTCAAAACTGGAGCGCGGGGGCAGAGGTGTCGCGATTCTATAGACATATCGCTCTTCTGGAGCGAAGAGTAGCTGAAGTCCTCTTAATCTCTCCTTATTTAATACATTTGATTGATTGATATGTTTCTTGAGATGTTATCACAAATCCCGGTGCGAAACCATCAAAAACTTTACTGAGGGAGAGCGGCTGTTGTAACATAAGTCGCTTAATCGTCAAACTCGCTTGACTCCGAATGCGTCGAGGGTTCACAGCAGCCCCCATAAGATCTGGAGGCAAAGCGACTTGGGTAGACAGATGCCAGCCTTATTCATATCTGTGCCGTGGATTTGCCAATCTACTACGAGCAATAATTGTCTCAACTCGGTTCCCGTTTTGCGACATTCTCTATATGGCCTATTGTGGCATTATTGCGACGGCAGTGTGGCACAGTTTCGACAGTTTCTTTGTGAGGCTGACACTCCCTTTGAGATCACGACTTATGAGAATCACGACGGCGCAGTTAAACAGCGCCTACCAAATACGGGGCGCGAAAGTTATTTAAATTCACCATAAAAGCAAGTGCACAGTTGTCCGGAGAAAGCGTTTTCCGAAAAACTCCAATACATTTCTTATAATTCGGGATAGCTGTGGTATCTATATTGCGCGTGGTTGATGCGCCAAGTGAATTTCGTTTGGCAGCGATTCGCTTCAGATTCTACCTGGCTCTGTTGAAATTTGGGGAAAACCCTGTGAACCTTTTCAGTGCGCTCAACACTAAAAGGGATAGGAGGACATTGTGGCAAGGGATATAGGAGAATATCACCCCCAAATTGCGCAATTCGTTGATGAGCTTTGTCGTGTCTACTATAGACACAGCCAGCCCGAAGACCGCAGGGATATCAGCAGCGAGGTTGCCCTGATCGCGCATCAAAACCGCGAGCAGATTGCGGAGGAATCCGAAGCGGCGCATCTGGCGTGGCTCCATGAGATTGCGAAAAATGTGGTTCGGAACTGGTCACGCCGTGAAGGGACCGCGGCTAGACGTTCGCTTGGCAGTCTTGACGACGAAAATTTTGGGGCTGAAAGGATACCATCAGATTCTCGTGCACCAGAAACGGATCTGCTCTCTCAAGAGAGAATGGTGGTCGTGCGGGACGCAATCTCGGAACTCCCGCTGATTCATCAACAGGTGGTCTGGTTATTCTACATTGAAGAACTTTCGGTGAAGGCGATCGCAGGGAAGCTCGGCATTAGACAAGGAACGGTTAAGAGCCGTCTATATCATGCAAGAGAACAACTCGCGACACGCTTGGCATCCTATTTTGCCGAGAGTTAATAATAAGAGGAAAGGAAACTATGAAGCATCAAGCACTACTTCTTGTCATCTCTTGTATGACATTCTCGATCGTTCTTGGTGGGTGCCATGTAGAGGTAAATATAAAAGAAGAAGAGGAAGAGGGTTTTTTGACAGTCAAGAACCATTCACATGTAACAATCACGAGTATTTTTATCGCTGCTGCCAAAGACGATTCTTGGGGGGCAGATCAACTCAAATCCGATATTCTACTACCTGGTGCTATAGTAACTTTTACTATTGAACCTGGCATCTATGACATCAGGATTGTATCTAAACATCATCAAGATTTCATATATGAAGCTGACATCTCGAGTGGGTTGACGACAACCGTAGCAGTCGGATTCAGATAAGGAAGCTGCAAGAACGACCTTCCTGCAAAGAAACCACGTTGAGAGTAGGCGTAATTCGGCGGATGATCCGATCGCAGATTGGGAAATCTGCACTATTTTCTGTCAACTGCGTAACTCTTAAACAAGTTGAGCGTGGCGAAATTCTAATCTTATCAGGGTTATTCTGAATCCCGATGTCCACATCGGAGGCTCTGAAGGTTCAATTGCGTAAATCCTATTGATACTAAAATAAAACGGAAGGGATAAACTAATAGTGAAACACCCCTTATTGATATGGAAGGCGAGTTTGTATCTGTTCTTCATGCCTTTGTTGTTAATTCTCTTACTCCCGCTTGCAGCACTATCCCAAACCGGGACGATTGAGGGCACCGTCTATGACGGAAACACCAACGTACCGGTAGTTGACGCAAAAGTCCGTATCCTCGGAACCGATGAACGTCAAACAACCGACGCAGAAGGAAAATTCTGGTTTATAGAAGTTACCCCAGGAACCTACACGATGTCAATAGCTCACGAAATGTACGACACCCCTACAGAAACCGACATAGAGGTAAATGCGGGCCATACTACCCAAATAAAATTGTACCTCGGCAAGGTGCTTATGCTTGAAGAGGTTATTGTTGAGGGGGAACGTCTCCCGCCAACAGTTAGCCGAAAGGACATCCGTGGGAGCGAACTGATACGCATCCCCGGCGTTGGTAACGATGCGCTCAAAGGGTTGACAACACTTCCGAGCATCGGTGTTCCCAACGATTATTTCGGTATTCTCTATATCCGCGGAAGTGAGCCGGGATCTAACCTCTACTATTTTGACCGGACACCACTCGGGTATCCGTTTCACTGGGGTGGTCTGCTCTCAACCGTCAGTTCGGAAGTCATTGATAAAATTGACATCTATGCCGGTGGATACGGTGCGGAGTTTGGGTTAGATTCACAGGCGGTGTTGGACATCCACTCGCGCGATAGCGTAGAGGAAGGGATAAGCGGTAAATTTAACCTGAATGTCCTCTACTCCGAAGGGATGCTTGAGCGCAGACTTGGGGATGAGGGATACGCCTCTATTGCCGGACGACGGAGCTACATCGATCTCATTGTTGGACAGTTCATTGATGGACAGTTTCCCTACTTTTCAGATTACCAACTCAAGTTTGCCTATCCCCTCGGTGAAAAGCATCGTCTGACGCTCAACGGCTTTGCTGCAACCGACCATTTCCACGTTGAGGAGGCGACATCTGTAGCAGTTACGCAAGTGGAGAGCGGTCAGGAAGAAGAAACGCAGACATTTGAAGGTGGGCGCGCCTCTGCTTTTTTCAAAAATGGGTTTAATGCGCAAGGTTTCCATCTCCGTTCAAATTTCACTGAAAATCTCACCTCCCACCTCTCGCTCACCCGTTCGTTCAATTTCCTCACTATCGACTTTGAAGTGCCTATCACGGAGTCGTATGAATTTGATTCGGATGGAGAACTTATCTCTGAAGTGGACTACGGCCACTACGACATAAACATAAAGGTTCCGGTCTACACGCTTAGGGAAGACCTATCCTACCGATTAAACTTGCGTCCTGACGATACTAGTAATCAAAGGGCGCCTGCTGCATTGGAAACGGGATTCCTTCTTTCCTTCAGTCCTGCCAACAGTTTCGAGGACAGCAGAATCCCACAATATGAGGAGCGCGGGGACCGTGTAGAAGGGGTTGCCCTAACTGTTGATGAAGATGGGGAGGTGATAGAAGAAACCGTTGTGGATGGACAGCAACAGGAATTAATCGGTATTGAAGAAAACCGCTATGAATTTGGTCACGATTTCCTGCGCGCGGAAGGCTACCTACAGGGGCGATATGACCCGTTACCTTTTCTATCAGGTGCGTTGGGGGTTCGATTGGATTATCTGGATGTGACGGGGCAGCTTTCCATTCAACCGAGGGGCAGTTTGAGCTTTGCGTTGCCGAGCGGTTCCAACCTCCGGTTCGCGTATGGACATTATGAACAGAGTCCACAACCGCATCAGATACTATCGGAGAACGGGAATTCTGGGTTGGAATCAAGCCTTGCACGGCACTATATCATGGAATTAGAGCACGAGCTTTCATCTCGTACGGAGTTCAAGTTTGCCACTTATTACAAAGATATGCAGAAATTGGCCACAGCGGATGAGATAGCGAATTATCTTAATCAGGGGGCTGCGTATGTTAGTGGGGCAGAGGCGTTCCTGCGACACCGCGTACCGGATAGATTTTTCGGTTGGATCTCGTATGCTTATACACACGCTGAGCGGCGCGAGAATCCTGAGAGTTCCTATCATCCTTATTTCTTTGATAATACGAATATTGTTAGTGTTGTTGCCAATTATAACTTCACGCCCAAGTTTGAGATTGGTGCGAAGTGGCAGTATTTGAACGGAACCTCCGAAGTGCCGATCAGCTCTGTTGTTCTCATTCAAGACCCAGTGACACGCGGATTGAACCCACTTTTGGCGGATATTGATGAAGCCGTCACTGCTGAACTGACCCCGTATCACAAGTTGGATCTCCGGGTGAGTTACAAATTCGACTTTATGGGACTACGGGTAGGTGCGTTTCTCGATATTCTGAACGTCTACAACCGGAAAAATACCGTGAAATTTGTCTTTACCCCGGATGAACCGCTTGAGGTCCAAGGTGAAGCGGTGGAAATCGAGGAACCTGAGATTTTTGAAGCGCAGCAATTCCCGCGTATTCCCTATTTTGGTCTGACGGTTGAATTTTAGAAGCTCGCGAAATAAGTTTGAGGCATTAAATATTGAAGGGAGGTTGAACAAAGATGAAATGTAATCAAGTACAGGAAAGGTTGCTCTACTCTATTGATAAGGATTTGTCTCCACAGATTCGAGAGCATCTGCTTGGCTGTGAAGAATGCGAACAGAAATATAGAATCTTACAGGAGACGCAGAAATCGCTAGAAGATTTTGGGGGTGCTGTTCGAGATGGTTCTATCTCGATGGAGGCACCGCCATTTCCGCCGGTTCGCCGCCGTTCCGTCTGGATCGAAATACGCGATAAGCTGAAAACACCGGTGCCGGTGTGGGCCCCGTCTGCTATCGGTGTTGTAGGGTTGTTGTTGTTCGTTGCGGGGATTTTTGCGCCGCTCAACCCATCGGTGGAGTGGGGTGCACGGAAAGGGAGTGAAAATGTAGGGAGTATCGCTCCACCCCTCTCAGCGGAGGGGATGTTGGAATTTCTCATTATGCCTGAACCAACGGACGCAGCACAACTCGCCGCCTCAATCGAAACAGTTGAAACGTTCCTGAAGATGCATCCCGACGATCTCGCGATGCACGCCAAACTGGTTGAACTGTATCAATCTCGACTCAAGTTGGGGGAACTGTCCGCCGTCGAGCGCGTTGCCATGGCAGAGAAGTTATCGCTCGAACGACAACGTTTTTCAGCGCTGCTGGAAAATTTTACGAAAGGAGTGGAGAATGATTCAGAATAGCTTGGGACAAACGAGTCGAGGGAAGGAGGGAAGGAGGGAAGGAGGGAACCAATCTGCCCTCCTCGCTTCCGCTCGCATCTCGATTCGGTGGGTACTGTTGGTCTGTAGCCTTTTTGTAGTGTTTTCGCAGCTGATCCACGCTGAGCAACACGCCATCTTGGTGGGTGTCTGGGATTATGAAAATCCGAATTTGCAGCTTGATGCTCCGCGAAACGACTTGAAGCTGATGGAAGCGGTTCTCTCGGCACATGGCGTCACACAGGCGCAGATGCATATCCTGACGAATCCGAACAAGGCGCAGATCCAGCGTAAATTTCGAGAACTCAGTCGACGCTTGACCCCTTCCGATAGCCTGCTTGTTTATTTTAGCGGGCATGGGACGCAGATTATTGATAAGCTCGGAACTTTTCCGGGCGATGAGGCAAAGGGGCGATACCCCGACAGGAACGACGAAGCGCTGTTGCCTGTGGATGCGGATCTGGCATCGCCAAAGACGTATCTCCTTGACGATGAACTCAACATCTTACTCCAAGAACTTCCGACGCGGCAGGTCTCCTGCATTATCGACACATGCTACTCCGGCGACATACTCCGAGAGATTCGTTTGGGGCGGCCCAAAGGTACGCCGGTGACGGACACCCCAACGGGAATCGTTCAACCTACCCAGACCCTGAGCCATACGGAGGACATCTTGGATGAGTCCGCCGACTTTGCGCTGTTGTTAGCGGCTTCCGCCTACAATCAGGTTGTTCACGAACTGCGCATTCCGATTGGCAAAACCTATCTCCCTGTCAGTGCGATGACCTATTCCCTCTATCGGCGGGTGTTTTCCCGGTTGCAAGGTCCTGCAAATCAGACGATTGCGGGGCAAGGGTACGGTGGACTGACGTATCGACAACTCCTTCAGCACGTTCAGCACGATCATAGACAGTGGAATCTGGCGTGGCAGCCTGTTCTCGAGGGTCCGGAGGATCGCTTCGATGAAACGTTTCTCCCTACTGACTTGATGCCGCAAGATAACGAAACATTGACCCTTACAACAATAAAAGGACAGTCGATAGCGGTGAGCCCGCGGACGTTGGCGCTTGCCGGGGGCGGCAATTTTCAACTGGGTGCCGCGAGCGGTGTCAACACCCGACATTGGGCGGTTGTTATCGGTGTGGATACCTATCCGTCCCCCTTCCAATCGCTCAAGTATGCCGCCGATGATGCCAAAGCAGTCGCACAGGTGCTCCAAGATGCAGGCGTCAATGTGACATTGATGACACCCGATAGCCTGATCCAACCGACAAAAGCGAATATCATTGAGCAACTCCAACGACATGCCCAACTTGAAGCGGTAGACCTGCTGACCGTTTATCTCTCCGGGCATGGAGAGGATGTCAATGGAACGGGTTACTTTCTGCCGATGGATGTCACCGATCCTCTCTCGGACAGTGGGGTGAGTCTCGAAGATCTGTTTGCGATTCTCAACAGCGCAAACGCAAAACATCGCTTCGTCATTGTCGATGCGTGTCGCGTAGCACCGAAGGAGCAATTCGTTGCGGCGTTGTCGCGTTATAGTGAAGAGAGTAACATCATCTTCACTGCATGTGATAGTAATCAGTGGGCACCAGAGGTTCCACGCCTGAAACATGGACTGTTCACCTACTTCCTACTCAAAGGATTACGGGGCGGCTATCAAGACCGGGGCGCAGCGGGTCCCGATGGGACTGTCACGGTGTTGGGACTATTGGACTATGTGACACGCGGTATTGAAGAATGGTATTCCCACCTGTCCGAAGATATGCGCTACCCGCAGCAGATTACACCTCGCGTCTTTTATAACGGGAAATATATTTCACTGTTGAACAATCAAGGAATTAACCCGGAGGTAATCAACAACGAAGGGCTGCTTTCTCAAATTACCAATACTCTCCGACATCAACTCGCCGGCAACTTGGAATTATTATCCCCCTTAAAAAGGAATGATGGTGTTACACCACCAACCCCGAAAGGGGGCGATTTACATCTGCCTATGACAATTTCACTGATTCCGTGGATAAGTACTGTCGGATTTCAAGACTCTAATCGCAATATCACGACGAATCTTTCCCTCAATATCATTGCGGGCTACCATACGAAGCTTGATGGGCTCGAATTAGGTGGGATGTTGAACATTAAAGGGGTTGAAGCACGGGGTGCACAGTTTGCCGGGGTCGGCAATATCGTCGGCGGGGTTGTAGATGGTTTTCAAATCGCAGGTGGACTCAACGCTGTTGGCAGAAATGTGGAGGGTTTCCAAATTTCGGGAGGTCTTAACGCCACCGGCGGCGACCTGAACGGTTTCCAAGCGGCAGGACTCAACGCTATTGGTGGAAGTGTCCGGGGCTTTCAAGCCGCTGGCGGGGGTAATTTTGCAGCCCATAACCTTCAGGGGTTACAGATTACTCCCGGGGTAAATCTCGTCGGTCGAAATGTGCTAGGTCGGAGTCTACAAGCCGCAGCCGGAGTCAACATTGCCGGGAATTTGGAGGGAACGCAACTCAGTGCAGCCGCTAATATCGCGCTGGGTTGGGACCAAAAGGCAAATATGCCGTACGCCGGCACACAGATTGGTTTAGCCAATATTGCGCTCGGTGGGATTGGAACGCAGATCGGGGTTCTCAATATTGCTGGGCATGTAAGTACGGCACAAGTTGGGCTGCTCAACGTCTCCGGACGGATGTCCGGCATTCCCCTCGGATTAATCAGCTTTGTTAAGGATAATCCGTTACATCTGCAATTGTGGGGTAGCGATACGGAGGTCGCGAACCTTGGGATTCGCATCGGTAGTCGCTATGTTTACAGTCTGTTGATGGTCGGCAGTTACCCGCACGACGATTTGGGTAGGTGGTCGTCTGGGTTTGGTATCGGCGGACATATTCCACTTAGCAGGCGATTTTTTCTGAACGTTGACTTTATTACGCGCCAGGTGGGTTATACCGATGGGTCGGAGGAGGAGACTTGGTGGTATGACGAACACACCGTCTTAAACAAACTGCGCCTTGGGTTCGGCTGGGAGCAGCACAAATGGTTCAGCGTCTTTGGTGGTGTTTCGCTCAACTTCCTTGTCTCGGATAGATGGGATACTTCGGATTTTGGATTTGGGTTTGACCGCGTATACCGAAGTGATGACATAACTGCTCGTATTTGGCCTGGGTTCTTTGCGGGGGTACAGTTTTGATTGCGGATTCGTTATCGGATCGGCTGTCTGTTTCCCGCTCTTTATTCTTTAGCCCAGCCCACCAGTGCCTTATCGGGCGATGGGATGTCGTTGATGGAGGTGTAGTAGTAGCGTTCCCAGTCGAGTTGGGGTAACCCTGTGAAGATCATCAGGTTGAGTGGGTATTCATCGGTATCGGCAGCGCGTCGAAAGTCGTCCCGAAACAGGAAGGTAGGTTTGCCGAGCGCTATTGCTATCCCTAGCTCAATCATGACTCCTTCATCTGGGGGTACTCCATTCACGACCGCAAAGATTGCGTCCGCATCGAATACATCCTGTTTGTCCTTTTGTCCGAGTCGATACGCCCAGCCGGGTGAGAATCGGTCTTGGTTATTTCGTTCAAACGGCTCCCATACCTCTAAGTCAATCGCTTCTAATGCTCTAACGAGGGTGGGCAATGCAGTTTCTCGCTGTTGCTCTGAGAAGCCGTAGGGGTTCGCAAGGTATATTGTCTTTTGTTTGATCATGGCTGGCTCTGAAGCTGCTTTCTGACTTCATCCAGATTTTGTGGCACCGGATTCGCTAACTTGCACGATCAAGCATAACACACAACTGTTAAGCTGTCAATAGAATCGTGAGACAAGCCGCTAACTTCCCCTCAAGCTGCTCGCTTTCTGCAGCCGCGTCTCCACAAGATGAATAACCGCCTCATATACATCTTCATGATAATTCGAGGCAGGGCTACTGTGGGAGGGAAATCCTTTTCCCTATAGTCGGGGCAGGGATGCCTCTCCCACAGACATGTCCTGTCGACAGTCGAGGCAGGGATGCCTCTCCTACAGATAATCGGGGTAGGGAGGTCTCTCCTATTCTATCTTGAATTTACATCGGCAATATGGGTAATCTTTTGCGTGCTTGATTAGACCTTGTCTGACAGGATTCTCATAGCAGTAGCGTATAATTTCGTTCAACGATTCGTCCTTCCGGATGCCGTGGTCATGATATCCTTCTTCCCATACTGTGCTGTGTTCACCACGTTGTTCGTTAATTTGTCTTGCGGTGAAGGTCTTGAGGGAATGCATGACCTTTGGTAAGGTTTGATCCCGACCTAGTTGAATAACTGCGTGGATGTGGTCCGGCATGATCATAATACATATCCATCTGATGCGACCTTGAGTTTCCAGCCATTCAAAGGTTTCAAAAATGATTGGTGCAATCTCATCGCTTGCAAATATTGGTCTTCGGTCAAATGTGGAAGTGGTTAGGGAATAATATGCTTCCGGTATTGATTGTCGCCCTTTTCGTAGTTGATGGCTTCCTCGAGTTGGAAAGCGGTTCATGGTTTTTCCTTTGAGTGAGATGGGGTGCTTTGTGCTAGCAATCGGGGCAGGGATGCCCCTCCCACAGGTGTGTAATGCCGATAATCGAGGCAGGGATGCCTCTCCTACAGGAGGTCTTAACTTCCCCTCAAAATGCTCGTTTTCTGAAGCCGTGTCTCCACAAGATGAATAACCGCTTCATACACACCCTCCCGTTCCCCTTGCGTCGAGGTAAGGACACTGTGGGAGAATTCTTTTCCCGATGGTCGGGTCAGGAATGCTCCTCCCACGGATAATCCCACGGATAATCGGGGCAGGGATGCCCCTCCCATGCCCTCCCACGGATCGGGGCAAGGTATGCCGCCCCTACAGATAATCGAGGCAAGGAGCCCCTCCTACAGAATACACATCTTCCTATTTCCATTTGGTTTGGGTGGAGGTGCTGGTATGCTTGTTGTACTGGTCGATATAGTCTTCCCGTGGCGGGGTGAAGATATCAAGGACGCGTGCGGGTCCCTTCGCGACAACGCCTGAATGCACCACATTTGGCGGAACAATAAATGCTTCCCCTGGTTTTAGGATCTTTTCCTCTGAACCGATTCTGAATTGCAACTCTCCCGACAGCACTAAGCCGGCCTGTTCGTGTGGATGGCTATGCTCTGGGACTTCACTACCCTCCACCATCTCTAAAAAGGAGAGCATTAGACCTTCCCCTGCAACAATGCCACTAAGTGCGCCCGGAAAGAGTTCCATTTTCGGTAGTTCCTCGGCAGCGATGAACGGCATATTTTTTTCTCCCAAAATGTCTTAACAAATAGGACTTACGCACTTCGATTGTAGTTGCCCGATTCATCGGGCGTTAGGAACGGTGTCCAGCGGCGATGAATCGCCGAACTACAGGGCTTTGACCGTTTAACTGCGTAAGTCCTGAACAAAATAAAAGGGGCGGCACATTGCTCCGCCCCTCGACTTACTGATATTCTCGACTCACATGTCCGTTTTTGAGCCTATTCTTTTTCTACAACCTTAATCTCTTTCGATGCTCGCCAGGGAGCGGTATGGTTCGGTTGTTCCATTGCTACCAATGTGCAACTCTCTTCCAAAGCGATTGTGAAAGTGACTTTCGGCATGGTATAGATTGGATGCAGATAGGCTCGTGCTATTTCGACATCATTTTTGTAGATGCCGATCCAGTTGACGTAGTGCTCATAAAGGGTGGGGTGGATCGCACCGGCACCGATTGTTATGGTGACATCGAACCATTCTCCGACACCCACCTCATCTGGACACTCGATCTTCGGTGTATGCTTCTCATCGTAGTCGGTCATAACGTGTTTGAAATCTCCGATGACCTCTTCGTCAAATATCTGATTGGCAACCACGGGAATTGCAATCAGCACAGCGATGATTCCGAGGCTTAACGCCCCAATCCTGAAATACTTTTTTTGCAATAGTCGAGATAACAAGGTTTGTTCCTCCTGTTGATAAGTTAAAATGCTAAGTGATTTTACCATACTGGCGAAAATGATAACAACGAAAACTTCTACGGTCTGGAATCGTTCTCTATTGGAAAGGACTTGTGCATTTCAGCCCAGTTGGCGCGGGGCAAGTCCGAAAGGATCCGTCCGTGCCCCCGATAAATCGAGACCAAGGGGACTCCGACAAGCCGAGAGCAGGCAGGCGGGATGCTACCACCTACAGTTGACTGCGTAAGTTCTACTGGTATCAAGATGCTAATTCAGAGACGGTGCCGCTGCGGTGCCAGAAAGTGCCACCTCTCTGGGCAGCGGGGATGCGTGGTGATGCACCATCTTCCAGTCCTCGCCTTCGTGTTTGAAAACGTTCGTCGCTTGTGCAAAGGATATGCCCATCCTACCACCGGCAAAGGTGTGGATGGATTCCACGCAGGTCACCCAAGCAAATTGACTATCGATATGGATCGCAATCTCGCTGGGTTGGATATGCATCCGATGTGTGTTTTGAAAGATATTCACCCAACTCGCTCGAATCTCGTCCCATCCGGTGATCGTCTCCCAATTTGGATGAATACATTGCACCCAATCCGCTTGTAGCCATACGGCGTCCATCATGTCAATGCTCAGATTTTGCATCGCTTGGTAAAAGTTGAGGTTTGCACCCTTGACCTGTTCTTGTGTTGTCATTTGTGTCTCCGTCTCTTCTATTCCTGCCTTCGTCCTATCCAACCGTCGATAACTGCATATCCCCAGAAAATCAGGAGTTGAATCAGTCCGGTAATCTTGAACTGCCAACGGGGTCGAAACCGCCATTGTGCGGTGCTATAAACATCGAACCCGTATTCGCTTTTCCTCACGGAATAGGTTTGGTAGTAATCATCTATCAACCACCAACTCCCTTCCTTTTTCGTTGAAACCGTTGCGCCTTTGTAGACTAAGACTTTATGCTTCCGAAATTCCCGCACCAGTTCCGTTGAAAGTTCTTTACTATCTACCAGATAGCTCTCCACATCTTCGGTGATCCGAAACATAAATTTGCTGTCAGAGGTGTATAGGGGATAGCCGCGCCATTGTCTCGGATCTTTGTCTCCTGACTCAGGATCATCTGTTTCTGAGTAGGTTTCTACTTCTTCTTGTGCACCCCTCTCGCCCGACAATGTTTCCGTGCGATCCAGACGGGTCAGGTCTTGCCAACTATCTACGGGCAGCGAATTAAGGTAGATGAGCACAATTGCGGAGATAATGCCCAGCAGTATAATGATACCCTTAAGCGGCTTACGCAGATAGAGTTGTGCCAATCCGGGGAGGATCATTGACAACAATATGGCACGGTATGATCGCCTTGTTTTTACCATTCTGATTTCCTTCTTACTTACCGGAAAGCGGTCCTATGCTTCTTGACGGCCAGTCATTTTTTTGTTTTTTCCAAATACTCGCGGATACGTTGTTCATACCCGATCTCGGTGGGTTCATAATATTGCTTATCACGCAAGGCGTCGGGGAGGTGCTCCTGTTCTACGACGTGGTCTTCAAAGTCGTGAGCGTATTTGTACTCTTCTCCGTAACCGAGTTCTTTCATAAGCTGCGTCGGCGCATTTCGCAGGTGGAGTGGCACAGGATAGGCGGGTTCTTCGCGCACATCTTTTTGCGCGTCAAGTAAAGCCATATAAGCAGCGTTGCTTTTTGGGGCGCAAGCGAGATAGATAGCGGCATGTGCCAAGTTCAGTTGTGCTTCTGGAAGCCCGACAAATTCAACCGCACGCGCAGCTGCATCTGCGACCAACAGTCCCTGTGGGTCCGCATTGCCAACATCCTCAGACGCGAGGATTACCATGCGCCGTGCGATGAAACGCGCGTCCTCCCCCGCTTCCAATAGTCGTGCGAGCCAATAGATGGTAGCATCGGGGTCAGATCCACGCATACTCTTGATGAACGCAGAAATCAGATTGTAGTGTTCATCACCTGATTTGTCGTGGCGCAGCATCCGCTTCTGCACGGCTCTGCGGATGGTTTCGGCATTCAGGTGGCGTACCTGTCCCTCATCCGGTTTGCAGGTCTGTACAGCGAGTTCCAATGCGTTGAGGGCGAGTCGTACATCACCGTCAGCTACTTGGATCAACGCATCTGTGGCGTCCTCCGAGAGCGAGATTTGGTATTTTCCGAGACCACGCTCTGCGTCAGTGAGAGTGCGTTCTATCAGCTGACGGATATGGATCGATTCTAGTGGCTGGAATGGATACACCTGCATCCGGGAGAGGAGTGGGGCATTGACCTCGAAGGAGGGATTTTCGGTCGTTGCGCCGATCAGCACAAGTGTTCCATCTTCGACGAAAGAGAGCAGAAAGTCCTGTTGCGCTTTATTGAAGCGGTGGATCTCGTCCAAGAACAGGATAGTTCGTTGGCTGTGGAATTTGAGGCGTTCTTCAGTTTCTGCAACCTTTTTGCGTAGTTCTGGCACCCCGGTTGTGCTAGCGTTGACATGTTCAAAATGTGCTTTTGTGCGCTGAGCGATGATTTGTGCAAGAGTGGTTTTCCCGCAGCCCGGTGGTCCCCAGAAGATACAGGACATCACCGTGTCCTCCGCGATCGCAAGAGAGAGGGGCTGTTCTTGCCCTAATAGATGTTCCTGCCCCACAAATTCGTCAAGCGTGTCGGGACGCATCCGGTGCGCCAGCGGACCAGATCGCTTTCGGTTCTGCTGTAGATTCTGGTCAAACAGGTCCATGGCTATCCTATCCCCCGATAGATCCCCGATAAATCGGGACAGGCGGGATTTCGCTGTGCTTAAACGTGCCAAGATTTTCTCGGGCTATGCCGAAACCATCGAGATCGGGAGATCTCTCCCACAGATCTCTCTAGGTGGATCCCGATAGATCGGGAAATTGTAAGTATCCTTCAGATGGATATAGCAGCAAGCTAGTGACTACCCCTCTACCAGTTGATGGGCAACGCTGTTTATCTTATCGTCCATCGTCTGCGCGCGGTCGATACGTGTGCCGAACTTGAGTGTTGTGCTGATCCGAGGGGCACCCATCTCATGGACAACCTGATGACACTGTTTAATTGCGTCGAAAACAGTATCCCATTCCCCTTCGATGTTGGTGCCGTAGGCGTGTAGTTTGGTTTTCAGCCCCGCGTCCTTGAGGATACGCTCGCACTCGGCAACATATTTGGAGACCGACACGCCAACACCTATAGGAACGACACATAAATCTGCTATAACATTCATGCTGAGTATCTCCTTTAGTCTGAAGTTAAGAGTTATTCTGACTTTCCTAAGATCTCATTTCCATAGGCGAATAGGGCAGGTGTTCCGCCGGTATGGACAAACACCACCGCTTGGTCCCTCGTGAATTGCCCTTGTCGGATGTGGTCTATCATCCCCCCAAACGCTTTACCCGTATAAACCGGGTCTAGCACCAGTGCCTCTGTTTGTGCAGCCAAGATAACCGCTTCTTTGCTACCGGACGTTACCGTGCCGTAGGCTTCGCCGGCGTATTCTCCATAACTCTCAAAATCGGCTCCCGAAAAATCCAGATCCAAATCAAGTATCTGAGCTACTTCGTTAGCAACCTTTGCGCGATCGGCGTTCGCTGCTACGTTATCTTGCGGACTGGGGCTGATCCCTACAATCCTCAGTGGAACCCCCAATGCCCGCGCTCCGACCACCAATCCCACGTGGGTATGCACCCCTGAACAGACATATAGCGCGTCGGGCTGGATATTTCGGTCTTGAAGTTGGTCCCACAGTTCAAGGAAGCCGTCCACATAAGAGACACTTCGGAGGTAGTATCCATCGCTGCTTGTGTTATATACCCGTCTTCCTTCCGATTTCAGGCGTTCAAGAATTGCTTCCCTCTCTTCAGCGGTCTCCACGAGATTGACTTCTGCCCCGAAGAGGTGACTCAGCAGCAAATTTCCATTCACCGGTTCAGCGCGAGCATCCTTCCTGCCTACCATTACCGCTTTCAATCCCAGTCGGGCTGCGACCGCCGCGGTCAATCGTGACTGGTTGGATTGGGATGCAGCACCGTGCAGCAGGACATCGTATCCTTCTTCCACGGCGGGAGCGACTGAATACTCGAACTCTCGAACTTTGTTCCCTCCAAACGCCATCCCGGTCTGATCTTCCCGTTTTACGAGGATGCGGGGCCCGTCTAAGGCTTCGGATAGACGGGGGCAGTCGAGCAGCGGTGTTGGCAGATCTGCCAAAGACAACCTCGGCAACCGGTCGAGACGCGCTCGCAATTCGTCAGCAGTAACAACAGTTTTAATATTTGACATAGAAAGTCCTTTTCAAAGAGATGTATAAAATGTGAGATTTCGCTTCAACTGGTCCGTGATGATGCTCCGGTTAACCGACGTATCGCCGCACTGAGATCAGCAAAATCATTCGGTTGTAAAAAGGAGGGATCACGATTCCACTCATCAACAAATGACTTGCTCAAATCAGTTTGAAATTTTTGGATGCCATAGTGTCTAACGTTAATACGCGCTTCTTGATATATTTTTTGAACCATTTCATGTCCTCCAAAATCCTTGAGATGCCCATCCGTATCCAGAAAACTATGTTCGCTAAAAGCCTGAAGGTTTGCTTGGTAGTCTTGCAAAATATCGGCGTCTGTGGTACGCACAAATCCTTCAAACTGTTGGGCTTGAGAGCGGATTTCTTCCATCGCAGTAATAAGACGGTTTTGCCATTCTTCGCGGCTCAGTATCGCATTTTCCTGAGATATGGAAGATATAGTAGGAAATGTATTGTGCAGTTGATGGCGTAATTCCCACGCAGCCTGACGCCCGGCTTGGTCTTCCAGAAGATCTCGAGCAAGGTTCTTTATCCAATGTCTTGCTGAATTTTCTGTGTCTGGCAGCGTGACTTTTGAATATGGTTGCAATTGTTTGAAACAGTTTGCAACGACGCGCGGTTCAATCAGATAGTTTTCTAACTCATGTCGTCGCCAGATAAAATGTCGATCGGCATAATTTGGATCATAACATTCCTCTGCCTCGGATAGCGGTCTGAAATCGCGGTCCTGAATGGTGAACACAGGTTGATTTTGTAGTGATAAATATGCGGCTGTTGGTCTGAGATTACCAACCCCACCGACTTGTTGAGCTTTCAACTCACGCGTATTAAAAATACGGTCTAGAAACCTTTCATCAGAATCACCTTCGCAAAGCAACAACGGGACACTCTCTAAAAAACTACTACTCGGAGGTAGATTCATACGTGCGGCTCCTCGTCTTCATAAAGTGTGCCCATACTGAGACGATGTTCCGGTGGGAAGAAATCGAAGACATAAGGAGAATGTGTGGTAACGATGAATTGGTTATCATCTCCCATTCGCGGTAGTTGTTTGAGTAATTCAATCTGTAAAGTCGGGTGTAGATGCAACCCCACCTCATCAATCAAGACAATTGAGCGGTGAATCCTATAGGCAGCGAACTGCACGATGAAAAGCAAACATTGTTTTTCGCCGCTGCTGAGACTATCGAACCAATATTCTTGGTTGTCACCATCTCGGAAACATAGATCTCTCGATTCGCCCCGCGGACGCACCTCAATAAGTTGACGGGGTTCAAAAAGCTTTGCGTAAATTTCTTGAATGTTCCGAAAGCGATCAGCCTGCCAACTGTTTGGGTCTAGCTTGGCATCCACCCCTAAATCGATAAGGTGTTGTTTAATATTTGCCCAGAAAGGAACAAATCTATCCTCCTCTTCTAGTGCTTCATCTAAAATTTCAGGGGTGATTCGATCATGTTTTGGAGAAGTGCGCGCTGGAATACTACGCTCTTGATCAAAATAAAATAAGCCTCCTAACTTATTAAAAATGGTGATATCTTCTTGATGTCTACCAACGAGATCTGTAGCAATACGACGCCCTCTCAACAGGGTCCACCCTTTTCCACGAGGCCGATTTCGAGATAGTGGCTGTCGCCATGGGACATAGCCTTCATTCCGATTTAGCACGGACCAGGGCGAATCCGATTTCTTTGTGACTCGGCGAAGTTCTTGATGCTCATCAGGTTCCAAAACAATATCAAAATCAACATGAGTTTCAATCTTCCCTCCTCGAATAACATCATTCCCTTTAAGTCCCATTTCACTTTTTGGAAAAGGCACCTGCATCATACGACATAGGGGATAGGCGATGGCATCTAATATAGTCGTTTTCCCGCAGCCGTTTGGCCCGGCTATCACGGTCATATCGCGGATACGCCCTAAGCTATCTCTAAAATCTATGTCAAGGCGATCGATCCGCTTGAAATTGCGAATAGAGACTTTTTTTAGTTTCATATCCTTTTCCAAGACACCGAAACCGTTATGATTGGCAATTATACTCTGTTTTCAAAATAAACAAAAGTCAATCGTCCGCGCGCTCTGGGACGAGAGGCACGTCTTCAAATACCGGCTGGGCTACCCGCTCGCGCTTAATGAATAGCTCGCGCACGTCCGCCGTTATTGCATATAACGCGGGCATGACGAACAACGTTAGAAGGGTCGCTGCGAAGAGACCGAAGATAATTGTGTAGGCGATTGGCATCCAGATTGGGGATTTACCTCCCAACCCGATTGCCATTGGAATTAAGCCGCAGATTGTGGTGACGGAGGTCAAGATAATGGGGCGTAATCGAACGCTTCCGCCTTTCAATATGGCGCGCCACTTGTTATAACCGCGTGCCCGGTACTGGTTTATGAAGTCTATCATCACGATGGAGTCATTGACGACGATTCCCGCCAATGCAACAGTCCCGAACAGCGCAACCATGCTCAACGGCGCGCCGATGATTAACAATCCAATCATTGACCCCATGAAACCGAACGGCACAGCAAAGAGGATAATGACCGGTTGAATAAACGACTTGAACTGTGCGCCTAATATAACATACATCACTAGGATCCCAACGACGAACAACCTACCCAATTGTCCGAAGGATTCATTGATCTCGTCGAAGACACCTCGGAAATCGAGACGATAACCGGGATACAGCGATTCAATATCCTTAAAAGTCTGAATCAATACTTGGTTGACTGCGAAGGCGCTAGTCTTATCATTGTCTACAGCGGCGGAGACAGTAATTGCTCGCTCATTCTCAAATCGGCGGATTTCCGAATACCCACCCTCCTCGTGCGCTTGAGCTACATCTCTGAGTGGCACCATCGTTCCGTTCGGGGTTGGAATCAGCAGCTCCTCAAGATTGGCGATTGACTGCAAATTCTCTGCATCGTATTTCACAATAACATCAACCGATTCATCGGCATCGCGATAGGTTGTCGTTATATTTCCTTCAAGGGCGTTGCGGACATTGTAAGCAATCTGGAAGATATTCAAGCCGTATTGATGTGCCCTATCTTCCTTAACGCGCAGGCGGATTTCCGATTTTCCTGTCACAAAATCGTCCCGTATATCGTAGACGCCGTCCATCTGATGTAATTTTTCTTTGAGTGAATTGGCAATTTCTTCTAACGGCTCGAACTGTTCCCCTTTCACTTTTACCTCCACATCTGATCCCTGTGGCGGTCCCCCTTGTTGTGCGTCGAATGTGAGTTTTTCAATGCCGCTGATTGCCTCGATCTTCTCGCGGAGACCTTCGACAATCTCATCTGTATTTCGCACGCGTTGATCCTTCGGGGTCAGCTCAACAAGCACTTCACCGACGTTGGAGCGGACGCTTGAGCCTTCTTGCAGAGAGGTTGGTGTGAGCAAGCCGATATTTGTGACAACAGCGATGCGTTCATCAGATGGCAGCGACATGGCAACTTCCTCGACCTTTGCCAAAGTGGCAGAGGTCTCTTTTAACCCAAACGAAGGTGGCATTTCCGCTTTGATATAAAATTGTGGAAAATCTTCGCCGGGGAACAGCTGTCTTTCTAACTGAGAAAATGCGCCGATACTGACCAATATTCCAACGGCGAAGACACCACAGACGACTGCGTAACGGCGCCGAATCGTGCCTTTAAGAACATGGACATAACGCCTTCGGATTCGATCGAACCACACATGCCGGCGTTGTTGTCGACTTTGTGCTTTTCCCCATTCGGCGATATGGGAGGGTAAGATCATGAAGACCTCAAACAGTGATGCGAGTATCACCAAGATAGCGGTGATAGGCACGATTCGCATAAACTGCCCCGGAGTGCCAGACATAAACATGAGGGGTCCAAACGCAGCAATCGTAGTCAGACTTGCCGCGAGGACGGGCCAACCTACCTCTTGGGCTCCAGTGATTGCGGCTTCTTTGGGAGGCATCCCTTCCTGAATCCGACGGAACACGTTTTCAATGACAACGATTGCATCATCCACAACGATGCCAACTACGAGGATTAAGCCGAATAACGTGACACCGCTGAGGGTATATCCTGACCAGTGCAGAAAGAAGAAGGTTGCCATGAATGCAACGGGAATACCTAATGCTGCAAAGAACGCATTACGCCAGCCCATAAATAGATAGAGCAGTATAACGACCAAGATTAGTCCAAAAACGGCATTGTTTTCTAAAATTCCTAACCGTTCTTTTAAAATAACGGAATAGTCGTTCACTGCCGAGAGTTCGGCTCCGTCTGGCAGATCACTTTTGCGCTGTTCGACCAGTTCTCGAATCTGCGCGACCAGTTTGATAGTATTGCCTTCCGTCTTTTTTTGAACGGTTAGACTGATCGATGGCTTGCCGTTGATGTGTGATAGTGTACGCGGTTTTTCATAAGTATCGGAGACGGTTGCAACATCACGTACCCGCAACGGCGTTCCGACGGGTCGAGCGCGTATAATCGTGTTTTCAATCTCTTCTAAATTGCTAAATTCCCCCATTGTGCGGACCAGATATTCTGATGCTCCCATCTCTAATGTGCCCGCGGGGAGGTTCAGATTGTGGGTTCTCAGCGCGCTGATGACCGCTTCGATGGGGAGATTATATGCCTTTAACTGATCTGGATCGACTTCGACCCAGATCTCCCTTTCGCGCACCCCTGCTAGTCGGACGGCGGAGACGTTTTTAATTTCAAGGATCTCATCTTTCAGATTCTCAGCAATTTCTTTCATCTGGTCTTCCGAAATCTCTCCCCCGACGACAATGGTCAGCATTGGAAAACCGGTTGATATATCAAGTTCCTGCACTTGGGGTTCGTCCAGAATCTCAGTCGGGAGGTCGTTGACTCTATCCACGGCGGTCCGCAGGTTCTGGAACTCTTTATCAAATTCACGTTCGCTGATTTCCTCGAACTGGACAGTGATTAATGACCTTCCTTCTGATGAGACTGATAGAAGGATATCAATTTTGTTTACGCTTTCTTCGATCGCGTCTTCAATTGGCACAGTGACCAATTTTTCAACATCTTCGGAGGATGCACCGGGGTAGAATGTGGTTACTGTTGCGGAATTGAAAGAGATTTCGGGGGTCAATTCTCTGGGCAGGACAATCCAAGCGTAGACACCAAATATGATGATGACAATCATCAGTAGATTTGATAGGACGGGATTACTCACAGATAGTTTTGGGACAGACATGGAAGGTGAATCTCCTTATTATTCCCTAAGTTGCTATTTGTTCAACTCGCGCGGCAAAGTCGGAGCCGAGCGGAGTTAGTAAATAACCTAAGTTGCTAGTTGCGTGATGATACCACAGACATGTCGCCCCGCTGGGGCTTTAAGACTGGTTTTATCCTATTTTCTATACACATGTCGCCCCGCTGGGGCTACAAGTTGGGCAAGATGCCCGACCTACAGGTATCAGGGTTTGACTTTTACTGCGTCGCATATAACCAGCAACTTGCGTTAGTAAATAGGTTCTGTTGACATTTTGACGCTGCTTATTCGGCAAACGTTGTCACCATTGAATAATCTGACATAAGTAGCGCAAACTGTATGAAGATAAAAAAAACAGTTCGGTAATTTGCTATTGGCACCAGCGCGGTTTTCAACCGTGCCTACCGTGTGTTTCAAGGAAAATCGGGATTACCGATTGAAATACTTAAACTTCATACAGATTGTGGTATAAAAGACTCCTTTGTACTTGATGGGGATTGCCGTTTAACCGTTCAATTCAACCTACGGGCTGCCAAATGTCAGCACGCCCAAATAGCAACTTATGGTGAATTCTAAAAGTAAATTGACATTACCAATGGCTCCGACCTTCACGAAGTTTCCACAGTCCCCCTGATAAGGGGTATATCCCGCCTGCTCTCGGCACGAAGTCCCAATGTATCGGGGATAAAATCGGGAGCGGAATTTAGGCTGTGTATTGGGAGTATTTAATTAGTAGATTTAACAATATAACCAGAACACCCTCGGAACGGAGGGGTTGGCTGTGTATTGGGAAACTGTATTTAAAAAACAGTTCTAAGATCTACCATAGGCTATTTCAGGCACGATTTAAATACTTCTTGACACCGTTCAATTCAATTTCTCGCGGTAAGTATCATGGTGAGTTCTAAATGCAGGTGTTTCCAAACCCCTTACCTTGGCAAGGTCATCCCACCGTCGTTCCGAGTTTCCCGACGAGTCGGGACCTTGCTCTCGGCACGGAGTCCCAATGTATCGGGGATAAAATCGGGAGCGGAATTTAGGTGGAACACCCTCGGAACGGAGGGGTTGGCTGTGTATTGGGAGTATTTAATTAGTTCTAAGATCTACCATAGGAAGCTATTTCAGGCATAATTCTAAGATCTACCATAGGCTATTTCAGGCATTTTGCACAATTTCGCGGTAAGTATCAATTGCAGGTGTTTCCAAACCCCTTACCTTGGCAAGGTCATCCCACCGTCGCAGCTGCAGCGCATCTTGATAATGTGGGATGCGTTCAAACGCTGCTCGTTCCTCGTCCGACAGGATTCCGCCCTGAACCTGAAAACTCCTTTTCGATGCTTCAGATAGGTCGTCGTAGTACGATGCATCGGTTGTGCACAAATACCGTTTCGCTGGCACATGCAATCGAATCGGGGTTGTGACCGCTTCTAGGAAGAACGGTTCCAGATAATCTGCCCCGACCTCCTCATGATTCTGATCTTCATCCAAAAAGTCACTCTCGGCATTGTGTTCGTCTAACAGAAAATGCCCGATGTCATGTAGCAGGGCGCCCGCAATCTGCGTCGTGCCTGCGTCGTGCAGCTGTGCCTGATTCGCACATTGACACGCATGTTCCAGTTGCGTTACCGATTCGTCGTAAAACGACTGTCCTCTGCGTTTCATATAATCAAATAGTGTGGCAACCTTCTCCACTGCTGTCATACCTGTCAACTGGTCCGCGAGTGTTTGATCAATCCGATTGTTCATGGTTCAGCACCGTCCTTCCCCGAAAATGACCAATTTTACTGATCTGACCTGCCTGTGTTGAGTTGCTTTTTGTATATTCCGAAAAGGCTTGTCGCTTGTCCTCATAGTACTGTTCACGCCAATCGCCTTCGGAGAGGGCATTGTAAGTCACATAAATAATCCGTCGCGCCTGATTGGAGCGGTTTGTACCGCTTTTATGTGGAATATAGGATCCGAAAAGCAGAATGTCCCCCGGCTCCGTTGGCACTTCAACCCATTCCATTTCCGAGGCGACCTCTTCAGCAATACAGCCCTTTTCATCGAGCGCAATGAAATCTTTTTCGTATCGCCCCGGCGAGAAGGAGAGGCAACCGCTCTCCGGTGTCGCTGGGTCAACGGAAATCAGACAGGTAATGTGGAATGTAACAAACTCGTATGCAGGTGCGTCCTGATGCGGGGCGTAACCACCACCACCGGGATACTTGTAATTAATTTTTTCCTTGTAGAGGACCGCCTGCTCACCCATCAATTCCGAAACAACCTCCAACACCTTTCCGCCCGTTAACAATTTTTCGAGACCTGCGTGGTGCGGCACGAAGTTTTCTGAGCGCGAAAGCCGTGTCCCATCTGGCGTGGCTTCAAAGTGGTGCATCCACTTGTCATGGGTCGGCTTCCGATTCTCAATGTCGTTGACCCACGCTTGTAATGCCCTTACCTCTTCATCTGAAAAGAAACCGGAAATCTTTAGGTAATTGTTATTTTTCCAATCTTTATGGTGTGCCGGTTCTAGATAATTTGACATAACTGATATCCTCACTGTTTAACCTATTGTAGGAGTTACGCCCTTGAGTTTGTCGTAGCGCAATGCACCATACACGACCGCGCAACATAACGGGTGTTCAATAAATCGCTCGACTACTAACCTAACTCCTTACTGCAGCTGCCCGATTCATTGGGCGTTGGGAGTTGTTCCGTGCGGCGATGAATCGCCAAACCACAAGATTTTGAGCGTTCAACTGCGTAAGTTCTACTATGAACGGCCTAATTTTACTGTGGTAGTCGGGGCAAGGGTATCTCACCCAAATGCGGTGTAACGGTTCAATTGACATGATCACTCCTACGCAAAATCCCGGAGTGGTACATTAGTCTAGCATCTGATTAGAAAAAACGAGAGAGTCCATCTGATTTTCAACCCACATCCGATAATGCCATCCACCCGTATAATCTGCGGATTTGACCATGACAGTATTCCAACCTGCCTTCAACGGCAACTCGACGTAAGCCCAACTGAAAAACAGGTCCGCTTCCGGCACCGATGCATCCTGAATCTCTACACCGTTGACAGAAAGCCGTCCCAACTCGCTCCCCCATCGAATTTGCGCGAAAACTGTCCGGTCATCGGGACTCTTGATATACGTTACCGCATAAGCGAATGCCCAATCCGGATCCCCCAACACGTCATTTAAGTTGATAACCTCGCTGTCAGCACGGTACTCCTGCCACTGGATCTGCCCATTTTTGCCCGGATAGGTTTTATCAGTTGAACCTTCATCCGGCAGTTGTTCAGCGATAAACTGCGGCGGCGCAGTTTGTGAGTCGGTCGGTTGCTCTGTTATACCGAGGTCAAAAGGACCGAGAATCTGCCAGTCTTTGAGCGCGTACAAATCTACCTCATCGACAAACTTAACCTTTTCACTCCGGCTATACAACTGCTCTCCACCGTGCAGGATGGAGTAGTGGTACGTGGGTAAGGGAAGCAGCGCATCAGATGTACCTAAAAACGTCACCACACTCTGTGTCTCTTGACCCGGTTTAACTTCAAAGGTAAGCTGATTCGGAGTTATCTGCCAATTATCGCTTGGGTCAAAGGCAATTTCAACCTTTACCAGTTTTTCAAATCTATTTTTCAAATCTATTTCGAGTTTTCCGCTGGCAATCGGCTGTGTTCTGTCAATCTCAAAATCCGGCTGAACAGTGAGTAAATCTCCAAACTTCTCTTTGAACGCAGTGGTCGCGATGTCTGCCGGATGGATACTGCCCGGTTCAATAATCGCAACGGTAACATCATTACCGTCCACCGTCACAATGCTGTAATGGTCAAATGCGCCAAACTCTTTTACTTCACGCGGAGTTAGCCCACCACCGGTCGCACTGAGAACGAAATATCGGCGGTCATGGCGAGTGTGCAGTGTCAGATTGTGATAATGCCCGGCGAAAACAGTGTATGCCCGGTCGTGGAGTAGCGCTTCAATCTGATCCCAACCGGATCCTTCATGTAACCATGCGGGTTTGTGCAACAGCACAAAAGTGTGCCGCACGTCCGAATGCTGTGCCAATTCGTCTGCTGCATAGCGAATTTGCGCCTCGCCAAACCAATCTTCCACACCTTGAGGCAGCCCGTGTCTCTCCTCTGTATTGAGTATGACAAATAGACAATCTTTATAGGTGAAAGCCGAATAGGTCCGTCCGATATGCTCAACCCAATAGTCGTACATCACTCGATTGGTGATGTCATGGTTCCCCGGTAAGAGGAGAAACGGCACGACTAAAGGAGATTCATGTTGCCAAAACTCCTCCCATTCCGCGTCGAGCTGTGCTATATCAGTGGTTACCCCTTGTATCAGGTCGCCCACCATGATAGCGAAGTCAGGTTGCAGCGAATTAATTTCGCTGATTGCGCGGTCAAATATGTGCCACTTATCGAGGCCGCCACCCGTTTTATCACCAATAATCGCGAAAGTGAATTTGTCCGGATCCTCTGAGAATGGTCGTTCGACAATTGGCATCCGGTCTGGAAAATCCGGGGCTTGTGCTGCGACACCCCCAGTAAGGCACAAAAGCATCGCAACAAAAACTCTTAAAACATGCGTCTGTTTGCAATCCATCAATTTTTTTCCTTGCTATATCAATTTTATTGAAAACCATGTATCCTTGGAAAACAGGAAAGTATACCGGGGAAATGTTACATAATCGTGGCGTCCGCACGATTTTTTTTATTGCAAAAGTCCAATACAGATACTGCCAACGATGACAACAACAAAACAGGCAGAAATGGATTGCTTTAACCAGCCCTTGTCTGACGCCTTTGTGCCTTGCGAGATTGGAGTAGAATCCCGTCCAAATGCAAATGCGTCGCATATCCGATTAAACTGGCTGTATAGAAAGGCAGCGCCCCTTTGAGCAAAACCAGATTCTGTGCTGCCAACAGTTCATTTTGGTCGAACTGATTGCGATGGAAGTAGACCATCGGCAAAATCAGGAAAACCGTGGGTAACAGCAGCATCGTCAGTTTGGAATGTGTCCACCCCCGATGATTACCGATGAGTGGAAGCATAGCAAATAAGCCGAAAAATGCCGATGCGGAGTAATGTCCCATATAAATCAGCGCGACGTTAAAGATGATGAAGATCCGATAGAAAATCTGTTGACTTTTGCTTTTGGTATCTACATCGGGCCATAGCCCTGAGAGAACAGCAATGACAAAACAGGCAGCAATCTTCAGAGGTTCAAGAGACACCGTTGGATTCCAGTCAATTGGCTGTCGAAACACGAAGATACCGGTCAAAGCTATGCCGAGCGAAATCGCGAAAAAAGAGGTGTAGGCAACCAATCCACCAATCCAATGTTCACGAAACATGCTCATGCTAAAAAAACCTTTTCTGGTTCGTCGGTTGGAGGACTGACAGGAATTAGCTCCAACCGCACATCCTCCCCAACGGGATCTGGCTCTAAAGCAGCAGGCAGCCTTCCACCAATCAACGGCACCGCGTACTTCTCAAACGCCTCGGTGACAAAGTTACCCGCTTCATTAATGAAAGTCTCTGGTACGCCCTTCTCAGACTGCGCTCCAAGTCTGAGACGCACCATGCCGATTAAGGAACTATAAGGCTTGTTGGGGTCCAAGTGTCGAGTGATGGTAATCATAAAGCCGTTCATCCCATCAACAGCACGGCGGACAGCCGCTTGTCCCGCCATCACCGCTTCACCTGAATCAACCACTGAAGCGGACCGGATTGCGAATTGAGAGAGGTCCGCAAGTTTATCGCAGCTTGCCTTGAGTTGGAGTCGATCGGTGATAAGTTCACACAGATATTCCCCTATACGCCCACTCGGCGGAAGTGTGCCTCCGTCCACCCCCTTCACCCCCTCACTGACAACAATTAGACAATAGCCTAACCGCTGATATACCGCCTCCACGTCGGTGAGAAATTGCGCCGGGTCCAGTCCTCTTTCTGGCAGATAGATCAGATGCGGTGGACTATCATCAGACGCTTTCGCCAAGGCAGTTGCCGCAGCGAGCCAACCTGAACTGTGTTCCGCCATTTCAATGATTTTTACGCCTGCTGCATTTCCCATTGCTTTGGCATCACATCCGACATTTCGTATCACAATAGCGTTTGCTCGTGCAGCGGTACCATAGCCGAAACAGTGATCTGTGAACCCGAGCATGTTCTCCACGGAATGCGGCACCCCTATGCAACGGAGCGGGTAACCTGCGTCCTCAGCAAATGCCGCAAATTGATCTACTGTAGACATCGCCCCTTTATCGCCCATGTAGATAACAAAACGGATCTTATATTTTTGACAAATTTCGAGAGCACGATTGTAATCTTCAGCCGAAAGGGTATCGTATTTGGAGGAGAGTACGGGGGATGAAGCGTCTTTCAGGTTTTGGAGGATCGCAGGTTTCTGCTGTCCCAAATTGATCAGTTCGCCCTTCAGTAGTCCCTCCACACCACCCATCATGCCATAGATATTTTGGATGTCAGGGTGCTGCTTCGCTTCTTGGATGACTCCGTAGAGGCAGGCATTGAACACTGCCGATGGGTTTCCAGATTGTCCGACAACCAGATTTCCTCTGATTTTTAGGGTTGGCTTTATTTGTTGGAGCATGGCAGACACATGCAATTCCCAATTTCATCGAGGTGCGCGGAACGGCACAAGCAAACGGCTGGAGGTGTGGTAGAAATCTAGATGTTTAGCTTTGGATCGAACCTGAGCAGCACACCCATTTATGCCAATTTTATCTTCCTAAGGACTATTAACCGGGCGGATTATGAATAGAAAAACACAGGGATTTTGTGATATTATACTATCCACAGTTTTTGATAAGGTGATTCGCCAAAATGGCTATTGGGATCAGTTTGCTGCCTTACAATAGCAGATGCTCCATGCCCAGTTGTTGACATATCTTTTTTGCACCCGCCATACTTGGGTAGAGTTCAAACGCCATGCTTAACATCTCTTTCGCTCGATTAATTTGGTTAATATCAATATAGCACTCGGATAACCTTTTATAAATCCATGCCGTTTCGCGTTTCGATAGGTTCAAAGCGCGAATTTTCTCTAAATCAGTCGGGATATCTTCAAAATTTTGAGGATTTGTGAGGACGTAGAAATAGACCCGCTTCAACCGTTCTTTGATTTCATCGATGAAGTGGTGAAAACATGGTCGCCGCCTTTCAGACTCGATTAACGATTCATAAATTCCCATAGCTGTTCGATAATCGCCAAGTGTCTGATAAGCCTCTGCGATGAGAAATTCGCAGTCACGACTGTCTGCATAGCCCAAAAAATCGTCAATACAGCCCTTTCTCTTCTCACGTTGCAACTGCTCGTAAAGTTCGATGCCTGCTTCAATGTTTTCGTTCAGTAACTCCTGAAACATGAGTTGATATCTATGCCGGGTTTGAGTCGACTTTCGCAAGCCTTCAAAAAGACGCGGCTGCCACGGCTGCTCTATATCTACTGACTTGAGCGTGAGGTCGTATTTCAATTTCCGTTGGGGATCGCTAAGAATTTCATAAGCGATACAGATGCGCCGGAACATGCGCTCAGCATACTTCTCCTTTCCCGGATTCTTATCCGGGTGGTGCCGCTTCACCTGCTTGCGATAAGCCTGTTTAATATCCTCTGCTGTTGCGCGGCGATCTATTTCTAATGTGTGGTAGTAATCTGGAATTTGCATCTCGTTTGGCGGTGTACAATTGACAGTAGATATAATAACACTTTATAATCCCACACGTAGCTTTGTTTTGTCAAGTGAAACTTTAACTGAAAGGTGATGCGTAAAGCATTAGGAATAACGAATGACGCAAAATACTACAGAGACTCAGGGTTCCCTTAAAATCAAGGTTTGCCTCCCCCTTACCGTTTTTATCCTCTTTTGCTACTGTACGACAATAGCCTTTGCTGCACCGGAGCGAGATCTGAACCTCGCAATAGCCGGTATTGCAGGTGAAGTTGTTGCGAAATTACCGAAGGATTCTGGCTACGATCGAATTGCATTGATTCCCCTAAGCGCGACTGAACCAGATCTAAAAACAGTTAGCCGTGTTTTGACAAGTCTCCTTGCCTCTCAATTAACGGAGGCGATCGGCACGGCGCTTATCGGTCCAGAACATTTGGATTGGCGTCAATATCCCACAGATGGTAGTCTGTTGACGCCTGAACAGGTGAAGCAGTATGGCAAATCCTTGGCATCTCAATGGTTAATCACAGGACGCATCACAAAACTCGATCTAGTGGTCAGTCTCAATCTTTTTCTCTGGGACGTGAAAACCGGATATCTCCGGTATGTTGCCAATCGTCAGCTATCCCCTGTTGCTGCATTGAGGGCACTCTCTACGACCACATCTGCTGTGAACCTTCACCCCTACTTCCTCAAATGGCAAAGCTTGCCGGACGTAGACTATTTCGCGCTGGCGATTGAGGTTTCAGATCCAGACGGTGATGGCTTTAACGAGGTGCTGGTTGCGGACGAAAAGCACGTGAAGGTATTGAAATGGAGTGGGGTAGATCTTTGGAAACACCCAGACCTTTCGGATGCCCAATATGGTATTGATGGGACACCCGTTTTAGCACAATCTCGACGGGTAATGCTTGCTGCGGATCGGAATGGGAATAACCGAGATGAGATTTATATCGGCATCCCGCCGAATCTAACGCAGCGGATTGAGTGGGGCGAGGACAAGGAAGTAACAACTTTCGCAGAGGACTCAGTATATCTCGCCCAGGGCGGAGAGCGACTAATCTTTGGGGAAACTGATCCCAATCAACTGGCGTATCGTGGTCCATTGACAAGCTGTTGGGTGTGGCGTATGGGGAAAATTCACCTGAAACATCCGTGTCCATTACCTATCGATTACCATTCCATCGCCACGCGCATGATAGCAATAGATCGATCTACAAGCGAAGTTGCTGTTGTCGATTTAGAAGGACATCTGCAAGTCTATCACATTGATAACAACACGACGCGACTCTCGTGGCAAACACCGCCCGTCTTCGGCGAAGGACTTGCAATTGGAGATCTGAATGGGGATGATACACCGGAGATCGTTGGGACCGTGAAAAATCTTCCGAGTACCCTTGAGTTTTCAGATCAGTTTATCATCCTTGAACAAAAGGGGGATTTGTATGTGGAGGGTTGGAGAAGTCCCTTACTTGCTGGGAAAATCGTGGATATGAAAATTGCCGACGCTGACAATGATGATCTGCCTGAACTGATCATTTGCCTCCGTAGTCAAGAAGGGAGCCAAATCCAATTTTATGCGACGACCAAGTAGCAGAAATGTGCAACCATGCGGATGAACAATCGACAATCCAGAGAGGATAATAGGAAACTCCGAATCGTACTCAGTACATGGGGAACGACCGGTGATGTCCAACCGTTTCTTGCGCTCTCCGAACGATTATCAAAAAAGGGACACAAGGTCCGTGTTTGTACATCAGAGATCTATCGGGATCGGTTCGCGGAACGTGGGATTGACTTTTACGCTGTCGGTGCTCCTTTTGATTTAGATCGTCTGGATCAAGCGATGGACGCAATTGCTCAGATTAAGAATCCCTTCAAATCAACAATTGCCATTGTGAAAGAGGGCCTTCTTTACAAAGCGGACAAATGGTACGCAGACTGCCTCAAGGGAATGGTAGGGTATGACCTTGCAATCTGCCACGCGGCAGATGTACCGGGGCAGGAAGCGGCAATCCGAAATAATCTACCTTGGATCACGGTCAGCTATTGGCCCGGCTTTATTAAGACACGCTACGAACCTCCATTCCCGATACCGAACCTTGGCGCGCTGTCAAATACACTATTTTGGAACGTAGGCGAGCAGCTGATACGATGGCAGGTGGATCCGCTGTTTAACGACTTTATTAGCTCCATAGGCGGCGAGAAACGAGAATGTATTGGTTTGAAGGGTATGTATTCTCCAGAATTGAATTTGATTGCGGCTTCACCGAGCGTCAGCAAACCCGCACCCGACCTGCCTAATAGGCACAAATTCACAGGCGCGTGGTTTCTTGAAGAACCGGATTACGAGGTTCCACTAGGGCTTCAAGAATTTTTAAATCAAGGACCACCGCCAATTATCATTACCTTCGGTTCGGTAGCCGGAAGCAGAAACGTCGAGACCACAAGCATCTTCGTCGAAGCGGTACAGCGCGCCAGCCAGCGCGCAGTCATTCAAACAGGCTGGGGAAATTTTGGGCTGGATAATCCACCTGAAAATATCTGCTTTGTCGGACATGTTCCCCACAATTTTCTGTTTCGTCAAGGATGTTGCGTCATCCATCACGGCGGCGCAGGTACGACTATCGCAGCGTGTCGGGCTGGCGTGCCTTCCATCACTGTTCCTCACTGGGCGGATCAGCCGTATTGGGGACATACCTTACACCGAATCGGTGTTGCACCCAAACCCCTCCATCGTCAAGATATGACCTCCAGACGATTGGCACAGCGTATCAACCAAGTTATCTCTTCCCGATCAATGACGGAGAAAGCGAAAGCATTGATGGAAAAAATCGAAGCGGAAGACGGTTTAACAACCGCTGTCGGGCTAATAGAAGCGTACGCTACAGAATTCTGCTTGAGCTACCGTAACGCATCATGATCGAAAAGATTCTGGTCTTCGGCTTCAGTTTCATCGCGATGCGGTCCTTTCGACAGCCGTCATCAGCCCGCTGTGCAAGCGCTTTCCCGATGCAAAGATTACATTCCTTGTTGGCACGCACTCCTTCAATCTGTTATAAATAACCTAAGTTGCTAGTTAGCCTGTAGGTCGCCTTTCCGCACTCGCCACTAATTAGACTCACTGAAGTAAGGCTACACATGTCGCCCCGCTGGGGCTTGGGTGTATGGGTGCTATCGACATTCTATAAACCTGTCGCCCCGCTGGGGCTAAAAAACGGGGAAAGTCCTCAGACTATAGACATTGCGCTCCGCTGGAGCGCAGGCATTGACCGCATCGCCGTTCTATAGACATATCGCTCCTCATGGGTTTTAAGAAATTAAACAGGTAATTCTATATTTCCCCCAGACCCGGTAGGTGCGGTTTCCAACCGCACCGGACATCGCTCGGAAATTACCCAATTAATAAATTAATCTTCATCCGGAGCGAAAGATAGAATCCCTCAATCTTAACGACAAACCGATGGATGCTCAACACTAGCAACTTGCGTTATAAATAGTAGATGTTAGAATTAATGAGACACTCTCAATACACAGCCAACCCCCTAAATCCCCCTTATCAGGGGGACTTTGAAGATTTCGCGCCGGTTGAAATTATTGGTAAATGTATCCTTATTTCTCGTGTTTACTAAAGATTCTTGATCGCTGTACAGCGGGATATGATCTACTCTCCGATTTTGAACAGTAGAGGTTCATAGGGTTTGCTATCTTTGGCAGTATCTATTTTTGTTTTTGTGGTTTCTGTCTGTTTCGTGGTGCCGGTGTGGACGTCAGTCATTTTCGCTTGAGGATTTTCTGATGTTTGGCTATAATCAGATGTCTGAATCAATACTGATAGTTCCAATCGTTGGTGGAGCACATCTCAATTTTTTATAAGCTAAAGGAGGAGTGTAGATTGAGAAAAAAAGCGGTAGTGCTTTTAAGCGGGGGAGTTGATTCCACGACGATACTCGCGATTGCACAATCCCAAGGATATGATGTATACACCATAAGTTTCCGATACGGTCAACGACACGTCTTGGAACTTGATTGCGCAGCACAAATCTCAAAGAAAATGGGGGCGAAAAAACATACCATAGTCGATATAGATCTGCGCGCATTCGGCGGCTCTGCGTTGACGGATGACATTGATGTTCCCAAAGAGCGATCGGATCAGGAAATCGGAGCAGGCATCCCAATCACCTATGTCCCCGCACGAAATACGATATTCTTGTCTTTTGCGCTCGCTTGGGCAGAGACATTAGAGATCGATACAATTTTCATCGGTGTCAACGCACTTGATTATAGCGGATATCCCGACTGTAGACCAGAGTACATTGAAGCGTATCAGCATATGGCGAATCTGGCAACGAAAGCTGGCGTTGAAGGTACAGCAAAGTTAAAGATTGAAACGCCGCTCATCTCAATGACTAAAGCGCAAATTATACAAAAGGGAGCGGAACTCGGCGTTGACTATGGACTTACTCTTAGTTGTTACGACCCCGACCCACAAGGCAGAGCGTGCGGTGCGTGTGATAGCTGTTTATTACGGATAAAGGGATTTGAGGCGGCAGGTGTTGCGGATCCAACGATCTATAAAACTTGAACTATTTTGCCAAACATATTCGGAATACTAACTTACCCGATTTCCCGCGAATTTTTGTACAATCCACGTCGAATGTCTTCAAAGTGTTTTCCAAAATGTCCCATCCACCCTACGAAAGGAATTGTAATGCCTAACCCAAAAGTTCTCATTGCAAGCCGTCAAACGCCGGAAGTTGAAGCCTTGCTCAACGATGCCCCGCCGGAGATCGAAATACACCTTCTACCACCGGGGGAACAGCTTGGCGATCACCTCTCCGAAATCGAGATTATCTATGGGGCAATCAGCGAAGCAGATTTCCCAAAAGCCGAATCATTGCGATGGGTGCATCAGCCGCATGCAGGCGTTGAAGGCTTCATGTACCCCGCTTTCAAATCAAGCGATGTGATGTTGACCAATTGTCGAAGGTTGTATGGACAACAAATTTCTGAACACGCCTTTGCGCTCTTGCTCTCACTCACACGCAGCATCCCAGCTCAGCTAGAGTTTATGAAACGCAAGCACTGGGAACGTGTGCCGTGTATCGAATTGGCAGGGATGACAATGGGGATTCTGGGGCTTGGCGGCATCGGTCGTGCAGTCGCCGCACGGGCGAAAGCGTTTGAATTTAATGTGGTTGCCGTTGATCCAGAACCTATTGAAAAGCCGGATACAGTGACTCAACTTGGAAAGTTAGATTGGCTGCCGGAATTGATGGCGCAATCCAACGTGGTGATGGTCTGTTGTCCAAGCACCCCCGAAACGCATAAACTCCTATCGCACGAGCAGTTTAATCTATTGCCGGATGGTAGCTATCTTGTCAATGTCAGTCGAGGGAAGATTATTGATGAAGATGCTTTAATCGCCGCCCTTCGCAGCGGCAAATTGGCAGCGGCAGGGTTAGATGTGACTTATACAGAGCCGTGTCCGCCGGATAGCCCGCTATGGACCGAGCCTAACGTAATTTTAACGGGCCATAGTGCGGGCGCGTCGCAGCACATCCGGGCACGTGCCATGCAGCTGTTTGTTGACAACTTACACCGCTACGTCAGGGGTGAACGGTTAGAAAATGTTGTGGATAAGCAAAAGGGATACTAAGAGCTACGCAAGCTGCTAGGGTGTGTTGGCATTTGTAAAACTATCTACAATCGTAGGGGCGAGGTTCCCTCGCCCGTTGACCAATGCGGGTTGGAAACCCCAAACCAATACGATTGAATTGATTGTATATTGTTCCGATTCATCGGGAGGCTCCCCGATGGAATCGGGACAGGCGGAACGGCATAGGTTGAGATTCATATCTCGATACTGAAACGTCGGTTTTGGAAAATCGATCTGTAGAAGCCCGACGTCGTTTCTGATGTGTGAACAAAGGGTTGGGAGACCCAACCCCTACGAAGAACCGTGCGTCTGTGCACCCTCTTGATTGTCTGGTTACGCTGAAATGTCAACAGAACCTAAAAAGCAAGGGTAAAATAACGGCATGAAAAAATCGAAAATAACCCTTGGAATGGTCGGCTTAGGATATTGGGGACCAAATCTGCTTCGGAACTTCGATCAACTCCCCGGTTGTTGCGTCAAAATTTGCTGTGACCTAGACGCGAGTCGGCTCGCTCGTGCTAAACAGCAATATCCGTATCTCATAGTCACTGATAACTATAACGTCCTGTTGGACGATCCTGATCTTGACGCGATTGTCATCGCAACGCCAGCACGCACACATTACACCTTTGCCCTCAAAGCCCTTCAACGCGGCAAACATCTCTTCATCGAAAAACCGCTGACACTGGAAAGCCAACACGCTGTCGAATTGGTTGAATTGTCCGAAGATACAGATCGTATCCTGATGGTCGGACACCTGATGGAATACCATCCGGCAATTGAAAAATTGAAGAATCTTATCCAGTCAGGGGAACTTGGACAGATTCACTATCTTTATGCACAGCGGGTCAACTTGGGGCGAATCCGCCACGACGAAAACGCGATGTGGAGCCTTGCCCCTCATGATTTCTCTGTTGCCATGTACTTACTTGATGCGGAACCGGAGAACGTATCCGCTCGCGGGGCAGCCTATCTACAGGAGGGAATCGATGATGTGGTCTTCGTGAACCTTCAATTTCCCGGTGGAGTAATGGCTCATATCCAATTGAGTTGGTTAGACCCCCATAAACTGCGCTTAACAACAATTGTTGGCAGTGAAAAAATGGCCGTTTTTGACGATATGGAAACCGCAGAAATGGTTAAAATTTATAACAAAGGGGTCAATCACAACGGGGGCTATACCTCTTATGGCGAAGCTTTGAGTCCGCGATTTGGTGATGTCACTATACCATATATCAAAATGACCGAGCCGCTTAAGTTGGAATGTCAACACTTTCTCGATTGTATCATGAACCATCGCAAACCCAGAAGCGACGGGAGAGATGGACTTCGCGTTGTGCGAGTCCTACAAGCAGCACAGCAATCGCGTAACCGGAACGGTGAACCGGTAGACATCAGAATGTGACCTCTAATCGTAGCGTCTACGTTATCGAGAAAGGGGAACTATATGGAAAAATCCTATTTTGTTCATGAATCCTCTTATATCGATGGACCTATTTCGATTGGTGATGGCACTAAGATTTGGCATTTCTGCCATATTATGGAGAACAGCCAAATCGGGCGCAATTGCACACTCGGGCAGAACGTTAATATTGATAGCGGCGTGTGCATCGGAAATAACGTTAAAATTCAAAACAATGTCTCTGTCTACAAAAAGGTCACCATCGAAGACGACGTCTTTTGCGGTCCCTCTGTGGTGTTCACGAACGTCATCAATCCGAGAAGCGCTATCTCCAGAACAATCGATGAATATGATTCCACGTTGGTAAAGCGGGGTGCAACAATTGGTGCCAATGCGACGATTGTCTGCGGTGTCACCGTTGGTGAACACGCCTTCATTGGTGCAGGGGCTGTGGTAACACGGGATGTGCCCAACTACGCCTTAGTCTATGGTAACCCGGCGCGGCAACACGGCTGGATGTGTCAATGTGGCACCCGTTTGGAACTGATAGACAATTTCGCACAGTGCGATTATTGTCATCGAGAATATCGGTGTCACAATAATCGACTTACATCTGCTGATTAGGGACGAAATGGAGCTAAAAGATAAACGTATCTTGGTTATTGGTGGAGCTGGCTTTATCGGGAGTCATGTCGTTGATCGGTTGATCGAGACAGACGTTGCTGAGATTATTGTGTATGATAATTTCACGCGAGGGATCCAAGAAAATTTGCGAGAGGCGTTGAGAGACTCCAGAGTTTCGGTATATCCCCACGGCGGCGATATACTGCACCGTGATATATTAGAGTCGGCTATGGAAGGCGTCCACGGTGTATTCCACCTAGCAGCACTTTGGCTGTTACATTGCTATGAATATCCCCGCTCTGCCTTTGAAGTCAACGTTGGAGGCACCTTCAACGTGCTGGAAGCGGCGATAAGACAGGGGGTAGAGCGCGTAGTCTACTCCTCCTCCGCATCAGTATACGGGGACGCGGTCGAGCTACCTATGACGGAGGAGCATCCTTATAACAATTATACCTTCTATGGAGCAACCAAGATTGCAGGTGAGCAGATGTTTAAGGCGTTGGGACATCGTTACAATCTAGATTGGGTAGGGCTGCGTTATATGAACGCCTACGGTCCCCGCCAAGATTATAAGGGAGCTTATACCGCTGTCATGATGAAGATTCTTGACCGCATCGATCAGGGATTGCCGCCGATTGTTTACGGAGATGGCAGCCAGCAATACGACTTCATCTACGTGAGCGATATCGCCCAAGCAAATGTTCGCGCCATGCAGGCTGACGTGACTGACAAAAACTACAATGTTGGACGGGGTATCGGCACATCAATCAAAGCGTTGACAGAGCTGCTGCTGCGACTGACAGGCAGTGATCTTGAGATCCAATATGAACCCGCCGGTCAAACTTTTGTGACAAACCGGATCGGTTCTACCCAAGCTGCTGAACGGGATTTAGGTTTCCGATGGCGAGTCGATATAGAGGATGGGATGCACCGATTGATAGATTGGCGAGATGCCGATAAAAAAGGTGGTGCCACCGTTGAAGGATGAGACAACACCTCAAAAAATACCAATCACCAAACCGTTTTTCGGTCCAGAGGAGGAGGCTGCAATCCGCGCCCCTTTGCACAGTGGTTGGGTGGTTCAGGGACCATTTGTCAAAGAATTTGAGGAAAAGTTTTCAGCCTTCACAGCCTCCTCCCGTTCAGTTGCGACCAGTTCCTGCACAACAGCACTGCACATCGCCGTCGCTGCGTTAGGGTTGCAGCCCGGTGACGAAGTGATTGTGCCTGCTTTCACATGGATCTCCACCGCCAACGTGGTAGAGTACATGGGGGCGAAGCCGGTTTTCTGCGATATTGACCTATCCACATTCAATATAGATGTGGAGGGGATTGACGGCCTGATTACGCCAAGAACGGTGGGTATCATCCCGGTCCATCTGTTTGGGCTGTGCGCAGAAATGCAGCCAATCCAAGAAATCGCCCGAAAACACGACCTATGGGTTGTGGAAGACGCTGCGTGCGGGTTTGGTGCCTGGTATCACGGGAAACATGCAGGGACGTTTGGCGAGATGGGTTGTTTCAGCTTCCACCCGCGCAAGTCTATCACCACCGGCGAGGGTGGTATGATCACGACGCAGCGAGAAGATTTCGATCAACAGGCGCGTATCTTACGAGATCACGGTGCTTCGCGTTCAGATCTCTCACGTCACACGGGTAAAGCCGGATTTCTGTTATCAGAGTATAATCATCTCGGCTATAACTACCGTATGACAGACATCCAAGCCGCACTCGGTTGTGCACAGATGGATCGGGCTTCATGGATCATAGAAACACGCTCGCAACTTGCCCAGCACTATAATCAGGTACTGATCGGGACAGAATGGTTGGAAACACCGAAAGTCCCCGACGGTTTCACCCACGGATATCAGGCTTATGTTTGCCTGTTTTGCCCTGAAGAACCCACTCTAAGTAACGTGGATCGACTCCATCTACAGCGTAATGAACTGATGATGCAGCTGGAAACAAGAGGGATTGCGACCCGCCAAGGAACCCACGCGCCAGTGCTTCAAGGCTACTATACCGAAAAATACGCGCTACGTCCTGAACAGTTTCCTAACGCTTATTTGGCAGATCGATTGGGGCTGACGCTGCCGCTCTATCCACAGATGACAGAAGTTGAACAGGCGTCGGTATGTCAAAGTCTTCAGCAGATTATGGGTTAAATTATGTGTGGTATAGCAGGAGCAATATCCCTCAATCATAAACCCCTCCAAGCGGAACGCCTGAAACCGATGGTAGATGTCATCGCCCACAGAGGACCAGACGACGCAGGTTATCTTGTCTGGCAGACGGCGACACAGCACCCACGCGGTCAAGATTTTACAGATAGCCAATTTCAAAATGTTTGCCCGCTACTGCCCGTGATTGACTCACCGTCCGGACAAAACAGATTGCATTCAGGAAAATGGGATCTGTTTTTCGGACACCGAAGGTTATCGATTATTGATCTCTCGCCACGGGCGCACCAACCGATGTGCGATAAGTCACGTAAGATCTGGCTTGTCTACAACGGGGAAATCTACAATTTTAGAGAAATACGGCAGGAACTAAAAGCACTGGGTTACCACTTTTCGAGCACGTCCGACACTGAGGTCATCATCCACGCCTACCACGAATGGGGAACGAACTGTATTCATCGATTCAACGGGATGTTCGCTCTCGCGCTATATGACAATCGCAATCAGAAAGTCTGGCTCGCTCGTGACCGCTACGGCATCAAGCCGCTCTACTATACCCTCACCAACGAAGGGACGTTTCTGTTTGGATCTGAAATTAAATCCATTCTGAAATACCTGCCTGAAACACCGGACGTAGATCTCGCAGCATTAAACGAATATTTCTCATTCCAAAATATTTTTAGTGACCGCACCCTCTTTTCAGGGATCAAGCTACTCCCGCCCGGACACTGCTTGGAAGTCGATTTGTCGAGTATAGGGAACAATGATTGTGTTTCCCTACAGAATACCAATCTTATCGGACAAAAAATTTCCAAGACCAAATATTGGGATTTTGACTTCGGGCAGGAGATGAATGTTTCCCCAAGCGAACTTGAGGACAAGCTTTACGACCGATTAACACACGCTGTTGAGCGGCAGTGTGTCAGCGATGTTTCTGTCGGCAGTTACTTGAGCGGTGGTATGGATTCCGGAACGGTAACTGCTATCACTGCCTCTGTCTTTGGACGGATCTCCACGTTTACAATAGGTTTTGACCTGTCGGAAGCCGCGAACCATGAACTGCACTTCGACGAGCGTGAGTTAGCCGAATATATGGCGAACCTGTTTCAGACAGAGCATCATGAGAATGTGCTGCACTCTGGCGATATGGAAGCTGCTATGGGTGATCTCATCTGGCATTTAGAAGATTTGCGCGTCGGACAGTGCTATCCGAACTACTATGCGGCTCAATTGGCTAGCAAATTTGTTAAGGTAGTTATGTCCGGAACGGGGGGCGATGAATTATTCGGCGGTTATCCTTGGCGATATGCCGCAGCGATTGGAAACAGTGCCGAGAGTTATACGGACAATTATTACCGCTATTGGCAGAGGTTGGTATATAATAAAGAGAAGCCCCTGCTTTTCAACCCAGAAGTTACAAATCAACTGCATAAAATGGATATTGACGGGCCAACTCCCCTTGAAGATCACACGTGGAGGGAATTCCAGAATGTCTATCCAAAAGGCATTCGGTGCGATAGCCGGGAGGAACAGATCAACCATTCACTCTACTTTGAATGTAAGACCTTTCTACACGGGCTGCTTGTGGTTGAAGACAAAATCTCGATGGCACATTCATTGGAAACGAGAGTGCCGCTTCTGGATAATGACTTAGTCGATCTCGCTTGCCAGACACCTGTTCGCCATAAAATTGCCAACTTCCATAACTGGCAAACCTTAGGTGAGAACATTCCGCGCAGGGGGAAGGTCGGTCTGGAACGGACGGAGGTCGGTAAAGACATCCTCCGTAAAACGATGGGACGGATTATCCCCAAACCGGTTACGCAAGCTAAGAAACAGGGCTTCAGCGCACCTGATGAATCGTGGTTCCGCGGTAGCAGTGAGAAGTATGTACGAGACCTTTTGCTGGATGATAAGGCACGAATTAACGAATATCTCAATCCTGAATATGTGAAGCAGGTCATTGAAACCCACAGCTCCGGTGCAGAGAACAAGCGACTCCTAATCTGGTCGTTGTTGAGTTTTGAATGGTGGTTGAAACAGTTTGTGAAATGAATATTAAACGCATTGAGAAACTCATTGGCGACGCAATAAGCACATTCAATCTAGACCTATCTGGACTAATTGTCTTCACAGAGGCAGCAAGTGGCAACTATGTTGTGACCCCCTTGGTTGCAGCGTTGGCCGGTTCAGATCGGGTTTTTGCAATTACGCGGGACTCTAGGTACGGTAAAGCAGCTGATATCCGAAATTTCACACTTGAACTCGCACAAAGATGGGGAGTAGAAGATCGGATTGAGGTGGTGTCTGATAAAAGTCCATCGATACTGTCGCAAGTTGATATTATAACGAATCTTGGATTTGTGCGCCCCATTGATAAAAGCATGATTGCCCACCTAAAACCAACCGCCGTCCTCCCGCTGATGTGGGAACCGTGGGAATTTCGCGAGGCGGATCTGGATCTCTCGGAATGTCGGCGGGTCGGAATCGCAGTTTTAGGTACAAATGAGCGGGAGCCGAGGTTAGACTTTTTCACCTATGTCGGATATTTGGCAATCAAACTCGCGTTTGAATTGGAGATTGAAATTTATGGATCGAAAGTCGTGGTTATTGGAAGCGGTCCCTTTGGTGGAAGCAGCGTCAAAGCATTTGACAAGCTGGAGGCTGATATAACATATATCAACCTATCTGCATCAGGCAACTCGTTGGAGACTAAATCCGCTAAATCTATACTTCGCGATGCCGATCTCGTTGTTTTGGTGGAACATCGTAGCCCAAGTTGCTTAATCGGCAATGAGGGACAGATAACCGTTGATGAGCTGCTAATGTTAAGCCCATATGTGTCGATCATTCACATCGCGGGAAATATAAATCGAGAAGAAATCGATAGTGCAGCCATTCCATGTGTTCCGCACAAGTCAGCAGCACCCGGTTACATGAGCATTACAACCGATTACTTGGGACCTAAACCGGTTATTGCCCTACATACCGCCGGACTGAAAGTTGGTGAGGCAATGGCACGGACGCGTCTCGCAGGTCTTGATCCAAGTGAGACAGAAAAGAAGGTCTTGCGTGATCTCCCACTCGCCATGGGATTTGGCACCTCACACAAATATGCACAAATATCTTAGAGACTCGGTGTCCAATGTCTGAGACGAACGAAATAGAGATTCCAGACCGGTTACTGCATCGTTTAAGTGTAAATGATGCCGGATTTTTGCAGCGGGTCTATTCCGATGGATTGGATAAATATAAAAATCATTTAGCTCGTATCGGTTTTGTTGGGAAAGAAAGGATTCTGGACGCTGGATGTGGCTTTGGACAGTGGGCATTTGCAATGGCACAGACCTCGAAGCACGTTATCGGTGTGGACATTGATTCAGGACGCTTATCTGTTAGCACTCAACTCGCTTCAATAAATGATGTTAAAAATGTGGAATTTCGGTGTGCGAGTCTGGAAGATATGCCCGATTTTGAAGAAACCGTCGATGCCGTGTTCTGTTATAGCGTTGTATATCTAACGGACTACCACAAAGTTTTTAGAGAGTTCTTTCGCATCCTGAAAAAAGGTGGATGCCTTTATATTTGCACCAATGGTCCCGGCTGGTATCTCTATAATGTTATCAAAGGACCTAATCCGTCGATGGACTTCCGCCCAAGATGGTACGGCATCCGAACTTTCTGGAACACACTGAGCCGCAAACGAAGTGGATTTTCACTAAGGGCTGGTGCCCGCATTATGACCCCTAGTGGCACCAAGCGTGCCTTAGACGGATCTGGATTCGAGGTTGTTGCGCTAGACGCGGAAGGAACTTTGACAACTGGTGATGACCAAGCGCTCCCACCGTCACCAAATTACGATGCAAAGTATATGGGGCTTGTTAATGTGTTTGAAGTAGTCGCCCGTAAACCCTAAAACACATAGACTGAGTACTAATTCCTTTATCCTATCTAAAACTTTCATGTAAAAGATTAGCTCTCCGTAAGGAAACAGCTATGGCTGACATTTTCTTCATTATTGGCTGCGCACGAAGTGGTACAACAGCCTTGGTGAAAATGCTAAATACCTCGCAGAACGCAACCGTCTTCGTGGAACAGAAACCGAATCTGTGCATTGAGGCACGGAATTTATATCGGGGCATATTAAGCGATCCGAGGCAGGTCATTGAGGGAGCAAAGTCAGATCCAATTCAAAAGGTGTTGTGTAGTGGTCTAAAGTATGGAGACAAAAATCCAAACTATCTGCCGTTTATTCCGTATATAGCTGAACTATGGGATTGTAAATTTCTTTTTCCAGTGCGGGACGGGCGGGAAGTGGTACGTTCTTTGATGGATTGGCACGATTTCTATAGTCAGAAATTCTCACATAGTGGTGTCTTTGCCATGAAGGAGGATAATCCAAATTCATCCATTGATTCGCCTAAACAGGATTGGTGGGATTACAGCCGTCTACGTCCCAACCCCGGCGATCCATATTTTGAGGAGTGGCAACAACTCTCACGCTTTGAAAAGTGTGCATGGTACTGGACTAATTATAATAAGAAAGCGTTGGAGTTGTTCTCTGAACTAGATCATCGACAGTGGCTTCAGGTGGAGATGAAATCATTGGATCAATCCAAGATGAGAGAGATTTTCGACTTTTTAGGATTAGACGGGTTCAACGCTGATCAGATAGGAGAGGTGATGAACGCACGTATCAACTCATTGCAGGAGCGGGCAGGTTTACCTGATAAATTTCTGCGTTGGACTGATTGGACGCCAGAACAACGAAACGCATTTGATCGGATTGCAGGCGATATGATGGATTCTGTGGTATACTAAGGGAAGTTTGGCCCCGGCTGAGTAACAAGAAAGGAAAGCCGCAAAAATGCTCTACATTGAAGTTGTAGGCATCTGTTTCTTGGGTCTTGTGACACGTCTGATTTTTCTGCTCCACGCAGGCAGCGACCTTGACGCACATCTTTGGCTCATGAAGCTGCGGCGCGACCTGGGGGGCATAAAGGGCATCGGTAAGCACCATGTAAAGGACTCGATCGTCCCCGGAATTAGAGGATATCCCCCACTGCCCCACGCCATTATCGCACAGATTAATCCAAAACATTGGGTGCTAGTTGGGAGACTGACCAATCTTGCTTTCGATTTAGCAAGTATCCTATTAGTTTATTTTTTAAGTTATCTTCTGTTTAAGCGTGTTTGGCAGATATCTTCTGGGCAATTTATCTCCGCTGCGGGTGCGGTAACGCTGCTCTACGCTACCAGTCCAAAGCTGCATCCGGTAACCGCTCGATTGCAAGCAATAGGAGGAAGGACACTAGGAAATCTCTTAATTCTACTGTATTTCACCTTTTTCGGGGTTGGTTATCTGTTTGGAATTCCCTACCTCTATTTGCCTTGTCTTCTCTTCGGAACACTGACACTGCTTTCTTCTCAGTTTGGAATGCAGGTATTGGTAGTGAATTCAATTGTACTATCCTGTTTTTACCGAGACTTTGTTCCGTTACTGCCACTGTTGGGAACCTTTGGATTTTGTTTGCTCGTTCCTCAGCTCGGCGTCAGGCAGCTACTTGGACGCAAATGGGCGCACTATAAATGGTATTTCGCCGCTATAAAAGAAGATACAACGCCAATAGCCGAGAGGAATAGTTTAAGGGATCTTGTCGCGCTGCCGGTTTACCTGTTCTCTCGACCGAGGGAATTTGGTAGGATCGTTTTTACCAAAGCGACACCGATCATTCTCGTCTACTCGATACCGATTATCCCACTTCTTTTATACTGGTGGCTCTCTTCACCGGATACTTTCACGGGTATCTTTTCTGACAATGTCATTTGGTATGTTACTGGCCTCACTCTCGCAAGTTTCATCGCATTTGTCATTACCTCCATCAAATACACACTGTTCCTCGGTGAAGCGGAAAGATACCTTGAGTATTCACTAGCGTTTCTCCATCTGATTTTTGTCAAGTATTGTATCGGTTACAAGCATTCATACGAAATAATTTATATAATCACCCTGATTCATATCGGGTTCGTTTTGGTGAATTTCCTGTATCTAAGTTCGATTAGAATTAAAGACAATCTTTTGCCACCCATAGAAACAGATCTTGATAACGTTATTACATTCTTAAATGGGAGAAGTGGACAGAATATAATTACTATTCCGACAAAGCTTAGTTATACCTTGGCTGGAAGCATGGAGGAAACTGATTCTCGTTTTTACTATCCTTCGATGTCCGAACCGGGACGAGGGATGAAGTACATGGGTGAAGATCATGTTTACCTCTATCTGATGAAGCCAGACTTTGACCATTTCCGCGTCCGATATGGGGTTGATACATTGGTGACTCAGAAACGAGAGGTAGAACTGGCAGCGAAGCGAGGAGTTGAGTATCCCTTAAACTCGCTGAAACTGCTGTATGACAATGAGGGTTATGCGGTTTATAGTGTATGATAATAGATCATATAAAGAGAACGATACAACTGGGAAGTATCTATAGTATCGGCAGCATATCTCAAGGCGCATTATTCGTCTTGCTCTTCCCAATCTACACCTCGTTTCTATCTCCCCAAGATTTTGGCATTATTGGGCTGATGTCTATTACGGTTAGCCTGTTGACTCGGTTTGTATCATCACCTATAAACAGTGCCTTTACTCGGTTTTACTATGCGCCGGAATATAAAAAAAAGAACGGTATTTTACTGTTCAACCTGTTTTTATGGGCGTTGTTGATAATTAGCTGCTGTGCAGTTATATTTTGGAGAATCAGCGAATACCTCGCTGGAATCCTTCTGCAAGATAGAACCCTAGTTCATATCCTCAAGATATACGCACTGATACTGTTTCTACAACCAATTTCGTCCCTGTTTCTCTGTCTGCTCCGCATGCTAGAAAAGGCGAAATATTCCGTTTTCACATCGATATCAAGCCTGCTAATCTCTGCTGGTTTGACACTGTATCTGCTCACTGTTTTGAAGAAGGGGGTCCTCGCACCTATCGTTGGAAACTTGCTCAGCCTGATAGTCACGGTAATTATGATACTTCCGATTTTCATCAAAAACTCAACATTTAAGCTATCGCGTTCGACCCTGATTCCACCGCTGAAATATGCTTATCCACTGTTGTTGTCGGAATATTCAAATCTTCTCATCCAATCTGGCGATCGGTATGTTTTAAGAATCTTCAACTCCGTTAGTGTGGTCGGTCTCTACGCTTTCGGATACCAAATCGCAGGAATCCTTCAAACGGCTCTGGTGACTCCGCTGAAACAGGCACTGCAACCCGTTGTCCTCAAACAAGAAGAAAATCCGGAAGCTATCAGGCATTTCCTAAGGTTGGGCGCCACCTATTTCTATCTAGTAGGTTGTGCTGCGTGCCTTCTGATTTCGTTGTTTAGTCAGGAAATTCTGATGCTTTTTGCCCGGAAAGAAGCGTTCTGGGGGGCTTGGGTCATCGTCCCAATCATCACCTACTCCTACGTCCAGCATGGGATTGGCAACTTCGTCGGTTGGGGTATGGGCCTGATGAAAAAATCGTTCCATATTTCGGGAACAGTTTTGATAGCGGCATCAGTGAATATTGGGTTAAACTTTCTCTTTGTTCCTCAATGGGGCATGTTGGGGGCTGCGTTCGCCACTATGCTATCCTACATTGTGTGGAATTTTCTGAAAGCATACTATTCGGCAAAATTCTATGACCTCCACTTTGAGGTTGGGAGACTTCTACATATCACAATAATAGGATTCGGACTTTACGGACTGTCTCTGTTGGTCACCAATAACAGAACTGTGGAAATTAATGTAGCTCTAAAACTTTTGTTCTTTTTGGGCTATCCTCTGACTCTCTGGGGTACAGGTTTCTTTTCAAAGGGCGAAAAGGAATACCTGTTAAAGCCAGTAAAAGGGCTCAAAAAAGTCTATTGAAATTAGGATTTACGCAAGGGTAGGGCAGATTACAAGAACAACAAAAAAGAGACACAGTTTCCTCCTCGCTCTAAAGAACGGGGGATCCACTGCGAAGATTTGATGAAAACACTGGAAACAATCCCAATGCTTTAGCGTTGGGTCAGATGGCATAATTTTAGTTGATAGTGCTATCAAAATATGGCATAATTCCTTTGTCCTTGTGGGAGAGTTCTACGCCACCGCCCGGTGGTGTCTTCCACACCTTTTAGAACAAGGTGTAAGGCCAAACAGGACACACCCATGCTAAAAACTCACAAAATAGCCTTAGATCCAAACAATGTCCAATCCACACAATTCGCTCAACATTGCGGCTATGCTCGTGTTGCTTACAATCACGCCCTTGCTGATTTTAAGGTTGGTTTAGCCAATGGCGAGTGGCATAGCCATATAGAGTTAAACAAACGTTTTAATGCGGTCAAATATGAGCAATACGAATGGTGCAAAGAGTTAAATCAACGTGCTGCTCACAATGCGATTTACTTTAATTTTCAGAATGCTGTTAAGCGTTGGAAGGCAGGTGAGAGTCGTTTTCCTAAGTTCAAGAAGCGTTCACGGGGTCAAAGTTTCCAAGCAGATGCGGGTCGAGGCACAACGATTATCGAAGGACAGCGTATAAAACTACCCAAGATAGGTTGGGTTCGCATGTTCCAAACACTTCGACACCTCGGCACTATCGTCAAAGTTGTCATCTCAAAGACGGCTAACCGTTGGTTCGCCTCTATCACTGTTGATACTTTCGATAACGATACTATTGCTGCCAATCGCCATCTGCCTGTTGTTGGTGTTGACGTAGGTATCCAGCACTTAGCGGTCACGTCCGAAGGTGTCTATCACAAAAACCCCAAAGCCTTAAAGCGTTACGAGCGGAAGCTAAAACGGCTGCAACGTCAGTTAAGTCGTCGGCAAAAAGGCAGTAGCAATTGGCGTAAAACGAAATCCAAGATTGCCAAGCAACACTACCGAATCACCTGTATCCGACAAGATGCCCAACACCAAGCGACAACGGCTATCGTCAACGGTGCGAGTCGAATTGGGATTGAGTCACTAAATGTTGCAGGCATGTTAAAAAACCACAGGCTTGCAAAGGCATTATCGGACGCTTCATTATCCAGTTTTCTCACGATGCTTGCCTACAAAGCAGAACGGATAGGTGTTAAAATTGTAGAGGCAGACACCTTCTACCCGTCGAGTAAGACTTGTTCGGCTTGTGGGGCAAAAGACAAAGACCTGTCACTATCGGATAGGACGTACCATTGCAGCGATTGTGGGCATACCCAAGATAGAGACCTAAACGCTGCGATAAACCTGCAAAACGTCGCCGTGGGACACACGGAGACGTAAAACGCTTGTCCGCAAGGATCCCGATTTATCGGGGTGGAGAGATAGTAAGACCACACCCGCAATACGTGGCTTGTCTCGTCGAAACAAGAAAATAGCATGGAGATGCTAATGTCTACCAATCAGTCTATTAAGAATCCCAATGTTTCAACTTTGGGAGCAGTCAAAATTGCCATTATGGGCGGCACCTTCAACCCTATCCACTATGCCCATCTGCTGAGCGCGGAGGAGGTGCGTGATGGCTTGGGCTACGATAAGATCCTCTTTATCCCGTCCGCCCGTCCACCTCATAAGGATTCGCGGGACATCATCGATCCGGAACACCGTTACCAGATGACCGTCCTTGCAACATCCGATCACGCTAATTTTGAGGTGTCGCGGATCGAGTTGGATCGTGTAGGTCCTTCCTTTGCTATTCAGACTATCAAAGAGTTACAAGTTTTCTATGGGGACGGATGTGATCTCGCATTTATTATCGGTGCTGATTCACTAATCGACTTCAAGATCTGGAAGGATTATGATGAAATTCTTGATATCTGCCGCTTCATCGCAACCACTCGGCCTAACTACTGCTTGGACAAAGTGCCCCCGGATCTTCGAGACCGCGTCCAATGCTTCTCAATCACAGGAGTTGACATCTCCGCAACTGAAATTCGTGAGCGCATCCGATCCGGACGTTCCATTCGATACCTCGTCCCGGTACCCGTTTGGGAGTATATCGAATGCCACCAACTATATAGGTAAACCGAAGAACCATCTTTTTTTATTTCTATGAACCCTATCGTGTAGAATAATTGGATTCTCCAAAGAAGCAAACGGATAGGTCACGCATTTACGCGCAAGACAGGTGATCTCAAAATGAAACACAAATGTAGTGTCTGCGGAACAATTCGCGAATTTGATTACAAACCTGGCGGGAAACTACCGCCAAACTTTCCCTTCTGCAGTGCGCGCTGTAAGGCGGTAGATCTCGGCAAATGGTTCGGTGAGGAGTATAAAATCAGTGCGCCGCTGCCGAATGCCGATCTAATAGCAGATGAAGAAAAAGAAGCGCTTGCACAGTTTCTACTTGAAACGGGAGAAGTGGACGAAATTACGGATGAAGAAGAATAACAACGATATCGAAAAGGCATCCCTGCTTACAGAACCAAAAGCGGTTGAGATTGAGAAATATCTCAAATCCAAATTAACGCCGAATCGGTATACACACGTCCTATCTGTTCGAGAGTTAGCACTCGACTTGGCGAAGGAATATGGAGCGGATCTACGAAAAGTGAACCTTGCTGCCCTTTTACACGATTGTGCGAAGTGGATGAAAAACCCAGAGCAGTATGAAGCGGCGGCAAGCCACGGGATTCAGCTTGATGAGGTTGAACGCCACAACCCGTCGCTTTTGCACGCGCTCGTTGGTGCGGAGTTCGCTGTTTCGCACTTCGACGTTGATAACCCTGAAATCCTCGACGCCATCCGACGCCACACAACCGGATCCGGCAAGATGACGCTTATTGATAAGATCTTGTATGTCGCTGATTTTTCTGAACCTAAGCGCAACTACGCAGAGGCACATGCTGTGCGTGCGCTTGCCTATCAAGATCTGAACAAAGCCGTTTTTGAAGTCAGTCGTTATAAAATTGAACACCTCCTCGCCAAAGGTGTCCTCATTCACCCGTATACAATAGATGCGTATAACAGCGCTCTCCAAGAAATCGGCGGACCAAAGTAGCGTTTATCACATTCAATTTGATGAATGAAGGTCAATTGAGTTGGATTGACATGGGAATTTCACTGTCCGATCCATCAGTTCTCAGACTTACGCAGTCAACTGTAGGTGCTTGCATCCCGATTTATCGGGGCGGGGCAGCCCCTGTCACGCTTGGTCTCGGCACGGACGGATCTTCTCGGACTCGCCCCGTGCTGAAATACCTAAGTCCTAAGAGCCTGTTTTAAAAGTGAAAGGGTCATCCTTAGACAGTTGTTCACATGTCGCCCCGCTGGGGCTTAGGTTGTTTGTTTGTCCTGTATTCTATAAACATGTCGCCCCGCTGGGGCTTAGGGTCTGTTTTAAGAGTATGTGAAACGGTCATCTTTTGCCATTCTATGGGCACAATCAACCGATTTTGAGAGTATTTACCGGTAAAATGACAATGTTCAGAGATTATTCGGATTTTTCAAACAGGTTCTAAGTTCTAAAGTTGACAGAACAGTAGCACTATCGGTTTAAATATGCGAAAAATTGAACATGTTCCGTAATCAATCCCGAATTCATCAGTGGGCGTTAAAAACACAACAGTTATTTGGGATCGATCTGCGTTCATTAGCGATCTTTCGCATCAGCATTGCACTTATAATCATCGTAGATCTCATTACGCGTGCGACCGACTTAGAATCGCATTATACAGATCGTGGTGTCTTACCGATAGATCGGGTCATTGAGCATTCTCCAAAGTGGCGTGTATCTGTGCATCTGCTTAACGGCTCAATAGAATTCCAAGCCGCTTTATTCATCATTGCGGGGTTATTTGCAGTCGGGTTGCTTTTAGGTTACCATACCCGTTTTGTAACACCTGTCGTTTGGTTCCTGACAATTTGCTTGAATTCTCGAAATTGGCTCCTGATGCAGGGTGGCGATTATATACTATGTCTACTGCTCTTTTGGAGCATGTTTTTACCGCTTGGAGCGCGTTACTCTATTGATTATTTGAGGAACCCGCATCAATGCCAAGAATCTAACTTAATATTCTCAGGAGGTACAGTCGCTGCCTTACTCCAGATATGTTTTATATATTGGTTTTCGGTCGCATTAAAATCACCCAAGAATTGGTTGATCAGAGGCACGGGTGTTTATTACGCGCTTATGCTTGACCGATACGCTACAAACTTTGGAAAATTGCTGCTCGAATCCCATCCGCTGTTGTTGAAGTTTCTTACCTATGCCACGATGGGAATCGAAGCGTTTGGACCACTGCTTGCGTTTTCACCGTTTTTTTCGGGTCCAGTGCGGTGCCTTGTTATCCTCAGCTTCGCGGTTTTTCACTTGAGTATGGGACTTGCGCTGGAACTGTGGTTGTTTACTTATATCTGTATAGCAAGTTGGTTACTGTTTATTCCGAGTTGGTTTTGGGACCAACTCTTAAGAAAATTCAAAAGCCCACAGGGGGTTGATTCCCCAATCCGGGAGCAGGCTATTTGGAAGAATGCGCTCGCTGCTTTTTTTCTGATTTACGTTCTGATGTGGAATCTAAGGACGGTTCATCCATCACTTCCCTTTCCCAAGGCTGTTCAGTCAATCGGGTATACTCTGAGACTAGATCAGTGGTGGGGGTTGTTTAGAGGTCCATCAAGAAAAGATGGCTGGCATGTAATTGTCGGTGAACTTCAAGATGGAAACAAGGTCAATCTTCTCAACCCCGACAGAACAGTGAGTTGGGAAAAGCCAGAACTTGTAATCGCTATCCACAAAAACCATCGATGGCGCAGATATTTCAGACATTTCTGGTTTAAAGAGGATTATGCACGTTATCTTTGCCAGCGTTGGAATGAGACGCATACGGGTCAGAAACAGCTCACATCACTCGAAATTTACTATCTCCACGAAACCAATTATCTAAATCGGCGGGTGTCTCAACCTGAAAAAGAGTTACTTCTAAGTTATACCTGTCAATAGGTTTCTCAGAAAGTCCGGTCGGGACGAGAAGGAGAAATAACATGCAAGAAAACACGCTAGAAATGGTACAAGCCGCCGCGGCGACCGCCTTGAGCCGACGGGCTCGCAATGCGGTTATCCTCGACTTAAGACAGTTGCCCTCGTTCACCAGCTTTTTCGTTATCTGTAGTGGCATTTCTGACACACAGATCGAAGGTATATCTGATGCTGTGCTAGATGAACTGGAAGATAACTGGAATGAACGTCCTTGGCATCGAGAAGGTGGCCGCAATGCAGATTGGGTCTTGCTAGACTATGTTGATTTTGTGATACATATTTTTCTCGATGAGAAGCGAGAATACTATAATCTGGAACGCCTTTGGGCAGACGCTCCACAGATTGAAGTTCCCGATGTGGAAGCTATCACTGAATATGAAGAAGATGAAGAAGCATATGATGAGCTTGACGATTACGAGATTGATGATGAAGGTCTCTTTCCTTCTCCTTCCAGCGAAGAAAAATAGGAGGGAAGGATGTTGATTACCGACACTAAAAATGAAATTTTAACCGCCGTAGAGACTGCCTGCCAAAACCAATTTGGACAAAAACCGGAAACTCTCAAATTGGGGTATCCACCGCAGGTCGAATTGGGTGACTTCACCGTGGAGTGTTTCCCGTTGGCAAAACAGTTTCGGCAAAATCCAGCCAAAATTGCCCAAGCGATCGCAGCCAAAATAGAGCCGAGCGGATCGATTCAATCAGTGAGTGCGGTTGGTCCCTATCTGAACGTTAAAATTTACAATCACGCCCTGTTTGGCAGTGTATGCGATGAGATTGTGAAGCAGGGGGAGAACGTTGGACACACCGATATAGGTCGGGGACAACGCGTCATGGTCGAGTATCTGTCTCCCAACACCAATAAACCCTTGCACTTAGGACATATCCGCAATGGGGTCCTCGGAATGGGGGTGTCCAAGCTACTTGAAGCGACAGGGCATACGGTGATTAAGGCGAACCTTGTAAATGATCGCGGTGTCCACATTTGTAAATCGATGCTTGCTTGGCTGAAGTGGGGAGACGGTGATACACCGGAAACAACTGGCACGAAGGGCGACCACTTTGTTGGAGATTGGTATGTCCGTTACGCACAGGAGGAAGATAAGCACCCAGATCTGGAACAAGAGACGCAGGGGATGCTTCTGAAATGGGAATCGGGCCATTCAGAAACACTCAAACTCTGGGAGATGATGAACGGATGGGTCTACGATGGATTTGCCGAAACCTATCAAAAACTCGGTCTGGAATTTGATGCTTTCTACTATGAGTCGCAGACCTACAATCTCGGCAAGGATCTCATCCAAGCTGGTTTGGATCAGGGCGCCTTCGTCGTGGCTGAAGACGGTGCTGTGATAGCCAAGTTGCCTGTCGATGAGTTTGGCACACAAAGGGATGGGAGTCAGAAGGTGGAGACGCTGCTCCGGGGCGACGGCACGAGCGTTTACATCACACAGGACTTGGGGACGGCGAAAATGAAGTTTGATGAGCATCAACTCGATCGTTCCATCTATGTCGTCGGTTCAGAGCAGAACTACCACTTCCAATGCTTATTCAAACTGCTCGATATGCTCGGCTTTGAGTGGGCGCACGGCTGCTATCACCTGTCGTACGGCATGGTGAATCTGCCAGAAGGGAAAATGAAATCGCGTGAAGGGACAGTGATTGATGCCGATGACTTGATTGAGGAGATGTTCCAGCTTGCCGCAGACGAAATTCGGGAACGAGACTCGGAGGCGGAGTTGTCGGACGATGAGGTTCAGAAACGGGCCTTCGCAATCGGGATGGCGGCAATTAAATTCTATCTGCTGCGTGTCCGTCCCGAACTGACCATCAACTTTGATCCGAAAGAATCCATCTCCTTCGATGGTTTTACCGGACCCTACTGCCAGTATGCCTACGCCCGTTGCGCGAGCATCCTTCGGAGAGCACAAGCCCAAGATCTCGCCTCGATTGAGCCAGATTTTTCGCTGCTCGGAAACGAGGAAGAATTGCAGCTGATCCGCGCGCTGATCCAGTTCCCTGAAGTTGTGGAAGAAGCCGCACGGGATCTCTCCCCCGCTCGTATCTGTAATCATCTGTTCATCGTCGCGCAGACTGTCAATCAATTCTACCACAAGCACCCGGTGCTCTCTGCCGAAAGCCCTCCATTGATAAAAGCGCGATTAGCACTGATAAACGCTTCCGCAGCTGTTATCAAGAAAGCCTTAGCCCTGCTGGGGGTTGAAACACTTGAGGAGATGTAGGACGTAAAACAAGGAGACGAACAAAGATGATTCGGCGCATTGAAGCCTTGAACTACCGGTGCCTGCACTACGTCAGTCAACCCTTAGAACATTTCCATGTACTTGTAGGTCCGAACGCATCGGGGAAAAGTACTTTTCTTGATGTCTTGGGGTTAATCCGCGATCTCCTCACAAGGGGGCTTGACGATGCCCTCCTTGTGCGTGAAGACCTCAGAGAATCAATCGGCAGAGCGAGGCGTGTGGATGAACTCATCTTCAATCAGCTATCAGACCGGTTTGAATTGGCAATCGAGTTGGAGATTCCCGACGAACTGCGCAAATCTAAAACGCACGATCGTTACCAAATTGCGCGATATGAGATTGCAATCGGAAAAGATCCGGAGAATGGCGAATTGACAATTGTCAACGAAACGCTATGGCTCTGTCCAGAACCACTGTCACGTACCACCGCCCACTCCTCATTTTTTCCTAACGAACCGGTTGCACCAACAAACGTGTCGGCAAAGCGCACTCAAAAAGGGTGGTATAAGGTGGTTAGTAAGACCGAAAACGGTTATCATAGTTTCAACTCGGAAATCGGAGAATTGGGCGGAACCGGCACCTTACTAATCAATCCCCGTGGGGTTTCACTGGCTAATTTAGTTCAAAGTGAAGAGCATTTTCCTGTTGCCTTGTGGGTTCAAAATCTACTTATGGGAGGTATCCATGTAGTAGCACTTAACAGTGCTGCTATGCGTCGTCCTTCGAGTCCTTCCGTCCAGCGCGCATTTCGTACGGATGGTTCAAATCTTCCACTTGTTGTTAGAGATCTTCGTAATCGTCATGGGAAGGATTTCAAAGACTGGTTGGAACACCTCCGCATTGTATTGCCGGACCTGAAAATGATTGATGTGGTTGAACGTCCAGAAGACCGCCACCTCTATCTCAATGTACATTATTCAAACTTAGAACATCCTGTTCCTTCATGGTTGTTGTCTGATGGCACACTACGTTTATTTGCCCTCACCTTACTAGCGTACCTACCGAACAATCAGGAGGTATACCTAATCGAGGAGGTCGAGAACGGGATACATCCCCGCGCTATTGAGGCGGTTTTTGACTCACTTTCATCGGTATATGACGGTCAGGTTTTGTTGGCAACGCATTCCCCATTGATTGTTGGACTTACCAAGCCGGAACAAGTCCTCTGTTTCGCCAAAAACCCCTCCGGGGCGACTTCAATCGTGCGTGGAAGTGAGCATCCAAAGTTAAGAGATTGGCGGGGACAGGTGGATTTAGGAACACTATACGCAGCGGGAGTTTTAGGATGAGGGCAGCAGTGCAGGAAAGGAAGGATCTGATTGTCTTGGTCGCCGATGGGCATCAGGAGCAAACCGTTGCAACATTATTGACTAGACGGCAACCGTCTCTAGGTATACGACAGATATCTATTGATATTGATTCGGATATTCGCCCCATCCTAATCGCGATCCGGGAGTATTCCATGGAGCAGGAAGTTTTCTGGCAGATCTTGCCGGACTATATCAACATGCTTTAGTGTTAATTGATGCAGAGTGGGGAGTTTTAAGTGCAGAGGAAATTGAGGAAAAGATTCAAGACGATTTGAACCGCAATGGTTGGAAGGGACGGAGTGCTGTTGTTGTGATTGATCCAGAACTCGAAATCTGGGTGTGGAGTACGTCGCCTCACGTGCCCAGTTTGTTCGGAACGGATTGGGAAACTATAAAAAATCTGGGATACCAAACCGGTCACTGGCAGGAAGGAGAAACTAAACCTTCTCGTCCGAAAGAGCTTTTAGTGGAAGTGCTTCGTCGCACTAAAACAAAGTATTCCGCCGCGCTATATCGACAATTGGCAGAAAAGGTGAGCTTGAGAGGGTGCCAAGACGATTCTTTCCGTCGCTTCCGTGAAATTCTACAAGGGTGGTTCCCCGCATAAAGATCGGCATCTCAAAAGGAGAATCTAACTTATGAAAAAGGACAACGCAACAAAACCGAACAAACCCGTTATCATCTACGACGGAGAATGCAATTTCTGCTTGAACGGGATCCGCCGGATTCAGAATAAAGATCAAGCGGATCAATTTTTCTACACCCCCAAACAAACCCCAGATCTCTATGCACATTATCCACAGCTTGAAGCAATCGAATCGAAAGAAGGGATGCGGTTCATTGACGCAAGTGGAAAGATCTACTGCGGAGCGGACACCATCTACCAGATTTATAGGCGGCTTGGCAGGTATCGGTATATCACATGGCTTTACCTCGTGCCTATCATTCGGACGCTGCTAAAGGGGGCGTACCTAATCATCGCGAAGAATCGGTCACGTCTGAGCAGATTGGACTGTGAATCTGAAACCCGTTCTACTGAATGAGGATCAAATGAAGATTAAAGCGATCGAAACCCATACTGTGGATATCAACCATCGTGGCGATTGGGTCTTTGTCAAAATTCATGCTGAAGATGGCTCGACAGGCATCGGCGAAGCCTCTCACGGTCACGATGGACGCGTAGTGCAAATTATCGAAGGGCTTAACTCCGCCCTCATCGGTCAGGATGTGTTCCAAATTGAGGACTTCCACCGCCGGTTCTATAATGAGAGTGAAGGGCGTCCCTATCACACAGCAATCAGCGGCATCGAACACGCGCTTTGGGATCTTGTTGGCAAGGCCCTGAACGCACCTATCTATCAACTCTTGGGGGGCAAGTGTCAGGAGAAGATTCGCTTATATGCGAACATCAACCGTGCGACTGTGGATCGGACCCCCGAAGGCTTCGCGCAAAACGCCCGGAAAGCAGTTGAGGAAGGATTTACGGCAGTGAAATGCGCCCCCTTCGACGATGTTTCCACGCGAGACATATCGCGTGGCACCTTGGAGCCCGCGATTCGGACGGGGATTGAACGTATCCGCCGTATCCGCGAAACCATCGGACCCGACATCGATCTGATGGTCGATTGTCATAGCCGTTTCAATCCGGGCTTGGTTGTTCAGACTGCAAAAGCCCTTGATGACCTACATCTCTTCTGGCTCGAAGATCCGATTCCTATGACAAATTTAGAAGCCCTTTCCCACGTCAACCAATCCACCTCAATGCCAATCGCAACCGGCGAACAGTTACGAACCAAATCCGCATTTCAACGGCTTCTGGAAACACGTGCTGCCGACTATATCCTACCAGACGTGAAGCATGTCGGCGGTATCTTGGAATTGAAAAAGATTGCGGCAATGGCTGAAGCGGCGGACGTGATGATGACCCCGCATAACCCAAGCGGTCCGGTCGCAACCGCAGCAAGTGTGCAGTGCATGGCAACCGTGCCAAACTTCGCGATTCTGGAGTTCGCATGGGGCGAGGTGGAGTGGCGGGCAGAACTCCTTAACCCGCCGGAGCAGGTGGTTGCCGGATATATCGAACTTTCCGATCGTCCCGGTCTGGGGATTGATCTCGTGATGCGGGAAATATAAAAAACAGGACATCGTTTAACGAAGGAGAAACCGATGATAGAATTGCCACAATATGATTGTGTGCGGATTGATGGTGAAATAAAGATTGATGGTACGCTCACAGATGCTGCGTGGAAATCAGCCGATGTCATTGAACTGTTGACGACAGATACAGGTGAACAACCTCGCCAACCGACAGAGGTTCGACTGGTCTGGAATAGCGAATATCTTTACGTCGGATTTCTGTGTTATGACCAAGACATCTGGGGAACAATCCGCGAGCGCGATGGGAACATCTATGACGAGGAGGTGGTCGAAGTTTTTCTTGATCCAGACTGCGATCTCCGAACATACATCGAGCTTGAGGTGAGTCCGCACAATACGTTGTTCGATGCCTTTGTCGTCAACGGCAAGTCCCACGGACAGGAGATGTACGTGCTGCGCGATTGGGATAGCGAAACGATGCAACACGCTGTCTCCGTCGACGGCACGGCAAAAACGAACTCTCCTGCCGACAGAGCTGCGTCCATCAGTCCACCGGATACATCTTGGTCATGCGAAATCGCCGTTCCATTCAAAGACCTACTGACCGCTCCAAATATTCCGCCGAAAGCGGGAGATGTCTGGCGCATGAACCTGTACCGGATTGATCGCGGCAGAACGGAAGCCGAGGACGAATACACCGCATGGTCGCCCACCCAGAAAATCGATTATCACCGCCCGCAACATTTTGGCTCTCTGCGATTCGTTGACGCATAAATAGGAGTTAGGCAGTTCAGTTTGTAGTAGCGCAATGAATTGCGCGTCAGATACTAACGACGTCGCGCTAAAACTTTCAGACTGCTGTAGATCGATTGTAGGTCGAGATTCACATCTCGACAAAATACCACATACTACCGATTCACTGTAGTTGCCTGATTTATCAGGCGTTTTGTAGTTGCCCCCTTCTTAGTCCTGACCTGTCGGGGTTTCTTAATCCCGATCAGTCGGGGATTTATCGGGCGTTGGTCTACAGGCTTTGACCGTTCAACTGCGTAAGTCCTATGAACTTAAAAAAACAGGAGGAAACAAATGTCGAATTACGATGTGGAAATGCGTTTGAACATAAAGACACCGATGCGCGATGGGATCGATCTCTCATCAGATATCTATCTCCCAAAAGCGCAGGGGAAGTTTCCGACGGTGTTGATGCGTACACCCTATAGTAACAACATGGACACAATGATCGAAAAAGCGCGCCAACTGGCAAACAACGGCTACGCCTGCGTGATTCAGGATGTACGCGGTCGCTGGGATTCAGACGGCGAGCATTACCCTTTTGCAAATCACGGTCCAGACGGCTACGACACCCAAGAGTGGATCGGTCAGCAGGAGTGGTGTAACGGAAAAATCGGTATGGCGGGCGGGTCGTATGTGGGATTGGTACAGTGGCAGAGCGCACCCCACCGTAGCGAATTTCTAACCTGCATGGTGCCTCGTGTCATCTGCAATGACTTTTACACCGGATTGGTCTACCCCGGCGGTGCATTCCAACTCAATGTGCTGATGACTTGGGGGATGCGTACCAACGGACGGACTGCCCAGAGCATCGAATACCACCACTGGACGGAGGCGTTCCGAAAACTGCCGATTATCGAGATGGACGAACTCGCAGGGCGCAAACTCCAGTTCTGGAAGGACTGGGTTGAACACGCAGCCTACGATGACTATTGGGACGAAATCAACGTTGAAACAAAATGGGATCAGATTGCTGCCCCTGCATTCAACATGGGCGGCTGGTACGACCTCTACGCACAACACACCTTTATCAATTTCAACGGCTTACGTCAGGGTGGACGCACGCCCGAATCCCGACAGAGCAAAATTATCATGGGACCGTGGCCCCACTCCCTGAGCGCTTCCACCCACACGGGCGATATCGACTTCGGTGCGCCTTCGATGGTTGACCTAGACGGGGAAGAACTTCGCTGGTTCGATTACTGGCTCAAGGGAATTAATAACGGGATTGTTGATGAACCCCCGTTACGACTGTTTATCATGGGAATCAACGAGTGGCATGATGAACATGAATGGCCCCTCGCACGGACACAGTGGCAGAAATGGTATTTCCACTCAAACGGCAAAGCGAACTCAGTGCTCGGCGATGGAGAACTTTCTATCCAACCTCCAGCACATGAGCCGACGGATCACTTCGTTTACGATCCGCACTATCCGGTCCAAACGATAGGCGGTAACAACTGCTGTTCACCCCATATCGTTCCGTGGGGACCCTACGATCAACGTCCCGCTGAGATGCGTGGCGACGTCCTCTGCTATACCAGTGAACCGATGGCGGAGGACATGGAGGTGACCGGACCAATTAAGGTCGTCCTCTACGCTGCGACTGACGGGTTGGACACCGACTGGACAGCAAAACTTGTGGATGTCTCACCGACAGGTTACGCGATGAACCTGTGCGATGGGATTATTCGTGCCCGATATCGCGAGAGTTTCACTGACCCAACGCTCCTTGAACCGAACACGGTTTATGAGTACGAGATTGATGTTGCGGTCACCGGGAACGTCTTCCGAAAGGGACATTGCATCCGTGTGGAAATCTCATCCTCTAACTTCCCACGCTTTGATCGCAATCCGAACACCGGAAACACGTTAGGGGTTGATGCGGAGATACGCTCGGCACAGCAAACGGTTTATCATTCGAGTCAATATCCGTCACATATTCTGCTTCCCGTTATTCCCAAGCAGTGACGGGTGGTGGGATACCACTCTTTTTCAATCGTTCTTGGAAGAAATTGAAAACTGATAGGACTTACACACTTAACTTGGGAATCGGAATTTCCTCTCATCAAGCCAGCCGTAGGCGGGGCATCTTGCCCCGCAATATTTTTGTCAGGAATTGGATTCTCTCCTACTGTGTAAGTCCTGACTGAATAGGTTAAGAGGCTGAAGACTTTCTCGCGGGAATTTCTGAAGAGCAGAGAAACAAGAAAATCGCGTTAATGTATGAGGAGAACTGCAAACATGACGACTTTCGAACAACATGTTCGGGCAAGAACCCCGACCAGAGAAGAAATAGATCACTTTCTCGATCCAGGAAAACTCTCGTGGGGTCAATTCGATCCGGAAGTCGGGTATATCCTCGGTAACTATCTGCCCCAAGACGGCATCGACAACAGTTCTACCATCAACACCGTGAAAAAAAATGGAGCCCGTGGTGCAGCCCTGTACGCCAACAGGCCTCGCCGCATCAACACCTACGGCAACAGTTTCACGCAGGGGGCCCAAGTGAGCGACGAAGAGACTTGGCAGGAATACTTGGCTGCACACTTAGGCGAACCTATCAGCAATTATGGCGTGGGAGGCTTCGGAGTATATCAGGCGTATCGCAGACTGAGGCGTGCTGAAGAAACAGATGAGGGGACCGAGTATGTCATCCTCTATATCTGGGGCGACGACCACCACAGAAGCTTTTTGCGTTGCCGCCGCGTCAGCTATCCTATCCAGAACCCTGCGATCCCCGCGATGTTTGAGGGCAACTTCTGGGCGCATTTGGAGATGGACATGGAGAGCGGGCAACTCGTCGAAGAAGAGGCGCTGTTACAAACCCCGGAATCCCTCTATAATATGACAAATCCCGATTTCATGTATGAGGTGCTGAAGGATGACCTCATGCTGCAGATGACCCTATTCTGCCGCGACCTGATCCAAGAGATCGACATCAAGCCTCTTACTGTCCTCGCAGAGATGCTTTGCCTTTCTCCCGACGTTCCGGCGCAGCCTGAACAGCAACGACGGTGGATCGAGAACCTACGCCACACCTACGCCTTTGCCGGCACCCGCTACATCATCGAGCAAGCCCTAACATTTTCCCAGCGCAGAGACAAAAAGCTGATGATCGCACTCTACTGTCCACAGGTCACGCGGCAACTTATCTCCACCGGCAAGCGCTACGATCAGCCCATCGTAGATTATCTCCGGAATCACCAGATCTTTTATTTCGACATGAACCTCGTCCACGCCGAAGATTACCGATGCTTCAACCTGTCTTTAGAGGATTACATGGCGCGTTACCACATCGGTCACTACAGCCCTACCGGCAACCACTTCTTTGCCCACTCGATCAAAAATCCGATAATTGAATGGCTTTCTCCCAAACCTATCACCTACCGCGACAGCGAGAACGCGATGATCCATTTCCGGAATTATCTACCGGATCTTGATGAATCTTGACAGAATTACGACGGGGCTATAGGCATTGGCAGCGAGCCTTGTGGCACGAGCTAAGGCAGCAGCTGCTCTGGGTCCTCAATGCGTGTTCGCAAATCGGCGAGGAACCGGGCACACGGTGCACCGTCGATCGCTCGATGGTCGAAGGTGAGAACCAGCGTCGCTACATCCCGGAACTGAATCGATCGATCAGCTACCACCGCAGCTTGACGGACCCGACCTACACCTAAAATCGCGCATTGCGGAGGATTGAGAACCGGCGTGAACCAATCCACGCCAAGACCGCCGAGATTCGTTACCGTGAAGGTGCCATCCGAAAAGTCGTCGAGCCCTAACTTCCCGTTTCGGGCACGATCTGCGAGTTCCCTAACTTGACCTGCAAGCGCTATCACGCCGAGCGTGTCAACTCTACGAACCACCGGCACAACCAATCCCGACTCAATGTCGATGGCAACCCCTAAATTGATGTCGCTATACTGATGTATAGCATCGTCAATCAATGCCGCGTTGAGTTGGGGGTGCGCTTTTAATGCCTCAGCGGTCGCTTTCAGCACAAAGTCGTTAAGCGTCGGTGCAATACCGTAGGCATCCCGCCACGCATCCGCATTTGCCGTCCGAGCAGCTTGGAGCGCAGTGAAATCAACCTCTATTCCTTCCGTAACATGCGGTGCCTGTGACCAAATCGTTCCCAAACGCTCAGCAGTGGTACGACGGATGCCAGCAAGTGGAGTTACCTCAACACCCGCAGCCGGAACTGCAGGCTGTGCTGCAGCACTAGGAGCTGGAGCCTCGGTAGCTGCTTTTAGCGGCGTGGCAGTGCCGTCATCGATAGCGCGTTGCACGTCTTCCTTGGTAACCCGTCCGCCTGGACCCGTGCCCTGCAACACTTCGGCATCTACACCGTGTCGCTGTGCAAGCCGTTGGGCGACGGGAGTCACCCGTGACCTCGCTGGCGCTTCCGCAGCCGCGGCTTCGGGCTGCGCGACAGTGCTAGGGGCTGATGCCTCACTCGCAGCTTTTAACGGCGTGGCAGTGCCGTCGTCAATGGCACGCTGTACATCTTCCTTAGTGATCCGTCCACCTGGACCAGTGCCCTGCACAGCCTCGGCATCTATACCATGCCGTTGGGCGAGCCTCAAGGCAACGGGAGTCGCTCGTGACTCGGCAGCCTGTCCCGACTTCGTCGGGGTTCTCGGAACGGAACTTGCAGCGGGAGCTTGGGGCTGTTCTGCGGACTCGTCCGGCACCTCTTCCCCTTCTTCTCCAATCCAAGCGAGAGTTGCGCCGACGTCGTAGACACCATCAGCCTGACCCACGATACGCAACAAAACACCACTGACCGGTGACTCAATATCAGCGACAGCCTTGTCTGTTTCAATCGATACCAGCAGCTGCCCCTCCTCGATTCTGTTACCTTCGGCTATGTGCCACTCAACGACGCGACCCGTTTCCATGGTGTGACCGAGAGCCGCTAAACGGAACTGTATTGCCATGAATCCTCCCTTTCTCCTCGTGCTAGGTCATTACGCGATTGACCGCTTCAGTGATATCAGGAACTTCAGGCACGACGTGCTTAACCAGTTCGGAACTGAACGGCATCGGCACATGTGGACTGCCAACCCGAACGACTGGTCCCTTAAGGTCTCCGAAACAGTTTTCGCCGATCATCGCTGCTATCTCGGATGCCGCCCCGGCAAAACTGGAATCCTCTCCGCAGACTATAGCATGACCTGTCCGGCTCACCGACTCACAGATCGTCTCGGTATCCAACGGTGATAGGCTTCTTGCATCAACGACTTCAACGTCGTAGCCGTCGTCCTCTAACAGCACGGCTGCTTCCAGTGACTTCTGCACCATTGGACCAATAGCAACAACGGTCGCGTCTTCTCCCTCACGATAGATCTTCGCTTGACCGAGGGGGATGGTATGATCCCCATCTGGAACCTCGCCCGTAGAGGTATAGATTCGCTTATACTCGAAAAACAGCACCGGATCCGGACTGCGTATTGCGGACTTGAGTAGCCCCTTAGCGTCACCGGGAGTCGAAGGAACGACAACCTGTAAGCCCGGAACGTGCATGAACCACGATTCCATAATCTGGGAATGTTGTGCTGCTAGCAACCGACCAACACCACACGGTAGACGAATGACCATCGGCACGCTGGCTTGACCGCCTGTCATGTATCGCATTTTTGCCGCTTGGTTGACCACTTCGTCCATAGCGCAAGTCACGAAATCCATATACATAATCTCGACCACAGGGTTCATCCCCGCCATAGCCGCACCGACCCCCACGCCCATAATCCCTGCCTCTGCGATCGGCGTCTCAAAAATCCGATCCGGGAAACGCTCTGCAATGCCATCCGTCACCTTATAAGGTCCCCCGTGCGTAATAACATCTTCGCCGATGACGAATATCGTCTCATCACGTTCCATTTCCTCGTGCAATGCCTCTCGTAATGCCTCACTGAAAGTTAGTGTTCTCATCATGCCACCTCCTGCTCAGATGCGAGGACATCTGTGGTAACCTTATCAGGCGTTGGGTACGCACTCTCCTCAGCGAATTTCACTGCCTCGGTAATCTCATCTTTGACTCCGTTCTGGATCTCCGTGTCCTCTGCTTCAGTCAACCATCCCTGCTCCATCATTGTCCCACGGAAAGTGGTAATTGGATCATGGTTAGTCCGCATCTCTTCGACCTCATCGGAGGATCGGTACTGCTCTTCGTCGCCCAAGCTGTGTCCGTAGAAGCGGTAGGTTCGTGCCTCAATCAACGTAGGTCCCTCGCCTCTGCGAGCGCGCTCGACCGCCTCACCGGCAACCTCGTAAACCTCTACGAGATCCTGACCGTTGACTGACACGCCGGGGATCGCATAGGATCCCGCCATATCGGCAACTGAATCAAGGACTGCCACATTCATGCGAGGCACCCACTGCTGATACTGGTTGTTCTCACAGACATAGACAACGGGGAGTTTCCACAAAGCCCCAAGCCCGATGCCTTCATGGAAGGTGCCACGTGCAGCGGCACCATCGCCGAAGAAGCACACCGATACCTGATCTGTCCCACGTAACTTGCTAGCGAGCGCGGCACCGGTAGCGGGCGCGATACCAGCGCCGACAATACCGTTCGCACCAAGCATATTGAGCGAGAAATCGGCGATGTGCATTGAACCACCTTTGCCAGCGCACGTTCCTGTGGCTTTGCCAAAAAGTTCCGCCATCATACGGTGTGATTCGGCACCTTTGGCTAAACAGTGACCATGGCTGCGGTGTGTACCGAGAACATAATCGTCATCTCGCAGGTTGCCACAGACACCGACAGCGACCGCTTCTTCCCCACAATACATGTGAAGGGCACCGACCACGGAACCGAGACTTGTCTGGCGATTCGCCTCTTCCTCAAAGAGCCGGATGCGCCACATATCTGTGTACATCTTCTTACACAATTCAGGTGACAGGGCCATAAGTTAAGTCTCCTAGGGTTAATAAGTTGTGATGTATATTACGCGCTACAAATTGTGCGGTTTAGCATTATCTAATCTTCTATTATACCGAACCGCACCGAAATAAGCAAATCGTTGCAGGAAAAACCGGTGGATCACTATGTTCAAGAGTTATCACTGGTTCTATTTGCAAAAAGATTGTGAGATTCGTTCCTATGAAGGTGCCGTATTGTTGCTCTGTACACCTCATGACTTTAGCCGCTCTATCACCCCGTCGACGGGTACTGCGTCGCTTTGCAATAGTCTCCCAACTTCGGCTGTGATCTCTTGCTGCACCCTCGCAACGAACTCATCAGTTGTAGGTCCTTTCACGCGCGTCTCTAATCCATAATCTCCAAACCCGAATTCCACCGTTTCTTTCACATACCTCTCCGGTCCATCGAAGTAGTATGGATCCGTACCCCGAAGCGTCTCGTAGATGTCATCGCCCTCGGTCCTGTAGATATCGGCGTTCGATATGACGACCTGCGGCTTATCGGACTCCGGGTCAGGGTGCTCTGCTCGCATGGCGAAATCCCCAAGCATCACGTATTCCTTCAACTCCGGCGCCCAGTGGGTAATCTTGTACGTTGAGCCGGGTCTTACCCACGGCTTTATCAATCGCCTCACCACATCGAATTCATACCACTTCCTTAGTTCCGATAGGTGGGGCACTGCACCGTCATGCCCATACTTGGAGATATCCCCCTCTGCCCGGATGTCGTTGAAGACCATGAACCAGTTCACATAGTCGCGTGCTCCCCGCGACATCTTCATCATGCCCGGTCCCCTAACTGGATTGCGGGCGTCAACGATGACCACATGCGACATCTCCTCGCTCAACTCTCTCACGAAATCTTGAGGGAAGCCTGCCCGCGCCTTGTTCTCTGTTTCGTGGGGAACCCTGAGCCTAAACGACGAGTGGGACCGAACGCGGTCGTATCGCAGCGTAAAGTCATCTTTCAGATAGTCATAGAGCGGCTCAACAACCCACTGTCTGCCGTAGCGGTCATTTCCGACCACCACGATTGGCCGTGAGGTATTGGTCTTGAAGTGCCTGAGGAATTGCAGGAAACACGCAGCTTGGTATCCGTAACGCCTCGCTTGGGCGAGATGCTCCTCACTCAGTTCGACTATCTCTTGACAAGGTGGCGACAGCATCGGCAGCGCCTTGAAGGTGGCATACTGCTCGTCGCTGCCCCTTCGTCCTCCACTGAGATTTGCCTCCAAGTGAGCGAACCGGAGGAATTCCAGATCCCTCTGAAGTTCGTTGTCCAGACAGAATTGCCCCTCCAAAGTTTCCGCTCGGAGCCGGTCAAACTCTGCCAAGGCTGCCTCAAAATCTGAGTGTTCTGCCAGATAACGGGTCACCACCGGGGTGAACATCACACCCTCGTAGTTCCGACCTTCAAACTGCGTCATCCACTGTCCAAGCCTATCCAAACGGCGCAAGATCTCGTCGATCGAGTTACAATGGAGGAAGGGTGTCAAGAACGCATGAATTTGGTCTATATCGATCCTGAATCCAAGTTGATACACTCGAATAACAGGTCGTGCAACCCCCGGGATGTCGTTCGATTTGAAGACGAAAGCGAGCAGGTCGTAAACGTTGTCCTCATTAACTGCCGGTCCCCGCTCTATCGCTGTGAATTCAGATAACATCAAATCTCTGGCAGCCACCAGTTGATCCGGAATCGCCCTTGCCTGTTGGTCAGTGAGTCGCCCCGCCACAATCTCCCCGAACCAGTGCCTAAGCACCGAATCGGTGCCATCACCAAGCTTGCCTATCGACCGAAGACGCTCTATTTCTGATGCTAGCACGGCTGCCCGCTGCGGAATACGATGTTCTCCCATCTTTACCATCTGATCGAGTTGCTGCCGGACCCGCGTCGGAATTTGCGCCCTCTGGCGTAGATATTGAATTTCTGCTTCAATAGAGGTCATCATTTACCTCTGCACTCGTTTGCCGGTGGATTGCGTTGCATCTGTTCTACATCATTTCTTATCTGGCATATAGAACCGTTATCTTTCTCAGCACCTCTTTGTAATGAGATGACAGAATAGCAAAATTCAATCGAACCGTCAACACTTTTCCACTGCAAATAGAGTTCAATAGTAGCGCAAATTAATTGCTGGTTACCTCACTTCAGACCCGCCAGTTCAGTCGTGGGTTCAGTCCTGTTTCATGTTGACAAAATGGGTGCAAACTGGTATCCTAAAAATGTTTGAACATCTGAAATGATTTAGTAATTTACACCTAAGTTGCTAGTTAGCCTGTATGCCGCCTTTCCGCACTCGCCACGAATTGAAGTAACGATACACATGTCGCCCCGCTGGGGCTTGGGGGTGTAGGAAGTCACTGCTGCTATAAACATGTCGCCCCGCTGGGGCTAAAAAACGGGGCAAGTCCTCGAACTATAGACATTGCGCTCCGCTGGAGCGCAGGCATTGACCGCATCGCCGTTCTATAGACATATCACTCCTCCGGAGCGAAAGATAGAATCCCTCAATCTTAACGACAAACCGATGGATGACTAATTGAAGTAACTAGCAACTTGCGTAATTTATAGCGAAAAGGGCACAAGAAATGGGAATGGAGAATGGAAAACCGAGTTTTGTAACCGCTGGTTTGCCCGTAATTGACTGCGACCTCCATAATCGAATCCCGCCGCTCGAAATGCTCTACCCGTATCTGCCGGACCACTGGTGCGATCACTGCGAAGAATCCGGCTTTTTCGGGCCCGATGCGAACGACTATCCAGAAGGGGCACCGACTTCAACGCGACCGGAGATTATAGAACCGTCAGAAGATCGACCCCAATCGGATCTGACACTGTTACGCGAACACGCACTCGATTATTGGGGAGTCGAGTGCGGCATACTGACCTGCGCCTATCGCGTGCAGAGCGTACACAACGAAGACTTGGCGGCGGCACTCGCCTCGGCGGTTAACGATTGGCAAATAGAGCATTGGCTTGATCCGGAACCGCGCCTGCGGGGGTCTTTGATAGTACCGAGCCAAAACCCCGAACTCGCTGCCAGAGAGATTGAGCGTTTGGGAAACCATCCGGGCTTTGTACAGGTGATGCTGCCGGTCCGTTCACAGGCACCCTATGGCAATCGACGCTATCATCCGATCTACACCGCTGCGGTGCGTCACGATCTGGTAGTTGGGGTCCATTACGGCGGGGCACCGGGACTTCCTCCGACATCGGTCGGTTGGCCCTCAACGTATCTGGAGGAATACGTTGGCATGTCGCAGGTGTTTCAGGCACAGGTGCTCAGCCTAGTATCGGAAGGAGTTTTTGACCTGTTTCCGTCTCTGCGAATTGCACTCATCGAAGCGGGATTCACATGGATGCCATCGCTCATGTGGCGGTTTGATAAGGAGTGGCGCGGACTGCGACACCTTACGCCGTGGGTCAAACGGCTGCCATCAGCGTATATCCGCGAGCACATGCGCATGACGCTTCAGCCAATTGACGGTCCTCCAACTGCGGAGCAACTACTTCAGATTATCGGTCAACTCGACTCAGACGACTTTCTGATGTTTTCAACGGACTATCCCCACTGGCATTTCGATTCCCCCGAAGAGGCTTTCCCCTCAAAACTGCCCACATCGCTGGCACGCAAGATTTTGTCCGAAAATGCGAGGGAATTTTATCGGCTCTAAAGATGCGTCCGTATAATCTGTAGTGAATCAGAGAAATAAGTAAACATCTACCAATTGCTCCCCTTAGCGAAATCTCAAAAGTCGCCCCGAACCCCTCTGATAAGCGGGGAAAGACAAGGGAGAAGATCCCCTCTTATCTTCTCCCCTTGTCAGGGGAGTTGGGGTTAGGGGGTTGGCTGTGAATCGAAGGTGTATAAGTAATTATAGAATTCGCCATAAATAGGAAGTCTGATATTGGAAACAGTAAAGTTGCAGACCAAAATACGCTATAAGGAGCGTGATTGATGCCCAAATGGATCTTCATTAATGTTGTTGTACTGCTCACCCTTTTTGCCGGGACTGTGTGTGCACACGAACCCGGATCGGCAAAGTACGTTGTCGAAGCCTACCGGCTTGAGCCCGGAGTTCCCGCTCCACAGATTGATGGTAAACTAGACGACCCCGCGTGGCAAAAGGCAAAGCCTGTAAGCGGTTTCATCCAACTCGTGCCAGATCGAGCCAAACCGGCCACCGATGATACAGCGTTTTACATCGCTTACGACCCGCACCATCTCTACGTGGCTTTTCGATGCTACGATGAGGCGCCTGATAAAGTGGTCAACCGCATTGTGCGGCGCGGTGGGAACATCTACGACTCTGACGTGATATCCTTTTTCATGGATCCGCACCATGACCATCGCACCGGTTATAAGTTTGCGACCACCCCCGGCGGCGTTCAGAGCGATGCCTATCGCTTCGACGACATCCGGTCCGACTCCAGTTGGAGAGGCATCTGGTGGTTAGAAACAGGTATTGATGAGCAGGGATGGGTCGCTGAGTTCAAGATCCCGTTCGCAAATTTCCGCTTCCCCGATAAATCGGAACAGGTGTGGGGATTCGACGTTGAACGGGTGCATCGGCGAAAAGATGAGGTCACCGTTTGGAAGCAGATGACCCAAGCCGGGGCGACCACGCGCATGTCCGATCTGGGGCTTATGGTTGGGCTAAAGGACATCGGCGGTGCTAAACCGTTTGAAATCTCGCCCTATCTTTTGGGTGGGGTCTCCGACAAGGAATCACTCGATGGTCAACTGGGGACAGGACTCGATGTTCAGTATAACCTGACCAGCACACTCAAGACAAACGTCACTGTCAACCCGGATTTTGCACAAGTAGAGGCGGATCAGTTGGAGATCAACCTGACCCGCTTTCCGACCCGTTTCCCGGAGCGGCGTCCTTTCTTCGTCGAAGGAAATAGCTTTTTTGAGACACCGCTGGAGCTATTCTATAGTCGCCGGATCGGTAGGGAGGGTGATATTCTCTGGGGTGGCAAAATGACCGGCAAGGTCGGCAGTTATTCCCTCGGTATCCTCGGAAGTCAAACGGGTAGTTTCGGCGCACTGGAAATTGGTCAAGAATCAGAATCCAAGGAGGAGGCGTTATATTCGACGGTCCGGTTGAAAAAAGATATCCTGCAACGCTCCACTGTTGGACTGATCTTCGCCAACAAAGAGCATCTCGATGAGGAAGATGGCTACGGTCGAGTGGGCGGATTCGACACAGACCTGTTCTTTCTGAAAACCTATCGGCTATCGGGACAATATGCGATGAGTTTTAATCCCAGCGAAGATCCAGAGAACGAAAACCCAAGGAATAAAGCCTATCTCGTCGAACTTGCCCAGAGCAATTACCTCTGGAACGCCAGAGTGCGGCTGGAACGAATCGATCCGCTATTTGAAGCAAATGAGACGGGATTCCTCCGCAAAGAGAGATATCGAGGTTGGCAGCAAATGAATTTCATGGGGACCTATATTCCTCAGTTCGGACCACATCGAGCTGCTTTCCAGGTTCGTGGCAGGGCTTCCCAGAACCTGTTCACCGATACATATTTTGACGATTGGGAACAGAACAATCCAGATCTGACCTTTTCACCGGAATTTGACGAGGATTTAATCAGTTGGAACTTCAACGCTGGGGCGGATTGGAGGCCCACCGAATCTTTCTGGGAGGGGCTTGGCGTATCTTATGGACGCAGTCGGGAGGTTGAACTGACGGAGATATTTACGACAGACGGATATGAATTTTCCCTCCTAACGAACACTTCGCGACCCGTTTCGGTCGGCTTGGATGCGGGAATAGGAAATTACTTCAATTTCTCGCGGCAGGCGGTAGGGAAGCAACGGCTGCTTGCCCTCTCAACCACTATCCGTCCGCAGAGCAATTTCACCATTGACCTTGAAAGTGGATATGCCCTGAGTTTGACGCAGGCTGATGTCATCGATGGACGCTATTTCACCAGTTCTCTGCGCGTCACCTATCTGTTTACACGAGATATATTTCTCAGGGTGTTTACACAAGCCGGTCGTGAGCGCACCACTTTTGATCAGATTGAGACCGAAGAAAACTATCTGGTCAGCACCCTCTTCGGTTGGGAGTATAGTCCCAAAAGCCATATCTTCCTTGCGTATAATGAAGATTGGCGCACCGATGAGGGAGAGTTACAGTTGGGCGATAGGGTCGTTGTGTTCAAAGTCTCTTACCTCTGGAACCTCTAATAACCTCAAGTTGTAGGTCGAGGTTGCAGCTGTTAATAAGGTGATGCGTGAAACGTGAAAAGCATTGGTTCATCGATCTATTTAGCCCCAGCGGGGCGACATGTTTATAGTACACGGATAGACAAATATCCTAAAGCCCCAGCGGGGCGACATGTGCATCCAAAGGGTGGAATGTAAGAAAAATGAATGAACTAATGAATCAATGAACCCTTGAACAATTTAGAAACGGCTTTCTCACTAACTAGCACCAAAGGTTAATAGCAGGAGAGCTAAAACATGCCTCCATCATCCGAAATACAATTCTCCTCGGCAGAGTTCCTTGACCATAATTTCGTAAATCACAGACCCCGTTTATCATTCGATGGGGATACTGTTGATGCGTGGCAGGATTGGCGAGCCCAACTGTTCCCCGAACTGCGAGAACAGCTTGGACCTTTCCCGGACAAAGCGTTTCCTCTAAATCCGCAAATCGTCTCCACCGAAACGGACGATAAGTTGACGATCCACAAAGTAATTTACCATTCACGAGAGGACGCTCCAATTCCCGCTTATCTGTCAATCCCGAAAAGCGTAACAGCAAAGACACCAGCCGTCCTCTGCATCCACGGACATGTGCCGAACGGTAAAGAGAGCGTCATCTCCGGTGATGGACAGTTCGGTGCCCCTTATGGTCGTGATCTCGCAGAGCAGGGCATCATCACGTTGTGCCCCGATAATGCTGGGATGGGTGAACGCGCTCACCCGTCGGGCGGTTGCGATTTCCTCTGGCGACGCCTGAACTATCTCGGGTACGATCTGACAGGCTATCGGGTCTATGACCTGATGCGGGGTGTAGACTACCTCCAAAGCCTACCAGAGGTGGATGAAAATCGGATCGGGATTGCAGGTTTATCCGGTGGGTGCTGGCTTGGCATTGTTCATGCTGCACTAGATGAGCGGGTTCGCGCAGCGGTGTTAAGCGGCTATTTTACCACCTTTGCACAGACCTCATGGTTTGGGCACTGTGTCTGCCACCACCCGAAAGGGATCGGCGAACTCTGTGAGATGCCGGACATCGCCGGACTTATTGCGCCGCGTCCAATCTTTGTGGAGTGGGGGACAGACGACGTGAGTCGCCCGGTACACCCCGCCTTTGAGATGGCGCAGCGGATCTACTGCGCTGCAAATGCCGGTGACCAGATCACCCTGCAAGAATTTGATGCCGGACACCTCTTTTCAGGCGAACAGTCACTGCCGTGGTTAGTCCAAACGCTGTTGCAGATGTAGAATACACACTCATATCAATAGGCTGTATGACTGGATAGTAATAACTAGTACACTGTCAGGCAAATTATGGTTGTGTATATTGATTGAAAGCAAACGATAACATATACAGGACTTGCGCACTTTAGCCTGTAGTTGCCCGTTTCTTAATCCCGATTTATCGGGGATTCATCGGGCGTTGGAACTAGTGTCATGCGGCGATAAATCGCCGAACTACAGGACTTTGACCGTTAAGCGGCGTAAGTCCTAATATATAATAATTGCAAAACTTATCTGACTGAGTACTAGGTTCTGTTGACATTTCATTGTAACCAGACAATCAAGAGGGTGTGCAGACGCATGATTCTTCGTAGGGGTTGGGTCTCCCAACCCTTTGTTCACACGTCAGAGCCGATTTCGGGCTTGCTGTAGGTCGATTTTCCAAAATCGACCTTTCAGCGTCGAGATGTGAATCTCGACCTATGCCGTTCCGAGCATCCCGATGAATCGGGACAATCTACAATCAATTCAACCTGTACGGTTTGGGGTGGCTAACCGGTATTGTTCAATGGGCGAGGCAACCTCGCCCCTACGATTGCAAGTAGCTTTACAAATGTCAACACGCCCTAATGCGTAACGAGTACGAGGCACTTTTTATAGAGATAATTATTGGTAGGGGATAATTACGCATTACGCACCACGCATTAAACTAATTTCGCTTATCCGGAGGAGATACCGATGAACCCTTTACGAATTGCTGTAATCGGTGCAGGGGCTTACGAAACCTCCCGCTCACGCGGCTATCAGGCGGTCATTAACCAACTGACAGACCTCTACACACTCTGCGCCATCTGTGACAGAAACGCCGATGCGTGTCGTGCCGCAGCCGAAACCTACGACATCCCAGCCCAATACACAGATGTCGAGGAGATGCTTCAGTCCGAAAAACCGGACGTGGTCTTCTGTCTGACACCAACCGATTCGCTCAACGTCATGGCGATGACGGTCGCCAAGCACCGGATCAACGTCATCACCGAGATTCCCATCGCTGTCTCGCTGCCGATAGCGGACACCATCACGGAGACGTGCCGGCAGAACGGCGTCAAATACGAAATCGCCGAGAACGTCTGGCACTGGCCCCACGAGCAGTTGAAGCAGAAAATTGTCCGAGCAGGACTGCTTGGAAAGATCCGACATGCTCGGCTTTGGTACGCATCGGGCAGCTATCACGGCATCAACGCGATTCGTATGATCCTTGGCTGCGAACCGATACGTGTCTTGGGATACGCAGCCGAAGCACCGACGCACCCCTACACCGGGTACGGCGACGAAGCGATGACGACACGGTGGTGGGAGTCCGGCATCATTGAGTTTCCGGGAGGTATCACCTGCCTCTACGAGATGCCGCCGCCGGGGGCGCGTGGCAGCCAATGGGAGATTGAAGGCATGGACGGATATCTCTCAGGGGACCAATTGACGCTTTACAACGATGGTGGGAGTTACCAAATTGAGGATGTCTATACAGAAGTTGACGGCGAACAGGTGTTAGACCATGTTCGGATAGAGACCTCCCCGCCAATCGTATGGTCAAACCCGTTTGCAAAGTACAAGATCTCCGCAGCGGACGATGTTGCGAAGGCGAGCATCCTTCACAGTATGTACCGCGCTGTCACGGAGGATATTGAGCCTGCCTACGGACCGGTCAATGCCCGACGAGATTTGGAGTTGTGGATCGCTGTCAGGGAGAGTGCCCGACGCGGGAGCGCGTGGATAACTTTGCCGATTCAAGAAATAACGGGGTTCGAGTCCCAGATCCATGAAGCGTATGAGCGCAAATATGGAGGACATCCGATTTCAGGGGTCGAAGCGCTCAAGGATGCACCCTTCAGCCGAGCAAGCGTGATCTGGGCAGTTGCGGGGTGGTTGTAAGAACCACCACATTGTAGTTGCCCGATTCATCGGGCGTCCGTTCCGAGACTAGGGTTGGCAACGGTGTCCAGAGGCGATGAATCGCCGAACTACAGGGCGTTCGCTGTTCAACTAAGTCCTAAAGAATTTCCTTTAGTGTGAGGTAGAAGGAGCAAATATGCTGAAAATTGGAATTGTCGGTGCCGGGGTGATGGGAAATCGCCATGAAGGTAGAGTTGCTGATTATGGCGCACAAGTTGTCGCAGTTCACGATATACATCTACCGGCGGCACAGGAACTTGGGACGAGAGCGGGTGCCAAAATCGTCACAGATGATCTTGAGCGGTTCTTTGAGGCTGAAATGGATGGATTAATCATCACCACACCGCCCCCTGTACGGCTTGAGCCGGTACGGAGAGCTTGTGAACGCGGTATCCACTTGATGATTGAAAAACCGCCCGCCTTAAATATGACCGATGGACAGGCATGCCTTGCGCATATTGAGGATGCTGGGGTGATTAATGCGGTCAGCTTTCAACTACGCTACGGCTCAATCTACGAGAGACTCAAAGAGTTGTTGGCGGATGAAATAGTGCATCTCGTTCACACAGTCTGTACAGTCGAGTATTACCTCAGCTTTCGGATGTCACCATGGTTCTTGCAACGTCAAATCAGCGGAGGTCCCCTCGCCGAGCAAGCAATCCATATCCTCGATTGTGCCCGCTTTATCATGGGAAACGTCAAGCCGGTTCAGGCACACGCACTCGGCACCAAGAATATGGCGCTGGATCGAACCGAGTTTGACGCTGAAAATGCTATCCAGATGATGTACGAACTTGAGAACGGCGTCTTCGGTACGCACATGAACCACTGCGGCACGAAAGGGGGCGGTTTCGAGCTAGAGGTTATTGGACCGCATCTGCGCCTTCGGGCAGACGCCCATGGAGGTCGCAACGGCGACCGGATCGTCGGTCATCTGCACGGAAACGACTTTAATGAGTCCGTGCCCGCTGAAAATAGCATCGGTCTCGACAAGATTCACGCATGGCTTCGCGCCATCGAAACGGGGGACCGCTCGCTGATCCGATCGGACTTTGGGGACGCGATGCACACCCTCGCATTAATAGAGGCAGCTATCAAAAGTCAAGACACCGGGGGCTTTGTGAAGGTCGATTCAAATCCCAATTAAACGCAGCAGGTGAGAAAACATGAAAACCAGAAAGCAAAAAAAAAGGAACGCAAGGACGCAAATATAAAAAATTGCGAGGAGAAACCGAGTTTTTTCTTCAAAACTCGGTTTCTTTACACGATTCCTTAGAGCCTGTTTTAAAAGTGAAACGGTCATCTTTAGAAAAGTGTTCACATGTCGCCCCGCTGGGGCTTAGGTTGTTTGTTTGTTCTGTATTCTATAAACATGTCGCCCCGCTGGGGCTTTGAGTCTGTTTTAAGAGTAGGTGAAACGGTCATCTTTTGCCATGGTAGGGGCAAAATCAACCGATTTTGAGAGTATTTGCCCGTAAAATGAGAACTTTCAGAGATTATTTGGATTTTTCAAACAGGTTCTTAACATGAGCCAAAATAATCAAGATTCTGCTTTGCGACATTGCACCATTGTGCCATTGCGTTAAAATTCCCTTGTTCGTTCTCTCACTTTTCCGCTTTCATTCTTAATCAGGTAGGAGAAAATTAGCACATGAAAATAAGGAAAATCCTCATCACCGGCGCAGCGGGGTATCTCGCCGGTTTTATTATCGAACGCCTCCGATCCAAATATGAACTCACGCTTACCGATAGGGTCGAGCCAAAGCCGGATTTCAAAGATCTGCCCTTCGTACAAGCGGATCTAACGAACTATGAAGAGATTGAAAAGGTTTGTGAAGGACACGATGCCGTGATCCACCTCGTGGCGTTGGTGCGCGAACGTTTCGACAAGCCGGCATGGCTATTCGCCGATGTGATGGTGAAAGGAACGTGGAACGTCGCCGAAGCTTGTGCGGTCGGGTGGGGTGCAAAGGCTCGTCAACATTTCGAGTATCTCCGCCTGTAGTCCGCTTCCGGAGAGCGAGCTGCCCTATCGTGTCGGTGCGCCATTTACGTTCAATTCGGGTGGACTGTACTATGCGCTTGCGAAATACTTGGGTGAACAGGTTGGAGAGGCTTACTATCAAGCGCACGGGTTGAGCGTTATCCACCTGCGTCCCGGTGTCATCGCCGGCGATGGACATAATCCCGGTCCCCAAGCACCCGCCAGTTTAGACCAAGCTGGGCCAACCGAACCGTGGTTTGTGTATGTTGACCCACGCGACGTTGCACAGGCGGTTGAGTTGGCAATTAAAACCCAAGACGTGATGTACGGTTCTTACCACGTGGTCGCGGGTCGCGAGGATTCCCGATTTGATTGGAAGCAGACCGCTCAAGAACTCGGCTACCGCCCAGAACACAATTGGCCCGAAATCCCAGAGAACCGTGGTTAGAGGGGGACGTTCAAAATATGAAAGCATTCAATCCACCCCGGTAGGTGCGGTTTTCAACCGCACCGGTTTGGCGTGTCTCATTAATTCTAAAATCCACTATAATCCGCGATAGGGAAAGGGTGTTCAAGTATGAAAGTATTAATTATCGGTGGTACCGGAAATATCAGCCGTGGAATTGTCGCAGCACTGCTCAAGCGGAATCACGAGATAGTGATGTTTAACCGTGGGCAGCACCCAGATGCACCCCCATCGGATATACAGGTCATTCACGGAGATCGTCAAGACCGCGACGATTTTGAGAACAAGATGCACGCTGAAGAGTTCGATGCCGTCATCGACATGATCTGCTACAACGCCGACGATGCCGCCTCTGCCCTGCGAGCGTTTCGTGGACGGGTGGACGGGTTCATCCACTGTTCAACGGTGATGACATACGGACCGCCTTTCCCGTTTAGTGGCGTCAACATCCCTGAAACTGCGCCGCTGAATGGAACATCTGAATACGGGCGCGGCAAGATCGCTGCCGATAAGCTGCTCCTAGACGCACATGCCGAAGACGGTTTTCCCGTAACAATCTTTAAGCCCTCCTACACGCACGGACCCGGTATGCTAGTGCATCGACAGGTTGGAGGCGACGGGAGCTGGATCGATCGCCTGCGTAAAGGCAAACCGATCCTCTCAGCGGGGGACGGACTGAACTACTTCCAATTCCTTTCATCGCGTGACGCAGGGGTAGGATTTGCAGAAGCACTCGGACGGTCAGAATGCTTCGGTCAAGTCTACAACATTATCCACCCGGAGGCGCGGACATGGGACGAATGGCACCACACCGTCGCTCAAGCGTTAGGCGTTGAAGCCGAAATCGTGCATATCCCCCAAGAGACACTCATCGCCATCGCGCCGGAACGGTTCCGCGGGTTAAGCGGCAACTTCGGTCATACGCAAATCTATACCGGTGCGAAACTGGTCAGAGACATCCCCGAATTTCAGCCAGATACCCCACCTGTAGAGAGTGTCGCAGAAAACATCGCTTGGATGGACAGACACAACCGTGTGCCGGACAGCGATACCGATGATCTGGAGGATCGAATCATCGCAGCAGTGCGTGACCTGCCAACCCGCTTTCATTGAGAATAAAATAATGTCCGGTGAGCTTGCGTTTGATTCGTTCTATGTGGTTGTGGTAAAATACAGAAAATGATTTGTGCTTACAGTTGTGCTGCTGGGACCGCAGAAAGGAGAGCAAGAGCCAAAGTGCTCAACTTGAGTGGTGGCGATTTATCAACCAAATTGCATACTTGTGTCAATACAACAGTTACGCAGTCTTGATAGCTACAAGCAGCGCATACCGCAGCATCTTCTGTCAATTTTTTGTCTTTTTCTCGCTTTTACTTTTTCAGGCAATTGCCCAGCCGACATGTCCCTTTAGAAACTCAACCTACAATACGAATACCAACGAATCAAACCGATGCTGTTACCGACTTTTATCTGTCCTGCCTTAATGCGTCAAGAGGATATTGGTGTGTTGTGGATTACTTTACTAGTCTCAAAATTAAACTTGAATAAAGGAATATGATGGAAAAACTATATCTTTCTGCGCTAAGAGGTATAATCGGTGATTGGGTATATTATCCTACTCTCATGAAACTCAAAGATCTCACTGAAAGGGTCAGTATTGCTAAGGAGATTTATCAAAGTCCAACCTTGAGCGAAATGGTACAGAAATGGATAAAGAAAAACCGTGGCAAGGAAATAAAAGATTATCTCCTTGAACAAAAACAGCGTTTTTTAAATTCATTAGTCGTAGCAGTCTATGAAGGAGATCCCAGTTGGTATGGAATAACTAACTTGAGGCCAAACAACAAATTGGATGTTGGTAAAGTGCCTGATGAGGTCATCGAAAGTATTGGAATTCTGAAGCTGAGTGGTACTGAGAGACTTTTTGTCCTTGATGGACAACATCGGTTGGTTGGAATTGAAGAAGCTTTGAAAGAAAATCCTCAGTTGGGCGACGATGAATTGTCAGTCATCCTCATCGCTCATCAGGTTGATTCGGCAGGAAAAGAGAGAAGTCGGAGACTTTTCACAACATTACATAAAAACGCCAAACCGGTTTCAAAAGGCGAGATTATTGCCCTTGACGAGGATGATACAATGGCTATCACTGCCCGTCGGTTGGTCAGCGAAAATCCTATGTTTATGGAAGACCGAATTTTGAACAATGCCACCAATAATGTACCAATCAGCAATTCCGCCTGTCTAACGACGATTGGAAATTTATACGATTTGCTCGGAATGCTATTTACGAAAATCTATGTTATATCGCAAAGAAAGCGACTAGGCGATATAAAAAATGAACTGACGACAATGCGATTAGACGAGGAAATCCTTGATAAGTACTACAAAAACGCTTGTGATTATTTTATGAGACTCACAAATAGTTTCTCTCCGCTGACCGAATTTTGCACAGGTCCGGGTTATTCTGCCATCGTGAAACAATACAGAAATCCAGCGGGTGGTAGTATTCTTTTTCGCCCAATAGGACTAACAATTATAACTGAAATCATTTCAACGCTGGTCAAGAGATACCCATTGGATGGATGCTTTGAGTTGGTTGCAAAATTACCTACTGATTTGACAGCAGATCCTTATAATGGTGTTATCTGGCATCCAACGCAAAGGAAAATCATTCATAGAAAAACTCTCGTCAGAAATCTGTTGCTTTATATGTTAGATGCGTATGATGGAGATGAAGATAAACTGCATGAAGATTATGCAAAAGCATTAGGGGTAGAAAAGCATCAAACCAATCTTCCTATATCCGTAATTAAGTCTGTGTCCTAAGAACCACTACCAACGTATCACGAAAAAAATGTCCACCGATACTCTAGAAAAATATGTCCGAAAGATGGAATGCTTGCGAGTAGATAGGGCACACGGAGTCGCTCCTCACAAGCCGCTTCTCCTGTTAGCAGTCATCGATCTGATTGAGCAAGGACAGATTCAGGAAAATAAGATCTACTTCTCCCCAGATTTGGTGGAGACTGTCATGAAATATTGGGTAATGGTAACAGATCGGAGACTCAATATTGCCTTGCCATTTTTCCACTTAAAAAGTGATGGATTTTGGCATCTCCATCCAAATCCCGGACAGACAAGGACATTGAATGGCGCCCGTCAAATAAGGAGCATTTCTGGTATTCGCGAGGTTATTGCATATGCGAGTTTGGATAATGACCTCTTTGTTTTCCTCGCTACTCCCCAGCATCGGGAGATAATTCGTCAGACCCTTATTCGTACCTATTTTTCAGATTTCAGACGAGAAATAGAAAGTCTCATTGCAGAAGAACAGCAAATTACAGATTACGGACAATTACTGATCCGCGAAGTTGAACAGCCCTTTTCGCTTCAGAGACCGATGGCACCAATCTCAGAAGTAGTGCCAATTCGTAGTGCTGGCTTTCGTAAAGCAATTATGCGATTGTACAAGTACACCTGCGCTGTCTGTCGGTTGTGTATTGTTACAACGGATGGAGAAAGTGCGACTGATGCTGCACACATCATCCCGTTTCATATCTCACAGAGTAACGACGTCCGGAATGGGATTTCTCTTTGCAAATTGCACCATTGGGCTTTTGATAAAGGCTTAATCTCCTTGAGCAAAAGCTATCGGATTCTTGTTTCGCAGTTTACGATGGAGCAGGGACCAATGGAGTGGAGATTGATGAAGCTCCGGGGTAAGCGCATACTGTTGCCGGAACGCGAGCAACTTTACCCGGCTCTAGAAGCTTTGGAGTGGCATCGGAAGAAATGGCTCGGACAATAATTTAACGTGATGCCTGATACCATTTTATGATTAGAATTGTGGTGGGTTGAGTTTATTGAGCATTTTAAAAAAACAGAGGTTGTGACCATGCGAGAAGCGAATTACGACAAAAAGCGCGCTTCCACAAACAATTTTGAAACCGCTTCTTCCTCACGGCGGCACTTCCTCGCGACGATGGGCAAAGGGGCTGCGCTCGCCGGTTTAGGAATCTTCGGTGCCGGTTCAGATGCTGCCGTGAGCGGTCTGTTTGGCAGGGGACTCATTCCCGCTGCGTGGGGAAAGGTTGAACAAAATCTACTCCCGAAGCCGGATATGCTCGTCCACTCAGAGCAACCCTTTCAACGGCGAGTTTGCCCCTCACCTGCTTAACGATGATGTGACCCCCATCGCCCGACATTTTGTTCGCAATAACAGCAGCATACCGGAACACGCCAAAAGCGGCGACCTAAATGGTTGGAAATTGACGGTTGACGGCGAGGTTCACAAAAAACTTACGCTTTCGATGGAGGACCTGACCCGTTTCCCGCAGGTGACTATGCAATCGGTGGTGGAATGTGCGGGGAACGGTAGGAGTCTGTTCACGCCGAAAGTTGACGGGACACCGTGGATTCGTGGTGCGGTTGGCTGTAGCGAATGGACTGGAGTGCGCTTGCGCGATGTCTTGAAAGCTGCAGGCTTAAAAGAGACCGCCGTCTATACCGGCAACTACGGTGCAGACCTACCGATCGGTTCAGGGGAACCATTTTCACGAGGCATTCCGATTGAGAAAGCGATGGACGAACATACACTAATCGCCTTAAAGATGAACGGAGAGGATCTGCCCGCCGCGCACGGATTCCCTGCGAGACTGATTGTGCCGGGTTGGATCGGCAGTTCGATGCAGAAGTGGCTCAACCACATTTGGGTCAGAGATCGAGTTCACGACTCAGAGAAAATGAGTGGATATTCCTATCGCATACCGACATATCCACCGGTACCGGGGAACAAACCCCCGGAAAATGAGATGATAATCGCCACGTCGGGAAGGGTTAAATCGCTCATCACCAAACCTCAATCGGAAACCGTCGTCAAAATAGATACTCCTATTAATCTAAGAGGTCACGCTTGGGCGGGAGAGGACAAGGTAGATAAGGTCTACATCTCCACGGACTTCGGAATCCGGTGGCAAGAGACCCGATTAATCCAACCGGCGAACCGATACGCTTGGTATCATTGGGAAACTGAAGCCAACTTCAAGGACAGGGGGTACTACGAAATATGGGCACGAGCGTTTGACGATAAGGGGAACGCACAACCCTTCAGTCAGCCGTGGAATCCGAAAGGTTACCTCGGGAATATCATTCATAGAGTTCCCGTTATGATAAGCGCGTAGATGCACTTTGAGATACGAGCAATACTAGCGGTTATGGCAATACTATGGTGAATTCCAAAAACAGATAGACACTTTCGCCCCTCGGTTTCGATCCCCCCGATAAATCCCCGATACTCGGGGTAAACTTGTAAACTAATTATCGGGGCCGGTAGGTGCGGTTTGCAACCCTGGTCACGATTTATCGGACCGCACCGGTTTGGAGTGTCTCATTAATTCTAAGATCTACTAAAAATACTCGCAATATCAGGTGATTGCTTTCGTAATATAACGCAAGTTGCTAGTTGTCCAACTCGTTTGGTTTGGATAGACATATCCAAGTTGCTTTGAATCCCGCCTGTCCCGTTCCGAGGATTCCGATTTATCGGAACCTGCTCTCGCCTGTCCCGATTCATCGGGGGCTTGTCGGAGTCCCGGTTCATCGGGGATTTATCGGGGCGGTAATTGATTCAATTTAGCTTTGATTCGCTCGGTTTGCAATGTTTTCTATAACTGGGAACTTAGGTTAATTAATGGTAAATGTGGGCTGTCCTCGGCATCAATTATATGCCGTTATTGATGGCTAACACCCTATAGGGTAACATATGTTAAGTGTAATGCCGAAAACTTTGTCAATTTCTTCTCTAGCTGATCCGTCAAAACCCAGACAGGGAGCGGGTTCGGCGGAGGGGACAAATCTTGCAAATCACCCCGACAAACCGGACGGATGGCGTTGATTTTTTTCAAAAGTGTTAGATTGTGTTAGATTTTGCTAGGGCATTGTGGATAACTTTTCAACTCCAAAATCACCGGCATTGATCCAAAACACATGTCGCCCCGCTGGGGCTTGGGGTATGTGTGTTATCGACATTCTATAAACATGTCGCCCCGCTGGGGCTAAATACGACGCTGTTACGGACTGAGGTAAATACTTATCAACCAGCATGGCCCACCCTGACAAATCGGGAATCAAAGCAACTGGACCAAAAGCTAAAAGCCGCCAATCTTAAGCGCAAACCGCTGGGGGTTTAACACTAGCAACTTGCGTTAATATATAAGACAGCGGAGGTGACTCAGATGAAACATGTAATTGATGCTATCTACGAAAATGGCACATTCCGACCAATGCAGCCCAATATAATTGAAATTTCCGAAGGAACCCACGTCCGTATCACGGTTGATGATGAGACAGAACCGGAATCTCTGAAACTTGCAACTTGTGTCTACGACGGGCTTTCTGAGGAAGATATTGACGAAATCGAGCAAATCGCACTTAATCGGAGTAATTTCTTTGGCGCGAGGGGTACGAATTGATGCCACCTAAGATGATTTTGAATTCCTGAAACGGAGATGAGCAGCGATGTCCCAACCAATCTACATGGATAGCCACGCCACTACACCCATCGATCCACGGGTGCTGGAGGCGATGATGCCGTACCTGACAGACCATTTCGGGAACGCTGCCAGTAGCACGCATCTATTTGGGGAACGTGCAAAGGATGCGGTGGACACTGCCCGGAGTCAAGTCGCAGATCTGATTGGTTGTTCCGAGGATGAAGTTATATTCACCAGCGGTGCGACGGAATCCGATAATCTCGCAGTCAAAGGAGTTGCTTACCAGTATAAAGATCGTGGGAATCATATCATCACCAGCACCGTCGAACACCATGCAGTCTTGGATTCATGCGAGGCGTTGGAGCAATCAGGATTTGACGTGACCTACCTCCCTGTCGATAGATATGGGATGGTTCAGCCGCAGCAGGTCGAAGACGCTATCACAGACCAGACTGTCCTGATCAGCCTCATTTACGTTAACGGCGAGGTCGGATCGATCAACCCCATCACGGAGGTAGGCGAACTCGCCGAGAAATATGGTATACTTTTCCATTCCGATGCGACGCAAGGGATCGGCAAGGTTGAATCGGAGGTGGACGAACTAAAAGTGGATTTGATGTCGTTCACCGCCCACAAGATGTACGGTCCGAAAGGGATCGGTGCCCTCTACGTCCGAAAGAAAGCCCCACCGATCCAACTGTATCCACTGCTACACGGCGGCGGTCAGGAAAATAACATCAGATCAGGGACACTCAATGTCCCCGGCATCGTCGGTTTCGGAGCAGCCTGTGAACTGTGCAAGGGTGAGATGGAGGAAGAAGCGAAACAAATCACCGCATTACGTGAACAGCTTTACCACGGATTATCCAAACGGATCGATCTAATCTACCTCAACGGGCATCCGACACAACGTCTCCCCGGCAACCTCAATCTTAGCTTCGAGTTTGTCGAAAGCCAGTCGGTCCTATTGGGCTTAAAGGATATAGCACTTTCATCGGGATCCGCATGCAACTCTGACTCTATTGAACCCTCCTATGTTTTGCGTGCAATGGGAATTAAAGATGAACTTGCCCTCGGTGCCATCCGGTTCGGATTGGGACGCCACAACACGAAAGCGGAGGTTGCTACGGTTGTGGAGTGCATCGCAGCACAGGTCGCCCGGTTGCGTGAATTATCACCCCTCTATGAAATGGTGCAGGGTGGAAACTACAAAGCAGCAATAGCAAATGGAGAGACATCATGAACTTGTTCAAAAAAGACAAAAAAGCAGAATCAAAGAATCCGGAATCAGGCAGTCCGCGTATGGCGAGCCATCCAGAACTCAAGATGGCGGACGCAGCACCAGCCAGCAGACCTGCCGCCCCACAAATGGGGATGCCGCCCCAAGGGCAACCGCAAAATATCCTCATCCCAAACGTTAAGTCCAAGATTGCCGTCGCGAGCGGAAAGGGTGGTGTAGGTAAATCAACGGTTGCCACCAATCTAGCAATCGCGTTGGCACAAGATGGGGCGCAGGTCGGACTGATGGACGCAGACGCTTACGGGCCCAGCATCCCCACCATGATGGGAGCGAAAGAACAGCCACAAACCAGTCCAGAAAAGAAACTCATCCCAATCGTCCGGCACGGCATCAAGTTGATGTCCATCGGCTTCCTTGTCCCTGATGAGCAGGCGCTGATTTGGCGAGGACCTATGCTTCATAGTGCGGTTCGTCAATTTCTGGGCGATGTTATCTGGGGTGAACTCGATTATCTCATTATCGACTTGCCACCCGGTACAGGGGATGTTGCCCTCTCTCTAACGCAATCGATTCCACTAACGGGCGGCCTGATTGTGACGACGCCGCAGGATGTCGCACTCGCTGATGTCCGACGTGGTGCCGCTATGTTTGACAAACTGGGTGTACCAATTCTGGGCGTCGTTGAAAATATGAGCTATTTTGCGTGTCCCCACTGCGGGGAAAGGACGGACATCTTCCGCAGGGATGGTGGAGTCAAAACCAGTGAGAAACTGGGAACTCGATTCTTGGGAGAGATTCCCCTTGACGCTGAGGTCTGTACCGCTGGTGATCTCGGCGTACCCATTGTGGCATCCCAGCCGGATTCACCACAATCCCAGGCGTTCCGTCATGTCTCACGCCAACTTGTCGAAGTTCTCGGCGAGGAAGATTCAGACGACGAATTGAAAATTATTTAACCTTTGGTGCGAGTTGGTGAGGATATCGAATTCACGAGTTCAAGCTCGTCAGTGCACCAATTGTCTTCACGCTTTACGTTTTACGTTTCACGCATGAGGTATCTCCGATGAAAGAAAACGATCCGATCATCTCCGAACTTGCAAATCTCGTTGGACCAGAGCATGTAATCACCGATCCCACCTCACTCTCCGTTTATGAATGCGATGGGGCAACCGTGTTCAAAGCGCTGCCCGATGTTGTCGTTTTTCCGACAACCGCACAAGAAATTTCAGCGATAGTCAAACTGGCAAACAAGCACAACGTGCCTTTCGTGGCGCGGGGCGCGGGTACCGGCTTGAGTGGCGGCATGTTGACTGTCAACGGTGGCATCATTATTGCATTAAACCGAATGAATCGTATCCTTGAGATCGACTTGGCGAACCAACAGGCAGTCGTAGAACCGGGGGTTGTAAACCTTTGGCTGACGCAAGCCGTTCAAGATGATGGGTACTACTATGCGCCGGACCCCTCTAGTCAGCAAGCTTGTAGCATCGGCGGCAATATCGCTGAAAACTCTGGTGGTCCCCACACCCTCAAATACGGTGTTACCTCAAACCACGTTTTGGGGCTTGAAGTGGTGTTGACCGATGGGGAAATTGTTGAGTTTGGTGGTGCCGTTGAAGAAACCCCCGGCTACGATATTCGCGGCGTTATGATCGGTTCGGAAGGAACCTTCGGTATCGTGACAAAGGCGGTCGTCCGCCTCTTACGCAAGCCGGAAGGTTACCAAACCCTACTCGGCGTGTTTGAAACGATCGACGATGCGTCTAACGTGGTGTCCAGTATCATTGCCCAAGGTATTATCCCCGCTGCACTGGAGATGATGGACCACTTTGTTATCCAAGCGGTCGAAGAGGCGTTCCACTGGGGATTCCCACTTGACGCCGGCGCTGTTCTCATCGTTGAACTGGACGGCATAAAGGCTGGAATGCAGAAGCAGGCAGAGCAGATAACTGAAATCTTCAATGAGAACAACTGCCGCGAAACCCGCTACGCCAAAGACGAGGAGGATCGGCAGCAGATCTGGAAATCACGTAAAAGTGCTTTCGGATCGTTTGGACGGCTTGCACCCAACTATATCACGCAGGATGGAGTGGTGCCTCGGACACAACTTCCCAAGGTTCTCAGAAGAATCGCAGAGATTTCTGAAAAGTACGACATTCCGATCGCCAATGTGTTTCACGCTGGCGATGGAAATATTCACCCGATCGTCCTGTTTGATGAACGCGATGCAGACCAATGCGAACGGGTTGAAGCGGTGAATATGGAGATCCTCCGCGCTTGTGCAGAAGCTGGTGGCACAATCACGGGCGAACACGGCATCGGGGTTGAAAAGATGGACTATATGCCGTTAATTTTCAATCCTGAAGATCTAGCGGTGATGGCAACCGTCAAAGATATCTTCAATCCGTCAGGGCTGTGCAACCCCGGGAAAATATTCCCAACTGCCGAGTCATACGCAAAACTGGGACTATAAGGGGCTGAAATAGAGAGGAACGTAATATGAAATACTGGTGCCAAATTTTACTACAATTGGTCATCGTCGCAGTTGTAGCAATCGCAATTGGGTGTGCCCCGCCAGCCAGTAACCCGCAACCAGCCCAACCCGCGATGGAAGAGTCAGCCGAAGCGGAAATGACATCTGCCACAACCCCGAAAATGGACGGCTTCGATCAATCGGAGGGATCCCTCTTTACGGTCGAAGCGCCCCATAAAATCGAGGGTGGAATGTTACATTTGGAAGCTGGACAAGAGGATACGGTGCTGTTGTCAGCCGCTGAAAGTTCAGCGATGAAAGAGTATACGGTAACCGCTGAAGTTATGCCGCCAAGTGTCGGTGAATCCGTCGGTATTGCTTTCGCTGTCCGAGGCAAAAGTTCACAAATTCTGTTTTATGTATATCGTCCAGCGGGTGCAGATCCGTTCGGCAAGCGGTGTAGTGTTGCAGTGGAAGGGCATGTTGGTGGAAGAAAAATGCGTGCACCGGATATTCGCACGCGTGAAATTACCTTTCAAAAGGACACCCCAATTAAGCTTTCCGCACGTCACGTTGGTCAAAATGTGACGCTCTCGATTAACAATGAGAATGTTGGACGCTTTCATGAGCGATCGCTAAGGCCGGGGGCGGCAGGCGTGTACGGAAAATCTCAACACGGAGACAGCAGCTCCGCAATTGTCAAATTTGATAGTTTTGGGATTGAGTAACTGACAGATATGGCTAACTCAAATCAGCTACACGAGAATCTGGTTCAAATTGTTGGCGAAGCGGGACTGCTTCCTGATGATGAGCTGAGTCGTTATGCAATCGACGACATCGGTCCCCAAGCCGTCGTTCTACCTCGGTCAACCCACGAAATTCAAGAGGTGTTGGGTTATGCTGCCGATAGCGAGTTGTCGGTTATCCCCGCGGGGAGTGGGACAAAACTGGGGGTCGGCAATCCGCCGGATAAGGTTGACCTTATCCTGTCAACGTCAAGGTTAGACCAAGTGCTAGAATATGAGCCTGCTGATCTGACAGTGACGGTCGAAGCTGGCATTCGACTCGCTGTACTCCAAGCGAAGCTGGCTGAGCATGGACAATACTTGCCACTCGATCCGCCTTACGCTGACCGATGCACGATTGGAGGAATAACCGCGACAAATGCCAGCGGTCCTTCGCGGCTCCGATACGGCGGTGCCCGGGATCGCGTGCTTGGAATACGCATTGTCCAATCGAACGGAACCGTTGTTAAGAGCGGTGGCAAGGTTGTCAAAAATGTGGCCGGATATGATCTCAACAAGTTATATCTCGGCTCGTTCGGTACGCTTGGAGTCATCACAGAAGTCTCGCTCAAGCTGCAACCGTTACCAGAAATTGAACGTACTGTTTTATTAACCTTTACCGACGTTGGGGAGACGGTGAATGTTGCGTCAGAAATATCAGGTTCTCAACTGCTGCCTACTTTCCTCAATCTGTTTGTCAATGGTACGCCGCTTACCGACAGTCCTGAACCGTGCCTCTTGGTCGGACTGGACGGACCTCCTGAGACCGTTGAATGGCAAATTGATTCTGTGAAAACAATAGCGCAACAAAACGGAGCTACCGGTGTGGAAATCTTTGAAGGGCAGCGGCAACAAGAACTCCAAAGAGCAATGCGTGCTTCTCCAGAGGGCAGAGCGGCTACCCCTATCGTCGTCTGTCGAGCGAATCTCCGTATGACGGACGTTGGAGCGTTCATCAATACTGCCTTAGAGGTGAATCAATCCGCCTCCTGGCGAGTGCGAGCGACGGGATTAATGGGAAATGGCGTAGTTTACCTCGTCTTCTCAGACTTCCCCAACGGCGATGTTCCGGTGGAGCATACGGCAAATACAGTCGCAAATCTGCGCGAAGCTGCCGCAAAAGTTGGCGGGAATCTGATTGTCGAGTTCGCACCTACCGCGCTCAAACGTCAAATTGATGTCTGGGGACCAGTCGGTCGCAGCTCTGAATTGATGAAATCAATCAAAACCAAATTGGATCCAATTGGTCTGTTGAATATCGGACGTTTCGTCGGTGGGATTTAGTATTGGGCTCATGTTAAGCAATCATACAACACAAACTGTAGGGAACAGCGATCGTTGTTCCTTACTGCCAAAGCCCCAGTTTCTCTTCGCATTTTGGCGCTGTCTTTTTTTATGAACCATGTAGGTTAAGCTTCCTAACCCGACTACACCAATGAATTAATAATTTTCACGCTTCACGCATCACGCATTAGGTTTCACGTTTCACACAATGTACATCACCCAAGAAACTCTGAATCAACTTGAAGGGAAGTACGGCGTTCCGCGTATTCTTCGCACCGCCTACACGATGAATCAACAGGGGTTTGACCTACTTAAGTGGAGTATGCGACACGGGCGGGCACACGACGTAACTCTATTCATCTCCGAGGGTGATAAAATTGCAGTTATCCGAAAACCGAGCTATCCTCTTGATGTCTATCGTCCGCCCAGCGGCGGCGTTGAACGAGGAGAAGACTTTGAAGTAGGCGCGCGACGCGAAGCTTATGAGGAAACAGGTTTAGAGATTCGACTCCAGAAATACCTCCTCAAAGTGTATGTCGACTTTTCTTACGGCGACGAAGAGGTGTTCTGGACATCTCATGTATTTGCCGCTCAAGCGGTAGGCGGACGTTTACAACCTGTCGATACCAAAGAAATTGCTGACGCGCGTTGGGCAACTATTGATGAGTTAAATACTAGTCTTTTGAAGGCTTTGCAAGAGTCAGAGTCCGGCGGTTTGAGATACCGTGCGGAGCTGCAAGCCGCAACCTTGCAGCAATATAGGGAGGGTGAGGTGATATGTAATGCAAACACAAACAAGGAGGATTTTGTGGGTTGATGATGAGATTAACAGTTTAGAAACGCACATTCTATTTTTGGAACAAAAGGGTTATCAGATTACGTCTGCAATGAAGGGAGACGATGGGTTATCTCTGTTACAGGAAAAAACTTACGACGCAGTCCTGATTAACCATATGATGCCGGATATGGACGGGATTCGTTTGCTTTCGAAAATCAAGAGAATATACCCCCATTTACCGGTTGTCATGGTAACGGAAAATGAGCAACAGGAGATTATGAATGAGGCAATTATCCATCATGTTGATGACTTTTTAATGAAGCCGTTGAATCCTCAACAGATTGCTTCACAACTAGCGTTCCTCCTGGAATACGATGCCGTCAAAGAAGATTATACCGCTCAAGAGTATGTTATTGACTTCAATAAACGGAGCGCATTAAAACAAGGGGAAGTTGATTGGAAAACATGGATTGACATTTACACCCAACTCGCCGAGTGGGATCTGCGCCTAGATGAACTTGATATCGCCGATAATTTACGCGAAACACACAGACTGGAGAAACAGGAATGTAACGCCCTATTTGCCCGCTATATCGAAGAGAACTATACTGACTGGCTAGTTGGCGAGGATTCTCCCGTCTTATCGGTAGATCTACTTTACAAACATGTCATTCCAGAGATTCAGGTTGGCAAACAGGTCTTCTTTATGGTGATGGACTGTATGCGGTTGGATCACTGGTTAAAAATCAAGCCCCTCCTCGATCCATACTTTCAGATTACGACACATTATCACTATTCTATCTTACCAACGGCGACAAATTACTCGCGAAACTCGATCTTCAGCGGTCTGTTTCCGCTGGAGTTTTCACAGCGTTATCCTGATTTATGGGTGGAAACTGATGGCGAGAACACCAGCGTCAATCGCTATGAAAAAGATCTAATGCGGTTACAACTAGAACGGCACGGTATTTACCTCAAACCCAGTTCTCACTATTTTAAAATCTTTGATGCGCGCGGGGAAATGGAGTATCTGCAATGGATTAGCAGCGTCAAACGCATTAGTTTGGCAGCGGTAGTTGTTGGTTGTATTGATCACCTGACCCATAAACGTTCTGAAATCGCTTTGCTCAAGCAACTCATTCCTGATGAGACCGCATTTCGCACTTTTGTGCAAGGCTGGTTCCAGCACTCGGTTTTGTATAAGATTCTTAAATTGTTGTCAGACCGGGGGGTTACGGTTGTTTTGACGGCGGATCACGGCTCGATCTTGTGTCAACAGGCAGCAAAGGTTTCAGGCGACAGGCCTGCAACAAATGGGCTTCGATTCAAAGTCGGTGGTGAACTTCTATGCAGCGAACAAGCTGGGCTCAGAATTACCCAGCCAGAACAGTACATGCTACCCGATATGCCTTACGAAAAAAATTATATCCTTGCTAAAGAGGACTATTACTTTGTTTATCCGAACCAGTTTGCCGACTATAAGCATCAGTTTAACGGAGGATTCCAACACGGTGGCATCTCAATGGAGGAGATGATCTTACCTTGTGCTATCCTTGAACCGAAGTAGGACTGAAACCGTATGTGATAGGCGCGGATTGTGGATGCCTCTAATAAATAAGGTATCCACAATCTGTAATAAATTTCTTTGCTTCTCTTCTTCCCTTTTACCCCCTCCTTACAAATATCGAAAGGAAAAATATCATGAAATCCCCTGTTCACCTTCGATGGATTTTGGTTGCCCTATCCATCATGGTAACGACCACTTTAATTGTAACAACCCGCGGTTTGTCTGGCGACGAGTCAACCAAAGAACCGGCTGCCCCACAGATAATCGCCGTAAAATTTCACGCGGATTGGTGAGGTTCCTGTAAAAAGATGGGGACCATCTTCACCGATTTGCAAAACAAATTTGATGGAAAGCCTGTACTCTTTGTCACTCTGGATTTTACAAACCGGACCACTCACTACCAGTCGGAATTGCTCGCTTCAGCACTTGGAATGGGTGAAGCCTACAAAGCCAATCAAGGAACGGGCTTCATTTTATTATTGGATAGTCAGACGCGAAATATATCGGATCGCCTGACTAGCAAGCAGACGTTAAAAGAAATGAGCGCAGCGCTTAACCAGTTGTTAGAAAAATAAGTATCACCTATCGAAGCCACTTGACAACCGGGAAAGTTACATATGATTAGAAAATCCGTTTTCTGCTCTCACTTTTTGTTATACCTTATCTGTGCACTATACATCGGAACGCCTACTGTATGGGGACAGTTAGCAAATTTCGGGCTTCCTAAGCAGCAAACTGATCCAGTCGAAATTGTCACAGCACATGGAGTCTTGTCGATAGATCAGGTGCAGCCCGGCAGTACATTCCAGATGGCTATCGTGATGAAGTTTGCGCCCAATTGGCACGCAAACGCGAATCCCGCCGGAGAAGGCTTAATCCCTACAGAGGTAATCCTGCCCGATCACGCCGATTTGATGTTCGGTGAAGTGGTGTATCCAAAGGCTGATGTCCTCGAAATCGCCTCGCTGGGCGGGAAAGTCCCGGTGTACCACGATGAAGCCGTAATCGGATTCCAAACGACATTACTGGACTCAGCACCGTTAGGCCAGATCACGCTCCCGTTCCAATTGATATACCAAGCATGTAACGACGAACAGTGTTTGCTGCCGAAAACGATTGATTTTGATGTCACGATTGAGGTTGTCGGAATGGACCAACCGATTCAACCTGTAAATGACGCAATCTTTGCAAACCTACAACTCGGTTCCCCTCCTGATCGCCCCTCTGAGACCGCTACAAGCCAAAGTGGAAAGTTTTCCCAAGCGTTATCCAAAGGTTACTTTTGGGCATTCCTCTTCGTGTTTGTGGGCGGTATCTTGACTAGTTTCACACCGTGCGTCTACCCACTAATCCCCATAACTGTTTCCGTCTTTGGTGCAGGTGAATCTGTAGGTCGTCTACGATCCTTTCTCTTATCTGTTACTTACGTTATGGGTATTGCGCTAACATACTCGATTTTGGGGATCGCTGTCGCATCAACGGGGGCGGTCTTCGGACAGATAATGGCAGATCCGCGGGTGATGGTTCCGGTATGCGGGATTCTGTTTGCGCTCGGACTGTCTATGCTCGGTGTCTTTGAGCTTCGCGTGCCTTACGCCTTGCAGAACAGACTCAACACTGTCGGCGGAGCCGGATTTGCCGGTGCCTTTGCAATGGGAACCGTTGCGGGCATCATCGCTGCGCCTTGCACGGGACCGGCTCTGGGTGCAGTGCTTTCTTACGTCGCTACGACAGAGAGTGTTTTCCTCGGATTTTGGCTGCTGCTAACCTATGCCATTGGTATGGGATTGCTGTTTATCGTAATCGGCACATTTTCAGGTGCCATCGCCGCTCTGCCGAGATCTGGAGGTTGGATGTATATTCTGGAGAATATATTCGGTGTTGCTATCATCACGGTGGCTCTCTATTTCCTCAAAGATGCCATCCCACCGTTACGCGGCTTACTCCAAAATTCTATGGGTTTTCTCGCAATGGCAGCCGCGTTAGTACTGGTTGGTATTGCTCTCGGTAAATTTTCACAGCGCTTCAAAGACCTGCCCCGTCCGGTGCAGTTCCGTAAAGCAGTTGGCGTTCTATTGGCAGTTGTGGGGCTTTATATGTTCGTTGGGGGACTCACAACGGCGGAGAGCGATCTCGTTTGGATCGCTGATGAAGCCCAAGGATTAGAGGCTGGACGGATGGAAGGCAAACCTGTCATGCTCGATTTCTACGCCACATGGTGCGCTGCTTGCAACGAACTGGAGCACACCTACGCGGATCCGGCGGTAAAATCAAAATTATCAAAATTTGTAAACGTCAAACTAGATTTCACTCGAAGTTCAGCTGAGGTCGAACGGCTGAAACAAAAGTATGGCATTGTCGGTTTACCGGTGGTGATTTTCTTTGATTCCGAAGGGAATCAGTTGACGGAAAAAAGGCTCGAAAAATATGTTGCACCGGAAGAGTTTTTGGGGCTCTTGGCGGGGATTAATTAAGAGGAAAATCTGGAGAAGGGAAGAAATCAGAGATGCGTAAATGGTTACCTTACTTTGAAGCGGTTATGCTGATTGCGCTCATTGCCCTGATAGTGCTGAACACAAAAAGAGGTGGTGCAACCGTTGATTCACTTTCCGTGTCACAGGCGGAGACATTCATTGAACAGGGAGATGAATACTTTGCGAAACAAGATCTGGCAAAAGCACTATTGGCTTATTGGGAGGGTGTTCAGGCGATTGAGGCGGACACCGGAAACCTCGACCATGCATCACGGCTGCACGCCCATCTCCGCGTTTCGGAAATCTACTTCCACAGCAATTGGGTAGCGGACGCTGAAATCCATCTGAATCGCGCTGCGACAATCGATCCTGACCACCCGGCTGTCCATCTGCTGCGCGGTAAACTGGCGCGTGATACAGGTGATCAGGGAAAAGCTGTCCAAGCGTTCCTCGCCGTAATTGCCAACGATCCAAAATATGCCGAAGCGCACTACCTGTTAGGTGTGCTGTATCAAGGAACGAAACAGTTTAAGGAAGCAATTGCCCATTACCAGAAGGCAATCGAAAATGATCCCGACCTGATTGATGTGCCCTTTGAATCGGTTCCAATCGGTCTACAAGCTCGACTGCAACTTTCGCGAACCTATCGCAATATCCTTCAAACGTACCAGTTCCTTGACCGAGAACTCACCGCAGAGGAACAGGCGCAGCTCGTCGGCTTGGAAGATAAGGGGATCGAAATCCTTGAGGAGGTTGTGGTGCACGCGCCGGAATTTACAGAAGCGAAAGAAGAACTCATCGGACTGTTCTATGGTCAGGCGGGTGCGCTCCGACGCGGTGGAGAGGAACGCGCTTATGACGAGGCATTAGATGTCTATGAGAAAATCGTCACGCTAGATCCGACTGAAGTTGACGCATTTCTGTGGATAGGACAGATTTACAACTCGTTCTTACAAGACCCAGAATCCGCACTCGAAGCGTATAGAAAAGCGTATGCACTTGAGCCGGACTCAATGACCCTCACAGAGATCAAAACCCTCGAAAGAGATCTGGAGGAAATGGAAATCGAGTAGGCGTCGCGGATCATAGTGATCTAGTCCCGACTCTCCAACTTTTCCAGTCTTCTGACTGTTCTACCAATCCGCTACACTGCCATCTGACTCGTAATAGTACTCGCCACCCAATTCTTCACTGTATCCTTCACGATTCTGGGTCGCCTCTTTTTCGTCTATCTCGAAACCAAGACCGGGCTGCGTCGGCAATTCGATATGCCCGTCCTTGACCTCCCATGCCGTTTGCAGCAATCCATCACCCAGCGCCGCATCAACCTGTTCTTGGATGAGGAAATTCGGAACAACCGCATCAACCTGCATACAGGCGGAAAACGCTACAGGTCCAATCGCACAGTGCGGCATGGTGTGAATGTAGTAGACCTCTGCCATATTCGCAATCTTCTTCAATTCCGTAATTCCGCCAGCGTGCGACCCGTCCGGTTGGATGTATGCCACCGCTTGCTTCTCAAATACTTCGCGGAACTCCCATCGCGAGAGTAAACGTTCCCCAGTCGCGATCGGAAACGGAACATGATCTGACACCAATTTCAACGCGTCAACATTTTCCTGTGGCACCGGCTCCTCCACGAACATGGGGCGCATCCCCTTTAGTTCATGACAGACCTCGATGGCGAGCGCCGGTGTCATTTTGCCGTGAAAGTCGAAGCACAACTCCGCATCCGGTCCAACCCACTCTCGCATTAGATAGGCGCACTCAACAAAGGCATCAATGACAGCGGGCGGTTCATGCGCTCGCCATGTACCGCCGGGACCCGACTTAAACGCCTTATATCCCCCTTTTTTTTGTAGCATTTCGAGGCGGTCTTTTGCAGCAGCTTTCCCCTCGTCCGTCATGCTGCCGATCCCCCAATGTGCATAAACGCGGATGCGATCACGAACCGCCCCACCCAACAGTTGATGGGCCGGCACACCGTGATGTTTGCCCGCTATGTCCCACAGTGCTTGATCAATACCAGCTAAAGCACTCATCAACACGTTACCGCCCCGAAAAAAGGCGGATCGGTAGATGTGCTGCCAGTGGTGTTCGATACGCAACGGATCTTTACCAATCAGGTAATCGGTGAGCTCCTCAACGGCAGCGATGGTGCTTTTTGGTTTGCCCTCAAGTGTTGTTTCTCCCCAGCCGACAAGACCATTATCAGTTGTGATTCTTACCAGCCGCATCCGGTGACGCGGAAAAAACTGCTCAATTCTTGCAATCTTCATAAAATTTATCCCTTCTTTTCAAATCCATTTATAGTGGACCTTAGAATTAATGAGACACTCCAAATCCCGACTTGTCGAGGATGCCGATGAATCGGCACCGGTGCGGTTGGGAAACCACACCTACCGTTCTCCCGTGCCGTTCCGAGCATCCTCGTCGTTTCTATCCCGATTAATCGGGATGAAACGTCGGGATTTGGTAGGCACTGTTTCCAACTGTGCCTACCGGGGGGCGAAAGTGTCTATTTATTTTTAGAATTCACCGTAAATGGGTCAATCTACTAAAAAAGCGCCAACAAGCCGATAGGTGTGTCGAAACTTTCAACCCTTGACCACACCGAGCGGGCGTAACCGCGCCACCCGCCGAGAAAGTCCCGCTGCATCGACAACTTTGACAACTTCGTCGACATCTTTGTACGCTTCAGGCACCTCCTCGTGCAATGTACGTCGCCCTTCAGCACGGACGAAGATCCCTTGCTTCTCAAGGTCTTTTTGAATGCTGCGTCCTTTCGTCAACTGCATCGCTTTCCGACGTGAGAGCATTCTACCCGCCCCATGACACGTTGTTCCCCACGTCTGCTCCATTGCCGATGGATTACCAACGAGCACATAAGAGGCTGTCCCCATATCTCCGGGAATCAGAACCGGCTGCCCGACCTTCTGATACTTGTCAGGAATCTCAGGGTGTCCCGCTGGAAACGCTCGCGTCGCACCTTTGCGATGCACGAACAGTTCACGCTCGACTCCATCAACGAGATGCTTTTCAAACTTGCCAATGTTATGTGCAACATCATATACCAGTTCTAAGCCGAGTTCATCAACTCCAGTCTCAAAGAAATCCATGAATGTCTGGCGCACCCAGTGCATAATACACTGGCGATTATTCCATGCGTAGTTCGCGCCGCACGCCATCGCTGTAATATAATCCTGTCCCTCCTTTGAATTAATCGGCGCAGCGGCAAGTTGACGGTCAGGCAGATCGATTCCATACTTCTTTGCAACTTGGACCCACGTTTTGACATGTTCATCGCACACCTGGTAGCCGAAACCGCGTGAACCGCTATGAATCATCACACAGATCTGCCCCTCCGTCAGTCCCATCACTTCGGCGGCTTCCCGATACAAAATTCGATCTACCACCTGTACCTCTAAGAAGTGATTTCCAGATCCAAGCGTGCCAAGCTGATTTTTGCCACGTTCTAAGGCGCGTTTGCTAACAGCATCCGCATTGGCGAGAGACAAAAAGCCGTTTGCCTCCGTAAATTGAAGATCATCGAGAAAGCCGTATTCGCGCTCAACTGCCCAACGTGCTCCCTGTTCGACCATCTGCTTCTCTTCTTGCGGATTCAGCCGAATCTTTCCGCTCGATCCAACACCACAGGGAACATTTTCAAAAAGTTTCGCAACGAGTCCTTTGGTTTTACCTGCCAACTGCTTAACGTCCAAATTGGTCCGAATTAAACGTACACCACAGTTAGAAACAACAAAACCGTTTGCAATAAAATTGTGATCCGGCTGTTCGACCGTAAAATCGTAAACATAATCATCAAACTCAAGTAAGGTAACTGATTCAATACGATCCCAGACCATACTACTTTCGCCCAAGCCTTGAGTCGCTTCTTCAATGTATTTCTTGAAAGTTGGGAAGGCTTGGCTAACTCGCGGTTTCGTCTGTCGTCCTTCATAAACGGATCTTTCAACAAAGCGCTCGTTAATATATTTAGAACCAATCTTGTTAGTGATTTCCGAAATCGATAGCCCATCTGCGTGCATTGCAACAGCAATTCCTGCAGCATTTTCTCGATCCTCAATCAGTCGTTGTTTGAGTTTGAGATACTGTAGCGCAATATTTGCAAGCGTCTTACGTTCTGCGTTGTATTCAAAGCCGATCTGTTTCCACAATTTAATCAGATTCTCATTTGTTCCCGAGATGACCAATCGCAATCGGTAGGAAGTAGATCCATCAGCGTTCGTTTGTTCTTTTCGCTGACCAATCTTCTTAATCTGTACACCGAAATCCGCTAAAAGATCGCCAATGCCTCGCAGGAAAGAGACACCACTTTCGACATAACCTTCCCTTTTGCTCATCGACATCTTAGGAGCGGAGATGGTGTACGGATGTCCGGTCATTGTGGTTGGTGATTCCAATTCAGCTCCGAATAGCGCAGAGAGAAACAGGCGTTTCTGCCACAACGGTGCATCCTTGATCCACTGTGGAACACAGTAGTTCTGAGCAGCTTTCATCCCGCAGGGCGCGCCAAGCGCAATAAGTAGTGTCGCGAATGCAGTGCTGCTCACATTGAAACTGATTTCTTCGCGGGAAAATTGATATGTATCGTAAGTTGTTGTGATTTGATGGACTCGCTCGCGGCGGTGCAATTTTGAGGGTGTAAACCCAAGATGCGAAATATCTGCTCTAATCTCCTCAAGATCCTCTGCTTTGCCGTAGAACGAAATTCGACCTTTTCCATCGCCGTTGACATAGTAGATGTTTCCATCTCCCATCACGTATCCCAAGACTTTTAGCAGCCACGGCAAAGCCGGTGAGTTGTATCTCAGGGGCAATAGATCGCGTTTCTTGAGATGCTTGATGACCTGTCCTTGTCGATTGCCGGATTGACTATCACCAAGTTGACGAAGCAAGTTTTCAATCTGCGCTTGATCAACGATAATCTCACCTGATGGCTCTTCATAAGGCGCGCCTTGAAATGGTGATAGTGCGACCTTATCGCCAATCTTGAGTGATTGCAGTTCGGTCATCCCCTTTAGCGTCCAGAAGGGATGATCAGCTGTCGCCTTGATGGTATCGCCACCCTCGGTTTTCAGACGGTATACCGGATGGGTCGGACAAAGTTTCAGGTAATGCCGTACGGAAGTTTGGGTTTCAAAGCTATTTTGAAAATCTTGACAACGTAACATAGCACCTTCCCAATTTGAAACCATCTCTCCGATTGGTATAGTGTAACCGTGTTGATGCAGTATCTCTGCGTCAGCTGTTAGGCAGTTTAAATCGTACCCTATCCCTCCAGGGGACACAACACCATCTGCCGCTGGATCGGTCGCCGCGACGCCGCCAATCACGAAGCCGTAACCCCAATGTAGATCAGGCATCGCAAGCGAATGCTTGATGATCCCCGGCAGATGTGCTACATTGGCAACCTGCTGTAACGCCTCGTCACTCTTGGCTTGCTCAAGTAATTTTTCGTTCGCGTAAATAATTCCATCAACACGCATTCCACGCATATAACTTTTGGGGATGCGCCACCGGTACTCATCAATTTTTTGTAAAGGTATTTTTGCTGCCATTGTGTTTTCATCTCCTAAGAAAGAGGGATTTAGTGATGCTCCGGCAAATATAATACAACAAGCGTTTCATCAACAGCGTTCATCGGATGATCCATCGACATCGATAACGGTGGGGTTTGCGTCCAGCCGACCAGCTTTGGTGTCGATTCTTGTGCCAGATAGCGGAGGACAACCTCACCAATCAGTATCTGTGCAAACGCCCGTCGCCCGCCGACGAGCGCTTGAGAAAGCGGAGACCTATTATATCTTTTGGGGCTTTCCTTTATCTTGACAGTCGTTGCAGGCGGAACCGTGCCGATGTAGGTATATCTGCCGGGGCCCATGAGCCATGCATTTTCCAGTGTATAAGGGAGTTGATGTTCAATCTGACCCCCCGTCAGCCGGTTCTTCCCCATGGGGTGTACTGGGAAATCGATAAATGCTTCTGCAAAATAGGCGCGTGTCACCCACGGATCCAAAGCTGCTTGACGCAGGATTGAAGGATTTTTCACTGCTTTAGGCTCGACCAATTGCAACGGGGGAGTGGCAGTTGCTGTCAAGGGTCTGACGAACGTCCTGTCTTGGAACCGGATCGAGGTCTCAACGCTAGCGGAAGCGATAGTCCCGATATAGGTTTGCAAATGGGCGCGGTTCGTTGAAGGATAAACGGATAAAATCGAAAAACGATTCACAGAGACCGGACTCGGTACAAAGTGACGTGGCAGAACGATACCGCATGAGAAAAGTACCGTCAGCGCGATGCCTCCGATCCAATATAGATGGGACTTGCGTTTGCCGCCCCACCATATCACAGCGCCAAAACTCAATGCATACACCACCAAGAAAATAAGCAGTAACCGAATCAGTGGCGCTTTTGCCGAGGGGATGTCCGCCAAGATTTTTTGAATCTTTTCGTCATGCCTGCGATCAGCTTCGTATCGTGCTTCCGTGTAGCGTGGCGTTCGGCTTTCCGTTTGAATAAGCCACTCCCAGAATGCATCCGCTCCCGGCGAATCAGAAAACGGAGGTGCGATGTAATCGAATCCCAGACTGATAATCTGTCCACCACCAAAAAATCTTTTGGCAATATAGGTCTGCCCCTCATCACCAACGAGCGGGACCATTCCGGGCTTGGGCTTGAATTCAATCAGATCAAAGGGCGTATCCGCTGCAAACCCAAAACGCTGCATCGGTTTAAGAAGTTGGGTTTTTCTTTGCAGACTGCCCAACGCCACCGGCAGAAGCGCCTCCAGAAAACTCCCACGCAGCCAATGCAGATCCGCCCCACCCGACACAAGTAAGGTGCCCCCGCGCTGAATCCAATCGAGCAACGCCTGTTGCTGTCGATTAGAAACCCGACGTTCATCTAAGGAAACCCCGCGAATCACAAAAAAATCAACCGAATCATACCCTTTCCAATGATCAGGTAGTCCCTTAAAGTCGGTATAGGCAACAGAGGCGTGGCCTTTTGACCCATCGTCAATCTGTTTTCCATCCCAACGGCTCAACAGATCGCGGCTTGGCGTCAACGCAAGGATCACGAGGTCATTCAACGGTTTGAGGAATTCCGACGTAAGTTCATGAGAATCTCGGACGTGCCCGGCGGGGTTGACAAGTTTGATGCTCAGTTGGGACGCAATTCCCGGCAGAAAGACATAGATCGTGCGCCGTTGACGATCTGTTCGCGTGAGGGAAAAGGGAGTGGCATACGTTTGGATGAGTTCGCCCGAAAAGATATTGCGCACCTCAACGCTGAGTTCGCCATTGAAATCTTCATTACGACTGGTGACAACGACCTGTAGTGGCGCCCATCGCTCCCGTTTATACACCCGATCGAACCCAAGTTCAACAGATTCAAACTCGATGGTTGAAAAAGCGGAAGAGACAGATAAGATAAAAAGCAGAGCAGCAATTCGGCACATAAATAGGCTTCCGAACTTACAGAGCTACCCTGATTCATTTCCGAGCAGCTCTCTCACCTTCTCCCCGATATTTGGACTCCGCATCAACGACTCACCCACCAGAATCGCGTTGATTCCCGCTTCTTTGAGTCTCATTACATCCTCGTGGGTATTGATGCCACTCTCGCTGACAACAACTTTATCGATTGGGATAGAGTTTCTCAGGCGGAAGGTGGTTGCAATGTCTGTGTGGAAGGTTTTCAGGTCGCGGTTATTGATTCCAACAATTTCCGCGCCCCCTGCCAACGCCAATTCCAATTCTTCTTCGGTGTGAACTTCGACAAGACTTGCAAGCCCCAAACTTCGCGCTGTTTCGGTAAATTCACGCAGCTGTCCCAACGTCAGAATCGAGACGATGAGCAACACAGCATCCGCGCCTGCGAGCCGGGCTTGATAGATGTGATACGGATCAATGGTGAAATCTTTCCGTAATAGAGGGAGTGGCACCGCTTCACGGATAGCGCTCAAATAGGCGAGTTCACCGGCGAAAAATTCACGATCAGTCAGCACCGAGATTGCTGACGCACCATTTTCCGCATACGTTCGGGCAATTCTAACCGGCTCGAAATCCTCGCGGATAATTCCTTTGCTTGGAGATTTTTTCTTCACTTCAGCGATGAGATGAACACAATTTGGGGCTGACAGTGCAGCGCGAAAATCTCGCGTTGGTGGGAGATCCCGAATCTTACGTTTCAGTGTGTCTAATGGCATCCGTTGTTTGTCGTCCGCCAACTCGATCCGTTTGTGAGCAACAATAGTATCTAAGATCAAAGGGTTCTCCTATTTGAGCCACGGTCGGTATAGCCGACCGCTTTTGATTGTCCGCACATGGTTCAGCTTTTGAGGTGCTTCAACAGACACACGCTCGGAATCGGTCAGGGTAAACTTCCCTTCTGCCAATCTTAAAATGGTCACATCGCCCTCCGCTCCGACTTTTAGCGTACCCAAACTGTCCTCCAATCCCATAATTCGGGCAGTGGTTTCGGTGCTACGCCGAATCACCTCATACAAGGGCATCCCCAACCAGAGAAACTTTGAAAGAGTTGTAACCTGATCAAAAACCGGTCCCTCGACATTACTGTTATACAGATCGCTGCTGATATTGTCGGGAAGGAATTCTTGGGCAAGTGCCTTTTCTGCGACGCGAAACGAAAAGCTACCAGAACCGTGCCCGATGTCGAAGATAACGCCACGCTGTTGGTCCTCCCTAAAACGGTCAATTACCCTTCCGGCGTTGTCCAAGACACCCTCTGATTTGCCATGAAAGGCGTGTGTGACCACATCGCCGGGACGAAGCAGTGCTGTGATCTCCTCCAATGGTGTTTTGGTATCTTTCACATGAATCATGACAAACCCATCAATGGCTTCAGCCGCTTCTATCGTCCGCTTTAACGCCTCAAGGTCGTTTTCGCCAGCATAGCCTCGTGACAGTCGAGCTTTAATACCCAGCACAAAGTCACGGTTCTCTCGACCCACACGGACTGCCTCCTGAACATCAGCCCAGCGTATGTCCGTCAATTCTCCAATTCTGGGCCAAATCATGCCCATCGCTGAGATATTCAGCAGAGCGAATAGCCGAGTGTCGGATCGCTCTAACACATATCTGCGGAAAGCTAAGAAGTTACTTGCGCCTGCCGAGCCGGTATCTAACGCGGTTGTTACTCCTTTGGTGATATTGCCGATGTCCGGCTCCATCCCGTAGGCAGTGGCTCCCCAAAACGCATGCACATGAAGGTCAATCAATCCGGGCGTGACAATTAGATCTGTTGCGTCTAGGACTTCGCGTGCGGACGTTTCTGCAATGTCTTCCTCAATCGCTGCGATTTTTCCGTCAAACAGCGCAACATCCCGGATCGCGCTAAGTTCTTGGGAAGGGTCGACAACCCTACCACCTTTAACCAACAGATCATAAATCATTCCATTTCTCCTGACAACCGCTAAGCCTTTTAGCGTTCAATGTGGATGTTCTGTAGGAAGGAATTTTTTGCCGGGCTGTCCCAATCCACCTGTTTCTTATCCATTAAGGTTTACGAATTGGATTATATCAGATTTTATTTTTTCGGTCAACGCGGGATTTGATCCGTCTATTATGGTATAATATTACAATCCAAGCTACTACTGATTCCAGTAGACTGGGCTTTCTAGCCCTACCCCGTCTCAATCGTTACAGGCAATCTGTTGGTTGAGATTCATATCTCGATACTCAAATGCTATTATATGAATGGACTTACCTCTAAAAATCGGAGTCACAGGCGATGATAAGTAAGATACTGTTCCAGAACAGACGTACTTTAGGGGTCGCGATACTCCTATCCGTCTTAGCAATCGATGCTTTGGCAACAGAGAAAACTTGGACGCTTATTCGTGAGTCGCAATGGCAAGCGGGATTTTCCGATATCCACTTTGTCTCCCAACAGGAGGGATGGATCGTCGGATCAGACGCAACAATTCTGCGTACCAACGATGGCGGAAAGACTTGGGAACAACCTAGCAAGCCGCTTCCATTCAAGATAGATTTCCACAAAGTGCGATTTCTCAACCCCCAAACCGGTTGGATTGTCGGTGAGGATGGCGCTGTGTTGAAAACGACTGATAATGGAGAAACGTGGACGGTCCTGAATACCGGCACACGTCGGGTATTGTCAGCAGTTTTCTTTGTGGACTCCCAACACGGCTGGGCTGGTGGTGATGGCGGGCTTATCATTCATACAACAGACGGCGGTGAAACGTGGGTCAGACAGAAGACTCCGACCAATAATGCGATCCAAGATTTTCATTTTGCCAGTCAAGAGGTTGGTTGGGCCGCAGGGCATGGCGGAACAGTTATCCATACAATGGATGGTGGACAGACTTGGAAGTACCAAAAAATCAACTCCGCAGCCGGCATTAGTTCGATCTGTATGCTCAATGATCAAGAAGGGTGGGCGGCTGGCGGTAACGGCGCGTTGATTCATACCACTGACGGCGGTGCAACGTGGGAAACCCAGAAAAGCAATGTTCCCAATTCCAACGGTATGCCCGAACCTATCTGGGGCATTCATTTTATCGACGCCAATCATGGACTTGCCGCTGCGGAGTTCGGCGTGATTCTTAGAACAAGCGACGGCGGCGTGAATTGGGCGCCGCTTGAACCGAGACCGGTCCCCAGCCGTCTGAACGCTATCCAACTGGCTAGTCCGCAAGAGGCGTGGGCGGTCGGCGAATTTGCAACCCTCCTGCACAGTCAAGATGGCGGTGCGTCGTGGAAAGTGGTCTCAATCAACAGCCACTTGACGACGGTCCACTTTCTCAATGACAAAACCGGATGGGCAGTGGGTCTAGCTGGAATGGCGCTTGTCACCCGTGATGGTGGAACAACATGGCAAAAACAGTACACCGGGAATGTTTTTGAACTGTTCGGCATCGGTTTTGTTGATGCGATGCAAGGTTACATCGTCGGCAGTAATGCAACGTTAATCGAAACAGGCGATGGCGGCGGGACGTGGCAGCGCATCAGTATGGAGGAAGAGGCTGGTCAAATCCAACGCCTCCAATTTGACGAAGCTATCCGATGGAAACGCGCTGTTGGTTTTTATGACCTCCACTTTTCAACCTCTCAACACGGCTGGGGTGTCGGTGAACTTGGCAAGATTCTGCGGACAACAGATGGCGGACATACCTGGCAAAGCCAAGATCTCGGAGATCTGGATATTAGTTACAACAACCTGTATGGGGTTTATTTTGTTGATGCCAACGTGGGCTGGGCTGTCGGTGAAGCGGGAACAATCATCAAAACTGATGACGGCGGGGAAACGTGGGCGATTCAACAGGCGGAACCTAACGAATTACGCGCAGTTTTCGGCCTCACCCCCCAAGTTGCGTGGATCGCTGGAGACGACGGTTCCATCTATGCGACGAAAGATGGCGGAGAAACGTGGGTACGGCAAATCACACCGACGGGTGAGATGTTGAATGGTGTCTACTTCGTCACGAATAACGAGGGCTGGGCTGTCGGCGAACATGGAATACTCCTCAATACCAAAGATGGGGGCATAACATGGCTTGTTCAGAAAACACCGACCTCAAACAGTCTTACCGACATAACCCAATCTCCGGAGGGCATTCTCTGGGTCGTCGGCGAATGGGGAACTGTCCTGAAATATTAGCCAATGGCTGAACCGATGAGGTCAGAACGCGCCTGCAACGGTAGGTTAGGGTTATGGATTTGGAATCCCCAAGTCTTTACAGATTTTCTTGGCAAGCCTATCGTCAATTTCAGTGTGTCTTGGCACTGCACTTCTAGTATTCAGGTCCAAATTTCCCCACCAAGAGTGGTTACTACCTTCTCTAATCAAACTGCAACCGTGCCTTCTGAGATGTCTGATAAATGCTCTCCGTTTCATATCTGGATTGCTATTTCTTGATACCCGCCTTCAGCGATACTGATTGCTTGTTCTCGATTGAATTCTAGGGCTTCTAAAAGCGTGATTCTCAGGGTATCAAGCAGTTCCTCGCGCGTTTTTTCTTGGCAGTTCACGCCGGGGATTTCTTCGATCCACCCAATCCACCAGTCCCCACGCTGTTGGATAAGAGCAGTATAGGTCTGATTCACTTTCTGATTCTCCTTAACCTTAATTTATATCTCTCATTGGTTAGTTTGTGTATGCAATCAGCACGGTCTTTTTCCGAGTAGATAGGAAGATTGAAAACCGCTTTTGGATTGTAGAACTTACCACGTTCCCCTTTTGAAAAATCATAATTTGCTTTCATGGATTGAATTCCTCGTTTCCTCATAGGGGTTAAACGGCATCTATTTATCCTTCTTCCATACATAGACGCATTTTCTCAACACTTCCTGTCCATGCTTCCCCATTTGTTGGGAGCTATTCCCCTTACCTTGAGGCAAAACAAGGATTTTCTCTATCTGAAATCCAATATCTTCGGCTATTTTTGAGAGGATTGTATCGACAGATATTGCAGCACCAGCATATCTAACATTGTCATTGACCATGGACATCATGCCGTCTTTATCCAATACCCGGTAACATTCTTGGATAACACAAGCCATCTCATAAAAATAACCTCTCACCATGCGAGCAATTCCACTGTTATTGAGTTCTTTCTTATCCTTTTTGTAATCCAGATAGTTCAATATCCCTTGCAATAAAGGTAAGTCATCACAAATACCTATAGCCGTTTGCCATTCGGGATTTAGGTCAATCAGTGCTTTGGCTTTGTTCTCTACCGTGCAACTTAACATCGCTTGCCGCAAGTTCGCCAACCCAATTTCATCGACTCCAAGTAGTGCGTGTTCTAAGGCATAAGTGCGTGTATAGTCGTAGCGATTGCAATAAGGGGGCGATGTAATTATCCCCGAATACGCCCTGCTTTCCAATTTCGGAAGAACTTCTAAACAGGACCCTTCTAATAAAGTCACATCGCCGGTCTGTATATCATCTTGTATAGACGAGAATAGATCGCCTTCGCTATCCCCAAAGTTTATATCATCTTTTATTTCGTTCAGCTTTTCTACGATGGCTTCATCAAACGGCAAGATTCTTCCTTTGTCGAAAGGGTTTTTACCATTTCTGCGTCCAGACCTGTAATCCCATCGGAGGTACTGTCCATCTTTCCTTGTATAGCTTATCGACTCCAGAGCGCATAGCAGGGCAAACAGCAATATCCCTTTTATTTTTGATGATTCACTCTCCAATTCATTTAGATATCTTGCGATTTTGTAGTGCGTTTCTTGAGGATACGCGCCATCGGTTATGCGAAGCACTTCAAAATTTTTAATTTCACCTTCGGTATTCCATGGCTTTTGAAGTAACCAGTTTTCCAATCCAGAAACAATCCTTTGTTTATTCGCCCCTCTAGCGAGCACATTTGCCTGTATAATTTTTTGCCCAATCGGTAAGAGTTCAATGCCTTCAGCGTGATAACCCAAAGAGGAACAAACGAATAGGGCAGTCCCTGCACCCGCAAAGGGATCCAATATTTTCCCTTCTGCCACCCTATACTTACGGAAAAGATATTCCACCAGATCCGCCGAAAACGCCTCTTTGTACTTGTACCATCTATAGTATCCGCGGGCTTTATTCGCTTGGAAACTGACCAGTTTTCTGGTTAAAGCATTATCGACAACAAGCGTATTGGGAAAATATTCGATTAAGGATTTATCAAGTTTCTCTAGTTGCTCCAAAAGCGCGTTGTCTAGGGAAGTCACTGTATATTCACTCTCAGTTTCTTGTTAGATCTCATTTTTTGAATACACAATCACGATGATACGCCAAGTATAGTATAGTCTTCTGGGTGGGGCTTTTTGTTAGTGATAGCGCATTGAGACCAAAGATCTGCTGCTCTGATTCCGACAATACAGATGAGACAATCAAGTCCCCAGATGATTCAAAGGAAATCAGACCGGCGTCAAATAATGCATCAAGGCTAGCGACCAGAGGGAGTCCATTCTTAGGATCTAAGCGTTCCTCATCAGTTGAATACCGCCACGGTTTAATATGGGAGGCTCTGATGGCAGCACCAGTTGCCGAGCGTGTTACCGAACAGCAATTGCCCCAGAGTTCAAGCACCTCTGACCGAAATTTTCCCTGACCTACCCGCGCATTGACAAGATTAACCTTTGTTGTGGTTTCGATCTCCTTCCCGAGGGTTGTTATTACATCTCGAGGGATTGAAACAGGGATAGTTAGGTCTTCGACTGGAATGCGAGCATCAATGTGCGCGTAAGTTCGACCATTTTCCTCGGTTAAGTTACCCAATTGCAGCAACATCGTTTTATCAAACGACTTAATATTCCAAGATTCTGCTTCAGAATCAACGGGTGTGCAGACAACGCCGAAGCCCGTCGCGCCCTCTCGAATGAGATCAAGGTGCCTGCGTCGCTCGTTATAACCGTGTAGGTGCTGTCGTGGTTTTTCATGTCCAACGAGGATACGTTCACCATCTCGTATGGATTCAATATAATACTCCCAAACGCGCAGGAACACGCGATTGGTTATGTCGTCGGTCGCGCCCCAAGACCAGCGTACATTCCGGAAATTGACTCCCAAAACGTCGGTGAAGAAGTGATTTATTTTCATGAGATTTGTAACTTTCTTTGAGCATGTACCTAACTTGCAATTAGGTGAAATTTTTCTGTATATTCCGGTTGGATAGATACCCAAAACTGAATATTATAAAGAAGCACAAGTTACTATACCATGTTCAGGCACGGTAGAAAATTTGCCAAAAAGCACTGATGTGCCAAAGTCCGCTGTCACCCCAATAGATTGGGAATCAGGAGACGGCAACGGCAAGTTAGATTCCTACACTGCGGCATCCTCTGGGTTACATCCACCTTGATTCTCGTTCGACTGACTATCTTGCGCCGTAAAACCAAGCAAAATTATAGAACCGATGAGCGGGATAAAGCTGATAAGCAACCACCACCCACTGCGATTGGCGTCATTGAGCACACTGACTGACAGAGCAATGCTATAGATCAACACAGCGAAAACACAGCCCCCAAGCATAAGGTATGCAATGAAAAAACCTGAGAATCCAGCAAAGATCCCAACAACCCCCAACAAAAAACCTGCAATAAGGGCAAGAAGTGTGAATATCCGAGACCCTTTTCGAGGCATCTGCCCACCGGATATCACATAATGTTTTAGCTTTTCAAAATACCGATTCATGGTTTCTCCTCTATCATCTCTTTAACCGATTTTGTTGATTGATTATACCCCCATCCCCAAGATTCAGCAACCCAAAATCCCGGCGGCTACCTACCCCCTACCTACGCCTCATCGCGCCAACGTTGCAGGGGGTGAGTGCGGTCTTTGAGTGGAAACGGGACACGTCCACCCTGTCGATGGGACTCCCACGAACCGTGGATCATCTCCAACGACGCACGTCCCTCCCGACCAGACGAAATCGGATCTGCCTCCGGGTCATCGGGTTCAAGCAGCGACTGGATGAGACGAGATTGAAGTACCTGATTAATGTCTCGGGTTCCCAGGTGCTGCCCCGTAATACGATCCTCGTCAGGCAGTGAAACCGGCTGCCACTGATGCCCCTCCACAGGTGTCATAAATTCGCCGCGGTGTATGAACATCACCGTAGCAACACTTCGACGCAACGCAATCCGTCCTTTTGTTCCGATGAGATCCAAGCCGTATGCCCTATCATTTGCCTCCGATTCTGCCAAGAAGTCGCAATCAGCATGTATCCCGTTGGCGAACCCAAACGAACAGAACGCCCTTTCACCAATAACCAATCCTGCGTCCCGATCACGCGGGTTGACCTCCTGACTATGTTTGATGTCTTGAGGTCCCGCTTCAAGTGAGTCCGCTGCGGTGATATGCGCAGCAGCCCAACTCACGTCTCCTCCAAAATTATGAACCCAATCAAAGAGGTGCGTCCCCATCTCCATCATCGCGTTACCCGATTTGCGTCCCCCTTTTTCGTAAGCACGTATCAAAAAGACCTCACCGATCTCCCCTTCAGCAATCAACCTTTTGGCATAAGCGTTATATGCACTGGCACGTTTCTGATGGTTGATGGACAATCGCACACACGCTTCGTCGCACGCCGCAACCATCTCATCAGCTTCCTGAAGTGTCACAGCCATCGGTTTCTCGCAGAGCACATTACAGCCGTGTGTCGCTGCAGCAAGCGTTGTCGCATGGTGCTGCGGCGCCTGCGTTGAAATCACAACGAGGTCGAGGTTCTCCCGTTCAAACATCTCCTGATAATCCGTGTATAGTGCGGACACGCAGTACATCTCTTGGTACGTTTGCAGGGCTTCCTCACGAATATCACAAAAGGCAACCAAATCCACCAGTTCGTTGTTTATCAATGTATTGGTATGGTCTTTACCTTTTCCACCACACCCAATTAGTGCGGCTCGATACTTTGCCATTAGTTCTACTCCTTCTTCTTTTTGTAAGATATTGCCAAAATTTTGTAGTGATTAGGGTAAGGAATCATGTCTGTTGCTCATCCATTTTAGAAAGTGATAAACTCAAAATCATGAAAAACGTCTGATAAAATAGTCTCATTTTTTGACGGCATTCGAAAGTAAAATTATAGAATACGGTGCTGAAAAATATCACGACTATGATACAATCATTCAAAAATAGAGGCACCGAAGATATTTTTAACGGTAACAATACAAGAACTGCAAACAGGACATGCCCTAGAATTTTGTGGCGAATTGCCAGCCGAAAGCTTGACCAACTTGACTCTATTGTTTCACTCGGTGAGCTTCGGATACCACCGGGTAACCGACTTGAGGCTTTGAAAGGCAATCGAGCCGAACAATATAGCATTCGAATCAATAACCAATACCGTATTTGCTTTGTGTGGACAGACACTGGACCAGCTGAAGTCGAAATTGTGGATTATCACTAAATCAGCATCAAGGAGAAACAAAATGATTCGTGTACCAACTAACCGTCCTCCAACCCATCCGGGTGAAATGCTTTTGGAGGAATTTTTGCGCCCAATGGATATCAGTCAGCGAAAACTCGCTATGGCAATTCATGTGTCGTACCGGAGTGTTAATGAACTTGTGAATAAACACCGGGGAATAACACCCCGTATTGCACTCCGCTTGGCGAAATTCTTTGGGGTTTCGCCAAGTTTCTGGATGAACCTCCAACTCCGGTGGGATCTGTATCATGTCAGTCAGAAAGAGACTGCTAATCTAGAGGCAATTCAACCTTACACCACCTCCTAGAAGCGCGAAGCACAGCAAAGCAATGTTGATGTAAATCTATAATGCAAACTGAAAGAAAACAATCGCCTCCTCGGCTTTTTATGGTCCTGTTCTTAACCGTCCGCAAAGCGAGCCGGCGAGAAAATCTCCATTGATTGATCCCAATGCCCGTCTACTACCAGTTCCTTGATAATCTTTGCCGTTATCGGACTGCCCGTGATGCCCATCGTGAAGTGCCCTGCCGCAACCGAAACATTTTCCCAACCGGGAACCCCTCCAATAGCAGGAAGTCCGTCCTCACAGAAAGGACGCAAACCCGACCACATCCTTTCGACACGCCCTTCGCTTAAGGCGGGAACGACCGCCGTCCCCCTGTCTAACAGATCGGCAATCGCTTCGGGGGTGTTGCGCTTATCGAAACCAACATGCTCAACGGTTGCTCCGACGTGGACCGAGCCGTCCGCGCGGGGGACAAGTGCCCCTTTGCTAGAGTTAATGGGACGTTGAAGCAGACGTTGAATAGTTGTGACCGCCAACATCTGGCCACGCGCAGGCGCAACAGGGATGGTCAAGCCCAACGCCTCGCAGAAAATACGACTCCATGCACCAGTCGCTATCACGAGATGTCCGGCAGAAATCTCCCCTTCGTTCGTTTGCAGTGCTGAAAAGCGTCCGTTAGTTCGCCGCACACCGGTCGCAAGACGCCCTTCAAGGAATTGTGTATTTCGCACGGAAGCACCTCTGGCAAGTGCAAGGACCAAGCGACCATTGTTAATGTACGCCTCATCATGGGAAAAGATGCCACCACATACCGCTGGCGCCAACTCGGGTTCAAGAGAGCGTAGTTCCACTGCGTCCAACCGTGTTATCGCCATCCCAAAGGTTTCCCCCAATTTTTGGTACTGCGAAAGCCGAGCCGTCTCCTCTTCCTCGTTCAAAGCAACCCTCAGAATTCCAGACGGGATATACTCAACACGGATGCCCGTTTCTTCTTCGAGCCTCGGCACAAACGCAGGAAACATCTTCGTCGAAGCCAAGTGGAGTTCAAAAAGCGCACGTTCCTCTTCGGCCATATGCAAGGGTACTAACAATCCCGCAGCTGCACTGGAGGCTTCTTCACCGACCTGCCCCTTTTCTACCACAACTACCTCAAGTCCTGCCTTTGAAAGTTCATAAGCAATGAAGCACCCAATTACCCCACCGCCCACCACAACCGCATCTGCCGTTTGATCCATCTGCCTCTCCTCCCATAACGGTGATCTCTATTTATAGAATCTGACATTCTATTGATTATCCCACAATGTGACTGACTTTTCAATGTTGAAAATGTGGGGCAATACTCGTTCTGTAGGTGGGGATAAGCACACTCACATCTCGGAAATTTTTGCATATCAGAAGTTTTTCTGGATGTTTGCGCCATCTTGGCTTATAATATTATTGAAAAATAATGTCAAGCAAACTTAGTATAGTTGTAAATACGCAACTATGCAGATAAGCAAAGGATTCGGGCAAAATTGAAAGTTCCAAAGACAATCCCAATGCTTTAGCGTTGGGGCCAAAGGCTTGATTTTCTTGGCAAAAGTATGGTATAATTCTGATACGTCCAAAAGCGGGAGAATCTCACCCTTTGAGCCTTCAAAGGTCTCCCGTCTCCTTCGGTGAGATGGAGGAATTGGACGCAAGCGGTTATCCAAACCGCGTCAGGACGAAAACCAAGTCCAAAATCTATATCGTCGTGGCGGGACACACCAAGACGTTAAAACGCTTGTGGAGGGACAGTAAGACCTTGTATGACAAGGCAAGTTTCGTTGAAGCAAGTATACGGCAGGGGTGCCTTTAACCGGGCACACCCGTAAGTCCATTAAAAACTCTCAAAGGAGACTCATAAGAATCCCAATGTTTCAACTTTGGGAGGGGTCAAATGGCGTCAATAACAACTCAGTGACGACGATGTTATCTGACAGATGCCCGGCTTCTCGAACCCAACGATGCGAAGAGAGGTGATGGCACACACGGAATGTGGTGATACTATCAAGGGGTAAGCTATAAGATGGCACGGTGTCGATTCATCGATGAACTGCGAATCACTCGAATGTACAGTCGATGAGGGGGAAGCCAACCTCCGTGTCCAAAGTCCAGAAACGTTTGCAAATTTTGAACAACATCTTTTCAGAGAGGTAATTCAGATGAATATTTACGTCGGTAATCTGTCATATGATGCAACGGATGATGACTTACGAGATGCTTTTGAAAGCCACGGAACAGTCGACACTGCCAATGTCATTCGAGACCACTACAGTGGAAGGTCAAGAGGATTTGGATTTGTCGAAATGCCCGATCAAGGTGAGGCGGAGGCGGCGATCGCCGGATTGGATGGACAGGAGATTGCTGGACGTCCTGTGAAAGTGAACGAGGCTCGTCCTCGACCCCCACGCGGTGAGAGACGCGGTGGCAGAGAGAGAGATGACGATGACGGCGGTAGATGGTAAACGCTGTCGTCGCTTGATAATTTTACACAAAGCACCGGGTGATTCTATTTGCCCGGTGCTTTTTTATTTATGGTGAATTCTAAAAACAGATAGACACTTTCGCTCCCCGGTAGGTGCGGTTTCCTAATCGCACTGCATAGGTGCCGCGGTGGGTTGAAACGGCTTGTCCCGATTCTCGGGATCCCGATAATTAGTTTACCCCGATTTATCGGGGGGATTGGAAACAGCGCCTACCAATTTGGAGTGTTTCATTAATTCTAAGATTTACCATAATACGACAGAGATGTTCAGGCTGGCAGGACAGATGTGGATGCGAAAACGGACTAGGGCAAACTAACAGAAACTTCACGTCCGAGTTGTGACGATTGATAGATCCCATCGAAAATTGCGTTGGTGTACAGGAAAGTATCCCCAGGAATAGGGGAAGGTTGTTCGTTCCGAATGGCTCGCACAAACCGCTTGATTTCATAGGTGACGTCTATGCTTCCTTCCGGCAGCTGATCAGGCGTAACATCCTGCAAATCGCTGTAACCCCCGTGCGATAGACGCAGTTTCGGTTCTGAGCCAAAGGGAAAGATCTCAGCAGCTCCGCGGCTGCCGGCGATACGCATCTGCCACTGTTCTGGGAAGTTAATTGCCCAGCTATGCGCGAAGAACAGGGTAATGCCTCCCTCCAGTCGGATGTAGGCTGTACCGAAATCCTCCACCGAAAAGTCATCGATATTCCAAGTACCGTCCGGGGAGTGGCCAAAAATGTTGGCATCGGTGCCGGAAACCGTAAGCGGTTTGGGATGTCCCATTATGTGAAGCACAGCGTCAAGCGTATAAACACCATTATCCATGAATCCGCCGCCGCCTGCTGTCTCTTTTTTAATGAATGTTCCACCGGGGATACCGCGGTGCTGCCAACCAATCGCTTCGGCGTAATAAATTTGTCCCAGATTGCCTGCCTCAATAAACGCTTTTGCTGCTTGGATTTCAGGCATAAACCGCCATTTCATGCCCACCATTAGGATTTTTCCACTAGCTCTTTGGGCTTCCACCATTCGATGGGCTTCAGTGGCTGTAGCCGCCATCGGTTTTTCCACGACGACATGTTTCCCAGCCTGAAGTGCCGCGACTGTTGGTTCGCAGTGTGCCTTGGTGTACGTGCAAACGCTGACAGCATCTACCTCTGCAAGTGCGAGCAGTTCGCGATAGTCTCCAAATGCGTATTCCGCGCTCCATTCCTGTGCTGCGGCTTGCGCCCGTTCCTCAAGGATATCCGCAACACCCACAATCCGTGCTTCATCGGGAATCTGGAGGTATCCGCGTGCATGTGCACGGGAAATCCCGCCTGCACCGATGATACCAATACCAATCGCCATAATATTCTCCCAACAAATTATTGCAGAGCGGTATTAGCCTCTCGTACCACCTGCGTCGCACACTTTTCCCAATCCACCGAAGTGCCTTCCGTTCCGGTCTTAAACCAAATTAGATACTCGATGTTTCCCGCGGGCCCACGAATGGGAGAGTAAGAGATCCCCATAACAGATAAATCCAGCCCGTGAATAAACTGGACGAGATCGCGGAGAACCCGAACGTGCACGCTCGCATCCCGCACGACACCGCCCTTGCCCACATGCTTCCGTCCCGCTTCAAATTGGGGCTTGATCAAGGCAAGTACATCCCCCGTAGGATTAACGATTTGGATAACGATTGGTAAGACTTTTTGGAGAGAAATAAACGAGACGTCAACCACACCGATTTCGACAGGCGGCTCAAAACGGTTCACGTCGATTGTGCGGATATTAGTACCCTCAATAACACACACCCGTGGATTTTGACGGAGTTTCCACGCAAGCTGCCCGTGACCTACATCCACCGCATACACAAACTTCACACCGTGTTGTAGCAGGCAATCTGTGAACCCACCGGTGGATGCCCCGACATCGATTGCGATACTGCCACGCACATCGACTTGGAAAACCTGCAACGCCTTTTCTAGCTTCAACCCACCTCGGCTGACGTACCGTGGCGGTTTTTTCACCACAATTTCCGCATCCGGTGAAATCAGTTGTCCCGGTTTGACCTGTGCGCTCCCCGAAACGATCACTTCACCGGCGAGAATTAGCTGTTTTGCTCGTTCACGACTTTCGATAAGTCCGCGCTGGACAACGAGTGTATCAAGTCGCTGCTTGCTTTGCCGTCGTGGTGTGTCAAACGCGAAACGTAAAATATTGGATGTGCTATCGCTGCCCTTCCACCCTGCCATTCTATCTTTCCTTCCAACTTCTACATCCGTCTCCGATACCGCACCACTCACTTCTCCGCGTCTATCCGATGTCCTGTTCCTTAACAAGTTGTACCCCTTCACGGACAATCGCCTCTGTATCTAAACCGCACTGTTCATATAAGGTGTTGACATCCCCATGTTCAACAAACTGATCGGGAATACCGAGGCGTTTGACCTGCACATCTGTCAATCCACTATCTGTGAGGGTCTCCAAAACCGCACTACCGAATCCGCCCATCAGTACACCATCCTCAACCGTAATCACTTTTCCAATCCGCGAAGCGAGTGAAAGGATGAGTTGGGTATCAAGCGGCTTGACGAATCGCGCATTTACAACCGTTGCCGATATCTCTGAGTCCGCCAATATCTCTGCTGCGTCGAGTGCCGGTTGAACGCGATTTCCAATCGCTATAATCAATAGGTCATCGCCATTGCGTAGGATCTCACCTTTGCCAAGTGACAAGGACTGGGGTCGGCTTGCCATAGGAATGCCCAAACCGTTGCCGCGAGGATAACGGAGGGCAATTGGTCCCTTTTCATATTCAACGGCGGTCTTCACCATGTGCTGGAGTTCATCTTCATCTTTGGGTGCCATTACTACCATGTTTGGTAGAGAACGTAGGTATGCAAAATCGAATACACCGTGATGTGTAGGTCCATCTGCCCCGACGAGGCCAGCCCGATCCAGCACAAAGATAACGGGTAAATTCTGAATGCAGACATCGTGAACCACCTGATCATAACCGCGTTGCAGGAAGGTCGAATAGATTGCCGCGACCGGCTTGACGCCTTGAGTTGCTAGTCCTGCTGCAAAGGTTACAGCGCACTGTTCCGCTAAGCCGACATCGAAGAAGCGATCGGGGAACACCTCCTGAAATTTGTCCAACCCTGTGCCGTTTGGCATTGCCGCGGTTATAGCAGCAATTCGGGAGTCCTGTTCGGCCAGTTCAATCAATGTGCTGCTGAAAACACTGGTATACGTCGGAAGCGGTGACTTAGGCACAAGCGATTTGCCAGTTTCGAGGTCAAACTTGCCACTGACGCTGTAAAACGACTCTGAATCTGTTTCGGCGAGAGGATACCCTTTTCCCTTTTGGGTGACGACGTGAAGTAGAATTGGTTGATGCAGCGCTCTCACCCCCTCAAGTACGGGCAACAACGCATCCAGGTCGTTGCCATCAAGAGGACCGAAGTAGCGAAAACCGAACTCCTCAAACAGCGTACCGGGCTTGAGGGCGGCTTCAATCCGTTTAGCAACAGGTTTCACCTCCGGTGCAATTCGCTTCACAATCTCTTTCGCGCTGGAGCGAAGGGCATTGTAGGTTGGATTGGTTAAGAGACGGTGCAGATATTTTGAAAACGCACCAACTGTTTGGGAAATGGACATCTGGTTATCATTCAAAATGACGAGCATATCCTTCTTAAAGTCTCCGGCTGTGTTTAGTCCCTCGAACGCCATCCCTCCTGTCAAACCGCCATCCCCGATCACGGCAACCACTTTGTAATCCTCATTGCTTAGGTCGCGAGCGGTAGCAATCCCCAACGCCGCTGCAAGCGATGTGCTTGAATGACCCGCGCCAAATACATCGTACTTGCTTTCTGCGCGACTGAGAAATCCACTGATACCCCCATACTGTCGAAGCGTCGGAAACACATCGCGGCGTCCAGTGAGGAGTTTATGGGGGTAAGCTTGATGACCAATGTCCCAGATAAGTTGGTCACGTGGGGTATCAAAAATGTAATGCAGGGCGATTGCTAATTCAACCGTTCCCAGGTTGGGAGCGAAGTGGCCGGGATTTTCCGATAGCACCGAAAGAAGGTACCCACGCATCTCTTCAGAGAGTTGTTTCAGTTGGTTGGTATTTAGTGATTTGAGATCTGCGGGTGTGTCAATTTTTTGTAAAAGCATTCCAAAACTCCTTGTGAAAATCTGCGAGTGAGGACAAAAACACTCTGTCCCCTGCAACGTACAATCAGATTTCTCCCTCATCTTCCACTTCAAACGGTAGCACTTCAAACTCATCTTCGTGGACTTCAACCAGTTGTTGCACGCGCAATTCCGCCGCATCAAGTTTTTCTCGACAGAGCCGCGTCAGACGAATACCCTCCTCAAAAGCTTGTAGTGACTCATCCAGAGTCAAGACATCTCCCTGTTCAAGCTGGGAGACTACCTCCTCAAGTTTGATTAAGGCTTCCTCAAAACTCATCTCTTCAGACATCTATTTCTCCTTTTAGTACCCGACAAGCTAACCGGCCCCGCGATAGCCGGACATCAACCTCTTCACCAGCGCGAACCTGCGAGGCATCTGTCACTGTTTTTCCGTTTAAATCTTTGCAGATGCTGTATCCACGAGCCAATGTCGCCAATGGACTTAGCGCGTCTAACTGGGTAGCAGCGACTTGCCACGTTCTCCGTTTTCCGTTTAACTGTTGTCCGGCTGCTCGTTGTCCCCTGTTGTCAAGCTGATCAATTACCTGTCGAAGGCGGTTGATGGCATCAATCCGATGTGTTGCTGGGATACGGCTCTGTATATTTTCCAGTTTTGTTTGAAGAATATCAATTCGCTGGGTGATATATCGCACTAAATTGGACCTAATGCCAGCAAGCTGCGTCCGAAGCTCTTCCCGATCTGGAACGATGTTTTCAACCGCTGCGGAAGGGGTAAGGGCGCGGTGGTCTGCGACAAGGTCTGCAATGGTAGTATCGGTTTCGTGTCCCACAGCAGACACGGTCGGAATATGAGACGCAAAAATTGCACGGGCGACAACCTCTTCGTTGAAAGCCCACAGATCTTCGATGGATCCGCCCCCTCGACCAACAATAAGGAGATCAATCCCCGATTGACGGTTCATGCACGCGATAGCATGAGCAATCTCCTCCGCCGCGCCATCCCCTTGCACAAGGGTTGGAAATAGCAGTACCTCCACAGCGGGATAACGCTTTTGGAACATGCGGAGAATATCGCGGATAGCTGCCCCTGTCGCAGATGTGATAAGACCAATCTTCTGTGGAAATTCCGGCAGCGGCTTTTTATGGATTGGATCAAACAGTCCTTCTGCAGCGAGCTGTTCCTTGAGCCGCTCAAAAGCCAACTGTAATTCTCCCACGCCGGCAGGTACGACACGCTCACCAATAATTTGATACTCACTCCGCGCATCGTAGATGCTAAGCCGTCCATTCACAAGTACGGCATCCCCGTTTTGCATCGGAAATCGCAGGCGCAAGGCGGCGCGCTTAAAAATCGCACACTTAATCTGGCTATTATTGTCCTTGAGCGTAAAGTAGACGTGCCCGGAAGTGGGACGCGCTAAGTTCGAGATCTCACCCTCAAGCCATAAATCTTGTAGTATCGGCTCCGCTTGTAAAATGCCTTGCAGGATCTGTGTAATCTCGTGGACTTTGTAAATAGTGCCTGTTGGAAAAATCATAAGCAAGTATATATGTGACCTAAAAATATGATGGCTGAACTACTGTGCTTTTACCACATCGCTCATAGGCAGTCGGATACGCTGAATGGAGAGGGCTTTGCCAGTCTCATCATCCAATTCCAGAATAACGCCACAGAGGATAATATTGCCGCCTGCGACTTGATAGCGTCGGGGCAGCATCGTCCGAAAACGCTCGATTACTTCTTCTTTTTTCATACCAATCACTGAGTCATGAGGACCCGTCATACCGACATCCGTAATATAAGCGGTGCCTTGCGGAAGAATCTGTTCGTCGGCTGTCTGAACATGAGTATGGGTGCCCACAACGGCACTCACTTTTCCATCGGCATACCAACCCATTGCAATTTTCTCCGCTGTCGCCTCCGCATGGAAATCGAGAAGAATAAACCGGGTTCGTGTCTGGATCTGCGGGAAGATAGCATCGAAGGTGTGAAACGGGTTTTCGTAGCTGTCCATGTAAAGTTGCCCGGCGATATTCATTACACCGACTCGCGTTCCTGAAGCTGCTGTGGCGACGAGCCAGCCGCGTCCCGGTGTTCCTTTCGGAAAATTTGCCGGACGGACAAGATTCGGTTCTGTATCAATGAATCTAAAGATTTCGCGGTTATCCCAGACATGGTTTCCGGTCGTTATGACGTCAGCCCCTAAATCGAGGATTTCGTCGAGCACCGATTGAGTCAACCCTTTGCCACCGGCGGCGTTTTCCCCGTTGACGATGATTGCATCGAACCCATCTGCTTGTTCAATCAGGTGTGGCAGAAGGTTCGCAAGAGCTTTCCGACCGGGTGATCCAACGATGTCTCCAATGAATAGAATTTTCAATAGTACCTCTCAATCAAATCTCGTAAATCCTTAATGATAAGTTCCGGTCCTAGATTGCTCTGATCAATCTGGCTTGCATCTCTGCTAATCCATACCGATGATAAACCTGCTGCTTTCGCACCTGCAATGTCATATTTCAAGCTATCCCCGACAAAGACGATTTTTGAGCGATTGACATCAAGAGTTTCTATTGCTTTTGCAAAGATATATGGAGAAGGTTTAACGCAGCTATGATCTGAAGAAAAAATAATCACATCGAACAGATTACGGATTCCAACTCTCTCAAATTCGCGCAAATAAAGGTCGTTTGAAGACCAAATATTTGATATAATTCCCAGTCTATGCGTCTCGTGGAGTCGGCGCAAAGCCTTTGCATGCGTGGCTGGAATCGTTCCAACTTCGTGCATCGCAAAAACCTGTGCTAACAATCGAATCTCACCCACCGCAAGGTTTGCCGATTCAGGTAACACTTTCAGATAACTGAAAACTGAGGGGAATGAATCATAACAGCTTGGATCTTCATAGTCAGCCAGCATGCGATCAAATAGCGCGGTGATGATGCCGTGTATTTCTGTGTTACTTAGCAGATTGCCGCCGATTTGACGATACGTTGCACCATAATCCTCAGTATCAGAGAACCGGTCAACATCAAACATAAGAGTGTGTGATACATCAAGAAGAACGACATCAAACTGATCGATGAATCGTGTGTGCATTTGTGGGCACCCATCACCAGATCCAAAGGTTCTTAAATCATAAGCTCAACGTAAGCGTATCCTAGGACTGTCATCTTAGATAGCAAAATCTGGCATTTGGATAACCTGCAATTACCGAGCCATACCCGATGCCGATCTACCGCTTGGGATACCTCCTAAAATCGTCTCTAAATCCTCCTCAATCATGGTGTATTTCACGCACTCGTTGCTAATCTGCTGCCAATTGTTCCAACTCCGTCAACGTAAAAACCGATCTCAGTGAACAGCCAATCTCCGCCAGATTCTCACGTCCCCCACTTTCCCGATCGATGGTGCAAAAAGCGTGCTCAACCTTTAATCCAAGTTCTCGCATCTGACAAACTGATGTCCGTATCTGTCCAGCAGTTGTGACCACATCCTCTATCACCAATGCCGTTTCACCCGATTGAAATCCACCCTCTACCAAATTGCAGGTGCCATAGTCTTTGGCTTCTTTGCGGACATATAGGCACGGCTTCCCTGTGTTGAAAGACAGGCCAGTCGCAAGCGGAACACCGCCCAACTCTAAACCAGCCAGCTTATCGAAAGAGGACGGTAACAACATCTGCAACTCAGCCACAATCGCACGCAGCAGGATCGGATCACTTTCAAAGCGGTACTTGTCCCAATAGAACGAACTGATTTTTCCAGACCGCAGCTTGAATTCTCCGGTCAAATACGAAGCCGCTTTAATCCGTTTTGCAAGATCCCTTTTGTCCATAAACTTCCTTTACGGGGTATGTATGGCTTACAAATAGGAAAGTAAACGAGTAAATGGGCAAACCTGCAACCCATTTACTCACGACTATATTTACCCGCCCAACTCTGCTGCCACTGATTTAACATAAGCAACACTTTTCAAATCACCGTGGAATTGATCGCCGAGACGCATACCTTCAATAGCGAGATAACCACTGTAGCCTGCATCCAACATCGCCGAGATTGCGAATCGGTAGTCGATGTCTCCATCGGGAATCGGGGCTTGCAATAGAATCGATTTTTCAAGGTCAGGAATATGGACGCGGTACAGATTCTTGCAGTGCCAATAATTGCAATGGGGCGCGAGCGCAGCGATGGCATCTTCACAGGACTCCTCTGGGATGTCATAAGTCCAGTAAATGTTGCCAAGATCGGGGTTGATACCGACGTTGGGTTGATCAATAAGTTCTAACAAGTGTAACGCAGTCCAACTGTTATCAACTATGGTGTTCTGATGGATTTCGATTGAAAGTTCCAATCCCTGATCGGCGGCAACCTTTGCAGCTTCAGAGAGCCCACGTGCAGTGCGTTCATAATCTTCTTCTCTTGCCGTTCGGCTGGAACCTTGAGATATCCGTTCTCCTCTATATGTGCCGATTCCGCGTGGATCAGGAGCTGGGCTTCCGCCAATTGTTGAATTGACCACCCCGGCACCAATCTGTGCAGCAAACTGAATAATCTGCTCCCACTGCTTGCCAGCTCCCGAGGCGGTACGCGGGGCTATAAAGCCGCCTCCGCCGCGTATAGCAACACACGGCATGCCCGCATCTTCAAGCTCTGCTCGGAGGGTTGCAACATCAGGTTGATCCAGCACGCTGGGTCCCAACTCAATGCCGTCAAAACCAATCTCTTTCGCTTTTTTCAAGAACGCCCTACGATGTTCCTTTGATCCGATACCTCCGTCTTGATGCGGATACAATACCCCTCGACGAAACGCATAAGCCACTTTCATGGAATCACCTCGTAAGAAATCTGCACCGGAGCAAGCCGTCCGCGATTTGCCCCTTTGCATCATTTATCAAAAACTGATATAATATCTGCTTAAACTAAACTAACTGATGAACGTACCAATAATAGCACAGATGATGGGGAAATTCAATCGCAATCTGTTATAGAGAAGGAAACAATTATGGCAACCATCGCAATTGGTGGCATCATGCACGAGTCCAATACCTTTAGTAGTGTGCCAACAGACCGTGCAGCATTTGAGTCCGGGCGTCTCATCTTCGGTAATGACATCCTCGATATCTGGGGGGAATCCCATCATGAGGTTGGCGGTTTTATCGAAGGTGCATCGTTATACGACTGGGACTTGCACCCGACCTTGATGGCTGCAGCGACACCCGCGGGCAGAGTGACGGATATATTTTTTGACGAAATCGTTACTGAGCTCATCCAACGTATTCGGTCAATACCAGATCTCGATGGAGTATTACTTGCCCTGCACGGCGCAATGGTTGTTGAAAGCTATCCCGATGGCGATGGTGAGGTGCTCCGCAGGATGCGCCGGGCGTTAGGGTCCAATTTTCCTATCGTGTCTACACTCGATCACCACACGAATGTCTCCGAGCAGATGGTCGCAGAATCAACCGCATTGGTCATCTATAAAACGAATCCACACATCGATCAGCGTCAGCGCGGACTCCAAGCCGCAGAGATTCTCATGCGTACGGTTCGCGGGGAAATTAAGCCAACCCAAGCCCTTGCCAAACCGCCGATGATTTTCAATATCTTGCATCAATACACCAGTGTTGAACCGATGTGTCCAATTCTTCAGGAGGCAGCAGAGTTAGAAACCAGATCTAACGTTCTCGCAGCAAACATTGCAGCAGGATACCCGTACGCCGATGTCCATGAAATGGGACCCGCCGCCGTCGTTGTAACCGATAATGATCCACAACTTGCTCAAGCAGAAGCCGAGCGGTTATCAAACAGGTTGTGGAATGTACACAATCAGTTAGACATCAACCTTCCAGACGCAGCCGGGGCGGTCGCGCAAGCAATGGAAAGTGAAGCACACCCTGTCATACTAGTCGAAATGGGAGATAACATCGGAGGTGGTTCCCCAGGGGATAGCACGTTCATTGTGAGTGAACTGTTGCGTCAGGAAGCGGATGGGTTCGTCTGTATCCTCTACGCGCCACAGGAGGTAGAGGCGTGTATTCGGGCAGGCGTTCGCGGGGAAGTCACCCTGACTGCCGGCGGAAAATCGGACAACCAACACGGTTCGCCGGTCCCAATCCGTGGACGTGTTCGTCTCATCCACGACGGTTATTACGAGGAAACTGCGCCGCGACACGGCGGGCAGCGATATCAGGATCAGGGCATCACAGCGGTGGTGGAGCTTGAAAGAAATAACTTGATTGTACTAACAAGTAAACGTCAGGTACCATTCAGCCTACATCAACTCCTCAGTTTGGGGATTGATCCACAGCAGATGAAACATATCGTTGTCAAGGCTGCCATTGCCTATCGTGCAGCTTATGAACCTATTGCAGGAAAGATTATTGAGGTTGATACCCCCGGACTGACAGCGGTGAATCCACTACATTTTGCGTATCAAGATGTGCGTAGACCAATTTTTCCATTAGATTCAATTTGACATCCAATTTCAATCCGTTAAATACAGATGGAAATTTATAGCTACTAATGTTATAATCAACAAAACCAAATGATGAGATGATTTGAATATATACAAGGAGGGTAACTAGAATGCCTGAAATTCGAGTTGCTGTTGTAGGTATCGGAAACTGTGCATCTTCTTTGCTTCAAGGAATTGAATACTATCGAGATGCTAAAGAAGGTGAGTTCGTTCCCGGTCTGATGCACGTTAAGTTCGGTTCCTACCACGTGAGTGATGTTAAAGTTGTTGCAGCTTTTGATGTCGATAAGAACAAAGTTGGACTTGATGTTGCCGATGCAATTTTTGCCGAAATTAATAACACCATAAAATTTTCAGATGTCCCTAAGACCGGCGTGATTGTCCAGCGTGGAGCCACGATGGATGGGTTTGCCAAATATTACCATGAGACGGTCGATGAATCGCCTGCTGAGGTCGTTGATGTCGCTGATGTTCTGCGTGAAACTCAAGCCGATATTCTCATTAATTATCTACCCGTTGGCAGCGAGGCAGCGACGAAATGGTATGTGGCGCAGGCGTTGGACGCCGGTTGTGCTGTCGTGAACTGTATGCCTGTATTCATCGCGAAAAATGATGAATGGCGCGCAAAGTTTGAGGCAGCCGGTCTGCCCATCGTTGGAGACGATATTAAGGCGCAATTCGGAGCGACTATCGTTCACCGTGCGCTAGCAAAACTGATGAGTGACCGCGGTGTGAAACTTGAACGTACCTCTCAGTTGAACGTTGGTGGAAATATGGACTTCAAAAATATGCTGGAAAAAGAGCGATTGGAATCCAAACGCATCTCCAAGACGGATGCGGTCGTTTCCCAGCTCAACCATGAGGTTGCACCGAAAAACGTCTATATCGGTCCCAGTGACTACGTGCCCTTCCTCGAAGATCGAAAATGGTGCTATCTCTACCTTGAAGGGACCGAATTCGGTGATATTCCTGTCCGGGCTGAAGTCAAACTGGAGGTATGGGACTCGCCCAATTCGGCAGGTGTAGCGATTGACGCGATTCGTTGCTGCAAGATCGCACAAGATCGTGGCGTCAGCGGTGCACTCTATGGTCCCAGTGCCTATTTCATGAAGTCGCCACCCCGTCAGTATGCTGATGCCGAAGCCTTGGCAATGGTGGAAGATTTTATCAGTGGTAGGTAAGGAGTTTAGTCAACTGCTTGTAGTTTAATCCATGGGAAAGCATAGCCATACTTTGCTTTCCCATTTTTATTGTTTTGTTGACGTACTCCAAAAGCGGAAGCACTTATCCCGCTCTTGCAAGGGACAAGGCCCTGCCCCTATGCCGGCGTCTTTCCCTGCTTCCCGGTGCCGGCAACTGCCAAAATTATACTATATTTGTTCAGGAAAATTAAAAAAACGTGCTAAAGCATGGGTGTATAGGCTTCGCCCCAACTGCTCCAAAGATAAACCTTTGGGTTTTACCCTTAAAGGAATTTTTGATAAAGGAGTACGAAATGTCACATTTTCGCGCCATTCATACGGTTGAACTAAAGCCGGATGTCGAACGTGAACAGTTTGAAGATTTCATGTTACATCAATTTCTACCTACAATTCGTTCGCTTCCGAGCTGCCTTAACGTTGAATTGCTCAAGGGTTACAAGGGAGACCTTATCGGCGTTGCACAATCCGAACACGACTATGTCTGGATGACACTATGGGAAAGCGTAGAGGCAAATAATGCTGTCTGGTCTAAAGAAGGCGTCCACCACACACCGGACGAGATCATGGACATTAACGCCAAACTCCATCATTATGCGGCGAACTATTCGCTAATCGGTGGATTCACTGTCGAAGCGACGGTCTAGGGCACAGATCCACAATGAGATTTTGTCTGTTCCTACCTTCAACCTTGTGATATATTGAACCTACTCTCATCATCAGTGATCCGCAAATTCGCTCCATTCAACGGGAGCATTCGTGGGACACTGGTCACATATTTACCTGTTGGAGATTTCACTATGAATATTCTTATCACTTCAGCCGCTTCTGATTTGGCGCAAGGATTAGCCAGCGCACTGTCTGGTGAACATCAAATTCGTTTAACAGATCTGATTGATGTCGAAACTGACTTTGAATTTGTGCGTAGCGACCTTGGGCATGATGAGGAAACAAACAAACTTGTTCAGGGGATAGACGCTATTGTGCATGTGGCACAGCTGCCACCTTCTGTGCTTTCAGAATCAAACCAATCGGAAAACTTGGAGATCGACTTCCAAACACGCTGCACCTACAACCTCCTAATGGCAGCGACCGAAGAGAACGTTCCCCGCGCAATCTATGCAAGCACTCTTCAACTCTTTGATTCGCATGACGAAGATTGGACAGTCACCGAAGTATGGCGTCCGCGTCCCTCAACGGACGCAGCAATTTTATCAAAGTATCTTGGTGAGTTTACCTGTCGAGAATTTGCGCGCGAAGGACACATGAATATCGCTTGTCTCCGACTCGGCACGCTGGTCACGGCGGCGGCGGCGGCAAATCAACCTGTTGACTCGACATGGCTTGAGATGAACGATGCGATTCACGCCTTTGAATGCGCCCTCACCACTTCCGGTGAAAGAAGGTGGGAAATCTATCACATTCAGTCAGAATTCCCCAATTCGCGTTTCTCCATCAACAAAGCAAAAACATCGCTTGAATTTAACCCACAACTTTCGGTTTAGGAGGTGAGATATGAAAGTATTGATTTTAGGTGGACACGGCTATCTGGGACCCCATGTGGAAAAAGTGCTAGAGCCATACTACCAACTCCGCATTACAGATATCAAGCCGATTGACACTAAACATGAGTCCATGCAGGTTGATGTTTCATCCTTGGACGAAGTCATGCGAGCAGCCGAGGGAATGGACGCAATCATTAACTGTTCTGTTCTTCGTCATGACCGACAAATCGCTTTCGACGTGAGCACACGCGGCTGCTACAACACAATGCGAGCGGCAGTCGAACACGATATTCGAAGGGTCATCAATACAGGACCACATTTTACTATCACGGGACCAACTTATGAACACTACGATTATGAAATAGATCCCGACGTTCCGCCCCAGCCGGGAACAGGTTTGTACCCAATTACGAAAGGACTCGGACAGGAAATTTGTAAAATCTTTACCGAACACTACGACATTTACGTTCTCTGCTATCTCTTTTACAACTTTCGTCCTGACGATGATCCGGCTGAAGGCACGGATCTCACCCCATTCTCAGTGTCTTGGCGAGATGCGGGGGAGGCGTTCCGTCTCGGCTTAGAAATCGACCTCGACGCACTCCCGTCGCGGTGTGAAGTGTTTAGTATTTTTACTGACCTACCCCATCAACGGTTCACCAATCACAAAGCAAAGCGGATTCTCGGTTTCGCCCCACGGGATCGGTTTGAAAAGATATGGCATAAGAAACGTGAAGCGTGATAAATATGTAACTTCTAAGGAAATCGAACCAGTAAGTTCAAAATGACCCCATGAAAACCGAAGTCAAAATACTCGCTCATCGCGGCGGTCTAGACCGTGCCCCCGAAAATACAGTCGCTTCCTTCAGACAAGCGCTTGAGGATGGGGCGGACGCCTTCGAGTGTGATGTCCGCCTGACCAAAGATCAGGAACCGATTATTATCCACACCGGTTTTAATGAAAACAGTATTCACGAAGTAACGGGCTGCACGTCTCCGTTGAGTGAGTTAAATTGGATCGATGTCCAAAAACTGAAGGTTCTAAATTCCCCTGAACCAGTGGCGCATCTTGATGAAGTGCTTTCCTTTGTCAAGGAGACCGGATTACCGTGCTTCATTGAGCCGAAAGAGAATACAAGCAATCTCATCCCGCTTTTAGTTGAGCGTATCCTGCAATTTGACCTCGTCGACAAGGTTGGTATTTTGACCTTTTATTCGCGTAAAGAGCTGTTGATCCAAGTAAAACAAATCGAACCTGCAATCCAGACCAGCGCGATTATCATCAACCCAATGGCGAACTTCCTCAAGGCAGCGGAAGCTATCAACGCGAATCGGATTGTCATCGGTTGGAGCCGGATCAATCACTTTCGTCTTTACAACGTCTTGGCACATTCGTTGGTTCGAAAGATTCAACGTCTCCAAGCGAAAGGCATTGCTGTCGAAGGAGGATTTGTGCGAACTCAAAGCGATGTCGAATGGCTACTGCGACACGAGATTGGTGGGCTGTGGGCGGATGATGTCCCGAAGATTCGAGGATTTGCAGGTCTGTAAGAAAGCTGTCACATTTACCACGCACTACCATCTGCGTTAACAGGTGTAATGCTCAGTACGCCTATCCTCAAGCATACCGGCGGGAAACTTTTCCTGACGTTTCACGTTTTACTCTTTACAATGCCGTGATTTTTGTCATATTTCCGTGTGGCACGTTAGGTTCTCCGCCACCTACGCATAACTGTCAAACCCGCAAAACTCTTTAGACCAGGAACTATGAACACACTTTCAAAACGACTCAACCGATTACCGCCATACATGTTTGGTAAACTCAAGCAGCTGACACATGAAAGGCGACAACAGGGAATTGATGTCATCGATCTGGGGATGGGCAACCCTGATAGACCGACTCCGCAGCACATTGTAGATAAACTGACCGAAGCTGCCCAAGAAGCCCGCCACCATCGCTACTCTGCATCGCGAGGAATCTACAACCTACGCCGTGAGGTCAGCTGGTACTATGACCGACGCTTCGGTGTCCAAATCGATCCCGATCATGAAGCAATATCAGTAATTGGCACCAAAGAAGGGCTTTCTCATCTCGCACTCGCATTGATAGATGAAGGAGATTTGGCGCTTGTCCCAAACCCAACGTTTCCAATTCATATTTACGCAACCGTCATCGCAGGCGGCAGCGTTGTCAGCCTCCCGTTACGCGAAGAAAATCAGTTTGTGCCAAGTCTCGACGAGATTTCAAGAGATATATGGCCCAGACCCAAGGTCCTAATTTTGAGTTTCCCACATAACCCAACCGGAGCAGTAATTGAACTTGCCTTCTTTGAGGAAATTGTTGACTTCGCTAAGCGAAACGATATCATTGTTATTCATGACCTCGCGTATGCTGACATTGTCTTTGATGGCTATAAGGCACCAAGTTTCCTACAGGCGAAGGGAGCAAAGGACGTTGGGGTTGAATTTATCTCTTTGTCGAAATCCTACAACATGGCAGGTTGGCGGTGTGGATTCGCTGTCGGAAACCGCGACCTAGTTGACGCACTGGCTAGAATCAAAGGCTACTACGACTACGGCATCTTCGCACCTGTTCAGGTCGCTGCAATCATGGCACTGCGAACTGATGCCGAAGCTGTGGAAGCAAATGCGGAGACCTATCGAAACCGCCGCGATGTGCTGGTAGAGGGACTGAATCGGATTGGTTGGAAGGTGCAAAAACCACACGCAACGATGTTCGTTTGGGCGCCAATTCCCGAACCGTATCGCCATATGAGTTCAATGGATTTCGCAATGAAACTGCTTGATGAAGCGGAAGTTTGTGTCTCCCCTGGCGCGGGGTTTGGACACAACGGAGAGGGGTATGTCCGAATTGCGCTCGTCGAAAATGAAGACCGCATCCGCCAAGCTGTAAGACAGATACGGCGGGCGTTGTTTAAGTAACGCATATTTTCAAGCTGCGTGCCAATCGGACAGGGATATTGAGGCAGCCTTATGATCGATACAGAGCAGCTAGCACAGATCTTTTCTGGAACCGATGGTATCATAGCGACCTACTTTTTCGGTTCGCAGGTCAGCGGAAAGACCGACGCGTTCAGCGATTACGACTTTGCTGTGCTGCTACCAGAGGACTGGTCCAAAGATGAGCGGTGGTCCCTAATTGGGGGGTTGCTCGATGAGGCGTTTGCGGTGGTGGGGCAGGATAACGCGGATGTCGTAGATTTAACGAATCAACCGCTCTGGTTTCAACAGGTAGTCGTGCAGACGGGAAGGGTGATTTACGAAACGGACAGCGTTGCACGGAACGAATATGAAAGGGCACTCAGCGATAAGTGTCTTGAAGTGGGATTGCCCGAATATACGGACACTGGAAACATGAACAAGCAAGATGTACAAATTAACTTTGATACGGTTGACGACAATTTGGAGAAACTTAACACCTTGAGGGGTCTGAGCCGCGATGAGTTCATGGCTGATTTTAGGAATCTGGATACAACAATCCGAAGACTCCAAACCTCCATTGAGGCATTGGTAGATATCTCCCGTTATGTAATCCGTTCACTTGGATTGCCATCTGCTGATTCCTATCGACAGGTGCCAGTCGTGCTTGCCGATGCCGGATACCTTGACCAAACGTCCACAGCAATTTATGACGAAATGGTGAGGTTTCGGAATCTGGTCGTCCACCACTATTATCGAGTTAATCCAGAAGAGGTCTACAACATCTTGACACAAAACCTGTCAGATCTCCAAAACTGGCGCACCACGTTACTAGAAATCATTGAGGCCGAAGCTAACACTTGAAATCAATAATCAGACAGTGCCTAGACCCGCAAGGAAAAACCGATGCAAAAATGGTATACGAATAAAATCCTATTGAATACACTGATCTTTATAATGGTCGTTGGGTTTATGGGGTATCTGATTCGACCATCCATTCAAATCAAGCAATTAGGACTTATCATCTTTTTAGTTGCGGGAACGCTGGTCATGATTAGAGGGGTTGTGAAAATCACGATGGGCATGCGAAAAACAAGGCGGGAATCCCAGCGATAGATGCCGAATCGGTAATTCAGATACGATCCTCAACTTTATCGCAGCCTCTTACGATCGCCGTCGTTTTTTGCGCTTCGGGACTGGGATCGGTGTAGACATGGTATCTTCTTCCGTTGCAGCGGGCCGGTGTGTAACCCAGTAGATAAGAAAAAGCCCGCTAATTACCATCAGAACGCTTGTGATCTGTGCCTCGGTCAAGCCGAAAAGGGCAGGCGGATTCAATCGAACAAATTCTGCGATGAAACGCTCTGCCCCCTCCAAGATAACCGCTCCACCCAACAGCCACCCCGGCGTACCTTCCTTCCGTTTGCGAATAGACCACAATAGTCCAAAACCGATCAGTAGCATCCCTGTTTCATAAAGCGGTGTTGGATGAACGGGAATATCTGTCGGCACTGTGCCATTGGGAAATGCCATTGCCCACGGGAGATCTGAAGGGGGGCCATAGTCTCCATCTCCGGAGAGGAAACATCCGATTCGACCAATTGCGTGGCCAAGCAAAACCGACATGCCAATCGTATCCAGCGTTGGCAAAATTGGGTTGGGGGACCGATGGATAACAAACAAAACGGCAGCAAGTGCACCGATGAGACCGCCATACCAAACCAACCCACTATTTGAAATTAGTTCGGCTATTTCGATCCTACCATCTCGCAGTGCTGAATACAATTTCGCGCCAACAACTCCTCCGACTGCAGCTGCGAAGATGATTGATGACGTTGGACGCGGGTCCAGTCCTTTCCTTGCCAAATCGCGCTGTGAAACCAATAAAACAGCAAGAAAACCTAACGCCATCATAAGACCGAAGCTATGAATCGCTATAGGACCAAAATCAATGAGCGTTGGATACATCGTCTCTTCCTCTCGTGTCGAGGTGTTTCGTTGATTTCACATTAAATGGGAACCGTTCCTCAGTGGAAAGGTTGCAAAGCACAATTTTATCAATCCTGAGTATAATACCACAGGATTAGTACATTGTCTACTGCGTGATTAGCTGAGGGGTGTGCATGTGTAGCAATCTTAGTAGATTAACCGTATTGCTTGGATACACATTGCACTCCGCTGGAGCGCAGGCATGGACCTTATCGCCGTTCTATAGACATATCGCTCCGCTGGAGCGCAGGTTTCTGTCGGATCATCAGGACTTTCGCGTATTCGGCTTACTGAAAGAGCATGAGTCTAGCAGCAGTTTTGTTTGCTTATCGATATTTTCTGCGTAATCAGCTGCCTCCGCGATTCAAACAATAATGATGCACACCCCTCGATTAACTGCGAACGATGTATGATTCATAGGAAGCCGGGACTATTTCGCGTAACTTAATCGATTTGCCATTCTATTTTTCGTCTAAACTATCTTGTGCCAATAGATATTTGAGCATTATAGCCCCACCGACTGCAACGCTGATATAAAGGGTAAATGTGCGCCAAAGCATAGTGAATATTGCCTGAGATGACTTGGGGATTATCGTTCCCATCAACTGTGCCGAGGACAATTCCGCCACGCCAGATGCTCCGGGTGTCGGAGAAAAATAGAAAATTAAAAAGAGAATTATCTGTATGAAAATCGTCTGAATAAAAGGAACATTCAATCCCAGCCCTTTCAACACGATATATGCTATGAAAAATTTGTTGAGGTAAGTTACCGAACTTAGCATAAACGCAGCTAAAACAGCCAATTTGCCCTTCGATGCATATATTCTCACGATATCCTGATACTTCTGCACCGACTCAAAAAAGACCTGTAATTTGCCACTTTCCAGCGATTTCTTCAATATGGGGATCCCGCTTAAGAATCGTCTAGTGGCATTTTCAAAGGTTTGCGGCTTAATCACTGCAGCAGTGAACAGCAGGATGATTGCAGAAAACACCAAAAGAGTGAATCGGGAGAGAAGCAGTAAAGATGGATTCATAGCAGGGACGTGCCCGAAGCATAAGAGATAAAGCGCGCAGGAGATCAGGAAAAATATGGAGCCCAGAAAGCAAACAACGCTTGCGATAGTCGCTTCCGCAAACGGCATACCGCTTTTATACAGCACGTATATCTGAGCGGCACCGCCCCCCGTTTGAGCGGGTGTAACCGCACCCAAAAACACGTTGCTCAGATTAGACTTCAGGCAGGTTTTGAATTCAATTTGGGGAAAGAGCCGTGTAGACAGAACCAGGAGGCGCATACCTCCCAATATCCAATCGCACACGTTCAGCGCAAGGGCTATGATTAAAAATAGGGGTTTAAGTTGGGTGAGATACCGAAAGCTCTCGGAAAAGGAGGTAAGAAAGAAGTTTAAAAGTAGTCCTACAATCGACAGTACGATGAACCACTTCAGCCCCCGAATCGCTTTGCGGGATGACATCCGTTTTCGATTGGACATAACTTAGATGCGTTGGGGCTAAATTTATACCAGATAGTCGGCTAAGAGGCGATCTATCTCTGTCTCTTCTACTGACTCACCGTCATTGAGTCGCTCAAGGACGCTTTCGACAATTTCCTTTGCCTCATCACTTTGATTGCTCCGAATGAAGCCATCGTAGAAATGCTCCCCTGCGAATGCGCGGTCAATCTCCTTATCCTTGTCGTGGTCTTCTAGTTCCGTGAAGTATACTACATGGTAGCGCTCGCTATAGGCACTTTCTTTGTAAATTCCAAACATAATCTTGTCTGATTCTAGCACTTTTGCCCTCCAAATACAAGTAGATGATATCTCTATTAGAAGCTACATGTGACGGAGATAGGTCCGAATTTCATTTTAAAGATTTGGGATTTTCTCTGTAAAAAATAAATAACCGAAGACAGGGGTTGGACAACTTCCCCCACCTTCGGTCTGTTGTAGCTAGAAAATCAACTCTTGTTTCAGGCACTGACATTTGAACTACGACGCTTCTTCTCCGATTGTAACTCTGTCGGCAGCGTTCCTGCTGCGGCAAATGTCGTCTCCGTTTCAAGATCCGCAGCCAACTGACGCCGAAGTTCCACTTCATATTCACGGAGCTGCTCGTCGACGATTTGTTCATTTTCCGTCTTCTTGACCATATCCTCCCTATACCGTCTGAGGAAGTAGTCAATCGTTTCAACACGGATTTTGATAGAGCCGGTCGGCTTATTTTCATCAATATCCTTGAAGCAGAAGTACGGTGTGCCGGAATTCTGCACAACTTCCTCAACAACTGTGTAGATGGGCGCATCGTGCCCACACTTGAAGTTTGAGAGTTCAAGCGCAACCAGATTCGGATGGCGCGCGACATATTTCGCCGCCCAAACCTTTATACTCGTGTTCTCGCTATAGGAGTTCTTCCAGGCGTCAGCGATGTCCATCGGGTCTGAAATCAGTCCCGCTCGCACTTGGTCACCGAAGAGTTTATCCAAAATGTCATCGTCAATTGGCAGGCTATCCTGTGTGAGGATGGGATAACCGAGCTTCTGGAACTCCGCGAGGATTTCGTGACAGATACCGGGGTCATTGTGATATGGTCTGCCGAGTAGCACGATACCGAGGCGATTCTCTGCCTCTAGCTGATCGATGATTTTGCGACCCGAACCACGCAGCATTACGTTTTGGTACTGATCGAGTGCCTTATAACCAGCTTCGATGGCTCTGCGATTCTCTGCCTCAGAGAGTCCAAACATATCCTTGAACTGGTCATACATCTGTTGTTCAAACAGCTGAGGCTCACTGAGATTGACGAAAGTGTCAAAGAGTTGTGTCCCCATTTCAGCGAACAGATCTTCCTCTTTGGTGAATGCCGCTTTCACAGCTGCCGGTGTGGTAGAAACCGTAGGGCAGGAGCGACAACCTTGGGTGCCGACCAGATCTGAAGGCAAACAATCGATCATCGGAAAGAAGATGATATCGAGTGGTTTCTTCTTGTGGTGTGTATAGAGCAGATTATGAATGTGTGGAATGGCGACCTTCGATGGGAAGCAGGGGTCAATCGAACCACGCTTGGCACCCTCTTTGTACATCTCCTCGGAAGTATAGTCAGAGTAAACGAGGTTGCGCGGTTTCAGCCCCAAACTCTCAAAGTAAGCGCTGAAGATCGGATTCATGGAGTACATGTTAAGCACGCGCGGGATACCGATACGAATGTCTTCGCGTTTCTTCATTGATGCCACACGTTGCTTTTGCGCTTTAGTGATGGCAAGTTTCGGGATTGGATCAGCAACAGGTTCGGGCTTGAACGACTTAAAAATCGCTGTCGCAGCAGTCTCCTGCATATTGGGGTACGCACCTTTCGCCTGGTCCATTCCCTGCTTGATAACTTTCATTGCTTCGACATCCTCAACGAGTCCCCGTTCACAGGAGTTCCCAACGATAAGACGCTTGGCACCCTCCAACAGAGGAATCTTGGATTTCCGAGGCGGTTCCACCTCCTCAGATCCTGAACCAACATTCACATCAATAAAAGTCCGTAGACATTTGTTCTTGCAGAAGAAGCAGCGCGTGTTCTCGTTACGATGTGTCGTGTAAGAAATTTCGTTGACAGCATCGAGCCCTATAAAGCTCGTCTCTCTCCCATTTTCCCACAAGCGAACCGCTTCAATTGCCGCTCCGATTGCACCCGACTCACCACAGTGCTCGTGCACAATGACTCTAGGCTGAACGTCTTTGCCCTTGAAGCGCGATTCAATAAAGTCCACTTGCGTTTTGACCGCTGCAAGATTTTTCTGTGTCCCACCTTGCAGCACAAAATTAGTGCCTAGGGCCGCAAGGTTCGGAATCTGCGCCACATACAACCAGATATTCTTGGGGAGAACCGCCGCCAAACCCGCCATAATCTCCTCTGGCTTCCAACCTTGACGTTGAAAGTCCACGATATCCGACTGCATGAAGACAGCGCAGCCGTAACCAAATGTGGGCATTGACTGGGCAGTGAAGGCGGTATCGGCGTATTCCTCTACCGCGATACCAAAACCTGCCGACGTTGATTGTAAAAAGTAGCCGTTCCCGGCAGAACACTGCGTGTTAAGCTTAAAATCCTTGACTTGACGGTTCTTCAGGACAATAATTTTAATGTCCTGTCCACCGACATCGCAGATGACATCCACGTCGTCGTAGAACCGAAGCGCGGACTCTGTGTGAGCCACCGTTTCAACCAACGCCACATCACCACCAAGCACGTCCTGTAGAATATCCTTGGCATAACCCGTCGTCCCTACGCCCATCACCTTAAGGGTTGCACCCGGCGACTCAACCTGTTCACGTAGCTTGTCGATCACCTCCATGGTGTCTTCTATCGGATTACCTTTGGACAGTTGATAGGTCTTGACGAGAACATTACGGTCTTTGTCGAGGAGTGCGGCTTTTGTTGAAGTGGAACCCCCGTCAAGTCCGATGAACCCCTCAACAACCTGTCCGGGCTCAAATGTGGCTGGGATGAACTCCTTCTCTTTATATCGCTCCTTGAAAGCCGCAAGCTCTTCATCGGTCTCACTTAAGCCAGTGCCACCCATCTTGGCTTTCTCTTCAAGCCTACCATAATTAATGTAATGCTCTAGGTCTTCCGTTCCGATGTACGTGCCGACGCTTTCATCTTCCTGTTTACCAAACTCTACCGCGCCAATCGCTGCAAAGTACTGGGCATTGTCTGGCACTTTGATGAGCTCTTTCGGGTCTACTCCTTCAGGTAGAGGATATTGTCTTTCCTCCCATACCCTGGGAATATTGTACTTCCACGCCTCCACCATGCCGCGAATGTAGGTATTGGGACCACCCAGCAGCAGCACTTCAGGGCGTAATGTATTGCCACGGGTGAGAACCGACAGATTCTGGCCGACAATTGCCTCGAAGAGGGACGCCATCAATTGATCTTGAGGAACCCCCATCTTTTGCAATGAGTTGATGTCAGTTTCTGCAAACACACCACATTTGCCCGCTACAGGATGCAGTTTGATGTCGTAATATCCTTGGTTGCAAAGCTCTTCCGGCGGAATGCGGAGTTTGGCGTTGACTTTATCAATTACCGCACCAGTACCACCAGCGCACTTATCATTCATCGAAGGGATCTTCTGCTTTTTTCCCGTCTCAGCGTCTTCTTTGAAGATAATGATCTTGGCATCCTGACCACCAAGTTCAATGACCGAGCCGGCTTCCGGGTAAAGCTTCTCAACCGCGAGTGAGACTGCATTCACCTCTTGGACAAACTTAGCGCCAAGTCGAGGGGCGAGTGCATTGCCGCCACTGCCGGTGATAAAAATGCGATACTGATCTATTGGCAGCTGACATTCTTGCTCTATATTTTGAAGGAGTTCCAGCGTTTTTTCGGGCTGCTTGGTGTCATGACGCTGATAATCCTGCCAGACAATTTCATCCGCAACTGGATCGACAACCACTGCTTTGACGGTTGTCGAGCCGACATCCATACCGATGTATAGCTTCTCATATTGTTTACTCATTTGCGCCCCTTCGGTTCAATTATTAAGAATCACACCCACGTGACGTTCCACAAGAACCAGCATCCTCAGAGGATTTCGAATCGACCAGCGTGAGTTGTTGATTCGCTTTCTGGATTGCCAGCATTTTATCCACAGTTTCACTTGCCGTTTCGTCAGACGCAGCAGGCTTAGTTTCCGGGCGGTAGCCCATCAACTGTGCAACGTGATAGACGAAGTTAGCGGCTGTGCCGACGATGCCTTTCGTGTGTGGCACCACGTATAGACCTCTCTTGAGCTCCGGATGGTCGTCGGCATATTGCTTAATCTCATCCAGCGTAAATCCGGTTTCAGCAAGCACCCGATTGAATTCCTCTTTACACTTAACTTTGGCTTCACCAAGCGCCATCTGCACCCGACTATGTGCGTTAATCTCGCCTTCGCCGGAGGTCTCAATGGGCAGGAAGATTATATCCTTAAAATGATTGACCACCGCTGATTGTGCACCGTCGGACTGAGTAGAAGGCATGCACCCGAACGGTTTGAGGCTGAGAACCATGTGGCATAGGTCTTTGTTGTGATAGTAAATGTTCTTAGCAACCTCAAGGTGTCCTTCGCCGCCACCCGAACGAGAGTTATAGAAGGGGTGTCCGATTCGTTGCAACTCGTACTGATCCGTTAAATCGTGGGGCATATAGTTCAGCGCTTCCCGCATCCGATTCCACTCTCTTTTGAAGATTGATTCAGCTATCGTCAGCGTCCGCAACGAACGCTGCTGCTTGAACTTACGGGCAAATCTTTGATCGAGCCGCCAAGGGCTAATGGGGCCCTCTTGCTCATCGATTCCCAGACGATCCCCCATCTTCAGCTTGGCTTGATGAATCATGTACACGACCCACGTGCCGACAGGTTCAACAACAACCTGCGAACCTTCTCGTTCCAAGAAGCGGAACATATTGAAGTTGCCATCTCCCTCTGTGGTCTGTGCCCAGAACTCACCTGTAATTTTAACCGTTGGCTTAACGCGAGTGCGGTCTACCTCGATCTGATTGATGCGCTCACCGATTTCCCGCAGCTTATCCGTGTATTCGGTTCCATATAGCTGCTCAAGGAATTTACCAAGCAGTTCAATAGTATTACCAGCTTTGGGGATGCTTTTCAGCAAATCACCGACTTTACCATCAAGGCTGAAGGGACGTCTGTTCTTAAATACGTCGTGCAACTGGTCCATGCACTCTCGCAGGACTCGGTCTGTCTCGCCCTCATTCACCTCGTAAGGTCGGATTTGATAGGCAACATCATTCAACAGATCGCCCATATTCACCGCATTGATAAGGGCGAGGAAGAAGTCCGTATTCAGTTCTAGACCCGCCTCCATCTCTGACTGATTCAATCCGCCGGACTGCTGGAACAGTTGAACGCGGAAGCCGTCAAAGCCGGAATTTCTTAACGCCAGACGGTATTCTGCCTCATACATGCCGAAGCGACAGGGGCCACATGCACCCGCGGTTAGAAAGATATATTTATCTATAATTTCCTCTCGGAGCTGCCCCTTGTGCTCGAGTTCCTGTAGGTACTTTACTAAATTTCCGACCGTAAAATAGGTTGGATTACACTGACCATTGTTGCCAAACTCCTTGCCAAGCTGAAAAGCTGTGACATCTGGAGTCGGTATATACTCGCATTTATATCCCAAGCCCTCAAACGCCCCGTGAATCAGGTGTTCATGACGCCAAGTCAGACCGCCAAATAGAATTGTCGTATCAGCCCGTTGATCCTTTGTAAATGGGCGTTCCATGGGTTTTTCAAAATGATCAACAACTCCCTCCTCTATGCCCAATTCTTTCTGAAGGCTGGTTTTTTTCTCCGATAACTTTTTCTGAATGAGGTCTTCAATATCCACTGAGGGCATACTTTTAAAGTTGCTCGGAATCCCGACCTTATCGGAGCTTTCTGAATTCTGACGATCTACGTTCTTTTCTAAGTTACTCACAGGCAACCTCCTTGATTCACCGTTGAAAAGTTGGTTCCATAAATGATTATTCCGATTTCACCTTAAATGACATACCGGAAACCGCATCAAGCCTGATTGAATTGGTTCAGACTGACATGTCAGTCTAGTATATTAACCTAGATTAACATACCTCAATTAAAAAAAGCAATAAAAAAATCTTAGGTCAACTGAGCGGAGCTGATGTTTTTACAAGATTAAAACTGTTGTCGCGATGTCAATACACTCGAAGTTAAACCATGCGGGCGGTCAAAACTCCCTGCAATCCGAAATTCAAAACTCCATCTAAGATCGAATCCAGTTGCGAAATGGCTTCCGCATCTGAACAGATGAGATTGATTACCTCTTTCACGCAGCCCAGAATGCAGCACGCGGTTACCTTGGTGTCGCACTTTCTAACTAAACTGAGTTCAATTCCGTGTTGGAGAGCAGATTCGATTCTGCCTAGCACCTCCTCATAGAATTCTCGCAACTTACTGTCAAACTCACTGTCCAAACCGACCGCACGACTCAATAAAATCTGGGTCATGTCCGAATCTTCTAGTGCAAGCATGATAACCGATCTCAGGATATTTCTCAACTGTTCTAATGGAGGGCTTGAAGCATCTAAATCAATCCGCTTTATAATCCCTCCAAGTTCTCTAACCAGCTCGTCAAGAATGCTATCGAAGACATCCCTTTTGCTTTGAAAATAGAGATAAAACGTACCCCTAGCAATACCTGCTCGCTGAATGATGTCTGAGACACTTGTTTGATGATACCCCTTCTGCGAGAATACCGCTTTTGCACAACGTAGCACAATTTTCTTCCGTTCTTCCCTTAACACTTTTCTCCTTCTCCAATCTAATTACATAATAACGTAAAGAGAGGCTTGTAACACAATCCAATATCTTGCGCTTGCGTTTTACGTCACTGTCTTTAACAGCCAACCTATACCCGCACCGCCCAGCACCAGCCACGCTGAATTAATTTTATAACGAAACAGTACTGCAGCCGATAGGATTGCAATCACCCAAGCCCCCCAATCGATCAAGGTATGACGCGCTAACTCAACTGTGACTGCTGCCATCAACCCTATCGCACTTGCATTGACCGCGTCCAAAAACGCGCCAGCAACCGCTGACTGGCGAAGGCGCGGAATGAGCGGATTGGTTGTTAGCACAAATAGAAATGATGGGACGAAAATACCAAGGGTTGCCACAAGCGCCCCGGTGGGACCTGCCAGCACGTAGCCAATGAACGTGGCAGTTGTGAGGACCGGTCCTGGGGTAAACTGCCCAATCGCAACAGCGTCGAGGAGCTGTTGTTGTGTCAACCATTGATACTGTTCAACCAATCCACCTTGGAGATAGGCGACGAGGATGTAACCGCTGCCAAACAGGACACAGCCGATTTTGAGGAAGAATAATCCAAGTGCAGAAAGGGTTACTGGTGAAGAGGGAGCAGCCGTGACTGCGAGTGCTAGATTGCTGGAGGGAAGCCATGCAAAACCGAGCAACATTTTCTCTTTTCGCAGCCGACTTCCAAGCTGCCACAGAATACCTATAATTCCACCGCCAAGTAGTGCAATAATTTCGTTAATACCAAACAGGACAAGCAGCATCACCAATAATCCGATACCGATTAAAAAAGGTCCCTTTGCTGCGGTTTTGCCTAATCGCCACACAGCGCTGAGAATAACAGCGATAACCGCTGGCTTAATGCCATATAACAGTGTTTCTGCCTGTGGCACTGTCTGAAACCGATCATAAACCCACGCACATCCCAATGTAATTAATGCGGCGGGAAGAATAAAACTGACGCCTGCAACCACAAGCCCTATAATCCCCGCACGCACGAAACCGATGTGAATCGCCATCTCGGTGGAGTTGGGACCGGGGATCAAATTCGTTGCACCGATTAGATCAAGGAATCGCTCGCGCGCCATCCAACGACGACGTGTGACAACCTCATCCTCCATCATTGCGATATGTGCGGCTGGTCCACCAAAAGCGGTGACGCCTAACTTGAGAAATAACGCCAAGAGCTGTCCAATTTTGTTCATTATACTTTCCGATTATAGATACCCGTGACCAATTTGTCAAGATCTATTTTTCGGGGAGTACGACTGAGGTCGGAACTGTCAAACCACACAAGTAAAATGTAACTTCTCCCCTCACTGGCAGTATTAAAAATCGCATCAAGAAGCACCAACCCACTGCCCATCTGCATAGCTCTATTTTGGGTTTGATCGCTATCTTGCTTTCTGCTATAATGCTGGATGATAGAGGAGTCTTAACTATTTCGGGATCGGCTTGATACCAAAATTTTTACGAGAAATTATGGGAGGAGAACCCTCATGAATCTTATTTTTGTTGGATGCGAATATGCGGGTAAATCAACATTAGCGGCAGAGGTCAGGAAATGGGCGGAACGCACTTTGGGAGGGACGAGCCATTTTCATGATCATATGAGTGTTCCGTCGAGCGAGTTGATAGCGGAGGCGCAAGAATCGTTGTTGACCCTTCATCCCCAAGCCTTGGAGATGCTCCAACGCTATATGATTGAGTACCACATTTCAGAGGCTTTCTATAGCAACCCCGATCACAATTTGATGGGCTTGGTCATTGAAGAAGCGGTCTATGCCCCATTGTACTACGGCTATGGTGGGAAAGATAGCAAAGCACCCTTCCGAAGCCCAGAAGGACAGCGGACAGAAATGGCACGACGCATAGAGGGAAAGATCCTTGAACGCGCCCCAGGGGTGGTGCTGGTCCTTTTCAAAGCCGCGCCAGACGTGATCGCGAAACGGATGAAAGAAAACCCGCACCCCCACCAAGTTGTACAAGAGCAGGACATTGAGTATGTTCTGCAACGATTCGAAGAGGAGTTTGAAGCCTCTTTGATACAGAAGCGAATCGTCCTTGATACTACAACTGCAACTGTGGAGGAAACACTGGCAGAGTTTGTAGAGAAATACGAACCGTTCCACACCAACGCGGACCTCTTGCGATTGCGAGGGCGTGCTACCACGTAAACAGGGAAACAAAGTCAACTCAGTGAATTGGGAAATCACCAACTGAAAACCCACCGTTCCCGGTTCGGTATAGGCGGGCTGACGGGCACTCCACCACGCAAGTGGGACTCGTAAATACCGAATCCGATGTCTTGGCTGAGAAGCGTCACCCGGAGGTTACTTTTGCCGGGTTCTCCGGTTTTAATTGAGTGAATGAGGTCACGGATGAGAGGCACGGTGCCGCTCCGCGGCGGTATCTGCTCAACCGGGACCTCATCCCACGCATCCGATACTAAATCTCGACGCCGCATCTGCACCGCCTCGCCATCGTTTACGACACGGATGACGCCGTTAGTGCAAACCAATTCAATCTCTCTACCAACGCCGGTGCCTGCTACATGTGCGGTTGTCCCGTTATCAAACCTGATGAGTGCGGACAGGATCGACGTATCTTGGACAAATTTCATACCGGAGGTATCCCCCTCTGGTGGGTTGAGTTTTGAGATAATTCCCTGAATTGACACCGGTTCCGGGTCACCAAGCATATACAGCAGCAAGTCAATAAAATGACCTTCAAGTGCTTTGCCTTCAAAGCCCAATACGGATTGAACCTCGCCCAACTCTCCACTTTCGGCAATCGTCCGCGCCTGCTCGTAAGCCGCCCAGTGGCGATAGATGGGACCGTACCCCAAATGAACGCCATTGCGCTCAAATGCGTCTCGGATAGCATCCGTTTCCACGAGTGACATACAAAGCGGTTTCTCCGCGTAGACACCCTTGACGCCGTGTTCTGCGGCGAACACCATCTCCTCCGCATGTTGTTCGGGACGCGTGGTAACACTGACGATATCCAGATTCTCTTTCTCAATCATTTCGCGGTAGTCGGTGTAGGCGGTAGGAACATTCCAGCGTTCTACAAAGTTCGCCAGGCGTCCCTCATGGATGTCACACGCAGCGACAATTTCCGTCTCATCTATAGCAGCGTAACCCGCCGCATGAGAGTAGGGAAGTGCCAAACCACCGCGATACGGACGTTGTTTTCTTCTTTCTATCTGTTCGTCTTCGATGGTGTTTGCCATGCGGCCACACCCGATAACGCCGACTCTGAATGCCATGTTCCTCTCCGTAATCGTTAAAGCCTTGATATTTTAGTAGGGTCATTTAGTTTTACCGTAGGAGGGATCTCCGAATCTTCCGACTCGTCCCGATCTATCGGGAGGAATCGGGGCAAGCTGGAACGGAACCCACATCTTACTGTGGGTGCGATTCCCCGATTGCGACTTTTCAAACAAAGCGGTTAAAAAGCCGAAAACTGAATAGCCCTAATATTTTAGAAACCCCGCTTGCAAAAAAGGCGGAGTTATGTTATGCTATCAGAAATTATTCCTCATATATACCTATGAAAATAAGGACTTATACTATCCATGTCACCTAAAGTAGCACGGCGTAAATCCTTGCATCGGTCGCTATTTAACATGGGGATTAGCGGAATTACATTGACCAATTCTGGAAGTTTAATTGAACCACAATGGGTCGAAATTACACAGCACGAGATTTCGATTGCTAATCTTCCACTCGCTTTTGAAGGATTTTCGATTGTTCAACTCACAGATCTGCATCACAGTTCGATGGTAACGCTGGACTATCTCCAAGCCTGCTTTAGGCAGGTGGTGGATTTACAGCCGGACCTAGTCGTAATGACCGGGGACTATATCACCTACCAAGACAAATATGCACAGCCAGTGGCACAGGCTATCGGTGAAACTATCGTTGAAGCGGGGATTCCCACCTATGCTGTCCTTGGTAACCATGACCACTGGAACAGTGACTGGAACGATGACTGGAACAACGACGCAGATGCCGATGTGTCTCCCTTGCGAAATCGTTGGAAGGGTGACGGTCTCGAAGTAATCAACGCATTAACAGCCGAAGGAATCAAAGTATTGATGAACGAATCCGCCCCGCTACAGCGTGGTAGTGACCGCCTATGGCTCGTTGGCTGCGACGATCTTCTTGCTGGGGATTTCGATTTAGAACGTGCGTTAGGAGTTCTACCTTCGACTGATGAACCGCGTTTCCTGTTAATGCATAACCCACAACCGATCGAATCGATTGCCCACCACGGGTTTGATCTGGTTTTGTCAGGGCACACGCATGGCGGACAGATCTCCTTGCCGTTTGTTCCCCCGAAGGTAGGGAATAAGTATCTGGCTGGTCTTTTCTATGTCGGTGCGTCGAGGCTTTATGTTTGTCGAGGACTCGGAGTTACAGGCGTTCCGATCCGATTTATGACAACCCCAGAAATTGCGTGCTTCCGCCTCGTTCGCGCCTCCGGTGCCCGATCAGTAGCTATCAATTTTCCAACACGACGCAACTCCCGATCTTCGTATTATAAAAGGCTTGAAAGATATACCCGACTCGAAACCGCATCTTCCAAAGGCTGGTCTGTAGGAGTGTTTTCGAGCAACAGATCGCCTTTATAATCCCCCGCCTCCAGACGCTTGCCGATCGCTGCAAAATCAACATACCCATCGCCGACCTGTGTCAAAACACCGTCTGCCGTTTTCTGCTTGAAATGCACCGATGTGAGGTCTTCCATCCTCACAGCGCTCCAAAATTCCTCCGGTGAGTTGACCGTTGTGCCGTCGTCGCGGTAGGTGTTTGCCTCATCATAGGTCAACAAAGCCCCGCCCTGCACTGCCAAATCGAGCGTAAAGGTTGCTGATTGTCGTGAATTTTCAACCGCAAAGACCATCGGGCAGTTTGGTAGCAACGACCGATATCGTTTTACATTGGCAACCGCAGCCTGCGGATCTGCTTTTCCTCCCGTAGGTGCAAGCCCGACAATCCGCAGCCGTGCGTTCGCTGGACACAGTAGATACGCCAGCTTTTTCGCTTGGATGATCTGTTGAGTGTCCGCTTCGAGATCATCAGGCGCAGCGAGCCACGAGTGTGACATAGCATAACTCAGTTTCAAATTCTTTGCTAACTCAACAAACCCACCGACACGCGCAAAGAGAGCGCCATCCTCCGCCGTAACCGCTGAATCCTGCCGCCCTGCCCAGATTGCATCACAGATCGCCTTCCACTGTTCGTCTGTATAACGTCCCATCGCCGTTTCAATTTCACCAATCAAACCGCCAAATTCGGAGTTACGGAGATAATCTCCTTCGCGCACCTCCATGTCTTTGAAGCCGTGATCGCCAAATTGGCGGGCGAGATCTTCAAACCGGTCGCCGTCATCAATGCGTTTCGTCCAGATATTGGTTACTATGCCGAGTTTTTCAAATATTGACATCTTCCCCACCTTTTTTATCTTTGTATGCTGTAGGAGTTACGCACTTCAGTTCGGTGTAGTGCAATTCATTGCGCGTCCGGACGTGCGATAAATCGCCCTACTACAAACCTAAGCCCTTACTGTAGTTATCTAACTCATCGAGTGTCGGTGTGCGGTGATAAATCACCGAACTACAAGGGGTTGAAGGTTCAACTGCGTAAGTCCTATGCTGCATAAATATACTAATTTTAGCTGAAGGTCTTCGTTTTAAAACGCCGTCAGTATAAAACAAAAAGCAGCACGTGGCAATTAAATTCTACTACTATCCTGCCTTTTATACTTCTGATGCCAACGCTATTTTTCTAAGTTTCAAATCAGTGGAATTTATGGTGACAAGGGAGGGTGTTTTTGATACTTGAATTGAGTGAAATGTACCGCAAAGGGAAGGGGGTATGATTATTGGACAACAGCTGCGCTTTCCTCTTCGTTCTCAACCTTGATTGGAAAGTCGTTCATCTCTGCGTCCGCGATCTTTTTAAGCTGCCACTGTTCCAAAATCTTGATTCGCCGGTTGCGGATGTCTATCAAACCGAGCCGTTTGAACTCATTGAGGAGCGCACTCGTCGTCTCGCGTGCCGTTCCGACTAAATTTGCCAATTCCTGCTGCGAGAATTTTACATTCAGGATAATACCTTGGCTGTCACGCACACCGTGTTTTTCTGCTAATGACATCAGCAGGACGGCAAGCCGAGATGGCGCGCTTCGGAATACTAAGTTTTCAAGTTGATTTTCAATTTCCCGCCGTCGCAGCCCAATCAATTTGGTAATGTGCATCGCTAGGTGTGGTTTCTTTTTCAACAGCATTTCAAAATCGCGACGACTTATCACGCAGATATATGAATCCTCAAGTGCCTCCGCAATTGTCCCACGGGGACCCTCGTCGATTAACGCCATCTCACCGAAGATTTCTCCATTTTCAAGAACCGCCAACGTTAACTCCTTGCCATCAGGTGATAGTTTGTAGATCTTGACTCGTCCTTCTTTGAGCAGGTAGACTAGATCCCCCGGATCACCTTGACCATAGATCCGTTCACGCCGACTGTAATGCTTCATGTATGAAATTCGATCAATGACATCCATCTCTCTGTCGGTCAAATCCTTGAACATATCAAAATGTTTCAGATACCAAATTTTTTCTAGTTTTTTCATCATACCAAAACGTAACGAAGAATTGTTATAAGAATCTTATATCCGGCTAAGATTGTTCCTTTAACTGTTCCCGTAATTTTCGATTGTCCAATCCGTTTCCGGTAACTGACTGGCACTTCGCACACACGCAATCTCATCTTGGCTGCTTTGACCTGCATTTCAACTGTCCAGCCAAAGGTCTTGTCGTGCATTTCCATTGCTATCAGCTGTTCATAGCGAATGGCGCGGAAAGGACCTAAGTCGGTGTAGTGGACGCGAAATAGCAGCCGAATCAGAAAGGTAGCGAGCGCATTGCCAAAGCGAGCCTGCGGAAGCAAAGCCCCTTTCTCGCGCACGCCACGAATCCGAGAGCCGATTACCATCTCTGCGTCACCGGCAAGAATCGGTTGGAGAAGTAATGGCATCTCCGACGGAAAGTCACTATAGTCACCATCGAGGAAGACCACAATTTCCGGAGCGTTTAGTGCGGCGATGCCAGCCAAACACGCAGAACCATAACCTCTGCGTGCTTCTCTTACCACCCGTGCCCCCGCAGTGTGAGCCACTTCAGCCGTTCGGTCAAGACAACCGTTATCAACAACAATAATCTCTTGAACGTACGTCTTAGGAATATCAGCGATGACTTTGCCGATTGACTCCTCTTCGTTGAAGGCGGGGATAATAACGGATACATTCATTTGGGACACTTCCAAATATCTGGGAGTGGGAGGGGTTTGAAGCCCTCCCACTCCCAGATATGTTCCCCCTAACCCTACGTTCCACACGGATTGCATGGGTTACAAGGGTTTGCTCCTCCACACGGATTGCACGGGTTACATGGATTCTCTGCTGCACAGGGGTTGCATGGGTTTTCTGCTGCGCATGGATTACAAGGATTACAGGGGTTCACCCCTGCGCACGGGTTACAAGGATTGCAAGGATTAACAACTCCCTTTGTCGCTGTCGAACCGGCCAAGTCCACGCTCACCTTTATTGTCTCTGCCAATTTGAGAAAGATGAATTGAGGAACCTCAATGTTGTAGTCGGGCAGATTCAGTGAAAACCCACCGTTAATTATCAGGAGATCACCCGGGAGTCTGCCCTTGGTGGCTTCACTCTCGTCAAAATAGGTGACCGTAATATCTTTCAGTTGAACAGTTTGCTTAGCCCCGTGGAGTGACAAGGTGCCTTCGGCATCCACCGTGAGTGTTTTTCCATCCATAAGCATCTTATCAGAGGCTTTGGTCACTTTGTTTATGGTGAGCATCGCTGTGGGATACTTGGCTGTCTCCAAGAAATTATCCCGCATATGTTCATCCCGTTTGTCAATTCCTGTCTTCAGACTGGCGAGATCCAATGCAAAGGCTGCTTTCAAGCCCTGGGTGATATCTTCTGGATTGACCTGAATGTAGCCCGTTATTTTGCTGGTTGTACCGACGATTTTTTCCAGCGGTGCCTTGGAATCGAAGGTGAGTACATCTCTGCTCCTGGGGTCATCAATTCCAAAGTGTTTCATCCCCGCATGTGGATTGCAGGGATTACAGGGATTCGTCGCCTCCCCACCGCATGGGTTGCACGGATTCTCGGCAGCGAAAGCCCCCGTTGATAAAATCATTAAAGCTATCATGCCCACAATCAGGGCATAACGGTTGTATCTTGCCATAATACTTCTCCTTATTTTAGGTTTAATTTATGAGAGAGGATCAATGATCATCTCTCTTTCAACACATTGAGTTCTTTTTTCCAACGCGTTTTCTGTTGCTTGTCCACCTGAGCACGGACAGCTTGGTGCAGCGCAGCAAGTGCCAATTTTGGCTCTAAAGCCGCGCTATAACCCTCGTAGAGCGCATACAATATTTCTGCTTCGTCTGGATTTGTGTCAACCAAGCCCTCCAGAATGGAGATCGCCTCTTGAGGACGATCCAATTTGGTCAACGCCCTTGCTTTATAGAGTAAGCCGTAATAGTAATTTGGAGCGAAACTCAACGCTATTTTGGCGTAATCAAGTGCCTTTTCCGGTTCCCCTAACTCGACAAAGCAGAGCGCTAAAAATGCGTGCGCGTCGATTTTAGGCTTCGCTTCTGGATTCCAATTCCGATCTTGTTGCCAAACTTCATCTGAACGGATAAACGGCGGAACCGCTTCAGCATATTTCCCTTGCCGAGTCAATGCCCAACCTAAATTAAAATAGGACTGATACATCCCCGGATCCGCTTCAATCGATTTCTGATAATACATTGCCTCTTTGACGGGATCAGTGGTGTGTCTAGCTATCTCAAAGTAGCGATTGGTGCGCATATCCCCGTCACCGATGCCGCCGATGGCTTCGCCTTTCTCATTGTATCGCGTGTTTCCATCATCTTGATAGGTGCCTATTGTTAAATGGAGTTCGGCAATCTGATCTTTGATTTTGGAGATCCACCCACTTCGTGTTTCACGCTTCAGTGCCGCTTGATAAGCCTCCATCGATTCTTGCAGACGTTCCGTCCGAGTGTAAACTTCGGCGAGATTCTCTAACGCATAGAGTGAAAAAGGGGTCTCGTGCTGCGGATCAAGTGCGACCGCTTTTCGGTAGTTTCTGATCGCGCTGTCTGCCCGGGTCTTTTTCCAATACGCACCCCCAAGCCAGTAATAAAGTTCAATCTTATCCGACATTTCCATACTTGCTCTTTCCAAGAAAGAGATGGCAGCTGAATAATTATTGTCGCTATATGCCATCAGTCCGAGCTGATAATTCGCGCCCCCATGGTCGGGATGAAGGTAGATTGTCGTCAGGAAATGCATCCGAGCGAGTGCTCTGTCCCCGTTATCATTGTATGTCTTGCCCTTTTGAAAGTGGAGCTCATACAATTTAGAATTCAGTTCAGGGCTTTCTGGCGGCTCTTGAGCCAACCCAATCGAAATGGTGACGACTGTTGTCGTCACAACAATGAGAAGATATTTAATCGTATTCATGATAATATTATAACCTAAGCACTAGTAGTAGACATATTCCGTATGTCCTAACCCTTGTATGCATAGTGCATCAATTCAATAAACCAATGAATCAATGAACCAACGAACTAATGAACTTTCTATAACTATCTCACATCTAACACCATTTTTCAATGCGAATATTCCCAAAATCCCCTGTGATTGCAGCCAATTATAAAAGGACTTGCTTGATAATGGAGGGTGTGTTATCATTATTTACAGCATTTTTGCCTCAATTGATTCATCCAAAATCGACAACAGAAAGGAAACCAAATGGCTGTTTTTTTACACACCCGCGTTCGAGTCAGTGACCTTGATAAATCAATCAATTGGTATTGCGATCATCTGGGCTTTGTCGTTAAAAGTCGAAGTGACAAATCGCCTGCGGGCAATCAGATTGCTCATCTGGAACTACCCGGTAACCTGCATACCGTCGAATTAACTTATTCACCCGATTATGAGCTTAATGTTCCGGAGGATTTGATGCACTTTGCCATCGGTGTGCCGGATCTCGTTGCCTGCTGTGACACCTTGGAGACAGATGGCATTGAAATTTGGCCCGACGGTTGGCGCGAACAGTTTACCTCCGGTGGCATGAAGATGGCGTTCATCGATGATCCGGACGGCTACGAAATTGAGCTGTTGGAGCGTAAGGAGGCATAGAACGACCATGAAAATTGGATGTGCCGCCTACTCATTTCGTCAGTATCTAACGAGCGGTGAAATGAGTCTTGAGGGTTTTCTCGAAAAAGCAGTCGAAATGAACATGGATGGCGTTGAATTGACCGCTTACTATTTTCCGTCAACGGACGATGATTATTTGTACGCCCTCAAACGTCAATGCTATCTGCTTGGGTTACAAGTATCTGCGGCGGCTGTTGGGAATCGCTTTACAGATCCGACCCCCGATGAACGTGCCGCACAGGTCGAGTATGTCAAAGATTGGGTTGACATCTCCGTGAAACTTGGGGCACCCTGCCTGCGTGTGTTCGCTGGAGGAACGCCTGAAGGACACAGTGAGGTGGAAGCACGACAGTGGACAATTGACGGCTTGAAGGAGTGCGCGGAATACGCTGCGCCGCGTGGCATCTTGATAGCGTTAGAAAATCACGGAGGGATAACGTCTACAGCAGATCAGGTTATCGATCTGATTGCGTCGGTGGACTCGGAATGGGTCGGTGTGAACTTGGACACAGGCAACTTCCGTCAAGATCCTTACGGCTCGCTGGCACGTGTCGCCCCTTACGCTGTAACCGCCCATGCAAAAACAGAAATCCCAAAGGAAGACGACGGCAAGGAGGAAGCAGACTTCTCTGAGATCATCAGAATGCTTAAAGCGCAAGGATACAAAGGCTATCTGTCAATCGAGTATGAAGCTGCCGAAGATGCAATGACAGCCGTTCCGCGTTTTGCCCAGATGTTGAACTCTCTGGCTTAGACAGATCGGGCGAACCTGTCTCGCCCGCTATCACTTAGCGACTTTTCCTAAATCGCTTTGTCTCTCAGATGTTATTTCTGCAGAAAATGCGGAAAGGTTAAAAAAATAAGGAGGATACCGATGGCAACAAATCAAACGAGAGTTGGCCTTGCCCGAACCGATGAACGACGGCAAAATGTTTTCACCGCTTTAGACCTCGTGCGCGACGATATCACACCAAAGTTGCGTGAGCAGGTGATGTTGAAGCCGAATTTCCTTTCCAGCACAAATCAGCTTGCTTCAACACACGTTGACGCAATCCGGGGCGCAATGGACTTCTTGTTGACTGTGCCGGAGCCACCCAAAGAGATTATCATCGCAGAAGGTGCTAACCAAGCGTTTTCGGGAGAAGCTTTCGATAATTTCGGTTACAAGTCTTTGCTCGACGAATATGCTATCCCGATTCAGCTGGTAGACCTGCATCAAGATGAGGGTTGGGAAGAAACCCCTGTTGTTCTTGCTGACCGCAGCGAAGTGCCCGTGCGAATGCCCAAAACTGTGCTCGATTGTCCGTGCACCATTTCAGTGGCAGTTGCAAAAACGCACGATGTTGATGTAGTGACACTCGCCCTCAAAAACATGATTATGGGAACGCTCCATCTCAAGGATCGCATCAAAATGCACGGCTACCACAGCCACGCTGATCGGGAATTGCCGCGTGAAGCGCAAACGTTGAACATCAATTTGATTCGTCTCTCCCGTCATCTCTGTCCTGACATCGCTGTGATCGACGGCACCGTTGGCTTGCAGGGGAACGGTCCTGGAGGTACAGATTCGATCCCGCTCGGAATTGCTGTTGCCAGTGCTGATGTGTTTGCTGCAGACGCTGTAACCACGAAAGCGATGGGATTTGAACCGTTGGAGATCGGTTTGTTCCACTACGCCGATGAGATGGGCTATGGAGTAGCGGATCTTGAGAAGATTGATGTGGTAGGCACACCTGTTGATGAGGTTATAAAACCCTTCAAGCCACACGAAACGGCACACTTACAGTTCCAATGGCAGGAAGCCGACGCAGCGCACTACCTGAATGTAGGCTAGTAGCCGGCTATCCATCGGTTTGAATTTGGCAGATCAGTACGCTACCAATAACCCAAAGCTATGCCGGAAACTGTATAGCGTACAGGTCTGCCGCTGCCATAACAAAGCGAAGACGGATCGGCTTGCCAGCCAGCGAGCCAACATTGGTGCCCTGCTCCCATCTGACAACCCGCTCAATTTCATCCCCAAAAATCTCAACACACTCAGATAGCCGATACCCCTCAATTGGCTTCCCCTCCGCGTCTTGGATTTCAACGCGCAGTCCTCCCGCTACAGATGTTGCGTAATTAACGACCAACTGCTCTCCCTCAAAAATCAACGGCTTTGTCAACAATTCGCCGCCGACATAAGGCGCATTCACTGAGACAAATCCGTCAGTTCGGATTGCACCACGTCGGAGACGGATAGATGGACGACGATAATGCTCCATATAATAGACCGATATTTCCGCTGGACCCGTTGGAACAACGCCCACACCGATGTACAGATTTCGGTCTGTCCAGCTGTCAGGGTCAGAACCAAGCCCCACGAATGGTTCCATAAAACGCCGATCCCAGTGCACGCCATCACGGCTGGTCATAAACACACCTTCGGAGAGACCGCTGGCTGGCCAATCCGGATCGAACTTACGGTCAGGGACAAAACGTTTGGGGAACATCAGATAGATGTGGGGCGCGCGGAAATACTGTGTGCAGGCGTTTTTGTAGAGATGCTCCGTTGGCGAATTTCCTAGATCAATGAATTCTAGGTCGGACCAATGACGGAAATCATCTGAAACGCTCCGTCGAATAGTTCGGATGCCCGGCGGTATCCAACCCCGCGCATATGTCACGTACCGGTTTTGCAACGTATCCCAGAACGCAACGTTGTGGGAATCAAACATGGGCCACGGGTCATCCGGCGCTATCAAGATCGGATCTTGGTCCAGCGTCTGCCAATGCACCCCATCTGGAGAGATAAATCCCCGCAATGTAGCCCGTTTGTCTATTGGGGGACCTACCCCAATGGCTTTGTAGCGTTCTGAGTCTGGCGTTTTCGGGTTACCGTCCTTGAAAACACACAATGCCTTTGCCTCGCGCCCTTGGAGGACTATGTTATTTTCCCTATTCCCATTAAACTCAAAGATCCCCAACGTCGGGCGTTCCCAATGCACCCCATCTGTGCTCTCTGCATAGGCTGTGCACTGGTCTTCCCATGTCGATTCCGAACCGCATCCCCGATACCACAGCCGATACCGGTCCCCCTCTTTCATCACCACCGGGTCATAACTTATCGATCCCTCCCATGGCTGATTGAACTCAAGGACGATCTCTTGAGGGCTGGGACTGTGCATTTGCAGGCTAACGCCGTTCATCTCTTCGATAAGCCAATCATCTACGAACAACTCCAACCTTGAATTGATATTCCGTAGCCCCTCCATTTATTCTCCTCCAGTTGTTCTAATTGTCACCGTTGAGTAACTGTTCAACGCTCAAATTGTCAGCGTCCAATTTCTCAATCCAACCCATGACATCGCTTATCTGCTGCCGTGCATTCTTTTCTTGTAACGCCAATATTAGCTGTCTGCCGGCATCTCTCAATGCGACTTTCACTTCCTTTGCCGTTGGTTCAACATCTAACGCTGCACGATATTGCTCCACAGCGTCCGGAAGTTCGTTACGACGGATATAACACACAACAAGGCTATTTCGCGCACGGGCGAGGTGGTTTTTAATGTATGGCGAATGCCGGTCATCGACAAACTGCCGCTCAAATTGAGATTCAATTGACAACAGATTTTGAAAAGCAACGCTGTTTGTTGGCGTAAGAGCTAAGGCGGACTCGAAAGCCGCTATTGCTAAAATCGGCTGCTTTCTCAACAGATAAAGATAGCCGATTGTGTTGTAGATTTCTGTAGTTTTTACCGAGGGATTGATCTTTTCAAATTCAGCGAGCGCGGCGGTATATTTTCTCTGATTCATGAGCGTATTTCCGTGTGCAACGTGCAGATTCTTTGAGACATTTTCTGTCTGCAAACTCTCAGGTGCATCTTCCAAAAGCCTTTCCAACTCGATTTCAGCACTTGAAAAGTCACCGGCAAGTTGATAAGTGTTGATGAGGCTCAAGCGGAGGTTCACCTGTTCAGGAGACAGCACAAGCGCAAGCCGTAACTGATCTATCGCTTCATTGTACTGTTCCTGAGCGTCGAGATATTGTGCATAGTGATGATAGGCAGCGACAAGGTTCTTGCGAGATTGAGTGTCATCAGGCTTCGCAGCGAACGCCGATTGGAACGCCCCTATCGCTTGCAGATACGCCCCTTTTTTGAGATACAATTCGCCAAGTAAACTGTGTGCATCAGAGGCGGCCTTATCCATCTGAATAAGTTGGAGATAGGCATTAATCGCCTTGTCGATATGCCCTGATTTACGATGAGCATTGGCACGTTTCCACAAAACATCTACTAGATTTGCATAAGCGATATTCAGCGTTGGGTTTAGTTGTAGCGCTTCCTGATATGCAGCGATTGCCGCCTCCCAACGCCGCGCACCCGTCAACTCTACGCCGTAGTTGCTTAAATACCCAGCGAGATTTTGTTTGATTTCTAAGTCAGTGGGATCGAATTCAAATGCCTTACGGTATTGCGCGATAGCATTTTTGAGATTGCCATCCCTAGCATAACCATCACCCATAAGACGATACAAAACCGCATCATCAGGTTTGAACTGAAGTGCTTCGCCGAAATATGATGCCGCTTCATCATACGCTCTAAGGTTCAGAGCCTTGATTCCTCGTTCTCGAAATATCTGATAGAGGTTATTCCGAGGCGTCGGATCGTAGGGGTTCATTTCCAGCGATTTGCGGAAGGCGTCTATGGATTGGTCAATCTCTCCATTCCGATAGTACATCACCCCGATCGTGTTGTATTCATTGGAGGAAGGTATATGCTCAAGCGTTTCTTCAAGCAGATCAACCGCTTGTTGAGAGAGACCAACTTTCTGGTAGAGTTGTAGAAGGGTTTCCCGTGCTGGGTGGTAGTTTGGGTTTATTTCAAGACAGGATTTGAAGCTGGCAGCAGCCAGTTTGGTATTTTCTCTATCCTTGTAGATCGTCCCTAGCAGGTAATGTGCACGTGCGTCTGCCGGGTTGATTTTGAGCTGCTTTTGCAAAATGTCGATGGCAACGTCATGTTGAGGAGTGTTTTGCGGTGTGGCATAGACTTTCAGCAATGTTGCTCGATCCCGTGCAGTTGGGCGTTGCGCGATCGATGCCCCAAAACTTACATCGAGCGGATCAGGACTATGTCCCCACAGTCCGATAGCGTGTCCAAACTCATGCAGGCAGACCGTCCGTATCTCTTTCTTTGACAGTCTTGATTCCGCGGAGGGCTTAGGCAACGAAAGAACAATTTCGACAGAGAAATCCCCGGCGGGGTGACGTGTGAGTTCAGCTCTGCCATAGGTCATATCCGTCTGCTCTGACCCGCTGTATCCCCAACGTACCCAGATATCAGCGTCCTCGCTCACTTGGGATTCTTGAAACTGAATTTTACCATCGGAGACCGATTCCCAGTGCTGCATCGCATACCGTAACGCGGAAAGATATTCTTCCGTCTGCAGTGCCGAGGTAATGTAAACGGTTATCGGCATTTCAACAAAGCGGGTTATCCTGCCGTGAGAGAAAACCGTAATCTGATCGAAGTAATCGTCAGCCAAAGCTGGGAGAGCAGAGATCAGAAACATAACAGAGAGAACGATACCTCGGAGTGAGTCGAGAGTTTTCATCTGACTTTGTCCTTGTGGAATTGAACTTTCACACAGGTAAATCAATCACCAATTACCGTTTCATTCGCAGGCTGTTGGCGACGACAGTCACACTGCTAAAAGCCATGGCGAGGGCAGCCAACACCGGGTGTAGGGCGCGTAATACCATCGGTAGGAAGGTGAATGGGTGAAGTACGCCCGCTGCGACTGGGATAAGGAGGACGTTGTAGAAGAAAGCCCAGAACAGATTCTGCCTGATGACGCGCATCGTCGATTTGCTAAGCTCAATGGCTTGGGGGACGGACCGGAGATCGCCACTTATCAGAGTAACATCAGCCGCTTCCATTGCTATATCAGTGCCTGTGCCAATGGCGATGCCCACATCCGCTTGGGCTAACGCTGGTGCGTCGTTAATGCCGTCACCAACCATCGCTACGTGCCCGGGAGCCTGAGATTTCTGCTCAATTTCTAGTTGTAACTTCTCCACCGCGGCTGCCTTATCTCCCGGCAGGACTTCAGCAAGGATCCGGTCAATTCCGAGAGCATTGCCAATACTTTCCGCTGTAGCTCGGTTATCGCCGGTGATCATCACAACCTGCAAGCCCAGACGGTGCATCTGATCGATAGCCTCCTTGGAACTAGGTTTGATGGTATCTGCGACAGCAATCAATCCGGCAGCTTTGCCATCAATAGCAACCCAGATCACACTTTTTGGGTGCGTTTGTAATTTCGTAGCTTCAATTCCCAAACCGTTGAGATCGACATTTTGCTCACTCATCATTTTAAGATTACCCAAGACGATCTGATGTTCCTCAACCTGAGCGATAGCCCCATGTCCAGCTAATGCCTCAAACCGGGAAGGTTCTACCGGTGACAGTCCGCGTGCCTGTGCCGCCCGAACGATCGCATCACCGATTGGGTGTTCGCTTCCCCGCTCTGCCGAGGCAGCCAGCCATAGGAGTGCAGTCTCTTTTTGCTGTATTTCTCCCATTTCCCCACCAGCCTCTAGCTGAGAGTCCAATGTCTTAGCAATAACGTTTGCAGGGTTGCTCTCCGCAACCACTATGTCCGTCACCGATGGTTCGCCTGTCGTAATCGTGCCAGTCTTATCAAGGATAACCACTTCGAGCGAATGGGCGAGTTCTAGTGCTTTGCTATCTTTAAAAAGGATCCCCTGCTCCGCCCCTTTGCTTGTACCAACCATAATGGCGGTCGGTGTGGCTAGTCCGAGTGTACAAGGGCAGGCAATAACCAACACCGCTACCATCCGGATCATGGACGGCGTAAAACCAGCATCCACGGCAAACCACCAGACCAGCAGAGTGATAGCCGCAATTGCAATAACAGTGGGCACAAAAATGCTTGCGACCCGATCGGCGAGACGCTGAATTGGCGCTTTACTCCCTTGCGCTTCTTGGACGAGTCGGATGATCTGTGCGAGCGCGGTTTCGGCACCAACCTTGTGCGCTTCAAACTTGAGCCTACCCTGTTTATTGACGGTGGCGCCAATTACTGAATCACCCTCTCGCTTATCCACCGGTATGCTTTCTCCAGTGAGCATACTCTCATCAACGGTAGAATTACCCTCAATGATAACTCCATCAACCGGGATCCTCTCTCCTGGTCGTACAATCAGCACGTCGCCGACGAGCACCTGCTCAATCGGAATATCAATCTCTTCGCTGTCCCGAATCACACAAGCTGTTTTCGCTTGCAGCCCCATTAGCTTTTTAATAGCAGCTCCGGCTTGATTCTTCGCACGGACCTCTAATAGCTTACCAAGTTTGATAAGGGTGATAATGACCGCCGCGGTTTCAAAATAGACGTGGTTGCCCAAGGCAGTACTGCCCAACGTCAACGCAATGGTAACAGGCACACTATAAAAGAACGCCGCAGACGAACCCATGGCAACCAGCACGTCCATGTTAGCAGCACCATTACGCAGCGCCTTGAAACTACCCGTGTAATAATCCCATCCAACGTAAAACTGCACTGGTGTGGCAAGAGCTAACATCAACCAGTTGCCCCAGAGAGCATCGGACCAACTACCCAGTAGCGCAAAGTCACGAGCCATGCTGAAAAGGAACAGTGGGAGAGAGAAAACGACGCCAGTCCAAAACGTACGCTTCTGCTCGTGCATTTCGGTTTCGCGGGCAGCCTGCTCGGTATCTACAAGTTGTTCGGGATCCGCTTCAACAACACCGTAGCCTGCTCCTTCAATAGCCGTGATGAGATCAGTGGGAGTCACCTGACCGGGGAGGTACGCTATCTGTGCCTTCTCCGTAGCAAAATTTACAGTCGCGGAGACAATGCCCGGTTGTATCTTATTAAGTGCTTTTTCGACGGTTGATGCACAGTTGACGCAATGCATCCCCGTGATAGGTAATTCGACCTCATGCGTCGCTACCCCGAAGCCAATATTCTTAATTTTCTCAATAATCGCGCCCTCATCCAGCACAGATGGGTTGAACGTAATCATTGCTTTCTCGGTAGCGTAGTTGACATTTGCTGTCCCCACACCGTCCAATTTACCCAACTCGCGTGCGATAGTGTCTGAACAGTTTGTACAGTGCATCCCAGTTATGGGCAATATAATCTGTTTTTCAGCCATGACACTCTCCTCCCATTTTTCAGTCCCGATTTATTGAGGATCTTCGCTACGTGAGGCGGGGATTGACACAGTGCTAACCTTGATTATCTCATCAATTCAGTTGCGCTAACCTAAGTTGCTAGTTAGCCTGTAGGTCGCCTTTCCGCACTCGCCACTAATTGAAGTAACGATACACATGTCGCCCCGCTGGGGCTTGGGGGTGTAGGAATTTACTGCTGCTATAAACATGTCGCCCCGCTGGGGCTAAAAAACGGGGAAAGTCCTCAAACTATAGACGTTGCGCTCCGCTGGAGCGCAGGCATTGACCGCATCGCCGTTCTATAGACATATCGCTCCTCCGGAGCGAAAGATAGAATCTCTCAATCTTAACGACAAACCGATGGATGCTCAACACTAGCAACTTGCGTTACGCTAAGTTCCGATTTGCCCTTCATACGCTGAAATTTGTCCATCAAACTGCAACGTCCAGCCAATTTCATCCAACCCGTTCAACAGACAATGTTTCTCAAAATCACCAATTTCAAAGGCGTGCGAGGTGCCGTTGGGTTGAACTACTTGCTGCGCTTCCAAATCAATCATCAACCTATACCCGTCTTGTGCTTCGATCTGTTCCGTCAAATCCGCGGTCACATCGTCCGGTAGAGCGATGGGTAGGAGGCCATTTTTATAGCAGTTGTTACGGAAGATGTCCGCGAATGAAGGCGCGATAACCGCTTTGAACCCATACTGTTGCAACGCCCACGGCGCATGTTCCCGCGAACTGCCACAGCCAAAGTTCGCTCCAGCAACCAGAATGCTCGCTTCTTGATAACGAGGGTCATTCAGGACAAAATCCGGATTCGGATCGCCATTGTCCTGAAAGCGCCAGTCATAAAACAGGAACTGTCCGAAACCGGTGCGCTCAATTCGTTTGAGAAACTGCTTGGGAATAATCTGATCGGTGTCTACATTCAACCGATTTAACGGTGCTGCAAGTCCAAGGTGTTCTTTGAATGCTTCCATTGTTTTTCTCTCCTTCAAAAGTGTATCTCCTAGCTTTCCTGTAGGGGCGGGGTCTCCCCGCCCGTCAAGTGCTTAACCCTTCACTCCAGTTTCTTTGAAGTCCAATCCGGGGCTCCCTATGCTGTAACCACCCTCTCGTAGCCACAGATTTCCTAATCTGTGATCGTGGCGTAGAGCCTACTCTCAGTGAAATCAGGTTGCCTAAACTGCGAAATGAACCAATGGACCAATATAGCTCTATCGGGACGACAGGCAATTCGGTATAGCCCCGCATTACGGAACACAGTGAGAGCCTTCCTCTCACATTTCACGTTTTAGTCGTCCATTATATCAGATTTTAGGTGGAAGATGAAAAAAATTGTTTCACGGACACGGTTACAAATCCATTTTGTTGGTGGGAGGAAGGTAGAGGGTTATATTTACTCGCTGAATTGTTGGGCGAACAAAGACCAAATCGAGGATGTCGACCACGCCATCGCCATTGGGGTCAGGGGCGGATTTACCGAGACTGTTGGCAACTTGAAGCACATCTAGGATGTTGACCCTCCCATCACCATTGACATCAGCGGGGTTTTTGGACTTTGAGGTAGATTTCGCCGTCGAGGTCGGGGAGCAGGTGGTTTGTGGACGCAGCTTTTCCCACTATCAGAGACGGGAGTAGCAGATGACGGCAGTGTGATTGTTTGGGCTTGCCCACTCCGGTTATAGACCGCCCAACCGTTTGTGAACTTACGGATAACAGAGTCCTCGATGTTTTGGTGATGCTGGGCTTTGGGACCGACGGGACGACCGAGGTCGGCGTCCCAGAAAGTCGTACCAGATGTGTTCATGTTGCTCGGTATCCCCGATATTATACATGACATAGCCATCGGAATGGGTGAGACTTAGGGTGGTAATGAGACGCATATTGCGTCGATTTTCGGGGCTATCTGGAGGTTCGGTTTCAATACCCCATAGCCTCCGAGACAGTTAATCTGTGGTTCTCTAAGGTTTTGTTCTAACCAAGTGAGAGCGCGTTCGATTTCTTGAGCCCCTCGTGATGGTATCCGCCGGCATAGTCCTTGCCCGTCTCCATGAGGGAGCCGTTGAAATACTCCTTAAAGAATGTGGGTATCTCTCTATTGATATTGACGATTATCAGAAAATCGTCGCGCACTTGTGAACGGGCGGCGCGAAAAATATTAAGGTAAGCTTCGATAATCTCTTCGTGGGTAGCGGGAAAATGCTGTCGTCCCGTGAATCCGGTGCCGTTATATCTAAATCCATCAATCATTATGCCGTCATACAGTCCGCACTGCGCAACGGCAACAATACGTTTAACAATCAGGTCTTGGACTTCGGGCTTTAAGAAATTGATGAGGGGACTTCCAGTGCGTCTTCTGATAATTTCGCCGTTTTCATCTCTCAGCCAGAAGTCAGAACCGGGAGGATATGATTCATCTATCCAATGAGCGTGGAGATGAATCTCAATCAAAGAGACGATATTAGGATTTAGGTCAAGCTGCTGTTGGTGGCTCGCGCGTCCACGGGGGAGATTACCTCCCATTGAGGTGGCAATCCCCCGATAGGGTTCTGATGGGGTTTCATACCAACCCATGAACCCGCCACCAAGATTGAGGTCATGAAGGGCAGCACGTTCGTCGTTTGTCAGATGGTCGAATCCAAGCAGTTCAATACGACCGCGCCAAGCATAGATCGAGGGAAAGGTGCGACTTTCTATCCGCTCTCTGACTGAGGGCAGGGTAGGGGGTATATCGCAGGGTTCAGCATACACGAACTCACTGATGTTTAGCCCTTGAAGGGGCGTGATGTCAGTGATAAGGTTTCCATGGATATAGAGTCTCTCAAGGTTTATCAGGTTGGCAAGGGGGGTGACGTCCTGTATCCGGTTTTCATACAGGTCTAAGTACACCAATTTGGTCAACCCAGCCAACGGTTCAAGGTTTTCTATCGCGTTGCCGCTCAAGTATAAGTAGTCAAGGTTGGTCGCATATTGGAGCCCGGTGAGATCGGTTATATTCTTTCCCCGACCGTCCAACCAGCCGAGTTTTAGCAAATCCTGCTGGGTGATAGGCTCATCTGGCGCGAGTGTGGGGCGTTCCCGGTTAAGTTGGTCCCTGATGGCACTCTCAAGGTTGGGGTCGGGGATTTCGACGACTTGGGCGGATACGGGTTCGGCAATCAAAGGGGGTTCATCATAAAAAAACTCTATCAAGTTTAACCCTTGTATAGGTGTGATGTCAGTGATAGGATTTCCTTGTATCCACAGGTATTTGAGATTAATGAGGTTGGCAAGCGGTGTGACGTCCTGTACTTGGTTGGGAAATAGGTCTAATAGCTCCAAGTTTATCAACCCAGCCAACGGTTCAAGGTTTTCTATGTTGTTTCCGCCTAGGTATAAGTGCGTAACGTTGGTCGCATATTCGAGCCCGGTGAGGTCGGTAATATTCTTTCCTCTACCGTCCAACCAGCCGAGTCTTCGCATATTGAATTGTGTGATAGGCTCATTCGATGGGACTGCAAGGAATTCCAAGTTAAGTTGGTCTCTGATGGCTTGTTCAAGGTTCGGGTCGGGGATTTCTACCACTTGGGCGAAAGCGGTGGTGGTTATGAGAAGGATTGCCGCGACCAAAAAGAAGCGAAAACGGGAAGACGAGAATTTCATAGTAGTTCTTATCCTGCTAATCCTTAAATCCTGAAAATCCTGATTCAGACAATAATTCACACAAACAATAATCCGCGCAATCTGCGTCATCAGTTTAATCCGCGATTCAGACAATCATATAAGTACATAGGTTGGGTTGAACGGGCACTGTGAAACCCAACACCCATTCCATAAATCTACTCAGCGTTTGGCGGACCCGTATAACCGATGCTCTCCCAACCTGCCACATCACCCCCCAACAGTCGATAGGGATGCGGAACTATCCGCAACGAGCGATCCTCCAGCGGTAGAGCAATACGTCGATGCCTATTCTCCGCGGATTGCTTCAGCGCAATCGCAATTTCCAATGCTTGGTGATATCCACGCCCACTATCCACCACATCCTGACCCGTATCAAACGCATGCATGAGCCACTCGATCCGCCGTGTAAAGAAGTTGTCAGGTGAAGGGGTGTCAAGAAAACCGGGGTAAACCGGAGTCGAAGCCGCACCATTTCCTTGAATAAACACAGGGCTAGGACCAGTCATCCATACCTGCCCATTCTCCCCTGTAACCATGACCGGGCAGGCCCCACCTTGCTCTGGTGGCATAGGAATCTCACAGACAATGCCATCGGACAACCCAATACGACCATAGGCGGGACAGTCAATTTCTCCTGACAAAACCTCCATGGACGGCATCCAACCGGATTCCGGTGGTAACGTCCAACCTTCGACCCATTCCACCCGCATGTCCGTAAGCAATTGCAGCAGCGTCAATTGAACGCAGCCACCACCCGACACCTCGCGCGGTAGTCCACTCGGAATAGCGGCAGCGGTGAGTTTGCCGATGTTCCCTGCCTTAATCCAATCAGCTGTTTCCAATAGGTGCGGAACTCCTGAGTAGACACTACCACAGCTGAAAACGGTGCCCCGTTCACGACAAATTCGTACCATCTCATCCGCCTGAGATAGCTCAACAGCAATCGGCTTTTCGCAGGAGACCACTTTGACACCAGCTTCAGCACAAGCGATTACCGCATCGGGATTATGCGAAGTCGGAAGAATCACTGAAACGATGTCGGGGATTTCTCTATCTAACAGATCCTCCAACGTATCAAAAACAGTTTTAATGCCGTATCGATCTGCAAAGGTCTGCCGCCGGTCTTTCGCACGGTCAACCAGTGCGACGATTTCGCAGTCCGGATGGTTGGCGTATGCGCGTAAATATTTCCTTCCCCAAGTTCCTGCCCCTCCGACCACTGCAACTCTGTACTTTTCCATTTCCCAAATACGACTCCTTCGGTGCGAAAAACAGGTGAAATAGAGACAAGGGTTACTCACTGTAAGCGGGACGGTTTTCTGCCGCCGCTGAACGCATCTGGCTTCTGGGTGTCAGAGGGCCAATATCCGCTGGGATCTTCCCGCCATAAATTCCCGCACAGTCCCGAAATCACCCGCCATTCTGCTGCGCCTAAATCTGGATCTGGGTGAAACAGAAATCGCTTCAGGCCTGCCCGTTCAGATGTTGTCAAAATGTTATGGAGATCTCTTGCGGTCATGGCATCGCCAGCGTGGGGACTGCGTCCCGTAGACACCCAAGCGACGACTTTATCATCGTCTTCAATCGCTTCCAGTGCACGTTCGGTTTCGCTCCACACGATCTCTGAAAAGAACTCCTCCGGGAACCCCATCTCCATATCCATCAGCGAGTGAACGCCCGGTAAGTCAATACCAAACAACGACTTCACTGCCGCAAAACAGTCTTCTTCCGTCAGCGTGGGACTCCACTCAGAAAGTATCTGGACCCAACGCGCAATCGTTCCGTACATCCCATCGAAGCCCCGATGCCAGAAGTAGTGCTTAGGAAAGATGTAATCGAAAAGCGATGCCATCTGTTGATAGTTCTGCCCAGTGAGCGAAGAAAAGGTTGCCGTACGCGGGATGCCGCCCAATTCTACTTTACGATTCAACTGGTCAAGTTGGGTGCGTACAGCCTGCATATAACCTAACGCGGTTTCTTGACGGGCCCGCAACCAGTAAAGCACATCTTCGTTGATGTCAAACAGTGTCAACGCTGCCAGCAGCCCACCGGGGGCGTGATACCTCACCAGAGACGGCGTCAAGTTGTGAAGCCGTTCCCGTAAGTGTGCAATGCCTTGCTCCAAACGGGGAATATCCTTTCCTAAAGCTGCGAAACGATGCTGCTCATGCTCACGGATTTCGAGCAGCTCCCCACCGTGATGGAAGGCTAATTCGTAATGCTGTTCCCCTGGACCATCTATGATCACACCGTGCGCTTGAGGGTAAGCGTTCATCGTGTCCTGAACACTTGCGGCAAATCCCACCGCGCCATAGGGATCCTCCTCCAGCGGTCGCGTTCCACTGCCGCCGGGGACACTGAAGGTCATGATATGCCAATCACGCGAGGCAGCATCATCTAACATGGCGTGCAGTTGCTTCTCCTTCTCCAAATCGCGTGGTGCTTCCGGCGGTGGACTCACCCCGAATGATTTGTATACCTCCGGATCAGGAGCAAAGGTCCGAATCGTCGCGCCATCATCCTGCAGGAACTGCAAGTAGCCGAATACGATGCCCCGTACTCCCCCGTCCTCCCAAGCGTCGAATGTCCGCCGGTAGTCGGACAGCCAATGTTCAAGCGGGCTATGGACAAAAATCCACGGTATCATAGGAAACCTCCTTGGCTGAACAGCTCAAATAACTTGACCGTCGAAGCTTGAAAAGCCTGTAAACCTTTTCAGGACTTAGCTGTCGAAAAGGCAAATGATATATAACCAAATTTCGTCCGTAAATAGAGGATCTTAATGACAAAAACTGTTTTCTTCGATTTCTTTGCCACGCTTATCTTTTGGACGCAGCCACTCCATATAACTATCCACAAGATTGCCGATCGGTATCAACTGCGCCTTGATTGGTCTGTCTACGACGAAGCGCGAGCAATTCTGACCGAGGCGTATGAAGCCTCAAAACCAACAGATAACATACGAGATACAATATTTAAGCAGCTTGACGGCTGCTGCGCTTTTCTCAGAAGGCTGGGTGTCCACGAGCATGTAGAGCAGATTGCATGGGAAGTCTTGCAACACGAACACGCACTATTTTCACGTAACAACGCCACGCTTTATGAAGATGTCTTGCCGACCTTAGACCGATTGCAGCAAATGGATCTAAAGATAGGGATCATTTCTAACTGGGATACGCCCTTACATGCCATGGTTGAAGAGCTTGGACTTGCCCCCTATTTTGACGTAGTCGTCGCCTCCCATGATCAGCGGGTACGAAGTGCCAAACCGGACGCAGCCATTTTTGAATACGCCTTAAATGCCGTTGGTGTTTCCGCAGAAGAAGCGGTTCATATCGGCGATTCCTTTGAGGCAGACATTATGGGAGCGCACGCCAGCGGCATCCGTGCAATTCTGCTAGACCGGGACGGGACCCAGACTGGACGGTGGAGAGAAACCATCCAGACCTTAGGTGCGTTGCCGGACCTGATAAACGCAAAACGCAATTCAATGTGAATTGTCCTCCCCCGCTGCACATCTCTTATTACACCGCGTAAGCGACCGATCCATCTTTACGCAACAGCGTCTGACCGGTGTTCATCGGCTGGTAGGGCCGCTGCTCTATCAGACTATCATCCAACTCCACGCCGAGTCCCGGTGCTTCAGGAATGGGAATATAACCGCCCTCACGCTGATAGCACGTTTTATAAACCGCATTGTCGGGTGATTCATCGCCCTTGCTGTATTCTTGGGTGATGAAATTCGGGATACTCGTGTCGAGGTGTAGCGAGGCTGCTGTGGTCAACGGTCCCAAGAAATTGTGCGTAACAACCGCGCTGTGGTAGGATTCGGCGATTGCGGCGATCTTTTTGCATTGAGTCAACCCGCCTGCCAATGCCACATCTGGTCGGACATACTGAGGTCCACCCGCAGCGAGTAATTCACGAAATTCCCAGATGGTAGTCAAGCGTTCACCGTTCCCCAAGGGGACAGTCATCCGCTTGGCGAGTTCCGCCTGTGACACGATACTGTCGATCTGGATGGGGTCTTCGAGAAAGTAAATATTAAACGGTGTCAACGCTTCTGCTAAGACGATTCCATTCATCGGCGTGAGTTTGCGGTGGACTTCGACAATGAGATCGAGATCTGGACCGCCTCCCTCCCGCGCCGCCGCTACCAGATCCCGAGCGGTCTTGACCAAGCGATCTAACGCCATATCCTGATAACCACCGACTACCGGATCGAATTTCAGCGCTGTGAATCCCTCCTCTACTGCATCTTTCGCAGCCTGAAACATCGTCTCTGGAGTCGACCCGCCCGCCATAAGATGCAGACGGATTTTGTCACGGCAATTGCCCCCTAACAACTCCCATACCGGCACACCAAAATGCTTTCCTTTGATGTCCCACAATGCAATATCCACCGCACTGATTGCGCCACAGAGCGCAGTGCCACGAAATGGACCCATACGATAGAGGTACTGCCAGTGATGTTCAATACGCATAGGATTCTGACCGATTAGGTATTTTTCAAAGGTCGCAACGATTCTCTCGACCGCTTCGGGATAGCCCCAACAGGCGGTTTGACCGATACCACTGATACCACTGTCGGTGTGAATGCGAACCACATAGCCGCCACCAATGAAGAAGGATTCGATTTTGTCAATTTTCATACTGCGCTCCTTGATCCGTTGATTTAAGTGGATAAGACCGGCACCTTAAATTGCCTCAGTATATCAAAGATCGTGGAGGCCGTCAATCGAATTTCAAAGATTGACAAGTGTGATATCAAGCATTGACGCGTCGTTTAACCCCTTTAAGCGGTCCAAGGAAAATTCCTATCATATCGTCTAAATCAACCTTATACCCGACATTGCGTCTTAATAGTGAACGGCATGAATATAGAAGGAGTCCAAGCCCAATGTATCCATTGATTTATTCGCCATCTAATGTCTTGTCGATGGCGTAAGTTTTCTTGATCAGTCGTAACCAAAATGCCTACACCAACGTTAAGGGGAATGACGATATGGAAGGTGTCGGGATTTTCAAGCGATATTGCGTAGTAGTACCGCGATTCGACGGGCGACGACTCCTCGACAATAAATAGATTCACCACGGGAGATTGGTGGATGATCGAAGTCGAAAATCTCACAAAAAGTTATGGGCAGTTTCAGGCACTGAAAGGGATTTCCTTCCGTATTGACAGAGGCGAGGTTATCGGTTTTTTGGGGCCAAATGGTGCCGGCAAAACCACCACCATGCGAATTTTGACCTGCTTTATGCCCGCCAGCAGTGGAAATGCAACGGTCGCAGGATACGATGTTTTCAAGCAATCTTTGGATGTTCGTAAGCACATCGGTTACTTACCCGAAAGCGTGCCGCTATATCCAGAAATGACCGTTACAGGCTATCTCAAGTTTGTATCAAAGATTAAAGGCGTGCAGCGAAGCAAACGCGCCGAACGATTGGAGGTAGCCATTGAATCCTGCGGCTTGACAGAGCGGCGGGGTCAGATTATTGGGCAGCTGTCCAAAGGCTATCGTCAGCGTGTTGGCTTGGCACAGGCACTGATTCACGACCCGGATGTCATTGTCCTCGACGAACCCACTGCAGGGCTCGATCCACGGCAGATTATTGAAATCCGTGAACTGATTAGGGCACTTGGCAAGGAACACACAATCATCCTCAGCACACACATCCTTCCTGAAGCGAGTATGACCTGTGAGCGGTTGATTGTGATTAATAATGGCAAAATCGCCGGCGGTGTAAGACTCTCGGAAGGGCGTGCCGTTTCTATTGACGCCGGAGATGGTGGGCACACAGAGTTAGGTGATACGAAAACCCTTTATCTGGAGGTCTCGGCGCCAGAGGCGGAGGTCAAAACCGTCTTGGAGAACCTCCCGGATGTTGACTGTGTTGAAAGCCGAGGCTTAAACGATAACGTCAATTCAACATTCCACATCAGTTATAAACTAAATACAGACATTCGCGCAGCGGTTTCGTCTAGCATTATTCAGCATGGTTGGAGTTTGCTTGAAATGCGTTCCGTCGAGATGACTCTTGAGGAGCTTTTCTTACAATTGACAACCAGCATAGACGGTGAGAGACAGGCGGACGATGAAGAAGATTTAGAAATGTAATCTGTAACCGTTCCCATTCATTTGCATGGAGATGAATCGGGCAAATTCGCTAAATTTGAAATCCTTGTCTATTGATTCATTCGAATATTTCTAATCTTCTTTATAAAATACCTTGACGCCGAGCAATTCATTAATGTATAATTTTATTGTCAATAGGAATTATTCCCGCCAACATTAGTCCGCTGCGAATATGTTTGTATTATCTTAAATGCCTTCAAACGCCGATTTGACGCCTCTTCTATATTACCCCGTTAGGGAATTTCTTATAACTCACGACTTAACCAACCACAATTCTGCTTATCCTTGTCCTTTATCTTAATTTGATCCAACTTTCTTTTCGATAATCCCCACCACTATGCTACCAACGGTTATAAGTTTATAGTTTGTGAAGGCAAACTGGTGAGTAGTTACACATCTCCTCCCCATGATGCTATCACTTCCCTATTACAAAATCGTTTGGAGTATATGATTTTTTCCCAAAACGTAGCGTCAACTGTAGATTGCATGCTGCAAATAGCTTGCGCGAATTTTGGGGTTGGCTTCAGAAATATGCTTCAGGCAATCTGCAGACGGTTAGAATCTCACAATGAGGAGCAATAAAATTATGGAGAATGTGGACATTGTCAAACTCCAAGAGATGACGATCTCCGAATTAAATGGTATGGCTCGAAAGCTTGGGCTGTCGGGGTACAGTAGCCTTCGCAAGCAAGAGCTTATTGCCCAAATTCTTGAAGCCAAAGCGGAAAGCAGCGGCATATTATTCGGGGAAGGCATCCTTGAAATTTTACCAGAAAAATACGGTTTCCTCCGATCATCGAGCTATAATTATTTGCAAAGCACTGATGATATTTATGTCTCACCCTCGCAGATACGCAAATTTGACCTCCGTACGGGTCACGAGGTTCAGGGGCAAATTCGTCCTCCTAAAAAGGGAGGCGACAAAGATGAATTTTACTTCGCCCTGTTGAAAATAGAACAGGTCAATAACGAAGCGCCAGCGGCCGCAAAGGACAAAATCCTTTTCGATAACTTGACTCCTGTCTACCCGCATGAACAACTCAGGCTTGAACATAATCCGAAAGAGTTTTCGACCCGCATTACGGATTTGATGTCTCCGATTGGTAAGGGGCAGCGCGGGCTGATTGTGGCTCCTCCCTACAGTGGCAAAACTACAATCCTAAAAAATATTGCACACGGTATTGAGGAGAATCATCCGGAAGTCATGATGATTTTCCTACTAATTGATGAACGGCCGGAAGAAGTAACAGATGTTTCCCGCTCCGTGAAAGGGGAGGTTATCAGTTCAACCTTTGACGAGCATCCAGAACGGCATGTGCAAGTTGCGGATATGGTCATTGAAAAAGCCAAGCGGTGGGTCGAGTATGGTAAAGACGTGGTAATTATGCTGGATAGCATGACACGCCTTGTACGAGCGTGTAACGTTGTGGCACCCCATAGTGGTAAAACATTGTCAGGCGGTATCGACGCACTCGCGTTTATGAAACCGCGTCAGTTTTTCGGAGCAGCGCGAAAGTTTGAGGAAGGTGGCAGCTTAACAATCATAGCTACCGTATTGGTTGATACCGAAAGCCGCGGCGATGAACATATTTATGAGGAATTGAAGGGGACCGCAAACATGGAGATTCACCTGGAACGTTCTCTGCTTGAACGGCGTATTTTCCCCTCCATCGACATCGGCAAATCAAAGACCAGACGCGAGGAACTGCTGCTGAAACCAGAGATACTCAGCAAAGCGTGGATCCTGCGCAAATTCATGGGGCAGATGAACACTGCTGAATCCATGGAGCTCCTTGTTGAACATTTAGGAAAAACAGAGACAAATGAACAATTTATTGATATGATGATAAATAATACCAAAGCCAATGGTCCCGCCCGCGGTGGACGGTATAAGTGGTAGCGGTGAACTCATCATTAAATAAATTGTGGTGAACTGATTACGAAATAAAGCCTTTGCCGAGTAAAAGATAATTCTCAGAACTCTTTCAAAACGGCAGGAGCCATCATCTAGTCGGTCCAAGGACTTAAGTCATTTTAGATTTTTTGATCTTCTAAAAAAACCTAACATCGTAAGGAGGTGAATATCCTCATGAAATCAGATATCCATCCAGAGACAATGGAGTGTGTCATCCACTGTGTGTGTGGTGCAACATATACAACCTATTCTACCAAACCGCAAATCCGCGTAGAAATTTGTTCAAAGTGCCACCCATTTTACTCTGGGCAGCAGACAATTGTCGACACCGCGGGACGTGTGGAAAGCTTCCACCGTAGGTATGGTGGTGTTGCTGAGGAAAATTAAATCAAGTTTAGTTACAAATGCTGGCAGCCGAACCCTTTAAAGTGTAAGCGTTGGGTAGTGGCGTCACTGAATTCTTGTCGGCGATGAAACGTAAAAGGGCAGATGGCAATTCGCAATGGGACCAAATCAAATGATTATTAGGTGCGACTATCTGCCCTTCTGAGGTTACAAAAAAGCCGCAGTGAATGAAAGGTCGAGGAAAAGGATAACACATGGGATTTCAAGTGTCTGATAAACATATTGAAGAATACCATATGCTCGGCTACACAGTTTTCCGAAAGATTCTTCCTCCATCGCTGATTCGAGACCTCCGGAAGGTCAGTGACAAGGCAAAAGTTATTGCCCGTGAACAAGGTGGTTCTCAAGTGCAGCGGCTTCAGCCCGTTGCGAACTACGACCTTGATCAGCAACCCTTTATTGACTACGCCAATTTACCATCATTGGTTGATGCTATCTCCAAGGTACTGACGCCACGTCATCGTCATGGAGATCGAGATCATTTTGGCATTCTTTTTGAACCTGCGGATATGCCATACTGCACGCCATGGCATCGAGACTGGCGTGATAACGCTGTAGGCTTACCGCTCTCAATGTGGGATGAGGTATTCAGCGACATCAACCATTTCAATCAGATCAATTGCGCCTTGTATGAAGACAGTTCAACATGGTTTGTTTTGGGTAGCCATCTCAGACGAGATTTACCGGCAGAGATTGAACGCTTTCCAGATCGACCAATACCGGGCGTAGATCTTGATGGCAAGCTCGCCGAAGAACGAGAACCGCTCTGCCTCGAATATTGTCGGAGTATGCCCGGAGCGGTACAGTTACATCTAGAAGCGGGAGATTTTGCACTGTACCGAAACACACTCTGGCATTTAGGTAACTACGTCCCCTACCGTAAACGGGCTACGCTGCACGACAGCGCTTGGACGCCTGAGTTTAAGGCGTGGTATGAAAGAGCACGAGCTGAATCGAGCGAACGGCGCGAAGCCGGTTTCAGTATGGAAAATCCAAATCTCACCGTTATCGATAGCGCAGCATCAACACCCGCTTAATATTAAGCTAAAATGGTTTTCAACTATGCTTGAGAAGTTAAAAGAAATAGAAGAAAGATATTTAGAAATAGAAAAAAACTTAGCCGATCCCGCACAAATTGCTGATCAGCAAAATTTACAAAATCTTGCAAAGTCGCACGCGGAACTTGCGCCGATTGTGTCAAAGTATACGGCGTATCAAAAAACAGCGAAAGAAATTGAAGAGACTTCCGACCTGCTCAATCAAGAGACCGATGCCGAGTTTATCGCTTTTGCCAAACAGGAGCTTGACGCGTTAACTGAGCAGAAAGACGGCTTAGAAGCGGAGTTGAAGATTTTACTAATCCCCAAGGATGCGAACGATGAGAAGAATGTAATTGTGGAGATTCGAGCCGGAACAGGGGGTGAAGAGGCAAGTTTATTTGCGGGCGAACTTTTCCGGATGTATTCAAGATACGCTGATCAGAAGGGCTGGAAAATAGAACTTCTCAACTCTAACGCAACCGGTTTAAAAGGCTTCAAAGAGATTATCTTTTCAATCAACGGGAACCGGGCATACAGCCGACTAAAATTTGAAGGGGGAACACACCGTGTGCAGCGTGTTCCAACCACGGAAGCTAGTGGTCGAATCCACACATCAGCGGTAACTGTCGCCGTATTAGCGGAAGCGGAAGAGGTTGACCTCAAAGTCGACACAGAAGATTTGCGGATTGAAGCATTCCGATCATCGGGACCGGGCGGGCAGAGCGTCAATACAACCGATTCGGCGATCCGAATTACCTATATTCCTACCGGCCTTACAGTATCCTGCCAAGATGAAAAGTCCCAGCATAAAAATAGAGCTAAGGCGATGAAGATTTTGCGTTCCCGCCTGCTTGAACAGATGCAAGCCGAACAGGATGCCGAACGAGCGCAAACGCGAAGGTCCATGATTGGCAGTGGCGATCGAAGCGAAAAAATTCGCACATATAACTTCCCCCAAAGTCGGGTGACAGACCATCGTATCGGTTTGAGCGTTTATCAACTGGACGGAGTTTTAGATGGAGACATCGATACGTTCATCAATGCCTTGATAGACGCTGACCAAGCGGAGCAATTAAAGAACCTATCGTCGTGAAAACCTGGCGCGTAATCGATCTTATCGAGTGGACGACAGAATACTTTGAAAACCACGAAATTCCCACCCCGCGGTTAGACGCGGAATTGTTGCTTGGACACCTCCTGCAAAAGAGCCGCTTGCAACTCTATCTCTCCTTTGAGATGCCCGTTTTCCAAGGAGCACTCTCAAAATTTCGGGAATTAATCAAAAAGCGGGTAGACCATACTCCCGTGAGTTACCTTACCAACCACAAGGAGTTTATGTCCTTAAACTTCTATGTAGATTCGCGCGTACTAATTCCGCGCCCCGAGACGGAGACTCTAGTTGAAACGGTCTTGCAACATCAGAAGGATTCATGCCGGTTCGTCGAGATTGGAACAGGTTGTGGGGCGATTGCAATTAGTTTTTGTCATCAGCGTCCCGATTGGGAACTGATTGCCACTGACTTGTCAAGAGAAGCTTTGGAAGTTGCTCGACAGAATGCGCTCACCCACAATTGTGCAGATCGACTCACGTTCCTGCAAGGCGATCTTTTTGAGCCTCTGCACGAACTACCCAACCCCCGTTTTGACTGGATTGCTTCCAACCCGCCTTACGTGGGCATCGGTGAAGCATCAACCCTTCCACTAGATGTCCGAGAGCACGAACCAGAAGTCGCGCTCTTTGCTGGAACTGATGGACTCGATATTATACGGCGTATTGTAATAGAGGCACCACAGTTTTTGAATGCGGACGGAAAACTCATCTTAGAGATTGGTTGCGACCAGAGCGACACTGTTCAGGACCTGATTAAAGCGCAGCCAGCGTATAAACGTTGTGACGTTATCAGAGATTATGCTGGTATTGAGCGCGTACTTCTCGCCAGTGTTTAGTTCTGAGTAATCGTTCAACTTTTCTCTTCTTCCATTTTCACGAGGCGCAGGAAGTTACCTGACAGACATACAAAAATCCGATCCATGTCGACTCAGTACCATTCCGTTATTACCAGTATTAACAACCAGCGAGTTGTCGCTGCCCGCAAACTTCAAACGCGCAAGCACCGTCAGCGTCAAAGACGTTTCCTTGTCGAAGGCTTTGAGATTTTGCATCTAGCACTAGATGCAGGGATACAACCGATAGAAGTCTTCTACTGCGAGGAACAATGTGCTGAAAAGGCAGTGCAGCAGCTTCTCAATCGCTTGCGAAGAGCCGGTGCAACCCTTGCGCCCGTGTCGACTCAAGTGTTACATACACTATCAGCTGCCGCTGGCAACGTATACGCCGCTCCCCATAAAGCACCACCCAATGTCATACAGACACATATTGTGGCGACTTTCGCCCGATTTGAGGTGTCGTTTCAGGACATTGCCCTGACTGGTGATGAGCTAGTCCTTGTACTTGATGGAACACAGACACCAAGCAATTTAGGGATGATTCTCCGCACTGCAGATGCCGTTGGGGCCGCAGCTGTTTTTCTGATTCCACCCTGTGTGGACATCTTCCACCCAAAGTCTGTCAGAGGAAGTCACGGTTCGCTGTTCAGTGTCCCCCTTGTCCAGACGGCGAACATTCCAGAGCTTTTTAGGTGGTTGCGTGAAAAAGGGTTCAGAACGATGGGGGCAGATCCGCACCGTGGAAAATTCTGGAATCAGGAAAGTTGGAAAGGTCGAGTTGCTATAGTTTTGGGGCACGACGTGCGAGGTATATCCGATGCAGTGCGTGCACAAGTCGAAGGATGGGCGCAATTGCCGATGACGGGAAAGGTAGAATCACTCAACGTGGCAGTGGCAGGAAGTGTATTGATATATGAGTGGTTTCGGGTGAACCGATTGGAATCATAGTACCGTGCGAAAGATCTACCCCTCCGCACGGTTCATCAGTGCCAACTCCCTGTTTCAAGCGTGATGATGTCCGTTTTGATAGTGGGAACGGAGCAGGTCTATACCGAAATCATCTTCGATATGCCGCCAAACGGTATGGATATGGTTTGCATCATTTTGTGTGTTGTCATATTCCACGAAGAAGAAGGAACCGTGAAGCCGGTAGTAATGCCCCTGTCCACGATTCGCCGGTCCTGCCCATGCGAAATGGATATCATTTATACCCGCATCGCGCAGTTTCTGCCCCTCAATTTTTGCCAACTGTTCCGGGAGTCGATCGATGTAAGTGTCGATGAGCTGCACGAGAACTTCACGCTGTCCGGTCGTCATCGACTCGACTGCCAACCCTTCGGCGGCGTCAAGCTGGACCTTTGGAACATCTCGCGTCAAGATATCCGCGGGTGCCGTTTCGTTGATAACCGTTTTGCTTTTCTGATCTGAGTTAAGTGATCCCAAAAGCTGTCTAGCAAGATCCTCTTCCGCGGACAATATCCGCATTCCCTTGTCAGGACCGTGCCGAACCTCTGCGGGATTGGATCCGAAGAAGAACGGATTTGGCGTAATCAATTCCTTGTTCACAACGGTAAAATGGAGTGAGACATGGTGCCCCTCCGCCCGCCACCCCCAAGGCCCGTGGTTCGTCGGATCTCCAAAAACGCTGAATGCGTAGAGTTCGGGATCGCGCACAAGCTGTGCCACTCCTTCCCTCCGTTCCTGCTCACCGAGCGTGGCTTCCAAATCGATAATCGCTGTTGCTTTTTGATAACCTGTCCGGCTTAATCCCGTGGCAAGCAGACTGAAAGCCGCATCCCGTTGCTTCTGATTCATCTCTTGGAGATATACCCCTTTGCGATCAAACATCTCGAGTGGGATGTAGTGCCAGCGTTGACGTTCACCGTCTTCAAACGCGAATTCCGTCTTGCGCCTCAACTCCGGGGTCAAGGTTTCTAAAAAGTTCGCGCAGGCGACTGCCATCCGTTCAGCGGTCTCGGAAGCGGGGATCACTGTAGATGTAGGTGAATCGTTATGCGTATGTGTATGTTCTGTCATGTTGAAACCTCCTTTGAAGGGTAAAAAGTCTTTATGGCTTCTCACGCAACCTTGCGCAGACGTTGCCTCGCATGTTCACGCGCGATCCGTGCGTCGAAATCAATCTCTGATCGATTGGACATGCCGAGGTTGATGCCGTGTGCGATCTCCAACTCAAATCCCCAGCGAATCCAATCTTCAAGTTCTGACTCAGGGATGTCTCCGGCTGCGATCACCTTCATGATACTCAACCCTTTGCCGAGGTCATAAGCCCGCTGGAGGTACTCAAGATGCCGATCGAACGGACCGCCCTCCAACATTCTGCCCTCCTTGTTCGCTGTTGCCAGGATGACCTGAATTTCAGGGTGATCGATGACGGCGTCCATCACGGGACCAGTGAAAAGGTGAGTTGAGCAACCTATGACACGGACAATTCCCCTGCTTTTGGCATCCAGAAATGCTGATACGGCTTCCTCCCGCGATTCCAAATCTTCAGGAGAGGAAACACCGTGTAGCAAGAGAACATCAATGTAATCAGTTCCCATCTCTTGGAGGGAGCGTTCAATACTCTTGCAGGCACCGTCATAATCCTGCGCCCCAGTTTTCGTTTGGATGACTACTTGGTCACGCTCAAGCCCCTTCAACGCTGCACCTAGATGTGGTTGGCTTCCATACCCTTCTGCTGTATCCCAGAAGGTGATCCCCTGATCAAATGCCTCACGGAGCAAGTCGCCGCCCTCTGCGTGACTCGCACAGACTTTATTGAGATGTCCCGCCCCAAAGCAGAGGCGTGAGATTTCGAGTCCGGTGTTTCCGTATTCAAGACGTTCCATGTTGTCCTCCTTCATTCCAAAAGCCCGATCTCCTTATACTGTTGGGCGTTCGGATACAGAGCCATGACGGATTTATGTCTCAAGAACCCCAATTTTCTATAGAAGTCTTCCTGCCCAATCACACAAGCGAGAAGCACTTTTTCAGCGGTTAACCTCTCGGACATCGCGTTCATGATGCGTGTCCCTATTCCTTGACATTGAAATTCTGGTAGCACAACGATATCACAAATGAAAGCGAAATACTCCCCATCAGACAATGCCCTTCCAGCTGCAATCAACTGAGTACCATGATACACAAAACAGCAGACCGGACTCTTCTCGTAGGCACGTTGTAGCCGCTCCGGATCATATGTGCCCAACGGTGCCAAGCGATACACTTCGGTCAATTCTCTCCAATTAACAGAATCGGTTGAATAATCAAGCGTAATGTCGTCCGTATTAATTGTCTTCACTCTCCCCTCCGAAGCGGCAAAAACTGTTTCCCAATCTTACCCATCCGACGGTTCGTCATCATGCCGTTTTCCGTCTTTTGCAACCCAGAGCCGATCCGTAAAGGGTTCGTTATTTCTTGCGTTTCTCGCGTGAGCCGGTATATACTGAATAATGTATGCTTTGCGGACGCCCTCCGTCAGATTGGGACCGCTGCGATGGAAAAGCAAAGATGAGAAAACCGCCATACTTCCCTTTTTCAGCGGCACGGACACCCCCGGATTATCGCCAGCGTATCCGACCTGTCCCAACACTGTTCGCTCATGTGGCTGTGTACCGAGCTTATGAGTTTCAGGCAGCACCCAAATACAACCGTTTTCCAGCGTTGAATCACTGAGCGCCAGCCAGCAGGTGTAATACTGCTCTGGATCGAGTGGCGTGTATCCGTTGTCTTGGTGCCATGGAAACTCCTGCGGGGTTTCAGGATATTTGAAAACCGCCTGATTCCAGTAAAGGCGCACATCTGGGCCAATGAGATTTGTCGTCAATTGGACAAATTTATCCTGCTTGACAAAGGAAAGAATCTTCTCGTTTTTTTCTGCAATGAAAGAGGTAAACACAATCTCGTCCGGGCGGCTAATCCCCTTTCCGCCAGCCGCCTTGAGTTGTTGGTTCGCTTCGTCAACAAATCTTTCAATCTCGGCGGTGAGATTGTCAATCTCTGATTCGTTAAAAATATCTTCAAGAATGAAGAACCCCTTTTCTTCAAACTGTTTTTTTTGCGCTTCACTGATCCGCATATTTTCCCTCTGTCAATATAGAGACTAATTTCACCATAGTTTAGCATCACGAAAAAAAAGAATCAAGCGGAAAACGTGATGTGCGAAACCGACTGCATAGCCATAAATAGCGATGCGAAATATCAAGGTCACGATCGAATACGACGGCACAAATTATCACGGCTGGCAAGTCCAGCCTAATGCGATAACGGTTCAAGCAGCCATCCAAGATGCACTCGAAAAAATCACCAAGATACAGACGCAAATCATTGGGGCAGGGCGAACAGATACAGGAGTACACGCCGCCGGTCAGGTTGCCAATTTTCATACCCGTTCCCAGATCCCGCCAATCTCGTTTCAGAAAGCCCTCAACGCCGTCCTGCCACGAGATATCGTTATTACTGATGTAGAGGAAGTTTCGCCAGATTTTCACGCTCGGTTCAGTGCGATGAGCCGGACCTATCGATACACGATTCTCAACCGCGCATACCCTTCCGCACTGCTACGGAACAGTGCCTACTTTTTTCCCAAACCTATTGATGTGCAAAGGGTAGACGCAGTCTGTCAATCACTCGTTGGCAAACGAGACTTCTCTTCCTTTCAACGCTCCGGCAGTGAGCGAATCAATCCAATCTGTGAGATTTACGAATGCCGATGTTGGCAGGAGGCAGATTTGGTCTATCTTGAGATTGAGGCAGATGCCTTTTTGCGGGGGATGGTTCGTGCGATTGTTGGCACTGTCTTGAAACTGCACGAAAAAGAGGAGGGTGTCGATCGATTGAACGAAATTGTTGATGCGCGGGAGAGATCGACGGCTGGAACTTCCGTGCCGCCACATGGTCTATCGCTCCTATGTGTGAAATACTAACTATTTGTAAAATGGGTAAAAGGTCATGCAACACTAAAAATTTGCTGCCACATCAGCAGGTCCGCAGATAAACGCTCACTAAATCGTTACCAGTTGGTGCAGTAGGTTTGCCCCATTCCGTGCAATAGCAACGTTCTAAACAGTGAAAACGAGACTTTCAGACTGGCATATAACCTGCACGTATGATAACACTCAATAATTTAAGGATACAGGTACGAGTGTGTCATGAAATTGCCAACGATTACCATTGGATCTCACCGGGTGAGCCGTCTGATTATTGGTGGCAACCCATATAGTGGTATCTCCCATCATTCCTCCGCTAAGTCAAAGGAGATGGAGGATTACTACACCGCTGATCAGATTATGGCAGATCTGCGTGAAGCGGAACGGTGCGGAATTAACACTGTACTCGCGCGAGCAGATCGCCACATTATGCGGGTCCTGAATGACTACCGCAATACTGGTGGAAAGATCCAGTGGATCGCACAGACAGCGAAAGGGAGTGAATATGCCGATCTGGCGGCGCATCTTCGACTGATCGCCCGCTACCAGCCGATTGCCATCTACCATCATGGGGGAACAACGGATGAGCTTTATGATGCAGGAAAGTTGGATACATTGCATGATGCGTTGAAACTAACCCGAGATTTGGGATTCTCCCCCGGTTTAGGAACGCATGATCCGCACATTCTGAAACAGTGCTATCACGAAGGATACGATGTTGATTTCTACGTTTGTGCGCTTTACAATCACACCCGTCACCGTGAGATGTATCTTGACGCAGATCGAAACGCAGCGATTGCAGCGATCCAAGCCGTGCATCTTCCGGTGATCTCAATTAAAGTCCTTGCTGCGGGCAGAAGCGATCCGCTGCCAGCGTTTCAATTCGCCCTTGAGCATATCAAGCCAATCGACGCTATGGCAGTTGGAATGTATACGAAAGATCATCGAGGTCAGATTTATGAGAACACAACATTGGTTTCTCGTATCATTGAGGCAGGAGGAGGGCCATCATGAAAGGCCGTTTCAGTGTGCCAAAACTAGGATTGTTGATCCTTCTCTGGGGGTGTTTGATCTGGGCTGGCTGTGGTGCGATAGTTCCCCACTCCAAATATATCTGGAGTGAGAATTACGCACTCGATACAAACGGTGGGCACTGTTCAAGCCCTGAAATGAACGATGGGAACCTCAAGACACTTGGAAAACTCGGGCTGCACGCTGTGGGACGAATGAACTCTGCGATTATTCAGAATAAGGGAGCGGGAGCGGAACGTTTGCAAAATAAGGGTGCAGGAATGGCGCATTGGAGAAAAACTCCCGGAACGTTGGAATTCACGCACGTCAAGGTCCAACCCCAAGTCAAAGTTCAGTTCCGCCAGAAGCAATCAATTGACAAAATTGTGATTCATGCAATCAATCTGCACGGTTTAGAGGTTTATTGGCAGGATGATGCACAATCGTGGCACCCCTTGACGGTCATGCGTCAAAGTAAGAACGCCCTAAAAAGCCCGATTATTCTCCGTGAGCACACTGTTACTAACGCCATTCTGATTCAAGCAAAATTCCAAAGACCTCGCCACGTCCGCAAGCTAATGGAATTCACGCCACAATTTGAAATTGAACTTGAAGAAGCACGGATTGCCGAAATTGAAGTGTACGGAAAACAGATGAAACAACAATCAGAGTAGTTAGGTTCTTCGACATTTGATAAATCAAACCAATCCTGTGTACTTGAAGCACCCCTGGACTTCGGTAGGTCGTGGTATTGAAGAATCTGACCGGTTAAGACATCTGAGATTTTATAGGATTTTTTAAAAAGTGTTAGATCTTGTTGACGTTCTGGCATATTGAACCTATCTGATGCGGTTTGATGCGATTTGGAAAGATCACCCCGGTCCTTGGCGCCTCACCCAATAATTACAGCATTTGCCCAATTGTCACAGCAAAATGTTAACAAATTCCAGCATTTGTTTTCCTAGTAGGTCAGACTATAAACCCCAAAAGGATAACCAATGAAGCGTATTTTAGAACCCGAAGTTATGGATACCCGCGAAGAAGCGGAAGCGTATGACGCCATGGATCACTCTGTCGTTAACACCGCCTTCGTGGACCGGGTGGTTGAGCTTGGTGCGAGTGAGGGGCATTTTCTCGATCTTGGGACAGGTCCCGCTCAAATTCCCATCTTTTTAGCCCAACGCTGCTCCAAAATCCGAATCACCGGTATTGACCTTTCAGTCAACATGCTCACACTCGGTGAGCAACACGTCGCCGAAGCCGGGTTAGTGGATCGAATCGCATTAGAATATGTCGACGCAAAAGCCCTGCCCTATTCTGATCAATCGTTTCAGGGTGTAATTTCTAACAGTATCATCCACCACCTTCCTGATCCACTGGCTGCTTTTCGCGAGATCAGCCGTGTCATTCGTCCCGGCGGTTTAATTCTTATCCGCGACCTGATGCGTCCTGATACACCCGAAGCCGCCCAAGCTCTCGTTGACCGTTACGCTGCTGACGACACCCCTTACCAAAAGAAGCTCTTCTACGATTCCTTCCTTGCTGCCCTCACGATTCCCGAAATCGAAGTAATGCTCGCTCAAACAAACCTTACTGGCGCTATTGTCGTCCAGAGTTCAGACCGGCATTGGTCTGTTGAGCGCCCTATACCATGATACAATACTGACCTCTCATTAGAATTTACTCAAGTTTGGACACTTCATATAGCGGTCATGCGGCTTTATCAAGAGTTTGTTGGATATTGTTCGAGTTTTTATCTTGATCGTTAGTCGCAGGTCGCTCTATCAATTCAGAAGATACTTAGCCATCAATCCGCGTGTGAGTTTAGCATACCAATCAATGCAATGCTTGGCAGACCTGTTCAACTGTTATTGTCGCGCCTTTGGCATCAGAGGTATAGAATAGCCATTGAGTTGGAAACTGAGTTGGACCCATCGGTTGATACTTCGATGGGATTTAACACGATAGGTGTCAAATCCGAAGTTCTGTTTGACATCTCTAAACGCGGTCTCAATTAGCCATCTCTGCCGGTAGTATCGAACTATCTGACACACATCAAGAGTCAGGTCGGTGGTAAACACACAGAAGTATCGAAACGCTTTTGTCTGTTGGTGTCGGGTTCGCATCACCACCAGACGTACTTTTGTGGGACACATTTTGGTCTGAACGACCACCGATGCAATGGCATATCGCTTGTTGTCAGTGTCAAATGGTTTATACCGCAACCTTTGCAACTCAATCCGTTTACCGTATTTCTTGGGTCTGCCGGGTTTGGGTCGCTTGGGGGTAGTTGGTAACCGATAAAAGACCGCATTGGACTTGGCACGACATAAGATATGATGCCCCAATTCAACCAAGGCTGTAAACACTTTTCGCCGACTGAACCCCCGGTCAAAGAGAATCAGTCCGGGTGGGATTTGGGAGCACAGTCGCTTCAAGACAGATAGGCTATTGTCGCTATCTGTCTTAGGACATATCAACTTCACCCAAACGGGAAACAGAAGCGTCTGTGTGACGGTGCTACAAAGCAATCCCAATGCGCCAAACTGATGACCGTGATGAAACTTCGACTGATTCGTATTGTGTTTTTGGTATCTATGATTTCTGAAAAAGTGGAGTCCAAATTGTTTGGCACCTGTCTTTTTTGCTTGGGTCTCATCGTAAACGTAGACCCACTTATCAAACCGACCTTGTAGTAACTGAATCAGTCGTTTGGCTACTGCATCAGCGTCCCATTTGCCACGGGAGAGGAATTTCACCAACGAGTTATAACCACTCTTGGGGCGAACTGCTTGATAAATACCGGTCAGTGTCGCGCAGTTTCGGTGGGTTATCAACCCCACAATGAACGTGCAGAATAGGGTAAAGTTTTGACGGTTGAATAACGGACGAAACTCGGTTAAAATACCACTTAGGCAGAAAACGAGGTCCATAAAGGCTCCTTTCAAGATTGTGAGAAGGTCTGAAAGGATAACCTCTTTTCTGCCTCTTTTCACATTAAAATTGTCCAAACTTTAGTAGAATTTAGGTTTAATTGAAATCCGATACAATATTGTGCAGCTGCTTGAGCAATACAGCTATCAGGCATGGAAGACCTTTTTCGCTTTTAATTTTGCCCGATACGTGATAAAATAACGCAAGTTGCCAGTTATGGAAAATGTCGTAAAACGGGAGAAGGGTAACTGAATAAAGCCCATTACCGCTCGCGGTGGATTGCCAAATCCACTGCACACGTAGCAGGATGGTTTGGGTATGTCTATCCAAGCGGAGCGAGTTGGACACCTAGCAACTTGGGTTAATATATCGTGTATCAACTTAGGGCAGCACATGTCGCCCCGCTGGGGCTTGGGGGGTGTAGGAAGTCGCTGCTGCTATAAACATGTCGCCCCGCTGGGGCTAAAAAACGGGGCAAATCCTCGAACTATACACATTGCGCTCCGCTGGAGCGCAGGCATTGACCTCATCGCCGTTCTATAGACATATCGCTCCTCCGGAGCGAAAGATAGAATCCCTCAATCTTAACGACAGACCGATGGATTCTCAACACTAGCAACTTAGGTTAAAACAGATAAAAATATGCAACGGGAGAACTAATGAAAATCGGTCAATTTTTTCGTAAGTTCCGAGTGCTGGGTATAGTGCTCTTGGTCTTACTTGTAACTGGAATTGGAACGGGTTATTATCTAACACGTCAGTATCCTAAGGAGTGGAATTACTGGAAAAATCTTTCTGGATCGGAAAAGCGCCGTGCAGTTGGCTTAGAGGCAAAACGATTTTGGAGAAATATTTTCCCTCCGGCTCCACGAACCGAGCGCTACGCGCATGTGACCGCGGAAACACTGGAACATTCAATGCGTCTCGGTGCCGATTGGATCGTCGCTATGCAAGAGCATCACGGGCGTTTTAAATACTGGTATGATCCCGTTAGTGATAAGTTCAGCAGTAAAGATGATGATAACTTTCTACGTCAAGCAGGTACCTCGTTTTCGCTGGCGTTGGTTTATGAAATGACAGGAGATCTCCGTTATTTGGAGGCGGCGCGGAAGAGTGTTCAGTACCTGTTGGCTTTCACAGAGTCGCTCGATACCGATAAAGCTTACTTCCTTTTCCGCCAAAAGGTAAAACTTGGTGGAATTAGTCTCCCAATGTTGACGATGCTCAAAATTCGTCAGCTAACGGGGACGACTGAGTTCGATGAAATCTTGACCAAACTGGCAAACATGATCCTGTTTCTACAGGAAAAATATAATACTGGTCAATATAAAAGCACCTATGTATATTACGGTGATTATGAGTATGAAAAAAGTTCCGGTTGGGAGTCGAGGATTTATCCCGGTGAAGCGCTCTATGCACTAGCAGGTATGTATCAGGCTTTCGGCGATGCCCGCTATAAACAGAGCATGGATTGGGCACTCGAATTCTATTATGGAGAAAAATGGAAGTCGCATGCGTTCCTCCCGTGGACTATTTCCGCTTTCACATCACTCTATGAGCAGACCAGCGAAGAAAAGTATGTCGACTATGTTTTTTTCTTGAGTGACCAACTCCTGACGCAACAAAATTTGGACGGCGATGACGAGGCTTATGGTAGTTTTCACAGCAAGCCGTCCGCAAATACAGGAAGTTACATGGAGGGACTGGGAGACGCCATTCATGTTGCGCGACTGACCGGAGATAAACGACGATTGCAGCTCTATCAAGAACGCGCCAAAATGGGGTATCGCTGGCTATTCATGCTGCAATACGGAGAAGCTGACGCTGCCGCTTTGAAACGTCCCGATATGGCACAGGGTGGTTTTCGCAAAACCCTCACTGTTTCCCAATTAAGGATTGATAACACACAACATGCGATTAGCAGTTTTGCAAAGGGGTTACGTTTTATTTATCAAATACCGCCTGCTGTGCAAGCCGTCAATCACTTTTAGTAAGCTCTCATGAACAGAAACAACACAAATCCGAACATGAAAACGAGAAAACTGTTACACCGCGTTGCCTTGGTAGCAGGGACGACAGGTCTTGCATTATCTTTTGCTCTACTCCTGTTTTCTTGTGATTCCAATCGATCGGAACCACTGAACCGTGCGATTCTTGACCGTTCACTCGAGTTGGGCACACAATTTCTGCTCAATCACCAAAAACCGGAAGGCAATTTTACCTACATTTACGATTGGGTTGAAAAGACTTACGACCCCGGCGACAATCAAGTCCGTCAAGCTGGAGCAATGTGGGGACTAGCATTGATATATAGCGCTACGCCAACCCCAGAGATTGGGGCAGCGGTTGAGAAGGCGATGGACTTCTTCGTCCAGAACTCAAAACTTACTCTCGACGGTCAACGTTATGTAACTTATCCGGGTGAAGGAGCCGGACGTATAGGAACTGTGGCACTTTGTGCGCTTGCTCATATTGATTACCTGCGTGCTGCTAAATCTCAGATTTCTGAGGAAAAATTTCAAAACTATCGGCAACTCCTTGAAGAATATCTTGAATTTCTCATCAGGGCGCGGATGCAAACGACCCCAAAAGCTGGACTTTGGCATCAAAGCTACAGTCATGCCAGCGGACACCCCTATGGGCAGCCCTCTCCCTATTTCGACGGTGAATCCCTTCTTGCATTGGTTAAAGCCGCAAAGTATATGGGACGCGAAGATTTGCAGCCCATTATCATCGCGTCCGCTGATGCCGGGTATCATCACAATATTCAAGAGGCGCTGCAGGAAGATCCAGACTCCTCCACCACCAAGGGATACTATCAATGGAGTTCTATGGTTTTCTTTGAAATCGCTACCTCCGACTGGTCCGGTACAGAGAAGTATGGCGATTACGTTATTGAACTTGCTAACTGGATGATAGATGTTCACAAGACCCTAAAAAGGACGCGCAACACCGCTTATGCGTATGAAGGCATTATCCACGCGTATCAACTAGCAGTGCAGCGTAACGATACTGAGCATATCAATAAATTTGCCCATGTTATTGAGGCTGGCTTGACAAAATTGACTTCGTGGCAGGTTGGCAGTCCACTGATGAACAATTTCATACGCAGTCAGCCGACAGACGATCCGTTTGCGATAGGCGGCGTGCAAAACCATGGTCGTGAATCTCCCTTGCGGATTGACGTAGCTCAACATCAGATGTATGCGGTTATTCTGGCACGCCGTTATGTGTACAAGTAGATTTTCCCTTTCCAAATTATTACAAAATTTCCTACATTTTAATGTCGATAGTGTTTCCCTTTAACCTTCATCATGCGATTGAAGGCAAAGCACTACGGTTGATAATGGATTATGTCCGGACAAGAATTTTGGTTCGCCCTCGCGTCAGTTGATGGTGTGGGACCAATGCGAATTAAGCGTTTGCTCAATCGCTTCGGGACAATTGAGGCTATCTTTGATGCAGAACTTTCCGAAATCGCGCGGATGCCGCTATTTAATCCGCTGCTGGCAACGCGGATCCTAAAAGCAAGGATACGGGTTGCTGAATTCCGCCGCCACATTAAGTGGTTCAAAAGTCGCGGTATTGATATTTTTTGTGTTGCAGAGGAAAGTTATCCCGCACAACTTAAGGAAATCCCAAGTGCCCCAGCAATCCTTTGTAAAAAAGGGAAGCTATCTCAAGTCAGCGAAAAAACCGTCGCTATTGTTGGCGCAACGCATCCCACGCAATCGGGAATCTTAACAACGCTTGAACTTTCAAGATGTCTTGCTCAAGCGGGGGTGATGGTCGTTAGCGGTCTTGCCAAAGGGATAGATACCTCCGCGCACTTAGGAGCATTGTCTGCCAATGGTACAACTATTGGCATCGTAGGAACCGATCTACTTTCGGTCTACCCAAGCGAAAACCGAGAACTCGCAGATCGGATCTGTGAGAACGGCGCCCTTTTTTCCGAACACCCTTTTACGACCCAACCAACACCCGCCAATCTTATCCTTCGCAATCGGCTCATCAGTGGGCTGGCAATAGCGACTATTGTTATTGAATCCGAAAAGAACGGTGGGGCAATTCGCACAGCAGATTTTGCTTTGGAGCAGGGGCGTCTTGTGTTTGCCTGTAACTGGAAGAGTCATTCTCGACTCAGTGAGGGACCACGCAAACTCATTCAGCAGGGAGCTTATCCTATCCCACCTGATCGACTGGATAAGATCGTTGATGTTTTATCGGATCCTGACTGTGTGGAAAAGATTCAATCCGCACAACTTACAGGAGAGCAAATGGATCTGTTCTAGGAATGCGATAGCAGGGTCTCGTGTTCAATGAGTAAACAAACTGCTTTAATTTTAGAACTGAGTCCCGTTTCTCTAAACAGAAGTTGTAGACCGCTACCTCCTGTTTATCAACAAAAAACTTGAGGTACTTGTAAAAATATGCTACGATTTTTATGCAGAACCCATAATGTGCGTTCGCTAACCTACTGCCCCGCTGGGGTGATAGGTATTGGTTTCGTATATGAGATATACTGAGCCAATTACCCCGAATCTAGGCAGCTAAATATGTCAATTTAGATGATGTTGTGGACAATATTGCCTTTTTTCGTTTTTTTTCGCTTTACTTTTTTTCCAAAGTTTGGTAGAATATCGCCCATCAAACATTTGGCAATCAAAATTTTGAAAAAAAATGTGAAGATTTCTCTTTACAAAAATCACAAAGTTTGATAGGCTAAATGGAGAAACAACGTTTAACCTGCGTTGTGGCCACACGCGGGACGCTTTCCGAAAGTATGAGAAGGTTACCGCGAGTAGAAACGCAAAGGTCAAATGACCATTTTGTGAATACTTATGATGTCTGGCTTCGTTGGAAGCAAGTTACCACTTTTTAGTCGCAACTTACTCTTGCCAGAACGGAGTCAATTGGACTTAAGGAACTCTCGCATAAATGAGAGACACAAAAAGTTCATCTGACATAAGATTCATAAACCTTAGCATACAAAAATGAGTTGCGGCAAACAATAGGAGACACGAAACAAATGTATCAACTCACGCAGCACAAATTCTGGGGCGTACTAGCCCTTATAATATCCATCATGTTTGTTGCCTTCATGGTCACCGGTTGTGGTGGCGACGGCAATAATGATGATGATACTGCAAATGATGATGATGATGATGTAGCGAATGATGACGATGATGATGCAGGTCCACCGCCTGCGACAGACGTCACGGTAGACCCTGCTCCGGGCGGAGCGGCAATTCCTTCAAATACTCAGTTTGGACTGACATTTGACCAAGGTGTTACCGCGGCAACAGTCAATGGTGCTGCTGCTACCGGGTCTGGCCTCAACTGGTCGGCAGCCCCGGCGTTGCAACAAGGTCCGGGTCAAAGTCTGAATGTTGAATGGACAAACCGAGATGGCTCCACCGGTTCTAAAGCGGTTGGTCCGTATACCGTTGAAGACCCAGATGTGGATGCTCCTGTTATTACGAGTGGTACGGTGGCAGATGGAGACGCAGATGTCGACCCCGCACCAATCAATGCAGGTGGTTTCCGGTTTGACTTCGACGAAGCCGTCACAGGATCCGTTAAACTGACTGACGAAGCTGGCGCTGATCTCAACTGGATTGCAAACGTAGGCGGTCAAACAGCAACACTGACTGCGGTTGCAGGACAGGAACTCGCCAACGAGACAACCTACAAGGTTGAAATTGATGTCAAGGACGGCTCTGGTAATGGAGCACCAGCGACGATTACCTTCGTTACCAAACCTAAAGAGTAAATAGGCCGTTTTGTTTGCGGTTTCTAATGTTTCAAAAAGGGCAACGTGTCATAGGCATGTTGCCCTTTTTTTAGGCTTAGAATTTTCAAACTATGCAAGTTTGTCAGCAAAATCACATCAAAGGACTTTACAAGGAACACGAAATCTGATAAAATAAATCCACGTGATAAATTTCTGAAAACATTAAAATCTATCAAATTTTTGAACGATTCTTGAGGTTGAGTTGTCTAAATAGTTGAGAGCAACAAAATCAGGGAGAAAGTTCTGTGGAACGAATCGAAACGTTGCTTATTGATGAACTCCGTGAAGGAGACATGGCAGCACTCGCGATTCTGGTTGAAAAGTACAAACGGCTCGTCTATCGGGTCGCGATTCAGATTACAAAAAACCATGAAGACGCGAATGATGTCATGCAAGATACGTTTCTGAAAGTGTACGAATCTATTCACAGCTTTCGCAAGGACGCTGCGTTTGAAACGTGGCTTTATCGTATTGTCGTTAATCACGCCACGAATCTTGTTAAACGCCGGGAGCGCCGTCGCGAATCACCACTTTCAGGCACTAGCGAGATGGAGATTCATCCGGATCTGAGACGAACCGCAGATTTAGCAAATAACCCGCACCTAAACCTGGAAAAAAAAGAGCGGCAAAGATGGGTCACCCAAGCGATAAATAGCTTGCCACTCAAGCAAAGAACCGTTGTTATTCTTCATGAGTTTGAAGGTCTGACACATCCAGAAATTGCTTCAATTCTCAACTGCTCCGAGGGAACAGTGCGTTCCCGGTTGCATTACGCTCGACATAAATTGAAAGATCTGTTGAGACCTTATGTGGACGCAACAGACTTTCCTCTAACAACAAAAGACAACTGAAACCGCAAATGTGCCCAAGTTATTGCGCGATTTGCCTTGGTGATAGCAGAAACATAGCGAGGAAAACATGAAACCTCAATGTCGTTCAATTCAACGGCGGTTGTCTGATTATATAGACTACACACTTTCAGCTCGGCAAACCATCATCGTGGGTCAACATCTGCGATTTTGTCGGGATTGCCAACTTGAATTGGAATCTTTGCGACGGACAGAGGCACTGCTTCGTGTTCATGTCCCTCCACAGCCGCCGGAGGGTTATTACGATCAGTTTGGGGAACAGTTGCAGCGGCTGGTTGAAAAGCGTACTCGTCCTGTATGGTGGGATGCTGCTGTGTTTTCCCGAACAATTGCTTGCAGGTTCCAAGAGTTTCTACATCAGTCTATCAGTGCTTTCAGCAAGTTAACCAGCTCTCCTATGGGTTGGATTAAACAGTCTCCTGCCTATGCTTGGATGCTACTCCTCATTCTTATCAGTCTATCTGCATATCAATCCTTCCAATCCCAAGAGCAAGATCGGTCTGACGTTGTAAGCTTGTCACAGGTCCTGAAAGTTCAGCCGACCTCTACCCCAATGGACACTGAAAATCGAGAAGTAATCAGTAACCGGGAACGGATCGCTGCAACGACGCAGACAATTCCTGAACAGGTTGTTCAAGGTAGACAGAATATAGATAAAGAGATTGAGGTTATTGAATCACTTGCAAAATTGTCAAGGTGGGACGGCTACCAACTAAATCCTGTGAGTGACAGCGGATTCGCTAACGATAGTGATACGTTCAGAGCAATGACGATTGATGATGCTTCTCCCGACCTAATAATGGTTGCTCAGTTATCAAGTCCTGAACCAATTGCTGCGAAAGAAAATTTTTCGCAGCCCTTAGGCGTTGTAGCTATTCCTGCTTCGGCGGAAATTGGTTGGAGTAGCAACCGTTCACTGAATGGTGTTGTCGAGATGTTGATGAATGTGCCCTTACCTAGTTTCTCAATTACAGAAGTTTATGATTCTGTCAAACTCTAAGTAGAAAGCCAACTTGTATCTGGATTTCAACAAAAAACTTGTGTTACTTGCAAAAATATGCTACGATTTCTCGTGCAGAACGCGGATTTGCGTTCCCTAACTTAAAATCCCCGTTGGGGTAAGGGGCGTATTTCAATCTAACGACCCCTTCTAACTATTATCCGAAAGGAGATCTAATGAATCCGAGACTTCTAGGTGGCCTCGCTGCAGTAGCTTTAGCTGTCGTTCTGTTTTGGCCGGCAGGCAGTTCTAAAAAGGTCGAACGACTCTATAACGAAGCAGAACAAGCCTATACTCAAAATGATTACGAAGGAGCAATTGGGAAATATAATCAAGCCCTTGAAGAATCTGTCAAATGGGGGGTCAAGACTGAAGTTATTGATAAGGACTTCCCGACACTTGCAAACTACAAAATTGCCGTTAATTACTCTAAGTGGGCTGAGCAGAGCGGTGATATTACCTACTACGACAATGCAATCGAGCAGATTGAAAAAGTTGCACCGAATGCTACCGTCCCAAAACATCAGGAGGGCTTAACCTATCTATGGGGACATGTCCTCTACAAACAAGAAAAATTTGAGCTCGCCGAACCAAAGTTTCACACACTAATTGAAAACTTCCCCAATAGCCTGTTTGTCGAAAATGCTTGGTATGCAATTGGGCAGCTCAATTATAAGCTGCAAAAATATGACGCAGCACGCCGGGCGTATAAAGAAGTACTAGACGGTTTTCCAAACTCAGAGTTCAAAGATGATGCACAACACCTAATTGCGCAATCCTTCCTCAACGAGAAGAATTACGAGCAGGCATATCCAGAATTTGATAAACTCGCCACTGAAGAATTTAAAACCTTCGTGGACCTGCAAGCGGAGGCAATGTACAAAGCGGCTTTCTGTTTGAATCAACTCGCCCGTGATGAGGAGGCAATTGGCAGATACACCCAGTTTATCACGGAACACCCAACGAGTGGTTATGTGACCGCTGCTTATTTTGACATAGGCGCAATTTACTCAAAACAGAAGGACTATGACAACGCGCGAGTCAACTATGAGCTTGCTTTGCAGAATACGGACGATCGAGACCTGCAGGCAGAAATTCAGGTGACTATTGGTCGTACCTACTACGAGCAGCAAGACTACTCCAACGCAGTTGAATCATACAATACACTGCTTGAAGAGTATCCAGAATGTGATTTTATTAGTGAGGCGAAGTTGGGTATTGCCGATAGCTACTTTAAATCATCGGCTTGGAGTGAAGCTGCTGTCGCGTATCAGCGTGTTCTAGACGAGCATCCCGAAGAGACCGATTTTATTCCCTATGTTACCTATCAGATGGGAGAATCAAACTATAAACTAGCTTCCGATCTAAAGGATGATGGTCAAACAGATGCAGCAAATGCGTCTTATGAAACAGCACTTATGTGGTATCAGAAAGCTGTCGATGACTTCCCGGCAGACCCGGTTGCATCCCATTCACTCTATGGTGCAATCTGGGCGTTGAATGCGCTTGGGCGAAAGGATGAACTGGAAACCCTCGCAAGGGAATTTATCGATAAAAACCGCATGGATAATGAGCTTGACCTTCTCGCTGCTGAGGTTCAGTTGAGGTTTGCCGATCTGAAATTTAACGACTTTAAGCAGTACGAGGATGCAGCTGCGGAATACGCCAAACTTTGGGAGTATCGTGATTTCCCGAAATTTCACTTGATTAAGTTGATTGGAAAATTTCAGGAAGCGCGTGCATACTACGAGGCGTCCAAACCAGCGGGTTACCGCGAAGGCGATGCAGATGCAGTATTTAACGAAGCGCTGCTCCAGAACGCTGTAACTGCTTACCAACAAGCAATAGATAAGTTCAAGGGACCAGAGATTAAAGGGGGAGAAAGTGGCACCTTCCTCGCCGGCGTCGAACAGGGACGCTATGATGATTTTCCGCAACGTCCAATGCAGGTTGAGGCATGTGTTATGAATCAGGCGCTCTCCCACGAAAAGCTGAATGCGTGGGGTCAGGCACGTGACCTTTACACAGCAATTCTTCCAGAAAGCGAGAACTATCAACGTGCACAGTTGTTAATCGCACAAAGTCTCGTCAAAGAAGGCAAGAACAGCGAAGCTGTAGCGCATTATCAGTCGATAATGGACGCTTTGGATACGGACAACCGCTCCCTCGCGGAAATTAAACTGGCAGACCTACTGCGCTCCGAGGAGCGATTTGCTGAAGCAGCAGTCGAATATGAAAACGTCGTTGCAGGCAACCCAACTGGCGAATATGCCGACGATGCACAATATCTTGTCGGACTGTGTTACTACAAAGCCGCGAAAGCAGCTTCCGATGATGCAGCGCTCTTAGACAAATCTGTTGCCGCATTCGAGAAATCTATCGCCGATTATCCTGATAGCCCAAATGCGGTTGAGTCGTATTATGGGTTAGCACTCGCTTACCGTGACATGGCGCTAGCTGGTAATACAAGTGTGTGGCCAAAAGTGCTAGAAGTTGCCGATACTGCTTACGACACACATGGGGGCAGTGATAATACCATAGTCCAAAAGACTTTGGGTCACATAGACTTAGTCAAGGCAACCGCTATTGAAAAACAGGGGCTTGACTCTGAAGAAGAGAAAGCCGAACTTATTGCGAGTCTGAGGCGAATTGCCCAGAATACCGGTGCGCCAGAAGATTCTCGTTCGCGAGCACAATTGAAAATTGGACACCTGTATTATGGTGATGGCGAGCACGAAAAAGCTCTCGCTGAATACCAAGGATTCGTTCAAATGTTCCCAAATAATGAACTTGTAACGAATGCGTTATATCAGGCATCTGTTTGCTACTATCAGATTGGTCAGAACAGCACAGATGAAGGTGCTCAACAACTTGCATTTCAGAATGCCGTAAATACCGCAACACAAGTTACTGACAGAAACCCCGATGTCGATGCGGCAATCAGTGCCTATTACACGATAGGCTTGGCAAAGCACGCTTTGAATGATAGCAAGGGAGCGATTGCGGCATTTCGACAGACCACTTCCTATGAGGGACAAACAGAGGATAAACCCCGACAGGATTTGATTCGTCAGGCGCATACCCGTCTCGCAGATCTAAATACCGCTGTTGGTGATCATGCAGCAGCCGTGCGAGAATATCAGTATGTGATTCAGAATACAGACGATGATGATCAGAAGGGACGTTCCTACTTCTCTATAGCATATGCTCAGGACGAGCATCTCAACCAGTATGATGACTCGCTGCTCAACTATCAAAATGCGATTCAGCTTTCTAAAGATTCGCTCATCAAAGCGCAAGCATACTATCGAATGGGTTTAATCTATCAAGAAAGACTGAATGATCCTGCGAGTGCACTGCAAGCATACGAGACCTTGATTAATGAGTTTGGTGCAGATGCTAATACTAGCATCCAATCCATGGCGGCGGACAGCGGTATTCGTCGGTCCGACCTCTACTTAAAATTGGGGCGCGTGGCAGATGCAATTGCTCAAGCAGTTGCCGCTCGAGAAGCAGCGCAAACGGTTCCACAGAAAGTTTCTGCACAATATAATCTCGGGCTTCTATACTTCGGCGAAGCACGGAAACTCTTCTCGGATAAACCCGGCACCGATTTGCAACCGTATATCGACGCGAGTCGGCGAGCCGCATCCGCCTATGTTGAAGCGGCTAATGTGGCACCAGTTGATAAGATTAATGATACCATCAGTCCATTTGTTCAGAACGCCCTCTTCTCTGCCGGACAGATTTACTATTCGCTTGGTACAGGAATAAAACTTCCTGACGATCTTAACAGCGCGATTCCGGTGCTGAAGCAATTCGTCGAATATGCGGACAAGGGTGTCTTCGCTGCCTCGTCGAAAGCAGATGTATTACAAAACGTCCAAACTGTTTTAGGTTATCTCGCACCTACCTATTATGAGTTGGGGCGGATGCAGCTCGGTTTCGACGAAGGGTTCTCTGAAAAAACTGTTAGTTTCTTTGAGCAGTCAGCGGGTGTGTTCATAGACCTAGCCAAACGATTCCCTAATGCAAAAGAAGCTCCGTTCTGGCAGTATCAGGCAGGCGAAGCGTACTTTGCAGGTCAACAGCACCTGAAAGCTGTTGAAGAGTACGGGAAGGTTCGTCGCATTAATCCCCGACATGAGCAGGCCGCGGAATCCCTTGCTGCGATTTCTACTTGCTATGCGCTGCTAGAGAAAAATACCGAGGATGAAGCGGAGAAAGAGAAATGGCTGGACAAGGTCTTTGAGGTGAACGAGATTCTTGCAAAGAACTATCCAACCAGTCCCTTTGCAGCCGAGGCATTTCTCAACATCGGCAACACTTACTATAACCAAGGGGTTCTCCCAGATGTGGGAGAAACAGACCGTATCCGTTTCTACACGATGGCTATCGAACAGTATGAGAAGGCACTAGCAGTTCCCGGTATCAATGCAGAGTCGAAAGAGAATGCCGACCTGTTCCTACGGGATACAAAAAGAGCCCTCTCAGCAGATGTATATATTCAGGCAACCGCCAATTTTGATCGGGCGAGAGTGGCACCTGAAGAGGAGCAGAGAGATGCTGTCGAGAAGGCAATCGCTGGGTTCCAAGACATCATCAAAACATATCCGACTACTAAATATGCTGACCTTTCTTTAGTGCAGATTGGCGAAGCGTATATGATGTTAGCGGCTGACAATGATGAGTATTACAACGACGCACTTGACTCCTTTGATGCATTGTGGAGTAAATATGCGGAAGTTCCACCTAGTGATACACAGGTCAACAGAGCGTTGACGTACTCACAAAGTAAGATTACCGAAATCACGGAGTATATGAAGTCACAGAACATCCCACGTCGGACTGGCGGTGGTGGTGGTGGTGAATAGAACACCACAGTTGTTTTTGATTCATTAACTCCATTTCAATAAAGGCGTTTGGGATATCTTTCCCAGACGCCTTTTTTATTTTCTGAAACTCTTTCGATGCGTATGTAACTCAGCAAAAAATTCCTATTAGTCACCGGAGATAGTCCTTAGGACAGATTTTTCGCCTGGTTTACATTCTGCAGTGTTGGGGTGTCGATTTTTTGCGGTTGGGATGTGTTCTAGGAAATGCTATAATATCTTAGGTTATTACTTTAAGGTAGGCTACAACTTGTGCCAAAACGAAACACTTAAAGGAGAGAACAACCATTGGCGACGCGGTCAAAAATTTCACCTGGGCAAAGTGATTTAATCGCTCAGCCAAAAAATAAGCCCTCCCAGAGAATCCCGCGATATGGAGATCGTGGCGAGCGGTGCAAACCGTCACAACACGGTAGGCAGGTCCGTCGTCATCTATCTCCAGAATTGCTCTCCCAGATTCGCGCCGAAAGCCACGGACGTGCTTATGTTCAAAAGCAGATTCGGAAGAAAACACCAATGGTTTTTGAACTTTATGGAGAGCATATCGAAGGTATCATCACTCGACGATTAACTTACGCGCTTACTGTCGAATCACTCAACGGAGACGTGCACCACCTTGAAAAACTTAACATCAAGTATATGTATAAGCAGGATGAAATGTCTCAAGTTGTTCAAGATATTGAAATAGATACAAGTTTAAGAACGCAAGACTTAGCGTCAGTCGCTCACAAATCTGAACGTTTCCAAGTTGATAACCGAGTGCTTGCGCGCTGTCGCAGGGAAAAAATTCCAGTGCGATTAACCCTCAGAGGTGGGGAGATTATCGTGGGGCTTATCAGGTGGTTTAGCCAATATGAAATAAAAATTCTTTTAGCTCATGGAGGCAACGTCATTGTATTCCGTCACGGATTACACAGTTTCGAGATAAGCCCACGATGGGCGTCAAGGCAGGAACAATATATCGGCTGGTGACAGGTTTGGGTTAAGCGGGAAGTTTTGTGAAACATCTACTGCAACTAAATTTTCTTAGGATACATTCTCTCGTTCATAATTAGCGCGGACGACGGTTTTAATGCCCCCACGGATGTGAAAATCCCCTACAATCTCAAGCCTCCGCGGATTGCACGCCGCAACAAAATCTACCAGAATTTTATTGACAACGTGCTCGTGAAATATTCCAACATCTCGATAAAATAGCAGATACTCTTTTAATGATTTAAGTTCGACACACTGCTTGTCGGGGCTATAGATAATCTGGATCGTCCCAAAATCCGGTAACCCTGTTTTAGGACAAATCGCTGTAAATTCTGGGGTCGTTATTTCAATAGTATAATCTTTGTCACTATACTCATTTTTCCAAGTGTCAATGGCCGGCGTTTCCATCTCGCGGATAGCACTCTGTAGACCATCATAGGATTGATGACACATAAATGAAAAATCTCCTTTGAGTCTTTTGTTACAGAAATAATAACATCATGTGAGAAACAGCGTCAAGCAGTAATGTTGATGAAGTATGTTTCTTGCAATTAATCAAGATCATCAGGCAGCTTTGCATAAGACATTCCTACCAAGCGGCTTTGTGCATTTTGGTTCTCATTAATCACATTATTTTCTCTCGACGGTATCAGCGCGCCGTGATATAATCTCCTTGCTGCTCAGATAAAAAATCACCAAATTGCTAGATGACAACTATTGTAATGTAAAATCTTGAAGTTTAATTCACCAGAAACTTTTGAAGCATGGTGGAAGTTTTACAGCGCCGACGAAATCCTACCCAATTCATTTTCTGGCACAGTTTGGTAGTGAAAGGAGAGCTTAATTGCTATGTTACAATTAACCCATCCCATTGTTGACATCGCTATTACGTGCAGCAATTTTGAGAGGTCGCTGCATTTCTACCACGAATGCTTAGGCTTGGAGATTGTTCTAGATATCCAGATTCCTGAAGACGTAGCGACAGGAGCGGGACTGGCACCGCGAGGATTTCGCCAAGTTCGCCTACAAGCTGGGCAAACACTCATTAAACTGATGGGCATTGAATCGCCGCCGCCAACGCCCTCCTACGATTTTTCGGCTGGCGTGCGCTGGCTTACCTTTTTTGTTGAGGACGTATGGAGCAGTGTCGAAGAATTAAAACAGAAAGGTGTGGAATTTTTGTCTGATCCGGTTGGAGCGCCGGATGCTGGCGGTGTGGTTTGCGCGAGGGATCCCGACGGCATTCTCATAGAGCTCGTACAGAGATGATATTTTGGATATGAGAAGGGGTTTTCTACGCTATCAACCTTTCCCTTCCAGCTACTTTTCAAATTATAGTAGATCTTAGAATTAATGGGACACGCCAAACCGGGGCGGTTAGGAAAACGAAACTACCGTTCTCCCGTGCCGTTCCGAGCATCCTCGTCGTTTCTATCCCGACTAATCGGGATGAAACGTCGGGATTTGGTAGGCGCTGTTTCTAACTGCGCCTATTCGGTGCGGTTTCCCCCCGCACCTACCGGTGGGCGAAAGTGTTCATTTATTTTTAACATCCACCATAAACCCTATCCAAATGCCTAACCTCCCAGATGCCCATAGACTGGAGAGATAACTCCCTCTCCTTGAAAGTGAGCATGGATTGCTGCATAAACACTAAGGAGCACTTTATGGCTACACAATTTGTTGCGGATTTTGAAGCCTATATGCCCGCTGAATTTAACGACGAGCCTTACGGCAAGGCGGGGCTGATTGCGGTTGCTGATAAAGCAGGGATTGATGTCTGTGTTGTATTTCCTGGTGGATTGCCACCCAATCCCGCAGAAATCAATGCTCATCTCCTTGAAGAAACAGAGGGAGAAGCGCGCATTGTGCCGGGGTGCCTGATTAATCCCACGATGGGCTCCGATGCCTGTGATGACCTAAAGCGATGCGTTGATGCTGGTGCTCGGACAGTCAAGCTGATGGCAGCGGCACATCGATATCGTCTGGACGCACCTTGCGTTGATCCGGTTATGGAACTCGCTAAGTCGCTTGGCATTCCCGCTACTATCCATTCCGGTTCACCAATGAGTGGCTGCTCACCGGAGTTCATTGGAACGCTTGCAGAACGCCACCCAGATGTAACAATCATCATGGACCACATGGGCTATCGCGAGTGGACGCCGTTAGCGGTTCAAGCCGCGGTTGAGAATTCCAATATTTATCTCGGTACAACCCTCATCGCCGCAGCGGAACCGATTGCGGTCAAGAACGTTGCACGCGGCGGACGAATTGGCGCAGACCGAATCGTTTTCGGATCTAACTCGCCCAGTGGAGATGCGGTGAATGGTGTCAACGGTATCCGAAATATTGGATTTACCGACGAGGAAACTGCAAGCATCCTTGGTGGCAATCTAAAGGCAATTTATGGTCTCTGAAATTCGGTTTGACTTGCTGTAGCTATTTGACTTTGCCGCGCCCGGCGATTTTCCAAACGGTTTCCACCTGTTCATTTCTTACTGCGACCAACTCATCGTGTAGGTTGCTTGTCATGCCTTGATGCAGCGGAATGATAGCCAATTGGTCGCCAACGCGGAATTTATGTTGCGATTCACTCACATCAAGATGTCCGTGTTCGACAGACATCCCATATATTTTAACATCGGGGTGTCCGACGATATGGCCATAAGGCGTCGGCGGATAACTAGTGAACGTTTTGGCACCACCGTCAACGATCATCCGGTCTGCGGTTGGGGTGCTCACGACCGTCACAATCATCCGCAAGGCGCATCGGTCCGGATTGAGTGCCTCCGAACCAGAAATACGCGTCATGCCCTCGTAGACATACGAGCCGCTGCGTGTCTCTGTGCAGCCGATATCCTTTGATGCCTGTTCAGCACCTGTTCCGCCGCCGCTGATGATATTGATAGGGATGCCTGCACCATTTAGAAGCTCGATCGTTTCTTCAATGTAGGGTTTTGCGCGAATATTGCTCCCATAGGTCATAATGCCCTGAAAATCAAGTCCGGGCAGCTGTGTCACCTTCTGCGCGAGTTCAACCGTGGCTTGCGGGGATTGCACACCGACCCTACCTCCCCCGGTGTCCTGCTCAATAACCACACGCACAGTGCAATCATCTGCTACTGCCTGTTCAGAGATGCCTTCGGCGGTTATCTCCGAGTCGAGGGCGACAGTAATCTGCGCCCGTTTGACTAACTGTGTCAACCGCTGCAATTTCGGTTTCCCGACGATATTGTAGGGGATCAGGATGTCATCAAGGCCTCCGTCAACCATAGCCTCCGCTTCGCCAAGTTTTTGGGAGGTAATCCCTTTTGAACCGGCGGCAACCTGCATTTTTGCAATCTCTGGAACTTTGTGGGTTTTTGTGTGAACGCGTAAATCAATGTCGATTTCCCGACAGAGGGCTGCCATATTATGAATATTACGTTCAAGAACATCAAGGTCTACAGTGAGTGCAGGTGTATCCAATTCGGAAATATGCATATCGTTCTCCTCAATTAATAAATTAGCGAACAATCTAACTCTTTCAAGGCTAAATTGCACGCATCAGCTTACTTCATTGCTAAATCGCACGAATAGGGTCAATTAATAGACGAAGGGGTTGGGAAACACGAATCCACACTCGTCGTATTATTCCCAACCCCTCATATGTCGTAAATCACTACCATATAGTCAATGTCATGTCTATTGGTCAGGATCTTCAGTTTACTTGAGATATTCGGGTTCTCGTTTTGGAGACTCCTCTGTTTCGTTGGCTTTCTCTTCTATGTTTGGTTCAACTAAGTACTCAACCCGAAAGTCTCGGACGGATATAACGGGGTAAACTCCATCAAAACCGACAACCTGTCCTTTAACTTCGACCCCATTAACGCCTTGGTTTGCCTCTTGTATCAACTCATCAAATTTATCGTTACTACTAAAGACGGCCTTCTGGTCCCAACCAACAACCATCGCATGATTAATCTCTGATGTATCAGCACGCCAACGTCGCCAAAAGGGAACATTGCGTATGTAGCTGCGTGAGAACCCTGGATGTGCATAGAGATTGCCTGTGATTGTAGCTTCGGATTTGGCTACCCACGCTTGACTTCCGACTTGGCTGCCCCGGAAGCGTTGATCATTCAATTGGCGGGTAATGTCATAAATATCAAAAGTACGCCCCTCATTGTACGGATTTTTACCCCGTCGTGGGATGACTTCAACGATAGTTGTAAAATGCCGTTCGCGCCCCTTTTTGTCAACAGGCGCGGAGAAACTTACATCCTCCGGGTCTGCCCAAGGTTTCAATAAACGGCGAATCTGGCGGGCATCATCATTATTGACGAAACCGAAAAGATGGATTTGGATGCTTTCTACTTCCGCATAATTAGGCTTGGTGAATCCTGCAAGCAGAAGCACGGAAAGGATGAGAAGGTTGAGGTGGAACTTCCTGGGTAACATTTTTCGTTCACTCCTTTAGTTAATACCGCCTAGTCCCGACGATTGTTTCGTCCAGGGATTTGAAAAAATCAAGGGATCCAATGCAGATTCGCGCCACTCCTCGGCTGGCACGTGGAAATTATAGCGATATATCAGCAAATTTTGTACCATGTTGGAAACGAAGAAGTGCTCCCGCGGAAACAACTCACAAAAGCGCAACCGGTCAAGCGCCAACAATTAGCACTTCACACTCTACTCCGTATCATTATTGTAACACAGTTGCTAGTAGGACACAATCCATTACTACAACTGATTGACGCTTCTCGGCCTGATGAAGTTTACTTGTAGGGATCAATACAGTGTCATTATCGATCCATCTGATTGCATTGACTTTTCGTTTCGCTTAATTCCTGGAATTGCTTCATTCGTTGGAATTATAGTAGATTCAAAAAATAAGTGGACACTTTTCCAGTGGGTATGCCTGCATAATCGGGGCTAGGAAGCCCCTCCCACAGTGCACAAAGAATTGTAACATTTACTATAATTAAGATCGAAAGTAATATAAACGCGCCAACTGCTGGGCTATTCGGAAACTCTGCTGTTTTCCTTGACGTTGAGTTAAATGTTGTGCCAGCTGTGTTGTCATAGGGTTAATTGCCGAAAATCATCTATTCAAGCCGCAGCTGATTAGGTTACTCCCGCTGAAACTAGGCGTCAGGGCAGGTGGTAAACTGTTCGGCATCAACTATACGATTCTCAAGAAGCCAACGTACTTGGGATGGAGTTCATCTTCTCTACTGCTCGGGTTTGTCCACGATTGAGGGGAATATTTCTTGAGTTATCAACGAAATTTCATCATCGCGATGATTTCGCTGGTTATCCTTTTTGTCATCGGGGTTGTCGGATATCGGATTATCGAAGCGGATAATCCGCATCAGAAGTGGACAGTGTTTGACGCAATTTTTATGACTGTCATTACATTGAGCACAGTCGGATACTCCGATGACAATATGTCCAAGGTGGGAAGGGCTTTCACCGTTTTTCTATTGATAGGTGGACTTGGTATCTTTGTATATAGTATCGGCGTTGCAACCGCCTTTATTATTGAGGGCCAATTCCGAGAGGTGTTTCGACGAAGGAGAATGGAAAAATTAATCAATAAACTTTCAAACCATTATATCGTCTGCGGCATAGGGGATACGGGCGTTCATGCGCTCGAAGAAATGATCCAAATGAACATGGACTTCGTTGCTATTGAGCGCGACAAAGAACGGATTGATCGTGAACTGGCAACGAAAGATTTCCTGTACGTTCAGGGTGATGCAACGGCAGACGAGGTTTTGATTCGTGCGGGTATTGAACGTGCACGTGGACTAATTACTTCACTATCACGCGATCAAGATAACCTATTTGTTGTTCTATCTGCGAAACAACTAAATCCAAGGTTGAAAATTGCTTCTAAAGCGGTTGAAGCCAATTCACTCTCCAAACTGAAGCAAGCGGGGGCGGATGAAGTCGTCTTACCAGACCATATCGGTGGTATGCGGCTGGCTTCAACGGTTTCACGTCCAATCGTTGCCAACTTTCTGGACATTATGCTCAGAAGTCAAGAGACAACGCGCTTCGCTGAATCAGTCATCCAACCGGGGACCCCGTTGGTGGGGCTTACTCTGGGCGAGGCACGCATTCCAGATCGAACGAACCTGATGGTTGTTGCAGTGCATAAGGGGGACGGGGATTTTATCTATAACCCTTCCGGCGGGTTAAGGTTGGAGGCTGGCGATGCCCTGCTCGTCATCGCAGATAACGAGCAGCGACAAAACCTAGACAAGTTAACGGGCGATACGCTTTAATGCTTCAATTGCCTTCAGACGCAAGCTGCCCGTACTGTTTCATCACGGCTTGTAATCGATCTAAAGGGATCGCATGAATCGTGTTTCCCCTTTTGCCGACGGTCGTCACTGCTGTGGTCATGGAGTTGAGGATTGCCTCCTCCGTCGCTTCAATAACGGCTTGATACAGCGCATCCATCCGACGATTGGCAAGCATCGTGATAGCAAATGTCCCATCGTCCGTCCGACGCGGAATTGTGTTAGCGGTCGAAAAAGCAATTACGAATTCACCGCTGCTGACAGTACTTGGCGTGCCGGTACGGGCAAGCCCATGTGTCACCCGCTTGGCAAGTTGCATCAGTTGGCGATGTACCAAGGGGGCGTCCGTTGCAACAACGATGATGAAGGAACCGTCTCGCCCCCACTCCGGTGTGAGTTCTGTAATCTCTTTGCCGACAGGAACACCACTGATTTGCAGTTGATGGCGCCGACCACCGTTGGAATTAACCAACACTCCGACCGTATATCCGCCCCGATCTGCAGGCAATACCCGCGATGATGTACCGATACCTGCCTTAAAACTGTAGCACCGCATCCCTGTACCTGCGCCAACACATCCCTCTGCCACAGGACCAGCTACGGCATCTTCTATCGCCTGAATTGCGTGTTCCGCGGTGACATGAAGCCCACTGATATCATTCAGTCCACCATCATAGCACTCTGCAACAATTGGCAGAATGATGTGGTTATTCGGATACCGTTTAATCATATATCGCACAACGCCGTCGTGAACGGGACCGACACTAAGTGTATTGGTCAGCATTATTGGAGACTCGATCCACCCCGCTTCGTTAGCCCATGCTAACCCTGTTGCTTCACCGTTACCATTAATCGCATAACCCGCACCAAACAGCTTATTAGTCCAAATATCGTCGCGCGGAATGACAGCAGTAACGCCTGTCCGGACATTGGTGCCACTTTTCAACGTGACATGCCCGACCTTCACCCCTGCGACATCTGTGATCGCATTGTGTTTACCGGGTTCGTAGATCCCGATTTTGATGCCGAGATCCCGTGCCCGTGCCCTACCTTCGGGAACGCCAGCACTTTGGTCGGAATTGGCAGGTATCCAGCCCGATATTAAACATAAACACAAGCAGAACCATAATCCCATATTTTGGTTTCTCATCACTTTGTTTCCTCACTATTATACTTCACTTCAATTCAGGTTTCCCGGCATGAAGCCACGCAGTATACCAGTAGCTTGCGGTCGCTGTTGCTGCGTCACTCATTCGCCGTACCGCTATCCAACCGCTGAATTGGAAAAACTTTGCCAGATACGATGCGCCGTAGGTATCTTCGCCTAACTTTGCCCTCCGGTCAGCATGGAGGAGGTTATCAGCGTATACATAGCTGTCGAGTACAATGTCAAAAGCAGCTTCCAGCGGGTCTTCAAGTTCCGACGCCATCTTTGGTGAGAGATGGATCTGCTCCGCATAGGCATCCACCATATCGTCCTCAAAGCGTTGATGCACACCGTGTTGGTTGGTCAATTGCCCGTTGTAGTTTTTGACGACATGCAGCGGCATATGAAGATCCTCGATGTAGTGGGCGAGCGCACCGGCGATCTGCACAATTTTTTCGGAATCTCCCGATTTCATTGCCTCTGATAGCAGTTGTGTGTAATCAGCAATGCGCCACGTCGCCAAACCGCGTTTCGTAACATCTTCCACGCCAAATTTCGCAACAGCCTCATCATAGTCGTGGGGGAGTTCTACAAACGGATAAGGACCGTAGATATCAATATCGAGAAAATGCCGAGGACCTTCGGCGGGATCGCCTGTTTTATAGACGTTGAGACTGGTCAAAGACAGTAGCTTTTCCTTTGTATCAAGGGCAAAACGGGTGTCCCCTTCAGAACCAAGCAGCACCGGCTCCGCACTTCGATTTTCAAAAATGTTCGTTTTATCCCCCAACAGATATAGCTTATCTGCCTCTTTCCGAATCGGGTATTCCTGTTCACCTATCGTTACGTACCATCTACCATTTTTTCCACGAATCGAGACCGGGGCGTTTTGTGGGAAGTTGATTCCGCGAGTCTCAAATACTTGACGCAAGTCCTCGGTAACCTGCCCACTGTTCAGATCTTCTTCGTATTTCAACCCAATCCGGAACAGCAGCTCCCTTCTCCACCGATCTGGATCGTTCGAGTGATAGGCGAGTTTTTGGCGGTGTTCATCGAAAAACGGGGAAATTTCTGATGGCAAGGAATCACAGGCGGCATCAGTCATTCGATCATGTGCATTGTTTCCCCAAGGGAAGGCTTGAGGCGCGTAACAAACGACCAGAATCATGTAAACAAACGACCAAATAGAGGTAGACCATATTTTTGTTTTCATCATTAAAACGGGTGCGGGTTTAACCCGATTCCTTTTAGTTGTTCCATGTAGATACGGCGGATATGGTTGAAGATGTCGATGTATATGGGTGTACGGTAATCGGGGTAAGTCCATTCCCAAGGCTGAAAGGTCTTACGGTAAAATTTGAGCGTAATTTCGGCGTAAATGCCATCTTGGAGATAGATGCGGTGTGCATGGTCTTTCGTCGAAGCGAGGACCAACTTTGCCGCCGAAATATAGCCCGGATCAAGATTGACCGGACGAGGAGCCGTGTCACCCTTTGCAAATTCGCATTCCACCGCGTTAGAAAAGTGTTTGGCGGACGCGAGTTGCTCGGCGGGGATAAGACGCTCAAAACTCACAAACTGACGTTTCAAATCCTTACCCATCTCCGCTTCATAGTAATTGGTATAATCAAAAGGCAACAAATCGCTGGCAAAATCAACCCGTCCAAACTGCTCTGACAATCGTTGGTGTACCACAGAGAGTGAATCTGGAATCGCCGTAATAATCCCAACAATCAGTTTAACAGGTGGATGAGATCTGATTTGCCCCATATTTGCGTACCTTCAAGACCTTGCACTTAACCTAAGTCGCTAGTTATTAGAAATCGATCAGCACCTGTAGGTCGAGCCAAACCGTTGATTTTGGCAAATTAAGCTACAGAAATGACCAATTTGCACAGACGTTAAGGGCTATTGGTTTGAATATGCTGGCTACTAACAACTTACGTTACACTTAGGGTAATTGGATGTGAAAATATTGACACAGGATTAGGACCCCCGGTTGTAGGGGCAGCCCTTGTGGCTGCCCTTCCTACTTGAATCAAATAAGGGTCAAGATGCGATTGCCTCCTCTCCAAGATGTTCTGCAAGCCACGACCTCAACGGAACATCCTCATCAGTCGGGGAGGTATAGCCGTGCCAACTGGTGCTAAATCCCAATAACTGCCGTCGAATCGGATCGCAGTGTTCAATAAAGTTTCCAACAGTCATGTCATCCCTCGGGCGTAGCCATCGGTAGCTATAGCCATAGAATAACACCTTGCGCGTAATATCCGATTCATTCGGGCTTCGGGAATGCCAGATACGCCGATCGAAAATGACAGCTGTGCCGGGTGGGACGCAAACCGGGGTTGCTCCTTCCGGATCTGAAACGTCATCGGGTGGAAACTCCAGTTTGTTCTGGAGGTGACTTCCGGGAATGACGTAGAAATTCCCCCGACCTGTTTCAGTCGTGTCGGTAAGGAAGTAGCCAATTTTGACCGAAACTCGTGGACGGGGATCGGTTTCCAACTCGGCGTTCAAACGTCCACTGTCCTGATGCCAGCCCAACCGCTGCTTCTCCTGCTCTGCATCGGGTGGCGGTGGAGGTGTGACATCCATGTGGGTGAGGTAAAGCTGGATGTTCCAACCGAGTATGCCCCACACTTTAGGGAATGTCTTGTGCCAATCGAGTAGATCCAGAAAAACTTCATCCTGTCCCACAAAGTCTAACTTATGCACCCACTCGTGACTCTCCATCTTTTCCTCCGCCCGGTGGTGGGTGTCGATCCGGTCCACCACCGCCTCAATGTCAGAGGTCATCTGTGGTGTCAGCGCCTCAGGGATGATTAAGAAACCGTTGCGCTCAAAGTCAAGCCGTTCATCTTCAGTTAGACAGTAATCCAAACAGGCAGTGTCCATACATGCCTCCCCTATTTATTTTTTTACCTAATCTTGCGGGCAATGCCCCATCCTTTAGGGTGGCGATGTAGCCCGCCAATCCTCGTTTGTTGTGTAAAGAATGGTTGATTTTGTTAGTGAAATATAGTACACTTATCTTGTCTTTCGTGGGAGAGGTTCACGCCACTGCCCGGTGGTGTCTCCCATACGCCTTGAACCGGATATGACAGACAGAAAGACACTTCCAATGAAAACCTACAAGTTCAAGTTGTATAGCAACCACGAGAATCGTGAATTGCAGAAAACGATTGATAGCCATGCTCAAGTGTGGAATCACTTTGTGTCGTTGTGTCGCCGGTACTATGTTATCTACGGTAAATATCCGGGCAAAAAAGCCCTTATGCGGCACCTGACAAAGTTGAAACGGTTATCCCGATTTGCTCATTGGAACTTGCTACCCAGTCAATCGTTGCAAGATGTGATACAACGCCTGGATAAAGCATACACTAAAGTGTTTGCTGACCGCAAAAGCGGTAAGCGTTCGGGGATTCCACGCTTTAAGAAACGCTTCAGATACAAATCCTACACACTCAAACAAGCCGGTTGGAAACTGCTACAGAGTAATTATATTCGTATCGGTAAGCGGATATACCGCTATTTTAAGAGCCAAGAAATACTTGGCAACCCCAAACGCTGCACAGTGAAGCGGGACAGCGTTGGAGAGGTATGGCTAATCATTTTGACAGATTATGTAGAGATACCCTTGAATCGACCGACGACGGGTAACAGTGCGGGGTTCGATTTTGGACTCAAGCGGTATCTCACCGGGTCTGACGATAATGACTACGACTCCCCACAATTCTTTAAGCGTAGCCTTAATGCTATCAAACGCGCCAACCGCAACCACTCACGAAAGGTTCAAGGTTCAAACAACCGTGAGCGTGCGAGACTTAATCTTGCACGGAAACACCGGCGCATTGCCAATCAAAGGGCTAACTTCCATTGGCAGCTAGCGCATGACCTGACAGACAGGTATGATTGGATTTCACTGGAGACGCTCAACATGAAGGGCATGAAAAGCCTTTGGGGTCGTAAGGTCTCCGATTTGGGTTTCTATGACTTCGTGCAGAAACTGAAGTATATTGAGTCTAAGAAACAGAATCGTGAAGTCCGATTCATAGATACGTGGTATCCATCAAGCCGCACCTGTCACGTCTGTGGTGCCGTTAATCAAGCATTAAACCTTCGTGATAGAACATGGCAATGTCCAAATTGCCACACAGAGTTGGATAGAGACCGCAATGCAGCAATCAATATCCATAGGGTAGGGGCATCTACCCTCTCAGAAGAGGTCGTAAGTCCTGATTCGTCGGGCTAACTTCGTTGATAGAGCAATTCGACAGCCTATTGGGAACGGAGGAGCATCACCTCCCTTTAGGGCGTGGGAGTATGTCAATGTCCTCGTACCTTTTGTGTCCATGAGATACGCAATTTATTAAGTGCCACCAATCCTATTCGGTATAGACCGCTTCAATTAATCCCTTCATATAACCGATGGCAAAGAGTCGCTCCATACTATGTTCATCCGGAATACTAGCATCACCCATTTTCGGGAAATGGTCTGGACGTGCGACTCCCGCATAGCCGACATCACGATAAGCACGTACACACTCCGCCATATCAGCCTGCCCATCGTCATGGAACGCTTCAACGAACTTCTCAGGTGTTCCTTGCACATCTCGGAAGTGAACAAAGAAAATCTTATCCTGTCCGCCGAAATGCCGAATTACTTCGGGCAGATTGTCGGTCATCAGAGAGAAGTTGCCCTGACAGAGACCAATCCCGTTGACAGGACTTGGCACCAGATCTATGAGTTTCTGATAGTTCTCCACACTGCTCATAATCCGGGCGACCCCTCGAATGGGTGACAGCGGCGGATCATCCGGATGCATCGCCAATTTGACATCGGCTTTCTCCGCAACCGGCACCACACGCTCCAGAAAATACTTCAGGTTTGCCCACTGCTGCTCTTCGGTGACGACACCGTGCTCTGTCAGAGGCGCGTTTTTCATGTAATCATGGTCATAGCCGCTGACCTGAGAGCCGCCGCGTGAAGGAATTGTGACAGATGTTCGGAGAACAAAGAGAATAGGCATCCACGCAGGACACCACACCGGAATTCCCAATGCCCCCATATTACGGATAAACTCACAGATAACATCGATTTCTTCATCCCGTCCCGGCAAACCGAGTTTTATTTTCTCCATCGGGGGACGGCTCTCAATCACCTGTAGATTAAATCCGCTATCCTCGTATGTAGCTTTCAAACGGGCGAGCGACACGTAACTCCACGGCTGTTGTTCATCGCTTGCATTCGGTATCGGATTCAAGTCCAAGCCGCCAACCACATACTCAACACCGGCTTGCCTCGCTAATGTCCAGACAGGGGTTGGTTCCGGTCCAAGGGCTAAAGCGATTTTTACCATTTTCGATTCCCTCCTTCTCAAGGTGAAAAAAACGGATTGCGTGTCATTACATTTCCATAAGTTCCAACAAATTATATCACAACCATTAATGGCTTCAATCGAAAAAGCGTTCTAACACCGGCGAGATTACAAAGGTATAAATCGCATTGCCGCTGCGAAAATTATCCCGACTAATCGGAATTTAAAAGTTTGATGCAAAAATTCTCGAAGCGAATCCAATGTTCGGCATCTGAGGGACCATTGTAGCACTGGATGCTCACTTGGTCATCGCTCGGTGGGGGTAGTTCGCCCGTCGCCGCTGTTTGGAATTCTGTGCCATCTGAAGGGCAATACTGTGCTTCCCACGAATCAGCGGTGACGAGTAGGCGCAGTCGGACACTTTTCGCTGCCATCGCTGCTCTGCCGGGGATGATATAAAGATCGCCGTCGATGAGTTCCTTGACCTCCTTGAATACCGGTTTGCCATCGTTATACCACGTAATTCCCGCCTGCTCGTACTGCTGGGTGGGAAGGGTATGGTTGGTGATGGTCACTTCGATGGCATAAGTGCCGTTACTGCGGTCTGGTGCGGCTCTCAACAACGCATTCCTGACCGTATCCGCCACGCCGGGTCGAACACAAATCTCCAGTCCACCGTCCTGCAAACGCCAATCGTCCGAATCCTCCCGCAGCCACGACCAACCTTCATCGAGTTGACCGTCGAAGTTATCCTCAAAGATGATCTGTTCGTTAGATGAACTCATGTGAGTACCTCCATTTGAGTGTGAGCGTCAGGCTTCCCTCAGATCTAAGGTGTTAGATTTTAGCCAGACGCTTGGTTAGTTTGAAATGTATCTCTAAAACGCTATCCACCGCTTCCCAGATCAGCTATGAAACCCGCATACGAAAGAGAAATGTGAATTTACCAATAACTCCAACCTTTGTGAAGCTTCGTTCCCCTGATAAGGGGGATTTAGGGGGTTGACTGTGCATTGAGTGTCAGTTTTTTGATTCAATCAACGCTTCAAACCTCAATTCCCAACTCTCGATTTGCAACATTCTGGTAGGTGTTAAGGCTCCCGCGGACGACCTCCTCCATGCGAACGATTCGACCCACCTCCGAGGATTCGTGGCAAGCCATCACAAGGGCGACAGCTAACAACCCTTCCTCTGCTCCAACCTCGACTGGTGTGCCATTATCGATGGCGTCCAAAAGTTCCGCGAGTTCCATGGCGAGGATGTTTAAGTCGCCGCTACCACCCACACCCGCTCCGGATAGATCATAACGCACAAGCCGTTCACCGCCGAAAAATCGAGTCGTGCGGTCATCAAGCGAGAAGTCAGGGACAAGCGCCAGCACATCATCGTCATCAAGCAAACCATCGTGGTCGTCCCGAAAGAGACGTAACGGCTGACCGGTACGCACCGATGGTAGGTCAATCTGACCGTCGCTGCCGAAAATCGTGAAGCGACGAAATCCAGGACCGTGCGCTGCTTTGTCATATAGCCACTGCCCCAACGCATCGCTTTCAAATTCAAGGGTTGCCATCATCAGGTCAGGAGCATCTGCTGCCTGAACATCGGGATAGGTGTGGGCGTAGTGATCGTGAAACCCTTTTACGCGTGTCCCCTTGAAGATTCGCTCATGTTCCTGAAGGCGAACCTTGCCCGTCACTTGTCTGACGGGACCGGCTAAGTATATCTGCATGTCAGCGTTGTGAACGCCAGACTCCAGAATGGATCCACCCTGTTTCCGAAGATATTGCCACCCACCAGCGGAGGCGCTACGTCCGCCACCGGCAGCAAAATCTAGGACGGTGCGGATGTCGCCGATTGCACCAGCCTCAAGCAGTGCCTGTGCTAAACGGCTTACCGGGTCACGCCGGTAATTCTCTGCTATGGAGAGCACAGTGCCGTGTTGCTGGGCAGCTGCTTGCATTGCTCGGCAGGCTGCTACGGTGGGTGCCATCGGTTTCTCACACAGGACGTGCACACCATTTTCCGCTGCGATGCTGGCAATTGAGTGATGCGCTGATGCCGCAGCCACAATGTCCAACACCTCTATTTCGCTTGAACCTGCGATGGCATCCTCAAGCGATCGGTACACTTGTGGTCGATCGCCAAAAAACTCCTCTGCCTCGCCAGCGACAAATTCGGCGCGTTCCAACTCCGGATCAATCACTGCGACAACTTCAATACGTCCGGGCTCAAAATCCTCTAGGGTACGATATCCACGCAGGTGCCGGCGACCCATACCGCCGCACCCCGCTAGGGCGAGTCGATGACGTTTAGACATTTTTCTTTCTCCTAATTCCAGTTACCAATCCCTCTGCTGCTGATCTGCTAACAGACTGATAAGCGACGTAACATTGGCAAAATTGATTTCCATCGCCTCTATATCGGATCCGCTGGGTGGGCGGAAGTGGGTGGCGACCGCAAGGAATACCTCAGAACGGTGTTCAAACAGGTTACCCATCAGCGTAGGATAATCAACATCACCCTCACCAAAGGGGCGCCACTCGTACCTACCCTTGGGACCATCAATCACATGCACATCCTTAATGTGCAGTCCATGGAGGTAGGGACGGACGTGAGTGAAGCCTGCTGTCGCTACGTCACATTCCGCGGAGAGCAGGCTATCGCCAGGTGACAACTGAAACTTGAGCCTTGGAGAGTCGAGCCGTTCAGCCAAAAGGCGAAAATGGGTCGTTGTAGAGATGTGGTGGAACGGGCGCATACCGAGGACAACATCAACATTGTACTGTTCCGCCTGTTCCAAGACCAAAGAAAAAATGTTGATTAGCTTATCCATATCGTCATCGGCAATGATACCACCCCGCGTTGCCCATCGCATGGGCCAAGTCGGCGCCCTTCCCCATGTTCGTCCCTGTTGTGACCATTCACCGGGCCAAGATAAACCGTAGGCGAGTACCGCACCCACGTCCAATCGTACAGCGATTTGCATTGCCCGAATCAAAGCATTGAAGTCCTTACGAAACGCCGGATGGTCCTGTATCGAGTCGGGCTGCAGATCCATGAGACGAATGTAATGAAAGGGATTTTCCGCGCAGATCTGAAAAAGTTTCAGTCCATGCCGGGCGACGCGTTCTCCCATTCTATCGACCTCCGCGTCGTTCATTTCAGCGATAGCTGTTTCACCGGGCAATTCTGCGAACCAAACATACTCTGCGCCTATCCGTTTCGCAACAGCAAGTGCCTCGTCAAATGGCAGCTTCATTTCGTCAAGCCAAATCCCAATTTTGAGATGATGTTGCTGCCGATTGGTCTTACCCATCTGATAGCTCCTCCCCGTGTTGGTCGATAGACATGGAAATGGGGTTCCTTTCTCAAATGGGGCTATGAACAGTACCTAGCCCCCTTGCGTCGCAGATGATATACGACTCTGAACATTAATTCACCAAAGCGGATTCCGCATTTTCACCACCGCTTAAACGCATAAGTAGGTATACCAGTCACCAACCCAACGATTCCCCAGATACTGCCTATTGTGAACGCGCCCAAGACCAATCCCAGAAAGAATGGGAACGTCCGACGATAGGTCTGTATGCCTCCATGCCTGAGAATCGCTCCCTTTACCACCCAACTTATAAGAAACGGGAACCACAGGTGCTCAAACGGCAAGTACCCCGTTATCGGATAAGCCAATGGATGCAGGGGCCACCATAAGAACCGCAACCGCAGGACTGTGTTGACAAACACAACCAATGCACCAATGCCAACAGCACTCAGCGACTGCGTATCCGGCTCTATTGGGCGCACAAGCCACCGCTCAATTACCGTATAGGCACCAATTCCGCGCCCTTCACTGACGCCGCCCCATTTGTAGCTGAATTGCAGAAATGTCCAGAAGGTTATGATGATACCCGCAACAACGGAGAACATAATAACTTTGCCAAGTTTGCGGGTATCCATGTTGGACCGATCTGCTAGTTTGAAGCTTTCAAGCATATACGGCATCGGATGGTTTCTGAACTGTTTCGTGAACGTCCAGAATGGGGCTGCTGCTGTCAATGTCTGGCTTTCGAGTTTACGGCTGCCCACCATCGCTATGAAAAATTGAAGCGGACCGTAGTGGAAAATTCCGTGTATTGGGGGACCAAGCTCCGCTCGCGTCCGCGTGTGCGCAAACGCAATAATAAAGTAAACGCTGAAGAACGCCAATCCAAACTGAATCGTCGTTCCCGCTTGATATGAAAAGAACACCAGAAAGCTGAATCCCAAAATTATCCCGATGACTGCCGTTCTATACTTCATCGGCTCATCGGAATCGTCCGCCTCTGACTCTGCCCCGATAGCCCGCTTTATAACCTGCCAAATCGGCTTCCGTCCCAGCCAGAAGGCGACAATAGCGAGTCCCAGATAGCCACCAAAAACCTGCTGTGCAACAAATGGGTATCCGGGCATGTTCACCCCTGCCATACTGCCTACGACTCGCTCTGCCTTCCAAAGCAGAAAGAAGAACCAACACGAAAAGAGGAGATCGAGCGGGATGGCGAAAGCAAGACCAATAGCAAAAGGATTAAACTGAACCGGGAAGTTGCCCATTGTGTTAAACGGGCGCTCTGTGAAGTAGACGTTGAGATTATATCCGAGCGGGATCTGCGGAAGCACGGGGAACAGGAAGGTTGTCCCATTAATCAGATTGATGCCAGCGGCTAACCCAAAACCCAGCCAGAGCAGTTTATTTTTGAAAAACGGGTGATGTCCATTGCCCTCACGGCTCATCTCATAAGGTAGATGAACGAGTGGATAGGTTAATTTTTCCTTCTCGATCCACTGTCTCCTGATGATAATGTTCAGGCAGAACATGGTAAACGCAACCACCGAAAGAAAAAGCGTCCACCACACCATCGGTTCAAGCCAACCTTTGATATGAGCCGCGGTGTAAAATGTCGATTCTCCCTTGTAAAACCCAAAAAGTACCTGATCGTCATTTACAGTAAGGCGTTGTGGCAGATACTTCCAAAAGAGGTTGGCCCAATCGTTCTCCGGCGTCGCAGACCAGCGGGCAGTGCCCAGCGTACAGAATATGGATTGGCTAAAATCGTGACCACTGACACAGACCGCCAAGAAGAGCATCGTATAAACTGTCAGCAGCTCCTGCTGACTCAATGCAATCCGCGGCAGCCACCGCTTTAACAGCATATTCACTAGAATCAAGGATAGGAAGGTAAAGACAACGTTATAAAAAATCGTCATTGTGGTTGGGTACTGTGTATTCCAGACCGTTTCCCACTGTACGACGATATAGACGTTAATTGGTACAAGGGCTAAACCGATGAGTACCGCTCGTAAGGTAACGTCGCCTTTGCTATCATTTTTTGTCGGGTACTCCATGCTTTCCTCAATCCCGTGAACAGTACAAAATCCAGCGGGAGCCAAGACCACAAAACCGTCCTGCTCCGGCTACGCTATTATATCCATTCCTCCTTACGTGTCAATGGAAAAGTGTTAGCTCCTGCCTATCCTAGTCCTTCATAGATTTCCATGTTGACGAGTGAGACGTCAATTTGCTAAACTCTCATTGTGCAACATTTGGATTATAGATTTATCTGGGGCAGGGGTGCCCAAGTTGGAGGTTTATCATGATTATTGATGTACACACACACCTTTCTACCCGTGAGCAGTGGGGTAAAGTTTTCGTCGAAGCATTCGATCGGGGATACACCGGCTACACCGGAATTGACTTGGAAGTAACGCCTGAAATACATTGGGACGCTGTGGCGACGGTTTCGCGCGCGATTGTCTTCGGAATTAATTCCATTGCGCTCGGTATGCACACACCGAATGATGCCATTGCCACATACGCTAAGACGCACCCGGAAAAAATCATCGGCTTCATGTCAGTTGACCCAAACGATCCGGACGCATTGGACGAGATTGATCGATGCGTCAACGATTTGGGACTCAAGGGCATCAAGATGAGTCCAGTATACCAACATTATGATCCAAACGGTGATAGGGCACGACGGGTGCATCGCCGTGCAGAAGAATTGGGGCTCCCCATCCTCACCCATGCGGCGTACCATGTCATTGCCAATACGCCGATGGAGTGGGCGAATCCACTGCTCTACGACCCTGTGGCTCGTGAATTTCCGAACCTGAAAATTATCCTCGCTCATATCGGATTGCCTTGGTACACTGACGCAATGGTGATGATCCGTAAGCATCCAAATGTGTTTGCCGATGTTTCTGGCGGTGTTCCCCTACGGCCTTGGTGGGGGTATCAGGCACTGGCATTCTGTCATGAGAACCGCGTGATGGACAAGCTCCTGTTCGGCAGCGACTTTCCAATCGCCACTATTGAGGAAACTATTGAAGCGCTCCGCACCGCTAACCGGTTCGCTGAAGGCACGGGTATGCCACAGGTCCCCGAGGATGACATCGAAGCCCTCATCCATCGTGACTCCCTCTCCCTACTTGGGCTGGACTGATGAAACCGATCCGAAAATCAACTCTGCTCTATTTTGTTCGTCATAATATATGAGGAGACGGAGAAATATGACAGGAAGACAGCATCACCAGCAAAACATGGTGACATCCAATTTATTTTTTGACCAGCAGCAACGGAAGATACTTCCGCAAAGTCAACTACAGCCAACGAGAATTGGTGTGCGATTGGGGATCCTTGTATACCTGTTTTTCTTGATACCTACCTATCTCCTCGCACCTCTGACAGCTTTTGCACAAGCCCCACCGATTAAAGAAGATCAAATCGCTATTCAAAACGCCCACGATTTCTACTATACCCAGAAGTATTCAGAGGCTGTTGAAGCGTATCAGGTTCTATTAAAAACACCGTTACGCCAACACTCAAAGGATGCAATCCGCATGAATTTAGGACGGTCCTACGCAAAACTTGGTGATGATGCCATGGCACTCCAAAGTTTTCATGCGGTAATCAGCGATAATCCAGATGGTTCGTATGCGAGTCAAGCGGTGCATCGAATTGGAGCACTTTTTCGTGATCGGTATCAGTATAAAGAGGCAATTACTCGATGTCGACAACTCTCCAATAAATATCCAAATACGCAAACCGCAGCAATCGCGCGTTATCTAGTTGCTCAATATACTTTTGCAGATGGTAGACATGACGAGGCGATTGAAAATTACCGCAGTTTCCTAAATGATTTTCCGACTTCTCCATACCGTAACAGTGCGCTCAATAGCCTTGTTCGGCTATATCGACTTCGTCATAGATACATTGATGCAGAAGAATTAATCCGGGATGAACTTCACCAAAAACCGAATGATATTAATCTGATGGAACAGTTGGCAGGCCTCTATAAGGCACAGGAGAAATACGATGAGGCTTTAACACTATACCGTTCTGCCCTTGAACACAATCCGAAAAATACAGATATTCTGAAGAAACTGGGCGAGCTATACGCGGAGCGTGGTCAGCAAGATCTTGCAGCAGAGCAGTGGACTAAGATTGTCCAAGATGATCCGGATCAAGCCTATCGATACCAGCAATTAGGGACAATATACACATCTCACCAGATGTATGGGAAGGCCATCGAAGCTTATGAGACAGCAATCGGTCTAAATTTCAAAGATGCCCAACTCTACAATCGACTTGCGGACGTGTACAAAATTCAAGGGCAGGTTGATATGGCCGTCAATACCTATCTGCGTGCGTTGAGCGTTGTGGAAATTGGCTACAGTGGGCGTGATACGCTTGTCCAAAACATGGCGGAGATCTACGAAGGAGTTCAACAGGAACGTCTGCTTGAGGGGGTGATTGACCGGCTCCAAGGGTCGTTGAGAGCAGCACCACGAAATCCGAGTCTGACGCTGTCTTTAGCGGAGGTCTATTTCTATCGTGGGAATCTAGATTTGGCGCTCAAAAATTTTGAGCGGCTGCGCCAGCTTTACCCCGCTGACCGTGGACGTATCCTTGAAAAGTATGCACAGATCCTGGAGCGGAACAAAAACCCCAAAGCAGCAGATTTTTATCAGGCAATTGCTGAACTCTTCCCGAATACACATCTGGCTTGGACTGCACGGATGAAGTTGGTACGATTCTACGAACAGTGGGGACAATGGGAGGAGGCTCTAACAGTTTTAACAAGCATGACGCAGCGAAGCAGCCAACCAGCCGCGCAACTACGCTTGGGGCATGTATGGTTGCATGGAATTCGTGATCCAGGGGCGGCCCTACAGGTTTACCAGGGATTAGCCAACCAACCACTGGCGACGGACCAAAAAATGCAAGTTCGACTTGGTGTGGCAGCCTGTTACATCTTGCAAGGAAAGTTCGACGAAGCAGAAAGTACGCTTCGCCCGATTACCGATGCAAACAGCAATTTCAAGGCAGATGCCCAAAAATTAATCGGTGATGCATACTTGCTTCAGGGAGATATTGAAACCGCAGTCACGGCATACAAACGTGTGCTCGATATTGCGATGTCCAATCCGTTGAGCAACGATTCCCTGGACAGAATCGTTCTAATTCAGTCCAATTCAGACTATAGCAGCGAACCTCTCAAGCGTTACCTTGAAGCACTACGAAGCGATTTAAGCGGAGAGACTGAAGCTGCATTGAGATTATGTCAGGAGACGATGACGGAATACCCGACGGCACTCATTGTTGATGATCTTTGGATGCTGGTTGGTGGAATTCATCAGCGCAAGGCACGATATACTGATGCTATTTCAGCATATCAGCAAGTCACCATTTTGGAAGAGAGTCCAATTGCGGCGGAGGCAACGGCGAAAATTGCAGATATCTACCGCTTGCATCTCAACGAACCCGGCAGAGCGCAGGAAACCTATTCCACACTTATTCAAGATTATCCTGAGAGTGTCATTGTCGCCTACGCCCGGCAGCAGCTCGATGCGCTTATGAAGGCGAAAGAATGAGCTAGATAGTGGAGAGAAAAACCTGCCTGTATGAGCACAAAAAAAGGCAGGAAACTCAGTCTGAATCTCCTGCCTGTACCTACGAAACACGAATCCTGTTTATACGCTAAACGATTCTCCACAACCACATTCAGACCTTGCATTGGGGTTGGTAATTTTGAAGCCTGACTCCATTAAACCGTCTTTGTAGTCCAACGTTGAACCGGCAAGATAGAGTGTACTACGCGAATCGATGAAGACTTTTAACCCATGCTGTTCAAAGACCTTATCACCACTCCGTAGTTCATCAAACCCAAGATTGTACTGAAAACCGGAGCACCCTCCACCAACAACCTGCATCCGCAGACCGTGCTCCGCGTCAGCATCTGCACTCTCTTCCCCCATTGTGCCCTGCATTAACAGTTGTGCTTTTTTTGCTGCAGCTTCGGTGATTGTAATCATCTTGATTCCCCTTTTTCATTCAGATGTGAATTATAATTATGGATGGCAGCTTTTAGTACCTTCTCAGCAAGTGCAGCATAGCGCGCTTTATCCGGCGGTAATCCTCCAAGTGCTTCATCAACTTGCTGATTTGTTATGTTCAATGCTTCTTGAATTGTGCGTTCCTTGATTAGTTCTGTAATGAGGGAACTGGCTGCAATTGCAGTTGGACATCCAAATGCCTTAAACTTTGCATCGACAACCCGCTCGTGAGTAACCTTAATGGTGAGTTTCATCATTTCGCCACTCGCGGGTGTACCCACAATCCCCACTCCGTCTGCATCTCTGATTGTACCAACATTCCGTGGGTTTTCGTAATACTCCATAACTTGTGGGGTGTGCATGTCCGGCTCCAAACTTCATACTGAGTCGAAAACACCAATCTATATTATATTGCACAGGCACTATAATGTCAAATTTACTTTAATTAGCGATTTAGTGTTCTTGTAGGAGGGATCTCCGAATCTCCCGATTACCGGGATTCTCGATGAAATCGGAACCGACACCTCACGCAAATCGCGATAAATCGTGGATCCTCGTTCCGAGAAGCGGAATCCTGGCTACGCGGGATTTGCGGGTTTGTATCATAATCTGTATGAGGTTTCAAAAAATAATTCGGTAGTTCTATATTTCCCCTAGGCCCGGTAGATGCGGTTTTCAACCGCACCGAATAGGCTTGTCCCGATTCTCGGGATCCCGACCTGTCGTGATTAGAAACAGCGCCTACCAAATCCCGACGTTTCATCCCGATTAATCGGGATAGAAACGACGAGGATGCTCGGAACGGCACGGTAGAACGGTAGTTTGGTTTTCCTTACCGCCCCAGTTTGGCGTGTCCCATTAATTCTAAGATCTACTATAATTCTAAGGTCCACCATAAATAGCCCTATACTTTAATCGTCATGGCAACGTTCTTCACGTTTCACTATTGAGAGTCGCATCTTGTAACCGGCGGAGCTTGAGTATAAAGGAATCCTCGTCGAGCGTTACCATGTCGTAGGTAATCGCTGCGCCTTTCGTTAAATCCCGCTTCAATTTAGCACCGGACGCCAAACCCAGCGGAAGCAGATTTTCTGTACGGGCAGTCTCCGCTTTTTCAATCAGTCCATTGACCGTATACCCGCCCCCACCATCTAAGATCTCGCCTTGTTTCAGGTCTCGTTTTGCGACAGTAATCACCTCTGCGGTCGGCTTTGTCAAGGGTGTGCCGGTGGGCTGCTCATAGAGTGCTGCCTTTATAATGGAGATAGGGGCTGCCACCGCTACGAGGTGATAGGGACGATAGAGCAGAAAGTTCTTGCCATTACCCCCTGGATGGAGATGATAACCAGCGAGGTCCTCCTGAATAAAGGGATGGTCGGTTCGGATGACTACAAAAACCCCCATCCGAAGCGGTAAATCCAACGGAGTGACCCCATCGTCCGCTATACTATTGGCTAATTCAACCACCCCATGCTGACTCAGAAGTCCTCCCTCTCCTTGCAGACTGAAAGCCTGAGCAATTTCGGCGATATTGAGCGAAGGTTCGTGCATACCCCGCACGTCCGGCGGTAGCCCGGTCATATTCGCTAGTGCAGTCATCTCAACCTGTGCCTTGGTGCCATCTCGGAACGAATTGAACATCTTCAAGTTAATTGTCCGCCGCTCGATCATCTCTTGGCTGAAACCAAAACGCTCCGGCACCGTATCCGGCGTACCCTCTCTATCATCACCGTAGAAGACTGTGCCACGACCGGCGGCAACGATTTCAAATCCGAGTGCCTTTGCCCAGTCCACAATGTTCATGGTTACGCCAGGCTGATCGCCATCCACAAGAGTGTAGACAACACCAGCGGTATCCGCAAGACGGCTTAGGTAGGGACCTATGGTCACATCGGCTTCCACGTTGACCATCACCAGATGTTTGTTGTGGGTCAATGTATGATATGCCATGCGAGCACCAACCTCCGGAACCCCGGTGGCTTCCACTACCACATCTATCAGATCAGATTTGGGGAGAAGTAGCCCATCTTCGGTTATCGCTCGTTTGCCGTTATGGATGGCTCCGTTCAATCCCTCAACGTTGTGTACAACTTTTATAGCGTCCGCTGGTACACAACTCGCTGTGTAAGCGTGTTTTGCGTGAGCCAAATTAATATCAGCGATAGCACTAGTTTCGACACCCTTCATTTGGGAAAGTTGTGCCACCAACCCCGCGCCGAATTTGCCGGTACCGATGATACCCACGCGAATGGGATTATTTTCCGATGCACGTTTGGCTAATAATGCACTGAACATTACGATCTCCTTGCGTTACGCAGATGTAGGTTGAGTAGAATCAGTTCGCTTTCAGCTGGCGAATTTCAGTCCACAGTTTCTCCACCTTTTGTTCCAACTCCTCAAGGGTTCCATCATTCTCAATCACGAAATCTGCATACTTTACCTTTTCGGATAGTGGCATCTGTGATTCAATCCGTGCCTGGGCTTCAGCTTGACTGGGAGGCCGATTTTGCTCGATGGCTCGCTCCAACAAACGCTGAAGTTGAGTTTGTGTCGAAGCTGTGACTACGACGATGACATCCACTGTATCTTGCGAGTTCGCCTCAATAAGCAACGGTGCATCTATCAGGACAACGCAATTTGTATCCTCGGTGACAAGCCTATTCGCTTCGGAACGGGATTGTTGGACAATCGGCGGGTGCATAATCCCATTCAAACGCTCGCGGGCAGCTTTGTCATTAAAGACAATTGCGCCAAGCTTTGGACGGCTGACATCACCTAATTCGTCAAGAATATCAGTCCCAAACGCTTCAAGCAATGCTCCCATGACGGGGCTTCCACGCTTCAGCAGCTGATGCCCAATCCCATCCGAGTTGATTGGAATGGCACCCTTTTTTGAGAGCAGTTTGGATACAGTCGATTTGCCACAGGCAATACCCCCCGTGACACCGACAATGATGCCGCGATCAGAAGCTATTGGTTTCATCAGATTTTTGGCAGTAGATCCATCACCTTTTAAGGTAATAGACAACGATTGTTACTCCTTACGCTGATAATTTTATCTTGCGAACCTATCACTGTTTGCGCTACAATTTCCCATTATGACAAAACAACCGGCACACGCTACGGCTGCCCCTACTTTGTGCACGCCCGTTCTAGTTTCTTGGTCTTCAGGCAAGGATTCCGCTTGGGCATTTCACACCTTACGCCAACAGAGCGAACACTACGATGTGCGTGGCATCTTTACAACTGTGACAAAAACCTTTGACCGCGTCTCTATCCACTCCACACCCTCTTCGATCCTGAAACTCCAATCCGAAAGACTTGGTGTGCCGCTATACGAGATACCGATACCCTACCCCTGTTCCAACGCACAGTACGAAGCTGCCATGCTACAGTTTCTGGATCGTGTACGAACATTGCCCGAACATTTAACAGTATCACATTTCGCCTTTGGAGACCTATTCCTAGAGGACATCCGACGCTACCGTGAAGATAAACTCAGCGGTACTGGCTTTACGCCGCTGTTCCCGGTTTGGGGGCAAGACACTCCCACGCTTGCTCAGGAGATGATCGCCTCCGGCGTGCGTGCCATAGTCACGGCTCTCAATCCCACCAAGTTGCCAGCGGAATTCGTAGGTAGGTGGTTCGATCGCAAATTCCTCGCCGACCTCCCCGCAGAGGTAGACCCGCTCGGCGAGAACGGCGAGTTCCACACGTGCGTTACTGATGGTCCAATGTTCACATCGCCCATAGAAGCGCAACCCGGTCGCATAGTCCAAAGAGCGGTTGTTTCCTCCGATGATGATGACACTAGTGACAACATTCACTCGAGAAACCCATCTCCCACGTACATCTATGCGGACGTAGAACTTGCAAACTCATAGCGTGGACGCCGCTCATCACGACTGCATAAAACGGCGGTTCTGATGGTATATCCACCACTCCACAACAAGTAGCAACAGTGCGAGAAAGACTGCGTATGCCCATATCTCTCTGTTCACTTCTGGCAAATCGGACTGCATCTGCCCAGTGTTTATACCCGTGTTAGGATTATCCGCTGGGTGCGGCGGCGAAAGGTTGGATTCCTGCGGGTTTAGTAGATTGGCCGCAAATCTGCCAAGTAGTTCGCCATCGACGAATATGGTGTAGACGCCAATCTGCGTTGTATCTGCAAAAACTATTTGGGCTTCCTGTGTCTGTAGCTCTCGCAGGGTGCCATCAGGCATTTGAACAATTACCTTCTTAGCTTCGTTGGGATGCTCAATCCAAATCTTTACAGGTTCGCCTGTCCTAATGAGATCAGGTTGGATTGGGGCCGTCGCTGCTCCCAACCATTCCAAGCATTGAGACATCAAAATAGGAGCGGAAGGTATAGATACAGAAAAATTTGAAATGTCAAGATCGAACGGATCAAATGCAAAAACCACCATTTTCTGGTTGCCTTGTTCTCCGAGCCAGATGAGCGGCGTCTGGCTTGTTTCAACAAGCGGAATGCCCCACAGTGGTAATTGGGTTTGTAAGGACGCCTTTACTTCCAAATTAATCAGCGATACATCGCGCATCACCTTGTGCGTAGGATGTTGATCGATGACCTGAATTGGCTGCCTGTTTTTTTGGGTTGGCATAAAAGGTAGTCCGCCGATTGGGTTCAGGAAAACGATATTTCCTTCGGGGAGCGGATCCGGAACAAACTGATCAAAGATAAGAATATCGTTATCCCCTAGACCGTGATAATCTGATGTCTGGATCTGATTCAGACTAACGTGCGAATCCGTTTTGAGAATTGCACTCAACAACAGCGGATTTCGATCGCTGACGAGTAAAACCTTCCATTTCGGTGGGGGAAGCAAAATCGCCGCAGCGCTGTTATCAACAGAAAGGTCATCATTAATATCAAGATTTGCAGTGACAACCTGTCCATAAAACCGTTCGTCGTCGTCGAGAGAGAATAGAATTGATGCCGTTTCTTTCGGTGATAGGACTACGGTTTCGTCTTCAAAAAATGACTTTCCTTCGATGCCCAACTGCACCTGAAATTCTTTAGGGTTGTCTGCAAAACTTTGTACGCCAACGAGGATTTGGTAGCGATTCGGCAGGCTTAGCGCACGGGTGACACTAAACTGGACAATTGCAATATTCTCAGTTTGGTTGCCCAAATCGATTTTTTGAAACTGAGCAGAACTTGCGGAATCGGGGAGCATCCGAAAGTTATCGCTGATAAAGACAACTCTCACTGTATTGGGATTCAGCCAAGCCTGTGTTCCTGACACGCCCGTGTAAACGGCTACAGAATCAAATACTGGTCTGAGCGATGGAGCAGTATGCACAACGGATAGATTCTCAGTAGCCTGACGTAATTTTTCCCTATCCGATGTAAAGGTCTGACGGATATTATGCCGTGGGCGCGATGTATCCATAATCATCATCTGCTCATCTGCCCCAAGCCGATTAATTAGTTTTAGCCCCTCCGCTTTTGCTACATCAAGACGGGTTTTTCCTCGATCTCTTGCCCCCATACTTGCCGACGTGTCGATGACGAGAATCGACTGCTCACCCAAACCCCCTATTTGGCGCAATGCGGGACGAGCAACACCACCTACCACAACTAGCAAAAAAAGAATCTGAAGCGGGAGCAAAAGCGAGTGTCGCAGGCGTTGGAAGGGAATATTGGCTTTCATGTCCTCGATCGCTTCAAGCCAAAGCATCACGCTGGGAACAACATGGTGCTGGCGGCGCAGTTTAAGGAAGTGTAGCAGCACCACGATTGGAATGAATGCCAATAGATAAAAAGCAGAAGGGTTTAAGAAGTGCATTGTTACATCGTTGCAGCTGCCTCCTCAGAGGAATCAGTTTTTTCGTTTTCATTCTCTGCGAGTTTGTCCAAAATCTCCTCGGCCTCCTGGCGTCCAACCTCGCCGTAGTCCGCCTTCAGCTTGTCACATTCTTCATGCACTCTGTCATAGTCATGCAGTTCATAGTAGATATTCGCTAAATTTTTGTGCATCTCCCTAAAAACGCCGGGCCAGTTGCGCGTTGTCTCCAGATTAATCAATCGTGTTGCCCCTTGGATAGCGTTATTCACGATTTCATCGAGCTCCGCTTTCTCGTCAGCGGGAAAACGACTTGCATCTTCCCCGCTCTTTTCCATTTCTGCAATCCGTTCATTGTATGCACCCAATTTGTTCAGTGCCTTATCACAATCGTTGTAGGTCCTCTCAATACTGAGTGCACCTTCAAAAATTTTTGAGAGAAATCCCAATTTCATAATAACCTCCATCTAGATACTAGTACATTGGTCTTTAACAATTCCATCTCCCTCGATGATAGGGCAGAGATCGCAGAGTTTGCTGCTACAGAAATTCCCGTCGAGATAAATCGCGCCCTGCTGTTTCTTGGCAGAAGGAGAGATGAGTTTAATCGGTTGCTCTTGGCTGAAAATTTGTGCCTCGATCTGTTGAGTGATGCGATTCTCTTGCAATTTTGGATAGCTGTCATACAGTCGCTGCACCGCATCTGTTAGCTTTGGACTTTGGGCTTGTTCAGCCCATACCAGCACAATCGGCAACAAGATGTTAACAATGATGTCGGAGGCACGACCCGTCCCAATAAGCGCAGCACCACGTTGCGGGATGCCTTTTCCGAAATGAGAATGGTCTTCCCAGTAACCAAGGGGCGCGGGGGTCAACCTCCCTTGCAATTCGCGCCGAATCCGTGCCAAAGTTCTTTGATTGGCTGTTGCTGCACTCTCAATCAGCGGAAGAAAATCCATCATCAACGTATCCTGACAATGACTGATAATTTGGGCGATAGCAGGGATGCGACGAGAGGGATAATTGGCTGGACGCATCTTGGCAAAATGCCACTGCTCCGCTGTCATGCGTGTGGGTTTTTTGTGCTGTTCAGTGGATTCCCAAACCGATTCCAACCTTTCGACAAACTTCCTATCCACTTCGTTCCATTCGATCTTCTGCTGAGATTGCGAAGGTAACAATCCCGACACACCAAACAGGATAGCCTGAATTGATTCATCGGATTTGCCGAGGAGATCTGAAAGAGGCACCCGTTGCGCCAATTCTCGAAAGGATTTGCGATTCTTTGTATAGCCCAACGCCTCCATAATGCCTTCGTACAGCAGCTGTTCAAAATCAACTCGAACTAACACGCCTCGCATCACATCAGCTTTTCCCAGTAGCCGCTCTTGCCCCAGATCATTGAGGACGGATTGGACCCTCTCGATTTTGAGCATCTTGCCCGTTACCCGGCAGTCGTTGGCAGATGCCTCCTGACTTTCTCTTCGTTCGTCGAACAGATCTCCGATTGGCGCATCAAGCCGGTTCAGGATTTCGAGCGTTGGAATCCGCTTTCCGTTCTGAAGCCGCGTCCGGAGATTGATATCATCATTCAGATAAACGACATGCAAGATGACGCGGTTATACCTCGGATCGAGATGATGCTTGTGGCTGTACCACCCCGATGAATTGATGTGTATCTCCACATCACCGACATATAAATCCCCATCAATCAAGAGTTCCGCATGTACAAAATCGGGACCCTCGTCGCTATTCCAAAAGCCTGGCTTGAGCACCTGAATCGAACGGCCGTCTATGGATTTGAGCTCGAAATCAAGAAATCGCCGCTCGTTCCAAACCTCTTGGACAAAATGCTCGTCGATATTCTTGAGGTTTGCCATTCAGCACCTCAACTTGGCAATGGAGTTACCGGTTATCGGAAAGCGGATTATTGCCCAACTCCTATGATTATCCCCCATTCGCCAACCCCCCATCGGTGTGTTTTATCTATTGCATCGACGGCGTATAGCGGTGTGGAGTTTCCAGTTTCTTCGCGTGTCCATGTCTTTCCACCATCAGCGGTGTGCAAGATAGTCCCAAAATCACCAACAGCCCAACCGGTTTGTGGATCGGCAAACACAATATCATATAGACTATCGTAAGAATCTGTCTTCTGTTTTGTCCATGTAGCTCCTCCATCTTGCGTGTGAAGGACTACACCTTCCTGTCCTGAAATCCAGCCGGTGTTTTCATCGACAAAATCGACTCCTTTCAGATTATTGTCAACACCAGCTTCTTGGTTCTCCCATGTTTCACCGCCATCGGTGGTCCTCATAATCGTTCCAAAAGAACCAACTATCCAACCGAGCGTTGGCGATACAAAATGGATCCTTTCGAAATTATTGCGTGTATTCCCAACAGCCACACGCTTGCCTGTGCCAGTCCAACTTTCGCCACCGTCGGTGGTTTTAATAAAGGTGTCGTTTTCCCCAACCATAAATCCAATCTGTTCATTCAACATCCATGCGTCTGTCAAACGACGACGAAGGATTGCGGGATTTCCTTCCCGATCCATGCGGCTTTCATTGATTGCCATTTTAGGCTCCCAAGTTTGACCACCATTGGTTGTCTTGAGGATAGTCCCCCTCGTCCCTGTGATAAAACCAACATTTTCATCGCGAAAATAAACATTCCAAAAATCAACTGGCCGTTCCATCTCGACTATTTTTGCCATCCATGTCTTTCCGCCGTCGGTTGTCTGCAAAATCAGTCCTTCAGACCCCACAGCCCAACCATTCATAGCATTAATAAATTCCACATCCTGAAGATGTCCCCCTACACCATCATTACGCATAAAATCGTCATTCCGTAGGATTGTCCATTTCCCGCCTCCATAAGCGTGGGGGAGTATCAACAGCCCAGCGATCGTCAAAACCAGCATTAGGCTTAAAATTCTTGTTGATTGCATTGTATGCTCCTTGCTATAATCGTTTGAGGTGAATCACTTAACGGCTTGGTTCGATAGACAGGAACTCGCACCTGCTTGTCTATGTTGCTAAAACATCTATCGACAAAAATCATTTTACAGTTTTTTTAAGGTTACGTCAACAAAAATTTCCTTTTAGCCATTCCTATGGATGAATCCAAACGTTATTGCCACATGGTGCACAAAACGTAACGATATGATAGAGAATCCGTCTGGTTTTTAGACAAAAATTGCAACTTCCTGAATCTATTGGTGTGTCTTTAATCAAGCACCCGCGGAGGACCGGTTATGCCAGATCTGGACGATGAATTGATGAAACAATGTCAACAAGGGGATATGGAGGCGTTTGATCTGATCGTGCGCCGAAATCAGGTCCCTCTGGTGAATTTCATCGCTCGGTTCCTAGGCGACCCGGACGCCGCTGAGGACTTGGCACAGGAGACATTTGTTCGTATGTTCAAAGCAATCAAGCGATACAAATCCGGAACGGCTAAATTCAGCACCTGGATGTATCACATTGCCTCCAATCTTTGCAAGAATGAGCTACGAAATCGGGGACGTCGTGGGCGGTTCTTCGTTGATAGCGTGACTACCGAATCCTCCTCGGATCTCGAATCCACTGAAGCAGATCTGATTGCAACGGCCCCCGCACATGTCTCCTTACAACCCGGGAACCAACTTGAACAGAAAGAACGCGAACACACTGTACAAAGTGCAATTTCAGAACTCCCCGAGCGGTATCGATTGCCATTGGTTCTCCGCGATCTGCAAGAGTTGAGCTATGAGGAGATCAGTGACACGTTAACCCTCCCGCTCGGGACAACAAAATCGCGCATCAACCGCGCACGGCTTATGTTAAAAGATAAATTGAGAAGTTTTGTGGAGTCATCATGAACTGCTTAAAAGCTGAAGAACAGTTTTCTGCGTATATAGAAGATGAGTTAGACTATCAGGCTGTCCGAACATTGGAAGTCCATCTGAACGCCTGCGAGTCGTGTCGTCGAGAGTTTATGTTATTCCGCGAGTCGTTAGATCTGCTGCATCAATTACCCCAGATTGAGCCATCAACTGACTTCGACACTGCCCTGAAAGTTCGCCTTGCGGATACCCAAGTCGAATCAATCCCATTTTGGAGACGCGTGTTGCAACCCCTGCACGGTCAAATTCGTTTGGTCTTGAATGGAGTTGCTGTCATGCTTGTGATGGTCGCCGGTTTTTATTTTTATCAGAAAACGTCAATCAATCCTGAGGTGGTTGAACCTGTTGCAGCACCGAAGTCCTCGAGAGATACACCACTTGTTGAGGAACGCAGAGTTGAATGGCAGCGACAGCAATTTCCTCTAGCCTTACCTAGTCAAGAACCGCAAGCCCTAGTCGATTTGCCAGAATCCTCGGTGTTTGACCTACAGCCGGTACGTAGAAGCCAACAACCACAACTTTCCGCCTTTAGTCTGCAACCCGCGCGTGGAAGCCAACAACCGCAGATTCCGATGTTTGATCGCCAACCACAGCAGCTAGAACAGAACTATATTTTGCAAACCATTAACTACACAGAAGTGCCTACAGGTGGAGGCTTGTAAATGCACAAAACAGTTATCGTCCTCGCCGTCGCCCTGTTCTCGACGTTTCTCTGCTCTACGATTGCCGAAGAAAGTGTACTACAATCCATGGAGCGTGAGTTTCAAGCGATAGTCAAATCTGTGCAGCCATCTGTGGTTGAAGTTATTGCAACATGCACAGCTACCCCCCAAAAGATTTCAAGAAACCAGAGAACATTGATAGATGACGGTTTGCAGACCGCCGTCTCTTACCAGAACATTGGATCTGGTATTATCATCGATTCTGCTGGACACATTGTAACAACGGCAGGGGTCGTTGAAAATGCAGATGAAATTGAAGTCGTATTTGCAGATGGAGAATGCACATTGGGAACACTGCTCGGCGTTGATGTCCCAACAGATATTGCTGTTCTCTCTGTTGAGAACGATAACCTGCCCCAAATGAGAATTGGTGATTCAGATCAGATCGATACAGGATCTTGGGTCATAACGGTCGGCAGTTCTTATGGACGTTCTCCAACACTCTCTTTTGGAACGGTTAGCGGCTTAGAGATTTTACCCAACCGACCGTTTTACGATGCAATCAAGATCAATGCCTCTGTGAATCCGGGTAATAGTGGAGGTGCTGTCGTTAATACGTCTGGGGAAATCATCGGTGTCATTGCGGCGAAGATGGAGGATCCTTACCTCAAACAGATCTCACATTGGCTCAATATGCCGACTCCAGAATTGCCGCAGGGACAAACCACCATGCTAAACGCTGGAACACCCTTCGGACAGATCTGGACGAGAAGCGAGATTGGCTTTGCCATTCCAATTAATATAGTGAAGCACATCGCCGAACAACTGACGCGACATGGTAAAGTCTCTCGCGGTTGGCTTGGGGTTCGACTTGAACAAGACCGCGAGCGAACTACCGCTGTTGGTGTGCGTGTCACGGGGGTTTCAAAGGGTAGCCCCGCTCACAAGTCCGGCATCAAATACCGGGATGTGATCGTTGAATTTAAAGGGGAGCCTGTCCATACCTTCCTTGAACTCAAAAAATGGGTCGCAACTTGTCCACCCGACACCCGCGTTACGGTTAAAATTTACCGAGATGGTCAATTCCTTTTACAGGAAGTCGTACTTGGAAACAGAGAGTAGCAGACCTTTCTCCGTCGTGTTTCGCGCATATCGGCAACCTCTCCACAATTTTGTGGCTCCTCTCCTTTTTCTGGATTTTCATAAATCCCATTGACAACTTTTCAACGATCTGCTATAATTAACATTGCTTCAAACAGGAACGTAGAAGCATCTTAAAATTGCATATTTGTCGATTCAGGTGCTGGCAATCGATGCAGATTGCTGGAGAATAGGGAAGTCGGTGAGAATCCGACACGGCCCCGCCACTGTAAACGACGCTAAACCGTGTCTAGAATGTCACTGTCCCAAACCGGGATGGGAAGGCAGACAATGCGTTGTCGTAAGTCAGGAGACCTACCTGAATCTGATTTCACATGGTAGCTTTCGCGGGAAGGCTGTGAAACGGGGTTCTTTGCCGAATCATCGTGCTTGAGTATACTTGCATATTATAGGTGTAAATGGCGGACCACACCCCAGCTTTCAGCGTGAAAGCTGGGGTTTTTTGTTTTTAGGTTGCAAAACCTACAGCTGACACCGCTACATCACTGATGAAAGGAAGATTCAGTTATGCATATACGCAAGTTTATCTTCACATTTGTACTCGCAATTTTCATTTTTGTTGCCTTGAGCGTTCACGCCCAAGAAATCGAAAATCTAGCGATTGTTGCAAACGGTTTACGGAAGCCAGAAGCCGGCATCTTACCGTCGCTCTCAATTGTCGATCTTGATGAACCTAACTTGAAGCAGGCGGTTGAGAATGAGATTATCCCACTTGGGTTTGTCATACCAAGCGATTTGGAGGTTCAAGGGAATCTCCTTTATGTTCTTCTCCAAGAACCGGATCCAAATTTTGATCCGCGCGGCGGGTCTATTGAAATTATCAATCTGTTGACCCGCTCAAATGTCGGAAGTATCCAAATTGATGCCGACACCACCCCCAAGCAGATCATCCTTATCCCTCCCTCCAAAGCCTACGTTACAGGTCTATACAGCAATGTCATCCATGTGGTAGATCTGAACCAAAAAAGCGTCGTTAAACGGATTCCTTGTGGTCCAATGCCGGATGGAATAACGATTCTTAACGGGAAGGCGTACGTTGCCAACTCGGCGTATTTTAAGGAGCCTGGCACCTGGAACGTTAGCTATGAGGATAGGAGCAACGTCACAGTCATTGATATAGAGACTGACACAGTCATAAAAACCATCCCGATGCCAATAAACACAACCGGTATCGCCAGTGATGGTGTGTCTACGGTAGTTGCAGTATCGGCGGGTATTGGTGGATGGAATCCTCAAGGTCCTGTCCCAGGAACGGTCGTGTTTATCGACGCGGTTACCGACGAAATCGAAAAAACGATTGAACTGGAGGGGAGGGCAGGGGGACCTACCATTGACAGCATGAAGCGCCTCTTTATCAGTTCCGGCGGATTGCGCGTGTACGATCTAGTCAGCGAGACATGGATACACGATGCTGACAATCCATTCACGGATTTGGGCGGAGTGGGGGCGATAGACCAGAACGATAATCTGTATATTACAAGGGCAGATTGGACGGGTGGCAGGCAAGACAAATTACATGTTGTTGCCTCCGATGGAACGCTGCTTAATACCTACGGCGTTGGCCCCGGAGCATCTTCCGTCATCTTTGCACAGGTCCAAGCAATAGGCGTTGCAGCTGCCAATGTGAACCACGACGGGGTCGTCAATATCCTCGATCTGGTTATCGTTTCGAGCAACTTTGGACAAACAGGTAGAAACCTCCAAGGCGATGTGAATCGGGATGGGATTATTGATGTTCTCGATCTTGTTCGGATTGCAAGGTATTTCGGACAAGATGTCAACTGATACAGACATACAAAACCCCCAGAGAATGTGGGCACCGATTCTGTTTCTTTCCAAAGTGGGAAGGTTACAAAATCGAGCATCCATAATCTACATTCCCTCAAAAGGATGAAAGGAGTTACCAGATGAAACGTCAGATTGCCAATCCAAGTAAGTTCTTTGTCATTTTAGCTGTATTTATGTTAGTTGCGGTTCAAGGTGTAACTTACGGTCAAACAGTCTCGATAGATCCGGCTTCAATTGAATCCCCAGCCGCCGGAGAGCAGTTGACCGTTAATATCAACATCACAGGCGGAATGAATGTCGCCGGCTATCAAGTGACTGTGACATTCGATGCAACAGCGCTGTCGTATGTCAGCATTGCAAATGGGGATTTCCTACCTACCGGTGCGTTCGCTACGACACCAATTGCCACCGATACGAGTGCAACACTCGGTGCAGCGGGTTTGCCCACAGCGACTGGTGTTCCCACGGCAGATGGGGACGGCACCCTTGCGACAGTCACCTTTAGAGTCGTTGAAGCCAAAGATTCGACGATTGGTTTGACTAATGTCTTGATTTCTGATGCGACAGCGACCCCAATAGACGTAACAATCCAAGACGGTATGGTTATCGTACCTGCGCCGGAGATGACCGAGGAGCCAGAGGCACCTACAGAACCTGCAACGCCTCTGGAACCTGCGACGCCTGTGGAGCCAGAGATGCCTGAAACCCCCACAGAGCCTGAACCCATGGTAAAGCCTACGTATATGTTCGAGATGGGGTTGGCATCCGGTTTGAACCTGATCTCCTTACCACTGATGCCCGCAGAACCTTATACAGCGAGTTCGTTTGCTGAAATGGTTGGTGCGACCGTTGTGATTCGGCTTGATGCAGCGAAACAGGAGTTCGTCGGCTTCACCGCAGACCAAGAAGGCGATGGATTTGCCATTGAAGGTGGTCAGGGCTACATCGTCAACGTCCCCGGTGGTGGGATGGTCACCTTTACCGGAACGGTGTGGAGTAACACCGCAGAAGAAGACGCAGCCGCTGCACCGGGTATCCAACTGCCAAGTACAGGGTGGGCGTTTGTCATCAGTGGCGACCTGTTAGAGGCGGAAACGGGTGTATCCTACACAGTTGTTGCGACGAATCACCGCACCGGTGAAATTGCCACACGGGGTGTTTCCAGCGACCACAGGGAGTTTAACACGGTCTGGGCAGACCTCTCCCGTGAGAGTGTCATTGAAGCAGGTGATACATTAGAGGTTACGCTGATAGATCAGTGGGACAATATCGTTTCAGGTCCGTTCACGCATAGGGTTGGTATTGAAGACCTTCGGAAGGCGTACCTGAGTTTACCGTTGACAGTTGGGGATGTACACCCGTCAGCGACGATATTGGGTCAGAACTTCCCAAATCCGTTCAACCCGGAGACGTGGATACCGTACCAACTTGAGAAATCGTCAGATGTTGCGCTTCAGATATACGACATGTCGGGCAGTGTAGTCCGTACGATTGACCTCGGTTTCAAGCCGCGTGGCTTCTATATGACCCGTTCGACAGCGGCGTATTGGGACGGTCGTAACAACATGGGAGAGTTGATTGCTTCAGGGGTCTACTTCTACAGTTTGCAGGCGGCTGATTTTTCAGCAACACGAAAAATGCTGATTTTGAAGTAGGTCTTGTGGCCTAATGCTTAACGCAAGCTGCCAGGGTGTGTTGACATTTATTCAACTGGCAACTTGCGTTATTCTGATCATTCAACCTCTAATTCAATTCGATTACCTTTTGACCTTCACTCTGAAATCCTTGAATCCTCATATCCATTACATCTCACATTTACTTTTCTTATCCTTCTGTCTTTTTTATTTCGCTTGTGCACCGAAAAGTGGTGAACAGGCTCCGATCCCATGGACAGTCGTCTTTTTTCCGCTCGGTGCAAAGGTTGAATTTGACCCTGCGATTCGAGAGAGCATCCAAAAAGTCGTCACCCTTGATTCGGAAGGCAGGTTAGTCGCTCAACTCGATCTCGGAGGATATTCACGCAGCGCCGAGTCGCTTTATTTTCGATGGGAAAAGGGGGATATTTATCAATTTCGTGTGATGTACAACAACGGTGAATCAGCCACGCAATCAGTGCAAGCACCCCAGACCGATCCGCGAGGAGCAATTGAGATTGCTATCCCTTACGGCACAATCGCGGCGACTAAAACCACTGATCCAAGCGTTGGTACAGCCTTAAACGTCGCCCCGGAAGCATCTACCCAAAAAGCATCACTGGTCTTACAAGGTATTGAGATGACTGCAACTGTGCTGATCCGAAATGGCTTGGAGGCACCCGTCAACTTTGATGTTGTGTTTCAGGTGCCAGCATCATTTCAAGTTTTGCCGAACGATTCTGTCTGGGACAATGAGGGAGTTGTTTTGAATTCCGGTGCAATCGAAGAAGGTGCTATCCTATCCTACCGCTCATCGGGCAAATTCACAGTCGAGTCAGAGGTTTGGTACAGCCAATTGATTTTAAAAATTCCGGAAGAGGTTTTGCCAAATGACACTCAGATTCGTGGGCACGTTTTCTTTGAAAATACATTGGGAGATCAGTGGGAACGGAGCGTGATCACCCCCTTGCGTTCTGCCACGCTCAATGAAATTGCAGGCCAACTTCGGATTGACGACATTACCATGCCGACAGATCTAAGTGGTATATCTGATCCTCGCAGACGACCAAATACGATTTCCTATCCACGTCCACTCTTGGGGGGACTCGGCAAATGGTTCGGTGCAAAAGCCAGCCCGACGGATGAGTTTGAGCCCATCGCTTATCAAACGATTCACATCCACAATCGAGGGCAAGAAACGGTTCATGCGATTGTTGCATCAATGAATCGCGATACAGAGAGTGGGCAGCCGACCCGTTTCCTATCTCCTCCGGATGCAGTCAACGCCGGCACCGATCGCAGCCTTGCATTTGTCAGTTTGGTGGGAGAAAGTACTACCCCCGTTCCCCTGCCCATCTATCTCAATCCACTGTTCCAACAGCATCAAGATTTCACTGGGGAGGGCCAATATGAACGTGCAATCGAGGTGAAAATTTGGGGAAGCGACGCAACCGCTCTCCGTGCCACGCGACCGCTGTTGATCGTGACACCCAATCTCCACGCGCTGCTTGTTACCAGCCTTGTAACCGTTGTGACAGGACTGGGAATTGGATTGCTACTCTGTTTTCACTCGCAACTGTTCACCCGTTTTTCAACTAAGCAGCTGATTCTCATCTCCCTTTTTGGCACAACAATATTCATTGCCATTAATGTCCCATCGACGCTGCTCACCAACCTGATCTCTGCATTACTTGGTCCTATTTCATCTCTGGTCACAGGACTCATCAACGAGATGCTGTACTATGCTTTGCTCACAGCGCTGCTGATGCTCATCCCCAAATTTGGAGTGGTTACCCTCGTTTCCGCAGTCCGAATTCTATTGGGAGGCGTTACACTGGGCTTGCTCACACCCACTATACTCCTTCATGCTGTCACCGCTGCACTGCTACTTGAAATCGGTTTCCTGATAGCGCGGAAGATTACTTTGGATTCCGGTGCAGTTGGAGGAGCGAACCTGCTGACCTTAGCGCTCATATTTGGTTTATGCGATGCGTTGACTGTCTACATTGACTTCCAACTGAGCATGACGCTCTACCGCCTCTTCTACGCAGATTGGTATATCCTGACACGGATCTTGGTTGATGGCTTTACGTATACCTTTATCGGTGTCCTTCTGGGAAAGCGGTTGGGTTCGGGACTGTGGCGGGTCGCGGAATAATATTAAAATCCCCGGATCTATTCAATTTATAGTAAAATCTGAAAATAAGTAGGCGCTTTTGCTAGTAGGTATTGTAACCTAAGTTGCTAGTTCTGTTGACACTGTCAGGCAAATTATGGTTGTGTATATTGATTGAAAGCAACGGTAACATATACAGGATTTACGCACTTTAGCCTGTAGTTGCCCGATTTCGGGATTCATCGAAATCGTATGTAATGCCGATTCGCCGAACTACAGGGCTCGGGCGATTAGCTTTAATAATTGCACGTACGTGTCAGGACTGCGTTTTAGCCTGTAGATTCATCGGGCGTTGGAACTAATGCGGCGATAAATCGCCGAACTACAGGACTTTGACCGTTCCGGCGTAAGTCCTAATCGTATAATAATTGCAAAACTTATCTGACTGAGTACTAGTTAGCCTGTAGGTCGCGTTTCCGCACTCGCCACGAATTAGACTCACTGAAGTAACGATACACATGTCGCCCCGCTGGAGCTTGGGTGTATGGGTGCTATTGACATTCTATAAACATGTCGCCCCGCTGGGGCTAAAAAACGGGGAAAGTCCTCAAACTACAGACATTGCGCTCCGCTGGAGCGCAGGCATTGACCGCATCGCCGTTCTATAGACATATCGCTCCTCATGAGTTTTAAAAAATTAAACGGGTAATTCTATATTTCCCCCAGACCCGGTAGGTGCGGTTTCCAACCGCACCGGACATCGCTTGGAAATTACCCAATTAATAAATTAATCTTCATCCGGAGCGAAAGATAGAATCCCTCAATCTTAACGACAAACCGATGGATGCTCAACACTAGCAACTTGCGTTATTGTAAGATAAACCTTCTCAGCCCATATAATCGGGGCAAGTCCCGGCTTCGCCGAAGATCCTCGATGGAATCGGGAGATGCCCCTCCTACAGTGTCCCAATAATTATGAGATCTACTATAAACCTCCTTGTCGAAAGGAGAATAACCCATGAGAAAAGCTTTTTTGACTTATTTAGTAACATGGTTGATATTTCTATTTTTTCTCGCGAAGTTTGCTATACTTATGTAGTCTGGAAATTTCTAATTCACTTTAGTGGAGGTCTGTTATGAAGAATCAAAACCTACGATTGAGCATATTGCTCGGTCTACTAATCTGTGTTTCTGTTCCAACCTACGCTGTGGCAAAGACTCTCAAGGGTAGCGTTATTTTTGTACGGAGTGGTATTATTATTGAACTAGAAGAAAACCTCAAGGGGACCAATCAATCGGATCCGTTACACCCGTCACCAAGTGTAGTGATAACTGAGACCTCCGAATCCCCGAAAGAAATCTTCCCTGCTTGGATCGACAATCAACGCACTCTCACACCTTACGATTGGAAACCCCAAACAAACTACCACATCGCGCTACGATGGACTGATGGCAGTCTATTTGAGACGGACACCACTGCGCCGCTCAAACCACTTTCTTATCGTATACGCACCGTCGAGCTGGAGGAATCCCTGTCGCTGCTGGCGAACCTGCAACGTCCGGCGAAACCGACAACCGTTGCTTTTTCCTCCAATGGTGAGCAGCTCGCGGTTGGAACAAACGCTGGACATGTGGCAATTATCAACCCACTCACAGGAGATCGAATCTGGAAGACACGCATTTCCGAAGGCTACGCCAAACACGCAGCTTTCAGTCCAGATAGCAAACGTTTCTACATCGGTGAGCAATCCCCAGATGGCTTCATCTACGCCTACGATCTATCAACAACAAAACCGACCCTGTTGTGGAAATACCGCATGGCAGATGATATCGACACCTCAATCCCACAGAATCCGGACGATGTATATGCATGGGTGCAGTATCCAGGTCCCTATAGGATCTCGACAACGGAGGGTGATGATCTGCTTGTGGCGGGAAATCACTCGTGGACGCAAGACGGTGTAGGGTTAAAAAAAGCGAAACTGTACCGTTTCGATGGAGCAACAGGAACGCTCAAATGGAAATGGCCCCCCGATCAGGCCCTTCCGATGACTATCAGTTGGTTTGATTATAGTCGTGATGTAAAAACGGTCGCAACCCTCGGTTACGTCAGGGGCGGTGGAGACACCGGGGATTTCAAATCCGGGACATTATACGTCATCGACGGCGAGACAGGCGAAACAGCGTGGGAATATACCTTCAATCCACTTAAACCATACTTTGAGGAGGTGACGTTCTGGCGCGGCGTGAGTGTCTCACCCGATGGAAAGTTCATCAATGTCACAGCCGATGACGGGCGGGCATTCATTTTCAATACGGCACCACCGGCAGAAAACAAGCCGCTGTGGGAAACGAACCTCACGACACCGCTCGAAGTCAGCGGCATTCCAATCATCGCCACCAACGGAACAATAGCCGCTACCGACGACCTTGCACTTTTTGTGACCGGCACCACCTTTATCCCGTATCATTTACAAAAAGGCGCGCAGCGTCCCCCTTCAGCCCACCCGAATGGGATGACCTTGTTTGCTCATGGGTGGTCAGGGGAGAAGGTGTGGCAGTGGACGTTGGAGAATATGCCTCAAGACCTAGGGGTTGATGGAACCGGACGATATGCCATTATCAGCGTGTCCAAGCGGGGGCGAAACATTGAGGAGCAACTTCACGGCGTTTCTGTCTTTAATCTCACCGCAGAGGGAGGTGGGCTCTCTAAATATCTCTACACCTATCGCACAGAAGGGCAGCTCCCCTACGATACCATCGACATCAGTGCAGACGGACGGTTCATCGCCCTCATCGAAACACCAATTACAATGCCTGATGAGACAGTCCGGGGCGGAAACCGGGTGCATATCATTCGATAGGTCACTGATCCCTCGCGGCATCTTTAATACTATTTTACCGGGTGTGCTTGACTTTTCCCCATAAGGTTGCCAATTTTCCCTTTGAGGAAACACTTAAAGCAGGAGCGGATCCCCACGAAGGACTGCTGTCCCATGCGGGATGGTTGGTCAGGTTAATGGGATTGTCACCGTCAGCGTTCATCACATAGACTTCCCAATTGTCGTTAGGCTTCTTTTCCCAATCTCCGTCACGGTTAGTGGAAAATGCAATCTGTTTTGCATCTGGCGACCAAGCGGGGCTGCTATCTGCAGCAGGATGATTGGTGAGGTTGATAGGATTAGTCCCATCGGCGTTCATCACATATACTTCTGAGTTTTCGTCACGGTTAGAGACGAATGCAATTCGTTTTCCGTCCGGTGACCAATCAGGACTATCATCTGTAGCGAGGTGATTGGTCAAGTTAATGGGATTGGCGCCGTTGGCGTTCATTACAAAAACTTCCCAATTTCCTATAACATTGTTTTCAAATTCCCAGTCTCTGTTGCGGTCAGAGGCGAATGCAATCTGTTGTCCGTCTGGTGACCAATCAGGACTCCGATCCTCGGCATCATGGTTGGTTAGGTCGCGGGGATTCCCTCCATCTGCCTCCATCACCCAAATATTCCAGCGAGATCCATTGTTCCATTTGAGGTTTTCAGCTGATGTAAAGGCAATCTGCTTTCCATCCGGCGACCAAGAGGAGGCACTATCCAGTTTGGCTGGCGATTGAGTCAAGTTAATAGGATTAGTGCCATCGGCATTCATCACATAAAGTTCAGCGAGAATTACTCCTCTTGGGCGGTGTAGATCCCGAAATGACGCAAAGGTAATTTTCTGCCCATCAGGGGACCAGGCGGGTGCACTGTCGTATTCAGGATCTTTGGTGAGTCGGCGAACCCGTCTCCCATCGGGATTCATCAAATAAATTTCGCCATCTCCGCTGCGGGTAGACATAAAGGCAATTTTCGTGTCAGCGGCTTGTACCAGATTTGCCAATGCCAAGAGAAGGCTCACAGCAAAAGCCAAAAACCCGATATGAAGGCAGCATATCCGCCTCCACAGTTTCAGCAATACAAGTTTCATTGTTTTCTTCCTTTATCTATCTGCTAAGGTCCTCCCAAATTTTATCTTACTCCGTAGGCGTTGCTACGCTTAACTTTGCCCCATACGGTTGCCAATTTCCCATTTGAGGCAACGCTCAAGGTAGGGGCAGATCCCCATGAGGGATAAAGGTCAAAATTATCAGGGTCTTGGGTGAGATTAATGGGATTAGTCCCATCGGCGTTCATCACATAGATTTCACCGAATGGGTCGTCCCGGTTAGAGTCGAAAGCAATTCGCGTTCCATCCGGCGACCAAGAAGCATGATTATCTTCTGCTGGATGATTGGTGAGGTTGAGGGGGTTAGTCCCATCAGCGTTCATCACGTAGATTTCGAAATTACCGTCACGGTCAGAGGTGAAAGCAATCCGATTTCCGTCCGGCGACCAATCGGGTCTACCGTCTTTAGCGGGGTTGTTGGTAAGGTTAATAGGGTTAGTCCCATCGGCATTCATCACATAGATTTCCCAGTTCCCATCGCGGACAGAGGAGAAGGCAATCCAATGCCCGTTTGGCGACCAATCCGGGGTCTGGTCTAGGGTGTCATGGTTGGTGAGGTTAATGGGATCCCCTCCATCTACATCTATAACGAAAATATCCGAGTTGACGAGAGTATGCCCATCGAATAGTTCAGCTGATGTAAAGGCGATCTGCTTTCCGTCTGGGGACCAAGAGGAAACCTTCTCCGCTCTGTCTACCGATCGAGTCAAGTTGACGAGATTGGTGCCATCAGCATTCATGACATAGATTTCCCCACGAATAACCCCGCGTTCAGGAATTTGTTTCAGATCCCGGTATGACACAAAGGTAATTCGCTTCCCATCAGGTGACCAAGCAGGCTCCCCATCGTATTTCGGCGCGTCGGTGAGTTGGCGAATCTGTTTCCCATTAGGGTCCATAAGGTAAATTTCGGGATCCCATTTCACGTTGCGGGTAGACATAAAGGCAATCCTTGTGTTAGCAAGTTGTGCCAGACTGGTTGATGTCAAAAAGAGACTCACAACAAGGGCAAAAAGACCTTTATGTAGATAGCAGGCATGTATCCTTCGTTTGAGCCATGTATATTTCATCGTTTCCCTCCTTTATCTCTTTGCCAAGTTCCTCACAGATTCTACCTCACCCCGTAAGTCTTACCGTGTTTGATATGCCCCCATAAGGTCGCCAATTTCCCCTTTGAGGTAATACTCAAGTTTGGTGCCGGTTCCCATGCAGGACTACTATCCCATGCGGGATTATTGGTGAGATTAATGGGGTTAGTCCCGTCAGCGTTCATCACGTAGATTTCCCAATTTCCGTCGCGATCAGAGGAAAATGCAATCCGATTCCCGTCCGGGGACCAATCCGGCGTTTCGTCTAGAGCTTCATGGTTGGTCAAGTTGCGACGGTTGGCTCCATCTGCATCCATTACAAAAATATCCGAGCTAGCAAGAAGATCCGCGTTGAAGAGTTCAGCGGATGTAAAGGCAATCTGTGTTCCGTCAGGGGACCAAGAGGAAACTCCCTCCGCTCTTTCCGGCACTTGAGTCAGATTGACAAGATTGGTGCCATCGGCATTCATCAGATAGATTTCACCGCGATGGATTTCACCTTTAGGAAGTTGTTCCAGATCTCGATATGACACAAAGGTAATCTGCTTCCCGTCCGGAGACCAAGCAGGCTCGAAATCGGATTTCGGTTGTTCAGTGAGTCGGCGAATTTGCTTTCCGTTGGGGTCCATCAGGTAAATTTCGGAATTCCGATCCTCTTCTGCGGGCCAATCCCAGTCACGGGTGGACACAAAGGCAATCGTTGTATCATTAAGTTGTGCAAGGCTTGTCGATACCAAGAGAAGGTACGCAGTGAGCGTCAAAAACCCACCGCGAAGATAACAGGTTTGTGCCTTCCGATTGAACAGTGCGGGTGTCATCCTTTTCCTCCTTTATCTGTCGGTTGAATCCCCCACGGATTCTACTTCCCATTGTAGGTACTAGCGCGCTTGACGTTTCCCCATAAAGTCGCCAATTTCTCCTTTGCGGAAACGCTTTGAGTAAGTGCAGGACCCCACGAAGGCTTAATGTCCCAGTCGCGGTTTTGGGTGAGGTTGATAGGATTAGTCCCGTCAGCGTTCATCACATAAATTTCCCAGTTATAATCGCGGTCTCGATTACGGTCAGAATCAAAAGCAATCCGCGCTCCATCTGGTGACCAAGAAGCGTGATTGTCTTCTGCCGGGTGATTGGTAAGGTTAATGGGGTTGGTCCCATCGGCATTCATCACATAGATTTCCCAATTTCGGTCACGGTCAGAGGTGAATGCAATCTGTTGCCCATCAGGAGACCAATCAGGTCTACCGTCTCTCGCTGGGTGATTGGTAAGGTTAATGGGGTTGGTCCCATCGGCATTCATCACATAGATTTCCCAATTTCGGTCACGGTTAGATGAGAATGCAATTCGCAGCCCGTCTGGTGCCCAATCTGGAGTTTGGTCTAGGGCATCGTGGTTGGTAAGGTTAATGGGATTGGCTCCATTTGCACCCATCACGAAAATATCTGAGTTGGCGAGAACGTCCTTGTTGAGTAGGGTGGCTGATGTAAAGACAATCTGATTCCCGTCCGGCGACCAAGAGGAAACCCCATGTGCCCTTTCCGGCGCGTGGGTCAAGTTAATCGGATTTGAGCCATCAGTGTTCATCAGGTAGATTGCACTGCGACGAATTTCACCTTCAGGGATTTGTTCCAGATCTCGATATGACACAAAGGTAATCCGCCTCCCGTCGGGGGACCAAGCGGGCTCGGTGTCAAATTTAGGTTGTTCGGTGAGTCGGCGGATCTGTTTGCCGTTGGAGTTCATTAGGAAAATTTCGAGATTCCGATCCTCTTCTGCGGGCCAATCCCAGTCACGGTCAGACGCAAAGGCAATCGTTGTGTTAGCGAGTTGTGCATAGCTGGTTGATGCCAAGAGAAGGCATACAGCGAGAGCCAAAAGTCCACCGCAAAGATAGCAGGTTTGTATCCGCGGTTTCAGCAATAAGACTTTCATCGTTCTTCTCCTTTATGCTAAGTTCCTCACAAATTCTACCTTCCATCGTAGGTATTTGTGCGCTTGACGCTGCCCCATAAGGTCGCCAATCTTCCTTTTGGCGAAACGCTCAAAATCGATGCCGGTTCCCATGTGGGACTACCGTCCCATGCGGGGTGGTTGGTGAGGTTAATGGGATTAGTCCCATCAGCATTCATCACATAGACTTCCCAATTGTCGTCAGGCTTCTTTTCCCAATCTCCGTCACGGTTAGATTCAAATGCAATCTGCATGCCGTCCGGCGACCAAGCGGAACTACCATCTTCGGCTGGGTGATTGGTCAGGTTGATAGGATTAGTCCCATCGGCATTCATCACATAGATTTCCCAGTTACCGTCACGGTCAGAGGTGAATGCAATCTGTTGCCCATCCGGCGACCAAGCGGCCCTACCGTCTCTTGCTGGGTGATTGGTGAGGTTTATAAGGTTTGCACCGTCAGGGGACATGACATAGATATCCCAAGTCCCTCTCCAGAAATTGAATTCCCACCCTCTGTTTCGATCGGACTGGAATGCAATCTGCCTCCCATTCGGCGACCAAGCTGGATTCCAATCTGCAGCGACATGGTTGGTCAAGTTACGTAGGTTCGCTCCATCTGCATCCATCACAAAAATATCCGACGCGAGATCGGATGATTTAAAGACAATCTGTCTTCCGTCCGGAGACCATGAGGGAGAGCCCTCCCGTCTTTCTGGCGATTGAGTCAGGTTAATAGGATTGGTCCCGTCGGCATTCATCACATAAATTTCAGGACGAGGTTTAGGCTCACCTCGGAATGATATATAGGCGATTTTTTTCCCATTAGGAGACCATGCAGGGGATGAGTCAAATTGAGGGTGTTTGGTAAGTCGGCGAACTCGTTTCCCATCGGAATTCATCAGGTAAATTTCGCCATTCCTCTCGTCGTGCCGGTTGGACATAAAAGCAATCCTTGCGTCCGCGGCTTGTGCCAGACTTGCTGATACCAAGAGGAGACATACAACGAATGCCAAAAATCCATTATGAAGAGAGTAGACTTGGATCTTCTGTTTAAGCAGTGCAAGTTTCATCGTTCTTCTCCCTTATGCTAAGTTCCGCACAGATCCTACCTTCCATCATAAATATTGACGCGCTTGACTTTGCCCCATAAGGTTGCCAATCTCCCTGTCGGGGAGACACTCAAAGTCGATGCCGGTTCCCATGCAGGACTACTATCCCATGCGCGATTATTGGTGAGGTTGATAGGATTAGTACCGTCAGCGTTCATCACAAAGACTTCCCAATTATCCTTAGGATTTCTTTCCCAATCTCCAGCACGGTTAGAAGAGAATACAATCCGCAGCCCGTCCGGTGACCAATCTGCTGCCCTGTCTTCAGCCGGGTGATTGGTGAGGTTAATGGGATTGGTGCCATTAGCATTCATCACATAGACTTCCCAATTGTCGTCACCGTCCCGGTTAGATTCAAATGCAATCTGCATTCCGTCCGGAGACCAAGCAGGATTACCATCTTCGGCTGGGTGGTTAGTGAGATTGATAAGGTTTGCACCGGCAGGGGTCATGGCATAGATGTCCGATGGTGCTTTCCAGAAATTGAATTCCCAACCTCCGTCCCGGTTAGATTCAAATGCAATCTGCATTCCGTCCGGAGACCAATCTGGCATCCGGTCCATGGCACCATGGTTGGTTAAATTACGTGGGTTCCCTCCATCCGCATCCATCACCCAAATATTCCGATGGGATCCACCACTACCATCCCACTTCCAGCCCTCATCAGATGTAAAGGCAATCTGTTTTCCGTCCGGTGACCAAGAGGAACTGAAGTCGGCTCTTTCTGGCGATTGAGTCAGGTTAATGGGATTGGTGCCATCAGCGTTCATCACATAAATCTCAGCGAAAATTATTCCGTTCGGCTTGTGCAAATCTCGAAATGACGCAAAGATGATTTTCTTCCCATCAGGGGACCAAGCAGGAGATGCGTCATATTCAAGGTGTCTGGTAAGTTGGCGAACCCGTTTCCCATCAGGGTTCATTAGGAAGATTTCGCCATTATCTGAGTTGCGGGTGGACATAAAGGCAATCCTCGCGTCAGCGGCTTCTCCTAGACTAGTCAGTGCCAAGAGAAGGCACACAGCAAGAACCAAAAACCTGCCCCGAACATAGCGAACTTGTATTTTCTGTTTGAACAGTAAGAGTTTCATCATTGTTCCTCCTTATCCCTACACTTTACAGAGGTAAACGAGTATGAACCGTGGATCGGTTCAAAGACCGATTCATCCCATTGTAATTATAATAATATCAACCAATCACACAGAAAATCCAGTCACTTTTGGGAGTATGGACATAATGTGTCCATACTTCAGAAAACTGGTTGCAAATCGAAGACAAGGGGGTTTATACTGTAAATCGTTTTGGACGGGGACAGTCGATGTCCTCTCGACACGGAAGGTCGTTGAAAAGCTGGTCGTAGTCTCAGACACTCTTCTCTTTGGAGGTTCTGCCTCAAAGATGGGGCTGAATTGGCAGGGGCACAAATGTCCAAAGTCGATACGCTTCTCAAACTCATTGCCTATCAAAAACAGCATCCTCACGCCAGCGATGCAGAGATCGCCGAGGGGATTGGCATTTCGTCGCGACATGTCAGACGCTGCAAAAAGGAGGTGAATCTTCTCAGACACCAGTTGACTAAGCCCTCCCTAGAACCGGGGCAGGTTCAATTTCTGCTGTCACTGCTGAATCAACGGGCACCTGATCAGAAAGAGATTGCTCAACACTTTCAAAAGCAAATCGGCATCTCTTATACCGGAAGCCTTCGTATCAAGCACCCCGATGAACACGCACCTCTGGGTTGGCTCGAGATCGGGGAATTGACGGACATCGAGCTGGGATCTTTAGACCAGCCGGACCCGTTGCTGTTTTCTTGGCTTCAGTTCCTATGCTATGAACCTTTGCTGATGTCCTACCAAAATGGGGAGATCGAAGAACGGCTTGCAACCAGTTGCGAGGCGGTGCAAGGACATTCAGAATGGCAGCTGACCTTGAAAAAGGACCTTCGTTGGAGCGATGGGAAGCCGATTACTCTTGAAGAGGTCATTGAGGCGTTTTCCGCAAGCCGCATCGCTCCGATTATCACAGAGATTAAACCTGACGGCAAGACACAACTCCGCATTCGACTGTCTCAAGCGGAGGCGCTCTTTCCCTTTTGGCTGCGCTATATCTGCCCACTCCCTTCCCACTCAGCCCAACCCTACCGTGTGACTTCTGGTGCCTATCGCTTGAGCCGTTACCGGCCGGATACCATGACCCTTTACTTCGAGCACAATCCTGATTACTATCGCGGTGAGGATACCTGTATCGATTGGCTGACTGTGAAGCGTTTCACGCGACCCGCTAATGCTGTTAAGGCAATCGAGGATGGGACGATTGATCTGCTCTATCTCTATATCCATGCGCTACAGCCACTCTACCAATTTCCAACGACGGCACCTTGTCAACAGTGGCCCTTTTTTCAGGATAACTATTACGCTCTGGTTCTCAACCGTCACTGCGGTCCCTTTTCGGATAAGCGGAATTGTAGTCTGCTGAAACAATCCATCGATTATCGGGGGATTAACTTTTATCTAAGCGTGGGGGAAGGTGCTGAGGAAACAGAGATAGTACAATCTTCTCAACCTCTTGATATTCGGATAGCCTGTTCGAGGGTAGAGGACGCTGCGGGAGGGACATTGCGCCACTTGGCTCATCTCATTGGACAATCAGCGGGCTCCACTGTGGTGAATCCTATCTCTATCAAAGGCGAGATGCGGGCAGAGGCGGATGCCTTTTTAACGCAACTTTTTTTGGGCTTGGAGTACAACCGCCTATCATGGTTTTTCCGTTCCGATGGGAGATACAACTTTTTTGGATACGCCAATCCCCAAGTTGATGCGCTGCTCGCTCAACTTGACCAAGCAACGAACATGGCAGCAAGAAGAAGGATTGGGAGACGGGTGCTGTCCTTGCTGCAGGAAGATTTTGCAGTAATTCTGCTGGCACCCTGTTTTGAATACACAGTCTCGCCGTTAGAAATCCAGTTTGACGATAATCTCACCAGTCTCCTGGATCTGCTTCAAAATATGAACCAAGTCACCGTTGAGCGTCATCGGTAATCCGGTTAGCAACCTCGCTCTAAACCGATGGCAGCCCATGAGCGAATGTACTGATTCTCGTCTTGCAACGCGTCTTTTAGTACAGGAGTGAGGTGAGGAAGTTGCCCCATCTTCGCTAATGCAATCATAGCATTTTCCCGCAACGGCGCATCCGAGAGGGACCAACGCGATACCGGTCTGTTATCATTCAATGCCTCGACCAGCGCAGGCACAGCTGACCGAGCCGATGGACCGATATTCCCCAGTGTATCCGCCGCATTCCGACGAACCCACTCCGAATCATCCTTCAGAGCCTTGACTAATGCGGGCACGGCACCGTGTGCAGGTTCACCCATACATCCCAACGCGGCAGCAGCCCCTGCACGTGTCCACCAGTCCGTATCATCACCCAACACTTCAGCCAGTGCAGGCACGGCAGACTCACCTGCAGCAGCCAGCCCGTAGATGGAGTCGAGTTGGCTCGGATTGGTGAAATCCCCGCGATCTATGTTTCGATTCCACGCTGCTTTCGACTCTTGTTGTAACGCTTCTATCAATGTCGGTATCGCGGGTTTGCCAATGGTTCCCAACGCATACGCCGCATTGAGACGCACCGCCTCATTTTCATGGTTTAGTCCGTCCTGCAAAGCCTGCATTGATGTTGGAAGATTATCAGGAGTTGATGCTGCTGTTGAGTTCACTGCCCCGTTTTGCTCCCCATGATACCATCTCCAAAGGTGCTCCCATATCGCTTGATGTTCGACAGGAATGGTCTGATTCGTCTCCCAATTTGGATTTTCTGCGTTCCATGAGGGTTGTTGCGGCTCCTCTGCACGGCAAAAGAGAAACTTCAGCATGAACCGAATCTTGTCGCTTAGATTCTCCGTTGCTCGGTGCCAAAGTTCATAATGCACGATTGTCACCGTGCCCGCCTCACCGCAAAGAGATAACCCGGCAGCCTCCGATGGTGTCATATAGTATTGTGTGGTAGGCTGAATCGCCGTAGGACCCATATCCTCGGTGACATCCTGCGGATAATAAAATGCCATCGCCAATCGTGTCCGGTGATATCGTACATTCCCACCCAACGGATAGTCCTTATGCCAATCTTGCGCCTTACTGCCCGGTGGGTGGTAATGGCAGGCACGGTGTTGGTTCATGACGTAGTTGTGCCCCAGAATACTGGTGAGTGCGCCATGGACTGCCGGATCGTCGAACACCTGCTGGAGCATGGCGACTTTGGAAAGCAGCAGATTATTCCCCAGATTCTCCCCTTTTTCAATTAGTCCTAGCGTTTGCTGGAAAACAGATTTGTGGAAGTCAGGAGGGAGTGCTGGTTTCACTACTACATATCCGTTGATGATAAAGCCCCGCATCACATCATCGCTCAGGAGATACTGTTTATCAATCATGTTTTCTTCCTTTCTATTCAGCCCGGCTGGTGATTCCTCTGGTACTTCCAACTTGCTCGTATCATTTGATAAGTTAAGGGAAGATATGGGTAATCTGCGTATTGGCGTTTACTCAATATCTTCAAATAACAGGTCATTTTCGTCATAGCCAAAATGGACGATAAGGTTCTTTGCAAACTTTGGAGCGCTCCTAGAACCTCGTGTGCCGGTTCCCACATAGATAACTGTTCCGCTTATCATTCTAGCGTTCTTCAGAGTGTCGGGATTTTTCGAAAAGTAAGGGAGGCCTCTTGGGCTTTTCATCTCTAATACCTTTTTCTCAAATTGATCTTCATGAGCGGTATACAGGATCTCACATAATCTTACTAACATTTCCTTCCACGACTTAACCTCATATGGTTCTCCCTTAAATGTAAACGCCGTGGGTTTCGTAACTGTAAATGCCTTGCGTTTCTTACCTTTCCTACGATCTGACGGTTTTGGCTCAGGGGTTGGAATAGGTTCAACAGCCACCGGAGGCGAAGTTACTCTTATGTTTTGCAGATGTGCTAACAGAAATTGCTCGACTTCTCTTTCCTCTGGCTTATGTTCGCATAATTCGCCTGTCTTTTCTACAAGGAGATCAATGATTAAACCTTCAGGCTCACTCACTAGTTGATTCCACGCCTCCGGCAGGGTTGCCAAAATTTGACGCTTCTTTTGATTGTGCTCGTAAAGGTCTGCTGCATTGCGGACAGCATCCCCGGAACTTACATTTTCTTTGCTGAGAAAGTCTAAAAGGTTTCGGGTGGTATCTTCCTTATCTTGGTTATTAAGTTCTACAGTGCTGAATTTTCTCTGTTCCCAACTCCCTGCTCGAAGAGGCAGGTAAAACCACCACGTTACACCGTTAGTGAGTGCTGCAATTTCAACACCATCATGTTTACAGGCGTAATCCAGAAGTTGACTATCGTGTCTTTCCAGCGGTTCCCCTCCCTTTTTTGCTTCGATGAATACCTTTGCTGTGGTACCAGTCAATAAAGCATAGTCCACCCACCTTTCCTTTACAGAGTATTCAGGCCACACTTCATCAGGGTTATCCGTATCCCAACCCAATCCACGTAATATAGGTAGAATAATGGCTTGTTTTACCCTAGCTTCATCAAACGAAGCTAAACGCTCATCTGGCTGCCACCTTTCTATAACTTTTAGAATTTCATCAGACATTTTTCACCTCTAACAACGCAAGTTGCTAGTTACGCAAGTTGCTAGTTAGCCTGTAGGTCGCGTTTCTGCACTCGCCACGAATTAGACTCACTGAAGTAAGGCTACACATGTCGCCCCGCTGGGGCTTGGGTGTATGGGTGCTATCGACATTCTATAAACATGTCGCCCCGCTGGGGCTAAAAAACGGGGAAAGTCCTCAGACTATAGACATATCACTCCGCCCCGATACATCGGGATTCAAAACTGGAGCGCAGGCATTGACCGCATTGCCGTTCTATAGACATATCGCTCCTCATGAGTTTTAAGAAATTAAACGGGTAATTCTATATTTCCCCCAGACCCGGTAGGTGCGGTTTTCAACCGTACCGGACATCGCTCGGCAATTACCCAATTAATAAATTAATCTTCATCCGGAGCGAAAGATAGAATCCCTCAATCTTAACGACAAACCGATGGATGCTCAACACTAGCAACTTGCGTTCTAATATGTAAAATCAACACAGATGATAGCACGAATCAGCATCAAATGTTAAGGGTTTTTCCTGCTCCATGATATAAGCTCAATGCGTCTCGTTTGCTCGTAACCACAAGGTGAAGGTCGTACCACGCTGATCGGGTTGAGCGTCCTCAAGCCGAATATCCCCACCAAGATCTGTTATCACTTTTTTAACGATCGCCAACCCAAGCCCCATACCGTCCCGCTTGGTGGAAACATGCGGGGTGAACAACTTCGGTCGGACTTCCATAGCGATACCCGGTCCGGTATCGGTGAATTGCACGAGGACTTTGGATCCGTCTGTTGATGCAAAAGCGCGAATTGCCAAGCAGCCTTTTTTCTCTCCGTCCTCCGACATCGCTTCAAGGGCATTATTGATAAGGTTAAGGAATGCGCGCTTGAGATGGTCTGCATCCGCCGTAACGGTAGGAAGATTAGCAGGAAAATCTATTTGACAGTCAATATGGTCGGGAAATTCGTCGAAGAGCGCTAACGTCGCATCAAGCGTCTCGCGCAAATTGACGGGGGAGAGCTCTGGGGCGGGCATCTGGGCAAGCACGGAAAACTCATCGAGCAAGCGGCGTAACCCTTCAACTTCAGTGATGATGGTTTGGGTGCAGCGTTCCAAAAGTTCGGAGAGATCGTCAGGATTATTGCGATAACGACGCTGCAAACGCTGCGCCGACAACTGAATCGGCGTCAGCGGATTCTTTATCTCATGTGCCAATTTCTGTGCGATATCCTGCCACGCCGCGATTTTTTCCGCACGCCTTAACTCCTCAGTACGCGCTTTCAGGTCGGTGACCATCCGGTTGAAAGCACCGGCTAAGAGGGCGAACTCATCGTCAGTTTGCACCGCCACCTGATAGTCGAGGTTTCCATCGGAGATCTGCTCTGTACCGGCGACAAGTGACCGTATCGGCGTGTTAATTCCTTTCGCGAGGATTCTGCTGACGAAAAAGGCAACGACAACAATAAGTGCCGCGGTGATCAGCAGGGCAATAACAGTTGTGCGTATTTCTGTTCGGCGATATGCGGTCCCTTCCGCATCGATATCCGTTTCCAGACGGTTCAGTTTGTTTTGGATGGCTGACATCCGGGTTTGCATCTGGGCAGGCGTCAATGCCATTGATTTCCCGACAACCATTGCCCCCAAGCGTCCCATTCCGTCCTCTGAGAAGATCGGCACACCGCAAATCAAAAAACCTTGGTCTGCCAATTCGTGGGAGATGGTTGGAGCATCGGGTAACGCCTTCAACGGTGCCAAAAAAGTGGTGAGCGTTTCAGGGGGATGATTTGGGTCGGTGCTAAAGACGAGATGTCCGTCCCAGTCGTAGACAGCGATGAGGTAACCGCCGTAGGCATCCGCGAGTTCAGTCGCTCGTATTTCGACAGCTTTCGCGTCAAAATTATCCAATACGGCAACAAGGTCCTCATCAACCGCTAAGAGTTCAGCGGTATCTGTCAAAGGTAGGTTTTCATACAGTTCAAGCGTATGCGCGAGTTCACTGGCGTCCTTGATAATTACCGCGGAATTCGTAAGCGTCAACGCAATCTGGTGGTTTGCCCAGCGCTCCACGCTTCGACTAATGAGGTGGTAGGCGACAAGGACAAGGACAACAGTGGGTAGCAGCGCCATTCCCACAAAAAGAATCATCAGTTTGCGTTGAAACTTCAGGCGATTCATGACCATAAAGTGTGAGGGCAACCGACACACATCTTGCTGTTAGAATTCGTTCTGTAATCGCTGCAAGATGTGCGGGGGCAGCGCAGGGAGATTCGCTGTGGCAACGCCATCGTCTACCTGTGCGGTCGTCATCATGCCGGGGACAACCGCGCTGACAGCTGAATGGGCAAGGATAAATTTGAGGGCAGCTTGCGGAAGGGTATCAGTTGCGTCACCGACAATTTCTTTGACAGTCTCCACCTGTCTCAAGTCGTTGTGAAGCTGTTCAGCAGACCAAGTCTTGCGATAGTCGTTGTCGGCAAACTTTGTGTCCAACGTCAGTTGTCCAGACAGCAGACCCGATGCGAGCGGCTGCCGGACGATAACACCTACACCCTTGGACTGTGCTGCCGGCAGCACCGTTTCAGCCATCAGTTGATTCAGGATGTTGTAGGTCAGCATCATTGTGGAGATGCCGGTCTCCTCAATTGCTTTCAGTGCCTGCTCCTCGCTACCGAGAGCCATGCCATAAAAACGTATCTTCCCTTCAGCTTTGAGTTGTTCCATTGTCTCGAAGGCTTCATCCCACTGTTCGGGAGGCGGAGGCGCGTGGAATTGGTAGGTGTCTATCGTTTCGCGTCCCAATCGTTGTAAACTTCCCTCCACAGAGGTGCGAATATAGTCACGGGAAGCGTTAAACGATGGTCGTTGTTCCCACCCTTGACTCACCCAACCGTCGGAGTCTATTTCATAACCCACCTTCGTGGCGATAACCACCGCATCTTGCATGTTAGCGAAAGCCTGTCCCAGCAGCCGTTCGGAGCGACCACCGCCGTACTGATCGGCGGTATCGTACAGAGTAACCCCCTGTTCATACGCATACTGAAGCAAACGGATTGCCGCCGCTTCGTCTATATCGCCCCATTCTCGTCCGCCGAGTTCCCACGTTCCCATGCCGATTTCAGAGACGGTCAAGCCTGTCGTTCCCAACCCACGATATTGCATTGCTGCTCCTCCGATTGACAAGTCATCAGATAACCTGTCAACCAATTTTCCATCATTGACTGACAGGTTATCCATCAAACTAAAGCTTAACGACTACTAATTAATCAAACCTGCGTCTTTCAATGTTTGACGCAGCGTCTCTTGATTGGCGGGTGTAAGTGGCGCAAGTGGCAGCCGCAGCTTGCCGTTAAGTTTGCCCATCAGCATGAGGGCTGTCTTCGCGGGGATGGGATTGGTTTCGATAAAGAGATCCACCGCTAACGGCATGGTTTTGTAGTGGAGTTTTCGAGCGAGTTCAATATTGCCCGCTTTGAAGGCATTGCATGTCTCAGCGATATCAGCAGGATCCACATTCGCAACGACCGAGATCACGCCCTTTCCACCGACAGAGAGGATCGGCAAGGTATTGATATCATCGCCTGAAAGCACAACAAAATCGTCAGGGCACATCGACACCAATTCACTGGAGCGCTTGAGTTCGCCGGTTGCCTCTTTGAGTCCGACGATATTCGGGTGGTCAGCGAGTTGAGCGACAGTGTCCGAAAGAATGTCTGTTCCACAACGGGGAGGAACATTGTAGATAATAATCGGAATGTCAACGCTGTCAGCAATTTTCATGTAATGCGCGTACAATCCCTGCTGATTCGGTTTGTTATAGTACGGCGTTACGATGAGCGCAGCATCGGCACCGGCGGCTTTTGCGTGCTCCGTTGCTCGTAATGTCCGCGCCGTCGAATTGGAGCCTGTTCCTGCGATGATCGGTACGCGACCATTGACCGTCTCAACCGTGAGTTCTATCACACGGTCATGTTCCTCTTCTGAAAGGGAGGGAGATTCACCGGTCGTGCCACAGGGGACGATGCCGTGTGTGCCCCCATCGATCTGGAATTCGATTAGCTCTTTAAGTTTGGCTTCATCAAGGGATTCATCGTCTTTGAATGGTGTCACGAGTGCGACAAACGATCCTTCAAACATTTTTTGCCTCCTTACAGTCAAGATAGTATTTTGGTGAGTGAATTTTACGAACCGCTCAGGTTTTTCAGCATTTGTCCTCAGACAAATTGGCGTTAAAATTGGGCTTATTTTAACCCATCTTAGTTAGCGTGTCAATCCCAATGTTCGCGCAATGCGTAAGAAGAAGCCCTTTACACATTACGCATCACGTCATCACGTTTTAATCTGCTTATTGCACCTTGCTCTTCAGGATACCTCCATCCATTGTCCTATTCCTGCTCCGTATATTGTCCATCCAGAAACCCGATCCCTCCAAGTTCCGTCGGGACATGAATAAAGGTAACCGTATCCGCAGCTAACCCCCGCTCAATCGCCGGTCTTAGCTGGTCGGGATGCTCAATATATATCCCGCGCCCTCCAAGCGCTTCAGCAACGCGGTCAAAACGGATTTCACCGAACACTGTGCCCATGCGACGCTCTGGGGCGCGAGAATCCGCTTCGATGCCCCACGCACTGTCGTGTGCGACAACAGCGACGTAAGGCGTATTGAACCGCAATGCTGTTTCGATCTCCGTAATCGTAAATCCCGCTGACCCATCTCCACTCAAGAGCAGCACCGGTTTATCCGGCCGCGCTAACTTTGCGGCGATGGCACCCGGCACACCCCAACCAACAATCCCGCTTGCACCGCAGGTGAACCAGTGCGCTGGATGACGGTTCCAAAGAGTCATATGCGCCCAGCGTCCGATATTTCCTCCATCGAGCAGAAAGGTTACGTCCTGATCCAGAAACGGTTGGATCTCCCGACAGATGCGTATTGAGGGGAGCGGAGTTACGTCCTCATGCCCTCGTGTCGCCCACTTTGCTAGCAGGGCTTCGCGGCTGTGACGTACCTTTGCCAGCCACGCTTGATGGTTCCACTTGAGGCTTTTTCCCACATCGTTCATCCCCTCAAGGACAGACCGTGGATCGCCGACAATTCCAAGCTCCGGTTCAATCGTTTTTGACAGTTCATTGGGGTCAACATCAACACGGATGAAACGAACTGATTCAGAAAAGACAGGAGGACGACCGTATCCCAAACGGTAGTCGATACCCGCACCCAACACCAGTGCAACGTCAACCTCCACGAGGTTGGCGAATGCCCCGTTAGTCTCACCGCCGAAGGTTGTACCGACATACGCATCCAGCGGTGTCTCAATACACCCCCGCGACCACATATTTGAGTAAATCGGGATATGCGTTAAGTCCGCAAATTGGGCAAGGACACCGCCAGCGTCAGCGTAGAACGCTCCGTTGCCGACAATAATGACAGGGTGTTCAGCATCACACAGCTGTTCAACAGCATCACAAATCAGATCCGGATCGCCGGGGGCTTGTGGGTTGACGTGGGTGATGGTGGGCGGAGCCTTCTGCAGATGGGTAGCGGCTGAATCTGGCATCTCTGCGCTAAAGACATCACTCGGTATAGTCAGGTGCACCGGACCCGGGCGCCCAGCAAACGATGCTCCGAGTGCATTGGTAAATTCATGTTCCAAGACATCAACACGATCAACAAACCGGGCATACTTACAAACGGGTGCCGCCATACCCACTTGGTCCAGTTCTTGGAAATGCCCCATACCGCGTGTATCCGTGGTGGCACATCCACTGATCAAGAGCATCGGTCCGCCATCCCAGAAGGCGTTGGCAAGGCCAGTGAGGGTGTTTGTGTGTCCCGGTCCCGCGCTCACAGCGACTACCCCAATCCGTTTGGTCATCCGTCCCCATGTATCTGCCATATAAGCAGCAGATTGCTCGTTTCGCACATCTATCACCGGCATCTGCAAATCTACACATGCGTCGAGGAACGGTTTGAGTCCGTTTCCACAGAGCGCGAAGACATATTCCACGCCGCGCCGTTGAAGCGTTTCAACTAACCAATGTGCACCGTTCATATAATGCCTCCTGATGACCTTTCCAGAAAATTAAAATTCGAAGGTGTTAGCGCTGCGCCTTATTGTGCTTTTCACGGAACGCCTTTACCTGTGCCGCAGCTGGCATGGATGGGGCTGCACCAAGCACCGTCACAGCTAAAGCACCCGCGGCGTTGGCAAAAGCGACCGCATCCACAAGGTTTTCGCCCTGTGCGACCGCTGTTGCAAGTGCACCGCAGAAGGCATCCCCCGCTGCAGTCGTGTCTACCACGTCAACGGTGTAGGCTGGAATTTGTTGCGTCAGATCCGATGTCAACAATAGCGCACCTCGCTCGCCGAGCGTCAAAATTACAGCGGAAAGCCCCTTGTCCAACAGCACTTTGGCGGCACGTTCTGCGTCTGTCGCGGTGGAAGCTCTGAGACCTGAGAGCGATTCGGTTTCCACTTCGTTGGGGGTAAGAATATCTACCTGCGCCAAAAAGTCATCCGGCAATTCCTGTGCTGGAGCAGGGTTAAGCACCACTGTTGCACCGTTGGATTTCGCGATCTCTGCGGCGCGTTGGGACGCGCCAACCGGCACCTCCAATTGTAGAAGGAGTACATCCGCGGCAGCGATCGATTCCGATGCTCGTTCTATATCTTCAACGCTCAGACGCATATTCGCTTGTGGGACAAGCACAATGCTGTTATCACCATCGGTATCAATCAATATGGACGCAACACCTGTCCCGGTCTCCGTGTCTCGGATGACATGATCCGTGCAGATACCCTCCTCGGCATGGGCGGTCATTAACGTGTCACCAAAAAGATCCGTTCCTAGCCTGCCGATCATTGTCACATCTGCCCCTAAACGTGCGGCAGCAATCGCTTGATTGCTCCCTTTCCCCCCGATAAACATGCCGAATTCTTCCCCCATGAGCGTCTCGCCTGTTTGTGGTCGGCGTTCCGCTTTCACCACGAGGTCCATATTAAAACTTCCTACGACCATAACTTTCGGATCCTGTTTGTCCATTTTCATCTCTCCCATCGACAGCATGTTTATACCTATGCAACGACGAAACTGAGTAGATTATAATCTGACGGATTAGGTTTGTCAACAGGGGCGGTCGGTTTCTGCTAAAACCCGCGAGCGTAATAGGTTACGTCCCTGTGATGGACATTGCGAAAAAACGCTTGTTGCATCCGATCAATTGTGATAGAATGAAGCCACAATTAAGCGTTACAGATATGAACTTGGAGGCATCATAATGAATCTCATTGTTATTGTTCTGGATAGTTTCCGTCAAGACCATGTCAGCACTTATCACAAGGACACTCCTGTGTTTGAAGGCATCGCACCGTGTCAAACTCCCAATATCGATCGGTTTGCGGAGGAATGTGTTGTTTTCGAGAATGCCTACCCGGAAGCCCTACCCACAATCCCAATCCGTACCCAACTGATGACGGGACAGCGAACGCTTCCGTATCGTCCATGGCAACCGTTAACCCCGGAAGATGTGGCAATCGCACAGATCTTGAGCCAAGAGGGGTATGTTTCTGGACTCATTTCGGACACCTATCACTACCGCGCACCAAGAATGAACTTCCACCGCGACTTCCACGCTTACCGCTGGATTCGCGGACAAGAGTACGACCCCTATGTGTCCGCCCCGCTGAAACGGAACCTCAACGACTATATCAATGAGAATTTCCCCGAACAGTGGTGCAATCGGATCACGCAGTTTTTGGCAAACACCGATCGGTTCGCAGGTCCAGAAGATTGGTTTGCCCATACGGTGGTGGATGAAGCGGTTGACTGGCTTGAGGATAACCGTCCACATGAGAAGATCTTCCTCTGGATCGATTCCTTCGATCCACATGAGCCGTGGGATCCACCGGATCCGTGGGATACGTATACCGATTCGGACTATAGTGGTCCGCGTATCGTTATGCCGATGGGCGGCATGGCAAGCGATTGGGCGAGCGATGCCGAGATTAAGCATATTCAGGGGCTTTACGCCGGCGAAGCGGCTTTTGTGGATCACTGTCTTGGTCGACTCTTTGACCAGTTGAAGCAGCTTGGATATTACGACGATTCCCTAATCTTCCTGCTCGCAGATCATGGACATCCTCTCGGTGATCACGGGAAGTTCCTCAAGGGCGCAGATCGGATGTACAATGAACTTCTCAAGATCCCCTTTATGGTGCGTTTGCCGAAGGGGGAAGGTGCACGCCGAACCGGTGCAATTGTACAGTTCCAAGATTTCCTTCCGACGGTGCTTGAAGCACTCGGATTTGGGAATAACATCTCATCAATGCACGGTGACAGCTTCCTCAATGTCCTCAAAGGGAACAACGACTCGCATCGTGACACGATTATTACAGGATACCATGAGGGTGCGGATCGGTGTATTCGGGATGCGACATGGAGCTATATCCAGCGTCCTGAAGACGAGCCTGATGAACTGTACAACCTGCTTGAAGATCCGCGTGAGCGAAATAACCTCGTCGATCAGCATCCAAATGAGGCGATCCGTCTGGCATCACAGTTCGGGAATTACTTCTGGCATCACGGGAGTGTAACAGCCGTCAAGGGGATTCAGGGAAAGTACGAATTGGCTTCCGGGCGAGTGGAGTAGCGGACGACTCTCAAGAAAATAAGGAAGGATTTGCGTCTTGCAGTTCGCGTCCAACTCCCACATTCCGACGCCACCATTTTATGGCGCAAGGGTCATCACCGACATCGCATTGGAACAGGTCTACAACTATATCAATCCTGTGGTACTGTTCCGCGTCCAGTGGGGGTATCGCCGTCAGCAAGGTATGTTACAGCATGAGTATGATCGCTTCATTGAGCGAGAAGTTGTGCCGATATACCAACATTACAAGCAGCTCTGCATGGATAACGATTGGCTACGTCCGTTGGTGGTGTACGGCTATTTCCATGCCCAATCGGAGGGTGACGACCTGATTGTCTACCACGCCGACGCCCAAACCGAATGGGTCCGTTTCACCTTCCCTCGTCAGACGCATACCGAAGAACGACGCTGCATCACCGATTACTTTGCCAGCGTTGGTTCTATTCAGATGGATGTTGTGGGATTTCAGCTTGTCACGATTGGATCCACAATCACCGAGGTTATGCAACAGGTTATGGCTGAAGGCAATGAAGGGAGATACCTGCATCTACGCGGGATGGCTATCGAGACGACTGAGGCACTCGAAGAGTATGCCCACAGACAGATTCGCCTCGAACTTGACATCGCTACAGAAGATAGTCCATATGTCCTTGATCTGTTTCATGGAAGCTATCAAGGGGCACGCTTTCGTTTCGGGGATGCTGCCTGTCCGAACTTAGCAGCGCTCGCCAAACTATGGCGACTACTTGAGCCAGAGCGAATTGGTGTTGCGCTTTCTAAGGAATTTCAACTAACTCCTGAGAATTCGGCTGCTGCGATTATTGTGGCTCATCCGGAGGCGAGAATATTCAATGTGCAATCATCCTGACCTCGGAGTCCCTACTTAAAAGAACGGAAAAACCATGAGAACATCTCATCGATACTTAGATCCCACAGCCCTTTCCCGGCTCGGCGGCATGGAACTAGTGGCTCGTCTTGTCGTGGAAGGTTTTATCACGGGACGACACAAGAGCCCGTATCAGGGCTTCAGCGTTGAGTTCGCAGAGCACCGCCAATACATGCCCGGCGACGCCATCCGCTATATTGATTGGAAGGTGTATGGCAAATCGGATCGTTACTACATCAAAAAGTTTGAGGAGGAAACCAATCTTCGCGCCTACATTCTGCTTGATGCTAGTGGATCGATGAACTACAAATATGATGACAACGGCATCACCAAGTTTGAGTACGCCTGTTATCTCGCCGCATCGCTAACCTATCTGATGCTCAAGCAGCGGGACTCTGCGGGTTTGGCAGTCTTTGACACACATATTAGGCAATACATCCCGCCGCGTGGTGCTGCGACCCACCTACACGCTATCATGTCTACCTTGGAAAGTATTCAGCCAGGCGAGGAAACGAGCATCAGCGGCACTTTTAATGAACTTGCCAAGCGGATTATTCGTCGTGGATTGGTCATCGTGATCTCTGATCTCCTAGATCAGCCGTCAGAAGTGCTTTCTGCTCTAAAGCATTTTCGTCACCGTAAACACGAGGTCATCGTGTTTCATCTGCTCGATAAAGCTGAGATGACATTTCCTTTTGAAGGTCCGATTGTTTTTCGCGATGTGGAAACAGATAACACGCTCTCAACGCAGGCAGAAGCACTCAAAGCGGGTTATCTGGAACAGCTGAATGGGTTTATTCAAGCCTATCGGCGGGGGTGTGGTGCCAGTTTAATCGATTATGTGCAGATCGACACAGCAACACCGTTTGATTATGCACTGTCGTCTTATCTCTCACGACGGAAGTAAGAATGTGGATGCAATAAAAACAATGTCACGATCCCAATATATTGAGGATTCAGAGCAGCTTGAGGACGTAATGTCCCGACCTACACCAGAGGTTGTTGAGACTATGAGGGGAATAACGGGCGATCTCCTGATACTGGGCGTAGGTGGGAAGATGGGACCAACGCTGGCAAAACTGGCAAAACGCGCTATCGACGAATCAGGTTCAGGTAAGCGAGTGATTGGTGTGTCCCGTTTCTCATCACCGGGCTTACAGGCAGATCTGAATCGAGCTGGCATTGAGACTATTTCATGTGATTTGCTCAATGAAACTGAATTGCAAGCGTTGCCGCAGGTCCCCAACGTGATTTTTATGGCGGGCAGGAAGTTTGGTGCCACAGGCAATGAATCCCTGACATGGGCGATGAATACCTATCTGCCCGGACGGGTTGCCGAAAAATATCAAAATTCCCGTATCGTCGTCTTTTCGACAGGAAACGTCTATCCACTAACGCCTGTTTCCCACGGTGGCGCAACAGAAACACACCCTGTGGAACCTATTGGTGAATATGCACAGTCCTGTCTCGGTCGCGAACGGGTGTTTGAGCACGCCTCAAATCAATTTGGGACAGCCCTTGCAGTCCTCCGTTTGAACTACGCCATTGATTTGCGGTATGGTATCCTGCTGGATATCGCAGCAAAGGTTTACGGTGAGAAGCCTGTGGATATAACGATGGGAGCTGCCAACGTCATCTGGCAAGGAGACGCAAATGCAGTCGTACTGCGTGCCTTCATGCACTGCCAAAGCCCGGCGATGCTTCTCAACCTCACAGGTCCAGAGATCGTGTCGATTCGCTGGCTCGCCACGCGATTCGGTGAAATCTTCGGGAAAGCACCCGCCTTTGAGGGGGTAGAGGCAGCAACCGCACTCCTGAACAATGCCGCTCGTTGTCATCAGCTTTTCGGTTATCCACGGATTTCACTGGAACAGATGGTGCAGTGGGTGGCGCATTGGGTAGAAATCGGAGGGCTAACCCTTGGAAAACCGACGAAATTTGAGGTGCGAGATGGCAAATTTTGAGTTTAGGTTGAAACTTAAATAATAGGTTATATCCAAGTCCAACCATAGGGAGACACAAGATATAAAATTTGCATTGACAGTTTTGAGTATTTTGACAACCTTTACCATCTCGACGCTTGATACCTGGGCTGTCAATCAAGTATTGAGTTTAGATGGTAGTAAGGATTATGTGGAAGTTCCGCCCTCAGACAGCCTTGATCAGTTTTGAGTATTTTGACCCTAACCTTTACCATCTCGACGCTTGATACCTGGGCTGTCAATCATTATGGCACGCGTCCTTCAATTCATAGAAAATGGTGGTAGTAAAGTAGAAGCGGCAAAACGTTTCAAAGTCAGTCGAACTGCGATTTACCGATGTATTGAGTTTAGATGGTAGTAAGGATTATGTGGAAGTTCCGCCCTCAGACAGCCTTGATCTTGCGGGTGTTATCACTCTTGAAGGGTGGGTGTTTCATAAGGATGCAGAGGCGCACGACTGGTCACAGGCATGGCTATCTAAATATGAACATCGCCTTCTGTCTTGGAATATTCGTAGTGATGGCTTTTTCATCGCCCAAGAGGAGATGTGGGACGAGGAGATGCTCCGCTATGGCGCGCCAAAGGAGGAATGGTTTCACATCGCCTGTGTCTATGATAGCCAAAAACAGCAGGTCTACCTCAATGGAGAACTTGCAGCAGAGCGAGATTGACACGGTTTCATTGGCTCAAGCCACTCGCCGGTTAAAATTGGAACGTTCCATACCCAATATTGGCCCGGTATGCTTGATGAAATCCGTATCTGGAACCGCGCACGCACCGACGAAGAAATCTGGTCAACAATGAACGCACCCCTCACAGGAGCTGAACCCGGCTTGGCAGGTTACTGGAACTTCGACGATGGAACTGTGGCGGATCTATCCCCGAATGGGAATCACGGTTCGCTTGAAGGATCTAGTCAAATTATAGCAGCAGCCCTGTCGAATAGCTTTACACCCACTAATGCAGTTGGTATTGAGACCACGGTTGTCAATCCAGGCGACACTTTTACCACGAATATCTCCGCTAGTCTGACCGATCCGCTCCATAGTTTTACCTTCGACCTGAAGTTTGACCCCGCCCATCTAAAGGTGGTCGATATTACAGAAGGGAACTATCTAAGCCGAAATGGCATCGACGCTACGGTGTGGGAAAAGCCGCATGTGGATAATGAAAAAGGCCTCATCGCGGAGGTTCAGTCTCATAGAGCTACAAACACCGGGGTTGAAAGCAGGAAGGGAATTCTGGCGACTGTAACTTTTGAAGCGAAACAGGTAGGCAGCAGCAAAATCTATCTAGAGAACCTTCACCTTATGGCAACTGAGAATGCGCCGATGAAAGCGCACGCACCAGCCGGCGTCGTAGACATCTTCCCGCATGGGAAACTTTCCGGTACCATCATTGACGCCGACGACAAGACGCTAATCTCAGGTGCCCGGATACAGGTGTCAAATAGATGGTGTCAACTGCGGCACATCTATTCTGACCGGGAGGGGAGGTATACCCTCAATGCGGTTCATGTTGGGGAGGTCAAGATGAAAGTGGTACGAGACAGAGCCTACTCTAGGGAAGTGATTCGGACGCATATCAAACCGGGAGAAGTGAGGACCGATTTCGATTTTGAACTAAGGCCGCATCCGGAACCAGACATACCAGAACCCGGCGAAGAACCAACGCGGATTCGGCATGAGGAAGACGAGGACGAAGATTTGTAACTTACCATATTGAAGTAATATATGGAAAGGAAACCGTCAAATGATGGAATCACAAGCCGCTGTTGAAAAACGCTATCGAGATGCGTTAGATTCCCTCGTTACAAAGGTCCAGAAGGATCGAAATATCATCGCTGCCATCCTATGTGGTAGTATGTCCTACGACCAAGTCTGGGATAAGTCTGACATTGATCTCTTACTCGTGCAAAGGGAGGGAAAGGGGACCCCCAGAGGTTACACTCTATCAGAAAACGGCGTCAACATCCATGCAGAAATCGTTCCAAGAGGTCAATTGAGGCAATGGCAGGAGGCAGCCCTGCAAGGTTCATTTGAGCACTCCTTCTTCTCCCGCAGCGCGCTCCTTTTCTGTAGCGATGAATCAGTCAAAACATGGTATCAAAACGCCAATCTACATAACATCGGTGGGAGGGATAGGGCACTCCAACTCCTCATTGTCGCAGCCGGGCTGCTACCCACATTAAGGTATGCCGAAAAACAGTTTTATGTCAACGGAGACCTCAACTATAGCTTCCTATCCATTCTCCGTACGGTGGAAAGTTTGGCGAGAATTGAAGTCCTCCTCAACGATGAGGTGCCGTCGCGGGAGGTCATCCAGCCCGCACTTGAATATAATCCCGAATTCTTCCGCATCACCTACTCAGATCTGATTAACTGTGAGAAAAATGAGGCAGTCATCCAAAACGCGCTGAATACCATCAATGCCTACCTGGATGAGAAACTGTTTATCTTTCAGCCGATCTTGGATTTCTTAGCCGAAGCGAACGGTCCCCGATCCACGACAGAATTGAATAGCTATTTTCAAAAGAAGATCGGTGAAAACCGCCTTGACGCCGCCTATGAATGGTTAGCGCGAAAAGGCATCATTCAGCAGGTATCTACCCCTGTGAAGCTTACGTTGAAAAGTCAGGTCGAGATGGAGGAAGCCGCCTACTATTACGATCAGGAAACAGCTGCCACAATAGGTGAATTGCCTCCCCCGCAACTGAGATCGGACGCACACCCACTGATTATGGATGCCCTAGATGCCTTTGTAGATAAGATCAAAGACGATCGGTACATCATCGCCGCGATTCTCACCAGCAACCTCGCAGAAGATAACGTTTGGGAACATACCAATATCAACCTCCTTCTCATTGGACGTGACGACGCAAAATTCGATGAACACTACAGTTTAGTAGAGGACGGTGTGAATATCAGTGTGACAATGCATCCACGGAAACGATACAAGCAGATCCTAGAAGGTGGGTTACAGGGAAGTGAATTGCATGCGGTTCTATCTGCAAGTCGGGTGCTCTTTTCTAAAGATGAAGTTGTTGAGGAGTGGCATAGCAACCTGAAGCACGTTGGCCAAAGAGACCGAGAAACGCAATTTATGAACGTCGGGAATGGTATCTTCGCGCTATTGACAAAGGCAGAAAAATGGTTCTATGTGAAAAAGGATTTCAACTATTGCTTTTTGTACATCATGTTTGTAATTGAGCAATTGGCGCGAGTTGAAACGATGATGTGCGGGGAAGTACCGAAGCGGAAAGCGATTTATCAAGCTAGGGCGCATAATCCCAATTTCTTTGATGCGGTGTTTACGAATCTAATGGATAAGGAGAAGGATGAGGAAACGGTTCGCCTCGCACTTGAGAGGATTGATCGCTATCTAGAAGATCAGACCTTCGCTCTTTTTCAACCACTTTTCGATTTCTTAGCGAGTGCAGGCGGCACGCGCACCGCTACCGAGTTGAGTGACCATTTCGGGGTGCGGCAGGCTTGGGTTGGATTTCTCTGCGAATGGTTGGCTCAAAAGGGGGTTATTGAGCAGTTTGCCTCCCCACTGCGGCTCACCAAAGAAAGCCAAATCTCTGTTGAAGAGGCTGCGTATTACTACGATGAGAACAATCCCTTCTTGGGTGAGATGAGGTGATGAAAGTGTTATTGCGCTTGCGTTGAGCGATGGTTTGGACAACTTTCACCCGTAGTACCACATTCAGTCCGAATTTAGTAGTCGCTTGCGGTACGAACTTGTGCTATAATGCCGCCATTCTCTTAGATAGGCTGACTAAAGTTGTCAAGACGGAATAATCTCAGAATATCAGAACTTCATCCAAACATTCTACCCATCATATATCGTATTTCAAGGAAAGCATGAAAATTACTGAAGTTAAAACCTACAATCTCAGTTATCCCTTGATCGAGCCTTTTGCAAACGCAAGATCGTGGTCAAAAGCAAGGCATGCCGGTATCGTGGAGATTCGCACGGATGCTGGCATTATAGGTTGGGGGGAAGGCACAAATACGCCATCGCAAGCCACAATTGATAACTGCCTGATTGGAGAAGATCCGTTTGATATCGAGGTTATCTGGAATACGATGCACCAACGTGGTGGGAGCAATATCGCTGCCATAAGTGGAGTAGACATCGCGCTGTGGGACATCGTGGGGAAAGCGTTAAATCAGCCCATTTATCGCCTCCTCGGTGGCGCGTTCAGGAACCGAATCCCTGCCTATGCCACCGGGCTTTTCAAAAAGGATGTACCTGACATTACCCAAGCCTTGATGGACGAGGCAAAAAGTTACGTTGATCAGGGATTCTCTGCCATGAAAATGAAGGTTGGATTTGGAGAAGCCTACGATGTCAAAAACGTTGCCGCTGTGCGGAAAGCAATCGGAGATGCGATTATTCTTGCAGTCGATGCCAATTGCGGTTATGATGTTGGAACCGCAGTTGATGTTGGGCAGAAAATTGCTGAAAATAATCTCTTCTGGTACGAAGAGCCAATCACGACAAATGATGTAGAAGGCTATGTCGAGATTCGCAGGGCACTCAACATGCGAATTGCTGGCGGCGAAGGTTTACAAGGACGCTGGGCGTTTCGAGACCTGATCCAAAAACGTGGATATGATATCGTACAACCTGATATTAGTATCGCGGGCGGATTCACTGAATGCCGCAAGGTCACGGCGATGGCAAGTGCCAACCATCTCCGTGTACTCCCACACATGTGGGGTAGCAGCATCCGTCTTGCTGCCACATTGCACTGGCAAGCAACGATTCCAGATGCCCCACAGGCATTAAACCCTATCCCTTCGTTGTTTGAGTTCGATATGACAGAAAACCGCTTGCGTACCGATCTCGCTAAAGTGCCGATTCAGGCAATTGAAGGATATGTGGCCGTCCCGCAGGAACCGGGCTTGGGGATTGAGATTGATCGAACCGTTCTAGAGAAGTATGCTTCATAGGATAAAATACTATGAGATCTTCGATACATTGGTTAATTGGCGGGGTCACTGTTTTATGTGTCTTAGGTACATGGGTTCTGTATCCCAATTGGGGTGAAAGTGAAGAACCGAGCGGAAAAGGAATTCAGGCAACCAAAACCAATAGTAAATTTAGTCACGAACTATTTGACCAAGTTTTGCAAGAATATGTCGACTCGCAAGGGCGAGTCGATTACGCTCGGCTCAAAAGCAATCCCGGAACGTTGGAATCCTATTTGGATCTACTTGCTGTGAATGCGCCTAGCGATAACGCGACTTTTCAGACCAAACTCGCTTTTTGGATTAACGCCTACAATGCACTGACAATCAAGGGCGTTTTGGACCACTACCCAACAACAAGTGTTCGTAAAATCAAGTTGTTCGGTGGTTTCTTTTCTCGCATCAAATTTCAGGTTGGTGGACGCAGTTACACTTTGGACAACATTGAACATGACATCATTCGATATGAATTTGGAGACCCACGCATCCATTTCGCACTGGTTTGTGCGTCGCTAGGATGCCCAATTTTGGAAAAGCGGGCGTTCGTTTCAGAAACGCTTGAAAAGCGGCTCGATAATGCCACGGCGAATTTCATCAATAATCAAGAAAAGGTCCGTTTAGATCGTGAAAACGGCGTACTGCACCTTTCACAGATTTTTGAGTGGTACGCAGAAGACTTTGAGGACACCCACGGTAGTGTCATCAATTTCATTTCCGAATATCTGCCGGACGCAGATGCAGCGGTTCTCAAAAAGGATGAGGTACGGATTCAATATTTGAAATATGACTGGAGTCTCAATGCACAGTCAGGTGTGGAAGAGCAAAAGTGAGCCATAGCTTACGTTTTGCACACTATGTCCTGTTACGGGGGTTGACTGGCACCCGGTGGTGGGTCGTATAATTGTACACAGTCTTTGCCAGAATAGCTAAATTCTTTCCGAAATCAAAATAACGATTGGAAAGGGAAAGATGGCAACACAATATCACTTTCTCGTTTCTTGCAAGAAAATAACGGATACGGAATGGACGATGGAAATGCAAGCGGAAGCGGACAACAGCGAGGTTCCTATGGCGATCGTTCATCCGGACTCAGAAACAGATGGGACTTTAACAACGAATCCAATTACGCGAACAATTACGGAGGTAAAGATTATGACATACTACCTTCGTCAGTTAAACCGTTACAGCGGCAGGGGGACCGTCGGACACAACGACTCGGTGGTCAGGAACATTAGTCAACGTCTTTCGCAGCTACAGCTTGGACAACAGATTACCGTAAAAATCTCTTTCTTTCAACATAAGGGATTAAGGTCAGGATTATACGAGATTCATTCACTTGGTGTGTTTCCCCCGATTAACCGTGCCCGACCTCTGGTAGCGACGCTTTCACAGGAACAGAAGGCACGAATTCCTCAAGTGCTTGTTGATGCAGTTACTAGTTTAGAAAATCACGTTGACACCTTGCAACGGGAACTTAATGCGGCACAAAGAATCTTACGCGAATACGGAACGCAGTTAGAAGCGCAAGAAAAACGGATTCAGCGGCTAGCAGTAGAAAATAACCAACTGAGGAAGAGCCGATCTTCACAAACAACACCCACCCAACCGAGTGATCCACACTCACAAGAAGCGGCTGCTTCACAACCTTCCTCGTCAACTGAGGAGGAAAATGAAGACCGGATGGATACGGAAGCCCAGGGGCTGTTTCAGCAATTTATCAAAACTTCAAAATCCTCGAAAACTTAGAACAAACCACCTACCAGTTATCCCACAAAAGGTCGCGGCAAAGGCCATTGGCGCTTTATCACTCACACGATTAGACAGATCCCTTGCGCGTCACGTGATAGCACACCCCTATTTCTTTTCTTCGACCAATTTAGCGATAAATGTCACGATGTCAGCGATGTCTTGGTCTGATAATCGATCTTCGGTGAAGAAGGGCATTATGAAGCCACCCTTGCGAACGTAAGCGGCGATTTGGTGCTTACGTTTCTCTAAATCTCGCGGGGCCCTCCGTTTGACAAGTTGGGAGCCGATACCCGATTTTTTGGCAGTTGGGTGACAGACATTGCATGCCTGACCATACAATTTCCAACCTCTTTGTGCATCACCTTTCATCGCGATAATTTTATCCGCAGCTGCACTCGCAGCATCTTTATCCAGCATTGTAATCTGAAACTGAGGTCCCTTATTATCTCCAGAGACATGCTCGAAATAAGCCATCAGAGCTGCAGCTTGCTCCTCTGGAATGGCGGTCGGATCGACTTTGTCGGAAGGAATTTTCTGCAAAAAATGCTGGTAGCAGAAGCCACCACCGCCAGCAGCACGTGCGAAGATATCCGCTGTAATCATGCCGCCTTTTGCTGTGCCACGCTGCGGTACACCGACAATGCTGTGTCCTGCCCGGATTCGACCGTCAGGGTTTGTTGCTTCGTCAAAATCCGCGTGGCAGTCTGAGCATGAGAGTCCACTAACTTTGGCGGGATCAAGCGTTCCATCAAAAGATGGGTCGCTGAAAAGTTCCCGTCCCATTTTGGCTGCTTCAGACATTTCTGCGTCTACTATAGTTACCAATGAGAGTGTTAAAAGTGCTGCTAAGACAAAAACAATTATTCTGTACATTCAGAATCTCCTTTCGTACATCGTAAATTACGCTGAATCAAAACTATCATAATAGTATCAGATTCCCTATTAGTCGTCAAAGAAAATCAATTGAGTTTAAGGGGCAGTTATCAATCTCTTACACATCCATTAAGTTGAAATTTCACGCACGGTTTCTTTCGTTGCGGCGTCGTTGCATTCAGTGTTTGTCAGTCTGCGAGCCCTATAAATTTGCGTGATTTGTGAATGTAAGTTTTTCTCGCTTGCTCCCCTTATAAGTGAGGAAGAATGCCGCGCAGCCCGGCTGCTTCGATCTGCATATGTTATGCCGCGGCATTCACTGATTGGATGAGCGCAATGATATAGCCGAACTGAAACGCCCACGCCTGCCGCACCCGACCGGAACCCCCCGGTGGCGAGACATCGTCCGGATGATGTGGCGCATGGTCGGGCATTAGCATGTAAGGATACCCTACCTCCCCAAGCACTTGTGCCACCTTGTGCATATCCACATCTCCTTCATCGGGCCAAACCTCCTGAAAATTGTGTAGTCCACCACGAATGTTACGGAAATGGATGTTGAACAACTTCCTTCTCTCCCCGAAGTGCCGCACAATCTCGTACAGTTCTTCGCCGGGATTTTCTAACCCTTCTGAAGCGGTTCCACAGCAGAAGTTGAATCCGTGGTAGGGGCTATCTACTAATTCAACAAAACGCTTCAATCCTTCAAAGACTGGGTAATTCCACCCTTCGATACCCGTCAAAATCGGTGCCGGTGGGTCATTGAAATGACAAGCCATCTGTACATTGTTCGTCTCTGCCACCGGGATGACCCGCTCCAAAAAATAAGCCATCCGTTCAAACACTTCGTTCCGGTTCACCCGTCCAAGTTCGGTCAACGCTTCATTGTCAAACTCTGAAATATCGAAGGAACTGTACGTCGTTCCGCCGCGTCCGGGTGTACGCTCTGTCCGATAGATTGGATAGTGAACTGTATGGAAATTATAGTTCAATCCACGGAGTCCCGCCTTACCTGCGTTTTCAATATTTTGGCAAACCGTATCGAGGTCTCGGTCACGCTGTGCATCTTGAGCGAGGGTGATACTCTGCGGTATTCCAATATGAATCATATCAAGGCTAACACCTTCGGCTGCAGCTTCTTCCTTATGTCGGAGCAGCGTTTCGACCTCTGTGTTTTCAACGGATGCATCCATGTGTGTCACACCGTGTCGGACGAGAAATTGCAATTCAGGTTTTGATGTTCCTATCCCTTGAACGCCCACGTGCATTTTTGCTTTTCCGTGTTGCGCTTGATTCATGGCTAAATTCTCCTTCAAATTCGCACTAGTTCGTGTGATTCGTGGATGGAAGTCGCTTTCGTCCCGACTCTGATTAGGAAGAAAAAAGTTGTATACCTGTGATTGCTATTTATGATGCTGCAGCATTCACCGCTTGGATGAGCGCGATGATATAGCCGAACTGAAACGCCCACGCCTGCCGTACCCGACCTGACACTCCCGGCGGCGAGACATCGTCCGGATGGTGTGGCGCATGGTCAGGCATCAGCATATGAGGATATCCCACGTCCGCAAGCACTTGTGCCACCTTGTGCATATCCACATCTCCTTCATCGGGCCAAACCTCCTGAAAGTTATGTAGTCCACCACGAATGTTACGGAAATGGATGTTGAACAGCTTCCCTCTCTCCCCGAAGTACCGCACAATCTCGTACAGTTCTTCACCGGGATTTTCTAACCCTTCTGAAGCGGTTCCACAACAAAAGTTGAATCCATGGTAGGGGCTATCTACCAACTCAACAAAACGCTTCAATCCTTCAAAGACCGGGTAGTTCCACCGTTCGACCCCCTTCAAAACCGGAGCCGGTGGATCATTAAGATGACAAGCCATCTGTACATTGTTCGCTTCTGCCACCGGAATGACCCGCTCCAGAAAGTAGGCAGCGCGTTCAAACGCTTCATCCCGGCTCACCTGACCCGCTTCGGTCAGCGTGTCATTGTCAAATTTTGACATATCAAAGGTGCTGTACGTCACTCCACCTCGTCCGGGTGTACTCTCCGTCCGCTGATGCTGAACAATGCAGAAGTTATAGTTCAATCCACGGAGCCCCGCTTTGCCCGCATTTTCGATCTCTTGACAAACCGTATCGAGGTCTTGGTCACGCTGTGGATCTTGAGCGAGGGTGATGCTTCTGGGCAGATTGATATGAATCATCTCAAGGCTAACGCCTTCAGCGTCGGCGGCTTCCTTATGTCGAATTAGTGTTTCGGCCTCTGTGTTTTCGACGGAGGCATCCATGTGTGTCACACCGTGCCGGACGAGAAATTGTAATTCAGGTTTTGATGTTCCTATCCCTTGAACGCCCACGTGCATCTTCGCTTTCCCTTGTTGTGCTTGATTCATAGCTAAATTCTCCTTTTTGGGGCGATGAGTTTGTCTGCCTCCACCCATATATACACTGCTATTTTCTTACTCTAAAAGCTGCTTTGCTATTGAGATATACCTGATCGCAAAGGATTAAATTCCTCATCATAAATTCATGAAACATTGTAGCGAAGACACATAATTGGCGTCAAGAGAAAAGAATTGACCCCGATTGTCGCGATATGATACACTCGTCTAGAGCACTGTATGAAACAGGTCGCAGTCGTTGAAACGAAACGGGGAAGGAGAAGCGCGTGGACATTGACAAATTGAAGGTTGAGCTAGAGGAATACGGCTTCGTCATCATACATAACCTGATCCCGACCGATCAAGCAGCGCATATGACAAACCGCCTGGTGGAGATCATGCGTCAGCAGCCGGACAGAGACACGCCGAATCAAAACCTGCGCGGCGTGTTTAATTATGACGACCAAGATACGTTCATCCCACTTGTCACCCACCCAATCTACTTGGAATTAGCAGCGCACATGTTGGGACCCGGCTTCCAGATGGCAGAGGTTGGAGCGCGATGGATTAAGCCGGGAGCAGAAGCCCAAGGTCTCCACGCAGATGTGCCGATCGGCTGGTTCCCCCAATCCGGCTTGATGATACCGGACGCCTGCTTTCTCGTCAACTGTATCTGGATGTTAACCGATTTTACCCTCGAAAACGGTGCCACGCAGGTAATGCCATTCAGCCACCATTCCCGCCGAACCCCGCGGTCCGGGGTGGAATACAATCATCTGGTAACCGCCGAGGGTCCCGCGGGTTCTATTGTTATCTTTCACGGAGCCATTTGGCATCGTGGGGGAGCCAACGTCACTACGGACGAACACCGCATGGGTGTGTCAAGTGGATTTCACGCCTCGTGGATGGATCCGGCAGCCGGGGGATGGTATCTGATGAAGAGGAGTGTGCGTGACCGGATGCCACCAGAAATTCGAGCGATGAATCGACATGTGATCGAGGACTAAGCCCGATTTGCTCTAATAACTAAATTATGGGGTGAATCAACAAGGAGTGAGTCATGGCGGAGAAGAAGGCGTGTTGGGGATTGTTAAGCACCGCCCGAATCAATGAGCGATTAATCCCCGCCATCCGTGCGTCGGAACAGAGCGAACTCTTGGCGGTGGCAAGTCGTAGTAAAGAACGGGCGCGGGCTTATGGCAAACAGTGGAGCATTCCCCACGCCTACGGGGCGTATGAGCAGATGCTCACTGATCCAGCAATCAACGTGATTTACCTCTCTCTCCCCAACCACCTGCATGCTGAATGGGCTATCAAGTGTGTGGAAGCCGGAAAACATGTCCTGTGCGAAAAACCAATTGCCATCACGACCGAAGAAGTAATGCGTATGGCACAGGCAGCTGATAGAAATGGTGTCATCATACAGGAAGCAGCAATGATGCGTTTCCATCCGCAGACTCGGTATCTACGCACGTTGGTTGCCAAAAAGGCTATAGGTGATGTCCGTCTGATTCAAGGCGTGTTCGCGTTCACGCTTGAAAATCCGGGGGATATCCGGCTGAATATGAACATGGGTGGAGGATCACTGTGGGACTTGGGTAGCTATTGCGTGAGTTTTGCGCGTACGGTGTTACAAGCAGAGCCAGTTGAGGTTAGTGCGTATCAGATCAGCGGCGACAGCGGTGTAGACTTGAGTTTCTCGGCGCAGATGAGATTCCTCACCGGGACGCTCGTTCAATTCTTTTCCAGCTTTCAGTCTTTCGCTCATATCGAAGCAGACTTTCTTGGCACCGAAGGAAGGATTTATGCGGATATACCATGGGTTAATCATATCGGTGTTTCTGCCAATGTGCAGATTACTCGCAGCGGTAATGCCGAAGGACCATCAACTTTCAGTGACAGCATGGAGGGGCGGACGATTGATACGGAGACGTATGAGAACATCAACGCCTATCAATGCGAAGTTGACTCGATGGTGGAAAGTATTCTGGAGGGAACCGAGCCGGTAATCTCGTTGGCTGATAGTTGGAAAAATGTAGCAGCGATAGTCGCGCTACACGAATCGGCGCGGACAGGCAAGCCTGTCAAACCTGCAACACAGAACGACGAACTCATCTAACCTCACTATTGGAATATGTGAGTAGAGAACAACGATCGTTTTTCCTCACCATCCCATCGATATGTTGTTTAGAGGTTTCTTATGAAAATTAAAGAAATTCGTGCTGTCAATGTACAGATTCCGCGTACCCCGCCAAAAACTAAGCCGCGCCGTCCGACATGGAATCGAAGTGCGCCACGCGCCTTGCCTATCAACAAATATCCAGAGTTTTCCCGATTGCCGAGCCAAATGCCCGGTATGGGTGGTGGACAGGTGTGGGTACAGATCATCGCTGAAGATGGAACATGGGGACTAGGGGCATGTAGTTTCGGTGATTCCGTAGCGGTATTGATTGATCAAATCTTTGCACCACTGTTGGAAGGTCGAGATTGTCTTGCCACTGAATATCTCAACGACCTAATGTGGCGTTCGATGCAGCGACTTGGTGCGGCGGGCCATGCTGCAGTGGCACAGAGTGGCATAGATCTAGCGCTATGGGATCTCAAGGGAAAGTTGCTCAATTTGCCGGTGTATCGGTTGCTCGGTGGTCCATGTCGAGATAAAATTAAACTCTATGCCACAGGTGATGATATAGACTGGAGCATGGAACTTGGCTTCAAAGCTTTCAAGGTTACAAATCCTGCACATTACGAGATGGGCATCGAGGGATTGAATATGGTCGAGGATAAGCTTGGGGTGGCTAGACAAACTGTTGGCTCCAACGCCGAATTAATGCTCAATGCAGTTATGTCATATAACGTGGAATTTGCCGTGCAGCTCGCTGAACGGCTGCGTCCCTTCCGGATGCGCTGGCTGGAAGAGCCTTTAATTCCAACAGACCTTGAGGGGCACATTGAGTTGAAGAAATCGGTGCCTTGGATGCCAATTGCTACCGGCGAAGACCACCACGGGCGGCATGCGTTTCGGCAACTTGTGGAGCACCGGTGCGTGGATGTGGTACAACCCGACCTTAAGTGGTGTGGTGGACTGTCCGAGGCGATCAAGATATACACCATCGCTGAAGCGGCGGGTATTGTGTCAATTCCACACGGCGGTGGGAATACACCTTTCGGTCAGCACTTCGCCATGGCTTTGCCTGAATCGCCGATGGCAGAATACTGGCTCGGCACAGACCCCGGTATTCCGCTCTCCGAGGTGTGCCCCATTCCCGGCATGGCGATGCCAAAGGATGGATGCTTGGTTCCTTCGGACGCGCCGGGATTCGGTATGGAGATCAAAGAGGAATGGATAAAACCGTGGGTACAAAAGTGAATCCTGTTGATCGTATAGATAACCCAAACGACAATCTGCGTGAGTACATCAATTCTTCGTGGTGTGTTTGAGACCTACAACAAACTCCGCCACACAAGCGGCAGCGAAAGGAAACCTTGTCATGAAAATAGATCGTAGTCGATTCCTTGAGGAGGGATATGTTGTCCTACGCAACGTCATTCCAGCAGATAAGTTGGATGAGCTACGTGCGAGTTACGAAGTTCTGGTTGAACGGCAAAAAGTAATTTGGGCGCAGGAACGCGAGCCAGACGACCCACCCGGCGGTGTGTGGGAAACCTCTCGTCAACCGCGGTTGCTCCTAACCCGAAGGCCGCTTGCAGACTCGATTGACGCAGATACCGCCAGCACTGTGGAGATCTGGCTTCATGAAAACACACAAGGTGCCAGCAGCGAGCTGTTGGGGGTATCAGATGCAGCGGTCACCGAGATGATGTTGATGTGTAATCCGGTCACAGATCGAGGTCCCGCCCATTGGCACCGTGATTTATATCCCCCTTACGGCGCCCCGTTGCAAGGTTATGTAGACGATATTATCGAGGGAGGTCCCAGATATGTGCAGTGGAATCTCTGTCTCTATGACGATGATGTGCTATGGGTGGTACCCGGCAGCCACGCGCGTCTCAACACAGAGCGAGAAAACGAACTGTTACGGACAGATCGATCTACTCCTTTTCCCGGTGGCGTTCAGACGCACCTCAATGCGGGTGATGGCGTGGCTTATATTCTGCCAATTTTGCATTGGGGCAGCAACTATAGCACTAAGATGCGTCGCACGATTCACGGCGGCTTTTCAACTTTCACCCAGTATCAGAATCAAGGTTATATGAAATATCTGTCAACGTCTGCCCAAGCGACATTTGAGCGTTGGATCCAGCGTAGTGATCAGATGATTGCCCACACCGAGTCAATACTTCGAGCTGCCATCGAAAAAGATGCTGCCGCCTACCACGCGAGTCTCGAAAAGCTCCATCCGGGCAGAGGCGAAAAAGGTAAAATGCTCTCGACAGTATACTTGAGCAAAATTGCCAAACGTGTGTATGACTGTAAACACCCTGATTTTGAAAAACTACCGCAGGAAACTCGCGACTCAATCATTCGATCACATCCTATAACGCTTCAGTGGGGCTTGCCTCTTGCAGATCGATTCTGTTTCGAGGAGGCGCGAACGTTGTGGAACCGGTTCAAGCCGGTTGATGCCTGTATCCAGTCGGATGTCGAGGCTGCTGCTCCGGGATATGAGGACCGTCCGTCGCGGTACCACTTCAATGAGATGCCCGCCGATTTCAACGTCAAGGACTTCACCGCTGGTTGGATGCAGTCAGGGTAATCGCGCAAAATTGTAAGTAGAGGGGATTACTGTGCAAAGGGAACTCGAAATTGCAATACAAGCTGCCAAGGAAGCGGGCAAAGTCGTGATGGGATATTATCGGAGCAGTTACGATATTCATGAAAAAAGTGCCAATAATCCTGTTACAACTGCTGATCTGATAGCGAATCATCAGATACGAGATATAGTCTGCCATGCTTTTCCTAACGATGGATGGCTCTCGGAGGAGACGGAGGATTCTCCAGATCGATTGGCAAAAACCCGTGTGTGGGTCGTCGATCCCATTGACGGAACGGAGGAGTTCATCGCAGGCATCCCCGAATTTGCAATTTCGATTGCCCTTGTCGTTGAGGGAATACCAGTCATCGGTGTGTTGTACAATCCCGCCACGGCGGAACTTTTTTATACTGATGCAGGCGGTGGTGCATTTTGTAATGGAACACCGATTCGCTGTTCTCCACGCCGAAACCTCAAGCAGGCATCAATGCTTGTTAGCCAAACGGAACATCGAAAAGGACTGTTAGCGGGACTAATTCCGCTTGTCGCAGAAATTCAATATGTCGGTAGTGTCACTTATAAACTTGCGAGGGTCGCGGCAGGGACAGCTGATCTTTATGTTACCGTACGACCTAAAAATGAGTGGGATTTCTGTGCCGGCGATCTCATCTTGCGTGAAACTGGCGGCGTTTTGTGGGATAAGACGGGTCAGACAATAAAGTATAATAAAAAAAGAGTTGGGCAGCCAACAGGACTATTTGCTGGCAACCCAACTCTTGTGAAACAGGTAATCGATCGTTACGCAAGTCAACCGGTCGGTGCTTAAATTTGCCGGTTGGGATCAAGAAACCGTGGAGTTCTCGATTGAAAACTGAAGCAGAGCGATAAATGTTCCTTCCTTTTCAGATTTGAAAACGCTCTGTTTTAGAGAGAACCTTGCAAAGGTGAAAACACCTGCGGCAGGTTAAAGAAGTTCTTGAAGGTATTGCACGCGTGTATGATGACGCAATTTCCGAAGTGCTTCGTCTTCAATTTGGCGGACCCTTTCCCGGCTAATGCCAAGTCGTCGTCCAATTTCGGCAAGAGTATACTCCGTGCCATCGGTCAAACCGTAACGAAGCTTGATTACAAGTGTTTCACGAACCGCCAATGTGCCGAGTACCGTTTCCAGTGACTCTTTCTCTGAATTAGAGAGTAATTCCTCTTCAGGAGTCACCTGCGAATCATCAGCGAGTAAATCAGAAATTGTTGCATCGGGTGAAGATTCACTCAATGGTGAATCCAGCGAAATTGTTCCCTTCGTGCTTTGAAGAATTTCGATTACACGGTTTTCAGGCATCCCTACCGCTTCAGCAATGTCTTTGATGCCCGGCTCACGTTCGAGATCCCTAGCGAGCTTGCTTTGTGCCTGCTTGATAGATCGCCGGGTTTCCCCAACGTAACAGGGGATACGAATTGTCTGACTCTGCTGATCTAATGCACGCTTAATTGCTTGCATGATCCACCACGTTGCGTAAGTGCTGAAGCGATACCCTCTTGCGAGATCAAATTTCTCCACAGCTTTCATCAAGCCAACACTTCCCTCCTGCATCAGATCGAGAAAGGAAAGTGATGATTTGTTGAAATTATGCTGTTTGGCAATGCTTGCCACAAGCAGTAGATTCGCCTCAACAATTTGTCGCTTCGCTTTTTGGATGATGCCAACGGCAAACCGTAAGTCTTTCCTGAGCGTCTCAAGGCGATCGCACTCTTCAACCTGATCGGCTGATGTCATGGTAGCATCCGTCTCAATGTGCGTTTGATAAGCCTTGATTTCCTTCTGAGTGTGTTCCAAAAGTGTAGCAACGTGCATTGGACTCCACCAGATTCCGTTTGTTTCCTTCTGTTTGGCACCGCGTCGTCTACCAGTTTTTGGACGTACTTCCTCCAAAATACAAGGTGGCAGCTGATTCAACAATGCCGTTACCTTCTGCTTTCCCTCTTCAAATTGTTGAAAGAGTTCAACCTCTTCTTCAGGGGTAAGCAGAGGGGTGCGAGCAATCTCCTGCAGATAAGAAAACGCTTCATCTCGGGTGCCATCAGCAACATCACTACGCCGCCGAAAAGAAGTAATCAGATTATCTTCCGTAGCCCCTTCTTCTTCATCGTCAACTTCGTTGGTTCTATCGGTGGGTACTGACAAGAATTCATCGTTGTCCTCAAACTCCAACTCTCCCACTTGCTCATCGCCAGTTCCACTGTGCGTGAATTTACGCTCTTTACTCATTTCTTACTCATCTCCATTCTGCTAAGTTCTGTCGAACCTTAAAAAATCAAAAATATACAAAAAATCCATGAATCTCCTGTTATTTATTCGTCACATTTATACAATGAACATGATGTATGAAACGTGATATGTTATAATAAGTATCAGAAAAAAAATTGCTAATCGTCGAAAATAGTGCCAATCTATCAGTGTTCAACCGTGTAACCTGAGAAATTCTCTTCGCTTTTCACGCAAACTACTGATGCCATGAATATGAAATATTAACATAATTTTATTAAAGATTTACATAATCATTTATCGACTCGGAGGTCACTATGAATCAACTTACCAAAACTGATGTTCTCAAACGCCTTGAACAGGGTGAATCATTTATTGGCGAAGATTTGACGGATATCGATCTATCAGGGACTGCCACTAATTTAACGGAAGCAAACTTCAACGCCGCCAATCTTTCTAATGCTAACTTTGAAGGGGCAACGCTGAAAGGCGTTTTTCTCGTTGGAGCAAATTTAACTAACGCTAACTTTGAAGGGGCAGACCTTGAAGGCGCGTTTCTCAGCGGCGCGGTCCTTTCTGGTACAAATTTTCGCGGGGCAAATTTACGCAAAGCCGCAATCGGTGCCCCAGATTGGATCGTTTCGGATGCGTTTGGCAGCCTTACAAGTTTTGAAAATTCCAACCTCGAAGATGCAACGTTCGGTGAAACCGTAATGAAAGGTGTAATCCTGTTTGGGGCTAACCTCAAGGGAGCCTATTTATACGAAGTAGATCTGTCAGAAGCTGTATACAAAACTTCAGACCTCGAAGGGGCAGTTACCAAAAAGGCATTCCAAGAATCAATTTGGGATTGAACACCGAAAATTCTCTCAAAGGGGTATATACTAGCACAACCTTCAATGATGTCAACCCCTAAGCATTGATGCCAGATTTATTTGACCATCATTGAGACGTTTTTTTTTTGATTCAGTTTAAAAATAATTTACAGGAATCTTTTAGGCTGTCTCAGAGTTATCTTAATTCGGCGAAAGACGCAGTTCAGCCTCGAAACTGCATCTGGCACAACTTCTGGTATAAACCTCCATTTTTTAGTAACTCTTGGTGTGTACCGCTTTCAACAATCTGCCCATCGTTCAGGACAAGAATTTTGTCCGCGTGAACCACAGTCGAAAGCCGATGGGCAATAACGAAGGTTGTCCTGCCTTTCATCAGATTTTCAAGTGAGGCTTGAACGAGCACCTCCGATTGGCTATCAAGTGCGGAAGTGGCTTCATCGAGCACAAGGATAGGAGGACCCTTCAGGATTGCCCGCGCTATCGAGAGGCGTTGTTGCTGACCGGTAGATAACTTGGCTCCAGATTCGCCAATCTGCGTTTCATATCCTTTGGGCATTTGAATGATGAAGTCGTGTGCGTTTGCTTGCTTTGCGGCTTTAATTGCCTCCTCTCGTGTCGCTACTGGAGCGCCATAAATAATGTTTTCCAGTACCGTTGCATCAAATAGGATAGTATCCTGCGGCACAATGGCTATTTGACGTCTAAGGTCGTCCAATGCTACTTCGGAGGTAGGTATTCCGTCGATCAGGATCTCGCCAGAATCCACTTCGTAGAAACGCGACAGCAGATTGAGTAACGTTGTTTTTCCACTTCCACTCCGACCAACCAATGCGACAACTTCGCCCGGTTTAGCGTGAAAGCTGATATGCTTGACGACCGGCTCGTATTCATAGCCAAAGGAGACATCCCGAAACGCAACCTCACCACGAACCGGCGGTAGCTGCAATTGATTTTCGCGTTTGTACGCCTCTTTCTCAAAATCAAGAACGTAGAAGATTCTTGCAGCGGAAGCAAGACTCTGCTGTAAAATGTTGTTGAAGAGCCCGATGGTTTTAATCGGCTTAAACATTAAGCTCGCCAACCCAATGTACCAAATAAACCCACCAATTTCGAGTTGACCTTGAACAACTTGCCAGCAACCAAGCGCGAACACAACCGCAACACCGATTGCACTGATAAACTCCACAAGCGGAGGCAACATTGCTGTGAGGCGCACACGGCGCATAGCGGCGCGATACTGTCCCCTGTTTGTTTTGACGAAACGATTGCGTTCTACCTCCTCAGCAGTGAAACTCTTGATAATTTTAAGCCCGAACAGCGTCTCTTTCAGTTGCGAGGAGATGTCTCCAGTCTGCTGTTGAATTTCTGAGCTAGTGCTGCGAATACGCCGTCCAAAGCGGTTAATCAGATGGGCAAGCAGTGGAAAAACGAGCAGCGCAAGCACTGTCATCCTTAAACTTTGGAACAGCATGACTGAAACGAAGACAGGGATGCACACAGCTGCGCGAATAGTGTTTGCCGTTGATCCAACGGCATACTGTAATGTCCGAACATCATCTGTGACGCGCGCCATTAAATCCCCCGTCCGATGTGCTTTCAGTAACCCCAAAGGTGCGAAGAGGATTCTTTCGTATAGTTCGCTCCGAAGTCCGGTAATCAGTTGATACCCAACGCGCGCCATTAAATAATCGTTACAGTAAGTAAATCCTCCCTTTACAACGACGAGTGTGAGTATAATTGCCACGATCCAACCGATGAGTCTGAAGGCGTCACTCGTGTCTGTAATAGTAATTTTAATGCCATCAAAAACCGGTTCAAGATGGAAATATTGGACCTGAATTGGACCGTCATCAGAACGGTGGGTTACAATTTGCGTCAGCGCCTCAACTGTATATCCAAAAATGTGAGCGTAGCCTGCTTCGCAGAGAGAAATCACAAGTGCACAAACGACCGCTAATACAATTGAACCGAGATGCGGCGATAGATACCTTGCGAAACGCGAAGATGTGGACATTTTAGCACTTTTCCGCAATCGTTATGAGCCGCCTCGACTCTGTTACAAACGGGCTATAATCAAAATCGCCGTACATCGCACGTACCTTTAAGCCTGCTGATGCTAACATCTCTTTCAATTCAGTTGGAAAATAGAACCGAATGTGATTGACCGACTCTTGAGTTGTACCGGTGGAGAGGTCTATTACCGTTCGATAGTCAGCAAGCCGTCCAGATGCCGGATCGTATTCAACCTCAGCCAGCGCTAACAGCGATTCGGACATCCACCACCAGTTGCGCGTTCGGTCCAATTGCAGCACTGCGTACGGATTCCAGTGGTCCAGCAGCAATTTCCCCTTGGGCTTAAGGGCTGCCGCAACCTCTGTTAAAACCGTTTTATTATCACCATCTTCAAAGAAACCGAAACTGGTAAAGAGATTAATGACAGCATCACAGGCTGGCTTTAACGGGATATGGCGTGTATCACCTTCAATGAAATGCGTGCGGTTCTGGCTTGAAAATCCGTTTTTCTGCGCCTCCGTTAAAAGGAAACGGGAGCTATCTAACCCAACAACTTTCAGACCCTTGTCTGCTAAGAGTTGGCTATGCCGTCCCTGACCGCAGCAGAGATCTAAAACAGTTGCCCCTTCCAGAAGTTCAAGCGATTTGCAAATAAATTCAACCTCTTCTGCTGTTTCTGCTGCCGGAGGAAGTTCGGAAAGGAGATAGGTCTGATCCCACATCGTGCATCACATTCTATATTGTCCAAACTGGAGGGTCTTTGTCTGGTCCGCTGCTCCTGCCTTACATTGTATCTTCAACTGCTTGGCGGTGAAATCTACATCGTCGATCACTCCAATTGAAATCGTCGTGCCTGATGTATCAAGTAACCCGACCAAGCAACGTTCAAAATAGTGGGGAGTTTCAGTGACCAAATTTTTCAGACTCAAATGACTTTTCAGTCGTGATTGGGTTAGACTCGGCAGTCTGTCCAGTGTAACCAGCGTCAACGATCGATGCCCCCATTCCGCGTAAAAAACGCGGTCATCAACAAAATTAGAGAGCATTTCTTGTTCTTTAAGATTCGCGTGCCGCCCATTGAAGAATGGGGTTCTTTGCCCACGAATCTGATCAAAAGGTAGTATTTCTTGAATGCAATCTGAAAAGTAGCGGGCAAAACTTGACTCGCGATACCTCCTACGAAATTCATCGCCCTTGGAGGTAACGCTCCTATGCGGCAAAAGGCGATGTGTCTGTATTGTCTCGTTACCTGCAAACGGAGTGACAATCGTGTCCAACTCGCGTGATCGATGAAGGCAAATCAGGTGCGTTGGCTTGATTAACTCGATTTTATGTTGTTTGAGAACGACCGCAGTGTCTGCTTCTACATAGCCTGTTGTGTCAACCACAATGAAATCTGACCCCGTTTTCAAGGCAGCATCAACCATCAAACGCGTTCCAACTACACATTGCAGTAGATGCCGCTCTGGTGAAGTCCAGCCTACAAAGTAAAGTGCATCGGGCTCGCTTGCAATCTCTGCAAGACTTTCCATTGAACCGCTTGGTGCAAAGACCTTCAATCCAATTGTCGTCGGCGGTCCAATCTGCGATTGCCCTACATCCGCGTCAACGAAGCCAACTCTCAGTCCGCTTGCCACACCTCGTTCAATAAGAAACCGGCAGAATGTTGATTTTCCGACATCCGTTGCACCAATAACCAGTACAATCTGTTGAGGTTGCACCACCTTTCGAGCGAGGTGTTCCCAATCACGATTCGGTTGGTAGAGATCTGCCATTTATTTTATACAGCTGTTGAGTATTAATCTCACAACAATGTTACTGGATATGAAGTTCATACCGGAAAGTGACACCGGCACTGTCAAGCAGTTTATCTAAATTCTCTTTCCCTGTGGGACCTAACAGCCTTTCAAGCATAGAGGTTTTGCGCTTTGTGCGAACTACTTTCGGTTTCCCTTCAATACCACCAAGTTCTCCTGCACGGTCAATCGCGTCGGGTAGATTACCAAGTTGATCTACCAACCTATGCTCCAGCGCTTGCTGTCCCGAAAAGATTCGCCCGTCGGCGAGCGCGACAATTTCCTCTCGCGTCAACTGTTCTTGCCGTCCTTCAAAGATGGCATCAATGAACTGACTGTGGACATCGTCAAGTGTTGTTTGGAGGAGTTCGCGTTCTTCGTCCGTCAAATCGCGCACCGGTGAACCTGTATCCTTAAACTTACCACTCTTAACAACCTGCTGTTCTAATCCCACCTTTTCGTAGAGACCTTTCAGTTTTGTAAACTGCATGATGACCCCGATGCTGCCTGTCAAGGTGCCGGGATTTGCAAGAATTTCATCAGCAATGGCAGCGATATAATATCCGCCGGACGCAGCAGTGCTGCCCATCGAAGCGACAATCGGTTTTTCCAATTTTTTCAACTCGCTATAGATTTCTTGAACAGGAGCGACACTCCCACCGGGCGAGTTAATACGCAGAACAATTGCCTTAACGGTCTGATCGTCACGATACTGATGGATCTGATCAATAACTGCCTGTGTGCGCGAAATGACCCCGGTGATATCGATGACCGCAACCTTGTCTCCAATTGACCCGCTTTGTACCAAGGTCCGAGCAATCAAAATGAAGAATAGTACTCCAATGCCAACGATTAAAATGATGAGTATTTTTTTTGCACGAGTCATAAGTTATCTGATAAGTTGTTCACCTTGTTTTTTTATGGTGAATTAGAGAAATAGGTAGACATGTACCAATAACTCCAGCCTTAGAGAAGTTCCCGAAGTCCCCCTGAACCCCTCTTATCAGAGGGGTTGGGGATTTAGGGGGTTAGTTGTGCATTGAGAGTGTCTAAATAATTCTAAAATCTACCATAATTGCAATTGACCGAACATTACGCTTCATTTCCTGGCATCTCTGCTTCACCAATTAGCATGACTGGAATCCCGTCGCGGATTGGGTAACGCCGCTTGCATTGACCGATGCAAATCAACTGCTGATTTTCCTGATTGTATTCAATATCGCCCTTGCAAGCTGGACATGCCAGAATTTCAAGTAATTCACTGCTAATTTCTTGTGCCTGTGTGCCCAAGAGAATCCCCCATGATTCTGTAACTCTGCATCCGCTTTACGCTCTACTTGCCATGACACCTTTTGTATTTCTTACCGCTCCCACAGGGACAAGGAGCGTTGCGACCAACCTTTGGGAGTTCGCCAGTTGCTTGACGCGAAGCGAATTCAGCAGTGTCGCTCGCTGATTGCCCATCAGGCGTTCCTGCAATGGCGCCGTGCGTGTTCACAGCGTTTGCCCGACGGGAAGCTCGCCGAGGTCGCTCGCTTGGGAGGGAGGTAGTTTCAATGCGCGCTTTGAAAATGTATTCGCTGACTTCCTCTTCAATTCGTCGGTGCATCGCTTCAAAAATACTGAAAGCCTCGTTCTTGAAAACGACAATTGGATCCTTGCCAGCGTAGCCACGCAGATAAATTCCCTCTTCGATGTAATCAATATTGTACAGATGGTCTTTCCAGTGGTGATCGATGCGGTCAAGCAGAATTAGCCGTTCAAGCGTACGCATCAACTCTGAACCCATTTCGGTTTCACGCTGTTCATAAAGCTGGTGTAGTGATTTGAGGAGATACTCCCGCAGCTCGGATTGTTCGATGTTCAACGGTTGCTGCAAATCTGCTGCATCAATCGTGAAAGTATTCGTCAGCCAAGTCTTGAAGCCTTCAATAGCGCCGTCGTAAACATTTAGCTTGTCCCCTTCTTTTCTGATAACGTATGTACTCTGATTCTCATCATCGGAGATTAGCCATTCATTACCCTTTTTAGAAGTTGAAACAGTAGCATTGTCGGATAGGGTAAGCCCATTGGTTCTAAGTTCATGCGTCAAATCTGCCGGAATTGATTCACTACCGTCTAACTGATTTCGGAATTCTAGACGAATACTAGAAAGTCGCGCGTCATTAATGTGTTCGGGCAGATGCTCCTCAAAGTAATCGTCTAGCACGTTCTCGATCATCTCCCAAATCGTCTCTCTGAGGTCATCTCCTTCCAAAATGCTATCGCGCAAACCGTAGATGCTTTGACGCTGTGAATTCATCACATCATCAAATTTGAGTCGATTCTTTCGCATTTCAAAGAAAACCTGCTCCACCCGCTTTTGTGCTTTTTCAATCGCGTTGGTCACTGCTTTGTGTTCAATCGGTATATCTTCTTCCATGCCCAACCGATCCATAATACCAGATAAGCGTTCAGATCCGAACTTCCGCATCAGATCATCTTCGAGTGAGAGGTAGAAACGAGAAGATCCCGGATCGCCTTGACGCCCAGCACGGCCGCGCAATTGGTTATCAATCCGACGTGCTTCATGCCGCTCCGTAGCAATGATATGTAAGCCGCCAGCCTTTAGTACCTGTTCCCGATGTGGGGCGCAAATAGTCTCAGCTTCAGCGAGAACCTCCTTCCAGTCTTCTGAAGCCTCGTCAACAGTGGCTGGATCTATTTTTTTCTTCCGAAGAATTTCTCTCGCTAGTCCCTCCGGATTGCCACCGAGTAAGATATCCACGCCGCGTCCCGCCATATTCGTTGCGATTGTTACGTTGCCGGGTACACCCGCTTGAGCAATGATCGTCGCTTCGCGGGCGTGCTCTTTGGCGTTCAGCACTTGATGTTTAATATCACGCCGTTTTTTGCGGAGCAGTTGACTCAACTTTTCAGAATTTTCGATTGAAATCGTGCCGACAAGCACAGGGCGTCCCTGTTCATGCTGCTCAATAATGTCTTCTAGGACCGCCCGATATTTTGCGTCTTCTGTTTTATATATTACATCCGGGTGATCTATCCGAATCATCGGCTCGTTTGTAGGGACGACGACGACATCCAATCCATAAACATGTGCAAATTCGGCAGCTTCGGTCTCAGCTGTGCCCGTCATGCCCGCTAACTTCTCATACATCCGGAAATAGTTTTGATAAGTAATTGACGCGCCGGTTTGGTTTTCCTGCTTAATCTGCACACGCTCTTTCGCTTCGAGGGCTTGATGAAGACCTTCATTAAACCGTCTGCCTTCCTGCAATCGTCCCGTGAATTCATCGACAATGATAACTTCTCCGCCTTGCACTACATAGTCTACGTCACGTTTGTAGAGGACGTGTGCAATGAGTGCTTGATTGACATGATGCACCAAGTTCATGCTTTCGTGACCGTAAAGATCTTCCACCCCTAAAAGACGTTCAATTTCTTCCACTCCCTCCTCAGTGAGGGCAACGGTGCCGCGTTTGCTACTTTTCTCATCGCGCTCATAATGTCTTTCGCCTTGTAATCGTCGCACCGCAGTGTCAATTTTTTTATAGAGTTCGACCGGCTCCCCTTGGGGTTCAGCGATGATCAGCGGGGTACGTGCTTCATCGATTAGGATGCTATCGACTTCATCAACGATAGCGAAATGATGGCCACGCTGTACCTTCTCCTCAAGCATTTGACCCTTATTGTCCCATAGATAGTCGAAGCCGAATTCACTGTGCACACCGTAAGTAATGTCCGATTTATATCCCAATGCTTTCAAATTATGCGGTAATCCACTGTAAGTCAACCCTACACTCAGTCCGAGGAAGGTATAGATCTTACCCATCCATTCCGCATCGCGTTTGGCGAGATAATCATTGACAGTCACGACGTGGACGCCGTTGCCTGTCAAGGCGTTCAGATAAACGGCGAGCGTTGAAGTTAGCGTCTTCCCCTCACCCGTTTTCATCTCAGCGATTTTGCCTTGATGAAACACGATTCCGCCCATGAGTTGAACATCGTAATGGCGTTGGTTCAAAGTTCGCACACCGGCTTCACGCACAGCGGCGAATGCTTCGGGCAGAAGGGCATCAAGGGATTCACCGGCGTCCAATCTTTCTCGGAAATGTGGCGTTTTTGATTGGAGGGCGGCGTCGGATAGCTGCTGCATCTCCGGCTCCAATTGGTTGATCCGGTCCACAATTGGTTGGAGCAGCTTCGTATCCCGGTCCTGTTTACTGCCGAAAACTTTGGTCAAAACTTTTTGAAGCATGAAACATCATCACCCTTTACAGTTTATAAAATTTCCAAATTATCTAATTCTATTTACTTTTGACGTTTAGCACACGATTTAGTTACATCTCACTGAACTTTTTCTTGACTGTTCCCAAGCCTAAAGCCTTGGGATTCTTAATAGACTGATTGGTAGACATTTTCTGTCTCCATGCTATTTTCTTGCTTCAGCGATTCTCGCCTCGTGTTGATGGTGAGGACTTACAAAATCTCCACCCCGATAAATCGGGATCCTTTCGGACAAGCGTTTTACGTCTCGGCGTGTCCCGCCGCGACGCTTCTAAGGTTTATTGCAGCGTTTAAGTCTCTGTCTTGGGTATGGCTACAATCACGGCAATGGTATATCCTATCCGACAAGGACAGGTCACTATTTTTCGCTCCACAAGTTGAGCAAGTCTTACTGGACGGGTAGAACGTATCGGCTTCCACAATCTTTACGCCTAACCGTTCTGCTTTGTATTTGAGCATAGACAGCAAACTTGACAATGAAGCGTCTGATAATGGCTTTGCAAGTCTGTGATTCTTTAACATACCCGCAACGTTGAGCGACTCTATCCCAATACGACTCGCATTGTTGACGATAGCCGTCGTTGCTTGGTGTTGTGCCTCTTTTCGGATACAAGTGATACGGTAGTGCAGTTTGGCAATCTTAGATTTCGTCTTATGCCAATTTCGACTCCCTTTCTTCCTTCGACTTAGCTGGCGTTGCAAACGCCTCATCTTGCGCTCGTAACGCTTTAAGGCTTTCGGATTCTCAAAATACTGTCCTTCAGAAGTAACAGCTAAGCGCTTGATACCGACATCCACACCAACAACAGGCAGTCCACGATTATCAGTAATAGGATAGTCAGTAAAGGGGTCAACGGTAATAGAGGCGAACCAACGGTTAGCAGTTTTCGATATAACCACTTTAACTATCGTGCCGAGGTGTCGAAGTTTTTGGAACATACGAACCCAACCAATCTTGGGTAGTTTTATACGCTGTTCTTCGACAATAGTTGTGCCTCGACCCGCATCCGCTTGGAAACTTTGACCCCGTGAACGCTTCTTGAACTTCGGAAATCGACTCTGACCTGACTGCCACCGTTTGACTGCATCATGAAAGTTGAAGTAAATCGCATTATGAGCAGCGCGCTGATTGAGTGCTTTACACCAATCGTATTGCTCATGTTTGGTAGCGTTGAATCGCTTGTTTAATTCTATATGTGAACGCCACTCGCCATTGGCTAAGCCTTGCTTAAAATCAGCAAGAACGTGATTACACGCAACGCGGGCATACCCACAATGTTGAGCGAATTGCGTCGATTGGGCGTTGTTTGGATCTAAAGCGATTTTATGAGTTTTTAACATTGGAAGTGTCTTTCTGTCTTTCATGTCCATGTCAGTGGACTGTGGGAGCCCCTATCGTGCGATAGGGCTGCCGTTCTCCCACCGAAAGACAAACCAAGTACATCATACTTTGCCAAGAAAATCAACTAAAATTACGCTGTCTGACCCAACACTAAGGCATTGGGATTATTTCCAGCATTTTCAGTCTCGGTTGTATCGGGGTTCAAAGCAGCCTAAGAAGGTGGTGCCTCTGGAGCAACTAGACTTGAAATATCTTCCTCCTCAACCTCTAATAAATTCACCCCGTCAACCCGTCTTCTCAGTATCGTATAGATGAGGGTATTACCAGCCGAAGCAATCGAAAATAGGTAGGCGATAACCAAACCTACGATAAATAACAGGGAAAACGTCATAAAAATCGCGGCGATATTAAGCGTAACTGGCAGATTAGCGGGTGCGGGACCAATATCAAATACTTTGAAATGCTCCATGTACGGTAACGCGCCAAGTTTATCAATTGAGCCCCCGAGCCATCGATCTGTCTGCCACATGATATGCTGTATATCCGTAGGGATCAGAAAGTAGATTGGTTGCATTGCTAAGGCAAACCCAGTCAGACAAAAAATCCCCCAAATCGGGATGCAGATCACTTTCACGCCAAATAAAAAAAACTCGTAGACAAAAACCCGCCACGGTTGATTCCAAAGCATCGCAAGGTGCTGGTACGCTGTTTCAAAAGCATCCGAGTCCGCAGCTCCAACCACGGAGGGAGCGAAAAACAGACTTACCCCCAAACCAACAAGGAGATAAGCCATCAGTAATCCCAGAAAGAAGGCGAAAGGGGTCAAGGCCGATGCTAACATCAGGATAACGCGACCCACCATCGGAATTTTTCCCAACAGACCAATGCAAATCGGTATTAAAGCCAAAATCACGAGAATGGCGATTAAGCCCACAAACGTTCCGAAAACCGATTTCCAATGTTTCCGCACGAAACCCCAAGACGCTGTTACAGAAAAAAAGTAATCGCCCCGCAGATGCTCTATTGTGATTTTCGACACCATTGTGCTCGCTAGGAAAAAGAATACGAACAGGATGAATGTGCCAAGCCACATCGCACCAATTGTTATGTCCTCAAAAGTATAATCGACGAGAGGACAAACGGGCAGGAGCGCATAGGCATCCCAAAATTGCTTGACTTCACTCTCGCCCACGATGAACAGGCTCGCATATACCAATATTTCGTAGATGAGATAAGCGAGGCCAAGCCCGAAAAGATGAACTGAAATCTTCTTTGGGTTGAACCCGTAACGCCCGGCTCGGAAGATATCTCGAAAATTAAAATGCAATTCAGCCATGTTTTTATCCAATTGTCGGATAATTCCCCAACACCCGGTACTAGTCAACTGTGCATCAAACTTGAACCGTCCAAAACTTCCATATACAGTGCATCAACATATGATACATCAACTGCGACCTTCTGTCAATAACAGAAATCTTGGAATTTTGCTTGACTTTGCTCGAAAATCTCAATACAATGCCATCGGGCTGCTAGGGTTAAAACAACTCAGCTTTAAGGGGGACTATGAAATGGCAATTACAAAACTAACCGATGCAGAAATCAACGCTCAACTTGAGGAACTATCAGGGTGGACAGTCGAAAATGAAAAGCTGCACAAGGAATTTCAATTCAACTCGTTTGTAGAAGCCTTCGGTTTTATGGCGAGCGTTGCCTTGAGTGCAGAATCAATGAATCATCACCCTGAGTGGTTTAACGTCTATAATCGCGTGACAGTTGATCTCGCAACACACGACGCCGGAGGAATTAGCGCGTTGGATTTTGAATTGGCGAAGAAAATCGATGCGCTTTCGTAAGGATTTTGATTGGTGACTGGCTCATTACTTTTATCATTCGTATATTGGGTATAACCGTCCGTTGGCTTCCCAAATGGCACGCCCTAATGCTAGGGAGTGCTCTGGGAGAATTCCTCCATTTCGTACTAAAGAAGCGCCGCCGCATTGCCTTAAGAAATCTGCAGATTGCGTTCGGTGATGAGATGTCTACTGCTGAACGTGCGAAAATTTGCCGTAAAAGTTTCCAACAGATCGGGAAAACCGCAATCGAATTTCTGCGTTTCCCCAAACTAGCTTTCGACAATGTTTGGGAGGAAGTAACTGTTGATGGGAAAGAGCACTTAATACAGGCACTGAATCAGGGGAAAGGTGCCATCGTCTTTCTGCCCCACTTTGGGAATTGGGAACTTCTTGCGATGGTCTATGGGGCACTCATCCCGAATCAAGCGAAGGCAATTGCGTTTCCGCTTAAAAATAGATACCTTAACGCGCTTGTCTCTCAATATCGAGAGCGGCTCAGTTTAAAGTTAATTACCCGTAGGCAAGCAGTCAGGGAAACCCTCCGCGCGCTTAAAGAGAATTATGCTGTCGGATTTTTTGCGGATCAGAATGCGGGACGTGAGGGGGTCTTTGTCGATTTCTTTGGAAAACAGGCTTCCGCTGTTCGCGGACCTGCAACGCTCGCGCTAAAAACGGGTGCACCGCTGCTCGTGTCGATGGCTATCCGTCAGCCCGATGACGGGCATCATGTGCTCATCACGCCGGAGATTGACCTAGAAATGTCCGGCGATCTTGAACAAGACGTACAGATCAATACCGCACGCATCCTGAAAATCCTTGAGACATACATCCGACAATATCCGGATCAGTGGCTCTGGGCACACAATCGTTGGAAAACGCAGCCAGATTCGCGGTGGCAGATGAAGCGACAAGTCCGGAAAAGCGGTATGAAACATAGCACATAAACACCCCTGCTTCACGCTGTCACAATCAGAAGCACCCCGATAACCATCACCACTGCTGCTGCCAATCGCAAGTTCGTTTGTGATTCCTTCAGCAGATATCCGCCAAGCAACACAGCGAAAATCACAGAGCTCTGGCGGAGCGCGACGACATAACTAACGCTTTCGGTCATATAAACATAAAGAATAAGCATATAAGAAAGCATACAAAGCAATCCGGTTACGATAACCTTTTTCCACTCTCGACGCCCAATATCTGCAACTTCCTGTAATGGAGAGCAACGCAGGATATACGCGCCATACAATACCATCGTAATCATGCTTTCTGACAAAAAGTAGCTTACAGGCTGCCAAGGGTGTTGTTGGTGTGAATGTGCATAAAACTTGGACATCCCCGCCTTATCAACCAGCGAGTATGCGATCACCGTGCCAAGCGTCGCAAACGCCCAAATAGAAGCGGGTTGCCTGATATATTGAAGCAGCCCCTTGAACGTCAGCCCACCAGATTGCTGCTGAAGCAGATAAATCGAGAGCACAATTAGAACAATACCAACGAGTCCCTGGACTGAAAGCCGCTCATCCAGAAATAGGAAGGCAAAAAAGGGGATGAATCCGGGTGCGGACCGGGCAATCGGATAGACATAAGAGATTTCACCGGACGTATAGGCGCGGCTCAAACACAACCAGTATAAAAAATGAATGATACTCGACCCAACGATATAGCCCCAAACCGATTTCGGGGCGATTGGCAGTTGCAGCGCGAAGGCAAATGCCGCCACACCCACTGTAACAACTCCAATCCAGAAGAAGAACAGCTGCGGCGAACGACTTGCTTTGCCGTAGTAGTTCCACAGTGCGTGGAAGAGGGCGGACAATAAGACCAAAACGATAGAAATTGGGGTCTGCACGATGTCTGTAGAACGCGCTGCACGTTCTATTTTTTTTCCTCCATAGATTCTCGGACAGGCTCGTCGAACACGAGTATATGTACAAGTATATCACATCTCAATTTAGTTTTGACAGCATCATCCGCTTGTGATATAATGGAAGTTGTAAAAAATTGGGTTCCCATCACCAACACAATTTCAGAGCACCGTACTCAATTAAATAAATGAGGTGAATTGCATTGAAATCCACAAGCCAAATTATCGAAGAAGTAAAAAAAGAGATCCCTGAGATTTCTGCTGAAGAAGCCCAGAAAGAGAAAGCGGAAGGTGGAGATGATGTTGTGCTGCTTGATGTCCGTGATGAGGACGAATATCGAGCAGGATATATACCTGACGCAATTCATGTCACGCGAGGGATGCTTGAATTCTCAATCGAAGATGAAGTGCCAAATCGGGACAAGAGAGTAATCGTCTATTGTGCTGCCGGAATGAGATCCTTGCTCGCCGCCAAATCTCTAAGAGAGCTGGGATACGCAGATTCCGTATCCATGGCGGGTGGATATCGAGACTGGTCAGCGTCAGGGCTCCCAACAGCCAAAGATAAACCGATGACACCGGATCAGTTGGAACGTTACAGCCGCCACTTTATGTTGACCGAAGTCGGCGAAAGGGGACAGTCTAAGCTGCTCGACGCTAAAGTGCTACTCATCGGAGCGGGTGGCTTAGGTTCACCGGCAGGGTTATATCTTGCCGCAACAGGCGTTGGCACACTTGGCGTGGTTGATTCAGATGTCGTCGAATTAAGCAACTTGCAGCGACAAATCCTCCACCGCACGGAAACTGTTGGGAAACCGAAGGCAGAATCTGCGGCTGAAACGATGGGTTTCTTAAACCCCGATGTCAATGTTGTTCCGTACAATATGCGACTGTCAGAAGACAACATCATCGATCTTTTTAATGAGTACGACTTGGTCGTTGATGGTTGCGATAATTTTGCAACACGCTATCTGGTCAATGATGCCGCAGTGCTGACAAACACAACCATTGTACACGGCAGTATTTTCCAATTTGAAGGGCAGGCTACCGTTATCAAACCACACGATGGACCGTGCTATCGGTGCATGTATCCAACCCCACCGCCACCCGGCATGGTGCCCGGCTGAAACGAGGCTGGCGTCCTGGGCGTGCTCCCGGGCATAATTGGTCTTGTGATGGCAACTGAAGCGGTCAAACTGTTGCTTGGCGTTGGCGAACCGCTCATCGGTCGCCTGATGATGTATGATGCACTCAGCATGAAGTTTCGTGAGTTGAAAGTGAGTCGGGATAAGAACTGCCCGATCTGCGGTGAAGAACCGACGATTACCGAACTAATTAGTGATTACGTCGAGTTTTGCGAATTGGATCATTCTGAACCGCTTGCAAATGCTGCCGACTAAAAAAATAAACCCTAAGTAACGTTTTTGTACTACACACACCCTTCATTTGAAAGGATCTAATTTATGCTTCCTTGTCCAGGTTGTAATAATCCACTTACGCAATTTCCGATCGAACTATCGGACGTAGATCTGATGAGTTGTGATGGTTGTCAAGGCGTTTTTCTCAACCGTCCCGGTGGGGAACTGGAGAACGTAGATAACGCAACATTTGATGAACTTGTTGAAGCCTATGGCACCGAATATCCAATTGATGTGGATCCAAGCACCGTTATCCTGCCGGAGGCAGTAGAAGAAGCCCTTGAATAGAATATATTTAGTGTCTTGTGGTGTTGATAACCTAAGTTAATTAACCTTGCGAAGGTTCTAAACCTTCGCAAGGTTGTATATGAATGATTCCCCAAATTAACCCACAATGGGTCAATCCCCTCGGATTAAGTGCCTGCCCCATCCGCGATGAATCCCATTTCTAACTTCGCCCACTCTCTTCGAGAATATCTTAATATTCGCAAGACTGTTCTCCGTTTTCCTGCCCCGTTTTGGTTAATCTACTTCTTTTTAATTCCTATTGAATCTACTTTTGTCCATAAGTTTGTGCAGCGCGGCACCTATAGCGACGTACACTGGGTTTTGATGTTAAACAACCTTCAATTCCAGGCCACTTGACTTGTGCCCGTTGTCATACCGTAGGAGTAAAACGCAAAAAACAGATCTTTTTCGCCTTACGCCCCGAAAGAAACAGAGATTTCAAATGACTTGTTGGCGGTTTAGGAAGTGCGGATGACCATTCTTGAAGCGATTGTGCTTGGAATTTTACAAGGCATCACAGAGTTCTTACCAGTGAGTAGTTCTGGGCATTTAGTTCTGATGCAGTATTTCATGGGAATAAAGGAATCGCAGGTCTTTTTCGATGTTATGCTCCATTTTGGGACCTTGGGGGCAGTCATCATAGTTTATTATCAGTTCATCGGATCGTTGATCCGAACAGGGTTTTCCACGCTCTTTCAGGCAGATTTCTACCGACACCCTCGACGTACAATCAGCAACACTTCTGATCTCAGGATGCTCTGGTATCTCCTGCTCGGCTCGATCCCTACCGGACTAATCGCTGTACTATTCAAAAATTCGTTTGAGGCAATCTTTGGCAAACCGATGGTGGTTGCCGCTATGTTAATTGTCACAGGGCTAATCCTACAACTGTCTCGCCTCGGACACAGGCAGCTACAAGCAGAAACTCCCTTACAAGCTCGGCACTCACCGCTCATCGGGATTGCTCAGGGACTCGCCATTATACCGGGAATTTCTAGATCTGGGTCAACGATTTCCATTTCACTGCTCCTGGGTTTGTCTCCGCAGACTGCGGCGCAATACTCTTTTCTACTTTCCATCCCCGCAATTTTGGGGGCGGTTATTCTCAAACTCAAAGATGTGGGGGAGATCACAATTGCCCCAACCGTTATCGTTGCGGGAACATTGACTTCGTTCATTGTGGGTTACATTGCATTGCGTTTTCTGCTTGCAATCCTCAATCGCGGGAAATTTTCTATTTTCTCCTACTATTGCTTTGCGTTGGGGATAATTGCAGCAGTATCAATTTGGCTGGGAGCATAACCTAAACGTAGCAAAAACAATATGAGGGACTAACTTTTGAGGAATTAACATTATGCAAAAAAGCCTGATTAAAGCTTTCATTTATAGTGTTACGCTCATCTTTCTGTGCGTGACACCAAGTGCTGCCAAAACAAAAAGGATTGGATTAATTTACGACACGGGCGGTCGTGGAGATCTTTCGTTCTGCGATGCTTCCTACGCTGGTGCTAAGAAGGCGGTCGATCAGTGGCAGCTTGAACTCAAAGAGATTACGCCTGGACAGAGTACCGACATCGAGTTTGCGTTGAGGCAGTTGGCTCGATTGAAATATGACCTCATTGTTGGTGTCGGTTTTCTCTTTCAAGAGCCGATGGAGCGTGTGGCATCTGAATTTCCAAGCGTCAAGTTTGCAATCATTGATGCCGAAGCGAAACGAGAGAATGTTGCCTCGTTAATCTTTAAAGCGCATGAAGGGACCTACCTTGTGGGGGCAATCGCTGCCCTGAAAACAGAGACAAATCGGATAGGCTTCATCGGTGGGATGAACGTCCCACTCTTGCACGCTTTTGAAGCAGGCTACTACGCCGGGGCAAAGGCTATCAATCCGGAGATCGAAGTCCTCATCGATTATGCGGGTGTCACACCGAAAGCCTTCAGCGATCCTGCAAAGGGGAAGGAGCTTGCGCTGGCGCAATACAACAAAGACGTTGACGTAATCCTCGCAGCGGCGGGCGCAACGAGTCTGGGTATACTCGAAGCCGCCAAGGAAAAACAGAAGCAGCTCATCTGGGTAGATGCGAACGGGAACCATCTCGCACCGGGACTCGTCCTGACAAGCATGATCAAGGGAGTCGAACTCGCAGTCTACCAAACAATCCAAGCTGTCGTTGAGGACAACTTCACCGGTGGAGTAAAATTATACGGTCTCAAAGAGGGCGGCATCGAATACATCGTCGATACCAACAATCAAGGGCAACTATCAGCGGAAATGCTGAAACATGTTGAAGCACTCAAAAATCAGATTATTAAAGGAGAGATTGTTCCCCCGTCGGAGAGAGAATAGTTGGACAACGGAACTTGGAGCGTTAGATCGCTCGAAAAAGGAGCCAACAATGCTTACCCAAGAACAGATTTGCTTCTACCATGAAAACGGCTACCTCGGTGTGGAGGGTGTGTTTTCCGCCGAGGAAGTTGCCGAATTACAGCGTGTCACGGATGAATTTGTCGAGAAAGCGCGCGAAGTAACGGAATCCAACAGTTTCTTTGATCTGGAACCGGGACATAGTCCAGAAACCCCAAGACTCCGTCGGCTCAAGCAACCCTACGTCCAGCACACAATTTACCACAGGGCGCGATGCCATGACCGCATGCTCGACATTGTTGCCCAGTTAATTGGACCCGCCATCCGCGCTCGCACCGACAAACTCAACATGAAGTCCGCCGAGTACGGTAGTCCGGTCGGCTGGCATCAAGACGCTGCGTTCTGGCCCCATACAAATGAAGATGTCTGCACTGTCGGTATAGCCATAGATGACATGAAACTTGAGAACGGTGGACTTCTGGTTATTCCAGGGGCGCATCGAGGTCCTGTCTACCAACACCATCAGGATGGCTATTTCGTCGGCACAATTGTTGATCCGTGCTTCAACCCCAAAGATGCCGTTCCTGTGGAGGTCAAAGCGGGGGGTATCTCAATTCATCACATCCGCATGCCCCACGGCTCAGCGCCTAACATTTCTGGGCAGTCTCGCCGCTTGTATCTCTGTGAGTTGCGCGCGGTTGACGCTTGGCCCTTAACAGGAATTGATGGCGATTGGGACAAGTACAACGACATGATTCTGCGAGGCGAACCTACCAACCGACCGCGTCTGGAGGCGCACCCCGTGCTCATATCCTTGCCCCCTGCTCCGTTGCGTCCGGGCCATCACGGAGGCTCAATTTACGAAGTTCAGAGTAACGTAGACAGGGATACCCTTGTTGGCTTACTCAGATAGGTATACCAATGAGGTGAATGTCCTATCGTGATTGCAATTATCAAAAATTCCTTTAGAGGTAAAACCCAAAGGTTTACCTTTGGAGCAGTTGGGGCGAAGCCTATACATCCCTGCTTTAGCATTTTTTTGAATTTGCAGTTAAAATATGATATGTTTGTCTTGGGTCTGGTGGGAGAGTTTGACCCCTATCGCCCGATAGGATCTCTCGCTTCCTTGTGAAACAGAATATAAAGGACAAAGCCCACTCCGATGAAAACCTACAAGTTTAAGATGTATAGCAATCACGGGAATCATGAATTGCACAAGACGATAGACGGTCATGCTGATGTGTGGAATCACTGCGTCGCGCTTCAGCGCCGTTACTATTCCATCTATGGCAAGTATATCAGCAAATTTCGTTTGATAAATCATATATCTAAGCTGAAACGGCTTCCCCAGTTTTCTCATTGGAATCAACTCCCCAGCCAATCGATTCAAGACGTGGCAACCCGTATTGACAAAGGGTATAAGGCAATGTTTGAAGCGCGTGCGAAAGGCAAGCCGTGGGGGAGACCTCGTTTTAAGCCACGCCGCAAATACAAGTCATTCACCCTGCTTCAATCGGGTTGGGAACTGCTTAACAGTAACAAGATTCGTATTGGCAAGTGTGTTTACCAATACTTTAAGTCCCGTGATGTTTTGGGCACTGCGAAACGTTGCACAATCAAACGAGACGCTATCGGCGATGTCTATATCTGCATTCTCACCGACTATGTAGAACCTGACCTGAATCGAGTCATGACGGGTAAAATCGCAGGCTTTGATTTCGGTCTGAAACGGTATCTCACTGGTCACAATGGACACGACATAGAATCGCCTCAGTTTTTCAAACGCAGCCTCAACGCTATCAAACGTGCAAACCGCGCGCATTCACGAACCAAGAAAAAGTCAAATAATCGGGAAAGAACAAGGCTCGATTTAGCACGGAAGCACCGTAAGATCGAACGACAACGAGAGGACTTCCACTATGAGTTGGCACACCAACTGACAGATGAATACGACGAGATACGGCTCGAAGGTTTGAACCTGCAAGGTATGAAGTCGCTATGGGGACGCAAAGTCAGTGATCTGGGATTTGCCGATTTTGTCAAGAAGTTGGTGTATATCGTTAAGAAAAAAGGTGTCAAACTCACCTTCATTGATAAGTGGCATCCAACGAGTAAAACTTGTTCGGTCTGCGGTGCAGTCAATGAAGCGTTGAATCTGCGTGATAGAACTTGGCAGTGTAACGATTGTGGCACGGTGCATGACCGAGATCGCAACGCTGCGATTAACATTTTTCGGGTTGGGGCGTCAACCCATAAAGGAGAGGACGTAAGTCCCGATTCGTCGGGCAATCCTTGTTGATAGCACAATTCGACTCCTATTGGCAACGGACTCGTAAGAATCCCAAGCCTTTAGGTTTGGGAGTACGTCAAATGTACAACCGGCCCCTTATTGAGGACGATGGAGTGACCCTAGTACAACCTGGACAAGAACCGGAACCCCACAGACCGCGCGGCAAAGCGGAAATGGAAGAAAACTGATCTTAACAAATTCTTCAACAAATCGGAGAAATGATTCTATGAACGAAACGATGCCAGCCGCTCCCTCTACACCCGCACCTTCTCGGTCGCGTATTACCCTACGTTCTGTGATATTGGGCTGCATCCTTATGCCGATTAATGCCTACTGGATCGGAATGGAAGAGATGCTCTGGCACGGATTTCATTTCTCCGCAACCTCTATCCCGATGAATGTCATTTTCATCATTTTCGTGTTGGCGCTCTTGAACTACGTTGCCCAACGATTCTTTCCTGCCCATGCGTTGAGCCAAATTGAACTCCTCGTCATCTATGTCATGTTGGCATGTGTTACAGCAGTGGTTGCCCACGATAACATGGTCGGTCTCATGGGCCCTCTCTGTCACGCTTTCTGGTTTGCCACCCCCGAAAACGAATGGAAACAGATTCTTCAGCCTTACCTTCCAAACTGGCTCGTCATGGGGAATACAACCATCGCTCGCCCTTTTTATGAGGGCGGTGCTAATTTCTTCACCGAAGGCTATCTGCGCTACTGGATCATTCCTATCATGAGTTGGACGATCATCTCCTCCCTGATCTTTGCTCTTGTTGCTTTTGTAAACGTCCTACTCCGACGCCAATGGATCGAGCATGAAAAACTGCCATATCCGATTACCCAACTGCCGCTTGATATGACTGCGCCTGGAATGGACCTCTTCCGAAACCGTGGCATGTGGTTGGGATTTACGATTGCGGCGGGCATCGAGATCATCAACGGAATCAATTTCCTTTATCCATCCTTTCCTATGATACCGATTCGCGAGGAGAGTGCGGATATCTCGCGGTGGCTTAACGAGGAACCGTGGGACGCGATTGGACCAACTTTCTTTCACCTACGCCTGTTTTTTATCGGTCTGTGTTTTCTGTTGCCGCTGGATGTGAGTTTTTCAACAGCATTCTTCTACTGGGTCCGCAAAGCGCAATACATTGGGGGAAAGGCGGCTGGATGGTATACAATCCCTTACTATCCTTTTCAACCAAACCAAGCGATGGGCGCGGCACTAGCGATTGTTGTGATAGCAATGTGGGCAGGTAGGCAGCACTTTCGGGAGGTTGGGAAACGGATCATCGGCATGAACACATCTCTTGACGATTCGACGGAACCGATGCGCTATCGATCCGCAGCCTTAGGAATTGTAATCTGTCTCATCCTTCTCTATCTAATCTGCAATCAGGCGGGGATGTCCCTGTGGGTATTCGTGCTATTTTTCGGATTGTACATGATGATTACAGCGTCTGTGACTCGCGTCCGCGCCGAGCTTGGACCGCCAGCCCACGACATGGCTGGCGTCAATCCACAAACCGCCTTAACCACAGTGGTCGGGATACGTCCATTCGGACGTGGTAACCTTGTTATGTTCTCGCTTTTTTCGTGGTTTAACAGCCAGAATCGCAGCCAACCTATGCCGCATCAACTTGAAGGCTTTAAACTGGCCCAGCGCACCGGCATGGATCATCGCAAACTGTTGTGGGTGATGCTCTTTTCGATTGTGATAGGTGTTTTCTCGGCGTTTCTGATGTACCTTTATGTTCTATATACGCATGGAGGCAGCAAGGCAGGAATGATTTTGGGACCCGGCTGGGGGGTTTACAACCGATTGGCGGGTTGGCTACAGTTTCCGCGACCGACAGATGTTTTCGGATCAATGGTCATCGGGCTATCGTTTCTATTTACTATCTTTCTCGGTATGATGCGACTCAAGTTTCTCTGGTGGCCCTTCCACCCGGTCGGCTATGTGATAGGCATCAACGGTGGAACGCTGGATCAATTCTGGCTCGTGTTAATCCTCTCCTCAATTGCCAAGTTCGTCATACTCAAATATGGTGGGGCGCGTCTGTACCGACGTGTATTGCCTTTCTTCCTCGGGTTGGTTCTGGGCGATGTGGTAAGTGGCAGTTATTGGGCTATCCTAGGCGTAATTTTAGAGACACCGATGTATGTTGTGTGGTTCTGGACAGTACAGTGATCTCTCTGTGTTTGCCGAATCAAAAATACTAGGTCCGAGCACCTGATTTACTGTCAAACGGTGCATCACCTCAGTCTTGCTGGCTACTATCGAAACAGGTCAAATCAGAAAAAACTTGAACTTACAATCCAGTTGGATGTACAATAGTAGGCTGGAAGTGGATTTGAGTCGTCTTGAAACGACCCAAGCTATTAGATTCTACCCCCTAAGTGTGTATATTTTCGGTCACCTGATTGAGTGTTGATTGGATCGATTCTTAACTTGCGAATGGATTCGCAGGCTTTTTCAATCGTTTTACGCGAAAGGAGTTACATTATGCTAACTCAGCAACAGATCGACTTCTACCATGAAAATGGTTACATTGGTGTTGAAAATGTGCTTTCGGAGCAAGATATCATCGACCTTCGTCGTGTGACAGATGAATTTGTCGAAAAATCCCGTGAAGTCACCGAGCATACCGACGTTTTTGATCTTGAACCCGGTCATTCCGCAGAATCTCCCCGCGTACGCCGAATCAAGAATCCAGCAGCTCAACATATTGTCTATGATCAGGTGCGAACTTATCCCTCCATTATCGACATCGTTGAGCAATTAGTGGGACCTGGTGTTCGCTCCATGGGCAGCAAACTGAATATGAAATACCCCGATTTCGGTAGCCCTGTTGAATGGCATCAAGATTGGGCGTTCTACCCGCATACGAACGATGATGTGTTGGCGGTCGGCGTTGCCATTGACGATATGTCAATGGAGAATGGTGCGCTAATGGTCATTCCCGGCTCCCATAAAGGACCAATCTATGACCATCACCAAGATGGGCGTTTCGCAGGTGCAGTCACTGACCCCAATTTTAGCCCGGACGGTGCTGTCCCGATCACAGTCAAAGCCGGCGGCATTTCGATTCATCATGTCCGCACCCTTCACGGCTCTGCCCCCAACACATCCAGTACGCCACGCCGCTTACTGCTCGCTGCCTATACCGCGGTTGATGCTTGGCCCCTAAGCGGTGACTGGGATGCTTTAGGTGCCAATATCCTGCGGGGTGAACTCACGAATGAGGTACGTATGGTCGAGGCTCCGGTTCGCATGGCTCTCCCCCGTGCGGAGCGCGGCGGTTCAATTTACGAAACCCAGACCGTTCTGAAAAAGCCGCTCTACGCTGAGAAAACCAAGTGAATCTCCAACCAGTGTGAAGGGGTGACGGGTGATAAATAGTCACTCATCACCCCCTCGTTTCTCACAGGGCACGTTTGATGTAGCTGCTGTCACTGTATCTCCCAAATATTTAGTGATAGCACAACCATGATAGGAGGCACCTCATCATCCGTGCACCACACACCAAACCATCCAGCCAAATCGAATCTAACCGTACAAATTTGCAAGCTGCTTTTCATCGGTCTCGTAGTTCTCCCGCTCAACAGTCTCTGGGTCGTTGACACAGGCATCACAGGACACGGCGTGAATTTCACGCGGGTGTCGCTGTTCATGAACGCGATTTTCCTCATCTTCGTCTTGAGTCTGATCAATCCGTGGCTCAAGCGTTATGTTCCAAGGTTCGCACTGAATTCAAGCGATATGGTGCTGATTTATGTGATGCTGTGCGTCTCCTCTGCTATCGCGGGTCACGACATGATCCAGCGTCTATTCCCGCTCATCGGACACGCATTCTACTTCGCCGCCCCCGAAAATGAATGGCAGGAACTCTTCCATCGCTATGTACCGCGTTGGCTCGTTGTCACAGACAAATCGATATTGGCTGGCTATTACAAAGACCGTGGCACATTTTATGATAACACCTTTTACATTGCCGAGTACCTTAATGCGTGGCTAGTACCCTGCCTCGCATGGTGTACTGTTATTATCGCGCTGTTGATTTGTATGCTGGGTATCAACCTCCTAGTGCGCAAACACTGGACAGTCCATGAACGCCTCACCTATCCGCTTGCCCAAATACCGTTAGACATTATCAGCAACGGTCCCCGTCTATTCAAAACACGCCTAATCTGGGTCGGGTTTGCCCTGTCCGTGGCATTCAATCTCATCAACGGCATTCACACCCTATTCCCTGTAGCGCCAAGTATCTTTTACGGGCGCTACCTTCTGAGTCAGTATTTCACCGCGAAACCGTGGAACGCACTCGGTTGGATTCCGATCGAGTTTCATCCATTTGCAATCGGGTTGGCGTTCTTTATGCCGCTAGATCTCTCTTTCTCCTGTTGGTTTTTCTACTGGCTTTGGCGGTTGGAGAGGGTGGTGGGAACAGTTTTCTCCGGTGGCAGCATGTTAGCCGGCTTCCCTTTTACATGGGAGCAATCCATCGGCACCTGCGCGGCAATCCTATGTATGACATTGTGGGGGCTGCGAGCTACCGGACGAGAAATTCTACGGAGTTTTTTTAGAATGCCTACCACTGTCCAAAGCACTGGAGATCAACTACGCGAGATTCTGGACAACCGGGCGGAGATACGACGCTATCGCTGGGCAGTTTTTGGCATCTTCGCGAGCGTAAGCTATCTCATCGGGTTCTGCTACGTTGCGGGGATGTCCGTGTGGGTGTCGGCGGTCTTTTTCCTCATCTTCTTTGGGCTTTCAACGGTTGTGACACGCATCCGCGTCGAAGCAGGCTACCCGATGCACGATTTTGCATTCCGTCCTGAGGACATTGTCGTAACAGGATTCGGCACACAAGCGGTTGGGCCTACGAGCCTCACACTATTTTCCTATCTCCACTTTTTCACTTATGCCCATCGCAGCAATCCACAGCCGCATCAATTGGAAGCATTTCGGCTTGCGGATCGGATGAATCTCTCCATCAACGGGATGCTGATTGCAGGTATCTTGATTGCCACGGTAGTTGGATCAATTGCCGCTTGTTGGGCGTATCTACACACCGCCTATCAATACCAAGGGAGTACGTGGCCCGGTTGGCCCATCTTTAACCGTTTACAAAACTGGTTAAGCTATCCACGGGGGACGGATGTCAAATCGCTCATCTTTATGGGTGGCGGTTTCGGTATTGGCCTGGGGTTTCTGGTTATGCGGAGGCTGTTTATCTGGTGGCCCTTTCATCCGGCGGGATACGTGATTGGTGGGACATGGTCGCTCAATCTCTTATGGTTTTCAATTTTCCTTAGCTGGTTGGCTAAGCTAATCATTCTTCGATTCGGTGGACTCAAGCTGTATCGACAGGCGAGCGCGTTTTTTATTGGCCTCGTTCTGGGAGAGTTTGTGACCGCAAGTTTTTGGGGTGTTATTGGGACGATTTTGGGGCAAGCAACCTATCGATTCATCTGAAGCCCTGATTTTTTGCAGCTTGGTTTATCGGCAATCACCGGTCGGCAATAATCCAGCCACCATCTATAAGTTCAGTGGTTGCACAACTAGGTCCACCATATTTATCTGTTCCCATATATCTCGCCATAAGCACCTTATTCGGGTTTTCGGATACTTCCTTCACCATATCCCAAGTCACCTCTTCTTGGCGGAGAGATTTGGGATAGCCCGTTGAAATCCAAATCTTCGCCCTTCTGCACCATTCACAATCCGGTTGACCCGCCAACTCCCCGATATTGACATAGAAGAATCGTTTCGAGGGAGTTCCTCGCGCGAATGCTCCGGTAAAATTGGGAACGCCTGTGTTGCGTTGTGGTTTCACAACTGCGTCAAAATCAAACGTAATATCTTCCCCAGTAGATTCGGTCACTGAAACCAAGTTTCCGTCGTTTTCCAAAGAAAAATTGACCCCGATCGGAGGACTCACAACAACGATGCGCATTGGGATTTTGTATTCCATAATTTTGTCCTTGCATTCCCTTTTGAGTTTTCAATTTATGGTGAATTAGACAAATAAGTAGACATTTGCCAGCAACTCCGACCTTTGCGAAGTTGCCAAAGTCTCCCTGCAACTCCCCGTGTCTTTCCCCTCTTATCAGAGGGGTTGGGGATTTAGGGGGTTGGTTGTGCATTGTAAGTGTCCAATTAATTCTAAAATCTACCATAGTTGATGTTGTATCAGCGAGTTGTCGCGTTCGTTGTCCTAAGTGGATATACAGGTTTATCTGCAATAGGAAGGTGGACGATGCAAGCCAGCACGCCCAGGATAATCGCAATTATCCATACAGGCGTGTACACCCCTGTTGCGTCATAAATCCTGCCGCCAAGCCAAACCCCAAGAAAACTGCCCACTTGGTGGCTAAAAAATACAATTCCGTACAATGTAGCTAAGTAGCGGGGACCGAAAATTTGCGCCACTGTGCCACTCGTCAACGGCACGGTAGCCAGCCATAAAAAACCGATTGCGGCGCCAAAAATCATCGCCGTAGTTTCCGTGACCGGAAAGATGAGAAACAGGCTGATAATAATCGAGCGACCAAAGTAAAGACCACTCAGCAGGTATTTCTTACGATAATGATCGCCTAGATAGCCAAACAGCGTAGAACCAAATAGATTGAATAATCCCACCAGCGAAAGTGCAGTTGCGCCGGCTGTACTTGATAATCCGTTATCAGTGAGATATGCGGGTAGATGGGAGGCAACATACGAAACGTGGAAGCCGCAGACAAAAAAGCCGATAGTCAGCAGCCAATACCCCGAATGGTGGCTTGCCTTAGCTAATACCTCTGTCAGCGAATCAGTGGCTTTATCCGTAGACTCATCGTCTGCAATCTGTTGCTTTCGAGTTGGATAGCCCACTGCCAGGAAAGCGATTAAACCCACAAATCCGGCAAAAATCGCAAAGGTGGTTCGCCAACCAAAGGCGTTCAGGATGTGTTGTGCAACCGGTACGACAATAAACATCCCAACCGAACCGGCGGCTGTGATGAAGCCAAATGTTCTGCTGCGCCGTTCAGGTGGAACTACCTGTGCTACCGCACCCAATACAACGACATACGAAACACAACTCAGAGATATCCCAGATAACAAACCGAAACCGAGCATTAAACCGATCCAATGCATCGTAACCGACATCAGATACATCGATACGGCGAATAGCAACCCACCGCCTATCGCCACCCAGCGCGAACCGTAACGATCTGCCAGTATGCCCGCAAACGGTAGTCCACCAATAATACTTTGGATAGCTATGGCTAAGCTAAACAGTTCCCGCCCAATGCCAAGTTCATCCGTGACCGGTTGTAAATAAATACCAAATGTCTGCCGTGTTCCCATGCTGATGAGAATGATGAGGATACTATATCCAACAACGTGGTTTTTACGCTGGAACAATAACTACCTCCCACCTGTCGTTCCAAGGAGATACCCCGATTTAAGCTTAGGTAAACCTAAACGACATTCGCCATTTTTTCAAATATCCTTAATGTCCCATCCCCAAATAATATAACGCAAGTTATTAGTTGGATATCCATGGAATTTCCATTGGAGTCTTTGTCCTCCGAGAAAAACTCTTAAACAGGAGAATTCCCTAGATTGGATTATCGTAGCATTTTATACCCTTCGTGACAATCTTTTAATTCAAATCGGACATCAAGACTTTGTGAAAGCCAAAATGTCTGCCGCTGAAGCGATAGCAATCGCATTCGGTTCTGTTGACATTTGACCAATTGAACTCATCTTCATTCCGTGAGTCCTCGATCTGATGCACCCCGGTAAGATCGAGATTCAATTTCGATTTGTTTGGAACAAACATTACCGAACTGTGAATCCACAATTCTGCTACCTCATTCTGATGCTTACAGAACGGGACTTGGGGATAACACACCGCTTTAGTCTTAATTTCCAAAACGTTTTATGGTATAATTGGGTTGTCCTGTATGGGAGAATATCAGCCCCGTCGCCCGACAGAGGCTCCCATATCCCGCTGACATGGGAAAAGGGCAAACGACAATCCCATGAAAACATTCAAAGTCAAACTATATAGCAATCACGGCAATGCTGCATTGCACCAACTAATAGCGAGCTTTGCTGAAGTATACAACCATTGAATTACCCTTCACAAACGATACGACCAACTGTTTGGCAAAGCGTTGTCCGCCTATCAAATCAAATTCAGATTCTCCTTTTAACCTGATTGTCATTGTATTACAATCTTACTTTAGATAATGGTCTAAAATTTCCGACGGCGGTACAGGAATTCCGACTATGCTCGCTAATGAACAGATTGGCTTTTTTAACGAATTTGGATTTCTTGTCTTTCGCCAGTTGTTTAGTGCGGAAGAAATGGAGACCATCGGCAGCGAGGCGGAAGTTGCCTTGAACGAAATTTACCAAGGTCGCGAAGCCGGTCCCCAAGGCAGCTGGGTGCCACTCCTTGGACCCTCTACCCCTTTCAATGCCTCCCTGCTTGAGGACGAACGTCTCTACGGTATTGCCACCCAACTCTTTGATGATAACATAATCGGTCTGAATACCGATATGCTCTGGTGGCAAGCCAATACGGGGTGGCACCGCGATTTGGATGTGCCCGGCAACACCGGATTGAAATTCATCTACTACCTGGATGCACTCCAAGCGGAGAATGGAGCTTTACGCGTTGTTCCGGGCTCCCATATAGAGCCGCACCACACCAACGTTCCCGAAGTCGAACCCCTGCGCCTCAGCCCGGAGGATGAGGACTACATGCAAAAGGTAAGAGGGCTAGCAATCCAGCCGGGGGACCACATGCTTCCTAGTATAGCCGTGGAGTCCGAACCTGGGGATGTTATTGCATTTGCCATGCCTTTGTTGCACGCCAGTTTTGGAGGTGCTCCCAATCGACGCTTCGGTGCTACTGTGTATTGGGCTCCATCAAAAACCCAGGAACAGGCAGACGCTCGCCGCAAAGAGGCTCGTGCCATACATAGTAATCACTACCGCATGTTTAACTACCCCATTGACGCACCTTTCTGTCACCCACACTGGATCGAAGGTGCTCAAGGGAACCCTGTGCGTGAGCGTTGGATTCAATGTCTGCGCGATTTGGAGTGGATTAGCTCTTCATGAATACCATCAGAGTAAATCCAAATGTTACAGACGTGGCTTCGTAGTAGCGACCTTGGTTGCTCTTCTATGACACAAGACCTCCCAACAACCATACCCCTTTTCTGCGCGGGAACTCCTTTCGACGGACTCAAAGCTGGCTCACCAACCCAATGCCTGTTGATATTCTGTTAATCTTGACGATGCTCTGAGGTCTAATACAGTGCCCGAAGCGACCTTCCAAAACGGTCTGACACTCAAATCCTTTCTCATCACACTGTGCCTCATTCCGATCAATATTTACTGGATTGTTCAACTCGAAGTTGTTCGCTACACGTTCCCCACGCTCGTCCACCCGCTATCAAATGTCATTTTCATTCTATTTTGGCTACTTCTTATTGGGTACAGTCTCAAGAAAATCTCTCCCAAGCTTGGGATTAGTCCACCGGAACTTCTGACAATCTATATCATGTTGGGTATTGTATCATCCCTCGGTTCAGCCGACATGATGCAGATCTTGATCACGATTTTAGGGCACCCCTTTCGCTTTGCAACACCTGAAAACCAATGGCGCGAGCTGTTCTGGAAGGAACTGCCCCCTTGGCTCACCGTCCAAGATGAAAAGGCACTAACCCCCTATTACGAAGGCGGATCCAGTTTCTATATCAAACGGCACCTGTATGCTTGGCTACGCCCCGCTCTGGCATACATCCCATTCATCTTCGTACTGATGTTTGTCATGTTGTGCATCAATACGCTGTTACGGATTCAGTGGACGGAGCGGGAACGACTGACCTACCCAATTATTCAACTTCCGCTGGAGATGACAGACACCAGAAGCAGATTCTTCAAAAATAAACTGATGTGGTTTGGTTTCAGCATCGCTGCGTTGATTAGTATAGTGAATCTGCTCAATTCGATTTATCCCGTCGTCCCCTATATTCCTGTCAAGCGTCAGAATTTACACCAATACTTCACCGGCCGTCCTTGGGATGCAATGGGCTACTTCCGAGTCTCGTTCTATCCCTTTGTTATCGGTATTAGTTTCCTCATACCGCTAGACCTCCTCTTTTCATGTTGGGCGTTTTACGGGTTGTATAAGATCGAACTAATGCTCGGTAACATGATGGGCTGGCGCAATCTGCCGCGTTTTCCGTATTTCAACGAACAGGGCTTTGGTGTCTATATTGGCTTGCTCGGATTTGCACTGTGGACCGGCAGAATTCATTTCAAAGGATTAGTGCGCCATCTGTTACGTTCATCTTCACTCGATGATTCTCGTGAACCGATGCCGTATCGCTTGGCAGTCGCCGGCATATTGGCTGGATTGGTGTTCTTGATGGCATTTTCCTACAGAGCAGGGATGTCTCTGTGGGTTATCCCGATTTTTTTCGGAATTTATTTCCTATTAGCAGTAATGATTGCAAGACTGCGTGCAGAATTGGGTTTTTTAGTACACGATTTGCATTACATTGACCCGCACAGCATGATCATCGCCGGATTTGGAACACGCCGCCTTGGGGCGGGCACCCTGACCGTTTTTTCGCTGTATAAGTTTTTCAACCGTGCCTATCGGGCTCATCCGATGCCACCGCAACTGGAAGCTCTGAAAATCGCTGAAAGGCGAAATATCAATCCGCGTCATATAGCTGCGGCTATTCTACTTGCCACCCTAATTGGATCAGTGAGTGTTTTTTGGGTGTTGTTAGATAACTACTACCGACATGGTGCAGAAACGGGGTACTATGGGCCATTTGCAGTAGGATTCGCACGAATCATCTATCGCCAACTTGAAAACTGGCTGAACTATCCCCAAGAGACAGATTTTCCAGCCCTCGCTTTTATGGGAGGCGGACTCATTTTTACAACGCTACTCATGTTCCTAAGGACACGCTTTCTGTGGTGGCCCCTCCATCCACTTGGCTATGCCATGGCGAATAGCTGGGGAATGTTCAATTTATGGGCTTGTCTCTTTGTCGCATGGGTAGCGAAAGCAATCATCCTACGCCACGGTGGACTTAGGGGATACCGACAGGCTATTCCCTTCTTTTTAGGACTTGCCCTAGGAGACTATATTTTAGGTAGTCTTTGGAGTATTATCAGTATTGTGGCTAATACTACCCTGTATCAATTTTTTCCTTAACGCACAGGAATACTTTTAATCTGCCCTTAGTTATCAGTATGTATAATTACTGAGATGAAAAACCTATCAACAGTGCCTCAAAATACCCGTTTTACTCTAGCAGAAAATACCCCGGTGCCCTTCCAGAGTGGTTTAACACTTAAATCATTCGTTCTCGCTTTGCTGTTGATTCCAATTACCGTTGCTTGGATTATTCAGCTTGAAGTGGTTCGCCATACCTTTCCAACGCTTGTCCATCCGCTCTCGCATGTCATTTTTACGCTCTTCTGGCTCGTTCTGATTGGGTGGATATTCAGCAAAATCTCCCCCAAACTCGGTCTGTCTCAACAGGAACTCCTTACGATCTACTTCATGCTGTGTATTGTCTCCACCCTCTGTTCATACGACTGTATGGAGATCTTCATACCGATCATGGCGCATGCGTTCCGGTTTGCCAGTCCCGAAAACGAATGGCGTCAACTGTTTTGGCGGCAACTTCCAGAGTGGCTCACCGTTCACGACGAAAAAGCGGTGACGGCGCTTTATGAAGGGGGCACAAGTCTTTACATTGAGAGGTATTTGAAGGCGTGGCTTGGTCCGGCGGTAGCGTGGATGGCGTTTATCTTCGCGTGGATGGTTGTGATGCTGTGTATCAACGCGCTGTTGCGGATTCAGTGGATCGAACGCGAGCGGTTGACCTATCCCCTGACTCAACTCCCGTTAGAAATGACCAATCCGAGGTTAGGGTTCTTCAGAAACAGGTTGATGTGGCTCGGTTTCGGCATCGCTGCCTTGATTAGTATTGTGAACTTACTCCATTCAATCAACCCAATTGTTCCCTATATCCCTGTCAAACGCCAGAGCATTAGTCACTATTTTACTACCCGTCCTTGGAACGGGATAGGCGGTGTGCAAGTTGCTTTCTATCCTTTTGCGATCGGAATCGGTTTTCTTATCCCGCTGGATCTCCTATTTTCATGCTGGGCGTTTTTCTGGATCTACAAGATCGAACTGATGATTGGTAGCATCATGGGTTGGCGAGGTCTGCCACGCTTCCCTTATCCCGCTGAACAGGCTTTCGGTGTATATATGGGGCTGCTAGGATTCGTTCTCTGGACTGGCAGATCACATATCAAAGGGTTGGTGCGTCATCTGTTCAGGTCTCGTGCCTCTCCCGATTCCATCGGGATCCCCGCTACGCGGGACCCATCGCAACTCGATGATTCCCGCGAACCGATGCCATATCGCCTTGCTTGCGCGGGTATCCTACTCGGTCTGATTTTTCTGATGGCATTTTCCTATAAAGCAGGTATGTCGCTCTGGGTAATCCCAATTTTCTTCGCGATCTACTTCTTGCTATCGATAATGGTGACGCGACTCAGGGCGGAGTTGGGCTTCCTAGTGCACGGTTTGAAGTTCATCAGTCCACATAACATGATTGTTGTCGGTGTTGGCACATGGCGACTTAATACCAGCACACTGACCGTCTTTTCACTGTACATGTTTTTCAATCGCGCTAATTGGGCAAATCCAATGCCAGAGCAACTGGAAGCCTTGAAAATCTCGGAAAGGCGGCAAATTAACCCGCGTCATACAGCCGTTGCTATTCTGCTTGCGACAGTGATCGGATCGGCGGTGACCTTTTGGCTATTGTTGGATATCTACTATCGACACGGCGCGGAATCTGGATACTTTGATCCCGCCGTATTGGGATTTGGGCGTGATGTCTATGTGCAGCTTGAAAATTGGCTGAACTCTCCTAAAGAGCCAGATCGTCCAGCGCTCGCCTTTATGGGCGGTGGGGTTGTGTTTACTGTCTTGCTGATGTCTTTGCGATCGCGCTTCCTGTGGTGGCCCCTCCATCCACTTGGCTATGCGACAGCACAGAGTTGGGGGATGGCGAATTTGTGGTGCTGTCTCTTTGTCGCTTGGGTGTGCAAGGCTATCATCCTGCGTTATAGTGGATTCAACGCATATCGACGCGCAATCCCATTCTTTCTGGGACTCGCGTTAGGAGACTATATCTTGGGTAGCCTCTGGAGTATTTTAGATATCCCAACGACTATCTCTTTGTACCTGTTTTTCCCTTAATATGCGAGTACATATCACTTTGAATCGAAGCTCCGGCTCAGCCGAGTCGCTTCAGATACTGTTTCACGATATCTATTCCCACAAGATCACTATACGCTGTCTGTATTCGATCCGTAATGGGTCCCGGCACACTGCCATCACCGATGATTGAACCGTTGACAGAGGACACAGAACAGAGGCAGAAACTGGTAGAGGTTACAAACGCCTCGTCCGCCGTGTAGGCATCATAGAGATCGATATCCGCCTCTTGTACCTCGATATTCAGACCTTGGGTGAGTTCAATGACAGTCTCACGGCTTATACCTGCTAAGACGTACTGCTCCTTTGGCGTAACAACCAACCCGTCTTTGACAATGAAGAAGTTGCTTCCGAAACCTTCGGATATGTTGCCATTGATGTCCAGCAAGATAGAGAAGGCGTCCGGGTTCTGTGCCTTTACCTCCTGATCTCCAAGTAAGAGGTTGATGTAATTGTGCACCTTGACCCTCGGACTCATACACTCAGGCGGCGTCCGTCTTATCGAAGGGATGACGACGCTCAGACCATCGCGGTAATACCGTGCCCGCGCAGCAAACGGTAAAGGATTACACTCAATGACCACCGTTGGTTTATATTTGCCTCCTCCCGTGGGGACACCCCTGCTGATTCGCTGTATTACCCAGTAGTCATCGTCTGGGCCCAACAGGGGCTGATTTGCCTCTAGCACCTGCATGGTTAGCTCTGCCATTTGTTGCGGGGCAATCCCTGGATCTAAGCGCATATATTTTAGTGAACTATACAAACGATCCAGATGCTCTTTCAGTTTGAATATTACCCCGCCGAAAGTACGCGTTGCATCGAAGACGGCGTCCCCGGTTACAAATCCTTGGTCTCGGAAGGAGACCTTCCCTTCGCTCTCTGGAACTATCTCTCCATTAATGTATACCATGCGTTCTTGAGCCATGTCGTTTACCTATTCCTTTCAAGTTGCTAGGGACTCACCGAAAAGTCCGCTACCCTGCTGTGGAAACTTCTGAATCTCAACAAACAGCAGAGCGCTAAAAAATCGTATACCGCATGAGTGACGATTGGTGTCATCAGGTTGCCGCTAACTTGCCACAACCAACCTTAGACCGTTATGTGTTAAACGTTTTGATAGCGGGAATATTTTCTCGGAAGGTTACGATATCGATTAACTGTGGTTTTCGACTTAAAATGTACGCACTTCCCACACTCTATCAGGACTTCCAGTCAAATATCACACCCAGCAGAGCGTCTGGTCTATCCTTCATCGTCTCATAGATGTGCGGTGCTTCTGTTATCGAAACCCGATGCGTCACCAGCGGTGCGATTCGGATAGTACCCAACCTGACAAAATGTAGAAGAATCTGTAGGTCTTCAAGTGTGAAGTGAGATGAGGATTCAATTGAAGCCCTCTTGGAATGAAGCATACTTTGATGGAACTTCGTCTCGCCCCGACCAGCAAGGGCACCGATGGCTCCATATAGGGCAAGCAGGTCATTTCTATAAATATCCTCAAATAGCGTCGGTGCCCCACAGGCATCAACGATGCGGTCATAGGGAGCGCCGTGTTTCAGTGCCTCGTCTTCAGATGGCTCTGAGACGTTTATCACCCGGTGTGCGCCGAGCGTTCTGGCAATCTCAAGCCGCTGAGGATTGACATCTGTTGCGGTCACATAAGCGCCGAGGGCGCGCGAGGCCTGTGCCACAGATTGACCAATAAGCCCCAAGCCTGCTACCCACACATTATGGGCGGGTCCAACACGGATGCGCCTGGCGTGCCGCATTCCTACGCCAGCTACGCCAAAGAGGGCGCAGAACTCACGCTCGACATCGTCGGTAAGTTTGATGCAGAGGCGCACTCTTTCGTTGGTGGTTTCAACGTTTACCAGATGCCAGCCACGGTGGCCCCCGTGGGCACCGAGAAAGATGACATCACCCACCGAAAACGCCTCGACCCGATTCCCTACACCGTCAACAACGCCGACGTGCTGATAGCCTGCACGAGTGGGATAATTTGTTCTACCAAAGTCATTCATCAGTGCATGCCGCTCGGTCCCATTGGTCACGCCTGAATAGAGGGTGCGAATCCGTATCTCTGTTGGGGCTGGGGCTGGTGGCGGTCCCAAATCAAAAAATGCCATTTCACCCTGTGCCGGAAACTCTATGCCAATATTCTGCATTGCTTCGACCTTTTGATTGAATCGTGTGAAGGTTTGAAACTTTCACAAGGTTGGATGCACCTGCCCTTTGAGGACAGTTCGGCATTCAACCGTCGACAATTTCTATCGCTCCGGAAGCAGCGATGTCAATCCACCATCAATCACAAAATTGGCACCGGTGATGTTGGTCGCCCTCTCGCTGCATAAAAACAGTGCCAGTTCTGCAATTTCACCCGGTGATGTAAAACGTTGGGTTGGGTATTGTGAGCGCCAGACCTGCCACTGTTCATCTTTGGTACGGTTAAAAAGTTGTGCCGCTTGGTCGACCGCTGCGTCCAATAGGGGTGTTTCCACCGATCCGGGCGATATAGCATTGACACGGATGCCGTATCTTGCCAAATCAATGGCTTCGCTCCGGGTGAGCGACAGCATTCCCGCTTTGGTCACCGAATAGACCATTGCGTTCTCTTGGTTTGCCAAGCCCGATACTGAGGCGATGTTGAGGATAGCGCCGCCCTGTCCTTTCATATGTGGCACCGAATACTTTGCCATCAGAAACGCGGAGGTGAGATTGACCGCGATCGTTGTATCCCACATTGATAGCGAAAGTTCTTCGACATCTCCCGGGCAATCGACAATGCCGACAGTATTGATCAGGCAGTCAATCGTTCCGAAGGTTTGGGCAACTGTTTCGCAGAAACCACGCACCGGGACTTCATCCGCGACATCAATAGCGTCGTTGTAGACGGTTGCCCCCGCTTGTCGGTATCTCTCAGCGGCGTGCGAGAGTGCGTCGTGGCGGATATCACAAAGGGCTAACGTCGCCCCGGCAGCTGCAAACTTTTCAACGATTACTTCTCCGATGCCTCCACATGCGCCAGTGATGATGACTACCTTGTTCTTGTAGTTTTCCAATCGCTTCGCTCCGTTGCATAGTTAGCTGTTCGCTTCATCGAAATTCTCGTGCCAATAAACGGCTTCAATAGCACGGTACTTCCCCTCTGTTTCAAAATTCATGTTGTGAACCTTGGGTACGCGCTGATCTGTCCGATTACTGATCGCTTCCGAGTCACCGATGTAAAATCCTACGTGTCTACGAACACTGCCATCAGGAAATTCTGTCGGTTCCCAGACGAGGACACTGCCAACTTTCGGGTCTTCTATCTTGTTCCAACCAGATCGTTGGAGGTTTGCTTCTAGTCCTCTGACAGTTGTGTGTACGTCGTCTATCAGTTTACAGTGGAAAAGCACCGATGATGCGAAATAGGCACAAGAAAGTATTCCATCGCGTAGAATGTCTGTCTCTTCCCCGTCAACGGAAGCGTATAGGTTTCGGAATAGATCTGAACCAACGCTACGATGAACCATTAGCATATAATTCTTAAAGCGGTTTAATTGAACTTTTTGCGCCAAGATATCCCTCCAATTAAAAATTCATATGATCCCCTGAGAGCATACTCTCCTATTGCGCGATCAGAGATTTACCAAGAATCCCCACTCGCCCTTTTTCTCTCCCTATCGTGACTTATACCCCCCAAATAAAGCGCGACCTTCTGTTTGCCAAAAACATTCCACATCAACAAACCCAATGTTTTTAAGCCAAACAACCTGATCTTCAACCGTTCCAAAGGGATCGTGGCTGTCGCGTATGGGGTCATCGGGTTTTCGGACCAAATCGTGGTTGGCAAAGCAACCGCCCGGTTTGAGCAGTTGAAAGATTTCCGTGTATAACACCTGTTTACGATCATCAACAACATGGTGAATGGCTCGCGACGAGACCACCGCATCAAACTGTTGATCCGCCGGCAGGGTTGCCAACCAATTCGAAGAATCAAAGTTTGACACGATAAAACAGAGTTGATCTTGCCACTCTGCCAGTCGTGCTTTCCCATGCTTTAGCATTTCCCCTGACCCATCAACGCACACTACCCGTGCATTCGGATAAGCAGTGAGGATCTCGCGTGTTACAATTCCATATCCCGCACCGAGATCTAACACTTCAATAGGTTCTCCAGAGTTACGTTGAATCAAGCCTACGAGCGCTGTAATCTGTTCTGCCCGTTCCGGGTCTGTTTTGTCGCCATCTTCTACCCATTGACGAACATATTCGGGCGAATCCCATTCGTGTGGCATCACATTTCTCCTCTCAATCAATCAGGACTGGCTTACCTCACCGGACTTGATTACTTAGCGAATTGCTGCTAGCACGCGCTTCATCAATTGGTCAATACAATCTGATTCTATCCACCGCACCACGACTACCAAATCATTTTCTGGTTCAATCCAAATCATGTTCCGTCCAGCACCCAGAGCACAGAAACTCGTTTCTGGCGCGCTTGGGAATAGCTGCCTATTCGTGTTGAGCCACCACATATAGCCATAATCCGGTTCAACCGGACACGGCGTGGTTGCTAAATCTATCCACCTTTCAGAAAGTATTTGCCGTTCACCCCAGCGACCGCGGCGCAGAAATAGATAGCCGAACCGCGCATGATCTCTGGTACTAATCCAGACCCCACCACCCCAATGACCACCGCCACTGACTGACTGCATCTTTAGTCCATCAATTGTCACCCACGAATTTCGATAGCCGTGCCATCGCCAACTATTGGAGGCACCAATAGGGTCCATCACCTTGTCTTTGAGCACCTGCGGCAGCGGTTTGCGCCAAACATGCAGCAGAGAAAGTGCGAGCCGGTTAACACGGACATCATTGTAAGCAAAGACGCTGCCGGGGACTGGAAGCGCATTATCAGGACCCCGCTCTCCCTGACTATCAGCATGGTCGGGTTTGTCCCAAAGCGTCCCCTTCCACTCGCTCGTTTGTTGAAGCAGATGGTGCCAAGTAATTTGAGCGTTGTGTGGCGAATCGAATCCACCGTCGTTTACGTAGTCTCGGACAGGTTGATGCACGTCTCGAATCAATCCACCGTCTAGCGCTAGTCCTGCCGTCGTGGACAGATAACTCTTGGTAATACTAAACGTCATATCGGCGCGCTGTGTCTCGCCCCACTCGGCGATAATGTAGCCGTGCCGCAAGATAAGCCCGTTGAGCGCAGCCCGGTCTTTTATCGATCCGATGACCTCAGGATGGGATTCTTCCCTTTCCATCTCGGTATAGTGCAACCGCAGTTTACGGGACCATGCGGTTTCGACGGTCTGAGCATAGTGAATCGCTTCGTTGAGAGCGTCAGAGTCAATACCCACATCCTCCGGCTTTCTGCGCTCCCAATCGTCCCCTCGTTCCGGATAGTATATATTTTGTACAGATTGCATTTAAGACCTCCAATTTAATCTTGATGCTCTACCAGAAGCACTTCGTGTAGCTTTACCGCCGGTACCAAAACTGTTGCGGTAGTGTCTCCTGACACCGCTAGTTCTGCCTCCTGTAAAGGTAGCCGCGCTGTCTTTACTGCAAAGTTATTGAAATGAACCCGAATATTGTGGATAGGATTTACCTCACGAAGTGACAAAAAAGTGGTCGTCTCCTCATCGCTCTGCCTGCGATTAGCAATACGCCACGGCAGAAGTGGGGTGGGATTGTTGAGTAGATGAATCATCAATTCATTTGCACCTCGGTGCGAAGCGGTCATCTCGATAGCCTCCGGCATTTCAAACTCAATGGGTGGAGGTGTCCGCTCCACCAAGTCCGCAATAAGCCGTTTCAGTGGCGGGTACGGGTTGTTCATATACGCTCCGCCTACATCACCGCAGATGTAAATTGCCTTCCCCTTCCCGAACCGGTGCATCGTGATGGCGGGTTCGGACGAATCGTAGTCCATTCTTGGGTCGAAATCCTTCAGCAAGCGTTTCCCTTCCAGACAGCTACGTGTACACAGCATATGGATATCAGCAGCCGGAAGGACGGATACCGCAGATTCTTGACCGTAAAAGCAGATGACATAACCGAATTTGCGCGATAACTCTACATCGTGCGGGACGTATATGATGCTGTGGTCGTTTGCGTCTCCACGTAGCCCTCGGTACTCCACTCCTAATACGTCGGAGAGGGCAAATTTACCCCGCTCACGTCCGAGTTCGTCCAACAATGAGGTCTCATGGGTAGCAATGAGCGTCCCTCCCTCATCGACAAATTTTCTGATAGCCTCACACTGTTCGTCAGATAGGCAGGCACTGTTTGAGAGAAAAAGTACACGATATTGGGACAGCGTCTCGTAGTTCAGGCGCTCATCCAAAAGGAAGTCGAACAACAGATGCGATCGATTCAATATCTCGTAGGCACCGTAGGCGTCCTTCTGCCCAATCTCGTGGAAATAGGTCTGTCCTATGTTCTTGGGAATCTCCGACGGACGGAAATCCCGGTTCTGCTGCGAGTAATGGAGTGCAACGTATTTGACCGTATCGCCTTTGATGTAGTCAACCCGTTTCTTAAATTCGCTGAAGACAGATTTGACCGTGTCCTTATGTAGAATTGTTGGTCCGTCGAAAGGGTTTCCACACGGTGCGCCACCGTTAGCGATAGCGGCAAGGCCGGCGATAGCAGGTGAAAACATCTCAGGGTAAGGCGCACCACCAAATCCCTGTAGTGATTGCGTCACGTTTCGGAACAGTCCGAAGGGTGTGCCAGTTGCCCGTAGTACCTTTGCTGTAAAGTTCGGTTCTCGCAGGGATCGGAATGTTTCCACGAAAAAATAGCCACCAACATCTTCAAGATGAAATGAGTTGAGCGGGTGTCCGTCCGTCCAATCGGCGGTTGGTCGGATGTATGAATTCATGTCAAGAATAACATCCGGATACTTTGATCTGATTCGCCGGAAAAGATGATGCATAAAATCCTTCATCTTCTCATAGCGCCAGTTGATGAAATGTCGGAAGTCCAGAGAATCGAAGTCAACCTTCCGGGGAATTTCCAACCCTGTCTCTTCCATAAACAGTTTTTCGCAGTATTCGCAACAGCAGGAGGGATAGAAAGGACGCTCTTCATGGGAGCCGTAGTTGGTATCGTCGAAATAGAAGCCGTCGAGGTCAAGATTATCCAACCATTCAATCAGATATTCCGGCAGCCAGTCCCGGTAAGGCGAGTTAAAGCAGAACCAACCCAGATTCTCGATCTCAGGTCTGCCATCGTCCAGAAACTGCATCAACCACTCCGGATGAATCGGTTTGAGTGGTTTAGTGTATATGATGGGATAGTAGCTGAGGATGAGAATGCCTCGTTGGTGTGCCAACTCCAAAAATCTCGGCAGGCGGTCATTGTCAACATTGGCGTACGGCGGAATCATCTTTGAGCGAAAGCGCGGGGTGCCCCTATTAATTTCTCCATCGACCACCTGTACTTCGACCCCTACTTCATCAATGAAATCCACCCATTCTTCCACGGACAGACCGACATACGATTCTCCCGGTTGCACACAACTTGGGTAGCACTCTATACGGCACACACGCTTTTCATAGGACTTTTCTGCAAGCCTTTGGGCGGTAGAGCCAACCCGGTTCATCTTTGGTTGCATGTCCTCTGCCTTCACAGTGTATTCCTTTCAATATTCAACCCAATATAGACTAAGTGCTACTCGTATTATCCGCCCACACTCGCCTTGGACAAAATTGTTCCCTCAATAGCGTTCAGAAAGTTGATGACTTCACTGGTTGCTGGCTCTGTTTTCTGAAATTTAGATTGATACTCTCTGAGAATATGATTCAGTTGTATCAAATCCGTCCGATGCTCTGCGGTCGCTTCTCTGGCACGATTAAACTGAGAACGGACTTCTTCAGCCGGAATACCATCCGGTTTCCGCAGCCAGTTACCATCTGGAGTTTGCGCCAGTAGGTGTGCCTCGACAGCCTCCAAGGCACGTTCCGCCATCCAATATCGTGCCCCTTCAGGCCCACCCAACCTCTGATAAAGCAAAACCCCGACTGCAGCAACGATTACCACGATAACGAGTCCGGTCGTTGCAACGCGCCGATAACAGCCCTTCCTCTGCACCATATATCACAGTTTCCCCTCGCGGATTGTCAAATCTGCTTGCAACTTTTGGTTGGCAATAACCATTGTGCCGTGTGTGTCAAAAAGCTCAAATTCGCCCTCTATCACATCAAAAACGGCGATATCAGCAACCGTCCCAATTTCGAGGTTGCCAAGTTCATCTTCACGTCCAATTGTCCTTGCCGCAGCAATTGTCGATTTTTCAATGACTTCTTCAAGCGAAAGCCCAAGGCTCAAGAATTTTGATAACGTTGTCGGGAGGTCGTAGACGGGGCCGTTGATATTACCGGAGTGCAGGTCCGTACTGATGACATCGGATATGAATCCCTGCTCCATGGCGCGTTGGGCAACCTCGAAATTAAAACTTCCGCCGCCATGCCCCACATCAAAGATAATTCCATCTTCGCGCGCTGCCCACGCATCCGGAATCACTCGCCCCTTGTCATCAACGATACAGTCACCGTTTCCTTGAAAACAGTGGGTGACGACATCACCAGGACGCATCAATTTCAGAACATCGGGAAGCGGGATCCCAGTCCCGATATGTACCATGACTGATGTACCGGATAATTCAGCAGCTTTGATTGCGAGCTTCAGCGGTTCAACGCCATTATCACCGACTTGAAACTTCCCCTGCCGCACTTTAACACCAACGGTGATGTCCCGATTCTGCATGATCGTGTCAGCGACTTTTTCAGGGTTGGCGTACTCAAGTTCACTCATTTCGCCAACCGGTCCATAAACGAGACCGATGCCGGAAATATGGACGTAAGTTAATATGTGCGTTTGCGCTGGCTGGGCAATATACTCCCGAAATCCGGGAAATGTCGCCCACCCCGGACTACCAGCATCAACGATTGTCGTAACACCGGTCATTGTGCAGACCGGATCCGCTTTAACTCCCCATGTCGTAACGCCCGCGTAGACATGGGCATGGATATCCACTAAACCGGGGGTCACATACTTACCGTCAACGAAGACAGTGTGCGTGGCTTCCCTTGCAGGAATATCCTCCGCAATAGCGGCAATCTTACCATCGACAACAGCGACATCGCGCTGGTCATGTAATTGCTGTGCAGGGTCGATAACGGTCCCACCTTTTAGCAATATGTCGTATTTCATTTGGGTTATTCCTCACTGTTTTTCTTCTGCTTCTACCTCATCGCTATACTTCTGAAATCGGCGATACACTTTTTCGTTGAAAGCCCAAAAAGAAAACGCAGCTTCTTGACCATGGAGTGAACCGGAGGGCCAAAAATTGAAATTTCTTTACGAAATCCATCGTCATATCCGATGATTTTTTTACTATTTGATGCCAGGGATAATTAAGAGGCAATTCTTCGATTTCAAAATCATATACTGCTTCCGATGGCACTATTGGTACACCGCCTTTGAATGCATAAACATAGACGTTTGTAATGGCAAATTGAGTCTGTTCAATCGTCTTAATTACTTCCACTGCATCTCTTATCTGCCAAATTGGTTCGTCAATGAAACTAGCTTTGATCGCTTTCGCGATGGGATGGCCGGGCAATTGTTGTAAATACAGCATATTCAAGTTATTCAGATCAAATTTACTCATGATTGGCTGCCCATTCTCCACAACTAATACCCGGAGACCCACCGAGCAAATCAGACAGTATTACACTCCCCGCTTATCTCCCCAAATATCAACGTGAACCCGCGGTGAATAGCGATAGCCGTGTTCCTTACAGATGTCCACAAGCCACTCCTGCTTGGGTGCCAACTCTTCGGGGGTTATGCCTTGGGGCATCAGCACAATTGTCTCTGCGGGGATGGCAATTTCTGCTTGTAGTGTTTGAATCTCTTCAATATCTGCTGGTTGATCGACAACAAACTTAACTTGGCATTCGTATCGATCAAGAAACTGCCGGATGACATCAGGGCAGATTCGTCCGCGCTCATGCCTTTGATAGTAGCGATTTTCACTGGGGGGATTGGAGTTTCGGAGTTTAGGGCTCATGGAGATGAGGTGTGCCGCCACAGGCGCAAAAATGGTCGCGTTTGTTTCAATCGTGATGTGGTGACCACGTCGATCAAGTTCTTGGCAGAGTTCAGTCAACTCCTTGACTTGGATGAATGGTTCGCCTCCTGTGATGACGACATGCTTGCAATCGTACTTCGTAATCGCTTTGACAGCTTCCTTGAGGGTAATATCCTTGTTCTCTGGATTCCAAGATGTAAAGGGGGTATCGCAATTGTGAGAGAGGATTCCTTCGCTGACATAAGTGCCGGACGCAGTCTTAAGGGAAATCACCTCTTCAGTGTCAGCATGTTCTGCCTCGACAATATGCTGACGTGCTTGGCTAGAAATACCCCAAAAATTCCATTTGTTGAGAGATCTCGGTTGACATAGCGAATAAAACCTTAGAATCTCAGGGGTTGTTCCATCCAATCTAATCCCACGGGATTCACTCGTTGGACGAAATCCGAGTTTGGCTGCAAAGTCAATCGCCTTTTGTTTGAATATTCCCTCCTGCTGAGCAAAGCGAATTGCACCAGTATAACTACCTTCCGCATCAAAAAAGCCTGCTAGCCAGCCGCGACAGTAACTTTGGTCTTGTGGGTACGCTTTCAACCACCGCTCAAAGGATTCCGCCCTTTGGGATTCTGTAAGCCACAACGCCTCCATTACGTTGTAGCCTTTGAAGCCAGAGTGTTGATGTGGGGCAAAATATAGTCGGTAGCCCGCACGTTTGGCAAACTGCTGGAATTGTTCCAATAGTGAAAAATTTGATAAAGCAAGCCGGAATCGGCGATAACTTTTATCCCCTTTTCGTAAACTCCAAAAACAGCCATCACCCTCCGCCATACCACATAGCCAGCCTCTTTCATACGCTTCCACGTCCATTTGTAGATCTTCGGGTGGAAGTACACAGCGAACCGCTCTGCCGATGCTTAGGTTTCTTGCCTTTCGCCAGCCAACATGGATCTTAGAGCTATCCTGAGTTCGAGTTGTTGCCTGATATAGTAAATGGTCTGCGGAACACGCAAACTGTATCCCATCTTCCGTTAAGAAACGGACCATGGGAGTTCGACGGACTGCGGTCTCAACAACCTGAGTTGGTTGTAATTGTAGATGCCCTCCTTTATCTTGGCGCAAGGCACCAACGACCCAATCACCGGGGTTGAGAGTTTCAATGGGCGTCCATTTGAGATCTGAAGTTAAAACGCGCGTACCTATCGCAGAGCACCACACACACCTCAGATTACAGTAACTGGTCCGAAAAAAGACGGAGGGTACACCAACTAATTTGCCTTCGCCCTGAATTGTATGGAAAAATTCGCTGTATTTCATAATCAGAAAGACAAAGCCAGTTTGAGTTGTTGGGGCGGAGCTGGGCGTCCGACCTGATACCCCTTCTGAAGCTTGTCGTGGTAAAGCCTGTTCCACTCTTTCTCAGCCGCCTCAAGATTGGAATCAAACGCCTTCTGTGTCTGCTGAAGACCGCCATCACGACGACCATAGCGGCTTATGACAGCGTAAAGATTGTCCGTCAATGATTGGGTAAGGTAAAGATGATAAACCTTGTCGGATGTGCCTTCTCGATAGTAGAGGTGTGCAACTCGCCTCGAAAGCAATTTTTCATCGAACGGGAGGAAAATTGCTTCCTTTGAAGGGAAGTAGAGGGAGGCATTCCAGTCTCGATCCATGCGCGCTCGGTAATTTGCATAGGCGAAGGTGCATAACCATTCCACATCTGCTGAATGAAATTCAACACACTGTTCAGGGATTGAACAGAGCTCATCCAAAACGATAGGGAGCTTTACTCTAAGAGTTTCCGGTATCTCTTTAATCGGGGAGTGTACTACTTCCAGTTCTGCTGATAACGCGTCTTCCGAGAGTCGTGACCTCCAATTCAAGAGGCTTGCCTGAGAAACACCAGCGGTGTACAATTCCAATCTCATCGGCTACTCTCCTTGTATCAGGAAGATTCACTACTTCCTACCGGAATCCTCAAGGCAATTTATTCATTGGTAGATAGGACTTACACACTTCAGGTTGTAGGGAACGCAGATCTGCGTTCCCTACGCACATAGCCATGACAATCCAGTCGTAGCCATCCCGATTGAATCGGGATGATCGGCTCGCAGATTGGGCTATCTGCGCTACTTTATTCCAACTGCGTAACTTCTAGTAGATTTCAAGAGGGGTGGAGAGAAAGGCAAACTCCTGCATGTTAAGAAGTTTGCCTTCCGGATGATTCTCGTCCTATAATTTACAAAAGCTAAACTGTTCCCTCAATCAGTTCAATCTGTACATTATCCGGTCCCTTGACGAAAGCGATCGGCAAACCATTCGGTTTAGCGTCTTCAATCTCAGCACCTTTTGCTTCCATCTCTGCAAGGGTGGCATCGAGGTCTTCTACCCCAAATGCCAGTTGATAAACCCCCCAACGTGGATTTCCACTGGTCGCTTCCACTTCCATATCGCCAAATTTTGGTGAAAGAAAAATCTTCTCTCCACCAATATTCATCCGAACGATTGGCAAACCCCGTACCTCGACTCGCTCCGTAACTTCGCCGTTGAGCATCTTTTCGTAGTAAGCAACGGCTGCTTCAACATCTTCACAACGCACATGAACGTGATGAAATGTGTATCCCATTTTTATGTCCTCCTAAAGGATGAAATGTTGTCTTGGTCGAAGCCTATGTCTCGACCTGATACGGAGATTATTATAGACTAAAAGCAGAGCGGCTGTAAATATAATTCGCTATTGCCGCCCCCGAAATTCTCTCAAGTTGCTTTTGAATCTGAACGAAATTCGGATTAGAAAAGAGATTGTGTGTGTTGCAGATACCCTTCAATCCACGGACGCGTCCGATCACTCATCCCGGCAAAATGGTATAAATCCAACCAGAGTGTAATCCCACGCAGGAAGGCAATCCTTAGGTGGGTAGGGAACATCTCCCTTTCGACTTCAGAAAGAGGACAGATGCTTTCGTAGGCGTGCAGAAATATAGATCGCTGATCCGTAGTTAGAGGAGTATCTTGATAAACGGAGGGAAAAAAGATGAGTGCGTATCCCAAATCATACAGGCGGGGTGCGGAACAAGCGGTATCCAAATCCAGAATTGCGCGAATACCCGCACTATCAAACTTGAGATTTTGGGCGCGGTAATCGCCATGTATGAGCCAGTTCTGTTCGGCTTGTGTATCGCGTAGTGCAATGACTGAATTCTTGAGAACTTCAACCTCATGAATCCATGAATTGATTTGGGGTGGTGACACCAGATCCTTTTGTACAGCTGGTTGGAGACGAGACAAACGCTCCTGCAATTGTATAAAGATCTCGGTTTCTAGGGGAGGTCCAGCAGACTGAATTTGGGGTTGAAATTGACGAAGTTTTTGATGAAAACGTCCAAGCATCTCCCCTGATACATGTAGCTGCTCCGAATTCGCTGCATCGTAGTCGGTTCCCTCAATGAACTCAGAGAGGGCATACACCTCCCCTGCCTCCAAAGGATTGCCACACACGCTGAACGTTTTTCCGTTGTTATTCGGCAGTAAGCGTGGGACGGGAAAACCCTCCCGGTGCAGAAAGGTTTGGACAGCGTGCGTAAAGGCTATTCTTTCAAGGTTGGGTTGGGCGGGAGTCCTCTGGTTTCGCGCCGGCTTATATATTTTTAGAAACAATGTCCCCCGGTTGGTTGCAAGTCGCATCGTTGTGCTCATTGCACCGGTGCCAATTGGTATTGCGGACTCAATGGTGAGGTTATAGTGCTGGCGGATGGATGCCTGAGTAGCGGCGGCAAGATCAGAAAGCATGGTGGGAATTCGCTATGACACTTGTGGCAGCATCGCGCCCTGTTTTTCGTAGATTGTCCGGAGCTGACCACAGGCGGCGGCTATGTCTCTGCCTTTGCTGAATCGGATCGGTGCAACGTGATGCCCATCTGCGACAATGCGACGGAATCGTTCGATTTGATTGAGTGTGGGACGTTGAAAGTCAGCGCCTTCGATTTCGTTGAACGGGATAAGATTTAGCTTGCACGGTAGCCTGCCCATCAGTTTGCGGAGACGTTTAGCGTCCGAAACCCTATCATTTACACCTCGAATCAGGACATATTCGAGTGTGGTGGGGCGTTGTGTTGCGAGTGCCCATTCCCGTGCGGCATCAAGAACTTCATCAATTGGATATTTCCTGTTGATAGGCATCAGGCGTGTACGGCTATCGTCCGTTGTGGCGTTTAATGAGAGAGCAAGATTGCATCTGAGGCGCTCGCGGGTGAATTGCCGCATGCGCCGTGCTAAACCGGAGGTAGAAACAGTGATTTTTCCCTCGGGTATCCCTAACCCATTTGCATCCGTCATCAAACGGATTGCCTTCACGGTCTGATCATAGTTTGCTAATGGTTCCCCCATTCCCATAAACACAACATGGGTTACACTCTTTTCATCATCCAATTCACGTTCGACCGTTATCAACTGATCCAAAATCTCCGCTGCGGTTAAATTGCGGAAAAATCCCATCTTCGCAGTGGCACAGAAATCACACGCCATTGCACACCCTACCTGTGACGAGACACAGACCGTGGTACGATCTTGATCATACATCAGGACGCTTTCGACTTGGCTGCCATCAGTAAGCTCAAACAGATATTTGACTGCTGTATCGGCGTTGGAGACTGTACGCGTGAGGACATGTGCCTCGCTAATGTAAGCGATATCAGCTAGCTTCTGCCTTAGCTTACCGGGCAAGTTCGTCATTGCTTCGAAGGTTTCTACCTGTCTGTGATACATCCATGACATTAGTTGCTTCGCACGATATTTCGGTTCAGCCCACTGTGTCACCAGTTCTTCTAGCTCAAACAGTGTCAACCCCTTCAAGTTGATTTTGTCTGTCTGCGGATGTTGTAGGGTCATGGTATTAATAGCTTGTATCTGATAGCTTGATCGCGCATTCTGATGAGACCTGATAATGTCCCACACTACGAACGATACCAGTCACAGCACCTTGGTGAAAGGTGTCTTGGATTGTAATAACTGTTTTGAATTGGGTTTTCTTTGACAAGTTGGTTGTTGGCCTCTTAGCTATTAAGTTGCTGCTGCAAAAGCTGGTTGACCATCTGCGGATTGGCTTTGCCTCTCGTGGCTTTCATCACCTGACCGACGAGGAAACCGATTGCCTTCTGTTTGCCATCCCGGTAATCTTGTGCGGGTCCCGGATTCTCTTCGATGACCTGATCAACGATTGATTCGATCGCAGATGCATCGGTAATTTGCGAAAGCCCTTTCTCCTCGACGATCTGCTTTGGGAGTTTGCCGGTTTCAAAGACATCGGGTAGGACGGATTTAGCAATTTTGCCGCTAATTGTTTGAGCTTTGATTAGTTGGATTAGTTCGCTGAGATGATTGGGCGTTACTTTACTATCTTGGATTTCTATCCCTTCGTTGTTCAATAGACTTGATAAGTCACCCATAATCCAATTACTACTTGCCTTTGGATCATCACTAAGGTCCGCTGTTTCGTCAAAGAAGTCCGCTAGCTGGCGCGTAGCGGTAAGAAATTCTGCATCATAGGCTGGAATGCCGTACTCTGCGACAAAACGCTGCCGACGCTGGGCAGGTAATTCCGGTAGTGCTGCTCGGATGCGCTCAACTTCGGCTGCATCCACCTCAAAAGGAACAAGGTCGGGTTCCGGAAAATAGCGATAATCGTGGGCTTCCTCTTTGCTGCGCATGGAAGCTGTCCTACCGGTATTGATGTCGAACAGTACAGTTTCTTGCACCACTTCACCGCCCTGATCGAGAATCCGCGCTTGACGCTTCTCCTCGTATTCTAAAGCAGTTAACACATGCTGAAATGAATTTTTGTTTTTCAGTTCTGTCCGGGTCCCCAGTTCTTTGCTTCCAACCGGACGCAGGGAGATATTCGCATCACAGCGGAAACTTCCCTCCTCCATGTTGCAGTCGCTGACTTCGACATACTCTAGGATTTCCTTGACAGCACGCCAGTAGGCGATCGCTTCTTCAGGAGAGCGTAGATCTGGCTCACTGACAATCTCTAGCAGCGGCACGCATGAACGATTGAAGTCTACATAGCTCTGATTTGGGTTTCCGGTCACATCTGCATGGACTAACTTGCCTGCATCTTCCTCTAGATGGATCCGATTAATGTGAACGCGTTTCGTCTCGCCCTCCAGTTCGTAATCGACATGGCCATCGTAGGCAAGGGGCAGGTCATATTGTGAGATTTGGTAACCTTTGGGCAAATCTGGATAGAAGTAATTTTTTCGATCGAACTTGCTGTAAGACGCAATTTTGCAATTTAGCCCTAAAGCGGCGCGGATTGAGAACTCTATTGCTCGCTGATTCATCACAGGCAGCACACCGGGCATCCCCAAACAGATGGGACAGGTTTGCGTATTCGCCGCGGATCCAAACTTAACTTCACAGTTGCAAAAGAGTTTGCTATTTGTCGAGAGTTCCGCGTGAATCTCCAAACCGATAACGGTTTCGTATTTGTATGCCATATTTTGCTCCCCAATCGGGAGGTCGATAAAAAAAGACCAACATCATCTCATGTTTCTTGTCAACCACCTTCGTGTATTCAAAGTTTTTTGGTCTTTCCAAAGTTCAAAGTAAAGCACTGGTCCAATCAGTGATCCAGTTTCTCCGAGGGTTCCAAGAACTTGTTTTGCTTGAACAGTATCGCCCCGTTCCACAGATATACTTGACAAATGTGCATAAAGGGAGATGTATCCATCTCCGTGCATAACAAGAACCGTGTTACCATAGCCGAAAATGGGTCCAGTGTTCGCGACGATACCCTCTGCAACGCATCGCACGGGGGTTCCCTTCTTTGCTTGAATAGTGATACCACGACCGGTGGGGTTCTGGTTTGGGACAACCTTTCCAACAACAGACCACGGGAGTTTGCCAAACCGAGCGGTCCGAATGCTTTTAATTGTATCCGCTTGCTCTGCCAAGCGTGCCTCGCTGATGATTCCGAGACGGTCACCTAACTGTGTAACGGCAGCGTTTAACTCCCTTATTGCTTGGTTATGAACCCCTTTCTCTGTTCGGTATTGATGCAGGAGTTGTTGACGCTTCTGTTCTTGGGCAAGGAGGTTGTCTCGTTCAATTTGTGCAGCCTTTGATGACTCCTTTAATAACTGGATTTGATGCCGAATCTCAGCGGATTTGTCTGCAATTTCTACCTGCCGAAGTTGTATGTCTTTTAGCAGATTTTGATCCGCTTCGGCAATAACACCCATATACTTATACTTTTCCACGAGATCTTGCATATCCTGTGCCCCAAGTAATATCTTCAGCAGATGTTCAGCTTCCTCATTGTAGCCGAGCTTATAAATCGCGCGAATCCGCTTAATAGCCAGTTTCTTTTGCCTCTTGTCTTGAGAGAGCAACTCTCCCAATTCTCTCTGGAGTTCCTCAACCTCAAAGGTATAACTTTCAGTTTCTTGCTGATACCGGGCGAGTTCTTTTTCGTTGGCAGCTAACTTGGACTCAATCTCCTGTAGTTTCTGTAGGACCCCCTGTTCCTTCTGGATGATCGTGTTTCTCTGTTCTTCCAGACTACGCTTTTCTTCCCTTTTTCGTTCATGTTCCTGCTGCCACTGTTCCGTCTGGTCCGCAGTTTGCGCTAGAAGTAGTGAGGGAGCTTGAAGGAAAATCGCAGCGATAACACAGGCGAAGGAACTTAAAACCTTCAAATCAGAGAGCTTCAAGATATGACTCCTTTAATTAGGGGGCAAAGCTTCCAAAACTTCAGAAGAGAGATCCATTCTGTTGAATCCCAAATACAGGGGCGGAATCCATTAATTCATCACGGATTGTAGAGCACTATTAGTGGTAGTGAAATCCGTCCGACGGATGAATTGCCATCAGTGCAATAAAAGAAACATCTGGGGGATAACTGGGGCGTGTTGACATTCGGCCGTAGACTATTCGGCAAATGTCACAATTATTGAGCAATCTGCCAAGGGTTGGGACTGTTGTTCCAAACTGCCTCAATGCACATCTGATTGGTTCAATGTGTCAAAACCTAACAAAATCTAACACTTTTTATAAAAATTTTATGGAATCTCAGACGTGCGTTGTTTCAGTCAGTTGGATTTGTCAAGTATCAACAGGACCTAGCGACTTAAGTTAATCAGCAAGCTCATTGACAATTGCGACGTTCTCTTCAACTTCGCGCTGGCTCGTCATACCAATTGTCATTGCGTGAACACAAGGCAGCCCCATGACAAACTCGATGCCTTTCCTTGGTCCATCTTCCTCGGCTAACTTACTTTGCCCGAGCACCTTCATACCGTAGATGCCTTTGCCAAACGCCGCCATCTGTTCCATCGTTCGGATGACATCAGCAGGCGATGCGTCCATGTGGACTCCGGTGTAATTAATCCGGGCTAACACAACTTCGACCCATTTGGTCATAGCGGACGTTTGAAAGGCGCCATAATCGTGGCACGAAACACCATGTGCACGTATGAGGCCCTGCTCTTTGCATCGTGTCAAAGCTTCCATCGCGTCCGGATAGCGTGAGGGCCAATCGAATTCAGTGAGGCAGTGCAGCAACACAATATCCACATAGTCCGATCCGATCTCTTTCAAGAATCGTTTGACATCGTCTTCAACCGCTTCCCTCGTGCGAGAAGTCGTTTTAGATGTGATGACAACCGATGACCGATCTAATTCCTTGAGAGCTTCCTTGATATAGGAGTGGCTGCCATATTGATCTGCGGAATCCCAAAATGTCACACCCTGATCATGCGAAAAATGGAGCAGGTCCACCAATCCTTTTAATCCGAGTGCCGTCTGATCCGATTTTCCGCCCCAACCGTGCGTACCTGTCCCAATCGAAAGTCGGGAAACTCGCAGCCCTGTTCTGCCAAGATCTACAACTTGCATAGAATGACTCCTTTGGGTTAAAGATGGCTATACCAGTTTATGATTGATCTTTGTGGGAAGTATATCACACGACAGTGGTGAGGTCAACCCTATTCACAGAAATCCACAAGGCGCTTACGCTTACTGGGGAGGTAGTGCAATTAAATCATATCGAGCTGGCATTGCTAACCTTTATTTTTTAAGAACGTATAACACGGCTTCTAGTTACTTGCATTTTTCTGTGAGAAACCTCTTGACAAATGTTGTTTGTGGGTTTATAATTTTCTCAAACCCGCAATTGACACTGAGTCTCAATTTCAAAAAGGAGAAAGCAATGAGTCAAGATAATCTGAATACTGAAATACGTTCTGTCCCAACCGATCAGAGTTTTCCTGTCACAGAGGCGATCCGATCTCGCCGAACCATCTTTCAGTTTAAGCCGGATCCAGTGCCCCGAGATGTTCTTGAAGAGATTCTTGAGGCGGGTATTTGGAGCCCCAATCACCACCTAACCGAGCCGTGGCGATTCACTGTTATTGGCGAAGAAACGAAGTTAATCCTTGCTGAGCGGTACAGTGAAATCCAGATTGAGAAAATTACGTCCAATCCGAAAGCGGCTGCAGCTGCAGATGAAGCAACCCTTACCAAAGCAGGAGAACAGGGATTCAAGAAGTTCACGTCCAAGCCTACAATTGTCGCGGTTTCGTGTATCCAAGAGGGAGACGAGCAACGGAAGCGTGAAGACTACGCAGCAGCCTGCTGCGCTATGCTGAATATTCAGCTTGCCGGATGGGAGCGTGGAGTCGGGATGCAGTGGAGCACCGGCGCCATCACGCTGGAGCAAAACACTTACGATCTACTCGATATCGACGCCGATCAGGAATATATCATCGGATTTTATTACATGGGTTATCCAGCTGAAGTGCCCACGCATGAGCGGAAACCCGTGGATGAGCAAATCCGATGGACAAATTGAGGAACCGATCCGCTAAGCAGCTCTCGCGGCTTGGAGACACAGGATAGTTCAAACACCTATCGCCTAATTCTAACGCTGCCTGCCTGCATTGCCTGTTCAGCTTCTTCAGCCGTTGCCCAGTTGAAATCACCTGGGAAGGTATGTGCAAGCGCGGAGTAGCCACCACCGAAATCTACCGCCTCTTGGAGTGATTTGCCGTTGAGTAGGCTATAGACCAGCCCTGCGGAGAAACTGTCACCGCCGCCGACGCGATCGACCAGTTCGAGGTTTTCGTAGATGCGCGACAGGTAGAAGTTCGATCCGTCGAACAGAAGTGTGCGCCAATCGTTTAGCCAACCGGTTTTTGCGTCACGCAAGGTAGTGCCTATCATTTCAACATTAGGAAATGCTTCGCAAACTCGTTGTGCCACCTCTTTATAACTCTCTGGATCAAGTTGGCTGAAGTTTTCAGTTGTGCCTTCCGCTTTGAAACCGAGTGCCATCTCGAAATCTTCCTCATTGCCGATGAGCACACAGACATGCTCCACCATTTCGCGGTTCGCAGCCTGCGCCTGTTCTGCGCTCCACAGCTTTGATCGGAAATTTAAGTCGTAGCTCGTTTTTACGTCCGCAGCGCGCGCTGCTTGGAGTGCTTCTTTCGCTACCGCTGCGGCAGAGTCGGAGAGTGCAGGCGTAATGCCACTCAGATGGAACCATCGCGCACCATCGAAGATCTGCGACCAGTTAATTTCGCCGGGTTGGATGTTCGAAATTGCTGAATAGCCGCGGTCATAAGTGACGCTGCTTGCACGAGGACCTGCGCCCAATTCCACATGATAGAAGCCGTTCCGTTCTAGTCCTACACCATCAAACGGGATCCATGCAATATGAGATGTATCGACGCCTAACTCCCGTCCTTTGTTAGCAATGAATTTTCCTGACCAGTTATCGACCAAGCGAGAGACCCATGTGGTACGCAAGCCCAACTGAGCCCCATTGACCGCAACATTCAACTCTGCGCCACCGGCGTCCATCTGCAGCGTCGATGATTGTTCAAGCCGTCTAAACTCAGGCGAAGTGAGTCGTACCATCGCTTCGCCAAATGTAACTAAATCGTACATATCAACCTCCCTTGTATCGTGCGATGTGTCCAGTAAAATAGATTGAGTTCATGGACTACCCGTATTCAATTTACAAGTTTGCGGATTCACTGATTGCTTTATTCTCCCCATCTGTGCGGTCTACCTTTGCCTGATATTCGAGATGCAGTTTCTCGATGCAGTCGCCACAAAAACAGTAGACCCTACTATACCCCCCGACCTCCTTCTCTAGCAGCGCCTCCATTGGAAACTCTTCATGGCACAGCGCGCATTCCTCAAGTTGAATGCCGGGGCCGGCTTCTCCGCCCGCTCTCCTTCTGGAAACAATCTGTAGAACAATCCAGATAACCAGCGGTATACAAATAATCCAGATGATGAAAAATAGCATAACCAGTTAGCCTGTCCAGATTTCACGCGTTATTGATATCGCTCTGCATCGGCTGGTTCAACAGCGTCTGCGCTCATTGAAACGCCCAATTTCTCTGCACACTCCGCAATCTGCTGGCGGATAGTATCCGGAATTTCGATGCCATCAGCTAGACGTTGGACGCGATTCTGATGTTCAAAGTCGCCGGGAACAAGCACTTCATTAAAGCCCGGTGCCGGAGGGATCGACTTGATACCATCCAAGAAAGCGCGCACTCCCTGTTGGTATTCTTTCAACGGTGTCATCGCATTGACGTTTATCACCTGCATAAAGCAGCCGCCCATCGCGCCCTTTTCAATATCGAAAGTACCAGCTAATCCTCCAAGCAGACAGACCAGCAAGCCAATTGAGTAGCCTTTGTGCAAGCCAAATGGCAGAAGGAATCCGCCGTCATAAAAGTCTGCGGGTTTAACGCTCGGATTTCCGTTCTTATCCACTATATGATCTTCAGGTAGATCCTCGCCCTTGCTGCGCGCGACTTGGATTTTACCCTCGGCGATCATGCTTGTTGCGATATCAATGACAAAGGGGGCGTCGTCACCGGTTGGGACACCGACAGCAATTGGATTGGTTCCTGTTGCACCACCCGCGCCACCGAAGGGCACCGTAATCCCCTGCATTCGTCCACCGCCGCCCGTCGTAATAATGCCGATACATCCAGCAGCTGCCGCGGCTTCTGCATAATCACCCAGTCGGCCGATGTGACCGGTGTTGATGATACTGACGCTGCACATATCTGCTGCTTTTGCTTTCTCAATTGCACGGTTCATTGCCTGTCGAGCGATGTAGTGACCGAAACAGTTTTTCCCATCGAAGATCATGGTATTAGCGGTTTCGCTCGTGACTTCGGGCTCTACATTGGGGACAAGTCCGCCACCTTCAATGCTGCCCAGATATGCGGGGATACGGAGTACTCCGTGTGAGTCGTGTCCGGCGAGGTTAGCGTTGACCAGAATTTCTGCCACATCGTCAGCGATGTGGCGAGTTGCGCCTGCTGCGACAAATATCCGTCGCGTGATTGAATGTAGGTGACTTGCTTGAAAGTTATGTGTTGCTGCCATAGTTGATATTCCTTTCATGAGTTGATAGCTGAAAAATGTTGCTTAGCTTAACTTGCTGAATTGGTTACTATTATTCTCTGATTCCGATAATTTCAGAGGTCTGTTGTTGCAACTCCACCAGGTCATAAAACACACCCTTCCTGTCCATCAATTCGCTGTGTGTGCCGACCTCTACGACTCGCCCGCCATCGAGGACAACTAACCGGTCAGCATTCCGAAGTGTCGACAGTCGATGTGCAATGGCGAAGGTCGTCCGATTTTTGATTAGGCGGGAAACTGCCTCCTGAATCTCCTTTTCAGTTTCTACGTCCACCGACGACGTGGCTTCATCTAAAATCAGGACCTTGGGATCATGGAGGATCGCACGGGCGATGGAAATACGCTGCTTTTCTCCACCCGATAGGTTGTTGCCCCGTTCTCCGACACTTGTGTCGTAACCATCGGCTTTTGCCACGATAAAGTTGTGAGCATTCGCTGCCTGTGCTGCTTCCATAACCTCCTCCAGAGTTGCGCCGGGGCTGCCGTATCCAATATTCTCGGCGATTGTTCCGCTAAAGAGGAATGGCTCTTGTAAGACAATACCAATTTGACTGCGCAGGTCTTCTAGGCGGATGTTGCGTACATCCACACCGTCGATTTCAATGGCGCCGCGGTCTACATCATAAAACCGGGCGATTAGATTCACGGTAGTTGTCTTACCTACGCCTGATTTGCCCACGAGCCCAATCATCTCCCCAGGAGCAACATCAAGCGCCACTTCGTGAAGAACCGGTTTACTTTTGTCGTAGCCGAAAGTCACATCCTTGAAAGTAACCTGCCCTTTTATTTGTGTAAGTGAGGTCGCCTCCGGATCGTTGTACGCTTCGGGTGCAGCGTCGATGACCTCGAAAATGCGCTCCGCACCGGCAAAAGCCCGTGTCATCCAGCTATTGACCCTGCCGAGCCACTCTAAGGGACCGTAGATAAGCCACATATAACTGGAAAACGCTGTAAGAGTGCCGAGGGTTAAGTTGCCTCTGAGTACCTCCAATCCTCCAGCCAGCCAGATGATTACTCCGCCACACCCGGTGAGGAAACTCATTACCGCAAAGAACACAAGCCAGTGTCGTGCGGTCCTCCTAGAAATCCTCATTAAATCGGCGTTCCTTTTTTCAAATTCCGTTATCTCTCGATCTTCTTGAGCGAAAGCCTTTACGACATGGATGCCAGCGAGGGCTTCGTTTAATCGCGCACTGAGATGCGCCCAGCCCTGACCGTGCTTGTTGAAAATCTTGCGCATACGTCGCCAGAAAAATCTTCCCCAAATTATGATGAGCGGAACGGGAATTAGCATGCAGAGAGTAAGCTGCCAGTGCATCGAAAACTGGACGCAGAGTATACCAACAATCATCAGGGTATTGATTACCAAGTAGGGCAGTCCATCAACCAAAAATTCCCGAAGCATGTCACTGTCCCGCGTCACACGCGACATCAGGGCGCCCACGCGACGTTGATCGTAAAATTGTATTGAGAGCATCTCCAATCGTCGATAAAGGTGACTTCGAATATCCGCTGTCACTCGCGCACTCAACCAACTAACTATCCAGCCGTGCACCAACTCCATGCCCCAGCGCAGCATGCGAAGGCCCACCAACCCAAGTATACACCATCCCAGAATTCTCGCTCTTTGAGCAATGGTACCAGCCGTTTCCTCCGGTGGAAGGAAAACATTATCAACAATGTACCGCGATACCTGCGGTGGGGCAAGTTCTGAACCGATGGTTACCAGCGAGACAAGTGCCATGAGGATAGCGCGTCCCTTATAAGGCTTCAAATAACTGGCAATTCGTCCTAATGTTGCCAGCCGACGAATGCAAGCTGTACAGATTCCGTTTTTCTCAGGCAAAAGCCTACCACATTTGGAGCACCGCGTCTGGTCAAGTTCCGTCTTAATAAAAAATTCGTCTTGTTGACGAAGTTGCTCAAGTCCGCGTGCGACCTCAGAGAACTTCTCGGCAAGTGAGCTGGAGTAAGGGACGAAAAGGGCCTCCTGCTTTTCCCGTTCGATTTCTAAGCGTCCTCCTCCGACTAAGGGTTCGGTCTGAACGGCTACCAATTCCCTGATGGGCACGTCAACAACCCCGTCGATTCCTTCCGCTGGGGCCACAATTACTCGTTTATCTGTGACGACGACCCATTGCTCGCCAAAGTTGCCATCGGGATTTAGATCGGTGGACACACGAATGAGCTCTTCTTCATCGTGCGTCAGTATACTCTGAATTTTCTGACTGACGGTGTCAGACGGCTGTTCGAGCAATTTCATGGTAACCTCATCTAATCTGCCGAAAAAGCAGCGGCACTTTCTGATTGAGATGATGGATTCTTGGGATGTTATTCGCACGGTGGAAACATTGGTCGATGTTTCGCAGGTGGTGACATAGCGACAATCTGATCGCCACGCCAATCAATGGTGTAGTTTTCAAAACATATACTCTCGACTGTCCGTGTATCACGCATCGGGAAAGTAATAATACTTGATGAAGGGATTTCATTTCCAGTAATAAGTAGATATGACTGGATGAATATCCGCTGAGATTCCACACCATTTACTTCCAGACGAACATCGTTCTTATCCACCCAAGACGGGATCCGCACCAGCAGCGGTCGGCCACATCGGTTGTCAATCTCAAGGCGTCCTGTTCGGGAAAGATGGCTGGTAACGCGCACCCCTTCCGCTTCGTGGCTGAATAGCAGATTGATGCGTACGCCGGCATCGTCTGAGGTAATAATGGACGATAAGGCTTCACACATCCCATCCACAGCACCGGAAGTAATATCATACGTTGTGATGGTTGCGTCTGGGTTCAGGAGGTAATCGTTGGGCGTTGGAAAACTGAAGCCCCCGCGCAGACGTGAGGCGCGGCGATGGAGGCTATCCTCCGTTTCATGGGGATCGTCGGGCAGGTCGTCTACATCAATAACCTGTGAAGGCAGGAGATGTCCGCGAAGTATGCGCTCTGCGTCCTCAAAGTAATTGTCCCAGCCTGCATGTCCCAAAAGGAGCGCGGCACGCAACAGGTCACCGGTGTTGTTCGATTCACCGCGGGGATGAAATTTATGCAACGATTCCATCGACCACCCGAAACTACTATTATAACGGGGGCAGCCAACGTCGTAGATAGCTTTGACTCTGTTCAATAGATCCGCATCGTTGGTGAGGAGTGCGAGGTCAAGCATTCCGGCGACTATGGCATTGAGGGAATGACCGTGTGTCCCCGCTGCTTCCCTGAGCGCTCCTTCGGGCGTAAAGCAGTGTTCCAGCGCGTAGGAAGTCATAAGCCCTGCCAACTCCAAGGCAACTTCATCGCCTGTGATGCGGTAGTTCCGAACTAACGCATCAACGGCACGCCCTTCTTGCGATGGTTGGTGGTTATATTCTGAGACGTAAGAGGGGAGACGATCGAGTTGGATGGCACCGTCGTCATCCAGTGCAGCACGGGCGGTCCGAATCATCCGCCGACTCCAGTCCCGCGCCCGTTCATCACCGCGAAGGATAAGGCAATTCAGGGCGTGCGTGGATTCCCGTATGTTGTGGAGATGGATAAAACGTTCACCCGTATCGTTATCCGCTGTACCGGGCAGGTTGTCCGCTTCATCGAACAGTTCTATCTGAAGATCGGCGAGATCCGCCCAGATGGCTTCGTCAACGCGTTCCCCCGTGGCGCGTTCTGCCATCCCGATAGCGTGAATGGCTCTGGCGACATCATGACACCAGTCCCATGCGCCAGAGTGACGAAACGGATTCAATTTTCCTTCAGAAAAGCCGATAGACCAATACGGCATGTGCTTATTCGTCGGGTCGAGTCCGCCTACAAGCGAATTCAACCCCAGTCGAATGTGATTCAGCATATCTACCGGTTCAAGATGCTGCATCTAATATTCTCTCCCCTTGGACAGATGTTCAATCTGTATGCTACACGACATGAGAATGCGTCGGCAAACCGTCGTGGCTATGTTCCATAATACTGTGATGATGTTCACCGGATTCTTCGACCGGGTCGATATGGATGACCGCTCTAGAAAGATATGTGAGATGATGGAAAAGCTGATGTTGTACCTCTTTTGCTATTGTATGTCCTTCAGCGACGGAGAGATTCGGTGGCACAGCGATATTCACTTCCGCATGGAGGCGGTGCCCGATCCAACGGCTGCGGACATCTGTTACCTCCTCAACCCCCTCAACGTGGTGTGCAGCATGGTTTATCTCATCAATTACGTCCGCTTCCACACCGTCCAACATGCGAGTAAATACCGCTTTTCCTGACTGCAACACAATTCCAAAAATCGCGATGGTGATAAGCACTCCAACGATGGGATCTGCAAGCGGATAGCCGAGCCAAATCCCTATTGCCCCCACTAACACCGCAAGGCTTGTCCAACCATCAACGCGTGCATGATAACCGTCCGCAACGAGAGCAGCACTACCAATCTCTTTTCCAACCCTAATCCGAAATATTGCAACCCCTTCATTGCCTATAAAACCGATTATTGATGCAGCAGCAACGATCCAAAGATGTCCAACAGTTTTAGGGTTAAAGAAGCGGTTAACCGATTCGTACCCTGCAACAATCGCGCTGAACAGTATCGTGAGCACGATTACGATGCCCGCCAAGTCCTCAACACGCCCGTAACCGTAGGTAAACCGCTTGCTCGGTTTTAATCGGGCGAAAGAGAAAGCAATCCACAACGGGATCGCAGTCGCCGCATCGCCAAAGTTGTGGATCGTGTCAGCGAGCAGTGCAACACTGCCGGAAATCACAACCACGCCGACCTGTAACACCGCAGTTACCATCAATCCCAAGAATGACCACTTTATCGCCCAGATGCCGCGCTCCGTGGTTACGATAGATGGGTCAATTACGCCGTGCGTATGACCATGTTCGCCGTGGTCGTGGCTATGACCGTGATGATCGTGTTCCTCATGGTCGTGGTGGTCATGTCCGTGATGGTGGTGATGTCCGCCGTGATGATGCGCTTTTTTCCTAAACATGAAAAACCACCTCCTACGGGTTGGTGGACGTATTAAACGATATCCCCTGAACGGTTGACAGTTTCGTTCCTAAAACGTCTTTAATCTCGCGGCAAAGGTAAGTGAACCTTTGCGCTGTCGCGTGATTGCGAATACAATGCTCCCAGCATAATCTCCAATGTATGTCGAGCGCGGCGTGGTGGTGAGCTGCTTGGCGCGTCATTCCACACCATCTGGGCGAGTTCCCGGACAGGATGGATTAAAGAATCACCGAAGTAGTCTCCGTAGGTTTCGCCTTGGGGCGCTGACGCCTCGGTCGCTGTTCCTTCGGGCTGATCTGTCTTCCACGCTTTGCAATGGTTGTCGTTTAAGACGTAGCGACCATTCGGTCCTTGGAGATCGAATTCGCAACCGGCGGGCGTCATCTTTGCGCTGTTCACGATACCGCGCACACCGTTGGAAAACTCGATAAGGATTGATGAAGCCGGATCGAGCGCAGGATCTCTCCCACCTTCTCCTTTGTACTCGATTCCGTAGTCTTCAAAGCCCTGTTCGTGTGCAGCGATGAGCCAGACCGGATCCGCATCAGCAAAGTAGCAGACCGCATCAATGAGATGGGTGCCGTTGCGGAAAAGCATCGATCGGCGTCCGCCCATGTGCGCGATAATACGGGTCAATCCACCGATTTCACCTTCCCGAACCGCAGTTCGCACCCCTTGGTACAACGGCAGCCAACTCCGCGTGTGATCCACCGACATCTTGGTCCCGTTCCGCTCAACCGTCTCAATAATCCGATCCGCGTCTTCGAGGTTGATTGTCAGCGGTTTCTCACAGAGAATTCCTTTGACCCCAGCGTCCGACGCATCACAGACTGGGTTGGTGTGATAATCGTCCGGTGTCGCGACACTGACGACATCGAGATTCTCCTTTTCGAGCATGGCGCGGTAGTCGTTGTACTCGTGGACAGAGCCGCGTGTAATCTTTGAACGCTCGAAGAAGTTGTCAAGAACATCGGGCTTCAGGTCACAGACTGCGACAAGTTCAAATTCGGAGGCGTTGGCATAGGCGTATCCATGATATGAGCCTAAGCCGCAACCGATAACGCCTGCGCGTAATTTTTCGTTGCTCATTGTTCACCTCGTTATGTTGGTTTTTCTTACAGTTCAACAGAGGATACCCGCGATGTTGTGCAATCATTCCGGGTTCAATTCACCAGATACTATAATACCTCGTTATGGGTATTCTGAGGCAATCCTGCGGGGAAGCCGTAAGGCAGATCATTGCGATCTGCGGGCAGGGGCCAGCTTTGCCCGCCCAGATTCTGGAACGACTTGTGGCGGCCACAGAGCCATAAAAACATCTCCGACACCTTGATTGCGTCACGGAACTGCTCCACATACGCCCCACCAGGACCGGCATATTCAGCGGTCGCAAAATCGAAATCTGATTCGGTCACCCAGTCCCGTTGTGGTGGAGTCGTGCGCCAGTAGAAGTACTTGAGCAGGTTACGGATGCCCGAAGCGGTTGAAGATCCACGGCGATGCCAGATGTGGTATACCGTGAGGAAGATAGAACCGGCGGGTGCAGTGGTGGGCATGGCACCCTTGATGCTAGCCAGATGTCCCATGAATCTCGCTTTGTTGCGCACGAGATGGGTGCCCGGCACAATCTCTGTTGGTCCCATTTCAATAGGTGTATCCTGTGGGTAGTAGAACACCTGCAAAAAGTTGAGTTCGTGCGTGTAGTGATAGTTACCATCCACATGCCACCCTCCTACCGACTGAATGGGACACTCTACACGATGGTTGCTCATCAGTATCGGTAGGTGAAAGTTAGCCCCCAGAAGGGAACGCACAGCTCCAGCAGCTGCCGGATGAGCTATCACATTTTCAACGAACCAGTCTTCCTTCAGAATGCCGCTTGGCTCCATGTAGGAGTGTTCGTCACAGTATTCCATCGCCCTGCGGTTGACCTCATCGGGGACAACACCTTCAAGCATCAGATAACCATTCTTGCAGAACTCTAACACCTCAGTATCCGTCATAGTCGGTTTGCAGTCGTAGGTTTTCCGTTCTGATATTCGCATAGTTTACCTCCAACGTTCAAGGATAAATTCAGCGCCCAAACCGTAGAACTCTTTTTCATCCACGGTAAGCAGTGCCATATTTGGGAAAGAAATAATCCGCCAACCATCCCGGACAGCTTCTAACACTGTCTGATAGGGCCATTCCTCTGGATTAGGCGGTCCCTCACGAAGTTCTCCATCCTCAACCAGCAGCATACCGACCACCGCCGCTCCGGGAGAGGTGGTCACCGCTTGCAGATAAAGGATATCCTGCCGTTTTGAGTTATCTGCTCCCACGATGTCTGCGACTCCCTCGCGCAGACCAGTTTCCGTCAGTTTCCCTTGTTGGAGTTCCGCCACTAAGGTCTCGATCGTTTCTTTCTGAGCTTCAGTCATCGCACTTTTTCCTCGTTCAAGGTTGTGATTACACTGGCAAAAGTTCCAGTTATCCCTGTAGCGAATTATACACGAATTTAGTTGCCTTGCCAACAGAAAACGTGATAGCATAAAAAACCTTTTGCCCTTTTGGTGCTCCATCAGTTTCCGAGTCAGGACGCCCGTCGGAAGGCTCAAATATTCTTCGTGAATTTCTCTACCGTGCTGGCATTCATAAAAACTACATAAATCGTGATTTTATAACTCTACAGCGGATAGGGTGTATAACAGCAGCCCTATTCAACTCCTTAGATTAAGATCTCAGAAAGGAATCAACATGTTAAAGGCAGGATTTATCGGTGCCGGCGGTCGAAGCCAAGGGGCGCACTACCCGAACGTGAACCGTCTCGAAGATGATGTCGAGATGGTCGCAGTATGTGAGCTTGATGAAGAGCGACTGAATCAGGTCGCCAAGAAATATGAATTCGCGCATACGTTTGCAGATCACCGTGAGATGCTCGATAGTGTTGACTTGGATATTATCTACTGCGTGATGCGTGAGGAGTGGATATTACAGCCCGCACTCGATTGCCTCAACGCAGGAAAGCATATCTTCATCGAAAAGCCGCCGGGTGCTAACAGTGATGAGACACAACAGTTGCTGGATACAGCAGTTGCGAATAATGTCTATGCGATGGTCGGTTTTCAACGCCGGTACGCTGCGGTGACCCGCGAGGCGATGCGCCGTGTGGCGGAGAAGGGACGTGTTTCTACAGCGATAACGACCTTCAACAAACAGATCCTCGGTGGCGACGGTAAGGAGTTCACGACGACGCTCTGGAACGATGTATGTCACGTTGTCGATCTTCTGCGGTATATGGCGGGTGGTGAGCCTGTCGAGGTGACTGCGTATCAGGACAAGTTCGGCAGCGAAAGTCGAAACTGTTACAGCGCACTCGTTCGCTTTGATAATGATGTAACAGGTGTGTTACTTGGGAATCGGGCATCAGGAGGTCGGGTGCTTCGCTCAGAACTGCACGGCGTGGGGATTGGGTGTTACATGAAGATCCCGGCGGAGATTGAGATTTACGAGGACAACGAGAGCCACACGATGGGCGGCTGGGAGGTTGATGGCGTTGACGAGCGGGATACACCTCGATATGAAGGTGTCCTGACGATGCACGAGCACTTTGTAGATTGCGTCCGTAACAAGCAGATTCCGATCAGCGATCTCCGTGACGCGATTCATTCGATTCACCTTGTTGATCAGATTGAAGGCACCTTACCGGGATCGTAAAACGTCAGGGATCACTAAATATGCGGGAAATCAGCTACAGCATTAGCCGGTATAGGGGCCCCACCGGCTTATGTCCCGGTACGCGGAAGTAGGGATTCATGGAAATAAATCAGATCAAAGCACATCTTGAAAGCGACAAAATTCAAAAGATTAAACTCGCTGGCTTCGACATTGATGGGGTCATGCGCGGTAAATATATTTCGCTCGACAAGTTCTTTTCTGCAATCGAAAAGGGCTTGGGTTTCTGTGATGTGACATTTGGTTGGGACATGATTGACCAACTCTACAGCCAACCAACTGTCACAGGCTGGCATACCGGATATCCAGATCTCCTTGCCAAGATTGATCTAAGTACGTATCGCGCGATGCCTTGGGAGCCGAACACAGCGTTGTTCTTGCTGGACTTTTACGAAAGCACGGATCAGCCGCTTGCGGTTTCCCCACGCCAACTACTTCAGACGGTTGTCCGTAAAGCGAACGATATGGGATTCCAGCCGTTCATGTCAGCGGAATATGAGTACTTCATCTTCCGAGAGACACCCCACTCCCTAGAAGATAAAGGATTTGAGAACATGACACCGCTCTCGCCGGGCTGGTTCGGCTACAGTGTGCTACGAGCGTCTGCGGCTGCGGAGATTGTCCACGCGATTATTGATGGGATGAACGAATATGGCGTAGAACTTGAAGGGATACACACAGAAACGGGTCCCGGTGTCTATGAAACTGCGATTCAGTACGACACAGCATGTAACGCCGCAGACAAAGCTGCGCTGTTCAAAACTGGCGTGAAGGAGATCTTAGCCAGACACGAGCTTGTTACAACCTTTATGGCGAAGTGGAGTCTCGACTACCCCGGTTGCAGCGGTCACCTGCACCAGAGTTTATGGAATTTGGAAGGGGATACAAATCTGTTTGCCGATGAATCGGATGCATCAGGCATGTCTCAAACGATGAAACACTATATCGCAGGACAGATAGCGGCAATGCCTGAAATGATGGCGCTTATTTGCCCGACAATTAACTCCTACAAACGGACTGTCCCCGGCGCGTGGGCGCCGACGAGCGCCTCTTGGGGCATTGAAAATAGAACGACTGCTCTTCGTGCAATTCCGGGGACATCCCCTAAATCCACACGAACCGAATATCGGTTAGCCGGTGCCGATGCCAATCCGCATATCGCTATGGCGGCAAGCCTCGCCGCTGGGTTATACGGTATTGAACATCAACTCGACCCCGGCGAACCTTTCAGCGGCAATGCCTACAATGCCCCTCGCGGGCGGTTTGAACTGTTGCCGAGATCCTTAGAAGACGCAACAGATGAGTTGATAGACGGTGAAATCAGTCGCGCCTGTCTTGGCGATGCGTTTGTGGACCACTTCGTAATCACGCGTGAGCATGAAATTACGGAATTCCGTCGCGCCATAACGGATTGGGAACTGAAACGATACTTTGAGGTTATCTAATACTATGTTTTCCCAACCGATTCAGTTGGCGATGTTTGACATGGCTGGGACCACGGTCAACGATAAGGTCGATGGGTATCCTCTGATGGTCGTTAGTATGATGCGCGCTTTTGATAAGCACGGGATCGCGCTTTCTTCGGACATGATTAACAAGCATCGGGGAAAGCAGAAGTCTGAGGCCATCCAAACCCTTCTGAAAGAAGTTGCAGCATTATCCCCTGCCGATGCCGAGCGCGTTGGAGATAACGTGTACCGCGATTTTCTCCATGAACTGGAGAGCAACCTTTTGTGCATCTCGGAAATTGACGGCACTACCGAGCTTTTCCGACATCTCAAATCCAAGGATATCTATGTTGGGGTGGGTAGCGGGTTTCCGATGCAGATTGTTCAGACAATCGTCTCTCAATTGGGTTGGTTGGACGAGGAGTTGCTCGACTATGTCGGGAGTGCGGAACAGGTCGGTGTCGGGCGTCCTAACCCGAAGATGATCCATGACGCAATGAAACGGCTCAACATCACAGATGGAAGCAAGGTCGTCAAAATTGGGGATACTGTGGTGGATGTTCAAGAGGGAAAGAACGCTGGTGCTTGGACGGTCGCTGTGTTGACGGGATCTCAGACAGAAGCACAATTGAGGGCAGCGGCACCGGATTACATTCTATCAAGCATTCGAAAGTTGACGACGTTAATTCCTTGGTAAATACTCTGATACTCGGCAGCGAAAAACGTTTATCGGACGCCCTGTTTCAGCCATCCCCACATCCTAAATGCCTTGCGGACAGGCTCAACTACAGAACCATCAGGAAACCACGCAGGATGGGATTCGTCCGGAAAGGGACTGTTTGTAAGGTTTTGCGGATTCTTCCCATCAGCATCCATCACGTAAATGTCCAAGTTTCCAGCCCTACCAGAGACGAAGGCAATCTGCTCACTGTTAGGCGACCATGAGGGATATTTGTCAACCGCAGGATGATTTGTGAGGTTTTTGGGATCACTACCATCGGCATTCATCACGTAGATTTCCATTTCATCTCCCTTAGGTGCGGAGGTAAAGGCGATGCGCTTACCATTAGGAGACCATGAGGGTGCCCAGTTATCACGGTGGCTGCCGGTGAGGTTTTGAGGGTTGCTGCCATCAGCGTTCATGACGTAGATATCCCAGTTGGCACCCCTATAGGAAGCGTAAGCAATGCTTTTGCCGTCAGGCGACCATGACGGATAACGATCAATACGACCATGATCTCTAGTGAGGTTTTTGGGATCACTACCATCGGTATTCATCACGTAGATGTCTGCTTTCCGCTCCCTATCAGAAGCGAAAGCAATGCGTTCACCGTTAGGAGACCATGAGGGTTCCCACTCACCGTGGGAACTGTTAGTGAGATTTCGAGGAACCCCGCCCTCAACGGGCATCACATAGATGTCCCAGTTTCTATTATTCTGGGAAGCGAAGGCTATACGTGCGCCATCCGGTGACCATGAGAGAAAATCGTCAGCCCAACGATTGTTGATGAGTTGTCGAGCACTGCTCCCATCGGCATCCATCACGTAGATATCCACGGTGTGAATCCTTTCGGCTGTAAAGGCAATTCGCGCCTGTGTATCAACGCCTATCACTAGCGACATCAGACCTAAGAAAACAACGCTAGATAGAATGAAATATACGGGATTATATCTCCGTCTCATCTACTGTCCCTCCTTTCCCAATTCTATCAGGATGCTCATCGGACGACCTGTTTGAGCCATCCCCACATTGTGGAGTGCTTACCAGCGGGCGCAACTGCAAACGCAGAACGAAACCATGCTGGCTGAGATTCAGCTGCTAAAGAATTTTTGGTGAGATTTTGAGGGTTGCCACCATCAGCGTCCATCACATAAATATCCAAATTCCCATCCCTATCAGATGTAAAAGCAATCTGTTTGCCATTACTGGACCATGAAGGATGAAAATCAGCACCGTGGTGATCTTCGGTGAGGTTCCGAGGGTTGTTGCCATCGGCGTCCATCACATAGATGTCTGAGCGCGAGTTGTGCCAATCCGTAGCCCTAGATGTAAAGGCAATGCGTTTACCACTGGGAGACCATGATGGATAATAGTCCGTACGGTGGGGGCTTTTGGTAAGGTTGCGAGGATTCCTACCATTAGCATCCATTACGTAGATGTCCCCGTGTGCTTCCTGTCCAGACCTAGAATTGAAGACAATACGTTTGCCATTAGGAGACCATGACGGCTGCCAGTCTGCGCGGTGGTCACTTTTGGTGAGTTTTCGAGGGTGCCTCCCATCGGCGTCCATCACGTAGATGCCCCAGTTTCCATCCCTGTTGGAAGACCTGAAGACAATGCGCTTACCGTCGGGAGACCAGGAAGGGTAAAAGTCCTCCGCCGGATTGTTTGTGAGATTTTGAGCATTTTCCCCATCAGCGTCCATCACGTAGATTTCTAAGTTCCCATCTCTCTCGGATTCGAAGGTAATACGCTCACCGTCAGGGGACCATGAGGGATGCCGGTCAGGTGCGGGAGTGTCTGTGAGTTTTTGAAGATTTTCCCCATCAGTGTCCATCACATAGATTTCCAAGTTACCATCCCTGTCAGACACGAAGGCAATCTGTGCCTGTGCGTCAACACCTATCGTCAACGTCAAGAGGACAACTGTAGCTAATGCGAGAGTGTATCTCCGTTGCATCTGCTGTGCCTCCTTCCTTTTTGACAATGTAATACCGGTCTGATATAGCAACACCCGACTGAAAATTCGGTTCTATAGACATTTCAACGAAGCCAACTAAAATCTGACGCCAATCGTTGTCAAACAAAATTCATTTTGACTTATCGATTAGGTACAATTAAGATACCCCGAATTGCCATCTAAGCATCCTTCAGTGGGGTATGTCTATGGAATATTGTCACCGTCTCAAAAAATTTACAGCATATTTGCAGGCATTTGCAACCAGTTTTTAGAAGTATGGACATAATCTGTCCATACTTCCAACAAAAGTTAGGAGTTACGCACTTTAGACTGTAGTTGCCTGATTTATCAGGCGTTGGAAACGGTGTGCATCGGCGATAAATCGCCGAACTACAAAGCGTTGAGCGTTCAAATGCGTAAGTTCTACAAAAGTAACAGGAATTTTTGTATGATTGGTAAGTGTTCCTATAATCACAATGGGGAGAGGTAGGTTTTTGAACCGATACTGAGAACGGAGGATTCAACTGCAATGTCGGGTCATCCCGCCGTGCGTTCCCATGCTTCCGCAAACGCTGCCGAACCATCGTCGTCCCAGTAATACATATCCACCGGGTGATTGTAACCGGGACCGTGTCCATCTATAAAACTTGGTCCGGTGCCCAAACCATCGCCCACAGAACGGACTGGCAGCCGTGCGTAAATTGGCGCGAGCCCTGCGTATTGAATCTGAATCAGGGCACGTGGTAGCGGATCTGGCTCAACCGCAGCCCAATGGGCAAGCGCATCACGATCGAGTGTCACGCCCAGCCCCGGTTCCTCTGGCACACGCGCAGTGCCTCCAGCGATCTCCAGTGCCGGCGTCACGATGTCTTCCGCCCACAAGTGAGTGCAGGTGACGTGGTGCAGTGTTGCCATTGGGAAGACTGCTGCCATGTGCGCGATAAACGCTCGTGTGATATTACCACCTGTGTTCTGCATCATGAACGGTATATTTGCTGCTTCAAACAATCCTGCTCGTTGAATGACCTGTCCAGGGGATGCGTGACCCAACATGTAACCGTCCGCAAGTCCCATCAACGCCTCCCGGCCACCCAACGGCAGATGGTGGAAGTAGATCGGCAGCGGACATTTGTCTCGCAGTATGCGATACCCTTCAAAATCGTGTGTACGCAATGGGTCTTCAATCGCTCCTGCAATGGGAAACTGTATCAATTCCCGCGCCAAGTCCAAGACATGTTCCACCGTATTGTCGAAGTTGATATCATAATGAATCTTAAACCCCGGCGGCGCAACCTTCTCAAGTTTATTCTGCATCGCCTCAGTCTGTGCTACAACGTTGTGGCAGTGGAAGGTGTGGAACTTGAGCCATGTGTAACCCGCAGCGGCTGCGTGCTCAACCTCCTCTGCCATCTTTTCGGGCGTCTGTGAAACCGTCCATGCCGCCATGGGCACACGCGAACGAACTTTGGGTCCGAACAGTTTATAGGCAGGAACGTCATTGTACTTGCCGACCAGATCGTAGATAGCTGGAGCGAGGGCGATAGGGAGGGACGGGTGCGCTAACCAATCGCACGGATTTGTACCGCGCAGCTGCTCAATCCATCCATCTATCCCATCCCACAATTTGCCGACATGCTCACCTAAGCCTTCCAACCCGTTATCGGTCCGAACAACAAAGACCGTGCGGCAGCGGAATTCAGGTCCCTGATAGCGCGTTAACCCTTCGCTATTCCATGCTTGAAACGGTGGGCAGATAACGTGTGTTTCGATATCGGTGATTTGCATGATTCGATCGTCTCCTCCTCTAAGCAGGTTGATAACCTTCGTGCATGTTGTCAATAAAGCGATGAACGGAAGCCGCTGGGATGAAAGCAAGGTACAAAAGGATCACCATCAAAGTAAAAGTACGGATCGGCAATAAGACGTAAAAAAGGGTATGCAAGACGATTCCGATAGGCATCAAGTATTTGCGAAGTTTGGGGATATACAACCCGAAAGCCAGTAGAAATTCCAGCATAACGGTAGTAATTGCGGTAATACAACAGAGCGCAGAAAACCCAGGGATACTTGCGTAGTCATACCCTGCATAATAGTTGTAAACGAGGAGTTCCATGCGGTCGCCACTCAAAAATCCCCAATAAAGTTTTTCGTAGGCAGTCCAGAAATAGACCATCGACAATTGAACGGCAATTAGGCGGAGTCCCCATAAATTGCCGATTTCCGGTGGTGGTGGTAAGCCTGATTTTAGCGCGCGGCGGAGTGCCAACCAGCGATCTAAGGAGTATGAGCGACCACACGGTGTCAGCGCAATAAAGAAGGTGGACATGACCAAGAGAAAGGTGTGATGATGCTTGAATGACTGATGTATGTTAAACATAATCGAGATAATGATGGCTGTCCCCATTGATGAGACTCGCGTCCATAACCCGACACACATAAGCCCGGTAAGAAGGAAAAATGCAGAATTAAGTAGAATCGCACCCAACCGTATATCCCGACAGAGTATCAGTTCACCTGCCCATTCAGACCAAATAATCAGAACCAATCCGATTCGGATTAAACCCACTGAACGGGTGGAACCGCAATAACACAACCCCCAATTATAAAAATGTTGTAGGAGCCGTAACAAGGTTTTCATCGTTTATGGCTTTCCAAACGGATGTACCCCGTTCACTCAATGCGCTTATCCACATATAGGGCTTTCCACCCTTCACGCGTGCCGATGCGTGCGTTCACTCGCAAATCAACATCATTCCCCACCTTCTGTCGCATAAGTTGTCCTACTTCTAACACTCCTTTTGCATGCCTGATCCGTCGTGAATGGTGGTGTAATTTCAGCAATTTGTCATAGTCTAGTGCCTTGAAGTGATTAATATGCTCGATGCGTCCATCTGGATGTCGAATGTAAAATTCCACATCACAGGTGCCGATCCCACGAGTATGATACATCCGCCACGCCCAAAAGGCATTGCCTTTACCCTTCAAGACCTGTTTATAAAAGGGACCAAATACAACATACAGGATCAGCAACGTAAAAGCAACGGCTCGACAGACAATTACCCACTTATTTTCAGCAGCTGCTTCCACTGTCGTTTTGTCGGATTGATACTGATCTACTGATGTCATTGAGATTTTTCCTTTGGTTCAAGGGTATCAACCAACACTTCCCTCACATGGTGGCTGTATTAATAGCAGACGACCAATTCCACATCCGTCAATACGATGTCCGACGCAACCTTGGGATGACGCTCCTCAAGCACAACCTTCACCTCATGTGAACCCACACCCGGAGGTGCCTCCATATCGAAACACAACCACGCTGCCCCACTCACATCTGAAATGCGATGTGGGTCATTGATGGTACAGTAGCGGATTGTAGGGGCATCAAGGGCTATCCCATCCCACCAGACTCGCACCACATCTCCGCGCACCCACTGATCTAACCGCACCCGTAACTCGACCTGTTTTGGGAGGTTAGCCGCTAAGTCGTCCACCATATTTAGCGTGATCGCAGGACCCTCGCCGGTCATTGTCCGCTTCAGAGGGACCGGGACCTCACCCCAAAGGCGATCATTTCGGTAAGCACCACGCCATTCTCCCGTCTCTTGGAGGAAGCGATGGGTTGCCGCATAAATTTTGTCCGTGCCTCGCAGCGTGTCCGGAGAACCGATTTGTGAGAGCAATTCCCGCCTTGAATCGCGGTTCGCGTGCCAGTTAAAGACATAGATGCCGTCTGCTCCTGCACTGTGATAGCGGTTAGCGATGGCACGGGTACGCATTCGGTCTTTGGTCTCAGTATCTTCGGGTCCCACGAAGGCTCCGGGCAAGCCGCCATCAAATCCGGGATAGACCGCAATCGGCTTATCTCGGCACAGTTCAACAAAAGCTGCGACATCCAAGGAGGGATCCGTTGCGGCACCGCCGGCAGGAATCAGGATATCCACCAATCCCTCGTTTACCCAAGTCGGAATGTCATATCCGATGTTGCGGCACATCTCCAGCGTACCAGATACACGTGCGGCTAAGTAGAATGGTTTGCCGCGTTTCTGTGCAAGCGCATCGGTCATTTGTCGCACCGATCGCTGGAGGTCGGTCAGGACATATCGAAGTCGATAGCCGTCGTCTGCAGGCAAATGAAAGGCGTGTCTCTGCCAGTCCAACTCGACGCCATCCCAGTCGTATCGTTCGCAAATCTCTTTGATGTGTGCGTAGCGGTGCTCGCGTATTTCGGGGACAGCGAAATTCCATGAAAGCGCGAACCACTCCGATGTCTGATCGCCGAGCATCCACTCCGGATGTTCAATCCGCATCTGTGTCAGTTCCGTGTGGTGCAGTGTTCCCAAGTCATCGACCTGTGCTCCACTGAAGTGATTGTCATTCATACGCACTGAGGCATAGACATGCATCCCAAGTTGGTGTCCACGCTCAATTATGGCTTGCTGGGGATCTTCGCCGCGCTCCGCCATCTGACGGATGTTTTCCGTGTGGATGTATGACTGAGCACTTTCATAACGCCGACCATGTACATCGCCGAGCTGCTCAAGGACATCGCTCTGCCAGCGGGCGGCATGTTCGCCGATGCACCAGAAGTGGGCACCGACCTGTGTATCTTCTAGCGGGGCGTAAGCCTTTTCCAAGAAGGCACTTTCAGATTGTGGGGACTCGGAGTAGCCGTGGGGCGCGCCATCCCAGTTGTAGATAACCCGATATTTAGGAGGGGTAGGCATGCTCGTTCTCCTCTCGATGTTTTGGCTGGATAGTGAGCGGGTGCAGATGGGATCACTCCCACTCTATCGTGCTGGGGGGTTTAGAGCTAATGTCGTAAACGACACGATTGATACCACGCACCTCGTTGATGATGCGGTTGGAAATAACACCCAATACGTCATGCGGAATCTTCGCCCAATCCGCTGTCATGCCATCGGTGCTCGTCACAGCACGCAACGCTACAACGTTTTCGTAGGTGCGCTCGTCGCCCATCACGCCGACACTTTTGACAGGGAGAAACACGGTCAATGCTTGCCAGATTTCGTCATATAGTCCCGCTTTCCGTAGCTCTGCGATGAAGATTTCATCTGCCTCGCGCAGCATATCGAGACGTTCTTGTGTGATCGGTCCCAATATACGGACGGCTAAACCGGGACCGGGAAATGGGTGACGTCCTAGGACCGGTGCCGGGATATCCAGTTCTGATCCGACTGCCCGCACTTCATCTTTGAACAATTCACGAAGCGGTTCAATCAGTTTGAATGGCAAATTCTCAGGAAGACCGCCGACGTTATGATGCGTCTTAATCGTTGCTGATGGTCCCTTGACGGACACGCTCTCAATGACATCAGGGTAGAGCGTACCTTGCGCCAGAAAATCGATCTGACCGATTTGCGCTAACCCTTCTTTAAACACTTCGATGAACTGGTTGCCTATGATCTTGCGTTTCTGTTCTGGACTTTCAACGCCCGAAAGATATTCAAGAAACCGGGCGGTAGCGTCAACATAATAAACATCAATGCCGAGCTCTCGAAAAGTTGACAGCACCTGATCCGCTTCATTTTTCCGCAGCAAGCCATTATTGACAAAAACGCAAACAAGTGCATCTCCAACCGCACGTTTAAGTAGCGTCGCAAGGACTGTCGAATCGACACCTCCGCTTACAGCACATAGCACACGAGCACCCCCCGTTTCGGTACGAATATTCTCTGTGGCTTCCGCGATGAAGGACTGCATAGTCCATTCATCACCACATTCGCAGACTTCATAGACAAAATTGGCGAGCAGCCGGTTGTCGTCTTGCGTGTGGATAACCTCCGGATGGAATTGCAGACCGTAGATATCCCGGTCTAAATCTGCTATCGCTGCAATAGGCGAATTGGGGGTATGGGCAACGGGGTGAAAACTATCAGGTAGAACATCGATCCGGTCGCCGTGACTCATCCAGACAGCCATCGTCTTTGGTAAGTCTGCAAACAACGGAATTGGCAGATCTACGGTCAGTTCTGCCAAGCCAAATTCACGCTCATCGGCAGGGTGCACTTTCCCATCGGCGGAAAGGTGCGCGATAAGCTGCATACCGTAACAGATACCGAGAATCGGTACGCCGAGCGTTAAAATCTTCGGATCGAGCAGAGGTGCATCTGTTGCGTAGACACTTGCGGGACCACCAGAGAAGATGATACCTTTCGGTTGTATGGATTCCAGCCGCTCCAGTGGAATATTATAGGGATGAATCTCACAGTACACTTTGTGTTCACGGACACGCCGTGCGATTAACTGCGTATACTGCGAACCGAAATCTAAAACAACTATGGTTTCACGTTTCATTATGCATAACCTTCTGATCTATTAAGTCGTAAATTTATTCTATCACAGAATTATTAGAGCCGTCAATTAAGCATTTATCAAAAATCGCTTGGTTTTAATTATGCAATATGTTATAATTATGCGCTAAGGATTATTTGTTTATTGGCTGCTGTTAGCTTATAACCTATAAAATTAAAGGCATCTCTAAGGAGGCAAATCCAAATGGCACATACATTACCCGACCTGCCCTATGCTCATAACGCTCTGGAACCGCATATTGACGAGCAGACAATGCAAATCCATCATGGAAAACACCATCAGGCTTACATCACGAATCTCAACACCGCCCTTGAAGGACTTGATGATTTAGCAGCGCTGTCGATTGAGGAATTGCTCAGTAACATCGACCAAGTGCCGGAAGACAAACGGCAAGCTGTCATCAATAATGGCGGCGGACATGCCAACCATTCACTCTTCTGGACCATAATGGGACCCAACGGCGGCGGCACCCCGACGCCAGAGGTCGCTGCTGCAATCGAATCCGCTTGTGGATCGCTTGAGGCTGCCAAGGAAGAGTTTGCCGCCGCTGCGACAACCCGTTTCGGATCCGGTTGGGCATGGGTCGTTGTCGATGAAACCGGCAGTATACAGATTTACTCGACTGCTAACCAAGATAGTCCCATCATGCAGGGACATACACCGATACTGGGTCTTGATGTTTGGGAACACGCGTATTATCTGAAGTATCAGAACCTGCGTCCTGCTTATATCGAAGCTTGGGCAAACGTTATCAATTGGGAAGAGGTCGCCAGACGTTACGCCGCTGCAAAAGGCTAAGGCGACAATTATGACCGTGCTAGCGTGCCTTCAGATGCTTCACTGAAGGTACGCTGCATCTTTAAAATATATAATCAATCCTGTCCAAAATTAAATACACAAAAGCGTTGAAGGGGAGGAGTAAGTCGAACGGTCTTGACAGAGCGGGAAATCCACCGGCTGAGAGATTTTCCCAAGTACCCCCGACTGAAGGTCGCCCTAGAGCTGCTAACCTGAAAATACCCCCGATGAATTGGGATTAAAAGCAACAGGTAGGGTTAGCCGGGTTGATGCACGTTACGCTATCAATGAGTGCCCTTCTATACACAGTGTTTAATCAACAAAAGGGAATTGGAGTGGTACCACGGTAAGGACTTTAGAGGAAGCCCTTCTCGTCTCCAAGTATGTCCTCGAAGGTTGCTCCCTGAAATCTTCAATCGGGAGAACTTCTACTGAGGGTTGGAACGGGAGGGCTTTTTTATTGGACATATTTGTAAGAAAAATCGTTAGGATTTACAGCGCGGCTTCCGTGGGTTAATTAGGGACATATTGCAAACTCGCCCGTGTGGGCAGAAAGCCTGTGGCTGTTCAAATTATATTCGTGGATTCAGGCAAGATTTCTTCGTTTTCTCTCGTCTTGGGAATCCACCGATCCTTGGATCCTGATTAAACTTAATAAGGAGAACGCTATGGAACTATCAGGAGCAAACATACTGATTGAAAGTCTCAAACAGGAAGGTGTGGAGTATATTTTCGGTGTCAACGGTGGCGCAGCGATGCCAATCTTTGATGCCCTCTACGAGCATCCTGATGTCAAACTAATCATGATGCGGCACGAACAAGGTGCGTCACATGCCGCCGATGGCTACGCACGGGCAACCGGTAAAGTTGGTGTTACGCTTGCCACTTCGGGTCCCGGTGCAACAAACTTAGTGACCGGTATCGCAACCGCCTATATGGATTCCATTCCGATGGTAGCAATCACGGGGCAGGTTTTTACCCACCTAATGGGGAACGATGCCTTCCAAGAATGCGATGTGATAGGTGTGACTCGCCCGGTCTGTAAGCACAGTTATCTAATCAAAAGCGGTGATGAAGTCGCCGAAGTCATAGCAGAAGCGTTCCATATCGCTAGCACGGGCAGACCTGGACCCGTCGTCGTTGATTTCGCCAAAGATGCTCAGATCCACGAAGCGTTATTCCGTTATCCAGAGAAGATCAATATCCGCAGCTACAAACCGAAGGTGGAGGGACACCCACGCCAGATCGCAAAAGCGGTTGAATTGATTCACAACGCCGAGCGTCCGATACTCTACGCGGGTGGCGGTGTAACGCTTTCCAACGCCTCTGAAGAACTGCGTGAGTTAGCAATAAAAACAGGAATTCCAATTACCGTGACACTGATGGGCTTAGGCGCATTTCCAGAAACCCATCCGTTGGCAATGGAGATGCCCGGGATGCACGGCTCCTGCTGCGCGAACTATGCGTTTACCGATTCCGATCTGGTCATTGCGATCGGTGCCCGGTTCGATGACCGCGTTACAGGGGACTTGACGAAATTTGCGCCGAACGCGAAGAAGATTCATATCGACATTGATGCCTCCTGTATTGGCAAGAATGTTCCCATTGATGTGCCAATTGTGGGCGATGCCAAGCGCGTGTTGGCGGACATGAACAAACTGGTGCATCGTGTGGATATTGAACCGTGGATGCGCCAAATTAATGAGTGGAAAGAGCAGTATCCGTTTGAGTACGAACAAAATGGCGATAACATTATGCCGCAGTATGTAATTGAGCAGATCTACGACCTTTATTCTGATGCGATCGTCGTTGGAGATGTCGGGCAGCATCAGATGTGGGCGGCACAATATTTCAAATTTACCGAACCGCGTCAATGGTTAAACTCTGGCGGACTCGGCACTATGGGATTCAGCTTGCCCGCAGCGATTGGCGCCCAACTCGGTTGTCCCGACAAAACGGTTGTCAACATCAATGGCGATGGCTCATACATCATGACGATACAAGAGCTTGTCCCCGCCATCACGATGAAACTCCCGCTCAAGATCTTTATTATTAACAATATGTATCTCGGCATGGTCCGGCAGTGGCAAGAGCTATTCCATCAGAAACGCTACGCCGCGGTTGATTATCATGATAACCCTGATTTCGCACTCCTCGCTGAGGCATTCGGAGCAACGGGTATCCGCGTTGAGCGAATCGAGGATGTCCGTCCAGCATTGGAGAAGGCAAAAGGTATCAACGACGGTCCCGTTGTCATTGATTTTATCGTTGATGAAGAGGAAAATGTGTTCCCAATGGTGCCCGCGGGTGCAGGACTTGGCGACGTTATACGAGGTTTAGCATAATGACTGAAGAACGACACATTTTTTCCGTGCTTGTTGAAAACCGATTCGGGGTACTCGCGCGAATTGCGGGGCTGTTCAGTGGACGTGGATTTAACATTGACAGCCTCAATGTTGCTGAAACTGATGATCCGGACGTTTCACACATGACAATCGTTACACATGGGGACACACAGATCATCGAACAGATCTATAAGCACCTGAACAAGCTGATTGATGTCATCAAAGTGACAGATCTTACTGTTGAAAACCACGTCGAGCGGGAGATTGTACTGATTAAGGTCTACGCCGAGCCACAGCGGCGCGGGGAAATTCTCCAAATTGTGGAGATCTTCCGCGCCCACACGGTTGATGTCGGTCCTGACTCCCTAATCATCGAAGTGACTGGCGACGAGGGCAAACTGAAGGCGGCGATTGATCTGCTACGTCCCTACGGCATTCAAGAACTTGCCCGCACCGGTAAAATTGCGATCATGCGTGGCATCGCAAAGTGATTCCCTGATATTGCGTTTTCACGTTTCACATATTAAGGAGTATTCATGGCAACAATTTATTACGATAGTGATGCAGATTTTGATTTACTCAAAGAACGGACTGTTGCTGTCATTGGCTATGGCAGCCAAGGACGCGCCCAAGCGTTAAATCTCAAAGACAGCGGCGCAAACGTCCTCCTCGGACTGCGACCCGGCAGCCGTTCCCAACCGGCAGCAGAATCGGAAGGATTGACCGTCAAGGGTATCGACGAAGCCGCAGCGGAAGCGGACATTGTCCAGATTCTCATCCCGGATGAGCAACATGGGGCGGTGTATCGAAATCAGATTGAGCCGAATCTACAGGCAGGCAATATGGTGATGGTTTCGCACGGTTTCAGCATCCATTTTGGTCAGATTGTTCCAGCAGAGGGCATTGACGTGGCGATGATTGCACCAAAGGGACCGGGACTGCTCGTGCGAGAGGTTTTTGAGGAAGGCGGCGGGGTGCCGTGCCTCATCGCTATCCAGCAGGATGTAACGGGACATGCCAGAGATCTTGCGCTTGCCTATGCGAGAGGGATCGGTGGTACGCGGGCTGGCGTCATTGAAACCACCTTCCGTGAAGAGACGGAAACCGATCTCTTCGGCGAACAGGCGGTACTTTGTGGTGGGACTACCGCCCTGATCAAGGCTGCTTTCGATACCCTCGTTGAGGCCGGCTACCAACCGGAGATGGCATTTTTTGAGTGCCTGCATGAGTTGAAGCTGATTGTAGATCTGATCTATACAGGTGGACTCAGCAAGATGCGGAATGATGTCAGCAACACAGCGGAATTCGGCGATCTCACCCGCGGTCCTCGCGTCATTGATGAAGGTGTCCGAGAGCGTATGCAGACGATTCTTAAAGAGGTGCAAAATGGGGAATTTGCAAGGGAGTGGGTACTGGAAAATCAAGCGAATCAACCTGTACTACAAGCACTCCGTCGCCGAGAGTCGGAACTACAGATCGAAAAGGTAGGGGCCGATCTACGGAGCATGATGAGTTGGCTTGACGAGTAATAGTCACACGCTGAATAGTATATTCTCACAAAAATCGTCACTCCGGTTGCAACCATACTGCCGAAGTGACGATTTTTTGTTTCGGTCTTGGAAAGGTCGTTTTTCTTTATGGACACAATCGAGAAGAAGGTCGAGCAACATGAAAAGCGCAATCTCGTTGTGTTTGCGGCGAACCAAATCTTTATGCGGCTCGGCTGGATTTTCAAGACTGAATCGGTGGTGATGCCGGGGTTTCTGGATGTCTACACTTTATCGGGATTTATCCGGGGACTCCTACCCCTCATCTCTCGAATTGGGCAGAGTATACCTCAGATTCTTATCGCACACCGCGTGGCAAAAATGCCAAGAAAACGAATGGTGTTTATACTTTCCGCCTTCGGTATCACCCTTCCTTGGCTAGTTCTGGCGTTCACCCTTGAATTTGGAAGTTGGTCGAACAACACAATCGTAGCGATTTTCCTGACCCTGTATGGTTTGCACTGGTTGACATACGGCAGCAATGTCCTGGCACACGGCACGTTGCAAGGGAAATTAATTCGCCCTAGAAGACGAGGACGTCTATTGGCTTATGCCAGTCTCATCGGCTGCACACTTGCGATTATTATCGTCTGGCTGGTGATGCCACGTTGGGTTCGCGGTGACACTGCCAATTATGCGTGGATATTTGGGATGACGGGGATGTTCTTTGGCTTTGCTGCGTGTGCTAGTCTGTTTTTCCGTGAGCCTCCTGATGACCACTCCCCGCAAACCGTGCCTTTTCTCAAATATCTCAGTTCCGGCCTGATGCTGCTGCGATATGACCGGAATTTTCGTATATTCGCTATTGTCCTGATGTTGTTCTACACAGGGTGGCCCATTTTTCCACACTATACCGTTTTTGGAAAACGAACGTTAGGATTAGTATCAAGAAATTTCGTGACGCTGTTGATTGCACAAAACACAGTCAGTGGACTCGGTGCCTTGGTGATGGGGAATATCGCAGATCGGCACGGCAATCGGATTGTGATGCGTGTGCTAATCTTTGTCGCTGCGTGTGTGCCCCTGCTGGCGGTTGGGTTGAGCCGCCTGCCGATGGGAGCGCACTGGTACTGGCTGGTGTATGCCTGTTTGGGATTTACGCCGGTATCGGGTCGTATTCTTACGAACTACACCCTTGAGATTTCGCCACAAGAAAAGCACCCGCAATACTTAGGGCTGCTGAGCGTTCTTCAGACAGTGCCGTTACTGGGGTCGCCGGTGGTCGGTCTGTTGATTGATCGATTTTCTTTTGAATCCGTGTTTATCGTGTGTTCAGTCTTAGTCTTTTGTGGTGTACTGCTGACCTTTCGGTTAGTTGAGCCCCGATTTAGCCATTCTGTTTAATTGAAACAGGTAGAATCACCCTGATGTAATCATGTCATAGGAGCGTAATTATGCCTGACGAATTGATGACCGCCTTTGAAAAACTCTGGGTTGCCCTGCGCGCTGCGTGGTGCGACAATCACGACCTCAATGGTGCATTGGCTTTCAGCCATGACCGCGGAGCGATGGACTTCTTTCATCGCATTGTGCAGGTGAGCGTGGACGACACTCAGGTAGATAGGTTAATTGATGACGCGCTTCGCTTGTTCCAAGAGAAAAAATACGACTGCATGTTTACCCTCTCGCCGCTAGATCGTCCGGCAGACCTTGGGGAGCAGCTGGGTAAGCGCGGTTTCACAGAAGGTATGTTGGCGTCGGCGATGGTTTATGACCCGTCCACTGCACCGCCGCCTGTACAAACTGTTGCAGAAATCAATGTCTCACCCGATGCGGAATATGACCTTTGGGCGGATGTCATGTGTCGCGGATTCGGTCATGATCAGACGATGGGAGAGATCGGACGTGATGTGCTGATTGTGCCTGAAGTGCGCCGCTATCTAGCACGTGTGAATGGGGATCCGGCGGGCACGACACTGGTCTACTCACAATTCGGCATGGGCTACATCGACCATGTTGCGACGCTGCCAGAACACCGTCGCAAAGGGATTGCCTCTGCCATGATTGCACGGGCGGTTGCGGATTCACAGGCGATGGGCAACCGCTGGACAACGCTGGAGACGACAACAGGCAGCAACGCCGAGCGGGTATACCAACGACAGGGATTCCGTGTTGCCTATCATCGACGGCGCTACATCATGCCTTATGGTTAAAGGTAACGGGAACAAGGAGATTGGGAGTCCATCAAGAACTATTCCGACAAAATTGGTGTGAAATCAAAGAGATTTATGACAAAATGGGAGGTCAACATGAATAAGTATAGCGGAAGTAACTTTGATGATTTTCTCGCCGAGGAAGGCATCCTTGAGGAAGTATCAGAAGGTGCACAAAAACGGTTACTTGCTCTGCAAATTGAGGATATCGTAAACGCCACCAACCAAAATGCAGAGGGACTGAACCCTGATCCTGTGGGATTGAATCATTATCTGTTTGATCCGGATAATCCTTCCATTACCGTGGAATTTTTGAGTAGCCTCACCCGTACTATGAATTACGAATCCGCCTAAATTGCTGTTGCGGTTGATGGTTAGTTTGGGAGGAGAGATTGTCTTATAATTATTCCATCTAAAAGGATAAAGCTCTTAACCCACGTGTCTGTTTATTAGGAGGGGTGTAAAAATGAGATTTTTTGTTCCTAAAGCCAAAGGCGATACACAAGCCCAGGCGGTACTACAAGCCCAGGCGGTGTGGGAAGCTACCAAGAAGTTTGCTGAAGAGAATCTGAGATGTCAAGTCTCCGAACGACGAATTTTTAGTATTGCCTATCACCACCATGGTGAGGATTATTATGTGGAGGTTGGGAAGCCAGATCCGCGTAATGGAGAACTCGTAATAGCAATTCTTGAGTCAAATCCCTACCTTATATGCACGCCGAATCGCGGTGTGCTGCGAGGTATACCAATCTTAGTGGGTCAAGACGAAATAGAAAGAATTCTGGATTTTCAGCACTAGAATATTCTTAGGGGGTGAGATTTTGCGGTATGTCTATATTTTGCAAAATGATTCAGTGCCGGGCTTACTAAAAATTGGCAAAACAGTTCATAATAGCCGTGAATGGGCGCAGGAGTTGTCAAATTCAACTAGTGTTTCACCTCTACTCAAAAGGAGTTCATAACATGGCACTGCAAGCGTGGATACGCATCGGTCAACCCCTTGAGCCGGTGATGAACGATTATGAACGGATCTTTGATGCGTGGGAAGCTGGCGGGATCAAAGGCTTTGTTTTTGGGCGCACAGTTTTTGCGGATGCACAGGGTCAATTTACTGTGCCTGCTTTTCCTTCCAACCCTCAAGCCTATCGCGATCGTGGGTTAGAGCCAAACCGCCGCAACGCAGAAACCGATTCCTCCAAAGAGAAATTGCTCCATGCAATGCTTGACAACGCCAAAGCGCGTGGATGGGAGATTTTCATCTTTGCTCCCGGCAGCGGGGCGACGGGTGCGAAACCGCTTCCACTGGAGGAGGACCCTTACGGCGCGGTTGCTATGGCAGCGGTCTGGGATGAGACATTCAACAGCTTTCCACAGGTCGACGGTGGGATTATGGATGGCTGGACCGAGTCTGCTTATGAATTGGTATGGCACCATGGAAACGCTGTGTTTGCGGATATCCCTGAATCAACCAAAGCCCAAGCCGCTGTCAGAGGGTACGATCCGGACAAACTTGAACGCGGCAGGTCGCACCTCCATGAGCGTTTTCGCAATTTAACCCCTGCCGAAGTACATTACTACGGTGCCTACGGCATGCTGTCGGAGATGAACCTTTTCGATATCAATGAAGATGCGATTTACTGGCTGCGCTGGCGACGAGAGGATGGGGTTAAAACAGGAGAAGCGTTTCGACGGGAACTGGACAAATCCTCACGGGAGTTGTTATTGGGGAACGGTCCCCGTTCGGCGGTATTCTCTGGCATGACTGCGCTCGATTTCCACGCTTGGGATCAGATTGTTGATGTACTACTCGTCAAGCACTACTTCTGGCATCGCGGTTTCGACGGTATGTATGGCACTGTCGCCCGTTGGGTGGAACAGATTCAAGAGTGGAATCCTCGTCTAACCGAACAGAATTGTTTTACGGTAGTGAAGGCGTGGTTAGGCGTAGATTTGCCGCAGGTCAACTCTCTATCGGACATGGATTTAGGGTTCCCGCAAGCCTTCTTCGACCAAGTTGTGACGACTGAAACCGAGCGAGCGCTTGCGGCGGTCAGTCAGCCGGAGAAGATTGTTCCTTGGGTGGATACGGGACGGATGCCACATGGTGGAGATCCGATGACCGCTGGAGACCTACATCGCATCCTCACAGCCTCGGAAGAAGCGGGGTTGAAGCGTTTCCTTTTTCATAATCACGCACATCTTACGTCAGCAGAGTGGTGCGTAATCTCTCGGCTATGCGGACTCGCTTGGGATGAAGATCCCAACGGGTATTGGCCCCCCGCAACACCGAAACCGTCGAGTTACTGATTGATTGGAAAGGAGGTCTACTATGGCTAACTTGAACCTTCCTGTGCGTTGGTATAGCAGTGAAACCCAGCACGGCGAGTTGGAACTTGAATTAGAGCGAACCGCTTTCATGATTGTAGATAGCGACTGTGGCACCGGAAATCAGTATGTCGAAGATGGGATTGCTCCGGCGTTGGATGCAGCACGGACTGCGGGCATGAGAGTTCTTTTTATTCACAACGACTTCTCCCTCGTTGATGAGCCGGGCAGCATCAAACGAGAGATTCACGGCACCCGCTGGGGCGATGCGCTTGCTGCAGCGAGACCGTCACCTGCATCAAGAACGCCCTATAAACCGAATTATTCCCCGTCAATCCAGCCGTTACCGCATGAGCCAGACTTTCCCAAGCGAGAGTGGTCGGGATTCCATGAAACACATGTCGATTACCATCTCCGATGTTACGACATCAAGAATTTGGTGGCGGTTGGATTCAGCCACCGCGCCTGCCTATACCAAACCCTTGCCGGTGCAGTCGAGCACAATTATCGGGTCATCATGCTGCGGGATTGCACACATTCCGCCGAGTATCCCGATACAGTCGATCCGAACTTACCAGAGGGCGGATGGCTACGAAAGGTGATGTTACGCAACTTTGAGCATATCATCGGGTATACTTCGACCTCATCAGACTTTGTTACAGCGTGCGAATCGCTTTGAATCCCGGTGAGATTCAGGGTATCGAAAATCTGATTCAGACATATGCCATCAACCGTTCAACATGAGCGACGACCGAGTCGGATAACCCTTTAAGGTCATATCCGCCCTCCAACGCTGAAATCAACCGTCCGTCACAAGTTTCTGCGGCAATTTCACAAAGGATATCCGTCAAACTGGCAAAACCGTCTGCGGTCATATTAATCGCCGATAGTGGGTCTAAACGGTGGGCGTCAAAACCAGCCGAGATTATCAGGAAGTCGGGAGAGAAATCGAGTAGCGCTGGCTTGAGGGTGTTTTGAAAAGCTTCAATATAGTCACTGGGTTCACTGCCCGGAGGCATCGGTATATTCAGCGTTGTGCCAACAGCGTCACCTGTACCGGTCTCGTTTGCCATGCCGGTGCCGGGGTAGAGAGGCACCTGATGCGCTGAGAAAAAGAGAACAGAGGGATCATCATAAAAGATATCCTGCGTCCCGTTGCCGTGATGGACGTCCCAATCGACAATTGCGACGTGACGCAGCGCATGTTCGCGCTGAAGGTATCGTGCAGCTATCGCGACGCTGTTGAATAGACAGAAGCCCATGGCACGATTCGGGGTTGCATGATGACCGGGCGGACGAACAAGCGCGAACGCGTTACCCGCAGCCCCTGCCATGACTGCATCTGCTGCTCTCAACACCCCTCCGGTGGAAAGGCGCGCAGCGTCGTAAGAAGCGGGTGAGGTCGGTGTGTCGTAATCGAGGGGGAAGCTATTTTCACAGTACTGCTTGACCCGATCAATATGATCTTGGGTGTGTGCATAACACATCTGCTGAAGCGTTACAGGGGTAGCTTCGATCTGGTGCAAGGCGCCCCAAAAATCAGAGGCCTGTAGCGCCTTGATACACGCCTGTAGACGTTCCGGACGCTCAGGATTCTGTATGCCGGTATCGTGCTTGAGATAATCGGGGTGGTAGACAAAACCTGTCTTTTTCTGAGAAGTCATAGTTGGTTCCAATTTGAGCGTAGGTATTTACTTCGTATTATAGATTGTAGCCTTTTTCAGAGTATACCGCAAGCGATTTTTCTGATCTTGACACCCCCTGTCACTTCTGCTATGATACTTCAATTGTCTCCAAATTTTATTTATATGGTGGATGTTAAAAATAAATGAACACTTTCACTCACCGGTAGGTGCGGTTTTCAACCGCACCGAATAGGCTTGTCCCGATTCTCGGGATCCCGACCTGTCGTGATTAGAAACAGCGCCTACCAAATCCCGACGTTTCATCCCGATTAATCGGGATAGAAACGACGAGGCTGCTCGGAACGGCACGATAGAGCGGTAGTTTTGTTTTCCTAACCGCCCCGGTTTGGCGTGTCCCATTAATTCTAAGATCTACTATATATGCCATCAAAGTAGGGTAGAGATGAAAATTCAGAAGATCTTTCTAGGTGCGGTTTGGTTTTGCATCAGTCTAATTAATCCAATTATCAGTTTTGCTCAAGTACACACATCCGGAAACGTTGAAGTACAAATAGTCGGCGAGGGTTCACTTGGCGCAATTCGAGACGATGAGCTCGCTTACAACTTTAGGTTTCCTAAGTCTGGGGGGAATTACTATCTCCACGAATTGTCGGAGATTTGGGTCGGTGATGCAAATGGAAATGTGGCGACTTCATGGGACTTAGATCCCGCTCAACCCGGTCCCCTTGAAATTGGAGAGTGGGAGACTACATCAGCGAACGCCGAAAAAGTCGATCCCGATGAACAACACACAATTATTGCACGATACGATTCGTCCGGAGCCGTCGGTTTTCCGCTCAATATTTCGGTTGACCAACAAAGTTTTTCTTGGAGTACTAACAATCATCCCGACGCAGATGATTTCGTTGTGATAAGATTAATTGTGACAAACAACAGTAATGCAGGGCTTGAGGGGATCTATGTTGCAACCATGGCGAATTGGGATGTCGATGGAACAGATTTTGAAGCTGGAGAGTTAAGCCGGGATTGGGTAGATTGGGATGAAGCACATCAAACGTTATTTACCTACGATGGGGATGATACTGACGGGATCAATCAGGTTCACACCGGCCTCACCTTGCTGGACGGAAAGTTAAGCACCCATCAGATTTTTCTGTTTTACGGTCCCGAGGGCCGACCAACTGCCAACCTTTTCTTCGATGAAAGCCGATCCGAGTTCATGACCGATTCGACTGTTTTTGCCACGAGTAAGAGGGATCTAGAGGAACTTGGCTTTCCGGCTTGGGATTATGTGTCCATTATCTCAGCGGGACCCTATGACATACCCGCTAAACAGTTTATCGCTGTTACTTTTGCCCTTGTTGCTGGTGAAAATTTGGCAGATCTACAGAAAAATATCGGTGCAGCAAGAACCGTTACCTTTACGCCGCAACGGCTAATCGCCGAGGTTGTAAGAGGAGCTGTCCAGTTGAAATGGGAACCCGCGATCAATCTGGGTTTGGCTGGCTATGCGGTCCTAAGGCGAGCGAAGAATCAGAATGAATTCCAACGGGTTGGTGGGATTGTCCAAGGAACCACCTTCCACGACACAGGAGTTCAGGGAGGCATAGAATACACTTACAAAATCCGACCCGTCCATGCAAGCGGGCAGCTGCCTGAATTTGATTCTTCAGAAGTCAGTATTATCCCAGGTAGTGTTCCGGATGCACCGGTAGGCTTAACAGCGACACGCAACGAAGACCAGATTATCCTTAATTGGACAATATCTACGCGTCAGATTAGTAAATATCTCATCTATCGAAACCATACCGGTCGTCCGCCATGGACGCAGATTGCATCGGTCGCGCCGGGAACCTCCACGTTTGTTGATCGGAATGTCTATCCGGGTTTAAAGTATTTCTATGCAATCGCGGCGACAAATCAAGCCGGTGGAGAAGGTCAACTCTCCCAAATTGTTGATGTTACCCTCCCTGAAGAAACCGTCGTGCCTCCCGAAGCAGACTTGGATAAAGTGATTTTTGTGCCGAATCCATACCGTCTGAGTGGGCATGTAAATCCAATGGAGTTCCGCAATCTGCCCCACCGTGCAACAATCCGAATCTACAACAGTACCGGCGATCTCATTAGACAAATCGACCATCGCAACAACACTTCAATTCAGCGTTGGGACGGACGGAATGAGGTAGGAGGGCAAATTTCCCCCGGCATCTACGTCTATCACATTGAATCTATGCGGGAGGGGATACGGGGAAGGGATTCGGTAAGTGGAAAGTTCGCAGTGATTCGATAAAAGAGAAGATCTGAAACAAAAAAAGCGACGCTACATGATATATGCGTCGCTTCTGTTGATGAATGCCGGGAAGGGGATTTGAACCCCTACGGGCGAAAGGGCCCACTAGATCCTGAATCTAGCTTGTCTACCAATTCCAACATCCCGGCGTGATCGCTTTATCGCCGGTTGAACAACTGCTACAGTCTACATCAAACGCAGTTGGCTTGTCAAGGAATTTCTACTTTCTAACAACCTAGACTCGATTACGCTCACTCACCTCCGCGCTTTGATCTCACCCCATTTAACGGCTATCTTACCGGTAGGTTCGACCGCAGCGACTGGAACATATTTGTCGAGTGACTTCCCCCGGTCCCCTAGCTCTTTAGCCCCCTTGACCTCTTGAGCGGTCAGCGCATGGCTGAGAACTACCACTTCATCCATGATGCCTTGAACATATGCCAACTGATCCCGGCGGACTTTGCCGGCGTCCGGGTCACGCAAATCGAAACCGATGGTCAACGGGAAGTCAGTTGGTCTAAATGCTCCCCTTTGTGGCTTAACGATTTTTTCTTTCGCATTAGTATAGACTCTGACCTCTTTGCCATCAGCGACCGCAGCAACGTGAAACCATTCATTCCCGACAAGAAAATCTGGATCTACCGCAGCCGTTCGGCCACCCTCCGTATTGGCGTCAAATGCGAAGCCGCCTAACTTAAATCCTTCACGAAACGTTCGCAGTGAATAAGAAGCCCAAAATCGCTTGTTCGACTCCTTAAAAGGCGCATTCTTGAAAATCAAGGACTGATCTCTACCGAAATCGGGTGCCGTAAATTTAACCCAGCACATCAACGTTACCTGATCCTTCACATTGAGGCTGTCGTCATGGGGAACCTCAAAGTAGGAGTCTGCCCCCTCATCAAGTATAATGCCGCCGGCAACCTGTCCCTTTGGCGTCCATGCGGCGCCCCCTTGGAATTCACCGTGGTTGTTATTTGGTGAAGAGTCCTTTTGTGCGTTCGCTTTGACGTTAAACGTCCAATAACCGAGGAGCTTGGCATCAACATCCACTGTAAAAGAACCGAGAAGGAAGATGAGCACGCCCCCAAAAATGATAAATTGTCGAGACATTGGTCGTACCTCCTGTTAGATGAATTAACTTCCGTTAAGGTGTTGAAATCCTAACAAAGATTAACCTACTTTGCCATTTTGATCTCGCCCCATTTAACCGCTAACTTGCGTTGCGGCTCCACTCCGAAGACAGGTTGGAAACTCTCAAGCGACTTCCCTTTTTCGCCCAAATCCATTGCTTCTTTGATTTGCCCCGCGGTCAGCGCATGGTCTAAAATCACCACTTCATCCATGATACCCCGAACAAATCCCAGGAAATGTCGAGCTTCGGGTTCATTCGGATCGCGCAGATCAAACCCGATTGTCAACGGATCATCAGAAGGTTGAAATACCCCCCGCTGGTCGCCAACTGCTTTCTCTTTTCCGTTGGTGTAGACTCTAACTTTTGTACCATCAGCAACCCCTGCAACATGATACCACTCATCCACGACGAGCGGAAAATCCGGATCAATTGTAGCCGCCCGTGCCTCCGTCATATTTGCGTCAAACGAGAACGAGCCTCGATTAATCCCAGGGCGGTAGAGACGCAAAGCATACGAAGTCCAGAATCGCTTGTTTTCCGCAAAAGGAGCATTTTTCCAAATCAAGGAGCCATCTTCACCGAAACCTGTAAAAGCACCAGGGTCCGTAAACTTGACCCAACACATCATAGTGATTTGCCCCGTCTTCACATTCAAGCTTTCATGATGAGGGACTTCAAGCCAAGTTTCTTGACCATTCGGCAGCTGCATCGCCCCCTTTACCTTGCCCTTGTCCGTCCATTTCGCTTCACCGACGAGCGTTTTCGCTTCGCCATGGTTGCGCTGTGGAGAGGAATCCTTCCCCAAGTTATTTTTATCCTCGAAAGCCCAATAACCGAGGAGTTTGGCATCGCTGTTAGTTAAGGGACAGCAGAAAAGATAGATTAACAACACGCCGAAAACTAACATAATACGAAACATTGATAACCCTCCTTCTGTAGTCGTAGCCGAATTCCTGAGAGTGTAGGGAGTTTGCCAAATCTCACGACGAATCAGGAAATAAACGGCGTGAACACTTAATTCTTTGCTTTAATCTCACCCCATTGTGTGGCGAGTTTGCCTTGGAGTTCAACAGCAAAAACTGGTTGAAATTCTTCGAGTGATTGCCCTGCTTCGCCGAGCTTCATGGCTTCCTGGATCTGCCCAGCAGTTAGTGCATGATCGAGAACTACTACTTCATCCATGACACCGGCAAGAAACCCCAATTGATCTCGACGCACGGCACCTGCCTTTGGATTGCGTAAATCAACGCCAATGGTCAATGGAAGTTCCGTCGGCTGAAACTCACCGCGTTGTTGAACGGAGGTCTTTTCGAGCCCGTTTGCGTAAACTTTGACCTTCGCTCCATCGGCGATAGCTGCGGCGTGAAGCCATTCATCTACTTTAGGTTGGTCTTCATCGGCAGTAACGGTCCGTCCTTCTGTCATATTTGCGTCAAACGCAAACCCCGCCTTGAACTCTCTGCGAAATAGCCGCAAGGCGTAAGAAGCCCAAAATCGCTTGTTGGTCTGAAAAGGTGCGTTCTTCCAGATTAAGGACTGTTCCCGACCAAGACCTTCAAAATCACCCGGATTCGTAAATTTGACCCAACACATCAAGGTCATTTGATCCTTGAGGTTAAGACTGTTATCATGGGGAACCTCAAGGTAAGAATCTTCCGCCTCTACCAGTAGCAGTGCCCCGCCGACCTTTCCTTTTTCTGTCCATTTAGCACCGCCTTTTGGTGCTCCATGATTGCGGTTTGGAGAGAGATCTTGTCCCAGTTTATTTCTGTCGTCAAAAGACCAATAACCGAGGAGTTTCGCCTCCGCGTGAATGAGAAAGGAACTGAACAGGTAGCAGAGCAAAATCCCAAGACCTAAACGAATGCGAGACATGGGCACTCTTCCTTTTGTTGATAGAGCCTATTATCCAATCTATATGGAAACGGACCGGACAGCGGACCACATCTTAGCTTAACTCGCCTATGAGACTCTGCAGTGGTTTAACTTTGATAACGCGCTGCGTAATGGGTTGATCGCCCCTCAATATTGAAAACTTGCGAAAACTCGTCTCTCGCCCAGAGTTGGGGGAGAAAGAGGGGACTTGCTAAGGTCAAGAGTGTTACTTGCTCGCTTTAATCGCGCCCCATTGGGTAGCTAACTTGCTCTCTGGTTCAACAGCAAAGATGGGATTGTACCCCTCAAGCGGTTTCCCTTTTTCGCCCAGCTCCATTGCTTCTTTTATTTCGGCACCAGTCAGTGCCTTATCAGCAACTATAACTTCGTCCATGATACCGTTCATAAAAGCAAAGTGTATTAATATGGGACGCAAGTCATGCCCAATCGTTAGAGGCAGCTCGGAAGCTTGGAACTCACCTCTTTGGGGACCCTTCCCTGTCTCTTTACCGTTGGTATAGACTCGGATTTCCGCCCCATCAGCGGTCGCTGCAATGTGAAACCATTCTTTCTCTAGCTCATCCACTTCGGGAAATTTTTTATCAACAACTGCGCTACGACCCTCCGTCATATTGGCATCAAATCCGAAACTTCCGAACTGCGATTTGGGACGCCATATACGCAAGGCGTAAGAAGCCCAAAATCGCTTGTTGGTTTCAAACGGTCCATACTTCCAGATCAAGGACTGTTCCCGACCATCACCGGTAAAATCGCCGGGATTACCAAATTTTGCCCAACACATCAGCGTAATTTGGTCCTTCACATTGAGGCTATTATCGTGAGGCACTTCAAGCCAAGACTTGCCGTCAAATTTTATGCCGCCTCCGACTTTGCCCTTTGCATTCCATTCTGCTGAACCTTCGCCTTTGAGTTCCCCGTGATTGCGATTCGGAGAGGAATCCTTGCCAATATCTTTTTTGGTATTGAAAGCCCAATAACCGAGGACTTTCGCATCAGCATTCGTTGTCAAACAACACAAAAGGCAGATTAGCAAAACCCAAGTGCCTAAAACGGTACGAGACATTAGAAATTTTCCTTTCAACTTAAAGCCAAATTGTGTATTGGCTTTAAACACTGGTGAACATTTACTTCTGCGCTTTAATCGCGCCCCATTGGGTAGCCAATTTGTCCGCGGGCTCAACGGCGAAGATGGGATTGAACCCTTCAATTGATTTCCCTTTCTCACCCAATGCCATTGCTTCTTTGATTTCAGCGGCGGTCAGCGCCTTGTCGGCGACCACAACTTCATCCATGATACCCCTGACAAAAGCATGATGTGCTAATATGGGACGCAAATCATGCCCAATCGTTAGGGGCAGGTCAGAAGCCTGAAATTCACCTCTTTGGGCCCCTTTTCCCGTCTCTTTGCCGTTGGTATAGACCCGGATTTCCGTACCATCAGCCGTCGCTGCAATGTGATACCAGTTCTTTTCTACGTCACCTTGTTCAGGAAATTCTTTGTCGACAGCCGCACTGCGCCCGTTCGTCATATTCGCATCAAATCCGAAGCTACCAAATTCTGATTTGGGACGCCATACGCGCAAGGCGTAAGATGTCCAAAAGCGTTTGTTGGTTTCAAAGGGTCCATACTTCCAGATTAAGGACTGCTCTCGTCCACCGCCCGTGGCAAAATCGCCAGGATTACTAAATTTAACCCAACACATCAGGGTCACTTGATCTTTGAGGTTAAGACTGTCATCATGAGGGACTTCAAGCCAACCATTATCTAGCTGTAACCCGCCACCCACCTTGCCTTTTGCATTCCATTCTGCTGAACCTGCGCCTTTGAGTTCTCCGTGATTGCGATTCGGAGAGGAATCCTTGCCAACATCGTTTTTGGTATTGAAAGCCCAGTAACCGCGGACTTTCGCGTCAGCACTCATCGTTGACCAACACTCTAGGCAGATTAACAAAATCCCAGCACTTAAAATGATCCGAAACATTGGACATTCTCCTTTCATCTTAAAGCCGAATTGAACAATAAACACATGTGTTTGATTTTAGATGCAGGTAATCGTTACTTCCTCGCTTTAATTTTACCCCACTGCGTGGCTAATTTATCTTCGGGTTCGACAGCAAAGACGGGATTGAACCCTTCGAGCGACCTCCCTTTGTTGCCTAACTCCATCGCCGCATTGATTTGAGCTTCAGTGAGTGCCGTATCTACGATCACAACTTCATCAATGATCCCGTAGAAAAACTCACGCCCAGCCAGCAAGCCGGGACGTAAATCGTAGCCAATCGTTAAGGGAAGGTCTGTCGCTTGAAATTCCCCCCGTTGTGGGGAGGCTTTCTTCTCTTTCCCATCGGTATAAATTCGGACTTCGGCTCCATCAGCGACACCCGCAATGTGATACCACGTTTTGTCGGCATCGCCTGGGTCAGGAAAGTCCGGATCTGCTGCCGCACTTCGACCTTTTGTCATGTTGGCATCAAACCCGAAGCTACCAAACTTAGTATGTCTGCGCCATACTCGCAAGGCGTAAGAGGTCCAGAATCGCTTATTTGTCCCAAATGGACCATTCTTCCAAACAAGGGATTGATCTCGGCCTGTACCACCAAATGGATCACCCTCACCGCTGAATTGGGCCCAACACATCACTGTAATCCGATCCTTTACGTTAAGGCTATCATCGTGAGGGACTTCAAGCCAACCATCTTTTAGTTTCAACCCGCCGCCCACTTTGCCCCTTGCAATCCATTCTGCTGAACCTGCGCCTTTGAGTTCCCCGTGATTGCGGTTCGGAGAGGAATCCTTGCCAACATCGTTTTTGGAATTGAAAGCCCAATAGCCGAGGGGCTTGGCATCAACGGTCATCAGCGGAGAGCAGAGATAGCTGATGATGACCGCGCTCAGAATGATCAATCGTCGAGACATCAGTAACACTCCTTTCATTGAAACAGTCCATCTGTCCTTTCCGGAAGATAGATGGTATCAAATCGTGTTATTGGTCCGTTTCACTTGCTTCCTACTTTAAGTTCGCCCCATCTGACAGCCAATTTGCCTTGAGGGGCGACGTCAAAGAGCACCTCAAAATTGTCAAGCGATTTCCCCTTTTCGCCTAACTCCATTGCTTCTTTGACTTGGTCCTGAGTTATTGCCTTATCGAGAATAATCACTTCATCGAGGAGTCCAAAGTGATAGGGTTTAGATCCACCACGGTCGGGTGGAATGCGCAGATCAAAGCCAATCGTTAACACCTGTTCCGAAGGCTTAAACTCTCCCCTCTGGTCGACGACTGCTTTTTCCACCCCGTTGGTATAAAGTTTAACCTTTGTGCCATCGGCGGTAGCCGCAATATGATACCACTCATTCACTTCGGGGTGGTCTTTATCCCCGGGTGCTGTAAACACGCGTCCCTCAGTCATTTGAGCTTCAAATATAAAACTTCCTAACTTCTTTCTTGGACGGAGTTTTGCCAACGAATAGGAGGTCCAAAACCGCCGGTCTTTCTGATCCCCCTCCAATATAAAGGGACCATTTTTGTAGATCAAGGACACCTCGCTCGATTCCCCTAAGGCGCCGGCATCAAAATTTGCCCAACACATCAGGGTAATCTGATCCTTGGCGTTGAGGCTATCATCGTGCGGGACTTCAAGCCATGAGATCCCATCCAATTTCAAGGCACCGCCTACCTGTCCCTTCCCGTCAAAGGCAGCAGCCTTTTGCGGCTCGCCGTGGTTGTCAAACCCCGACGAGTCCTTTCCCAATTTATTTTTGTCATCAAACATCCAGTAACCGAGAGCCTTGGCGTCAACCTGGCTAGGCAGCACGCTAAGAAAATAGAGGCACAAAAGCGCAAGAATTGGTGCGATGCGAAACATGGATAGCTCTCCTTTTGTGAAAAAACCCACTATTCTCCTTGATACAGATTGGATAGTGGGTTTAGAGTCAAATTTGCATAGCGCGATAGGAATTTACCGTCTGCTTGATTTAATCGCGCCCCATTGCGTGGCTAATTTGCCTTCGGTTTCGACTGAAAAAATCTCTACCATCTCGGTGAGTGACTTCCCTTTTTCACCGAGATTAAACGCTTCTTGAACTTGAGCCGGGGTCAGCGCCTGATCGAGGATCATCACTTCATCTATGGTTCCCCGCAGGTGCCGCCTCGCACCGCCGACGCGGTCCACCGGAACGCGGTGATCGTAACCAATTGTCAAAACCTGCTCGGAATTCCTAAACGGACCTCGTTGCGCCCCTTTTGCCCTTTCTTTACCATCTCGGTAAATTTTAATTTCGGTTCCATCTCCCACTGCCGCAACGTGATGCCAATCATTTGGTTCAGGAATCAGCGGGTCCCCGGGCAACACAGCTGATCGGCCGCCTTCTGTGTTTGCATCGAACCCAAAAGTACCACATGCACACCTATCACGCCACTTGACCAATCCGTACGAGGACCAAAACGTTCGATCCTTCTTGTCGCCTTCCAGTATAAAGGGTCCGTTCTTATAGATTAAACTCTGTTCCTCTGCGGGACCACTAAAACTAATCCAACACATCAGGGTTACTTGGTCCTTGACGTTCAAGCTATCGTCATGGGGCACCTCAAAATAGTGTGGCGCTTGGTCCCCGCCCCCTGTTAGATTCAAGGCACCGCCGACTTTTCCCTGTCGTGTCCAAGCCCCTGCCTTCAACTCCCCATCATTTCTGAAGTGTGACAAATCCTCCCCGACCTTCTTTTGGTCGTCAAAAGTCCAGTAGCCGAGGACTTTGGCATCCACACCCATTGGGGATAGATAGATTAACGAGATACTAAATACAACTAATAAAGTGATACGAAACATAATAATTCCTCCCTAATATCTTAGCTATCCTCCTTATAATCTTTATGAAAATTGTGGAAAGGGGGCAAGTTTAACTTGCCCCCAAGTATTAGGTTGGTATCTACTGTTTATCGACCGGTCTTAATCTGCGCCCAAGTCATGGGTAGCTTTGTCTTCGGATTCACTGCCCGAAGGTTCGCGTCCTCAAACCAATCGATCATATTGCGCCAGAGGAGCCATGAATTTCCTTGACCAAGTTCCTTCTGACCAAACCCCATGTTCATATTGGTGATTTCGGCGCTGCCACTCAGGACATAAGCCCCTTTTTGAACTCGTCCATAGACAATAATGGCAATATTGGGGTCGCCGATATCTTCAGCTGCCACCTCAGCGTGTCCGGGCAGCAGACCGACATCGTAACCGGGGAAATCCCCGTCGCCCACGAAGGTCGGGTCTGGGGACTTGGAGGTGTCAATGATGCCGCCCACCATATCTTTGGTCAGTGGTGTGCCCTCAACATATGCAAGACAGCACTTGTCCGCCACAGGGAATCCAGCCAACGCCTTGTCCATACCGTCCCAAAGCGCTACCAACGGTCTATCTTGGGGATCCCGACCACCGGTGCTGATGACGCCATGACCTTCGTCCATGAATTCCTTGAGTTTTGCGCCATTTTTTTCAATCCATGCTTGCAAGTCAGGGCTATCGCGCCAGATGTGGTAATTGAACACGATGACATCCCACTCGCCACTCCAGAGTTCCCTTTCAAATCTTGGGACATCGTCGCCAATGATCTCCAGAAAGTCTTTACCTTCTGTAAAGCCGAACTGTTTGAAGATGGCATCGTACCACGTGCCTTGAAGTGCGGTTTTAATTTTGCCACCATCGAATGCAGCGGGATCTCGGGCGGGTGGGCCCCAAACACCCCACGATTCGGGTGTGTTATTAAACACTAAAACTGTGACATCACGTGCCTCAACGGTTGAGGGTAAGCTCCAAATGGCTCCAATAGCGAGGAGCGTTATAAGGATTAAAGATACTTTTATCCGTAACATTGTCTTATCCTCCAGGTTTTTATGAAAGTGTCTATCCAAAAATCCTATAGAGTAACCTAGGTTTTGCGCTAGGATTCCCAATTGAACTTCGGACAGGTTTAGGCGTTCTCAGTTACCTGAGTTGGATAGTATTGTTAGTTACAATACCCCTTTCTATAAATTCAATTTATCAAAAATGCAAATGATTGTCAATCAAAAAAATAAAAATTGATTAAAAATGTTAGGTAAGTGTTAACTTGCGCTTGGGTTAACAGGGCAATCGGATGAGGGCATTGATAGATACTAAAATCTTCGTAAACGGACTCATTGAGCCTAAATTTTGTAAAACTATAAAGCGAAAGACAATCCTTGACAAGAGACAGGAGATAGGCTAAAATTGCATTTGGAAAGCGAATCGACAGTTGGAGGAGAGCAGTGACAGGAATAACGCGACGCGATTTTCTCAAAACCTCGGCGTTGGCGGGTGCCGGCTTGATGGCGGGTTGTCTGCGGCAAACGCCCGACGGGGTCATTTTCAAAGGCTGGCCCTATGAGCCGGACCTTGTGCGCGAAAATATCGAATATTTCGAGCGGCAATCTAACGTCGACATCGCCTATGAGGCGGTGTCGGGTAACTACCACGATAAGATGGTTGCGTTATTCGTCGGCAAAACACCGATGGATTGCTGCTATGTTCGCGACGATGATTTGGCGGAATGGGTCGAGGCTGGATGGCTGCGGCCCTGCGATGATCTGCCTGGTGCCGATCAGTATCTGGAAGATATCTTTGATTATAATACCGATGCGATGACCTATGGGGGTAGACGCTACGGACTACCCTACTATACCGACTTTACCGTCTGGCTCTATAACGAACAGATGCTTGAGGCAGCGGGATTTGACGCACCAGCCCAGACGCTGGACGAGTTGACTGAGCAGGCAATTAAAGTCAAAGAGGCGCGGGTAAAATCTCCCGATGGGGATGTTGTTGAACATCCGATTGTACTTGGATTTCGTCAGAACGTCACTGGATTCGGCGACTGGTGGGCACTGAATTACGCGAGTGAGGTCGATCTCTTTGACGATGATTTCAACCCAATTTTCCCCGATGATGAAGGGCGACAGGCGGAAAAGATCCTCCAGTGGATTGTCGACGGTATCCACAAGCACCATATTATCGACATCAACTCGTTGACAATGCCAGATATTCGAGAGAACATTGCCGCGGGCAGACAGACGTTCTGCCTGATGAGTAAATATGATGTGGAATGGATAAATAACCGCGAAAACTCCGCTGTCTCTGAAACATATCTAAGCCAACGCGGCATCCCGGAAACGGAAGCCCTCCATGCAAAGGTCATTAAGATGGCACGCCTCCCTTCTCTCGAACCCGAACAGTACGGCACGTTAGGATGGACGCGGATGTATAGTCTGACAGCTCACTGCCAAGAGGACCACATATTGGAGGCATGGAAGTTGATGCAGTTCCTCGGCGGTAAAGATGCGACTGGTGACTATTACACCGCACGCCGTTGGTTCCAACTTCGGGGATTGGGATTCGCGTTCATCTCCTTGATGGATGACCCGGAAATCGTTGAACTGACAGAGAAGTGGGGGAATATTAAGTTGGTGAAAGAACTGTCAAAGGTCGCCCGCATCCGGGAAAACATCAAAGCCCCGTGGTTTCCTGATTTTAACGTTTACTATCAGCCGGAGATCCAAAAAATCCTGCTGCGTCAACAGTCTCCCCGTGATGGATTGGGACGGATGGCAAAACGGTGTCGGGAATTCAAGCAGGAGTGGACCTAGTATGCTGGGTGACTTTGTAGCGGTGTGTCCCAGTTTCGGAACAGATCAGGAAATCACCAACTTGCGTCTGACAGCCTACCAGCGGGAAAGGGAGAAGTGGCAGGTATAACGCGACGTCATTTTCTCAAGACATCGGCGTTGGCAGGTGCCAGCTTGATGGCAGGTTGCTTGCGGACGGCGCCCGAAGGGGTCATTTTCAAAGGTTGGCCCTACGAACCTGACCTTGTCCGTAAGAACATCGAATATTTCGAGCGACAATCAAACATTGATGTCGCCTATGAGGCGGTGTCAGGCAACTACCACGATAAAATGGTCGCATTATTCGTCGGCAAAACACCGATGGATTGCTGCTACGTTCGTGATGACGATTTTGTTGAATGGATTGAGGCGGGCTGGCTCCGTCCGTACGAAGGTATGCCCGGAGCGGATGAATACGGCGACGACATCTTCGACTACAACCTGGAGGCGATGAGTTACAAAGGCGAACGCTACGGGTTGCCCTATTACACAGACTTTATGGTATGGGCGTACAATGAGTCGATGGTGCAGGCTGCGGGGTATGAAAACGCAGCGCGAACGCTGGACGAATTGACGGAACAGGCGATAAAAATAAAGGAGGCGAGAGTTCGCAGTCCTAATGGCGATTTAGTTGAGTATCCGATTATGCTCGGTTTTCGGCAGGTCGTTACTGGTTTCTTCGATTGGTGGACACTGAACTATGCCTCTGAGATTGATCTGTTCGATGACGACCTCAATCCAATTTTCCCTGACGATGAGGGACAGCGTGCGGAGAAGATCCTTCAGTGGATTGTTGACGGCATCCACAAGCACCGTATCATCGACATTAATTCCCTGACCTCGCCACTGATTCTGGAGAATTTCGCAGCGGGCCGTCAAGCGTTTGCAATGATCATCCGGCACAATATGGAATGGGTCAATAATCGCGAGAACAGTGCCGTTGCTGAAGCGTACCTTCGGGCGCGGGGTATCCCCGAATCCGAGACCCTCTACGCTAAACCCCTTAAAATGACATACATCCCCTCCCTTGAATCGGGGCAAAATGGCACGCTCGGTTGGACGCGGATGTACTGCTTAACGACACACTGCCGTGAGGAGTACTTATTGGACGCTTGGCAGTTAATGGAATTTCTGGGCGGCAAAGATGTGGCAGATGACTACTATACAGCGCGGCACTGGTATCGCTTGTGTGGCTTAGGCTTCGCCTTCAAGTCTATGTTCAACGATCCCGAAATTATCGACCTGACCGAGCTATGGGGCGACATTGAGATGGTCAGGGCGTTATCGGAGGTGGCACGTATCCGCGAAATTATTAAAGCCCCGTGGTATCCCGATTTCAATTTCTATTCGCAGCCCGAAATCCAGAAGATTCTCATCCGTCAAGTCTCTCCACGCGATGGGTTGGCGCGGATTGCGAAACGATGCCAAGAGTTGAAACGGGAGTGGACATAAATTAATGAGGAAATTTAACTGTGAGTGAAAACACCTTAGAGGACCAGACCGGCGCAGGGGACAGAAACGTTTCGCGCTTAACGACAAAGGAGCGTGGCGACCGCATTTTCGCCTATCTGCTCAACGTTCCAAGCGTCATTCTCATCCTTGCGCTGATTGCGTATCCGGTTGTTGTATCCTTATGGACCAGTCTTCACCGTTACAATTTGCGACGTCCGGAGGATCACGCCTTCATTGGCTTGGGGAATTATGTTGATGTATTGACCAGTTACGATTTTTGGCACTCGCTCCGTGTTACCCTCTATTTTGGGGGGATGTCGGTGGCATTGGTTATCGTTGTTGCGATAAGTATTGCCGTACTATTCAACGAGCAATTCAGGGGCAGAGGACTCGCCCGCGCGCTGTTATTGATTCCGTGGGCGGTGCCGGGTATCGTCAACGGCTTGATGTGGGCGGGGCTATTCGGTGAACACGGCGCGTTCAATCAGATGATAGGCGATTTCGTTGGGCTGTTTAATCAATTGACAGGTGCTGAAATTGAGTATCTAGGAATGGCTTCACCGTTCGTCGCGCTCAACGCCGCTATCGCTGCCCACGTGTGGCGGAGTGTACCGTTTGCGTGTATTATCTTTTTAGCTGCGTTGCAGGCAATTCCCGGCGAGCAATACCGCGCGGCACAAGTGGATGGCGCGAGCGCATGGCGTCGTTTCCAACACATCACCCTACCTTGGCTGCTGCACCCAATTATGATTGTCGCGATCATTGAAACGATGAACGCTTTCCGTGGGGGCTTCGACATCATCTACGCGTTGACGGCGGGTGGTCCCGGCGATGCGACCTACGTGATTGCGTGGCAGACTTACAAAGAAGCCTTTGGACGACTCAACTTCGGCGGGTCAAATGCCTACTCCTACCTGATCACACTCATCACGATGGGACTGGCGATCATTTATATTCGGGTGTTGTATCGTCGGGGCACCGTTCAAGGCTAAGAAAGGGATCTTGTGAATAGACCAGTTGTCAAACGAACTATTTTATATGTATTAGTGCTGATTGCGGCGCTGTATATTGTGATACCGTACCTGTGGGTTGTATTAGTTAGCTTCATGCAGGAGCGCGAAGCGACTCAACTGCATTGGATTCCACGCGATCCGACATTGGAAAACTATCTGATGTATTTCCGTGTGTACGGTGATAGTGCGGAAATCGGTGCGGCGACAGCGCGGCAGTTTCCACGCGCGATTGTCAACAGTTTCATCATCGGGGGGACGGTGATGTTTATCAATCTGTTCTTCGGGTCGCTTGCAGCGTATGCGTTGGCGCGGATGAATTTTGGTGGTAACCTTGCCCTATTATTGTTCTATCTCGGTTCGCGTAGTGTACCGGGTGTGGCGATTATGATACCGATGTATCTCGTCATGCGGAGCTACGGTTTGCTAGATACTCACATTGCGGTCATCCTTGCACATGTAACCTTTACCCTACCGTTCACTATCTGGATTCTCAAGGGCTATTTCCAGACGGTGCCGCTCGATTTGGAACGTGCCGCGCGGGTCGATGGATGCTCCCGTCTCGGTGCACTGTTCCGTGTGTTCCTGCCGGTAACGACTCCCGGCATGATTGCAGTGGGCATCTTCTCGTTCATCTCGTCGTGGGGAGAATTTTTCTTTGCCCTCCTGTTCACCTCTACCATATTTTCAAAGCCTGTAACTGTGGTGGCGTCAGATTTTGCGCAGGAGCTGCAAATCGACTTCACAATTATTGCCGCCGGTGGGGTTTTGGTGGTGCTGCTCCCGATTATCCTTGCGTTTATCTTCCAACGATTTATCATTCACGGCATCGGTGGCGCGGTGACGGGATAGCCTCGCACAAGGGCAGAAAGATAGCAGTCGATGCACCAGTAACAACTTCCGTCTGAAGTGAAATATGCAACAAAGAGGATAGGGGATTCTCTATGAAGCACAGGACGATTCTGTTGATGTTAACATTACTGGTATCATCGGCATCCGCAGAAGTACTTCGTTATGATTTCAACAATATGAATTTGGACGGTTGGGTGATTAGCGAAGACCACCAGACGGCAGCTATTGAAAATGGTGAATTGATTGCAGGTGTTCCGCCTCCCGAACCAGACATCACAACTCTCGTCTTGTTGCCCTTTAAAGGGATGCCCGCGAGCGATTATGATGTAACGGTGTCTGTAAGACTCAATATTTTCGTGTTTCAACCGATTCTCGCTAACGGCGCAGGGATTGGGCTCCGTGGGCATTCAACTGAAAAATTCTTTGGGCTTGTAGACAACGATAAGTTGCAGGATCCACGATCTCTGAGTGACTTAGGTTATTATTTTTTTATCGGACAGAACACCGAAGGACAATGGGGTGTTGGTGCATCAATTTGGCATATAGAACGAGTGGCGGTAAATGCAGAAGGTGTTATTAGGGGAGTATTCATAGAGAATGAGTTGCTGAGGTTTTCACCGCTTGATGTCAAGTTGGGTGAGTGGTATCGCCTAAGAGTCATTGCGGAGGAAAATTTATTCCGAGTTTTTGTCAACGAAGAGCAGATGTTGGGGTTGAGGGATGTGCGTTATCCCGAGGGGATAATCTATCTGTCGTCGGGCTTCGGTAACCTTGTTCGCTTTGACGATTTTGAGGTAAAATACGATGCTCCTGCTGCTGTGCAGCCGCGGCGGAAACTGGCAACAATGTGGAGTGAACTAAAAAGAAAAACCCAATAAATTGGGATCTGAAAAATTGAAGCTATTCGGACAAATTAACATATATTATTGAGTTCAAGGGATAGGAGAAGTTCTTTGGCAAAAGTTGTTATTGAGCACCTTACGAAACATTTTGGAGAAGTTGTCGCGGTAGATGACCTTTCCCTAGAAATTGTAGACCGCGAATTTTTGACATTGCTTGGACCATCGGGTTGTGGCAAAACCACGACATTGAACATTATCGCAGGCTTAGAAGATCCAACAAGCGGACGAGTGTTTTTCGACGACGATGATGTGACCGATGTTCCACCGGAACGACGCGACATAGCAATGGTTTTCCAAACCTACGCACTATACCCACACATGCGGGTCTACGATAACATCGCCTTTGGTTTGCGGATGCGCCGTACACCGACTGACGAGATTGACAGGCTTGTGCAGGAGGCAGCAAAGGCGATGGAGATTGATCATCTGCTCCGGAGGAAACCGCGTGAACTCAGCGGCGGACAGCGACAGCGCGTGGCATTGGCTCGCGCTATCGTCCGGAATGCTCATGTGTTCCTGCTTGACGAACCGCTCTCGAATCTCGACGCCAAATTGCGTGTGACGATGCGCACCGAACTCAAACGTCTGCACGCGGAGTTGGAAAAAACCTTTGTCTATGTCACGCACGACCAAGCGGAATCGCTCATCATGTCGGATCGGATTGTCGTACTCAACGAGGGCAAACTCCAACAACTGGGGACGCCCGAGGAAATTTATAATCAGCCCGCCAACGCGTTCATAGCTGGCTTTGTTGGGAGTCCCCCAATGAATTTCTTCGACGGTCAGTTACAAAATGGTGGAGAGCAGTGGCAGGTAAAGGGAGAAGGATATACGTGTGAATTGGTACCCCCACCGACACAACGCTTGGTTGAGAACGCTTCAGCAGAGGTACAACTCGGGGTGCGCCCAGAAGATATTGAAGTGTTACCGAGTGAATCGCCCACCGCCCAAGCCACTGTTGTGGTACGAGAACCCTTGGGCAGCGATCTGTTTCTTACATTGGAATTGGAGGGCGTGACTTTTAAAGCGCGAACCCACCCCGATGCCCGCATTGACCGCGGCGACAGTGTGCCAATCCGTTTTAAGTCAACCAAGGTACACCTCTTTAACCGAACCACAGGAAGCACGCTACTTGAGTCCAAGCGGTAGGATAACCGAGGTCCCTCTATGGGATTTCAAACGGGATGGTCGCTAAAAACGTCGCTTCCGTTCGCCGGTTATGGGTCTGTGCGGCAACTACAGAGCCGTAGATATTGCCGAGATAGAAGATACCTCCAAGCGTCCCAAGTGTCCAGCCCTTGCGAGATGAAACACCATCTTCAGAAAACCCGTCGTAAGTGCCCCACCCCAATACACCCAGAAAGAACACAGTAAGCAACGCGTCATTGAGACGTCCGACATAGATCCTGCCGCTGCCTGGCAGAACAGTGGATAGGAATCCCGCCAACAGTCGGTTTTTATATGGAAGTGCTTTCCCCTCTTCAGCGTACCCTTTGTACATTGACACACGATGGCCAGCAGCCGTTGGTACTCCGCTCAGGTCAAACTGATCGAAGTGTCGAACCGCGCGCTCCCAACGTTTTTGCATCAGCGTGTTCATGCCAATCAGTATCTGCGATTTCCAACGATACTCCCCGCCCTGAAACAGATTTTGGGATTCCTGGAGAAAGCGGACAGATTCGTCGTACCGTTCCATCAAGAAATAGGTTGCGCCCAGCTCATATCGTACTGCATTGGAATCGGACTGTTTTTGGAGAAATTGAACTGCGCGGTCGGGCTGTCCACCCAAGCGATAACTTTCAGCGATACGGCGTAAAATATCATCGTCCAAAACTGTCGGTTGAGAAAAGAGATAACGCTGATACTCACCCGCTGCACGGAGATAGTCACCCTGTGCAAAAAGATAATCTGCAAATTTGCGGATGTTTGTGGGCTGATAATAATCGATTGGTGGGCTGTCTGCAATTGCTATCAACACTGGAAACAAAGAACAAAACGCGGTGAGGAAAATGGCGTGACGATAAATCATTTAGTCAACGCCTCCCGTGAGTATGCCTCAACCGGATCAATATACTTACCTATTGCTTCGTCAAAGGTGTAGTGTGTATGTAACGCGATTCCGTTATCGCGCAGCAGACGATCGGAGGTCAACAGCACACCGCGAAAGAAGCCGTATTTTTGGATTGACCCCATTCCGAATCGGGAACAACTTGGAGAGAAGTTGCAGACGGATTGGTCTTGTGTCGAGATATATTTTTGGTAAAGACGGATTAGCCCGGTCGAAAATAGGCGGATCGGTGTAGATTCTCTGGGATTGAAAGGGATGGCTTCCTGTTTCTGATGTGAGATCTGGATTGGATTGACATGCAAGATAAAGGTGAGGTCCGCAGCTTCCTCCGGTACAGACGCCCATCCCCACCGCGAAACACATAGAACCAGAATGACCCAGATACCGAGTAGACGAATTACCATTTGACCTCCTTGATTTTTACCCCTTTGCGAATCTTATATTTTTTAATCAGATCGGGCAGTTTGGGGTTTAGTTGAGCGTTGCGTATCTAGGTTTCCAAATTTTCCATCACTGTTACTTTTCGCCGTATTTACATGAGGGGTGTCCGGATAACTGTCTCAAGAACATGAGCACGTGGGGACTGAGAGACGAGAAACAGAATTAAATCTGCGACCTCTTCTGGCAAGGTTAGATGTTCAATGACATCATCCGGATGATTATCTCGGCGCATCTTCGTGTCGACAGGTCCCGGACACACCACACTCGCTTTGACGCCGTGTGGCCGTCCTTCATTATTTGTGGTCTCGGTAAAACCGACAACGCCAAATTTGGACGCACAGTACGCCCCGCCGTTGGGATGTCCAAATTTGCCGGAGACTGACGAAACGTTGACGATATGTCCGGACTTCCGCGTGCACATGTGACTGAACACCGCCTGTGTGCAGAGGAAGACACCTTTGAGATTAACGGCAATATTGAGGTCCCAATCCTCCTCGCGGATCTTAGGAATCGGGTTATGGATGGCGACACCCGCGTTACTGACAAGAATATCGATCCTGCCGAATCTCTCGAGTGCCTGTTTCACCATCGCATCCACCTGCGATTTTTGCGTTACATCGGTTGGTATTGCGAGGGCTTGGCGGCCGAGTGAAGACACCTCACCTGCGACGGATTCAATCTCTGAGAGCGTTCGCGCCGCAAGCACTATATCTGCACCCTCTCGTGCAAAGGCGAGCGCAGTGAATCTACCAATTCCGCGTCCGGCACCGGTAATAATTGCAACTTGGTTCTCAAGTTTCATTCGTATGACTTTGCCTCCGATTGGTGGAGATATGCCTCGGCTTAGCTCATTTATTTCCCGGTCTCGACAGCGTTTTCTTCGATATACTCGAAGTTGATATCGTAGCCTAAACCCGGTAACTGCGGCAAATGGACGTATCCCGCATCGTCCATAGCGTCAATCTTTGAATGCAGCCAAGGCTCGACCTCATCGTAGTCTATAAACGGGTGGAGGAGCCCCCTCTCGTAGAATTCGCCGGGGATACCCATTGCACCTAACACTTGCAGATTTCCGCCTCCGCCGCCGTGTACCTCCATTGCCATGCCAAACGATTCTGCCAGATGCACGGTTTTCATCAACGGCGTAATCCCGCCCACATCTCCCACGCCGCCCCGCAGGATGTCCGCTGCACCACGCAGAATCCACTCTGCTCTGGTATACATTTTTCCTTCGGCGGTTTCGGGTCCCACAACCGGGATATCCAACTGTTCTGCCAGCCACGCATAAGAAGAGGTGCTGTGTTCATCCATCGGCTCTTCAAACCAGTAGTAGTTGAGTTTCTCAAGTTCTCTGCCGATGTAGAGTGCCTGCTCCCGGCTGTAGTAGTGGTAGCAGTCCAGCATCAGTGGAACATCATCGCCGACAGCCTCTCGCACGGCGGCGCACGCCTTGACATCCATCTTGGGATCGGGAGCCCACGCAATGGGTGGCATCCAGGTGTGCAGCTTAATCGCTTTGTAGCCACGCTGTATGCACCATTCGGCGAACTGGCCGTAGTCATCTGGGCTGCTGAGTCCTCCCGGTTCTTCGTCACCGCACATGGTACTGGCATAGGCGAGGACTTTGTCGCGATAGCCGCCTAACAGTTTGTAGACCGGTTGATCAAAACAGCGACCGGCGAGATCCCACAGCGCCATATCCGCTACACCGATTACATTGTCTGTGAGGTTTCGATGGATTCGCTGCCAGTGCTTTAGGCGTTGCCATAGCTTTTCACGATAGAAGGGGTCTTCCCCAATCAGCGCGGGCTTGAAGATCTGCTCTGCGATGGCAGGGTTGACGCCAAAAGCGTAACCCTCTAAGCCTTCGTCGGTGACAATCGTAAGCAGCGATTGAGTTGCATCGTGTTCGGGCCCAGGATGTCCGTGCCCCTCGGAGTCACTGACTTGGTTCGTCTTATATTTAAATGTTTGGGTCTTTATGTCTACGATCTTCATTGTCATTTGCCTTTTGCGTATCACATTTCACTTGCGCAGTTTCTCAATCATCTCAAACAGATTTTTCAGACAGATCCGCGAGGCTTCCTCCCCTGATTCGGAGAACGCAGTTCCGCCCGGACGGTTGAGCAGGGCTTCATCAATCTTTAAGGTTGGGCGCCAGTGCGTTTCGAGGCAGAGGTGTCCCTCGTAACCATCGTCAACAAATGCTTGAAGTTGTCCCTGCCAATCGATTACACCTTCACCGACCTCAACCGATTCCAGCTCGCCCGTTTCAGGATTCTTACCAGCATCCTTCAGATGAGCGTGCACCATCAGCGGTTTGATTCTATCGTAGGCGTTGGGATAGGGCTGTTCGCCGCCGTCCGCGTGGGCTTCGTTCGCGGGGTCCCAGATGGCACGGATGTTGGGAGAATCGATTTCGCGGATAAATCGCTCTGTCAGCTTAACGGTTGATAGGGAGGTTGAGGCTTCGTTTTCCATCCCCAAGATCATCCCCTCTCCAGTCGCCATCCGCAACGGTTCGTCGTAGGAGGCAATAATCTCGTCCCACCGTTCCTCCACGTTGTCCGTTCTCCAAAAGACGAAGGTGCGGATAAGGTTGATATCAAACGCTTTCGCTACCTCGATGCATCGTTTAAGAATTCCGAGGTGTTCCTGCCGTTCCTCCGCGTTGTCAATATCACACTTGAAGAATGGCGAGGCGATTCCAACGATTTGAATTCCTGTTCCGTCAAGAATTCGTTTCATCTCATTGATATCGTCCTCTGTTAATCCCTGCGGCGGTTTATCCCAGACAGATCGAACCTCGATTGAGTCAAGATTCAATTCCTGTGCAACATTGACGACTGTTTGAAAATCCTGTGAAATCTCATCACCAATAACGCCGATTTTGAACATTATCTACTCCTTATGTACAAAGCACGGTGAGTTTATGTTTACGCTTTGTGTTGATTCAATGATATGAGTGCCCTCCACCGGGGAAGAGTCCTTGCTGAACTTCCATTTTATAGTGTGTCACAGCCCGGTGGATCTCTTTCCTCATGTGTGCGTACTGCTTGACGAATGACGGCGAACGGTCAAAGAGCCCAAGTATATCATGGAGCACCAACACCTGCCCATCACAGTCCGGTCCTGCTCCAATGCCGATTGTCGGGATCTGTAACGATTTTGTGATCTTTCTGCCCAATTTTTCTGGGATCGATTCAAGCACAATTGCAAAGCAACCAGCAGCTTCAAGCGCCTTTGCATCATCAGTAATGAGCAAGGCTTCCGACCGCTTGCGTCCATGCACCCGAAATTTTTCACTCGTTTGTGGCAATAACCCAACATGTCCCATCACCGGTATCCCGGCATTGACAATGGCTGTTACAATCTCTGGTTTATTACCCTCGAATTTAACTGTATCGGCACCGACAGCACAAAGGGCACGTGCGTTTTTGACCGCCTGTTCCGGAGTTTCATACGCTTGGTGGGGAAGATCTGCAACCAATAAGCAGGTTGTATTGGCGCGTGCCACGATTCGGGTGTGGTGGATCATATCCGCCATCGTCACTGACCGTGTATCCTCGTAGCCCAAAACTACCATGCCGAGCGAATCACCAACAAGGATGATATCAATATCAGCATCGTTGAGGATACGAGCTGTCGGGTAATCATACGCAGTCAGCATCGCGATTTTTTGTCCGTTTTGTTTCAGTGACTGAATGACATCAATTGTTTTTTTCATTGTTACTTCACGGTCTTGATTCATCTTTTATCAGCATTGCTATTTGACGTTCAGAACTCAAAGACACACTCCATCAATGCCCACCACTCCTCCGGCTTTCTTTCGGGAACCGGTTCTTGGTAGGTTCGCATCAGTTCATCCCATTCACGACAGCGTGGATGCTGTTCCAGATAGCGTGGGAAATCCTTTTCGACATCAAATTCATCGACTGTTTCCATTGCCATGAACATCCTGCGACCGAGCAGATAAATGTTCATCTTCGTAATGCCGATTGTGTGCAGACTCTCTAAGACTTCGGGCCAAACGTTGCTGTGATATTCTTTGTATTTTTCGATAATTTCTGGATCGTCTTTCAGATTGATTGCCAAACCGAAATGCTTCATTTTCATCTCCTTCTATCTATCGCGGCAATAGAGCCGTCATTGTGTGACGCCGTCGCATAATTATCACTGAATTATTGGGATCTGTCAATAGCAAATTTCGCTAGCCAGAATTCCTATTGACATGAAATCCCGTGATGCGTATAATGCAATAAATTGTTAGGCACGGTGGGATTGTCAGAGAAGAGGCGCTGAAAGTCTATGAACTCGCATTAGCAAGGGGAACGTCATGTCGAAAAAGCATAAAGATAAAGAAACCAAAAAGCAAAAAGACCAACAGACTGAAAAAGACTTCATCAGGATCCAGCCGACGGATAAACCCGTAGAAGAGCGAAAGAAATTGAAGCGTAAGTTCTATGAGAAAGAACTTGACCGACTTCAGCTAGAGCTAATCAAGTTTCAAGAACATATTCAGAGCAAGGGTTTGAAGGTTGTCGTGGTTTTTGAAGGTCGTGACACTGCAGGTAAAGGAGGAACCATTCAACGAATTACGGAACCGCTGAATCCGCGTATTTGTCGAGTCGTTGCTTTGGGCACCCCGACTGAACGTGAGAAAACGCAATGGTACTTTCAACGATATGTGTCCCATCTGCCTGCCGCCGGTGAGATGGTGGTTTTTGACCGGAGTTGGTACAATCGTGCTGGTGTCGAACGGGTGATGGGTTTTTGTACTGAAGAGGAATACTACGAGTTTTTACGCTCCTGCCCGGAATTTGAGCGAATGCTGGTGCGATCTGGCATTATTCTAATAAAATATTGGCTATCCGTAGATGCCGGGGAGCAGGCGCGTCGGTTCCAGAAACGGATCAGCAATCCAACCAAGCGTTGGAAGCTCAGCAAGATCGATCTGGAATCTCGTAAAAGATGGGTCGATTATTCCCGTGCTAAAGATGAAATGTTTAAATATACGGATATTAAACAAGCACCCTGGTATGTAATTGATGCCCATGACAAAAGACGTGCACGGCTAAATTGTATTCATCATCTACTGAGGCAAATCCCTTACGAAGCCCTACCCCATACAACAATAGAATTGCCACCGCTCCAAGATGATACCGGATATATCCGGACCCCTATCACGGATCAAACTTTTGTGCCGGAACTGTACCCATAAGTTCGTCAGATCCAACCTACGCCACTATAACCCGGTTACGCTCAACTTTAAGGGGCGACCTACGCTATAAATTATTACTTAACATCAGTTTTGTATGCTATATGTTGCCTTTTAGTGACAAAAGAGGCACTATATGTTGTGGAAGGTGCGATTTTTTGTAACCTTTATGAGGTGCCTCACGTTTCGTATCACGAGCTTATTCAAACACGAACTTTGCATCTATTTTATTGCACCGACGTGTCACTAAGGAGAGCTAAATGCCCAAACATCATACTTATGTCACAACCTGCATAAAAGAGGCACCGCTCCAGTGGGGAATGGAACTTGAGGCGCTAGACAATCCAGTACCATCCAAAATTGTGCGTTTTCCAAATTTGACGCAATCGCTTACTACGGCACCATATTTTCAGTCTAACTGCGATCCAATGATTTATTTTAGGCAACTGGTCAAAGGTATGCCGGAGATGCTCCGAGAGTATCATGCACGGATTCTCAGACAGATTCAAGGACGAATGGATCAATTAGAGGTCGGGGAGTGTTGTTACGTTAAGATTTCATACATTGATAGCAGAGGCGGTATCAGTCCTTATAAGTACAGCATAGAGCTTATTGACCCGCCGCCTTGTGAATCACACCATAACGGCTCAGATGAAGTTGAACCTGAAAATGCAGGACTGCCTTCCGCTGCACCAAGCATAGATAACCTCTACCCTCCCTTTATGGATGAAATAGGTTCGGAGTGGGAAGAACCGAGTGCTGTACCTAATGATGAGCAGTTGGACTTGCCTATCAACAACGATACGGATCCGATCGAACTCATTACGCAGCTACACGAGGAAATCCAGGAATTACAAGGAGATTTGGATCGGATCAAAGATAGGATTGCAGAAGCAGTGATTCCGGCTTGCCAAGGTTTAGGTCGGCAGGTAGAACTGGATTCAGAGCAAGTTCCAATGGAATGCACGGAAATTGCGGAAGTAGGGGAAACCGCTGCTGACTTACCGGCGACCGAAGACAACCAGCGCAAAGAGATACTTCTCAATTTAGACGAGCAGAGTGCGATTGAATACATGATCAGCCAGCAGGTAGTCACTGAATCGCAGCTGAGAGATGTGTGCCATATTTCCAATCCGGTTCATGTAATGAGTCATGTAATTGAAAAGATGGAACAGTGCAATTTTCCGTGGATCTCCACCGAAGAAAGCCAAAATGGAGAGCTTATTTATATGTGGAGTGCTCCAGAGTAATTAAAGCTACTCACATTCCACACTGTTTGCGTAGATATCAGCGATAATTGCATTTGTCTTTAACCCTATCTCCCCCGTACAGCGGATTGGCAAACCTGTACGCATCTGATTGACGAGAGCTTCAACTAACCCAGTGTGCATATACGGCAAGGGTGGTTGGTTGAGTGACTCGCTTTTGTCCTTCGTTTGAAGCGTCAGGTTTCCGCTGTTGAGCGGATTACAACGTAAACTTCCTTCCGTACCGTATACCGCAACTTCGTCAATCGACACGCCAACATTCCAGTTGATATTCGCGACGGCATGTGTCCCGTTTTCAAAGCGTAAGGTGAAGACGGTCGAATCATCAACCGGATAGGGCAGGTGAACGTTTTCAGCGTACCCGCACGCGGATACCACATCGCCCAATAGGTACATCAGCAGATCAATCCGGTGACTTCCCAAATCCATTAAGACACCTCCGCCGCTAATCTTCGGATCAGTCCGCCATGCACCCCACTCATGGCTGCTTGGATCATAAGAGGCAGTGTGATTGACTCGTGCCAACACGACCTCCCCGATTGCGCCCGCCTGCATCAATTCCTTCATTTTTACGATATTTGGGAAAAAGGGCCTGTAGTAAGCAATTGTAAGTGTGACGTTGTTCTCACGACAGGCATTGACCATCTGCTGGCATTCGGCGACGTTCATCCCCATCGGCTTTTCACAGAGGACATGCTTCCCCGCCTCCGCCGCGAGAATCGTCTGTTCACAATGGAGGTGTGGCGGTGTTGCGATATAGACTGCATTAATCCCGTCATCCGCTAGCAACCCTTCAACCGTGTGATAAGCGCGCTTCGCGGCATGTCTTGCTGCAAAATCTTCCGCCTTCTCTTTATCACGGCGCATTACCGCGATTAGCTCAGAACCTTCAACTGTATAGAGCGGCGGACCCCCTTTGTACTCCGCCACATCACCGCAACCGAGTATTCCCCATCGTAGTAACGTCATATCTTCCTCTTTGTAAATCGAATCAGTGGGTTGTTGGTTTTCGTCCAATAATTCTTTACGGTTGTAACCGTTTCAACCAGTTTTGAACGCGAAGTTGCAGAAACGCCTGTGCTCGACCCGACCAGAGATAATCGAGTGTCAGCCCTCGAAAAATTGGCATGGGGCTCATCTGAAGGCGCAGGTCCTCGGTGAACGCTTCAAGCGTTTGATTGCCCAGTCCATGCGACAATCGCTGCAGCAAGGTTGCCCCATTGGAAAGATCTCTGACAGAATCGTGTCTTTCCCCAAGAGCATTGAGTCCTGCCACAGCGTCAGCCAGGTTCTGGTGCCGCTGATTGTTCCACCATTGGTCGAGCGACTCCACCGCGGATGCAAAGTGGGCGCCAGAATCTTGGAATTCTTCTCGCTGATGCGGATTGCAAGTGTACACGCCAAGTCCTGTGAGCACCGATTCTCTTGACTGCGTGGGATTCAATTGCCTGCGAAAAAAATAGTAATCCCCCGGATACTGCGTATAAGGTGTCAATCGATAGGCGAGCGAGGCGGTGTGCTTCTCCTCAAGTCCTCTTTCGAGCCATGTATCAATCTGTTGTAATTTGGGTTCAGGCAAGATATTATTCGACTCGAAACCGCCCTCTGGGTCAAGGAAAAATGCAAGCGGTAAGGGAACCAATCCACCTTCTCGCATGATGTCAATCGTTTCGTATTCGACGCTCCTGATGATTACTTTACTTCCTTCGGGGAGTTCTGACGCAATTCGACGACGCAGATTTGGGTGAGGTGCAAATCCACTTTTTCCCGCTTCTATGTTTTCAATCCACCAAGGACAGGCTGTAATTGCTGCCCTGCCGTCAATGACTATAGACAAAGTGTGTAGGGAGTCTAACATAACCCGTAGGTAGTCGCGGCATTCCGAACAGATGCAGGCACCCGGATCCGCGAACCACAGAACAAAACTATCCGCTACATCCGCGAAGGTATCGATCAGGTATTTCTGATAAGGTAGGATGCGATTTCTCCCGCGCTGCCAGCAGAGGGTGATGCCGGTATAATTAACATCTTCTGCTCGTAGTTCGGGGTGACGCAGCCATGTTGAAGGCGGGACAGTCCCGCTTGAAAATCCGACATAGGTTTCCATTCCCATCACGCGGGCGTACGCCAGTGCGTCATGCCAGACCTGATAACGCCAAGCGTTGGAAGCCAGTTCCGGTTCATCCGGGTGATAATACTGCGTGGGCCAGATATAAAGTTTCAGCAAATTACAACCCGCTGCATTGAGCAGCTCAATGTACCATTTCCAATCGTCAAGGCTCCATGTGTCTGTTGTCAGTGGGGCGATGTTCCACGGAATGCTTGAAGCGTACACACCTCGTGTTGTATACGGTGTGTCATCGTCAGCAAAATTGCGAACCATGCGAAACTGGACATCGTCCCCGGTCCTACCGACGAGGCGATAGCCCTGCTTAGCATAGACTCGGATTGCTCGGTAATTTTCCCGATAACAGGTTAACGCGAGCCCCCGTTCCCCGCGCTCACGGGCGATCTCCTCGATCTGCCCCATCAACTTTTGGCCCATACCTCTGTTGTGCAAAGCATCAACAACCGCAATGCCCAAGCCCGGATAATCGTCTGCGCCTCCGCCACGGTACCATACATGCCCGACCAACTGTTCGTCACTAAAGGCACCAATATGGACGCAGCTTGAGTTGTGGAGCTCTTCTGCAATCTTCGCGACCGCGACTTGATCGAAGGGGTATGGATGATAAAAAGAGCGACTTGCGTCTGAAAGTCCCTCGAAAAAGCTGGAGATACTTGGAACATCGGCATCAGCGAGGGCGCGGATGGTTAAGTTTGTTGTATTGTCGCCCATAACGCTCTCTCTCGTTGGGTGCGGGAACGCCTGCAATTTAACCCGAAATCCCGCCTGTTGCACGCATCAGGGTTTCCTGCACGAGCAGTTCGTGTGACATCGGTCGATCCGGCGGCTGCTTCCCCTCGATGGTTGCTGCAAAGGCTTCTAATTCCAGTTCATAGGTTCTACCACGACCCTCTCCGTCTATCTTCACAAACTGTTCCCCTTCTTGGTAGCCATCTTTCGCTTCTGCCAGACAGAGACGGATTTGTAGACCGGGTTCAAAAGGTTCGACAATGATGGCACTCCCCTGACTGCCGTATACCTCAAAACGGCGTGCCGCTGGTTGTGTCTCCATTGCGGCGATGTCGATAAAGGCGAGGGCGTTCTCAAACTCAAACACCCCTAGGGTATTATCCTGAAACGCTGACACCGAACCAGTATCGTTCCGTAAAAACGAGGTTACCTTTACCGGTCGACCCAAAATCCAAACCACTTGATCGAGCATGTGGCCACCTAAGTCAAAAAAGATGCCGCCGTGATGCGTGTCACTGATCCGAATACGGGCATCTTCAGTTATATTCGTGGACATATGAGCACGCACGGCAAATACATCACCTAAAAAGCCCGACTTTGCCCAGTCAGCAACCTGCTTGAAAGCGGAATGATAACGCAGCATATAGCCCATCTGAATAAGCAGTCCCTTTTCGTCTGCTGTTGCAACCACCCGTTGCCACTGGGACCAGTTATCGCCAGCGGGTTTGTCGTACCAGACATGCTTGCTGGCGTTGACAATCTCTTCGGTCTGATCCAGACTTTCTGCATTGAGTCCCTCAGAGGCAATCGCTACAATGCTCTCATCATCTAACATTTCGCTTTTGTCGTCGAACCAGTGAACTCCTTCAAAGGCAGCACCACCTGATTCTTCAAGTGCTGCACGCTGTTGCGGGTCAGGTTCAAAAACGCCCGCAATTTCGACATCATCGTTTACCTGCATCGCCTGCAATTTGCCGGAGGCGTGTCCATGTTTGGTTCCATACTGAGCCATTCGTATTTTTGCCATGCTTTTCTCCAAAATTTTTGTTGCCAGTTCGCCCCGATTCGATGGGGGTTACAGTCACTTATCTAAAGGGTTAATGCGCTCTAACTATACTTGGAAATCCGTGCTGTGTCAAGCACTTTGAATTGATCGGATTGGTGGTAGGAATTCCTGCTTGTGTAGGATGTCATGATAGGGTATCATAGGTATGTCGATTAAGATTTAGCCGCATTCCGCTAAGTACGAGCTAGAATTATCTCACACAATTGAGGGGAAAATTCATGCAGAACTCTTCAGGTTACGGCACAATCCTCATTGTTATTGATGGTTGTCGTCCTGACGGCATCCAACAGGCAAATACGCCAAACATTGATACCCTGCTTGCACGCGGGGCTTATACTTTCAACGCACAGAGCGTTGTCCCATCCTCTACGCTGCCGTGCCACACCTCGATGTTTCGCGGCGTAACGCCATCACGGCACGGTATCACAACCAATACATGGGTCCCGATGGTGCGCCCGGTTCCGAGTATCGCTGAAGCCGCTCGCGCAGTGAAGAAGAAGACAGCGTTCATTTATAACTGGGAACAGCTTCGGGATTTGGCAGCACCGGGTTCGCTCGATTTTTCCTATTTCAGGGAGAACCTTGACGAACCGGAGGGCGACCTAACAATTGGGCAGATTGCAGCGGAACACATAGTTGCTGAACAACCGGATTTCTGCTTTGTCTATTTGGGCGTGGTGGATATTGTAGGACATCGGCATGCATGGATGTCTACGGAATATATTGAACAGATTGGTATTGCAGACCAAGCAATTGGGATTCTGCTGGAAGCACTTGAAAAAGCTGATTTACTGGAACGCTATTTTATCCTCGTCCAGAGCGATCACGGTGGGCATGGGAAGAGTCACGGGACAGATCTGCCGGAAGATTTGACGATCCCGTGGATTGCAGCCGGATCGAAGATTAAGCAGACTGGCGAAATCAAGGGACCGGTGCGTATCTTTGACACTGCGCCGACGCTCGCTCACGTTCTCGATCTGCCAATGTCGGAAGATTGGGAAGGACAGCCCATTATGGAAATTTTTTGATAACAACACTAATCAGTTAGAACTTACGCTGTTGGTTCATAAGTCCCCCTGATAAGGGGGATTTAGGGGGTTAAAAATAAAAAACTCGCGCTGCGTGCTAAATTTGTGTAAATCCTGGCAGTAATAGTATGATACTATTATCTATCAATCCGATGTTCCCTCGAACGCAAGCACGCGCAATGGAATGGCGTCTGTTTCAAGAACGGGCAGCGGCTGTGCAAAAACGTACACGCGACTCTCACGGAGATCTTCCAAATGAGCAAGACTCTCGATTAGCGGAATACCCCGGTCAAATAGAATGTGGTGGTTAATCAGTTCGCGGCTGCCCGGGACCTCGAGTCCAGGACTGTCGATACCGAGCAGTTTTATCCCCGGATCGACCAGCCATTCGAGCGCATCGGGCGTGGGATAGGGCGGTCCCCCGCCTTCAGTTGCGGCACGGCGATCCCAACCGAAATAGATAAAGACGATGTCGCCCGCCCGGATCCCTCCGGCTTCTGCTGCTGCTTGTTCAAGACGTGGACGCTCAATGGGCATTGACCAAGGCACGTCGCTGAGGTCCAAGATAGCCGCCTCACCAAAGAACTGCTCGACCGGCAGTTCGCCGACTGCGGCACCGTTCTCGACCGCGTGCAAGGGCGCTTCGACATGGGTACCCGCATGACCGCTCATCCCAATCTGTGTGACCACATACCATCGACCTGATGCCGGGACGGTTTCGGGATTGTTGACGATACTGTCAATCTGCGTCTCATACCGCACCCACGGATGCTGTTCCTCACTCGGGACCAATGGACGGGATAGGTCAACGATGCGGCTGTAGTTGAAGGTCGGTGCTGTCATTTGTTCTCCCTTCCTTCACGAGCGAACCGTTTGAGCGTTGCGGCAGCTTCTGCCGGTGAATCGTAAGCGGGTAGCTCACCGGTTTGCGTCACGCGCCCATAGTATCCAGCCTCACACAACGTCCGTAGATATGCCGCGTGCTCTGCCGGGGTTGTCTGTGGACGACCTCGCCCCGGTTCGGCGATATGTGCATGGATCAGGTATGGTCCCGCTGCCGCAAGCGTATCAAATGACTCGCCATTCAGCCGCATGTGGAAGAAATCCGCCATCAGTTGGATGCCGGGGCGGTTGACCGTCTGAACCATCTCAACCCCCTCTGGAACCGTATTGATGAGGTTCGCGTCGTCGTAATTGTATGGCTCAAGGGCGACCTGTACCCCGCGTGGCTCACCCAAGTCGGCGCACATCTGAAGGAATTCGTTTACCTGCTCTAACGCGCGGTCACGAGGGAATCCGTTGGGAACGAAGCGAGACCCACCGCTGCCGTAGCCGATAACGGGGACTCCAGTCTGCCGCATCGCGTCGAAAAGGCGGATCACATAGTCGCGCACCGGTGTGTTGTCAACCTCCGGTCCCACCACTTTTGACCGATTCAGAAAGCCACACATTGCTGTGACAGGCACCGGCGATAGCTCAATCTGTTCAAGTGCCTTTCGCTCAAGAGTTCCAGCTGCTTCGTCAATTCCAAGAAGACTGGGGGAGATTTCGGCGTAATCGTAGCCCCACGCCGCGACATTTTCCAATTGGTCTAGACTTCCGATAAGTAATCCAATCTCCATCGTAGCAGCCTGTGTTGTTTGACTGTCCATAATTCGCACCCTCCTCTTAGGGCAATTTAGTTTTCCATTTTTTCACCGATTTTGGTAGATAGATGGGAGATTGTCTCTACATCGTAGACGGGACATCTTGCCTCGCCCGAAGAATTAAATGCCCCTATCCTCCTCTACAATATTCTTGAGTAAAACCTTAAGCCCTGCTAAACTAACAATTAATGCTGAATTCCAAGATGATTATAGCACGATTCAAAATCAGAAAGGATAAGAAATATGTCGACAGACCTTGCACAACACATCCAAACGACCCCTTTGGTCGATACACACGAACACCTGCGAAAAGAACCTGATTGGCTGGAAGACGGTCCCGACATCTTACAGGACCTGTTCGGGAATTATGTTCCCGCAGACCTCAACACGGCGGGCGCGTCACCTGATGCGATGACACGGTTGATGGATGCTTCAGATTCAGATATTGCTGGACGCTTTGAGGGGATTCGGAAGGCGTGGGAAGCGACGCAGTTCACCGGATACGGCGAGGCGGTGCGACTCATCGCTGAGCACGTCTACGGAATTGACGAACTCACCGGAGAAGGGTTAGAATCGGCACAAGAGAAAATCAAAGCACTGCGCAAGCCCGGTGAACGTTATCGTCTGCTGCACGATGTAGCGAATCTCGACCATATACAAACTGATGATTTTAGTTGGCCCTGTCTGCCCGACCATTCCGGATTGGACTTTTTTCTTTATGACCTCTCATGGGCGGGGTTTTGTAACGGGCAAATCGACATTGAGCAGATCCACGCCGAGACGGGTGTTGAAGTGAAAGATCTCCGAACACTGAAACAGGGGATGGAGGCAATTTTTGCGAAGCATGGACCGTGTGCGATTGCGGTGAAGGCGCAGCACGCCTACAACCGAACCCTCAACTGGATTGAGCGGAACGATGTTGAGGCGTCAGCCGCACTCTCTCAAGTGCTAAACCAACCCGCAGAAGAACTTAGCGTGGAGACTTACCTCTGCTTGGGTGATTGGTGTTGGGCACGCGGGGTTGAATTGTCAATCGAACACAACCTTCCATTCAAAATTCACACAGGCTACTACGCAGGAAATGACCGAATGCCGGTACGTCGGATTCCCGCTGGAAATATGTGTGAACTCTTTGCCCGCTACTTGGACGCCAAGTTTGTCCTGATGCACATCGCCTACCCCTACAACGATGAACTTGTCGCTCTAGCGAAACATTACCGCAATATCTGGGTCGATCTCTGTTGGGCGTGGAGCATAGATCCGTATAGCTCCCGTGACTTCCTGCGTCGGTTCATACACGCGGTTCCATCGAATAAGATTTTCGCATTTGGTGGAGACACGGGCTGGCCCACCAGCTCAATGGCTTACGCGATTCAAGCACGTAACGAGATTCGCCGCGCCCTTGAGGGAGAGATTGCGGAGGGTTATATGACCGAAAAACAGGCGATGCAGTTTGCCACACGCCTGATGCGAGATAATCAGTTCGCTTGTTTTGATGTGGAGGGGACACGCGCGAATATTCGTGCTGCAGCCTAATAGAGAGTGAAAATTAAATCACTCCGATGCGCTTGTGGGGAACCGTCAGATTTCGCCGGGGTTGGAAGACACTGCCCCGGCGCTTACCTTATACGGGATTTTTCACACGGTCAAACGGGATTACCGCCACCGCCTCAATCTCAATCAGCCACTCACGGTTGACCAACCGGCTCACTTCGACCAACGTGCTAGCGGGATACGGTGGATCGAAGAACTCAGCGCGTACCGCGTGGATATCGGCGAGTGTGGACATATCGGTTACGAAGACTGTGACCTTGACGATATCCGACATCTCTCCTCCGACGCTTGATAGGACTGTCTGAATATTTATCAGCGTTTGGTGGGTCTGTGCACGAATATCACCCACCCCGACCGTGTTGCCGTCCGGGTCCTGCGAGACGTGCCCAGAAATATGCAGGACTTTGCCCTCCGGCTGCCACGCAGCGCCCGAAAAAATCCCGAAAGGCTTGACCACACCCGGTGCGTTAAATCCATCTGCCATATCGATTTTTCTCCTCTATTTATTGGATTTTAAGTAAGATTGCATACTGTAGAACATTATATCAGATACTTCCTTCCACTGCTAATGAATACCTAATTCCTAATCTGCCAGTCACCCATTTAAAAAATAAACTGAAGAATATTGCGGAGTGAGCGTTAAAAAATTGAAACCGCAAAATACTATATCACTGTATTTCAGATATAAATAAAAAGAACAGGGAAGTGTCCCCTTTGAAAACGCGATTAAAATTTCGTATAGGAGCTATTGCCAGAAAACAGGGGAAGAAACTTTGATTTCCGATTTTGAACTGATGGTTATTCAAGTCGATACACTCTTCATCCATGATGCAAAGGCGACTGAAGTTTATCAACGAGCCTATTGCACCGGAGAAATACCCAGCACCTCGCCTTTTCATCGGACATACAGAGGTTGGTTCTATATACCGTTTTCGATGTGATCTGCCGAAGATAATCTGCAATCAGTTAGAAGAATCGATTTTATTGGAATCTCCTCCAAGAAGTATCGCTCAACAACCAGATTACCTTGGAACGGTTAAGGAGATCCTCACTTCCCATGCTCCGGTCGAAAAAATATATGCAGGACCCGCATTTCGATTTCCAGATAGCCTCAATCGGACAATGGCAGTAGTGAGCGTGGACAAACATAATGCAGAACTTCTGGAATTTGGTTTTTCAGACTGGATTGACGAACTAGACCATATCCAACCTTGTATGGGCGTATTGGAAGAAGGAAGGGTTGTCTCAATCTGTTGCAGTGCACGTAAATCGTCGAAGGCAGAAGAAGCAGGTGTTGAAACATTGGCATCTTATCGTGGGAAAGGTTATGCCGGTCGTGCAGTCACGAAGTGGGCGCAAGCTGTCAAGGAAAGAGGACACATTCCTTTCTATAGTACATCTTGGGACAATGGGGCATCTCAGCGCGTCGCCCAGAAATTAGGTCTAATTTCCTTCGGTGTTGATTTCAATTTTTTCTGAGAATAAATGCGCATTTTTACGGTTATTTGGTTTGGTCAACTCGTTTCATTGCTGGGCACCGCTATGACCCGCTTCGCCTTGCTGATCTGGGCTTATGAACAAACCGGCCAAGCAACGACGCTGGCGTTACTCGGATTCTTTTCATTCGGCTTAGATGTATTGCTGAGTCCAATAGCGGGGGTTTTGGTTGATCGTTGGGATAGACGGTTGGTACTGTTGTTTGCCGACCTTGGTGCGGGGCTGATGACAGTCACGATACTGATTCTATACATGACGGATGCCTTGCAGATTTGGCATCTTTATGTCGTGCAGACACTAGCGGGCGGATTTGCGGCGTTTCAAGCGCCTGCCTACACCGCTGCCACAACAATGCTGGTCCCGAAGGCGCAATATACACGAATCAGTGGGATGCGGTCTCTCGCAAGTTCAGTGTCACAGGTGTTTGCTCCGGTATTTGCCGGGGTTATGCTAAGATTGATAGACATCGGCGGCGTAATGCTAATTGACATTGCGACTTTCCTCGTCGCAATGTCAACACTGCTGATTGTGCGTATTCCGCACCCGACATCGACGCAAAAGGATTTAACAGAAAGCAAACTGTGGAAGGAAACCGGCTTCGGCTTCCACTACATCCGTCATCGGCATGGTCTACTCGGGTTGATATTTCTTTTTATGGGCATCAACTTCTTTGCCGCACTGACCTACTTTTCGATTCTGCCGGCGATGATTCTGGCACGAAGTGGGCGGAACGAGTTGACCTTGGCAAGCGTACAGGCTGCGCTGGGTGTTGGGGGTGTTGTTGGGGGACTGTTGGTTAGCATCTGGGGTGGGCCAAAACGAAAGATACATAGCATCTGCGCGGGGACAGCCATCTCGTTCCTGCTTGGGGATTGCCTGTTAGCACTCGGACGGAATGTGCAGACTTGGGCACTCGCTGCGTTTCTTGCTGCGTTCTTTATACCGTTTATCTCTGGTGCCCATCGCGCAATCTGGCAGACGAAAGTAGCGCCGGAGGTACAAGGACGTGTATTCTCCGTGAAAGGTATGTTTGAGCTCATCCCAATGCCGCTTGGCTATCTCCTAGCGGGACCGTTAGCAGACCGCTGGTTTGAACCGGCGATGATGACAGGTGGTCGGTTGGAGAAAATGTGCGGCTGGGTAGTCGGGACGGGCCCAGGGGCGGGGATGGCACTTATGTTCGTCTGCACTGCGCTGCTTGGCATGGCAATAAGCCTAAGCGGTTACCTATTTCGGGTGCTTCGACGTGTTGAAAACGATTTACCCGACCATGATGCTGTGCCTGCGCCACAGTCCGTTTAGCCGATCTGTCATTACAGTTGTTTCGAGTGACCGACATTTTTAAGGTGTAATTCTACAAGCATCAGGAGGTTTCCCCACATGTGCGAGCGAAACAGGATCGTGGCTTATTATGAACGGGGAGATGAAATTCAACGGCTTTCATCAAGTGGGGGACAGTTTGAGGAGACTCGTATTCGGGAACTGATCTCGCGCCATCTGCCAGCGATACCAGCCGTAGTATATGACGTAGGCGGTGGTCCCGGAAGCTATGCCTGCTGGCTTGCAAGGGGAGGATATGAGGTTCATCTAGTGGATCCTATTCCGCTTCATGTGGAACAAGCCTCCGCAGCATCCCAAGCCCAACCCGACTATCCGATTGCAGAACTCTACGTTGGAGACGCCCGTCATTTAGACCGGGCGAATGACTCTGTAGATGTTGTTCTCTTGCTGGGACCACTGTACCATTTGACGGAGCGAAACGAGCGAATCGCGGCATTACGAGAATCGTATCGAATCCTCCGGAGAGGCGGAATCATATTCGCTGTTGCTATTTCTCGATATGCTTCGACGTTACGGGGTATGATAGACGGTATCATGGATCCAGAGTATATCAAAATCGCAGATCGCGATCTACGGGACGGGCAGCACCGAAATCCAAAGGAACATCCAGCATACTTTACAACAGCGTTCCTTCATAGGCCGGAGGAACTCAAAGCAGAAATGGAAACTGTGAAATTTGATCTTGAAGGTCTCTTTGGCATTCAGGGCCCCGCTTGGCTGCTACAAAATCTCGAAGAACAATGGGCTGATCCAAATTGCCGTGAGCGTCTGCTGAATATTGCCCGCTCTCTTGAAAGCGAGCCATCAATAATTGGTGTAAGTACACATATTATGGCGATTGCTCGTAAAACAGAAGCCACCGCCTAAACGCGAGAAATAGACCGGCAACAATAGAAGAAAAACGAAGTCAGAAACCAAAGGGCGACCGAATGAAAACTTTAAGAACCTATAATATCGCCAAGCAATTATCGAATGTGAAGACAGACCGCCTCTATTTTAAGATCATTGAAATGAGTGATGTAGATTTCATCCATCAACTATATTCCGACTGGAGGGTTTCACAACATCTAGGAAAAGTGCCATTTCCTTTCGGATATGAGGACGCGATACGGACAACTTCTCATTGTGTCTCGAAGGAAACTACCCAAGATACTATGACTTTGCTAATTAAGAAAAAGGATGACTCTCGAACTATCGGAATTGTCACCTTGAGAAAAGACGAAGAATTGGGAATACTAGGTTACTCTATTCTCCCTGAATTCTGGAACATGGGATTTGCAACCGAAGCCTGCAAGAGCATTGTTAATTTTGGGCTTGAATATTTGGAATTGTCAACGATTCAGGCGAGTACCACTGAAAATAATATTGCTTCGATGAAGGTTTTGGAAAAGTTAGGATTTTCCCTTAGAGACAGTGGGATAAAAGAAAACTCAATTCATAGTGGAGAGCGCCTTGTCAAAAAATATCAAATTCAACGCCGAATCAATAAAAGGGGGATCCGGCTTGGGGTCCGGGCAGCAATCATCCGCGATGACGCAATTCTGCTTGTTGCCTTTGATGGCAAGGACGGTTTCCATTATAATCTACCCGGCGGCGGTGTTGAGCCGGGCGAAAGACTGTACGATACTGCACGACGTGAAAGCCGTGAGGAGGCTGCTGCTGAAGTTGAAGTGAAGGAACTGTTGCTTGTCTACGAGTGTTTCCCGCCTGACTACGGCTTTGCGCTAGATGAACAGGTGCATAACGTTGATTTCGTTTTCCGTTGTGCACTTTGTGAAGGAAGCGAGCCACGCCTGCCCGACAATCCGGACGAAAACGAAGTCGGTGTTCACTGGATTCCGCTGGAGGAACTTCCTAACGCTCCGCTTGTACCGCGGATTCAGGATCAGGTGATTGCTGCCCTACAAAGAAATGCGATGATCCATTTTGCCTAAGTCCCTGATATGACGGATGAAATCAAGAGTTTGAGGTGAAGCGCTTAATAAGTTTATGAGAATACCTATCAGACAATACCACGATTTATTGATTAACTATCTCAAGTCGCTATGGCTCAAGGTCTTGTTGCTGGCTGTTTTGTTTATAACTAGTATTGGGCTGCAGCTGGTTAACCCGCAGATTATGCGTTATTTCATCGACACCGCCAAGTCGGGCGGGGCACTCCAGAAGCTAACCGTTGCCGCAGTGCTGTTCATAAGCATTGCACTCATTGGTTCTGTGGTGTCTGCTTTCGCTGCTTATGTCAGCAACGATGTCGGCTGGCGAGCAACCAACCGCCTGCGATCTGATCTGGTTCTGCACATTCTACAGTTGGATATGTCCTTTCACAGTACCCATACTCCGGGCGAACTGATTGAACGCATAGATGGCGATGTGACACGACTTGCCAACTTTCTGTCTCAGTTTGTTATCCGCCTATTGGGCGGGATTCTGTTGTCACTGGGCGTCTTAATTCTCTTGATGTACGAAGACATCAGAATCGGTCTAGCGCTGACAGCTTTCGTCGGTGTCTATTTGCTGGTTCACATTCGTGCACAACAGATTGCTGTTCCCCATTGGCGTACCGAGCGCGAGGCAAGTGCCGATATGTTCGGTTTTCTTGAGGAACGACTTTCGGGGTTAAAAGATATCCGAAGCCTCGGTGCCATTCCGTATGTGGTGCGCCGTTTTCATGAGGTGATACGCCGGTTGTTTTGGACAAATTTCAAGGCGAATGTCATCACCGACGTTGGCTGGACCATATCGAACCTTGTATTCGCTGCTGGCTATACAGTTGTCATGGCGCTGGGTGCCTACCTATTTTTGAGAGATGTTATCACCATTGGAACCGTTTATCTAATTCTCCACTATCTTCAAATGCTGCGGACCCCATTGAACACAATTCGAAGCGAAATTGAGGACTTACAAAAGGTGAAGGTCAGCATCGAGAGAGTGAAAGAACTTACCGACACGCAATCGACGATTCAGGATGGTATCGGTGAATCACTGTCGTCAGGTGCGTTGTCAGTCAGGTTTCAAAATGTCTCCTTTGCCTATCATGCGGGTGTACCTGTGTTACGTAATGTGTCGTTCCAACTGAAACCGGGTGGTGTGATCGGCTTACTCGGACGTACCGGTAGTGGGAAAACTACGCTCTCGCGTTTACTATGCCGTTTCTACGATCCAAGTGCTGGTGAACTTTGTCTTTCCGGCGTGGATATTCGCTTAACGCGACTTTCCGACCTTCGGCAGCGTGTGGGGTTGGTGACTCAGGAAGTACAGCTTTTTCAGGGATCTCTTCGAGACAACCTTACCTTGTTCGAAAAAACGATTGATGATGAGTCGATCATCACAGCACTTAGGACACTAGGGCTGGAAGCGTGGTATCGTGCGTTGCCCAACGGACTTGATACCGAGATCGGGTCAGGTGGTGGTGGGCTTTCTGCAGGTGAAGCACAGCTTTTGGCGTTGACGCGGGTCTTTCTCAAGGATCCGGGTTTAGTGATTCTGGATGAAGCCTCGTCGCGATTGGATCCGGCGACGGAAGGGCTTCTTGAAGGTGCAATTACTCAGTTGCTCAAAGATCGGACAGCAATCATCATCGCGCATCGACTCTCTACCGTGCAGCGAGCAGATGAAATCCTGATTTTGGAGGAAGGACAAATCAAAGAACACGGGGAATACGATCGATTGGTATCTGATCCAAATTCTATGTTTTCAGGTCTCTTACGAACCGGATTGGAGGAGGTGTTAGCATGAAAATACGACACTATCTTTGGCGCCTCTTATGCTACAGTCCGTGGTTGTGCCTCGGCAGTTTGATTCTCTCCTTGGCGTGCTATAATCTTCCTCTGTTAGTTGGGCTAATTATGCGTGAGTTCTTCAATGCTTTAACCGAGGAAGCATCGGTCAGTTTTGACGTGCGGACATTGATTATTTTTTTTATTACCACTCAATTGATTCGCCTGATGTCCGATCAGGGATACGCCGCTATCTACGTATACTTTGAGAAAAAACTCAAAGTCTTTCTGCAGGTAAACCTATTGCAAAACATCCTCAAAAATCCAAGCGTTCGCAATACTCAAAGTTCTGGTGAAATGATAAACCGTTTCGACGATGACGCCGATGGAATTGTTGCACCGCTGACAACCGCCATTGAGTTGGGAGGACACATCATCTCTGCCTGCGTTGCGCTATACGTGCTGTTGCGTATCAATGCGTTCATTACCCTGTTTGCTTTTTTGCCAATGATAGTCATCATCCTAATTACCAACTGGCTGGGAAGGCGTATTGAAAACTATCGTCGAGCGAATCGTGAAACGACGGGTCGGGTCACAGGCTTTCTCGGTGAACTTCTAGGAGCAAGCCAAGCAATCAAAGTTGCTGCCACTGAAGGCCCTGCGGTGCTTCGCTTCGACGCACTCAGCGAAGCACGACGGGCGGCGGTTCTCAAGGATAGCCTTTTCAACCAGTTGTTGAACTCGATGAACGCAACGACGATCAATCTAGCGACGGGTATCATTCTCATTTTAGCCGGACAATCCATGAAAGCGGGAACCTTTACCGTCGGTGATTTTGCGCTCTTCGTCAGCTATATTGCTGTAGGTGAGGTTTCGGTGTCCGGGTGTGCTCAATGGATGGGTCAACTGCTAGCGGGCATAAAGCAAGCCAGCGTGTCTCTTTTACGATTTCTTGAACTCATCCCAGATACACCTCGCGAGTGTTTGGTCGAGCGTAGACCGGTATATCTTCGAGGTGCCTTTCCCGGCGTTCCTTATATCGTTAAAACCGATGAGCATCATCTTCAAACCCTTCAAGCGGAGGGGTTGAGCTACCGCCCTCCTGACGCAGGACGTGGTATTGAAGGGGTCAACTTCAGGCTAGAAAGAGGGGATTTTGTAGTCATCACCGGACGGATTGGTGCTGGTAAGACGACGCTGCTAGAAGCATTGCTGGGTTTGGTGCCTATTGATAGTGGTGAAGTTCGCTGGAATGGAACAATCATTGAGGATCCTGCATCGTTCTTTGTACCGCCACGATGCGCTTACACGCCTCAAGTGCCACGACTGTTTAGTGATACGCTTGAGGACAATATCCTGATGGGACTCCCAAAAGACAAAGTTGACCTTAATGCCTCAATACACGCAGCGGTCATGGAGCAGGATTTAACCCAACTAGAACGCGGCTTAAACACAGTCGTAGGTCCCCGGGGGATCAGGCTCTCTGGCGGTCAAGCGCAACGCACGGCAGCAGCACGAATGTTTGTTCGCGAACCAGAACTGCTGGTGTTTGATGATCTCTCCAGTGCCCTTGATGTAGAGACCGAGCGCACCCTGTGGGAACGAATCTTTGAACGGAAAGATACGACATGTCTCGTCGTTTCCCATCGACGGGCCGCATTGAGGCGTGCCGACCACATTATTGTCCTCAAATCGGGAAAAATTGAAGCTCAGGGGAAATTGGAGGTACTCTTGGAAACGTGCGAAGAAATGCAGCAACTATGGGAAGGAAATTACAGGGAAGCATAAATGTCTACAAATTCAATTCTCTCTCAAATGCCTATTGACTTAGGCGACAATCTAATCTTGCGGTTTGCAGGTCCCGACGATGTGGACGCCCTCGCTGAATTTAACGCCCGCGTTTTCGAGGATGAGAAAGTAGGAATTGGGATATGCGGTTTGATGTCAGGCCATCACCCAACGGTGAAAGCGAGCGATTTTACGTTGGTGGAAGATACCCACACGAACAAAATCGTTTCGTCAATGTGTCTTATCTCCCAGACATGGGCATACCGTGGGATTCCATTCAAGTTTGGGCGACCCGAAGTGGTGGTCACGGCCCCAGAATATCGCCGCCGCGGCTTAGTGCGAAAACAGTTTGAGGTTATACACGCCTTGAGCGCAGCAAGGGGTGAACTGATGCAGGGCATCACCGGCATCCCGTGGTATTATCGGCAGTTCGGATATGAGATGGCAATGGATGTGGACGGCGGGAGAGGCGTGGCTGGCGTCCATGTGCCGAAGCTGAAAGACGGCGAGTCTGAAAAATATGGTCTGCGGCCGGCGGTGGAGAACGATCACGCTTTGATTCGGGAATTGTATGAAGGCACCAGTCAGGGTCAGCCTTTCGTGTCCTTACGGTCGGAGGCGGAATGGAATTATGAGTTCAACGGGCGCTCGGAAAAAGATTTTGCCTGCCGGAAATGGCTAATCATTGAGACAGCGACGCGCGAACGATTGGGCTATGTCCAATACTACCCGTGGATAGAGGACAACGCACTGTACATCGTTCAGATGGAACTCAAATCCGGCGTGGCATATCTTAACCTGATGCCAAGTGTGTTACGCGGCCTGTGGAAGATCGCGCAAACAACCCCTAAAGGGGGCAATCGTCAGAACCAAGAGTTGGAAAATCTCATGCTTGAACTTGGACGCGCTCATCCAGCCTACCCCGCTTTGTTGGGAAATAAAATCTATGAGTATGGACCTTATGGGTTGTACGTGCGTATACCGGATCTGGTCGCCTTTTTACGGCATGTTCAGCCTGCCTTGGAAAAGAATCTCGTGGGGACTGTTGCAGACGGTTATAACGGCGAATTGAAAGTGAGCTTCTACCGCAGCGGTGTACAACTGAAATTTAACGGAGGGAAAATAACGGACATCTCCAATTGGTCGCCCGATTCGGTCGAGGCTGGCGATGCCCGGTTTCCAGATCTTACCTTTCTGCAGCTCCTTTGTGGTCGCTGCCGGTTCAATGAATTGAAAACCAATTTTGTCGACTGTGACGGACGGGACGAAGCGGGTGTCCTGCTCGATTGTCTGTTCCCACCGTTCACGGGAAATGTCTGGTGTTTGTCATGAGGAGGCTTTGCGTTGGCGAAGAAGAGAAACGATAAAAAACGACAAGATCGTTATCAGCGGCGATTTGAAGATAAAGACTTTGCTTGGTTGGCAGAACAATTTCAGAAGCAGTCAGTACAAAGCCCTAATTTAACATTGGAAGAGTTTGCGATTCGCCACGGCGTTGAGGCCAAACGGATTCGTAGTTTTATCAATGTAGGTTGGAATACCGGGTTTAAGAACGTCATCACCGTCTGGCATGGCACAACAATCGATAGAGCTAGGGCGATTATGGAGGAAGGATTTAAGGCGCGGGCGAGGGCAGGGAAGAAGATCTGGTTTACCCAAAAATCAAGAGAAGCCTATAAGAGGGCGGCACAACTCGCACAATCCCGTGGGAAAGCACCGGTGATTTTCCGTTGCCAGATTAATATCGGCAAATATTCCGAATTTGATAACCCGCGTCCGCATCATTACGCCTTCAAACATTCCCGCATTGACAAGGCGGTTATTTCCAATGTAGATGGTATGGAAGTAGACAAGGAGGGCAAACGTTCGCAAGAGAAGGGAGGCAACGCGGAATGGGTTGATGTGATCATTACCAGAACATCTGGGAAATATGGCGTGCTGCTATGGATAAACGCTTATCTCGATGGATTAGGTCAAACACCTGTGAAAGAAGAACACCCGGCAATCGAGGAGATTCACCGGTGGGTGGAGGCGCAATACGCTGGGGACCGAGAGGAGGCAATCTCCGAAGCGGAGATGTTAGTGCAAGTAAAAATACACCTCAATGGAGAGATCTAATAAATGACGAGTTTGGGTGTTGCAAATTTGGACACAAATGAAGTGGGAGACAGAGGCGGTGGAACAAACTGAACGAGTGCGGTGGTTACGCGCGATAATTTGGGTGCCGATTACGCTACTAACTATACCGCTTTTCGCAGAAACGCAAAACTCGACGCGCACCATCAATGCCACATGGATAGATACACCCCCGGTCATTGATGGCGACCTTACCGACAGTGTATGGCAACACGCCCAAGTTGCGAACAATTTCTTCCGTGCGAAAGAGGGAGGTATTCAGCTTGCGCAACTAAACACCGAAGCAAGGGTTCTGTACGATGAGAACACGCTCTACATCGGTGTGCATTGCGAGGAGCCGGACATGAAAAGTCTACGCGAAACGAAGACGCGCCGAGATTCCCCTGTTTGGCAGAATGACTGTATCGAAGTGATGCTTGATACCTATCATGACCGTCGCAACTGCTACATTTTTGCCGTCAATACACTCGGGACGCAGACGGATGAGCGGGTCAGCAACGAGAGTGTTTTCGACATGAGTTGGGATGCACAATGGGAAGTAAAAATAAAGAAACACCGGGATGGCTGGACAGCAGAGTTTGCAATACCGTTCCGGGCGCTCCGTTTTAATCCGCGTAATACCACATGGGGAATCAACTTTTGGCGAGTCCGTCCGGTAAACAGTCAATCCTATTCTTGGGCACGCACCGCTTTTTTTTCACGTGTGTCGGAATTTGGCAATTTGACTGGCTTGAATTTAGGAAGGATCGAAACAAAACAGAAGCTCGGTATCCTCCCCTACGGTAGCTACCGTGCAATAGAAAATCGTCGCAATGACTTTGATGGTGGGTTGGACCTTATCCTCCCAATTTCGACGCGACTCACCTCGAACGTGACTTTTAATCCCGATTTTTCACAGTTGGAAAGCGATCCGACGCAAATTAACATCTCAAGTGACAGGGAGTTATCTCTCCCTGAACGCCGTCCATTCTTTCGGGAGGGCGCCGAGTTGTTTGAGCTGCCGCTCAATCTATTCTATACCCGTCGCATTCAAGAAATTGATTTCGGCGCAAAAACGGCGGGCACAATCGGCGGTGCTAATTTCTCGATTGTCAATACATATGGCAAAATGATCGATCGGTACGATGGCGATCAGAAAAAGCAGGCGAACCTTTTAGCTGGGCGGATGAATTACGACATCGGCGAACGGACTGTCCTTGGCGTGATGGGCACACATAAACACCAAGCTGACCGAGATGTCCGACTTCTATCGTTCAATGGTCGATTCGGACTTCATCGAAACTGGACTGCAACGTCGCAGTACGCTGTTGATTTCATTGATGGTGAGAGGCATTGGGCGTATCATACCGGGATGGAGTGGCTGCATAAAGGCTGGCTCGCCAACGTTCGGCTTCAAGAAATTCAAGACGGCTTTCGACCAAATGAGATGGGGCTTGAAGATGAGGCATTCCGTCGGGGTCGCGTCCGCGTAAGGTACAATTATGAGTTTCCAGAAGGGAATTTGGTGCAGCTATTTCAGGTTGATACGCGCCATTTTCATCAAACCAATGCACAAAGATTGCTACGGGAACGGCGGAGCGAGTTCCGTTTCAATATTGACATTGGTCGGTTTGACCTCTTTACTTCCGGTGGATTTGGTGTCCTTCGCGAAGTCGGCCAACTTTTTGACACCAAGTTTATCGGTTCAGAGATTGATTATGAAGCACCGTGGTGGCACTTGGGGGTTGGAAATCGTTTTGGGATCCGTCGAGATGAGTTCAACCGATTTACCAACTTCTCTGTGGGGGTCAACCTTTTCGGCAAGCTGACTGCTGACTTGGACCTTGAGAATTTCTTTTGGCGTAGTTATCAAAATACACTGATCTTCCGGCTCCGCAGTAACTATCAATTAACTCAAAAGATCGGTTGGCTCATTTTTGTTGAACGCGTCGGTGAACGGCTGCAAGATGAGGTTAGCTACAGTTTCAACGCAATCTTCGACTACGAGTTCACCCCAGAGAGCCATTTCTTCTTTGTGTTTGTTGATAGCTTGCCGGGTGAGCGAGCTGTGTTTACGAAACTCGCGTATCTGTTTGAATCCAACTTCTTAGATTTTCGTCAATTTAGGTGAGAAGCCTCATAAATCTGAGGCGTGTCATTGCTGATCTGAAAAATGGAGATATTGTCGTAGTAAAGACGGGCCTTATAGTGAAATCTAAAAATAAAGAGACACTTGCACACCCCCGGTAGGTGCGGTTTCTAACCGCACCGGTTTGGAGTGTTTCATTAATTCTAAGGTCCACTATAAATGACTATCACCAACAAACCGGACCGTGATGATTTTCAAGGGAATAAAAAGCGGATGAAAAAGATAGAGCCAAATTTAACGAAAGCAGAACACCTTGAAATGTCTCGCAAGGCGTGGGATGCCTACCACCCACACTATACATCCTTTCAGCTAAAGAAACGACCGGATTTCCATCAATTTTTTGCGGATGGCGGTGTTGAATTGAATGATGTGGAAATTGAACTGGCTGGCGATGTTAAAGGGAAAAAACTGTTGGACATCTGTTGTGCCGGTGATGCCACGCAAGCCTTTTCGTGGGAAAATCTGGGTGCCGAGGTCGTTGCCTGCGATTTCAGTCCTGTAGCGATTGAACTGGCGAAACGCAACGCCGAGAAAATTGGCTCCCGTATTGAATTCAAGGTTGCCAACGCCCAAGTCCTGACACCGATAGCGGACAATCAGTTTGACATCGTTTATGCGACCTATATCTGTTGGTTAGAAGACCTGTATCAGGCAGCGGAGGCATGGCATCGTGTATTGAAACCGGGCGGACGGCTGTTGTTGTCCGCAGACCATCCGGTGGTAACGTGTCTGACAGAAACTGACTCCGGGCTTACTATCACACGCGACTATTTTGACGACTCGCCAGAATACTCTAATTTTACAGGGACACCGATCGCTGATGAGTATGGCGGCTGGGATGGGAATCTGCCAATCGTCGAATTTGTTCACCCGCTTACTGATGTTGTCAACGCAATTACAGGGGCGGGTTTGTGTATCAAGACGATGGTAGAAACACGAGCACCGGCTGATCAATCTCCACTGCTATCCCGACTGCCTAAATATATGGCGTGGGTGGCGGAGAAGGTAGATTTTTAAAAACGATTCAGAATCTTTTTATGATTGTAGCAGAAACACAAAGAGGATGAATTGGGGTTTCACCAGTTACTTTTAGGAGTCACAAGGTTTCGTTATCTGACTTTTTCTGGGTAAGATCTAGGAGAAAAATTTATATGCACGTTGTTGTCGCTCAGGTTGGAGATTTCTCGTCGTGGCTGTCGCTTGCTGCCGAAGTTGAATTCTTATTTGGTCCAATGGTCGATGAACCGAATTTTCGCCAGGCGCTTGATAAAAATATCTCGCGTGGCACTGCCTATTGTGTTCGGGAAGGTGGGGGTAAGGCCGGTATGCCACTGTTAGGCGGCTTACTATTTTCACCCAAACCCCCTAAATATACTATCGGCTGGTTGGCTGTTGCTAGGCAGTATAGGAGGAGAGGAATTGGACATCGGTTGGTCAAGCACGTCTTTGGTCTCGTACGGCCGCCTGCGGAAATAATTGTAACGACCTTTGGCGAAGATATCGAAGCCGGACGGCCAGCCAGACGATTCTATAGGAAACTCGGATTTCATCCCGCAGAGATGGCGCCTGATGGACCAGAGGGAGGTTCTCGCCAAATTTATCGTCGGATTTTTCATTGATAGGTTTTTGAGTCTGTTGTTTGAGGTAAGAATCGGGTTTCAATAAGTTGGGCGTAGGGTTCAGACGAATCGGTAGGATGCTTAGATGAGATAAGCGTCGAATTGGAAGTAGTCCAGTAGAGGCGAGTAGAGGCGTTTTTGGGGAGTGAAAAACCCGCGCGTGGTTCGGAGGAACAATCTCCCACTTCATTTCGTCTTTTGTTTGTCCAGACAGCCAAGGAGGCGAAACTTGGGTATTGGAAGTCGACGTGTTATGCCGATTGGTAGATTTGGTCAGATTCAACGATCTACAGATCGATTGGTACAATGGAGCATACATCAATAAAAGAGGGTAAAATTTCGGTTTTCAGTTGACCTGTCTACCCGGGAGGTTATGGTGGCGAAATCAAATAAAGACCATTGCAAAACCGTAGCAATCGCAGAAAACGTACTCTGTAAGGCATTCGGGGGCGATGTACGGCTCAAAATGGAAATGGAGTTTGATACAGATCGGGCGACAGTCCTTCGCTGCTGTGTAGTAGAAGATCTCCCAGATGTTCCGCAAAGTGTTGTCATCAAAAGGGCACTGACCACTGATGGAACGGAATTTCATCCGAACTCACCAGATGAAATGGTTCCCCGATTCTTCAACGACTGGGCGGGACTCGAATTTTTGAGTGAGATTTCGGCTGGGGATTCACCGGCGGCGCAATTTTATGGTGGGGATTCGGAAAGGGGTCTGATGGTCATTGAGGATTTAGGAGACGGGCAGAATTTTTACGGGAGCCTGCGCGGAGAATCTGCCACGGCTGCGACGGGGGAATTAATCAAGTTAGCGAGAGCACTGGGAAAGATGCACGCCCTGACAATACGCAAAAAGACAGTGTACGATAGCCTCCGCGACCGACTCGGGCCCAGAGATAAACTTTCCTCTATGACCGATGAATGGCGGCAGCTGGTGAAGAAATTAGACGAGGTCTGTGAGAGGGTTGGAGTGAAATCTCATCGTGGGGCGAAGACGGAGATGAAACAGATTGCGGCCTTCATTGCTGCCCCAGGACCATTCCAAGCTTATACGCACGGCGATCCGATTCCGATGAATGCACTGCCTGTCGGCGATGAAAGGAAACTCTTCGACTTCGAGTTTGGTGGGTTTCGACATGCGCTCAGAGATGGAATTTATGGTCGTGCCTGCTTCCCGACATGGTATCATATCAACCGTGTACCAGATGATGTAGTTGAAAAGATGGAAATAGCGTATCGGACCGAACTTGCCAAGGGGTGCCCCGAAGCGTCAGACGATACGCTTTTTTTTCGATCCGTTGTCGAAGCGTGTGCCTATTGGGCAATTCATTCCAGAATCAATTTTATAGAGAAGGTATGGGAAGAAGATCACAAATGGGGAATCTCAACCCAGCGTCAGATTCTCCTGTTATGTTTTGATATATTCGGGCAAGTATCGGAGGAGTTCGGACATCTGGAAGCACTCGGTGCAACTGTTCGCGATATAGCTGCCAAATTGCGGGAACGCTGGACCGGTTTGGAGGAGATGCCGTACTATCCGGCCTTCCGCTGACACAGCGAATATTAAAGAATAGTAATCATTGCATAATGTTTTGGCTCATATAAAAAGAAAGTGCAAAATGCAAAGCGCGGGCGGGGCAACCCCGCCCCTACGGTTTCTGTTGCACGCTTTCTTAACATGAGCCAATGTTTTATACGCTACACACTACGAAATCGAAAGGAGGATTCAAAAATGGAGTGTAATAATATCCGTGAGGAACTGGTCGCCTATATCGACGGCGAGCTTTCTTCGATGGAAGTGCAAACAATCGAGGCGCATCTTGCAGATTGTAAGCAATGTGCCGCTGAACACGACAAACTGACAACAACAATCGAATCAACACATAAGGTGGGGGACATTCAGCCTGCACAGAATTGGTGGGAGACATTACAGAAACGTCTGTATGTACCTGATTCTGATCTTGTGTCCGCGGTTGCTGGTCCAAATGTCCAAGCACCACCGGCTGCTACCGAAGATTGCCAACCCGACACCTAGGCACAAGCACTCGATATATCAAAGGTGCTGTGTAAAAAGCGATGTTTTGATCGTGCACAAACCACCAACGTCCGACTCGCTAAACGGTGAAGGCATGGTTGGGTTGTTCTGTTTTTCTTTTTTCGCACTGCCCACGTATCGGATACGTTTTATGCTGAACTTCACGACTGTGATGCCGAGTTGAAGCGGGTAAAAAGTTCTGGATAACCAAAAAGCCAGCGGTCCCAACCGCAAAATAGTGTTATGTGGAAAATATTCGGTTTAAAGAAGAGTGATACAACAAAGGAGAAAAATACCTGATGGCGACAAGGATCCGAACCCATTTAATGTTTGATGGCACTGCTGGGGAGGCAATGAACTTCTACGTTGGCCTATTCCCCATGTCTGAAGTGACTGATGTGTCATACTACAACGAAGGCGAGAGTAAAGGCAAAGTTCAATACGCCTTTTTTACTCTTAGTGGTAGGGAATTCATCTGTATCGACACTCCGATAAAGCATGATTTTGGCTTCACACCCGCTATCTCAATCTTTGTTGATTGTGAGTCACAAGAAGAACTTGAGCGAGTGTACGAAGCACTTGCTGAGGATGGAGAGATATTTATGCCATTAGACAACTACGGGTTTAGCGCACGATTCGGTTGGGTAAATGATCGCTTTGGTGTCTCGTGGCAACTCAACCTTCCATAGGAGAACAATTGCCGATAGATGCAATTACTATATCCGCCGATTCTAATTGGCGTAATCCAGCACATAAATCTGATTTGTCTCAGGTAAATCTGACTTACTCACCTCAATCTGTGATTTATGCTGATGATGGACGATTTCCGCTGGAAATCGTGCGGTGAAATCATCTACCGGCAGGATATGAGTGAGCGTAACCTTGTCGGTTCTGTAGTGCATCGGAATCGTCACCTTCGGTTGAACCATATCAATGACTTCATCAAGGTCATTCAGTTCAATAGTCGGGGGACCCCCTGTTAGCACAAGTAAAATATCGACGCCCTTAAAAAATTCGAGTTGCGTCTCACTCAAAGGGTTGCCCACATCACCCATATGTCCAATTTCGATCCCTTCAACGCCGAATCGATACATTGCGTTCTGGTCCGGATCGCTTTTATGTACGATGCTCTCCATAGCTGGTACAGACGAGAAGCGAATCCCCTTGACCTCTGCCCCGGTCTCAGTAATATCGAGCGCGTTAATCACAACCGGATCGCCCGCCACCATATCCGCACAACTATGAAACCGGTCAGTCGCCGAACTCATAATCACAATGTCCGTTAGCTCGGTAATCGGGTCATAGCCAGCGACCTCAGGTGTATACGGATCCGTTACAATTCGAGTCCCGTTGGCTTCCAGCATAAACGTAGCATGCCCACACCACGTGATTTTCATAGTATCTCCTTTCTATTACCAATGGTTATGTTACCTGTCCGAAAATTGCCACCCAGCCTCACGTTTCATGTCTCTCTTACCGTTCAATAATGGGTAAAACCACGTGCGATGCGTGTTCAGGTTCATGATGAATGGTTTGTTCTGCAATCTCAACCCGCCGCTCAATCCCCAAATCACCGCCCGTATTTGGATTCACATCAAAACGGGGCCAATTGCTGCTGGATATGTCCAAGCGAATCCGGTGCCCTTTTTTGAAAATGTTGGAGGTCGGGTAAAGTTCAAAGACGAGTTCGTAGACCTTTCCCGGTTCCAGTAGCTCCGGGACCTCCCAACCGTTTCGATAACGCGCGCGAATGATAGAGTCTGTTAGGTTGATAGCGAGCCCATCGGGATAATCGTCGCTCAATGGACAGACATCAACCAGTTTTGCGGTGAAATCGGTGTCACGTGCGGATGATGAGGCGTGGAGTTTGACCGTAATTGGTCCGGTGACTTCCACATCGTTCTCTAATGGAGGAGTCTGGAAGGTCAGGACATCGCTGCGAGCATTGAGGGGCAGGGTATCCGTGCAGCCAAAGAATCTGGAGTTCCCCCGCTGGTCAAACGCGCCAGCACCCATAATCGGGTCAGCGGCAGAGATTCCACCGCCAAGGGTGGGGACGGGGTCTTGCGGGTTAAAGCTAAAGCGACTCGTTGATCCATCAGCCGTTGGTGGCGTCGTAGACAACTCGCCGTCAGCGTGGAGATAGTAGGGCGTGAACTGGGTGTCGGGCAGGGGAAAGTCCTGCTCGTCGCGCCAATAACCGCTATGATGGAGTCGTCCCTGGTAGTTGGGCAGCCCCTCACCGGTACCCATTACGAAAATCTTGACGGGTGACCAGTCAGAAACCTCTGTGTGCATCCCTTTGAGAAAGTGATCGAACCACGACAGCCGCAGATCATTGTAGTTAATGAAGGAGTGATTCCCGAAATCAACGTCACCCGCATTTGATACACCCCAACCGCCGTGTGTCCACGGTCCCATCAACAGCACCTGGCGTGACGTTTTCATTTTGCTGAGTGCAGTATAATTTTCGCAGGTCGCCCGCGCGTACGAGTCATACCACCCACCGAGGTAGAGCGTCGGCACATCGGCGTGTTCTTCGTAATACTGGGAAATAGCATACCCGCGCTGCTTCCAGTAGTCATCATATTCGCCGTGCGTGAACAGATCGAGCACCCACTGCTCATAATTCGGTAGCATCCGCAACGGGGAGGTGCCTTTCTTGAGTGGGGCACGCGACACCCATTCGCCCACATTCGCAAATGCCCTGTCAACTGCGGATTTGATATTAGGATCGGCAAACGCTTCCTTGCTGGTGGTCGCCATGCGGAATGCGTAGATCATGAACCGTTGTTCGAGGGCACCGTTTTGGCGCATTGAGCAGTGATAGTAATTCGACGCACCGACAGCGACAATCATCGTCGAAAGGTGTGGCGGATTGAGCGTTGCCAGCGCAGACTGATCGCTGCCGCCATACGAGGCACCCATCGTGCCAACCTGCCCATCGCTCCACGCTTGAGCAGCAAGCCATTCCACCGTATCGTAGCCGTCAGGCGCTTCTTTGGCGAAGGGATACCACTCGCCCTCACTGACGAATCTGCCTCGCACATCCTGAATCGCGCAAACATAGCCACGCCGAGCGTAGTAGGTTCCATTCGTCACATTTCCCGATCCCGCCTTATCGTAGGGAGTACGTTCCAAGATGACCGGAAATTTTCCTGATGCTGGCTGACCGTTGAGTGCCGGAAAGTAGATGTCGGTCGCTAAACGGACGCCGTCACGCATCGGAATCATCACATTGGACCGGCAAATGGCATCGTACTGCTGATATGAGCCTTGATATGATTCGGGCATGGGTTTTCTCCTCAAAAAAAGCGTGTATAGAGGTATTGGTAAACTCTAATTGTAAGGGGGCGTTTAACCTATCATCTTAACAGACATACGGATGTGCTGCAACAAAAATTCGATATTTCCTTATTGACATCAGTTTTCAAGTAGGATAACCTAAATGTTGTGAACCAAATTTTTTCACAGGTCAGTTCTTAATTGGAATAAAAAATTTGGCTCCCCATCTTTTATCTCGGAGTTCGACGACATTTGGAGGAATTGCGATGAGCACACCACGTATTGATGACCGTGACTGGTCAGCCTTGACGCTTGGCGAGCGAATTCGCCAGATCGAGGTTGAAGGCTATCTCTTATTACCAGACCTACTATCTCCTGACCACATTGCGCGACTCAAATCGGAGACCACAAAGTTGGAAACGACACCGGTGGATTACAGCGTACACCAACGGGGCTGTCCGAACCTCCAATTCAGAGGTGGCGCTATCACAGAATTGCTCGCCCATCCCCCGATGCTGTCCTTTTTGCGGGAACTTTTTGGCGACGAAATTATCATGATGAGTTACGGCTACGCCCGTTCTGAACCGGGACATCCGGGCATCAGCCTGCACACAGACGGACAACCCTACGGCTCGCAAATCTTCGGTTACGAAGGCAGTGTTCCCTTTATGGTCCGGGTACTGTATTACCTTGATGATCTTACCCCGGAGGTTTCACCGTTCCGAGTCATCCCCCGATCCCATCTCTCGATGCACGCCGATGCGAATCCTTACAAACGTTTTGAATCGCATCCCGAAGAAGTGATGGTCCCTGCAAAAGCGGGTTCGGCGGTGTTGATTAACCACAAAGTGTTTCACGGGAACTATCCTAACGTTGGGGACTATCCGCGTGAAATGTTGGCTATCGCTTACCGTCCGGGCTGGGCAGGACCTCAGGACAAAGTGACAACTTGGGAAAATGCAGATTTAGCGAAACTGTCGGATGCTGTCAAGCCATTACTGGGCGACCGCAACACCCGTCACTGGGACTATGGCGGCGGCAACAAACCGCCAGATATGAAAAAAGAAGCACCGGGAATGAACCCAAGTCGGTGGAAGCGTGTGTAAGGAAGTGAAGAACGAATTAAAGCAGAAAGAGAGGATACACTCATGGCAAATATTCACATTCCAAAAACTTGGGAAATTCCGGAGCGGGAGGTTACGCCGGAAGCAGCTTTTATCAATCGACGACGGTTCTTGAAGACACTTGCCGGTGCAGGTTTGACCATCGCCGGCGGATCTATGCTTGGTTACCCAACCGAATCGGAGGCAAAGACGCCTCCCCAGATAGACCCGAACCTGATGAAATTTGAATCGGTCGAACAGAATCCAGCCTTTGCAAAGGTTGACCGCCCCATCACCGACAGAGCTGTTGCCGCCAAGTATAATAATTTCTATGAATTCGGCGGTTCAAAATCGATCTGGGAAGCCGCACAGGCGTTGCCGACCGAAAACTGGAAAGTAGAGGTCACCGGCTTAGTCCGGAATCCCCGCACCTATGACTTAGATGACCTCAGGAAGAAATTCCCCCTTGAAGAGCGGGTCTATCGCTTCCGTTGTGTTGAGGCGTGGGCGATGGTTGTTCCATGGCTCGGTTTTCCGATGAAGCGAATCATCGATGCTGTTGAACCGACCTCGGAGGCGCGATTTGTTCGCTTCATCTCGTATTACAATCGGAGGATTAACAAAGGACCTGGGCGTAACACGTCTCGGCCATGGCCCTATACAGAAGGGCTCCGCACCGATGAAATGGCAAACGATCTTGCGTTTTTTGCCATCGGTATCTACGGTCACGAACTTCCAAAGCAGCACGGCGCCCCCATCCGCCAAGTCATACCGTGGAAGTATGGGTTCAAGGGTGCCAAATCCATCGTAAAAATTGAGTTCCTCAACTATCAGCCGAAGACATTCTGGAATGAACTTCAACCGCACGAATACGGGTTTGAGGCGAATGTCGAGCCAGATGTGCCACACCCACGGTGGTCGCAAAAGACTGAGCGGATGATTGGTAACGGTCCAGCTTTCACGTGGAAAAGACGACCGACGTTGCTCTACAACGGTTACGCCGAACAGGTTGCACATCTTTACGATGGATAATGCGCTGCTAATCGTAAATTGCGGGCAATCGATAGATTGCGTGGCGATTGCCCCTTTTCAAACCAGTTCCGCCACACGGGTTGCGACCTTCCGAAAGGCTTCGATATACTGGTCTAACAGCGCCTTGTTGGGTCTGGAGAAGACCGGAATGGTGAATAGATCTTCACGTGGGTTCTCAGAAACGGGCAGGTCGCCTTCCTGATATGTCACTGCCCGTTGATTTTCAGGACGGGTGAAAGCGGGGTGATTCTGTTCTTGGAATACCGTTGACAGGTGGTCACTACCTCCCGGTGCACCGCTATTCACGTTTGCACCTTCCGCCCGTAACGCTTCGATGAATTTCTCTTTCGACAACCCACCGAGTTCTTCGGGGGCGTACCGGACGTAGGGACGGCTATAGTATCCGCGAAAATTGTCCTCTGAAGGCTTGATTGGATAGATTCCGGGACACTCTGCAATGCCGTCCATCAGGTACATCACGTTGTCGTCGCGGCATTTGTTACGTTCATCGAGATGTCGGAGTTGGACGCGCGCAATGGCGGCGGAAATTGGGGCGATGCGGTATTTATATCCAAAGCAGGTCCTAGCATATTTGCGGTACTTCTCTTCGGGAAGATCGCGGATGCGTTCGTAGTGCCCCAGACAGATTGCCCGCTCGTAATACTCCAGATTATCCGTGATCATCACGCCACCTTCGCCACTCGGCAAGAGTTTTCCGCCCTGCATACTAAAACACCCCACATCCCCGATTGTCCCGACCTTTCTGCCTTTATAGGTTGCGCCGTGAGCGTGCGAGCAGTCTTCAACCACAAAGATATTGTGACGTTTTGCGATTTTCATGATAGCGTCCATCTCCGCCGGCATCCCACCGAGATGGACGACAATAACTGCCTTCGTGTGGGGCGAGATTCGCCGCTCGATATCTGCTGGGTCAGCGCAACCGGTGAACGGATCAATATCACAAAAGACCGGGATCGCCTGACAGGAGAGGATGGGCATATACGTCCCCCAAAACGTAGCAGCAGGCGTGATGACTTCATCGCCAGGTCCCACCCCAATCCCGAACAACGCCCCATGAATCGAAGCGGTCCCGTTATTGTGCGCCAAGGCGTACTTGACACCGTGATAAGCGGCAAATTCCTCCTCGAATTTATAGATGGTATCTGAAAACGAGATCTCTCCACTCTGCAATTGGTACACGACGGCTTCGGTGACCTCGTCATCAATAATGGGCCATTCCGAAGCCTCACTTTGGTCTAAAGTGATGGCTTTGTCTCCGCCCTGAATCGCTAATTTGTTCATGAATTCCTCCTCGCTGCATCTTTTGGTTCTCAGTTTAGCACTAAGCCCAATAGGGATCAAGATCAAAAAAATGGATCTGCCATCTGATGATTTGTCCCAAATATGCGTCATTAAAAATAGAAAGACACGGTTCAAGGCTTTAGCGCAATAAAATCCTAAGTCTTGATAATTGCACCGGGAGACGAAGAATGGCACTGAATGACGCTGAATTGATTCAACGCACATTGGCGGGGGACGAATCCGCATTCGGGTTTTTGGTGGACAAGTACAAGGGGTCTGTCCACGCCTTGGCGTACCGCAAACTTGGCAATTTTCACACCGCCGAGGAAATCACGCAGGACACCTTCCTCAAGGCGTACCAGAAACTATCGACGCTCAAAGATCCGGGGCGCTTCCCCGGTTGGCTCTATGTGATTGCTGCGCGGTGCTGTATCTCTTGGCTCCGGCAAAATCGTCTGCAAACTGAATCATTCGATAGGGTCAAGGGGGAGATAAACAGGCAATCGTGGACCAAGTATGCCGATGCCTGCCTGTACGAGGAGGTTCGCGATGCGCTCGAAAGTCTCCCCGAAAGTGAGCGAACTGTCTTGACGCTTTACTATATGGCGGGGATGACCTGCGAAGAGATTGGACGGTTCATCGGTACATCATGCGGCGCCATCAGAGACCGACTCTATCGCGCCCGAATTAGCTTGAAGGAGGAATTGACGATGATTGAACAAACCTTGGGAGGTTTCCAACTCCCACCGAGTTTTACGCAAGAGATTATGCGTCGAATTCCTGACACTTCACCAAATTCTGCACCAACAACAAGCAAACCGCTTATGCCGTGGGTTGCTGCAACCGCGCTAACTGTGGTCACATTACTTATCGGCTTGGGGATTAGACAAACCGCAACATTTCAGCTACCTTACAGTTTTGACGCGCCCAAATCAGCGACGATGGTTGAAATCGTTGATGCCCCGATAATCAACATGCCACTATTGACGTTCTCGCCGGTTAGTCGAACAGGGGGGCTGAGTGGAGGGGAATCGGGCGATGGAAAGCGGGAGAATGATTCGGTGCGGGGAATTACTGCGGATTCACAGAACGATATAGCATCAGATAACATTGGTTGGACGCAGACTAACGGCCCCTACGGTGGAATGGTTGTAGCTCTTCACACGACACCGGAAGGAATACTGTTCGCTGGGACAGGGGGAGGTGGCATCTTCCGCTCAACGGATGGCGGAGAAACGTGGGTATCCGCCAGCGAAGGCTTGGGTGTCTATGAAGACAACATGCTTCCCGGTATCTTCGCGTTGGCACAGAAAGGAAACACCCTCTACGCCGGTACAGGAGGTGACCTTTTCTATTCGACCGACGGTGGTAACTTGTGGCAGCAGTTGACTCACTTTCAACGTGATAGGGGTATTTTGGGGGTCGCAATCATTGGGGACACGCTTTACATTGGGCGACGTATAGAGGAGGGCATTTTCCATTCTAATCACATTGGACGATATCCACAGGAGAGTGTTTTCTGTTCTAATGATAACGGCAAGTCGTGGACACGAATTGATAATGGCTTGATTGACCAAGGGACACCCATCTTGTTTACGAGCGGAACAACACTTTTCGCACAAATGCAGCGTCACGTTTTCCGGCTCAAAGCCGGTGAGAAATCATGGACAAAACTCATCATCGAAGACCCTTGGAAAACAGATGTCGTTGAGTCAGCTACTACGGTGTTTGCTGTCTCTGGCGAAATCGTCTACGCAGCAACTGCCGATGGAAATCTGTTCCGCTCAACCGATATGGGCAATTTGTGGAAATCAATCAAGCACGAAATGATGCACGATTTTGAGGGTAAATTGGCGGCGTTGGGAGACACGGTCTTTTATATCGGCTCAGGCTCTGCTGATGGTCGGGTGTTTCATTCAACCGATGCCGGTAACTCATGGACCATGTATAACACCAACTTGACCAATCAAAGCATCTTCTCCGTAACAGTGTTATCTGAGAAGACACTTTACGTTGGGACCGAGGCTGGAGTTTTCCGCTCGAGGGATGGTGGGAGATCATGGACGAAAACCAATACCGGTATCATTAGTACTTGGATTGACAACTTGGTATTTTTCAGAAATACACTCTATACTGTAACGGGTGATGGTATCATCAAATCAGCGGATGGTGGGAATTCGTGGGTGCCGGTGAATGATGGATTGATTGCCAGCGATGGAGCGACGTTGACGGTTTCGGGCGGAAAACTCTACGCAGCGACGAACGAAACTAACGTCAGATGGAACCCATCAACTTCTGGACTTTATCGTTTGGCAGATGACGGAAACTCATGGATACCAGTTCAGATGAATATGCAGTCTGCCAATGACAGAATCTACGTTGTCGATCGATTGACAGTTAGCGGGGAAACGTTTTACATCGTTGGACAGATGGGCGATGGACCGCGGCTTTACCGCTGGCGAGTGGGGGAAGAGCTATGGACACAGCTCAAACCACAGGATTTTTTGGATTGGCGACCATTAGCTGTCTTGGGTAGAATCGTCTATATCAGTCCAGTGGAGGGGAAACTATTCCGCTCGTTTGACGAGGGCGATACGTGGACAGATGTGAGCCAAAACTTACCAAATCAGGTCAAAAAAATCGGTGTCTCGGATTTGGTCTTCGTTGACGAGACGCTTTATATGCGCTCTGACGATAGGGTTTTTCGCTCAAAAGATGGTAGTAAAACATGGAGGTCAATCAACGCTGGATTGCCCAACGGTTACATTGAGATGCAGCTTGTCGATGGTACAACACTTTATGGAACTAACTCTCATGGAATCTTCCGCCTAAAGCACGGATCGGATTCATGGGAGAAACTCACCTCAATGCAGCGAAGGTATGGGACCTCAATTTATAACAATGCACTCGCACTTGATGGAACAACGCTCTACATCGGCACGGAGGCAGAGGGGGTATACCGGTTTTCGCTGGATGAGTAAACCGAGTGCCATATCTCTACCCGTTCCAAGTTGATAATCTCCATCGTTTCAGTACCCATTTTCACAACATAGCTGTATCTCTTGGTTCCGGCAAAATCGCCTATAAACTGAATCATTCGATAACATCAGGGGGAAGATGGAGAATGGTGCTTTATGATACCGAGTTAATTCAACGCACACTGGCGGGTGACGAATCCGCATTCGGTTTTCTGGTGGACAAGTATAAGGGATCTGTCCATGCCTTAGCCTACCGCAAGGTTGGCGACTTCCACATCGCCGAAGATATTACGCAGGACACCTTCCTCAAGGCGTACCAGAAACTATCGACGCTCAAAGACCCGGGGCGTTTCCCCGGTTGGCTCTATGTGATTGCCGCGCGGTGCTGTATCTCTTGGCTCCGGCAAAATCGTCTGCAAACTGAATCATTCGATAGGGTCAAGGGGGAGATAAACAGGCAATCGTGGACCAAGTATGCCGATGCCTGCCTGTACGAGGAGGTTCGCGATGCGCTCGAAAGTCTCCCCGAAAGTGAGCGAACCGTCTTGACGCTTTACTATATGGCAGGGATGACCAGTGAGGAGATTGGACGGTTCTTCGGGACCTCATGCGGCGCCATCCGAGACCGGCTCTATCGCGCCCGAATTAGCTTGAAGGAGGAATTGACGATGATTGAACAAACCTTGGGAGGTTTCCAACTCCCACCGAGTTTTACGCAAGAGATTATGCGTCGAATCCCCAACGGCTCACTCGATGTTGCTCCAACGACAAGCAAGCCCCTGGCACCGTGGATTGCTGCAACCGCGCTAACTGTGGTCACATTGCTTATCGGCTTGGGGGTTAGGCAAACTGCGACATTTCAGTTGCCTTACAGTTTTGACGCACCCAAATCAGCGAGGATGGTTGAAATCGTTGATGCTCCGATGATCAATATGCCACTATTGACGTTCTCGCCGGTTAGTCGAACAGGGGGGCTGAGTGGAGGAGAATCGGGCGATGGAAATCGGGAGAATGATTCGGTGTGGGGAACTGCTGCGGATTCACGGAACGGTATAGAATCGGATGATATTGGCTGGACACAGACCAACGGACCCTACGGTGGCACAATTATGTCCCTTCACGTGACGCCGGAAGGGATGCTCTTCGCCGGAACGGCAGAAGGTGGTATCTTCCGCTCAACGGATGGTGGAGAGACGTGGGTGTCCGCCAGCGAAGGGTTGCGTGTCTTTGAAGGTAACAGGCTTCCTGTTATCTTCGCGTTGGCGCGTAAAGGAATACCCTTTACGCGGGCGCAAACGGCCATCTCTTCTATTCGATTGACAGCGGCGATTCTTGGCAGCAGTTGACTCACTTTCAGCGCGATTGGGGCATTTCGGGAGTCGCAATCATTGGCGATACGATTTACATTGGGCGGCATACAAAGAAGGGTGTTTTCTTTTCTAACGATAATGGTAGGTCGTGGGGGCAAATTGACCGTGGCTTCGGCGAGCGCGTGGGACCTAGCCTGATTGCCAGCGGAACCACGCTTTTCGCAAAAACGCAGCGTCAACTTTTCCGGCTCAAAGCTGGCGAGAAATCATGGACGAAACTCGTCATCAAAGATTTCTCGAAAAGGGATGCCATATCAGATATCATGAAGTTTGTTGTCTCTGGTGAAATTGTCTACGCGGCAGCCGATGATGGGCTTTTCCGGTCAGCGGATATGGGCAATTCGTGGAAACCGATCAAACCCAAATCGATGCAACGTTTCTACGGCGAATTGGCGGCGGTGGGAAACACAGTCTTCTATATCGGCTCGGGCATTGCCGGTGGTCAGGTATTTCGATCAACCGATGCCGGTAACTCATGGACAGCCTTCAACACTAATTTGACCAATCAAAGTCTCCTTTCCGTAACAGCATTATCTGAGAAGATACTTTACGCTGGCACCTTAAACGGCGTGTTTCGCTCAACAGATGGCGGGGAGTCGTGGACAAAAATCAACATCGGTATTATTAATACACGTGTTGAGGATCTTGTGTTTTTCAGGAACGCGCTCTATGCTATAACGGGTGATGGTATCGTCAAGTCAGCCAATGGTGGAAAATCATGGATGCCGATGAACGAAGGACTGGTTGTCAGCGAGGGCGGAATGCTGACAGTTTCGAGAGGAAAACTCTATATAGCAACAAACGAAACTAACTACGGGTTGAACCCATCAACTTCTGGAATTTATTCCTTAGCGGACGACGGAAACTCATGGATACCAGTTCAGACGAATATGCAGTCTGCCAATAACAGAATCTATGTCGTCAATCAATTGGCGATTAGTGGCGAAACATTCTACATTGTTGGACAGATGGGGGGAAAAGAATGGCTTTACCGCTGGAGAGTGGGGGAGGATCTGTGGACACAACTCATGCCGCAGCAAGATCTTTTTGGCTGGGGAACGTTAGCTGTGTCGGACAGAACGATCTACATCAGTGCGGTACGGGGAAAACTGTTCCGTTCGGTTGACGAGGGCGATACGTGGACAGAGATGAGTCAAAATTTACCAAATTGGGATCGAGAAATCGGCACCTATGATTTGGCTTTTGTCGGTGACACAATTTATGCAAAAGCTGGCAGTGGGGGAGGTCGCTCAACAGATAGCGGCGAGACATGGACGCCGATCATCGTCGCCGGATTGCCCGGTGGCTACATTGAGATGCAGCTTGTCGAGGGTAAAACGCTCTATGGTACAAGCTCTCATGGGATCTTCCGTTTAACGCAAAGATCTGATTCATGGGAGCTAATCGCTCCGATCCAGCCGGTACAGCACCTTGTCAAATCATTAGCATTTGATGGCACGATGTTCTACATCGGCACCGAGGCAGAGGGGGTATTCCGGCTTTCGCTGGATGAGTAAACCGAGTGCCATATCTCTACCTGTTCCAAGTTGATAATCTCCATCGTTTCAGTACCCATTTTCGCAGCATAGATGTATCTCTTGGCTCCGGCAAAACCGTCTACAAACTGAATCATTCGATAACATCAAGGGGAAGATGGAGAATGGCACTTCATGATACCGAGTTAATTCAACGCACACTGGCGGGTGACGAATCCGCATTCGGTTTTCTGGTGGACAAGTACAAGGGATCTGTCCACGCCTTGGCTTACCGCAAGCTTGGCGACTTCCACATCGCCGAAGATATTACGCAGGACACCTTCCTCAAGGCGTACCAGAAACTATCGACGCTCAAAGATCCGAGGCGTTTCCCCGGTTGGCTCTACGTGATTGCCGCACGGTGCTGTATCTCTTGGCTCCGGCAAAATCGTCTACAAACCGAATCACTCGATAGGGTCAAGAGGGAGATGAATATGCAATCATGGACAAAATATGCCGATGACTGCATGTACGAGGAGGTTCACGATGCGCTCGAAAGTCTCCCCGAAAGTGAGCGAACCGTCTTGACGCTTTACTATATGGCAGGGATGACCAGTGAGGAGATTGGACGGTTCATCGGGACCTCATGCGGCGCCATCCGAGACCGGCTCTATCGCGCCCGAATTAGCTTGAAGGAGGAATTGACGATGATTGAACAAACCTTGGGAGGTTTCCAACTTCCACCAACTTTGACACAAGAGGTTATGCGTCGAATCCCTGACACTTCACCAAATTCTGCGCCGACAACAAGCAAACCGCTTGCACCGTGGATCGCTGCAGCTTCGTTGGCTGTAGTCACGCTGCTTATCGGCTTAGGGATTAAACAGGCTACGACATTTCAGTTACCCTACAGTTTTAACGCACCCGAATCCGCAACGATGGTTGAAATTGTTGATGCGCCGATAATTGAAATGCCAGCAGTGGAGTTCTCGCAAGTCAATCAAGCAGGCGGAGTGGATAGGGGAGAATCGGGAAATGGAAATCGGGAAAATGATTCGGTGCAGGGAACTACTGCGGATTCGCAGAATAATATAGCATCGGATAAAATTGGCTGGACGCAGACCAACGGCCCTTACGGCGGAATGGTTGGAGCTCTTCACGCGACACCGGAAGGAACACTCTTCGCTGGGGCAGGAGAAGGCGGTATCTTCCGCTCGATGGATGGCGGCGAGACCTGGGTGGCGGCTAGCAAAGGCTTGCGCAGATATCAGGACAGCACGTTTTACGTACTTCCCGGTGTCTCTGCATTTACACAAAAGGGAAATACCCTCTACGCTGGGACAAATGGCGATCTTTTCTATTCAACCGACGACGGTGATTCATGGCAGCAGTTGACTCACTTTCAGCGTGATTGGGGCATTTCGGGAGTCGCAATCATTGACGACACGATTTACATCGGACGGCCTGAACAAGAGAGTGTTTTCTTTTCAAATGATAACGGCAAGTCGTGGGGGCAAATTGATAGTGGTTTAACCGATCGAGGAGGACCCCGCCTATTTGCGATTGGAACGACGCTTTTCGCACAAATGCGGCGTCACGTTTTCCGCCTCAAAGCCGGCGAGGATTCATGGACAAAACTCACCATCGCGGATCCGTGGACAAAAAACACTGTCGAGTCAGGTATTACAAAGTTTGCTGTCTCTGGCAAAATTGTCTACGCAGCGACAGCCAATGGGGGACTTTTCCGCTCAAAGAATATGGGTAATTGGTGGAGGTCAATCAAACCCAAATTGATGCAGCGTTTCGATGGTGAATTAGCAGTGGTAGGAGACACAATCTTCTGTGTCGATTCAGGATCGGTCGATGGTCAGGTGTTTCGCTCAACCGATTCCGGTAATTCATGGACAATGTTGAACACCAACTTGACCAATCAGCAACTCCTTTCCATAATAGCCTTATCTGAGAAGACGCTTTACGTCGGCACGTTCGATGGGGTTTTCCTATCGACGAATGGCGGGGAGTCGTGGACAAAAACCAACACCGGCATCATCAATGCATATGTTGAAAACCTCGTGTTTTTCAGAGACGCACTCTATACCGTAACGGGTAATGGTATCGTCAAATCAGCAGACGAGGGAAATTCGTGGGTATCAGTGAATGAGGGGTTGGTTGCCGATGATGGAGCAACGTTGACGGTTTCGGACGGAAACCTCTACGCAGCGACGAACGAAACTAATGTCAGATGGAACCCATCAACTTCTGGGGTTTATCGCTTGGCAGATGATGGAAACTCGTGGATACCAATTCAGACAAACATGCAGTCTGCCAATGACAGAATCTACGGTGTTAATCAATTGATAGTTAGCGGGGAAACGTTCTATGTTGTAAGACAGATGGGCGATGGAGCACGACTTTACCGCTGGAGAGTGGGGGAAGACTTGTGGACACAGTTCAGATCGCATGATTTTTTTGGCTGGCGCCCATTAGCTGTGTCAGGCAGAACCGTCTACGTCAATCCGGTGCGTGGAAAAATCTTCCGTTCGGTTGATGAAGGCAATTCATGGACGGATGTAAGCCGGGGTCTACCGAAATGGGAGCATCAATTCGCACAGGAGGTCTATGATTTGACTTGCGTTGGCGAGACGGTTTATGCAGATTCTTACGATAGGGTTTTTCGCTCGATAGATGGTGGAGAGACATGGACGTCAATCGACGCCGGATTGCGCGATAGCGGCATTGAGATGCAGCTTGTTGATGGCACAACACTTTATGGAACAAGCCCTCATGGGATCTTCCGCTTGACGCACGGATCTGATTCATGGGAGCGAATCGCTCCGCTACAGCACAATATCATGTCACTGGCATACGACGGCACGACGTTCTACATTGGCACGAATGGAGAGGGCATATTTAGGTTTTCGCTGGATGAGTAAACCGTCGGCGTTAGGTCTGTCCCTGTCTGATAGTGCATACTAATCCGCCGACTCATCTTTGGATCGGGACGGTTCCGCAATCAGTTTTTTAATCATCATTTTCAATTCGTCATAATCCCGTTCGGCTTCTGTCCGCGTTTCGTCCTCTCCTTTGTAATATTCGCCGCCGGGATGGATATAGCGAATCTTTCCCCCCTTATTGATGAGAAAGCTGACCGAAGTCCATCGATTTCCGCCTTTAGCCAACCAATACCGTCTCAGCGTTCTCCAATCCATATCTAAGGCGATTGGGAATTCAAAACCGAACCGCTCTACCGCCTTTTCAAGGGTCTTTTGACGACGGGGGCCGGGCGGTTTCGGATGGTACATCCCAATCACGACCAAACCCTTATCCTTGAAGGCCTCGTGAAATTCGTTCAGCGCGGGTGCGCTAGCGGCACAAAATGGGCATGTCTCCGTCCACCAACGAATGAGGACAACTTTGTCTGCTAATTCGTTCAGTTTGAGTGGCTGCGAATTCATCCACTGGAGCGTCTCCCATTCCGGCGCCGGTTTACCGATTAACTCATCGCCTTCCTTCGCGATAAGTTCGCAATTGATAATCAGCAGCATCAACAAGATGATGCCGCCTATCCGTAGATTACGCATTTAATCCCTCTGAAAGAGTTGCCAACTTCGTCCCGGCAAATCTGTGCGGAAATACTCGACATTGCCCCGGTCTGCGAGTGTGACATAGCAGGTGCGGCCATCGGGACCGCCGAAGGCTAAGTTGGTGCAGTCCTTTCCGGCAAGTTCGACCTCCAACAAGACCTCACCTTGCGGAGAAACTTTAGCAATCGTGCCCTTGCCGTGGCGTGTTACGTAGAGATTGCCTTCAATATCGCAGCGCATCCCATCGAACCCGAAATCGGGGAACTGAATCAGTAGACGCTTGTTACTCACCTCTCCAGCAGCAGATAGATCATACGCCCAGATATTACGCTGTACACTTTCATTGACGTAGAGGATGTTCTCATCGGGACTGACTTCGATACCGTTTGTAGTTCCCATATCCGCCTCAAGCAGCGTGACTGTGCCATCTGTGTCGATGCGCCAGATCTGTCCCGTTGATTTCGGCCAATTTGGGTCGCTGGCGTAGAGGATATCGTTAGAGTCGATGGCGATGTCATTTGGCTGATTCATGGTTGGTTCGTGGGCGTAAACACTAATTTCCCGTGTCTCCATATCAACCAAGAGGATGTTGTGGTTGGTATAGTCAGCGATAAGCATAGAACCCTCACTGTTGAAACGGATGCCGTTTCCGATGCTACCGTTCGGCAGTTCGACAAACACGCTACATTTTCCTGCCGGGGTAACCTGCCCGATTGTGTGCTGACGGGCGTAGTTGACGGCGTAGAGATTGCCATCGGCATCGCAGGCGGGTCCCTCAATGCCAGAGGTAAAACCCTCCCTTTCCGTGAAAACATGACTGATAAAAAGTTCATCGATCATTGTGATAAACTACCTTTCCTATGAGATTATATCGTTCTATTTTTGCTGAAATCCATCATCGAGTCAATAAAGAAATGGAGTTACATAGGGCATTTATAGTGAATCAAAAAAATAAATAGACACTTTCGCCCACCAGTAGGTGCGGTTTCTAACCGCACCGCATAGGCGCAGTTAGAAACAGCGCCTACTAAACGGTAGAACGGTAGTTTCGTTTTCCTAACCTCGCTGGTTTGCAGTGTCTAAATAATTCTAAAATCTACTATAGTTCTTCTGTAGGAGGGATCTCCGAATCCCGACTTCCTACTAAACGAGCGGCGGCATAAATTCATCCTGTGCAGCCAACAGCTGATCAATCGTCGTGCGAATCTCTGACAACGTTAATTGAGATACCGTGTTCGGATCAACCAACCCCGCGTGATAGGCGTATTCTCGATTCTCCTCTAGGATAGATCGCACCGTCAACCCCTGCATGTTGATATTGGTCTGGCAGAGTGCCGCACACTGAGGTGGCAACGCACCGACGTAGCACGGCTGCAAGCCAGCACGATTAACGAGTGTCGGCACTTCGACGCAACAACCAGCGGGAAGATTCGTGATGAGATTAGTATTGAGCACGTTCCCGTAAATGTAGGCAGGGGTATCCGTCTCCATCGCGTGAATAATAACCGCTGCATATTCGTGGGAACGACTCAACTCAATCGGTGCCGATTCCGCTTCGCGCTTTGCTTGTGCGATTCTCTCCTCCCGATCTGTGTGTTGATTGACAAAGCTTTCAGCGGTACGATTTTCGACGTTTAACCGTGCCATTTCATCGGGGTGTTGCATGAAATAAGGCACATACTCTGCCATGTGACGCGAGGATTCGGTGACAAACCGACCGAAATGCTTCAGGATGTCAAAACGCACTGGGTCACGGGCGACAATCTCAGGATCTTCAAGGCAGGCGTTCAGTCGCGGATAGAGTGTTTCGCCATCTTGCGAAAGTTCCAAAAACCACGCCATGTGATTAATCCCCGCGACAAGATAGCGGAGGTCGTCGTAATCCACACCCATATAGTTTGCCAGCTGCTTACTGGTGCCCTGTACACTATGGCAGAGTCCCACGCCGGAGATGCTCGTTGCCTCCAGCACCGCCCACATAATCATCGCCATCGGATTGGTGTAATTGAGCATTGGCGCGTCCGGACAGAGCTTTTCCATATCGCGAGCGATGTCGAGCATAGCAGGGATCGTGCGCAGCCCCTTCATCAGGCCACCGATGCCAACGGTATCGGATACCGTCTGCCGGAGTCCACCGACATCGAGTGGAATTTGCACGTCCAACGCTTCTGGTCCCATGTTGGCGCCCACCCGAATAGAGACGATGACGTAATCGGCACCGTCCAACGCTGGCTTACGCTCTGTTGACGCAGCAATCTGTGTGGGTAGATTCAACTCACGCACCGCGCGTTGAGCATAGGCGTGTGTCAACTCTAATCGTTCGCTATCGGGATCTACAAGATGGATGGTTGAATCTAACAGTTCTGGAAATGAAAGGAGATCTCCAATCAGTCGTCTGCCGAAGCCGAAACTCCCTGCACCGAGGAAAGCGATCTTAGCCATAACAAGCTCCTTGTTCAATCGAATCTCGCTAAATGGATAATATTGGTTTTATTCTATCACGGTTTCGGGGTCAGATCAACAGGCAAGGTTGGCAATTTTGAGGGGCATTTAGTTTTCGGTCTTTTGACTGATTTCGGAATAACCCAAATCCGTAGGCGGGGCCTCCCCGATAATTAGTTTACCCCGATTTATCGGGGGGATTCAAAGCAACTTGCCCCGCTGTAGCCTCGACCGGGAGATCGAACTACGAGAGAATTATGGTGACGTCAAAAATAAATGAACACTTTCGCCCACCGGTAGGTGCGGTTTTCCCCCGCACCGAATAGGCGCAGTTAGAAACAGCGCCTACCAAACGGTAGAACGGTAGTTTCGTTTTCTTAACCGCCCCGGTTTGGCGTGGCCATTAATTCTAAGATCTACTATAAATGGTCCTATTGACAATTTCGGATTGACTGAAAGGAGGCGTTTTGATAAAGTATGCGAAAGAACATTGCATCATTTCTTACAATAACAACTTTGTGAACAAGGGGGATCGACATGCCAAGAAACTGCTTTGGAGAAGAGGAATTAACCTATCTACAAGAGGTCATCGAAAGTCAAGACGCGTGGCGCTGGGGACGAAGCAATTTTGTTCCCAGATTTGAAGAGGCCTTCGGGGCACATCTTGGTCGGAAATATGTTCACGCTGTAAACTCCGGGACCAGTGCCAATACGACAGCCTACGCCAGTTTGGGGTTGGACGTGGGCGATGAGATTATCTGTCCAGCTGTCGCACCAATTTTCGTTTCCTTTCCAGTTGTTGCGATCGGCTGCGTCCCTGTGTTTGCCGATGTGGATCCTCGGACACAGATTCTTTCAGCTGAAGGGATCGAAGCGCGCATCACGCCACGGACACGCGCTGTGGTAGTCGTCCATCTAAACGGTCAACCGGCGATGATGAGCGAGATTATGGCTGTCGCCAAGAAACACAACCTGAAGGTTGTTGAAGATTGTTCACAGTCTTACGATGCCTACTACAAAGGACGCAAGGTCGGCACCATCGGTGATGTTGCCTGCTTCTCCATGCAGCAATCCAAGCATATCACGTCGGGTGAAGGGGGCATGGTTGCCACAGACGATCCAGAACTCTACAAACGGGCGACAGAGTTCTCGAACTCCGGGATGCCGTGGTATCTGTACGACTTAGAGCGGCCCGAGGCGAAACCTATCAACGGTTTGCCAACACGGGGGCATTTCTCGTTTGGACACGATTTCCGTTTTAGTGAACTTCAGGGCGCGGTAGCGTTAGCCCAACTGGAAAAGATTGATCGGTTCAACGCCCGACGGCGGGAGGTTGTTAAAAAGATTGAAACGGAACTGTGTAACGTTGCAGGTGTGCGACTGGCGTATGTGTATCCGGACACCCAACCCAACTATTGGGTGTATCCGGTATGGGGACCCGAATCATTGGGGTGCAGAGGCGAGATTAACTATATCGAAGTGGAATATCAGCGTATGCAGGCAATGCGACAGACCTCCGTCGGTGTGCCACTTCCTGACTACGTGCAATATGTACCCGGCTCGTGTCCAAATGCGGAGAAATCGACCCGAGGCGCGTGGAGCTTTTTTGTCCATCACAGCGTCGAGGACGACGAGCTAGAACGGTCAATCCAGACGTTCAAGGAAAAAGTTAGTGAGGCATAGCCGGGCGGTGTGTCGGTTAGAGTGGCGATTTAGAAATTCCCTCAAGGGACATTAAAAGGATGTCAAAATGTCAACACTCGGATTGGGTATCATCGGGTTAGGAGTCGGCAAGGGTGCCCTGCTTTTGAATGGGGAATCTGATAGCCCAATAAAGGTGTGCGCGGTGGCGGACAAAGATCCAGCGCTTCTAAAACTTGCTCATGAGGATTATGGAATCGGATTTGTCACCGAGGACTATCGCGAGCTGCTGTCGCGGTCTGAAGTCGATGTTGTCGGCGTGTTCACCCCCGACCACTTGCACGCCGAACACGCAGCGGCGGCGCTGAAAGCCGGAAAACATGTCGTCTGCACCAAACCGATGGTGACAACCATGGCGGATTGTGAGCGATTGGTCCACCTGGTGGATCAAACGGGACTTAAATTCGTTGCAGCGATGACCTGGCGCCACCTTCCGAAAATTATGGCGGCACGGCGTGCCTTTGATGAAGGCAACTTAGGAAAAGTAACGCTGATCGATACCGGTTATGTCCATGATATCCGCAGGGTCTGTGAAATCACGCCGTGGCGCGTTACAGCGCCGCAAGATTTTCTCTTTGGCGGAGGTGCACACGCCATAGATTGCGTGCGGTGGTTTGCCGGAGATATTGACACGGTGCATGCGTTCGCCCTGAACAGCGGTGTTATCCTGGGGTATCCTATAGAAGATACGTGGATCCTTAATCTTAAGTTCGTCGGTGGTGCGGTTGGACGCGTCTCTGTGATATGCAGCGCGGTCAACTCACCGCCGGATGCCCATCAACGACTGGTAATCTACGGCACGAAAGGCACCTTAACCGGTTTAGATCTTGGCATGGATGGTGTGTCTGAACGTGAGACCTTGAATACCGCGCCCCCAGCTAACAGGGAACGCCTCATCGAAGGGCATGCAAATGAACTGCTGCTATACTTTCACAAAATGGCGCACTGGATTGTAGAAGGAAAAACCCCTACGCCTTCTGTCCGGGACGGTGCGCGGGTTGTCGCGGTTGCCTTGGCAGCCCAAGAATCCGTTTCGACTGGGCAAGCTGTGAAAGTGCGCAACGATTTCTAACGACAATCTACACCCAAATCCATCACGTTTCACGCTTCAGGGACCCTATCCGTTGTCCGAATCTCCGCTGGCGGATTCCGATTCAAGCTGGCGCGATGAAGCAGGATCTGCTTCTCCGTTCCGAGAGTCTTCGACCTGCTTGACAAGTGCGGCCCGACCCACGAGCACTAAGGCACACCAGCCAACCAATCCAACCGCTGCACCGGCAGCGACTGCGATCCCGGCCGCTTTGCCGGTCTCAATTTTCCTGAAACTCTCCTCATCGAATTCACAGGAGATGCTTCTCGGATTTCGCAACGCAAGACCACGCTTGTCGCCCCTATGCCAGTATTCGACCGTTGGTGCCGTATCCCCCTCCGTTTTGATGTTACCCTTCAAAGAGGGCGCGTTTACGTTTAAGGTGCTTTCGCCACGTTCACCTTTCCACACGGCTTTGACCCCTACCGTCTCTTTATCGTCTTCAAGCGGTTCGAGATTCACCCGTGCCAGCACATGATCGGTGATTGTGAGACATGCTCTTTTGAACTTTGCTGCCGATACAACCCAATTCTCTAAATTCATGGTAAACACTCCTCGTTCGATGGTGTTGCTTGTTGCGTTTTATGTGTTTCGTCAGTCATAGTGTAACATACTTAGCTTGTGGTAATCTCAACTCGTGATTAGTTCCTGCTTGTAGGCGTCCACGATGGCATCGAAAATCCGATCGGGGATAAATTCTAACTGCGAATCCAATTCCGATTCGACATTGACCATCATGCTGTGATCGAATGTGTCTCGTTCCGCGCAGGGATCAAAGGATTCGCCATGTGCTTCAAGCATTTCGGCAAGTCTCGCTGGGGTCAAACCTTCGGAAATTCCGTGAAGCCCATAAGCTGTCCCTCTATAGCCTTTATCGTAGTCTGCGCTGAGATGCTTACGCAAGATATCCTCACGTGCTGTCCCCTGTGCGCCGCTGTTTTCAATCTCTTCCATCGCCTCAATTGCGCGCGGATCGAGTTCAATTTGGAACGCCGTTGAGGCATCCGCAGCAGCAGTGGGGTAGATTTTGTACGGCATTTGCTCCTCCTTGTTCTATTGGTGATTCCTGCCGTTTACGTTTCAGGATAACCTTTGACCTGCTAACACGGATGCCCCAATCACACCCGCGTTATCGCCAAGGGTTGCCTCTACAATTTGAACACCGTCCATCGTTGTCGGCAAGGCATATTCTGCTGCCGCGTAGCGGATTGGATCTAACAAGCTATCCCCCATCGCTTCGATGACCCCGCCGCCAAGCACAATCATCTCAGGGTTCAAGAAATGAACAATCGAAGCCACACTAATTCCCAGATATTTCCCAGCACGTTGCATCACCTTAAGTGTCGGTTTGTCGCCACGCTTGACAGCCTTGGCGATGGCTTGACTCCGAATTTGGTCGAGTTTTCCGCCGTTTAGTTTCAGGAGTTTGCTTTTTTGCCCTTTTTTTAAGATAGCTTTCTGAAGTTCCCTCGTAATTGCAGTACGACTCGCGACGGCTTCCAAACAACCGAAATTGCCGCAACCACACCGGGGACCATTCGCTTCCACAACCATGTGACCGATTTCCCCAGCGGTTTTGTTGACACCATGAAAGAGTTTCCCATCCAAGATAATGCCACCGCCAATTCCTGTGCCAACAAAAATCCCGACAAGATTTTTTACCCCTTGTCCAGCACCGAAGGCAGACTCCCCAAGTGTTCCCACATTGACATCGTTATCAACGAAGGTGGGAATGGCAAGGCTTTTTTCGAGTTTTGCTTTGAGCGGCACGTTTGACCAACCGAGGTTCGGTGCGAAGATAATCACACCTGTCTCCGGGTCGAGAGGGCCCGGCGATCCGATACCGATTGCACGAATCTGAGAAGGTTTAAGTTCGGCACCGTCAATCGCCTCTCGGATACATCGCTCAATCCGTTTAATCACTCCGTCGGGACCTTTCTTTGGCTTTGTCGCTGTTTTGGCTTGCTGAACAATTTCTCCCTTAGCAGTAATAACGGCAGCCAAAATCTTTGTGCCTCCCATATCTACCCCGACAACATAATCGTCATTCACCGCCATTGTCTACATCTCCTTTACATCTGAGTTGAATGATCGGCTTCTTCGGCGCGCTCTCTGGAGGGAGGTGCCTAAACTTCTTGAGAAGGCGCTTCTGTTCCCGACTCACCTGTAACAATTCTAAGGAGTTGGACCTTAAAATCTGCTTCTTCAAGTGCCTCCCACCGCTGCAAAAATGCCTGATATTTGGCAATCCGCATCTCACGGTAGCGGCGCAAGAGGGCATTGATGCCAATCGCATCGGCAGCCGTATCCCCTTGGTCCGGAAGTGATTGTAGGTAATCTGTCAAGACCATTTCGACAACATCGCAATCGTGAATGTCGCCCAGCTGTTCCTGCAAATCTGCTAATATTTTCAAGAAATCTTGGAACTCCTCACCGTAGTTGATGGCGAAAAACTCCATGGAATACCGTAACCGCTTCACTGAGATTCGCAGGTTATGAAGTTCCTTAATCTTATCTGGATTGCGGATGGATTTTGCCCACGAATATACTTCCTGGATCTTTACGGCGAGGATAACCTGTGCATTCCAGCGATAGCTTAATTGTGGGTAAATCCCCTTCGCTTTCCACGCTTTTGCCATATCTATACCTCAAAAAATTCTAAGAACTTTTGCTCAAAATTACTCGTGTCGAGTTCTTCAAACATCTTAAACATCGGTGTACGCTGCGCTTCCCGCTCTGTCTGGAGATGTCTTATCAAGTTTTGAACGCCGATCTGTGCATCTACTGGTACCGTTAGTACATCTTTCTGAAAACGATCAATCAACACATCTAAATCGCGCACATCCCCCAGCGTACTTGTAATTCGCTCGACCTGTTTGAGATTCCGACGAAACTCCTTTTTGGGGACAAAGCAATCCGCAAAGTTCCGCATCGCAGCGCGTAACCGTCGGGAGGCGACTCGCATATCGTGAACGTATTCAATATCCGTCCCGTCGATCGCGCCTGCCTTGAAAGACATCATCTCACGGAGCCGGGTTGTGATAATTCTTCGGGCACACTCTTCAAGGCTCTTCTCCGGCGCAATATTTTTGACAGTCAATGCCTTTGCCATGTTACTGACAATCTCCTTTTGCTAATTCTCCGTTTTGATGTCGAACACATTCAGGTGTATTATGCCCCGCTCATATTTCGATTGGAAAGTCGGGATTAGATCGTATTGTTGGGATAAGGCGTCAGCAATCTGTTGGAGGAACGCAGGTTCGCCAGTTTTGAGTTCTAGCTCGACGCCATACTCCTGAATAGATTGTGTTCTATCCTTATCCGCATACCTTACTTCATCAAGACAGACTTCGATACACCCCGCTTCAGCATTTAAGCACCATGTTTCACGAAGATTTTCGACATGCAGAACGGGGAGTACGGTCTTTCCGTTTAGATACCTCACAGCCGCTTCGACAGCGGAAACACCCACCTTCTCAAGATTGCCGCTTAAAAGTATTTGTACCTCTTGGTCAGTAATCGGCATTTCGAGTTCTGTATAGGTATAAATATCTTCCGTTTGGGCTTTGAATGTAACGACCGTTTCTCCTTCTACAGTGGTCCCGGGAGCGTGGATCTTCTGCCTGATCCGCAAAGCAGCGCCGTTTCGTGTGAGCAGTCCGTCCCTTGTGTCGAGATAGGTATCCTGTTGTGGGGTGCGCTGCCAATCCGAAAGTGTATAAACTGCCACCTGTTTCCGTGATCGAATCTGGTCAAGTACCTGTGGCGATTTTGCCTGAAATTTTGCCTCAACTTCAATCATTATCCGGTTGCATTAAGGATTATTAAAATTTGATTCTATAGTGAATTCTAAAAACAGATAGACACTTTCGCCCCCGGTAGGTGCGGTTTCCAATCGCACCGGTGCCGATTCATCGGCATCCTCGACAAGTCCCCGATGAATCGGGACAGGCGGGATTTGGCGTGTCTCATTAATTCTGAGGTCCACTATAATCGCTAAATTTGAAGTGTACTAAAAAATCAGCTGATCAACCTCTTCACTGTGGAAAATGTTCGCTGGGGGTAGATGTCCTGAAGGATCGAAATCGCTGCGTCCGTATAGATAGCATCGGCACAGTCGTCTTGGATCCGAATCATGCCTTCGATCTTCCCACGCATATACGGATCGGTGCTCACCGCTTTGTTCCAAACACTTCCAAGTATCCCACGCGGTTCAATTGCCTTCGGATCATGCCCAAAAGCACACCGTCCAATCTCGAACTGATCGAATAACAGTTCCACCTGCGAGGACTGCTCCCACCAACGCCGTGTGCCAACCGGACTGGTCAACAAGTGGTTGGGTGCTAGTAATGGACAATCAAATCTGCCTCCCCGCCGGAGGGCATTAAACTGACTGTTTAGGTCGTCGATGCCGCCCTCGAACCCAATTGGGGGTCCCGCATGGAAAAACCCCCATTCCTCAGTCCGATGAGCAACCGCCAGTTCCTCAATCCATTCCAACGTGCCATCTCCCTCGATAGTGCGGAGAAACAGACGCCACGCATCCCAGAGATTTGCCCTGAAGGCGGGGTGATCAAGCCGCCATCGTTCTGTTACACGCTGAATCAGCGAATCTGAATTGGGATCAGATTTTGCTGTTGCCTGATAAATTTCTGCAATCGTCTGCGTGGAGAGTGGGTCAATTTGCAGAAGGCGCAACAGATTGCCCAATTCCTCATTTGCCTCTGCCCATGAAGCAATCGTCTGCCAATGCTCAGGATTTGTCAACCATTCTTGGCGATGATATTCCACGTGCACAGCGCGCAGCAAGAGCAGTTCGTGGTTTCCGAGAAGCGCGATAACCTGGTTGGGAGCCTGACCTTCCAGTGAGCGGATGAGATCTATAACCTGCTTAGAACGGGCGCCACTTGTAACGTAATCTCCGAGGAGAAACAGACGTGCTTCTCCACCGATCCATTGATTATTTTTGTCAATTAGCTGTGCATGCAGAAGCAGGTTACGAAAAGCTGCGTAGCTGCCGTGGATATCTGAAATAATATACCATAAACGCATAAGCGACTGATCTGTTCGTGAAAGATTTCTAAAGCGAACCGAAGACCGGTAGATGTTGCATCTTTGATTCACCCCTTCATTTCAGGCGGCGCATATAAATATCGCCGATATCACTGCGGGCATCGCTCCACACAACGCTCAATGTACCCGACTCGGATTGGATAACATAAGGCGGTTGCTGCACACCCTCTGCGGTGCATAGGGGGATCCCATTTTCAGTCCAAAGTGTTTTCCCCTCTAAATTAATTTTCTGTCCATAGATGGCGTCATTGCTTTCATCGCCGTAATCTTCTCGAAAATCCAGCCACGCAACAAAAAATTCGTTCTCGCTACTCCGGATCAGGAACGGTTTGTCCTGATACCCTCCAGCGACGCATAGCGGGATGCCGTTCGGTTTCCACTGAGGCACGCCATCAGCATCAATGCGTTGCGCGTAAAGATCTGAAAAAATATCCCGTTCATCACGCCAGATAGCTACCACTCCTCCGTGCCCATCCCTCGCGATTGTGCGATTCTTCTGAATGCCCTCCGCATTGCAGATTGGCACACCATTCGGTTCCCAAACTTTGTTTCCCGCTGAATCTATCCGCTGTGCATAGAAATCGTCGTTGATAAAATTCTCGTACATTTGCCAGACAACGATAAGTCCACCCCGTCCATCGCTCACAGCACGCGGTTCACCCTGCAATCCTTCTGTGGGTGATACAAGGGTTGGCTCCTTCCAAAGATGTTTGCCATCCATGCCTATTCGACGTGCCATGATGTCCCACTGTTCGTAACCGATGACTTCCCACCAGACGACGTAGAAGCTATCTGCATCGCCAGCAACCAGTCGGGGGGTGCTCTGAAGCGCTTCGGACGGGAAAACCGGCACACCATCGAGTTCCCACATCGATTGGCCGTTCCCATCAATTCGCTGGACATACAGATCATGTAAGTCGGGATCCCGACGCCGATCTTTCCAAACGATGATTGCACCGTCTGACCCGTCACTTAGAATTTCTATGTCAGATTGGTCTGCCGGATGTGTACATACGGGAACACCCCCGTCAGGCATCAGTTTATTCCCTGACAGATCTATCGCTTGGGCATAGACATCCCAATTCCCCGGTGCACGTTGATCCGTCCATGCGATGATTATGCGCGTGCCGTTACGCACCATCCGCAACCATCGTTGATCGCGTCTTTTCTCGCAAATCGCCACGCCGTTCTCGTCCCATAACGGGATACCATCAACATCGAGACGTTGTGCGTAAACGTCCCAATCCTTTCCTGTACGGAAGTCCTCCCATATGACAACTGTACCGCCAACACCATCGCTGATCCCCCGTGGTGCGAATTGGCCCTGAGAGACAATTGCAATCGGGATGTTCTCCGAAGCACCGGCTAGCGTGGAGCTGAACAAAAGGAGCGTGCTGATTAACATCAACCAGAAACGTGTCTGTTTCATGTTTTGGTGTCCGCATTGTGTTAAGCGCAATCGGTGTGTACAGCAAGGGTAAATTTGAGAATTTGAAGGATTCTTTCGGCATCCACGAGCTACTGAGGCGAATTTGCGGTCAGGTCGTCACTTGTTATTGTTGGGCACCAGAACTTTTCAATGTACGCGATGATTAGCTGCGTCCCTTCTTCGTGGCTGACATAGGGGGGCTTGAACGGATTGTACATTGCGTCTGTGAGATCTCGAACCAATGCAACGTTGAATTGTCCAGATTGAACCATCGCTTTAATCGCGAAAGATCTACCTAGCACGCACATATTGGTGTGGACACCCATGTAGAGCAGGTTCTTGATACCTTTTTGCATAAGGACGTTATAAACCTCTTGACCGTTATCGCTAATAGCATCTCCATCTTGAATCTCGATTACCGAATGTTGACGGTGCCACGCTTTGAAGCTGTTTTCCTCGCCGGTATCCGAACCACCATCTGATGAATCAACTGGCTGCGGTGGGTCGGGATGTTCAATCGGATCAGGCATTTCTACATGCGGGACATCAAGGACCCAACTCCTCGCGGGATGTCCGTCGTAGAAATCCATTGTATCTGACGGCGCGTGAATAATCTGTATTCCGCAATTCCTGGCGGTATTAATTACGGCGTTCATTCGTGGTGCCATAATATCCACGCGCTCTGTTGCACCCCACGACCAGTGTTTATTCCACATATCCACGATGATAATCGCTGTTTCGGACGGCTGCCAGACAACCTCCTCTTCGACCACCCGCCAACCGTTGCGTCCGGTTGTTTTTGGGACCTGCCGAAGGGCTGTTAATTGCAGCGCACTATTATTAGCGGGACCGCTTGCTCCAGATGCGATGAGTGGAATGTTGGCTATCATTGTGTCTCCTCCTTGCGTGCTTTATTTACTTCTGTTTTTCAAGAGATTTCTTTTGCCATGAACGTCGCGTACACTTTTGTGGTTTTAACCAGATCCGATATACTGACCCGCTCGTTCATACCGTGAGCCCCCTGTCCGTTGGGACCATAGCCGACACCGGGTAGTCCACCCTCTTCGACGAAGAAATGCAGGTCGGTAAAACCACTTGTCGTGCTGAACTTGATCGGCCGACGACGGATGCTGCGCACCGCTCGTGCAAACGCTTGAGGGAAATGATGTTCCGGTTCTACAACGCACGGGTCGATTCTCAATGTCGACGCTACCTCTACCTTCATTTCCACATCGGATTGACAGACCTCCTGAATCGCCCCACGCAGCTCCGATTCCGCCGCTGCCAGACGCTCGTTGGGGAGGATTCTCCGATCTATGGAGAAAGCTGTTTGTGCGGGAACCGTATTGACCTTGTCCCCTTCCGTGCCGTGAAAAATGCCACCGATGTTAAGTGTGGGGTATCGGTCATCACCCGAAAAGGTTTTGAAGACACGGTCTGATGCTTTCAAACCCTGCTTCAGGGGTTGGAGCCCCATGACAAGCCCAGCTGCCTTTTCAAAGGAGTTCAATCCCTTGTCTGGATTAGCGGCGTGTGCTGCTTTGCCATGAACTTTTACCTCCAACCACAATACGCCGTTGTGACCTACACCCACGTTGAGAACGGATCCACCCTCGCAATTGACGACATAATCTGCTTGAACCAATCCATTACGTGCGACGTATCCCGCGCCTAACTCGCCACCAGTTTCTTCATCACAGGTGAGCGAGCACTCGATATTGAAGGTGGGTTGGACGCCATTCTCCTGCAGCGCCGTAATCGCAAATAACAGTGCAGCGATGGAGTCTTTCATGTCGTCTGCTCCCCTACCGTAGAGCCAATCTCCAACAATCTCTGGCTTAAACGGATCGAAGCGCCAGTCGCCGGAGACGGGAACGACATCGTAGTGGGCATTGAAATGGACGGTTTTTTCTGCACCAACATCCCATCTCGCGATTAGATTCATGCGCGGATAATCGTCGGCGTGGGGTACAACTGCCTGCGCTTCAGCTTGGGGGACGGGCACGACCTTGGTGCTCATGCCGAGCGCCTCGCACCGTTCTTGAAGCAGCTGTACAATCTCTGCGTAGTTTGTGCCGGGCGGGTTCACAGTAGGGATCCTGACCAATTCTTTCAGCGAATCGCAGAGCCGCGCCTTCCCATCTTCGATGTAGTTGTATATCTTCTCCATAATCATTTCCTTTGTCGTGTTGCGGTTAGTGAAGTCGGAGATTCTGCTAGTCTGTAATTTCCGTGACAACCCCTATCCCAATCTTTACGTCCATTTTCTTAATCTCGAACCGTGTGCCGATTGCTAGTGCCATCGGTGCGTCGATCGAAATTTGTACCGTGGCATGTTCGCCCGGATTGACAATGGCAACCTCCGACGAAAGGTGGAGATGTCCTGTAACATCAATTGTCCAGAGGTGAATCTCCGGTTTATCGTTCCCGACAAGGGGGATATGCGTTCCGCACTCCTCCTGGGTCATCACATAAACTGCTGCCTCAAAGTCGGTATGTGATCTAATGCTCTTCGGTTGTGAAACGACCTGCCCTGGCGTAATCCATCCCATTTCCGCATCGACTCGGACCTCATTTTCCCCACGCTTACCCTCCTCGTCTCCAGTTGAATCGGCGGTGTCGCTGTGTCGTAAGCCAACGCAACGGGTCTTAATACGATCCCCTTTGCCGACGACATCGACCGGGTGCCCTACAGCAAGGCCGCCCTGCACCACCTCACCGTATAGCGTCGAAGTGCCTTCTTTGGGGTCGTCAATCACCTTGCGAATCGGCATCAACAGTGGCAGGTCCAGTGGATTCAGCGGCTGCGGCATACAACGATTCATCGCGAAAATGAGGTCAATAATCGGTTTCCAGTGGTCTGAATTAAGATTTTGCCCCTTATAGTTACACGCCTTCTCCGCATCGCCGACGATGATAGGCGACTCCTCCTCCGCATAGCCGCAATCTGTGAGTATCTCGCGAATCTCCATTTCACAGATCTCGATTAATTCTGGATCCTTTACCTTCTCTGCCTTGTTCAAGAAGGTCACAACCGTGGGTACGCGCACCTGACTCGCAAGTCGGATCTCGGCTTCCGCTTCCGCTGTTACGCCGTCAACTGCACTCACCACCAAAATCGCCCCACGAATTGCCGGCGAACCCCCGATTAACATCTTGACGTTCTCCGCATGACTCAGACCATCAACATGGGTATAGTGTCTACCGCTTGTTTCATAATCAACCACTTTATAACTGACGTAAGTTTGTCGTCCTATTGAATGATGCGTCGGTTGCTGCGTTTCAAAATCAGCTGCATCCATCTGCGTGGAGCCAATCCGTGATACCACCTTGATTATCCCGGTGGTCAGCATCGTTTTGCCGTGTTCGACCCCGCCGAGTGTACAGATCGTCAGCCCTTGATGTCGGTATTGCCTTTTTTCATCCATCGCTTTCCTCTCCGGCGGAAATGTAGTAAGTAATCCGTCAATCGCAACATGAGATTCGACCGTCATAAATCTGTGAAATATTGCCCACCTGCTCACTGTTTCTGCTTGAAGATTGGATTGAAAGATGACATTCCGTATTGTATCACAGAGCAGCAGGTAGAGTCCATCAAAAGAAAAATGGAGCTTAGCCGATTTTTAGGGATTTATTCGGGTCTGTAGCAGTCTATCTGACAGTAGATACTGGAGCTGGTCTTACCCGACATCGGCTAAAGCCTCGAAATCTGGTGAGATTTTGCCGGTGAACCTAATAGTGTCTGCCAGCCTCTGACTATATACGGAATTAATCTAAACTCGGCAAAAAAACCTGAGAACTACCAGTAGGAATTTGTGTCTATATTATGATATAACGACATTAAAGTTGTTGACGTTAGGGTCTGTTGACAAATTGAATTGAATCGTGTAAAATAGCCCTACCAATGTTTTCACCCTCGGCTCAAAACGTGGTAATCATAAGGGGTGCGATAGCAATGAACTCCGGAAAAAATCTAAGGGCAGCCCGATGCAAATTGTCATTCTGCCAAAGAAAAATCGTGTCAATGTTTTCAATTATGGCAAAGCACCCTATAAACAGCGAAATCGGGGCGAGAAATTCATTAACCGAATCAAACCGCTTAGACGCATTGCGACTCGCTACGACAAGTGTGCCGAGACTCTCGCTGCGTTTCTCCACATTGTTGCCGTATACATCGCGGTCTCTTAATCCGTTAATACGTCTTAAGACTTTAACTCTCATCATGCTAACATGGATAGGCTTAATCATGTTATCTAGTTGCGGGGAAGATAAACTAGAAACCTCAACTCAGAATCAAATCCCGATCGAGCCTCAGCTTGTCGTTTTTACGTCAGATGCCAAAATTTTAGCAGACGCGCATGTCAAAGGTGATGCCAGCCAATTCCAACGAGCCTCGGACGATATTTCCGTCAAATGGGACTGGGGAGATGGGCAGCAGACACCCTACAGTCATAACCTCGTTACGGAACATACCTACAGAGCCGAAGGTGAATATCTCATCACTTTGACTGTCCGAGATAATGCTTCTACATCTGTCATTGCCACGCAGCAAAAAACCGTCACTGTCGTAATGAAGACGGAGATTGTTTCGGAAACGGATGGGGCAACCATGCGCCTAATCCCCGCTGGAGAATTTCAGATGGGCAATGCTTTCTTTGACGAAGATCTCCTCAAAAGAGAACGTATCCTTAACGAGGGCTTACCCCACGAAGCACCTATCCATACTGTTGTAGTGGATGCGTTTTATATGGATGTAACCGAGGTGACCAACGCTATGTATCGGCAATTTGTTGAAGAAACGGGGCATAGGGAGCCTCGTCGTCACGGCCTCCACAAGCCCAGCAGCCATCCGGTCTTCGGGGTTTCTTGGCACGATGTGATGGCTTATGCACAATGGGCGGGGAAACGACTGCCTACTGAAGCCGAATGGGAGTATGCAGCACGCGGTGGGTTGGTCGGGGTGCGGTATCCGTGGGGCAATAAAATTACCCATAATGACGCCAATTATGCGGGGATAGGAGATAGAGATCGGTGGGGAACCACGGCTCCCGTTGGAAGTTTTCCGCCCAATGGTTACGGTTTGTACGATATGGCGGGCAATGTCTGGGAATGGTGCCTTGATGCGTATGATGCGGGGTTCTATGCCAATAGTCCAAGAATCAATCCCATCTCAGGAGGACCCATCGAACAAATTGTCGAGAATTTCCGGGAGGATATAACCCCTCGCGTATCACGAGGCGGATCATTTCAAGTCGGCAAGAGTTTCCTGCGGGTCTCCCATCGGAACCTCAGAAATAAAGCGGGTTTTTTGTGGTATGACAGAGGCTTTCGCTGCGTAACGCCTTTGGCACTTGAATTACAAAAATTACAAAAATAGTTATCGGGCGGTGTTCTATCGTTAAATACGTGAGAAATTTGTTCCATCTGACGTAAAGATCAGGATAGGCTCTGAATTTTTATGGGGCTGTGGTGACGACACCGAAGAAACGGCTTCGGTAGAAATCCCGATTCTTCTCAAAAATGTGACAGTGGAAGGAACGTATGCAATCAAGGTGGCGATAACGGGTACAGGGACAAAGCCAATAAGGGCGGAACAAAATCTGACTATTAAAACCCGAGTTGCCACTTCAATTGTAAAGAGGTTTCCAACACCAGTTGACCTCTATCACCCCCTAAAAAAACGATTTGACAACAGAGGAGGAGGAGCAGATGCAACGGGACTATAATCTCCTACATCTGATTTTAGCTGTGGTTGTAGCCTTGGTTCTGATGCCACTGATGGTGGGTGCTGCTCCACGAGCACAGATTGCCTTCTCGTCTGATAGGGATGGTAACTTTGAAATCTATGTGATGGACACCGATGGAAAGAATCAGCGTAGACTTACTGAACATCCCGGTTCTGACTGGGAGCCCTCCTGGTCCCCCGACGGCCAACAGATTGCCTTTACTTCTACAGAGGCTGAGGATATTGATCGGAAGCGCCCGCGAATCTATGTGATGGACGCCGATGGTAAGAATCGGCGAAAACTCTCTAACGAATTCGTTGCTGAATGGCATCCTTCATGGTCGCCAGACGGTAGACGGATTGCCTTTACTTCTACTGGGGTTATGGAGACTGCGGGTGGACCCTGGGACATCTACGTGATGGATGCCGATGGGGGTAATAAGCAAAAACTCTCTAACGATGCCGGTCCTGGGGCCTGGGACCCCTCATGGTCGCCAGATGGTCAACACATTGCCTTTGTGTCTCATGGGGATGGGTATGGGGATGGCATCTTCGTGATGGACGCCGATGGGCAGCATGAACAAAGACTCACTGACGACCTCTCTCATGAATGGGCTCCCTCCTGGTCCCCCGACGGTGAACGCATAGCCTTTGTTTCCCGTAGGGATGAGAACTTTGATATCTACATGATGGACGCCGATGGGGGTAATCAGCGAAGACGCACTAGGAATCCCGCGGCGGACTTGCATCCCTCTTGGTCTCCCGATGGTAAACGGATTGTCTTTGTGTCTGATAGGGAGGGAAACTATCAAATCTACACAATGAACGCAGACGGTGCGCGACAGGTGCGTAGACTTACTAAGGGTGACAGTGAGAACACGGATCCTGCATGGTTTGACCCTGCTTTTCCTGTTCCTCCTTTTGCAGTTGGTCTTGTGGACAAACAATTCACAATGTGGGGTCGGCTCAAACAGGTCGAACGATAACTACTATTATTGAGCAAACAGTGTTTGCGGAGACGCGGATTTGGAAACAGAGGAGGAATAGCAGATGCAACGGAGATATAATCTCGGACATTTGATTTTAGCTAGCGTTGTAGGCTTGGGTTTAACGCTGTTGATGGTGGACGCTGACGCACTAGCACAGATTGCTTTCTCGTCTGAAAGGGATGGTAACCCTGAAATCTACGTGATGGACGTCAATGGTAAGAATCAGCGAAGACTCACTAACAATGACTTTCCTGATACAAGCCCCTCATGGTCTCCGGACGGCAGACAGATTATCTTTGTGTCTGATAGGAATAGTAACATTGCTGATAAGGAGGCCCCCATCATGATTGGTGGTGGCATCATCGTTGGTGATATGCGTAAACGCCCACAAATCTATGTGATGGACGCCGATGGAAAGAATCAACATAGACTCTCTAACAAGTTCGTTGCTGAATGGGATCCTTCATGGTCCCCCGACGGTAAACGAATTGTCTTTACTTCTAGTGGGGCTATGGACGTTGCGGGTGGACATTGGCGGATCTACGTGATGGACGCTGGTGGGGGTAATAAGCAAAACCTCTCTAACGATGGCGAGGATGATTACTATCCTGCATGGTCCCCCGACGGTGAACGCATTGCCTTTGTTTCTATTAGGGATGGGAGAGAGAACTTGGATATCTACGTGATGAACGCCGATGGGAGTAATCAACACAGACTCACTGAAAATCCCGACCATGAATGGGAACCCTCCTGGTCACCGGACGGCACACGCATCGCCTTTACTTCTAGTAAGCTGCCCGACGTTATGCCTGCGGACTCGGACATCTACGTAATAGACGCCGATGGTAAGAACCGGCGGAAACTTACCAGAAATCCCTCTCGTAATACGGAACCCTCATGGTCACCCGACGGCGAACGCATTGTCTTTGTTTCCAATAGGGATGGAAACTATGAAATCTACGTGATGAATGCCGATGGCGCACGGCAGGTCCGAAGACGCACCAAAGAGGGCAGTGAAGACACGGATCCTACATGGTTTGATCCTGCGTTTGCAGTGGAAGTTGCTCCTTTTGCAGTTGATCTTGTAGACAAACAGTTCACAATGTGGGGTCGGCTCAAACAGGTCGAACGATAGCTACTATTATTGAGCAAACAGTGTTTGCGGAGACGCGGATTTGAGCACAGAGGAGGAATAGCAGATGCAACGGAGATATAATCTCGGACATTTGATTTTAGCTATCGTTGTAGCCTTGATTCTGAAGCCTCTGATGGTGGGTGCTGCTCCACGAGCACAGATTGCCTTTGCGTCTGATAGGGAGGGGAACTTTGAAATCTATGCGATGGACACAGATGGTAAGAATCAGCGAAGACTCATCACTAATCGCCATGATGATTGGGATCCCTCTTGGTCGCCCGATGGCACACGCATTGCATTTACTTCTTCTGCCAAGATTCTAAACGTTGTGCATGCGCACCCGCTATTCGTTGTGGGTGGGCTCCCGCAAATCTATGTGATGGATGCTGATGGAGGTAATAAGCGAAGGCTCACTAACAGCGACTTTGCTGAATGGTATCCTTCATGGTCACCCGATGGCACACGCATTGCATTTACTTCTAGTGGGGCTATGGACACTGCGGGTTGGTACATCTACGTGGTGGACGCCAATGGTAAAAATCTGCGAAGGCTCGATCAAGAGAGTGGCTGGTATCCCTCATGGTCACCTGACGGCACACGCATTGCCTTTGTTTCTAGTAGGAATGCGTTTGGGAATCAGATCTATGTGATGGATGCCGATGGGAGCAATCAACAAAGACTCACTGAGGATCGGGATGGTAACAGGCATCCCTCTTGGTCCCCCGACGGTGAACGCATAGCCTTCGTGTCTCATAGGGATGGTAACCCTGAAATCTACATGATGAACGCCGATGGAGGTAATAAGCGAAGAGTCACTAGAAATCCCGCGCATGACTTGCATCCGTCCTGGTCTCCCGACGGTAAACGGATTGTCTTTGTGTCTCATAGGGATGGTAATTTTGAAATCTATGTGATGAACGCCGATGGCGCGCGGCAGATTCGGAGACTTACTAAAAATTTCAATGATGACACGGATCCTACATGGTTTGACCCTGCGTTTGCAGTTGAAGTTCCACCTTTTGCAGTTGGGCCCGTAGACAAAAAGTTCACGATGTGGGGCTGGTTCAAACAGGTTGTCCGATAACTACCACTGTCGAAACAAGGACGTTTGCTGAAATGCGGGGCGGAATGCTTGATGCGATAATTATCTATCATCCCCTAAAAATAAAAAAACACTTTGAAAACGGAGGAGGAAAGACAGATGTACCGGAGATATACTCTTGCCCACTTGAGTTTAGCTAGCGTTGTCGTTTTAGGACTGATGCTACTGACGGTAGAGGTTGACGCACAGGCACAAATTGCCTTCTCGTCTGATAGAGATGGGAACCCTGAAATCTACGTGATGGATACCGATGGACGTAACCCACGAAGACTCACTAACACTCCTTTTGCTGAATGGGATCCTGCATGGTCACCCGACGGTACACGCATTGCCTTTGTGTCTGTGAGGGAGGGGAACTTTGTGGGTGAGCGTTCGCAAATCTATGTTATGGACGCCGATGGTAAGAATCTACGAAAACTCTCCAGAAATCCCTTTGCTGAATGGGATCCTGTATGGTCTCCTGACGGCAAACGCATTACCTTTACCTCTAATGTGGATTTTCACTCGCACATCTACGTGATGGACGCCACCGATGGTAGGAATCTACGAAGAATCGGTCAACATGAGCGGGTTGGCTGGGATCCCTCATGGTCTCCAAACGGTGAACGCATTGCCTTTACTTCTTGGAGTAATTTGGATGTTATAGGTCTTGGGAACTGGGAAATCTACGTGATGGACGCCGATGGTAAGAATCAGCGAAGACTCACCAGAAATCCCGCGCGTGACTGGCAGCCTTCATGGTCTCCAAACGGTGAACATATAGCCTTCGCGTCTAATAGGGAGGGGAACACTGAAATCTATGTGATGAACGCCGATGGGGGTAATCAGCGAAGACTCACTAGAAATCCCGCGCGTGACTGGCATCCCTCATGGTCTCCAAACGGTGAACACATAGCCTTCGCGTCTAATAGGGAGGGGAACACTGAAATCTACGTGATGAACGCCGATGGCGCACGACAGGTGCGCAGACGCACTAAAAATGGCAGTGATAATACGGATCCTGCATGGTTCGACCCAGCTTTTGCAGTAGAAATTGCTCCTTTTGCAGTTGGTCCTGCAGGCAAAAAACTCACGATGTGGGGCTGGTTCAAACAGGTCGTCCGATAACTACTATTATCGAAACAACACCGTTTGCTGAGATGCGGGGCGGAAGGCTTCATGCGATAATTATCTATCATCCCCTAAAAATAAAAAAACGCTTTGAAAACGGAGGAGGAAAGACAGATGTACCGGAGATATACTCTTGCCCACTTGAGTTTAGCTAGCGTTGTCGTTTTAGGACTGATGCTACTGACAGTAGACGTTGACGCACAGGCACAGATTGTCTTCTCATCCGAGAGAGACGGAAACTGGGAAATCTATGTGATGGACGCCGATGGAAGAAATCAACGGAGACTCACTAACAATGATTTGGCTGAATGGGAGCCCTCATGGTCGCCCGACGGTAAACACATTGCATTTACTTCCAGTAAGAATAGGCTGGGTAGGAACCGGGACATCTACGTGATGGACGCCGATGGGGGTAATCCGCGAAAAGTCTCTAAAAATCCCTTTGACGAATGGGATCCCTCATGGTCACCCGACGGTAAACATATTGCATTTACTTCCACTGGCGTTAGGAATGTCGCGGCTGGATTTTGGAGAATCTACGTGATGGACACTGATGGGAAGAATTTGCGGAGACTCTCTAACAATGACGTGGATGATTACCAGCCTTCATGGTCTCCTGACGGTGAACGGATTGCCTTTGCTTCCAGTAGGGATGGGAGAGAGCCGGATATCTATGTGATGGACGCAGATGGGAGTAATCAACAGAGACTCACTGAAGATCCCAAATTTGACTGGCAGCCTTCATGGTCTCCTGACGGTGAACGGATTGCCTTTACTTCTGGTAGGGCTGGGAGATGGCAAATCTATGTTATGGACGCCGATGGAGGCAATGAGCAAAGACGTTCTAACAACGATTTTTATGACTGGCAGCCTTCATGGTCTCCGGACAGTAAACGGATAGCGTTTGTTTCCACTAGGGATGGGAACCGGGAGATCTACGTGATGAACGCCGATGGTGCGCGGCAGGTGCGCAGGCGCACTAAAAATGGCAGTGATGACCTTGATCCTACATGGTTTGACCCTGCTTTTCCGGTTGCTCCTTTTGCAGTTGGTCCGGCAGGCAAGAAGTTCACGATGTGGGGCTGGCTCAAACAGGTCGAACGATAACTACTATCATCGAGCAAACAGTGTTTGCCGAAACGTGGGTTTGAAAATAGAGGAGGAAAGACAGATGCAACGGAGATACAATCTCCCACATTTGATTTTAGCTGCCGTTGTCGCCTTGTTGCTGACGCCACTGATGGTAGGTGCTGCTCCACGAGCACAGATTGCCTTCTCATCTGATAGGGATGGGAACTATGAAATCTATGTGATGGACACCGATGGGCGTAATCAACGAAGACTCACTAGAACTCCCGCGAATGACTGGTCTCCCTCATGGTCTCCTGATGGTAAACGGATTGTCTTCGTGTCTGAGAGGGAGGGGAACTTTGTGGGTAAGCGCCAGCAGATCTATGTGATGGACGCCGATGGAAAGAATCAACGAAGGCTCTCTAGAAATCCCTTTGCTGAATGGGATCCTGTATGGTCCCCCGATGGGAAACGCATTGCTTTTACTTCTGATGTGGATTTTCACTCGCACATCTACGTGATCAACGCTGCCGATGGTAAGAATCTGCGAAGGATCGGTCAACATGAACAGGATGGCTCGGATCCCTCATGGTCGCCCGATGGTAAACACATAGCCTTCGCGTCTGCCAGGGGTGGGAACTATGACATCTATGTTATGGACGTCGATGGGGGTAATCAACAAAGACTCACTGAAAATCCCGCGCACGAATGGGAACCCTCATGGTCTCCTGACGGAGAACGCCTTGCTTTTGTGTCGACGGGGGACTGGAAAAATTTTGAAATCTATGTGATGGATGCCGACGGTAAGAATCAGCGAAGAATCACTAGAAATCCCGCGCGTGACTGGCATCCCTCATGGTCCCCTGACGGTGAGCACATTATTTTTGTATCTCATAGGGATGGAAAGTATGACATCTACGTGATGAACGCCGACGGCGCGCGACAGGTACGCAGACGCACTAAGGATGGGAGTGAGAACACGGATCCTGCATGGTTTGATCCTGCGTTTGCAGTTGAAGTTGCGCCTTTTGCAGTTGCTCCTACAGGCAAGAAACTCACGATGTGGGGCTGGCTCAAACAGGCGGACAAATAACTGCCATTATTGAAACAACAACGTTTGCTGGGGGGCGGCTGTGAGACCAGCGGAGGAATAGCAGATGTACCGGAGATACAATCTCGCGTATTTGATTTTAGCTGTCGTTGTCGCCTTGGCGCTGACGCCACTGATAGTAGTCGTTGACGCACAGGGACAGATTGCCTTCTCGTCTGATAGGGATGGCAACTTTGAAATCTATGTGATGGACGCCGATGGTAAGAATCTGCGAAGACTCACCATTAATCGCCATGATGACTGGGATCCCTCATGGTCTCCCGATGGTAAACGGATTGCCTTCACTTCTAGTGAGGATAGGGGAAACGTTGAGGGTGGCGACCGGCAAATCTATGTGATAGATGCCAATGGTAAGAATCTGCGAAGGCTCTCTAACAATCACTTTGCTGAATGGGAGCCTTCATGGTCCCCAGACGGTAGGCGCATTGCATTTGTTTCTCGTGCGGGTTGGGGGCACTGGCGAATCTACGTGATGGACGCCGATGGTAAGAATCTGCGAAGACTCACCAAGAATGGTCATTCTGACGAGCAACCCTCATGGTCATCTGACGGAGAACACATTGCTTTTATTTCTTGGAGGGATGAGACAGGAAATGATATCTATGTGATGGATGCCGATGGGGGTAATCGACGAAGACTCACTGAAAATCCCGCGCATGAGTTGCAGCCTGCATGGTCTCCTGACGGTGAACGGATTGCCTTTGTGTCTGAGAGGGATGGTAATTTTGAAATCTATGTGATGGACGCCGATGGTAAGAATCAGAGAAGACTCACTAGAAATGGCTCTCTTGATACGGGTCCCTCATGGTCACCGGACGGTAAACGCATTGTCTTTGTTTCCACTAGACATGGTAACTATGAAATCTACGTGATGGACGCCGATGGTAAGAATCAGAGAAGACTTACCAAAGATAGGAGTGAGGACACGGATCCTGTATGGTTTGACCCTGCTTTTGCGGTTGAAGTTGCTCCTTTTGCAGTTGCTCCTACAGGCAAACAAATTACGATGTGGAGCTGGCTTAAACAGGTTGACTAATAACGGCTATTTCTGCTAAAATTGCCCAGTGGTAAGAAAAACTCGGCCGCTACGTCAGCCTCGGTCTTTATCAGATACAATTTGAGTCAATAAGAGTATCTGTGTACACTTACTATCTTGTCTTGCCAATTTGCCTTGATACAACATAGATCACAGTTTTGTTGTCGCATACAAGTCAGCGTCTTAATTCGTCAATACGTTCGAGGAGATTGATTATGCCAACAGATCGAAATCTTATTCATCAAACACTCAAAGGCAATCCACGGGCCTTCGACACCCTAGTCCAGAAATATCAGCCAGCGGTCTATGCCCGGGCGCGGTTTCTCGTACAGAATCCGCAGGATGCCGAAGATCTGACGCAAGAAGTTTTTATCAAAGCGTATCAAAACCTCCCAAAACTGCGCGATGCGGGTCGATTTGCCGGTTGGCTATCGCAAATTGCGAAGAATGTCTGCGTGACATGGATCCACCAGCAGAACGGAATGTCAACATCTTACCCCAGGGACGAGGATCCAATGTTAAATCTATCTTCTCCTGAGGCGACGCCAGAACAGTTCCTGATGAAGAAAGAATTGAACCAGACAATCTTAAATGCGATTCATTCACTGCCTGCTACGGATGCGGCAGTTGCGCACGATTTCTACATTGACGACCTCAGCTATGACGAAATCTCAGAGGAACGCGGGTTGTCGCATCGTGCCATCGCTAGCCGACTGCATCGTGCCAAGCATCGCATTGCCAAGAAAGTCAAGCGTTCGCTCTACGCGTGTGGTATGTTCTGGAAGGATTGGGAAAAATCCATGCTAAAAGGGGTGAAAGTCATGTCAACCCTTTCGCGTTCTTGGTCTATCTCTTTCGCAATCCACCTCGGTCTTGCTGGTATCGTTGGAGGGTATCTGGTAACGCAAAGTCAATCATTTGAGGATTTGGTGGGTGTTGAAATATCTCAAACAGCAGATGCGCAGCCCAAGCCACGGGTTCGGACCCCTGTCATCAAACCCGTTCAAAAGCCAGAGGTATCAATTGAAAACACAGTCATCGTTGAACCGGTTAAAATTCAACAAAGAGTAAGGAACATGGCTATTATTGGGACAAGTACTGTTCAAACGCAGACCGTCTCCGCGTTCTCAAATCAAGCGTTAAGACTTAATGCACCTATCAACCCCAATGTGCCGAAAGTGACCAACGCCAATGCATCTATGCCTCAGACTATAACACATACGGATGCCCCCGCTTCTAATGCGCCCAATGTGCTGGCATTCTCTTCACCTGCTGTCACAGGCACAGGTAAAAACGGTGAGCGCATGAGACGTGGGACTTCTGGCGCTGACGGTATTGACGAGAGAAGTGGTAGCGGTGTTGGGCGTGGAGATTTCGGTCTGGGAAGTAGTGTGGATCAGACCCGTACCAGAGGTCATGTTGGGATAGGGTCACTGGTCGGTGCCGAAGGGGCAACAAACATTGAGGACACGCTGTCCGACGTCACCGAGAAGATAATATTGGGCGGTGGTGTGCCTGAACTGCCCTCTGGGAGTCCCGGTGCTATTGTTGTCGGGCGTGGTCGAGATATCATGGGGCGCTTGAACCTTGTCCGCTTTGAAAATCCGCTTCACCCTTTTGGACGCGTATGTGGCAGCGGCGTCGGATTTTTCCGATTTGGGGCAGGTCTGTCCTATTTAGTGGAATCACTGAATCAGAAAACCAAAATCAAGACACAATTGGTTGGGGCAATTCAACTGAAGGATGCGGCATTCTTCCAGACGCCAATTCTTTTTATGGAACCGATCCCCGGGGGCTCAAGGCTAAGCCCAGAAAACGAGGAGAGGATGTTCATTTCCCACGACACTCCAATCTGGAATACTGCGCGTAGTAGGTACACGGAGGCTGAAGTCCAAAGGCTGCGGGAGTATGTAATAGATCGTGGGGGATTCATCTATATAGCAACACATGGAAATACAGATAACGCCATGAGAGGGGCAAGAAAAGTGTTGCGAGACTTGCTGCCAGAGCATCATCTCGGCTTTGTTCCCAATGACCACCCGATTTACAACAGCTATTACTCGCTAAATGGTCCTTTACGGTTTCCCTTGCGTAACACTGGAGCTTACGGACTTCTCGGCTATCTTCATTTTGGTCCCTATTCCGAGCTACAAGGTATCACGATTGATGGACGGCTTGCGGTCTTAGTTGATACCGAACAGATGATGCATGTGATTGATGGCAAAGTTCAGAAACCCTTCTACCAGCAGTCGAAACATCTGAATCAGATTGTAGAGGAGTTTGCGCCCCACGCGGCGCGGCACCTGACGAACATAGTCGTCTATGCCATCACACATGGGAATATTTCAGATTACTCCGGTTATGTGCCGGCAGATAAGCAAGAGCACCAAAGACTTCCCATCCGTGCGCCGCAAGCCGCCGCAATTGGAGCGGTTGAATAGCATTTGCTAATCAGTCACGCACGCCTCCATTTCTATTGCTCCTCACATCTCACATTTCACCTCTTAAGTTTTGTCGAAGCGCGTTGGCTCACAATTCTTCGTAAGCCTGCGGCGGGGATCTGCAATGCCACAGGATTTTCGTCCAGAGAGGAAAAAACGATATTGCTGGGTGCCTTGCACGGCTCGGTGTAGACCGAAAAATTTGGGATGCCCTCCCGACGATACCATACAACCACTCCCTAAAAATCACCGCCGCGTTGTGTGACACCCATACTGAGAGGAATGAAGATTATGTCGGCCGTTTCGCGTTCTTGGTTTATCTCTCTCGCAATCCATCTGTGTCTTGCTGCTATCATTGGAGCATATCTGGTAACACAAACCCAACCCTTCAAGGATTTGATGGGCGTTGAAGTTTTGCAATCAGCCAAGACACCGCCCAAACCGCAAGTTCGGAGACCCGTCATCAAACCCGTTCAAAAACCAGAGGTGCCAGTCAAGAATACTGTCGTCGTTGAGCCAGTTAAGATCCAAACAAGAGCGACAAATGCGGCTATCGTTCGTACAGGGACTGTCCAACCGCGGGGCATCTCCGCGTTCTCAAATCAAGCGTTGAAACTGAATGCCCCCGTCAACCCCAAGGTGCCGAAAGTGGTCAATTCCTATGCACCTGTGCTTCAGATTGTAACACATACAGATGTCCCCGTTTCAGCTGCACCCGATGCGCTAGCGCGGTCTTCACCCATCGTCACAGGCACAGGTAAGGACGGTGGGCACATGAAGCGTGGGATTGGAGGTAGTGGTCAGGGTATTTCTGGGGGAACTGTGCAGGTCAAGATCACCGATGTGTTCAGATTACCGGTGGAGCTTGCGATGGTCAAGGAGGTGGGAGCCGTTCGGGATGCCTTGGACGGGGTGGTTGATGGCATCATGCTTGGTAATCTTGAAGTGCCACCTCTACCCTGAGCCGGGAGGCCGTGTTGTTGGTAGAGGTCACGATATTCGCGGGGTCTTCCGTTTTACGCGCCTTCGCCACGACCTCTCTGATTGGTGGACAGATGCTTCCGCGCTGAATGCGTGGGCAAAGTGGCTTAATGAAAAGACGCGGATCCGAACAGACATGAATGTCGAGGGTGGGGCACTGAAGTTGACTGACGCCAATGTCATGAAATCGCCGATTCTCGTCATGACTGGACATAATCCCGCCCTCATTAAATCAAAAGGTGTACGAGCATTGGATACCGGGGGAATGCTTCGGCGTATGAAGGGTAGTCAATTCTCTCAATTAGAAGCAATTTCGTTGCGGCGATATCTGGTCGAAAAGGAAGGGTTCCTCATTTTTGACGACTGCGGGACCGAGGCTGCTGCTCAGTCAATGACCCGTCTGTTTCTGACCAATATGCGGAACATCATGCCTGAATATCATGTGGGACGCATTCCCAACAGCCATGAAATTTATCACAACTTCTATCAAATGGGTGGACCGCCGGTTGGCTTTGATATTTATCACCCTGGGAGGACAATTGGCTTTTTTTTAACGGGTGGGCGCCTCGGTTATAATCTATCACGGAGTTTTCTTGAAGGCATTTTTATTGGCGACAAACTTTCTGTGCTGGTTGTTCGCCGAGACTATATGTGTGCGATGGAGTCAATCAGTCTGCCAAGCCGTCAGGTGCACTACTCACCCGGTGTCTACCGTTTTATGACCAATGTAGCGATCTATGCACTGACACATGGCAAAATTTCGGATTACTCCGGCTATGTGCCGGAAGATAAGCAAGAGCAGCAAAGATTTCCAAGCCGTGCACCACAAGCCGCAGCAATCGGAGCGATTGAATAGCATCTGTCGATTAATCACACCCTTCTGCATTTCTATGGCTCCTCACATCTCAAATTTTACCTTTTAAGTTTCATAGAAGCGCATTGACTCACAATCCGATCTCGTAGGCCCGCAACGATAGTCTGCAACGCCACAGGATTCTCATCTCGGAAGGGAACAATGATATTCGCATACGCCTTACACGACTCGGTGTAGATCGGGAAATTGGGGATGACATCCCGGCGATACCATGCAACTGCTCCTTCAAGGTTTCCACCACGTTGTTCGACATCCCGCAACAGACGACGCAGTACCCGCTCGTGGGGTTCGACATCAACGAAGAGTTTGACATCCATCAGATCTCTGAGTGCCGTGTCCCACAGGATAAGATGTCCTTCGACGATGATTAGATCACTCGGCTGAATTGTGGCGGACACATCACCGCGTGCGAACGCCCGCGTTCCTTCCGGTGGCGTTTCAATCGGCTGACGCGCGACCAGTTGACGGATATGCCCAAGCAGTGCCTCCCACCGAACCGCATCTGGATGGTTCGCTGTAATAACCTTCTCCCGTTCCTCTGGTGGATATTCCGACCAGTCCCTGAAGTAGTAGTCTTGGTGAAGAATCACCGGCGAGAATTCTTTGAGTTCCTTGGCTAGGGTTGTCGCTAATGTTGTTTTCCCTGATGCCGAACCACCCGATATCCCAACCGTCACCGGTTTGAAGTTTTGGGTCATCTACAACTCCTTATCGCCAATCAAGCGCGGTTGGTTCACGACCTATTCCGGATTATATCCCCAATTCGCCTTTCGAGCGCCGTATTTTCTCCCATCGATGACAGTCTGATGGCAGTTGAGGCAGGCACTGTAGGATTTGACCCCATGACTTTCGTGGTCAAACTGGATCTCAGGGGTGTTGTGAACGTGACAAGTGAGACAGGTGTAAGCCTCGTACACAGCATCTGCATGGACACTCAGTCGATCACCCGCTTTCTTGACCGTATATTCCTCCCCGGCTTTTGCATCGGTGACAAGCCAGTGGTTCCTCCCCTCTTCCGTCGAAACGGTTGTCTGTCGAGAGAGGGACGTTCCGTGCAGATTAAACTCCCACTGCAAGTCCTCTGAGGCAACCCCTCCGCTCTCTAAATCAATCTCGAAACGTGAATCGGTGGTAAACAGCAGCGCCTCCGACGTATGACATTTCACACATGGCACATCGTGTACTTCTGTCAAAGGGAAGAATTCATCGTGATCCAGCTTTTCTCTGCCGTGCACAAGGATAGTAAGCAGCAAGATCGGTGCGAGGGCAAGGTGGCAGCGGAGAAGAATACGGCGTGCGCGATGTGTAGTAAGGCTCACCGCAACGCCGGTTCCAAGATTGAGCAATGCGAGGGCAAACGCCATCCACGAATGCCAAGCGAGTGGTTGCGCTGCTGAGTGGATGAGAACAAGAAACAACCCTAACGATGCGAGCCTTTGGTGATATTTGAGCCAGACCTGCCGATTCCCCCATCGGATCAGCCGTGTCCGTAAGATGTAGCTACTCGCGATGAAAATGATGATAGCACCGATGATACTGAGCGTATGCCGTGTCTCGCCAAAACTAGATCTGAGGATGAAAAAGAGAGATATGAGGATCGCTCCAACAGCCCCTTGAGCGATCTGAATGAATGGATTCATAGGGGAAAAGTTAATAAAAAAGCCGGGTCAGGTGATGGAAATGTAGTTTCAATGGAAGGATTCCAGTTGGTAGGCGAGGCGAGTGCCAGTCGAACCTCGAAACGAATGAAAAACCTAAGAAAACCACAATTCCCAAAACTGACCCGGCTGTTGATTTTTGGAGGCAAATGTGATTACATCAATAAATATGCAATCTCTGTGCCAAAACCGACATCTCGCTGAAGCCCTAAATAATTAGAACACAACTCGGTTAAGATGTCAAGTGTTGTGCAAATATTTAACAGGGGTGTTCAGGTTTTGAACACTGCTTTTACTTAACGGTGATATACCGTGCTTGTCCCTCATGTTTTATGAGTAACAAGATTTTGGTTTCCTCCTTCACCTTCTCTAACGCCGATTTGAATTCCGCTACGCTGTGAATAGGTTGGTTCTCGACCTCAAGAATTAGGGCTCCTTTGCGGAGTCCCGCCTTGGCAGCCGCACTGCCTGGCGCAACGTCAGCAATTAATACTCCTTCATCAGCAGTGTGCGCCAGCTTTTCAGCCAAATCTGGTGTCAAGTTCTGAAGGGAGAGTCCTTTCCAGAAATTTGCATGTCCCTCGGAATCTTTGGTCGAGTGAGGAGCTTGCGCGGTACGTTCACTAAGCGTGACGGAGATATCTTGCTTCCGGCTATCCCGCAGAATGGAAATCGAGACGGTGGCCATCGGCTTATACATCGCAATTACAGCACGCAAATGATTAACATTCCTGATTGTTTGGTCGTTAATAGCAACGATTACATCACCTTTTTGTAAACCAAATTCTTCAGCGGGTGTGTCGTCAAAGATATTGTTGATTAAGGCACCCATCGGTCTGTCCAAACCGAGTTTCTCAGCCAGATCTGAATCAACATCCTGAATCATAACGCCAAGCCAGCCGCGGGTGACTTTTCCATGTTCAATCAGGTCTGTTGCAATCTGTCTGACCGTGTTAATCGGAATAGCAAACTCGTTGTTGGATAAGCTGCCAGCAGTCATACCGATGATTTCACCTTTTGCGCTGACGATTGCACTGCCTCCTGAACCGGGGCGTAGATTTGCATCAATCGCAAGCCAGTTTTCATAGTTGACAATACGTGGGTTGCGTCCAACACCGCTAATCATTCCCAAGGAAATCGTGGGTTCCTGATTGGCGGTATGTCCGAGGGTCACCATCAATTCACCGATGGAAACGTCATCCGAGTCACCGAATTTCGCTGTCGGAAATCCGTCGGCATCAACCTTAAGCACAGTAATCCCAGTGTCTCTGTCGGAGGCAATCACGTCGGCGTCAAGACGTGTGCCATCCTGAAGCGTGATAGTAATCTCTTTACTATCATAAACTGATTCAGTAACGGTGGCGATGTGCCCTTGTTCATCAAGCAGGATGCCAGATCCAAAATTGTTTTCAGGTCGAATCTGGTGTGGAAGCACATCTTGGGGTATCACATTGCGCGGTCGTTCTCGTCTTTCTCTATACGGTCGAGGGTCGAAAAAATAATCTTCCGACTTTTCATCTTGGTCCGGGTTTTGGCGAAACCAACGACGGAATTCTTCCGGACCGAACCATTCCCCGCCTTCAAATCGAGGGGGTCGTTCTCTATTTTCCGCTGACCGTTCAGCCTTAATTCCAACAACGACTTCTCCAACTTCCTGTGCGAGCACAGTAAAACTCTTGCTAAGTGCTTGCAATGTCTCTCGTTCGTCTGCCGCCGATACAGCATGCTGGAGTATGCCAAAGGCGAGTACACAGATGAGAACGATGTTGAGCGTTTGGGGTACATTAACTTTCATGTTTTTGACCTCCCTTGCGGTTTGAACGGTAACACACTGCCTAAATCGGTAAGTTTCATCAAAAATTGCCGTATCGTTCAAATCATGTTGGAAACTACAGAGAGGATGGGGTATAATCTTTATAAGTTTTGATGAACAGATTTCTGAGGCGTCCATATGTTGCTTACCTGTTTGATTGCTAAAATTAAAGGGAGGATTCACCATGTATTACAAGAAAGATTCTCAACAACAATGGATTCTCACTATGGTGTCTATTGTGGCGAGCATCCTTATCCTACCAACCTTGACTCAAGCACAGAATATCTTGTTTGAAGATACTTTTGATAAGGCGAATAACAAGTTAAACGGTACGGGAAAATGGCACGCGGTCTCTGGAGCATGGACCATTAAAAATGGTAAATTGACACAGAACCAACGAAACGGCAAAAATCTGATCTTAGTATCCGATGGTCATTGGGATGAAGAATGGAATGACTATTGGTTCTATTCAACGATCCGTCTTGCAGCCGGTCAAGGTCCACTGCTCATTTGGCGGTTCCACAGTGATGAAGGTGCAGGTTTTGGTGGTAAGGAGGCTTTGCCACACCGGATGCAACAGAGCTTGCGCCGTCATGTCATTTATTGGGAGCTGAACAAGGACGGAAAAAGATCCGTCGTGATGCGGCATATACGGCATATTGTCAAAGAGTTTGAAAAAACCGAAACGAAAACGAAAGTTGATAAGGGCACAGAGTACTGGATTAAAATCGAAAATCACCCGAAAGGCTACCGTGTTTTTCTCACAGATAATGGTGGGGCAGCGGCCCTGGGCAATTACGGTCAAGCCCTCTTTGACGTGAAGGATTTCAACATACAGGGGGAAGGACGAATCGGTTTTGGGACGCTAGAGGCGGCAATCGAGGTAGATAATGTGTATGTCACTGAACCTGAAAAGAATCCTTTCGCTGTAGAAGCGCGAGGCAAGTTGACAACCACTTGGGGGCTGCTGAAATCAAGTGTGGTCCAATAGGATCGCGAAAGGGATAGAACGAATGAAGGTTGTCGTATTTGGCGCAGCCGGCTGGACAGGTCGTGCCGTACTTGCCAATTTGGCGGACAGACATCAGGTTCGCGCCTTTGATCGGGGACCGGAGGCATGGGAGGGGTGGAAGGATATCGATGGTGAATGGCAGAGCGGGGAGACTATCCACGGCGACATTGTGGACTTCACCACTGTGCACAGTGCCACAGAGGGAATGGACGCAGTGATTCATCTCGCAGTCCTGTTCGGAGGATATGGCGTAGATGATTCACAGTCGTTCTTGATCAATTTGAAGGGTTTGTGGAATGTGCTGGAATCTGCACGGCAGCGCGGTATTAATCGCGTGGTGCACATCGGCTCATGTCAGACTGTACACCCCGAAGGGATCTTTTTTACGGCAGATGTCAGAAGGCCCGATGGCAGTCAATACGCGGTTTGCAAGCGTTTGCAGGAGGAAATGTGCCGACAGTTTCACGATGCCCACGGGTCGCGCATCATCGTCTTGCGTCCGGATTATATCGTGGATAGTCGATTGGGACTCAACAAACGTCGAGAAAAATTAGGCTCCAAGGAGGCGCCGCTGCGAAATGGCTGCGTGTGTCGGCATGATCTGGCGGAAGCTTGTCGTCTTGGGGTGGAGTCCACGGCAATCGACTTCGATATCTTTCATATTGTAGGCACCCCTGAAGCAGAGAAGACCTGCAACGTCGCACGTTCACGTCAGGTGCTGGGACTAGAGTACAGAGGCGATCTGGATCAGTATCGGTGAGGATATTTTTTTATGTTTCCGAGTTTTCAACGTGGGTATGGCTCTGGTTTGTAGCCTAACCCCCAAGCCCGGAGAAGATCGCGGCAGCCCTGTTCAAACGTCTGTGTAAAGTCCACCATCTGAAAACTGGACAATGTCCAAGAAAATTGTTCCCAGTTGCATGGTTCGTAGAGGAGGGGTACAATTCTGTTTACAAAACGATTCTGCTGAAGCGCAAATAGGAATTCTCTCTTCACCCAGATGGATTTCACTGACCGCGGGGACAGAACGAGAACGAACCAATCGCATCGGCTAAGCGCGGCACCGATTTCATCATGCCACTGTTGTGCCCCAAGGATGTTTGTCCGGCTGTACCAGACGGGAATCCCATGAACACGCATCATTTCCGCTAAATCTGTCGCGAACTGCCGATCTTGATCTGAATGAGATAGGAAAACTTCCGTAGGCAACATAGTTTGGTCGGGGTACAAGTTTATGATAGTAGGAGCGTTTAGGCGGCTTCCAGCAGAACTTGAGCAATCTGTCGGATGCCTTCCTCTTCCTTATCATATTCGGCGAGTTTTATCATCTGCAAACGCCAAAGAATCCATGGGATGTCTTCTTGTGTAAAATCTGCTGGTTCACCAACGAGGACGGGAATTAGGCGTTTGCTGTAGCGTTCTTCACCAAGAGCATACTCAATTTCACGGCGTACCCACCTTGAGCGAGTTGCTTCTGGTGTCAATAAAACAACCATTGCTTCAGACTCTTTTAACGCTCGAGCAACCTGTTCTGCCCAATTATCTCCGGGCAGGATTTCGCGTGTGTCATCCCAAACCTCCAGTCCGGCTTCCTCCAGAATCGCTACAATCCTCTGTGCAAGCGCTTCATATTGAATTGGAATTTGACAGGAAAATTGTAAGAGATGTTATCAGTTTAGGTGGTGGATGACATTCCCTTTTTACTTGTCGTTGTGAGCGTAGCTAATGAAGACTTTCATCGTTGACCCTCCTTTCCTAAATTCCCCAGATCATAGCTTATTACAAGCGCCTTAGGTGGAAAGATTAGTAAGGCAAATAATAACATATTGAATTGGAATTTGACAGGAAAATTGTAAGAGATGTTATCAGTTTAGGTGGTGGATGACATTCCCTTTTTACTTGATTTGGTTTGAAGATTGGTGTAGTATCTCCACACAGAGAATTTCTACGAATGATATATAAATAGACCAAGGGTAAACGATTATGGCAGAAACAATGTGGATGGTTCGCGCCGGAGAAGGCGGATACCTCATTGAAGAATTTGTTACCGGTGGATTTATCGCCATTGGTTGGCATAAACTTGGTAATTTGGGTGAGGTTACTTCTCAAAAAAAAATCAAAGAGCTATATAATCACACATATCCCGACGAAAGACCGGGTAAAGCGGCGCTTGATGTGTCCATGATCTACAAATTCCGTTGTAAACTTGAAGTGAATCAAAAGGTGGTGACTTACGACCCTCAGAAGCGCGAATACCTCATCGGTAGTATTACGACTGACTACTCTCACGATACCAATAAAATTTCCGATAAGATCTCCGATTACGCGCATTTGCGAAAAGTTGATTGGAAGGGCAGTGTAAGCCGAGATCTGCTGTCTGTCTCCTCAAGAAATTCATTGGGTAGTATCCAGACACTCTTTTCAGTGAATGAGGAGGTATCGACAGAATTATTATCTCATCTGGGAGAACCGACGACACCAGAAGACACCGAAGTGGACGATAACGGACTCGATCAGATTAAAGAGGATACCCGTGCACAAGCCCACGAACTTATCAAAGACAAACTATTGAAGCTATCTCCTGATGAGATGGAGGAGCTAGCAGCAGCAATTTTGCGAGCCATGGGATACAAAACTCGGGTTATGCCTAAAGGGCCCGATCGGGGAGTTGACGTCCTTGCTTCTCCTGACGGGCTGGGGCTTGAAGAACCAAGAATTAAGGTCCAAGTAAAACACCATGCAGGAAAATCTATGGGATCGCAAGCTATTCGTAGTTTTCTTGGTGGTTTGCGGGACGGTGATAAAGCGCTATATATCAGCAGCGGCGGTTTTACAAAAGACGCCCAATATGAAGCAGATCGTTCAAAGAACCCTCTAACTCTTTTGGGACTTGATGAACTTGCAAATCTAATTGTTACTCACTATGAGAGCTTTGATATTGGGGGTAGGCTGTTGATGCCGCTAGTTAGGGTATACTTCCCTGCAGAATAAATAACGGTGTTTGCACGGTCGTCCTAAGACGCTGCGGTATTACGGACGTTTGAAAATCTATGTTGATTGTCGCAATTCAAGCGGATAGCAAAATAGATGGAGCGTCCTTGAGGCATTTCCTAAAATTGCCGCGGCAACTAATACAAAGCCATTACATATAGACCAAAAGGATGTTCACATTATGACCAAACGCCCCAAAATTGCGGCGATTGTCACAGAATTCCGCCAGTATTCCCACGGTCAGCACATCGTTGACCGCTTCTTAGAGGGCTACGGCTGGAACAGTCGGCACCACCGTCCACCGATGGATCTGGTCTCGCTTTACGTTGACCAACGCCCCGAAAGTGACCTGAGTCGTGACCGTGTGGAACGCTTCCCCCAGATGAAGATCTATCCGACTGTCGCCGATACCCTGACGTTGGGAGGCAGCGACCTCGCTGTTGATGGGGTCCTATTAATCGGCGAGCACGGCAGCTATCCTACTAACGAAAAGGGGCAACATCTCTACCCGCGCTACGAGCTATACAAGCAGATTGTCTCGGTCTACAGAACTACCGGTAAGACCGCGCCCATTTTCAACGACAAACATCTCTCTTGGAACTGGGATTGGGCAAAAGAGATGTATGACATTTCTCAAGAGATGGACTTTGCGTTCATGTCCGGATCGTCTCTGCCGGTGACTTGGCGCACCCCGTCCATCGATATGCCGTTGGGTGCCCGTGTCCAAGAAGCGCTGTGTATCGCAATCGGTGGCGTTGACAGCTACGACTTCCATGCCTTGGAAACTATCCAGTGTATGGTCGAGCGTCGCGAAGGCGGTGAAAAAGGTGTCAAATGTCTGCAAGCTTACCGCGGCGATAAATTCTGGGACGCACATCACGCGGAGTTGTGGTCGCGCGAACTGTTTGAAGCTGCACTGTCCCGTAGTCACACCCTTACCCCTTCACGACAGGGATTCAATAACATCTTCCCGACCCTAGACGAAATGAAGCAGTTGGTTGAAGATCCGATCGCCTACCAGTACGAGCATCTGGATGGCCTCAAAGCCACCATGATTCTTATGAATGGACTGGTGCAGGATTTCAACTTTGCTGCTCACCTTGAAGATCAAGATGTTCCTTTGTCCACGCAGATGTACCTGCCAATGCCTCCAGCCCGCACGACGCTTGCCAATTTTTTTTCGCCGTTGGTCAATAATGTTGAAAAGATGTTCCTGACTGGAGTGGCGACCTATCCGGTCGAGCGCACGCTGCTCACTACAGGGTTGGTTGCTGCTGGGGTTGATAGCCTCTTTCAGGATCAGACGCGACAGGAGACGCCACACCTAAATATTTCTTATCAACCGACGGAAGAATCGACTTTCTGGAGAACCTGATCCCAAAGGAGAAAAACGTAAATGGCATCGAAACGCATCGCCGTGATCGCCACTATCTATCGATATCTGTCACATGCACAGCACTTTGCTGATCGCTTCATAGTGGGTTATCCCTACGAAGGACGCTGGCATCGTCCTGACACCCAAATCGTTTCCCTTTACGTTGATCAGAGACCCGAAGGGGACCAATCCATCGATCGTGCCCGTGAGTTCGGTTTTTCCGTGTATCCGACTATTTCTGAAGCGCTGCGTTGTGGGGGCGACAGACTCGCTGTTGATGCCGTATTACTGATCGGTGAGCATGGTGAATATCAAAGAAATGAGAAAGGGCAGGTTCTCTACCCACGCTACGAATTTTTCAAGGAGTGTGTCAAAGTTTTCGAGGAGGACGGACGGACGGTTCCGATCTACAATGACAAGCATCTCTCCTACAGCTTCGAGAAGGCGCAGGAGATGGTGGACGATGGACATCGCTTGGGATTCCCAATCCTTGCTGGGTCCTCTCTGCCGGTAACTTGGCGCCTACCAGATATCGAATTGCCGCTTGATTGCGAGATTGAGAGTGCCTTGATGATAGGGGTCGGCGGTTCCGACCCGATGGATTATCATGCTCTCGAAGCCATGCAGTGCATGGTTGAACGCCGTAAAGGCGGTGAAAGCGGGGTCAGAGCGGTTCAGTTAATTGAAGGGGATGCGGTATGGGAGGCTGGTGAAGCAGGACGTTGGCAAAAGGAGCTGCTGGAAGCAGCACTTTCTCGGTGCGACAGTCCGGGTGGTCTGACTAAAGAGGATGGTCGAACTCAGGACCTGCTTGGAAACGGTGAACTCCCAAAATTGGTCGAAAATCCGGCAGCTTACTTTATCGAACGCAACGATGGGCTACAGACTACTTTACTGATGCTCAACGGTGCAATCGGAGACTACTGCTTCGCCGCGCGACTCAAAGGTGTACCGGATCCTGTGTCTACGCAGTTTTTCCTGCCGCCAACGCCCAACGTAACCTACTCCGCCTGCCTAGTTGCCAAGATTGTGGAGATGATTATGACCGGGGTCGCCCCTTACCCAGCAGAGCGCACCCTGATTGTCAGCGGGATGCTGGAAAGTTGTCTAACTTCGCGGATACAGGACCAGCAGCGTTTGGAGACCCCACATCTGCAAGTGGAGTATCGTGCGCCAACTGAGTCGCATCACGGGAGAGCTTGAATCTTATTGCAGTAGATCTAATAGTTCGATTTCATTTCTATTGATAAAATCATAGTAACACGGAGGAAAAAGTATGACACCAGAAGTAGCGCTACAAAAGCGGGAACAGGCAATACGCGACGGCTATTGCGTGGTGGACGACATCTTGACCGAGGATTTTTTACAGGAACTCCGAGAAGAATCGGAACGTTTAATTGCTGGACATGAGCCGCCGCCTGATGTGAGGTATCAAGGGCAGCATGTGGGTGTGCGGGGTGTGGACAATCCAATCATCCAGAAACTGTTGGATTGGCAGCCATCGCGTCGGGCACTGGAACAGATGGGCTTTGGAGACTTTGAGAGTACCGGGGGAATTATTATCCTTACTAAGGATCCTAAGGAACCTGCGCTCTATTGGCACCAAGATTGGATGTTATGGAACGATCCGATGAGCTGCTCACCATGGCCTCAGACCATGTTTGTGTCCTACTACTTGACCGACACTACGATTGAAAACGGCTGTCTCAAAGTGATCCCCGGCACGCATCTCAATCGAATTCCGCTGCATGATCAACTGGTTCCAGCCCATGAACAAGGAGCTCGATTTATTGAGGAGGATCATCCAATCATGTTCAGCGATCACCCGGATCAGGTAGATGTCTTTGCCAAAGCGGGGTCGCTTGTCTTAGCGGATGCCCGTGTCTTGCATTCAGCGCACAGGAACCTGACAGACGAGCGACGAACACTAATTTTAGCGTGGCATAAGCGTCCCATGACAATTCCCGACAATTGGGAGTACGATATTCCTGAGATCATCGCCAATCGCGATCCGGATCAGGAATATATCGGCTCTCGCATTCCCAGAGAATTGCTCACGTAGAACCTACATACTGAACATACGGTCCCGTTTCACAAGACATAACTGGCTACCACGGTTCATCGCGGAAACTTTAAGTTTTCCGATGAACCAACTTCCACTCCAATCTTGCACATCCTACCTTCTCAATCGTTCTTTTTGAACCAGATCTTCAGCGCTGCGCCACCCATAATCTTGTCTTTTTCGGTTTTGCTGATAGAAGGCAGGTGAAGATCGAGTAGGTCCACCAGTTGCTGATAACCCGGTTCTTCGAGTATCCACGGGGAATCTGTACACCACATCATGCGATCGGGTCCATACGCTTGGTAAATCTGCTCAACCATGGGTTTCATGTCTTCGTAGGGCCAAGGCTTCTTGGAGAAGGCGTACTCGCCGGAAACCTTGATGTACACATTCGGGAACCGTGCCATATCGAGGACCCGTGGATAGGTTACCGGCGGCAACGGTTCATCGTCAAAGCGGGGTCGCCCCCAACGGTCTACTATACTGGGGGTGCTCGGCATTACACCGAGGTGATCCAGCGAGATGTTGAGGTTAGGAAAGGCCTCCGCTAGCATCTCAACACCGGCAATATTAGCGCTGCCTGTATAGATATTGATGTTGATACTCAATTCATCCGCACACTGGAACAGGTCGTAAGCCTTCAGGTCTTGGGCGCGTGTGGCGGTCGGATCGCCCAGGTCACCAATTCGAATCCCCTCAATGCTGGTAGCTTCGACCAACTCCTTGAGACGTGAAGGGGTGTCCGGATCGTCCGCAGCCACTAACCCAGTCGCGGTAAAGCGGTCGGGCCACTTCTGGACGCAATGGGTCACGTACCTATGCTCTTCAATTCGAGTGCCACCCATATCGATTAACACTGTCTTGTCTATACCCGCTGCGTCCATCTCTCGCAGAAGTTGCTCGGCGGTGGCTTCTTTGTCCGCCGGTGCTAAGCCGCTGACGTCGCGTGGGTACTGGTCGCTCAATTTGGCGAACACGTGCACGTGTACATCTACCTTATCCATATCTGCTATACCTCCTGCCTTTCTCCTGCTTTCGCCCTCCTACCCATCTGCCGATTCGTCCGTTTGCTTCGTTCAGGACAAAACCAAATACTGTTTCGCGAGGTGATTGAGTGCCTCTTTATAGACTTCGAACATAATCGACAGTCGGAAAAAGACCTCACCGAGTTCATATTCTCGCGCCATTGCGTGTGCTGAAGCGCGATCGTAGTACTCACGTCCAAAATCGATATAAAATTGTGCACTTACCGGACGGTTTTTGTAACGACGACGATATTCAATCCACTGCGGAAAGATACCTGTGAGATAAAGTGAATAATTGCCGATGTGGGAGTAGATAAGGAACTGACGACGGGTATCTGCGTTTGCCGCTTCTTGAATCATGTCCGTCAGATAGTGATGGGTTTGTTTGTCGCTCCGATGAATCCGATGTAATCGGTCTGTCCTAACGAAAAGACTCAAGAGATTAGCGATATAGTTAATTACCTTTTTGTCTCCTAAAATTCGCCGATCCGTTAAACTGCGTCGCAGGAGCACGTTGAAGAATAGAAACGGTGAAATCTCTAATATCAACAGACTTTGATCGCGAATATTGTTGAACAAGGATTCACTGTTTAGCATAGATTCAAGCGTTGTTGGTAGATGATGAATCAACTGAGCGATCTCTTCATAACTGCGTCCTGGTTTCGGGAAATTCTCGATCAGGAATTGCAAGTCCTTGTCTACCAACTGGCTGAGATCTGTCCGGGCAAAATCGGGTGTTTGCATCGCGCTATCCTCCTCTTAATCAGCCAATTGTGATGAGTCCGTCTGAAAAGGTAAAGGATTATCCCAAAATACTATAGATTTGTCAATCTATAATAAACGGTCTCACAAGTGATATACAGTGACTGGCTAAATGAAGCATAAAGTAGATTTCCGTATTTCCCTGAAGCCTCCTCAATCGTGATGTATTAATTCTGTCAACACATCGGGCAAAGGAACGTAGCTCATTGATTTGCCAAAGATATCCTCTGAATTGGGCGAATTTGCTGCGAAACGTAAAAAGCGCCGCTAAACAGCGGCGCTCGGATTTGAAATCTAACGTTATTTTTTCAAGATATGGGACCTACGTTTCACTCACGCCACCCGTGCTGGCTGATAATATCATCCTGACCCAACTCATCAAAAATAAGGGTTATGTTACCCCCGTCCGCATCCATCATCCAGATGCCCAAGCTACCGTTGCGGTCGCTGCTGAAGACAACCTTCGTTCCATCGGTAGACCAACACGGATAGCCATTATAACCTTTCTGATCGGTCAATCGGTGTTGTTGCAGTGAAAACAGATCAAGAACATACACATCAGCTTCGAACGGAGACGTTTCCTTGGTAAATACTACTTTCGAACCATCCGGACTCCAATCTGGATGGATATCGTGGTTGGAGCTGTTTGTCAGGCGTTGAATACCTTCGCCGAATTCTGATGCATTAGCGCTTGGTGCCTGAGGTGGATCGCCCTTGTCCTCCTTTTCCTCCTCATCTGGCGTTTGGTGGGGGTCTGGCTCTGGTTCTGGCGCTGGTGTTATCTCTGGCTCCGGTTCTGGGTCGAGTACTGGTTCCGGTTCTGGTTCCGGTTCCGGTTCTGGTACCACCTCCGGTTGCGTTGGAGGTGCTTCTTTGGCGGCGAGAAATCTCTCGATGTCCACCACAAACAGGTTCCGGTTGCCGCCCTTCAATAGTGCATGGGTATAGGCGATCTGCGCGCCGTCAGGCGACCATGTAGGTCTGGCATCTGCGTCGCAGTCGGAAAGCCTAACACGATCTTCTCCATTCGCGTTCATAGTATAAACTGCGGGTTGACCTAAGGCTCGTGAGTGAACAAAGGCGATGCGACGGCCGTCGGGAGACCAAGCTGGATGCCGATCGTTGAAATTATCCCCGCTAATAGACCTCACATTGCCGCCACGGCTATCCATAATGTAGATTTGTAATGGACGGCTGTTTTCTGAGCGACTGAAGAGGATTTCCTTACCGTTGGGGGACCAGGTGGGATGGACATCAAAGAGGTGTGTCAGTGGTTTCTGGCCCGTACCGTCAGCGTTAATTACTGAAATCCCAAAAAAGTCTCTGCCAGCAACATTTCCGCGTACGAAGACAATTTGCCCTTTCACTTCGCGCCGAATGGAGATCCTTCGGGTGATATCGTGATCTCCGATAGTTATCCCTGGTATGCGTGCTGTTTGATACCCCGGTTTTTCCGCAGTTAGGCTGTATTGTCCCTTGGAAACCGGGGAAATTTCATATTTTCCTCCATTACCTGTCACCGCCGCACGTTGACCTAAAGAGACAAGCACATTTTTCACGGTGTTGCCACCCTCAGATATAACCGTACCTCTAAACCTGACGCCGGGTTCAAGACGAAAATTCATCACTACAGGTTCTTTGCGAGTGACGTTCACCATCACTTGTTGGTTTATATAACCGGGAGCATTAATCTTCAGGGTATAGGCGCCGGTTTTGAGCTCTTCAAGTATGAAACCTCCGCTAGGGTTGGTGATTGTTGATGCTATCTCTTCCTGTTCGAGTTCGCCGGTTGGGAGTTTCGTCTCTGTGACCAATGTGACTTGGATACCTGCGACCCCTAGGTTTGTGACTAGATCTACAATGTTCCCTTGGACGATTCCCGTTGGTACAGCTGCAACCTCGGGACCGGTCCCAATATCATCAGGTTCATCATCGCCACAACCGATAGAAAATACAAACAGAATTAGAGCAAAAAGACCGACATAGGAGTAACGGATTAAGTTCACCATCAGAATTCGTGGATATGTTTATACGGCGGGGATCGATAAACAGCCACTTCCTCCTTTCAAAATTCGCCTGATGACAAAATATAAGATTAAATCTGCATGAGTATAGTAAAGGAATTAAGCGTGCAACTCTTCCAATTTCCTCTACCCTTGTTTGATGCTGGGCTAGAAATTTACAATTTCTGTGTGACAATCGGCGCTTTCTTCCGAATACCTTTGTCACCAGAATCCTTTAAAGCTGTTTCGGGAACGTAGTTGCTATAATCCGAAATATTCCCATGTGTGATGGCGTAAACGACAATGTTAATCATGTGTCGTGCCGCATGGGGCGCAAACTCCTCTAAGACTTGATTCTGACTTTTAAGGTGACCGTAGAACGGTTTCTGAACTTTGCCATCAATCACATGCATCATCTGTTCGGTATCGACTAAGACAGCAAGCCGTCCATCGATAGTAATACCTTGCAGTTTGGAATAAGGACCAAAGTGAAGAGGGATGGTTACTCCCGAATACACTACATGCCGTAGGGGAAAACGCAAGGGACCTTTTAGCGAGTAGAGGGTGTTGTAAACCGGGTGATCATTGGGAATGAAACCGAGATGATGCTCTGGAAGGAGATCCCGCAACACCTTTCTTGTGCCTTTCATTGCGTTTTCTGCATTTCCGTGTGTTGCTATATAGATGAATCCCCCACGATTGATTACATACTCTCTCAATCTTTGGACTTCAGCATCGGTGTACTTACTCAATCCGCCCGGACGTCTCGTATTCCAGATTGGATTGCTGTGAGAGTTGGGCACCCGCTTCCTATGTTCTGGACTTATCGTTGAGCCGCCGGGTATCGGTTCCATAAAAATAATAGGAGTCTGAAAGAAAGCGGCATCCTTCATTTGCACAGCTTCAACAAGTTGTGTTTTAATCTGAGTTGTTTTATTTAGCGATTGTACTAAGTAGGACAGACCTGCCCCAAATCGGAAATTTCCGACACCGCTGCCTCATATATCCGCGCTTGGGTGAAGCGGATCTTCAAAACGAGCCAGATTTAAGCGACCCATGATATCCCGACCGCGCCCCACAACGATTGCACCGGGGCTGCCAGATGGCAGTTCAGGAACCTCACCTCCCAGTGTTACCTTTTCTGTGACATCGGCTAAAGAGTCATCAATGTTAGTTGCCCCTTCCGCGCCGACCAGTGAACCTAGGCCAGCGTGGTCGCTGGTCCGTGCTTGGCCCACACCACCTCCTAAACCGAAGGCACCACGTCCAACTCCACTACCACCGCCTTCACCGATACTGCCAGAGCCGGAAAGTGAACTGTTTCCGCTCAATCCTGCGGCTAACGGAGCATCTGATTCAAGAGGAAGATCGACAGCAGTAGCGAATGACTGGGCAGGCTGGTCGTTGGCGCGAAAAGATTGAGATCCCCCTTGGACAGAAATTTCGGTGGTTGCGGACTGTGTTGGGGGCTGAGTAGCCGAATCCACTGCCACGGCTTTCGGCACAGATACGGAAGTAGATCTCGTCGGTTGGGTTGTGAAATCCCGGGTCTGCACTGACGCTGACTGAGGCTCGATTTGGAAGTTAGGCGTAGGTGTCGGTACGACAGGAGGGATCACGATGAGTGGTGATTTCCTCACGAGCGGCACCGGTTCAACTTTGAGAATGGTCACGTCTAAGGCGTCAACATGACGCGGCGTGACTTGGTTGATAATCATGACACTGAGGGCAGTTGCAATGCATAGATGTACCACCAGAGAGATCAGCCAGAAGCGGTACTTGTGGTGAGATTTCATGGGGGTAACCTCCTTAAGCGAATAATTGGTTTTGACATAGTTCCATATGCTAGTGTTCCAATTCGGTTTGTCCGAATCGCGAAATCAGGATTCGTACAGGTCCCAAGTGCATATGGGATTCCGGTATCAATAACACTTACTACCCGCAGAGGATTCAGTAAATCATCGCTTTACATCCACTCGCCCTACGGTAGTTTTACGGTGTCTCATTTGATGGACGATAAGCTGCCCATTTTCAATAATTATTAATGCTTTAGACGGTACAGAATGAGTCGATGGGTTACTTTACAACCGAGCTCACACTCTAAATATAGACACAAATTCCTACTGGGAGTTCTCAAGTTTTTTTGTCGAATCTGGATTAATCCTGTGTTAACCCGGGTGACAATAGACACTATCAACGTCGGAGGTAAAGTCTCACCGGCTGCTGAAACTTTAGCAGGTGTCGAGCAGAATAGGGGCCAAAGGTTTTTGTCAACAGTTTAATGATCTTGCGGGATGGAAGTCCGCTACTTGGTCATCCGCTGCTTATGACTATCAAAAAAATTATAGCATGTTTAGATTACAAACACAATCTTTTAGCAAAAGAAATCATAAACAGATTGTGTCCCCACAGATACGCTGTATCCTCTTGGATACTCAGAGCATTGCCTATCCAAACGCCGTAGCGCAACATAGTTTCGGACAGGAAATAATTCTCCTGATCTGCCTTCCCAGGATTTTTAGACGCACCACACTCTGCTAACTTATTCGCTTGTAGGCTTTTTAAAATGTGTTGGCTGTACATTGAGCAATCTTTGTGCCATACAAAAAATATCACTAAACTCTCAAGAGTGGTTAGAGGGATCCTTTGTGGGTATCACATGTGGGATACTGTTGTTACAAGATTTGGGAAGGTGCGATTTGACTGATTTGCTACGGAGCAACGTTGGCAACAATGACGATCAGATTTAGTGTAAAATATCGAGCATTACCCAAATACTTAACGGTACTGTTCGGGTTTTGAACAACTACCAATAAAATGTCAAATGCTTTACGGGGCTGCACAAGATGGTGCAGATCGTCGAGCTCCCTTAGCTGCTTGGATGTCGGCGATCGCTTTACATCTTATAACTCAAATTACTGCGTATTGAAAATCCATTCTATATCTTTAAAAAAAATACACGAAAAGGTGAGTACATGACAACCCGAAATTCATTAGTTTGGAACTAATATGTCCAAACTGGCGAAAATAGTTTAACGCAAGTTGCTAGTGTTGCAAAATCGTCAGTTTGTCATTAAGATTAGTGAATTCTGTCTTTCGCTCCAGTTTTGAATCCCGCCTGCCTGCTCTCGGCTTGTCGGAGTCCCGATTCATCGGGGATTTATCGGGGAGGAACGATATGTCTATAGCTTGAGAAGTTGCCCACATTTTTTAGCCCCAACGGGGCGACATGTTTATAGCATGTGGATAGCCCCCATACCCCCAAGCCCCAGCGGGGCGACATGTTTATAGAATACAGGACAAACAAATAACCTAAGCCCCAAATACCCGGTGGGTTATCCGTCAATTCTTGGCTCATTGAGCCTAGCACCTTATGCAACATTCCCGGTATTTTCGACATGTGAACAACTTTGTAAAGATGACCCTTTCACTTTTAAAACAGGCTCTTAGGTTAGTTTAAGTTAGAACCTCTTTTTTTATTGCTTGGCGAATTGAATTGATCTCCATTTTTGAGGGGACGCACTTTGAAGTGACTTCAAGCTCGAAACTTGGGTTGTTTACCCCTCCGCCGGCCGCCAGCGAATGGCGTAAATATCAGTGTTGTCTCTAACCCCATCCCACGATCCGGGGGCTTGGCTTGAACCACAGATCGACAAAATCGTATCATCCGCAAACACCACACTTGCGCTGTAACTGCCGGTGAAGGTCGTTGAATCAAGGTAGTAGACCTCATCTAACCAGGTTCTGCCTTCGTCCCGGCTGATCATTGCTCGCGAACCGGGCGGTCCAGGACCGTAGCGCGTGTCATGAATAACAACTACGGTCCCATCGCTCTGGGCTGCGGGATACCCAAAGGTTTGACCATATACCGTGCATAGCATACGTGGCGAACTCCATGTTTGACCGCCATCCGCTGAGTCCATCGCAAACAGGTTCTTGAAACCTCTACCCGCGTCGGAGCCAGCCATCGGGTTCATCATCTCCTCAGTGTCAGATGGTAAGGAATACCGCTGATAACGCATTGTTGCGAATACGCGACCGGACGGCACTAACACGGATGCGCCCTCCGAACCCCAATCAATCATAAGAATAGGACCCTGCCAAGTATGACCCCCATCCGTTGAGCGGAAGGTATAACAGCCGTTCATGGTGGTTGGCGTATCTCGGATGTCCACCGTCCATAGCAGCGTGTCATCCTGAAGCCGATTTAGCCCGCGGTGCGTGTAGCGCTCAGTGTAGGGCTTGCCATCGGGAAGATTCATCTCGACCGGAATCTCTGCCCGTTTCGTCCATGTTATGCCTTCATCTTGGGAGACCCACACAACCGCTGGGTCACGCATCCCCGGTCCGGTTGAGCAGTTGACACCGATAAATGTACCATCTCGCAACACCCGCCAATGCCCGCCCGGTATACTTTCCATGTCCAATAGGGATCGTGAGGTCCATGTGCGTCCTTCGTCCGTGGATTTGCACAAGACTTGGGACTGCTTGACGTATACCGCACCGTCCGGTCCCACATCCACATGCGTACCTTGTGGGCTCATGTCATCGCTATGCGGTAGTAACGCCTTTTCCACCGGAACGCGGGTGAGTTTCCCATCGGCAGCGCGCAGGATATATTGATTGTCGTGCATCGTCTTGAGCACTTCCACCGATGGTATGTCAACCCCGCCGAGCCGATTCGTGTGCAGCCCCGGTTTAACGATAATTTGCATCATTTTAATCCTCCATTGTAATGCCTCTTACGCGTATTCGAGTGTCAAGTTCAGTCCACCGATCGTGACGATGCTCTCGGGGAGGACGACATCGTTCCGAGCTGCGAGTTCCACGACATTTCTATCCGTTCGCAGCGGTGGTACTCGCACGTTGTACGCTAACTCACAGTTCGTTTGACTGTCCGAGGTGGAGATGAATCTGCCATTGGTTAGTTCCTCACCGTTTAGCCGAATCAACAACGCCTCCATCCATGAAGGGGCATCGAATTCAACGGTCAAGATTGCCCTCGCTGGCGGGTACGCTTCCACGTCGTCACCGACTATCAGCGTTACGCGATCAATCACGCCGGTGCGTAGAGCACCACACTTCGATTTGAGCGGTAGGGGACGGGGTGCAGATAGGTGTGCGTAGTAGGGCAGAATGCCGCCGGTGGCGCTATCGACGCTGAACAGTTTTTCTTTGCCGATTAACATGTTCTCATCTCCTACTTCACCTACACAGGCGTAGCAGCGACGACGGGTTTCGACCAACTCATCGCCGGTCATGAACTCAAATGGCGTCCCAAGGTTCCAGAAGTAGAGCCCGTGCGCACCGACACGGTACCAGTTCGATGCCAGTCCACGCACCAGCGGCAGCGACTCCTTGCCCATGTTCACACACGGATAGATGGGAATATCGTAAGGCTGCGCTGCTTCAACCCACGTTTCAACCGGCAGGGACCACGGTGCGTACCCACCGCCGATAATGAGGATGTCGATTAGGTCTTCTTCAAGCCATGACATTACATCGATACCGTTGTCGAGGCATGTGGTGAAGGTGTCTGGTACACGCACAGCGATGAGTAAAGGTTTGCCACGCCGTTCCGCTGCCCCGTCCGTCAGGCTGCGGATCTCTCCCATCATTGATGTGATGATAGCGATCTCGTCTGTCGTGCACGGCTCACCGCGCAGCCGTCGACTGAATAGGACAGGGTGGCGGATATAGTCCAACTCGAATCCATCCACGTCGTACCGTTGACAGATCTCCTCAATAATTTCTAGCTTACGTTGACGCACCGGTTCGTGCGAGAAATCCTGTGCTGTTGTGTACAGTTCAAACTCTGGCAGCGTTCCGCGGGTGTCGACCATGAACTCCGGGTGTGTCCGTTTCCAGACGGTCATGGCGTTGGCGTCCATGAAACTGTCGTGTACATCGTTCATGCGTACCGATGCGAACGCCTCCATATTGTGCCCGTGAGCGAAGTCGCAAACCAAATGCAGCGGACAACGATACTCCCGCGCCAGCGTTTTAAGGTTCTCTGTCACCCTGTGCCAATATTTGACTGGCGCACCTTGGGCGTCACCGTAGATTGGCTGTACCTTGCTGTCGTAAGCCGGGGCATCGAACTGTCCACACAGTACCGACCAAGAGATGGTGCCGACCTGTGTTTCGGCGAGCGGCGCGATCCGATGCGCCAGGAAGCCTTTGGGTGTGTTGGCATCCTCCAGTGCCAGTTCGTGTGTGTCATCGTTGAAGATGACGCGCCGAGGGCGTTGTGCTGCCTCAACTCGCGCCTGCTTGGTCTCCGACCAGTCAGTCCTTGACATATTTCCCTCCTCGGTTCTCGGACATGGCGGGGGTGTGTTGACATTTTGATGCCACTCATTCGGCAAACGCTGTAATCATCAGTCAATGTGCCAAATGTAGCGTCCCGATGTGTCGGGATTAGTTTACGTCTTCGGATCACAATCTAACAGATCGTGTTACAAAAGTACCTTGTAGGTCGAGATTCATATCTCGACAAAATACTCGTCGAGGCTTCACAGCGAAGCCCGAACCGATTTATCGGGAGCGGGGTTACCCCGCCCGTGCTTGCCTAAACTAGCCGCCAACGGATAATCACATAGTCAGTGTTACCAATGCAGTTGTCCCATGAACCTACGTCACCGTAGCAGGAGCCGGTCAGCGTGAGCATCTCTTCCCCGTCCAGACTAATTGTCGCTGCGTAGCCAGCCGCATAACCATGACTGAGGTAGTACACCTCATCCCGCCACATTTCGCCGTTGTCATGACTGACTACCGCCCTGCCACTGCTCATATTACGGGGGTAGCGGTGGTCGGTGATGACTACCGCACGGTTGCCCGACAACCCAACGCTGTATCCGTAGCACTGCCCCAACACCGTGGCGAGCTGCCGCGGCGGTGTCCATGTAATGCCTGCGTCATCTGAATGAGCGACGAACACATGCTTGTACGGGAATGTGTGTCCGGCAGCAAGGGCACCGGTCCGCTCCAATAGATCCGGCGGGTCATCGGATAGGCTTGGGCGTTGGTAGCGAATTGCTGCCAATAGTCTACCCGTAGGCAGCTGTGCGACGTTGACCTCACAGCACCACTCACCGAGGGCAGAGTAATCAGACCAGGTGTGTCCACCATCTCGTGAACGGTAGATGCGACATACGGCAGGCGTTATTTCAGCCGCTTCACGATCCCCAATCCTGTCCGCTCCCACCAGCACCGGCACGAGCAGCGTGCCATCGTCCAGACGGGTCGTGCTGAAGCCCAACGACAGCACATCTGGGGTGCCAACATCAATCGCCCCGATTTGTCCCCATGTCTCACCTTCATCGTGCGATTCCCACACAGTCGGCGGCGTGCCGTTGTCCGGGGGTTTGACGTTTAACATCGCACTCTCATCGTTGAACGCCACCCGCCAACCGACGCATACATCGGGATCACGCTGGAGATGCTCCCATGTTTTCCCCCCATCGGTTGACCTGTGCAGCAGCGTGTGTTGGGCGGCATAAATTGTGCCGTTCGGTGCCTGCGCCAAGCACAGTCGCTGGGTATGCCCTTGTGGATCGCGCGGCAGTCGGATCTTTTCCACAGTAACCTTCTCTAATTTCTTGTCGCAGGCATGGAGGATATAGTCGTTCGCCTGCATCGCTCGCAGCGCATCAGGCTGAATAGATACTCCACCCATGTTGTGTGTTGAGAGCATGACATCTCCTTTCTGTCGTTTAACTGAGAGAATCGTACACTATGCCGCCCTGTTAAGCCCTCTATCAACTCACTGCTTCTGAGCAGCTAACCATTCCTCATACTCTTTCCTACCTTCGTCGTTGAACGGATAATATTTCCGCAGATCCCCGCCCTCCCGTAATTTCATGCGAACAAAAACCTCATGCTCCTCACGCTCGCCAGCGATGTCGAGGATTCGAGGTATCAACCGAGGCGGCACGACGATAGCCCCGCCATCGTCCGCCATGATGATGTCACCGGGATTGACCAAAACCTTGCCGCAACCGATGGGGAGGTTGAAGTCGGCGGGGAAGAGGTTCAGGTGTCCCGCACCGCCCGTGGTCACACCGGTCGACCAGACCGGCACCTTCAGGTCTTGGAAGATAGGCACAGAATCTCGGATGCCCGCGTCTATGACCACACCAGCCCCACCTTGGGCTTGGAAATAGGTCATCAACATCTCTCCGAAGCAGCCTGTGGCGAGATCGCCCCTGCCGTCAACCACGATCACATCGCCAGCCTGCACTTCAAACATCACCTCCCACAGAGCGGAGGTTTTCTCACCGGCTTCCTCACCTTCCGGTTCCGATTCTTCGGCGGAGACACCCGGTATCTGATAACCTCGCATCTGGTCTTCGCGCTGTGGAGTGAAACGGAGTGTCAGTGCGGGACCTACAATTTTACTCCCGGGCACACGCGCGATGGGACCCTCCATAAAGGTCCGGCGCACACCCAAGGCTTCCATGGTGGAGGTCACGGCATCGGTTCCCAACTCATATAGTGCTTCAATAATTTCAGGGGCGGGTCGTTTGATAGTGGACATATTTTAGGCTCCTATCGATCTGCTCACGGGTTGATGGATTTTTCTTGCCTACTTTGGAAGTATATAGCAGCCATTTTACCCCTTATGTTATACGCGGGTCAACCGCAAAAATCGCCGCGACAAAGCGATTGCTTTTTGGGAAAAGGGTACCAAAATCCTGCTTTTCGATCTCCTTTTCAACCTATTCCTGTTACAATATCAGAAATCAACAAGGAGGGTATTTATGGTATCTCTCATTTCCGCAATGCTTACACTATCAAGAGACGCAATTACACAAGCGGTTTCACCCATTGACATCGGCAACCGGCTGGAACTGTTCGTTGACGATTATCTAATTGATCAAATTGCTGGCGCAACCCAACGGTTACACCATCCGCAACCGCAAGACGTTGCTTGTGTGTATGATAGCCCGTGGGAAGGTAGCACCTGCTGCTATAAAACCGTGTTTCAAGATGGCGATCTGTACCGGATGTATTACCGGGGGAGTCACGTCATATATACAACAGAAGGCTTTGACAATGACCACCACCCGCAGGTGGTCTGCTACGCTGAAAGCCACGATGGGATACATTGGACCAAACCGGAACTCGGTTTAGTTGAATTTGATGGTGGGAAACAGAACAACATCATCTGGGAAGGAATTGGATCTCACAACTTCGCGCCCTTTAAGGATGAAAACCCCGACTGTAAGCCGGATGAAAAGTACAAGGCACTCGGTTCAGCTGAGCGCACCTTGTATGCCTTCAAATCCGCCGACGGCATCCACTGGTCGCTCATGAGCGATGAACCTGTGATCACCAAAGGTGCATTTGACTCACAGAATCTCGCCTTTTGGGATACGGTGCGTGGCGAATACCGCGAATACCATCGTGATTTCCGTGAGGGGCGTGACATCCGCACGGGGACATCGAAAGATTTCCTCAACTGGTCTGATCCTGAATGGCTGGACTATTCACCCAGCCGGGTCAGCGAGTTGTACACAAATCAGATTATCCCCTACTACCGCGCCCCGCATATCTTCCTCGGCTTTCCAACCCGATATACCGATCGCGGGTGGACGGAATCGACGAAAGCTCTGCCGGATCTGGAGTATCGCCGTCTCCGAGGTTACGTGTCTGAGCGCGAGGGGACAGCCGTGACCGATGGAATGTTCATGAGCAGCCGTGATGGGCACCATTTCAACGTTTGGCCCGAATCGTTTATCCGTCCGGGCTTACGATTAAGAGGTAACTGGTTTTATGGCGACAACTATCAGAATTGGGGATTGGTCGAGACAGCATCGCACATTGATGGCGCGCCCGATGAGATTTCCATCTATGCGAGTGAAGATTCGCATCAAGGAGACGATTGTCGCTACCGGCGTTATACGATCCGAATTGATGGATTTGTCTCAATGCAGGCGCCGTTGAGCGGTGGGGAATTTGTAACAAAGCCTTTGGTCTTCAAAGGAGATCAGCTCGCCATCAACTTCTCAACCTCTGCGGTAGGCAGCATTCAGGTCGAAATTCAAGATGTGTCCGGCAACGCCATCCCCAGTTTTGGATTGGAGGACTGTCCGGAAGTCTTTGGTGATGACCTCGAACGAATAGTAACGTGGAAAAACGGCACAGATGTGAATCAGCTTTCAGGGCAGCCCGTCCGTCTGCGGTTCCTGTTAAAGGACGCAGACCTCTATTCAATTCGGTTCAGTTAACGTCCTGAATTTCACGGTAAGGACTTACGCACTTCAGGTTGTAGTTGCCCGTTTCCCCGATTCTCGGGCTGCCCCACTTAATCCCGATTTATCGGGGATTCATCGGGCGTTGAAGGAGATGTTCAGACTCCGCACCCATCGTAGGCGGGGCATCTTGCCCCGCATTGATGATGAAACATTGAATTACAACACCGCATCGTTCAACTGCGTAAGTTCAAGGTAAATATAAAAAGACCGAGTTCTTGACAAAAACTCGGTCTCTGTGCTTGTGTTTATCAAAGTAGTAACTCGGAATTAATTTACGTTGCATTAAGGAGTCGGTGCGTCTTCCCGCAGCAATCCTTCCCCTTTTAGCTCACTCCAAAGATCCGCAGGGATGGGATGTTCAAATATTTCGACATTTGATTGCACATGCTCTGGCATGAGCCCTCCCGGAATCGCTGCGGCAACGATTGGATGCGCTAACGGGAACTGTAATGCTGCTGCCCTTAGCGGCACGTTATGTCGATCACAGACCGCTTGGATGCGTCTCGTTTTTTCCAATACCTCAGGAGGTGCCGGGGCGTAGGCGTAATACGCATTCTCCGTCGGACCTGTCGCTAAAATACCAGAGGCGAACACCGCACCGATCACCACACCGACGCCGCGTTCCTCACACTGTGGGAATTCTGCGTCCAAGACATCCTGATCCAACAGCGTGTACGGCATCGCAACGATAAAGAAATCGAGGTCCACCATCTCCAAAAAGCGCGGGATAGTGCCCATCTGATTCACGCCAGCTCCTATCCCTTTTATCTGTCCGCTGGAACGAAGTTCTTCGAGTGCTCGCCAACCGCTGGTGCCGAGCTGCACCATGTGAGCATTAATCCGTGTGTCGTTCACATGAAACATGTGATCGAGATCGTGGATGAGCAGCAGATCGATAGAGTTCAAACTGAGCCGCTGCAGACTGTCTTCAAAGGAGCGCATGACCCCATCGTAGCTATAGTCAAAATGAAGGTCAAAAGGCAGTCCTCCTGCCCACATCCCTTGGTCGAAATTATCGGGATCACGCGTTGCCCGCAGCACACGCCCAATTTTTGTAGAAAGCACAAAATCCTTGCGTGACTGTTGACGAAGAAAATGTCCGAAGCGATGTTCACTTTTCCCATAGCCGTAGAACGGCGCTGTGTCAAAATAGCGTAAGCCGGCATCCCATGCCGCTTGCAGCGTCGCTTGCGCTTGCGTTTCGCTGAGGATTTCAAAGAGATCTCCGAGTGGTGCCCCGCCAAAACCCAGATTGGTTAAGGCAACCCCTGTACGCCCCAAGTTGCTTGTTGCTATGTTACTCATTAGCGTTCCTCCAAACTAACTGTTATTTATTGTCAATGAAATGATGCCAAGATGTGTCTTAATCTTTTTTTTCTTCCTCGCGTGTCTGCTGAATCTGGTTTGCGAGTGTTTTGACATCTGGCACGGTAAGCCATTGATGTCGATCGACGGAGTAATTACCCTTCCCCTTTTCGTACTGATGGAGAAAACGGATCATACCAGCAGGTCCAAGTTTACTCAAAAGTGCTTCAATACCGAGTTCATGAATCTGATTCGTTGTTAGTTCTTGTGTATTCATTCTCAGTTACCTCCTGTAATCACGTGAGCGGGTTTTCGACACGGATGCGAAGTTGTGAACTGATACTTTTTGCCTTGAACTTCTGCCCTGCCTCCTTCAAAATCATTAGGAGATCCTTGAATACCAGTAATTTTCTCACAACCCTTACTAGATTTCAACCATTTTTTAATTCAAGTTACTCCTTGTCGGACCGGAATTAAAGATCCCCATCAAAGCGATAAACCGGCTCCCAACCCAGCAACCTTTCTGTCCGTGCTACATCCCCTTTTTTATAACCCCCCGGTGTGGCGAATATATAAAAACAATCGTAGCTAATATCCGATGCCTCCAGGGCGCATTTGAGCGCGGATGCCACATCTCGTCGATCAATCGTGCCATAATAGAAGCCGTTGACAGGATGACCATCAGTTGTCACCATCTCGTCCGAATCAATGATGCCCCATGGTCGAATACATGCGATGGAAAGGCCGTGCTGTTCGTGATAATTTCGGGCGAGTTCTTCTTGCATCAGCTTAGAAAGATCATAAGAGCTACCGGCTTTGAGTGGATATAGGTCATGCGTGAGAAAAGTGTCCTCCGGATATCCGCCATGGACCGCCCCGCTGGAGGTATGGACAAATCGCTGGATTTCGCAGACACGGGCAGCTTCGAGGAGGTTGAACATACCCCGTACATTAATATCAAAACCTGGACCGTCCATGCCGTAACTACCATTGGGTGCCATGATCGTATTCACAACCGTATCGTGACCAGCCATTACGGCTTCAAGTTTTGTATAGTCAAGTACGTCCCCTTGAACAGCATTATCGTAGCCAACTACTTGGTGAATGTCGAAGGCGGTTACGTCATGCTCTTGGCTCAAGATATCGACTGCAGCACGTCCCACAAAGCCGGCTGCACCTGTCAACAGTATTTTCATAGTTCTAGTTCCCTTGGTTTATATGCTGAGCTGTTGATGAGAAGATACAGTGTCTATTTATACGCTGCATGTTTCAAATTTGCCTGACACATTATTGTTCAGAGCCCCTCGACTTGTCAAGAGATTCACTGATGCGGTTGTAGAAAGGCGCGTTTTCCGTTGACGTTATGCCTAATCATCTGTATCATAGGCTTATGGTACAGCGAGAAGCGGTACGCATATCCTATGCGCGCTAAATGAGAAAATAAAATCAAAGGAAGTTAAGCGATAATGGAAAATAGCGGAACACGGTTAGCAGGCAAAGTTGCCATTGTCACCGGTGCAGGGAGTCGCACCCCAGTAGATGGTGTTGGACGGGCGACATCAATACTCTTTACTCGACAGGGCGCCAAGGTCTTATTGGTAGACCGAAATCTCGAAAATGCGGAGAAAACCCTTGCTGTGATTGAAGAAGAAGGCGGGGAGGCGTCAATTTTTGTCGGTGATGTTTCTGAAAACGATGACTGTCAAGCGATGGTTGAGGCAACCGTTGAGCGATACGGTGAGCTGCATATCCTATTTAATAGTGCCGCCATCGGTGGCGCAGGGACGGTTGTTGATGTAGATCCAGAGGTCTGGGATGATGTGATGGCGGTGAATCTCAAGGGTATGATGCTGGCATCTAAGCACGCCATTCCCAAGATGATTGAGGCAGGCGGTGGCTCGATTGTCAACATCGCTTCAATTGATGGACTGCGGGCAAATATTTGGCGCAACATCCCTTACGCGGTATCAAAAGGGGGTGCGGTCTCCTTAACACGCAATATGGCGGTACATCACGGCCGAGATAACATTCGGGTCAACTGCATCGCGCCAGGGCACATTTACGCTCCAATGACCACCACCATTTCCGATGAATTGCGTGATCTCCGTCGGCGATCAGGTCCGCTGGGAACAGAAGGCACTGCTTGGGACATCGCGTGGGCGGGGTTATTCCTCGCTAGTGATGAGTCCCGATGGGTTTCCGGTGTGCTACTTCCCATTGATGCGGGTCTACTTGCAACAACGCCGCTGTCAATGTTATCCCATCTGCAATGATAGTCGCCTTCTACGGGCGAGAAATTTTAGCAATATGCAAGGAACCCATCAGTTGTTTGATCATCCCAAACCGATTATCGGCGTAGTTCATCTGCTTCCACTAATCGGCAGCCCTCAATCGACACAGGCTTTGGACGAAATCCGCACCCGTGCACTTTCAGATGTAGGGATGTTGATTAATAATGGAATGGACGGCATTATCATTGAGAACTATGGCGATGCACCGTTCTATCCGGATGCTGTAGAGCCTCACACCGTTGCATCACTAACTGTCATTGCGAGTGAAATCCGGGGACACTATCCGCAAACACCAATTGGGCTTAACATCCTACGAAACGACGCAAAATCGGCGATGGCAATCGCGACCGTGGCGGACGCAAATTTTATTCGTGTGAACGTGCACACCGGCGCAATGCTCACGGATCAGGGTATTATTCAAGGGAGGGCGCACGAAACGTTGCGCTACCGATCTGTTCTCAAGAGTGAGGTCAAAATTTTCGCGGATATTGCCGTGAAGCATGCGGTGCCCCTTGCACCGATCGATATCGTCGCGAGTGCAGAGGATACTTACCATCGCGGCCTTGCGGACGCACTTATCGTTACAGGAACGGCAACAGGCAAAGGCATCGATCTCGACCAATTAAAATCTATAAAGTCAGCGATTCCTCATGCCACTGTTTTCGTTGGAAGCGGCGTGACAGTTGATAGTCTTGCCGAAGTGTTACAGTACGCGGATGGCGTTATCGTTGGCACCGCAATTAAGCGCGACGGTGTTACCACCAACGGGGTTGATCCGGACCGTGTGCGTGCCCTAATCGAGACACGCGAGAAATAAACCTACCTAGAGATCTAAAACCTACGCCGTGATCAGACAGAAATGTATAGTTACGCTGCTGATCCTTTCATGAGATCAGCGTGGGCGAGGTGCCAATCCTCTATATGATTGAGGAGCACTGCAGAGGTCAATGTGCCGTCATCTTTGCGACCAACGGTTGCGTGAATCTCGATCCGTTTCTCGTCCCTATGGATGCGATTACGGATAAAGGTGTTCCATTCATCGGCTTTCTCCCGATCAATTTCACCGCCATTCTGTTCCAGCACCCATGCCTCAAACTGAGTGTAGCTGGGAAGATTTTCACGGATGTAAGCGACAGCGTCGGCAGGTTCGATTCCGAGCACGCGTAAGACTCGCGGATCCAACCCGTTTTCGGTCATGTCTGGATAGTCGGGATGGAGTCGGGCTTTGGCTTTCAACAAGATTTTGAGCCACGTCCGGGGTAACTGACAGACCTCCAAAGCACCGTAATCGATATTTGCGATCAGCGGTACAACACGACCGGTGAGCGCCGCGAAATCGTTATCCAAATCACGCTCATAGAATAGCTGCCAATCCTGTAAATTGTTCAGAACCACAGCGGAGGTGATGCCGGCGTCATCAGGAAGCCCGATGTCCTTATACGTCTCTTCGATTTTGGCTGGGCGATGATCGCGTGACCGAATTTGTTCGTTCCAATCTGCCACAGCCTGTTGGTCAATCTTCCCATCCTTTTGTTGGAGAATCCATGCCTCAAATTCGAGATAGTTCGGCGTATTATCTCGCAGGTAGGAGAGCGTCGTCTCTTTGTCTAAATCTAAAACTTTGAGAACCGATGTATCAAGTCCGCCACTACAGTCGGGATATTCTGCATCGAGTAGCCCCGCTCTTCTGAGGGTAACTTTCCACCAGAAGCGTGGGAGTTGGCAGGCACCTAAGAGACCGTAACCGATGTTGCTAATAAGGGGAACCATATCATACTCCTTGTCTTAATTTGCTGTTGGTAAATTTGGTCTTAACGCTTTTCGATTTCAGGGACTGTTTTGTTCATTGTATCATGATCGTCCTGACTGCATCAACCCCAGATCTGGCTTCCATTTAGTCTTGACAATGAGGGGTGTTTGACATATTCTATATTAATCGGATTTTTGACATAAATTTTGCAGTGTTCAATTCTTAGGAGAACAGAGATGGGAGAAAAAACTTCAGCAAGCACCGAGCAGCATCGGGAGATGGCTGCAGAACATGGTCCGGTGCGCGTAGCGATTGTTACCGTCAGTGATACACGTACACCGGAAACAGATAAGAACGCAGTTTACCTCCGCGAGCAATTAGCGGCTGGTGGGAATGAGGTTGTGGGATACCGTATTATCAAAGATGAACCGGATCAGGTCAAGGCGGTGCTGGACGAATTCGCAGCAGGCGAGGCACGCATGATTCTTTTTAACGGCGGCACAGGTATTGCCCCGCGCGATACAACCTTTGATGTGTTAGATCAAGCCTTAGAAAAGACCCTACCCGGTTTTGGTGAGCTCTTTCGAATGTTCAGCTATGACCAAGTCGGGGCAGCGGCGATGTTATCGCGCGCTACCGCCGGTGTGTACCGAGGAAAAGTGGTTGTCTCCACACCCGGCTCCACGGCTGCAGTACAGTTAGCGTGGGAAAAACTGATTGGACCGGAACTGCAGCATCTAGCGTGGGAGGTTGCACGATAGCAAAATAAAGACGTTTTGTTAGTTAGGCTTTTTTTCTTTTGCCAGCTGATGGCAGATATGGCAGTTGCCGACGTTGAGATGCGGCATCGTTGGGGATTCTTCGGTTCCGCGGAGATGACACTTCAGGCAAGCGGCTGGATCTGTGTAAGTCCGATGGTCCGGAATGTCGGAGCGGGCCGGAGCTGCGTTAAAGAAAAGGATAATCATTACAATAGTAAAAATAATTCCAATGACGCTGACGATAACTAACAGCGTTCGGGCGCTGGCTTCTTCCGTTGGCACGTTTTCGTCCTTTTGTCCTTTAGTCAAGATAGGAAAATCAGAAATTGAAATGGAAAATTGAAGTTAGTTACAAACCCGAGACGCCTGATGCTATCGGACACGGTATCCTTCAAGATATTATCGATCTCGGGCTCGCCGGTGTAGAATCCGTTCACACCGTTCAAATCTACTGGATCGAGGGAGATATTCACTCACATGCGATCGAGCGCATCTGTGCGGAACTTCTTGCTGATCCGGTAACGCAGAATTACATCTATACCCGTTCCGATAACCACACCCCAATACAAAGCGATGACTCCATATGGACCATTGAGGTGCGGTTGAAGCCGGGGGTGACGGATACCGTGGGTGATAGCGTTCTCAAGGGGCTGCGTGATATGGAGATCCCAGATGTGCAAGCCGCACAGACAGGGCAGAAGTATCGAATACACGGCTGCTTGGATCAAGCCAAACTTCAAATAATTGCACAGCAGCTACTTGCGAATGATGTTATACAGATATTTGAAATCTGGCAGGAGTAGTGTGCTGCTCGTTCGTAAGCACTTACCTCCCCTTTCGTCGGGGTGCTGCTAACATCACTTCTTGTCCATGAGTCTTTTGGTCTTCCATGTCCCTCGTCTAAACCACCACCACATTAACACGCCTTGTACAACATTTGATATGGCGATGCCAATCCAAACCCCCTTAAGTCCCACTAAATAGGAAAGCCAGATTACCAGAAGCAATCCAACGCCGAGTTGACAGATGAATGTCATCACCATCGGGGAAACGGTGTCCCCAGCCCCATTGAGTGCACGGCCAAATACAATAGAAATCGCGATAAATGCAAAAGTGGCTGATAGATAGCGGATATAAACACTTCCGATAGTGATAACTTCCGTTTGGCTGGTAAATATCCTAATGCTGAGATGAGGGAAAATAAACAGTAGACTTCCAAGCACAGCCATAAGTACCGTTGCCAATCCACCGGCGAGATTGGCAGATTTTTCTGCCCTGTCAATCTGCCCTGCTCCGATATTTTGTCCCACCATTGGGGCAACAGCATTGGCGAATCCGAACCCCAAGTGCATAACAAGAATACGGAGTCGCATACAGATGGCATAGGCAGCCACTGCCCTCGTGCCATAAATTGCTACAACTCGAATAAACCCCAGTCGCGAGGCGTGTCTCAGAAATCCTTGCATTGAACTGAAAATTCCGAGTCTCAGGATTTGCCTCATTGCTGATAAGTCGATGCGGCGTTTAACGTGTTTGAGCGAGATGACGCTGCGTCCGATGAAACAGAGATAAAGGAAAATTACAACCCCAACGCTTCTACCAATTACACTTGCATACGCGGATCCCGCAACCTCCAAACGCGGGAATTTCCAAATCCCAAATATCAGCAGGGGATCCAGAATGATGTTTAAGACTGTCGAAACGATCATCACGACCATCGGTGTCAGCGAATCTCCACCCGCTCTGAAAATGGAACCTAAGGTCATCGATACGAACATCATAATACCACCAAGCAGTGTGATACGCAAGTAAGGTACGCCCAACCGTACCACCTCTTCTTCTGCTCCAAGCAACCTCAATCCAATTTCAGCAAGTGGAAAGCCTATACATGCAATTGCAAGAGGGCATATAATGCTCAAGATGAGCGCCTGCATCGCAATATTCTCCCCTTGCTCTCTCTGTTGTGCACCAATTGATTGAGAAACCAAAACAACGGTTCCCATTGAGATACCAAGTGAAAGCACGCTAATCAGTCGTTGAAGGTTCGAGCTCATGTCAACGGCAGAAATCGCTTCAGCCCCTAATTTCCCAACGAAGATCATATCGACTACACTGAAAGAATCCTGTAAAATATTGCTGAGAGCAATTGGCCAAGCAAGATGGATAAGGTTCCTGAAAATGCTTCCTTGGGTCAGGTCATGCTTCGATTTCTTCATAGTTGGCTTTCTTTCCGACGCGTGTTGATGCGTTTTCGACGACTCAACCCCTCCTTTGTTTAGCGATTTTCATCGAAGAACACTTGTAACACGAAAATCTCTGTCCCTCATTTTCTTGATTTTTGTTATGATTGGATCTCTATAATTTAGGTTAGTAACTACAATCCCAAACCGATAGATCTGCCAATTCATTGGGAACTTGGTTCATTGTCTTAATTGTGCCACACCTTCATGGAGTTCGGCAAGAATTATCTGTTCAACTCTCGACTGTTAATTTTAAAAAACTGGTAAAATTCTGTTAAAAAACTATTGACAGACTGTTGAAAATCTATTATTATATTAGCCACCCCATCGAACATATTGTATGATAAAAGAAATTATACACAATATATTGGTGTTCTATGAAATGTCCATATTGCAATGGTTCAAGCATAAGAGTCATCGACAAACGGGATACTGACGGAGGAACTGCTATCCGCAGACGCCGAGCGTGTCTCAATTGCTCAAAGCGGTTTACAACGTATGAGCGGGCTGAGGTATTGGATCTTTTCATTATTAAGAAGGACCAACGCCGCGAAGCCTTCGATCGACAAAAGCTAAGACGCAATATCATGAAGGCGTGTGAAAAACGCTCGATTAGCCAGGAAACTATTGATCGTTTGATTGGGGATGTGGAACAACAAATTATCAGTATGCACAAATCCGAAATCGAAAGCCATATCATCGGTGAAATTGTTATGGATGCTCTCAAAAATTTGGATAGCGTCGCTTATATTCGGTTTGCTTCTGTCTACCGTGACTTCAAAGATGCAGCAGATTTTGAAAACGAACTCCGTCAATTAGCACCCGATGATTAAATTAGCGAAACCGATCGTTTAAGAAGAGCGTTGAATTAAGGGGAACTATTAACGAATTACAGGTAGTCGAATTGCTGAATCTGTTAATGTTTTTAGCAATCATAAGAAAGGAATTGAAAGAAAGGAATCAAAATGTCCCAACCCAACAATTTTGGTGTTAATCAGGATTCGATAGTTGGTGCCCCATCGGATGAGACTGCTGACATCAAATCCTCTTCTCTCGAAGAAACTGCACAACAACAAGGCTTGAAAGTCGATCGACGGTATACCTTGCCCGGTGTGCATCCATTCGATACCATTGAGTGGGAACCTCGAAGTTCGGTGATCTATAATGAGAAAGGCGAGACTATCTTCGAGAAAGACGAGGTGGAGGTCCCATCGAATTGGTCACAGTTGGCAGCGGATATTGCAGTATCCAAATATTTTCGTAAAGCAGGGTTACCTGAAACGGATAGCGAAACAAGTGTTCGTCAACTCATCCAACGTGTCGCTCACACCATCCGCCACGCTGGCGAAACCTTTGGCGGCTACTTTGCCACACCGGAGGATGCTGATGCCTTTGAGATGGAACTGACGGACCTGCTTGTCATGCAGCGAGGCGCGTTTAATTCGCCGGTCTGGTTTAATTGTGGACTATATCATCAATATGGAATAAGAGGCGGAACCGGCAACTGGTATTGGGACTTTGAAAAGAACAGTGTAGCTCAGACGGGAAACAACTACGACCACCCACAATGCAGCGCATGCTTCATACAATCTGTTGACGATGATCTGATGTCGATTTTTGAGTTGGTCAAAAATGAGGCGCGTGTCTTTAAGTACGGTTCAGGAACTGGAACGAATTTCTTCAAGATTCGCGGACGGCAAGAAAAACTCTCCGGTGGGGGTACAAGTAGTGGACTGATGTCTTTCCTTGAAGTCTTTGACCGTGGGGCAGGGGCGACGAAATCTGGAGGAACGACCAGACGTGCAGCCAAGATGGTATGCCTCGATATGGATCACCCGGAGATCGTTGATTTCATCAGCTGGAAAGTGAGTGAGGAAAAGAAGGTAGCAGCACTCGTCGACGCTGGTTATCCCGCTGACTTCAACGGGGAAGCGTATAAGACCGTCTCAGGGCAAAACTCAAATAACTCTGTCCGAATCACAGATGAATTCATGAATGCCTATCTACGCGGTGACAAATGGGATACAACGTTCCGTACGACAGGCGAAATCTGTGAAACATTTGAAGCCAAAGATCTCATGCGTCAAATATCCGAAGCCGCTTGGGCTTGTGCGGATCCGGGGGTGCAGTTTGACACGACGATTAACGACTGGCACACCTGTGCGAATACCGATCGAATTTATAGCAGTAATCCATGTTCAGAATATATGTTCCTTGACGACTCCGCATGTAATCTCGCTTCTATCAATCTACTCAAATTTGTCGATGAAGATGGAAACTTTGACGTTGAAGGGTTCAAGCATGCCTGCCGAATCTTCTTCATCGGTCAGGAAATCCTTGTCGATTTATCCTCCTATCCAACCGGCCCAATCGCTCAAAACAGCCACGACTATCGACCGCTCGGATTGGGATATGCCAATTTGGGAACTTTGCTGATGGTCAACGGTATCCCCTATGATAGCGAGGAAGGATATGCCATCGCCGGCGCGCTCACCGCCATTCTCTGTGGTGAGGCGTATCGGACATCTGCAGAGATGGCTGCGGTCAAAGGTCCTTTCCCCAACTTCGATCAGAACCGTGAGTCAATGTTGCATGTGATGAGTAAACATCGTTCCGCAGCCTACCGAATTAACCCAGATGTCTGCCCGTCTCACCTTTTGAAAGCAGCGCAGCAAACGTGGGATGATGCAGTTGAGATGGGAGAGCGCTACGGCTATCGGAATGCACAGGCGACAGTGCTAGCGCCTACCGGTACCATAGGGCTACTGATGGAATGCGATACGACCGGTGTTGAACCTGAATTTGCGCTTGTGAAATTCAAGAAGTTGGCGGGCGGCGGTTACTTTAAAATTATCAACCAATCTGTGCCACGCGCATTGAAAAAGCTCGGTTATACGACCGAAGAGATTGACGACATTGTGACCTATGTCCAAGGTACGTCCTCGCTGATCGGTTCACCGCATATCAATAATGTTTCGCTCAAACAGAAGGGTTTGACTAACGAAGAGATCGGTCAGATTGAAGCAACGCTACCCTCCGTCTTTGAGTTGGCGCATGCGTTTAACGCCTATACCGTCGGAGAGGAAGGGATGGCACGTCTCGGATTTGGTCCGGAACAATATAACGCGCCAGATTTCGATCTCTTGAATGAATTGGAATTTACGCAGCAGCAGATTGAAGAAGCAAGCAACGTAATCTGTGGCATGATGACCATCGAAGGCGCACCGCATCTGAAAGCTGAGCATCTACCCGTCTTTGATTGTGCCAACAAATGTGGGAAGTACGGTCAGCGTTACATTGAGCCGATGGCGCATGTGCACATGGTCGCCGCGACACAGCCGTTCCTGAGCGGGTCGATATCCAAAACCATCAACATGCCCCACGAAACAACGGTCGAGGAGGTTGAGGACCTTTACGTTGAGGCATGGAAATTGGGGTTGAAGGCGGTGGCACTCTATCGGGACGGATCGAAGTTGTCGCAACCCCTCAGTTCAGCGAGAACAGAAACAGAGGAAGAGGAACAGGAAGTGAGACCAATCCGCCGTCGTCTGCCCAACGAACGCGCTTCAATCACTCATAAATTTAGCGTTGCGGGTCACGAAGGCTATATCACGGTCGGATTTTACGAAGATGGCACCCCCGGCGAGGTGTTTCTCAAGATGTCGAAGGAAGGCTCTGTCATCTCTGGATTGATGGACACCATCGCAACAATGACCTCAATCTCGCTACAGTACGGTGTTCCACTGGAGTCATTGGTCAGTAAGTTCAGCCATGTCGGATTTGAGCCTGCGGGATTTACCAACAATAAGGATATCCCGATAGCGAAGTCAATCATCGACTATGTATTCCGCTGGCTCGGACTGAAATTCGCTCCGCAAAGCGAAGCACTTGCCGGAGGAGATGGAAGCCTCGGTGATCAGCTTGCCCAACCACAGCAGCTGCCCCTTGACACGATTGACATCAATCAGGAAGAGAATGACCAAAGGCTGGAAGCACGCGAAAAACGCGTCGCAGCGATGCAATCAGATGCGCCTCCATGCCATGATTGCGGGACAATTATGGTGCGGAACGGCACCTGCTATCGCTGTCTGAATTGCGGTGCGACCAGTGGGTGTTCGTAAACAAAAAAAGCGACCGAGTTGCCGCTCGGTCGCTTTCAAGCCTCATTATTAGAAGTCTGGGTAGTGTCCTATATATAACGCAAGTTGCTAGTAGCACAGAATTTATCAACTAGTACACTGTCAGGCAAGTTTTGTACTTTTGATATTTGTATGGTATGATGATATTGAGTCGTATTGTTTCTGATTCCACTCACAGTCAACCCATGGAGGATACAATGCCAGCATACAAATATCCAGTCACCTTATCCCCCGTTCAACGGAAAGAGCTCAAATCCCTCTGTCAGCGTGGAGAAATCTCAGCGCGAAAGTTAGCACGCGCCCGTATCCTGCTTTTGGCAGACCAAAACCGTCCTCAAGGCGCGATGGCTGACCATCAGATTCATGAAGTCCTCGATGTCAGTCAAGGGACAATTCGCCGGGTGCGAAAAAAGTGTGCCACCGGTGGATTAGAGATGGCGCTTGAGGAGTTATCTCGTAGTGGTAGACCGCTGAAGTTCAATGGCTACCAACGCGCGCAAGTCACCGCCTTAGCTTGCAGCGACCCGCCAGAAGGACATAGCCAGTGGTCTTTGCGCCTGCTAGCAGACCACTTAGTGGAGTTAGATGGCATTGATGATATTTCCCACGAAACGGTGGGGCGCATCTTAAAAAAAACCGATTGAAGCCTCACCTGAAAAAGCAATGGTGTATTGGACAGATAACTCCTGGGTTCTTATGGGAGATGGAAACCATCTTACATCTATATCAACTTCCGTATGACCCGATGTATCCGGTGGTCTGTATTGACGAAAGACCGTGCCAATTAATTGATGACATCATTGCACCGATACCTATGAAAGCGGATAAACAAAAGCGACAAGATTATCAGTATAAGCGCAACGGCGTGGCAACTCTGTTCATCGCTTTTGAACCCCTAACCGGTCAACGCATCGTAGAGGTGCGTGACCGTCGAACCAAAACCGATTATGCACATTTTTTGAACAAAGTCGCTCAACATTACCAAAACGCAACTCAGATTCGGTTGGTTCAGGATAATCTCAACACCCATAACCCATCATCATTCTATCAAACCTTTGACCCATCAAGAGCATTTGAATTGACGCAATTGTTTGACATGTGTTACACCCCCAAAAGCGCTTCGTGGTTGAATATGGTTGAGATTGAGTTGTCTGTACTTTCAAGGCAGTGTCTATCTCGGCGAATGGGACAGGTGTCTGAGTTACAACGACAAGTCAACGCTTGGACGGAAGCACGAAATCGAAAAAAAGCCACTGTCAACTGGCAGTTTACTCTAAATCACGCACGACAGAAATTCAAACCATTTTATCACAACTCACAACCATCATAACACACGGAAACTGGACGCGATACGGGAGGAGATTGATCGGCTTTCTCTGACGAAAGTTGAAAGGGCGGTCGCGCTCACAAGCCTCCTTCTCGCGCTCGATCGAGTTGATAGCACCCTTGGGCATTTTGCTTCGTATCTCAAGGATTGGTCACCCCGATCATTCAATGAATTGGTGCTGAATGTGCCAAATCTCTTCTATAGCAGGGAGCAGCACGAAGTATCGCGGCGGGACATCTTTGAATTAATACAGGACACGAACGTCGATCTAGCATACTACGATCCGCCTTACGGCTCCAATAATGAGAAGATGCCCCCTTCCCGAGTCAGATACGCCTCATACTACCACCTCTGGTCAACAGTATGCCTCAACGACAAACCTGAGTTGTTTGGCAAAGCACTGCGGCGCAAAGACACGTCGGACACTTTAGCTTCGTCAGTGTTTGAAGAATTCCGAAGAGACGATCACACAGGACGGTTCATCGCGGTTGAAGCTATCGAACAGCTGATTCGAAGCACGCGTGCCCGATGGATTATCCTCTCTTACAGTTCAGCGGGACGCGCAACCGCCGACGAACTCAATGAAATCCTTCAGGATAACAGCTCTCTAATTGAAGCAGTTGAGATAGACTATAAGCAGAACGTTATGGCGGGTATGAAATGGACCCACGACTGGGTGCGGAGTGCTGACGTGCCGAATCGAGAATTCCTATTTCTAATCAAAACAAATAACCAAAATTAAGGAGATATCTGAATGTCCCAACAACCGATGCGGGGTATGTTTCCAGTCCTTATCACACCTTTTGACGAGCAGGACCGTATTGATGAAGATAGCTTGAGGAACGTCGTTGAGTACAACATCGGTGCCGGCGTCCACGGTGTGGTGATTGCATTTGCCACAGAGATTATGAAACTCACCGAAGCGGAACGATTACAGATTGCCCAAGTGGTAGTTGATCAGACAGCCGGCAGGGTGCCGGTGGTTGTCAACACGGGCGCCGTGTCAACCGCTGCAACAGTGCAATATAGCCGACAGACCGAAGATCTCGGCGTAACCGCGGTGATGTGCACACCTCCCGCAGCGGATGTGCCGGTCGAAGAGAAAAAGGCACACTTTAAGACGCTGTCGGACGCTGTCAGTGTCCCGATCTTCGTCCAGGAAGCCGGGACGTCGCTCGGTGGGGCGCTGCTGCGACAGATTGCTGAGGAGTCCGAACGGGTACGCTATGCCAAAGTCGAAAATGCGCCCCCAGTGCAGAAAGTCTACGAGGCGATTCAGCACGGCGGCGATTTGGTTACAGTCTTCGGCGGGGCGAGCGGGTCTTTCCTTATCGAAGAACTGCGCCGTGGCTCACAGGGCACGATGCCCTGGCCCAGCCATCCCCACGCCTTCGTTCAGGTCTGGGATCACTGGCAGTCGGGCGACGAAACTGCAGCGCGCGAGGTCTGGGAACGCGAGATTAATCCAATTCTTCGTGTGGGAGGACTTGTTCACAAGGAAATCCTCTACCGCAAAGGTATCATTAAATCCCCACGCTGGCGTTCTCCGCAACCCGCTTTACTCGACGATGTGGGGCTTCGGGAATTGGACGAAGTCTGTGAACGGTTGGGAATTGGGTAATACGTTTTGGTGCAAACTATTGAACCATAAGAAACCCTTGCAACACTATTGTACATTGACATCTGGGAAAAGTTGAAATATAATAACGCAAGTTGCTATACGTTGAAAATTCATCTGTGGTAGCAGGGCAAAGTCAAAGCGGCGGTTTTCACGCGTCCCCAGGGCAAAGGAGTTCACTTATGGAACCGTTTGTTGGAATACTTGTACTGTTAGCTTTGTTTGCCATCTTTTATTACTCGTTCCGTCTTTATGTCAGGGCGATTAATGCACTAGAAAAAACTGCCCACAATCTGGATAGAATGGCGAGCCAGTTGACAGATATTATCGAACTGATGAAAATAGAGAGGGACGATTGACTTTAGGTGGCAATCTGAATTATTTTAAATTATAATATTAAGTCGTAGACACTATCAACTTGGACTCTCTGTGGGACAAGCGAACAATGTCAATGAAAATTACAGAAGCAGACCTGAAAGCTGCCCTGCCCGACCTCACCACCACAATGCGTTTTTCGGGACTCCACAACCCGGTTGACGTGTATCGGGACCAGTGGGGAATCCCTCACATCAAGGCTGAGAACGAAAACGACCTGTTTTTTGCACAAGGTTTTGTCACCGCGCAGGACCGTCTGTGGCACATGGATGCGGATCGACACCGTGCACTCGGCAGATGGGCGGAGTTTGCTGGAAGTAGCGGCGTCTCTCAAGACCGGCTGTTGCGAGCAGCGGGAATGGAGCGCACTGCAAAACTCGACTACGAAATCGCTAGTCCTGAAGCCAAGGTCATGGTTGATGCCTACACAGCGGGTGTGAACGCCTACCTCGATACAGTCCAAACCCTGCCTATTGAGTACACGATCCTCGACCAAATCCCTGAACGATGGCAGAACTGGCACTGTCTCGCCGTCTACAAGATACGCAATACCCTTTTGGGTACGTTTGAACCGAAACTGTACCGGATGCGCGTGGCAAAAATGCTCGGTCCTGAGAAGCTCGCCGAACTCATGAAAGGATACCCGAATGGTCACCTGCTCACAGTGCCGCCCGGCGAGGTTTATGAAGGCGCTCCGCTTGAAGGGCTTGATGAATTGAGTGAGGCCGCTGGAGCGGCAAACTGGCTTGACGAGGTGGACGCGGGATCCAATGGCTGGTCAATCTCTGGTGAACTCACCGAATCGGGATTACCGTTGGTGGGTGGTGATTCGCATCGTGCCCTTGACACGCCGAGCGTCTACTACCAAGTTCACCTGTCGTGTCCCGAATTTACAGTGATTGGTCACGCTGTACCGGGGATGCCCGGCGCGCTCCATTTCTGTCACAACGAATACGTGGCATGGGGGATGACGCATGGTGGAGCAGATACGCAGGATCTCTTCATCGAACGTTTCCGTGAGGGACCGGACGGGCGTGAGTATCTGTTCAGGGGCGTATGGAGACCCGCCGAGGTGCGGGACGAAACAATCGAGGTGCGGGACGCAGATCCCATACCGGTAGCAGTGACGATTACCCACCACGGTCCCGTTGTTGCAGGGAATCCTGAATCGGGAGCGGCGATAGCAATCAGTGATCCGGGGCTAATTGCCGGCTCCCACTGGGTTGATGCCGCACGCGATGCGATGCGAGCGAAGTCCGTAGATGAATTGCACCAAGCGTTCCGTAACTGGACTGACCGCGTCAATAACTACGCTGTCGGCGATGTACACGGAAATTTCGGCTACTTACATGAGGGCAAAATTCCGATCCGACCTGAATCAAACGGCTGGAGAGCGGTGCCGGGGTGGACGGGCGAATATGAGTGGAACGGCTACATCCCCCACGACGAACTGCCAAAAGCCATCAATCCCGACACCGGATACGCAGTCACCTGCAATCAGCGTGTTGCGGGTCACGACTATCCCTATTATGTGGGATTGTCTTTCACACCTGAGTATCGTGCCCGACGCGTTCAGGCGCAGATTCTTTCGCTTGAATCAGGGACCGGGACCGTCGACGATATGGCGCGTATCCACGCAGAGCGGGTTTCAAATCCGGCGCGCGTTTTCACAGAAGTGCTGGTCGATGTTACGCCGCTTGACGAAGATTCAGCCGAAGCATTGGCGCTGCTGCGGACATGGGACTATACCATGGACCGCGATCAAGCCCAACCCTTGATTTACGCCAAGACCAAGACGTATGTTATCCGCTTCCTGCTCGATCATCTGATGGCGGATATGGCGGAGGAGCTGTTTTCAGGCGCTGCGGGAGGCGATGCCCATGTCCGTCAAGTTGTCGTGAGAATGAACCAAGAACTTGCGGACGGTGATAACTCCTTGCTGCCGCCTGACCGCGATTGGTCCGATGTGTTGGCTTCCGCGCTCCAAGCCGCTGTTAAAAACCTCAAGACCCAACTTGACGATGATATGTCAAACTGGGCGTGGGGCGAACTCCACCGGACATACCCACAACATCCACTTGCGGTGCTGTTTCCGGAGTATGCCGATCTGCTGAATCCGCCTGCGGTGCCGACGCACGGTGATGGCGACACACCGCTCGCTGGGAGTTACGCTTTCCACAACGAATTTATTGCCACAGGGATGTCCGTCAACCGTTACATCCACGATCCGTCAGACTGGACCAATTCACGGTGGATTGTGCCGTTAGGCGCGTCGGGGCACCCCGGAAGTCCACACTACGCGGATCAGGCAGACATGTGGGCAAATGTTGAGTATATACCGCAACTGTGGGACTGGAACCAGATCTCGACTGAAGCGGAATCGCAGCAACGAATTGAACCCGTAGAATCAGGGTAGGTTGTCAATGACTGTGAAAGGGTTAATTTCCCTGTTCTTTTTCCCACCAATAGCCAAGAAGAAAGGAAGGAGGAGATGGAAGGAAGTAAATGCCTGTTGTGCCTGAGCTTCCGACCTTGTCCGCAAAAACAGTTATGAACACCCGAAGCAGTATGCTTTCTAAATACATTGATGCTAAGCAGAACCGGCGTAGGAAGACAAGGTATCACCAGAAGCGGTTGAAAATGGGCTTGCCAGCTGCTGTGCCATTGAAGCACCTTTCACTCAATCAAGAGGAGAAGCAGGCGATTACGTCAACAGAAGCCATTGGTACGGCAAGACGTAAGAAGCTCTTTGTCACACGACACTTTGGTTGGCCCGTCTCGCTCGGTATCCATCTTATTGCGGCGTTTTTACTTACTATCTACGCGGTGCAGGAGTATATACCCGAACCGCCGCCGGTCTTTCTGGATTTCGTCGATCCGGTTCGTGAACCCCGGAGGATAAGGCCTCGATCTATAAAGAGCGTGAAACCGCCTGATTCAGTACAAGTTCGGGCAGTGCGCACACCGCGCTCAGCGCCAACAGCCATAGAGATACCAAGGGAAGGTGCACAATTTTATACGCCAACTGATGATCTGCTTGATGCAGGTGATGGCCCAACTGCTGGTGGTATTTCCATACCAAAGGGGTTCGGAAATATCCAAGTGGAGCAGGGCCGCGCAGAAATCCCCACGGAGGCGCCGAAGGTCAAAATTGAGCGCGAAACATCGATTGCCCCGGAAGATAGTGGATTAGAGATTGGTGAGGATGCAGGCCTCGGTGACCGTAACATTGAGGCAGAGGTGTCTGTGGAGGTCGATCAGAAACCCCGCGTCCTCAGAAAGGTTGATCCAAAATACCCTGAAGCCGCACGCCGTGCCAACAGAGAAGCTGTTGTGATGGTTGAGTTTACTGTCGATGTGGACGGAAAACCAACAGACATAAAGGTAGCGGACCCGAAAGGGTTTGGGTTCGATGAGGCAGCGATTGACGCTATAGAAAGATGGCGCTTCACCCCAGCCAAGAAAGATGGGGTAAGCGTACCCATGCGGGTGCGACAACCAATTCGCTTCAACCTCGATGACTAACCCATGCTATCAATCGGAGTGTGCTTGACGAGGGCGTGTTGACATTTATGTCAACTGTGTCCATGATTCGATGATAGGCACCCCATTGTGGGAGGGGCTTCTAGCCCCGATATACCCATGTCGAACTTGAGGAATTCTCCCCAATCATCCTAAGTTGCTTTGAATCTCCCGACAAATCGGGATTCACGGGATGCATCAGATGGGAAATGTCAACAGAACCTAACTCTGTGTTAGGTTTCTGTTTCAGTACGTTGCTCTGCCGCCACTCACATCGTAACATTGCCCTGTCACAAAACTGGCATCGTCTGACGCTAAGAAATGCACAACCGCTGCGACCTCCTCCGGTTTGCCCACCCGGCCTAACGGAATCTTGCTGACCATGTAATCAATCGTTGACTGCGACACCTGTTCCAGAATCGGAGTTCGGATCACCGCGGGTGAGACGCAGTTGACGTTGATGCTATACTCGGTAACTTCCTTCGCTAAGGCTTTGGTCAAACAGATGACACCTGCTTTGGAAGCCGAATAAGGGATGAGCGTTGGATTCCCCTCCTTGCCCGCGATCGAAGCGACACTGACAATCTTGCCATATTCCCTCTCGATCATATGGTCAATCACCGCTTTGCAGCAGAGAAATACCCCCTTCAGATTCACATTCAGAACCGCATCCCAGTCCGATTCATCTAAATCCGGTAGCGTCGCGGTTTTCCCCGCAATTCCAGCGTTGTTCACTAAGATATCAATTTGGTTGAAGGTCTCCAACGTCTGCTCCGCCATCTGTTGCACCTGATCTGACTCTGAGACATCTACTTCGATAACAAGCGATTTGCGTTCCAACGCCTCAATCTCTCGGGCAACCTCTTCGCCGACTTTGCGATTCATATCAGCAACGACGACCGTTGCGCCCGCACCTGCCAACCGCAACGCAATTGCTCGACCAATGCCCTGACCCGCACCCGTCACAATTGCAATCTTATCCGTTAAATCCATATAAAGCTCCTCCTTGCTGTTGAGTTCATTGACTCATTATGGTGAATTCTAAAGATAAATAGAGACTTTCGCCCCTCGGTTTCGATCCGCCGATAAATCGGGGTAAACTAATTATCGGGACCGGTAGGTTCGGTTTCTAACCGCATTCACTCCAACCCGGTAGGTGCGGTTTCCAACCGCACCGGATAGCCACCGTAGTTGAACCGGCTTGTCCCGATTCTCGGGATCCCGATGCCGTTCCTGCCTGCCCCGATGTATCGGGGAGCATTCCGACAAATCGGAACCTGTCGGGATTAGAAACAGCGCTTACCAAATGGTAGAACGGTAGTTTCGTTTAACCGCACCAGTTTGGGGTGTCTTAGTAATTCTAAGATCTACTATAATGTGCCAATGAACAGATTGTTTTCACGCTTTACGCATCACGTTTCACGCTATGAATGTTGCGCGTACTGTACCCAATCCGCGAAATATTCCGGTGCCCATCTGCGTGCCAGATAAAAGGTCTTCTGAGAGTAACGACCGTGCGGCGGAAGTACTTCGGTATCGATCCACGCCTCCGCTCCTTCCAGAGTCGGAAACTCAATCACCCATGCCCGATGCCACGCATCCTGTGCACCCATCAACTTAAACGCCTCTAAACGCATCAGCCCGTGTCTGCGAGCGACCGACTGCATTAGCTCAATGTGCTCAGTGTCGCCACGCATTTCTGATGTTGCCTCACTTGCCTCTGGTCTCCAACGTCCAAAAAGTAGGGCAACAACACTGCCCCTATCGACCTCAAGTGGGGGAACATGATGTGGATCCCGCGCGTCCCGAACAACCGGTTCGCGAGAACCAACTACCCACGGGGAAAAGTGGTCCCGTCCCCAATGCCGCGCAGTATAGTATTCGTAATAGCCGTAGCGCCCGTAAGGTGGTGCCATCTCCGCATCGATCCACGCTTCTGCACCCGTCAGTGTGGGAAACTCAATAACCCAGAAACGTTCCCACGATTGTTGTGGCGTCATCAGTTTAAATCCCTCCAAGCGCATCAGTCCATGTTCGCGGGCGACCGAGAGCATCAAATCGACATGTTCCTGCTGGTATGCATCCCGCTCGGTTGGGGTCAGATCATGCCACGTGGGCAACCGACCACCCTTGTAGAGTATAATGACACTATCTGTGCTGACTTCTGGTGTGGACGCCACGGTCCTATCCTCCTTAGAATCTGTTTGAAAAATCCAAATTAACCTCTGAAAGTTATCATTTTACCGGTAAATACTCTCAAAATCGGTTGATTTTGCCCCTATAATTACAAAAGATGACCGTTTCACCTACTCTTAAAACAGACCCTAAGCCCCGGCGGGGCCACATGTGAACACCTTTCTCAAGATAACCGTTTCACTCTTAAAACAAGCTCTTAGGTTATTTGGAAAGACAGTGCAAAATGCAAGTTGGTTCATTAACGAACCAATGTACTAATGAACACCTGTTTGGTAGGCGCTGTTTCCAACTGCGCCGGCTCACCCCACCACGTCCGGAGGCGCAAGTGTCTTTTTTATAATTGATAGGACTTACGCAGTTGAACGCTCACCCCCTTGTAGTTCGGTGATTTATCCTTGATAGATGTGGGAGGGGCATCTCCCGCGAAAGCGAGGATCCCGATAAATCGGGACCTGCCCCGATACGCTCCATTGATTGTGCCACTCCAGTAAGGGCTTAGGTTTGTAGTAGGGCGATTTATCGCCCGTCCGGACGCGCAATTCATGGCGCGACTACGAACTGAAGTGCGTAACTCCTATTATTTAGGACTTATGCAGCTGGTTCATAAGTCCCCCTGCAACTCCCCTGACAAGGATTTCCCCCTGATAAGTGGTACATCCCGCCTGCCTGCTCTCAAGATGTATCGGGGAGAGGGGGTTATCTTCTCCTTTGTCTTTCCCCTCTTATCAGAGGGGTTGGGGATTTAGGGGGTTAAAAATAAAAAAATCTCGCGCTGCGTGCTGCATTTGCGTAAGTCCTGATTGAATATAAATCTGCTGCACGATTGCTTCAGGTGAGGCTTATCCCTTTCAGCACGGAGATCCTTCGGAGAGATTCACCGCGTGGTGAGCCATTCAATGAGAACGTCAACCTGCCGTAAACCCTTATCGCCTATCGCCTGAGGTTCAATCGCTTCGTGCGTGATACCTGCCACAGTGATAATGCCCGTCATAGTGGGATGCGGCGCTGCAAGGCGGAACACTGAACTCTGTGAGGTGCTCTCGGTTCTTCGCAGAAATCCAAGAACCGGCAAAACTTTTGCCATTGGGATGTTCACGATCCGAATGTTGGTGTTCTTACCGAAGACCCGCCATGCTGCCTCCCGTGTCACAGCCCCTTTTTCTAAACCTTGCCGTGTACCTACCAAAGCGAAATTCACCCCCGTTTTGGCTTTGATCAGTTCTGAGAGTGCTTCCTCTATCTGGATCGCTGCGAGCGGTTCGCTGAGATTGACGATTGGCTCATCAGTTTCATCAGCCGCGGGTGGTCGGAGGTCCACGTAACGCATCGGTCCCGCTTTCGGTTTGATCCACGCAAAATGCCCTCGTTGGAGACGACGCTCTGTCTGTGTGAGGTCTATGTACTGTCCCACAACACCCACTGATTCGATGAGATGAATTTCGACGTAGCCGTTGGATGCCATGGGACCCGGGTAGTTCACAGCGCCGGTGTTGACACAAACGGCATCGCCCTCCTCAAATCCCTCCGACACCCACGCCTCAAATCTGTGAGTCGTAGCCGAGAGCACCAGATCCGCCTTGTCGAGCAGGAATTTGCGCCGTTCTGGCGACAGTACCATGTCCCACGCCCCCGTCCGTGAATGCGCTGCCACTACGATTAGGTCCTTATCCCCTTTTTTAATGCCCTTTACGGTTTCCATCATCCACGCACGACTGCTTTCTGGGAAGGCAACTGCTGTGGCCATAGGCTGATCTGAGAAGTGCATCTGAATCAGATGGACGGTGTAATCGCCAGCGGAAATTTGGGCATAGTATTCCGATCGGTTTGGTCGGATAACACGCGCATGGGCGTCCAACTCCACAAGATCGAGTATCGGACCACCCTCGCCGTAATCCGATTGTCTGTGGGTCGGGCTGTAGTATTCATTCTCGCCGTCCGCAACGTTCGGATAGAAGTGCTCACGCCACCACGGATCGGATTGTAGCCAAGAAATAAAGGTATTTTCAAAACGATACTTGACGTGGTCGCCTAAGCCGATGACAAAGGCGGGGTTCCCCTGCTTCAGCCAGGCAGTCATTCGAGCAAATTCCACGCTGCTGACGGGTGAGTCGCCCTTGTTGTCGCTCATGAGGACGAAATGGAGGTCTGCTAATCGGTCTAAATCCGCGATGGACCCAACACCCGGTAACCCCTCCCTAGGAGCGTCCTGTGGGTTAGAGCTCTCGGCGTATGTTATCCGTAAAGTTGCCCCGAAAATCAGAAGGGTCCATACAAGAAGCTGACCCAGCCTTTCGTTCATCGTTGTAAATCCTCGTTTCTACGCTTCCCAAATGGGCCAATCGGTTTCTTGGAGCCGCTTCCAGAGTCCATCGAACTGCTCGCTTCCATCGTCCTCCCATTCGTCCAACCTGACGCCGGGCGCGAAAGATTCATCCACCCCCTGCTTCATCAGTCGTTCCGCTTGTTGTAGGCTTTGGTAATAGTGTTTCAAGCCGCCGGGGAGCGTGATGACAGAGATGTGTCGAAGCCACTCCGGCGCGGGCGTCTCGGAATAACGGTGCACCGCATCTTCATCCAATTCCACCCCTAATCCCGGTGCCTCCGGGACTTTCATAAATCCCCGTTGAACCGTATGTCCACCCACAATCAGGTCATCTTCGTAAGTGTGGCTTGCAGTTACGCCCGGTAGCGTTGCTGTCGGTATTACCGCTCCCAAATGACAGGCGAATGCTGCGGTTATTCCGGTCCCGACGTACTGTAACAGGATGGGTGTGTTCGCAGCGGCAAACGCCCAACCGGACGCCAACGCACTCTTGATCGTTTCATGGCTGCACAGCGCACCATCGAAATCGCCCGCACGAAGCCCGATCCAAGGTCCTGAAGGTTGACGCGATGCACCTTCCCGAATCACACCGACACCGTGTAGGTAGAATGGAATGCGAATCTCCTGATGCAGCCGCCGCCACCCCTCAACGTCATACGCGAAGATGGGTTCTTCCACCCCTTTGACTATCGGGATCTTCTCCAATTCGCGCAGGATGGGCAGGGCTTTTTCTACGTTGGTCAAGGCGCCGTTAAAATCAAATTCCACACGAAAGTCCGGTGGTGCGACCTCCTGCATCGCCTGTGATTGTTCGACAATGTCAAAGAACGCTCTGGCTTTGCATTTGAGGCCCCGATATCCGCGTTCAGCCGCCACTTGAACTTCGGCAGCGCTATCTTCGGGCGACATGGAGGGCATCCACCACCCCATCGACACCCATTGACGCACCTGCTGCCCCATCAGTTTCCACGCAGGCAAGCCCAGGTGCTTGCCCATTAGGTCGTAGCACGCCATGTCGAGGTTGAACCGTCCTTCGCCCATGAGGTGATCGAAGGGGTTCGTGCCGAGGTAGACGTCGAGGAGTTCCTGCTCAAAGGGCGGACCGGGGTTTTCGGCGAGGCCGATTAAGCCGTTATCCGTACGGAATTTATAGACCGTCACCTGCTCGTTCAGTCCAAAATGATAAAATTGTTTGCGAATACGTTCTTCGTAGGGAACCCGCAGAAGGATTGGTTCAATCTCGGTAATTTTCATAGAAGGCGTCCTTTCGTCATGGGTTATGAACTCGCCCATGATAGCATAGATCGGATCGTCGGGCAATAGAAAGCGAAAAGAACAATACGTGATGCGTAATGCGTAAAGGAGAGCGGAAAACGGGGGAACGGGATTCTGGTTTTCTCGTTTTCCGGTTTTCTCGTTTTCGCACTAAAGTCTTGGCGGGATGCAAGGTGTTCGTTTCAGTCTATTCAAATTGATTTATCAAGAGTTGGGTAATGGGGTTGGGACGGCTGTAGTAGTGCTGTGTGGCGTCGTCTTTGCCCTCCCACAGACGGCGTGGAAAAATTGTGTGATTGCTGAGGTATCGGTCTGTGGTGCGGCCACAGTAGATATGGATGGTACGGCGTTCGGCTGTGGTCTGTCGGACATTGCCGGCGTGGAAGGTTGACGCGTTGAAGAGGATCGCTGTGCCCGCCCGACCAACGAGATGCTCCGCTGTATTGAGATCGTAAGCCTCAAGTGGGAACAGTTCTGTGGATTGCGCCGTGCCGGGCAACACGCTGAAGGTGTGCGTTGTGTCATCCACATCTGTCAGGTAAAAAACGACCGATAGATAGCGCGTGTAATATGGAGGGTCGGCCTCTGCCCTATTCTCACGATTCGCATCACGGTGCCAGCGGCATTCGGTATCGCCATCGGGGTTCGGCGCACGGAGCATTACCGAGTGTTCCTCCGCGCAGATGTCTTTTCCCATGATAGCGTTCATCAATGGCAGCAACGTCGGCGGACGCATGGTCACGTCCATCTCTGGACAGGCGAGCAAGGCATGGGCATTCTGCGTACGTCCCGTCTGTCTACGGTCTATCCACATCACCGAATTCTCAACGAGATCTCGATCAATTGCCGCGTTGATGGAGCGAACCTCTTCGGTAGATAGGGCATCGGGTACGACAAGGTAACCGTTTTCCTTGAAAAATTCCAACTGTTCTTTCATCGCATCTTTCCTCGCTATGGTTTAGGACCTACACCTGAATTGGTTGAGAATTATAGTCGTGGGCGGGTGGATAGTCAAGCAGAAAGGTAGAAATTTAGGTGCTTGTTTTTTGGGGACGATATGCTATAATTGGAAAAGCCAATTGTCTGAATCACGGATTAAGAACCTGTTTGAAAAATCCAGATAATCTCTGAAAATTCTCATTTTACCGGTAAATACTCTCAAAATCGGTTGATTGTGCTCCTAAAATAGCAAAAGATAACCGTTTCACCTACTCTTAAAGCAGACGCAAAGCCCCAGCGGGGCGACATGTTTATAGAATACAGGACAAACAAACAACCTAAGCCCCAGCGGGGCGACATGTGAACAACTTTCTAAAGATGACCGTTTCACTCTTAAAACAGGCTCTAAACAGATAACGCAGATTGTGTGGCGTAATCCAAGTTAATCGTGTTGAAAATCCATAAGTTTACTGTCATAACTGATGGACTCGACCTTTCGCTCCGGAGGAGTGATATGTCTATAGAAGGGCGATACGGTCAATCCCTGCGCTCCAGCGGAGCGAGAAATGTCGAATCCCACATATCAAAGCCCCAGCGGGGCGATAGGTGTATGGAACATCGGCAACCCAATTCCCCAAGCCCCAGGTGGGGCGACATGGTTAATATGCGTTTGATTGGTGGCTGCTTTAAGTTCTATTGTCAAAATCGAAATCGGGGGAGAGCATGAATATCGTAGAACTTCTAAAAATCAGAGGATTGGACACGAAGAAATCAACTAAGCTAGTAAGGCACACAGACCATGGCGATTATCTCATAAGTGAGATGACCAAAGCACAATTGGAGTTTTATCAGCAATGCCAAAGTGAACAGGTTTTTAGCTGCTGCGATTATATTGTTTCTTTTGTTGGAGTGGAGAGAACTAAGGCAAAGTTCATTGGTGTGTATAAAGTCAAAGATGAAGAACGGTTGAAGCGTAGACATCTGCCAGAAAACTACCCTTATCCTCAAATTGTCGAAGGCACTCGTTATTTCTACAAACTGGAGAAGGTTGCTGGCTTTGAGGACTTAGAGAACCGAGTCGTTATCGAGTGGGGTAAGGCAACACAGTCTTGGGGTCAATGGCTCACGAAAAAAGCAGTGGTTGAGGTTCTACCGGGCGGATATGTTGGCTCCTTTCCGGGCTATCTTGACTTTATTCTAAAGTTTGATGAACTGAGTCGAATAGTCGATGGCCCGGATTCTAACCGAGTGTGGCACACTATGTTGTCAGCGGTTGCAGGGGTATATCTGATAGTTGATACGACAACAGGTAATCAATATGTTGGTTCAGCGTATGGGAAAAATGGTATCATAGGCAGATGGACAAGATATACCCAAGATGGTCACGGAGGAAATGCAAAACTTCAAGAACTATTGAGCGAGCGTGGTAATGAGTATGCTGCTAACTTTTCTTTTACGATACTGCAGACAGTTTCTACAAGTTTATCTCGTAGGGAAGTCATAGCACATGAAAACGTATGGAAGAATAAACTCGGTTCGAGAGCGTTTGGGTTGAATCTGAATTGAAAACCACCTTTGTAATTGCATACAAATTGATAGGAAAAGATAATATGGCTAAATATCTTGCATCTGCTATAGACAAATCGACGCTTGAACCGTACGAAATCTCACAAACGCTGCGCGGGCAGCTCCACTACTTCACCGAGGGCGCCAGTGCCCGTCAATGGGAACATAGCGGCGATCCAAATGCGTTTTTCTTCCCGCTTGAGCTTACATCTGAACTGTATGACGACGGAGTGTTCTACGTGACCTCCCCGTTAGACGATCAAAACCAAGCCGAAATTGAGATCACCGAGGAGCAGGAAGACTTTTTGGAGTGGCTAATCTCGAATGAAGTTGAGAAGGTAAAAGTTTCGGAAGTGGAATGAGATGTGTGAGACTTGAAAACAATAGGGTTATAGTTCCATTTTCTTGGTCTATTACTGCACTGATGAACTCTTGAACCAATGAACTACACAGCCTCGCCAGCTCGCACCAAAAGCGCATAGACGCTCCCGTAGAGAAAAACCGCACTAAGAAAAAAACATAGAGGGAAGTTCAGATGACCATCACCCCAAACAGTACTGATCAAATGCAGGTGATCCCCACCGGTGGCCCCCTTGGGGCAGAGGTTCGGGGAATAGACCTAGCACACCCGTTGCCCGAAGATACAATCCAGGGACTTCATCAGGCGTTGCTAACGCACTCTGTTCTTCTCTTTCGCCGACAACACATTAGCGACGAGGATCAGGTCCGTTTCACCAACTACTTCGGTCAAGCGGTCGAGCATGTCCGTAGGCAACTTCCGCGTCCGGTCAAAGAGATTTTCTTCGTTTCCAATGTAGAGAAGGACGGTCAACCCATCGGAGCACTCGGAAACGACGAGATCCCCTTCCACTCCGATCTGTCATATCTACGGAAGCCCGGAACGCTCTCCATCATCTATGCTGTCGAACTTCCTTCTACGGGCGGTGCCACGCAGTGGTGCAACTGCTATGCCGCCTATGAGGGACTTGACACAGACCTTAAGGCACGGATCAAAGGGATGCGTGCTGTCCATCGACATCATGTCGAAAGCCAGAATCCTCCGGAACTGATCGACCATCCTGTCGTTTGTACGCACCCCGACACAGGGCGCAAAGCGCTCTACGTGGGTCCCCACCTGACACGGCACATCGTGGGCGTTGGCGAATCGGAGAGCCGCGAGCTGCTTGCGACGCTCTTCGAGCACATGTCGCAGGAACGTTTTGTCTGGACGCACGATTGGGAAGTTGGCGACCTAATTATATGGGACAACCGGTGTACCATGCATCGGCGGGCGGGATTCCCACCGACTGAGCGACGAATTATGAAGCGGACACAGATTTTCAACGACGCGATTCCGTATGAGTGAAGGCGTGAAGACGAGATCCGCTAAACTGCTACCCACATTTTATCTCGTAAAATAGCAAGGAGGGGACGGTGAAAAACGATCGATTTTTGCTCTCTGCTCTGGTTGACTTCCCGGACGACTGCAATCGTTTGGTGTTTACGGCCGATCTAGTGGAAAACTTAATAGATCGCCTCCACTGGATGGGCGTCCGTCGGGTGTACTGGAACTACTACCAAAAAGGGATGTGGGAAAATTTCGCCGACAAATCGGAAGCGACTCGCCAGACCCTTGCAAATTTGGGGGAACCCTTAGCTGTTGGATGCCGCCTAGCCCATGAACGGGGCATGGAATTTTACGCCACCATCAAGCCGTACGAAACCGGCGCAAGTCACGCCAATCCTAAAGATAGCCCTGAGATGATGGCTGTACCCGGTTTGCCATGTATTGGTGGGGTCTGCAAAGTCGATCCCTGGGTCATGGCGCGTCCGGAAATGCGGGTGCGAGGACGGAGCGCAGCCACACCGATAGGTCTGGAGAAAATTCCGATTGAGCGCATCCAACTTCGCCAAAAGGACATGGCACCCGTCCGTATCGGGCCAGAAAATATCGAAATTTGGACGAGTGACGATAACAACGGCTACCAAAAGCAAGACCTGACCTTTGCCTTGACCGAATCTGTTGAAACCTGTCCACGAGATGTGTTTGAGCTGGACGGCGACGCAGTCACATCGAAGGGAGAGGCGGTGCGAGCCCTCAACCTGAGTGGACTGAATCTGCTTGATCCCTTTATTGTAATCACCACCAATTTTGAGGACAGAAATGGCAGCTTCCGCAACACCGCCATGGAGATGGTACGGGCGTTTGGTCCCGACGGTCAGCCGATACCGATTGTCGTCGCCAGTCACAAGGCGGTTTGGAGACCCCTACGGAACTTCCGCACCGGTGACCTTGAGTACGATGCAGGACTCGGCGATGCCATTGTATGTCTTGATGTTAACAATCAACCTTCGGTTTCATCAGATCCGTCTGCGGGGGATTCCAACGACGGGGCGATTGCCATTGCGAGGGGACGAAACGAGTATTTCTCCGGTTCTCTCTGTGAAGCGTATCCAGAGGTGCAATCCTACTGGTTGAGTTGGGTCGGCGCGTGCATCGCGGCGGGTGTTGATGGATTGGACGTTCGCATCTCCTGCCATAGCAGCTGGACCAATACGCCGGAGATCTACGGTTTCAATGAACCTGTGACGCGGGAGTACCAGCGGCGATACGACGTCAATCCAGACATAGAACCGTACGACCCAGCGTTGCTCGGGGCGCTACGAGGCGAATTCTTCGATCAGTTCCTACGAGCGACAAAGCAGCGCTTGTCGGCAGCCGGTAAACAGATGCAGGTTCATGCGGAGATGGAATCGTTTCGACCCGACGCCTGTCAGGGACGCTGGCGCACCCGTCCCGGCAACATCACGTTTAACTGGCGGAGTTGGCTACATACTGGGCTAGCGGACGAAGCCACGCTGTTTGGACGTGGCTGGATGCCCGAGCGGATGCTCAACGACGCGCTCACGTTGGAAATGCTGCGGGAAGCTGCTGATACCAATGTGCCTGTGCATCTGAGCAAAGCGGTCGGACATAGCCGCGACGGAGGCGTACACGCTAATCTGTTGGAGTATATCTACCGTTTCGGAGGACTCGCCGGGTACACGCTCTATGAGACCGCAGCGATGTATGATGGGCAGCATCTTGGGCCTGACGGTCAGCTACAGTTCCATCCAGGGCTATGTGAAGGGATACGCGACCGTGTGAGAACTTTGGGACTCATAGATTAACGCAAGTTGCTAGTTGATAAACTATGGTGGATCCTAAAAATAAATCTACACTTCCGTCCCCGGTAGGTGCGGTTTCATGAGGTTTCAGAAAATAATTCGGTAATTCTATATTTTCCCCAGGCCCAGTAGATGCGGTTTCCAACCGCATTCACTCCAACCCGGTAGGTGCGGTTTCTAACCGCACCGGTGCCGATTTATCGGCATCTCCCGATACAGTTTACCCCGATTTATCGGGGGGATCCTCGGAACGGGACTCGACAAGTCGGGATTTGGCGTGTCTGATTAATTCTAAGATCTACTATAAATGGAGCACAAATGATGACCGATCAGAAATCAGCGGGTTACCGTGCTGCGATCATCGGCTGCGGGAGTATCGCTAACAGCCACGCCTCCGGTTATAATCGGACCGAAGCGACCGCGCTGGTCGCGTGTGCAGACACGGTAGAAGCGAAGGCGGCGGGTTTCGCCGATCGAAACGGCATTCCTAACTACTACGCCGATTACCGGCAGATGCTCGACGTTGAGAGACCTGACATCGTGAGCGTGTGCACCTGGCACCCCCTTCACGCGGAAATGACAATCGCCGCTGCCGCACGTCAGCCCCAAGCTATCCTTTGCGAGAAGCCGATGGCGACCAATCTGGGCGAGGCTGAAGCGATGATGATTGCTTGTCAGCGCAATCAGGTTAAATTGGCGATCGGTTTTCAACGTCGATTTCTTACGGCGTGGACGGAGGCGAAAAATCTGATTGCATCGGGTGCAATCGGCAAGCCCGCACGGATATCACACACCCGTCTGACCGGGTTGCTCAATGCAACGAGTCACGGGTTTGACTGTATGCGTTACATTCTGGGCGACCCCAAGGTGGAGTGGGTCTTTGGTCAGGTGGAGCGGAAGACCGACCGGTACGAACGCAGTGTGCGTAGTGAGGATTGCGTAGCGGGATTCCTACTGTTTGAGGGCGGAGTGCAGGCCACATTCCAGACAGACGTCGTTTCTGAAAACAAGTGGGCGTTTGTACAGGGAACAGACGGGATGATCGATTTCGACGACGGTTGGATACGCTACTTCAATGCTGAGACGGATGGCTGGCGGGACGTAGAGGTTGAGGGGGTGGATGCGGCTGCCGCTCAGGCGCAGGAGTTAGTTGAGTGGATCGAAGGACGTTGTATCCATCGTAACCAAGCAGAAAACGGCTTGTGGACGATGCACATGATGATGGGCGCCTATGAATCTGCACGCTGCCACGAGGTGGTCCGTCTACCGATGCAAACCCGTGCGAACCCACTCGATCTGATGGTCGAAGCTGGACAGCTGCCTGTACAGTACCCCGGGCGCTACGATATTCGCAGTTTCCTGCTTGAGGGTGAAGCCATGCATCTGAACGTGAAACGTAATGCGTGAAAGCCATTTCTTCATCGGCTTATTAAGGAACTATACTGTATTAGAGCCTGTCCCGATGAATCGGGATAATCTCTGAAAGTTCTCATTTTACGGGCAAATACTCTCAAAATCGGCTGATTGTGCTCCTAGAATGGCAAAAGATGACCGTTTCACCTACTCTTAAAACAGACTCTTAGCCCCAGCGGGGCGACATGTTTATAGAATCAGGATAAACAAACAACCCAAGCCCCAGCGGGGCGACATGTGAACACCTTTCTAAGGATGACCGTTTTACTTTTAAAACAGGCTCTTAGAGACATAGTGAATCATAAAAATAAATAGATACTTTCGCTTCCGTGTTTGGTAGGCGCTGTTTCCAACTGCGCCTATGCTGTTCGGTTTCGCCCCTCACGGCATTCAGTGCAACCCGGTAGGTGCGGTTGGAGGAAATTTAAGTATTTAAATCGGTAATTCCGATTTTCTTCGAAACATACAGTAGGCGCGGTTTCCAACCGCGCTGGTGTCGATAGCAAATTACCGAACTGTTTTTTTAATCTTCATGAAACCGCACCGATTTGGCGTGTCTCATTAATCTAGTACACTGTCAGGCAAATTATGGTTGTGTATATTGATTGAAAGCAAACGGTAACATATACAGGATTTACGCACTTTAGCCTGTAGTTGCCCGCCTGTCCCGATTTATCGGGGATTCATCGGGCGGTGGAAATAGTGTCATGCGGCGATAAATCGCCGAACTACAGGGCTTTGCCCCTTCAGCGGCGTAAGTCCTAATATATAATAATTGCAGAACTTATCTGATTGAGTACTAGGGTCCACTATAATTCTAATCACTCAACCCTTCGGGAAGTGTGCAAAGTCCCCCTGACAAGGGGATTTAGGGGGTTGACTGCGTATTGGGTCGGTTCCTGTGGCACCCTTTTTTGGCAGGAGTGATTTCTTGTTCGTGTAGATTGACATGGATCGGCGGAAGAATGAAGCGTCAAACGTGAAGTGAATTAAGGAGGGGTGTTTTATGCGAATTATGCGGTCTTGGATGTTCGTACCCGGACATCAGAGGCGGATGATTGATAAAGCCTACCAACTAAAACTGGATGTCGCCATGTTCGATCTGGAAGACGGGGTGCCGCCCGCCGAAAAGAATACCGCCCGCGCCATGATGCCTGAAACGCTTGATCGCCCATCGGGTGGAATGCTCCGTTTTGTTCGTATTCATCCCGCCGGGACTAAAGAGATAGAAGTAGACCTTCCGGCGGTGATTCGTCCCGGTCTCGATGGACTCACACTGACTAAGGTGAATTGCCCCGAAGACGTGGCTCAAGTCAGTGCGATTCTGGAGGCGCGCGAGGCCCAAGTGGGACTGGAACAGGGCAGTGTTCGGCTGCTTGCCACCATTGAGAGTGCTCGCGGGTTGATTCAGGCGCCCGCAATTGCAGCAGCCAGTCCCAGACTTGTCGGATTGATGTTCGGTGCGGAGGACTTTGCGATGGATCTGGGATTGTTTAACGTCCGCCAAGCCGAAGCCGGAGATTTCCTTTACGCCCGGTCTGCGCTCGTCGTCGCTGCCGCCAGCGAAGGGTTGCAAGCCATAGATCGGGTCTATCTCGATATTCGGAATCCGGCAGGATTAGAACAAGACACGCGGCTTGCCCGTGATCTTGGGTTTACCGGCAAGGCGTTGATCCACCCCGCCCAGATTGAGGTCGTAGCAAAAGTTTTCCATCCAACCGATGCGGAGATTACGCATGCCGAGCGCGTGGTAGAAGCCTTTGAGGCAGCGGAAACCGCCGGCGCCGGTGCGGTTGCCGTCGATGGTCAGATGGTTGATCTGCCCGTGGTGGAACGCGCCCGGCGTACCCTGCAGCTTGTATCCGACAAATAGATCCAAACCGTCAAAACGACATCATGGATCTTGAGTCCCTGCACCTACGAAATTCCCAACCTTTTCATCTTTGCGCGGAAGGTGGAGTAGGGGATACCGAGATTTTTTGCGGCTTGACGACGATTCCATCGGGTTGCTTTCAGTGCCCGCAAGATTCGCTCTTGTTCATTCTCGTCCGCTGATTGGTCAGATTGCAACGGTATCTCTTCCAATACTTCTCCTTGAATATCAAGATGTTCAGCTCCTATCAGCGAAACCTTTAGCGGACAAAGAGCGGCAGTGCGATCAACGATATTCCGCAACTCACGCACATTGCCAGGGTATTGATAATCCAGAAGGGTCGATTGTGCCCCCTCCGAAAAGGTGTCGAAGCTGCGTCCACTTCTGGCGGTGTATGCTTCCAGAAAATGATCTGCTAACGGTAGGATATCCTCCTGACGGTCTCGAAGCGGTGTCAGGTGGATAGGAAAAACGTTCAGGCGATGGAATAGATCGTTGCGGAACTGCCCAGATTCGACAAGGGATACAGGATCTCTGTTAAATGCACTGATAATCCGTTCCTGGAAAGAGATCTCTTGAGTGCCGCCAACCCGCATCAGTGTCCGCGTATCGACGACCCGAAGTAGCTTTGCTTGTGTGTGGAGGGGGAGGTCAGCAACTTCATCCAGAAGAAGCGTGCCGTTATCTGCCATCTCAAAGTAGCCTGCCCTATCCGCTGTCGCATCGGTGTAGGCTCCTTTGACGTGGCCAAAGAGTTCACTTTCAACCAGCGACCCTGGAAACGCCGAACAGTTGACAGCAATAAATGGATTCTCTTCCGAAGACCCTTGAAAGTGAATTTCCCGTGCGACCACCTCTTTGCCTGTGCCGGTTTCACCCGTGAGGAGAATCGTATCAACGTTTGCGTCAACCGCCTGCCGAATACGTTCTCGCACCTGTTGTGTGGCTGGGCTGTGTCCCACAAGGTCTCGGTTTTGTGTCCGCGGACTGCGGTGAATTGCTCGTCGGTTATCCATTTACCTTCCTTTTTTCGGTAAACGTAGTTTGCCTTCTTATGGCGGATTCTAAAAATAAATAGACGCTTTCGCCCTCCACCTGGTAGGCGCTGTTTCCAATCCCGATCTGTCGGGATCCCGAGAATCGGGACAAGCCGATTTGGAGTGTCTCATTAACTCTAAAATCTACTATAATTGCGAGATTCTCCACTGTTCCCATTTCCTTTCTATAACGCAAGTTGCTAGTTGATAGACCGAGCACTATAAACCGAGTTTTTTTGCCGTTCCGAGCATCCCGAGAATCGGGACTTGAAAACTCGGTTTCTATTGCACGAACTTTTAACATAAGCCAATAAATGAAATGAGAAGTTGCGGAGTGATGTATCGGGATTGGGAGATTCCTCTCTGTTTCAATCCCATTCCGAAGACTCTCCCGATGAATCGGGAGATGCAAGTTGACAACTCTCGGAACGGAGCACCTACAGTTGACTGCATAAGTCCTATATTTTAACGCAAGTTGCTAGTCGTCGGTACATTCAAACCAATAGGCCCTAATCCCCTATCATTTCTGTAGGTCGATTTTCCGAAATCGACGGTTTTGTGTCGAGATGTGAATCTCGACCTACAGTTTTAAAGCCCCAGCGGGGCGACATGTTTATAGCAGCAGTGAATTCCTACACGCACCAAGCCCCAGCGGGCGATTCGTGACTTCAGTGAGTCTAATTCGTGGCGAGTGTGGAAAGGCGACCTACAGGCTAATTAGCATGTGCATTCGTGACTTCAGTGAGTCTAATTCGTGGCGAGTGTGGAAAGGCGACCTACAGGCTAATTAGCAACTTAGGTTATCTTAAAGAATACAGGGGGACACAGACAGGATGCAAATTTAAATTCTTTAACTTGAAACAAATAGTTTCAAGTTGTCGAAAATAAATTGGTTCATATAACAGATCGCGTAACAGCAACCGATTTCTGACAAGCACGGGTGGGGTAATCTTACCCCTACAGTTGACTGTGTAAGCCCTATACTTCAAAGGATACAGGAGGATATAGACAGGATGCAAATTTAATTTTTGAGGAGTTAAACCAATAGTTTAACTCTAAAGAAAATAGTCTGAATGGGGAGTTGCACAGTTTGCACTATACCCTATCTCAAGCACTCGTTGAAGTCGACAAGGCGGTGGGATATGTTGGATGTTTCCAGCGATGCACGGGCTTCAGTTTCCCTCTTAGAACTTGTGCAAAAAAGTTAGCAACAGTTGCTCAAGGTAACTTTGGCAATAGTTGCTAAGTAACAGTTGCTAATAATTGGGTTTTAATCGCTATCAACGACTTTTTGGACCATTTCGTGCTTGAAGCCTGATGCCCACTGGGTTTGGGCGTTTTTCGTTTCTTTTGGCATGACAATTGCTTCTTATACTGTACCGTGTAATTTCTAATGCCGTACACCGAAATGAGAGGAGAGGATACGATGAAAACTGTCCTTGAGGTGCTGCGTCAACCGTTGGTAATCGGTGCACTTGTATTAAGTGTTCTCATTGTGGTTGGTGTGTATTTCGGAAGCCATTGGTACTATGGCGATGTTGAACCTGTCGAGATGCCGGCGGTCTCTGTATCTACTCCCTTCCTGCCTAAAGAGTTTTCCTCCTCTGAAGTTGACTTGAGTGGCCTGCAAGGGGAATCATTACCTCCGCAAACGGAATCAAAGCCTACAGTACCGTCTGCGGAGGGTGAGTCGGTTGATGATTTCTTGGCAGAGCTTTCGGATGAGGAAAAAGCACTGTTGATAGCTGAAGTGGTGGAGGAACCTGCGCGGGTTTCTCCCTTTGGTTTTGGCCCATATCCCCAAGTGCCTTCAGATTTTCCTCACGATCCTGTTTGGGTGGCAGATCCTGACTATCCCGAAGGTGATGAGCATTTGGGCAGCGATTTTATGCGAGAAATAGAATTGATCAATCGGGTATTAATTAAACTTTGGAATCAAGGGCGTCGTGCTACTTCTGCGTCAATGAGTGACGGGCTCGTTTATCCAGGATATCCTGATACAGTTTATGTCACATGGGATTACATTGAGGAACCAGATGGGACAATGACCCGCTATGCTTCCGAAATATCGAGCGGACCGGATGTGCCGCTGAGTGTTCATGATGCTATAAGCGAGGAGGGGACTGTTCCTTTCGGTATAAAGGAGCTTAGTCATGAAGCTGATGGAATAGATCCCTACACTTTTTTGAATCTCAATCAATAAGGAGAAATAAAATGCGTAAACGTTTTTGGGTTGGTTCGATAATCTGCCTTTTTACGATTTGTTCCGTATTCACCTTTATGGCACGAGGCCACGAGCATGTAGTGTGTAAAGGCCCGCAGATATGTGCCGGTGCGAGAGTAGACGGTGGATCAAAGCTATTCGCGTGGGCAAGGGCCTCGAGTCCGAACTCCGTTGACGGTCGATGGGGATATAAGGTGATGGCTGGCAAAAACCAAAAAGGCCCAAAGAGGGGCACTTATTATGGCGGCTATAGTGAGAGTTGGGAAGTATCAGACTATACGGCGAATGCGACGGCGTATGGGGAGAATACGGGGAAGGCGAAAGATGGGAAGATCTACTTTGCCTCTAAGTCTGCGTCGTCTGGTGGTTAATTCATTTGCAAAGCACGGACTGTTGACATTTTGTTCTTGAGATTCGTATAACAATGTTGATTTCATTCAGGCACTCCTGTGATGCATCACCTAACATGCCAAGCCTTTTACAAACTCCTATAATAGATGAACGGGGTGGATACGGTATCGCTCATCTTGCTGTATCCACCCCGTTTTTTGTGCTCACGATTCGAAGAAACGCCATATTTCCACTGTGAATATTTCTTTTTGTCGGAGGATGATGCGTTCTTGACCTGATAGAGGTACGCCTTATCTCAAATGCTTGTTGAAGTCGACAAGGCGGTGGGATATGTTGGATGTTTCCAGCGATGCACAGGATTCGGTTTCCCTCTTGGAGCTTGTGAAAAAAGTTAGCAACAGTTGCTAACTTTGGCACTAGTTGCTAAGCAACAGTTGCTAATAATTGGGTTAATCGCTTCAACGACTTTTTGACCATTTTGCGTTGGAAGCCTGATGCCCACTGGGTTTGGGCGATTTTCGTCTCTTTTGGCATGTTAATTGCTCATCAGAAGGAATAATTATGGACTTTTTCTTCTACGTTTCCCCCATTTCTGTGGTTTGGTTCAACACGAAAGTACAGAAGTCAGAGAATTAAGTAACAACTGATTGTGAGTGCAATCAGTAAAATGGTTACACCTGGGTACTAACAAGTGCAAAAGGGAAGCTATTATGATGAACCGTAGCGTTCCGTACCTATTATATCAAATCGGTTTCCTCGTTGTACTTGGGTGTTTGTTACCCTCTGCTCACGTCGTCGCAGACTCTCCATCTCCACTGACCCTGATCTATTCTGGGGAGGAACAAGGGTTGCTTGGGCTACACGGCTGCGGTGCCGAGCAGGTTGGTGGACTAGCCCGCCGCCATACGATAATTGAGTCCCTGCGTGACAAACACTTGGATGCCCTAAACCTGCACGCAGGCAACATTCTCGATTCCGCTAACCCCAACAATGAACTTATCTGCCAGATCGCCCTCGAAGCGTTGAGCGGGATGGATTATGATGCCCTCTGTCTTGGTCCTCAGGATCTATCCCTCCCCGCAGACACCCTCTCTGCTCTTTACGGGAATCATCCCAACCTACCTGTTATCTGCACCAATCTCTCCGTTTCCTCTCCAAGTCCATTTGCACCCTATATCATTCACAGTACAACCACACAGATAAAAGTCGCCGTCATTAACTTAATATCCTCGTCATACCAAGCGGAAATTACCGCCTATAACCCCAGTATGGCTCTATCCAAGCCGACAGAAGCACTGGAGGCTTTGTCAAAAGAAATCATAGAGAAAAGTGACGCGGTAGTAGGGGTGTTTTACGGGGAGGAAGACGAAGCGCGTACACTCGCTCAAAAAGTTCCATGGCTATCCGTTCTCATCCTCGCCAAGAATGAATCCTCGGAAATTGCCTCGGATATTCCGATTGCCGTGGGAAGTACAACGATTGTCACTAACCTCACTAAAGGTGAAGCGGTTGGTGTTTTGGAGATTGAACTTGACCCCGATAGGCAAGTGGTTTCAAGACAGAATCAGCACCTCTCGGTCTCGGAACGGATTACTCCCGACGCTGATCTTGAAATGCTACTGACACTCTACGACAATCTATCCGAGGAGGATGGATTTGACCAGCAAGGGAGCCCACCGGATGATCGTGCCATCTATATCACCTACTTCCACAAACGGGGATGTCAGAAATGTGCGAGAGCCAGCGAGATTTTGAAACGGCTCAAAACGAAATATCCACAGATTGTCGTTGAGCTGAAGTATGCAAAAGAGAGCCGAGAACTGCTTGAAGCGATGGGCGCTCTCTACGAGGTTCCCGAAGTGAAGCGACTTACCACACCTGCGGTGTTCATCGGCGATGAATATCTGCTTGACGACGTCGATGAAAAACGTCTGGAAGCGGTTATCCAGAAATACTTGCAGACAGGGGTTGCGTCTCGTCTGCCCCAAGCGGAAGCCAAGACTGGGGAAGCGTCAGACGGAATCGTTCAACGCTTTAACGCCTTCGGCACGTTAGCTGTTGCAGGCGCGGGGTTGCTTGACGGGATCAATCCGTGTGCCTTCGCCACGATCGTATTCTTCATCTCCTACATGAGTCTTGTTGGGAGAGGAAGGAAGGAGATGCTCATCGCCGGTGGCGCATTCGCCGCCGCCGTGTTTGTAACGTACCTGCTGTTGGGGATGGGGCTGCTCAAGTTTCTCTCCTTCCTCAACGAGTTTTCGGTCCTTGCCAAGTGTGTCTACCTGCTTGCCGCAATTGGGACGTTTGCGCTGGCATTTTTGAGTCTGTACGATGCTTATAAAGCAAAGCAGGGAAAGGTAAAAGAGATTACATTGCAGTTACCCAAGTCGTTGAAGCAGCGCATCCACAAAGTTATCCGTGAGCAGACGCGAACATCGGGAGTAATTATCGGTGCGTTGGTCATTGGATTTGCGATCTCTGCGTTGGAGCTGGTCTGTACGGGTCAGGTCTATCTGCCAACGATTACGTTTGTGATGGGCGTTGAGGGGATGCGGGGTCATGCCTTAGCGTACCTGATTCTGTATAATCTGATGTTTATCGTGCCACTGCTAGTAGTATTTGGGTTTGTGTATTGGGGAACAACTGCGATGCAACTGGGTGGTGTGCTGCAACGGCATCTAATGCCGGTGAAGTTAGGAACGGGAGTATTGTTATTTGGGCTTGGAACTTGGTTGTTTTTGAACATTCTTTGACTAAAGGCGGTGGTAAAGGTATACAAAGGTCTTACAGACCTAGATTGATTTTGACGCTTTTCCAATAGGAAATATCATAGCAGATTAAAAGAATTTAACCTGTATTAAGGAGGAAAATCATGTTAAAGTTTGGTTTGAGTCAAAAATTATCGAGTCGGCTTTTTATCTCAATTAGTGTTAGTATTTTATTGTCCCTAAATCTTCCTGCAGAGGCGACGGTAAACTCTCCCACCCTGACCATACTCGATATGGAGGAGATGTCTCAAATTGCAGGGGCGGGGTGTAAACAGGTTTTGTCTACAAAGGGTGGGAACTCTGGATCCTGTAGGCCTGATTTTAGTCCTTGTGGGCGCCATCAGGATTGTGGAACAAATCCATACATCAAAATCTTCGGACAGGAATACTGCCAAGATGCAAGTACAGGCTATGACGAATGTTGGTGTCAGGACGAGGGGCATGGGTGGCAGATGTGGAATTGTCAGAATTGTGCCACATGGTATGGAGATGTCGGAGGGTGCTTGGCCCAGTATCGTGGTAGTGGCGGGCACCTCATCCGATGTACCGTTTCTACGCTATGCCCTTGAACAAGTATGGTGAACCGCCTATGGTATTTTATTCATGGCGGTTCACTTCACTATCTAACCTGTATTAAGGAGGAAAATCATGTTTAATTTTGGTTTGAGTCAAAAATTATGGAACTTGTTTTTTCTTTCAATTGGTGTTAGTGTTTTATTGTCACTCAGCGTTTCTGCAGAGGCGGCGGTAAACTCTTCCACGATGACTGTGCTCGACATGGAGGAGATGTCTCAAATTGCAGGGGGATCTACCCACTGTCTTGATGTTGGCCGTACAAAGAATAGTAAGGTTGGAACATGTAGCACTCATAACAGTTTTTGTCTTTGGCCATCGGCGTGTGGATCGAATCCATACATCGAAACGTACGGACAGCAATACTGCAAATCTGGCGTATCGCCTGGCCATCACAATTGTACCTGTTACGACCAGGGGCATGGGTGGCAGATGTGGAATTGTCAGGTATGTCTTGGTAACCGTTGCAAGCGCGATTATCTTGGTAGCGGCGGGGGACTCATCAAATGTATCCTTTCTTCGAGATGTAAATGACATTGGTTATCTAATGGTGAACCGCTATGGTAGTTTATTTTTGGCGGTTCACTTCACTATTTAACGGAGGGTTGGCGATGAAATTTGATTGGCGTGATTGGCGCGTTATTTTAGGAGCAGGAATAGTGGTACTGCTTGTGATAGGTAGCTACTTTGGTTGGCGTTATCAGTCGTCAGATGTACGTCTCAATTCGCCGTCGCCTGTGGTCAGTGTGCCGTCACCGCCGCCTGATACGCACACTACGGTTCGCGCACCCCAGCCGGGTTCGGAAACAGTTACCGAGGTGACGGATGCAGCGGGTGCATCAGAGGTTGATGCAGTTAAGATTCACGAATCACTTGTTCAACTAAGGGATAAAAAAGCGAAGTTGGAAGCAGAAATCGATAAGATCACCCATTTGAGAAATGAAACCAGTAGGCAGCGGGGTCGGGAGCATGAACGTATCCTGACGGAAATGTTGCCTAAGCGGAAGATGGTAGAGAAAGAAGCTCATCGACTCGCCAAAATTATAGAGGAGAAGGTTAGCCTGAAGCTTGGCCCCAATCCGACCCCTGAAGAAGTTAAATCCGAAGTTCAATCCTTTGAAGAGTGGCACCAACTGGGGAAGCTACTTCGTGAGACTGATGCGCTCGCAGCCACTTGGGCGGTAGAGGAAACCTATGAGCAGAAGATGACAGAGATAGAGCAGAAAACGGATAAATTGTTTGAGGAATGGTCAGCGATTACGGGCAGGATTGAGGATTTGGCGTCACAGTTAGCAGTCGAGTGAGTTTTCACGTCTGAAGTTAGCATGTTCTACAGGTCTGGTTGACACACATACAGGAAGGAATCCCTAACGATGTTTAAGCAAAACTTTTGGCACAATCGTCTTTCTATTGTATCCGTTATGGTTGCCGTAATTATCATTTTTCAAGGTGCTCTGTGGGCTGCCGACGACTTCACGTTAGCGCAGCTGGTGACGGGTGTGAACCTTTTACGCACAGAGATCCGGAGTGGAGAGTTGCTGCTAAGTATCACGGGTTATGAGTCCCCGATAATGACAGCGGCGGAGGCTCAGCAATGGCTATCCGACCGCAGGGCGCAGGTCCGTCAAGAGGTAGCGCAGCAGGTCAAGGCGGATCCCGAGTACGATGGGGAGCGGCACTATACCTATCACATGCAGCAGTATTCAGAAATGTTCCAACGCTTAGTTGATAAAATAGATTTCCATCGCGACAAGAGTGTATCGTTTGAGGTCTACGGCACGCCCCCGCTGTTTGGTCATCGAGGCACGAACTTCCGGTATCGTTCAGTGACGAATAACCGGTTAATTGACTATTCCAAACCTTACTCTTTCCCCGATTACTTCATATCGATATTCGATGGTGAGACCCAAAAGGTAGCGTATGAGTACAGACGCGCGGGCGTCGATTCCGAGGATAGGTACGCTGGTTATCAGGAGGGCGATTTTGACGTTTATGACCAGTTCGGTCGGGGTTTAGCAACGATTCCGCTTGACGCTGCCCGGCTTGTGAAGCGGGAGACAATCGACGGTATCCGTAGTTACTTGGTCGAATTTGAGATCGACGTCCTCCCTATATCCGTTCGGTACTGGATAGCCCCGGAGGAGGGGTATTGCATCTTAAAGGCAGAATACATCGAAAAGCGGAGCGGTTTACCCCCGGTGATTCATTATGTCATTTCAAACTCAGATTTCCGGCAATTTTCCGAAGGCATTTGGTATCCGACGCGTCGGACGGTGACTTCTTACTTTCTCGAAGGCAGCCGTCAAGGCGAGATCCAATCTGAAGAGCGATTTGCGGTCAAAGCGGCGGTGTTTAACGTGAGTTTCCCTGCAGATTACTTCGGTATCGGCACAGAACTGATAGCGAACCAGAGTGTGGAAAGCGCGGCGACGGATAGTGCGAGAGCCCGTTCAGCGGGTTCATCACCGGCGCTGTTAGAGTGCGGACCGCGGAGTCTGCTAATGATTTGCAATCTTCTCGGCGTAGAGACCAGTTTTGCGGAGCTAGCCGAATTATCAGCGTTTAGTCCAGAGACCGGCACGACGATGGCGGGCTTGTATAGTGCGGCACAGCGCAAGGGCTTGAATCCGGTGGGGGTAAAGACGGGCATATCAGACTTGCAACAGTTAGAGAAGCCGGTGATCGCGCACGTGAATCAAGATCATTTTCTGGTCGTTACGCGCATCGAAGAAAATAGCGTTTACTGCTTAGATCCCGTCGAGTTGTATGGCGTGCTATCCTTAGACGAATTTGAAAAAATATGGGGCGGTCATCTCCTCCTGTTTACTGTTGACAAGCAAGCAGACAAACAAGCAGCTGAAGCGGTTGCTGCAGCGGAGCCACTTCAGGCGAATCAGCAACCCGTTCCGAATAAGGTCGAGGTGGTATCACCCCCAACGGTGAAAGCGGATGTTCCGTCACCAATTGAGATAGCGTCCCCAGTCCACGATTTCGGAGAAGTGTTCGGTGGCACAGATATGGAGCACATTTTTACCTTTACGAATCGTGGCGACGAAGTCTTAGAAATAACGAATGTAGAGAGCAGCTGCTACTGTACAACCGGCTTCCTCTCAGACACCCGTATACCGCCGGGTGAAACAGGGCGGATCGAAGTCGCGTTTAAGGCGCCACCACGGTCGGAAACGGTGCATGAAGTGGTGAAGTTAACGACGAATCAGGCGGCGTTACCGCATTTTGAATTGGCGGTAAAAGCGACGGTCATCACGCCATTTGAGGCGATTCCTGCAAGTTTAATGCTGGGCAAAATTTCCCCATCTTCATTTTCGGGCAGACATCTGCTGTTACGTCAAACGTTAGCGCAGCAGGCGGAAGTGGTAGGGATAAAGCCGAGTTCCGAATATATTCTTGCCGAGCTGGCGCCCCCGTCAAGGAATGGGAATGTGCGTATACAGATAACGGTGGGTTCAGGTATGCCGGTGGGTACATTTAGAGAGAGCTTAGGGCTTGATTTTGCGTATGATGGTCGTCGCTATTCGTGGAGCGTCCCGATTTCGGGTGAGATTTTAGGAGATGTCTCCGTATCGCCACAGCGGTTATTTTTAGGGATAGTGAAGCCGTCCGAGGTGCCGCGTAAGCGCGTCCAGCTGTCCCGGATTCGTGGCGACCACTTAGAGATTTCATCGGTTCAGACGAGTTCACAATATGTTGACGCGCAGGTTGAGACGTTGGAATCGGGCAATCGGTATGAGGTACAGTTATCGATAGGTGCAGGCGCACCAGCTGGCGATTTGACCGATACGCTAATCATTCGAGTTCCGATTCGGACGAATAGTAAGAATCAACCTGAGATAAAGATTCCTATCTATGGCGTTGTCAAGAGATAGTGTTGATAGTTGATACTTTCCTTGCCCCCTCGCAGGCAAGGGGAAATGGGAGCAGTGATACACATGAAAAAGCAAAAAAACGATAGTAGTTTTTTAATAACGGTATCGCTTATCTTTATGGGAATGCTGAGTGTCGGCTTAGAAGCCTCAGATTCAGAGTCGGCTGGAGCGGACCCGGCTGCGGATATGGTTTTGATACCCGCCGGCGAATTTCAGATGGGAGACGGTTCTGCCGCCGCTTTGGTTGATTTGCCAGCATACTTTATCGATGTGTATGAGGTAACGAACCGAGAATACGAAGAGTTCATCCTTGCCGATGGTTACCAAACGGAATCGTTGTGGTCGAAAGTGGGCTGGTCGTTCATCCAAAGCAACGGTATAGACCGCCCGCTTGGTTTGGGACGCAACCGTTATAGCGGTCCTGACCAACCGGTAGTGGGCGTGAGTTGGTATGAGGCCTCAGCGTATGCGCGTTGGGCAGATAAACGGCTTCCTACATCAGCGGAATGGGAGAAAGCAGCACGTGGCACAGAAGGGCGGCGATATCCATGGGGCGATGAGATGGACTTTTCTCGAATCGGTTATAGTATGGCGGATAGCACCCGTACTTTGCCAGTAGGGAGTTTCCCGTCGGGCGCGAGTCCGTACGGGTTACAAGATTGTGCGAGTAACATCTCGGAATGGGTATCGAATAGGTATGATAAAGCAACGGGCGACTTCCGTATTTTGCGCGGTGGCGCGTGGGGCGGTCTTCGCTTTCAGCTGGAGTGTAGTTATCGGTCATGGTATCCCCCGGGCTATCGTGGCTTGCAGGTCGGTTTCCGCTGTGCGCGCGATGCGGAGTAACCGTTGACATCCTAAGTTCAATTTATAGAAGGTGATCCTATGTTAAAGCATCGTTTCAACCCTTACGTTATTGGTGTAAGTATTATTGCATTGCTCAGTGTCACTTATTTGGGGTATAAGGCTTATCGGAACCATGTAGCGTTTGAGGCGTTTATATCGGAAACTGAAGCGTTTAATCGTTCAGTTGTGGGCCAGTCTGTGCATTCTTCCGAAGCCGCCCCAGCAGTTTCCGCCGGTCAGTCGGCGTCGGCACTTGCCCCACAGTCAGGGGGTGTTGATTCTGAACATAAGCCTGATAGTAGTAGTAAATATGTCTATAAAATCGCCGGTTTTTCAATCCATACCGAAGAAGAGATGAGTCAATCAGATTTAGAGGTAGAGGAATGGTTTATAACAGGCAAGAGAACGCCCGCAGTGGAGGCATACCTAAAGACGCATCAAAAGGAGGTACGGCTATCTCGCCATCAAATCATGCAGCGGGTTATTGGACCTGATGGCACCATGTATAAAGTCATAGTTCCTATAGGTCAGGAGTATGATGAGGGCGATGCTATCTTACGCTCAGAATTGGAACGTCCAGCGCATCTGACGGCTGAGCCGCGTGGCACCGAGGGGGAGACGATACACGATAGACTTGCGATGTTAGAGCCTCAGATGATACCCCCGCCCTTATCCGATAAGGCGCCGGTGAAGGTGAGTTTCCTACCCAATGACGGTGAAGGCGCGGTACCGGGTTGGATGCAAAAGATGCTACGCAGCAGCAGGGCAGGGCTTCCACCCGGAGCGTTAGAAGGTGCAGAACTTCCACCCGGAGCGTGTTAGGAGGTAGTGAGTCAGTATCGGCTAGTGGGTATTCAGGGGTATCAAACTTTTCTGAGGGCGGTAATACAGATACTGCTTCAGAAGCCCCGGTTTCTGCATCATTTCAACCCGAAACGCCGTCACGCCGCAGCGAGACAGGGGTTGATGTCACTCACCCGGCGATCCCACCATCGGCTTCGGCAATCATGGGTGAAGGGCTATCGCTTGATTCTTACGACACAGCGAAACAGTTGTTTGACCAGTACGGTACAGCGGAGGGGCTTCGTCGTTTCAGGGAGATGGATCCTGAAGCGGCTCGACAGTTTGAACGGGAACGACGCAAACCTCCTGTCCATTCCGAACCAAATGATGAGCCTCCTACGCGCTAGAGGGTTATCTTAAAGTAATACAACTAGCGGTATCACGTCTTCTTTCAGGGGATATGATACCGCTTTTTTTGTGCTCACAGCGTGGCGTTAGTCGGTTGAAACAACTCAAAACCTCCCCATCTTTTCGTGGGAATATGGTATAATCACGCAAGATACTACCTTCAGAGAGAAAAGCGATGAGACTCCTCGAACATCAAAGCAAAACATTACTCTCCAACTTCGGCTTGGTTTTTACGGAATCGACGCCGGTCAACTCGATGGATGAAGTGCGAGCCGTTGTTGAGTGCGTTGGGCTGCCCGTTGTCCTGAAGGCGCAGCCCCCTTTCGGTGGGCGAATGAAGTTATCTCAGCTGCCCGTTGTTGTTGATGATTGCCCAAAAATTGATATTGTACCGCACCTTATCTCAAGCACTCGTTGAAGTCGACAAGGCTGTGAGATATGTTAGATGTTTCCAGCGATGCACGGGCTTTGGCTGCCCCCTTAGAACTTGTGCGAGAGGATTAGTAAAATTTACTAACATTAGTAAAATTTGCTAGCAATATTTACTAATATCAAGTTATTTCCTCCAACGACTTTTTGGACATTTCGTGCTTGAAGCCTGATGCCCACTGGGTTTGGGCGGTTTTCGTCTCTTTTGGCATGATAATTGCTCCTTATGAGATTGTGGTTGAGTTGAAAAGCATGGATTTTCAATAAGTCGCAACTCAACCTCAAAATAGATGTAAGGGAAAAATTCTTAACAATTCAAAGGAGGCACATTTCTCTTCTGCACACTTTCACTCGTCATGATGATCGGCCTAATGGTCGTATATCTTACGGAATCGGCTGAAGCAGGAGCAGACGAGAAGATAAGGGTAAAAAATGTTGTAAAATATTACGATGACTTCGACAATTACTGCGCTAACCTTTCATACACTAGAATCACCCTTGAGCCAGTTGTATACGATGGATATGGTCACTACTATAACTACCATATAATGGGTAACCCGGGACACACTAGTCACAGTTATCAGATCGTGTCATGGGTAACCATTCATACAACTTTTACCGTTGCTAGCTGTGATACTTAAGCATCGTTAGCAAACTAGGCAGCCCAGCCTCTACTCGTATCTCCGTAGGGGCTGGTAAAAAAACGGCGGTAATTTCTTCAAACAAGAATAGTATGCCATAAGGGAAAATCACAATTTTTTTTGCCTTGTTATTACACAAATAAGCGATTTCAGAAGGGACGGTATTTTGATGCGAAAGTTTATTCTATTTTTCTCAGTGATAGTCGTTTTCGTGGCTGGCTGGATTTTCTACCTAAACAAGGAAGAAAAGAACTTTATAGAAAATCTACCTCAATCACCTGCGGTTGTTAACCAACCTATTAACAATTCCTCCTCATCAGTAAATGAAATGGAAGATTCTAACGACTTTGTTGAAGGGCAGGTTGTTGAAGTGAATGGGGAGAGATTCATTCCTGATGACCGCCTGCATAAGACACTTCCACAGGAGCAAACCGCCTCCGCAGAAAAAACGTCTTCAGAAACCCTCACTCCAGACGAGAAAGCAGATTTTGTGCACGACCAATGGATTCAAATGTTTGGAGACATTCCACAGGTTCATACGCTCTCCGAATACATGCGAAAAATATACAAACGGGAACGTATGACAATTGATGAAGAGATTGCTGGCTTAGAAGTGGCACACTACCTATTTCCAGAGGGCGGGCATGGACTAATGTTGGCAATACGAAAGACTCAGAAAGCACAGGGGCTCGACGAGGACGATTTTGAGATCGTGTATGAGGAGGATTTGGAGAATGTAAGGCCTCCGCCGGGTTATAAGGAGTATCATTTTGGGAATGTACCTGAGCATCTCTGGTCCGATACCCCTGCGCCCGATAGCATTTCTTCAGAAAGCATTGATGGGGATATAGACTTTCCGCCTGCTCGTTCTGAGGAGACTCCTGTAATGCCTGAACCTAAGACCTCAGTCACGACTGAACCTGTTCACCACGAAGATAGGCATGTATACCAACCGCCCACCGCCCAACCGCCTGCACCGACAGCTGCTAAAGGTGTTGAAGCGAGCGGCTGGGAGGGATTGTCGCCGGAACAACGAGATCAGGCGAAACAGCTCTTTGACCAGTACGGCACAAAAGAGGGGCTCCGTCGTTTCAGGGAGATGGATCCTGAAGCGGCTCGACAGTTTGAACGGGAACGACGCAAACCTCCTGTCCATTCCGAACCAAATGATGAGCCTCCTACGCGCTAGAGGGTCATCTTGAAGTAATACAACTAGCGGTATCACGTCTTCTTTCAGGGGATATGATACCGCTTTTTTGTGCTCACAGCGTGGCGTTAGTCGGTTAAAACGACTCAAAACCTCTCCATCCTTTTGTCGGAATATGGTATAATCACGCAAGGTGCCACCGTCAAAAGGAAAAGCGATGAGACTCCTCGAACATCAAAGCAAAAAGTTACTCTCTAATTTCGGCTTAATTTTTACGAAATCGACACCGGTAGGTTCAATGGACGAGGTGCGATCAACCGTTGAGTGCGTGTCGGGCTGCCCGCTGTCCTGAAGGCGCAGACCCCTTTCGGTGGACGCGGAAACGTCGGAGCGGTGAAGTTCGCGGAGACCGTTAATCAAGCCGTCGCTGCGGCGGAGGCTTTGTTCGGAATGGAACTCCGCGGTACAACCGTTGATGTCATTTCGATTGAACCGAAACTAAACTACGAACATGAGTTTTACGTTGGTATTACATGGGATACGGTCGCAAAACTGCCCGTTGCCCTGTTAAGTCTTGCCGGTGGCGTGGACGTTGAATCTACTCAGGGCAATCAGGTCGCACGGCAGCCGTTCGATCCGTGGACGGGACTTGCGCCGTATAAGGCGAGAGGACTGGCTGCCGAAGTCGGCTTGACGGGCAAAACGCTCGTGGGGGTCGGTGAAGTTCCTTCACCAAGGTTGTCCCAAGCATTTCTCGCCTGCGATGGGGTTACAATGGAAATCAATCCGCTAGTCGTCGCCAAGGACGAAAAACTTATCGGACTTGATGCGCGGGTGGAGATTGAGGACGAGGCGGTGTATCGACAGAGGGAACGGTTGGAGCCGTTGGGCGAACTGACGATGACCGCGGCGGGTCGTCCGCCCACCCCTCTGGAACTTGAGGCACAACAAATTGATGCGATAGACCATCGGGGTGTAGCCGGACGGGTGGTCGAATTTGACGGCGATCTCGCGTTGCTGATCGGCGGCGGTGGCGCAAGCCTGACCGTTTTCGACGCAATTAAGGCGCACGGCGGTTCTCCCGCAAACTACTGCGAGGTAGGCGGAAACCCAACTGAAGAGAAGGTTGCCGCCATAACGTCGCTCCTGCTGTCGAAGCCGGGCGTTAGAGGGATGGCAGTTATCATGAATGTGGTGAACAATACCCGTGCGGACGTCATCGCACGCGGTGTCCTGATGGGTATCGAGGGTGTGGGACGGAAGCCAGCAGACACAATCAGTCTTTTCCGTGTTCCCGGTAACTGGGAGGCGGAAGCGCGAGAGATCATGGAGGCAGCCGGCGTCGAAGTGTACGGACGTGAGGTGTCATTAGATACAGCTGCCCAGTTGGCTGTTGAAAGGAATCGCGCCCATGCTGCTTGACCCGAACGCAGGTGTCCTCGTTCAGGGCATCACCGGCAGAGAGGCGAGCCATATGGTTGAGGATTCGCTCGCTTACGGGAGTCATATCGTCGCCGGCGTGACGCCCGGAAAGGGAGGGCAGTGCGTACATGGGATACCCGTCTACGACACGGTCGCGGCAGCGGTTGAGAAGCATCGCCCGACTGTCAGCGTCATTTCTGTCCCTCCGCCCGCCGTGCTTGATGCCGCCCTCGAGTCCTTCTCTGCCGGTATGCAGCTCTGTCTGATTATGACGGAACGGGTTCCGCAGTTAGACACCAGTAAATTGCAAGTCGCCGCCCGCCACGTTGGTTGCACCGTCATCGGTCCCAATTCACTTGGACTGATCCGTCCGGGAATTGCCAAGCTCGGTACCATCGGCGGACGTGTGGATAATGTCCGCCGCTCCTTTATGCCGGGCAGTGTCGCTGTGCTTTCCCGCAGCGGTGGCATGACCTCCGAAATCGCCAGCTATTTGACGGGGCGTGGTGTTGGACAGAGTATCGCCATCGGCGTGGGTGGGGATGCAATCATCGGTTCCAATTTTACGGACCTGATTGAACGCCTCGAAGCGGATCCTGCCACCGATGCTGTGGTCATATATGGTGAGCCGGGCGGCGCTGCGGAGGAACAACTCGCAGCGCGATTGACGGGGAAGCCGTCTCGACTCCGAATAGTTGCCTTTCTGTCCGGCAGGTTTGTTGATGACTTAGAGGGTGTGCGGTTCGGTCATGCTGGAGTAATTGTCGAGGGCGGACGCGGGGCGGTTCGTGGGAAGGTGAAAGCGTTGCGTGAAGCAGGCGTATTTGTTGCAGAGACGTTTGAGGAGATTTTGCACGGACTCGAACGTGATGCGTAGGTTGGTTCATTGGTACATCGGTTCATTAATCGCACCAATGAACGCTTGAGCCAATGAATCTTTCTTTAATGGACTAATGAATGAGTGAACTAATAAACTCTTGGTACCGTATCAAAGGACCGGTTCGGTGTCTATCCGCCATCCTTTTATCTGTCCTGTTCATGTATCTACCTGCTGCATATTCACAGCGATCCGTCGTGATGGATGGGGAGATTCGTGGGAGGGTCTACGGTCAGGGGACGGATGAGCCCTTAGGAGACGCCACGGTTCGGTTGGACGAAACGGAGCAGCGGATACTGACCGATGATAAGGGTGAATTTCGATTCGAGGATCTGGCGCCCGGCGATTATACGTTGAATGTCATCGCTATCGGTTACCGCCTCCTTGAAGAAAACAACGTCGCCACGGTGAAGTCGGGCGAGGTGACGGAGGTGGAGATTTATCTTGCCCCAGTTGATACCATCTTAGATGAGGTTGAGGTCAGATCACGTTCCATACCGACGACCGTCGGACGGCAGACCGTAGGCGTTATGGAGATTAAACGGATCCCCGGCAGCGCGGGCGACGCACTCCGAGCACTCCAAGCGTTGCCCGGGATCGGTGTCGCAAGCGATTTTGACGGTCAACTCTATATCCGTGGTGGCGCCCCCGACGACAACCGGTTTTACCTTGATCGTGCCCCACTTTTTTATCCCTACCACTTCGGTGGTCTGGTTTCAACTATCAATTCAGAAGTGCTTAACAGGATTGATGTCTACGCCGGCGGATTTGGGGCGGAGTTTGGGGCGGACGCACAAGCCGTAATAGACATCTATTCGCGGCGTGGCAGGGAAGACCGGATAGGCGGCAAATTTAACGTGAACCTCCTCTATTCGGAAGGGTTGGTTGAAGGACCGATTGGAGGGAGTGGGTCGTGGTATCTTGCAGGACGACGAAGCTATGTTGACCTCTTCCTGATGGAAACTACCCGGATTACGGCATTTCCACGATTCTGGGATTATCAGGCGAAGGTCAGCTACGACTTCTCTGAAAATCACCAATTCGACGTTAAGGCGTTTGCTGCGGGCGATGTCATGGGATTTAAGTTGGGGTTGGAAGATGTTGATTATGATCCTACGCTCGCAGGGCGGTTCGACCTTGAGGGGCGGTTTGGTGTGCAGGCTGCAGATCTCAGATCAACGCTGACTGACCGTCTCACATCACATCTCTCAGTCTCGCGTGCGAGTTTTTTACAAGCCTTTAGCTTTGGTCAAGGACTTTTCCTGAGACTGGAGCCGATCCAATACGAAGTTCGCGAAGATCTCGCCTATCGCTTGAATTCGAAACATCAGCTCGAATCGGGGGTGCTTGTTTCGACAGCGCAGTGGAATGGATCTGCCAACTTTCCTCGCCGCGCCGATGAAGGGGATCCACAGGCGAGCGAATCCCAATTTTTCACTTTTGCGGAAAAGATCTCTGTGGACTTTGCGGAACGGTTCAACGTTATTGAGGGATATCTCCAGAACCGGTATGATCCGTTTGCGTTCTTATCCGTGACGTTGGGGCTGCGGCTGGACTATTTTAACCTTACCGATCGCGTCTCCGTGGGACCAAGGGGCAGCCTTCAATTCAATATGCCAGGCGGCTCAGAGCTCCGATTTGCCTACGGCAGATACGAGATTAGCCCCTATCCGTGGCAAATTATTCCGGGATACGGAAATCCGGAGGTGAAGGAGAGTACTGCGACGCACTATATTTTGGAAGTAGAGCGGGAAATTAGTTCCCAAACACGGCTCAAGGTTGCAGGCTATCAGAAGGATTTTAGGGATTTGATTACCCGTGACGAGAGTGTGGGATACCTTAACCAAGGACAGGGCTATGCGCGCGGCGTTGAGATTTCTCTCAAACATCGCGCCGGCGACCGATTCTTCACCTGGGCGAACTACGCCTACTCCGTTTCTAAACGCGAAGACCGTCCCGGTGATATGGAGCGCCTCTATTCGTTTGATCAACCCCACGTCGCAACACTCACAGCAAGCTATCTGATCACACCGACATGGGAGGTCGGTGCGAAATGGCAATACCGGACCGGCAATCCGTACACGCCGGTGGTCGGTAGGGAGATCATGCGCCATCCCGATACAGGGCGGCCCCGCTACACTCCCCTCTTCGGCGAAACCAACTCGGCACGGGTACCGCCGTTCCACCGTTTGGACATCCGTATCAGCAAGTCGTTCATCTATCAGCGTTGGCGGTGGGGCATCTTCCTTGAGTTACTCAATGCGTATAATCGGAAAAATGTGTTAGATGTCGATTACAATCGGAGCTATACGGAAGAGCGATACCTCTACCAATTGCCCATAGTCCCGTATCTGGGTTTGACGGTTGAGTTTTAGGGGTAATATCCTACGTTGTCATCAGTACCTGCTATTTTAGTATGACCATCTTTCGCGTGGTGGAATAATCGCCTGCACGTAGCTGGTAGAAATAGATACCACTCCCCACTGACTCACCGAAGTGGTTGCGTCCATCCCAGTATGCGGCTCGTGTCCTATCGGTGTAATATCCCACCTGCTGATGTCCTAAATCGAATTGACGGACCAGCGTGCCTTGAGTGTCATAGATGGTAAATGTTACGTCCACAGCGTGGGCGAGTTGATACGGTATCCATGTCTCTGGATTGAACGGATTAGGATAGTTCGCAAGTAGGGCAGTTTGGTCTGGGCGTATTGCCGCTAACAGGTGTTCAAGGTTAATGATGCCTTCCTGAAAGGCAAGTGAGCCATCATCTGCTGTATGCGCCATATCTATCCAATTCTGAATTGTCTCGGAATTGATTCCCGAAAGATGCCTCATTCCTACGCCGGGAGCTAAGCCGACTGTAGATTCGCCCAAACGTCGAGCGACCTCAACGAGATCGAAGATATCAACTATTCCACTCCCGTTGACATCGGCTTGCGGGTCGGATTGACCAAAGTTCTGGGCGACTACAATTAAATCAAAGATGTTTATATGTCCATCCTTATTGACATCCCACGAGTTGCCTACGATAATTAGCCTGCTGGCAAACCTGAAGGAAATTGGGGCTCCGCTCGCATCCCCCATCCTCACGTCGTGTAACCTTAAATTTCCCTCTCCGAGTGCCTTTCCTTCAAAGATTATGGATAGGAGGGGCCCAGTTCCGCTGACGCCACCTACGCCGATGTGTACCGCTGCGAAGCCGGTAATTTCGCCAACACTATTGTTGACGTTACCCGCTTGAAAGAAGGTTTGTCCACCGTCCTTTAAAAGAAAATCCCCTTCACTGACGGAAATGACGTTGAGAATAGCGGGATCGAAGGCAATATCGAGTTCCCAACCGGCAAAATTGGTAAACCCTTCGGCCGTGAGATCGAGTGTGAATGTATCATGTACGTTTATCGGATCGGTTGTGGAGAAGAAGAGTCGTGGCAGATTCCCAATGATCTCTGCATTGCCGACTAAGATGCCGTGATTCCCATGGTCGGATCGGTCGTTGGCTGTCCCATCATCGAAGTTCCAGTAACCGACCAGGCCCGCCTCATCTCCCTGAAGCGAGGTGTCCATTGTGGCTTGGATGTCGGCTTCCGTGCGGACAAAGTCCCAGAGCCGAACTTCGTCAATCCTCCCATCGAAAAAATTCCGAGCCTCTTCACGGCGCGCGCCTATCTTGAAGTAATTATGCGTCTCATAAATATCCCCAATTTCCCCTATGCCGCGGCTTGAAAACACCAGTACCCCATTGGCAAACAATTGGAAGATTTGTGTGTGCACTGAATAGGTGAATGCGAGATGGGCCCATGTGCCCTCGGGAACGACATATTCGGTATTAATCCAATTCCAACCTGGATCCCTATTGCTAACAGCGAATCGAATGCTACCGTCCTCAAATCGCCCAAGTTCATATTCGCCCTCCTTATTGACGATAATTCCTCCCTCTCTTCCGGTGTGAGCCCAACCTGAACCCTCTCCTAACGGGTAAATCCACGCCTCGATGGTTAGTTCATTGGTGATAACTAAGGACGGTGCGTCTTCAACACGGACTTCGTCGCCGTCGCCATCGAGACTCAATACAGAACCGATCCCTGTGGCAAGGCTCAGGTTGAAACTTGTACAAAAGAGGAAGAGTAGAATTAATCCCCACAGGGTATGCCTCGCAAAGTGATGAAGAGGGTATCTATCCATGAATTTTGCCTCCCTAAGGTTAGGTCAAAAGTAAGTTATTTTAAAATCACCATCTTTCGCGTGGTGGAATAATCTCCTGCACGTAGCTGATAGAAATAGATACCGCTCCCCACCGCCTCGCCTAAGTGGTTGCGTCCATCCCAATATGCCGCTCGCGTCCTATCTGTGTAATATCCTGCCTGCTGATACCCTAAATCTAATTGGCGGACCATCATGCCTTTGGTGTCATAAATGGTAAGCGTCACATCAGCAGCATGAGCGAGTTGATACGGAATCCACGTTTCCGGATTAAACGGGTTGGGATAGTTGTGTAGCAGTGCTGTTTCCGCCGGTATTTCATAGGCGCGTAACGCTGACAACTGAATCCAGCCCTGCCTTACATCTTCAGCGGTTACTGTGTATTGCAACGGCTCCACACCAATTAACGGATTTGAGGATTGAGCAGAGACTTCAAGAATATCTCCAATCATAGCCGCTCGGCCTGTCTGTAAATCCACATCGGCGAGTTGATAGCCTACCCCATCTAATCCCCACGGATCCGAATGAGAGTTGTACTCACCTCCTGTTACAGCGGTGACCCTTCTGCCGGTTGAGCGATTCTTTACAATGACGCGGAAGCTTGTCTTGGTCAATTTCCTTCCTTGGTCAGCAATCGAACCTCTCAACGCCAAAATAGGTGTCACATCATCCACTTTGATGCCTCTCCTGATTATCGGTGGCGCGCCGCCCGCTTCTGGGAGATTAGCCCATGCATCACCGGCGATAACAACTGTGTCCTTTCGCAAGGCGGCCATGATAAAGGATTGTCCCCCGGTGATTTCTATATCTGCAGCGCTTGTGGGGTTAATTGGTTTGACATTCCCGTTGTTATCTTGGGCCGTAATCACAAGGACGTTGTCTTCAATCCCTTCAAGGGCAAACAGATCACTCACATCTGTTATTCTTGAATCTCTCAACGGCACTCCCACAAGGTTGATACCGGGGTTTAAGGTGATGATGCTGTTTCCATTTGTCCCCAGGCTGCTACCGCGCAGACGAAGCGGTGTCGGGGTTATCAAATTGGTGATAATCCCCATATCATCCGTCAACTGTCTGTCGACAGCGGTGCCTCTGTCCGAGGGTTTGAGATAACCAATCCATTGCTGAGTTTGGGAGTCACGGGTGAACAGGTAGATGACATTGCTTTGTCCACCGAGTATGTCGTAGAGATCGGAGATAGAAGTGATCGTCCGCGCGACTCCGTTAACCGCGTTCACCTTCAGGGGGACATGAATCAGACCGATGCCCGCTGGTATCGGCAGGCGGAATTCTACGTTACCTGTCGTGGCAGCGGTTGGGGTAATGGTCGCCCCAGCAATCGAACCGATTGCAATTTCCTGTACCGACCGACTCCCAATCACAACACGCTCAAGTCCGACCGTCGTTTCTGTTTCGGCTAATACCTTAAAACGCGCTACGGCGAGAGTCCCATCACCCTCTCCCGTACCCGTCAGAGCGAACGCAGCAAATCTCACTGAACCGTCCCCAACTACAGGAAATATCGTATATACATCTGACACGGGGGAGTCTGGATCACTTACAGACTCCAGTTCAGTCGGGCTAGAGGGGAGTTTGTGTTCATCGTCACCAAGGTAGTTCGCATCTGCAATATCTATAAATTCCAGTCCGGTTGGGCTAAAGGTGAGTCTGAAATCATAGCCAGCGACATTAGACCCTCCAGCGTTAATGGAAAGTTCAACTTCATCACCTACCGCAGGCGTATTTGAGCTGGGAACGACTGAGATATCTATTTGTGCTGCTCCTGTTAATGGGACTGAAAGGCACATCATAAGGAACAAACTAAAACGCAAAACCTGTTTTTTCATAAATTTTCTTCTTTAATGGTTAGGGTAAATTATAACGTAACTCATCACCCGCTGTAAGTCCAACTTTACTCGGTGAATTTCGTTGATAGAAAAATCTGTTGCCCAGTGGGATAAGAGTTGCCGTGCTGTGAGTGCAGGGAGCGTGTCTGCCATTTTCTAAACGCGACTCACAGTGCTTTCAGCCGTGATACGGTTTCCGCGTCTAAACTGCCCCCTCCAGCTGCCGATAGATTCTCCGTTGCTTCAATTGAGTTCTTCATACCTATAATGATGACGCTGACTTGTGGTTCCGATAAAACGAACTGAATCGCCAGTCGCCGCAACGCTACAAGATCATTATCTACAAACTTCTGCAACCTCTCAAGCCGGTTTAGTACGGAATCCCGCTGTGTCTCCGTCCAGTCCCACGCCCATAGTAGTCCCTTTTCCACCCGTTGTAGTACCAGTTCCAATGGGAGCGACAAGAAGCCTTGATAAAACACACCACCCATTACTACACCGACGTTGTGACGCTCCGCTTGTGGTAGGAGTGTATCCTCTGCGCTCCAATCCAATAGGTTGAAGCGGTTAAAACTAAGAGCGACATCGAACTCTTCCGTCTGCGCCGCTGCCGTTACCTCGGCAAGCCGTCCGCTCACCCCAATGAACCGTACCCGTTCCTCCCGCTGTAATTGGCGGAATCCGTCCACCATTCCGCCGCGCCGGAGGATCGTCTCCACCGCATTCGCACCTTCCCCAACCTGTTGGATATCATGGGCGAGCAGCACATCGACATAGGGACGGCCCAACGCTGCCAAACTTTCTTCGACGCCTGCAATCGTTTCTGCTGCTGTTGCTGCTTGGCGAGGCGAAAGTTTTGTGCAGATAATACAATCGCCTGTGTAGCCCGTCAGGGCCCGCCCGATAATCGCTTCGCTCGGTCCGTAGTGGCGTGAGGTGTCGATATAGTTGACGCCGGCTTCAAGTGATGTGCGAACAGCAGTGACCGCGTCCGCCTCGTCGAAGGGACCATGACTGGTACCCGCGTAGACTGCCCCGCCCAATCCGATTTCGGATACTTCAAGTCCAGTCCGCCCTAATGTTCGGTAGCGCATAGGTTCGTTTCCTCTATCATGAGAGGGTTCGTAATTAAGCAGTCATGCAAAGAAACCGAGTTTTGCCGAAAAACTCGGTTTCTGTGGGGTGCTCTTATCGACTAAACACACCGTTTCGTGCGGCAATGTCAATAGCCTTGCGTGCGTCTACCACCCGTGGACCGTTGGGGTTCAGTTTTAATTGGACGGTTGTACCTTGACGCAGTTCAATTTCACGTTCGCCATCAAGGGCAAGCACACACGGCTGTTGATGTTTGAGGGTGACCGTTTCACCCGGCGCCAAAGGATGAGACTCCACCAAGTTCACCTCGCTGAGGAGGCCAGGGGCGATAGGAGCAAGCACCGGCTGCCCACCCGACCCCAGCCGAAGGTACAGACCATATTTCGCGGAGGCGACCTGAATCGGCGCATGGGCACCAATTGACGACAGACCAATGCTACCCGGTTCAATACGGGTCAAAATGACTTCCTTGATTTTTTCTGCATCCCAGATGGCACGAGAAGCAACAAATCGCTCATCATACACAGCCGCATCTACCAACGCAATGTCGTCTGGTATTTCGGTGTTGTTGAGATCTTTCTCCCGATCGCTCTCGTTCGCTTTTTTGCAAAAAATGTCGAGGCGGGGTGCCTGTTGTACCGCTTCATCTGCTAACCCGCACGTTACTAAGCCGGCTGCTATCCCAGCGATTGTCCCCTCTAACATTGTGGGAAAAACGTTGTTTGTACCGGTGGAGATCGGCATAAGAGGCACTTCGCCACTCCCCTTGGCTACCGCGCGGTTGGTACCGTCCCCGCCCAACGTGACGATGCAGCCCACTCCCTCCGTTGCCATGAGCGCAGCCGCCTCCGTCGAGTCGCCTTGGCTGAATGTTTTGAGCATAGGAAGGATCGTAACATCGAGGTCTGTCTGTAACCCATCAAGTGCCTTGGGACCAATGCTGAACGAGTCGGGCATGAAAAATACGCGTCCGACCCCCACCGCTTCAAGTCCCAGCAGTACACGGCGAACGATGTTGACCTTTTCGTCGTTGTTGAACACTGCACCGTGGGCAACGAGTCTACGAATGTCCCTGCCCGATGCTGGGTTTGCAACAATGCCGACGCTGTGTGTGGTATCTGTTGACATATTGAGAAGATTCGTGGAAGCGTAATTTTTACTGCTGGGGTGAAGGTAAAGCGGTTGACGGGCGGGGACACCCGACCCCTACAAACCGATAAATTTTTAGTGCATAGCAACTTAGTTTAAATAATCGTGACAGAAAATTATAACATAATCTCGTTCTGTTTTGTGTTTATTTTTCGTCTGATTTTCACCTGAACTTTTTGGTTTAATTTCTGAGGTAACCGTGCTACAATCTTGATAACTGTTGGAGCACTTCCATTCATTTGTAGGTTCCCATCTCGACCCTTGCATTTAGGAGATTAAGTCATGACCGTATCCGTGTGGCAGGAAGCAGCTGAACCCATTCAGGCCGAACATGATGATGTCGTTATCGGTGCCGGGATCGTGGGCGCTTATACTGCGACCCTGCTGCGTGAACGGGGACGCGACGTCGCGCTCGTAGATGCGCGTTTCCCGGCTGCTGGGGCGTCAGGTCGAAATGCTGGATTTGTCTTAACGGGACAACGCGAGCCGTATCCAGTACTTATCGAGCAGGTGGGACGGGAAGCCGCCCGCGAGATCCTGACCATGGTGCGCGAAAACGTGCTCCAAATGCGCTCGTTGGCGAACCATTTTGCCGTCCCGCTTGAGGAGGGTGCTGCCCATCTCGCGGAGACCCATGCCGAAGCCCGTGAGTTGGAGCACTGGGCTCGCGAACTGGAAGCCGACGGTGCTGCGGTAGACTTTTCGTACACTGATCCCTACGGGTCATCCGGTTACATTGCGACCATGCAGGTCGAAAACGACTTCATGGTGCAGCCTGCACGATTGACGGAAGCCATTGCCGCATCCGCTGACGCCACCCTCTACGACCACAACGAGGTCTACGCCATTGAGCCGGTGGGTGAATGCCTCCTTGTTCGCGGACGCCGAGCACATATTCAGTGTCGTAAGGTCTATGTTGCTACCAACGGCTATGGCTGTGATCTACACCCATATCTGCGCGGGATCGTGCGGCCCGTGCGGGGCCAGATAACGGTAACGACACCGGTTGAACCTTTGATCAACGTTGCGGGTATCACCGAGAACCATTACTTTCGACAATTCCCGGATGGACGCCTGTTCATCGGAGGAGCGCGTGCCTTCTTTGAAGCACAGGAGTACACCGCCGAAGACGCTGTAACGCCGGACTTACATGTCAACCTCGTGAACTATCTGAGGCTATGGTTTCCGGGCGTTGAGTTTCAGGTGGAACGCCAGTGGGCCGGCATTCACGGATTTACGCCGGATCGCCGTGTGGCTGTTGGGGCTTTCCCGGACGAGGCAGCTGTCGTGTTTGCTGTCGGATTTAGTGGATACGGCAATTCAATTGGGCTTGTCGCTGCCGAGCGTATGGTGGCGCTCGCGTTGGATGGGCGAGATCCCGGACCGCTCTCTGCCACCCGCTTTGCATAACCCATTGGTGCAATTTAATGGGTGCGTTGCGTCGTGACGTAATTTGTACACGGGTTACGGCATACGGAATATGCCTACCAACCAATGGTGCTAGTTTGCAGCTGTCGATAACGTGACACATGATGCGTGAAACGTAAAAGTTATTGGTTCAGCGGTTCATTTAGCCCCAGCGGGGCGACATGTTTATAGAATATGGATATCACACATACAGCCAAGCCCCAGCGGGGCGACATGTGTATCCGAAGGGGGAACATAAGAATAAATCAACCAACCGACTAATGAACCCATGAACTCCCCGATAATTAGTTTACCCCGGTTTATCGGGGGGATCCAAAGCGACTTGAACAATGTAAAAAAAATCTCACTAAGCTAGCACCAAAGGTTACTGCTTTAGGATCACCGTCTTTTGTAGACACAGGTTGCCTAACCTGTGATCATGGCATAAGCAGTTGTCGAGACATGAATTTTGACTTACAGGTTTGTCAACTAGTACACTGTCAGGTAAATTATGCTTGTGTATATAGATTGAAAGCAAACGATAACTTTCGCTCCAGTGGAGCGATATGTCTATAGAACGTCGCTGCGGTCAATCCCTGCGCTCCAGCGGAGCGCAATGTGTGTTGTCATAATTCCAAAACTAAAATGACAGTGTACTAGCAACTTGTATTAGGTTAAAAGGGCGCCTTAATTGTTCTTGTCGAGATTGTAGGAGGAAATGTCAGTGCAAAACCCGGACCGAGTTGATCCAATCACATTTGAAGTTATCCGCAATGCGTTGTTAGAAGCAACCGAGGAAATGACTATCGCCCTGCGCCGTAGCGCGTATTCGACCAACATCAAGACCCGTGCGGACTTTTCCTGTGCATTTTTCGATCGCCAGCTGCGGTTGGTGGTGCAATCCTTCGGTCAACCCACCCACTTAGGATCGTTGGTTGAATTGGTCCCGAAGGCTATCAGCGACTACGGGGCTGAAAACATCGGACCGGGCGATACACTTTTGGTCAACGACCCGTATGGAGGCGGCGGGCATCTGAACGACATCACCCTGATTACGCCTGTCTACTACAACGACGAACCGTTCGGCTATGTCGCTAATGTCGCCCATCATGTCGATGTAGGTGGCGGTGCACCGGCGAGTGTCGGCGCGTTCCGGGAGGTCTACCAAGAAGGGGTCATCATCCCGCCTGTGAAGTTGGTGCATGGGGGAGAGATGCGGGCCGACATCTTTCGGTTGGTGCTATCGCAGATTCGATCGAAGCGCGAAACGGGCGGCGACTTTCGGGCACAGGTGGCGGCGAATACCACCGGGATGCGCCGGTTAAGCGCGATTATGGATAGGATGGGGGCAGAAACCTTTACTTTCTACATCGACGAACTAATCGCTTATGCAGAGCGGCGGACCCGGGCAGAGGTCGCTAAGCTGCCGCACGGTGTCTTCACCGCCGACGGTTATGTTGATACCGACGGCTTTACCGATGAACCGGTACACCTTGTCGCGAAGATGGTGGTTGACGAGGACGGTATGTTCTTTGATCTCACCGGCTGTGACCCGCAACGGCGAGCACCGGTGAACTCCACGTATGCCCAGACCTTCTCCGGCTGTGCGTACGTCCTCAAGTGTTTAATCGATCCCGACATACCGACAAACGCAGGATTTTACGGATTTGTGCGGATGCTCGCTCCTGAAGGATTGGTGGTCAATAGCCTGCCGCCTGCGCCAGTCGTGGGCGGATGGGAGACACAGACCCGGCTGATCGACGTGATGTTCAAGGCGCTATCGCCGGTGATGCCAGAGCGGGTGCCAGCGGGTACGAAAGCCATGATGTGCCACGCCGGTTTTGGTGGAGCAGACCCGCGTACAGGGGAGTATTACTGCTTCTTGGAGACGATGGCGGGTGGATTTGGCGGGCGGATCGCCAGCGACGGTCCCGACGCCGTGCAGACACACGGACAGAACACCGAGAATGCGCCTATTGAGGAGACTGAAACGAACTACCCGGTGCGGATCACGCGCTACGAGCTGGTCGATGATTCCGATGGTGCGGGCAAGCATCGCGGTGGACTAGGCCTACGACGCGATTACGAATTTCTCGACCATGAACCGTCCTTCACTATCTTGGCAGATCGGGATCGGTGGGGACCGTGGGGACTGTTCGGTGGGCAACCGGGTCTCAAGGCAAGCTACATCCTGAATCCCGACACAGATCCTGTCGAACTCAGTTCCAAAGTGACCGTCCAACTCAAGCCGGGGGAAATCATGAGCTACCGCACATGCGGCGGTGGCGGTTACGGGCGCCCCGAAGAACGCGATCCGGCTATGGTATGCCGCGACGTGCGCGAGGGCAAGGTGAGCCTTGGACGGGCGCGAGAGATTTATAAAGTTGCGGTAGATACTCAGTCATGGACAGTGGATGAAGCGGAGACTGCGAAGCTGCGCGCCGGTGCAGGAGAGGATTCTGATCATGGGACTTAAACACGATGACGGCTGGAATATACCCGCGGACAACCCCTTTTATCCGTCGCTGCCAGCGGTCTATCGGAATGTGCGGTTTCAGTTTGTTTTTTTTCAGGCCGATCCCACCGCCGTCCAAGCCTTTCTCCCCGAACCTCTGGAAGCCGCAGAGGACGGACTGTGCGTGGCTTCGGGCTTAGAGGTGCCCTTCTGCACAAACTATGGTCCCTTCCAAGAATCTTTTATTGTGATGAAGTGCCGTTTCAGGGATCAGACCGGATTTTACTGTTCCCATGTCTTTCATGACGGCCCTGCTGGTATCGCTGCGGGCAGAGAAATTTACGGAACACCGAAGGTGTACGCGGGGTTAAAGGTGACGCAAGCGGATCGGTGCATGGTTACGGAGACCACGCTCGGCGGTGTGCCGGTGCTAAATATCAGTTCCAGCATGGAAACTGTTGTTTCCCACAATGCGATGCCCGCCTTAACCCCTGCGTGGCGGTTGAAGGTTATCCCGCGAGCGGATGGTCCGGGTCCTGCCATCAAACAGTTAATCGATTGCACCGAAACGGCCCAAGATCTAGAGGTGCATTTCACCGCGAAGGGGCAGGGCAGGATTATCCTCGGCGCTTCCCCGTTGTGTGATCTCACTCCGCTATCGCCGCTGAAATATGGCGATGCCTTCTACATGGAGAGCAGCTACTCCGAGGGATACGCACAGATTGTCTACGACTATTTGAAGGACCAATAGCGGGAAGAGACACATGGCAAAGGCCAAATCACAAGAATCCGCGAGCGGTACGGAGCCGAAAGAACGATATACGTTAGGGTATTCGCCCCAAACTATCCAGCAGCTTCAGAGACGCACCGCAGCGAAAGAAGCGGGGTTTCTCCTACCTCATCTGAGCGCCGGTATGCGCCTGTTGGACTGCGGTTGTGGACCCGGTAGTATTACCGTTGGGTTGGCGGAGGCTGTCGCGCCCGGACGGGTCGTGGGGGTTGATATCGAACCCAGCGAATATAGGTCTGCATGGCTGCAGGCGGCTAAACGTGGAGGAATTAGCCTCCACTTTGGGTGCGCCGATGTCTATCGTCTCCCTTTTGCTGATAGCTCATTTGATGCAGTGTTTCTGCACAATGTGTTGAGTCACCTTCGGCAGCCCCTTGAGATTCTCAAGGGAATATACCGACTTTTGCGTCCCGGCGGTGTGATTGGTATCAGCCATCCCGACTTTAGCGGCTCACTCATCAGTCCTTCGGATCCGTTGCTGGATCGCGGTCATGAGCTTTACTGGCGGTTGGTTGAACATAACGGAGGGGATCCCGCCATCGGTAAACATCAGCGCGGTTTGCTTCACAGTGCCGGATTTGTTCGTGTTGAGCCGATTGCAAAGTATTCAACCGTGGCTACGCAAGACGCTATACAAATGCGTGCGGAACACGGGGTACGGATGTTTAGTGAATCTCATATAGCGCAGCAGATGATTGGGCTGGGTTGGACAGATCGTTCTGAACTGCAACGGATAATCGCCGCTTGGCAAAAATGGGGCGAGCAGCCAGGAGCTTTTATGGCACACGCCACTGTTACGGCGGTCGGTTGGAAGGAATAGGGTTTATGGTAAGTTAGAGAAATAAGTAGATATTTACAATAGCTCCGCAGTTTGTAAAGTCCCCCTGAAAAGGGCGATTTAGGGGGTTACCTGTGCGTTGGGAATGTCTAAGAACCTGTCCCGATAAATCGGGATAATCTCTGAAAGTTGTCATTTTACGGGTAAATACTCTCAAAATCGGTTGATTGTGCCCCTAGAATGGCAAAAGATGACCGTTTCATCTACTCTTAAAACAGATGCTTAGCCCCAGCGGGGCGACATGTTTATAGAATACAGGACAAATAAACAACCTAAGCCCCAGAGGGGCGACATGTGAACAACTTCCTAAAGATGACCGTTTCACTTTTAAAACAGGCTCTAAGTAATTCTAAAATCTACCATAATTAACTTTGACTGAGACAACCAGATGGAAAACAAGCTAAAAATTGGCATCCTCTACCCCCTTTACTCCGCGGAGGACGACTATCCACGCCTCGCTGCTGCGTTGCAGCCCCCGGTCGAGGTTCAGGTGGTGCATACCGATAGCCCAAACCTGCATCGGATCGACGAGAGCCTTGTCACTGGCAGTCGGGAATACCTGTTGGCGGGTGCGGATGAGCTGCGTCCTCACAACGTCGCCGTCTGTTTATGGGCGTGCACCAGTGCGAGTTTTGCGTTTGGTGTAGAAGGAGCGCAGCGTCAAGCACAGGATCTGGTCGATGCGCTCGGTGTACCGGCATCGAGTACATCGTTGGCGTTTCTCACTGCTTGCCAAGCACTCGGACTGAAACGCGTTGCTGTCGCTGCAACTTACCCTGAAGAACTGTCAAACGCCTTTCGCTCTTTTCTGGAGACAGGTGGCGTTGAGGTCGTTCACATGGGATGTCTCGGCGTCTGGACCGGTGATGAGGTCGCGCTGATTGAACGCGACGAGGTGTTACGCTTTGCGTGTGCCAACGACCATTCCGACGCTGAGGCGGTGCTTATCCCCGACACCGCGTTGCACACCGTCGATTTTCTGCCCGAACTTGAAACGGCGGTTGGCAAAACGGTGCTAACGGCGAATCAGGTGACGATGTGGGAAGCTTTGCGCCTCACAAACCACTTAACGCCACAGTCCAATTTAGGACGACTGATGGCGGTGGAACGTGATGCGTGAAACGTGATGCGTAAAACGTGATGCGTAAGTTGGTTTATTAATGAACTCTTGAACTAATGAACTGGTACACTGTCAGGCAAATTATGGTTGTGTATATTGATTGAAAGCAAACGGTAACATATACAGGATTTACGCACTTTAGCCTGTAGTTGCCCGCCTGTCCCGATCAATCGGGGATTCATCGGGCGTTGGAAAGAGTGTGATGCGGCGATAAATCGCCGAACTACAGGGCTTTGACCCTTCAGCGGCGTAAGTCCTAATATATAATAATTACAAAACTTGCCTGACAGTGTACTAGGGCGTGTTGACATTTATATGAGATGTATCCGTAATCGTAGGGGCGAGGTTCCCTCGCCCATTGAACAATACGGGTTAGATCCCCTAAACCGTACAGGTTGAATTGATTGTAGATTGTCCCGATTCATCGGGATGCTCGGAACGGCATAGGTCGAGATTCACATCTCGACGCTGAAACGTCGATTTTGGAAAATCGACCTACAGCAAGCCGGAAATCGTCTCTGACGTGTGAACAAAGGGTTGGGAGACCCAACCCCTACGGCGAATCATACGGCTGCACACCCTCTTGATTGACTGGTTACAATGAAATGTCAACAGAGCCTAATGAACCAACATATAAATTCAAGGAGACTAAAATGGATCGATATATTGAAGTGACCCTTAGAAAACGTGGCGTCAGTTGTGTTGCGCGGATGCTTGACGACCTGGCACCGAAGACGTGCGAGGCGGTATGGAATGCACTGCCCCAGGAAAACGATGCCTTTCATGCCAAATACGCGAGCAACGAAGTTTATTGTCTGGTCCCACCTTTCGCACCGAGCGAAATCGGTCTCGAAAATCCGACAATTATGCCAATCCCCGGCGACCTGCTCTACTTCTACTTTCCGCCCGGCACCATTACCCTTCCATCGGTGCGAGAGGTTGCCTACGACACGGGCATGGTAGACCTTGCGATCTTCTACGGACGGGACAATTTAATCTTCTCACCCACGATGGGACCCGTCCCCGGTAACCGATTCGCTGAGGTTACGGAAAACCTTGAAGAAATGGCGGAGGCGTGTACCAGCATCTGGCGTGAGGGATTTGTCGGTGAGCGGTTGGCGTTTCGCCGAGTAGAATGAATTGGTTCATTGGTTCATTGAACTGGTAGACTCTATTACATCGCGTTCCTCTAGGGAGAAAGGGAAGGAGTTGATGGGCGAGGAGAGCTCGCCCCTACGAGAAGACTGATAGATTTTCAATACCTAGAGCGTGTTGACATTTTGCGGTAGTTGTAGTGAACAACGATCGCTGTTCACTATGAAAACCTCTACCGGTCCACAGAACCGAGCCATTCGTAGGGAACGGAGATCTCCGTTCCATCTGTTCTAAACCACCGGGGTAATTGTCGGTCTGTTGTGTGTAGGTCGAGATTCATATCTCGACACCGCACTTAGTTTTTCATCAGAGAAGTCTTTAAGAAGATAACAGTGATCTTTTGTACCACAACCTGTTAGATTGTGATCCATATCGCAAACTAACAGTTCGTAGGTTGGGTTGAACGGTTAAACGTAAATCCCTATCAAGTCCAGCAGAGGCTCGGCCGTCCAACACCACCTGCTTATGGACAGATAAAGTGAAACTCAACTCGTTTTTCATCGGGGAGGCTCGTTTTCAAGAAATTATCCCCTGAGAACGATCTTTTGTAGCATAATCTGTTAGATTGTGATCCATCTCGCAAACTAACAGTTTGCGCTACATTAGCAATTTTGGTTAAGAGAAATTATGAGCCCAACATTCGATCCAATCAAGTTTGAAGTTATCCGTAATGCGCTGATCGAGGCTACGGAGGAGATGACCATCGCACTCCGCCGTAGCGCCTATTCGACCAACATCAAGACCCGCGCCGATTTCTCGTGCGCCTTCTTCGACAGGGAATTGCAGCCTGTCGCGCAGTCATTCACGCAGCCAGTACATCTCGGCTCTCTCTCTCAGTCTGTCCCGCGGGTTATCCGGGAATACGGACCGGAGAACTTAGGTCCCGGCGACGCGATTCTCTCCAACGATCCCTATCTCGGCGGCGTCCACCTCAACGACATCACCCTTATATCACCCGTATATTACAAGGACGAACTTTTCGGCTATGTCGCTAACCTCGCGCACCATGTGGACGTAGGCGGCGGTGCGCCCGCGAGTATCGGGGCGTTCCGTGAGGTTTTTCAGGAGGGGGTCATCATCTCTGCCGTGAAGATGGTGGAGGGCGGGGAGATTGATCCGGACGTTTTTCGGCTTGTGTTGGCACAGATCCGATCCAAACACGAGACCGCGGGCGACTTTCGAGCGCAGGTCGCTTCCAACAATACCGGGGTGCGCCGGTTGACCGCGCTGCTCGATCGGATGGGAGCCGAAACGGTTAGCTTCTATATCGACCAACTGCTCGCCTATACAGAGCGTCGGACACGCGCAGAAATTGCCAAGCTGCCCCAAGGGGTCTTCACCGCCGACGGCTATGTCGACAACGACGGCTACACCGATGAGCCGGTGCACCTTGTGGGGAAATTAGTCATCAATGACGATGGTGTACTTTTCGATCTGAACGGTTCCGAACCCCAACGGCGGGCACCCGTCAACTCCACCTATGCCCAGACCTTTTCCGCCTGCGCCTATGTCCTAAAAAGCCTGATCGACCCCGATATACCTGTCAACGCGGGTTTCTACCGGTTGGTTCAGATAGATGCACCGCTAGGCACAGTGGTCAACTGCGCCCCGCCATTCCCTGTCGTCGGTGGCTGGGAGACGCAGATTCGGCTGAACGATGTCCTGCTCAAAGCGCTTGCGCCCGCCATCCCTGACCGCATTCCAGCCGGAACAAAAGCGATGATGTGCCAGATGGGGTTCGGGGGCACCTCGCCGCGCACGGGTGAGCTGTACGCCTATTACGAGACGATGGCTGGCGGATACGGTGGGCGCGTTGCCAGCGATGGACCCGATGCGGTGCAGTGTCACGGGCAGAACACCGAGAACGCACCCATTGAAGAGACGGAGATCAATTACCCGGTACACATCGCCCGTTACGAGTTGGTCGATGATTCGGACGGCGCAGGAAAATATCGCGGTGGGCTTGGGTTGCAGCGGGATTATTGCTTTGACCATGAGGTTTCGTTCACTATCTTGGCGGATCGGGACAAGTGGGGACCTTGGGGGCTTTTCGGCGGCGAGGACGGAGAGATTGCGCGTTACACACTCAACCCCGACGCTGAAGCGACCAAGCTTGGCTCAAAAGTTACCGTCCAACTGAAGCCGGGGGATATGGTGCGGGTGCAGTCGTGTGGGGGTGGTGGATACGGTCCCGCTGCGGAACGGGATCCGCAGTTGGTGCTGCGGGATGTGCATGAGGGGAAGGTGAGCCTTGAGCGGGCGCGGGCGGTCTACCGTGTAGTGATTGATCGGAAGAGTTGGACGGTGGACGAGACGGAAACCGAAAGATTGCGGTCAGGGCACAGAAAATAGCTGGACTTTTTGTCTGAATCGCGGATTGAGAAGATTATACGGAGAACACGGAGGAAAGCGGAGAAGACGGAAAAACGAGAGGGCGAGAGGCGTAGGGGTTGGGTAACCCAACCCGATGGGCTTGGAAACCAAGCCCCTACGATGGCTGCTGCCCCCTGAATTTTTAGTGTATTTAGCCCCAGCGGGGCGGCATGTTTATAGAAAAGTGAAATCCCCTAGTAATGAAAGCCCCAGCGGGGCGACAGGTGAACCAATCCTGCACGAAACAACGTCACGGAAGTTCAGGTAAGAAGAGGGCGTAAGGCGTCCGTGAATCTGCACGAATGAGCACGAATCTATAGAAACCAAGGTGTTAGTGATAGGCATACGCCATCCCGATGCTTGGGATTCAAATTAATATGCTGTAGCCTCAAAGGTTCATTAATTGCACCAATAAACTGATGGACTAATGAACCAACATAGCCCCAGCGGGGCGATATGTTTATTGAGCACACGGGATAACAAAATCTCCCAAGCCCCAGCGGGGCGACAGGTGACCCACACAAAAGTCATGGCTGATACCTATACCCAACTTTACATACACATTATTTTTGCTGTCAAAGGCAGGCAATCCCTCATTCCCAAACAGCACAAAGAGGCACTTCACCAATATGTTACCCGCATTATCACCCATAAAAAGCAGACAGTAATTCGGATTAATTCAATGCCAGATCACCTTCATATCCTTGTAGGTATCACACCCGACATTGCGATTTCTGACTTGGTGAGAGATATCAAAACAAATTCGTCAAAATGGATTAACAGAAAGGGATGCGGTTGTCGGTAGATTTGAATGGCAGGGAGGCTTACTGCAGCGTTCTCGTATGTACATTCTCAGTTGGATGCTGTCGTCCATTATATTAACGCAAGTTGCTATTTGAATATCCATGGAATTTCCGTTAGAGTATTTGTTAGCGACAACAAACCTCATAAACAGGAGAATCCCATGGACTTAGTCATCGTAGCATTTTATACACTTTGTGACGATCTGTTAATTCAACACGGATATCAAGATGACCCACGAACCAAAATGTCTGCCGCAGAAGTAATGACCACCGCCTTAGTGGCAGCAGAACTGTTCGGTGGCAATCAACAGCTGGCACGACACCTACTCAAAGAACAGGGATATATTCCCAATATGCTCAGTAAAGCACGATTCAACCGCAGACTCCATCAAATTGCACCGATGTTTCAGATACTTTTTGAATCTATAGCCGCTAACTGTAAAGCACAAAACTCACATCAAATCTATGCTATTGACTCGTATCCCGTTCCAGCATGTGACCCAATTCGTATCTCTAGTGCAAAACTGTATCAAGGTAAAGAGTGGCGCGGTAAGATAACCAGTAAACGTAGATACTTCTATGGACTCAAACTGCATCTGATGGTCACTGAGCGTGGTGTGCCGGTTGAGTTTTTCTTAACACCGGGCAGTTTTGGTGATGTGATGGGGTTGCGGTGTTATCCGTTTGATTTGCCTCAGGGAGCGGTTGTTCATGCAGATAGAGCCTATTGTAATTATGGGATTCTGAGGACTGCTTTGTCCCAAGCCGGTATTATGCTCAAACCGTTGCGTAAGAAAAACAGTAAGCGTCAATATAAACCGATGGCAAGTTTACCTACACCATCAGTATCGCAAGCGGGTGGAGGTGACAAACGGTCTAATGCACCCAACGGCTACCATCGTTCTATTCATGCAGTGACTGCCGCTGGATTTGAGATTAAAGTGGTTTTGTTTCTCATTGCCACTATGATTACACTCATCATTAAATAAACATCTAGCAACTTGCGTTATATTAACAATCAAGAGTTACATCATTCACTTGTCAGACCTTCAGAGTAGCAATAATCTTGAGTTTCTGAAGCGTTTTGATGTTTCTGTATAATCCAAAATACGTCTTCGATTGGGTGGACACCGGCGAGGTATAATACACCTGTCACCCCGCCGGGGCTTTATCGGAAGGCGCAGCTGAAATGCGACAGAAATTTCAACGTGGGATAAGTACACCCAAGAAGGAGATTGACTTGGTTAAGCGGAGATTAAGGCGAGCGAAGGAGATGGAGAGCGGCTTATGAGCAATATTCTCTCAATGGCGGCATTAGGTACGTTTTCATATAACTGCCTTGATGAAGATACCGTCTGAATCGCGGATTGTCACGGATTAAGAGATGACGCGGATTCAAGCAGATCCGTCAATTGATTGAATTTTACTCGTGAATACCAAAGAAAATCTTTATTGCATCACCGCACTGAGACCATATCTCAGCTGCTCCGCCTCCTGCACTGAGAGCAGTGGAAAGTGTGGATAAGATAGGCTTGATAAGACCTACTTTTCGTTCAGAGGGTGCTAATTTAGCTTGTTCATTAAGTAATTCTAATTGCTCTATAATTTCCGTTTGTTGTTGTGACGAGATGTTTTGGCTGGCTTTTACTGCTTCCGTTAAACTTGTGAGTGCTTCCGCTATCTGATGTTGGTTGGGATCAACCGAAGGGGAGACGCTTCCAGTTATTGATTTAGCTTGCATCTCTCCTGTGTTCAACACGCCTACTTGGCTATTAGATATTTCAGATTTCATTTCAAAGCTTTCTCCCTGGGTTAGGTGTTTAATATTAAATGTGATGTTTATTTGCTCAATATACGTAGTGTTGCTTGAAGTTTCCTGATTTCCTGCAGAAAAAGCTAACTCGTTTCCAATAAGATTCTTACCTAATTCCAAAGCAGATATTACTACCTTGTTATAATCTTCGATGGCATGTCCACAGGTTCTTCTTTATCCTGATAAGCTAAGTCGCGATTGTAGTTGGTCTCGACGTAATTGTTTCGATGCTCTTGCGCTTTTTCAGAGGTCGCAGCGGCACGTGCAGATTCTGCAAGGGCACATTTGAAATGATTGTTGGGGTTTCTTAGTTTCTGAAGGTCTGCGGCGAAACGTGCAGATTCTGCAAGGGCAGATTTGAAATGATTACGGGATTCTCCTAGTTTTTCGAGGTCTGCGGTGAGACATGCTGCAGATACTGCAAGGGCGGACTTGAGATGATTGCTGGGTTCGCTTAGTCTCTGAAGGTCTGCGGCGAAACGTGCAGATACTGCAAGAGCGGACTTGAGATGATTACGGGATTCTCCTAGTTTTTCGAGGTCTGCGGTGAGACATGCTGCAGATATTGCAAGAGCGGACTTGAGATGATTGCTGGGTTCTGTTAGTTTTTCAAAGTCTGCGGTTAAACGTGCAGATGCTGCAAGAGCGGACTTGAGATGATTGCTGGGTTCTGTTAGTTTTTCAAAGTCTGCGGTTAAACGTGCAGATATTGCAAGGACGGCATTGGTATGATTGCTGGGTTCTGTTAGCTTTTCAGAGTCTGCGGCTAAACGTGCAGATGCTGCAAGGACGGCGTTGATATGATTGGTTGATTCGTGCATTATTATTACCCCTTTCTTATATTTTGAAATGTGAATCGCGGTGGCTGTGACAACACCATGTTTTCAGCATAATCCCTTATTGTAACGTGGGATAGAAGTTTTGTCAAGCTCTGGTTATTTTCAGAATTTCTTGCTAAATTTTTTACCTTCGTGTTCATACCTCCTCAAGATGATTCTCTACTGAAGCTGCGGTGTAAACAGCCATATATTATAGTGAGGGGATGCTATCGAAAAATTACAGTCGGCGTACTAGAAATAGTTAGACTCTGTATGTCGTGCATTCAATTTATAAATTGATTGCGGGGACGGACCCGGTTTCTGGTTTCTTCCTATCAGGGAGGAAATTGATTTGATTAAACGGAGATTAAGGCGAGCAAAGGAGATGGAAGAGAATGAGTAATAAAATCAAGGTTGAACAGGGCAGCAGCAACATTTTTAAGGATTTAGGCTTTCCTGATGAGGTTGCTGAAGAAGAATTGTTGAAAGCGCAGTTAGGCGCAGAAATTTTCCGTATCCTGGACGAACGCCGGCTAACGCAGGCGGAGGCAGCGTTACTTGGCGTGAAACAACCTGAAATTGCCCGCCTTAAAGCCGCCAAGCTTTCTTACTATAGCGTCGAACGGTTGATGCGGTTTCTGGAACGCCTCAACTGTGAGGTGAGCATCCACATATCGCCACAGTGGGACGATACCGAGCGCGTCATAGCATTGTGACCAATATTCTACCAATGGTGGCATTAAGGAGAACACCATGTTTGGCATATCTGTAAGTTGCGGCAATCTTTCGGACAGCTACCTGAAACGGATCACACAGTTGGGGGTTGACTGCGTTGACTTCGGTTCCGGCGACTTTTTCCCCGGCGTCAAGGAACAGGGCTACCCGGATCTGGACGAACTGCTCAAGATCAAAAAGAAGATCTATTCATGGGGACTGCGAATCAATCGTGTGACCTTGCCCGATATCACCGAGAGGTTTATGGGGGATGAGGAAGGTAGCGAGGTAGAGTTGGAAAACACTGAGCAGGCGATGCGGGTATTCGGGGAGGCAGGCATGCCCATTGCCCGGCAACGCTTTGAAGGGGACACCTTCAATCACCTGATAACCTTCTATCGGTCCGTACATCGCGCTGGCTTTCTCGGCAGTGGGGGCAGCCGTTGGTTGACCGGCGACCAACCCAAACCCCGCAGCGAGGCGGAGCTGAAGGCGTACAGATTTCACCACTGGTCCCTGTTCCCGGCTAACGAGCCGCCCAGCCGTGAGGAACTGGACGATTGGTGGCGACATTTCTGTCGGGTCTACCAGCGGCTGGTGCCCATCGCTGAGGCATACGATATCAAACTTGCGATCCATCCGTCGGATATCCCCCTGCCAGACACACCGTTCGGCACATTGGGATTTCATCGGGTAATTGATGCGTTTCCCAGTCCGAATGTGGGGTATCTGTACTGCTGTGGGACACGGGCAGAAGCGGGTGGACTCCCGTTGGTGTTAGATGAGATTCAGAACTACGGACGCAAGGGGCGGATCTTCATGGTTCATTTCCGGAACGTGCGAGGCAGTCTGGCAACCGCGGGGGGTTACGAGGAGACGCTCTTGGACGACGGCGACATGAATATGTTCAAGATTGTCCATGCGCTCAACGAGGTGGGTTTTGATGGGTGTTTGAATCCAGACCATATCTTCCCGATAGAGGGAGATGGCTCTGACGCGGGAGGTGCTTTGGCATATTCCGTCGGCTACATCAAGGCACTCTCGGCGGCGCTTGCTGCAATTTGACGGGTTGGGTAGAGCGCGCTGACGGTTCTCTCGTTGTCTGAATCGCAGATTGGCGCGGATCAGAGGATTACACGGATTCAAGAAAACCTGCCATCGAAGATACTTTGTAATGAGGTTTAAGAACCTGTTTGAAAAATCCAAATAATCTCTGAAAGTTGTCAGTTTACGGGTAAATACTCTCAAAATCGGTTGATTGTGTCTCTAGAATGGCAAAAGATGACCGTTTCACGTACTCTTAAAACAGATTCTTAGCCCCAGCGGGGCGACATGTTTATAGAATACGGGACAAACAAACAACCTAAGCCCCAGCGGGGCGACATGTGAACTTCCTAAAGATGACCGTTTCACTTTTAAAACAGGCTCTAAGTATTTAAATCGGTAATCCCGATTTTCCCTGAAACACACGGTAGGCGCGGTTTCCAACCCTGGTCTCGATTTATCGGACCGCGTTGGTGCCGATAGCAAATTACCGATTTAATCTTCATTAGAGATAAAGGCTTGTAATCGTATCAGTAATGGCGATAAGGTGGGGCGTTGAGAAAGTTAATATCCCACGCGCACGGTTTTCCTCACCGAATACTCCAGCAATAACAATATTCCTATCTCCACCTAAATTCATATCAACTGAGTACTTTTCGGAGGCCGCTCGTAATTTCTTGGAGAACCCCGACAGGCGTGTCGGTTGCGTCAATCTCTTGAATAACGTCTGGTGGGTAGTAGGACAGGGTCGGTGCAGTCTGCGCCTCATACTCCTCAAGCCGGTGTCTAATCACCTTTTCGTTGACATCGTCGAACCGCTTTTCACGATGTGCCCGGCTTTTCATACGTTTCACAAGCACCTCCGGGTCCTGACATCGCAGATAGATGATCTGACGCACATCAATATGACAATCCATCGCGCGCGCCTGCGGCAGATTGCGGGGGATACCATCTAGGAGCAAATAGTCCACCTGTGGTTGGAATCGCTTCTCCTGCACCAAATCATCGATATAATCACGCCATAATTGAATCGCGATATCGTCCGGGACAAACTCCCCTTTGCTCGAGTATTCTAAGAAAACTTTGCCGAGTCTGCTATGGAGATCTAGGGAGCGGAGTACCTCTCCACAAGCGACATGTACAAATCCCGGAATCTGGTTAAGAATTTTGCCTTGCGTTCCTTTTCCTGTGCCAGGGGCACCAAAAATTAAAACTGTTCGATATTTGGTTGCAGATTGCATCTGTGCGACTGTTCTCTCCTTCGTTTCAGGTTATTGATCGATCTGTTCAGTCCATTTGTTAGGTGCTGTATCAATTTCGTACTCAGCGAAGACGCGATCTATTTCCGCCTTCACATCGTCCGTCAGTTGCCAACCGATGGCACCCATGTTATCCTCTACTTCAGAAGCCCGTCTTGCCCCAACGAGTGATACGCTGACCGCTGGGTTGGAGATTACCCAATTGAGTGCGAGGTGCGGCAGCTTTTTCCCAAGCCCTTCCGCAATTTCCTTGAGCTTGTTCACCGCTTGAACATTGCGTTGGAAGATCCCCGGCAGAAACAGCTTTAGCGACATGTTACTTCCGCCTCTGTGTCGCCAATCGTCATCCTCAAATGTTGTTTCCTCGGTGAACGCGCCCGCCAACATGCCGTAAGCGAGCGAGCCGTATGTCATGACGCCGATCCCGTTTTCTTGGGCGTAGGGGAAAATCCATTTTGCCATGCGCCGATCAAACAGGTTGCAGGCATATTGTATAACATCGACACGTCGTGTGTCCATGCACCTCTGGATTTCGTCTCTGGTGAAATTGGAGAGACCGACAAATCTCGCTTTTCCTTGCTGCACAATCTCTTCCAACGCCTCCATTGTTTCATCGAACGGGGTGGTGCGGTCGGGCCAATGCACCAGATACACATCGAGGTAGTCGGTGTTCAGCGCTTTCAAACGCCGATCGATTGCAGCGTGTGCCATTTCGCGACGGCTATCCCGTCCTTTCAGACGGTCGTTGTCGTAGTTAATCCCGAACTTTGAGACGACGATAACATCTTTGCGTCGGTTTCCCAACGCGCGTGCCAACAGTTCTTCGGACCTGCCCATGCCGTAGGCTTCGGCGGTATCGAAGCAGTTGATGCCGAGGTCGAGCGCGCGATGGATTGCGTCAATGACTTCTGTTTCCTCAATAGAGCCGTAACCGCCGCCCATCTCCCAGCAGCCGAACCCGATGGCTGAGACCTGCATTCCGGTTTGCCCAAACGCTTTATATTCCATGATCAGCCTCCCCTATTTCCGCTGTTAGCGATTGTTCAGCGCATCATTGTATTATGTTATTTCGCAATTGTCAAGGATAGAAAACATCTAGGGCATACTTGACACGCCGTTTATAGTCTGATACACTGCCTATAGTAGCCTATATTAAGGGAAGCTACTACATATTACCCTACTGGACTTTGTTAGTTTATTGGTTCATTGGGTTGGTGCTTTATACACATGTCGTCCTTACTAAAGCTTAGGCGTGTAGGGATAATGAAAGTCAGCAGGTGAGGCAGCGAGGCACAAGCCAGATAGGGTAGGTGGTATGACCATCAAGATACCAGTGTCCCATATACGTTTCCAGCTTCAGGGGAGAAAATCTATGACAATACCGGCTCATCGTTTTACCCTTATCCTGTTGATTTTCCTCTCAATTCCGTCAACGTCAACCGCACAAACGGTAGACATCCCTGATCCCAACCTCCGCGCTGCAATTATGGCGGAATTGGGCAAGGCGTCAGGTGATCCCATCACCTCGTCAGATATGGCAGCATTGAGAAGTCTTACAGCGAGAGAGTCCAACATCAGTGATTTGACCGGGCTGGAACATGCAATCAACCTGATATCGCTGTATCTTGGGCGCAACTCGATTTCGGACATCACATCATTGTCAGGGTTAACCAGCCTGAGAACGTTGTATCTTGGGTGGAACTTCATATCAGATATATCGGCGGTTTCGGGCTTGACTAATCTGAGATCGTTGCATCTTGGGAATAACTCAATTTCGGACATCACATCATTGTCGGGGTTAACCAACCTGACATTGCTGCATCTTGGGAATAACTTCATATCAGATATATCGGCGGTTTCGGACTTGACTCACCTGAAAACATTGGGCTTTTCAAACAATTCGGTATCAGATATATCAGCGTTGGGAGACTTAACTCAGTTGACATCGCTGAATCTTCAGGATAACTTGGTATCGGACATATCGGCGGTTTCGGGCTTGACTAATCTGACAATCCTGAGTCTCAGGAACAACTCGGTATCGGACATATCGGCGGTTTCGGGCTTGATTAAGCTGACATCGCTGTATCTTGGGTATAACTTGGTATCGGACATATCGGCGGTTTCGGGCTTGACTAATCTGGCATACCTGCATTTTCCGTATAACTGGGTATCAGATATATCAGCGGTTTCGGGCTTGACTAATCTGACATCGCTGTATGTTGTGGACAACTCGATATCGGATATATCAGCATTAGTGGCAAATACGGGATTGGGAAATGGAGACATGGTCTATCTGCGAGGAAACCCTCTCAGTTCTCCATCCTCCGGCACCCATATCCCAACCCTCCAGAATCGAGGAGTCACTGTTGACGTTCTAGCTGGCGGGCGGAACGTCGGCGAACCGCGCACGGTACGGCTGATCTACTTCTTACCAAATGACCGTCCATATCGTGAAAATGTGGTTCAGCGGATGAAAGATGAGATTCTCAGAGTTCAAGTCTTCTATAACGAGAGTATGAAGGTGCATGGATATGATATGACTTTCAAGATTGAAAGTGATGCACAAGGCAAGCCGGTGGTACATCGTGTGGATGGGCAACAGTCCGAGATTTACTATGTTGACGATACAGGTAACACTGTGCGTACTGAGGTCCGACAAGAATTTGATGTTTGGCAAAACATCTACTTTATTGTCGTCGATAGTAGCATTGATGGTATTGGTACGGGAGTTGGAAATAGCCGCGTGAATGCTAATGCAGGGAGTTCTGGAAAGAATGGTGGAAATCTCTTAATCCCTGCGCATCATTTTCAGGACAGAATAGAGGCTAACGAACCGGGGTATGATAAACTCTCTGCTCATGAGATAGGTCACGCGTTTGGACTACAACACGATTTCCGTAGCGGCGGATATATCATGTCGTATGGGGCGGGATACAATCGAGCGCCTAGTGACGGGCCTGATCAAGATAGATTGTCCAAATGCAGTGCTGATTTTTTGTCGGTAAGTCCTTATTTCAACCCTGATATTCCAACTGAAAATGGGCGTTCCCCAACGATCAAATCGACTTCATCAACTACGTATCCAGCAGGATCAGAAAGTGTCGATATTCAAGTTAAGGTTGCTGATTCGCAAGGGATACATCAAGTTATCTTCTTTGTTACATCAGCAGGCTCACTGGCTCCGGCTGGTTTGCCGGAAGTGAAAGCATGCCGTCACCTGATGGGCGAAAAGGAAGTTGTTGTGAAATTTGAATATGATGGCGATGTGCCAGGCAGCAGTTTTACTAGCCTTTCTACGAATACCCAACAGGATATTTCTATTGTAGCCGTTGATATAAATGGGGATGTATCTTCTCGTAGAAAATTTACCCTTTCGGAAGAACCGACAGAGCAAGTGGATAGTTCTAAGGTAGCTGTGACAATTTTAGAAGGCACACAAGAAGTAAGAGAAAGCAATAGGTATCAAACGTGGAATTTGCCAACTAGAGCAAGATTCCGAATAGGCAAAGGAGGTCCTGGCTGGAGTGATAGGGCGGCAGCATTTTCGTCCAACGGTCAATATCTCGCCGTATCAAGCAGTACTGGTATATGGCTTTATGATACGGTAAATTATAGGGAAGTTGCGCTGCTTCCTAGTCAATATCCTGTGAACAGTATCGCATTTTCACCCGATGGAAATGCCATTGTTGGCAGCTCACGGGAGGGGCTTATTCAGAATCAGGTGTGGAGTATTGTAACAAAAGAAAAAATTACTACTTTTAGTTCAGATGGAGGAATTGGTAGACATGTAGCATTTTCTCCCAATGGAAAAACTATTGCGTCCTCCGATGGAAGGACAATAATACTATGGGATATTGTGACAATGCAAGAGCTTGTACGGCTGGACTCTGAAGATACTATTGATACCATATCAGTGTCACATGATGGTGCTCTAATTGCTGGTGCTGGGTGGGCTGGATTAGTAAGAGTGTGGGATGTCTTAACAGGTCAATTGAAAAATACATTTGGGCATGCAGGTCGTGTCAATTCTATCGCATTTTCACCAACTGAAAATATACTTGCATCGGGTGGAGGGGATGCCACAGTAAAATTGTGGGATACCATAACAGGGACAGAACTCCTTACGATTAGAAGGACAGAGCGCATCTCGACTGTGGCTTTTTCGCCCGATGGAAAGACACTCGCTTGGATAGAGGCTTCTCCGCCTGATACAATTCATTTGTGGGACGTAACAACGCGGTCCATTATTGCACTTTATGAAGATCCTACTGTTTATGACATGAACTCTATTGTTTTTTCACCAGATGGAAAGACCTTTCTTACTGTTGATGCCCAGAATGATATTGTAAAGGTATGGGATATTAACACAGGCAATACTATTGACTTAGGGCATATAGGATTGACCCCTATATCGTTCTCGCCTGATAGCACCATGCTTGCAACGGGTGGTACTCGAGGCGTAAAAGTGTGGGAGGTCAATACAGGAAGAGATGTTGCCACTATTCCTGTAAAGCCTAGTTCCCATGTTCGGCTTGTATCGTTTTCACCGGACGGGAGAACACTTGCGTATCGTGTCGGTGGGGAAAAGTTTACCAGATTATGGGATGTTCCAACCCAAACACAGACGGGTATCATTGAAAATCCATCAGTTGCAGATTGGGCGTTTTCACCTGACGGAAAGACGCTTGCATCGGCTACGAGGCATATAATCACATTATGGGATGTTGTAACAGGGCAGCCTATCGCCACATTGGGAGGACCTCTAGACGGAGTTAGGCATATAACATATTCGCCGGATGGGAATACCCTTGCTTCTGTATCACGGGACAAAACTGTTCGATTGTGGGATATAGCCACAAAACAAAACATTGAAATCTTGGACGGTGATAGTCCTTATGCAGCGTTCTCGCCTGATGGAACAATGCTTGTTTTTCATAAATTAAATGTAGGAGTGAAGGTATGGAATCTAATAACGCGAGACATGGCTACTATTGATAGAAATGATTTTATGGCATTTTTACCCGATAGTTCAATGATGATTTTAAGAAGTACTAGTCGTGAAAGTCGTGGCTCGGTTAGTGTTTGGGATGCAAGAACGTCTAGATTTGTTGCCACCTTGGATTCTGAAATTTTTGCAGCTCGGAAACGGCCCATATTTTCACCTGATGGAATGACGCTAGCTATAATGGGTCAAGATTCAACCATATTATTTGACCCAGAAGTCATATACAACCAATTGCCGCTATCTGCGCTATCAAAACTATTGAAAATCTCAGGCGATAATCAGGAAGGTATGCCTAATGAGACTTTAGCAAAAATGTTTGTCGTTGAAGCGAGGGACGGAAACGGTTCTCCGCTCGCAGGGCGCTCGGTCACATTTGCTGTTGTTGCAGGCGGTGGTACGCTCAGTGTGACAAACACCACAACCGATGCCAATGGTAGGGCACAGAGTCTCCTCACGCTGGGACCGAATCTAGGAACGAACGTGGTCAAAGTCGGTGCCGAAGGTATTTCCCAAACAGCACTCTTTAGTGCAGAGGCGACTCCCCCACTACCGATACCAACGACACTGAAGTACGTTTCCGGCAATAATCAAATCGGGTTGACCGGTGAGACGTTGATGCAACCCTTCATCGTAAAAGTCCACGACCAGTACGACGACCCGATGGAAGGGGTTACTGTAACCTTTCTTGCCAGCGTAGGCGGAGGCTTGCTGAGTGAGACAAGTGTAGACAGTGATGCCAACGGCTTAGCGCGAAGTACCCTGACCCTTGGAAACGACCCTGTCACAAACATAGTTCGGGTGAGTGTTGAAGGAATTGCTGAAACTGTGACCTTTCATGCTGTTGCTGAACTACTCGAATTTGATCTCGCTCTTCCATCAGGTATCAGCTTGATTCACGTTCCGTTGAAGGTGAGGATGGTTGACGGAGTAGCGGGGACAATCGAATCGGTCGGCGACCTCTACGACGCACTCGGTAGCGAGGATAATGTCATCTACCTTTTCACCCGTAATTCCCAAACTCAGCAATGGATTGGCTATCTCAAACCCTCGGACAGAAGCACCCCCGTTGACAGACAGTTGACTGATGATATGGGGATTATCACCAATCTGATAACCCCGGTGCCGCTTCGTCTGCGCGGTAGCAGCCTCGGAACAGATGGAAACAGCATCATCACTCTAAACCCCGGTATCAACCTTGTGGGAGTGCCGTTGAGAGATTCAAGGATAACCCATGTGAGCAACCTGTTTACTCTTGAAGGGATTGCAGATAACGTCCTTGTGATTATGGCACAAGATAACAACGGGGAGTTCAAACAGATTAATCCCACAAGCGATTCTGCAGATATAGCAATCATCGGGGGACAGTCCTTTATCATGACCACTTTACGAGAGGAAACGGTAGCTATCTCCGGTAGTGGCTGGTATAATACCTCCGCGATGGCTGCCGCGTCACCGGTAGTAATGCGGGGTATCGAAGTGGATACTGTTACACCCATTTTGGGGTTGAGCGGTTCAATAGTTGACGAAGAAACAGGCTTAAAGTTAGAAAGCTTCCGAGTAACCGTCAAGAACCTTTCAACCCGCAGTGCAGTTGCTGCTGTTACCTCACCCGATGCGGCCGGTTATCGGTCCGCCATCGTTGATATAGAGACAGGACGCGCAGCTACAGTTGGCGATATCCTTGAAATCTCGGCTCGGTCTCCCAATCCACTCATCGGTGTGCAACCGTTGCGATATACCGTTACAGTTGAAGATGTGAAATGGGGTTTGATTCAGTTACCAGAATTGGTTGCCTACGAGATACCGACGGAGACGGAACTATTAGCAAATTATCCGAATCCGTTCAATCCAGAGACATGGATACCGTATCGGTTGGCAGAGGATGCTTTCGTTACCCTGACCATCTATGACGGAGCAGGTCAGGTCGTCCGCACAATCGACGTGGGGCATCGAATTGCAGCGGTCTACGAGGGTCGGTCAAAAGCAATCTATTGGGATGGCAGAAACAACGTCGGTGAGGGGGTAGCAAGCGGGGTCTACTTCTATCACCTATCCGCAGGAGACTATTCCGCCACGCAGAAGATGGTATTCTAAAGTAGAAGCGGGGTTCGTATCCCCCAACTTGACTTATACGAACCCAAGTTGCTAAGAACCTGTTTGAAAAATCCAAATCTCTGAAAGTTATCATTTTACGGGTAAATACTCTCAAAATCGGTTGATTGTGCCCTTAGAATGGTAAAAGATGACGTTTCACCTACTCCTAAAACAGACCCAAAGCCCCAGCGGGGCGACATGTTTATAGAATACAGGACAAACAAACAACCTAAGCCCCAGCGGGGCGACATGTGAGCAACTTTCTAAAGAGGACCGTTTCACTTTTAAAACAGGCTCTAAGGCGTGTTGACATTATATGTGAGAAGTATCCATGATTCACCGATAAATTTCTATCGTAGGGGTGAGGTCCCCTCGCCCAATCCCGATTTATCGAGGATGCCCGACCCACAGATTGATACACATATCACCCCGATAGGGCTGTGTCGGTTCATTGATTCATTACGGTTTTCCGAATTAATGAACTGGTGAACTGATGAACCAATGAACTAGAATATGACAGGAGAAAAGCGGTATGTATATGACTGGTGCCTCTCTCGTCGGGCTTGCGTTTGGAGCGACTGACGACGAGGCGAGCGGTGCCGACTCCCGAACCGTGTTCGTTGAGAGCGGAATCCCCAAGAACATCCGGCCAATTGGGCTCGGCTGGGAGTTTGAAACAGGATACATCGAGATCTATGGCAAAAAATCCCTGCTGTACGCGGGCTGCGGGATTGGTCGCAACGATTTTCACCTCAGAGCGAAACTCTCCATCTGCAGCGAAACCGATAAACCGCATTTTGTGGTTGGCACGAATAATGTAGGGATCAGCGGTTTTCAGCGTTTAAGCTATGTTTTTTGGCCCCGCGAGGTGCTCGGACATCAGCAGATGGCGTTCTCTTCCGATTGGGTCACGCCGGGTGTGCCGTTTAACTTTGAGATCGTGCGTAAGGGAACGCGGGTTGTGATCATTGTTGATGGAGCCGCGGTGAAGCATTTTCTGTTTGGCGGTGAGCTAACGAGATTTGGTTTCTGTTCCTATGAAGGGACGTTGCGGGTACACGATTTTTATGTTCGCGGTGAGACCATTCCGCTAAACTGGGATCGTACCCAACCCGTTGACATCTCTGTCCCGACGCTTGACATATCTGAGGAAGAACATCGACAGGTGGTCGTGGATAAGCAGGCAGGACAATACCTCGGTCATCCGGACACAGTGCTGATGCCGGACAACAGAACGATGTTCTGCACCTATCCGCTCGGACATGGAGGTCCCGCCTGCCTGCTAAAAAAGAGTTCGGACGGCGGTCTGACGTGGAGCGAACGGCTGCCTGTACCCGATAACTGGAAAACCGCAAAAAACTGCCCCTGTATTCATCGTCTCGTCGGTCCAGACGGGGTGGAGCGTCTAATTGTTCTGGAGGGTAACGGTGACATGCGACAGTCGATTTCCGAAGATAACGGCGAGACGTGGACGCCGTTTGAGCCGAACGGTCTGCACTGCATCGTTGTCCCAAACCGGGTCATACCGCTCTCGGACGAGCGATATATCGCGATATATGTAGACCACGGGACCAGAAGCCACGGCGATCATGTCATCATGCAGAGCATCACGGCTGACGGTGGACTGACGTGGGAGAAGCAGCGGCTGATTGCCCAGCACGAGGACGCGCTGCCGGACGAACCGGGCGTCATCCACTCTCCGGACGGAAAACAGATCGCAGCAGTGATGCGCGAGCAGTCGCGGGCGTACAACGCGATGGTCATCACCACCGACGACGAGGGACAAACGTGGTCAGAATGTAGGGAAGCCGCTGCGGGAGTCACCGGCGATCGGCATAACCTCGCTTACGCGCCCGACGGGCGGTTAGTGATTGTTTTCCGAGACACCGCACTCGCGAGCCGGACGAAATTCAACTTTGTCGCATGGGTTGGCACTTACGACGACCTCATCAACGGTCGAGAGGGGCAATACCGTGTGCTGCTGCTACGGCATCAAGGAAACTTCCCGCCTGAGGAATACGGGGACTGCGGCTATGCCGGTTTGGAGGTATTGCCAGATGGCACATTTGTCGCCACCACCTACCTCATTCACAAGCCGGGCGAAGAACACTCCGTCGTCAGCGTCCGTTTCAACCTGGAGGAGTTGGACGCACGTGTGGCAGAGTTGAAGTAATAATCTGAGCTTAACGCAAAGTCGCTAAGAACCTGTTTAAAAAATCCAAATAATCTCTAAAAGTTGTCATTTTACGGGTAAATACTCTCAAAATCGGTTGATTGTGCCCCTAGAATGGCAAAAGATGACCGTTTCACGTACGCTTAAAACAGATGCTTAGCCCCAGCGGGGCGACATGTTTATAGAATACAGGACAAACAAACAACCTAAGCCCCAGCGGGGCGACATGTGAACAACTTCCTAAGAGCCTGTTTGAAAAATCCAAATAATCTCTGAAAGTTGTCATTTTACAGGTAAATACTCTCAAAATCGGTTGATTGTGCCCCTAGAATGGCAAAAGATGACCGTTTCACGTACGCTTAAAACAGATGCTTAGCCCCAGCGGGGCGACATGTTTATAGAATACAGGACAAATAAACAACCTAAGCCCCAGCGGGGCGACATGTGAACAACTTTCTAAAGATAACCGTTTCTTTTAAAACAAGCTCTAAAGATGACCATTTCACTTTTAAAACAGGCTCTAAGGCGCAAAAGCACGGAGAAGAGTAAAGGAAAGTCAGAGGTCTCTACACAAGTTGATAACCTCCAACCCCAAAAGATAAGAAACCGAGTTTTTGTTAAGTGCGGGCAGGATAACCCCGTCCCTACAGTTTCTCTTTGCCTCCTACCGATGAACGCCTTTCTCCCAGTGGCGGACCAAAGGCGCAAGGTCATCCCAAAATGCCTCTGGAATCTCTAACTCAGCAGCCTTCACATTCTCTACCGCTTCTTCAGGAGTTCGTGCCCCCGGAATCGCGGTCGTCACCTGCGGATGGCGGGTGGGCCACTGTAGCGCTGCAGCGAGGAGAGGGATTTCATACGCTTGGCAGAGCTGCTGGATCTTAACGACATGATCCAGACATTCCTGACTGAAGGATCGCCTGCCATAATCCCTCTCCGGTATCGGTCCCGTAGCGAGGAGTCCTATCTCAAGCGGCGTGGCACACGAGATCCCGATGTTATATTTTTCGGCAGCCGGCAGGATCCGTTCAGCAGCTTCTTGGTTCAGCAAACTCCACGCATCGGGAACAACCGCCGCGTCAAATTCTCCGGTCTCGATATAGGGTGTGTTGGTCGGTGGGTCATTGGATGCAGAGCCGATAAACCGGACGGCCCCTTCGTTCTGAAGTCGCCGCAACGCCCCTAACGCCCCATTTTTACTCATCACATCTTCCATCGGTACGCCCATTGCATCGTGGATGTAGACTAGGTCAAGTTGTTCCAGCCCAAGCCGCTCAAGGCTCGCCTCCACACTGCGTAACGTGCCGTCAAAAGAATGGTCTTTCCCTTCGCGATAGGCACCCGTTTTGGTGACAACCGTGCATTTAGCCGCAAGATCTGGACGGTCCCTCAGCGCGTTGCCAACAATCTTCTCAACGGTTGTACCGCCATAGAGCGGCGCGGTGTCGATCAGGTTGCAGCCCGCCTCAATAGCCGCTTGAACCGCCCGTGCCCCCATCTCTTCGTCTAAGTCCCGCGGCGGCTCCGACGGCTGACTGCCGATGTATATGGTTCCAAGTCCGATGATAGTGACCTCAAGTCCTGTGCGTCCCAGAATTTTCGTTTTCATGCGACCTCCTGAGCGTGAAACGTGAAAAGCATTGGTTTGTTGGTGTTTAGTTTCTGTTCAGTCTAACCTATGGGTTGGAGTGGAAGATGCGTTATTTGAGAGCTGCTCATTATTCAATGGATATCATCGCTCAATTCAGACAAAGTCAACTTAGCAAACGTAGGGGCGAGGCTTCCTCGATGCCTTAGCAGGACCAACCCCTATGTAGGGAACGCAGATCTGCGTTCCCTGCAGCAACTTAAGATTTCTGTAGTTGCCCGCCTGTCCCGATAAGTCGGGAATTCATCGGGCATCACGCTATCAATCATAGAACACACCACTTCAAACGCTCAACTGTGCGAGTTCTAACCTATTTATGAGCACCCCTCAGTTGTTTAACGGTCAGGAACTCCCAGTCGCATGGGATGTTCATCGGTTTATTCGCCTGTAGGTCGAGATTCATATCTCGACTTTCAAATGTCGATTTTGGAAAATCGACTTACGACAGGGCAACCACAACTGTTTGCAGCCCAGTCTATCGGGTGGTGCCCCTACAACAGACCTAGACCAAACGTAGGAGCAGGTTTCTTAATCCCGATCAATCGGGGTCTTGTACCTGCTCAAAGCACTGCTATCCGTGTCCTCTGCTTCATCTGTTTAATCCGTGATTCAGACGCTTAGCCATGGAGGTTGGTTTGAACGGTCTAACGCGAGCAGCTATCAACGGCAATAGCGGTTCCTCCGTTCAACAGTACCGCTTTATAGATAGATAAAGTGAACCCCAACACCCAATCTATCCCACGTTACATTCTCTGTGTAAGTTCGTTAAGGTAATGCCGGGCGCGGTTAATCTCGTCGGTTACCTCTGCTGTCGTGTCCAGGATCGGGATCCCTCGCGGAACGGGATGCATAAAAATTTCCGTCCATCCAGAGAAATTAATCTTTTTCAAAGCAGATAAAATCGGCGCAAAATCCAAAGTGCCCCGTCCCGGCAGCTGCATCAATTCCTGTTCTTTGGGCAATTTTTCATGGCAGCCCATGCCGTGTTGCCACGCATAGAACAGGGCTAACCCTGGTCCCAAATCCCCAATTAGTTGGGCTAACAGTTCGGCGTCGTCTGGGAGATGGTAAGGCGCCAAGGCAATGCCGAGGTGTGGAGAATCTGTGAGGTCAATCAACCACCGCATCGAGTCCGGCGATTCAATCAACGCGCTGCTATGGTTCTCGATGCTGATGGTGATGCCGTGTTTCTCGGCGGTTGCAATGTGCGGTTTCAACCCTTCGGCAAAATCGGCGACCGCTGCACGTAACTCCTCGCCGACTAAACCCTTCGGTCCCTCGCTCCCGGTCACAATTAAGGAAGCCCCAAATTCGTCGCAAAACGCCATCTCTTCCGCTAAGCCGAAAGGTCCCAGATCAAAACGGGTCGAAATTCCTAAACCGACCCCATGATCTGCAAGCAACTCCGCAAAAGCCTCGTTCCCCATAGACGCAACCTGCTCCCGCTGGTTGCCGTGGACGCGGGGCCAAATATCGATATGCGCTGCCCCAATATTCTGCACTTCGGGCACGATCTCAGCCAATGGTAATGTGCCGTACATGCACGAAGCGAGGATATACTTCAGTTCAAGCGGTTTTTCACTCATAACTTGTCCACCTCCACGACCTCTCCGTTCTGACCGGACCGGTATGCCGCCAAAACGATAGCCAAAACATGGCGACCCTCGGCAGCGGAGACCGGAACTTCGCGGTCATTTTCTATCGCTTCCACGAAGCGTCGCACCGCCACCGGTAAGCCAAGCTCATCCGGTCCCTCAGTGTCCACCGGTGGATGCGTCCACTCACCTGTCCCTTTGCGCCACACCGACACCGGTGCCTCGCCGCCAAAGCGAATCTGACCCTCGGTGCCCAGAATCTCGTTCACACTGGTACCCCCTGCCAAGGCTGACCAGCCTACCTGTAGCGAGGTTGTCGCACCGTTGGCATGCTCAATCAGGACGAGTGCCGTGTCTTCCACCTCGATGTCTTGCACATAGCGACCGATCCGCGCGTAGACACGGACCGCCGGTGAACCGACATAGTTAAGTGCGGTGTAGACCTGGTGATAACCGTTGTCGATGAGGGGACCGCCGCCCCCTGCTTGGGCTTCGGTACGCCACTGCTGAGAAACGCCTCTGCCCACCACATGGGATCCACCGAGCCCCTCGGTACGTACTAGGAACACGGAACCAATCGCGCCCGCGCGTATCTGTTCCATCGCCGCCCGATGCCCCGCCGAAAAAAGCTGATTATGCCCGACTGTCATCTTGCGACCAGTACCCTCGGAGGCAGCGATCATCCTATCGACCTCTTCCAAACGGGTGGCGATCGGTTTTTCGAGGAACACGTGGGCACCCGCCTCCATTGCCGCGATGGCTTGGGGTTCGTGCAGATGGTGCGGGGTGCAGATATGCACTAAGTCTAACTCCTCGTTGGCAAGCATCTGCTCCCAATCGGTGTAGAGATGTCCAGTCCCAACGCTAAGTTTTTCGCCCATTAAATCAAGCCGTTCTTGGGCGAGATCTGCCAGTGCTACAACGGTTACGCGATCATTCAACCTTGCTAATATGGGCCCATGCCGCCGTTCAGTGATTCCACCACAACCGATGATTCCTGCTCTCAACATAAATCGTCCTCCTCAGTGCGATTATAATAAATGCCGCTTGTTCTGTCAATTATCTTTATTAACGCAAGTTACTGGTGATGTGCGGTACGATAATCGACCCGTATATCCGTAGGTTGGGCATCTTGCCCGACTTATAGCCCCAGCGGCGCGACATGTGTATAGAAAATAGGATAAAACCAGCCTTAAAGCCCCAGCGGGGCGACATGTATGTGGTATCATCACGCAACTAGCAACTTGGGTTTATCAGTTCGTTAGGGCTATTCAGTTTTCCGTTTTTTGATTGATTTTGGTTCAACCAGAGCTAGTAGGAGGGGCATCCTTGCCCCGCGGTAGTCTCGACCGGGAGATCAAGCTACGAGAGAATTATGGTGGATTCTAAAAATAAATGAGGGGTGTGCATCATTATTGTTTGAATCGCGGAGGCACCTGATTACGCAGGAAATATCGATGAGCAAACAGAACTGCTACCGGACTCACATTCTTTAAGCAACCCCAATACACGAAAGTCCTTATGATTCGACAGAAACCTTCGCTCCAGCGGAGCGATATGTCTATAGAACGGCGGTAAAGTCAATGCCTGCGCTCCAGTTTTGAATCCCGATTTATCGGGGCGGAGCGCAATGTGTATGCACAGCAATAGGGTTAATCCAACAAGATTGCTACACATGCACACCCCTCAAGTAGGTGAAGTCCCCCTGATAAGGGGGATTTAGGGGATTGGCTGTGCATGGCGAGTATCAAGGCAATTGTCAAATTTACCAATTGGTTCATCGGTTCACTGCGGTCTACATCTTACTCCGCTAAAACCAAAGAAGGAGTGGCGAAAATACCGACTTGCCCCCCAAAACTAGCACTTGCAATTCTATCGCCTGAAAGTTATAATTCTACTCAACTTGAAAATCCTTAACACGCTGGATTTAACGGATTATGCTACAATCCCCTCGCTGCCTGCGCCTATGCGGATAAATGAAAATTTCCAGTCATGCACTATTCTTATGCCCACCCAATTTTGCAAATGAACCCGATACTTCTGACCGATGCAGGAGGAAATCATGAAATATGTGGAGCTTGGCACAACCGGAGAGCAGGTTTCACTTGTCGCGTTAGGGTGTTTGAGCCTGACCCCCAGCGCGAAAGAACGCAGCATCGCAACCGTCCATCGTGCCTATGAGCTTGGGATTACCCTATATGATACCGCTGACATCTACGGCGACGGTGACTCTGAAAAGCTACTCGGAGAAGCCATCCGGGAGGGCAAGATCCCCCGCGAAAAGGTGATTATCGCCTCCAAGTGTGCCGCCCTGCGATACGAAAACGTGTATACATGGAATCTGTCCGCCGCCTATATCAAGGAGTGCTGTGAGGGGTCGCTGAAACGTCTCGGTATGGACTATATAGATCTCTATCAACCCCACCGCATTGACTATCTCACGCACCCGGAGGAAACCGCCCGTGCGTTGGAAGACCTGAAGGCAGAAGGGAAGATTCGACATGTTGGGGTGAGCAACTATTCGCCCGATGAAATCCGCGCCATCTCCGCGTATACCCGTGTTGAAGCGTTGCAGACGCTCTTCCACCTACTAATTCAAGAACCACTGGAGGTCGGTCTAGCCGCTGTTTGTCTGGAAAAAAAGATGAACATGCTCTGCTACAGTCCGCTTGCTGGGGGCCTTCTCACCGGAAATAAACCGCTGCCACACACCTTCGATCAGGGGTTTGGTGATTGGCAGGAACAGCGGGAGCAGGGCGTCGTAGCACAGGTGAAGATAGTTGCTGAGCGATACGGCGTAACGCCGGGACAAATCTCGCTGGCGTGGCTCATGGCACTCCCCGGCGGCGTTATCCCACTTGTGGGCACGGGCAACCCCGACCACATTGCGGAGGGAGCGAAGGCTGCGGACATCACACTCGCTCGTGACGATTGGTATGAACTGACGATCATCGGACGGGGACGCCGGATGCGCTGGCGGGGAAGACCCTATGTCTACCTAAAGGATCGATAGCGTCGGTTCATAAGTCCCCCTGCAACTCCCCTGACAAGAGTTTCCCCCTGAATGAAGTTTAAGTATTTAAATCGGTAATCCCGATTTTCCTTGAAACTCACGGTAGGCGCGGTTTCCAACCGCGCTGGTGTCGATAGCAAATTACCGAATTATTTTTTTAATCTTCAGATAAGGGGACTAAGGGGGTTCGGGAATCTTCTCCCCTGGTCTCGATTTATCGGCCCTTGTCTTTTCCCTCAACCTCCCTGATAAGGGAGGATTAAGGAGGGTTCAGAGAGGCTGAAGATTTAGGGAGCAGCTGGTCCCCCTGATAAGAATCTGTTTGAAAAATCCAAATAATCTCTGAAAGTTGTCATTTTACGGGTAAATACTCTCAAAATTGGTTGATTGTGCCCCTAGAATGGCAAAAGATGACCGTTTCACGTACGCTTAAAACAGATTCTTAGCCCCAGCGGGGCGACATGTTTATAGAATACAGGACAAACAAACAACTTAAGCCCCAGAGGGGCGACATGTGAACAACTTCCTAAAGATGACTGTTTCACTTTTAAAACAGGCTCTAAGGAGGATTTAGGGGGTAAAAAGAAATCTCACGCCGCGCACTAAATTTGCGTGAGTTCTGTAGTTCACTAGTCCATTGGGTTAGCAAACCTTTCAAAGGAGATACACTGTGATTGATTTTTCACGCTCGACGTTTACTTGGCATTCGCTTCCGTGGAAGCCCGATCCCTACTACCGCTGGACAGGCGGTTTTGTGGGAGAGCCTGGCCAAGCGTATCATGTGAGATTCGGTCTCGAAGCCAGCTGCAAAATACGGGACCAGGCAAGTGGGCGGGTTACAAATATGTTTCTGGGTGCACCATGTCGTAGCGAGTACACGATCGCGTCCCGAAACATGTTCCAGATCCCCAGCGGTGAGTGGCGCATGGCTTTCAGCGATGAATCCCAGTTGAACATTGCAAAAAGACCAAGCGACGAATCCGAAGAAGCCTCAACAAGAAAGCTAAGTGAGATTTATCAGAGCTATAAGGTTGATGTGCGGTCCCATTCTAACTTTTCTGAGTTAACCGATGTCGGTGCAATCTGTGATGCAACCCTGAACGGTGATCTGCTGAATGCAAAATCGACCTATCGCGATAACGAACGTAACCTCACGATTTCAGTCGAATATCCCGTGGACGTCATGAATCTCAATGTAGAGGATAAGGAGTTCCAAGTCTGTACGGGGCCCATTATCCTGCCGGACCTCGCCACGTGGAACGGTCAGGACGTGAAACGGGTGTTTCAGGCGCAAGTCGCTATCTCCGCATTCGATTGGGTCGAATTCATCCTGCAACGGGAGATCGATGCGTCGGCAGCGGATCGGGAATGGCTAGACAAACCGCGTGGACGCGATCGCCTGGAACTGCGAGATCCAAATAATCCGCCGCCCGACTACCCGCCCCCTCGACCGCGTCCAACCGTTTATAATGAGGTATGGGAGTTTGAAGGGACCAATATTGTGTTACGAGCAGAAAATTCTGTTTAGGATGAACTAGAGCGATTAGTAGACACCTACCAAAGTCCCTCTGCAACTCCCCTGACAAGAGTTTCCCTCTGATAAGTGGTCCCTCCCGCCTGCCTGCTCTCGGCTTGTCGGAGTCCCGATGTATCAGGGATAAAATCGGAGCGGGATATAGGGGGTTAGCTGCGCATTGGGCATGTCTAAGTAATTCTAAAATCTACCATAGTTCGCTGATTTATTAGGAAAGGTATTTCATGCACGCAGAAATTGTTATGATTGGAACTGAGCTACTGCTCGGAGAGATTGTTGATACAAACGCCAACAGATTGGCGCTCGCGCTCAGGGATATTGGGCTAGACCTGTACTACAAAACGACCGTCGGCGATAATCTCGCTCGTATCACTGAAGTTCTCGACTTGGCTTTGGAGCGGTCAGATGTCATCATCACCTCCGGGGGCATCGGTCCGACGGTGGACGATGTTACACGCCAAGCGGTTGCGGATGCAACAGGCCGTAAACTGGTATACAGCACGGAACTGGAGGCGGAAATTGCAGCGCGTTTCAGCCGTTTTGGTCGTCCGATGGCGGACAACAACAAGCGCCAAGCCTACATCCCCGAAGGGGCAACGCCGCTAACAAATCCGGTGGGGACGGCACCGTGCTATCTGAGCGAGGATGTGAATGGACGGGGGTGTATCATTTCGCTGCCGGGTGTTCCGAGGGAGCTCGATCACATGATGGAGAACACCGTTATCCCGCTACTGATTGAACGGATGGGGGGAATCAAGGTGACGCGGGTCCGCGTGCTACGCACATGTGCCGTGGGAGAGAGTAATATCGATCGGGGCATCGGTGATCTGATGACGGAGGGGAATCCTACCGTTGGATTGGCAGCACATATCGGTCAGACTGACGTGCGAATCACCGCAAAGGCGGATACGGACGAGGAAGCCGATACGCTCGTCGCCGGGATGGAGGAAAAACTCCGCGAACGGTTAGGGATCGCCGTTTATGGTGAAGGGAAAGTAACGGTCGGAGAGGTTGTCGGCGAGCTGATGCAGGATAAATCGCTCAGGTTAGGTGTCGTTGACACGCTCACCGGCGGTCAACTCGCACGAGATCTCGTTGAATCCGGTTATTCCGACCTGGTTACGACTGACCTATCCCCGACTAACTTAGCGGAGGCGTCGCAAGAATTGGGCGCCGCTATCACCGACCCTACGGATGTTGAAGAGGCACGTTCCTTGGCTGTTTCCCTCGCAGAGGGTGTAACGCCGCCCGGCGGCATAGGACTTGCAATGATTGGTCCCTATGAAGATTCGTCCACTTTCGTTGCCCTGAACGGTCCGGGAGAAGCACGTCTCTTTGAACGGAGCCGTAACTATCAGGATACCGATCATATCCGTCGGTGGTTGGTTGTCCAAGCGTTGGATTGGATCCGCCGGACGCTGTTGGGACAGATGAAGTCGCCGGTGGATTGGAATTGACCGAGGGGAGATAGGGATAATGAAAGAACTTGGACGTTTAATCAAAGTACCGCTCCGGGAGTTTTGGGAAGGTGAAGCAAGTGACTTTACCCCGTGGTTGGCTGATGAAGAAAATATAGGTCTGCTTGGCGAAACGATTGGGGTTGAACTTGAAGTCGAGGCACAGGAGAGAAATGTTGGGCCGTTTCGAGCCGATATTTTGTGTAAGGATACAGTAACAGACAGTTGGGTGCTGATTGAAAATCAGCTTGAGCGGACAGACACACCCATCTCGGTCAGTTGTTGACCTACGCCGCTGGGTTGGACGCTGTAACGGTGGTCTGGGTTGCTGAACGTTTTACGGATGAACATCGTGCCGCACTGGATTGGCTCAACGAAATTACGGCTGAGAGGTTCAGCTTCTTCGGGCTGGAAATTGAATTGTGGCGGATTGGCGATTCACCGATGGCACCGAAGTTTAATATGGTTTCGCACCCGAACGACTGGACGAAAACCGTTTCGAGAATATCACGGAGAATTGACCGCCACAAATCAGTTGTATCTCGAATACTGGACGGGACTACGAGATCTTTTGGAACAACGCACGGTGTGATTAGACCCAGGAAAACCTTCGACCCGGGAACTGGCTAGGTTTTGGTATTGGTCGTTCAAAATTCCGGCTCGACGTTTCCGCTAGCGTGAGAGACAAATGGATCTGCGTGAGCCTTACGCTTAGAGGTCCAGACGCAAAACCTCACTTCCATCTCTTGGAAGGGGACAAGGTGGATATCGAAGAAGAGATTGGCACCGAATTGGAGTGGGGTGAAAAGGACAATTCGGAAGCGAGAGTGACATAAGCCACTCTCTGGACGAAATCAATCTCGAAGACCGCCAAGACTGGGACAGACAGCACCAGTGGCTATGTGAACAGCTTGAAACCTTTCACAAGGTTTTCTCGCCGCGGTTTAAGGAGCTTGATGCCAGCGATTATGTCCCTGAAGAGGACGGGACCACCGAGTAAAGCGAAAAAGCCTTGGCTAAATGATGAATTAAAAAAATAAGTAGACATCTACTAATAACTCCAACCTCTTGGAAGTTTCCAAAGTCCCCCTGATAAGGGGGATTTAGGGGGTTGGCTGTGTATTCGGTGTGTCTAAGTAATTCTAAAATCTACTATAAATGGAAAATGGGATAGATAACGCCACAACCTCAACCTCTGAAGACCAACAGCAGGTTACCCGATCTGCGGGAATCGTGAGTATCGCGGTGATGGCATCGCGCCTGCTTGGACTGGTCCGTGAGAAGGTAATTGCCTACTACTTTGCCGCCGGCGTCGGCGGTGATGCGTTCTATGCCGCGTTTCGGATCCCAAACTTGATGCGAGATCTGTTTGGCGAGGGTGCGTTGAGCAAGGCGTTCGTTACAACCTTTACGGCGACCGAGTTGGAGGACGGCGAAGAGGCTGCGTGGCGTCTGGCGAGCCGAGTTTTTAACGCGACTTTCCTTTTGCTTACGCTGATAACACTTATCGGAATTCTCGCTGCGCCTGCTATCGTCGATCTGATATTTACCGGCAAGGGGTTTCAGGATGTATCGATCGATCCGTCAGAACATTTCGGCTTCGATTCCAAACGTGACCTGACCGTCTATCTCACGCGGATTATGTTTCCGTACCTGATACTGGTTTCGCTGGCTGCGGTGACGATGGGGCTCCTCAACAGCAAGGGAAAGTTCGGGTTGCCCGCCTCGGCCTCCTCTTTTTTTAATATTGGATCGCTGATCGTCGGGGTGTGGGGTTACTATGTCGCGCCAAGTTTTGACCTGCACCGGACAACGGGCATGGCGGTTGGCGTAGTCACTGGGGGCGCGTTACAGTTCCTGATTCAGGTGCCCTCCATGCGGCGTGTGGGATTCCGTTATCAGCCCCTGCTCAGCTTTCATGATGAACGAATACGACAGGTGGTACGGCTAATTGGTCCCGCGATCCTTGGGGTTGCTGCGTTACAGATCAACGTATTGGTCAACTCAATCTTCGCATCGGAGGGTGAGGGCTGGTTGACTTGGATTAACCGTGCGTTTCGATTGATGCACCTGCCGATCGGTGTCTTCGGTGTTGCGATCTCGACGGTTGCCCTGCCGAACCTTGCGAAATTGGTCACAGAGGGAGACATGGAGGCGTATCGCCGTTCTTTTTCGCACGCACTCCGTCTGACCTTTCTGCTAACGGTGCCTGCGTCGATTGGGTTGATAGTTCTCGCTGAACCGATCTGTCGACTGATTTTTGAGGGCGGACAGGCGAACCCTCTGGACACACAACAGACGGCGGGTGCCCTATTCTATTATGCCTTTGGTCTATGTGGCTTTTCAGCGGTCAAGATCGCGACGGATGGGTTCTATACCTTCAACGATACACGCACACCCGCTGTGGTCAGTCTGTGTACCGTTGGGCTTAATATCCTGCTGAACTATCTCTTTATCTATCGACTCGGTTTCGACCACCGATCCCTTGCGCTGTCTACCTCCTGCACGATTACGTTGAATTTTCTCGCGCTCCTGTTTCTTTTGCGGGGAAGGGTTGGCGGATTGGGATTAAGTGGGATCTGGCTGCTGCTAATTAAACTCGTGCTCGCTTCTGCCGTTATGGGCGGTGCCTGCTGGTGGAGCTACACACAGATCGAGGGTTGGCTCGGTGTCGAAAGCATTGTCGCTCGCTTAATCGGTGTGTTTATTCCGATTGGCTTGGGCGTAGCAGTCTTGGTGGCGGGGGCAAAGTTGATGCGGATTCGGGAGTTGGATCAGTTGTTGGGCGCAATCGCTCGACGGCTATAACAATGTATTGCGCCATTAATTCATTGAATTGGAGGACTGGGCATTGTGCCCCTCTGGCGCGTGAGAGATCGGCGCATCGCCGTCTGGTTCACTGATGCATTTGTTCCTCAGTGTGATTTATGAACCGTCGAACTAATGAACCGATGAACCCGATCTGTTCAACGATTACGGCATACAGCGGATCTATAGAAGGCAAAACGTCCAATCTCTCTACTCGAGTTGCTTTGCAGGCCGATTTATCGGGGATGGGAGTATAATGGTTGTAAGGGATCATGTCTGTCTACAGCCCCAGCGGGGCGGCATGTTTATAGAAACAGCGAACCACCCAACACCTAAACCCCAGAGGGGCGACATGTGAGTCTCATCCAGAGTAGTGAGTTTGTAAGTTATTCACTAACTCTCGAAATGAGTAGGTCCGTAGGGCGAGATTCATATCTCGACGCAGCATGTCGATTTTGAAATATTTAGGACTTACGCAGCTGGTTCATAAGTCCCCCTGCAACTCCCTTGACAAGAGTTTCCCCCTGATAAGGGGGACTAAGGGGGTTAGGGGATCTTCTCCTTTGTCTTTCCCCTCTTATCAGAGGGGGCGGGGATTTAGGGGGTTAAAAATAAAAAAATCTCGCGCTGCGTGCTGCATTTGCGTAAGTCCTGACATTGTTAAATGTAGGGGCAAAGCCTGCCCTCGATGAAATCGGGGTATCGCGCCTGCCCAAAATAGTTGGGCTAGTAGCTTTCATGTCGCACAACCGTTGAGGAGGGCAGACGGACAGATTTACCGCGTGTCGAGTCCACATAGCCGAGCCGCAATAGCGTGATTATCTCGTGGGAATCGGGGATATTGAAGACTTTCTGAATTTTTTTTCGATCTTCCTGACTTTCCAACGGCGCACTGACAAACTGTGTGCCGATGCTCAGTTCCGCTGCGGTCAGGAGCAGATTCTGGACGGCTGCTCCCATACCCAGCCACATCCATCGCTCCCCGCCTTCGCCGGGCGGGCGTCGGGTGGTATCCATCAGGATTAGGATAAGCAGCGGCGAGGTACGAACAAGTTCTGAAATTTCTTTGGCAGGCAGCTTACCTGCGCCCAGATGTCCCAGGATGCTAAGATGTTTCGCATGTTTTAGTAGCGGCTTGAGTCTACTTGGATCTTTGCGAAATAGCGGCGGGAGATCAACGTGATCGGTCAGCAATACACCATCGCTGCGTTCTTCCCATTCCGCTTCTGTCAAGCGCATCCAACGACTATTGTCATCCAGAAAAGTGCTGTCTTTAAATTGATCAGCAACACTCTTCGCGGTCAATCCCGCAAGGGTATTTTTCCCGGCATCTTCACGGATAATAAGAAACTCCCAAGGCTGTGTGTTGAATGGAGAGGGCGCCCACTGCGCTGCTTGGATGAGTTGGTCAAGGTGTTCTTGAGAAATCGCGTGGGTGCGAAAATCTCCGCGATGGGTTCGGCGTTGAGCTATGGCGTCGAAAAGTTCCATAGGGATCTCCTGACATATTTTGAGGAAATAAAATGGCACAACAAACAGAAGTTTTAATCGTCGGCGGCGGTATTTGGGGGCTGAGCACCGCTTATCATTTAGCCAAAGCAGGACAGAAAAATGTGCGTGTTCTTGAGCGCAACGACGGAATCGCTGTAGAGACGACACCCCAAGCTGCGGGGCTCGTCGGTCAAATTCGGTCCTCGGCTACCATGTTAAATGCGATTCGATACGCGCTTGAACTGTTCTCTCAGTTTCCAAAGGAGACCGGACATGATACCGGTCTGCGCCAAACCGGCAGCCTGATGGTCGCGCTCACGCCAGAACGGATGGAAGCCTACGCACGTCAAATTGAACGGTCGCACCGAAATGGAATCGAGGCAGACTTTGTCTCCCATGCGGAGATGGAGCGTCTTGCGCCCGCGTTAGATGTCACCAAAGTTGAGGGCGGATATTTCGTACCCAACGACGGATATGTCGATCCCCAGCAGTGCGCCTTCGCTTATGCCGCCGCCGCAAGGGATCTGGGCGTTCAAATCCAATTGAACACACCCGTGACAGGCTTCCGTCAGGGGGATAAGGAAATCCTCGGAGTTGAGACGGAAGACGGTTTCATCCCATCAAATAACGTGGTAATCACCGCGGGACCGTGGGGCGCTGCGCTCGCCAAGAAGGTTGGCGCGACCACGGCAGCACAACCGATTCGGCATCAACGCGCTCGCACAGTTCCAACCCCCGGCATCTCCGAACATCATCCAGCGGTGCGTGTTACCGATGTCAGCTGCTATCTGAGACCTGACAAGGGGGGCTACCTCTACGGCTTCTTTGAACCGACACCGGTCAGTATTGATCTGGAAGCGATGCCCCCCAACTTCAGGACAGGGGATATTGAACCGCCTGTGGCTGTCATGGCAGAGGCACAGAGACGGCTTGTCCCAACTTTTCCAATTCTGAAAGACCTTGAAATCGCCGAGTATCGACGCGGCGTGACCACATTTGCGCCCGACGGCGCGTATCTGATTGGTCCCGTACCGGGGGTCGATCGACTCTACTTAGCCACCGGTTGCGCTGCGCTGGGAATCGCCGGTTCCGCCGCGGTGGGTCGATGGTTGGCGAACTGGATAATTGACGGAGATCCGGGCGAAGATCTGAATATGTTTTCGCACCAACGGTTCGGTGCTCAAGCCGCTGACAAAGATTGGCTGCGTCGTGAAAGCGAACAGTTCTACGCAAACTACTACGGCATCCGTACCGACGAATGAAACGTGAAGGCAAGAAAGCCGCAATGAGCTAATGAACCAATAAACTCTTGAACTCAAAGAACAGGTCAACGATGACAAAACAGCAGGACAATATAGACGAAACAAATCCCAGCCCTGAACCTATTGGACGGCAGCGAGCGATACGGGTTGATGTGCCGACGAATCTGGATAACATTCGCGTTATCCTGCTCGAACCACGTGAGCCGGGTAACATCGGGTCTGCCGCGCGTGCGTTGAAGGGGATGGGGCTCTCCCAACTATACCTTGTCAATCCCGTCCCATTTCTTGAGGCGAAACCGACGTGGTATATGGCGCACGGTGCAACGGACGTCATTGAGAACTGCTGTGTCGTCGAAACGCTGGACGATGCCCTTGAGGGAATTCAGTTTCTCGTCGGCACTACTCATCGCCGAAGGGACCCAAGGCTGCCGCCTTCTGTTTCAGCAAGGGAGGCTGCGCAGGAGATTGCCTCTATCTCGCAGGGTCAGGAGGTCGCGCTGCTGTTTGGGCGCGAGGATTTTGGATTGTCTACCTCCCAAATTAGCCGCTGCCAGTTGATAGCGAGTGTTCCTATGGCAGCGAAAAACCCCTCTCTAAATCTAGCCCAGGCGGTGCAGGTCTTTGCCTACGAAGTATTTCTCGCGAGCGCAGACGACATCCCACCGCCGGAGTTGGAATATGCCGACGTCAACGAGATCGAGGCATTTTATGGCCGCATCACAACGCTGCTCCAACGGATCGGCGTCACACCCTACAATCACGATTGGGAAACCTTTTTGAAGTCGTTGCGGCGTGTGTTTTCGCGGACACGGTTGGAAGAGCGAGACATCGCCACGCTGGACATGATCTTCTCCACCACGCTGCGTTACATTACCCGGCTCAACCGCCAACTGGAAGACCGGTCAGACACCGCGCCCCCGGATCGTTCCGAGGAGGACGAACTCAACACTTGACCTTAATCTCATCGTCCTCAACAATCACTTCGTAAGATCTAACGCGAAGTCGCTCGTCCGTATAGCAGCGCCCGTTTGTGACATCGTATGCGTAGCTATGAACCGGACAGATGACCGCCCCGTTCCTGACCCGTCCTCTGCCAAGAGGACCCAAAGCGTGGGCACACGCATTGTCTAAGGCGTAGAAATTCTCGTTGTCAACATTGAAGACCGCAATCCGTTTTCCGTTCACGGTGAACGCCTTGCCCCTTCCCTGCCGAATATCCGATGTTTTTGCAACCGTCTCATAAGACGCCATAACGCGCTCCTTTCTCCTCAATTCTCAGTCACTTCCGACGTTGGTCTATGAACATCTGAAAAATATCTTCAAACAGTCGTACATCGGTCAAGGTGTCCTCGCCAGACGACCTGAACGGTGTGTCGTTCCGAATATTTTCGATGAAATATTCCGCCTCCCGGCGATATGCCCACGTCCAGTTCGGTTTCGGGATTGGGCGTGAGATCTCCTGCGTCTCTCCAGCCCGATAAATCTCTACTTCGGCGGGGGTGTTCTTCAACAGAAGCGGCGGTGCCCATGTATGCACCCAGCCGTCCTCAAAGTAGATTTGCGTATGCTCATCCCACCGATAGTGCGAAACTCTGCCCGTTTCGAGGGTGACGCGCACACCCGCCATGTCGAAGATGACGATCCCGCTGTAACCGTTATCGTCGAGGTCGACATGTTTGACCTGCACCTGATCTCCAGCGTCCAAGAACCAACGCAGTAGGTTGATGTTGTGAGTGTACTGCTGCAGGTAACTCAAATAAGGGCGCACCCATTCTGAGGGCAGCCATTCGGGCGTTTGTGCGGGCGCGTCCGGTTTCGGGACGTCGCTTGTCACCATCGGCGTGTCGAGGTTGCAGATCCACTCCCCGCAGAAACCGTGATTCCGCACGTAGGTCAGCCCTCCCAATTCGCCGGTTTCTCGAAATTCGTCCACCTTAGCCCTGACCAGTTCGTTGCCGGCGTCGTACCGTTTCATGTAGCCGACCATCAGTTTCGTGCCTGCGGTTTTCCCCGCGGCGACAATCGACTCCGCCTGTTGGACTGAAACCGCCATCGGTTTTTCCATAAAGACCTGTTTCCCTGTACTGAGGAGATCTTTCGCGATCTCTCCCTGCAAGGCAAAATCCGCGGAGACAGCGACGGCTTCAATTTCAGGGTCGGCTGCCAGCTCGGCGTGGTCGGCATAGAGGCGTGGGATCCCCCATCGCTGCTGCACTTTACCGCCGAGTTCCGGTCGGACCTCCGCCAACCCGATAAGCTCGCAGTTCGGGAGGCTGGTGAAGTTCGGGATATGCACCTTCTGCGCCATGAAGCCGCAGCCCACATAACCCAGTTTGATTGGTTCCATTGTATCTATTTTCTCCCCAAGTAACGCATCCGCAAATCTCCATAAAATCTCACGAATGATTCGGTTTTATACATATCTCTCCGCTGGAACGAGAGGTAACGACCTTGATGGACGGGGACACCCTGCCCCTAGGTTAATATAACGGCGATGACGCCATACCGGTCATGCCTGCTACCTTATTTTAGAATCAGCAGCCGTCGTGTATCCGTGAAATTATCCGCTGTCAGTGTATAGAAGTAGACTCCACTGGCGAGGGGCTCACCAAGTTGGTTGCGTCCGTCCCAATACACCGCGCGGCTTCGAGTCCGATACATACCTGCTGCTTGATGTCCCAATGCCAAACGTCGAACCAATTGACCGTTCATATCATAAATTGCTAGTGTCACGTCTGCCGACTCTGCCAACTGATACGGTATCCAAGTCTCCGGGTTAAACGGATTCGGATAGTTATGAAGCAATGCAGTCTCTTGAGGAATCAGCGAGGCTAACGTTTTTTCAAGCATTTCGATACCGTCTTTGAAAACAGGTGAACCATCATCTTCCAACCGTGCTTCTGCAATCCATGCGGCTATTGTAGCAGCATCTATGTTTTCTACCCCAATCGGAGGCGCAGCAGGCGCTGTGGTGCTGCCAAGATTTCGTGCTGCAAGAATCAGGTCAAGGATACTGACCGAACCATCACCGTTGAGATCAGCCGGTGCGTTGGCGGAGACCCTTTGCCCCAACTGCCGTGCGATGAGAATCAGATCCAAAATGGTGACAATACCATCTCGATTCACGTCCCCGGTGGCAATTCGTCCTCCCACGGTGATGTGTATTTGATGGGGACCTGCTGGGATGAGTGCCCCGGTGGGATGGCCGAACTCGACGTTCCGCAGTGTCAAGTCTGTTTCTCCTGCGGCTTTCGCCGTGAACGTCACCTGAAGGAGTATGCCCGTCCCACTGATCCCACCGGGGGAAGTGCGTGCAGCGGTGAATCCTGTGATTCTGCCGGTTGCGTTATTGATTGTTCCAGTCTGAAAGAAGGTGTTTGCACCGCCCATTTTAAGGAAATTGCCTTCAATCACGTTGATAACTTCAAGGATTGCAGGGTCGAAGATGATATCAAACTGCCAACCTGCCAAGTCAAGGAAATCTCTTGCCCCGATGTCGAGGGTAAAGGTGTCGTCACGGTGAATTGGCGTCTTGGAGAAGGTGTAACTGACACCGGGGTTTGCCGTTGTATATTCGGTGTCGGGTTCAAACCCAAAAAAGCCGCTCCAAGTACCGCCTCCCTCGTAAACAGCAACTAATAAGATATTTATTCCCATCTTTAACGTAACAGGAAAAATATCCGCATAGCCGCTAACCTTCCGATCGATAGGATTGTTGTGAACTAACTGTCCATTGAGCCAAATCTTGACAGCATCATTACTCCCTACAAACATCATTGTGTCTTGCTCTCGCGGTGTATTCAAGGTAATTGAACCGTAAGCAACATGGTGGTTTATATTGCCTGTTCCTAGTCCGGTCGCGTTCGCCATTGTGTTGATGTTATCGTCCGCTGTCGAAATTCTCTCGGCTACCCACAGGCTGTCTCCGACAGGGGATCCTTCATTTGCACCGACTGCTGCAACCGCCAACTCCGTTACTTCACCGCCACTTGTTTGTGCTAGAAAATCTATGCCAGAAGCAGCAGCATCACTACCAGCCCTCCCGCCTGTCGGGACGATTGTCCATAACCATGGCCCTTCTATTTGCGGTCCCCCTTTCGGGAACGCTGGATTGCCGTGATAGATGAGTTTTAGATTCTCGCGGAACCCGTCCAAAGGCGAAAGATCGGAGATCTCGTTTTCTACAACATTTAGCCAAGTTAAGTTGGTCAAACCCGCAAGCGGGACCACGTCCGAGATGTTGTTGTTTTGAAGGTTAAGCCATGTTAAGTTGGTTAATCCTGCAAGCGAGAATAGATTTGAGATGGCGTTGAGCTGAAGATCCAAATGGGTCAATCCGGTTAATCCCGCGAGGGGTAATATATCCGATATATCGTTATCGCCAAGTTCTAACCAATCCAATTGGGTCAGGCTCCTAATGGGCGATAGATTCGATATGTTATTAACCCTAAGCGACACACGGGTTAACCCGGTTAATCTAGCAAGCGGTGATATATCCGATATATCGTTACCGACTAAATACAGCTCTTTCAAACCGGTCAAGCTCCCCAAAGGCGTTAAATCCGATATGTTTCCACCGCACAAATCTATACTCCTCAATTTTGTCAAGCCGGACAAAGCGGATAAATCGGATATAGAGTGGTTCCACGAGAAAATCGTGTCTAGATTAATTAAGCCTGCAAGCGGCGATATATCAGATAGATCTGGATCAGAAAAGGCTAAGTTTTTCAGGTTAATGAGTCCGCGGATTGGTGATAGGTCAGTTACCTCAGTCCCGTGAAAGTGTAATTTAGTAAGGTTGGTTAAGCCCCTGACGGGGGATATATCCGATACCAAAGTATCGTGAAGCATCAGATCGGTCAGATTTGTTAAGCCTCTCACGGGAGATAGATCGGATATAGGGTTATGGTGAAGAAAAAGCACACGGAGGTTGGTTAAGCCTGCTACCGGCGAGAGATCCTTGACCTGATTGCCCTCCCCAGAGTACCAACCAAGATATAACTCGACCAGATTGGTCGCATATTGAAGTCCTGTCAAATCTTTGATCCCCTTGTCTTCTCTCGCATCAATTTCTCTCAGCCTTTCCATATCTTCGACAGTAATTGGGGCATTGGGGCTTTTGCCAAGCGTCTCTGCAATCAACGCACGTAGGTTTGGGTCCGGGATACGAACAACCTGTTGAGAGCTAGCATAGGCATCTTCGATAATCTGTAGTTGGACGGCTACTGTTTGAATGCCGAGAATGACTGCCAATAGACAGATGATTTTGATGAAATGCGGTTGCTTACGAACCCTAATCAAACCCGGGACTAAATGACGTTTAATCATAAAGAGTGTCTCCTAAGTATGTGAGTTTGTGAAGGTTACGGCATAGGAAGTATGCCTACTACTTCATTTTAATATTAGCATCTTCCGTGTCGCTGTAAATTCATCGGTCCCGGTCTCGCTTGTCCCGATGGAATTGGGAGAACGAACTGTGAGTGTGTAGAAATAGAGCCCACTGACAACAACCTCACCGAGTCGGTTGCGTCCGTCCCAATAGACGGCACGGCTTCTCGTCCGATATATACCCGCTCCTTGATGTCCCAATGCCAGCTGTCGAACTATCCCGCCGTTCATATCATAGATGGTTAGCGTGACCTCCGCTGCCTCTGCCAACTGATACGGTATCCACGTTTCCGGGTTAAACGGATTGGGATAGTTTGCTAACAACGCGGTCTCTTTAGGTATTAGGGAAGCTAATAGTCTTTCAAGCATCTCGATGCCCTCTTTGAAGGCAAGTGAGCCATCATCTTCCAACCGTGCCTGCGCTATCCACACTTCTATCATCGCAGGATCCATCCCTTCCATTTCACCAGCCGGTGCAGCGGGAGTTGTAGTATTGCCAAGTGCCCGTGCTGTGAGGATGAGGTCGAGGATGCTGACAATACCATCACCGTTGAGATCCACCGGTGAGCCAGCGGATACCCTCTGCCCCAACTGCTGTGCAATGAGAATCAAGTCCAGAACACTGACCCTTCCATCTCGATTCACATCCCCGGTCGCAAGCCGTCCCTCCACAGTGAAACGGATTTGGTGGGGTCCTGCGGGAATCTCGTCCGCGCTGAGAGCGCCGAATAGGAACTTTTCCAGTGTCACCCGTGTTTCCCCAGAGGCTTTCGCCTTAAACGTCACCTGAACAATGGTGCCGGTCCCGCGGACCCCGTGGGTAGTAGCAAACCGCAAGGCGCTGAGTCCCTCAATCCGACCTGCTCTGTTGTTGATAGTACCGCTCTGAAAGAGGGTGCTGCTACCCATCTTTAAGAAATTGCCTTCAGTCACACTGATAGCTTCAAGGTCAGCAGGGTCGAAGGCGATATCAAACTGCCAGGCTACCATGTCTATGACCTCCTTTGCACCAATGTCGAGAGTAAAGGTGTCTTCACGGTGAATTGGAGACTTAGAAAAGGTGTAACTGACGCCGGGGTTTGCCACTTCGTATACGGTCCCCGGCTCAAATCCAAAGAAAGCGTTATATTGGGCTCTAACCGAGACTAACAGGACATTTCTGCCCTGCTTGAGTGTGACCGGGAGCGAATCTGTGTAACCAAAGCTGGCGTGGTAACGGAGCGAGTCGTGAATCAACTCGCCGTTGAGCCAGACCCTAAACTCGTTATGGCTGCCGACGTATAGGGTTTTCACCTGTTGCCGTGGAGAATAGAGGGACACCGTACCGTAAAGGGTGGCACCATCGATGCGGTCCCCAAGCATCTTGTCAACGTTGTTCCAGCCCGTAGGTGGGAGTGTGCGGAATGTCCAGACATCATCGCCGAGGGGTTGTCCCTCTGTTACCCCATAGGTAGCAATCTCTGTCTCTGTCACCGCCCCGCCACTCGCTTCTGACAGCAAGTCCGCACTTCTATGCCGGTCTGTGTTCCGTAACACAATCCATAGCCACGGTCCCTCTATTGTTGGACCCACCTTTGGGAAGCCCGGATTGTCGTGCCAAACGAAGGTTGGTATATTCGCACGTAACCTATTCACAAGGGAAAGATTAGTAATCTGGTTGCGGATGAGGATTACCCATTTCAAATTGGTTAACCCTAGAAGCGGAGATATATCAGAGATTTCGTTCTCTGAAAGATTCATACGGACCAATCCGGTTAACCGTGCAAGGGGACGTATATCTGAGATTCCAGAGTTAGTAATATGTAGTTCTCTCAAACCTGTTAAACCTGCCAAAGGTGAAAGGTCCAATCTATCTCCGTCGTGAATACTAATCTCCTCCAGGTCTGTTAATGCCGCAAGGGCGGATAAATTGATTGATGAACCTTCTAAGTCGTCTATGCGAATGCGTTTCAAATTAACCAATCTTGCAAGCGGCGACAGGTTGGATACCTTGTCACCGTCAAAAGCTAAACGCTCCAGATTGGGTAATCCTGCAATCGGTGAGAGGTCGGATACCTGAGTATCATCATCAACCCACAGTTCAGTGAGATTTATCAACCCTCTCAAGGGGGATATATCGGATAGAGGATTGCCCCGAAGGGAGATGCTTCGTAGGTTGATTAAACCTGCTATAGGTGAGAGGTCAGAAATCAGAGAGCGTCGAGGCCACAGTCTAAAAAGATTTATCAATCCTCTCAAGGGAGATAAATCAGACACGAAACTCTCGTTAAGCCAGAGTTCCTCTAGGTTGATTAAGCCTGCCAGCGGTGAGAGATCGGAGAATTCATTATTATCGAGATTTAGCCTTCTCAGATTGATTGCAAACTGAAGTCCTGTCAAATCACGGATGCCTCTATTTCTGACATAAAGTTCTTCCAATCCTTCCATCTCCCCTACAGTAATGGAGGCATTGGCGCTTTTACCAAGTGCCCCTGCTATTCCGGCACGCAGGTTTACGTCCGGAATCTGAACAACCCTACCCGGTGGTCGTACCGGCGGCGTCACAATGGGAGGTGTCACAATGGGAGGTGTCACGACCCGTGTCGGAAAATTCAGCGCAAAAAGCACATCTTGGAAACTTGATGTCCAGGTATCCCTTTTCATGCTCCCATTACTCTCTAACACCAACAACCCTGCATTCTGTAATCCTGTGTTCTCACGTATCTTTTCCAACAAATCTTCAGTCTCTAATCCCACAACAGCCGCAGCGTGTGCCACATCGACTGGGCCCTCAAACGCCTCATGGAACCGAGAAATCGGTTCAATATCGTCAAACGCACCCCCCGTCTCTTCCAGTGCGGCTCTATACGTTTCTATATCTTCTTGAACCCGTACATCCATATCTGCCTTCTCTACATACAACCGCAACGCTTGTGCTTTGTCGTAAGTTGGGTTGGTATTACTCTCTATCACAGCCCGCACCTGGTCCTCAAAGGTGTTCATCCCCTCTATATGACAACCGAAACAGGACAACCCAGTCCGGACGGTGGGGTCACTGGCTGCGGGATCGGAGACAATGCTTATCGGTGCTGCGTCCAATCGTGAACCGGTAGCGTCTACTATATAGTACCCTTGCAACCCGTTGGGTAGATTGAAGATAACCTCCCCACCATCTTGGGTGAAATTGAGTGGGTGGGTGAAGATATTCTGTGTCCCAGCACTTCCAGCAAAGTCGTAGCTTTTCCAATATGCGCCATATCGAGAGTTATGCCGTTCCAACACCCGGTTGCTCTGGGAGACGCCCGACTCGTCAGTGCCTGCGCGCCAGACACGCACGCCCGGTGCATTGCTGATGTTGCGATTCACATCGACCTCCAATCGTGCCTCTAACGCCCTATCTGTCAATGGTAGAGAGAGCAGATTGTGGTAGAGTGGGGGTAGAGATGCGGTTGCTATGAACCAGTCGACATGTACCGATGGGACGCTACTATTGGTTTCTGTCTGTAACCGTCCGAGTTGTTGCTGCAGTGTTGCCTGTGCGGGTGCATCAAATGAGATGTGGTAAGGATATACCGCTTCTATCTGTCCCCAGCCATCATTGACGTCCCACTCATATTGTCTGAGGTCGATGTAGAAGATAGTGCCTTGTGAGTCGATGGATTCTGGGTTGATGACGTCAACCCCCCATGAGAGGCTATTGACCAGTTTATAGAGTGCTTTTCGGTATTCTTGAAGTATCTGTGCCGCCACCCCCGCGTTATAGAGATGGGTCATCGTGAAGTAACGGGCAAAGGCACGGTCGAACGGTGAAAGCGACATCAGGTGCGTCTCAATGTCATTGAGTATCTCGTTGTGCGAGATAAAGTCGCCAGTCGGTGTGGTGGTTGCTGCCCAATCGGGTGCACCTGCCAAAATCCAGTTACGGATGGTATTAATTGCTTGAGTGGATAGAGGGGGTTGTTGGAGCGGCATCCGTTTGGCTATTTCAGTGGTTATGAGTCGTTTATACAGTTCGGAGGCGTTGGGGTTGCCCGGTACAACGGTTCCGTTTTCGATGAGTGCGTTGTGTTCAATGAGGAGTGTTTCTTTATAGGCACCTTGGGGACCGTGGCAGATAAGGCAGCTCTGTTCAAAGATAGCGTAGGCATCTACGGCTATCTGTTGTTGCGCAGATATATCTTGAGAACTGACGGTGAATATCAATAGCGTGATGAGTGAGGCAAGATGTTGTTTCTGACAGGTTCTAATCAAATTGGGAACGAAATCGCATTTACGCATTCAAAGAGTGCCTCCTGGTATATTATAGTGGATCTTAGAATTAATGAGACATGCCAAACCGGGGCGGTTAGGAAAACGAAACTACCGTTCTACCGTTTGGTAGGCGCTGTTTCTAACTGCGCCTATTCGGTGCGATTGAAAACCGCACCTACCGGTGGACGAAAGTGTTTATTTATTTCTTGTATTCACTATAGTTTGCAAAGGTTACGGCATGGGGAGTCCCGATGAAAATGGGATTCTTATATCTATTATTTTACACATGTCGTTCCATTGGGTCTATGCTAATTTATCGGTTCATTTGAACCCTACGGACTTATCGCTCCGCCCGGATGGACCAGTTCCATTCCGATCCCGTTGTGAGGACCGCGACCCAATCGGAAAAATCCCGAGTTATTGGGAGATTCAAAACTGGAGCGAGGAGTACCGTACTTAATTGGTGGGAAGCCTCCGCCCCTACGGAAAAGTGAGGAATTTTCAACGTATAGAAGTTGGGTTATCTGATATTAGTCCACCCATCACCGTAGATAATCACCGTTTCCGCTCGTAGAGAGGTCATGATGAACGATTGTCCCCCAGTAATTGCTATATCTGTAGCACCGCTTGTGGGGTTAATTGGTTTGACATTCCCGTTGTTATCTGGTGCCATAATCAGAAAGACGTTGTCCGCAATCCCTTCAAGCCCAAACAGATCACTCACATGGGTTATCCTTGAATCACTCAACGGCACTCCCACAAGGTTGATACCGGGGTTTAAGGTGATGATGCTGTTTCCATCTGTCCCCAAGCTGCTACCGCGCAGCCGAAGCGGCACCGGGGTTATCAAATTGGTGACAATTCCCATATCATCAGTCAACTCTCTGTCAGCGGGGGTGCCTCTGTCCGAGGGTTTGAGATAGCCAATCCATTCCTGAGTTTGGGAGTCACGGGTGAACAGGTAGACGACGGTGCTTTGTCCACCGAGTATATCGTAGAGGTCGGAGATAGTTGTGATAGTCCATGGCACGCCGTCAACTGCGTTCACCTTCAGGGGGATATGAATTAGATTAATGCCCGCCGGTATCGACAGAAGATATTCTATATCTGCGCCTTCTGTCAGGGCACCTCGATTAATGGTTGCTCCCGTAATCGACTCGATTGCAATCGTTTGTGGTATTGAATCCGCGATGACAACCCTCTCAAATCGTACCGTTGTTTCTGTATCGACTAAGACCCTAAATGTTGCTACGGCGAGGGTCCCGTCACCGTCAACTGACCCCATCAGAAGGAACGCAGCCAATTGCACTGAACCGCTCTCAACCATCGGTTCTGTTACAAACGCGTCTGCCGGGAGATAATCCGCATTTTCAATACTTACAAATTCAAGTTTGGTTGGGTCAAAGGCGAGTGTAAAATCATAACCGGCGACGTCAAACGCACCAGCAATATTAATGGAAACCTCAATAGTATCGTCCACCGCGGGATTAGCGGCACTGGATACGGCGGAGATGCTTACACCTGTAACCAACACGTTTTCGGAAGTGGTGGTTGAGGTGTCTGGGGTGGTTGGCATAGTCGGAGTAATTGGAGTAGTGGGGGTGGTTGGAGTAGTAGGCGTAGTTGGGGTGCCAGAAGTGGCTCCGTTAATGGTTGCTCCCATAATTGATGCGACTGCAATCGATTGTGGTATTGAATCCGTAATATCAACCTCTTCCAATCCTATCGTTGTTTCTGCTGTTGCTAAGACCCTAAATGTTGCTACGGCGAGGGTTCCATTTGCTTCCTCCGTCCATGTTATGGACACGGCAGTAAACTTCACTGAACCGCTCTCAGCTGGTTGAGGGAGTGGAATCGCGTCTGTTGGAAGGTAATCCGCATTTTCAATACTTATAAATTTAAGTCTGGTTGGGTCAAAGGTGAGTGTAAAACTATAGCCGCTAACAGTGGAGGCACCAGTGATATTAATAGAAATCTCAATAGTATCGCCCATCGCGGGATTAGCGGCACTGGATACGGCAGAGATTTCTACCTGTCCTGCTGCTATTGATGGAAGTGACAGACTCACCAATAAGAATAAAGTGAAGCGAAAGAGCTGTTTGTTCATCGATTTTCTCCCTTACGGTTAAGGTAAATAGTAACACAGTTTATTGTAGGTGGCTCATGTTAAGATTTGGTGCAACAGAGACCCGAGGCAGAAGAAAGAAACCGAGTTTTTAAGAAAAAACTGGGTTTCCCTTTACGTTTTGCACTCTCTTTTTATATGAGCCATTGTAGGTTATCAAAGTAGATGATAGATTCCTCACTATTTCAGAATTGACATCTTTCGGACCGTGGAGTAATCTCCTGCGCGTAGTTGATAGAAGTAGATCCCACTTCCGACTGACTCGCCTAAGTGGTTGCATCCGTCCCAATATACCGCTCGCGCCCTATCTGTATAGTGCCCCGCCTGCTGATATCCTAAATCCAATTGACGTACCAACACCCCTTTGGCGTCATAAATGGTAAGCGTCACATCGGTGGCTTGGGCGAGTTGATACGGTATCCACGTCTCCGGATTAAACGGGTTCGGATAGTTACGAAGCAATGCAGTCTCTTCAGGAATTAGCGAGGCGAGCAGTTTTTCAAGAAGTTCGATGCCCTGTTTGAAGGGGTGCGACCCGTCATCTTCCAATCGAGCCTGTGCTATCCATGCTTCTATTGTAGCGGCATCGACACTTTCTGTGCCAACAGATGGCGCAGCAGGCGCTGTGGTGCTGCCAAGACTTCGTGCTGCAAGAATCAGGTCGAGGATGCTGACGGAACCATCACCGTTGAGATCCGCCGGTGAGTTGGCGGCTACCCTTTGCCCCAACTGTCGTGCGATAAGAATCAGATCCAAAATGGTGACAGTACCATCTCGATTCACATCTCCTGTGGCGAGTTGTCCTCCTACAGTAATCCGAACTTCATGCGGACCTGCGGAGATAAGTGTCGCGGTGGGATCACCGAACTCGACGTTCCGCAGTGTCAACGCTGTTTTGCTGGCAGATTTTGCCCTGAAGGTGACCTGAAGTAAGGTACCGGTCCCATTGACCCCACCGGTGGATGTCCGTGCGGCATTGATTTTTGTGATTCTACCGCTTGCGTTATCAATCGTCCCGCTCTGAAAGAAAGTAGTTGCCCCGTCCATTTTAAGGAGATCGCCTTCAATCACGTTGATGGCTTCAAGGATTGCAGGGTCGAAGGTGATATCAAATTGCCAGCCTGCCAAGTCAAAGAAACCTTTTGCACCGATGTCGACGGTAAACGTATCACCCGTATGAATTGGTGTTTTGGAGAAAGTGTAACTGATACCCGGGTTTGTGGCTATATATTCTGTGCCGGGTTCAAAGCCTAAAAAAACATCACCATTGTTACCAATGATTTCAACTGCAACTAACAAGACATTTATCCCCTGCTTCAGCGTGACCGAGAAAAAATCTGTGTAATTATCACCATCACGTCTACGGAAGTTCTCGTAAATCAAAATCCCGTTGAGCCAGACCTTTGACTCATCCTCACTACCGACGTATATTGTTGTTTCCTGTTGCCGGGGTGAATGGAGAGCCACAGTGCCATAGAGGACGCCGTCACGGATGGATTCTTTCAGCATCCTTCCAATGTTATCATGTCCTGAAGGCGGGAGTCTATGGGAGGTCCACACGCTATTCCCAACCGATTTTCCCTCCGTTGCCCCGTGGGTGGAGACCTCCATCTCCGTTACCGCACCATCACTTGCCTCTGATAGTAAATCCGTACTACTATCTATTTCCCTGTCCGGTACCAAGGCCCATAACCATGGTCCCTCTATCTTTGGTCCCCCTTTCGGGAAGGCCGGATTGTCGTGCCAAAGGAGCGTCGTTAGATTCTCGCGTATCCCATCCAGAGGTGAAAGATCGGAAATGTTGTTGCTCTTGACGGATAGCCATGTTAAGTTGGTTAATTTCGCAATCGGCGATACGTCCGATATGTCGTTGTTATTAATCCGCAGCCATTTCAAATTCGTTAATCCCGCAAGGGGCGATATATCCGATATGTCGTTGCCCTCAAGTCCCAACCGAGTTAACCCGGTTAGTCGCGCAACCGGGGATATATCCGACACTTTTTCTCCTGCAATATACAGTTCTTTCAAACCTGTTAAGCCCGCCAAGGGGGTAAGATTGGAGATATTACCACCACAAAAATTTATTATCTCCAATTCTGTTAATCTCGCAAGTGGCGATAAATCAGATATGGAGTGACCCCAAGAACCAATCGTTTTCAGGTTGACTAATCCTGCAAGTGGGGATATATCGGATACACCTCTATTTTGGCTAAAGTGTAACACCTCTAGATTAGTTAAACCTTTCAGGACAGAAAGATCGGAGAAGAGATTATCGTCAAGATAGAGTCCCCGCAAGTTAATTAAGCCGGCAATCGGTGAGAGGTCGGAAATCTGATTGCCCTTGAGAACCAAGAGAGTAAGATTTGTCAAATTCCTGACAGGGGATATATCCGATATTGTGTTCCTATTAATTTCGAGTTCGCGTAGTTCGGTTAAGCCGGCAATCGGTGAGATGTCAGAAATCTGATTGTCCCTGAGATCCAACCGACTCCTCAGATTTATTGCGAACTGGAGCCCTGTCAAATCTTGGATGCCCCTATTGCGCGCGTCGAGCCTTCCCAACCTTTCCATCTCTTGTACAGTAATCGGATCATTAGGCTTTTTGCCAAGTTCCTCTGCGATTGCGGCGCGTAGGTTTGGGTCAGGGATACGAGCAACCACGGCCTGCTGTTGAGAACTGGCATGAGCGTCTTGGGCAATCTGTAGTTGGTCGAATCCTATTTGAGTGCCGATGATCGCCGCCGATAGACAGATAATTCTGACGAGATGAAATTGCTTATGAACCCCAATCAGAGTGGCGAAGAAATAATGTTTGGACATAGAGAGTATCTCCCAATAATATAGTTTGCAGGGACTACAGCATCTTACCTTGAGTTCCGACTCGTGGGACCGGCGTATGCCTGCTACTTTATTTTAGAATCAGCATCCGTCGTGTAGCTGTGAAATTATCTGCCGTTAGTGTGTAGAAGTAGACTCCACTGGCAACAGCCTCACCGAGTTGGTTGCGTCCGTCCCAATAGACGGCACGGCTTCGAGTCCGATACATACCTGCTGTCTGATGCCCTACCGCTATATGTCGAACCATCTGTCCATTCATATCATAAATGGTCAGTGTGACGTCTGCGGGAGTTGCTAACTGATAAGGTATCCATGTCTCTGGGTTAAACGGATTGGGATAGTTTGCCAACAACGCAGTTTCTTCAGGAACCAACGCGGCGAGTAGGTTTTCAAGCATTTCGATACCCTGCTTGAAGGCAAGCGAGCCGTCATTTTCCAACCGAGCTTGTGCAATCCAGGCCTCTATCATCACAGGATCTATCCCTTCCATTTCACCAGCCGGTGCGGCGGGAGTTGTAGTATTTCCAAGTGCCCGTGCCGTGAGGATGAGGTCGAGGATGCTGACGACACCATCACCGTTGAGGTCTACCGGCGAGCCAGCGGGCACCCTCTGCCCCAACTGCTGTGCAATGAGAATCAAGTCCAGAACACTAACCCTTCCGTCCCGATTGACATCCCCGGTCGCAAGCCGTCCCTCCACAGTGAAACGGATTTGGTGGGGTCCTGCGGGAATCTCGTCCGCGCTGAGAGCGCCAAATTGGAACTTTTCCAGTGTCACCCGTGTTTCCCCAGAGGCTTTCGCCTTAAACGTCACCTGAACAATGGTGCCGGTTCCACGGACCCCGTGGGTAGTAGCAAACCGTAAGGCGCTGATTCCCTCAATTCTACCTGTTGCGTTGTTAATGGTTCCGCTCCGAAAGAGGGTGCTGCTACCCATCTTTAGGAAATTGCCTTCAGTCACACTGATAGCTTCAAGGTGAGCAGGGTCGAAGGCGATATCAAACTGCCAGGCTACCATGTCTATGACCTCCTTTGCACCAATATCGAGAGTAAAGGTGTCTTCACGGTGAATTGGAGACTTAGAAAAGGTGTAACTGACGCCGGGGTTTGCCACTTCGTATACGGTCCCCGGCTCAAATCCAAAGAAAGCGTTATATTGGGCTCTAACCGAGACTAACAGGACATTTCTGCCCTGCTTGAGTGTGACCGGGAGCGAATCTGTGTAACCAAAGCTGGCGTGGTAACGGAGCGAGTCGTGAATCAACTCGCCGTTGAGCCAGACCCTAAACTCGTTATGGCTGCCGACGTATAGGGTTTTCACCTGTTGCCGTGGAGAATAGAGGGACACCGTACCGTAGAGGGTGGCACCATCGATGCGGTCCCCAAGCATCTTGTCAACGTTGTTCCACCCCGTGGGCGGGAGGCTGCGGAATGTCCAGACATCATCGCCGACGGGTTGTCCCTCTATTGCCCCATAGGTAGCAATCTCTGTCTCTGTCACTGTCCCTCCACTCGCTTCTGACAGTAAATCTGTGGTACTAGGTCTTGTGTTTGGTAACACAACCCATAGCCACGGTCCCTCTATTGTGGGACCCACCTCTGGGAAGCCTGGGTTGTCGTGCCAGACGAACGTCGGTATATTCGCACGTAACCTATTCACAAGGGAAAGGTTAGTAATCTGGTTTTCGCGGAGGATCACCCATCTTAAGTTGGTTAAGCCTGCAAGGGGAGATATATCTGAGATTTCGTTGGCCGCAAGATCTACACGGACTAACTCGGTTAGCCCGGCGAGGGCAGATATATCTGATATTCCGGAGTTGGTAATATGTAGTTCTCTCAAACGTGTTAAACCTGCCAAAGGTGAAAGGTTGGATATATCTCCATTGTGCATACTAATCTCCTCCAGGTTTGTTAATCGCGCCAGAAACGACAAATTGATTGATGAACCCCCTAAGTTGCCCAAGAGAAGGCGTTTAAGACTGACTAATCTTGTAACTATTGATAGGTTGGACACATTGATACCATCAAAATGTAAGTGCTCCAAATTGGTTAATTCTATGATCGGCGAAAAGTCTGATACCAAAGTACCGTGAAACTCCAAGTAAGTGAGATTTGTTAAATTCCTTACGGGAGATATATCAGAGACCAAAGTGCGATCAAACTCCAGATAGGTGAGATTTGTTAAGTTCCTCACGGGAGATATATCGGAAACTGAAGATTCATCAAACTCTAAGCGAGTAAGATTTGTTAGCCCGCGCACGGGAGATATATCAGATAAGGGGTTATGGTGAAGCCGAAGGTCTCGCAGGTTGATTAAGCCTGCCAGCGGTGAGAGATCGGAGATTTCATTATCATCGAGATTTAGCTCTCTCAGATTGATTGCAAACTGAAGTCCTGTCAAATCACGGATGCCTCTGTTATTGATATAAAGTCTTTGCAATCCTTCCATCTCCCTTACAGTAATTGGGGTATTGGAACCTTTGCCAAGTACCTCTGCAATTGCTGCATGCAGGTTTACGTCCGGAATCTGAACAACCCTACCCGGTGGTCGTACCGGCGGCGTCACAATGGGAGGTGTCACAATGGGAGGTGTCACGACCCGTGTCGGAAAATTCAGCGCAAAAAGCACATCTTGGAAACTTGATGTCCAGGTATCCCTTTTCATACTCCCATTACTCTCTAACACCAACAACCCTGCATTCTGTAATCCTGTGTTCTCACGTATCTTTTCCAACAAATCTTCAGTCTCTAATCCCACAACAGCCGCAGCGTGTGCCACATCGACTGGGCCCTCAAACGCCTCATGGAACCGAGAGATCGGTTCAATATCGTCAAACGCACCCCCCGTCTCTTCCAGTGCGGCTCTATACGTTTCTATATCTTCTTGAACCCGTACATCCATATCTGCCTTCTCTACATACAACCGCAACGCTTGTGCTTTGTCGTAAGTTGGGTTGGTATTACTCTCTATCACAGCCCGCACCTGGTCCTCAAAGGTGTTCATCCCCTCTATATGACAACCGAAACAGGACAACCCAGTCCGGACGGTGGGGTCACTGGCTGCGGGATCGGAGACAATGCTTATCGGTGCTGCGTCCAATCGTGAACCGGTAGCGTCTACTATATAGTACCCTTGCAACCCGTTGGGTAGATTGAAGATAACCTCCCCACCATCTTGGGTGAAATTGAGTGGGTGGGTGAAGATATTCTGTGTCCCAGCACTTCCAGCAAAGTCGTAGCTTTTCCAATATGCGCCATATCGAGAGTTATGCCGTTCCAACACCCGGTTGCTCTGGGAGACGCCCGACTCGTCAGTGCCTGCGCGCCAGACACGCACGCCCGGTGCATTGCTGATGTTGCGATTCACATCGACCTCCAATCGTGCCTCTAACGCCCTATCTGTCAATGGTAGAGAGAGCAGATTGTGGTAGAGTGGGGGTAGAGATGCGGTTGCTATGAACCAGTCGACATGTACCGATGGGACGCTACTATTGGTTTCTGTCTGTAACCGTCCGAGTTGTTGCTGCAGTGTTGCCTGTGCGGGTGCATCAAATGAGATGTGGTAAGGATATACCGCTTCTATCTGTCCCCAGCCATCATTGACGTCCCACTCATATTGTCTGAGGTCGATGTAGAAGATAGTGCCTTGTGAGTCGATGGATTCTGGGTTGATGACGTCAACCCCCCATGAGAGGCTATTGACCAGTTTATAGAGTGCTTTTCGGTATTCTTGAAGTATCTGTGCCGCCACCCCCGCGTTATAGAGATGGGTCATCGTGAAGTAACGGGCAAAGGCACGGTCAAACGGTGAAAGCGACATCAGGTGCGTCTCAATGTCATTAAGTATCTCGTTGTGCGAGATAAAGTCGCCAGTCGGTGTGGTGGTTGCTGCCCAATCGGGTGCACCTGCCAAAATCCAGTTACGGATGGTATTAATTGCTTGAGTGGATAGAGGGGGTTGTTGGAGCGGCATCCGTTTGGCTATTTCAGTGGTTATGAGTCGTTTATACAGTTCGGAGGCGTTGGGGTTGCCCGGTACAACGGTTCCGTTTTCGATGAGTGCGTTGTGTTCAATGAGGAGTGTTTCTTTATAGGCACCTTGGGGACCGTGGCAGATAAGGCAGCTCTGTTCAAAGATAGCGTAGGCATCTACGGCTATCTGTTGTTGGGCGGATGTATTCTGGAAACCGAGGATGACTATCAATAGGCAGATAATACTAATGAGACGAAATTGCTTATCAACGCCAATCAAAGTGGAGAAGAAATGATGTTGGGACATAAAGAACACCTCCTAATATTATAGTTTGCAGGGATTACGGTATATTGCCTTGAATTCCGATGCGTCGAAAAAAGTATGCCTACTTCTTTATTTTAACGCAAGTTGCTAGTTATGTACGGTACGATAATCGACCCGTATATCCGTAGGTTGGGCATCCCCGATAATTAGTTTACCCCGATTTATCGGGGGGATCCAAAGCGACTTGCCCGACCCCCAGCTAGAGGGACAATACAATGATTGTAGGGAACAACGATCGTTGTTCCCTACAATTCAGTAGGTAGATGTCCTTTCGCTCCAGAGTAGATGTCCTTTCGCTCCAGAGGAGCGATATGTCTATAGTATGCCAATGCGTCCAGTTCCTGCGCTCCAGCGAAGCGCAATCTGTATATAGAGTTCAGCAGTCCAATGAGCCACCAACACAGTCCCAGTTGTTTTGATTTTCCGATCCGAGTGAGGCAGCGCGACATGTGTGTAGCGTTATAACACAACTGGCAACTTAGGTTATTTTAACACAAGTTGCTAGTGTTGAGCCTCCATCGGTTTGTCGTTAAAATTGAGGGATTCTATCTTTCGCTCCGGAGGAGCGGTATGTCTATAGAACGGCGATGCGGTCAATGCCTGCGCTCCAGCGGAGCGCAATGTGTATAGTTTGAGGACTTTCCCCGTTTTTTAGCCCCAGCAGGGCGACATGTTTATAGCCGCAGTGACTTCCTACATCCCCAAGCCCCAGCGGGGCGACATGTGTATCGTTACTTCAATTAGTGGCGAGTGCGGAAAGGCGGCATACAGGCTAGCAACTTAGGTTATTTTAATATAAGCATCCGTCGCGTAGCTGTGAAATTATCTGCCCTTAGTGCGTAGAAGTAGACTCCACTAGCAACAGCCTCACCAAGTTGGTTGCACCCATCCCAATACACTGCCCGGCTTCGAGTCCGATACATACCTGCTGCCTGATGACCCACTTCCAAACATCGAACCATCTTTCCGTTCATATCATAGATGGTTAGTGTAACCTCCGCTGCCTCTGCCAACTGATAAGATATCCACGTTTCCGGGTTAAACGGATTCGGATAGTTTGCCAACAGGGCGGTCTCTTCAGGAATTAGCGAGGCTAACATTGTTTCAAGTATTTCGATACCTTCTTTGAAAGCAAGCGACCCATCATCTTCTAACCGTGCTTGTGCTATCCATGCTGCTACTGTCGCAGCATCTATGCTTTCTACCCCAATCGCAGGTGCAGCAGGTGTCGTGGTGCTGCCAAGGCTTCGTGCCGCAAGAATAAGATCGAGGATACTGACGGAACCATCACCATTGAGATCTGCCGGTGAGTTGGCGGAGACCCTTTGCCCCAACTGCCGTGCGATGAGAATCAAATCCAAAATGGTGACAATACCATCTCGATTTACGTCACCAGTGGCAAGTTGTCCTCCTACAGTAATCCCAACTTCATGCGGACCTGCGGAGATAAGTGCTCCGGTGGGATGGCCGAACTCCACGTTCCGCAGTGTCAACGCTGTTTTGCCGGCAGATTTTGCCCTGAAGGTCACCTGAAGTAAGGTGTCCGTTCCACTGACCCCACCGGTGGACTGTCGTGTGGCAAAGAGTTTTGTGATTCTTCCGCTTCTGTTATTAATAGTTCCAGCCTGAAAGAAGGTGGTTGCACCACCCATTTTAAGGAGATCGCCTTCAGTCACGTTGATGGCTTCAAGGATTGCAGGGTCGAAAGCGATATCAAATTGCCAGCCCGCCAGGTCAAAGAAATCTTTTGCACCGATGTCGACGGTAAACGTATCACCCGTGTGAATTGGCGTCTGGGAGAAGGTGTAACTGATACCGGAGTTTGCGGCTGTATATTCGGTGCCGGGTTCAAATCCAAAGAAGCCGGTACCTAGCGTGGGAACTGCGACCAACAACACATTTCTCCCCTGTTTCAGTGTGACTGGGAAAAAATCTTGATAATCGGTGCCACTCCAACTACTGATACGGTCGTAAATCAGAGTTCCATTGAGCCAAACCTTTACACCGTCTTCACCGCCGACATACATTGTTGTGTCCTGCCCCCGTGGTGAATGCAAGGACACGGAACCGTAAAGAACGGCGCCACGGATGGAACGTTGAAGCATATCTTCAATGTTTTTATGTCCCGCAGGCGGGAGTCTGTGGGCGGTCCACACATCATCGCCAACCGGTTTCCCCTCTGTTGCTCCATGGGTGGCAACCTCCCTCTCCGTCACTGTACCTCCACTCGCTTCTGATAATAAATCTATAGTGTTACTCAGTTCTGTGTTCAGTAACAATACCCATAGCCACGGTCCCTCTATCTTAGGTCCCCCTCGTGGGAACGCCGGATTGCCGTGCCAAATGAGCGTTATATTCTCGCGTATCCCGTCCAGAGGCGAAAAATTGGAGATCTGGTTGTTTGAAACATCTAACCATGTCAGGTTGGTTGACCCCACAAGCGGGGATATGTTCGATATTTCGTTCGCGCTAAGATCTAGCCATTCTAGGTTAGTTAACCTTGCAAGCGGCGATATATCCGAAAATTGGTTGCGTTGAAGGTTCAAACGCTCTAACCCGGTTAATCTCGCAAGCGGTGATATATCGGATATTCTGTCGTTGGCAAGATACAGTTCCTTCAAACCTGTTAATCCTACTAAGGGTGTGAGATCTGTCAGATCTCCGTCGCAAATATTTACCACCTCCAGCTTTGATAGTTGCGCTATAGGTGATATATCGGTTATGGGATTGCCCCACGTGTTAAATTCTTTCAGGTTGATTAATTGCGCCAACGGCGATATGTCCGATATGCTGTCATCGTGAAAATCGAATCTCTCTAGATTAATGAGTCCAGCAATCGGTGACAGGTCGGATACGTTGGCATGAGAAATACCTAACCGCTGCAGCCTGATTAGTCCAGCGATCAGCGACAGGTCGGATACCTGAGTATTATGAATTTCCAGCCTAGTAAGATTGTTTAAGCCCCTCAGAGGGGATAGATCGGATACGGGGTTATGACTAAGCCAGAGCTCACGTAGATTAATTAATCCCGATAGCGGCGAGATGTCGGATACCTGATTCCCCGTGCCCCAATCTCCAAGCCTCAACCGTCTCAGATTGGTTGCAAACTGAAGGCCTGTCAAATCTTGGACACCTCTGTTCGGAAGTTCGAGTTCTCTTAATGTAGCCATCTCTTCCGTAGTAATTGGCACATTCGGGCTTTTACCAAGTGCTTCCGCTATTGCGGCGCGTAGATTGGAGTCACGAATCTGAACAACCGCAGCCTGCTGTTGAGAACTGGCATGGGCGTCTTGGGTAATCTGTAGTTGGTCGAAGGCTATTTGAGCACCGATGATCGCGGCCGATAGGCAGATAATTCTGACGAGATGAAATTGCTGATGAACCCCAATCAAAGTGGCGAAGAAATGATGTTTGGACATAAAGAGCATCTCCTAATATTACGCAAGTTGCTAGTGTTGAGCATCTATCGGTGTATCGTTAAAATTGAGGGATTCTATCTTTTGCTCCGGAGGAGCGATATGTCTATAGAACGGCGATGCGGTCAATGCCTGCGCTCCAGCGGAGCGCAATGTCTATAGTTTGAGGACTTTCCCCGTTTTTTAGCCCCAGCGGGGCGACATGTGTATCGTTACTTCAATTAGTGGCGAATGCGGAAAGGCGGCATACAGGCTAACTAGCAACTTAGGTTAATATTACGCAAGTTACCAGTAGTATAGAAAAACCGAGTTTTTCGCGTATATATCGCCTAATTGTGAGAAAATCGGCTGGATTTTGCTGAAATTGTGTTCCTGTCATATAAAAAACTCGGTTTTTGCCCCTTGATTTATCAACCCTTCAGAGCTATTCTGTTTCATCGGTTCATTAGTTTAGCGGTTTATTTGAACCCTATGCGGATAGCGCGCCTCCGGATCGCGGAGATTACACACATTGCCCTGCTCCAGACATATCGCTCCGCGGAGTCGAGAGGTAGGGACCTTGACCGACGGGGCATACCCGCCTCGGCGGAGAAACTGAGGTTGCCAGATAGGACGTATACCTACTACTGTTGCTGCCATTCCTCTTTTTTGGAAGCTGAAACGAGGCCAACTGTTAGGAAATTCGCGGCTAATCCCCAGACTCCAGCGTGAATGCCCAACGGTTTCGTTGCGATGCCTATCCCAGCAAGATTGGCAAACATGATTCCTAGCGCCACGCAGGTGCCGACGACAAGCCCTGACAGAACAGCATTGGTGCGGAGGGATTTCATGTGTACGCCGAGGAAGATAGCAGGTGCGACTTGGCATAGCAGTTCCAGTTTAATCTCGGTCAGTCGCCAGAGCGTCTGTGGAAGTTGGATTGCCAGAAAAACCAACACCGCCATAAGGCCCCACGAGAAAACTTTCCCCGTAACCGTCAGGTGATGCTGAGATACATCAGGACGCATCCGTTTATACAGATCCTGCGTAAAGACAGAGGAGGCCGCAAGTAGCGCGGAGTCAATAGTCGACATAATCGCAGCGACGGCGGCAGAAAGAAAGAGGATCAGTAAAATTCGGATGCCGGGGAGCCGTTCTGCCATGTCGTTCAGCAGAAATAGCGCAACCTGTTCGCTTCCAAGCCGATCCAGCCCCGGGAATTGTGCCGCGCCAACGAGACCTACGACGAACATGAAGAAGGTGGTGAAAATCGGCATGAAAACCATAATCTGGAACGAGCGCCGGAGCGTCAGTTCGTTCTTCGCTGCGTAGATGCGCTGGGCGGCGTGTGGGTAGATCGACGGTCCGAAAAATACGATCGTCAATGTGCTCAACCAAGTGAGTTTTAGTTTCCACGTCGGTGGCTGCCAAAAAGCGGGTTGCGTTGCCATCAGTTTCTCGGCGGTAGCGGATAATCCACCGTACGAGTAGCTGATTACGCCAAAGATAAAGATACACCCCGCCAACAGTAGCACCCCTTGGATAGCGTCAGTCCATGCGACGCTTCGTAATCCGCCGAGCGTCTCGTAGATCAACATGATTATCGACAAAACAATCACACCCTGGACAAATGTTACATATCCGCCCGTCGATGCCTCAACGATGTAACCGATGGCTTTTAGGTTGCTTAGAATATAGTTGCCGAGTGCGATAATGAAGATAACTGTTGAAAGCGCGGTTAATGTGGTAGATCCGAACCGCTGCTGAATGTAGTCACCGATTGTAATGTATCCATGTTGGCGGGAGAGTCGATGGAACTTGGGAGCGTATACCAGATACGCGGCGAGGATCGACATCGAGAAGGTTACGCTCACCAAAAAGAAATACCCGGTTCGATATACGTTGCCCACAAATCCAATCAGGGTGAGACCGCTGTATTGCGTCGCATAGAGGGTGAGGAACAGGACAAACAGACCGAGTCCGCGGTTGCCGAGGTAAAAGTCTGCCATCGAATTCTCGCGCCGTGCAAATCGTCCAGCGAGACCGACCAGAATCAGAGATGTCAAATAGATCCCCATAAAGACGATGCCACCGGGACCAAGCAGCGCTGTTGTGTTCATCTTATAACCATCTGTTCATTGGTTCATTGGTATCCGAGAATCCACGCAAATTTCTGCAAAATCATTTGTAAAGCTGCGTGGGAGCTTTATGATTCGCGGTCATCGTCATCTTTGGCGGACACTGACCAGTAACGGCGTAGGCAGATTGCAACTATAACGGCGTACAGGATTGTCATACAAAAGCTATAGAATGCCCAAGGCGGAAAGCCGAAAATCTGGGCTGCATGGGACTTTGTGAAGAGCCAAGGGACAGTCGCCACAAGGAAAAATGTCAATAGGCAGTATAGTCTTGTTCGTGTCATCTTTTTTGTCCGTGCAGCCTCGCGAATCTAAAGTAAATAACACAAATTGCTAGCAGCAGGCGTACGCCGTATCCCACAACTATCTACTGTTTTCCGGTTCGGTTGGATTGGGTGTTGGGTTACGCTGTACCTATCTATAATACCCGGTTATCAAAAGGCGACACTGCTATCGTCGTTGAGATAGCTTCTTTTTGACCGTTCAACCCAACCTACGTGACCTGTAGGGGCAACCCTCGCGGTTGCCCGTCTTAGGCTTTTATCCTAGTCGTGAATCATCGATCGGTTCGACGCGGACCGGACATACCTTGAGTTCCGCGGTCTCCGTTATTGGATCGTAGCCGGAACCGGTAAGGATATTCACAGGCACGTCGCTGAAGCTGAAACTAGCGAAGACCGTTCCGCGCGGAGAGCGGTTCGTCGATTTCACCTTGACCTTCACACTGCCACGGACACTCGACAACTCGCACCAGCCACCATCCCTGAGTCCCCATCCTTCGATGTCAGCTGGATTCACCTCAAGCGCTTCTTCGGAGAGTAAGTAGTCGATTCCCTGTGCCCGACCGGTCTGTGTGCGTGTGTGGTAAGACTGGAGACGGCGTCCAGTCGTCAGCCAGACGGGAAAGTCGGCGCTTATGGTCTCCGCTGGATCTCGATAACGCACGATTGAGAAAATACCGCGCCCGTTCACAAACTCCTCCTCATGCAATCGGGGTGTGCCGGGATGATCTTTGTCCGGGACGGGCCACTGATACTCGCTATTTTCAATGCGATCCCAATCGAGACCTGCGTAGATCGGTGAGACATCGCACAGTTCGTTAAAGATCTCCTTCGGTTCGCTGAAATCGAATCCCCTCAAGCCGAGTCGTCCCGCGAGTTGACAGATGATCCACCAGTCCGGTTGGGCTTCTCCCGGCGGCGGCACCGCTGCGCGCAGACGCTGCACGCGACGCTCTGTGTTCGTGCATACCCCGTCCGTTTCGCCGAAGGCGGTCGCAGGTAGAACGACATCGGCAAGCTCAGCGGTATCGGTTAGGAAGATATCGATAACGACGAGGTGGTCAAGACTCTTCAGGGCGTGTTCGCAATGGGCGCGATCCGGATCGGAGAGTAATGTGTTTTCGCCGTCAATCAGCATGGCTCGGATTTCGTTCCCGCAGAGATCAAGCGCGGTGACCTTCGTAATCCCCTTGTCGATGTCTATCTCTCTGTCGTAGAGCTCCTTGAACTTCGCTTGATTCGCGGGATCCATAACGGACTGAAAGCCCGGATAATTGTTTGGGAGCGCACCGCTATCCCCTGCACCCTGAATATTATTTTGACCGCGCATCGGGTTGATACCGGTGCCTTCACGACCGATGTTGCCGGTCATCAGGGCGAGGTTGCAGAGGCTCTGCACATTATCGACACCGCAGATATGCTCGGTGATACCAAGTGTGTAGTAAATTGCCGCTTTCCCTGATTCGCCGTACCACTTGGCAGCTGTCTCGATATCCTTCGCAGGCACGCCTGAGATCTCTTCTGCCCACCTCGGTGTAAATTCGACGAGGTGTTCGAGGAAGGCATCGCTCTCTGTCGTCCGATTTTCGATGAAATCTTGGTCGATAAGTCCTTCACGGGCGATGACGTGCGCCATGCCGAGCAGGAGTGCCACATCCGAACCCACCCGAAGCGGTAAGTAGAGATCCGACATCTCTGCGAGACCGATGCGTCGCGGATCGGCGACAATTAACTTCGCTCCCCCTGCGATCGCCTTTTTAAGGCGTGTCGCAGCGACGGGATGGCATTCTGTCATATTTGTTCCGATACAAAAAATTACATCCGGCTTCTCCATGTCAACCAGTGGATTCGACATCGCACCGCGTCCGATTGTGGCTGCCAGACCGGCAACCGTCGGAGCGTGTCAGGCACGGCTACAGTTGTCGATGTAATTTGTGCCGAAGCCGACACGGATAAATTTCTGCATGAGATACGCCGCCTCGCTCGGTGCGCGACCGGAAGCGACGCCGTAGATACTATGCCTACCGTATCTGTCGTCTGCCTGCTGGAATCCTTCGGCTGCACGATCCAGTGCCTCCTCCCAACTGGCTTCATGGAGTTCGCCGTCCTCGCGGCGGACGAGTGGGGTTGTTAGGCGGTCGGGGTGGTGCACAAAATCGAAGGCGAATTGCCCCTTGACGCAGAGAGCGCCCTCGTTTGCGGGACCGTCCATCGCCGGGTGGATGCCGACTATCCTGTCCTCTTTGGTCAGGAGATCGATTGAGCAGCCGACGCCGCAGTAGGGACAAATCGTGCGAGTTTTCTCGATTTCGCCCGGTCTATCAACTGCACGCATCGCTTTCTTGTCGGCGAGGGCACCGGTCGGACAGGTCTGCACACACTGACCGCAGAAGGTGCACGCCGAATCTCGCAACTCGCCATTGAACTCGGTGGTAATCTGCGTGTGGAAACCACGGTTCATGATGCTGATCGCGTAGTCACCCTCCTGCTCGGCACAGACGCGGACGCACCGGTAGCAGGATATGCAGAGATCATAGTCGCGCAGGATAAAGGGATTCTTGTCATCTGTATTACTCGTTCCGGACTGTGCCCCGATGAATCGTCCGGTGCGCGCCTCGTAACGGTTTACGAGCGTTGTCAGTTCCTGCGATGCATAGCCGCGCAGCGAATCAACATCGAGTTCACGGTTTTCGGACGCCACCATCTCCAGCAGGGTCTTCCGGTATTTCTCGATCTCGTCGGTCGCTGTTCGGACGACCATGCCGGGCGTTGCCTTCGTTGTGCAGGACGCGACCGGGGTTCGGGCTCCTTCCAGTTCAACCACGCAAAGGCGACAACCGCCGAAGGCTTCGAGGCGAGGATCGTAGCAGAGGGTCGGGACCTGTTTCCGATGCCGTTCCGCGACTTCGTAAATGGTTTCTCCTTCGGTGAAGGCGACCTCCTCTCCGTCGAGCATTATTGTTGCGGTCTGTTCGGGGAGGGTTGAGTTCATTCTGTTTTTCCTTTCTTTCCGTACAGTCAATATGCGAGTAACGCGAAACGGTTAAGAATTACGCACTTCAGACTGTAGTTGTCCGATTTATCGGATATCAAGCGGCATGCTCAGACTCCACACCTATCGTAGACGGGCATCTTGCCCCGCATTGATTCTGAAGCATTGAACTACAAATATCATCGTTAATTCTATATTTTCTCCCAGGCCCGGTAGGTGCGGTTTCCAACCGCACCGGACATTGCTCGGAAATTACCGAATTAATATTTTAATCTTCATTTAGATTGTGATCCCAAGCCGCAAACTACCAGTTCGGGCTACTTATGGCAGATTGCCCTTTACATCGTAGGCGGGTACCGTGTGCCGTAATCCTGCCAACAAGTTTCTAAGAACCTGTTTGAACAATCCAAATTAATCTCTGAAAGTTATCATTTTACGGGCAAATACTCTCAGAATCAGTTGATTTTGCCCCTAGAATGGCAAAAGATGACCGTTTGACCTACTCTTAAAACAGAGCCAAAGCCCCAGCGGGGCGACATGTTTATAGAATACAGCACAAACAAACAACCTAAGCCCCAGCGGGGCGACATGTGAACAACTTTCTAAAGATGACCATTTCACTTTTCAAACAGGCTCTTATATGCCATAGTGTCCAATTAATTCTCAAATCTATTATAGTTCATCTGTTCATTTAGCACCAGAAGGTTGATAGCAGTATAACACATACAACGCTACTTGAGAATCAACATTTTGCGTGTGGCGGAATAATTGCCCGCGGACAGATGGTAGAAGTACACACCGCTCGCCACCGTTTCACCCGACCCGTTCCGTCCATCCCAATAGATCGCCTTCGACCGACTCTCGTAGACCGCGGCAATCCGATGCCCAACCTCAAGTGTACGAACAACCTGACCTGCTCCGTCATAGATGGTCAGGCTCACGAAAGCGTCCTCCGCCAACCGATATGGAATCCATGTTTCAGGGTTGAACGGGTTTGGGTAGTTTGCTAATAGTTTCGTCTCTGTTGGGGTGAGGGATACCAAGAGTTGTTCAAGCCTCCTAATCCCTCGTTTCATGATTGGATCCCGAATCTCAAGCGCCTTTGCGTCGATCAGCCAACCCCGAACTGCTGCTGCTGTAAGCGTCTCAGGTGCTTGTGGTTGCGATGAAGGTGCGGCTGCTGCATCTCCAAACATGCCTGCAACGAAGACCAAATCCAGAATATTGACAATCCCATCGCGATTAACATCTGCCGTCAGATTTTCTCCTTCTTTTCCAAATTGGGATGCAACCGAGACCAAATCGAAGATATTCACGACACCATCACCGTTGACATCCGCCGGTTGCGCTACGATGTCGTCAAACCCAACCGCGACCCCTCTGCTTTGGAGGGTAGGAATGTGCGTGTTGATGGATAGGGTGCTGAGTGGATTTCCCCTCAGCTTCACGTCGTCCTCACTCCCCAGTCCTGTATTTTCGACTAAGGGTGAGATGTCTGATATGGAATTGTGCCGAAGATCCAGTTCTGTCAGTTGATATAATCCTGCCACGGCGGAGATGTCAGATATTGAGTTGTTATCAAGAAACAGCGTTGTCAGATTGTTTAATCCTGTTAGCGGTGAAATATCGGTTATGAAGTTGTTGTCAAGATCTAGCCATGTCAGTTGATTTAATCCTGCCAGCGGTGAAATATCGGTTATGGAGTTGTTGTTAAGCCACAGATCTGTCAGTTGATTTAATCCCGCTAGCAGTGAGATATCGGTTGTGGAGTTGTTGTCAAGATTCAGCCATGTCAGTTGATTTAGTTCTACCAGCGGTGAGATGTCAGATATTGAGTTGCCGCCAAGCCACAACGTTGTCAGTTGATTTAATCCTGCCAGCGGTGAGATATCGGTTATGGAATTCCTGTTAAGTAACAGTTCTGTCAGGTGGTTTAATCCTGCCAAAGGTGAGATGTCTGATATTGAGTTGCCCCAAAGGTTCAGCTGTGTCAGGTGGTTTAATCCTGCCAAGGGTGAGATATCGGTTATGGAGTTGTTGTCAAGATTCAGCCATGTCAGTTGATTTAGTCCTGCCAGAGGTAAGATGTCAGATATTGAGTTGTTATCAAGATCCAGCCATGTCAGGTGGTTTAATCCTGCCAAAGGTGAGATGTCTGATATAAAATTGTATCGAAGATCCAGTCCTGTCAGTTGATTTGGTCCTGCCAGCGGTGAGATGTCAGTTATGGAGTTGTCGTTAAGCCACAGATCTGTCAGTTGATTTAATCCCGCCAGCGGTGAGATATCGGTTATGGAGTTGCGGCCAAGATTCAGCGTTGCTAGTTTGTTTAATCCTGCCAGAGGTGGGAGGACAGATATTGAGTTGACCCAAAGGTTCAGCTTGTCAGGTGGTTTAATCCTGCCAGCGGTGAGATATCAGTTATGGAGTTGCGGCCAAGCCACAGAGTTGTCAGTTGATTTAATTCCGATAGAGGTGAGATATCGGTTACAGAGTTGTCGTCAAGTAACAGCCCTGTCAGATTGTTTAATCCTGCCAGCGGTGAGATATCGGTTATGGAGTTGTTGTTAAGCCACAGAGTTGTCAGGTTGGTTGCATGTTCTAGACCGGTTAAATCGCTAATGTTGGACTCCGTGGCGGAAAGGAAGGTCAAAGTCGCTATATCCGCTGCAGTGATGACATCCGCCGATGCTTTATCGAGACTTCGCTCAATCGCAGCACGGAGGTTGGGGTCGGGAATATCTACTATTTGTGCGGTTGCTGTCAATGGGATTGAGAAGCAGATTGACAGCAATAAAAAGAAACACCAGGACTGTTTGGGCATAGATTTATCTCCTCATCACGATCGTCTTATACAGTAAAAGCCATTTTTCAGATTTCCTCTTGGTTCCTATTCTTACGCAAGTTGCTAGTCGTTGAAAATCTATTGGTTGTTATAGTTGATTTGTCCAACCTGTCGCTTCAGAGGAGTGCTATGTGGACCGCTCGAGGACTTGCCACGTTTTTTAGCCCCGGCGGGGCGACATGTTTATAGGAACGGTGAATCCCTACACCCCAAGCCCCAGCGGGGCGACATGTGTATCGTTACTTCAGTGGGTCTAATTCGTGGCGAGTGCGGAAAGGCACGCTACAAGCTAACTAGCAACTTAGTTCTTAGTAGATTTCATAACTGTTTGGACACTGTGGGAGGGGCATCTCCCGATTCCATCGAGGATCCTCGGCGAAGCCGGGACTTGCCCCGATTATACCGGCTGAGCAGGTTTATCCCACAACAGCTACTGGAAAAAGTGTCTACCTGTTTTTAGAATTCACTACTAATTCAAGTTGCTAATAGCCAGCATCTTGCCCGTAATTCGCAGGAAACCGAGATCTGCGGTCCTTTTCCTCTTACGCATCACGCATCACGTTCCTTCTCCACAAGCGCACACGCCTCGACCTTCTCTAACACATCTTTCGGCTTGATCCGTGTTTTGAAAGAGAGCACTTCACCGGGGATGTCTCGGAAATCTTCGGTCGAACAGTTTAGCCGATCCGACACAGCGATGATCATGTTGGGCATAGCAACGCGTTTCAGCTTCCACAGCTTTTTCTGGAGGTAATCCGGCGTCCAGAACCCGACAATTTCCATCAACGCTCGCCGTCCGTCCGGGTGCGAGAAGGCGAAGTCAGGGATCATCACGGTGTCTTTGAGGTCAATGATATCCGTCTCACGCTCAAGCGTCCATTCCGTATCGACTTTATCGAACTGTGTGGCGAAATGCCGTTCCAGCTCGCTGTCGAACTCGTCGGGGGCGCGGTAGTGGGATTGTAACCCAGATTCGTCCGTGAGTTCAAATCGGAGCCGGTCGTTTCGGTTCATGACGATTGTTGCGTCCAGCCACCATCGATCGCAGTGCAGCAGAGCGGGTAGAAACAGTGCCATCTGAATCCCATATTTCTGCGACAGCCGGAACATCGATGCGGGACCGTCGAGAACGAGCTGATAGCCGTCGGCACTGTTCCCCTCGACGACGTGCATCAGCTTAAAAAACTTGATGAACTGGAACACCAACCTGTATTTGGTTGGGATATTGCGATAGATCCGGATCGTCATCTCGCTGGCGCGGTAGAGCATCGCTTGTGCGAGTGCGACGTTATACCGATCCAACAGCCACTCGATGGTCGGTGGCTCGAACCCCGTCAGGCGACGGTTCTCCTCTAAATCCGCATACATCCCCTCCATCACTGTATCTGCCGAAACGTTAAATTCGCTGGCGATGTTTGCCAATACCTTCGGGCGCGTCGTCCGATGCAGCCGGTCTCTTTTTGTAACGACCGGGTGGCCGTTGCTCCCGTAGGCGAAGATCTTTTCGCGAAGCACCTCCGGCTCAATCGGGGATTGGATCGTAAATTCCGAGCGATCTTCGAGCAGTTTGGCAAATCCCCGCGTGACCTGATAACTGGTGTCAGCCGCCTCATAATCCGCCAACGCCGAAGCGAGAGATCCTTTGGTATTGTTGAGGTGTGCGGTGTAGATCTCGATTAGGTCTCTTGCGATGGCGCGGTACTTTGTGCTCTTTGGGTTCACATAGCGGGGGCAAACCTCGTCTTCTTTAGTTCGATAGCGGAGCAGGTCGAGTGTGAGCATCGGATTTTTTATAGCTTATGGCGTATTGGTTTTTTATGGTGAATACTAAAATAGGTAGGCACTTTCGCCCCGGTAGGTGTGGTTTTCAACAGTGCCTACCATTAGAGCTATGATCCCGGTAGGTGCGGTTTCCAACCGCACAGGTTTGGACAAATTGGTGATGGTGATGTGATTCCGATGTCGAGTTTATCACAGGATTAAATTAACTTCAAGCCCTTTGCTCCCGATCATAAGGCTATTCAGTTGTCCATTCTGGCTCATGCCCCGTTGTTTGTAGTAGCGCGGTCTTTCCCTATCCAGTAGCCAGGGCATCTTGCCCCGCTGGTTGGCGTCAGACTTAATGGTGCCTTGTCATGCTACCTGTCGAAGGCGTCTTCTATCCGTGTAATCTGTCAATCCGTGTTAATCCGTGATTCAGACAATAATACGGGATAACTATGGTGAATGATAAAAATAGATAGACACTTTCGCGCCCCCTGTTTGGTAGGCGCTGTTTCCAACTGCGCCGTTTTGCAATGTCCAAGTAATTCTAACATCGACCATAAATGCCCCCAGGCTCGATTAAGAACTTCTAATAATTCGCTTGATCCGCTTGTAAATCTCTGATACACTAATCATGAAGCGTGAAGCGTAAGACGTCATGCCAAATTATTCATGGGATCATATGGGGAAAAATATGAGCGAAAACAAAAAACCGAATATACTTCTAATCTTAAACGATGACATGGGCTATTCCGATCTCGGTTGTTACGGCGGGGAGATCCACAGTCCGAATCTGGACCGGCTGGCTGGCGGCGGATTGCGGTTCACACAGTTCTATAACACCGCCCGTTGTTGTCCTTCGCGGGCGTCGATGCTGACCGGGCTCCACCCGCATCAGACGGGGGTCGGACACATGATGACGGACGACGGTTTGGAAGGGTATCGTGGGGATCTGAATGACCGCTGTGTTACCATCGCCGAAGCCCTCAAACCTACGGGATATCGAACCTACATGAGCGGCAAGTGGCACATATCTCGTCATACCGATCCGGACGGACCGAAACACAGCTGGCCCCTGCAGCGCGGTTTTGATCGCTATTTTGGTATTATCACAGGAGCTGCTAACTACTGGAAACCGAACACATTGACCCGCGACAACGAGCATATCCCGCACGACGAACTCCCCGAGGGCTTTTTCCTGACGGACGCAATCAGCGATGAAGCGTCTACGTTTATCCGAGATCACGCAGAGAACTCTTCCGATCAGCCGTTCTTTACCTATGTTGCCTACACCTCTCCCCACTGGCCCCTCCACGCACATGACGAAGACACCGAACGCTACGCGGGACGTTTTGCCGCGGGGTGGGATCAACTCCGTGAGGAACGGCTGCGGCGGATGCGAGAGATCGGTATCCTTGATGAAGGTTGGGCGTTGACCGATCGAGACCCGACGCAGCCGCCGTGGGAGGAAGCGGAGCACAAGGAGTGGAATCAGCGACGCATGGAGGTCTATGCCGCCCAAATCGATCGCATGGACCAGGGGATCGGTCGGATCGTGACGGCGTTGGAGGAGACGGGGCAATTGGATAACACGCTAATCCTTTTCTTAGCCGATAATGGTGGCTGTGCGGAGGAATTGCAAGGACCTGCGAATCGCGTTGGGAAGGACGGGTTAATCGAGACCGAAACCACCCACGACGGTCAACCGGTGTATCGGGGAAACGACCCGAATATGATGCCGGGACCTGAAACCACCTATCAAAGCTACGGTGTCCCTTGGGCGAACCTTTCCAACACCCCTTTCCGTGAATACAAACATTGGGTACATGAGGGCGGCATCGCCACACCACTCATCGCGCATTGGCCCCAACGAATTCAAGCGGGGGGCGCCCTGCGTCATCAACCGGGTCAACTGCCCGATATCATGGCAACCTGCCTTGAGATCTCTGGGGCATCCTACCCCGATGAACACAACGATGTTCCGATCTATCCCTTGGAGGGGGCTAGTCTCACACCTATCTTTGATGGACAAGATAACGACAAAGAGGCACTCATATGGGAGCATGAGGGCAATGCAGCCGTCCGAAAAGGGAAATGGAAATTAGTTTGTAAGTATCCGGGCGGTTGGGAGCTATACGATATGGAGACGGATCGCACCGAGCGCATCGACCTTTCTGAGCAATATCCAGAGAAGGTTGAGGAACTGAGCAACCTCTATCAGGAGTGGGCGGATCGTTGTTTTGTTGAACCTTGGAGCGACATTTTAGAGGGGAGAAAAACGGAGGCTTAAGATGATTCTCACGATGAACCAAATAGAGATGGAGTTGGGCGGGAAATACCTCGGCTGGCTGCGTGAAGCGAACAACCTACTCGGTGACCGCGAGGCGCTTCACGCGCGGTTGGAGGAGGATGGCTATCTGCTAATCCGCGGCTTGCACGATCCGGAGAAGGTCAAAGCGACCCGTCGATTTCTCCTCGAAAAGTTGGACGAAAATGAACAGATCGATAGGTCGTATCCGCTTTTGGATGGGGTGCCGGCGGAAGGGAAACGCGGCATGTTTATGGGTGGGAACAAAGCCGTTACCCATGAACCCGATTTCCTGAATCTGGTCGAATCGCCGGAGATCATGGACTTCTGTGAGGGGTTTTACGACGCACCCGTCGTCACTTACGATTATAAGTGGCTGCGTGTGGTCGGACCGGGCGGTTTCACCGGCGCACACTACGACATCGTCTACATGGGACGCGGCACACAGAAACTCGTCACCTGCTGGACACCGCTCGGCGATGTGCCGCTTGAGATGGGACCGTTGGTGATTCTCGTTGGATCCCACCGTTTTGATGCCCTCAAAGAAACTTACGGAAAGATGGACGTCGATCGTGATCATGTGACCGGCTCGTTCTCGTATGACCCGATCGAGTTGGCAGACCGCTACGGCGGGCGGTGGGGGACCAGTTCGTTTGAAGTGGGTGATGTGCTAATCTTCGGTATGTTCACCATGCACGGATCTCTCGACAACACAACTGACCGCTTCCGCCTCAGTACCGACACACGCTATCAACGCGCCGATGAGCCAATCGATGAACGATGGATTGGAGAGAACCCGATCGCGCATTACGCATGGACACAAGGCAAAACGGTCCCGATGGAGGAGATGCGGAAACAGTGGGGAGTCTGATACCGGGTTAGGGTTGTAATACAATCGATAAAGCCCCGTTGCCGCGGGGCTTTTTTGGTTCTTAGGAAACTTGAGGGTGATCACCTTCATTCGATACGAATGCACCCATGAACCAACCTATCCCCAGCGGGGCGATATGTGTGCTTGCGCTAATGTATGGGGTTGGGTTTAATGAACTAATCCACCAATGCACCAATGAACTAATGTACTTAGAAAGGAATGGTATGACACTTGATGATATTCAACAGATTGCTGTCATCGGGGCGGGTTTGATGGGGCATGGAATCGCCCAAGAATTTGCATTTGCCGGCTATCAGGTTCATCTGCACGATGTGACCCAAGCGCAGGTGGGCGCCGGAATAGAGCGAATCCGAGATAACCTTCACCTCTTTGTGGAAAATGATCTTGCTAAACCGGATCAGATTGATGAAACGCTCGGACGGATCCACGGATCAGACCAACTTGAAATTGTTGGGAAAGACGCGGATTTTGTCGTCGAAGCGGTAATCGAAAATCTGCCTCTCAAGCAGCAGATTTTCCGCCAACTCGATCAGATCTGCCCACCGCACACGATTCTGGCAAGCAACACGACGGCACAGATGCCCTCGCAGATTGGTGCTTTTACTCAGCGTCAAGATAAGATTTTGAACACCCACTATTTTAATCCTCCCTATCTCATCCCGCTCGTTGAACTGATTCGCAGTCCCAAAACAGCGGATGAAGCCTTGCAGGTAGCGTACGATCTTATGGTAAAGATCGGGAAAACGCCGGCAATTATCCAGAAGGAAGTGCCCGGCTTTGTAGGCCCTCGTCTACAAGCCGCTGTAATCCGCGAAGCGTTCTCAATCGTTGAACGTGGTATTGCGACCGCAGAAGATGTCGATCTAGTGGTCCGTAACAGTTTTGGCCGGCGTTTGAGCGTCGCGGGACCATTCCAGGTGTTTGAGTTAGCCGGGTGGGATCTAGTCCTCGCAGCGTTTGAGGAACTCTACAAGGACCTCAACAGCGCGTCTGAGATTAACCCACTCCTCCGTGAAATGGTTGAAGACGACAAACTCGGTGTTAAGTCAGGAGAGGGGTTCTACGAATGGACACCGGAAAGAATCGAGAAAATCCGCGATGGGATGAACCGGACGTTGATTCGTCGAATGAAGGAGGACGTGGCAAGTAAAACCGAATAAAAAGAAATTATAGTGAAATCTAAAAATAAAGAGACACTTGCACACCCCTGGTAGATGCGGTTTCTAACCGCACCGGTGCCGATTCATCGGCATCGGGATTTGGAGTGTTTCATTAATTCTAATATCCACTATAATTTTGGTGAAATTGCCGTCTGATAGCTCCCTTTTTTCGGAAAAAACCTTGCCGAAATATAGAAAATTCCTTATAATTTACCCGTTCTCTGGACAGATATAATAATGTATTATGATAGACTATAGTATTGCTATATTTCGCAATCTATAACACAATTAGGGATTTACAGGGATGAAAGGAGTTGTCTGATGAAACGTCGGATTGCCAACCCCAACGCGTTCTTAGCCATTTGTGCTGTATTTATTTTACTTGCAGCTCAAGGTCTCACCTATGGTCAAACCGTCTCAATATATCCGGCTTCAATTGAATCCCCAGCCGCTGGAGAGCAGTTGACCGTTAATATCAACATCACAGACGGAATGAATGTTGCCGGTTATCAAGTGACTGTGACATTCGATGCAACAGCGCTGTCGTATGTCAGCATTGCAAATGGGGATTTCCTGCCTACCGGTGCGTTCGCTACGACACCAATTGCCACCGATACGAGTGTAACACTCGGTGCAGCGGGTTTGCCCACAGCCACTGGTGTTCCCACGGCAGATGGGGACGGCACCCTTGCGACAGTCACCTTTACAGTCGTTGAAGCCAAAGATTCGACAATCGGGTTGACTGATGTCTTGATTTCTGATGCGACAGCGACCGCAATAGACGTAACAATCCAGGGCGGTATGGTTACCGGACCTGCGCCGGAGATGCCAGAAACACCGATGCCTCCCGAGACACCGGAAATGCCGGAGATGGCAGAGGCTGTTGAATTTAAGGTGACCTTAACAAACCTCACTATGGGTGCTCCGACCCAAGGCGGTCAGATCTTCTCACCCCCAATTTTTGTAACGCACGGTCATGGGTTTTCAATTGGTGCATCGGGTGAGTTAGCCAGCATGCAACTTGGCATATTGGCAGAAACCGGTAACAATGGTCCGCTCGCTGAATTGGCTATGGGTTCAGACGCAGTCGGCAGTGTCGTTGCGATGGGTGCCCCTGACGGGTTGGTGTTCCCCAGTGGTGGGTCCGTCATGACGACAGTCAGCGCTAGTTCTGATGCTGGTTATCTCTCATTGGCGACGATGCTTGTGCAAACCAATGACGGTATCGTTTTGGGTAACAGTTTGCCGCTCTTCGACGAAGACGGTAAGCCGCGCTCGTTCACAATGGATCTAATAGCGTATGACGCAGGTACGGAAGATAACAACGAGTTGGCAACGCATGTTCCGGGACCCCCGTTTGAAGGCGGTGAACGCGCACCAACTGCAGACCCCATTATGGCGCACCCCGGTATCGCTGGTACCGCTGATGTGGGAACGGCGTTCGGTTGGACAGAGCCTACCGCGACCGTGACTGTGGAAGCTATAGTTGAGATGCCCGCAGAGCCTGTTGATTTTGAAGTGATGTTGACAAACCTAACTATGGGTACTCCTGCCCAAGGCGGTCAGATCTTCTCACCCCCAATTTTTGTAACACACGGTCATGGGTTTTCAATCGGTGCCTCAGGTGAAGCAGCGAGCCCAGAACTCACCACGTTGGCGGAAACTGGCAACCATGCGCCACTCGCTGCATTGGCTATGCGTTCAGACGCAGTCAGCGGTGTCGTTGCGTTTCCCGCTCCTCCTGATGGGGTCGTGATTCCCGACGGAACCGTCACAACGACGGTCAGCACCAGTTCTGATGCCGGTTATCTCTCGTTGGCGACGATGCTTGTGCAAACCAACGACGGTATCGTTTTGGGTAACAGTTTGCCACTCTTCGACGAAGATGGTAATCCGCTCACGATTGAAATGGATCTAATAGCGTATGACGCAGGTACAGAAGACAATAACGAGTTGGCAACGCATGTTCCGGGACCGCCATTTGGCGGCGGTCAACGTGCACCAACTGAAGGAGGCGTCATTACGCCGCACCCCGGTATCGCCGGTACTGCTGACGTGGGAGCTGCCTTTGGTTGGACAGAGCCTACCGCACGCGTAACCGTTACTCCGGTCGGGCTGCCACCCGTGGAACCTCCAGTAGAACCGGAACCGCCTCCAAAACCAACGTATATGTTCGAGATGGGGTTGGCATCCGGTTTGAACCTGATCTCCTTACCACTGATGCCCGCAGAACCTTATACAGCGAGTTCGTTTGCTGAAATGGTTGGTGCGACCGTTGTGATTCGGCTTGATGCAGCGAAACAGGAGTTCGTCGGCTTCACCGCAGACCAAGAAGGCGATGGATTTGCCATTGAAGGTGGTCAGGGCTACATCGTCAACGTCCCCGGTGGTGGGATGGTCACCTTTACCGGAACGGTGTGGAGTAACACCGCAGAAGAAGACGCAGCCGCTGCACCGGGTATCCAACTGCCAAGTACAGGGTGGGCGTTTGTCATCAGTGGCGACCTGTTAGAGGCGGAAACGGGTGTATCCTACACAGTTGTTGCGACGAATCACCGCACCGGTGAAATTGCCACACGGGGGGTTTCCAGCGACCACAGGGAGTTTAACACGGTCTGGGCAGACCTCTCCCGTGAGAGTGTCATTGAAGCAGGTGATACATTAGAGGTTACGCTGATAGATCAGTGGGACAATATCGTTTCAGGTCCGTTCACGCATAGGGTTGGTATTGAAGACCTTCGGAAGGCGTACCTGAGTTTACCGTTGACAGTTGGGGATGTACACCCGTCAGCGACGATATTGGGTCAGAACTTCCCAAATCCGTTCAACCCGGAGACGTGGATACCGTACCAACTTGAGAAATCGTCAGATGTTGCGCTTCAGATATACGACATGTCGGGCAGTGTAGTCCGTACGATTGACCTCGGTTTCAAGCCGCGTGGCTTCTATATGACCCGTTCGACAGCGGCGTATTGGGACGGTCGTAACAACATGGGAGAGTTGATTGCTTCAGGGGTCTACTTCTACAGTTTGCAGGCGGCTGATTTTTCAGCAACACGAAAAATGCTGATCTTGAAGTAAGTCATCTAATTCATCTGGCGTGCAAGACGCGGTTCGTAAAACCCAACACGGCTTGCGCGCCATAAAACTAATTCCTGTCCAACCATGGGAGCATCGGGCGATCAGATAGGATTTTATGCCCATGCTCCCATTTTTATGTAAAAGGCGGTTTTCAAATCGAACGAGGGACACTATGAATAAGCAAATAACTTCGATACCTCTTGTGCTGGTATTCTATACAATCCTAATATGTGTTCCACTTTCCGTATACGCCAAAAAAGGGATAAGACAGGAAATTCAGTTGAAAGCAGGAGCCGCATTGCAGCGGATTAAGTCCGATTCAGATACCCTTGTCCGTACAAAATGGCATCAGGACCGAGGGACGGTCGGCAGTTTGTACAATTTGACATTGCCCGCTCCAATAGGAACGCTAGAAAGCTCCGCACGTCAATGTCTCAGCAACTATTGTGACCTCTTTGCGATGACCGATCCGCACATTGAGCTGCGTCTCACAAATATCCAAAGCAGCTTAACGGGTAGACATGCTCGATTCCATCAATACTACAACGGTATTGAAGTTTACCGTGCGGCAATCTCCGTCCATACCAACCATGCGGGGGAGATACGGGTCATACACAGTAACTACTTCCCACAAATCAATATCAGTACAATGGCATCGCTCTCCCCCGAACAGGCCATCAGCATCGCTACTGCCGAATCGGGTGTATATGATTCGCGCAAGCCGCCGGGCGCCAACTTGGTGGTTTTCCCGAATCGTGGTGCGGGACGGATCGGTGACTATGCCGATGCATATCGTCTCGCCTATCGCGTAATTTTACATTCCCGTCAACCTCTGGCAAGTTGGGAGTACATCATCGACGCCAACACCGGTGAGCCGTTGAATCGACGGGACCTACTCAGGTATGCTGACGGACGGGGGCGTGTCTTTAACCCAAATCCCGTTGTTGCCCTAAAAGATTTGACGCTCATGGATCAAGGCGATGCTGCTGACGCTATACCGGAAGCGGCGTACACGGACGTGATTCTGCCTGAGTTGGACGCGAGTGGTTTTCTTGATGGTCCTTACGTGAGTACGAAACTGACCGAAAATCGTGCCAACGAGCCGACACTAGAGTTCAATTATTTCCGAGATAACCCCCGGTTTGAGGAGGTGATGGTCTATTATCACGTTGATGCCGTTGGGCGTTATCTGAAAGGGCTCGGCTTTGATTTTGTGGATAATTGGCAGATTCCTGCGAATGTGCATTTCGGTATGACGAGAGCTGCTTTTTACGACGATAGTGACGGCTCGATTAATTTCGGAGATGCTGGTGTTGATGTTGCCGAAGATGCTGAAGTGATCATCCACGAATATGGCCATGCAATCCTTGATCGACAGGTCCCGAAAATCAACAGAGGTGAGGGTGGCGCGATACATGAAGGATTTAGTGATTTTCTCGCAGCCAGTTTTTTTAGTGCCGTAAGCGACGGTTTTGGCGACTCGATTGTTTTTGAATGGGCGGGTTCAGATGACCCTGAGGTTGCCACGCGTCCTGTGAATAGTAACAAGCGTTATCCCCAAGACATTAGGGGTGAACCCCACGCCGATGGGCAAATCTGGTCTGCGGCACTATGGGAGATTTTTGAAGTGATAGGACGCGATGCCTCGATCCGTCTGGTCGTTGAGAGCCATTTCTTCCTCTCGCCCGCTGCGGAATTTGTCGATGCGGCATCCGCAATTCTTATGGCGGACCAAGAACTGAATGGCGGCGTAAATTTTGACTTCATCTTGGGGATTATGGAGAACCGTGGATTCTTTACGCCGCCCAGATTGGCATCGGATGCCCTTGAGGAGAACGATACAGCGGAGACTGCATCCACGATTGAACTCCCATTTATCAACGAAGAATTGTCAATCCACACGGCAGACAATGATGATTACTATAAATTCCATCTGGATGAAACGATGCAGGTTGGATTGGGCATTGAGTTTCAACCGATTTACGGGGATTTGATGCTAATATTAAGGGGACCTAACGGTACTGAGCTTGTTACCTTTGAGACGCAGGCTGTCACATCGCTTGAATTGGTTCCGGGCGATTATCTCGTTGCAGTTTCTGGCATCAATGGGGCAACCAACGATTATAAACTAATTCTCATCATTGACAACCACGGTGATACATCTGATACAGCGACACCTGTGGCGGTCGGCGATACGATAGAGAGTTTCATCGACTTCAGCGGCGATACAGATCTCTTCGCATTTGAAGGTGAGAAGGGGCAACGTGTTGAGGTTACTGTTACGACGAAGAACTCCAACCTTGACTCTCTGCTCGTTATCTATGGTCCAGATGGTGAGCTCTTTGCTAAAAGTGACGATGTCTTACCGACCACCGGTCCTGAGCCAATTCCTGAATTAAATCCGCGTGGCATTGATTCCCGTGTGAGCGAAGAATTGCCAAGCGATGGAACGTACCTGCTTGCTGTCAGCAACATTGCACTTCCCAACCTGAATGCCCCCTTTGGTGGTCTGAACTACTCTTATACGCTGACGATCGGTGGAAAGATCGATGACCATGCAGCCTGCGGTAGTGGCGAGGAAACCCCGTTGACCTTCGATGAGCCTATAACAGGGGTCATTACCCTCAGGGGCGATCCTGCGTCTCGTGATCCGCATGATTCGGATGGTTTCCGCTTTGAAGCGTCGGCAGGCGCTGTCATTGCCCTACACGTTGAGATAGAACCACCTGCACGCGAGGTAATATTTTGGGTGACCCAACTGAGTCTTTTGGATGCGTCTGGGGAAAGGTTGGTATCTACTCGAGGCAATCCCAACAGCTTGGAGGTACGGATTGATGGATTTCTCATCCCTGCCGACGGTGAATATTGTGTCGATATTGCCGGTTTTATAGGTGGCGCGATCGGTTCCACTTATACCTACACGCTGACGTTATCTGAGGGCGAACTTCCCGAAGATGACCACGAAGACTTAAGCGGGAATCCAACTCCCTTAACGGCAGATGTTCCTGTCGAGGGAGCCATCAGTTTTGCCGGGGATACCGATGCCTTTCAGTTTACTGCTACAGCGGGAGAGTTCATTACGTTAGCGATTAATGGGCGACCCACCGGTCCGTTCTTTCGTTTCGGTTTGACTCTGTATAATAGCGATTTACAGATTTTGATGGAAGTGCCGCTTTTTATAGAAGGCCCTGAGTCAATCCTAGAAGGATTTGAAATTCCTGCGGACGGAACATACTACGCCGAGATTAGAGATCTTGCCGGAGGAGGTGGAGCGAATCTTACCTATACGCTAACTTTAACAATCGAAGAAGGGCGCGGTGAGAGTCAATTTCCCCCTTATGATGTCAACCAAGATGGGGTGGTAGACATTTTTGATCTCGTGCTTGTCGGCCAACATTTCGGCGAAAAATACATTAACACCACGCCAACCGCCGATTTTGGGCGACGCCGCTCAGTGTCGTCCGAAGGGCAGATACGCCTCCTGATGACTCCAAGCGCGACGGATACACGCCAGTTGACCGTCTCAATTCACACCACCGCAATTGCCGATCTTTATGGCTACCATTTTTCAATCCAGTACGATCCAGCGGTATTAGAGCTCCTTACGGCATCGCCAAGTTCGGTTTTAGCCGCCGCGCTGCCCCAAAGCTATTGGCAGGTTTCTCAGCAGGGGAGGCAACTGGAATTGACGCAGACTCGTCAAGGTACGCTGGAAGGTGTGGAGGCAGAGGGGACACTGGCTACGCTTGTTTTTCACGTTAAAAAGACGGGACTCCCATCGGCACAGCCTCCCATCCAGTTTGTTGACCTGCAACTGGCGGATGCGCTAACAAGGGCGATTCCGGTGGAGGTGGTCGGTGAGCGGGTGTCAATGAGGGAACTATTCCCTGAGAAACCGATGTTACTTCAAAACTACCCAAACCCATTTAATCCAGAAACGTGGATTCCGTATCAGCTCTCTACCGATTCAGAAGTGATCATCTCAATTTATGATACGCAAGGTGAGCGTGTCCGTCAATTAGACCTCGGTTATCAGCATGTGGGGACATACGTCACTCGCGACAGGGCGGCTTATTGGGACGGAGAAGACATGTATGGCGAGCAGGTTGCGAGCGGCTTATATTTCTATCAGATCCGGGCGGGTGCGTTTTCTGCGACCCGCAGAATGCTTATCCTGAAATAAGATGCTCAGAAAAGAATCTTCTACCACAATTAGTAAACGTGCGGTGCTGATTGGTGTGGTGTTGATTATCGCCAACAGCTATTGGATTGCCTACATCGAGATGTTGTGGCATACCGCGCATCTGACGATCGTTACGCTGTCGGTCAACGTGATGGGTGCGCTCCTGCTGATCACGGGGTTGAACGTCATTGTCCGTCAGATTGCTCCGCGTGCGGCGCTCAGCCGGCAAGATCTGCTAGTCATCTATGGGATGCTCGCGGTGGGAAGTGCCTTTGCCGGGCATGACTGCATGCCCCGCTTGATGGGACTCATCCCCTATGCCTTCCGTTTCGCGACCCCTGAAAACGATTGGGAAGCGCTGCTATTCCGTCACCTGCCGCCGTGGCTAGTTGTCTCAGATCTAAGAGCGGTCACCGACTTCTTCGAGGGAGAGGTCGATTTCTTCAGAGATGGTTACTATCGATATTGGATCACGCCCATCCTATCGTGGTCGGTCGTTATCTTCTCGTTGATGCTGATTTTTCTCTGCTTGACCTCCCTCATCAGGCGGCAGTGGGTGGAACACGAAAAATTGGCGTATCCCGTAATCCAAATTCCGCTTGAAATCACGGCGGACAACGGGGCAATTTTCAAGAACCGTCTGCTCTGGCTCGGTTTTGGGATTGCCGCCGGAATCAATCTGCTCAACGGGCTGCAATATTTCTTCCCTGCATTGCCCTCAATTCCTGTTAAGCAATACGATCTCAATATCTACTTTACGCAAAAGCCGTGGAATGCGTTGGGGAGTATGCCGTTGCGGCTTCACCCGTATATGATTGGGCTCGGTTTTATCCTTCCCTTGGACCTCTCCTTTTCCTGTGCGTTTTTCTATCTATTCGGAAAGATGCAACTACTATACGGGAGCATGATGGGTGTCATGCACCTGCCGGGTTATCCCTTCTTTGGTGAGCAGGGCACCGGCGCACTTTTTGCCCTGCTGCTTATCACATGCTGGAGCGGTAGAAGACATTTCTCACAGGTTATCTCTCGCGTGTTTCACCCGGACCGCGAGGATGAAGAAGGGGAGGCGCTCTCTTACCGTGCAACAGTCATCATATTGGCGATCTGCCTCTTGGTATTGATGGCTTTCTGCATAAAATGCGGTATGTCGGTCTGGGGATGTATTATTTTCATCTCCATCTATCTGATAATTATTGTCGGACTGACGCGGATGCGAGCAGAGTTGGGACCCCCCATTCAGGCGGTCGGCTATGTTACACCCCAATACATGACAATCTCCATATTCGGCACGCGCAGGCTCCGAGCGGGGAATCTGACGATGCTCTCTCTCTTGAATTGGTTGAGCGGGGCGAGTTACGCATCATTTCGGACGCACCCGATGCCCGATCAGATGGAGGCTTTCAAACTGGCGGAGCGTACCGGCATCAGAAATCGAACAATGCTCATCGTATTGGTCATCGCTAGCTTCGTGGGAATTGAATCTGCCCTCATCCTTTATCCCTACACAATCTACAAAGAAGGTGTTGCCGCCGGTTCAGAACAAATCCATTCAGGCGGCGCAGAGGCGTACAATTTCCTCTCCTCTTGGCTGATTAATCCCAAGCCTACGGATTTGCTCGCGATGATAGTTCTCGGATTAGGCTTTCTCATGAACCTTGGTATCATGTTTCTACGCGCCCGATTTGTTTGGTGTCCGCTCCACCCTGCCGGCTATGTCGTCGGCGTTGCCCCCGGCACAATGAACCTTGTCTGGTTCCCTCTGCTGATCGGGATGGCTGCAAAATGGGTGCTACTCAAGCATGGGGGCATCAAGGCGTATCGCCGTGGGATGCCGTTCTTTGTTGGGTTGGTACTCGGTGAAGCGTTGATCGGGTGTTTCTGGCCCATCATGAGTCTTGTGCTGCGTTCAGCAGTGTATAGCTGGATTTGATCGGGTTTCAACCGTCCCGCCTTTCTCTCCTCTCCAACTGTTTTTCCTCTCCTTTGGGCTTACGCAGTTGAACGTTCAACCCCTTGTAGTTCGGTGATTTATCCTTGATAGATGTGGGAGGGGCATCTCCCGCGAAAGCGAGGATCCCGATAAATCGGGACCTGCCCCGATACGCTCCATTCATTGTGCCACTACAATAAGGTTTCAGGTTTGTAGTAGGTTCATAAGCGATTTATCGCCCGTTCGGACTCGCAATGAATTGCGCGACTACGAACTGAAGTGCCTAAAACTCCTACGCCCCCGGTAGGTGCGGTTTCCAACCGCACCGGTTTGGCGTGTCTCATTAATTCTGAGATCCACTATAATTACGACTCGGGTGAACTTCCCCATTTTCCACGCGCAACTGTATCAGAAATTGTGGAAACCCTCCCTTTTAGTATTACATATTTTATCAAATGCTTTCTATTTATCAATATAAAATGGTTATTTTTGTCATGTTTTTCAAAAATATATTGACATATTGATGTTAAACTGTTATATTTTAATAGTCGTTGTGGGAAATTATAGTAGATCTTAGAATTAATGAAACACTCCAAATTGGTAGGCGCTGTTTCCAATCCCCCCGATAAATCGGGGTAAACTAATTACCGGGATCCCGCCTGTCCCGATGCAATCGGGGAGAATCGGGACAAGCCGTTTCAACCCAACCAACGGTGTGTATGCGGTGCGGTTTCCAACCGCACCTACCGGGGAACGAAAGTGTCTCTTTATTTTTAGAATTCACTATAAACTGTGAAGGAGTAAGCTAATTTTGCGAAAGGTACTAGAGGGGTGTCCAACATGTGGTGGTGAACTGACGATAACAGGCTTACACTGCCGTTCTTGTCACACGCGGATTGAGAGCGAATATTCGACCTGCCGCTTCTGTCGGTTGCCGCAGGAGAGCCTTGATTTCATTGAGGTCTTTGTCAAGAATCGAGGCAATATCAGAGAAATGGAACGCGAGCTAGAGATCTCTTACCCGACCGTTCGTAGCCGGTTGAACGCTGTTATCAAGGAGCTTGGCTATGAGGTTGAAGCAGAACCAGCTGCTTCGGATGATATGGCGGAGGAACGCCGCACCATCCTCAAGCGACTCAATGAAGGAGAAATCTCCGCATCGGAGGCGACGAACTTGATCAATCAATTAAGGGAGAAATAACGATGAACGAGGAAAGAATGGTCATACTCAAGATGGTGGCCGAGGGCAAAATCACCATAGAGGAAGGGGAATCACTCTTACAAACTCTTGACGTGCTTGATGAGTCGAAGCAGGATTCCGTAGAACAATCACCGTCCAAAGACGAACAAGAGAGCCTTGCTGATCTACAGGCATTGGTCGCAGGCAAGCAAGAGGGGGTTGTTGACTCATTAAAGGCTAGTGCCGAATTGGTAGAAGATCAAGGTAGATTTTCGCGTAAATCTCGGCGGGTATTGAGAAATTCGGGGAGAGACATAAAACGTGAAGCGCGTCGGTATCGCGGCGGGAGCCACAGAGCCAGTCACGAAGAACCAAGAGCCCAGATAGAGTTTGAAACAGGTGAAAAATTTGATTTGGGAATCAATAACCGGCACGGCGATATTGAGGTGAAGTCATGGGCGAAAAACAGTCTCCAAATCGACTATCAGATCACTGTGCAGGCAGAGGATGAGGAAACCGCTAAAGAGATCGCTTCAGGGATTGAAATCCGCATTGAGCCTGAAAAGGATGTCTCAGACCGGACAACGCGGGCTTCGATTACGACAAACTATCCTGACGAATGGGGATTGTGGCGGAACGGTGGTCCGCGTGCACGGGTTGATTATTGGTTAATCGTCCCGCAGCAGACGAATTTGGAACTTGGTAATCGGCACGGTAATGTGTCTGTAGATGGCTTGCGAGGGGCAACTACGATCAGCAACCGACACGGGGATGTCTCGCTCGGTGCAATTGAGAGTGATCTGAGCTTGGACGCGCAGCATGGAAACGTCGAAGCGAATTCGATTCAAGGGAATGTGTGCTTTAACGGTGGTCACGGCAATGCCCAGTTTGGTAAAGTCGGTGGTCGCTTTGAAGGTGACTGTCGGCACGGAACCCTTGAACTCGATGAGGTCGGAGGCGATCTTACACTGGCCCATCGTCATGGAAATGCCGTCTTACACTCGGTTGGTGGAACCATTGAGATCCATAAGGGCCACGGGCAAATTGAGCTCCGGGGAGTACGGGATACATTCCACATCGACGCGCATCACGCAAACCCCTATCTTGATGTGGTGGCACCTTTAAGCGGGGATTGCGTCATCAAGGGGCATCATGCAAAGGTAGATCTCATCGCACCCGCAGATGCCTTTGCGTCGATTCAAGTGTCAACCCGCCATGGACGTATCTTTTCAGAATTTGAGGGAGATCTGACCAAGAAGAAACGGGATCAACAGTTTACGGCAACCCCTAACACAGATGGGGCGAACCTGCACATTGACAACCATCACGGACGGATTGACCTCCGTCGGCGCAAGGCTGTGGTTGCGGAAGATGCCAACGAAGTTGATAAGTCCATTGAGTAATCAATTTATAGTAGATTTCATAACTGTTTGGACACTGTAGGAGGGGCATCTCCCGATTCAGCCTGCCCCGATGTATCGGGGAGGATCCTCGGCGAAGCCGGGACTTGCCCCGATTATACCGGCTGAGAAGGTTAATCCTACAATCGCCACTGGAAAAAGCGTCTACCTGTTTTTAGGGCTCATGTAAAAAGAAAGTGCAAAGCACACAGAGAAACTGACCCTCACCCTGCATGCGGGGGGATTAGAGGGAGGTGAAAACTCGGTTTCTTTGCATTAAATCTTAACATGAGCGATTTTTAGAATTCACTATAATCAGCGGTCAGATAGTGAAAGGGCGGTATAACAATGAGACAAGATAGACTTGAAGTACTTAAAATGCTTGCCGAGGGGAAGATCACTGCGGAGGAAGCAGAGATGCTGTTACGCGCCCTTGATGAAGCTGCGCCACCAGATGAGAAAGCTGATACTGAATATGAACAACCCAAACAGGAGAAGGATTTCTTGCATGAAATGACGGAAGCCTTTCAGGAGGTTGGGCGAGAGATTGAAGTTGAGGTCAGCAATGCAATTAATTCGGTGCAGTTGCCAAATGTGAAGAAAGTTGTCGATGACGTGATCGATCAGGTAAAGTCATCTGTTGATGGGGCGGTCGCCGGTGCTGCTGATTCCGGCTCCGATATCACTGACACCGCCGAAGAAGGTGGAGAAAAACGGAAGGTTAAGCAGCAACTGGACGTGTTTAATGGTACTGGCATCGCCAGAATTGATGCGCAAGCCGCCAACGGGCAAATCACGCTTGAAGGGTCAGACCGAGATGAGGTGAGTGTCCGTGCATGGAAGGACGTGCGCGGGAGAAGAGGTGCTGCAGCGGAATTTGCTGAGAAAGTCGAAATTTATGCGGAGCAGATTGGCGATGAACTTCGAATCTTTGCCGAGCACCCGACACCTCCCTGGGGCGTCAGTCTCGCGGTACGCTACGCAATTGAGACGCCGCGGGAGGTGGATGTGAATCTCCGCACCGTCAACAGTAAGATTGAAGTGAATGGGACCCGTGGATCGATTGATGCGACTACTGTTAATGGGCGAATAGCATTGGAGGGTGATACGGGACCGATTCGTGCGTGTGCAGTCAACGGGACGATTAAAGCCGAAGTCAATACCCTCACGGAGGATGCGGAGTTTTCGACGACCAACGGCACGATAGGTGTGGAAGTACACCGTTGCTATGGATCTGTGGCTGCGTCGACCACCAACGGCACCACCACTTTAACGCTTCCCGCAGATTTCGCGGGACTTATCGACGCCGAAGCCAGACGCGGACGCGTGCATTCCGATTTTCCTGTACCTGTTGTCGGAAAGTTCAAGAATCAGCTCAAAGGCGAAATTGGCGAAGGTAGTGATGCAGTTATCAAGCTGCGGACAAGGAATGGGTCGATCCGTTTGAAACGGCAAGAACCTTGAAGCATGAAAACCGGAAGACGGGATAACGAGGAAACGATTTGTGCATAGTCAAGCGTTGAGTTTCGCGCTTCCCGTTCAACCGAACCTACACCACTGGCTCTATGCCTTAACGACTTTAGGTGTATAGGTTCAATGGATTGAAGATAATTAGGACTTATGCAGCGCGTTCATAAGTCCCCATAAGGGGGATTTAGGGGGTTAAAAATCATAAATCTACCCCTCGTGTGCTAAAGTTGCGTAAGTCCCGATAATTTAAGGAGGTTATCATGCGGATAGGATTTGGTAAGTTTCAAATCGTGTTGATTCTGCAATCCCTGCTATTGGTCGCAACGGTTATTGCTGACGCTGATGTTGAGAATCACATCGAGAGATCGTTTCAGGCCGCTTCCGATGGACGTTTGACGATCGATGCGGACAGAGGCTCAATTGAGGTCCGAACGGCGGACCACGATCATGTTAGTGTAAAGATTGAAAGAAAAGTCAAAAAAGACGGCAAATGGAGCGTTGAAGAGGTCCTTGAGGATTTCCCAATTACCTTTGACCATAGTGACGCTGGGGTGACCATCAGGGCGAAGTATGATCAGTTGAATCTTCGGCGATGGAGTCGAGAAAGAAATCGATTGAAAGTTAAATTCTTGATTACCGTGCCGCAACGGTATAACGTTGATCTGAAAACTTCAGGCGGCGGCGTTTTCGTTGAGGATCTGGAAGGTGAGCTTCGCAGTCAAACATCGGGCGGGAGTCTCCGCTTCGGAAATATTAAGGGACCCATTTGGGGGCGAACTTCGGGCGGCAGCATTAAATTAGAGGGAACGCATGGCGATGCCGATGTCAAGACCTCCGGCGGCGGAATTACGATTCGAAGTGTGGAGGGAGCAGTGGAGTCCACAACCTCCGGCGGATCGATTCGCATTGATGGGGTGACGGGTCGTGTCAATGCTACAACCTCCGGCGGCGGCATTACAGCTGAAGAAGTGATGGGCAGCATCAACGCAAAGACCTCCGGCGGCGGGATTACGATCGGGAGCGTAGACGGTGCGGTCGAAGCCATAATCTCCGGCGGATCCATTCGCATTGATAGGGCAGGGAGCGTCAACGCCAAAACATCCGGAGGTGGCATTACGGTTGAAGAAGTGATGGGCACCATCAACGCAAAGACCACCGGTGGTTCTATCAAAGCGTATATTTCTCGGCAGCCTGAAGGGGCTTGCTCGCTGGAGACCACAGGTGGAAACGTGACCGCTTATGTTGTTGAGGACATCGCCATGGATGTGGATGCTAAGACCACCGGCGGTCGTGTGTCTAGCGATGTGCCCGTTACAATGGTTGTGCAGGGCAAGGTGCGCGGAAACACGTTGCAGGGTACAATTAACGGTGGGGGACCGCAGCTTAAACTGCGTACCGTTGGTGGCAGCATCCGTCTGCACAAAAAGCCGACTGCCGAGTATGCAGACTAGACTGACGAGCGCACTAACCCTTGATCGTGTATTGTGTTGGGGGTTCGCTTCCTTACGTATTACGCATTACGTATTACCCATCTTATATCGTGCCGTCTTGTGGGTTGTAGCCGAGGATTTCACAGGTGTGTGAGATGTCGAGGCGTGGGGTTTTATGACGGCTCTGCCCATGCACGATTGCGAAGTCAACCCCTTCAACATCAATGCAGCAACCGATCAGCTGTGCCAGATCGCGTTGGCTGATCCAGCCCTGGCCCATGTCGCCTTGATTTCGAGCCGGTTCCCCCTCTCGCTTAATCCCGCCAATTCGGATCGCGATTGAGGACAGCCCGTCGTGTGCGAAACACTGCCCCAACGCTTCGCCGAAGCATTTGGTCACACCGTAGACGTTTGGTGGGTTCACCGGCATATCCCAAGTGACGGAAAGGTCCGGCGGATAAGCTAACATTGCGTTAATGCTGCTGGCAAAGACGACGCGCTCACAGCCCTGATCCTTTGCCGCTTGGAAGACGTTATATGTGCCGATGATATTCAGCGACAACAGGGTTTCGTAGAAGTCCGCGGCTGGACTGCGATCTGCGGCGAGGTGGACGACGGTATCCATCCCCTCACAGGCGCGCTGCATCTGGTCGAGGTCGGCGATGTCTGCCTTCATGACCTCATGCCCATTTGGATTTTCAATGTCTGCGATGTCTGCGAGTCGCATGACATAGCGATCGCCGTAATTTTGACGAATATAGCTGCCGATGAATCCCGCTGCGCCGGTAATTAAAACCCGTTTACGTGCCATATTATGATTTCTCCTTCTTTTTTGCCTCTTCCCAGATTAGATCTAATCCTGCCAGATCGTAGTCGTTAAAAGTTTTACCGCGTCCCTCCAGTGTCTCCTCCATTTTCTGGAAGCGTTCGGTAAACTTGCGGACCGCTTGGCGTAACGCTTCCTCTGCCTGTAGGTCTAAAAAACGGCATAGGTTCACCACTGAAAACAGGAGATCGCCAATCTCCATCTCGATCTCTGCCGTATTCCCTGCCTCTATGCTCGCCTTGACCTCTTCGATCTCTTCTTCTAACTTCGGTACGACGTCGGCGACGCTGTCCCAATCGAACCCGACGCGAGCCGCTCTGTTCTGAATCTTCTGTGCCCGCAGCAGACTCGGTAAGGAGTCGGGCACCCCATCAAGAACCGATTTTCGGTCCTCATAACCCGCCTCACTCCGCTTGATCGCTTCCCAATTCTGAAGCACTGTCTCAGTATCGTTGGCATCGACATCTCCAAAGACGTGCGGATGCCGCCGGATGAGTTTATCTGTTATGGAACGCACCACGTCGTTGATGCTGAAATCGCTCTGATCTTTTGCAATCTGTGCATGGAGCATAACATTCATAAGGAGATCGCCAAGTTCTTCCTGTAGCTTATCCGATGATTTCGCGTCGATTGCTTCAATCACTTCGTAGGTTTCTTCGATGAGATCTGCCTTCAGGGTTTCATGGGTCTGCGCTTTGTCCCATGGGCACCCGTTCTCGCCGCGCAGTGTGGCGACCACTTGAACAAGTTGATCGAATAGTTCTTTGTGCATAACTAGTAGCCTCCGAGCCGATAAGTATAGTGTATGTGAGTTTCTCCCGTCAAGCCGAAAAACTGTTAGATACTTTCGCCACCCAGTAGGTGGGGCATCTTGCCCCGCAGTTTGTAGTAGCGCAATTCATTGCGCGTTGTTATCCGATTTGTCATGGGTATGTTCTCTTCCGTGTTTATCCGTGATTCAAGCAATAATGTAGGAGGGATTTCCCAATCCCGACACCTCACCCCAAGTTGCAACTTTTCAAAGAAATGGTTAAACAGCCGACGATTAAATAGCCCTAACCACTACCTCAAAAGCGGTTGACGTGCCAATATATGCGTGCTATGATGATGCGTAACGGATAAAGAATTGTTTGGGTTCATAAGTTTATTTTAGCCCCAGCGGGACGATATGTGTAGAACAACGGTGAGTTTTTCTTCGCTCCAGATGAGTTTTAAGAAATAAAACGGGTAATTCTATATTTCCCCCAGATCCGGTAGGTGCGGTTTCCCACCGCACCGGACATCGCTCGGAAATTACCCAATTAATAAATTAATCTTCATGAGGAGCGCAATGTGTATAACAAGTAGCCCCGTAGGTTGGGTTGAACGGTTAAACGGGAATTCCTATCAATGATAATAGGGGTGCATATTTACAAAAAGGTTCCCCCTACAAATAGCCATAGTGAAACCCAACACCATATCCATAGGTCGGGCAGCTCGATGAAATCGGGATTGGGGCGGGGCGACATATGTCATAGAAGACGTGGAACATGAAACGTGACTAGTACACTGTCAGAAAGATTATGATTGTGTATTTTGATTGAAAGCAAACGATAACATATTAGGATTTACGCACTTCAGTAGTGAACAACGATCGTTGTTCACTATGAGCTTTTCGATGGGTTTTCTTTTGTAGTTGCCCGATTTATCGGGCGTTGGTGGGCATGCGGTGCGGCGATAAATCGCCGAACTACAGGGCTTTGCCCCTTCAGCGGCGTAAGTCCTAAATATAATAATTGCAAAACTTATCTGATTGAGTACTAGTACACTGTCAGGCAAATTATGCTTGTGTATATGGATTGAAAGCAAACGGTAACATATACAGGATTTACGCACTTTAGCCTGTAGTTGCCCGTTTCTTAATCCCGATTTATCGGGGATTCATCGGGCGGTGGAAATAGTGTCATGCGGCGATAAATCGCCGAACTACAGGGCTTTGCCCCTTCAGCGGCGTAAGTCATTATTTAGACGCTCCCAATGCACAGCCAACCCCCTAAATCCCCCTTGTCAGGGGGACTTTTGAAACTTCGCGCAAGTTAGAGTTATTGGTAAATGTCTACTTATTTCCCTGATTCACTATAATTACGTTTCACGCATCACGTTTCACGTTATCAACAGTTGCAAACGAGCACGATCTTATCATACAGATGTCACCAATTTCGTCGAGATCTTGAGACGACGTCGCACAAACTGTGATACGGTATCAATGCCCATGTTGAGCAACACTGTAATAAAAATCAACAGAACTGCCTTATCGATCTGATCATCGGAAATTGCGCTGTCGATGTAGAAGCCCAGCGTGTAGATACCGAGAATACCGAGAATCGCCGACTCTCGCATCATCACCTCCCAGCGATAAAACAGGAACGCAAGAAACTGTCCGTATACACGCGGCAAAATTTCAAACAAGTACCGATCTACCCGTCTTCGAGGCGCATCTATCCGCAGTGACACTAAGTCGGCGTTGTTACTGACCAGAAAGCCAAGAATCGCTCCGTTATGCAGGAGAATCGCCCAGACTGCCGGGAGCATGGAGGGTCCCCAGAGTTGCACAAGGATATATGCGAGGATATACTCCGGTGTAGTGCGGATAACAATTAGTCCATAGTGCGAGGTCCGATTAGCGATCTTTCCTGAGAAATGGCGGCAGGCGAAAGGGAAACTTAACAGCGCAAATATACCTGTCCCTACCAACACAACCTGCGTCAAGACCACCGTGTTCCATATCCCTTCCCACGCTTCCTGAACAAAAATATCCCTTGCCCAACTCACAATCGGTTCCCACACGAACGAGATCTCATGCGTGCCATCAAGAACACCATCCCGACGCATGGGCCACGGGAGGAGATCGTAGGTGAAAAAGCGGACAATATTCGCCCACGATACTGTGATCGTCCTTGACAGCAACACAAACGACGCCAGGACATAGAGTGAAACAAGGCGTGGCTTGAGCCAGTACTTGAGCGAGGCAATCAGGATATAGAACGCATAGAGCAGCGCCCAAGCCTCCGAATATATACCTTCACGAAACGCCGTCTCGAGGTGGAATCCGAGCGTCGGGAGTCCAATAAATCCGAGAATAGCGCTCGAACGCAGGGCACACTCGAAACGGTAGCCGGTATAGTGCTTCGTGTCGGCATAGATGACAGGAAGGATGCCGTAGAAAAAACGGCTCAAGCCTCCAGACCCTTTAGGGACGCCCTCCAGTGGACGCCGATCCGACTCTTGAATAATCTCCGCATATACCTTCGCAAAGATGCCAGCGTAAGGGATTGCTATCGCGAGTACACCGCACGTCGGGTTGAGTCCAACAATGGGGAGGAAGATGAAAGCCCAGAAAATCTCGTGAATGGCGCGAATAAAAGCGCAGAACAATCTGACAGGGGTAAAACGGAAAGCGAAAGCCAGCCCGATACCGAGTACGACACCAAGAAAAATACCACAAAAGGCAAAGACCACCGTGTTGAGAAGCGCAAGTTTCAAATTCCAGAGGGAGGGGACATCCGGGGTGATCGCGCCCCAAGCCATGCGGCTCAGTTCGGTCCAAGGGTGTAGTGTCGAGATTTCAAGGTCCGCCAACACGAGGGCTATCAGGGCAATCGCAACGAAGAACAGACTGGTCTTTAACATGGTGAGAGCTTAGAACCTATTTGAAAAATCCAAATAATCTCTGAAAGTTGTCATTTTACGGGTAAATCTCTCAAAATCGGTTGATGGTGCCCCTAGAATGGCAAAAGATGACCGTTTCACGTACTCTTAAAACAGATGCTTAGCCCCAGCGGGGCGACATGTTTATAGAATACAGGCCAAACAAATAACCTAAGCCCCAGCGGGGCGACATGTGAACAACTTCCTAAAGATGACCGTTTCACTTTTAAAACAGGCTCTTAACCCTTGAGGCTCATGTTAAGAAATCATGCAATGAAACTCGAGCTTTTTTGGAAATACTTGGAAGATTGGTCTTTGCCGCCTTCCTCTCTTCCATCCTTCCCCCTTTCAATCGCACCGGCGAAGGAAGGGATTTTGCGTAATCCCTATATGAGCCAGTTCTGAATTTAAAGAGGTTTCCCGTTCCGATACAGTTCCGTAAGCATCGTTTGCGTCACTTCCCCGGTTGGCAAATCGAATTGAATCTCTCCATCACTCAATCCTACAATCCGCTGCGCGAACTTTAGTGCAAATTCCACCGCGTGCAGTGATAGCACAACAGTTTCCGTATTCTGAATGATAATTTCCATCACCGTGTCCGCTTGAAGGGGATCCACTGAGGATATCGGTTCATCTGCCAATAAGATATCCTCTCCGCGGTAAATCGCGCGCGCAACAGCGACCCGCTGCTGCTGTCCGCCAGACATCACCCCAACCCTTTCGAAAATTTTCTCTTCCATTCCCAGCTCGCCCAAGATGGGAGTGATTTCCTGCAGCTCCTTCTTCTGTGGCTTAATTAGGTTCAAGAGGTTGTGGAATGTGGAATATCGATCAAGCCGTCCCGTATAGATATTGTGGAAAGCAGAAAGCTGATGTACCAGAGCGTAGTGTTGGTCCACAAATGCAGACTGGTCCGCAACAATATCGTAGAGTCTACGCAGCAAGGTCGTTTTGCCGGCTCCACTCGGACCAACCAGCGCGACCTTTTCTCCCCTGTTAATCTGCAAGGTAATATTCTGTAGAACAACGTTGTTTTCGTAGGCTACACTTTCTGCAGCCAAGTTAAACAGTTCAGTGCTGGGAGATGGCTTCATATTTTATAAATTATGGTGAATTCCAAAAATAAATAGACACTTCCGCCCCCGGTAGGTGCGGTTTCCAACCGCACCGGTGCCGATTCATCGGCATCTCCCGATACAGTTTACCCCGATTTATCGGGGGGATCCTCGGAACGGGACTCGACAAGTCGGGATTTGGCGTGTCTCATCAATTCTAAGATTTACTATAAAATGAAAATCGAAGAATTAATCCTCATCAAATACGGGGACTTCCGTTCTCTGTTTTTCGTATGATGTGCAGATAAACGTAATTAGGTTTATGCACTTGAGTTTGTAGTAGCGTAATTCATTGCGCGTCAAAGGGCATTTTCAGACGCCACAACCATCGTAGGCGGGGCATCTTGCCCCGCATCAACAATGAAACATCGAATTACAACACCTCATCGTTCAACTGCGTGCATAAGTCCTACGTAGTATTAGCGCGGGAGCGAGACCTCATTCGGAACGACAATCTCGCCGGAGATAATTTTCGCTCTTAATGATTCAACGGCTGCTATAATTTCGTCTGAAAGCTCAGATCGATTGTGTTCATCAAGCGCATAATCGACTCCGCCATCTGCGAGTCCTTGGTATCGGATACCACCCATAAAAGTCCCGTTGATGGTTTCGTTGATGACGCTATAGATAGAGTTCTCAATCTGTTTGACCATGCTTGTCAGAACCGTCCCCGGTGCGAGATGATTGCCGTTGGAA